>NZ_CP196183.1:0-2302 GCF_051550185.1 Streptomyces pallidus (ex Mingjun et al. 2026) | reverse complement strand
TTCACCGACCTGGATAGCAAACGCGAGGACCTGCCTGCCTACAGCCCTCATCTGAAGGGCACGGTGGAGAACCTCAACCGGTGCGTGGACCGCATGCTCTTCGCCGTCCTGCCTGGCTACACCCTCACCCCCAAGCCCCGACCCGCCAAGAAGAAGCCCGCCCCTGACGAGCCGGTTCCGCTGACCTTCGCCGAGTTCACCGCCGAGGTCCTCGACTGGGCGCGGTGGTGGAACACCGAGCACCGCCCAGCCGGCCTGAACGGCCGGACTCCCCTGGAGGCCTGGCAGGCTGACCCCACACCCGTCTCGGACGTCCCCGAGGCCGCGTTGTGGGGGCTGATGCTGGAGGACGACGGCCGGGTGCGGAAGCTGAGCAGCCACGGGGTGCGCTGGCGCGGCCGGGACTACCTCGGTGCGTGGATGGCCGGCCAGGCAGGGCGCAGCGTCCGGATCCGGCACATGCCCCACCACGATCACGAGATCGAGGTCTGCGACCCGGCCGGCCGCCACCTGGGCACTGCCCACCTCGCGGACGCCGCCACCCCCGAACAGCTCGACGAGCTGCGCCGAACCCGCACCGTGCGGGCCCGCCGCCTGCGCGAGGAAGCCAAAAAGGCGGAGGCCTTGCGCCGACAGCGCTTCGCACCAGCCACCGCGCCCACGCCCGCGCAGCGCCTGGGCGCTGTCACGGCAGCCGAAGCCGACCAGGAACTCATGACGTCCGCTGGCAGCGACATGGCCGCGTTGGCCCTGCCGGACCTCATCCCGCCCGCCCCGCCGCCCGACGACTGGAACACCCCAGCCTCCCTGCGCCCCGCCGCCCGAGAAGAGAAGCGATGACGAGCCAGCTGCCGCCGCGGGAGACCGATCACTACACCCAGCTCGCGGACGCGGCGGTCGTCACGACCCGCGCGCTCCTGGCGGCCCGGGAGAACATCGCGGACACGATCGAGGCCAGGGCGATGATGTGCCTCCATGGTCCGGCTGGCGTCGGCAAGACGCTCGCCGTGAACGTCTGCCTGCGCGAGCGGGAGCGGACACGTGGCGAGGAGGTCTGCCGGATCGCCTTCCGCGCCCGTCCCACCGCCCGCGCGGTGCGCCACGAACTCTTCGCCGCGCTCGGTCTGCCGGGCGAACCGCCGCGTCACCCGTCCGAGTTCGATCGGCTGCTTCTGGACTCGCTGGCTGCGCAGCCGCGTACGCTGGTCGTGGACGAAGCTCAGTGGCTCAATCGAGAGACGTTCGAATACTTCCGGTACGTCTGGGACCACCCGTACTCGCAGGTCGCGATCGTTTTCGCCGGCGGCGAGGGGGCGCACACGGTGTTGCGGAAGGAGCCGATGCTCTCCTCACGCATCTTCATCTGGCAGCACCTCACCAAGCTCACACCGGAGGAAGTTCAGCAGGTCATCCCGCTCTACCACCCCGTCTGGGCACAGACCGATCCCGCGGACATCGCCTTCGCCGACCGCCACGCGGCACACGGCAACTTCCGGAACTGGGCCAGACTCACTGCCCACACCCTGACCGCACTCGAACAGACAGGCCGCGACCACCCTGACCAAGAAGTGCTCCGCTGGGCCTTCAGCAAGCTGGGCAGCTGACACCCCCACGCAGTCCCACGATCGCGACAGCAGGGTGATCGGCGAGGTAGCGGTGCAACCCACTGGTTCCAAAGTTCATCCTGAACGAGAAATGAAGCATCGGCTGGCTCGGGTAGGTTGTCCGTATGGCTGATGCTTCCGACTACGAGAAGGCCATGCCCCGGGTTCAGGAACACGTGGCGCGGTTCGAGAAGGCTCTGACCGAGATCCGTGCGACGCATGCTGGCAGACCGGCGCCGGAGGCGAAGGAAGCCCTCCTGGCCGCTGGTGAGAGGTATGGCGTGCGCATCGCCAACGAGGTCGCGCAGGACGCGGCCGAACGCATCGCTGACGGCACGTTGTAGACAACCAGACCCAGATACAGCCTTCAGACAGGAACCCAGCGCAGCACCGGGTTGCCGTTGCCAGCCGCCCGCGGAGCGGGCTTGTCCTGTAGGCGAAGCCGGAAGGGCCAGGTGGGGGAGCGAAGCGGACGCACCCAACAGGCCGGAGGCCTGAACCTCGTGAAACGAGGTCACCTCCCGCGCGAAGCACGGGAGGTCTGGCCTGGCGAAGCCAGGCCAGTGGGGGTGAAGCGAAGCGGAACCCCAACACCAGTCCGAAGCGAAGCGAAGGACCCGGCCCGAAGGGCCGGCCCTGGCTCGGCGAAGCCGAGCCCCGCCGAGCGCAGCGAGGCGGTTCGCTGGCACAGCGCGCAG
>NZ_CP196182.1:0-766411 GCF_051550185.1 Streptomyces pallidus (ex Mingjun et al. 2026) | reverse complement strand
CCAGGTCGGTGAAGGCGCCCAGGACGGTCTTCGACAGGAAGTCCCGGCCGCGGTCGACGCGTACGTGCTCGGGTATGCCGCCCGCTGGCCCGTACGGGCCGGTGCGCAGCACGGCGGCGCGCAGAGCCGCCAGGATCGAGGCCCTTGAGGGATGGCCGGGGGTGACTGCGGTGCCCGTGATGGCCTTCGTCGCGACATCGATGAACCACGTCACCCACGGGCGCACCAGCTCCCCGTCCGCGTCGACCACAAGCGGCGCCTGGACGTGGTCGGACTCCCAGGTGTGGTTCCGCCACAGCCTCGGCCTGCGCCCGAACACATCGTGAGCCCGGGCCGCCTCCGGACCCCGGGCCAGGCCCGCGCGTTCGCCCGCGGTCAGGTCACGGCGCACCGCGCGCAGGAACGTCGACAACGACGGCACCGGATCGAGCAAGGGAACCGCCTCCATCGGCGCCCCGCCTGGCACCGCGGTGACCAGATCACCGGCTGCGGCACGGGCGCGGACCACCAGCTGCCGGTGTACCGCCGAGGCGTTGCCCCGCCAGTACGCCAGGAGCACCCGCACCTGCGACGTCACCTCGAACCGGTCCACCGTTCTCGCCCCCGGACGGGCCGCCATACGGGGCTCGGCGTCAGCCTGCGCGAGCCACCGCCACACCGTCCGCTCCGACACCCCCAGACACTCCCCCGCAAGGCGCACGTGCCCCCGTGAAAGCCGCCTCTGGGCCCGCAGCCGCAGCAGCCGCTGAACCACAGCACCGCGCAACGCGGCGAGCGCCGGACCCTGGAGCTCAGGCACCGGCTCTGGCACGTCCAGCGGTGCCGACGCTCCCGCCTCGGATGAACTGATCATGGAACCGCTCCCTGCCGCCCGCTGTTGGTCTCCCTTTTCGATCCTGTGCCGTCGGCCGTTACGGGTAGGGGCCAAGCCGGGCGCAGGCCTGCTCGATCAACACACGGTCCACGCGTACGTCCCTGCCTCGCTTGGACAGGGCGTAGACATGGGAGGTGATCTTCGCCCAGGTACGGAAATTGCCCCGCGCAACCGTCGCATCCGCCCATCCCACGTCCGCCGGCTCGACGCCCTCCCACACGTCATGGAACATCGCCAGCGTCTCTGCGAGCCGCTCCTGGTCCAGGCCGGGAACCTGGTGCCAGGTCAGCACCCGCGACCGCAACGCAGGCGCCCGCGCGATCACCCGCTCCGCACCCGCCCCACACAACAGCAGCGCGGCAGCCGTACCCGGCTCGTCCCACAGCAGACGCAGGTAGTCCAGCAGCGGCGGGGACAGGCGCTGTACGTCATCGAGGAACAGCACCCCAGGCCTGCGCAGCGCCTCTCCGAGGGCGCGGTCCGCCGACTGCGCCCGGTGCGAGAGAGAACCCGCCGCCAGCCCGAGCGCGTCCAGCAGCGAAGCGCGCATCTGCGGCAGGCCCGGCTTCACGCCGACCACCGCCCGCCATACAGGCACCCGATCAGGCAGCAGATGCAGCGACTGCTGCACGGCCACCGTCTTCCCCACCCCCGGCTCCCCGAACACACACCCAATTCCCCGCGCGGCCACGGTGTGCCCCGCGGCTTCCACCACAGCAGCAACGCCGGCCGTCGACACCACCCGGGCACCCGGCACAAACAGCCGCACCCCACCCCGCGACGGACCGGTCTTCCCCTCGTCCGGCTCGGCAACAGCTGGGACTTCCGAAACCGCGTCCACCACCGGCAGACCCTCACCCGCCCGCTGCAGCTTCAGGTCGGCCAGAACCCGCTCATACCGGCTGGCCTCGACCCGGTTCCGGGAAGGCCTCGCCACCTCCAGCACCCGCCCCGCCCGCAGATCACGGAGCACCACGCGCTGGAGCGTCGAGAGAGACGGGACGCGCCCGACACCCCACTCCTCCAGCCCACCATCGGCGTGTGCCCGCTCTATCCGCCGATGCAAGCCGGAGACGTTACCGCCCTCTTCCGCGAGGACCGCCCACAACGCATCACTCAACGCGAACCCGTCCCCGCGCGGCCTCGCCTCCATCCGCCCCGCCCGCCCCTCAGCGAGCCAACGCCACACCGTCCGCTCCGACACCCCGGCAAGCTCCGCCGCGACCTTCACATGCAGCCGCGATACAACCCCCGACTCCTCCACCGCGAGCAGACGCCGAACCACCACACCCCGACCCGCACCAGACCCCGCAACCGAAGCCCCTGCCTCACCACGTACACCGCGACCCGACCGAGCAGCCATACCCACCAGCACAGCCCAAGCAAGCCACCCCGAACACAGGAACTTTCAACCCTGTGACAGCCACACCATCCACGTGCTATCGGCCAATGGCAGCCCCCTGGTCAACCCATGACAGCCATCACAGACCCAGGAACCGTGCTGTACCAGGCCAGAAACCCATCACGCAGCGATGACGCCCAAACCCCGCCACCACACCCCCAACTCACACGCTGGAGGACGGGTCCTGCTGGTCGCCGCATACTGGCGGGCCAACCTCCGCTGCGGCAGTTGGCGCCGCTGTCCGGAGTATCGAAGTCAGCTGCCGGCCGCATCGTCGACCGCAACGCCCCGGCGATGGCGCCGCAGCAGCGAACCGGTGGTGGCGACCAGCGCGGCGGCGGCCAGGTCCGCGGACAGCTCGGTGATCAGTGCCAGGGCGTGATGCTGCCGCAGTGAGGAGAGCAATCGCCAGATGCCGCACTCACGATCATCACTAAGACGATGAGAGCCAGGACGACCAAAGCTACGACGATGAGAGCCAGGACGATCACAGCTACATGGCCAGCCCAATTGCCTTTTTCAGGTGGGGTTTTCGGAGCGCTGCCCTGCGGGACCTCATTGTGGCTCTCGGGCTCGCCACTGGGCCCGTCGTGTCCCTCTGCCGCCACCGTGTCATCCCCCGTCGCAGTGTGTCCTCTCATGGCACGACGTCAGATCTCCTCCGTCAAGGCCTGCGGCGGGTTGCTATCGAGAAGAGCCGCACCGGCTTGACGGATCGTTGTGGACGGGGCGGGAGTGGACGCTGCGCTCTGGCCGGCTCAAGGGGCCGGAGGGCCAGGGCCGTACGGGTCCTCGGAAGGTTCAGTGCCTGTGTCTGAGCTAGCCATGACATTTGAACCGTTGAGTCGATGTCGGGAGACTTAGACCACTGGTGCCTCCATGACGCTCCGAGCGGATGTATCAGTCGTCCGTCAGTGGGAAGCGGGCCCGCTATTAAGGTGTCCGTAAGTGCGCGCACGCCAAACCGTGGATACGTTGCCTGCGCAGTTGGCAGGCAGGCCACGGTCATGCCGTGGCCTCACGGAGTACCGCACGAGAGCGGGAACGGAATGGCAATCCCACGTATCAGGACGGCCGCACGCCTGGGCTTCTGTGTCGTCATCGCGACCGTCTGGCAGTTGGTTCCGCTGTCGGCCCAAGCAAACCCATCGCACGAGCTGCTAGTCCCCAAGAACTACCCCACCATCCAGGCCGCAGTCGATGCCGCCCAGCCCGGAGACCGGATCCGCGTCCGGCCCGGTGTATACCGAGAGCAGGTGGTGATCGACAAGAATGTGTCAATCACCGGCTCGGGCGCCAGGAAAACGACGATCCTTGCTCCGCATACCCTGGTCGCCGGCGAGGACGGCGGCACTTCGATTGTCGAGATCCACAACGGCGCGTCCGTCGCGCTGTCGCAGCTCGCCGTCAGCGGACCAGGTTCCGGGACGTGCAGCGACGGCGCACTCGGGTCCGGCATCCGCGTGCTGGGGGGTGCCCGGCTCGACCTTGGTCACGCTCGCGTCACCCACATCACCGACACGCCCGCAGCGCCTTGCGCCCGCAGCGCGGTCGCCGTCTTCGTCGGAGACTTCCCCGTCGGAACAGGTTCGGTGACGATCCACGATTCCGAGATCTCGGACTACCAGGGCTCGGCCGTCACCGTCCTCAACCAGGGGTCGAGCGCCACGATCGTCAACAGCACCGTCACCGGACACCCGCTCCTGTCAACGGACGGGATCGGGTTCCTCTTGGGCGCGGTCGGGCGCGTCACCCGGAACACCATCAGCGGCAACGAGTGCCGGGAACCAGATCCGGCCTGCGGCCCCGACTTCTTCAGCGAGACCCAGCATGTGGGCATCGCCGCCGGCACGGGCACGGTAATTGAGCACAACCGCCTCATTGGCAACCACGTCGGGATCTACGCTGTCGGCGGATCGGACAGCATCGGGCACAACGACATCACCCGGAGCTCGTACTTCGGCATGGCCCTGCAGGACGGTTCGTTCACGGTCCGCAAGGATCGGATCGACGGCGGCGTCGGGGGCGTCGCGGTGGTCGCTGCCTCGGCCGACACGCAGGTGCTGCTCGACGGGGTGCGTATCAAGGGAACGTCGGGGGCGCCAGTACGCACCTTTGAGTGCTGCGGCTTCAATGCCACGGTGACCGTGCAGCCGTAGAACGGCCGATGAGCACCAGCGCCTGAGCCTCTTCATGGTGTGTGACTGCGAGTCGTTGATTGAGCTGGAGATGTTGCGAGGTCATGGAGAGGGGCGACACCGTTGCCAAGATCCGTCTCACCGGCCACGTTGCTGCACTGCTCATGATCACCATGACGACGATGACGGTGGTGCAGGCCGCCTTCGCCCTGTATGACCAGCGGGCCGCACGACCGTACTAGGCGTCGGGCCCCCACAGCTGCGCCCGGACCGTCGCGAGGAACACCCGGCGGGCCTCGGCGTACTCGGCACGCACCATCCTGTATGCGTGCAGGTACTCAGCCAGCTGGGTATCGGCGTGGTCGGCGCCTCGTACGTCGTCGTCCGGGACGGCGGCCCGCAGGAACCGCTGGTGCGCGACGCTCACGCCCTGGTCGGCCAGGCGGAGAACCTGCCCGAACACCGCCCTGGCCAGCGTCCCGACCTTGGGGCCGCCGGCCAGGCGGACTTCGGCCAGTGACTCGCGGACCTTCCCGGCGCGCTCTCGGAGAGGCTGGGGAAGCTCCGAGGTCTCGTCGGTCTCGGTTCCTTCCCAGCGGCCGGGTTCCAGGTCCGCAGGGTCGGCCGAGTAGACGTCGCACGCCACCAGCAGGGCGCTGATGTCCTTCAGGAACGCAAGGTATGCGGTGTGCTGGGCGGTGCGCAGGTTGGCGGCCCGGTCGTGGTCGGCCTTCGCGTTGGGCTGGGCGCGCTGTTCGTCGAGCGTGAGGCGGGTCAGCTGGCGGGTGGAGCGGACGTTGACCGCGCCCATGACGATGGTGACGACGATGGTGACCAGCGCACCGATCAGGAACGGGACGTAGCTCGGGCTCGGCGCGACCGGAGCCGGCGCGGGTGCCGTGGTCGCGGCGAGGATCGTTGTCGGTGTCATGCCGGGGAGCGTAGGTACGGGGTGCGGGCGGGTGGCGGGGATTTGAGCTGGTTCAGAGCGTCGCCCGTCGCTACCTTGGCGCCGCGCGGGTTATCTGGCCAGACTTACCAGTTCGGTCAGGGGCAGATGCCCTCCAGGCCGCCGCAGCACGGTCGCGACCAGCACGTGCTGGCTGCGTAGCCGAAACTCGCTAACAAAGCCAATCCGCGGTTGCCCGCGATCGAGCCGCTGCTTAAAAGAGCGTTTTATCCCGCTGTAGGTGCTTCATTGCAGTTCAGGTGGCGGGCCGCTTCGGGTCGGATGAGGCAGTGGGTTTCTGCTATGGCAGGTGGGGCGGGTGATGGCCTTCGAGAGTCCGTTTCGATCTCTTCGCTCCCGTCTGATCCCGACACGCCCCCGGTCGCGCCTGTTTGCGCCCTGTGGCGGGAGGGCCGCGATCAGTACTACAGAAACATGCCTCGCAGACAGCGGCCGTATCCGAGCGACCTGTCCGATGCCCGTTGGGAACTGCTGGAACCAACTCTGACAGCCTGGCGGGCCGAACGGAGAGGGAAGGGGCTGGACATAGGCCGGCCGCCCGAACACGACCTTCGTCGGATCATGGACGCGATCCTCTATGTCGACCGGACCGGGATCCCCTGGCGGTACCTGCCGCACGACTTCGCCCCGTGGGAAACCGTCTACGGTTACTTCGCCGCCTGGCAGAAGGACGGGGTCTTCGACGAGCTCAACGGTCTCCTGCGACGACTGGTCCGGGAAGCAGAAGGCCGCGACGCCGAGCCCAGCGCCTGCGTCCTCGACGCCCAGAGCATCAAGACCTCCGCGAACGTCCCGGCCGTTGGCCAGGGCATCGACGCGGGCAAGAAGATCGTCGGCCGCAAACGTCACATCGGCGTCGACACACTCGGCCTCCTCCTGGCCGTGTTGGTCACCGCAGCCAGCGTCTCCCACAACGCCGGCGGCATCCAGGTGCTCTCGCAGATCGCCCAGGCTCATCCGCACGTCACCAAAGCCTGGGCCGACACCGGTTACCGCACCAAGGCCATCGACCACGGCGCTCGTCTCGGCATCGACGTCGAAGTCGTCCACCGCGATCCCGGCCAGAGGGGCTTCAAGGTTCTTCCGCGGCGCTGGGTCGTGGAGCGAACGTTCGGCTGGCTCATGCACCACCGCCGCCTCGCCCGCGACTACGAAACCCAACCGCACCGCTCCGAAGCCATGATCAAGCTGGCGATGGTCGACCTGATAAGCCGCCGGCTGACCAGGGAATCCACGCCGAACTGGCGCTATACCTGAACCCCCGAGTGCGTCAATGGAACGGGTAGAGGCGCTGGCTCGGACCGGGAGGGTCAAAGCTCACCCCGTTCTCGTCGAGTGCGTTGAAGACGGTCACGCGACCCGTGTCGAAGGCGAAGCTGATGTCGACGTTTCCCTGAGCGACGTCCCCGCCCATCCATTCGAGCAGTTCGGCCCCCTTGAGCGGCAGCCCCCTCAGAGCCTGCAGCTCGGGAAGAGGTTCGGGACGCCACTGCAGGTCGAAGCCGGGCCACCGGACTGGACGGGTGGGGTCGATCATGTTCCACGTCAGGGAGAGATCGCCCAGCTTTTGGTGGTTGATCTCGACCTGCTGGCCATCGAAGTCGAACAGCACCGGGCAGTCGCAGAACCACTCGTCGTCCTTGAGGTCCCAGACCATCCAGACTCTCGTGAGCGTCCGGCCGGCAAGACCTCGCAGACGATGCCCATGTTCCTGAACGACGTCACCACGGCTGTCCAACCATGCTGGCTGGTAGCCCGCGATGCCGAAATCGAACATGACGTCATCTTGCCAGTGGTGCCTTCCTCTGATCAATGCAGTCGCGAGCGGCGACCAACCGTCGACTTCTCAAACAGCCCTGCCGGGACAAAACGCTCTTTAAGGATGGCCTCCCTCGCCTCCGATGGTCTTGAGGCCGACGGGCCCTTCTTCATCCTGTCCTCATTCCCGCTCAGGACCAGAAGGTCGTCCGCGCTCGGCTGCTTCTCCGACGCGAGGAGCATGGGAGCGATGCGTGTCCGGTCCCGACGGCGGCCAGGGCCTGGAAGACGGGAACCGCGCGTTTGTGGCTTCGGTCTGGTGGTGGCTGATGGCGGCGAGCTCCTGGCCGTACGCGACCGGGTCACCAGGTGTCTCAGTCCTGGTGGAACAGTGGACTCTGACACCTTTGGCCGGCACGGGAACGACCGCAACCTGGACTCTCGCCGTCGACGCCAGCCCTCCCGCGTGCCACCTCACCACGTAGAACACGGTCTTATGCCCGGTGGCAGACACGTTGATTGAATGTCTGTCAGGAAATCCGACATTAGCGGATGACGTTAACGCGATTTCCGTCAGGGGTATTTCGCCTTCAAGCGTGTGCAACGCGCCGCCCGGTTTCGGCCGGGCGCTGCTCACGGTCGGCCCATCCGGTGGAGCAGGCATCTCCGCGCGGGAGGAGTTCTCTCGCCTGTCTCAAGGAGTGTCATGGACACCTCGACGTCGCTGTCTGCGCATCCGCAGTCCCTTCCGGCTCACGGTTCCCCGCAGGGTGTCTTCCCGTTCGCGTCGGGAACGACGATCGCGGTCGGGACCGCGCCCCAGGGCATCGCCCTCACGCCCGACGGAACGCGAGCCTATGTGGCCAACCGGGGCTCGAACACGGTGAGTGTGATCGACACCGCCACCGACACCGTCACTCACACCATCCCCACCGGCACCGGGCCGACGTTCGTCGCGGCCGGCCCGGACGGCACGCGGGTGTACGTGAGCGTCAACACCGACGGTCTCCTCAGCGTGATCGACACCTCCTCGAACACCATCGTCGCGGAAGTTCCCGTCGGGGCAGGCGCGTCGGTGGTGGGGGTCACGCCTGACGGCGCCCACGCCTATGTGTCCGTGCAGAACTCGGACTTGGTGAGTGTGGTCGACACCACCACCAACACCGTCACAGGCACCGTCCCGGTCGCAGGCGCGCCGATCGGTCTGGCCGTCACGCCGGACGGGGCGCGGGTGTACGTCGCGTCTCTGTTCTCCAACACGGTCAGCGTGATCGACACCGCCACCGACACAGTGACCGGCACCGTCCCGGTCGGCCCCAACCCCATCCTGGTCAACGCAGCGCCCGACGGGGCTCACGTCTACGTCACGAACGTCGGTGACTCCACGGTGAGCGTCATCGAGACCGCGACGAACACGGTGACCGCGACCGTCGGCGTCAGCTCGCAGCCGCGCCTGGTGACGGTGAGTCCCGACAGCGCTCACGCCTTCGTGGCGAACTTCGAGCCGGACACGGTGAGCGTGATCGACACCGCCACCCACACGGTTGTGGAGAACATCGACGTCGGTGACGGCCCCACGTGCATCGTGTTCACCCCCGGCGGGACTTACGCCTACGTGACCGAGAACGCTTCGGGCAGCGTGGGCGTCATGGCGACGAGCGTGATCCCGGACCAGGGATCCACGGCCGGCGGCACCACCGTGACGATCACCGGCCACCACCTGGCCAACGCGACTTCCGTCCGCTTCGGCACCGCGTCGGCCGTCGTCACCGCCAACACGGACACCTCGCTGACCGTCACCGCCCCGGCCGGAAGCGGTGCCGTTCCGGTCTCGGTCACCACCCCGGGCGGCACCGGAACCCTCGGAACCTTCTACTACCGCCCCGTCCCCGCCCTCACCAGCACCAGCCCCGCCGCAGGTCCCGTCGCCGGCAGCGACCAGGAGATCACCATCACCGGCCGCAACCTCGCGGGAGCCATCGACGTGTACTTCGGGCCCCGCCGAGCCGTCATCCAGAAGGTCTCCGACACGCAGCTGGCCGTCAGGACACCGGCCGGAGTCGGGACCCCCGTGTCGGGCGGCGTCGCCATCACCGTGATCACCCCCGGTGGACGCGCCGAGGGCCTGCTCTACACCTACCTCAGCACACCCACCGTCACCGGCGTCAGCCCCAGCACCGGGCCCACCGCCGGCGGCACCCAAGTCACCATCACTGGCACCGGACTGGCCGCCGCCGACGAGGTCACCTTCAACGGCGCCCCCGCCGCCTTCACCACCGTCTCGGACACCACGCTCATCGCCACCTCCCCGCCCAGCGGACAAGAAGGCACCCTCGACATCACCGTCACCACCCCTGGCGGCACCACCACCGGATCCTTCACCTACGTCGCCGAACCCACCCTCTGACACCTGCGGCACGCAGACCCTCCGCGACCCTGGGCTGTTCCCAGTGCCACGGACGGCGACCGACAACGGGCACGAGTAGGTGATCTCAGCGGATGATGAAGTGGATCGAGCCGTTCTCTCGAGGAAGTGTTCGGCCTTGCGTTCGTAGCGGCGGTGGAGTCGGCGACAGCCAGCGAGCCAGGACACGGTCCGTTCGGCGACCCATCGGTGACGGCCGAGCCGCTTTGAGGACTCGATGCCCTTGCGCGCGATGCGGTGGCGGATGCCGCGTTGGCGGAGCCATCGGCACAGGTGGTCGTAGTCGTAGCCCTTGTCGGCGTGGAGCTTGCCGGGGCGCCGTCGGCGAGGTCCTCGCCGGGACCTGATCGGCGGGATGCCCCGCACGAGTGGCTCGAGGCCGAGGCTGTCGTGCATGTTCGCGCCTGAGATGCCGAGTGAGATCGGCAGTCCGTTCCGGTCGGTGATGTCGGCGTACGGACTTTTCTTCGCGTGTACGCCGACATTTGGCGTCGGGCGGTTCGAGGCGGCGAGTAAAGCGGCCCGTGGGCGCGGGCCGAAACGGTGCGTGAGGTCGCTGACTCATGGGGGGCTGGGGGTTGAATGGGGCGGCGTTCCATGAGAGCCCGCTGTGCGTCACCGGAGCGTTTTCGGGAGGTCGAGGCGGGCGTGGATCTGGGAAGCGGCGACGCACCGCGGCGCGCCGATCAAGGGGGGGGATTTACGCGTCAGCCGACGCCGGCCGACGCCGGCTGACGGATCCAATTCCTCTCGCCGGGTGCCCATCGTGGCGGCCTGCCCTTTCTGCGGTCCGGCACGAGGCCGGCATGCAGAAGGGCGGGCTTACACTCCCCTGGAGAGGATGGGCGGCCACTCATTGGATGCAACTGTTATCGCGTGGCGGGGCATATGGCGGCAACACTTGCCCGCAGACTGCTACCTGAATGGCCTAACGCTCTGCGATAATCATTTCGCCTCAGCCGAAAGCGTTCAGTGGGCTCGGCAGGGCGGCGGCTGCCGGCCTCGAGTTTACCCGGGCGGCCTGTTTCGCCCGATGTTTTTCAGCCATATTCGTGCGGGACGGTTTTTCCGCTTTTCTGGTACTGCGCAGCCGCAGGGGGCCTTTTCGGTGTGCGCGGACCTTGGGGGTGCGAGCCGCGAGGGTTTTGGGTTCCGGACTCGTGGCAACCGGCCCTGCCCGGGGGGCTGGCAGGCTGCGGCGGATGCCGGTCTGCCTCCTCAGGGGCCGGGGCGCGGAGCGCGGTGCGGCTTCGCGTCCGGTCGGCACCGGGGGTGCTTGCCTTGACGTTCGGCACCCGTGGGGCATGGGGGCAAGGTGACACGCTTCCACGAACGGGTGAATCTCATGCGGGAGTCTTGCCTGGCGGATGCGTCGCCTCTACTACTGGAGTACCGGTAGGCCGCCCATCCACGCCGGACAGCCACATCTCGGATGTCCGCTGACGTGCCTCGAAGGGCCGTTTCGGCTTCTCCCCCGCTGCCTCGCTCAGGCAGCAGGCAGCAGGCCGTACGGTGATCCACCCGGAAGTCCGCAGCCACACGCGGGTTCCCGTGACCCCTTCGCCTTGGCCCACGTCATCCACCGCACGCATGGCACACGGCGCCGCCGCTCCCAGAACCGGGCGACTCCGGCCAGCGTGCGCCTGCGCGGACGTCCACCGAACAACACCAGCGACTCGCGTTCAGGAGACGTACATGTCCGCAGAACTGCTTTCCGGCCTGACCCTGACTCCCATCCTGACGCAGCCGACGCTGTTCGCCGCCGTGCTGGGCTTCGGGCCCACCTCGGGCGGCAACACCGTCGTGCTGGTCGGCCTCAACCTCAACGGGGCGACGTCCGTCACCTTCGGCGGTACGCCGGCCACGATCGTCTCGCAAGACCCGTCGGGCATCCTGCTCACCGTCACCGCACCGCCCCACGCGCCCGGCAACGTCCCCGTGGTCGTCACCACCCCTGCGGGAGCCAGCAACCCGGTCAGCTACACCTACCTCGGGCCTGCGGTGCCTCCGCCGCCCGCCGTCTTCGCCATCACCCCCACGAGCGGGCCGACCACCGGCGGAACGCCGTTCACGATCGTCGGCACCGACCTCACCGGCGCCTCGGTCACCTTCAACGGCGTTCCGGCCACCAGCGTCAACGTGATCGGCGGAGTCCTGCTGACCGGTGTGACTCCGGCGGGAACGGCCGGCAACGCCACCGTCCAGGTCACCACTCCCGCCGGCAGCGCGACCGTGGCCGGCGGATTCACCTACGTTGCGCCGCCCCCGCCGATCGTGGTGGCCATCACCCCGCTGAGCGGGACGATCGCCGGCGGAACGCCGTTCGTGATCACCGGCGCGAACCTCACCGGCGCCAGCGTCACCTTCGGCGGCACCCCGGCGACCAGTGTCGTCGTCACCGCCAACGGCACGGTGCTCGTCGGCCTGACTCCTGCCGGAGCGGCCGGCAATGTCGCCGTGACGGTCACCACCCCCTCGGGAAGCGCCACCGTCACGGGTGGGTTCACCTACGTCTGACCGCGCCCAGCCAGTGGCCCGGCCTCCCTCCGGCCGGGCCACCGGCACGTCCCGCCCAGCGGCTGCAGTGCAGCACCGGCCGGTCCGGCCCGCAGATCGGCTGTGCCCGCTGCGTCTGTGCGGTCGGGGCCAGCACGCACCCCTGGAGGCGGGCGGCACCGCTGACGCCGGCCGGTCCGGCCCAGCCCTCGACTGCCCTTCAGTGAAGCCGGTGGTCACATGCGGTCAGCTCCGCATCAGCTGAAGATCCGGCAGGCACGGCCAACTCCGCCCTCGCTCCTCAGAGCCGGCCAACTCCGTCCTCGCCCCTCAGAGCCGGCCGAGTCTGCGCGCGCTGCGGGTGCAGGCGGCGCGCAGGGCGAGGGCCAGGAAGCGCCGGGCGGGGGGCTGCGACCATGAGTTCAGCGGCCGCCAGGGGGGGGCGGGCCCCGCGCCGAGCTCGTACACCCATGCGGCCAGTACGGGTGGTCCGTGAAGAACGGGCAGACCAGGCAGGGCCTTCCGGCGCGCAGGGCCGAAGCCGTCGCGCCGGCTCCGCCATGGTGGACGACAGCGGCCGTCTTGGAGAACAGCCAGCCGTGAGGGGGTGCCGCCCACCACCAGGGTGTCCCCCTCGCCAGTAGCGGGGCCCCCGGCAGGACTGCACGCAGATTCGCCCGGCACAGGGCCCGGCATACCAGGGAGTTGACGGCCGGGAGACCGCAGTTGCCATACCGCCCGAAACCCCCACAGAAGAACGGGGCCCCTACGGCCAGGAAGTCGCGCAGTGGCCGTGGCGGTTCCACAGGGGCGGGTCGGGGTGCCAGGAGCCCGTGACGTGGACGTCGGGTCCCCAGTCGGAGGGCTGGGGCACGATCGTGGGGCTGGACGCGCACAGCACGGGGGCGTGGCGGCCTGCCGGAGGGCCGACAGGGACAGCGGGGGCAGGCCCAGACTGTGGGTGCGCCATGTGATGACCGACCGCCGGTACGCCATCCAGGATCCAAGGCCGACGGCGCCAAAGCTGAGCCGGTGCCCGCGCCGCGCAGGAGCCGGGCAGCCGGTACGAACGGGTGCAGGAAGGCTTTGTGGGCTCGCGGGGCTGGAAGTGCCCGTGGTCGTGGTGGTGGTCGGGGCGGTGGGGGTCGACGACCGGGGCCGGGGGATCAGGAAACCAGCGAGGAGACACACCGCTCCCAGTGGCACGTCCCTAAAGGTTGTCCCGTAACTGCTGGTCACAGGTGAGATGATGTTGGTGTGGCTGGGGTGATCACGGCGCCGTGAGGTGTCCTGGATAGCCCCGTTCACCGGGCTGAGCCCGCGCGCGTTCGGGAAGCTGGTGACGGTTCTGCGGCGCGAGGGTGCGGACGCGGTCCGCAAAGGACGGCCGTGGAGCCTGCCACTGGAGGACCGGGCCCTGCTGGTCCGCGGCGTACTGGCGCACGAACCTGACCACCCGGCAGCTCGCCCCGCTGTTCGGGGTGTCCAAGGCGGCCGCGGACCGGATCATCGACCAGCTCGGACCGATGCTCGCGCTCCAGCCCCGCAAGCAGTTCGCCAAGAACACCGTGCTGATCTTGGACGGCACACTGGTCCCCACCCGCGACCGCTGTAGCCGAGCGGTCGAAGAACTACCGGTACTCCACCAACCACCAGGTCGTCAGCGACGCCGACACCCGCCTGGTCGTCGTGGTCGGCCGGCCGCTCGCTTCATGGCGTTGGTCTGGCTTTCCGGGGATTGCGCCGATCAGCCGTGTGGCCGGACCCGCCCCACGGGCTCGGTGGTCACCGGGCCGTGCTCACCAGTTCGGCGGATCGCTGCGACGAGTCGTCGCAACGCGGCGTGGGCGGGTGGGCCCCAGGTGGCCTTGCCGCCGGGGCGGCCGTGGACGCCTGCTTCTCCGATGAGGATGCCGCTGAGGGCGCGCAGCACCGCCCAGCCGCGGGCGCGGCGCAGGGTCGCGGTGTCCGGGGTCGGCCGGTAGGCCGCGTGGAAGCGGTCGGCGGCGTCGTCCGGCAGCAGTATCCACGGTGCGGCGAGGTCGCAGGCCGGATCGCCGGTGCAGAGGTCGCCGAAGTCGATCACGCCGCAAAAGGTGCCGTCGGCGGTGAGGACGTTGGCCGGGTGCAGGTCACCGTGGAGCCACAGGGGCGGGCCCGTCCACGCGGGTGCGGCGACGGCGTCCTCCCAGACGATGCGGACGGCCTCCGGGTCGGGGACCAGCCCCTCCTCGGTGGCCGAGGTGAGCGCCCTGGCGAACCCCTCGGCGTGGTCGGCCAGCGGTCCCCCGCGGCCACGGCCGGCGGGTGCCCCGGCGGGAGAAGGCCGGTGAAGAGCCGTCAGGAAGGCGGCCAAGCTGTCGGCCGCGTCCGCAGCGCGCGTGGCGGGGGCGCGGTCGGCGGGCTCGCCCGGCACCCAGGTGGTGACGATCCAGGGCCGCGGAAACCGCTCGGAGGGCTCGCCGAGGCGCTGCGGGACGGGGACCGGCAGCGGGAGGTGCGGGGCAAGGGCGGGCAGCCAGGCGTGCTCCTTGCGTAGCAGCGCATCGGCGGACTGTGTCGCCCAGGGCAACCGGACGGCGAGGTCGTCGCCGAGCCGCCACAGCTGGTTGTCCCAACCACGCGCGCCGAGCCTCACCGGGCGATCGGCCAGGTCGGGATGCTGGTCACGCAACAGGTGGCGGACCAACTCTGCTGTGACCTCGATCTGGGTGTGGGTCATGCAGAGCAACGGTAATCGGGCAGCGGTTCGTCCGTGGATCACTCGATCGAGCGATCGGCAATCTGCCTCGCCTTTTTAGGGGCTTGCCCGCTTCGCTTCCGCGACCGGCGCCCGGAGTTGCTGAACGAGGCCGACCTGCGGTGCTGCAAGAGCGGCGCCATCGTGGCTGCCCTCACGGAGATGGAGCGGCAGCCCGTGGGAGCGGGCCGAGTACGAGAGGGAGCTGGGCCGCCGCATGGAAGCTGCATGTGCAGTGACGAGTTGCAGCAGGCGCGGAAGGCTCTCAGGGCAGACCGGCGGGCTGCCGCTGTCTGACGGGGACGCGGCTCGTCTGAGGGCCTCGCACCGCGTTGGCGGTTCGGGGCCCTCAGTAGGTGTCGTCGTACCGAACCCGAGGACAGCGTTTCTGCTGGTCAGGCATAGGGGTGGCGATCTGGTGGGAGTGGTGGCCTGTCGTGTCATCGTTCCTGGGGAGGTCGTGGATGCCGTCGGTCGTGCGGTTGCTCGAACAGCGTGAGCTGGGTGCTCGCCGTCGTGTGGACGGGCTGCGGGACGAGGCTGACCGCGTCCAGGCCGAGCTGGCCGTGGCCGAGCGGGAATGGCAGGAGTGGGATATCGCCCGCTCGCGGGTCGGGGAGGTGCTGGGTCCGGCGGGCGAGACCGAAGATCACCCGGACCGAACGGACGGTGCCGGCCCAGCGGCAGGCAGAGGAGGCATCATCGGCGTCGAGGGCCGCGAAGCCGAAATCGCAGGTGCCGGTGTAGCGTGAGGGGCTGGACGCGTCTGTGCTGTCGATGGACTACCAGCGCATCCTGCGGGCCCTCGCGGACCGGCAGCGCCTCCGTCAAGGGCCGTTGACCTGCCGGGAGATGGCCGTCTTGTTCCGCCTGGAGGCGGTGCCGGCGAAGGTGGAGGCGCTGCGGTCGAAGGCGAACCGGCTGGTCGCGCGGGGCTGGCTGTCCGAGCGGCAGCCGGGCCGCTTCACGCTCGCGCCGGATGTGACCGGGCCAGGCGGCGGGTCATGATCATGGTCATCGACCAGTCGCATCGGCGCCGGTGGTGCGGCGTTCGAAGTCGCTCACCAGACGGCGGCTTCGCATCAGGTGGGCGAAGAGACGCTCGACGATCCACCGCTTGGGCAGCACCACGAAGCCCCGCGTGTCGTCGCTGCGCTTGACGATCGCCAGGACCAGGGCGAACGCGGCCAGGCAGTGCTCGACGAGGCTGCCGGTGTAGCCGCCGTCGGCCCAGACGAGTTCCAGCCGGTGGCGGACGTCGGTCACGATGAGCATCGTGACCCACTCGACCAGGGCGTGCGGGAGGTCGAGTGCGGCAGGAAAGGGACCCAACAGGGCTCCTGTGCCGACGGGTTGAGACTTCGAACACCTCCCTCAACGGCACAAGAGCCCTGTGCGTTGCGAACCCCTCCCTCACCCCAGCCCCGTCACCCGATCAGTGGCCACACTGAAAACGCTCAGTGGGAGGCCCGGCGCGCCGAACAGGCCGCTGCCGCCACCCGCCTCCAGCACCGGCGGCATCCCCGGCGACGGCGGGCCGGCCGTGGCCCGACTGCTGACCGTCCCGGCGCAGGGGGCGGGCCATAGGAATGCGACGTGGGCCCCGGCGGGGTCAGCGGCCGGGGACGGTCAGATGCGGCGGGGTTCGATGAGTACCTCGGGTGAGGAGGAGCGCACGACGCTGGCGGCGGGGACGATGCTGCTTCCCATGCAGACGCTCGCCGCGATGGTCGAGTGCCGGCCCACGGCGATGCCGGGGCCGAGGGTGATCATGCTGCCGGTCTGAACGTGGTCCCCGATCAGACCCCCGAACTGGGATGTCGTGCACCGGTAGGCCGGCTCGTCGACGGGGCCGCCGTGCTACCAGCACCGGGCCGGGCCGCCTCGTTGGACCCGTTGCTGCGCGGCATCGGGCACGGAGCCGACTGAAGCTCGGACCCGGACGACGGCGTAAGGGGGCACGAGGCACGCCCGCCCCCTCGGGGCGGGGCCGAGGACGCTCCGGGACCGGCGCCGTGGCGGGCCACACGCTCAGCGAGTCGTCTGCGTGCGGTGGTGTCGGTTCTGGGGGGTACGCAGGCGTTCGGGCCAGCGGCCGTTCTTGAGTCGGCGCTGCGCAAGCTGGCCGAGACGATTCGCGCGTCCAGGAGGACGGCAACCCCGATCTGCGGGTGGCGGCCGGGGTGATGACCGGGTGCGACCGCTCCAACTACGCGAGAGTCGTCGCCGCGACGCTGCGCCGGGACTTCCCCGAGGCGATCGCCGCCGCCGCCCGCCGCAACGTTCGGGTCGCCCCCGCCGCCGAGGACCACCTGCCTGTCGGGGTCACCGACCCGAAGGGCACCACCACCAGCGACTACGACCAGCTCGCCCGCCTGCTCCTGCCCGTGAAGGGGGCCACTCTCTCATGCCCAAGATCTCCACCGCCTCCGGCTCCGGCACCGCGAACGGCTCCGGTGCTGCCAGCGGATCCCCGACCACCGGGGGCAGCGCGATCCTCGGCAAGCTGATCGGCGGACAGCGGCTGGTCGGGAAGAAGGAGAAGGTCCCGGCCTACGTGACCGCCGAGACGTTGAACCGGCTGAGGAACACCGTCGTCGCCCTGCAGAAGTTCGACGACGAGGACGCCGAGGTGCCCGTGTCGCTCTCCTCCTACGTGGAGGAGGCGATCCTTGCCGCGCTCGACCGCGACGAGCGCGAGTACAACGACGGCAAGCCGTTCAAGCAGCGCCGCCAGCGCAACCTGAGAACCGGCCCGCCCGTCCAGCGGTAGCGCCAGCAGCAAGCGGGGCCCGCCGACCGGCCGGGCCCCGCTTGCTGCGTTCCGCAGGTCAGATACGCGGTCGCCTCTTTTTGCGCCTGGATGCTCCATCTAGGGTCGGGGCCCATGGAGAACCTGACCGGCCCGCGCCGCGGCCGCTTACAGACCCAACCGAGCGAAGCCGTGCGGGAGGAGACGGAGGTCACCTCCCGGCTCGCCACGGAAGCCGAACTGGAGGCCCTGGGGTACACGGGCCGCGTCCTCGTCATGCAGATCATCCGAACCACGTTCAGGGCCGACGGCACGCCCATCGGCAAGACCATGACCATCCAGGGCGGAAGCACACCGCTCGTGTGGGAACCGAGGCTGGCGGACGTGGAGGACGAGGAGGCGTACCTGGTGCCCTCCGCTCCAACGGTGCCAGCGCCCCGGGGCCCGGCCAAGGTGGTACGGACGTACCTGGTCGGCATGGAGGATTCGCCGCTGACGAAGATCGGTCAGACCACCGGCACGCTCAAGTCCCGGCTGGCCCAGCTCCAGACCGGCCAGCCTGCCCAGCTCCTGCCGCTCCTGGATGTCGAAGGCGACTACGAAGCCGCGCTGCACGCGCGGTTCGCGGGGTACCGCGTGCGCGGGGAGTGGTTCGACCTGACGCCCCTCGGTGATCCCGCCACGGCCGTCACGGACGCGCTCGCGGCACTGGGGCTTGACATCCGCCTCGAGGAACAGGGCGATGCCTCCTACCAGGTGCCGCTGGACTTCTGACTCTGCAAGCAGGCCGGCATCGGCGCACACCGATGCCGACCTAGGCGCTCAAGGCCGTCCTGCACCGAGGTGGTTCGTCGCCTTCCTCACACCACGCGAGCGCGGCAAGAGGGGGCCGGATCCCCCTTGCCGCCGCCCCGGGGCTTCGTCAGCTGCTCGCGGAGGTGACCTGCGGGGCAGGCTCGTGCTTGAAGTTGGCCTGGCCGAAGTTCTTCTTCACGGCCGCGTCCCAGGAGCCGTCCTGGACCATCTTCTTGAGGGCGGCGTTGATCTTGGCGTGCAGATCCTTGTTGCCCTTCTTGATGCCGATGCCGTAGCTCTCGTTGCTCAGGCTCAGCCCGACGAGCCGGAACTTGCCCGTGTTGCCCTTCTGGGCGGCGTAGCCGGCCAGGATCGCGTTGTCCGTGGTCATGGCGTCGACCAGGCCGTCCTGGAGGGCGATCACGCACTCCGAGTAGCCGTCGAGCTCGAGCAGGCTGGCCTTCGGCGCCAGGTTCTGCTTGATGTTCTGCGCCGAGGTGGAGCCGGTGACCGAGCAGAGCCTCTTGTTGTTGAGGTCCTCGGCCTTGGCGATCGTGGTGTCGTCGGCGCGCACGAGCAGGTCCTGGTGGGCCGTGAAGTAAGGGCCCGCGAAGTCGACCTTCTCCCGACGCTTGTCGTTGATCGAGTAGCTCGCGGCGACGAACTTGACCTCGTTGTACTGGAGCAGCAGCTCCCGGTCGGAGCTGTCGACCTTCTTGAACTCGATCTGCTCCGCCTTGTAGCCGAGCTCCTTGGCGATGTACCTGGAGACGTCCACGTCGAAGCCGGAGAAGGTGCCGCCGGCCTCGCGCAGGCCGACACCGGGCTGGTCGAACTTGATGCCGATGGAGAGGGTCCCCTTGGGTCCTCCATCGCCGCCGCAGCCGGTGGCGGTCAGGGCGAGGCCGACCACCACGGCCATCGCACCAGCCTTGGGGACCTTCATGTTGCAACTCTTTCCTCGGGGACGCGGGGCGCGGAGCAGGATCGCCGGTGCGCGTGGAAACCGCGGGGTACGTGAAAAGCGTCGAGACGCGGTACGAGGAAGCTAGGAATGCCGCCGCCGCGGTGTCACTGGAATTGAGCGAAATTTGAGGTAACGATCCGGCGCGACCGGCGTTTCTGCGTCCATTATGGCTTCGAACGGGATAAAGGGGGCGTCCGCGGCAAGGTCGGGCCAGCCGCACCTGCTGGCACGGCTTGCACAGCGGGTTTCCCTGCGTCGTACCGGGCCGTCGTCCGTGGACTACTGGGTTACCGGCGGGACACCTTCCGGCCAGACGCCGTTCTCTATCGCCGAGGCCCTGTCGAGAAGGAGGAAGCGGCGGGTGACGGTCGCCGAGATCGGTCTAGGCTCCGCTGTCATCGGTGGGGCCCTGGAAGCCGATCCGCTGGCCGCCATCGCCGATCTCGGGAGATCCGTCATGCAACGACGCCGCGACTTCCTTGGCGCCGCGTTCACCGCCGCCGCCGTCGGCCTGCCCTTGGCCTACGACCACGAAGCGGTCTCCGCAACGCTCAAGGCGGCCGAGGCCGGCGGCAGGGTCAGCCCCGCCGAGGTGACGACGGTCCGGCAGCTCACCGAGACGTTCCGCAGCGTGGACGAACGGATGGGCGACGGCCACGGCCTGACCACCATCACTGCCTATCTGACCGACACCGTCGCGCCGATGCTGACCACCCGGTTCCCCTCCACCGCGGTCCGCTCCGAGGCGTTCGGGGCGGCGGCCCAGCTGGCTTGCCTGATCGGCTGGAAACACCACGACCTCGGCCGGAGGGCGCCGCCCAGCGCTACTACCTGCTGGGCTACCAGCTCGCCTGTGAGGCCGACCCGAACGGCCACGCCGCGTGGATGATGCGGGCCCTCACCCACCAGGCCCTCGACCTCGGCCACCCCCGCTCATGTCCGGAGCTGGCCGAAGCCGCGCTGCACCGCGCTCGGGAAAGGTCGACCGGCAAACCGAAGCCCTGCTGCTGGTGACGTGCGCCAGGGCGTACGGGGCCGGCGGCCAGGGCGCCAAAGCGGCGCGTGCGCTGCTGGCGGCCGAGGACGCCGTGACGGACACGCGGGACCCGGTCCCCGCCTACGCCGCCGCCTCGGGGCCGGTGGCGGCCACGGTCGCCTCACACATGGGCAAGACCCTGACCGCGATGAAAGACCACACGGCGGCCGAACGGCACTACCGGCGGGCCCTGACAGGCCGCGCACCGGGCACATACCGGCTCAAGCACGGGCTGACCATGGCCAACCTGGGGCGGTCGGTGGCCGGGCAGCACCGCTATGAGGAAGCCGTGGGCCCGATCGTTGGATTCATGGCCCGTGTGGTTTCCGACCGCAACAGGCAGGCGGTCAAGGAGATCCAGGCAGCGGCGGGCCGGTACCGCAAGCGCGGTGTGGCCGGCGCCGGGAGCCTGAAGCAGCGCGCTACCGAACTGCTGAGGAACAAGGCGTGAGAGGAACAAACAGCGCAATGCCGAAGATCGGGGTTGTGGTCCTGACCATGGGAGATCGGCCCGCAGAACTGGGGGCCCTGCTGGACTCGGTGGCCGCTCAGGAAGGCGATCCGGCAACTGTCGTGGTCCTCGGCCAGGGCGTGAAACTCCCGCCCCTGCCGGACGGCGTGGACGGCGTGGAGCTGCCGGAGAACCTGGGCATCCCCGGCGGCCGGAACGCCGGCGTGGCCTGGCTGCGCGAGCGGGGCGGCGTGGACGTCGTGGTGGTCCTGGACGACGACGGGCTGCTCCCCCGCACCGACACCTTCCGGCTGGTCCGGGAAGCGTTCGCCGACAACCCGCGTTTGGGTATCGCCGGGTTCCGCATCACGGACGAGACCGGAGCGAGCCAGCGCAGGCACGTCCCCCGCCTGGGCGGCAAGAACCCGCTGGTGTCCGGGCCGGTGACGACGTTCCTCGGCGGCGGCCACGCCATCCGCATCAGCGTGATCGACCAGGTAGGCGACTTCCCCACCCCATTCTTCTACGCCCACGAGGAAACCGATTTCGCCTGGCGGGCGCTGGACGCCGGATGGGAGATCGACTACCGGGCCGACATGGTGCTCCAACACCCCCGCACCGAGGCATCCCGGCACAAGGTGTACTACCGCAACACCGGCCGCAACCGGGTCTGGCTGGCCAAACGGCACCTGCCCACCGCCCTCGTCCCGGTCTACCTCGCGACGTGGGCCGCGTACACCCTCGCGCAGCGACCCCCGCTGTCCGGCCTGGCCGCCTGGTGGGCCGGCTTCTACGAAGGAGTACGCGTGCCGTGCCCGCCGAGGCGGCCCCTGCGATGGCGGACGGTATGGCGGATGACCCGACTGGGCCGCCCCCCGGTGATCTGACGCCCCGAGCTAGCCGGGGCACCCCGGCTGGCTCGGGAGAGCGCCCACGAAGCCGTGGGGCTGCGCGCTGCCGGACAAGAGTGGGAGTTCCACCCGTCCCGGGCACCATGCGCCGGAGGCCCTGGTGTCTGGAGCCCGTCTGTCCCTCGGCGACCTCTACCAGCACTTCAGCCGTGCCATGCCGCGTTCGACAGGGGCCCGGGTCTGCGCGAGGGCGCGGTTGACAGTGCGCCGAGTGGGAGTGAGCTCCCCGCCGGGCGGTCGTTTGAGGCTGGTGGTGACCCAGGGGCCGGCGCCCGTGTAGGCGCGATCGGCGAGGATCGGGACGCCCTGACGCTCGCAGATCCGGATGATGCGGTGGGTGCGGGCGGCGGTCAAGCCGTGGGTGCGGCCCGGCAGCGCGGGCGAGAGTCACAGCAGCCGGCCGTCGGGATCGGTGACGACCTGGACGTTCACGCCGTGCCGGCGGTGCTTGGGCGAGTAGTCCGCCTGGCTGTCGCCGACGCGGTCGCACTCAGTGAGGGTCCCGTCCAGCAGGACGAACTCCGGATCGTGCTCGCGCAGAGTCTTGAGCAGGCCGGGAGCCCGTTCGGCGAGCAGGTCGGTCACGGCCGCGACATACGCGTGAGCAGTGCCGACAGACATCCCGAAGCCGGATGCGATGCGGGAGAGGGTGTCGTGGCGGCGTAAGTACACCAGAGCGACGAGCGCACGCCGGTGCGGCGGGAGTTTGCACCGTCGGTCACCCTCACGGGCGACGATGAGCATCGTGACCCACTCGACCAGGGCGTGCGGGAGGTCGAGTGCGGCAGGATACGGAACCAACAGGGCTCCTGCGCAGATGGGTTGATAATTCGAACACCTCCCTCAACGGCACGGGAGCCTGTGCGTTGCGAACCCCTCCCTCACCCCAGCCCCGTCACCCGATCAGTGGCCACGCTGAAAACGCTCACTGTTTCCCGGGCTCGATCAAGCAGATTCGCCATTACATGGGATGGTATGAGTTATTTCCTGCGTATTCCCCTATCGTGGTGAATTGGAGGATGGTAGACGGGAAATGCTGGACTTCGAGCAGGAGGTTCGTCATGACCTGTCCGCCGCCGGTCGATGCGCGTAAAGCGCTTGATTTCCTCAGGAGTAGTGGTCTGGTCGATCTCAGTGTTCCCCTGGAGCGCGTGGTCGGTCAGGTCAGTCAGCTGGACGATGTCGCGGGCTACGTACTGGCCTGGGAACGCTACGTCCTGGTCGTCGCCAACGAAGTAGCGGACGCGGCCACGCCCTCGGACAGCTGACCCTGACCAGCCCTCATAAAGGTGACTGCCGGGAGGATTCGATGATGGAACCAGAAGCGCCCGGCGTCCAGTCATCTCGAAGGCGCGCGGTGGAAGACCGGGCTGTTGCCTGGCTCGCTGCGCGCCGGGGACTGCTGGACCCCCGCACCACCCAGCCGGACCGTGTGCTGTTCACTCGCAAAGCGCTGATCGAGACGGCCTTTCTGGTGGGGTTGCGTGCCCGGCTCGACGACGCACCTCTCGCCGGCGACTTCGCGGCCATCTTCGAGCAGGTCGAGGGCATCGCTGCCCAGCCTTCGTACCGCGAGATGATCGCGCGGGACGAACAGGCCCTCCTGCTGTACGCGGGAACATACGCTGCGCTTCGGCTGTGCGGCCGTGAGGACCCGGAGTTTCGGCGCATCATCCAACATGCTGTCGACGGCGGGTACGCAGCAGCGTTCGAGCGGGTCCCCTACCGGCAGCTGGACCTGATCCACACCTTGTACCTGTGCGGCGTCGAACACGATCTGCCGCCCATGGACGCGGTTCTGCCGTTCACCCTCCTGTGTCGGCGCCCGAACGTCCTCAAGCTGGCCGACCGCGACATCTACGCCATCACCCACACGCTCTTCTACGCAACCGACTTCGGTCAGCGGAAGCCGGCATGGCCCCGCGGCCACGACTCCGGCAGGGCTGTCGAACTCATCGAAGCGCTCCTTGTCCTGGCCGAAGCCCGTGCCAACGCGGACCTCGTCGGGGAGCTGCTGTGCTGCCTGTACTGCCTTGGCGTCACCGCCTCCGAGGCGGCGGACCGGGCATGGGCCTTCCTGGAATCGGTGCAGGAAGACAACGGCCGCGTGAACGGGCCCGAAGGCATCATCCACCCCGGACTGAACAGTGGTGACGAGGAGTTCCGGCACTGGGCAGAGGGCTACCACACCACCATCGTCACCGCCCTCGCCGGCCTACTGGCACGAATCCCCCGACGTGTGGACAGCCCCCGCCCGACTCTCCCGACTCCAGACGTGCCCCTGGTGTCGCCCCTGCGGCGCGCCGTGGTGTGGTTGTGCGACCGAAGCATGGCGCAGGACCCCCGTGTGGGGTTTGCCGGAGTCACGGCCGCTGCCCTCGGGGCCGCCGCAATCGGAGAACACCACCTTGCCCGGCCGGCCCTCAAACACTGCGCAGCGCTCCTCGCCGACGCGGACCCGGGCCTCTGGCAGGAGCAGGGCATGGAAGTCGCCGGTGAGTTCGCCCTGGCTCTGCGCGGAGCGGGAGTCGGCTGCCCGTCCCTGGACGCCTTCCTCACGAACACCGCCGATGTCGTCAGTTCACTTCCCACCGTGCCTGCCGACGTTGCGGAAGGGGTTCATCGACTGATCAGCCTCGGCTTCCTCAGCCCATCGACTGCCGCAGCCATCCCCCGGGCGTCCACACCACATGGGCAGAGGTCGCGCCTTCTGCAGTCCGCTGCGTCCCTGCGCGAAGCCACAGAGACCTACCACCTCGGTCAACTCGCCGGAACCGTACGTACCCTCGCCCGGGAAGGATGGGGCCGGCACCGCATCACCCAGGACGCCATTGCCTTCCTCCTCGCCCAGCAAGACACCGACGGAGCATTCGGCTACCACGCCAGCGACGATCCCTCCACGCGGCAACAGGCCCAGTGCTCCTGGACCCGAAGTGCAGTAATCGCCCTCGCCGCCACGATGGCTCTGTGAATCGAACGGTGCAAGGAGGATGGCTGGGGCCCTTGCCCGGGATGTCGAGGGTGACCGCGGTCTCCGGTGCGGGGTGTCCTGGTGATCGGCGGTGTGCTCGGGCATGAGGTCGGCGACGGCAGGGCGGATGGCGCCGCGGCTGACGTGGTGCCTGATCGCGGATGCGCAGGGCGAGGCGGTCGCGGTGGAAGGCGTTGAGCACGTCGAGGATGTAGCGACCGGATGCCCCTGGCAGTGAGCTCGATGGCGCCGGTCGCCTCGCCGGATCTTCCCCCTTTTTTGCCCGAGCGCGGCAAAACATCGCAGGCATGCAAGGGCGGGTTCACCCACGAGGCAGGCGATGAGCGATATACGGAGCGGCGGAATGCGTGATGCACCATACGGCCAGTCGCCATGGATTCAATTTTTTTAGCACGCGGTAGACGGTTTTTCGACCACGAATTCGGTCTCCACCAGGGGCTTCCGGTGCTTGTCTAACCGTCGGACGTGTCCATTTCCGTCTTGCGCTTCCTGTCCGCCGGCGCCGCCAAGAGATCGGTACCCACTGGCGGCGCCTGACTGTCGGCCGGCCGACGCAGCTCGCTCTCACCCCTCTTGGCCGATCCCTTCGGCCCGCTGTTGAGGGCCTCACCGGCCCTCACCGGCCCTGCCCGGCGCTGGCCGCGACGTCCGCGCGGCCCGCGTGCAACGGCATCGAGGCCCTCGCCCGGGGCGTACCGCCCATCCGGTCGCGGCGCGGGCGCCGTCAACTCAAGCCCGCCAAAGTGCACGCGGACAAGGGATACGACTACGCCCACCTGCGAAAATGGTTACGCGTACGCGGCATCACACACCGCATCGCCCGCAAGGGCATCGAGTCTTCGCAGCGGCTGGGCCGCCATCGCTGGACCATCGAACGGACCATGGCCTGGCTCGCTGGCTGCCGCCGCCTCCACCGCCGCTACGAACGCAAAGCCGAACACTTCCTCGCCTTCACCAGCATCGCGTGCACCCTCATCTGCTACCGCAGACTGACCAAATGAGATGACTCCTTAAGGGACATCACCCCGCCACACGAAGCAGCCGCCCGGAGCCTGCTTCGGCCGGCTCGTAGTCGGACCTGCCGCCCGGTCCGAAGGCGCAGTGATCCTCAGCTGGCAGGTCCCGGGCGCCACGCCGAGGAGAACAGGGCGTCGGCGACGGCGACGGCGACGGCGACGGCCGCAACGTAGGCCAACTCCGACCGACGAGCCCACCACGACTGCTGCTTCAGCGAGACGGAGTTGAGGCGGCCGCTTGCGCGCACCGTCCTCTCCGAAGAGTTTGAAGATGCCAGCCGCGGACCCGTCGCTCCGGACCGGCGTTTCGTTTCGCGTCCGGATTCTCGATTACCTCTCGCATCCGGAACACCACACTTCCGGGCCCGTAGTGCGCGGTTATGCAGATCCAGTAGCCTTTGGCACCGCCGCCGCATCCGCATACTGCCCCCACATATGCGCCACCAACAGAATGTCATGCTCGCGTCGCTCGACGCTGCCCCCCACCACGCGCGGCACACCTCTTCCCCACGGAGGCACCATGAGATCCCCACTCGCCTCGCGGCGCCAGCGCGTCGCGGCACCCGTACTCCTCCTGTCCGCCCTGCTCGCCCTGCTCGCCCTGGTCATCGTCCCCGCCGCCCATGGGTACAACGAAAGCACCTCGGCGTGTGCGCTCCAGGGGACGACCGGTTACACCGACGAGGGCCAGCAAACCGACTACAACCGGTTCCAGCGACCGGTGGGCACCAAGCGCGTGGGCGTGATTTACGTCGACTTCCCCGACGCCGTCGGGACCGCCACGCCTCTGGATCGTTACTACAACCAAATATCCGGCGCCGCCGACTGGATGTGGAAGGCATCCACTGGCAGAGCGTGGCTGGACATGCGAGCCCCGTACGGCAACTGGGTGCGCATGCCGAAGAACTCCACCGACTACAACTGGGCACGCGGGTTCTCCTGGGAAACGCACCGGGCGTATCTGAAGGACGCGGTCGCCGGTGCTGCCGGCGCAGGCGTCAACCTGAGCGACTACGACATGTTCTACGTCGTGCCGACCAGTACCGCGGCCGCGATCACCCACACCCCCACCTGGGTTCAGGACCCCGCCAACCCGACCTGGGTCTGGAACAAGGCGACGAACGCCTGGGTGATGATCAAGTGGGCGGTGACCTTCGGACAGGACATGTGGCACTGGGGCCACAAGGTCGCCGACCACGAGACCGGTCACACCTTCGGCCTGCCCGACCTCTACGCCTTCAACGGCGAACAGCACCAGTACGTCGGGGGCTGGGATGTCATGGGCAACGTGAGGGGACCGGCCCCGCAGTTCCTCGGCTGGCACACGTGGAAGCTCGGGTGGATCGCCGACAGCCAGGTCTCCTGCCTGTCGGCGAACGGCACGTACTCCGCCAACCTGAACGGGGTGGAATACGGAGGCAGCGGCTACAAACTGGCAGTGATCAAGACCAGCGCCACCACGGCCTACGTCGCCGAGTCCCGCAAGGCGGCCAACAACGACTCCAACGCCTGTGCCACCGGCGTACTGATCTACAAGATCGACACCTCGGTCGCCAGCGGCAGCGGACCGGTCCGCGTGATGAGCAACCCCAAAGCCGCTGCACCCACCGGGAACTGCACCACCCTGGACATGCAGACCTGGAAACCCGGCCAGACATTCCAAGACGACACTGCCCGCATCCGGATCCACGTGAACGGCTCCGACGCGTACAACGACACGGTCTGGACCTACAAGTGGTGACCGCCTAGCGCGGAAATGCCTCTGGGCTGCCCGCCGGAAGTCGGCGGGCAGCCATCTGGTCGTACTGCTGGGCGAGTTCTCGGCGGATCGGGCGAGTCAGCGGCCCGTGCGAGCCGCGGGCAGGCGTCCGGTCCGCCGGCCACCGGCCGGTACTTGACCTTGTTGATGCGCTTGATCCGGGGCAGCAGGTCGACGTTCGGCAGGACGTGGGTGGAGTCGGAGGCGACCCCGTCCAGGCAGCCGGTCCGCAGCCGCCCCGGCGCGGCCGCGGCGTTGAGGGCGCATGAGGGGCAGGGTCCAGCGCCACGTCAGACGTTGAGGTGGCCGCTGTTCGTGCTGGGGCAACGGCCTCGAGACAGTAGGAGTTCTGCTTGCGCTCGCGTCGAAGGCCAGGCGCCCTGGTTCTGGGGGCGCCTGGCCTTTGCACAACACGTCGCCGCTGCCGCTTCCACGACGTCGCTGACCACGTCATGGCCGCGACCATCAGCACGGCGTGAACACTCCGCGTGCCGTCTCGCGGGGCGGCCGGGTTGCGGTGTCGCGTGCACGCGCCGGGTTCACCCCTTCGTCAAACGCACCATGTCTCCCGTCCTGCCACCCGCGATGACGTCGATCCGGACGCCGGTCGCGGGATCGGTGAAGCTCTGCCCGGGGGCGTACGCGGCGAGGTCCAGCGGGGTGCAACCGGTGGGCGGTACGGCGATCGCGTTCGCGTTCATGACCCGCACCGGGCCCTCGCCGGTCGGGGTGGCGGAGTCGACCCGGTAGATGAGCACGCCGGTGGAACAGGCGGTGGCGTCGTTGCCCTCGGCACGGCGGGACTCCGCGACGTACGCCGTCGTCTCGCCGGTGCGCAGCACGGCGATCTTGGTTCCGCCCGGCCGTTCCACCGGGGTGAGGCGTACGGTGCGGCGGCCGGCGGCGGGCAGGCAGGCGACTTGGGCGTCGCTGGTCCAGCCCAGCTTCCAGGAGTGCCAGCCGAGATACTGCGGGGCGTGGCCGGCGATGTTGCCCATGACGTCCCAGCCGCCTGCGTACTGATGGGTGGCGCCTGTGAAGGAGTACAGGTCAGGCAAGCCGAAGGTGTGCGCGGTCTCGTGGGCTGCGACCTTGTGGCCCCAGCGCCACATGTCCTGGCCGAAGGTGACGGCCCACTTCAGGCGGGTGCCGTCGGCGGTGATGCCGGGTGTGGCCGGGTCGTGGAGGTAGGTCGGGGAGAAGGGGATGGCGGTGGCCGTCCTGGCGGGGACGACGAGGACCATGTCGTACCGGGAGAAGTCCACCTGCGGGTCGGCGGCCGTGACCGCGTCGCGGAGGTACTTCTCGTGGGCCTCGAAGGTGAGGCCGCGCGCAAAGCCGTAGGACGTGGAGTCGGCGGGCATCCGGATCCAGCGGTCCATCGTGGTGTACTCCAGTCGCAGGCGGCCGTGGCTCGCGCGGCTCATCCAGTCGGCGGCCGGCGCCAGGTGGGCGGCGTACGGCTCGGTGTGGTCGGTGGCCGGGGCGTCGGGGAAGTCCACGAACAGCGTCAGGACGCGGCGGGTTCCCGTGGCGGGCTGGAACCGGTTCCGGTCGGTGTCGTGGCCCTCGTCGGTCCAGCCGGTCCTGCCAGGGAGTGCGCAATCGGCGGCGGGGGCCGGGGCGGCCGGGGTGGCGACCGCGGTGGGGACGGAAAGGCAGGAGATGATGACGACTGCGGCGGCGAGGGGACGCAGGCGGTGAAGCTGGTTGGTGGTCATGTCTCTCCCGTCGAGGCAGGTGGTGTGGGTGGGCGGTGGAGGGGTGCGGGTGTTGTGTCCGGCGTGCTACGCGCGGCCCGCGGCGAGGTCCATCAGCCGGGACAGCACGCGGCCGCCGGAGGCGGTGACACCGTCGTGCTCCCATTCGTTGGTGACCCACACCCGGGTGGCGCCGACTTCGCGTGCGGTGCGCAGGGAGAGCCCTGCGTCGACGTACATGTCGTCGTGGTAGACGAGCGCGGCGAGCGGGACCTGGTTGGCGGCGAGGTGGCGAGGGTCGTACAGCGGCGGCCAGTCGGGGCGTTCGGCGAGCAGTTCGGCGGCGTCGGCGAAGGGACGCAGGCTCCTGATCTCGCGGAACATCCAGGGGTAGATCATCTCTCCGGTGAGCAGGAGGGGGTCGGCCTCCCCGTCGAACTCGGGGATGGCCTCCATGGCCCTGGACGCCGCCCAGCCGGTCGGCCCGGCGCCCTGTCCGTACAGGGTCTCCTGCATGACGGCGAAGAGGGGGTTGTCGGTGAAGCCGGTCAGTGCCATCACCTGATGCAGGAACGTGTCGGTCAGCTCCCCGTCTTCGTCGAAGGCTTCGTCGAGGAGCCAGTGGATCCGCTCGAAGCCGTCGCCCATGCCGAGGACGAGGCCGAGCGTGCGCAAGCGGTGGGGGGTGAGCCGGTCTCCGTCGGGCAGGCGTACGTCGGTCGCCGTCAGGAGCCGGGCGATCCCGTGCAGCCGGGCGGCATCGTCCGGGTAGCGGGCATAGCAGGAGAGCACGCGGTCCCGGACACGGGGGTAGGTGCACGCGTACACGTCGTCGGCGGTGGCCGAGAGGCCGGGGAGGCCGCCGGTCACGTAGCACGCCCGCAGCCCTTCGGGGGCCCGGGACAGGTAGGTGAGGGTGATGAAGCCGCCGTAGCTCTGGCCCAGCGTCTCCCAGGGCTCGTCGCCGCACAGCTGCCGGCGGATCAGTTCGGCGTCCGCGACGATCGAGTCGGCGCGGAAGTGGGCGAGATGGGCGGCGAGCCGGGCCGGTGATGCGAAGCGGGCGGCCGTTCTGGCGGTGACGGGGGTGGAGCGGCCGGTGCCGCGTTGGTCGAGGAGGAGGACCCGGTGGGTCTTGAGCGCCTCGGGCAGCCAACCGGGTGAACCTGCGGACGGCCGGGGGGACTTTCCGCCGGGGCCACCCTGCAGGTAGAGCAGCCATGGCAGTTGCCGGCCCCCATCGCCCGTCCGGCCCTGATCGGTGACCTCCCGGGCGAAGACTCGGATGGTCGGGCCGTGCGGGTCCGAGTGGTCCAGCGGCACGGTGAAGACGTGGTCGACGGTCGCGTACGCGGGGTTCATAGGGTCTGGCCCTTTCACGGCCGAAGGGCCGCGTAGTGACATGTGACATTACACAGCCAGCATGACGTGCCCCTCTGCGTCCGCAGAGCCCCCACTTGGCCATAACTCCGCGCTATGGGGGTACGACAGTTGTGAAGTAGAATTTCACATTACTATGTTATCGGTCACATTCCAGCCGCCCAGGCTGTCCGACTGTTCACGGAGTGACCACTGATGAACAAGCGCACTCTCCCCGCTGTCGCCGCCACCCTGGCGGCGACCATCGCACTCGGCACGGCCGGCTGCACCGACAGCACGCACTCCGGCGGAAGCCAGCGGGAAAACGGCGCGCCGAACCCGGCCCTGGCCAATGAAGGGGCCACCGTCGGCGGCACCCCGCGCAAAGGCGGCACGCTGACCGTCCTGTCCAACCAGGACTTCACCCACCTCGACCCGGCCCGCAACTGGGTGATCGGCGACATGGACTTCGGCACCCGGCTGCTCTACCGCACGCTGGTGACGTACAAGGCGGAACCGGGCGCGAAGGGCGGAGAGCTGGTCCCCGACCTCGCCGAGGACCTCGGTGTCTCCTCCAACGGCGCCAGGACGTGGACCTTCAAGCTCAAGAAGGGCCTCACGTACGAGGACGGCACCCCGATCACCGCCCAGGACGTCAAGTACAACGTGGAGCGGTCCTTCTCCCCCGACCTGCCCGGCGGCCCGGACTACGCGGCCCGCTACCTGGCCGGCGCCGAAGGGTACCGGGGCCCCGCCGAGGGCAGGCACCTCGACTCCGTCAAGACTCCCGACGACCACACGATCGTCTTCGAACTCCGCAAGCCCTTCGCGGAATTCCCCCACGCCACCGTCCTGCCCACCTTCGCCCCGGTGCCCAGGGCCCAGGACAAGGGCCCCCAGTACGACAACCGCCCGTTCTCCTCCGGCCCGTACAAGATCGAGTCGTACGACCGGGACAAGCAGCTCGTACTGGTCCGCAACCCCCACTGGGACCAGGCCACGGACAGCGTGCGCAAGGCCTACCCGGACCGGCTCGTCGTGGTGATGGGGCTGAGGGCCAACCAGATCGACGACCGGCTCATCGCCTCGGAGGGCGTGGACGCCTCGGCGGTCTCCTGGGGCAGGCTGCGCCCGGAGAGCACCCCGAAGGTGCTCACCAAGCCCGCGGTCAAGGCGCGGCTGCTCGCCGAGTCGACCAACTGCACCGAGATGGTGCAGATGCACACCGGCCGCGCGCCCTTCGACAACGTCAAGGTGCGGCAGGCCGTGCAGTACGCCCTGGACCGCGAGGCGGTGGTGACCGCCTCCGGCGGCCCGGCCCTCAACGACCCTGCCACCGCCCTCATGCCCGGGTCGCTCTTCGGCGGCAAGCAGCCCGACACGTTGGGGATCCCGGCCACCGGCGACCCGGAGAAGGCCAAGCAACTCCTGAAGGAGGCCGGCAAGCCGGACGGAATCACCACCACCATCACCGTCCCCAACGGCGACAAAGGGGTGGCCGAGGCGATCCAGCATTCCCTGGGCCGGGCCGGGATCAAGGTCGTCATCGAGGCGGTCGACCCGGCGGCCTTCTACGACACCATCGGCGACATCAAGGAGCGCAGCGCCCTGGTCTACACCGGCTGGTGCCCCGACTACCCCTCCGGCTCCACCTTCCTGCCCTTCGTCTTCGACGGCCGCTACATCAAGGAGAAAGGGAACTCCGGCAATCACTCGATCTTCCGCGACGAGGCGACGATGAAAAGGATGGACGAGATCGCCGCCATGACCGACACGGCGGAGGCCAACAAGGCATGGCAGCAGCTGGACGGAGAGATCCTCGCCAAGGCCCCGGCGGCGCCCGCCGTCATCGAACGCCTGCCCCTGCTGCTCGGCACCAACATCGCCGGAGCCTTCGGCCACACGTCCTTCGGCGGCCAGCTCGACTACGCCACCATCGGCCTCAAGGTCCCTGTACAGGGAGGAAACTGAGACCCCCTCACAGGGCCGCAGCAGGCCCGCGGCTCGGTTCACGAAGTCGCGGGCACTGCCCCGGCACTGCCCGGCCACTGCGCCTCGCAGCGCTTGCCGCGTTCCCGCTCATGCTCTCCTCCCCCTCATGTCATGTGACATTTCACATAAATTGATGAGTGCCCACTCCTGTCCGACAGCTGTCGTCGCTCCATAACATGCGCGGTATGGAACTGGAGGTACGGCACCTGCGTGTGCTGTGCGCGATCGCCGAGGCCGGCAGCCTCACCCGGGCCGCCGCCGCGCTGTCCATGACCCAGCCGGGCCTCAGCACACAGTTGCGCCGCATCGAGAACATGCTGGGCGGTGTCCTCTTCGACCGGCGGCGGGCCGGAGCCACGCCCACTGCCTTCGGCGAGCTGGTGTTGGACCGAGCCCACGCCGTCCTGCCGGGCATCGACGCGCTCCTTGCCGACACCGCCCGCGCGGCCCGCCATCTGGCGTCCCCGGACCGGGTCCGCGTGGGATCGGTCGGTGCTCCCCTGCTCGGCCACCTCCTCCTGGCCGTGCAGAAGTTTCTCCCCGGGGCCGAGGTGACATCACGCTGCCACCACTCCCCCGTCACGCTCCTGGACGACCTGGCCGCCGGCCGGCTGGAAGCGGCCGTCCTCGGCGACCACCCCGAGCAGCACCTCCCTCCGCGCGACGGGGTGGTCCTCACCCCCCTGGTCACCGAACCCGTCTTCGCCCTGCTGCCCTCAACCCACCCGCTGGCCGGCCGCGAGGCCGTCTGCCTGACCGAACTCGCCGACCACGACTGGGCGATGCCCCGGCCCGACGGTGACCGCACCCGCGAGTACTGGTCCTCCGTGTGCGCGCTGACCGGCCGCCGCCCCTCCGCCCCGCACGAGGCCGAGGGGCGCCAGCTGATCGAACTGGTTCGTGCGGGCCTGGCCGTCAGCCTCTGCCAGGCCACGTTCTCGCAGACCCCCGGCGTCGCCGTCCGACCCCTCGCGGGAAACCCGCTCTGGTACCGCCACGTACTGGCCTGGCACCGGGACGGCCCGCTCACCGACCGCGGCGAGGAGATCCTACGCGCGGTGGCGGCAGGCTACCTGGACACCTGTGCCGCCAGCCCGGTCTACGCAGAATGGCGCCGGCGCCACCCTGACGCGGCCCGGCTCCCGTCCGGGGCCCCGGACGACCGTCGGACTGGCCAAGGCCGCCCGGGGTGGTGGGGGGACCGGTAGTCGGCGGCAGTCGGCATCGCCGCGCGCGCATCACGACGTGCGCAAACGTCCAGGAACGCGAGCGACCCCCGCTCGGACGAGGGCCGGGACCTACGCCCAGGCGGCCTGGAGGCCTGGAGGCCTGAAAGTAGTGCCGATGTTCCTACGCAACCTCACGCCCGCCGTCGTACAAAGCCAGGGTGTGGATCGAGCCCCACTTCCCGTCCATGCACTGCCCCTTCACCGACAGCAGCAGATGGTCATGGAGCAAGGGTCGCTCGGAGCGCGCCTCGTAGTGACGGAAGCGGCGGCTACCAGACCGCCGGGCGGCCCGCACTCGGTAGATGCCGTCCTTGCCGTACCGGATCAACGCCACCTCGTCCTCGATCCACTCCAGCATCCGCTTGATCGTCCGCTCGTGCACAGCCTCGACCGCCAGCCGGGTCTCCTCATCCCCCAACACCCACAGGAGGTAGATCGACGGCTGCGGCCGGAAGACGAGGTCGACGCGCGTCACCCGCGAGCATGGCGTGGTGGACGCCGTCGCCTTTGAGGCGGCAGTCGCGGAGGTTCTTCCAGGTCTTCATGCGCGCGAAGACGTGCTCGACGCGGGCTCGGACCTGCTTGTGGGACTTGTTGTGTTCCTCTTTCCAGGCCGGGAGTTCGCTCTGGCCGCGCTCGCGGCGGTGGGGGATGACGAGTCCGGTGCCGGGGTAGCCGCCGTCGGCGATCGTGAGGGTCTTGCCGACGGCGGCCTTGGCGCCGGACTCCTCCCACGCCTTGCAGTCGTTGCGGTTTCCGGCGAGCGGCCGGCCGACCACGACGACCAGGCGGGTGTCGGCGTCGCTGACGACCTGGTGGCTGGTGGAGTACCGGTAGTTCTCCGACCGCTCGGCTACGGTGCGGTCGCGGGTGGGGACCAGTGTGCCGTCCACGATCAGCACGGTGTTCTTGGCGAACCGCTTGCGTGGCTGGAGCGCGAGCATCGGCCCGAGCTGGTCGGTGATCCGGTCCGCCGCCGACTTGGACACCCCGAACAGCGGGGCGAGCTGCCGGGTGGTCAGGTTCGTGCGCCAGTACGCCGCGACCAGCAGGGCCCGGTCCTCCAGTGGCAGGCTCCACGGCCGTCCTTTGCGGACCGCGTCCGCACCCTCGCGCCGCAGAACCGTCACCAGCTTCCCGAACGCGCGCGGGCTCAGCCCGGTGAACGGGGCTATCCAGGACACCTCACGGCGCCGTGATCACACCACCCACACCAAGATCATCTCACCTGTGACCAGCAGTTACGGGACAACCTTTAGCCGCATCAAGGAAGCGTTGGGGATCGGGATCAGGGAGTGACACGGAGAACCGCGGAGCGGGCGGCGGAAGCGGACCTGTTGATGCGGGAACTGATACGGGACCACCTGGTGGTGGCTCAGAAGGTGGCGCGGACGATGCCGTCCGGGCCTCTGCTGGCCGCGGGCGAGCAGGCGGTCGACGCGTTCGTGGAGGGAGATGGGCGGGCCCAGCGTCAGGCCGTGCGCAGGAGGAGGCCGCGCGGCGAGAGTTCATCGACGACCTGCTGTACCGGCGGGGCGGGCTGGGCCGACCCGCGGAACGGGCGGAGGGTTCGGGCCGCGGCTCTCGCAGGCGCACACGGTGGCGGTGGCCGCCGGTACCGAGCCGTACGGTGACGGCTCCCCGGTGGCGCGCCGTATCGAGGTATCTGCGTGGCCCCCGGGGACCAGCCTGATGTGCTCGTCTTCTTTGCCGAACAGGCGCACGCCGCCACCGACGGGGGGCGTGCCGCCATCGGCCGCCACTCCCACCCGGGGCCGGGCGGGGTCGTCCACTCGTATGAGGAAGCACTGAACGCCCCCCGCGGAGGCGTGGTGGTGTTCCCGGCCGGGGCGTGCGAGGCTCGAGGGTGAACCAGCCTGGTCTGGTGGGAGACCCCGCGCTGCCGGGTGGTCACCGCAGCGTGGCCGGTGGACGGTACGGGTGGTCTCGCTCGGCTGCGCGCGACCCGTGTGACCCGCGCGTATGACGGCCTCCTTCCCGTGAGCGGAAGCGACCGTGATGGGCTTGACCCACGACGGCAGGACTGATCATGCGGACTACCTTCGACATCAGCATTACCAATCAAGCCGAGTGCACGGTGATCGTGGTGGCTGGTGAACTCGACATCAGCACCAGCCCCCACATCACCGAAGCCGCCGGTCCCGTCCTCCTGAACGGCCGCACCCTCAGCCTGGACCTCTCCGGAGTCCCGTTCATGGACTCCAGCGGCCTGAACGTGCTGCTCTCCCTGCGCCAGAGAGCCCAGCACGAAAACGGCAACCTGGAACTGCGAGGACTGAACCGCCAAGCCCTGCGCCTGCTCGACATCACCGGCGCACGCAGCCTGTTCCAACTCAGCTGACGACACCCCGAGCCGCTGGTCCTGCCCCGTCCCGGGCGAAACGGCCTCCGGCCGCCTCCGCCCCTGGGGGCCACCGTGACCACGGCGCCGGAGAGCCGTCCCCAGCCAGGCCGCACGGGGCAGGCGGGAATTCACCCACAGTGGGCCGTCTCGTCGGGCCTGAGGCTGACGTGCCACCCACGACCACCGGGATGGGCCGTGCCCGTGCTGAGCCGTCCGGTGGCGACGGGTGTGTCCCCACGTCGCGGGCAGGGGGGCGTCGTCCCTCGAGCCGCGGAAAGGGTGTTCCTCGCGGGTAGCCCTGTGGTCAGGGGCGGGTGATGTTCTCGGCCTGGAGGCCACGCGTGGAGCGGGTGACGTCGAAGGTGACCTGTTCGCCCTCGCACAGCTCCCGGTAGCCGGCGCCGACGATCCCGGAGTAGTGGGCGAACACGTCCGGGCCTCCGTCGTCCTGGGCGATGAACCCGAAACCCTTCTCCGCGCTGAACCACTTCACCGTGCCACTGGCCATACGCACTCCACCCGCTTCCGTTCATGCCGCTGCCCGGCGCGGGCAGCAGCACCAGACCTACCCCACAGCACGTGCCGTCCACGGACCGCCACACCGACAACAGACGAATTCCGAACCGACAGGGGACCGCTGCCGCGGCGCCGCCCGGACCACCCGCGGACGGGACCGCGCCCCGTGCACCGAGAAGGGCCGGGGCGCGGCCGCGTGTGCCAGCTCGTGCTCCGGTCCGGGGAGCGCGACGGTTTCACGGCGGTGGGCCGTCGTGGGCCTGGGCCGCCACCGTGGCGCGGCCCAGGCCCGGCGTGGGGGGGGCGGTGCGGGGTCAGACCTGGCGTGTGGGGGTCAGACCTGGCCGCGCCACTGGCCGGTCGGGGCGCCGCGGTCCTCGATGAAGTGCTTGAACCGCTTCAGGTCGCCCTTGACCTGCCGGTCGACGAACCCGAACTTGTCCGCGATGTTCTCCGCCATCCCGTCGGGATCGAAGTCCATCATGAAGGTCACCTCGGTATGGGCGGGATCGATGGGCCTGAACGTCACCAGCCCGGACTGCTCCGTCTCACCTCCGACCGTCACCCAGGCGATCTTCGTGTCCGGAATCTGCTCGGTGATCTCCGCGTCGAACTCCCGCTTCACGCCCGCGACCTTCGTCACCCAGTGGGTGAGGGTTTCGGTCCGCTGCTCGATCCGCTCGACACCGTCCATGAACTGCGGGAACGACTCGAACTGCGTCCACTGGTCGTAGGGGTGCGGACCGGGACGTCGACCTCGATGGACTCCTTGACCTGCGACATGCCGATTCCTCCTGGCGTCAGATTGAGCGGGGGTCGGGGGCCGGACCTCTCGGGTGGCCGGCCCCCGGCACGGGGACCCTCCACGGGTGCCCTTCCTTGCCCCGGCTGCCCCGGGACCGGCAGCTGCACTCCCCGAACGAGCTGACTTTCACCACCGGCTGGCCGACCACGCTCGCTTCGCCGGCAACGGGCCCACCGCCTGCCGGCCGGCCCTGCGCCACCCGCCCGGCGCACCCGAGGGCTCGCACCACCCTCCATCGGCCGGGTGACCGTCCTCCCCCACACAGGCGAGTCCCGGCCGCGCCAGGAAGCGGACGGAAGGCATGCTGTCCGGGTTGCCCCTTACACCCCTACGTCGGCGGGAGACTTCCGGTGCTCGAACGCAAGCAGGTCAAGGGCCGAAGCCAGGTCACCTTCGTCCTCCCGGAAAGCACTCCCGGCGGGCCGGTCAGCGTGGTCGGTGACTTCAACCACTGGAACCCCGCCGCGCACCCCCTCACCCCCCGCGGCGACGGCACCCGTGCCGCGACCGTCACCCTCCCCGCCCACAGCAGCCACGCCTTCCGCTACCTCGCCGCCGGCGACTACTGGTTCGACGACCCCACCGCCGACCACCACGACGGCACCAACAGCCGCATCCACACCTAAAGCCTCCCCAGAAGCCACACCAGCCGACAGGTCGGCCAGCACCAGCGCCCCGCCAACGCCCCACCCATCCTCCTAGGCCCGGTCCGAAGAGCCACCAGGCCTCAGCTCGCACCATCGAAGAGCCACAGCGAGATGTGCACGCCCTGGCACCGGCCCGCCCAGTCCGTGCTGCTTGAAAACGAAGGGAGCAGCCGTGTCCCATCCGCAGGCGGATGAACCGCCCTCACAGGGAATGCTCCTGCACGACACACAACCCTCCGGCGCGCGGTCGGCCGAAAGGGGCATGTGCGGGCAGATCGCGGATCTGGTCAGGGAAGCCGAAACGCAGCTGAGGGACGGTCTGTGGGAGCTGACCCCGGCTGACGCCGCGCTGGCCCGCAAGGCCGCCGCCGGTCTCGCCGAAGCCGTCCATCCGGCCCCCGAACAGCAGACACTGCCCGCCGTCAAACGTCTGGAACACCTACGCGAAGCCCTTGCCGCCCTCGCCATCACCCTCGCCCGCACCCACGGCCCACTCGCCTGGTTCCTCGCCCGCGCCAGCTCCACGCTCTCGCCCGTCCTCAGCTGGCGCGTCCTGCCCGCCGCCGGACCACGGCAGACCTTCGGCGCCACCGTCCCCACCCCCGGCGAACTCCACGACGCCGAGGAAGCCGTCCGCCGACTCCACACCGCACTCGCCCACACCGGCCACGACCAATAGCCCGCACCACCAGCCCCACGACACCCCGCTGGCGGGGCCCAAGCAGCACCGCGGAACACCAGGGCGTCCCAGACCGACGCCGACGCACCGCCCGCCAGGGGCTGCGTCGTTGAACCCGCAGGTACCGGCCACGGCCGAGACGAGGCTGGCCGCTGCGGGGAGGGACGGCACACTGCGGCTCTCGGACACCGGCTCCGGCAGTATTCGGCTCTCCCCTCCACGCCGAAAGGGCACCGTCGGAGCACGTGCCGCTGCGGAGGCAGCCGGTGGCTCCGCAGCTGCTCGCCGCCAGGGGTGCGGGCGCGCAGGAGCACTCTTGTCCGCCAACACCTGAGGGGCCTTCGTTCGCGGCGCCGGCTACCGGCGCATCTGCGGCCGCAGCACGGGTCTGGTGGGCCATCAGGTCCACGACGGCTTCGGGGGCCAGTGCACTGCGCGCACGGAGACGACCGCTGTACGACAACTGCTTCTCGGCCCCACTGACCGACCCGGTCAGCCGACGACGTTCGTGAGTACGTCGGCAAGGGCGCCGGCCCCGGCCGGGGTCAGTGCCATGACGAGCCGACCGCCGCCTTCGAGCGGTATGCGCATCATGATGTCCGGCCCCTCCTTGGCTACCTCGAGCGGGCCGTCACCGGTCCGCGGCCTCATCCTGGCCCTGACGCACGGAGTGGATTCGCCGTCGTCGACGACTTTCTGGAGCGCGTCGGCGAGGGCATCGGCCTCGTCCGGGGTCAGTTTGACTACGAACCGGCCGCCGCCTTCGAGCGGTATGCGCACGACGACGGCCCGTCCCTCCTTGGTCGCCTCAAGGGGGCCGTCTGACGTCCGCGGCCCGACAGCGCCGCGTGGCAATTCACCGCCGTTGAGGGACAGTGCCCGCGTCCCGTTGCCCACGGTCTTGACAGTGCATGTCCCCGGGGCGGGTGTCGCGTTGGCGGCAGGCACCGGGACGGCCATTGCCCCCAGAACGAACGAGGAGGCGACGAGCGAGACGACGGCATTGCGTCGGATGGGCCAGGCCATGAGGGGTGTCCTCCCTCGCGATGAGTGGAGGGAGCCGCGGAAACATCGGGGCAATTCGCCGCGCCGTCGCTCCGGGACTGGCCCTCCTGCGACAACGGATGTGCGGCTCTGGCGCCGCCACAGCGCCGGACTGATCGGAAGGGCGCCGCTCCATCCATCCTCCTCCTCCCCGAACCGGATGTCGACCGGACGGCCGTGTGAGCCGGCCTCGCGGACAGGCCCAGCGGCTCGCCACAAGGCGGCTTGACGCCTCGGCTTCGTTGCATGTCTACCCCCTCGCCATCACCCCGAGCCCATGCTGGACACCAGCTCACCACGCGTCGGCCAGGCCGCATGCGGTCTCGTGAGCGGCGTCAGCGCTCACAGATGCTTGGCCACCACCGCCGCCGGACGGTTTGTTCGCCAGCCCAGAGCCCGGCAGCGTGCGGCCTCGAACTCGCACCTCATCACCGTGTGCTCCGTGGCCGAGGCCGCCCGCGTGGAGTCTGCGTCGCCCTACTCGGCCGCCACGTCCGGCGCCGTAGGGCTTCATCGGGGCGGCTGCGGCGTTGAAGTGCACGTCGCGGGCACTCAGGCCGCCGGCCCCTTGGACGTCTGGCTCACCGCCCGCTTCCGTGCCCACTCCACGCGCGGACTCCCGTGGCACACCCCGGTCCGGCACGTGCCTTGGCCACTTCCAAGTGAGGGCGGTCTCGGGCAGGTAGGCGCTGACCTGCGCGCCCCGCGCCGCCCGACCCCTGCGGAGAGCCCCTGACCGGTGCCTCCCCCACCGGATGGTGCCTCTGCTCCTCGCCGCGTTGCTTGCGTCCTCGGGACGCGTAACCATCCACCCGGTGCCCCGGTCTCCACCGCCGCGGTGGCGGCGGACCACAAGCGGCTGGCGACGGCTTTCAGGAGCGCGTCTTGGTGGGCAGCGCTGGGTCCACCGTTCGCGTCGCCTCCGCCGTACGTCGACTCCGGCGGGACAACACGGTGGCCGGCACGAGGAGCACCGCGCCGAGGAAGAAGTAGCCGTTGATCACCATGGTCTTCCAGAAGTCCCGTGACCCTGTGTCAACGGCCTCCTTCTCCATCCCGAGCAGGCCGTGGGGAGTGAGTCCCGTCGCCGTGGTGATGTTCTCGACGAGACCGGGCACGCCCCGCATCGTCAGTACCGCGCAGCCGATCCACAAGGGCGCGCGCACCAGCCAGGAAGGTGCACGCCGGCCCCACGGTTTGACCGTGGCCAGCACGCACACCACCCCGACGACCGACATGAGGACAATGAGGGCGTCGTAGGAGAGGAAGAGCCACACCGGAGTGCCGTCGTCGGGACCCATCGAGTCCTCGTACATGACGCCCATCTGGACGTGCCACACGAAGCTCACCACCAACCAGGCGACGGCCGCGTATGCCCAGCGGAGGAGAGTTTTCCCGGGTTCGGTTTGCATGACCTCGACGCTACGAGCCGGGGCGCGGACGGGGCGTCGGCCCGAAGGAGGAGCGCCTCCGCCGCGCGGGGGAGGGCAGGGTGAAGCCGTCCGCGGTCGGACGCGGCGAAGTAGGCCGACCACCGGGCGGCGAGGCCCCGCGCCGCGATGGCGATGGTCCCGGGGCCTCGCAGGTTGGCTACGCGGTCCCGGACGGCCGCGGGTCGGGGGTGCAGCCCAGCCCTGGACAGCTGACGACCTCGGGTGTGCCATGGCCGACCTGGGCAACGAGCGGGCCAGCATGGGAGTCAGATCCTGCATTCCTGCGGCTGGAAGGCATCCTTAGGGCGTGTCGAATGCTCTGGATGCGCAGCCCGTCGATGCTGCGGGTCGGATGGTTGTCTGCGGGGACGACGGTCTGGCCCGCCGCCTCGCCGATGAGCTGCAGGGTGTGTACCAGGAACGTGTGACGCTGGTGGTGCCTGCGGCCCGTGAGTCGCAGGCTGCCGTACGGCGGAGCGGGCGTGGGCTCGGGCTGCTCGGCCGGATGCCGCTCGCCCGGCAGGCGAGAGTGGCTGTGCGAGATCGCATGCCTGCCCGGGAGATGCGGGTGGTGGAGGCGGTCGAGCCGGACGAGGAGGTTCTGGTGTCGGCCGGGGTGGCTGGAGCGGCCGCTTTGGCGCTGGTCTACGAGGACGATGAGACGAACCTCCGCGCCGCTCTGGTGGCCCGGCGGCTGAACCCGACGCTGCGGCTGGTGATCCGACTGTACAACCGCAGGCTGGGGCAACATCTGGAGGATCTGCTCGACCAGGCGGCGATCGTTGCCGAGCCAGGCATCGACCTTGCTGCGCTGGATGCCTCCACCACCGTCCTGTCGGATGCGGACACCGCCGCTCCAGCCCTCGCCGCGTCAGCGGTGGCGGGGACGAGCAAGGTCGTCCAGGCAGACGGATTGTTGTTGCGCGCGGTGGAGCGTACGCCTCCGAGCCGGGGGGAAGTGGCCGATCCGGGTATATGCACCCTGGCGCTGCTGTCGGCGACCAGCAATGATCCAGCCGGCGCCGAGGGCGCTGAGTTCAGCGGTGTGCACGGTCCCCAGCTGTTGCCCGACGACCGGGCAGTTGCCGCCGCGACGGGTCGGGGCATCGTGGCGCTGGAGACGGTATCGCACATCAATCCGGCGCCCTTCCGAAGGCGCCTGATGGCCACGTCGCTGCCCGTGGGGTCCTTGTTCTCGCGCCGGTTGTCCTGGTCCCTGGCCAGCCTGCTGGGCGCCGTGGGCGGCCTTGCCCTGGCGGCCTGGCTGATCACCGGCGACCATCCCCTGCACGCCGCGTACATCACCCTGCTCGACATCTTCGCCATCAACGACCCCGCCGTGGAGGAGACCCCGCAGCGGAAGGTGCTGCAGATCCTGGCCGGCACCGTGGGTCTGCTCCTGCTGCCGGTGCTCGTGGCGGCCGCGCTGGAAGGGCTGGGCGCGTTCCGGACAGCGACCGCCCTGCGGCGTCCCCCACGTCGGCTGTCCGGACACGTGGTGCTCCTTGGGCTAGGCAAGATCGGTACACGCGTTCTGGCGCGGCTGCAGGAGCTGGACATTCCCGTGGTGTGTGTGGAGTCCGATCCCGAGGCTCGCGGCCTGGCGCTCGCCCGCCGACTCCACGTCCCGGTCGTCCTGGGCAACGTCACCGAGGAGGGCGTCCTCGAGGCGGCGCGCGCCCATCGCGCGCATGCCCTGCTGGCCCTGACGAGCTCGGATACGACGAATTTGGAAGCGGCGCTGTCGGCGCGCTCGATCCGGCCGGACCTCCGTGTCGTCCTGCGGCTCTACGAGGACGCTTTCGCCACGGCCGTGTACCGCACCCTGCGGGTCGCCCACCCTGCCGCTCTCACGCGCAGCCGCAGTGTCACCCACCTCGCTGCACCCGCGTTCGCCGGAGCCATGATGGGGCGCCGGATCCTCGGCGCCATACCTGTCGAACGCCGGGTGCTGCTCTTCGCGGCCGTTGACGTGGCCGGTATCCCGCAGTTGGAGGGCCGTACCATCGCCGAATCGTTCCGGCCCGGCGCCTGGCGGGTGATCGCCCTGGACACGGCGGCCCCCGAAGAGCGACGGCCCGACCTTTCCGCACCGCTGACGCCCGACGGCACCGGGCAGCCCGCCCTGGTCTGGGACCTCCACCCCGGCTACGTACTCAAATCTCAGGACCGTGTTCTGCTGGCCGCCACACGCCGGGGCCTTGCCGAGCTGCTCGGCCGCAGAGCGGCCCGCCCACACCGCATGTGACCCGGACGTGGAAGGGTAACCGCCGGGCCGCTCCGGCTCTGCATGACGGTTCGCGGACCTTGTCTTCGGATCGACTGGAGCCTCATGCCGCGTCTTCGCCGGTGCAGCCCTCACATGCCGCTGTTGCTTCTGGGCGGGGCGCGGTCTTCTGTGCGATCGGCTTGTCGGTGACCGGCGTGGTGGCTGCCGTCTGGCCGGCCTCGCGGCAGGGCTGACCTGCCACTGGCCTCTGCGGCCCTTCCCGATCAGTCTGGGTTGCCGCTGCGCGGGCCTGTGTGGGGCACCGGCTGGACCGCATGACAGGCTGGGGCATGTCATGGGCGCGTAAACAGGCAGGCGCGTCGGGAATCGGGGTGGAGTGTGGGGCAGCAGCCGACGGTTGGCGACCTGGCGGGGTTCGCGGAGTTGCTGCGGGAGGCGTGCACGACGGGCCGTCGCCTGACACGGGACGAGTTGGAGTCGCGTCGGGCAGACGGTGAGCGGGCGGCGGAGGCGGGCGCGGGGCTGCGCACCCTCGTACAGGGTCACTTGGCCGCGGCCCGCCAGGTGCAGGCCGCGTTGCCGGCTTCCGGTACGGGCGGCCTCTTGGCCGTTGTGGAGCAGGCGGTCGACGCCTTCGCCGAGGGATACGAACTCGCGCAGCAGCACGCCGTGCGCCGGCAGGAGGCGGAGCGCCGCGAGTTCATCGACGACCTGCTGTACGGGGGCAGCGACTTGGGTCGTCTGGCCGAGCGCGCCGAGCGTTTCGGCCTTCGGCTGTCGCAGGCCCATGCTGTGGCCGTGGCGCAGGGGCGGGAGCCGTACGGTGACGGCTACGCGGTGGCCCGTGCCATCGAGTCAGCGGTCCTGGGCCGTTTCGGCAACCGGCACATCCTGCTGGCCACCAAGGACGGCCGCCTGGTCTGCGTGGCCCCGGGCGACCAGCCGGAGGTGCTGGCGTACTTCGCCAAACAGGCGTACGCCGCCACCGACGGCGGCCGAGCGGCGATAGGCCGGGCCCATCCCGGGGCGGGCGGGGTCGTCCACTCCTACGAGGAGGCTCTCAACGCCCTGGACCTCGCGGAACGGATGGAGCTGGCCGAGCCGGTGCTGCACGCCGCCGACCTGCTCGTCTACCCGGTCCTCGCCCGCGACCGGCAGGCCATGGCCGATCTGGTCGATTCCACCCTCGGTCCGCTGCGCCAGGCTCGCGGTGGCGCGCAGCCGCTCATCGACACGCTCACCGCCTACTTCGATGCCGGCTGCGTGGCCACCGACGCAGCCCGGCGGCTCTCGCTCAGCGTCCGTGCCCTGACGTACCGGCTGGAGCGCATCCATGCCCTCACCCGCCACGACCCCGCCGACCCGCGCCACCGCTACACCCTCCAGACCGCGGTCATCGGAGCCCGCCTGCTGGGGTGGCCCGGCGCGCCCGGGTGACCTCGGGCTCCACCTCGACGCGGGCCGAGGGTAGTCCCCACCGTTCCGGCAACCAGGGCGCCTGCCAGGGCGGCCCAGACCAGTCCTCGGCCTCCGCCGTGCTGCCAGCCGGGGAGGCCGAGCGTCAGGCCGGTGACCGCCCCCGGCCGGGCGCCCTCAGCTCGTCGACCGCGGTACGCATGACCGAGGCTGCCACGACGATGGCGGCGGCCGGCGGGGTGTGTCCCACGTTCCTCCCCCGTCAGCGTTCTGCTGCGCCAGTGCGGTGGTAGATGTCGGGTACACCGTCGCCGTCGGCGTCGAGCATCTCTGCCTCGTACAGCTGACGATAGACCCGGTTGCGCAGGCGCAGGACCACTGCGGCCAGCAGGGCGGAAGCGAAGGATCCGATGAGTACGGCTGCCTTCACGTGCTCGCCGGCCTCCTGGCCGAAGAAGGCGAGTTCGCCAATGAGGAGGGCGACGGTGAAGCCGATGCCGGCGAGCACCGAGAGCCCGAAGACGTCGGACCAGGCGAGGTCGGGGTTGAGCTGTGCGCGGGTGTAGCGGGCGGCCAGGTAGGTGCCCAGGAAGACGCCGAGGATCTTTCCCGCCACCAGGCCGATGACGACGCCGAGCGGCTCGGGGCGGGTGGCGACCTGGGCCAGGGCGGCGCCGGAGACGGAGACGCCGGCCGCAAAGAGGGCGAAGAGGGGAACCGCCACACCTGCGGAGAACGGGTGCACGAGGTGGGAAACCCTCGCTCCCGGGGAGGTCTCCTCCCCCTCGTCGGTGGTGGTGCGCAAGATGAGGCCCATGGCCACGCCAGCGACGGTGGCGTGGACACCGCTGTTGTACATCAGCGCCCAGATGACGAGGCCGAGGGGGACGTACCACCACCATCCGCGTACCCGGAAACGCTGGAGCAGGTAGAAGACGACCAGTCCGACGACGGAACCCCCCAGGGCCCAGAGGTTGAGGCTGCTGGTGAAGAAGATCGCGATGATGAGGATGGCGCCGAGGTCGTCGACGACGGCCAGGGTGAGGAGGAAGGCACGCAGGGCGGAGGGGAGGTGCGTGGAGATGACCGCGAGGACGGCGAGGGCGAAGGCGATGTCGGTGGCCATCGGCACAGCCCAGCCGTCGAGGCTGCCGCCGCCGACTGTCACGGTGAGCGCGTACAAGGCGGCGGGGACGGCCATGCCGCACACGGCGGCGACGACCGGCAGGGCCGCCGTCGCGGGCGTGCGGAGCTCGCCGACGACGAGCTCGCGTTTGAGTTCGATTCCTGCCACGAGGAAGAACACCGCGAGCAGGCCGTCGGCGGTCCAGTGCCCGACCGAGAGGTCCAGACCAAGGGCGGGGACACCGAAGTGGAAGTCGCGTATCTGCTCGTAGACGTCACTCCACGGGCTGTTCGCCCAGATGAGTGCGATGACGGCGGCGGTCAGGAGCACCAGACCGCCGATGGTTTCGGTCCGCAGGGCCGCGGCCACGGCACGGCGCTCGGGCCAGGTCAGCAGACTGAGGAAAGGGGGACGCTGTGGGGGCGGGGCAGCGGTCATGGTGGTACCTCCGGGGCGTCGGCTGTGAGTGGGCACACGGCCCCAAGGACGCCGACCAGACTTCCCGGCACACCCCGCGCCCCGCCCATCGTTGCGATGAGCGTATTGACGCGTTCTTTACACCCTATCCGGGGTGTGGAGATGTCGCCAGGGGGCCTTTGACATGGGGAAACGCAACGGACCAGGGGCAGCGGGCCCGTGGGCACCAAGTGCGCAAGGTGCTCATGGGCCCGCTGGGGAGCCGCGGGCCGCCGGGGGACGGTCAGACGGTGGTCGTCACCGGCTCTTGGTCTTCGTCCTCGTCGGCTTCGGTTCCGGGCCGGCGTCGCGGCGTCGGACGAAGTCGAGGAAGAGCCGGGTTCTCGCTTGACGACGGGGGCCAGCAGGTACAGGCCGGTGATGTTGATGACGGCGAGAACGAAGAGCACTGCGTCGGCCATGGCGATGAGGGTCGGCAGGGAGCATCCGACCGCGAAGAGGGTGTAAGGGACCTTGACGGTGATTTCGCTGCCCTTGCTGCGGCCGAAGAGGTACGTCCAGGCGTCGAAGCCTTCGCCGAGCCCGCCTGAGACCCGCACAGTCGCGCCGGGCGCCGTGCGCCGTGCGTTAAAGCAGCGTAAAGATTGCCGACGGCAGGCAATGTCTCCACCGTCACCTCCCTGGCAACCTGTCGGCATCCGGCGGGAACAGCGGTCAGACGGGGGAGGTGCCCATGGGCTTGTTTCTGGTTCTCGGCATCGGGGGGATCGCGCTGCTGGCCGTCTCGCTGGTGTTCGACGGGGTGCTGGAAGGTGTCTTCGACGGTGCTCCGGACGGACTGTTCGACGGGTGGCTGTCGCTCCCGGTGGTCGCGGGCTTCGTCTCGATGCTCGGCTTCACGGGGGCGATCGTGCTCGGGTCCACCGGACTCGGGCCGGGAGCGGCAGCCGCCGCGGGGGCCGTCGCCGGAGCGTGCGCGGGCTGGACGACGTACCGGTTCAGCCGCGCCCTGCTCCGCGACGGTAGCGGCCGTGCCCCACACCGATCGGATGTGGTCGGTTCGGCCGGGAGGGTGGTCACCGCCATCCCGGACGGCGGGTACGGCGAGGTGCTGCTGTCCTTGGGCGGTCAGCCGGTGAAGTACGCCGCGACCGCCGAGGCCCCGCTTGAGCGGGGCGCCGAAGTCTGGGTGACAGCGGCCCCTTCCACGACGTCCGTGACCGTCCGCGCGATCGAGCACTAACCCGACGCCTTCCAGCCTTCGTCGCCCATCGTCATCTAACTGCCCCCTGGGGGGCAGGGGGAATCCACCATGAATCCAGTTGTCGTCGCCGTCGTCGGAGTGCTCGTACTCCTCGTCCTGCTGGCCCTCGTCGTCGTCACCCGCTACAAGGTGGCCGGGCCCAGCGAGGCGTTCATCATCACCGGACGGCGGGGAAAGAAGGCCACCGACCCGGCCACCGGCCAGGTCTTCACCGACAACAGCGGCCAGAAGGTCGTGGTCGGCGGCGGCGTGTTCGTCGTGCCGTTCGTCCAGCAGCGCTACACCCTCGACCTGTCCAGCCGCCACATCCCCGTCGCCGTGCGAGGCGCGGTGACGCTGCGCGGTATCAAGGCCAACCTCGAGGGCGTCGCGATCGTCAAGGTCGGGGGGAACGAGGACGCGATCCGGGCCGCCGCCCAGCGGTTCCTCCAGCAGCAGGACGGCATCGTCGGGTTCACCCAGGAAGTGCTCTCCGGTGCGCTGCGGGCGATCGTGGGCCGGATGTCGGTCGAGGACGTGATCCGGGACCGTGCCGCGTTCGCCGGCCAGGTCGCGGAGGAGGCGGAGGCCAGCCTGTCCGGGCAGGGCCTGGTCCTGGACGCCTTCCAGATCCAGGACATCACCACCGAAGGCTCCTACCTGGAGGACCTCGGACGCCCCGAGGCCGCCCGGGCCAAGCAGGAGGCGGACATCGCCGAGGCCAATGCCCGTCGGGCGGCCGAGCAGGCCCGGCTGAAGGCCGAGGAGGAGATCGCGGTCGCCCAGCGCACGCTGTACCTGCGGCAGGCCGAGATCAAGGCCGAGACCGATGCGGCCGCCGCGCAGGCCGCCGCAGCCGGCCCGCTGGCCGAGGCCGACCGGCAGCAGCAGATCCTCACCGAACAGGAGAAGGTCGCCGCACGACAGGCCGCCCTGACCGACCGCCAGCTCGACACCCAGGTCCGCAAGCCCGCCGACGCCCGCCGCTACGAGGCCGAGCAGCAGGCAGAGGCCCAGCGCATCGCCCGGGTCAAGCAGGCCGAGGCCGAGCGGCTTGCCGCGATCGCCGCCGCCGAGGCGGAGGCCGAGCGTGCCCGGCTGACCGGTGAGGGCGAAAAGCAGCGCCGCTCCGCGCTGGCAGAGGCCGAGGCCATCGAGGGCGCCAAGCGCGGTGAAGCCGAGCGTGCCCGGCGTGCCGCCATCGCCGACGCCGTCCGCCTGGAAGGCGACGCGGAGGCCACCGCGATCGCCGCGAAGGGCGCCGCCGAGGCCGAGGCGATGCAGAAGAAGGCCGATGCATACGAGCGATACGGCGACGCGGCGATGGTCCAGATGCTGGTCGAGGCACTGCCGCAGATCGTCGCCAAGGCGGCCGAACCGCTCGGCGCCATCGACAAGATGACCGTCATCTCCACGGACGGCGCCAGCAGGCTCACCCGTACTGTTGCCGACAACGTCGCCCAAGGCGTGGAACTGCTGGGCTCCACCACCGGCATCGACCTCAACGCGATGTTGCGCGGCCTGACGGCCGGCAAGGTGGAGGCGGCGCCTCAGTCGCCGAACGGCGCGATCACCATCACGGACTGAGCGGTCGCCGAAGCGAAGTGTGTACGGGGTGTGGCCGTGTACGCCGCCTTGGGCGGGCACGGCCACACCCATGCCCGTTGGTCCGGGGTACTGCCATCGGGTCCGGTGCAGCACCGTAGTGGTACCCGATCAGCGGGGAAGGAGAACGGCCATGGAGACGTGGGGACTGGTGCTCGAGACCACCGTGGGGGCCGGCGAGCGCAAGCACGTCGAGGCTTTCGTGATGGCACAGGTGGAGGGCGACAAGGAGGCGGCGCTGGCCGAACTGGAAGGGCGGGCACGCGCCTACTGCCCGGAACACCCGCGGAGCCCCAAGCGCCGCCGGCTCTTCCGCCACGGTGACGGCTTCCTCCTCGTCATCAACGGCGCTTGGCAGTCGTACGTCACCCGCTTCACCCTCGCCGAGCTCATCGAGGACAGCGACCGCCCCCAACCACCCGAAGCGGAAGACCGTGCCTCGCCCGACGCGGAAGAAGCCGTGCCGCCCTCCACTGCGGAGCTGGCAGCGCCGCCGGTCCCATCTCCGCCAACCATGGAATGCGACGACGACGGCATACCGGTGAAGCCGGCATGGCTCGGTCGCGCCGACCTCCCATAAGCGGCTCCCGCGGGGCAGTGTCCACGCCGCCTCCAACACAGCCCGTGATACTGCACGTGAGCCTGCTCCTGCCCACACGTGGACGGGCAGGAAAGCGGCGCAGGACCGCCGCCGGCGAGTCCTGGGAAGGCGGCATGCTCTGTGGGCGCCTTGACATCCCGACCGACACCGACCCACACAACGCGCGGGCCGCCGCAGCCCGGATGGTGACGAACTCGCCCGCGGCTTCCACGACACCGACGTCGAGGTGAGTTGGGACCCGCCCCAGGAGCCCTGGTCATGGACGGCTCACGTCACCCTTCCCGCCGGGCACGAACCGGCTTCACCGGACACCGAAGGTTGACCGCCAAGCTCAGGGCGAGCTGACCCCCACCGCGGGGAGGCGGCACCGCTTTCCGCCGAGCTGTCGCGAGACCCCCAGCGCTTCACGGCTGGTCCATCGGCTCAAGGCCGGGGCAGTGTCACCTTGTCCGGTGCGCACCCGATGCGTTCCGACTCGGCCTCGATGTACGCGGGAACCAGTGCGCGCAGAACACTGTCGCCGCCCTTGTCGAGGTTGTCCTTCTGCTCCGCCATGAAGATCACGTCGCCGGTCTGGCAGCGAGCGCGGTACACGGCCCGGGTCACGTTGAACGCCCCGTACCCGTTGACGCCCTTGAACGGTGTGCCGCCCTTGAGTACGTCCTGGGAGAAGACGTCTGCCAGGGCAGGGTCCACGACCGTCGTCAGCCGCAGCCTGGCCTTGGGGTAGGTGCCGCCGGCCTCGCAGATCCGGGCTGGGGTGCCCTCGCCGCTGGCGCGTGTACGCGCCAGATCCGCGCGGTACTCCGTCGGGAGCGTCAGACCCTTGATCCCGCAGAAGGCCTCGGCTTGCGTGTCCTGCCAGGTGACGGCCTCCGCGGGAAGGTCGGGCCCGCGGTACGTGCCGGAGCAGCCAAGCTCGCGTATGACGCCGTTGGTGGCCTCCACCACGGCGCGGGCCAGGGCTGTGCGGTCCTCCTGCGCGTACTCCGCCGGGGTGTCGAAGCCGGCAGGCCCCATGGCGGCGTCGACGACCACCGGCCCTTCGAACGATCCGGGCCTGCCGGTGCAGGACTGCGGTACGGCGAGCCAGGCCCGGGAGGGCGACACCATGCCGGGCAGTCCTTCTCCGAGGGACGTCATGCCGGCTGCGAGGAACTCCTCGGGCCACTGGCGTGCGTCGCTTCCGTGGAGGCCGTCGAGCCTGTGGACCTTGACGGTCAGCTGGCGTCTGGCCCGGTCGTCCTTGTAGCTGGTGATGCGGCACTGGCCATAAGACAGGCCGTTGCCCCGCGGATCAGCCTGTAGCCGCTGTTCCTCGACTTCCGTCCTGCGGTCTGCGAAGAGAGCGGAGACGGTCTTGTCGCTCAAGGAGTCCCAGCACGGCGCCGGCGTGAGCAGCGGCAGGGTGTCGGTCTGCCAGGCGACCGTCCCTGCACCGAGCAGGGCGCCTGCGAGCACCCCCGTCGTGGTGGCGCGTACGGTCCGGTTCCTCAGGAGTCGGCGGACGCGCGAGGGCGGAGCAGGCGTGGGGGGACGAACCTGCTCCGGCTCCTGCCCCGGGCCCACTTCACTGGTGTCTTCGGGCTGGTCATCCACGCTGCCCTGGAGGTCCTCCGCATCGGTCTGCGGGTTCACGGGGGTGCTGCCCGTCGGCTGCGGGGTCAGGCTGTCTTCTTTGTCCGCCGCTGTCTTCTCCTCTGCTCCGTCTCCGATCACGCCACGCCTCCGGTCTGGCATCCGATGCGCTTGCCCACTGACTGGACGAAGCTCGTGAACACGCCCCGGTCATCGGGACGGGCCCGGCCTTTGAGCGCGGAGGCGACGTTCCCGTAGAAGACGGTCTGCTGGCCGTCGCAGGTGACCCTTACCAGGCCCTGGTCGACGCCTTCTGGCAGACCGTCGAACAGAGCGGCCAGGCGGGGGTCGGCGGCCATGACGAACTGGGCCGCCGGCTCGTCGGGCCTCCCCCGCGTTCGTGAGACCGTTGAGCAGGTTTGGAGCCGCTTCTCCACTGCCCCCACGTGCTGCTGGTAGTTCGTGTCCTTCCCGAACTCGAACGTCAGCCCCGGTATCCGGCAGAGCGGGCTGGTGGCGCCGTCGTCCTTCTCTGCGACGACCGCCATGGGTGACGACAGGCGCAGAGGTTCGGTCGGCGCGCAGCCGGCTTTCGCCATGGTCGTGTTGGCCACGTCGAGCAGCATGCGGGCGACGTCCATCCGGTTGCCGACGGCGAAGGGCATGGCCTTCTTGCCCAGGTGTCCGTCGCCCCAGCTCTCGCTGCGGATCGTGACCGTGGAGGGCCTGCTGCCCACGTTGCAGGTTTCCGGGAGGACGAGCATGGCTCTGTCGCCGGCCACCAGCCCGTTCAGGCCGTCGGGAAGTGGCGACGTCGAACCGTCGAGGTAATGCGCGATCCAGGCGCGGCGTTCCTCGACCTCCTGCGGTGCGGGGCCGTATTCGACGATGACGCGGTCGTCGAAGGTGAGCGGTTTGTCGGAGTGGCTGTCGGCGAGGGACGAGGCGATGGCGACCGTGCAGGTGGCTTCGGGGCTGGTGGTCGAGGGCGGGGCTGACTCGGTGGCCCGGCGCTTGGAGCCGGATTTGCCGAGTGCTTCCTTCCCGAGGAAGGAAGCACCACTGTCCTCCTGCCAAGCCCCCCAGCAGTAGGTGGAGGGAAACGGCCACGTGCCGGCCGTGTGCAGACCGTACAGGCCGGCACCTGCCACCAGCAGGGCACCGCCGGCCGCCAGGGCCGCGGTCCTCGTACTCCACCGCATCTTCGCACGCATGCACATTCCCCCTCGTGGAAACACACTGAAAGCCGTGGTCGCCCCGCCGACAACGACCGGCTCGGAATCGACTCGCTTTGGCGCCAGCCGTCAGGCGGCACTTCCTGAAGCCGGATGCCCCGTCCGGCCATGCTGTCGGCGGCCGGCGAAGGCCAGCACCAGGGCGCCGGTGAGGGCGAGCGCTCCGCCGCCCGCGGTGCATCCCAGGACCGTGGCGGCGGACGCGCCGGCCAGGCGGGGGGCAGTGTTGACGGGGACGGTGGCGTAGATCAGCAGCAAGGCCGCCCCTTGTGACCGCAGGGGCATGCGGTCGCTGCGCAGGCCGCGCGGCGCCCACCCAGCCAGCAGGGCGATGCCCGCGGGCAGCAGGGTCAGCGAGAACAGGATCAGAAGGATCCACTGCCAATTCATTGCGTAGGTTCCCTGTGCAGGTCGAGGTCAGCGGTGACGGCCGTGCTCTGCGGCAATCATGACAAGTCCGGTGATCAGGAGTGCCATCCCGATGACCAGGAGAGGGAAACCCGGCCCGGGCAGGAGGTAGAAGACGACACCTGCGAGGGTCACCGGTGCGCCGATCGCGCTGAGGAGAATCCCCGCACGTCTTTCGGTGAGCGGCGTGAGACGTCGGCGCATTGCGGGTCCTTCCGGGTGCCTGGGGTGGACACGGGCACAGGGGCCCTGCTCGCCGACCAGACTTCCCGGCACACCAGCGTCGATCCCGACGCGCTCCAGGAAGCTACCCGGTGGCAGCTGATTCCGCCAGGTCAAAGCCCGGCAAAGAGGGCCGCCGCCAGATTGCCGTACCCAGCCCGTCAACGTCGCGTAAGGAAGGTGTAAAGTCCGTCCCGGCGTGCCGGGAAGTCTGGTCGGCGAAAAGGGGACAACTCTCTTCGCAGATCGGGGCTTCCTGTGGTACTCGTCGCCGTCTTCGGTGTCGCGCTGCTCATCGCGGTGCTCATGTCCGGTCTCGCCGCCCGGACCGTGCTGTCCACCTCGCTGTTGTTCCTGCTCGGCGGAGCGCTGGTCAGCGACGGGTTTCTCGGGCTGGTCCACATCACCGCCGACAGCGAGATCGTCGCGGTCACCGCGGATCTGGCGCTGTTCGCCGTCCTGTTCACCGACGGCATGCACGTCTCGTTCCCCAAACTGCGCGAGAACTGGAAGAACCCGGCCCGCGCTCTGGGTCTGGGCATGCCGCTCGCCATGGCCGGCATGGCGCTGATCACCCACTACTTGGCGGGCCTGGACTGGACGACGTCCTTCCTCGTGGGCGCGGTCCTCGCGCCCACAGACCCGGTGTTCGCCTCCGCGATCGTGGGCCGCAAAGAAGTGCCGGCCAGGCTGCGGCAGCTGCTGAACGTCGAGAGCGGCATCAACGACGGCCTCGCCCTGCCGGTGGTTCTGCTCCTCATCGCCGCCGCCGGACCAACGTCGAAGCACGCCGAAGCATCCCTGAGCATGATCAGCCTGGAACTGGCGCTCGGTCTGGTTTTCGGCGTGGCGCTGCCGCTGGCGGTCGCCGCTCTGGTGCGGTTGCGGCTGCTGGGTGCCGAGCCGAAGCTCCAGCCGCTGCTCGCGCTGGCCACCGGGATCATCCTGTACGGGCTGTGCCACCTCACCCACGCCAATCCCTACCTGGCGGCGTTCTCCGCCGGCGCGGTCCTCGCTTCGGTCTCACCGCAGGACAAGACCGCCTTCGAGCCGCTGGGCGAGTCGCTGGCGGAGCTGGCCAAATTCGCCGCCCTGCTGGTCTTCGGCGCGCTCCTGACCCCGCAGCTGTTCGGGGCCCTGCCGCTGGGCGGGTACGTGGCGGTCATCCTGGCGATCGTGCTGATCCGCCCCGCTTCCCTGCTGGTGTCGCTGATCGGCACCGGCTTCGAGCGCCGGCAGAAGCTGGTGGCGGCCTGGTTCGGCCCCAAGGGCTTCGCCTCCGTCGTCTACGGACTGCTCGTCCTGCAGGCCGGCATCCCCCAGGGCCAGCAGGCGTACACGTTGATCGCCGTGTGCATCGCCTTCTCGATCATCGCCCACAGCAGCACCGACGTCCCCATCGCCCGCCTGTTCCACGTGGACGAGACCGACGTGCCCTCGGCCACCGGGCCGCAGACGGCGGGACCGGGGGCGGTGGGCAGCCCGTCCGCGCCCGCCCCCCGGCCGGGGACAGCGGTGATCCAGTGAGCCGGACCCGTCACAGCCGGTGCGCCGACGCGTGTGGGGTTCCTCCGCAGGGGCGGCGCGGCGGTGCTTGCCATGCTCACCGCAGCAGGGGCTCTGCCGGCTGCAGGTGTGCTCCTGGTCCAGGTTCCCCGCGCGGCGGCTAGGAAGCAGCGCTTGCGGACCAGGGCCCGGCTGCCCAGCCCGCGCAGGCTTGCGCAGCCTTCCGCCGGTACACCGCTAGCTGTATTGATCACGGACGTTGTTGACACGGGTGGGTCTTGATCATGACGAAGACCTCCGCTGTGGTGGAGCTGTCTAGGACTGCACCGCACGGAGGTCTTCGTGTCCCACCGTAACGCCCGGCTGACCGTTCATGGCAGACAACTGCCTGTCGATCGCGTCCTTTCCGGCCGCCCAGTCGCCCACGTCGCGGCGGAGATGGGCATCTCCCGCTCCACCGCACACAAGTGGGTCCGTCGCTGGCGCGCGGAGAACGAGTCGGGCCTGCACGACCGTTCCAGCCGTCCGCATGCCACGCCGCACCGGACCCCGGCCGCCACCGAGGCGCGGGGATGCCGACTACGCCGGGACCGCAAGCTCGGCCGGCCCGGATCGGGCCGATCCTGGGGCTGCCCGTCTCGACCGTGCATCGCATCCTGACCCGGCACGGCCTGAACCGGCTCGCGTTCCTGGACCGGCTCACCGGCCAGGTCATCCGCCGCTACGAACGAGAACGGCCGGGCGAGCTGATCCACGTCGACGTCAAAAAGCTCGGCCGGATCCCGGACGGCGGCGGCTGGCGCGTCCACGGCCGTGACGCAGGCTGCCGCGACCGCCACCGCCCGATCGGCTTCGACTACATCCACTCCGCCGTCGACGACCACACCCGTCTGGCCTACAGCGAGATCCACCCCGACGAGAAGGCCGCCACCCGCGCGGACTTCCTGCGCAGAGCCGCGGCCTTCTTCACCGCACACGGCATCACCCGCATCGAGCGAGCCCTGACCGACAACACCGCCGAGGCCCGCAACCGGGAAGCGGTGCTGCACCTCCTGATGAACGGCCACACAGCCGTCGCCCGCCAGATCGCGGGAGCCCTGCTGCCCGCGGCTGCCCGAACACGTCCGCGTCGGGCGGAGGAGTGCCGTTCCCTGGACGTACTGCGGCGCTCCGACGACGCGGCGAGGCGCGGTGCCGGGCGGCGCGCGCCCGGCAAGATCCGCAAGAGACGGCCCAGTGCTCGCACGCCTCAACCCCCGGTCCGATACGGGGGCGAAAGCGCCGGGATGTTTTCGGCATAGCTGCCGGATAGGTTGCGCAATCAGAATTCGTACCGGAATGTCGAGGGTTCGGCGCGACCAAGGTGCGGGGGTGACAGTACGCCGCCGGCTCCGCCCCGGTGGGCGGGTCGGCCGATGACACCGCTGCGCGGGCGCCCGCGCCTCGGCCACCGGGCGGCGCAGTCGAGCGGCACACAGCCGTGCCCGGCACGGTGCCGCACGCCTCGCTGCGCTACCTGATTTCCGATGAGTTGAACTCCCGTTGCCGAGGGCGTGGTCACGCCCACCTCCGACACCGTGCCGTGGGCTGAGCCCCGTCGGGCCGGAGGCTGCGCGAGGGACCCCGGCGTGCGATTCGAGGGCTTCCTGCCGTGACCCGGCACCGGAACCGGCCCATTCGTACCACTGTGAACCTGGAGAAGAAGATGATCAGGAACGTCGGCCGCACCTTGCGTGCGGCTGCGGTGACCGCCCTCGTCGGCATCGCGCTGGCAGCGGCGCCGGCGAACGCTGCGGCACCGGTCTGGGAGACGCTGCCCCAGCCCGTCGACGGCGACAGGGGGGCCGCGTACATACTCCCGTTCGATGCGGAGAACGCTTTCGTCAAGATGCGCCGGGGCACCTGTGTCGGCTGCAGGATGTCGGAAAAGCTGTGGCAGAAGGCCGGGAGCACCTGGAAGGCGCTGACACCTCCGGCTGACGCGAGCATCACCACGCTGACCGGCACCGCCCCCAACGATCTCTGGGCCATCGGCCGCGTGGACACGAGCACCGGTGTCTTCCGGGTCAACCACTATGACGGGACCAAGTGGTCGGGGAACCTCAGCCCGGACACCCAGCGCCTCGAACTCAAGGCGGCCGAGGCCGTCAGCCGCAACAGCCTGTGGGCGGTCGGCAACTCCCGCAAGGACCCCGGCTCGACCCCGACGGTGACGCACTGGAACGGGACGTCCTGGAACACCACCAAGTTCGACCAGATCGACGGCGGTCTCGACAGCATCGACGTACGGGCGGAGAACGACATCTGGGCCGTCGGCTACCGCAGCGCGGGCGGTACCGCCAACGACCGTCTCCAGGCGCTCGCCCTCCACTACGACGGTACCCGGTGGACGGAGGTGCCGGTTCCGGCGACGGCCAAGGTCAGCACCCTGCTGAAGGAGGTCAAGAGCAACGGCCCCAACGACGTCTGGGTGGCGGGGCACATCCTGGACGAGAAGGGCCTGGGCGAGCCGCACACCGGGGCGTACGTCATCCACTGGGACGGCACCGCCTGGACCCGCCGTGACGTCCCGGGTGCCGGCTTCGCCAACTCCTTCGCCGTGTACGGCGGCCAGGTCCACCTGGGGGTCTCGGGGGGCCGTGCGAACCTGGTCCGCTGGACCGGCAGCGCATGGGAGGCCGTCAGCGGCATCCAGGAGGGTATGAACGGAGTGGGCATGCTGGCCACCACGCCCGACGGCTCGCTCTACCTGGCCGGTACCAGCGGCTGGGACAGCGTGTTCGGAGGCCTGACCTACCACCTCCAACGCCTGGCCGCGCCCGCCGCGCGCTGACCGCACGTCGCACCCGCCCACGAGGGGAACGGCGGCGGACCGGCCCGGTATAAGGGAGCCGGTCCGTCGCCGTGGAGCAGGTGCGCGACGCCTGACGGACCGGGCCGGCCGGCTCGGGCGGATGGCCGCCCACTCCGCGTCCGTCATACCGGACGGGCTGCTACGTCTTCCTCCACCGCGGCGAGGAAGACGTCGAGGTCGACTTCGGCGAGACGTGGAGCCGTCTGCGCCTGTTCGCCCACTCCTGGGACGACGCGCCGGAACACGACGAGAGGCTCTGGCCCCCGATCCGGTACAGCCGTCTGCTTTACACCGTGACCCCGGTGCAGCCAGGAAGCACGACCCGGGATGACGACCCTGCCGCGCCGACCGGACCGAACGCGGGCGGGGCCCGAGGAAGAGGGGACGTGAAGTGGGACTACGGCTTCCCGCGGTTCTGGAGCCCGTACGGGCCGCGCTGAGCCTCGCCTGGCCGAAGGGTTGCGGCAACCGACCTCGGCACACTCGCCGATGCCGTCGAGCGGCCTGCGCCTGCGGGGAAAACATGCCTGTGCCGCCATAGTCAGTAGCCGGGAGCCACCGCCGCTGGCCGTTGCCGCGCGGCCGACGTCGACGCACGGCTGGCCACCGCGGTCGAGCATCTCATCACGCGCATCACCGACCAGGAGAACGACGGAGTCGCCCCGGCACCAGAAGACCTTCCCGGCGGCCCAGTCGAGACGAAGGGGGAAGCCGGTGCGGGCTCGCCGTGAGCGCCGGGCCCGTCCCGTATTGGAGAGGGACACCCGTGCCGTTCTGCCAGCGGCAGAACAGCGGCCGGACCGGGCTCGGCGATCACTACAGTCAGTCGCATGACGACGGTTACGACGCGTACGGTCGAGTACCCGGCCGACGGTTTGACGATGATCGGGCACCTCGCGCTCCCGGCCGGTGTCGCCCGCCGGCCCGCGGTGCTGCTCGGACCAGAGGGCATGGGGCTCAGCGACGTCGAGCGCCGCCGGGCCGATGCTCTCGCCGAGCTGGGATACGTAGCGCTGGCCTTCGACCTTCATGGCGGGCGCTACCTGGGTGACCCCGAGGAGATGCTGGCCCGTTGCCTGCCGCTGCTCGCTGATCCCGACCGGATGCGGGGGATCGGTCATGCGGCGCTCGACGTGTTGCGCGCCGAGCCGCGGACCGACCCCGACCGGATCGCCGCCGTCGGCTACGGCACCGGGGGCGCCGTCGGGCTGGAACTCGGGCGCGGCGGCGTCAACCTGCGCGCGATCGGGACGGTCAACGCGCTGACCACGGGCCGACCGGGCGAGGCGGCGCGCATTCGCTGCCCGGTGTGGGCCGGGGTCGGGTCGGAAGACCCGATCATGCCGCCCGCGCAACGGGACGCGTTTACCGCTGAGATGCAGGCCGCGGGCGTCGACTGGCGCCTCGTGGTCTACGGCGGCGCCTTGCACGCCTTCCACCACCCGCCGGTCGACCACCCCGTGGTCCCCGGCGTCGGCTACCACCGACAGCACGCGCAGCGAGCCTGGCGCGACGTCGTCGACCTGCTCGCCGAGTGCCTGCCCGTGACGGAGGACGTAGGGGCATGACCCAGACACACAAGCTGGTGCCAGGCCTGGTCGGCGTCGCGCACTGACAGCCCCTCCCCTCAAGCCCTCACAGCAGACCCGCATTCGGACAGTGCGGTCCTCGCAGCCCGCTCATCCCCCGCCTACGCCCGCTCCTCGTCCTCCCAGTCCTCGTCGTCCCAGTGCTCCTCCTCGTACTCCGCCTCGGCGTAGGCGAGCGGCTCGGCCACCCACCCCGCGGCGAGCACGAGCCGGGAGGACCGGTGCACGGCGAGAAAGCCGAACGGCCGGTCGAACCGGACGTCGACGGTCCGTACACGGTACGGAGGCGGCGCCGGCGAGCTGCCCACCGCCGCGCCGAAGGCGGTGACGGCGGCCGCCTCGAAGCCCTTCGCGTGGAACCGCGCCTTGGCCGACTGGCTGCCCGACTCGATGCGGAGCGGGTCGCGGCTGACCCCGGGGAAGTGTCCGGCGGCCGCGCGCGTGCGGGCCGTCTCCAGGCCGAACAGCCCGGCGTGCTCCAGGAGGTCGTGCTCTGCGTCGACGGAGAAGGCGACGGTGTCGACGCTCAGCCGCGGCTCGGGCCGGTACGCCGCCCCGACGCCGACCCGGAGTCCAGGTCCGGGCGTCCCCTCGGGCAGGGAGAAGCCGTCCACCCACGGCACGGCGCGGGTCGCGGCGGCGATGCCGCCGGCCAGCACCCGCCCGGCCGCGGCGTCCGGGGCGCCGAGAACGAGGTGGACGTCCACCCCTGTGTCGCCGACCACCTCCAGCACGGTGACGGGCCCGGCAGGCGTCCCCGCCACCCGGACGCGGTGCAGCAGCGAGGTCGTACGGAGCAGCCGCAGGACCTCCCGGCCGGCCCACGGACCCTCCGGGAAGGTTCCCGGCCACTCCTGGAACGGCCGTATCCAGCGGAGCCGCAGCGCCAGGGCGGACGCCAGGACCAGCCTGGTGTGCTCGGTCAGCTCCACCGGCATCCGCTCGATGAGGCCGCCCGTCCGCGCGGTCGCCCACTCGTCGAGCAGCTTGCGGTCGGCGGCCCGGTCGCCGGTGAGCCGACCCCGGGCCCCCTCGGGCAGCCGGGCCGCCCACTCCGGATCGAGCGGCAGGTCCGCCCGCGCCCACAAGCCGGCGGCGGCCTCCAGACCCCGTACGCGCCCCAGCGCCGCCAGCAGCTCCCGGGCCGCAGCCGAGGCCCCGTCCGCGGGTATGCCGAGCGCCCCGGCCAGTTCTGTCCGGGCGGGGCCGGCCGCCCCGTCCGCCAGGAGGGCCAGCAGCGGCCAGACCCCGGCGGCGGTCAGCACGGTTCCGGTACGCCCGTCGGGCTCGACCGCGGCTTCGGCCCAGCGGCTGGTCAGCCGGTTGACCGCACGGACCGTGGAATTCCTCGTACTCATGAGCGGAGCCTACGGGGAGGCCGCCGCCGCCCAGCAACGGGTTTTCCGCCCTCCGGGACCGTCGGCCGACGGGCGGCTCCGGCTCCCTCGTGGGCGGCCTGCCGTACCTGCTCGTACACGACGTCCCAATGGTGCCGCTGCCCGGCTGGATCGCCGGGCATCTCCAGGCAAAGCCTGGGACTTGGCCCGGCACCCGGCTCAGGTTCCGGGGAGGATACGGCGCGTTTCGTAGGCCCACATCGCGATCTCGACCCGGTTGCGAGCGCCGAGTTTGGCCATCAGGCTGGCGAGATGCGTCTTCACCGTGCTGAGGCTGATGTGCAGTGCATCGGCGATCTCGGTGTTGGTCAGCCCGCGAGCGACGGCGAGGAGCACCTGCTCCTCGCGGGCGGTGACGGGGGAGACCGGCTGGGCCACGGGCCGGCCGGCGGGCAGGTCCGCGAATGCCTGGAGCAGACGGACGGTGACGCTGGGCGCGATGAGCGCCTCACCGTCGGACGCCGACCGTACGGCCTGCGCCAGAAGGTCCGGTCCCGTGTCCTTGAGGAGGAATCCGCGGGCGCCGGCACGCAGTGAGCCGTAGACGTACTCGTCGAGGTCGAAGGTGGTGATGACGACCACGGCCAGCGGGTCGGCGACGCCCGGGCCGGCGAGCAGCCGGGTGGCTTCGAGCCCGTCGAGTACGGGCATGCGGATGTCGAACAGGCAGACGTCAGGGCGTAGTTCGCGGGCCAGACGTACCGCTTCCCGCCCGTCGGCGGCCTCGCCGGCCACCTCGATGCCGGGCTGGGCGTTCAGCATGATCCGCAACCCGGTGCGGATGATCGTCTGGTCGTCAGCGACGAGGACGCGAATGGACACCGCTCTCGCTCCTCGGTCTCGGCAGTTCGGCTTCGACATGCCAGCCCCGGTCGGTACCGGTACCCGGGCCGGCCCGTAGTGTGCCGCCGAGCAGGGTCGCGCGCTCGCGCAGTCCGGTGAGTCCGTATCCGTCGCGACCCCGCCCGGTGCGCCGGCCGTCGTCGCGCACGCTCACCCGTACCGTGTGCCGTTCCGCGGCGACCCGGACGACGAGCTCGGTCGCGTCGACCGCATGGCGCAGCGCGTTGGTCACCGACTCCTGCACGATCCGGTAGACGGCCGCGTCCACGGCCGGGGGCAGCGCGCCCAGTTCGCCGTCGAGCCCCAGGTCGACCCTGAGGCGACCACCCGGGGTGCGCACCAGGCGCTCCAGATCCGCGACTCCGGCAGGCGGCGCCAGCTCGGCGCCGACCCCGCGGTCGCGCAGCGCGGCGACCATGGCGCGCATCTCCTCCAGCGTGCGCGCCCCTTCCTCCTCGACCCCCTCCAGCGCCTCGACGGCGGCGGACGGGTCGGTGCCCGCGAGCACCCGGCCCGCCTGGGCGATGATCACCATGGCCGACACGTGGTGGGCCACCGTGTCGTGCAGTTCCCGGGCGAGCTGCTCGCGCTCGCGGGAGCGCACCTGGTCCAGCTGACGGTCGCGAGCGGTCACCCGGAACCGCACGGCGGCCCCGATCACGCCGGGAACGAGCAGGAAGACCAGGCCCACGACCTTTTCGACGACCGGGGTCCCGTCCACGGCGACACACAGCGTGCCGACCGCGAGGATCACCGCGCCGCCCAGCACGATCTCGCGTCCCGATCCCCACCGTGGCAGCGCGTACACCAGCACGAGCACGACCGCGCCGGTGTACAGGCCGACGGGCGCGCCCGGTGCGGCGACGAGCGAGGCCACCGGAAGCAGGGCCACGGAGCCGAACGCCAGCGTCACCACCGCCAGCGGGCGGGTCCGGCGCCACAGGGGCAGCAGGCACAGCCATACGGCGAACACCACAGCCACCGGCCGCCACGCGACGTTCTCGCGCAGGGTGGCCTCCAGCACCACACCGGCCAGGCCCGCGGCGAGCAGCGCCCAGTCCCGCCACACCCGGGCGGGCGCGCCGGGCGGCCGGGGTTCGGTCCACAGGGTTCGCAGGTCGTCTCGGAGCACGGTTCTCAGAGTAGGGGCCGCGGCGTGCCGCGCATCGGCCGAAAGGACGGCCTCTCCATCCCACTTGGGGCCGACGGATCCGCGGCCCGCGGGCCGATGCCGCGGAGCGCCGTGGCGACGAACCTCGGCATCGGCGGCCGTACAAGGACGGCCGACGAGGTGGTTGGAGGACCCCATGCTCTCGAAAGCCCTGTTGCGCCTGGGCGGGGGCGCTGCCCGCCATCCCTGGCGGGTGATCGCGGCATGGCTGGTCGCCGCCACACTCGTCGTCGTGGCCGCCGTCGCGTTCGGGGGGCGGACCGCGGACTCGATGACCGCTCCGGGACTGGACTCGCAACGGGCCGCGGAACTGATCGAGCGGGCCGGCACCGGGCAGGAGGGGATGACCGCCCAAGTGGTCGTCACTCCCCTCGACGGCGGTGCGACGTTCTTCGACGACGACGGCGCGCGCACCGCTCTCACGCGGCTGCAGACCGAGGTGAAGCGGCTGCCGCACGTGCTCGGCACGAGCGACCCTGCGGGGGCGCTCGACGCGGGCGGGGACACCGCCGTGCGCGGCGGCCTCGTCTCGGCGGACGGGCGGATCGCGGTCGTCCGGGTGCAGTACCCCGACCAGAGCCGGCTGTCGGCCGAAGACCTCGACGCCCTCGTCGGTCTCGGCGACCGGCTGCGCGCCGAACTGCCCCTGCGCATCGAGATGGGCGGGAACCTCTTCTACGCCTTCTCCGACCCCGACGGCGGCGCGAGCGAGCTGATCGGCCTCCTCGCCGCGGCCGCGATCCTGTTCCTGGCGTTCGGTTCGCTCGTCGCCGCCGCGCTGCCGATCGGCATGGCGGTCTTCGGGCTGACCGTGGGGGTCGCCACGATGACGGTACTGGCGGGGGTGACAGACGTCCCCGCCTTCGCTCCGGTCCTGGGCAGCATGGTCGGGCTCGGCGTGGGCATCGACTACGCGCTGTTCGTGCTCGCCAGGCACCGGGAGTACCTCGCGTGCGGGCTCGATCCGCAGGCGGCGGCCGGACGAGCCGTGGCAACGGCGGGGAGGCCCGTGGTCTTCGCCGGCGGCACCGTCGTCGTGTCGATCCTCGGCCTGGCGGTCGCGAACGTGCCGTTCATGACGGTGGGCGGGGTTGCCGTCTCGATCGTCGTCCTGACGATGGTGCTCGCGTCGGTCACGCTGCTGCCGGCCTTCCTCGGCGCGGCGGGCCCGCGACTGGCCCGGGCCGGCCGGATCGGCCGGGCTCTGCAGACCGGGAAGCTGGGCCGACTCTCACGGCGGCGGGGCACGGAGGCGGGCGCCGCCCACGCCGCCGGGTGGCGGCGCTGGATCGGGCACGTCGGCCGGCACCCGGTGCCGTACGCGGTCGGCGCCGCGGCGCTGCTGCTGACCGCGACGCTACCCGTGCTCGGCCTGCGCGTCGGCCTGCCCGACGACGGCTCACTGCCCCACAGCCGTACCGAGCGCCGCGCCTACGACCTCGTCGCCGAGGGGTTCGGCCCGGGCACCAACGGTCCCCTCGTCATCGCCGCGGACCCCGCCGGTGATCCGGGAGTGCTGGACCGACTCGTCGGGGCGGTCGCGGCGGATCCGGGCATCGCATCCGTCGCGCCGACGCACATCGATCGGGCCACCGGCATCGCGACCTTGGTGGTGTTCCCGACCACCAGCCCTCAGGACAAGGCCACGGCCGACACCATCGCCCGGCTGCGCACCGACGTGCTGCCCACGGCGATCGGGCACGGCCCGGCCACGGCCCACGTCGGCGGCGCCGCCGCGAGCCTGTCCGATGTGGGCCGCCGCACCAGCCAACGCCTGCCGGTGTTCGTCGCCGCCGTGCTGGCGATGTCGTTCCTGCTGCTGATGCTGGTCTTCCGCTCGATACTCGTACCGCTCAAGGCGGTGCTGCTGAACCTGCTGAGCATCGGCGCGGCCTACGGCATCATGGTCGCGGTCTTCCAGTGGGGCTGGGCAGGCGCACTCATCGGGCTGGAAGCGACGGTTCCGATCGTGTCGTTCATCCCGATGTTCCTCTTCGCCATCCTGTTCGGCCTGTCGATGGACTACGAGGTGTTCCTCCTCTCCCGCGTACGCGAGGAGTACCTGCGCACCGGCGACAACGGCACGGCGATCGTCGAGGGCGTCTCGGGCACCGCCCGGATCATCACCTCGGCCGCCCTCATCATGGTGGCGGTCTTCCTGTCCTTCGCCGTGGCCGAGGACCCCTCCGCCAAAATGTTCGGGCTCGGCCTGGCCACCGCGATCTTCGTCGACGCCACGGTCGTACGCATGGTGCTGGTACCGGCGACCATGACACTCCTCGGCCGGACCAACTGGTGGCTGCCGAAGTGGTTGGACCGGATGCTTCCCCGCGGCCCGGTCGGCACCGACGACACCGACGCGGAATCCATGGGTCAGGCCCCGCGTCCACGGCCGGTTGACCGTTGACTCAACTCCTGCCCGCCCTTGGCGTCCGGCACCTCAGCCGCCAGGCGTATGCCGTCCGTGCTGGAGGCCGGCGGGTGGGGCGGTAGGTGCCTGCGCGGTGCGGTGGCTGTGGGGTGCGGGCGTGGGCGCGCGTGGTTTCACGGTGCGGGTGGGGCGGTGGTCTGTTCGTCGTTCAGGCGGGCTCGCCACTGGCTGACGTGTTCCTCAGGGAGGGAGGCCAGGCGGGCGATCTCGGCGTCGCTGCGTCCGTCGGACCAGGCCAGGATCCGTGTCACGGTGCGGTTTCGTCCGGCGCGGAAGTCCTTGAGCAGGTTCTCGAGGCGTTCGATTTCCTTGCCTTCGAAGAGGAGCTGCTGGTCGACGCCGGCGCGTTCCTCGGCGCGCAGGTGGCGGAGGTAGGTGTGGAGTCCGGTCAGGACGAGCCCGTGTTCGCGCGCCGCGTTCTGGAACCTGTCGGTCAGGTCGGTCAGCACGTAGTCGGGGACGTCGGCGAGGGTGGCTCCGGGGGGTTTGGCCGCTTCCCAGGTGCCTTTGCCGGTCTCCGTCGTCTCCAGCCAGGTGCGGGCGTCTGTCGGGGTGCGGTCGCCGCACGCCTGCGCGCGGTAGGCGTACAGGGCGGCGCGGTGGCCGTAGAAGGTGAAGCCGTCCTCGATCTGCCTGCCGGCGGTGTGGCAGGCCCTGCCCGGCACTCCCCCGTAACCGGTGTCGGGCTGGTAGGCGGCGTAGGCATCGAGTTCGGCGTCGGTGGCCACGGCCCAGGAGGGTTCGCACAGCTCGGGGTTGGCGGCGAGGAAGGCGCCGACCTCGACGCGCCAGGCGGGAATCGGCGTCGTGCGCAGCCTGGGCCAGTGGAGGTCGCCGGAGGGGTCGAGGGTGTGGGTGGTGGTGTGTTCGATGTCGTCCCAGGCGGTGGCGGCCTCGGCTGACCATTCGAGCTCGCCGTCCGGTCCGATGCGGTGGATCGAGTCGACGAGGCGCTGCACGGCGGGGAGTATGCGCTGCGCGAGGGTGTGGAGCTCTTCGGCGGTGAAGAAGCGCCAGGTGCAGCCGTGCTGTTGGTCGTGGGTGAGGTGGCTGAGGAGTTGCACCATGGTTGCGGGGGCGGGGATGGTGCCGTCGCCGAGTGCCCTGCGGGGGAGCCCGGGGAGTTGGCCGGTGAGGTTGTCGCCCGGCGCGTGCCAGTTGGTGTCGCCGAACCAGACGGCGCCGTCGTTGGGGTCGATGGCCAGCCACTGCTGGTATCGCGTTCCGGGGCCGTAGCGCTGATCCTGCTGTTCGGCGTGCTCGTCGTGCCACACGTACTCGGCTGGTGGCGGGTCCAGCTCTGCGGCGATGAAGGCGTCCTCGGGGCGGTAGCCGGTGAGGACGCGGGCCGTTCTCGGCGCGCTGTCGGCTGCGATCATGAGGGGTTTCCTCTCGGTGGAACGTCAACCGCGGCCAACGTAGCCCGCCCGCTCCCATAGTAGTTTAATTTTCAGCCACCGCGTCCGATAGTCGGACGCACTGGGAACGTTGGCCTCGCGGAGGGGTCTACGCGCGTGCAAGCGGCGCCAAGTTGGCTGTTTTTCATGTGGCCTTCATGGCCTGTTCGCCTCTGGCTGCGGAGTCCAATGGGCCTGCGGGAAGGGGACGGGGAAGCAGCCCTCCGATCCACCTTCCCGCAGCCAGCGCCGTCCCGGGCTGCGGGCTGCGGGGGCGGATGCGTGCTGAGGCTGTGGGCCGGCCGCCTGTAGTTGCGGGCGCCGTGCGCGTCAGGAGAGTGCGGCCCGCGCTTGGGCGGTGAGTATCTGCTCGAGGTCCAGGACGGCGCGTGGGGCGTGCCGGGTGTTGATGCGGACGGCGTAGATGAAGCGTGTCAGCTGCGGGTTGGCCAGCGGGCGGGCCGCGATCTCGGGTCTGGTGCGGGGTAGGGCGAGTTGCGGCATGAGGGCCACGCACAGGCCTGCGGCCACGAAGCCGAGCACGGTGTTGAAGTCGTCTCCCTCGTACTGCAGGCGGGCCTGGAAGCCGGGCGTCTTGGCCATCTGGGAGAGCAGTTCCAGGCGCAGTGCGGCCTCCGGGGCGGCGATCCAGGTCTCGGAGGCGAGGCTGGCCAGGTCGATGACCTCCCTGTCGGCCAGGGGGTGGTCGGCCGGGACGACGGCCACCACCGGGTCCCGGGCGACCAGGGTCCGGCGCAGCATCCGGGGCGGGGACACGGGGATGAAGTCGTAGTCGTAGCTGAGGGCCAGGTCCATGTCGCCGCGCTTGAGCCGGCTGTAGCCGGCTTCGGGTTCGAGTTGGCAGAGGCTGACCTGGACGTCGGGGTAGGCGGCGTGAAGCTGTGCCAGGGCTTGGGGAACGATGCTGGTGGCGGCGGAGGCGAAGGCTCCGAGGCGGATCCGTCCGGCCGTTCCGGTGCGCATGGCGTCGAGTTCGGCCGAGGCGGCCGCCAGGGCGCTGCGGACGCCCTGTTCGGCGTCGAGGAGGACCTCGCCGGCCGGTGTGGCGCGCACGGGGCGGCGCTCCAGCACCCGAAGACCGGCGCGGCGTTCGAGTTCGGCGATCTGCTGGGAGACGGCGGGCGGGCTGTAGCCGAATTCGCGTGCGGCGGCGCTGAAGGAGCCGTGCCGTACGACGGCTTCGAGGGTGGCGAGCAGGCGGGGGTCGAGTCCGTGCACGGAGTTAAGGCTCACTTATCTGTCGCGAAGATGTGTTTTCTTGTGATTCGAGATGAACGCCAGCAGGATTCTTGCTCGCGGCAGGAAAAACGCAAGCCTGTGTTCCCGGGCCGCGCGAACGCCTCTCCCCCGCCCTCACGGCGCCCTCCACCGGTACCGCCTCTGCCTCCGCCACAGCCTGCCGTGGCCGGGCAGGGCGGCGGGCGGTGCGGATCGAACCGTCGTCGACGGGCACCCCTCATGCCCCGAAAGGAAGTGGTATGCCCCAGCAACCGCTCATCGGACTCACCACCTTCCTCGCCACCGCGCAGTGGGGCGAGTGGGACCTGCCCGCCGCGGTGCTGCCCGCGGCCTACGCGAGCTGTGTCCATGCGGCGGGCGGGCGCGCCGTGCTGCTGCCGCCGGACGCGCCGGAGGCCGCGGCCGATGTGGTCGGACGCCTGGACGCGATCGTCCTGACGGGGGGCGAGGACGTGGATCCCGCCCTGTACGGGGCGGTGCCCCATCCGCGTACGGGGCCGCCGGTGCGCGAGCGCGACGCGTGGGAGCAGGCCGTGCTGGCCGCCGGCCTCGCCCGCGACATACCCGTGCTCGGGGTGTGCCGGGGAATGCAGCTGATGAACGTGCATGCGGGCGGCACCCTCATCCAGCACCTGCCCGACCGTGTGGGCCACCACGGCCACAACCCCTACCGGGGCCATTTCTGCGCCCACGCGGTGACCACCGTGGCGGGGACGCGGATCGGCGCCCTCCTGCCGGGGACCCGCGAGGTCGCCACCCACCATCACCAGGCCGTGGACCGCCTCGGGGCGGGGCTGACCGTGGCCGCCCGTGCGGCGGACGGCACGGTGGAGGCGATCGAGAGCACCCGGCACCGCTTCGCCGTGGGCGTCCAGTGGCATCCGGAGATGGGCGTGGACATGCCGCTCGTGCAGGCCCTGGTGGCTGCCGCGGCCTTCAGCGCGGACACCGACGAGGCTTCGGCGGCCGGACGGAAGGAGCGCACGGCGCGAAGCTCGCCGGAGGGGATTTTCCCGACACAGGTGTCTTGACACCCTGCGGTGCACGCCGCAGGATCACAGCGTGAACCTGTCAGACAGCCAGACAGGTGGCTCCCTTCCGCGGCGCGTCAGCGCCATGGAAGCGGTCTTCGGCCACCTGCGCAGCGCCATCGAGCGCGGTGAGTACGTCGTAGGCGACAAGCTCCCCTCCGAAGCCGAGTTGTGCCGCGCCCTCGAGGTCAGCCGGCCCGTACTGCGGGAGGCCCTGCGGGCCCTGCAGGCCATGGGGCTGACCGTCTCCAAGAGCGGCAAGGGCACGTTCGTCCTGGCGAACACGGTCGAGGACCCCACCTTCGGCGACTACGCCGCCAGCGACCTGCTGGAAGTGCGCCGGCACGTCGAGATCCCGGTCGCCGGGTACGCCGCGCGGCGCCGCACCCCCGAGGACCTGGACCACCTGGGCCATCTGCTGGACCGGATGGAGCAGGAGACCGACACCACCGCGTGGGTGGCGATGGACACCGTCTTCCACCTGGCGGTGGCCGAAGCCTCCCGCAACCCCGTCTTCCGCCGCGTCATCGAGGAGATCCGCGACGCACTGGCGCGTCAGTCGACCTTCCTCAACGAACTGGGCGGCCGGCGCGAGCAGTCCAACTGCGAGCACCGGGCGATCCTCGAGGCGCTGGTCGACGGCAGCGAGCACGACGCGGTGGAAGCCATGTCCCACCACCTGCTGCGGGTCGAGACGACCCTCACCGACATCGTGCGCCCCCAGCGCACCACCGCCCCTACGGAAGGCAGACCCCAGGCGTGAGCGAGCAGTTCCTCAAAGACGAGAAGCGCCCCACGACCCGTCACGTCGACGCCGGGGACACCGGCTACAGCAAGTCCTTGAAACCCCGGCACGTCAACATGATCGCCATCGGGGGTGCGATCGGCACCGGACTCTTCCTCGGCGCCGGCGGACGCCTCGCCGAGGCCGGGCCCTCCCTGTCCGTCGCCTACGCCGTGTGCGGGATCTTCGCGTTCCTCGTCGTGCGCGCGCTCGGCGAACTGGTCCTGTACCGGCCGTCCTCCGGCGCCTTCGTCTCCTACGCCCGGGAGTTCCTCGGGGAGAAGGGCGCCTACACCGCGGGCTGGATGTACTTCCTGAACTGGGCGACCACCGGCATCGCCGACATCACCGCCGTGGCCACCTACACCCACTACTGGCACCTGTTCTCCGATGTCCCGCAGTGGGTGATCGCGCTCATAGCCCTGGCCGTGGTCCTGACCGTGAACCTCATCTCGGTGCGGATCTTCGGCGAACTGGAGTTCTGGTTCGCCATCGTCAAGGTCAGTGCCCTCGTCGTCTTCATGGCGATCGCGATCTTCCTCCTGGCGACCCGGCACCCCGTCGACGGCGCCGTCCCCGGGCCGGCCCTGATCACCGGCAACGGCGGGATCTTCCCCAACGGCCTGCTTCCCATGCTGCTGATCATCCAGGGCGTCGTCTTCGCCTACGCCTCCGTCGAGCTGGTCGGCGTCACGGCCGGTGAGACCGAGAACCCCGAGGAGATCATGCCCAAGGCGATCAACTCGATCATGTGGCGCGTGGGCCTCTTCTACGTCGGCTCGGTCGTCCTGCTGTCGATGCTGATGCCGTGGAGCAGCTACAGCGCCGGCCAGAGTCCGTTCGTGACCGTGCTGTCCCACATCGGTGTCCCGGCGGCCGGCGACGTGATGAACCTGGTCGTCCTCACCGCGGCCATGTCCTCGCTCAATTCCGGCCTCTACTCCACCGGCCGCATCCTGCGCTCGATGGCCGTCAACGGCTCCGCCCCGAGCTTCACCGCCCGGCTCAGCCGCACCCAGGTCCCCTACGGCGGCATCCTCCTCACCAGCGGCATGTGCGTCCTGGGCGTCGGGCTCAACTTCGTGGTCCCCGCGGACGCGTTCGAGATCGTCCTCAACCTCGCCGCGATCGGCATCCTCGCCACCTGGGGCATGATCATGATCTGCCACCTCCTGTTCTGGCAGAAGACCCGTAGGGGCGAGCTGACCCGCCCCGCCTACCGCCTGCCCGGCTCCCCGTGGACCGAACTGGTGACACTGGCGTTCCTCGCCTCCGTCCTGGTCCTCATGTACGCCGACGGAGGAGCCGCGCGCACCACCGTGCTGTGCGTGCCGCTGATCGCCGCGGCACTGGTCGCCGGCTGGTACGCGGTCCGCGGCCGCGTGGCGCGCGCCGCCGCCAAGAGCGACAGCTGAGTCGGGCGAGGGGCCGGCCCCGGTGCGGGCCCCTCGCCGGCCAGCCGGTCAGAGCAACCCACCACCGAACGAGGCAGTGATGCACAGCCCTCTCCTCGCGGACGCTCCCGCGGTCCGCGAGCCCCAGCACGCCCCCGTCGCCCACGTCATGCGGGGCGGTGTGATCGAGGGAGTCCACTACGGCTCCGTCGTCGTCCTCGACAGCGGGGGCGGCGTCCGGTTGGGCATCGGCGACATCGAAGCCGCCTGCTACCCGCGCTCGGCCCTCAAACCGGTCCAGGCCGTCGCGATGGTGCGGGCCGGACTGCCGCTCGACGGCGTCCTGCTCTCCCTCGCGATGGGCAGCCACTCCGGCGAGGAGCACCACCTCGCGGGCACCCGGCTCATCCTGGACCTGGCCGGGCTCGCCGAGGACGATCTGCGCAACGTCCCCGACCTTCCCTACGCCCCGGCCGTCCGGGACGCCTGGGTGCGTGAGGGCCGCGGGCCGTCGCGGCTCGCCCAGAACTGTTCCGGCAAGCACGCGGCGATGCTGTACTTGTGCAAGCTGTCCGGCTGGCCCCTGGAGACGTATCTCGATGCGGACCACCCGCTCCAGAGGATGATCGCCGAGGCCGTTGAGGAACTCACCGGCCAGCACGTCGCGAACGTCACCGTCGACGGCTGCGGATCCCCGCTGTTCGCGGTGTCCTTGCACGGCCTGGCCCGCGCCGCCGCCCGCATCGCCACGGCCGGGCCGGACACGGCCGAACACCGGGTCGCGGACGCGCTGCGCGTCCATCCGGAGATGGCCTCCGGCACAGGGCGGGACACGGCCGAGCTGATGCGCGCGGTGCCCGGGCTGCTGGCCAAGGACGGTTTCGAGGGCGTCCAGGTCGCCGCACTGCCCGACGGCCGGGCCATCGCCGTGAAAATCGCCGACGGGGCCGACCGGGCGCGTACCGCGGTGACGGCCGCCGCCCTCGCCTGCGCGGGAGTCGACCCCCGGCTGCTGGCCGGGTTCGCGGGCGAGCCGGTGACCGGCGGCGGCCGGCCCGTCGGCAGCATCCGCCCGGTGTCGGCCCTGAACCCGCCTGGCGCCCCCGCCACCGTGACCGTCTGACACCCGCTTCCCCCTTTCCACACCCCTTCGATCCGCCCACCTCAGGAAGAGGACCCGCACACCCATGACCGCCTCCAGCCGCAGTGAACACGACCTGCTCGGAGACCGCGACGTCCCCGCCGACGCCTACTGGGGCGTCCACACCCTGCGCGCCACCGAGAACTTCCCCATCACCGGCACGCCGATCTCCACCTACCCGCACCTGATCGACGCCCTCGCCGCCGTCAAGGAGGCCGCGGCCCTCGCCAACACGGAACTCGGCCTGCTGGAGCCCGCGAAAGCGGCCGTGATCGTCACCGCCTGCCAGGAGATACGCGGGGGCAAGCTCCACGACCAGTTCGTCGTCGACGTCATCCAGGGCGGCGCCGGCACCTCGACCAACATGAACGCCAACGAGGTCATCGCCAACCGGGCGCTGGAGCTGCTGGGCCACACCAGGGGCGAGTACGGGCACCTGCACCCCAACGAGGACGTCAACCTCGGCCAGTCCACCAACGACGTCTACCCCACCGCCGTACGCATCGCGACCGTCTTCGCGGTGCGCGGCCTGCTCGACGCCATGGCCGTCCTGCAGGACGCCTTCGCCCGCAAGGCCGCCGAGTTCCACGACGTCCTGAAGATGGGCCGCACCCAGCTCCAGGACGCCGTGCCGATGACGCTCGGGCAGGAGTTCTCCGCCTTCGCCGTCATGCTGGACGAGGACCGCAGCCGGCTCGCGGAAGCCCTCGGCCTCATCCACGAGATCAACCTCGGCGCCACCGCCATCGGCACCGGCCTCAACGCCCCGACCGGATACGCCGAAGCCTCCCGCCGCCACCTCGCCGCCATCACCGGCCTGCCCCTGGTCACCGCGCCCGACCTGGTCGAAGCCACCCAGGACTGCGGCGCCTTCGTCCAGCTGTCCGGCGTCCTCAAGCGCATCGCCGTCAAGCTGTCCAAGACCTGCAACGACCTGCGCCTGCTGTCCTCCGGGCCCCGCGCCGGACTCGGCGAGATCAACCTGCCGCCGGTCCAGGCCGGCTCGAGCATCATGCCCGGCAAGGTCAACCCGGTGATCCCCGAAGTCGTCAACCAGGTCGCCTTCGAGGTCATCGGCAACGACATCACCATCACCATGGCCGCCGAAGCCGGCCAGCTCCAGCTCAACGCCTTCGAGCCGGTCATCCTGCACTCGCTGTCGAAGTCCGTCACCCACCTGCGCGCGGCCTGCCTCACCCTCGCCGAACGCTGCGTGAGCGGCATCTCCGCCAACACCGAAGTGCTGCGCGCCACCGTCGAGAACTCCATCGGCCTGGTGACCGCCCTCAACCCGCACATCGGTTACACCGCCGCCACCGACATCGCCAAGGAGGCCCTCGTCACCGGCCGGGGTGTGGCCGAACTCGTCCTGGAACGGGGCCTGCTGCCGGCGGAGCAACTCACCGCCCTGCTGCGGCCCGAGGTGATCGCGGGAACCGGCCCGGCCCGTACCTGACACCCCCTGGCGGGGGCGGGGCACCAGAGCCCGGCACCGCGGGGATCGCAGCGGGCGGGAACGGCCTGCCGGGGGGCTGGCCGTGGTGCCTGCCGTGGGCGGATCCCGTGGTGCTGGGCGGCGGTGTCCTCGCCGGGCACGACCGACGCCACCCCCGTGCCCGGCGCAAGCCCTGAGACCGTCGCGGCCTCGGCCGACACGGCGACACCGCGACACCGTCCAGGGCACCGTTGCTCTGCCGTCTCACCTCACCCTCACCCTCACCCGGTGAGACGGCGGAGCAACGGCCACGGTCACGGACTGGTCCGCACACCGCCCGCGGAGCTGGTCAGTGGTCGTATGGAGGGTGGACTCCGGTAGAGGGCGCGGATGAGGCGGGGCCGCCCCCGGGCGCAGCGAACGGTGCCGTGCGGGGCGGTGCCTGCTGTGCGACCAACGTCGCGTAACGCCTGGACCCGCCCGGCGCCCGCGCGATCCTCGCCCCGTTCGCCCCACTGCCGTAGCGGGCAACCGCCCTGCGCCCCCGTCCCGACTCGGACAACTGTTCATGACCGCCTGCGCAGGGCGGTGCCGTGCCTCTACGCTCGGCCTGGGCAGACGTGCAGTCGACGGGGACGGGGTGGGATGCGTGGAGATCGGGTTGGCGGACGCGGTGGCGGCGGTGCGGGACGAGCTGCTGCAGGCCGCGGCGCACGGTGCGGGACACGAGATCTCGTTCGTGGTCGGGCCGGTGGAGATGGAGTTCGAGGTCGAACTGCGCGCCGATGCGCGGGCGAAGGCGGGCTTCCGAGTGTGGGCCGTGACGGCGGACGCGGAGGCCGGGGTGGCCCGCGGCCGGACGCACCGGGTGTCGTTCACCCTCACCCCGAGGAGTCCCGCCGGCGGCGATCTGCTGGTCAGCGGGGGCGCCGACCGGCCGGCCGGTCCCGGCGACGTGAGCGCCCGGATCCAGGACTGACCGGGCGTCGGCGTACGGGACGGGGATGCGATGAGGCGGGATCGTCTGGTCGCGGTCGGAGGACCGGGCGGGCCGGGATCGGGGTACGTGATCGGTCCGCGGCTGGTGCTGACCTCGGCACACGTGGCCGGTCGGCGCGGCACCCTGGTGCAGGTGTTCCGGCCGGGCGGCGACGCGGTGTTCGGCGGGGCCGTGGTGTGGTGCGGCACGCCCGGCGGGCGCGACGATGCGGCCCTGGTGGAAGTGGACGACGCCGGGTGGCGGCCACCGGCGGGCGCGGGGGTGCGCTGGGGCCGCCTGGTGACCGAGCAGCCCGGCCAGCCCTGCGCGACCTGGGGCGTACCGGACGTGGTGCAGCGGCCGGGGGCGGCGGTGGAGGCCGCGCAGCTGGCGGGGACGGTGAATCCGGGCAGTGGCTTCGTGGCCAACCGGCACGTGATGGACCTCGGCCCCCGTCCGCCGGTCTGGCCGACCGACGGGTCGTCGCCGTGGGGCGGGCTGTCAGGGGCCGCGATGTTCTGCGGCCGCCTGCTGACCGGGGTGGTCGCGGCCGACGCGGGCCGATCCGGGCATGCCGCGCTCTCGGTGGTGCCGGCGTACGTGCTGCACCACGACGCGGAGTTCCGGGCCGTGCTGGCCGAGCACTGCGCCGGTGCGATGGTGCTCGAAGCGGTCGAGTTCCAGGACCTGGCCGAGGCCGGTCCGGTGGCGCCGGCCGGCGGTCTGGGCTCGGCGGCGGCGCTGCTGCAGGCGGCCCGGCAGGTCGTGGCGTTCCACGGCCGCGAGGAACTGCTGGGCCGGTTGGCTCGCTGGTGCCGGCAGGAGGGGTTCGGCAGCTGGCTGCTGCACGGCCCGGCCGGGCAGGGGAAGACCCGGCTGGCCCACCAGCTCGCCGCCACCCTGGCTCCGGACGGCTGGGCGGTGTTGTGGCCGCGCGCCGGGGCCACTCCGGCAGAACTGCGGGCGGTGGGCCGGGCCGCCAAGCCGCTGCTGGTGGTGCTGGATTACGCGGAGACCCGCGCGGCACAGTTCGCCGCGATCCTGGAGGCCGCCGCCGAGCACGGGGGTGCCACGCCGTTCAAGGTCTTCCTGCTGGCCCGGACGGCCGGGGACTGGTGGGCCAGCGCGCAGGCGGTGAGCCGTACCGCCGAAGAACTACTCGACGGCACCCCGGTGGCCGCGCTGCCGGCGCTGGAGAGCGATGCGGCCGCGCGTCCGGAGGCGTACCGGCGGGCGGCGGAGGCCTTCGCGGCCGCGCTGCCCGAGGTGCGCGGCCGGCAGGGGCCCGACTGGCCGGCGCTGGCCGCCGCCCTCCCCTCCCTCGAGGCGAACCGGGCGAGCATGGACAACGCGCTGACCCTGCACATGACCGCCCTGGCCGATCTGCTGGACGCCGCCGACCCCGGTCCGGCCGAGGACGGGGCGGGCCCCGCGGCCGGTGTCGAGGACCGCCTGCTCCTGCACGAGCGCCGCTACTGGGAGCAGAGCGCGACCGCCTGCGGTCTCAGTCCGGCGCTGAGCACGGCCACCCTCGATGCCGCGCTCGCCGCCGCCCTGCTGGTGGGGGCCGCCGGCCGCGACCAGGCCGCCGAGGTCCTGCGCAAGGTCGGCGGGCTGGCCGACCAGCCGCGCGACCGCCGCGATGCCGTCCTGGCCTGGATCGCCGCCCTCTACCCGTCGGCCGATTCGGGTCCGTGGGGCAGCCTGCAGCCCGACCGGCTGACGGAGCGTCTGGTCGGCCGCCGCCTGGAAGCGCACCCCGGGCTCGCCCACGACCTCGTACCGGGCATCACCGAAGAGCAGGCGGGCCGGCTGCTGACCCTCTACGGGCGCGCGGCCGCGCACGCCGTCTTCGCGGGGCGGCTCGACGACCAGCTGACCGCGCTGTGCGTCCGGCACCGCACCGTCCTGGCACCCACGGCGATGGCCGTCGCCACCCAAGTGGAGCGCCCCGGCCCGCTCGTGGCCGGCCTGCAGCAGATCGCCGCTGATCCCCGGACCCCGCTGGACACCCTCAGGCAGCTCGACGACCGGGTCCCGCGCAGCCAGCGCCTGGCCGTCTGGGCATGCGAGCTGGCCTGGCACCTGGTCGCCCGCCACCGCGGCCTCCCCCACACCCCCGACCTGGTGTGGAGCCTGCATTCCCTCTCCTCGCGCCTGGCGGCTCTGGACCGGCGGGAGGAGGCGCTGGCCCCCGCCGAGGAAGCCGTCACCGTCGCCCGCTCCCTGGCGGACGCCGTCCCCCTGATCGCGAGCCTGAACGCGTACGCCGACCGGCTGCGTGACCTCGGGAGCCGTGAGGAGGCCCTGGCCGCGATCACAGAGGCCGTGGCGCTCTCCCGCGGTCTGGGCGGCGGCCGCACCCCCGACCTCGTCGAGAGTCTGAACAAGCTCGCCACCCTGCTGGGTGATCTCAGGCGGCAGGAGGCGGCGCTGGCCGCGTCCGAGGAGGCGGTGCGCCTGCGTCGCGAGGCCGGGGCAGGGTCGGACGCCGAGGCCCGCCAGCTCGCCCGGAGCCTGAACGTCCACTCCGAACGCCTGTGGGACCTGGGCCGGAAGGAGGAGGCCATGGAGGCGCTCATCGAAGCCGCCCGGCTGCACGACGGCATGGTCGGTGCAGGCTCTGCGCACTCCCCCGCTCACGTCGCGACGCTGAGCGAGATGGCGGTCAAAGGTGCGGAGATGGGCTGGCTGAACGGGGCCCTGTCGGTGGCCGAACGCGTGGTGCACCTCAGCCGCGCCATGGCCAGGACCCGCCCCGACGCCCACCTGCCCCAGCTGGCCCAGAGTCTGGGTAGGCTGGCCTGGGCCCTGGAGGACTCGGGCCGGAAGGAAGAGGCCCTGGCCGCCGCCGAAGAGGCCTTGGCCATTCACCGGGGCTTGGTCGCCATCCATCCCGACGCCCACCTGATGGCGCTCAACGCGAGCCTGAGCACGGTCGCGGCGCTCCACGCGGCCCTGGATCGGCCCGAGCAGGCTCTCGCCGCCACCGAGGAGTGCGTACGGATCCTCCGCGGCCTGACGCGCGCCTACCCCGAGGCCCACCTGCCCCACCTGCCGGTGCAACTGCACACCCTCGGCACCCGGCTGGCGGCCGTGGGGCGCACGGAGCAGGCCCTGGCAGCCCTCGAGGAAGCCCTCGGCATCCGCCGCACCCTCGCCTCCCGCGACCCGGACGCCCACCTTCAAGGCCTGGCGAGCAGCCTGATCGCGGTGACGGTCCGGCGGGAGCAGTCCGGCCGGCCGGGGGAGGCCCTCGCCGCCCTCGAGGAAGCCGTCGCCGTCTACCGCACCCTGGCCGCCACCCGCCCCGCCCACGTCCCCGACCTCGCCAAGGCCCTGTACACGCTCTCCCGCAGGCTGGAGGGGCTGCACCGGTGGGACGAGGCGCTGGCCGCGGCCCGCGAGGCGTTCCGCCTCCTGCCCGAACTGGCGCTGTACGAGCGGCGCTGATCCGGCGGGCGTCGTGCGGGATCCCGGCGAGCCGGGGGTGCGGGCGCAGCTCTACGCCACGTCCTGCGCGCGAGGCGGGAGCAGCTGGTAGGCGGTCCTGTCGAAGGCCGGAGGCCTGCCGCCCTTGCTGCCGAGGCGTTTGCGGTGGGCGTTCTGGTCGGTCGGCTGCGGGATCACTGCCCGGATCTTGCGCGCTGCGCACGAGCGGGTCGGGCCGGGTTCCGTAAGCGACCAGCAGGGTCGCCGAGGGAACACCTCGAATGGGCCCGCACTGTGCAGTGCATGACCCGGGACCGGAGCACGCCGTCCAATCCGGTCGCCTTCACTCAGTGGAGATGCCGTCCGGTGCACAGTGGACACCGGGTGGCCGGCAGGTGGAAGTCGGACGCATCGGGTGCGCGCTGCGGTGTTCCGGGGTCGTGCGGCCGGCCCGGCTACACCGCGACGGACCTGAACCGGCACGAGGGCACGCAGACCGTCGAGCAGGGCGCCGAGGTGATCGTTCGGATGGCTCGGCAGGGCCCGGAGCCCGACCGGCGGCTGCTTCGACGCGGCGGGCCCTCTGCCCTGGTGAGCGGCGGGGTTCGCGTGCCGTTGCGGTCGGGGTTCGTCCGCGGTCCGCCGGTGGGTGGCGAGAGCCCGGCCGGGCCCTCCGCCCGGGCCGTTTCCGATAATGCGGGGATATGCCCCTTCGCTAGCGTCCGGTCGTCAACGCAGCACGAACACGACGAAGGGACGTTGCGTCATGCGCAAGTTCATGGCCGCCGCCGCGGCCGCCGGCGCCTTACTCATGATCGGGGCCACCGCGAGCACCGCCTCCGCCGCCTCCGCCGACTGGATCCCCGACCCGAAGCCCTGGAACGAGAGCGTCGCCGGTGCGCACGGCTCGGGCATGATGACGGGCGTCTGGGCGAACGGGGAGGGCACCATAACGGCCAAGGGCAAGCTGACCGTCACCGACCCCAAGGCCTGCTACACCATCGCCGTCGGTGTCGGGCTCCCCATCGGCAAGCCGAGGCACCTCGAGGTGTGGTCCAAGTCCCCGCAGAAGCAGTGCGGCCCCGGTACCTTGGAGGTCACTGCCGCCGTCGGCCCCGTCGCCTACTTCGACGGCCCCTGGGTCACCATCTGCAAGGACGGTGACGAGAGCCGCGCTTGCCGGCGCTGACGCACCGGCCCGGATGACCCGTCCCAGGCCCGGCCCGGCTTCGCGCCGCACGCGTCGGCGCGAGAGGGCCGGGCACCGGCTCCGGGAAGGGGCCGGACGGGAGGTGGGGCTCATGCCGGTAGGGCGGCCACCGCAGGCGTGGTGCCCGTGGCGGACGACGACGCCGCCACCCGGCGCTCGCTGGAACGCGGGCTGCGGCTGAGCGGCCTCACCGTGCTACTCGCCGCGGACGGGCACGGGGCGCTCGCGCTGCTCGCCGAGCGCAGCCCCGACGTCCTGGTGCTGGACGTGTCGATGCCCGGCTGACCGGTACGAGGTGTGCCGGACCCTGCGGGACCGGGGCGACGGGACGCCCGTGCTGATGCTGTCGGCCCTCGACGAGCTCGCCGACCGGGTGGCGGGGTTGCAGGCCGGGGCAGGCGACTACCTGGTGAAGCCGTTCGCACTGGAGGAACTGGTGCTGCGCCTTTCACGCGCTGCTGCGCCGCAGCCGGCGGGCCCGTCCGGGCCGGCCCCGGACACGCCGCTGCGGGCCGGGCCGCTGGTCGTCGACCCGGCGACCCGCGAGGTGCACCGCGGCGGGGACGCCGTGCACCTCACGCGCGGAGTTCGAGTTACCGCCCGCGTTGCCGCGCAACGCGGGTATTCCGTGGTTCCTGCCCGGGGCCCAACCGATGGACGGACTTATCGCCCGGGATGGGGCGACCTCTCGCCCGCGCCGCCGGTCCGGGACGTCGACGCCGACGGCCGGGCCGCCGCCGCCTCGGTGCGGCCGAACCTGCAGCGTCTCCTGGACTCCATGGCCTGCCCGGCGTTCGTCCTGAACGGCCGTGGTGACGTCCTGGCCGCCAACAGCCTCGGCCGTGCCCTGTACGCCCCCATGATCGAAGCTGCCGGGGGAGCCACCCCCAACCATGGCCGGTTCATATTCCTGGACCCCCGCTCCCGCCAGTTCTGGGGCGCCTGGGAAAGCGCCGCCGACAACCTGGTCGCTCTCCTGCACGCCCAGGCCGGCCGCGACCCCTACGACAAGGACCTCACCGACCTCATTGGTGAGCTGTCCACCCGCAGTGACGATTTCCGTACCCGCTGGGCCGGCCACGACGTCCGCCAGTACCACCAGGGCGCCAAAGCCATCCACCACCCCGTGGTCGGCCCCCTTCACCTCGCCTACGAATCCCTCGACCTGCCCGCAGACGGCCTCATCCTGTTCGCCTACGGTGCCGAGCCGGGCAGCGACTCCGAAGACGCGCTGCGCATCCTGGCCAGCTGGGCCGCCGACCACGTCCCCGCGCCAGCCGAGCGCTCCCCCGGTAGGACGAGCAACGTTCGGCGGCCCGGTGTTCGGCAAGACGCCCCCCGCACCGACGGCTGCTGAGGTTGAACTCGTGGTGTCGTAGGGGCTGATGGCTCGTCGCCCGTGCGGTATCACCGGGGCATGCGGTATCCACAAGGAGGCGGGCTGACTGCCGAACGGCAGCAGTCCGCGAGGAGTTACGGCTCAAGGCGGCCGAGCGGTTCGCCCAGGGGGAGGCGAGCTCGGTCGTCGCCAAGGCCCTGCGCGTCAACGTCCGCTCGGTACAACGGTGGCGGCAGAAGTGGGACGAGGGCGGTCCGCGGGCCCTGCGGTCGCAGGGGCCGGCATCGCTGCCGAGGCTGAGCCAGGAGCAGTTCGCGCTGCTGGAGGCGGAGCAGGCCAAGGGGCCAGCCGCGCACGGCTGGGAGGACCAGCGCTGGACACTGGCGCGGATCAAGACGGTGATCGGTCGGCGCTTTCACATGGCCTACACGATCCAGGGCGTGCGGAAACTGCTGGCGCGTAACGGCTGGTCCTGGCAGGTCCCGGCCCGCCGGGCCATGGAGCGGGACGACGGGGTGGTGGCCGGGTGGGTCAAGGAGGTGTGGCCCTGCGCGGAAGCCTTGCGGCGGCCCGTGGAGCCTGGCTCGTCTTCGAGGACGAAGCCGGATTCTCCATGACGCCGCCGCACGCGAAGACCTGGTCACAGCGCGGCCGGACCCCGGTGGTGCGGGTCCGCGGCCGCTCCCGCAGACGGATCTCCATCGCCGCGCTGACCTGCTACAAACCCGGTCACCGCTCCAGGCTCATCTACCGGCCCCGCCATGACGACGGCCGTCGCGATGGGCGCAAGAGCTTCTCCTGGCGCGGCTACCGGGACCTGTTGATCGCAGCACACCAGCAGCTCGGCGGCCCGATCGTTCTCGTCTGGGACAACCCCAACGTCCACAAGGCCGCCGACCTACAAAACTTCGCCGAGGCCCGGGACTGGCTGACCATCTACTACCTGCCGCCCTACGCACCCGACCTCAACCCGTCGTTCAACCTCAGTCGTGCAGGGCGGCCGCGAGTGCCTCGGCCAGGGTCACGGGCGGGCGGCCGATCAGGCGGCGCAAGTCGCCAGAGTCGGTGTACATCTCGCCGCGGTTCATACCGCGGTCAGCGTCAGCGAGGACCTCCGCCAGCTCGGCGGGTAGGCCCGCGGAGCCCAGTACCTGGGCGAAGTCGGCCACCGGGAGGTCAGCGTAGGTAACCTGCTTTCCGGCCGCAGCGGAGATCGCGGCAGCGAGCTCAGTCAGGGTGAAGGATTCGTCGCCGCCGAGCTCGTACACGGCGCCGGTGTGGCCTTCAGCGGTGAGGACGACCGCTGCGGCCTCGGCGTAGTCGGCGCGGGACGCGGCGCTGATCCGCCCCTCGCCTGCGGCGCCGACGACCGCGCCGTTCTGCAGGATCTGCGGCAGTTGGCTGGTGTAGTTCTCCAGGTACCAGCCGTTGCGCAGCAGCACGCTGGGGATTCCGCGGTCCCGCAGATACGCCTCGGTCTCGCCGTGCGTGGCACCGATGACGGTGGTGGCCGTGTCCGCGTGCGTCGTGCTCGTGTACGCCACGAGCGACACGCCTGCGGACGCCGCGGCGTCGATCACGCGGCGGTGGTTGGCGACCCGCTCGCCCACGGGGACCGAGGCCGAGATCAGCAGCAGCCTTTCCGCCCCCGCGAATGCCTCGGCCAGGCCGTCGGTGTCCGCGAAGTCGGCGCGGCGTACCGTGATGCCTCGGTCGGCCAAATCCTTGATCCCGGCGATGTCCCGGCCGGTCGCGATGATGTCCGCGGCCGGGATCCCGCGCCGCAGCAGTGCCTCGACGGTGAGCCTGCCCAGCTGGCCGGTGGCTCCGGTGACGACGATCGGCATGATGGTCATTCCTTCCTTCCGCGCGTGCCTTGCACGCCTGCCGCGGTCCGTCCGCCGCGGGATGGAACACAGAATGACCTGGACACTCTCTGTTGGGGAGTAGCCACTTCTTGGTACGGTACTTACCGTAGCGAAAGCATTGAGGTGAGCCGTATGGCTGCTGTCGGGAATGTGACCGGGCCCATGCCGTCATTCGATCCGTACGAGCGCGGCTGCCCGTCGCGGGACCTGCTCGACCAGATCGGCAGCAAGTGGGCGGTCCTCGTGCTCGGCGAACTCGGCCGGAACGGGACCTCCCGGTTCGGCCAGCTCCGGCAGGCGCTGGCGGGCGTGAGCGAGAAGATGCTCACCCAGACGCTGCGCACCCTCGAACGCGACGGGCTGGTCAGCCGGACCGTCTACCCAGAGGTGCCGCCGCACGTGGAGTATGAGCTGACCGCGCTCGGCCAGACGCTGAGGGAACCGCTGAAGGCGCTCACGGAGTGGTCCGTGCTGCACATCGAAGAAGTCATCACCGCCCGCGAAGAGTACGACGACCGCACTGAGCGCACCAGGTAGTCAGCGGCGGCCAGCGGTCCGGTCATAGACGGCCGCCTCGCCGAGACCGGCCCGACAAATCAGACCCACCCAAGCCACCCGGCGACATCACGGGTTCAACCTCAGCAACCGGAACCGTGAAGGCAGCACAGCGGCCATCAGGAGAGGACGGGAACGATGCACAGCAAGGTGTGCACCGGTTTCAAGATGATCCTGACACTGGATCACCGGCACGCGGCCGCGGTGCGACGTTCCCACGGCGGATCCGAGCTCCACGGCTTCGGGGGCGCGCCGCAGCGTCGCGTCGCCGAGCGGTGCACCGCCGTCGACGGTGATGGGGGGCAGGACGGCCGTGCCCTCCGCCCGCAGTTGCGCGCTTCGGAGCGGCGTGCGCGTGTGGCCGTTCCGTCGAAGGGCGAGGCCGAAGGGTGACGGGCTGTGGTGCTGTTGCCTGCTCCCTCAGCCCGTAGCAACCCCGCAGAAGGCGGGCGGGTGCGTTGGCGACTCGAACGCCGTCAGCGCCGGCCCGCCGGTTCCATCTGTCGGCACGCCCCGCAGCAGCTGCTCCTCGCCGCGCGACGCGCGCGGCTCGCGGAGTCGCGCCGTCCGCCAAGGCTGACGGCGGCGAAAAATCGTCGGAAAGGTGGATCCACGGCCCGGCGGATTTCATCTTGCAGGTGTCTGCGAGCGATCGTGTGCGTTCGCTCTACTGGCCGTTGCGAGAGGGGTCACCGAGTGGCCGGAGCATTCCGTTTCGAGATACTGGGCGCCGTGCGCGCGTACCGGGGGGACGTCGAGCTGCGGGTGGGACCACCGCAGCAGCAGGCGCTGTTGTCGCTCCTGCTGCTCCGTGCCAACCAGCCGGTCTCCATGGCGCAGATCATCGGGGCGCTGTGGGGGGACGCACCGCCCGCCCGGGCGGTGACCACCGTCCGTACCTACGTCTGGCGGCTGCGGAAGCTGCTGGAGCCGGAGGGCGGCGCGCCGACCGTCCTGGAGCTGGCCGGCGACGGCTACCGGCTGACGGTGCCCGACGGGGCGCTGGATCTGTGCCGGGCCGAGGCGCTGGCGGCTGCGGCCGCGCGCGCCACGGCCGGCGAGCGTGCGGCGGAGGGCGCGCGGTTGCTCGCGCAGGCGCTGGACCTCTGGCAGGCGGAGCCGCTGGCGGGGGTGCCGGGGCCGTTCGCGGAGCGGCAGCGTGTCCGACTGGACGAGTTGCGGCTGACCTTGTGCGAGGAGCACTTCGAGCTCGCGCTGGCGCTGGGCGGGGAACGCTCGGCCATACCGGATCTGGTCGAACTGACCGAGGCGCATCCTCTGCGGGAGCGTCCCCACGGCCTGCTGATGCGCGCGCTCCACAAGGCGGGGCGTCAGGCCGATGCCCTGGCGGTGTTCGGCCGGGTGCGGGACCTGCTGATCGAGGAGCAGGGCATCGAGCCCGGTCCGGAACTGACCGAGGTGCACCGTCGCATCCTCATGGGCGACCCCGTGCCGACCAGGCCGGGCCTGACGCGAACGGTGGCGTCGTCACCGCCGGCGGGGCGGACGGGCAGCGACGGCACCGAGGGGCCGGGCCGGCCGCAGGGCGAAGACGCCGTGGACGGCTCGGGCGGGGTTCCGCCGGAAGGGGCGGCGTCCTCGAGCACGCCGCCGACTCCCGCCCAGCTCCCTTATGACGCACCGGACTTCGTGGGGCGGCGCGACCAGGTGGACGTCTGGCACGCGTTACTCGCCGAACCGGTGCGCCGGACACCGATCGTGCTGGCCGCCGCGGGGATGGGGGGCGTCGGCAAGACCTGCCTCGCCCTGCACGTCGCCCATCGGGCCCGTGCCCACTACCCCGACGGCCAGCTCCATGCCGACCTGCGGGGCACCGGGCCCGATCCGGCGAAACCGGGCTTCGTCCTGGCCGGGTTCCTGGCTGCGCTGGGCGTGCCGGAGGACGAGGTGCCCGACGGCGTCGAGGACCGCGGCAGGCTGTTCCGGTCCCTGGTCGACGGGCGGCGGATGCTGATCGTCCTGGACAACGTCCGGGATGCCGACCAGGTCCGCGAGCTGATCCCGGGTTCATCGAGCTGCGCGGTCGTCCTCACCGGCAGGTCGCCCGTGTTCGACCTGCCGGTGACGTCGCAGCTCCTGCTGGAGCCGTTCGGCGCCGACGAGGCGCTGGAGCTGGTCGGTGCGATCATCGGCCGCGAACGCCTGGCCGCGCAGCGGGAGGATGCCCTGAGGCTGGTCGAGGCCTGTGGTCAGCTGCCGCTCGCGGTGCGGATCGTGGCGGCCCGGCTGTCGGCGCGGCCCTCGTGGACGGCGGCGACGCTGACCGCGCGCCTGGCGGACGAGCAGCGGCGCATCGCCGAGCTGAGGATCGGCACGCTGGCCATCGACGCCGTCTTCGAACTGGGCTACCAGCAGCTCACCGTGGCCCAGGCGCGGACGTTCCGGCTGGTCGCGCTGGCCGGCGCGGCGGACATCGGGGTGCCGGCGGCGGCGGCCTTGTTGGGCGTCGACGAGTCGACGGCGGAGGACCTGCTGGAGTCGCTGACCGATGCCGCGATGGTGGAGTCCACGAAGCCCGGCCGCTACGGCTACCACGAACTGGTGAGGGTGTTCGCCCGGCAGCGTGCGGAGTCGCACGACGCCGGGGAGGCGGGGGAAGCCTGCGGCAGGCTGCTGGACTTCCTGCTGGCGACGGCCTCCAGCGCGTTCCCCCACGCTATTCCCGGAGACGCGGTGGCGAAGGCGTTCGGCCCGCCGAGATCGGCCGGTCTGGAGTTCCACGACGTGCACGCCGCCCGTGCCTGGGTGGTCGCCGAGATCGACGGGCTGGTGGCGGCCGCCCTGGGCGCCGTCACCCTGCGCCTGCCGGGCACGGCCGAGGACCGGCTCGGCAGCGCGGTCGACATGCTGCTCGCGGTCAGCCCGTTCACCCCCGCCGTCTGGTACGAGCGGATGGCACCCGTGGCGCTGGCGCTGACCGAGGCCGCGGAACTGACCGGCTGCCGGAGGACCATCGGGCGGGCACGGATGCTCTGCGGGGGCATCGCGCTGCGCGCGGACAGGATCGAGGACGCGGGGCGGCACGCCGGGCTGTCCGTCGAGGCGGCCCGTGAAGCGGGAGACGTCTACACGCTGCGCCAGGCCCTCAACGACCTGGGTCTGGTGGCGCAGTTCCTGCGCCGTTTCGAGGAGGCGGCGGTCTGCTACGACGAGGCGATCGCCCTGGCCCACACCTTGGGCCACCGCTCCGGCGCGGCGGTGACGACCGTCAACGCGGCGCTGGCCCGGGTGCGCAGCGGGCGGCCCGAGGAGGCGGTCCCCGCCTGTGAGCGCGCGCTGTCGCTGATGCGCGAGTTGGACGACCGCGTCGGCGCCGCCTATGCCCTCTACGTGCTCGGCCTGGCCCTGCACGCACTGGGCCGCTTCGAGGAAGCGGCGGTCCGGTACGGCGAGGCCCTGACGGTGTGCCGGGCGGCCGGCCTGCGGGACCGGGAGGCGCAGGTGCTGTACCAGCTGGCGGAGACCCTGCGGTGTACCGGGCGGGTGCCGGAGGCGGTGGAGCACGCCGCGGCGGCGGTCGAGCGCTGCGAGGAGGCGTGCTCGGACCGGGACCGGGCACATGCGTCGGTCGCCATGGGGCGGGCACTGGCGGACCTGGGCGAGACCCGCCGGGCCAGGGAGCAGTTGGAGCAGGCCCACGGTGTCTTCACCCGCCTCGGGCTGCCGGACGCGGCCGACGTGTCGGAGCTGCTGGCCGGACTGGACTGACCGTGGTTCCCGTTACGGGGGGACGGGGACCTCGGGCGTGGAGATGGCCGCCCGGGCGCCGGGTGTGCCCGCTGTGCCGGACGGCCGTCCATCAGCGGGGGATCACATCAGCACGGCCGGCGGCTTGAAGTCCGATCCGGTGTTGTTGACGTTGGACACGACGGTGTCGTGCTCGTCCGCCTGTATGCGGGTGGCTGCGGGGGCGGCGGGGCCGAGTCCGGCCGTGCCCAGGGCGGCCGCGGCGAGCAGCGCCAGGCCGAGGGCCGCACAGGCGCGGGACAGCTTGGACATGAGGGTCCTCCTTGACGTTCACCACCGGTGGTCCGCCGGTGGTGGTTGCGGGGTGGTGGAGTGCTGCCGACGGATCGCGTCAGCAGCACAGGGGGATGTCGAGTTCGAGCAGGGCGCTCTGGAGCACGGTCGGTGCGCCGTGGAGCTCCGCCGTCGATGCGAGGGTGAGGGGGGCGGGGCACAGCGCCAGCAGCAGGGCCAGGACCACCGCGCGGGCGGTGCGGTGGGGCAGCGGGCCGGTGAGGGCTCCGCGTGGGGTGTGGACACCGGTGGGGGGGCTGGCGGCGTACGGCATACGGAGCGCTGCTTTCTCGTCGGAGGCATGGACCGGGGAAGAGACTCGTGAGGGGGTTGTCGCCCCGTCCCGGCCCTGTCCTCCCGACGTTAGACGCCGGCGATCAACAGAGGATCAGCAGCCGATCTACGTCCGTGCCGGGCCGTGTCGATCGGCAGGCCCGGTGGCGGATGCCCCGTCGGCGACCGGTCCGCCCGCGGCCGGGAGCAGGCTGCTGCGCTGGCCGAGGCAGCGCAGGCTCTGTCGGTAGGCCCACACGGCCCGCTCGGTGCGCCCGGAGCGCTCCAGCAGCTCGCCGAGGTCGTTCCACGCGGAAGCCGCCTGCCGGTCGGCCTCGGAAGCCTCCAGCAGGAGCGCGGCCCGCTCGCAGCCGGCCTCGGCCGCCGCCGCGTCGCCGAGCTGCAGTTGGGCGCCCGCCAGTACCAGGAGGGTGCGTGCCGTCTCCAGCCGGTGCCCGGAGCCCAGCAGCTCCAGCGCCCGCTGGGCGTGCCGTTCGGCCTGGCGGGCGTCGGACTCCAGCAGGCAGGCGCGGGCGAGCGAGGTCTCGCAGTAGGCGAGGTCGACGGTGCTGCCGTGATCGGCGAGGGCCTCGGCGCTGCGTGTCAGCTGCGCCTTGGCCTCCGCGATGTCGCCGGTCTCCGACTGCATGAGCACCGAGGCGTAGGCGTTGCGCAGCCGGGACAGGGCACGGGCGTCGTCACCCTCGGAGTAGATGGCCAGGGCGCGTTCCAGCAGCAGCAGGGCGTCGGCGGACGCACCGTTGCGGTGCGCCACCACTCCGGCGTTCCAGTACGCGGCGCCCAGCGCCTTGCGGTCGCTGATCCCCTCCGCCTCCTCGATGGCGGTCCGGGCCAGGGCGGCGGCACGGTGCAGATCGCCCCGTTCGCAGTGCAGTCCGACGAGCGTGGCCAGCAGTTCCACGCCCAGCACGGTCGGGGTGAGCCGGAGCTTGCGGGCCTCCTCCAGGGTGCTGGTGGCCAGGTCGACGGCGTGGGCCAGATCGCCCATCTCGCGGTGGCAGCGGCACAGTGCCACCGCGACCGCGAGCCGCGGGACCAGGGACTGGCCGTGCCCGACGTGGTCGAGCAGCGCCCGGTAGCGCTCGGCGGCCTCCTCCAGCCGGCCGTCGTGTTCCAGGGCCTGGGCCACTCCGTACTCGGCGGAGAGCCGGACGGCGTCCTTCCCTCCTGCGGCGGCCGCGTCGCGGACGGAGGAGAAGGTGTCCAGGGCGGTCTTCGGGTCGCCGTTGCGCAGGCTGATCTCCGCGTAGCGCAGCTCGATCTGGAGGGTGTCGGGCTGTTCGTTCGCCACCAGTTCCAGCAAGTGCTCGGGCGGGCAGCCGAGTCGGGCGGCGATCTGCTCCAGGACTTCCGTGGAGGGGGTCCGCTTGCCGGCTTCCAGCAACGAGATGTAGCTCGGGGAGAGCTCCTGGCCGGCCAGGTCCATCTGCGACAGACCTGCCGCCCGGCGCAGCTGGCGGATCCGTGACCCCAGAGCCTGCGGTTCCGCCATGGTGGCCACCCCTTTTTATTGTGACTGACTACGGGACAGAGCGAGTGAATATACTCGGTCAAGCCCGGGTCGGACCAGGTCGGAGCGGGCCGTGTGTCAGTCGGTCGGCACGGCGGGAGCCGGCGCTTCGGGGCGGCGGGCGACGGGGCGGCTCCGAGGTGGTCCGCTCGGTGCGGGTCCGGACCGGCTCGTCACTCGCCCCGTTCAGCCGTGCCGGTCGAACGGGCACGTCCACTGCGGCGGGACCGCGCGCCCGGAGTACTGCCGTGCTTCGGAGATCTCGCCGTGCTCGGCGAGCATGGGGTTCACGTGGCCCTGTAGCGCCTCTTCCTTGCTGCGTATCTTCGTCTGCATTCCCTGATAGACGCCGGTGCGTTTCAGCTCGGCGAACTGCCGGTGGGAGTTGAAGACGAGGGTGGGATGGGCGAAGCGCCGTGAGATGCGCGACGCGCGGCGGTGCAGGCCTATGACGAAGAACGGGTGGCCGCCGAAGCTGAACCCGAACCGGGGGCTGCGCGGATCGTTCGAGACGTCGGGGGCCCACGGGTTCTCGGCCCGGTCTGCCCGGTGGAGTGCGCCCAGCTGCTCCCAGAGCAACTCCTCGAACGTCTCCTCGTCCGCCGGATCGGACTCCGTGAAGATCGCGGCGAAGGAATGGAAGCGTCCGGAGCTCGTCAGCCGGCCGGTGACGAACCGCCCGAGGTCCGTGCAGAGCCGGTCCAGGCCTTCTCGGTCGCCCAGGGCCCCGTAGACACCGGTCTCCAGTTCCCCTCGGTGGAGCGCCGCCCGTGCTCCCAGGCAGGTGAACGTGTCGGCGCGCAGCCAGGCCGCGAAGCGCTCGACCACGTCCTCGGCGCGCTCACGGCCCTGCGTGTCCTCCCTCATCGCCCGCTCCACCCCCGGTCGGCGAGCGCCCGCAGCACCGTTTCCCGGCGGCGGCGCCGCTCCTCGCGCAGGGGGCCGTCGTCCGTGCGGACGAACTCCGCCCGCACGGTGAGCGAGAGGTGTCCGGCGGGCACCCGTCCGCCCTGCAGCAGGTCCTTCACGGCGACCCGCCGGTGTTCGGTGCCGCCGGCCTCGGCGACCACCTGCAGGACCTCGCCGGCCGACACGGCCTCGGGCACCACGACGGTCACGTTGAACGCGGGCGGGGGAAGCGGGTCCGGCAGCCGCACGGTCGCGGGGACCGGTGGGAGGCCGCCCAGCGCGTCGAGGTCCAGTTCGGCGCAGAAGACCCGCTCCCCCACCGCGTCGATCAGTTCCGCGGTCCGTTCGGACAGCAGTCCTGCCCGGCCCACGGCGGTGCCCCGTACGCGGACGGCGAACGAGGCGCCGTCCGCGAACTCCGCGTGGGGACGGGGGGTCAGCTCGAACGCTTCCTGGCCGGCCGCGCCGGCCACGGTCCGCAGGAGGCCGTTCAGGTCGGCGAAGCCCACGGTCCGCGGTCGGGGTTCGACCAGCGACGCGGGTGCGGCGGATCCGCTCAGGACGACGGCGAACCGCCAGGACTCGTCGCCGTACGCGGCGGACAGCGGGACCTGGCCGAGTTCGAAGAGGTGGGCCGCTCCCGTGTGCCGCAGGGACCGGCCCGCGACGCCGAGCAGGCCCGGAAGCAGGGAACCGCGCACCCGCATGTCGCGCAACCCGGCCCGCCCGTGCACGGTGATGGGCTCGGCCCCGGGTGGCGTACCGACCGCGGAAAGGGGTTCCGAGGCACGCAGCAGCACCGGGGAGACGATCTGCTGCAGTCCCCGCCGCAGGGCGGCGGCGGCGAGGCCGCCCCGCAGCTGGCGCGCCCGGTCCGGCCACGGGCCCCCGGCCGAAGGCGGCAGGCGGCGCGGCAGCGTCCGGTATCCGCGGACGCGGGCGGCCTCGCCGGCCAGTGCGGGAACACAGTCCAGGTCCGGGCGCGCGGCGGGCACCGTGACGTGCAGCGCGCTGCCTTCCCCGGGGGGCGCCACTGCCGTTCCGCCGGCGGCCAGGAGGGAGGTCAGCGTCGCGAGGTCGGTGTCCGGGTCGAGCAGTCGGCGCAGTTCGTCGGCGTCGGGGCGCAGGACGCGCGGGGCGGGTGCCGCCGCGCCGGCCCGGCCGGCTGCCGTGACGGTGCCGCCCGCCCAGTCGGTGACGAGTCGGACCAGGCGGGCCAGCGCCCGGTCGCAGGAGTGCGGGTCGTGTCCTCGTACGGCGGGGGCTGTTTCGTCCGTGCCCGTGTCCGTGTCCGGGCCGGTCCCGGGCTGGGGCAGGGGCTCGGGCTCGGGCTCGGGCTCGGGCTGGGGCGCCGGGTGCGCCGCCGCCGGGTCGAGCCACCAGGCCCACACCAGCGTCTCGCGGCCGTCGGCGGGAACGGCTGCCGGCGCGGTGTCCCGTCCGAGGACGGCCACGGTCCGCTCGCCCGCCGACAGTACCCAGGCGCCGGGGGGCGGTGACGGTGTGCTCGGGTCGTCGTGTGCTGCGGGTCCGGCGGGGCTCGCGGCACGCAGCCGCAGCCCGGTGAGGTCGAGTGCCCGGGCGTCGGTCGAACCGAGGGGCTGACCCGTTTCGAGCGCGACGTACGCCGCCAGGTCGGCCACCGTCCCCGTGGGCCGCACGCCTGCCGCGCGCAGCCGGTCCGCCGCCGCGTCGGGCAGGCGGACCGCGGCCGGGATCCGGACGACGGCTGCCGCCACCCGGCCGGGGATGCCCTCGTCCGCCGTCAGGGCGAGGCCGTTCGGCAGGACCGACAGGCGGAGCGGTGCGGTGGGCCCGTCTCCGTTGCGGGCCCGGACCTCGGCTGCCAGGCCGCGTACGGAACCGAGGTGGGCGAGCTCGGGCGGGGGTACGACCTCCACCGCGCGGTCGGCGTCCAGGACGGCCCGTGCACCGCTCTCGTGGAGACCGTCCAGCAGCGCCGTACGGTCGAGGTGGCCGCCGCATTCCTGCTCCAGCCAGGCGAGGGGGATCTTCACAGTGGGTCGGTTCCTTTCTCCGGCAGCCCCAGCGGCAGGCAGGCGTGGTCGAACTGCTCCAGCAGGCGCACGTCGTTGACCAGCAGTTCCCGGATGTCGGTCAGCCCGTGGGTGAGCCTCAGCAGGCGCTCGACGGAGCAGCCGAAGCTCAAGCCCGCGACCGTGCGCGGGTCGTGGCCTCCGGCGGTGAGCACCCGGTCGCGGAGGATGCCGCCGGCGCCGATCTCGACGTGCCCGCGGCCCTCGCACTCGTCACAGCCGGGGCCGCAGCGCGGGCACGCCACGTCAACGGCGAACCCCGGCGAGGCGAAGGGATAGTCGCCGCGGCGCACGCGCCATGGATGCCCCTGTCCGAACAGGCCGGACACCAGGCGGTCGAAGAGTCCCATGAGGTCGGGCAGGCCCGCGTCGGGCTGGACCACGAGTCCGTCGATCTGGGTGAACTGGGAGCCGGAGTAGGGGGAGGAGAGTTCGTTGCGGAAGCAGGTGCCCACGAGCAGGGTCCGCAGCGGTGCGGGGGCGGCGGCCCGCATGGCCTGCGGGCCGCCGGAGGACGCGTGGGTGCGCAGCACCAGGTCCGGTGCGGGGTAGAAGCTCAGGCGGGTCCGGGTCGGATGGTCCTGCGGGTAGCCGAGCACGTCGAAGTTGTCGCGTACGGACTCCAGCAGGGGCAGGTCGACGATGTCGAAGCCGAGCGGTACGAACAGGTCCCCGATCCGGTCCACGAGCGCCGCCACCGGATGGGGGCGCCCGGTGTGCGGTCCTGCGGTCGGCAGCCCGGGATCGCAGCGGGCGTCGGCCACCGCCGGTGTCAGGACGAGGGGCGCCGGTTCGTCCGACACCGTCAGCCCGCCTTGCGGTAGACGCCGATGTGGTTCTCCGAGTAGGTGTCGTAGGGGACGTTGCCCCAGTCGCCCCAGCGTTCGCTGAGTTCCAGTCCGGCGATCCTGGCCATGAGGTCGAGCTCCGAGGGCCACGTGTAGCGCAGGAAGGCCGGGTAGAGCTTGATGCCGTCCTCCCGGATCTCGATGTGGTTCTCCTTGATGTGCTGGGTGGCCCGGTCGAAGGTGTCGGCCTCGATGCGCACGTGGTCGAGCCCGACGTCGTACACGTGGGCCCGGCCGTTGAAGCGGAAGCGGGTCGGGTCCGGTACGAACGTCTCGACGACGAAGAGCCCGCCGGGCTCCAGGTGGGCGGCCACCGACTCGAAGCACTGGATCTGCTCTTCCTGGGTCTGCAGCGCGTACAGCGAGTTGAGCAGCAGGAAGATGAGGGAGTAGCGGCGCTCGGAGGTGAAGTCGGCGATGTTGCCGATGGACACCTCGATGGACTCGCCGCCGGGCTTGGTGCGCATCACGTCGACGATCTCCGGGGACGCGTCGAGCCCGTCGAGGGGCACGCCGCGCTGCGCGAGCGGGAGGGCGACCCGGCCGGTCCCGATGGCGAGTTCGAGTGCGCGGCCGCCGCCGACGCGCTGGGCGAGGAACTCGACGGCGCCCTCGGGCTGCGGCCAGTCGATGTGGTCGTACACGTTCTTCCAGCGGGGGCCGTACGTCTCGGGCTGCCAGTCGGTCATGGTTCGGGCCTTTCTCGCGGTCTGTCGTGGTCAGGGGTGGGCGGGCGTGCGCGGTCGCGCCCTGCCGTGAGCGGCGTGGGCGGGGCGCGGCGGGGGGCGTCGTGCGTGGGCGGGGAGGTCGGGTGATCAGGAGCCGAGGACGCTCAGTTCGTGGTGGGCGAGGAGCAGGCGGTCCTCGACCTCGTCGGCGTGCGGGCCGGTGGCCATGACGTAGCCGACCCGGCCGTAGAGGTCGTCCGGCGGGGGCGTCACCGTCTCCCCGCGCGGGCGCAGCTCCCCGATCTCGTGGATCCAGGGGCGGGCGCGCAGCGTGGCGGCTTCGGCCAGGCCGTCGAAGCGTTGGCGGGCCCGGGGGTAGAGGAAGCGGATGCCTGCCGAGCGGTCCTCGCTGGACGCGGTGTGCGGCGGGCGGCCCAGGGCGGCGGCGGTGAGCAGGGAGCCGAGCCGCACGCCGCGGGCCAGTTCGACGATGCGGGAGGCGATGTCGCCGCCCGGTCGGGCGTTCAGCTCGATGATGCGCGGTCCCGCCGGGGTCATCTTGACCTCGACGTGGGCGACGGTGCGGTCGATGCCTGCGGCGAGGACGCTGCGGCAGGCGAGGTCGAAGCCCTCGGTCATCTCGGCCCGGCCCAGGGTGCCGTGTCCGGTAATGAAACCCGCCTCGACGGGATAGGGGTCGTACGCCCAGATCTTGCGTGCCCAGGAGACGGGGGTGGCCGTGCCGTCGTGCACGAGGCAGTCGACGTCGAACTCGAAGCCCTCCAGGAATTCCTCGACGAGGATTCCCTCGCTTTCGAGGCCCATCTTGTCCGCGTGGAGTGCCGCGTGGAAAGCGGGGTCGAACTGGGATTCCTCGTCGACCCGGCGCACTCCGGCGCTGCCGGACAGGCCCCGCGGTTTGACGATCAGCGGGTAGCCGATGTCGCGGGCGGCCCGCCGCGCCGCGTCGAGGTCGTGCACGAGGAGGGAACGGGTCGGCGAGATGCCGGTGTCGTTCAGCAGGGTCCGCTGGCGGTGCTTGTCGCGTGCCAGTTCGGCCGCCGCCACCGGCACGCCGGGCAGCCCCAGGCTCCGGGCGAGTCGGGCCGCCGTGACGACCATGGTCTCCTCGTAGGTGACCACGGCCGCGACCCGGCGCCGGCCCACGAGGGCCTTCGCGGCCCGCAGCGCGTTCCCGTCGGTGTCGCCGGCTTCGGAGGCGTCGAAGACCTCGGCGGCCTGGACCCAGTGCCGCTGCCAGGTCACCGGTTCGGGATTGAGTAGTACCAGGTCGGCCTCCGCGGCCATCTGGGCCAGCAGGCGCTCGTGGCCGGCGCGGTAGCCGGACCCCACGACGAGCAGCGTTTCGCGGCTGCCCGCACGGTCGTGTGTCACGTGTCTTCCTCTCGGTCCGGTCGGGTTCCGCAGTCTCCCGAACGGGGCGGGGCAAAACAGAGTCAATTATCTACATGACTCGCTGTCAAGTTCAGTCAGTAAAGTGAGTCACTAAAATTCCCGCGGGGGGACGGGGAAGGTCTTGACGGTCAGTTCCGGCGGCCGCCGGGACGCCTCGCCGTCCGGTGCGGCGACGGCGAGGGCCGCGCGGTGGCCGGGTGGCAGGTCGAGGTCGAGGAAGACCCACCCCCGGGTGGTCGGCGCCGGTCCCCTCCCGTCGGCGGCGGCATCGGCGGCCAGGCCCACGCACGCGCCGGCCAGCCCGCCGGGCAGCCCCGTACCGATGCCCTTCAGATACGCCTCCTTGCGCACCCAACAGCTGAGGAAGCCCTCCTCCCGCCGTGCGGGCGGCAGTTCGGCGAGCGCCGCGCGCTCGGCCGGATGCAGCCGGCGGATCATTCCGTCGAGCGGGCTGTCCGGGTGGCGGAAGGCCCGCGACTCGACGTCGATGCCGACGGGGGCCGCGGCGAGGGCCACGACGGCCAGGCCGCCCGCGCGGGACAGGGAGAACTCGACGGCCGGCTCCGCGGCGGCCAGCCTGGGTCGTCCGTGCCGCTCCGCGCAGTGCGGCAGACCACAGGCCTCGCGGGTCAGCCGCACTGCGCGGGGCGCGATGCCGAGGCACCCGCCGAGTACGGTCCGCAGCGCGAGGTGCGAGGCGACGTAGCGGCGCCGCGCGAGGCCGTCCCGGAACGCAGCCGCCCGGGCCCGCTCCCGCCGGTCGAGCACGCGTTCCGCACGCCCGTCGGGAACGCGGTCCAGGGGGACGATCCAGACGGCGGCCTCGCCGGGTCCCGGCAGGTCGCCGCGGACGGGCCGCCCCGCCGGCGCCGACGACGCCCACCGATGCGGGTCGGGGCGCACGATGGACTCCTTCACGCGGATGTCTCCTCTGGGGATGCCTCCTTGACCAGGGCGGAGGCCGCCTGGCGGCGGACGCTGCGGGACCGGAACGAGAGCAGGGCGTACAGCGCGAGGCCGTAGCCGCCGAGTTGCAGGGCGAGGTAGCTCCACACCCCGCCGCCGTCCACGACGGGCAGGAGCACCAGGGGCGCGACGAACGCGCCGAGGCCGTGGGCGAGCGAGGTGGCCGCGGCATAGCTCTCCAGCCGCGCCGCCGGGGCGGTCTGCGTGACGAGCGGCTGGACGCTCGGCGCGATCAGGCACTCGCCGACGGCGAAGACCAGCCCGAACAACGCACCGAGCAGCAGGCGCACCCCCGTCCCGGGCACCAGCACGGCTGCCGTCAGGGCCGCCATGGCGGCCACCCACACCAGGATGGCCGCCGTCAGCGCGGCGACGTAGCCGATGCGTTCGACGACCCGCAGGGCGAGGCCCTGGAAGGCGATGACGCCGACGGTGTTGCAGGCGACGACCACGCTGATGGCGGAAACGGACAGGTGCGCGTTGCGCAGGATCGCCGGAACCACGGCGTCCACCTGGGCGATGCCGAAGACGACCAGGGCGGTTTGCAGGAGGAGGAGCCGCAGGAACACCGTGTCGCGCAGCGCCGCACCCCGCTCCCCCGCCTCCGCACGGGGTCCGGCGGAGCCGGCGCCGTCCGGGCCTTCTGCGGCGGGCCGTCGCTCCGCCCGCCGGAGACGGACGAGCGCGGCCCCGTACAGCAGGTAGCTGACCGCGTTGGCGACCAGACACAGGGTGTACCCGCCCGCGCCCAGGTGTTCGACGGCCTGGCCTCCGAGCAGCGCGCCGACGGCCACGGTCAGGGCGGAGACGCGGTGCTGGCCCGAGAGGACACGGCTGAGTTCCGAGGTGCCGAAGACCTTGGTGAGCAGCGGTGTCTGGACCGCGTAGTAGGCACCGGTGCCCGCCCCGGAGAGGCAGGCGGCGGGCACGGTGGCGGCCGTCGAGTCCGCCACCGCCAGCAGGACCGCACCCGCGGCCTGGAGGACGGTGGCCCCGATCGCGGACAGGCCGGGTCCGCGGACCTTGCCGATCCTGCCCGCGAGCGGGTTGACGACGAGCCCGGCCATCGCGAACAGCGCGAAGTACAGCGAGACGGCGGAGGTGGGCAGACCGAGCGTCTCCCGGAGGTAGGCCACGGTGAGCGGCAGCACGAGGCCGGTGCCGAACGTGGTGGCACCCCAGCCGGTGAGGAACCCCTTGTACAGGGGCAGCGGCTGCCTGCGTGCCGCTGCTTTCACCGGTCCGCCCCGCCCCGCGCGGACGCGGCCGCGCCGGGGCACGGCGATTCGCCCGGGGACGCCCTGCAGCGGTCTGCGGGGGGACGGTGGTGTTCAGAGGTATCCATAGCTGAGCCAGCCTCCGTCGACGACCAGGGTCTGGCCGTTGATGTAGTCGGCCTCCGGGGAGGCCAGGAAAAGGACAGGGCCGACGATGTCCTGCGGTCTGCCGCGCCGGCGGGCGGGAATGCGCCCCACGATGGCGTCCTCGGCGAGCGCGGCCGGGTGCGGCGTCTCGATGCGGATCATGCCCGGGGCCACCGCGTTGACGTTGACGCCGCGTGCGGCCCACTCGACGCCGAGGCTGCGGGTCAGCTGCAGGACACCGCCCTTGCTCGCCGCGTACAGCGCCCGCTCGGGGAACGCGGTGTACGACAGCAGCGAGCAGAAGTTGACGACCTTGCCGTGGCCCTGCTCCAGCAACTGCCTGCCGAAGACCTTGCAGGTGAGGAAGGTACCGATGACGTTCGTGTCCAGCAGTGCGCGGGCGTCGTCCACGGAGAACCCGGTGGTGGGGCCCAGATCGAACAGCCCGGCGGCATTGACGAGGACGTCCACGCCGCCGAACGCCGCCGTCACCTGCTCGGCGCACCACTGCACCTGCTCCTCGTCGCCGACGTCGGCCGGCAGCGCGAGGGCATCGGCTCCGAGGGCCTCGATCTCGGCCGCCACCGACTGCACCTGGTCGGCGGTACGGGCCATCAGGGCGACCCGGGCGCCGCGCTCGGCGAAACCGAGCGCGACGGCGCGTCCGATGCCCCGGCCGCCTCCCGTGACCACGACCCGCATCAGCGGGCCCGGAATTCGCCGAACCAGTGCAGCTGGTCGGGCTTGGTGCGGGTGGGAACGTTGCGGTAGACGTACAGCCCCACGCACGCGAACCGGTCGGACCGGAAGGTGGCGAGTATCTCCTCGCTGGTGATGCGGCGCGGTCCGGTGCCCTCGACCATGTGGTCGGAGAACGAGTTGAGGAGGAACAGCCCGCCCGGCTTCAGCAGGCGGTGCACCTCGTCGGCGTACCGCTCACGCACCTCGTCGCGCATGTTGTGGAAGACGAACGAATCGGTCACGACGTCCGCCGAGCTGTCGGGGAGCGGTACGTCGAGCACGTCACCCTGGATGAACTCCGCCGACGCACCGGCCAGTTCGGCCCACCGGCGGGCGCGGGCGACCGCGTCGGGCGACAGGTCGACACCGGTCACGTCGAGTCCCTGGACCGAGAGGAACACCGCGTCGACGCCCGGGCCGCTGCCCAGGTCGACGAGACGCTGGCCGGGCTTGAGGGTGCCGTCGACGACGCGCTTGATGAGTTCGAGCCCCGGGGAGGCGTTGAACCAGGAGAGCTTGGCGAGCGGCTCCTCGGCGTACACGGAGGAGAAGGTGTCGGTCCAGCTCTGGGTGAAGGCGGTCATGCGGTCAGCTCCTGTGTCGTGCCGCGCGGGGCGGCGGGGGTGTCGTCGGCGACGAGGCGCACGTAGCCGGGCACGGCCGGGCGGCGTTCGCCGGAGAGGGAGAGGACGACCAGGTCGTCCGAGCGGGACTCGACGGTGAATCCCGCGAACCGGTAGGTGACGAGCATCTGCCGGTTGCGCTCGGTGGGGCGGAAGAGGGCGACGGTGCCGGCACCGTGCGCGTCGGCCAGCCGGGTGACGGCCGCGATCAGGGCGCTGCCGACGTTGCGGCCCATGACCCGGCACGACATCAGCAGCAGGCGGATCGTCCACCGGGGGGCGGCGCCGGCACGCGGGGCCCCTGCCGGGTCCGTCGGGCCGGTGTCGACGACGGCGAGACCGATCGTGCCGTACGTGCCGAAGCGGTCGTCGAGTTCGGCGACGAGCACGCGGTGGCCCGGGTCCCGGACCAGCGACGAGAGCTCGTCCTCGTCGAAGGTGATGCCGGTGGTGTTGAGCTGGTGGGTGCGCTGGGTCAGTTCGGCGGCACGGGCGAGGTCCGCGGTGCTCGCCTCGCGGACGCGCAGGGTCATGTCGAGGGAACGCAGGAACGCCTCCGCCGGCCCGTCGAACGCCACCTCGTGGCTGCGGCGCCGGCCCTCCGCCAGGTACATCGCCCGGCGGTGCCGCGCGTCGTCGGTGACCTGTGCGGGCAACACCCCGCCGGCGGCCACCAGGGCGTGCAGCTCCTGCCTGGTCATGCACCGCACCCGGGGCAGCGCGCCGGCCACCTCGGCCCGCTCGAACTCCGAGTCGTCCACGAACAGCACGCTGTCGGCGGAGATGTTCAGCTCCCGCGTCACGGCGCGCAGCGAGGCGGACTTGGCCGACCAGCCGACCTGCGGGTACAGGAAGTACTCGTCGAGCCCGAGGGCGCGCAGCCGCTCGGCGACGGCGCCGGGTTCGTTGCGGCTGGCGACGGACTGGAGGATGCCGTGTTCGTCGAGGGTCCGGATCAGTTTCCGGTTGGCGTCGGGGACGCTGACGTCGTCGCCCTCGAGGAGTGTGCCGTCCCACAGGGTGTCGTCCAGGTCCCAGACCACGCACTTGACCTGCGGGTCCGCCGGGGTGTGCAGCTCAGTGTCCTGCACGGTCGTCCTTTCGGTGGTGCGCCGCCGTACGGGCGGTCGCGCGGTCCGTGGTGGTGCGCCGGCCGCGCAGCAGGTCGGCGGCGACGATGTCCTGGAGCACTTCGGTCGGCCCCTCGATGACCTCGTGGACGCGCGCGGCGGCGTGCAGGCGGGCCAGCGGGTGGTCCTCGGTCTGACCGGCCGCGCCGAGGAGCCGGGAGGCGGTGGCGGTGGCGGTGCTCGCCGCTCGGCTGGCCAGCAGCTTGGCCCGGGCGACGGTCACCGCGGCGGACGGCGCCCGGTCCTCGACCTCGTCGGCGGTCTGCCGTACGTAGCGGGCGGCGGCGTCGGTGGCGATCGCGGCGTCGGCGAGCAGGCCCCTGACGAGTTGCCGGTCACCGAGGGTGGCACCGCCCTGGGCACGGGTGGCGGCGTGGTCGGCGGCGAGGCGGAGGGCCGCCTCCGCGACGCCCACGGCGCCGGCGGCGACGTACAGCCTGCCCAGGGTCAGGCAGGACGTCACCACGAACGGGATGCCGAAGCCGGGGCGGGCGACCGCACGGGCGGCCGGTGCCGTGGCACCGTCGAAGGTGACGCGGGCGAGCCGTGCGGCGCGCAGCCCCGCGGTGACGGGTTCCACGCCGACGTGTACGCCGACCCCGGCGTCGACCAGAGCGCAGCTGCCGCGCCCCGCCGTGCTGCCGAAGACGAGGTAGGCGTCGGCGATCTGGCCGAACGACAGCCAGCGTTTGGTGCCGTTGATCCGGAGCGTGTCACCGTCCCGTTCGATGGTGGTGGTCAGCGCGCCGATGTCGGCGCCGGCCTCCTCCTCGGTGAGCGCGAACGCGGCGAGCATCCGGCCGGTCGCCAGTTCGGGCAGCAGCGCGTCGCGCAGATCGGGTGAAGCCCAGCGGCGCACCGCGTGGCAGACCATGGCGTGGACGACGAGCAGGCTGTGCAGACTGGGTGAGGTGGCGGCCACCAGGCGGTGCACGTCGGTGACGGCGGCCAGGGGCGTGCCGCTGCCCTGGTGGGCGGTGTCCACGGTCAGGCCGAGCAGTCCGAGGCCGGCCAGTTCGTCGACGGCCTTGCGCGGTACGGCCCCGGCGCGTTCCCAGGCCGTGGCCCGGGCGACGAACGCCTCGTCGCGCAGGGCCTCCAGCAGTGCTTCGGGCGCGGAACCGGTCACGATGCCGCCAGCTTGCGGTTGACGAGCCCGGCGAGGCCCTGGATCGAGTCGAAGTGGACGAGCTCCAGGTCCTCGTCGGCGATCTCGACGCAGAAGGTGCGCTCGACGAAGTCGACCATCTGGACGGCGGCCACGGAGTCGAGGACGCCGTCGGAGATGAGCGGCCTGTCGTCCTGGATGCCGGGGCGTCCGCTGAGGCGGGTGATGAACTGCCTCACGGTGGCGGTCACCGACTCGGGCGTGTGGGGCTGGGGGGCGGCGGTCAGCGGGGAAGCCATCGTTCAGTTCCCGTCGTAGGAGTAGAAGCCGCGGCCGCTCTTGGTGCCGAGCAGGCCCTGGTCGACCATCCGGCGCAGGGCCGGGTGGGTGGCGAACTCGTCGGTTCCGTAGTGGTCGTGCAGCACCTCCAAGGTGCGGACGACGGTGTCGATGCCGATGAGGTCGGCGGTGCGCAGCGGCCCCGAGGTGTGTCCGAGGCAGCCCTTGAAGAGGTCGTCGACCTGGCTCGGGGTGGCGACGCCGTCTGCGACGACGGCGGCGGCGAGGTTGACGACCGGCATGAGGACGCGGTTGATGACGAAGCCGGGCGCGTCGTGGACGACGACGGCCTTCTTGCCCAGGCGCCGCAGCATCAGGTCGACGTCCTGCATGGCCGCGTCGGAGGTGTTGCTGCCGCGCACGACTTCGACCATGTCGATCCGGTCGACCGGGTTCATGAAGTGGACGCCGACGACGCGGCCGGGGTCGGCGAGCTGTTCGGCGAGCCGGCCGATGGGAACCGCGGAGGTGTTGGCGGCGATGGTCGTGCCGGGGGCGAGGACCTTCTCCAGCTGCGGGTAGAGGGCCCGCTTGGCCGCTTCCGACTCGGTGGTGTTCTCCACGACGAGCCCCACGTCGGCCAGGGCCGCCAGATCGGTGGTGGCACGGATGTCCGGGGCGGGTGCGGGCTCGCCGCCGAGGAGGGTGGCGAGGCGTCGGTGGCGGCGGACGGCGGCCCGCGCGGTGTCGAGTGCGGCGGCGTCGGAGTCGACGAGCGTCACCGTGTACCCGGCCGCCGCGGCGGCGTGGGCGACACTGGATCCGATGACTCCGGCTCCGAGCACTCCGATGGTGGGTGGGGTCATGGCCTGCGGCTTTCGTTCTCGGTGGGCTCCGGTTGCGGTTGCTCCGGGGTGGCCAGCCAGTTCTCCACCTCGCGCGTCATGCCGCCGAGGGTCGCGGAGGCGAAGACGATGGAGGGGGGAACGGCCCTGCCGGTGAGTTCCTTGAGGCCCGCGACGAGGTGGACGCCCATCAGCGAGTCGCCGCCGAGGTGGAAGAAGTGGTCGTCGGGGTGGACCTCGCGCAGGCCGAGCAGGAGGCGGAAGCGTTCCGCGAGGTACCCGGCCACGGTCGAGGGCGTCGCCGGCTCGGCCGCCGACTCGACCGCCGGCTCCGGCCGGTGCTCCGGTGCGTCCGTCTCACCGGCGGTCGCGGACGCGGTGACCGCCGGCGTGGACGTGGCGGGCGAGAAGGGGTCGGCGGGCGGCACCGTGTCCGGGAGGTACCGGCGCCGCACCAGGGTGCGGGGCGGCAGGGTCGTCCGGCGCCCGGGGGCCGGGTGCAGGCGCTCCCAGTCGGCCTCGACGCCGTGGGTCCACAGCTCGCCGAGGGCTTCCAGCAGGACCTGCCGGTCGGGCACGCGCTCGTAGGACTGCCGGACGGTCCGTACGCACACGGCGTCCGGGTCGCTCTGGGCGAGCCACGGGCGGGCGGTGCCGGGGCCGACCTCGATCAGGACGCGGTGGCGGCTCAGGACGAGCTCCGTGGCGGTGCGGAACCGGACGCGGCCGACCATGTGGTCGCGCCAGTAGGAGGGCCCGGGCGTCTCCCCGTCGAGCCAGCGGCCGAGGACGCTGGAGGCGATCGGGATGCGCGCCGGTCCCAGCCGGACGTCGCGCAGGTCCTCGCCGAGCAGGTCGGCGGCCCGCGTGAGCTGGGGTGTGTGGAAGGGATGCGCGGTGGCGACGGGCAGGACGGTGAACCCGTCGGCGCGCAGCCGGTCGGCGAGCGCGGAGACCGCGGCCGGGCGCCCGGAGAACACGCAGTGGCCGGGGCCGTTGTCGGCGGCGAGCCAGGTGTCGCCGACGGCGTACTCCTCGACGTCGGCGGCGCGGGCGAGCACGCCGAGCATGGCGCCTTCCCCGGCCGTCACGACGAGGTCGGCCCGGCGGGCGACGGCCGCCATGGCGTCGTCGAGGCCGATGACGCCGGCCAGCACGGCGGCCACCCACTCCCCCAGGCTGTGGCCGAGGAGGGCGGCGGGCCTGATGCCGAGGTCGATGAGGGTGCGCGCCATGGCGTGCTCGAGGCAGAACAGGGACAGGTGGACCTGGCGCAGCTCCGGGCGGGGCGGGCGCGGGGCGCCGTCCCGGCGCAGCAGGGCGCGCAGGTCGACGCGGTCGCCTTCACCGGTGGCGGGCCCGGGTGCCCGTGGTGCGGCGAAGGACCGGCCGACGGCTCCGTCGGTGAGTTCGTCGGCGATCGTGACGGCGGCCCGCAGGTGTTCCGCGAAGACGGGGTCGGTGCGGGCCAGGTCGGCGCCCATGCCGGGGTAGTGGCTGCCGATGCCGGGCAGGACGAAGACGACCTCGGGCGGTCGGGCCGGTGCCCGGCCGTGCTGTACGCGCAGCCGGTCCGCCGCGAACGCCGCCCCGGTGCCGCCTTCGGGCGTGACGACGGCGTAGCCGCGGTGCGGGTGGCGGTGGTGCGAGGTCTGGGTGGTCCAGGCGGTGTCGGCCGTGCGGGACGGGTCGCGGTCGAGGTGGTCGCGCAGGGCGGCGAGGTCGGCGGTCAGGGCGTCGGGGTGGTGGCTGGAGAGCAGCACCAGCTGCGCGCCGTCCGCTCCTCCTCGGGCGTCGTGCGGGCGGGTCGGGGCTTCTTCGAGGACGACGTGGCAGTTGGTTCCGCCGAGGCCGAAGGCGCTGACTCCGGCGCGCCGGGGGCGGCCCTCGGCGACCGGCCAGTCGAGGGCTTCGCCCAGCGGCTGCAACGGCCCGCCCCTGCGGGCGAGGTCGGAGGGCAGCCGCTCGAAGTGCGGGGTGGCGGCGAGCCGCCCGTGCCGCAGCGACAGCACGGCCTTGACGAGTCCGGCGAGACCCGCGGCCTCCCGCAGGTGGCCGAGGCCGGCTTTGGCGGCCCCGACGTGGACGGGGTGGGGTACGTCGGCGAAGACCTCGCCGAGCGCGCTCCACTCGGCGGCGTCGCCGATGCGGGTGCCGCTGCCGTGCGCCTCGACGTAGTCGATGTCCGCGGGCCCGAGTCCCGCGACGTGCAGTGCGGCGCGGATGACTTCGACTTGTGCGGCCGGGTCGACGCCGGCGAAGCCGGACTTGCCGGAGCCGTCGTTGTTCATGGCGGTGCCGCGGACGACCGCCCAGATGTCGTCGCCGTCGCGGACGGCGTCGGCGAGGCGTTTGAGCACCACGGCGCCGGCGCCGTCGCCGGGTACGGAGCCACCGGCCGCACGGTCGAAGGGGCGGCACACGCCGTCCGGGGAGCCGATGCCGCCGAGCGGCGCGTCGTATCCGCCCGGCGCCGGGACGCGCACGGCGGCGACCCCGGCGACGGCGAGGTCGCTGCCGTGGCCGAGGAGGTCCTGCACGGCGAGGTGGACGGCGGTGAGCGCGGTGGAGCAGGCGGACTGCACGGTCACGGCGGCGCCGTGCAGGCCGAGCCGGTAGGCGACGCGGGTGGCGGCGTAGTCCCCCCGGTTGGTGACCTCCAGGGCCTGGGCGTCGACGCCGGGGTGTCCGGCGAGTGCGGTGCCCACCCAGCGTTCGTAGTCGTTGTGGCCGACGCCCGCGTAGACGCTGACGGCCGGGGTGCGGACGCGGTCGACGTTCGCGGCGTCCAGCGCTTCGTCGGCTGCCTCCAGCAGCAGTCGGTGCTGCGGGTCGAGGAGCAGGGCTTCGGAGGGGGCGATGCCGAAGCGGGCCGGATCGAAGTGGGCGGGGCGGGGGATCGAGCCGTACGCCGGGACGAACGGGCCGGACGTGTGCGCGCGCCGGGTGATGCTGTCCTCGCCCGAGGCGAGGATCTCCCAGTAGCGGTCGAGGCTGTCGCAGCCGGGCAGGCGTACGGCCATGCCGACGATGGCGACGGCGTACTCGTCGTCCGGGGCCGGGGCCGGGGCAGGTGCCGGGGCGGCGGGGCCCACGGCGGGGTGGCCGGGCCGGGGCGCCTTCATCGCGGTTCGCCTCCTTCGGACGAGCGGGTGCGGGCGGTCGGGGCGGTGCTCCTGCGCTGCGGCGGGCGCCGCCGTTCGGCAGGGCGGCGGGCCGGGACGGTGCCGGTCGCGTCGCCGAGGAGACGGGCGTGGCCGCGCGGGGTACGGGCGGCGAAGACGTCGGCGAGGGCGATCTCGTGTCCGCAGGCCGACTCCAGGGCGCCGCGCAGCAGCATCAGGCGCAGGGAGTCGCCGCCCAGGGCGAAGAAGTCGTCGTCGATGCCGACGGCGGCCAGGCCGAGGACGCGGGCCATCAGGGCGGCGGCCCTCTCCTGGTCGGGCGTGCTGGGCGGGGTGTACGGCGTGTCGAGGTCGGGGCGGGTGCGGGGTGGGACGCGCAGCGCCTTGCGGTCGACCTTGCCGCTGTCGAGCAGGGGCAGGGCGGGGACCGAAGCCAGGTGGGCGGGCACCATGAAGTCCGGCAGCCGGCCGGCGAGATGGTCGCGCAGCCGCTGGGGCGGCACCTCGTCGTGCTCGGGTACGACGTAGGCGACGAGGACGGCTCCCTGGTCGGGGTCGGGAATGCCGACGACGGCCGCGTCGGCGATGCCGGGGTGTGCCCGCAGCGCGGTCTCCACCTCGGCGGGCTCGACCCGTTGCCCGCGCACCTTGACCTGGTCGTCGGCGCGTCCGAGGTACTCGACCTGGCCGTCGGGCAGGTGGCGGGCGAGGTCTCCGGTGCGGAAGAGCACCTCGGGCCCGGCGGGGTCCACCCGGTTGGGGCGGAAGCGGTCGGCGGTCAGGTCGGGGCGGCCGAGGTAGCCGTCGGCCAGTCCGGGGCCGCCGGTGTGGATCTCCCCGACGGTACCGGGCGGTACGAGCCGGCCCGCCGCGTCGCAGAGGTAGATCCGCATGTCGAGGGGGATGCCGACGACCGTACCGACCGCGTTCGCGGGCCGGGGGGCGGTGAGCGGTCCGGTGCGGTGGCACACGTAGTCGGCCTCGCTGAGGGTGTACGTGTTGTGGACCTCGAAGCCGAGGCCGCGCAGTTCGTCCTCCAGGTCCTGCCCGAGTGCCTCACCGCCGACGAAGACGTGGCGCAGCGCGGGCGCCGTCCGGAACGCGGGCTGGGTGAGCAGCAGCCGCAGCATGGAGGGCACGAAGCTGACGGTGGTGATGCGCTGGTCGCGGATGAGTTCCGCGAGGTAGCGGTCGTCCCTGTCCCGGCCGGGCGCGGCCAGCACCGCGGTGCCGCCGGTCGCCAGCGGCCAGGCGAACTCCCGGAAGCTGATCGCCGACTTGAGCAGGTGCCGGTCCTCCGGTCCCATGCCGTACATCGCCTGCTCCAGCCGGATGCGCGAGGTGTGCATGCGGTGCGGGCGGACGACGCCCTTGGGGGTGCCAGTGCTGCCGGAGGTGAACAGCACGTAGGCCGTGGTGTCGGGGCGAGCCGGGTCGGCGGGTGCGCCGGGCTCACCGGGCTCACCGGCGGGCGGCGCCGGGTCGAGGAGGGCGGCGACGTCGAGGGCCCGGTCGGCGACGGCGCGGTGACCGGTCGTCGTGGCGAGCGTTGCGACGGGAGCGGTGAGGCGGAGGATCTCTTCGGCCCGCGGGTCGGGCAGGTGCGGGTCGAGGTGGACGAAGCCGGCCCCGGCCTTCCACGTGCCGAGGACGGCCGTGAAGAGGGAGAGGTCCCGGTCGCCGGTGAGCACCACGAGGTCACCGGGTTCGCGCACGTGCGGGCGCAGCCGGTGGGCGAACCGGTCGGAGGCGGCGTCGAGCTCGCCGTACGTCAGCTCGGTGGCGCCGTCCCGCAGGGCGATCGCGTCGGGTGTGCGGGCGGCCTGCTCGCGGACCATGCGGTGCAGGGTGGTGTCCGCGTGGGGGGTGTGCGGGGCGTTCCAGGTGTCCAGCAGCAGCTCCCGCTCGTCCGGCAGGAGCAGGTCGACGGTGCCCGCGGTGGTCAGGGGCCGCTGCGCCGTGTGGTGGGCGAGCAGGGCCAGGTGCCGGGCCACGCGTGCTGCGGTGGTGGCGTCCACGACGGCGCGGTCGTAGGTGAGGTGCAGGGCGGTGCCCTCCGCGGCGGCGGTCCAGACGGGTCGCCCGACGGCGGCCGGCGGGGTGGTGACCGGCCGGGCGGGCAGTACGGCCACGTACGGCTCGCCGTCGGCCGGCAGGCCCGCGTCGACCGGACGCGCTGCTCCGGTGAGTGCCGCCAGGGTGCCCGTCTCCCGGTCCTCGGCGCAGACGTAGCGCACGGAAGTGCCGCCGGGGGCGCCGACGACGTCCCAGCCGGTTCCGTAGCGGTGGAGGAGCAGGTGGCTGAGGGCGGCGAGCGCCAGGTGGCCGCCAGGGCCGTCGAGCAGGGCGGCCGCCGGCGCGGACAGCGGGGTGGTGCGGTGTGCGTAGTGCGGCTGCGCCGTGGCGGGTATGCGGTGCGGCAGGACGATCATCAGTGCCCCCCGCCCGTCGCCGGGCCCGCGGTGGCGCCGCGGCGCAGCACGGAGCGGGCCGCGGCCATGCCGGTGGCCGCGCCGTACGTGATGCCGATGATCTTCGAGGAGCTGTCGCCGACGAAGTACAGCCCCGGCACGGACGACTCCAGGTCGTCGGAGAGGTCCAGGTCGGGAAAGAGGCGTTCGACGACGGGTGCCGCGACCGTGGCGGTGCCCGGGACGAGCCCGGGGTGAAGGGTGTTGAGCCGACCGACCATGGCGAGGACGTCGCGGACGATGGACGCGGGCAGGCAGTCGCGCAGGTCGCCGTGGTGGTAGCTGATGAGGCTGGTGGCGAGCGGTCCTTCCGGGGCGGGCCGTCCCGACAGTTCGTCGACGGTGCTGACGACGGGCCGGCCACCGCCGTACGCGGCGACGCGCCGTGCGAAGGCGCCGGCGTGTTCGGTGCCGTCGGTCCCCTCGGGCAGGTCGACGGTGGTGAGGATGCCGAGGTTGGACTTGGTCGTGGGCTGGTTCAGGCAGTGCTGTCCGTCGAGCGCGACGGCGTCGAGGAAGCCGTACTGCATGACCCGGCCGCCCTCGCACACGCAGAACGTCCGGACCGAGTGGCCCTCCTCGTTGAGGAAGGACAGCTTGGGGTTGTGGCAGCCGTCCAGGAGGGGTGCGAGGTCCTGCCGGCCGGCTTCCAGCCGCACGCCCAGGTCGACCCGGCTGCTGGGCCGGTGGCGTACGCCGATGCGGCCGGCGAGGTCGCGCACCCAGGGCAGGCCCAGTTTGCCGACGCCGACGATGACGTCCTCGGCCCGGAACGCGGCGGGCCCGCGGGGGGTGTCGGCGCTGACCCGGAACCCGCCGCCGGTCAGCGGTTCGACGTCGGTGGCCCGGTGGTGCAGCAGGACGCTGCCGCCGCCGCGTTCGAGTTCGGCCTTGAGGCGGGCGATGACGACGAGGGAGTCGTCCACGGTGACGCTCTGCGAGTACGCGGTGTCGACGTGCTGGAAGACGGTGCCGTCGCCGAGGAGGGAGTCGTCCGGCTCGTGCGGCGGTCCGGCGGGCGGGAGCCCCAGCTCGTACAGGATCCGGTACGCCTCGGAGATGAGGTCCTGCGCGCGGTCGAAGGAGCCGAGGGCGCGTTCCAGACCGCTGTAGGAGCGGACCGTCCCGTCGGGCGCCGACTCGATCTTGGAGCGGGTCAGCGAGGAGATGTATCCGAGGTTGGTGTCGAAGTGGAAGGCGGCGCCGCCGAGTCCGGTGAGGCAGGTGCAGCGCGGGCACTGCAGGCGGAACTTCTCCGCGTCGCGGACCGTGCGCCCGTCCATGCGCGCCACGAGGCGGGGGCACAGGCTTTCGCCCATGTCGCCGCCGGCTTCGAGGAGGACGACGCGTCGGCCCGCCCTGACCAGGGTCAGCGCGGCGAACAGTCCGGCGGGGCCGCCCCCGATGACGACGGCGTCCGCAGGGGTGGTGCGGACCTGCTCAGACATGGTTGCTCCCGAAGGCCGCGGGTCGTCGCTCCAGGTAGCGCTCGACGAAGGTGCGGTAGAAGAGACCGCTGGTGTCCCGGCCCTCGGCCTCGATGCGCTCGATGAGCCACTGGCAGGTGAAGGGCAGCAGGTCGAGGACGCGGCCGGGGTGCTGCCCGGTGAGCGTCGCGTAGTGGTCCAGGCCCTGCTCCAGTACGGACCGGAACCAGTGGTTCGAGGCGAAGACCTGGTCGTAGAGCCAGTCGAAGCCGTGTTCCGGGTAGTCGGGGAAGACCGGGAGGGCCGTGGTGACGAGCAGGTTCACGATGTCCATGGCGGCGATGCCGGTGGCGCGGAAGTCCTCGAAGTCCAGGACCCTGGCCGACCCGTCGCGGACGTCGTAGCGCACGTTCCACGGGCCCAGGTCGCCGTGGGTGGGCGCCAGCAGGGCCGTGCGCAGCGCCTCGTCGGCGTACGGGACGCCGAACTCGGGTTCGCGGACGTACGCGGCGGCCGTCTGGAGGGCGCGCTCCGGGGCGGCCGGGTCCCGCTTCCCCGACAGGTGCAGCTCGGCGACCCGTTCGACGGCGGGCCGCAGGACCTGCCACAGCGTGTGGGGCCCGTCGGTGCCCGCGACGGCGGTGGGCAGGTCGGTGCCGGGCAGGTGGGTCATCGTGAACCCGCCGCACAGGGCGTCCAGGGGCACCGGGCTTCCGAGCGGCGCGGGTGCGGGGAAGCCGCGCAGGACCTCCAGCTCGCGGGCGAGTTTCGGATCGGTGACGGACAGCGGGACCTTGGCCACGGCGACGGGCACGTCGTCGACGTCGAGCTGGACGAAGGTGCGACGGCGGATCTTGCGGGCGCCGGCCGGAGTCCACGTGGTGGTCCGCACCCGGTCGGGGCCGGGCTCGGGGGCGCCGGTGCGCTCCAGGTGCGCGGCGAGCATCAGCCGCGCGACCTCGCCGGTGTCGACGGTCCGTTCGGTGAGGTCGGCGAGGTCGGCGGGGACCGGGGCGAAGGAGGCGGGGGCGGGGGCGGAAGCGGAGGAGGTGGGAGGGTGCGGGACGGGGGTGCGGGTCATGAGTTGCTCCCGGCGGGGGCGAGGGCCGCGTCGGCGCGGTCGAGCAGGTCTGCCAGCGCGGGTCCGCCGAGCAGGGCGCCGAGTTCGTCGACGGCGGCCTGGCGTTCCTGGGCGGTCAGCTCCTGGTAGGCGGTCAGGCGTGCGTCCAGGTGATCGACGAGGTGGCGGTAGCCGGACTCGTCGTGCAGGAGTTCGCGGGTGAGCCGGTCGAGGGCCTTGGTGCCCTCCAGGTCGTCCTCGGGGACGTCGAACCTGCCGCCGAGGTCGGTGAGGCTGGCCGCGATGTCGCCGACGACGGTGCCGCGCAGGGCGCGCAGGTTGGCGATGTGGCCGTAGTGCTGCTCGGGGAGCAGCAGCGGCAGCCGGCGCAGGATGACGGCCTCGTGCAGCGAGGTGAGGCTCGGCGGCACGGCGTAGAGCGGAGCGTGGGCGAGGTGCCGGAGGAATTCCGTCTGGGGCAGGAAGGCGTACTCGACCTCGACCCCGCCGTGGGTCTCGGTGACGGGTTGGCGGAACGCTCCGCCGCAGACCAGGATGCGGCCCAGTTCGGGGCGGGCCGCGGCCAGTTCGGCGACCCAGCGGCGCAGGACGTCGAGGTAGGCGTTGTGGGACTCGTAGTCGAGGAAGAAGTTCTGGAAGCCGCCGAGGTTGATCAGGAGGCCGGCCGGCCGCTCCGGCGGCGGCTCGGTGAGGGCGCTCTCCAAGGCGTTGCGGTCGACGATGGGACCGCACAGCTCGATGTGGTCGGCACCCGCCTCGGCCAGGGCGGCGATGCGGGCGGGCACACCGGGGAAGTTCTGCGCGTAGGACCGCCGGGCGAGGAGGTGGGCGACCAGGATGCGCTCGTGCGGGGCGAGCGAGTCGAAGACGTAGCGGGCCGTGTCGTCGTCGGCCCAGCGGACGAGCTGTGCGCGCGCCGCCAGCTCCTCGAAGGAGCGGTCGGTCAGCCAGAAGCCGAGGAGGCTGTCGAAGAAGAGCACGGGGACCTCGGCGCGTACCGCCCGGAAGACCAGCTCGGCGTCCATGACGCTGACCACGAGATCGGCGTCGGCGAGGGGCTGTGCCACGTCCTCGTGGCGGCGGGTGTCGCCTTCGGTGATGCGGTGGAAGCGGTGGCTGTGCCGCCGCGCGAAGTCGAGTGCGACGTCCTGGCCGACGAAGTCGACCCTGCTGCCGGCGAGCAGCGGGGTGATGGCGACCAGTTTGGAGACGGGCCCGAATCCGCAGGCCTGGGCGCTGGAGAGGATCCTCATCGTCACGCTTTCCTCGTGTTCCTGGTGAGTTGACCGAGCACGGCGGACCGGATGCCGCGGCCGTCCACGCCGTAGAAGTGGAGAAGGTCTTCGTGGGACGCGACCGGTGGGTGGCGGTGGTCGGTCTCCAGACGCACCAACGGGGGGCCTTCACGGCCGAGCGTCAGGGCGGTGCGGTCCCCCAGGCCGCCCGGGCCCAAGGACTCCGCGGCGGTGACGACGAGCGCCCGGTCGCGGGCCAGCGCCCGTACGGCCTCCCGGGGGAAGGGGTGGAGGGCGGTCACCGAGGCGACGGCGGCATCCACACCGTCGTCGGCGAGGGCGTCGGCCGCGGCGAGCGCCTCGGCCACGCAGCGGCCGGTGGCCAGCAGCAGTACGTCGTCCCCGGCGCGCAGCAGGCGGGGGGTGCGCGGGTCGCCGTGGGAGGCCTCGGCGGGCAGCACCGGGTCGGCGCGCGCGGAGAGCCGTACGTACGCGGGACCGTCGGCCGGGAGCAGGGTGCGCAGCACGGACACCGCGTCGGCGGCGTCGGCGGGGCAGTGGACGCTCATGTGGGGCAGCGCCGACATGAGGGTGATGTCGTCGGTGGCGTGGTGGGTGGGGCCGAGGTGGCCGTAGCCCAGTCCGCCGCCGACGCCGAGGAAGACCACGGGCAGCGCCGGCACGCACACGTCGAGGCGCAGCTGTTCGTACGCCCGCCGGACGAGGAAGGGTGCCATCGCGGCCGCCACGGGGCGCATGCCGCTGCGGGCGAGGCCGGCGGCGACTCCGACGAGGTTCGCCTCGGCGATGCCGACGTCGACGTACCGGCGCGGGTGGCGGGCCATGACTCCCTGGAACAGGGCCTGTCCGTCGGCGCCCAGGGTGACCAGTGCGGGGTCCGCGTCGACGGCCTCGGTCAGGGCCGCGGCCAGCGCGGCACGCATGGTGAGCGGTGCGGTGGTCACGGCTGCTCACCTCGCGCGGCGGCAAGGACGGGGATGGGAGCAAGGGTGGGGGCGGGGGCAGCGGGTCCGTCGAGGGCGGCGAGGGCCGTCCGGTGCTGCGCGGCGTCCAGCTGGCCCATGTGCCAGGCGGGATCGCCTTCGGCGAAGGGAACGCCCTTGCCCTTGACCGTGTGGGCGAGGAGCACGGCGGGTCCGTCGCCGGCCCGGAGCACGGCGAGGGCGTCGGTGACGGCGCCGGTGTCGTGCCCGTCGGCCTCGGCGACCTGCCAGCCGAACGCCCGCCACTTGTCGGCGAGCGGTTCGAGGGCGTTGACGGTCTCGGTGTCGCCCTCCTGTTGGAGCCGGTTGCGGTCCACGACGGCGAGGAGGTTGTCGAGGCGGTGGTGGGCGGCGAACTGCGCGGCCTCCCAGTTGCTCCCTTCGTCGAGTTCGCCGTCGCCGGTGACGACGACGACCCGCTGGTCGCGTCCCGCCAGCCGCGCGCCGAGGGCCATGCCGCAGCCGAGGGACAGGCCGTGGCCGAGGGCGCCGGTCGCCGCCTCGACGCCGGGTACGGCATCGGAGGGGTGGCCGGGCAGATCGGCGAGGTCCGTCGTGATGACGCCGAGTTCGGCGAGGACCGCGTACAGGCCGTAGGCGCCGTGGCCCTTGCTGAGGACGAGCAGGTCCCGGTCGGTCCAATCGGGCCGGTCCGGGCGGTATCGCAGGCCTCGGGTGTAGAGGACGGCGAGCAGGTCGGTCATGGACAGCGCGGCGCCGAGGTGAACCGGCTTGCGTGCGGCCAGTTCGACGACTCTCCGCCGGGCACGCCGGGCCAGTTCGTCGGGATGGAGCACGACGTCCTCCGGTCTGCCGCGACGGGGCGGCTCGTGGTCGGGGTGCGTATCGGCCCGGCGCAGACGCACTGCGGGAGCTCCGGGGCGGCCTCCGAGGCAGCGTCCCCATGCCGGGCGAGGCAGAGTCAAGCCGCTTCACGATCTCCTGTCAAGCCGAGTCACTAATGTAGTCACTAAACTGCCCCTCCGGGCGCGCGGAGAAGGGAAGTGCACATTGACATTCAGAAGTCGCGTGGCATTGACTTAAGTCGAGAAGCCCGCCTGCTGTGCCCTTTTTCGTGCTGCCGCCCGGCGGGCAACCGCGAGACCTAGGAGTTCTCCGTGAAACCCCTCGTTCATGCCGTGGTGGGCTGCGGGCGAGTAGCGCCCAACCACGTCGACGGATTTTCCGCGCTACCGGGCGCCGAACTGCGCTGGGCGTGCGATCGCGACCTCTCCCGGGCCCGGGCCCTGGCCCGGGAGTACGGACTGCCGCAGGTGACCTCGCACGTGCGGGACGTCCTGGCCGACCCCGTGGTCGACAGCGTCTCCATCACCGTCGACCACGCCCAGCACTACGAGCTGGCCGCCGCAGCACTGGAGGCAGGCAAACACGTCCTGGTCGAGAAGCCGCTGGCCATGACCGTCGAGGAAGGGGCCGCCCTGACGGCTCTCGCCGAACGCGCCGGCCGCGTCCTGTCGGTCGTCTCACAGCACCGCTACGACCCGGTGGTCCGCGCCGTGCGCGACTGGTTGGCCGACGGCCTCCTCGGGCAGCTCGTGTCCGGCACCGTCAGCCTCCAGTGCGGCCGTGACGACTCCTACTACGCCGACAGCTACTGGCGCGGCACCTTCGCCGGCGAGGGCGGCTCCGCCCTGGTCAACCAGGGCTACCACGCCCTCGACGTGACGCGCTGGCTCACCGGTGGCCTCGCCGTCGTCGGCGCGGCCGTCGGGCACACGGCACCCCGGGGCGGCATGGAGACGGAGGACACGCTGGCGGCCGTCCTGCGGGGCCCGCAGGACGCGCTGGTGACGTACCAGGTCACGGTCGCCAGCAGCATCACCTGGCGCACCCGGATCGAACTCGTGGGCACCGAGGGCTCGGTCCTCTTCGACCTGGACCACCCCGGGACGCTGCACCTCGCCGAGGGCGGCGACGCCCTGCGGGCGGCGGCGCGCGAAGTGGGCGCGCAGAAGGCACCGGCCCCCGCCGGCATCGGCTACTACGGCATCTCGCACCGCCGACAGATCGCCGACTTCGCCGCCGCGATCCGCGACGGGCACACCATGGCGGCCGACGGCGCGGCGGGGCTCGGCACCCTGCGGCTGCTCCGGGACATCTACCGCACGGCCCGCTCCGAGGGCACGGCGCCCGGCGGCTCCACGGCTGCGCCCGTGTCGGGGCACGCCGTGCCGGCGGCCGCGGCGACGGCACTGGGCGGGTGACGGAGGATGGCTGACATCGTCGCCGTCGCCGGGGTCCCGCACACCCCGGGCTTCCCCGCGCTGGCCCGCGCCGACACGGCCGCCGGGGCGGAGCTCGCGCGGCGCTACGCGGCGGTCGACGAGGTGGTCGCACGGGCGGACGCCGACGTTCTCGTCGTCCTCACCTGCGACCACATCAACACCTTCACCCCCGACATGTGGCCGACGTTCGCCGTCGCCACCGGGGACAGCGCCAGCGGCCCCAACGACGACGTCCCGGGCGTCTCCCCCACCTCGTACGCCCTCGACAGGGGCGTCGGGACGCGGCTCCACCGCGGACTGGTCCGCCAGGACTTCGACCCGGTGGCCCTGCGCAGCCACTCGGTCGACCACTCCGTCGTCGTGCCGCTGCACTTCCTCAACGCGCGCCGGCTGCCCGTCGTACCCGTGTACCTGAACGGCATGGTGGCGCCCAGGCCCTCCGCCGAGCGCTGCAGACGGCTCGGCCGGGTGCTGCGCAACGCCCTGGAGGACCTGCCGGGCCGTCGCATCGCCGTCGTCGCCAGCGGCAGCTTCTCGCTGGAGGTGGGCGGCCCGCGCATGCTGCCCGACCGCTTGTACGGCGTTCCGAGGCCGACCTGGGCCCGTACCGTCGCCGACCGGCTGCACCGGGGTGACCTGGACGGGCTCGTGGCCGAGACCACGGAGCGGCGCATCGAGGAGGCCGGAACGGTCGCCGGCGAGATCCTGCCGTGGATAGCGGCCGCCGAGATGGCCGCGGACCTGTCCGTCGCCCACATGGACCACCGGGACGGCGAGGGGCACGCCTTCGCAGCGTGGGGTCCCGCCTGAACGGCCGCACGGCACGGGCAACGCCTGCGGCTCCGGAACGCGGTGGACGCGTTCCGGAGCCGAGGAGCAGAGGTGCGGCGGGGGAAGGGGACAGGAGCGGGCGGGCCGTGGACGGGCCGCACGAAGGAACAGGTCACGAAGGAACACGTCAAGAAGAGGACGAAAGGACCCACTGATGAGCGTCCATGCGATCGACCGGCTCTGCTACGACGTCGCGCACGAGCCGGAAACCCTGGAACGGCTGCGGACGGACCCGCGGCGGGAGCTCGCGCGCCGTCCGCTGACCGCGGAGGAGCGCGACGAACTGCTCCGGGGCGACGTCGCCGCCCTCTACCGCCGCGGGGCGCATCCGGTGCTGCTCGTACGACTGGCCGGCTTCCGCGTACTGGGCCTCGACCCGGCGCTCTACGCCGCTCGCATCCGTACGGCCGAACCGCGCTTCGCCGAACCGCGCTTCAGCGTGCCGGCGCCGCCGGAACCGGCGTGAGCCACTCGTCGTGCTTGCCGGTGACGGCGCGGACCGTGTCGTGGTAGCAGGATTCCAGCGCCCGCGTGATCTCCCCCGCGGTCTTGCCGTCGCCGAGGGCGAAGCCGTCGACCTCCACGGCGGGCAGCACCTCGGCCGCGGTTCCCATCAGGAAGATCTCGTCTGCGAGGTACAGCTCCGTCCGCTCCACGGGCCGGACCTCGACGGGCAGGCCGAGTTCCTCCTCGGCGAGCTGGAGCAGGGTCTTGCGGGTGATGCTGTCCAGGACGCCGCTGGCCAGGTCCGGGGTGATGATCCGGCCGCCCTTCACCAGGGCGATGCACGAGCCGGACGACTCGGTGACGTTGCCCGAACCGTTGAGGAAGACGGGCCAGTCGGCGCCGCGGGCACGGGCGTCGACGTTGCCCAGCCTGCCGTTGTGGTAGTTCGAGAACACCTTCATCGACGCCGGTGAGGCACCGGGGTTGAAGCGGGGCCAGGAGCTGACGGCGAGCGTGCAGGTGCGTCCCCGGCCGAGCTTGCTCTCGAACTCCCAGGTCTCGATGGCGATCTCCGCGGGGGTGCCGCGCGGCACCATCTGCTCCTTGTGCGTCCCTCCGGCGAAGCCCCACGGGCGCACGTAGAGGTCCTTGCCGCTGGTCTGCCACGAGGCGAGCAGCTCGACGGTGGCCGCGACGAGCGCGTCCGCGTCGAACGCGGGCTCCAGCCAGCTCAGCCGGAGCGAGTCCAGCAGCCGCTGCATGTGATCACGGAGCCGGAATCCGTGCAGCGTCCCGCGCGTGCCGCTCCAGTAGGAATGCACGCCTTCGAAAGCGGCGGAGACCGAGGCGTGCCCGACGGAACTGATGTGGACCGTCGCTTCTTCCCACGGCAGGAAAGTGCCGTTGCGCCAAATCAAACGCCCATATTCGGAAGACACACGTACCCCTCTCGGCGAAACTGAACGCGAGCTCGCGTAGAGCCTGGACCGGATCCTAAATTTCATCAGTCATGACTGTCAAGGCAGTCACAATGGGAGTCAAGTTCGAGGGAATGGCGCGGCGCAGGAAGGAAGCGGGCCGGGATCGGGCGCCGAGCGGGGGGACTGGCTTGGTCGGGATGGGTGGTTCAAGTGGTCGGCGTCACGACAGTGGCGGTTCAGTCCTCGGCGGGGTCGTCCTGGATCCGCAGACCAGCCACCCAGAGCGGCATCAGCAGGTGCACGGCGAGGACGGCGAACAGCACCGGTGAAACCAGGCCTTCGACCCGCACGTCCCCGAACCATCCGGCCGCACCCGCGCCGACCGCCGCCAGCAGCAGGAGCACCCCGGTGATCCGGTGGGCAACGGCATGGACGCGGTCCCGCTCGGCGACCTGACGCTCGTCCAGCATCCGACCGCGCAGTTCCAGCAGTCCGCGGGTGGCTCCGTTGATGACGCCGGTGGCCACCACCCAGAGCGGGAGCACGGCCAGCATGGCGAACAGCGGCCAGCGCGCATCGCTGAAGATCGTGGTCGCCCAGGCGGCGAAGCCGGCTGCGGTGAGCAGTAGCTGGGCTCCGATGACGACCCGCCTGCGCGTGGCCGTTGCGTACATCGGAGCCGGCGCCCGGTCGTTCATAATGGGCTGGACCGGCTCTCCGAGGCCGACCGTCAGGGCTGGCTGGACAACGCGCTTCTGCGTCCTCGCCGACCGTGCCCGTTCCAAGGCCGGATAGTTACTGACTGCGGCGTTTCAAGGCGAGGAGCAGCGAAGTCTCCCGTCTTGAGGATTGCGACGTCCTTCGCGCCTTGCTCGCAGCTGTCAACGGTTGGCTCCCAGGAGAGCGTGGGCGTGCCGGATGAGTGCCTGGCGTACCTCGTCCGGCGACAGCACTGTGAGCGGGGTGGCCAGGCTGAGGAGGTAGGCGGCGAGCTGGTCGGTGCTGTTGCCGCCGATCTCGACCATCGTCGCGTCCGGGCCGTCAGGGCTGTGTGTGCCGATGGTGGGCGGAACTTTTCGCAGGGCGCGGTCCAGGGGGAGCGGAAGGCGGATCACCGTGTACACGGGGTAGACGACGCTCGCGATCCCCCGCGAGACCACTGCTGCCGCATCGGGCGGATCGGTCAGGTCGGCCGGTTCGGTGGTGAGGCGTACGCTCACCACCCGGTCGGCGCGAAACGTACGCCATTCCTGCTTGGCGGTGTCCCGGGCAACCAGGTACCAGCGCAGGCCGGTGTGGACCAGTCGGTACGGGTCGACGGCGCGCACGGAGGCCCGGCCGGCGTGGTCCCGGTAGGAGAGGGTGGTGCGCAGTGCGCTGTGGCAGGCTCGCGCCAGTTCCAGCAGCAGGAGCGTGTCGATCTGCGGCTCGCCGGAACGGGGAGTGTGTTCGAGGGTCCCGTCCAGTGTGCTCAGCTGGTCCGCGAGGTGTGCGGGCAGGCTCTGGCAGAGCTTGAGCAGCGCGGACAGGGCGGCTTGCCCGGTGCCGAGGACTCCGCTGAGCGCGGCCTCGCGCAGGGCGACGGCGACGGCCAGGGCTTCCTCGTCGTCCAGTACCAGCGGTGGCATCCGGGCGCCCGGGCTGAGCCGGTAGCCGCCCCAGGGGCCAGGCGCGGATTCGACTCCGTAGCCCAGATCCCGCAGCCGGGCGATGTCCCGGCGGACCGTGCGGTCGGTGACCTCCATGCGCTCGGCCAGTTCACGGCAGGTCCACTCGGGGCGCGCGGACAACAGCGACACCAAGCGCAGCAGACGGGAGGAGGTCCTGATCACAATCCCCCAGTGTCCCGCATGACCAGGACAGGACCTGTCAGGGTCGTGGCCTACGGTCCGGTCCATGAACAACCCCCAGATCCGTCTGCTTTCCTTCGACTTCGACTGTCCTGAGCCAGCTGAGCTGGCCCGCTTCTACGGCGATGCGCTGGGCCTTCCCGTGCTGTTCCGCAGTGACGACTTTGTTCTACTGGGGCGGGAGGGAGCCCCTGGGCTCGGATTCGTCCGCCAGACCGGCTTCCGGCCTCCGGCCTGGCCCGACCCCGCCCACAGCAAGCAGGCCCACCTCGAACTGGGCGTCGACGACCTGGACGCCGCGCAGGAGAGGATGCTCGCCCTGGGCGCAACCGTGCCGTCCTTCCAGCCCCGGCCCGACGTGTGGCGCGTGCTCCTGGACCCTGCGGGCCATCCCTTCTGCCTGTCGACACACGGAATCTGAGCCCGTCCCGTTCCCTTCGTACACACCCGGCGGGTGACCTCTGGGCCGCCGGCGCCGGAACCACCAGCTCGAAGCACGCTGACCCCGGGAGTCTGGCGTCAGCGAGCAGCACACCCACCCGCCCGCGTGCGACACGCCGAACTCGTCCGTCGTCGTCCGGGCGGGACAGCAGGCCTCGTGGCGTGACACACCGGCCCGGAGGTCATCACCCGCAGGCGGCGGGCGCAGGCGGCGGACAGGCCCACCGACCAGTTCACCCGCCGCAGCACCGACGCCATCACTGGGCTCACCGCCCAACGCGTCCCGCTCACCGCGCCCGGCCGCATCGGCCCCCGGCCGCACCGACCCGTGGCCAGCAGGCACTCCGTCTCTTCGACCGTTCCACCCTCGCCTGGTGCAGCGGCGTTGCGATGCTCACCAGCGACCACCACACCGGCATCGACCCGGAAGGGCTTCAAGGCCCGGTCGGTCGCTCTTTCGGGTGCCAGTCCGCCCCAGCCCAGTCGTGCTCCACGAACTCGTCGGGAACCTGCCCACAAGGGGCGTAGATGCTGATGAACAAAGTCGTGGTCGAGTTGTTCCACTGCACGTCGACCTGGTCCCCGTCTTCCGGGTTCTCGAATCGGAAGCCCAGTTGGCGGAAGGCCCCGCCTGCACGGTCGCCTTCGTGGGTGAGTTTCCAACCCTTCTCCACCAGCTGCTGGCGCACGCGCTGCTGGGCGTCTCGGGCGGTGGCTTCAGGGACGTCGGGCACGCTCCAGTCGAGACCGAAGCTGCGGACGTCGCTTCGTGCCTCGTCAATGTGAGCGATGCTCCTCAGCCCGCGGTGGTAGCAGGCGCCGGTACCGCCCCTGCCCGACTCTGCGGCGTACTTTTCGGGCAGCGCGAAGCCGTCGTACACCTCGTCGGACCGTGCCCTGAGCCGTTGTGCGACCGCGTCGGGGTCGACCGAAGGATACGGCGCGCCGTTCCACATGGCGTTCCCCGCCACTACGGCAACGACTGGCAGCGCCACCATCACGAGCCCTGTGACGGCATGCAGGACGGACCGCTTGGAGACGCGGGCTTTGGTTACAAGGCTCTTGAACATGCATGCGACGGTAGGCGTCACCATTGCTCGACGCATGAGTAGCCGTACCCAGCAGCTTCCGGAGCACTCACTGAGTCGGGTGCCGGAGCAACGAACGCAGAGGGCCGAACCACGGCGACGGCCATGGCGGTCACGGGGGCGGTCAGCCCCTTGCCGAACAGGGCCACCGACAGGATCGCCAGCAGCAGTGCGGGGAAGGCGAACAGGATGTCGAGCGCCCGGCCCACCGGGGCGTCCACCCAGCCGCCCGCCATCCGGAGAACAGTCCGACGGCGATACCGGTGAGGGTGGAGACGACCACCACCGCCAGCGGGCCGGCGAGGCTGGTGCGGGTGCGGAGGATCAGGGCCGAGAAGGTGTCGTGCCCACCCTGGTCGATGCCCAGCCAGTGGGCGGCGCCGGGGCCGGTCAGGGTCTCGCCCAGGCTCCCGTAGGTCGGGTCCTGCGGGGCCAGCCACGGGGCCGGCAGCGCGACCACGACGAACAGCGCCAGCAGGATCAGACACTGGGCGGCGGCCCCACATGGCGGCGGATCACGGTCCGTCGGGGGACGCCCCGGCTGAGCGCGACCTCCACGTGCTCGCGGCGCAGTTCGTCGAGCATGGCCGACCGGGTCACGCGGGTGACCAGGGCCGTGAAGCTCACGGACAGGGCGATCGGCAGGGCCGAGACGGCGCCCAGCAGGAGGGAGGCCGGCAGCCGGGACCAGATGACGGAGGAGACGTCCTGGTGGAAGACGTGCGAGCGGCCGAAGTCGCCGTGCGGGGCCCCTCCAGCCAGTGCCAGTACCGCACCAGGAAGGGCTCGTCGAAGCCGTACTTTCTGGGGATGAGGGGGCCGGGGGGCCGGGAATCAGGCGGTCGCGGCGAAGACGAGCTGTCCGCCGACGTACGTGCGCAGCACCCGGGTGTCGGCGATCTCCTGGGAGGGGTGCGCGAAGGGGTCCCGGTCGAGCACGACGAGGTCCGCGTACTTGCCGGCCTCGACGGTGCCGGTGTACTCGTCGAGGTGGTTGATCCAGGCGCTGCCCGCGGTGTAGGCGGTGAGGGCCTGGGCGAGGGTGAGGGCCTGCTCGGGGAGGAACGGGGCGGCGCAGGGCTCGGCCTGCCCTGGGGAGTCGGGGGCTTCCACGGGGACCGTGCGGTTGACGGCCACGTGGATGCCCCACAGCGGGTTGGGGCTGCTCACCGACCAGTCGCTGCCGGCGACCAGCCGGACCCCGGCGCGCTGGAGGTCGCCGAACGGGTACTGGCGGGCGGCGCGCTCGGGCCCGAGGAAGGGGATGGTCAGCTCGTCCATCTGCGGCTCGTGCGCGGCCCACAGGGCCTGGATGTTGGCTGCGGCGCCCAGCTCGGCGAAGCGGGCGATGTCCTGCGGGCTGACGACCTGGAGGTGCGCGAGGTGGTGGCGGTTGTCGTTGGCGCCGTTGGCCTCGCGGGCTCCTTCGAGGGCGTTCAGGGCCTCGCGTACGGCGCGGTCGCCGAGGGCGTGGAAGTGGATCTGGAAGCCCTCGCGGTCCAGTTCGCGGACCGCCTCCTTGAGCAGGCCCGGCTCGATGAAGCTGAGTCCGGAGTTCGCGGTGGCGCAGCCGCAGGCGTCCAGGTAGGGCTCCAGCATGCCGGCGGTGAAGTTCTCGGCGATGCCGTCCTGCATGATCTTCACGCTGGTGGCGTTGAAGCGGCCGACCTGGCCGGTGCGGCGGCGCTCCAGCAGCTCGGGCAGCTGCTCCATGCCGCGTTCCCGGTCCCACCACAGGGCGCCGACCACCCGGGCGCGGAGTGTGCCTTCGCGGGCGGCACGGAGGTAGACGCCGAAGTTGTCGGGGGTGCCGGGGAAGGCACCGATCATGGCGTCCTGCCAGGCGGTCACTCCGAGGGAGAACAGGTGTTCCTGGGCGGCGAGCAGTCCGGCGTGCGCCTCGTCGGGGGTGGCGAGGGGCACGTGCCGGCCCACCAGGTCCATGGCGCCCTCCTGGAGGGTGCCGGCCGGGGTGCCGTCGGGCTCCCGTTCGATGCGGCCGTCGACCGGGTCGGGGGTGTCGCGGTCCACGCCGGCCCGTTCGAAGGCGAGGGTGTTGGCCCAGGCGCCGTGGCCGTCGCGGTTGGTGAGCATCACCGGCCGGTCCGGCACCACCGCGTCGAGCATGGACCGGGTGGGCGTGCCGCCCGGGAGGACGTCCATCGACCAGCCGCCGCCGCGGACCCAGGCCGCCCCGGGGTGCTGGGCGGCGTACGCGGCCACGGTTTCGAGGTAGCCCGCGATGGTGCGCTCCTCGCTCAGGTCGCAGCCGAGCATCTGCAGTCCGGCGACCACGGGGTGGACGTGGGCGTCCTGGAAGCCCGGGAGCAGCAGGCCTCCGGCGAGGTCGACCACGTCGGTGGACGCGTCGGCGAGCGAGCGCACCGTGGTCTCGTCGGCCACCGCGGTGATCACTCCGTTCGCGATGGCGACGGCGGCGTCGATCGGGGCGGAGCCGGTGCCGGTGAAGACGCGGCCCCCTACGAACACGGTGTCCGCCCGCTGGCTGGTGGTGCCCATTGACGCATCCTCACGCTCGGGCGGGGCGGCCCCCGCTGGCTGGTTTGTTGAGGAGGAGTGAACGGCAGCGCAACAATGTTGTCAACGATGTTGCGCCACCTCTCTTCCACGTCGATACACTGACCCGCACGATGTCGAAGCCACCTGCCAACGCCGCCCGGAGCAAGAGAGCCGGCAGCCAGCTCACCCCCGAAGCGATCATCGAGGCCAGCCTGCGCATCGCCGCCCGGGGCAGCGAGGACGCCTTCACCGTCCGGCGCCTCGGAGAAGAACTGGGCGCCGACCCGACGGCCATCTACCGGCATTTCCGCGACAAGGACGACCTGCTGCTGTCCGTCGCCGACCGCACCCTCGGAGAAGTGCTGGACAGCATCCCCGAGGGCCTGGACTGGAAGGGGCGGATCCGGGCGCTCGCCGCCGGTTCCCTGGAAGTCGCACTGCGGTATCCGGTGGTGGGCTCGACCATGGCCAGCCGGACCACCCGGCGGCCCAACGAGTTCCGGGTGGTCGAGCTGATCCTGGGCGCAGTCCGGGAAGCCGGCCTGGACGGCGCCGAGGCCGCGGTCCACTACCGGATGGTCGGCGACTCGCTCCTGGCCTTCGTCGGCCAGCGCGCCGCCTACCTGCTGTTCGACGCCGACGTACGGGCGGCCGACGAGTCCTCGTGGAACCGGGAGTACAGGATGGTCGACCCGGAGGTCTTCCCGAACATCACCGGGCTGAGCACCGAACTGGCCGAGGTGACGGAGATCCAGATCTTCGAGGTGCGGGTCGAGGCGCTGATCACGGCCATCGAGCAGCGCGCCGCGGAGCTGCGGGGGGCGTAGCGGGGGGCGTAGCCGGGGGCCGCACAGCCGGGGCCCGGGCGGCGGGGCGGCCGGGCCCCAGGCGGCCAGACAGCCCGGCGGCCCGGCGGCCCGGCGGCTCGGCGGCTCGGCGGCTCGGCGGCTCGGCGGCTCGGCGGCTCGGCGGCTCGGCGGCTCGTGGGATCGTGATCATCACCGCGGGGCCGGCCGGTCGCGGGCGGATGTCGCGTCCGCTGTGCGAGTGAGGCCTGGGACACGGGATACTGGCCGCATGGCTCAGCTGTCCTCCCCCGTCCCGCCGGCACCCGTCGGCGAGGTCCTGCGCGAGCGGTACGCCAGCCGCCTGCCCGCCTCCCTCGGCGAGCTCGCCGGCCCGGCCCGCGGAGTGGTGGAGCTGCCCCTGCACGTCGCCTGGTCCGGGCTGCGCACGTACGACCTGGACCGGCCCCGGCAGCGGATGAGCCTGTACCGCACCGTCCTGGCCGAAGGGCAGCACGACGACCTCATCGCCCTCCTCGACGGCGACCTCCTGATCGAGCAGTGGCCGGTCCTGCGCACCCTGGTCAGCCGGCACGTCCGCCAGGTCTGGGAAGAGCGCTTCCCCCGGCTCACGAGCCGGGCGACGTCCGCCGCGTGAACCTCAGCGCCCTCCACCGCCGGCTCCTGGCCGACGTGATCGCCATCGGCACGCCCTACCCCCTCGTGATCACCGGCGGCTACGCCGTCCAGGCCCACGGCCTCGTCGACCGGCTCAGCCAGGACCTCGACGTCGCCACCGAGAACCCCGCGCCCATGGCCGAGATCACCGCCGACCTGGTCCACGAGCTGAGCAGACGCGGCTGGCGCGTCGCAGTCATCGCCGTCGACCCGCTGTCCGCCCGCCTGATGGTCACCGACCCGGCGGACGGCGCCGAATGCGAGGTCGACGTCCTCAAGGAGAACCTCTGGAGCCCCCCGGCCCACACCGCGTACGGCCCGGTCCTCGCCCTCGACGACGTCATCGGCACCAAGGTCCGCGCCCTGGCCGACCGCGGCGCGGTCCGCGACCTCATCGACGTCCATGCCGCCGCCCGCCGGCGCACCACGGCCGAACTCGAACACCTCGGCCGGCGCCACGGCCGCGACGAGTTCCGCCTCGACGACCTCCACGACCGCCTCGCCGGCGCCGACTGGTACGACGACGAGGAGTTCCACGCGTACGGCCTCGACGACGAGGCGATCACCGCCCTGAGGACCTGGGCCGGGCACTGGGCCGCCGACCTCGAACAGCGCCTCGCCGCCCCCGCCGCGGCCGACGACGCCTTCTGACCCCACCGCGACCCCAAGAAGCTTCGGTGCCGGGGCGTTCAGCCCTTCCAGTTGCAACTGCCGCTACGGGAGCGGGCTCAGGCGGGGGCGTTCCCGGTCCGGGCCCGCGGGACGCGAGCAGCGCCGCCGTTGAGCTGGTCTTCGGTGGCCGCCTGCTCGGCAGCCCCGCGGCGCCGGAAGAGGCGGACGGCGTCGGCGCGGACGGCCTGCCAGGCGCTGGTTGCCATGGCGGCGACGATGGTGGCCGCGCCGACTTGGGCAAGGGCCGGGCGATCCGACAGCTGCCGCGGGCAGGGCGCAGCCGGTCGGTCCCCGTCGGTCATGATGACCGGCGAATCCCCGTGACCTCGACCTCGCATCGCCGCCGCCCACGCCGTCGGACCGTGCCCGCCGGGCGGGGAGGCCAAGTGGACCGACCGGGTCCGCGAACGGGCCGTCAGCCTCCACGTCCTCGGGGACACGGTCGGGCAGGACGTCGCCCGGCTGGATTCGCGAAGCAGTTCACGGCCACGCTGCCGGACGTACCGGTGGAGCCCTCCAGTACCGCGGCGTCCTGGTCCTGCGCAACACCTCCGGCGAGCTGGAACAACCGATCGGCACCGACCGCGGCGACTCCGAGGCAGGCCGGGCGATGATCGAACGGGCCCGGGCGCTGATCGGCCACCGGGTCCGCGTGTACCGCCTCAACGAGCGGGTGGCGTCCAACCCGAAGCTCGAGGTACGCAGCGTCGTGCACCTCGCCGACCTCGGCCTCGGCCTCGGCCTCGGCACCGACCCGGTGCACGAGAACAGCGGTCCGCCAACTGGCCGGCGCGCTGGGCCGCCTCCCGCACGCCGAGGGAGGCCCGCCACCGGGCTGGGGCCATCTTGGCATGTCCACATTTGAGAGGATGATCGCTCGAAGCGATGAAGTGCGGGTCGTGGCGGCATCTGCCGCCCGGCCCGGGGAAAGGCGAGATGAGATTGCGTACGTGGACGCGCGCTGCAGCGGCAGCGGTGGGTGCTGTGACCGTGACCGCCCTCCTGACCGGGTGCAATGGCCCTGGAACGGCGAAGGGGAACAGCTCACCATCGCCGCGTGCCGCCGCGGACACCAAGAAGACGTTCCGCCTGGGCGAGGCCAGTCCGGAGCAGGAGAGCCAGAAGCTGGACTCGCAGGACGCGAAGTTCACGGTGACACCGCTGGAGGTGCACACCGGTACCGAGGCGGACATCGAGAACTCCGGCCTGCAGAAGGACGACAAAGGCCCGCAGATCCCCGTCTTCGTGTGGTCGACGCTCACGCACAAGAGCGGCACGCCCATGAAGGTCGGTGACATGGACGGCGACCTGATGATCAGGACGGAGTCAGGTCTGAGGACGCGTGCCCTGATCGTCATGATGGGCAGTGCGAAGTGGGCCAACTGCCCGGCAACGCAGAGCGAGAAGACCCTGGGCCCGGGTCAGTCCGAGAAGATCTGCACGGCGTTCCTGATCCCCGCAGGGCAGAAGCCGGCCGCGGTCGAGGTCTTCCAGGGCTTCAACGCGGAACCAGCGCAGTGGCCGGTCAGCGGCTGAGCCGAGTGCCGGGCCGACCGCGGTTGCGTCCGCGGCGCTGGCGTCACCGCACCCCGGCCCGGCCGCCAGGTGAGCCAGGGGGCGAGCCCCGGCCTCGAAACTGCTACAGCAGTTGGCTCTGAGAACAGTCACGCGCACCGTGTAGCCCTGGCCACGTCGCACGGTCACCCTGGGCACCGCCGAGGCCGAGCAGGTCCTGCACCGCCTCGCCCGCGGCGGCCGAAGCACCCACCGACCAGGCCATCGAGGGGCTGGGCAGGGCGATGGCACGGCGTTCTACTGGGGCCGCCGTCCGGCATCGGCCCCGTGCAGGCTGACGAGTGTCAGATCGGCCCTCGTGTTCGAAGCGTTCGTAGGCGCCTTGCTCGCGTGGCACCGGAGAACGAGTCACGCGGTCACGGCTGCCCTGTCCCAGGGGTTCGTTGTCACGGTGCTGGTCCTGGCGGAGCGAGCGGGCATCCAGGTGGAATGGCAACCAGCAGGATTCGCCGAGACCGGCCGCCTTACTTCCGGGGCTTCCCACCCGACTGACCCGCATGAACCGGACACCATCCGACTGCGCAGAAGCCCGCCTTCGTGCTGGCTGCGCACCGCCACTTGAAGGCCGGGCCCCGGCGACCGGCGATCTTCGCCGAAGTCATCCGCGCGCGACCAGCACGGGCGTCCCGGACCTCACGCAGACCAGACGCGTGACCTGCAACTTCACAATGCGCAGGGCTCGATGACCCGAACGGCAGCCCCTGGGCTACTTGCCATCCAAGTATGTGGTCAGGCGTGATAGCAGAGGCAGCGCCGCCTCAAGCGTCTTTCGTTCATCGGAACTGAGGACATCGTTGATCGCGCTGCCGAGCCAGTCCGCACGCCTTCGGCGCTCCTCGGCCAGACGGTCACTTCCCGTCGGCGTGAGGTGGAGCAACAGCTTGCGCCCGTCGCTGGGGTGTGCCTCGGCATGCACAAGGCCCTGAGCCAGGAGTTCTTTGACCGCCTTGGCGGCCGACTGGTGACTGACTCCCCGCTGTTGTGCGATATCGGCGGTGGTCAGCGGGCCGCTGCGGTCCAGGTAGCCCAGGACGGCGGCCTCGCCGGGCGGCATCTTGTCGGCAGTGCGCACAGTGCGCACGAGCCGTCCGATGGTCAGGCGAAGTTCTTCGGCCAGCTCACTCTCGTCCATGATGCCAGCTTACCCACCCCCATCAACCAAACTGTACACCTTGGCTACATTGTTTGCTTTGGTGCTCCAGATACACCCACCAGCCTCGCAGTCAGGGGCAGGGCGTCGCAGTCGAGCCGCAGTCGACACTCGCAGCGCCGATATCTACAACCACACTGTACAGTCTGGCTGTAGATATTCGGTCGGTTCGGAAAGGACCCGCTGTGAAGCTCACCAAGCACGCCCATGCCTGCGTCACGCTGGAGAAGGACGGCACCCACCTGGTCATCGACCCCGGCACCTTCACCCCGGACGCGGCAGAGGCCGTCACCCAGGCTCACGCCGTCCTGATCACCCACGAACACTTCGACCACTTCGACGAAAAGCTCGTCACCGCCGCTCTCGAAGCCCAGCCCGGGCTGCAGGTCTACGGGACAGCCACGGTCGCAGCCACCCTCGGCAGCCACGATGGCCGCGTCCACGCCGTCGCCGCCGGCGACACCTTCAGCGTCGGTTCCATCACCGCCACCGTCCACGGCCACCGCCACGCGCTGATCCACGCCGACATCCCGTGCCCCGACAACGTCGGTTACCTCCTCGACGACGGAGCCGTCTACCACCCCGGCGACGCCTACTTCGCGCCCGACGCTCCCGTACGCACCCTCCTGCTGCCGACCAGCGGCCCATGGACAAAGCTCGGCGAAGCCGCCGACTACGTCCGCACCCTCAAGCCCGAGCGCATCATCCAGATCCACGAACTCATGCTCAGCGACCTGGGCCAGCACTCCACCGCCAATCTCCTCGGCGAGAAGGGCCTGACCGGCACCCGGATCGACCGCCTCGAGCCCGGCACCACCGTCCAGCTGTAAGCGCTCGTTCCCAACGGACGCGGAGGCGGCGGAAGCCGTGGAGCCAGGCGATGGTCCGTTCCACAACCCACCGGTGACGCCGACAAGGTGCTCGTGCAGATCTGAGACCCCCGAACAAATTCCCCATACAAGGGTGGTTGCCCAGGAACGACCGGCGAGGCGAGAAGAAGGCGCATGACCGAGCATCAGAGGCTGGTGTGGGAGCCGTCGGTGTCCGCGTTCGATCCTAGGCGCACTGCCGCCGCAAGCACCGAGAACACAGAAGTCGTCGAGGCCCAGCTCGTGGACGCCGAGCTGCTGCCGGCCACCGTTCCACCCCCGTCGGTCCCCGCCTCCCACTCGACCGCCACGAGACCAGCGCCCCGGCACGACCGAGGTCCGCGGAATGCTGGCAGATTCCGCAAGAGGTGGGCGGCGACACCTGGTAAGCGCAGCCGGCGGCCTGCAGACCGGCGTTACACCGCGACCCCGCCGCTCTCGGCTGGCTGTAGTCGCCGCTTTTCCAGCCTGGCGCGGGGGCGTGAACCGTGCACCGGCCAGCACTCCTGTGCACCCCCACGCGTTCCGTGCGGTGTCTCTTTGCCGGCCGAACTGGGGGCTGGTTGAATCCGGTGCCGTGGAGAGTGCAGGCGGAACGCGCCCGGGCGGCGACAGGACTATCGTGCTGATGGCCATAGATGATGGCGAGGCGTCGAGGATCGCGTCAGACCGGCCGGATCCGGATGACCAGTGGGCCGCAGGCTTCCCCCGTGAAGACGATTGCGCGCCGGCCGCCAGCCGTCTGACCAACGCTGCGGCGGCCCCGGCTCCCTTCGGCGTGTACCGGATCGTGCCGCTCTCCCACGGGCTCACCATCGGCACGATCGGCTTCCACCGTCCGCCGGACGCCTCCGGCCGCGTGACCATCGGGTACGGAATGGTCAGCGCCGAGTGGGGGCAGGGATACGGATCTCAGGCGGTCGCTCGGCTCGTCGAGATCTGCCGCGACCATGGCGGCGTCGCTGCGATCGACGCCGAGACCGACCTGCACAACGTCGGCTCCCAGCGCGTCCTGGAGAAGAACGGGTTCGCACGCTTGCGGACTACCGAAGAGAGCTGCTTCTACGCGCTTGAGCTCTTCCGGGGCCGGCGAACGGAGCCAGCGACGAGAAGCGCCGCAATGCCCTTCTCAGCTGCCTCGCGGTCGTTGAGCAGGTCCTGCCGTTGATCGATGATGAATGGCGGCGCGGTCGAGCACTACGAGCGCCTGGGGGAGATGGCCGCGTTGGCAGTCGAAATCGGCAGGTGAGAGCGCGGACGTTGACCTCGAAGACCTCCTGCCCAGCCGATGCGCAGACCCTTCTCCGCACTACTGGGGGCGTAGGAGGAGCCGAGGGAAGATGCGGCAAGATGACACAATGACCTACCTCCACGACGCCCGGGAGGAGCTGCGTGGACAGCTTCGGCTTGGCCAGCGGCTGGCCGGAACAGTGGACTGGGTTCACCGTCCAGGCGTCACCGGGATCGGTGTCGACCTGGGCCTTGCCGTCGGCGGCTTCGTCGACGTGCTCATGTTGCCGCGCGACGTGACGCGCTGGCCTGCCGTCGGCACGGCGACGGACTTCGAGATCTGGTGGATGGATGACCGTCCGCAGATCAGACTCATGCCCGTCGACCCCGGCTTCGTGCGCGAAGACTTCGACAGCTGGGTGCTCGCGGAGGGCTCCCGGGCGGCAGCGCTATGGCGTGAGCGCCAGCGGGGCTCTCGGACGGTGCTGGCAATGCCTGATCAGCCGAGCGGGCTGTCCCCTGACTCGCCTTGCTGCTCGTCGTTGACGTAGGCGCTCGGCCCTGCCGCTTCTGGCCCGCGATGTGCCGCAGGCTCTCTTGAAGGTTGGCGACCTCGCCGGGCCATTGCAGCTGTCGGGCTTCGTCCATGAAATTGCCGCCGGCGAGAAGGTCGGGGTCATCCCCGCGGGTGCGGGGAGCAGTCCTCGACGGTGAACTCGGGGCCCAGCTCGATGGGGTCATCCCCGCGGGTGCGGGGAGCAGACTTGCTGACCTGCCACTTTAGGTGAGCCGAAGGGCGTTTTCGAGTACTTTCACCGGGTCAGGCAAATCCGGAGAAAAATCACGCATCTTCATCTGCCTCGGCAGGCGAGCCAGAGCATCGGCCAGTTGATGTACTTAGAAGCTGTTGTCTTTCCGGACGTGATCGACGCGTTTCCGCTGGTCGGGGACGTTCCGTGGGAGTGGTGGCCTGTCGGGTCGTCGTTCACCGGGAGGTCGCGGATGCCGTCGGTCGTTGGACTGCTGGAACAGCACGAACTCGCCGCTCGGCGTCGAGTCGACGGGCTGCGTGAGGAGGCCGACCGGATCCAGGCCGAGCTCGCTGCGGCCGAGCTGGAATGGCAGGAGTGGGCGATCGCTCGCAGGCGCGTCGATACGGTACTGACTCCGGGCGACGGACCGAAGTCGCAGGTACCGGTGTGGCGCCCGGGGCTGGCCTGGTCGGCGCTGTCGGCCGACTACCAGCGCATCCTCAGGACACTCGCGGACCGGGCCCGGCTCCATCAAGGGTCGCTGACGTGCCAGGAGATGGCCGCCATGTTCGGCATGGACGTGGTGCCGGCGCGAGTGGAGGCCCTGCGGTCGAAAGCGAAGCGCCTGGTGGCCCGCGGCTGGCTGGCCGAGCAGCAGCCGGGCCGGTTCACCCTCGCGGCAGGCGTGACCGGGCCAGGCGACGGGTCATGAGCAGGGTCTTCGACCAGTAGACCATCGCCTCGGCGCTGGTGGTGCGGCGCTCGAAGTCGCGCACCAGGCGGCGGCTGCGCATCAGGTGGGAGAAGAGGCGCTCGACGATCCACCGCTTGGGCAGCACCACGAACCCTCGTCGGTCGTCACTGCGTTTGACGATCGTCAGGGCCAGGGCGAACGTGGCCAGGCAGTACTCGACGAGGCTGGCGGTGTAGCCGCCGTCGGCCCAGACCAGGGCCAGGCGATGGTGTGCCGCGGCCACCTGCTCAAGCAGGACCTGGGCAGCGGTGCGGTCGCGGACATCCGCAGCGGTGACCAAGACGCCCAGCAGCAGGCCGAGGGTGTCGACCACGACGTGCCGTTTGCGGCCGTTGATGAGCTTGCCGCCGTCGAAGCCGCGGCTGTCCGTGCCGACGACGGCGTCCGCTTTGACGGACTGCGAGTCGATCACTGCGGCCGTCGGCTCCGCATCCCGCTCCAGCTCCTCGCGGACTTCGCGCGCAACCGGTCGTGGAACTCCTTGACCAGGGCGTTGTCGCGCCATCGGCGGAAGAATGCGTAGATGCGGTCCACGGCGGGAAGTCGGCGGGCATCGCCCGCCACTTGATCCCGTTCCCACGAGATACCGGATTGCATCGAGCATGGCCTGGTGGCAGTACGCCTCCGGCCGGCCGCCCCGGCCGCGCATCCAACCCGGTACCGGCAGCAGCGGCAGGACCCGGGCCCACTCCGCGTCCGTCATGTCCGTCGGATACCGCCGCTGACGCATCGGGGTGTCGGCGGCGTTCCCGAACCGGTGAGCCAGACAGTCACACGCGAGAGTGACCGAAGTGGACTCCGTCTCCGCGGTGGCATACAACTGCAACAACAGGGCCTCCTGGATGGCGAGTTGGAGTAGACACCCTCCGAGCTACCAAGAGGCCCTGTTCCCATGCCCGGCACCGGCCACAATCACCCGATCGAATGTCCTGTCGGACTGCGGCTGTCACATGGTGGGCCGTTGACGAGCTGGGATGCCAGGTCGTTTGCGACCGCGGAGGATTTGAGTTCTCAAGCGACCCTTTACGGAAGTTCCGTTCGCGATAGAGGCGGGCCACGGCCATGGAGACATCAGCGTGGCCCGCCATGCCGTCTGCTGGTCGCGGCCGTTTCAGGCTTGGTTTCCAGGCTGGAGTCTCAGCTGTTGGCCAGGGTGCGGTCCAGAAGGGGGAGCAGGCGATCCCAGTGGCGCTTCAGCCCGGAGGCGCTATAAGCGTCGGTGTCGGACATGGTGAAGCCGTGGATGGTGCCGGGGTAGATCTCGGAGGTGTAGCCGACTCCTGCTGCATCCAGGGCCTGGTTGAGCTCGCCGAGGGCCTCAGGTGTCATGTCGCCTTCGGCGTGGCCGAGGTGGACCTGGGCGGTGAGCTTGGAGAAGAGGTCGGGCCCGTCGGCGCCCACGGGGCCGTGGAACGCGGCGACGGCCGCCACCTGGTCGGGAAGGGCCGCAGCGGTGCGCATCGCGTAGAGGCCGCCTATGCAGTAGCCGGTCACCGCGATGGGTCCGGCGCCGACCTCGGGCTGAGTGGTGAGGAACCTGAGGTAGGCGTCGGCGTCGCTCAGGACACGTTCGGCGGTGTGCGCCTCGATCAGGGGCATCAGCTGGGCGAAGACCGCGGACCGGACCTCCTCTCCAATGTACTCGGGGAGCTCGACCAGCGGTGCCGGGCCATGCCGGTAGAAGGGGTTGGGGACGAGCACGTAGTAGCCGTGCCCGGCCAGTTCGCGGGCCATCTCCCGCAGCACGGGCCGGATGCCGAAGCCGTCCGCGTACATCAGCACCCCTGGGTGCCGCTCACCGTGGTCGGGGAAGGCGGCGAAGGCGTCGGCCTGACCGTCCGCGGTGGGAATCCGCAGCGTCTTGGTGGGCATGAATACTCCTGTCGTGGTTGACGTGCAGAGCCTGTGATCAACACGACGGAGGCGGAGCACGCGCAGCAACGCAAGAGCCTCGATCGAACAGCGGGCCCAAACCGGCCCGTACGGCGCTCAGAAGAGCACCGGGTCACCAATCCGTGTGTGGCGCAAGGCCGTCCCGGTATTCATAGCCGCACAGCGTAGCCCACCGATAGGACATCGAGACTCCCGTTCGACGGACACCACTCAAGATCGGAAAGACAACAGCTTCTTACAGAACCGGAGCCCGGAAGGCAGCCTCCGATCAGGCCCCCTGTGCAGCTGCCGTATCGCCCCCGGTGCCCGTGAGGACGTTCTGTTTGGCGCTGTTCCCGGGGATCGGTTGGCGGAGACCGCCGGCACCGCGGGGTGTTCGGCACCCGACCGCTACGCACCCAGCCGTGCCGTTCAGGGCAGCGTGCGGCCGGGCCTAGCCATTGCAGTGCTGGGTCCTGTGCACATCCCGAGGCCGGTACGCGCCGTGGTCTGGGCCCCGAGCCGGAAGGGCTCCGCGGTGCGCACCGGGATCTGCGCCCGGTGATCAGGCCGACGGCCGGGCCGTAACGCCACGACGACCGCGGCAGCAACGGCCCGCACCGTACGGTATCTCACGGCAGTCGGGCCACCACGGCGTGGACCAGCCCTCGGACCGTGGTCACCGCGTTGGCGTCCTCCTCCGGGATCTCGATGTCGAACTCGTCCTCCACGGCCATGACGAGTTCGACCATGTCCAGCTCGTCGGCTCCCAGGTCTTCGACGAGCGCGGCGTCCGGATGGATTCGGTCCTCGTCGATACCGAGTTGCTCGGAGATGATGGCGATCACCCGCAAGGCCGCCGTCCGGACCGAGCCGTCGCCGGGCGGGGCTGCGCGTGCATCCAGTACGGCGCGCAGCTGCCTCGACGCCGCGACGGACTCCCCGTGGGCTCCAGGATCCGCCGCAGCAAGGTTCTGACGGATCGCGATGGCTTCGTCGACTGCGGCCAGTGCCTCCTGGCGCCGGCCCAGGACGCCCAGAGCCATGGCAAGGCTGTGCAGGTTCCTGGCGAGATCTGGCTGGTGGAGAGCGGGGAAGCGGGCCGCGAGCTGGCGGTAGAGGGCCACGGCCTGGACGACTGCGGCCAGGGCTTCGTCTCTCCGGTCGAGTACGCCCAGCCGCAGGGACAGCCGGTCCAGGGCGGTCGCGAGGTCCGCCAGGTGGGCCTCGGGGTGGATCTCTACGAGTCCCTTGTACATCGCAACGGCCTGTTCGGCTGCATGCAGTGCGTCCTGGTGCCTGCCTACGGCGCGCAGTCTGGCGGAGAGGTTGCTCACCACCCGCGCCAGGTCCGGGAGGTAGGCGCCGGGCTGGCTCTCGGCGAGCGCGCGGTAGGTGGCGACGGCCTCCTCGGAGGCCGCCAGCGCCTCCTGGTGCCGCCCGAGGGCGCCCAGCTCGACCGATACGTTGCCCAGGACCATGGCGAGGTCCGGGAGGTGCGCGTCGGGGCGGCTCTCGGCGAGGTCACGGCAGGTGATCAGCGCGCTTTCGAGGGTGGACAGGGCCTCCTGTCGCCGTCCCGTCCCGGCGAGCCGGACCCCGTGGTTGCTGGTGATCCTGGCGAGGTCGGGGCGGTAGGTGCCGGGATCGAACTCGGCCAGCAGGCGGTGGGCGCTCAGCGCCTTCTCGGCCGTCTCGAGCGCTTCCTCGTGCCGTCCCAGCTCTGCCAGTCGGCTGGACAGGTTGTTCAGCGCCATCGCGTAGTCGGGGAAGTACTGCGCGAATGATGCTTGGGCGAGCCGGTGCCGGATGCTCACGGCGTTCTCGATGACGGTCAGCGCGTCCTCGCGACGCCCCAGGTCGCCCAGTCGGTTCGACAGGTTGTTCAACGCCTTGGCGAGATCGTGCAGATGGGCCGTCGGATCGGTCCGGGCGAGCTGCCCGAAGGTGTTGACGGCCTCCTCCACCGCGGCAAGCGCCGCCTCCTGCCGCCCCAGATCGCTCAGCCGGTTGGAATGCTCGTTGAGGGCTCGCGCGAGCCTGGGGAGCCGGTCGGGCGTGTTGTCCGGCAGGGCGCGGCAGCGGTCCGCGAGTCGCCCGGAGGCCTCGGCGGCCCAGTCGGCGAGGCGTCGGCTGGACTGGGGGAGCAGGTGGATGAGGCCTTCCAGGTCGTCCGCGTCGAGGTCGCCGGTGATCCGCTCCAGGGCGGCGAGCAGGGGGCCGGGATTCTCGGTCTGGGTGGCGACCTCGATGAGCTGGGGCGCCAGGCGGCCGCTGTGCCGGACGCACAGCCCGGTCAGGTGCTCGTCCAGTCGGCCCTGGACGTCGGGGTGGGCCGCGGCGCGGCTGTAGACGGTCAGCAGTTGCACGGCCTGCAGGTCATCCGCAGCCGCCGCCAGGGACTCCGCCAGGAGTGGATCGACCTCGAGGCGCAGCCCGATGAACCGCTCGGCCAGCCGGTCGGGGTAGAGGCTGCCCCACAGGCGGCCCGGGACGGGAGACGGGAAGAGGGCCGCCAGCCAGAAGCTGACGGCGTCCCGCCGGTCGCGCGGCTGATCCGTCAGCGTCGCCACGCGTTGCAGGGTCCCGTCGGCCTGTTCGCGGTCGGCGGCACCGACGAGCAGGGCGGCGGTGATCGCGTCGTGACGGGTGGCCTCGGTCAGTGTGTGCGTGATGCCTCCGACTTCGGCCATCCGAGCCCAGTACCGGCTCTCGTGGCCGAGCAGTCGTTTCTCCACGCTCTCGCGCGGCGCCGCCGGGGTGACCGCGGCGGCCGGCGCTTCGGCCTGGTCGAGCAGGTCGGCGAGCGCCGTCATCTGCAGGGTCAGCGCATTGCCCAGGCCTTCCCGGGTGAGGCGGGGAGTGGGGAGTGCCTGGGACAGGCCCGGCCAGTCGTGATGCCCATAGCCATCGACCTGCGGAAGTGCAGCGGCGAACGCCTTCACTGCCCCTTGGTAGGCGTCGAAGCGGTCCGGCGGATCGGGATCGAGCGGGGGAAGGGCGATCACCGGGGTGCCCTCCAGCGAGTCCTCCATGATGTTGCTGAGGGTCTGCGCCCGGATCCACCAGTCGCCGGCCGTCCGGGCCAGGAGAAGGATCTTGAACGGGGTGCCGCCGCCGTGCTCGGCGGCGGCTTCCACCAGTCCGGCGAGCTGCCCGGTGCGTGCCTCGGCGTAGTCGACGACGACCAGCATGGGCTTGGCCGCGTGCCGCAGGGCCCGTACCTGGGAGGCGGTGGCTTCGGCGTGCGGCCACAGCACGGCCCAGCCCTCGGCCGCGAGGATGCCGGCAAGGTGGCGGGCGAGCCGGGTCTTGCCCTGCCCGCCGGGCCCGTGCAGGAGCCAGGCGCCGAACCCGCCCAGGCCGCACCACGCCTCCAGCCGGTCCATGAGCTCCCCGCGGCCGCGGAAGGGCACCGTCTGCCGGTCCGCCGTGAGCAGGGCCGCGGGCGACCGCAGGCTTCGGGCGGGTGCGGTCTCCACCGCGGCCAGATCCTGGAACTCCACCGCCTCAAGGGGCCGTGGGCCCGCCTCGTGGGCGGCCAGGGCTGCACGGAACGACGCATCATGGTGCAGTAGGTAGGCGGGAACGACCTTCAGCGCGGCATGTCCGGAGTCCGCCGACTCCGCGCGGACCACACCGGTCAGCAGCCGGTCGCAGAACATCGCGGCGCCCGACAGGCCGCCCCAGGGCGAGGAGTTGCCGTACGGCCAGCTCGGCGGGTGAGCCGTGAGGTCCATGACGTACTGGGCGTGGACGAAGCCGCTGCCCGGGTTCACGTGGCCGCGCTGCTGACTGGCCTCGACAGCGGTCCTGTGCCGCTGCACGAGATCGGGTACGCCCCACGTCTCGCACTCCTGGCCGGGCCGGGACGTCACCAGGCGCCCCCACCGAACCCCCGCCCCGAGCGGCGGCTGCCAGCCGTCGTCGGTGACCAGGACCAGAGCGGCGTCGTCGCGGCCACCCGGCGTCCCGCGCCACACCGTCCTGCCCACGAACTCCCGGCCGCCGCCCGGCCGGAAAACCTCCACCTCACCGCCCTCGCCGGCCGCTACGTGCGCCGAGGTGAGTACCAGCCGCGGCCCCACCGAGTACCCCGACCCCGGCCCGCCGGGCCCGGTGACCGCCACAAGCCTCGCTTTGTCCACCGACTCCCCTCCCCCATTTCGGATGCCGACCGACATCCGTCGCTCGCCCGAGGCATCCGTCAGTGCGTCATACGCCGACTGGTGTCACGTTGGCCCTGCAGAAGGACTCAACGGACCACTGACCAGAAGCTCCCCACCATGCGCGCTCCTCAACGTCACGAACATGAACCAATGCGTCCGGCCTGCAGGGCCCCGGCTTCGTCTCTCCCGAGACCGCCCACGACCCTGCAGCCGCCTTCCGCGCGCCGGCGACCCGGCGCTCCGCGGCGAGGGCGGGGATCAGCACACCCCCCGTACCGCGCGAGGCCTCGCTGTACGGGCCAGCGAAGAAAGGGTTCGCCTATTACGGTCGGGGCCGTGTGGTCCCGGACGGTAATCCCCGCGGGTACGGGGAGCAGACCATGCCGTACGTCGCGGCGGCCCGGCGGGTGGGGTCATCCCCGCGGGTGCCGGGAGCAGCTCGCCGCGTGCGCCTTGCGGCCCTCCTCGGCGGGGTCATCCCCGCGGGTGCGGGGAGCAGCAGCCGTTGGCCGCGGTAAACGTCGCCACCCCGGGGGTCATCCCCGCGGGTGCGGGGAGCAGTGGACGGTGCCCAGCCACCCGTCACGGAGTTCGGGGTCATCCCCGCGGGTGCGGGGAGCAGGTCACCGGCCACCCGGGCGGCGGGAACGGCAAGGGGTCATCCCCGCGGGTGCGGGGAGCAGGGACCGTGCTGGCTCCGTACCGCTACTTGATCGGGGTCATCCCCGCGGGTGCGGGGAGCAGGGCGGCCTCCAGCCACGCGCGGAACTCTGTCTGGGGTCATCCCCGCGGGTGCGGGGAGCAGTCTTGCTGACCTGGGACTTTATCTCGGTCGAAGCCTTGTTTTCACCACTTCCGCAGAATCCGGCAAAGCACCCAAAGCGGCAATGCCGCCTCGCGTCGCGCTGGCAGGTACATCGAAGAGTGGGCAACGGGGTCTGCTGACCCGCCTTCCTCTGCTGACGGGCGGCAGGCCGTAGGGGTCATGACTCCGGGTGCGGCGCAGGCTCTGTGGCCTGCGACGGTATGGCGCCGGGAGCTTCTCCGTGGGCGCGTTCGCGGAGTCCGGCAGGTCGGGCATTCGGCGCCCACCGGTCGTGCCTCAGCTTCCTCCTGCGCCGGCTGCCCGCGTTGTCGTCATGCCGGTGGGGCGATACCAGGTAGGTATGACAATCAGGCGCCGGCGGCAGTCGGTTTCCGCCCTGTTCGGGGTTCCATCCTCATGCAGTGCGCTGGTTGCGGCGTCCCCTCCCGCCCCGGTTGGCCAGGAACGGCAGACGGTCGGTCAGGGGCGACCAGCTCTCCTGCGCTTTCGCAGGAGTTGGCCGGAACGCGCCTGCCGGTGATCGGGCGGGCAGAGCCGTGCCCGAGGCTGGTCCGCGTTCTCACTGGACCGAGGGGGAGGAAGAGGACGCGCATGGGCATGGACGACGACGCGCTCGCCACGGCGGTACGGACGCTTCTGCACGATCCGCGTGCGCGCACGGAAGCGGTCGTGTCGACCACGCAGGAAGCCGCGCGGGCCGTGCGTCTCTTCCATCAGGGCTTGCAGGAAGGGTGGGGTGTCTTCCGTCTGATGGCCGAGGGGGCGCAGCGCGGCGCCAAGACGCTGTCGAGTGATCCGTTGCAGGTGCTCTCCGAGTTCGTGCAGAACGCTGACGACGCGGGAGCGGGCAGGCTGCGGTTCTTGTGGCGCCGGGATGCGTTGCTCATCGCCCATGACGGCACGGGCGTCGGGCTCGGCGATGTCCTGCTGCTCGGTCTGCCCTGGATCAGCGGCAAGGCCGCCGATGCACGGAGCACCGGGCGCTTCGGCATCGGGCTGGCCACGCTGCGGGCCCTGGCCACGGAGTGGGAGGTGCACTGCCATCCGTTCCACGTCCGCTTCGCCGACCTGACGCTCCGGCCGGTCGAGCCGCCCGAGCTCCCGGACGAGATCGCCGGACCGGGCTGGACCGTCTTCCGCATCCCGCTGGAGCCGGGCGCCCTGGCCCCGGACGATCTCCTCGACTGGTTCCAGGACTGGAGCGACGCCTCCTTGCTCTTTCTGCGCCACCTGCGCCGGATCGAGGTGCGGGCCCGCGATCGCAGCCTCGCCCTGGGCCTGTCGTGGCAGGACGCGGCACGGTTGCGTACCGCGGTCGACGGTGCGGAGCTGGACGTCACGGTGCGGCACGCCACCGCTGGCGGCGGAGAGGTGTGGCGGGTGTACACGGCGCAGGTCCCGGCGCGTCCGGACTGGGAGCGCAGCCACAAGGCGCTCGGGGCGACCGTGCCCGTGGGGGTGGCGCTGCCGTTGCAGCGTACGGGCGGGCCGAAGGCGGAGGGGCGCGGCAGTGTGCACGCCGGGCTGCCCGTCGTCCCGCTGGACGTTGCGGCCCGCGTCCACAGTCAGTTCGACCCCGTCGCCAGCCGCGAGGGCTTCGCCGGCAGCCGGCTGAACGCCCAGCTCGTTCCGCTGATCGCGGACCTGTGGACGGCAGGCGTCCGGGACGTCCTGGAGCGGGTGGACCCCACGGCATGGCATCTGGTCCCGCTGCCCCGGCCGGCGGGCGCGGCCGCATCGGACCGGCTCCAGGAGCGGATCAGGGCCGAGCTGCTGTCGAGCGCCCGGCACGCGCTCGCCCGCCTGCTCGTCCTGCCGGTCGCCGAGGAGGGGCGGGTGACCGCCCCGCTGGCCGATCTCGCGGTCGAGGAGGCCGCACTGTCCGGCGTGCTGGGCGAAGCCGACATCGCACGGCTGGGCGGGGCCCCGTACGCGCTCCCCGGCGCCGTACGCGATCGCGGCGGGCGGTGGCGTCGTGTGCTCGCGGACTGGCGCGCTGCCGGGGAAGCGAACGTGCGGGAGGAAGTACGGGTCACGGACGCGCTCGGGCTCTTCGCAGACGAGCGGCAGGACGTCCCACTGCTCCTACGCCTCGCCGCGGTCGCCCTGGAGAGCGGCCACGAGCTGGAGCTGGGGCGGCGGCCGTGCGTGGTCACCGCCGACGGGCGCCGGATGCGGCCGCGGGCGAACGCGTACGCGTTCGCGGACCCGGTCGGCACCGTCGAGGCACCGGACCGGGACGGCACGGGCGATGAGCTCGACGTCGCCGGTGTGGTGGGCGGAGCGGCAGGGGGCGGTCCACTGGACGTGCTGGAGGTCGTCGTGGACCTGCACCCCGTCTACCGGGAGGCCGGCAACCCCTCGGCCGAGACCGTCGTGGCGTGGCTGCGACGCCAGAGCTGCCTGGTGCGCCGCGGCGACACCGCCGCCGTCCTGCGGCTCGTGTCCCGGTTGGGCCACTCCGGCGGCTGCCTGCCCGAAGCGGACGAGGCGACGGAGACGGTGCGGCTGACCGCCCTTCAGCGGGCGCTGGGCGAACAGTCCAAGCAGGTCCGGGAGTCCCTCGGGCCGGGGATCGGGCGGGCCGTACGCCTCAACGGCTTCAGCTACGACCGGGAGGGGATCGAACGGCCTCACCGGGTGGAGCCCCGTGCCGCCTATCTGCCGCAGGTGCTCCAGTCCGCCGACGGAGACCGGTTCGCCGTGGCCGCGCGGAAGACCCCCGATCTCGTATGGGTGCACCGCTCCTATGCGAGATCACTGCTCTCGGCCAGTGAAGCGGGCGGGCTGAGCCGCACGGCATTCCTGCGGCTGCTCGGAGCCGCGGACACTCCGCGGCTCACGCCGGTGCACGGCAGTGCCGTCCTCCACCCACACCACACCAAGACATACGCAGCCGATGCACGCATCGGGTTGGCACGGACCAACCTCTGGTCCGCCAGCGGCCGACAGAGCGAGATGCGCCGCGCATACGCCACCCACACACTCGACGACCACGTCAGCGGCCACTTGAACGCCGTCATCGCGCACATCGCCGCCGAGAAGGACGTCGAGGAGCGGCGGCGCCGCAGCACCGCGCTGTTGCGCACGCTCGCCGGACCCGCCACGAGCCCGGAGCACGCACGCGTCTCCATGGCCGAGGGCCAACGCCGATGGATCGTCAGAGGCGAGACCGCGGCCGCCTGGCTGTGGCACGCCCGGGAGACCCGCTGGTTGGAGGACAGCCGTGGCCGGCTCTGCCCGCCGGCCCAACTGACCTTGCGCACGCCGGACACCGCGGCACTGTACGGCGCGGAGGACCCCGGCTACCTCCATCCGGCCATCCACGAAGCCCTCGGCAACCGCACCGACGTCCTCACCGCCCTCGGTGTCTCCGGCGACCCGGACGTGCCGCGCCTGGCCGAGCGGCTCCGCGAGCTCAGCGAGCGCAGCGGCGGCTGTGACGGCGACGGCGACGGCGACGGTGCGGACGATGCTGCCGGCGACGTCACCAGCAGCGCCGGTCGGGCCGGCGGATCCGCCGCCGTCCCGGACGGTCTGCGGGCCGAGGCGCTCCTGGTCTACCGTGCGCTGGCGCGCCGCCTGGCCGGCCCCGCAGCGGGCGGCGCCGACACGTCGCGGGCGGCGGTGGTGAAGCAGATCCGATACGAGTTCCTGGGCGAGGAACTCGTACTGACCGACCAGGGCTGGCGCGCATCGGCGCAGTGCTTCCGGGGACCGGCGATCCTGCGCGGATTCCGCCCCTTCGCACTGCCGGGCGCCGATCTGGAACCCTTGTGGCGGGTGCTGGGGCTCGCCGAGCCGCAGCCCGACGACCTCGTGGACGTACTCAGGGAGATCGCGGCGCAGAGCGACACCGCTCCGGACGCGGACTGCCAGCGGACCGTGCTCGACGCCCTGCGCCGTCTCCGGGACCTGACGTCCTCCCCCGGTGACGAGCCCGTGCCACTAGGACTGCGGAACAAGCTGCGCCGGCTGCCGCTGTGGACCACTGCCGGCTGGACCAGGGAGCGGCCGGTGTTCGCCGTGGACGACGCCGGCGTCGAACGAGCACTGGAGGGTCGGCTCCCGCTCTGGAAGCCGGGCGGTACGGTGCATCAGTTCGGCCCGCTGCTCAGGCTGCTCCACGTCACCCGTCTGGAAGTGGCGGACGCAGAAGTGGCCGACGTCCCGGCCCGCGCCACCGAGGACACCGCTGCCGACGCGACGCTCACGGAGGACTTCCGCCGTGCTGTCGCCGCGCTCCAGGACCTCCTCGTCCGCGACGAGCCCGAGACGGCGGACGCGTTCACCGGCTGGGCCTGGCTGGCCGGCCTCGACGTCCGGATCCGCCCCGACCTGCGGATCCGCATGCATCCGGGCGGCGGTCACGAGCCCGTGGAGCTCCCGGCGCAGGCCCACATCGACCGTGACCGCGGCACGCTGTTCCTGCGCTGCGCCGAAGCACTTCGCACCAGGGCAGGAGCGGGGGCGGCCGTCGCCGCCCACTTCTCCCGGGCACGGTCCCGGGTCGGGCACGGCTGGCGCGACGTGTGGGAAGACGGCCTGGCCCAGGCGGACCCCGCGGGCACACTGACCTCGGCGGGGCGCCAGGACCGCGAGGAACTCCAGCGGCTCGCCGAGGAACTGCTCCGGCGGGCACAGCACACACCGCCGGCACCCGGGCCGGGTGTACGCCCGCCCGCACAGCGCGGAACGGGCGCTGCATCCGCCCGCACGACATCCGCCGGCGCGGCGCCGGGCAGCACGGTCCCCCGGCCCAGCACACCTCCCCAGACGCGGACCACACCGCCCGGCGGCCCGACACCGCGGAACAAGCCGGCCCCACGCCCCCTGGTCGACGCGGCCGACCTCGACCGCAGCCCCCGCAAGACGGTCACCACCAACACCCCGCCACACGCTCCCGGCGGCACCCTTGCCCGCACTCCCGGATCCGCATCCGCAGGACGTCGCCGCCCTGCGACCCCGCTCCCCCACCCCCGGCCCGGACACGCCCCGCCCAACAACCAGGCGGCACCGGCCGACTACGCGCACCACGACAAGGAAGAACTCGTACTCCACGCCCTCGCCCGCATCCTCCAGGAACAGGGCATCGAGCTCTCGGACCAGCGCGGCGTCTCCGGCCTGGGCGCGGACGCCGTGGACTCGACGGGCCGCTTCTACGAGATCAAGGCACACGGGAAGGAAGTCCCGGCGGAGTGCACCCTGACCCGCGCCGAGTTCGTGCGCGCCTGGTCGGAGGGCGAGAACTACACCCTGGTCATCGCCTCACATCTGGCGAAGGGCTCGGGCACACCGACCCTCCGCCTGGTGAACGACCCCGTGCACCGCTTCCCCGTCGAGCCCCCGACGGACGTGCGACTGAAGGACGTACGAAACCAGGCGGTGGAGTCCACCGTGTACGACTGGCCCACCGAGGAATAGCTCCCCCGGGGCCCCACGGGTCACGCGGGCCGAGGCGAGCGAGCGGCACCCGGGGAACCTATGACTTGCACTGATCCGATGAACCTGAGCGCTGGTCTGGCGAGGTTGCGACCCTCAAGCCCCACATATCTCGGGGTGGACCGTGGACGATACGCGTCTGTTGTCCCGGTGCCGTGGGGAGGTGCTCCAAACGCACGGGACCGGGATAGAGCACCGCGCTGTTCCAGCCGCACTCTCCTCACCGATCAGGTAGCGGTACAGCCATTCGGCGAAGGGCAGCGCGTAGCCGGTCCACTCGATTTCCCTGTTCAGGACGGCGATTCCGTCAGGGACGCCGCGGACCTGTGGCGCCAAGAAGACGATGTGTCCCTGATCGGTGCTGGCGAGGGGAATGAGGCCCTGGGCCGTGCCGAAGGTGATGTCCGGAAGGCCGCAGATGACGCGAGGGTCGAGGTCGGGTTCCACGCCCTGTCTCACTACCTCCTCCTGTGACCACAGTTGGGAGATACCCCGCATCCACGTCCCGAGATCCCGCCAACCAACCGCCGGGCGGTCCAGGTAGAGGTGGTGGTTGATCTGACAGGCCCCGTACCTATCGGCGATCGCCTTGTAGTCCGCGGGCAGCGACCGCCCCAGCTCACCTTCCAGTCGCAGCCAGGCGGCAGCGTCGGTACGGCGGTCATCCGACGGGCCGATCATGTCGATGACGGCACGCAAGTAGTCGGTCATGGCGCCTCAGACTGGTGGAAGGATGCAAGGCCCCAATCATCGGTCACCCCTTGAGTGGTCTGGCTTTTCGGGGGCTGCAAGACAGGCATCTCGTGGGTCAGCAGCAGGTCTTGTGCTGACCAACGAGACCCAACGTAGGCCCACCCTCCTCGGGATCGCTGCAGATCATGTCCCTGACCAGCGCGAGCCAGCCGCGGCGGATTCATCCCCGCAGGTGCAGGGAGCAGGCAGCTCTGGAGTCGATCCGTGCCGGGGGCCTGGGCCATCCCCGCAGGTGCGGGGAGCAGGCTTACTGACGTGCCACTTTGGGCGAGCCGAAGGGCAGATTCGCGCACCTTCACCGACTCCGGCATTTCAGGATCAATGCACCTGACGCAGCCCCCAGTACGTCTTACGCCTCCCCGGAGAAAGGGAATGCAGGCCGTGCACCGGGGGTCCGTATCGCCTCAGGCGCCCGCCCCTCGGGCGCACGGGAGCTCCGCAGAACGGGTATCGGCGTTCGGGCCGACACGCCGCACAGCCAAACCCGTTGCAACAAGCGGGTCGGCGCATACCCCACATTCCGGCACTGGCCACATCCCAAGGTTCGACGCCCGACCGAAATACAGGTGCTCGAAAACCTGACGGGCACGTTGAACCACACGACCCAGCGTGACGTCATGGGACCGGACCCGGTACCGGCCGAGCTCGTCCTGCCGCGCGAGGTCGCCGCGGGAATCCGGGCCGCGCGGTCGAGCGGCTGGACGCCCCGCTCCGACGGCTCGCCGTTCGAGCTGCGCCTTTCCGCCGCCGACTGACCGGGACGGAGCGCCGGAGGATCCAAGAAATGGTTTGCCGACCCGGTGGCGGTGTGTCACCGTACCGCCTGGACCGGCAGTTGATCATCGGCGTCCGGTCGATGTCGACATGTCGGCGGCCTCTCGGGGATCCACCGGAGAGGCGACGAAACGATGGGAACCGGTGCCGTGGAGAACAGTTACGAGGACAAGTGTCGCCGGTCGTTGGCCGAGGAGCAGGCGAAGAGCCTTGCTGCGACCAACGACTGGGAACACGTGGACAGGGAGCGGGTCCACCAGGACTGGGACGTCCTGTACCGGGAGATCACGGCTTTGCTGGACGGCGGCTCCCTGCCCGGGGACCAGCAGATCCAGGATCTCATCCGCAGGCACTTCGACATCGCCTGCCGGTTCTACACCCCCTCCAGGGAGGCTTACATAGGCATGTCGCTCTTCTACGCCGAGGACGAGGCCATGAGGGCGTTCCACGATTCCTACCACCCCGGGATGGTGGAGTTCCTGGGCGCCGCGATCAAGGTGTTCGCCGAGCAGGGGAGCGGGTTCGCCCCCAGCGCAGGGGCCGAGGCTTCGGCGTAGTCGGGCGACACGGGCCCGGACATGCATGGGCGGGTGCGCCCGGACCGGGGTCCGCAAGCAGAGCCGACTGGCCCGACGGGCCGCGCAGATCGGGCTCGTCGCCGAGGGGGCCGGCGGTATCGCCACCCTCCTCACGTGCGGGGGCCTGGGCGCGCTGCTGTGGGGCGGGGGCCAGGGACCTCGCGGTCGCGGGCACGGCCGTCCTGGCCATCCGTACCGGCGCCGCGAGTCTGGACACGCTGGTGCTGCAGGTCACCGAGTTGCACCAGGAGTCGCTCTTCGTCGCCGACTTCGAGCGGCTGTGCCGCGAGGCGAAGGCCCGGGCGATCCCCGTGGGCGGGGAGCAGTCGCCGGGCTGCAGGTAGAAGACCGGCGGGCTGGGGTCATCCCCGCGGATGCGGGGAGCAGCTCGCCACCGGGGAGCGACCGCCCATGGAGGAGGGGTCATCCCCGCGGGTGCGAAGAGCAGCTTCTGGCCTGCGACTTTAGCTCGGCCGAAGACTGGCGTCTCCAAGTCCTCCGGGCGCGCCCGCGCGGCCGGCCACAGCACGACGTGCCCGTCCACCTCCAGTGCGGACCCCAGGTGGTGCGCGAGACGCGTCTTGCCCTGGCCACCCGGCCCGTGCACCAGAACCGCGTCGAATCCCGGCTGCCGGGCCCATGCCGTCAGCTGCTCCACCAGTTCTGCGCGGCCCCGTAAGGGCACGACGGCACGCCGCGCGAGGAGCAGGGCGGCGGGCGAACGCGAGGGGCGGCCTCCCGCGGTCGCGAGGTCGCCACGGTCGGCGAACCCCTGCCACTCCACCGCCGAAAGCCGCTCCGACCAGCCCCTGAACCGGCGGCCCAGGGGCAACCCCACATGGGCATCCAGCACCGCCCGGAACCCCTCGTCGCGCATCGGGTACCAGACCGGAACGGCCTCCAGCTGGCGACGCCGGTGCTCGGCCGGGTGCACGGCGATCACCCTGATGAGCAGATCGCCGCTGAAGAGGGCGCCACCTGACAGTCCTCCCGCTGCTGCACCGCCTCGGGCAGACCCCAGCTACGACACGGCGCACTCTGCGTGTCCGTCGCCAGGTAGCCCCAGCGCACCGGCCGGCCGGCAGGCGCAGTCCAGCCCTCTGCGTCCGCCTTCACCAAGGCCGCGTCGTCACGGCCCCCCGGGGTGCCGCGCCACACGACCCGGGCGGCGAAGTCGACATCACGACCGGGAAAGAACAACGACGCCTCCTCCCCGACCGCCCCGACGACGTGCGCCGAGGTGAGGACGAGATCCGGCCCGATCACGTACCCGGATCCCGGCCCCCCGTCCCCTGACGCCCGCACCCCGACGACACGCCCCCGCTCCATGGACTCTCCCCCTGCCGCCCGGATCCCCCCGCCCTTCACCCGCCGCCGGTCAGGGCTCCACGTAACCCTCGACCCGCCCGGCGCCGCGCGGCCGCTCTGCGGAGCCGGAGATCAACAGGTCCCCGCCACCGGACGACTGCGGGGTCACGCTGAACTTGACCCGCTGAGTACTCGTCCTGGCCACGCCACCGCCCGCCTCGGCGCTCACCACCCAGGCCTTGAACCCGGCGCGCGCGGTGGCATCCGCACGCAGCTCCAGAGCGAACTCCATCTCGATGGGCCCCACCAGGAACTTGACCCCGCTGCCCGCGCCACGAGCGGAAGCCGCCAGGAGTTCGTTCCGGATCACTTCGACTGCGTCTGCGAGTTCAATGTCCATCTGCGCCCTCTTATCATCAGATTCCCGCCACGGACGCTGTCCTGCATACCCCTGCCGCCCGCCTCTACTCCCACGCCCCGCGCCGGTGATGCGCCACGGCCGACTGCCGACACTGTCGCGTCCATACCGGCTGCCGGCCACGAGGGCAGGGCGAGGCGGGGTATCGGCCGCCGAGCACCGTCTCAACGACCCGCCGCCGACCGGCCACACACCAACTTTGGGCCAACGCTCTGCTACGGGCGGAACCACACCCCCGGGGTACCGGGAGGGAAGCAGGATCCGGCCGCCCCATCGCTGTGCCGTCCCAACGGAGAGATCTTGACGGGGAAGCAGCTCTCGTCGTCGAGCTGGTCGGGTCTCACGGGTGTCATCCCCACGGGTGCGCGGAGCAGACTTGCTGACCTGCGACTTTAGCTCGGCCGAAGCCTCGTTTTCACCACTTCCGCAGAATCCGACAAAGAACCCAAAAGGGCAAAGAGCCTCGCACGCGCTGCGCGGCACCCCGAAGAGTAGGCATCCCCCCAAGCCGCCTTCTCCATTTTCCAGGCAGTCGAGCGGACCGAGGATTCGTCGGCTCAACGCTGAGGCACCCACACCATGACCCCACTTCCCGACTCCGGTGCGCTTGTTCCCGAGACCGTGGCGGCGCTGAAGAGTCGGAGGGCTGCGCGGGGCTTAAGCCGTATCTCAACCGAGCATGATCGTTGAGTCTTCGCTGGTCAGGAATGGTTTCGGTGGGATGAGGGAGAGATCCCGTGTCTGTTTCCGTCTGATCGTCGAGGTGCGCGCGGTGGCGTCGGTTCTGGGTTTGCTGGAGGAGCGCGAGGCGGCTGCTCGTGTGCGGGCCGAAGAGCTTCGGGAGGCCGCGGCGTTGGCGGCTGCGGCGCTGGAGGCCGCCGAGGTCGAGCTGGAGCGGCGGGTGATCGCGCGTGAGGAACTCGTTGATGCCCTGGCCGTGTCCGCGTCCGAGACCGCCGTCGTCACCGAGGACGGCGAGGAGAAGGTCGCGCCGCACGAGCCCGGCCCTGAGCCCATGGCCGCGTCGGTGCCGGGGGCCGTGGTGCCTGCGTGGCGGGAGGGGCTGTCGGTGTCGGTCCTCTCGCCGGACAATCAGCGGATCTTGAATGTGCTCCAGGACCGGCCGGGCCCGGAGCCGGTGCGGGCCAAGGACATCGCGGAGGCGCTGGGGATCGATGCGACGGTGCCGGCGAAGGTCGAAGGGGTGCGCTCGAAGGCGAAACGCCTGGGCGAGCGTGGCTGGCTGCTCCTGGAGGCATCGGGGATGTTCAGTCCGGACGGCGGCTCGTGGCCGGGCCAGCCCGCGCCCCATCCGCGTGATCATCGAGAACAGGATCATCGCCTCGCTGGTCGCGGGCAGGGTCTCGTAGTCCCTGGCCAGACGCCTCGAATGCATCAACCAGCTCAGCGTTCTCTCCACCACCCACCGTCGCGGTAGCACCACGAACCCCTCCATGTCGTCGGTACGTTTGACGATCTCGAGGGTGAGCGCGAGCTTCTCGCGGCACCAGTCGATCAGGCCGCCGGTGTAGCCGCCGTCGGCCCAGACCAGGGTGATGTCCCGGTGCAGGTTCCGCAGCCGGGCCAGCAGGGGGAGGGCTGCCTCGCGGTCGCCAATGTTCGCGGCGGTCACCGCGACGACCAGGATCAGACCGAGACAATCTGTGATCACGTGGCGCTTCCGCCCGTTGACCTGCTTGCCTCCGTCGTAGCCGCGTGAGGCGGCGGGCACCGAGGCGGCCGCCTTCACCGACTGCGCGTCGATGATCCCCGCGCTGGGTTCCGCCTCGCGACCTTCCCGCTTTCGAGCGTTCTCCCGCAGCCGGTCGTGGAACTCGGCGATCAGCTCGTTCTCGCGCCAGCGGCGGAAGAAGGCATAGACCCGGGCCCAGGCGGGGAAGTCCACCGGCATCGACCGCCAGGAGATCCCGCCCGCGACGAGGTAGCGGATCGCGTCCAGCATCTGACGGTGGCAGTAGCCCTCGGGCTGCCCGCCCCGACCCTCCAGCCAGACCGGGACCGGCAACAGCGGGCGCACGGCCGTCCACTCCGCGTCCGTCATATCCGAGGGATACCGCCGTACCCGCTCCGGATGCCCAGCCGCGCTCCCGTACGCATGTGCGAGACAATCGCACACACCGCGGCCGAGTTGAACTGGACAGGCGCGGGCGAGTACAACAACGACAACAGGGCCTCCCGGAAGTGCTCGGATCGGTTTGCACCACCGAGCTACCAGGCGGATCGGTTGGGATACGACTTCGAACCAGCGGACATCTGGTCCGGGTTCCTGGCTGGAGTGGTGGCCGGCTCCAGGGTGCGACCGGTGCGCCGTAGGCGGTGACCCAGCCCGCCCTCGCGCCAGGCACGCCGCTGGCGTTCCACCGACCGCACACTCACCCGCAATTCCTTCGCGATCACCGCGGTCTTCTCACCCGCCGCGAACAGCCCACCGGCCTTCAGCCGGATCCCTTCACGAAACGCCCGGCGCTCAGCAGCCACGCCCCGTCCTCTGGATCCCGCATGCCACCGGCATTCAGCGATCACAATCCGTCATTACCCTATGCCAGGTCCGAAAATCGCGGTAGCGGATTCGGGCCGTCACCACGCCGACTACAGCCCGCACACCGCCCGGTACCGCCGGTCCGACGACACGCCAGACGCCGTCCCATTACTCACTGTGCGTGAGCCATAACATCTGGTGCGGAAATGATCCGCGCCCTCGGGCTGCAGAAGGCGAGAGAAATGATCGCGCGAAGAGACGTGCTCGTAGCCGGAGCCGCTGGCGGGGCGTCACTGGTTCTTCCAGGACCCAGTGGAGCCGTGGCACTCCCGAAGGGGACCGGGGCGGCCCCAGGGGCCGGGGCTGTCGGCACGTTCCCGGTCCCCACCCTGGACCCCACGACCATTCCGAAGTACGTCACCGACCTGGTGATCCCGCCGGTGATGCCGAAGGCCCGACACGCGCAGCGCCACGGCCTTGACACGTACGTCATCGGGGTCCGGCAATTCAGCCAGCAGGTACTGCCGTCCACTCTGCCCGCCACCACCGTGTGGGGATACGGCTCGCTCGGGGACGACAGCACGTTCAACTACCCGTCGTTCACCATCGAGGCCAAGACCGACCGGCCTGTCCGGGTGACCTGGGTGAACGATCTCGTCGACAGCCAGGGCCGTTTCCTCCCGCACTTGCTGGCGGTCGACCCGACCCTGCACTGGGCGAACCCGCCGGGCGGAACGAGCGGGCGTGATTCCCGGCCGACGTTCACCTCGACGCCAGGTCCGTACACGGGGCCCGTACCGATCGTCACTCACCTGCACGGTGGGCATTCCACCGAGGAGAGCGACGGCTACACCGAAGCGTGGTACCTGCCACGCGCGAACAACATCCCTGCTGGATTCGCCACCGTGGGCTCGTTCTACAACGAGTTCCGGGACAAGTTCGCCGATGCGCACCGCCTGAAGTGGGACCCGGGTACCGCGACCTTCCAGTACGCCAACGACCAGCGGGCATCGACCCTCTGGTTCCACGACCACACCCTGGGTCTGACCCGGCTCAACGTCTACGCCGGACCCGCCGGCTTCTATCTGCTCCGCGGCGGTGAGTCCGACCTGCCCAAGGGGAAGCTGCCCGGACCGGCGCCCGCCTTCGGCGATCCGCCGGACACGCGGTACCACGAGATCCCCCTGGCCATCCAGGACCGCTCGTTCAACTCGGACGGCTCGCTGTTCTACCCCACGAGCAGGGAGTTCTTCGACGGGTTCGCGGGTCCGTACATTCCCACCACCGATGTGTCCCCCATCTGGAACCCCGAATTCTTCGCCAACACCATGGTGGTCAACGGCCGGACATGGCCGAAGCTCGAAGTCGAGCCGCGTCGCTACAGGTTGCGCTTCCTCAACGGATGCAATGCACGGTTCCTCATCCTGAAGATCGCGAACAGCCCGACAGCCCGGCCAGCTCAGTCGGCCGTACCGTTCTGGCAGATCGGCAACGAAGGCGGGTTCCTGCCCGCACCGGTGCAACTGGAGCGGCTGCTGTTGGCCAACGCGGAGCGGGCCGACGTCATCGTCGACTTCACCGGGATCCCGGAAGGGACCGAGCTGTACCTCATCAACGAGGGCGCGGACGAACCCTTCGGCCGGGGCGAACCGGGCGTGGCCTTCCCCGTGGCAGATCCGGCCACCACTGGGCAGGTGATGAAATTCGTGATCGGCCCGCTGGCGAGCAAGGACACCAGCGTCCCGCCGGACCGGCTCAGGCTGCCCGAGATCAGGCCACTCGGCTCGGCGAGCGTGACCCGTCGGCTCTCTCTCACCGAGGCGAATTCCAGCAGCCCCCTGGTGCCACCGGGAACACCTGTCCAGAACTTGCTCGGGACGCTCGACGCGGCCGGCAATCCGGTGGCACTCGCCTGGGCCGACCCGGTCACGGAGAACCCAAGGCTGAACGCGACCGAAACATGGGAGCTGCACAACTTCACTGTGGACGCCCACCCGATCCACATCCACGAGGTGGCGTTCGAGGTGGTGGACCGGCAACCGTTCAACGGGTCACCCATTCCGCCAGAGAGTTGGGAACGCGGCTTCAAAGACACCGTGATCGCCTATCCAGGAGAAATCACCCGGGTGAAGGCCCGGTTCGACCACCCTGGCCGCTTCGTCTGGCACTGCCACATCGTCGAGCACGAGGACAACGAGATGATGCGGCCGTACCAAATCGGAGGCAGGCGCAAGCAGGATGACTGACGGGTCAGCGTCCGTGGTCGCCCACAGCAGTCAGGCCACCACGGACGCGGTCTACCGCAAACAGCTCCGGCCCGTGCTAGCGAAGGGCGCCGAATCATCGGCCGGTGGCAGTGGCCCTCGGCTTACCGCCCAGCAGGCTGGCACCGGCAGCTGCGACCGCACCGCCGCCCATTCCATGTCCGTCATGTCGGACGGGTACACCCGCTGACAGTCGGCTGGTCCGCCGCTTTCCCGTACACATGGGCGAGGCAATCGCACGACACGGCTGGCAAGTTGAACGACACAGCCAGGAGCGCGTGCACCTGTACAGCAGGGTCTCCTGGGCACTCGGTTGGACTTAACACCTCCGAGCTGCCAAGAGGCCCTGCCCTCATGCGCTGACCATCCCGAGATCACCCGATCAGGAAACCCGTTCGATCACCACACTCGATGATCGGTATGAATACGGCTTCTTACAGAAGGACAGGTCCCCCCCCTGGCTGGGCAGTGTGATGGGGTGGGTCTGCGCAGGTTTGCAGCGCATGGACACAAGAGGGGCGAAATTGCGGGGCGTTATACATCGGCATGGGTCATGGCGGAGGGTAGCGAGTGTCATCGTTGCAGCCGTGGCGGTCAGTGCGGGCACGGTGATGCCGGCGGCAGCCGACACCGACCCGCCGGACTACCTCGCGGCCATGAAGGCTCAGGAGATGTGGCAGGTCGCAGACGGCAGCGGCATCAACGAGGTCGACGGTCCACTCCTACACCCCGCCGGTCTGCTCGGCGTAGGCCTCGAGCTTGAAGTCGGCCGCTTCGCCCTTGCCCAGGTTCAGCCCCATACGGTCGACGGATCGGCCTCTCTCGTCAGTCATCTCGAGCTTGGGCGGCTGGGAGTCCACGACGAATTCCGCGGAACGCTCCTGGATCAACGCGGTCGGCACGCCGCAGCCCTGCACGTCCGTCCGTAGGGGCGGGCTCGTGATTCTGCGGACGTGCGGCGTCAGGCCGAGGACGACGACCGACTCGGGGCGCTCGGTAGTCAGCACGAACTCGACGGACACCCAGTACGGGACCCCGCCAAGGGAGCGGAGCCATGCGCTCGTGCGGTCCGCGCAAGCGAATCGCACGTCGGGCGGCGGGTGGTTGAGTGCGTCGGCGGCGACAGGGACGCCGAAGCTGCTGCCGTACTCCACGTCCTTCATGTAGAGCTTCGGTTCGGGAAGGCGGCGTGGCCACCAATCGTCCGGCCAGGCCACGACGGCTCCGAGGACCGTCCCGAGGATGGCCACCAGCCCACCGACCAGGGCCACCGTTCGCGCCAGGCCTTCCAGCCGCTGGTGGGCTGGGCCGGAAGCACGCACCATGCCCCCACGATGCGGGGGCCGGGCGCCTGTGGCGAGCCCGTCGCGCCCGTACGGGTCGAATGCGGTCCACCCGAGCATGCCGAGCCACCGCAACCGCACGCGGGTGCGCCGGGCAGGGCCCTACCCCGCTTCGCGGCCGCCGGACGGATCTCCGGGCGGCCTTGGTCGCCTTCTCGTGGCAGCTCCGCCTTGGTCAGGGACCGGAGCGACTGGAAGTCGGAAGTGTGGGTGGCACGCCTCTTCGTGCTGGCCGTCCCGCCGGTGCCCTTCGGGCTGCGGGCCCCCTGCCCGCTCGACACGGGCGCGCAGGGTTTTCGTGAGGTCGACAGGACTTCGTAGTTCCGGTCCCGTCAAAGGTGGGGTGCTGCCCTTCTGCGCGGTGTGGCGACGGACGCGGCGCCCTGTCGAGGTGGCGTCGCAGGATTGCGGGTTCCGGTCTGGCGAAACCGGAATCACAAGTCGTATAATTTCGGACATGGAGCAGGTCGAGCCTCGGACCAGCTGGACGTTCGTCACGAACCACGCCCGGATCCTCGCCATGATCCTTCGTGATCCGGAGGTCCGGCTGCGTGACCTGGCCGCAGGGTGCGGGCTCACGGAGCGGGCGGCCGGGGCCATCGTCGGTGATCTGGAGAACGGCGGGTACCTCACCCGGGTACGCCACGGCCGCCGCAATCACTACCACGTCACGCCCGGGACCGTCTTCCGCCATCCGGCCGAGGGTCACCACGAGATCGCGAATCTCCTGCACTTGCTGGTCGACCTCGGCCCGCAGCCCAGGGCGAGGGGCCGCGCTTCCACGAACGGTGACTACCGTGAGCGCGAACCACACGGCTGACCCGCACATCGGTGCGGGGCTCGGGCCTACCGTGCCGCCGCCCCCTGCCGAGCCTCGTTCTTGAGGTATCGGGGTTTGAAGGGAGCAGGCCATGACCTCTCTTCCCGACGGACTGCCCGTCACTGCGGCGGAGCACAGCGGTACCGTGCATCCTTCCGTCGTCGGTGTGGCCTTCGCGCCCGGGCCCCAGCGGGTGCTGGCCCGCGTGCGCGGCGAGATCGACATGGACGATGGCGATGGACTGCGCGGGGAGCTCGTCGCGGCTCTGGAATCCAGCCACGACGGCCTCGACGTGGACCTGTCCGGCGTCACCTTCTGCGACACCACGGGTCTGCACATTCTGCTCGACCTGAACCGGCTGGCCCTGGAGGTCGGGAAATCGCTGGTGCTGACAGCCCTCAGCCGACCGGTCGCGCGCCTGCTGCACCTCAGCGGGGTGCAGCACGTGCTGACCGTCCGCGCCTGGCCCAGGGCTGTCCGGCAGGGAAGCGAGTCCGTGTTCCGGCAGGCTGCTGTGCCCCGTGATCGGCTCGGGCTGGGCGAGGTGCTGGCTGCAGCTGAGAGCGCCGCGCCGGTGCGCTCGCTGGATGTGGTGGCGCGCAGTGTGCGGGACCGGTTCGATGCCCGGTACGTGTCGTTCCTGTTCGTCGACGTCGTCGGCCGGCGCCTGCTGCGGGTTCACGACACGGCGGCCGAGCCGGGGCGGCAGCCTGCCGAGCAGGTCCCGCTGGCGGGCAGCAGCGTCTACGACGGCGTGCTGCGCAGCCAGGAGATGGTGGTGGCCGACGACGGCCAGGACGGGCAGCGGGTGTTGGCCCCGGTCACCAACCGCGGCGACACGATCGGCGTCCTGGAACTGTTCCTCACCCGAGCCACCCCGGAGGTACGCGCTGAGATCCAGGAGGCCGCGCACGCGCTGGCGTACATCATCGTCACCGACCGCCGCTTCACCGACCTCTACCACTGGGGCAACCGCACCGGCCCGGTCAGCCTCTCCGCGGAGATCCAGCGCCAGCTCCTGCCCTCGGCCTTCTGCTGCCAGGCCCCCGAGTTCACCCTGGCCGGCGCTCTGGTCCCGGCCTCCGACATCGCCGGCGACACCTACGACTACAGCCTCGACACCCACACCCTGCACCTGTCGATCACCGACGCCATGGGCCACGATGTCAGCGCCTCCCTGATGGCCACCCTCCTGGTCAACGCCTCCCGCGGCGCCCGCCGCGCCGGAGAAAGCCTCGCGGAGCAAGCACGCCAGACCCACCGAGCCCTCCTCGACCACGGCCACCACAGCATCGCCACCGGACAACTCCTGCGCATCGCCCTGGACGGAACCAGCACCCAACTCGTCAACGCCGGCCACCCCTGGCCCTACCTCCTGCGCGACGGCGCGGTCACCGAACTGCAACTGGCCGTGAACATGCCCTTCGGGATCCCCGCGCAAGGCGCCTACCAGGTCCAAGACCTCGACCTGCGCCCCGGCGACCGCCTCCTGCTGCACACCGACGGGATGCAGGAACGCAACGCCGCGGCAGTCGACCTGCCGGCCCTCCTGCGCAAGACGGAAGCCGAGCATCCCCGCGACGTCGTGCGCACCCTGGTCGGCGCGGTCACCGCCGTCTACGGCGGCCGCCCGCCGAAGGACGACGCCACCGTCCTGTGTCTGGACTGGCACGGGCCCCCTCCTCTGCCCCGAGCCAAGTCGCACCGGCAGACCTGCCGAAGAGCCGGGGCTGAGGCCGCGACCGTCGGCTGGGCGTTCCCGTTCCCCGGAACGGCGACGGCCCGGGATCGACCAGGAGCGGTTCTGGCCGGCCGCGGCGAAGGCGGTACGGGCATTCAGCACAACGCGGTGTTCACCCGTACTCGACAGGCGGGGTCGGTGGTGTGAAGAGTGCCTGGACGGTTTCGGTGGCCAGGTCTCGCAGCCAGGTGTGGGCGTGGTCGTCGTCGTAGCGCTGGTGCCACAGCAGGTACAGGGGGACGTCGGGCAGCGGGAGTGGCGGCGGCAGCGTGGCCAGGCCGAGTCGTTCCCGGGCCGTGCGGGTGACCGCGTCGGGGAGGGTGACGACCAGGTCGGTGTCGAGGGCGAGTTGCAGGGCGAAGGCGGTGGTGGGCCCGGCGGCGACGACGTGTCGTTCGAGGCCGCGTGAGGTCAGGGCGTCGTCGATCGGGTCGCGCAGGCTTCCGCGCCGCGAGACGGTGAGGTGTTCGGCGGCTGCGTACCGCTTGAGGCTCGGCGGGCCTTCGGTGAGCGGGTGGCCCGGGCGGACGGCGACGACCAGCCGGTCGCTGCCGACGAGGCGGTGGCGGATGTCGGGGAGCGTCGGAGCACTGGAGCTTGATTCGAGGTCGACCTCGCCCCGGCGCAGCTCGGCGTCGTCAGAACCGGGTTCGGCGGACAGGCGCAGCCGGACGCCGGGGGCCTGATGGTGGACGGCCGTGGTCAAGGCGGCGCCGCAGGCTGCGGTCAGGGCGTCGTGCCAGCGCACGGTGAACACCCGGTCCAGAGTTGCCAGGTCGAGTTCCTGCTGCGCGGAGAGAAGTTGGTGGGCCTGCTGCACGAGGGCGTGGACCTGGGCGCGCATGGCCAGCGCGCGGGTGGTGGGGACCATGCTGCGGCCGGTGCGGACCAGGATCTGGTCGCCGGTGGCCTTGCGGATGCGGCCCAGGGAGCGGCTCATCGCCGGTGCGGTGACGTGGAGGCGTGCTGCCGCGCCGGTGACACTGCCCTCTTCCAGCAGGGCGTCCAGCGCGGTGAGCAGGTTCAGATCCAGTTGCATGGGAGTAACTCTACAAGTGACAAGCATGCACTTGTTGTTAATGGCCGGGCGGCCTACCTTCGGAGTGCGGGGGCGAGGTAGCCGCCCCGCTTCGACCGATCCCAAGGAGCCCACCATGAGCACAGCCATGCCTTTCGACGCCGGTACGACGCTCCTGTCCGACGTGACCGCTGCGGTGGAGGCCGCCGGCGCCACGCTGCGCGACCGCTACACCACGCAGGCCCGGGGCGTGAGTCTGGACGAGGTCGTCGCCGAGATCCACGCCAACGACGACGCGGTGCTGGACGTGCTGCGGGAACCGCTGCTGCGGGCCCGACCGGGGTCGCTGTGGGCCGAGGACGAGCTGGCCGGCGGCGCGCTCCCGCCCGGGGAGTGGTGGGTCGTCGACCCGGCCGAGGGCAACATCAACCACGTCCACGGCATGGAGGACTGGGCCGTCACCGCCACCCTGGTCCGCGACAACCAGCCGGTACTCACCGTCGTCCACCTGCCGCTGACCGGCGACACCTACACCGCCGTCGCCGGCGGCGGTGCCCGTCTCAACGACCGGCCCCTGAAGGTGTCCGCCAAGACCGACCTGGGCGCCGCGCTCATCGGCACCGGCCAGGCCAAGCCCGGCGAGGACGAGCGCACCTTCCAGCGGATCGGGGACTCCGTCACCGCCATGCTCGTCAACGGCCTGGTCGTGCGCGTGTCCGTGCCCGCCACGATGCAGCTCATCCACGTCGCCGCTGGACGCATGGACGCCTTCTGGCAGTTCTCCGACGTCCGCTCCGGCCTGGTCGCCGGCGCCCTGCTGGTCTCCGAGGCCGGAGGCACTGTCACCGACCTGGCGGGCGAACCCTGGAACACCGGCAGCCGCGACTTCCTGGCCGCGGCCCCCGGCATCCACGGCGCCGCCCTCAAGGTCCTCTCGCCGATCGCCTGACCGGACATCCCCGCCATCTCCGCTCTTACCCACCCCGACCGCAAGGAGCATCACCGCATGACAACGATCGGCATCCTGGGCGCCGGCCGCGTCGGCACCAACCTCGCCAGGAAGCTCTCCGAGGCCGGACACCACGTCATCCTCGGCCGCCGGAGCCCGACGGAAGACACCACAGCGGCTACCGGAGGCACGGGCCCCCGCGTCTCCTTCGCCGACCAGCGCACCACCGCCCGCACCGCGGAGATCGTGATCAACGCGACGCCCGGCGACAGCGCCCTTGACCGCCTGGCCAGCCTGCGAACCGAACTCGCCGGAAAGATCCTCGTCGACGTCTCCAACGCCACCCTCGACGCCGCAGACGGCCTGCCCGGCGCCCTGTGCTATCCCGGCAGCAGCCTCGCCGAGAAGCTCCAGGCCGCCCTCCCCGACACCCATGTGGTCAAGACCCTCAACACCATGCTGTTCATGGTCATGACCGCTCCCGAAACCCTGGCCACCCCACCGACCGCCTATCTCTCGGGCAACGACGAGCACGCGAAGAAGACCGTCACCGGCCTGCTCCGCGACCTGGGCTGGCAGCCCGCATGGATCGAGGACCTCGGCGACATCACCACAGCCCGCGCCACCGAGGCCATGATCCTGGTGGTGCCCCCCGTCCTGCGCCGCCGCGGCTTCGAGCCCTTCGCCGTCTCCCTCGCCCGCTGACCCCGCCGAGACCGCGTTCGGACCGAAGCGAGCCGGCGGGCCCGTGCACGGCAGCTGGGCGCAGCCACGGACAACGCCCACCGGGCCGCAAGTGACGCCCGAAACCATCGAGCCCATCTAAGGCAGGCCCTGCGTCCTGCCCTTATGCGGGGCCAGGGAGGTGGACGTGGATGGTCTTGCCGCCCCGGGGAGTGGAGTGGATGTCCACCTCTGAGGCCAGCCGGTGGATGAGCGGCCATCCATAGCCGCCGGTGCCCTCCATCAGGGCGGTCGGCCGCGAGTGGGGTGCTTCGGGGCTGGGATCGGTGACGGAGATGTCGATACCGTCCTGCGACCAGGAGGCGTCGAGCGAGCAGGGGCCAGGGGTGTGTCGAACGGCGTTGGTGACCAGCTCGCTGGTCACCAGCAGCGCCGCGTCCCACAGGGCAGCTGGCACGAGGTGTCCGCAGACCAGAGCGTCGCCCATGAACTGGCGGAGTTCCTCACGGGCGAGGGCCGCCGCCACGTTGCCGCCCGCGAATTCACGGTGTCTGCGCTCAGGGCCGTCCATCACTCCTCCTGACAGTGCCCCTCTCTGCTCACACAACGCGCCTGCCCCTCCTCGTAGGGGGCATGCCGTCCCACAGCCCGGGTGCTCCAGGGCGTCTGGCCGGGAGCGCGCGATGCCGCCACGCTGGGGACAGCGACCGCCGCCGCGCCCGGGATGGTTCCCCCGCCTGGCTCGCCGGGCCCACCCTCACCCAGCCGAAGGTCCCGCGCCCCGTGTCGAACCAGCGCGCGCATTCAGCCGCAGCCCCGGGCGGCATGCCGGCCGCCCGACGGGGGACGGCGACATGCCGGGCCGACGTCGGCCCTCAACCGGGGCGGCCTGCATGGCTGACCAAGATGGTGACGGGTGGCCTCGGTGATCTCGTACATGACCCGGTAGCGCCCGACGTGCATGCGGCGCAGGTCCGGGGAGTCGGGCCGCCGGCCGCCAGGCGGCGGGCGCAGGTCGGCAGATGGGCCAGCTCCAAGGGGGAGAGACCGGCCACCAGGGCCGCGTAGGTCTCCTCCAGATCCGCCTGGTCCGTCTCGGAGATGCTGTTGCCGGATTCGTTCGCAGAACCAGTTCTCTCTACGAGAGCCGCAACCCTTGAAGGAGCAGTTCGATCAGCCTTCGAGGATCGTAGCGGGGGTCGCTGTCGCGTCCGATGCAGAGGTTGCCGATGCCGCGCATGAGTTCGTAAGGCTGTATGCCGGACCTGATCTCGTCGGCGGCGACGGCTGCGTCGAGCAGCTGGGCGCAGACGGGCATCAGCCGGTCCAGGAACTGGGTGTGCAGCGTGGCGAAGCGGCCGCTGTCGGACTGGAGGGCGTCGGCGAGTCCGTGCTTGGTGACCAGGAAGTCCGTGAAGAGGTCGACCCACTGGCGCAGCGCGTCGAACGGGGAGGTGGCATCGGCCAGCAGCTTCGGGCCCGCTTCGGCGCAGGCCTCGATCTGATGGTGGTAGACGGCGGTGACCAGGTCCGCCCGGGTGGGGAAGTGGCGGTAGAGCGTCCCCAGCCCGACACCCGCCCGGGCGGCGATCTGGCGGATCGGTGCGTCGATCCCCGAGGTCACGAACACCTCCGCGGCGGCGTCGAGCAGCGTCTGCTGGTTGCGTACCGCGTCTGCTCGCTTGCTGCGGGCGGACGCTCCTTTGGCCGGGCCTGCTGCGGGCACCACGCTCTCCTTCCTGCGACGGTTGACGAAGCGGATCAGCGTTCCATATTTTAAATGGAACAACGATCCGCTTTCAGGTTAACTGACTGCGGGCACTCCGCCATACCCGACGCCGCCGTACGCAGACGACGGCGGGGGCCACCGAAGGGCGTACCCCTCATGAGCGAATCTGCTTACACCACCGACACCCTCCACCCGCCCACCCCTGTCCTTTCGGTCAGCCCGGTGGTGCTGCCGGCCCCCGGCCGCGCCGTCGACCTCCAGATGCGTATCTCCGCGCCGATGACCGGGAGCGAGCTGCCCGTCATCCTCCTCTCGCACGGTCTCGGCTTCTCCCACAACCTCTCCTCGCTGAACGGCTACGCCCCGCTCGCGAACTTCTGGGCCGCGCGCGGCTTCGCCGTGATCCAGCCCACCCACCTGGACTCCAGGACGCTGAGCCTGGAACCCGACGCCCCCGGGGCCGTCGCACACTGGCGCACCCGGGCCGAGGACATGACGCGCATCCTCGACCGGCTCGACGAGATCGAGGATGCCGTCCCCCAGCTCGCCGGCCGCCTCGACCGGAGCCGGGTCGCCGTCGCCGGGCACTCCATGGGCGGGCACACCGCGAGCCTGCTGCTCGGCGCCCGGCTCACCGATCCCCACGACGGAACGACCGTGAACCTGGCCGATCCCAGGATCAAGGCGGGCGTCTTGCTCGCCGCGCCCGGCCGGGGCGGCGACGCCCTCACCGAGTTCACCGTCGAGAACTACTCCTTCTTCCTGACCACCGACTTCTCCACGATGACGACGCCCGCGCTCGTGGTCGCCGGAGACAAGGACGACTCCGCCTTCCTCACGGTCAACGGCCCGGACTGGCACACCGACCCCTACGTCCTCTCCCCGGGCCCCAAGTCCCTGCTCACCCTGTTCGACGCGGGGCACGGGCTCGGAGGGGTCTCCGGATACGACGTCGCCGAAACCACGGATGAGAACCCCGAGCGGGTCGCCGCCCTCGCCACGCTCGCCTGGGCCTACCTGCGCAGCCAGCTCTACCCCGGGGACTCCGCATGGCAGGCAGCCCGCGACGCGGTGACGACCGGCCCCAACCCGTTCGGACGGGTCGAATCCAAATAGGTCCGCGCAGGCCAGCTCCACGGGATGCCCCATTCGCTGGTCCCCCGTGAGTTCTCGGGCAGGCTGTCGCCCCAGCTTCGCCTTGAGGCCGCTTGGCCGTAGCCGTCCAGGCGGGCGAATCGTCGCCGCGGAGCCTGCTGAAGGCGACGTCCGGGTGCGGGTCGTAGGCCTCGGGCTCAAGGCCGAGTTCGTGGGTGGGGCACTGGCCGAAGCGGCGGATGTGCTCGGTCGGGTACGACGAGAGGTGGGCCAGGTCCTCGCGGTCGATGACCTGGCCCACCTCCTCGAGCTGGCGCACGAGCTCGGCACGTCGAACGCCTCGACGTGTCCGTGGCGGCGGGCACCCGCCGCCGCAGTGGGCATCCGAGAGGGACAGTCCTGGCCCACGGCCAGAACAACCGGCCCAGCACCGGCGACTGACCGAAGGCAGCAATGCACGGTCGGAGAGAGCGGTGTAGTCGTGGCGCTGGAAGTCGTGCCCGTCGCCGTGCCAGTCCAGGAAGAGCACCAGGTCGCGACGGCCCGGCGCCAGCTCGACCATGTGGTCGTAGACGCGGAAATCCGTGTCGGCATCACCGCCTGCCCACGCATCTGCCCGGGCATCGGCGCGTGGCAGCCGCGCGATGGCCGAGAACAGGGGGGGCACTACGCAGGTGCCTCCCCGCGCGGCCCGGAGCGGCGCCCTGTACGACTTCGGTGTGGTGCAGGCCTTCGTGGAAGTCTGCCCGAGGCCCTGCCCGGCGCTTCCGTCACCGCGCTCCGGGAAGAGGCGCGCGCCCCGTGGGACACGGCGAGTACGGCGGCGTCGATGCCGCGGAGCCGCAGCCGCGGCTGCTCACCTGGCCCGAGTGCCGAGGCGGTGATCTCGGTCAACTGCTCGGGTGACGTCGGCCCACGGTGTCCTCCCGGTCTTGGGCGGGGTGTCGGTCACCGGTCATCCGCCTCAGGGTCGGCGGAAGTGCGTTGGTAGTGGCAGGTGTAGGGATAGGGGTCCCCGCCGTCGGCGTGGACAGTCCCGTCCATCCACAGCTTTCCGTGCTCAAGGTAGAACGCCAGAAATTGGTGGTCGTTGTGATTCTTGAAACTGAGCACGAGATAAGGCCTCAGGCCCGGGTCGTTGTTGACCCCGTGCCATTTCCCGTCGCTTGAACGACGTGTCACCTGCGAGTCCGGCCCGGGACCGTCCCACTGGACCGGGAAGTCCTTGCTGGAGAAGGTGTAGTCGTCGCGTAGCCGGATGATCGGCGATCCGCATTCCCCCTCCCCGTCCCACCGGCCGACCAGTTCGGCATGAGTGACGGCCTTCGGAGTGGGGGCAGGTTCGGCTGTCCCGCAAGCGGACGGGGCGAATGCCGTCACGGTGGCAGTCGCGAGGCATGCGCCGATGCGAAATATGTCGAATTGCACGATGTCTGCTTCCAGCCGTTGGATGACGCCCAGTATGCCGGTCCGTGATCCGAAGAGACGGTCTAGTGCTGTGGCCGGAAAGGTTTGCCGGCTCGCGGCGTCCGGTGCGGTGCATCGCAAGGCGGAGGGCCGCGGCTCGTACTGGACGTACTTGCGCGGTCCGACAACGCGGCGAGGTGCCGTGCCGGGCGTCGCGAGGCGGTGAACCTTTCCGGTCACAGCACTAGGTGCCTCGTCCAGGGACGATCCCTACTGCGCGGGTCTTTGCCTGGCCGCGGTATCCCCGGGCCACCCAGGAGTACCGTCCGGTCGTGAACGCCCGCTGGGACATGTTCCCCCCAGAACCGGCGTGCCTATGTGGGGGACGACCGCTCCGAGTTGCTGGCCGGAGTCGACACCGGCGTCCTCCCGCCCTCCCCCGCACTCGGCCCCATCCGCGAAGAGGGCCGCCTGCCCGCCTCGCCGCCCGACGCCCTGGCCACCACCCGCAGCGACCCCGACGTGCTGTTCGTCGACGACGGTGACGTCCTCACCTCCTCCGGCGTCGCCGCCGGGCTCGATCTCTGCCTGCGCCTCGTCCGCCGCGACCACGCCAGCGGGATCGCAACGACGTCGCCCGGTTGTGCGTGGCGCCACCCTGGCGCGACGGCGGGCAGGCCCCGTACGTCCAGCGCCCCTTGCCATCTTCACGCGCCGCTTCCGCGACGAGACCGGCGCCATCCCCCGGCCGATGGCTGATCCGCCAGCGTGTCGACCTGGCACGCCACTACCCGGAGACCCCCGACTGGCCGGTCGACCTCGTCGCGCAACGCGCCGGGTTCGGCACCGGCGTCTCCACACGCAACCGCAGCAGGGCGCGGCCCCCGAGCGGCGAAGGCCGCGTCCCGCACCGATCACACGGCCTCCGTCGCCAGCGGCGCCCGGGCGTTCACGAGCGCCCGCCCCACCGGAACACCCGTACGATGCCCGCGTGGCACAGATCATCGACTACGGACAGTTCGCGGAGCGCCTCCGGCAGCAACAGGGTCGCCCCCGATGGGAGCTGCTCGACGCAGTACAGCGCGAGTGGGGGTACGAGGACCCGGGAGGCGAGCCGGTCGCTTCCCGGTGGGGCGGGGAGAACTCCGGCTACGGCATCGACGAGAGCCTGCCCATCCCCGCGGCGCTCGCCGAATGGTGGGACTCCCCCGTCAACTCCTTCTCGTTCCGGCCACGGCTGTACTGGACGCACACCCAGTGGCCGCCGAGCATCTGGGTCGACGAGTACGGCGAGCGGGACTCCGCCGAGGACCCCTACGAAGACGCCTACGACGAAGACGCCGAGGACGACACGATCTTGGACCCGGCGCGGGCCGACGGGCTGCCCAAGGACAGCCCGTTGCTGCCGCCGGACGCCCCCGACCGGCGGATATGCGTCTTCATGTCCGAGTACCAGTACTGCAACCAGTGGGGCTACCTCGCCGCCGAAGCCGCCCACCCCGATCCCCGGGTGCTGGTCAGCACGGGCGGCGGCTGGCAGCTGCAGAGCCGGTCGCTGTCGGAGTTCTTCCTCCAACTGGCCCTGGAACGGCTGCCCGGCACCTACGGCTGGACCCTCAAGGTGCGCCGCGCCGACGTCGAGGCCGCACCGGCGGTCGTGGAACGGTTGACGGCCTCCTACCGGGAGCTGGGACTGCTGCCGTGGCAGGAGCTGGGCTGCGACGCGCTGATGTACGGCGGGCCGGACGCGCTCATCGCCCACGGCCGCGGACCGGGCGCCGGCTTCGCGCTGGTGATCCACGGCCGGACCCGCGAGGCGCTGCTCCAGGTCGTCGAGACGCTGGGGATCGCCTGGACCGAGGAGGACGTCAACCCGCCCAGCGAGGTCCCCGAACCCCTGGAGGTGCTCGGGCCGTTCGCGCTCGCAGACGGCGACACCGACGACCGCGGGCGCTGGCGGGTGGAATCCACCGGCATCTCCCCGGCCGCCGCCACCGCCCCCGCCGCGCTCCACGCCCTGCCTGACCGCACCGCCACCACCACTGCCACCGCCCTCGACGAGGACGGCACCCTGGCCGCCGCGGGCGACGCCGAAGGCCGCGTCCACGTGTGGGAGTCCACCGCCGAGGTGGTCGCAGACGGGCCCTCCGCAGCCGTCAGCAAGCCGCTGCACCGTGCCCCGGTGACCGCCCTCGCCTGCGTCCGGCCCGACGACGCCCACCGGGCCGTGGTCAGCGGCGACGCCCACGGTGTGCTGCGCTACTGGCGCACGGACCGCGACCCGCGGCCGCTCCCGTTCGACCGACGGCGCACCGCGGTCACCGCGCTCACGGCCTCATGCCTGGCCACCGGCCCCGCCGTGGCCTGTGCCTGGGCGGACGGGCTGGTCCGCATCTGGGACCTGGGCTCCGGCGCCGTGGCCCGGCTCCCGCTCGGCACCGGTATCACGGACATGGTCCTGGAGAGCGACGGCACGCTCTACGTCACCGGACAGTCCGGCCGCCCGGTGGCGCTGCGCCTCGATACGGCAAGGCTCTGGCCGCACCGCGAACTCCAGCTGCGTCTGGACGACGTGGACTGGGGTTCGTACTGGTCCGCACGCGGTCCTGCCCACGCGGTGCCCGGCCTGATCGGCAAGGTGGCGTCCGACCACAAGAAGACCGCCATGGACGCGGTCCACGACCTCTACCGGCTGTTGGTCTCCAAGAGCTCGGGGCTGACCGCGGCGGCACCCGCGGTGCCGTTCCTGGCGGAGCTGATGACCGACCCCGACAACCGGGCCCGTCCCACCCTGCTGCTGCTCATCGCGGACATCGCCGACTGTGACAGCGCGGAGAACCGGGCCGCGGTGCGGGCCGTGCTGCCCGCCCTGCGCCATCTGCACGACGATCCGCTGCCGTCGATCAAGTGGGCGGCCGCGGAGCTGGAGAAGCACTGTGCACTGCGGCCGGGAGAGGAGTAGGCGAGCCGGCTCCAGCCGGCTGGGCGGGCCCGGTGTCCCCATCGGGCCTGCCCGTCCGAGAAAGAGTTCTGAATGGCCCACGAGGTGATCACGGTCTGCCTCCCGCCCACGGACGTGGAAGCGATCCACGACGAGGTCGCGCGAGCGATGGCCCCGTTCGACATGAACGGGGACCACGACCCCTGGCAGGGGCAGTGGGACGCGTGGGGCCTCGGCCGCGGTAAGCCGTTCGCGGTCCGGCCCGGGGCGGAGACCGACCCCCGCCTGATCCGGGTCGAGGACAACGCACCCGCTCACTCCCGCCGCCAGCCGCTTCCTCCGTCGCTCTGCGACGGAGGGCCGCGGCGGCTGCTCGACCTCGACACACGTCGCGGCCTGGCGGCGGCGAAGGCACGGGACGAGTGGAGGACATGGCACGAGTTCGCCCGGGCCTTCCCTCCAGCACGCACGATGGAGGAACTCCGTCGGGAATTCAACGCCGCACACGGGCCGGGCCCGGACGCCCGTTTCCGTGGACGGTTCGAGGAACAGGAAGTCATCCGGGCCGTCGAGGGCCAGCCTCACGTCCTCGCCCTCGCTGCTGGAATGTGGGATCCGGTCGCGCAGTTCGCGGATCCGGAGGATGCCCATGTCCGCCGGGCGCGCTCCCTGGTGAACACGACGGACCACCTCCTCACCCTGGACGGGCAGTGGCTCGAGGCCGGCGCGGACGTCTTCACCGAACGGCCGGAAACCTACGGGGACTCGTACGTCGAGTTCGCCGACGAGTACCTGCTCGGTCTTCCCGACGACTGCTACCTGATCAGGGTGCGTTTCCACGGGTGACCTGGCGGGCGGCCTGCGCGGGTCCGGACCGCCCGTGGCCTGTCAGTGCAGTCCGCTGTAGGCGGCCATGATGATCTCCATCCCGCGGTTGTCCTCCTGCTGGTCCCGGTCGATCATCTGGTTCATGACATAGGCCACCGTCATACGCGAGTCGGGATCGCTCGCCACCAGCGAGCCGCCCCAGCCGCCCCAGCCGAAGGTGTTGCCGAACTTGCCGAAACCCGCCGTCCAGCACATCGGTGCCCCCAGCACCCGGTCCTCGCCGCGGAACACCTCCTGCCGCGCGGGCTCGCAACCCCGGGGGGACAGCAGCCGCACCCCGCCGGCCGAACCCCGGTTCGCCAGTACCGACTGAGCCAGCGCGACGGAGCGGGCGTTACCGAAGCCATTGACCGCAGGGATCTGCGCACGGCGCCACGCCACGGAGTTGGCGTCCTTGACCCGGATCGCCACACAAGCGTTGTCCCGGCGGGTGCCATCCGGTCCGGGCGGTGCGCTGGCAGCGTACTCGTCGGTCAGTGACGGCGGGGGGATGAGCGGTGCGACGCGGTGGTCATGTTCGGTGGAGAGCCCGATGTGGAAGTCCGCGCCCAGCGGCCCGGCCACCTCTTCGGCGAAGAACTCGCCGAGACTGCGGCCGGTTATGCGGCGGACGATCTCACCCACGAGGAACCCGAAGGTGAGGGCGTGATAGCCGGCGGCGGTTCCCGGCTCCCATTCGGGCGCTTGCGCGGCCAGTGCCGCCGTCACGCTCTCCCAGTCGTACAGCTCCTCGACCGCCCTCGGCCCGGACAGGTCCGGCAGCCCTGCGGTGTGGGACAGCACGTGCCGCACCAGCACGTTCTGCTTGCCGGCCGCGGCGAACTCGGGCCAGTAGGCGGCGACCGGCGCAGACAGGTCGAGCTCGCCCCGGTCGGCCAGGATCAGCGCGCACAGGGCGGTCATGTTCTTACTGGTCGAGTTCACGCCGACGATGGTGTCGCGCTCCCAGCTGACGGAACGGTCTGCATCGGCGTACCCGCCCCACATGTCGACCACTGGCTCGCCGCCGATGTAGACGGCCGCTGAGGCGCCCACGTCGTCCTGGCGGAGCAAAGCTGCGAGGGCCGCCCGGACTGCTTCGAACCGCGGATCGCAGAACCCCTTAACATCGTTCATGGCGTAAGCCTCAGGTCACGCCTGGGCTTCCTGCCCGACAATTCCCGCACTGGTTTCGTCGGGTGGGGCGCGATCAGGTCTTCTCTACTCCAGCAAGGCGGCCTGATGCCGCGCGGTCGGGCCGCCGGAGCCGGACCTCTCGGTCGACCGCTCGCGTCGCCGCCCCGGGGGCCGGTCGATGGCCCGGTCGGCGCCCGGGACCGCAGCGCCGATGACCGCCGCCAAGGCGCCGCGCGCGGCGAGCGGCTCCGGCTTCGGGTTCGGGTGTCGGCCGCTGTGGCTCCTGCGGCTGGGTGCGGCTGCGTGCGGCTGTTCGGCAGGGCGAGCGTTCCTGCCGGGGACGCAAGAAGGAAGGACGGACACGCGTGCTGGAGCGGCTGAATCAGGCGCTGGACCACCTGGAGGCCTGCCTCGACGGGGAGCTCGACATGGCCGAGGTGGCCCGGATCGCCGCGGTGTCGGAGTACCACTTCCGGCGGTTGTTCTCCGCGCTCGCCGGGATACCGCTCCCGGTCTACGTGCGTCGGCGACGCATGACGCTCGCCGGGGCCGAGGTGCTGGCCCGGGACCTGACGCTGCTCGATATCGCGGTCCGGTACGGGTACGGCTCGGGCGAGGCGTTCGCCCGGGCGTTCCGATCGGTGCACGGTATCGGGCCGGGCGAGGCCCGGCGCACGGGTGCGGTGCTCACCGCGCAGCCGCGCATGTCCTTCCGTGTCGTCGTCGAAGGGAGCACGACCATGCGCTACCGGATCGTGGAGAAGGAGTCGTTTCGCGTCGTCGGCAGGAAGGCCCGGCTCCCGCTCGTACACGAGGGGGTCAACGCGGCCGCCGCGGCGCACCTGGAGAGCCTCGACGAGCAGGACATCGTACGGATGAAGGAGCTGGCCGGCCAGGAGCCGGACGGGATCCTGTCGGCGGTGGTGTATCTGACCGACAGCCGGGAAGAGGGCGCCGAGGCGGACTACTGGATCGGCGTGGTGACCGGTCCCGGGGTGGCGGCCGAGGGCCTCGACGCCCTCGACGTGCGGGCCGGGACGTGGGCGGTCTTCGACGACCACGGGCCCTTTCCGAGCGGCCTCCAGGGGCTGTGGCGAGACGTGTTCACACAGTGGTTCCCCTCGAACCCGTACACGAGCCGGGCAGGTCCGGAGCTCCTGCGGACGCGGCCGGTGGAGATCGGTGCAGAGACCGACTCCCAGCTGTGGATCCCGGTCGAGCGGGTCGGCGGGAGCGCCGGGGCGTGAGCGCGGACCCCTGGACGGTGCCCTCCGCGCGGAATCCGCCGACCGTCTACCGACGAAGACCTGACGCAGCTCACAGCACCGCTGCCCGCCTCCTCGTGGTCCCGCTACGACAGGTGGTGGGCGAAGAAGGTCCCCACCCGGCGTCGTACCTCCGTGAGGGTCACCACCGGGTCGCCGGTGCCGACGAGCGCGGCCCGCGTCGTCGCCGTCACAAGGCCGGCGGTCCGGAGCGGCGCGACGAGCGAGCCGTAGTCGGTGAACGCCCAGTGGTTGGCATCGGTGAGCAGCGCGCGTCGGCCGGGCAGGTCGGCCCAGGAGGACTCGATGCGGGCGGCGCCCTCGAATCCGTCGGTGCGGAACAGCAGCAGCGGCCGGTCGAGGCCGACCGGCGGCGGGTACAGGTCGAGATAGCCTTCCAGGTTCGCCACCGCACCGACCCGGCGGTCGTGGCGGGCCGCGTACACCGCCGCCGTGCCGCCTGCGGAGTGCCCGTACAACCCGATCCGGCAGGAATCCATGACCGGTGCGAGCGGCAGGTCGCCGAGCCTGTCCAGGACCAGGCGGAGGTCCGCGATCCGGGTCTCCACCATCGTGCGGAAGGTCGCCGGGTCCGGCGGTCCGATCAGGACGGTCGTCCGCATCCCGGTGGGCAGCTCCACCTGAGAAGCGTCACCGGGGTGGTCGACGAGGATGACCGCTCGGCCGTGGCTCGCCAGGTCCTCGGCGAGGGTCGTGCCGAGCGTGCGGGAGTCACCGCCGCCCGGTGAGTACACCAGCACCGGCCGCCGCCCGGGCAGCGGCGGCGCGCCCGCGTACCCGTGGGTGAGGACCGCGCCCCAGTCCACCGCCCCCGGCCCCGGCAGCCCCGGGTGGCGACCCGGCGCGTACTGGGCGAACACCCCGGCCTCGGCCGGGGTGAGCTGGGGCGCGCGGGAGAAGCCGCGTACCGACCGGGCCGGGTACAGGACGGTCAGCATCACCTCCCGCACGCCGCCCACCCACGGGTCGGTACGGGCCGGATCCGTCAGATGGACCGTCTGCATGCCTACCGGGTACGGGCCGGTGGGCGCGGGCAGCCGGAGGACCGAGCCGCCACCGGAGGCGGACGCGGCCGTGGGCAGCAGGGCGGCGGCGCTCCCGAACAGGGTGCCTTTCAGAAGAGTGCGTCGAGACGTCATGCGAACATCCTCGGGGCGGGGGCCGTCACGATGCGAAGGTTCAGGCCCAGGCCGAAAGGCTGGCCCAGGACGAGGAGCTGTGAGCGTGCTGCGAATCCACTTCACCGCCGAGGACTTCGCCCGGATCCGCTTCGCACCCCGCCCGGCCCCGCTCCAGGAACTGCACGCCGCCCTGACGACGGCCGTGACCCGACGCGGTGGGCCCCTGCTCGCGCCGTGGCGCGGCCGCGTCCTGCGCTCCCTCCCGGCCGCAGCCGACCCGCTCGCCGACCTGGTTCCGGCGGGCCGCCCGCCCTCCTTCCTCGACGTCCTCGGCGACACCATGGCCGACGGCTTCGAACAGATCCGCGCCACCAGCCCCGGTCTCGTCCGCTCCGAGCTGGAGCGGGTCTACGGGGCGGTGCCCGCGCCCGGCTGGATCCGCGGGCTGCACGCGGGCGACGAGACGGCCTGGCGCACCCTGCACCGCGCCCAGCAGGCCGCGTACGGGAGGGTCCTCGCCCCGGTCTGGTCCGTCGTACAGGACCTGCACCGCGAGGAGTTCGCACGCTACGCCCTGACCGTCGCCGAGCACGGCGTGGCCGCCACGCTGACCGGGCTGGCCCCGGGTAGCCGACTCCACGAGGGTGTGTGGGAGTGGCCCGGCGCAGCGCCCGACCACGACGTCCGCCTCGACGGGCGCGGCCTGGTCCTGCTGCCCACCTTCCACCACCCGGCGGGCCCACTCCTTCAGGACACCCCGGGCCGTCCCGCAGTCCTGACGTACCCAGCCGGTCCCGGGCTCCCGCCCACTGCGGGGCGCCCGGCCGTCCCCGCCGAGACCCTGGCCGCCGTCCTGGGCCGCACCCGGCTCGAAGCCCTGCGCCTCCTCGCCGAGCCTCACACCACGACGTCCCTGGCCCGCGCCCTCCACGTCAGCAACGCGACGGCGTCGTCCCACGCGGCGGCGCTCAGATCGGCAGGCATGGTGAGGACGACCCGCACGGGCCGCTCGGTCACCCACCAGCGCACGGCCCTCGGCACGCTGATTGCGGGCAGCTGACCCACGGGACGGAGGCTCCCTGTTCCCCGTGCTCGAAGGCGGTGTCGTGCGACGGGGGCCATGTGTGGACCTCACCTACGCGGGCCGCGCAGCAGGCCCGCGGCGGGCCGGGTTCGCGGCCGGGTTAGCCGCCTTTTCGCCCGGACGGAGCCGCCGGGACGCCGTCCGCGCTGCCGTCGCCGTCCGGAGCCCGGCTGTCGCTCTCGGGGTGGGCGGCCTTGGGGAGGCTGCGGTGCTCGACCACCAGCATCGCGACGACCAGGACCACCAGGGCGATCAGCTGGGCCAGTCCGGAGTGCCGCAGTCCGACCGGTACGGTCGCGACCGCGAGCAGCGCCGTCACGGCCCGGAAGCGCAGCGGGGCCAGCTTGAGGGCGGCGCGGAAGGCCGTCTCGCCCGCGAGGAAGAGGGCGACGCCTCCCGCGAGGGCGACGGTGGGGGCTGTGGCCAGGGGCTCGCCGAGGTGTCCGAGGACCTTCTTGATGCCGGCGGCCAGGGCGGCGATGCCGAGCAGCATGGGCAGGAAGCAGTAGTAGAAGGCGTTCATCGCCAGCCGGAACCGGTCGGGGGGTGCGGTCCGGCGGAAGACCGCCTCGGCGGCGTGCTCGTCGCGTACGAAGTACGTCCACCAGAGCGCGGCCGCGAGGGCGAGCGCGAGGAAGGTGCCCCCGAAGATGCCGGGGGTCAGGGGGAGGTCGCCGATGCCGATGCCGATGGCGATGGCGATGACGGACTCGCCGAAGGCGACGATGAGCAGCAGGCCGTGGCGTTCGACGAAGTGCGCCGCGTCTATGCCGCCGAGCTGGACGCGCAGGTCGTCGGGGGTGCGGCCGTCGCGGCGGCCGGGTCGGTACTGGGAGATGTAGGGGGTGACGAACTGGAGCACGAGAGCCAGCACCCACAGGCCTTCGGCGGCGATCCCCTCGGCCGGTCCGGCGGCGGTGATGGACAGGGCCGCGGCGGAGTTGGGTATGGCGTACCAGATGACGTCGCGGCCGTGGCTGCGCGTGTACAGGGCGCTGTGTACCAGGACCACGAGCAGGTAGCCGAGTCCGAAGACCGTGCCGGCGGCCGCGTCCCCGAAAGCCCGCGGGACGGCGAGGGCGCACACCAGGAAGCCGCCCATGCCGAGCAGGAGGAGCAGGCGGCGCGCGGGCCGGTCGGGTGGGACCTGGTTGGTGAGGTAGGCGTAGGCGCCGTACATCCAGAACAGCACGACGAAGATCAGGGCGACCCGGCCGGCGGTCGCGAAGGTCAGGTCGTGTGCGAGGAGCACAGTCAACTGGGTGAGGGTGAAGACGAATACGAGGTCGAAGAAGAGCTCGAGGGTGGTGACCCGGCGGTCCGCCTCTTCCTCGGCTCCGGTGAACTGCTGCAGCGGCATGACGGCCACCCCAGCAGCGCCGCCGGGGCCCTGTCCACTTCCCGTCGCCAGAAGCGCGGGGGCTTTGTTGTGAAGTCGCCCCCGTAGTCCGGCAAGTCGGTCCACCATCCGGGCATCGGGGGAGGCGGATCGTTCGCCTCGGGGACCGTCTCGGCGGCGTACGAGCCCGCGCGCCAGGGGCTCGGCCGCGGTTGTCGCCGGCCGGCGCGCCGGGCCGTACCGTTCGCGCCGTCCGCGTCGTGTGATCGTGCCACGGCCGGGCAGGAGAAAGGGCATTGGTCGTACCGAGAGAGGGGAGCAGCACCGTGATCGGGCATCCGGACGACGCTGCCGTCGAGGCGGCACACGAGCCGCACGATCCCGCCCCGGGCGAGCGGGCGGTCCGCGACCGGGTTCGGGCCGAGGCCACCGGCATGCGTCACCACCAGGCCGAGGACGCGTTGCGCGCGGCCCGCGAGGAGGGCGCGGCCCCGGCCGTTCTGGCCGAGTGGGAGCGCATCGAGGAACACCTCACGACACACGGCGGCCCGTACGCCCCGGAGGCCGACCCGTACGTCCAGGGTCAACTGGCCGCACGCTCCACGCACGACACCCTCCGGGCATGAGACGGAGCGGGGGACCGCAGCTGGGCGCGGCGGCACCGGCCGCCTGGTATGCCGGTGCCGGCCGGGGGCGGCCAGCCCGTTGGTCACCTGCTGCGGCTGTCGCGCGTGAGAGCGCCGATCAGGGCGGAGACCGCGGTGGTCACCACCAGACTTCCGGCCAGGACCATGCCCACGCCGATGACGAAGAGGCCGCTGCCGTCGTCCGACCAGTCACAGCCCGCGGCGGTGGTCAGGCCGGCCGTGGTGGCGAGCACGCCGGCCGCGACGTGGCGCCGGGACGCCGCCCAGCACACCGGTACCAGCAGCGTCAGCACGAGCCCGATCACCTGCCAGGCCGCGTACGGGCCGCTGACCGAGCCGTCGGCGTGCACGTCCCGGTGCTGGTCCCAGCCCAGCCAGGCGGCCCATGCCGCAGCCGACAGGACGAACAGCAGGACGAACGGAACGGGTTTCAGGTGTGTGAGGCGCATGGGGGAAGACTCCGCCACTGCCCCGCCCGGAGGTAGAGCGCGCCTACTCAACCACACCGTGAGTAGTCCGACGGCCCTCGTTCGGCAGTTCGAGGTGCTCGCCAAGACGGAGCCCTTTCGCCGGGGTGACGTGCCGAACTGGACGTGGAAGACGGAAAGGGATGACGTGTTCAAGCACTACCGCCAGTACGGCGACCACTGAGAGACGCGCCGTCCTGTCTCATGTGCCCGACAGAGGCACTTCCTTCTGACCTGCACGGGCACGTGTGCACCCCTCGATGCCCCAGGGGCGGAGTGCCTCCGCGCGACCGTCCGGCCCGCCCTGGCTGACGAGGCGCGGCCGTCGTCCACGCGGGATCGGCCGGCCAAGTCCTGGCTAGTCGTCAACGGCCCCCGGAGCCAGCGCCGGGGCCGGGAACGCGAAGCGGGCCTCGGCGCCCGACCACCAGACGCCGACGGCAAAGACGGCGGTGGCCTCCAGCAGGGCAGCACGATCGAGCCCGCCGCAGGGCAGAGGCGAGCAGTTCATGGAAGTGATGACCTCCGCCACCCGCGTGGCGGCGCCCGGCTCGTCGGTGCAGAACGGCACCGCCAGCGGAGCCCCTTCGAAGGTCGGCCTATCCAGGGTCCAGATGCTCTCGTGGCACACCCCGAACGCCTTCACCACATGGGCGCCGGGGGCGGCGTCCGCGATGAGCCGGGCGACGGAGGTGGCGCCGGCCGTGGTGAGGACCGGGCCGTCCGTGCCCGGTGACATGGGAACGGTGCAGTCGATCACCGTCCGCCCGGCGAGCACGGGGGCCAGTTCCATGGCCAACTGCGGTGCGACGTCCGCCGGCAAGGCCGTCAATACCACTTCCCCGTGGGCCGCGGCCTCGGCGAGGCCGCCGTGCTCGGAGGCGCCGGTGAGCCGGGCGGTGCGGGAGGCCGCCTCGGTGTCCCGACCGCCCACTCGAACGTGATGGCCGGCGCGTACCCAGGCCGCGCCGAGGGCCGTGGCCATCGCCCCCGTACCGAGAATGCCGATGCGCATGTGCTTGCTCCTGTCGTCAGTGTCGCTGGATGTGCGAGGTGTGACGGAAAGGACGCTAGGCGCGCCGATGCACACCACATGGTCTGCATCGGGCGGGGCAGGATGATCGGATGAGCGACGCGGCGGTAGAGGCAGACGAACAAGGCCTGGGCGAGGACCTGGGCGGCGGCCAGTACGCTGCGGACTGCCAGGCGAGGGTGGCATTCGAAGTACTGTCGAACCGCTGGGACAGCGTGATCGTGTACATACTCGGCGAGAGTGGACCCATGAGGCCCCGCGCGCTGATCACTCGCATCGGCGGGATCAGCCCCAAGGTCCTCAACGAAGCCCTGCGCCGCCTTGAGTACAACGGCCTGGTCGTACGCCAGGCGTATGCCGAGGCCCCACCACGCGTCGACTACGCCCTCACCGAGGCGGGCCTCGCGCTGCTGGGACCGATCCGTGCGATGGGCGCGTGGGCGGGACGCTACACCGAAGCCGTCCTGGCGTCCCAGGCCCGCTTCGCGCCCCGGGAAGATCGCCTGCACCGGAGCTAGCCGGCAGGACCGGGCCCGTCGGGCCGGAACCCCGGCCCCACAGCAATCACACCCTCACCAAAACAACGAAGGCCGGGCGACGCCCGGCCGCAACTTCCCTGTCTCTCTGCGGATGATCCGCAGCACCGGTTGTCGCAGTGGGAGACGGACAGAAGCCGATCCCTGGTCAGAGTTCGTAGGGGTGGAGACTGATTTTCTCGCGCTCGATGAAGAGCTCGACCCACGTATCGGTGACATCTTGGGGTATCGGTCCAGCGAGATCCAGCAGGATCACAGTGGCGTCCAAGTCCAGAACGGCGGCCCCATCCGCTGTGAGGTTCAGCCGTCCACGCAGGACGACACAGTGCCCGTCAGCCCGGACTCCCGGGCCGGAGTCGACAGCCGGTTTCGCGTTCCGCCCCCTGGCGATGCCCTCGTCGACCGTCCACTCGACGTGGTACTTGCCCGGCTCCGCGGCCTGGTCACCGCACCAGCGGACCGTGGTCCCTCCGAACGGGGTCCGTATCCGGGCCAGCCAGGGGCTCCAGGAAAACTTTGCGATCTTCACCAGCTCGACCAGCATCGTTCGATCATGCGATATCCGTCTTGCTGCCGGAACCCGTGAACTCTCGGCACCGACTGGCACGGGCTGCCGGAACGTGTGCGCTGTACCGAACGGCCAGTTGGAGGTGCTGGTGACGCCGTTCTCCCCTTACGCCCGGTGAGGACCCGGGAGAGCAGCTCGGCGCCGGCGCGGTCGAGCTGCATGTGGCCGAGCTTGTCGCTGCAGAGCAGATCGTCAGGGCCGTAGCGGGCGACCGTCGTGTTCAGCTGCTGCTCGTGGGCTGCCTCCACTGCCCGCGCTCTCGCGCGCGGGCAGTGGAGGCAGCACGACGGGTTACGACGCCCCGCGCCTGCGACAAGAGTCAGCCGACGCCCTGCAACCAAAGCTCGTAGCCGTTCGCGTACCTGAGACGCGCCCAGACGGGGTCCGAGTAGACACCGACCGGCCCTGCGGAGGCCCCTACCCCTGTGCCTCCGCGTTTCCAGGGGCTGAACGCCCATGACCCTGCGCTCGTCACGGTGATGTTGAAATCGACATTGACAGGGGTGTAGCCGTTCGCCCAGGCGGACTTGTAGCCCCCCGTGTAGTGCAGTGCGACCCAGTCACCCGTGTACCACTTGGACCCCGTATAGGCCATCATGCAGAGGTCATCGCCGCCCTGCCATACCGAAAGCGGGCACTCGATCACGTTGTAGCCGGTGGCTCCCCGAACGGAGGCGGTGGCTGTTGTGGCTCCGCCCAGGAGGGAAGCCACGACCAGAACGACCGCCGCGACAGTGGTTCCAAGTCTTGTCCGCACGCGTACCATCCCCTCTCATGGGTCCTACGGGTCCGCGGCCCCATCGTGACCACCGTTGGGGAAGACGGGCCCAACCGTGCTGTGGCATGTCCGGTTCCGGGATTGGACACGTCCGAAACCGCACGGTCGTCGGGCTGATATGCCGAAACGACCTCACGCTGAGGCTGATGCTCGACTGGCTGGAGCATCGCCGTAAGCACTCCCCAACAACCAGACCGCCGCGACGGGCACTGGCCGCGCGCGTCGGGGTGGCGGGTCGGGGCGTAGTCGATGACCTCCGCCCGGCCGTCGTCGCTGATGGGAACGCTGGTGGGCTGGACGCCGGCGTGGGCTCGTCCGGCGGCGTGCTCCCGGGAGGGGCTCCTGACCAGGTGCGGGCGATGCCGAGGAGCCAGGGACGGACTGACGGGCGGTCTTACCAGGGCCACGACCATGAATCGACCGAGGCCTTTCAGCCGCATTTCAGCCGCTGTGCTCAGAGGTCCGAGTCCCACCACCGGTGCCGGGGATGCACGGGTGCCACCGCGGTGCGATGGTGGTCGTGAGGGAACCGGGGGAAAGCCCGTCGTCGGGGTGATGCGGCGCCCAGGTGACAGGGCCCTGATGACCGCGAGGTTGCCATGAGACTCGGACGCTTGATGGCGACGGCAGTTCTGATTGCCCCCGTCCCCCTTCTGGGGATGATGGAGCCGGCCGAAGCGTTCACGACCCACGTCGTCGTTGTCGGGGGGTCGCTGCGCGTTGACTACGATCCCGGGTTCTCCAACCGGCAGTCACAGGCATACACGCGCGCGTTCCACAAAGTGTTCAGAATCAGGCACCACGCCGACCCGGAGCCCTACGTCGTGTCGGCATGCGCAGGTGACCAGACACTGGCCGAGCTGACCATTGCTCCGAAAATGAACGACGAAGAGGTCGACGTCACCATGCGGATGCAGCTGTTTCGGTCGGGCTCCTGCGACCGCACCAACCGCATAGCGGGTGTGTCCGTCGGGCCCGCAGCCATCTCCAAGGACGAAACGCATCGTTTCACCATTCCGGTGGGCGGCAGGAACTCGTTCGACCGCGCCGTGGCACGGTTCTCCGTGACGCATGTCGTCACGCCACCGCTGGCCCCTTCGGACGTGACGGCCACCAGGCAATCGGCGGATCGCATGACGGGCTTGCGCCATATCCTCGTCGAATGGCAGGACTCCTCTGCCGACGAAACGGGATACGAGATCCGCAACACCAGCAACCAGAACAGGCGGCGCGTGGGGCCCAACCACACGAGCTATCAATGGGCCGACCTCAACCCCGGGGAGCCGCAGTGCTTCCAGGTCCGGGCGCTCGGCACTCAGGCTTCCTCGGCGTGGGCGCCCGCGGGCGCCGCGTGCACCCGGTAGGGCATGCCGGTTCGGGCCTGCACTGGCCCCCGCGCCGCAGCAGGCGCTGATCACCTCGGGCGCGGTTGTTCGTACGGCCGGGTGCCGGGCGTTCCTCTGCGCGAGCAAGATCAACGAACGGGCCGCCGAAGGGCGCAGCACGAGGCAACCGCTGCACGGCAGGTCATCGGTGCCTACACTGCCGGCGTGGTGGACGCCGACCCGCCCGGCTCAACCGTCTGATCCCGCAGCTCGTGTCACGGGCCTCACCACTCGTCCTCGTCACGCAGGTCATGGGGCGGGATGGTCCATCGCATCACCACCGTTCCCGCCCCGTCGGCCTCGAGCGTGACCGGATAGACCTGATCAGCCCGTCCCGCTCGCCGCGGTGCCTGATTGAGTGGTCACCCTGGTCCCGTTCAAGGCCGAGCACCTGACAACCGCCGACGTCGATCGCACCCACCTGGAGCGGATGGTGCCACCCCGCCCGCTGGAACCGGTGGAAATCGTGGTGCTGGTCGACCGTGACCACGCGGCCCCTGCCGATGACGCCCTTTCAGGGAAGTAGCAGGCTGGTGACGGCCGGGGGCGCACAGACCAGGCGGCGTTGGCGTCCGCGGACCGGGTCCTGCCTGGCTCGCCGAGTTGCCGACCGAGTGGGCGTGGGTGCCCGGCGAGCTCTTCGGGGCCTGGCGGACCGCGCGGGCGTTCCTGCCGCTGCCACGCCGCTCAGCCACCCCCCTGTTCGGCAACGCCAACAGCATCCCGGGGCACCGGCGACTGGGACCACACCGGCCTCACCAACATCGGTGTCTACATGCCGGGCAACCGCACCTTCTACTTCCGGCACGACGCCGGCAGCGTCACCAGCACCACCTACGGCAGCGCCGGCGACACCCCGGTCGTCGGCGACTGGGACGGCAACGGCTACGCCACCCAGGGCGTCGTCCACTCCTGAGCCACCTGAGCCCGACGGTCTCCGCCCTGGCCCTGGTGCGTTTGATGACGACCGCCAGGGGGCCGCCGGCCCGGCGTGGGGAGACGAGAGCGGCAGAGCCGGAGCGATGGGCCGATTCCGGACGGAACGACGTGTGTAGCCGCCATGCGTGCATGCTCAGGAAAGCCCGGTACGACCGACTGTTCACCTGCCATTCGCTGTCAGCTGGTGGTCTGTCCTCCGTTGACGACCGCTTCCCCACGCCAGACGCTCCAAGGAGTCGTATCCATGCGCAGGCCCACCCGCCGACACCTCACGATCGCCACTGCCCTGGTCGCCGCGACCGCGGCAGCCGCGGCCGTCACGACCACCGCCGGCGCGTCCGACACCGCGCAGCAGGCGAGCGGGGCGATCCAGAGCGGGAAGGCGAAGAACGTCATCCTGCTCATCGGCGACGGCATGGGCGACTCGGAGATCACCCTCGCCCGCGACTACACGGTGGGCGCCAACGGCCGCCTGAACATGGACAGGTTCCCGCTGGCCGGCGCCTACACCACCTACGCGGTCCACGAGGACGGCACGCCCGACTACGTCACCGACTCCGCGGCCAGCGGCAGCGGCTGGGCCACCGGCGTGAAGACGGTCAACGGCCGGATCTCCAAGACCCCCGGCACCGACAAGGCCGTCCCGACTCTTCTGGAGCTGGCCCAGAAGAAGGGCTACGCCACCGGTAGCGTCACCACCGCCGAGCTGACCGACGCCACCCCGGCCGTCCTGGCCTCCCACGCCACGGACCGCTCCTGCCAGGGCCCGGCCGACATGGCCAAGTGCCCCACCGACGCCATCGCGGCCGGCGGCCCCGGCTCCATCGCGGAGCAGTCGGTCAACCACAAGGTCGACGTCCTGTTCGGCGGGGGCAGGAAGCGGTTCGACCAGAAGGTCACCGACGGCGCCTACAAGGGCCTCACCGTCACCGAGCAGGCGCAGAAGCTCGGCTACCAGGTGGTCACCGACAACGCCGGCCTGCAGGGCGTGAAGCCCGGCCAGCCGGTGCTCGGCCTGTTCGCCGCGGGCAACGTGCCGGTGGAGTGGACCGGCAAGCCGGCCGCGGTCGGTGGCACGGACCCGCAGCGGTGCAGCACCTCCAACCCGGGCCGTCCGGCGACGACCCCGAGCCTCGCCGACTCCGCCACGAAGGCGATCGAGCTGCTGGAGGCCAAGCAGAAGCGGAAGCACTCCAAGCAGGGCTTCTTCCTCCAGATCGAGGGCGCCTCGATCGACAAGCAGGACCACGCCGCCGACCCCTGCGGCCAGATCGGCGAGACGGCCGCCTTCGACCGCGCGGTGAAGGTCGCCCGCGACTACGCCGCCAAGCACCCCGACACCCTCGTCGTCACCACCGCCGACCACGGCCACACAAGCCAGATCGTCCCGCTCGAGGCGACCCCGCCCGGCCTCTCCTCCACCCTGGTCACCAACGAGGGCCAGCAGCTGAAGGTCAACTACTCGACCAACACCCCGGGCCAGTCCCAGGAGCACACCGGCGTGCAGGTCCGCATCGCCGCCCAGGGCCCCCAGGCGTACCGGGTCCTCGGCGTCACGAACCAGACCGACCTGTTCACCACGATCAGCGAGGCGCTCCGCCTGCGCTGAACACGTCGAACGGAGGGAAGGGGGAGTCCGGTCACGGACTCCCCCTTCCCTCTGCAGGTCGTCCGCGAAGGCGCACTCACCGGCGTCGCCGCACGTCACGAACTTGTTAAATGATCAAGGCGCCTCGTACCCTTACCCGCCGGTACGGGAGTTTTGCTCGCTGTGTCCCGTACCGGGCGTCTTCAGCGGGCAGCATCGGGGAGAAGAATGAAGCACGCAGTACGCCGCATCGGCGCCGCCGTGGCCACGGCAGCGCTCGCCGGCGGGATGGTCGTCGCACTTCCGGGAATGGCGAGCGCCGCAGGCCCCGGGTACCGCTGCACGAACTGGCAGCAGAACAGCCACAAGTGGACTGCCTCCTGCACCGTCACTTCCGGCCAGGCGCGCGCCACGACCGAGTGCGGCAACGGCAAGGTCATCTACGGCAAGTGGGTCGGCCGCGGGCACTGGGCGTTCGGCGGCGAGTGCGGCCAGTACGCGCTCATGGCCACGTCGGTCGACTGGAAGAAGTAGCCGTCCGACCCGGGCTCAGCGGGTCCCGCGATTGACCGCAGACCAGTGGCGACCGCGGGCCGTGCACTCGTGACGCGTGCGCGTGCGCGTGCTCGTGCTCGCGCTCGTGAGACCTTTGGCTGGACCTGGTATCGCGCTGGATTTCCGCAGCGCCGGCGCCGGAGCTCGGCTCCGGACCGGCGCCGCGGTTCGCCCGGCCGATCGTGCACCCAAGGGCCGGATTCGGGGACGCTCCCTCGCTCTGGGCTGGGGGCGGGAGCCCCTTCGGGGGCCCGGTCGGCGAATGAGGCAAGAGTCCGGCCGACGTCCGGTGCGGGGTCAGGGGGACGACAAGGCCTGCACGTGGTCGGGTGAGAGGTGCAGCTCATAGGGCAGGCAGCAGTCGGAGCAGAGCGTCGCGACCAGTGTCCCGCAGGCGCAGACCTGGTTCAGGCCCCCGTCGGGAGTCGCCCCGCAGCATGCGGCGGAGGCGTGCCGCGTCGTCAAACCGCGGCAGTCGTCGGGGTTCATGACGATATTGCCTCGCGGTCCCTGAGAGACCAGTGGCCGCCCATCGACGTCGTAGCGAGTTCCGTGACGTGGCATCACCGGGCCGGGCTCCTCGGCAACGACGAGAGGCGGGCCGTACGGCTCCGTCTCGATCGCGTAGCAGCCGGACGGCACAGTGGCCGGCGACGGGCCCGTTTCCTCCGCCTCCCACCAGGCGTGGTCGGGAGCCTCGGGCACCGCTGGCAGACGCTTCAGCGGCACCGTCAGGGCAGCGCCGCAGGCAGCGCACGCATACACGGTCGTCTCCGGCGCGGTCCGCTCGACCGTGGTGGCGCCGGGCACGGCGGTCTGCTCGCTGTCCAGTCGGACGCCGGTCCCAGCCTGATGCCGCTGATCTTCCATGGGGAGGAACGGTACTGAAGCGCGCCGACCGCCCCGCGGCCGCCTCCGCCGAAACCAGGCCCCGCCTGGGGGCTCTTCCAGGTCTGGCGCGGTAGCGCGTTCGGCGGCCGGGCAGCGCAGCGGCGGCGGCGTTCCACGGGGCGGCATGACGTCGAGGTCAGCTCGGCCCTGCGGAGATGGGGCCCCTGCGGCGGAGGCTCGTCGTGCGGGGGCGGCGGAGGCGACTGACACCAGGGGCATTGCGGCCCCGCGGGACGCCGGACGTGGGCGTCAAGGAATTCTTGACAAGTCGGCCGTGTCAAGGTTTCCTTGACACATGTTGATCTTGCGCACAAAGGACCGGCACCGGGACCCCTCTCCCGCCACCGCGTCCACGGCCGCCACACTGCCGCTCGCCGTGGCCCTGCCGGCCGTGTCGGTGATGTTCGGCGACCGGTTCGGCACGTCCGCCACCGTCGCCCTGTTCGCCGTGGGCCTCGCGCTCATCGCGTGCACGGCCGGCCTCGCCGCCCGCGCGGCGGCCCGCGACTCCGCCGAACGGGCGCGCCGCGAAGAGGCGGTCCTCGACGCCCTCGAACCCCTTGCCGGAGCGCGCCGATGAGTGACGCACCGCTGCTCCACCCGGCGGAGATGGACCGGATCCGGGAAGGTATCGCCGCAGCCGTCCTCGACGCCCCCGACGGGCTGGCCGACTCGCTCGAACACGACCCCCACGGGTACCTGCGCCTGCTGGACGCCTCGCGCGTCGGTGCCGAGGAGGCGAGCCGGCTGCTGCGCGAGGCCGTCCAGGGTGCCAGGGCCGCCGGTCACAGCTGGGACACCGTGGGCCGCGTCCTGGGAGTGAGCCGCCAGGCCGCGCAGCAACGCTTCGCGAGCAAGGCCGCCGACTCGGGCCCGTCGGCACCGCCCGCCCAGGGACCGAACGCCCCGAAGCGCCGCACCCTCAGCGGTCTGACCGCGTTCAACGAAATGGCCGCACTGGAGGAGGCGGGCCGCGACGGCTGGCACATGGTCGGCTACGGCCCCTTCTTCCACGAGGTGGAAGCCTCCGGCCAGCCCTGGGAGCACTGCCGGGTCACGCTCCCCTCCCTCGCGCGACACCGGCGGATGCAATCGGAAGGCTGGATTCCGGTAGGCGCAGGATGGTTCCCGTGGCGGTACTACAAGCGACCCACCGACCCCAGCACCCGATAGCGGACCTGGCCGTTGACGTAGGACGCGGCGGTCGAGGCGAGGAACGCCACGGCCGCCGCGACCTCCTCTGGGCGTCCGAAGCGGCCTGCGACGATGCCGTCGGTCAGTGCCTTCGCCTCCGCCGCGCTCAGTGCGCCGGCAGGGTACATCGGGGTGTCGATGCAGCCGGGGCTGACGGAGTTGACGCGGATGCCGCGGGGGCGAGTGCAGCGGCGAGGGACCGGACCAAGTGGTGCGCGGCGGCTTCAGACCGACCGGCAAATGGTGGGTGGGGCAGCCCAGGGGGCCCGAACGCAGGGCAGGCACGAGCCTGAGGGATCGTGGAGTTCTTGACGCCCTGTGATCACCCGGAGGGCTCGTGCCTGCGGTCCCGGACCGGGCCGTCTTCGAGTACATCGTGCTCGCGCTGGTCCACGGCTCCGGCTACGCGTCGTGGACTTCCACCTCTACCTCGCCGCTCCGCATGCTCATTCGGCGCTCGACGAGCCGCTACCTCTGGGACGGCCGCCCCACCACCCGACGCCTCAAGTGATCCATCTGCCGGTCGGCCTCAGCCCCAGTCCTGCAGCTGCTGGAGCAGGTCGGCGTCGCCCTCGATCCGCAGCGAGCCGGCCGGGATGCGCATGTACATGAGCAGGGCCATCTCGCTCGCCGTGCCGTAGATGGCGGCGGTGGGCTTGCTCTCCGCGGCCTCCGCCGCGGTGAGGCGGGTGAAGCGGGAACCGGCGGCGTCCACCGTCTGGCGCCAGGAGCCGGCCTCGGCTGCGTGGTAGTCCATGGTGGCGGGCTCGCCCGGCCACGGGACCGTACCGGTGCAGACGGTGGCGAGGAACTCCTCGATGGCGTCGACCGCCTCGGTCGTCGGCAGCTCCTGCGGGGTACCGGAGGCCAACTGGGCGTCGTAGGTGTGGATCAGCGATTCCGGGACGCGGCGGCGGGCCACGGCGGCCACCGTGTGCGGCGAGGCCAGCGGCTCCCACCAGGCCCAGCAGCCCCGGTCCGGGCCGGCCTCGCGCAGAGCAGTGAGCAGCTGCTCCGTCGAGTCGGCCAGCCAGGTTATGAGGGCCTCGCGCTCCCTGGGCGCCGCCAGCCCGTCCTTGCTCGGCCGTTCGTCGCCCGGCGCGGTGTTCAGCACGATGTAGGCCCAGAAGCGGTCCCCCTCACTGAGGTGGTTCGCCAGGTCGTACAGCGTCCAGCCCGGGCAGGACGGGACGTCGGCGTCGAGGCTGGGGGCCGCGGCGACGGCGGCGCGGAACGCGGCGGAACGCTCGTCAATCATCCGCAGCAGGGTGGGGAAGGGGAGATGATCAGTCACGCGGACCTTGTACCACCCGGAGCGGGACTCTCGCATTCGATTAATACTGCAACGGTGTTTGCCGTGACGGTTGGGCAGCTTCGGGTGGGGTGTGCCCGCGTCGTTTGTCACCGCCGGCGTGGAACTGACCAACCCCGTCTCCATCCGCGTCCTGGAAAAAGCCGGCTGTGGACGGCGTGCTGCTGATCAAGTAGCGCCGCCGCAGGGGCCGCCGTGTGGACCCCCGACACGCCGAGTGATGATCGCGCACGGGCGAGCCAGGAGCCTACTGAGCCGTCCGTGCAGGGGCAGCAGGACGGGGACCGGCGCGATTGGTGGACAGGGCCGCCACGCCGGTGATCTCCAGCAGCCGCATGACCTGCTTGCTTGGTGCGACGAGGGAGAAGGCCTGGCCGCCGCAAACTCGGCGCGGAGGCGGTGAAGTCCCGCTGGATCAGGTCCGGCACCGGGACGGCGTCGGCCGCGGGGACCGTGGTGCCACCGTCGGCCACGGATACCGCCCCCGGCTTGGCTCATGGCCCTTCGCGCCGCCAGCAACGCGCTCCGCGGCCCCACTGGCGTCCCGGAACGGCCGACCCGATGCCGGTGCGGGCCGTCAGCCCTACGCGTCGCGGCTGGGGCCGGTCAACAACCGCGCCTTGTAGGCAGCGGTGAGGGCGACGAATCGGGTGTTGCCCACTGCGTAACGCAGGAACATGCGGCGTGGTTCCTGGATCAGCCGGTGGAACCATTCGAGACCGGCCTGACGCATCCACCGTGGTGCCCTACTGCGCAGTCCAGCCACCACGTCGAAGGATCCGCCGACGCCGACCACCAGGGCGCAGCCCAGGTCCTTCTGCGTCCGCGCGAGGAAGTACTCCTTGCGCGGACTCGGCACGGCGAGGAAAAGGATGTCCGGACGGGCTTCGCGGACGGCCGCCACGACCTGGGGCTCCTGGGTCTCGTCCCAGTAGCCGTCCCGGTACCCGACGACGTCGACACCCTGGTCGGCGGCGATACGCGCGGTCTCCTGGACGACGCTGGTTTCGGCGCCCAGCAGGTACACGCGGTATCCGTGGCGCGCGGCGCTGCGCCACAGAGCCAGCATGAAGTCGATGCCCGCCACCCGCTCGGGCAGCGGGCTGCCGAGGAGGCGGCCCGCCCAGACGACCGACTGCCCGTCGGCATTGACGAGCGAGCAGGAGCGGATGATCCGGGCCAGTTCCGGGTCGTCGTGGGCCTGGACGATCTTGGCGGCGTTCAGCACGACGTGCTGGTGGGGGCCGCCGTCCGCGATCAGTGCCTCGGCGGCCGCCACCGACTCTTCCAGGGTGAGCGGGTGGACGGGCAGTCCGCACACTGTTACGCGCGGGCGGGGGCCCGCCGGCCTTGTCGACCCTCCGTGTTCCAGCGGTTCGGGTGTGGACACAATGTTTCTCCGTTCATCCCCCATACCACCACTCAGAAATTCGTGTCCCGCCAGATCCGTGAGAACGCGTCCCTGACCGTGTCCGGATCGTAGAGCGGGCGGAGTTCTTTCCATGCCTTCTGTTGCCGATGCCGGACACCGTCGATGTCGGCCAAGCACAGCGTCAGGAAATCGGTGACCGATTCGACGGTGCTGTCGATCTGCTCCACACAGCCCCGGCTGAACAGTTCCGCGCTGCCGGGCGACCTCGTCGCGGCCACGGTGCAGCCCGCCTGAAGGCCTTCGAGCAGCACGAAGGGAAGTCCTTCCGCCCATCGAGCGGGCAGGACGAAGGCATCGACCCCGGACCAGAACGAATGGACCTCGTCCGGTGCCAGTACACCGAGGTCCTCGTCCACGCACGACATGTGATGAGGTGGCACGTCACTGCGTATTCCCGCGACCGAGAACTCCACGAGGGCGCCTGTTCGTTTCAATCCGGCCACCGCATCGCAGAGGATGTCGAAGCCTTTACTTCTGTGCATCGTCCCCAACCAGCCAACGCGCAAGCGTCCACTGGAAACCGATGGAGGGGGCGAGGCGGCGCCCGCGGGTGCGGGATTTCTCACCACATGCACGGATGCAACTCGGCAACCGGACGCCCTGATATCTTCCGCCACGTCCTCACTGAGTACCAGCCAATGACTGCCCCCGAGCGCCCTTCTCAAAAACGCATTCGAGCGCAGTCGCGCGGGAAGCTGAGAACCGTGGAGATGCATCACGGGGGTGCAGCGGAATGCCCTGGCGAGCATGGTGATGATGGCGTCGCGCAGGAGCGGCAGGCCCCACTGGGAGATCGGGAGATAGATCGCGTTCGGTGACATCACCGTCAGCGCACGGGCACAACGCACAACGGCGGCCACCGTCGCGGCCGCCCCGGCCGACCAAGTCGCTTTGAACTTCATGGATCCGGTGCGGTTGGCGGAAAGCGAGACGACCGCGACGACCCGGCAGCACGACTCCAAGACCGGCGTGAAGAATTCCGCGGCTCGCCCCATTCCACCCAAGCTGGCGCTGTGCCTCAAAACCAGGACCGTCGGCCATGAAGTCGAGGAAGGACTTCTCTTGCGGATCGGGAACACTGCCCTTCTCCTGTGCATCAGCAGTGGCGCCTGCGGTGAAACGCGGAGTTTCGGAATGATGACGCTCACCCTCTGCCCCTCGTGGTCATCCTCGCCGGAGGGCGGTTCTTCGGTAAAGACCTCCCTATGAGATCACCCGTCCCGTGAGGAGTCCAGGACGCCACGGAGTTGCCGCACTGTCCATTTTTTCACAAAAATCACCGACCGAATCTGCTCGGGAGTCGTGCCCGTGATCCACCGAGTTGGGACTGCCCGCGTGGTAGGACAGAGCGGGACGACAGAAGGAGACGTCATGGGCGCGTTGGGTGTGGACTCCGCACTGCTCGGGCTTTTGTTTTCCGCCGCCTCTGTCGGCGTCCTGCTCCTCCTGTCCGCATTTCGGAGGGTGGCGGTCTGGTTGCTCTGGGGAGCAGCTCTGGCGCCTTTGTTCCTGTTCGGCAGGGACTATGCGACGGTAGGTCTCGATCCGGTGTACCTTCTGGATGTCCTGGTCGTACTCGCACTCCTTGCCGGTTCTCCGGTCTGGGTTTCACGAGCCCTTTCGGAGTCTCGCCTGCGGGGATACCGCATGTGTGCCATTCTGCTGGCCATCGCCGCGACCCAGGCGGTAGTCCGTGGTGTGGCACAGGGCTATCCGGGCGCGCTGAAGGGTTGCGTCCTGGGGCTGTATCCCCTTTTCGCCTGGGCCGCCGCGACATGGTTTCTCACGCAGCCCGTCGAGGAGTTCCTCCGGAGGAGATGGATCCTGTACCTGCCGACCACGGGTGCGCTCCTGATGATGGTGCTCGGCCGGTTGGTCATGCCCGCCGCCGTGGGGCTGTACCTGGCGATCGCCGGAGCCTTCGGCATGGTCCTGCGCAGGAGGGGGGACAGTCGGCTGCTTCTGTGGACGCTGATCGGGTCCGCGTGCCTCACGGCGGCAGCCGACAAACGCGGACCCCTGCTCGCGGTGGGTGCGGCGATTGCCGCGACCACGCTGGCCAGCCGGGCGTGTCGCCGGAGGACGGTCCAATGGCCCACGCTGACCTGGAGTTTCCTCATCGTGGGGCTGGTGGCTGTGCTCAGCGTGTCGCTGGCGCACCGGCAGTCCTCGGACCTGCCGGTCGTCGGGGGGCTGGTGAGCCGGGTGCAAGCAAGTGAGAACGATGCCGACAGCGAGGCGGCCAACAATGTGGAACTGCGATACGTCATGTGGCGCACGGCACTTGATGTCGCACGGTCCGAGCCACTCCTCGGCGCCGGAGCGGGCCGCCCGATTGAGGTCGTGTTCCAGGGTGAGGAACTCGACAAGGCCGCGTCGGGCCCCCACAACTCCTTCGTCGGGTACGTCTACTACCTGGGCTGGGTGGCGGGCACCGCGTTCGCGCTGCTGATCGTGGCGACGTTGTGGCGCACGTGGCGGGCGCGGTCCCACCCTGTCGCGTCCGCCTGGTTCGGGGCAACGGTCGGTGTCTGCTGTATCGCCTTCACGAACGTCGCCTTCGAGACCACGTATATCGGTCTGCCGTCGTGGCTGGTCGTGGCGTGTGCCTTCGCCCTCGTCGGTGTTCCGCGTGCCGCAGTGCCGGCCGGGGACACCGGCTCGGCGCCCCCTCACACGGCAGAGCAGCCCGGGCGTCGCCGATACTCCGGCGCTCTCCGGCACCGGGCCTTCGGTCGCCAACGCCCCTCGGTCCTGGCACTGGTGACCGGTGCTCGCCCCGAATGCCGACCCGCCGTCGCGCGCGGAGGACTGGCGCTCCGCCGTCCACTTGGCCCTTGAGGAGTATCCGATGCACGAAACGCAAACCCAGGGCTTGCGGTCCCCCGGTCCGCCCGGGGGCGCCGTCGAGCGCGCCGGGACTCGGCTCGCCCCGCGGAGACTTCTCTCTGGAGGAGACCCGTGCCGGGCGAGGATGCCGGATCTGCCTTTCCCGTCCGGTCACGTTCGCCTTTTTCGTCGGAAGCGGAGAGCCGCCCCCTGTGCGCGCCGTCTGGCGGGCGCGACGTGAGGTCCTCGGCGGTCGTCCGGGACCGCAGTCGCGGATACGCATGTGCCCGGCGGCGCGTCCGGTCCGAGAGTCCGGACGGCCCATGACGCGGAAGGGGTCGGCAGGCGTCTCCGCGTCGCACGTCCCGGCGTCGCTCCGCGGAGAGGCCTCGCTGGCCCTTCTCGGCGTGGTAGGCGGAGCGATCACCGCGCTTCTGGGGTCACTCCTGGTGGCGCGGCTGCTCGCACCGACCGAGCGGGGCCACTACGCGTCCATCGTGGTCTTCACGACTCTTGCCCTGACGTGTCTTGAGATGGGCGGTGAGGTTGGGGTCCTCAGAGGCCTCGCGGACGTGCGGAAGGAAGGGACGTCTTTCGCTGCGGGTTACCTCGTCTGGACGCTCCTGGCCACCGCGTCGGTGGCCACCGCCGCGTTCGCGGTGGGCCCTTGGACGCCCCCCTGGTTGCAGCCGTCGTGGCTTCTTCCGGTCTGTGTCACCGCCGCCGTCTACGGCGGCCTGGTGTTCAGGCTGACGACCGGGATGTTGGTGAGCAGCGGTTGGCTGCATCGGTTGATCGCGGCACGGACTCTCGGGAACTGCGGACCGGTCCTCGGCTGTCTGCTCTGCGTTCCCCTCGGGCACACGACGGCTCTGGACGTGGCCACGGTGTCGTTCGTCGCGCAGGCGGTGGTGAACTCCTTCCTCCTCCTCCGCCTCTCGTGTTCCAGAAGACCGCTGCTGCCGTCCGCCCGGCACGGACTGGGGAGGGCGGCGTGGCACCGGAACATCTCTCTCGTCTGGTGCCGGGGAAACGTTGATCTCCATGTCCTCAACGGATCCACCTACGTCCTGCAGCGTTCCGACCAGATGGCGCTCTCCGTCGTCGGGGCGGACAGGACCCTCGGGATCTACGCCATCGCCACCAATGTCTCCGAGGTCGTCAGCTATCTCCCCGCGGCGCTCTTTCCGCTCGTCTCGCGGGGGAAGCCGGGCCACCCGGTCGAGTTGCGCAGGATCCTGGTGCTGCTCGCCGTCTGCGTCGGAGCCTTCACCCCGTTGGCCTACTTCGCCCTGCCCCTTCTCTACGGTGAGGCCTACCGGGCCGCGCAGCCCGCGGCCCTCCTCCTGGTACCGGCCACTGCTGTCCTGGCGGTGGGGCGCCTCTTCCAGGGCGTTGAGCTTCGTGACACCGGACGACGCAGGCGCTTGGCGGTGATCGCCGTGGCAGCCGCGGCGACCGAGTTCGCCGCCGTGTCCCTGTTCGGCGGGGCTGGGCCTGCGGCAGCCGCCCTCGCCTGCTCGGCAGGTTACGCCGTCTTCACCGTGTGGATTGCGCTGTCCCGCACGACGGCCTCGTCCCGGTGCGCACGGCCTGCGAGGAACACCGTGCCGGTGCAGGGCGGTGTGCCGGCCAGGGACGTGGTCGACGGCCGGAAGGACTGAGCGCGGTGTCCGTGCGCCGGAGCGGGTCGGGCCACTCAGTTCCGGGAGCGGCCCAGCAACTCCACGAAGGGCGCATCGGGCCGGCAGGCGGCGAAGTTGTACCCTCGGGTCGGTTCGACCTTCACCGCGGCGATCTCCCGGATGGTCAGCGGGCGGCCTCTGCCCGGTGACATGACCACCATCCCCATGTCCAGGAGATGACGGCTGACCTTGCAGGTGGGGTCCAAGCCGTGGTCTTCGAACAGGAAGACGACATCGCGTTGGGCGAGGGTCTCCTTCGCGCCTTCGACAGCCGGGATCTCCGCGCCTTCCACATCCAGCTTGACCACGACGGGTCCGGTCAATCCGGCGCAGTGGCGTCGTACGAGCGTGTCGATGGTCACCGATGCGACGTCGAACGACCGCCAGCCGTTCCGGCCCGCATCCGCGTGTCTTTCGCACACGGACGCCGCCGCGTGGCACAGATGGTGGCTGACAATGGAGAGCGAGGCGTCGTCCTGTCCCCAGAGGGCGGCGCGGACGGCTTCGACTCCCCCGCCGTTCAGGGCGATGTTGTCCGTCAGCCGGTGGAAGGTCTCCGGGCTGGCCTCCACCGCCACGACGCGTCGGGCCCGGTGGCGGGTCAGCACCGACCAGAAGCCGATGTTGGCGCCGCAGTCCAGGAAGATCGTCTCGGGTGTGAGCACCCTGTCGAGCATGTCCCTGATCTCCGGCTCATAGGCGAAACCGGGATCCATCAGTTTCGTCCAATAACCGTCATCGAGGTACACGCACAGTCGTGAGCCCTCGCCGATATGGACGGTGACCCGGTTGTCCCTGTCGAAGTGCTTGGACAACATCCATGTCAGGGGCTGGACACCCCGATGGCCGACCGGCCTGGCGGCGCGGGCCAGCAGTTGAACGGCGGCTGCCTGGAAGCGGACCCCCGCGCCCCCGTGAACCGTCACCTTGCGCGATCTCGCGCGGTCCGTACGGTATTCCGTCTTCTTGCTTGCGTTGTTATCGCAGGTATCGGCCTCAGTGCGACTCATACGCGAAACGTATCCGCGGGCGGGATCACGGCTACCGGAGATGAGCGGACGCACGCATTCGATTCACACTTTCGGCGGGAAAAGCCGATTTCATTACCGTAGCGGGCCCATCACAGAAATACTCCTCACTGCATCAAGTAAAGCCCCATGTCAGGCGGCCGGTCGTCAAACGCAAGCCTTGCGGCCAGGGTTAAAGTGAACACCGCTGATACGGACGACGAGTGTTCAAGTCGCTTCACCTCCCAAAGGGGCAGCCCACCTATGCCAGTCAAGAACTATCGGACACTTCACGGAATCCGTGGTGTCGCGGCCCTGTGCATCGTCCTTCTGCACTCCCCGCGGCTGTTCGGATCGGCGCCGCTCTTCCTGGCACTGTCAGTCGATCTTTTCTTCGCACTAAGCGGCTTCGTGCTGGCCCACGCCTACGAGGATCGCCTCCGTCGCGGGATGACCCCTCTGGCGTTCCTGCGTCAGCGCTGGGCGCGGCTGTACCCGCTCTATGGCGTGGGATTTCTCTTGGGTGTCGCGCATGCAGTATTGTGCATTAAATATAATTCACCCACTGAACATTTGAGTTGGGGGGAGCTGTTCATCACCCTTCCGTTTGCGGCGTTCATGATTCCCGCGCCGGTGGCTCAGGGGCTGTTCCCTCTCAATGGGCCGATGTGGTCGATCTTCTTCGAGCTGCTCGCGAACCTTCTTTGGGTTGTTTTCTGGCGCCCGCTGCAATCTGTTAAGATTCTTTTCGGTACCGTTCTGGTGTGCGGTGGACTTTATGCCTGTGCCTTGATGTACGTCGAAGCTCCGGCGCTGGGCCTTACTTGGGCAACCTTTCCCGGGGGGCTGGCGCGGGTCTGTTACTCCTTCGGTGCGGGCCTGCTGGTCCACCGTTTCAAGGGCAGGCTGCGCACACCGAAGTTTCCGCCGTTGGTGCTGATGGGCGTGCTGCCAGTCATGGCGCTCTTCAGTCCCGGTCCGATCGTGCAACTACTGTCTGTACTGCTGGTGTTTCCGCTCATTGTCCTGCTCGGCGCGAGTAACGAGCCGAGGGCTGCCACCCAGGGCATCTACGAATCATTGGGCAAGGCGTCCTACTGCGTGTACGTACTGCACCGCCCGCTGGCAGCCCTTCTGTATGCGGCCGTCCTGCAGTTCACCGGATGGCGGCTCGAAACCATTGCTCCATGGGGCGGACTGCTCTTCCTGGCCGGGCTGGTAGCAGGAGGCCTCGTCCTTACAGACGTGTTCGAAACACCGGCACGACGGTGGCTGACTCGCCGTCTGACCAGAAAGAGCGAGGAGCCGCCGCGCATCCCGGTCTGCGATGGTCTGCCACGTGATCGCGTCGGGGAGGGCTGCACGACCGCCGCACAGGCACAGGCTTCGGAACGCTCCATGTGAAGGACGCCTCACAGCGTCCGCCCCCCTACCCGGCGCTGGGCCGGCGGTGACCAGCGGCGGAGGTGCTCGTCGCGATCCGGGCCAAGGCTGGGGCCGTGGCCCGCAGCCGCCGGACCGCGCCCCCGAGCCGTGACGCTGAGCCGCCGACCGTTCCACCCGCGCCTCGCGGGCCCGAAGGGGAACGATGCGCCATGACTCGGTCCCGTCAGGGAGACGAGCCTCCAGCGGGCGTGGAGGGTTCGCGCGGGTCCGTCTCCTGAGCGGAGATGCCGCTCAGCCGCGGTTTCGCGCGAAGAGCCCGAAGGTGGTGGCCGGACCGAAACGTTCCCCCAGGGCCTGCAGCGCTCCTGATTGGGTCGACCAGTAACGCTGCACCTCCACATCACGAAAGGCCGGTTCCAGGAGTTTCTGCAGGGCCACCTCGTCCACTCCTTGCCGGACGACGTGGTACTCCGACATATCCGCCTCGTTCGTCTCGTCGTAGCGACCGCGCAGTCGGCGCACCCTGGTCGCCAGGCCGCGGCGCAGTTCGCCCTGACTGAGCCTCCACAGGAGATAGGCGCCACGATCCAGGTTCATGGAGAGTGCTGACCGGCGCGGGTACCACAGCGGGTCCTGGACGCTGAAGAAACCGCCGCCGGGGGCGATCCGCTGAATGAGATGTCCGACGGCACCCAAGTAGTCTGGGATGTGGTGCAGTACGGAAATACACACCACGGCGTCGACCGGCTCCGAGCGGAAGATCTCTTCGCCTTCGAAATCATGAACGACTGTGACGTTCGGATTGTTGCGGAAGCGGTGTCGGAGGACCGCCGCGCTGGGGGCGCTCATTTCCGTCACATCGACCCTTGCCCCGGCCGCCACCAGATGGTCGGTGAAAGTTCCGTGCCCAGCGCCGACCTCGAGGACCCGACACTGGCCGTTCCGTTCGATGACCTCGCCCACGAGAGTATGCACGCCCGAGATCACGCGCTCGCGGACGCTGTGATGCCGGATATGCGGAGAGCCTTTCGCATAATCATGCCCATCGCCATGGGCCCGTTCTTGGAGTTGCCCAATGGTGGGCCTTTTCAAGGTTTCTGTCACGCCGGTACACTATTCCGGTAGTCACCTTCATGGTCCGGCCCCCCGTGCTCGGGAAGTGCAATTCACCCGTCCGGCCGTAGCGTGCGTCCGTCGTTACGGCGTGCTTGTCAGGCGATGAGTGTCCTTCAGGTCCATTCTGTTAGGCGCCTCCCGAGTTTTCGCCGGACCGCGATCGACCGGTTCGCCTGTGGCACCCTCCGAAAGGAAATTCTCCCGGTGTTTTCCACCGTCTGCGTCGTCGGCCTCGGCTACATCGGCCTGCCCACCTCCGCTGCGCTCGCCACGAACGGGATCGACGTCATCGGCGTCGACGTCAACCCGACCACCGTCGAACTCGTCAACGCCGGCCGCGCCCCCTTCGTCGAACCGGATCTGGCGGTGGCCGTCAGCGGCGCCGTGGCCATGGGGAGGCTGCGCGCGACGGGCACACCCGAGCCTGCGGACGCCTTCATCATCGCCGTCCCCACCCCGCTTCAGGAGGACCACACCGCGGACCTGTCGCACGTGCGCAGTGCCGCGGCGGCGGTGGCGACGGTGCTCAAGGCGGGTGACCTCGTCGTCCTCGAGTCCACCTCACCCCCCGGCACCACCGTGGAGCTGTCCCGGTGGCTGAGCAAGCACCGCCCCGACCTGACGTTCCCCCACGAAGAGGGCGACGCACCCGACGTGCGGGTGGCCCACTGCCCCGAACGCGTCCTGCCGGGCCGGACGATGATCGAGATCGTGACGAACGACCGTGTCGTCGGCGGCGTGGGGGCGGGCTGCGCCGAACGGGCCCGCGCCCTCTACGAGGTGTTCACAAAGGGCGAGTGCCTGCTCGCCGACGCCACCACGGCGGAGATGGCCAAGCTCAGCGAAAACGCCTTCCGGGACGTCAACATCGCCTTCGCCAACGAGCTGGCCATGGTCTGCGACCACCTCGGCATCGACGCGGGCGATGTCATCGCACTGGCCAACCGCCACCCCCGCGTCGACATCCTGCGTCCGGGGCCGGGCGTCGGCGGCCACTGCATCGCCGTGGACCCCTGGTTCATCGTCGGCACGGCGCCCCGGCAGTCGCGTCTCATCCGGCTCGCCCGCGAGGTCAACGACGAGCGGCCCGACTATGTGCTCGGCGAGGTCGTCCGGACAGCCGACCGCTTCAAGGACCCCGTGATCGCCTGCCTCGGCCTGGCCTTCAAGGCGAACATCGACGACCTCCGCGAGAGCCCCGCCCTGCACATCGTCACGCAACTGGCCGAGCGGCAGGTCGGCCGTCTGCTCGTCGCGGAGCCGCACATCAGGGAACTGCCGGACTCACTGGCACGCACCGGGGGGGCCGAACTCGTCGACGTCACCGCCGCCGTGCGGGACGCGGACGTCGTCGTGCTGCTCGTGGACCACGACGCCTTCCGCGGCGTCAAGAGGACCGCGCTGCGCGGCAAGGCGGTGTTTGACACTCGCGGCTTCTGGCGCTGAGGCGGAGCCGCCCGCGGGGTCCGGCGCGGAGCCGAATTCCGCAGGGCGCCGGCACAGCCCCATCCAGTGACCGATCGCCCGTACGGCACGGTCCGCGGCGCGCCCGTCGCCGTACGGGTTGACGGCCTTCGCCATCGACGCGTACACCTCGCGGTCGTGCAGGAGCCGTCGTACCTCCTTCACGATGTGCTCGCGGTCGGTGCCCACCAGACGGGAGGTGCCCGCCCGCAGGGCCTCGGGCCGTTCGGTGGTGTCCCGCATGACCAGCACGGGCTTGCCGAGGCCCGGCCCCTCCTCCTGGACGCCTCCGCTGTCGGTCAGGATGAGGTGCGCGCGGTTCATCAGCCGGGCGAACGCCCCGTAGGGCAGCGGTTCCGTCAGGCGGATGCTGCCGAGGTGGGCGACCTGGGGCAGGATCGCCGCCCGCACGACCGGATTGGGGTGCAGCGGGAACACGATGAGGAGCTCGGGCTCGGTACGGGCCAGATCGGCGAGGGCACCGCCGATGGACTCCATTCGGCTACCCCATGACTCACGGCGATGGGCCGTCACCAGCAGGACCCGGCGAGCGGTGTCGTCGAGGTCGGTCAGTGCCGGGTCTCCGTAGTGCGTTTTCTGTCCGACCGCCCAGCGCAGAGCGTCGATGACCGTGTTCCCGGTGACCACGACGGACGACGGGGGCACACCGTCCCGGAGCAGGTTGTCCCGCGCGTGACGGGTGGGCGCCAGATGGAGGGAGGCCAGCTGGGTCGCGAGCCGGCGGTTGATCTCCTCAGGGAAGGGGGAGCACCGGTCGTCGGTGCGCAGTCCCGCCTCCAGGTGGGCCACGGGGACCTGGTTGTAGAAGGCGGCGAGGGCCCCGGCGAACGCGGTCGTGGTGTCCCCCTGGACCAGCACCGCGTCCGGGCGCTCGCGCCGCAGCAGGGGACACAGCCCGTCGAGGACGCGCACGGTGATGTCGGCGAGGGACTGGCGCTCGCTGAGGATGTTCAGGTCGTGGTCGGCGCGGATGCTGAACAACGCGTGCACCTGGTCGAGCAGGCCGCGGTGCTGGGCGGTCACTGTCACCGTCGGCCGGAACATCGAGGACCGGTTGAGGGCTTCGATGACGGGGGCCATTTTGATCGCCTCCGGTCTTGTTCCATAGACGACCATCAGTTGCTTCACTCGAGTCTCCCTCCGAGCGGCGTCGGACCGCGGCCGGGGCAGCCCACACCGGCGGCCGCATTCCCCGGAGCGGGAGAAGCGCTCTCTGGGCACCAGCGAATCGGTATTCCGTGACAATGCCCGCCATACAGGAGGCGTGTTCACCCCTGCGTATGGAGATGTTCGTCCGTCTGGTCGGCTCCACAGGAAAGACGCAAGTTGCGGTGATCTGCCTCCCTACACTGCGCCGTGCTCCGCGTTTCCCCTCCTGTAAAGGCAGGAAATGAAAACAGTGCTCCTGTCCCCGCGCACCGGTTCCATCACGGTGGGAGAAATTCCCGCCCCCGAAGCAGCCGCCGGGGTGGTGCTGATCCGCAACGAATGGTCGCTCATCAGCGCGGGTACGGAGCGGGCCACCGTCTCGACCGGCGCGCAGAGCCTCATCGGCAAGGCGCGGCAGCGGCCCGAGCAGGTGGCTCAGGTGCTCGACAGCGTGAAACGGACGGGCCTCGCCGACACCTACCGGACGGTCCAGGACCGCCTGGACCGTCCGGTGCAACTCGGATACTCCTGTGGGGGCACGGTCCTGCGGACGGGCGAGGGAGTCGACGACATCCGCCCCGGGATGCGGGTCGCGGCCGCCGGGGCCCGCTACGCATCCCACGCGGAGATCGTCGCCGTGCCCCGCAACCTCGTGGTTCCCGTGCCGGACGGCGTGGACACCCAGTGGGCCGCCTTCGCCACGGTCGGCGCGATCGCACTCCAGGGCATCCACCAGGCCGAAGCGGTGCCGGGCTCACGGATCGCCGTCATCGGCCTTGGCCTGGTCGGCCAGATCACGCTCCAACTGCTGCGCGCCTACGGATACGACGGGTTGGGCATCGACCCCGACCCCGCGATGGTGGCGCTCGCCGAGTCGGGGGGCCTGGTGGCCTTCCCGCGTGGGTCGGACAGACTGCCCGACGTCGTCTCCCGGCACTGGGCAGGCGCCGGTGCGGACGCGGTGCTCATCACCGCCGCCACGCCCAGCGCCGACCCCGTCGAGTTCGCCGGCCACCTCGCCCGGGACCGCGCCGCCGTGGTGGTCGTCGGCGACGTCAACGTCGCGCCACCGCGATCGTCGTACTACCACAAGGAGCTGACGATCCGTTATGCACGGTCGTACGGCCCTGGCCGGTACGACCCCCGCTTCGAAGAGGGCGGCCACCCCTACCCCGAGGGCTATGTCCCGTGGACGGAACGGCGCAACCTCGCGGAGGTGCTCCGCCTCCTGGCGACGGGCGCGGTGGACTTCGCCCAGCTGAGGCCGCGGGTCTTCTCCCTCGAGGACGCAGCCGAAGCGTACGAGGCGCTGAAGCCGACGCGCGGCGGACGCAGCGTTGCCCTGCTCCTGCGCTACGCCGGAACCGCACAGCTCCCGCCCCAGCCGCCCCCGTCGGCCGGCTCGCGCACGTGGACCACCCCCCGGGGCACGCTGCGGGTTGCGGCGATCGGGGCAGGCAACTTCGCGACGAGGACGCTCTTCCCCCAGCTGAAACGGGAGCCCGGCGTCGCGTTCTCGTGGGTCGCCAGCGGACGGGGGCTGTCCGCCGCACACCAGGGCCGGCGGTGGGGTTTCCGTACCGTCGCGGAGAGCGCAGAGTCCGGTCTCGCCTCGGACGACGCGGACTGCGTGATGGTGCTCAGCCGCCACGACAGCCATGGCCGGTACGCGGCGCGGGTGCTGCGCGGCGGCGCCGCCCTGTACTGCGAGAAGCCCCTGGGCCTCACGGAGACTGAACTGGAGGACGTCGCGGACGCGTGGCTGGCCTCCGGCGCCCCGGCGATGGCCGGGTTCAACCGGCGGTTCGCCCCCGCGATGCGGGACCTGCGCGCCGCGCTCCCCGCAGGAGCGCCCCTCCAGGTCGTTTACCGGGTGTTCGCGGGCCGGCTCCCGGCCGACCACTGGTACTTCGACCCCCGGCAGGGCGGCCGGCTGCTCGGCGAGGTGTGCCATTTCATCGACACCGCGGGCTTCCTGGTCTCCGGGAGGCCGGTCGCTGTGCGGGCCGTCGGCGTGGACGCGAGGGGCCCGGCCGCCGCGCAGAGCGTCACCCTCCAGCTCACGTACGACGACGGCTCGGCCGCGTCCATCGTGTACGGCGGGCTGACACCGCCCGGCGCCCCCAAGGAGCTCCTGGAAGTGGCCACCCACGGAGTGGCGGCCAGGATCGACGACTTCCGCTCGCTCACCGTGTGGAACGGGAGCAGGGCGGCCACGACGAAGTACCGCGGTGCGCCGAAGGGACACGCGGCTGAGATGAGCTCCCTCGTCCGCCTCGTCCGCAACGAGCCCCTCGGCGAGGAGGCTGCTGCCGCTGCCGACTTCGCCTCGGCGCTGTGGAGTTCCCTCGTCGCGTGCCGCGCAGCTCGCTCGATCACCGAGGACTGCGTCGTGGTGGCCGCTCCCTCCACACCGGCTCTGGCCAGGGCACTGGGGTGCCCGCCGCCCGGTCCCGCCCCTGCGGCCGCAGTGCCGAAACCGGGCGGGCAGGCCACCCGCCCGGCCGGTGGTTCTCCCTCGGCCACGGGGGCGACCTGATGTGCGGCTTCGTCATCCTGCTGAACCGGACCGCGCAGCGTCGGCCGCCGTCGGACCGGGACCCGTGCGCGGCGCTCGCGCACCGCGGCCCCGACGCGAGCGGACACCTGGACCTCGGCGGTGGCAACTGGCACGCGGCGCTGCACTTCCGCCGCCTGGCCGTCGTGGATCCCGCCCCGAGGAGCGACCAGCCCTTCGGCTCCCGGGAGCGGGGCGTGATGGTCTACAACGGCGAGATTTACAACGCTCCGCACCTGCGCGAGGTGCTGCGGAAGCGGCACGTGACCTTCACGACCGAGGGCGACGCCGAGGTCCTCTACGAACTGCTGCTGCAGCCGGACGCCCCGCGGCTGCTCGACGAGGCGGACGGCATGTTCGCCTTCGCCCTCGTCCTGCCCGACGGCGAGGTGCGCTACGGGCGGGACCGACTGGGCATCAAACCGCTGTACGCGGCATTGGACGCGGCGGGCCGCCTGGTCGCGCTCGCCAGTGAGATCGAACCGCTGCGAGCAGCCGGGCTGACCGGCAGTGTCGACCCGGTCGCGGTGGCGCAGGGCGTCATGTTCCTGTGGACGCCGCCGCCGCGGACCGGCTGGCAGCGCGTCCGTGCCGTACCGGCCGGGACGGTGCTGTCCCGGCGCGCTCCCGGATATGACGAGGCGTCACTCTGGTGGCGCGCCGCTGCCGCTGTGCCCGCCGAGGACATCGGTGCCGCGGTTCGCGCGTCGGTCGCCCGGCAGGTGCGGGCGGACGTGACGGTGGGGCTGCTGCTGAGCGGCGGGCTGGACAGCACCTGGCTGGGCGTGGAGATGAGCAGGGAGGGCTTCGCCGGACCCGCCTTCGCCGCCAGAGCGCGCACCACGGCGGCCACCGCGGAGCCGTTCGAGGACGACGCCCCCTACGCCGCCCGGGTCGCCCACCGGCTGGGCCTGCCGTTGACGTGGGTCGACCTGGACGTCGACGTGCTGCGCCGGATCCCGGAGCTGGTCACTACCATGGAGCTCCCCTTCGGGGACCCGGCCGCCGTCGCACTCATGCAGCTCTCCCGCGCCGCACGCGCTGAGGCGACCGTGCTGCTGTCGGGGCTCGGGGTCGAGGAGTTGTTCCTCGGGTACGAGCGCTACCAGGCCGTGCAGCTGCTGCAACAGATTCCCGCGTGGGCGCGCCCGGCCCTCGGCGCCACCACCGTGGTCCCGGGGCCCCGGCGCTACCAGGGCCGTGCGGACAAGTTCGGGCGGCTGCTCCAGGTCGGCCCCCGTGACTGGTCGTGGGCGGCACAGGCGTACTACTCCGGGCGGGAGTGGGCGGCGCTGTCGCCGCTCGTCGGGCTGGAGGCGGTCACCGAGCGGCATCGCGAGGTGGCGGGCGCCGTGCTCGACGCGGGCGGGACGCCCCTCGCGGCGCTGGCGGAGTGCGACCGGCGGCTGTTCCTGCCGGGGCTGAACCTGCTGTACGGCGACCGCGCGTCGATGCGGGCGAGCGTGGAGCTGCGGGTGCCGTTCCTGGGGGAGCCGGTGGTGGCCGCCGCCCTCGGCGCCGTCGCGGAGGAGCAGCTGAGGCTGGGCGACGGCAAAGCGCGCTTCCGCGCGGCCGCGGTGGCGTCGGGTGTGCCGGAGTTCGTCGCCCGGCGCCGCAAGACCGGGTTCGGGGCGCCGGTGCGGTCGCTGCTGCGCGAGCACGGTGACCGTCTGTGGACCGAGGTACGGCGCTCCCCGGTGTTCGACGACGTCTTCGACCGGAGGACCGCCGACCGCCTCGTCGCCGAACACGTTCGGGGCCGACGTGACCGGGGGCTCGCCGTGTTCGGGCTGTTCTGCGCGGCCGTGTGGTGGGAGCGGAACGCGGCGGGAGGCGCGGGGCGGACCGCGGACGTCTTGGCGGGCTACGAGGCGGCCGTCGTCGGCTGAGCGGCCGGGGCGGCGGGGCGCCAGCCGTCCGGCAGGACGGCGTGGAGGGCGGTCAGTGCGTCCAGAAGGGGAGCGGCGCTCCATCGGGGCGACTCCCACAGTGCCCTGTTCGCCTGCCAGCCCTTGGCCCGCGCGTCCGCGGCGAGACCGGGATAGCGGTCCGCGACCGCCGCCAGCACGGATCGGGCGAAGTCGGCCTGGACGAAACCGTGATGGGCCGCCCACGCCGCCATCCGTACCGCTGTCGCGTCGTTGTTCGGGTCCCGTCTGCTCCGGCCGTCCGCGAAGTAACGGGGCAGAGGGCCGTCGAACAGGTGCCGCAGGTAGTGGTCCACCCCCCGTTCGAGAGGGCGCCGGACGTCGATGCCGAGCAGCGTTCCCGCCTGTTCGAGGCGCAGCAGCACGTACCCGGTGTGGAAGCCGTCCACCCAGCCCAGCCGCGGGTCCCGTCCGTATGGCCACGAACCGTCGGGGCGCTGACCGTCCAGGCTCACCTCGACCGCACCGCGGGCGGCGTCGACCAGGCGGTCCGCCAGTCCGCCAGGCAGAGTGCCGGTGCGGGCCAGGCGGGCGGCGAGCGCGGCACCCATGAGGTTGGCGTTGTGGACGAGGACGTCGCAGGCCGGTGTGTAGGTGAAGAACTCGCCGTTGTGCAGGTGTTCCAGGAGTCCGTGGGCGAGCGACCGTACTGCCCCGTCGCCGAGCGTCCCGGTGTCCAGACAGCCGTCCGCGCAGAACGTGGTGGCCACGAGGTTGGGGACGGTGGCAGGGTAGTACGCCCAGCGGGTCTGTACGTCGAACTCGTAGCGCCACAGCCCGGCGTAGCGCCCGGACAGCTGCTCGGCGGCCGTCAACCCGCCCAGCCGGAGGGCGCGCTCCCGCCACAGGGGGGAGGCCGAGAGCCGGGCGCAGGCGCCGGCCGCGGTACCGGCGGCCGTCGCGGTGCGCAGCGGGCGGATGCCCAGGACCGGACGCAGGTCGATCCGGCTGCGTTTGACGGCCTGCAGGAGCGCCTGCCGAAGCACACGGTGCACGGCGAGCCGTCCCAGCGGGCCGGTCAGCCCGTCGTACGGGTCTGGGCCCGCCCAGTCGCGGGCGTCGGCCCACCGGAAGAGCCGGTCTGCCAGGGCGAGCACGTCCGTGGCCTCGCGGGGCGAGCCGAGGCGGTCCCCGGCGGCGTGGTGGTCCGGGCCGAAGCGGTCTCGGGGTGAGTGGTCGGTGGGGCTTCCGGGCGGCATGGGCCCTCCAGGGGGATCGCCGGTGCTGGTGGATGTCGTCGGTGCCGTCGAGTGGGGGAGCGGGGCCGGAGCTGCTCAGTAGGCGCCCCTGCCCGCTACGACGGCTCCCACCGTCCGGCACAGCACCCCGAGGTCCACCGACGGGGACCAGTTGTCCACGTACCGGAGGTCCAGGGCGACCGTCTCGTCCCAGGAGAGGTCGGAGCGGCCACTGACCTGCCACAGGCCGGTCAGCCCCGGCTTGACGGCCAGCCTGCGCCGCTCCACCTCGTCGTAACCGGCGACCTCGTCGGGCAGCGGCGGTCGCGGACCGACCAGGGACATGTGTCCCTGCATCACGTTGAACAGCTGGGGCAGTTCGTCCAGGGAGCAGCGGCGCAGCACCCGGCCGACGCGGGTGATCCGCGGGTCACGGCGGATCTTGAACATCCGGCCGTCCTGCTCGTTGGTCCCGATCAGCTGGTGCCTCAGCCGCTCCGCGTCGGTGACCATGGTGCGGAACTTGGCCATGGTGAACGGTTTTCCGTCGCGGCCGACGCGTGTTTGCCGGTGTACGACGGGGCCCGGGGAGTCCAGCCGTACGGCGAGGGCCACCGCCACGAACACCGGGGCGAGCAGCACGATCAGCAGCGCCGCGCCCAGCCGGTCCGTCACCGACTTGAGCAGCGTCGCAAGCCCCCGCCGCAGGGGCGGGGCCACGTTCAGCATCGTGAGACCGGCCACGGAGTGGACGCCCACCCGGCGCCCGGCAACCTCGGTCAGGCCCGGTACGACCACGAGTGGGCGCTCCTCGCTGTGCACTGCCCACGACAGCCACCGCAGGCGCGTTCCGGTCATGTACGGTCCCGGCACGACGAGGACGACGTCCACGTCGAGCAGCCGGGCCGCCTCCAGCACCGGGATGGAGTCGACCGACATGTGCTCCGGTGCCTGCCTGCCGAGGCGGGCGGCGACCGGGGCCAGCGCATGGGGGTCCTCGTCGCCGACCGGGCACACCCCGACGACGACGAGCTCGTGGTCGGTTCGCTTCGCGAGGTGGCTCACCAGACCGTCGACAGCGTTCGCCTCCCCGATCACCAGGGCCCGGCGGACGGCCCGGCCGTCGCGGCGTCGGGCGATCAGATGACGGTGGATCAGCGTGTGCACGACGGCGCTCGTCGGCGCGCAGGGCACCAGGGCGGCGAGTGCGAAGAGGAACGGGGACTCCTCGCCCGTCGCCGCCCGCACCACCGCGAGCAGTCCGATCAGCACGAGCCAGTCCTGCAGCGCGGGGCCGGTGCTGTCGCGCTCACCGAGACGGTGCTCGCAGTAGCGGTCCCGTGCCCCGCGCACGAGCAGCCATGCTGCGGCCGCCACCGTCGCGTAGGCCGCGGCATGCGCGCTGCGGGCCAGCGCGAAGGCCAGATACACCGGCACGGCGGCGCCGGCCGCTTCGCCGATGACGGCGGCCGGCGCGTACCAGAGGGGCTTGCCGGTGCGGCGTCTGGTCGTCGGCTGCTCCCGGATGTCCCGTGTCTGCGCAGGTCTTGCCGCTGGCACGCGGGGCATTGTCTCCTCGAACAGCCGCATTCGCCCTCCAAGCGCGTCAAAAAGGACTATTCGAGTGTGTATGGCTGTGCACTGAACAGCGGGGCGCGACGCTGGGCCGCGGGCCACTCTCACCCGTTGAGCAGAGCTCCATGCCTGGTGCATATGCAGACGCCGGGGGCCGGCGGGGGGTGAGGGCGCGTGCGAACCCCGCCTGCTTCACGTGCTCCGGCTCCGGTTCGCTCTCCACGTCCGCCTCAGCCGCAGGGCCGACCGGCGTCTTCACGGAGTCGCGGAGCAGCGGGGCGACGTCCACGGCCGCCCTCCGGTTCAGCCGCCGGGGCCGCCCCTCTGTCAGGCCGGGACCAACACCACGCGGAACATTCTGGGCCAGAACTTCCCGGTGATCAGGAACTGATCCGTCCCGGGGACCGCCGCGATGCCGTTCAGCGTGGACCCCGGGACGAGCTCGTCGTCGCGCAGCAGGCCCGAGGCGTCGATGCTCGCCGTCACCGCTCCGGTGGCGGGATCGATGCGCACGATGCGGTTGGTGAAGAGCATGTTGGCGTACACGGCGGCGCCGACGCACTCCAACTCGTTCAGCTCCGTCACCGGCCGGCCCCCTTCGGTCACGGTGACCTCGCCCGTCTTCGCCAGCGTCCCCGGGTCACGGAACGTCAGCCGTGACGAGCCGTCGCTGGTCACCAGCCGGTGCCGGGCGCGCTGGAGGCACACGCCCCAGCCGTCGTCCGGGTACGGGACTCGACGCAGCTCCGCGAGCGTCTTGGCGTCGCGCTCGATGGCGGTCCGGTTCCGCCAGGTGAGCTGCCACAGGGTTCGGCCGAGCACGGTGATGCCCTCACCGAACAAGGGCGCGGGGAGTGCCGCGCGGACCGCGGGCTTCCTGCCCGGAGGCCCTGCCCGTACCGAGGACCGGCCGGAGATGCCGGTGCCTTCGTAGAGCGTGTCGCCAGCCATCTCCAGTCCCTGGGTGAACGCCTGCGGGTCGTGCGGAAGGGCCTTGAGCACCTTGACCCGCAGGTGCTCGATCCGGTGCGCCGCGGCCTGCCGCCCACCCATGGCTCGGCCTGCGGGGTCGTCGGGGGCGCGGTCTGCCGGGGGGCGTGCCGCGAGCAGCAGCGCGGCCGCGAGCACGGCTCCCGCCGTGCGGCGCACACGCTCAGACACGGCAGGAACTTCCCGGCTTGAGCGTCGTCCGCAGCGGCGTGACCAGCGACTGCCGCAGCAGTGTCGGGGCGCCGTCCGCGTGCGGCTCCAGCAGATGCAGCACCAGGGTGCGGCGGGAGCCCGCGGGCAGCTCCAGGTCCAGGGTGAACACGGAGTGGCCGCGTTCGACGCCGGACGCGAGCAGCGCGGGGCGGCCATCCAGAGTTGCGTCGGCGAGGGTGGCTCCGACCCCGGCGTAGTACGACACCTGGAGGCGGTTGTCACCCGGCCGGGTGCGGTAGGGAGGGGAGTCCGCCCTGATGGTCACGTAGGCGGGCAGGCCGGAGGCCGGCGCCCGGTTGGTCAGGGTCATGGTCACGGCGACCGCGCGGTCACTGCCGGAGCAGGCGCCCGCTTCCCAGGTCAGGCTCCGGTCGAGGTAGTAGTCCAGCTTGCTGCCGGCCGCGTTGTTCACCACCAGTCCCGCGAAGGGGCCAGGGGCGTCGGGGAGCGTGCCCGAGTAGGGGCGGGACTCCAGGAGGCGCTGCTCCGCCGCATGCGCGCTCCACACCTTCAGCCGTCCGTCCCCCTGGGCGTCGTTCAGGGCGACGAGCAGGGCGGGCAGTCGGCGCCTGTCGTCGAGTGCCCCCATCAGCCGTGCGGCGGCGGCACGGGCGGCGGCGACGAAGAACGCCTTGCGGCGGGCGACGTCGTCGTACTTCGCGTAGCTGGCCCGTTCGGTGAGGTCCACGACGTTGTCGGCGGTGAGTTCGGTGCCGTCGGCCATGCGGGCCGGGCCGGTGACCTGCAGGAGACGGCTCAGTGTGACCGGGTCGACGGCGATCGCCCCGTCCACGCGTTCGCCGGCGTGCTTGCGCCATGCCGCTGCCCAGATACGGGCCGCGTAGGGGAAGTGCGGGCTCATATTGGAGTTGGGCCACACGTGGGTGGGGTCGCTACTCGCGTAGCGGGCGTTGAACTCGGCTCCGAGGTCGATGTCCGGCTTCGCCGTTTCCATCTCCGTGTTGTTGCCGAACCGCTCGAAGGACAGCCGGCCGCGGTCGGCCCGCAGCACGGCGAAGGCACCCGGAAGACCCCCGGTGCCGCGCGCCTCGGCGAGGTTCTGGAACGCGAGGAAGTAACGTCGTTGTCCTTGCGTGCCGAGCATGGACGGCAGGACGCGGGCCGCCAGGGAGGCGTCGGTCATGGCCGGGGCGAGGCGGTCGAGCTGCTGTTGCAGCGCGGCACGGGCCCGGTCGGCCGCCGGCAGCCAGGTGGACCGGGGCAGACCGTGCACGTCGGACCGCACCTCGGCAACGACGTCTGCCGCCCGGGCGATTTCCGGCCCGTGCCGCTGCAACGCCGCGAGGGCCTCGGACATCCCGCCGCCGCTTCCGTGCGGCGTGGACGGCGGCAGGACGCCGGTCAGCGGAGACAGCACGTCGCTGGCCAGCCGGTCCGCCGCGTATGCGGCGCCGCGCACGGTTCTGAGGGGACCCCCGAGGAGGGGCAGCTCGGCGGCGGAGTACCAGGCCGGCCCGGTGGTGAGACGATGCGCCCGAGCCGCGTGGACGGCGGCCGAGCGCACTGCCTCTTCCGGTACCCGGGCGGGCCCGGGTACCTTTCCGGCGGCGGAGCCGGGCGCCCTCGCGACGGCCACCGACTGCCGCAGCGCGTCGAGGTCCCGCCCAGCCTGGGTCAGCTCCGAGCGCGCGAGCAGCCCGGTGACACCGATCCAGACGGCGCCGGCCAGCGGGAGCGCCGCGGCGGTCAGCAGGGTGTTCCTGAGCACGCGACGGCGGCCCGGTACCCCCTCGCGGGAGCGGCCCGGCCTGCGGAAGGTGTCTCCGCCGGGACCGGGACGCCGTGGTTCCGCCGTGCCGATGTCTTGCTCCGTCATGAACTGCGGCGACGGCGCACGGCCAGCAACGTGCCCCCGCCCGCCCCAACCAGCCCGGCCGCGAGGCCGCTCACCGCCAGGGCCTGCTCGCTGCCGGCGACAGCCAGAGCCGAGGGATGACAGGAGTTGCCCCGTCCGTCGGAGTCGCGCGGGCCGGGCCCGCCCTGTCCGTCACGACGGTCAGGTCCGTTCGATCCGTCGGACCAGTCGGACTGCTCGGGCCCCCTGTCACCCTGCTCATGTCTCATGCGCGCACCTTGATACGGGCGGAGAGCTCCAGCCTGGACTTGCGGCCCTCCAGCTCGAAGGTGTGGTAACCCGGCTTGGTCCTCCGCGGGATGGTCACCGTGCCCCTGACGACTCCCTGCGCGTTCGCCCTGAAACTGCCCAGGACGACCCCATGCGAGTGCAGTTCCGCCACGACCCTCTCGAAGGGGGCGAAGCAATTGCCACTGAACGTCAGCGTGCCCCCGGCAGGCACCACAGTGCGGCTGAGGGTGAGCTGCGGGGGCACCGGCGGGTACGCGTAGCACGTCGGAGAAGGCGGCTGTGCGTGGGCGGTCTGCGCCCCCATCAGGGGTGCGGCAACGAGCACAGCGGCTGATGCTGCCGATGTCAGCGCAACCCGCCATCTGGGCGATGTCGTCATCTTCTTCACTCTCCTCGACTTCAGTCCGGGCCAGGCCGCAACGTCGCCCGTAAGCAAGATCCGGATACCAACATCTGGATACATGGAAAAAATGGGACATATAGCACCGACTGGCGTGGCGCTGCCCAGAAGTCACCCGATGGTGTAGCGCTTGCTTCTCGATGGCCCACGCCGTCACCCCCGGCGGGGCGATGTGCGTTCGCGCGGGTCGTCTGGCGGGCGACATAGGGGTGGCTCCCCCGATTGAAGCGCGCGAGTCCCTATCGTCGGCTGCGTACATAGGGAACAGGACATTCCGTTTCGGGTGGTTCCCTCGGTCCCATGAGGGGTGCAGCTTGGATCTCCACGGATTCCTGAAGGCTCTTGCCAGACGCTGGCCGACCGTCGTGGTCTGTCTGGTTCTCGCGATCGGGGCGGCGCTCGCCGCGACGAGCTTGAGCACACCCGTCTACGAGGCGAGGACCCAGCTCTTCGTCGCCACCCGCACCGGCGACGACACCGCCCAGCTGAACCAGGGGCAGAGCTTCACGCAGGCGCGCGTTCAATCGTACGCCGCGATCGTAACCACCCGTCAGGTGACCCGGCCCGTGGTGGAGGAACTGCGGCTGCGCACCACTCCGGAGGAACTGGCATCGCGGATCACCGCCGTCGCCCCGCTCAACACCGTGCTCATCGACATCACCGTCCGGGACACCGAGCCCAAGCGTGCGGCGCGCATCGCCAACGCCGTGGCGCAGCGGTTCAGCGCGGTCGTCGAGCGACTGGAAGCCCCCAAGTACGCGCCCGGCTCAGAGCGGTCCCGAAGCAGCCGTACGGGTGACGCTGCCTCACCGGTCTCCCTGGGCGTCACCCAGGAGGCCGTCGCCCCCGTCGGTCCGGTCTCGCCCCGCCCGCTTCTGAACCTGGCCGCAGGAGTGCTCGGCGGCCTGCTGCTCGGTGCCGGACTCGTCGCCCTGCGCGAGAACCTCGACACCACGCTCAAGACGAGCGAGGCGCTGGGCGAGTTCACCGTGCTGCCTGGTCTCGGCACCATCCCGTACGACAGGAACGTCCCCAAGCAACCGCTCGTCAGCGCCGACGGGCACTCCCCCCGCGCCGAGGCCATCCGCAAGCTGCGCACCAACCTGCAGTTCTCGCAGGTCGACGACCCGCCACGGATCATCGTGGTGACGAGTTCGGTGCCCGGTGAGGGCAAGACCAACACCGCGGTGAACCTTGCCCTCTCGCTCGCCGAGGCAGGTGTCTCCACCTGCCTCGTGGACGGCGACCTGCGCCGTCCGTGTGTGGCCTCGACCTTCGGTCTCGTCCAGGACGCCGGTCTGACCACGGTGCTCATCGGGCAGGCCTGCATCGAGGACGTGATGCAGCAGGTCGGCGGCGGGCTCTCGGTGCTTGCCAGCGGCGCCCTACCACCGAATCCCACAGAGCTGCTCGCCTCGGCGCGGATGGAAGAGGTGCTGCGCGACCTGGCGGACACCTACGAGGTCGTGATCGTCGACACCGCACCGCTGCTGCCCGTCGCCGACACCGTCGGACTCGCCTCGCTCGCCCAGGGCGCGCTGCTCGTCGTCCGCGCCGCGAAGACCAGCCGGGAACAGGTCCGCACCGCCGCGGAATCGCTGGACCGCGTGGGTGTCCGCGTCCTCGGCACCGTCTTCAACATGGCCCCGGTGCCCAGGGGCGACCGCTACGGCACCTACGGGTCGTACGGCGCGCTGCCCGCTCCTCGCGCGGCGGACCGCCGGAGGGAGGACGCCGCGGCCGCGGCGACGCATCTCGCGGGTGAGAAATGACCCGGGTCCTGTTCGTCTGCACGGGCAATGTGCACCGCTCGGTGCTCGCCGAGCGGCTGCTGGCCGCGAGGCTTCCGCCCGGCTCGGCCGTGCGGCCGGAAAGCGCAGGCACGGAGGCGTGGCCCCGGCCCGGCATGGAGAGCTCCACCAGGGCGGTGCTGGAGAAGCTGGGCGGTGACGGCTCCGGCTTCGCGTCCCGCCCGCTCACCGCGCAGCTCGTGGGGAGAGCGGCGCTGGTCCTCGGGCTCGCCATCGAGCACCGGGAGGCGGCGGTGCGGCTCGCGCCGTCGGCGATGCGGCGCTGCTTCACCCTGAAGGAGTTCGTACGTCTTGCCGTGGGGGGAGTCGACGAAGTGCGGGGCGGGGAAGCGGGCGGGGAAGGTGCGGCGACCGCGCAGGGCGGCGTACCGGACGGGGAAGGCCCGCGGGTCGTGGCCGGTTTCGACGTCGTAGTCGCGGCCGCGGCCGGCCGTCGGGGTGCCGCCGCCCCGGTCCCGCCGGCCGAGGATGACGTCGCGGACCCGCGGGGGAGGCCCCACCCTGTGCTGTACGGGTGCGCCCTCGAGATCGACGGGGCGGTGAGCATGCTCGCCCGGCTGCTGGGCGGCGGGGCGAGCGTCTGAATCGAGGGTGCATGGGGCTTCCACTCCGATCACGGATCGCCATACGCGTCGTGGCAGTCGCAGAGCTGTGTTCCGAGCTCGGGGTAATCCGCTCGATGGGCGCGCGGCAGCAGTGCGGACGACCCGCCTCTCACCCGCCCACCTCGCAACCGCCCATGGAGCCTGACCTTGATGACCAGCAGCAGCACCGCCCTCACCGCCGTCCGGCTGGGTACGCGGCCCAGCCCCATGGCCCTGGAACAAACCGGCCGCTTCGCTGACGCCTTCCGCGCCCGCTAGGGTCTGTTTCGAAAGTGTGGGATCTGGGAGCATGGTGCAATGGATCATGTTCGGCAGATGGTCAGTTCTGGCTCGCCTCTCGAACCGCAAATCGGGTTTTCCCGGGCGATTCGCAAGGGGGCGCACGTCGCGGTCGCCGGGACTGCTCCCATCGGGGACGACGGGACGACCGTGGGGCGGGGTGACGTCTATGCCCAGACTGTCAGGTGTCTGGACATCGCAGACGCCGCGTTGAAGGCAGCGGGGGCATCGCTGGGGGACGTTGTGCGGACTCGGATCATGCTCACCGACGTGACCCGCTGGAAGGAAGCCGCACGAGCGCACGGAGAGCGGTTCGCGTCTGTCCGTCCGGCCTGCACCTTCGTTGAGGTCTCACGCTTCATCGATCCGGAATGGCTCGTTGAAATGGAGCTTGACGCCATCCTCGACTGACTTCCGAAAGTGCTGGTCACAGCCACTCGTTGATGACCGCGACCAGCACTGTGGCTTCGTAGCGAACGGCGAGCTTGTCGTACCTTGTGGCCACGGCTCGATGGCGCTTGAGGCGATTGATCCCGCATTCGACGGCGTGGCGCTCCTTGTAGTCGTCCTTGTCGAACTTCGGTGGCCGGCCGCCGTGGGAGCCGCGCTTCCGGCGGTTGGCGATCTGGTCGCGCTTCTCCGGGGTGGTGCAGCGGATGTCGCGTCGGCGCAGGTAGTCACGGTTGGCGCGGGAGCCGTACGCCTTGTCGGCGCGGACCTTATCCGGCCGGGTGCGCGGTCGTCCCGGTCCGAGTCGGGGCACTCGGATGCGGCCCAGGACCACCTGGAACTGCGGGGAGTCACCGCGCTGTCCGGCCGTGATGACCAGCGACATCGGCTTCTGGGCCTGCTCAACCGCGAGGTGGATTTTGGTGGTCAGTCCGCCGCGTGAGCGCCCGAGGCCGTGGTCGTCGGGCTCGGTGAAGACGCCGCCGGGCGGTTCGACCTGCAGATCCCCTTTTTGCGAGCGCCAGCCGCGTGCTGGTGTGCGCGGGCGATCGTGCTGTCGACCGAGATGTCCCAGGTGATAAGCCCCTTCGCGTCGGCGCGAGCCTGAAGCCGCTCGAAGATCTGGTGCCATGTGCCATCCCGCTGCCAGCGGCGGAAGAGCCCGTACACCGTCTCCCACGGCCCGTAGCGCACGGGCAGGTCCCGCCACGGGATGCCGGTTCGCGTGCGGAACCGTATCCCGTCGATCAGCTGCCGCTTGCTGTGAACCGGCGGCCGACCAGGCTTGATGCCCACCGGCAGCAGCGATTCCAGCACCGTCCACTGTGCGTCTGTCAGATCTCCCCGAGCCACGGGACGTGATCATCCCAGACCTTGATCCACTTCTGAAACAGACCCTAGTCCGGAGACGGTCCTCGACGTCGTCGAGATCGTCTCGGAGGGCGACCGGCACAGAGGCCCGCTTTCGGTGATCGGGGGGAAAGGGGCTTTCACCCGTAACGCGGACCGGTACCTCCTCGACGGACGCGTCCAGGCAACGATCGCGTGTGCCAAGGACGTGCCCGGCCCGCACGACCGGTCCCCCGGTATCAGTATCGGAGCGGTCCTGCCCCGGGAGGACACTCGCGACGCCCTCGTCCTCCCCGCCGGGCATCCGGCGGCCACGCTCGCCGAACTGCCGCCCGGCACCAGGGTCGGAACCAGCGCACCTCGCCGCTCGGCCCTTCTCAAGGCCCTCCACCCGAAGCTCGTACAGGTGCCGATCCGCGGCAATGCCGACAGCCGGCTCAGGAGGCTGGACGAGGGAACGCTCGGCGCGGACGTGATGATCGCCGCCTTGGCCGGCCTGCGCCGCCTTGGCCATGAAGACCGGGCTTCCGAGATCCTCGACCCCACCGTGTGGCTGCCCGCGGCCGGCGCGGGGACCGTGATCGTCGAGCACCGTGCGGACGACCCCGCCATCGGTCAGCTGCTCGCGCCGCTCACCCATGTCCCTCAGTCTTCGCTGTGTCCGCGTCGTTCGTAGTGGCTGATGCGGGCTTGGTGTTGGCGTCGGCGGCGCCAGGTCGACCAGTGCAGGACGTGGCCGATCGGGGTGGGACGGCGGCCGGTGAGGCGGGTGATCAGCCGTCGGATCTCGGCGAGGCTGAGGTGGATGAGCTCGGAGGATCCGTTTCTGCTTTCTCCGTGTCCAGCTGGCGGGCCCGCAGGACGGTGAGGCATGCGTGGGCGGCCATCGCCAAGGTCGTGTGGCGGTGCCAGCCGGGATAGCGGCGGACCTGGTAGTCGTCCAGGCCGCACTCCTGCTTGGCGGTCTGGAAGCATTCCTCGACAGCCCAGCGGCTGCCCGCGATGCGTATGAGTTCGTCCAGGGTGGTGTCGGCCGGGCAGTAGGCGATGTAGTAGGAGATCTCCTCGGGTCGGCTGACGCTGCGGCGTGCGAGCACCCAGTGCCGGCGGTCTTCGCGGTGCCAGGGCCTGACCTCGACGCGGGCCCAGTCGTAGATCCGCCGACCGTGTGCCCCTTCGCCGCAGGAACGACGCTTCCACTTCTGCCGCGGCAGGCCGGGGAACAGGTCGTGGACGGGGTGGTCGAGTGCCCAGCGGGTGACGACGGTGTCGTGCCGGGTGGGCGGCAGCGCCCGCTACACCGGTCCCTGGAGGTAGACCCGGGTATGCGAGAGCCGGGAAGCGGCGGCGGTGAAGGCTATCGACCGGGTGCTGCTGCGCACCGAGAGGTGAAGAGAGCCGGGTGTGTCGCCACCGGCGATCTGGACGGAGCGTTCCGCCTCAGCCTGGATGCCCCGCAGCCGGAGGTCCGCCACACCGGTGAACTCGATCCAGAAGCGCAGCGCGTTGTACGCCTTCTCCGCCCACTCCGGCTTCGGGTGCTGGGGAAGCTGCTGGGTTTCGAAGCCGAACGTCACCGAGGTGTCGCGCTCGTCGATGTGCACGTCACCGAGGTGTCGCGCTCGTCGATGTGCAGGTAGAGGAAGAGGCAGGTGCTCAGATCAGGTACCGGCGTGCCGTACAAGGTCCGCAGCTCCGGCCAATCGATGGGGTCCGCCATCGCGCACCGCGTCGACACCCTCGGCGGCGTGGACGCGGCTCAAGCACGGCGCCAACAGCATCGAGATAGACGTCTGTGCCTGGTGGAACCCGAACGAATGGCGGGCTCCTCGGCCGGTGGCAACCGGCTGGGCCCCAGCCTCGACAGCATGATCGACCCCGTTCTCTCGCATGCGAGCGCGGGACGCCGGCTGGCGCTGGTCTGGCTGGAGATCAAGGGCCCCAACTACTGCGGAGAGCAGGAGAACCGCGGGTGCAGCGTCGCCGGACTGCGCGACAAGGCGCAGCGGCTGACCTCTGCCGGGATCCAGGTGCTCTACGGGTTCGACGAGTACTGCGGGTGTACGGCACTGCTCGTGACGGTGCCGTACACCCGCAGATTCCGCGCCCGGGCGGGCGGCGGTGGGCGCGGCCGTGGGTGGGAGAGCGGCTCTGTGGGGTGCTCTTCCGTCAGGGAGCGGTGGCCCTGAACTTCTGGGTGTTCGTGTTGCTGGCCTTGGGGCTGTTGAAGTTGGTGTTGGTGTTGATGTTGTTGTAGATCGGGATCAGCCCGCTGAGGTTGACGGGGAGGACGGACGTGCCGTCACTGCCGTCAGGTGGCTCGGGCAGTGCGTAGGTGAGGATGACGCGCCCGTTGCCGGTGTTCGCGCCGGTGGTGAAGGTACTGCCCGCGGGTCCGGCGCTGGACCCGCCGCCGCCACCGCCCGCGCCCGAGAACTCCGTGTTGGTGATGCCGCCTCCGCCTCCGCCGCCACCTCCGAAGACTCCGCCTCCGCCGCCACCGCCGGCGGTGATCCCGCTGCCCGGGTTTCCGGCCTCGCCGGGGCCGCCGAGGCCGCCGGTGCCGAAGGTCCCGGGGTTGCCGTCCCCACCGGTGTCGTCGGCGCCGGTCCCTCCGGGCCCGCCCTCACCCGGCGCGGTGGGGGTCGCGCCCCCGCCGCCACCGCCGCCTGTGGTGTCGGTGCCCGGGGTGCCGTCGCCGCCGTCCGAACCCGACTGGCCGCCGGCGCCGCCGCCACCACCGGCCAGCTCGGAGGTTCCGCCACCGCCGCCGCCACCACCGGCCGTCACCAGCCGGGAGAGCAGGTCGAAGGCTCCGGAGCGAACGTCCGAAGCTCCCCCGCCACCACCGCCGTGGGCGTCGTCCGACGCCCCGCCGGACCCACCGCCGTTGAAGCCACCGGTCCCCGGACCGCCTTCCGTCCCGGCGCTGCCCACACCGCCGACGTTGACCTGCAACGTCTGTCCGGGCGTGACGGTCAGGCTGCTGGTGACCACGGCACCGGCGCCCCCGGCTCCTCCGGGATCGGGATCACCGGCTCCTGCACCTCCGGAAGCACCGCGGGCCTCCACGGACAGCTGGGTCACCCCGCTCGGGACGGTGAACGTGTCGGCCGCTCCGGTGTAGTCGAACGTGCACACCACCTGGTTGCCGGACTGCACACAAGAGCCCTGTGCGCGGGCCGGACCGGCCAGCAACGGCAGGAGGGCCAGGGACATGCCCGTCGAGAGCATGGCAGCCGTCAGCGAGCGAACCTGCGGCCGGACGGGACGTGGAATGACGGATCCTGTGGGAACGGACATGCGTACCTCCTTCTTCTACCGCACTCCGGCCGGCGGCTGCGGAAGCCCGCAACCGGCGGTCGACTGCCCGGCAGTGCCGTGGGAGCCGCAGCGCCGCTCCACTGTGTGGATGGCCGTCATGGGTCTTCTCCTGTGGTGGATGTGGGTCCGCAGGGAGGCACGGGCCCGGCCGGCCGAGGGGCGGGAGCGCGCTCGCGCGGGACGCCTGCACATGCAGGAACGCGCCGGGTCCGGGGTGATCACGGCCGCGGAACCCGTATCACCCGATCGCCACGGTCCCCCTCACCACCGGCTCGCCGCCCAGCCGTTGGAGCGGGCCCAGGAGCCGGAACGCCGCCCCGGAGAGGCCGCGGAGTCCGGATCGGGGTCGGGTCCGGTCCTGGCGTGGCCACGTCGGCCCGGTGGGCCGGCTACCCGGTGGCCGGGCGTCAGTTCTTCCCCCGTCCTGGCGCGCGGAGGCGATCGCCCGGTCCCGACCGGCCTATCTGCTCGTACGCGGGCCCGCGGGCCGCAGGTCCTGGTGCAGCCGGTGTCCGAGTCCGGTCGGGGGCACGACACGGTTCGTGTGCCCGGAAAGGGGCGCGCCGATGCGTTGAAGCGGGCCGCCGTGCGGCCGAAGTGGAGTTCCTCGGCGAGATCTGCCCTGCGATCCGTGCCGTGGCGGGCGGTGCGACCGCACTGTTCGTCGCCAGCGGTGAACGGCGCCCGACTGCCGTGGCTCGTCACTCGCCGGCTGCTGGGAGGTGAGGGGCCTGCGGACCGCGCCACCTCTGCGGTGAGGGCCTTCGTCGCGGTGGTGTCCGGGACTGTCGCGGCCAGCGGTCCGCACAGCCCGCCGCCCGGGCCGGGCGGGTTGACCGGCCGTCCCTTCCCCACCGGCTCCGTCCGGTCAGCAGGGGCAGGCCCCGCGGCCCCTTTCGACGCTGGCCACGCCGTTTACGCGCACGAGGAGTTCCCCGCCGCGGAACGTGCTCCGGGTGGGCCACACGACGTACGAGGGTATGGCCGCCGGGAGCTGGGCCCCGGCCCTCGACGACCACCTTCGGCTCGGGGGCGGTCGTCCGCGCCAGATCGTAGGAGGCCGTCCTGCCGCAGTCAGGAACAGGACGGACAACTCCCGCTCCACCCTCGACGGCACCGTTGGTCATTGGCCTACTCGGCCGTCGATCCTCTCGCGCAGGAGGTCGGCGTGGCCGCAGTGCCGCGCGTACTCGGCTATCTGCGCCACCAGTATCTCGCGCAGCGGCGCCTCCCCGGTGCGCGTGCCGAGGTCGGCGAAGCCGGCGATGAAACGGTCGGTCACCTCGCTCTCCGCCCGCCACTGCCGCCAGGCGTCCCCCACGACCGCCGGGTCGGCGACCGCGCCGTTCCAGTCCCCGTCACGGTCTTCAGCGGTGCGGTAGATCCTGGGCGAGTCCTCACCGGCCATCCGGCGGAAGTGCCGTTCGTCCTCGGCCATGTGCCGCACCAGGCCGAGCAGGGACATCGTGGACGGCGGTACGGAGCGCCGGGCCATCTGTTCGGCGTCCAGGCCCGCACACTTCATCTCGATGGTCAGGCGGAAGTGGCGCAGACTCTCCAGCAGTGTGGCGCGTTCGCCGACCGTCTCGAGTTCGGTCTCGCGCGGGTCGTCATCCGGGTCGACCCACATGTCGGGGTAGCGGGTGGAAGGGGTCCACCGGGTCACCGGTGATGTGTCGTCGCGCGCGCCTGAGTCCATGATCGCATCTTGGTGCTCATCGGCTCTCGTCCGCCACTGGATACCGCATCCGGGCCCACCGGCGGTCGACCGCCACGTCTTGCCTCCACGAGTCCAAGTCCACCACGTCGAACAGATGGTGTCCTTTCACCCTGGCGGGCCCGAGCTGGTTGCGTGCGAACCCTCAACCGCCCACCGCGGCCGGGTCCGAAGAAGGATCCGCCGGGACCAAGGCGAAGGTGTGGCCGGCGGGATCGCTGAGGAGGCGGGCGGAGCAGAACCCGTCCCCCGTGTGGATGCCGGAATCGATGCTGGTGCTGGTGCTGGTGCTGCCGGTGGCGAGCGGGCGGGCGCCCAGCGACACCGCCTCCCGCTCGGCCTCGTCGAGGTCGGCTGCGGCCACCTCGATCCGCAGGTGCGCCTGCTGCGAGTCCTCCGGCCGGGGCCAACTCGGCGGCGTGAAACCGGCGTCACGGCGGAACGCGATCTTGACACCGGCCACGCCCACCACGCCCACGTCGTCCGAGGTGGGACCGGGCCGGACCTCCGCGCCCAGCAGGTCGGCGTAGAACTGCGCCAGGGACTTGGGGTCGGCGCAGTCGAGGGCTATCACGGGAGTCTTCTGCACGGTCATGCCGCGCGTCTACCCGCTGTGCCCACTCGCACACGCAGGGGTTGAGTGGTTGTCACCGGGGTTGACCGCAGGCCCGGCCGCGGGCGGGTTCAGGGAAGGGCCGTCGGTTTGCGGGGTGGCGGGACGGCGCGGAGCAGCTCCCACAGGGGACGTGAGCCCGACGCCCAGGCTCCGAGGGCGTGGCGGTCGACCACGTGGAGGCGCTGTTGCTCGGCGAAGGCCACGGCTGGTGCAGTCACCCGGCCATTCGTCACGATGACCGCGATATCGGCGCCGTGGACCGGGCGGGCGGTGCCGTTGAGGACCTGGAGGTCCGGCGTACCCACGGCCGAGCCGGCCAGACCGTTCCGGCGGTGTTTGCACTGGACCACCCAGCGCCGCCCGTAAGGGTCGGTAGCCTTCACGTCGGCGCCCAAGTCCCCGCGGCCGCCCACGCGTACCGCGTCCTGGCAGCCGTCGCGGCGCATGAGGTCCCGCACCGCGTCCTCGAACCGGGAGTGGTGCAGGGCATCCAGCTGGGACAGGTCGTAGCGCAGGCCCTGCGCGCGGGCCGCTTCCCACCGCGCCTGCTGCTGCCTTTGGCGGAGCCGGGCGCCGCCGGCCAGTACCGCGAGCGTGCCGATGACGACCAGGACCCACCAGTGGGCCAGTAACCAATTGACGGCGGCCACGACCAAGGCGATGGCCAGGGCCGCGGCCACGAGGAGACCGACCAGCCCGTCCTCTGCGCGCCGCCGCCCGCCGGGCCTGCGGGTGCGCCGCCGCGCCGGCGGGCGCCGGCTCGTCGACGGTCGTCCCTTGCGCCGGCGGGGGCTCATCGGCTGGCCTGCGTGACGCCGCTCGCGAGCTGTCCCAGGACGTCCATGATTCCCTGGCCGACCGGCGTGGGTGCGAGCAGGACACCGAGCGCCAGGACGATGACGACGGTCATCCTCTCGTCGAAGCGGCTGCGGGCCTCCGTACGCCGCCGAAGGCGAAAGAAGACGATGACGACGAGCAGCACGGCCACGTTGATGGTCAGCAACCGTCCAGACCTCCCCCAGGACCGGCCATCACAGGTGGGCGGCAGGACGCAGCCCAGGCTCCCTGTGTAGCCGCGTCTCTGTGACGCGGGAGGCGGATTGCCGACGAATGGCACAAAACCACCGGACGTGGCCGAATCCCGCGCGGCCCTGGCTTCACCTCGTCGACACGCTCACGGGCCTGGTGTGACACGGCGAAGGTCAGCATCGAGCCAGTCCACTCCGCCCGCACCGCCGAACGACAGATCATCGTCGAGACCCTCTTCCGGCAGTAACCCCAACCGCTTCAAGATGGCAAAGCCGGAAGAGCGTGGGCGGGTACGCGAAGCGGGCCAGGGACGTCCGGGTCCGGGAGGTCTGGGCCGGGACGCGCGGTCGGCCTGCTCGCGGTCCTTGCCCCCGGGCGGCCGGGCTCCGCGCGGATCATCGCGGTGAGCGCCGCCACGAGACCGGCTCGGCCGCCGGCGCGCCGTGCGCCCCGGGTGTCGCGCGGCGGTACGGAACCGGGCCGATGGTGCTCGGCGCGCTCGCCCCCACTCCACTCACCCAGGTTCCGCTGCTGCCGGGGTCCGGTATCGCGTGCACGGGACGGGTGGGCACGCCGACGCCACAGACCAAACAAAAGCGTCAGGTATCGGCCACCGCTCAGTATCGGAGGCGCTGCATGACTGACGTGTCGAACTGGGCAGCTTTATCGGACTAATCATTTCAAAACAGGTGATGATGAATACTGAAATACTTGGGCGAGAGCACACGAATCGACTAGGGCGATTTCGAGCCAAAAGGTGCAATTTTTCTTTGCCGGCAGGTGAGGACCCGTGAAGGATCTCTCCCGTTCCCAACAGGGGGAATCAAGGGAGGGAATTTCATGAAGACTGCCGCCAGGTCCGTCGCTTTCGCCATGGCGGGCGCAGCCATTGCGACTGCAGGCCTCGCAGCGCCGGCCGCCGCCGACGCGTCCGCGACCGCCAGCGCCAGCGCCAGCGCCAGCGCCTTCGGAGCCACCGTCACCGTTCACCACCGCGGAGACGGCACCCAGCCGCCCGCAGAGCTGGGAAACCCCTCCGAATGGGGTGTGGTGACGTTCAAGATGGACGCTTCGACGGGCTCTTTCGGCCCGCAGTCGCAGGCGTGCCTCAGCCCGTCCAGCGGTGGCAACTGGTGTTACGGCTGGCAGGCCAGGGAGGTCAGCCCCGGGGTGGTCAATAAGTACTGCTACTCGAATTACTTCCACCAGACGAAGGGGCACTCGTCCACGGTGAAGCTCGCGGGCAATACGCGTCGCGCTTGGGCCGCAGCCCGCAACACCTCCAACGCGAACCTCACTGCGGGTCTCGCCTACACCTGCTCCACCTACTACAGCGTCGATTAGGCCCTGATCGCCGATCCGAGCAGTAACTCCTCGGAAGGTGCGGTAGGTTGGTGAGCCGCTCCGGGGCTGCTCAGTTGTCCGCGCAGCCCCGGAGCGGCGCCACCTCCACCTCGGACCTACCCACTGAACGGGGGAAGGGCAATCATGCACCTTGCGCGCGGTCGCGTTGCGCCGGTCACCGTGTCTCTCGGAGCGGGTTTACTACTCGGCCTGGTGGGCCCCATTGCCGGAAAATGGGACAATCCCGCCTGCGTCGCCGTGAGTATTGTTTTTTCCAGCGGGTGGCCATGGGCCTGCTATGCGTTGCTGGTGGGCTATTTCCGTCGATCCAAAATCGAGTCGGCATTGCTGGCATCTTTGGGTTTGGCCATCGGCGTGGTCACGTACTACGTCTTCAAGGACTTGAATCCCACCATTCCGGCCGGACTGGAATCCGCCACCTCCGTTCCGGATGGAATGGAATCCAACTCCTTCAACAAGGCGCAAATCCTCGTGTGGGGAATGGCGGCTTTCGTTTTCGGTGCGCCTGTGGGACTCATGGGGAACGTAGCGCGAACGCCCGGAATTGGCGGGCTTCCGTTCCGTCTGCTCGTTCCCTTGACCGCGTTCTTCGAGGCGACTCAACGACTGAGCGTAGAGGCGGACTCGCAGGGTCCGGTTTTCGCCGTGACCTGGAACGTCACTCGCGTCGCAGCATGCGTCGTCGCCGTGGCTCTCGTGGGACACACCGTGTGGAGCTGGCGCGTTCGGCGTAGCCGAGCGGACGGGCGAACGGAAGCCGCCGCGCCTGCACGGCGTCCCTGACGCCTCGTCCCGACACGACCCACGGCCGCGAGCATTCGGTGCTGATCCGTCTCACGCTGCTGCCGCGCGAGCGCGCTGATCGAGGAAGCCCTGCGCGTGGTCTCCCGGGCCGACGCGAACCCCTCCGCCGAACCGGACAAGCCCACAACGAGATCCCGGTCGACGCGTCCCACATCGACGGCCTGACGCAGCAACAGCAGAAGGACCTCATGCGATGCGGGCCGCACGGGGCGCGGGGCGCGGGGCACGCGCGAAGTCGTGCTCCGAGCCCTCGACGTCAGGGGGTGGTCGTGGTGGGGAGGGCCTGCCGGACGGCGCAGTACCAGTTGGCGGGGCCGGTGGGGCAGTTGGTGGCGTTGACGTCGCGGGAGGGCGCGTATTCCCATCCTGCGGCGCCGGCGAATCCGGGGTACCTGTTGGCGAGGCTGCGCAGGGTGTTCTGGAGGGTCGGCATGTCGACGAAGCCGGCGCAGTTGAGAGTGGAGTTGGTGATGGCGGCCGCCACGACCTTGGACGCGGGGAACTGGTTCTGGATGACGGCGTCGTAGTCGCTGGTGTCGGCGAGGCTGCCGTTGTCGCAGTAGAACTGGGCGTTGTACCAGTTGATCTTGGATCCGACGTTGGCCTCGAGGGTGCGGTAGTCGACGTCGGGAAGCCCGCTGCCGGGGGCTGCCGTGAGGTCGCCCGGAACCGGGGCCAGGGTGATCAGGAAGTTCGCCCCGAAGTCGGCGCGCAGCTGGTTGACGAGTCGTTCTGCCGTGGCCTCGGTGAAGGTCTCCTCGATGTCGAGGTCGATGCCGTCCAGCTCGTAGGTCCTGAGGGCGTCGCGGATCGGCGGGTAGTACATGTCGAAGTCGGCGTCGAGGCGCGTGTACGTGCCGGGTGCGGCGCCGCCGAGGAGGGCGGTGACCTTGACGCCCTTGGCCTGTAGGGCGGCGACGTCGCGCCACATCGGGGCGTACTTGGCCGCGGAGGGGGCGTCGTCGTTGAGGGTGAGGATCGGGAACTGCGCGGGGTCGTTGAGGTGGAAGGCGGCCACCTCCACCACGTCCGCGTACCCGGCCAGGGGCGCCGGGGAGACGTACGGGGTGCCGTCGCCCGTGGTGGTACCGGTCTGGTAGAACGCCACCACGTGACGGGGCGCGGTCGTGACCGGGGTGGTGGGCGGCGTGGTGCCCCGGGTGACGGTGTGCCCGGTACCGATGGTGTTGTCGTTGCCGTCGATCAGGTCCCGTCCAGCGATCTTGGTGTTGTCGCCCGTGTTGAGGATCACGACCGTGCCGGAGTCGTCCGGGTCGTCCGCGGCGAGGGCACGGGCAGAACCGGTACCAAGGAGCACGAGCGCCGCCAGTCCGGCAGCGGCTCGTCGTCCGATGTGCTTCATCGAGAGCAGGACCTTTCGTGGGGGTGCCCTGGGTGTCGGCGATTCTCCCGAGCCCTGCGCAGCGCGACCCGCCCCCACGCACGCGCTTCGTCAAACGTCCCCACACGACTCCCTGCACGGCCCAGTGCGCACGTCCCCGGCGTGCCCTGTCCGCGGCAGGGCGTCGTCGCGAACGATCGCCGCGCCGGGGCTCCGGGTCCGAGTGCGCGACCTCCGTGGTGGGTGTGGCCGTCGTCCCGGCTGGTCAGGTGGCAGGGGCGAACAACCCGCCCACCAGTTGTTCGCGGTGCAGGGCGGCACCGACGGTGTCGTCCACGAAGCACAGCATGACGCCCTTGCGGCCCGGGTGGTACGCGGCCAGGATGATCGCGCCGCGGCGGGTGTCCGGATCGTAGGCGTGGCCGGACTCGCGGAGCCGGGTGAGGGCGGCGCTGAAGGAGGGCACCTCCCAGTGCTTCGGCCACACCCGCTCCAGCAGGATGCGGTCGGTGCCGAAACCCGGTCCGACCACCCGCTTGCCGACGATCTCGTAGATGTGGGTGGAGCCGGTGGCGCGGCCGTTGTACTCGGTGAAGAGCACCTCCCCCTGAGGAGTGACCACGGCGTCCGCGCTGAGGATCCCCCGGTAGCCCACCGCCCGTAGCCCCGCCGAGATCCGGTGCCCGCCGTCCACCAGCGAGTCCAGCTGCCCGGCTGTCAGGTCCGGGGCCGGCATCACCTGGGCGTTGGGCAGCGGGCAGTACTGCATCTCGCCGTGCCCGCCGAGCCGGATGCCCGCGTCGGAGATCCAGAACTCGGCGAAGTAGGCGCGGCTGCCGGGGTGGTAGCGCTCGACGACCACTCGGTCGCGGCCGCCGGCGGTCAGCCAGTCCCAGCGCTCGGCGAGGTACGCGGAGACCGCCGGGCGGTCGGCGAGCCGGCGGATCTCCCGTGCGCCGCGCAGCTCCACGTCCCCGGTGCGACTGAGGATCTCGTTGCCGTCGCTGCCCGATCCGAAGTCCTGCTTGAGGATGACCGGGCTGCCGCCGTCCAGCAGGCGGACGATGTGCTCCTCCGCGCGCCGCGGATCGGCGCAGACCGCGCCGTCCGGCAGGGGGGCGCCCACGCCTGCGGCCAGGGCCCGGAAGACGGCCTTGCTGCTGCCGAGCAGTCCGCCGCTCTGGGTGAGGAACGCGTGTCCCTGGAGGGCTCCCGGGCAGCCCAGGGCGTCGGCGGCGGCCGCGACGGCCGCGTCGGGCCAGAGGGCGAAGACCTCGTCGACGGGCCGGCCGGCGGTCTTCTCGCGCAGCTCGGAGATGAGGGCGGGGTCGGTGAGCCGGTCCGCGGTGAGCGCGCCGGTGCCGGTGCGGCCGGGGGGCGGGACGACCACCTGGAGGGAGTCGCGCCGGGTGCCCGTCAGGGAGGTGACGTAGGAGAGGAACTCCTCCTCGGGCGGGACGGGCAGGACGAGGACGTCGCCGTCGCGGGCGAACCACAGCAGGCGCTGCACGGCCCAGCCGGTCCCGACGGGCTCCTCCAGCTCCTCGCTCCAGTCGTTTCCGATGAGAAGTCGCAGCATGCGGTGACACTCCTGTGGTCGCAGTGCAATTTCCGGCGGGCCGGCGAAGGACTCCTCGCCCGGCTGGACCGGCCAATTGTGAGAAGCGGCCGAATGGGGCGTCAATAGCGCACCCGCCTCCGAAGCCCCACGGGAGTCGGGCACGGAACGCGGCTTCGGTGTTCCGATGGCCGGATCGCCACCTTGTTCACCGCCGGGGCGGTTCCTACGATCGATGACCGTTCACCGACGGAATCTCATGTCCGCATATGAGGAGGGAGGTGAAGCATGGAGCGTGAAATCGTCTGGACCGAGATCGAGGAATCCGACGTCGCCGAGATCGTCTCGGACAGCAACGTGAAGGACATCGGCGTCGTTTCGGCCAGCAACGTCAAGGACTGAGCCGGCGCACCGACCAACGCGTGACCCGGGTCCTTCCCCGCCCGCCGGGGAGGGGTCCGGCCTGCCGGAGCGGACGTACGGAGGAACCAGTGTCAGGCGACGGTGAGTTGAAACTGATCGACCAGCCCCTGTTCGACCAGCCCCTCTTCCCGGCGGACTGCGTTCCGGCGAGGCCGTTGCGCATCGGCCTGGTGAACATGCCGTGGGCGCGCACCGACACCCCCTCCATCCAGTGCGGGCTGCTCCAGGCCGCACTCCGCTCCTTCGGGCACGACGCGCGGAGCGTCTACCCGAACCTGGAGCTGTCCGCCGAGCTGGGCGCGGACCTTTACGAGGTCATCACCGAAGCCCCTTCCGAACGGGTCCACCTGTTCGGCGAATGGCTCTTCGGGACGGCTGCCTTCGGGGTCACCGAGGACGTGGAGGATTACCGTCGGCGTTTTCCCGAGGTGGCCGAAATGTGCGCCGAGGCCGGCGCGGACTGGGACGCCGTGGCCGATCTGCGGTGCGTGCGCCTGCCCGCGTGGATCGACGAACTCGCCGCCCGAAGTATCTGGTCGGAACTCGACATCGTCGGATTCACGTCGACGTTCATCCAGAACGTCGCCGCCCTGGCGCTGGCGCGCCGCCTGAAGGAAGCCCGTCCCGATCTGATCGTCGTATTCGGCGGCGCGAACTACGACGGGGACATGGGCCCGGAGTACCTGAGGAATTTCGACTTCATCGACTACGTGGTCGTGGGGGAGGGCGACGTGACGCTCCCCCGGCTGGCGGCGGCCGTCGCCCGCGGCGCCGACCCGACCGGGATACCGGGCGTCTGCGGCCGCACCCCCGAAGGCCGGGTGACCACCCCCTCCCCCGGCACCCGCACCCGGGACATGGACCAGCTGCCGGTACCGGACTACGACGACTACTTCACCGCCCTGGAGGCCCTCGGCCGGGACCGGGTGATCGGCCGGAACACCCAGCGGCTGCTGGTGGAGTTCTCCCGGGGCTGCTGGTGGGGCGCGAAGCACCACTGCACGTTCTGCGGGCTCAACGCGCTGGGCATGCAGTACCGGGCCAAGTCTCCCGCGCGGGCGCTGTCCGAGCTGGAGGAGCTGATGCGCCGGCACCGGGTCCTGGCGGTCGACGCCGTCGACAACATCCTCGACATGGCCTACCTCGACACCTTCTGCGCCGGCCTGCGCGGGTCCGTCTGGGACACCGCCCTGTTCTTCGAGGTGAAGGCCAACCTGACCCGGGACCAGATACGCCTGCTGGCCGAGGCCGGGGTGTGGAAGATCCAGCCGGGCCTGGAGAGCCTGAGCACCCACGTCCTCGGGCTCATGCGCAAGGGCTCCTCGCGGCTCCTCAACATCCGTCTGCTCAAGTGGGCCCACTACTACGGCGTCCGCGTCGACTGGAACCTCCTCGCCGGCTTCCCCGGCGAGACGGACGAGGACTACACGGGCCAGGCCGCCCTCGTGCCCCTGCTGACCCATCTGGAGCCGCCCGCCGGCGTGGGGCGCATCTGGCTGGAGCGGTTCAGCCCGTACTTCACCGACCCTTCGTTCGGGATGGGCGAGATCGCCCCGAAGAGCGCCTACCGGTTGGCGTTCCCGGTCCCCGGGCTGGACCACAGCCGGATCGCGTACTTCTTCGACTACCGGGCACCGGACGTCGCCTCCCCGGACTCCGTCGCCGAGCTCGCCAAGGCCGTGGAGGCGTGGGGACGCGCATGGGCCTCGGCGGACCGGCCCACCCTCACCTACCGGCGCGGGCCGGACTGGCTCACGCTGTTCGACACCCGGGGCGGCCGGCGCCGCAAGGCCACCCTCACCGGTTGGCGGGCACAGGTGTACGAGCTGTGCGGCGACGCCCCGCGCAGCGCCGCCCGCATCCACCGGGAGCTGACCGAGCGGGGCGCAGGCGAACGCGGCGGAGGGCCGGTGGAGCGGGCGGAGGTCGAGGAGTTCCTCGGGTCCTGCGTCGCACACGGCATCTGCCTGGAGGAGGACGGCAAGTACCTCTCGCTCGGGCTGCCGCTCCGGCCCGGGCTGCCCGGGCGTCCGGGACGGCGTGCGGGCGGCGAGCGGTGACCGGGGCGCCGGTACCGTCGGCCGGTGTCCGGCCCCGGGAGCACCGACCGCCCGCTCGGCCGGTCAGCCCCGGAAGTCGACGGCCGACGTCGGAGCGAGGGCCGGGTGGCTGACGAAGTGGTGGAGAGCGGCTCGGCTGACGCGGCTGTCGGTGGCGCCGCGCTCGAACCAGGCCCAGTCGCCGTTGGCGTTGCATTCCAGGAAGACCGGGGCGCCGTCGGGGGTGAGCAGGAAGTCGAAGCCCGAAAAGGTGTAACCGGTGCACTGCAGGAGGGCGGTGACCTGCTGGGCGAGGGGGGCGGGCACCGCGGCGGGGGTCACCGAGACGGCCCCGGGGTCCGCCCAGACGTCCCTCGGGTCGCCCTTGCGGATCTCGTAGGCGAACAGGTCCGTGCCGACGTTGAAGACGCGGACCTCGTGCGTGTGGCGCACATGGCGCTGGAACAGCAGGGGGACGGGCTCCGGGCCGGGGACCCGGGTGGTCACGCGGCGCGGGAAGACGCCGGTGAACCGGGCCGGTTCGGATTGGACGAAGTGGTCGCCGGCCGCCTTGGCGATCAGGTCCGTCGGAAGGCAGCCGAGGGCGGCGGCGGCCTCGTCGGCGCTGCTGGCAAGGACCGTCTCGGGCACGCGTACGCCCAGTGCGGCGGCTTGGCGCACCTGGGCGAGGCGGCTGGCGCGGCGGGAAGCGGGCGGGTTGACGTGGGTGGTGGGCCACTCGCGTACGACTTCCAGCACGGCGGCCCACTGGTCCCGGACGTAGCGGTCGAGGAGGGGGGAGCCGTCGACGACGATGGCGTTGGGCAGGAAGTGCCTGATCCAGAGCAGGACCGGCCGGACGAGCAGGCCGTCGATGCGCATCGTGCCCGCGTCCGGATCGAGGACGAGGGAGCGGTTCACGCAGTCGTCGGCGTCGACCCGGTAGAGCGGGTAGCCCTGCAGGCCCAGTTCGAGGGAGAGCCGGTCGATCTCGGCGTCGTGGGCGGAGGTGAACACGACGAGGGCCGGTTCGGGAACGTGGGCGGGCAGGGTACGCAGCTGCGCGCGGAAGCGGCGCTGGTAGTCGACGCCGGTCTGCCGGAACGTGTCCTCGAAGCGTTCGCCCTGGAGGAGGAAGGGGTCCGTGTTCCGGGCCGCTGGCATGGAGGCTCTCCGTGGTGGGGGTGGTATCCGTCGTGGCGGGCTGCCCGGTGGCAGCCCGCCACGAACGGTCCGGCCCTCGGCCGGAGTGACCGGTGCTACCGGGCCCCTGTCGGGGCCCGAGGGGCGAGTCCCTTACTGGGACTCGCTCTTGTTGAGGCGCGCGCGGGACGCCTCGTACTGGCGCATGAAGTCCTCGAACTCCTTCTGCATGGTTTTCACTCCTCTCCGTGTGCGGCGGTGTGGTGTCCGGTCCGCGGGCAGGGGTCGACCCGTCCGCGGACTGGTCTGCGGGGTGGCGGCTCAGGGTCCGGGGGCCTGCTTGAGCCGCTCCTTCAGGCGCTCCGCGGCGTCGACGTCCGCGGCGATCAGGCAGTAGGGGACGACGCCCGGATTGTCCCGCCAGGAGTTCAGCAGCACGACGCCGGTGCGCGTGGCCGGGTCGTAGGCGATGCCCTCGCTGTCCAGGTGCTCGCGGGCCTCCGCGAAGGAAGGGACGCGCCAGGAGACGTACTCGGCCAGCAGGCGGTCGCGGGCGTAGTCCGGTCCGGCCAGCCGCTTGCCGAGGTGGTAGACGTGGGTCGAGCCGGTGACCAGTCCGTTGTACTCGGTGAAGAGGACGACGGGGTCGGTGCCGCGCGTGACGATGATGGCGTCGGCGCTCAGGACGCCGCGGTAGCCCATCGCCTGGAGCACCTCGCACAGCCTGCGCCCGCCGGCCGTCAGCGCGGCTTCCTGGTCGGGCGCCAGGTCCGGCGCGGGCAGGTAGGAGTGGTCGGCGACCGGTTCGGCCACCATCTCACCCTGACCGCCGAGCTCGATCTCCTCGTCGCCGATCCAGAACTCGGCGAAGACGCCCCGGCTGCCGGGATGGTACTCCTCCACGACCACCCGGTGGCGGCGGCCCTCGGTGAGCCAGTCCCAGCGCTCGTTGAGGTAGGTGCGCACCGCTTCCCTCGGGTCGTTCAGGACGACCGTGCGGCCGGCGCCGTTCACCCTGATGTCCTCGGTGAGGGTGAGGACTTCGTTGCCGTTGCCGGCCGCGAGGAACTCCTTCTTCAGGATCACCGGCCGGTCCGCCGACAGCAGCCGGGTGATCAGGCGGTGGGCGCTCTCCTGGTTGGCGCACACCCCGCCCTCGGGCAGGGGCAGGCCGGCGCCGGCGGCGAGCGTGCGGAAGACCGCCTTGCTGTCGGCGATCAGGGCGCCGCCCTGGTCGAGGAAGGCGTGGCCGGGCACGGCTTCCTCCGCCCCGACCTCCCTGGCGAGTTCGACCACCGCCTCGTTGGGGCAGAGGGCGAATACCTCGTCCACGGGGCGCCCGGCCAGGGCCTGCCTGGTTCGCTCCACCAGTTCGGGGTCGAGCAGCCATTCCCCGGGGCGCTCCCCGGCCGCCCGGACCACGAGGGTGAGGCTCGTGCGGTCGGTGCCGGTCAGTCCGGTGACGTAGGACAGGAACGCCTCGTCCGGGGGCTCGGGCAGCACCAGGACGTCGCCGTCGCGGACGAACCAGAGCAGGCGCTGGGCCCACCAGCCCATGGCGGGCTTGCCCCACGTTCCCACCAGGTCGTCACTCGGTCGGTTACCGATCAGGAGCCGGGGCATGTCCGTGTGTCCACCTCGTCGTCCGTGTGCGGGAAGGGGCAAGGGGTGACGCATGCGCAGGAGCCTGCGGCGCGCGCGACATGCAATGCATTGCAAGCGCACACAGGTCGAGACCCCTGCGTGCGCCGTCATCATGCCGTGAACGGCGGGAGGTACGAGCCGGCCCGCCTGGGCAAGGAAACCCGGGCGTCGGGGCCCCGGCGCGCGGAACGCCTGGGTCCCGGAGAGTCGGGGGAACCTGTGTCGGTGGGGGCAATTCCGTTGGAAATCAGCGCTGTCTGGATTTCAAGGACGCTCTCGGCGTCGTCCTGCCGGCCGGGGCCTCGCCGGTTCCGATGGAAGCACACCGGGCGCCACCCGGGCAGCCGATGTGACCCACGCCACATACACAAAGGTGGTCCGTGAATGGATCCAGACACTTCTCGCGCATGCCTCGTTGCCACCGTGAACAGATCTGGGGAATCCCGTTCCGCCGGTCGCGTGACTCACTGACCAGGAATATTCCTCCGACACGCGCGCACCCGCCCTCCGCGTGCCGGGCGGGGGACGCCCCTCCCGGGGGGAGACCGAAAAGCGGCCACCGCGGCGAAAGCCCCTTGCCGCTGATCGCCACCACGCCGACGCTGGAGAGCACGACAACCCGGTCCGGGCTGGTCGGAGCCGGTGGGGTTCGGCGGTGGCGCACACCAAGCGATCGATGGAGCTCACGATGACGCTGAACAGCTTCGACGAATGGTCCACCCTCAAGGAAGTGGTCGTCGGCTCGGCGGCCAACTACACCTCGCACGAGCGGGAGTTGTCCTTCGACCTCTTCTTCCACGACAACATCGCCGGCGACAACTCCTCCCGTTCCGAGTGGTACTACCCGCGGCTGTCGGTCAGTGGGGCCAAGGCAGGGGACACCGGCCAGGACGGCGCTCGCCGCGGCCGGGTGCCCATCAAGCAGCGTTACGTGGACGAGCTCGTCGAGGACCTCGAAGGCATCGCCGCGGCCCTGACCGACCTCGGGGTCACGGTGCACCGGCCCATGGACCTCGATGCCGGCACCAGCGAGATACGGACGCCCGCCTGGTCCGCCTCCGTCGTCCCCCCGCTGAACATCCGCGACAACACGCTGATCCTGGGCGACGAGATCATCGAGACACCGCCCATGATCCGCTCCCGCTACTTCGAGACCCAGTTCCTCACGCCGGTCTTCCAGCGGTACTTCGCGCAGGGCGCCCGTTGGACGGTGATGCCCCGCCCCCTGATGACGGACGCGTCGTTCGACCTCGACTACGCCCGTGAGAGCACGGTCGGCGGGCCCACGGAACCGATCGGCACGCCGAGCCCGTCGCCCTACGACGTGGGCATCGAGATGATGTTCGACGGCGCCCAGGTCCTGCGGCTCGGCCGCGACCTCGTCGTCAACGTCTCCACCGCGCACCATGCTCTGGCCTGTGACTGGCTGGAACGCCACGTGGGGGGCCGGTTCCGGATCCACCGCGTGCACCGGCTCAGCGACAGCCACATCGACAGCATGGTCCTGGCGCTGCGGCCCGGCATCCTGCTCGTCCGCTCCGAGGCCGTCGCCGACAAGCTGCCCGAGGCGCTGCGGCGCTGGGACCGGATCGTCGCGCCCGCCCCTGAGACCGACAACTTCCCCCGCTACGAGGACGAGGACCTGGTTCTGACCAGCCCGTTCATCGATCTCAACGTGCTGTCCGCCAGCCCCGACACCGTCCTGGTCAACGAAGCCTGCCCGGAGCTGGTGCGGACCCTGGAGAAGCACGGTTTCACGGTCGTCCCGGTCCGGCACCGGCACCGGCGGCTGTTCGGAGGAGGCTTCCACTGCTTCACGCTGGACACCGTGCGCGAAGGCGGCCCGGAGGACTACCTCGGATGACCCGACCGGACGCCGGAGCCGCCCGACTCGCCGGGGTCGGCACGGCTGTCCCCGACACCAGCTACAGCCAGCGCGAGCTGCTCGACCTGCTGGCCGTCACCGATCCCCGTGTCCGCTCGGTCTTCCTCAACAGCGCCATCGAGCGGCGGGGCCTGACGCTCCCCGCCCTCGCCCCGGACGGCTCCCCCGTCGTGGAATCGCAGGGCGAACTGCTGCGCAAGCACACCGGACACGGCGTCGTACTGGGCCGTCGGGCGATCGAGAACTGCCTCGCGGACGCCGGCGCCCGGCCGTCGGACGTGCGCTACCTCTGCTGCGTGACGTCCACGGGCTTCCTGACCCCCGGGTTCTCCGCCCTGCTCATCAAGGAACTGGACCTCGACGTCTCGTGCGCGCGGCTGGACGTCGTGGGCATGGGGTGCAACGCCGGTCTGAACGCCCTGAACGCGGTCGCCGGCTGGGCGCGTTCACACCCCGGCGAACTGGCCCTGCTGGTGTGCGTGGAGGTGTGCTCGGCGGCGTACGTGTTCGACGGCACCATGCGCTCCTCCGTGGTCAACAGCCTCTTCGGCGACGGCGCGGCGGCGGTCGCCGTCACCGCACCCGGTGACGGGGGGCTGGACGCCCACAGGACGCTCGCGCCGGCCCTGCTCCGCTTCTCCAGCCGCATCATCCCCGACGCCGTCGACGCCATGCGCTACGACTGGGACGACCGGCACGGCAAGTTCAGCTTCTGGCTGGACCCGCAGGTCCCGTACGTCGTCGGCGCCCACGCCCCGGGGGCGCTGGAGGGGCTGCTGCACGGTACCGGGCTGCTGGCCTCCGACATCGACCACTGGGTGGTGCACTCCGGGGGCAAGAAGGTCGTGGACTCCGTGCGCGTCAACCTCGGGCTGACCCGGCACGACGTACGGCACACCACCGGCGTGCTGCGCGACCACGGCAACCTGTCGAGCGGCTCCTTCCTCTTCTCCTACCAGCGGCTGGCGTCCGAAGGCGGGGTACGGCGGGGCGACCTCGGCGTGCTGATGACGATGGGGCCCGGATCGACGATCGAGATGGCGCTGGCGCGGTGGTGACCCGCCCCGGGCCCGCACGGCATGACGTGGCACGACGACGAAGGGAACCGCGATGCGGACGCACGACATGCCGCCGCTGCCCGCGGAGGGCGGACCGGCGGAAGGCACGGCCAAGAACGCGAACGACGCTACCTCGGACGGGCTGCGCGTCACACTGCAGCTCGACGCCGGGCAGCCGCTGCCCGAGCTGACCGCCGCCGTCAACGACGCCTGCACCCGGGCCGAGGAACGGGCCGACCGCTCGGTGGTGCTCCTGCGGCTGCCGGACGCCCCCGCCGGGGCCCGGTCCTGGCCGGGCCCGGTGGACATCCAGCAGATCAACCGCTGGGAGCGGGCCGTACGGAGGCTGGAGCGGCTGCCCGCGATGAGCATCGCCGTCGCTTCCGGTGCCTGCGGCGGCCCCGCCCTCGACCTGCTGCTGGTCAGCGACTACCGGATCGGCGCCCCGGACCTGCGGCTCCTCGCGCCGGTCAACGACGGTCACTTCTGGCCCGGGATGGCCGTCTACCGGATCTCCCAGCAGGTCGGGGCGGCCCGGGCCCGGCAGATCGTGCTGTGGGGCGACGACATCGACGCCGACCGGGCCCGCGACCTGGGCCTGATCGACCAGATCACGGACGACACCGAGGAGGCGGCGCACACGGCGACCGTGCTGATGGGCCGGATCTCCGACCGCGAGCTCGCCGTCCGCCGGCAGCTCCTGCTGGAGGCGCAGAGCCTGGAGTTCGACGACGCGCTCGGCGCCCACCTGGCCGCCTGCGACCGGGAACTGCGCCGCCTGGCCACCGCGGAGCCGGGCCACACGGCAGGAGAGCCCGCGTGAGCGACCGGGCGAGCCACCAGGAGGAGGACCTCCGGGCCCGCGCCCCCGGCTTCGGTGGCGACCTCGCCGCCGACGCCGACGCCCTCGCCCGCCACGCCGCCGACACCGAACGGATGCTCGCCCACCTGCCGCCCCGCCCCGCCCGCACCGAAGCCGAGTCGGACCAGGCGGCGCGCCTCCACGAGGGCTGCCGGGCGGCCCGGCACGCCTTCCTCACGCGCCACGCCGAAGCGGTCTACGACGGCCTCACCTCCGGGCGCACGCGCCGGCCCCGGCTCACCGACCTGGCCGCCGAGGCCGCCGTACGCTTCCCCGGTCTCGTGCCGGACGCCGCCCAACTGGCGGCGGAACGGGGCCGCCTCCAGGCCCACAAGGAAGGCCGTGAGATCGACCAGGGCATCTTCTTCGGGGCCCTGCTGCGCTCCCCGACCGCGGGCGCGCACCTCATCGAAAGCATGCTCTGCCCCGCCCCCGGCTCGGCCGCCCGTCTCGCGGAGTTCCGCCGTACGGACCGGCTGGAGCTCGACGCCGTGCTGCTCGAACGCCGGGGCGAGGCGGCCCACGTCACCTTCCGCAACGGGCACTGCCTCAACGCCGAGGACAACCGGCTCATCGCCGACCTGGAAACCGCCGTCGACGTCGTCCTCCTCGACGACCGCGTACGCGTCGGGGTCCTGCGCGGCGGTCCCGTGACCCACCCGCGCCACGCCGGGAAGCGGGTCTTCAGCGCGGGCATCAACCTCAAGGAGCTGCGCTCGGGCGCGATCTCCTTCGTCGAGTTCCTGCTCGCCCGCGAGCTCGGGTACGTCAACAAGATGGCCCGCGGTCTGCTCCGCGACGGTCCAGCCACCGGCGGCACCGCCACGGCGGGAAAGCCCTGGGTGGGTGTCGTCGACTCGTTCGCCATCGGCGGCGGCATGCAGCTCCTGCTCGTCCTCGACCGCGTGATCGCCGAGGAGGGTGCCTTCCTGAGCCTGCCCGCCGCCGACGAGGGCATCGTCCCGGGCCTCGGCAACCTGCGGCTCACCCGGCTCACCGGGGCCCGGACGGCCCGGCAGATCATCCTCTCGGGCCGCCGTATCCACACCGACGACCCGGCGGCCGCCCTGCTGGTCGACGAGGTGCTGCCCGCCGCCGCGCTCGACGGGGCCGCCGAGCGCGCCGTACGCGACCTGGCCGCCCCGGCCGTGGCCGCCAACCGCGCCATGCTGACGCTGGCCGAGGAACCCGTTGACCTCCTGCGCACGTATCTGGCGGAGTTCGCGGTCGTCCAGGCCCGCCGCATCTACAGCCCCGACGTCCTGGCCAAGACCGAGCGCCACTGGGCGCGCTCCGAACGGGCCGCCACATGACGGGCCTCGCCCGCGAGGCCCTGCACGCCTCGCTCCAGGACCCGGTGCTGGAGTCGATCGGCTTCCTCAACGAGATCATGAGCCGGTACCCGGACGCCCTCTCCTTCGCCCCGGGAGCCCCGCACCCGGCCCCCTACGCCGGGCTGGACACCTCCCGTTACCTGGACCGCTTCACCGCCCACGCGGCCGCAGCGGGCCGCACCCCCGACGGGGCGGCCCGGCTGCTCTACGAGTACGGGCCTGCCCGGGGCCTGATCAACGGCATCGTGGCCGAAGCCCTCCGCCGCGACCAGGGCGTCGACGCCGACCCCGACACACTGGTGATCACCGTCGGCGCGCAGGAGGCGATGTTCCTGGCGCTGCGTGCCCTGATCGCCTCCCCCGAAGACCTGCTGGCGGTCTCCGACCCCTGCTTCGTGGGCATCACCAGCGCCGCCAGTCTGCTCGGCGCCGGTGTGGTCCCCGTCCCCGAGGACGCCGGCGGCCTGGACGTCGACGCACTGGCCGAGGCGTGTCGGGCGGCCCGCCGCCGCGGCCGCCGGATCCGGGCGTGTTACGTCGCCCCCGACTACGCCAACCCCAGCGGCACCCGTATGGCGGCCGGGCGGCGCCCGCGGCTGCTGGAGCTGGCCGAGCGGGAGGACTTCCTCGTCCTGGAGGACAACGCGTACGGGTTCACGGCGCTCCCGGGCACCGAACTGCCCGCCCTCAAGGCCCTGGACACCGGACGGCGGGTCGTGCACATCGGCACGTTCGCCAAGGTGTGCTTCCCCGGGGCCCGCGTCGGCTACGTCGTCGCCGACCAGACCGTCCGCGCCGCCGACGGCTCCGCGGTCACGCTCGCGGCGGAACTGGCGCGGCTGAAGACCGCCGTCACGGTCAACACCTCACCGGTGTGCCAGGCGCTGATCGCCGGCATGCTGCTGGAGCACGGCGGCTCGCTCGCCGAACTGAGCCGGACCAGGTCCGTGCTCTACCGCCGCAACCTCGACCGCCTGCTGCGGGCACTGGACCGCGAGAGCGCCGCCGGCCTGCCGGAGGGGGTGGAGTGGAACCGGCCCGGCGGCGGGTTCTTCGTGCGCATGCGGCTGCCGGTGCCGGCGGACACGGACCTCCTGGAGACATCGGCCGCGCAGTACGGCGTCCTGTGGACCCCGATGGCCCCCTTCCATCCGGGCGGCGGAGGCACCCGCACGCTGCGGCTGTCGTGCAGCTACCTGGACCCGGACCAGATCGACGAGGGCGTACGTCGGCTCGTCGCGTTCCTCCGGGCCCACGCCGGGCCGCGGCCGGGCACCGCGGCCGCCGCCGGAGCCCGGTCATGAGCGGCCGGGGCGTTCCGGCCCACCCCACTGCCCGGGACCGGACCTGCCCGTTCGACCCGCCCCCGGAGCTCACGGCGATGCGCGCCCGCGGCCCGGTCAGCCGCCTGCGCTACCCCGACGGCCACATCGGATGGCTGGTCACCGGCCACGAGCCGGCCCGCCGGGTGCTCGCCGACCCCCGGTTCAGCGCGCGCTCGGAACTCAAGCGGGTGCCGGTGGCCCGGCCGGGAACGGACCCGTTCTACGGCAGTCCCGCCCTGCCGGGCTGGCTGGTCGACATGGACGCGCCCCACCACACGCGGCTGCGCAGGCACCTCATGGGCTGGTTCACCGCCCGCAGGACCCGGGCCCTGACGCCCCGGATCGAGCAGATCGTCGACGAGCACCTGGAGGCGATGGCCGACCTCGGCGGCCGGGCCGACCTCGTCGAACGGTTCGCGCTGCCCGTCCCCTCGCTGGTCATCTGCGAGCTGCTGGGTGTGCCCTACTCCGAACGCGCCGGGTTCCAGCGCAGCAGCGCCACCCTTTTCCGGATCGAGGCGACCGCCGCGGAAGCCGCGGCCGCGATGGCCGAACTGGACGCCTTCCTCACCGAGCTGGCCCGGCACCGGCGCCGTGCGCCGGGCGACGACCTGCTGAGCACGCTCGTCACCGGGGGCGAGCTGTCCACCGCCGAGGTCGCCGGCGCGGGCGCCCTGCTGCTGTCGGCTGGACACGAGACGACGGCCGGCTCCCTGGGGCTCGGCACCTTCGCGCTGCTGTGTCACCCCGACCAGCTGGCCCGCCTGACGGCCGACCCGTCCCTGGCCGGGAACGCCGTGGAGGAGTTGCTGCGCTACCTGACCATCTTCCACTTCGGGGTGCCCCGGTCCCCGTTGGAGGACGTCACGCTGGAGGGGCACACCCTGCGCGCGGGGCAGTCCGTGACGGTCTCGCTCTCCGCGGCGAACCGTGATCCCGCACGGTTCGCGGATCCCGACCGCCTCGACATCACCCGCTCCGCCGCAGGTCATCTCGCCTTCGGCCACGGGGCGCACCAGTGCATCGGGCAGCACCTCGCCCGCACGGAGATGCGGATCGGGTTCCCCGCGCTCTTCGCGCGCTTCCCCGGCCTGAAGCTGGCCGTGCCGCCGTCCGAGGTGCCGCTGGGGGAGGACATGGGCTTCTACGGGGTCCACCGGCTGCCCGTGGCCTGGTGAGACGAGCCCCGCGGCGCGGTGGGGTGCGGGGTGGGCGGCCACCGGGCGGCCCTCACCTCAGCCGTGCCAGGACTTCCACAGCTGCGCGTACGCACCGCCCCGGCCCACCAGTTCGTCGTGGGTCCCGCTCTCGGTGATCCGGCCGTCCTCCAGCACCACCACCCGGTCCGCGTCGTGGGCGGTGTGCAGCCGGTGCGCGATGGAGACGACCGTACCGCTGAGCAGCCCGGCCAGGGCCCGTTCCACCGTGCGCGCGGTGTGCGGGTCGAGCAGCGCGGTCGCCTCGTCGAAGACCACGACCGGCGGGTCGAGCAGCACCAGTCGGGCCAACGCCAGCTGCTGGGCCCGGGCCGGGGACAGCTCTGCCGCGCCGGAGCCGACCTCGTGGTCCAGGCCCAGCGCCGACGCCCACTCCCAGGCGGCCACGGCCCGCAGGGCGCGTTCCAGGTCCGCGGGCTGTGCGTCGGGGCGGGCGATGAGCAGGTTGTCGGCCAGGGTGCCGCGGAACACGTGGTATTCCTGCGTGACCAGGATGACGCCGCGGCGCAGCGCTGCCGGTGACAGCTCGGTCAGGGGCACCCCGCCCAGGGCGACGCTGCCGCGGCCGGGGGTGTCGATCCCGGCGAGGAGCCGGCCGAGGGTGGACTTGCCGGCCCCGGAAGGGCCGACGACCGCCAGCCGTTCACCGGGGCGCACGCACAGGTCGACGCCGCGCAGGCTCTCCTGCTGCTCCCGGTAGGCGAAGTGCACCCCCCGTACGTCGATCGCGCCGTCCCGGGGAGCGGGGCGCGGCGTCGTGTCCTGGGCGCTCCTGGCGGAGGTGTCCTCGGCGGCCGCGTCGCGGACGCCGAGGATGCGGGCCATGGACGCGCCGCCGACCTGGAGTTCGTCCATCCAGTACAGCAGGGTGTCCACGGGCCCGATCACCAGCTGGACGTACAGGGTGGCGGCGGTGACGGCGGCCAGGCCGACCAGCCCTTCGATGTACATCAGCCCGCCGATGACCAGTGTGGCGGCCACCGGCAGGATGTATCCGGTGTCCGCGATCGGGAGGTAGATGCTGCGCAGGTTCAGGGTGTGCAGTTCGGCCTCGTAGGAGGCGGCGATGTCCGTGTCCGTCCGTCCGCGCCGCCGCCCCTGGAGCCCGAGTGCCTCCACCGTGCGGGCGCCCGCCACGGTCTCGCCGAGGTGGTCGGTCAGCCGGGCGTACGAGGAGTTCGACCGCAGGTAGCCGGCTCGGGCCCGCCTCAGGTACCAGCGGGTGGACAGCCACAGGACCGGTACGGCCACCAGGCAGGGCAGCACCAGCAGCGGGTCGGTCAGGCAGACGGCCCCGAGGGTCAGGACGATGGTGGTGCCCGCGACCAGGGTGTCGGGGACGGCTCGTTGGACGGTGAAGGCGAGGACGTCGATGTCCCGGGTGGTCCGGGTGACCAGCTCCCCGGTCCCGGCCCGCTCCACGGTGTGGGTGGGCAGGGACAGCACCCGGTCGACGAACTCCTCGCGGAGCTCGGCGAGTACGGTCTCGCCGAGGCGCAGGGAGGCCAGCCGCGCGAAACGGGTCAGGACCGCCTGGAGGACCACCGCGGCGCAGATCGCGAGGGCCACCGGGGTGACCGCGATCGTGCCGCGTGCCGCGTCCTCGACGATCCGGCCGAGCAGCTGGGGCGCGGCCAGCGCGGCGAGGCACGCCAGCGCGTGCAGTGCCAGTGAACGGGCCAGCGCGCCCCGGTGCTTGAGCATGGTGCGCCGGGCCTGGGCCCGGACCTCCCCGGGGGAGGCGACGGGCAGCCGTTCGGCGGACGGGGCGGCGGTGGCGGTCATGCCGGGACCTCCCGGGTGACGACGGCACGGTAGTCGGGGTCGGCGAGCAGACCCTGGTGGTGCCCTTCGGCGACGGCCTTGCCGTCCTTGACGAACACCACGCGGTCGGCGTGGTCGAGGACGATGGGGCTGGTGGTGAAGACGACGGTGGTCCGGCCCGCGCGGTACGGGCCGAGGCGCCGGGCGACCCGGCCCTCGGTGTGGGCGTCGAGGGCGTTCGTCGGGTCGACGAGGACGAGTAGCTGCGGATCGGCCAGCAGGGCGCGGGCCAGGCGCAGCCGCTGCTGCTGCCCGCCGGAGAACTCGCGTCCGCCGGCGATCTCGTGCGCCAGCCCGTCGGGCAGGGCGTCGACGACGTCCCGGGCGGAGGCCGCGTCCAGGGCTCGCAGAACGGCGTCTTCGGGCCTGCTGTCGCGGGGATCGAGCTCCGTGCCGAGCCGTCCCGCGAACAGGGTGGCGTCGTTGTCGGTCAGGAGCACGTGGCGGCGCAGGTCGTCGGTCCGGTGGGCGGCCAGGGGCGTGTCGCCGCGCCGGACGGCCGAGTCGGTGTACCGGCAGAGCCGGTCCGCCAGGGTCCGGGCGTCTCCGTCCGATCCGCACACCACGGCGAGCAGTCGGCCGGGCGGAACGGTCAGGCCGGAGTCGGGGTCGTGCAGCGGGAGGTCGTCCGCTGCGTCCGGCAGCGGCTGGGTGCCCGAGGGCAGTTCCCGCTCCAGGCCCAGGAAGTCCAGGACCCGACCCGCCGCGACGGTGGCCCGGGTCAGCTGGTCGAGCATGGTGGTGACCTGCCCCAGCTGGTCGGTGAGGAAGACGGCGTATCCGTAGAAGGCGACCAGCAGGCCCGGTTCGAGGCGGCCGGTGCTGACCTGGTACGCGCCGAGCCAGACGATGGCGACCAGCAGGGCCCCGGGCAGCAGCACGCGCAGGAAGGCGATGTCGGCGACCGTGGCCGCCACGCGCATGCCCTCTGCGCGCACGGCCTGGGAGCCGTCTCGGTAGCGGCGGCCGTAGACCTTCTCGCCGCCGAAGCCGCGCAGGACGCGCAGCCCGTCGATGATGTCGACCGACAGGTCGGTGAGCGCGCCCTGCTCGTCGCGCAGCCGCTGCTGGCGGCCGTGCAGCACGCGCAGCAACCGGGCCACGGTGGCGGCGATCAGCGGAACGCCGATCAGCACCAGCAGTCCCAGCTGCCAGGAGGTGACCAGCATGAACACGGACGCGAAGAGGATGGAGACGACCGCCCCGCTGCCCCGTGCCGTGCCCTCCAGGGCGGTGCCGAGGTGGCCGACGTCCATGGCGCCTACGCTGACGACCGAACCGGTGGAAGCCCGCCGGGGCAGTTCCGCACCGAGTGCGGTGGCCTGGCGGACGACCAGCTGGGTGGTCCCGTACACGGCGCCGAACCGGTTGGTGGTCGACGCCCGGTCGCGCAGCATCCCCACGACCGCCTGGAAGACGCCGAGGGACAGCACCGCACCGCCCCACCACAGCAGCGCGCCCCGGTCCCGCTGGAGCAGCCCCCGGTCGATGCCGAGGCCGATGGCCACCGGCACCAGTGCCTGTGCCAGGGTGCACAGCACGCCGAACACCGTGGCCAGGGCGAGGCTGGCCCGCTGGCGGGTGGCCAACCAGACCAGGTAGCGGACGGGGGAGGCGGTGGCGGGAGGCCCGGGATCGGCTGCCGGGAAGCGACTCCGGCTCATGGCTTGGTGCCGATGGTCAGACCGTGCTCGTAGGGGTAGCCGGTGAGCGTCCGCGCGTCGCCGAAGCCGGCCCGGCGCATCCATTCCTCGTAGTCGCGGGCCGGGTAGGCCATTCCCTGGCCGCTGGCGAGCACGTTGAGGTAGAGGGAGAGGCGCGCGGAGTACCATCCGCGGGTCTCGTCGTCGGAGGCGTTGTAGCCGTAGACGAACACCCTTCCGCCGGAGGGAAGGACGGAGTGTGCCTTCGCCAGCAGCTCCGTGATCTGCTCGCCGGAGAATATCTCCAGCACGTGGCTGAAGAGCACGGCGTCCGCACCGGCCGGGAAGGGATCCGTGAAGAGGTCGCCGGGGTGCAGCCGGATGCGGTCGCCGGCCTGGGCGCCCGCCGCCAGCCGCGCGACCGACGGGATGTCGAAGACGGTCGAGCGGAGGCTCGGGTACCGCGCGGTCAGCCGTGCGCTGGTGGTTCCGTCGCCGCCGCCGACGTCGAGGAGGTGCCGTACGGTCGCGAACTCCTCGGACTCGACCAGCGCATCAAGGCTCTTGAGGGTGAAGGCGCTCATGCTGCGGTGGAAGACCGCCTCCAGCTGCGGGTCGTGCGCCAGACGGCGGTAGAGCGTCGTTCCCTCGCCCGGGTAGTCGTCCAGCGCGGTGTTGGTGCCGGCTGCGAGGGCCTCGCTCATCCGGGAGAAGGCGGGGTAGTAGATCTCCCTCCAGCCGGTGAGGATGTGGCGCCAGCTGTCGGGGCCGTCGGGTGCGAGCAGTTCCGTGGCCGCCCGTGCGTTGTGGTAGGTGCCGTCGGCGTGCCGTTCCAGCAGGCCGGTGGTGCACACGGCGTGCAGGAGGACCCGCAGGGAGTGGGCCGGTACGCCGGTGGACGCGCACAGCTCCTCGAAGGAGGCGCCGGGGTGTTGGGCGAGATGGCCGAAGACGTCCCATTCCATGGCGGTGACGACGGCGTTGAAGAGGGCCGGGGCGTTCACGAGGAAGTGGAAGCGCTCGGCGACGGGGTCGGCGGCCGGGGCGGTCACCGAGTCGGTGAAAGGGCCGCCGTCGGGCTGGGCGGGTACGGACGGCTGGTGGGAGTGGCCGGAGTGGGTCGTGTGAACGGGCTGCCCGGGGTCGGCAGACGAATTCAATGTCGCACCTCTCGTCAACAGATCGGCGCGGGCCGCTCACCGGCACCGCGGCCGGCTCCAAGATCACGATCGCGCAGATCGCATGCTGGCACAGGCCCCAGGGGCCTGCAAGGACGATCGTCGCGATCCGGCCGTTGACGGCCACCCGGTGCGGGCGGCTGTCCCGCACCGGCGCCGGCCAGGTGCTCGGCACCTGGCCGGGCCGCCGCCGGGCGCAGGGGAACGGTGCGCCGCCCGTTCCGAAACCCAGCCGTCGTGCCGCAGGCGCGACTCAGGCAGGAAGCGCGCTCACGCCCCGGTCAGCGGGATACGGACGCCGCGGGGCGGGGGTGTCGTTCCGGGGGCCCGCCAGCGCCGCGTCCACCGCTGCCCCGGCATGCAGTCGTGCGGTGGGAAAGAGCGGGACGGGACTGTCCTCGGGGCCGATGAGGAGCTCGATCTCGGTGCAGCCCAGGATGATGCCTTCCGCGCCGGCGGCAACGAGGTCGTCGATGACCTTCCGGTAACCGGTGCGAGATTCGTCCCGCACGATACCGAGGCAGAGCTCCTCGTAGATCACTTGGTGGACGAGTGCGCGCCCGTGGGCATCCGGGACGCGGACCTGGAGCCCGGCCGCTGCCAGTCGGTCTCGATAGAAGTCCTGCTCCATGGTGAACGCCGTGCCCAGCAGTCCGACCCTCCGCAGGCCCGACGCCCGTACGGCGTCTGCGGTGGCATCGGCCAGGTGCAGCAGCGGGACGGACACCGCCGCCCCCACGACGTCGGCGACCTTGTGCATGGTGTTGGTGCAGATGAGCACCAGGTCAGCGCCGGCCGCCTCCAGAGACCGGGCAGCCGCGGCCAGGACCTCGCCGGCCTCCGCCCAACGCCCCTGGACCTGCAACTGCTCGATCTCCGCGAAATCCACCGACCAGATCACGCACCGGGCTGAATGGAGCCCCCCGAGCCGGTCGCGCGTGAACTCGTTCACCAACCGGTAGTACTCCGCTGTCGACTCCCAACTCATCCCGCCGATCAGTCCGATCGTCTTCACGCGCCCACTCCTCACATTCGCTGCCGGCGTCCTGCTGGCCACCGGACATCCTTCCATAAGCGAAATAAGCAAAGAGTTCGAGTTTCATAAGACTCGCTTTGAGGCACGCGTCTGGTGGGTGAGCTCCGCAGGGCTGTGCTGCCCGCTCCGCTCGCCGAGGTCGATGCCGGTGTTGCGGGTGGCCGGGCCGGAGCAGGCAGCCCTGGAATTGCCGCCGACACCGTGGGAGGCGGTCGTGTGCGATGCCGGCGCGCTGCTCCCCGCGCGGCGGGGAGCAGCGCGCCGGCGGGGTCAGGCAGGTACGGCCGGCCGCGTCAGCGCGTGGTGATCTTCTGGAGTGCCGAGCCCTGGTAGCGGGCGCCGGCGTTCCAGAGGATGAAGGAGTTCATTTTGTTCGCTGCCGCGGCCTTGATCTGTTCGGCCACCTCGGCCGGCCCGTAGGTGCTGCCCATCGAGAAGTCCTGCAGCCACGGGACGATTTCGGTCTGCGTGCCCTTCGCCTGGCGGGCGAAGTCGGCGAGCGAACGCTGCACGATCGCGTACGGGGCGGTGTCCGGCTGTGCGACGCCGTACTCCCCCGGCCCCCAGTGGGACGGGTAGACCATCGGTGCGATGTAGTCGGTGACCTTGACCAGGGAACCGATGTCCTGGGCGATCTCGGTGGGGCGGGTCGCGGCGATGCCGAAGACCGAGACGCCGAGGTACTTGGCGTGGGGGCGCAGCGCCGTCCGGGTGTCCGCGACGAACGAGGTGACGGACTGCTCGGGCGTGGCGGTGCCGATGCCCGGGAAGCGCATGTCCGTCAGCGGGCCGTCCGGTCGGCGCACGTAGTCGTAGAGGATGTCGTCGAAGCCGAGCCGGGCTGCTTCGACGGCGAGGTCCTGGTTGTACTTGCGGACCGTGGGGTTGGCGAAGTTCGTGAAGGACAGGGCTCCGTAGTGCCCGCCGTCGTACGGTTCTCCGTCCGGGGTGAGCACGAGCTGGTCCTGCTTGTCGGACTTCCAGGAGGCCGAGGCGAGCTTGGGGTCGCGGAAGGCCACGATGCGGCCGATGGCCTGGGCGCCGGCGGCGTGGATCTCGGCGATCGCCTTGCGGGCGTCGTAGTAGCCCTTGGCCGCGCCGATCTGGCGGGCCAGCGGCACCTGGGAGGCGTACCCGACCTCGCCGTCCTCGTCCTTCACGTCCAGTTCGACGGCGTTGAGCTTGCCGCTGCGGACCAGGGCGAGGATGTCGCCGCGCAGCTTGGCGTCGCCCCAGCCGATGGCCGTGATGTGCGCGGCCCGGATCATGGGGCGGCGCCCTCGGGCGGACACGTCCTTGGTGGTGGTGTTTCCGGCGCGGTCCACCGCGGTGATCGTCACGAGCGGGGTGCCCTTCGGCACGGTGACCTTGAAGGCCCCGGCCTTGTCGACAGGAACGTTTTTGCCGTTGACGCTCACCCGGGCGTCGGTGGAGGCGTTGCCGGCGATGGTCACGGGGGCGGCGTTCTTGACCTGGGGGTCGGCCACCTTCAGCTCGGGGGCGGTGGCGTCGACGGTGAAGCCCACGACCTTGCGGTACGAGGCGAAGGGGAGGCTGCCGCTGCCGGCCACCACCAGGTTGTGCCGGCCTTCCTTGAGGCGCGGAAGGACGAGTTTCAGGCGGGCGCCGTCGGCTCTGACGGGGACCGCCGCGCCGTCCAGGCTGACGCGCAGCTCGTTCCTGCCGCCGGCCTCGTCGGCGGGGAGGTAGGCGCTGACCCGGGCGGCCGCGCGCCCGTCGAGGACCACGCCGTCGCTGACGCCCTGGATGTCCGGACCCGGCGTGAGGAACGTCCAGACTCCGACGCCCGCTCCGGCCAGCGCGACCGCTCCGGTCGTCGCCATGAGGGCGCGCCGACGGCCCGGGCGCCGGGAACGGAGAGGGGAACTGGAGTGCGACTTGCGTGTGGGGAACATCTTGGGGTCCTTCGCGCCGTGGGCATGGGCCGGATGTGCCTCCATTCATTGCCGCTCCGCGTGCCGGCCGCCTTGCCGCGTGCTCGTATTTCATACGAACGGACTCGACCGGTTCCGGCGCGGCGGCTACGCCATGCAGGGGACAGTGCGATATGCGGGCGCCCGCCGCAGGTAGTCATGGCGCGACACATCGCCTTGGAGGGGCTTCTGATGCGCCACCCGCTCGTCCCGCTCGGCGCCCTGGCCGGCGCCGCCGCCCTGCTCGTCACCGGCTGTTCCACGGGGCCGTCACCGGCCGCGGGGAGAGGCCGCGCGGCCGCGTCATCGGCGGCGGCCGGCCCCGTCACCGCGAAGGGCCCGGCCGACGTCGGCGCCAACGAACTCGGCCAGGTGCCGGTGCTGATGTACCACCAGCTCACCGAGAAGCCGGCCAGCGTCTACGACCGCACCCCGGCCGACTTCCGGGCCGAGTTGGAGCGCCTCGCCCGGGAGGACTACGTGCCCGTGACGGCACGGGACTTCCAGACGGGCCGCATCGACATCCCGGCAGGCACGCACCCGGTGGTCCTGACGTTCGACGACTCGACCAACAGCCAGGTGCGCCTCGGCCCGGACGGCGGCCCGGCGAAGGACACCGCCATCGCCATTCTGGCGGAGACCGCGAAGAAGCACCCCGCCTTCAAGCCGGTGGCGACCTTCTTCGTCAACGCGGACGCCTTCTCGGCCACGGGCTCCGCCAAGGCCCTGACCTGGCTGAAGCAGCACGGGCACGAGGTCGCCAACCACACCGGCGGCCACGAGAACCTGCGCTCCCTGGACGAGGCGGACGCCGCGAGGGCGATCTCGGCCGGCCAGGAGGCGATCGAGAAGGCCGCGCCCGGGACGCGGGTCACTTCGCTCGCCCTGCCCTTCGGCGCCATGCCCGAGCCGGCCGGGCTCGCCACGCACGGAGCGGGCTACCGGTACGACGGGGTGTACCTCGTGGGCGCCAACCCGTCGGTCTCGCCGTTCGCGAAGGCCTTCACCCCCGGCGCGATCCCCCGCATCCGCTCGGCGGGGCCCGATGACGAGGACGCCGAGTTCGGTTCGTCGCGCTGGCTGGACAAACTCGCCACCGAGAAGAGCCGGTACGTCTCGGACGGGGACCCGAACACCGTCGCCTTCCCGAGCGCCTTGCAGCACGAGCTGTCGCCGGCCTTCACGAAGCGGGCCCGGCCGTACTGACCCGTGTCGGCATCGCCAGCGGCGACCCCCCGCCGAGCTCACTGGCCGGCCGGACCGGACGAGCGTCACGGGCGGTTCCGGGGACCGTCCGCCGGGTACGGCTTCGCGGGGGCCACCGCCTCGTTGTACGCCTTCCAGATCAGCGGCGGGAGGGCACTGCCCCGCTCGGAATCCGGGCCGCCCACACCCTGCATGGGCAGCAGTTGCGGGACGTCGGGCTTCGTGCGGAACATCGCGACCGAAGTGCTCAGGTCCGGGGTCGCGCCGATGAACCAGGCCGAGTTCATGCGGTCGTTCGGACCGGTCTTGCCCGCCCAGGACGGGGCCGTCGGCTGGTCCTTCAGCGGTCCGACGGCACTCCCGCTGACCTGGCGGAGCGCCGCGCCGACGATCGACGCCGCCTCGGAGCTCATCGCCCGCCGCGGTTTGGGTCGGCCCAGGCCGTCCACCGCGACGCCGTTCCGCTCGACCTTGGACACCGAGTAGGGTTCCGTGGCCCGGCCCTGGTTGACGAAGGTCGTATAGGCGCTGGCCAGCCGGACGGCGCTGGGGGTGGAGGTACCGATGGAGAAGGTCGGTTCCAGCTTGGCCATGCTGTCCTCGCGCAGTCCCGACGCGACCGCGACCTCTCGGACCTTCGTCAGCCCGACCTTCTTGCCGATCTCCACGAACGGCGTGTGGTCGGAGGCCACCAGGGCCGAGTGGAGGTTCATCGATGCCATGGGCGCCGATATCGGCGCGGGTTTCAGGGGGCCCCGGTCAGTGCCCTCGGCGGAGCGTCCGCTGCCTTCGAGGTCCTTCTCCAGGGCGGCGGCGTACACGAAGGGTTTGAACGCCGAGGCAGCGGGGACGCCCGAGGTGTCCGCGTTGTTGGTGAAGTGTTCGATCGCGTCGGTTCCGCCGTGGACCGCGACGATCGCCCCGTCCTTGGGGCGTATCGAGGCGGCGCCGACCTGCACGTGTTCGTCGTCCGGGCGCTTCGTCGGGTCCAGTCGTTCCGCACGTACCTGCTCGACGGCCTTGGTCAGCGCGAGCACCTTGTCCTTCTCGAAGGTGGTGTGAACGGTGTAGCCGCCGCCGGCGAGATCCTTGCCCGTGATGCCGCGGCTCTTGAGGTACTTGTTGGCGATGTCGACGAGGTAGCCGATCTGCCCGGCCTGGCTGGTCGGTTTGACGGGAAGCTTCGGCTCGGGGAATTCCGTGTACTTCGCACGTTCCTCGGCGCTCATCGAACCGGTGTCGACCTGGCGGTCCAGGATCCAGCTCCAGCGGTCCTCGGCGCGTTCGTGGTTCTCGGGGCTGAGGGACGGGTCGAAGCTCTCCGCGCCCTTGAGGACGGCGGCCAGCAGGGCGCCCTGACTGGGGTTCAGGTCCTTGGCCGGGATGCCGTAGTACGCGTACGAGGCCGCCTGGATGCCGTACGCGTCGCGGCCGAACCAGGAGGTGTTGAGGTACCCCTCCAGTATCTCCGCCTTGGGCCGCTGGTTGCTGACCTTCAGGGAGAGGAAGAGTTCCTTGATCTTCCGCTGGACGGTCTGGTCCTGGCTCAGATAGGTGTTCTTCACGTACTGCTGGGTGATCGTCGAGCCGCCCTGGGTCTCCTCGCCCTTGACGATGTTGACGGCGGCGCGGCCGATGCCCGTCACGGAAACGCCCGCGTCCCGGTAGAAATCCGCGTTCTCCGCCGCGATGACGGCGTGCTGGACGAACTCGGGTACCTCGGAGAGCTTCACGTCCTGCCGGTTCACGTCGCCGACGCTCACCATCCGGCTGCCGTCCGCCCAGTAGTAGACGGTGGCCTGCCGGCGCGCGGAGTCGTGGGGGTCCGGGATCTCGACCTGCGTGTAGACGGCGACGAAGAGGCCGGTGAGTGCGCCGGCGCAGAGCAGGAACAAGCCGGAGGTCAGTTTCCAGGAGGGCGTCCAGCGCCGCCAGCCCCGCCGGCCGCGCCTGGGGAAGTCGACGAGGCGGCGACGGGCCTTGCGGGAGGCTCTCCTGTGGCTCTTGGCTCGGCCGGCACGGCGCCGGGTGCGCTTCGAACCTTCCGCCTGCTCCTGGCTTCCGATGTCGTCCGGGCAACCGGTGCGATCCGCGCGGCGTTTGCGGGGCAGCCTCATGGGGATGCGAACCTCCTCGCTCACGAGCCGTCACCTCGGAGGGGGGCGGTGACGGACTCGGCGAAGAAGATGATCAGTTCGCGTACCGGGTTGGGCCTCTCATGAAATCTTCATGTGCGGCACGGGCCTCACGTGAGCGTTTGCTTCTCGGTGATGGCCGGGCCAGGGGTCGGAGCCGTCGGCCCGGCGTCCCGGGCCGACGGGCCGCTGGACCGTCGGGCCGCTGGGCCGCTGGGCCGCTGGGCCACCTGCCTGACGTCGTGGCCCTGTCAGTTCGGTCGGGGGGCCGTGTTCCCGCACACTCGGTGCTCGTGGGCCGAGGCGGCCGGGTCCCGGTCCGCATCGCGACGAGGAGCACCGCGTGGACCTGCATCTCACGGACAAGGTGGCGGTGGTCACCGGAGCGAGCAAGGGCATCGGCCTGGCGATCACCCGGGCGCTGGCCGACGAGGGCGCCCGGGTGGTCGCCGCCGCGCGTACGGTGGACGGCCCGCTGGCCGACCTGGCGGCCGGCGGGCGGGTCCGGCCCGTCGCGGTCGACCTGACCACCCCGGACGGACCGGCGCGCACGGTACGGGAAGCGGTCGAGGCGTTCGGCGGGCTCGACGTCCTCGTCAACAACGTCGGCGCCGTCAGCCCGCGGCTGGGCGGCTTCCTGTCGGTCACCGACGAGGACTGGAGCTGGGGCCTGACCATCAACTTCCTCACGGCCGTCCGTACCGCTCGGGCCGCCCTGCCGCACCTCGTCGAACGCGGGACGGCGTCCATCGTCAACGTCAGCTCGGTCAACGCCTTCCTGCCCGACCCCGGGGTGATCGACTACTGCGCGGCGAAGGCGGCGCTCACCAACTTCTCGAAGGCGCTGTCCAAGGAGTTCGGGCCGCGCGGTGTACGGGTCAACACCGTCAGCCCCGGCCCGGTCGAGACGGACCTCTGGCTCGGGGACCGGGGCGTGGCCGCCACGCTCGCGACCGGGTCGGGGAACACCCCGGACGACGTCGTCGCGAGGACCGCCGCCCGGCTCGTCACCGGGCGCTTCACGCGCGCCGAGGAGGTAGCCGACCTCGTCGTGCTGCTGGCCTCCGACCGGGCGGGCAACACCACGGGGTCCGACCACACCATCGACGGGGGCCTGATCACGACGCTCTGATCCCGTACCGCCCCGCGGCCGATGCGGCCACGGGGGCGGTGCGCGTTGCTTGCCGCTTCGATCAGATGGTCCTGAACTTCCAGGTGCCGAGCGTGGTCCAGCCCTGCCAGGAGCCGGCGTCGGGGTTGTAGGTGTGGTTCAGCACGCCGTCCGTACCCGTGCCGAACGGCTCGATCGCGCTGGGCTGCGGCGGCACGGCCGTCCTGCCCGGCGGCGGCACCCCCGGCCGCCGCCGGCCTCACCGCCACCGGTCAGTCCGGCGGAGGCCAGGGACCGGCGAGCAGTCGTTCGGCCTCCCTGGTGATCGCCTGCTCGTGCGTCCCGCGCCGGGTCTCCACCGAGTCGTTGTACGCAGCGACCTTGTCGACCAGGGGCCGAAGCGACGGTGGCCGGGCCAGTGCGCCCCAGCCCTCGTACGTGATCACGTCAGCGCCGGTCCCGGGGGCCGGACTCCCGTTCACGATCAGCCGGAGCCACCAGCGTACGAGCTCCCAGCGCGCTGCCTCCCAGGGGAGATCGGTGTCGTCTACGGGAAGGGTCCCGGGTAGGCCGAGTTCGGCCAGTACCTGGTCGAAGAGCGCATGGGCGCTCTCCTGCCCGCTGCGTGGCAGGCCCGCGAGCAGCGGAAGCGACTCCGTCTCGACGTCGAGGACCAGTGCGGTGAGCCCTGCCTCGATCAGTTGGTGCGGGTGGTGCTGTCGGCCGATCAGGCGCTCCAGCGCGAGCATCCGCAGGTACTCGACGGCCTCTGGCTGCTGACGGCGTAGGGGCTGTGCGGGGTGGGAGGGGTGACGTCGGTGCCGGGACCACCGTGGACGCAGTACGACCAGAAGTCGACGGTCGCGCGGGCCGGGAGGCTGCTGGCGCTGCCCGTGAACTCGTGCCGTACGTAGCCAGCGAGGTCGTGCCCGTAGATGATGACGTCGGTCTGATGGACGGACAGCACGGGGTGGCCGTATTCGCCTGCGGTGCCGGGCAGGTAACGGTGGCCGTATACGGGGACCAGCTGCGGTACGGTCGCCAGCTCGGACCGTGCGATCCGCAGCGCGTCGGTTCTCCGTCCGGGCCTCGGACTCCAGGAGGGTGCCGGAAGCCCTGGTGCTCGACGTCGAAGAGCACACCCTCGACCGGTTGGGAGAGCCGCCCGGCCAGGTCCTCGGGGTCGCCGTTGCGCCAGTCGGGCCAGCATCGTGACCCGTGCGGGAGCCCGGCGGCGAGGAAGACCCTGTGGTCCGCCGAAAAACTGAAGCAGAACCGTGCCTCGATCGCGTCGAGTTCGCGCTCGCTGAGGCCCGGACCGATCTCGGCCGGGAGCATGCGCTGGAACACGGGACGACCCCGCACCCGCGGTGGCTTTACCGCAGCGACGACCGCACGGCAGTCCCGCCCCGAGGGCCGGCGACGCTGCTCCTTCCGCCCGGTGTGGTGACCGAAGGCCAGCGAGCTGATTGGAGGGTTGGGTCCGGCGCTGGACGACCGCCCGGGAACGGGGCGATCGGGTGAAGTCGGCATGTTTCCACCATGTGCTGATCGACCAGGTGTTTCCGGTCTGTACATTCCCCACGATCGGCACCTGCGTTCGCCAGGCGCCTGACGGCAAGGACCCCTCGGGAAAACAGGAGTGACCGGCGATGACCACGCACGGGTTGAAGCGGCGCATGTCCGTCCTCGCAACCGTACTGGGGCTCGGCATCACAGTGCCGTTCGCCCTCGCCTCGCCCGCTCATGCCCAACAGGTCCTGAGCATCGACAAGAGCCACGGAGGGAACTTCGCGCGAGGAGGGCAAGGCCTCTACCACATCACGCTGAACGCCATCGGGGAGGGCGGCGCCAGCGCGGTGCAGGTCACGGACAACCTTCCGCCCGGTCTCACCGTCGCGAACCTCGCAGGCAACCTCGCGTCCCGCTGCCAGGTCACCAACAGCGGTAGAACGGTCCTGTGTGGCGACTTCAGCTTCGCGGCCATCACTCTCACACTCGACGTGACCGTCAACATCGCCAACGACACGCCGTGCTCCGTGGTCAACACCGTCACGGCCACGGCCACGAACGGTGACCCCGCCTCGGACAGCGACCCAACGACGATCACCGGTGGCGACTGCAACAGCGGCGGATCTCTCCTGCCGATCAACCTCAACGGCATCTTCACCGTGTTCAACAACATCAACACCAACAACAACATCAACAGTCCGCACGCCAGCAACACCAACAACCAGACCTTCGGGCTGAACACACCCTGACGGGGTACCTCGGGCCGTTTCGTGATCATGTCACCGGTCTGCGACAGGGGTGTCCTGGGACGAAGACGTCGGGAGCCCCTCGGCCCACGTCCCCCTCATAGTGATCGAGTAAGCGCCGAGAGCCGAAACCGCTTCGGCCTCGTCCACCGACCACCAAGGGGCCCTTCCATGTCCGGCAACCGCCGCAAGGCTTTTCTCGTCTCCGCAGCCCTCATCGGCGGCGCCATGCTGATGACGGCGTGCCAGAACTCGGACGGCGCCACGGACACCGGCGCCGCGCCCGGCTCTTCCTCCGCCGCTCCGGCCGGCAAGACGGGCAGCCCGGCCGGCTCGTCGACGGCGGACGCCGGCCAGGGCGGCAACGGCAAGGGCTCCGCCGCACCGGGCAAGGGAACGGCGGAAGGGGCCGGCTCCGGCAACGGCAACGGCAAGGCGGTCGGGCAGACCTGCGGCGCCAACGACATCGCCTGGAGCACCAAGTCCGAGAGCCAGGCCGGCGGATACATCCTCATCACCGCGAAGGCGAAGCCCGGGATCACCTGCTATCTGCCCGCCGCGCTGCCGACCGTGGCGTTCGGTTCCGACGGCACCGCTGCGGGCCCCGCGGAGCAGTCCGCCGGCCAGCAGATCAAGCTGAGCGGGAGCACCGCCGCCTACGCCGGGGTGAACCCGAAGACCACCAAGGAGAACGGCGGCAAGGAACTGGACAGCATCATCGTCGCCATCGGCAACAACGACCCCAACCCGGTCTCCCTGCCGGTCGGCACCATCACGGTCGACCGCCCGATCGTCACCAACTGGCACACCTCCCCGAAGGACGCCGTCCCCGTCAAGTGAACGGCCCCTACGCGGCGTGCAGGCAGGCCGGGTCTCGTGGCAGCAGGACGACCGGGGGCTGCGCTGGCAGCCGACGCCCGACGGCATCGCTTCCGGTACCGGGCGGCGCAACAGGGACTGAGTGTCGAGCCGGTGCCGGCTCGACCTGTCTCGTCCCTTGCGAGATGCGCAGGTCAGTGTGGTTCTTGCGCTCCGACCAGGTACCGAAGGGACCGAACTGCGCAACTGCCTTCAAGCTCTGCCCAAGGGAGTGGCGTTCGGCTTCGCCAAGCCGGGCCCGGGCGTCAGGTTTCCGCGGGGTGCAGGGGGATCTCGGCCCACACCTGCTTGCCGCCGCTCAGCGGTACCGAGCCCCAGGCCATCGCCGTCGCCTCGACGATGAGCAGCCCGCGGCCGCCGGTCGACTCCCAGCTCACCGACACCGGTTTGACGGGGCTGCGCGGCGACGCGTCGTTCACGGCGACCCGCAGCCGGTCCGCCGACAGGGTCAGGTCCATCCCCACCTCGCCCTGGGTGTGCGCGATGGCGTTGGTGACGAGCTCGGACACGACCAGAAGTACCGCGTCGAGTTCCTCCACCACGCCCCAGGACCGCAGGGTGCGCGTGGTGAAGCGGCGCGCGTGCATGACCGCCTTGGGCAGTCGCCACACCGTCCAGTGGCTCCGCTTCGGCCGACCCGCGGTGCCGTCGTAGCGCAGCAGGAGCAGCGCCACGTCGTCGTCGCGCCGCCCCATACCGACGACCAGTTCGTCGGCCACGGCTCCCGCACCCACCGGGTCGGCGCCGGCGAGCACGTCGCACACCCTCCGCATGCCCTCCTCCAGGGGCAGCCTGGCGGACTCGACGAGACCGTCCGTCAGGAGGACGAGCAGGGTTCCGGGGGCCAGCCCCGTCTCGGTCATGGGGAACTCGGCGTCCGCGAGCACGCCCAGCGGTGGCCCGCCCTCGACCGCCATCTCCTCGGCGACGCCGTCGGGATGGCGCACCAGCGGTGGCAGGTGGCCGGCCCGTACGACCCTGGCGATGCCCTCCTCCATGTCGAGGTCCACGTACGCGCAGGTGGCGAAGAGGTCGGTCTCCATGCCGACGAGCAGACGGTTGGCCCGCGCGACCACCACGTCCGGCGGGTGGCCCTCCACCGCGTAGGCCCTGACGGCCGTACGCATCTGGCCCATGATCGTGGCGGCTGCCGCGCTGTGCCCCTGGACGTCGCCGATGACGAACGCCACGTGGCCGTCACGGAGCGGGATGACGTCGTACCAGTCGCCGCCGACCTCCAGTCCCGCCGTCGCGGGCAGGTAGCGGGCGACGGCGACCCCGCCCGGCAGGTCCGGGAGCGTGCGGGGCAGCAGACTGCGCTGGAGCATGGTGGCGAGTTCGTGGCCCGCGTCCAGTGCGTGGGCGCGTACCAGCGCCTGGCCCGCCAGCCCCGCGATCACGGTCAGCAGCGACCGCTCCTCCGGTCCGAACCGGTGCTCCGCGTCCCACCCCACCAGGCACACCCCGACCATCCGGCCTTCGGCGGGCAGGGGCAGCACCGCAAGACCACCGGGCCCGACACCCTGCAGTCCGGGCTCCAGGTCCGCACCCGGCGGCCACAGGCTCATGTGCCCCGCGCGCACCGCGCCCTGCAGGGTGGAGAGGTCGCCGAGCGACACGTCGGGCCACTCGGACCGCCATTGCGAGCGCCAGACCTCGGGCCAGGCGTCGGGTTCCGGCGGGTCGAGGGCGGTGACGATGAGACGCTCGGGTTCCATTTCACCGACCGCGACCCGGGATGCGCCGAGCGGCTCACGGAGGGCGGCGACCACGAGTCGGCTGACCTCTCGGATGGTGGCCGCTCCCGCCAACGTGGCCGACAGCCGCTGCACGAGGGAGACCTCGTCGGCGCTGGGACGCAGGTAGGTGGCATCGGCCACCACGCCCAGGACGCGCTGCGGTTTGCCGTCGGCGTCCACCTCCACGCGGCAGCGCAGCCCCAGCCAGCGCAGCTCGCCGTTGGGGCGGCGGATGCGGAACGCGAGCTGCTGTCCGGAGGCGGCCAGCCGGTCCGGCTCCACGATCGCCATCAGCGCGGGCATGTCATCGGGGACGGCGCAGGCGAGCAGGGTCTCCACCCGCCCGTCGAACTGGTCGGCGGGCAGACCGAGCAGCTCCAGCACGTGCGCGTGGGCCTCCATGCGGCCGGTGCCCAGTTCGAGGATGAACGCGCCGCCGTGGTGGGGCACCAGCGACTGGCCCACGTGCGCCTGAGGGGCTTTGCGGCCGGTATGGCGTGCGGCGACCGCCTCCAGGCCGGCCGCCACCTGGTCGGCGTACAGCTCCAGGAGGCTGCGGTCGTCAGGGCTGAAGCCGTCCCCGACCGCACCGGCCACGACCAGGCACCCGAGCTCCTGGTCGCCGTGCCCCAGGGGCAGCGCGCCCAGGGAGATCCTGGCCGGCGACTGGGGCTCGCCCTCCCGGTTCCGGGTGGGGACGAAGTGGGGGTCCTCCTCGATGAACATCGCGAGTTCCTTGGGGTTCAGCCACAGCGGGCGGCCCGAGCGGAAGGCGTTGGCGGCGGGCGAGTGGCCGGCCACGGCGAGGACCGCGGGCAGCCCGTAGAGGACGCGGTAGTTTCCGGTCAGCTCGGCCAGGTGCAGTTCCCTGTCCTGCTCGGCGACCACGTAGACGGCGGCAAGCTCAGCCCCGCAGAACGCAAAGCGATGACTGGTCACTGTCTGTGTCGCCTCCTCCTCGCGAGGACGTCCCGCCGGCCGCCCTCACTCCATGCTGTCCCGCCCGGGACCGTTCGGGCGACTCGGCACGCGGGGCCGGAACCGGAGCCGCCCCACGTCGCGGGGACCGGAGGGGGACGGGGCGGGTACGGTCCGGGCGAACGGGCTCTCGCCTGCGCATTCGCCCTCCGGCGGCACTTCGCGGGCGCTTCGGGGGCGCTTCGGGGACACTTCCGGGGCCTGCGGGCGCACTTCAGCCCTCGTCCGCTGCCCCCGTTCGTCGGCGTGCGGCAGCCACCGCGGCGTACGGGGCCTCGCGCAGTGACCGTAGCCCCAGGACGCCCGCCCCGGCTCTCCAGCCACGCCGGAACCGGCAGCGGCGGACGGATCACCACCCGCTCGGCGTCCGTGGTCGGTGCAGGTGAAACACGGGACCGGAGGCGCGTCGTGGAGCGCCTCCCGTACGTCCGCTCAGGCGGTGTACGGGACGAACGCCCGAACCGCCGACCGTGAGGGAGCGAGGAGCGCGAACAACGCGTCGGGGCGGTCCAGGGGGATGATGTGGCCGCAGTCCTGGAGATGGTGTCCGTCCAGGTCATCGGCGATGGGGCGGAGTTGGCGTTCTAGCCCGGTGCCGACGGGGTGAGAGCCGACGGCCATGGTGGGCATGGTCAGCCGAGCCGTCGCGACGGCGTCCTCGAAGGCCGCACGGATATCGTCGGGTACTCCTCGCCCGAGCGTCCCCGAGTCGAGGAACCAGTCGACGTACGGGGCCTCGTTGCCGGCCAGGACGGTCTCGGCGAGGTCGGGGACGGCGTGGAAGCCGAACCACCACGGGGCACCGCCCGCGACGGCGTCCTCCGCTCCGGGCAGGCGGCCGAGCAGTGCCTCCATCGGGACCGCCGCCCCCGCCCCAAAGACGGGGTCCCCCGCTCGGTCCGCGTCTGCGTGGTCCACGGGTTCGCGGGGCTGGCCGTGAGCGGCCTCGGCCTGCTGGTGCTGATCGGACTGGCCGCACCCGACGGCGGCCTGCACCGGGCCGGCTTCGTCGCGGCCCTGCTCGGCGTACTGTTCGCCGTGGTCCGGGGCTTCCGGTTCGGCGGCCCGGCCGCACCGGATGCGGCAGTCCGAGGAAGCGGTTGGGGCGTCGACGAGCCGGTAGCGCGGGGCGGTCAGCGGGCTGCGGGGATGCGTTCCGTTTCGGGGGCGGGCGGCTGCGCCGGGATCGCGGGGAGCGCCGCCCGGCGCGGGGTGCCCCTGCGGATGTCCTCCACGCCGCGGCGCAGGCCGGTGCGCAGCAGTCGGCCCAGGGGGCGTTCGACCAGGCGGTGGATGAGCCAGGCGAGCAGGGTCATGACCCCGGTCACGCCCAGCACGAGCGGTACGGGTGCGAGGGCGTGACGGAAGTGGTGGATGAGCGTCAGCCCGGCCATCATGTGGATCAGGTAGAGCGGGTAGGTCACCGCTCCGACGTGCGGCAGCCACCGCCACTGGACGCGGTCGAAGGCGCCGAGGGCGATGCCGGCCATGACGAGGAACCCACACGTGATGATCGTGTGCGCCGGCCAGGCGGGCAGCTCGAAGGCGGCGGTGCGCCCCAGGTTGCTGATCGTGCGGCTCTGGACGTAGCTCTGCGCGAGGAGGAACTGGAGCCCGGCGATGGTCCACAGGACGGGGTTGGGCCGGAACCGGCGCATCAGGTAGAAGGCTATGCCGGCGATGAAGTACGGCGAGAACGACGGTATCGCGAAGAAGGACAGCAGGCCGTTGTCGGCCGTCGGCGCCACGATGCCGGCGAGGGTCCAGACGCCGCAGAAGACGACGCAGTTGCGGTAGGTCACGCCGCGCAGGATGACGAGCGCGAACAGCACGTAGAACTTCAGCTCGACGAAGAGGGTCCAGTACGCGTCGTCGATGTTCGGCACCTTCATGCCGCCCTGGAGCATCGACAGGTTGACCACGACGTCGCTGAACGCCTTGACGCCGCGCACCTCCGGCCAGGCGAACAGCACCGTGGCCGTGAAGGCCACGGCCACCCAGTAGGCGGGGCAGAGGCGGGAGATGCGGGAGACGGCGAACTCTCCGACCGTGCGGCCCCAGGCGCTCATGCAGATCACGAACCCGCTGACGGTGAAGAACAGCTCGACGCCGAGCCAGCCGTACGCGGCGCACTTGCTCGCCACGGGGAAGACGGTGGCGGCCGGCTGCCCCCAGGCGCTCTCCAGGGCGAGGTAGTGGTAGCAGAGGACGGAGAGTGCGGCGACGATCCGGACGCCGTCCAGGGCTGCCAGGCGAACGCCGCTGCCCGTCTCGGCGCTGCGAGGGGGGCAGTGGCTCCGCGCGGACGGTTCGGGGGATCGGGATCGGGGTCTCCACGCACTCATAGCGTGGCACTGTACAGCTCACGCACCGCAATGCCCTGGCCACAGCCCTGGCGGCTCGAGGAGGAAGAGGGGGCCGGGGTCCAACGCCGTACCGGGTTCCCCGGTGACGGTGCCGGCCTCCCGCTGCGCTCCGTCGGCCATGGGATCAGCCGTGCAGGGAGAGTGCGTTCTTGGCGTGCGCGACGGATTCCTCCGAGGCCGGTTCCCCGGGGTTCTCGGTGGCCAGGGCCTGGTTGAGGGTCACGAACGGGCGCATCCGACGCTCGTAGCGGGCATAGGCGACGTGGTGGTCGCCGGCTGCCCGGGCCAGGCAGTCGGCCAGCACGTGGGCGCCGACGAGGGCCAGACTGGTGCCCTGCCCCGAGAGCGGGGACGGGCAGTAGCCGGCGTCTGCGAGCAGCGTCACCCGTCCCCGCGACCAGTGGTCCATGCGGATCTGGGCCATGGCGTCGCAGGAGAAGTCGGGGGCCTTCCGGGCGGCCTCGGCCAGGCGGGCCCCTTCCCACCGCAGCGACGCGAGCTTGTCCACGACGAGCTGCCGGAGGGCGTCGCGGTCGCGGAGGCCGTCCGGGAGAGGGGCGGATCCGAAGCCGAAGGCGATCCGCAGTTCGGTGTTGTCGCGTACGGGCATGATGCCGAAGCCCGCGTCACCGTCCCGCAGCCACAGCTGCCAGTCCTCCAGGGCGAGGAAGTTGTCCGCGCTGAACACCGAGAGGTAGCTGCCCAGGTGGTGGGCGAAACGCTCCTCGGGACCGAAGGCCAGGCGTCGTACGGTGGAGTGGAGGCCGTCGGCCCCCACCACGAGGTCGAAGGTGCGGGACGGCCCGTGCGCGAAGTCGACGCGCACACCGGTCCCGCCCTCGTCGAGTGCGGTGATGCTGTCGCCGAAGAGGTGCTCGACGCCTGCGCGCGTGTGCTCGTACACCATCTCCACCAGGTCCTCGCGCAGGACTTCGATGTCCTCGCCGTCGAGCCGGCCGCTGCTGAAGGTCGCCTCGGTGGAACGCTCGACCTCGTGGCCGTCGGGGTCCAGGATCGACATGCCGCGCATCCGGGTCCGCATGCGCTGTGCCTCCTCCAGCAGGCCCATCTGCTGGACGACTTCGAGCGCGACACCGCGGATGTCCACGGCCTGCCCGCCGGGTCGTCGGCCCGGGGCGCGTTCGACGACCGTGGGCGCGAAGCCGTGGTGGCGCAGCCAGTAGGCGAGGACGGATCCCGCGATTCCGCCGCCGGACACGAGCACGGTCTTCATGAGAGGCTCCTCCAGTGCTCTGTACGGTGTACGCGTCCTGAACGTACGCCGCACCCGCAGCCCCATCAAATGACCCGAGCCAACGCCGTACTAGAGCAGAAGCCCTTCCGGACGACGGCGCCGCTAGTACCCTCTGCACTAGTACAGGACCGGGGGACGGCGGGACGTGACGAAGACCACGCACACAGCTGGCGATCCGCCCTACCTGCGGATCGTCGCCGCGATCCGTCGGCGCATCGCGGACGGTGAACTAACCCCCGGGGAGCGGGTTCCCTCGACCCGGCAGATCGCGCGGGAGTGGGGCGTCGCGCTCGCCACCGCCACCAAGGCCCTGACGACCCTGCGCCTGGAGGGGCTCGTGGAGTCCCGGCCCCGAGTCGGCACGGTCGTGGCCGGCGCCGGCGCCGGCCGGCAGGCTTCCGTTCCCCGTCCCGGTCCCGAGCAGGAGCTGAGCCGCGACCGGATCGTCCGTACCGCCATCGGGATCGCCGATGCCGAAGGGCTCTCGGCGCTCTCCATGCGCGGCGTCGCGGCCCGGCTCGGCGTCCCGGTGATGTCGACCTACCGGTACGTGGCGAGCAAGGACGACCTCGTCCTGCACATGGCCGACGCCGCGTTCGGCGAGGGGTCCTACCCCGCGGACGCGCCCGAGGACTGGCGCGCCCGCATCGAGCTGGGTGCCCGGACCCTGTGGAGCCTGTACCGAAAGCACCCTTGGCTGGCCCAGGTCGGCTCCCTCACGCGCCCGTTGCTCGTTCCCAATCTGATGGTCCACGGCGAATGGGGCCTGGGCGCCCTCGACGGCCGTGGCCTCGCCCCGACCGCCTTGTTCGACATCCACGTCCTGCTCTACAGCCATGTCCAGGGCCTTGCTGCGCACCTGGAGAGGGAGGCGCACGCCGAAGCCGCCACGGGCCAGTCGGAGGAGCAGTGGATGGACAGCCGCGCCCCGGTCCTCCGGGAGTTGACGGAATCCGGCCGCTTCCCAAACTTCAGCAGGGTGGTCGGCGCCTTCGAGGACGGCTACGACCTGAACCTCGACGCGCTCTTCGCCTTCGGCCTGAAGGCGCTCCTCGACGGCCTGACCCCCATCGTCGAAGCGCAGCCGACCGCCCGCTAGACGCCGGACGGCCCCAGCGGCTCGGTGAGCACGCGTCAACGGCGGCGGCTCCCCCGTGGTCGGATGCCCGAGCGGCCGGGCCTCCTGTCGGTGGTGCGCCGTAGGGTCGTGAAGATGGAACGAGACGCAACTGAGAGCGCCGAGGAGCTGTTGCGGGGCGCGCACGCCCGGCTGCTGCCGGTCGACTCCCTCACGCCGGAGCTGGTCGGCCGCATGCGCTACGCGCGGGTGGTGGCGGAGGGACTGGTGTTCGCGTACGCCCTCGACGGGCCGGACGGCGTGCGGATCCTGACCGACGCCGATGTCGAGCGCGCCGGGCTGGAGGCCCTCGGAGGGGCGGCCTACGAGAACCTGATGGACGTGCCGGTCACCCACGAGGAGGTGCCGCTGGAGGGGCGGGCGACGCTGCACTCCCTCTACGGCGACTCCCCGTTCGTCGCGAGCCGGGCCCTGTTCCTGGCCGAGACGGTCCGGCGGCTGACCGGTGAGACGCTGCCGGAGGCCGGCGCGCTGGTCGTCGTACCGACCCGGCACCTGCTGGCGTACCACCCGATCGTCGACGGCACCGTCATCGACGCCCTCAACGACCTGGCCGCGTACGCCCTCCGGGCCCACCAGGAGGGGCCGGGCGCCCTCTCCCCCCGGGTCTACTGGTGGCACCAGGGCGGCCTGACCTCCCTCACGGTCATCGACGAGAGCACCCGCACCTTCTCCCTGCGGCCGGAGCCGCAGCTGCTCGGCCTGATGAAGGGCCTGGTCCGTCTGGACCGTGCCGGGCGGACGACCACCGGTCCTGCGGCGCGGACCCCTTCCGACGCGGCCGGACTCGAACGGGCCGCGGCCGGGGCGCTCGAGGAGGTCGTACGGGACCCGTCGGGGCTGGGCGACGCCTTCGCCGCGGCCCTCGCCCTGGCCCACGCGCGCTGCGCGGACGACCCGAAGGCGTCGCACGTCACCACCTGGGACGCATGGGCCACCGCCGTACAGCTCGGCTGCGCGCTGTTCACCGGCGTCGCGGAGCCGATGGAGTGCCACCTGGGCGAGGACCTGGTGACCCGGCTGCCCGCCCTCCCGGCCTCTCCCCCGGCGGACGCGCGGGCCTGGCTCGACGCGTTCTACCTGGCGGTGGTGTGCCGCCAGGAGGAGCGGATCGACCGGCTGTGCGGGGTGCCGATGGAGCGGCTGCGGGAGGACGACTCCGTCGACGAGTACGTGCTGCACTGGATCGACACCCTGCAGACGTACTTCGCGCGGCGGAACATGGACGAGGTCGTGGACAAGCTGGTCGCCACGATCCGGACGTCGGTGCCGGAGCGGATCGCCCGTGCCCCGAAGGACTTCGTGAACGGGATCGACTACCAGCCGGTCGCGCTCTTCCACCGCCTGGTCACGGGCGACCGGGACGCCTTCGCGCAGGCGCTGGCCGAGGCGGTCACGGAGCACGCGGGCTTCTGGGGCCCGTCACAGGCCCCGCGCGCCCGCGTGGCGCTGGGCCCCCTGGCGATCGCGGCACTGGCCCACGAGAACGGGTTCCCGGTCGCGACGGACCATCCGCACCTGCCGGTGTACCTCCTCGACGGGAAGCGGATCGAGCACATCCCCTGAGCCGGTACGGCGGCGGCGCGGCCGGGCCCCTGACGCGGGCGGGCGGGCGGCGGCCGCGCCGGCCCGCCTCGGCGTTCGAAAACGCGGGTGCGACCGTTCGGCGTGGTCTGGGATCATTCGCGGATGCCCCATCCCCTTGAATCCCTGGTCATCCGGCACACCCACCGCCTCCCCGCCCCCTCCGGTCCCGCCGGCCAGGGCGGTGCCGCGGCGCGGCAGTTCGACGCCGCGCTGATGTCCGTGGGCTTCAAGCTCTCGGCGGAGCTGCTGGAGCGCCTGTCGGGCCTGGCCGAGGAGGCCGTCCTGGAGACCTCGGCGCGCACGCTGGACACGGTGCGTGCGATGGTCGGCGACCACGTCGCGCACAACGTGTACTTCGTCGACTTCCCGGCCAACGTGCCGGACACGCTCGACTTCTGGATGCAGTGCATCCGCGAGGCGCTCGACGACGACGCCTCCCGGGCGGGCACCCTGGACCAGCTCCGGTCCGGTGTGCTCGACCTGCTGACCCTCCCGACGTACGGCGCCTACCAGCACACGTACGAGGAGATGCTCGCCGCACACGACGAGCTGATCGCCGCCGGCGGCGACCGCATGACCGTCCTGCACGCCGGCGGCAGCCCCGACGACGAGGTCACCGCCCTGTACCTGGCGCTGGCGGGCAGTGCCACGCCGCTGGGCGAGGAAGGCCTGCGCGACCTCGCCCTGCTCGCCGGGCACTGCGCCGACGGCCCGCAGCCCGAGGAGATCCCGGTCCGGGAGAACCGCGCCGCCGTCAACCGCGCCCGCCTCGACCGAGGCGCGGACCTGCTGGTGGACACCGTCACCGACGTCCTGCGCCTGGCCTGCGCCCTGTCGGACGGCGACGTGACCCTCGCCGAGCCGACCCTGTTCCGTTCGCTGTCCCGGCCGGTCCGCCGCGCCCTCCTCGCCGGCCTGGACGCGGTCGTCGCCGCGTCCCCCGCCAAGCTCGCCGACGTCGCCGCGCACCGCGAGGCGTTCAAGCGCCTCGGCGAACGGCTCCATCCGCACGAGTACCCGCGCTGGCCGCACGCCGCCGACGTGTTCGCCGTCGCCCGCGGCGAGCGGGAGGCCCGGACCCTCGACAGCCGCGTCGAGGAACTGCTCGCCGCCGACGACGTCACGGGCGCGGCGCGGCTGCTGGCGGTCGCCGCCCCGGGCCGGCTGTTGCGCTCCCTGGACCGGCTGTTGCGCGCCTGCCCCGGGCAGGAGGAGCGCGACGCGGTCGCGGCCGCCGCCGACGCGGCCGCCCCGCAGGTCTCCGGCCGGGTCCTGCTGTCCGTACGCGAGCACTTCCACAACCGGACGCGGGAGGCGGCGCGGCGCCGCGTCTTCGTCAACCGCGGGGGCCGCGCCTGGGTCGGCGCGGACACCCGCCCGACCGTGCCGGAACCGGACGTCAAGCGGCTGGTCGCGGCCCTGGACGCGGAGACGCGGCGCCGACTCCCGGAGGCGGGGCACCTGCTGGTCGACCCCGCGGTCCTCGACGTCGCGCTGCCGCTCAGCGGCAAGGCGACGGCCGCCGGGCTCGGCGTGCTCCCCCGCGGGTCCCTCTCCCCCGTCGACGGGAAGCTGCTGCGGTTCTTCGTCCACTGGCGGCAGGCGCAGCGCAGCACCGACTTCGACCTGTCGGCGCTCATGCTGGACGAGTCGTACGAAACCGTCACCTGGCTGTCGTACACGGCCCTTCAGGACCTGGAGGGCGAACACTCCGGCGACATCACCAACGCCCCCGCACCCGACGGCGCGTCGGAGTTCATCAACCTGCGCCTGGACGCCGTACGCGGCGACTTCATCGTCCCGCAGGTCAACATCTACTCCGGGGAGGGCTTCGAGGAGGTCGCGGAGTCGTTCTTCGGCTTCATGCTGCGCGACGCCGAGCAGCAGGGCCGCCCCTTCGAGCCGCGTACGGTGCGCATGAAGTCGGAGCTGCGGGGGACGGGCAGGGTCGCTCTGCCGCTGGTGTTCCTGCGCGGGGACGACGGCGGGTGGCGGGCGAAGTGGCTGCACCTGTACCTGAAGGGCAACCCGGACGCCAACCGGGTCGAGGGGAACCGGGTGTCGGTCGCCGCGCTGGTGCGCGGCATCGTCGAACGCGACCAGCTGACGGTCCGGCACCTCGTCGACCTGATGGCCGACCGCGCCACGACCACCACGTGGTGGGACGGCACGCAGGCCGGGGTCCCGGACGGCCCGGTCACGTACATCGGCCTGGAACGCCCCGAAGGGCTGCACCCGGACTCGCTGGTCATCACGCCGGAAAACCTGCGCGCACTGATCCCGGCCTGACTGGTAGCGTTGGCTCCGGCGAGGCCATGGGCGGACTTCCTTCTCAACACTCCACGACTAGTCCCCCCGCTTTCCTCGCCGTCGACTAAGAAGCCGGGATGCCGTTCGGGCATCCCGGCTTCGTCGCGTCCCGCCCCTGGGCGGGCGCCGGAGGGCGCTCGGGGGCCAGGCGAACCAGTACGCCAAAGGACGTACTGCGCATATCGCCCTCCATGTCGATTCGCGGTCCCACGCCGGTCCCTACGGTTTTCGGTATGGCAACACCGAACGGTCGAACCGGAACACGGGCCACGCCGACCTGGCGGGCAGCGGCGACCACGACCCTGGTCGCCGTGGTTCTCCCGCTGGCCGTGTTCTACGTTCTGCGGTCACAGGGGTACAGCCAGTGGCTGGCACTGACACTCAGCGGGGCGGTCCCCGCGGTGCGCATGATCTTCGAGGTCGCCAGGCGGCGCCACGTGAACGGCTTCGAGGCGTTCGTGATCGGCATGCTGGTCGTGCGCGTCGTGACGTCGCTGCTCACCGGCAGTGCGCGGGTCGTGCTCGTCAAGGACGCCGGACTCGGGGCGGCTGCCGGGCTGTGGATCCTGGGCTCGCTCCTCGGGGCGAAGCCCTTCGCCTTCCAGGCCGGCCAGTCCTGGCAGGCGCCGACCAGCGCGGCCGCCCGGGAAGCGGCCTGGCACGCCTCGCCGGCGCTGCGCAGCGGACTGAACCGGCTGACGGTGCTGTGGGGCTGCGCCCAACTGCTGGACGGTGCCGCCGGAATGCTCCTCGCCCTGCTGCTGCCGGTGGAGGCGGTTCCGGTAGTCAACCGGGCCAAGGGGCTGACGCTGCAGGGCGCCGTCCTCCTCGCCACCCTCGCCTACAGCCGCCGGTACGGGCGGCGGCACGCCCTGTCCCTCTTCGGTTCGACCCCCCTGACCACCACAAGGACCGGAAGGAAAGGAGGCCGATCACCATGACCGTCCACCCCACCACGACCGAGGGGGCCCTCACCCCCGCCTCCGCCCCCGCATCCGCCCCCGCGGGCCTGCGCGAGACGCTCGCCGAGCTGCAGCGTCTGGCCACGCTCCCGCTGGAACGCGGCCAGACGCTGCCACCCCGCGCCTACACCTCCCCCGAGTTCTACGCACGGGAGGTCGAGCGGATCTTCCGGCGGGAGTGGCTCTGCGTGGCACGGGCCGAGGACGTTCCACGGCCGGGCAGCTACCTGCGGTTGGACGTCCTCGGCACACCATTGGTGATCACCCGGGACGAGGAGGGCGAACTCCACGCCCTGTCCCGGGTGTGCCGCCACCGCTTCATGGACCTCCTGCCGCCGGAGACCACACCCGAGCGCGGCTGCCTGAAACGGCTGACGTGCCCGTACCACACCTGGACCTACCGGCTGAACGGCCGCTACGCGGGGCAGCTCGCCGGTGCCCCGTTGATGCAGCGCGTCGACTTCGACCGCTCCGTCTGCCGGCTCCCGGGGCACCGCGTCGAGGTCTGGAACGGCTTCGTCATGCTCAACCTCGACCCCGACGCGGCACCGGCAGCCCCCGCACTGCACGGGCTGGACCGGCAGCTGAGCGGTCGCGGCATCGCGGACTGGGTGGGCGTCCACACCCGGACCTGGGAATGCGTACCCGCCAACTGGAAAGTGGCGGTGGAGAACGGTTCGGAGAACTACCACCACATGGGCACGCACGCGGCGACCCTGGATCCCGTACTGCCGGGCCGGGACACCGAAGTCGACGCATGCGACGGCCGCTGGTTCACGATGTTCACGCCGCTGTCCGACCCCGCGCAGGGCGGCGCCGACCGCGGGAGGCACGCTTCCCCGTCCGATCGGGAGGGGCGGCCGGGCATGCTCGTCGCCGGTGTCTTCCCGCAGTTCGTCCTGGCGGTCCTGCCCGACAGCGCGGTCAGCATCCACTGGCTGCCCACCGGCCCCACCACCCACGACACCCGGATCACGGCCCTGGTCCCGCCCGGGACGCGCGACACGCCCGGCTTCTCGGAACAACTGGACGGCATACGTGCCCGGATCGCGCGGATCCAGGAAGAGGACCTCGTGGCCGTCCGCGGCGTCCAGCGCGGCCTGGCCTCCCACCCGGCTCCGTCCAACGGCCGGTTCTCCCATCTGGAACGCCCGTTGTGGCAGTTCCAGCGCTACCTCGCCGAGCGACTGCTGTGACGGGCGTCCGGCAAGGCCGATGGCAGTCCTCGGTACCGCGGAGAGCGGTGTCGGGGCTGCCGTCAGGCCTGCACCGCGGGGCGCACGACGATCTCGCTGACGTCGACACCGTCGGGCTGCCCGATCGCGTATGCGATGGCGGAGGCGACAGCGGAGGGCGGCATGGCGATCTCGTCGCGCTGCCGGGCCAAGGCCGCCGCCGCCTCGGGGCTCGCCCCCTTGCCCACGCCCTCCGTGTGCGTGAAGCCCGGCGAGACCAGGGTGACGCGCAGGTCGGGTCCGGACTCCTGCCGCAGCCCTTCGGTCAGCACCTTCACCGCCGTCTTGGTGGCCGCGTAGACGGCCTGGGGGGACTTCACGACGTACGCCGCGGTGGACGCGACGTTGACGAACTGTCCGGAGCGCTGCCGCCGGAAGAGGGGCAGCGCCGCGCCGATGCCGTTGAGCAGGCCCGTGATGTGGGTGGCGACCATGGCGTCCCAGTCGTCCTGGCGCAACTCGTCGAACGGCGAGACCGCCATGGTCCCGGCGTTGGACACCAGGACGTCGAGCCGGCCGAAGCGGTCGACCGCCGCGTCGGTGAGGCGCCGCAGGTCCTCGCGGCGCGTGACGTCGACGACGAGCCCGACGGCCGAGCCGCCTCGCGCCGTGATGCGGTCCACGACCGCGTTCAGGCGGTCCTCCCGTCGGGCTCCGAGCACCAGGTGGGCCCCTCGTTCGGCGAGATGGACCGCCGTGGCCTCTCCGATGCCGCTGCTGGCACCCGTGACCGCGATGACCTTGCCCTCGATGCCTGACATGACCGGGTCCTCTCGTGCGGGCACTGACCTACAGTGGAAGTGGGGGAGCCCCCAGTTCACGGAAGGCTAAGTGGGCGCGCCTCCACTTAGCAAGGTCGAGAGCCCGGGACGAGAGGGGACGGCGAGCACTCATGACCGAGGGAGCACAACGGCCGTTGCGGGCCGACGCGCGGCGGAACCGGGAGAAGGTCCTCCAGGCTGCGGTGCGCGTCTTCGCGACGGAGGGGCTCGACGCCCACCTCGAACGCATCGCCAGGGAGGCGGGGGTCGGCAGTGCCACGCTGTACCGCAACTTCCCCACCCGCGAGGCGCTGGTCGAGGCCGTCTACCGCAACGAGGTGGCCCAGCTGTGCGAGGCGGCCCCCTCCCTGGTGGCGACGGAGCCGCCCCTGGAGGCCCTGCGCACCTGGACCCGCCTCTTCCTGGACTACGTGACCACCAAGTACGGCATGATCGACGCCCTGCGCGCCATCGCCGCGACGGGGAACGACCCGTACGGCCACAGCCGGGAAATGATCCGGGGCGCCCTGAGCACCCTCATGGACGCGTGCGCGGCCGCCGGCGCCATCCGCACCGACATCAGCCCCACCGACCTGGGCGCCGCGCTCGAAGGCATCGCGCTGACCTCGGCGAGACCCGAACAGCGACAGCAGGCGGAACGCCTGCTCGACCTCACCCTGGACGGCCTGAAGACCCGCTCGTGACCCCCGGATCCCCTGAAGGGGCGTACCGACCCGCTACGGACCGCGAGGTATTCGTGATCGTCACTACAGCGCCCACCGGGTACACCGGCGACGAGGTGGGGGGTGGCTTCACGCGCCCGGCCGCGCGGGCGTTCGCCGCCCCCCGGCGTCCGCCGTGCCGCCGCCGTCCCGACACTCGGCCGCGCCACCCCGCAGGCGGCCCGGGCCGGGCTTGCCGCCGGCGCGAAGCCGGAGGAGGCGGGGACGGGGTGGGATCGGCACGGGGGACGGCAGTGGGCTGCACCGAGCCGCAGCCGCCGGTGGCGAAGACTGCGGCAAGGCCGGTCGACGACCGCACGAGCCTGCGGAGAGCGCGCACCCTGCCACCCGTACCCGCGCCCCGGGCGCATGGCGCCCGACACGGCGGTGCTGCACCCGTACGCCGCGCCGCCGGCGCAAGGCCGGGGCGTGAGGAGCGAGGAGCTCCGCACCCGGCTGAGGCGCGCGTCGGGCGCCAGCCGGTGATCAGCCGACGCGACAGGTGTGGAACCTGTTCGACCGGATGTTCCCGAAAGCGGCCGGAAGCCGGTCGATGCCCTGGCCGGGCCGGAGGGTCAGCGCATCGCCCTTGTAATGGGTCTTGCTGTACACGGTGACGCAGCGCCCCCACACCCCGTCACGGGCCCGCCACGTGCCGGGGCCGTTCCACACCGAGGCCCCGCCGTTGAGCCCGACGTAGGCGGTCGTCTCCGGGTACCACGGCATGTCCACCGCCACCGGGCTCACCACCCCGGTGTACGAGGGCCCCGTCCACCCGCACACCCAGCCGGGCGAGCAGCGTTCCGACACCGGAGTGACCCCGGGCGGCCCCGCCGAAGCCACGGGTGCGAGAGCGAGTCCCGCGGCGAGCAGCACGCCTACCGCACCCCCGCCGAGGCCCGCCCGTCCGACGACCGAATGGCGCATAACCCCATCGAAGCCCCGATCGGCGAAGATCGCATCGTCGGCCGGAGCCCGGCTTCAGGCTCCTGAGGTCAGGCTGCGGCGGGTGCGGCAGAGGAGTTCCAGCGCCGTGTCCTCGGCAGCGCGGTCCGTGCCCAGGAGTCGGTTGCAGTGCAGGTGTACGTAGCTGTGGCACAGCTCGGGCAGCGTCTTGCCGAGTTGCCCGCGGCGCTGCAGATCTGCGAGCCGGTCGGCGACGTGTGCCAGGTGAGGACGGCGCCGGGCGAGGACGTCGCCGACGGGACGAGGGGGTGGTCCGCGCAGCAGGTCGCAGAACTCCGCCTTGCGGGAGCGGTACTCCGCTCCCGCGAGACGTCGCCGGTCAGTCGCCCGGTGGTAGAAGCGGAGCCTCTCGGCTTCGCTCAGGCCGAGCCCGGCCAACAGGTCGTCGATGGTGAGCAGCGCCAGGCCCGTCCTGTCGAGCCGGGACTCACCGGCGTGGTGGAGGGAGAGCAGGTCGAGGACGGCCGCGCTGTCGGCGGAGTAGAGCCGTTCGGTGACGTCCATCCCGGTGAGGCCGCCGTAGCGTTCGACCTCGCGGTCGTACACGTCGAAGGTGAACCGCGAGACGTGGCCGTCGGCGAGGAGGGTGCCGGCCCAGTCGCTGAGCGCGGGAACGAGTACGGAGGGGTTGCCGCGCAGGCGGAGCCGCAGGTGGGGTTCGGGGTCCGCGTAGCGCAGGAAGACGCGTCGGTCGCACTGGCCGTCGAGCGAGCGGACGAGCTCGCGGACGCCGCCGACGAGCAGGGATTCCTCCTCCTGCCGGTCGCCGTACAGCTTGACGAAGGTCCAGTCGCTGCCCGGAGGGCGCAGCCGGTCCGTCCGCGCCACCCGGGCGGCGCCGCCGGCTCTGCCCGGTGGAACGGAGCACGGGACGGGGGCGTTGCGGGTCATGGAGACCACGAGTTCGACGGTGTGGGGGCCGTTCGGCCCGCTGACCCAGGCGTCGTCGAGGCCGGGGAGGGCCTCCTGGAGGACGACGCTGCCGCCGGGCCGCAGCAGGTTCAGGGCTCGCCGTATCTCGTTGGTGTGCGCGTGCGCGGTGGTGTCGACGAGGAGCCGGTGGTCCGCGGCCGTGTCGCTGCTCGTGAGGTACGCGTAGCGGGGCACCCGCCACTGGCGGCGCCAGGCGTCGAACCCGGCCGGGAACCGGTCCGGCTGTCCGGAGGCCATCTCGTGCGCCGTGGTGCGGTCGATGCGCCACTGGGCCGGGCGCAGGACGATCCGGCCGGAGGTGACGCGGGGCAGGTAGGGGAAGTCGCGGGCCGGGCCCCAGTCGAAGCCGACGATCTGGGCGGTGCCGTCGCGGCTCACGTCGGCGAGGAAACGGCAGACGGCGGGGGCCCGGATGCTGTTGAGCATGTGTCCCGAGCAGACGCCGACTTCTCGGGGTTGCCCGGTGCCGTCGTCCCAGAGCAGTGCGAACCTGCCGTTCGTGATGCGGACCGCGAGCTGGTCGAGGGGGATGGAGCGGGCCGGCCCGTCCTCGGCGCTGGTGCGGATGCCGACCTCGTGGTCGCGGACGGCGGGCCGGACGACGACGTTCGCCGAGCGGGTCTTCTCGGGGAGGTACACCAGTTCGGCGAGAACGCGGCCGGTTTCGACGGCTCGTTCGGCGTCGGCGATGTCGCGGAGGGCGGAGACGGCGCCGGTGAGCATGCCTGCGAAGCGGCCGAGGTTGCGTCCTGCTGCTCCGGCGCCGACGTTGGGGCCCACGACCAGGTGGAAGTCGCCGGCGTCGACGGCGGCGGGTGACGGGGCGGAGACCATGGCGTAGAGGTCGAGCGAGGCGGGGAGCCGCTCGGGGCCCGCCTCCCAGAGGGCGAGTCGTTCGATGGTGTCCTGGTCGAGGTCGATGCTGGGGAGGTGGTCGTGGAGGGCGCCGGTGGCGAGGCGGAGCAGGGTGTCGGTCCGGGCGGCTTTCGCGGGAATCACCGGAGGGAGGAGCGACGGTGAGCCGAGGCCCATGACGGGATCGAGGAGTTCGAGGACGGGCACGTCGCGGTCGGTGCCGTAGCGGGCCTCGAACGCGTGCCTGTACGCGCTGATCTGCGGCAGGCCGAAGGGGAACGGGGTGAGCCGCAGCAGCAGCTCTGCCGCCCGGACCGCTTCGTCGGCCACCTTGCGGGACACGTCGCGGGCCGCCAGCGGCAGCACCGTGTCGACCTGGAGCGGTGTCGGCGTCTCGAAGCCGGTGACGCGGCGGGCGTGGTCGGCGAGCGCGGGGAAGGCGGCGGCGCCGCTGCCGGCCGGCTGCGTCTCCCAGTCCCGGATCGCGGCCAGCAGTTCGGCGAGTTCCGCGGCGGCGGCGACCGCGGCGGCTGCCGGTATCCGGCCGAGGTGGTCGAGGACGTGCGCCGCGGGGTCGAGATGGGTCAGGGGTGGGCGGAGGTCCGTCAGGAGGAACGCGTGCCGCCACAGCCGGTACAGCAGATCGTGGACCTTGTCGGGCGTGGCTCCGGCGACGGTGTGCAGGAGGTCGGCGGCGAGGTCGGCGTAGGGGACGGGTGTGCGGGCCAGGGCGAGGGCGCGGGTGACCGCGCCGGTGGCGCGGAGGGTGACGTTCTCGCCGCCGTTCGCCCCGAGGGCCGCTTCGACACCGCTCAACGTGATCCGACCGGCGCGGTGCAGCACGGCCGGATTGGCGATGACCGTGGTCGCCTCCCGGACTTCGGCCCGCGATTCGAGGGTGGTGACGAAGTGCACGAGGGCGTGCATGTCGACCCGGGCGTGGACGTCGGGGGGCTGGTCGGCGAGGCGGACGTCGGTGACCGGCCCCCACCGGCCCAGGGCGACGCCGGCGTTCAGCCCGAAGGGAGTGGGCCGGGTGCTGAGGCGGATGAGGTAGCGCAGGATGCTCGACTCCAGGCGCCGCCGGTCGCGTTCGGTGGGTGCGGTGCTTTCGGTGCCCTCGGTGCGTTCGGTGGGTTCGGGCCCCAGCAGTGCGGTGGCGAGGGGCAGCGAGGACACGACCACGGCACGCCGCGCCTGCTCGTCGTCCCGGACGCGGGCGGTTGCGGACGCCCGCCCGAGGCCCTCGGCCGCGGGGTAGTCCGTGACGGGCAGGATCGGGGTGCGGATCACGAAGTGGTCGAGGCAGCGGTAGAGCCCCGCTGCCCGGCTCGGGGCGGCCCGCCGCCGCATGCCGGGGTCGCGGGAGGCGTCGGCGCTCATGACAGCAGGAAGAACCGGTCCCAGGAGGGTGGTTCGAGGGTGACGGCGGCAAGGAGGGCGAGGGCGACCCCTGCGGCGCCTTCGAGGAGGCCGGACCGGTCCTCGCGGGCGCCGTCAGGCTCGACACTGCGATAGCCGTAGGGCGCCTGCGGCTGGTACTCGCCGAGCAGTTGGTCGACCAGGCGGCGGGCGCCGTCGTTGATCTCCTCGTCCCGGGTGTCGGCGGCGAACCGCAGCGTGACCTGAAGGAGCCCGGCGATGCCGTGGCAGAACCCCGGCGAGTCGATGCGCCGCCGGGCGACGGGGCGGCGCAGGACGGCCCGCATGGCCGAGACGGCCGTACGGGTCAGGTCGGGGTCGCCGAGGGCGGTGCCGGCGAGCCAGAGGGCGCGCGCGACACCGGGGCTGCCGTAGCACCAGGCGTCGCGGGCCGCCGACGGCGCGGCGGGGTCCTCACCGAGCGGGACCACCGCCGGGTACGCCCCTCCTCCTCCCCGGGCGTCGTCGACCTGGTGGGAGGCGAGCCAGGACGCCGTGCGGCGGATCGCCTCGGTGTGCCCCTCGCCGATCGGGCCGTCGGCGTGGGCGAGGGCGAGCAGGGCGAGGGGGCCGGTGATGCCGTGGGCGAGACCGCAGTTGGCGACGGCGGTCCCGTACCGGTCGCGCATGCCCTCGTCCGTGATGAGGGCGTGAGGGGTGTGCCAGGCGGGGACCCCGTCGACGGCACGGGACAGGTCCACGAGCCAGGCGAGCACCGTGTGGAGGGCGCGGTCCCGGGCCGGGCCGGCCGGACGGGAGTGGAGGTACGCGGCCACGCCGGTCCACCCCGATACGAGGTCGAACGCGCCGACGGCGAGGCCCTCCCCGGTGACGGCGGGAAGGCGTCGGGGGATCCGGGTGTACAGGCTGTCGTCGATGCCGCCGAGCAGGGTGCGGTACCGCTGTCCGCCGCGGGCCAGGTACGAGGTGGTGAAGGCCACTCCGGTGAGGCCGGCGAAGAGCCCCAGGGTGCCCACGGGGTCGGAAGCGGTGCCGTCGACGGCGCGGCTGAGGTGGTGGTGGGCGACGAGGTCCCAGCCCTCGCCGGGCAGGCACCGGTCGAGGTGTCCGAAGGCGAGGGCGAGGCCGCACGCGCCCTGGGCGGTGCTGTGGGTCGTCCACCGCGGGCGTCCGCGCAGCGGCACCGTCCGGGCCGCGGCCTCGACGGTGTCGGGGTCGCGCAGCCGCGAGAGCACGTCCACGCATACGGCGCGCACCGCAGCGGCGGTCTGCGGATCGCCGACGGCCGGCTGCCAGGTGGGCGGGGCCATCAGCCTACCTGCGGGGGGTGCTCGACGATGCGGCGGATGACGTGCTCACCGGCGACCCTGCGGGTGACCCCGTCGGCCCTGACCTGGCTGACTTCCAGGACGTAGTGGTCCTCGTAGAAACTGCGGTCGCACTCCGAGGTGCAGGAGCCGCAGGTCCCACAGGTTTCCGTCTCGTTGGGGGTGTCGAGCGCGGGGCAACTGCCCGCGCAGGTGCTGGCACAGCTGTTCGTGCATTCGTCGCCGCAGGTGCTGGCACAGCTGTGGGTGTCCTCGATGACGAACTTGTCGACTTCCCGCGTGGTCATCTTGACGCGGATGTCCAGGTCGAACTGGTCGTCGCCGTACACGACGTGTGCTTGCTCGTCTTCCATGGCTCAGCCCTCGGTATCGGTCACCGAGCAATGTCCTCACTCCCACGATGGCACCGCAGGTGAACGCCGCAACCCGGGCTGCGGCCACAGCGCTCTGGGCAGGTCGGCCGGGGTGCGTCGACACGGCGTTGGACTCTCCCACCGTGGGAGGGTCCACCATGAAGGCGTGCGAGACGAACTCCTCACCATCGGGCGCTTCGCCCGTCTGTGCCGGCTCAGCGTCAAGCAGCTCCGGCACTACGACGAGACGGGTCTGCTGGTTCCGGTCCATGTGGACGCCGGTTCCGGCTATCGCTATTACGCGCCCGAGCAGGCGCGTGACGCCCTGACCATCGCGCTGCTGCGCGAGATGGACCTTCCCCTGGCCGTGATCGCCCGGACGCTGGCCGCCGGTCCCGGGCGAAGGGCTCGGATCCTGCGCGCGGAGCGGGACCGGCTGGCCGAGCGGATCAGCAGGGACCAGACCCGGCTGACGATGCTGGAGCGGCTGGCGGAGGGCGGTCTGCCCGGCTACGAGGTGACGATGTGCAGGGAGCCGGAGCGACGGCTGGCAGTGGTACGAGCGGTCTGCACCCCTGCGGGAATCGGAGCGGGGGTCGGGGAAGGCGTGGGCCGGCTGCTGACCGCGCTCGGCGGCGCGGACATCGTGTGGGAGCCGCCGCTGTGGGGGCTGTACCCGCTGGACCTGGAAGAGCGGATGGAGATCGCCGTCGGGGCGCAGGTCCCCGCGGGCGGCCACGGGGAAGACGTGCCCGGCGGTCCGGACCTCGTGGTGCTGCCGGGCGGTCCGGTCGCGGAGACCGTGCACGTCGGGCCCTATGCCCAACTGCCCCTGGCCTACAACGCCCTGTTCGCCGCCGTCCACGAGCGCGGGCTGCGTCCGCGAGGACCCGTACGCGAGGGGTACCTCGTCGGACCGGCAGAGGCACCACGAGAAGAACTGATGACCCGGTTGGTCATCCCCGTCGAGGAGGACACGGCGTGACCACGGTAGCGGGCACCGATGCCCGAGGCATGCAGCACTGCGAGACGACGGCGCTGGGAGTGCTCCTGCGGCACGAGGGGATCGACCTGTCCGAGCCCATGCTGTTCGGTCTCGGCTCCGGTCTGTCCTTCGTCTACTGGGACGGCAAGAACATGGACTTCCCCTTCCTCGGGGGACGCGTCAAACCCTTCGAACTCACCAGGAACCTGGCCGCCCGACTCGGGCTGGAGCTCCTGGTCCAGGAGACCGCCTCCCCCGGCAGGGCATGGGAGAACGTGACGGCCTGCGTCGACGCCGGCCGCCCCGTCGGACTACAGCTCGACAGCTACCACCTGGACTACTTCCGGTCGAAGATCCATTTCGGCGGCCATATCGTCGCCCTGTACGGCTACGACGAACGCTCCGCGTACCTGGTCGACACCGCGCAGCAAGGCGGAGCGGTGTCCACCAGCCTGACCGGCCTCGCCCGGGCCAGGGCCGCGCGCGGCCCGATGACCGCCAGGCACCGCTCCTTCACGGTCACCGCTCCGAAGGATGTGCCCTCCCCACGGCAGCAGATCGTCCCCGCCATCACCGCCTGCGCCGACGCCTTCCTCAACCCGCCCATCGGCAACCTGGGTCACCGGGGCGTCGAGAAGGCCGGCAAGCTGGTCCGCACGTGGCTCCAGCGCACCCGGGCCCCGCAGCGGGACCTGCCGCAGGCCGCCCGCCTGATGGAGGAGGCCGGCACCGGGGGCGCCCTGTTCCGCAACCTCTACCGGGACTTCCTCACCGAGTGCACCGGCCTTCTCGACAGCAGCCACCTGCGCACCGGCCGTGCGCTGTACGCCGAGGCAGCCACCCTGTGGACGGAAGTGGCAGCTCTGATCGAGAAGGCCGGTGAATCGGGCGAGGCGCAGTTCCTCACACGAGCCGGTACGGTCCTCAGCGAGCTTTCACGCGTGGAGCGCGAGGCCATGCACGCGCTGAGCCGTCTGAAGGTGTGAGGCACGGCGGGCGTGGCCTTGGTTCCGGACTCACGGCTTGTCCGGACGGTCCTTCTGCTGCGTGGGCCGGAGCGCGTGGGCGAACACGTAGTCGCCGACGTCGGTACCGATCTTCCTGCCGTCCTCGGCGTCCCAGCGGAAGTGCACGCCCAGCCAGAGTCGGCTGAACTCGCCCTCCTCGGCGACCTGGCTGAAGCTGTTCATGCGGCGGTACCGCACGAGGGTGTGCGGGTCCTCGGACTGTGCGACGAACGAGGCCTCGTCACGGCCGAAGTAGTTCTGCATCGCGGCCGCCCACGCACCCGTGAAGTTGGCGTGCCCGGAGGTCCAGGCGGGGAAGCACGGGGTCCACGGCCTCCCCGCCCGGTCCGCGCTGAGGGGCTGCCAGTCCGCGTTCTCGCCGCCCGTCGCCTGGATCGCGGACACCGGACGCCACTCGTTCATCGGGGAGTCGAACTTGCTGTCCCAGGCCGTGATCCCGGCGTCCGCCAACGACAGGGCCGACAGCGCGAACAGGCGCGTGGTGTCGTACGTGTTGAGCTTGAACGTCTTCGCGACGGTTCCGGTCAGCTGGAGCAGTTGGCCCGGGGGGTGGTAGGTGCCGTTCAGGTCGTGGTCCCAGAACCAGCCGACGACGGTCTGTTCGTGGGTGCGCTCGGTGGAGTCGACGGCGCCGACCCGTCGCACCTCGTCGACCTGGGCCGCGTATTCCGGGCTGTTCACCATCTCGTCGTAGGAGGTGAAGCCCCGCAGGGTGGGGGGCCGGAACTGCGAGCCGGAGCGGATCACGAACGGCTTCACCTTGCCCCAGTTCGGGGTCACCGCGTCGCTCGGCTGCTGGCAGGCCCCTTCGTCGGCCGTCGCCGCCTCACCCGTCGGCCGCCAGGCTCCGGGCGTGGTGGTGTCGCCGTCGTAGACCTCCGGGTTGTCCGAACCGTCGCCCGCCCGGGCCTTGTTCATCTGCCGCACGACGCGGTCGACCACCAGCCGGTCGAGGGGGTCGTAGGCGTGCGGGGAGCGGCCGGTCCGGGCCTTGTACCGGGCGTCGATGAAGCCCTGGTCGCCCGGGTACAGCTCGGAGATCATCCGGTAGGCGGTGCGGTCGATCAGCCGCTCCTCCTCGTCCGGACTGGGCTTCGAGGAATCGCTGGCGTACTTCAGCGGCCGGCTGAGGTACGGCTCGTACTTCAGGGTTCCGTACGTGTTCTGGTAGGCGCTCTCGGCGTTGTAGATCGCCGCGAAGACCATCGCAGCGGACCTGGAGAGTTGGCCGGGCGAGGCGTCCGAGCCCCGCGCGTTGCGGAACGTCTGCAGCAGGACCTTGTTCCAGTACTGCGTCGGATCGCCCTTGTGCCCCGTCACGGCGGCGGCCTGCGGCGCACCGGCCGCCACCGGACTCAGCCCGGCGAGCAGGGCGCTGGCCACGACGACGGCCCGTAGCCGTCCCAGGCGCCCGCCGGCGCGGGACTTCGAGTGCGGGGGCACGGACTTCGCGGCCGGCCGAAGGCCATGATGGGGTGTGAGGGGCACGGCTTTCCTTCCGTCGTCGCTGGTCGACGGCGGAAGCATAATGTCCGAAATGCCGAGCTTGAGGTACACCGCGCCGGTATGCAAATGACCGCATTATTCATCATTATTTACACAAAAGCGCTGATCCGATCACATGCGGCGGCCGGACGGGCCGCAACGGCGACACACGGTGGAATGCGGCAACATCAGTCGTCGAAGGGTTCGAACCCGGCGAGCGCAGTCCAGTCGAGAGGACGCACGATCGTGGCCAGGTGGGCGAAGGGATCCAGCGCCGCCGCCTGGAACCACATCACCGAGAGCACCGTCTCCCCGAATTCCGGGACGCCCTCGGGCGTCCACTGCGACGTCAACCGAGCACGGACCCTCATGCGAGGCAGCCACTCCTGGACCCGCGCCTTCTCGTCGGCTCGGAGCGCGTCGAGATCGTGCACGTACAAATGCGGCGTCGCCGCCAGCTGTTTGTCGATGCCGATCAGACGAAAGCGACGATGGAGATGCGGCGTCCCCTCGAGCATGCCCTCACGGTCGTCCGATACCGAGAGCGAGCGCAGCTCCGCACGAATCGACCCCACCTGATAGCTGCGCAACTCGTCGTTCCCCCACTGGATCATGGGCCAGAGGGTATGTGCGTCCGCCGTGCGGACCATAGTGCGGGGTGTCGGTCCGCTCCAGGTGACCGGGGTGGGGGCGGTCGCGCGGGGGATCGCCGAAGACATCCACAGCCCGAAGCAGTCGTCGTCCTCACCGTGCAGGAGCACCTGTACGCACTCCGGCTGCTTCCAGGCAGCGCCTACGGGTCCGCGAGTACCCCGCGCCGCCCGCGAATGGGCCGGCCCGCGGCAGCTCTCCTCCGCGGCCGCTGCGGCGGGCGCGAGCCCGACGTCGAGGGCGCAGCGGAGCCCGGACGGCTCGCGGGCGACCTCTCCGTCGGGCATCCCGGAGTGCAGGGGTCAGGGGCGGATGGTGTCGACGGGCGGCTTGGGCAGCCAGGCGGCGGTGCCGACCTGGCCGAGGCGGGAGCCGATGGCCCCCTTGATGACGGCGAGGCCGGCGGGGAGCGCGGCGACGGCGGCGGCCTGCAGGACGGACAGGTCGACGATGTCGGTGGTGGCGCCGGCCAGCAGGAAGCCGAGGAAGGCCTCCAGGTACGTGAGGACGGTGCGCTCGGCGATGTCGGCGACTATGCGGGGCGCGGGGGCGGTCTGGGACAGGGACACGGGGCTCTCCTCGGGTCAGGGGGTGGCGGTGAAGCCGTGGCGGGCGGCCAGTCGTTGCAGGGAGCTGAGGCCGGGTATGCCGTCGGCGGCCCGACCGGTGTAGGAGCCGCCGGCCGCGCTGCGCTGCCAGGCGGCGTACGCGTCGCGGGTCCGGGTTCCGTAGCTGCCGTCGGCGTAGCGGGCGTCGAGGAGGCCTTCGGCGACGAGGGCGTCCTCCACGACCCGGACCTCGTCGGCGTGGGTGGTGTGGCCGTCGGGCGCGGGGATGTCGGCCTCGGCCGCGGCCACGAGGTGCGCGACGCTGATCCGGGGCGTTCCGGTGTCCGCGGCGTCGGGGATGTCGTTGCCGCGGCCGGTGACGAGCAACTCCCAGGTGGTGGGGCCGGGGATGCCGTCGGCGTCGGAGCCCGTCCAGCCCTGGGCGTACTGGAACGCTTCGGTGGCCCGGCGGTCGGCCGTGCCCCACTCGGGGCCCGGACCGACGCGGTAGAAGCGCCCGCCACCGCGGGAGACGAGCATCCGGCCGAGCCGGGTGACGTACTCGTTGACCGCGCCCGGCCCGAACCGGTCCGCGCCGGGGAACGCGTCCCCGGCGGCGGGCGGTGCTCCTCCGCCGCCGGCGCCGCCCAGCACCTTGGAGGTGTCGAGGGCACCGGGGTCGCCGTGATCGTTCCCGGGGACGTCGCAGTGCCCGAAGTACCCGCCCGAGTTCTGCCACACCGACCGCGAACGCGGCTTGTCGGGACCGGGGTAGGGGGCGGGCGGGCCGGCCGGGAACTCGTCGGGGACGCCCCAGGAGCGGGCGGCGGCCAGGACGGAGCCCCATCCGGGCTTCTGGGCGGGGTCCCAACCGGTCGTCCACGGGTCCTTGGCGTAGGCGAGGACCTCGATCTGGATGTTGACCTTGCCTTCGCGGTTGGTTCGGCGCTGTCCGTCGTTGCGCAGGGCCCGCGCGGACTCGTCGAGGGGGCCGAGCTGGGCGACCCGGTCGGTGACGGGGCAGTACACGAGCTGGGGCTCGGAGGACACCTCGATCAGGTAGGAGCTGAGGGACTCCAGGTAGCGGCCGCCGGCCGGGGACTCGGTGGTGTGCAGGGTCACGCGGGGCGGGTTGCCCGGGGTGTCCATGGCGCCCCCGATGCTGCCGTCACCGATGCGGATGGCACCGGGGATCCATACGGTGCCCGAGGCCCCGCTGAGCAGCTCGGCCGTCGCGGGCAGCACCGCCTCGCCGGTGCCGGTACCGGTGCCGGTCGGGGTGTGGGGGGTGTGGGGGGCGGCTTCGACTCCGACCGGCTCGTAGACGTCCAGGTCGCCGTCGTCGCGGAGGACGAAGAGGCTGCCGGGTCGGTTGCGGTGTTCGCGGACGAAGCGGGGGGTGTGGTCGAGCAGGGCGATCGCCCGGGCGGTGGCGACGTGTGCCTCGTCGACCTCTCCGCAGTAGGTGGTGGATCGGTCGGGGTGGACGATCGCGGCGTGGAAGGACGTCATGGGCACGCTCCTCGGGCGTGGAGTCGGATCGCGTCGACCGGGCGGTGCGGCGCGGCGAGTAGGCGGGCGGACGGAAGGCGCGGTCACCGCCGACGCCCGGGGCCAGGGCCCCGGGGGCTGCGCATCCGCAGCGGCCTCGCCCCGTGCGAGGGCGACGACCGGGGCGACGACTTCGGGGGCTCCGGCCGGGCCGGAGGTACGCCAGTAGGGGACGGAGTCGAGGTGGTGGCCGGCCGGGTTGGACCGGGCGTTGAACCATGGCAGACCGACCATCACCGGACCGTTCTGCGAGGCGGCTGCCGGGGAGTGGGCCTGGGGCGGGTGGCGGGGTGGCGCCGATCGGCGCCGGGAGCGGCCCCGGGAGCGGTGCTGCGCCGGCTGGCTGAGGCGTCGTCAACGGGCGGTGAATCCCCAGGCGTGACCATGCCTCTACGCTTGGGCTCCGGCAGGCCGTCGCCGGACGGCCGTTGAGGGAACGGAGCTGAGACGGTGCCGGTGCCATCGGAGCAGGCGAACGACGGAGGCCTGGTCGGCAGTGCACTCGGGGGGCGCTACCGGGTGACCGAGGTGCTCGGCCGGGGCGGCATGGGCGTCGTCGCGCGGGCGGTCGACGAGGTGCTGAACCGTGAGGTCGCCGTCAAGCTGCTGCGCGCCTACACCGACACCAGCCCCGCCGAACGGGCCGACCTGCGGACCCGGATGCGGCGCGAGGCACAGGCCGCCGCGCGCATCCGGCACACCGGCGTGGTCACCGTGCACGACGTGACCGAGGAGCAGGGCCTTCCGGTCATCGTGATGGAGCTCGTCGACGGGCCCTCGCTCGACCGGGTCGTGGCCGAGCGCGGCGCGCTGGACCCGTACGAGGCCGCCGCCATCGGCGCCAAGCTGATGGACGCGCTCGACGCCGCGCACCGGGCGGGCGTCCTGCACCGGGACGTGAAGCCGGGCAACGTGCTGCTGGAGCGCGGCGGCCGGGTCGTGCTCACCGACTTCGGCATCGCCAGCATGCAGGCGTCCGACGACGAGGAGTTGGCGAAGCTGACCCGCAGCGGCGAAATCGTCGGCTCGCTCGACTACCTGCCGCCGGAGCGCGCCCAGGGCCGGGAGCCGGGACCCGCCTCGGACATCTGGTCGCTGGGGATGACCCTGTACGCGGCGGTGGAGGGCGTCTCGCCGTTCCGCCGGACCTCCGTGTGGTCGACGCTGTCCGCCATCGTCGCCGAACCGCTGCCCGTGCCACGGCGGGCGGGGCCGCTGGGGCCGGTGCTGTCGGCGCTGATGGCGAAGGAACCGGAGGGCCGGCCCACCGCCGACCAGGCCCGGGCGATGTTGGAGCGGGTGGCGTCGGGTGCCGCCGGCGAGGACCCGGCGCAGCCGGCTCCGGCCGCGCCCCGGGCTCCCGTCGTGCCGACGTCGGCTCCGGTCGCCGTCGCGCCGACCCCTACGGCGCCCGTTGCCGCCGCCGCGCCGGCCGCCGCGCCGGCCGCCGCCGTACCGCCTGCCGTGCCCGTCGCGGTGCCGCCTGCCGGCTTCGGTCCACCGCCCCCCGCCGAATCGTTTCAGCAGCCGCACCACACCCCCGCTCCGCACCCCGGGTTCCCTCCGCAGGGCGGGCCGTCGGAGCAGCCTCCCAGCGCCGCCGTACACGCCACCGGGGCGACGGCCACGGACCGGGCGCGGCGCCGCGGCCGGGTCGCGATCGCCGTGGCGGTGGTCGCCGTACTGGCCACGGGAGGCGTCACCTACGCCATGACCAACGGGGGCGGCGGAGCCCGCCGCCAGGCCTCGGCGACGCCGCCGGCGACCGGCCCCGAACAGCAGGCGTCCGGCGGCGCGTCGGGCGCGGCCGGCCCGGAGCCTTCCCCCTCCGGTACCCGGGCCAAGCCGTCCGCCACTGCCTCGAAGAAGCCGGGCACGGCGTCGCCCTCCCCGAAGGCGTCGGCCTCGGCCGCCCCTGCCCAGCCCAGCGCCGTACCGACGGGCTGCGCCGGCTGGACCCACAAGGACCCGAAGCCGGGCACGTACGGCTACATCTCGGGTGACCACCACCTCCTGGCCGCGCCGTACCAGAACTGCACCGCAGGTGCCCTCGTCAAGGACGGCACGAAGCTCTGGTACCACTGCTACGTCGTCAACCGGTACGGCAACCAGTGGACGTATGTGCGGGTGGAGGGCACGAACACCACCGGCTGGCTGTACAACCGCGATCTCACCGGCCAGAAGGGTTCCTCCCCCGCCTGTTAGGCGCCGTCCGGCGCCCGGCGGGATCGCGCGGGTGCACGGTGTGACCGTGGTGCCGGTCGTCGCCCGGGTTACGGGCGGCGGCGGCCGTCGCTGCCGGAACTCGCCCCGGCACGGGCCGCACTGGCCCGCCGCATCGTCCGCTACCACGGCTTGCCGGCTCGTCTTGCTCGGCCAACCCATCCCTCGCGGCAGCGGCGACCTCGCCGATGAGGGAACTGCTGTCGAATAAGTGTCCATGAGTGTCGTTTAAGTGCCATGAGCGGCGTATGGTCTTGCGTATGAACCTGACGGAATGGGCGCGCGCACAGGGAATCGCCCCTCGCACTGCGTACCGCTGGTTCCGTGAGGGCACGTTGCCGGTCCCCGCGGAGCGAGTGGGGCCGCGCACGATCCTGGTGAACATCGACGCGAACACCTCACCCACCGTGACTGGCGGGGTCGGCCTGTATGCCCGGGTCTCCTCTCACGATCAGAGGCCGGACCTGGAACGGCAGACGGCCCGTCTGTCGGCGTGGGCGGCGAAGGCCGGGCACAAGGTGGTCCGTGTCGAGTCCGAGATCGCCTCGGGCATGAACGGTGCCCGGGTCAAGGCCCGGCGACTGCTGGCCGACCCGCAGGTGACGACCGTCGTGGTCGAACACAAGGACCGGCTGGGCCGGATGGACGTCGAGCTGGTCGAGGCCGCCCTTTCCGCGACGGGCCGCCGCCTGGTCGTGCTCGATGACGGCGAGGTCGAGGACGACCTGGTGCGGGACATGGTGGAAGTCCTGACGTCGTTCTGCGCCCGCCTGTACGGGCGCCGGTCAGCGAAGAACCGTGCCCGCAAGGCTCTTGAGGCGGCAGCCGCCGATGAGTAAGAAGCAGCTCCGCCCCATCGACACGCCGTTCGTCGCCCTCGGGCCGTCCGGGGTGGCGATACGGACCCGTCTCAAGCAGCTCACCCCGGCCGACGGGAAAGTTCTTTGCCAGGTCGGTGAGCATCTGGGGCGGCTTGCGTCCCGGGATCTGGCCCTGCGCGCAGTGCAGGGCCTGGATCACAGCGCCGAGTCGTGGGCTGCCCGTAAGCAGGGCCTGACGGCTGAGTCGTCTTCCCGTTGGGCAGGCAGCATCACGAAGGCGTCGCACGATCAGTGGGCGCTGTCGCGGCGCTGTCAGCTCGCGCACGTCCAGGGCCTGGAGGCCGGGGTGCGGACGCTGCTGCACCGCCTGTCACTGCCGGTCGGGGAGAAGGGCAGCAAGCGGGCCCCCGGCGGATACCGGTCCAAGCACGAATGGTTCGTCAAGTCCCGGCGCCTGGCCGTGCTGGAACACCGCCTCGATGTCGCCCGTGCGGAGCATGAGGCCGGTGTCGTGCACGTGGTGCGTGGTGGCCGGCGTCTGCTGAACACCCGCCACAACCTGAACGCGGCCGAGCTGGCCGAGGCCCAGTGGCGGGAACGCTGGGAGGCCGAGCGGTGGTTCCTCGCCGCTGACGGCGAGTCCGGCAAAAGGTTCGGGAACGAGACGATCCGCGTGACACCGGACGGCGAGGTCTCCCTCAAGCTGCCCGCCCCGCTCGCCCATCTGGCCAACGCGCCGCGCGGCCGGTACGTGCTGGCCACCCAGGTCGCGTTCGCGCACCGGGGCGAGGAGTGGGCCGACCGCATCTCGGGGAACCGGGCGGTGGCCTATCGCATCCACCTGGACGTCGAGCGGGGCCGCTGGTACCTCACCGCCTCCTGGCACAAGCCGATCGTCAAGACGGTCCCGCTGGAGGCGGCCCGCGCCGCGGGCATGGTCGGCGTGGACACCAACGCCGACCACTTCGCCGCCTACCGCCTCGACCGTCACGGCAACCCCGTCGGCGACCCCAAGCGGTTCTCCTACGACCTGACCGGCTCCGCCGGCCACCGTGACGCCCAGGTCCGCCACGCCATCACCCGCCTGCTGCACTGGACCAAGCGGTGCGGCGTCGCGGCGATCGGCATCGAGAACCTGGACTTCGCCGCGGAGAAGACCCGCGAGAAGCACGGCCGCAGGAAACGGTTCCGTCAGCTGATCTCCGGCATCCCCACCGGCAAGCTCAAGGCCCGCCTGGTCTCGATGGCCGCCGAGCAGGACATGGCGATCGTCGCGGTCGACCCGGCCTACACCTCGATCTGGGGCGATGAGCACTGGCGCAAGCCGCTCACCAACCCCCGCCGCAAGATGTCCCGACACGATGCCGCAGGTATCGCGATCGGGCGACGCGCCCTCGGGCACCCGATCCGGCGACGGACGGCACCGCCCCACGACGACCAGAGCGATCGCCGTGGGCATCGGACCGTCCAGGCCGAACCAGGTACCCAAGGACGTAAGGGAACCCGCCCACCCGTCACGGAACGTGCACACGATGCACGCACCCGAACGGGGACAACGAGAACGCGGGCAACCAGCGCATCCAACACCGTTCGGGATGCGCGCAGTTCCGGGACGTGGGTACAAAGCTCACTCCTGGACACTGTTTAGGAACGGTTGGTCTCCCAACGCCAGCGGTCTCATGGGGCGACTGGACCATCACCCCGACAGCCCCACCCGGGTGGCTGGACGCGCCATTGACATGGCCCGCAGGCACATGCGACAAAGACGCTACGCCTTCAGGCCGTCCGATGACCGCTGCGCCGGAGCCCGGCCCGCCCGGGTCGGCAGCGCCGCGTAGTCCGCCCTCGCTGCGACCGGCTCCGCGGCGGTGCGACTCACCCCTCTCCATCACGACGATCGGACCTGAACTTGTCACTCATCCCCGGTTCGCGTGTGCCCGGACGGACCTGGACGGTCCGACTCACCGGCCACACCGATCACAGCGCGTCCGTCAGCTGCAGCACCGAAGCCTGTCGTATGCCGCCCCGCTCGAAGGACACCGCCTTCCTGAAGCGCTTCGCCGCTGACCACGCCAGAGCGCACGCCCGGCTGGCCACCGTCCGCCCCGATGCGGCCTGTGCCTGCCGGGCCAGGCAGTGCGCGCTCCACGAGGAGCGCGTCCAGTGCACCGGTGCCACGCTGCTCGTCCTGGTGCACAACGCGGCCGTGGGGCAGGTCTGGACGGTGGCCGAGGTCTGCCAGGCCTGTGCCCCCCTCATCCCCCACATGTCCGTCCTCGGCCGGGCGCAGCGGCCCGTCCCGGTCGGCGCGGCCGCGAGCACGAGCCCGGTGTCGACCCCGCCCAACGCCAGACCGGCTCCGGCGCCGGTCCCGGGCGGCTTCTCCTCACCGCAGGCGGCTCCCGAATCACCCACGGGCCGGCGCGGACCGCGCCGTGACGCCCGTCGCCGCCGAGCGTCCTGACCATCGCCCGTGCGGCGTACGCACGCGCGGCGGCCTCGCGGTCGCCCGTGTCGGCGCCGGAGACCGCCCGTCGGGGAAAGAGAGAGAGGGTGGCATGGGGGACTCCGCAGGGGATGCGGCGGCGGCCGTGCTCGACGCGTACCGCGGTGAGCTGACCGGCTACTGCTACCGGATGCTGGGGGCGTACTCCGAGGCCGAGGACGCCGTTCAGGAGACGCTGGTGAGGGCGTGGCGCAGCATCGGCCGCTTCGAAGGGCGGTCGTCGCTGCGGTCATGGATCTACCGCATCGCCACCAACGTGTGCCTGGACGCCCTGGCTTCCGGCCGGCGCAGGGCACTGCCGATGGACCTCTCGGGTCCGGCCGAGGGCGCCACACCGCCGGGTGCGCCGTCGGACGGCACGCTGTGGATCGAGCCCTGCCCGGGCGGCGGTGGTGACCCCGAGACGGCGGCGACGACGGGCGAGTCGGTGCGGCTGGCGTTCGTCGCCGCGCTGCAGTACCTGCCGCCGAGGCAGCGGGCGACCCTGGTCCTGCGGGACGTACTGGACTTCTCCGCCCGGGAGGTGGCCGACCTGCACGGTTCCACCGTGGCGTCCGCCAACAGCGCGCTGCAACGAGCCCGCGCCACACTGTCCGCGCGCCGCCAGGGCGCAGCCGACGGGCCCTCCGCCACCCCGCCGCCCGATGCCGTACAGAGGGCGCTGGCCGCGCGCTACGCCTCGGCGTTCTCCCGCTACGACATGGACGAGCTGGGCATGCTCCTCCACGTCGACGCCACGCTGTGCCTGCCCCCGTACGCCAAGTGGATGCGCGGGGTCGGCGACATCCGGGCGTGGCTGACCGGTCCTGCCGTCGGCTGCCGCGGTTCCCGCCTGGTCCCGACCGTGGCGAACGGCTCCCCGGCGTTCGGCCAGTACCGCCCCCGCCCGGACGGCGCCGGCTACGAGCCGTGGGCCCTCCAGGTCGTCGAGTTCGCCGACGACCGCATCACGGGCATCACGGCCTTCCGCGACACCGCTCGCCTCTTCCCCCGCTTCGGCCTACCGAACCGCCTCTCCTAGGACGCCGGCTCCACGTGCCCGAACCAGTGGTTCTGGAGCGTCTCCCCCCATGAGGAGACGTGGACGGTCAGCGCGCAGGGGCCGAGGCCGGTCCTGGCGGCGCCGCGCCGGCGGGCCGGGGCCGGAATCCAGGTCGGGGCCGGGTCGGCGCCAGGTCGGGGCCGGGTCGGGGCAGTTCACTGGCTAGGGTGATCCGGTGATACGCGTCGCCGATGCCGACCGGCTTGCCCTGAACCTGCTCGACGCCCGTCTGGAGGCGCTCGTGGACGGGGCGGACCTGCTGCCGCTCCCCGCGCCTTCGGCGCGTCTCGCTCCGGACGGGGCGGGCGAGCTCGTGCGCTGGGTCCTGGACCGGCTGCACGGCATGTCCCGCGAGCCGGCGGAGGTCTTCGGCATGCAGGTGCGCGGCCTCCTGACGGAGTTCCGCAGTCTGCGCTGCCCGTGGAACGCGGCCGTGCTGCGGTTGCTGGACGACCCCTACACCTTCGTCGCCACCGGCCCGCGCCGGCACCGGGACTGGGCGTACGACGTCCTCGCCGTGATGCACCGGCGGGTCCGCGATCCCCGCGGCTGGATCCGCCTGGACGCGGACCGTGTCAACGACGCCCGCCGGGGGTTGCCGGCGTACCCCTTCGAGCCGCCGTCCGCAGCGGAGTTCCCCGCCCGCCTGTACCCCCTGGAGGCGGATGCGGCCGTCGGCGCGCTCGCCGTCATGAGCGAGGAGTGGCAGTCGGAACCCCGCCCCGTCCGTTCCCGTCCGGACCGGGACGCGGTGCTGGCCCACGCCCGGATCGTGCTCGACCGGTACGGCCCCACCGCGCGCTACTGGACCAACGCGATGGCTGCCGCCACCGACCGCGCCCCCGACTTCGTCAGGGCCGGCCTCCAGGGGACCCGCTCCCGCACCTTCGTCACGTCCGCCTACGTCAAGGGTCTCGACCTGCTAGAGGACCTGGGCCTGATCGCGGTCACCGACGAAGAGGTCGGCGTCTTCTGGTCTTTCGGCGCTTACTGATGCGCGGTCTACGCCGGTTCCAGCAGGACGGTCGGCAGGGAGCCGTCCACGATCGCCGCCTTCGGTAGCGAGAGCCCGAACGTCTTCTCGATGACGCTCAGCGCCGTGCGGTGGACCTCCCTTTCGTCCCGTTCGGGGTCCGGCAGGCCGGCGGCAGTCAGCAGTTCCTGTAGGCGGGCAGCCGTCGCCGGTTCGCCTTCGACGCCCTGGTAGCCCCACGATGCGTCCAGGTGCAGGTTGCAGGCGCTCAGCAGGCGGCCGTCGCGGAAGTACGCGAACTGCGGCGGGACCGGCTTGCCGTTCTCCTCCTCGTACTCGAGCAGGCAGACGTCCGCGCCGTCGCGCGACACCGGGGCCAGCCCGTCGAACCCACCCGGCCAGTCGCCGTAGGCGACCGAGTACGTCCAGTGCCCGGCGCGGCCGAGGCGCAGGCCGATGCCGCCGTACGGATCGCCGTAGGTGTCGTCCATGAGCTGCATCAGGGAGTCTGCGGTGTGGTCTCCGGCCGCCACCGCGTGGTGCTTCACGTAACCCGACACCGCTGGCGCGAGGCGGTCGGCGAGCTCGTCCGGGGAGAGCCCTCGGGCGAGCACCACGTGGTAGCCCCCGAAGGCGATGGACTGGGGGGCGGCGAGCCATACGATTCCGTCGGTCATGGCCGTCATTCTGAACGGCCCCTCCGACAACCGGGTCGGTCAGGCCGGTGCTGGTCCAGCGGCCCGACGACCCGGCGCTGACGAGGGCGGCGCGCACACCGGTTGGCCTCCCCGCCGAGCGTGTGCGTGCTCGGCGGGGAGGCCCGCGGGTGGTGGGCCGGCGTCCACGCCGTTACGCCGCTACGCCGCTCTGCGTTCCGCCGGGCGGGCGGGCGCACGGAGGCCGGTGAGCGCGGCACCGGCCCAGAGGATGGCGGCGCAGCCGATGCCCGGTACGGACTGCCAGAGCTTCTCGGTCGCCCCGGGCAGTTGGGTCGCCAGCGCGGCGACGCCGACGGTCGCGAGCATCAGGGCGCCGATCACGCGGAGCACCGGGGCCCGCAGGCTCTTGGCCAGCGGGAAGAAGTGCCCGCCGACGACCAGTGCCGACCAGGCGAGCGTCAGCTCCGGGCGGTCCAGGGTGTTGCCTATGTAGCCGTTGCCCGCCCCGAGGACCGCGGCCTCGACGAGCACCACCGTGAGGAACTTCGGCCCGCCGCCGCCCGGGGCCACCGGCACGCCCTCCTCGCCCTCGGGGGTGCGCCGTGCCAGCAGGAACAGGCGTACGACGGCGGCGGCGCTCGCGCCGAACAGCACCAGGGTCGCGGCCAGCACGGCGGGGCGCGCGACGCCCGTGACGGCGGACTGGCCGAGGGAGAACCACATCAGGCCGAAGGCCGTCCCGATCAGAGCTCCCCTGCCAGCGTTGCGCAGTTGCTCCCGCCGTGTGCGGGAGACGGGGCGGGGGGTGGTCGTTTCCACGGGTGGTTCCTCCTCGTGTCCTGCGACACGGCCTGACTGCTTGGGACTTACATCTTCGTGCACCGGGCGTCGCGTGCCGCCGGTCCGGCCGTTCGGCCGTTCGGGTGTCGCGGCCCCGGTGGGCGGGGCTACCGTTGCGGCACTGCGCGGGGACGGCGAAGGGGGAGCGTCATGCTGGACGAGGCCACGGTCGCGCTGGCGGCGTCGGTGGGTTCGGCGGTCGTGCAGGCCGCCGGGACGGATGCCTGGGCGGCGTTCCGAAGTCGGCTGGCCCGCTTGCTCGGTCGAGGGGACCGGCGGCGGGAGGACGCCGTGTCGGAGCGCCTCGACCGGACCGCCGCCGAACTGGCGGCCCCCGCCCCGCAGGACGGCGGGGAGCGGGGGCGGCACGGTGCGGCCTGGCGGACCCGGATCGAGGATCTGCTGGAGGAGTTGGAACCGGACGAGCGGGCCGCGGTCGCGGCGGGGCTGCGCGTGCTGCTGGACGAGGTCGCGTCGGGAGCGGTGCACCCGGGTGGGGGTGGGGGTGGGGGTGGGGGTGGGGGTGTCGTACGGAACGTGTTCCTCGGGCCGGCTGCGGTCCAGTCCGGGGACGGCAACGTCCAGGTGAACCGCTTCGGCTCCCGCCCGTGACCGGGGGCGGGTCCGGTGGGGGCGACGGACGGCGCGACGACGGCGGCCGGAGCGGGGACGCCTTCCACGGTGGGGCCGGGGTGCAGCGCGGCAGCGGGAACCTCCAGGTCAATCTGCACGAGCACCGGATGGGCATCCTTTCCGCCTGTGCAATCGCCCTGGTGTGCGTGGCCACCGTGATCGTCGTCCGGACGGGCGGTGGTTCGGACACCGCGGCCACCACCGACCCGCCGACGGGCACCGTCACGACACCGGCGCCGGGTCGGCTGCCGCCGGGCACCGCCGGGGCGGATGCGTCGGTGCTCACGGGGCGGCTCGTCAACGACGGCAGCGGTCTGTGCCTGCGCGCGGCCGGTACCGGGGATGACCCCGTACCGGTGCAGGACACCTGCTCCGGCGCCGCCGACCGGACCTGGACCCTGGCCCTGCAAAGTGGCGGCGGCGCCGCCCGCACGCTGCGCGACGGGCACACCGGCCGGTGCCTGGCCGCGACGATCCCGGAGAACTTCGCCCCCGTCCGCCAGGTCGCCTGCGCCGCCCAACCCGAAGGGCAGCGCTGGGAACTGCTGTGGGGTACCGGAGACCGGACCGGGCGCTTCATGCTGCGCAGCATCGGCCCCGCGAAGTGCCTGCTGGTGCAGGGCCGGGTGCCGGGGCGGGCCGCGGCGCACACGTCCTGCGGCGAGCAGAACGAGGACCAGTGGTGGCACCTCGACAGCTGACGTCCTCGCCCCCGCCCGGTCGGTCCGGGTGCAGCTGTCGCCCGTCGAGCCGGCCCCCCGTCCCCGGCAGCGGGGCGGGCGGGCCGGGGGCCGATGACGCGCGTGAGCCGTACGCGGGTCGGGTCAGCGTGCCTTGACGAGCGTACGGCCCTTGCGGGATCCATCGGAGCAGGAACGCTTCTCCGCGGCGGTCATCTTCCGGGTCTTGACCACCACCGCACTGCTCTTGCCGTCGGTGCCGTTCTTCGCAGGGCCGGTGATGGTGTCCTGGAAGAACCAGTAGTAGTGGCCCCACTTGGGGCTGTCGTAGTGGGTCTGCCAGGTGCCGGAGACCTTCTGCATCACCTGGGCGCGCGAGATCCAGCCCACCTCGCCGGGCTTCACCGTCATGTTGAGCGAGCTGCTCTCCGAGTGGCTGCTCGACCAACTGTGGCTGTAACTCGCCGTTATGCTGAGGTCGACGATCCCGGCGATCTGGCCGCCGGCGGTGACGGAGACGCCCAGCTCGTCGGTGGAGCCCACCGTGTCGTCCCAGGTCATCGTCTGGGTGGCGTCGGACGTGGTGCAGTTGAAGAGCGAGTTCGACACCTGCCGGAACTCCCCCAGGTACGCCTTACCGAGCTTGGGCGAGTTGAAGCTGCACTTGCCTTCGCCCGAGCCGCAGTCCGCCAGGAGCTGCTGCCGCGTCGGCTGGTCGGCGGCGTAGGCCGGCAGGCTGGTCGCCGCCGCCACTGCGCAGGCCGCGACTGCCATGGACAGTGCGTGGGCCGCGCGGCGCTTGAGGCGGTTCATCGTCATCGTGGTGGTACCTCTCACCTTGCTGGGGGTTGCGATCTGTGATTCTCCAGACCGGTCAGAGGGGTGCGGTGCGAATGAGTCACCTCGCGTCGGCCCGGGTCCGGCTACCGGCTACCGGCTACCGGCTGACTGGAGTGCCGAAAGAACTTCTTCCAGTCCTGTCACATTCGCGCGGGCCCGTCCGTCAGTGCTGTGAGACGCCAACGACGAAGGAGAGCAGCCATGACGAACACCTCGATCTCGCGGATGCCGAACCCGGCCGAGTTCGTTCCCGAGCTGAACGACATCAGTGCCGCCCTCTTCCGGGCGACCGGCAACCGCTCGGTGCCGCGCACCACGGTGAACCTCGTGCACCTGCGGGCCGGGCAGATCGTCGGCAACACGTACCTGACCGTCCTGAACACCGCCTTCCTGCGCAAGGCCGGAGAGTCGGAGGAGCGCATCACGGCCGTCTCGTCCTGGCAGGACGCCCTCTGCTTCACCGGGGCCGAGCGTGTGGCCCTCGCCCTGGTGGAGGCCACGCTGCAGCCCGCCCCGCACGGCCGGGAGCGGGTCACCGACGAGCTGTACGCGGAGGTGGCGAAGCACTACGACGAGAAGGGCATCGCCACCCTCACCATCGCGATCGGGCAGATCAGCTTCTTCGTCGCGCTGGCGGTCATCGGCAAGCCGCAGCCGGTCACCTCGCTGGCCGACGAACAGTGGGACTGAGCTGAGGCGGTGCGGGCGGCCCCGGACGGGGCCGCCACGGCCGTTCGGCGGGGTCGTCCTACCGGCTGTGGTCCCGTACGTGCACGTGGCCGTTGCGGCAGCCGACCTCGGCGGATCCGGTGTCGGCGGCAACGCAGGCGGCCGACCAGATCGGCCGTGTGCGGCGCGGAGTGGGTTGCGTCCACCTCGACGCAGCGCCCGTACGGACGCTCCCGGCGCGGGAGGCTCACGTGGCGTCGAGGTCGCGGGCGCGGGCCGCGAGCTGCGGGGTCAGTCGGCGGGCCAGCAGGTCGAGGGCGCGGGCCACCTCGCGGACGGCGTCCGGATCCGGGGTGGTGCCGTCGGGGTCGGCCATGGCCGCGGTGAGGGCGTCGTCGATGGTCGTGGCGCGGACCTCGGTGACGCGGGCGGACGGTTTCGCGGTGGGGCGGATGAGTCGGCGGCGTCGGTCGGCCGGGTCGGGCTCCGTCTCGGCGGAGCCGGCTTCCTCCAACCGGGCGACGGCGGTGGACACCTGACTCTGCGGCAGGCCCGTCCGGGCGGCGATCTCGCCGACCGTGGTCCCGGGGTGCGCTACGAGGTCGCCGAGGACGACCAGCACCGAGCGGGTCGACGCCGGTGAGCCGGACTTCGGCCGGGGCATCGCCTGCTCGCCGATCTTCATGAGGGTGCGGCCGAGGAGGAACAGTTCGACTCCGTTCATACGGCGAAGGGTACATCGAGATTGATACATCTATCTTGATGCATCTGTTTCGATGGATTACTGTCGCAGTGCCAGCCGCCGAGAGCAGCAGCGAACACAGACATCACCAAGGGGGACCAGCCATGGCCACGACCAACGCCACCACTGCCGCCACCGTGCACACGCTGTCCGTTCCGGGCGCCACCCTGCACGTCCGGACCGAGGGCGCCGGCCCCGTCCTGCTGCTCTCCCAGAGCGGCGAGGGCGACGCCGACCGCACGGTCGACCTCGTCCCGCACCTGACCGACACCTTCACGGTGGTCACCTACGACCGCCGCGGCCTGTCGCGCAGCACGCTCGACGACCCCGCCCGCCCCGTCACGATGGCCGACCACGCGGACGACGTCGCCCGGCTGCTCGCCGAGCTCACCGACCGGCCTGCGCTGATGGCCGGGTTCAGCATGGGTGCCGCGATCGGCTTGCACACGGTGGTCCGCCACCCGGGCGTGCTGCACACGCTGATCGCGCACGAGCCGGTGATGCCGAACCTGCTGTCCGCGGCGGGGCGTGCGGAGCACGTGGCGGAGCTGACGGCCATCCAGGGCGCGTACGCGGGCGGGGGGCTGGCGGCGGCGTTCCCGGCGATCGCCCGGCACCTCGGCATCGACCCGGCGCACGACGAGACCGAGGGGGGCCTCACCCCGCAGCCGCTGACGCCCCGCCGGGCGGCCAACTTCGCGTTCTTCATCGGGACGGAGTTCACGGCCGTCACCGCGGACGATCTCGGCCCGGCGCAGCTGGTGCGGGCCGCGGCGCACTCGGGAACGCGGATCGTCGCGGCGACGGGCCGGACCACGCGGCCGTCCGTGCACACCTACCGCTGCGCGCTGGCGCTGGCCGGGCGACTGGGCACGGAGCCGGTCCGCTTCCCGGGCGGGCACAACGGCAACACCGCGTTCCCCCGCGCGACGGCCCAGGTGCTCAAGGACGTGCTCGGCGGGTGACCCCGCCGGGGTCGACGGACCGCGCCTCCGGCTCAACTCATCGCGGTGCCTGTCTGGTTGTATGGCCGCATGGACGCCATGTTCACCAGCCTGATCGCCGTCGCCGGCACGCTGCTCGGCTCGGTCATGACGCACCTGTTCCAGCAGCGTTCTGAACGGCGGACGCAGGAGGATTCCCGGGCGGAACGACTGCGGCAGGAGCGCCTGGAGGTGTACGGCTCGTACGCCGGGCTGCTCGTGGAGTTCCGGCAGGCCTTGCTGCACCACTGGTTCTGCGTCCACGAGGGACGCGACGCGGAGGACGAGGTGGCCTTGCGGGCGCGCTCCTTCGAGCTGCGCTCGGCCGCCCAGAACGCACTGTTCCGGCTTCGCCTGATCGCGGAGGAACCCGAGGTACTGGCCGCGGCGGAGGCGGCGTTCGTGGAGGTCGGCGGGCTGAACCAGCCCGCCGACCTCGACACCCTGCTGCCCCGGCGCGACGCCGCGCGCGAGCTGATCGACGCCTTCGTCGTGATCGCACGCCGCCACCTGTGAGGGACCCCCTCAGCCCGCCACCGCCCCGGCCCGCCGGGTGGCGGCCTGCGTGTAGCGGGCCGTGAAGACCGCCGGGACCGCGAAGCCGCAGACCTTCACGGCGAGCAGTGCGGCCGTGGCGTGCGGGGCGTAGTGGAGGAGGAGTGCCAGTCCGGCCGCGTTCAGCGTGAAGGCCGCCGCCCAGACGGTGGTCACGACCGCGTTGACGCGCTGGAAGAGCCTGGTCCCGTGGGCTTCCGGCGGTGCCATGGTCTTGGCGATGCCGAGGGTGAAGGGCCGCCGTATCGCGAGGGATCCCCAGGCGGTGAGGGCGAGCCAGCCCACCGAGGCGGCCGGCCCGTACGCACCGAGCGGCGCCGGCGTCACCGCGAACGCCGCCACCGCGAGCCCCCCGAAGAAGACGGCGGAGCTGATCTCGATGATCTGCGCGTCCCAGGGGCGGCCGGCCCGGCGGTCCACCACCAGCAGGACGGCCGCCAGGAGGAAGCCGGCCAGGGCTCCGTACCGGTACTGGCCGTTGGTGCTGAGGACGGCGAAGGAGATCCACGGCAGGAACGAACGGAGGTAACCGAACACGAGACCCAACCTCTCGGGGGCGACATTCCAGAACTGACATGTCGAAGGTAGAGGGTTCTATGCCGACATGTCAAAGGTGTAATGTGGGGCCATGAGCCTTCGCCACGCCGTACTCGGCCTGCTCGCCGGTGGACCGGCCAGCGGCTACGACCTGCTGCGCACCTTCGACGTCTCGCTCGCCAACGTGTGGCCCGCCACCCAGAGCCAGCTCTACGGGGAACTGGGCAAGTTGGAGAAGTCCGGGCTGGTCACCGTCGCCGCCGAAGGGCCTCGCGGCCGCAAGGAGTACGCGATCACGCCCGAGGGGCGCAGCGAGCTGCACCACTGGCTGACCGAGGTCGAGCCCAGCCAGGTCCGCCGCAGCGACATGCTGCTGCGCGTCTTCTTCCTCGACCAGCTCGAACCCGACGAGGCCCTCAGCTACCTGCGCCGGCAGGCCGAACGCGCCGCGGAACGCAACGACCGGCTCGCCGAGCTCGGCAGGAACGTGGCCCGGGGGGAGGACTCACTGTCGGTCTACGGCCGGATCGCCATGGAGTGGGGCCTGCGACTGAGCGCCACCCAGCGCGAGTGGGCCGAATGGGCACAGGAGCAGCTGGCGGAGCGGCAGCCGCCCGCCGCACCCTGACCCGCGCGCCCGGCTCCGCCCTGCCCGCCGCCCCGCCCTGCCCGCCGGCTCCGCACCTGCCCGCCGGCGCCGCCCCGAGCACCACGGCCGGCCGGGCTCGGGGCGCGCCCACTCCGGAGGTCATCACGTGAGCCCGCCCGGCATGGCACCGTGTAACCGATCGATCACTACACGTCGTCTTCTAGTCTGGGGAGCCCTGCCGTGTCGAACGTCCCTGCCGATCTCAAGTACACCGACGAGCACGAGTGGGTGCGCACCGAAGCCGACGGGTCGGTGACGATCGGCCTCACCGACCACGCCCAGAGCACGCTCGGGGACATCGTCTTCCTGGAACTGCCCGAGGTGGGCAGGGCCGTCGAGGCCGGGGAGGCCGTGGGCGTCGTGGAGTCGGTCAAGGCCGCGTCCGACATCTTCTCCCCGGTCAGCGGCAAGGTCGTCGCCGTGAACACCGACGTCGCCGACGTGCCCGAGGACGTGAACGAAGACGCCTACGAGGCCTGGCTGTTCAAGATCGAGCTGAAGGCGGGTGCCCCGGGTAACGGCCTGCTCGACGCCGCGGCCTACGAGAAGCTGATCGGCTGACCCCGCACTGCACAACCGCAGAGGCCTCCGTCCCCGGCGGGGGATGGTGGCCTGCGCGCTTCACACGGGTGCGGGACGGGTTCCGACTGCGGGTCAGACGAGGGCGGCTGCGGTGAGGGCGAGGGCCGAGCCGGCGAAGACGACGGCGTGGCGGACGTTCTGCAGGACGCGGGTCCGGGCCGGGAAGGCGCCCTCGGCGGCGGCGAGGAAGGCGGGGACGCCGACGCGCAGCAGTTCGGCGTCGCCCTTGCGACGGAACGCGGCCCGGGCGGACTTCACCGCGCCCAGCTGGCTCTGCAGGATCGCGATGTTGGCGAGGAACGCGATCGAGGAGTACATCCAGGTCAGGGTGGCGCCCCAGGGGCTACCGGCCAGGTTGAGCGCGGCGGCGGCGATGTTGACGACGGCGAAGGCGCCCGGCGCCCACCACTCGTGGCCGCTCGCGTCGAAGCGGAGCCCGTTCTCCTCCAACACCTCGGGCCGGATGCCCTGGCGGCGCAGCTCGGCCACCGCCGCGGCCCTTGCGACCGCACCGAAGCGCTGGCGCAGGAGCGGGATGCTCAGGAACGCGGCGGCGACGAGGAGCTGGGCGGCGGTCGGAAGTCGACGGCGTAGCCGCCGTCGCGCAGGGCGGGGGCGCGCTCCACGATCGTGGCGGTGAAGCCTTACCGGTGGAGCCGGTGGGCGAATGCCGGCCCGGCGACGGAGGCGCCGGAGATCAGGACGTGGAGGCTCGGATTCCGGCCCGCCGGGTTCGGGTGCGCGTTCGCGTTCGTCACGCCGGTGAGCCTGCCGGGGCCCGCTTACGGGGCGCTCACCGCGCGCTCACCGCCGTGACGAGCTCCTCGGGCAGACCCATCATGCGCAGGGCGTCCCGCACGGACGGGCCCACGGCGGCCACGGATCCGGCGGCGCGTCCGTAGTACGCCCGCGCCGCCGCTCGGTCGCCGCGGGCCTCGGCGATCCGGCCGAGCCCGCCGAGGCAACGCACCCGGTTGCCGAGGCTCTTGACCCAGTGGGGGTCGATCCGGTCCAGCGCATCGGTGTAGAGCCGTTCCGCCTCGTCCGGACGCCCCTCCCGCAGGGCGATGTCGCCGAGGCCGCGCAGGGCTGCGGCGAGGGCCGCCGGGCTGCCGCTGCCGCGGGCGAGGGAGGCAGCCGCGGCGTAGTCGTCGCGGGCCGCGGCCGGGTCCCGGGGCAGGCGGTGGTCACCCCGGTTGACCAGGAGGTCCGCGGAGTCCTCCACGGCGCCGAGTTCCCCGGTGAGGGTGAGCGCCCGGTCGGTCAGCGCGACGGCCCGGGAGGCGTCGCCGTACGCGCCCGCGAGGCAGGCGAGGGCGTCCAGGGCCAGCGCGGTGCCCCAGCGGTCGCCGAGCGTACGGAACTGCCCGGCGGCCGCGTCGAAGGCCCGCTCGGCGGCTTCGGGGTCGCCCTCGCCGAGGGTCGCGTAGCCGGACACGTACCGGGCTGCTGCGCGCGCCCACGGGTCGGGGCAGTCGCGTTGGGAGGAGACGAGCCCGAACGCCCTTCGGGCCTCGTGGACGTCCTGTGCCTGCTGGACGTCCTCGGCGTGCGCGGTGTTCGGGGCCTCCGGCGCGTAGGTCTCTCCTGCGTGCCGCATCATCCAGAGCAGCAGGACCACCGGGTACCGGCCCGCGCGGTCGCCCGGCCACGCCGCGGCCAGCGCCTCGTGTGCCGTCGCGCGGTGGCGCTGCCAGAGCGGGCGGCCGGCCGCGGTGGACGCGGCGAGCAGCACGCAGGCGGCGTACTCCTCGCCGAGCCCCTCGGCGGAGGCGACGGCCTCCACGGTGGCGGACTCCCCCGTGCCGGCCTCCCCCGTGCCGGCCTCCAACGTGTCGGCTCCAGCCGTGAGCAGGGCGATCGCGTGCGGGGCGGCAGCGGCGGACGCGCCGCGGATCCACAGGGACGTCGCGGCCGAGGCGAGCAGTTCCAGGGCGGTGGGCACCTCGCGGGCGCCGACCGCCCAGCGCAGTGCGGTCAGCAGGTCGTCGTGCTCGGCCGTCACGCGCGGCAGCCATTCCAGCTGTTCGGCCCGTAGCAGGTGGGGGTCGGCGCGGCGCAGCAGCTCCAGCACGTGTCGGGCGTGGGCGCGCCGGGTGGCCTCGCCCTCGCCCGCCGCCTCCAGCCGTTCGGTGCCGTACGCGCGGATCGTCCCCAGCATCCGGTAGCGCCCGGAGCCCACGGCCTCCACCAGGGACTTGTCGACCAGGGACTCCAGGGTGTCGGCGTCCGTGCCGCACACCTCCAGCGCGGCGTGCGCCGTCGCGCCGCCGGCGAAGACCGTGAAGCGCCGGGCGGCGCGCTGCTCGGCCTCCGACAACAGGTCCCAGCTCCACGCGACCACGGAGCGCATCGTGCGGTGCCGTTCGGCGGAGGTGCGGCTGCCGCGGGCGGTGATGCCGAGGAGGTCGTCCAGGCGTCCGGCGAGGTCGCCGGGTTCGAGGGTGCGCAGGCGTGCGGCGGCGAGTTCGATGGCGAGCGGCAGGCCGTCGAGGGCCGTGCAGATCCGGCGTACGACCTCGGGGTCGCCGGTCGGGCCGCGGCGCACGGCCCGGGCCCGGTCGGCGAAGAGGCGTACCGCGGCGGCGTCGTCCAGCGGTCGGACCTGTTGGACGTGCTCGCCGATGACCCCGAGCGGTTCGCGGCTCGTGGCCAGCACGCGCAACCGGGGGCAGGCCGCGAGGAGGCGCGCCGCCAGGGCCGCGGCCTCGTCGACGACGTGTTCGCAGTTGTCCAGGACGAGCAGGAGGACGCGGTCGGAGAGGGCCGCGATCAGCCGGTCGATCGCGGTCCGCGGGGTGGCGTCCCCCATCTGGAGGCCGTTCTCGCGCAGTCCGAGCGCGGTCAGTACGGCCTGTGCCGGTGATCCGCTGTCGTGGAGTGCCGCCAGCTCGACGAAACAGACGGCGTCGACGGCGGCGGCACGAGGTGCACGGGCTGTATGCACGGCACGGGCCGGGTCGGCGGTGCCCGCGACCTCGACGGCCAGCCGGGTCTTGCCGACACCGCCGGGTCCGATCAGCGTGACCAGCCGGGACACCCGCAGCAGCCCGACAGCCTCGGCCACGGCCTCCTCCCGGCCCACGAACGAGGTCAGCTGGGCGGGCGGCGCGGCGGGCGCGGGCGAAGGCGCGGCGTCCAGCAACTCGCGGTGCAGTGCGAGGAGTTCGGCGGACGGGTCGGTCCCCAGCTCGTCGGCCAGGTGACGCCGGGTCTCCTCGAACACCACCAGCGCCTCGGCCTGGCCGCCCCGGGCGAACAGCGCGCGGATCAGCAGACCGGCCAGCCGCTCCCGCAGCGGGTGGCGGCCGACCAGCTCGCGCAGCTCCGGTACGGCGCCGCGGTGTTCGCCGAGTCGGAGCTCGGCCTCGATCCGGTCCTCCAGGGCCGCGAGGCGCGCCTCTTCCAGCCGTCCCGCCGCGGCCCGGGCCGTCTCGCTGCCGTCGAGCCCGTCCAGGGCGGGGCCGCGCCACAGTTCCAGCGCCGAGCGCAGCACCGCGGCCGCCCGTACGGGGTCGCCGTCGGCCAGTGCGGTGCGCCCTTCGGCGGCCAGTCGTTCGAAGCGGGCGGCGTCCACGGCCTCGTGTCCGACGGCGATCCGGTAGCCGGCGCCGACCCGCTCGATGGGGGCCGCCCGTCCCAGGACCGTGCGCAGCCGGGAGACCTGCGACTGGAGCGCGTGCGCGGAGACGGTCCCGCCCGGTTCGATCTCCTCGGCCAGCCGCTCGGCCGACACGACCGCGCCCGGGCGGATCAGCAGCAGCGCGAGCAGGGCCCGCCGTGCGGGTCCGCCGAGCGGCACCTCGGTCCCGTCGTCGTGCCGCGCCCGGGTCTCACCGAGGATGCCGAACCACATGCCGGCGATTATCCCCCAGGGGAATCAGGGCAGTTCAGCGGGGCGCGGCCGCGATCGGTCCGAGCCAGGTCCCGCCGGAGACGTCGACGGTCTGGCCGGTCACCCAGCGCCCCTGCGGGCCCGCCAGGAAGCCCACCACGTCGGCTACGTCCTCCGGCTCGCCGATCCGCCCCAGCGCGGAGATCGCCTCCAGGCCGGCGACGACCTCCGGGATCGCGGTGTAGCCGGCGGTCAGGTCGGTGCGGACGGCTCCCGGCGCGACCGTGTTCACCGTGATGCCGCGCGGGCCCAGCTCGTTGGCGAGGGAGGGACCCATGGCCTCCAGCGCCGCCTTGCTGACCGTGTAGCCGATCTGGGTGGAGACCGCGAACCGGCTGGCCGTCGATCCCATGTTGATGATGCGGCCGCCGTCGTTCAGCAGCGGCAGCGCCCGCTGGATCACGAAGAACGGGGTGCTCACGTTGACGGCCATCAGCGTGGCGAACTCCTCCTCCGTGACCTGCCCGATGGAGTGGCCCGAGATGATGCCGGCGTTGTTGACCAGGACGTCCAGGCCCTTCGCCCCGTGCTCCGCCAGCCCGCGGGCCAGCCCCTCGAACAGCCGGTCCACCGCGCCGGCCTCGCCGAACCGGGCCCGGACGGCGAACGCGCGCCCGCCCGCCCCCGTGATCCGTGCCACGGTCTCGTCGGCGGCGGCCTCGTTCCCGGCGTAGTGCACCGCGACCAGCGCCCCCTCGGCGGCCAGGCGCAGGGCGACGGCCCGCCCGATGCCGCGCGACCCTCCGGTCACCAGTGCGGTCCTGCCGGTCAGCTGCTGCTCGCCCATGTCAGTGCTCCTCTGCCTCTGCCGTGTGGTGCGGGTCGCGTGTTCGGCCGGCGCCGTGCCATACCCGGCGCTGCCCCGCCCCGCCCTGCCTGCCACCGGTGGGACCCGGTGACGTCATCACCTTCGGGGGGAGCGCTCACCGCGGGCTCACCTCCGGCTCACCGGCCGGCGGCAGTCCGGCGAGCGGCCGACCGGCGCGCACCCGCCTCGGCGTGCCCCCGTACGGGTGACAGTGCGTCACGGGGGTCGGAGGCCGTGCTCCGAGCTGGGCAGCGGTGCGGGGGCGGGTGGCCGCCCCTCCGGGTCGGCGCCGGCGTCCCGGACCCGTGCGGCGGCCTGGCAGCGTGGTGGTCGCATGCCGAGCCGCCGCGGCGAACCGGCGCGGGTCGGAACCACGGACGACGGACGACGAACGACGTGACGGAGGATCACATGGGCGGGCCGGGCGGTTGCGCTTGGGGCGCGGAGCGGCTGGACCTCGACGCCTATCTGGCGCGCATCGGGTACGAGGGCGCGCGCGAGCCGACGCTGGAGGTGCTGCGTGCGCTGCACGCCGCCCACGTCGCGTCGATCGGCTTCGAGAACCTGGAGGCCGTCCTGGGTCGGGCCGTCCGGCTCGATCTGGAGTCCCTCCAGGCGAAGATGGTCCGGCGGCAGCGCGGGGGCACCTGTAGCGAGCACACGCTCCTCTACGCGGCGGCCCTGGAGGCGATCGGCTTCGCCTTCACCGCGACGGCGTCGCGCGTGCGCGTGCACGAGGGGCCCACGCTCCCGGCCACGCACGCGTCGTTGCGGGTGGAGCTGGACGGCGAGGAGTGGTTCACGGACGTGGGCTTCGGCGCCGAAGGCCTCCTCGCCCCGCTACGGCTGCGGGACGGCGAGGTGGTGCGGCAGGGCGGATGGACGTACGGGCTGGTCCGCGAGGAGGGCCCGACGGCGGGCATGCCCGGGCCCCTGGTGCTGCGGCGGCTGCGGCAGCACGGCTGGTACGACCTGTACGCCATCGGGACGGAGCCGCGCTTCCCGATCGACTACCTCATGACCAGCCATTTCACCTACACGCATCCGCGCTCGCCCTTCCAGGACACGCTGCTGGTGCAGAGGCCCGCGGCGGACCGGCGGCTCGTCCTGCACGACACGGAACTCACCACGCTCCTGCCGGACTTCACGGCGGAGACCCGCCGGGTGCCGGCCGAGGAGCTGCCGACGCTGCTGACCGAGGAGTTCGGGATCGGCATCGACGCCGATGACGCGACCGCGCTCGTCGCACGCTACGACACCGTCCGCTCCCGTCAGGCGTCGTCGGCTCGGAGGAGGCCTTCCGTCTCGGCGGTGTAGGGCGGGGCCGGGGAGGTCGAGGTCCGGCGGCGTTCGCCGGGCAGCAGATGCGCCGCGCACGGTACTACGACCAGCCGCCGTTCCCGTTCGTGCCGGGGTACGACCTGATGGGCACGGTCGTGACGGCCGGGGAGGGCACCGACCCGGCCTGGTCGGGCAGCGGGTCGCCGCGCCGGTGAAGGTCGGCGGCTGGGCCAGCCACGTGGCGTCGACGCCGAGGACGTCGTACCCGTGCCGGACCACCGCACCGCGGCCGAGGCGGAGACCCTGGTCGTCAACGGCATCGCCGCCCGGCAGATGCCCCACCGCAGCGCCCGGGTGCGCGCCGGTCAGACCGTCCTGGTGCACGGCGCGAGCGGCGGCGTGGGCTCGGGTCTGGCCCAGCCGGCCGTCGCAGCGGGCGCGACGGTGATCGGCACGACGCCTCCGGCCGGCATCACGGCGCCCTGCGGGAGCTGGGCGTCCTCCCGGTCGACTACCGCGGCGGAAAACGTCGCGGAACGGGTCCGTCAGCTCGCGCCGGGCGGCCTGGACGCGGTCTTCGACCACCTCGGCGGCCGCAGCGTGACCGACTCCTGGAAGCTGCTGGGCGCGGGCGGCGGCACCCTGGTCCCCCACCTGACCCACGGCCGCCGGGCCTCCTCCGCACCGTCCGGGCCGGCCGCGCCCTGAACAAGGACGCCTTCGGCGCCCGCCTGCGGGCCGACCTCACCGAGGTCTTCGCCGCCGGTCGCAGCGAAGTCACCCCGCGCGTCACCGCCCGACTCCCCCTCGCGCGCACCGCCGAGGCGCTGCGCCCGGCCGAGTCCGGCATGGTCACCGCCGAGATCGTCCTGCCCCGGTGAGCCACCGGGCCGCGCGGAGCCCTGCTCCACGGGCGCTGGGCATGACAACCGATCGGCCCGGTTCCACGTCCTTCGCAGCAGACCCGACTCCGGCCGACGGCACGGAGCGACGCCGACCCTGGAGGGCATCATCGAGACGTCACCCCCGGACCGACCCGCCCGGACCGAACACCCCCGCCGGACGACCGGAACCGGCAGGTTCCTGCTGGGCGGCGTGGCGGGTGTCCTGCTGACCGCGGCGCTCATGACCGTTCTGTGGTGGCCGCGGACGGACGTGACGTACCGCAGCAGTGCTCCCTCGTCCCTGGTCTACGAGGACGGGTCGCCACACTTCCTCGGGCTGGTGCACCGCCACAGCCTGTCCGGTCGGGACTCCTACAAGATGATGATCGGCAGGGATTCCGGCCTCTCGTACGGCCACTGGGTGGACGTGGACACCGCTCTCGGCTCGAAGGGCGTCGAATCCACCACGTGGACGGAGTCCGGGGTGCGCGTCCGCTTCCTGACCGGCCACGAACTCTTCGTCCCGGCCCGCTTCTTCCTGCACGGCAGGTGACGGACCGGGGTGCGAACCGGGGTTTGCGGACGGGGTTTGCGGACGGCCGTCCCGAAACGGGCGCACGGTGCTCGGCACGAGCCACTGTCGGTGGTGGATGCGACGATCCGCGCAACAGAACCCGGAAGGATACCCATGGGCACCTGGGACGTCGGACCCTTCGACAACGACACCGCCGCGGGCTTCTGCGCCTCCCTCGACGAGGCCGCCGCGCACGACCGGCCCCGCCTCGTACGGGACGCGCTGGCCCGTGTCCTCGACGCCGACGACGGCCCCCTCGACCAGCACCTGGCGGTCGAAGCGGTGGCGGCGGCAGCCCTCGTCGCCGCCCGGTGCCCCGGCGGCCGACCCGCGACCAGCGGGTACGGGCCGGAGCTACCCGTCCCCCTACTCCCGGCGGACCTGCGGGACCTGGCCGTCCGCGCGCTGGACCAGGTCGTGGCCGAGCGGTCCGGGTTGCGGGAACTGTGGGTGGAGACCGACCGGTACCCCCACTGGCTGTGGAGCCTGCAGGGCCTGCGCAAGGTGCTCACCTTCCCGGCACCACAGCCGGTGGCCCGCTCCTGGGCCAGGATCGACGCGTGGATGCAGCGGCACGCCCCCGCTTCGTACGCGCTCCTCGCGCCGCCGGCGGACCCCGCCGAGGTCGAGGCGGCGCAGGAGGCGATGGGGGTCCGCTTCCCCGCCGACCTGCTGGAATCGCTGGCCTGCCACGACGGGATCACCGCCTGGGCCAACCTGGTGCCCGACCAGCCGCCCTCGTCCGTCGCGGGGATCGTCGACCACTGGCGGATGTGCGTCGAGATCGCCGAAGAAGACGCCGAAGAGGCCGAAGACGCCGACCCGACCGAACCCGCCGGGGAACGGGAGCCGTGGTGGCACCCGCAGTGGATCCCCTGGGCGCAGAGCGACGGCGACTCCCAGATCATCGACATGCGCGAGGGCCCCGGCCGCGGCCGCCTGGGCAATGCGGCGCACGACGACGTCGGTTGCTTCGACGACGGCTGGCCGTCGCTGGCCGTGTACCTGACCGCGGTGGCCGACGCGCTCGACCACGGCGGTGTGGTGGACGGGGACGTGCCCTACCTCACAGCGAAGGGCGAGCTGTGGTGGACCGTACCCGGCAGGACCGAGCTGAACGGGGCCCCGCTCACCCCCGCCCCCCGCACGGAACCCGGGTCCACCGGTCGGCCGGTCCGTCGGCCGCAGGGCAGGGGACCCCGGGGCGCAGGGGCGCGAGGACGTAGCCCGGGAGTGTCGAGTCCGCCGTTCTCCCCACCGGCGTCCCCGGTCCGGGCGTAGCGTGGCCGCATGAGCGTCGTCGTGGAGGGCAGGGGCCCGAAGCTGCCGCCGTCGTACCCGCCGAGGACGCCTCCGCCGCAGAAGAGGCCGGTCGAACCGCCGCGTCCCCAGCCGTCCACCCGGCCGAAGCCGCCCTCGCGGGAGCGGCGCAGCTTCGACGTCCCCGGCACCGAACGCCGCTGACGGTCCGTCCGCCGCGCAGGCGCCGTCCCCCGATCCGGAACCGGTCCTCTGGTCGCTGCCGTCGGGGCCTGACCGCTCCCGCAAGGCACGCGCCATCCCCATCCGTTACCGAGAGTAGGTGAACCTTACTCCCAGCGAGACAAGATGTCCGCTTGCCCCCGCTTCGGCACCCCCCGGTGGCGAGTCACCAACACAGGGCGTGATTGGATCATGGGACGTCGTCCCCTTCGTCAAGGGGACGCGCGAACAGGCATGCCAAGAAACGGAGAACGGGGAACATGCGCAAGACGGTTACGGGGCTGGCACTGCTCGCTGCGGCAGCGCTGCTGACCGGCTGCGGAAGCGACAGCGGAAAGGAGAGCGGCGCGAAGGCGGGCGACGCCGGCGCCAAGGGGGCGGCGACGTCCCAGGAGGTCGCACCGGCGGCCAAGACGCCGGACGCCAGGACGGGCGGCGACAGCGCCACGCACGAGGTGACGTTGGAAGTGTCCGGCCAGGGCAGGACCGCGGTCATGTACAACGCCGAGACGAGCGGCTTCGAGCAGCAGACCCTGCCGTGGACGAAGACGGAGACCATCAAGCTCATCGGAGCGGAACAGAAGTCGGGCCGCCTGTTGACGGTCGTCCCCGGCTCGGTCCAGGGGGCCGACGGGGCGCTGCAGCAGGCCCCTTGCGTGATCAAGGTCGACGGTAAGCAGGTCGCCGACAACGACGGTGGGAAGAACCCCAAGGGCTGCCTGTACCGCATCAAGTAGCGCCCCCGTCCGCACCGTCACCGCCCGCGCCCTCCGGCCGGGCGGCGAGGTGAGCGGACGGGTCGTCAGCGGCCCGCGGTGGAAAGGGCCGTCACGCCCTGGTGGCCGGCGCCGTAGACGCGGTCGCCGTGGGCCCACAGGGCGATCTGGGCGGCACCGGGCGTGGTTCCGGCGCCGCCCAGCTCGTGGCTCCAGCGGGCCAGGCCGGTGTCCGCGGCCAGGGCCCACAGCCTGCCCCGGAGCCATACGTACACGGTGTCGGACGTGGCTTGGACCGCGACGGGTCCCACGCTCGCCATGGGCAGCGTCCCCGCCCAGCGGACCGTGCCGTCGCGGGCACCGAAGGCATGGACGACGGAGGTGCCCACGCCGCCGGCGGCCACGCCGTAGACGGTGCGGCCGTCGGGGCTCGCCGCCGCGGTGTAGAAGAGGGTCTTCCCCTGCGAGGCCCACGCCACCTGCCCGTTGGCGGCGTCGACGGCGTACAGGTGGTCGGACAGGAGGAGGAAGCGGTCGCCGGCGGAGGAGTGCGGCCCGTCGTTCCAGGACGGGACCAGACCGGCGAAGTAAGTGGACAGGGAGTTGCCGGTGCCGCCCGGGGTGGGCTGCTCCCACAGGGTCTTCCCGCCCTCCGCGGTGGCCAGGGCGGTCATCCGCGGGGCGCTCCCGTCGGCATTGGCCGTCACCCACAGCAGGCGGTTGCCGGACGAGGGCACCTTGAGCCTGCTCTGCCCGGCGGAGCGGTCGTCGACTTCGACCTGCCAGCGGATCGCGCGTGCGGCCGGGTCGACGGCCCAGACGAAGGCCTTCGACCCGGGGGCGCCCGCCGAGCCGCCCTTGAGCGCTGCGTCGAGGTCCCCGTACGGCATGGTGGAGCCGCTGACGTAGACCACGCCGTCGAGGACGCCGGGGATCCAGGCCCACCGGATCCACAGGTCCTGCCTGGCTGCGATGCGCCACGCCTCCTTGCCGGTGGCGAGGTCCAGGGCGTGCAGGACCCGGCCCTGGTGGGCGGCGCCCGCGCGGGACATGACGAACAGGAGGCCGTCGGCGACGGCGGCGGGGTCGCCGGCCAAGTACGCCCCTGACGGGTCGGACACGTTGGGCACCGGTTCCCACCGCGGCTTGCCCGCGAGGTCGAAGGCCCGGACCTGGGTGCCGGTGACGGCGACGACCGTGTTCGCATCGCCGGTCACCTGGGTCACGGGGCCGCCCGTCTCCGCCGTCCACAGGGGCTTGGCGACGGTGTCGGTGGCGAGGGAGCGTGCCGGGTCGGTCAGGGCGGCCGCCGACGTGCCGCCCGCTCCGCGGCCGCCGCCCGCGCCGCGCAGTGCCCGGGCGGCCACGGCGCCTCCGGCGGCCAGCGCGAGGCCTCCGCCCGCCAGGCCGAGCAGGACCTTGCGCCGACCGGGGCGGGCCGGTACCGGTACCGGTGGTGGCTGGATGTCGGGCCCGGACGACTGCGCGTCCCCGCCCGAGTCCGCGCCGGACGCGGGCCCTTGGCCGGGGTCGTCGCCGTCCGCCGCCGGGCCGCCGGGGCGGTGCGGCAGGGTCGGGGCGAGGACCGCGGCCACCGCCTCGACCGCCTCGACCAGCAGGGGCGGCAGCCAGGCGCCTGCCCGCCTCGGGACCCCGGCCATCCGCTCGACCACCTCGACGACCTGCCGCGGCTCGGGGCGGTCCAGGGGGTTCTTCGCCATGCAGGCGGCGATCAGCAGCCGTATCCCGTCCGGCACGCCCGACAGGTCGGGCTCGTCCTGCACGATCCGGCGCTGGAGTTCCAGGGCGGAGACGGGCCCGGCGAACGGGGCGGTCCCGCGGGCGGCGAAGGCGAGGGTCGACCCGAGGGAGAAGACGTCGCTCGCCGGGGTCAGGGGGTCGCCGAGGCTCTGCTCGGGCGACATGTACGCGGGGGTGCCGAGGACCAGGCCCGTCGCGGTGAGGGCGGGCCCGGCGGCGGCGCGGGCGATGCCGAAGTCGATGACGAACGGGCCGTCCAGGGCCAGCAGGACGTTCGAGGGCTTCAGGTCGCGGTGGATCAGCCCCGCGGCGTGGATGTTCACCAGGGCTTCCGCGACGCCGGCGGCCACGGCCCACAGCGCGGGCTCCTCCAGCGGCCCGCCGAGCGCCACCGCCTCGTGCAGCGGGATCCCCGGTACGAAGGCCGTGGCCAGCCAGGGCGCCTCCGCGCCGGTGTCGGCGTCGACCACGGGGGCGGTGAAGGCCCCGGAGGCGGCCCGGGCAGCGGCGACCTCGGCCCGGAACCGGTCCCGGAACGCGGGGTCGCCGGCCAGATCCGTACGGATGACCTTGACCGCGACGGTACGCCCGCCCGCCGACCGGCCGAGGAACACGGTGCCCATGCCGCCCTCGCCGAGCCGGCCGAGCAGCAGGTACGGGCCCACCCGGACCGGGTCCGCGGGGGTCAGCGGCCGAACGCCCACGTCGTCTCACTCTCCGTTCGCGCGCAGGACGGCGACCGTTGCGGCGCCGGGGTCGGTGATGCACAGGCGGCCGTCGCCGGCGGCCCAGCCCAGGCGTCCGGGGTCGGTGCCCTTCGTTCCGGTGTACTTCCAGCGCAGCTTGCCGTCGGCCGGGTCGGCGGCCCAGACGACCCCGTCCGCACCCATCCGGTAGACGTTGCCGTCCGCGCAGAGCAGCCGGGCGCCGCCCGGGATCGAGGCCGTGGAGGCCCCGGGGCCCGGCGAGGCCGGCGAGGCCGCCGTGCCCGGTGAGGACGCCGGGCTCGCCGCCGGCTCGGCGGGCAGCGGCGTACGCCACGCGGTGCGGCCCGTCGCGGCGTCCAGGGCCCCGAGGGAGAACCCCCCGTCGTCGTCCTTCAGCAGGACGTACAGCAGCGCGCCGTCCGGGGCGGAGGCGACGGCTCCGCCCCGGACGCTCATCCCGACGACGCCGGGGACGTTCCAGACCTCGGCACCGCTGTCGGGGTCGAGGGCGCGCAGGCGGCCGTCGGCGTCGACGACGAGGTAGTGGCGGGCGGAGGCCTCGAAGGCCTCCGCCGCGAAGGCCTTCGTCCAGGCGGCCTTGCCGGTCGCGTCCAGCGAGACCAGTGCGCCGGTCGTCGCGAAGAGCGCCTTGTCGCTGCCCTCGGGCAGGGCGGAGAAGTACAGGGCGGTGCCGTCGCCGTACCACCAGGCGGTCCGCCGCGCCTTCAGGTCGAGGCACCAGACGTGCACGCCCTGCGGCAGCGGGCCGTGGTCCTGCCCGTCGCCGAGCCCGATGACGTACGCCCTGCCCGCCCGCGCCCCCGGCACGAACAGGCCGCCCTTGGTGTGCGGCTGGTCCAGGGAGGCCGTCCACTCGGCCTTGCCGGAGGCCGCGTCGATGGCCGCCACGGCGGTCCGCCCGACCGGGAGCGTGGCGGTCATGCCGGCCACGTACAGCCGTCCGTCGTGGAACGCGGCGACGGTGCTGGGGGTCGGGCCGTACACCGCGAAGGTGATCCCGTTGTCCGCGCCGCGGACCGTCCACCTGGGGCGGCCGCTGTCGTCGAGTGCCTGGACGTCCTGGAGGGTGACGCACATGACCAGCCCGTTCGCGGGGACGACCTGGGCGCTCGGGGAGTTCAGCTGCGCCTTCCACGCCAGGCGGGCCTCGCGTACGCCGTCCCCGTCGGGCCGCGGCACGCGCGGGGCGCCGCGGCTCCCGCCGCCCCGGGTGCCCCCTCCCGGTGAGCCGGCGATCCAGGCCACGGTGGCTCCGGCGGCGGCGACGGCCCCGCCGGCCAGGCCGAGGAGGATCCGCCGACGGCTGGCGGTGGCGGGCTGCGGACGCCCGGCGGCGTCGGCACCGGCGGGCGGGCCTTCGTGGACGAGCGTGCCGTCCGGGCCGGTCGCGGGCGGCCCGTGGGGCGGTTCGGGGGTGTCGGCCGGCAGGGCCGTCAGGACGGCCCGCGCACGCAGTACGTCGCCCGCCACGGCCTCGGGCAACCACCCGCCCGAGGGGACGGGCGGGCCGGCGCGTTCGACGTGCTCGGACACCTCGCGCGGCGTCGGACGGTCCCCGGGATCCTTCGCGAGGCAGGCCCGGACGAGGTCCCGCAGGCCGGGCGGGAGCATGCCGGTGTCCGGATCGGTGTGCACGATGCGGAACAGGACCCCCGCCGCGGCGCCCTCGCCGAAGAGGTGCTCCCCGCTCGCGGCGAAGGCGACGGTGGAGCCGAGGGAGAACATGTCGCTGGCGGGGGTGAGGGCCTGGCCGACGGCCTGCTCGGGCGACATGTAGGGGGCCGAGCCGATGATGGCGCCGGTGGACGTCATGGCCGTGCCGTCGACCGCGCGCGAGATGCCGAAGTCGATGACGTGCGGCCCGTCGAGGGCGAGGAGGACGTTCGCCGGTTTGAGGTCGCGGTGGACGAGTCCGGCGCCGTGCACGCTGGCCAGGGCCTCCGCCAGGCCGGCGGTCAGCGTCCACAGCGTGCCCGCCGGGAGGGGACCCCGCTCGATGACGGCGCGGTCCAGCGGGACGCCCACGACGAACGCCGTCGCCATCCACGGCACGTCCGCCTCGGTGTCGGCGTCCACCACGGGCGCGGTGAACGCCCCGGAGACCCGCCGGGCCGCCTCCACCTCGCGGCGGAAGCGGCCGCGGAACACCTCGTCCCGGGCGAGGTCGGTACGCACCACCTTCACCGCCACGGTCCGGCCGCCGGCGGAGCGCCCCAGGTAGACGGCGCCCATGCCGCCGCTGCCGAGCCGCCCGACCAGCGCGTAGGGCCCGACCCATCGCGGGTCCCCGTCGCCGAGCTGCTTCATCGTGCCCCTTGGTGAAGGTCCGTGACGAGCCGTCAGTGAAGCCGTCGCGCGGGCGGGAGCCCGCTCGCCGGACCAACATACGCGCGTGGATCTCCGTGCTCCACCCGGGAGTTGGGGATTCACACGGACGATCCGGGAGCGGACCGGTGCCCCACCGTTCGCCGCGTGCACCGGCGGGGGCCTCCGTCTCAGGTCCGGCTCGGGGCCGGGCCCGGTTCGGGGTGCGGTGCGTCGTCGTGCCGGGGCAGCAGGAAGGGGGTGGCCAGCATGAGGAGACCGGCGGCGGCGATCGCGGCGCGGGGGCCGATCACACCGGCCAGCAGGCCCCACAGCCCGGTCAGGGCCGCGACGGTCGCCTTGCTGCTGACCGACCACGCCGACAGGGTGCGGGCGACCCGGTCCGCCGGGACCTGTTCGAGCCGGTAGGCGGCGAACACCGGGTTGAACACGCCCATGCAGGTGATCAGTCCGAACTCGACGACGACCACGAGCGCAAGCCCACCCGCGCCGGGCCCTACGAAGGCCAGCGCGAGCGACCAGCACGCGCGCAGCGCCCCGGCGGTGAGCATGACCCCGTGCCGTCCGAACCGGTCGACGAGCCGGGGGGCCAGCCGGGAGCCGATGATGCCGCCGACACAGGGCAGGCCGAACGCGAGCCCGTACTGCCAGGGCGCGAACCCGAGGTCGTCGAGCATGAGGACGGCGAGCGGCGGCAAGGCCGCCAGGATCAGGCCGCTGACCAGGACCGTGTTGCAGAACAGGGGGCGCAGGGTCGGATGGTTCAGGACGTACCGCCACCCTTCGAGCAGGTCGCCGCGCCGGATCCGCTTCCCGTGCGCGGCACTGCGCGCGGGAGGCGGCTCGCTGCCGCCGATCGCCCGGATCCCGGCGGCCGACAGCAGGTAGCTGACGGCGTCGGCCACCAGCGTCGTCATGGGGCCGAACAGCCCGATCGCGGCCGTGCCGACGGGCGGTCCGAGGACGGTGGCGGTCCAGGTCGTGGATTCGAACCGGCCGTTGGCGACGAGCAGGTCCTCCGGCGGCACGAGTGCCTTCAGGTAGGCGCCGCCGGCCGCGGTGGAGGCGATGCCGGCCGCGCCGACGACGACGGACACGACCAGGAGCTGGGCGAAGCCGAGCAGGCCGAGGGCGTACGCGGCGGGGACGCTCAGCAGTGCCGCGAACCGGGTCAGGTCCGCCGCGACCATGACCGGCCGCTTGCGGCGGAACTCCACCCACGGCCCGAGGGGCACCGCCAGCGCGGCCCCCACGGCGAGGCCCGCGGCCGCCAGCACCGACACCCGGGTCGGCCCGGCGTGCAGTACGAGGATCGCGATCAGGGAGAACGCGTCGAACGCGAGGAACGTGCCGAATGCGCTGACCGCGTACGCCGCCCACAGCCACCCGAACTGCCGGCCCAACGACCTCCTGCCCGCCATGCTCGCCGCCCCCTCGATGTCCCACCCGAACCGACCCGCGTCGACCCGCGTCGACCGGGACGAGCAAAGCGGTCGGCGCGACGGCAGGTCAAACGGCCGCCCTCCGGCTCCGGGGTTCCGTCGGCAGCCGGCGGACATACTGGGTGGTTCGCGACGTCTGTCCCGCACGGCTCCAGCGGCCGCAGCGTATCCACTCCACGCCGGCGTGAGCGGGTGATGGAGGCCGCATCTGGATCCCACGATTGCGCAGCTGCGCAGTGGCTCCGGCTTCGCCAGCTGCATGACGACACCAGAAAGCAGGGGCCACCACCTGCTGCCCCCACCGGTCATAGACAAGTTCCGAAACGCAAAAGGCAACGGGGCCCGTGGAACACTCCACGGGCTCCGTTCCTCACTCAAAACGGTCAGTCGGTGCAGTACCTCTGGATCGCGGTGGCAAATGCGGATGTGAAGGCCGCGTCATGTGCTTCCTGCGCGGCCTTCTGAGCCGCTGCGTCGGGCACGAGCCCCTGCCGCAGTGGTTTCGGTTCCGCCTTGGCTGCGCAGTTCCCGGCCTGTGCAAGCTCCCTGCCGATGGTGAATCCTTCTGCGGCGCCGGCCTTCCGCGCGGCGTCGATGGCGTTCTTGTTGACGGTGTCCTGGGCCGCCTGGCCGCTCAGGCATGTGGCGTTGAGCCCGCCGCCCGATGCTGTGTATTTGCCGTTGGGCTGGTCATTGGCCGTGAACTTGCCGTCCTCGCCGACGGTGACCAGTACACCACCGGGACCGTCGGTCTGGTCGACGGTGACCTTGCCCTTCTTGAAGCCTTCACCAGTAATGATCGACTTGGTTGCGTCGCCCGGCTTCGGTTCGACAAAGCACTGTGCGGTAGGCAGCGCCTCCGGGACCGCCGCATATACAGCCGCTGCAGCGGGACCGCATGCGAGCGTACCGGCGAGCAGGGAGGCGCGCAGCATGAGACCAGTGCGCTTGTACATCTCTTTAGTCCTCACACCTGTGGGAGGGGCGAGGGCAGGACGCGAGAGGGCGATAGGCCCGCCCAGCGACCGGGATCGAGCGCGGTCGCCTGGCTAGCGCATGCCGTCGGTCGGGTGCTTCCCGCAAGCGTTCCGATCCGCCCCAGAAGGAGTTGTCTCCTCTATCGTCCCCCGCGCACCCGACCATGTCGAAACGGGCGCCTGCGACCGATTGACCACTCGACTGTCCCGCATCTGTTGAGCCGTCAAGCACAGATGCCCCGGCTGCCTCAGGCGGCCCGCCGCGGCGCCGGTGCTGCCGCAACCTCGCGCGGCATCTGCCTCTCCGAGTGCCGCATCAGATCGGTCCTGCATATGACGCTGCTGCGGGCAAGCGCCGCAGCGTGCCGGCGAGCGGCGACGGTGGTGGGCGGCAGTGGCTGCAGCCACACGTGAATGTACGTCGGGTCGTGCCAACCAGAGGCCGGCTTGGGTGTGGGTGAGTAGGTGGGTGAGTTCGGCGCGGAGGGGGTGGGGCCGGGGGGCGGGGTACCGCGCTGCGTCCCCGCTGGTCCTGGGAGCGCTCTCAGGGGGTGGGGGCGTGCGTTTATCCTGGTCGCCGTCGGACCAGTGGTGCGGCGCCGACCTTGGAGGGAGACGGGAGTGACTGCCTTGCCCGAGCAGACCGCGGGGTCGTCGCGCCCCACGCTGGAAGCCGTGGCCGCGCGGGCCGGCGTGTCCCGGGCGACGGTCTCACGGGTCGTCAACGGCGGTGCGGGCGTGCGCCGGTCGGTGGCGGACAAGGTGCGCGAGGCGGTGCGGGAGCTGGGCTACGTACCGAACCGCGCCGCCCGGTCGCTGGTCACGCGGCGTCACGGTGCGGTCGGCGTGATCATCGCGGAGCCGGAGTTCCGGATCTTCTCCGACCCGTTCTTCGAGAAGCAGGTGCGCGGCATCAGCCGGGAGCTCACCGCGCATGACACCCAGCTGGTGCTGCTCTGGGTGGAGGGCCCCGGCGACCACGAGCGGATCGCGCGCTACCTGGACGGCGGCCATGTGGACGGGGCGCTGGCCTTCTCCCTGCACAGCGACGACCGGCTGCCCGCACTGATCGCCCGCAGCCGGGTCCCCGTGGTGTTCGGGGGGCGGCCGGCGCCGGGGGCGGGGCCGCAGGTGCCGTTCGTCGACTGCGACAACCGCGGCGGCGCCCGCGAGGCCGTACGGCACCTGGTGTCCCTGGGGCGCCGCCGTATCGCGCACATCGCGGGCCCCCGCACGCAGACGTCCGCGCTGGACCGGATCGCCGGCTACCACGACGTCCTGACCGACGCCGATCCGGAGCTGCTGTGCCAGGGCGACTTCACCCTGGAGAGCGGGGCCCGGGCGATGGCCGGGCTGCTGGACCGGCGGCCGGACCTCGACGCCGTCTTCGCCGCCAACGACCTGATGGCCGCGGGCGCGCTGCGCATCCTGCGGGAGCGCGGGATCCGGGTGCCGCAGGACGTCGCGGTGGTCGGTTTCGACGACATGGACTCCGTGGTCCGCGATGCCGTACCGGCGCTCACCACCGTGCGGCAGGACGTCGAGGGCATGGGCCGGCTCATGGTCGGGCTGCTGATGCGGGTGCTGGACGGGGCGGCCGACGCGGCTTCGGCGTCCGTGATCACGGAGACGGTGCTCGTCCGGCGCGCGTCCGCGTAGCGGGCAGGCGGGCGGCGCGGCCGCGGGCGGCGGGGGCGGGGCCGTGTCGCCCTCGCCCCGCACCCGCCGCCCGCAGCCCGTTCGCCCTCCCCCGCCGCCCGCAGCCCGTTCGCCCTCCCCCGCCGCCCGCAGCCCGTTCGCCCTCCCCCGCCGGTGTCAGTCGTACGGGACGACCAGTACCGAGGCGTCCGTGCCCGTCCGGAGGCGGGAGTCCGCGGTGCCGATCGCGCTCCAGAACTCCAGGCGAACCGTTCCGCCGCGCAGGTCGCCGAGCGTGCCCGTGGCGGCCTTCAGGCCCCGGCCCTGGTGGTATTCCTCCCAGCCGGGGACCGGGTCGGTGGCGAAGTAGTGGTAGGTCTCCGTCCGGTCGAAGGCGCCGTCGCCGGTGAGGTCGTAGCTGACCCGGACCTGCTGGCCGAGGCCGACCGCCGTACCGGCGTCCACCGGCAGGCGGAACGCGGTCGCGCCGCCCGCCCGCAGCCTGCCGGTCACGTTCCGCGCCTCGTAGACCAGCGGCTCGTACGGGGTGCCGTCGTGGTTGGCGCCGTCGGCCGAGGGGACGGTGTCGCTGCCCGCCGTGCCGCCGGCGGACGTGGTGAGGACGCCGCCGGAGCGGAGGTGGTAGGTGTGACCGCCCGAAGGGCCGGGGTCGGGGTCCGGGTCCGGGTCGGTCCCGCTTCCGGTGGCGGTGGCCGTGGAGCGGGGCGGCACGGTCAGGGTCCGGCCGTCGGAGAAGGTGACGGTGCGGGCGGTGGCGCCGTGGTTGTGGGCCGCGTAGGTGCGGGTGCCGTTCTTGCCGAAGACCGCGGAGGTGGGGATGTCGCCGGTCACCGACGGGTCGGGGGCGCCGAGCGCGTTCAGGACGGTGATCCAGTGCTGGGTGTGCGCCTTGGACTCCCCCGCCTCCGGGGTGTAGGCGGCCTGGCCCGCGTCCCACCGGGCCTTCGCGGCTCCCGGGTCGGCCAGTGACTGGAACTCCCAGAGGATGTCGCGCCATTCGGCGGCGGGTCCGCCGTTCTCGCGTTCCATCTCGGCGATGTTGCGCCGGATCGCCTCCTTGCGCCCGCCCAGGTGGAGCGAGCCGCCGGTCACGGGGAGCACGTTGATGCCGTGGATCTCCTCGGGGTTGGCGGTCCACCAGGTGGCGTAGGCGGCGCCGCTGCCCCACACCATGCCGACGGTGTCGTGGCCGAAGGAGGCGGGGAAGACCTGCCCGTCGGCGTCGAACCAGTACTGGGCGATCGCCTCGCCCTCGGTGGCGAGCAGGTACGAGCCGAGGTCGCGCAGGCCGGTGTCGCCGGTGGCCGAGCCCCACAGCACGAGGGCGGCGCTGAGGTTGGTGGACTCGGAGGACGACTCCTGGTTGTTGCCGGCGGCGAAGCCCTGGTGTCCGGAGGCCCAGCTGTGGCCGGCGTAGACGTCGAAGCCGCGCAGGAAGGGGAAGGCGCCGTCGGTGCGGGAGGGGTTGGCGGTGTCGCGGACGAGGGTCTTGACCATGCCGCCCCAGGCGGAGTCGGCGGCCCAGCCCGGGTCGTACTGGGCGACGATCGCGGCCGCGTACACGTAGTAGCCGTAGTGGAAGTGGTGGTCGTTGAGCTCGTTGTCGCTGCCGTAGGAGGCCGGGTAGCCGGTGAGGGTCTTCCAGGTGCGGTCGTACGAGAACTCGTTCGCGCCGCCCGCGGTGAACCAGTCCTGGAGGCGGCCCTTGAGGAGGGCGAGGAGCCGGTCACGGGTGGCGGTCTCGCCGATCTGGTCGGCCAGCGGCACGAGCTGGGCGAGCCGGCCGAGCGCCTTGCCGGTCCAGTAGGTGTCCACGGCCCCGGAGAACGGGTCGGCGGCGTACGCGGCCTCGTTCAGGCGGCCCCGCAGCGCGGCGGTGTCGACGTCGCCAGTGCGGGGCAGGGCGGGCAGCACCGGGGCGGTCTTCTGGGTGGTGGTGAAGGCGGTGCCCTCGCGGACCTTCATGGTGCCGCGCGGGGAGACGTACGCGTAGGGGGTGAGGGGGTCGGTGGTGTGGAGCCACTGGTGCCGGTAGAGGGCCTGGAGGGTGCCGCGTTCGGTGCCCTCCTTGGCCTCGGTGGCGAGGGTGTAGGTGGCGCGGACGGTGCCGCCGGCGGTGCTCCAGTCGACCCGGGATCCGGTGACGAAGCTGAAGGCGTACTTCCGGTATGTCGCGAGGGCGTCGGGGGAGGGCAGGACGGCGACGGAGAAGTAGTCCCTGCCGCCGAGGGCGGCACTGATCGTGGTGTCGGCGACGGTCCAGTCGGTGCCGGTCGGGGCGAAGAGGGCGTAGTGGTGGCCGGCGACGGTGATGCCGAGGACGTTGCCCTGGTCGGCGAAGACGGTGGGGGTGCCCGCGGTGGTGATCCGGGCGCTGCCGCCGGAGCCCTGGGCGTACACGAAGGGGCTGCCGTGGCCGATGGTGGTGCGCAGGGTGCGGGTGCCGTCGGACCAGTACGGGGTGACGGTCCAGTCGGACCAGGAGTCGGCCCTGGCGTCGGGGGAGTTCAGGCCGGTGAGGCCGAGGGTGAGGTCGCGCTGGTGGGCGAACTCGTACTGGCGGCCGTCCCCGACGACGGCGGGGGTGGTGGGGTAGCCGACCTCCAGCCCGCCGGCGACCGCCCGGTAGCTGAGGGGGTGGCCGTACATGGGGGTGGAGTACGGGTTGTCGCCGTAGCGCTGGAAGGCGAGCGAGGACCACCAGTCGTTGGTGGGGACCGGCCTGCCCGCGGCCGCGGGGGTGACCTTGGGGGTGACGGGGGAACCGGTGTTGTTGGTGGGACCGGAGGTTCCGGTGGGGCGGGTGTCGGAGTAGCTTCCGGCGCCGACCGGGACGGTGGCGGCTGCCGCGGGGGGCGCGGCCGGTCCGAGACCGAAGGCCGTCAGGGCGACCGCGAGGGCGGCGGCGGCCAGGCCGAGAGGGGTGGCTCGGCCGAGGGGGGCGGCTCGGCCGAGGGGGGCGGCTCGGTGCGCGTGGGGGACGGGCACGGGGGAACACCTCATGTCATCTCATGTCATCGCGGTGGTCATGTCCGGGACTCGTATCCGAGAGCGCTCTCAGCTGGCCGGAAACGTAAGACTCCCGAAACGGGGGTGTCAAGAGACCGTGCTACAGCGGAAGTTGGGGCTGATTCCGGGCCAATGCTCCTTCGACTCTTGACGGAACACATGCGCCGCGGGCACGCTCCCCACGCCGACTGAGAGCGCTCTCAGCGATGCGTTCCCGTCCGACCCCGCAGCCAACGGAGGCCTCCCATGCCCACTGCCGCAGCCGCCACGAGAACCGCCGGAAAAGGCGCCGGGAGAGCCGGCGGCAGGGCGTCCGGCCGCCTGGTGGCTGTCGCTCTCGCCGGGATCCTGCTCGCCGCTTGCGGCGGTTCGCCGGAGGGTGCCTCCGACCGCGCGGACGGCGGCAGGGTCACCATCACCGTGGACCTGTTCGGGTCCTTCGGCTACGAGGAGGCCGGGCTCTACGCCGAGTACGAGAAGCTGCACCCGGGCGTGACCGTCAAGCAGACCGACACCGAGGACGAGGCCGACTACTGGAAGTCGCTGCAGACGCGGCTGGCCGGCGGCGCCGGTCTCGCCGACGTCCAGGCCGTCGAGGTGGGCCGGATCGCCTCCGTCGCGCAGCAGCAGGGCGACCGGTTCGAGGACCTGCGCACGTACGGCGCGGGCGCGCTCGAGAAGGGGTTCGCCGAAGCGACCTGGGCGGCGGCCGCCGGGAAGAACGGCGAGGTCCTGGGCCTGGGCACCGACGTGGGACCCGAGGCGATGTGCTACCGCACGGACCTCTTCGCCCGTGCCGGCCTGCCCACCGACCGCGAGGAGCTCGCGCAGAAGTGGTCGACCTGGGACGGCTACCTGGCCCTCGGCCGGCAGTACCAGGCGAACGCCCCGGGCGGGAGCGCCTGGCTCGACAGCGTCGGCAGCCTCTACTCCGTCATGATCGGCCAGCAGAAGGAGCGCTACTACGACGCCTCCGGCAGGCTGGTCTGGGAGACCAACCCGGCCCTGAAGGCGGCCTGGGAGGCGTCGGTCACGGCGGCGCGCAGCGGGCTGAGCGCCAAGCTGGACCAGTGGTCGCCGCAGTGGAACCAGGCCTTCGCCGCCGGCTCCTTCGCCACGCTCCCCTGCCCCGCCTGGATGCTCGGCTACATCAAGGGCCAGGCCGGGGACGCCGGCCGGGGCAAGTGGGACGTCGCGAAGCTGCCCGCCGGCGCCGGCAACTGGGGCGGCTCGTACCTCGCCGTGCCACGGGCGGCCAAGCACAAGAAGGAGGCGTACGAGCTGATCGCCTGGCTCACCGCGCCCGAGCAGCAGGCCAAGGTCTTCCGCGAGCAGGGCAACTTCCCGTCCGCGACCGGAGCCATCGCGCAGATCGCGGACGCCACCGACCCCTACTTCTCGAACGCGCCGATCGGCCGGATCTTCGGCGAGGCCGCGAAGGCTGCCCCCGTGCAGGTCCTCGGCGCCCACGACCAGAACATCGCCCAGCAGATCACCAACGCCCTGGGCGAGGTCGAGCGCAAGGGCACGGCCCCCGACCAGGCCTGGGCGAACGCCCGCAAGGGCGTGGAGAACACCGTCGGCTGACCGGCCCGCCGGCAGGTCCGCAGGCTCCCCCGCCCCACGCCCGCCGCCGCCCCGGCCCGCCCCGCCCCGCCCCGCCCCCAACCAAGGCACCGACTCTTCCCGAAGGGCCGCACCGTGACCCTCGCAGCACCCCTCCGGCCGCCACCGGCCCGGCCGGCGGCGGCCCGGCCGTCCACCGTCCGGCGTGCGTGGCGCACGGTCTCCCCGTACGCCTACGTCGCCCCGTTCTTCAGCCTGTTCGCCGCATTCGGGCTGTTCCCGCTGCTGTACACGGCGTACGTGTCGCTGTACCGGGTGGAGCTGCAGACACCCGGCGACATGCAGTGGCGCGGCCTCGGCAACTACGCCGCGCTCCTCGGCGACGGGTTCTTCTGGACCTCGCTGCGCAACACCTTCACCATCGGGGTGCTCTCCACCGTCCCCCAGCTGGTGATGGCGCTCGGCCTGGCGCACCTGCTCAACCACGAGCTGCGCGGCCGGACGTTCTTCCGCACGGTGATGCTGCTGCCGTACGCGACCTCGGTCGCCGCCGCCACGCTCGTCTTCGCCCAGCTGTACGGCCGCGACTTCGGCCTGGTCAACCAGCTGCTCGGGCTCGTCGGCATCGGCCCGGTGGACTGGCAGACCGGCACGGTCGCCTCCCAGGTCGCCGTCTCCTCCATCGTCGTCTGGCGCTGGACCGGGTACAACGCGCTGATCTACCTGGCCGGCATGCAGTCCGTCCCGCACGAGCTGTACGAGGCCGCCGAGCTGGACGGGGCGTCACGCTGGCGGCAGTTCCTCCACGTCACCCTGCCCGGGCTGCGGCCGACGATCGTCTTCACCGTCGTCGTCTCCACCATCGGCGCGACCCAGCTGTTCGGCGAGCCGCTGCTGTTCGAGGGGTCCGTCTCCGGCGGCATCTCCCACCAGTACCAGACGCTCGGCCTCTACCTGTACGAGCAGGGCTGGGGCTTCTTCCACCTGGGCCGGGCGGCCGCCGTCGCCTGGGTGATGTTCCTGCTGATCCTGCTGGTCGTCGGTGCCCACGCCGTGGTCGGGCGGCGCCGTGCCCGTAAGGAGGCCTGCCGGTGACCGTCCTCGCCGATCAGCCGGGCGACCCCCCGGCCGAGCCCCAGGCCGCCGATCGGTACGCCCGGGGCGGGCTCCGACGCCCGGTCCGGGGTCGCGGCCGGCGTTCCCGCGCCGGGCGCACGATGCGGGGCGGAGCGGTCGCCCACGCGGTCCTCGTCCTCGCCGTGCTCGTCTCGGCGTTCCCGTTCTACTGGACGGTCGTCGCGGCCAGCCGCTCCAACGCCGACCTGGCCAAGGTGCCGCCGGCGCTGCTGCCCGGCCCGAACCTGGCGCGCAACTTCGAGGCCGTGGTGGAGGAGGCCGACATCGGCCGGGCGCTGGTCAGCTCCCTCATCGTGTCGGGGTCGGTCACCCTCGGCACCGTCCTGTGCTCCACCCTCGCCGGGTTCGCCTTCGCCAAACTGCGCTTCCGCGGCCGCGGCGCCCTGCTCGCGGTCACGGTCGGCACCATGATGATCCCGCCCCAGCTGGGCGTCATCCCCCTGTTCATGCTGATCGCCGAGCTCCAGTGGGTCAACCAGCTCCAGGCCGTGATCCTGCCGGGTCTGGTCTCCGCCTTCGGCGTGTTCTTCATGCGGCAGTACCTGGTGCAGTCGCTGCCGGACGAACTGATCGAAGCGGCCCGCGTCGACGGCGCCTCCACCGCCCGGATCTTCTGGTCGGTCGTCGTCCCCGTCGCACGGCCGGGCATGGCCGTGCTCGGCCTGCTGACCTTCATGGCCGCCTGGAACGACTTCTTCTGGCCCGTCGTCGCCCTCTCCTCCTCCGAGCCGACCGTGCAGGTCGCCCTGCGCCAGCTCGGCGGCGGGTACGTCAACGACCAGTCCGTCATCATGGCCGGCACCCTGCTCGGAACGCTGCCGGTGCTGCTGGTGTTCGGCCTGCTCGGCCGGCAGATCGTCGGCGGCATCATGCAGGGCGCGGTCAAGGGCTGAGCCCGCGCCCCCTCCCCTCCCCTCCCCTCCCCTCTTCTCCTCCTCACCTCCGGGAGTTCCACCCTCATGACCGCGCTCGACGCCCGTCCCCGCGCGGGGGCGACGCTCCGCTTCCCCGAACGCTTCCGCTGGGGCACCGCCACCGCCGCGTACCAGATCGAGGGAGCCGCGGACGAGGACGGTCGCACGCCGTCCATCTGGGACACCTTCAGCCGCACCCCCGGCAGGGTGCGCAACGGCGACACCGGCGACATCGCCGCCGACCACTACCACCGCGTGGGCGAGGACATCGCACTCATGCGACGGCTCGGCGTCACCGACTACCGCTTCTCCATCGCCTGGCCGCGCGTCCAGCCGACCGGCCGGGGGCCCGCCGTCCAGAAGGGCCTGGACTTCTACCGCCGTCTCACCGACGAGCTGCGCGCGGCCGGCATCCGCCCCGTGGCCACCCTCTACCACTGGGACCTCCCCCAGGAACTGGAGGACGCCGGCGGCTGGCCGCACCGGGAGACCGCGTACCGCTTCGCCGAGTACGCGGGCCTCGCCGCGGAAGGACTCGGCGACCGCGTGGCGACGTGGACCACCCTCAACGAGCCCTGGTGCTCGGCCTTCCTCGGCTACGGCAGCGGGGTGCACGCCCCGGGCCGCACCAGTGCCGTCGACTCGCTGCGCGCGGCCCACCACCTCAACCTGGCCCACGGCCTGGCCGTCCGGGCGGTGCGTGCCGCCGTACCCGCCCGGGCCGAGGTGTCGCTCACCCTCAACCTCCACGCGGTGCGCTCCCGTACCGACGCTCCGAGGGACCGGGACGCGGCCCGCCGGATCGACGCGGTCGGCAATCGGATCTTCCTCGATCCGGTCTTCCACGGGCGCCTTCCGGAGGACCTCGTCGATGACACGGCGCCCGTCACCGACTGGTCCTTCGTCGAGGACGGGGACCTGCGGGCGGCGGCCGAGCCGATCGACGCGCTGGGCATCAACTACTACTCCCCCACGGCGGTCGCGGCCGGCGCCTCCCCGTCGTCCCCGTCACGGTCCCTGTCGCCCTCGCCGTGGGCCGGTGCGGAGCGGCACGTCCGCTTCGTCCCCGTCCCGGGCCCGCGCACGGCCATGGACTGGCCCGTCGACTCCGGCGGGCTGCACGAGCTGCTGCTCCGGCTGCGGGACGACCTGCCGCACGTACCGCTGGTGATCACCGAGAACGGTGCGGCGTACGAGGACTACGCCGACCCCTCGGGGGAGGTGAAGGACCCCGAGCGGGTCGCCTATCTCCACGCGCACCTGGCAGCCGTGCACCGCGCCATCGAGGACGGGGCCGACGTCCGCGGCTACTTCCTGTGGTCCCTGCTGGACAACTTCGAATGGGCCTACGGCTACAGCAAGCGGTTCGGCATCGTGCACGTCGACTTCCCGACGCAGCGCCGGACGTTCAAGAGCAGCGCCCACTGGTACGCCGACGTCATCGCCCGCGGCGGCCTCCCCACCCGGCCCTAGGACTTGTCCGCCCGATCATGTGACTGTTCCACACTCGGGCCGTTGCCATGAGCATGGGGCGTGGTGATCTGACAGATGCCGAGTGGGAACGGCTGCGGCCGTTCCTGCCGGTCAGTAATGGTCGTGGTCGGTGGCGGGATCACCGGCAGGTGATCGACGGGATTCTGCACCGGGTGCGGACCGGGGTGCAGTGGCGTGACCTGCCCGAGCGGTTCGGGCCGTGGAAGACCGTGTATGAACGCCACCGGCTGTGGTCGGCCGATGGGACTTGGGAACGTCTGCTCCAGCAGGTCCAAGCCGCGGCCGACGCCGCGGGTGAGATCGACTGGGATGTCTCGGTGGACTCCACCATCGTGCGGGCTCACCAGCACGCGGCCGGTGCTCGCACGGCCCCGCCGCCTGTGCCCGCGTCCAAGGGGGCTCAGGCAGTAGAACACCAGGGCGAAACGGCGGGGCAGGGCCTGCTCGCCCGGTTGGTGGAGGTGGTGCTGGAGGTGAGGGTCTGGGTCGCTCGCGAGGCGGGTTCACCAGCAAGCTGCACCTGAGCGCGGACGGCCGCTGCCGCCCCCTGTCGCTGGTCGTCACGGGCGGGCAGCGGGCAGACTGCACCCAGTTCAAGCGGGTCCGGGAGAAGATCCACGTCCCCAGGACTGGTCCCGGAAGGCCGCGTAAGAAGCCTGGCAGTCTGGCCGGCGACAAGGCATACAGCAACGGGTCTTGCCGCCAGTACCTGCGGCGGCGGGGTATCCGGCACACGATCCCGGAGAAGAGTGACAGCCAGGCGGCCCGCCTGCGCAAGGGCTCACGCGGCGGACGGCCACCGGGCTTCGACGAGGACCGCTATAAGAAACGCAACACCATCGAGCGTGCGATCAACCGCTTGAAGCAGCCCCGGGCGGTCGCCACTCGCTAGGACAAGCGCCGCTACGTTTTCCTCGGCACCGCCACCGCAGCCGCTCTTGTCACCTGGCTCCGAGCATGACCACTCGAACAAGTCCTAGGCTCTACCCGTGCTCGACCAAGATCCTTTCACTGTCTGCTATCGCACCCTTCTGCCGTGGGCGCAGCCTTCCCGGCAGGACGATCTTCACCGTGCCATGCGGACCGCCGTGGAACGCTCGCTTGTGGTGCTGTGGGGCCACATAGACCCGGGGAAACGGGCTACTGACGCTGACGTCCACGCGATCGTCGCCGCCTCTGACGCGTACGTCCAGGGCTGGTTCGACGCCGTGATCCGCCCGGCTACCCACTATCCCCCGAACGGCCGGGGATGGCCGTCCTCCCTGGGCGTGTGGCTGGATACCTCCGCAAACCATGGCCGGGGCAAGGCCTTCCGTCACACCATCGCCGAGAACCTCGACCTCTTCGCGAGGTTCCCTTTCTGGAGGACGCTGGAACTGGTCCAATGCGCCGAGCACGCCGCCCGAACGGCGACGGGAAGTCCCAGGCAGCGGGCTGCCGATGCCACTGCTGAGGCCCTGCGGTGGGCGTGGACCCGTCACGCCGACAGACTCGGCTGGGACGACGCCGAGTGGTACGAGTACGTGGAGGTGCACGAGCTGATCGGCTGGACGACCGCGGCGCTGCAACTTCCTGGGGTGAGGCCGTCCCAGGCTGCCGACCGGGTGGAAGGGATCGCCGAACAGAGGTGGGACGACTGGTCACCGTGGACGTCGGATGAACTACCGGCACCGTTCATTGCCCAGGCGGCGCAAGCTGTGGCGGACTGTGTGACGGCAGGCGCGGCTCCGTCCTCACCGCCCTGGTCATCTGGCTCCGAACATGATCGGGCGGACAAGTCCTAGTGACCTGAGTCGGAGATTCGTCGGCAGTAAGCGGCGACCTTGTCGAGGATCTCGTCGGCTGTCTTCGTCCAGACGAAGGGCCTGGGGTGCTCGTTCCAGTTGGCGAGCCAGGTGCGGATGTCGCGTTCGAGTGCCTGGACGGAGCGGTGGACGCCTCGGTGAAGCTTCTTCGTGGTGAGTTCGGCGAACCAGCGCTCGACCAGGTTCAGCCATGACGAGCCTGTCGGGGTGAAGTGCAGGTGGAAGCGCGGATGCGCGGCCAGCCACTTCTTGACCGCCGGAACCTTGTGGGTCCAGGATCAGGTGGACTTCGAGGTCTGCCGGTACTTCCTTGTCGAGTTTGAGTAGGAACTTCTTGAACTCCACCGCACGGTGACGGCGGTGGAGTGAGCCGATGACCTTGCCGGTCGCGGTGTCCAGGGCGGCGAAAAGAGTGGTGGTGGCCGCACGCACGTAGTCGTGACTGCGGCGTTCGGGCACCCGGGCATCATCGGCAGGACCGACTGGGACCGGTCCAGGGCCTGGATCTGCGACTTCTCGTCCACACACAGCACCAGGGCCCGCTCCGGCGGGTCCAGATACAACCCGACCACATCGCGGACCTTGTCGATGAACAACGGGTCCTTGGACAGCTTGAACGTCTCGGCCCGGTGCGGCTGGAGGGCGAATGCCCGCCAGATCCGTGAGATCGCCGACTGCGACATGCCGGTCGCCGCGGCCATCGACCGCGTCGACCAGTGAGTCGCGTCCTTCGGCGTCTCCTCCAGCGTCTTGACGATGACGCGCTCCACATCGGCATCGGTGATCTTCCGCGGGACACCGGGTCGGGGCTCGTCGCACAGGCCGTCCAGCCGGCGTTCGAGAAACCGCCGCCGCTATGCGCGGACGGTGTCGGTGGTGATGCCCAGGCGCCGGGCGACCTCCGCGATCGCGTGTCCGTCCGCGCTCTCCAGCACGATCCGTGATCGCAATGCCAACGACTGGGCACTTGAACGACGACGCACCCACGACTGCAACATCGCCCGCTCAGCATCGGAGAGCACCACCGGCGGGATCTTCGGTCCAGGACGACTCACACCAGACCAACGACAAATCTCCGACTCAGGACACTAACAGCCGGAGGAGGAACCGTCGTTCTCTGCCGTCGCGTACACCGAGAACCAGATGCGGGGTCCGGTGGCGTCGGCCTCCGGCCCCGGATCCGTGCCGTAGGCCTCGCGCACCTCCTGCGCCGTGTGGAAGCCGAGCGTGACGCTCGGTCGCCCCTGGGACTCGAAGCAGACGCGGTGCCGCTGGTCGTCCTGCGCCGGGCGGTGGTCCCCCGCCGGCCGCCACCCGACGTTCGGCGCGGCCCGCTCGTAGTACTCCCGCACCTCCTCGCGGCTCCCGCCGTATGCGTACAGCCGCCCCGCGTACAGCCAGGCGACGCCGCTCTCCTCGGTGCAGTGCGCGTCGGGCCCCGCCCCGTCGCCGAGGGGCGTGGCCCGGTCCGGGCGGAGTTCCAGCACCGGCAGCTTCGCCAGCTCCGCCACGGCTGCGTCCGTGCCCTCACAGCTCCCGAAGGCCGGGGGGAGGGAGCACCCCCCGAGCGCGGACGCGAGGAGCAGGAGGGCGCACAGCGCCCGCAGACCAGGCATGTTCATGCCGGAAGTATCGCAACGTCGGAGGAGGGTTCAGCGCAGTACGGCCGCCAGCAGGTCGGTGCCCAGCGCCGTCAGGTCGGGCAGGTTGAGGGCGTACCGGACGTAGCGGCCCTGCCGCCGGGCCGTGAGCAGGCCCGCGCGGCGCAGGACGGCCAGGTGACGGGACACCTCCGGGGGTGAGAGCTCCCAGGCGTGGGCCAGTTCGCCGGTGGTGTGCGAGCCGCGGGCCAGGGTCCGCAGCAGCCGCAGCCGTACGGGGTGGGCGAGCGCCTCCAGCCGCAGGGTGACCGTCTCCAGCGGTACGGGCTCCGCGGGTGCCGCCTCGGCGACGGGGTACTGCACCACCGGTTGCCACCCGGGGGCGTGGACGGCCGCCAGGTGCGGGCGACCGAAGACACTGGGTATGAAGGTGACCCCACTGCCGTGGGCGGAGGTCGTCTTGTCCAGCAGCTTGTCCACGACGATGTGGTCGCCGTCCGGTGCAAGGCGGACCGCACCGGACACCGCTGCGAGTGCCGCCGCGACGCCCTGGTGTTTCAGCAGGTCGTTCTTCACGCGCAGGTCGGTGGCGAGCTGCACGACGACGCCCGCCCAGGCGGCGTCGAAGAAGGCCTCCGCGCACTGTTCGAGGGTGCGGCGCACCCGCGCCCGTACGGCGGCCGGGTCCGCGAGCAGCCGCTCCGCGAAGGCCTCCTGCCGTGCGCCGCGGGCCTGGGCCAGGTTCAGGGCCCGCTCGCGCACCACGGCGTGGGTGAGCGGCGACGGTACGGCGGAGTGGACCCGGTTGCCGCACGTGGCCACGAGCGCGGCGGTCACGTACGTCTCGTCGTCGATGCGGTCCACGTCGTCCAGTTCCTCGGCGAGGGTGGGCCGGGGCCGCGCGGGGAGCAGGAAGTCCGCCTGTGCGGAACGCCAGAGGAACTCCGCCTCGCGCAACCGCTCGGCCAGTGCCGGGGGCAGCCCGGCCCGGACGTCCGCGGCCCAGCCGCCGAGCTGCGGGTGGTGTCCGGGTTCGGCGAGCACGTGCAGCATCGCGGTCAGCTCGGCCAGCGGGGAGGCGGCGAACCGCAAGCGCTCGGGCGGCAGGCCGCCGATGTCGATCCTCAACGTCACCCCTACATGATCACTGCCTCCGGTACGTCCGCGACGAGCGCCCGGAGGCCGAGCGGGCCGCCCGCAGTGCCTTCCGCAGAGGCGAGCCGGCACCGCCTCCGGATGCGCCGACTACCTCTGACGGGTGTCGAGGCTGTGGCCGGTCGTGGCGTCCACGTGGTCCGGGATCTCGTCGTGGCGGTCGCCCACGGTCGGTGTCCCGGTGGGCTCGAACATGAGGATCGCGGCGCCGGAGGGGGCGTACGGCCGGTGCTCCGTGCCGCGGGGGACGGTGTAGACGGAGCCCTGCGGGAGGACGACCGTGCGCTCGCCCTCGGGCCCGCGCAGGGAGATGCGCAGTTCTCCGTCGAGCACCAGGAAGAACTCGTCGGTGTGGTCGTGGGCGTGCCAGACGTGTTCGCCCTCGACCTTGGCGATGCGGACGTCGTAGTCGTTGACGCGCGTGACGATGCGGGGGCTCCACAGGGCGTCGAAGGAGGCCAGGGCCTGGTGGAGGGGGATGGGCTGGTTGGTCATGGGCCCATCCTGGGCCGTTCCGCGCGGCCGGTGTGAGTGCTAGGAATTGCACATGGCGCAAGGATCCTCGCAGGAGAAGCCGAAGAGGCACGGGGCGGATGGGCTGCCGCGGGTGGTCGTGATCGTGGACGAGAACTCGAACCCCTTCGAACTCGGCTGTGCGACCGAGGTGTTCGGGCTGCGCAGACCGGAGATCGGCCGCGACCTGTACGACTTCACGCTCTGCTCCCCCGAGCCCCGCACCCTGATGCGGGACGGGTTCTTCACCCTCACCGGGGTCGCGGGCCTGGAGGCGGCCGACACCGCGGACACCCTGATCGTTCCGAACCGGCCCGACGTCGAGGTCCCGCGCCGGCCGCCGTGCTCGACGCCGTCCGCCGGGCGCACGCGCGCGGTGCCCGCCTGATCGGTTTCTGCAGCGGCGCGTTCACGCTGGCCGAGGCCGGGGTCCTCGACGGACGTCGGGCCACCGCGCACTGGCAGTGGGCGGATTCCTTCCGGGCCCGGTTCCCGTCCGTCCGCCTGGAACCGGACGTGCTGTTCGTGGACGACGGTGACGTCCTCACCGCCGCGGGCAGCGCGGCCGCGCTCGATCTCGGGCTGCACGTGCTCCGCCGCGACCACGGCGCGGAGATCGCCAACGCCGTGAGCCGGCGGCTGGTGTTCGCGGCGCACCGGGACGGCGGGCAGCGGCAGTTCGTGGAGCGTCCGATACCGGACCTGGCCGCGGAGTCGCTGGCGCCCGTCCTGGCCTGGGCGCAGGAACGGCTGGACTCGCCGCTCACGGTGGCGGACCTGGCGGCGCGGGCCGCGGTCAGCGCGGCGACGCTCCACCGGCGCTTCCGGGCCCAGCTGGGCACGACGCCGCTGGCGTGGCTCACGGGGGAACGGCTCGCGCTGGCCTGCCGGCTGATCGAGCGGGGCGAGTCCCGCTTCGAGGTGGTCGCGCGGCGGAGCGGGCTCGGCACCGCCGCCAACCTGCGCGTGCTGATGCGCCGCGGGACGGGCATCACCCCGTCCGCGTACCGGCGCCGGTTCGGGCCCGAGGGGAAGTGACCTGCGCGGCCTCCGCGCAGACCGCGGCGCCGGCACGCGGGGGGGGGTGCGTGCCGGCGCTGCGCGGGACGGGGCCGGGGTGACCCCGTTACAGGGCGGCGTCGGGGATCCAGGAGCCGTGGATCATGGCCGGGACGCGGCGCGGGAGGTGGACCGTGGCGACCGGGGGCAGGTCCAGGTCCGAGGCGTCGAGGACGAGGAGCCGGGAGCTGTCGGAGTTGAGGTCGCTGACGACGGTCAGGAGGTAGCCGCCGTCCTCCTCGGTGGCCGTGCCGGCGGGGACGAAGACGGCCTCGCTGGGGAGCCGGCCGGTGCCGAACGGCTTGGTCTGGCGGGCGCCGGTGGTGCGGTCGTACTTGACCAGGGCGTGGGTGCCGATGCCGAGGTCGTCGGGGAAGGACAGCGCGTACTGGTAGCGGTGCTCGCGGCCGGTGAACGCGTCGTTGATGGTGGGGAACTCGACCGTCAGGTCGTCGGTGTCCTCCTGCGCGACCCGGCCGGTGACGGGGTCTACCGTCCAGCGGGTGGCGCGGGAGCCGGAGTTGGGCTCGGCGCCGCGGTCGGGGGCGCCGATCCACCAGTTCCAGGAGCGCTGCCAGCCGTCGCGGCCGACGGCGGGGCCTTCGATGACGATGCGGCCGAGGGAGTCCTCGTAGGCGTTGGCGAGGTGCATGGCGTAGCCGGGTGCGACGTCGAACCAGCGGATCCGCCGGGCGCCTCCCTCACCGCGGGGCATCACGCCGATCCGGGTGGGCTGGGCGTCGCTCCAGGCGTACGGGATCCCGGAGCGGTCGGAGGGGTCGAAGGTGACCGACCCCTCCAGGAAGACGACGTGGCGCTCGGTGAGGGCGAAGTCGTGCTTGAGCGCGGCGGTCGCGCCCGGCACCTCCTGGCTGCGCAGCACCGTGCCGTCCGGGGACGAGACGTGGTGGACGAGGAACGGCGGGAAGGGGGAGGAGGCGAAGAAGTGGAGTTCGCCGGTGGTGGGGTCCTCCTTGGGGTGGGCGGTCATCGCGGAGGTGAGTTTGCCGTTCCAGTCGAAGGCGCCGACGGTCTCCAGGTCGGGGGTCAGCTCGAAGGGCAGGGCGGACTCGCACAGGGCCAGGAGGCGTCCGCCGTGCTCGATGACGTGGGTGCCGGCGGTGCTGGCGGTCAGGTCGGGGCCGTGTTCGGTCATGTAGGGGGCGCCGTCGAGGGCGGGGGTGTGGACCCAGCGGTTGCGGTACCACTCGGCGCGGCCGTCGCGCAGGCGGATGCCGTGGACCATGCCGCTGCCCTTGAACCAGTGGGTGGGGGTGATGCCGGGCTTCGGGTTGTGGCTGTTGCGGATCAGGCGGCCCGTCAGCTCGGGCGGGAGGATGCCCTCGACGGTCAGGCCCGTGGCGGTGATCTCGTCGGCGACGGGGGTGTAGTGGCCGGTGAGGTACGGCTTCGCGGCGGTGGAGGAGGAGGTGGAAGAGGTGGCGGCGGTCATGGTGGGCGTCCCTTCGGGGGTGGCGTGCGGGTGCGGTGTACGGCGGTGCGGTGCGCGGGCCGGGATCAGGCGGTCTCCGCCGTGCTCTTCAGGGCCGCCAGCCAGCGCTCCAGGGACTGCCGGAGGGCCTGGCCGAGCGCCTCGGGCTCGGCGTCGACGGGGGCTCCGCTCCAGGACTCCTCGGTGCGGACGGTCACCGTCGCGTCGGCCGTCTCCTCGAAGGTCCATACGTGGATGCCGTCGATGCCGTGCGCGGGGCCGCCCCAGACGATGCGGCGGCCGGGTACGAGCTCCAGGACGGTGGAGGTGATGTCCAGCCCGTGGGTGTGCCACCGGAAGACGGCTCCGACCGCGAGCGGGCCGGTGGGCTCGGCCCGGGTGATGTCCGGGTTCCAGTCGGGCCAGGCCGCGATGTCGGTGTGCAGGTCCCAGAGGCGGGCGAGCGGGGCACGGACGGTGGTGTCGAGCCGTACGACGGCGGGCGCGGACTCGTCGATGGTGTACGGGGCCGGGGTCTGCGGGTTCATCGGTGGTGGGCTCCTTCGGTGGTGTCGTCTTCGGTGACTTCGCCGGTGGTGCCGGCGGTGGTGGGGTCCGGTGCCGGGGCGCGGCGGGACAGCAGCGGGGTGGCGGCCGCGGCCGCGGCGGCGGTGGCGGCGGCCAGGAGGAAGGCGGCCCGGTAGCCGTCGGCGAGTGCGGCCGGGCCTTCGGCGGGGGCGCCGGCGGTGACGGCGGTGGCGAGGGTGCCCAGCAGGGCGAGGCCGACGGCGCCGCCGAGCTGGCGGGTGGTGTTGACCAGCCCGCCGGCGACTCCGGCGTCGGCCGGGCGGACGCCGCTCACCGCCGCGCCGGTGAGCTGGACGAAGGCGATGCCGAGGCCGAGGCCGATGAGCGCGGTCGGGCCGGTCAGCCCGGCGAGGCCGGTGCCCGGCGCGCTGAGGAGGGCCAGCCAGGCGAGGCCGACGGCCTGGGCGAGGAGGCCCGCGGCCAGGGTGCGGTACGGGCCGAGCAGGCGGGCCAGGCGCGGGGCCACGGAGGAGCCGAGCATGTTCGCGGCGGCGAGCGGGACTTGGGCCAGGCCCGCGGCCAGCGGGCCGGCGCCGAGGACCTGTTGCTGGAGCAGCGGGAGGTAGAAGAACAGGCCGACCCAGACGGCGCCGAGCAGGGCCATCAGGAGGTTGGCCGGGGCGACGAGGCCCTGCCGGAGCAGCCCTGGCGGCAGCAGCGGCGCCGGGTGGCGCTGCTCGGTGCGCAGGAAGAGGAGCAGCAGGAGCACGGCGGCGGCGAGCGGCCCGAGGACGTACGGGTCGGCCGGGCCGGAGCTGCGGACGGCCGTGAGCCCGTAGACGAGGGCGGCGACCGCGGCGGTGACGGACAACCCGCCGAGGAGGTCGATGCGCGCCGGGCCGGCGGCGGCACCCGGCCGGCGGCCGGGATCGGCGGGGACGGACCGGCGGCCGGGATCAGCGGACCGGCGGCCGGGATCGGCGGGGACCAGGCGGAGGGTCGCGGTGAGGGCGAGGGCGGCGCCGAGCCCGCAGGTGTGGAAGATCCAGGGCCAGCCGAAGGCCTCGGTCAGTACGCCGCCGAGGAGCACCCCGGCCGCGCCGCCTGCTCCGGAGACGGCGCCCCACACGCCCAGGGCCCGGGCGCGGCCGCCGCCGGGCGGGAAGAGCCGTATGACGAGGGCGAGCGCGGCGGGGGCGGCCGCGGCGGCGCCGACGCCCTGGACGACGCGGGCACCGATGAGCAGCCACGGGGTGCCGGCCAGTCCGGCCGCCACGGAGGCGGCGGCGAACAGGCCCAGTCCGGCGGTGAGGGCGCGGCGGGCTCCGGCCAGGTCGGCTGCGCGGCCGCCGAGGAGCAGCAGGGCCCCGAAGGCGAGGCCGTAGGCGTTGACCACCCAGGACATGCCGGTATCGGAGAGGGCCACGCCGTCCCGGATGTGGGGGAGGGCGACGTTGACGACGGACGTGCTCAGGACGACGACGAACTGCGCTGCGGCGAGCGCGGCGAGCACGCCCGCGCCCGTCTCGACCGCTCGCCCTCCCGCTGACGCGTCCGGCTCCTCCGCGAGGTGCGGCATGACGGCGACTCCCTTCCAAAATGTATGTGTGGTTAACCACTCACTCTTTGGTCCGAAAGAGGCGCCCGACCGGATGACCGGCACGGGCCGCCCCACGCCCCACGCCCCGGGGGGCGTGGCCGCGCTCAGTAGTGCGTGATGCCTGCGGCGAGCGTGCGCATCCAGGGCGCGTCCGCCACGCCCGCGTCATCGTCCGCGTCCACGCCGAGCGAGACGACGAGATGACACAGCATGCCGACCGCGAAGAACTCCTGGACCTGCCGTTCGTCCCCGCCGGAGGCGCCGCGGACGTACTCCACGACACGGGCGTACCCCGCGCGGACCGCCTCGCGGATCACCGGTTCGGAGACGGCGGCCGCCTGGGCGTGCAGCTGGACCAACAGCAGGTCGTTGTCGCTGATCAGCCGGGCGTACGCGTCCCCCATGGAGGCGAGGACGAGCTCCGGCGAGGCGCCCTCCGCCTCGGCCGCACCGCGTTCGAGGGCGGCGCGGACCTGGGCGAAGCAGTGCTCGACGACCGCCGCGAACAGGGCCTCCTTGTTCGGGAACAAGCGGTAGACGTACGCCTGCGAGATGCCCGCCGCCTTGGCGACCTCCGTGGTGGTGGTCCCGAAGTAGCCGCGGGCGGCGAAGGCGCCGATCGCGGTGCGGAGCACCGTCTCGCGGCGTTCCTCCGCTGTGGAGAGTTGGCGTGGGCGTCGTTCCGTCTGCATGTGAGTAATAAACCACTCACACAGGGGGGGTGTCAACCCCGCCCTCCCCGGGACGGCGCAGCGGGGGTCCGCCGGCCACGGGATCGGCGCACACGGCGTCAATGCCGCTCGTCGGGGATACGAGCTGCTGGGATGGCGGAGCGAGCGGGGGCTTCAGTGACGGAGGTGGCGCTTGAACCCAGACGACGGGCCGCCCGGCGACGGTCCGCGCGGTGGCCCGCGCCGACCTGGCGGGACTGGGTCGGGCAGGCGGTGGAGTCCATCGGCACCAGCCTCGACGAGCAGACGACCTGCGCGGAGCTGGCCCTGTTCCTGTGCCGGCGGCTGTGCGAGGCCGCGGCGGTGGACCTGCTGCCCGAACCCGTGACGACCTCGCGCACGGGGCCGGGCACGCGGTCGGCGACGGGGCTGGACCGGGTGGCGGCGGCCGGGCGGACCGAACTGCTCCAGGAAGGGGTCCCGCAGGACGCGCACGGCCTGTCGGTGCGGGCGTGCTGCTGGGCGGCGACTGGTTCGAGACGGTCCGGCTGCACTACGGGCGCACCCTGCTGGTGATGGGCGACGTCATGGGGCACGGGCTCGACGCGGCCGTGGACATGAACGCCTACCGCTCCATGCTCCGCTACGTCGCCTCGACCGACCTGCCCCCGCACCGGGTGCTGCGGCAGCTCGACGCCGCGGTGTCGGAGAAGGGCACCCGCCGCCCGGCGACGTGCCTGCTGGTCCGGATCGACGCGGCCCGCGGGACCGCGGCGTTCTCCAGCGCGGGCCACCTGCCGCCGGCGGTGTTCGGCCCGGACGGCAGCGGCACGCTGATCGACGTGCCGGTCGGCCCGCCGCTGGGCACCGGCCTCGGCGGCTACGAGCTGACCACGCGCACGGTCACGCCCGAGGAGACGCTGCTGCTGTTCACGGACGGCCTGGTGGAGCGGCGCGGCGAGGACATCGACGTCTCGCTGGCCCGGTTGGCGGGGCTGCGGCTGCCGGTCGGCGCCGGGGTGCAGCAGTCGCTGGACCAGGTGCTGCTGTCCCTGGACGCGGTCCACGCCGAGGACGACGTCGCCGTACTGGCGGCCCGGATCCGGCCCCGCCCCGATCACGAGCCGCACGGCGCGGACCGCCCTGAGGGCCGACGCGGTCGCCGTCTCGCCCGTTCCCGGGTCAGGCCGACGTGGTGACGGCCGAGCCGGTACGGGCCCGGGCCGCCTCCGGTGCGACGGTGACACGGCGGCGGCGCACCGGCAGGCCGATGGTCGGGTTGGCGACGCCCCAGGCGGCGCCCTTGCAGATCAGCTCCTTGTACAGGGCGGCGAGGCGGCCGGTGAGGGCCGCGCTGACGGTGCGGTCGTCGGCGGTGACGTACTGGATCAGGCCCTCCTTGCGCCCCAGCGAGATGCACTGGTTGAAGTAGCGGATCGGCACGTTCGGGAGCTTTCCGCCGGTCAGGCGGGCCGCGATGGCGTCGGCGGCCTGCCATGCGGCGGGGGTTCCCGAGGCGCACGACATGCGCAGCGGCTTGTCACCGGGGCCCATGGCCAGGGCCGCGTCACCGATGGCGTAGACGTCCGGGTGCGAGACCGAGCGCATGGTGGAGTCGACCACGATCCGGCCGGTGCCGGTGACTTCGAGGGTGGTGGCGCCCGCGATCGGGTGGACGGCGAAGCCGGTGGCCCACACGGTGACCGCGGCCGGGATGGCCTCGCCGTCTGCGGTGGTGATGCGGTCGGCCTCGACGGCGGTGACGGCGGCGTGCTCGTGCACGGTGATGCCGAGCCTGCCGAAGACCTTGCTCAGGTGGCCGCGGCCCTTGGGCGAGAGCCAGTCGCCGAGGCCGCCGCGGGCGGCGAGGGCGACGTCGAGGTCCGGGCGGGCCTCGGCGATCTCGGTCGCGGCCTCCAGGCCGGTGAGGCCGCCGCCTACGACGACCACGGGCTGCCCGGCGCCCAGGCCGGCGAGCCGGTCGCGCAGCCGCAGTGCTCCGGGTCGGCCGGCGATCTCGTGGGCGTACTCGGCGACGCCGGGGACGCCCTGGTCGTTCCAGCCGCTGCCGAGGGCGTACACGAGGGTGTCGTAGGCGAGTTCGGCGGCGTGCCCGCCGGCGTCGGTGACGGAGACGTTCTTGCGGTCGACGTCGACGGCGGTGACCTTCCCGAGCATCAGCTCGACACCGGTGCCGGCGAACATCTCGCCGAAGGGGCGGGGCCGCAGGTCCTGGCCGGTCGCGAGCTGGTGCATGCGGACGCGCTCGACGAAGTCGGGCTCGGCGTTGACGAGGGTGATGGCCACGTCGTCGCGGTGCAGCCGCTTGGCGAGCCGGCCGGCGGCGATCGCTCCGGCGTATCCGGCGCCGAGGACGATGATGCGGTGCTGCGTGCGCTGCTGCATGTGCCTGCTCCTGTCTGGGCGGGTCAGCCGCTGTCTTGCGCGGCTTCGCACCTTGAACCGGGCAGCCCGCCGTTCCCTGACAGGTCGGCGATGTGAAGCACGTCACACCGGTCGGGGGCGGGTGGGGGCGGGTCGGTCAGAAGGCGTGGAACACGGGCTCCCCGTGCTCCGCAGCGGCCCACACCCCGGTCGCGCGCTCCAGCTTGTCGGGGTTGACCTGGTTGCGGAACGCGGCGATGCCGTCGGCCGTGATCTCCAGGCACATGACGCCGACGACCCGGCCGTCGACGACCGCCACGACGGCGGGCCCGCCGTTGGCGGTGGCCAGGTGGATCCCGGCCGAGCCGCCGACCAGGGCGCGCTTGGCCGGCCCCGGCTTGAACAGGCCCCGCATGAACTTCGCGACCGCGAGGGCGCCCTCGAACGCCTTGGCGCGGGCGGGGACCTTCCCGCCGCCGTCGCCGATCGCGATGGCGTCGGAGGTGAGCAGTTGTACGAGCGGCTCGGTCTTCCCGCTGGTGGCGGCGGCGAGGAACTCCTCGACGATGCGCCGGGCCGCGGCTCGGTCGATCTCGGTGCGGGCCCTGCCGTCCGCGATGTGCTTCTTGGCCCGGTGGAGGATCTGCTGGCTGGAGGCCTCGCTGATGTCGAGGATCTCGGCGATCTCCCGGTGCGGGTAGTCGAACGCCTCCCGCAGCACGTACACCGCCCGCTCGTTGGGGGACAGCCGCTCCATGAGCGTGAGCACCGCGTACGAGACCGACTCCCGCTGCTCGGCGGTGGCGGCCGGGCCGAGCATCGGGTCTCCGTCGAGGAGCGGCTCGGGAAGCCACTCGCCGACGTAGGTCTCGCGCCGGGCGCGGGCCGAAGCGAGCTGGTTGAGGCACAGGTTGGTGAGCACCTTCGTCAGCCAGGCCTCGGGCACCTCGATGCGTCCGACGTCGGTGGCCTGCCAGCGCAGGAACGTGTCCTGCACGGCGTCCTCGGCCTCGCTCGCGGACCCGAGCAGCCGGTAGGCGATGGCCTCCAGCCGCCCCCGCGCGCCCTCGAACAGGTCCACGTCCTCCACGGTCAACGGCATGCGGTGATCCTAACCGCCGCGCGGAAGGGGTCGAGGAGTGAGGGGGGTTCGGGGAGTTCGGGGAGTCACCCGTCGCCGGTCTCCTCGGCCCGCAGGCGGCGGGCGGCGGCTTCGGCCGCCTTCCCGGCCTTCTGCGCCGCCGACTCGGCCCGGTGGTGGTACTTCTGCGCGGCCTCTTCCGCCTTCTCCGCGGCTTCGAGGCGCAGTTGGAGGGCGCGGAGCCCTTCTCGCGCGGCCTCGGCCTCACTCCGCGCCCGCTCCAGGGCCCCGGCCGCCTCGGCGAGGTCCGCCTCGGCCCGCTCGCGCTCGGCCCCGGCTTCGGCCGCGGCCCGACGGGCGGCGCGCACCCGCCCCTCCCGCTCGCGTGCGCGCCGCTCGGCCGCGGCGTCCCGCGCCGGGGGCGGGGGCTCCGGTTCCGGCCTCCGCTTCGCCCTCGCCCTCGGCTTCGGCTTCGGCTTCGCCTCCGGCTCCGGCTCCGGCTCCGGCTCCGGCTCCGGCTCCGGCGGGAGTGCGGCCGGTTCGGGCGGCTTGCGGGCCGCAGCCGCGGCCGAGGGGGCGGGCTGCACGCCTTCGAACCCGACCGGTGACCGCGGCGCCGCCGTCAGTCGGCCGGCGAGCCACTGCCGGCCCGCCTCCTCGTCCGCCAGCAGGGCGTGGAAGATCCGCTCGACCTCCCGCAGCACGCTCTCGGTGGTCCGCTCCCCCGCCTCGGCCGCCAGCCGTACGGTGTCGCGCGCGAGCGCGTCGATCACCTTGTGCTGCTCCCGCGACAGCGCGCGCAACTGCGCTCCGTCCAGTTCCCGGTGCGCCGTGCGCAGCTGGGCCCCCAGGCGCAGCAGCCCTTCCGCCTCACCGGGTCGGGCCCGGGCGAAGAGGCCCACCGCCCACAGGGCGAGGGTCGGCTTCCGCAGGCTGCCGATGCGGCGGGCGCCTGCGGTGTCCTTCTCCCGCCGGGCCCGGGCGACGTACGCGTCGCGCGCCGCGACGAACTGCGCGGGCCGGAGCCCGTACAGCTCGGTGACCACCTGCTCCACGTCCACACCACCACGATGGACCCGACGGCCGCGCGAACCGGTCGGCGACACCCGACGGCCGCGTACGCGGGCGGGCCGGCCGGGCCGCCCGGCCCGTCGCGGGGTCAATCCCTGTCGTCGCCGGCGGCGAGGACCCTGGTGGTGAAGTCCGCCAGCTGCGCCCGCATGCGTTCCCTCGGTACGCCCTCCTGTCCGGCCAGGTGCTCGACGAGGTCGGCGCGGGTGGCCGCGAGCAGCGCGTGGGCGGTGAAGTGGCCGTCGGCCAGGCCGGGGATCTGCTCCAGCACGGCTCGGAGCAGGTCGTGCCACTGCTCGTAGTGCTCCGCCTGGTACGGGCTGGTGCTCCCGCTCCCCTCCAGGGCCAGCGTCAGGCGCCGGTTGTCGAGCTTGAAGCACAGGAGGGCGTCGAGCAGGGCCGGGACCCGCTGCTGCGGCGGGGCGGCCGGGCCGAGCGGCGGAGGGCCGGCCTCGGCGGCCTCCCTGAGCGGTTCGAGCCGAGCCTCGTACAGCGCGCGGAGCAGCCCCGCGCGATCGCCGAAGGCGCGGAAGAGCGTCCCCTTGCCGACGCCGGCCGCTGCGGCGACGTCGGCCATGGTGACGTCCTCGGGGCTCTCGCGGCGGGCGAAGAGGGCGTCGGCGGCCGCGAGGACGGCCTCCCTGTTGCGGGCGGCGTCCTTGCGGGCCCTCGGTTCGGGCATGGTGCTCCTCCGTTTGCAAAGCGGACCCGCGGTCCGTATCGTCAAACCGGACCCAGGGTCCGGATTCTACGAAGGGGAGGATACCCGTGTCCGCACCTACTTCTCCGGCGGATCTGTTCCGCCACAGCCTGCGGCTGCTGCTCGACAAGGACGTTCCCGGATGGGTCGCCCTGTGGGCCGATGACGGCCTCATGGAGTTCCCGTTCGCCCCCGAGGGCTGGCCCGCGCGCCTGGAGGGCAGGGCGGCCGTCGCCGCCTACATGCGCGACTACCCCGACCACATCGACCTGCACGACTTCCCCACCGTGCGGATCCACCGGACCACCGATCCGGAGACCATCGTGGTCGAGATGCGCGGCGTCGGCCGCCTGGTGGCGACCGACGCCCCGTTCGACATGACCTACATCGCCGTCGTGACCGTCCGCGACGGACGCATCACCTCCTACCGCGACTACTGGAACCCGCTCGCCGTCCTCGAACCGGGCGCCGACTTCCTCACGGGGAGCACCCGATGACCCGCACCCCCGTCACCGTCGGCACCACCCTGGTCCTCGGCGCCACCGGCACCACCGGCGGCCGTACCGCCGCGCAGCTGACCGCGGCCGGCCACCGCGTCAGGGCCGCCAGCCGGCGCGCCGCCCCGGTCCCCGGCGCCGAGCCGGTCCCGTTCGACTGGTACGACCCCGCCACGCACGCCGCGGCCCTCGACGGGGTCGACCGCGTCTACCTCGTACCGCCCGTCGGCGACCCCGATCCCGCGGCCGTCATGATGCCGTTCCTCCACCGGGCCCGTAGCGCTGCCCGGGTGCGCCGCGCGGTGCTGCTGAGCTCCTCGGCCGTCCCGCCGGGCGGCCCGGCGGTGGGCATGGTCCACCAGGCGCTGCCCGACCTGTTCGAGGAGTGGGCGGTGCTGCGGCCGTCGTGGTTCATGCAGAACTTCACCGGCGCGCACGCGCACGCCGTCAGCATCCGCGAGGACGGCGTCGTCCTGACCGCCACCGGGAGCGGCCGGGTCGGCTTCGTCGACGCCGAGGACATCGCGGCCAGCGCGGTCTGCGCCCTGACCGACGAGCGGGCCCCGAACACCGACCTCGTCCTCACCGGGCCGCAGGCGCTCGGCTACGACGACGTCGCCACGGCCATCGCCGAGGTCACCGGACGGCCCGTGGTCCACCGCCGGCTGTCGTACGAGCAGATGCGCGACCGCCTCACGGCCGTCCTGCCGGTGGAGTTCGCCGCCATGCTGGCCGGCATGGACCGCGCCATCGCCGAGGGGGCGGAGGACCGCGTCACCGACACCGTCCAGCGCCTCACCGGCCGGCCGCCGGGCACCTTCCGCGCCTTCCTGGAACGGGAGGTCCGCCGGTGACGTGACCGGCCTGCCCCGGGGAGGGGTCCGGGACACCCTGCCCCGTACTACGCCAGCGTCTCGGGCGTGCCGTGCCGCAGCAGCTGCTCCATGCGGCGCCGGACCGCTTCCACGGCGCCCCGGCGCCGGCCGGGAACGCGGGCGCGCAGCGCGACCAGGCCCGTGCCGAGCTCCCGGGCCCGCTGCGGGTCCCGGACCTCCTGCCACTGGTGGTGGGCACGGTCCACGGCCGCTTCGACCGTCGCGTCGTCCGGCGCGTGGTTGCGGGCGAGGCGGGCGTCGGCGGCCGCCATCCACAAGGTGCAGCTGCGCACGGCGTCGCCGGCGAGGTGCGCGAGGTCGGCCCGTACCTCCAGCCAGTGCACGGCCTGGGCGGAGCCCGGGCCGTGGGTGCGCACGGCCCAGGCCTCCCAGGTGGCGGCGAGGCTCTCGGCCCGGTCGTGCTGCCCGGCGTGGGCCGCGGCGAGGACGGCCGGCAGCGGGTCCTCGTCGACCGTGGCGGGGGGTGCCGGTGTGGCGTCCACGGCGAGGAACAGCGAGCCGTCGGCACCCGCCCGGGCTGCGGCCTCGGCGTGGAGCTCCGCGAGCGGCGGGTTCAGGCCGCTGCGCCAGGTGCCGGCGACGGCCTTCAGATAGGCCGGTTCCGCGACGCGGTGGCGGGGCGGCGGCGGGGAGACACGGCCGTACAGGGTCGCGCCGACGCCGAGGGCGAGGCCGTAGGCACGGATCTGCTGCCAGGCGTCGGGGGCGGCGACGAGGTCCACGAGCACGGTCGTGGTGCCGGGACGGCGCGGCTTCAACTCCCCCACCAGCCACTGCCAGGGCAGGGCGGTGTAGCGCAGGGCGGCCGGTGTCGTCCGGGCCAGGGCGACGTGGAGCAGGCGCTGTCGGGCGTCGAGGTGGAGCTGCCCGGCCAGGCAGACGGTGAGGTGGCCGGGTGCGGCGGCTGCGGCGCGGATGCGGGTGAGGACGGTCTGCTGGTCGGTCGGGTCGGCCAGCTCGACGATGGTCCCGGCGGCCGCGGTGCGGGTCAGGGTGCCGGTCGGCACGGCGGCGAGGGTGGGCAGCACGCTGGTGGCGTCGATCAGCCGCCCCTTGCCGGCCGGGGCGGCCGCGAGCAGCAGCGCGGTTCCGGGTGGTGTCGTGTTCTCTACTGTCATTGCCATCGCCACACCCGCACCGTACGCCCTCCGCGGCGCGGACCACTCGGCGGCTGCCGCCCACGTGGGAGCGGGCGTCGGGGAATCCCAGACGGTGCGCGCGCCTCGCACTTCAGTCCGACGGGGCCTTCCACGGGGCGGCGGGGCGGCGCCCGCCCCGTTCCGTCCCTTCTGTTCAGTCCCTGTCAAGGTGCGCAGGTCATGGCCGCTTCCCCGCGCCGGGCAGGTACTGAAGGGACCGAACTCCGCAACTGTGCTCGGGCCCGCGTCTCGTGTCGTCTCGTATCCTCCCTGGACACCCGGGGACGGGATCGGGGCGCGCGACCCGATGCCGTTGCCGCGTGCGATCGGGATCGGGAGCGGGGTGGGGCGGATGGCCGGCGGTGCGGGTGCCGGGGGTGTGGTGCTGGTGGCGGACGACGACGCCGCCATCAGGCGCTCGCTGGAACGCGGGCTGCGGTTGAGCGGGTTCAGCGTGCTGCTCGCCGCGGACGGGGCCGGGGCGCTCGCCACCCACGCCGAGCGGAGCCCCGACGTCTTCGTGCTGGACGTGTCGATGCCCGGGCTGAGCGGTATCGAGGTGTGCCGGGTCCTGCGGGCGCAGGGTGACGAGACGCCCGTGCTGATGCTGTCGGCCCTCGACGAGCTCGCCGACCGGGTCGCCGGGTTGCAGGCCGGGGCGGACGACTACCTGGTCAAGCCGTTCGCACTGGAGGAACTGGTGCTGCGCCTGCGGGCGCTGTTGCGCCGCCGTCCGGCGGGGCCCGCCGAGCCCGGTCCGGACGCACCGCTGCGGGCCGGGCCGCTGGTGGTCGACCCGGCGACGCGCGAGGTGCACCGCGACGGGGTCGCCGTGCACCTCACGCGCCGGGAGTTCGAGCTGCTGGCCACGCTGGTGCGCAACGCCGGCATCGTCCTCACCCGGGACCAGCTGCTCGACCGGGTGTGGGGCTACGACTTCGAGGTGCGCACCGACGCCGTCGACACGTTCGTCAGCTACCTGCGCCGGAAGCTGGAGGAGGGCGGGCGGCCGCGCCTGATCCACACGGTGCGCGGGGTGGGCTTCGTCCTGCGGGCCGACGCCGAGGCCACGGCCGCCTCCACCGCCACAGGCACCGCCACCGCCGATGACCGCCGGAGGGGCGCATGAAGCTCGCCACCCGGGTCGCCGTCTCGGTGACCGTGGTCGTACCGGTGCTCGTGCTCGCCGCGGGACTGCTGCTGCTCGGCCTCGTCCAGCGGGACCTGCGCCAGCAGCAGGACGCCCGGCTGCAGGAGCGGGGCCCGGCGGTGCTCCCGGACGTCAGGGCATTGCTGAACGCCGACCGCAACGACCGGCCGAAGGCGGAGCAGAACCAGCAGCGCAAGGTCCTCGGCGGTGTCATGGACGCCGGGATCCGGGTCCGCAACGCGCAGGGGTCGGTCGTGCTGGAGGGCGGGCCGCAGCCCGCCGACGCGGTGCAGCTGCCGGAGCGGACCCCGGACGGCCCTGTCACCGTACGGGCCAAGGGCCACGCCTGGCGGGTGCTCAGCGTGCAGGTGGCCGGGCCCGCGCCGGGCACCCTGTGGCTGTTCGCCCCGGCCTCGGCGACGGACCCGCAGCTCGCGGCGGTACGCCGGCGCGTCCTGCTGGTCGCGGTGCTGGCGGCGCCCGTCTCCGGGCTGGTGGCGTACGGGCTGGCGGGCCGCGCCACCGCCTCCGTACGGCGGCTGAGCCGCCGGGCGGCCGCCCTCGACCCGGCGGCGGGCGCGGCGGCCTTCGCGACCGCGCCGGTCGGCGTGGCCGAGGTGGACGAGCTGTCCGCGGCGATCGCCGCACTGCTGGCCCGCTACGACGAACAGGCGGCCAGGACCGCGCGGGCACTGGACACCGCCCGGTCCTTCTCCTCGGCCGCCTCGCACGAGCTGCGCACGCCGCTGATGAGCATGCGGACCGACCTCGACGTCCTCGCCGCACATCCCGACCTGCCCGCCGACGACCGGGCGGAGGTGGTGCGGGACCTGCAGGGCGACCACGCGCGGCTGCTCGAACTCCTGACGGCGCTGCGCATGCTGGCCCTGGGCGACCTGGTGGACGTCTCCTCGTTCGGGTCGGTCGACCTGTGCGAGCTCGTGGACTCGGCGGTCGGCGAGGCCGCCCGCCGCCACCCGGGGGCGCGGCTCACCGCCGACCTCCCCGCCGAGCTGCGCGTCTTCGGGTGGGAGGCGGGGCTGCGGATCATGCTCGCCAACCTGCTGGCCAACGCCGTCGTCCACGGCCACCTGCCGCCGGAGCCGCCGCGGATCACCGTACGGCTGCGCGCGGAGGGCGGCAGCGCCGTCCTGACCGTCGACGACACCGGTCCCGGCGTCCCGCCCGGCGAACGGGAGGAGGTCTTCCAGCGGTTCCACCACCGGCCGGGCAGTCCGGGCTCCGGGCTCGGGCTGACGCTGGTCGCGCAGCAGGTGGCGCTGCACGGCGGCACCGTCACCGTGGAGGACGCGCCGGGCGACGACCCGGGCGGCACCGGTCGCACCGGCGCGCGGTTCTCCGTACGCCTTCCGCTGCCCGTCCCGGACCCACCCGCTGCGTGGGTGCCGGCGCGGCGCGCCTGGCTGTCGTTCTCGTCGGGCGGCTGAGCCGTCGAGCCGTTCGACCGCGGGCGGCGGCCGGTCACAAAGAAACCACAAGAACGGTCCCTACGGTCCTGCCCGGCCGGACCGCCCGTTCGCGGCGGCCGCGTTCGCACCGACAGCGACACCCAAGGGGAACCGCCATGCTCACCAACCGCAGGACCGCTGCTGCCGCGCTCGGCACCGTCGTACTGACCGGCGCACTGCTCGGCGCCTCGCCCGCGCAGGCCGACGCCGGAGCTCCGTCCGCCGCCCCGTCGGCGAAGTCCACGCCGCAGGGCGACGGCTCCAAGGCCCTCTGCAAGCGCCTGCCGAAGGTCGAGGCCCGGGTCGGCGCCGCCCTCACCCGGCTCAACGGGGACGCCTCCGTCGTCGGGTCGATCGCCCGGCTGGAGAAGCGCGTCGCCGAGGCCAAGACCGCCGGCCACACCGAGGTGTACACCTACCTCAACGACCGCCTGACCGCCCGCAAGGCCGTGCCGGCGACCCTGCAGAAGCGCCAGGCCGACCTGAAGGCCGTCAGCACCTGGTGCGCCGCCCAGGGGAACAAGTGACCGCCCGGGGCCGCGGCGCCGCGGCCCTCGCGGCGCTGGCCGCCGGAGCAGCGCTGCTCCTCACCGGATGCGGGGGCGGTGCGGAGTCCGCGCCCGCCGGTCAGTCCGTGAGCGGAGCCGACTCGGGGCAGGTGGCGGAGATGCAGCAGAAGCTGGACGCGGCCGAGCAGGCGGCGTCCGACGCGGACAAGGACGCCGCCGACGACAAGTGAACTGCGGACGCCGTCGACGGCGGTGATCCGCCCGGCAGGCCCGAGGGCCGCCGTCCCCGCTGTGGGGGCGGCGGCCCTCGGGCGTGTGGGCATCCGGCCGGGGTCACGCCGCCCGCGCGCAGCCGGTCGGCTACGCCCGGGTCAGGCGGTGCAGGGCCAGGGGGCCGGCGGCCAGGGGTTCGCGGACCGCCGCCGAGGCCACGTAGCCGCGGTCCACCGGGACGTCCAGGAAGTGCCAGTCGCCGCGGGACCGGCGGCCGCCCGTGGTGTCGAGGCCGATGTAGTCCGTGGCCGGGTCGCGGCCGAGGCCCGTACCGAGTCCCTTGAGGTAGGCCTCCTTGCGGGTCCACAGGCGGGCGATGGCGCGCGGGCGCGGGACCGGGTCCAGCCGCCGGGCCTCCTGCTGCTCGTCGGGGTGGAGCATCAGGGCGAGTTCGTCGCTCTCCGCGGCGTCGCACACCAGCTCCACGTCCACGCCGATCGGGGCGCCGGCCACGCCGATCAGCACCAGGTCGCTCCGGTGGGACAGCGAGAAGTGGAGGTCGGCGGGGAAGCCGTCGAGGGCCGGGCGGCCGTGCGGGCCGCCGCAGCAGGGGCATTCCTCCCGCACGTAACGGACGTCCGCCGGCGGGACCCCCAGGTAGGAACCCAGTACGGCGCGCAGCGCGACATGGGCCGCGGTGAAGCGGATGCGGTCCGCGGGCCGGGCGAGGGCCGCGGCCCGCCCGCGTTCGGCGGGGTCCAGGGTGGCCGGGTCCGCGAAGGAGTCCGGGGTGTCGGACAACCGCAGCAGCCACAGGTCGGGGGACCCGGGTGCGGGTCGGTCACGCCGTTCAGCCTGCGCCTTGATGTCCACTGGTGCTTCCGACCTCTGTCTCGGTGGTGCTCGGCTCCCTCGCGGGAGTCCCCGTCACATGTCGCGGTCCTCCGCCGCGTACGCGGTCCGCGCCGCCCGGCCCGCGCCTGTTCCCGACGCCGTTCCGGGCGCCGTGTCCGGTTCGTCCGCCGGACCGTCCGTTCCGCCCGCGCTCCCCGTCGTCGGCGGCGCCGTCGGCAGGTCGCGGCGGCCGCCCAGGGGACGTACGACCAGCAGCAGGCTGCTGACGGCGAGCCCCGCGGTGAGCAGCCACAGGGTCGGGCGGAGCCCGATGGCGGTGCCGAGGGCGCCGCCGAGGAGCGCGCCGACCGGCACCGAGCCGTAGTTGGCGACGGAGTGGCTCGCCGTGATGCGGCCGAGCAGTTCGGGCGGGCAGTACGCCTGGCGGAACGCGCCCTGGATGACGCTGCCGCATACCACGCCCACCGACAGCCCGGCCAGGCCCAGGGCGAGGAGCGTCACCCGCCATCCTTCGCCGGCCAGCGGGATCAGCAGTCCCAGCGGGGCGGTGACGAGTTTGCACAGCAGCATGCCGCGTGCGCTGCCGAAGCGGCGGGCGGTCGGGGTGGCGACGAGGGCTCCGAGGAGTCCGCCGACGCCGCCCGAGGCGAGCAGCCATCCCACCGCGCCTTCGCCGACGCCCAGTTCGCGGACGAGGAAGACGGTGAGGATGGCGTGGCAGCCGGTCAGCAGCAGGTTGGTGACCGCCCCGTACGCGGTGAGCAGGCGCAGGTAGGGGTCGCGCAGGGTGTGGTGCAGGCCTTCCCGGATCTCGTGGCGCAGCCGGGTGGGCGCCGCGGGCTTCCCGGGGTGGGGTTCGCGGTCCCGGATCGCGATCAGGCAGAGCGTGGACACGAGGAAGGTGGCGCCGTTGGCCAGCAGCCCGGTCACGGCGCCGAACGCCTGGGCCAGCAGACCGCCGACGCCCTGCCCGCCGAGTTGCGCCACGGACTCGCTGCCCTGGAGTTTCGCGTTCGCTTCGGGCAGGTCCTCCTTGGCCACCACCGACGGCAGGTAGACCCGGTAGGCGATGGAGAACAGGACGCTCGCGCAGCCGGTCAGCAGCGCCACGGCGAGCAGGTGCGCCAGCGTGAGGGCGTCGAGCCAGGCGGCGACGGGGACGGAGGCGAGCAGGACGAGCGAGCCGAGATTGCACGCGATCATCAGCGGGCGGCGGCGTACCCGGTCCACCCAGGCTCCCGCCGACAGCCCGAACAGCAGCCAGGGCAGCCAGGCCGCGGCGGCGAGCACGCTCACCCACATCGTGCCGGCCTGCAGGGTCACCACGGCGACCAGCGGCATGGCGACGGCGGAGATGCTGCTGCCGAACCTGCTGACGGTCTCCCCGAACCACAGCAGCCCGAAGTCGTGTTGGCGCACCAGGGCGCTCCGGCCGGCGTTCATGCGGACTCCACGATCCCCTGCACCGTCGCGGCGAGCTGCTCGGCGGCGCGCGCCCAGCGCTCCCGCCGTGCGGTCACCTCGGCCTGCAGCCGGTCCAGTTCGGCGCCGAGCCGGTCGAGGGCGGCCTCGGCCGAGGCCGCGCCGGGGCCGGCGCCGTGGACGCAGGCGGCGGCGACGTCGGCGGGGTCCAGCCAGGAGGCGGCGGCTTCCGGCCCGGTCGGCGCGAGGGCCGCGACCTCGGGGCGGGCCCGACCGGCCTCGGTCAGGGAGACGCCCTGTTCCAGGGCGCCGAGTACGGTCTCGCCGACCAGGTGGTGGGCCTCCCGGAACGGCATGCCGTCCATGACGAGGCGTTCCGCGAGGTACGTGGCCGTGGTGAAGCCCTCCACGGCCCGCTGCGCCATGCGCTCGGGCTCCGGCTCAGCGCCGCCCACCGCCAGCCGCAGCAGGGTGACCGCGTCGGCCGTGCTGCGCAGACCGGGCCAGAGGTGGCGTACGGCCTCGCCGCCGACGGCGATGGCGTTGGTGAATCCGGCGGTGGCCATCGCCGCGACGGCGGCGGTGAAGCCGCCCGCGGCGGCTGTCGACCGGCCCTGGACGTGTTCCAGCAGGAAGGGGTTGCGTTTCTGGGGCATCATCGAGCTGGAGCCGACCAGGTCGTCGGCCATCCGCAGCAGGCCGAACTCCTCCGAGGTCCACCAGCCGAGGTCGCGGGCGGCCCGGGCCGTCGTCACGCCGAGGACGGAGCAGGCGGCGAGCAGGCGCAGCACGAAGTCGCGGGAGGCGACCGCGTCGACGGAGTTCGGGGCCGTGGCGGTGAAGCCGAGCAGCTCGGCGGTGCGCTCGGGGGCGATGGCGACGGAGGTCCCGCCGACGGCTCCGGCGCCGAGGGGGTTGACGTCGAGTTCCCGGCCCGCGTCGAGCAGCCCGTCGAGGGCGCGCAGTACGGCGGTGGCCACTCCGGCCAGGTAGTGCCCGTAGGTGATGGGCACGGCGGGCTGTCCGTGGGTGTACGCGGGCATGGTGACGCCGCGGTGGGCGGCGGCCCGATCGAGGAGGGTGCGGGCCAGGGCGGCGGTCCCGTCGAGGAGTTCGCCGTAGGGTGCGCGCGCTTTGAGGCGTACGGTCGTCGCGTTGAGGTCGTTGCGGGACCGACCGGTGTGCAGGACGCCGCCGACCCGCTCGCCGAGCAGTTCCACGAGCCTGCCCTCGTAGGCCAGGTACACGCCGCGCGGCATGGGCATGCCGCGCAGGGCGGCGAAATCGTCGGCGCGCAGGGCGGTGATGGTGCGCAGCAGGGCTGCGGTGCGGGCGGTGTCGACGACGCCGCGTTCGGCGAGCATGACGAGGTGGGCCCGGTCCACTTCGCTGATCAGGTGCAGCTCCTGGCCGAGGCCGTCCGGGCCGGTGTCCGGGAGGTACTGGTCGTAGACGATGCGGTGCGCCTCGTCGTGGAGGGTGGTGCGCAGCCGACCGGTGTCCGCTCCGGCGGAGCCGGCTGCCGCCCCGGTGGCGGCGGGAGCCGCGGGCGGCGGGGCGGGAGCCGCGGGCGGGCCGGGAGCCGTGGTGCTCATGCGGCCTCCTTGAGGATCGCCGGTTCGATGGCTGCTGCGGCCGGGGCGGGCAGCAGGGCCGTTGCCAGCCGGTCCAGCGCCTCGTCGGCGAGCGCCGCCGAGCGGTCGGCGTCGGGTGCGGTGGTGATGACGTGGCCCAGGCGTCCGCGGAAGTCCTCGGCCGGGGCGACGGCGCTGCCCGGAGCGCGGTACAGGGCGGCGTCCACGACTCCCGGTATCGCGCGCGCCCGGGACACGGCGGTGCCGGTGGCCTCCGCGGTGCCGAGGACCCCGTCGGCGTCGGCGGTCAGGAAACGGATGGAGGCGCCGGCCTCCCCGGACCGTTCCGGTTCGACCGGCTCGCCGACGGCCGCCCGCACCTGGGCGGCGACCAGGTCGATGCCGTAGGCGTGCCGCACCAGCTCGGGGATCATGCCGCCGGCCAGCCGCGGGTTGACCTCGATCACCCGGGGCGTGCCGCGGTCCAGCCGCAGCTCCACGTGGGCCGCGCCCCAGCCGAGACCGAGCGCCCGTACGGCGTGCTCCGCGCATGCGGTCAGGGCCTCGTGCTGCTCGGCCGGCAGGGCGGCGGGCAGGTCGTGGCCGGTCTCGACGAACACCGGCGGCGGGCCGACGTGCTTGGCGACCACCGCGACGGCCCGGCGCCCGACCACCTCGACCGAGAACTCCCGGCCCGACAGGTAGGACTCGACGAGGATCCGCGACGGGGCGGCGAGTCCCCGCTCGTTCACGCCGGCGGCGAGCAGCTCGCCGGCGTGGTCGGCGACCTGCCGGAGTGTCGTGCACAGCCGTACGCCCAGGCTGCCGGAGCCCTGCACCGGTTTGACGACCACGGGCAGTCCGAGGACGGAGGCGACGGCCACCGCCTGCTGCACCCCGCCGACGTCCTTGTAGCCGGGCACGGGCACCCCGGCGTCGTCGAGGAGCCGGCGTTGGCGCGCCTTGTCGCGGCAGGCGCGCACCGCTTCGGCGGACGGCCCGGGCAGGCCGAGCCGGTCCGCGACCTCGGCGGCGGTGGCGACGAAGTACTCGGAGCTGGACAGCACCCCGGCGACGGGGGCGGTCCGGGCCAGTTCGCGGACCGCCCGCCACAGGGCTGCGGGATCGGCGGTGTCCACGGTGACGGTGGGCAGCCCGTCCTCGGCGGCGTACGGGTAGCGTCCGGGGTCCGCGGCGAGCAGGACCGGCCGGAGGCCGGCCTCGGCGGCGCGTTGCGCGAACTGGCGTCCCGTGCCGGTGGTGTTGGACTCGATCAGGAGCAGCTGCCGGCCGGTCATGCGCCCGCTCCGGGGACCATCACGTCGTCGAAGCGGCGCCGGGCCCACAGCAGTCGGGACCAGGCCGGCGCCGCGTCCAGGGGGTGGTCGACGAGGACGGGGCCGGCGGGGTTGGCGGCCGGTGTGATGCCCTGCTCGCGCAGCCAGGTCTCGCTGTAGACGGTGGACTGGTAGCGGTAGCCCTCGTCGGGGAGCACCATCACGACCTTGCTGTTCGGGTTGTGCTGTGCCCACCAGGCGGCGACCTGGAAGGAGGCGCCGCTCGTGGGGCCCATGAACAGGCCGTGTGTGCGGAACAGGTCGTGCGTGGCGTGGAACGCCTCGGGTGCGGTGACCCAGTGCACCTCGTCGTAGGCGGTGTGGCGCACGTTGCCGGGGTGGATGCTGCTGCCGAGGCCGCGCAGCATGCGGGAGCTGTCCGGGGTGCCGAAGATGATCGAGCCGTGGGTGTCGACTCCGACGAGGTGGAGGGCGGGGTCGGACATCCGCAGGGCCGCCGCCAGGCCCCCGGTGGAGCCGCCGGAGCCGACGGGGCCGACGAGGCAGTCGACGGGGCCGACGGTGGTGCCGATCAGGTCGGCGACGGTGCCGTACGCGGCCGGGTTGTCGGGGTTGTCGTACTGGCCCGGTACGAAGCTGTCCGGTCGGAGCCTGCGCAGTTCCTCCACCCGGGCGAGGCGGGCGCCCTGGATGCCGCCGGGCTGCCCGGTGTCCTCGACGATCTCGACGGTCGCGCCGAGCATCGTCAGCCGGGTGTACAGCTCGCGGTCGATCGCCGAGTCGCCGACGATGGTGAGGGGGTAGCCGCGCAGCCGGCACACCATGGCGAGGCCGAGGGCGAAGGTGCCGGACGAGGTCTCGATGACCGGGGTGCCGGGCGTGAGGGTGCCGGCGGCCTCGGCCCGGTCGAGGATGTAGCGGGCGGGCAGCAGCTTCATCAGGCTGAAGGCGGCCCCGTAGAGGTTGTCGGTCAGTTGGATGATGCGCGGGAGCTCGGTGGCTTCCACTACAGACGAGTGCAGCTTCGAGGCACCCGCGACCATGGTCGTCGTCATGTTGGTCAGTCACCCGTCGTGAAGATCCACTGTTCGTGGATGCCCGTGCCGTGCAGGAGGTCTTGTGCGTGTTCGGTGCGCGCCCCGACGTCGGGGTCGTCGCGGTCGAAGAGGATCCCGGCGATGTCTCCGCTGTGGGCTGCCTGGACGCCCACGGCGCCGGTCTCGCGGACGATCTGCCGGATCCGGTCGAGTCCGGGTATCGGCAGGTGCCGCTGGTTGATCTCGGTGCTGGCGGTGGCCACGGCGCCGACGAGGGCCACGTCCTTGGTCTGGATGGCTTCCCGGAGCTGGGCCTGGAGTTCGGCGAAGCTCCTGGTCTCGGCGTCGTCGTAGCGGGCCGGCGGGAAGGCGAGGGTGTCGACGCCCTGCCCGTCGGCGTGCGGCCGGGAGCCGAAGCCGAGGACCCGCAGCGGTGGCATGCGGTAGCCGAAGTCCTCGATGACCTGGCCCTCGCGCTGCGCGAACAGCACCGAGCTCTCCTCGAACATCAGTGAGTCGGAGGCCAGTTCGGCCTGTACGGCGAGCCGGGCCACCTCCTCGGGCGGGAGCGAGCCGGTGAAGGCGTCCTTGACCGCCCAGATGGCTGCCAGGACGTCGCTGGTCGAGGAGCCGAATCCGCGGCACAGCGGTACGTCGCTGGAGAGTTCGAGGTGCCCGCCCACGGGACGGCCGCCGGCCGGGGCCAGGGCGGCGATGGTGAGTTCGGCCGCGCGCAGCGCCTTGGTCTTCCAGGCGGGGGAGACCGTCAGTTCGGAGCCGGGCGCGGGCATGAACGTCGCGTGCGCCTTGTAGAGGGTGCAGGGGAGCGTCACCAGCCCCCTGATGAGGCCGCCCTCGTGCGGGAAGACGCCCTGCAGGATCTCGCCGTGGTGTATGGGAGACGACGCGATGCCGAGGCGCCAGCCGGAATGATCCACCATGTCCCTTGCTTCCTCTGGGGGCCGGACCGCTGCTTGGGTGCCGGCCGGCCGTTCGGACACGTTCACGTTAGGAGAGGCGTCCGGCGCCGCCCGGTGGCCCGGGCGGCAGTTTGCGGGCAGTCCCCGCGCGGGCCCGGTCCGCGCGGGGACGGTGGACCGTCCGGTCGAGGCCCGGCGCTACCGCCGGGCGGGTCGCAGCCGCCGGTCCAGTACGGCGCCTATGGCGCGCAGCGGGCCGGGGTCGGTCATCTCGGCGTGCTGGCAGTCGACGTCGACCTCTTCGATCCGGCCGTGGACGTACGGGGCCCAGGCCGCGGCGGCGCCGAGTGGTGCGGGCGTGCCGGTGGCGTTGAAGAAGAGCACGTCCCCTCCGAACGGCCGTTCCGGCACGTGGCGCAGGCGGACGTCCAGGTTGGCGACCGTCGCTTCGACGACCGCGGCGGCCTGGGGTCCGTCGAGCTCGCCCAGCCCCGGGGCCCGGCCGTGCACGAGCCGGGCGATCTCCCGGACGTCCGGCGGGCCGTCGGCGCACCGCAGGGGCGTGTCGGCCGCCGCTTCGCCCAGCAGGCCGTGGAGGACGTCCGTTCCGGTCGTGGGCCGCGGCTCGAAGCCGTCGGGCAGGGGGTAGGCGTCGAGCAGGGCGAGCAGGGCCACCTCCTCGCCGAGCTGCTCCAGCCGCGTGGCGACCTCGTGGGCGACGATGCCGCCGAAGGACCAGCCCAGCAGGTGGTACGGGCCGTGCGGCTGGACGGTGCGGATCGACGCGAGGTAGTCGTCCGCCATCTCCGGCACGGAGGCGGGCCGGTGGTGCGGCTCGGTCAGGAGCCGCGCCTGCAGTCCGATGATCGGCCTGTCCTCGCCGATGTGGCGGAGCAGGCCGGCGTACCCCCAGCTGATGCCGGAGACGGGGTGGATGCAGAACAGCGGTGCCGCGCCTGCCGGGCCCGCTGCCGCCGCCCGGATGGGCAGGACGGCGTCGAACGGGTTGGCGTTGCCGCCCGAGCCGAGGGCGATGCGCTCGGCGAGCAGTGCGGGCGTCGGGTGCTGGAAGAGGTCCCGAATGGTCAGCTTCGTGTCCCAGATGCTGCGGATCCGACCGATCAGCCGGGTGGCGAGGAGGGAGTGGCCGCCGCGGTGGAAGAAGTTGTCGTCTATGGTCGCGGCGGGCAGGTGGAGGGTGTCGGCGTAGAGGCTGCAGAGGATCTCCTCGGCCGGGTTGCGGGGCGCTCGGCCGGTGGTGGGGTGGTGGTGCGGGTCCGGGGCGGGCAGCGCCCGGCGGTCGAGCTTGCCGTTGGTGGTGAGGGGCAGCGCCTCCAGCGCGACGTACGCGGACGGCAGCATGTACTCGGGGAGGGACGCCGCGGTGTGGCGGCGCACGTGCTCCATGTCGATGGATCGGCCGGCGGCGGGGACGAGGTAGGCGACGAGCCGCTTGTCCCCGGGCCGGTCCTCGCGGACGGTCACCGCGGCCTGGGCGACGGCCGGGTCGGCCAGGAGCACGGTCTCGATCTCACCGGGTTCGATGCGGAAGCCGCGGAGTTTGACCTGCTGGTCGGCGCGGCCGAGGTATTCGAGGTGGCCGTCGCGGTTCCAGCGGGCCAGGTCACCGGTGCGGTACATGCGGCTGCCGGCCGGACCGTACGGGTTCGCCGTGAAACGCTCCGCGGTCAGGGCCGGGCGGCCGATGTACCCGTGCGCCAGGCCGTGCCCGGCCAGGTACAACTCGCCGGGGGCGTTCGGAGGCAGCAGTTCGAGATTCGGCCCGAGCACGTACGCGTGCTTGCCCGCCACCGGCCGCCCGACGGGCACGCTCACCCCCGGAGCCGCCCCGGTCAGCGTGAACGTGGTGGTGAACCCCATGCTCTCGGCCGGACCGTAACCGTTGACCAGGTGCAGGCCGGGGTGCGCGGACAGCGCCCTGGTGGTGTGCGTGGGCGAGGCCGCTTCGCCGGCGGTCATGGCTTCGCGGACGGTGCCGAACACCTGCGGGTGCTCGTCGAGCATGTGGTTGAACAGGCTCGCCGACATCTGCAAGGTCGTGATCCCGTGCTCCTCGACCAGCTCGGCGATCTGATGCGGGTCCGTGTGCTGCCCCGGCTGCAACACGCACGTGCCGCCGTGCAGCAGCGGCCCGAACACCTCCAACGCGAAGGCGTCCCACGAGATCGGCGAGCACTGCAAATAGCTCTGCTGCGGCCCGAAGTGCAGGTAGTCCGGCCCCAGGAACGTGGACGACAGCGCCCGGTGAGAAGCCGCAACACCCTTCGGAGTACCAGTGGACCCGGAGGTGAACATCACGCACGCGATGCCCTCGGGATGCCCGCACGTCTCGACCGCCGCCCCGGACGTGGCACCGATCGCGGCCGCCCGCGCGGTGACGTCCACGACCCGCGCGGCACCCGACTCCAACAGCGGAAGGTGCGACTGCGTGACGAGCACAACGGGATCGGTCTGCGCCACGACCCCGCCCAACCGGTCCGCCGGGAACTGCGCATCCAAAAGCGTGTAACCGGCCCCCGCCTTCAACACCGCGAGCAGCGCAGCGACCAGCACCGGCGAACGCTCCAGATGGACCGCGACCAGACTGCCGGGCCGCACCCCCTCCGCAGCGAGGTACCGCGCCAGCCGGTTGGACCACACGTCCAGCTCCGCATACGTGATCCGCTGCTCCTCGAACACCAACGCCACCGCATCCGGAACCGCAGCCGCCACACCCGTGAACAGCTGGTCCAGCGACAGCAGCGGAGCCGTCGTCTCCGGGCCCGCCCAGGCTTCGAGCAGCCCGCGCTCCTCGTCCCCCAGCACTGCGAGTGCGCTCGTGGGGACGTCCGGCGACGCGACCGCCGCGCCGAGGATCCTCAGCAGCCGCTCGGCAGCGGCCTGCACGGTGCCGGCGTCGTAGAGGTCGGTGGCGTACTCGACGGTGACGTCGAAGCCCGCGGGCCGACCGTCCGCGGTGTGGTGCTCCTCGAAGCCGAAGGTCAGGTCGAACTTGGCGATGCGCAGCTCGGGGATCACGTGGGCCGTGTCGAGGCCGCCGAGCGCAGGACCGTCACCGAGGGACTGGCCGACGGTGAGCATGACCTGGAAGAGGGGGTGGCGTGAGGCGGACCGCTCGGGGTTGAGGGCCTCGACGAGCCGGTCGAAGGGCACGTCCTGGTGCGCCCACGCCGCCAGGTCGGTCTCGCGGACGCGCCGGAGGAGTTCCCGGAACGTGGGGTCGCCGCCGGTGTCGGTGCGCAGGACGAGCGTGTTGACGAAGAAGCCGATCAGGTCGTCCAGGGCCTGGTCGGCGCGCCCGGCGACGGGCGAGCCGATCGCGATGTCGGTGCCGGCCCCGGAGCGGGTGAGCAGGACGGCCACGGCCGCCTGCGCCACCATGAAGAACGTGGTCCCGGTCTCCCGGGCGAGGCCGGTGAGCGCCTGGTGCACCTCGGCCGGGCAGGAGACGGAGTGGGTGGCGCCGCGGTAGGAGGCGACCGCCGGCCGGGGCCGGTCCGCGGCCAGCGACACCTCGTCCGGAAGCCCGGCCAGCGCCGCCTTCCAGTGGTCGAGCTGCGACGCCAGCACACTGCCGGGGGCGTCCGCGTCACCGAGCAGCTCCCGCTGCCAGAGGGTGTAGTCGGCGTACTGCACGGGCAGCGGCTCCCAGGCGGGGGCGTTGCCGTCGGCGCGGGCCGCGTACGCCGCCCCCAGGTCCCGCATCAGCGGGGCGTTCGACCAGCCGTCCGAGGCGATGTGGTGCACGACCAGCAGCAGCACGTGCTCCTGCACCCCCAGCTCGAACAGCACACCCCGCAGGGGCAGTTCGCGGTCCAGGGCGAACGGCTCGCCCGCGTGCTCGGTGACCGCCGCCGCGAGGGTCTCCTCGGTGGCACCGAGCACGGAGAGGGCGACCTCGGCCGTGTCGGCGGGGACCACCTGCTGACAGGGCTCGCCCTCCTCGACCGGATACCGCGTACGCAGGACCTCGTGCCGTCCGACGACATCGGCCAGAGCAGCACGCAGTGCGCCCGCGTCCAGGGGCCCGGTCAGCCGTACGGCCATCGGGATGTTGTACGTCGCCGACGGCCCCTCCAGCTGGTCCAGGAACCACAACCGCTGCTGCGCCGGCGACAGCGGCAGGCGCTCCGGCCGCTCCCCCGCCACCAGCGCAGGACGGGCGACGTCGCCGTGGCCGGCCGCGATGCGCTCGGCCAGCGCCGCCACCGTCGGGTACTGGAACACGTCCCGTACCAGCAGCCGCACCCCGAAGGCGTCCCGCACCTTGGAAATGAGCCGGGTGGCGAGGAGGGAGTGGCCGCCGCGGTGGAAGAAGTTGTCGTCGATGGTCGCGGCGGGCAGGTGGAGGGTGTCGGCGTAGAGGCTGCAGAGGATTTCCTCGGCCGGGTTGCGGGGCGCTCGGCCGGACGCGGCGAGGTGGTCGAAGTCCGGCTGCGGCAGCGCCCGGCGGTCGAGCTTGCCGTTGACCGTCAGCGGCAGGGCGTCCAGGACGACGTACGCCGCCGGCACCATGTAGTCGGGCAGGACCGCGGAGGCGTGCGCGCGCAGCCCGGCGACGTCGACGCGGGCCCCTTCGACCGGCGTCACGTAGCCGATCAGGCACTTCTCACCCGGCCTGGCCTCGCCCAGGACCACCGCCGCCTGCGCCACCGAGGCGTGCCGGCACAGGACCGTCTCGATCTCGCCGGGTTCGATGCGGAAGCCGCGGAGCTTGAGCTGCTGGTCGGCGCGGCCGAGGTATTCGAGGTGGCCGTCGCGGTTCCAGCGGGCCAGGTCACCGGTGCGGTACATGCGGCTGCCGGCCGGACCGTACGGGTTCGCCGTGAAACGCTCCGCGGTCAGGGCCGGGCGGCCGATGTACCCGTGCGCCAGGCCGTGACCGGCCAGGTACAACTCGCCGGGGGCGTTCGGAGGCAGCAGTTCGAGATTCGGCCCGAGCACGTACGCGTGCTTGCCCGCCACCGGCCGCCCGACGGGCACGCTCACCCCCGGAGCCGCCCCGGTCAGCGTGAACGTGGTGGTGAACCCCATGCTCTCGGCCGGACCGTAACCGTTGACCAGGTGCAGGCCGGGATGGTCCTCCAGGACACGGCTCGTGTGGGTCGGCGAGGCCGCTTCGCCCGCGGTCATGGCTTCGCGGACGGTGCCGAACACGTGCGGGTGCTCGTCGAGCATGTGGTTGAACAGGCTCGCCGACATCTGCAAGGTCGTGATCCCGTGCTCCTCGACCAGCTCGGCGATCTGATGCGGGTCCGTGTGCTGCCCCGGCTGCAACACGCACGTGCCACCGTGCAGCAGCGGCCCGAACACCTCCAACGCGAAGGCGTCCCACGAGATCGGCGAGCACTGCAAATAGCTCTGCTGCGGCCCGAAGTGCAGGTAGTCCGGCCCCAGGAACGTGGACGACAGCGCCCGGTGAGAAGCCGCAACACCCTTCGGAGTACCAGTGGACCCGGAGGTGAACATCACGCACGCGATGCCCTCGGGATGCCCGCACGTCTCGACCGCCGCCCCGGACGTGGCACCGATCGCAGCCGCCCGCGCGGTGACGTCCACGACCCGCGCGGCACCCGACTCCAACAGCGGAAGGTGCGACTGCGTGACGAGCACAACGGGATCGGTCTGCGCCACGACCCCGCCCAACCGGTCCGCCGGGAACTGCGCATCCAAAAGCGTGTAACCGGCCCCCGCCTTCAACACCGCGAGCAGCGCAGCGACCAGCACCGGCGAACGCTCCAGATGGACCGCGACCAGACTGCCGGGCCGCACCCCCTCCGCAGCGAGGTACCGCGCCAGCCGGTTGGACCACACGTCCAGCTCCGCATACGTGATCCGCTGCTCCTCGAACACCAACGCCACCGCATCCGGAACCGCAGCCGCCACACCCGTGAACAGCTGGTCCAGCGACAGCAGCGGAGCCGTCGTCTCCGGGCCCGCCCAGGCTTCGAGCAGCCCGCGCTCCTCGTCCCCCAGCACTGCGAGTTCACCGGCGGGCAGGTCGGGTGCGGCAGCCGCCGCCCCGAGCAGTCGCACCAGCCGCTCGACGGCAGCCTGCACGGTGCCGGCGTCGTAGAGGTCGGTGGCGTACTCGACGGTGACGTCGAAGCCCGCGGGCCGACCGTCCGCGGTGCGGTGCTCCTCGAAGCCGAAGGTCAGGTCGAACTTGGCGATGCGCAGCTCCGGCAGGACGAACTCGGTGCGCAGATCGCCCAGTTCGGGTCCGCCGCCGAGGGACTGGCCGACGGTCAGCATGACCTGGAAGAGGGGGTGGCGGGAGGCCGACCGCTCCGGGTTGAGCGCCTCGACGAGCCGGTCGAAGGGCACGTCCTCGTTCGCCCACGCCGCCAGGTCGGTGTCACGGACGCGCCGGAGGAGTTCCCGGAACGTCGGATCGCCCCCGGTGTCGGTGCGCAGGACGAGCGTGTTGACGAAGAAGCCGATCAGGTCGTCCAGGGCCTCGTCCGCCCGCCCCGTGACGGGCGAGCCGATCGCGATGTCCGTACCGGCCCCGGAACGGGTGAGGAGTGCGGCCACGGCCGCCTGCGCCACCATGAAGAACGTCGTCCCCGTCTCGCGCGCCAGGGCGGCCAGCGCCTCGTGCACCTCGGCCGGGCAGGAGACGGAGTGGGTCGCTCCGCGGAACGAGGCGACCACCGGCCGCGGCCGGTCCGCGGGCAGCGACACCTCGTCCGGGGCGTCGGCCAGCGCCGCCTTCCAGAAGTCCAGTTGTGCCGCCAGCACGCTGTCCGGGTCGTCGGCGTCGCCGAGCACCTCGCGCTGCCACAGCGTGTAGTCGGCGTACTGGATCTCCAGGGGCTCCCAGTCGGGCGCACCGCCCTTGCTGCGGGCGGCGTAGGCGGTGCCCAGGTCGCGCATCAGCGGGGTGTTGGAACCGCCGTCCGAGGCGATGTGGTGCATGACCAGCAGCAGCACGTGCTCCTGCGGTCCGAGCTCCAGCAGGGCGGCCCGGACGGGCAGTTCGCCGGAGAGGTCGAAGGCGGCCCCGGCCAGCTCGGCCAGGGTGGCCTGGAGGGTGTCCTCGGTCGCCGGGAGCACGGGCAGCGCGAGGTCGGTCTCGTGCGCTGCCAGGACCTGCTGGTGCGGGGTGCCGTCCACGGCGGGGAACACCGTCCGCAGCGCCTCGTGCCGGCCGACGACATCGGCCAGTGCGCCGTGCAGTGCGCTGCGGTCGAGGTGGCCGGTCAGCCGTATCGCCAGGGAGATGTTGTACGTCGCCGACGGCCCCTCCATCTGGTCCAGGAACCAGAGCCGCTGCTGGGCGTGGGACAAGGGGATCACTTGGCTGCTCCCATCCGGCGCATCGGCCGAAGCTTGGGTCGGGCGCCGCCGGCGCCGTCGACCTTGTCGACCAGGGTGGCCACTGTCGGGTTCTCGAAGAGGGTGCCGACCGCGAGGCCGGCTCCCATGACGCTGTTGATCCGGCGTACGAGCCGGGTGGCGAGCAGGGAGTGCCCGCCCAGGTGGAAGAAGTTGTCGTCGATGGACACCGCGGGGCGGCCGAGTGCTTCCGCGAAGAGGTCGCAGAGCTTGGCCTCGCCGGGACTGCGGGGCGGCCGGCCCTGGCCGGTGTCCTCGTCGGACGGTTCCGGCGCCGGGAGTGCCCGGCGGTCGAGTTTGCCGTTCGCGGTCCACGGCAGGGCGTCCAGGACGACGTAGGCCGTCGGGGCCATGTAGTCGGGGAGGGCCGCGGAGGCGTGCGCGCGCAGCCCGGCGACGTCGACGCGGGCCCCTTCGGCCGGGGTCACGTAGCCGATGAGGCACTTGTCGCCGGGCCGGACCTCGCCGAGGACCACCGCCGCCTGCGCGACCGAGGCGTGCCGGCACAGGACCGTCTCGACCTCGCCGGGTTCGATGCGGAAGCCGCGGAGTTTGACCTGCTGGTCGGCACGGCCGAGGAACTCGATCTCCCCGCGGTGGTTCCAGCGGGCGAGGTCTCCGGTGCGGTACATGCGGCTGCCGGGCGGGCCGTAGGGGTCGGCGGTGAACCGTTCGGCGGTGAGTGCGGGGCGGTTGAGGTAGCCGGCGGCGAGGCCGGCGCCCGCCAGGTAGAGCTCGCCCGGGGTCAGGGGTGGTACGAGGCGCATGGCGTCGTCCAGGACGTACAGCCGGGTGTTGTCCAGTGCGGTGCCGATCGGCAGGGCGCCCGGGTAGTCGAGGGGCCTGCGGACCGCGTGCGCGGCGGCCATGACGGTGGCCTCGGTGGGGCCGTAGCCGTTGAGCACGGTGGTGTCGGGGCAGTGCTCCTGGATGCGTCGGACCGCCTCCACCGACACCACGTCGCCGCCGGTCAGCACGGTCCGTACGCCGGCGAGGGCCTCCGGCTCCTCCTCGGCCACCATCTGCAGCAGTCCTGCCGCGAGGACGAGTCCGGTGACCCGTCCTTCCGAGAGCACCCGGCCCAGCGCGGTCGCGTCGAGCAGTCCGGGCGGCGCGATGACGAGGGTGCCGCCGGCCAGCAGGGGCATCCACAGTTCGAACGTCGACGCGTCGAAGGCCATCGGTGAGTGCAGCAGCATGCGGGCGCGCGATGCGGGCGGGAACGGCGCGTCGGCGGCCAGGTCGGTGATGTTGCGGTGGGTGACCGCGACGCCCTTGGGGACTCCGGTCGAGCCGGAGGTGAACATCGCGTAGGCGGGCTGGTCGGGGTGGACGGCGGGCAGCGGGCCGGACCGGCCGACCGTGCCGCCCGCGGCGTCCGTGCCGTCCGTGCCGTCGGCGATGTCGGCCGCGCCGGCGACCGGGATCGTGCGGGCGTGCTCGGGGAGGTCCAGCGCCGTGAGGGGGCGGTCGGTGAGGAAGACTCCGGCCTTCGACTCCCGGATGATCAGGTTGATGCGGTCGGTGGGGTAGCGGACGTCCAACGGGACGTAGACCGCGCCGGCCTTCACGACCGCGAGGGTCGCGACGACGGCCTCCGGGGAGCGTTCGTTGTAGAGGACCACGGGGTCCCCCGGGCGGACACCCGCGTCGCGGAGCCGGTGGGCCAGCCGGTCGGCGCAGGCGTCCAACTCGGCGTAGGTGAGGCTCCGTTCTCCCGTCACGAGGGCCTGGGCGTCCGGGGTGCGGGCGGCCTGCGCGGCGAACGCCCCGGGCAGGGAGGTGCCGGTGCGGGGGGTGCGGGCGCCGTTCCAGGTGTCGAGCAGCCGCCGGCGTTCCTCGTCGCCCAGCATGTCGAGCTCGCCGGCGGGCAGGTCCGGGGCGGCGGCGGCCGCCCCTAGCAGCCGGACCAGGCGGGCCAGGGCGGCCTCCACGGTACGGGCGTCGTAGAGGTCGGTGGCGTACTCCGCGTGCACGTCGAAGCCGACGGGACCGCCGGTCGGGCCGTGGTGCTCCCGGAAGGTGAAGGTGAGGTCGAACTTGGCGATCGCCAGCGGTATGAACTCCGACTCGGCGGTCAGACCCGGCAGGTCCGGAACGGGCACGCCCGCGTCCGTGACCGAGAGCATGACCTGGGCCAGGGGGTGGCGGGAGGCGGACCGCTCGGGGTTGAGGGCCTCGACGAGCCGGTCGAAGGGCACGTCCTGGTGCGCCCACGCCGCCAGGTCGGTCTCGCGGACGCGCCGGAGGAGTTCCCGGAACGTCGGATCGCCGCCGGTGTCGGTGCGCAGGACGAGCGTGTTGACGAAGAAGCCGATCAGGTCGTCCAGGGCCTGGTCGGCGCGCCCGGCGACGGGCGAGCCGATCGCGATGTCGGTGCCGGCCCCGGAGCGGGTGAGCAGGACGGCCACGGCCGCCTGCGCCACCATGAAGAACGTCGTGCCGGTCTCCCGGGCGAGGGCGGTGAGCGCCTGGTGCACCTCGGCCGGGCAGGAGACGGAGTGGGTGGCGCCGCGGTAGGAGGCGACCGCCGGCCGGGGCCGGTCCGCGGGCAGCGACACCTCGTCCGGAAGCCCGGCCAGCGCCGCCTTCCAGTGGTCGAGCTGCGACGCCAGCACACTGCCGGGGGCGTCCGCGTCACCGAGCAGCTCCCGCTGCCAGAGGGTGTAGTCGGCGTACTGCACGGGCAGCGGCTCCCAGGCGGGGGCGTTGCCGTCGGCGCGGGCCGCGTACGCCGCCCCCAGGTCCCGCATCAGCGGGGCGTTCGACCAGCCGTCCGAGGCGATGTGGTGCACGACCAGCAGCAGCACGTGCTCCTGCGGTCCGAGCTCCAGCAGGGTGGCCCGGACGGGCAGTTCGCGGGAGAGGTCGAAGACGGCCCCGGCCAGGGCGGCCGTCGTCGACCGGAGGGTGCCCTCGACCGCCGGGAGCACGGGCAGCGCGACGTCGACCTGCTCCGCCGGAAGCACCTTCTGGTACGGGGTGCCGTCCGCGGCGGGGAACACCGTCCGCAGCGCCTCGTGCCGGCCCACCACATCGGCGAGGGCCCCGCGCAGTGCGTCGTGGTCGAGGGAGCCGGTCAGCCTGACGGCCATCGGGATGTTGTACGTCGCCGACGGGCCCTCCAGCTGGTCGAGGAACCACAACCGCTGCTGGGCCGCGGACAACGGCATGCGCTCCGGCCGGGCCGCGGCGACCAGGGCGGGGCGGGTGCCCGCCCCCTGGTCGGCCGCGATGCGCTCGGCGAGGGCCGCGACCGTCGGGTGTTGGAAGAGGTCCCGGACCAGTACCTGCGCCCCGAAGGCGTCGCGCACCTTGGCCACGAGCCGGGTGGCGAGGAGGGAGTGTCCGCCGAGGCGGAAGAAGTCGTCGTCGACGGAGACGGCGGGCAGGCCCAGGGCCTCGGCGAACAGGGTGCAGAGCACCTCCTCGGCGGGCGTCCGCGGGGCACGGCTGCCTTCCGTGCTGCCGGGCAGCGTCGGGGCGGGCAGGGCCCGCCGGTCGAGCTTGCCGTTGGCCGTCAGAGGGAGGGCCTCCAGTGCGACGAACGCGGCCGGCAGCATGTACTCCGCCAGCGCCGATCCGGCGTACCGGCGCAGCCCGTCCGGGTCGATCCCGCACCCGTCGGCGGGGACGAGGTAGGCGACGAGCCGCTTGTCGCCGGGCCGGTCCTCGCGGACGACGACGGCGGCCCGGGCGACGGACGGGTCCGCGAGCAGCACCGTCTCGATCTCGCCGAGCTCGATGCGGAAACCGCGGAGCTTGACCTGCTGGTCGGCGCGGCCGAGGAACTCGATCTCCCCGTGGACGTTCCACCGGGCCAGGTCACCCGTCCGGTACATCCGGCTGCCCGCCGGCCCGAACGGATCCGCGACGAAGCGCTCGGCGGTGAGGGCCGGGCGGCCGAGGTAGCCCTCCGCGAGGTGCGACCCCGCGACGTAGAGCTCACCGGTGACACCCGGCACCGCGGGCTGCAGCCGGTCGTCGAGGACGTACATCGCGGTGTTGGCCATCGGGATGCCCAGATGGAGGCGCTCGACCTGCCGCACGTCCGCCGTGAACGCCTGGTAGCTGCAGAAGACCGTCGCCTCGGTCGGACCGTAGGCGTGCACCACCGTCGTGTCCGGGCACTGCTCCAGCACCGCCCGCAGCGCCGTCCCGGACAGCACGTCACCGCCCGTCCAGATCTCCTCCAACCGACCCAGACTCTCCATCGACTCCTGCGCCATCGCATCGAACAGCGCCGTCGTGAAGTACGCCGCCGTCACGCCGTGCCGGACGATCGCCTCACCCACCTCCCCGAGGTCGACCTTCACCGCGGGCAGGACCACCGCAAGACCACCGCTCAACAACGGAACCCACAGCTCGTACGTCGACGAGTCGAACGCCAACGGCGAATACGCCAACACCCGACGGTGACGCCCACTCGCCCACCACGGATCCAGCGCCAGCTCCACCACGTTCCGGTGCGTGTTCACCACACCCTTCGGCGTCCCGCTCGACCCCGACGTGTACATCACGTACGCCGCCTGGTCGGGCGGGACGGCGACCGTCGTCCCCGGGGCGTCGCTCTGCAGCAGTTCCGCGACGGTCGGGACGGGCAGGACGTCCAGCCCGGCGGCGAAGCCGGCGGCCGGTGCTCCGGCGGCCGGGTCGGTGAGCAGGAGGGCGGCCCCCGTGTCCCGGAGGATCCAGGCGAGCCGCTCCTGCGGCTGGCGCGCGTCCAGGGGGACGTACGTGCCGCCCGCCTTCAGGACGCCCAGCATGGCGACGACGTACTCCAGGGAGCGGTTCAGGAACAGGCCCACCGCGTCGCCGGGCGTGACGCCCAGTCCTGTGAGGCGGTACGCCATGGCGTCGGCCGCCGTCAGGAGTTGGCGGTAGGTCAGCTCGGTGTCCCCGCAGACGAGGGCGACGGCGTCGGGTGTGCGGGCCGCCTGCGCCGCGAACAGCTCCGGCAGGGAGCCGACGGGCAGGCGGGACCCCGTGCTGTTGTACGCGACGAGGAGTTCGCTGCGCTCGGCCTCCGTGAGCAGGTCGATCCGGCCGATGGGGGCCTCGGGGTCGGCGACGGCCGCGCCGAGGATCCGGGCGAGGCGCTCGGCGGCGGCCTGCACGGTGCGGGCGTCGTAGAGGTCGGTGGCGTACTCGACGGTGATGCCGAGCCCGCCGGGGCGGCCGTCGGGGGTCCGGTGTTCGTGGAAGTTCACCGTGAGGTCGAACTTGGCGGTGCCCAGCGGAAGCTGGTCCGTCCGCGCCTGCACCCCGGGCAGGGCGGGCGCCGGGTTGACGGCGTCGGCGACGGTGAGCACGACCTGGAAGAGGGGGTGGCGGGAGGCGGACCGCTCGGGGTTGAGGGCCTCGACGAGCCGGTCGAAGGGCACGTCCTGGTGCGCCCACGCCGCCAGGTCGGTCTCGCGGACGCGCCGGAGGAGTTCCCGGAACGTGGGGTCGCCGCCGGTGTCGGTGCGCAGGACGAGCGTGTTGACGAAGAAGCCGATCAGGTCGTCCAGGGCCTGGTCGGCGCGCCCGGCGACGGGCGAGCCGATCGCGATGTCGGTGCCGGCCCCGGAGCGGGTGAGGAGTGCGGCCACGGCCGCCTGCGCCACCATGAAGAACGTGGTCCCGGTCTCCCGGGCGAGGGCGGTGAGCGCCTGGTGCACCTCGGCCGGGCAGGAGACGGAGTGGGTGGCGCCGCGGTAGGAGGCGACCGCCGGCCGGGGCCGGTCCGCGGGCAGCGACACCTCGTCCGGGAGCCCGGCCAGCGCCTCGCGCCAGAACCCGATCTGCCGCTCCCCGTCGACCGCGAGGAGTTCCTGCTGCCAGAGGGTGTAGTCGGCGTACTGCACGGGCAGCGGCTCCCAGGCGGGGGCGTTGCCGTCGGCGCGGGCCGCGTACGCCGCCCCCAGGTCCCGCATCAGCGGGGCGTTCGACCAGCCGTCCGAGGCGATGTGGTGCACGACCAGCAGCAGCACGTGCTCCTGCGGTCCGAGCTCCAGCAGGGTGGCCCGGACGGGCAGTTCGCGGTCCAGGGCGAACGGCTCGCCCGCGTGCTCGGTGACCGCCGCCGCGAGGGTCTCCTCGGTGGCACCGAGCACGGAGAGGGCGACCTCGGCCCGGTCGGCGGGGACCACCTGCTGACAGGGCTCACCCTCCTCGACCGGATACCGCGTACGCAGGACCTCGTGCCGCCCGACGACATCGGCCAGAGCAGCACGCAGTGCGCCCGCGTCCAGGGGCCCGGTCAGCCGCACGGCCATCGGGATGTTGTACGTCGCCGACGGCCCCTCCAGCTGGTCCAGGAACCACAACCGCTGCTGCGCCGGCGACAGCGGCAGGCGCTCCGGCCGCTCCCCCGCCACCAGCGCGGGACGGTCCTCCGGGGCGGCGCCGCCGGTGAGCCGGCCCGCGAGCAGGGCGGGCGTCGGGTACTGGAAGAAGTCCCGCAGCGACAGCCGGGTGCCGAGCGCCGTGCGGATGCGGCCGACCAGGCGGGTGGCGAGGAGGGAGTGGCCGCCGAGGCGGAAGAAGTCGTCGTCGACGGCGACGGCGGGCAGGCCCAGGGCCTCGGCGAACAGGGTGCAGAGCACCTCCTCGGCGGGCGTCCGCGGGGCACGGCTGCCTTCCGTGCTGCCGGGCAGCGTCGGGGCGGGCAGGGCCCGCCGGTCGAGCTTGCCGTTGGGCGTGAGGGGAAGCGCGTCGAGTGCGACGTAGGCGGACGGCAGCATGTACTCGGGGAGGGCGGCCGCGGCGTGGCGGCCGAGGTCGTCGGTGTCGACCGGCCGGCCGGTGGCGGGGACGAGGTAGGCGACGAGCCGCTTGTCGCCGGGCCGGTCCTCGCGGACGACGACGGCGGCCCGGGCGACGGACGGGTCCGCGAGCAGCACCGTCTCGATCTCGCCGAGCTCGATGCGGAAACCGCGGAGCTTGACCTGCTGGTCGGCGCGGCCGAGGAACTCGATCTCCCCGTGGACGTTCCACCGGGCCAGGTCACCCGTCCGGTACATCCGGCTGCCCGCCGGCCCGAACGGATCCGCGACGAAGCGCTCCGCCGTCAGGGCAGGACGGCCGAGGTAGCCCTCCGCGAGGTGCGAGCCCGCGACGTAGAGCTCGCCCGGGATCCCGGGCGGAGTCGGACGGAGCCGGTCGTCGAGGACGTACATCGCGGTGTTGGCCATCGGGATGCCCAGATGGAGGCGCTCGACCTGCCGCACGTCCGCCGTGAACGCCTGGTAGCTGCAGAAGACCGTCGCCTCGGTCGGACCGTAGGCGTGCACCACCGTCGTGTCCGGGCACTGCTCCAGCACCGCCCGCAGCGCCGTCCCGGACAGCACGTCACCGCCCGTCCAGATCTCCTCCAACCGACCCAGACTCTCCATCGACTCCTGCGCCATCGCATCGAACAGCGCCGTCGTGAAGTACGCCGCCGTCACGCCGTGCCGGACGATCGCCTCACCCACCTCCCCGAGGTCGACCTTCACCGCGGGCAGGACCACCGCAAGACCACCGCTCAACAACGGAACCCACAGCTCGTACGTCGACGAGTCGAACGCCAACGGCGAATACGCCAACACCCGACGGTGACGCCCACTCGCCCACCACGGATCCAGCGCCAGCTCCACCACGTTCCGGTGCGTGTTCACCACACCCTTCGGCGTCCCGCTCGACCCCGACGTGTACATCACGTACGCCGCCTGGTCGGGCGGGACCGGCAGCCGCAGCGGGTCGGTCTCCTCGTACTCCGTGACGGTCTGCTCGCCCACCCGGATGACGGGCAGCTCCCCGGCGAACTCGGCCCCGCCCGGGGAGCGGTCGGTGAGCAGGAGGGCGGCCTGCGTGTCCCGGAGGATCCAGGCGAGCCGCTCCTGCGGCTGGCGCGCGTCCAGGGGGACGAACGTGCCGCCCGCCTTCAGGACGGCGAGCATGGCGGCGACGTACGCGAAGGAGCGGTCCTGGAAGAGTGCGACCTTGTCCCCGGGGCGTACGCCGGCGTCGACGAGCCGTCGGGCGAGCGCGTCGGACGCCCCGTCCAGCTGCCGGTAGGTCAGCTCCTGCTCCCCGCAGACCAGGGCGACGGCCTGAGGTGACCTGGCCGCCTGGGCGGTGAACAACTCGTGCAGCGGAAGCTGGGGGAGGGCCACCGCGGTGCTGTTGTACCCGTCGATGTCGACCGGGTGGGCCTGACCGGCCTGCTGCTGGGGCATCTCGACACACCATTCTCGAAGGTTCGGGGCTGCACCGGGGCGCGCGGCCCGTCGGGGCCGCGGCGGCCGGGGGCCGGCGTCGCGGGCGGGCGGGGTGGGGTGGGGTGGGGTGGGGTGGGCGGGCGGATGGGGCCCGAGGGGTGGGCGGCGGGTCAGGCCGCGGGCGGCGCGGGCGGCGGGGGCGGGGCGGCGGGGAGCAGGAGGTCCTCCGCCGACAGGTCCCCGGTCCGGTACTTGCCGACGGCGCTGGTCAGCATCTGCAGCTCCAGGGCGATGCTGTCGACGAGGCGCCGCAGTCCGGCGTCGCCGTCCTCGTCGACGGCGAGGAGTGCGGCGCGGCCGAGGCCGACCGCCCTGGCGCCGAGGGCGAGGGCCTTGACGGCGCGGGTGCCCTCCCACATGCGGCCGCTGGCGAGGAGGCAGTGGTCGGTGCGGCCGATGCGCAGCAGGGCTTCGGCGAGCGGCAGGCCGACGTGGCCGAGGAAGCCGGTGGGGGCCCAGGCGGTGCCGGCCTCCGCGCCGTCGACGGTGACGGAGTCCGCGCCGGCCGCCCAGGCGACCCGTGCGGCGTCGGCGACGTCCCGGCCCGGGTGCAGCTTGACCCACACCTTCGCGCGGGGGAAGTTGTTGCGCATCAGCATGACCTGGCGGCGCAGGATCTCCTCGGTGAAGGTGCCGGGGCTGCTGACCCGCAGGATGCGCTCGCTGTCGCCGCCGAATACCTCGTCGGTGGCGTACTGCTCGTCGATCCTGCGGGCCGCGTCCCGGTCGAGGACGGTGAGGCCGCCGAGGCCGGGCTTCGCGCCCTGGCCGACCTTGAGTTCGAAGGCGAGGCGGCCGGTCGCCAGGAGGGGTTCCGAGACGGGGTCGCTGTAGAGGAGGTTCCACACCTCGGCGTCGGCGTCCTCGGTGGACTGCTGGACGGTGACGCCGCCGTGCTCGTCGTCCGCGGCCGCCGTGTAGGCGGCGATCCGGCCGAGGAGCGGGGAGGCCTGGGTGTCGGCGGCGGCGCGGTAGCCGTTGACGGGCACGACGTTCTCGCCGATCACCATGGGGATGCCGAGGGCCCCGGCCTGCCGGCCGGCGGCCTCGCCGAGGTCGTGGCTGGCGACCTGGGTGGAGCCGAACGCCGACACGTACAGGGGCAGCCGGGAGGTGAAGCCGCCGATCCGGGTGGTGAGGTCGACGTCCGTGTACAGGGGTTCGCGTGCCAGGTCGATGAGCTTCTTCAGGCGGTCGGGCATGAAGACGGGCGGCACGATGCGGGCGTTCTCCAGCAGGTCGTACGGGTCGTGGCCGGCCGGTGCGGCGCCGAGCATGCCGCTGCCGTAGCCGGCGAGGTCCGGGAAGGCCGCCTCGGCCCCGTGCCGGGCGCGGTGGCGGACCTGCTCCTCCGGGAAGCCCGCGGCGCTGAGGACGGTGCGTACGGTGCTCATGCGGAGACCACCCCGGGGAGCTTCGGGTAGGCGCTGGCCTGCCAGACGGCGCGGCGGCCGGTGACGTACCGGGTGAAGCGCTCCAGTCCGATGCCGAACCCGGAGCTGGCGGGGATGCCGCGGCGGGCCAGGTCCAGGTACCAGCCGTACTTGGCGGGGTTCTCGCCCGTCTCCCGCATGCGGGTGACGAGGGTGGCGTAGTCGTGCTCGCGTTCGCTGCCGCTGGCGAGTTCGCCGTAGCCCTCGGGGGCGATGAGGTCGAAGTTGCGCAGCACGCCGGGGGCGTCGGCGCGCTCGCAGTCGTAGAAGCCGCGGGAGCCCTTGGGGTAGTCGACGACGAAGAACGGGCGGGCCGACGCGGCGGACATCTTCTCCTCGCCCTCCCAGTCGATCTCGGCGGCGGGGTCCTGCGGGTGGCCGAGGGCGAGCAGGTCGGCGGTGGCCTCGGCGTGGCCGACCCGGCCGAAGGCCTGGGCGACGGCCTCGCGCAGGGCGTCCGCGTCCCGGCCGAGGAGCTCCAGTTCGGCGGGCAGGTCCCGGACGACCTCGGTGACGACGTGGGAGACCAGTGCTTCGGCGACGGCCATCGCGTCCTCGCGGCGGGCGTCGCGGATCTCCACGTCGATCTGGTGGAACTCGGCGAGGTGGCGGTGGGTGACGGCGGTCTCCAGGGGTTCGAGCCGCACGTTGGGGGCGATGTAGAAGATCTTGTCGAAGGCGGTCAGCGACGCCTGCTTGTAGAGGATGGCGCTGGTCATGAGCTTGTACTTGTGGCCGTAGAAGTCGACGTCCACCTGCTTGGATCCGCGGATGCCGGGGTCGGTCACCGGGCCGATGACCGGGGGCAGCAGTTCCTGGAAGCCGCGGCCGGTCAGGAAGGCGCGGGTGGCGGCGAGCATGTGGCTCTGGACCCGCAGGGTGGCGCGGGTCTCCTCGGAGGCCAGGTGCGCGTCGATGGAGGCGGGGAGGACGGGCGCGGCCGGCGGGGCGGACGGGGCGGGCGCGGGTGTGTGGGCGGTTACCACGGTCATGGGTGCTAGCTCCTGGAAGTGCCGCCGGACAGGCCGGCGAGCGGACGGCGCCGGGTCGGCGGAGGGGTCGGTGTGAGGGCGGGTTCGTCGTGCCTGCTCTGGACGAACGACAGGGCGTCGTAGAGGCCCCGGGCGGTGAGCCGCCCGCTGCGCCGACTGCTGCGGGCGAGGGGCATCGACCCGATCTCGGACCAGGTCAGCCGGCCCGAGCCGTCGATGTAGCTGCGGGTGCGGCCCGCGTTGTCGGGGTGCAGGCAGTAGGGGACGTCCAGGTAGCCGCGTTCGAAGGCCTTCAGCAGCGCCTGCCCGATGTCCCCGTCGAGGTTCAGCACGGCGTCCACGAGGGCGCGGGCCTCTGCGTAGACCGGGTTGTCGGCGGCTTCCGCCGGTTCGACGGCGCCGGCGCCCGGGGCGGTACCGGCGGCCCGGGCGGCGGCGGCCGAGGCGACGCGCAGTGCCTGGACGTTCTCGGCGACGGTGGGGATGCGGTGTGCTTCCGCGACCGTCTTCACGATCAGCCGGGCCGCGCCGGTGTGCACGGCGAGTTCGGCCGACCGCTCCAGCAGTTCCAGCGCCCCTTCGGGAGAGCGCGGGTACAGCCCCATGTAGGTGTACAGGACGATGTGCCAGTCGGTGTCCGGCAGCAGTTCGGCCGCGAGCCGCCGCAGGGCGTGGACCGCCTGCCGGTCCTGTTCTGGGCTGGTCTGCTGGGCGTAGCTGAGCGAGATCGACCGCAGTCCCGCCCGGTGGAAGAAGAGCGCTTCGAGGGCGCTGAGCGCCACGAGCAGGCCGGGCGGGCAGAGTTGGCCCAGCATGCAGCCGCCGAAGGTCTCCAGGTGGGGTTCGGTGCCGGTGGAGCGGAGCGAGGCGAGGAACTCGCAGCTCTGCTGCCAGTTGCGCACGGAGTCGACCAGCGGGGTGCGCCCGTAGGGGAGGCAGTACGAGACGGGCCCGCCCTCGGTGGCGTCCAGGCCGAGCACCGCCAGGGCGGCGATGATCCGCTGGGGGCGCGCCGAACCGTGCCGGATCTGTACGGGGAACGAGGCGTCGCGCACCCCGTCCAGGACCCAGCGCGAGGTGTGCGGGCTGAACGAGGTGATCGGGTAGCCGTTGAGGGGGACGCCGTCGTTGAGGGCGCGCACCGCCGCCTGCTCGTCGCCCACCCGGGTGTAGCTGTCGATGGTGACGGTGCCGACGGCGGCCGGAGCCGCGGCCTTGGTGGCCCGCAGGCCCGCCCGCATCAGGGTGGGGTCGGAGAACCCCATCCGCGGCTGCACCACGAGGACGCCGCGCGCGTGGGCGTCCGCCACGTACCGTCCGAAGGACGTCCGGGCCGTGTGCACGGTGGCCGTGCCGGGGGACCGGGGCGGCTGGGACGGCCGGAGCGGGGAGGGGGAGGGGGAGGGGGAGGGGGACGGCGGCGGGGCCGTCCGTCGGAGCGGGCCGGTCACCGGACCACCTCTCTGTTCAGTGAGCCGACGAAGGCCTCGAAGGAGGCCAGTTCGACGCCCTCCTGGAAGACGGCGTCGAATCCGGCCGCCATCAGTTCCTGCGCCTGCTCCTCCTGCCGGTCGCCGGAGACGCCGAGCTTGCCGCCGATGACGACGGGCATGCCGTCCAGCTCCGGGCGGGACCTCAGGGCGCCGATCAGCGGCCTGGCGTCGTTGAACCCGTGGCCGTTGACGCTGCTGACGACCAGCAGGTCGGGCTGGTACTTCGCGCAGGACTCGACGATTTCGTCCTCGGGAATACAGGGCCCCAGGTTGACGACCCCGTGCCCGAGGTCCTCCAGCACCAACTGAATGAATACGAGGTTCCAGGTGTGGGCGTCGGACGGCAATCCGGTGACGACCACGTCGAGTGACGCCGGGCGGTTACAGGTCGCCAATTCTGCAGGCTTCATTCTTCGCTTCGTCCACATCATTGATGACAACGGGAGGAGGAGGTCGCGCAGTCTCGCGGTCCCGGTCGCGCGGTCTCGCGGTCCGGTGCGTTCGGAACTCCCTACGTCCACGAGACTAGGAGCCGGCCGGGGGCGTCACCGGCGTCGGCGGCGGCAGCGCAGCGGCAGTTGCCGGCCGCGGGAACCCGGTCCTTTCCCTTCCCCCGGAACCGGTATCGCCGCGGGAAGGGATCAGGAAGGCGGTCGCGGAAGGTACTCCCGTAAGCATCCAGACCAGGGAGACATCGATGACGAACCGTCAGGCTCCGTCGGCGGAATTCGGCGCCGCGCTGCGGAGCGCCCGCGGGACGGCCGGGCTCACCCAGGAACAGCTTGCCGGGCTCTCGACGGTCAGCGTCCGCGCGATCCGCAATCTGGAGCGGGGCCAGGTGGGACGCCCCCGCAAGGACACCATCCGCCTCCTGGCCGATGCCATGCGCCTCAGTGACACGCGCCGCGCCGCGCTGGAGCTCGCCGTCGAGGGCGCCTCGACGGGCAAGGCCCTGCGCGACGTGTACAGCGCCGAGTTCGCCTTCCCGCCGACGCCGCTGCGCAGCCTGTTCGGCCGCGGGGCCGAACTGCGGGCCCTGGACGAGCTGCTCGGCAGCGAGCGGGAACGCCTGGTGACGATCGTGGGACTGCCCGGCGTGGGGAAGTCCCGGCTCGCCCAGGAGGCCGCCCTCCGGGTGCACGCCCACGGCGAGATGCCCGTGCTGTGGCTGCCGACGGACCGCCCGGACGACGTGCTGGCCCAGGCACCCGGCAGACCGCAGTCGGCGATGGTCAGCTGGGTCCGCTCGCTGATAGCGGAGGGCGGCAACCACGAGGAACTGGCCGCGTTCTTCGGGGACAAGGCCACCCTGCTCGTCCTGGACGGTCACGAGGTGTCGCCCGCCGCCAGCCCGACCCTGATGCACCTGCTGCAGTCCTGCCGCCGGCTCAAGGTCCTGGTCACCGCCCGGCGTTCGCACCACTTCGCCGGGGGGCGACTACTGCCCCTCGCCCCCCTGCCCACGACCTGCCAGTCCGCGCCGGCGGCGGGCCGCCCGCAGGTCGGCGACTCGCTCAGCGCGGACCGGCCCGCGGTCGAGCTGATGCTGTCGTACGTCAGCCACATGCGCCCCGACCTGCTGCTCACCGACTCGGTCACGGCCACCGTGGCCGAGGTCTGCGAGGCGCTGGACGGCATCCCGCAGGCCCTGGAAGCGGCCGCCTCATGGCTGCTGCTCTACTCGCTCGACCAGCTGCTGGCGATGGCCCGGGAGAGGCCGCTGACGCTGGTCGACGGGCCCGCCTCGCTCTCCTCCGGCACCGCCGCCGCACTGGGCGACCTGCTGTCCGCGGCCGTCACGGGGCTCCGGCCGCGCGGGAAGGCCCTGCTGGCCGCGGCGGTGTCGCTGGACTCCCCGTGGACGGTCGAGGAGGTGGCCCGCGCCCTGGGCGTCCCGCCGGTCGAAGCGGCCCAGGACGTGCACGCCCTGCTGCTGCACGGCCTGATCCGTCAGCTCCCCGCCGGGCCCGGCGGCGCCGGCGGCCGGCCCGGCCGGTTCGCGGTGCTGCACCTCGTACGCGAACTCGTGGCGGCCGGCGGGTACGCGGCCGACGAAGGCGGCGGCACGCCGCCCTCCGCGCAGCTCGTGGCCAGCGGCACCGCGTAACCGCCGGCCCGGCGCCTTCTCCCCTCCCCCGTTCCGCTCCTCCTCCCCCCTCCCCCCGCTCCGATTTTCGGATTCCCGTTTCCCGTTCGCCCGGAAGAAAGGTGACGGCACACCGTCATGCGCAATCTCATCTCGCTCTCCGATCTGACCTCCGAGGAACTCGCCCTCATCGTCCGGCGCGCGGTCGCCTTCGGCCGCGGGGAGGTGGACGAGCGGCCGCTGGCCGACCGCCGGGTCGGCGTCTTCTTCCGCAAGTCCTCGACGCGGACCCGTACCTCGTTCTGGAGCGGCGCCGTCCGTCTCGGTGCGGACGTCATCACCTTCGACCCGGACGAGCTCCAGCTCAGCACCGGGGAGACGGTCGAGGACACCGCCCGGGTGCTGGGCGAGTACCTGGACGCGCTCGTCGTCCGCACCAACGGGGACGTGGACGAGATCCGGCGGCTGGGCAGCAGCCCCGACCTCGCCGTGGTCAACGCCCTGAGCCTGGACGAGCACCCGACCCAGGCCATCGCCGACCTCGCCACCCTCGCCGAGGCCTTCGGCGACCTGGCGGGGCTGCACGTGCTGGCCGTGGGCGAGGGGAACAGCTCGGGTGCCGCGCTGGCGCTGGCCGCGGCGCTCACGCCCGGACTGCGGCTGACCCTGCTGTGCCCCAGGGGGTACGAGGTGCCGCAGGCCACCCTCGACCTGGTCGACCGGCTCGGCGGCGGGCGGGCCCTGGTCAGCCAGGTGACCTCGCCCGACGAGGTGTCGGGACCGGTGGACGCGGTCTACACGAGCCGCTGGCAGACGATGGGCGTGCCGAAGGCGAACCCGGACTGGCTGGCCGACTTCGAAGGGTTCCGGATCGACCGGGACTTCATGGAGCGGTTCAGCGGGCCGGGCACCGTCTTCCTGCACGACCTGCCCGCCGTACGCGGCCAGGAGGTCACCGACGAGGTCCTCGACGGGGAGCGCAGCCTCGCCTGGCGCCAGGCCCACCACAAGATGACGGCCGCGATGGCGGTCCTGGAGTGGTGCGTCGTCGGCGCGGACGCCCGGGCGGCAGCCCGGACGGGGGCCCCGGCAGCCGCCTGATCCGGGGCGTGTGCGGCGGCAACGGCAACACGACGCCGGCGGTGGTGGCGGAACCCCGGAGGGCACTGCCACCACCGCCGGCGGTGTCGTTCGGGGCGGGCTCAGCCGCCCATGGCCGCGACCGCCGATTTCGGCCGCAGGTCCGTCCAGTGGGCCTCGATGTAGTCGGCGCACTCCTGCTTGGTGCCCTCGCCCCGGACCAGTGCCCAGCCGAGCGGCTGCTCGATGCGGGCCGGCCACAGGGAATGCTGCCCTTCCTCGTTGGCCAGTACGACGTAGCGGCCTTCCGGGTCCTCAAAAGGGTTCGTTGCCACGATTCCTGCCTTTGCTCCAGTGATGACGCAATCCGGCCTGCTGTTCCGGCGCCCACACTAGGAGCCGGTCACGCGGGGTGCGGGCAGCGCGAAGGGCAGATCGGCGGCAGTGTCCGAAGGCGTCCACATCGTGGTACCGCTCACCTTTCAAACGACATATGATCCATCAGTTGACAAGATCATGCGATCCGAGCCGTGGGGGGATCAGGGTGGCGGATGCTGATGGGGGGCCACTGCGGTTCAACATCCTGGGGCCGTTGGAGGGCTGGGCGGGCGGCGTGAAACTCCGCCTGGGCGGCACGATCCAGGAACGGGTACTCGTCGCGCTGCTGCTGGAACCCGGCAAGATGCTGCCCGTGTCGCGGCTCGTCGACACCGCCTGGGACGAGGATCCCCCCGCGACGGCCGCCCACCAGATACGCAAGGCGGTGGCCGACTTACGCCGGCGCATCCCGGGCGGCAGGGAGGTCGTGGTCACCGAAGGCCCCGGCTACCGGGTCGCCGTCACCGACACCCAGCTCGACCTGGGCGAGTTCGGCACCCGGGTGCACGCGGCGAAGGAAGCGGTGGCCGCCGGGCGCCCCGCACACGCCGTCGAGATGCTGCGCGCCGCCCTGGCCCTGTGGCGCGGCCCGCTCCTCGCCGGTGAGGGCGGACCCGTCATCGAGACCGCGTCCGTCGTCCTCGAAGAGAGCCGACTGGCCGCCGCCGAGCAGTTCTTCGACCTCCGGCTGAGCCTCGGCGAGGCCGCGGACGTCGTCGTGGACCTGCGCGGGCTCGTCCACCAGCATCCCCTGCACGAGACGCTGCGCGGCCAGCTGATGCTCGCGCTGTACCGGTCGGGCCAGCAGGCCGCGGCGCTGGAGGAGTACACCAAGGTCCGCGAGCTGCTCGTGGAGGAACTCGGCGTCGATCCGGGCCCGCAGCTCACCAGGATGTACGAGGGGATCCTCCAGGAGAGCCCCGAACTGGCGGGCGCCGGACCGTCGTCGCTCGCCGTGCTCCCCGCCCCGGCGCCCGAGGAGTCCCGGGCCCCCTGCACCCTGCCCAACGACCTCGCCGACTTCACCGGCCGGGAACGGGAACTCCAGGACCTGCTGCACTACGCACGCACCGAAAACAAACAGGCCACCCGGATCGTGGCGCTCGACGGCATGGGCGGCAGCGGCAAGACCTCGCTGGCGGTACGGGCCGCGCACCGGCTCACCCCCGACTATCCCGACGGCCAGATCCACATCGACCTGCGCGGGTACACCCCCGGCGAGCAGCCGATCACCACCGGCGCCGCCCTCGACACCCTCCTGCAGGCGATGGGCGTGCCCGGGCACCGGATCCCGGAGGACGTCGTCGGCAGGGCGACGCTGTGGCGGGCCACCCTCGTCGGCCGACGGCTGCTGCTCCTGGTCGACAACGCGGCGGACACCGCCGCGATCCGGCCCCTGTTACCGGCCTCGCCGGGGTGCCTGGTGCTGGTCACCAGCCGGGCCCGGCTGGTGGACCTCGACGGGGCCGAGTGGATCTCCATCGACATCATGGCGCCCGAGGAGAGCGCGGCCCTGGTCGCCGACACCCTCGGCGTGCAGCGGGTGGCCGCGGAACCCGGGGCCGCGGCCGAGCTGGCCCGGCTGTGCGGGCACCTCCCGCTCGCCCTGCGCATCGCGACGGCCCGGCTGCGCAACCGTCCGCGGTGGACGCTGGCGTACCTGGTCGACCGGCTGCGGGACGAGACGCGCAGGCTGGACGAGCTCAGCTCGGGCGAGCGGAGCGTCGCCGCCACGCTGCGGCTGTCGTACCAGACCCTGGACGAGGAGTCCCGGACGGCCTTCCGGATCCTCGCCCTCCACCCGGGTGGGGACATCGACGTCCACTCGGCGGCGGCGCTGCTGGGCGTGGACACCCGCGACGCCGAGGACATCCTGGAGCGGCTCCTCGACGTGCACCTGGTGCAGCAGCCCGAGATCGGCCTGTACACCCTGCACGACCTGGTGCGCAGTTTCGCGCAGAGCCTGCGCGGCGAGCCCACCGAACGCGCCGACGCCGGCGCGCTGGAACGACTGCTCGACTACTACCTGACGGCCACCGAGGCGGCCTGCGAGATCCTGTTCCCCGGCCGGCGCCGTCGGCCCACGGGGCTCGTGGAGTGGACGGCGGAGCTCCCCGACTTCCGGGACGCCGAACGCACCCAGGCCTGGTTCACCCGGGAGCACGCCGGGCTGCTGTCGATCGTCGCCCTGGCCGAGCGGCTCGGCTACGACCGGCACGCGGTGTGCCTGGCGCGCAACATCGTCTTCCAGCTCAACGCTCGGGGCCAGCTGCACGAGTTCGCGGAGCTGTGCCGGTTGGCGGTCACGGCCGCCCGGCGGCTGGGCGACCTCGCGCTGCTGGCGGTGAGCCTGTCGAACCTGGGCGTGGCCTGCTGGAAGCTCGGCCGGCTCGGCGAGGGCGTGACGGTCGCCGAGGAGGGCCGTGACGTGGCCGCCCGGATGGGCGACCTGCAGACGGAGGCGCACAGCGAGAGCACGCTCGGCCTGTACAAGAGCCTGCTGGGGCAGTTCCCCGAGGCCCTCGCCCACCTCCGGCGGGCGGTCGCCTGCGAGCGCGAGCTCAACTCGCCGCGAGCGGAGGCGGAGAGCCTCACCGCCCTCAGCGCCCTGTACGAGCAGTGGGGCCGGCACCGGGAGGCCGTCGAGGCGGCCCGCCGGGCGGTGGACCTCGCCGTGCAGCTGGGCCGGCGGGGCATCGAGCTCGTCGCGCTGACCGACCTCGCGTTCGCGCACACCGGTCTCGGCGAGTACGAGGCCGCCGACCGGGCCCTGGCCCGGGCGCGCGGGCTGTACGACGAGTCGATGGACCAGGGCCACGCGGCGATGGCGCTGGCGCTGTCAGCCGACACGGCCCAGCGGCTGGAGCGGCCCGAGCAGGCGACCGGGTTCGCGGACCGGGCGCTGGCCCTGGTCAGGGAGGGCTCGTCGCCGCTGCGCCAGGCGAAGGTCGAGAACATGATCGGCCGGGTGCTGCAGCGGAAGCGGGAGCACGCGCGGGCGCTGGACCTGCACAGCAGTGCGTACGAACTCGCCTCGGGCGTCGGCTACCGCATCGAGGAGGCGTACGCCCTGGCCGGGATGGCCCGGGCGGCCGCGGCCCTGGGCGCCGGGGAGGAGGCGGCCGAGCACGAGGCCGCTGCGGAGGAGTTGTTCTCCGCGATGGGTGTGGCGCCCGGGGCCCGGCGCGGCTGACGGCCGTACGCGCGCAGGCGGCCCGCGAGGTGTCTCGCGGGCCGCCTGTGGTGTTGGTCGGGCCGTCAGCCCTTGGGGGTGGGGATGATGACGGTCGGCCCCTTGTCCTCCGCGGAGATGTGGTGGCCGCCCTGCTGCCCCGTCTGGTGGTCGATGCCGGCCGCCGCGCCGAGCCCCAGCGCCAGCGCCGCGACGACGATCCCGATCGACTTGGTCAGCTTGCGTCCCATGTTTCCGCCCCCTGTGTCTGCGCCTGCTCTGTCCGACACCCCGAATATGGCTGGCGCACTTCCCCAGAGGTTCCCGCTCCGTTCCCGTCCCCGGGAACCGAACGGGAGCGGGCCCCTGGCCTGCGGGAACGAGCGGGACCGGGGGCGGCTGCGGTCACCTCCCTAGGGGTTGCGGTCGGTGTCCGTGGCGCCGCGGAGCCGGCAGGACAGCACGCGGGGGCCCTGGGGCGTCAGTGCGACCACGGTGTGCGCGGGCCCGGACTCGTGCCCCGCCATGTCGAGCAGGGCCCGTACCGAGGAGCGCAGCACGGCCCGGTCGCCCTCGGCGGGCTCGGGGGCCGGGCCGGTGCCGCTGCGGCGCCGGGCGGTGATGTGGGTGATGTGGTGCATGCCGGTCCGGGTCATGGTGTCGACGCCGAACTCGATCCCGTCCCAGCCGCGGTAGCCGCCGTCGGGGCCGCTGTGGCCGGCGCTCGCCGGGGGGCGTTCGGTGCCGATGTGCTCGGCCCACCGTTCGACGGCCGACAGGTCCTGGAGGGTACGGCTCAGTCGGCCCGCGGTCGGCGGCCGGTCCGGGTGTCCCACGTGATGCTCCTCTGCAACGGGCTGGTGCCTCGGGGGGACACGGTGCCGTCTGCCGGTCCTGTTCCCCTCCCGCCCCGTTCCCGGCTCCCGCGCCGCCCGGACCGGCACGGGGAACGGTGCCCCCGGTGCCGGTGCCGGTCGGCCGCGGGCCGCGGCACCAAGGGGCACCTTCGATCGGCAGTTTCACGCTCGTAGGCGCGAATTCATGGCTTCTCCCTATCGGATGGGGTTAGCGTCTTCATATTCCCTCACCCGGCGGCGCATCGGACCGGCTGTGTCCCGTCACGGCCGCTTTTCTTTTGCGCCGCCCACCGGAGCCTTTCGGAGGAACCGCACACATGAGGCAGATGGTAAATTGGCTGACGCCTTCGTTCGCCGCCCTTCACGACCGTCCGGGAATAGCCACCCTGGGTCCCGCTGGAACGAGCAGCGAAGTCGCCGCGGGCGTCGTCTGGCAGAGCCTGGACGGTACCGCCCCCGAGATGCGCAACATCGAGCTGCACCGGACGTACGAGGACGCGGCCGAAGCGCTCCTCAACCGTGACGTGAACTACCTGGTCGTGGCGAACGCGTACAGCGGGATCAGCGAGTTCTACATGAACACCCGACTCACGCTCGCCGGTGTCTTCGTGATGGACACCCCGCATTACGGAATCGCCCGGGTGCCCGGCCGGCCCGTCCCGGAGAGGCCGGTGGTCGCCACCCACCCGGCGCCGCGCCCGCTGGTGGACGAGCTCCTGCCGAGCGGCTTCACCGACCGCGAGATCCTACAGGTCACGTCGACGAGCATGGCCGCCGCGGCGGCGCGGGACGGCATCACGGACCTGGCCCTGACGACCAGACCGGCCGTCGAGGCCACCGGCCTGGAATTCATTTCCAGGACCCGCGTGATCAGGATGCTCTGGTCCGTCTTCACGACGGACGACGACGCGTTCACCCCGCTCGCCACGGAAACCGCCGACGTACGGAGGACGACCCATGCTCATGCTTGACGGGGAGGAGGTCCGTGCCGCTTTCCCCATGGCCGAGGCGATTTCCGTCATGGCGGACGCATTGCGCGGATTCTCCTCCGGAAAAGTGACCCAGCCGCTCCGTTCGGTCCTCGCGCCGCCTTCCGAGGAGGGGGTGTTCGCGATGATGCCGGCCCATGTGGAGGGCCTCGGATACGGATTCAAGGCCATCATGCACAATCCCGGGAACCGGGCCCGCGGACTCGGCACGCACATCGGCACGGTCTGCGTGTTCGACCCGGTCACCGGTGAATTGTCGGCGGTCCTCGACGGCAGCGCCGTCACGGCCGTTCGCACGGCCGCGGTATCCGCCGTGGCGACCCGGGCACTGGCCCGGGAGGATGCGGGCGATCTCGCGATTCTCGGCTCGGGAACCCAGGCCCGTACGCACCTCGAAGCCATGCGCCTGGTGCGGGACGTCCGCCGGGTCCGCGTGTGGTCGCGCACCGCGGACCACGCGCGGGCCTTCCGCGACTGGGCCGGCGGCCGGGGCGTGGCCGTGGAGGTCTCGGCCACCGCGCAGGACGCGCTGCGCGGCGCGGACCTGGTGTGCACGACGACCTCGGCGAGCGGGGCCGTCGTCCTGCCCGGGCACCTCGCCACGGGCGCCCACGTGAACGCCGTCGGCGCGTCGGTGCGCGGGGCCCGGGAACTGGCCCCCGCCGAGGTCGCCCGCTGCCGGATCTACGTGGACAGCAGGGAGTCGGCGCTCAACGAGTCCAGTGACCTCTGCGACCCGATCGCCGAAGGCCTGATCGGTGAGAAGGACATCAGGGGCGAGATCGGGGAAGTGCTCCTCGGCACGGCCGAAGGACGCACCGGGCCGGAGGAGATCACCTTGTTCAAGTCCCTGGGGCTGGCCGTCGAGGACGTCGCCGCCGGATTCTCGATCGTCACACGGGCGCGGGCACGGAAGGGCGGTACCGGTGCTGACGTCTGAGGTGCGGCCGTCGAGCCTGCGGGGCACCCGGCTCTTCGTCGTCGACGCGTTCGCGAAGCGCCCGTTCACGGGCAACCCGGCCGCGGTGTGCCTGCTGGAGGAGCCCCGGGACGCGACGTGGATGCAGTCCCTGGCCCGGGAGATGAACCTCTCCGAGACCGCGTTCGTCAGCGACCGCGGCGACGGGTACGAGCTGCGCTGGTTCACCCCGGTCAAGGAGGTCGACCTCTGCGGCCACGCGACCCTGGCCAGCGCCCACGTGCTGTGGCAGCGGGGGGCGCGGGAGCGGCAGATCGACTTCCACACCCGCAGCGGCGTCCTCAGCGTCCACCGCAACGGCCACGGGATCGTCATGCGCTTCCCGGCGGAGCGCGCGGTCGAGGCCGAGCGGCCGGCCGGCCTGTGCGAGGCGCTGGGCGTGGAACCCGTGTGGATCGGCCGGAACCGGTTCGACTACCTCGTGGAGGTCGCCGACGCGGAGGTGGTGGGCGACCTCAAGCCCGACTTCGCCGCCCTCGGCGGCGTGCCCACCCGCGGGGTGATCGTGACCGCCCGCGGCGCCTCCCACACGGAGTTCGACTTCGTCTCCCGGTTCTTCGCACCGGCGTACGGCGTCGACGAGGACCCGGTCACCGGGTCGGCCCACTGCTGCCTGGGCCCGTACTGGGCCGAGCGGCTGGGCCGTACCGAGCTGCGGGGCTACCAGATGTCCCGCCGCGGCGGAACGGTCCACGTCACCGTCGCCGACGACCACGTCCTGCTGGGCGGCACCGCGGTGACCATCACGGCCGGCACGTCCGTCCAGTGACCCGGCGCAACGCAACGCAACGGAACGGAACGGAAGGGGGGCACGCCGTGCCCGCGTACGTACTGGGGAACGTGACCACGCTGGAGACGAGCGCCGAACTCGCCGAGTACCGGCGCCTGGTGGGTGCCACGGTGGAACGGCACGGCGGGCGCTTCGTGATCAGGGGAGGGAAGGTCGACGTCTTCGAGGGCGACTGGTCCCCCGTCCACCTGACGCTGATGGAGTTCCCGGACGGCGCGAGCGCCCGCGCCTGGTTCGCGTCCCCCGAGTACCGCGCGATCGCGGGCCTGCGGACGGGCAGCGCGCGGACCGAGCTCGTCCTGCTCGAAAGCGCCGGCTGAGCCGCGCCGCGCCGGCACCGCCGAACCAGTTCGTCCACGCACGCATCCAGGAAGGTTCCGCTTCACGTGTTCACCATCTTCGACGACGAGCTCGACGCCCTCGCCCGGCGCTCGGTCGCTCAGCAACGCGAGTTCCACGACGGGCGGTGGAGCGGGGAACGCCTTGCGGCCCACCAGTGGCGCGGCCTCCGCGAGACCCTGCGCTACACCCGCAGCCGCTCCCCCTTCTACGCCGAGCGGCTGGCGGATCTCACGGAACCGGGGATCGACGGCCTGGACGCCGCCGAGTACGCCCGTACCGTGCCCTTCACCACCAAGCAGGACCTGCGGGACGGCCGGTACGACCTGCTCTCCAAGCCGGTGAGCGAGTCATGGGTGTTCTACGAGACCACCGGCACCACCGGCCCGGCCACTCCCTGCCCGCGGGACAACACCGACTCCGTCGTCAACAACGCCGCCCTCACGGTGGCCTACCGGGAGGTGTTCGACAAGCACGGCGACGACCACGTCGTCGCCGTGCTGGGGCCGACCGAACTGCACTCGACGGGCGACACCTTCGGCGACGTCTGCCGCAACCTCGGCCACGCCGTCGTCAAGATGTGGCCGCACTCCCCCGTCGTCGGCTTCGAGCGCGCCCTGCAGATGCTGCGCGAACTCCGCGTGACCGCGGTGTTCTGCACGCCGGGGATGGCGATGACCCTGGCCAAGGAGGCCCGCGAGGCGGGCCTCGACCCGGCCACCGACTTCGACCTGCGGCTGCTGATGTTCGTCGGTGAACTGGTCACCCCGCAGCTGCTGGAGAACCTCGGGAACCTCTGGGGCGCGCGGGCGTACAGCTGCATGTACGCCTCCCAGGAGGCCTCCATCCTCGGACTGGCACACGTCGACGGCCGGCTGCGCACCGTCCCGCAGAACGTGTACTACGAGGTCGTCGACCCGGACAGCGGGCAGCCCGTCGCACCGGACGCCCGGCAGGTGCGGGAGGGCGAACTGGTCGTCACGCACCTGTACCAGGGCGCCAAGCCCCTCGTGCGGTACCGGACCGGGGACCTGGTCCGGCTGGAGCCCACCGGCCCCGGGGAGAGCTACCCCTCGGAGGTCCTGACGCCGATGGGGCGCGTCCGCGATCGCATCGACCTCAACGGAAGGACCGTGACCGCCTACGAGCTGGAGGACTTCGTGCTGTCCCGGGTACGGGGCTGCCGCGACTACCACATCACCATCGGCCGGGAGTCCGGCGTCGACGTCCTCACCGTCGACCTCGAACTGGCCGCCCCCGACGAGGAGGCCGGCGCGGCGCTCGTCGCGTCGGCCGCGGACGCCTGGGGCTGCCCGCTGACCGTCCGCACCGCGCGGATCGGCGCGATCACCACGACCGGGGCCATGGTCAGCTGGAAGGCGGCGCGCGTGCAGGACCTGCGGACGGCGGTCGACGCCGAGCGCGAGGCGGCCCTGGCCATCGCCCGCAAGCGGGACGCGCGGTGAGCGCCGGGCGCAGTGCCGCCCCGGACCGCGGCCAGTGGGCGTTCCACGACGGCGCGTTCGTGCCCGCCGCCGAGGTGCGGCTGGGGCCGGGCCTCCAGGCCCTCCAGTACGGCACCGGCGTCTTCGAGGGCATCCGCGCGTACGCGGCCGGACCGGACACCTCCCACCTGTACCGGGCCCGTGACCACTTCAGCAGGATGATCTCCTCGGCGGGCCTCCTGCGCATCGCGGTCGGCCCGAGCGCCGACGAGCTGGTCGAGATCACCGCCGAACTGCTGCGGCGCAACGGCCACACGGGCGACGCGTACGTCCGGCCGCTCGCGTACAAGACGGCTTTGGAGCCGGGGGTGCCGTTCGGCGTCCGGCTGCAGGGGGTGTCCTCCTCGCTGACCGTGGTCAGCCTGCCGATGGGCAGCTACGTACCGAAGGAGGGCATCTCCTGCGGGGTGTCCTCCTGGCGGCGCATCCCGGACAGCTCGCTGCCCGCCCGGGCGAAGATCACCGGCGCGTACGCCAACAACGCGCTGGCCACCGACGAGGCGACGCAGGCCGGATACGACGACGCGGTCTTCCTCAACCAGGCCGGACACGTGGCCGAGGCCAGCACGGCCAACGTCTTCCTCGTCCGCGCCGGACGCGTCGCGACCCCGTCCCACGCCTCCGACATCCTGGAGGGCATCACCCGGGACTCGGTGATCTCGCTGCTGCGGCGGGACGAGGGCGTCGAGGTCGAGCAGCGCACGGTCCTGCGGTCGGAGCTCGGCACGGCCGACGAGATCTTCCTGACCGGCACCGGCTGCGAGATCGTCCCCGTGACCTCGATGGACGGCCGCCCGGTGGGCTCCGGTGCCCCGGGCCCCGTCACGCGGAGGGTGATGGACGCCTACGAGCGTGCGGTCCGCGCCCGGGACCCCCACACCGCCGACTGGCTGACGCCGGTCCACAGGACGGCGGTCCGCCTCTGAGGAGCGCCGGAGCGCGAGGAGAGCACGAGAGCAGGCAGGCACGCAGGGAAGCCACGGAAGGAGAAGGAAATGATCCGCCACACCGTCCTGTTCCGCTTCAAGCCCGGCATCGACTGGTCCGATCCCCGGGCGGGGGCGGCCGAAGCGGCCACGGCCGGCCACCCGGACCGGATCGAGGAGATCCTCGGCTGGGAGTACGGGCGCAACCTGACCGATCGGCCGGTGGCCTACGACTTCGCGCTGATCGGCACGTTCGCCGACCGGGAGGCCGTCGACCGCTACCTGATCCACCCCGATCACGTCCGCGGCGTCGGACTGTGGCGCGAGATCGCCACCTGGGTGGTCGCGGACTTCGCGGCGGCGGGGATCCGTTCCAGTACGCCGCCGGCGAAGACGTCGTAGAGCGGCAGCGTCTCCAGGTGCACGTAGCCGATGTGGCAGTCGCAGACGGCCAGCGGGCAGGGACGCGGGCCCAGCGCGGCGCGGTAGGAGCCGTCGTAGAGGTTGCCGAGCTCGGCGCGGACGAAGTGGCAGCGGCGGACGGTGCCCTCGCCGTCCACCGACACCACCGACCGGCCCGTGCGGCAGGGCAGGCCGGCGGAGCGGTGCGGGTGCCGGCTGTACGGGAAGAGGGGGTCCAGGGCGGTCCAGGTGTCGGCCTCGGCGTCCGTGTAGGTGTGGCCCTCGGCGGCGTTGACCCACAGGTAGACGTGCGCCGGCAGGTCGGCTCGGAGGCGGCGGGCGTGCGCGAGGTTCTCCGGCAGGCCGACGATGCCGATGCTGTGGCGGACACCGCGCTCGGCGAGGTCCCGGACCTTCGACAGGAAGCGGTCGTAGGGCGTCTGGCCGGGGTGGTACGTGCACCACAGGGCGAGCGCGTCGAGGTCGGCCCCGGCGAGCCAGTCGGTGCGGCAGCTGAGGTTGGTCTGGATCGCGACGCGTTCGACGTGCGGCCGGTGCGAGAGGTCGACCAGGGCGCGCCGGTACCAGGAGCGGACCAGACCCTCGCCCCAGGGGGTGAACAGCAGCGACAGGCGGTCGTCGGTGGCGGCCGCCGCCCAGTCGGTGAAGCGTTCGAGGGCGGCCCGGTCGGCGCGCAGGAGGGCGGGGCTGTCGCGGCGCTTGGCGAAGGGGCAGTACGGGCAGTCGTAGTCGCAGGAGGCGAGGGGGCCGCGGTAGAGGATCGTGAGGTCCATGGGCGGAGCCCTACTTCGGTGCGTAGGCGGCGATGGCGGCGCGGACGGCGGGCGAGAAGAGGGCGGGGCCGAGCGCGTCGGAGTGCGCGAGGCCGTCCGGGGTGAGGCGCAGCAGGCCGGCGGGCCCGCACCCCGGGTCGGCGGTCTCCTCCAGCCAGCCGCGGGCGGCGAAGTCCCCGAGTTCGGCGGGGAAGTCGTCGTACGGGTGGGTGCCGAAGCGCTCGCGGTAGTCGGCGACGGGCATGCCCCGTGCCTGGAGGAGGGACTGCAGGAGGTGCCGGCGGCGGGCCTCGTCCCCGTCGACGTACCGGCCGTGGACGGCGTGCCCGAAGTCGGCGGTGGCGGTGTAGTCGTCGACGATCGCCCGTATCTCGCCCATGTCGACGGCGTAGTCGAAGGAGTAGTGGAGGGCGGAGGTGTAGGAGCGGGCGCCGCAGCCCAGGCCGATCATGCCGTCGGTTTGGCAGGCGTGGTCGTCGGGTCCCTGAGGGGCTGCGCCGGGGCGGCGGAACATGCGCATCGACACCTGCTCGTAGCCGTGCGCGAGGAGGTGGTCGCGGCCCTGCCGGTAGAGGGCGAGGCGCTGCTCGTCCCATGCGCGGTCGGTGTGGGCGGTGCGGCGGGCGAGGCCGGTCAGCGGGCGGACGTAGAGGGGGTAGAGGTACAGCTCCTCGGGTGCCCAGGCGAGGGCGGCGTCGAGGGAGGTGCGCCAGGGGGCGGGGGTCTGGCCGTCGATGCCGTAGATGAGGTCGATGTTGAGGACCGGTATGCGGGCCTCGCGGACCCGGCCGAGGGCGGCCTCGACGTCGGCGCGGCGCTGGGGCCGTACGGCGGCCCGGGCTTCCGCGTCGACGAAGCTCTGGACGCCGAGGCTGAGGCGGGTGGTGCCGCGCTCGGCGAGGACGGCGAGCCGGTCGGCGGTCGCGGTGGCGGGCGAGGCCTCGACGGAGAGCGGGACGGCGCGCAGGTCGGCGCCCATGCGCCGCTCGGCGATGTCGCACAGGCGGGTCAGCTCGTCCGCGGTGAGGAACGTGGGCGTGCCACCGCCGAACGCGGCGTTGGCGAACCGGACCGGCCCGTCGTCGCCGAGCGCCTCGCGGGTGGCGGCGGCCTGGCGGTCGAGGGCGTCGAGGTAGCGGCCGGTGAGGCCGTCGGGGGCGCCGATACGGGTGAACAGGTTGCAGAAGCCGCAGCGGACCTCGCAGAACGGTATGTGGAGGTAGAGGGAGAGGGCGTCCTTGGTCTCGCCGCGCCACAGGTCGCGCAGCGCGGGGCGGTCGGGCAGCGGCCGGTACGCGGTCTTGTGGGGGTAGGCGTAGACGTAGCTCTCGTACGGGCGCACCGCGGGCGCCGTCACGGGGACGGGAGCGGGAGCGGGAGCGGGGACGGGCGCGGGGACGGGCGCGGCGGGGGCGGCGGGGGCGGTCATGCGGACGGCTCCAGGAAGAAGTGGGCGTACGGCACGGTCCACACGGCCTCGTGGGCCAGGCGGTGGCCGGTGTAGCCGTCGTCGCCGTAGGTCGTGCCGTGGTCGGAGCAGACGATGGCGAAGCAGCGGCGCCGGGAGCTCATCGCGGCGAACAGCCGGCCGATGTGCCGGTCGACGTACTCCAGGGCGGCGGCGTGGCTGGCGCGGGTGTCCCCGGCCTCACGGGTGGCGCCGGGGAGGTGGAACCAGTTGGGCTGGTGCAGCGCCGAGGCGTTGAGGAAGAGGAACAGCCGCTGGTCGGCGGGGAGTGCGGCGACGACCTGCTCGGCGCGCTCGACCTGGGCCTCGAAGGAGGTGGGGGACGCCACGCCGAAGCCGGGCTCCCAGTGGCTCTCCTGGAACATGCCGGGGAGTACGCCGCCCAGGGCGCCCTGCTTGTTGAAGAAGCCGACTCCGCCGATGCAGACCGTGCGGTACCCGGCCGCGGCGAGGCCGGAGACCAGGTCGGGGGTGTCGAAGACGTACGTGCGCCCCGCGGTGGTCTCGCTACCGGCGAAGCGCGCGGCGAACAGCCGCGGGTGCGGTCCGGGCGCGGCGGGCGTGGGCAGGAACCCGGCGAACATCGCCTGGTGGGAGGCGTAGGTGAAGCTGCCGGGGGCGTGCCGCCGCTCCCAGGCGCCGCCGGGCAGGTGGCGGGCGAGGTGCGGGATGCGGCCGGCGGCGGCCAGCTCGACGGCGACGTCGTGGCGGAGGGTGTCGAGGGTGAGCAGGAGCAGGTCGTCGCGGCCGACGACCTCGTTCATGTCGGGCTCGTCCGCGTCGGGCCCGTTCGGGCCGGACGCGTTCGTGCCGGGCAGGCCCTCGGGGGGCAGGCCCTCCGGGGGCAGCGGGTCGGTGTCAGGCAGGTGCACGGTGGTTCCTTGCGATGTGGTGCGGTGCGGCGGCGACCTGGGCCGCGTAGGTGTCGAGGCCCTCGGCCCCGCTTCCGGGCAGGCCGGTGAGACCGGGCAGCAGGTCGCCGAAGGCGTTGACCTCGGCGACGGCGAACCGCCGCCAGCCGACGGCGGGCAGCAGGTCGACGCCGACGCACAGGGTGCCGGGGAAGCAGGCCGCGGCCCGTTCGCAGATGTCGAGCGCGTCGGCCCAGCGGGGGCCCGCGGCTTCGGCGACGGCCGCGAGGTCGCCGCGGCTGCCGCCGAGGTGGAGGTTGGTCATGGGCGAGCGGCTGGTGCGGACGACGGCGTGGGTGGCGCGGCCGGCCACGACGACCACGCGCAGGTCCGCGGCCCGGCCGCCGAGGGAGGCCTTGGGCCACCAGCGTTCGAGGTGCAGCCCGTCGGGGGCGAGGGCGTCGACCAGGGCGGCGGTCTCCCGCTCGCTGGTGATGCGCCGCACGCGCAGGGAGTTGTGCAGGCCGCCGTCCTCGGCCGCCTCGACGGAGGTGGTGGCCCGGATCCGGCCCCGGCCGGCCGTCTCGACGGCGACGACACCGGACGCGGAGGAGCCGTGGGCGGGTTTGAGGAACGCGCGGGGCATGGCGTGCGCGGCCATCAGGTCCCGTACGTCGGCCCAGCCGCGCACGGGCACGGCCCCGCCGGAGGTCGGGGACGCCGGTACGGGCACTCCCGCGCGGTCGAGGGCGCGGTGGCAGTGCCGCTTGTCGAACAGGACGGCCAGTTCGTCGGGGTCGTCGAGGCGGAGGCCGCCGCTCATGGTCCGGACGGCCGCGGTGAAGCGGGCGTACCAGCGGGCGCCGCCCTCGACCCGGGTGGGGTCGGCGACGCCGCGCAGGAGCCGGTCGACCTCGGGGTCCTCCCCCGGCGAGTCGAGGCGTACGAGCTCGTCGGCGGCGAAGGCCGCACCGCCCCCGCGCAGGACGGAGGCCCAGGGCACGATGCGGGGCGCGGGCTGTCCCGCCTCGCGTACGGCCCGGGTGAACAGGGCGACGCGGCGGTTCTCCGGGTTGCCGACGACCGCCCAGCGCGGGGGTGCGTGCTGCGTCACGGCCGGCTCGCTACTCGCCGACGGCGACGAAGCGCCAGGTGCGCCCGTCCCACTCGTCCTCCTCGGCGTGGCCCCGGTCGAGGTCGAGGGTGACGCCGGCGCCCTCCAGGGTGTCCTGGAAGCGCTGCTTCAGCGGGTCGCTGAGGTAGTTGTGGTGCAGGTCGAGCTTCTTGAGGTGGGAGAGGGGCTGGCCGCCGAGGAGGGCCGCGCCGCCCTCGTCGGTGAGGACGCCCATGGACAGGTCGAGGGTCTCCAGCCGGGCGACCACGGGTGCGGACGCCATGGCCGTGGCGATCTCGTCCTGGTACTCGCTGTTGCGCAGGGCCAGGTGGCGCAGGCTGGGCAGGCGGTCGCCGTCGATGATGGGCGCGACGTCGGAGAGCTGGCTGTCCCCGCCGTACTCGTCCGTGCCGAGCCAGAGGTCGAGGTGCTCCAGGGACGGCAGGTCGCTCGCGGCGATGTTGCGGACCACCCGGGCCGGCAGGCCGCCGGTCTCGACGGTGAGGGAGCGCAGCCGCCGGTGGGTGAAGGGCGGGACGACGAGGCTGGTGCCGCCGCGGACCCCGAATTCCTCCAGCGCCGGGAACGCGTCGAGGAGCGGGCCGACGTCACCCTGGACGATCCAGGAGATCTCGCATTCTTCGGACACCATGTCCCCGAGGAAGAGGGCGCGCAGGGCCGGCAGTTCGTCACGGGCTTCGACGAGCGCCTCGATGATGTCCTCCGGCCCGCTGTCGTAGGCGCTGTCCCAGGATCCGACGACGATCGCGCGGACGAGGGTGGTGTCGACGGCGGCGGTGAAGCGTGCGAACGCCTCGGGCCAGGTCTCCTCGGCGTCGTAGGCGTCGGCGGCGATGCGCCAGGCCACGGCGTCCGCCTCGGGCAGGGTCGGGTCCTCGTCGTCCGGGCCGGGGAAGGTGAAGACGGGGAGGCCGTACGACTCCGTCAGATGCCTCGCGTAGCTCATGGTTCCCCGCCGTTCCTGGTGTGCTGTGTGCGCAGCGTGTGCCGCGTGTGCGCCGCGTCGATGTGCTGCCAGTTGTAGCAAGCGGCTCCGACACCGCCCCTGTCGGGGGCGGCGGACGGCCGCTGTCAGACCCCCGCCCTAGCGTGGTGAGGGAGGCGGCGCACCTGGCGGCGCGTGGGGAGGGGACAGGTATGTACCGGCAGGGGGACGTGCTCATCGTGCCGCTCGCGGAGTCGGCGGTGCCGGCGCACGCGGCCGAAGGACCGGGGGAACCGCGCGACGGGCGGGGCCGCATGGTGCTGGCGAAGGGCGAGGTGACGGGGCACGCGCACGCGGTGGTGGGCCCTGGCCGCCTCGTACGGGAGCCGGGCCCGTTCGGCCCGCAGCTGCTGCACCTGCCCGACGGCGGCCGCGTGGTGCACGAGGAGCACGCCGCGATACCGCTGCCGAAGGGCTGGTACCGGGTGGTGCGCCAGCGGGAGTACGTACCGGGCGCCGTACGCATCGTGGCGGACTGAGGGGGCGTGACGCGATGAGCACGAAGACCGTGAAGACGGAGACCGCAGAGACCGTAGCGGCCTGGACGGACGAAACCGACGCGTGGCGGGCGGCCGCGGTCGCCACCGGGGCCGCTGACCGCGCGGCCGCGGAGGCAGGGGTGCGCCTGGCCTACCGGGCGGCCGGCCTGCCGGAGCCCGAGCGGATCGTGTGGGCGGACTCGCCCCGGGCCGCGGTCCGCCTGCTGGGCGACCCCGACGGGGCGTGGGGGACGCGGGTCAGGGGGCGCAGCGTCCGCGAGGGGGTGCGCAGCCGGCCGTGGGCGGCCGAGCGCGAGCGGCTGCACGGGCTGCTGGGACCGCTGGGCTGGGGGCGGCGCTGGGCCGCGACCGGCGGCCGCCTGTGGGAGAACACCGAGCGGCTGGCGGACCGGATCCGGGCGGGGTTGGTCGAGGAGCTGGCGGAGGACCGCTCCGAGGAGGCCGAGGTGCGGCTGCTGCTCCTCGACGCGGTGCTCGGCCAGCACGACGCGGCCTGGCTGTGCGCGTTCGGGCCGGGGGCGGGTACCCCGCTCGCGGGGCTGGCGGCGGTGGCCCGGTCGGCCGGCTGGTGGTGGCCGTACGAGTCGCTGGCCGTGGTGTGCGAGCGGCCGGTGGAGCTGCACCGGGACGAGGCGGGCCGCCTGGACCGCGCCGACGGCCCGGCCCTGGCGTTCCCGGACGGCTTCGCGCTGCACGCGTGGCGCGGGATGCCCGTACCGGCCGGGTTCCTGGCGGAGCTGGACGCGCTGACGCCGGAGCGCATCCGCGCGGAGGAGAACGCGGAGCTGCGCCGGGTGATGCTGGAGCACTACGGCTACGACCGCTACCTCGACGAGTCGGGGGCGGAGCCGGTGCAGCGGGACGGGGCGGGCGTGCTGTGGCGCATACCCCTGCCGGACGACGAGGACGTCGTCATGGTGGAGGTCGTCAACTCGACGCCGGAGCCGGACGGTACGCACCGGACGTACTGGCTGCGGGTGCCCCCGGACACCCGGACCGCCCGGCAGGGCGTGGCCTGGACCTTCGGGATCGCCGCCGACGCGTACGAGCCGCTGCGCGAGACCTGACGGCACGACCGCCACACGCACACCACCCGTCGGGCCCACCACGCAGGAGTGGCAGCGCCGCAACGCGCCGTGGAGTCGGTCGAGGCACTGCCTTCTAGGCGGCGCCGGCCTCCCTCGCGGTGGCACCCTTCCGCCACTCGCGGCCGACGCTCCGGATCAGCGCCGGGTACACCCCGAGGTACCGGAAGGGCTTGATGCCCAGCATGTACAGGGAGCCGAGGCGCCCGTTCGGCTTCACCAGGACGGCCATCTGGCCGCGGTGGCCGCCCGACCCGTCCGGGACCCAGCTGATGTGCATCACCCCGTGCATCGTCCTGTTGGCCATCTCCGCCGCCCACTCGTCGTGCGTCTGGTAGACGGAGGTGAAGGGAACCGCCTTCAGGTCCGGCCCGCGCGCGCCCTCGCGGAGGTCCGCGGGCAGCCGGTCGCGCAGGGTCGGCACCCGGGATCCGAGGCCGTCCGCGGGGTCGTCCCAGCCGAACAGGGCCCCGAGCTTCCAGCGGAGGGCGAACAGCGCCCGCCCGACGGGCGAGGGAACGGGATCCCCCTCGCCGTTCGCGAAGTGGTCCACCAGCAACGCCAGGTCGTCGGGTCCCCCGGGGGTCGGCAGCGCCCAGACGTCCTCGACGTGGAAGTCGCCGGCGATCTCGTGAATCCGCCAGGGGCGGGATGTGTGGGCGGTTTTCGGGAGTCTCACGAGCAAGCCCCTATCTATACGATGCCGTATGGAAGAAGGCTAGCACTGATCCATACGGGACCGTATAGATCGGTGGGACGTGAGGGGAGACACACCGTGGGCGCCACCCGCACACCACGCGTCAAGTGGATCGAGGAGGGGCTCCGGGCGCTCGCCGCCGGCGGCCCCGAGGCCGTCCGGATCGAGGCGCTGGCCCAGGCCCTCGGCGTCAGCAAGGGCGGCTTCTACGGGTACTTCCGCAACCGGGGCGCCCTGCTCGACGAAATGCTCGACACGTGGGAGCGCGCGGTCACCGAGGCGGTGATCGAGCAGGTCGAGAACGGCGGCGGGGACGCGCGGGCCAGGCTGGACCGGTTGTTCACGCTCGTCGCCTCGATCGGCGACGAGCCGGCGACGGGCGTGGCCCTCGACCTCGCGATCCGCGACTGGGCCCGGCGCGAGAAGGGCGTCGCGGAACGGCTGCGCCGCGTCGACAACCGGCGCATGGACTACCTGCGTTCGCTGTTCCGCGAGTTCTGCCCCGACGAGGACGACGTCGAGGTCCGCTGCATGCTCACGTTCTCGGTGCGGCTCGGCAGCTACGTCGTCGCCGCCGACCACGGCGCCCGCACCCGCGACGAGGTGATGGACCTGACGAGGCAGTGGCTCCTGCGCTAGGCCCGTCCCGGACCCTGCTCCCCCGGCTACCGCCGGGATGGTGCCCACACAGCCGCACGCACCGCTGCGCCCGCTCTACTCCACCGTCAGGTGCGCGGAGCCGGCGCCGAGCTCGGGAGCGGCGTGGAGCTGGGGCTCGACGTCGGGACCGGCCCGCGGGTAGGGGTCGGCGCAGCGGTCGGGACCGGCATGCATGTAGTGCTCGACGTCGGAACCGGCACGAGGGTCGGGGCTGGCGTGCGGGTCGCAGTCGGTGTGTACGTCGGGGCCGGCGCGGAGGTCGGCACCGGCGAGTACGTGGGGCCGGACGTCGAAGTCGGCGTGGACGTCGGGGTCGGTGTGTACGTCGGGACCGGCGCGGAGGTCGGCACCGGCGAGTACGTGGGACCTGACGTCGAAGTCGGCGTGCATGTGGGGCTCGGTATCGGAGCCGACGTATGGGAAGAGGCCTCGGCCGTGCCGGTCGCGAGAGCGAGGCCGGCCGCTAAGCCGGACGCGGCGACAGCTGCCACGAGTCCGTTCACTCGGTGAGTACGCATGTGGGTTCCCCCCTGGTCGATTCGCCCAGCACCGTCGCCGGGCATGATCCGAAGAGAGCCAACACCGTCCGTCGCCGACCCGCAAGATCCGGCTCCCGCCCTCAGCGGGGAGCTGCTGCCCGCCTGCCTCCTGGCAGCCCCTGCGGAACACCCCGGTCGGCAGCCAACGGCTCCACCCTGCAGCCCCCGCCAACCGCGCCAGCGAGTGGTCCACCCCGCGAGCCGGAAAGGGCGATCGCTCTCCGGAGGCACGTCCCAGCGGTAGCCGGGGGAGCAAGGTCCGGAAGAGACGGCCCAGACCTCGATGCAGGCCACGACGACCACGGTCACGGTCCTGAGCGCGGTCGGTCCAGGGCGTGGACCTCGGCCTCGCTGGTGATGTTCTCCGGTTGCGCCACCCCCGGGTCGCAGAAGGCGATCCGGGGGTGGCGCCGGCCGTACCGTGCGGCCGTCAGGCGACGGCGGGACGCTGGGCGGCAAGGCGGCAAGGCGGCAAGGCGGCGAGGCGGCGAGGCGGCGAGGTGCTGTTCGCGCAGTTCCTCCCCCGGGGTGCACGCATCCACCGACGGCAGGCCGTTGGTGGCGATGTCCTCCATGGCAGCGGCGAACTGGTCGGCATTGGCCGGCCCGCGCGGGCCGCCCCGGATCCCCCCGCCCGGGCCGGCTTCCCCGGAACCCGAAGGCGGCCGGTGTCAGATTCCGGCGGCCTGTAGCTGGGCGAAGTCGCCGACCTGCGCCGACCACGCCTTCTGGTCCGGTAGCGGGCGCCGTCCCATGAGCGTGTCGGGGGTGAGGGTGTCGGGCCAGATCATGTAGCCGAGCATGACGAGTTCGCAGCCCGCCGCATGTGCGGCGTCCGCCGGGAACACCGGCCAGTCGGGCCAGTGCGGAAGGTCCTTCTCGGCGAGGGGCTCGCCGCTGCCCTGCCCCGCGATGACCTCACACGCCACCGGCGGTAACGGCTCCTCGATCACGGCGCGGTGGCCGCCTCCGGCTCGGCGCCTGCGCTCTCCGGGGTGTCCTCGCGGTGGAGGAAGGCGCCCAGGAGGTCGCCGACGGGGTGGTCTGCCTCGGAGGGGTGGCGCAGGGCCACGGTGGGGTCGATGGTGTAGCGGTTGCGGCGGCCGACCCGGGTGCGGGTGAGGTACCCGGCCGCCTCCAGGTCGGCGACGATGATCTGCACCGAGCGCTCGGTGATGCCGATGCCGGCGGCGACGTCCCGCAGCCGGACTTCCGGGTCGCGGGCGAGCCACAGCAGCACCCGTGCGTGGTTGGTCAGGAACGTCCACTGGTCGCCGCGTGCCGATGAGCTACTCATGACCTCCATCATACGAACTCTGCTTCGCATGTTCACCCCCTCGCGCGAACCTTTATTAGCGAAAAAGTTTTCGCGTAACTGTTGACGCATGTCAGGTGGTGGGGTGACTCTGGAGGGGATTCCTCCTGTTAAGGAAGGCGGGTAAGCGCCATGACCCGACTGCTCTCCCACCCCCACCGAGACCGTGCTCCCCGCGTCGCGCGGGCGGGCCTGGTCCAGCCGGTGGCGGCGGTGCTGACCGACCACATCGACGATGTCACGGTGGCCGAGGCGGCCGCCCGCATGGCGCTGGCCCGCCGGGTTCCGCTGCTGCTAATCGCCGTGATGCCCCCGCACGTAAGGCGTTCCCCCCTCGGTCCGGCCTCTCCGTCGGTGCGGGCGGTCCTGGCCCGGGTCATGCCGAAGGTCGGCCCGCACGCCACCGGCTACATCCCCGAGGTGTTCCACCTGCTTCCAAGCAACGGGTCGCGGCTGGCGGCGGCGAAGGAGCTGCTGGCACTGGCCTCCCGCCACCGGGCCCCGGACGTGGTGGCCGCCCGCCGCGGCCCGCACGGGCTCGACGCACACGCCCTGATCGAGGCCGCGGCCCTGCGCGGCGGCCCTTTCGTCCACGCCATCGCCCCCGCCGCCTGGGTGCCCCTGCAATCACCGGCGCCGTGACCGCGCCGCCCGCTGGTGACCTGCCGTCCGGCTCCTGGAGAGGAAACGTTCCGCGATGAATGACCTGTCGTTCCCCGTCCCGCTGTGGGTGTGGGCGGCGGTCACCGTCGGCATCTGCGTGATGCTCGCCGTCGACCTGATCGCCCACCGTGACAACCACGTCATCGGCTTCAAGGAAGCCGCGATCTGGAGCTCGATCTGGATCGCCATCGGCCTGGGCTTCGGCCTGATCCTGCTGGCGTGGCAGGGCGGGGAGGTGTCCTCCACCTACTACGCCGGCTATCTGATCGAAAAGGCCCTGTCGATCGACAACGTCTTCGTCTTCGCCCTGGTCTTCTCCTTCTTCGCCGTCCCCGACGCCTACCAGCACAAAGTCCTCTTCTGGGGCGTCCTCGGCGCCCTGGCCGCGCGACTGGTGTTCATCTTCGTCGGCGCCGAACTGCTCCAGGTGTTCTTCTGGACCGCCTACCTCTTCGGCGCGTTCCTGATCTGGACCGGCTGGAAGATGGCCGTCTCCAAGGACGAAGAGGTCCACCCCGACCGCAACCCCGTCGTCCGCCTGGTCAAGAGGCTCATCCCCACCGACCCCAAGTTCCACGGCGACAAGTTCTTCATCCGTCGCAACGGCAAGCGGGTGGCGACGCTGCTGTTCGTGGTCCTGGTCGCGGTCGAGGCCACCGACCTGATCTTCGCCGTCGACTCCGTCGCCGCCGTCCTCGCGATCACCACCAACACCTTCCTGGTGTGGACCGCCAACGCCTTCGCCGTCCTGGGCCTCAGGAGCCTGTACTTCTGCCTCGCCGGACTCCTGCGCCGCTTCGCCTACCTCCACTACGGCCTCGCGGTCCTCCTCGCCTTCGCCGGCGTCAAGCTCATCCTGTCCGAGACCCCCGTCGGCAAGCTCCCCATCCCCCTCACCCTCGGCGTCATCGCCGCCACCATCACCGTCTCCATCGCCTGGTCCCTGATCGCCACCCGCAACCAGCCCGCCGACACCGCCGACGTCCCGGCCGTGACCGGGACCGCTCCCGCCGACCGCGACGACGAGACGGCCCCCGCACCCGAACAGCCCGCAACCCGCGGCACGCACGGAAAGAAATCGCCATGACCACGACCCACAGCCCCCGGCCCGCCGCTACGTCCCCGGCATCCGAGGTCCACGACTATCCCTTCACCCTCCGCAGCGACGGCCCCGTGCTGGCCCTGTTCACCGGCTCCCGCGCCGATCAGGCCGTGGCCGCCCGGGCCGCCGACCACGCCGCCCGCACCGGGCACCCGGTGACCGTCGCGGCCGTCGTCCGCAGCACCGGCTTCAGCATCAAGGCCCTGCTGCACCTGGCCCGAGGGCGCCGCATCCGGACCGAAGCCGACGCGATCCTGGCCGTACTGCCCGTCATCGCCCGCGCCGGGCCGGTCAGGACCGCCATCCTGGTCGTGCCCGCCCGCACCAACCCCTACCGGACACTGCCCGCCGACCTCGTCGAACGGCTCGCCGGCCGCACCGGCGCCGCCGTGGCCCTCAGCCCGGTGCCCCTGACCGGATACACCTCACCCATCACCCGGGAGCTGAACCGCATCACCGACCCGCGCTCCAGGAGTCATGCCATGGCAGCCGACCCCTGACACCGGCACACTCCCTACGCAGGCCCTGGCCAACCCGGCCGGGGCCTGTCCATGTTCAAGATCAATCTCAGCTCCAACCACGGTTCGATTGATCCCCGACGCCGTATCAAGGTCCGCCCGGAGTTCACCAGGGCCCTGGACTTCGCCCGCACCATCAAGAAGGCCGTCCCCCACCAGCGGGTCATCTTCACCGTCCACGAGATGAAGCGCCTCGGCCGCGGCGCCGCCGAACTGCTCACCATCGCCGAGGACCTACGTCACCACGACATCGAACTCGAACTCCTCACCGGCCCGCTCAAAGGCGTCTACGACCCTTCCGGACACGGCGCCGCCCTGTTCGCGTTCTTCGCCGGCATGGCCGAGTCTGAACGCGAGTACATCCGGGAGAAGTCCCTCGAAGGCCAGGCGTCCGCCCGCGAGCGTGGCCGGCACGGCGGCCGGCCCAAGGTCATCGACGACGACATGGCCGCCTACGCCCGCGCCCTGCGCGCCCAGAACGTCCCCGTCCCCGAGATTGCCCGCAAGCTCGTCATCTCCTCCGGCAAGAACAAGGGCGAGCACCCCTCGGTCGCCACCGTCTACCGCATCCTCGCCGAGGAGGAGCTCACAGCCTGAGCCTCACGCTCAGCCACCTGCCGGTTGGTTCGCCGTTCGTTAACGGCACCCCACACCGAGGCATACGAGGCGGGCAACCGCCAGACACCGGACGGCAGCACGAGCAGCGGAACGGCGTACGCGAGCCGCCGCGTCCGCGCCGGGACCCCGGCCACCGGCCGGTGCGCGGCCCGCCAGGCGGTGCGGAGCCGTCCGGCACCCGTCGGCGCGCCCATGGCTCTGCGGGACATGCATGCCTCCCCGATCCGGTCCGGCGGGTACCGCAAGCCCGCCGCGCATCGAAGATCGCAGCTCCCGCACCACGGGCGGATCGCCCTGCGGACGCGATCCGTCTCCCTCCCGCGGGGGAGGAGGACGCTCGCGTCCCACCCTCGGGACGGTCACCCTGCCGGCGACCGCTGTGCCCCGGCATGCGCTCGTCCGTGCACCGTGTGCGCCGCGTCCGTTCGGGTGAGCCCACGCACCGTGGGCTGGGGCGTAAACGTTCTTGCTTTCTAGGTTGATCTTGCCCCTCATGGGGAGCCGGCGGCGGCCGTCGCACCCGCCGCCCGATCACCTTGCGAATCCTTCTGGAGGAACTGATGCGTCGTCTCGTCCCGTTGCTCTTCGCCACCTTCACCGCGGCCTGCCTGGCCGCCGCCCCCGCAGCAGCCGAGCCGGCCGCAGCCCGGGCGTCGGTGTCCACCTTCGACGGGTCGAACTGTCCGTCCCGCAGCCTGTGCCTGTACCGGGACGTCAACTTCGGCGGGGGCGGGATCGCCCTGCAGGCGGGCGACCACCTGCCGTGGCTGGGCGCCTACGGCTTCAACGACACGATGTCCTCCTGGTCCAACGACACCGGCACCACCTGCTTCTGGTGGACCGACGCCTACAGCGGGGGCGAGGGCCACGACATGAAGAACCGCTACCGCGTCAACGTGCTGCCGTCCGAGAACGACACGGCTTCTTCCGTCCGCTGCTAGGAACACCGCACGATCGCCCGCACACCCGCCCCCGCCCCGCTCCCGGCTCCGGGAAAGGGGCGGGCGTTGGTCGATCACGGCCTCGGGCGGTCAGTCCCGGGTGGGCGCGGTGAGCTTCGCGAAGTCGGCGGCGTAGACGGTCATCCAGTGCGGATGCAGCCGGTAGTACACGACCTCGTTGTCCCAGTCGAAGAGGTCATCGCCGTAGAAGTCCTTGAAGTACGAGAGGAGTTCCGGCCAGTCCGCGGCCGGCTCCCCGTCCTGGGGGTTGAGGACCTCGACCGTGCCGTGGGTGAACACGCCGAGGTCCTCAGCGCGCATGTGCGCGGCGCTGACGGCGGGGCGCGCGGCCAGATGGCGGGCCTTGACGGCGTCGCGCGCCGTGCCGAAATACCACTTTCCGCGCAGGAAGTGCCCGTCCACACCACTGATCCGCGGTTCGCCCTTCGCCGTCACGGTGGACAGGGCGAGGGTGCACATGCCGGTCAGTACGCGGGTGAGCTGCTCCGCGGTCAGGGTACGTTCGGCGTTGATGACGGAGCGGAGGTGCGAGCCGGAACGGGACAGTGAAGCGTCGAGGAGGGCCTGGAGCTCTTTGAGGTCTTCTGGCGTTTCGCGCATCACCTCACTGTATCCAAGCAACACGCGTGCCCACGCGGACTTGCGGTGCCCCGCCCTCGGGCGGGGCACCGTCGGCGGCTGCGGGCGGCCCGTGCGCGCCGTGGAGAAGTGGCTCTCTGCGGTGCGGGGTCGAACGGGTCAGCTCGTGTGCCGCCGCACCTGCTTCAGCTCGCGGCCGACGGCCCAGGCGTCGGCGACCGGCCCGAGATGGCCCAGCTTGTCGGGATTGACCACCGTGCGGACCGTCTGGATCCGGCCGTCGAGCACCTCCAGCACCATGGCCTGCAGGACCTTGCCGTCCCGGTCGCGGAGGATCGCGCCGGGCTGGCCGTTGACCTCGTGCCGTTCGAGCGTCACGTCGATCCGGGCCAGCCAGGGGAAGACCGCGGCGAGCAGCCTGGACACGTTCTCCGGGCCCAGGATCGTCCGGGCGAGCTGCGGGGCCTTGCCGCCGCCGTCCCCGACGAGTTGGACGTCGGCCGCCAGGAGGGCCTGCAGCCCGTGCACGTCGCCGTTCTGCAGGGCGTCGAAGAAGCGGGTGGCCAGTTCCTGTCGTTCCTGGCGGTCCGCTGCGAAGCGTGGTCGTCCCTGCTGCACGTGCCGTCGTGCCCGTACGAGCAGTTGTCGGCAGGCCGCCTCCGACCGGCCCACGGCCTCGGCGACCTCGTCGAAGCCGAACCCGAACACGTCCCGCAGCAGGAACACCGCCCGTTCCAGCGGGCTGAGCCGCTCGAGCAGCAGCAGTGCCGCCATGGACACCGAGTCGGCCAGCTCCGCCGAGCGGGCCGGGTCCTGGTACGGGTCGCTCAGCAGCGGCTCGGGGAACCAGGGGCCGACGTACTCCTCGCGCCGCACCCGCGCGGAACGCAGGACGTCGATGGAGATGCGGGTCACCGTGGCCGACAGGAAGGCCTTGGTGGACGTGGGGACCGTCGACGAGGCGGCGAAGCGCAGCCAGGTCTCCTGCACCGCGTCCTCGGCCTCGCTGACGCTGCCCAGGATCCGGTAGGCGATCGAGAACAGCAGGGGCCGCAGCTCCTCGAAGGCGCCGACGTCGACGTGGTCGTGGACGTCGCCGTCGGTATCGGCGTAGGCATCGGCATCGGCCTTGGTCATGCTGGTTCCTCTCCCCTGGATTCAGTGGAACTGCCCGGGCACGTAGTCCCCGGCCGGCTGCCGGGTGATGACGTTCAACCGGTTCGCCATGTTCATGAAGGACACCAGGAGGACGAGGGCGGTGAGCTGCTCCTCGTCGTAGTGCAGGGCGGCACGCGCCCACACCTCGTCGTCGACCCCGCCGGCCGCGCCCGCGACCCGGGTCCCCTCCTCGGCCAGCTCCAGCGCGGCGCGCTCGGCCTCGGTGAACACCGTGGCCTCGCGCCAGGCCGCGACCAGGTGCAGGCGGACCGGGGTCTCGCCGGCCGCGGCGGCGTCCTTGGTGTGCATGTCGATGCAGGAGGCGCAGCCGTTGATCTGGCTGACGCGCAGCGCGACCAGCTCCTGTGTCGCGTTCGGAAGCGGCGATTCCTTGACCGCCCTGCCCGCCGCCATGAGGTGCTTGAAGGCCTTGCCGGCGGTCGGGCTGGTGAGGAGGTTCAGTCGCGCGTCCATGGTGTGCTCCCTCGGTGCGGTGCCGGTGTGAGTGCGTACACACCCGAGACGAGACAGCTCGACGCCCTGTGACACGGGTGGACGTGACCTGCGTCACCCGGGTCGGTGGCCCCGTCCGGACGGCGCAGCGGTCGCCTCCGGAGCCGGACGGCCTGCTCGGTCGTCCCCGCAGCCGCCCGGGGCGCGGCGCGCTGGTCGGGCGGACTCGGGGGTCGGCGTGGAAGATTTCTGTATGACTGAGAGCGCGAGCCCGTACATGTCCTCCCCGAGGGTGACCGTCCTGACGGTGCAGCCCGGCGATCCGCCGTTCCGGATCGTGGAGGTCGACGGGGAGGTCGTCGGTACGGCGACGTCCATGACCGACGTGATCCTGATCGCCGCGGAGGCGGGGGTCAGCATCCACGACCTCGACGACCTGGACACCGTCCGATGGGTGGGCGGCGGAAAGTTCACCTGGCACCTGCACTAGCGACGTGGCCGCCGGAGGTGTCCACGGCGGGGAGGCGCCGGTCCGGTCCAGGTGGTCGCTGCCGCCCGCACGACCGGTGGCCCCGGCCGCTGGCGGGCGGGGCGGCGCGGAGCGCCCTCATCGCCCGACGGCCGTCCGCTCCTGCGGCCGTTCGCCCTGTACGTCCATCAGGCGGCGCAGCAGCCGGGTGAGGGGCCGCTCCACCAGGCGGTGCAGCAGCCAGGCGGTCAGTACCGCGCCCGCGATCACCCCGAGCAGGGTCGGCCAGGCGCCCCACTGCTCGTTCCACCGCCAGATCACCCGCACGCCCAGCGACTGGTGCACGAGGTAGAGCGGGTACGAGATCGCGCCCGCGACGGGCAGCCAGCGCCACTGGATCCCGTCCAGCTTCCCGAGCGCGATCAGGCCCATCAGCAGGTACATCGCGGAGATCGCGGCCAGGCAGACCTTCCAGTTGATGCCGTGCCCCTCACCCTCCATGATCGCCGGGAGACGGTGCTGCATCAGCAGCCAGGACAGCGCGAGGATGCCGAGGGTCTCCCCCTCGAACCGGCCCGCCCGGCGGACCAGGTAGAAGGCGGTCCCGGCGATGAAGAAGGGCGCCCACCGGGGCTGCAGGAGCTGGTCCAGCAGCGCGATGCCCGACGCCGGGGCCAGGACCGAGCCCAGTGCCCACAGCCAGCAGAAGTTCGCGACCCGGCGGTGGGTGGCGCCCACCAGGACGACCAGCGAGAAGACCAGGTAGAAGCAGAGCTCGACCCAGAGGGTCCAGTACACGTTGTCGACGCTCGGTACGCCCAGGGGCGACTGCAGCATCGTCAGGTTGGTCAGCATCTGGCCGACCGTGACCCTCGGCTCGCCCGGTGTCCGCGGGCCCAGTCGGGCCGCCGCCGAGGCGAGCACGACCGCAGCCCAGTAGAGCGGGAACAGTCGCAGGATCCGGCCCTTCCAGAACTGCTGGAGCGACTTGCCCCAGCCGGACAGGCAGATGACGAATCCGCTGATCATGAAGAAGAAGGCCACGCCCAGCCAGCCGAACTCGGCGACCCGGTGCAGCGTGGGGAACAGTTCGACCGCCGTCCGCTGCCAGGGGATCGTCCCGGAGCCGGCCAGGTAGTGGAACAGGACCACCGACAGCGCCGCGAACAGCCGCAGGGCGTCCAGTACCGCCAGTCGGGGCGCGCGCCCGGGCGCCACGGCCCCGCCGCGCGTCGGCCACACGATCCGCCGGCGGCTGCGCAACGGGTCGGGGGCCGGTTGCGGCGCCCCGGCGGGAGCCGGGACACGGTCTTGGGCACGGACGAGCCTGTCGGACATGGAACCTCTGGAAGCCGTGGGGCGCCCCGCGACACCCCTACGTTCGGGGTTGTGGCGCCCCGCGATCACAGCGAGGCCGCGTGCAGCACGCCCCGGCTTGAACATCAAACTAAGGCCGCATCCTCGGTCAGTGACCAGAACCCGGCATTCCTCCCGCGTGATCCTGGACACGCCCCTGTTCGTCCGTGGTGTGCGGCCGGGCCGTCAGCGGGGGTGGATGCGGGGGATGCCGTACCAGCGGGATGCGCAGGCGGCGACCCAGTCCCGGTCGTAGTCGCGCGTGAAGAAGGGTTCGGCGAGGTTTCCGATGTGCAGGGGCGTGTAGCCGATGTCGGTGGCGCCGCGCGCGGCCTCGGCGCGGATGCGGGCGTTCTGGGCGTCCCAGGCCGCGGCGCGGGTGACCGTGGCGGTGGTGAGCTGCTGGACGTTCGGGACGAGCACGGCCGTCGAGGCGAGGACCAGGCAGCCCGCCGCCACGGTGACGGTGACGGCCGTGGCGGTGGGCGGCGTGCGTCCGCCGCGGGCTGCCCGACGGCCGGCGGCCCCGGCCCCGGCTGCGGCTGCGGCTGCGGCTCCGAGGAGGGCGCCGTAGCCGCAGAGGGCCAGTTCCATGGGTACGAGGAAGCTCGTCCAGGTACGGGCGTACGTCCATCCGCTCGGCCCGTAGCCGCTGCGCAGGCCCACCACCACCGCGAACGACCCCAGCAGCACCACGGGCACGGGGAGCAGCAGCACGGTGAGCGGCAGCCGCCGCGTCCCGGGCGCGAAGTGCCGGCCCCCGATCCGGCTGCCGAGGCCCAGGAGGACGCCGACGGCGGCGGCGCCGAGGTAGGCCCACTGGCCGGTGACCGTGCCCCACATGTGGAGCCAGTCCTCGAAGGCGGCCCTGAGCTCGTCCGAGGACAGCATCGAAGCCCGCTCCGGCTGCTGGGCGCGGCGCCACCGGGCGCCCGGCGAGGTGTAGAGCGCGACGAGACCGCAGGCGAGGCCGGCGCACCACAGCAGGCACCAGACGAGGGGGCGGCGGCGGATGCGCGCCGGGGGTCCGGGGCGCAGCAGCACCAGCAGGCCGACCGCGGCGGCGAGCAGGCCGCTGACGAGGGCGAACGGCTCGCTCAGGGTGCCGATCGCGAAGCCGAGCAGGAACGCCGCGGCGAAGCCGGCCGCGCGGACGGCGGTGCTGCGGTGCCGGACGGTCCGGACGGCCAGCAGCAACGCCCACACGCCGATGACGCTCGGGAGGGTGTGGGAGATCGTGGCTGGGGCCCACAGCAGGACCTGGTAGCTGCGGGTGCCGGCGTAGTAGAGCAGCGCCTGGACGACCAGGGCGCAGGCGATCAGGGGCAGCACCCGGGGTATTCCGCCGAGCTGGCGGACGAACTCCCGTCCGAGGAGGACCAGGCCCGCCGTGAAGGCGACCGCCAGGACGGTCGGGAGGATCTTGGTGCCGGTGAGTCCGCCGGTGTAGACGAGACCGCTGAGGAAGGCGTTGGTGACCCTGCCGTTCTGGGTCGTGTAGAAGTCGGAGGTGATGCCGAGCACCCCCAGGTCGCGGGCCTTCCAGGCGGCGCACCAGTCGTCGGACGTGGGCCGTACGTAGAGCCCGAGGAAGCACCCGACTGCGATCAGCGCCCCGGCCGCCGCGACGACGGTCGCGCAGACCACCGGCAGGACGGGCCCGCGCGGGAAGGGGCGGCGGCCGGTCGTCGCCCGGCCCGCATCGGCGGAATGCCGACCGACGCCGACACCCGTACGCGCAGCCGTACCCGTACCCGTACCCGTGCCGGTGCCCTCGCCTTCGCCCTCGCCCTCGCCCTTGCCTGTGCCCGTCATCGAAGCGGTGCCCATTCACCACCCTTTGCCCTTGCGCGTCCCCTGGCGCGGCAGCGCCGGGGCTGCCGTCGGGCACCCATCCTGTGCACGGTTCGCGTGCCGCGGCATCCCGGGCGGTCGGGACGGGTTAGGAGTGGCGCCGCCTGCCGGAGCGGCTGCTCACCCGGGCGGCGGGTACGGCGTAGCGGCCCGCGTACGGGTCTCCCACGATGAGGGAGAGGCCCGACGGCCCGGCGGAAGGAGTGGCGATGCCCCGTGTGCGGCCAGGTGCCCGGCTCTTCCGGTGGGTGGTCCTCGGCGTGTGCCTGTCCGGCGTCGCCCTTCCCGTGTGTACTGCGGGGCAGCACGCCGGGCGGCCCGAGCCGACGGCGCCGCGGCCCGGGTTCCTCGTCGGACCCGGCGGGCACGGGGGCGGCCACGGCGACGCCGTCGGCAGCTACGCGCCGCTGTCGGTGTCGGCCGCCCCGACCGTGGGGCTCCTCGCCCACACGACCGCCGCGGTCGGCGTCCCGCCGGCCATGGCAGGGGGCGCGCGGTACGTCGGGCAGAGCAACGTACTGCAGCTGCCGTCCGGCTGGTGGGCGTATCTCCCCGCGGGCAGGACGGCGTCGGCCGTGGTTCCCCGCGACGACCCGGCGGCGCTGCGACAGATCGCGCAGAGCCGGGCCTGGCTGGCCGCGGGCCGGGTCCCGGGCAGGACACCGGTGCAGCGCGCGGCGGCCGAACGGGCCCTGCTGTCCATGCGGGCCCTGCTCCGGCCGAACGGCGCCGTGGCGGCGGGCTGGACCGACGGCTGGAAGTACTCCTGGCCGCGTGACGCGGGCTTCGCCTCGGCCGCGTTCGCGCACACCGGCCACGACGCCGAGGCGTTCCGGATCCTGCGCTACAGCGCCGCGACCCAGCGCGGGGACGGCACCTGGGAGGCGCGTACGAAGCTCGACGGCTCCGGCCCGCCGGACGGCAGGCGGTGGCAGCTGGACGCCAACGGCTGGGTGCCCTGGGCCGCCTGGCAGTGGTACCAGGCGGCCCCGCGGGACACCCGCCGCGCCCGGCTGGCGACCCTCTACCCGATGATCCGCAAGGCGGCCGACCGTGCGGCGGCGTCCCTGCGGGCGGACGGGCTGCCGCCCGCGTCCCCGGACTACTGGGAGCTGATGACGACCACGTCGAACATCGGCACGGCCGCGCCCCTCCTCGCCGGGCTCAACGCCTCCGCGGACCTCGCCCGGGAGGCGGACCGGCCGGGCGACGCGGCGCGCTGGGCCCGCGCGGCGGGACGGCTCTCCACCGGGATCGCGGCGCGGTTCGCGCCCCTGGGGTACCAGCGCACCGTCGACGGACGGCACGGTCGCGACAGCGCGGTGGCCTTCATGGCGCCCCCGTTCAACGCGGCCCCGGCCGACCTGCCGCGGGCGCTCGACTCCACGTACCGGGCGCTGCTCCTGCCGAACGGGGGACTGACCCCCGGGAACGACCCGACCGCGCCGTGGGGCGGGAACGCCTGGACGCCCAGTACGGCCTTCTTCGCGCTCGCCTGGGCCGGTACGGGGCAGCCGGCCAAGGCCGAGCGGGTGCTGGCCTGGGTCCTGTCCAAGCGCAACCCGCTCGGCGAGCTGCCGGAGAAGGTGGACCGGGAGGGGCGGCCCGCGTCGGTCGCCCCGCTCGCGTGGACGGGCGCGATCACCGTCCTGTCCCTGGTGGCGCTCGACGGGAAGGCGCTTCCCACCCCGCCGCTGCGGCCGTAGGCCCGGGGCCGAAGGGCTGACAGGCCGCCTGGCCACCCGGCCACCTGGCCCGTAGGCCCCCACAGGCCCACGGGGCCGCGCACCTCAGCGGGGGGGCCGGGGCTGCCCGACCGAACGGGCCCAGGAGGCCCGGGAGGCTCAGCGGGCTCAGGGGCTCAGGGGCTCGGGGGCTCGGGGGGCTCAGAAGGGCGCTGTCCCGTCGCCCGGCGGCGGAGCGGTGCGGACGCTCTCCAGCGTGGCCAGGAGGCGCCGGTACGCGAGCCTCTCGGCGGCCACCGCCTGCCGGAACGGCGCGTACCGCGGGTCGCGTCGGGCCCGGGCGTCCGCGGCGGCGGCGATCCGGAGTTCCCTGGCCCGGTCCAGGTCGTGCACGGCGTCGACGTATGCGGCGTCGAGGAGGCCGTGCTCCAGGGCCAGGCCGAAGGCGCGGTCCGCCAGCGCGCCGAGCCGGTCGAGGTCGTCCGAGCAGCGCTCGGGGGCCGCCTCGGCGCAGCCCTGGTCGAGGGCGCGGGAGAGCGAGCCCAGGGTGGCCTTGAGGTCCGGGTAGCCCCAGGCCGGCGCCGTGTCGTTCCTGCACCCGGTGGCGAAGGCCGCCAGGACGGTGACGGAGGCGAGGGATGCCAGGGAGGCCGCGGTGCGCAGCGTCCCGCCCGGGGCCGCCGTGCGCCCGTGCGCAGCGGAGCGGGGGAAGCAGGGGGTCATGGAGCCCCAATCGCAGTCGGTCAGGAGCCTCAGGACGTCATGTACGCCGTGTGCACATCACGTACGTCACGCACGGGCACACGCGCGGGTTGCGTACGCCGCAACCGACCGCCGTCCGGGCCGCGCCCCTCTCGGCGACCCGCCCGCGGCGACGGGGTCTGGCGGCCATCCTCGCCCCCGCCGATCGGCGCTGCCACCGGAAGGCACCGGTCCGTCCGACGCGCCCTATGGCAGCGGCGCCGCACCCGTGCCCGGCCCCGAGCCCGGGCGTCCGGCCAGCGCGGCCATCCAGGGCTGGACCGCCCGGTGCCACGGGGCGGGAGCGCCGCTGCCGGGCGGCGCGGACTCGGCCGCGGGGGCGGCCGCCATGATGTGCAGGCCGGCGTCGAGGCCGACCGCCGCCGCGACGGCGCTGCCGTCCGGCTGGGCCACGGCCGCCGGGGCGCCCGTGTAGAGCATCTGGGACTCGTGCCAGGACGGCGGGCCGTCCGTGCCGGACACGCTGACCGTGCCCGCGCCCGCGCGCCCCGCGAGCAGGTGGCCGGCGACGCTGACGGCGCCGTAGCCGCCGTCGCCGCCCGCCTCGGTGACCGGGGAGGACTCCGCCTGCGCCGGGGTGCCGGCGGCCGCGCCCTCACCCTCGCGCGTGCCCTCACCCTGCCCCTCGCCCTCGCCCTCGCCCGTGCCCGTGCCCGTGCCCGTGCCCGCGACGGCCAGGCCCGTGCCGACCGCGCCGGTGCCGGGGCGGCGGAAGTACAGGCGGATGCCGCCGTCCTCCTGCGGGCTGACCGAGAGCGGGCCGGTGGTCGCCGGCAGCCCGGTCGGGAGGGGGCCGCTGTACGGGGTGTCCGGGGTCCGGGCCGGCTGGACCCAGGCCAGCACGGTCCCGGCGGTCGCCGCGTACACGTGCCGCCGCCCGGATCCGTCGGTCGCGGTGACCGGGTCGCCCAGCAGGCCGCTGCCGCCCAGGTTCTGCCAGGCGCCGAAGTCACCGTCCGGGGTCGGCTGGGTACGGGCGCGCAGGGTGCGCCGGGAGTCGCGTACGTACACCGTCATGCGGCCCGTTCCGTCCACGGAGACGGCCGGTGCACTGATCGCCGAGGTCGCGGATATGTCCGAGACGTCGGGTGTGCCCAGCGACTGCCACGGGCCGAAGGCTCCGTCCGGCGCGGCCTGGACGGCGTACACGACCTCGCGGGCGTACGCCTCGTGCGCCGCGCCCAGGGTGGTGCGGGTGCCGAACACCGCGATCCGCCCGTCGGGGAGGCGGGCCGCGGTCGCGCCGGTGTCGATGCCGGTGCCGGGGAGGAAGCGGGGGCCCTGCCAGGGGGCCTGGGCGCCGTTGCGCGACCAGTACGCCATCTGCCCGTCGAGGACGGCGAAGGCCCAGAGCCGCCCGGCGCGCCCCTCGGCCATCCAGGAGGTGCCGTCGCCGCGGGCGTAGCGGAGGGTCTGGTTCCAGCCTGCGCCGGTGGGCCGGGTCGCGGTCTTGCGGTCGCCGCAGCCGGCCGGGCTGCCGCACCAGTCCTCGTGGTCCATCCAGGCGTAGGTCTTGAGGTAGCCGAGCTTCTCCTCGGCCGTCTGCGGGTCGAGCGTGGGGGGCAGGGCGGTGTTGGGGTAGCCCACGTAGTTCTGGAGGGAGAAGTGCGGCCGGTCCCCGGACTTCGCGTAGCGCTCGGCGGCGGCCTGCACGAAGCGGGCGCCGTACATGTGGTCCTGGTGGTCGAGGAAGGCGCCGCCGCCGGCCGAGCGGCCGGGTGTCGGGTCCTGTGTCCGTATCGTCGTCGGCCTGTACCGCGCGAAGACGCCCGCGATGGCGTCTATCGCCTGGTCCTTGGTGTACGAGAACGAGGGCTGGACCGGCGTCCCGGACGTCAGCTGGGCACCCAGGGCGGGGACGCGGTCGTCCCACAGGCCGCGGAGGCTGTCCGGGTTGTCGCCGGAGATGCTGCGGGCCTCGCGCAGCTGCATCCACACCAGGTTGACCTCGGGGTGGGCGACGAGGACGTCGACCTCCGCGCTCCCGCCGCCGGCGGTGGGGACGGAGCTGCGCTCCCAGGGGCTGGTGCGGTCGCCGGTGGCCATCTGCGCGTAGGCGGCGCGTATGCCGTTCTGGCGGGCTTCGGCGTAGGCGGCGCGGTCGGCGGGGAGCTCGGGGTCGTTCAGGTGCGGGCTGTGGGCCTCGTTGCGGCCGTCGGACTCGCCGGAGGTCAGGTAGACGGTGGTGACCTTGACGCCCGCCGCTATGGAGCGGCTCAGGTCGGGGTTCATGAAGAACAGGTCGTCGTCGGGATGGGCGACGACGTGAAGGACTGTGCCCTCGGTCACACTTGGGCGGGCGACCGCCTGGGGGACGGACGACTCCTGGCCGTCGGCACCGTAGCCGTACCCGTAGGCCCAGGTCGTCACGCCGGCGACGCCGACGGAGAGCGCGGCGAGGAGGCCCGCGAGGCGGGTGCGGGTGACGAGGGGCATGAACAACGCCTTGAGGATCGGTCCGGTGCGGAACTCCGCCGAGGGGGCGGCCGGTGCCCCGATGGTTCCACCACTGCCGGAGACGACCGGGCCCGATTATGCCCCGCGCGATTTCGACTGACACACCATCAAGTGGTATATGCCGAAAACTAGATTGAATGGGCTATATGACCGAGTTGTCCGATTTGCCGGAATTCGCACGGTGGAATGTGATGCTCGCCACCGGCACGACGGACGCCGACGGGATGGCGCACATCACATCGGCGGAACGGGGCGGAATCTATCGGGGCCATGACAAACCCCTGTGAGGTGGTCGATAGATTGACCCGCTGTCCGCAGGAACAGGGGTGGGACTTTGAAGACAGGACATGCCGTCCGCGCTGCCGTGGCACTGGCGTTCGCGGGCGTGGGAACGACGGGAGTGACGGGGTGCTCCCTCGCGGCGCCGAAGGCGGCGGAGACCGCCGGGACGGTCAAGAGGGCCGCCGACTCGGTCGAGTCGATGGCCGCCGCGCTCAACAGCGCCTCGGACTCCGCGACGAAGGCGGGATCGGCCGAGGTCAGGATGCGGGTGGCCTCCCCGGACACGGGTGGCCGGCCGGTGGACATGACGGGCACCTACTCGTGGGGCAACGGGTACGCCATGCAGGCCGAGATACCGGCCGCGCAGGCGCAGATGCAGGAGCTGGTCAAGGACGGCACCGTCACCATGCGGCTGGTGCAGGGCTCGTACTACTACGAGGTCGACCCGCTGCCGTCCGGCGAGTTCAAGGGCAGGCGCTGGCTGAAGGTCGAGGCCTCGGCCCTGATCGGTGAGGCGGGCGCGGCGCAGCTCAACGGGCCGGCCGCCGACCCGACCTCCGGGCTGAAGGCCCTCAAGTGGTCGAAGGGGGTCGAGAAGGTCGGCACCGAGGACGTGAACGGCAGGTCCGCCGTCCACTACAAGGCGACCGTCCCGCTGGAGAAGCTGGACGAGGGCACCACGGAGACGTGGAAGGCCCTGGGCGCGACCAGCAGCGAGGTCGTCGTCGACGTGTGGGTGGACGACAAGGGCATGCCGGCCCGGCTCGCCCAGAACGGTGGCACCACCCACATGACGATGGACTTCCTGTCCTTCGGCGCGGCCGCGGACATCGCCGCTCCCCCGGCGGACGAGGTCGCGGACGTCTCCGAGGCGGTCGAGAAGGACAGGACGGGCTGACGCACTGATCCGCCTGCGTGCGCGGGGCCGCCGGCGTGCGCGGGCCGCCGGCGTCGGCGGTCGGCCGGTTTCGGCCTGTCGGCGGGGGCGGGGGCGGGGGAGGGGACAGAATCCCGGCATGCGAATCGTGATCTTGTGTGGTGGAGAGAGCCCGGAGCGAGAGGTCTCCCTGGCCTCGGGCGGCTCGGTCGCCCGGGCGTTGCTGGAGCGGGGCCACGAGGTGGTGCTGGTCGATCCGGCCGCCGAGGCGCCGGTTCTGGCCGGGCCCCTGCGCCCGGGTGATGTGGTGGCCGGGTTCACCGTCGGCAAGGAGCCGCCGTCCGGCCTGGGCCGGCGGCTGCTGCAGCAGCGCATGGACGCCGCCCTGGCGGGCGGGCCGGTTCTGGGGCTGCTGCGCGGGGCCGACCTCGTCTTCGTGGCCCTGCACGGCGGCCGGGGCGAGGACGGATGGGTGCAGGGCCGGTTGCGGGAGGCGGGCATCCGCTTCACCGGCGCGAGCAGTACGGCCTGCACGGCGGCCTGGCACAAGGAGCGGGCGCAGGCGGTGCTGGCCGTCGCGGGGGTGCCCGTGACCGAGCGCGCGCTGTGGCAGCCCGGCACCGACGAGGTCCCGCAGGACGTGCAGCGGCTGCTGGCCGCCGGGCCGGTGGTGGCCAAGCCCGTCGCGGACGGGTCGAGCGTGTCGGTGCACCGGGCCGACACCCTCGCGGAGCTGGAGCAACTCGCCGCGGGGATGCGGGCCGGTGACGGTGAGCTCCTGGTGGAACCGTTCCTGCCGGGCCGGGAGTTCACCGTGGGCGTGGTGGGCGACCACGTGCTCCCGGTGGTCGAGATCGAGCTGAGTACGCCGCTGTTCGACTACGCGGCCAAGTACCAGCCGGGCGCGGTCAGCGAGGTGTGTCCGGCCCGGATCCCGGCGGAGTTCGCGTCCCGGCTCCAGGAGCTGGCCCGGCGCGCGCACGAAGCCCTCGGCTTCGGCGCCCACGCCTACTCCCGCACCGACTTCCGGTGCGACGCCGCGGGCGAACCCATGTGCCTGGAGGTCAACGCGCTCCCCGGACTGACCGGGACGAGCCTGCTGCCACTCGCGGCCTCCGGGGCCGGATGGACGTACGCCGACCTGATCGAGCGCATCGTGACCCTCGCCGCGCACTGACCCGGCCGGCGCCGCGGCGATGCCGGTTCGGTTTCGTACGGTGACCGGATGACCGGGAACGGAATCAGGATCGGTATCGGTGGCGGTATCGGGCAGCGTGTCTTCGACGCGGCTCTGGCAGACGCGCGCTCGGCAGTCGTCGAGCTCGACGACGCGCGCCGGTGGCTGGCGGCGGCCGGGCCGCAGCTGGAGGGGCCGCTCGCGGCCGAGGTGTGGGTGTTCGACCGGACCCTGTCCCGGGTCCTGCTGGTACGGCACCGGTGGCGCGGGCTGGTCCCGCCCGGCGGGCGCGTGGAGCCGGGTGAGACTCCCCGGCAGGCAGCGGCGCGGGAGTTGCTCGAGGAGACCGGGCTCCGGGCGGAGCTGTTCCGGGCGCCGGCTCTGGCGACCGTACGCTCCTACCGGCCCGGTGCTGGGGCGACGTTCGGGCTGTCCTACGTCGCCGTCGCCGACGCCGAGCAGCCGCTCGACGCGGAGTCCGGGCAGCCCGCGGCGTGGCGGAGCCTGGACGGCGGCGACGGGCACGGGGGCGCGGACCGAGACGGGGCCGGGGCCTGGGACTGGGACAGCTGCTTCCGCGGCGACCGGGACCGGATGCGCCGGCACGCGGCCCTGCTCGCCTCGGGTCGGGACCGGGCCGCGTCGGGTTGACGGCCGGTGTGGTGGTCGGGCGGCCGCGTACCCGCCGGACGGCCCCGCCCGCCGCTACTCCGGTCCGACGACGCCGTGTTCCCAGGCCCAGGCTGCGATGCCGACGCGGTTCCGGGCCCCGAGCTTGGCCTGCACGTTCGCGAGGTGCGTCTTCGCCGTGCCCGCGCTGATGAACAGCTCCGCCCCTATCTCCGCGTTGGTGTGCCCCCGGGCCACCAGCCGTACGATCTCCAGCTCCCGGCCCGTCAGCAGCCGCGCCGCCGTCGAGGGCGGCTTCGCCCCCGGCTGTGACAGGCTGCTGAGCAGCCGCACCGTGATCTGCGGGCTGATCAGGGTGTCGCCGGCCATCGCCGCCCGGACCCCCTCGATCAGCAGGGCGGGGCCGGATCGTTTCAGCAGGAATCCGCAGGCTCCGGCCCGCAGCGCCGTGTGCACGTACTCGTCCAGGTCGAAGGTGGTCACGACCACGACCCGGGTCTGCCGGGCGAGCAGCCGGGTCACCTCCAGGCCGTCCAGGCGGGGCATGCGGATGTCGGTGAGCACGACGTCCGGGCGCAGTTCCCGCGCGAGGGCGACCGCGCGGTGGCCGTCGGCGGCCTCCCCCACCACCGTCATGTCCGGCTGGGAGTCGAGGATCAGGCGGAATCCGCTGCGGACGTCCTCTTGGTCGTCGGCTATGAGGATGCTCGTGGTCACCGCACCATGATCACCCCGGGGAGGTGGCGCGCGCGGGGAAAACCGCCGAAACCCGCCAGCCGCCGGTGGCGGCACCGGTCGGCCCGGCGGCGAACGTGCCTCCCGCCGCCTCCACCCGCTCCCGCAGCCCCGCGAGCCCCGTGCCGCCGCCGTCCCCCGCGGATCGGCGCCGGGAGAAGGACGTGCGGGGGGTGGCCGGGGGCGGGGAGTTGGTGACGGCCAGTTCGATGCGGTCCGCTTGCCGGCTGCGGCGTACGGTCACGCGTACGGTGTCGGCGCCGGGCGCGTGCCGCCGTACGTTCGTCAGCGCTTCCACGGCCACCCGGTACGCGGCGGTGTCCGCCTCCCGCGAGAGGCCGGCCAGCGCCTCCTGCTCGGCCTCCAGGGCGACCGTCCGGCCCTCGAACCGGCCGACGAGCCACTCCAGTTCGGCAAGGCCGGGGGCGGGCGCCGGTGCAGGGCCGCCGCCCGCTTCCCGCAGGGCGTGGACGGTCCGGTCCAGCGAGGCGAGCGCACTCAGCCCCGCCGCCTCGATGCGCTCCAGGGCACGAACGGCCTGCTGCGGATCGGTGTCGGCGACGAACCGCGCGGCCTGGGCCTGGACGACCATGGCACTGACGTCGTGCGCGACGAAGTCGTGGAGGTCACGGGCCAGTTCCAGCTGCTGGTCGCGCTGGGCGTCCCGGACGGCCCGGCGTGTGCGGGAGGCGTTCCGCCGCAGGTGGGCGCCGACGGCGGCCGCGGCCAGGCCGGGTAGCGCCCAGAAGGCCGCCGCCCCGAAGGCCTCCAGCCACGACGCCCCGTCGTCGCGCACCAGCGGTGCCGGCCACAGCCCCGCCGCGACGATCCCGAGGGCGGCCGCGAGGCTCCCCGACCGTACGGGCGACCACCGCGCGACCAGCCCGATCAGCGGCAGGATCACGACGAGCCCGGCGAGCGACCACAGGGCGGGGACCCGGGCGAGCGAGGCGGCCGTGGACGCCAAGGCGGCGCCGACGAGCGCCGGGGCGTAGAGGGATCGCGGAGGCAGGGTCATGGGCCGACCCTATGGACGTCCGTACGGTCCACGGCATCCGCCGTTCGGCAGGGGTGTGTCGCCCGGCCGGACGGGTGGCGGGGGAAGGGGAACCGAGGGGGAAGCGAGGGGATGAGATGAGGGGAGACGGGCGGGGCGGGGAACCTCACGGTCCCCCGCCCGCGCCCGCACGCGCCCGCCCCGCCCGTACGGGCGCGGAGCGGAGCGGAGCGGAGCCGAGCGCAGGTCAGCTGCTCGCGGCGGCCGACAGGAGTACGTCCACGAGCCGGTCCGCGGCGTCCGGGCGCCCGTAGGCCCTGGCGCGCTCCGCCATCGCGGCCCGCCGGGCGGGGTCGGTGAGCAGCGGGCCGACGGCGGTCTGGAGGACCTGTCCGGTGACTTCGCCGACCAGCGCGACGGCGGCCCCCGCGTCGGCGAGGTGCCGGGCGTTGTGGACCTGCTCGTTGCCGGCCGAGGTGGCGAGCGGCACGAACACGGCCGGCTTGCCCAGCGCCGTGAGCTCGGCCAGCGTCCCCGCACCGGACCGGGAGATCACGATGTCGGCGAGCGCCAGTACGTCGGGCAGCTCCGGCCCGACGAAGCCGGTCAGGTGGTACCGGCCGGCCAGGACCGGGTCCAGGGTCGCGGCCGCCGCGCGGAGTTCGTCGACGTTCGCCGGCCCGCACTGGTGGATCACGTTGGCGTGGCTGAGCAGCCACGGGAGCACGTCCCGGACGATCCCGTTGATCTGCTGGGCGCCCTGCGCGCCGCCGGTGACGTACACGGTCGGCAGGCGGCGGTCGAAGCCGGCGAGGTTCAGCGCGTGGACGGCCTTGTCGCCGTGGCCGGTCAGCACCTCGGGCCGGATCGGGTTGCCGGTGACGACCGCGTGGCCGCGGAGTTCGGGCGCGAGGAGTTCGAGCGAGGACTCGGAGGACAGCGCGATCCGGGTGGCCGAGCCCGCCAGCTTGCGGTTGGCCAGGCCCAGGCGGACGGTCTGCTCGTGCAGCACGAGCGGACGCCGACACAGGCGGGCCGCCAGACCGGCCGGGACGGCCACGTACCCGCCCGTGGCGAGGACGACGTCGGGCTGGAACTCCGAGACGATGGACCGGGCCTGGGCGACGCCGAGCGGAACCCGCGCCATGTCCTTCATGTTCGCCGCGGAGAGCATCTTCAGCGGGTTCGCGGCCCGCCGGATCTTGCCGGTGGCGACCGTCTTGAACGGAATGCCCTCGGCGGGCGCGATCCGCGCTTCGAGGCCGTCGGCGGCGCCGATCCACAGCACGTCGAGGGTTCCGCCAGCGGCCGCGAGCCGGCCCTGCAACGTACGGATCGCCGTCAGGGCGGGATAGGTGTGACCGCCGGTACCTCCTCCCGTCACGAGCAACCGGAAGGACCGAGGGAGCAAAGGAGCATTCACGCGGCAACCCTAACCCCCACCACGAACCCGCCGCGCCCCGGCGCCACCTGCCGCGGGCGTCAGCGGACCTGGCGGGTCAGGTTCTTCGGCCAGTGGGCCTGCTCCAGACTCCTGGGAGCCGCGGTGGCATGGGCCGGTGCCCGGTACGCCGGGCCGGTGACCGGGGTCGCGCCGCCGCCCGCGCCCGCTGCCGGGCCGCCTGGGCCAAGACGAGCGGAACCACCGCCGGGGACCGGGTCGTGGTCACCCTGAGCAGGGCGCCGCCCAGGAGTACCGCCAGCAGTGCGGGCACGACGCGCCCCCACCAAGATTGGTCCCGGCGCTCTCCCCCGGCGACGCCCGGGCCTGCGCGCTCGTCGACGGCCGCGGCACCGTGTGCGTCACCGAGCCCCGACGGCACCGGCGTCTCTGCCGCCACCGACGGCGGGCAGTTCGACGGCGGGCAGTTCGTAGGTGGTCTACGGGTGTTCCGCGGCGGCTTCCGCTTCGGCCGCTGCGGCGACGGCGAGCAGGTCGGCCTCCCGGCCGTGGCGGGCGACCAGGTGCAGTCCGACGGGCTCCCCTGCGGGGGTGCGGCCGGCCGGGAGGCTGATGGCCGGGTGGCCGCTGATGTTGAACGCCCAGGTCAGCGCCACGCTCAGGGTGTCGCCGGGCCCGTCGTGGCCGTGCGGGGCGTGGGGGGTCGTCGGCGAGACCAGGAGGTCCACCTCGGCGAAGACGGTGTCGAGGGCGCCGTCGAGGGCGGCCCTGGTACGTGCGGCGGCGGCTGATGCGGCGGCGCGTTCCGCGGCGCCGGTCGCGGAGTCCGGCCGGCTGCGCAGGACCTCCCAGCACCGGGCGGGATCGGGAAGGCGCACCGGAACGTCCACGGTGTCGACGGCCCCTGCCCGGCGCAGCGCTTCGAGGCGTGCGTACGCCGTGTCCGCGACGGCAGGATCCGTCGCGGCGAAGCCGAGCGTCGACGACCAGGCCGCGCGTAGCGGTCGCGCGGGGGCGCAGGGGCGCGGTCCGGGGGTGCCGGCGAGGGCGTCCAGGTACGCGGCGGCGTCCCGGGCACAGCGGGCGAGGGGCCCGGCGACGTTCAGGCCGGCCCGGTCCCGCGCGGGCACCAGTCCGTTGGTCGGCTTGAGCCCGATGACCCCGCACCAGGCCGCCGGGATGCGTACGGATCCGGCTCCGTCGCTGCCGGTGGCCAGCGGCACCATCCCCGCGGCGACGGCCACGGCCGAGCCCGCGCTCGACCCGCCCGGACTCCACTGCTTTCCGAGGGGGTTGAGGGTCACGCCGCGGGCGGTGGCACCCCAGGTCTGCCAGCGGGTCCCGGGGCCGGGGGTGGACGTGGCACCGACGGGGACGCAGCCCGCGGCCACCAGCCGTTTCGTCTGGAGTGCCGCCAGCCCCTCGGTTCCCTTCACCGCCAGTGGCACCCCGGCGAGCGGCAGCCGGGCGCCGCCCTCCTCACGGATCCGACGGTCGATCAGCTCGGCCTCCGCGAGGGCCTTTTGCGGCCACAGCGCGGTGAAGGCCCTCAGCTCGACGTCGACGCGGGCGATCCGCTCCAGGGCTGCCGCCGTCAGCTCGCGCGCCGACAGCCGGCCCGCGTTGACCGCTGCGGCGATCTCGCAGGCGGAGAGGGCGGCGTAGTCGTCGGCGGCGGCGCCGGGGGCAGGTGATGCGAAGTGCTCCGGGGTGCTCACGGCGCCTCCCGCTGTCGAAGTGGTGGTGGGCCCGCCGACCGGCGGCGCAGCGGCAGTGAATGTGCAGGTCATGGAACCGGGGGTGCCGTTCGGGCCGTCTCGGCTGACGTACTCTCAGCCGCCGTGGTCGGTGCGCTCGTCCGGTGATGTGACCTTCCCGTCCAGTGGGGCACCCGGCCGTTCGCGGTTGGGGTGAGCACGCATTGCAGTCTGGAGATCCGTTCATGGCAACACCGCACCAGCCGACCGGCCACGGGCCCGTGCCGGGCAACCCCTACAGCACACCCGCAGGCTATACCCCCGCCCCGGTGCCGGCACCGGCACCGGCACCGGGGAGCTACGCCCAGGCCCCCGCCCCCGCGACCGCCCCCGGCGGTCACGTCGGCCCGCTCCCCATGGGCCATGTGCCGCCCGCGTGTCGTGCCTGCGGCGGCCGGGCGGCGGCGAACCACAAGGTCCGGGCCCATGTGGGCGTGCTCGTCCTCATGCGGTTCGAGCACCTGGACGGACCGTTCTGCCGGGCCTGCGGCATAGCCGTCGTCCGGCAGATGACCACCAGGGCGCTGTGCCTGGGCTGGTGGGGCCCGCTCTCCCTGGTCCTCTTCAACCCGTTCACCCTCGTGTGGAACCTGTTCGTCTACCTGAAGTACAGCAAGCTCCCGCCGTCGACGCCCGCCCCGGGCCGCACGCACCTCGACACGGGCCCGCAGGTGCTCCGGCGGCCGCTCGCCTACGTGGCGCTCATCCCGCTGGCCTGGGCGCTGTGGGTCATCTCCCAGATCATCGTGCACTCCGCCTGAGCCGGAACCGGCCCGCGCCCCGACCCGGCGGGCACCGCACGGGCGGCGCCGTGCGCCCGCCCCTGCCGGGCGGGCGCACCCTCCTCGGTCAGCATTCGTTTACGAACTCGCTCTAGTCTGCGGACAGAGCGGCCGGGGCCCATGCGAGGAGAGGCTCCGGAGAGGGACGAGGACGGGGCGGAATGGGATTCCGAGGCGAAGTGTGGCGGCTGGAGCGGCAGCAGCCGCATCAGGACCAGGGCGAGCGGGAGCTGCTGGGCGAGATCGAGATCACGGAGTCCGACTTCCCGTGGCTGCGCGGACGCTTCACCCCGCAGCGGGCGTTCGCCGAGTTCAGACCGTGGTTCGACGAGGCCCACGCAGCGCTGGAGGACGAGGACTTCGAACGGTTCGACGAGGTGTACGCGTCGATGACGCGTAGCCTCAGCCTCGTCTCCCCCGCCGGGCCGGTCGCCGAGTTCTTGCTGCACATCCAGGGCGGTGAGGCGTGGTTCCGGTGGAGCGACACGCCCTTCGACTCGTGAGCGGCGACGGGAGGGCGGCGGGGGGCAGGTGCCCGGTCCTCCGCTCCGCAGCGAGGCCGGCACACCGCGGCATCCAGCCTGTCATGCACAATCCATAAACCGAAGCCTTCACCCCACCCACGCCTCACTTCACTTCACTTCACTTCCAGGAGTCACGCATGACGCGTTCGCTCGACGGCCTCGTCTTCGTCCCCGTGGCCGATCAGGCGCCGGGCCAGGTCGGCCGGCAGACCCGGTTCGACTACCACGAGCAGGACGGGCGGGTCTGGGCCGAGTACGCGGGCGGGGACGTGGTCCGGGGGCACCTGGTCGGGACCCGGGCGGGCGACAGCATCGACTTCCGCTACGTCCAGCTCCGCCTCGACGGCACCACCGCGTCCGGGCGCTGCACCTCGCTCGTGACCGAGCTCCCCGACGGCCGCCTGCGCCTGGAGGAGACATGGACCTGGGAGTCCCAGGAGGGCAGCGGCACCAGCGTGGTCGAGCAGCCGCTCGACTGAGGGCCGGGGCGTAACGAGGCGCCCCCTCCCGCCCCACCCGAACCCCAGGCCCCAAACCGGCCGCAGCGCGCACGGAAGCCGCCCCCGCCGCACCCCCGCAAGCGAATTGCGAAGGCCACCCCTTCCACCGACCGGTTCCGGCCAATCGCCCGCCCAGAGCTGCCGCCGGAGCCCGTCCCGGGGCGTCGGGGCACCGGCGGCGGCGCGCCCGTCAGGTCGGCCGGATCGCGCTGCTCCGCCCTCCGGCGTCCTGTGTACTCACTCCTCCGCTCCCCGGGCAGCACCCCGCCCCCTCCCCCGCAACGGGGTCGTGGGCTTCTTCGTCATGCCGTTGCCGGTGGGAGCAACCGACTTCCCTCATCGACGAGTTGGCCGAGTTGGAGGAGGAACCCATGTCCCGGGAACAGGACGAGGCGCAGCAGCAGGAACAGGCCGCCCGACCCCAGGCCCAACCTCATGCCCAGGCCCAGGCCCGCGTGCCGGCCCAGGCCCAGCCGAAGGACGAGCAGCAGGACGAGCAGCAGGACGAACGGCACCGGCAGGACACCGCACGGCCCCACCCCCGGGAACCGGAGCCAGCGGCCGAGGCCGAGGACGCGGACGCCCCCGCGCTCCCCGCGCCCCCGGAGTTCACGTACGCCTGGGGCCAGCACAACAAGACCATGGAGGAGCTCTCGCTGGCGCAGATGGCCCGCCGCGTCCCGGCCGCGCTCGCCCAGACGGCGCGCCTGGCCTGGGCGGTGAACCGGACCGCGTTCACGTGGCTCGTCTGCGCCCAGCTCCTCGGCGGCATCTGCACCGCCGCCGCCCTCGCGGCCGTGTCCCGCGCCATGGGACCCCTCCTCGCCGACGGCACCGTCGGGCAGCGCGTCGGCGGCGCCGCTTGGCCCCTGGCCGCCGCGGCCGCGATGACCGCCGTGGGCGCGCTCGCCTCGATCACCGCCGGCAGCGCCGCCCGACGCCTGAACCCCGGCATGTCCACGATCGCCGACCTCGCCATGGTCGACGCCCACATGGACGTCGAACTGGCCGCCTACGACGCCCCCGACTTCACCGAGCGCTCCGAGGCCGCGGAAACCGGTTCCGCCCGTTCCGGGATGCTGCTGCAGGACGCGCTCGGCTTCACCGGCGGCCTGATCGACATGGTCGCCGTCGCGTCCGTCCTGTCCGTGGTCCACCCCGTCCTGCTGCCGCTGCTCCTGCTGTCCGTCATCCCGCGCGGCCTGGGCTCCGTACTCGCCGCCCGCCTCGACTACCGCCTCCACAACGAGACGATCGCCTCCCGCAACATCCGCCACATGATGCGCTGGCACCTCACCACCCCCAAGCTCGCGGACGAGCTGCGCGGCAACAGCATGCGCTCGTACGCCCACCACTGGTACGCCGCCGTCTGCTCCCGCATCGACTCCAAGATGGTCGGCTCCGCGCCCCGCTACCTGGCCGTCCACCTCACCGCCGCCGTGGTATCCGGCCTGTTCACCGTCATCACCTGGGCGAGCCTCGGCGGCCTCGTGATCGGCGGGTTCATGGCCATCGGCGCCGCCGGCACCGCCATCGTCGCCATGCGCACCTCCACCGCCGCCCTCTCCCAACTCGTCGTCTACGGGGCCGCGATGTTCCAGCACGCCCTCTACCTCGGGGACTACGCCACGTTCATCCGGCAGGCCGCCGAGCAGTCCGGTCCGCGCGGCCCGCGGAAGCTCGGAGCCCCGCAGCGGATCCGCCTGGAGGCGGCCACGTACACCTACCCGGGCAAGGACACCCCCGCCCTCGGCCCGGTCGACCTGACCCTCAGCCGCGGCGAGGTCATCGCCCTGGTCGGCGAGAACGGCGCCGGCAAGTCCACCTTCATCCGCCTCCTCACCAGCCTCACCGCCCCCACCACCGGCACCGTCTCCTGGGACGGCGTACCCACCGCGGACGCCGACCAGCGCTCGGCGTGGCGACACGTCGGCCTCGTCACCCAGTCGTACGGGTACTGGCCCTTCACCGCCCGCGAGAACATCACCCTCGGCCAGCCCTCCCCGCGCGGCGAGGACGCCGTCTGGGACGCGCTCGCCGCCGTCGGCATGAAGGAGACGGTGGCGGCGTACCCCAGCGGCGTCGACACCCTCCTCGCCCGCTCCCTCTGGGGCGGCCACGAACCCTCCGGCGGCCAGTGGCAGCGCATCGCCTGCGCCCGCGCCTTCCACCGCAGGCCCGGCCTGCTGGTCATGGACGAGCCGACGTCGGCCATGGACCCGCGGGGCGAGCACATGGTGTTCACGGGGCTGCGGGGAATGAAGGACGACCGGATCACGGTGATCGTCACCCACCGCATGGAGAACTGCCGCCTGGCCGACCGCATCGTCGTCCTCGACGCGGGCCGGATCAAGGAGGAGGGGACGTACGAGGAACTCGTCGGCCTGAACGGCTCCTTCGCGGAACTGGTCCGCCTCTCCCAGGACCGCTGAACCCCACCCCACCCCTCCCCTCCCCTCCCCCTCCCCCTCCACCGCGCCGGCTGCCCGCAGCCCGGACACTGCCGACGCGGCGACGCGGCGACGCGGCACGCGGGGGGAGGGCGCGGGGCCGCCACGACGTGCCGGATCATGTGACTGCACCCGGGGGCACGCGAACCCCGGGCGCGATCCGGACGGAGCACCGGACCCGACGAGTTCACCCGCACCCCAGGAGTAGCACTTCATGACCGGCGCATCCTCGGACCACGCCAGGGCAACGGCATCCGCCGCGGCCGTCATCACGGACGAGCAGGGCAGGGTGCTCATCGTCAACCCGGTCTACAAGGAGCGGTGGAACCTGCCGGGCGGCCACCTGGACGAGGGCGAACTCCCGAGCGCGGCGGCCCGCCGCGAGGTCCTCGAGGAACTCGGCCTCGACGTGGAGATCGGCGACCTGCTGGTCACGGCATGGGTCACGAAGGCAGGCGGCTCCCACGTCTTCTACGTCTTCGACGGCCCCCGACTGACCCCGGAGCAGCAGCGGGCCATCACCCTCCAGGAGTCGGAGATCGGCGAGATCCGCTTCTGCCTGCCGCAGGACATCACCCCCGACATGGTCCCCCCGTTCGCCCTCGCGCTGTGGCACCGCGCCCTACAGGCCCGCGAGGACCACCAGCCCGCCTACCTCGAACTCGCCCTGTAGGCCCGGCGCCGTCGCCTCCCCCTCCCCGACTCACCGACCGCTGGCGGGGGCGGAGGCCGACAAATCCATGGCGCACCGGCCGGCCCCGCAACGAGACTGCGCAGATGAGCGACCGCTACCCCTGTCCCTGCTGCGGGCACCGCGTGCTCGGGGCCATGCCGGGCTCCTACGAGATCTGCCCCGTCTGCTCCTGGGAGGACGACGGGGTCCGGTTCCACTGGCCGACCATGGACGGCGGAGCGAACAAGCTCTCCCTGATCGAGGCCCAGCGAAACTACCAGGACTTCGGAGCCTGCGACGAGCACGGCCGACAGTTCGTCCGCTCCCCGGCCGCAGACGAGCCCCTCGACCCGAACTGGCGCCCGATCGACACCACGCCCGACTCCTTTGAGGACTGGGAAGCGGAAGAACGCGCCCCGTGGCCGGGGGACCGCTCGGTCCTCTGTTGGTGGCTGCCCACCTTCTGGCGCCGCGAGGACCCGGTGTCGTGAGTCGCGCGTCTCGCGCCGGGCCCGCGCATGCCGTGACGACGTCGGCGTGGCACTCGCCGAAGACCCGGCCACGGGCCAGGGGGCCGGGACGGCACGGGCGGAAAGTGCGTGGTGGCTGCGGCAGCGCTCGCGTACGGTCTGGGTTCCGGCCGGCGGATGTCGTCGCGCCGGCGTGACGAGTGACGTGACGAGTGCGGAGAGCGGACCCATGACCGACCAGCGAGCGACGACGACCCTGTGGCGGCCCACCGGCCCCAGGGAGCTGGAACTGGTCCGGGAGCTCGACTGGCGTGCCTGGCCGCCCCGGCTTCCGGAGCAGCCGATCTTCTACCCCGTTCTCAACGAGGACTACGCGGTGCGGATCGCGAGGGACTGGAACGTGAAGCACTCCGGTGCCGGGTTCGTGACGCGTTTCGAGGTCGAGTCGGAGTTCCTGAGCCGGTACCCCGTGCAGCAGGTCGGCGGGCGGACGATCCTTGAGCTGTGGGTGCCGGCCGAGGAGCTCGACGAGTTCAACTCCCGCATCGTCGGCAGGATCGAGGTCGTCCACGAGTTCCGCTGACCGCTCGGGGTGCGGTGAGCGGCTTCCGTGTCCCTATGCGGTGGGGTGCGGGCTCGTGCGGAGCCAGTACGAGCGGGCTGCCGCGGCCAGGGTGATCCCGTAGCCGGCGAAGGCGATCATGCCGGGCCATGCGACGAGCAGTACGTCCGCCGGGGTGTCGAGGTCGCCGCTGGGTACCGTCACCACACCGGCGGTGGCCAGGGTGCAGTAGGCGAGCCCGAGCACCCCGTACGGGGCCAGGGTGGCCGCGCCGAGCAGGGCCGGGGTCAGCGGGAGCCAGCGCGGAACCCGTCGACCGTGCAGGAGCGGCACCCAGCGCGGGAAGACCTGGCCCCACGGGCGGACCAGGCCCCAGAGCAGGAAGACGCCGAGGGCGGCGAGCAGTGCCGTGGCGTCCACGCCCCAGGACTGCAGGGTGAGCCAGGCCTCCGAGGCGCCGTTGCGCGCGGAGACGGCGAGCATCTCCTCCTTCCTGGTCCCGGCGAAGGTGCCTCCCCAGGCCCAGTACGACTTCATCGCGGCGTACGGCAGGAAGGCGACCGTCCCCGCCCAGGCGGCGCGTTGGACGCGCACAGGCGCACGGGACGGCGGCGGAGGGGCGGTGGCCGCGCCGCCGGGCGGACGGTCGCGGTGGGGCCGGGCGGTCGCGGCGAGCAGGAGGGCCCCGGCGGCGGCCAGCGCGTGGTGCGCGGCGGTGGTCCAGCTGTCCACCCTTCCCCCGAGCATCAGCGCGATCACGTCCATGAGCAGGCCGAACGCGGCGGCGGCAGCCAGCCCGCACAGCACCCGGAGGAGCCGCCGGAGCAGCGGCCGCGGGCCGTACCGGACCACCGCACCGCAGACGAGTGCCGCCAGTGCGCCCAGCGCCACGACCCCCCAGTCGAGCGCGGCGGGCAGCCGCCGCACGCCGCCGAACAGCGGCGTCCCGGTCAGCGCGGCCGCCAGGCCGAACGCCGCGTACGCCACCGCCCAGAGCAGGGCGGCGGTCGGGGCCGCATGCCACGGGCGGCTGGGCCTGGGTGTCCGTACGTCATCGGTCATACGGCGAGCATCGCGGCGACCCCGTCGGCACGGCATCGACCGCCCGGCCGATCCCGCTTCCCCCGGCCGGGTGAGCGACCGTACGACCCCGGTCGAACACGTCGCCGTCGACGCGCCAAGGACGGGGAGGAGCGGGGCCGGTACCGGCACCCGGAGACGTACGGTGTGACACCCGAGCGGCTGATCGCACCGCCGGCACACGTCCCTCCCGCCAGGGGCTGAGAGCGGGGCGGCGTCAGGGGTGGGCGGCCGTAGCAGTGGGGTCGCCGCACATGGCCTGGCCGTACAGGGACTTCAGGGCCTCGTCGATGGGGTGGGGCCGCGGGTTGCCGGAGGCGTCCAGCTCGTTCCACCTCATCATGTTGATCGCCACCGACATCTGCCGCTTGCCGTCGGCCCGGGTCAGGGACAGCGTCCCGGCTCCCCAGGCCGAGCCGTCGTGCCCCCAGAAGAGCCCGCAGCCCGGGACGGCGACCTTGTGCAGCCCGAGCCCGTACTGGATCGTCGTTCCGTCCAGGGCGCGGACCGGGAGGGTCTGCTGCATCTGCTCCAGTGACGACCGGCTGACGATCCGGCCGTCCAGCAGCGTGGCGTAGAAGCGGTTCAGGTCCTCCATGGTGGACACCAGCCCGGCGCTCGGCCCCACCCAGGAGTTGGTGTAGACGCTGTAGTCGCGCGGCGGGTCGAGGAGGCCGAAGAAGGACTCGTACATCCGGGAGTGCGGACCCTGGATGTGCGGGCCGCGCGGGAACCCGGTGTGGCGCAGGCCGGCGGGGGCGATGACGTTGCGGGCGATGTACTCCTCGGCCCCGGTGCCGGTGACCCGCTCCAGGAGCTGGCCGAGGAGGATGTAGTTGGTGTTGGAGTACACGCCGGTCGGGCCGCCGGGGTCGCCGGTGGGCGGCGCCGAGAGTCCCAGTCGGATCAGCTCGGCCGGGGTGAACTCGCGGAAGCGGTTCTCGTCCAGGCTCTTCGACGACATGTCCGGCAGGGACGGGAAGCCCTGGAGCGACGGGAACGCGTACATGATGTAGTCCGGGATGCCGCTGGTGTGGTTGAGCAGCATCCGGACCGTGATCTTCCGGCCGCGTTCTCCCGGCACCAGGTCCGGCAGGTGGTCGCCGATCGGCGCGTCGAGCCGGATGCGGCCCTGCTCGACCTGCTGCATGACGGCTGCGGCGGTGAAGGTCTTGCTGACGCTGCCGACGCGGTGCCGCAGGTCCGCGTTGACGGGGCGGCCGGTCGTCACGTCGGCGACCCCGGAGGCGCCGCGCCAGGTCCGACCGGAGTCGCGCACCTCGGCGAACACCCCCGGCATCCCGGCCCGGTGGACGCCGTTCAGGGCCGACCGCAGTTCCGCGGGGTCGAAGCGGGAGGCGGCGGCGTCAGCCGCGCTCGTGGGAGCGACGGGGGGCGGGGCCGCGGCCGCCACCGTGCCCGCGCACATGCCGAGCGCGGCCGCGCTCGCGCAGACAGCCAGTCGGATCCTCATCTCATGCGTCCTCTCGTAGGGGGTGGTTGGGTGAGTGAGTGGGTGGGTGTGAGCGGGCGGGGCAGGGCGGGCGGGGCAGGGCGGGCGGGCTTCACCTGCCGGTTCCGCGGTCACGCGGCCAGCGCCCGGCGCAGGGCTCCCGCCAGTTCGGCGTTCTGCCGTTGCGAGACGTCGGCGGAGAGGATCGCCTGCGACCCGTGGAAGGTGCCGGCCCACTGGTGCAGTTCGACCGGTACGCCCGCCCGCAGCAGCCGCAGCGCGTACTCGATGTCCTCGTCGCGGTTCGGGCAGAACTCCGCCGTGGCGATGTACGCGGGCGGCAGGCCCGCCAGGTCGGTCGCCCGGGCCGGCGCGGCGTACGCGGTGGCGGGCTGCGGACCCAGGTAGTGCCGCCAGGCGGCGGTGGTCTTGTCGCGGGTGAACCAGGGCGTGTCGGTGAAGTTCCGCGCCGACCAGGTCTGCTGCCGGTCGTCGAGGCCGGGCTGGTTGAGCAGCTGGAAGCAGATCGCCGGCCCCTGCTCGTCGCGCGCCCGCAGTGCCAGCGCGGCCGCGAGCCCGCCGCCCGCACTGTGGCCGCCGACCGCGATGCGCGCCGGGTCGATGCCGAGTTCGGCGGCGTGCCCGGCGGTCCAGGCCAGTACGGCGTACGCGTCGTCCAGGGCGGCCGGGAACCGGTTCTCGGGTGACCGGCGGTAGTCCACGGAGACGACCACCGCGCCGGAGCCGTCCGCGAGCCGGGCGGCCCACGGGTGCTCGGTGTCCAGGTCGCCGAAGACGAAGCCGCCGCCGTGCAGCCAGACGATGGCCCCCGCACCCGCACCCGCACCCGCACCCGCACCCGCACCCTGCGAAGCCGTGTGCGGACGGTAGATCCGTACCGCCACGTCCGGCTCCGCCGGCACCGTACGGTCCTCGACGTCCATGCGCGAGGTGTCCGGCGCCGCACCCGCGGCGACCAGGGCCGCGACCGTCTTACGGGTGGCCACCGGGTCGTCCAGGTCGGTCTGCGGCAGGAACGGGATGAATGCTTCGAGTTCGGGGTCCATGCCGACGATCCTCGCGGCCGCGCCCCGGGGCGGTCATCCGCCAACCGTCGCGCGTCCCGCGCCGATCGCGCACCGATCGGCGCCCCGCCCCGGCGTCCCGTCCTCCTATGGTTCTGCCATGGAGGCACTGGCCGTACGGCTGTCTGGACTGGATCCGTACGTCGACGGCGCGATGCGCATCGTCGCGTTCTACGACACCCTGATGCGTCGACGCGTCGACCTGCCGGCGCTCGCCCGGTCCTCGGCGGGCCTCGCCGAGTGCGTGACCGGGATCCGGCTCCACGGCACGGGGCGGGCGATCCGCATCGCGCCCGACGGCAGCCCGGCGGCGGCACCGCCGCCCGGTTCGCCGCAGCCGCCGGCCTCCACCACGGCCCCGATCACGCTCGACGAGGAGGAGATCGGCACCGTCTGGCTGGAGCGCCCCGGCCCGCCCGGCCCCCTCGACGAGGTGCTCCTGGACCGGCTCGCCATCGCCGCCGCTGCCACGGCCGAACGGTACGGGCCCGCCGGCACCACCATGGCCGACCCCGCCCTCGTCGAGCTCGTGATCAGCCCCGACAGCGACGAGGCCGCCCGGGCGCGCGCGTTGCGGCTGCTGGGGTTCGCGGCCGCCGGCCCGCCGGTCCGTGCCGTCGCCGTACGGTCGTCGCAGCTGCCGCTCGACCGGATCGGCGGCCTCGTCTGCCCGACCCGCCCGGTGAAGGCGGCACCGCTGGGCGAGGTGGGGGTCATCCTGGCCGCGGAGGTGGACCCGGCCCGGTTCCCGCAGGGCGTACGGGCGGGGATCGGCGCCGCGGACAGCCCGGACCGGTCCTGGTGCGAGGCCCGGACCGCCCTGCGCTTCACCACGGCGCGGCGGCCCGTCGTCCACTACGACGACCTGGGCGCGCTGGCCCTGCTCGCCCGGATCCCGCAGGAGGCGGCGCGGGAGAACGCGGACGTCGCTGCGATCGCCCGGCTCGCCGCCACCCCGGAGGACCTGGAGACTCTGGACGCGTACTGCACGGCGGGCTCGCTGCGCCAGGCCGCCGACGTCCTCCACCTGCACCACAGCAGCGTCGCCCGCCGCCTGGACCAGATCGCGAAGACCCTCGGCATCGAGCTCACGGATCCGACGGGCCTGACCCGCGCCAGAATCGCCCTCACCACGTGGCGGCTCCTCACCGACTGAGAATCGGCCCGGCGACGCGGCCGCGGCGACCTTTTATCAGGACGGATTGCGGGCGTCAAGGCACGTATTCAAGTGTCGTGACGCCCTTCCGCTCACAGGGTTTATTTGAAGTACGCCCCACCGGGAAAGCCCGGAAGAGGCCGAAACATTCAACCCTTTTGCACATCGAGTGGAGAATTCCCATGTTCGAGCGTTCCTGGACCCGTCGTATCGTTCTGGCCGGCGCCTCCGCGGCCCTGCTGGGCGGCGGCATCGCACTGCCCGCCACCGCCATGGCCGCCCCGACCACCACCCCGCAGCACGCCGTCACCTTCCTCCAGGACGACAGCGCCGACGGCATCGGCACCAGCGGTGACGCCACCGCCGAGAACACCACCGTCGGCGGTGAGGCCACCACCGGCGCCGCCAACTCCGGGGTCGGCAACTGCAAGGGCAAGTGCACGATCGTGACCGGCAACGCCCAGAGCGGCAACGCCAGCGCCGACGCCATCAACCAGGGCGACGCGACCGCGGTGAGCGGCGACGCCCGCGGCACCGGCGGCACGGTGTCCAAGCAGGTGCTGAAGAAGCAGCTCAAGGAGGAGCTGAAGGCGAAGCTCGGCAAGTGAGGGCCGCCGGCCCTCCGCCCCCGTTCCTGGGCACCCTGCACCCAGCGCCAGCCCCACACACGGCCTTACCAAAACAAATGACCGCCGTCAAGCCACGCGTTCCAGTGGCGTGACGGATCCCCGCCCACAGGGTTTATTTGAAGTACGCCCCCACCGGGAACCCCCGGAAGAGGAGCGGAATTATCAAAAACCCCTCCCATAACCCCTTTCCCATAACCCCTTCCCATAAGCCTTCCCGTACCGAGTGGAGAATTCCGATGTTCGAGCGTTCCTGGACCCGTCGTATCGTTCTGGCCGGCGCCTCCGCGGCCCTGCTGGGCGGCGGCATCGCACTGCCCGCCACCGCCATGGCCGCCCCGACCACCACCCCGCAGCACGCCGTCACCTTCCTCCAGGACGACAGCGCCGACGGCATCGGCACCAGCGGTGACGCCACCGCCGAGAACACCACCGTCGGCGGTGAGGCCACCACCGGCGCCGCCAACTCCGGGGTCGGCAACTGCAAGGGCAAGTGCACGATCGTGACCGGCAACGCCCAGAGCGGCAACGCCAGCGCCGACGCCATCAACCAGGGCGACGCGACCGCGGTGAGCGGCGACGCCCGCGGCACCGGCGGCACGGTGTCCAAGCAGGTGCTGAAGAAGCAGCTCAAGGAGGAGCTGAAGGCGAAGCTCGGCAAGTGAGGGCCGACGGCCACCAACCGCCGCACCGGATGCCGGAGAGGACCACCGCCTCTCCGGCGTCCGCATGCCCGGACCCGGCACGCATCGCGACCGTCGGCGCCGGGCTCTCCCAGCTGGCAGCGGTGACCCTGCTCGCCGAGCAGGGCGTCGCGGTGACGACCGGAACGGAGGGCAGCGTCGGCCTGGCCGGGGTGCCGAGGCCGTCGTCGCGTCCGGCACCGACCGCACCGAGGCGGTCCGGGTGGGGCTCGGCCTTCCCGCACCGTGGCGCGCTGTTCTACGCCGAGCCCGGCGTGCAGAGCATCCCACCGGCGGCACGCCAGCCGGGCGGCCGGGCGGCCGGACAGCCACCGGCGTGATGATGAAGGACTTCTCGTTTCAGGTGAAAACAGAACCTATCGCGCCAAAGCGGTGAAACACCCGGAATCGGGTGGGTAGGTGGGGGTTCGCCCCGCCAGCATGTCCCTGGAGTTGTTGGTGTCAGCAGCATGGGAAGGGACGTTCATGGCCGACAGCAAGGCCGACAAGGCCAGGAAGGCCGCCGCGTCGATGGGGCTCGTGACCCCGATCGGCAAGGCGGCGGCCGCCCCGGAGGTAGCGCCCGCGGCCGACGAGGTGTGGCAGCTGCCGGGCGGCGGCGCCCGCGTGTACTACGGGCAGGGCCAGCAGGGCGTGGTCCGCCCGGTCGTCCTGGCCGACGGGTTCAACCTCGGGCCGACCGACTTCGACTGGCTCTGGGACCAGCTGGAGAACGGCCGGTTCCCGTTCATCAGCGAGCTCCGGCGCCGGGGTCGCACGCTGGTCCTCGTCGGGTTCGACGAGCGCAGCGAGTCGATCCTCCGCAACGCCGAGACGGCGACCGCCGCGATCATGCGCACCATCGCCGAGCAGCTGGGCGACGCCCGGCTGCTCGCCGGCGGGTTCAGCATGGGCGGCATGGTCATGCGGTACGCGCTCGCCAAGATGGAAATGCAGCGCATGGACCACCGGGTCGGCGCCTACGTGTCGTTCGACACCCCGCACCGCGGCGCGTGGGTGCCGATCGGGCTCCAGGCGTTCGCGCACTACCTCGCCCCGGTCGACGACACGTACCTGCGCCAGATCGGCAGCCCGGCCTCGCAGCAGATGCTCTGGCGGTACCTGGACGCCATCGACGGCACGCCGAAGGAGAGCCCGCTGCGCAAGGAGTTCAGGGAGCAGCTCCAGAAGGTCGGCGGCTGGCCGCGCATCCCGCGCCTGATCGGCGTGTCCAGCGGACGCGGCGACGGCGTGGGCAACGGCGTCCGGGCCGGGGCGAAGACGCTGAGCTGCTCCGGGCCGCTCTTCGACGGCACGTACTTCCTCGCCCAGGCGCAGGGTGACCCGGCCGAGGTGGCCGTGCTGAACGGCATCCTCGGCGGGCCGCACACGATCATCACCCGCGGCTTCCCCGAGCTGGACGGGGCGCCGGGCGGCACGCTGGAGTCGTTCGGTCTCGTCGGCGACACGCTGAAGGAGGTCGGCGAGGCCGTCGAGATGGCGCACCGGTCCGTGTGCTTCGTGCCGTCCGTCAGCGCGGTCGCCGTCCGCGACCTGGACCGGCAGGACGACCTGTACACCAACATCGACGCCCTGCCCCCGGAGGAGTCCGAGCTCGACGACTTCATGCTCTCCTCGGACAACGACCCGCACGCCATCATGACGCCCGAGATCGGCGAGTGGGTCCTGGACCGGCTGCCCGACTGACCGGCCGTCCGCGGCGGCCTCATCGCCGCCGGCCCGGCCGAGTCCGTCAGGCGGGTCCGGCCGGGCCGGCGGCGGGCCCGGCCAGTTCGGCGATGAGCCGGCGGTAGGTTTCGAACGCCGGCTTGGGGCTGTAGTCGTCGCGCAGGAGTCCGAAGCGGTGGAAGAGGCCCTCACCGCTGCTGTCGGCGTCGCGCAGGGCGAAGAACGCGTAGCCGTCGACGGTGAGTGCGTCGGCGAGGGCGGCGACGGTCCGCACGACGGTCTCCAGGACGGCGGCCTGCCGCTGTTCGGGCCGGTCGGGGCCGGTGGGCCAGCCGTTCTCGCAGATGCGGATCGGGACGGTGCCCGGGATGCCGGCCGCGGGCAGGTGGGTGTGCCGGAAGGCGGTGAGGACCCCGGCGACCGCGTCCGCCAGCTGGTCGGCGGCGATGGGCCGGAAGACGTCGGGGAAGAAGTCCAGGCCGACGTAGTCCAGGCAGGCGAGGAAGCGCGCGTCGGCGCGGGCGCCCAGCTCGGACCAGAAGGTGTCGCCGGGGTCGAAGGTCGGTACGGCGTTGAAGCCGACCGCCACGGGGTATCCGAGGGACCGGGCCTCCTCCTTGGCCGCGACGACCCCTTCGACGAGCGCGTCGAGGACGCCCGGCGTGCTGCCGTCGAGGGTCGGGAGGTCGGCGTTCGGCTCCTCGCATATCTGGAGGGACGCAAGCTGCGGCCCGCGCGTCCGGACGGTCTCGCGGACGAACTCCAGCCACTCGTCCAGCCGCCCGGTCGGCTCGCGGAACTGCAGGACGAGGTCCAGCTTGCGCCCGCGTCGCAGGTAGCGCTGCGGTTCGACGGGCGCCGCGGGCTCGGGCAGGTCCACGGTGGCCGCGAACGAGTGGTAGGCGCGGACGGTGAGCGCAGCCGCGTCGCCCTGGAGCGCGTCGAGTGCGCCGGTGATGCGGTGCGGCTCGTCCGGGCGGACCGGGTGAACGATGCCCTGGTCGTCGCCGAGGACCGCGCCGGGGTAGATGCCGAAGGCCAGAGCCATGGCCGTCCCACCTCCAAAAACTTGGTGTCACTCCAACTTTGTGGTGACACTATCATTCAGGTGTGGGCCTCAGAGAGATCAAGAAGCAGCAGACCCGCACGGCGATCGCCGATGCGGCAGTGGGACTGTTCCTGGAACACGGCTTCGACCAGGTCACGGTCGCCGACGTCGCACGGCATGCCGGCGTGTCCACGAACACCGTGTTCAACTACTTCCCCGCCAAGGAAGACCTCTTCTTCGACCGCCAGGCCGAGGCAGAAGGCCATCTCGCCGCGCTGGTACGCGACCGCGCCCCCGGCACCTGCCCGGTGGAGGCCGTCCGCGACGCCCTGCTGGCCGCCCTGGAGGACAACGAGCCGATGCTCGGACTCCAGCCGGGGTCGGCCGGGTTCTGGCAGGTCGTCCTGGACAGCCCCGCGCTGCGCGCCCGCGAACGGGAGATCGGCGAGAACGCCGAGGCGGCGCTGGCCACGGCCCTGACCGAACACCCGCCGCCCCCGGCCGCCGCCCCGGTCCCCGCAGCGCTGCTGGCGGGCGCCATCGCCGGCACGTACCGGGCGGCCCTGCGCGAGATCCGACGGGCCGTCATGTCCGGCGAATCCCCGGCCCGTGTACGCGACACGATCGCCCCGGCGGCCCACGGCGCCTTCACCGCCCTCTGCCACGGCCTGCACGCGGGCTAGGCTCGCGGCATGGGCACGGGCAGCGTGGACTCCAGGGACCTGGAACGGGCGGTCTCCGTCATGCGCGGGGTGCTCGCCCCGCACGTCGACGCGGACTGGTCGGTGCGGGCGGGGCCCCTGGAGTGGGACTGCCGGGCGACCGCCGCCCACGTGGCGCACGATCTGCTGGCGTACGCGGGGCAGGTGGCGGCCCGGCCCGCGGAGGCGTACCTCCCCTTCGACCTGGTCGTCCACGCGGAAGCGGAGCCGCGCGCGGTGCTGGGCGTGGTCGGCGCCTGCGCCGGCCTGCTCGCCACCGCCCTGGCGGCGGCCGACCCGCGGATGCGGGCCTGGCACTGGGGGCCGTGCGACACGACGGGCTTCGCCGCGATGGGCGTCGCCGAGATCCTGCTGCACACCCACGACATCGCCCAGGGCCTGGGGGTTCCGTGGCTACCGCCGGCCCGGCTGAGCACCGCGGTCCTGCAACGCCTCTTCCCGGACGCGCCGCCGGGCGACCCGGCCCGGGTCCTGCTCTGGTGCACGGGGCGGGGCGAACTCGAGGGCAGGCCCCGCCTCACCTCGTGGAGCTGGCGGGCGGCCCTACCCGGCTGACGGCAGCCCTGCCGTCAGCCCCGGGAAGGCCCGCCGGACAGGGGCGGTTCCGGGTAGGGCACGATCCCGGCCGAGGGATCGTCCGCGCGGCCGACGGAGGCCGCGCTCCGGTAGAAGACGTTCTCGAACTCGACGTCCCGGTCCAGCAACAGCGCGGTCCGGGCAGCCTCACCCATCGGTGGCCGGTGCGGAGCGACCCGGTATCCGGTCTCGATGACCTCGTCGAACGGCCGGCTGTGGCGGACGACGGCGAACCCGTCGCCGTCGCCGCCCCACTCGCCGCCGACCTGCCAGGTGTACTGGAGCGTCAGCACCCCGGCCTGCGGACAGTGCCAGCGGAAGCGGCCGACGGCCAGCTCACCGCTGACACTGTCGAACCGGCTCCAACCGCGGCCGTCCCCGAGGAACACGACGCCGCTCGACTCCATCACACCCACCGCGGACCCGAACCAGGCCCCGACCAGACGTTCGTCAAGGAATTCCACGTCCCACACGCCCCCTCTTCGACGCGATCCCACACCGCCGCACAGCAAACAGGCCCCGGCCTCCCTGAGGAGGCCGGGGCCTTAGTCGAGCGCTGGGCAGGCCTTGCACCTGCATCCCCCCACAGGAAGTGGGGTGCCTTTCCTTGGACCACCAACGCCGGTCCCACCGCCACTTGTCATGGCCGCGAGCTCAAGATCAAGCATACGGCATCCGAACGACCGCACTCACCACTCCCCATCGAGCCGACGGCCTGACCGCGGGGCACGCACACGCTCAGGCGAGGCCGCGCCGCGCGCGCTCGGCGTCGATGAGTTCCTCGGTGAGCGCCTCCGGATCCACGGTGAACCGGGGCTCCGAGAGGTCGTCGTAGTCGTCCGCCCGGAGGGGCACGCCCAACTCGGCGAGCCGTCCTGCCAACAAGGCGAACGCGGTGCGCGCGTCCGGCTCGCCGGCATACCGGACCTGGTCGGCGGCACAGGCCTCGGCCAGGCTGCTGCCGGCCATGCCCGACAGCGTGAACTCGGTGTCGAGCCCGACGACGACGGGAGGGCGGTCCGCCGGTTCGTCGGGGTGCACCCAGTAACCGATCCAGCCCTCGTCCCGCTCCGCGACGACCTTCACGTACTCGGCCAGCACCACGAGCGCGGCGTTGACGGCCCGCATCCCGGGGTCGGCGAGTTCGGCTTCGCTGAGGTGGCCGGTGTCCAGGAGCGGCTGGAGCCGGCCCGCCTCAAGGAAGGTGATGTCGAGGAGTTCGCGGAAGTCGGCGCGGTCCTCCCACTGCGCCACCAGCATGGTCCGCAGGTCGTCGGGGATCGGACGGCCCCCCAGACGCTCGCGTGAGAACTCTGCGAGCCGCTCTTCGAACATGTCCCCTCTTAACTGATCGACGGTTCAGCCGACCCTAACGGCTCCCCCCGACAACCGACCGCCCCCACCAGCGGGCGGCGGCGGGGACCCACCCCCGACAACCGACCGCCCCCACCACGCACGCGACCGCCATCAGGACGAACGTCGCCACGAGTGCAGCAGCGGACCGCCCGGGGTGCAGGATCACGGCCCACGGTTCGGGAAAGCGCCCGTTCCAGCCGGCGACCCCCACGACGATCGGCATCCCGCTCATACAGGGCCCGGCGACGCGCGGTCCGACGCACGCCCCCAGGAGCACGGCAGCCGCGAGGTAGAAGGTGATGTTCCGGCCGACGACGAGGGCGATGTCGTCATCGACCAGCAGATAGGCGCTGCCGCTCACCACCAGGGCGGTCCCGGCAAGGCCCGCGGCCAGGGCGGTGTCCCAGCGGTGGACGGGCCGGAGGGCGGTCGCCTCGACCCCCGCACCAGCCCTTCCGGTGCCGTTCAGCCAGAGCACGGCGGGCACCACCGCCACCAGCGCACCGAGCAGGAATCGACCGCCGACGCCGGTGAGGACGGGGAGCGGCAGCACGGTACGCCGAAGGGCGATCCCGAGAAGAGCAGTGAGGACCGTCGCCACAACGATCACAACGGCATCGCGGGACCTGAGCCACCAGATCACCGGGCAGCTCCCGGGATCTCGCGGTTGGGGCGTCCTGTGCAGCCGGACAGTGCCTGCCGGTACTGCTCGTACCAGGCCAGTTGCACGGCGCGCGGCTGGGCGAGGACCTGCCGGACGAGGTCCAGCCCCACCTGAAGCGTCGACCGATCCCGTATGGCGGGGTACTGGCGCGTGGTCCGCGCACAGTCGGGCACGGGCGGCATCAGCACGCTCGCCAGCCTGTACCCCATGTCCGTACCTCTCCCGACGCCGTTCCTGCCGAACGCGGCCTGCTCCTCCCGGGGTGCGGCGCTCAGCGTGTCGGTGACGGGAACCCCGGCCTCCGCGAGGCGGGCGGTGTGGCTGCGGACGAGGCGCACCACGCCGCCGCGGTCAGGGGTCTCGGGCCACAGGCACACGGTGGGACGCCCCTCGGTGTCGCACACGAGGTCCGAAGGGTCGCGGGCCAGCAGGGGGTTGTAGTCGAGGTCGTGCACGAGCCAGACGGCGACCGCAGCGGCAGCAGCCGCAGCGGCAACGGCAAGTACCCGCGCCGCCTTGAAGAACGGGTGCACCACCAAGCCTGCGGCCACGCACAGTCCACCGGCAAGGACGAACGGCGCCCAGACGGCCGCCGGATCGATGACCTGGCCCGGGTCACAACAGGATTCGTACGCCTGGGCAACGAGGTGACGCGGCCAGGGCGGGTCGAAAGAGCCGGGACACGCCACCGCGCAGAACCCGACGACCATCGCGACGGGTGCGGCGGCCAGACCCGGCAGGACCCGCCCGAGCAGGTACCCGAGCAGGCTCGCCGCGGCCAGCACGGCCGCGTACGCGCCCACCATGCCCGCGTGCGCGGGCGCGGGCAGCGCTCCGGCCGCCCGGGAGGTGACGATCAGTGCGGCGGCGAGTCCCACCAAACCCATGCCCCACACGGGGAGGAGCACGCCCAGCGCGACGGCGAGCGGCGAGCGGACGGGCGCCTGGTCCAGGACGCGTCCGCGGCGCAGACGTGCGGCCTCCCAGGCGCCGGCCGCCGAGCAGGCCGCTGCTGCGGGTGCCAGGGCGTACGAGGCGGGCCCGACCACCGAGGGCCCGTAACCGGCCACCACGGAGGCGGCCATTCCATCACCGAGGAGCAGGACGACGTGAAGGAGCAGGAACGGCAGCAGCGCCACGGCCGACGATGTCCGCAGCAGGGTACGCAGGCGCACTGCTCACACCTCCCGCTCGACGAGCCGGGCGTACGCGGCCTCGGCCCGGGCGACCCCGGGCGGAGAGTCGGGGGCGATGGCATGGAACTCCTGCGGACTCCCCCGGAAGCGGACGGTGCCCCCATCAAGGACGACGACCTGCTGGTACAGATCGGCGAGGTCTTCCGTCTGGTGCGTGGAGACCACGATCTGCACGGTGGCGGACAACTCGGCGACGAGTTCGCGGAACATCTGCCGCTGCGTGGGGTCGAGACCGGCGGTCGGCTCGTCCATCAGGATCAGCTCGCTGCGGTGGCCGAGCGCCCCGGCGATGCCGATGCGGCGCAGTTGGCCCCCGCTGACCCGGTGGCTCCTGCGGTCGGCGAGCGTGCTCAGACCGACCCGGTCGACGGCGGCTGCGGACGCCTCCCACGCCTCGGAGCGCGTGAGGCCCTTGAGCCAGCCCGCGTACGCGACCTGTTCGCGCACGGTCAGCCCCGGTACGGGGGTGATCTGCTGCGGGATCCACGCCACCTTGCGCCGATAGGCGGCGAGGGACCGGCGCTCGGCCCGGATCCGGCCGAGCCTGACCGTGCCGGATCCGGGGCGCAGCTGTGAGGCCGCGATCCCCAGGAGCGTCGACTTCCCGGCGCCGTTGGGCCCGAGAAGAACAGTGGCCGGAGCATCGAGAACCAGCCCGAAGTCGGAGAACACGACCTGCCGGCCGTACCGGAAGGAGACCCCTTCGAGAACGAGAGCCATGGCGCTACCCGCTACCACCGCCCCGCAACTCGGCACCGTCCACGGCCCTGCCGCTCACTGTCCACGATCCCGTCCCCTTCCCCCCGAGGCGGCGCACGGAGGCAGAGGCAGACGGGCCCTCCCCCCAGAGGCCGCAAGAACGTTTCGAACGCTAACGCCGGAAGATCCCACTCCACCGCGATGGCAACCGGTTTGGCCGAAATCTGCCGGGTCCACAACCACCGGACACGGCCTCGGGCCCGCTGCTCTGGCGGGGGCCGCTCCTGCCCCTCGTGCCCCCTGGCCGTCCTGCCGGGAAGCCCCCGAACACACTCCCGACCCCGACCCCCCGTCCCGTTCCGGACACTTGTCGCAGATTCGCCGATGCGATGCGCTCGGCGCGGCCGCTAGCATGTCACCCTCTGGACGACATTCCTGAAGTCAACAAAAAGGTGACGCCGATGCCCCAAGCACAGGACACCCCGGACTCCGGGGCGGGGCCGGCCTCGTTCCTGGCCGCCGCCGCGGCCCTCGGCATGATGGACTCCGCCGCCCGTACCGCCCGCCTCGCACCGCCCGACGACACCGACCAGGGCGACCGGCAGCAGGCCCTGGCCGCGCTGCTGCTCCTGCGTCGCGTGCGCGAGGAACTCTCCGGCTGGGAGACCGGGCTGATCGAGACCGCCCGCACCGCCGGCGCCACCTGGGCCGATCTCGCCGAGCCCCTCGGGGTGGCCAGCCGTCAGGCCGCCGAGCGGCGATACCTGCGGCTACGGCCCGACGCCGCCGCCGGCACCACCGCGGGCAGCACCGGCGAGCAGCGCGTCCGGGCCGCCCGCGACCAGCGCGCCGCGGACCGCGCCGTCACCGCCTGGGCCCGCGACAACGCGGCCGACCTGCGCCGCCTGGCCGGGCAGATCGGCGCCCTGGACGACCTCGCCGCCGGTGCTTCCCCCGCCATAGCCAGCCTTCTGGAGGCCCTCGGGGACGGCGACCCCGCCCGGCTCCTGGCCCCGCTCGCCGCGACCCGCCCGCACCTCGCGGCCGGCCACCCGGCGATCGCCGACCGCCTGGACCGGCTCGCCTCGCGCACGGCCCGCCTGCGCGCGGACCATCACACCGACCGGCAGCGCGGCATCCGGCACACGCCCTGACGGCAGCGCGCCCCGACGCACATACGCGAACGCCGAGACGCATACCCGAACGCCCGGACACCCAGCCGGACCCGCGGCGCCCAGCCGAACCCGCGGCGCACGGCGTGCGTGCCCCCACCCGACCACCACCATCACCGTTTTTCGTTATCGAAGGAGAGACCCACGTGGGTAGCAGTACCGAGACGCTGGAGTTCCAGGCCGAAACCCGTCAGTTGCTGCAGCTGGTGATCCACTCGATCTACTCGAACAAGGACATCTTCCTGCGCGAGCTGATCTCCAACGCCTCCGATGCACTGGACAAGCTCCGTCTGGAGTCGCTGACCGACTCCACCCTCGACGTCGACACCGCCGACCTGCACATCACCCTCGAGGTCGACAAGGACGCCCGTACGCTCACCGTCCGCGACAACGGCATCGGCATGAGCCGGGACGAGATCGTGGAGCTGATCGGCACGATCGCCAAGTCCGGCACCGCGCGCCTGCTGGAGAAGATCAAGGACGCCAAGGACGCCGCCGCGGCGCAGAGCCTGATCGGCCAGTTCGGCGTGGGGTTCTACTCGGCGTTCATGGTCGCCGACAAGGTCACCCTGCGCACCCGTCGGGCAGGCACCGCCGAGGGAACGCAGTGGGAGTCCGACGGCGAGGGCACGTACACCATCCAGGCCGTGGACGACCTGCCGGTCGGCACTTCGGTCACGCTCCACCTCAAGCCCGTCGACAGCGAGGACGGGCTGGCCGACTACCTGGCCTCCTGGAAGATCCGTCAGATCGTCAAGCAGTACTCGGACTTCATCCGCTGGCCGATCAGGATGGCCGCGGAGCCGAACACCAACGCCGCCCCCACCGACGACGCCGACGCCGAAGCCGAAGCCGGCGACACCGATGCCGAAACCGCCCCCCACATGGACACCCTCAACTCCATGAAGGCGCTGTGGGCACGCCAGCGCAGCGAGGTGTCCGAGTCCGAGTACAACGAGTTCTACAAGCAGATCAGCCACGACTGGCTCGACCCGGCCGAGACCATCCACATGCGCGCCGAGGGCACCTTCGAGTACGAGGCGCTGCTGTTCATCCCGTCGCAGGCGCCGTTCGACCTGTTCTCCCGCGAGACGAAGCGCGGCGTGCAGCTGTACGTCAAGCGGGTGTTCATCATGGACGACTGCGAAGCGCTGATGCCGAACTACCTGCGCTTCGTCAAGGGTGTCGTGGACGCCCACGACCTGTCCCTGAACATCTCCCGCGAGATCCTCCAGCACGACCGGCAGATCCAGGGCGTGCGCCGACGCCTGGTGAAGAAGGTCCTCGGCGCGCTCAAGAGCATCCAGGCGGGCGACGACGCCGAGCGCTACGCGAAGCTGTGGGGGCAGTTCGGCCGGGTCCTCAAGGAAGGCCTCCTCGAGGACGCCGACAACACCGAGGCGCTGTTGGCGCTGGTGTCGGCCGAGTCGACGCACGACGCGGAGAAGACGACCAGCCTGCGCGAGTACGTCGAGCGCATGAAGGAAGGTCAGGACGCGATCTACTACCTGACCGGCGAGACCCGGGCGACGGTGGAGAACTCCCCGCACATGGAGGCCTTCGCCGCCAAGGGGTACGAGGTCCTGATCCTCACCGACCCGATCGACGAGGTCTGGGTCGAGCAGGTCCCGGGCTTCGACGGTCACCGGTTCCAGTCGATCGCCAAGGGCCAGGTCGACCTGGACCTGGACGAGAACGCCGACGCCGACGCCGAGGGCGCCGGCGACAGCGACGGCCAGGAAGCCGCCTCCGCCAAGGCCAAGCGCGAGAAGGACTTCGCCGCCCTGCTGCCGTGGATGACGACGACGCTGTCCGAGCACGTGAAGCAGGTCCGGCTGTCGTCGCGGCTGACGACGTCGGCGGCGTGCATCGTGGGCGACGCCCACGACATGACGCCGACCCTGGAGAAGATGTACCGGGCCATGGGCCAGCAGATGCCGCCCGTCAAGCGGATCCTGGAGCTCAACCCCGCCCACCCGCTGGTCACCGCCCTGCGTACGGCCCACGAGGCCAACGCGGAGGACCCGGCCCTCACGGAGATCACCGAGCTCGTGTACGGCAGCGCGCTGCTCGCCGAGGGCGGCGACCTGCCCGACCCGGCACGCTTCACACGGCTGCTCACGAGCCGCCTGACGCACACGCTGTAGCCGTCGGGCGCTCGGCCACCGGGCGCTCGGCCGCCGGCAGCCGGGCGCGCCCCCGCTCAGCGGCGCGGGGGCGCGCCCGGCCACACCAGGAACGGAGGACGCAAGGCCGCTCCAGGAAGGCTCATGGCCGCTCCTGGAGGATCCAAGGCTCGGACAATCCACGCTTTCAGCTGCTTAGTACGATGATCACTCGTCGTGCCTGTGATCGCGCTGGAGGGCCGAGCGACGAGGCGTGGGAACGGATACGGCACCTGCCATCGCCGGATCTCCGATCTCCGGATCTCTGATCTCCGGATCTCCGGACCCTGAACCGCCCGTGAGGAACACCCGCATGACGACACCGCAGCCGCCCCGCACCACCGCCAGGGGCACCGCCGCCGGGCGGACCACTGCCGGGCGGTCCGCCGCCCGGGCGCTGCCGTCCCCGAGTCGGCGGTGCCCGAGTCGGCGGTACCCGCGGTGAACGACCCCCAGGGCCTGGGCTTCTACCTGCCCGGCTGCGTACTGCTCCTCGCGACGCTGCTGAAGCTGCCCGCGCTCCGACGCAATCCGCGTGACGAGCTGCTGCGTGCCGTGTGCGCCCTGCTCGCGCTCGCGACGGCCGTGTTCGCGTTCACCGCGATCCCGAGCCTCGCCGCCGTCAACCGGTTGACCGGCGTCCCCAACGCCGCTGCGCCCCTCGTCTACTCCCTCATCACGGCCTTCTCCGGGGCCAACATCGTCCTCATCCTCCACTGGAGCCGCGGCCCCGCGGACGTCGACGGGGAACGCACGCGCCGGCGGGCCCGGCTCTGCGCCGCGATCACGGTTGCCGTCATCGTGGCCATCAACACGTTGTTCGTCCTCGGCGACGCCCCCGTGGAGCGCTTGCGCGACCTCGACACGTACTACGCCAACACCCCGTTCATCAGGGAGACCATCCTCCTCTACCTCACGGCGCACACCACCGCGGCCGTCACGATGACGGTGCTGTGCTGGGGGTGGGCCCGCGAGGTGCGCGGTGCGCTGCGCGCCGGGCTGGCACTGATCGCCGCCGGGTACGTGCTCAACCTCTGCTACGACGTCGCCAAGTTCGCGGCGGTCGGGGCGCGGTGGGCGGGCCGCGACTGGGACGTGCTCGCCGTCGAGGTCGCGCCGGCCCTGGCGTCCGTGTCGGCCCTGCTGATCGCGGCCGGATTCGTCCTGCCCCTCGTCGCGGAGCCCGTCGTCAGCCGGTGGCGGATGTGGCGCCGGTACCGGCGGCTCCGTCCCCTGCACGAGGAGCTGCGGGGGGCGACCGAGCGCAGCATCGACCTGTCGGCCGGCGGCGGCTGGGTGCCGATCGAGATCCGGCTGACGCAGCGCGAGTCGGACATCCACGACGGCATCCTCACGGTCAACCCGTACCTGCAGGCCGAGCTGCGCGACCGGGCGCTGCGCAAGGAGCTGGCGGACGGGCGCCCGGCGGAGGAGGCCGCGGCCGTGGCCGACGCCGCCGCGCTGGTCAGCGCCGTGGTCCGCTGGGAGCGCGCCGGAACCGAAGCCACCCCGAGCGCGGGCCCGGACGCGGTGCTGACCTCGCCGAGCAGCCCCCAGGGGCTGGTGCGGATGTCGCTCGCGCTGTCCAGGTCGGCCACCGTCCGCTCGTTCCGCCGCTCTGCTCTCGAAGAACGGAGCCCTGCCCGATGACCCCACCGTCGACCCCGACCCCGCCCCCGTCCCCCACCTCGACCCGCGTGGTCGTCCTCGGCGGAGGCCTGGCCGGCACGTTGGCCGCGGCGGCCCTCGCCCCGTACGCAGGCGACGTACTGGTCCTCGAACGGGACGCCGTCCTCCCCGAGACCCCGGCCCCCCGCGCCCGTCTCCCGCAGGCCGCGCACGCCCACATGCTGTGGGCCGGCGGCGCCGAGGCGGCGGAGGCGCTGCTCCCGGGGGTGGTCGACGACTGGCTCGCCGCCGGCGCCCACCGCATCCCGATCCCCAACGGGATGGTGTCGTTCTCGCCCGCGGGCTGGTACCGCCGCTCGTGGGCCGAGACCCACTACCTGATCAGCGCCGGCCGGGACCTCCTCGACTGGGGCGTACGCCGACGGGTCCGGGAGCTCCCCCGCGTCCGGATCCGTACGGGCGTGCGAGTCACCGGCTTGGCCGGGGACGCGGCACGCGTGCGCGGCGTCCACCTGCTGGACGGGGAGGGACGACGCGAGCTCGTCGCGGCGGACCTGGTCGTCGACGCGACCGGCCGCGGCTCGTACAGCACGCGGTGGCTGCGCGACATCGGCGGGCCGACCGTCCGGGAGACGGTGGTGGACGCCGGCATACGCTACGCCAGCCGCCGCTACCGGGCACCGCAAGGCGCCGAGAAGGACTGGCCGGTGGTGCACGTCGGCGCCGACCCGCGCCGCAACCGGCCCGGGCTCGTCGCGACGATCATCTCCATCGAGGACGGGCAGTGGCACGTCAGCCTGGCGGGGACGCGCGGGGCCGAGCCGCCCGCCGGGGACGACCTGTTCGAGGACTTCGCGCGGCGCGTCCGCCACCCCCTCGTCGCGGAGCTGCTGGCCCGCGCGGAGCCGGTCAGCGGAGTCGCGGTGTTCGCCCGTACCGCCAACCGGCGCCGTTGCTTCGAGCAGGCGGACATGCCGGCCGGCTTCGTCGTCCTGGGCGACGCCGCCACCAGCCTCAACCCCGTGTACGGGCACGGCATGTCGGTGGCCGCCCTGAGCGCCGTGGCCCTGCGCGCCCAGGCCGCCGGCCGGTCCGCCCTCTCCTCCCCCGCCTTCGCGCGGCGGGCCCAGAGCGCGATCGCCCGGGCGGGGGCCGCCGCCTGGTCGCTGGCGGTGGGCCAGGACCGCTTCTACCCGGGATGCATCGGCGGGAGCCCGACCCTGGCGGACCGTCTGACGGCCCGGTACGCCCAACGCCTCACCCACGCGGCCACCGGGAACGGCCTGGTCGTCCGGAAGCTCACGGACGTGATGGCCATGCGCAGGCCGGCCCGCATCCTGGCCGGCCCGACCGTGCTCATGGCCGCAGCCCTGGGCCCCTGCCGCGCTCCCCTGCCCGGCCCCGAACTGGCCCCCCACGAACGGGAAATCCTGACCCGCCCACCCCTCCGCACCCCGCCCCCGCAACCAAGCGCATCCGCCGAAAAGCCGACCGAACCCTGAAACCGAGCGGCCGACGAAGTTCCCAGCTACAGCCACGACGGGCCGCGCCAGGTGTTGACCGACGTGGGCGGGCCCGACGAGGGGTTCTCCGCAGTCGCCCGGTACGACCCGGAGTGCGGGTGCACGCTCCTGGGCCCGGCGGTGGGCGGCGACGCCGCATGGAGGTCGTGCCCCGGTGAGGTCCTCCCGGACCGATACCCGGCTGCCCCGGGCGCCCCGGCTCGGCTCGACGTCCGGCGGCTGGTCGGGATCGCGGCCGTCCGGGGCATCCGGGACCGGCTGCCGCGCGGCGGCGCCGCGTGTCCGGCCGGGGCGGGATATCAGTGGTCGCGTGCGGCGGTCGGCGGCGGCCGCCACCGTCCGGAAAGGCGGGAGACCGGTGGCCGTCAACCCCGTTCCCGAGGGATCTCCGCGTGTCACGCCGTACCTGTGCTGTGACGGCGCCGCGGCCGCGATCGACTTCTACGTGTCGGTGCTCGGCGCCAGCGAGCGGATGAGGATGCCGGCTCCCGACGGGAGGATCGCCCACGCGGAGCTGGACCTGGGCGACTCCCTCCTCATGGTCGCGGACCAGTACCCGGAGATGGGATTCCGCTCGCCCAAGGACCTCGGAGGTACTCCCGTCACCTTCCACGTCTACGTCGAGGACGTCGACGCGGTCTTCACCAAGGCCCTCGCCCGGGGCGCGAAGGAGCTGCGCCCGGTACGGAACGAGTTCTACGGCGACCGCACCGGCCAGATGGAGGACCCCTTCGGCCACCGCTGGAGCATCGCCACGCACGTGGAGGACGTCCCGCCGGAGGAGATGGAGAAGCGGGCCAAGGCGGCCATGGAGTCCATGGAGTCCACGGACCCGCAGTAACAGGCTCTCTCTCCCTCCTCCCTCCTCCCCCTCCTCCCTCCCCCGCGAGGTCACGGGGCCGGTGCCGCAGCCCGGTTCCACTGCATGCGGGACCACGGCAGGGCGAGGCGGCCCCGGTCGGTGACCTCCTGCGGGGCCAGGTCGGCGATCGGGACGGCCTCGCGGTGGCGGGCGTGGACGGTGTCGACGTAGCGGTGGCCGGTGTCGGCGGCGACGAAGAGGACCGTGCGCTCCGGGGAGCGCCCGCGCTCGTGGCGGGCGGCGAGGTAGCCGGCCCCGGTCGACAGCCCGGCGAAGACGGCGTGCCGGCGCAGCAGGTCGACGCTGCCCGCGAGGGCCGCGTCGAACGAGATCCAGTGCACGGTGTCGTACAGCTCGTGGGAGACGTTCCCGAAGGGGATGGAACTGCCGATCCCGGCGATGATGATGTCGGGGTCGGTGGTGTGTCCGGCCCCGAAGGTGATGCTGCCGTACGGCTGGACGCCGACGAGTTCGACGTCCGCCGACGCCCACCCCTCGGGACCCGTGCGCAGGTAGCGGGCCAGGGCGCCCGTGGAGGCGCCGGAGCCGACCCCGCCGACGACGGTGAGGCCGTCCGCGGAGCCGAGGGTCTCCCGGATGCGGTCGGCGACCGCCGCGTAGCCGAGGTAGTGGACGTCGTCGTGGTACTGGCGCATCCAGTGGTACTCGGGGTGTTCGGCGAGGATCTCGTGGATCCGTTCCACCCTCCGCTTCTGGTCGAGTTTGAGGTCGCTGCACGGCTCCATCTGCTCCAGCGTCGCCCCGAGAACGGCGAGTTGCGTGCGCAGCGTGTGGTCCACCGTGGTCGAGCCGACGATGTGGCAGCGCATGCCGTAGCGGTGGCAGGCGAGGGCGAGGGCGTACGCGTAGATGCCGCTGGAGCTGTCCAGGAGGGTGTCCCCGCGCCGTACGGCGCCGGTGTCGAGGAGGTGGCGTACGGCTGCCAGCGCGGACACCGCCTTCATCGTCTCGAAGCGCAGGCAGACGAGCCGGTCGTCGAGGCGTATCAGGTCCGGCCGGCCGATCGACTCCGCGATGTGCTGGTCCATTCAGGGTCTCCTCGTCGTGAAGGTCCGGGTGGCGGGGATGCCGTGGGCGTCGAGGCCGTGCAGGCAGCGGCGTACGCGGTGGCGCACGCCCGGGGCGACCGGGTCGAACAGCACGCCCGCCACCGCCCCGCTGTGCGCGATCTGCACGCCCGCCGCGCCAGTCCGGCGGGCGATCGCGGTCAGCGCCTCGAACTCGGGATGGCCGAGGACCCGCTGGCCGCGCCGGGCGCTGGCGGTGGCGACCGCGCCGAGGAGCGGTACGTCGCCGGTGGCCACGGCCCGGCGCAGCTGCGTGCGCAGCCGCTCACAGGCCCGTACGTCGTCCTCGTCCGCCTCCGATACCGATACCGACGCCGACGCCGACGCCGACACCGGCAGCGACAGGGTGTCCACGGGCGCGCCGCCGCCGAGGGTGCAGCCCACGACGACCAGCGGCGGCAGTGCCGCGCCGAGCACCTCCAGGACGCGGCCCTCGCGCTGGGCGAAGAGGACGGGGCGGCCGTCGTCCAGCATCAGCGGATCACTGGCGCGTTCGGCCCGTACGGCGAGCCGGGCGACCGTGCCGGCCCCCATCCGCAGCCCGTACGCGGCCGCGACCGCGCGCACGGCGGCGATGACGTCGCTGGTCGAACTGCCCATGCCCAGGCCCACCGGTACGTCCCCGGTGAGCCGCAGCTCGCCGCCGCAGGGTGGCAGCCCGGTCCGCTCGGCGCACTCGGCGATCGCGAGGGCCGCGGCCCGGGCGGCCTTCGTACGGTCGGCGGGTACGACGGTCAGCGCGCCGGGGGCCGTACCGGGGCGGCGGGTGAACTCGGCGCGGCTGCCGGGGCCGGCCATGGGGAGGGTGACCAGACCGGCGCACCGTCGGCCGTCGTGGTCGAGGAAGACGCCCTGGAGGATCTCGCCGTGGTGGCAGGGGGCGTAGCCGGTGCCGGTACCGCTGGCTCTGCCGGTGCTGGTGCCGGTGGCGGTGGCGGCAGGGCGGAGGGCGGAGGTCACGCGCCGCCGCCCTTCGTCCGGTAGCGGTACAGGACCGTCTCGTCGGCGCTGAACTGGGAGAACGGGAACGGCTCCGCGGACACGGCGGCCACTCCCGAGCCGAGGAAGGCGCGGGCGACGGCGCTGCCGGACTGGGCGTAGACGATCAGCGGGATGCCGCGGGCGCGGCAGCGGCCGAGGACGGTGTCGAAGGAGCCGTTGCTCAGGGTCATGCCGGTGGCGACCACGGCGTCGGCTCGGTCCAGCACCTCGTGCATGTCGTCGGTGACCGGATCGCCCCACTGGGTGGCCCTCAGGTTGAAGTCACAGGGCAGCGGGTCGCCGCCGCGCTCGCGGATCGCCGCCACCAGGGGATTGACGACGCCGATGAGGCCGACCTTCGCGCCCTGCCCGATGTCGAGCAGGCCGGCGATCGCCGCGTCCCGGGCCCGCGCCCGGATCTCGGGGGTGCCGGCGGGGAGGACGACGGGCTCGGCCTCACCCGCCTCGGCGGCGAGGCGGTGCGGGCGGGCTTCGGCGAGGTAGGCGTCGAGGGCGGCGATCCGCAGCGGCCGGGGGGCCTCGCGCAGCAGGACGTCGAGCGGGGTGCCGGAGGCGTCGCGGCAGATCGCCGGGTCGAGCTCGCCGGCCTCGAAGGCGCAGCCGCCGAAGGAGCCGCCGAGGCGGACCAGGACGTACTGGTTGAGGTAGGTGGTGTCGCCGCCGGCCAGGCGGGTGCCGTGGTGGATCCAGAACACGCTGGTCGCGACGAGTTCGGCGGGCAGCGGGCCGTGGGCGCCGGCCAGGACGGCCTCGACGAGCCCGTCGACGTACGGCGCGCGGACGGTGTCAGGGGCGGGCGCGGGTACGGGCACGGGGGTTGTCCGGGTCATGGGGGTTGTCCGGGTCATGGGGGTGTCCTTTCTCTTCTTCACGTGGCGGGTCGGGTCGCCTGTGCAGCCGCGTCGCCGGCAGCGGCGCCGAGCGGCCCCCGGTACGCCACGTGGGGCCGTCCCAGGGCGTCGGCGGTCAGTTCGGCGTCGACCCCGAAGACCTCGGCGAGCCGCTCGGTCGTCAGGACGGCGGCGGGCGGGCCGGAGGCGATCAGGCGGCCGTGGTGCAGGAGCAGCAGCCGGTCGCAGTGGCGGGCGGCGAGCGACAGGTCGTGGAGCGCGACCAGAACCGTCTGCGCGGTGCTCGTCAGCAGCTCCATCAGCTCCAGTTGGTGTTTGACGTCGAGGTGGTTCGTCGGCTCGTCGAGCAGCAGGGCGTACGGCTGCTGCGCCAGCGCGCGGGCGATGTGGGCGCGTTGCCGCTCGCCTCCCGACAGCGCCCGCCAGGGGCGGCCGGCGAGCGCGGTGAGTCCGACGCGTTCCAGTGCGGCGGCGACGACCGCCCGGTCGGTGGCGTCCGGCCCGCGCCAGCGGTCCCGGAACGGGGTCCGCCCCAGGCCCACGACATCGGCGACCCGTAGATCGCTGTCCGCGGCCGGGTCCTGCTCGACGAAGGCGACGTGGCGGGCGATCCGGAGCGCGCTCCAGTCGCGTACGGACGCGCCGTCGTACCGGACCGTGCCCGCGTCGGGCATCCGGAGCCCGGCGAGGCAGCGCAGCAGGGAGGACTTGCCGGAGCCGTTGGGGCCGAGCAGTCCGACGGTCTCGCCGGGGGCGACGTCCACGCTGACGCCGCGCACGACCGGGGCGGCGCTGCCGGCGGTCACTGACCAGGTCACGTCCTCGGCGGTGATCCTCACAGCTCACCCCGCTTGCGCAGGACGAGGAGGAACAGCGGCACACCGAGCAGCGCGGTGATCACGCCGACGGGCACCTCGCGGGGCGCGAACGCGATCCGCGCGAGGGCGTCCGTCCACACGAGGAACACCGCGCCGGCCAGGGCGGCGTACGGCAGCAGCAGCCGGTGCAGCGGCCCGACGAGGAACCGCACCCCGTGCGGGACGATCAGCCCGACGAAGCCGATGGCGCCGACGGTGGCCACGGCGACCGCGGTCAGCGCGGCCGTGACCACGAGCAGCAGCATCCGCGTACGTCGCACGCCGACGCCGAGGGAGGCGGCGGTGTCGGTACCGAAGGCGAGCCCGTCGAGGGCGTTCGCGCACAGCCAGGCGGCCGCCAGGCCGAGCGGGGTGACGGCCGCGCAGACGGCGACGGTGTTCCATCGGGCGGGGGCCATCGAGCCGAGCAGCCAGTGGGTGACGGCGCGGGTGGTGTCCGCGTCGGCGGAGGCCATCAGGACGAGCGAGGTCAGCGCGGTGAACAGCTGCCCGACCACGACGCCGGTGAGGACGATGCGGAACGAGTCCAGGCCGCTGCGCCGCAGCAGCACCAGCAGCAACCCGAAGGAGAGCAACGCACCCGCCAGCGCACCGCCGGTGACCCCGAGCGTGCTCGCGCCGACGCCGAGGACGACCACGGTGACGGCTCCCGTCGAGGCGCCGGAGGAGACGCCGAGGAGGTACGGGTCGGCCAGCGCGTTGCGGGTGACGGCCTGGAGCACGGTGCCGCAGACGGCGAGCGAGGCCCCGACGAGCGCGGCCATCAGCACGCGGGGCAGCCGCAGGTCCCAGACGAGGGAGTCCAGCAGCGGGGGCAACGGTTCCACGGCCAGGCCGAGCCGGGTACCGAGGACGCGGCCGAGGCCGTCCCAGCCGACGTCGGCGGTGCCGGTGCGCACGGCCGCGGCGACGGAGGCGGCGAGCGCCACCACGGCGAGGAGGAGACGGACGGCGGCGCGTACCCGGGCCGCGCCCACCGCCCGGCGGGACCGAGCAGCGCGCGGGCCCGCGGCCGCCCACCCGCGGGCCGTGGGCAGCAACAGGTCGACCGGCGCACCCGCCGCGACGGACGAGACCGGGGCGGCGGCCGGGGTGACCGGGTCAGCGGACATACCCGAGGTCCTTCATCCCGTCGGCCAGCAGTTCCAACGCGTGCACGGAGCGGACCGACGGGTCCAGTTCGATGCCCGGCACCTGGAGGATCTTGCCGTCGCGGACGGCGGCGAGCCGGGAGACGACCGGGTGCCCGGTCATCGCGGCGCGCTTCTCGGCGGCGCTGTCGCCGGGCCGGCCGCGTTCGGACAGGTCGCCGATGACGATGACGTCGGGGTCGCGCTCGGCGACTTCCTCCCAGGTGACCTCGGGCCAGTCCTCGGCGATGTCGTCGAAGGCGTTCCGCGCGCCGACGATGCGGCTCATCTCGCTGGGCAGGCCGGTCCGGCCGGCCACGTACGGCATGCCGTTGAAGACGGAGTAGAGGTAGACGACGGTCGGCTGGTCCGCGCCCCGCCCTGTCTTGGCGGCGTTCGCCCCGGCCCTGGCGACGGCGGCGCGCTGGTCGGAGGCGAGTCGGGCGGCCCGCTCCTCGGCGCCGAAGACCCTGCCGAGGTTCTCGTAGTCGGAGAAGAGCAGTTCGAAGGGGTTTCTGCCGGGCGGGTTCTGCTGCGGGCAGTCCACCGCGCTGACGAAGGTGGGGACCTTGAGCGCGGCCAGCTCCTCGCGGGTGCCGGCCCGGTCCTTGGTGAAGAGGTCGCTGGAGGCTGCGACGACGAAGTCGGGCGTGGCAGCGCGCAGTTGCTCCCCGTTGGCGATCTTGGGCGCGATGACGGGGACCTTGGCGTACGCGGTCTCGTACTGCGCGGGGATCTTCGTCTTGAGGTTGGCGGTGCCGGCCATCCGGTCCTGGAGTCCGAGTTCGAGGAGGGTCTCGGTCGAGGTCTGGTCGAGGGCGACGGTCCGCTTCGGCGGCTGGGCGGGGAGCGGCACTTGGCGGCCGCAGCTGGTGAGGGAGGCCGCCTGGGCGGAGGCCGTCGGGGCGGCGGCGGGCCGGGGGTTGGCCGCGGAGCAGCCGGCGGTGGCTGCGAGGACGGCGGTCAGGGCGATGGCGAGGCGGGCGGGTTGGCGCACGGGGTCTCCGGTCCGGGAGGAGGCAGGGGCGGGCAGGCGGGCAGGAGCGCCACGCCCAAAGGGTACTGTAATGGCAATCATTTTCATTAACGACCCCGGGGTGAGGTCTCCGTGCCGCCACCCCACCCGCCAAGGAGCAACCCGCACCGTGCCGACCACACCCGCACCCACCCCGGCCAAGTCCGAAGCCCCGCCCCCGCGTTCGGTCCTGCGCGACACCGCGTTCCTGCGCCTGTGGGCGGGCACCACCGCCTCCGGCCTCGCGACCTGGGCCCTGCCCTTCGTCCTCGGGCTCGCCGTCCTCCACCGCGACCTCGGCGCCGCCGGCCTCGGCCTGGTCCTCGCCGCCCGCACCGCGGGCTTCCTGCTCGCCGTCGCCATCGGCGGCGTACTGGCCGACCGGCACACCCGCCGGGCCGTCGTCCTCTGGTCCGCCCTCGCCGCGGCCGTCGCCGCGCCCCTCCTCGCGCTCGGTCTCGGCCGCTCGCTCCTGCTGATGACCGCCGCAGCCGCGCTCGCGGGCGCCGGGCAGGGCGCCTGCCGGCCCGCCTTCCAGGCGCTCACCGCCGAGACCGTGGACCCCGAACACCGTCAGCAGGCCAACGCCGCCATGACCATGGCCGTCCGCGCCTCCACCCTCACCGGTCCCGCCCTCACCGCGCTGCTCGCGGCCTTCCTCGACGTGTGGATGCTGCTGCTCGGCATCGGCCTGCTGTGGCTCGTAGCCGCCCTCGTCCCGAGCACGGTCCGCCGGGTCGCCGTCCCCGCCGCGGCGGAACGTTCCGCCACTCCGTCACCCCGCCGCCCCGCCTTCCGGGCCTTCCACGTCGAGTTCCTGGACGGCATACGCGAGGCACGCCGCCACCCGTGGTTCCTCGCCGGACTCGCCGCCCTCGTCGCGGTCATCGCCCTCGGCTACTCCGCCACCAGCGTCGCGCTGCCCCTGATCAGCCGGGACCGGTACGGCACCGAGTGGGTCCTGGCCGCCGCCATGACCGCGTACACCGTGGGCGCCCTCGCCGGAGCCCTGCTCATCTCCCGTCTGCGGCCGCGCTCCCAGGGCTGGGCGGCCTTCGCCGGGCTGGCCGCGTACGGGGCCGCCCCGCTGAGCCTGATGCTGCCCGTGCACCCGGTGGTGGTGGTCGCCGCGTACGCCGTCGCCGGGATCGGCATCGAGCTCTTCAACGTGCCCTGGTTCACCGCCACCCAGCGCGAGGTCGCCCCGGACAAGCTGGCCCGGGTCTCGTCGCTGGACTTCCTCGTCTCGTACGGCCTGGCGCCGGTCGGGCTCGCCCTGATCGCCCCCGCCATCGACGCGTTCGGGGTGACGCCCGTCCTCGCCACCTGCGCCACGGCCTGCTTCCTCGTACCGGCGGTGGCGGCGCTGGTCCCGACCGCCCGCCACTTCGCGGCGCGGCCGAAGGCCTCCGCGTAGCAGCGCACGACGGGCGTGAGCAACACTTCAGCCCACCCCGCCTACCGGACCACGGACACGGGCGTCTCCTCCCCCTGGCCGCGATCAGCGCCTTCGGCGCCGCCGACGAACGGCGTTCCCATCAGGCGGCTGATGGGGCGTCCGGCGGGTGACGAGTCGTCCGGCGGGTGATGCGTGCGGTGTTCGCGGAGCGGCCGATCAGGCCGGCCACCCGCCGGCCCGGCCACGCGCCAGCCCGGTCGCCCCGCTGGCCCGGTCGCCCGCCGGCGGGCCCTGCCGGTGGACCGCGCCGTTCAGGCCGGGGTCCACCGGGCCAGGAGGCGGGTGGTGCGGTCCACCGCCGGGTGGTCCAGGCCGAGGGCGGCGATCTGGTCCGGGATCAGCGCCTGCAGGTCGGCGACCGCCCCCGGGACGTCCCCGGCCTCCGCCCGCCACCGGGCCAGTTCCTCGCGGCCGGCCAGGGTGTGGGCGTGCGCCGGGCCGAGTACGCGGGCCCGGTCGGCGTGCAGCTCCTCCAGGAGGCGGACCGCCCCGGCCGGATCCCCCGAGCGGCCGGTCCATTCCGCGACCGCAGCCCGCGTACCGAAGGTGTCGGGGTGGTCCGGGGCGCTCTCCCGCTGGACGGCGGCGAGGTCGGTGAAGGCCCGCAGCGCGAGGAGCGGTTCGCCCAGTTCGCCGCGGTGGCGCATGGCCTCCGCCCGGGCACGCACGGTCCGTGGGTCGTCCGTACCGAAGCGGGACTCGGCCTCGCGCAGTGCCTCCCCGTGCAGGGCGAGCGCGCCGGTGTGGTCGCCGAGCCTGGCCCGCATGTTGGCGAGGTGGTTGCGGGTGCTCGCGGCCCCGGGGGCGTCCGCGCCCTCGACGCGCACCCAGTCGGTGTGCAGCGCCTCCAGCTTCGTGACGGCCGTACGCGCATCCCCGGCGGCACCCCGCCAGACCGCGGCGCTGCGCCGGGTCTGCAGGACGTCGGAGCAGTCGGGTGCGAGGACGCGCAACTGGTCGGCGAGGAGGGCCTCGAAGGCTTCGGCGCCGCCGCGTGCGTCGCCCGACTTCGCCGTCCACCAGGCGAGGTACCCGCGGGTCTTGAAGAGCAGGTCCGCGTCGTCGGGGAAGCGGGCCCGCACCTCGCCGAGCAGCCCGGCGAAGTGGGCGATGGCGGCGCCGGACCGGCCCGCCTCGCCCAGGCTGCGGCCCATCCGGTACAGCACCTCGTGGGGCAGCGGCGCGAGCAGCGCCTCGCCCGCGGTGGCCGTGAGGGCGGTGGCGTTCGCGCGCAGCGCCTCCTCCGCCGGGGGCGCCGGCTCCGGCTCCCTCTCCCAGACGGCCATCAGGGCGTCGGCCGCGGCCGCGATGGCCCGCGCCGTCTCTTCACCCGCCGTGTCCTCCCGTACCGCGCGCTGCACCAGCTGGTGGACGCGCACGGGGGAACGCGGTCGTTCCGGATCGAGTTCGACGAGGCTCAGCCGGCGCAGGTTGGCCAGGGCGAGCCGGGCGGGCCGGGTACCCGGACCCGCGTCGGGCGGCAGGAGAGCGAGGACGCTCGGCGCGGCGAGCACTTCCTCGGGGATCCCGTTGGGGTCGAGGTACGAGGCCACCCGGAGCACGGGCAGGGCCGAACCGCCGGGGGTGAGGGCGTCGGCCCGGCGTACGGACAGCGCCCACGTGAGGGCGACGGGCCCGCCGCCCCGATCGGCGTCGGGGTCCGCGGCCGCCCCTCCAGGACCGGCATCCCCGTCCGGCACGGCGGAGCCGGAGGGGAAGACCTCCGCCAGGGTCAGCCGCCGGTCGGCCAGCTCCTCCCGGTAGGCCGCGCAGGACAGCGTGGGATTGTCCGCGAGGTAGGTCCGCGCGTGGGCGAGGGCGAGCGGGAGGCGGCCCAGGTCCTCGGCGAGGGCGGCCAGTTCGGGCCCCGGGTCCCGGCGGCCGGCGGTGGCGGACCCCTCGGCGAGATAGGCGACGGCCTCGTCTGCCGTGAACAGCCCCACCCGCACCAGGCGCCGCAGGTCCCCGCCCAGCGCGGCCTCCTGGCGTCGCGTGGTGACCAGGGTCCGGCCGTAGGGGCTCGGGGGCGGCCACAGTCCGCGCAGGTCGGCCGGGTCTGCGACGTCGTCCAGGACCACCAGCCAGCGGCGGGGCGTCCACCCGGGCCCCGCGGGGCGGGGCAGCAGCCAGGTGAGGAACTCGGCGGCGGCCCGCTCGGGGTTCCCGCCGGAGGCCCCGAAGAGCCCCTCGGCGGCGGAGGCGTAGGCGGCGAGCACCGCGTCCCGGGAGCCGGCCGCCACCCACAGCAGCAGGTCGATCCGGCCCTCGCGCAGCAGCCGCCCGGCGTGGTCGGCGGCGATCTGGGTCTTCCCGGTCCCGCCGAGCCCCGTGAGCACCCAGGACGTCAGGTCAGACGTCAGGTCACCGGCGCCGTCGGCAGCGGCGGACGCAGGGGTGACGGGCCCCGGCTCCGCGAGGTCCACGGCCAGTTCCCGGCGGCGGAACCCCTGGGCGCGGTGCGGCGGGAGACCGACGACGTGGGGCCAGGCGACGGGGGTCGGGGGTGCGGGGAAGTGGATGTGCTGGACGTTCCCGGACCCGAACTGCACGGCGGTCGGCCCACTGAACCGACTCCCGCCCGGCCCGGGCCCACCGCCGGCCACCTGCCCGGGGGCGCAGCCCGGACGCCCGTCGGCGGGGCCGGGAGGCGGTTCGGCGGGGTCGTCGGGGGCCGGTTCGGCGGGGTCGGGGGCCGACGGGATCACTCGGTGGTCCGGTCGAAGGTGACCTCCTGGGTGTTGCCGTCCCCCACCTGCACGGCCGTCGGGCCGGAGAAGGTGTTGTGCGTGATCTCGATCCGTCCTACGGCCGCGGCCGTGGTGTGCTGGGCCACCAACGCCCGCAGTTGCTCGGCCAGGGCAGCCCGCTCCGCGTCGCCGACGCTCTCCAACAGGCCCTCGAACCGGGTCTGCCAGATGATCTCCTGCTGGACGCGCGCGGCGGCCGCGTCGGGCCGCCCGGGCGCCGCCAGTGCGGCCGCGGTCGCGTCGAGGTGCTCCAGCTCCGACCGCTCGCGGTGCGCGTCCCCGCGGCCGAACAGCCGTGCCGTCCGCGCCCGCGTCTCCTCCCAGAGCGCCGTACCGGCCTCCTGCACGACCGCGGTCCCACCCGCAGTCGCCAGCGCCGTCAGTGTTTCAGCCAGCATGTTCTCCCCCTCGCATAGCTGCGTCAGCCGCTTTCCGTCGGTCCCTACCCAGCCGTCAACCGTCCTGCACACCTCACCTGACCGGGTTCGTAGCCCACACGGACGGGGAACCGTACAGCGGCGGGGCTGGTCCGTCCGGGGAGGGCGCAATGACTGATCTTTGGCCAGGGGAGAACCTGCTGGGGCAGTGGATCGCCGGGACGGCGGTCGGAAGTCTGCAGATGGTCCGGACCGCGGGCCGGCTGGTCCTCACCGACCAGCGACTGGCGTTCAGGCCGCTGTTGTTCGGGGAGGGCGGCAGCGGGGTGTTCAAGCTCGCGTTCGGTCTCGCCAACGCCGTCTCGGGGCTGGACGACCACTACCTCGCGCTGGTCGACATCACCGGCGTCGAGGCCATGAGCGGACCGTCCCTGATGGCCGTCCACCTCCAGACCGGTGGGACGCGCCACTACCTCGTACTGCGCCGCCGGATCGGCCCGGTGTTCAGCAGCAAGCACGCCCCGTTCCGCGACAACGCGGTCCAGCGGATCGCCGCAGCGGTCGACGCGATCCGCAAGTAGGCGGCGGGAGGAGGAGCGCGCGGCCCGACCCACATGGGCCGAAAGCCCTGTCTCCGTGCCGTCAGGGCGCTACGTTTCAGACCGATCGGCATGCCACGAACAACGAACAACGAACAACGAGCCGCAACAGGGGGACCACATGCTGGCTGAGGCATTGACGGCGCTGGCCGCGGCAGGGGGTGCCGCGGTGGTGCAGGCGGCCGGTACCGACGCGTGGGAGGGGCTGCGCGGTCGGCTGGCGCGGTGGTTCGGCCGCGGGGACGCCCAGCGGGAGCGCGACGAACTGGAGCGCCTGGACCGCAGTGCGGCCGAGGTCACGGCCGCCGCCGAGGACGACGGCACGGCCGACCGGGTCAGGGCGCGCCAGGAGGTGGCGTGGCAGACCCGCATCGAGACCCTGCTGGAGGGCCTGGACGACGGGCAGCGCACCGAGGCGGCCGCGCTCCTGGAGGAACTCCTGGAGCAGGCCGCGACTCCCCCGTCCCCCGACGAGGCCCCGGGGGTGTCGGGCAACACCTTCAACGGCCCGACCGCGTTCCAGGTCGGCAACAACAACCGCCAGGATGTCCGCTTCGGCCCCCAGGCATGACCACGGCCGACCACGCCGGTCCGGTCACTGGCGACAAAGGCGGGGGCAGGGGCGGGGACGGAGGCGTGGGCGTTGGCGGCAACACCTTCAACGGCCCCGCCGCGTTCGTCTCCGGCGACCACGCGACCCAGCACGTCACGTTCGTCCACCAGTGGAAGCCCGCATACCGCATCGAGGGCTTCCCCGCCGCGCCCCGCCCCGTACGCGCCCGTGCGCTGGCCGAGCAGCCGTCCCGGCTGCTGCGGGCCACGCACGAGGTAGTGCCCTTCACCGGCCGCGGCACCGACCTGACCGAGTTGGCCCGCTGGCGGGACGACCCGGCGGAGCACCTCGCTGTACGGCTGGTGCACGGCCCGGGCGGCCAGGGCAAGACCCGCCTGGCCTCGCACTTCGCCGACCTGAGCCGTCGTGCGGGATGGACGGTGTGGCAGGCGATCGTGAACGAGACGGGCGCCGACCCGGTCGACGCCCGCCCGCTGCGCAACCTGGGCTCGGGCGTCCTGCTGGTGGTGGACTACGCCGAGCGCTGGCCCACGTCGGACCTGCACGGGCTGTTGCGAGACCCGCTCCTGCACCGCGCGGGCGTCCCCGTACGCATCCTGCTGCTGGCGCGCCCGGGAGGGTGCCTTGCGTGCCACGTGTCGGCTTCGCGGGGGCCTGCCGTCGAGGGCTGCGGTCGCGGGGTGGGTGTCGCAAGGGGCTGTGCTGCTGGTGGAGACGGTCCGCAGTCCGGGCCGAGCCCGGTGTGTTCGGGCCGGTGGCCTCGGATCCGACGGTCTCCCGGCTCATCGACACCCTCGCCGCTGGTGGGAACCGTGTGCTGACCGCGATCCGCCAGGCCCGCGCTCACGTGCGCGAAATCGTCTGGCAGCTGGCCGGCCACGCGGCGCCGTACGCCGGCGGGCAGGTGACCGTGGACCTGGACGAAGCCCTGGTCATCTCCCATTCCGACAAGCAGGACGCGGCCGCCACCTGGAAGAAGACTTTCGGGCACCACCCGCTGATGGGGTTCGTCGACCACGGCACCGGAGGGTCCGGCGAGCCGGTGGCCGCTGTGCTGCGGCTCGGAAACGCAGGCAGCAACACCGCCGCGGACCACATCGCCACTACTCAACTGGCTCAGGCCCAGTTGCCGAAGTCCTACCGGCGAGGCTGGCGGACGCTGATCCGCACCGTTTCCGGCGGAGGCACCCACGAGTTCGTGGCCTGACTGGCCAGGCGCGGCAGGTGGCTGTCGTACTCGGTCGGCATGACCATCACCGACGCCATCCACCAGGCCGTACTCAGGTCCCGGCCCCGGCCTGGACACCGGCCGTGGAGACCGGCGGCGACATCCGTGACGGCGCCTGGGTCGTCGAGATCGCCGGTGACGTGCTGAACGGCTGGCCGAAGGGCATGCGCCTGATCGTGCGCAGGGAACGACCACCCCCCGGCGCCCAGTTGCGGATCACCGAAGCCGACGGACTACGGCTGACCTGCTTCGCCACCCACACCGCCGACGTTCCGATCGCCGCACTCGAACTGCGGCACCGCCAGCGGGCACGCGTCGAGGACCGCATCCGCGCCGCCGCCCCGGCACCCTAGTCGATCACCATGCGTCAACCGTCGAACCAGACGACCAGCCGAACGCCCGCGCCCCCGTGCAGACCGGCAAGGGTGCGCATGACCGCCCAGACGGGCCCCCATTCGTCCTGCTCCACGACGTGCTTCCGTTGCAGTCGGCCGATGCGGAAGAGGCGGTCCCCGTCGCGCCACTCGGTGCCTTCCGGCCGGGTCCGACCGGCCCGGTACACGTCGTGCGGGCCGGAGGGTGGCCCGGCCAGCTCGGCGAACCGGTCGAGACCCGTGTTGCGGCCGTGGAACTCCCAGGCCCCGTCCGCGCGCCGACGGTACTCGTGCACGCACTCGTCGACCTCGGACGCGGCCTCCTCCCAGTCGGCCGCAGCGATTTCCGCCCACGTGATCCAGGACGCGCCGTGTGCACCACCCCAGTCCGCGAAATCGTCCCGTACCTCCGGGGACGCGTCAGGGGGCAACCCCCGATCCGCGGCGAGCGGTGGGAAGGCATCGCTGCGGACTCCGAAGAGACACCCGAAGGCCGCGTACGAGCGGCCGTTGTAGAGGTGGGCGAGGTCGATCGCCGAGTGCCAGGAGCGGTCGTCCTCGTCCAGCCACCGGTCCCACCGACACTCGATGAACCCGTATATGTCCGTTCCCATGCCCGAATCCTCCTCGGCCACGGCCCCACAGGCGATCGTTTTTCCGCGCCGCCGGAGCGCCCACAACCTACGTGCAGGGGCTGTTCCCTCGCGATGTGCGAGGGAACAGCCCCTACGTACATGCGGATGTGGTTACGGGACGGAAACGGGGACGGGCAGCGGGGCCGTGCTCAGGGTGGGGGCGGTCCACCGCTGGGCGGGGCTGCGGTTGCAGTCGAACAGCCACAGCTGCCTGCCCGGATTGGTGTCGAAGTTGCCGAGGTCGAGGCAGCGCCCGGAGGCGGGGTGGTGGAGGCTGCCGTCCGCCCGCGGCAGGAACCGCTGGCTCGGTGCGCCGCTGTCGCAGGTTCGGAGTTCGATGGGGGTGCTGTTCACGATGCCCGCGTTGGCCGCGTTGAGGCACATGCCGTGGGTCCGGATGGTCCCGTCGCCCCGGATCTGGAACTTCTGGGCATCGGTGCCGTTGCAGGAGGAGATCTGGATCCTGTTGCCGTCCTCGGCCCGGTCGAAGTCGTTGTCGACGCAGTTACCGGCCGAGGCCGTCAGGGAGATCGGGCCGGTGGCGCCCGGCGCGGTGGGGGCGGCGGCGTACGGGTAGATGGCGAAGTTGCTGATGCCGCCCTGCTTGAGGTGGTCCTGGGCGACTCCGTCCGCCTTGAAGCGGCCCAGTACGAGCGGCCCGCTCGGCGCCGGGCTCGCGGCGGCCCGGTGGACGCCGCTGGCCGCGAGGACACCGTTGACGTACAGGCTCATGCGGCCGGTGCCGGCATCGTAGACGGCGGTCAGCTGGGTCCACGCGTCGGGCGTGAACCGGGCCGCGTCGGTGGTGGTGTCGGTGTAGTCGAAGGGCCAGCCGTCGTCGTCGGCCGAGGCCAGGGCGAACTGCCAGCGGGCGGAATGGCGGTCGGAGTAGAGGATGAAGGTGCTGGCGCGGTGGCCGTCCTGGCTCGCGATGACACCGCCGTCGGCGTCGGCCTTGGCCCACGTGCTGAGGGTGAAGCTCTTGCGCGTGTCGACGGCCGGGCGAACGGCGGTGAGCGTAGCGGGCGACTGCTTGCCGTCGAAGGCCGCGTACGTGGTGGCACGGCCGCCGACGGTCTCGGGACCGGCGATCTTCACGTTTCCCGTCGCCGTCGCGTGGTTCGTGCCGACGGAGTCGGGGGTGGTGGCACCGTCCTGGCCGGTCAGTGTCCACCGGCCGGTGGGAAGGTTGAGGTTGCCGAGGGTGACGGTGGCCGGGTCGATGCCGGTGACGGTCGGGTGGGGGGCAGTGGTGCCGTTGGGCGCGGTGCCCGTCCCGTTGAATGCGACGAGCTGCCGGTTGGTGTCAACGGCCCACAGGTCCGGTATGCCATCCCCGTTCAGATCCCCGTCGGAGCCGACCCGCGGGTAGATCATCGGGTCGACCTTGCCGGAGATCGGGCCGGCGGCTGGGTCGGTGAAGCCGGTGAGGTCGGGCGCCTGCCTGGTGCCCTTGACGGAGAAGGCGTGCAGTGTGCCGTCGGCCTTGGACCGGGCCCACAGTGTGGGGAAATCCGTCCCCTGGGCGCGGCCGGGGGCGATCAGGTCGTAGCCGTCCCAGCGGGTGTCGTTGGAGGAAAGAAGGATCGCGCGGGCGTCCAGCTGGTTGCCGGCCCCTGCCAAGGCCAACCACAGCCTGCCCTTCTCCACAAAGAGCAGAGAGGTGCGGGGCAGGGCGTTCGGCTTGGCGTCGGAGTCTCCTGTGACGGAACCGAGAGCGGCGATCTGGGTGACCTTGGACCAATCCGGGCCGTAGCCGTGGGTGGAGCAGTCGATCGGCGCGTTTGCGACCGTGGCGCAGCCGGTCGGCTTCGTCACGGGGATGACGTCCTGGCTGTCGAAGCGGCCTTCGATGCCGTCGTTGCGGTACAAGGAGAGCAGTGGGCTCGCTGGTGCATGGGCGAACAGGTCGTCGACGAGGGCCCAGCCGGGACTGCCGCGGTGGCTGAACTGAACGGCGTTCCAGCCGTTCCCGCCGGGCGCGGATTCGATGCCGGCCTTGGGCGCCGTGGCAGGGTCGGCGTCAGCCCCGATCACGCGCAGTGCGCCCGAGCTGTCCGGCAGCAGGATGTCGGCCTTCCGGTCGCCCGTGACGTCACCGAAGATCGGCGCCGGGCTGTTCGGGTTGGACGGGACGTAGAAGCTGTAGGCGACGGGCTGCGACAGGTTGCCCGCGTTGTCCTGCGTCTGGAAGTAGAGGAAGTTCGTGCCCCACTGCTGCGGGGTGAGCTTGATGGCCGCCTTGCCTTCGGTGAGCCTGACGATGCCCGTGTCGGTGTCGGTGCACTTCCAGTTGACGGCCGCCGCCTTCACGGGGTCGGTCGTCCAGCGGGCGCAGGCCGGACCCGAGCTGCGGCCGCCGCCGGGCGGGACGGGGTCGGTGCCGCTGAGGGTGAAGGTGCCTTCCTCGCCCACGCGCTTGGGGTGCGCGTCGAGGGTCCCCGAGGCGGGGAAGTCGGTGGAGGTGACGGCCGCGGTGGGCGGGGTGCGGTCGACGCGGAAGAAGCACCACTCCGTGTCGGCGCTGGTCAGCGTTCCGTCCGTGGTGCGGGCGGCCCAGCCGTACTGGTGGCCGTCGACCAGCGGGCCGACGTCGACGGTGACGTCGCCGTAGTCGCTGTTCCAGCCGGTCTCGGCGGAGTACGTCTTGCCGTTGTCGTCGTCCCAGTACATGAAGGCCGTCCACAGCTGGCGCTTCGTGGCCGAGTACCTGGAGGTGGTGAGCGTGATGTTGTTGTTGGCACCCACCCAGCCCGGGTCGTCCCAGGGGTTCGCGGTGCCGGGAGTGCGGCAGTCGGCGTACGAGCCTGAGTAGGCGAAGCCGGGAGTGGGCCGGGTGCGGGGCCACCACACGGTGGGCGTGATGTCGTACTCGACGGTGATGTGTGGGGTGTTCTCGTAGCGCTGCCGGTGGTACTTGTTGTACTCGTCGTCGGGCGCGAGACCGACGGTGATCGTGGGCCACTGGTACCGGATGGCGTTCTTCACCAGGTCGGTGACGTTGAAGTCGATCTGGCCGGTGCCCGACATGTTGGTGTGCCCGGCCTTGTTGCAGCCCTGCATCGTGGAGCGGGTGCCACAGGGCTGCCGGTTCCAGCTGGTCGGGTTGCCGATGGCGCTGGTGGCGTACAGGCCCATCGGCGTGGCGGTGGTGGGGCTGGAGGAGGAGATCACGGTCGCGGAGAACGTCGCGCCGATGACCTCGGTGTTGTAGAGGCGGGAGTCGACGCCGATCTGGAAGTAGGCGCGGGTACGGCCGATGCCGGTGCAGGGCGGGTTGCCGATGTTGTAGCCGCAGTAGCCGGTGGCAGGCTTGTCCTGGCCGTGCTCCGTGCCGTTGAACTCGTTCGTGTCGGGGTAGGCCTCCTGGACCTGCGCCCAGGCCTGGTTGCCGTTGTCGAGCGTGGGGTTCCACCCCGGGTCGATGTACCAGGGACCGGTGCCCTTGCTCAGCAGCTCGGCATCGGGGACCAGTTCGATCCCCTTGGCGTCGGCTGTCGTCCGGACGGGCTTCACCGCCGCCCCGGCGCCCGGGCCGTCCGCGCTGGACGGGGCGGGCGGTTCTTCGGAGGCGCGCGAGACCTGCGGGGTGTCGGCGCCGGCCGACTTGCCCATGCGCTGGGCGGAGCCGGCGGAGGCCTGGGCGCCGGCGGAGTCCCACATGAAGGAGGTCGGGCTGGTGAAGCGGGTCCGACCGCTGGTGTCCTTGACCTCGAGGTTGCCCGCAGCGTCGCTGCTGACGGCCAGCCCGTCGGCCTCGACGTCGAGCCGGAGCTTGCGGACGGCCGGGTTGGCGGCGGCCTGCGCCGTGCGCACGATCAGGACCTGGCTCCAGCCGCCCTGCCGGTCGGCGGTCAGCCGCAGGTCCACGTCCGGCAGCACGTTCCGGTAGAGGGCGCTGTCACCGATGAGGGTGGGCTCGGGGAGCGTGAACGGGGCCTTGAAGGCCACCTTCTTGCCGTCGCCGGTCGTCATCGCGGCCATGGGGCCCGGACCACCGCCGGAGAAGCTGAGTTTCGAGGAAACCGCGGTGGGCACGACGGTGCCGTCCGCGGCGGCGCGCAGTGTCGCGTCGAGCGTGCGCCACGTGCCGTCCTGGCCCTTGACGCGCTCCGGTACGGCACTGGTGTCGGTGCTGAGCGTGCCGCTCGGGTTGGCGAAGGTCTGCCGGTCCGCCGCCGTCAGCTCGGCGATCGCCACCCGCTTTCCGCTGCTCTTGGCCTCGGCGAGGGCCTTCGTGACGGCGTTTTCCTGGGCGCTCGGGGCGGGCTTGGGCGGAGGAGCGGGCCAGGTGCGTTGCGCCGGTCCGTGACCGCGGGGGCCGGCGCCGGCCGCGGCGGGCGGAGCCGCGATCAGGCCTGCGCCGAGGGAGAGAACGGTTGCCCCGGCGATGGGAAGAAGCGCGATGCGCAGGGCGCCTCGTCTGTGTCCCGGCGGCCGTGGTGTCCGCGGAGTTCCTGGCGTTCGCGGTGCAAGGAATGACGGCCTCACGTGCATTGCCCCCCTGAGCTGTGAGACGGACAGAAGTCAGCAGCACTTTCCCTTCGCGACTGAAATGGTGTCAACGATATTCAAGATTTGGCGGTCCGTTTTAGGTATGGAGCCCCCTGTATGTCCAAGGGGTGACATGAGTCACGTCGGGGGAATGTAAAGCTCCGCTGCCAAATCGAACGCGTGCTCCGTAACGTGCGTTCCCTCTGGGATCCGTCTGCCCGGAGTTCACGTTCTTCTGTGTCCTGTGGGGGGATCGGTTGTCTCATAGACGTGGGTTCTTTGTGCGCTCGCGCCCTGGACGCTCTCGTGTCGCGTTCGTGGCCGCATGCGCTGTGCTCTTCTCCAGCCTGGGGCTTCCCGTGGTCGAGGCGGCGGAGAAGCCGCCCGAAGTGTGGGTTCCGCCGAATACGCCACTGCCGGATGTAAAACCGGTCAAGGGCTCTGACGCGAAACGTGCGGCCAAATCTTCGCCGTCTGGCCGAAAATGGACGCCAGATCCGAACAAGAAGCTTCCCGCCGGAGTGTCGACGGTTGCCGTTGATTCAAAGGGCAATACTCGTGGAGTTTCGGGAGCGGGGGCGATTCAGGCCGGAGAACTTCCCGTCTGGATTACATCTGTAAATGGCGCGAATCGCCCGGTGTCCTTTTCTAGTCAGGCCATCGGGGGCTCGGCAACCGATTCCGGCCAGGACGCGACGCTGCGCGTCGAGGTAAAGGACCCGGCCAAGACCCGTGCGGCCGGCGTCAACGGCGCACTCGTCGCCGTCAGCAGCGCCCCGGGAGCCGTTCCGGCGGGCAAGATCGAGTTCGGACTCGACATCTCCACCTGGGCCAAGGCCGCCGGCGCCAACTGGGCCGACCGCGCCGCCTTGGTTCAGCTGCCCACCTGTGCCCTGACCACCCCCAGCGCCCCCGGATGCACCACGCGCACGCCCCTGAACTCGCGCCGGGACGCCTCCGGGCGCCTCGTCGCCCAGGTCGACGTGCGCGGGACCCCCGCGGCGTCTGCCTCCGCAGTCAAGGGACAGCCCGGCGGCTCCAGGTCGGCACCGGTGGCCCCGCAGGTGCTCGCCCCGCAGGACGTGGCCATCGCCGTCGAAGCGGGCCCGCAGGGCGCCAGCGGTGACTACACGGCCACCCCGCTGCAGCCGTCCGCCTCCTGGCAGGCCGGGGCCAATGCCGCGAACTTCACCTACGGCTACACCGTCGAGGTGCCCAACGGCATCGCCGGCGCCGGCCCGGGCGTATCCCTCGGCTACGACTCGTCCTCGGTGGACGGGCGCACGGCGTCGACGAACGCGCAGGCCGGACCCATCGGCGAGGGCTGGGACTGGAGCCCCGGCTCGGTCTCGCGCTCGTACAAGGGGTGCAAGGACGCGGGTGTCAAGGACTCGGGCGACGAGTGCTGGGCCGGGGACATCCTCGCCCTGAACCTCGCCGGGCACTCCGGGCAGATCGTCCGCGACGACGCCACCTGCGTCTACCGCCTGCAGAACGACGACGGCACGAAGGTCGAGCGGCTCACCGGGCAGCGCAACTCGGCCTGGAAGGGCGAGGCGTTCAAGGTCACCACCACCGACGGCACCCAGTACTACTTCGGCTCCAACCGCCTCCCCGGCGGTGACGGCACGGACCCCGAGGCCAAGTCGGTCTCGACCGTACCGGTCTACTTCAACAGCGGCCGGGACAAGTGCCTCGGCGCCGACACCCCCGCCAACGGCACGTGGCAGCAGCTCGGCTGGCAGTGGAACCTCGACTACGTCGTGGACCCGCACCAGAACCTGACCAGCTACCGCTACGAGCAGGAGGACAACCACTACGGGCGCGGCGGCGGCCAGAACAACGGCGACGGCAGCCCGACCCGCTACCAGCGCGGCAGCTACCCGACCTGGATCGGCTACGGCCAGCGCCTGCCCGAGCAGATCGCGGCCAAGGGCGCGGCGAAGCCCGCCGCCCAGATCCTGTTCGACACCACGGAGCGCTGCTTCGCAACCGGCGCCATCACCTGCGACCCTGCCCAGCGCACCAAGGTCAACGCGAAATCCTGGCCCGACACCCCCGTCGACCAGGAATGCGCAGCCACCGGCCAGTGCCTGAACCTTTCGCCGACGTACTTCACCACCAAGCGCCTCGCCAGGATCAACACGGAGGTGCTGGCCGGGACCGGCTACCGCCGGGTCGACTCCTACCTCCTCAACCAGTCCTTCCAGGACCCGGGCGACGGCTCGTCGCCGACCCTCTGGCTGGACTCGATCGAGCGTCGTGCCTCCAACGGCCAGAGGGAGCTGAAGCTTCCGCTGGTCTCGTTCGAGCCGCTTCAGATCGCCAACCGCGTCGACGGCGTGGTCAAGCGCCCCGATGGCACGGAAGCGTCGGCGCCCCGCTACAACCGGCCGCGCATCCAGAAGATCACCACCGAGACCGGCGGCCTGATCAACGTCGTGTACAAGGCGCCGGAGTGCTCCCGGGTCAAGGGCACGATGCCGTCCTCCGAGGACGGCAACACGATGGCCTGCATGCCGGTCAAGTGGTACCTGCCCAGGCAGTCCTACGAGGACCCCGTCAACGACTGGTTCCACAAGGTCGTCGTCCAGTCGGTCACCCAGCAGGACATGGTCGCCGGCCAGGTCACCACCGTGACCGACTACGAGTACGGCGGCGGCATCGCCTGGCACCGCAACGACTCCGAGTTCACCGACCCCAAGACCCGCACCTGGGACCAGTTCCGCGGCTTCGCCACGGTCACCACCCGCACGGGCAACGGCAACGCCGCCGAGGCCCCGCGCACCAAGAGCGTGGCCACGTACCTGCGCGGCATGGACGGTGACGCCCTCGCCGACGGCGGCAAGCGCAGCGTCACCCTCACCGATGCGCACGGCGGCAGCACGAAGGACGAGGAGGTCCTGTCCGGCCGGGTCCTCCAGACCGAGACCTACGACCGCGACGGCGGAACCGTCATCGCCGACGAGGTCACCACCCCCTGGCTCGGCAAGAACATCACAGCCACCCGCGCCCAGTCCGGCGGCATGCCCGCCATCACCGCCCGCGCCCAGAACACGGCCAAGGTCACTAGCCGGGCCAAGCTGGCGGACGGCAGCTGGCGCACCAGTGAGCGCACCTCCGAGTACGACGACACGCTCCTGTCGCGCCCGCTCCGGGTCGACGACAAGCAGGACCTGTCCCGCCCGGAGCAGCGGCTGTGCACCGAGTTCGAGTACGCGGCCGGCCCCGGAGGCGCCCAGACCGAGCTGATATCCCGCACCCTCGTCCTCTCGGGCGCCTGCGGCCAGGCCGCGACCACCGCTAACACGGTCGGCGACACCCTCAGCTACTTCGACAACCAGCCCGTCAAGCAGGCCGGCGCGACTGGCGACCAGACGGGCACCGCGGTCCTGGAGAAGTACGACGACGCGGGCAAACCGGTCTACCGCCTCAACTCCACTTCCACGTACGACGCGTACGGCCGCGTCACCAGCAACACCAACAAGGTCCGCAAGGACGCCGCCCATCCCGACGGGGCGGTGACCTCGACCGAGTACAAGCCGGCCACCGGCAGCCTGCCCACCGAGGTCACCCACACCAACCCGCTGGGCTGGAAGACGACCACGACCCTCGACGCCGGCCGTTCGCTGCCGCTGAAGACCACGGACGAGAACAAGCACGTCGCCGAACGCGAATACGACGCCTTCGGCCGTGTCACGTCCATCTGGCAACCCGGCCAGGAGCGCGCGAAGGACGCCCTGCCCGTACGCAAGTACTCGTACGCGATGAACGGCACCAACGCGCCGTCCAGCGTCCTGAGCCAGGCGCTCATGGGCAACAAGCAGACCTACACCACGAGCTACACGATCTACGACGGCCTCGGCCGGATCCGTCAGACGCAGGCGAACACGGTGTCAGGGGCTAAGGGCCGCTTGGTCACCGATTCCCTGTTCGATTCCCATGGTCGCCAGGTCAAGACGAGCGCTCCGTACTACAACGACGAGGCTGCCCCCTCAGGGGCGCTGTTCCTCCCGAATGGCGGCGTCCAGCCCGACAGCAAGATCCCGGCGCAGACCATCTCCGTCTTCGACGGCCTGGGCCGGACCACGGCCTCCGTCTTCCAGTCGTACGGCGTGGAGCAGTGGCGCACGAAGACGGAGTACCCCGGCGCTGACGAGACCCGTACCATCCCGCCTAACGGCGGCCGCGCGACGGCGACGATCAGCAACGGCACCACCTCACACCTGCGTCAGTACAAGTCGAACACTCCCACCGGGGCGTACGACGAGACGACGTACGAGCGCAATGCCCAGGGCAAGGAGCTCCGGCGCAAGGACGCCGCGGGCAACGAGTGGACCTTCGCCTACGACCTCCTCGGCCGGGTGGTGAAGGCCACCGACCCGGACTCCGGTACCAGCACCACCGTCTACGACGACAGCAAGAACCTCACCACCGTCACCGACGGCAGGGGCAAGAGCGCCACCACCGTCGTCGACCTCCTCGGCCGCACCGTGGCCACGTACGAGGGCAAGGCCGTCAGCCCGGCCAAGCAGGTGGGCGGCTTCACCTACGACACCAAAGCCGTGGGCAAGCCCGCCACGAGCACCCGTTACATCGGCGGGGCAGGCGGCAGCGCCTATGTCACCGAAGTCACTGGCTACGACGGCGGCTACCGCCCCCTCGGCACCAAGGTGACGATCCCTCCGGTCGAGAAGGACTTGGCCGGCGTCTACGAGACGAAGAACACCTACGACGCTTACGGGCAGCTGGTGCGGTCGGACCTGCCGGCCATTCCGAAGGCAGGGCTCGGCGTCGAGTCCCTGGCCATCGGCACGGACGGTTCCGGCAACCTCTCCACGCTCGACGGCAGCATCGCGGGGGGCCGGACCCCTTACGTCGCACGCGTGCTCTTCGACGCGTACGGCCAGCCGATCCGTACGACGGTCGGTGAGAGCGGCCTGCAGGTCGTCTCAACGCTCGACTACGACATCGCGACCGGCCGCCCCATCCGCTCGACGCTCGACAAGCAGACCGCGGCCAGGGCCAGCGTCGACGTCGTCGACTACACCTACAACCAGGTGGGGCAGCTGACCTCGATCGGCAACACGCAGGACGGCGCCAAGCGCGACCTGCAGTGCTTCACCCACGACTACCTGGGCCGCCTGACCCAGGCCTGGACCGACACGGGCGCCCAGACCACCGCCCCGCAACCGAGCGTCCGCGGCATCGGCGGCTGCGCCAACGCGAACGGCCCGGCGGTCGACGCCGCGGGCAAGCCCAGCGTGGGCGGCCCGGCACCGTACTGGCAGCAGTACGAGTACGACCTGATCGGCAACCGCAAGAAGCTGGTCCGCAAGGACGTCACGGGCGACGCGGCCAAGGACACGACGGTCACCCAGACCTTCGGCGGCCGTCAGAACACCCCCTCCGCCGACCCGAGAACGGGCGGCGGCACGGGCGGTCCGCACGCCCTGATGACCTCGACGGAAACCGGCCCGGCAGGCACCAAGGTCACCTCCTACACATACGACGCAGGCGGCAACACCGCCTCCGTCACCGACACCCCCGGCACCCGGACCCTGACCTGGAACGACCAGGGCAAGCTCGACAAGATCACCGGAACCGGCGAGAAGGGCAGCACCAGCTACCTCTACGACATGGGCGGTAACCAGCTCATCCGCCGCGACCCGGACAGCACCACCCTCAACCTCGGCACCGACCAGATCACCCTCAACACCACCACCGGCAAGGTCACCAACGTCCGCACCTACGCGGCCCCGGGCGGCCTGTCGGTCACCCGCACCACCACCGGCGGCGAGTCCGACCTCAGCTACCAGGGCTCCGACCACCACGGCACGGGCGGCGTCCAGTTCAAGGCCACGGACCTCGCCCACATCCGCCGGGCCTCCGACCCCTTCGGCAACGACCGCGGCACCCCGCCGGCCCCGGACAGTTGGGCGGGCGACAAGGGCTTCGTCGGAGGCACCAAGGAGAAGTCCACCGGCTTCACCCTCCTCGGAGCCCGCGAATACGACCCGACAACGGGCCGCTTCATCAGCCCCGACCCGCTCATCAGCGCCGGCGACCCCCAGCAGTGGAACGCCTACGCCTACGCAAACAACAGCCCTGTCAACGCGTCCGACCCCAGCGGGCTCATGCTCAAGACGCCGTCCTGCACCAGCGGGTGCAGCGAATCGGAAGAGTATGTGAGTCCCCCTCTCTGGGAGGACGACGAGGTCTCGAGCGCTGGCCGGGATCTGCGGCAGGCCAACGCATCGCTCGACAAGGCCAAGAAGAGGCGCGACCACCTCATCCACGAGGTCGTCAACCTCATCGGCGACCTGATCGGCTACAACGACGCCCGCGACTGCTTCACCAAGGGCGACGTCATGGCCTGCATCAACACGGCCCTGGGCGCCGTCCCGTGGGGCAAGATCGCCAAGGCCATCAAGGTCGGCATCAAGGCCTTCAAGATCTACAAGGAGGTCAACAAGGCCTACGACGCCATCCACGAAGCCGAACGGGGGGTCTCCCGCGCGTCCGATGCGATGACCCGGGCCAAATCGGCGGCCAAGGAGGCCCGCGACGCCGAGGCCAAAGCAGCCCAGTCGGCATCCGAGAAAGCCGGCAAGGAAACAGCCACCGACAGCGCCGGAACGGAAGCCAAAGCCACACGCGAGACATCCGACACGGAGGTGAACGCCGGCTCCGCCGAATCCCACAGCAGCGGAGGCGGTGAGTCGAGCGCAGGAACGGGATGCAAGGTCAAGCGGAACAGCTTCCCGACGGGCACCCGCGTCCAGATGGCCGACGGCATGACCAAGGAGATCCAGGACGTCCGCGTCGGCGACACCGTCCTCGCCACTGACCCCCAGACGGGCGAGACCCGTCCGCAGCAGGTGACGGCCACCATCACCACCCCCGACGACAAGGAGTTCACGGACCTCACCCTCACCGACGATTCCAACCCCAGGGCCCCGCCGGCCCAGCTCACCTCCACCTTCCACCACCCGCACTGGAACGAGACCCGCCGCCAGTGGGTCGACGCGGGCGAGTTCAATGCGGGCGACCAACTCCGCCGCCCCGACGGCACCACCCTCACCGTCAAGAGCAAGCGCAACTACCCCTATGCCGTCACCACCCACAACCTCACCGTCAACGACTTCCACACGTACTATGTGCTGGCGGGTGCCACTCCGGTCCTCGTCCACAACTGTGGCGAGCAGCTTGAATTTGCGCACGGAACGACTGCATCACATGCCGATGATATTGCGGCCAACGGTCTAAGCAGCGACGCAGCGAGAGCCGCTTCAAGCGGTGGCGCCGTAGGACAGCCAGGAAACCTGTTCAGCTACAGGGTCTCGGGAGGAGCTGACCCGAACTTCAGTACGGCGGCACAGTGGGGTGTGGCCCGGAACGGTGGAAAACAGAAGGGGGCCGCAGTTCTCGTGTTCCAAATGTGCAAATGCACCTATGATCGACTGGTGAGTGAGGGGCATATCACCACAAGAGTCACAGGTGAGGGGATGCCTGAAGAGATAATATTCGGGCCAGGCGCAATGCCGTTCCTGCGTAAGATTCACGACGTGCGCCTCTAGAAGCGTATCTAAGCGGTCAGGATGTGTTCATGAATTTCGACTGGAACAGCTTCGATGCAGTCCAAATGAATGTCGCATCCTGGCCGCTGGGCACGCCTGACAGGTCTGGGCTCGTCCGGACCAAGTGGGAGATTCGCACGCTCGGCGACCTTCCGGACGGCCTGCTGGCGGATCAGGTCAACCTGCATCACCTGCCAGGCGACATGTCTTTCGATCTTCACGTCTTGGGCCCGCGCGAGCTGAGCATGACGTGCATGTGCCCTAAGGAGATGCCAGGCCCTGTCAGGCTGGGGGCGGCATCGGTGGCTTGGAGAATCGTTGACGAGCAGGTCTCAAGGCTTTGGACGATCGGAGAGTACCCCAGAGCCGTCCTTCCGGAATTTATGCGGCAGAGGCGAGAGTTGGTGGAGCGGATCCCAGCCTCCATTAGGGAGGCATGGGTCTGGCTTTCATTGATTCGCTCCGAACCTTTGTTGAGTGAAATGGCGGGGCGATCGAGTCGGGCTGAGCATCTGCTCTCTATCCTGCGGGATTCGCATGAGAGTCCCGTTCTCTCCGAGTATTTCTCCGAGCTGGGCTCACGGCTTTCCGTCAGGGCTGACCATGGTCGATCTCGGGGGCTAGAGCTGAGGCGCATTCTGATGGTGGCTATTGAGTCCGGAGGGCGTGGGGTTAGTGATGGCTCGGTGGATTCCATGGCCTACGCCACGGAGCGGCTGTTTGATGCCCTCTTCCTTCTGGAACGTTCGCTCGGAGTTGACGTATCGGGCGGCCTCTCCCTGGAAGAAGACAGAGCATGGTTCGATGATGCTGCGGGGCTTGCGGAGTTCGAGAGTCTGTCTTCTAGAGACCTTGACCGGAGCCGAGCCTTCTGTAGGCAGTTGGTGGACTTCTGCTCCAGTGAAGGCGCTCAGTTTGCGCTCAGGAATGAGTAGCGGAGGGGGCGAGACCATCATGCTGACCCCCTCCGTGTCGGTTGACGGCAGCGGTGACGGCAACGTCAGTGGACGATTGCCGAAGCGGGCGCATCGGTTGCGTCCTCGTCCGGGCTGAGGGCAGCGTTCAGGGTGTCGATGGCCTGGCGTTGGAGCCGGAGTCGGACGTGGGCGTAGACGCCAGCGGTGACGCCGATGTGGGCGTGACCCAACAGCTCCTTGATCACGACGAGGTCGACGCCCTGCTCCAGGAGCAGGGTCGCGGTCGAATGACGCAGGTCGTGAAAGCGGATGCGTCGGAGTCCGGTACGGCCAAGGAAGCTGCCGAAGCGGCGCGTGAGGTTGGCCGGGTCGAGAGGGCCGCCGGTCGGCGTGGTGAAGACCAGGCCGCTGTCCCTCCAGGCTGACGCTGCCGTCTCGCGTTCCTTGTTCTGCCGTTCCCTGTGCTCCTTGAGGGAGTGGCAGCACTCGGTTGGCAGAGCGATGCGGCGCTCGGACGCCCGGGTCTTGGTGGGCAGGTGGGTAAGACCGCCCGTGCGGGTGCGTTGGAGCGAGCGTCGGATGCTGGCCGTTCCGGTGGTGATCCGGATGGCGTCGGCGAGGAGTTCGGGTGGGGCCCACGCGGGTGGTGGTGTGTAGGGGCCTGTGGGGCCGTCGAGGCGGATCACGGCGTGGAAGTGGATCAGTCCGCGCTGCTGGTACTCGGCGACCTTGGCGTACGAGACGCGGACGATCTTGTGGAGCAGGCGCTGCGGGAGTCCGGCTGTGGCGGCGATGGTGCGGCGCAGGTGGAGCATGAAGCGGGCCCACAGGGCGGGTGCGTGGGCGTTCCACAGCACGGCGCCGGTGTAGTCGTACCACTCGGGGTCGAGCGGGGTGCCGAGGAGCGGGTCGCCTTTGGTGTGGGTGCGTCCGCAGCGGCAGCGGGCGGAGCCGTTGACGCGTCGGCCGTGGACGGGTCCGTACGAGGGGGCGTTGAGGGTGGCGAAGACGCGGGGGTGGGCGGCGATCTGGTCGGGGATGTTCTTGCCGCCGCGCAGGCCGGCGGCGATGAGGTGGTAGGTGTCCTGGCGGTAGAGCTCGGCGCAGGAGGGGCAGCGGGTGGCGCGGCGGTTGCCACAGCGGACCAGCAGGTGCCCGGCGGGCAGCTCTTTGGACTTCAGTTCGCGGAGGATCTCGCCGGTGGAGGCGTCGATCTCGGTGCGCTGGCCTTCGAGTCGGATGGGCTGGGCGCAGCCGCCGAGCGAGGACAGCTGTCGTATCAGGCCGAGCAGGTTCCGGTACCCGGTGAACGTGGGCAGCGCGTCCCTGTCCGGTTCGGGGCAGGAGATTGTGGCAGTGGGCTCGTGCGGTGGCATGCTGGCGGGACCTCTCTGCACTGCGACACACACGTGTGAGGCCCCGGCAGGGGCGAGGGTTTGGCGACTACCCGCCCTTGCCGGGGATCACTGCGAAGCGGGACCAGGAGGCGGCGGTCACGCGGCCTTGTCCAGGTCGACGCGGTCGGGCAGGTCGCGGACCTTGAACCCTTCGGCGCACATCGGGTCGTTGATCTGCCAGCAGGCTTCGGTGGGCAGACAGACCGAGCGCAGCCGGAAAGGGGTGCGCATGTCGCCGACGGAGGCGATCGAGACGCCCTGGGGCATGGTGCGGTCGGCGGCGGTGATGTCCAGTTCCCGGCCGTCGGTGAAGAGGTGCAGGAAGTCCTCGACGGTGTCGACGCGGTGGCAGATCCGGGCGGACAGATTGGTGCGCACGGCAGTGGTGAGCACGTCGGCGGAGGGCTTCTGGGTGAGCAGCCACAGCCGCACTCCGAAGGCCCGTCTCCTGCACGCGCGCGTTCGGGAGAGGACGGGCTGGGGCTGCTGGGCTGTTGACCTGGCGGGTTATGTTGTGGCTTTCGTCGGGGGCCTAGGTACGGAGCAGGGGCATGACACAGAACAGCGGGCAGGGGCACGGCCCGGGACAGCAGTACGGGGGCGGCTGGGGCGGGGGCCCGCAGTGGGGGTATCCGCCGCCGGCGGCACCGCAGCCGGGGGTGATACCCCTGCGCCCGCTGGAGCTCGGGGAGATACTCGGCGGGGCGTTCGCGACCATTCGGGGCCACTGGAAGCAGCTGGCCGGGGTCATGCTGGCCGTGCTGGCCATCGTCCTGCCGGTCATGGGCCTTGCGGTGGGCATCGCGGTGGCTTCGGTGTTCGAGCATTTCGAGCCCGTCTTCGACCCGCCGTTCGGCGAGGACCCCGCCTCGGAGGACGTCGTGCCGCTGGTCGTCGCGGCCGCGGTGCTGTTCGTCGTGCTGCTCGTGGTGGGGGTGTTCGGCACGGCGGTGCTCGCCGCGCTCTGCCCGACGGTGCTGAAGGAGGCGGTGACGGGCCGCCCGACCACGTTCCGGACGGTGTGGCGCGCCTCCGTCCGGCGGGCTCCCGCGGTGGCCGGCGCGACGCTGCTGGCCGGCCTGATCGCCGGCGCCCCGATGATCGCGGCGCTGGGGGTGGGGATTCCGGTGACGATCGCTGCGGCCGTCTCGGCCGACGGCGACGCGCCCGCGGCCATCGTCCTGATCCCGCTGCTGATCCTGGCCGCCCTGCCGGTGACCGTCTGGCTCAGCACCCGCTTCGGTCTGGCCTCGGCCGTCGTGGTGCTGGAGGGTTTGGGTCCGGTCGCCGCGCTGCGCCGCTCGACCGCACTGGTCCGGGGGGCCTGGTGGCGGATCTTCGGCATCACCCTCCTCGGCGGCATGATCGCGGGGGCGATCGGGTGGGCGATGCAGCTGCCGTTCAACCTCGTCGGCACGTTCGCGCTGGTCCCGGCCATGACCGGGCTGCCGGAGGACGGCGGCCCGACGGCCGGGTTGATCGCCGGGCTGGGGTTCGCGTTCCTGCTCGTGATGTTCGGCGGCGCCACCGGGCAGATGTTCCAGATCGGGTTCACGCAGTTGGTGGGCTCCCTGCTGTACGTCGACCAGCGGATCCGGCGCGAGGGACTCGCCGAGGCGATCCTCGCCGACCTGGCCACCGGCCCGGCTCCGGCTCCTGGGTCGGCTCCGGCGCCTGGGCCGGCCGCGACCGCGGGGCCGGCCGCGTCGCCGGAGAGCGGTGAGGCGGACGGCGGGCGGTAGCCCGCGGGCCGGTGCCGAACGGGGCCCGCTCCGCTGCCCGACCCGACCGTACGCGGTCGAAAGGGCAGGGGGACGGGCCCTTCGCCATGCGAATGCGAAAGGCCCTGCCCGGGGGTGTGCCGTAGCTACGGCACGCCCCCGGGCAGGGCTCGGGAGGACCCGGAAAGGGTGGGTCAGAACGCGGACTTCGACGCGGTGACGACCACGCACTCCTTGTACTCGCTGCCGTCGCCCTTGCCGGTGTACGGCGTGGTGGCCTCGGCCTTGGCGGACGCGCTCTTCGCGACCTTGAGGCCGGTCACCTTGGCCAGGGCCAGGTTGGCGTTCGAGGTGGCGTCCCCGCGGAACTTCATGGTGATGTCGTACGTGTAGTCCAGCGGAGCGCTGTTGGTGACGGTGAGGCGGGCCACCAGGTTCTTGCCCTCCAGCTTGCACCCGTCGATCCGGATGTCCCGCTCCGCCTTGTCGCGGCTGGAACCGTTCGGGACGGAGGTGCCCCCCGAGGTGCTGGTGCTGCTGTCGTTGCTGCCGCCCGTGGTGGTGCTGCCGCCGCTGGTGCTGCCGGAGCTGCCCGAGCTGCTGGAGTGCGAGCTGGAGCCGTGGCCGCCACCGCAGCTCGCGCCGTGGGAACCGCGGGCTCCGGTCAGTGCGAAGACGGCGATACCGAAGACGGCGACGGCGCGGACATGGCGAAGCTTCACGTTTCAACCCCCGTTGAGATGGCAATGGATAAGCGCCCGGTCTTGACGAGCGCACGTCACCCTAACAGTGGACGGGGATGTTCCACTTCACAGATCTGTCTCAAAGCGGCCCCTAACCGTGGACGGGAACGTGCCCGGAGTCGGGCCCGCTCGCGCCGGGCCCGACGCAAGAGCGCCCGGACGTATCCGCCCTCGCCGGTCAGCAGGGTGAGGCAGCCGTCCGTCAGGAGAGCCTCCCAGCCATGCCGATGACGGTCCGTCGGCTCTCTGCCGGGACGGGGCGGTTCAGGTCCGCAGGGCCAGTTCGGCGGCGATGGTCTTGCCCACGGGTGGGCGGTCGCGGACCTCCCAGCGGGTGGCCACGGCCTGTACGAGGAGGAGACCGCGGCCTGTGTCGGCGAGCGGGTCGGGGCGCGCAGGACCCGTACCCGGTCCCGTACCCGGTCCCGAGCGCAGGGCCGGCGCCGGGGGGCGGCACTCGCCGCGGGTGTCGGAGACCTCGATGCGGAGTACGTCCGCGGTGAGGGACACCACGAGTTCGAAGTTCCGGCCGGGCACCCGGCCGTGGGTGACGGCGTTCGCCGTGAGCTCGGCCAGTACGAGGGCTGCGGCGTCGGAGGTGTCGCTGCCGGGCGGAACGCCCCAGGCGTGCAGTTCGTGGAGGGCGAGGCAGCGGGCGAGCCGGGCGCCGCGCGGGGTGGAGCTGAACTGCTGGGAGAACACACGTACGGTCACCGGCGTCTCCCGGGTCCGCTGTGCAGGGGGTGGCGTCATGTCCCCAATGTGGCGGCGGGATTCGGCGTTCACCAGGGCCGCGGCGCGTACGCTCGGTCAGCGTACGCGCACCGAGGGTGGACAGTACGCGTCACTGAGCGTGAGCATGGATGGGGTCGGGAGCGTTACGGAAGTACGTGCGCGGGAGGTGGCCCGGGATGGCCTACAAGAAGACGGACGAGGGCGGCGGTACGGGCAGCAGGGGGACGCGCGGCCGCGGCCCCTCCGGTGGGGAACCGGAGGCGTCGGACAGCCTGCGCACGTTCGGCGCGGTCGTCCAGGCCCTGCGGGAGCACGCGAGGCTGAGCCGGCAGGAGTTCGGGGAGCGCGTCCGCTTCTCGAAGCACACGGTGGCCTCGGTCGAGCAGGGCCGGCGCATGCCGGACGAGGACTTCGTCGAGCGGGCGGAGGACGCCCTCGGCAACACGGGCGCACTGCGGCGGGCGGCCCGCCATCTGTCCCGCCAGCCGGGGTTGGCCAGCTGGTTCCGGCGTTGGGCTCAGCTGGAGTTGCAGGCGGTGACGTTGTACACGTACGAGTGCCGCATGGTTCCGGGCCTCTTGCAGCCGGAGTCGTACGCGCGCACGCTGTTCGTGGACCAGCTTCCACCACTCAGCGACGCCCAGATCGAGGCCCAGTGGACGGCGCGGGCGAAGCGGCAGCGGCTGCTGAGGGGACGTCCGAACACGACGTTCGGGTTCATCCTGGAGGAGCACCAGTTCCGCCGGAAGACGGGAGGGGTGGAGGTGACCCGTGAGCTCATCGACCACGTGTTGGAGGTCGGGGATCTGCGGAACATCGAAATCCAGGTGATGCCGCTGGAGCGGCCGTCGCATGCAGGGCTGCACGGACCGATGCGGTTGCTGGAGACCCGGGAAGCGCGGTGGTTCGCGTACAGCGAAGGGCAGCGCAGCGGCGTGCTCATCTCCGACCCGAAGGAGGTCAGCGTCCTCCAGCGGCGGTATGCCAGGATGCGGGCACAGGCCCTCTCCCTGGAGGACTCCGCGGGCCTGTTGAGGGAGATCCGAGGAGCGCTATGAGCACGGAACGACTGGCCTGGTTCAAGAGCAGCTACAGCAGCAGCGGGTCCGGTGACTGCGTCGAAGTCGCCCTCACCTGGCACAAGTCCAGCTACAGCAGCGGCGACGGCGACGACTGTGTGGAAGTCGCCACCTGCCCCTCCGCGGTCCACGTCCGGGACTCCAAGGACCGGAACGGCCCGCAGCTCAGCCTCTCCCCCACCGCATGGGCCGGGTTCGTCGCGTACGCGCCCGCAGCCTGATCCAGACACTGTTGGAGGCGGGGGCCGCGCCAACGGCCCCCGCCGGGCGGCGTGGATCCGGACCGTCGGCTCCCGCGCGGGTGGTGCGAATCTTCAGGGATCCGCCCCAAGGGCAGTATGCGCGGCCGGAGGGTTGTTCAGTGCGGTCCGTTCTTCGTGAACGCCCGCGGCGGGGCACGCTGCTCTGAGCTGGGAGGACGTACCGGGCGGGGATTTGTTCACGACCGGGCGTGAGGCGGCGGGGATTGTTCGCACTGACGCCATATCGCAGGACATGCCGGAATTCTGGGCTTTTTGCGGGCCAGTGTTGCGGGGGCGGGGGCTCGGGCATGGTGGAGGGGCGCCCGCAGGTCGGAAAGCCGACCGCGAGCGGACCGTAGCGCCAACTGCGGTACCGCGCAGGCGCGTTGGCTGTGCGTATCCGGACCGTCGTTCTCGAAGGAGTCGTCGTCGTGGTGATGTCCGTGGCTTCCGGTACCTCCCTTCTTCCATGGGCGTGGGGGCGGCGCCCGTCCCCCGTCCTCGTCGTCAAGGTCGTCGTCATCGTGGTGGTGGCCCTGGTCACCGCCGTCCTCGGGGGGCTGGGGCAGGCCCCGGGGACCTCGCTCGCGGTGATCGTCATGGTCACCACCACCGCGCTGGAGCTCGCCCGCCGGATCACCGGTGACGGGCCGGGCTCCGGCGAGCGCGGGGGCCCGGCCGGTCCCGGTTCGGGCTCCGGCGTACGGGCCGGCTGGTAGCGGCATGGCTACGGGACGGCAAGGGCGGCCGCAGCGGCCCGTCGACCCCACCGTCCCGGCCCTGGCGGAGCTCGCGCGGGAACTGCGCGGGCTCCGTGCCGCGGCCGGACTGACCCTCGACGAACTGTCCGCCGCCACGCACTGGAGCAAGGGCGCGCTCAGCGCGGCCACGACCGGGCGGGACCTGCCGCGCTGGGAGCTCGTCAAGGCGTGGGTACTGGCCTGTGAGGCGGACGCCAACCTGGATCTCTGGCGCGCCCGGCACGAACGGGCCCGCGTGCAGCACCAGGGCACCCGGGTCATCCTGCCCGGCCCCACCCCGGGACTCGCGCCGGCCCCGGCACCCTTCCCGGCGGCCGACGGGCCGTCCGATGGCATGCGGTCGGACCCGTCTGCCGCCGGTTCGCCGCTCGGGGTGGCCGGGCCCGGCGGGGGCCCGGGGGCTGCCGGCAACGGCCGGGCGGTGTCCGGCGTACCGTCGGTGGCGGGCGGGCCGCCGGCCACCACCGACACCGCGGCCACCGCAGGCACCACCAGCACCGCAGGCACCACCAGCACCGCAGGCACCACCGGCATCGCGAGCAGCACCGGTGCCCCGGGCACGACGGGCGCCTCCGGCACCCCGGGCGCGGCCGCGGCCCCGGTCGCCGGCGGCCTCCCCGGCCCGCTGGAACGGGACGCCTGGCGGACCCTCGCCCCCGACCGACGGCCCTGGGGCGTCAACGCCCACCCGGCGCCGATCCCGATCCGCTTCACCACCGTGGGGCCCGACTTCACCGACACCGGCTCCGGCGCGGACGCCGCCGACCTCAGCGGGCGCTACGAGCAGATCGCGGAGGTCTTCGCGCTCGCCCGGCAGCCGCGGCTGCTCGTCCTCGGTGACCGGGGCACGGGCAAGACGCAGCTCGCCCGCCACCTCGGCACGCGGCTGCTCACCGCGGACGACGGCAGTAGGGGCGGTGGCGCCGGTGCCGGCGGCGGCGCCGTTCCCGTACTGGTGTCGCTGCGCGGCTGGCGGCCCGAGCACGGCCCGGACAGCCTGCTCGCCTGGATCGCGGACGCGCTCACCGACTGCACCACCGAGGACGTCCGCACCCTCCTCGGCCGGCACCGCCTGCTGCCCATACTCGACGACTTCGACAGCCTGGACCCGCGTCAGCGGGTGCGCGCCCTGCACCTGTTCAACCGACTGCCGGAGCAGGCGCCGTTCGTGCTGGTCAGCGGCTGGGCCGAGTTCGCGAAGGCGGTGGAGAAGACCGACACCGTCATCGCGGGCAGCGCCGGGGTACGGCTGCGTCCCGTCGGCGTCGGGGAGCTGCGCGGCTGGATCCAGCGCAGCTCCCGTTCCCGTGCCAAGGAGCAGGACTGGGAGCCGGTGCTGGAGGCGCTGGCCGCACGGCCGGACGCGCCGGCCGCCGCCGTCCTCGCCGACCCGATGCTGGCCTGCGCCGCCCGGCTGCTCTACACCGACGGGCGGGCCGACCCCGCCGAGCTGATCGCCGAGGACGCGACCGTCGAGTCGCTGGAGATCCGCCTGGTGCAGCACCTGTTCGGCGCGCTCCCCCCGTACCGCCACCACCCGGGCCGGCTGCACGAGCAGCGCCGCCACGCGGCCCTGCACCTGCTGGCCGGGCGCGAGCACGAGGAGGGCGGGCCCGTCGGCGACCTGCGGGTGCTCTACCGGGGGCGCCGTCCCACCCGGCGGCGGGCCGGCATCCAGGCCGCGGTGCTGGGCCTGCTGTCGTGGTTCCTGCTCGACGTGGGCGAATCCGACGCGGTGCAGGGGGCGTACGCGTCGTCGAACCAGCCGGTCGTGGGGGTGGCCGGGTTCGTGGTCGGGGCGCTGATCGGTTTCGGCTGGTACGGCTACCTGCGGCACCGGCTGGACGAGCGGGCGTCCCGCGCGGACCCCATCGGCCGCGCCGGACAGTGGCTGCTGCGGGCCGCCCCGGCCGGGCTGGCACTGGTTGTCGCGTTGCCGATCAGCGGCACCGCGGCGGAGGACTCGCCCCTGCTGCTGCTGGCCATGCTGCCGATCGGGATCGCCGTGTGGACCGCCGAGCAAGCAGTACGGCAGGCGGACCTCGGGTGGCTGCTGGCCGACCTGCTCTTCCCGCTGCTGTTCCTCCTGCTGTTCTCGGGCCTCGCGTCGTCGGCGGGCAGTATCGGATTCACCCTGTGCTTCCTCCCACCGGTGTTCTGCTGGATCACCGTGAACGGGCACTGGGTGCGGGCCGCGTTCGCCTCCCGGTTCGCCCTGTGGGACCTCCACCCGGGCGTCGTACGGCGACTGCTCCACGAAGCCACGACCCCGGACATCCTGCGCGTCGGCCCGCGCGGGTGGTCCTTCACGCACCCGGCCGTCGCCCGCTGGTACCGGGGCGCGCCGGGGCTGCCGGAGGGGGATGCGGGGCGGGGGTAGCCGAAGTAGCAAGCGTGGGGTGGGGCGGCGGTTTTGCGGTTCCGGCAAGTTTCCTGGGCCGTTACGGCACGCGGTCCGAGCATGGGCGGCACTTGTTCCCCTACCGGAAGGCGGCCCCCCCATGAAGACCGTGGCGACCTGCTCCACCCCTGACGCTTCGGCTGGAGTGGCGGCCGCCCCACCCGAGTTGAGTGCGCGGAGGCGGTGGACGGTGTTGGCCGTCTGCGCACTGAGCATGTTCCTCGTCGGCCTCGACACCACCATCGTCAACGTCGGCCTGCCCGTGATCGGCCGCGGTCTCGGGGCGGACACCCGGAGTCTGGAATGGGTCGTGGACGCCTACACGATCATCCTGGCCGGCCTCCTCGTCGCGTCCGGCGCGCTCGCCGACCGCTTCGGGCGGCGCCGGGTGTTCCGGTGCGGGCTCGTCGTCTTCGGGGTGGCCTCGGTGGTGTGCGCGCTCGCCCCGTCGCTCGGCTTCCTCGTCGCGGCGCGCGCCGTGCAGGGCGTCGGGGCGTCGATGCTGAGCCCGGTGGCGCTGGCGATCGTGGTGAACGCGATGCCCGACCCGCGGGAGCGGGCGCGGGCGATCGGCGTGTGGGCGTCCGTCTTCGGGCTCAGCATGGCGGCGGGGCCGGTGACGGGCGGGGCGCTGGTCGAGGCGTTCGGTTGGCGGTCGGTGTTCTGGATCAACGTGCCGGTGATCGCCGCCGCGCTCGTCCTGGTCGCCGTGTTCGTACCGGAGTCGCGCGGGGAGCGGGCCCGGCGGGTCGACCTGCCCGGGCAGGTGCTGCTGACCCTGGCGCTGGGCGTCTCGGTCGGGCTGCTGATCGAGGGGCCGCGGATGGGGTGGGCCTCGGCGCCGGCCCTGGCGGGGTACGCGGTGGCCGCGGCGGCGACGGCCGCGTTCGTACGGGTGGAGCTGCGGCGGGAGGAGCCGTTGATGGACCTCGGGCTGTTCCGGCGGAGGGGGTTCGCCGCGGCGGTGCTGGGCGCGGTGGCCGTGTTCGTCGCGCTGAACGTGACGCTGCTGCTCACCACGCTGTACCTGCAGCAGGGCCGCGGCTGGACCCCGCTCGCGGCCGGGCTCGCGACGCTGCCGATGGCGGTGGGGGCGACGCTGTGCGCACCCTGGTCCGGCAGGCTGGTGGGGCGGGTGGGGCCGCGGCGTCCGCTGGTGCTGGCGGGGGCGTTCATGGCGGCGGGCGGGCTGTGCCTGGTGGGGCTGGCCGAGGACACGAGCGTCCTGCTGCTCCTGGCCGCGTACCTGCTGATCGGCATCGGGTTCGGCTTCGCCAACGCCCCGCTCACGGACACCGCGGTCGGCGGTCTGCCGAAGGCGCGGGCCGGGGTGGCGGGGGCGGTGACGTCCGCCGCGCGGCAGGTCGGTGCGGCGGTGGGCATCGCCCTGGCGGGGGGCCTGGTCGCGGGGGCGGCCGGTCCGGGGGCGATCGCGGCGGCTTCCCGCCCGGGGTGGGGGCTGGTGGCGGGGTGCGGGGTGGTGCTGCTGGTGGTGGCACGGGCTTCGCGGGGCGGGGCGGGGCCGAAGGCGGGCGGAGACCGTTCCTGAACTTTGTGCAGGAGAGGCGTCGTTGCCTGTCGTGCGCCCATGGCGCGCGAAACCCTGACCAAGGACCAGATCATCCGCACCGCGATCGAGCTGCTCGACGAGGAGGGGCTGGAAGGCCTCAACATGCGCAGCCTCGGCAAGCGGCTCGGCGCGGCGGCGACGGCGGTCTACTGGCACGTCAAGAACAAGGACGACCTGCTGCTGCTCGTCGGCGACCAGGTGTGGGACGAGGTCGAACTCCCCGACCTGGACGCGGTCGACTGGCGCACGGCCGCGACGAGCATGGCCCTCAGCCTGCACGCGATGCTCGTCCGGCACCCGTGGCTCGTCCAGGCCTTCGGCTCCCACCTGTTCTACGGGCCCCGGAAGGCGCGCCACGACGACCGCATCCTGGCGGTGTACGAGGCGGCCGGCTTCAGCGGGGCGGCGGCCGACCGGGCGGCGGCGAGCGTGTTCACGTACGTACTCGGCAACGCGCTCGGCGCCTCCGCCACCGCCTCCCCACGGCGAAGGCGGCCGAGGCCGCGAGCGGCCTCCCGCACCTGCGGAGCCGCCTGAACACGACGTCCGCGGAATACGACGAGGCCCCGGAAGCCACCTTCACCTTCGGCCTGAAGTCCCTGATCGCGGGTCTGGAGACCCCCCTCGGATAGTGAGGTGCGGCAGAGGCGGGGGCGGGTCAGCTGTGGGGGATCTGCTCGATGAGGGTGAGGTGGCAGGAGGCCTTGAGGGTGGGGTGCTTCGCGACTATCCAGAACGAGCCGTCGGCGGCGCGGCCCACCGTCCGCGACCGGTTCTTCCAGGAGGCCGGGACATAACGCCTGGCACGGTTCAGCAGCTCCTGCTGGGCCTCCTCACGGAGCTTGTTGCCGCTCAACGGGCTGACGGTGACCTGTCGTTGCGGGCCGGTGGCTCCGTCAGGGGTGAACGTCTCGTCGATGACGATCAGCCAGGTGGGCATGGACGTGCTCCTTGTGTCGTGGTTCCGGGGCGTCGCGGGGGGCCGTTCCTGGTTTGTTTCTTCTGCTCCCCGGGGTGAACCGCGCCCGAGCGGTGCGCCTGTCGCGCCGTCGGCAACGAGAATGCCCGCGGGTCCGGGGGTAGGCGGGGCAGTATGTGCGGTGAAATGCTGCACCCTCCGTTTCACCGCCCCGACCTGCGGTTTCAGTGGTCCGGTGGAACATTCGGCAGGGGTGTGGTCGCGTTGGGGAGTGCTCGTCCGTCCTTCATCGAGCTGGCCGGGGCGCTCGGCGGAGCACTGGACGAATGGTCGGCGGCGGTCAGGCAGGCGCTCGCCGGGCAAAACCGCTACCAGAACTGGCTCGCGCGGCGGCTGGGGACGCCACCGCCGAGGGTGTCCTCGTGGCTGCGGGGACGGGAACAGGTCTGGCTGAGCGGCACGGCACTACCCGGGGTCGGCACCACGCAGAGCATCGTCCGGGAGCTGGGCCTCGACGGCGAGTCGGCTCGGCGCCTGGTCCGCCTCGCCGACCGGATCGACCACCTGCAAGCGCAGTTGGAGGAGCTCAGACCACGGGACTGGCGCAAGCGCGTAGAGGAACAGCTGCGGGGAGACCTGCTCCCCGCCGCCGCGGCGCCGGAGCCTGCACCGACCGCGGGCGCGGCCGAGCGCTCCGGTGCGCAAGCCTCGGTCCCCGTCGCCGTCGACCCCGTACCCGGGCGGTGGGCCTCCCGGCCGCGCACGACACGGCTGGTCGCGGCCGCCACGGCGGCGGTCGCGGCCGCGGGTATCGTCGCCTACCTGGGCTCCGAACGGCCGGACGACGACCCGGGAACCGCCGGGGCGACCTCCACCCCGGCAGCCGTACGCACGCGTGCGCAACGGGGTACGGATGATACGGGTACGAGCGGGAGTACCGGGCCCGGTGGCTCTGCGCCCGCGCTCGAACAACCCGGGCTGGAGAAGAACACCCTGGGCCCGGACAGTCGCTGCGGCGAGCCGCTGCCCGGCCCGGAGGCCGTGGTGTGGCGGGTCTGCGCGCGGGTCGAGGCGGGCCGGGTCTCATTCGCCGTCAAGCTCACCAACCAGGCGGACGGGGCAACGACGGCCCGGGTGCGGGTCCGGGTTCAGTACGTGCAGGCCAAGGTCTTCCACCCGTGCCCGATGGCACCGAACGCGCAGCCGGTCGACGTCCCGGCGGGCAAGACGGTCATCACGGACCCGGGCCTGTGCTCCGTCCCCCGCGAAGCGGTGCCGTTCGCGTACCAGGGCGTGGGCTGGGTCGTCCCGGCCGACGCGACCGGAGGTTCGTACGAACTCTCCCCCACGGCGCACGTCTACCCGGACCGCACCCTCTGGAAGCCGGACCTCCTCTGACGCCGGCCCTGAACGGGACCCCCGGCCGCCTGGTGCGCGGCGGCCGGGGTGTGCGGTGCCGTGGCGGCGTCACGACCGCGGCCGTCGTGACGCCGAGGGCAGCGGCGACAACGCTCGCCGGCAGTCGAAGCACGCGATGCCCCGGCAGGCCGGAGGGCGGGGTGGGGTTCTATTAGGGTGCCGGGGCGGCTCGGCCGGTGGGGTCGGGGCTGCGGGGCGTGGAGAGGAAGGGGTTTCGGGTGGCGGAGATATCGGGGGCGGGCGGGGGCGCCGAGCGGGAGCGGCCGGAGGGGGCGCGGGGTCAGGGGGCCTCCCCGTCCGGATCTCCTCACGCCGCGTCCCCGCCCGCGGATCCGTGGGCGGCGCCGCAGCCGGGGTCCGCCCCGCCGGGGGGTGGGGCGCGGGCTTGGCCGCAGCCGCAGGGGGGTGCGGGGCCGCAGGGGTGGTCTGCGGCGCCCGGCAGTGGGGCGCAGGGGTGGTCCGGGGGTGCGGGGGCGCAGGGGTGGTCCGGGGGTGCGGGGGCGCAGGGGTGGCCTTCGGCGGAGGAGTGGGCCGCGGTGTACGGCAGCGGGCCCGCGGTGGTGGCCGCGCCGGGCGGGTCTCGGTATCACGAGCAGGCGCGGAACGGGCGGCAGGGCTGGCCGCGGCGGATCGGTGAACTGCTCGCCGTGGTCGGACTGCTGGCCGTCGCGATGATCGTGGTGACCGGGTTGGGCCTGTTGGGGGCGGACGCGCTCGGGCTGGAGCCCGCCGCTGACGGGGCCGAGCAGTTGCTCGCGGATCCCGTGGCGGACAACGCCCTCGGGCTCCTCGGGCTGGCGGTCGGCATACCCGCGGTGATGGTCGCCGTGCGGTGGTGCGGCTCCCGGCCGGCGGGGACGCTGGCCTCGGTGGCCGGACGGGTGCGGTGGCGCTGGCTCGGGGTGTGCGCGGCCGTGGCCTTCCCGCTGATGGCGGTGCAGATGGGCGCACTGGCCCTGTGGGAATGGCTCGCGGAGGGTGACGAGGTCTTCGCCGGGGACACTCCTGCGGCGGGGCGGTTGTTGCTCGGGGCGGTGCTGTTCGCGGTGCTGGTTCCGTTCCAGGCGAGTGCGGAGGAGTTCGTCTTCCGGGGCTGGCTGCCGCAGTTCTTCGGCGGGTTCCTGCGTTCGCCGTGGCCGGGGGTGGCCGTCGCCTCGGTGTTGTTCGCCCTCGCCCACGGGTTCGGGGGCTGGAGCGGGTTCCTGCTGCTCTGCTACTCGGCGGGGTGGTGGGGGTGGCTGGTGATCCGGACGGGCGGGTTGGAGGCCGTGATGGCCATGCACACCGCCAACAACGTGTTCTCGTTCGTGACCGCGCTGGTCCTCGGGCAGCTCGCGGACGCGGGTACGGCCGCGGACGCGCCGTGGCAGGCGCTGGTGGTGGAGCTGGTGTGCGCGCCCGCGTACTGCCTGGTCGTGGCTCGGCTGGCCGACGCCCGCGGGATCGCCTCCACCTCCACCTCGGGCTCTGGCTCGGGCTCGGGCTCGGTCGCGGAAGCCGCACCGGTGCCGGCCGCGGGGCCGCAGGCGGGCTGACGGCGCACGAGCCTACGGCGGCGTGGCCGGATCGCGTCGGGCGGTGGTAACGGAGCGTCAGAGATCCACTACGGTGACGCCGTCCGACCCGTCGAAGGAGACCCGTGTGGAGCGCAGCCGCACTGAATCGAGGATCCGTGCCGTCCTCGCCGCGATGGGCGTCGGCGTCGCCCTCGCCGCCGCACCCGCCACCGCCCAGGCCGCGCCCACCACGACCACTGCCGCGGCTCCGGCAGCCCCGGCCGCCGCGTGCAGCGGGGAGTTCCAGGGTGACGGGCGGCTCGGGCCGAAGGTCCTGCCGAAGCGGTGGCAGGAACCCGTCGGGCCGCTGCTCAAGCACTACCAGCGGACGGGGAAGCTGACCTCCGCCGAGTTCCTGAAGAAGTTCTGGGAGGGTCCGGCCGACACCGGTGGTTGGAAGTACCCGCCGAACGACGGCTTCGCCGAGGTCAACGGGACCGTCGACAAGGCACCCGAGCTGCTGGAGCCCGGCGAGCGCCTGGACCGGTTCGGGTCCGAGTACGGCTCGTACCTCGCCCCGGCCGGGGACCCGTACGCCGAGCGCGCCCTGCCCCCGCAGAACCTCAACACCCGGGACGCGGCGTTCCCCTGCGACTACCACGCGTACGAGGTGGCCAAGCCGTTCACGGTGTGGGAGGGCTCCATCGCCCCCTGGTTCGAGCAGCCGGGCGGCGGCCGGCAGATCAAACTGGATCCGGCCTTTCTGAGCCCGGGCGAGGGGCAGCGGCTGAACGTCAGGTGGCTCCTCGACCACGGCTACCTGGTGCCGGCGGCCTCGTGAGCGAACGCCAGGTGCTCGAACGGGCGCTCCGGGAGCACGGGGTGTCCGCCGGGCACTACTGGATCGAGGGCGTGCACGAACCGGCGCCGACACCGCCCGACTTCGTCTACCTGCGGGCACGGCCCGGGGGCGGCTGGGAGACCGGCGTGTACGAGCGCGGGGCGCACGAGCCCGTCGCCTCGTACGCCACCGAGGGCGAGGCCTGCGGGCACCTGCGGCGGCTCCTGCTGGGCGGTTGAGCCCCCGGCCCCTCGAATTCGCCCGGTCGGGGGCTTCCGCTTCCCTCACGCCGGCTGCGGTCGCCCGGCGGCAGCAACAGCGGCGGCAGCGGCAGCGGCAGCGGCAGCGGCGAGGGTCGAGGCGACCAGGGAGGCCACGGCCCCCTCGTGTCCCTGGAGGTAGAAGTGCCCGCCGGGGAAGACGCGTGAGGTGAAGCACGCCGTCGTGAGGTCCGCCCAGGTCGGGAGGGCTTCGGCCGGGCAGCCGGAGTCCTGGTCGCCGCCCAGCGCGGTGACCGGGACGGGCACGGCGACGGGCGGCACCGCCGGGCGGTACCCGGTCAGCAGGGTGAAGTCCGCGCGCAGCGAGGGCAGCAGCAGGTCCAGCAGTTCGGGGATGGCGTAGGGGTCCTGGGCGGCGGGGACGTCGACGGCGTTCTGCCGTCGGGTGTAGGCGATCAGCGAGTCGTCGTCCAGGGCGGGCAGGTCCTTGCGGGCGCGGTGGGGCGCCTCGGCCCCGGAGACGAAGAGGTGCAGCGGCAGGGTCCCGGGCGTCGCGCTGCGCGCCAGCCGGACCACGGTCTCGTAAGCCACCAGCGACCCCATGCTGTGCCCGAAGACGGCGGTGGGGAGCGGCGGGAGCGCGGCCAGGGCGGTGCAGACCGCGTCGGCCAGCTCCGGCATCGACTCGATGCAGGGCTCCGCGATCCGGTTCTGGCGGCCCGGGTACTGCACGGCCAGCAGCTCGGTGTCCGGGGGGAGGTGGCGGGCCCAGCCCTGGAAGGCGGTGGCGGCGCCGCCTGCGTGCGGGAGGCAGACGATGCGGGTGCGGGCGGGGGCGGCCGTGCGGACCGGGGGCGCTGCGGCGGCGGCGCCGCTACCGCTGCCCGCGCCGGTGGTGAACTGCTTCAGCCAGGGCTGCTGGGTGCTGACCGTCATCCCAGTTCACCGCGCTCGACGCAGAACTCGTTGCCCTCCGGGTCGGCGAGCACCACCCAGCCGCCGCCGTCCGGCCGGGTCTGGTCGGCGATCACCTGCGCCCCGAGGTCGCGGAGCCGCTGCACCTCCTCCTCGCGGGTGCGGCCCTCGGGCCGGAAGTCCAGGTGGACGCGGTTCTTGGCGGTCTTGCCCTCCGGGACGCGGACGAACAGCAGCGTGGGTCCGCCGCCGGCCGGGTCCCTGATGATCGCCTCCGGGTCGCCCGGCTTGTCGTCGTCGGCCAGCGGGCGGCCCAGCACCCGGCTCCAGAACAGCCCGAGGTCGTACGGGTCGCCGGTGCAGTCGAAGGTGATCGCGTGGATGGTCGGATACATGTGGCTCTGGTTCTCCCTGTAAGGAACGAGTATGTGACGGCCCGACAGGCCATCCCGGTACTCAGCATGCGGCGACCACCGCCCCACGCCGCGCCCGGGGCCGGCCCGGTGACGGTGTCGCGCCGCGGTCCGGGCCGTGCCGCGGAAATCACCGCCGGTTGCGTCTCCCCGCAGGGGGAGGCTCCAAGCTCGGGGCATGGACCGCGACACACTCTGCTCCATCGGGGACCTGTCCCGTCTCACGGGCCTGACGGTGAAGGGGACTACTCGGACCAGGACATCGTTCCCCCGTCCGAGCGGAGTCCAGCGGGGTACCGGCTCCACGACGTCGATGCGTTGGCGTGCTGCGGGCAGTCGCCCGACGCGGAACCATCCCTAGGGAGGTCAACCTCGTGCACCGACTCGCCACGCTCTCAACGCGTCCACGAAGCCGCGGCCGCCGGTCTCCTCCCCGCCCCCGCCGCGGTCGCTCCGCACGACCGGCGTCGATGAGCGACCTCTGCGCCCTCTCGCGTCAGTACGCGGACGAGCAGCTGGCGTGGGTCACGGAGCGCGTTTGACCAGGCGGTCGGCGGTCGCACCGCCCGCACCGCCCGCACCGCCCGCATCGTGCAGGTGGACGTCGTACGTTCTCTTGCCCACGACAGCCTGACGACCGCCGAAGCGTACGAGCTGCTGGCGGAACAGTGGGCCGTCGAGCACCCCGGCCAGGACAGCGGCCGTACACCGTCGCTCCGGCGGCGCCGAGCTCGACGGCGATGCCGCGCCCCGGACACGGGAGCCGGCTGCAACCCCCGTCATCACGCCGGCCCTGCTCGGCAAGCCGCTGCCGGGCGGCGCCGGGTCAGTCGCGCTGGAAGCGGCCCATCAGCACCGCCCGTTCCAGCACGTGGCCCTCCATCGCGGCCTCCAGTTCCCCGCGGCCGGCCGAATCGGGCAGGTCCGGGAGCACGTCCAGGGCGTAGAGCGTGAAGAAGTAGCGGTGCGCCCCGTCTCCGGGCGGCGGGGCCGGGCCGATCCAGGTGTTGGTTCCGCGGGTGGTCCGGCCCACGACACCCACCGGGCCCTCGTCCGCGGTCATGCGCCGCTGCCCTGCCGGGATGTTCCACACCACCCAGTGGTCGAAGTTCCCGTCCGGACGCCGGTCCCGAGGGACGTCCGGGTCGTGGACGACGAGGGCCAGGCTCGCGGTCCCGTCCGGCACGGCCTCGAACTCCAGCGGGACCTGGGACCCTTCGCCGTCGATGGAGTGCTCGACCGGGATCCAACCGCCGTCGGCGAAGGAAGGGCTCTTGATCTCCATCACCCCATCATGCCCGGAACCGGCATGAACCGGGCGCAGGACATCCGTCGACGAGGGGTCGTCGACCTGCCCGGCGGAGCCGGGCGGGGTCGACCTCGGCGCACCCGTACGCCGCTACGTGCCCGAGCTCCGGCTCGCCGACGAGGAAGCCGCGGCCGCGGTCACCGTGCTGCGCCTCCTCGACCACGCCTCGGGCCTCGACTGGAACCTGATCGACACCGACGAGGAGGACCGGAGCCTGGCCGACTTCGTGGCCGAGGTGTCCCGGCTCACGCTGCTCGCCGCGCCGGGCGCGCGGCCCTCGTACAGCCAGGCCGCGTACGACCTCGCCGGGCGGGTCGTCGAGAAGGTGAGGGGCATGCCGTTCGAGAAGGCCGTGGCCTCGCTGCTCCTGGAGCCGATCGGGCTGTCCGACACCTGCTTCGACCTGGACGACGTCGTCACCCGGACGTACGCGCTCGGGTACAACCGCGGCCAGGACGGCGCGCTGCGGGTGGCGACGCCGTGGAAGGCGTTCCGGGGCGGCCACGAGAACGACGCCCTGTTCCTCGACATCGCCACCGACGGCACCCGGCTCACCCTCGCGGCCCGCGTCAAGCCGGAGATCCGGGCGGCCTCGGAGACGGAGATGCCGCCGGACCACGCCCCCGCCGGGATGGGTCTGCTGCCCGGCGACGGGGACGAGTACGTCATCACGCCGTGGTCGGCGTCGACCTCGCCGGCCGGCTGTTCACCCGCGCGCCCGCCCCGATGTGATCCCCCTCCCGCTGTCTCCGTCCCCCGGCCCGCCTACGGCTCCATCGCCCGTACGAGGTCCAGCGCGCGGGCGAGCTCCGGGGCGTGCGCGGCGAAGGGGCCGAGGTCGGTGGCGCGGGCGAAGGCCGGGTCGTGCCGGTGGTCCGCGAGACGGCCCAGGGCGCGGGTGCCGTAGTACGCGGACGGGGCGGTCCGGGCGGCGGGGGCCGGCGGGGCGGCGACCGTGGCGCCGGTGGTGACCGTGGCGGCGACGGCGGGCAACGTCTGCTCGAACAGGGTCCGGCAGGCGCGGACGCCCCGCAGCATCACCTGGTGGAAGCGGTCCTCGGGGCCGACGGGGAAGCGCTGCTCGGCGAGGACCGGGCCGGTGTCGATGCCCGCGTCGACCTCGTGGACGGTGGCCCCGTACTCGGTGTCGCCGTGCAGCAGGGCGAAGGCGATGGCGGCGGACGGCAGTCCGCGGTGCTGGGGCAGCAGGCCGTTGTGGACGTTGACGATCCGCAGGCCGAGGGAGAGCAGCGGGGCGCGGAAGATGTGCCGGTTGTTGACCGACCAGACGATGCCGTCGGTGCAGGCTGCGGCGAGGGTGTCGGCGTGCGCGTTGACGTCCGGGGCGGGGTCCAGGTGCGGGGTGGCCGGGCCGGCGGCCGCGGCGTCGAGCGGGTCGGCGGAGCAGACCAGGTCGACGCGGTGGCCGCGGGCGGCGGCGTGGGCGACGGCCCGGCGCAGCAGCGCGCCGTCTCCGACGAAGATCATGCGGGGGTCTCCTCGCGAACGGTGGTGAGGCGGGCGCAGACCTGCCCGAGCGTCAGCTCGCGGACCAGGCCGGCGAGGTCCTCGGTGAAACGGCGGGCCTGGTCCGGGGTGAGCAGGTCGTCGCTGACCGCGCTGAGCATCTCGACGAGGGCGAGGGAGTCCCCGCCCAGCGCCTGGAAGTCGGAGTCGGGGGTCAGGCCGGAGGCGTCCACGCCGAGGATCGCCGCCCAGTGCCCCGCGACACGGGCGGGGAGGGCGTCGGCGACCCCGGCGGCGGCCCCGGCGGACGCCCCGGCCGCGGCCTCGGCGGTCGGGTCCGGGCCGTCGCCGTCCGGGCCGTCGCCGTCCGGGCCGTCGCCGTCCGGGCCGTCGGCGTCCGGGCCTTCCGGGGACGGCTGCGAGGAGCGGGTGAAGGGGTCGGGGAGGGCGTCGAAGTCGGTCTTGCCGCTGATGGTGGTGGGCAGGGCGGCCACGGCCACGACGTGTGCGGGCACCAGGTGCCCGGGCAGGGTCCGGGCCAGTTCCTCGCGCAGCACGGCCGCCGCGGCTTCCGCCGCCTCCGGGTCGGCGGGGTGGTGGTCCGGGGTGCGGGCCAGGACCACGTACGCGCACAGCACCGCCGACCCGGCGGCCGCCCGGCGGCGGGCCGTGACCGCGGCGCGGGCCACGGCCGGGTGGGCCTCCAGGGCGGCGGTGACCTCGGCCGGCTCGATCCGGTACCCGGAAATCTTCAACTGGCCGTCCGCCCGACCCGCGAAGGCGATGGCTCCGCCGGGGAGGCGCCGGCCGAGGTCGCCCGTACGGTACGAGCGCACCCCGTCGGCTCCGGTCGAGAACGGCGAGGTGGACGCAGCAGCGGTGGCGGCCGGCGCGGCCGTAGGCTCCCCGGCCGGCTCGGCCGGTACCAGGTAACCGCGGGCCACCTGGGGGCCGCGTACCACGATCTCGCCGACGCGGCCCGTGTCCGCCGGGCCGGTGCCGATGACCTCGCCGTCCTCCGCGACCAGGTCGACGCGGGCCCCCGGGCCGGGGGCGCCGAGAGGCAGGGACGGGCCGGTCTCGGTGCCGTCGACGACATGGGCGAGGCAGGCGACGGTGGCCTCGGTGGGCCCGTACCCGTTGATCACGCGGCAGTCGGCTCCGAAGGCCGCGTACGCGGAACGGACGGCGGCCGGAGTGAGTTCCTCGCCGCCGAGCAGCAGGGTGCGCAGCCGGCCGCCGCCGTTGCCGGCGAGGAGGGCGAGGTGGGACGGCGTCACGGCGAGCGTGTCGGCGCGGTGTTCTCCGACGAGGGCGCGCAGGGCGGCCGGGGACGGCGCGTCGGGGGCGAGGACGACCGTACCGCCGGCGAGGAGCGGCACGAAGAGCGGGAAGCAGGAGATGTCGAAGGCGTAGGAGGCGGCGAATCCGAAGCGGGTGCCGGAGCCGACGCGGCACATCGCGGTCATCCAGTGGACGAAGGCCAGGAGACCTCGGTGTTCGACCAGCACGCCCTTGGGGCGGCCCGTCGAACCGGAAGTGTGCATGACGTACGCCAGGTCCTCGGGACCGGGCCCGGGGCCGGTACCGGGAGCGGGAGCGGGAGCCTGCACCGGAGCCGTCGTCCGCGGCATCTCCTCGACGGGCAGCAGTGTCCCGGGGACGAAGTCGGCGAGTTCCGCGGCGAGATGGCGCCGGGTCAGGGTCAGCAGTACGCCGCTGGACTCCAGGACGTCGCGGATCCGCGGGCCCGGGTGGCCCGGGTCGAGCGGGACGTAGGCGGCCCCGGCCTTGAGGACGCCCCAGAGCGCGCAGACCCCGTCCGGGGTCCGGTCGACGACCAGGCCCACGAGGTCCCCGCGGCCGGTCCCTCGCCGCACCAGCTCGGCGGCGACGGCGTCGGAACGCCGGTCCAGGTCGGCGTAGGTGACGGGCCCGTCGGGCCCGTCGAGCGCGACGGCCGCGGGCGTACGGGCGGCCTGGGCGCGGAAGAGGTCGACGACGGTGGCGGACGCCGGCGGGGCCTCCGGTTCCGCCGGACCGGATGCGGCCCCCGCAGTCGGGGAGCCGGGGGCTGCGGGGCGGTCCGCGGCGGTGGCGGTGGCGGTGGTGACGACCGTGTCCAGGAAGGCCGACGCGTGCCGTCGGAGGTGCGGATCGCAGGCGCGTACGCCGAGGGTGATCTCGGTGGCGTCGGGGGTCTCGGCCACGGCGAACGACAGCGGGACGAGCGGCGCGTGCACGGGAAGTGCGTACGCGGTGGCGGCGGTGAAGCCCCCACCGGACAGCTCCTGCGGGTCCAGCAGGCCGACGTGGGAGACCACGGCCGAGGCCAGGTGGCGGTCGGCGCGGACGGAGGCGGCCTGCGAGGCGCGCAGCAGCGCGGCGACGGCGGCCGGGGGCAGCCGGGACACGAGGCCGGCCTCGAATCCGGCCGCGAGTTCGGCGCCGTCGGCGAGGCCCGCCAGCAGCCCGGAGTGAGCTGCGGCCCAGTCCTGACCGGGACGGAGGTCCAGGAACAGCGGCAGCGTGAGGTTGCCGGTCGCCGCCTTGAGGTGCGGGCGGTGGCGGCGCAGGTCCACGGGGACCATGACGCGGGTGTCGCGCCGTGCGGTGTCGGCGACGGCCTGGGCGAGACGGGCGGTCAGCGCCGGGTGGCGGCCGGGCAGGGTGCGGCGCAGCCACAGGGTGCGGGCCGGGGTGCCGGGCGTCGCGGGGCCGAGCGGCGAGGGCAGGCCGGGCAGCGGGGACGGGCGGCGGTGGCGCCGTCCGGCGGGCAGGGAACGCAGCAGGCCGTGGTCGGTGGCCGGGTCGGCGGCGGGCCTCGCCGGTTCGCCGCGCAGGGCACGGAAGACCTCCCGTACCCAGGTCAGGGCGCCGTGACCGTCCATCAGGGCGTGCGAGGCGCTGAAGACGAGGGCGGTGGGCGTACCGTCCTGGCCGGGCACGGCGAGCACCCCGCAGCCGGGCGGATCGGCCGGGCCGGTGCGGCCGGTGCGGCCGGTGAGCAGCTCGGCGGTGGCGGGGGCGGAGGCGTCGAAGGCCTCGGCGGCCGGGTCGGCGTACACGACCTGCGGCAGCGGGCCGGCGGCCACCCACAGCGGGCCGCGGCGCACCAGGCGGGAGCCGGGGCAGGCCTCGGCGGCCCGGGCCACGGCGGCCCTGAGCGCGTCGCGGCCGGGCAGCCCGTCGCCCTCGACGACGATCCTCAGGGCCATGTCCCCGCGGGCCTGACCGGCGGCGAGGTAGAGGCGCTCGGTGGGCGACACCGGGCGACGGTACGGGGCGACCGAGGCGGCCCGGTCGGCAGTGGCGCCGCCGGACAGGGCAGGTGAGGCCGGTGAGTCAGGTGAGGCGGGTACGGCGGGTGTGGTCGGATGCGTGGTCATCGCGGGGTGTCCCCTCGGGCGGCCGAACCGGCCTGGTCTGTGGTGCGTGACGGTGGGCCGGCGGCGGTCGCCCGGGAGGCGACCGATCCGCCGGCGGCAGGGGCGGTGGTGGGCGTGGTCGAGCACGTGGTCATCGCGGACCGCCCCCTCGGGCGGCCGAGCCCGCCGGTCCTGTCGCTCCGACCGACGGGCCGGGGACGACCGCACGGAAGGTGGCCGCGCCGGCCGCGACCGGGGCGGGGGCAGTCGTGCACGCGGTCGTCGCGGAACGTCCCTCTCGGACGACAGGACCGGCGGGGTCTGTCGTACGCGGCAGTGGGCCAGCGGCATGAGGTGGGCGTGCCGTGGGCGCCTGACGGGTGCCCGCCCTCGGAGCGGCCGGGGTCCGGCGGTGTCAGCTGCCGCGCTGGGCGCGGAGCCGCGCACCCGGCGGCCCGGGGCTTCCCTCGGGTCGCGCCGGGAACGGGCCCGGCTGGGACCGGGGCGTCGGCGGCGGGTCGCCCGGGAGCGGAAGCGCAACGGAGGTCGGGGCGCGCCCCGGTCACGGCACGGGGTGCCGATCCGACCCCGGCCGTGTCGGGAGGGGCGACGACGTCCACTGCGCCGAACCGGTGACCGGGCTCGGAACCAGCACCAGGGGCGCGGCGGAAGCGGCTGTCGGACCTGGCCCCGAGCACGTTCGCCGCCGTCGCCGGCATCCGGCGCCCCGGCCGCACGTGGCCGCCGACGTCGGGAACGCCTCCGGGCGGGCGCCCCGGGTCGCGGCTCGGCTCGGGGCCGTCCGCCGACCGGGCCCCGGTGGCGTCCGCCGACCGGGGCACGGTGGGCCCCGCCCACTCGGACCCGGCGGTGCCTGCGGGTCGCCGCCCGGGCTGCCCGGGCCGCATCCGGCGGGCGGGACCCTCCGCCGCCGGCCGGGCGGGACCGAAGCGATCCGACCGGCCGGGGCGGGCGGCGATCGCGAAGGCCACGGCCGACCCGACCACGGCCGATCCGACCACGGCCGCCCAGGCCGCCGCCGACCCGGCCGGGGCGTTGGCGGCCGTGGCCGGCGTGGCGGGCGTGGTCATCGCGGGATGTCCCCTCGGCCGGCCGAACCGGCCCGGTCCGTGGTTCCGGACGGTGCACCGGCGGCAGCCGAACCGCCCGCGACCGGACCAGCGGCGCCCGTGCCGCCAGCAGCCCCAGCGGCGGCCGGCGGCACGGGCGCAGCCGGGCCGGGGGCGGGCGGGGTGGTCCAGGCCGGGATGCCGCCCTGGGACGCCACCCAGGCCGCCAGGTCGCGGAGGCCTTCGGCGCGGGTGCGGGGGGCCGCGTAGCCGAGGTCGCGTCGGGCGGCGGTGGTGTCGTACGTCGTCGAGCGCGTCAGCAGGGCCATCATGTAGCGGCTCAGCGGCGGGGTGGTCGTGCCCGCGTCGGGCCTGAGCCGCCACAGGGTCTCCACCGTGGCCGCCAGGGCCCGTCCCACCGGGAGGGGGATGCGCGGGGCGGGCGGGGCGCAGCCGAGCAGGCCCGCGGTCTCGGCGAGGAACGGCCAAAGGTCCGTGACCTCGCGGTCCGCGACGAAGTACGCGCGGCCGCCGATGCGTTCGGCGGGGGCGGTGACGGCGGCCCGCAGGCAGGCGTCCACCGCGTTGTCGACGTGGCACAGCGACACCAGGACGCGCTTGCCGCCCGACAGGTCGGGCAGCCGCCCGGCGTGCATGGCGCCGACCAGCCTCGGCAGGAACCCTGCGTGGTCGCGGGGCCCCCAGATGCCGCGCGGGCGCAGCGCGCAGGTGGTGAACTCCGGTGTGTCCGCGGCCAGGACGTGCTGCTCGGCGATGGCCTTCGACGCGCAGTAGTGGTTGAACCAGCGGGTGGGGTACGGGGTGCTCTCGTCGATGCCGAGGCGGTCGCCCTCGTGCAGGTGCATCAGCGCGCTCGGGCTCGACACGAACACGAACCGCCGGGCCCCGGCCGTCCGGGCGGCCGCCATCAGCCGGAGCGTGCCGGTGACGTTGGCGGCTTCGAACTGCTCCCGGCTGCCGTGGTCGACGACGCGCGCCGCACTGTGCACCACGGCCTCGCAGCCCTCGGCGGCCCGCTCCAGCGAGTCCGGCTGCGTGAGGTCGCCGGTGACGGGTTCGACGCCGGGCAGGGCGCGCAGCCGGGCCGTGTCGCTGCCGGCGCGCACCAGGGCCCGTACGCGGTGGCCGGACGCGACGCAGGCGTCGACCAGATGGCCGCCGAGGAAGCCGGTGCCGCCGGTGATCAGGATGGTGGCGGTCACAGCTTCCGCCACCAGGTCGCGCCGTACAGGAGGGTGAGGCCGACCGCCGCGGGGCGGCCGACGCCGGCGGCGCGGGCACGCGGCAGGGCGAGCGGGATCTGGGCGGCGTGCCCGGCGATGCTCAGTGCCGCGTCCGTCCACCACAGGACGCGCGGGAGGCGGGCGGCGGGGACCCCGACGGTCGCGGCCCACACGGCTCCGCCCACGAGGTACGCCCAGCCTGCGAGCGGGACGAGCTGTGCGGCGCGGTCCCGGGAGAGCAGGGGGGCGGGCGGGGCGAGGCGGCGTTCGGCCCAGCGGGCGAGCTCCTCGCGGCCGATCTTGGCGTTGTGCCGGATGTCGACGGGGAAGCCGGGGTGGCGGAGGAACTCCGCGAGCTCCAGGCCGGTGGTCGGGGCGTGCGCGCAGGCGAGGGCCCGGAGTTCGCCGACCAGGCGGTGCCAGGCCTCGGGGCCGAGGTCCCCTTCGGTCTCCACGCAGACGACCGGGCGTTGCCCGCCGCGCACGCCCTTGTCCCCGCCGCCTCCGCCTCGTCCTCGTCCTCGGCCGCTGCCGCTGCCGCTGCCGGTGCCCGTGCCGGTGCCCCAGCCGCTGTCCGCGGTGGTGCCGGGAGCGGTGGCGGTATCCGTGACGCCGACGAGGGCGGTGCGGCGGACCAGGGGGTGGGCGTTGAAGACGCCCTCGCAGCGCACGGTGTGCAGGTCGCGGTGTTCGGCGCGGACGCGCTGGGCCGCGCGGCCGCAGAACCACAGCCGCCCCTCGTCGTCGAGGTAGCCGAGGTCCCCGGTGCGGTGCCAGGTGCGGTGCGAGGGGGCGTCGCCGCCCGTCGCGGCCGCGGCCGCGTCCTCGGGCTTGTGCTCGTGCTCGTGCTCGTCGAGGACCTTGTGCCGGCGGTCGGCGTCCGGAGAGCGGTGGTAGCGGCGGCTGACGGACTCGCCGTGGACGGCGATCTCGCCGACCCGCCCCGCCGGCAGGCGCGCCCCCGCCGCGAGGCGGGGCAGCGGGCCGTCGGTGACGGGCAGGATCGCGACCCGGGTGCCGGGCACGGGCCGGCCGACGCAGGTCCCGGCGCCTTCGGCGGCCCGCGCAGCGGTACCCGCACCGGCACCGGGACCGGTGTCCGTGGCGGTCCCCGCTCCGTTCGAGGCGGGCGCCCCGGCGGCCGTCGGGGCGGTTCCGAGGAGTTCCGCGGCCTCGATCGACGTGATCGGGAGGACCTCCGTCGCCCCGTACGTGACGTGGATGCGCGCGTCGGCGTCCAGTACGCGGCGCAGCGCGGCCACGGTCGTGTCGGGGACGGGGGCTCCGCCGCCGACGACGCAGCGCAGGGCGGGCAGCGGGTGGCGGCCCGGGGCGGCGGCCGTGAGGTGGTCGGCGAGGGTGCGCAGCAGGGCGGGCGAGGCGAACATCGTGGTCACGGCGAAGCGTTCCAGCGCGTCGACCACGAGCGCCGGGTCGGCCTGCGCCACCCGGGCGGGGGCCAGCGGGGCGAGGACGAGGGTCGAGCCGTAGACCAGGTCGAGGACCCCGTAGAACGGCAGGGTGACCAGGGAGGTGTCCTCGCTGGTGCGGCCGTGGACGGCCTCGATCTGGCGGGCGATGGACAGGGCCATCCGGTGGGTGTACTCGACGCCCTTGGCGGGGCCCGTGCTTCCGGTGGTGAAGCCGATCATCAGGAGGTCGTCGCTGCCGGCCGCGACCGGAGCCGGGCCGCCGCGGCGCGCGCTGTCGGCGCCGAGGGCGCGTACCGCGGTCAGGGTGCGGGCACGGCCGAGGCGGTGCCGGCCCAGGGTGACGGGCACCCGGATCCCGGCGAAGGTGCGGCGGCCCAGCAGCCGGACGAGGTGGGCGAGCGGCGGCCCGATGAACGCCTCGGCGCCCACGGTCCGGTAGCAGTGCAGCATCCGGCGCACGCCCATGCCCGGGTCGACGACGACGGGCACGGCGCCGATCCGGAACAGGGCGAAGACCAGCGCGAACAGCTCGGGGCCGGGCGGGGCCATCAGGACGGTCTTGGTGCCCTTGGTGATCCCGGCCCGGGTGAAGCCCGCGGCCAGTTGCTCGACTGCCCGCTGCAGTTCGCCGTAGGTGAGGGTGCCGTACGCGGGGGGCCGGACCGGGCCGGCGGGACCGGCGGGGCCGGAGCCGGGCATCCGGCGGGCTGCGGGCTCCGGGTGGATGACGGCCGGCTTGTCGGGGTGGGCGCGGGCGTTGCGTTCCAGGAGCCCGGCGAGGCTCTGCGCGTCGAGGTCGCCCGGGCCCGGGCCGGGGGTGCCGGCGGCGGGCCGGTGGGACGCGGGCTGCCGGGTGGCTGCCGATGTCATGCCGGTCACCACCCCTGCGGCCGGTACGAGACGCAGGCCGCGCTCGGTCCGGCGCCGGCGGTCACGAACAGGATCCCGTCGTGGTCGTCGGGCCGGACCGCGCCGCCGCCCTCCAGGGCGCGCAGGTAGCCGAGGATCGGGGCGGCGGTGTGCGCCTCCCCCGTCATGCCGGGCGGGAGAGCGGCGTCCAACGGCACCTGCGGGCCGATGAGCAGGGTGCGGGTGAGGTCGAGGCCGAACTCCCGCGCGTACGAGGCCACTGCCGCGGCGGCGAGTTCGCCGGTCCGCGTGTCGTGGCCTGGGGTGCGGCGGACCGTGATGCGGGAGCGGCCGCCCGCGCCCATGGTGTCGAGGTCGAGGTAGCCCTCGACGTCGGTGGGCCGGTCGGCGCCGTAGTGGCGTACGGGCCCGAAGCCGGTGTCCGGGTCGGCGGCGCGCTCCAGCAGGAAGGCGCCGGCCAGGTCGGCGTACGGGTAGTCGGGGTCGGCGGCGGCGTCCCCGCCCGGGTGGACGTCGGCGGCGGTGATCAGCAGCCGCTCGGTGGTGCCGGTCGCCAGCAGGGCCTGCGCGGTCTGGACGGCGCTGAGCACGCCGCAGGCCCCGTTCATCAGGTCGAAGGAGAAGCCGGCGGCGGGCTGGGGCTCGGCGAGGTAGTCGAGGTTGATGCCGACTTCCTTCTGGACCAGGGCGGACATGGCCGGTTCGAAGGTGTTGTGTTCGCGGTAGACGCCGACGTTGACGAGGACGCCGACCCCGGACGGGGAGACGCGGGCGCCGTCCAGGCAGCTGCGGGCCGCGCGCCCGGCGAGGTCCACGACGGAGGCCGCGGTGGCGGGGTCGGTGTGGACCGCGGTGGCGGCGGCGGTGATGACGATGCCCATGCGGCTCACACCCCGGCGTTCGTGATCGTGGCGGACAGGGCTCCGGTGACGACGCCGGAGGCGGCGGGCACCATCAGGTACCGGGCTCCGCCGATGCGGGCCCCCTCGTGGGCGGTGCCGTCGCTGGGGGCGGCGTCGCGGACGGACGGCACGTTGCCCCGCAGGTGCTCGCGGAGGGTGAGGAAGTGGGAGGTGGTCGCGGTGTTGCCGAACCGCTCGACCACCTGGAGGGAGGCCGGCATGGGGGTGCCGAACTCGGCCTCGGCGGTCTGGTTGACGTAGTCGATGAATCGCGTGCCGACCTGGTGGTGGATCACGTAGTCGAATTCCTCGTCGGCGAAACGGCGGCCGTTCTTGGCGAGGAAGTCCTCATGGAATCTCGGCCACAACTTGAGCCGGTCACGGTCGTGCATCTTCTTGTTGTCGGTGTAGAGGCCGATTCCCTGACTACGGTCGCTCGGCATTCCCAGGCACAGGTGGGAGTATTCCGAACAGGTCATGAGCTCGATGTAGTGGATGCGGTCGGCGGGGTCCGTCGATTCGTCGAGGATGACCGCGGCGGCCGAGTCGCCGACCGAGAGGGAGGCGAACTGCGGGTCGTAGGAGTCGGTGAGTTCGCGGGCGGCGGTGCGGGCGACGCGGGTGGCCTGCTCGCCGCTGACGACCATGCCGCTGCGGACCGCGCCGGAGCGGATCATGCGGTCGAGGAGCCACACCCCGGTCATCATGCCGGCGCAGGCGTTGGACACGTCGAAGCTGATGATGCCGGGACGGGCGCCCAGCTCCCCGGCCAGCATGCCGGCGAAGGACGGCTCGAAGTGGAAGCGGCCGCCGTCCTTGACCCGGGTGATCGAGGCGCTGATGACGACGTCGAGGTCGGTGGCGCGGTGGCGGGAGGCGGCCAGGCAGTCGCGGGCGGCGGCCAGGGCCATCCCGAAGGAGTCCTCCCCGGCGGTCGGATCGGGGTCGTGGACGCGCCGCTCGGCGATCCCGGTGATCCGCTCGACGTCCGCGTCGCCGAGGCCCGGGGCTTCGGCGCGGATTTCGTCGTTGGTCTGCGATCCCGCGGGAAGAAAGGCGCCGAGGGCCTCTATTCGGCTGCGGCGCTCGGTGGTACGCATATTCGCCCTCCATGGCGATCCGCCGGGGCCCGTGGGTGGGCACCGGTCGGGAAATGGCAGAGGGGTTTAAAACAACACTGTTGACGGACAGTGAAGTTACCGTAGCGTACGGATTTTCCGAGCCGGAGCCGGAGACAGCCGGAACAGCATCGTCCGATCGAATATCAGCCAATCCCCCGGAGGGCCGGTTCTCGTTGGTCGGCCCGGATCGCGGGCCGGTGGGCGGCGTCGGCGCGCCGGTCCCCGTCAGGGGGAGGGGGGCCGCCCCGCCCGTCCGCGCCACGGCAGGAGCGGCAGCGCGACGGGCGGGCGGCGAAAAGATGTCCGGAATCGCCCGGTCCGCCTTGACTGGGCCCTGACATCCGTGACCGCGGAGGGCCACGGTCAGCCCAGGGCGGCCGCCTCGGCGACGAGCCGCGTGATCTCCGGCAGGTGGTCGGCGAGGAAGAAGTGATCGCCGCGGAAGACCCGGACTTCGCAGGGTCCCGTCGTGTGCCCGCTCCAGGCCTCCGCCTCCGCGACCGTCGTCTTCGGATCGCCGTCTCCCGTGAGGACCCGGACCGGGCAGCTCAACACCGAACGGCCGGACGGCCGATAGCCCTGCACGGCCCGGAAGTCGCCCCGGATCGCGGGCAGGATCATCTCGCGGACCCCCTCGTCGTCGAGGAAGCGGGCGTCGGTACCGCCGAGGGAGCGGATCTCGCGGAGCAGGGCCTCGTCGCTCTCCAGGTCCACGAGGGCGCCCTCCCGCCGGACGGAGGGCGCCCTGCGGCCGGAGAAGAACGCCGCCCGGGGCACGATGCCGAGGTCGTGCTCCATGCGCAGGGCGACCTCGAAGGCGACGGTGGCCCCCATGCTGTGGCCGAACAGGAGCACCGGCCGGTCGAGCCACGGCTCGATCTCCGCCACGACCCGGTCGGCCAGCTCGTGCAGGTCGTCGACGCACGGCTCGCCCAGCCGGTCCTGCCGGCCCGGGTACTGGAGGCACACCACGTCCAGCTGCGCGGCCGCCAGGCTCGCGGACATCGGGTGGAAGGAACTCGCGGAGCCTCCTGCATGGGGAAAGCAGAAAACCCTTGCGGGCGCTTCCGGCCGCGCATGGTACTGCCGTGTCCAAAGACCGGGGGAAACGGCCACTCGGGTCATGGTGTGTCCTCGTCGATTCTGGCGTCCTGGGCGAATTCGGGTGGGCGGCGCCTTTGCCGAACAGAACGATCAAGACAGCCGGAAAGCCTGTCAAGGCGCTCGATCCCTGCTCGACGGGCACTCCGATCCCGCTCGAGGTTCCAGGTCGTCCAGGCGGCGGCTCGGCATCCTCTCCAGCGGGGCTCCAGGCCGTCGCCGTCCAATGACGTCCTGCGCGACGCGCGAACGGCACGACCAGAACGGTGCCCGACCGAACGGCCGCGGCAGGGCGAGCCGTCGCCGGGCACCACGGGCCAGAGCCCCCGACACCCACGAAGGAGCCGCCGTCATGGCCATTGCTGAGGACGTACGACGCGAGGCGGAGGAGCGGCCGGCCGGGTCCGGCGGCCTCTCCCGCCGACGCTGGGCGGTCCTGGGGGTGCTCGGCGCGGCCTCGTTCTTCGACGGCCTCGACGCCAACATCGTGGCCGTCGCCCTCCCGAGCATCCAGCGTGACCTCGGCGGGGGCTTTGCCACCGCCCAGTGGGCCGTGGCGGGCTACTCGCTGGCCACGGCCGTGCTGCTGATCACCGGAGGCCGGCTGGGCGACATCCACGGCACCCGGCGCGTGTTCCTGATCGGCGTCGCCGGATTCACGCTGGCCTCGGGTGTGGTCGCGGCGGCGCCCTGGCCCGAACTGCTCGTGGGGGGCCGGGTCGCGCAGGGCTCCATGGTCGCCCTGATGCTGCCCCAGAGCATGGCCGTGATCCGGCAGCAGTTCCGGCCCGAGGAGTGGGGACTCGCCTCCGCGGTCACCGGACTCGCGATCAGCGCGGGCAGTATCGGAGGTCCTGTGGTGGGTGGCCTGCTCACCGACCTCGACCTGTTCGGGACCGGCTGGCGCGCGGTCTTCTGGATCAACGTGCCGATCGGCGCCGTCCTGCTGGCGTGTGCGTTCCGGGTGCTTCCGGAGGGGCGGGCGGAGCAGCGGCCCGCGCTCGACCTGTCCGGCGCCGTCTGGGTGGCCCTGGCCTCGCTGTCGCTGATGTTCCCGCTGGTGCAGGGCCCCGAGCAGGGGTGGCCGGTGTGGTCCCTGGTGCTGCTCGCCGCCTCGGTCGGCCTGTGGCTGTACTTCGTCACCCACCAGCGGCGCCGCTTTGCCGAGGGCGTCGACGTCCTGGTCCCGCCCACCCTGTTCCGCGAGCGGACCTTCACCGCCGGTCTGGCGGCGGCCCTGCTGACCTTCTCCGGGGCGACCTCCTTCACCTTCCTGCTCACCTACTACCTCCAGTTCGGGCTCGCGTGGTCCTCCACGCGCACCTCGCTGGCCGTGGCCGCGGTCCCGGTGGGCATCGCCCTGGTCTTCCAGGTCGCCTGGAAGTTCGGACCGGCACGCCCCCGGCTGTTCGTCACGGCCGGGGCGCTGACCATGCTCGCCGCGTGCCTGGGTACGGCCGCACTGGCTTCCGCCGGCCGGACGGGGTTCGTCCCGGTGCTGGCCGCCGCCTTCCTGATGGGGGCGGGCACGGGGCTGAGCTCCCCCGTCCTCACCTCCGTCCTGCTGGCCTCCCAGTCGCCGAGCGAGACCGGCGCCGGCGCCGGCGTGATCAACGCCGCCACCCAGTTCGGCTCCGCGGTGGGCATCGCCGTCATCGGCGCGGCCTTCTTCGGCGGGCTCGGGAAACCGGCCGGCGGCCCCGCCGCGGCGGGCGTCCCGGCCGGCGCGTACGCCGATGCCCTCGGCGTGGCACTCCTGTGCTCCGCCGGCGTGTTCGCGCTCGTGGTGGCCGTGGCCCGCGCCCTGCCCGGACGCGGGGCCGAGCCCACCCGGAGTCAGGCCGCGCTCTAGCCGCGCGGGCGAAACTTGGCCATACGGCCGACGACGTTCGGCGGGGAGACGCGGAAGCCGACCGGGCGCACGGGCCCCGCCGCCCGGTCGGCGCGGCGAGCTCACGGGCGCGTCCGCCGTTCGTCAGCACGGCTTCGCCCCGTCCCGGACTTCTCGCAGCAGGCGAGTGACGGTCGAGGACTGACACATGCCCGGTTCCCCCAAGGGACGCACACGTTCCCACCCACTGCCGGAACAGCGACACGGATGGCGGAGATGAGTAGCCAAGCAACCCCAGATCGGCTCCAGCGGGCCATGGCCGCGGTGATGCAGCTCCAGCAGCGCAACGAGGAGTTGGAGAACCGGCGCTTCGAGCCGATCGCCATCGTCTCCATGAGCTGCCGGCTGCCGGGCGGCATCTCCTCGCCCGAGGAGTTCTGGCGGCTGCTGGAGCAGGGCGGGGACGCCATCGGCCCCTTCCCCGACCGCTGGGACGACCTCGAGCTGTACGACCCGGACCCCGAGACCGCGGGCAAGAGCTACGCCCGGGAGGGCGGCTTCCTCGAGGGCATCGACCGGTTCGACGCCGAGTTCTTCGGCATCTCCCCGCGCGAGGCCCTGTCGATAGACCCGCAGCAGCGGCTCGTGCTCGAGACGGCGTGGGAGGCCCTGGAACGCGCGAACGTCCTGCCCGCCGACCTGGGCGGCAGCCGCACCGGCGTCTACATCGGCGCCATGCGCTCCGACTACGACACCGTGCTCGCCGACCTCCAGGCCCTCGACGGCTACCAGGGCACCGGCATCTCCGGCAGCGTCATCTCGGGCCGCCTCTCCTACGTCCTGGGGCTGCGCGGCCCGGCCGTGACCGTCGACACCGCCTGCTCCTCCTCCCTGACGGCCCTGCACATGGCCGTCACGGCGCTGCGGGGCGGCGAGTGCGAGCTCGCCCTCGCCGGCGGCGTCACCGTGATGAACACCCCCGCCCTGTTCGTGGAGTCCAGCCGGCTCGGCGCCATGTCCCCCGACGGCCGCTGCAAGAGCTTCTCGGCGGACGCCGACGGCGGCGGCTGGTCCGAGGGCTGCGGCATGCTGCTGCTCAAGACGCTCTCCGCGGCCCGGCGCGACGGGGACCGCGTCCTGGCCGTGATCCGCGGCTCGGCCGTCAACCAGGACGGCCGCAGCCAGGGCCTCACCGCGCCCAACGGCCCGGCCCAGCGCCAGGTCATCGAAACGGCCCTGGAGGCCGCCCGGCTGACGCCCCAGGACATCGACGCCGTCGAGGCCCACGGCACCGGCACCCCGCTCGGCGACCTCATCGAGGCCGGCGCCCTCACCGAGGTGTTCGGCCCCGGCCGGACCCCCGGGCAGCCGCTGCGCCTGGGCTCCTCGAAGTCCAACATCGGCCACACCCAGGCCGCCGCCGGCGTGGCCGGCGTGATCAAGATGGTCCTGGCCCTCCAGCACGAGGTGCTGCCCCGCACCCTGCACGCCGACGAGCCGAGCCCGCACGTCAACTGGGACGCCGACGGCCTCTCCCTGCTGCGTTCCGCGGCGCCGTGGCCGCGCTCCGAACGCCCGCGCCGCGCCGGCATCTCCTCCTTCGGCATCAGTGGCACCAACGCCCACCTGGTGCTGGAGGAGGCCCCCGCCCTCCCGTCCGGCCCCCGTGGACGGGAGGGCGGGGAACACGACGCCCCCACCTCCGAAGCCCTTCCGCTGCTGCTGTCCGGGCGCACCCCCGACGCGCTGCGGGCCCAGGCCGCACGATGGGCCGACTGGCTCGAGCAGCACCCCGAGCAGCCGCTCCCGGCGCTCGTCCAGACCGCGGCCGTCCACCGCACGCACCACGCGGCGCGGGCCTCGGTGCTGGCGGCCACGGCCGAGGACGCCGCCCACGCCCTGCGCGCCCTCGCCGAGGACCGGGAGGACGAGCGGGTGGTGACCGGCACGGCCCGCACCCGCGGCAAGGTCGTCTTCGTCTTCCCCGGGCACGGCACCCAGTGGCGGCTGATGGGCGCCCGGCTGATGGCCGAGTCCGCCGTGTTCCGGCAGGCGGTCGCGGAGTGCGACGCCGCGCTGCGCCCGTGGACGGGCTGGTCGGTGGGCGAGCTGCTGGAGGGCGCGGACAGCGACGAGACCCCCTTCACCCGGCTCGACGTGCTCCAGCCGGCGCTGTTCACCATGGCGATCGCCCTGGCGGCCGTATGGCGCTCCCTCGGCCTCGAACCCGAGGCCGTGGTCGGTAGCAGCCAGGGCGAGGTGCCCGCCGCGGTCGTCTCGGGCGCCCTGTCCCTCGAGGACGCGGCGCTGATCGTGGCGCTGCGCAGCCAGGCGCTGCTGCGCGAGTGCAGCGGCAAGGGCGGCATGGCGCTGCTCGAACTGCCCGTCGCCGAGGTCGAGGAGCTGATCGCGCCCTACGGGGACGCGCTGTCCGTCGCCGTCGTCAACACGGCGCAGTCCACCGTGGTCTCGGGCGACCCCGAGGCCGTGGACGACCTGCTGGCGGGTATGGAGGGGCGCAACGTCTTCTTCCGCAAGCTCAAGGCCGACGCCGCGGGGCACTGCGCCCACGTCGACCCGATCCTGCCGGGGCTCGGTGAGGGACTGGCCGGGCTGACGCCGCAGCAGGAGCGCCTCCCCTTCTACTCCACGGTCACCGGAGGAGTCCTCCCGGGCACGGAGCTCGACGGCGGCTACTGGTGCCGGAACCTGCGCGAGCCCGTCCGGATGGACCGCGCGCTGGACCGGCTGATCGCCGACGGCTTCGGCGTGTTCGTCGAGGTCGGCGCGCACCCCGTCCTCGGCATTCCGCTGGCCGGCGTCACCGCCGCGAGCGGCGGTACCTCCGTCGGCACGCTGCGCCGTGACCGGGGCGGCATGGCCGACGTGCTGCGTTCCCTGGGCGAACTGCACGCGCAGGGCCAGGAGGTGGACTGGCAGCGCGTCCTGGGCGATCGGGACCGCGCGCAGCTGCCCGAACTGCCCGGCTACGCCTTCCAGGGCCGTCGGTACTGGTTCGACGGGCCGCTGCTGGCGGCCGTGGAGCGCTCCGCACCCGCGGACGGCGGACAGGAGACCCGGGAGGACGGGCCGCGCCCCGGGCTCCGCGCCCGGCTGGCGGCGTTGCCCGGCGACGAGCGGGCCGCCGCGCTGACCGAGGTGATCGGGCGGGAGGCGGCGAACGTGCTGGGTGCGGCCGAGCCCCTGGCCCGGGACGCCCAGCTCCGCAAGGCCGGCTTCGACTCCATCATGGGTCTGCGCCTTCGCAACCGCCTGTGCACGCTCACGGGTGCCGAGCTCCCGGCGAACGTCGCGTTCACCTACCCCACGCCCGCGGCCCTCGCCGCGTACCTGCTCGACGAGGTCCTCGGTGCCCTGGAGGAGGCGCAGGGCCCGCAGCTGGAGCGCGCCGAGCGGCGCGACGTGCACCCGGCCACCGAGGGCCAGCGCCGGCTGTGGTTCCTGGAGCAGATGGACCCGGGGTCCGCGCAGTACAACGCCCCCCTCTCGCTGCGCCTGCCGCGCGCCGTGGACGGGGACGCGCTGGCCCGCGCCCTGCGCTGGGCGATGGAGCGCCACGAGGCGCTGCGCACCGGTCTCGAGATGCGCGGGGGCGAGCTCGTCCAGGTCGTCCACGAGGTGACCGACGTCCCCCTGGTGCGGGAGGATCTCACCGGGCAGGACGAGCAGTCCGTCCTGGAGCGCATCGGGCGGGAGGAACGGGCGGCCTTCGACCTGTCCGGTCCTTCGCTGCTGCGCTGCCTGCTGCTCGACGTGGCGGACGGTGCGCAGATCCTCTGCGTGACGACCCACCACGCGATCAGCGACGGCTGGTCCCTCGCGGTCTTCCTCGACGAACTGCGCTTCGCCTACACGCAGTTCGCGGGCGGGGACGCGCCGCTGCGCGAGCCGGTCACGCACCACCTCGGCGACTACGCCGCCTGGGAGGCGCGCCGGACGGCCGAGGGCGGCTTCGACGCGGCACTGCGCCACTTCTCCGAGGACCTGGCCGGTGTCGGGCGCCTGGAACTGCCGCGTGCGGACGACGCGGGCGAAGGTGCCGACGGGTCGGTGGCCTTCGTCCTGCCCGACGCACTGCACGCGCGGGTGGAGGAGCTGGCGTCGCGGACCGACGTCAGCGCGTACACCGTCTACGCGAGCGTCTTCGCGCTGCTGCTGTCCCGCCACTGCGGCCAGGACGACTTCGGCGTGGGCACCATCTGGGCCAACCGGCAGCAGGCCGCGCTCGGCGGCACCGTCGGCTTCCTGGCCAACACCCTGCCGCTGCGCTGCGACCTGCGCGGCAACCCGCGCTTCGACGAACTGCTCACCTCGATGTCGCGGCGGGTCCTGGGCATCATGCAGCATCAGGACGTCCCGCTGACGGAGGTGTTGCGGGTCGCGGGCGGCGAGCGCACGGGCGAGGAGAACCCGCTCTTCCGCGCCCTGTTCAACTACCGCGCCAACTCCCTGCCGCCGCTCGGCTCCGCCGACGACGCGTGGACCGTCGCGCCGTTCAGCAGTGTCGCCGGCAACCCGCGCGGCGTGGCCAAGGCCGAGCTCGGGCTGACGCTCGGGCCCGGTGAGGAGGGCGTCGACGGCGAGCTGGAGTTCCGTTCGGCGGTGCTGAGCCGGGCCGGGGCCGAGCGCATGGCGGCGAACTTCCGGGTCCTGCTGGAGTCGGTGCTCGACGCTCCGGAGCGGGCCCTCGGCGAGCTCGACGCCCTGAGCGGGGAGGAGGAGGCCTGGCTGGCGGCCCGGGGCACCGGTACGGCCGCTGCGCTCCCGGCCACCCGTACCGCGCTGGACCTGGTGCTGGAGCAGGCGGAGCTGACACCGGACGCGGTGGCGCTGGTCACCGGGGACGGGGAGCTCACGTACGGGCAGCTCGTGGCGCGGTCCGCGGCGCTGGCAGGCCGGCTGGGCGAGGCCGGTGTCGGCCGGGGCGCGCTCGCCGGGCTCCACCTGCCCCGCACGGCCGACCTGGTGACCGGGGTGCTCGCGGTGTGGATGGCGGGCGGCGCGTACGTGCCGCTGGATCCGGAGTACCCGGCGGCGCGCCTCGACCACATCATCGAGGACAGCGCCCTGCGGGTGATCGTCTCCACGGCTGCGGGCGCGCAGGCGGTGGCGCGGGACGGCATCGAGGTCGTCCTCGCGGACGACGACGCCGCCCGGGGTGCGCAGCCGCACGGCGCGGTGCGGCCCGTCCCGCAGGACGCGCCCGGGCCGCAGGACCTGGCGTACGTGATCTACACCTCCGGCTCCACCGGCAAGCCGAAGGGCGTGATGCTGGAGCACGCGCAGTTCGCGAACTTCTGCGCGGCGATGGACGAGTGCGTCGGAGGCGGGGCCGGGGACACCTGGATGGCCGTCACCAGCCTGTCCTTCGACATCTCCACCGTCGAGCTGCTGTGGACGCTCACCCGCGGCTACCGGGTGCTCGTCGCGGACGGCAACCCGGCCGCATGGGGCGCCTGGGTGCCGTACGCGCCGACCCACCTCCAGTGCACGCCGTCGCTGGCCCGCATGCTGGTGGCCGACCCGGACGGGCGGGCGCTGCTCGGCGGCCTGGACCGGATGCTCGTCGGAGGCGAGGCCCTGGACCGGACGCTGGCGCAGAAGCTGGTGCTGCTCTGCGGCGGCGACGTGGTCAACATGTACGGGCCGACGGAGACCACGGTGTGGTCGGCCGCCTGGCGGGTCACGCCGGGCGAGGTCTCGCTCGGCGGGCCGCTGCACGGCAACGTGCTGTACGTCCTCGACGAGCACCGCCGCCGGCTGCCGCGCGGCAGCCAGGGCGAGTTGTGGATCGGCGGGGCCGGGGTGGCCCGGGGCTACCTGGGACGCGAGGAGCTGACCGCCGAGCGGTTCGTGTCCGACCCGTTCGCCGGGGAGCCGGGGGCGCGGATGTACCGCACCGGGGACCTCGTGCGGTTCCGGGAGGACGACGGCCTGGCGTTCTGCGGGCGCGCCGACTCGCAGGTGAAGCTGCGCGGGCACCGGATCGAGCCCGGCGAGATCGAGCAGGTCGCGGCCGAGTGCGCGGCGGTGGCCGAGTGTGCCGTCGTGGTGCGCGAGGACGTGCCGGGCGACCCGAGGCTGTGCCTGTACTGGGTGGCCGCGCCCGGCGCCGGGGCGGAGGGTGCCGCCGTCTCCGCGCACCTGGCCGAGCGGCTCCCGGCGTACATGGTCCCCGCACGGCTGGAGCGGATGCAGGAGCTGCCGCACACGCCGAACAAGAAGGTCGACCGGGGGGCGCTGCTGCGCCTTCCCGCTCCCGGCCCGGTGTCCGCGGCGCCGACCGCTGCGTCCACGGCGGGCGCGCCGTCCGCGCCGGCCCGAGCGGGAGAGGACGGGCTCGAGCAGCTGATCGGCGGGGCCTGGGCCTCCGTCCTCGGCCTGCCGGACGTCGATCCGGACCGGGGCATCTTCGAGCTGGGGGCCAGCTCGATGACGGCCCTGACCGTCCACGGCCTGGTCAGCTCGGCCCTCGACCGGGACTTCCCGCTGTCCGCGATGATCCGCTACCCCACGGTGCGTCAGCTCGCTGCGTTCCTGCGGGGCGGGGCTCCCGCTCCGCTCGCCGGCCGGGAGCCCGGCGCCGCGCGCGGTCCCGTGGACGGGGACGCGGTGGCCGTCGTCGGCATGGCCGTTCGGCTGCCCGGCGCCTCCGACCTGGAGGCGTTCCGCGAGAACCTGCGCGGCGGGGTGGAGTCCATCACGTTCTTCACCGACGACGAGCTGCGCGCGGCGGGCGTGCCCGAAGAGGACCTGCTGGACCCTCGTTACGTGCGGGCCCGCGGGGTGACCGAGGGCGTCGACCTGTTCGACGCCGGGTTCTTCGGGTGCTCCCCCGGCGAGGCCGACACCATGGACCCGCAGCACCGGCTGCTGCTGGAGTGCTCGTGGGAGGCGTTCGAGAACGCGGGGATCGTGCCCCGGGAAGTAGGCGGAAAGGTCGCGGTCTTCGCCGGTTCCGGCTACGGCGGCTACCCGCAGGAGGCGGCCTCCGACATGTCGGGCTTCTACCGCAACATGATCGGCAACAAGAACGACTACCTGGCCACGCGCATCGCCCACAAGCTCGACCTGCGCGGACCCGCACTGACCGTGCAGACCGCCTGCTCCACCGGCCTGGTGGCGACCCACCTCGCCCGCGAGAGCCTGCTGCGCGGGGAGTCGGACGCGGCCCTCGTGGGGGCCTCCTCGCTGACGTTCCCGCTCACCCGGGGCTTCGTGCACCAGGAGGGGCTGGTCGTCTCCCCCGACGGCACGTGCCGGGCCTTCGACGAGCGGGGCGCGGGCACGGTCTTCGGCAGCGGCGTGGCCGCCGTGGTGCTGAAGCGGCTCTCCGACGCCGTGGCGGACGGCGACCGCGTGTACGCCGTACTGCGCGGCAGCGCCGTCAACAACGACGGTGCGGACAAGGCCGGGTTCACGGCGCCGAGCGTGCCGGGGCAGGCCGCCGTCATCGCGGAGGCGCAGGCGGTCGCGGGGGTCGGCCCCGCCGACATCGGCTTCGTGGAGGCACACGGCACGGCGACGGCGCTCGGCGACCCGATCGAGGTCCAGGCGCTGCAGCAGGCGTTCGGGGCCGTGGAGCGGACGGCGCCGTGCGCGCTCGGCTCGGTGAAGACCAACATCGGGCACGCCGACGCCACGGCAGGGCTCGCCGGGCTCGTCAAGGCGGTGCTGGCCGTCCACCACGGCGAGCTGGTGCCCAGCCTCAACTACGAAAACCCCAACCCCGAACTGGGCCTGGACCCGGAGCTGTTCGAGGTCAACACGGAGCTGCGGGTGTGGGAGCAGGACGGGCCGCGGATCGCGGGCGTCTCCTCCTTCGGCATCGGCGGCACCAACGCGCACGTCATCGTCGAACAGGCCCCGCCCGCGGCGGACCGCTCCGCCGCGGGGGCGGCGGCCGGCCCGGCCCTGCCCGTGCTGGTCTCGGGCCGCGACCAGGCGGCGCTGCGCGACCAGGCGCGCCGCTGGGCGCAGTGGCTGGAGCGCAACGAGGACGCCGCACTGCTCGACGTCGCGCACACCGCGGCCGAGCGCCGCACGCACTTCCGGGAGCGGGCGGCCGTCACGACGGCCGACCGCGAGCAGGCCGTGGCCGCGCTCACGGCGCTCGCCGAGGACCGCTCGCACCCGGCGCTGGTGCGCGGCACGGCCGTGCCGCGGGGCCGGAAGGTGTTCGTCTTCCCGGGCCAGGGCACGCAGTGGCCGGGCATGGGTCGGGAGCTCCTGGAGAGCAGCAAGGTCTTCGCCGAGACGGTCGCGGCCTGCGACGCCGCGCTGCGCCCGTACACGGGCTGGTCGGTGCGGGAGGTGCTGAGCGGGCACGGCGTCCTCGAGGACGGGACGCCCCTGGACGTCGACCGGCTGGACGTGTCGATGCCCGCCCTGTTCACCGTGTACGTGGCCTTGGCCGCCGTCTGGCAGGACCTGGGCGTGGAGCCGGACGCCGTCGTCGGGCACAGCCAGGGCGAGATCGCCGCGGCGGTGGTCGCCGGTGCGCTGACCCTGGAGGAGGGGGCCCGCGTCGTCGCGTTGCGCGGGCGGGAGCTGGCCCGTGCCGCGGGCTCGGGGGCGATGGCCTTCGTCGAACTGCCCGTGGCCGAGGTCGAGGACCGGCTGGCCCCGTACGGCGACGCGCTGTCCGTGGCCGTGGTCAACACGCCCCGCTCCACGGTGGTGGCGGGCGACGCGGACGTCCTGACCGAGTTCCTGTTCGCGCTGGACGACGACGACGTCGTGTGCGGGAAGGTCGGCGCGGCGTTCGCCTCCCACAGCCGGCACATGGACCCGCTGCTGCCCGTCCTGGGCGAGCTGCTCCGGGACGTGCGGCCCGGCGCGGCCCGGATCCCCTTCTACTCGACCGTGACCGGCGCCCTCCTGCCCGGCGAGCAGCTGGACGGCGCGTACTGGTGCCGCAACCTGCGGGAGCCGGTCCGCCTCGACCTGGCCCAGCAGAGCCTGCTCGACGCCGGACACGACGTGTTCGTGGAGGTCGGTCCGCACCCGGTGCTCGCGATGGCGCTCACCGAGGGCGACGAGCGGGCGCTCGTCGTCGGGTCGCTCGTCCGCGACCGCGGCTCGCTCGGAGAACTGCTGCGCACCCTGGGCACGCTGCACGCACACGGCTGCCGTGTCGACTGGGCCCGCGCGTTCGGCGCCGCCGTCGGCGACGGCCGCCCTCGGGTGGCGGACCTTCCGCCGTACGCGTTCCAGCGGCGCAGCCACTGGATCGAGGACCGGTCGGCGTCCGGTGCCACGGCTTCCCTGGACACGTCGGCCTTCTGGGAGGCCGTCGGCGAGGGACGGCCCGAGCGTCTGGCCGAGCTGCTGGAGGCTCCCGAGCCGCTGCGCGACAGCGTGGAGGAGCTGCTGCCGCTGCTGGCGGCCTGGCAGGACCGGCAGGAGACGGACGCCAGGACCGACGCCCTGCTGTACGAGGAGGTGTGGGAGCCGTCGGCGGCGCCCGTGCCCCCGCGCCTGGCCGGACCGTGGGTGCTGGCGGCCACGGCCGGGCAGGCCGGGGCGGCCGACGAGGCGGAGCGTGCGCTGCGCGCCGCCGGCGCCGAGGTGCACCGCATCGCCGCGGACGGCGGTCGTGTGGCGCTCGCCGGGGACCTCGCGGCCCTGGACCGCACCCCCGAGGGCCTGCTCGCCCTCGGCTCCCTCGACGACACCGCGGCGGCCGGCGGCACCACGCGCGGCTTCCTCATGACGCTCGCGCTGGCCCAGGCCGCCGCCGACGCCGGGGTCGACGCCCCGGTGTGGGCGCTGACGTCGGGCGCGGTGGACACCGACGGCACCGGACCGGTGCCGCGGCCCGCCGGGGCGCTCGTCGCCGGACTCGGCCGGGCGCTGTCACTGGAGGACCCGGCCCGCTCCGGCGGCGTCATCGACCTCGCGGCCGATCTCCCCGCGGACTGGGCCGAGCAGACGGTGGCGGCCCTCGCGGCGCAGGACCACGAGAGCCAGGTCGCGGTGCGCGCCGACGGCAGGTACGTACGCCGTCTGCGGCGGGCCGCCGCCCGCCGGAGCGGCGCCGCCTGGACCACCCGCGGCACCGCCGTGATCACCGGCGGGCAGGGGGCGCTCGGCCGGCACCTGGCACGGCTGCTCGCCGATCGGGGTGCCGAGTACGTCGTGCTCGCGTCGCGACGCGGCGGCGCCACCCCGGAGGTGGACCGGCTGCGCGCCGAACTCGCCGCCAAGGGGGTCGAGGTGAGCGTCGCGCGCTGCGACGTCACCGACCGGGCGCAGGTGGAGGCGCTCCTGGCCGAGGCGGACCGGGCGGAGCGGCCCCTGGGCGTCGTCGCCCACCTGGCGGGCGTGACCGGCATGGCCGCGTTCACCGACCTCACCGAGGAGCAGGTGGCCGAGGTCACCGCCGCCAAGGTGCTCGGTGCCACACACCTGCACGAGGTGCTGGGAAACCGGCGGCTGGACGCGTTCCTGCTGTACGGCAGCGTCGCGAGCCTGTGGGGCGGGGCCGGCCAGACGGCGTACACCGCCGCCAACGCGGCGCTCGACGCGCTCGCCCGGCACCGTCGGGCCGGCGGCCTGACCGCCACGGTCGTGCACTGGGGCGGCTGGGCCGACGGCGGCATGGTGACGGCCGAAGCGGAGCGGACGGCGCGCTCGCGCGGCATGCTGCCGCTGGCGCCGGGCCGGGCCCTGCGCGCCCTCGGGCGGGTGCTGGACGCCGGGATGGCCTCCGCGGGCGTCGCCCACATGGACTGGTCGTTGTTCGCCCCCGCCTACGGCGCGGCGCGCCGCCGACCGCTGCTGGACGGCATCGAGGAGGCGCGTGCGGCCACGGCCGACGGCGGCACGGGCGGCGAGAACGCCTCCGCGCAGGCCGAGTGGGCCGCGGCGCTGACCGGCCGGCCGCGGCAGGAGCAGCTCGCCGCCGTGGTGGACCTGGTCCGGCAGGAGGTCGCCGCCGTGCTGGGCATGGCGGGCGGCGATCTCGACGTCGACGTGCCGCTCGCGCAGCTCGGCTTCAGCTCCCTGATGGCCGTGACCGTACGGGGCGAGCTGAACCGGCGCACCGGACTCCCGGTGACCTCGGAGCTGCTGCTGCGCCAGCCCACCTGCACCGCCATCGCGGGCGAGCTGCTGGACCTGCTCGCCCCGGGGACCGGGGACGACCCGGCCCCGGCCGCCGGTACGGCGACGGCGGGCGGGGCCGGCGGCGCGGTGCCCGCGGGCGCATGGCTGCGGGTGCTGCGGCCGGTCGAAGAACCCCGCGCCCGGATCGTGTGCGTCTCGGGCATGGGCGGAACGACCGGCGGGCACCTGCCGCTGGCCGCCCACCTCCCGGACGGCGTGGAGATGCTCGGCGTGCAGATGCCGGGCCGCGAAACCCGTGCGGGCGAGGCCCCCGCGACCGACATGATGGCCGTCGCCGACCAGGTCGTCGCGGCCCTGTCCGTGGCGGGACTGCTGGACGTGCCGGTGGTCCTGTACGGCCACAGCCAGGGCTCCTGGCTGTGCTGGGAAGTGGCGCACCGGCTGGCACACCGCCCCGGGGTCCCGGCCCTGGCCCTGCTCCCGGTCTGCGGCCTGCCGCCGATGGCCGAGCCGACGGAGGGACTGAGCAAGCTCGCCGGCCTGGTCTCCGGCGACGGCACCCCGCCGCTCTCCGAGGCGGCGGCGGCCCTGGAAGGGGTGCTGCCCGCCGAGGTGCTGGTGGACGAGGAGCTGCTGACCGAGTACCTCAAGCGGCTCATGTCCGACGTCGAGCTGGCGGAGAACCACCGCAGCGTGCTGCGGGGCTTCACCCGGCCGGCCCTGGACATCCCCGTGTTCCCCGTGGAGGGCAGCCACGACCCGGTGCTGCCGCGGGGCTCGATGGAGGTGTGGCGCCCCCTCACCACGGGCGAGTTCGAGATGCGGGAGATCGAGGGCAGCCACTCGGCGCCGCTCGACAACGCCCCCGCCCTGGCTGCCGAGATCGCGCGTGCGCTCTCGCTGATCGCCCCGCCGGCCGGCTGACGGCCGGCCCCCGAGACATCCGACCGACCCGCAAAGGACTGACGTGCCCACGATTGAACGCGCCGACGGTGCGCTGATCCACTACGAGACCCACGGTTCCGGATTCCCCGTGCTGCTGCTCGCCCCCGGCGGTGCGAACAGCCTGGCCGAGTCCTGGGAGTCGAACTTCTACGACCCCGTCCGCGAGTTCGCCGCCGGCTTCCGCGTGATCACGGCGGACCAGCGCCACACGGGTGGGAGCACGGGCCCGCTGGCGCCGTTCTCCTACGCCGAGGCCGCCGCCGACCAGCTGGCCGTCCTCGACGAGCTCGGCGTGGAGGCCGCGCACGTGGTGGCGGTCGGCAGCGGGGCCGCGCTGGCCCTGCGCCTGGCGTCCGAGGCGCCGGAGCGGGTGGCGTCACTCGTCGTCCAGGCCCCCGTCGGCCGGGACACCACCAATACGCTCGGGACGTTCTTCGGCCCGTTCGACGAGGCCATGCGCCTGGCCCGCGCCGAGGGTCTCGAGGGCGTGATCGAGGCCGCGGCCCGCGACGGCCTGTTCGACCGGAACCCCGGTGCCGGCCCGTTCGCCCAGCGGCTCCACGACGACGACGCCTTCCGCGACGAGGTCCGCGCCCTGCGCCGCGAGCGGTACGTCGCCGCCCTGGTCCGCTTCCGCGACGGTGTGTGGCCGGACGGGACGCCGTACTTCTCGGTGCCGCAGGACTGGCCCGCCACCTGCACGGCGCCGCTGCTGGTGCTGCCCGGCGGCGACGCGCAGCACCCGGAGGGCGTGGCGAAGCTCCTCGCCGCGGAGGCGCCCCGAGCCCAGCTGCTCGACCCCGGGTACGACGCCCCGGAGAACCGGGCGCGGACCGTCGAGCTCCTCACCCGATTCCTGACCGAGCACACGCCCACCCGAGAGGGCCGCTGACCATGCTGACGCTGGACACCCTGGACATCACCGACGAACGCCAGTGGGCGAAGAACGGCTACCCCTACGCCGAGTGGGACCTGCTGCGCCGTGAAGCCCCCGTCTTCTGGTACCAGCGCCCGGGCTTCGAGCCGTTCTGGGTGCTGACCCGGCACGAGGACATCGCCGCCGTCTCCAAGAACACGGCGGTCTTCTCCAGCGCCCAGCGCATCACCGTCGACCCGCCGGACGCGATCGACATGCTCCAGGGCGAACTGGAGCTGCGCGCCGGGATGTTCGGGCACAGTCCGGACGACTCGCAGGCCCTGAGCGACATGGACGCGCCGCGCCACCGCCACCTGCGGCAGGTCATGGGCCCGTGCTTCACCCCGAAGGCGATCGCGACCCTGCGCGACCGCTTCGACGAGCTGGCCGCCCGGTACGTGAGCGAGCTGACGGGGCGGCTGGAGACGCACGGGGAGGCCGACATCGCGCGGCACCTCGCCGCGCGGCTGCCCGTGGCCGCGATCTGCGAGCTGGTCGGGGCGCCCGAGTCGGACTGGGACGACATCTTCGACTGGACCGAGGGCACGATCGGCGCCGCCGACCCCGACTACCAGCGCGAGGGCGAGACCGCCGAGGAAGCGTTCCGGCGCAACATGAACGCCCTCAACGTCTACATCGTGCAGCTCGTGCAGAGCCGCATGGCGCAGCCCGACGGCACCGACATCGTCAGCAGGCTCGTCCAGGCCCGCATCGACGGCGAGCCCATGAAGCTCCACGAGGTCCTCTACGCCACGTTCAACCTGCTGATCGCCGGCGTCGGCACCACCCGCAACTCCATCACCGACGGCATCCGGGCCCTGATCAACAACCCGGACCAGCTGCGCCTGCTGGTCGACGACCCGTCGCTGACGGACCGCGCGGTCGAGGAGATCCTGCGCTGGAGCGCCGTCGCCCCGCACTTCGTGCGGACCTGCCTCGAGGACACCGAGGTCGGCGGCCAGCTCATCCGCAAGGGCGAGACGGTGGCCCTGTGGTACCCGTCGGCCAACCGGGACGAGGCCGTCTACGACGAGCCGTACCGCTTCGACATCACCCGTGAGCACAACCCGCACCAGTCCTTCGGCGGTCACGGCCCGCACGTCTGCCTGGGCCGCCACCTCGCCCGCCTGGAGCTGAACGCGATCCTGCGCGCCGTGCTGCCGGTCCTGCCGACCCTGGAGACGGTCCGGGACCCCGAGATGAGCGTGCAGCACCTCCAGGCGACCGACTACAAGCGGTTCATCGTCCGTACGCGGCCGTGACCGGCTCCGGCGCCCCGCAGCCGGGGAGCGGACCGCAAGCCCGACGAGAAGAAGAAGAGACCATGCGAGAGATCCCCACCACCCTGCACGAGCTCGCCGCCGGTGACGAGTCCGACCTGAACGTCGTCGTCCCCTGGACGGGCCCCGCGGTCGACCCGGAGACGGGCGCGCTGCGCGGTCCGCTGCCCGAGCAGTACCTCGTGGCCACCTCCGTCGGCTGGCCCAAGCCCGGTCTGGAGGAGCTGGGCGGCCGGCTCAACGGGGCCATCCTCGAGGAGCTGTGGAACCGCGACGGCCTGATCGCCGTCACCGTCGCCGTCTCCGAGAACAACTTCAACGCCGCACGCAACCTCGTGGTGTGGCGGGACGAGGCGGCGCTCAAGGCGTTCCTGCACTCGCCGGCGCACCTGGACGCGGCCCGCCAGACCCGCGACCTGATGTACGACTGGGAGGGCGCGAACTGGATCGGCACCTCCCGCACGGAGCTCCCCACGTTCGCCGAGGCGCGGGCCCGGCTGGACGCCGCACGCGCGCCGGGCGAGAGCCCCTTCGCCTCCCACGGCTGAGCCGTCCCCCGCACGTACCTGAGCCGTCCCCCGCACGCACCACTCCCTACGTGCCACCCCCCACCTCCCCACGCGTCTCCCCGATGCCCGTACGTCCCGCGTACCCCGAGACAGAAAGAGACACGCCATGACCACTGCCGTGACCGCGCCGCCGGCACTGAACGAGCACCTCGCCAAGGCCCTGGACGTCGGCTACGAGCTGGTGCTGGCCCTCGCGGAGGGCTTCGACGACACCACCGCGTTCGAGGCCCCCGAGGGCCACATGCCGATCGCCTGGTTCCTCGGCCACCTCGCCTGTGCCAAGGACTACTTCTCCACCATCCACCAGGGCTGCGAGAAGGCCGTCACCGAGGAGTTCTCCGACAACTTCGCCGACGGCGCCGACACGAACTTCACCATCGTGCCGCCGATCGACGAGATGGTCCGGATCTACAAGGAGACGCACCAGCGGATCCGCGACTTCGTCCTCCACGAGCTCACCCCGGAGGACTTCTCCCGCAAGACCCCCGTGTTCCCCGACGAGAACATGGGCGAATACGCAGAGCGCTTCCGGACCCTCGGCGAGGCGCTGGCCCTGACCCAGATGCACGACTCCTTCCACGCCGGCCAGATGGCCAAGCTGCGCATCGCGCTGGGCATGGAGTCCCCGGTCTGACCGGTCACCGCGCCCCCGGCACCGCCAGGGGCGATCCACTCGTCCGATGAGGAAGGAACGACCCAGGATGGACGTACTCGCCCAGGCAGCGCTCCGCGGTGCCCCGCCGGAGGAGCTGGCCCAGCTGCCGGTGCCCGCAGAGTTCCGCGCCGCCCACACCCGCGTCGAGGACGTCGGGATGTTCGAAGGCGTGGAGGACAAGGACGTACGCAAGGCGCTGCACGTCGGCAACGTGCCCATGCCCGAACTGGCCCCCGATGAGGTGCTGATCGCGGTCATGGCCAGCTCGGTGAACTACAACACCGTCTGGTCGAGCATCTTCGAACCGCTGCCCACCTTCAACTTCCTGAAGGCGTACGGGAAGCTCGGCCGCTGGCAGGCCCGGCACGACCAGCCGTACCACGTCCTCGGCTCCGACGCCGCCGGCGTCGTCGTCCGGACCGGCGACGGGGTCAGGCGCTGGAAGATCGGCGACCACGTCACCGTCAGCCCGGTCCAGGTCGACGACCAGGAGCCGGCCGCCCACGGCGACGGCATGCTCAGCGCCGACCAGCGTGCCTGGGGCTACGAGACGAACTTCGGCGGCCTCGCCGACTACGCGGTGGTGCGGGCCAGCCAGCTGGTCCCGAAGGCCGCCCATCTGACCTGGGAGGAGGCCGCCTGCGCCACCGCCTGCGCGGGGACCGCCTACCGCATGCTGGTCAGCGACAACGGCGGCCGCATGAAGCAGGGCGACGTCGTCCTGATCTGGGGTGCCAGCGGCGGCGTCGGCGCCTACGCCGTGCAGCTCGTCAAGCAGGGCGGCGGCATCGCCGTCGGCGTCGTCAGCTCCGAGGAGAAGGCGCGCCGCCTGCGCGACCTCGGTTGCGACGTGGTGATCAACCGTGCCGAGCTCGGCATCGGCGACGGCGACGGCACGGACCCGGAGCAGGTCATCGCCGCCGGCAAGCGGCTCGGCAGCATCATCCGCCGCGAGACGGGCGAGGACCCGCACATCGTCTTCGACTGCATGGGCAAGGCCACGTTCGGCATCTCCATGTTCGTGCTGCGCCGCGGCGGGGCCCTGGTGACCTGCGGCTCGAGCACGGGCTACCTGCACCAGTACGACAACCGGTACCTGTGGATGAAGCTCAAGAGGATCATCGGCTGCCACGGCGCCAACATGCAGGAACAGTGGGAGACCAACCGTCTGATCGACCTCGGCCACATCATGCCCACCCTGTCCCGCAGCTACCCGCTCGCCGAGATCGGCGAGGCGACCCGGCTGATGCAGGAGAACGCGCACATGGGCAAGATCGGGGTGCTGTGCCTGGCGCCCACCGCCGGCCTGGGCGTCACCGACCCCGCCAAGCGCGCACGGCTGGGCGAGGACCGCATCAATCCGCTCAAGGGGGCATGACCGATGTCTGCATCCACCGCGCAGCGCAGCTCGACGGGCGTCCTGGCCACCGGGTCCTACGTGCCCGAGGCCGAGATGACCAACGCGGAGCTGGCCGAGCGCTTCGACGTGACCGAGGAGTGGATCGTCCGCAAGACGCGGATGCTCACGCGCCGGTACGCGGCGCCCCACGAGGCCACGTCCGACATGGCCATCAACGCCGCCCGCGCAGCCCTGGCCCAGGCCGGGATCGAACCGGAGCAGCTCGACTACCTCATCGTCGCGACGACCACCCCCGACAGCCAGGTGCCGCCCGTCGCCACCCTGACGCAGTCGGCGCTGGGCGCGCGCAACGCGGCCTGCTTCGACATCAACATCGGGTGCAGCGCGTTCGTCCACGCCCTCACCGTGGCCCAGGCGCTCATGGCGGCGCGTCCCGGTGCCCATGCGCTGGTGATCGGCGCCGACACCTGGTCGCGGTTCACCGACCCGATGGACCGCAGCACCGCGGTGCTCCTCGGCGACGCGGCCGGGGCCGTGGTGCTCGGTCCGGTCCCGGCCCCGTACGGCATCCTCGGCCACGACCTGCTCGGCCACGGCGACGACGCGCCCCTGCTCGTCATCAAGGGCGGCGGCACCCGGCACCCCGCCACCCACGAGACCGTCGACGAGGGCGCCCACACCCTGCGGATGAACGGGCGCGGCGTCATCGAGTTCGTCATGACGCACGTCCCCCCGTCGATCAAGGAGGTCCTGGGCTCCTGCGGCGTGGCGCAGGAGGACGTCCGCCACCTCGTCCCGCACCAGGCGAACGGGGCCTTGCTCGGGCAGCTCGCCGAGGCCGCCGGCCTGGGGGGCGCCACCCTCCACACCACCCTGGAACGGTACGGCAACTCGGGCGCGGCCTCGATCCCCGTCACGCTGGACCACGCACACCGCGCGGGCGAGCTCGGCGACGGCGACCTCGTGGTGCTCTCCGGATTCGGCGGCGGCATGGCCGTGGGCACGGCCCTGCTGCGCTGGTACGCGGGAGGAGGCCGGTGAGCACCGGACCGGACATCCGACGGGTCGGTGTCGCGGGCGGCGGCCTGATGGGGGCCGGCATCGCGGAGGTGTGCGCCCGCGCCGGCTGCGACGTCCGCGTCGTCGTCACCACGGACCGCTCCCGGGACGCCTCCCGGGCCCGCCTGGAGCGCTCCCTGGACGCCTCCGTGGCCAGGGGCAAACTGGGCGTGGACGAGCGGGATGCCGTGCTGTCCCGGGTCTCGTTCGGCACGGAGCTGAACGAGTTCGCCGACCGGCAGCTGGTCTTCGAGACCGTCACCGAGGACGAGGGGACCAAGGTCAAGCTGCTCCGGCAGCTCGACGGCATCCTCCCGGACAGCGACGTCGTCTTCGCCACGAACACCTCGTCGCTGCCCGTCACCCGGCTCGCCGCGGCCACCGCACACCCCGGCCGGGTGGTCGGCACGCACTTCTTCAACCCGGTGCCGGCCATGCCCCTGGTCGAGGTCACCGGGGGGCCGGAGACCGACGCGCGCACCGTGGAGCGCACGGAGGCCTTCGTGACCCGGGTGCTGGGCAAGGAGGCGATCCGGTCCGCGGACCGGGCCGGTTTCGTCGTCAACGCCCTGCTCGTCCCCTACCTGCTGTCCGCGGTGCGCATGGCCGAATCCGGTCACGCCAGTGCCGAGGACATCGACAAAGGCATGACCCTGGGGTGCGGGCACCCGATGGGACCGCTGCGCCTGGCCGACCTCGTCGGCATCGACACCCTGAGGGCCGTCGCACGCGGCCTCTACGAGGAGAGCGGAGACCCCGCCTACTCCCCGCCCGAGATCCTCACCCGGATGGTGGAAGCCGGCCGTTGCGGCCAGAAGTCCGGACGCGGGTTCCACAGCTATTCGCAACAGCACCAGTAAGGAAAAACATGGCTCACATCGCCTTCTTCAACTTCCCGGCCGTCGGCCACGTCAACCCGACCCTCGGTGTCGTGGAGGAGCTGGTCAAGCGGGGCCACCGGGTGACCTGCACGTCCACGGAATACTTCGCCCCCGCCTTCGAGGCCATCGGCGCCACCCCCATCGTGTACGAGTCGCCCTTCGGCGAGTTCTACCGCAGCCCGTACAACGAGGAGATGATGGCCGGCGAGGGCCTGCGCTGCCTCGACGAGGCCATCGCCCTGCACAAGCAGGTCAGCGGGTACTACGGCGACGACCGCCCGGACGTCATCGTCCACGACTTCATGGCCTGGGGCGCCCGCTTCTACGCCTCCGAGCACAACATCCCCGCGGTGCGGCTCTTCCCGTCGTACGGCGTCAGCGAGACCTTCAACATCGCGCAGAAGTTCCCGTGGTCGGCGCCGGACGACCCGAAGATCCTCGAGATGGTGCAGCGCCTCGTCGGCCTGCTCCCCACCTTCGGCCTGCCCGGCGACATGGGCGCGTTCGTCACGCACGTGGAGGAGGTCGGCGTCGTCTTCCTGCCGCGCGAGTTCCACTACGACGGCGACTCCTTCGACGAGCGCTTCGTGTTCGCGGGCCCCAGCATCAAGGACCGCTCCGCGTTCCAGGGTTCGTGGCAGCCGAAGTCCGACCGTCCGGTGCTGCTGATCTCCCTGGGCACGGCCGCCACCGGCTGGTCGGAGTTCTTCTCCCTCGCCCTGGAGGCGTTCGGCGACACCGAGTGGGACGTCGTCATGGCCGTCGGCGACCACGTCGACCCCGCCGAGCTGGGTGAGATTCCGGCCAACTTCGAGGTGAGCCGGCACGTGCCGCAGCTCGACGTGCTGAAGCACGCCGGCGTCTTCCTCACCCACGCCGGCATGAACAGCACCATGGAGTCGCTGTACCACGGCGTTCCGATGGTCGCCGTGCCGCAGATGAACGAGCAGCGCGCCAACGCGCTGCGCGTCGAGGAGCTCGGCCTCGGCCGTCACCTGCCGCGCGAGGAGGTCACCGTCGAGTCGCTGCGCGACGCTGTGAAGGCCGTGGCCGGCGACGCGTCCGTCGCCGAGCGCGTCCGGCAGATGCAGGCCACGCTGCACGCGGTCGACGGGCCGGTCGTGGCCGCCGACGCCGTCGAGAAGCGCCTGGCCGTCACCGACTGACGCGCCGCCGCACGGGCGGAGGCAGCCCACGCTCCCGGCACCCGCCGGGGGCGTGGGCTGCTCCGTTTTCGGGCCCGTTCCGGCTGGACGGGCACTCAAGTCCGCGTCCAGGCAGGGGCGGAAGTGTCGTACCGGTCACCGGCGTGCGGTGCAGCCGCTGCCCGCCGGTGGGCAGAGCGAGCTTCCCGCCGAGTTGGAGTACACACGTGTCAGACTTCCCCCCTGCTGCGGTCAGGCTGCCCACCGAGCGCCTCTCCGCCTTCGACCCGCCCCCCGAACTGGATGAACTGCGGCAGAAGTGCCCCGTCGCACGGATGGAGTTCCCGGACGGCCACCACGGCTGGCTGATCACCAGCCACCCGGAGGTGCGGTCGCTGCTGGCCGACCCCGAGTTCAGCGCCCGCCAGGAGCTGCACCACCACGCCCCCTACGACCACCCGTTCGGGACGGAGCCGATCCAGCCCGCCGAACCCGGCTTCTTCATCGGCATGGACGCACCCGAGCACAGCCGCTACCGGCGTCTGGTGGCCGGCCAGTTCACCAAACGGCGGATCGGCCTGCTGGCGCCGCGCATCGAGGAGATCGCCGAGGCCTGCCTCGACGCCATGGAGCGCGACGGCGCCCGGGAAGCCGATCTGGTGTCGCAGTACGCCCAGGAGATCCCCGCCCTGGTCATCTGCGAGCTGCTCGGCGTGCCGCTCACGGACGTGGACCGCTTCCAGGGCGCGATCAACCGGTTCTTCCACCTCGGCTCGAACGGGGAGGAGTCCCGGAACGCCTATCTCGAGATCCTCGCCTACCTGTCCGAACTGGTCACCCGCAAGCGCGCCCAGCCGGGCGACGACCTGATCAGCGGTCTCATCGCGCGCGACGAGCTGAACGACGAGGAGCTGGCCGCCATCTCGCTGCTCCTGCTCGTCGCCGGCTACGAGACGACCGCCAACATGATCAGCCTCGGCGCCTTCGCACTGCTCACCCACCCCGACCAGCTCGCGCTGCTGCGCGAGGACGAGACGCTCGCCGACAACGCGGTGGAGGAGCTGCTGCGCTACCTCCCGCTCTTCCGGTCCGGCGGCATGCGCACCGCCCTGCAGGACACCGAGGTCCTGGGCCGACCGGTCAGGAAGGGCGAGTGCGTGGTCCTCTCGCTGGCCGCGGCGAACCGCGACCCCGCGCGGTTCGGCGAGGACGCCGACCGCCTCGACATCCGCCGGGCCACCGCCGGCCACGTGGCCTTCGGGCACGGCCCCCACCAGTGCCTCGGCAGCCAGCTGGCCCGCCTCGAGATGCGCATCGCCTACACCGCGCTGCTGCGGCGGTTCCCGGGGCTGCGACTGGCCGTGGCGCCGGACGAGGTGCCGCTGCGGGACGACATGGTGATCCACGGCACGCACCGGTTGCCGGTCGCCTGGTAACCCGCCGCTCGCGGCGGTCCCCCCTTCTCACCGTGCCGGCTCCCGCCGGTCCGCAACCAGGAAGCCATGATGAAGATACTCACCAGAAAGAGACTGATCCGGATCGGCGTGCTCGTCGGTTCCGTCGGCCTGCTCACGCCCTTCGCGTACGCGGTCGAGGCGGACGGCGGGCAGCAGGCGGCCAAGCGGCCCGCGGCCGGTTCGTTCGCCCGCCCGGGCTCGCTGTCCGGTCCCTCCGGCAAGGGCAGCTTCCGCTTCGGCGTCGCCAGCTCCGCCACCCAGATCGAGGACCGCAACGAGAACACCGACTGGTACAAGTGGACGCGCCCGGCGCCCGAGGGCATGGGCAAGAGCCCCTTCGTCGGTGACGCCGTCGGCGGCTACACCAAGGCCATCGAGGACATCGACCTCATCAAGGACATGAACCTCGACGCCTACCGCTTCAGCATCGAGTGGGCGCGCGTCGAGCCGAAGCGCAACCAGATCGACGAGGCGGCGCTGAAGCACTACAGCGACCTCATCGACGCGCTGATCGCCCGCGGCGTCCGCCCGATGATCACCATCCACCACTTCTCCAACCCGGTGTGGGTGGACGATCCGGGCGACCCCACGTGCGCCAACGGCCCCTCCGACAAGAACCTGTGCGGCCTGGACCACCCCGAGGGCGGTCCCGTGGTCGCCAAGGAGATGGCCGAGTTCGCCAAGCTGCTCGCCGAGCGGTTCGGCGACCGGGTCGACGAGTGGGCCACGGTGAACGAGCCGATGGTCTACATGCACTTCGCCCACGCGTTCGGCGCCGGTCCGCCGGGCAAGGCGAACCTGATCGGCGACTTCAAGGGCCGCTACCAGGGGGCGCTGCGCAACCTGATCGACGCGCACTCCCGGATGTACAAGGCGATCAAGGCCGCCGACACCAAGGACGCCACCGGCGGCGGTACGCCCGCGAGCGTCGGCCTCACCATGAGCGCCAAGCAGTACGTGCCCGTGCGCGACGGCAAGGTCAGCAGCCAGCGCCGCGACGTCGACGCGGCCGGCCGCCTGCAGCGCTACTTCGAGTGGAACTTCACCGACGCGCTGTGGAAGGGCGGCTTCGACACCGACCTCGACGGCACGATGGACGAGAAGCACCCCGAGTGGCGGGGCACCCTCGACTTCCTGGGCATCCAGCTCTACGAGCGCATCGGCGTCACCGCCACCGACAAGCCGGGACCGACCACGTTCCCCGTCGTCAACGTCGACGTGTGCAGCACGGCGCCGTGCCTGCCGCAGCGCGACGAGACGTACTTCGTGCCGGACATGAACTACGAGACGGACCCGACGGGGCTGTACCCCGTCCTGAAGGACTACGGCAGGCGGTACCGGGGGCTGCCCCTGACCGTGACGGAGTCCGGCATCGCCTCCGCCTCGGGCAAGCGGCGCGCCGAGTTCACGGTGCGCGCCCTGGAGCAGATCGAGAAGGTCCGCAACGAGGGCGTCGACGTGCGGGGCTACTACCACTGGAGCCTCATGGACAACTTCGAGTGGCTGGGCGGCTTCGGCCCGCGCTTCGGGCTCTACGCGGTGGACCGCTCGACCATGCAGCGCACCCCCACGGAGGCGGCCGAGGTCTACGGCCGGATCGCCGGCTCCCGGACCCTCTCCGAGGACCTGCGCAGGCGGTACGGCGGCGACGGGCCGATGACCCCGGAGCCCGCCCGCCCCGCGCCGGCCGCACGCCCGTGACGAGCGGCACCGAGGGGGCACCGGCGGTACCGGTGCTGCTGGCCGTGTCGGGCGGTTCCGTCGAGGACCGCGCGCGGGACGCGGCCGTGCTCGCGGACCGCGTGGCGCAGGCCTCCGACGGCGACCTGCGCGACATCGCCCACGGCTCCACCGCCGGCCGCTCCCACCGGGAGCACCGCGCGGTGGTGCTGGCCGCGACGGCGCAGGAGGCGGCCGCGGCGCTCGGGGCGCTGGCCGGGGGCCGCTACCACCCCGCCGTCGTCGAGGACGAGAGCGACGACGAGAGCGGCGCCTGGGAGGGCGGCACGTCGGTGCTGTTCACCGGGCAGGGCAGCCAGCGCCCCGGCATGGGGCGCGAGCTGTACACGGCGTTGCCCGTCTTCCGCAGCGCCTTCGACGCGGTGGGCCGGGCCCTTCGGCCGCACCTGTCGCGGCCGCTGGACGAGGTGGTGTTCGCCACCGCGGACAGCGTGGAGGGGCGGCTCCTGCACGAGACGGAGTTCACGCAGCCGGCGCTCTTCGCGTACGAGGTCGCCCTGTACCGGCTGTGGGAGTCCTGGGGCGTGCGGCCGCAGGCCGTGGCCGGGCACTCCGTGGGCGAGCTGAGCGCGGCGCACGTGTCCGGCGTACTGGACCTGGAGGACGCCGCGCGCCTGGTGGCCGCCCGGGGCAGGCTCATGCAGGCCTGCGAACAGGGCGGGGCCATGGCCTCCTTGGAGGCCGCGGAGCCCGAGGTGCTCGAAGCGCTGCGGGCACTGGCCCGCCCCGGTGAACGGGTGTCGGTCGCCGGGCTGAACGGCCCCGCCCAGACCGTGATCAGCGGCGACGAGGCCGCCGTGGTCCGGGCGGCCGGGCACTTCGCCGGGCAGGGCCGGCGCACGCGCCGGCTGGAGGTGTCCCACGCCTTCCACAGCCCGCACATGGACTCCATGCTGGAGGAGTACCGCCGGGTGGCGCTGACGTGCTCCTTCGGCGCACCGGAGATCCCGCTGCTCTCGACGGTCACCGGCACCTGGACCGACCGGGGCACGGCGCCGGGCGAGGGGGCCAGGGCGGCCGCCCACTGGGTGCGGCAGGTCCGCGACGCCGTGCGCTTCGTCGACGCGGTGACCGGGCTCGAGGCGGCGGGCATCCACCGCCACCTGGAGTGCGGGCCCGCGGCCGTCCTCACCTCGATGGGCGTCGCCTGCGCGAAGCGGGAGACGGGCTTCGTGCCCTCCCAGCGCGCGAAGGAGCAGCCGGGCGAGGTGCACGGCCTGCTGCGGGCCCTCGCCGAACTGCACGTGACCGGCCAGTGCATCGCCTGGGAGCAGGTCTTCGCGGGCACCGGAGCGGTCCCCGCCGGCCTGCCCGGCTGAGTACGTCCGACCCAACGCCCCGAGGGGCCCGGCCTTGACGGCCGGGCCCCTCGGTCGTTCGTCGCCGGTCAGGAGGACCAGGCGCCGGGGGCACGGTACTGCGGGCGCGGCCGGTACGGGAGCTTGCGGACGAGGGGGGCGGGGGCGGACCGCCGGGCGTCCTGGAGCCGCCGCAGACGGGCGGTGAGCAGGACGGCCAGGGCTGCCGTCTCCTCGGTGGTGGGATTGCCCCTGGAGATCCGGATCGAGGCCATGGCGAGGGCCAGCGAGGGGGCCGCGGCGGGGGCCGGCTCGGGCAGGGCCCCACGGTCAGCGAGGGCAGCGAGCGCAGCGAGGTCCGTGTGGTCCGCGAGGTCCGCGAGGTCCGCGGGGTCGGATGCCGGCGGTCGTTCCTCGACGATGGTCATGGGAGCTCCTTTCGAAACGGACGCACCGGGAGACCCTGGTGCCGCACGGTCCAGGTTCGGCCGGGGCGCTACAGCCCTGCTCGGGTGCCGGACGGAAACGCCCGCGGCACGCCTCGCACCCCGTCTCCGATCATGGCCGGATCCCGTCACAGCGGGCCGAATCCTCCACCGGAATTCGAGCGGGATTCGAGCAGGATTCGAGCGCGCCTCCAGAAATCCTCGACCGGATCGACGGGCAGCAGAAAGCCGCCGCGGCCCATTCCAATGGAATGGGCCGCGGCGGCATCGGGGGTTTCCCGGAGCACGTCGGCTCGGCGTCTTGCGCCCCGGCGCCCCACACGGGGGCGGCCAGGGCGGCAAGGGTGTCGGGGTCAGCCGGTCTTCCTGCGGAAATACCGCTTCTGTCCGGACGTGCCGCTCATGCTCTTCACCTTCATCCGACCCTCTTCGTGGGCCGTACGGGCACGCGATTCCTGGGCCTTGCGCTCCAGCGCCTCGCGAAACCTCTCCTTGGCATCTTCCGCAACGCCGGCGTCGAACGACTTGTCAGCCATACGTACCTCCTGAAATCAATCGACACGGGAATCCTGACACAGAAATTCTGGAATTACGAGCCCACATTCCCGGCCGCGGCAAATGTAATTCGCCATTTCCGCGGCCGGGCGGGTGACACCGGAGTCGCCCCCGGAGGGGGTCAGATGGCGCCGAGGACCGCGTCCAGGGCCGCGTCCATCTCGTCCTCCGTCAGTTCCCGAGCGGTCTGCAGGGCGTCCTCGGGGGCTTCTGCCGCGTCGTCGTCGGGTGCGGCGAGCTTCAGCAGCCGGTCCAACAGCCCGCTGCGGCGCAGCCGTTCGACGCCGATCCGCTGCACGGCCCACAGCGCGGCCTCCGCCGGGTCCTGCGGCGCGGTGTCACTGCCGCCGGGGGCCTGCGGTGCGGCGCCGTCGAAGGAGAGCCTGCCGAGCAGGTACCCGGCGATGGCGCGCGGCGTGGGGTAGTCGAAGGCGAGCGTGCTGGGCACGGCCACCTGCGTGTACTTGGTGATGCGGTTGCCCAGTTCGACGGCCATCAGGGAGTCCCAGCCGAACTCGTGCATCGGCTTGTCCAGCGGCACCTCGCCGGACAGGCCGAGGACCGCGGTGACCTCCCGCTGGACGAACGCGGCCAGCTCCGCCTCGCGTTCCGCGACGGACAGCCCGGCCAGCCGGTCGCGGAAGGCGGAACCCTGCTCCGCGGACTCCTTGGCCTTCCTGGGCTGCGTACGGACCAGGGCCCGCAGCAGGGCCGGCAGCAGGGCCGCGTCCTGGCCCGCCAACTGCGCGGTGTCCAGCTTGAGCGGCACCAGGTGGGCTTCGGGGCGGGCCAGGGCCGCGTCGAAGAGGGCGAGGCCCTCGGCCGCGGTCAGGGCCCGGGCGCCCTGGCGGCGCATCCGGGCGAGCTCCGCCTCGCCCAGCTGGGCGGTCAGGCCGGCCCCCTCCTGGGCCCACAGGCCCCAGGCGAGGCTGGTGGCGGGCAGGCCGCGGCGCAGCCGGTGGGTGGCGAGCGCGTCCAGGAAGGCGTTGGCGGCGCCGTAGTTGGACTGGCCCGGCGACCCGAGGGTGCCGGAGACGGAGGAGAACAGGACGAAGGCGGCCAGATCCAGGTCGCGGGTGAGCTCGTGCAGGTGCCAGGCGCCGGCCAGCTTGGGGGCGAGGACGCGGGCGAACCGCTCGGGCGTCTGGTTGCCGACGACGCCGTCGTCGATGACGGCCGCGAGGTGCACCACGCCCGTCAGCGGGCGTTCCCGGGCGGCGTCGGCCAGCAGCGCGGCCACCGCGTCGCGGTCCGAGACGTCGCAGGCCGCGATGCGGACGCTGGCCGCGCCGGCCGCTTCGAGGGCCGCCACCAGGGCGTCCGCACCGGGCGCCGCCATGCCCTGGCGGGAGGTCAGGACGAGGTGACGGACGCCGTGTTCGGCGACGAGGTGCGCGGCCAGGTTGCGTCCGAGCTCGCCGGTGCCTCCGGTGAGCAGGACCGTGCCCTGCGGGTCGAGGGCCCGGCCGACGGTGAGGACGAGCTTGCCGGTGTGGCGGCCCTGCGCCATGTAGCGGAAGGCCGCGGGGGCCTCCCGTACGTCGTGGGCGAGGTACGGCAGCGGGGCGATGACCCGGTCGGCGAGCAGGGCGGACAGTTCGGTGAGCATCCGGTGCAGGTGGCGGGGGTCCAGCGACATCAGGTCGAAGGCGCTGTAGGCGACGCCGGGGTGGGCGGCGGCGACCCGGTCCGCGTCGCGGATGTCGGTCTTGCCCATCTCCAGGAAGCGTCCGCCGCGCGGCAGCAGTCGCAGCGAGGCGTCGGTGAACTCGCCGGCGAGGGAGTTCAGGACGGCGTCGAAGCCGGCGCCGCCGGTGGCGGTGAGCCACTTCTCCTCGAAGCCGGTGTCGCGGGAGGAGGCGATGCGCCGGTCGGGCAGGCCGAGGGCGCGCAGCGCGTCCCACTTGCCCTGGCTGGCGGTGCCGTAGACCTCGGCCCCGAGGTGGTGGGCGAGCTGGACGGCGGCCATGCCGACGCCGCCGGCCGCGGCGTGGACGAGGAGCTTCTCGCCGGGGCGGATCCCGCCCAGGTCGGTGAGGGCGTAGTAGGCGGTGAGGAAGGCGAGCGGGATCGTCGCGCCCTCCTCGAAGGTGAGGGCGTCGGGCAGCTTCGCCATCAGGTGGCCGTCGCCGCGGACCTCGGTGCCGAACGCGCCGAGCGCGAGGCCCATGGCCCGGTCGCCGGGCCGCAGGTGGGTGACCTCCGGTCCGGTCTCCAGGACGGTGCCGGCGAACTCCAGGCCGAGCTTGGGCGTGGCGACCATGCCGAGGGTGTTGAGGACGTCGCGGAAGTTCATGCCCGCGGCGCGGACGGCGACGCGGACCTCGTCGGGGCCGAGCGGCCCGCCGTCGGGGACGGGGACGAGTTCGAGGCTGTCGATGCTGCCCTTCTCGCGGACGTCCAGGTGCCAGGGGCCGTCCCCGGCGGGCGGGGTGAGGGTGGTGGCGCCGCCCCGGGCCGCTCCGCCGTGCGCGGCCGGGGCGGCGCGGACGAGGCGGGGGGCGAGCAGGGTGCTGCCGCGCAGCGCGAGTTCGGGTTCGCCGGTGGCGGCGAGGGCGGCGGTGAGGGCCGCCGGGTCGGGGGTCGCGGTGTCGACGTCGAGCAGGCGCAGGGTGCGGTCGGGGGCCTCGCCGCGGACGGCCCGTACCAGGCCCCACAGGGGGGCGTGGGCCAGTGCGGGGACGGTGTCCTCGGGGCGGGCCGCGACGGCGTCCCGGGTGATCCAGACCAGTTCCGTCGCGGCGTAACGCTCGGTGAGCAGCTGCTGTACGAGGTCCAGGGCCACCAGGGTGGTCGCCTGGGCGCCCCGGGCCGCGTCGCCCGCGTCGGCCGCGTCGGCCGCTGTGGCGTCGACGACGATCCGGTCGGGGGCGGGTGCGTCGGCGGGCAGCTGTCCGGGGGCGGCGGCCCAGGTGGCGCCGAGGGTTTCGGCGAGGGCCCCGCTGCCGCCGATCACCCAGGTGGCGGCCGGGGCTGCGGCCGCGGGCACGGCCGGCTCGGTGACCGGCTGGAACTCGACGCGGTAGAGGTGCTCTGTGTCCGAGGGGCGGGTGACCCGCAGCTGGTCGGCGGAGGCCCGGCGGACCTGGAGCACGCCGGACAGGACGGGTTCGCCGGAGGGGTCGGTGACGAGGACGGCGGCGCCGAAGCCGGCGGCCGCGGCCTGCGGGTCCGCGGCGCCGTCGGCGAGGGCGACGCGGACGCGCAGTTCCGTGCTGTCCGTGGCGTACAGGGTCACGTCGGACCAGGCGAAGGGCAGCAGGACCGTGCCTTCGGGCCGTTCGCCGGCGGGGGCGACGGCGGCGAGGACGTGCAGGGCCGCGTCGAGGAGCGCGGGGTGCACGCCGTGGCCGGCGACGGTCGGGCGCAGCGGCTCGGGCAGGACGACGCGGCCGTAGCCGACGCCGTCGTGGCGGGCGAGTTCGGTCAGGCCGCGGAAGGCCGGGCCGTAGTCGAGGCCGTCGCCGCCGAGCTCGTCGTGGAAGCCGTCGAGGCCGATGGCTTCGGCTCCGAGAACCGGCCAGCGGGCGAGGTCGGCGAGCCCGGCCGGGGTGTCCGGGACGGGGTCGTCGGCGAGTTCGCCGGAGGCGTGGAGGGTCCAGGCGGCCGGGTCGGCGGAGGTCTCGGGCTGGCTGTGCACGGCGATGGTCCGCCGGCCGTCCTGATCGGGGGCGCCCACCTTCACCTGGAGGCGCAGCGCCTCACCGGCGGTGAGGACGAGCGGCTGGGCGAGCGTGAGGCCGGCGACCCGGGCGGCGCCGACACTGCCGGCCGCGGCCAGGGCGAGGTCGAGCACGCCGGTGCCGGGCACGAGGACGCTGCCGAAGACGGCGTGGTCGGCGAGCCACGGGTGGTCGGCGAGGGAGAGCCGGCCGGAGAGCAGCTGGCCCTCCCCGTCGGCGAGGGTGAGGACGGCGCCGAGCCAGGGGTGCCCGGCCGGTACGAGACCGGTGTCGCGGGCGCCGCGGGCGGTACTGCGGGCGGGCTCGAGCCAGAACCGCTCGCGCTGGAAGGCGTAGGTGGGCAGTTCGGCGGCGAGGGCGGCGGCGGCAGGCGCGGCGTGCTGGCCGTCGCGCGGGCCGGTCGGGCCGGCCAGGTCGGCGAACACCTCCTCCCAGGCGATGTCCTGACCGCCGGCGTGGAGCGCGCCGAGGGCCTCGACGAGGACGCGGACCTCGTCCGCGGCCTGGCCGGCGGCCTGGGCGTCGGCGGCCTTGGGTGCGCGCTGGGAGGCGGTGAACACGGCCGACCCGGTGACGCACGCGGCGCCCATGGCTGCCAGGACGGCGGCCGGACCGCATTCGAGGTAGCGGCCGGTGCCGTCGGCCTCAAGGGTCCGTACGGCGTCGAGGAAGCGCACGGCCTCGCGGACCTGGCGCACCCAGTACGCGGCGGAGCGCAGGCCCTCGCCGGGGCCGAGGTCCGGCCCCATGCGGGCGCCGGTGACGGTGGAGACGACCGGGATCCGCGGGGCGGCGAAGGTGATGTCCTCGGCGACCCGCCGGTAGTCGTCGAGCATGGCGTCCATGTGCGGCGAGTGGAAGGCGTGCGAGACCGTCAGGCTGCGGGTGCGGCGGCCGAGGTCGGTGAACCGGGCGGTGACGGCGGCCACGGCGGCCCCGTCCCCGCTGACGACGGTCTGGGCGGGCCCGTTGACGCCGGCGACGCAGATGCGGCCGGCGACTCCCGCGAGGACTTCCAGGACCTCGGACTCGGAGGCTTCGACGGAGGCCATCGCGCCGCCGCGTTCGCAGGCCTGCATCAGCCGGCCGCGGGCGGCGACCAGGCGGGCCGCGTCGTCCAGGGTGAGGACGCCGGCGGCGTGGGCGGCGGCGAGCTCGCCGACGGAGTGCCCGGCGACGGCGGCGGGGCGCACGCCCCAGGCCTCCCACTGGCGGAACAGGGCCGTCTCGACGGCGAACAGGGCGGGCTGCGCGTACTCGGTCTCGTGGACGAGGTCCGCGGACTCGGCGTCGCCGCCGAGGACGAGCTCGGCCAGCGGCCGGTCCAGGTGCGGGTCGAGTGCGGCGCAGGCCGCTTCGAAGGCCTGCCGGAAGACCGGCAGGGCGGCGTACAGGGCGCGGCCCATGCCGGGCCGCTGGCTGCCCTGCCCGGTGAACAGCACCGCGAGGGGACTGTCGGCGGCCGGGCCCTCGGCGGCGCCGGCCGGGGTGCGGCCGTCGGCGAGGGTGCGCAGCGCGGCGACGGCCTCGGCGGTGGTGGCCGCGGTGAGGGCGGCGCGGTGCTCGAAGTGCGTGCGGTGGCGGGCCGCCGCGTACGCGAGGTCGGCGAGCGGGATGCCGGGGCGGCCGGCGAGCCAGTCGGCCCAGCGGGCGGCCTGCGTGCGCAGGGCGTTCTCGTCACGGCCGGAGAGGACCAGCGGGTACGGGTGGGCCTGCGCGGCGTCGGCAGGACCTGCCTCCTCGGGGGCCGGGGCGGGAGCCGGGGCGGGGGGTTCCTCCAGGACGAGGTGGGCGTTGGTGCCGCTGAGTCCGAAGGAGGACACGCCCGCGCGGCGGGTGCGCGCGGCCGACCGCTCCCACGGCCGGGCCTCGCGCAGCAGTTCCAGGCCGCTGCCGTCCCAGGCGATGTGCGGGCTGGGCTCGTCGGCGTACAGGGTCTGGGGCAGGGTCTCGTGCTGGAGCGCGAGGACCATCTTCATGACGCCGGCGACGCCGGCGGCGGCCTGCGCATGCCCGATGTTGGACTTGGACGAGCCGAGGTAGAGCGGACGGTCCTGGGCTCGCCGGGGCCCGAAGACCTCGGCGAGCGCGCCGGCCTCGATGGGGTCGCCGAGCGGCGTACCGGTGCCGTGGGCCTCGACGGCGTCGATGTCGGCGGGGGTGAGGCGGGCGGCTTCCAGGGCGTCGTGGATGACGCGCTGCTGCGACGGCCCGTTGGGGGCGGTGAGGCCCTGGCTGCGGCCGTCCTGGTTGACGGCAGAGCCCCGGATGACGGCCAGGACCCGGTCGCCGTCGCGCTGGGCGTCCGACAGGCGCTTGAGGACGAGGATGCCGACGCCGTCGGACCAGCCGGCTCCGTCGGCCAGGGCGGAGAAGGACTTGCAGCGGCCGTCGGGCGCCATGCCCTTGAGGCGGGAGAACTCCACGAACAGCCGGGGGGTGCTCATGACGGTGACGCCGCCGGCGAGTGCGAGTTCGCACTCGCCCTGCCGCAGGGCGGTGGCCGCGAGGTGGAGGGAGACGAGGGAGGAGGAGCAGGCGGTGTCGACGGTCACGGCCGGCCCTTGCAGGCCGAGCGCGTACGAGACGCGGCCCGACACGACGCTGGAGGCGTTGCCGGTGCTCACGTAACCGTCGAAGGCGTCGAGTTCGCGGCCCTGCTCGCCGTAGTCGGAGCTCATGGCGCCGAGGTAGACGCCGGTACGGCTCTCGCTGAGGGTGTCGGGGCGGATCCCGGCGCGTTCGAGGGCCTCCCAGGCCGTTTCGAGGACGAGGCGCTGCTGCGGGTCCATGGAGAGGGCCTCGCGCTGCGAGATGCCGAAGAAGGCGGCGTCGAAGTCCTCGGCGGCGTCGATGAAGCCGCCTTCGCGGGCGTAGCTCTTGCCGACGGCCTCCGGGTCGGGGTCGTACACGTCGAGGTCGTCCCAGCGCGGGGGCAGGCCGCCGATCGCGTCGCCGCCCGCGGCGAGGAGGTTCCAGTACGCCTCGGGGGTGTCGATGCCTCCCGGCAGGCGGCAGGCCATCGACACGACCGCGATCGGGTCATCGGCCGCCGCGACGGAAGCCGGGCGCGGGGCGCCCGTGCGGCGCTTGGGCTTGGGCGTGCCGCCCAGGGCCATCTTGTCGAGGAGCAGGGCCGCGATCGCGGCCGGGGTCGGGTGGTCGAAGGCGAGGGTGGAGGGCAGCGCGACGCCGGTCTCGGCCGACAGGCGGCGGCGCAGCTCGACGGCCATGAGGGAGTCGATGCCGAGCTCCTTCAGGACCTGCTGGACGCCGACCGCGTCGGCGGAGGCCATGCCGAGGACGACTGCCGCCTCCCGCTGCACCAGCCGGACCAGCGACGGCAGCCGCTCGGCCTCCGGCTGCGCCGCCAGCTGCTCCCGCAGCCCGGACACCGCCGCAGCAGCCTCGCCGACGCGCTTGCGCGGGGCCCGGACGAGGCCGCGCAGCAGGGCGGGCGCCCCGTCGGGGCTCCGTCGCAGGGTGACCAGGTCGAGCTTGACCGGGACGAGGTGGGGGTGCGGGGAGCCGAGGGCGGCATCGAGGGCGGCGAGGCCCTGCTGCTCGGTGAGGGCACCGATGCCCATACGGCGCATGCGGGCGAGTTCGGCCTGGCCGAGGGTGGCGGTCAGCCCCTGTCCGGCCTGCTGCCACAGACCCCACGACACGCTCGTCGCCGGGAGACCGAGGCCGCGCCGGTGGGCGGCGAGGGCGTCCAGGAACGTGTTCGCCGCGGCGTAGTTGCCCTGGCCCGCACCACCGAGGACACCGGCGGCGGACGAGAACAACACGAACGCCGACAGGTCCAGGCCCAGCTCACGGGTCAGCTCGTGCAGGTGCAGGGCAGCCTCGGCCTTCGGGCCCCAGACACGGGCCAGGCGCTCGGCGTCCTGCGACACCAGCAGACCGTCGTCCAGGACCGCCGCCAGGTGGAACACCGCCGTCCACGGCCGGTCCGCGTTCGCCAGCAGCCCCGCGACCTGGCCCCGGTCCGACACGTCGGCGGCGACGATCCGCACGCTGTCCGCGCCCGCCGCCTCCAGGTCAGCAGCCAGCTCCCCGGCACCCGGGGCGTCCGGGCCCTGCCGGGAGGTCAGCACCAGATGCCGGACCCCGTGCACGGCGACCAGATGACGGGCCACCGACCGACCCAACGCACCCGTACCACCCGTCACGAGGACGGAGCCCTCCGGGTCCAGCCGCGGGGTCTCGGCCGGTGTGCTCGTGCGGACCAGGCGGGCCGTGCGGATCTCCCCCTCACGCACGGCGATCTCGGGCTCGCCGGTGTAGGTGAGGGCCCGTGCGAGCGCGGTGGCGTCGCTCGCGTCCTCGGTACCGAGGTCGATGAGGCGGATCACGCGCTCGGCGTGCTCGGCACGGGCCGCCAGGATCAGGCCCCACAGGGGGGCGTGCGCGGTGTCGGTGACGACGCCGTCACCCGCGTCGACGGCCGAGCGGGTCAGCCAGACCAGCTGGGTCGGCTCCAGGCGCGGCTCGGCCAGCAGCCGCTGGAGCAGCTCCAGGGCTGCGGTGGTCTCGCCGAGGGCCGTCGCCCCGGTCGGGCGGGTCGCGTCGACGAGGATGCGGTCGGGCGCGTCCGCCGCCTCGGAGAGGTGGGTCAGGAGCGCGTCGGGATCGGGGAAGACCTGCGCGCCGAGGGCGGCCGCCAGGGCGGCATCACCGTCCAGGGACCAGGTCTCCCCCACCGGCTCGGCCTCGGCCGGTGTGGTGGGGGCGGGGCGGAACTCGACCCGGTACAGGTGCTCGGCCCGCTCCCCCGCCCGGACCTGCTCGGCGCTCGCCTCACGGATCGCGAGGCCGCGGGCGCGCAGGACGGGGCGGCCGGTGTGGTCGGCCACGGTGAGTGCGAGGTGGTCGTCGGTGCCCGACGTGACGTGGATGCGGACGCGGAACTCGGTGGCACCCGCGGCGTGCAGTTCGACGCCGGTCCACTCGAACGGCATGAACACGCGCTGCCGCGCTTCCTCGTCGCGTACGCCCATGAGGGTGTGGAGGGCGGCGTCGAGGAGGGCGGGGTGGACGCCGAACTCGTCCACCTTCAGGCCCTCGGGCAGCCGGACGAGCCCGTACGCGGTGTCACCCTGCCGCCACAGCTCGGTCAGGCCCTGGAAGGCCGGCCCGTAGTCCAGGCCACGGGACCGGAAACCCTCGTAGAAACCGTCCAGGTCGACCCGCTCGGCACCCGCGACCGGCCACTGCGCCAGCTCGGCGAAGGCCTCGGCGTCGGACTCGGCGCTGGCCTCCTCCAACAGCTCGCCCGTGGCGTGACGACGCCATTCCCCGTCGCTGCCCTCGGGCCGGCTGTAGACACTGACGTGACGGCGGCCGGTCGCGTCGTGCGCGCTGACGGCGACCTGGAGGCGTACGCCCTCGTCCGCGCCGACGAGCAGCGGCTCGGTGAGCACCAGCTCGGCGACGCCCGCGGCACCGACGTGGTCGGCGGCGGTGAGAACGAGTTCGAGCAGCCCGGTGCCGGGGACGAGGACGCTGCCGAACGCCGCGTGCCCGGCGAGCCAGGGGTGCTCGGCGAGCGAGACACGGCCGGTGAACAGATGCCCCTCGCCGTCGGCGAGGGCGGTGACCGCACCGAGCCACGGGTGGTCGGAGACGTCGAGACCGACTCCCCGTGCGTCTCCGGACTTCGGGGTGTCCATCCAGAAGTGCTCGCGCTGGAAGGGGTAGGTCGGCAGGTCCGCGAGGTTCGTGGCGGTGGTGCCGAGGACGCGGTCCCAGTCGAGGGTGTGGCCCTGGACGTGGAGGAGACCGAGGTTGCGCAGCAGCTGGGCCGGTTCCCCGTGGTTGCGGGCGAGGGAGCCGACGACGATCCCGCCGCGCTCCGCACTGCCGTCGGTCAGCGGCATCGACAGCACCGGGTGGGCGGAGATCTCGACGAAGACGGTGTGACCGTCGTCGAGGAGCCGGTCCAGGGCGCGGTCGAAGCGGACGGGCTCGCGCAGGTTGCGGCACCAGTACGCGCCGTCGAGCGCGGTGCCGTCGGCGGTCTGACCCGTCACGGTCGAGTAGAAGGCGATGTCCGTGCCGGACGGCGCAAGATCCCGGAAGGTGTCCGCGAGGGCGGGCAGGAGGGGGTCCATCTGGGCGTTGTGGGACGCGTAGTCCACGTTGATCTTCCGGGCGTACACCCCCTGCTCGGACAACTCGGCCACGATCCCCGCGATCGCGTCAGCCACACCCGAGATCACCGTCGAACCGGCCGTGTTGACGGCCGCCACCGACAGCGCGTCCCCGTACGGGGCGATGAACTCCTCCACCACCGCGACCGGACGCTCGATCAGCGCCATACCACCCTGACCAGCGCAGGCCAGCACGGCCTGCGAACGCGCGGCAACGATCTGGGAGCCCTGCTCCAGAGTCAGAGCACCGCTCACCACCGCGGCGACCACCTCACCCTGCGAGTGGCCGACCACCGCGGCCGGCTCCACACCCAGGGAACGCCACACCGCGGACAGACCGACACCCATCGCGAACAGGGCGGGCTGGACGACGTCCACCCGGTCGAACGGCGGGTGCTCCCCCTCCTCACCGGCCAGCACCTCACGCACCGACCAACCCGTGAACGGCCGCAGAGCCGCATCACACGCATCGATCGCCTCCGCGAACACCGCGTTCCGGGCCAGCAGCTCACGGCCCATACCGACCCACTGGCTGCCCTGGCCCGGATAGACGAACACGACCTTCCCGCGCTCACGCGCGGTGCCGGTCACCACGGCCTCGTGGGAGTTACCCTCGGCCACCGCCCGCAGCGCCTCCACCAGACCCGCCGAGTCCGCCGCGACGACACTCGCCCTCGACTCGAAGTGGGTGCGGTGCCGGGCCGCCGTCACCGCCACATCGACCAAGCCGCCCTCCGGACGGGTCTCCAGCCAGTCCGCCCAACGCCCCGCCTGCTCACGCAGCGCAGCCTCGTCCCGCCCGGACACCACCACCGGGAGCGGCATCGCGGGCGCGTCAGGCGCCGTCGGGGCCTGGCTGTTGGCCGGCGGCTCCTCCAGGACCACGTGGGCGTTCGTACCGCTCAGGCCGAAGGACGAGACGCCGGCGCGGCGCGTGCGCTCCGCGCCACGCTCCCACGGCCGGGCCTCGTTCAGCAGCTGGAGCCCGCTGCCGTCCCACTCGATGTGCGGGCTCGGCTCGTCGGCGTGGAGGGTCTTGGGCAGGGTCTCGTTCTGGAGTGCCAGGACCATCTTGATCACGCCGATGACGCCGGCGGCGGCCTGGGCGTGCCCGATGTTGGACTTCGAGGAGCCCAGGTAGACCGGCCGCTGCTCGTCGCGGTCCGGGCCGAAGACCCCGGCCAGTGCGCCGGCCTCGATGGGGTCGCCGAGGGGCGTGCCCGTGCCGTGGGCCTCGACGGCGTCGATGTCGGCGGGGGTGAGGCGGGCGGCGGTCAGGGCGTCGTGGATGACGCGCTGCTGGGACGGGCCGTTCGGCGCCGTCAGGCCCTGGCTGCGGCCGTCCTGGTTGACGGCCGAGCCGCGGATGACGGCCAGGACGCGGTCGCCGTCCCGCTGGGCGTCCGACAGCTTCTTCAGGACGATGACACCGGCGCCTTCGGCCCAGCCGGCGCCGTCGGCCTGCGCGGAGAAGGACTTGCAGCGGCCGTCCGCGGCCATGCCCTTCAGCCGGGAGAACTCAACGAACAGCGCCGGAGTGGACATGACGGTGACGCCGCCGGCGAGGGCGAGTTCGCAGTCGCCCTGCCGCAGGGCCTGCACGGCCAGGTGGATGGAGACGAGGGAGGAGGAGCAGGCGGTGTCGACGGTCACGGCCGGCCCCTGGAGGCCCAGGGTGTAGGAGACGCGGCCGGAGACGACGCTGGAGGCGTTGCCGGTGCTCACGTACCCGTCGAGGGCGTTGAGGTCGGCGCCCTGCTGGTTGCCGTAGTCGGAGCTCATCGTGCCGAGGTAGACGCCCGTACGGCTCTCCGCGAGGGACTCCGGGCGGATCCCGGCCCGCTCCAGGGCCTCCCAGGAGGCCTCCAGGACCAGGCGCTGCTGCGGGTCCATCGAGACGGCCTCGCGCGGCGAGATCCCGAAGAACGAGGCGTCGAAGCCCTCGGCGCCTTCGATGAAGCCGCCTTCGCGGGCGTAGCTCTTGCCGACGGCCTCCGGGTCGGGGTCGTACACACCCAGGCCGTCCCAACGCGGGGGCAGGCCGCCCACCGCGTCGCCGCCCGAGGCCAGCAGCTCCCAGAAGCCCTCCGGGGTGTCGATGCCTCCCGGCAGGCGGCAGGCCATCGACACGACCGCGATGGGCTCGGTGCGTGCGGCCCGCTCGGCGTTGAGTTCCTTCTCCGTCTCGACGAGCGCGGTGGCGGTGCGCCGCAGGTACGCCTCGAGCTTTTCCAGCTTCTCGACTTCGGACGCGCTCATTCACTCACTCCAAGCTTGCGATCCAGGAACTGCAGGAGGTCATCGGTGCTGTCGCCGCCGAGTTCGGCTTCGGGCTCGGCTTCGGGGCCTTCGGCGGCACCGGTCGCGGCTGCGGCCTTGGTCAGGCCGTCGCGCAGGGCCAGCAGTCCGGCGGCCAGCCCCGTTTCCTCGAGTTGTTTCGGTGACGCGGAACGCAGGAGTTCCACGAGGTTGTCGATCTGGTTCTTCGTCACGCGCTGTCCGGCCCGTGCCGTGCCCCCGGCCCCGGCCCCGGCCCCGAGGGCCAGCTTGTCGAGGAGGAGGCCGGCGATGGCCGTGGGGGTGGGGTAGTCGAAGGCGAGCGTGGACGGCAGGGGAACCCCGGTCTCGGCGGACAGCCGGCGCCGCAGCTCGACGGCCATGAGGGAGTCCATGCCGAGTTCCTTCAGGACCTGCTGGGCGCCGATGCCTCCGGCGCCGGAGGCCCCGAGGACCACGGCCGCCTCCCGCTGCACCAGCTGGGTGAGGGAGGTCAGTCGCTGGGCTTCCGGCAGCGCCGTCAGCTGCTCGCGCAGCCCGCTCGCCCCGGCCGACGCCTCGCTGCCGGCCCGCTTGCGCGGCGCGCGCAGCAGCCCGCGGAGCAGGGCCGGCACCTCGGCGCCGTTGTCCAGCTCGCGTTGCAGCGGCGTGAGTTCGAGGCGTACGGGGACCAGGTGCGGCCGGCCGGATGCCAGGGCGGCGTCCAGGGCGGCCAGTGCCTGCTTCTCGCTGAGGGCGGCAATGCCGCGTCGGCGCAGCCGGGCGAGTTCGGCCTGGCCGAGGGTGGCGGTCAGCCCCTGTCCGGCCTGCTGCCACAGTCCCCACGACACGCTCGTCGCCGGGAGACCGAGGCCGCGCCGGTGGGCGGCGAGGGCGTCCAGGAACGTGTTCGCCGCGGCGTAGTTGCCCTGGCCCGCACCACCGAGGACACCGGCGGCGGAGGAGAACAACACGAACGCCGACAGGTCCAGGCCCAGCTCACGGGTCAGCTCGTGCAGGTGCAGGGCAGCCTCGGCCTTCGGGCCCCAGACACGGGCCAGCCGCTCGGCGTCCTGCGACACCAGCAGACCGTCGTCCAGGACCGCCGCCAGGTGGAACACCGCCGTCCACGGCCGGTCCGCGTTCGCCAGCAGCCCCGCGACCTGGCCCCGGTCCGACACGTCGGCGGCGACGATCCGCACGCTGTCCGCGCCCGCCGCCTCCAGGTCAGCAGCCAGCTCCCCGGCACCCGGGGCGTCCGGGCCCTGCCGGGAGGTCAGCACCAGATGCCGGACCCCGTGCACGGCGACCAGATGACGGGCCACCGACCGACCCAACTCACCCGTACCACCCGTCACCAGCACCGCACCGTCAACCGCGAACTCCGGCAGCGACGCATCACCCGACTCCGCACGCACCAGACGCGCCACCCGCACCTCGCCCCGACGCACGGCGATCTCGGGCTCGTCGGCCAGGGTGAGGGCCTGTGCGAGCGCGGTGGTGTCGCTCGCGTCCTCGGTACCGAGGTCGATGAGGCGGATCACGCGCTCGGCGTGTTCGGCACGGGCCGCCCGGATCAGGCCCCACAGACCGGCGCGGGCGGTGTCGGTGACGACGCCGTCACCCGCGTCGACGGCCGAGCGGGTCAGCCAGACCAGCTGGGTCGGCTCCAGGCGCGGCTCGGCCAGCAGTCGCTGGAGGGTATGGAGCGCGCCAGTGGTCAGCGTGCGGGCGCCGACGGCAGCGGCGGGGCCGGTGGCATCGATGAGGATGCGGTCCGGGGCGTCCGCCGCCTCGGAGAGGTGGGTCAGGAGCGCGTCGAGATCGGGGAAGACCTGCGCGCCGGGGGCGGCCGCCAGGGCGGCATCACCGTCCAGGGACCAGGTCCCCCCCACCGGCTCGGCCTCGGCCGGTGTGGTGCGGGCGGGGCGGAACTCGACCCGGTACAGGTGCTCGGCCCGCTCCCCCGCCCGGACCTGCTCGGCGCTCGCCTCACGGATCGCGAGACCGCGCGCCCGTACGACGGGCTGCCCGGCGGGGTCGGCGGCCCAGATGCGGGCGTTGGTGCGGGTGGCGTCGAGATCGATCCGGACGCGCAGTTCGGTGCTTCCGGAGGCGAGCAGCTCTACGCCCGCCCACTCGAACGGGAGGAAGACCTGCCGGTCGTTCGGGTCCTGGCCGCGTACGCCCATGAGGGTGTGGAGGGCGGCGTCGAGGAGGGCGGGGTGGACGCCGAACTCGTCCACCTTCAGGCCCTCGGGCAGCCGGACGAGCCCGTACGCGGTGTCACCCTGCCGCCACAGCTCGGTCAGGCCCTGGAAGGCCGGCCCGTAGTCCAGGCCACGGGACCGGAAACCCTCGTAGAAACCGTCCAGGTCGACCCGCTCGGCACCCGCGACCGGCCACTGCACCAGCTCGGCGAAGGCCTCGGCGTCGGACTCGGCGCTGGCCTCCTCCAACAGCTCGCCCGTGGCGTGACGACGCCAGACGGAGTCGGAGGCGTCGTCCGGGCGGCTGTAGACCGTGACCGGCCGACGGCCGGTGCCGTCGGCCGCACCGACGACCACCTGGAGGCGCAGGACGGAGTCCTCGGCCAGGGTCAGCGGCTCCAGCAGCGTGAGCTCCTCGACCAACTCCGCGCCCACGTGGTGGGCGGCGGCGAGGGCGAGTTCGAGCAGCCCGGTGCCGGGGACGAGGACGGTGCCGAACGCCGCGTGTTCGGCGAGCCAGGGGTGCTCGGCGAGCGAGACGCGGCCGGTGAAGACGTGCCCCTCGCCGTCGGCCAGGGCGGTGACCGCCCCGAGCCACGGGTGCTCGGCCACGTCGAGGCCTACCGAACGGACGTTGCCCGAGGGCTTGGCGGCCTCCAGCCAGTAGTGCTCGCGCTGGAAGGCGTACGAAGGGAGCGCTACGAGGTCCCCGGCGCCGAGGACGCGGTCCCAGTCGAGGGTGTGGCCCTGGACGTGGAGGAGACCGAGGTTGCGCAGGAGCTGGGCCGGTTCCCCGTGGTTGCGGGCGAGGGAGCCGACGACGATCCCGCCGCGCTCCGCACTGCCGTCGGTCAGCGGCATCGACAGCACCGGGTGGGCGGAGATCTCGACGAAGACGGTGTGACCGTCGTCGAGGAGCCTCTCCAGCGCGCGGTCGAAGCGGACGGGCTCGCGCAGGTTGCGGCACCAGTACGCGCCGTCGAGCGCGGTGCCGTCGGCGGTCTCGCCCGTCACGGTCGAGTAGAAGGCGATGTCCGTGCCGGACGGGACCAGGCCCTCGAAGCCCTTGGCCAGCTCCGGGAGGAGGGGGTCCATCTGGGCGTTGTGGGACGCGTAGTCCACGTTGATCTTCCGGGCGTACACCCCCTGCTCGGACAACTCGGCCACGATCCCCGCGATCGCGTCCGCCTGACCGGAGATCACCGTCGAACCGGCCGTGTTGACGGCCGCCACCGACAGCGCGTCCCCGTACGGGGCGATGAACTCCTCCACCACCGCGACCGGACGCTCGATCAGCGCCATACCACCCTGACCAGCGCAGGCCAGTACCGCCTGGGAACGCGCGGCAACGATCTGGGAGCCCTGCTCCAAGGTCAGAGCACCGCTCACCACCGCGGCGACCACCTCACCCTGCGAGTGGCCGACCACCGCGGCCGGCTCCACACCCAGGGAACGCCACACCGCGGACAGACCGACACCCATCGCGAACAGGGCGGGCTGGACGACGTCCACCCGGTCGAACGGCGGGTGCTCCCCCTCCTCACCGGCCAGCACCTCACGCACCGACCAACCCGTGAACGGCCGCAGAGCCGCATCACACGCATCGATGGTGTCGGCGAACACCTGGTTGTGGGCGAGGAGCTCACGCCCCATGCCGACCCACTGACTTCCCTGGCCCGGATAGACGAACACGACCTTCCCGCGCTCACGCGCGGTGCCGGTCACCACGGCCTCGTGGGAGTTACCCTCGGCCACCGCCCGCAGCGCCTCCACCAGACCCGCCGAGTCCGCCGCGACGACACTCGCCCTCGACTCGAAGTGGGTGCGGTGCCGGGCCGCCGTCACCGCCACATCGACCAAGCCGCCCTCCGGACGGGTCTCCAGCCAGTCCGCCCAACGCCCCGCCTGCTCACGCAGCGCAGCCTCGTCCCGCCCGGACACCACCACCGGGAGCGGCACCGCAGACGCCTCGGGCGTCTCGGCGGCCGTCGGGGCCTGGCTGCTGGCCGGCGGCTCCTCCACGATCACGTGGGCGTTCGTACCGCTCAGGCCGAAGGACGAGACGCCGGCGCGGCGGGCGCGCTCCGCGCCGCGCTCCCACGGCCGGGCCTCGTTCAGCAGCTGGAGCCCGCTGCCGTCCCACTCGATGTGCGGGCTCGGCTCGTCGGCGTACAGGGTCTTGGGCAGGGTCTCGTTCTGGAGCGCCAGGACCATCTTCATCACGCCGACCACGCCGGCGGCGGCCTGGGCATGCCCGATGTTGGACTTCGAAGAGCCCAGGTAGACGGGCCGCTTTGCATCGCGGTCCGAGCCGAACACCTCTGCCAGCGCACCCGCCTCGATGGGGTCGCCCAGCGTGGTACCGGTGCCGTGCGCCTCGATCGCGTCGATGTCCGCCGGGGTCAGCCCTGCCGCCCGGAGCGCGTCCTGGACCACACGCTGCTGGGACGGGCCGTTCGGCGCCGTCAGGCCCTGGCTGCGGCCGTCCTGGTTGACGGCCGAGCCGCGGATCACGGCGAGCACCTGGTCGCCGTCGCGCTGGGCGTCCGACAGGCGCTTGAGGACGAGGAGGCCGACGCCCTCGGCCCAGCCCGCCCCGTCGGCCTGCGCGGAGAAGGACTTGCAGCGGCCGTCCGCGGCCATGCCCTTCAGCCGGGAGAACTCCACGAAGAGGGAAGGGGTGTTCATCACGGTCACGCCGCCCGCGAGGGCGAGTTCGCACTCGCCCTGCCTCAGGGCACCCGCCGCCAGGTGCAGCGCGACCAGCGAGGACGAGCAGGCGGTGTCGACGGTCACGGCCGGTCCTTGCAGGCCGAGCGCGTACGAGACGCGGCCCGAGATGACGCTGCCCGCGTAGCCCGTGCTGGTGTAGCCGTCGAGGGCGTCGAGGTCCTTGCCCTGGTGGCCGTAGTCGGAGGTCATCGCGCCGAGGTAGACGCCGGTGCGGCTCTCGGTGAGGGTGTCGGGGCGGATGCCGGCCCGTTCGAGGGCCTCCCAGGAGGCCTCCAGGACCAGGCGCTGCTGCGGGTCCATCGAGACGGCCTCGCGCGGCGAGATCCCGAAGAACGAGGCGTCGAAGCGCTCGATGTCCCTGATGAAGCCGCCTTCGCGGGCGTAGCTCTTGCCGACGGCCTCCGGGTCGGGGTCGTAGACGCCGAGGCCGTCCCAGCGCGGGGGCAGGCCGCCCACCGCGTCGCCGCCGGAGGCGAGCAGCTCCCAGAAGCCCTCCGGGGTGTCGATGCCGCCGGGGAGGCGGCACGCCATCGACACGACCGCGATCGGGTCGTCGGCCGCGGGGACGGCGGCGGCAATGCGGCGCGTGCCGGGCTGCCGCTCCGCCTTGTCCGTCAGCGCCAGCTTGTCGAGGAGCAGGGCCGCGATCGCGGCCGGGGTCGGGTAGTCGAAGGCGAGCGTGGAGGGCAGCGCGACGCCGGTCTCGGCCGACAGGCGGCGGCGCAGCTCGACGGCCATGAGGGAGTCGATGCCGAGCTCCTTCAGGACCTGCTGGGCGCCGACCGCGTCGGCGGAGGCCATGCCGAGCACGACTGCCGCCTCCCTCTGCACCAGCCGGACCAGCGACGGCAGACGCTCCGCCTCCGGCTGCGCCGCCAGCTGTTCGCGCAGCCCGGAGGGCGTACCTGCGGACTGCCCGGCCCGCCGGCGCCGGATGCGTAGCAGACCCCGGAACAGGGCCGGAACGGTTCCGTCCCCGTCCAGTTCTCGCTGGAGCGCGGTGAGGTCGAGGCGTACGGGGACCAGGTGCGGCCGGTCGGCCGCCAGGGCCGCGTCGAGGGCGGCCAGTCCCTGGGTGGCGCTCAGCGCGGCGACGCCCTGGCGACGCAGCCGGGCGAGTTCGGCCTGGCCGAGGGTGGCGGTCAGCCCCTGTCCGGCCTGCTGCCACAGACCCCACGACACGCTCGTCGCCGGGAGACCGAGGCCGCGCCGGTGGGCGGCGAGGGCGTCCAGGAACGTGTTCGCCGCGGCGTAGTTGCCCTGGCCCGCACCACCGAGCACACCGGCGGCGGACGAGAACAACACGAACGCCGACAGGTCCAGGCCCAGCTCACGGGTCAGCTCGTGCAGGTGCAGGGCAGCCTCGGCCTTCGGGCCCCAGACACGGGCCAGCCGCTCGGCGTCCTGCGACACCAGCAGACCGTCGTCCAGGACCGCGGCGAGGTGGAACACCGCCGTCCACGGCCGGTCCGCGTTCGCCAGCAGCCCCGCGACCTGGCCGCGGTCCGACACGTCGGCGGCGACGATCCGCACGCTGTCCGCGCCCGCCGCCTCCAGGTCAGCAGCCAGCTCCCCGGCGCCAGGGGCGTCCGGGCCCTGCCGGGAGGTCAGCACCAGATGCCGGACCCCGTGCACGGCGACCAGATGACGGGCCACCGACCGACCCAACTCACCCGTACCACCCGTCACCAGCACCGCACCGTCAACCGCGAACTCCGGCAGCGACGCACCACCCGACTCCGCACGCACCAGACGCGCCACCCGCACCTCGCCCCGACGCACGGCGACTTCGGGCTCGCCCGCGACGAGCAGCGCGCGCTCGGCGGCCGCGGCCATGGAAGCCGGGTCACCGTCGACGTCGACGAGCCGGATCACGCGCTCGGCGTGTTCGCCGCGGGCAGTGCGGAGCAGGCCCCACAGACCGGCGCGGGCGAGGTCGTGCACGGGGCCGTCGCAGGCCGCCGCGCCCCGGGTGAGCCAGACCAGCTCGGCCGACTCCAGGCGCGGCTCGGCCAGCAGCCGCTGGAGCAGCTCCAGGGCTGCGGTGGTCTCGCCGAGGGCCGTCGCCCCGGTCGGGCGGGTCGCGTCGACGAGGACGCGGTCCGGGGTGCCGCTGTCGGCGTCGTCGTCGACGAGGGCGGCGAAGAGCGCGTTCGCATCGGCGTATGCGGCAGCGAAGCCCAGGGCGTCGTCACCGAGGACCCACGTCACCCCGTCCGGGGCCTCCTCCGGAGCGGGGAGGGGCTGGAAGGAGACCTGGTAGAGGTGGTCGACGGTCTCGGCGGACCGCAGCTGCTCGGCGCCGGCGGCGCGCAGCTGGAGTCCGTCGGCGTGGGCGACGGGACGGCCGGCCGGGTCGGTCACGGTCACGCGGACGCTGTTCTGACGGGGGTCGAGGTCGACCCGCACACGGAGCTCAGTGGCTCCGGCGGCGTGGAGCTCGACGCCCGTCCACTCGAACGGCAACAGGACCTGCGAGCCGTCGCCGGCCGCGTCGCCGTCAGTGTCCTGGACGCCGACCAGGGCGTGCAGGGCGGCGTCGAGGAGGGCGGGGTGGACGCCGAACTCGTCCACCTTCAGGCCCTCGGGCAGCCGGACGAGCCCGTACGCGGTGTCACCCTGCCGCCACAGCTCGGTCAGGCCCCGGAAGGCCGGCCCGTAGTCCAGGCCACGGGCGCGCAGACGGTCGTAGAAACCGTCGAGGTCGACCCGTTCCGCGCCGGGGACCGGCCACTGGGCCAGCTCGGCGAAGGCATGGGTGTCGGGGATCGCGGCCCCGGTCGGGGGGTGCGCGAGGGCGCCGGCCGCGTGCTGGCGCCACGGGGAGTCCTCGGGCGCACTCTCGGGGAGGCTGTAGACACTGACGGGCCGGCGCCCGGTGGCGTCCGGTGCACCGACGGCGACCTGGAGGCGCACGCCTTCGTCGGTGCCGAGCAGCAGCGGTTCGACCAGGGCCAGTTCGGCGACGCCCGCGGCACCGACGTGCTCGGCGGCGGTGAGGACGAGTTCGAGGAGGCCGGTACCGGGAACGAGCGCCGTGCCGAAGGCCGCGTGTTCCCTGAGCCAAGGGTGCTGCGCCGCGCCGAGGCGGCCGGTGAAGAGGTACCCCTCGCCGTCGGCCAGGGCGGTGACGGCGCCGAGCCACGGGTGCGCGGAGGCCGTGAGACCCAGCGAGCGGACGTCGCCCGTGCGCCCGTCGGACTCGAGCCAGAAGCGCTCGCGCTGGAAGGGGTAGGTCGGCAGGTCCGCGAGGTTCGTGGCGGTGGTGCCGAGGACGCGGTCCCAGTCGAGGGTGTGGCCCTGGACGTGGAGGAGACCGAGGTTGCGCAGCAGCTGGGTGGGGCCGCCGTGGTTGCGGGCGAGGGAGCCGACGACGATCCCGCCGCGCTCCGCACTGCCGTCGGTCAGCGGCATGGACAGCACCGGGTGGGCGCTGATCTCGACGAACACGGTGTGACCGTCGTCGAGGAGCCTCTCCAGCGCGCGGTCGAAGCGGACGGGCTCGCGCAGGTTGCGGCACCAGTACGCGCCGTCGAGCGCGGTGCCGTCGGCGGTCTCGCCCGTCACGGTCGAGTAGAAGGCGATGTCCGTGCCGGACGGGACCAGGCCCTCGAAGCCCTTGGCCAGCTCCGGGAGGAGGGGGTCCATCTGGGCGTTGTGGGACGCGTAGTCCACGTTGATCTTCCGGGCGTACACCCCCTGCTCGGACAACTCGGCCACGATCCCCGCGATCGCGTCCGCCTGACCGGAGATCACCGTCGAACCGGCCGTGTTGACAGCCGCCACCGACAGCGCGTCCCCGTACGGGGCGAGGAACTCCTCCACCACCGCGACCGGGCGCTCGATCAGCGCCATACCGCCCTGACCGGCGCAGGCCAGTACCGCCTGGGAACGCGCGGCGACGATCTGGGAGCCCTGCTCCAAGGTCAGAGCACCGCTCACCACCGCGGCGACCACCTCACCCTGCGAGTGGCCGACCACCGCGGCCGGCTCCACACCGAGCGAACGCCACACCGCGGACAGACCGACACCCATCGCGAACAGGGCGGGCTGGACGACGTCCACACGGTCGAACGGCGGGTGCTCCCCCTCCTCACCGGCCAGCACCTCACGCACCGACCAACCCGTGAACGGACGCAGAGCCGCATCACACGCATCGATGGTGTCGGCGAACACCTGGTTGTGGGCGAGGAGCTCACGCCCCATGCCGACCCACTGACTTCCCTGGCCCGGATAGACGAACACGACCTTCCCGCGCCGGGAAGCCGAGCCCGTGACCACCGCATCGTGGGAGACGCCCTCGGCGAGCGCACGCAGCGCCTCGACCAGACCCGCGGAGTCCGCAGCCACGACACTCGCCCGCGCCTCGAAATGCGTCCGGTGCCGAGCAGCCGTCACCGCAACATCCGCCACCCCGACACCCGGACGGGCCTCCAGCCAGTCCGCCCAACGCCCCGCCTGCTCACGCAGCGCAGCCTCGTCACGCCCGGACACCACCACCGGAAGCGGGCCCGGCGGCCGTTCCTCAGCGGCAGCCCCGGGGTCGGCCGGTGCCGCCGTCGGTGGCTCCTCCAGCACCACGTGGGCGTTGGTGCCGCTGAGCCCGAACGACGAGATGCCGGCGCGGCGCGTGCGCTCCGCGCCCCGCTCCCACGGCCGGGCCTCGTTCAGCAGTTGGAGCCCGCTGCGATCCCATTCGATCAGCGGGGTCGGCTCGTCGGCGTGGAGGGTCTTGGGGAGGAGGCCGTGCTCCAGCGCCAGGACCATCTTGATCACGCCGATGACGCCGGCGGCGGCCTGCGCATGCCCGATGTTCGACTTGGACGAGCCGAGCCACACCGGGCGCTCGGAGTCCCGGCCGGGGCCGAAGACCTCGGCCAGCGCGCCCGCCTCGATGGGGTCGCCCAGCGAGGTGCCCGTGCCGTGCGCTTCGACGGCGTCGATGTCGGCGGGGGTGAGGCGGGCGGCGGTCAGGGCGTCGTGGATGACGCGCTGTTGGGACGGGCCGTTCGGCGCCGTCAGGCCCTGGCTGCGGCCGTCCTGGTTGACGGCCGAGCCGCGGATGACGGCCAGGACGCGGTCGCCGTCGCGCTGGGCGTCCGACAGGCGCTTGAGGGCGAGGACGCCGACGCCCTCGGACCAGCCCGCCCCGTCGGCCTGCGCGGAGAAGGACTTGCAACGGCCGTCCGCGGCCATGCCCTTCAGCCGGGAGAACTCCACGAAGAGGGAGGGGGCGCTCATGACGGTCACGCCGCCCGCGAGGGCGAGTTCGCATTCGCCCTGCCGCAGCGCCTGCACGGCCAGGTGGACGGAGACGAGGGAGGAGGAGCAGGCGGTGTCGACGGTCACGGCCGGCCCCTGCAGGCCCAGGGTGTAGGAGACGCGGCCGGAGACGACGCTGGAGGCCTTGCCGGTGCTGACGTACCCGTCGAGGGCGTCCAGGTCGCGGCCGAGGTGGCCGTAGTCGGAGCTCATGGTGCCGAGGTAGACGCCCGTGCGGCTCTCCATCAGCGAGTCGGGGCGGATGCCGGCCCGCTCCAGGGCCTCCCACGAGGCTTCCAGGACCAGGCGCTGCTGCGGGTCCATCGTCAACGCCTCGCGCGGCGAGATACCGAAGAACGGGGCGTCGAAGTCCTCGACGCCGTCGAGGAAGCCGCCGTTCCGGGAGTACGTCTTGCCGACGGCCTCCGGGTCCGGGTCGTACAGGTCGAGCCCGCTCCAGCGGTCCGGTAGGCCGCCCACCACGTCGCCGCCGGAGGCGAGCAGCTCCCAGAAGCCCTCGGGGGTGTCGATGCCGCCGGGGAGGCGGCAGGCCATCGACACGACCGCGATCGGTTCGGACTGTTTCGCCTCCAGGTCAGCGGCGCGCTTCTGCAGCGCGCGAATCGCTGGCAGGGCGGCCTGCATCCGGTCCTGGTTTGTATTCGACACCATCGAGCCTCTCTGCGCGGCCACCGCGAGCTTTCGGGTCCCCGTGGGCAGACCACGGGGACCCGATCAGCCAATCGGTGGGCACTTGAGCGCCGATCGACGCGACCTGGTGTGCCCTGCCGCCCGGGTCAGTCGAGGTCGAAGCTGAAGCCCTCGGCCGCGAACAGGGCGTCGAGCTCGGCGTTCAGCTCGTCCACGGAGCGCTCGTCGGCGTCGCCGCCGTCGAGGTCCGCGGCGGCGAGGGCGTCCAGCCCGGACGCGTCCGGCGGGGCGGTGCCGGCGCCCTGCTCGGCTCCGGCGGCGGTGCCCGCCGTCGGGAGGTCCATGCGGCCCAGGATGAGCCGGCTGATGTGCTCGGGCGTCGGGTGGTCGAAGGCGAGGGTCGCGGGCAGCGGCACCCCGCTCTCGGTCGCCAGCCGCCGGCGCAGCTCCACCGCCATCAGCGAGTCGAGCCCGAGCCCCTTCAGGACCTCCTGCGGGGACAGGGACGCCGTCGAGGTGAGGCCCAGGACGGCGGCGACCTCGCGCAGCACCAGCTCCGTCACCAGATCGGCCCGCTGGCCCTCGGGCGCGGCCAGCAGCCGCTCGCGCAGGCCGACCGGCCCGCCGGACACGGCGGCGGCTCCGGCGGCGGCTTCGGCACGGCGCAGCCGGGCCCGTACGAGCGAGCGGAACAGGGCGGGTGCGGGCCGGCCCTCGTCCACCTCGCCCTGCGCGGCCCGCAGGTCGAGGGCCACGGGCACGAAGTTGCCCGCCGGGTGGGCGAGCGCCGTGTCCAGCAGACGCAGGCCGTGGGCGAAGGACAGCGGGGCGATGCCCTGGCGGCGCATCCGGTCCAGCTCGGTCCTGCCGAGGTGCGAGGTCATGCCGACACCGGCCTGGTGCCACAGGCCCCAGGCGAGGCTGGTGACCGGCCGGCCCTCGGTGCGGCGGCGGGCCGCGTACGCGTCGAGGGCGACGTTGGCCGCGCCGTAGATGCTCTGTCCGGCCGTGCCGAACGTGCCGGCCGCGGAGGAGAAGAACACGAACGCGGCCAGGTCCAGGCCGGCGGTCAGCTCGTCGAGGTGGACGGCGCCGGACGTCTTGGGTGACGTCACATGAGCGAGCCGCTGCGGGTCCTGGCCGAGGAGGACGCCGTCGTCCAGGACGCCGGCCAGGTGGAAGACCGCGGTCCAGGGCCGAGCCTCCTCAGCAAGACCGAGCACCTTCTCCACGTCATTTCGACGACTGACATCGCAGGCCTCCACCTGGACGCTGTGCGCCCCGTCTTCCTTCAGCTGACGTATGAAATCCGCGGCTCCGGGTGCGTCCCCGCCCCGCCGCGAGGTGAGGACGAGGTGCCGGACGCCGTGCCGGCGCACGAGATGGCGGGCGACCTCCCGGCCGAGCTCGCCGACACCACCGGTGATCAGGACGGTGCCCTGCGGGTCGAGCGGGCGGACCGTGCCGGGGCCGGCGGGCCGGTCGGCCTTGACGAGCCGGGCGGCCAGCAGCTGACCGCCGCGCAGGGCGAGCTCCGGCTCGTCGGTGCGGGCCAGGGCGGTTCCGAGGGCGTCCCGGACACCGGCCGGGCCGATGTCACCGTCCCCGCCGAGGTCCACCAGGCGCAGGGCGCGCTCCGGGTGTTCGGCGCGGGCGGACCTGACCAGGCCCCACAGGGGCGCGTGGGCGATCCCGTCGAGCGGGTCGCCGTCGGCGGCGGCGACGCTGCCGCGGGTGACGAAGACGAGTTCGGTGGCGGACAGCCGTTCGTCGGCCAGCAGGGCCTGGAGCAGGACGAGGGAGTGCGCGCCGCCGTGGAGCACGGCGTCGGACACGCTCGCGGCGGCCGCCGGGCCGTCGGCCTCGGTGGCGTCCACCACGATCCGGGCGGGTGCCTCGCCGCCCGCCGCCAGCCGGGCAGCCAGGGCGTCGGTGCCGGACAGCGCCTCGGCGCCGAGCAGTGCGGCGAGTTCGCCGGTGCCGCCGAGGACGACCCCGGCCGTGCGGCTGCCGGTGGTCGTGGCGGCCGGTACGGGCTGGAAGGCGAGCCGGTGCAGGTCCTCGGCGCCGGTGGTGCGGGCGGCACGCAGCTGGTCCGCGGTGGCCCGGCGCAGGTGGAGCGCGCCGATCCGGACGACGGGCGAGCCCGCCGCGTCGGCGGCCCACACCTTGATCGACTGGCCGGTGGCGGACTGCTCGACGTCGATGCGGACGCGGAGTTCGCCGCTGCCGGCCGCGAACAGTTCGACGTCGGCCCATTCGAACGGCAGGAGTGCGCCCTCGGGCTCCTCCTGTCCGGCCGTCGCGCCCTTCATCACGTGCAGGGCGGTGTCGAGCAGGGCCGGGTGCACGTTGTAGTCGGCGCCGGCGGTCGGGTCGGGCAGGCGGACCAGGCCGTACGCGGTGTCGCCCTTGCGCCACAGGCCGGTCAGGCCGCGGAAGACCGGGCCGTAGTCGATGCCCTGGGCGGCGAAGCGGTCGTAGAAGCCGTCGAGGTCGACCGGCTCCGCCCCCGCCACCGGCCAGCTGCGCAGGTCGGCGAAGCCGTCGTGCGCGGCATCGGGGTCGGTTCCACCGTCGCTGCGGGGGTCGAGCAGCAGCTCGCCGCTCGCGTGACGGGTCCAGGGGCGGTCGGAACCGTCGGGGCGGCTGTGGAGGGTGATCGGGCGGCGGCCGTGCTGCGCGGCGCCGACGGTGATCTGGAGGCGCACGGCGTCCTCGATCACCAGGGGCTCGGCGAGGGTCAGCTCTGCGATTCCGACGGCTCCGGCCCCGTGGGCCGCGGCGGTGGCCAGTTCGAGGAGGCCGGTGCCGGGGACGATGACGGATCCGAAGACGAGGTGGTCGCGCAGCCAGGGTTGGTCGGTGAGCGAGAGGCGGCCGGTGAAGACGTGGCCGTCGCCGTCGGCCAGTTCGAGGGCCGCGCCGAGCCAGGGGTGCCGGGAGGCTTCCAGGCCGAGGGAGCCGGCGTCGCCGGACGCCTTCGGGACGGGGAGCCAGTAGAGCTCGCGCTGGAAGGCGTACGAAGGGAGCGGTACGAGCTTCCCGGCGCCCAGGACGCGGTCCCAGTCGAGCTCGTGGCCCTGGACGTGGAGCAGGCCGAGGTTGCGCAGCAGCTGGGTGGGGCCGCCGTTGCGGCGCGCGAGGGAGCCGACGACGATCCCGCCGCGCTCCGCACTGCCGTCGGTCAGCGGCATCGACAGCACCGGGTGGGCGCTGATCTCGACGAAGACGGTGTGACCGTCGTCGAGGAGCCTCTCCAGCGCGCGGTCGAAGCGGACCGGCTCACGGAGGTTGCGGCACCAGTAGGTGCCGTCGAGCGCGGTGCCGTCGGCCAGCTGACCGGTCACGGTGGAGTAGAGGGCGACGTCCGTCGGGGACGGGACCAGGCCCTCGAAGCCCTTGGCCAGCTCCGGGAGGAGGGGGTCCATCTGGGCGTTGTGGGACGCGTAGTCCACGTTGATCTTCCGGGCGTACACCCCCTGCTCGGACAACTCGGCCACGATCCCCGCGATCGCGTCGGCCACACCCGAGATCACCGTCGAACCGGCCGTGTTGACGGCCGCCACCGACAGCGCCTCCCCGTACGGGGCGAGGAACTCCTCCACGACGGCGACCGGACGCTCGATCAGCGCCATACCACCCTGACCAGCGCAGGCCAGTACCGCCTGGGAACGCGCGGCGACGATCTGGGAGCCCTGCTCCAGAGTCAGAGCACCGCTCACCACCGCGGCGACCACCTCACCCTGCGAGTGGCCGACCACCGCGGCCGGCTCCACACCGAGCGAACGCCACACCGCGGACAGACCGACACCCATCGCGAACAGGGCGGGCTGGACCACGTCCACACGGTCGAACGGCGGGTGCTCCCCCTCCTCACCGGCCAGCACCTCACGCACCGACCAACCCGTGAACGGACGCAGAGCCGCATCACACGCATCGATGGTGTCGGCGAACACCTGGTTGTGGGCGAGGAGCTCACGCCCCATGCCGACCCACTGACTTCCCTGGCCCGGATAGACGAACACGACCTTCCCGCGCCGGGAAGCCGAGCCCGTGACCACCGCATCGTGGGAGACGCCCTCGGCGAGCGCACGCAGCGCCTCGACCAGACCCGCGGAGTCCGCAGCCACGACACTCGCCCGCGCCTCGAAATGCGTCCGGTGCCGAGCAGCCGTCACCGCAACATCCGCCACCCCGACACCCGGACGGGCCTCCAGCCAGTCCGCCCAACGCCCCGCCTGCTCACGCAGCGCAGCCTCGTCACGCCCGGACACCACCACCGGAAGCGGGCCCGACGACGACCGCCCCGCAACAGCAGCCTCGACGTCGGCCGGCGCCGGCGCCGGCGGCTCCTCCACGATCACGTGCGCGTTCGTACCGCTGAGCCCGAAGGACGAGACGCCCGCGCGCCGCGGACGCTCCGCGTCGCGTTCCCAGGCCGTGTGCGCGTCGACGACGCGGACCGGGAGTTCGTCCCAGGCGATGTTCGGGTTGCGCGGGGAGCTGTTGACGGTGGCCGGGAGGGCGTCGTGCCGGAAGGAGGCGAGCATCTTGCAGACGCCGGCGACGCCGGCCGCCGATTCCAGGTGGCCGATGACGCTCTTGGCGGTGCCGAGGCCGAGTTCGTCGCCGGGGGTGCGGCCCTCGCCGTAGACCGCGGCCAGGGCCTGGACCTCGATCGGGTCACCGAGGGAGGTGCCGGTGCCGTGGCATTCGACGTAGGACACGTCGGCGGGAGCGAGGCCGGCGGAGTCGAGGGCGGCGCGGATGACCTTCTGCTGGGAGGTGCCGTTGGGGGCGGTGATGCCGCTGCTGGCGCCGTCGTGGTTGATGGCGGTGGCGCGGATGACGCCGAGGACCGTGCGGTTCTGGGCCTGTGCGTCGGAGAGCCGCATCAGGGCGAGGACGCCGACGCCCTCGCCGCGGCCGTAGCCGTCGGCCTCGGCGGAGAAGGTCTTGCTGCGGCCGTCGGGCGCGAGGGCGTGGGAGCGGCTGAGCGCGATGAAGGAGCCCGGGTCGGCGAGGACCTGTACGCCGCCGGCGAGGGCGAGTTCGCACTCGTCGCTGCGCAGCGCCTCGCAGGCCAGGTGCAGGGCGACCAGCGAGGAGGAGCAGGCGGTGTCGACGGACAGGGCCGGGCCCTGGAGGCCGAGGTGGTAGGAGAGCCGGCCCGCGTTGAAGCTGGGCAGGCTGCCGGTGAGGGTGTACGTGTCGGGGGATCCGTCCTGCCGGTACTTGCCGTACTCGCCGACGCCCGCACCGACGAAGACGCCCGTGCGGGAGTCGCGCAGGTCGCGGGGGCGGATGCCGGCGTCCTCGAGGGAGGTCCAGGCCGCTTCGAGGAGGAGGCGGTGCTGGGGGTCCATCGGTTCGGCCTCGCGGGGGCTGATGCCGAAGAAGGCCGCGTCGAAGTGGGCGACGTCGTCGAGGAAGGATGCGTGCCGGGTGTAGGTGCGGCCCTCCGCGTCGGGGTCGGCGTCGTGGAAGGCGTCGATGTCGAAGCGGTCCGCGGGCACGGTCGCGACGGTGTCGCGTCCTTCGGCGAGGACGGTCCAGAGGCTGTCGAGGTCGTGGGCTCCGCCGGGCATGCGCAGGCCGACGCCGACGATGGCGAGCGCCTCGTCCGCGCGGCCGGCGGGACGGCCGGCGTCAGGCCGTTCCGCGCGGGGCGCGGCGGTGTGCGGGGTGAGCTTGGTGAGGAGCCAGCCGGTGGCGGTGCGCAGGTCGGGGCAGTCGAAGACGAGGGTCTTGGGGGTGGTGATGCCGGTGCGCTTCTGGATGCGGCCGGCGAAGTCGATCGACATCATCGAGTCGAAGCCGAGGTCCTTGAACCCGCGGTCCGGGTCGAGGGATTCCGGGTTCCTGGTGCCGAGAACGGCGGCTGCCTCGGCGGCGAGGAGGGCGCGTACGTGGGCCTCGCGGGCGTCCTCGGGCAGGGTGCGGACGCTGTCCAGGAAGGGGTTCGCGCCGTCGGCGGCGACCGTCTGCGCGGTGGTCGCCTCCAGGGCGGTGCGGGCTTCAGGGACCCCGTCCAGGAAGGCGCGGGGCCGGGCGGCGGTGTAGCCGGCGGCGGCGCGCTTCCAGTCGATGTCGGCGACGACCAGGGAGCGGCCCGATGCCAGGGCCGCGTCCAGGGCCGTGAGGGCGCGGGCGACGGCCATGGGGGCGAGGCCGGCGCCGCGCAGCTGGGCTTCGGCGGCGCCGTGGGTCATGCCACCGTCGGCCCACGGGCCCCAGGCGAGGCTGAGGGCGGGAACGCCGTCGGCGCGCAGGGTGGCGGCGAGGGCGTCGAGGGCGGTGTTGGCCATGGCGTAGTTGGCCTGGCCGACGTTGCCGAGGACGCCGATGACGGAGGAGTACAGGACGAACGCGTCGAGGTCGTGTCCGCGGGTGAGTTCGGCCAGCAGGCGGGCCGCGCCGAGCTTGGGGGCGGCGGACGCGGCGAGGGCCTCGGTGTCGAGGCGGTCCAGGAGGCGGTCGTCGAGGATGCCGGCAGTGTGGAAGACGGCGCGCAGCGCAGGCCGTCCGGCGTCGAGGCCGGCGAGGAGCCGCTCGGTCTGGGCGCGGTCGGTGAGGTCGCAGGCGGCCAGGGTGACGCGGGCGCCGGCGGCTTCGAGGCGGGCGGCGAGCTCGGCCGCTCCCTCGGCGGCGGGGCCGCGGCGGGAGACGAGGACGATGTGCTCGGCGCCCCGGGCGGCGAGGCACTCGGCGAGGTGGCCGGCGAGGGCGCCGCTGCCGCCGGTGATCAGGACGGTGCCGCGGGGGGTCCAGGGGGAGGCGGCCGGGGTGCCGGCGCGGCGCAGCCGGCGGACGTACCGGCCGGCGGGACGCAGGGCGAGGTGCTCCTCGGCGGCGGCTCCGGAGACGGTGCCGGCGGCGGCTCCGGCGGTGGCGGCAGCCGCGGTGGTGACGGCGGCGGCGAGCTGCGGGGCGGCGGCCAGGGCCTCGCCGGGGTCGGCGGGCAGGTCGGTGAGGCCGCCCCAGCGGCCGCCGTGTTCCAGCGCGACGACATGGCCCAGGCCCCAGGCGAGGGCCTGATCCGGGTCGGGGGCGGGGTCGGCCGGGTCGGCGTGGACCGCCCCGCGGGTGACGAGCCAGAGCGGGGCGTGGACGGCTGCATCGCCGAGGGCCTGGACGAGGGCCAGGGTCCGGGCGGCGCCGGTGGTGGTGGCCGGGTGCTCGGGGTGGACGGCGGTGTCCGCCGGGGTGAGGGCGAGGACGCCCGTGAGGACCTGGTCGCCGAGTCGTTCGGCGAGCCCGGCGAGGAGGGGTGCGTACGCGGTCCGGTCGTCGAGGGCGGGCAGGTGGTGGGTGGTCGCGCCGGTGGCGATCAACCCGCTCGCGACGGCCGCCGCGACGTCCTGCTGCCCGGTCGGGGCCACGAGCAGCCAGTGCCCCGGGGTGCGGGCCGCGGCGGGCGTCTCCGGGGCGGGCTGCCAGGCCTCCTCGTAGAGCCAGTCCGCGACGGTGGCGGCCTGGTCCTGGCGTTCGCGCCAGGCGGCGAGGCGGGGCAGCAGGGCGGCGACGGCGGTGCTGTCGGTGACGTTGTCGGCGACGCCGAGGAGTTCGGCGACGCGGTCCGCCTCGCCGCTGCCGACGGCCTGCCACAGGGCGGCGTCGGCGGCGGAGCGGCCGGGCCGGGCCGGCGCCTCGGGGGCGTCGATCCAGTACCGCTCGCGCTGGAAGGCGTACGGGGGCAGGTCGGTGACGGCGGCGGCGCTGCCGGAGAACACCTCGGACCAGTCGACGTCCTGGCCGGCCACGTGGAGCGCCCCGAGGGCCTGGAGCAGGGTGCGGGCCTCGTCGGTGGCGTCGGCGCGCTGGGAAGCGGTGAACGGTGCCTCGTGGCGCAGGCAGCCGGCGCCCATCGCGGACAGCACGGCGGCCGGGCCGCACTCGAGGTAGCGGGCGATGCCGGCTTGCTCCAGGGTGGTCATGGCGTCGAGGAAGCGCACGGCGTCACGGACCTGGCGGACCCAGTACTCCGGCGAGCGCATGCCCTCGCCCGGGGCGAGGTCGGTGTCGGTCCAGGCGCCGGTGACGGTGGAGACGAGCGGGATCCGCGGTGCCTCGAACGTGCACCGGCGCGCCACGTCCCGGTAGGCGTCGAGGATCCGGTCCATGTGCGGACTGTGGAAGGCGTGCGAGACCTCCAGGCGGCGCGTGCGGCGCCCCCGGTCGCGGAAGCGGGCGGTCACGGCGTCCACGGCCGCGGCGTCGCCGCTGACGACGGTCTGGTGGGGGCCGTTGAGTCCGGCGACGGAGATCCGGCCGGCCACTGCGGCGAGGACGTCCAGGACCTCGGCCTCGGAGGCCTCGACGGACGCCATCGCCCCGCCGGGCTCGCAGGCCTGCATCAGGCGGCCGCGGGCGGCCACGAGGCGGGCCGCGTCGGGCAGGTCGAGGATGCCGGCCGCGTGGGCGGCCGCGAGCTCGCCGACCGAGTGGCCGGCGAGGACGCGCGGTGCGACGCCCCAGGCCTGCCACTGCCGGAAGAGGGCGACCTCGACGGCGAACAGGGCGGGCTGGGTGAACTCGGTCTCGTGGACGAGCGCGCCGTCGACGCCCTTCGGGTCGGCGAACAGGACGGCGACCAGGGGCATCCGCAGGTGGTGGTCCAGTTCGGCGCACACCTCGTCGAAGGCCCGGCGGAAGACGGGGAACGCGCCGTACAGCTCGCGGCCCATGGCGAGCCGCTGGCTTCCCTGGCCGGTGAAGAGCACGGCCAGGTCGCCCCGGCGGGCCGTGCCGTCCGTGAGCGCCGGGTGCGGGACGCCGGCGGCCAGGGCCCGCAGGGCCTCGACGGCCTCGGTGGCGGTGGCGGCGACGGCCACGGCCCGGTGTTCGAGGTGGGAGCGGCGGTCGGTGGCGGTGTACGCGACGTCGAGGAGGGTGGCCGCGTCCGCACCGGGGGCGGTCAGCCGGTCGGCGAGGCGGGCCGCGTTCGCGGCGAGGGCCCGGGCGCTCTTGCCGGAGACGGCGATGGCGACGGGAGCGGGGGCGGGGCCGGAGGTGGCGGGGGCCCGGCGGCGGCCGGTGACGGCGCCCCAGTCGACGTCGTGGCCCTCGCACCACAGCCGGGCCGCGGTCTCCTCGAGGAAGCGGCGGGCGGGCAGGTCGCGGCGGCCGGTGACCAGCACCGGGGGGCTGCCGGCGGCGGGGGCCTCCCCGGCTGCCGGGTCGGCGAGCGCGGTCAGGGCGCGTTCGAGGGAGTGCCGGGCGACGGGGTGCGGGGCGATCTCGACGACGGCCAGGCCGCGTTCCTCGGCGAGCGCGGCGACGGCTTCGGCGACCAGCATGGGCGCGCACATGTTGCGCGCCCAGTAGGCGGCGTCGAGGGCGGTTCCGTCGGTGAAGCCGTCGGTGACGGTCGACCAGAACGGAACGGCGGCGGCGCGGGTGCGGACGGTACCCAGGCGGCGTCCCAGCTCGGGGGCGAGCTCCGCGAGCTGCTCGCTGTGGGAGGCGTAGTCGATGTGCACGCGCTGGCAGCGCACGCCCGCCCCGGCGAGTTCGCGTTCCAGAGCGGACACGGCGTCGAGCGGGCCGGACAGGGCCGTCTGCCCGGGGGCGAGGTGGCCGGCGAGGGAGAGCCCGGGCCGGTCGGCGACGAGCTCGCGGGCCTCCTCCAGGGCGAGTTCGCACACCACGAGGGCGCCGCGGCCGCTCGCGCGCTCGGCGACCAGCTGCGACCAGGTGCCGATGACTCGGGCGCCCTCGCCGAGCGGCAGGGCGCCGGCGACGACGGCGGCGGCGACCTCGCCGATGCTCTGGCCGAAGACGGTGGACGGCTCCACGCCCCAGGCCTGCAGGGTGCGGGCGAGGGCGACCTGGAGGGCGAACAGGACCGGCTGGACGACGTCGGTGCGGTCCAGGCGGGAGGTTTCCGGTCCGGCGAGGAGCTCCTCGACGACGGACCAGCCGGTGACCTCGCGCACGGCGGTGTCACAGGCGTCGAGGGCGGCCCGGAAGACGGGTTCGGCGAGCAGGTCCCGGCCCATGCCGAGCCACTGGGAGCCGTGCCCGGAGAAGAAGAAGGCGAGCGGGGGGCGGCTGCCCGGGGTGCGCGGGGTGCGGATGTCGAGGGAGGCGCGCACGGTGTCGGTGAGCTCGTCGGGGTGGGTGACGGCGGCGACGGCCCGCCGGGTGCCGGCGGCGCGGGCGAGGACCTCGGGCGCGTACCAGTCCTCGCCGGTGCGGGCGCGGGCGGTGAGGTCGTCGGCGAACCCGCGCAGCTCCTCGTCGGTGTCGGCGGCCAGGGGCACGAGCATCCGCCGCCGCAGGGGGGCCTCTTCGAGGGCGATGTGGGCGTTGGTGCCGCCGAAGCCGAAGCCGCTGACCCCGGCGTAGCGGCGGTCGGCCTGCGGCCAGGGTCGGCGGTCGGCGACCACCTCGAGGCGGCTGGCGTCGAAGTCGATGTGCGGGTTCGGGGTCTCGAAGTGGAGGCTGGCGGGGATCTCGCCGTGGTGCAGGGCGAGGACGGTCTTCATCAGGCCGACGACGCCGGCGGCGGGCTCCAGGTGGCCGAAGTTGGTCTTGGCCGAGCCGATCCGCAGGGGCTGCTCGCGGCCTTCGGCGAAGACGGTGCCGAGGGCCTCGGCCTCGACGGGGTCGCCGAGGAGGGTGCCGGTGCCGTGGGCCTCGACGTAGGAGACGTGCCGGGGGGCGACGGCGGCGTCCTGCCAGGCGGCGCGCAGGACGTCGGCCTGGGCCTGCGGGTTCGGAGCGGTGAGCCCGTTGGAGGCTCCGTCGTTGTTGACGGCGCTGCCGCGGATGACGGCGTAGATGCGGTCGCCCTCGGCGAGCGCGTCGGACAGGCGGCGCAGGACGACGATGCCGCAGCCCTCGCCGCGCACGTAACCGCCGGCGCCGGCGTCGAAGGCACGGCACTGGCCGTCGGGGTTCATGCCGCCGAACTTCGTCATGGCGACGGTCGTGTTCGGGCTCAGCATGATGTTGACGCCGCCCGCGAGGGCGAGGTCGGACTCGCCGGAGCGCAGGCTGCGGACGGCCAGGTGGGTCGCGGTCAGCGAGGAGCTGCAGGCGGTGGCGACGGCGAGGGCGGGGCCGTGCAGGCCGAGGGTGTAGGCGATGCGGGCCGGGATGATCGAGTTGTCCCAGCCGACGGCGGAGTGGGTCTCGATGTTCTCCGGGTCGGCGCCGGTGGCCAGGTGGTACTCCTGGGCCATCGTGCCGATGAACACGCCGGTGCGGCTGCCCGCGAGGTCGCCGTGGACGACGTGGGCGTCCTCGAGCGCGGCCCAGGCCGTCTCCAGGGCGATGCGCTGCTGCGGGTCCATCTGGCGGGCCTCGGCGGGCGAGATGCGGAACAGCTCGGCGTCGAAGCCGGCGACGTCGTCGAGGAAGCCGCCCCAGCGGGTGGTCATGCGGCCGGGGGCGCGGGGGTCCGGGTCGAGCCACTCCTCGGCGTTCCAGCGGTCGCGGGGCACCTCGCGCACGGCGTCGATGCCGTCGAGGAGGCCCTGCCACAGCTCCCGGGGGGTTTCGATGCCGCCGGGCAGCCGGCAGCCGAGGCCGACGACCGCGATCGGCTCCTGCTCGTGGGCGCGGCCGCGGCTCCGGGCGGGCCGGATCACGGCCGTGTCGGACCGGTCGCCGCCCGCGAGGTGTCCGGCGAGGGCGGCCACGGTGGGGTACTGCCAGGCCACCCACGCCGGGACGGGGCGCCCCAGCCACGTGGCTGTCCGGGCCAGCAGGGCCGTGATCCGTACGGAGTCCAGTCCGAGGTCGCGCAGGGGGACGTCGGTCCCGACGGCCTCCGGAGCCACATCGAGCAGTTCGGCGACGTTGCTGCGCAGCACGTGGGCGATGCCGTCGGCGGTCACGGCGCCGGCGCCGGCCTGCGGACCGGCCCCGGTTTCGGCCTGGTGGGAACCCTCGTCGCTGCTCACCTTGGCAAAGCTCATCTGCACTTCCCTGAAGCTCGATGCCGGTCCGAGCCGGATCACCCGAGAGCGGAAAGGGCCGCCCGCGCACGACGGGCGGCCCACGACCGTGTGGTCTGTCGGTGTGACCGGTCGGTCACCGGCCCTGGTGGTCGACCTCGTCTCTACGGGCAGGTCCCGGTCCACGCGGGCTGACCCTGCCTCCCACACTCTCCGCATGCTCTGGAGGTGGGCTTGAGGCGGGACGGACCGCCCGGTGCCGGGACGGGCCCCGGTGCCGGGACGGACCCGGTCAGGCAGCGGCCGGTGCCTGCTGCGGGTCGCGGCCCGCGCGCAGGGCGTCGATGCCGGCCGCCATCTCCGCGAGCGTCGCCCACTCGTAGACCTGGCGCAGGGTCGGCTCGACGCCGAAGGCGCGGTCGATGCGCAGGATCAGCCGGTTGGCCAGCAGCGAGGTGCCGCCCAGGTCGAAGAAGGAGACGTCCCTCGGGAGCTCCTCGCCGGTCTTCAGCAGCCTCGCCCACAGACCGTTCAGTTCCTGCTCGGTGGCGCTCGGCCCGCTCTCGGCGGTGGTGGTGTCGGGGATCATGCCTCTCCTCGGGTGTGTCGGGAATCCGGACGGACGGGCGAACGGGCGGCCGGGCGGCCGGGTGCCGGGTGGCCGGGGCCTAGGCGGCGCGCGGCGCGGCGTGGGACTCGGCGTGAGCCTTGGCGAGGTTGAGGGTCGCCGTGCTGTTGCGGCCGAGCGCCTCGCGGACGTAGCGCCGGCATTCGGCGACACCGGCTTCGGCGCCGAGGACGCGCGCGATGTTCTCCGCGCGCAGCACGACGCTGTGCTGCGCGGTGACGGTCACGCCGCCGGCGTCCTCGACGAGCGACCACTCGCCGGTGTGCGCCGACATCAGCAGGGGGGTCGCCGTCTGCTTGTAGACGATGCGCCGGGCGTGCGGGAAGCAGATCCGGACGGACTCGGTCGTGTGGGCGCTGCCGTCGGCGGTCAGGGTGTCCATGGACATCACCTGTACGCCCGGCTCGGGCTCGGTGACGTCGAGGCGCGAGACGTGCGGGACGAGCTCGGGCCAGTCCCGGACGTGGTGGAGGAACGCGTAGACGTGCTCCGCGGGGCCGTCGACGTGCACCGAGTCCTCGAAGGACATCACCAGCTCGTCCAGGCGCTCCCAGTCCTCGGCGAGCTTCTTGATGTTGGCGAGTTCGGTGCGGCTGTTGGTGTCGGTGGCGCGCTCGACCCAGGCGACGTCCTCGGCGGCGTCGCCGGCGACCGTGTAGTCGTGCAGCAGGACGAGGCGGCAGGCGGAGGCGCCGCGCGGCTCGACGGTCCACGAGCCGCCCATCGACTCCAGGGGGGAGGCGGGCACCTCCTGGCGGAAGTCGATGCGGCGCTCGACCGGGTCCAGGGTGCGCCGTGAGACCCAGCTCTTGACCTGGCCGTTGGCGGTGGCCCACATGCGCAGGCGTTCCCGGGTGCCGTCGAACTCCAGTCGCTCGACGTGCACGTTGGGCGTGAAGTACAGCGGCCATGCGGTCGCGTCGGCGAGGAGGCCGTAGACGACACCGGCGGGTGCGTCGATCGTCACCTCGTGCGTCGTGCGGTGCACGCGCTCAGCGGACATCGTGGAATCCCTGCTTTCCGGATCAGAAGTTGCCGAGGCCGCCGCAGACGTTGAGCGCCTGCGAGGTGATGGACGAAGCGGTGTCCGTGGTCAGGTAGCCGACGAGGCCGGCCACCTCCTCGGGGGTGGAGTAGCGGCCGAGCGGGATCTTCGCGGTGAACTTCTGCATGATCGCCTCCTCGGTGGTGTCGTACGCGGCGGCGTAGCCGGAGCGCACGCGCTGGGCCATCGGGGTCTCGACGTAGCCCGGGCAGACCGCGTTGACGGTGATGCCGGTGGGGGCGAGCTCGTTGCCGAGGGCCTTGGTGAAGCCGACGACACCGTGTTTGGAGGCCGAGTACGGGGCGCCGAGGACGACGCCCTGCTTGCCCGCGGTGGAGGCGATGTTGATGATCCGCCCGCCCGCGACGCCCTCCAGCCCGCCGTTCTTGAGCACCTCCCGGGTCATCAGGAAGACGCTGTGCAGGTTGGTGGCGATGACGTCGTACCAGAGCTCGTCGGTGACGTCCGCGGTCGGGCCGCCGCCGCTGCGGCCGGCGTTGTTGACGAGCACGGAGATCGGTCCGAAGGCCTCGACGGCGGCGGCGACGAGCGCCTTGACGGACGCGGGGTCGCGGACGTCGGCGGCGGTGCCCGCGACCTCCAGGCCCTCGGCGCGCAGGTCGGCCACGGTCTGCTCGACCTGCGGCCCGGTGCGGGCGCAGAGGAAGACGCGGTGGCCGCGGCGCGCGAGGTCGCGGACCACGGCGAGTCCGATCCCGCTCGTGCCGCCGGTGACCAGGGCCACGGGCTTCGTCTCTGTCGTCATCGGTTTTCCTCCCGAACGGCATTGGTGCACCGACCGTGACCCGGACGGCTCGACGTCCGCCCGAACGGCACTCGAGGGCCGGTGGTCCGGCCGGCCGGCCCGAGGAGTCCTCGAAGCCGGCTCGACCCGGGCCGGGGAGGGTGGCGGTACAGACGAACGGAGTGCCACATGACCATCCAGGCAGGTATCGGCATCGGGCAGCAGGCCGGCGTCGCCTTCGGCGCCCTCTACGCCGAGGTCCAGCAGTTCTACGCCCGTCAGATGCAGTTGCTGGACCTCGGGGAGGCCGAGGGTTGGGCCGGGACGTTCACCGAGGACGCCCTCTTCGACGTGCCGACGCTGCCGGAGCCGGCTCGCGGCCGGGCGGCCCTGGCGGCCGCCTGCGACCGCTCCGCCGCGCAGCTCGCGCAGGCCGGGCTGCGCCACCGCCACTTCATGGGAATGTTCGACGTCGCCGAGCGAGCGGACGGCGCGGTCGCCGTCCGGTCGTACGCGATCGTCTACGAGTCCGCGGTCGGCGGCAGCTCCCGGGTGCACCGGGTCTGCGTGTGCGAGGACGTCCTCGTCCGCTCCGGGGGAGCGCTGCGGGTGGCCTCGCGCCGGGTCACCCGCGACGACCTGCCCTGAGGGGCGGCGCCGATCAGGCGTGGCAGGCGGGCAGGCCGCCGTTGAACTCGGACATCTCCCGGAAGAGGGCGCCCACGTCGAGCGGGTCGCCGGGGGCCGCCCCGGCCAGCTCGGCGTACGCCCGGTGCAGGTTCGGTACGAGGCGCTCCGCGTCGAGCAGCCCCGCGAAGGGGCCCCAGCCGACCTCGGCGGCGAGTTCGAGCGGGGTCATGCCGGATGCGAAGCCGTCCTGGGCGAGCTCGGCGATCCAGCGGAAGTAGGACTCGTTGGCGTCTATGAGTTCCGGGCCGCCGACCGGGCCGTGGCCGGGGACGACGGTCTCGGCACCGAGGGCGCGCAGCCGTCGCATCGCGCCGAGGGAGCCCGAGACGGACCCCATCAGGCAGAACGGGGCGGCGTTCGACATCAGCAGGTCGCCCGCGAACAGCACCCGCTGCTCCGGCAGCCACACGGCGGTGTCGTTGGTGGTGTGCGCGGCCGGCCCCAGGTGCAGCAGTTCGGCCCGTACGCCGCCGATGTGCAGGGTCATGTGGTCGCGGTACGTGATGTCGGGGAGCGCGATCTCCAGGTTCCCCCAGCACACGTCCGGCCACAGGTCGGTCAGGTGCAGCCCGGCCAGGTCCATCATGGCCCGGGTCTGCTCGTGGGCGATGACCACGGCCTCGGGGAAGAGGTAGTTGCCGAAGGTGTGGTCCCCGTGGAAGTGGGTGTTGACCAGGGCGCGCGGGGGCTGCGGGGCGATCCGCAGCACCTCCTCGCGCAGGTCCCGGGCGCGCTGCTCGGTGGCGACGGTGTCGACGAGCAGGCCGTGCCCGTTCGCGCCGACGACCAGGCCCGCGTTGTTCAGGCACCAGCCGCCGTCGCCCTGGACGTATGCGTAGACCCCGTCCGCGATCTCCGTGGCGGTGTCCTCCTGGATGCGGTGCATGTCGGTTCTCCTCCGTGAGGGGGCGGGAAGGGGCCGGGCCCGCCGGCGGGCCCGGCCCCGGCGGCGGCGCGGGGCGGACGGCGGGCCGGGCGGCCGGGTCAGGCGGACACGCGGGCGGAGAGCACCCGGTTGACCAGTTCGAGGTACTGGCGGGGGGTCTCGGCCTCGTCGACGGCCTCTTCGTCGAGCGTGATGTCGTAGTCGCGTTCGATCTGCCCGGTGGTCTGGAGCAGGGCCAGCGAGTCGTAGCCGAGGTCGAGGAAGAGCACGTCCAGGACGTCGCCGTCCAGGTCCACGCCCTCTTCCTCGCCGGCGCACTCGCGCAGCACTCGGGTCAGGTCGGTCAGCTCCAGGCGCTCCATGGGGTCTCCTCTTGGCGGTTCGGATTCGGGGTGGGGGGCGGCGTCAGGCGGCGCGGACCACGGCGGCGGCGTTGAAGCCGCCCCTGCCGCGGGCCAGCACCAGGGCGGTGCGCAGGGCGGTGCCGGTCCGGGGGGCGCCGGTGACCAGGTCGACGGGGCAGTCGTCGGCGGGTGCGGTGGTGCCGGTGGTCGGCGGGATCACCTGGTCGCGGAGGCTGAAGAGGGCGGCCGCGAGGTCGAGGGAGGCCCCGCCGGACAGCAGGCGGCCGGTCATGGACTTGGGGGCGGTGACGGGGACGCCGCGCGGGCCGAACAGGGCGGTGATCGCCTCGGCTTCGGCGCGGTCTGCGGTGCGCTCGCCCGCGGCGTCGGCGAAGACGACGTCGACGTCGCCGGGGGCCACTCCGGCGTCGGCGAGGGCCAGCCGGGCCGCGTCGGCGAGCCGGGGCGTGTCGGGGCCGTCGAAGGTGGATGCGTGGCCGGCGAAGGAACCGTAGACGCGGGCGCCGCGGGCTCGGGCCGCCGCCCCGTCCTCCAGGACCAGCAGGGCGCCGCCCTCGCCGATGACGTGGCCCGAGGCGTCGGCGTCGAAGGGCAGGTAGGCGCGGGCCGGGTCGGGGACCGGGCTCATGCTGCCCTCGGCCAGGTGCGCGGCCCAGCCCCAGGGGCAGATCCCGGCGTCGACGGCGCCGGTCACCATCAGGGAGGCGCCCTTGCGCAGCTGGCGGCGGGCCTGGGCGACGGCGTCCAGCCCGCCGGCCCCTTCGGTGACCATGACGCCGCTGGGACCGCGCAGCCCGTGCCGGATGGATATCTGGCCGGAGTTGACGGCGTAGAACCAGGCGAAGGACTGGTAGGCGCTGACGTACTGGCCGCCCTTGCTCCACAGCGCCTCCAGCTCGCGCTGGCCGAACTCGAAGCCGCCGGCGGAGGCGGCGGTGACCACGCCCGCGCCGAACTCGGGCAGCTGTGCGGGGTCGGCGCCCGCGTCGTCGAGGGCCTCCTTGGCGGCGGCGAGCGAGAGCCGGGTGACGCGGTCGGTCTGCGGCAGCAGCCGACTGGGGATGTGGTCCTCGTCGACGAAGCCGGGGACCTCGCCGGCCAGCCGTACGGGGTAGCCGCTCGCGTCGAAGCGGGTCAGCGGGCGGATCCCGCTCTCGCCGCGCAGGACGGCGTCCCACCAGGCCCGGGCGCCCAGCCCGTTGGGGGCGGTGACGCCGACGCCGGTGAAGACGGCGGTGGCGGCCCCGGCCGGGGCGCCGGACGGGTCGGGGGTGGCGGCGGTCATGCGGCTTCCTTCAGACTCGGGCGGTTGAGGACCATGGCGCTCTGGAACCCGCCGAATCCGCTGCCGACGCTGAGGACGGCGTCGGTGCGGTGCTCGCGGGCGGTGAGCGGGACGTAGTCCAGGTCGCAGTCCGGGTCGGCCTCGTGCAGGTTGGCGGTGGGCGGCACGGTGTTGTGCGCGATGGCCAGGGCGCTGGCCACCACCTCCAGTGAGCCGATGGCACCGAGCGAGTGCCCGATCATCGACTTGATGGAGCTGACGGGCACCTCGTAGGCGCGCTGTCCCAGGCTCCGCTTGAAGGCCGCGGTCTCGTGCTTGTCGTTCTGCTTGGTGCCCGAGCCGTGCGCGCTGACGTAGTCGACGGCGGAGGCGTCCAGGCGGGCCTCGGCGAGCGCGGCGGTGATGGCCTGGGCCATCTCGGCTCCGTCGGAGCGCAACCCGGTCATGTGGTAGGCGTTGCTGCGGCTGGCGAAGCCGGAGACCTCGGCGTAGACGCGGGCGCCGCGCCGACGGGCCCGGTCGAGTTCCTCCAGGACCAGGACGGCCGCGCCCTCGCCGAGGACGAAGCCGTTCCGGGTGCGGTCGAAGGGGCGGGAGGCGGTCGCCGGGTCGTCGTTGCGGGCCGAGGTGGCGCGGATCGCGTCGAAGCAGGCCACGGTGATCGGGGAGATCGGGGCCTCGGTGGCGCCGGTGACCATCACGTCGGCGGTGCCCTCGCGGATCAGCTCGACGGCGTGGCCGATGGAGTCGAGGCCGGAGGTGCACCCGGTGGAGACGAGCGCGACGGGGCCCTGCGCGCCGCTGTCGCGGGCCACTTCGGCGGCCAGCGAGCCGGGGGTGAAGTAGTCGTAGAGGTGGGCGACGGCCTTGGTGTGGTCGACGTGCCACCGGGTGCCGCCGGCGCTGACGGCCGCGTACTCGGTGTCGAGTCCGGTGGTGCAGCCCACGGCGCTGCCGAGGCTGACGCCGGTGCGCAGCGGGTCGAGGCCGTCGGCGACACCGCTGTCGGCGATCGCCTCGCGGGCGCTGGTCAGCGCGAACAGCGCGGCGCGGTCCAGGCGCGCGACCTCCTCGGCGGCGAATCCGTGGGCCGCGGGGTCGAAGTCCGCCTCGGCGGCGATCCGGGACCGGTAGGAGGACGCGTCGAACAGGGTGATGGCCCGGGTGGCGGTACGGCCGGCGGTGAGCAGCTCCCAGTACGCCTCGGTGCCGGTCGCTCCCGGGGCGACGACCCCGATACCGGTGATGACCACCCGTCTCATCGGCAATCCCTCACTGTCTCTCCTCCAGGCCCGGGCCGGCGCGGACTTCCGTCACTGAACGGCCAGTGCTGCGAGCCTCGCCGCCCGGTCTGGAGGACCGCTTGAAGATGCGTGCACGACGGCGGTCGGGTGTCCCGGTGGACCGGTGCGGCCCACGCGCCGGTGACCCCGCCGAACCCGGCGCGCAGCGCCTCGCGGGCGGCGAACACGACCGGGTCCGCCCCGGCGTGCGGGACCGTGCGGGTCCCGCACTGCGCGAGGTGGACCGTCGCCGGGGCCGGGCACTGCGGCAGCGCCCGGCGCAGCAGGGCGTGCAGCTCGGCGGCGGTCACGGCGCGCCCCGGGTGCAGGGTGACGTGGGCGGGGAGGGTCGGCGGCTCGCCCGGCCCGGCGCAGCGCACCGCGGGGTGGGCCAGCAGCAGCGGTTCGGCCTCGGCCGGATCGAGGTGGGCGCCGGGGCGGTCCGGATCGGGCACGAGGCGCCCGGTCCGGCCGCGCGGCACCTGCTCGCCCCGCTCCGACCTCGTACCCGGCCGCCGCGCCCGCCCGCGCGCACCAGGGCCCCGCGGTCCGTCCTCCCGGCAGCGGTGAGGGGCACCCGGTCGGCGGGTGCGCCGGCGCTCCGCGTTCGAGGCGGTCGAGCAGGGTTCCCGGGGTGGCCGGCGGCCAGAACCCGTCCCGGCTCCACTCCTTGACCCGCTGCCGGTCGGCGGGGTCGGCCGGCTCGACGGCGGAGAGCTCGCGGTCCGGGTCGCCGAGCCGGGCCAACAGGTGGGCGACGACGCGCAGGACGGTGTCCGCGAACCAGGGCGCGCGGCACGCGGTGTCCACGTCCGCGTGCAGGGTGCGGTGCGCGCCGGTGCCGTCCGGGGTGAGCAGCAGCGCCTCGCCGTCCGGGGCGGCGGGTGCGGTGCCCGCGGCGACGGTGAGGGTGCCGGCGCGGGGCGTGGCGGGCCGGGCTGCGAGCAGCTCTGCGCGGACGCGCCGGAGCAGGGCGCCGGCCGTACCGTCCCCGCCGACCACCGGGCCGGTGGCAGGCGGGGACGCCGACCGGTCCAGCGGGCCCGACGACCGTGAGCGCAGGGGCGTCGGTGTCCTCGGCGGCGGTCAGGGCGAGGGCCGCCGCGGCGCACAGCAGCACGAGTGCGTCGACGGGGTGCCGGCCGGCCGTGCGCAAGGGTCCGGCGGGCGGCGGTCGGCAGGGGCAGGCTGCGCCTGGTGCGTCCGGGGACGCCCGCACGGGTCAGCCCGGCCGCAACACCGTGGCCGCTGCCGTGCCCCGGATCTCCCTGGCGTGGGAGGCGTCATGGGCCTCGTGGTCACGGCTGCTGCGGTCACGGCCGGGCGCTCCCTGCGGGTCGTGGTGTCTCGGTTTCGGCGGCAGGAGCGTTCGCGGGGCGCCGCGGCCCGATCGGGCCGCGGGGAGCGGACTGCCGGTCCACGGTGCCGCGGGGCGTCAACGGGCCGTCGTGTCCCGGTGGAGCGCCGGCCCGGCGGTTTCGAGCGTGATTCGAGTGGATCCTGAGAGGCTGCGGCCGCCCCACGTCCCTGAGGACCGCACCGGCCCGGCCACGGGCCGGCAGCCACCGCGCCGATCGCAGTCGGCACCAACCACGTCCCGGGCCTCGGCCTGCGGGCCGCAACGGCCCGGCGGGGCCGTCCCCGGCGGCAGGGCCCGCGCCGGCGAGGCGCCACCCGGCCTCCCGCCGACCCCCATCCCGAACGGAGCACGCATGCCGACCCCACTGCAAGAGAAGCGGCCCGCCGTCGACGGAGCGACCTTCAGGGAGGCCATGTCGCGGCTCCCGGCGCCGCTGACCGTGGTCACGACCCGGGACGAGGACGGGCGGCCCTGGGGGTTCACCGCCAGCGCGGTCACTTCGGTGTCGCTGGACCCTCCGCTCGTGCTGGTCGGCATCGCCCACGCCTCCAGCTGCCACCGGCCGCTGACGCAGGTGCCCGAGTTCGTGATCAACGTGCTCGGGGACGAGCACCGGGACCTCGCGGACCGGTTCGCCGCGCGCGGGGTCGACCGGTTCGCCGGAGCCCCGCTGGAGGAGTGGCCGGACAGTCCGGGCCTGCTTCCCCACGTCCCCGACGCGCTCGCGCTGCGCTGCGCGCTCGCGGACCGCATCACCCTCGGCGACCACGACCTGCTGGTCGGTCGGGTGCTGGAGGTCCGACTGGCCGGTTCGGGCCGGCCGCTGTTCTGGTACCAGCGCGCCTTCCGCACCACCGGCTGACCCCGGCTTCCGGGCCGCCTCCCCCCGGCGACCCGGAGCAGCGGAGCCGCACCCGCCGGGCGCGATCCGGCCGGCGGGCGCGGGCGCGCGAGGAGCCGGGACGGGCGATCCCCGTCCCGGCTCCCCCTGCGGTGTCGTGTTCTGCGTGCCGCGTGCCTCGTGCGCGTGCTGCGTGCGCGTGCTGCGTGCGCGTGCTGCGTGCGCGTGCTGCGTCCTACAGGGGCAGGTTGCCGTGCTTGCGGCTCGGCTGCGGCGCGTCCTTGGAACTGAGCATCTCCAGCGTGGCGATCAGCCGGGAACGGGTCTCGGCCGGGTCGATGACGTCGTCCACCAGGCCGCGTTCGGCCGCGTAGTACGGGTGCATCAGCTCCGACCGGTACTGCTCGATCCGCTGCGCCCGGGTCGCGTCCGGGTCCTCGGAAGCCGCGATCTCCCGCCGGAAGATCACGTTCGCCGCACCCTCCGCTCCCATCACCGCGATCTCGTTCGACGGCCACGCCAACGCGACGTCCGCACCGATCGAACGCGAGTCCATCACGATGTACGCGCCGCCGTACGCCTTGCGCAGGACCAGGCTGATCCGCGGCACCGTCGCGTTGCAGTACGCGTACAACAGCTTGGCACCGTGGCGGATGATCCCCCGGTGCTCCTGGTCCACGCCCGGCAGGAACCCGGGCACGTCGATGAGGGTGACCAGCGGAACGGAGAACGCGTCGCAGAACTGCACGAACCGGGCGGCCTTCTCCGAGGCCTCGATGTCCAGGACGCCCGCCAGGTGCGCCGGCTGGTTCGCCACCACGCCCACCAGCCGACCGCCCAGCCGCGCCAGCGCGCACACCACGTTCTGCGCCCACTGACCGTGGACCTCGAAGTAGTCGCCGTGGTCGACGATCTCCTCGATCACCTCGCGGATGTCGTAGCCCTGGGCGGGACGCGCCGGGACGAGGTCCAGCAGCGCGTCGTTGCGGCGGTCGGCCGGATCGTCCTGGTCGCCGGCCGGGGCCAGTTCGCGGTTGTTCGACGGCAGCAGGGACAGCAGGTGCCGGACGTCCTCCAGGCAGCTGCGCTCGTCGTCGTGGACGAACGAGGCCACGCCGGAGACCAGGCCGTGGCTGTCGGCGCCGCCGAGGTGCTCCATGGTCACCGCTTCGCCCGTGACGGCCTGGACCACGTCGGGGCCGGTGATGAACATCTGGGACGTGCCGCGGACCATGAACACGAAGTCGGTGAGCGCCGGGGAGTACGCGGCACCGCCGGCGCACGGGCCCATGATGACCGAGATCTGCGGGATCACCCCGGAGTTGCGGACGTTGCGCCGGAAGATGCCGCCGTACCCGGCGAGGGCCGTGACGCCTTCCTGAATACGGGCGCCGGCGCCGTCACACAGCCCGACGATCGGCGCGCCGGCGGCCTCGGCCAGGTCCATCAGCTTGTGGATCTTCTCGGCGTGGGCCTCGCCCAGCGCGCCGCCGAAGATGCGGAAGTCGTGTGCGTAGACGAAGACGGTGCGGCCGTCGACCCTGCCCCAGCCCGTCACCACCCCGTCGGTGTAGGGCTTCTTGTCCTCGAGGCCGAAGCCCGAGGCCCGGTGCCGGCGCAGCCCTTCGATCTCGTGGAACGAGCCCTCGTCGAAGAGCAGCCCGATCCGCTCGCGGGCGGTCAGCTTGCCCTTGGCGTGCTGGGCGGCGGTCGCCCGGTCACCGGGACCGGCCTGGGCCAGGGCCCGTATCGCCGCGAGTTCCGTAGCGCGCTCCCGCAGGCTTTCCAACGGACTCTCCTCGACTGTGCTCGGACGGTGTGCTTTCGGCGTCCCAGCGTCGGGCCGGTGCCTGGAGCCCGGCTCGAACGCCGGTGTTCCGGCGGCCGGCGGGCCGCTCAGCCGGTCCGGGCGGCTGCCGTGGTCAGGGCCCGGGTGAGGCTGCGGGCCGAGTCCGGCCCGCCGTCGGCCGTCCCCGCGATCACGACGAGCGGCGGGTACCAGCCGTGCGCGGCGATCCGCTCGGCGATCTCGCAGGCGAGGGCGCCCGCTCCGGAGAAGCCGCCCAGGACGAGGGGCTCCCCGGTCGCGAGTGCCGGGCGCAGCGCGGTCAGGAAGTCGGCGGCGTCGGCCGGCCCGGTCAGCGTGGCGAGCGCCTCCGGCCCCGGGTACAGGCGGGCGGCCCGCGCGTAGCAGTCCTCCGGTGCGCCCGGCGGGGGGATCAGGCAGACCGTGCCGGCGCCCGGATGGGCGGCTTCTCCCAGCGGCTGCAGCACGGCGGGCCGGCCGGCGGTGGCCAGGGGCACGCGGGCGCCGGAGAGGAGGTTTAAGGCCTCGGCGACGGTCGTGGACGGGCCGACGGCGGCGGGGAGTTCGCGCAACAGGGTCGCGGTCTGCGCGAGGACCAGCTCGGCCGCCTCGTCGGAGAAGCGGGTGCGGTCGTACACGGAGGAGAGCACGAGCGAGCCGTCCGGCTCGTGTCGGGCGGTGAGGGTGAACGGCACGCCGGTGATCGGGTCGACGGCCTCCGCGGATCCCATTCGGATGCCTTCGGCGGCGAGCTCCTCGCGGTGGGCGCCCTCCCCGTGGCCCGCTCGGCCGGGCCGGCCGGTCGCGGCGGACGCCGGGGGTTCGAACACGAGCAGGGTCTCGGTGAGCGGGTCCTCGCGGCGGGAGGCGCCGGCCCACGCCCGGATCTGCCCGGTCGACACCCATTCGTAGGCGGCGGCGTCCAGCGCCTGCCCGGTCAGCTCCGCCAGCAGCCCGGGCACGGTCGTGGCCGGGTCGACGACGAGGTGCACGGGCAGCGGGTTGCGCAACGGGGCCGGCAACGCCTCGACCCCCTGGAGCGGGATGCCGCGACCGGAGACGCTGACGGCGAAGGCGACGGAACGCGGGCCCGGTACGGGACCGACGGCCGGCCGGTAGAGCTGGAGCGCCCAGGCCGCGTGCAGTGCGGTGCTCTCGGTGGCGCCCCGTTCGGCGGCCCAGTCGCGCAGCCGCGTCGCCTCGAAGGGGGTGAGGGTCTGCCGGGTACGGCCGTGTCCGAGCCGGCCGGTGGTGCGCCCGGCCGGGTGGGCGGGCAGGGTCGCGACGCCGGGTACGGGTGCGGCCTGAGTCCAGAACGCGCGGGCGGGCCCGAGGTCCTGGCGGCGCACCCACTGCAGGTGGTCGCGGACGTCGGGTCGGCGCTGCCCGCCGGGCGCCCGCCCGTCGGCGAGGTAGGCCCGCTGGAAGGCACCCAGCAGGATGCGGACGCTGCGGCGGTCCAGCAGGGCCTGGTGGTAGGTGACCAGGATCCGGGTGGAGGGGGTGCCGTCGCCGGTCGGGGGTTCGTCGAGCAGGGCGATGCGCAGCGGTCCGGGGTGGCGCAGGTCGAAGGGGCGGACCCGCTCCGCGGCCAGCAGGGCGTACCAGTCGGCGGTGCCGGCGCGGTGGCGGCGGATCTCGGGGACGGCGTGCGACCGGACGGCGATCTGCGGGCCGACATCACGTTCGGGCCGGGCCAGGCAGGCCCGCAGCACCGCTTCGCGGCCGGCGACCGACTCCCAGGCGGCGGTGAACCGGTCGGTGTCCAGGGGGCCGTGCCAGCGCCAGTGCACCTGCCCGACGTGGAGTCCCGCACCGGGGCGGGCCAGCGCGTCGAGGAGGACGTCCCGCTGGAGCGGGGCGGCGGGGAGGGCCGGTTCGACCCGCTGCCGTCCGGTGCCGTGGCGGGGGTCGGCGAGGGGTCCCCGCACGGGGGCCGCACCCGACCGGGCGGGCGCGGTCGCGCCCGCTCCGGGCGCACGGCCGTCGTCCGCACCGCACGCACCGGCATCGCCGTACGCGCCGGGAGCACAGGGATCGCCGGATCCGCCTGGATCACCGGGACCACCGGCCGGCCCGCGGCGACCGGACGCACCGTGCCCACCGCCCGCGGCGCGCGCCGCGGGAGCGGTGGCCGGTACGGGGGTCGCGCCCTCGGGCTGCGGCACGGCCAGCAGGTCCGCGAGGGTGCCCGCGGGGTAGGGCGGAGGGGGCAGCTGGAGCGTGTGGTGCGTCGCGGTGTGCCGTTTCAGCGTCGGGGTGCACGGCGGCAGCACCGCGAGCGCCGCCTCCAGGGCACGGGGTGTGAGCGGACCGTGCAGGTCGAGCGAGGGCGGCGGGCCGGGAGTGACGATCACCTGCACGGGCGCGGCCATCCGTTGCCTCCTCGGTCGGCTGGGTACGGGCATGGAAGGGTGACGAGTATGCAGACGACGGCCACGCGGCGCTGACACGGCGCTGACACGCCCGCGCCCTGGCGCCTCATCCGCCCGCCAGGCCCGCCTCCACGGCCCCCATGAAGCCCTCGTCGAGCATGGTGTGGACGGCGGTGTCGCGGGCGGCGTCCAGACCCGTGTCGTGGCAGGCCACACTCACCAGGTAGCGGCCGCCGAGCACCGGGTGGGTCTCGAAGGACCATTCGCCGCGGGAGGCCGGGGAGCCGTCGGGGGCGATCAGGTCGCCGCTCTCCAGACCGAAGCCGAACTGGGTGAACCCGAGCCGCAGTCCCTGCCCGAGCGCCTTGGTGTAGGCCTCTTTCAGGGTCCACAGCCGCAGCAGCTCGAAGGTCTGGCGGTCCTGGGACATGTGCTTGAGCTCCGCCTGCTCAGCGGGGGTGCACATCTGCCCGTGCAGCAGTTCGAAGGACATCCTGCGGCCGGCGGGCTCGGTGTCGACGCCGATCCGTCCGGTCCTGCTGACACCGGCCACGATGAGGTCGTCGGCGTGGCTCAGGCTCACGTCGATCTGGTCGAATCCGCGGATGTAGGGCCTTCCACCGATTTTGTACGCGAGGTCGAGCTCGGCCGGGTCCGTCTTCAAGACCGCGGCGGCCGTGTACTTCACGACCATGCGGGAGGTGACGAAGCGGTAGCGGGTCGCGGCGTCCCCGGTCCGCCGGTAGCGCTGCCAGTCGCGGCCGAGCAGTCGGCGCAGCCCGGGGTTCGAGAGCGCCGCGGTCAGCCATTCGCCCCAGGTCGCGGACACGACGGCGCTGCCGTCGCGTTCGAGGTTCGCGGCGACCGCGTCCCAGGGGCCGGCGGGGCCGGGGAGGTGGACGGGCGGCGTCATTGGCTGAGCCCATTGCCGTCGAGGTCGCAACTGAGGCCGGAGCGGTAGCGGCGGACGAGTTCGTCCAGCACCTGCTGGAGACAGCTGGCGGGCAGCTCGGGTGCGGCCATGCCCAGGCGTGCGGCGAGCCGGGACAGCGCGAGCAGGGCCCAGGCGGGCTCGGCGAGGAAGGGGTCGGAGCCGTCCTGCCCCTCCCAGACGCCGAGGACTGCGGCCGCTGCCTGGAGCACGGCGTACCGGTCGCTGAGGACCACGACGGCCGGGTCCGCCAGCGAGGCCCGGTCGGTGGGCAGGGCCGCGCACCGGGCGTGCAGGGCCCGCAGTTCGTTGACGAAGCCCTCGGCGAGTTCGCCGAGGAGGGCCATCTCGCCGCCGACGCCGCGGGTGCCGGCGAGGCGCCGGGCCGAGCCGATGAGCGAGGCGGACAGGAAGTCCTCCCCGCCGGCGACGCCGAGCAGCCGGTAGTCGAGCACGGGCAGGGCGGCCCCGCTGCGGAACAGCTCGTGCGGCGGCTCCTCGGCGCGGAACCAGGAGTGTTCGGCGAGGGAGCGCAGCTGGGGGACGATGACGGCGTGGCAGGCGGCCGTGCCCGCGTGGCCGAGACCGGCGACGGGCAGGTCCCGCATGAGCTTGTCGAGGGATCCGTACTGCGGGCTGCCGTGCTCGTAGCCGTGCGCGCCGAGGACGGTGGCCAGTTCCTCCAGGCTCTCCCGCAGCAGGTCCGGCACCACGTACTTGACGGCGGCGGCCAGGATGTCGGCGCACTGGGGCAGCAGGCTGAGCGCGCGCAGCGCGACCGTGGCCATGCTGTCGCAGGCCAGGATGTCGGCGAAGACCCCGGCGAGCGGCTTGTGCCAGCGCCGTGCGACGGGTCCCGTGCGTCCGGTGGACGCGGCGTGCACGGCCGAACGCAGCACGGTGTCGGCGGCGGCCACGGCGACGCCGGGGATCAGGCAGCGGTTGACCTGGAAGGTGCGCAGGGCCAGGGCGACCCCTTCGCCGGGACGGCCGACCAGGGCGTCGTCCGGGACGGGGCAGTGCGTGAACTCCAGGCCGGAGAACAGGCCCCCGCGCATGCCGGGGGTGGCGATGCGGGGCAGTCGGCGGACGCCTCCGGCGGGCAGCTCCGCGGGGTCGAGGAGCAGGACGGAGTGGCTGCGCGGGCCGCGTTCGGGCGCGGTACGGGCGTAGACGACGTAGGCGCCCGCCCGCGACGCGTTCATGATCACGTCCTTGCGGCCGTCGAGGGTGAGACCGCCGCCCGGCTGCGGGGTGGCGACGAGCTCGTCGCGCAGGATCGCGTTGGCGTGGGCGAGTTCGTGGTGGACGATCGAGGCCCGGCCGCCGCCGAGCAGCAGCTGCGCGGTGCGCTCCCGCTGCTGCGCGCTGCCCGCGGCCCAGACGGCGGCGGTCGCGAAGAGCGAGGTGATGCCGAAGCCGAAGCCGAGGGCCAGGTCCCGGCGGAACACCGGGCGCAGCACCTTGGCGAGCAGGTCGGCGCGGGTGAGGCGGCCGCCGAACTCGGCCGGCACGAACTCGGTCGCGAGCCCGGTCCCGGTCAGGAGCTCTTCCGTCGCGGCCGGCGGTTCACCGCGCGAGTCGGCGGCGCACAGTGCGGCGATGCCGTGCGGGTTGGCGGGGTCGTGCGGGTCGCCGAGGAGGGCCTCGAGCCGGGCGGCACGGCGCAGTGCCGCCGCCTCGTGGGAGGCGGCGGTCGTGGCGGGCGGGGCGTGCGCGGCGTCCGGCTCGAGCAGGGAGGTGGTCATGACGGGTCGATCAACTCCCGGTTCACAGGATTCGAATAGCGGATTCCGCGTGCCGCTTGGCGAGGTCCAGGACGGAACTGCTCTGCCGGCCGAGGAGTTCCCGTACGTGGTCACGGGCCTCCTCGATGCCGGTGCCCCGGCCCAGGACCGGCTCGACGGCCTCCTCGCGCAGCAGCACGCTGTGCTGGGCGACGGCCGTCACGCCCCTCTCGTCGGGGATCACCGACCATTCCCCGGTATGGGCTTCCAGTAGCAACGGCGTCCTGGTGTGCTTGTGGACGATCCGCAGCGCGTGCGGGAAACAGATCCGCACCGCCTCGGAGGTCTGCACCGCCGGACCGTCCCCGGACACCGTGTCCACGCGGACCCGTTGCACGCCGGGCTGCTCCTCGGTGACGTCGGCGCGAACGACGTGCGGGACGCGGCCTGGCCAGTCGGCGATGCCGCAGAGGAAGTCGTAGACGAGTTCGGCCGGGCCCTTGAGGCGGACGGACTCCTCGACGTTCAGCAGCAGGGCGTCCAGCCGTGTCCACCGCTCGGCGGTCTCCTTGAGCTGCGCCAGTTCGGCACGGCTGTTGGTGTCCGTGGCCCGCTCCACCCAGGAGGCGTCCTCGGGCCGGTCCCCGTCGACCGTGAACTCGTGGTCCAGGGTCAGCCGGCAGTGCCCGGCGCCCCGCGGCTCGACCGTCCAGCGGCCGCCCAGGGCCAGGGCGGGCGCCGCGGGAACCTCCTGGTGGAAGTCGATGCGGCGGGCCTGCGCGTCCAGCGTGCGCCGCGACAGCCAGGACTTCACGGTCCCGTTGGCCGTGGCCCACATCTGGAACCGGTCCTGGACGCCGTCGAAGTCGAGCCGTTCGACGTGGATGCTCGACGGCACCAACAGCGGCCACTGGGTGGTGTCGGCGATCAGCCCGTAGACGACGCCTGCCGGCGCCGCCACGTCCACCGCGTACGTCCTGCGATGCACTCGCTCACCCGTCATCGGCTCAACCTTCTCTCGCCTTTGCTCTTGAGATTGCCGGGATCGACCGGAGGACCGCTTGAACCCGCCTCGACTCCTCGAAGGGATTTCGAGGGGTTCCGGACCGCCGCGCGCCCGGCGCCGTGCAGGGTGCGGCCGCTGCCCGCGGCCGTCCGCCCGGCGGGGCCGCCGGAAGCGCGCCGGAAGGCCGGTCGACGTTCCTTCGAGGGCGGGTCCGCACCGGCCGGTCCCGGGTTCCGCCCGGTCGGCGGGCCCTGCACCCTGGAACCCGGTCGTCTACAGCAGGGAGCGGGAATCCATGAACGGGCACGACAGCGGTGCGGAGTGGTTCCGCGCCTTCACTCCCGCCCCCGGGGCGGACGTGCGGCTGCTCTGCCTGCCGCACGCCGGTGGGTCCGCCAGCTTCTACTTCCCCTTCGCCAAGGCCCTCCCGCCCTCCGTCGAGGTGCTGGCCGCGCAGTACCCGGGCCGCCAGGACCGGCGACTGGAGCCGCTCGTCGGGGACATCGCCACGCTCGCCGACATGATCACCGAGGCGCTCTCGGGCTACCGGGACAAGCCGCTGGCCGTCTTCGGCCACAGCATGGGAGCCGTGACCGGCTTCGAGGTCGCCCGGCGTCTGGAGGCGCGCGGTGACGGGCCCGTCGAGCTGTTCGTGTCGGGACGCAGGGCGCCCTCGACCAGCCGCAGCGAACGCTGGCACCTGGCCGGCGACGCCGAGCTGGTCGCCGAGATCAAGTCCCACGACGCCGCGGGCACCGAGCTGCTGGACGATCCCGAGATGCGGGCCGTCCTGCTGCCGACGATCCGCGGCGACTACCGGGCGGTGGAGACGCACGTCCACGAGCCCGGTGCCACCGTCCGCTGCCCGATCACGGCGCTCACCGGGGACGTCGACCCCAAGGTCACCGTCGAGGAGGCCCTCGCCTGGGAGCGGCACACCACGGGCGGCTTCCGCTCGGAGGTCTTCTCCGGGGGGCACTTCTACCTGAGTGACCACCAGGACGCGGTGATGCGGACGGTGTCCGCGCGGCTGTCCTCGCTGATCGGCTGCTGATCGGCTGCTGATCGGCTGCTGATCAGCAGCCGATTGCCGGGCGGCGCGGCGCGCCCGCGCCGGGCCGCGGTTCAGCGCACCCCGGCGAGCACCGGCCGCGCCGCGGGCTCCGCAGGGCCTGTTTGCCGGCCCAGCGGGACCATAGCCCTCTCCAGGACCCAGTCGCCCAGCAAGGTGCCACCGGCGGCGAAGTACCCGTCGGGCCGGATCAGCACCCAGCCACCGGGCCGGAGGGCCAGCGCCTCCCGCAGTCGACCGTCCAGGTCGGGCAGATGCCCAGGGCCGTCGCCGGGCGTCCCGCCGACGGTCCGCACCGACAGCCAGGCGGCGTGCTCGGCGGCAGCGGCGGCGGCCGAGGTCCGGGCCCCGTGCGGGCCGCCCGCGGCGTACAGCAGCGACCATCGGGGGTCGCGCAGTTCCTCCCTGAGCGCCTCCCCGCCCGGGTCGCCGGGGCAGCGCGCGGCAGCGGCGGCGGCGCGGCTGCCGGCCGGGATGCCTCCGCCGAGGCCCGAGGTGGTGAGGGAACTGCGCGGGTAGGCCAGGCGCAGCCCGGACATGCCGCCGAGCACCTTGCGCTGGATGGCCCGGCGCAGCGGAGGGACCCTGCGCACGACGCCGAAGACCAGGGGCAGCATCAGCCCGGCCATGACGTTCTTGAACTGGACCAGGAAGGTGGCCTTGCGGGTGCTGTCCAGCAGCATCTTGCCGATCGGCACGCGCTCTTCGCCGTAGGTGGCGAGCAGTTCCCTTCCGGCCTGGCCCTGTGCGACCTGGGCGAGTTTCCACGCCAGGTTGTAGGCCTCCTGGATGCCGGTGTTCATGCCCTGGCCTGAGGCGGGGCTGTGCACGTGGGCGGCGTCGCCCGCCACGAAGCAGCGGCCCTCGTGCATCCGCGGCACCATGCGCTGCTGGAAGGTGAAGACGGAGGTCCACCGGGGGTCCCCCACGCTCACCGGCTGCCCGAGCCCCGCGCTGAGCTTGGCTCCGAAGCGGCTCTCGGGGGCGGCCTCGCCGGGTCCGCGGGGTGCGGTGTCCAGCAGCCGCCAGTGCCCGTCCTGCCGGTACGGGACCATCATCAGGGCCTGCCGGCCCGTGTGCACCCAGTAGATGGTGTCCGGGGGGAGGTCGGTGGTCACCTGCGCGTCGGCCAGTTCCCAGGTCTCGCTGGACTCGCCGATGAGCGGCAGCCCGAGCTGCTTGCGGACCGTGCTGTGTCCGCCGTCGCAACCGACCAGCCAGGGGACCTCGTACTCCTCCCGGGTGCCGTCGGCCCGTTCCAGGCGGGCCCGCACGCCGGATCCGTCCTGTTCGAGGCCGGTGAGCCGGACGCCCCATTCGATACGGACGCCGAGCCGGGCCAGGGCCTCGCGCAGCACCGCCTCGGTGCTGGTCTGCTCGATGATGACGGTGTACGGGTAGCGGGTGGGCATGGTGGCGTAGTCGGCCTCCAGTCGCACCAGTTTGCGGCCCCGCGCGAACATCGTGAACGCGCGGTTGCAGCGCCCGGCCTCGACCACCGGCCCCACGACGCCCATCTGGTCGAAGGTCTCCAGGGTGCGCGGGTGCACGGCCACGGCGCGGCTCGTGCGGGCGGGTCCCTCGGCGCCGTCGATCAGCCGCACCCTCAGGCCCCTGCGGGCCAGTTCGTGGGCGGCCGTCAGACCGACCGGGCCGGCGCCGACGACGAGGACCTGGGCGGGCTCGGACATCGGCTGGGGGGCGGGAGTCACCACGGTTGTCGCTCCTCGATCGGGTGGGTTGGGGGTCACGCGGCGGCTTCGGCCGCCGCCTTGGCGTGGACGGTCCGGCGCAGGGCCCGGCGCTCCGGCTTGCCGACGGGCGTACGGGGCACGGAGTCGACGATCTCGACGCGGCGGATCTGCTCGAACGGCGCCAGCCGCTCGTTGGCCCGCGTCACGATCGCCTCGAGCACGTCCGCCGGTTCCGGCGTGGTCGGATCGCGCAGCACGATCCCGGCCCACACCAGCGCCCCGTGGACCGGGTCGGGCCACCCGACGACGATGCAGTCCGCGACGCGCGGGTCCTCGGCGAGGATCCGCTCGACGGCGGTCGGGGAGACGAGCTCGTTGTCGTACTTGAAGACGTCCCCGATCCGGTCGACGAGGAACAGGGCGCCGTCCTGGTTGACGTAGCCGACGTCCCCGGTGGAGAACCAGCCGTCGGCGTCGACGCCCGCCCGGCTGGCGTCGCCGAGGTAGCCGCTCATCAGCTGGGGTCCGCGGACCTGGACCTCGCCGGTGCCGTACACGTCGACCGGCCCCCGGGAGACGAGGTCGACGATCCGGCACTCGGTGCCCGGCACGGGGGTGCCGACCGAGCCGCTCACGGGGCTCGCGGGGTCCTGGCTGTGGGCCAGCGGGGAGAGTTCGGCCATCCCGTAGCCCTGGACGACGGGGACGCCGAGCCAGTCCCGCAGCGTGCGGGCGACGGCGGGGGCCAGCGCGGTGCCCCCGGACAGCACGGCCCGGAGCTGCAGCCCGGCCGGCCGCGCGGGGCCGCCGGCGCCCTGCCCCCCGGCACCGACGGCTCCGGCGAGCCGGTGCAGCCGGGCAGGCAGCCCGTAGAAGTGCGTGGCCCCCGTACGGGCGGCCAGGGCGAGCGCGGCCTGCGGTGCCGGGTCGGTGCACAGCACCTGGCGGGCGCCCGCGAACACGGCCGAGTTCAGGTGCATGACGTGGTAGAGCGGCAGGTGGTTGAGGGTCACGCTGTCGCTGCCGAGGCCGTGGGCCCGGGCCGTCTGGGCGGCGTTGGCCACCAGGTTGCGGTGGCTGAGCCGCACTCCGCGGGGCAGGCCTGTGGTGCCCGTCGTGAACTGTATGCAGGCGTCGGCGTCCAGGTCGGCGGGCTCGGCCCCGGCCCTGCCGGGATCGTGGGCCGCGGTGGGCGCCTGTGCCAGGGCGACGGCCAGCGGCAGGGTGTCCGCGGGCACCACCCCGTCGGGCGCGTCGGTCACGACGATCTCGGCGAGGGACGGCAGCTGCTCGCGCGCCTTGACGAGCAGTTCGGCCGTCTCCCGCGGCACCAGGGCGACCTCGACCTCGGCGGTGGCGCACACGTGCACCAGGCCCGCCTCCTTGATCAGCGGGTTGATCAGGACGACGGTGTTGCCGCTGCGCACCGTGCCGTAGTAGGCGGCGGCGAAGTCCGCGTCGAGGACGTTCGCGACGCCGACGCGGGCCCCCCGCCGGCCGATTCGGTGCCGGAGGTAGGCCGCGTACCGGTCGGCCCGGTCGTCGAGTTCGGCGAAGGAGACTTCGTCCGCGGCGGTCCGGACGGCGCAGCCGGCGGGGTCGCGGACGGCGGCCCGGCGCAGCAGGGCGTCCAGCGGCAGTTCGGGGTACGTGAAGCGCGGCACGGCTCGTTCCTCACTGGTCGGGCGGGGTGGGGGGCCCGGGCGGGCTCCTCGCACGCGGCGGCGACGGCGCGACCGCGGGCCGGCTACCACCGTCGGCACCCGCACTCGAAGCGGCGTCGAAGGGTGCTCAAGCACCACCAGGGGACGGGCCCCGGACGCACGCCGGAGCCCGGCCGGCAGCCGCCAGGGCCCGCCGCGGGCCCGCCCCGGCCGTCGGGGTCGACAGCCACCACACGGGCGACGGACGGACGCTCGAGAAACCGGCCCGACACGCGCCGCACGGCCTACCGTTCGCACCATCCGAGAACGGCGATCCCGTGAGGGGAGCGCGATGACACCGACGAGCCCCGCTGGGCCCCTGATCGCCGGGAAGGTGTGGAACCGATGACGACGGTACTCGAGGACGGGAGCCGCGCCCGGGCCCCGCTGGCGGCGGCCCCGGGCCCTGCGCGCGGAGCGGACCCCGACCCGGGCCCCGGTGGGGTCCCGCTGCTGCCCCGGCCCGCCGTGCGGGGCCCCCGGCACTTCGCGGCCTCGCCGAGCCAGGAGGCCCTGTGGTCCGGGCTCGCGGACCGGACCGCCCCACCGGTGGTGCTGGGGGCCCTCCGGCTGACCGGGCGGCTGGACGTGCCGGCCCTGGCGGCCGCGTGGCGAACGGTCTCGAACCGGCACGAGACGCTGCGCAGCGGCTACCGCATGCACGGGGGCGTCCTGACGCAGGTGGTGTCGGGAGAGCCGCAGTGGCCCCTGCCGGTCTCACTGGCGGAGGTCCTGCCGTCGCAGGTGGCCAAGGCGATCGCCGCGGAGCGGGAGCTTGCGTTCGATCTGGCCCGCGGGCCGCTGGCCCGGCTGCGCCTGCTGCGCCGCGGGCCGGGCGACCACGTGGCCGTCTTCGTCCTGCACCACCTGATCGCCGACAGCGCCGCGCTGGAGCTGCTCGTCGCCGAACTCGCCGCCGCCTACCGCGGTGTGCTGCCGGACCGGCCGGCAGCCCAGTATGCCGACGTCGCCGCCTGGCAGCGGCAGCGGTCGGCAGAGGGCCACGACGCCGAGAGCACCCGGTACTGGCGGCGGCGGCTGAGCGGCGCGGAACCGGCGGTCCTGCCCTGGGACCTGGCCCCGCCGGGCGGCGCGGAGCACACCGCGGGCATCGCGCGGACGCTGTCGTTCCCGCTGCCGCCGGAGCTGGTCGCCAAGATCGCGGAAGCCGCCCGGCGGCACGGCACGAGCGTGCAGGTGGTGGGCCTCACCGCCTTCCAGCTGCTGCTGGCCTGCTGGTCGGGGCAGCGGGACGTGTGCGTGCGGGTTCCGGTGCCGGAGCGCGGGCGGGCCGGGGAGCCGCCGATGCTGGCCCGGCTGTCCGAGGCGGTGGTGCAGCGGACCGACCTGACGGGCACGCCGTCCTTCGGCGAGGTCGTCGACCAGGTCCGGCTCACCAGCGCCTGGGACTTCGCCCACCACGGGATCCCGCTGGAGCCGGTGGCCGCGCAGATGCGTCGCCCGGGCCTGGTGGAGCAGCTGGGCCACGTGCAGTTCGGCGGCGTCGACGCGCCGCCGGCCGGTGGCTCCCGCTGGGGGGCCGTGCCGTGGGGCGGGCGGCTGCGGGCCGAGCCCTTCGCCATCTGTCCGGGCCCCGCGGCCCGGCCGCTCGCCTTGCTGCTCCGGCACGACGGTCAGACGGCGCGCTTTGCGGTCACGTTCGACTCGGCCCTGTTCTCCGAGGCCCGGATCCGACAGCTGGGCGCCGACTACACCGGGATGTTGACCGACGTCGCCGACCACCCCCGTGAGCGCTTCCGCTGACAGCCGTACGGGGCGCACCGGCCCGGCCGCACCCACCGCCGGGCCGACCCCCCGGAACCGGCCCCGAGGGCGGAGCCGCCCGCACGGGCCGAACCAGTCGCTCGGGCCGAACCAGCCGCACGGTTCGAGCCGGCCGCACGGGCCGGAAGGGCGTGCCGGAACGAGAGGACCCTGCCCGGAGCGCCCCGCGGGATCCGGAGCACCCGCCGGGTCAGGAGCGCCCCGCCGCGTCAGGAGCGCTCCGGGCGGGTCACGGGCGCTCCGGGCGGGTCAGCACCAGTGCGCTCTGGAAGCCGCCGAACCCGCTTCCCAGGACCAGCACCGAGTCCGTGTCCTGTTCCCGGACGGCTCCGGGGACGTGGTCGAGATCGCACTCGGGGTCGGCCACCTGCAGGTTCGCCGTGGGCGGCACGGTCCCGTACGCGATCGTCAGGGCCCCCGCGGCGGCCTGGAGGGCGCCGGTCGCACCGAGGGGGTAGCCGGTCATCGAGGAGATCGCGCTGACGGGCACGCGGTGGGCGTGCGGGCCGAGGGCCCGCTTGACGGCCGCGGTCTCGTGCCGGTCGCCCTGCCGGGTACCCGAGCCGTGCGCACTGACGTGTCCGACGGCGGACGGGTCCACGCCGGCCTGGTCGAGCGCCGCCACGATGGCCTCGGCCAGTTCCGCGCCGTCGGCGCTGAGCCCGGTCATGTTCCCCCCGCCTCGGGCGCGGCTCGCGTGGCCGGAGACCTCCGCGTAGATCCGGGCGCCGCGGCTGCGGGCCCGCTCCCGTTCCTCGAGGACCAGGACGGCCGCTGCCTCGCCGAGCACGAAGCCGTCGCGGGCGCGGTCGAACGGCCGTGCCGCACTCCGCGGTTCCGCGTTGCGGCGGGAGGTGATGCGCACGGTGTCGCAGCAGGCCATGGTGACGGGGGCGAGCGGGGCTTCGGCGGCTCCGGCGAGCACGATGTCGGCGCTGCCCTCACGGATCAGGTCGGCGCCGTGTCCGAGCGAGTCCAGGCCCGCGGTGCAGCCGCTGGCGACGAGCGCGACGGGCCCCTGCGCGCCCACGTCCCGGGCCACGTCGGCGGCCAGCGAAGCGGGCACCACGTAGTCGTACAGGTGGGGTACGGCCAGGGTGTGGTCGACCAGCCAGCGGCCGCCGACGTGGCTGGCCACGGCGTACTCCACGCTCAGTTCGGCGGCGCAGCCGAGCGCCGTGCCGAGCGCGACCGCGGTGCGCAGCGGGTCGAGCGAGGCCGCCGTTCCGCTGTCGGCGAGCGCCTCGCGGGCCGCGGCGAGCGCGAACTGGGTGACGCGGGCGAGCCCGGCGGCCGCCGGGGCGGCCAGCCCGTGCTCGGCCGGGTCGAAGTCGACCTCGGCGGCGATGCGCGAGCACAGCGGCCGCGCGTCGAAGGAAGTGACCGGGCGGGTGGCCGAGCGTCCGGAGGTCAGCAGCGACCAGAAGCCCCTGGTGCCGCCGCCGCCCGGGGTGACCACGCCGATGCCGGTGATGACCGCTCCCCTCACCGCCCAGACCGCCCCACCATCCGGCAGGCCCGCCCGAGCAGTTCCGGCAGTGCGCGGTCGCGTACGAAGAAGTGCCCGCCGGGCACGGTGCGCAGTTCGAACCGCTCCGTGGTCCAGCGGCTCCAGCCGCGGAGCGGTTCGGCCGGTCCCACCGGGTCCTCGGCCCCCGCGACGGCCAGCACCGGAACGGGCACCGGGCCACCGGTGTCCGGGTCCAGCGCGGCGGCCCGCAGGTCGGCGGCCAGCCGCAGGTCGTCGCGGAGCACGGGCAGCACGAAGCGCCGCCACAGGTCGGGGCCGGCGCCGGCCGGCAGACCGTCGATGTCCTGCGTCCTGCGGTGCAGTTCGTCGTCGGGTGCGTCGGCGGGGAAGGCCGGCTCCCCGGGTGCGTCGGGCGGCGGGAGGGCGCCGACGGCCAGCAGCGCGGGCAGCGGCAGCCCGGCCGCGTGCAGGGCGCGGGTGAGGGTGTAGGCGATCAGCCCGCCGAGGCTGTGCCCGTACAGGACGTACGGTCCGGCCGGCCGGTCACCGAACAGGTCGTGCAGGTCTGCGAGGAGCGCGGCGCGGGTGGTGACCCGTGCTTCACGGCGCCGCCCGTCCCGGCCGGGCAGCAGCCGCGGCTCGGGGGCGACACCGGGGCCGAGCAACCCGCTCCAGCGGTGGAAGGCCGAGACCCCGGCTCCCGCGTGTGCGAAGCACACCAGCCGCACGTCCTGTTCCCGTGCCATGCCTCGTCCTTCTCCTCGCCCGCCGTATCCACCCCACCCTGCCCAGCCCCGCTCGAAGTCCGCTCGAGGTCCGGTGGAGGTCCGGTGGAGCGGATGCCGGAGCCGGGCATGCCGCTGCGGACCGCGGCCGGTGGCCTCGGTCCGCAGGGGGCGACGCAGCTCAGGCCGCGTACAGGTCGAACGTGGAGCCGCGGCGCGGCCCCGCCACCACGTCCAGCGCCGGATCGACCGTCAGCATCGCCTGGTGCAGGCGCTGGAGCTGCGGCGAGGGCTCGACACCGAGCTCTTCGATGAGGCGCAGCCGCAGCCGGCGGTAGACGTCGAGCGCAGTGGCCTGGCGGCCGGAGCGGTAGAGCGCCACCATCGCCTGCGAGTGCAGGCCCTCGTGCTGCGGGTGCCGGGCGATCAGCTCGGTGAGCTCGGCGAGGAGCTCGGTGTGCCGGCCGAGCCGCAGGTCCGCGTCGATGCGTCGCTCGACGGTCACCAGCCGGCTCTCCTCCAGGCGCATGACCTCTATCTCGAGGATGGGTCCCACGCGTACGTCGACCAGGGCCGGGCCCTGCCAGAGGGCGAGGGCGCGGCGCAGGCTGGTGGCCGCCTCCTCGTCCCGACCGGCGTCGAAGGCGCTCTGCCCGTCGGCCACCAGCCGCTCGTACTCGTGCACGTCCACGCTCTCCGGGGCGATCTGGAGCAGATAGCCGCCGTGCCGCGTGGCCAGCACCTCCTTGGCCCCGTTCGGGGCGCCCGGCCCCATGGCGGTGCCGAGTCTCCTGCGCAGCTGGAGTATGTAGGTCTGCAGGGTGGTGAGCGCGCTCTGCGGCAGGTCCGTGCCCCAGACCTCCTCCATCAGGGTCGGGACGGGCATCACCCGCCCCGGGTAGAGCGCCAGCAGCGCCAGGATCTGGCGCGGCTTGCCGGCCGTCGGAACAATCGAGCCCCCGTTGACTTCGGCACTCAACGGACCCAGAACCTGAATCTTCACGGTTTCCTCCGCAAGTGGTCGAGTTCCCATCGATTTCAAGCCTTCGAATCGGCACAGTAGCCGGACCCAGGGCGGCATCCCGAATTCCTCTAGTACCTGTCGAGTGCGCCTCCAACAGCGGCTCTTTCACGCGCGGGACGAACTGCTAGATTTCCTTCGGGGATGATGGCCGGAGCGTAATCGAACGCCCAGTTCGGCTGGTCTTTCCGAGATTCCCACCGGATCGCAGGGAGGAGTCACCCATGGAATGGGACGGTCACGATAATTCCGGCCTGGACTTCCGCGTCCTGGGCCCCGTCGAGCTGCACGACCACCGGTCGGGCGCCCGCACGGTGCCGTCCGGCGCCAAGCAGCGCGCCCTGCTGGCGTCCCTGGTCGCCCGGGCCGGGGAGGCGCTCTCCACCGAACGGCTCGTCGACGAACTGTGGGGGGACCGGCCGCCCGTGCGCGCCGCGAACGCCCTCCAGGCCCATGTGGCCCGGCTGCGCCGGCTGCTGCCGGACACCGGCGGGCTCCACGACGGGCCCCGGATCGTCACGCACCCCCTCGGCTACCTGCTGCGGCTCGGTCCCGCGAGCACGGACGCCCAACGCTTCCAGCGGCTCTCGGAGCAGGGCCGGGCGGCGGTCGTCGCCGATCCCGCGCACGCCGCCGAACTGCTGCGCCGGGCCCTGGAGCTGTGGCGCGGCCCGGCGCTGGAGGGCAGCGGGCGCGGCCCGATCTGCGCCCGGGAGGCCGAGCGGCTGGAGCAAGGCCGGCTGACCGCACTGGAGACGTTCTACGAAGCACGGCTGCGCGGCGCGCGGCACGCGGAGATCACCGAGGAGCTGGAGCGGCTGACCGTCGCCCACCCCACCCGGGAGCGCTTCTACGACCTGCTGATGCTCGCCCTGTACCGGTGCGGCCGGCACTCCGAGGCCCTCGGGGTGTACGAGCGGGCGCGGCAGCGGCTGATGGCGGAGATCGGCATCGCGCCCGGGCCCTCCCTGCGGGCCCGGATGGAGTCGATCCTGCACCGGGATCCCGGCCTCGGCTCCGATCCCGTTCCGGGACCGGAGCCGGTCGCCACCGCCGGACCGTACGCCCCGGCACCGGCCGTCGGCGCCCTCTCCGCCACCGGGGCGGGCGTATCGGACCTGGGCCGGGAAATCGTCCGGCTCCGGGCCCGTATCGACGCCATCGGCCGTGAGCAGGAGGAACTCGCACGCCGTTTCGCACTCCTGTCGCAGGAGGCCGCCGGTCCCCTCGGGTAGCCGACGCCGGGCGCGGCCCGAATGCGGTGGGGCGGCGTGCGTACGGAATTCCGTACGCACGCCGCCCCACCGCATTCGGGCCGCGCCCGGCGGCCTTTCCACGAAAAAGGATGCCGGGCCGGTTTCCCGGCCCCGGCTCACACTCCGGCGAATTCCGGCAGGACGAGGCGGCGCGGCGCCGCCCGCCCCCAGGGGAATCCGTGGTGCAGGTGGACGGCCGGCGGGGGGTCGGCGTCGACCTCCACGGCCACCGCCGCGAGCACCTCGGGCACCGGTTCGATCTCCAGGAACCGCCAGCGGGCCGCCGAGTCGTCGGCGGGCGGCCGGAAGGAGAGCACGCCCCGGTCTTCGGTCAGGGTGAAGGCGAAGGTGTCGAAGGGCAGGCCGAGTCCCAGGCCGCGGGCCTTGGAGTACGCCTCCTTCAGCGTCCAGACGCGCAGGGCGCGCCGGTCGCGCGGGCGTCCGGGCGCGGCGTCGGCGATCCACGCCTGCTCCTCGGGGGAGAACGTCACGACGATGGCGTCCAGGCCGCGTTCGCCGCGGTCGAGGCGCTCGACGTCCACCCCGATGCGCAGGCCCCGGGAGACGCCCAGCAGGTTGTAGGCATGGGCGTGGGAGAGGTTGAAGTCCAGGGTGCTGGCGCCGCGCGGCAGTCCGCCGGCGGGCGTCTGGAGGAACGGCCGCCCGCGCGAGGAGCGCCAGATGACCGCCTCGGCCTCGGGGATTCCGGTCTCCAGGGCCAGGACCCGGCGCACCAGGGCGTGGGCGACGAGGTACTGGCGGCGGTCCCGTTCGAAGAGGAAGCGGCCGGCCACCTCCTGCTCGTGCTCGTCCAGCCAGTACGAGGCCAGGGTGGCGGCGATGCCGGGGGCCAGGTCCTCGTTGGGGCAGAACCACAGGTTGACGGGGGCGGACCCGTTCTCCGCCGACCCGGTGGAGCCGGTGGACGGCGGGGTCACGCCTGCTCCTCCTCTGCCTCCGCGGCCGGAAGCCACAGCGGGGTGCGCAGGAACGCGGAGGGGGGCAGCGGCACGGCCACGGCTCCCGCACCGTGGGCCCGTTCGAGCGCGGCCCAGTCGACGTCCAGTCCGGCCAGCCACAGGCCCTTGAGCTGGTGCAGGTGCCCGGCCCGCCACAGCGCGGCGAGGTAGTGGTCCGTCTCGGGCAGGCCTCCCATGCCGAGGGGGTCGGCGCCGCCGTCCCGCAGGTCGCTGCACGGGCCGCCGTCCTGCACGAACCGTTCGAGGGCGCACATCAGTTCGACGGTGTCCGCGACGACGGCCGCGAACCGGCAGTCCATGGCGGCCCGCCCGGTGCGCAGGGCGCGGGCGAGCGCTGCGAGGTCGGGCAGCGGGCCCGGCCCGGCCAGCAGGGCGGCGAACCGCTGCGCGGTGGCGACCAGGTGGGCGGGGGTGGGCGCGGACAGCACGAACAGTTCGCCGGCGGCCGGGTCCCGGTCCGCGGGCTCCGCCGCCGCGGCGGTGGGGAGGTGTTCCTCGAGGATCACGTGTGCGGCCGTGCCGCCCGCTCCGCACAGTCCGACGGAGATCCTGCGGGGCGCCGTTCCCCCGCTCTGCCAGGTCTGTGCCTGGGCCCGGCCGGGGCCCGGCACCAGGACCCGGTGGCCCAGCTGGAGCACGGCCCTGGTGAGGGCCGCGGCCCCGGTCGCGGCTCCTGCCCCGCCGACGAGTGCGCGTACGGACTCGGCGTCCTCGCGGACGGCGACGGACTCGGCGTCCACGCCGGCCGCCCGCAGGGCGGCGCGCAGCACCCGCTGCCCGGGCCCCTCTGCCGGGTGGTTCCCGGCGGGGGCCGTGTCCGCGTCGTCCGTCCCTCGGGCCTGCGGGGAGCGGCGGCCCGGTCCGGCGGCGGTCGGGGCCGACGTGCCGTGGCCGACGGCGCTGCCGCGGATCACGCAGCGGACGGTGTCCCCGTCGGCCAGGGCCCGCGCCAGCGGCTTGAGCAGCAGCGCGCCGACGCCCTCGCCGGCGCCGGGGCGCCTGCTGGACGGGTGCAGCAGCAGCCGGACGCCGCCCACGAGCGCGGCGGCGCACTCTCCACCGCGCAGGGCGGCCACGGCGAGGTGCACGGCGACGAGCACGGAGGACTCGGCGGTGTCGACCGACTGGCTGGGGCCGGTGAGGCCGACCAGGGTCGAGAACCGGTTGGGCAGGCTCCAGTGGCCGCCGGGGGGCATCGGGTGCTGCCGCTCGGACGTCCAGGTCCGGGCTGCGAGCAGCACGTAGTCGGCGGTTCCGGCGGCGGTGAACACACCGACGCTGCGGGGGGTTCCGTCCGGGGCGATGAGGGCGTCGAGGCGGCCGCCGGTGCATCCGGCGTCCTCGAGGGCCTCCCAGGCCGTCTCCAGGAACAGCCGCTCCTGGGGGTCCATGAGGGCGGCCTCGCGCGCGTCGATCCCGAAGAACCCGGGGTCGAAGTCCTGTACGCGTTCCAGGTAGTGGCCCCGCTCGTCACCGGGCCGCCCGGTCGGCGGCGGCGCGTCGCCGCCGTGCCCGGTGTACATCAGGTCCCAGAAGGAGGCGAGGTCGGGTGAGTCGGGGTAGCGGCCGGCGATCCCGACGACGGCGATCGGCTCGGCCGGCCCGGCGCCGGCCCGGCCGGGAGCCGGGGAGGCCGCGGCGGGGGACGGCCCGCTCGCGACCGGTTCCGGTCCGCTGCCCGGCAGCGGAAGGGCCTCGGGTGCCGGTCCGGTGCCGGCGCCGGGGGCCTGTGGTGCGGCGCCCGCCGTGAGGGTGCCGGCGGCACCGGTCAGCAGCGCGGCCGCCTGGGCCCGGTCCAGATGACCGTTCTTGAACCGGGTCAGGACTTCCTTGTCGTCCACGTGGACGCGCTCCTTCTGCAAAAAAGACAGGTTCAGCTGCGGCGGGCGAGCAGCACCAGTGCCTCGTCGACGGTGAGCCGGTCGTCGCGGACCGCGTCCAGGAGGACGTCGAGGTCGCGCGCCGGGAGCGGCCGGGAGGCGGCTGCGGGCCGGGCGGCCGGGCGGGAAACCGGACGGAGCGGGGGCCCGGGCGTCCGGGCGGGCGCGCCGAACTGCACGGGTGCCCCGGTGCGCACGGCGATGTAGGCCGCCATCGCGGCGAGGTTGGGGTGTTCGTAGAGCAGCACGGCCCGCTCCTTCAGTCCGAAGGTGCGGTTGACGACCGCGATGAACTCGGCGCCCACGATGGAGTCCACGCCCAGCACGTGGAACGCGGCGGTGGTGTCGATGTCGCGGACGTCGCAGCACAGGATCGCCGCGAGGTGCTCACGCAGCACTTCCGCGATCTGCGGCGCCGCGCCGGCCTGCGGCACGGGGGCGGGCCTGGGGGCGGCGGCAGCCGGGGCGGCAACGGCGGGAGCCGGGACGGCCGGGGCCGCAACGGCGGAGGCCGCAACGGCCGGTGCGGCCGTCGTGCTGCTCGCCGCCCGCTTGACTTCCCGCGCGAACGACGCCGGGGTGGGGTGGTCGTACAGGTCGGTCGGGCGCACCCTGAGCCCGTACCGGGTGTTGACGACGGCGACGAACTCCACCATCAGCAGCGAGTCCAGCCCCAGGGACTGGAAGGTCTGATCGGGGTCGATCTTCTCGGGCTTGACCCGCAGGACCTCACCGAGCGCCCCGATGAGGTCCGTCAGTACGTCCGCAGGATGTCCATACGTCATCAGAGGCTCCTTCAGGCCTTCGGTGGCACTCGGTCACACGGTGCGGGCCCCGGCGCCCCGGCGGGGAGGTCCTTCCCCGCTCCCCCGGGCACCAGGACCGGCAGCAGCAGCGCCCACATCGCGGACACCCGCCGCTGGAGCTCGGAGTGGGGCATGGCGGTGCCTGCCATCGCCTCGATCCCGCAGGCGGCCGCGGCGACCAGCGATTCGACGCCGTCCCAGCGCTCCTGCACGGGCAGTTCGCCCGCGTCCCTGGCCTGCCGCAGCAGACCGCAGACGGCCGCGAGCCAGAACTGGTGGAAGTCGATGACGAGCTGCGGGAGGCCCGCGCACTCCCTGGTGATGCGGAAGCTGGCCGGGATCGCGGGTTCCTCGTGCAGGCTGCGGGCCAGCCAGTGGGTCGCTCCGACCAGCGTCCGCAGCGGGGACAGTCCGGATGCGCGCAGTGCGCGCACGGACTCGTCGAGCAGCGCGCAGCCGTGCCGCTGGACCGCCTCCGCCAGATCGTCCTTGGAGGCGAAGTGGAAGTACAGCGCTCCCTTGGTCACTCCGGCGGAAGCGGCGATCTCCCCGAGGGTCGCGTGGGCGTAGCCGTTGCGGCGGAACATCTCCGCCCCCGCGTGCACCAGCTTGCGGCGGGTCCGCTCCGACCGCTCCTGCACGGCGCCGCCCCCTCGGCCGCGGGTCCGGGCGTCTGGCCGGACTGCCGTACGGCCCGCGAGCGCGGGCCCGGTGTCGCGCGCACCCATCTCAGCCCACGTGGACGAGGTGCTCGCCGGTCGTCTCCGGGGCCCGCACGGGGACTTCGGGGCCGGCCATGAGGATGGAGCGCTGGAGCCTGCGCAGCGGCGCCGAGGGTTCGAGTCCCAGCTCGCGCACCAGGGTGGTGCGCAGCCGCTGATAGACGTCGAGGGCTTCGCCGCGGCGACCGGAGCGGTGCAGGGCGAGCATGAACTGGCCGTGCAGGTTCTCGTGGGTGCGGTAGCGGCTGGCCAGCACGGTGAGTTCGGCGATGATCTCCCGGTGCCGCCCGATCCGCAGGTCGGCCTCGATGCGCTGGTCGAGCGCGCACAGCCGGGTCTCCTCCAGGGCCCGGGCCTCCATGTCCAGCTGCGCGCCGCCCTGTACGTCGGCGAACGCCCTGCCGGACCACAGCGCGAGCGCCTCGCGCAACTGCCGTGCGGCGCCCGGGAAGTCTCCCGCGTCCATGGCGCGGTAGCCCATGCCGGCGAGCCGGTCGAACTCGCGGACGTCACTGGTGCCGCCGCCGCTGTCGAGCAGGTAGCCGCCGGGCAGTGTGACGAGCACGTCCTTGGCGGTGCGCCGACCTTCCGAGCCGCCGCTCCGCTCGAGCGCGGTCGCGATGAGGCCCCGCAGCTGCAGCACGTACGTCTGCAGCGTCGTCCGGGCGCTGCGCGGCGGAGTGCCCGCCCACAGCTCCTCGATCAGGGCCGAGACCGGAACGACCTGATCGGCATGGAGCGCGAGCAGCGCCAGAACCTGTCGCGGTTTGGGGGCGGTCGGCGTGATGGAGAACCCCTGCTCTCGAACCGCCAGTGCGCCCAGTACTTCGATGTCCACGCCGTACTCCCCTGTCCGTGGATTCGCTTGCCTCAGTAAAAAACAGGACAGGCGGTTTGTCAATACAAAACCGACCGGGCCGTTTCATTGCTTAGAGCACCTAACAAACTGTCACACATGGGGCCTGACCTGGGCTTTCGCCTTCAGGCTAGAGCCAGGACGCCCAACCAAGCCGAGCCCGCACCCCTCCAACATCCGGCAAAGACCCCCGAAAACAGACCGGAAGGTCTTCCTCAGTCAGGACATGCGAGCGCCCCGGGTCCTGAGCGCACAGGCGCACTGGACCCGGGGCGCAGACCGCGGTCCCTCAACGAGAACGGATGCCGTCCGCCTCCAGGTCGGCCAGGAGGGCCACCGGCACGAGGGTGGGCAGCAGCAAGTGCCAGAAGCGGGTGACGGTGGAGGCCGAGAGCCACTCGTCGTCCCGCACCGCGAGCACCTCGAAGCCGACGGTTGCGGCCACCACCGTGCTCCCCACCCCCTGGGCCGCCACCTCCGGGCGCAGCTCCCCCTCCGCACCGGCCTGCTCCAGCACCCCGTAGACCCACAGCCGCCAGCGCTCGCGCAGGTCGACCCGGGACTGCCGGGACGCCTCGTCGCTCAGCCGGAAGCCCGCCCGCAGCACCACGTCGCGGCGCAGCGCCGCGGCGAGCGCGTGGGTGACGTCCACGAGGAGCTGCACACGACCGCCCCCGGCGGGGCGCTCGACGTGGACGATGTCCAGCAGCCGGGCCAGCGCCGCCTCCTGCACGGCGTCCGCGAGAGCGACCTTGCTCGCGAAGTGGAAGTGCAGGGCCCCGTTGCTCACACCGGCCAGCGAACTGATCGTGGTGAGCGAGGCCACCGTGAAGCCTTCCCGATCGAACGTCTCGGCTGCTGACCGGATCAGGGCTTCGCGCGTGCGTGCAGCGCGCTCCTGCTTGACCATCGACTGCTCCGTCTGCGAGGTGGGGCCCGCCTCGGGGGGCGAGCGAGCCGGTGTGCGTGCCGCGGAGCGCCGCGAGGGAGCCGGTCGCCATGGGCGCCCCTCCCGCGCGTGCAGCCCCGGTCCGGCAGATAACGATAACAAACCGCTTGTGCGGTTTTTGCCTGAACCTGCCATCGGATTGCGACCGAAGGTGACGGCGAGCGCGCAGGAACCGGCGAGCCAGTTCCGCCGATCGGACTCAAGCGCCACTGGGGCCCCGCTGGTCGCTGCCAAGCGTCACTCTGGGTACGCCCACCGGAAGCAGTCCGAGGCTGACTGGAGGCCTCTGAGCAGGGAAAACGGCAAAATCGGAATAAACGTCTCCGCGCCCCATGGAAGCGGAGGCTCGACTACCACTAGAAATTAAACCGGTTGGTATGTATCTTTCCCGGCCAGAGGCAACAGCGAAGGCCCACCATGGCCTTCGCGCCAAGCGCAGCCCATGGGGGATCAATGTCTGCGAGCACGTTCCGAGTTGAGCGCACAACGGTCAACGACGGCCCGACGGGGGACGCCACGGCTCTCACCACCAAGCCGTACGACTTCCGCTTCCCTTCCCTAACCGTCACCGTTCCCAAGGAACTGGTGCACCGGGCCTCCGTGGCCGAGGTCCTCCTCACCGACTGGCGGCGCGTGGACGAGACCCACTTCGCCATGACCGCGCAGTGGCCCCGCGGCCACAGCTTCTTCACCCCCGTCGCGGGTGGCTTCCACGACCCGCTCATCGGGTGCGAGACGGTGCGCCAGATCGGGATCCTCCTCGGGCACGCGGAGTTCGACGTCCCGCTGGGCCACCAGTTCATCGTCTGGGACCTCGACCTCACGGTGCGTCCGCAGCACCTGCGCGTGGGATGGACGCCCGCGACCCTCCAGATCGAGGTCACCTGCTCGGAAATCAAGCGGCGCGGCAAGAACCTCTCGGGGCTCCGGATCGACGTGGTGTTCTGGCGCGAGGGGGACGTCGTCGCGACCGGAGGCGGTTCGTTCTCCTGCATGGCACCGGGCGTGTACCAGCGGGTGCGCGGCGAACACACCCTCGGCGGCGACTGGTACCAGCTCCCGCTCATCAGCCCGGCGGCCCCGCAGAGCGTGGGCCGGATGTCGCCCATGGACGTCGTCCTGTCCCCCACGGCCGCACCGGACCGCTGGCAGCTGCGGGTGGACACCCGCCACCCCATCCTCTTCGAGCACGCGGTGGACCACGTCCCCGGCATGGTGCTCCTCGAGGCCGCCCGGCAGGCCACGGCCGCCAAGCTGGGCCGCACCTCGTACCTCCCGCTGAGCATCGCCAGCGAGTTCAAGCGGTACGTCGAGCTGGACGCACCCTGCATGATCGAGGCCTACCGGATACCCGGGGCCACCACCGAGGACGTGGAAACCGTCCTGGTGACCGCCCAACAGGACGGGGTCCACGTCTTCAGCGCCACCGTCAGCGCGGGCCTGCACGGGCACTGACGACCCGCGGCGGCCCCGACACGGCGCCACGACCTCATTCCGGTGCGAAACTGCCCAGGTGATCGCTCGCCCAGGCCCTGAAGGTGCCGGCCGGACGGCCGAGCAGTTCGGGCACGGTGTTCTCCACCGCGGCCTTGGCCCCCTCGCGCTGCCGCTCCGCACCGGCCAGCAGGGCCTCGACGAGCTCCTGGGGATGGCGCCGCAGCAGCGCCGCGCGCGCCTTCTCCACCTCCAGTTCCTCGTACCGCAACGGGCGGTCCAGCAGCTCGGCGAGCTGGAGCGTCTGCTCGACCGCCGTGATCGCCTCCGGCCCGGTCAGCACGTACGTCCTGGCCGCGTGCCCGTCCTCCGTGAGGGCCCGTACCGCCACCTCGGCGACGTCCCGCGGGTCCACGCAGGAGTTGGCCGATGCCCCGTACAGGGCCCGTACCACCCCGTCCGTACGGACGGAGGCCGCCCAGGAGAGGGTGTTGGACATGAACGAGCGAGGCCGCAGCAGCGTCCATTCCAGTCCGGAACCGCGCAGCAGGTCCTCGTTGACGCGTTGCCACCGGGTGATCGCGTCATCCGCCCCGGCGTCGGCGACCGCCGCCGCGGAGAGCTTCACCACCCGGCGCACACCGGCCGCACGCGCGGCCCGGAGGATGTGCCCGTCGTCCTCCCCCACCCGGTTGGTGACCAGGAACACGGATCCCACACCTCTCAAGGCACGCCCCAGTGACCGGGAATCGCCGTAGTCGCCGTACACGACCTCGGCCGTCCCGGCAGCGCCCGTGACGCGGGCCGGCTCTCTGGCCATGAGGCGAACCGCCAGGTCAGACGGAAGCCGACGGATCACCTCCCGGCCGATCGTCCCGGTGGCGCCGGTGACAAGAATCATGACTTCCTTCCCAACCTGACTCATTTCTCGGCCGTTATCGGCTGCGGACAGTTACCCGCTGTAAGATACGAACTGGGCGGTTTTTTTACTGGTCGATACATGCAACAGACCCCTGGGAAACGGAGGGATGCACCGTGGCTGAGCAAGTCCGAGCCATCCGCACACGGCGGACGATCCTTGCGGCGGCGGCCAAGGTCTTCGAGGAGAACGGTTACCAAGCGGCCACCATCTCCCAGATCCTCTCCGAGGCAGGCGTGACCAAGGGCGCCCTGTACTTCCACTTCCAGTCCAAGGAGGACCTGGCCCAGGGCGTGCTGGCCGAACAGGACCAGCGCCTGATCGTCCCCGGCCGGGCCTCCAAGGTGCAGGAGATCGTGGACGTGGTGATGCTGCACGCGTACCGCCTCCAGACCGATCCCATGGTGCGCGCCGGGGTCCGCCTCTCCATGGACCAGCTGGCGGACGGCCTCGACCGCAGCGGCCCGTTCCTGCGCTGGGCGGAGGTCGGCAACGACCTGCTGGCCAGGGCACAGGCCCAGGGCGAGCTGCTGCCCCATGTCGTCCCGTCCGAGACGGCCGACGTCATCGTGGGTTCGTTCGCCGGAATCCAGTCCATGTCCCAGGCCGTCTGCGACTACCGCGACCTGGTGAGCCGGGTCTCCGCCCTGATGCGCCACCTGCTCCCGAGCGTGGTGGTGCCCTCCGTCCTCGCCTCCCTCGACCTCGCCGACACCCGGGGCGCCACGGTGTACGCCGAGGCCGTGAAGGCGCTGGACGAGCTGGAACTCTCGGCCGCCAGCTGAACCGCAAGCTGAACCGCCGGCCGAGCCGTCGGCGGGCCCGCGCCCGCCGCCCGCGTCACGGGCCGTGCGCACGCACGCGCGCGGCGAAGTACAGGGACAGGGCGGCGGCCAGTCCGCCACCGCCCGGCGCGGCCCAGGCGACGTAGCCGTCGGGCCTCACCAGCAGGGCACGGTACGGCAGTTCGGGTGCGGGCAGGGCCCGGACCACGTTCAGGACCCCCTCCCGGTCACTGACCCCTTCAACGGGCCCGTCCCCCTCGTCGCCCAGGAGCAGGAGCAGCGGACGGCCGTCCTGCAGGAGCCCGATCACATCGGTCGGACCGGCTTCCGTGCTGAGCGCCGCGTTGTACAGGAACGTTCCGGTTCCGGCGGTGGAACACCCGGTGTGGTCAGGAAGCACCGTGTCCTGGGCACTGACCACTCCGCTGAGGTACCCGGTGTCCCGGTCCGTGCCCAGCAGGCCGGCGAACACTTCCCGCAGGGAGTCCGGTTCCGGCCCCGGCCGCATCAGCGCGAGCTGGGCCCGGGTGTTGTCGACGACCCGCCGGGCCGCCGGCCGGCGCTCCGCGTCGTAGGTGTCGAGCAGGCCCGGGCCCGCCGCGTCGCGCACCGCGAGCGCGAGCTTCCAGCCCAGGTTGAGGGCGTCCTGCACTCCGGTGCTCAGGCCCTGGCCGCCGATCGGGAAGTGCACGTGCGCCGCGTCGCCCACAAGGAAGACCCGCCCGGCCCGGAAGCTGCGGGCCAGCCGCGTGAAGTCGCTGAAGCGGCTGAGCCAGCGGGGCTCCCCCATCGCGATCTCGCGCCCGGCGATCCACGCCACTTCCCGCCGCAGCTCCTCCAGGGTGGGCTCCCGGTGCCGGTCGGCGTGGGCGCCCGCGCAGCTGAGCGTACGGACGTGGGTGCCGCCCGACGGGTCGGTCCTGGCCACGATCCAGCCGCGGGGCGTGCGGTGCCAGCCGTCGGCCAGGGATCCGGCTTCCCGCAGCGTGACCGTTCCCGCCAGCGCGGCCACCGTCGCCGCGTGGGTGTCCGCGGCGATGCCCGCCTGCTCCCGGACCGCGCTGCGCGCCCCGTCCGCCCCGACCAGGTACCGGGCGGTGACGGTCACGGGACCCTGCGGCCCCTCCGCCCGGACGGTGACCCCGTCGCCGTCCTGGCCGGTCCCGGTGACCCGGTGCCGGCGCAGGATCCGCGCGCCCGCCTCGCGGGCCCGACGCTCGAACAGCCGTTCCAGCTCCACTTGGGGGCGCTTGAGGATCGGCTCCGGTTCGCCCGTCGGGGCCGTGATGACGAGCCCGGGCAGGCCGGCGAAGTGGAAGGGGCTGCTGCCGCCCGTGTACGGGGACGCGTCGGGCGGCAGGTGGCCGCGCCGGGCGAGGCCCTGCACGGCTCGGGCGTGCAAGGTGGTCGCCTTGGGCTGCTCGGACGGCTCGGCCCGTGCTTCGAGGAGCACGGTGTCGACCCCGTACCCGGCAAGTTCGGCCGCGAGCAGCAGGCCGACCGGCCCGCCCCCGACGATCGCCACATCCGCCTGCACCCTGCGTCCCCCTGTCGTGCCGTCCCCGGCACACGCGAACGTGGCAGGGCAGCGGTCTCCCCCACGGCATGAACCTGCCAACGGCCAAAAATATACCGGTTGGACGGTTCTTTTGTAACGGCGGCCCGCTCCACCCCGCCCCACCCGCCGCAGGGGCAACGGCCCGTCGGGGGGTATACCCGCTACGCCTGTGGGCCGCCGTGCTGCAGCGCCGATGAGCGGGGTCCGCCCTCGGACCGCTCGGTCTTGCGGCCCTTGCTGCCCGGCGCCAGTGTGCGCGCGTCCACGGCCTCGGCGGGCGCCCCCGTGGCGTACAGCCCGTCGGGCGCGCTGTCCCGGTCGTGCGGGAGCAGCCAGAACACCCGCCGCCGGAAGGTACCGGAAGAACGGGACGGCTTGGCCCCCGGCCCGAGCAGGGCGTAGCCGACCATGCGCCCGTCGCGGTGGTAGGCGGGCCGTCCGCGCCGGGTCGGCAGCCGGTCCAGGCTCTGCCGGACGTAGTCGAGGCCGCTGACGTCCTCGAGCCAGACGAGTTCGACCTCGTGGACGATCTCGTCCTCGGTGATGAGGGCGCTCATGCGGTCTCCTCGTGGGCGAGCAAGCCGATGCCCGGGTAGTACTTGCGCTGGTTGGAAAGGATCATCTCCTTGGGCGACGCGAGCCCCACCGTTTCGCGGACGCGGGCGGCGAACCCCCGCGAGGAGACGGGCGGGGCGCCCTCGTTCTGGCACCACCCCCGGTAGGCGGCGTAGAGCTGCGCCTGCTCCGCCCGCAGGTCGGGTGCCAGTCGGCAGGCCTCGCCGAGGAACCGGCCGGTGTGGTCCTCGGTCTCCGCGTACGCGGTCGTCGCGATCCGTACGCGTTCGGGCCCGGTGAGGTCCTTGTCGCCGCCGAGGTAGCGGCAGGCGCCCCGGATGAGCCAGTTGAGGATGCCGGGGCCCTCCTCGGTCACCAGGATGTCCGCCAGGTTGTCGATCTTGCGGTCGTCGGAGACGACGCGCTCGAACGGGATCAGCCTCATGCGCCGCCAGAACGCGAAGCCGCCGGTGCCGACCTCCGGGCGGTGGTTGCCCAGCAGCCACAGCTTGTGGGTGGGTTCGAAGCTGAAGAAGTCCTGCCGCATGCGCCGGGCCTTGATCCGGTCGCCGCCGGTCAGGAGCTTGACGCGGGCCTCGTCGAACTTGTCGCCGGGCTTGACCTCGCTGCACACGATGACGCGGCGGCCGTGCAGTTCGGCGAGGTCGGTGGGGTGGCCCTCGTACGGGCGGGCCATCAGGAAGCCGGGCGGCGCGGCGTCCGCGTAGTCCCCGAGCAGCTTCATCAGCACGTCGAGCAGGACGGACTTGCCGTTCTTGCCGGAGCCGAACAGGAAGGGCATGACCTGGCCGCCGACGTCGCCGGTGATGGAGTAGCCGAGCAGCAGCTGGAGGAAGCCCCTCATCTGCGCCCCCTCCGGCCCGTCGCCGAAGGTGTCGGTGAGGAAGCGGTCCCAGCGGGGGGTGGGGATCCCCTCGGGCGCCACCGTGGTGGAGCGGGAGTGGAAGTCCCGGCCGGGGACGGGGGCCCGCAGGTGCCCGTTGTACAGGTCGACGATGCCGCCCGGGGTGCACAGGGCGTACGGGTCTGCGTCCAGGCGGGCCGCGTTGAGGATCATGCCAGGGGCCGACTTGGCCTGGGCCAGCATCGCGTTGATACCGCTGGTGCTGAGGGCGCGGCGGCGGTGCTGGCTCAGGGCGGAGGGGGTGTGGACGCCCTGCGGGTCGGTGGTGGCGATGGACTCGGCCAGGTCCCCTGCCGCCCAGAGCACGGTGTCGTCCTCGTCGACCTGCCAGCGGGTGCTGTCCCAGCGGTACCAGCCGAGGCCGGGGACGTGCCGGTAGTCGTCGGCGTACAGCTTGACGAACAGTTTGGCGTTCCCGCGGTCGGTCAGGGTGTCCGGCAGCAGCCCGTGGGCCGTGACGGTCCCCCCGACGCCCGCCGGGGACGCGGAGGCGGTCGGGAACACCACCGCAGGGGCCGCCTGCACCGCAACGGGGGGAACGGCCGGCGGCACGGCCGCGATCGTGGCGGCCGGGACCGTCGCGGCTGTCGCGGCCGGGGCGGCCGGGGCGGCCGGGGCGGCCTGCAGCGCGAGGATCTGCTCGGCGACGGCCCGGGCGTCGAAACCGCCCGGCTCCATGACGGGACCCGTCTCCTGATCGGGGGTCACCGGCGGCCCCCGCGGAGCGTCAGCGGACGGCGCAGGCCCGCGCCCAGACCGCCGCTGATGATCGCACCGTAGCGCCGCTCCTGGCCCGGCCGGGCGTACTCGGCGGCGGCGCGGAGCGCCCGCGCGGCTTCGGCCTCGGTGAGCAGCCCTGCGCCGACCAGCCCGCCGGCGGTGTACGCGGCACGGTTGAGCTTCTCGGAGAACGCGGCCCCCTCCGATACGGCGGCGCAGTCGGCCACCGCGGCGAGCACCGTGGACAGGACCCGGACCGGACCACCATCGTGGCCGTCGCGGCCCCCGCCGCCGCCCAGGGCGGCGGCAACGGCCTGCCGGGCCCTGGGAGGTACGGGTCGCGGGGCGGGCACGTCGGCGGGCGGCAGGTGCCCGGTGCGCTCGAGTTCGCGGGCCAGCCAGCCGGGCAGCGGCGCGGGTCCGCGTACGCCGCCCACGGGCGTGTAGGCGCCGGCCGCGGTCACCGTGCCGGGGGCGACGATGTAGCCGCCGTGCGCCCGTACGTCGACCTGCCAGGCCAGCGCGCGGCCGGTGCCGGAGCCGGTGGAGCACTGCCAGCGCTGGTCGCGCCGGGCCCGGTACCAGACGTGGAGCCCGCCCGAGGGGGTGCGCACGCGCAGGGTGGCGGTGTCGTGCGCCGGGTGCTGCTCGCCGCGCAGGGCCGCCAGCACGCCCAGGGTGTGGAAGCCGTTGGCGAGGCCGGTCAGGTCGACCTCGTCGGGCACCGGGATGCCCGGCAGGAGCCGGCTGCGGTCCGGCAGGGGCCGTTCGTGCGCGTCGATGTCGATCACGACGAGGCCGGCGGAGCCGCAGGCGACGCCGACCCCGAGGCCGGGGTCGGTCTGCCACCAGCGGACGATCCGGGAGAGGTCGAGGGTGGCGGCCCGGAAGCCGTGGCACCAGCGACCGGACCGCAGGCAGCCGCAGTCCCGATGGCCGTGGCCCGGGGCACGGCAGGCCCCGCAGTTGGCCACGGGCGTCTTGCGGCCCGCGGCCAGTGGGTGGACCGGCCAGCCCTGGTCGGCGCACCAGCGGGCAGTGGCGAAAGAGCGACCGACGGCCTCCCGTCGGAAGGCGTACTTCCTTGAGTCGCTGGGTGAAACGAGCAGCTCAGAAGCCATTCCCATCCCCTGTCAGCGACTGAAGCGACTCAATGACGGACATACGTTAGCGAAGGTCGGCGCCACAGGAACCCCTTGAACCCCATGAGCCCCAAAAGCCCCATGGCACGCGGCGGATGGCCCGCGGTACGGGAAGACCTCCGGTAACGGCGACCGGCCACCCTTCGGTCGCTGTCACAGTAGCTCGAAAAAACCACAGGTCAGAGCCTTGCGTCGAGCCGAATAGCGACTGAAGCGACTCAAGTTCGCCATCTATGACGCACGCACGCGCACGCTGGAATGTCTTCATATATCCGAACCACGGGTCGCTTCGGTCGCTGCACCCGCCCAACACCCCACCTGACCTGGGGATTTACCCCCGCGATCGGGTAGCTACCCAGCGATCGGACGGTCGCTGCACCCGGTCGCCGCCCCCGACCCCGCTCCCTCCCCCACCGCGGGCCCCGAGGGCGCCTCGAGCGGGACCCCAGCACGCGTCGAGTCCCCTCCGTACGCACACGGCCCGCCCTCCCGCTGGACGTGCTTCCGAGCGGCCCGTTCCTGCGGCCCCGAGCGAAGGCGCGCGGCCGCCTCCCGCATGCTCGGCTCCCACGCAGAGGCCGCGGGACCGCGGAGCCCGCAGAGGTCCGAGGGCCGAGAAGGCGATCCCGGATGCCGGCCGCGTTTCGACCGCAGCGACACCCGCGAGGTCGAGACCCCTCCTGCCGGCTCACCACCGTCGCGGCACGGGCCCGCCCGAACATGCTCCGCTCGCGCGGGCCCGCCGCGCGGAACCACTGAAAGTGCTCATGCTCGTGGGACTGGCGCTGCTGGTGGTGTTCGAGTGACTTCCCCTGCCGAACGGCCCACGTTCCTCCTGCACGACGTGGTCGACCTGCCGGTCGACGGAACGGCGCCGTTCCTCGACAGGACCCCGGCGACCGCACGGCGGCTGCCCCGCCGGCCCCGCCGCCGGGGTTCCCGCAGCTGCAGCGCGACGTCGTCGAGACGTTCTTCGCCGCCTCCCGGGACGGGTGCTTCCAAGCGCTGGCCGCCGTGCTCCACCCGGACGTGTTCCTGCGTCCGACGACGGCACCGGGCACGCCGCCCCGCGTGGTCATCGAAGGCACCGAGACCGTGGCTTCACAGCCGCTCACGTTCGGCCGGCGCTCCTCGGTGGCCCGCCCGCCGACCCGGGTCAACGGGTCGCGGGTGCGGCTGGTCATCGGGGCGGCCCGTCCACGGTCGGTCATGGCGTTCACCGTCACCGGCGGCCGCATCTGCGCCCTCGGCGTCATCGCCGCCCCGGCGCAGGCCCAGCGCACGGGGCCAACGTGAGCGCACGGGGCCGGCCTCGTGCGACGGCCGGCCCCGGGCCACCACGCCCCGCTCAGTGCGCCGCGCCCTCGCCGGTCTCCCCCGCCAGCAGCAGCTTCTTCTGCGGCTTGCCCATGGCGTTGCGCGGCAACGAGGCGACGAACCGCACCTCGCGCGGCCGCTTGTGCACCGACAGGTGCGCGGCGACGAAGTCCGTCAGTTCGGCTCCCGTCACCCCCTCGGCGACGACGAACGCGACGATCCGTTGCCCGAGGTCGGTGTCCGGGACGCCCACGACCGCGGCCTCGCGCACCCGCGGGTGGTCCAGCAGGGCGTTCTCGATCTCCCCCGCGCCGATCCGGTAGCCCCCCGACTTGATCATGTCGATGGAGGCCCGGCCCACGATCCGGTGCACCCCGTCCGCCGCGTCGACGGCCGCGATGTCGCCGGTACGGAACCAGCCGTCCTCCGTGTACGCCGCCGCCGTGGCCTCCGGCCGTCCCAGGTAACCCTGGAACAGCGTCGGCCCGGTCAGCTGGAGTTCCCCGATCTCCGCGCCCGGCTCGGCCGCGATCCGGGTGCGGATGCCCGGCAGCGGCGTGCCGACCGTCCCGGGGTGCACCTCTCCGCCGGCCCGCCCGCTCACCGTGATCAGCGTCTCCGTCATCCCGTAGCGTTCCACGGGCCGCAGCCCGGTCAGCCGCTCCAGGTCCCGGAAGACCGGCGCGGGCAGGGCCGCGCTGCCCGACACCAGCAGCCGCGCCCCGGACAGCGCGCCGGCCGCCTCCGGCTCGGCCGCGATCCGGGACCACACCGTCGGCACCCCGAAGTACAGGCTGCCTCCGGCCGCCGCGTACGCCTCGGGCGTCGGCCGCCCGGTGTGCACGAGACGGCTGCCGGTGCGCAGGGCTCCGAGCACGCCGAGCACCAGTCCGTGCACGTGGAACAGCGGCAGCCCGTGCACGAGGGTGTCCTCCGCGCTCCACTGCCAGGCGTCGGCGAGGGCGTCGAGGTCGGCGGCGATCGCCTCGCCGGTCAGGACGACGCCCTTGGGCGCGCCCGTGGTCCCGGAGGTGTACAGCACGAGCGCCGGATCCCCGGGCCCGCCGCGCGGGCCGGTGTGGGTCGCGGAGCCCGGGGAACGCCGCGCGAAGTCCACGTCGACGACGACCGCCCCGGAGTCCCGCAGGATGTGCTCCCGCTCCGCGGGCCCGGCATCCGGCGGCAGCGGTACGAACGGCACCCCCGCGAGCAGCCCGCCGACCGCCGCGGCGACCGTCTCCAGCGACGCCGTCGCGGTCACCGCGAACGCCGGCGCCCCGGCCACGTCGGCGGCCACCACCCGGGCCGCGGCGAGCAGTTCCTCGTACGAGGCGGTCCGCCCCGCGACGCAGATCGCGTCCCTGCGGTCCCCGTACACCCCGTCCAGTGCGGTCAGCACGCCCTGCCTCCTGTGATCACGTCACGTCCCCTCACCCGGCGGTCCGGGAGCCCAGGCTAAGCCGCCGGGGGTGGCCTGGTGCGGCCCCCGGCCCTAAGTTGATCATCATCGGGGCCGGCGCAGCGGCTCGGCGAAAAAAGTTCAGGAAATTTCGCCGCCGGATGTCGAGACCCCTCGCGCCGCTCCGACCGAAGGGTGAGAGCACGCCGAAGGGGCGCGCACGACGGGAAGGACACCCGGACATGAAGTACGTCGCGATGATCTACGGCAACCAGGCCAAGTGGGACTCCTTCCCCGCCGAGGCCTGGCCCGAGGCGATCGCCAGGCAGGACGCGTTCAACCGCAAGTACCGCGAGAGCGGCCACCTGATCGGCGCCTACGGCCTCGCCGACGCGGCCGCCGCCCAGCTCGTACGCCGCGAGAACGGCGCCCCGGCGGTCACCGACGGCCCGTACCTGGAGACCAAGGAGTACGTGGCCAGCTTCTACCTGCTCGACTGCGAAAGCCTGGAGGAGGCCCAGCGGATCGCCGCGGACATGCCGTTCGCCGATGTGGACCCCGTGGAGCTGTGGCCGGTGCTGCACGAGGCCGCGGCGGACCTGTGACCCGCCTGCCCGCCCTCCCCCGCGCGACCGAGGGCCTGCTGCGCGAACTGGCGCCGCAGGTCCTCGGGGCCCTCGTCCGCCGCCACGGCCGCGGCGCCTTCGACACCTGCGAGGACGCCGTGCAGGAGGCACTGCTCGCCGCGGCGACGCGCTGGCCGGAGACGGGGCTGCCGGACAACCCGCGCGGCTGGCTGGTAACGGTCGCCTCCCGCCGCCTCGTGGACGAGGTGCGCAGCGAGGCGGCCCGCCGGCGCCGCGAAGACGCGCTGGCCCTGGCCACTCCGCAGGCCGCCCTGCTCGCGCCCGCCGCCGACGCCGATGCCTGCGCGGACCGGGACGACTCGCTCGCCCTGCTCTTCCTGTGCTGCCACCGGGACCTGTCGCCCGCGAGCCGCATCGCGCTGACGCTGCGCGCGGTGGGCGGCCTGACCACCGCGCAGATCGCGGCCGCGTTCCTGGTGCCCGAGACGACGATGGCCCAGCGCATCAGCCGCGCCAAGCACACCGTCAAGGCGTCCACGGCGGCCCCGGCCCCGCCGCCGGGCGGCGCGGAGCGCGCCGAGCGGCTCGCCGAGGTACGGCACGTGCTGTACCTCGTCTTCAACGAGGGTTACACCGCGACCGGCGGCCCCGACCTGACGGCGCCCGAGCTGTCCGCGGAGGCGATCCGGCTGACCCGGATGCTGCACCGCCTGCTGCCCGACGACGCCGAGACGGCCGGCCTGCTCGCCCTGATGCTGCTCACCGACGCCCGCCGCCCGGCGCGCACCGGCCCGCTCGGCGAGCTGGTGCCGCTCGCCGAGCAGGACCGCGGCCGCTGGGACCGCGCCCTGACGGCGGAGGGCCTGGACCTCGTCGCCCGTACGCTGCCGCGCGGCGAGCCGGGCCCGTACCAGGTGCAAGCCGCCATCGCCGCCGTGCACGCCGAGGCCGGCGACGCCGACGCGACCGACTGGCCCCAGATCCTGGCCCTGTACGAGCTGCTGGAACGGTTCGGTCCGAACCCGATGGTCACCCTCAACCGGGCGGTCGCCGTCGGCGCCGTCCACGGCCCAGCGGCCGGGCTCGACCTGCTGGCGCGGCTGGAGCAGGACCAGCGCATGGCCGGCCACCACCGGCTGCTCGCGACCCGCGGCCACCTGCTGGAGCTGCTGGGCGAGCAGCGGGCCGCCGCGGACGCCTTCCGCGCAGCCGCTCGCCGCACGAGCAGCGCGCCCGAGCGGCGCCATCTCACCGAACGCGCACGGCGCGCGGACAACCCGACCGGAGGCCCCCGGTGACGTGGAACGATCGGCTGCCGCCGGCCGTCACCGGCCGCCGACGATTCGACCATCAGCAGGGGGAAGCGAACGTGGAATCCGCAAGACTCGCCTCACCGATCTGCCGCTCCGACGACCGGACCCTGATCAAGGTCATGCAGCGCATCAACACGGCCATCACCAACGGTCGCCGACGGCGGCGGATGGTCCGGGGCGACCGTGGCGACGGGGGCCGCCCTCGTCGCGTACGTCCTCGCGCTCGGCGTCACCGGACGCGTCAACATCCCGCTGAACAACACCCTGGAGCAGGCGGGCCCGGTCGACCGGATCGCCGACCGGGCGGCCGTCCGCCGCGTGTTCGAGTCGCGGTGGGTCGCCGCGAACCGCTGGCGCGCCGTGCTGTGCACCGTGGCCCTCGGCTGCCTCACCTGGGCCGTGTCCTGGTCTGAGACGGGGGGGCACGGTGAAGGAGCCGGCGAGGGCCGCCGGGTCGCCCACCGCGGCGACTCACGACGGCGGCCGGTGCGCCCTCCCCCACCACCGCGCGGCCGCTGGGAAACGCCTGCGGGCCCGGCCCCCCGACTCGCTAGGCTGCGATCATGAACGCCTCTGCCCTGCGCCTGGAACCCGTCACCGCCGCCAACTTCGACGCCGTCTGCGCGGTCCGGGTCCGCCCCGACCAGGAGCACCTCGTCTCCCCCGTGGTCAAATCCCTCGCCGAGGCCTACGTCCACGGCGGGGTCGCGTGGCCCCGCGCCGTCGTCGACGGTGACACGGTCGTGGGGTTCGTCATGGCCTTCCTCGACATAGCCTGGGACCCCGAGCGCGATCCCTGCGACGTCCGCTCCGGCATCTGGCGCCTGAACATCGATGCCGCCCACCAGGCCAAGGGCTACGGCCGCTTCGCCGTCGAGGCCGTCGCGGAGGAACTGCGCCGCCGCGGGACGTCCCGGGCGTTCGTCACCTGGGAGCCCGGCCCGGGCACCCCCGAGCCGTTCTACCGGGGCCTCGGCTTCGCCTTGACCGGCGAGACCAGCGGCGGCCAGACCGTCGGCGTCCTGGACCTCTAGACCGCGAGGGGTGCGGCCCGGAACTCCTGCGGGCTGACCCCCCGTACCCGCTTGAACGCCGCCGACAGGGCGAACGCCGAGCCGTACCCCACCCGCCGCGCCACCGACGCGACCGTGGCGTCCGGCTCGCGCAGCAGGTCCGCCGCCACTGCCAGCCGCCACCCCGTCAGATAGGCCATCGGCGGCTCCCCCACGAGCTCGGTGAACCGCCGCGCCAGCGCCGCCCGCGACACCCCGGTCCTCTGGGCGAGCTCCGCCACCGTCCAGCCGTGTGCCGGGTTCTCGTGCAGCAGCCGCACCGCCCGGCCCACCACCGGGTCGCTGTGCGCCCGGTACCAGCCCGGAGAGCCGGACGCGGGGTCGGCGAGCCAGGTGCGCAGCACCCCGATCAGCAGCAGGTCCAGCAGCCGGTCCAGGACGAGCTCCTGGCCCGGCTCGTCGCGGCTGATCTCGGAGGCCAGCAGGCCGATCAGGGTGGTGTCGGCCGCGGCCGCCGGCCGGACCAGGACGGCCGGCAGCGCGTTCAGCAGCCGCCGCCCGACCTCGCTCGGCTCCAGGTAGGTGCCGCTCAGCATGACCGCGGCCCGCTCGTCGGGGACCGGCGTGCCCCAGGTGCGCAGGTCGAGGTCCAGGGCGTTGCCGAGGTCCTTGCCGTCGGGGCCGCTGCACCGCTGTTCCTCGTCGATCGTGACGTGCACCGGTGTCCCGGGCGCGTCCGCGATCGTGTACGGCCGTGGCCCCCGTACAAGGGCCACGTCCCCGGGACCGATCGGCACCGGCGCACCCCCGTCGGGGAGCAGCCAGCCCGACCCGCGGACGAGGGTGAGCACCGTGAGCGGGGCCCGGTCCTCGATCCGCACCGCCCACGGCGGGTTGAAGACCGACTTGAGGAGGAGCGCCCCGCGGGCCTTCGGCCCTTCGAGGAGCCCCGTCATCATGTCCACGACCCCATCCTGCCCCACACGGTCGCGGCGGTCGCAGCGGTGAAAGCGGTGGTGGTGAGAGCGGTGGGAACGGTGGGAGCGGTGGTTGCAGCGCTCACACGTCCCACACCCCGGTTGCCGCCGCGTCCCGTGCGTACGCGGAGAAGTCCCGCGGCTCCCGGCCGAGCACCTCCCGCACCCCGTGCGCGATCTGCGCGTTGCGCCCGTCCCGGAGCATCTCGAACAGCTCGGCGAACTCCTCCGGCACGTCCTCCAGCTCCCGCAGCACCGCCCGATACGCCTCGTCGGAGACAGGCACGTACGCGATCTCACGCCCGGTCGCCTTCGACAGCTCGGCGGCGACCTCGGCGAAGCCCATCAGCCGCGGCCCGGTCAGCTCGTACGTCCGGCCGATGTGCCGGTCGTCGGACAGTGCGGCGACGACCACGTCGGCGATGTCGTCGGCGTCGACGAACGGCTCGACGGCGTCCCCGGTCGGCAGGGCGATCGTGCCGGCGCGCACGTCCTCGACGAAGATCCCCTCGTCGAAGTTCTGGGCGAACCAGCCGGCCCGTACGACGGTCCAGTCCGCCCCGGAATCCTTCAGCCGCTCCTCGGCCCGCTGCGCCCCCTCCTCGCCCCGGCCGGACAGCAGCACCAGCCGCCGCACCCCGGCGGCGACGGCCACCTCCGCGAACGAGGCGATCCGCTCCTCCGCGCCGGGGAACCCGAGGTCCGGGTAGTACGTCACGTACACCCGGTCGACCCCGTCGAGCGCCGCGGCCCATCCCTCGGGCTCGGTCCAGTCGAAGGCCGGCTGCCCGCTGCGCGACCCGACCCGTACGGCCCGGCCCTGCGCGGTCAGCCGCTCGACCACACGCTTCCCCGTCTTGCCGCGCCCTCCGATCACGAGCACGTCACTACTCACACCCTGCACGTTCTTCTGTGTCTCAGCCATGCCCCCAGTCAAGCCCGCCGCTCCCGAGACGGGCCATGGCCGAGACCCTCACTCGCATACGCGAGCGTCTACCCCTGCCGTACCTCGGTGTTCTGGCAGGCCGTCAGCAGCCACGGACCGCTCTCCCCCTCCTGCGTCATCACGTACAGCGGGACGCCCTCGCTCACCACGTCCCCCGCCCCGCTGCGGTAGACCTGGTGCACCTTCACGGCGGCCACGTCCGGCCGCAGGAACTGCACGTGTGCCACCTCGTACGTGACCTCGCCGTCCCACTCGGCCGACGGCAGCACGGCCCGGGTGAACTCCGCGATCGCGTCGAACCCGATCAGTACCTTGCCGTGCCCCGTGGTCCACAGGGCGTCGGGGTGGAACAGGGCGAGGAACCCCTCGGCGTCCTTCGCCCGCTGGGTGCGCTCGACCTCGTTCACGACCTCTGCAATGGCCTCCAGGGCCTTCATCTGCTCGCTCATGGCACGATCGTGACGCCTCAAGTGTGGTTGAGGTCAAGGAATGTGATCACATGTCGGTATGACCCGCACCAAGAGCCTCTACCTGCTCTGCTCCGCCGCCCCACCCGTCTTCGACGTGGCCCACGTGATCGAGGACGCGCAGTCCCGCGGCTGGGACGTCTGCCTCGGCCTCACCCCCATGGCCGCGCACTGGATCTCCCAGAGCCTCGACGGGTTGGCGGCCCTGACCGGCCACCCGGTGCGCTGGCAGTACAAGCTTCCCGGCGACCCCGACGTCTGGCCGGCCGCGGACGCCCTGCTTTTCGCCCCGGCGACGTTCAACTCGCTGAACGCCTGGGCCCTGGGTCTGACCGACAAGTTCGTCCTGGGCGTCGCCGCGGAGGCCGTCGGCAAGGGCACCCCGGTCGTCACGATGCCCTGCACGAACGCCGCCCTGGCCGCCCACCCCCAGTTCGACCAGTCCCTGGCCACGCTGCGCGGGGCCGGCGTCACGGTCCTCTACGGCGAGGACGGCTTCGTCCCCGGCCCGGCCGGCGTCGACGCACCGCCGCACTTCCCGTGGCAGCTGGCCCTGGACGCGGTGGACGCCACCCCCGCCCGAGACCATTAACGCCGTTAACGCAAGGCCCGGGGCAGGGGCCGGCCCGGCGAGGCCAGACGCAGCAATCCACTGGCGGCCCCGCCCCGGACAACCACCGCATCGACGGCAGGGTCGGCCAGGGGCCCACCAGGCGACGCCGGGCCGAGAAGCCCACCGAGGCGGGCCCCACCGTTAACGCCGTTAACGCCCCCACCCGAAACCGTCCCATGGCACGAGGCCCAGAGCAGCCCGCACCATTAACGCCGTTAACGCCTCCTGCCCGCCCACTGGCGGGGGCCGCTCATGGCTTCGAGCGGCGCCACCTCCCGTAGCCGTGTCTCACGGTCTCCACGCCTCGGGCGGATCGCTGCCGCAGAGAACGCAGATGAAGTCGTCCTCACGCACGATGTTGTGCTCCCCACAGCCGGGGCAGCGCCGAAACACCACTTCGTGGGTGAAGCCCGTCGGACGGCCGAGCCCTCCCCCGCCGGTCGCTCAGCGACCCATCTCCCGGAGTCAGCCGCCGGGCTGATTCGGCACCCGCCACTGCCGGGCCGGACCCCGGCCTTCACATCAGCCGGCCCGACGTACGAGATTTGGCGGCACGGTGTTCGCGCCGGGTCGACGGATACCATGATCACTCAGCGGCCTCGCACCCAACCGAAGGGACCCGGCATGCGCAGACTCGTCCACTACATCGCCACCACTCTTGATGGCTTCATCGCGGGCCCGGACGGCGGCGACCCCACCGGTCCCAACGGCTTCTGGCCCATACCGGAGGACTACATACAGCACCTCGTCAACGAGTACCCGGAGACGCTGCCCGTCCAGGTTCGGCAGGCTTTGTCCGTCACGGCGGAGGGAACGCACTTCGACACCGTGCTGGAGGGGCGGCGCGCCTACGAGATCGGTCTTGCGGCCGGCATCACCGACGCCTACCCCCACCTGCGCCACCTGGTGTTTTCTCGGACCCTGACCGAGAGCCCGGACCCGGCTGTCGAATTGGTCGCCGACGACCCGGTGGCGACCGTGCGCGAACTCAAGCAGCAGGAAGGCAAGGACATCTGGCTCCTGGGCGGCGCCGAGCTCGCGGGCTCCCTGTACGCCGAGATCGACACGCTCATCCTCAAAGTCGGCCCGCTGACCATCGGCAACGGGATCCCGCTGTTCTCCCGCAAGGCTGTCTTCGACCCGCGCACCTGGAAGCTCGAAGACCACACCGTCCTCGGAAGCGGTGCGGTGTTCCTCACCTACACGCGCATCGGCAGCTGAAGCCTCCGGATGGGCGGCGTTGTGGAGGCCGGGCCGGGCGCGCTGCCGTCAGTGAGACTGGTGCGGGTTCGCTGAGACACCAAAGCGAGTGGGCTCCGGAGACCGTGCTCCAGGCTTCGACGACTGCACCGTTAACGCCGTTAACGCTGCGGCCCCATCCCAGGGCGCCGACGCAACCCGTGCATCCCGTTGCAGCGAGCGGTCTACGGGACGATCATGAACATCATGATGCGGCCCAGGCAGATCATCGAGTGCGGGGACTTCGTCCTGCGACGCTGGCGGGGACAGAGCGACTTCGAGCTGGCGTTCAGGTTGATCGGCGAGTCGTTGGACCACCTGCGGCCCTGGATGCCATGGGTCGCCCGTCACAGCGCGGAGGACACCCGAGCCTTCCTCGCGAAGTCCGACTCGAACTGGGACAGCGGGGACGCGTACAACTACGCCATCATCAACGACGGCACACCCATCGGCATGTGCCAGAACGCAAACGGGACCGACCCCCAGAGCCGGCGCCTGGGGTACTGGCTGCACCCTGCCGCAACCGGTCAGGGCATCGCGACGAGAGCGACAGCGGCCATGGTGGCGGAGGCATTCGCCCAGCCGGACCTGCAGTACCTGGAGATCTCGCACGACCTGGCCAACGTCTCCAGCGGCGCCGTACCGCGACGGCTGGGTTTCACCGAAGTGCGGCGTGAGCAGGCAACGCCGCCCGCAGCACCCTCGGACAGCGGGATCAACGTGGTCTGGCGGCTGAACCGTCCTGCGCCGACCCACCACTGAGGCGAGAGGCGTGGGAAGCCGCGGCCTCACGAACACCCCGTAGACCGGGCAGCACCGTTAACGCCGTTAACGCCCTCCTCGCGCATGCCCCGTGGGCACGCCCCGCCCGGTTCCGACACAGACCATTAACGGCGTTAACGCCCGCGGCGCTCGCGCACCCCGAACCCTCACGCGCACCGCGCACCATTAACGCCGTTAACGCTGCCCGTCGAATGCACGCAGTCTGCACTGCCTCCACGCACTACGAGGTCCCCTATCGGGTGGTGGAGCCGCTCGCCGTCGGTGCGGATGCCTTCGAACCGTTGCTCCTGGACTACGTCCTGGGCATCCTCGGCTCGACTCACGGCCAGGCGGCACTGCCGGTTGTTGAGCGGTTCCTCCAGCACCCCCACCCCGAAGTACGCAGGGAGGCGGCTGAGGTCGTGAACGAACTGCGCTGGAGCCGGGAGTCCGCTCAGGGAGAGACGGCTTCGTAGCTCCGGGGCGCAGAGGCTCGGCCGTGAAGCAACCGCTTTGCCCGGACGTGGCCCCTGGACCCGGGTCCCCGGAGCACGGCCGTCCCGCCCGGCCGCAGACCATTAACGGCGTTAACGCTCGCCCCCGCGATCGCCGTCACCCCTCCCTCCCCCGCAGCCGCCGCACCACCGGCCCTGTGACCCCCGTAGTCACCAGAGCCATCAGCACCAGCATCGTGAACAGCTCTCCCCCGATCACCCCGAGCCCGAGCCCCACGTTCAGCACCACCAGCTCCGTCACGCCCCGGCAGTTCATCAGCGCGCCCAGCATGACCGCATCCCGCCCCGGCATCCCCGCCCACCGCGCCGCCCCGGCACCCGCACCCCACTTCCCGGCGACCGCCACCACCAGCACCGCCAGAGCCCACCACCACGCGCCGCCGCTCACCACCAGCCCCACGTCCGTCCTGAGCCCGCTCCCGACGAAGAACAGCGGCAGCAGCACCGGCACCGCGAACTCCCGCATCCGCTCCGCGGCCGCCTCCACCACCCCCGCCCTCGGCAGCACGGCCCCGAAGACGAACGCCCCGAACAGCGCGTGCACCCCCACCACCTGTGTGGTGTACGCCGCCAGGCACAGCCCGCTGCACACCCCCACCACCGCCCCCCGTTCCGGGCAGGAGCCGCCCCACCGCTCCACCGCCCGGCCGAGCAGCGGCCGCGCCCCCCACCACATCACCGCGAGGAACACCCCGGCGAGCACCGCCGTACCGGCGACCCCCCAACCACTCCCCGTGCCGGCGCCCGCTCCCGCCCCCTCCCCCGCCGCTCCCGCCATGGCCACCACCACCGCCAGCAGGCACCACGCCACCACGTCGGCCACCGCCGCACACGCCATCGCCACCGCCCCCACCGGCGTGCCCTGCAGCCCCTGGTCCGCCAGGATCCGCGCCAGCACGGGGAACGCGGTCACGCTCAGCGCGACGGCCACGAACAGTACGAACGCCGGGCGCCCCACCCCCTCCGGCGCGAACGAGCCGTACATCGCCAGCGCGAGCAGAGTCCCCAGCCCCAGCGGAACCCACAGGCTCGCCTGGCTGATGGCGACAACGGCCGGCCCCCGCCCCCGCAACAGCCCCAGATCCAGCTCTAGCCCCACCAGGAACATGAAGACCAGGAGCCCCAAGTTCCCCAACACCCCCAGGTACGGGAGCACCTCCCCGGGCAGCAGCCACCGACTCCCCTCGGGCCACAGCCACCCGAGCAACGAGGGCCCGAGCGCGATCCCCACCAGGATCTCCCCCACCACGGCGGGCTGCCCGAGCCTGCGCACCACGGCCCCTACACCACCGCACGCGAGCACGACCACGGGCACGGCAACGAGCACTGCTTCGAGCGGATCACGTAGGGCCCCCACCGCCCCAGGCTTTCGCCACCGGCCCCTTGCCGCAACGAACACCCCCACACTTCCAGGGGTCGGCGTCAAGAGACGATCCGCGTTGGGTGCGTTAACGCCGTTAACGCACCCAAGCCCCACGGCAGCAAGCGGCAGACGGCAACCGGCAAGGCGCCGACGCCGCGCACCACCTCAGGACACCCCGGGACACCCCATTAACGGCGTTAACGCCAAACCCGCCCACAGCCCCTCATCACGCCACTACATTGACCCTGTCACCCGTCACGCCGCAGCGACCCCACCCAGCCGCTCGGCCACCCACCCGCAGGAGAGACCCACGTGGCCAGGCCCCGACAGGAACGCGCCGAGATCACCCGGCAGGCGATCCTCGACGGCGCGGCCATCGCCTTCGACCGCCACGGCTTCGGGGGCACCAGCCTCGGCGACGTGGTCCGCAACGCCGGGGTCACCAAGGGCGCCCTGTACTTCCACTTCCCGTCCAAGGAAGCCCTCGCCCGCACCCTGATCGAGGAGCAGTTCCGGGTCGCCGAGGGCATCTCCGCCACCGTCGGGTCGGGTGTCGGCGGCGGACTTCAGACGGTCATCGACCTGACGCACCGGATGACGCACGGGCTGCTCACCAACCCCCGCATCCGAGCCGGCATCCGCCTGATCATCGAGTTCGGCTCGTTCACGGACCCGGACGCGTCCCCGTACGACGTGTGGATCGACACCCTCCGGGCCTACCTGACGCCCGCCCAGCAGGCCGGTGACATACTTCCCTCGCTGAGCGTCCCGAACCTCTCGACGTTCCTGGTCGGCTCCTTCACCGGAATCCAGGTCACCTCACACGTCCGCACCGCCCGCGAGGACCTGCACAGCCGGGTCATCGACTTGTGGAACCTCCTGCTCCCGGGAATCGTGCCCGCGCACCGCATAGCGCACTTCGATCCGGCCGGATCGCCCGCGTGCCGCACCGAACTCGGTTTAGCCGCAGGGGCCCCCGCAGCGGCTCCCGCCACCGCCGACTGACCCGGCACCCCACCGCCACCGGTCGCTCCAGGCGCCTCCACACCCCAATCCGTTAGCAAAACCCAAGCGTGGCGCCCACATCAACCCCGGAACGTTAGTAAAGTCCCTCTCATGACTTCGCCTTCCTCCCAGAGCGACCGCGAGAAGGTCGTCTCCAAGCTGCCCCCGTGGCTCCGCCAGGAGTTGAAAATCCGCACCGCCCAACTCCGGGTGGACATCCAGGACGCCGTCCACCAGGGCATCGCCCACTGGAGCGCTCTCGCGTCCGCCCCCTCCCCCGTCGACACCTCGGGCGCCGAGTCGTTCTCGACCTGGCTGCCCGCCGGCCAGTGGGAGTCCTTCCGCACCGACGCCAAGGACCGCGGTGTCTCCCTCATCCAGGGGCTGGCCCAAGCCGTCCGCCTCTGGCTGGAGATGAACCCGGCCCCCACCGTCAAGCGCCCCTCCGTCGTACGCCGCATCGTCGTGTGCAACCAGAAGGGCGGCGTCGGCAAGACCGCCATCACCGCCGGCACCGGCGAGGCGCTGGCCGAGGACCCGGACAGCCTGCACCCCGTCCGCGTGGCCCGCCAAATGGCCCGCCGTTCCTCACCCGAAGAGGCGCCCGCCCCCCTCCACCCCGACACCGCCGCCACGCCCCTGGACCTGGAAGACCTCCCGGGTCTCGGCATGCGCGTCCTGCTGGTCGACTTCGACCCCCAGGGACACCTCACCAAGCAGCTCGGCCACCACCCACTCCCCATCGGCGGCGACAGCCTCACCTGCCACATGGCCGGAGAGGCCAAGGGCCCGCTCGCCGACCTGGTCGTCTCCATCGAGCACGAACGCTTCGGCGACCGGCTGCACCTCCTTCCCGCCTGCACGGACGCCTTCCTCCTCGACGTCCGCCTCTCCACGGTCCGCGCCCGCGAGGCCGCCCTCGAACGCGCCCTCTCGCCCGTCGAATCCGACTACGACGTCATCCTCATCGACTGCCCGCCGAGCCTGGGCCTGAGCATGGACGCCGCCATCTACTACGGCCGGCGCCGCGAGACCGAGCAGCAGGGCGCGTCCGGCGCGCTGATCGTGGTCCAGGCCGAGGACTCCTCTGCCGACGCGTACGACCTGCTCACCTCCCAGATCAACGACCTCCGCGACGACCTCAGCCTCGACATCGACTACCTCGGCCTCGTCGTGAACCTGTACGACGGCCGGCGCGGCTTCATCGCGACCTCCTCCCTCCAGGCGTGGATGGACATAAAGGATCCGCGTGTCGTCGCCGTCGTACCGGACCTCAAGGAACAGCGCGAGGCAGTACGCATGAAGCAACCCCTCTTCGTCTACGCCCCCAAGGGTGACCAGGCCGTTGCCCTGCGCGCCCTGGCCCGGGAGATCTCATGAGCAGCAAGGCCGACAAGCTCGGAGTCTCGGCGTCGTTCGCGCGCGCCCAGCCCGTCAGCGTCAGCTCCCGCCGGGCAGCCATCGCGGAGGCCACCGGGGCCCCCACCTCGGGCGTGCTCCCGCCGTCCGAGGTGCCCATCGAGGCCCTCGCCCACAACCCGTTCAACCTCCGCGAGGACCTGACCGAGCTCGACGAGCTCGCCCAGTCCCTCGCCTCCCGCGGTCAGCTCCAGCCCCTCGCGGTCGCCACCCGCATGGCGTTCATGGAGGCGCATCCGGGGCAGACGGAGGGCCTGGGCCGCGCCCCGTACGTGGTGATCGACGGCAACCGCCGCCTGGCCGCAGCCCACCTGGCGGGTCTGCGCACCCTGCACATCCACGTGAACGACTCCCTCGCCGCGTCGGCCGCGGACATCCTGGAGTCGGCACTCATCGCGAACGTGCACCGCGTCGACGTGGCTCCGATGGACCAGGCCCGCGCCCTCCAGGAGCTGGTGGACGTGCACGGCTCCCAGGCCCAGGTCGCCAAGCGGCTCGGCAAGACCCCGGCCTGGGTCTCCCAGCGGCTGACCCTGCTGAACCTGACCCCGGCCCTCCAGGAGAAGGTGGACACGGGGGAGCTGAAGGTGGAGCCGGCCCGCCGCATCGGCCGTCTCCCGCAGGAGCAGCAGGAGGCCGCGGCCTCGGAGTCCATCAACACCCCCGCGCCGCCCCGCCAGCGCACGACCCCGTCACCGGCGCCGGTGTCGTCTCCGGCCCCCGCGACCCCGGCCCCCACCCCGGCGCCGGCTCCGACGCCGACACCCGCACTCGCGACGCCCGCACCCACGGCTCCCGCAACCGCTCCGCCCGCCACGCCCCGCATCACGATCGCCACGGACTCCCCGGAAACGATCGCGGACGCCCTGACCGCGCACCTCACCCCGGACGACCTCAAGGCGGTGACGGAACTCCTGATCACCCGCATCTGAGTCGGGGGAGTGGCACCACCCACGCCGGGGGCGCTGACGGCATTAACGCCGTTAACGCCCCCACGTGCGTTTCCCACGGGGGCGTTAACGGCGTTAATGGCGACCCTACGGTCCCGGAGGGACTCAGAGAGGGACTCAGGGGAGCCCGCAGGGACTCAAGAGGGACTCAAGGAGCACTCAAGAAGCGCTCAACGGGGACTCGACCAGGCTTCGACAGGGACTCAAGAGAGACCGGAGGGACTGAAGGGACTCGAATCCGCCATTACCTTCAGACGGTTTCCGGCCACTCCATCCGGGCAGCCCGGCACGGCCCCAGAAGCGGAACGGCAGCCAACCACCCGCCTCACAGGCCGAAGTGGCCAGCAAGGGCCGGGGGAGTGCACAGGGACTGAAAGAGCACACCGGGCAGGGTCCGAACCGGAACCGGAAGGGTCCCAAGGGACCGAAGGGACCGAAGGGACCGAATCAGGCAACTGTCGGCGCGGACAGTCCGCGCTGCGAGCGAACGGTCTTCTTGCCGACCTGTCGCGGCGCGATCGTGCGCGGGTCGACGGCCTCGCCGGGCGCGCCTTCCTTGTACAGTCCCTCGGGCTCCGCGTCCCGGTCGTGCGGCAGGAGGTAGAAGACGCGCCGCTTCTGCAGGCCGCTGTCCGGGTCCGCTTCCGCCGTGTCGCCGAGCTCGGTGAAGCCGATCATGCGCCCGTCGCGGTGGTAGCGGGGTTTCCCCCGGCGCCGCGGGGTCTTGTCCAGGGCCTGGCGCACGTAATCGAGTTCCTCGGGGTCCTCCAGCCACACCACTTTGTCCTCGTGGGCGAGATCGCTTGCCGTCAGTAGCGAGCTCATGGCCTGGATCCTTCCTCGTTCACGTCGGCCCTTCCGGGCCCCCGGTTCCTCCACGCCGCGAGCGGCGCCGATGCCGATGCCGATATGCGGCAGGGCCCTGCAGGCCGCCGTCGGCTGGTGGGTCTGTTCATCTTCCTTGTCCATCGTAGGCGTGCCCACCCGTGTGAGGTGGCACACGTCGGCCGATCACGTCGCGTTTGCCCGGTTTGCGTCGTGCGGTGTCTACTCCTCCTCGACCAGGAGGGCGAGACCGGGGTAGAACTTCTGTCCGTTCGAGCGGAGCATCTCACTGGGTGAGGCGACGCCGACCTCGGCGCGGATACGTGTGGCGAACGCGCGGGTGGTGGCGGGGCGCAGGCCCTCTCCGTCGAGGCACCATGCACTGTAGGCCCGGTAGAGGGCTCCCTGCTCCACTTTCAGATCGCGGGCATCGGGCAGGTCGGCTCCGGTGGTGCAGCATTCCGCGAGGAACCGCCCGATGTGGTCCTCGGTCGTGGCGTACGCCTGGGTGGCCGTACGGACGACGCTGGGCCCGGTCAGGGCCGGCTTGGTCGCGAGGTAGCCCTTGGCGCCCTGGATCATCCAGTGGAGGATGCCCGGGCCCTCCTCCTGGACGAGCGCCTCCGCCAGGTTGTCGATCTTGCGGTGGTCGGGGACGACCCGCTCGAAGGGGATCAGCCGGATGCGCCGCCAGAAGGCGTGGCCGCCGGTGCCGACCTCCGGGCGGTGGTTGCCCAACAGCCACAGCTTGTGCGTGGGTTCGAAGCTGAAGAAGTCCTGCCGCATGCGACGGGCCTTGAGGCGGTCACCGCCGGTGAGCAGCTTGACGCGGGCCTCGTCGAACTTGTCGTGCGGCTTGAGCTCGCTGCACACGAACAGGCGACGGCCGTGGAGCTCCGTCAGCTCGGTGGAGTGCTCGTTGAACTTGCCGCGTTCCATGAGGAAACCGGGCGGGGCGACGTCCGCGTAGTCGCCGAGGATCTTGATGACGACGTCGAGGAGGGCCGACTTGCCGTTGGCGCCGACGCCGTACAGGAAGGGCAGGACCTGGCCGCCGACGTCGCCGGTGATGGAGTAGCCGAGCAGGAGATGGAGGAAGTTGATCATCTCCTTGCCCTTGTCGTCGTCGCCGAAGGTCTGGTGCAGGAAGTCGTGGAACCGGGGCGTCGGCATGGCCTCGGGGGCCAGGTGGGTGGCGCGCGAGTGCAGGTCCCGGGTGGGGTCGGGCTTGTGCAGGTCGCCGGTGCGCAGGTCCACCACGCCCGACGGGGTGCACAGGGCGTACTTGTCGCCGTCGAGGGAGTCCGGGTCCAGGGCGAGTTCGGGGGAGGCCTTGGCCTGGGCGAGCATGGCCTTCACGCCCGACGTGGACATGGCCCGCTTGCGGTGCTGGGCGAGTTCCCGGTCGGTGAAGACGCCGCGCGGGTCGTGGCCGGGCAGTTCCTCGGCCATCTCGCCGGCGGCCCAGATCGCGGCCTTCTCGCCGCCGGTGCGCTTCCACCGGTACTCGTCCCACACGTACCAGCCGAGCCCCTCGACGTGGCGGAACCGGTCGTGGTGGAGGTGTGCGAACAGCTTGGCGTTGCCGCGGTCGGTGAGGTTGCGCAGCAGGCCGGCGGAGACGAAGTCGCCCGCGGTCGACGCGGCCGGGGCCGCGGTCTGCTGGGCGGGCAGACGGCGGCCGCCGCGCCGGCCGCGCTTGGCGGCGGCTCCGGGCGGGTCGGCCGACGCATCGGCAGGGGCTCCGCCAGAGGTACCGGCAGGAGTGTCGGCAGAGGCGTCGGCAGACGCTTCCGTCGTGAACGCGGCGAGCTGTTCCGCCGCGGCCTGGGCGTTGAACCCCGTGCTTCCGGCGCTGCTCATGGGCGTTCCTTGGGGTGGATGGGTCGGTGGCTTCCGGCGAGAAGACCTGTTTCGACGATGAGGCGGTTCCGGCGCGGTTGATGGGGTCGTGCGTGGTCCGCGGCGTCGAGGAGCAGCCGACGGCACTCCTCGGGGTCGAAGTGGCCCGCGGCGGCCAGTCCGCCCGCGGTGAAGGCCGCCCGGTTGAGCTTCTCGCTGAAGGCCGTTCCTGCGGGGCTGGCCCCGCAGGCGCGCACCTCGTCGACGAGGGGGGCCAGGACGCGCTGTACGGCCCGCCGAGGGCCTGGACGGGCCATATCCCTCGGGAGCCCCTGACGGGGCGCCAGGGGGCCGTCTGAGGGCTTTTCGGGGGCGGTCTCGACCAGGTGCCCGGTGCGGGCGAGTTCGGCCGTCAGCCAGAGCGGCAGGGGCGCGGGCAGCCGTGCTCCGGGCAGCGCCTCGTACACACCGGCTGCCGTACGCGTCGCGGGGGCCACGATGTATCCCCCGACCGATCGGACGTCGACCTGCCAGGCGAGCGCGACCTTGGGGCTCGATCCGCTGGAGGACCGGAAGCGCGGACCGTCCTTCGGCGCCCGGTACCAGACGTGCATGCCTCCGGAGGGCGTACGGACCCGCAGGGTCGAGGCGTCCTCGCACGGGTTGGGCCGCGAGCGGTACGCGGCCAGCAGGGCCAGCGTGTCGAAGCCGCTCTCCAGCCCGGTCAGGTCCACCCGGTCGTCCACGGGGATGCCGGGCAGCAGCCGCTGACGGTCGGGCAGCGGGGCGGGGTGGGCGTCGACGTCGATGACCACGAGCCGTGCCGGCCCGCAGGAGACCCCGACCCCGAAGTCCGGTTCGGCGTCCCACCAGCGCAGCACCGTGCGGACGTCCGTACTGGCCGCGTGGAAACCGTGGCACCAGCGGCCCAGGGCGTGGCAGGGGCATTCCTGCGGGGGGTGCTGGGCACCGCGGCAGTCGGGGCAGTTCGGGGCGGGCGTCTTGGCCCCCGGCGCCAGTGGATGCACCGGGTAGCCCCGCCGGGCCAGCCAGGCGGCCACGTCCCGTGCCGTCCTGCCACCCTCACTGTGTGGCAGGTTATCGGAATGGACGGGCACTGGCTCTTCCTTGACGCATTGTTAGCGGCGGCTGCTCCGGTCCCGCGGCCCGGTTCCCGGGGGTGCGGGCTGACCTGCACCTCAGGGACCAGAGGGACTGAAGATTCACTATGCCGGAGACTACCCCAGAGACTGCCGCAGCCCGGGATGCAATCTCCGCAATATCGAAAGTTCAGTCCCTTCAGTCCCTCAGTCCCTGAGATTTTCCAACCGTTTTGTCCGGACAGGCCCCTTCTCCGACGCAAGCACGGCCCGGGCGTGTCGTGGCCGGGGGCCAGACCTGCCGCGCCCACCGAGGTCCTTCTCCGCTTCGCTAGGAGGACCCGGACCCTCCGGTTCCTGAAGTCCTCAGTCCCTCGGTTCCGCTCTCCGCGGTCCTTCGGTCACTGAGTCCCTCCCCTCGTCCGCGGCCCGGTCCCTCGGTCCCTTTCGGTCCCTGTGCCCGGCGAAGGTCCCCGAGCGCATCCGGAACGACTGCTACCGCTCCAGGGGCTGAAGCCGGCGGATTCGCGTTCAGTCCCTGCTCGTTCAGTCCCTGGAGAAAAGTGCAGGTCAGAGGCTTGAAGGTGAGGGGGCAGGGACTGAAGGGACTGAGAATCCCTGTTTCCAGCCTTTATGTGCGTGCGTGTATGCGCGCCCGTATGTAATCAGTAGGTATTACTGCAGTAGCGTGGGCAGCTCATAACTAGGGATTTCAGTCCCTTCAGTCCCTTTCAGTCCCTGCCCGAGCCCCTGACCTGCAGGTTTCTGTAGTGACCGAAGGGACAGGGACTGAAGGGTGCTCACCGGGCTTCAGTCCCCCGGCCCGAGGGGGAGGGGGTACCGAGGGAGGGGGCGGTCCGGGCTCCCGGAGACGACACAGGGACCGAACGCGAGGCCGTGCGCATCCGGGCCGCGGGGTCCCGGTCCGGCACCCGGTCCGCCTCGTCGGAAGCATCGGTGACCTGCACGTCGACTCCCGTCGGTTGGAAGTGAGCGGCACCTGCGGCGGGGCACACGGAGCGGTCAGAGGCCCGCACGAGCCCGCCCGGGGGGCACCTGACGCACACCCTGCTGCCGCACGCGCACCGGCTACGGGGGAGTGCCCCGACGGCCGGCCGAGGTCCGAGCATGACCGTCCGAGGGGGCTGCGGGCGCAGACCGAGCCGCAGCCGGGCGCCGATTTCGTCCTGCTGGACGAAGCCGCGGCGGCACAGGCCAGCCCGCCGCTTCGACCGGGGTGGGGAGGTCCCCCGACCGCGCCCTACAGGTCGAACTCGACGTGCTCCAGGTCGGTGTACTCGACCAGCAGGCCCTGGGCCCGGCGCCCGTGGTCCTTGAAGTAGGTCTCCTGGAGGCCCTCGGCGGCGATCTGACGCAGCTGCTGTTCGGTCGCCCCGGCTTCCTGGGCGTCGAAGAGGCGGCCGGCGAACTCGGGCGGGAGCGCCACGGTGAGGTGGCGCAGCCGGGCGTCGTCGGTGGTGCCGGGGGCGGCGGTGTAGCCGAACCGGGCCCGCGTGTCGATCATGATCCCGCCGGTGGTGGCGGCGGCCTTCCTCGCCCTGGCCCGGACCTGCGGCTGCCACCGCCGCAGCACCTCCCGCTCGATGCGGGCGGCGAGTTCCGGGCGGGGCTGCCTGATCTGGTCCTTCACGTACCGTTCGACGGTGCGCTGGCTGATGCCGAGCAACTCGGCCACGTCCCTGGTGCGGCCCTTGTGCTGCCTGACGAGGTAGCGCACCTGCGCACCGGCGCTCTTGGGGATGGGGCGGGTGAACGCCCGCTGCAGCGCCTCCTCGAGTCCTTCCCCGACCGTGGGCATCGGGCTCTACCTACTCTCCGTTGTCCTTGGCGGTGATCTGGCCGTCCTTGATGTACCGGGCCAGGTTGAGGTCGTTCCCGTACTCCTCGCGGACGCCTTCGGCCCACAGTACGGTCTGGGTGCCCTCGTGCTTGACCATGCCCGGGGAGACGCCCAGTTGGAAGCCGCCCTTGAGGGGTTTGCCGCCGTCGTGGGGGAGGACGTCGAGCGGGCTGGGCCCGTCGGAGGCGTACACGGCGCAGTCGGACAGCACGGCGACCGGGAAGCGGCCGGTGGCGCCGGCGAGCTTGAGCATCTTGCGGTGCATGTTGACCCGGGTGCGGGAGATGACGGCCGCGCGGATGTCCGGGCGCCAGGTCGGCCGCAGCAGCGCCGGCCAGGGCTGGCCGGGGCGCCAGCCGCCGCCCCGCGGCCGTTCGCGGAGCTTGCCGATGCCGCCCTTCACGGTCGCCTTGATCGCGGAGAGGACCAGCGCCAGGTCGGGGTCGACCTCCCGGTGCCGGGCCATCGCGTCGAGGAAGGCCTGCGGTTCCATACCGGTGGTGACGCCGAGGTCGGCCATGGTGGCGACGTAGGCGTCGCGCAGCCGCTGGTACCAGGCGTCCAGGTACCGTCCGGTCTCCCTGCGCAGGTAGGCCTCGACGGGACGGACGTCGTAGCCGAGCTCCACCGCGTACGCGACGGTCGGGGTGGCGTACCAGGCCGGCCCCTGGGGCCGCTCACCGGTCGGGGTGAACGGCGACGGCAGCCGCGGGTCGAGCTCGACACCGGACAGGTCGACCAGCCAGCACCCGGGCACCTTCGCGTCGAAGACGGGCCGGGTGACGTGGGTGGGCGCGCCGAGGCCGACGACGGCGCCGTTCGCGCCCGCGGCGAAGGCCATGTTCACGTCGATGCCGACCACGTACGGCTTGAGGCACTCCTCGTCGGTCAGCGGCCGGGCCCAGTCGTACGCCTCCTCCAGCAGGACCTCGGCGGGCCCGCGCTGGTGGAACCGCGGCAGGTGCGCGAGGAGCGGGTGCCCGTCGGGGGCTTCCGGCGGGGCGCAGTCCACGGGCTGGGAGCCGAGCGAGCCGGGGTTGTACTCGCGGTGGCGGCAGCCGTCGGCGTCGGGCCGGCTGGCCCGGGTCGGCGGGTGCAGGGCGGTCATCAGCTCCAGGCCGTTGACCGCGGTGGTCCCGCGCGGGGTGATGACCCGGGTGGCGTACACGCCGAGCAGCCGGGCGAGTTGGGCCGGGGGCAGCCCCGCGGCACGGCCCCAGGAGCGGCTGTCGAGGGCGTCCCAGCCCAGGATGCACAACTGGACGCAGGACCGCTTGCTGCCCTGCGCGGGCCGGTAGATCCACGCCCACGGCCCGAGCCCGCGCCGCGTCAGCTGCCACTGCGCCTTCGCGAGCTGCTTGACGACCTTGTGGTCGTCCGGCAGCCGCCCGGTGTGCCGCTCCTCCTCGGACAGTCGGGACGGCAGCCCGAACCGCTCGGCGGCGGCATCCGTCAGCACGAGGACCGGATCGGCGTCGTGCCCGTTCGCGTTGAGCCGCGGGGCACCGAGCCCGGCCTCGCCGAGCGTCCACTCGACCAGGGCCGGAAGGGTCTTGGCGGGCACGTCCAGCAGCAGCCCGCCCACGCAGTACGCGACGACCCGCCGGTCGGCGTCGACGTCGACGACGGCGAGCGGCCCGTGCGGGTACCGCGCATCGGCCGTGGCGCGCGACCCGGACGCCTCCCGCCCGCCACGCGGCGGCGGGGGAGGCGCCGCCTGACGGCCTGCAGGCGCCTGGGTCGCCGCCGTGGCCGTGGCCGGGGGAGTGGCCGGGCTGCGGGGGGCCGAAGGGGCCGTGGGCACGGGGGGAGCAGGCGACGCCGGGGGAGCGGACGCGACCGCAGGAGCCGCTTCCTCGGCCGTCGGGGCCGCGGGTACGACGCTCGCGACCACAGGGGCAGGGGCAGGGGCAGGGGCAGGGGTGGTCTCGGCCACGGGACCGGCCTCGGCCGGGGGGAAGCGCTCGGCCAGTCCCTCCAGCAGCCTGGCGTACGCGGCACGCTTCGGCGGGCGCGGCTCGGTCCGGCCGGCCTCCCAGCCGCTCACGGTCTCGCGCCGGGTCTGCAGGGCGGCCGCGATCTGGTCCTGGCTCAGCCCCGCGGCCTCCCGGAGCCGCTTGCGCTCGGCCGGCGGGGGCAGGGGGTCCTGGGAAACCCGTTCCAGCAGCGCATCCACCGCGCTGAACAGCTCGTTCTCCGTGGACACAGAGATCACCTCCGTCCGCCACCCTAGCCGAACCGCCCGCCAGATCCCACGTCGAACGCACGTGGATCGCACGCGGTCTTTCGGTGTCATCGCCTGTTGAACCACGTCATCGTGACGTCGTTGGCGAACAGCACCCGCTCGGCCACCGCGAACGGCGTGGGACTGAACCCCCCGGTGAACACCGGGACCCCGGCACCCGCCACCACGGGATAGCTCTTGATGATCAGCTCGTCGACCTCCGGCAGCAGCGCGCCGGCCAGCCGCCCGCCCCCGCAGAGCCAGATGTCCTGCCCGTCCTCCTGCTTGAGGTCGCGGACCAGCGACAGCGGGTCCGTGCCGACCACGGTGACCGCCGGGTCGACGTCGGGAGCGAGCGTGCTCGACACGACGTACTGGCGCAGGTGGGGGTAAGGGCTGGCGATCCCCGCCTCCAGGGCGGGCCGATAGCTCCCGAGCCCCATGAGGACGGTGTCGAAGCGCTCGTTGGCCGCCCCCGCCAGACCGTGGGCCTCGCGCATGGGGCCCGGCACGGTCTCGGGATAGCGGGCATTGACCCGGTCGGCATAGGCGGCCGTCTGCTCCTCGTCCCCGGTCGGGAAGAAGTCGACTTCTCCGCCCGGCCCGGCGATGTAGCCATCGATGCTGACACCCACGTAGTACACGAGCTTCCGCATGCCAACTCCAAACCACTCCGCCTGAACCGGTTTATATATAGTACTTCAATCGAAGCTGTTTCAAACCGGCAGGCACGTCCAAGCGCCGATTCGGCGCCAGCCCTCCACCACGCAGCGCGCCCCGCCGGTTGACACCGGTGGGGCGCGATGCGTGGGGTGGGGAGAGGGTGCGGGGTGGGCCGGCGTTTCCGGCGTGGCGAACGGCCGGTCGACGGCGTGGCTGAACACGGCGTCGTACAGCGCGGGTCGCCGCTCCGCGCACCCTGAGTGCCGCCGCGAGGCCGGCCGGGTCAGCGGGCAGCCGGCTGCGGCCGCCGTCCGGAGCCGCCCCGGCTCCGCACCCGGGCCGCGGCCGGCGTGCGGGCGAACGCCAGGACGCTCAGCCCGAACATCAGGACGCCCAGTGGCACATGGACCGCAGGCACGTGCGCGATCCCCAGCACCACCTGCACCGACGCGAGGACGAGGAAGCCGGTCGAGTGCAGGACGGGCCGGGGCGATCCGCCGCCCGGGCGCCACGCGAGGATCGCGGCGAGCACGTACAGCATCGTGGCGGCGTACATCACGCGGGCGCCGATGCCGTGCAGCGTTTCCCCGTACGTGGTGGACAGCAGCAGCCCGGCCGAGGTCGCTTGGCAGAACAGGGTCAGGGTCTGCAGGGCGGTCGCGGTCTTGAGGAACGTGCCTCTCGCCATGGTGTGGTCCCCCTCAGTGGTGTCGGTGCAGGTGCAGGTGCAGGTGCAGGTGCAGGTACCGGTGTCGGTGTCGGTGTCAGTGGGCGCATGCCGTCGGGCCCCGCGTTCTCAACGCAGGCTGAGCGGGGTCTCGGCGGTGACGCGGGTCAGCTTCTCGGGGTTGCGGACGACGTAGAGCCCGCTGACGAGCCCCTCCTCGACGCGTACGGCGATGACACCGTCGAGCTCGCCGTCCCGGTGCACGGCGAGTGCCGGGCTGCCGTTGACCACGGTGGGCTCGCAGGTGATCGCGGCTGCGAACCTGGCGGTGCCGCCGAGGTAGAAGCGGACGATCTTCTCGGCGCCGATGACGGGTCGGAGCGCGGCGCGCTTGATGCCGCCGCCGTCGCTGAGCAGGACGACCTCGGGTGCGAGCACGTCGAGCAGGTCCTGCGGGTTCCCGCTCTCCAGGGCGCGCTGGAACGACTCCAGGGCCGCCCGGGCCTCGCTCGGCGAGGCCGGCCTGCGGGGGCGGCGGGCGTCGACGTGCCGGCGGGCCCGGTGCGCGATCTGGCGGACCGCCGGGGTGCTCTTCCCGACGGCCTCGGCGATCTCGTCGTAGCCGACGTCGAAGACCTCCCGCAGCACGAAGACGGCTCGCTCGGTCGGCGAAAGGCTCTCCAGGACGAGCATCATCGCCATCGACATGCTCTCGGCGAGTTCCACGTCCTCGGCCACGTCGGGCGTGGTGAGCAGCGGCTCGGGCAGCCACTGGCCGACGTACGCCTCCCGGCTGCGCTTCATGCTCCGCAGCCGGTTGAGTGCCTGACGGGTCGTGATCCGCACGAGGTACGCGCGCTGGTCACGCACGTGCTCCAGGTCGACCTTGACCCAGTGCAGCCAGGTCTCCTGCAGGACGTCCTCGGCGTCGACCGCCGAGCCGAGCATCTCGTAGGCGACGGTGAACAGCAGATTGCGGTGCGCGACGAACGCATCCGTGGCCGGGTCGGTCGTGGGGTTCGCGCTCAACGTCTCGTTCCCTCTCTCGCGTGGCGTGGCGTGGCGTGGCGTGGTGTGGTGTGGTGTGGTGTGGCGTCGCGGGGCTGGAGCGCACGGTCCACGACGGCCGGCGTGTCCGACACCCGCCGGCGCCCGTCGCCCCCGGGCCAGCGGTGCGTACCGGGCCTGCGCGCCTCGTTCGCCAGGTGCTTGACGCTCAGCACACAGCTGAGTTCCTTGAGCCTCGCGCCCGCGCATGCACATGGCGGGCGACGAAAGGTCGACGGCCTCGGGACGCTCGCCCGCGATGCGGTGGAGCACGGTGTCGGCGGCGTGCGCGCCCAGGCATCACGCCGCATAGGCGCATCCGGAACGGCAGGTCCGACGGGGCCGCCGAGTCCCCGGCGGCGACGATGCGCTGGTCGTCCACGCTGGTCAGCGTCTCGTCCGTGAGCAGCCGCCCCGCCGCGTCGGTGCGCAGTCCGCTGCGCACCGCCAGGTCCGGAACCCCGAACCCGACGGTCCAGACGGTCACCGCGCTGACCACCTCCCGCCCGTCGACCAGCGCCATGGCATCCCGCGTCACGGCCGTCACCCCGGTCCCACCACCGACGACCACCACGTCCGTGTGCTCACTCACGATGCCCTCCTCGGTCTCCACCAGGTCGACCACAGGACACCGCGCCCCCTCCCGGTGTGACAACACGTGACCCGGATCACATGAAGGAGCCCCCTGGCGGGGGCTGTTGGGTCAGTGGAGGACGGGCCCGGTGCTGGTGCCGGGGTCGGTCCAGATGCCGTAGTCGACGTTGTCGCCGGGCCCGGGATCACTGCTGCCCGGCGGTTCGGTGTCGCCGCCGCGTGCGGCGCCGTCGCTGCCGCTGCTGCCGGGCGGCTGGGTGTAGCCGCCGGTGGCGGCGCTCGTGCCGACCTTGCTGAGGATGCCGATCTTGCCGAGGCCCCGGAGGAGGGAACGGGTCCAGGGCGGGTCGGTGTCGGTGGTGATGCCGGCGGCGCTGACGGGCGCGGCCGTGGCTGCGGTGGCTGCGGTGGTGGTGAGGGTGGCGCCTCCTGCGCCGAGAACGGTGACGATCACGAGCGGTACGAGGCGGCGGCTCCTGGTGCTGGCCATGGCGGACGGATCCTTCCTGGATCGGGGCGGGGGCGGGTCGGGATCGAACGGGCGTCCGGCCGGTGTCGGCACCGTCGCCCGCACCACCATTGGGCCCCGGCCACCGGGGCCCGGTCACGACCCGAGAACCCGTGCCTTGACACGGCAGCCGTTCGCGCCTGCGTCCGCCGGGCGGCATCCCGGCGGAACCGCGACCCGCATCACCGGCCGGGGCACCCGCTCCGGCTCACCCGAGGCGGGTGAGCCGGGCGCCGACGGAGGGCTCGACCAGGGCCTTCCCGACGGCCACCGGCACGCTCTTGGCCCCTTCGCCCTCACCGGCCGTCAACGTCCCGACCTCCGTGCCCGCCTTCGCCGCGTGCGGCAGCGGGGAGGTGCCTGCGCCGAGGGCGAGCTTGAACCGCTGGCCAGGAACGCCGATCACGTTCAGGTCCTTGGCGGCCACCAGCGGCGTACGGCCGCCGAAGCCGTCGTCCACGTAACCGACCGTGTCGCCCTTGCGTACGAGCGGGGTGGACGCCAGGGCCGTCCGCACCGCCTCGATGATCTTCCTGCTCTTTGCCAGCACCAGGGCCAGGCTCTTGGTCGCGTTCGGGTCCGAACCGTCCACGCGCTGCTCCATCAGCGTGCCGAGGACCAGCGGGGTGTCTTCGCCGACCGACTTGCGCGCCGCCCACATCAGCGCCCCGCCGGCCGGCGTGCTGGAGCCGGTCTTGATGCCGTAGACGCTGAGGCCCTGCACGCTGAGCAGCTCGTTGTTGTTGACGAGCGGCTCGGCCAGCCCCTTGATGGGTGCGCTGGGCATGGCGACGATCGTGCGGAACACCTCGTCCTTCATGACCGCCTCGGCCAGCTTCAACTGGTCGGTGGCGGTGCTGACGGTGCCGGCGTCCAGGCCGCTGGGGTCCGTGTACGTGGTGTCCTTCATCCCGAGATCCCTGGCGGCGGCGTTCATCTTCTCCACGAACGCGGCCTCGGAGTCGCTGCCGCTGTCCCAGCGGGCCAGCAGCCGGGCGGCGTTGTTGCCCGACGGGATCATCAGCATCTTGAGCATGTCCTGCTGGCTGAACTTCGACCCGGCCGTGAGCCCCTTGATCCGGGACTCGTTCTCGGAGGTGCCCTCGGCCACGGCCTTCGCGTCGACCGTGATCTCGGGACCGGGCTCGTTCTTGCGCAGGGGGTGGTCCTTGAGGATCACGTAGGCCGTCATCACCTTGGCCACGCTGGCCGTGGGGACGGGCTTCTGCTCGCCGAACGTGCCGATCTCGCCGGAACCGGGGATGCGGACCGCGCCTTGGCCCTTGGCGGGCCAGGGGACGGAGAACTGCCCGTCGACGGTGCGGCTGGCCTCGGCGGCGACGAGCCGGGGGGCGGGGAGCGGCCGCAGCAGCTGGGCGCCGGCGTACGCCCCGGCGAGGACCAACAGGATCGGCGTCCACACCTTGACGCGGCGCAGGGCGGTCCGGCGGGGGGTCTCCGGCGGGGCGGGCGTGTTGGTGAGCTCGGCGAGCAGATCCAGCGGCGGCCTGACCGCCGTGGCCGTGGCCGTGACCGTGGCCGCGGGGGCGGGGGCCTGGGGGTGCTGAGGCTGGGGCGGCTGCGGTGCGACGGTCGCCGGCCGGTCGAGCGGCTTGAGTGCGGTGATCTTGCTCGTCCGCTCGGAGTCGGTCTCCTCCCCCCGAGCCCACGCGGGCACCTTCCGCCCGGCGCTCCCGGCCTTGTCACCGCTGCCGGTACCGCCTTGGCTTTTTCGCCCCTCGACCCCATCGCTCGGCGACGCACCGTCGGCCTCGGCCTCGGCCTCGGCCTCGGCCTCGGCCTCGGCCTTGGGCCTCCGGCCCGTCACGGCGGCATCGGGGGCACGGAACACGACGGTGCGCGTGTCCTCGCCGCCACCGTCGGGCCCGTCCCCGGCCTCGGTGCGAGCCTCGTCGGCGCGCGCCGCGGCCTTGGCCTTGCCACGCGTCGGCTTGGTGAGCGTCAGCGTGCCGTCTGCCGTGTCCTCGCTCTCCTCGACGCCCTTCTCGTCTGCGTCCGCCTCGGCCTCGGCCTCGGTACGGCTGGCGGGTGCGTCTTCCTCCTCGGCGGCGGGCCGAGGACCGGGCTCGGGTTCGTCGTCTGCTGCGGGCGTGGACCCGGCCTTCGAGTCCGCCTTCCCCGCACCTTCGGTCGTGGACTGGTCGCCGGTCGGCCCGCTGTCGGCCTCGCCGTCGGTTCCCGAGTCCGTTTCCTTGTCGCCGGTGGCGACGTCCACGGCCTCGGTGCGAGCCTGGTCGGCCCCCGCTTCGGTGTCGCCGTCGTCCTCCTCCCCGGCCTCGGCTTCGGCCTTCGCCATGAGGGTGTCGCCGGTCGTCACACCCTTCTTGGGTGCGGGCGGCGGGACAGCGCCGGCCTGGTCGGCCTCGGCAGCGGCCTCCCGCTGGGCGGTCTCGCGAGCAGGCTCGGGCTCATCGCCCAGTGCGTCGGCATCGCGTGCGAGGAGCGAGCCGTCTGCGTCGGCATCGGCGTCAGCACCCGTTTCGGCCTCGGCCGCGTCGTCATTCGTGGTCAAAGCGACGGCAGGCGCGTCTTCGGCCTCGGCGACGTCTTCGGCCTCGGTGGCCCCGGCGGTGTCCGGTCGCGTGGACGTGTCGTCAGGGTCCGCCCCCACGGTGGTGGTTGCCTCGACCTCCGAGTCGTCGGGAGAACCGCCCGCCACCGTCATCGCCTTCATCCCAGCCCCGCCTTGCCACTCACACCGTGCAGATACCGTGCGGCGATACCCCTACGGAGCCCCCGCCGCACTGCTAGATGCGCGCAGCGCCCGCTTCGTTCCACCGCGCGGCACCTGCCGGGGGAGGGCGTGGGGGCTGACCTTCGCCGTCACGGTCGACGGCGCACCTCACGGGAACCTCCGGGGCCGGACGCCTTCCCTCCTCCCAGGTCATCGGCGACGCCGCAGCCCGCCGTCACCTCCCTCACCCCCGTCACCTCCGGCGATGGACGGAACTGCCCGTCACGTGCCGTATGATTGATCTCGACCTCGCGGCCATGACAAGTGGCGGTGGGACTGGCGTTGGTGGTCCAAGGAAAGGCACCCCACTTCCTGTGGGGGGATGCAGGTGCAAGGCCTGCCCAGCGCTCAAAAGAAGGCCCCGCCCCCTCGAAAGAGGGGACGGGGCCTTTCTGTCAGGGGAGGCCGGCAGGCCTGCCCTGCCCGGCACCTCCCCCTCCCGGACTCCGGCAGGGCGACTCCGCCGTCCGGCCCATCAAGGGCACCGGCCATGACGCCGAAAAGGATCAGGCGGAGTCGTTGTCCCACCCCCGCGTTCCGGTATGCCTCCGCGCCCCACGCCGCCCCGATGACGGCGGTCCCGTACCCCGTCCGGCCGTCGAAGGCCCGGAGGAGACCCCGCATGCGCGCCTTCCTGCCCTTGACCGCTGTCGCCACCGCCACGCTCCTGCTCACCTCGGTCACCGCCGCGACTCCCGCGGCGGCAGAGGGGAGGAGCACCGACGGTGCGCCGCTGGTCAAGGTGTCCCACGGCGACCCGTACGCGGACTGCACCATCGGCGCGCGGTCCCCCGACAGCGTCGTCTATCCGGGCACCGAGGTCGAGTCGTACCTGTCCGTCGATCCGCACGACCCGAAGCGCGTGGTCACCGTGTTCCAGCAGGACCGCTGGAACGACGGCGGCGCCCGCGGCCTGGTGGCCGGCTGGACCACGGACGGCCGCACCTTCCACCGGAGCACGCTGCCGTTCAGCCTGTGCGCCCCGGGCGGCGCGGACTTCGAACGGGCCACCGACCCCTGGGTGAGCACCGGACCGGACGGCACCGTCTACGCGGGCGGCGAAGGCGTCGACTTCACGAGGAGCACCCGCAGTGGCCTCCTGGCCGCCACGTCCCGCGACGGCGGCCGAACCTGGCAGAACGTCACCACCACGCACGTCGACGAGCAGCCGTTCTTCAACGACAAGCCCTCGCTGACCGCCGACCCGATCCGCAAGGGCACCGCCTACCAGGTCTGGAACCGCCTCGACAACGACCCGCCCGGCCCCAGCTCCCTCGACGGTCCGGGCTTCATCTCCCTCACCCGCGACGGCGGCCGCACCTGGAGCGAGGCCCGCCCGTTCGTCGACACCAGCACCGTGCCGAACACGCAGACCATCGGCCACGTGATCGTCGTCGACCGGCGCACCGGCACCCTGTACGACTTCTTCGACCGGATCACCTACTCCGACGACCTGAGCACCGTCGTCGAAGCCCACTATGAGGTGGTCACCTCGACGGACGCCGGCGAGACCTGGAGCGCGCCCGTCACCGTGGCCCGGGACACCTCCGTACCGGAGGTCGACCCGAACGACCCCACCAAGCTGCTGCGCGCCGGGGCCACCCTCCCCAGCCCGGCCGTCGACCCGAGCACCGGCGCCCTCTACATGGCCTACGAAGGCTCGGACTTCTCCGGCGGACGCTTCGATTCCGTCCAGCTCGTCCGCTCCACCGACGGCGGACGCACCTGGGGGAGCCCAGAGCTGATCAGCCCGCAGGGCGTACCGGCCTTCTCCCCGTCGATCGCGGTGGACGAGCGGGGCACGGTCGCGCTCACCTACTACGACCTGCGCTTCCTCAAGCCGGGCGACACCACCACCCTGCCCACCGCCTACCAGCTGGCCACGCTGCCGCACGGAGACCCGGCGCACCGGCATCGGACCGAACGACGGATCTCGCGGATCTTCGACTGGCTGCAGGCGCCGTTCGCCGGGGGCTACTTCCTCGGCGACTACCAGGGCCTGGCGGCAGACGGCAAGGGAGTACGGGCGGTGCTGACCACGACCCACTCCGGCGCACCCCAGAACCGGACGGACGTGTACAGCGGCCGCTTCGCGACCCGCTGACCGCCCGCGCGCCGTAGCCCGGCCGGACAGGAGGGCCCCCGCCATCCCGAACCGCGCGGAGAGCGTGGCCACGGGCTCCTTCGCGTACGCGCCCTCGCCTCGCCGCACGGCCACGCCGGTGCCGCGGCGCACGCTCCAGCAGTCCGGTACGGGCTCACAGAAGACCGGTGCCATGGGTCACGCCAGGACGGGCCGCTCCGGGCGCCCCGGGAGAGCGTCAACATCGCCAGTGGTTGATTCACCCTCAGGTGGGACGGGCCCGAGAAGCCTGACGCGGGCTTTCGGTCATGACGGCGCGTGCAGGAGAGGGCCGGGAGACGAGTGGGGTGGGGGCGCTCCGCCCTCGCCGTCCGGCGTGACGGGTGGCGGGAGTGCTCCCGGGGACGGATGCCGCAAACCTGCCGCGCGGGATTGGCCGAGCCCCTCCTTTCGTCACTTTACGTGTGCAGTCGAATGAGATGCCCTTGCGGCCTGTTCCGGCTCCGCCACGGCACGCGGACGACGCGGCCGTTCGGCGGTGCCTTCCAACAGCGTCGACGCGAAGGGAAGAACCATGACCACCCCTCCTGCTGCTCCGCTCCGGGTCGCCCTGGCCAACGGCAGCTTCGAGCAGCCCGTCGTGGCCGGTGTGGAGATCCTGCCGGACGCCTCCCAGACACAGGCGTCCAAGCGGGTCCCGGGCTGGCTCACCACTGCCACCGACCACAGGATCGAGCTGTGGCACTCGGGTTTCCAGGGGGTTCCGGCAGCCGACGGAGCCCAGTTCGCCGAACTCAACGCGAACGAGGTCTCCACGCTCTACCAGGACCTGCCGACCACGCCCGGTACGAAGCTGTACTGGCGGCTGTACCACCGCGGCCGCGCGGGGGACGACACCATGGCACTGGACATCGGCGCCCCCGGTGCCGCGGTGGAGCAGCGCCGCTTCACCGACGGCAACACCGCCTGGGGTTACTACACCGGCACGTACACCGTCCCGGCGGGCCAGACCCTGACGCGCTTCGCCTTCCGTTCCGTCTCCGCCGCCGGCGGAAACCGCAGCGTCGGCAACTTCCTGGACGGCATCTTCTTCGGCACCGCCCCCTACCTGGTGCTCGACAAGACCGCCGTCCCGGCGGGCCCGCTGGACGTGGGCGACGTCCTCACCTACCGCATCACCGCCAGGAACGAGGGCGGCGGCCCGGCGGAGAACCTCGTCCTCACCGACGTCATCCCGCAGGGCACGACGTACCTGCCCGGTTCCCTGCGCATCGTCGACGGCCCGAGCGCCGGAGCGAAGAGCGACGCCCGAGGTGACGACCAGGCGTACTACGACGCCCAGGCGAACAAGGTCGTCTTCCACCTCGGCAACGGCGCCGACGCGACGGTGGGGGGCAGCCTGCCCAACACCGAGACCCTGCCGTCCGGGACCACGGTGGAGTACCGCGTCGGCGTCGACCGGGCCAGCGGCGGCAAGCAGATCAGCAACACCGCCACCGCCTCGTACGAGAACCGGCTCGGCGAGACGCCGGAGCCGTTGACGGTCACGTCCGACGAGGAGGTCACGCAGGTCAGGCCGGCCGCCGACCTGACCGTGGCCAAGGCGGCCGACGCGACCACCGTCACCGTCGGCCAGACGGTGACCTACCGCATCGCCGTCCGCAACGCCGGCCCGAACGATGCCAGTGGCGTCACCGTCACCGACCGGCTCCCCGACGGCCTCGCCTTCCTGTCCGCCGACGGCCCCGGAAGGTACGACCCGGCCACCGGACGTTGGGCCGTGGGCGGCCTGGCCGACGGCGCGACCTCCACCCTCGTGCTACGGGCCAAGGCCACCGAGGCCGGCCTGATCAGCAACACCGCCACCGCCACCGCCAACGAGAAGGACCCCGACACCACCAACAACACCGACACCGTCAGCGTCTGCGTCGAACCGGCCCCCTCCTGCTGCGACCCCTGCGCCGGCCGGAAGTAGCCGGCCCCGGGCGCGAACGACGAGCGCGTCTACGACCAGCACGTCCCCCGCCCGGCACGAGCTTCCGCGTGTCCCTCCCGGACACCGGGTGGCCGCGGGCGCAGAGCGACCCGTGGCTGTCGACGGGCCTCAACCGTACGCTGATGCCCAACATGGCCCTCCACGAGGTGGCCCCCGGACACGCCGGCCACGGCAGGGCACTGCGCCGGGCCGCGACCGACGTCCGCCGCACGCTCCACTCGGACGCCTTCATCGAGGGCTGGACCCACTACGGCGAGGAACTGGCCCTGGAGCAGGGCTTCTGCGGCGGCGACCCGCGCGTCGCGGTCGCGGTGGCCCAGGACGCGCTGCGCAGGGTCACCCGCTTCGCCTGCGCCATCGGCTTCCACACCGGAGCGATGACCCTGCCCGACGCGGCGGCCCGGTTCACCCGGGACGTCTCCCCGTCCGGGCCCGCAGCCCGGCACGAGGCCGAGCGCGGGCTGTTCGACCTCGCCATCCTCGACCTGCGCGAGCAGGCCGCGGCCCGCTGGGGCGGCGCCTTCTCGCGGCGTCGCTTCCACACCGCCCTGTTCGACCTCGACGCCCCGCCCCTGGGCCTGCTGCACACGGCACTGGAACGCGGATGGACTCCCTCGCCGCCTGCGGCAGGCCGAGCAGGTCGAACACCGTCCCGATCGGCGCCGGCTGCTCCGCCTCTACCGCGAGGCCGTCCTCGTCGACGTGCTCAACCCCAAGGCCGTCCTGTTCCTCCTGGCCTTCCTCCCGCAGTTCGTGCCCCACCGGCGGCATTCACCTCGGCCTGGCTGCCCTGGTCGTCGTCTGGCGCCCGATCAGCGGCTGGATCACCGTCCCGCCGCCCGGGCCGGAGTGTCCCCAGGCGGGCCGGCCTCCCCGCGCGTACGGGTACGCTGGCCGACCGGAAAGCTACTCACGGAGAACCATGCGGGCTGGACTGCGCACGTTCGTGCGCCTGACCTTCGGCAACTGGCTGTCGGTGTCCTACCTCGGCCTGGCCGCCTTCCTCCTGGTGTTCGGCTTCGGAGTGAACGGCAGCTATGCCGGGGGGTTGCTGGGCGGCCTGCTCGGGCTGCCCACGCTCCTCGTCCTGGTCGCACTGGTCAATTCCCTCGGGTCCTGGGCCGGGGGAGACGTCGTGACGGTCTGCGTCGTCGTGGTCTCGTACACGTTCCAGGCGTTCCTGCTCGGGCTGCTGCTGCGAGCCGTCAGGACGAGGCCCCAGCGCGCCGGGGTTGGCAGGAGCGGCGACCCGCAGACGTGACCCCAGCTGCTCCGGCGCTGGTCAAGAGGGTTACCCCTCCGATCCATGGTGTGCCGCTGCCAGCATCTGCTCACTCTGCGGGGAGGGCGGACGGCCGGTGCCGGCGACGCCGGGAGCCCGCGGCGGGGAAGTCCGGCCCGCCGGCGGGCCGCGTGCACGGTCGACCCCTCGGAGTCCGTGCGGGTCAGTGGCCGCCGCGCGGCTCGAAGCAGCCGCCCTCCACGTACGGGCCGTGTGCCTCGACCCGGGTCACGGTGCCGGCCTGCCCAGGGACGGCCAGGGTGCCGCTGACGCAGGCGCCGGTGCCCCTGAGCACAGCGCGGGGCCGGTCATGGGCGCGGTCGTGCCGGCCGTCCCGACGCGGACGGCTGGCTGCGGCTGGAGCGACGTTCCAGGACCTACGACACGCCGAGTGGGCGCTGTGGTAGCTCAGCACGGAGGTCGAAGCCCTGGCCCCGGAGTCGTTGCGGACGTCCCTGCGCGACCGCGCCGCGGCGGTCGCCGCCCGCTACAGCGACTCGTGCTGAGATTCCCCCAAGCGGGCATCTGCGCGGGATAACGGTCAAAACGCCAGCAGTCGGTCGCCGGTGTGCCTAGCAGCCGTCGCCGAGGGTGATTCCCGACGCGGCGGCCGAGTGCACCGCGTACAGCTGGATCAGCTCCAGGGGGATCGCCAGCACGCTGAACCACACGGTGGTGCCGGCCAGCAGTCCCGGCCAGGTATCCCCGAGCCGGAGGCCGTACCGGCCGCGCAGCCACCGCGCGAGCAGCACGCACACCGCCACCGCCGCCACGCCGAGAGCCAAACCGGCCCACCGTGCGGCGTACTCCGTCACCGGGAGGGGCAGGTGCCGGCAGGCTTCCTCCTGCCGGTCGGCCCACTCGGATTGGATCTCCTGCGTGTGCAGTGAAGTGGCCACGCCTGCTACGACCAGGAGCGGCACCAGCAGTGCCGCCGTCACTGTGCCAGGTGTGGCGGCACCGGGGTCGGCGTCTGGCGTCTGGCGCGCCACGCGGTGCGGGCGGCTAACCGCAGTCACCGAGGACCGATCCCGACTCGCCGGGGCTGTAGGTCGTCCACAGCATGAACAGTTCCAGCAGAATCGCCAGCACGTTGAGCATGGCGCAGACGAAAGCCAAGAGTCCAGGCCAGGTGTCCCAGAGCGGGATGCCGCAGCGCCGACGGATCCACCGGGCGAGCAGTACGCAGACGGCCATGGCCGACAGGCCGAGCAGCGGTCCCGACCACGCGAGGACGTATTCGACCTTCGGGAAGGGCATGTGGCGGCAGGCCGCCTGCTGCCGGTGCACCCAGTCCATGTCGATGTCTTCGACGCGCAACGAGGTGACCACACCGAGAATGGCCACGACCGGGACGAGCAGTGCCGTGATCACCATGCCGGACGTGACCGTGCGGTCCTGCACGGCGCGCGATACCGCGGGGGAGGAGGAGGTGTCCATCAGTACCAATTCGGGTGGGGCCGGACGATGCGGATGCGCTGCTCGCCGTGGTGTGCAGGAGGAAGCCATGTAGGTCTTTCGCCAGCCAGCTCGTTCCAGAACGTGAGCCTGGACAGCCGCGAACACGTCGCCACCAGGAAGGCCGCTCTCCCGTCCCCAGGTGTTGTCCCCGCGGGGGCCCAGCCCGAACTTCTTCTGCATCCCTCCGGCCTCTAGGGCCGACGACGTGAAGTTGGCGCAGTTGTTCTTGAAGTCGAGATCGTCCAGCTTGTCCCAGTGGTCGAGTGCGTACCGCACCATCTCGACCCGGTCGATCTTGCCGTCGGGGCCGCGGATCTCGCGCCCGACCTCGGGCGGCAGGCCTTGGAGGTCGGCGAGGGTCACGGGGTCGGCCCGCATGAGGTCCTTCTGCTGTTGCGGCGTCAGGCCGTCCCACCAGGTACGGACGAGGTGGGGGTCCTTGCCGACCGGGATGTCCGCCCTGAGTATCTCGAACTCGACGTGGGACGCCTCGACCAGGATCTCGTTGTGCGCCTGTGAGGTGTCGGAGACGTTGATGGTGTTCCGGCACCAGGGCGGGGGTGGTTTGGCCCGCAGTGCTGGTGCGCACCTGATCCTGCAAAGGCCGGTCGGGCGGCCCGACGGCCACGGACGCGGCGGCCGTGGCGCGGCTCGCGGCCGGACACGAGGCCGCGGTCGTCCCCGTGTACCCGGCGGATCAACCCGTGGTCGCCCACGTCCTCGCTAAACGGGTTCAGGGGCCTGAGCCGCTGGTGCTGCGACCGGAACGGTTCACCCCTGTCGCACGTGCCGGCGCGACCAACTCGCCACCGAGCCGGATCTCCCACCCCGCCGACCCGCTTGCGGCCGTTGAGCCGGTAGCCGCCGGGTGCGGTGCGGGCGGGGACCTCGGGGCGCGGGACGCGGGCGAGGAGGTCAGCCCGTGTGAGCCTGCCCCCGTACGCGAGGGGACGAACTCGGCGCCCAGCCCCTCCTCGGCGAGCGGGTGCTCGGTTGTGACGGGCGGACGCGCCGGTCGTCGGCGGCGAACAGGGCCCGCAGCCCAGGCGGTACCGCAGGCCACGGCCCCGGCGAGAACCGCCGTCTCGCGCTGTCCGGGGCGAGGTCGGGCGATTCTCCGACCGGTTCTTCGGAGCTGGCGTGTCATGGGACCCTCGCTGCTTCGGTGCGGCATGTTCTCCTCGACGGGCGACGTCCCGTGAGCCCTCGTTTGCGGGAGTCTGCGGAGGTGTCCTTTGGGTGCGAGCGGTAGCGGGCAGAGCGGTCCGGAAGAAGCACCGCGGCCCTCGCCGAAGGACCGGGGGGTGCACGGGCATCCGGTACCGCGGGCGAGCAGCCGACCGGTCGCGGCCGGTGGCACTTCAGCCGAAGGGCCGGGCGCGGAAGAATCCGCGCCGAGCCGTCCGACGCGCCTTCGGTCGGTCCTGGAACGCGCACGGACGTCCGGACCGCCGCCTGGTCCCTTCCGGCCGGAGTTCTGGCGCAGCCCGCTGCGGGGGCCGTGGCTGACGGCGGTGTTCGGGCTGATCCTGCTGGTCGGGATCACCGTTCTCTTCGTGACGGGCCTGGTGTCGTATGCGGCGTACAACCCGGATCTGTCAGCGGTGAACGACCAGACGCCCGACAAGGGGTGGCTCGGGTTCTCTCTCTTCCCCTGGCCGACGTCCCCCTACTGGCTGTACCGCGTCACCCAGGGGGTCCACGTCACGCTCGGGATCGTGCTCGTACCCGTGCTGCTGGCCAAGCTGTGGTCGGTGATTCCCAAGCTGTTCGAGTGGCCGCCCGTACGGTCGGCCGCGCACGGCCTCGAGCGGCTGTCCCTGCTCCTCCTGGTGGGAGGCGCGGGCTTCGAATTCGTCACCGGCATCCTCAACGTGCAGCTGCACTACGTCTTTCCCGGTTCCTTCTACACGCTGCACTTCTACGGGGCCTGGGTCTTCATCGGTGCCTTCGTGGTCCATGTGGCCTTCCGGCTGCCCAGAGCGCTGCGCGCGGTGCGGCACAGGACGGGCGAGCCGGCGGTCGGCACGAAGGACGCGGCCGGACTGGTCTCGCCCCGTCCGGCGGCCCCGACGATCTCACGCCGGGGCGCGCTCGGCATGGTGGGGCTGGGCTCCCTGGTACTGCTTGCGGTCACCGTGGGGCAGAGCGTGGGCGGGTGGTTCAGGCAGACGGCGCTCCTCGCGCCGCGCGGACAGGACCCCGGCTCCGGGCCGAACGGCTTCCAGATCAACAAGACCGCAGCCTCGGTCGGCATCCGACCCAGCGACATCGGCCCCGCCTGGCGCTTGACCGTACGGGGCGCCGGCCGTCAGGTCGATCTGACCTACGACCAGCTGCTGGCCCTGCCCCAGAACGAGTCGTTCCTGCCCATCGCCTGCGTGGAGGGTTGGTCGACCTCCGACCAGCGCTGGAGTGGGGTCCGTCTGACGGACCTGGCCGCCTTGGTCGGGCTCGGCACGAACACTCCGCAGGTGCTCGTGGAGTCGGTGCAGCGTGGAGGGTCGTTCAGGTCGGTGGTCCTGCGCGAGAACCAGGCCCGGGACGCCCGCTCGCTGCTCGCCGTGCGCGTCAACGGTGCCGTGCTGTCCCACGATCACGGCTACCCTGCCCGAGTGATCGTCCCCGGAGCCCCCGGAGTGCACAACACCAAGTGGGTCACCCGCCTCACCTTCGGAGGGCCGGCATGAGGTCCCCCCTGCCGGAGGCGGCCACCGGCGCATTCCGCCGCTGCTACGGCGCCTCCCCGCTGCACCTGCTCCTCGTCCTCGCTTCCTTCACCCTCGCCGTCTACGCGGGCCTGCGACTCCTGAAGGGCGACACCCTCGGCGTGGCCCTGTGGTTCGTCGGGGCGGCGCTCCTCCACGACCTAGTGCTGCTGCCCTTGTACTCGGTGACGGACCGGGCGGTGCAGGCGGCCTTCGGGAGTGCCTCGGGCGTCGGCGTCCCCGTGGTGCGGGCGGGCGTCAACCACATTCGCGTGCCGGCCTTCGTCGCCGGTGTCCTGCTGCTCGTCTGGTGGCCCCTCATCCTCCGTCGGGTGGATCACTTCACCGCGACCACGGGCCTTCCCGCAGACGGGTTCTTCGCGCGCTGGCTGTTGATCACAGCAGGTCTCTTCGCAGCCTCAGCAGCAGTCCTTCTCGTCAGGATGTGGCGCGGGACGAGGGCTGCGAGACGTGCCGCGCGGGTTCGGGCGCGGGCGCACAGGGCCAAGAAGTGACGGCCTCCGGTGGAGTACCACCACTCGGTCCTGTCCGCCCCGAGGCCCGGGCGTGACGGTCCGGTGCCGCAGTGCCGACAGCGGCCCAGGGGAAGGTGCGGTGGACCAGGGGGATGTGCGGGCCCACCCGGGGCACAGGACTGCGGGCCGGTGACGCCGACCGGCAGCGGGCTCCAGCTCCGTCACGGCCGGGACGCGGCCGCTGGTACCCCTACCGGCAGCAGGACCGGCCCGGCTGGAGTCCCTCCCTGTAGCGTCCCTCCCGTGATGCCCCTCGATGCACTCGTCCGCCTGTGCCCGCCGCCCACCGATCCGCCCCCCGCGGTGGACTGGGCGCAAGCCGAACGCACCCTGGGTGTGGGTCTGCCCGCCGACTACAGGCAGCTCGTCGAGGAATACGGCGACGGCGTCTTCGACGAGACGATCTGGCTGCTCGTCCCCGACTCCGCCTACAACGACTGCGACCTTTACGCACAGACGGCGGAACGGGAGGAGATCCTGGCCGACCTGTGGGAGTTCGAGGACAAGCCCGCCGCCCTGCGGGAGCCGGGGGCGAGGGTGGTGCCGTGGGCCTTCGAAGAGGGCACGGGGGCTTTCCTGTACTGGCTGGTGCGGCCCGGTCGGCACCCCGACGAGTGGACCGTGCTCTACAACGAGGGGCGCGGCCCGCTATGGGAGCACCACGACATGGGGTGCCTCGCCTTCCTGCTGGCGGTACTCACGGGAACGGCGGAAACGGGGTACTTCGGCTACCTCCGCGAGGTGCTGAAGCCGACGGTGCACCGCTTCGCGACGGCCGACGAGACCCTTGGAACCGCCGGGGAGTGAACCGCCGGCCGCTCCCAGGCTAGGCGCACGCCTTCTTCACGAGTGCGCTGACGAGCTGTTCGTCGGCTGCGGTCAGCTCCTTCAGGGCGAAGGCGGTCGGCCACATCGCACCGTCGTCGAGTGCCGCCTGGTCGCTGAACCCGAGCGTCGCGTAACGCGACTTGAACTTCTCCGCGCTCTGGAAGTGACAGACGACCTTGCCGTCCCTGGCGTAAGCGGGCATCCCGTACCAGAGCCTGGGTGCGAGATCGGGAGCGGCAGCCTTGATGATCTCGTGGATCCGCTCGGCGAGGACCCGGTCCGCTTCCGGCATCTCGGCGATCTTCGCGAGCACGTCCTGTTCCGCTGCCGCCTCCTTCTCCGCCTTCGACGCACCGCGCCGCGCCGCCGCCTTCTTCTGCTCCTGTGCGTGCTCCTTCATCGCGGCCCGCTCCTCGGCGCTGAACCCGCTGTACTCCTCGGTGGACGACTTCGTGGACGGCATGGCGGTCTTCCTCTCATACAGGGCGTGACGGGGTGCGTCGGTCACGCGAGGTAGCGGCCGGCGCGGCGCGGGGGCCGTGCTATGCGGCGGTCTCCCATACGAACCCGTCGGGGGTCGGTGAAGGTGTCGGTGGTGCTGTTGGCCAGGGCGCGTCGCTTGTACAGGGCGAGCTTGACGGGGCTGGAGGGGATCGGCCACCTCCAGGGTGACGGACGCGAGGGACGTGGGGGCTGCGGTGGAAGCGTTGGTTGCCATAACCGTCACGCTAGGGGCTGCGCGGCGGCCGGGGCTTCTCGATTCCTGACCGGTCTCGCGACCCGCTTCGCCACGCACGCCGGCATCCCCTCCACCTTGACAGCCGCACCCTGCGCGTAGGCCGAACCCCCAGCGGCCGCCCGGCGCCGGAAAATCCCGGGCGGCATGCCGACCAGCTCGGTGAAGCGGGTGGTGAACGCGCCCAGCGACGCACAGCCGACCGCGAAGCAGACCTCGGTGACGCTGAGGTCGCCCCGCCGCAGCAGTGCCGTCGCCCGCTCGATACGGCGCGTCATCAGGTACGCGTACGGCGACTCACCGTAGGCGGCCCGGAACTGTCGACTCAGGTGGCCGGCGGAGATGTGCACGTCGCGAGCGAGCGCCTCCACGTTCAGCGGCTGCGCGTACTCCCTGTCGATCCGGTCACGCACGCGGCGCAGCCGTCCAAGGTCCTCCAGGCGCTGCGCCTGCACGCGGGCACGCCTCCATTCAGGCCTGCACATGAGACCCCTCCCCGTTGTCGTTCGTCTTCCCATGCCATCGACGTCGTCGGCCGTCCGGGGTGCCCGTTCGGCGGGCACCCCAGACGCCCGGTGGTGCGGACCGGCCCGTCGGACTCGACCCGCCGCCCCGGCAACTGCCGGACGGCAGCGGGACGCAGTCCAGCTCACAGTCGGTTCAACGAGACCCTGGCGAGCAGCCGGCAGTCAGGCACGTCCACTCTGCTGCCCCGGCCGGCCTCTGGGTACCCGCAGGGATCAGCGCAGCTCCTGAATGCGGACCAGGTTGCCCGCGGGGTCGCGGAAGGCGCAGTCGCGGACGCCGTACGGCTGCTCGGTCGGTTCCTGGACGACCTCGGTGTCACCGGCCTGGACCTTCTCGAACGTGGCGTCGAGGTCCGGGGTGGCCAGCAGGATCCAGCCGTAGGTGCCCTTGGCCATCATCTCGGTGATCGTGCGCCGCTCGTCCTCGGTGATCCCGGGATCAGCGGCAGGCGGCGCCAGAAGGATCGACGTACCGGGCTGACCGGCCGGGCCGACCGTGATCCAGCGCATCCTGCCCTGCCCGACATCGCTGCGGACCTCGAAGCCGAGGACGTCGCGGTAGAAGGCGACCGACGCGTCCGGGTCGTCGTGGGGGAGAGCGGTCGTGTGAATGGTGATGTCCATGACGAGCAGGCTAGACGCGGCTCCGTGAGCCGAGCTTCTCGATTCCTGATCGATCCGCACCCGCCCACATGTGGGCGTGCCGGTGACCGGCGCGGTCAGGTGCACACACCTGGACCACCCCGATCACCGGCGGGGCGGTCACGCCCCGCCCACCCCCTGGCGTGCGGTCAGGCGATGGCGAGGCGTACCTGCGCGTCCTTCGTGCCCTTGAAGGTGAACGAGAACTGCTCCCGCACCCCCGAGCTGCACGCGGACTTCGTCTTGTACTCGCCGTTGCCGGCGTTGATCCGGACGACGGCGCACTTGCCGTCCACTCGGGTGTCCTGGAGCCAGCCGGACACCTTCACGTCGTTGCCGGAGCAGCTCAGGGTCCAGCTGGCCGACGCCCCGTCGATCACGGGGGACGAGGAGGACGGGCAGGTGGCCGCGCTCGCCGGACCGGCCGCGCCGAGGGCCAGACCCCCGGCGAGGACGGCGGCCGAGACGGCGGACGTGAGGGACTTGCGGACAGCAGGCATGGGTGCCCCCTTCGGGCGGCGTGGTGAGTGGAAGCGGACCGGAGCCATGGTCCGGACCTGTCACCCGCCGAAAGGGCGGGTTGTCCGGGACCGCCGGCCGCGCAACCAGCATGGCCGGGACGGCCGAGCCCGGGGAAGAGGATCCCGGCGGCTTGCCGAGGCGCATCGATGCACCCTGCATGCAGGACCGTGACCTGGCGCTATGGCGGCCACGGCCTGCCTGGTGCATGTGGTCCGGACGGTCCTCCAGCGAGCCGGGTGCGGCGCCGTGTGCGAGCGGTGCGCGCGCCGCCCGCCCTACCTGGAAGCGGGGGGCGTCGGGCTGGTGGTCCTCTGATAGTCGGGTGCCTTGACGGGCGGGAGCTGTTTCACCAGCAGGGCCAGCCAGGTGTCCACGTCGACCTGGCCGGTCACGGGCAGGCCGTGAGTGCGCTGGAAGAACCGCACGTCGTCGGCGCTGGCCGCGGTGAACTTGCCCGACACGGCCGTGCCGCCCTGGCCCACGTTGTTCAGGAGTTCCTGCGCGGCCCTCACCTCGGATGCGCCGGATTGCGGTCCCACCTCCTTCACCAGCTCGGGCCAGGTCCGCACGCCCACCTTGCCGTCGGCCGGCAGGTCGTGCCGCTGCTGGAAGTCCATGACGGCGTCCCGGGTGTCCTGCCGGAAGAAGCCGTCGGCCAGCAGCTTGTAGCCGTGCGCGTTCAACAGGTGCTGCAGGGCGCGGCCACGGGTGAACTGGTCCTCCTCGCCCATGCGCAGCAACGGCCACGCGTACGGTGTCCTGCTCTCGGGAGTGGCTGCGGCCGCACCGTCGGCCGCAGCGTTGTGGCCGCGGCCGGAGAGCCGCTCCTGCACGACCATTCCCAGGGCGAACGCCACAACCACGGCCGCCGCGACGAACATCGGCCGGAGCCGCCGAGAGAGTTGCCCGGCGCGAGCGGCGCGAACACCAGTGCCCTGCGAACCGGGGCGGCCGGCATCGGGGGCGGGGGGCTCGTCGGACCTGTCCGAGGAATCCGCCGGTGCGGTGCGCTCCCCTCCACCGGCGAAGGCCTGGGCACGGCCGTTCCCCAGCAGCGCCGCCCGGCACAGCGTCCTCGCCCGTTCGAGGTCGGCCGTGGGGGCGTGCAACTGGGAGTGCAGGGCCTCCACCACCCTCAGGGAAGCGGTCGAGGGGTGTCCGGGGTTCAGGTAGCGCGAGAGGGTCGTCTGGTCGACGCCCAACTTCAGGGCCAGGGCCTGCTGCGTGGGCCGACCGCCGCCGGTCCGGCTTCCGGCCTCCTCCCACCAGCGGCGCAGCATCCACGCCAGCTGCACTCCCGCGCTCCCACCCTGGTCCCGGCCGGCCGTCGCCCCTGCAGCACGCACGTGTCCCTCCCCGTCGTCGTGTGGAACAGCCGAGGCCTTCGCACCGCCGTGCATGGCGGCATAACCGCAGGTCAAGTCAGCGCATAGGCACAGGCATCCCTGCATCGGCCTCAGCGGCGCCGATCGTAACGACACGGCCGCGCCCTCCGGCACAGCCGTCCGCCGGCCGAGCACGCCCCCGTCCGGCTCCAGCCGTTTCGCGGCCGCAGGACGAAGCCAACTGCGGCCGCGCCGTGCGTTCACCCGGACGAGTGTTGTGGAGCAGCGCCTCACGGGGACGGACGCGCCCCTGCCGGGCACAGCTGGGCCGTGGACGGTCGGGTCGTGTTCCGGAGGCCGCCGTCCTGGTCGCCGTCGCCGTCGCGCCGGGGACGGCGTGTTTCGACCAGTGTCCAACCAGTTCTTGCCGTCGTAGTGGCGGGGTCAGATCGCCACGGCGACGGCGGGTGTCGGACGCCCGACCCAGCCGGACGGTCCCGGGCGCGCCGGTGCGCGCGGATCCCTGACGTGACCCCGCGCGCACCGGCGTCCCGCGCATGGCGCGACGTGTCAGGGCACCAGGACGCGTTCCGGCGCCTCGGCTCCCGGACTCGGCCGGGACGCCGCCGGCCGAGGCCTCACGGGCCACCAGACGGACCGGCCCAGGAGCACCGCGCACGCTGGTACCAGTACGACCGACAGGACGAACGCGGAGAGCAGGATCCCGAGCGCCGTCGCGAAACCGATCTGCTGCGTGGCCTCGATCGGGTTGACCGCGAGGCTGCCGAAGGAGGCGGCCAGCACCAGTCCGGCCGTTGCCACGGCCGGCGCGGTGTGCCGCACCGCCCTGGTCACCGCATCCCTGGCCGGACCCGGCCGTTCCATCTCCTCCCGGATCCGGTCGGTCACCAGGATGTTGTAGTCGGTGCCCAGCGCGACGACGAACAGGAACAGCACCAGCGGCAGCGTGAAGGCCACGCCCGGCCGGCCCAGCCCGTGCTGGAAGACGAGCGCCGCGGCACCCAGCGTGGCGGTGAACCCCAGGCCCACCGCGAGCATCAGGATCAGCGGGGCGAGCAGGCTGCGCAGCAGCAGGAAGAGGATGAGCGCGATCAGGGCCGCCGCGACCGGAAACACCAAGCGCAGGTCCTTCTCCACGGCCGTTGCGACGTCGGCGAATACTGCCGCGGTGCCGCCCACGTGGACTTCGGTGCCGTCCGGCCGGTGAGCCGAGACCGCGTCGCGGACCGCGCCCGACGCCAGGTCGCGGGCCGCCTGGCCGTGCGGATCGGCGTGCGGGAACAGGTCGATGCGCGCCGCCAGACGGTCTTGGCTCAGTACCGTCGGGGCGATCTGACCCACCCCTTCCAACCGGGCGAGCGTTCCGGCCAGCGTGTCGAGCCTGCCGGTGGTGAGCGGTGCGTCGTCCGAAGCGGTGACGTACACGCTGATCGGGTCGGAGACGCCGGCCGGCATGGCCCGGGAGATCTCGGCCGCGGTGGCGGCGGCGGCCGTCCGCTCGCCGCCTGCGCCGCCCGACCCGTAGTCCATCCGCATGCCGGCCAGTCCCGCGGCGAGGGCGCCCAGCAGCGCCACGGAGGCCAGGATCGCCGTGCGGGGCCGTTCGCCCACCCAGGTGCCCAGCCGGGCGGCCGAGCCGCCGTGGGGCTCGCGCTGGTGGGCCCGTGACGGCCAGAACATCCTGCGGCCGGTGACGGCGAGCAGGGCCGGCATGAAGGTGAGGCTGCCGAGGAGCATCACCAGCACGGACACGGCGATGGCCGGGCCGAGCATCCGGAACTGTCCGAAGGAGGCCACTCCGAGCGTGGCGAACGCCGCGACGATGGTGAGCGCCGCCGACGTCACCGCCGTACCCACGCGCCCGGAGACCTCCGCCGCCGCGTCGCGTCCCGGCTGCTCGGGCCGCCGACGCAACTGCTCGCGGAAGCGGAACAGCAGGAAGAGGAAGTAGTCGATGCCGATGCCCACCAGTACGACGTTGATGAGCTGCGGGGTGGACGGGTCGAGGGTGACACCGGTCAGCATCGCGGCGCCGACCACCGTGCCGGTCGCCGCGCCGCCGATGACGGACACGACCAGGAGCGGCAGCAGCGCGGCGAGCACGCTGCGGAACACCAGCACGTGCAGCAGCACGATCACGCCGAGCATGGCGACGGCGATGACCCGGGCCCGCGTCTCCTGGGCCTCGACGTCGTCGACGGTGGAGGCGAGCGCGCCCGTGTAACCGGTCCGGAATCCGGCCTCGGCGAACCCGGCCCGAGCCTGCTCGCGGAAGGCCCGATAGGTGTCCTGGAGCCCGGGGTCCTGGGGGTTGCCCTTCAGTTCCACCGACAGCAGCCGGAAGGCGCGGTCCGGGGCGGTCATGGCCGGGGCGACCTTCGGGGTCTGAGAATGGTCCTGGGCGAAAGGCGTCTCCTCCTCGGGCTCCGGCATGGCCACCCGGTGGGTGCCCAGCCTCGCCGCCTCCTCGTCGATGCGCCGCTCGTCGGCCTCGCTCAGCTGCCCGCCGTCCCTCCGGCCCACCAGCACGGTGAGCGTGTTCGCGTCCGGCTTCACCCCGAACCTCTCCTCGGCGACCTTCAGGGCTGCCGCCGAGTCGTAGGAGGGGGGCAGGAATTCGCCGGTGTTGCTCTGGGTGGCGCGGAAGACGAGCGCCTGGCCGGCGATGGTCAGGGCGATGCCGAGCACGGCCCAGACGGCTATCACCTTCCACGGGTTCCTCGTCGAGAACCCGGTCAGGGCGCGGATCACGTGACTCCTCAGGTCTGCGGGGTGGACCGGGGGTCCCCGGCCGGTCTCCAGACCACCAGGAACGGGCCGTGCGATCGTCGGCGCACGGGAGGAACTCCACCCCGGGAGCAGGGTCCGCAGGCGGGCCCCGACCAGGACCCTGGTCCTGGTCTGCCACCGGCCCGCGGGACGGTGGCACCAGCCGGCCCGCCTGCCAGAATGGGTCGACAGGAACCGGCCCGAACCGCCCCCGCACCGGTCGGAGGCCGGCCGGCGGGGAGGGACCGGCAACGATGAACAAGGGCACCGACACGTTGCGCTGGACGCGCAACGACGCCCTGGTGGCGCTCGGGGCCGCCGCGGCCGACCTCTTGGGCTTCTCCCTCGCCACCCAGTCCGAGGGGATGCCCCTGCCCGTCCCGGCCGCCTGCGCGCTCGTGGCGGCGGCCCTGTGCCTACTCGCCCGCCGCAGCCACCCCGTCACCGTGCTCGCGACGGTGCTGCTCCTGGGGGTCGTGCCCAACCTGGCCATACCGGACGCCTCACCGCGCTTCCCGCTCGGGCTCGCCGCCGCCCTCTATGCGGTGGTCCGGTTCGGCCGCCCCGCCGTCGCCGCGGCTTCCGTCGTCCTGACCGTGCCGCTGGCCTCCCTGGGGCAGGGCGGGACGCTGGTCCCGGCAGGCTGGTCCGTCGTCGCCAACGCGGCTGCCGCGACCCTGGTCGCAGCCGCGGCCGTGGTCGTCAACCGCTGGCAGCGGGAGGTCGCGGCCAACCACGCCCTCCAGGCCGAGCGCGCGGTAGCGGAGGAACGGCGCCGGATCGCCCGGGAACTCCACGACATCGTCGCCCACCACATCACTGCCATGCAGCTGATGGCGGGTGGCGCGCGCGCCAACCTGGCGCACGACACCGAGGCGGCCCGCGAGGCCCTCGTCGCCCTGGAGGACTCGGGCCGCATCGCCCTGCGTGAGATGCGCCAACTCCTCGACGTGCTACGGGCCGGAGAGGAAGCGGACGAAGCCCCGCCGGCCCCCCAGCCGGGCACCGCGGACCTGGAGCGGATCGTCACCGAGTCACGACTGGCCGGCACCGAGACGGACTTCACCGTCGAGGGCACGGTCCGCCCGCTGCCGCCCAGCGTCGGCCTCACCCTCTTCCGCATCGTGCAGGAGGCACTGACCAACACCCGCAAGCACGCGGGGCAGGCGCGCGCCCAGGTGCGGCTGACGTACCGCCGGGACGAGGTCCGCGTGGAGGTGTGCGACGACGGGGCCGGTCCACCACCACCGCCGGCCGCCCGGCCCGCACCGGGAACCGGGTACGGTCTGATCGGTATGCACGAACGCGTAGCCCTCCAGGGCGGAACCCTGGAGGCGGCCGCACGCGACGGCGGCGGATTCCGGGTAGCGGCCCGCCTTCCGGCACCGGCGGACCGGGGCGGCGAGTGAGGGGAACGACCACACCGATGATCCGCGTGCTCATAGCCGACGACCAGCCCCTGGTACGGCGGGGCCTGGCCCTGATCCTCGGCCCCGACCCGGAGTTCGAGGTGGTCGGCGAGGCCGAGGACGGCGCCCGCGCCGTCGCCCTCGCCCAGGACCTGCGACCCGACGTGGTCGTCATGGACATCCGGATGCCCCTCCTCGACGGCGTCCAAGCCACCGCGGAGCTGGCGCGCACCCTCCCGGAGGTCCGCGTTCTGGCGCTCAGCACCTTCGACATGGACGAGTACGTGGTCGCCGCCCTGCGCGCGGGAGCCCACGGCTTCCTCCCGAAAGACGTCTCACCGGAAGAACTCGGCGCCGCGGTCCGCACCGTGCACGGCGGCGAGGCGGTCGTCGCACCCCGGCTGCTCACCCGGCTGCTCTCCGCCTACGTGCGGACCCCCGTGCCCGCCCGCCCGGTCGCGGCGGCGGTCCCGCCCCACATGACCCCGCGCGAGCGGGAGATCTGGCAGCTCCTGGCCGCCGGCCTCGACAACGCGGAGATCGCCGCGGACCTGGACATCAGCGTCTCCACGGTCAAGAACCACATCACCGGAATCTTCGGCAAGCTGGGCGTCCGCGACCGCGCCCAGGCGGTGATCGCGGCCTACGAGTCGGGCCTGGTCGAGGCGGGTCGCGGGAGCGGTTGACTCAGCGGAGCGGGATGCATCCGCACGCAGCGGTACGGGCTGCTCGTCACGACGCCGCCCACCTGGTCCGGGGAGGTCTCAGCGCCGATGCGCCGCAGAACGTCGGCCAGCTCGTAGTACGCCGCCGGACTCCCGTGCGGTCCCCACGGGACGACGAGTTCGGCACCCGTGGAGAGCCCGCGTACGCCCGGCACGCCCGCCACCCGGTGCCGGGCGGGACCCTCACGTACAGGACGTCCTGGATGTGGTCGGCGCCTTTGGTGGCTGATCGCAGTAGGGGGGTAGTCGGGGTCGCCGACACGGATTTCAGTCTCGGCCGCATTCCTGTCCGAGCGCGTCGAGACGTGCGCCGCGGAATGAGCTATGCACCCCCGTCGTCACCGCGCAGGGAATGGATCATGCTCTGTAGGATCCGGAACGCTTCCGACTGCTCTGTCCCGGTCAGGCCGGCCAGCATTCTGGCCTCGACGGACCGGACGGCTGCGCTCGCCTTCTCGAGGCTTCGTCGGCCGCGAGGCGTGAGCCGCGTGGGAAGCGCCTTCCCGACGGGTGCCTCCGCAGGCCTGGTCACGTAGCCGTCTCGCTCCAAGGCCTGGAGTAGCACGTTCATCGTCTGCCGTGTCACGAACGCCCCCCGCGCGAGCTCGGAGTTCGACAAGCCCGGTCGTTGCGCCAGCAGCTCGAGGCAGGAGTAGTGCGTCACGCTCATCCCGAGCGGCCGCAGCACTTCCTCCATGGCCGTGCGCAGCGCGCTCGACGCTTCTTTGAGCAGGTAGCCCAGTGACGTCTGCAGATCGACGCCGACACCTTCTTGACTCATGTCAGCATTCTGACATAAGTTGCCGCGTGTCAGAAAACTGACATGAAAAGAAGGAGTGCCATCATGCCCGCCACCGGCCCCGACTTCATCTCGCTCCAAGTGCGCGACCTCGACGCTTCGCAGGCGTTCTACGAGCAGTACCTGGGCCTCGTCCGCTCGCCGGCCGGACCTGCGCACGCCGCCGTCTTCGAGACGAAGCCGATCGCGTTCGCACTCCGCGACGTCATTCCCGGAACCGACCTCGCATCCGTCGCTCAGCCCGGCATCGGTGCCGCGATCTGGCTCCACGCCACCGACGTCCAGGCCATCCACGACGCGCTCGTCGCCGATGGCCACACCATCGTCTCTGCACCGATCGACGGTCCCTTCGGCCGGACCTTCGCCTTCGCCGACCCCGACGGCTACCACGTCACGCTCCACGACCGCGCTTGATCGCACTCGTCCTGCACCCGGCCCACGTCGACGGCCTCACCTTTCCCGATCGACGGCAGCAGCAGCCGCAACAGGCGGCAGGCACTGTCCATCGCCGTGTTGGCGGCCTGCTCGGTCAGTCCTTGCTGGCGGGGCAGGGTCACTGCTTCCGTAGACGCGGACGGACGAGACGGCCGGCAGGGTGGTAACAGCGTTACCGATCGGATACGTTGTTACCTGTGAACACTCCCTACCAGGACGCCCAGCGCGTCGGCCAAACCGCCGTGCGCACCACGATCCTCGACCACGCCATCGAACTCCTGGTCACGGAAGGGCCAGCCGCACTGACGATGCGTCGGATCGCCACCGGGATCGGCGCCTCGACCAAGGTCCTGTACACCATGTTCGGCGGCAAGGAAGGTCTGGCCGACGCGCTCTACCGGGAGGGGTTCGCCCGGCTGCGCCGCGCGCAGCAGCGAGTCCCCGGACGCGCGGACGACCCCTTGGCACACCTCAACGATCTCAGGGACGCCTACCGCGCGCACGCCCTGGCTGAACCGGCCTACTACCGGGTGATGTTCGAGCAGGCCGTGCCCGGCTACCGGCCGAGCACCGAGGCCCTGAACGAGGCCGAGACCGCCTTCGACACCTCGGTGGCCGCCGTCCAGGCGTGCATCGACGCCGGGGTGTTCCGGCCCGGGGACGCGTACGAGATCTCCAAGCTCTTCTGGGCGGCGGCACACGGAGCGGTGAGCCTGGAGATCGCCGGCCATTTCCCCCCGGACTCCGCGGCACGCCGCTACGACGCGCTGCTGGCGGCGGTGGGACAGACGTTCCTCGCCGCCGAGCAGGGACAACGACAAGAACGACCACGAGCACAGGGGCAGGGACTGGCATGACGATCACCAACCGATACCTGTCGGGGAGCTTCGCACCGGTCACTGAGGAGGTCACCGCGTTAGACCTACCCGTCACCGGCCGGATCCCGGCCCACCTCAACGGCCGCTACCTGCGCACCGGCCCCAACCCGCTCGGCATCGAGGACCCCACCGCCCACATCTGGACGCTCGGCGCCGGCATGGTGCACGGGGTGCGCATCCGCGACGGCCGCGCCGAGTGGTACCGCAACCGCTGGGTGCGCTCCGGCGCGGTCGCCGACCGGCTCGGGGAACCACGGCGCGGGACCCCGTTCGACGAGCGCCTGGACATCGCGCCGAACGTGCAGGTAGCCGGCCTCGCGGGCCGCACGTTCGCCCTGTTGGAGGGCGGTATACGTCCCTACGAGCTCACGTACGACCTCGACACGGTCGGCCCGTGCGATCTCGGCGTGACTCCCGAGGGCTACAGCGCCAACGCCCATTCCGTCTTCGACCCGCACACCCGTGAGCTGCACTCGCTCGCCTTCCTCTACGGGTCGGAGCATGTCCAGCACATCGTGATGGACGAGACCGGCACGGTGGTGCGGACCAGCCTGATCCACGCGCCCGGCAACCCGTACATGCACGACTTCGCGCTGACCGAGCACCATGTGATCCTCTTCGACGGCCCTGTGGTGTTCAGCGCCGTGCATCTGCCGACCGGCGTCCCCTTCGTCTGGGACGAGGCGCACCAGGCGCGCGTGGGTGTCATGCCCCGTACGGGAGGCGAGGTGCGCTGGTTCGACGTCGCGCCGAGCCTGGTCGGCCACACCCTCAACGCCTACGAGGTCGGCACGGGCGACGGCACGGACATCGTCGTCGACATCGTCCGGCACCCCGAGGGCTTCGACATCAGGGACTTCGGCACCAGCCGCCCCACCCTGGACCGCTGGCGCATCGACCTCGTCACCGGCAAGGTCACGGAGGACCGGCTCGACGACCGCACCCAGGAATTCCCCCGGGTCAACACCCGCTGCGTCGCCCGCCCCCACCGCTACGGGTACGCAGCCGCCACCGAGCTGTACGCGTCGCCCGCCGCGCCCACGGATCCGCGGCCGGACACCGGGTTCAGCAGCGCGCTGCTCAAGCACGATCTGGTACGTGGTACGACCGAGGCGCAAGAGTTCGGCCGGTTCGGAGCCGTCGGAGAGGGCGTCTTCGTCCCCGCGGAGTGGCCCGTCGCAGAGGACGACGGCTACGTGATGGCGTACGTGCACGATCCCGAGCGCGGCGCGGCGGACCTGGTGATCCTGTCCGCCCAGGACTTCACGGGCGAGCCGCTCGCCCGCATCCACCTGCCCGTCCGGGTCCCGCTGGGACTGCACGGCAACTGGGTCCCCGGTGACCGGTGGGATCCGCAGACTCCGCGTCGGTAGCGGACCACCTCCGAGGGCGGCGGGCCGGGGCCGCCAGCCGCGAGGTTCGGCCGTCGATCGGCCCACGGCATATCCGTAGGCTGACGCGGTTCCCGCACGCCCCATGGAGCCCGAAGCCGGCTACCGCAGCGTCTCCCCGCCGCCGTGCTGCCCTGGTCCGTCCTGGTTGTGGGCATGCTCCGGACGGTGGATGTTGTCGGCACGTAGACCGGCGCTGTCGTGAGTGAGGTCGAAGTGGACTCTCTCACCGGGGCGCAGACGGGGTCCGTTTTCGCGAATGGCCTGGGACTCGGCCCGGATGTCCGGTCCGGTCCCGTCCTGGCTGATGAGACCGGTTCCGCGGTCGGGGTCGAACCATTTCACGACTCCGCAGGGTGACATGCTCTGCCTCCTCATTGGCCGGATCTGGAAGCCGATACTGTCCACCCGCTCTCGGTTGGAGGGGAGGGCGCGTTCAGGGGCGTGATGCAGCGGATGCGGGCGTGGCTGCAGCGGCGGGCGCCCATCGCGCGGGTGGGCTGCGGGGGCCTGCCGGCGGCCCGACGGTCGGCTGTTCGGGGCAGACGGGGCCGCGCTACGAACCCAGGACCCCCCACCGTCACCCTCGCCGCACGACCACCCCAAACAGCCCGAACCCGGCATCGCATCCTTGACGAAGGACGTGGAGACACCCCCCCGCACGATTCGATCGTGAACCCCGTGCAGGCGCGCCCGTGTTGACGTAAATTGATGGCCCTTTGGGGAGAGGGGTGCAGGGATGGGGAACGCTGGTGAACTGCGGCTGACCGACGGCAGTGGCATCTGGGTCGAGGTCGCCGACGCGGACGGCGATGGTATCGAGCGGGTGGGGCGAGCCGGGGCGGCGCTGGCCCGGGCGGGCGAGACCCTGCAGGAGGCCATGGGCCAGATCCGGCCCGCCCTCGACGTCATAGCCGACGGGTTACGCGGAATGGCCCAGGTTCCCGAGTCCGTGCGGGTGGACTTCGGTATCAAGCTGTCTGGGGAGACCGGGATCGTTGTCGCGAAGGCCGCCGCCGAGGCCAACTTCACGGTGAGCGTGGAATGGCGGCCCCGGACCGGCGCAGAAGCCGCGCCCGCGCCCGCGTCCGGCGCCGATGCCGGCCCCGGTCCGGCCGACAGCCCGGGGGCGGCGTAGCGAAGGCCGCCTGAGATGACGGTCGTTCGCGAGGAGGAGGCCCTCACCCGGTCCGTCGTACGGATCCGGTCCGGGGCGGGGTCCGCGTCCGGGGACGTGGTCGGGGCCGGCTTCCTGGTCGGCCCCGACATCGTGTGCACCTGCGCCCACGTCGTGGCCCGCGCCGCCGGCCTGGCCGGCACCCCCGACGAAGCCCCGCCGGGGCCGGTGTCGCTTGACTTCCCGATGGTCCGGGATGAGACGGGGACCGCACGGGCCGCCCGCGCGATCGTGGTGGCGTGGGGGCGGATCGCCGACGACGACTCCGGGGACGTGGCCCTGCTGCGACTGGACCGGCCGGTGCCCGGCACCCGCCCGGCGCCGCTGGTCGACGGTACCCGGGTGTGGGAGCACCCGTTCCGCGTCATCGGGTTTCCTGCGGGCTTCCAGCACGGCCTCTGGGCCCGCGGCACGCTGCGCGGGCCGCAGGGCGCGGGCTGGCTGCAGATGGAGACCCCGGCCGGCGAACCCCGGATCACTGCCGGGTTCAGCGGCTCCCCGGTCTGGGACGCGCGGCAGGACGGCGTCGTCGGCATGACCGTGGCCGCCCAGCGCGGCACGGGCGCCACCACCGCCTACCTGATCCCCTCCGCCCAGCTCGTCGACGAGAGCGTGCTGCGGCCGCGCTGCCCGTTTCGCGGCCTGGCCCCGTTCACCGAGGACGACGCAGAGCTGTTCCACGGGCGTGCGGAGGAGACCGAACGCCTCCGGGACGCGGTCGCCCGGCACCCGCTGACGCTGGTGGTGGGCCCCTCCGGCTCCGGCAAGTCCTCGCTGGTACGGGCCGGGCTGCTGCCCCGCCTCCAGCGCGAGGGGTTCAGCGTGTCAGAACTCCGGGCCGTTCCCGGGGCCGACCCGGCGGCCGCCCTCGCCCGCGCCGTGGTCCCCCTGCTGGAACCCGGTCTCGGAGAGGTCGGCCGTCTGCGGGCGGCCGCCGAACTCGCCGGACTGCTGACGCCTGAGGCGGCCGGAGCGTTACGGGACCGGCTGCTCGCCTACGGCGGAACGGGTGGCCACGTCCTCTTCGTGGACCAGCTGGAGGAGTACGCCGGCGAGCGGCCCGACGCGGCCCGGCAGCTCCTGCGCTTGCTGGTCGCGCTGAGCTCCGCCCGGCCCACGGGCGACTTCGGACCGCCGGGCACCAGACCGGACGACACCGGACCGGACGACACCGGACCGGACGACACCGGACCGGACGACACCGGACCGGACGACACCGGACCGGACGGCGCCGGGCGGTCGGATGCCGGGGTGGGGACCCAGCCGGGCGCCGGGCCTGTGCTGCGGGTGGTGGCCACCGCCCGCCCCGAGTCCCTCGACGTCCTGGTCACCTCCGGCACTGCCGGTCTGCTCAGCGGCGGCGCCGCCCAGTTCCTCGCCCCGCTCTCCGCCGAGGGCCTGCACCAGGCGGTCACCGCGCCCGTGGACGCCGTACCCGGCCTGTGGTTCGAAGCCGGCCTGCCGGAGCGCATCGTCGCCGACGCCGCAGACGAACCCGGCCGGATGCCGCTCGTCGAGTTCGCCCTGACCCGGCTCTGGGAGGAGCGCGAGCGGTCCATGCTCACGCACACCGCCTACGCCCGGCTGGGCGGGGTGGCGGGCGCCCTCGTCGGCTACGCCGAGCAGGCCCTGCGCACGCACGTCGCGGAGGACGAGGCGTACCTCGCGCGGCGGCTGTTCGCGCAACTGGCCCGGCCCGTCGAGGGCGGCGGCTTCGCCCGCCGCCCCGCCCGCACCGCCGATCTCGCCCCGGACCTGCAGGCCCTCGCCCGCCGACTGGCCCCCACCAAACTCGTGGTCCTGGGCCAGGACCAGGACGGCGCCGAAATCGTGGACCTGGCCCACGAGCAACTCGCCTCGCTCTGGCCCCGGCTCCACGAATGGCTGGCCGAATCCCGGGACTTCCGGCAGTGGCAGGAGCAGCTGCGCCGGGACCTGGCACGCTGGCGGACCGGCGGCCGAGAACCCGACGCGCTACTGCGCGGCGGCATCCTCGACACGGCCTCGGACTGGCTGGCCCGCCGGCCCGAAGACATCCCGCCAGCCGAGCGCGACTACATCCGGCAGAGCGAACGCCAACGGCTCCGCGGCGTCCGCCGCTGGCAGGCGGTCGCCGCCGCCCTCACCGTGCTCGTCCTGCTGGCGGGCGTCCTGACGGTGTTCGTGCAGCGCCGCGGCGAGACGGTCGGGGCGCAACTGCGTACCCAGGCGTCCCGGGTCCTGGCAGACCTGTCCCACCGCCACGAGGCGGGCCGCCCCGCGCTCGCCATGCAGTTCGCCATGGCGGCGTGGCGGACGGAGCAGACCCCGGAGGCGTACGGGGCGCTGCTGCGGCAGTACCCCCGGGGGCAGCGGCTGACGGGAAGCCGCCCAGGCCTGTGGCCAGGCCGGTTCCTGTCCCTGCGCACCACCCGGGACGGCTCCACCGCCGTGGTGCGCTCGGTCCGTGACAGCGGCGAGTACGTCCTCACCGTGATCACCGGCCTGCACACGAAGCAGCCGGAACACCGGACGCTGCGCGATCTTCCCGGCGTCTGGTCGGAGGCGAGGGGGGACGCCCTCAGTCCGGACGGCCGTAGTTACGCCATGGCGGGTACGAACGGCAGCGTGTGGGTGTGGGACCTGACCGGCGACGGACCGCCGGTGCACCTGCCGTCCGAGGACACCAAAGGCCGCAAGGTGGTGAAGTCCCACATTTTGGACTACAGCGGGGACGGGCGCCGGCTGCTGCGGGTCGTGAAGTTCTACGACGCGTCCGGCGCGGCCGGAACGCACGACCGCTACGCCGCGCTCTCGGTCTGGGACCTGCCGTCCGGCGGGCGGGTACCGACGCCCCCCGATCTCGTACCGGGCGACATCAGAGACGCCGCGTTCACCGCCGACGCCGGACAGGTGGTCTTCACGCCCGAGTACGACACGAACCGGCCGGGGCAGACCGTCGTCCGGGAACTGACGACGGGCCGCCAGGTCGCCGCGTACGACCCCGTGGGCCTCACGGTCATCACCGGAGACGGTGACCTGCTGCTCGAAGAGGTGAGCGGCGAGGCCGGCCGGGACAGGGCGAGCAGGACCGAACGGACGCGGCCGGCGGGCGCGGCCCCCGGTCCGGCGACACCCCTGCCGGACGTGGTGGACACGACGAAGCTGGACGTCACGGGCGAGTTCGCGTTCGTCGGGCAGTCGACCACCGACAAGAACTACCAGGAGGTGACCCTGATTGCGCTACGCACCGGCCGGATCCACCGAACCAGGGTGCCCTCGCAGGGGGACGGCGACCTGACCCTCGCCGTCGTCCCCGGCCAGGACGACCGGGTCACCGTCCTCCTCCCCACGGCGGACGCCCTGCTCACCGCCACCGCCGTCCCGGTGGACGCGGCAACGGCACTCACCGCGGCCACCGCCACCGCGAACGGGGCCCTGTCGCCCGACGGCCGCCTGCTGGCGCGTACGGAGGCCTCCTCCCTGGAGATCGTCACCGCCGACCGCGGCAGCAGCCGGCGCACGACGAGGGACGCCACGACCGGCAATCCGCCCGTGCCGGTCTGGACGGCGGACTCCAAGTGGGTGGTGCTGGAACGCTCCGACGGGGGCCTGGCCGCGTACCGGGCGGACGATCCGGCCCAGCGGGTCGACCTCCACTGGGACGCCGGTACCGGCCCGGCGCGCCGGGGGCCGGCGGTCGAGGCCGTCGAGCCCATGACCGGCTCGGAGCTGGCGGTCTTCACGGCCGACGGCCGGCTGATGCTCGTCGACGCGGCCACCGGAGGCCCGGTGGGTCCGGCGACCCAGGTGGAACGGAAGTCGGAGGCACAGGCCGTCGATTCGGTCATCTTCACCGGCTTGGCCCAGCTCCGCGCACGGCCGGGGCATCCGGACGAGGTGGCGCTCGTCACCAGCTCCGCGGCCACGACCGGCACGGTGGAGATCCGCAACGTCCGCACCGGCGCCCGCACCCAGACCCTCACCGTGGGCGAACTCCAATCCCGCTTCGATTTCTGGGGCCCCACCCCGCTGCTGTTCAACGGCGACGGCAGCCGTCTGGTGACCCGCAACGCGGACGGGTTCCTGCACCAGTGGGCCCTGCCGGGCGGAGCGGCGGCCGCGCGCCCGCTGGCCGTCGCCGGGGCGAAGGTCACCGGACTGATCGGTTTCGGAGCACGACGAACGCTGATCACGACCGGAGGCGACGGCGAACTGCAGTTCTGGGATCTGGCCGGCGGGCTCCTCCTCACCAGCCACCCCACACCGGCGGACCTGGGCATCACCTTGCGCGGCACCCGCCTCTCCGTGGCCGGGGAAGGCTGGTACCAGGACCTGGACCTGAGCCCGGACGAAATGATGAAGACCCTGTGCACCGGGGTAGGACGGGACTTCACCGCGAGCGAGCGCGAACTGCTACCGGGGGGCGCCGTACGCGAACCACCCTGCGGCTAGTGACGCGCGTTGTGCGGCGAACATGACCGACTTCCAGGGCACCCCCGACGACATCCCCGAGGCCGTCGCCGCACGACTTGCCCGCTCCGCTTCCTCTACGAGGGCGACCACCGCTTCGTCGTCCTCATCGAGGGGCGGGTACTGCGCACCCCCGTGCCCCCACGAGCAGCAGGCCCCGGCGTGACGGGACCGGTGGCGTTCGGGTGCCGGTCGTGCGCGGCCCGGCGGACCGGGACGCCGCGCCCTCGCCGGCAACACCGATCCCGACGGCCCGTCGCCCCGGGGCTTCCGAGTGCCGTATCCGTCCGGTACCAGCCCCCGGGAGACCTCGTGGGGATGGCCCGGGCTGGCCTACCGTGACGGGGTGAGCGACGAGACGAACGAGTGCACCGGGCGGGTCCTGGTCCTGGTGCTGCCCCAGGTGAACCTGCTGGACCTCGGTGGTCCTGTGCAGGTGTTCGACGCCGCGGCGCATTTCGGTGGCGGCTACCGGCTGGAGTACGTCGGCGAGGCAGACGGTGTGCGATCCGCCCAGGGCCTGCAGCTGGCCGGTCTGGCACCGCTGCCGACGACCCGGCCGACGGCCGGCGACCTGGTGCTCGTACCGGGGCCCCGGCTGACCGGATCCGACCGGCTGGTCGAGCCCGCCGTGGTGCGCTGGGTCCGCGAGGCCTACGACGCGGGTGCCCGGGTGGCGTCGGTGTGCAGCGGTGCCGCCGTCCTGGGGGAAGCGGGACTGCTGGACGGCAGGTTGTGCACAACCCACTGGTCGCTCACCTCGGCCATGCGCGAGCGGTACCCGCGGGCCCGGGTGCGCGAGGCCGCGCTCTACGTGCACGACGGGCGGATCAGCACCAGTGCGGGGATCTCGTCGGGGATCGATCTCGCGCTGTCCCTGGTCGAGCGGGACCGCGGGCCGGAACTGGCCGCGCGGGTCGCCCGCGAACTGGTGCTGTACCTGAGGCGGGACGGGGACGCGACGCAGATCAGTCCGTTCCTGCAGCACCGCGACCACGTCCACCCCGCGGTGCACCGGGTGCAGGACCACCTGGCCCAGCACTTGGACGCCGCCTTCACCTTGCGGGAACTCGCCGGCGTCGCCGGGCTGTCCCCGCGCGGTCTGACGCGGGCCTTCACCGCGGTCACCGGCATCACCCCGTTCGCCTACCAGCGGCAACTGCGGCTGGAGCGGGCCCGCTCCCTGCTGTCCGGTACTGATCTGACGGTGGAGGCGGTCGCGGCGCGCTGCGGCTTCCGCGACGCGCGGCAGCTGCGCCGGGTGGTCGTCGACGCCTTCGGAGTCCCTCCCTCGCGGCTGCGCGCACCGCTGCGGCCGACCGCCTGACGGATCCGGCCCCCGTGTGAGGGCCGTCGCCCCTCCCTCCTGCGGCCTCTTCCGCTTTCGCGTTTCCACGGGTTTCCCGTTTCCACGAAGTCGTTTCCACCAGGGCCGACGGCAACACGCTGCCGATCGGTGCCCGGATTGTCGAGGTATGTGTTGTCTGAAGTGAGTTCCGAGGTGGGTTCTGGTTCCGAGGCGCGCAAGGGGTGCCGGGTCCTGCGCCGCATCGGCTGGGTACTGCTGGCCACGGCGCTGTCCGCGGCGTCTTTCGCAGGGCTCGCCTTCGCGGGGGTGAGCGCGTCGATGGCCGACAGCTTCGCCGCCGCCCCCCGCGGATCCGGTGCCAGGGCGTGGCCGGCCGCCCGGCCGGTGCCACCCGGCCGGATCACGGTGGCGGTCGCGGTCGGCAACGCGGGCTCGGTGGCCACCGACGTACTCGCGCCCTACCAGGTGTTCGCCGAGTCGCGGGAGATGTTCGTCTACACGGTGGCCGCCGAACGCCGTGTCAGCCCACTGTCCGGCGGCGCCCATCTGCTGCCCGACCACACGCTGGCCGAGGTGGCGGACGGCACCCTGCCGGAACCCGACGTGGTGGTCGTGCCCGCGGTGACCGACCCCACCGGCGCGGGCGAGGAGGGCCTGCGCCGGTGGATCGTAGAACGCCACCGCAAGGGCGCCCGGATCCTCGGGGTGTGCGCGGGCTCCGAGCTGCTGGCCGCCTCCGGTCTGCTCGACGGCCGCGACGCCACGTCGTTCTGGTCCAACATCGGTTCCCTGGAACGCAGATATCCGAAGGTCAACTGGAAGCGCGGGCAGCGCTACGTCGAGGACGGGCGGGTGACCACCACCGCTGGCGTCACCTCCGGCACCGTGGGCGCCCTACGGGTGGTCGAGGAACTGGCCGGCGAGACGGAAGCGACCCGTATCGGCACCGGGCTGTCCTACCCCGGCTGGACTCCGGACGGACCGACCGCGATACCGGCCAACCACCTCGCCCTCGGCGACCTGCCGTACGCCCTCAACGCCGCGTTCCCGTGGCTGCGACCCACCACGGCCATCGGCCTGGTCGACGGGGTCGAGGAGGTCGACGCGGCCGCGGCCGTCGAAGGGTACGGCGGAGTCTCCTTCGCCACCCGGACGGTGGTGGTCGGCGCCGGCGACACCGTCACCACCCGCCACGGCCTGGTCCTCGTCACCCGGCCGGCGACGGGGGACGCCCACGGCGCCGACCGCTTCGTGGTGCCCGGCGTCAGGGAGGCCTCCGGCCTCGGCACCGCACTGAGCGGCTGGGCCCGCCGCAACGGGCTCACCACCGAACTGCCCGACGAGGGACGGCGGTCCGGGGAGTTCGGCTTCGATCCCGTCCTGCGGGACCTCGCCGAGCACAGCGACCGCCGTACGGCGTTGGCCACCGCGAAGTTCTCCGAGTACCCCTCGGCCCATCTGGAACTGACGGGCGCGCCCTGGCCCTGGCGGTCCACCCTGCTGGCCGGGGCGACGGTCGTCCTGAGCGTGGGAGTGGGGCTGGCTCCGACGGCGACACGCCGGGCGATGCGACGGCGGCGCCTTCCGCAGATGGTCCCTGGCCCACCGCGCGGCGTTCGAGCGCACTGAAACGGTCTGAGCTGATAAGGGTTCGTGCGCGGAGAACGATGTCCGTACTCTTGGCCGGAGCGGGGGTGCGCGCATTCCCGTAGGTTGCGGAGCCGTGGCAGAGCGGTCCAATGCGATCGCCGTGGGCGAGGTCCCGCCCACGGCGACTGACGGGGACGGGGCGGACCTGCCCCCAGCTGTCTCGCGGGTTCAAATCCCGTCGGCACTGCAGCCGAACGCGAACGAAGGGGGCGCGGACCGCTGTCCGCGCCCCCTTCCTCCGTCACGGCACCTCGTCCGCGATCGCCCCGCGATCCGGCAACTCGTGGACGACCTCTGCATCAGGCCCCCCCCATCAATGGGGTTCGCGAGCTCGTCACGGTGACTGCCGCATAGGCCCTGGTCAGGGACCCGAGCCTCACTGCTAACATCTGCTCACTTTGCGGAGGGAGCGGGACGGCCGGTGTCGGCGACGGCGGGTACCCCGCTTTCTCTGGGGAGTGGAACGGACATGAGAGTGTCGCGTGCCGTGGGAGCCGCCGTGCTCGCACTGGCCACCTGCGCGGGCGCGTCGGCCATCGTCACGGCCGACGCCGCGGCAACACCGACAGCGCAGGCACCCGGAGGCGAGGCGACGGTCTCGGCCCCGCCCGGCGCATGGCCGCCGGAACTGGCACTCCACGCCGCGGGTACGGGCGTGCTGCTGCGGAACACCTACGTCAAGGAACCGACGTACTGGCAGAGCACCGCCGACGGCCGGCAGGTGACTCCCGATTGCGGGATCGGTGTCGTGCGCCTCGGCGACGAGGTCGCCTGCCAGGGCCCCACCGAGCTCAAGATCCGCAACCTTGCCTCCGGAACCCTCGAGTCCGTCCCCTTGCAGCAGGGGCAGGTCCTCCCGCAGGCCCTGTCGCCCACCCAGGTTCTGGCCATCACCCCGGTCGACGCCGACGGACACCACACCTTCCGCCTGCTGGGCCGCGCGGGCGAACCCCGCAAGGACGTGACCGTGGCGCTGCCCGAGGCCGTCAACAACGTCTCGATCGCAGGATCAGACGCACGCGGCGCGCTCGTCGACTACTGGGACGACCAACGCATGCACCGGCTCGGCCTCATCGACTACGCCACGGCGACGATGAAGCGGCTGCCGCACACCTCCACCGTGTCCGACAACCCGGCCTCCTTCAGCCCGATCGGTCTTGGCACCAAGTGGATCGCGGTGGCCGACGGCTATCAGGCCACCCTGGTGTCCCGGGACGATCTCACGGTCACCCGTTCACTGCCCCTGGACGTCGACCCGACCGAGCTGCTCCCGGTCGGCGACTGGCTGCTCGCGCACGACCGGTCGGCCGGCGAGCCCGTGGTGAAGGCGTACCCAGTGGGAGGCGGCGCTGCCCGGCCCGTGCTGGACCGGCTGGACCGGAAGATGCTCCTCGGCACGGACGGCAGCGCCTACGCGCTCTCCACCGCCGGGGGAAGCACCCGGTGGGCCGTCAACCAGGTCGCCGTGGACGACCATGGCGCGCTGCGGGTACGGGAAGCGGCAGCCGTTGCGGCCAGGCCCTCGGACCGCCGGACCCTGACGTTCGCGCAGGGCGCTCTGTCCTCGCTCCACGTGGACTTCAGCTCGTACGTCCTGGGCTACCGCACCTCGGTCAAAGGCCCGGTGACGGTCTCCGGAACGCCCGAGTGGCGCTGCGACCACACGTGGCAGGACCCGTACTGTCCCTACCAGTCCGGCAGGACCGGCGTGCACGTCGCGACGGGTGACGGCAGGATCGTCGGCCTCGGCAGCGGCGAGTCGTCCTCCGCGCTCACGGCGTACGTGCGTGAGGCCCGCCCCGGCGGTGCCCACCGCACCGTGCGCCTGGGCAACGACATGCAGGACTACTCCATCCTCGGCGCGTCCGGCCGCTACCTCCTCGTCCGGGGCAAGGAGAACGGGACCGAGCGGCTGTTGGTGGCCGACATCGACGCGGGCCGGACCCTGGACGTCAAGCCGGCCGCGCCCGCGTCGCTGTGGGGCGCCGAGCTGTGGCAGCCCGAGGGCGACAAGGGCGTCGTGGCCGCAACGGACCTGCGGACCGGCAAGATCACCCGCCGCGTCGACCTGGGATCGGGCTGCCGCCCGTACGAACTCCAGGTCAACGGGGACTGGTTCTACTCCACCTGCTCCGCCGAGGGCACCGGCGCCACCGCCTACCACGCGAGTTCCGGTAAGCGGATCCCGCTGCCCTTCCTCGGCTCGCTCCCGACCGTACGGCTGGGCGACGGTTACCTCGTCCAGCAGACGGTCGACGGCCTCAGGCTCTACAACCTGCGCTCCGGCACCGCGGTGAAGGAGCACGAGACCGCCCAGTCCCCGTCCCCCGTCGGCTTCGGCCGCGGCTGGGCCGTCGACGCCTTCGGCGGCCGACTGGCCTACCTGGACCGGGAAGACACCCTGCACGTCGTCGGGGTCACCGGCGCCACTTCCCCGCTCGCGGTCATCGACCAGAACCTCCCCGCCACCCTCGACACTCGCGGCGCCGGCGGCCGTCAGGCCCGCTGGTGGCTGTCCAAGCCGGCCGCGTCCTGGAACCTGGTCCTGCGCAACAAGGCCACGGGCCTCTCGACGGCCGTGCGCAGCGGCGGCGAGGCGCGCGGCGTAATCGATCTGACCTGGGACGGCAAGGACAAGGCCGGCCGCGCCGTGCCCAACGGCACGTACGAGTGGACGCTCACGGTGGTCCCGGCGGACGGCCAGGGCTCCCGCGTCAAGGCGACCGGCCCGGTGACGGTCGCTGGCCCGGGCCTCCCCGGCGGCTCCCGCCGCCCCTGACGGCCCAACGAACGCACCGCCGCTCCCGCCCCCGACACATCTCGAGGGCGGGAGCGGCCGCCGCGCATCTGGCGGCCTCGCGGATCAGTCGGCAAGCCGCACACCACCCCTCCGCCGACCACCGCAGACCGGACCCGACCCGCGCCCGCGTGCAGCCGAAGCCTTCCCGCCCATGCCGACCATGCCAGGCACGCCTCCTGCTACGCCCCATCCGGAGCGAAGGGTCCGCCGGCACGGCGACCGCGGCTACTGGGCCTCTTCAGCCTAGGGCTGAGCGGGCGGCCTGTACTTCCGCTCCGCTCACGCTGCCGGGACCTTGGGACCTGGGCAGGGACTTGCAGCTCCTGTCCGGGCCGTCGCCCCGATGACAGCGTGGAGAGGGACCGCCCACGGTGCGACAGTTGCCGGGCGTGCGAGGAGGATGCATGACGAACACCGCCGTGAGCGACGACGTACTCGTCGGTGGCGACCCGGGGCAGCCCCTGCCGACCCCCGCCTGGGCCGCCGACGAAGCGGTGGACAGAGGGCCGGCCCTTCGGACGTTGTTGTCGGGTCGGTCCCAGCGCGACACGCAGCACATCGACTCGGCACCGCACCGCATGGCCGTCGAGCACGCACAGCGGAAGAGGGCCCAAGGCACTGCGGTAGAGGCCGTCCCCGCCCCCCGCGCGGGCCGTCCCGTGACGGCGGAGCGGGTGGATGGTGTTCCCGCTCTGGTTGTCGTCATCGTGCCAGGGACCAGCCGATGACCGCAGGTGTGGACGACGCACGATCCGGACGGGAAGACCCGGCACTCGAGCACCCCAGGGACACCTCACCGGAGGCACTGGAGGCCGGGCTCACCGACGACGAGGCGGCACGGCGTCTCACCGCGCAGGGGCCCAACGCGGTGGAGACCACACGCCCGGTCCCGCTCCACGCCCGCGTTCTGGCACAGCTGCGGGATCCGCTGATCACGGTGCTGCTCGGCGCCATCGTCCTGACCCTGGCGATCGGTGACCACGCCGACTCCGTGGTGATAGCCCTGGTGATCGTGGTGAACACGACAGTGGGTGTCGTGCAGGAGGTGCGCGCGGGCCGGGCTGTTGCGGCGCTCTCGGCCATGTCGGCTCCGAGTGCGCGCGTACGCCGAGGCGGTGTCGAGCGTTGGATCCCGTCGTCGGAGGTGGTACCGGGCGATGTGCTGCTGTTGGGCGAGGGTGACATCGTGCCGGCCGACGCCCGGCTCTTGCGGGCGGCGTCCCTGCTGGTCGACGAGTCGATGCTGACCGGTGAGTCGGTACCCGTGGACAAGACCGCAGGCCTGGACGGGCGGGAGGAATCGGCGCTCCATGCCGGCACGGTCGTCGTCCGGGGCCGGGGTGTGGCACGGGTGACGGCGACGGGAGGGGCCAGCGCGCTGGGCCGGATCGCCGCACTGCTCGACAACCGGCCTCAGCCGACACCGCTGCAGCTTCGGCTGGCCGCGCTGGGGCGCGTGCTCGCCTTGGTCGCCGTGGGCCTGTGCCTGGTGTTCTTCGTGCTCGGCCTGGCAGGAGGAGCAGCGGTGGGGACCATGGCGGTGACCGCGATCAGTCTGGCGGTCGCTGCGGTGCCGGAGTCCCTGCCGGCCGTCGTCACCCTGGCCCTCGCCTTGGGGGCGCGCCGCATGGCGGGCCGCAACGCCCTGGTCCGGCGCCTGGCCGCCGTGGAGACCCTGGGGTCGGTGACGGTGCTGGCCACCGACAAGACCGGCACCCTCACCGAGGGCCGGATGGTGGTCGAACGAGTGTGGACACCCAAGGGCGGCGAAGCCGTCTTCACGGGCTCGGGGTACGCCCCCGTCGGAGAGGTCCGCATGGTCGGGGCGAGCGCGGGCGACGCGGGCATGGGCGGGGTGCGAGACCTGCTCACCGCGGCCGTCCTGTGCAACGACTCCGCACTCAGGCCGCCGGATCCCGGTGCTGCCGCGACCTCCTGGTCGGCGCTCGGCGACCCGACCGAGGCGGCGCTGCTCGCCGCGGCGGCCAAGGCGGGCTGTCGCAGCCGCCTGGACCTGGACGCCCCGTATCCGAGGAGGGACGAGGAGCCCTTCGACAGTGTCCGCAAGCGCATGACGACGCTGCACGACACGCCCGAGGGCGACGTGCTCGTCTGCCTGAAGGGCGCGCCCGAGGCGGTCCTCGCCCCTGATGTGCTGGACGAACCACCGCTCGTGCTGGACCTCGCCAGGGAGCAGGCGGCGACGCTGGCAGCGCAGGGGTTCCGGGTACTCGCCGTCGCATGGGGACGGCGCGAGGGGCTTCCTGCCCGCCCGCGGAGCGCCGAGAGCGGGCTGCGCCTGCTGGGACTCGCCGCGATCAACGATCCGCCCAAGGCGGCGGCGCGCAAGACCCTGTCCGACTGCAGGGCGGCGGGCATCACGCCCGTACTGATCACCGGAGACCATCCGGCCACGGCCGGCGCCGTCGCGGCCCGTCTCGGCCTCCTCCAGGACGCGGAGGCCGCACCCGCCACCGTGGCCACCGGTCGGGCCCTGACGGCCGGGGAAGTGCCCGATCTTACGGATGTACGGGTCTTCGCCCGCACGAACCCCGAGCAGAAGCTCGACATCGTGCAGGCATGGAGGGCACGCGGCCACGTCACGGCCATGACCGGAGACGGCGTCAACGACGGCCCCGCCCTGCGGCAGGCGGACATCGGCGTCGCCATGGGGCGGCGGGGCACCGAAGTCGCCCGCCAGGCGGCGGACCTCGTGCTGACGGACGACGAACTGTCCACCGTCGTGGCTGCCGTCGAAGAGGGCCGGCGCGTCTACGACAACATCCGCCGCTTCCTCCTCTACGCCCTGGCCGGCGGGACCGCGGAGATCCTTGTGATGCTCGCAGGCCCCGCGCTGGGCCTTCCGCTGCCCCTGCGCGCCGGACAGATCCTGTGGATCAACCTGCTCACGCACGGCCTCACCGGAGTGGCGATGGGCGCGGAGCCCGTCTCGCCCGGAGCCATGCGGCGTCCCCCTCGCCCGCCCGGACAACACATCCTGGGCGACGGGCTTTGGCAGCGGGTCCTCTTCCTCGGCACCGTGGTGACCGCCGCGTCGCTCGCCGCCGCCCTCGCCGCCGAAAGCGAGGGCGGCCCCTGGCAGAGCGTGCTGTTCCTGGCCTTGCTGGCCGCGCAGCTCGGTGTGGTGCTGGGGCTGCGCGACCGGCTGCTGAGCCGTGACAACCTCTTCCTCCCGGCCGCCGTGGCAGGGTCGGCCGGCCTCGCGGCCGCAGCGCTCTTTCTGCCGTTCCTCCGGACGGTCCTGCACACCGACCCGCTCGGTTGGACGGGGGTGGGCACGGCAGCCGCCGTGGGCGCGCTCGGCTTCATCGCCGCGCGCCTCAGCCGACAGGTCTGAGACCGCCACCGCTCCTCCCGCGGCTGACGGCCGTACCGGCCCGCTGGTACGGCCGTCCCGTCGCCACTCCTGCTCCGCCCGAGCGGAAGGGCTGCGAAGCCATCGGCGCGTCAGTTCCCGGACGGAGGCCGCCCAGGCCCTCCGACAGGGACATACGGCCCCTCCCTCCACGCGTGGCGGACCGCCATCGTGAACAAGCCGGCCAAGCCCGCCCTCAACCCGGAGGTCTTCCCATGTCCCGTCCCGTCACCGTCGGTTTCGACGGATCCCGAGAGAGCCTCGCCGCCGTCGAGTGGGCCGCCGAGGAAGCGCGCCTGCGGCGCCTGCCCCTGCGGCTGCTCCACGTGTGGGACATCGCACCGGACGTGCACACACCGCTCATCGGCCCCGAAACCCGGCGCCACTGGTCCGAAAGCATCCCTCGCGAGGCCGCCGAGCGCGTACGGAAGGACCACCCCGAACTCCTCGTCGACACGGCACGGCGGTGCGGCGACCCCGCGGAGACCCTGTCCCGGGCCGCGCAGGACTCCGAGCTGCTCGTCGTCGGCTCCCGTGGACTCGGTGCCTTCACCGGCTTCATGGTGGGCTCCGTGGCGCAGTCCGTCGTCGCACACAGCGAACAGCCCGTCGTCCTCGTCCGCGCCGCACGAACCGGTACCGCAACCCCCGCCGCGACAGCTCCGGTGCCGACGGACGGCCGCGTCGTCCTCGGGATCGACACCGCCCGTCCCTGCGACGAGGTCCTCGACTTCGCCTTCGCCCACGCGGACCGGCGCGGTGTCGCCCTGCAGGCGGTCCACAGCTGGCACTTCCCGCCCCTCTACGGCCCGGAGTCCGCGGCGGCCGTCGCCGCGCTGCAGGGGGCTGTGGCCGCCGCGAGGGAAGGGGCGCTCGCCGAGGTCCTGGAGCCGTGGCAGAACAAGTACCCCGACGTCGCGGTCACCCGGGAGTGCCGTATCGGGCACCCGGTGCCGGACCTGCTGGAGGCGGCTCGTGGTGCCGGGCTCGTCGTGGTCGGCCGCCGCCACCAGCGCTCCCGGTTCGGTGCGCACATCGGATCGGTGACGCACGCGGTGCTCCACCACTGCTCGGCCCCGGTGGCCGTGGTACCGCACGACTGACGAACGCCGGGAACGGTGCCGGCCGCAGCCACGTGGCTGCGGCCGGCATGCGCCGCTCGACGCGCGGCACCCCGAGGGACCAACGGCCCCGCCGAGTGGGGACGACGAGGCCGTACGGCACGACGGCCGGCTCCCGACGGGCCCTGTGTCACACCCCGCACCGCGACGAGCATCGAGTCAGGAGGGCGTCCCCGGATCCGGCCAGGACGCCCCGCGGATCGTACGGAGGCAGTGATGACCGTGGTGGCAAACGGCGACGTCCGCATCGCCCGCCCGGCATGGGACGGTTTCAAGGGGCGGCGCTGGCGCGAGCGGATCGACGTGCGCGACTTCATCCAGGCCAACTACACCCCGTACGAGGGCGGCGCGGACTTCCTCGCCGGACCGACCGAGCGGACCCGCACGGTATGGGGAAAGGTCACCGCGCTGTTCCCGGAGGAGCGCCGCAAGGGCGTGCTCGACGTCGACACCGCCACCCCGTCCTCCATCACCTCCCACGCCCCCGGTTACATCGACCGCGACCGCGAGCTGATCGTCGGCCTCCAGACCGACGCCCCGCTCAAGCGGGCGGTCATGCCCAACGGCGGCCTGCGCATGGTGGAGAACAGCCTGCGCGCGTACGGCTACGAACCCGACCCCTTCATCACCCGGGTCTTCGGGACCTACCGCAAGACCCACAACGACGGCGTCTTCGACGCCTACACCCCGCAGATGCGCGCGGCCCGAAAGGCGGGCATCATCACAGGCCTCCCCGACGCCTACGGCCGCGGCCGCATCGTCGGCGACTACCGCCGGGTGGCGCTCTACGGCGTGGACCGTCTCACCGACGCCAAGCGCGCCGAACGCGCGGCCCTGGACGCCCTGCCCTCCACGGAGCCCGTCATCCGGGACCGCGAGGAGCTCGCCGAGCAGATCCGCGCACTGCAGGAGCTCACCCGGATGGCGGCCGGCTACGGCTGTGACGTCTCCCGGCCGGCCGCGACGGCCCGCGAAGCCGTGCAATGGCTGTACCTGGGCTACCTGGCCGCGGTGAAGGAGCAGAACGGCGCAGCGATGTCCCTCGGCCGTACCTCGACCTTCCTGGACGTGTACCTGCAGCGGGACCTGGCCGCCGGGCTCATCGACGAAAGCCGCGCGCAGGAGCTGATCGACGACTTCGTCATCAAGCTCCGCATCGTGCGCTTCCTGCGCACCCCCGAGTACGACGAGCTCTTCTCCGGCGACCCGACCTGGGTGACCGAGTCCATCGGCGGCATGGGCACCGACGGGCGCCCGCTGGTCACCCGCACGTCCTTCCGCTTCCTCCAGACGCTCTACAACCTCGGCCCCGCCCCGGAACCCAACCTGACCGTGCTCTGGTCGCCCCGGCTCCCCGACGGCTTCAAGCGGTTCTGCGCCCGGGCGTCCATCGACACCAGCTCCCTCCAGTACGAATCGGACGAACTGATGCGCCCGCGCACCGGTGACGACACCGCCATCGCCTGCTGCGTCTCCGCCATGGCGGTCGGCAAGCAGATGCAGTTCTTCGGAGCACGCGTCAACCTGGCCAAGGCGCTGCTCTACGCCGTCAACGGCGGCCGCGACGAGATGACCGGGGAGCAGGTCGGCCCGCCGGCGGCACCGCTCACCGGCGAGTACCTCGACCACGACGAGCTGGTCGCCGCCTACGACCGCGTTCTGGACTGGCTGGCGGAGACGTACGTCAACGCGCTGAACGTCATCCACTTCATGCACGACAAGTACGCCTACGAGCGCCTGGAGATGGCCCTGCACGACCACCCCGTCCAGCGCACCCTGGCCTGCGGCATCGCGGGCCTGTCCGTAGCCGCCGACAGCCTCTCGGCCGTCAGGCACGCACGCGTCAAGGTGATCCGGGACGACACCGGACTGGCGGTCGACTACGAGGTCGAAGGCGGCTACCCGGCCTACGGGAACAACGACGACCGCGCCGACGGCATCGCGGTCGGACTGGTCCGCTCCTTCATGGCCAAGGTGCGGCGCCACCCCGCCCACCGGGAGGCGGAACACACGCAGTCGGTGCTCACCATCACCTCCAACGTCGTCTACGGCAAGCACACCGGCAACACCCCCGACGGCCGCCGCGCCGGGCAGCCCTTCGCACCCGGCGCCAACCCCATGAACGGCCGCGACCTGCACGGCATGGCCGCGTCCGCGCTGTCGGTCGCCAAGATCCCCTACGACGAGGCGCGGGACGGCATCTCGCTCACCTCCACCGTCACCCCGGACGGCCTGGGACGCCACGTAGACGACCGCGTGCACCACCTCGTCGGTCTGCTGGACGCCTACATGTCCTGCGGCGGCTTCCACATGAACGTCAACGTCCTGGACCGGGCCACCCTGGAGGACGCCATGGAGCACCCCGAGAACTACCCCGACCTCACCATCCGCGTCTCGGGATACGCCGTCAACTTCGTACGACTCACCCGCGAACAGCAGCGGGACGTCATCAGCCGCACCTTCCACGAGGCGACATGACCTCCCGACCCCCCACCCCCTCCGCCCCGCCCCGGCCGGGCCGCCCCGCCGCCGACGGGCGGACAGGACGGGTCCACTCATGGGACCTGTCGACCGGCGTGGACGGCCCCGGAACCCGCTACGTGCTCTTCACCAGTGGCTGCCCGCTGCGCTGTCTGTACTGCCAGAACCCTGACACCTGGCACCTGCGCGACGGGCGTACCGCGACCGTGGACGAAGTCGTGACGGACATCGCGAAGTACCGCCCGTTCCTCACCGCCGCCGGCGGGGGAGTGACCCTCAGCGGCGGCGAACCGCTCCTCCAGCCGCGCTTCACCGGCCGGATCCTGCGACGCTGCCAGGAGCTGGGACTGCACACCGCACTCGACACCTCCGGCCTCCTCGGCGCACGTGCCGACGACGGCCTGCTCGCCGACACCGACCTGGTGCTCCTCGACATCAAGTCCTTCGACGTTCCCACGTACCGACGGCTCACGGGCGGGGAACTCGCCCCCACCCTCTCCTTCGCCACACGCCTGAACCGCCTCGGTGTCGCCGCCTGGGTCCGGTACGTCCTCGTTCCCGGCTGGACCGACGACGAGGAGGCCGTGGACGGCCTGGCCCGCTTCGTCGCCGGACTGGACAACGTCGAACGCGTCGACGTCCTGCCCTTCCACAAACTCGGCGCGCCCAAGTACGAAGCCCTGGGCATCCCCTTCCCCCTGCGCGCCACCCCGGCGCCCGGCGCCCGGCTCGTCGAGCGGGTCAAGGACCAATTCCGGGCCAAGGGCCTGCGCGCGGACTGAACAGCACAGCGCGGTGTGTCCCGGATACCCCGTATCCGGGACACACCGTGGCGAGGCGGCCCGTCAGGCCGCCGGCCCGGGCACGACACCGGCCACGCCGTCCACCCGCCAGGCAGTTCGCACGAGCACGGCCGCGTCGATGTCCCGGTGGGCCGGGCACCCCAGCCTGACCACGCCGTCGTGGACCTCGACCCGGACATCGTCACGGACGGACAGCGGCACCTGCGCCCGGACGCGGTCGGTGACGTCCTCGCGAATGTCGTCGTCGGTCCGGAGGAAGACCCTCAGAAGATCACTGCGCGTGGTGATGCCGATGAGCCGGTCCTCCTCGTCCACCACGGGGAGCCGGTCGACGCGGCGCCGCTCCATGATGCGCGCGGCGTCGACGACGCGCTGCTCGGGGTGCACCGTCACCGCGGGTGCGGTCATCAGTGCGCCCGCCGTCGCCGCGCGCACCGAGGAGCGCTCTCGCCGTGCCCTCCGTCCCCACCGGACGGGAATACCCCACACGGCGGTCCGCGAACGCTCCGGGCGCGCCGCCCGGCAGCGGGTGAGGTCGGTCTGCGACACCACACCCACCACTTTGTCGTCGTCGTCCACGACCGGCAGGCCACTGATCCGGTGTGCGGAGAGCAGCCTCGCCACCTCCCGCAGGGAGGTGTCCGGGCGTGCCCGGACGACATCGTGGCTCATCACTTCACCTACTGTGCGGGTCCTCATGGCGATCACCTCTCCATCGGTGGCACCGATGCCGACAGGGGGCATCCTCGTCGGCGGCTCCAGCCTGTCGCCGGCGACGAGAAACCGGCAGATCCGGTCAGGGTCCGTACGCAGGGCCTTTCGTCCTTCGCGCGGCGGGCCCCGTCGCGTGGCCGCAATCGGGGCCGAACGGCCCGCTCCGGGCCCCTTCGGCCCCAGCTCGGCGCGGCGTCCTCGACGCCGTGCCGGCCGAGGAGACCATCGGTGCCCGGGCAGGGACCTTCGGGACCTCCACCGAATGCTCGCGCGGCGCCACGCTGAAGATGGCGGCCGGAATCCCCCCTTGCGGCGGCCCCCACCGATCCCACCGGCCCACCGAATCAGGGAGCCCCCATGGCGAAGCCGCACAGCGGTCCGCGCACCGTCGAACAGACCGGCCCGTCCGACACCACCGTCGCCGTGAACCGACTGGTGGACAACGCTGCCAAGGCGCTCGCCGACTACGACTCCTTCACCCAGGAGCAGATCGACCGCATCGTCGCCAAGGCATCCGTGGCGGCCCTCGACCAGCACACCGTCCTGGCCAGGCTCGCCGTGGAGGAGACCGGCCGGGGCGTCTTCGAGGACAAAGCCGCGAAGAACATGTTCGCGTGCGAGCACGTCACCCACAGCCTGTCCCACGCGAAAACCGTCGGCGTCATCTCACGCGACGACATCGAAGGCGTCATCGAGATCGCCGAGCCCGTGGGAGTCCTGTGCGCGGTCACCCCGGTCACCAACCCGACGTCCACCACCATCTTCAAGGCACTGCTGGCCCTCAAGACGCGAAACCCGGTCGTCTTCGCCTTCCACCCCTCCGCACAGGAGTGCAGCGCGCAGGCGGCGCGGATCGTCCGGGACGCGGCAGTCGCCGCCGGCGCTCCCGAGCACTGCGTCCAGTGGATCGAGTCCCCCTCCCTCGAGGCGACCCGTCTCCTCATGCACCATCCCGGAGTCGCGCTGATCCTGGCGACCGGCGGGAACGCCATGGTCAAGGCCGCCTACTCCGCAGGGAAGCCCGCCGTGGGCGTCGGCGCCGGCAACGTACCGGCCTACGTCCACCGAAGCGCCGACCTGCGGCGGGCGGTCAACGACCTCATCCTGTCCAAATCCTTCGACAACGGCATGATCTGCGCCTCCGAGCAGGCGGTCATCCTCGACTCCGACATCTACGAGGAAGCCCTGGACGAGTTCCGTGCCCTCCACGCATACGTCGCGACACCCGAGGAGAAGCACAAGCTGGAAAGCTACCTCTTCCCGCCCGGCCCGGACGGGCGCCGAGGGCGCGTGAACCCTGCGGCAGTGGGCCGGGACCCGGGGTGGATCGCCGAGCAGGCAGGCTTCACCGTGCCGGACGAGACCTCCCTCATCCTCGCCGAAGCGCCACACGTGGGCCCGGACGAGCCGCTGACCCGCGAGAAGCTCTGCCCCGTCCTCACCGTCCTGCGCGCAACCGACGAGAAGGCCGGATTCGACCTGGCAGCCGACATGGTGGCCTTCCACGGGCAGGGCCACAGCGCCGTCATCCACACCGCCGACCCGGCCCTGGCCGAACGTTACGGGCGCCGCATGAAGACCGTCCGCATCATCGTCAACTCCCCGTCCTCCCAGGGCGCGATCGGCGGCATCTACAACCGCCTCCTGCCCTCCCTGACCCTCGGCTGCGGCTCATGGGGCAGCACCTCGGTCTCCGACAACGTCTCGGCTGCCGAGCTGCTCAACATCAAGCGCGTGACGACGCGGCAGAACAACCTCCAGTGGTTCAAGGTGCCGCCGAAGATCTACTTCGAGCCGCAGGCCGTCCGCTACCTCGCCTCGATGCCCGGTGTCCACCGGGTCACCGTCGTCACGGACTCCACCATGACCCGGCTCGGCCACGTCGACCGCGTCAACCGGGTCCTGACACAGCGGCAGGAGCCCGTGACGATCCAGGTGATCGACGACGTCCGGCCCGAGCCCAGCATCGAGTCCGTTCAGCGGGGCGCCGCTCTGATGCGTGACTTCCGACCGGACACGATCATCGCTCTGGGGGGCGGCTCCCCGATGGACGCGGCCAAGGTGATGTGGCTGCTCTACGAGAACCCCGACATCGACTTCGCCGACATGCGCCAGAAGTTCTCCGACATCCGCAAACGCGCCTTCCGCTTCCCCGCGCTCGGCAAGAAGGCCCGGCTCGTGTGCGTTCCCACCACCTCCGGCACAGGTGCCGAGGTAACCCCCTTCGCCGTCATCTCCGACCCGGCCACCGGCAAGAAGTACCCGCTCGCCGACTACGCCCTCACCCCGAGCATCGCGATCGTCGACCCCGTCCTGACCGCCGGCCTCCCGGCGTCGCTCGCGGCCGACAGCGGCTTCGACGCCCTCACCCACGCCACGGAGGCGTACGTTTCCGTCTACGCGAACGACTTCACCGACGGTCTGGCACTGCACGCCCTCAAACTGGTCTTCCAGCACCTGGAGGCATCCGTCACCGGCAGCGGCGCCCGCCGGCGCAAGGCGCGGGAGAAGATGCACAACGCCGGCACCATCGCCGGCATGGCCTTCGGCAACGCCTTCCTCGGCATCGTCCACGCCATGTCCCACACACTCGGGGCCACATTCCACATCTCCCACGGGCGGACCAACGCCATCCTCCTGCCGCACGTCATCCGCTACAACGGGTCCGTCCCCACCAAACTCACGGGCTGGCCGAAGTACGAGAGCTACCAGGCACCCGAGCGCTTCCAGGACATCGCCCGCGCCCTGGGCCTGCCCGCCGCTACCCCGGCGGAAGGGGTCGCCTCCTACGCCGCCGCCGTGGAGCTCCTGCGGGACGCCGTCGGCATCGAACCCTCCTTCCGTGCGCTCGGCGTCGACGAAACCGCCTTCGTCACAGGCCTTCCGCGCCAGGCCCTGAACGCCTACGAGGACCAGTGCGCCCCCGCCAACCCGCGCATGCCCATGCTCGACGACATGGAAGAGATCATGCGGATCGCCTACTACGGGGCACCGGAGCTGTAGGCCGGGCCCGGACCGAGCAACCGGGAAGGAGGGCCGTCCGGCCCTGGCTCTCCGACCCCGATCCAAGGCAGGCTACATGAGGGGCCCCAATCCCGCGGGCCGGAACAGGAATCACGGAGCTGCATGATGACGGACACGACCGCCGGCGCACCGACGCAAGGACCGGTCAAGGTCTTCCTCCTCGACGACCACGAGGTGGTACGCCGCGGCGTGCACGACCTGCTGGACGCCGAGCCCGACATGGCAGTGGTAGGAGAAGCCGGCACAGCAGAGCAGGCCCTGAACCGTATCCCCGCCCTGCGCCCCGACGTGGCGGTCCTGGACGTCCGCCTGCCCGACGGCGACGGCGTCAGCGTCTGCCGCGAGCTGCGCTCCCGGATGCCCGAGCTCCACTGCCTGATGCTGACCTCCTTCGACGACGAGGAGGCGCTCCTGGACGCGATCATGGCCGGCGCGTCGGGCTACGTCCTGAAGCAGATCACCGGCACGGACCTGGTCTCGGCCGTACGCACCGTCGCATCCGGGCAGTCCCTGCTGGATCCCGGCGCGACCGCCCGCGTGATGGCCCGGCTGCGGGGTGACGCCGCCCCGCAGAAGGAGGAGCAACCGGGACTCGCCGGGCTCACCGAGCGGGAGCGCGACATCCTCGCGCTGGTGGGCGAGGGCTTGACCAACCGGGAGATCGGCAAACGCCTCTACCTCGCCGAGAAGACCGTCAAGAACAACATCTCCCGCCTGCTGGCCAAGCTCGGCGTCGAGCGCCGGGTCCAAGCCGCCGTCCTCGCCACCCAACTGGCCGAGCGGAGCGGGTGAGCCTCTTCCCACACCGGTCTGAGCTGACCGGTTCAGCGCCCGCCGACCAGTGGAGAGAGTCTCCCACCGCCCTCGGCACGGGTGTGGATTGTGCCGTCGTCACCCCCACAGGCTCTCGGCACAGCACTTGATGCCGGCCTCTGCACTGCCGTGAGCCCTGCAGTGATCGCCGAGGCCCTCAGGCCGGCGCTTCGGCCCGCTGTCAGGAATGCGGCACGATCGCGACGGGGACCAGCGAACGGTGGAGCAGGCCCCGGACGACGGGTCCGGGCTGGGGAGCGGTGGCTCTGCTCCGTACGCGATGACCGACGACGACCAGCAGGGCGCGGGCTGAGGACTCCACGAGGTGGTCGACGGGACGGCCGATCACGCACTCCGGGAGTACCGCAACGGTGGGAAAGGCTTCCTGCCATGGACGCAGGACCCCGCTGAGCGCACCAGGTTCCCCGAAGGAGGCATCAGCGGGACGGCCGGCCGGCATGGTTGCCCGGGCGCTCCATCCGTATATGACCCGCAGCGTCGAGCCACGTGATGCCGCTGCCTCGAACCCGTACCCGATGACCGCGTCATCGGGTCGGGACAGGTCGAGGCCGAGCACCACGTCACGCCGGTCGTAGGCTTCGCCATGACCCCCCGCTGCGGTTTCCGCCCACCCGTCGTCGTGCCGCCGCGTCGGGACGACGACGAGGGGACACCGGACCTGGGCGAGCAGGGCCGCGGCGGAATGGCGGGGCCCGGGCGAGCCGCCGAGCGGAGTTGCCGTCCGGGTGCTCATCACGAACGCGGCGGCGTCGGGGGCGACCGACAGCAGACCTTCCAGCGGACGCCCGCCCGACTCCAGGTGGGTGACGTGCACGCCGGGGAACGCAGCCCGCACACGGAAGAGCAGGTCAGCCAGCTGCTCCCCGACACGGGCGGGGGAATGCGAAGCCGCCGGTCCTTCCGGGTGGCGCGGTGCCACGCCGGCAGCGAGGAGCGGCGTCCGGCGGGTCGCGCGGGCAGCGTCGTTCTGGAAGTGGACGACGCTCAGGGGCAGGCCGCGCAAGCGGGCTTCTTGCGCGGCCCAGCCGACGGCGTCTTCCGACTCCGCCGGCTCATCGAGCCACGCAACGACGGAACGAGACATACGGTTCTCTCCGAGGGTGGAAGATCGGGTGGTTTCAGAAAGCGGGCCGTGGAGCCCGGACGACCGCGGGCCGCAACCGGCCCGGCTCCGGCACCGGGCCCGGAGGCGGCGCCCCGCACGGATCCCTAGGTCCGCGGTGTGATGAGGCCGTAGTGGCCGTCGTACCGGTGGTACAGCACGCTGCCCCGGCCGGTGGCCGTGTCGAGGAAGAACACGAACGGCAGTCCCGTGAGCTCCAGTCGTGTCCTCGCCTCCGCGAGGCTCGTCCTCGGGACCGGGCCCGTGCTCGCCTCCCAGCACGGCTCACTCGCCACGGGCTCGCCCGTCCCGCCGGCCGAGGCGACCCGGTGGTGACCGGTGCGGACGTCGCGGTACACGATGCTGTCGGCGCCGGTGGCGGTGTCGGTGAAGAGGTAGAACTCGTAGTCCATGGCCTCCAGGTCGAAGATCGCGTCCTCGGGCGTCTGGGAGGCGAGGCCGAACGACTTGTGGCGCACGATGCGCCGCTCGGCAGCGGGCAGGTGGAGGCGGTGCGGGCGGTGTTCGTCTCCGTCGCCCCGTACCGCCGTGGGCGCCGCACCGCGCTGCCGTGCCGCCGGGGCGGGGTGCCGGCGGGCCCGGGCCAGCCGGGCGGTGAGGCGGGCCTGGAGCAGATCGACGGCCTCGTACATGGTGGTTGCGGCCACGTGGGCCCGGACCGGCCGTCCGTTCAGGTTCACCAGTGCCTGAGCGGAGGCGGCTCGGACGACCGCCGGGTTCGCCGCCTGCACGAGCTTCACGCGGGCCGCCAGGACAGGTTCGCCCACGTGCTCCAGTGCGGCCAGCACCTTCCGCGACGCGTAACGGTCGGCGCCCTGGGGAACACGGCCGCGCCGCTCCACCAGCACGTCCCGGGCGGGGTCGGTCTTGAGTGGTTTCATCTGCCATCTCCTCCTTGATCGCTTCCAGCCTGTCGGCGTCCGCGGTTCGGGGGCAGGGGCCGACCGGCCCTGCCCGGGCACCGGCGGTCCCTCACCGCCGGTGTAACGACGGGTTCCAGCCGCACCGTCACAGGTCCCCGACCACCGCCGACGGCGCCTGGATAGGCTGAGGCAGTACACAGCGTGATGTTCGGAGGAGGCCCTGTGGGCGTGGAGGAGCCGTTGTCGCGGATGCCTCAGATGCGGCTGGACGAGCTGCTGGAGGAGCTGCAGGCGCGCATCAATGCGGCTCGCGGGACCCGGGACCGGGTCCACAGCCTGCTCGAAGCCGTGGTCTCGGTGGGCCGCGAACTCGACTTGGCGCAGGTGCTGCGCCGCATCGTCGAGGCTGCCGCCCAACTCGTCGACGCACGTTACGGGGCGCTGGGTGTCATCGGGCCGGACGGCCGGACGCTGTCGCAGTTCCTGACCACCGGGCTCACACAGGAGGAGATCGCGCGGATCGGCCCCCTGCCAGCCGGACACGGGCTGCTCGGCGAGATCATCCACAACCCCGAACCGCTGCGGCTGCGCGATCTCGGCGCTCACGAGGCATCGTACGGCTTCCCGCCGCACCACCCGCCGATGCGTACGTTCCTGGGCGTCCCCATCCGCGTGCGCGACCAGGTGTTCGGCAACCTGTACCTGACCGACAAGCGGGGCGGCCAGGACTTCGACGCCGAGGACGAGTCGGTGATCGCCACCCTCTCCGTCGCCGCCGGAGTGGCCATCGACAACGCCCGGCTGTACGAGAACTCGCAGCGTCAGCAGCGGTGGCTGCAGGCCGGTGCGGAGATCACCAACAGCCTCCTCTCCGGCAGTCCCCGTCTCAAGGTCCTTGAACTGATCGCCCGGCGCGCCAAGGAGATCACCGCAACCCGGCTCGCGGACGTTTCGGTACCCGTGGCGGGAACCGGCGACCTGGTGGTCGAGCTGGCGATCGGAGCCGACGACGACCCCCGGCGCGGCCTGGTCAGTCCCGTCGACGGCACCCTGTCCGGCGCGGCGTACAAGACCGGCAGCCCTGTCACCACCGCTTGCCTGGCCGACGACACGCGCTACCACGCCGGGCCCCGCCGGTTCGACGGACTCGGGCCGTCAGTCGCCGTGCCCTTGGGCGTCGGTGCCGAGGGCACGCGCGGTGTCCTGCTGCTGGCACGCGCTGCGGACGAGCCGGTCTTCACGGAGGAGGAACTCGATCCTCTGCTCGCCTTCGCCGGTCAGGCGGCGCTCGCGCTGGAGCTGGCCGACCGCCGGCACGACACCGAACAGCTTGCCCTGCTCGAGGACCGGGACCGCATCGCCCGCGATCTGCATGACCTGGCCATCCAGCGCCTCTTCGCGACCGGCATGACCCTCCAGAGCGCCGCACGGCTGGTAGAGCACAAAGGCGCCGCCGAGAGGGTCGAGCGGGCGGTCGGTGACCTGGACGAAACAATCAAGATCATCCGCTCGACGATCTTCGGCCTCCGGGCCCGCGACGAGGATGCCGGGCCCAGCCTGCGCGCGCAGGTCGCCCGGGCCGTCGGCGAAGCCGCCTCGGCCCTCGGCTACCCGCCGAGGCTCAGCATGGAGGGCCTGCTGGACACCAACGTGCCGGTGCAGGTGGCCGACCACGTCATGGCGGCGCTCACCGAAGCGCTCAGCAATGCGGCCCGGCACGCGCATGCCTCGCGCGTGGAGGTCACCGTCCAGGCCACCGCCGAGGAGGTCGTCCTCACCGTGGCCGACAACGGCAAGGGCATCCCCGAGGGCGGCCGGCGCAGCGGCCTGGGGAATCTGCAAGAGAGGGCACGCGCGGTAGGCGGCACGTTCGTGATGGAAGCACCGGAGACAGGCGGCGCCCGCCTCGTATGGAGGGCCCCCCTGGCCGTCGCCGACGGCGCGTGACGTCGGCTGCTGTGTCGCCCTCGGCTCAGGCGGAGGGCGGCACAGCGACGGCTTCGCCGGGCGCATCGGCAGCCGCCGACCCCGTAACGGCCGACGGGTCCGACGCCAGCCGGAAACCGGTGACGACGTCGGGCTGAATGCGCAGCGCGTGATCCAGCGCCCCAGCCACCCACGGCCGAAGCGTCGACCGGTAGTGGTCCAACAGGTCGGGATCCGTCACCAGGTGTGCGTATCCCGTGACGGCGACGCTCCAGCCCCTGCGGGTGGCCATGTCGATCACGTCGGCTTCGTACGCCACGACCAGCCCCGGACCGTCGGCTGGCGGGGTGAGGGATGCGAGCGTCGTACCGTCGTGGATGCCGACGACGACGTCGCCGCCGTCGAGGCAGTGGTTGGCGGGACGAACAGCAGGCAGCGCCTGATGCGTGAACACGATCCGCCCCAGCGGGACGCCTCCCAGGAGCCGCAGCGCCTCGGTTCGCGACAGAGGCGCCAGATACCGCGGCGCCACCTCACGGCGAACCCCCGCGTCCCGCGCGTAGTCGTTCATCGTGCGCACCCTTCACTGCGGCTGTGAGGCCGGATCCCCCGTTCGACATCCAAGCGTTCCCGCACCGGCATGTCGGCGGCTAGGGCCGAACGGACCTTTCGGGCACGCCTGATGTCTGACCGCCCGTGCTCATCGACCCGTGCCGCCCCTCACGCGAACGTGCACCGAACCACCCGATCCACACCCAGGACACGCAGGACCCTGCCCGTCCGGTGCGGAACGCGGCGCAGACTGAGCCGGCCCCCGTCCGTGGCACATCGCCGTTGCAGACGCAGGAAGAGTTCGGCCCCGGCGGTGTCGCAGAAGGTGAGGCCCGCCAGGTCCACGACGACATCGCTGCCTCTACGTGAAGTCGCCGACATCAACTGCGGCTCGATCCGCATGGCGGTGTCCAGGTCGAGCTCACCGGCGAGCGCCCAAGCCGTCGACCCGTTGTCCTGTACCTGCGCCGTCACGCTGATGGGGGTGGTGGTCATGGACTGCCTTCCCTGGCTCAAGGGGCGGAAGATGCGGCCGCCCACCCCGAAGCCCACCACCCGGCCGAGAGAGGTGGGTAGGTCCGCAGGCCCTCGACGGAGGGCCGAAGGTCCCTCGCGGCCGTCCAGGACGGGCCTGCCATGCGGCCGCGAAGGAAACGCACCGGAGGGCCGCCCCATCCGCGCCGTGCCGCCGATCCCGCCCCGGCCCGCCAGAGCCGCAGGTCCCGATCTGACGGGCCCCCTGGCTGCGCGAACCCGCGTCCGGTCGGGCCCCAGCCCGGGACCCTTGCCGCCCGCCCCCGGCACCCGCCGATGACAAGGTTCATGACATCGCTGCGCACCCCAGGGCACCCGTCTACCGGACAGTGCCGCGCAGCCGCCCGCTTCCCTGCCCCGGAGGAACCATGCCCTTTCACGTCGCGTCCGAGACCGGCCGGCTCAGGCAGGTCATCCTGCACCGGCCCGACCTGGAACTGAAACGGCTCACGCCCGGCAACAAGGACGCGCTTCTCTTCGACGACGTGCTGTGGGTCAAGAGGGCCAGAGAGGAGCACGACGCGTTCGCCGACACCCTCCGCGACCGCGGCGTCCGCGTCCATCTCCTCGCGGATCTGCTCACCGAGACCCTGGCGCTCCCGGCGGCGAGGTCGCTCGTGCTGGAGCGGGTCTTCGACCCCCGGGAGTTCGGGCCGCTGGCCACCGACCGCATCCACGCCTTCTTCGACACCCTGGAGCCGGCCGAACTGGTCGCCTGCCTCATCGGAGGAGTGACCAAGCAAGAACTCCTCAGCCGCACGGGCACCCTGACCAGCGTACGGCTGCACGCGGCGGCACCCGACGATTTCGTCCTCGCCCCGCTGCCCAACCACCTCTTCACACGTGACACCTCCTGCTGGGTGTACGACGGGGTGAGCGTCAACCCCATGAAGAAGAGGGCGCGGCGCCGCGAGACCGTCCACTTCGAAGCGATCTACGGACACCACCCCCTGTTCGAAAAGGGCGAGTTCCACCAGTGGTCCGACGGCCAAGCCGGCTATCCGTCCACCATCGAGGGAGGGGACGTCCTGGTCATCGGCAACGGCGCCGTCCTGGTCGGCCTGAGCGAGCGCACCACGCCGCAGGCCGTGGAGAACCTGGCGCTGAGGATGTTCGCCGAGGGCTCCGCCCGCCGGGTGGTGGCACTCCGCCTCCCCAAGAGCCGCAGCTTCATGCACCTCGACACCGTCATGACGATGCTCAGCGGGGACACCTTCACCCGGTACGGCGGACTCGGCACACTCCCCGCCTCCACGATCGAGCCCGGCCCGGACGGCCAGGGACTGAAGATCACCGAGCACGACCCCGCGTACATGGACCAGGCCATCGCCGATGCCCTGGGCCTGGACTCCATCCGGGTGCTCACACCGAGCCAGGACATCCGCTCGGCGGAGCGCGAGCAGTGGGACGACGGCTGCAACGTCCTGGCCGTGGAACCCGGCGTGGTCATCGCGTACGAGCGCAACGTCACCACCAACACCCACCTGCGCAAGAGCGGCATCGAAGTCATCACCATCCGCGGCAGCGAACTCGGCCGGGGGCGTGGCGGCCCACGCTGCATGAGCTGCCCCGTCGAGCGCGACGCCGTCTGATCACACCCCCTTCCGATTCCCCCTTCCCTTCCACACCGACCAGGAGCCGCCATGCCCGGCACGCTGCGCCACCGCCCCTTCCTCAAGGAACTCGACCTCACCGCCGCCGAATTCCGGCACCTGCTGGAGCTGTCCGGCCGACTCAAGGCCGCCCGTTCCACCGGGACGGCAGAGCAGCACCTGCGCGGCAAGAACATCGCCGTCATCTTCGAAAAGACCTCCACACGCACCCGCTGCGCCTTCGAGGTCGCCGCCCATCAGGAGGGCGCGCACGTCACCTACCTGGACCCCACCGGCTCCCAGCTCGGCCACAAGGAGTCCGTCAAGGACACGGCGCGCGTCCTCGGCCGCTACTACGACGGCATCGAGTACCGGGGCAGCGACCAGAGCGTGGTCGAGCAGTTGGCCCGGCACGCCGGCGTCCCCGTGTGGAACGGGCTCACCGACCAGTGGCACCCGACCCAGTCGCTCGCGGACGTGCTCACCATGTGGGAGCACACCGACAAGCCGCTGGACCAGGTGTCCTTCGCCTATCTCGGTGACGCCCGCAACAACGTGGGCAACTCCCTGCTGATCACCGCCGCCATGCTCGGCATGGACGTCCGCATGGTCGGTCCGCTCTCCCTGCACAACGCGCCCGATGTGGTGGACGAAGCCCACCGCATCGCCGCCTCCACCGGTGCACGCATCACCCTGACCGAGGACGTGGCCGAGGGCGTGGCCGGGGTCGACTTCGTCTACACGGACGTATGGCTGTCCATGGGCGAGCCGGCACAGCTGTGGGACGAACGAATAGCCCTGCTGAAGCCCTACCAGGTCACCACCGACGTCCTCAGGGCCAGCGGCAACCCCAGGGTCAAGTTCATGCACTGCCTTCCGGCCTTCCACGACAGCGACACCACCGTCGGCGCGAAGATCGCCGCGCGAACCGGCATGACGGCCATGGAGGTGACGGACGAGGTGTTCGAGTCACCCCACTCCATCGTCTTCGACCAGGCGGAGAACCGGCTGCACACCATCAAGGCCGTCCTCGTCGCGACCCTCGCCGACTGACCAGCCCCGGGAGACCCCTCATGCGTGTCGTCGTCGCCCTGGGAGGCAACGCCCTCCTCCGCCGCACCGAACGCCCGGACGCATCCGTCCAACTGGCCAACATCCGCACGGCCGTCGCCGCGCTGGCGCCCCTGGCCCATGACCACGAACTCGTCATCACCCACGGCAACGGCCCCCAAGTCGGCGTCCTCGCCCTGCAGAGCGCCGCCGACCACACCCTGAGCAGCCCCTACCCCTTCGACGTCCTCGGAGCCGAGACCCAGGGCATGATCGGCTACTGGTTGCTGCAATCCCTGCAGAACGCCCTGCCCGGCCGCCAGGTCTGCGCCCTGCTGAACCAAACCCTCGTGTCCGCCGCGGACCCCGCGTTCGAGGACCCCCAGAAGTTCGTCGGCCCGGTCTACGAACGCGCCCAGGCCGAACGGCTCGCCGCCGCGCACGGCTGGACGATCCGCCAGGACGGCCCGCACTTCAGGCGGGTCGTCCCCTCACCCCGCCCGCAACGCGTCGTCGAAACCCGGCTCATCCGCCTGCTGCTGGGGTCCGGGGCCGTGGCAGTCTGCGCCGGCGGCGGGGGAGTACCCGTGATCCGGGACGACGAAGGGCGGCTCACCGGAGTGGAGGCCGTCGTGGACAAAGACCTCACGGCCGCCCTGCTCGCCGAGGCACTCGACGCCGACGCATTGCTCCTGCTCACCGACGTACCCAACGTCGCACTCGGCCACGGCACGCCCGGGGCGACGCCGATCGGCCACACCACACCCGCCCACCTGCGCGCGCACCGCTTCCCGGCGGGATCGATGGGACCCAAGGTCGAGGCCGTGTGCCGCTTCGTCGAGCTGACCGGCGGGACGGCCGCCATCGGCGCTCTCGAAGACGCCCGCGCCATCCTCGACGGAACCGCCGGCACCGTCGTCACACCCGGCGGCCGCCGCACGCACCTCCGCTCCGACACCCCCCTGGACAGATGAGATGACGATCAGCAGCCCGCCCGCAGCGACCGGCCCCGCCGAAGCGGCAGCGAAGGCGGACGAGCCCCGAGACCCGGCCCACCGCTTCCGCTTCCCGTCGGCCTTCACCGTACTGATCGCGGTCACGGTCGCCGTGTGGGCGCTCACCTTCGTCATACCCGCCGGCCGCTACGACACGAAGGACGGCAGCCCCGTTCCCGGCACATACCACCACGTGGAAGTGTCGACGGGGTTCTGGGACCGGCTGAAGGACCTGTTCCTGTCACCGGTCAACGGCCTGTACGGGGTGACGGACGCCCAGACCGGCCTCACCGCCCCCGGCGCTGACGGAGCGTTCGCCGGCGCGGCGGGCGTCTTCCTCTTCATTCTCGCCGTCGGCGCCTTCATCACCGTCACCGTGCGCACCGGGGCCCTCACCGCGGGCGTCGCGCGACTCGCACACCGCCTACAGAGGCACCGGACGCTGCTGCTCGTGGTACTCGTCACGGTGTTCTCCCTCGGAGGCACCACCTACGGCATGGCGGAGGAAACCCTCGGCTTCTACGGGCTCATGGTCCCGCTCATGCTCAAGCTCGGCTACGACCGGATGGTCGCCGCGGCCGTCATCATGGTCGGCGCCGGCGTCGGCACCCTCGCCTCCACGGTGAACCCCTTCGCCACCGGCGTCGCCTCCGCCGGTGCGGGCATCGGCACCGGCGACGGCATCCTGCTGCGGCTGGCGATGTGGGCCTGCGTCACCGCGATCGCGGCAGCCCATGTCGTCCGGTACGCCCGAGGGGTCGTCGCCGACCCCTCACGGTCCCTGACACCCGCCACCGAGGAGGACCGCCGGCTCGCGGCCGAAGACGAACGGGCGGAGACCCTGTCCGGCCGCCGACGGCTGGTCCTCGCCCTCTTCGCCGGCACCTTCCTGTTCATGATCTTCGCGGTGGTCCCGTGGGCGGACCTGCACATCGCCTTCCTGCCCACACTCGGCTGGTACTTCCCCGAACTCGCCGCCCTGTTCCTCGTCGCCGCGATCGTCGTCGGGCTCGTCGGAGGACTCGGCGAGAAGGGCACGGCCGGCGCCGTCACCGAGGGCGCCGGAGACTTCGTCGGAGCGGCGATGACCGTCATGCTCGCGCGTGGAGTGACCGTCATCATGAACAACGCGGCCGTGACCGACACCGTCCTCGACGGCCTGCACCACGCCGTGTCCGGCACACCATCCGGTGTCTTCGGCGCCCTCATGTTCCTCGTCAACATCCCCCTCGCCTTCCTGGTGCCGTCCTCCTCCGGCCACGCCGCGCTCGCCATGCCGATCCTCGCACCCCTGGCCGACTTCGCGGGCGTCGGCCGCGCCCTGGCGGTCACCGGCTACCAGTCCGCCTCCGGATGGGTGAACCTGATCACCCCGACCTCCGCCGTCGTCATGGGCGGGCTGGCACTGGCCAAGGTCGGCTACGGCCAGTACCTGCGCTTCGTCGCGCCCCTGATGGGGGTGCTCTTCGCGGTCGTCGGTGGATTCCTGATCCTGGGCGCCGCGATCGGCTGACCGGCGGGCAGCACGCCACCGGTGTCAGCACACACGTCGAAGGCCCCGGCTGCCCCCTGGCGGCCGGGGACGCGAACCGAGGTCGCCTTGGCCGGGGAGGGGGCCCCAGCCCTCGCGAATGGACGGGTCCACTTCTTCGCGTAGGGACCATAGGGCCCCGGGCGTGCCATGCGGCCCCTGTCGCGCACCGGCGAGGTCGACCAGCATGGGGAAAGAAGGACTTGCCGTCACCAGGAGGGCGTGTCGTGTCACGTACGGTCACTGCCGCAGGCGAGGCCTCGAAGGCGAGGCCTCGAAGGCGAGGCATCCGGGCGAGCAAGGGGCCGAGGCGGCGGGGGAGGCCCGGCCGGCCGTTGGTTGGCGTTGGCACTCGCGAGTCGAAGATGCACATCGGGGCAGATTGAGCCATTCCGTACTGCGTCGAAAGGCGGTCCGTATGGCGCTCGTCCCGCACGACTGACGGCCAAACCGCATCCACCGGGTACCCACGGTGCCCGTGCTGCCGGCAAGACGGGAGAGATCTCATGGATCCGACATACGTGTACGACTTCGCCGAGGGCGGCCGGGCCACGGCCGACCTGCTGGGCGGCACGGGCGCCAATCTCGCCGAGATGGCCCGCTTGGGCCTGCCCGTACCACCCGGCTTCACCGTCACCACGGAGGCCTGCCGGGTCTTCCTGGAGACCGGGGAGCCGCCGCCGGGGTTGGAGCGCCAGGTCGGTGATCACCTCGCCGCTATGGAACGCGCGGCGGGACGACGGCTCGGCCAGGTGGACGACCCCCTGTTGCTCTCGGTCCGCTCCGGCGCCCGGTTCTCCATGCCGGGCTTGATGGAGACCGTCCTCGACATCGGCATCAACGACCTGTCCGTCCTCGGCCTGGGCAAGACCGCCGAGCGGGAGCGGTTCGCCTGGGACTCCTACCGCCGCCTCGTGCAGATGTTCGGCAGCACCGTCATGGGAGTCGACACCGCACGCTTCGAAAGCGTCCTGTCGGGTATCAAACGGCAGCACCATGCCGCCGACGACACCCGGCTCGACACCAGTGACCTGATCCGACTGGTCGAGACGTACAAAGACCTGATCCTGGAGGAGACGGGACAGGAATTCCCCCAGAACCCCGCCGAGCAGCTCCACCGGGCCGTTCTCGCCGCGTTCACCTCTTGGAACGGCGAGCGGGCACGGACGTACCGGCGCCGCGAGCACATCCCCGACAACCTGGGCACGGCCGTCACCATCCAGACGATGGTCTTCGGCAACCTCGGCCCCGACTCCGGCAGCGGCGTCGCCTTCACCCGGAACCCGGCGACCGGACAGCCCGGCGTCTACGGCGACTACCTGCCGAACGCCCAGGGCGAGGACGTCGTCGCAGGTATCCGCACCACCGTTCCCCTCCAGGAACTGGAGCACATCGCCCCGCCTTCCTTCGCCCGGCTGCGCGACTGCATGCAGGCGCTCGAAAGGCACTACCGCGATCTGTGCGAGATCGAGTTCACCATCGAGCGCGGCATGCTGTGGATCCTGCGGACCCGTGTCGGCAAGCGCACCTCGCAGGCCGCCTTCGCCATCGCCGGGCGACTGGTCGACGAGGGGCTCGACGGCGCAGGCTGATGTCCTCCGGTTCGCCAACTCCGGTACGCGCGAAGCCCTGCCCAGGCGGATCCCCCCTCGGAGGGCGTCGCTCGGAGCCCGTGTCCGGGAGACGGCGCCGGCCGGCGCGGCCGCCCGCCCGGCATGATCGCCGCCCAGGCCGGCCGGTTCCCTGCCGCGTTGGCGAGGGCGATGTCCCAGCAGACGCCGGTGCGTCCGACGGAGAGGCGGATGCCGTGCGCGAGGCGGGCGATACCGCGTCGGCCGCAGGCGACGCCCTCACGCCCAGGGCGGCGTGGATCCTGGGGCGCCGTAGGTGCCGCGGGAGCAGTCGTGGATGGCGCTGATCCCGGCAGGTCGTGCGTGGAAGCCGGCCGTCCGTACCGGTTGGGCGCTGGCTGCGCGCACTGAGGGCCCGCCGGCGGGGCCCGACCGCTCGGGGCAGGCGGCCGAGCCTGCGGGGTCCGGCAGGTGGGATCCGGCCGGGCCGGTGCCCGGGCACGCGTACGTGGAACTCTCCGGCGGGCCGTTGGACGGCCTGGTGTTGGACGTGACGGCGCGGTGGAGTTGGCGGGCGGTGCGCTGCTGGCGACCTGGACGGGTCTGGGGGGCGGGTCGGGCCATGTCCGGATCCGGCGGCGCCCGGCGGTCGGTTCTCATGGAACGGCGGCACCCCCTGAGGGGTCCGAGGGCGAGGCGGCGACGGGCGCTGCGGTTGGTGGGGGCGGTTGGGGTCGGGTGTAGCCCGCGTCGAAAGGGGCATCAGCCGGTCGCGGCCGCGGTCTCGCTCGTGTCCGGTCCGGAGCCGAGTCGGCGCCGGCCGGGGGAGCGCGGTGGGGGCGCTCGTTCGGTCATGGGTCCAGTGTCTCGGCCCGCCCAACGGGCTTGTTGCCGAACCCCGCTGTGTCCTCGAAGCAAGGCATTACGGTGAGCCGCATGGACATGCGGAGGATCGTCGCGGTGCTGGTTGAGGAAGCCGAGCAGCAGATGGCGGAGGGGCTGTGGGAACTGGCTGCGGACGACCGCGCTCTCGCAGTGGAGACTGAGGCGGGCCTGCGCAACGCTGTGGGGCCGCTGGAGGTCCAGGGGGCCTTGCCGTGGATTGGCCGGCTTGAACATCTGCGGGAATCGCTTGCCGTCCTGGCGATCTCCCTCGCTCGCACGCACGGCCGCATGGCCTGGTTCCTCTCCGGTGCCCTCAACGCACTCGAACCGGTCCTGCGCTGGCGCGCCCTGCCTGCGGATCAAGGTGGCACGTTCGGCACTGTTCTCGCGAGTCCTGAGGAGTACGCGGAGGCGGAGGAGGCCGTTCGCCAGCTTCAGGATGCCCTTGCTCGGATCACTGCCGAGTAAGTCGGGTCAACCACGTGGCCGGGACCGTACGCAGCATCCCGGCTCCGGCCCCGCCCTGGCGCCCCCGCCCCGCCCCCGACGGCCTCGGCGGCCGGGGGGCCGGGGCGGGTGGTCATGCGCCGGCCCACTCCACCCCGAGGGCGGCGAGGGTTTCGACCACAGTCGCCTCCAGTGCCTCGGCCCCGGACGCTGGCGGCGATGACCAGAACCGTGAGCAGGAGTCCGAGCGTGTCGGTGACGACCGAGGCGAAACACCCCGTAAGAGCGGGGTCTGCCAGGGTGGAGGCACGACACGCACCCGTCCGAAAGGCCCGCCGATGCCACGACCCGCCTCTTCCCCCGCCGCCCGGCCCACCGCAGTGCTCGTCGTGGAGGACGACCCCGAGGTCCGGGCCGCCGTCGTGGACGCGCTGGCCGTCGAGGGGTACGGGGTGCGGGAGGCGGCGGACGGGCTGGCCGGTCTCAGCGCGGTGGCCGCCGAGCCGCCCGACGCCATCGTGCTGGACCTGGCCATGCCGGTGCTGGACGGGCTCGCCTTCTGCCGCGAGCTGCGCGGGCTCCGGGACCGTACCCCCGTCCTCGTCCTCACCGCCCGCGACGCCGTCAGCGACCGGGTGGCCGGGCTGGACGCGGGCGCCGACGACTACCTGGTCAAGCCCTTCGCCCTGGACGAGCTGCTGGCCCGGCTGCGGGCGCTGCTGCGCCGGGCCACGCCCGCCCTCGGCGCGGACGAGCCCGCCGTAGGCGCGCTGTCCTTCGCCGACCTGACCGTTGATCCGGCGACCCGCACCGGTGTCCGCGGCGGCCGGCGGCTGGAGTTCACCCGCACCGAGTTCGCGCTCCTGGAGCTGTTCCTGCGCCATCCCCACCAGGTGCTGCCGCGTGAGCTCATCATGGAGCGGGTGTGGGGCACCGACTTCGGTCCCGAGTCCAACTCGCTGGCCGTATATGTCGGTTACCTGCGTCGCAAGCTGGAGGCCGGCGGCGCCCCGCGGCTCGTCCACACCGTGCACGGCGTCGGCTACGAACTGGCGGCACGATGACCGGGCGCCAGGCCACCGCACCGCTGCTCCGCCGCGCTCCCCTGCGCACCCGGCTCGCCGTGATCACCTCAGCGGCCGTCGCCCTGGTCGCGCTCGGGGTGTGTGCCGCCGCGTACGTCGTCATCCGCCACGAGTTGGTGCGCCAGCTCAACCTCCAGCTCACCCAGCAGGCGAACCTGATCGCCCAGGAGAAGCGCGACCAGCCCGCCGGGCCGCTGTACGGCGAGTGCGTCTGGCTGTCCGCCCCAGCCTGCGCGCAGATCGTCACCCCCGGCACCGGGGACCGCGCCGGGAAGGGCGAGGAGCTGGTCCTGCCGGTCACCAGCGCCACCCGCGCGGTGGCCGAGGGCTCCCGACCGGCGTACTACAGCGGCATCACCCTGCGCGGCCACCGGATGCGAATGCTCACCACCCCGCTGCGCGGCCACCGCGCGCTCCAGCTCGCCATCCGCTCCGACACCGCCGACCAGGGCGTCGAGCAGGCGGGCCGGCTGCTGGCCGCGGTCGGCGGCGCCGGGGTGCTGCTCGCCGCGGCCCTGGGCTATCTGGCGTCCCGTACGGCGCTGGCGCCCGTCACCCGGCTGACCGCCACCGCGGAACGGATCACCGCCACCCGCGATCCCGCCCACCGCATCGAGCTGTCGGCGGCTAAACGGCGACGCCCCGACGAGATCACCCGGCTGGCGGACAGCTTCAACACCATGCTCGGCGAGCTGGAGCAGTCCGTCGCCGCCCAGCGCCGGCTGGTCGCCGACGCCTCCCACGAACTGCGCACCCCGCTGACGGCGCTGCGCACCAACGCCGAGCTGCTCGCCCGCGCCGACCGGCTCTCCGACAGGGCGCGTGACCGGGCCGCGGCCGCGCTCGGCCGCCAGTTGCGCGAGGTGACGGGGCTGGTCAACGATCTGATCGAGCTGGCGCGCGACGAGGAGCCGCAGCCGCTGGTGGAGCCGGTGCGGCTGGACCGGCTCGTGGCGCACGGCGTGGAGCAGGCGCGCGGCCACTGGCCCGGCACCCCGTTCACTGCGGAGCCGGCGCCGTGCACGGTGCACGGCGTTCCGGCCCGGCTCGCCCGGCTGCTGTCCAACCTCCTCGACAACGCGGCGAAGTTCAGCCCGCCGGGCTCCCCGGTGGAGATCCGGCTCACGGCCGCGGAGGACGCCACCGTGCTCACCGTCCGCGACCACGGTCCCGGTATCGCCGCCGAGGACCTCCCCCACGTCTTCGACCGCTTCTACCGATCGCGCCAGGCGCGCGCCCTGCCGGGCTCCGGCCTCGGCCTGGCCATGGCCCGCCAGATCGCCCGAGCCCACGGGGCGGAGCTCACCGCCGAGCGCCCGGAGGGCGGCGGGGCTTGCTTCCGGCTACGGTTCCCCCTCTCCTGGCCGAACCAGTCACCTACGGACGTCAACTTCCCTTCTTGATAGCTCTCTTAGAACTCCTCTTATCTCGGCCCTGTATCAACTCCTCATGCGAAAAATCAGCTCTCGCCGCACCACCCGCGCCGCCGCCGCGGCCCTCGTCGCCTCCCTGGCCTGCGTCGCGCTCGTCTCCCCCGCCGACGCGACCGTGCCGCCGGCGTCCCGGCAGGCGGCCGGCGTCGTGCGCGGCCACTTCGTCGACATCCCCGTGCGCGGGGGCACGGCCACCGTCGACACCACCTCGCTGCGGGTCACGGCCCGCACCGCCCAGGGGGCGGTGGAGCTGTCCGCGCCCGCCGCGACCGCTCCCGGGGCTCCCGGGCCTGTGCGGAGGACGGCGGACGGCCTCCGCTGGAACTATCCGGGCAGCGGGCTGTCCGTCACCGCGCGCGCCGCAAGCGGGCGGCTCGTCGTCTCGGTCGACTCGAGCGGCCCCGCCGACCGGACCCTGTCCTGGCCCGTCACCGGAGGCGACCAGGCCGCCTCCGCCCTTCAGCTGCCGCGCGGCGAGGGGCTCTCCCTCCCCGTGGCCGACCGCTTCTGGAACTCCGCCGAGGCCGAGCTGGTCGGCAGCGAGCTCCCCATGGAGGCGGCCCTGTCGCTGCCGCTGTGGGGCTACACCCTCGGTCGGCAGGGCGTCAGCTATCTCGTTCCCACCGACATCGGCACCACCTTGCGCCCCACCTCCGAGCGGGGGCGGCTGCGCGCCACCGCCACCCACCGCTTCTCGCGGGCCGAGGGCACCACCGGCTACACGGTGGCCTTCTCCCTGACCGACGGCTCCCCGGTTGCCCCCGCCGCCGACTACCGCGCCTGGCTCGCCGAGCGCGGGCAGCTCTCCAGCCTGCGCGAGAAGATCGAGGCCAACCCGGCCACGGGGAAGCTCCTGGGCGCCTTCCACGCCTACCTGTGGGGCGACGCCCGCACGGCGGAGGGCGTCCGGCGGCTGCGTGCGCTCGGCGTGGACCGCATGTGGCTCGGCTACGACGCCGACGGCCAGCCGATGGACGCCGCCGCCGTCACCGCGGCCAAGGACGCCGGCTACCTTGTCGGCCCGTACGACACGTTCGCCAATGGCCAGGACCCGAAGACCTCGGATGCCACCACCTCCGTCTGGCCGGACCGTGTCTACCCGGACTTCTGCGTGCAGGGTCCCGACGGCAAGCCGGTGCCCGGCTTCCACGACCGTGGGTGCTACCTCAGCTCCGAGGCGTTCGAGAAGGCCGAACCCACCCGCCACTACCTCGCCGACCGCACCCGGGCGATGACGGCCAACGGCGCCGACAGCTACTTCCTTGACGTCGACGCGGCTGGCGAGCTGTTCCGCGACCACCAACCCGACCACCCCATGGACAAGGGGCGCGACCGCGCCAACCGGCTCGCCCGGATGAAGCGGCTGGCCGCCGGCGACCGGCTGGTGCTCGGATCGGAGTCCGCCGGGGCGTGGGCCAACCAGGTGCTCGCCTTCGACCACGGCTCCGGCACCCCCGTGGCCGACGGGCTCTGGGCGGCCCAGAAGGACAAGGTGAAGTGGGGCGGCTACGCCCCCGCCAAGGCGCCCGCGGTCTTCTTCAAGCCCGCCGAGCTTCCCGAGGCCGTGGCCAGGGCGATGTACGACCCGGCCTACCGCGTCCCGCTGTACGAGACGGCCCTGCACGACTCTCTGGTCAACACCGAGCGCTGGGAGCTGGCGTACGACAAGCTGCCGAAGCAGAAGACCACCCGGGCCCTGCTGGCGATGCTCTACAACACCCCGCTCAACTTCGTCCTCGACGGGGCGTCTCTGGAGGAGCGCGGCGGCGAGCTGGCCGCCCTCCAGAAGTACTTCGCGCCCCTGCACAAGGCGGCCGGCACGGAGCCCATGACCGGCTTCCGGACGCTGACCGCGGACCGCTCCGTCCAGCGCACCGTCTTCGGCGACGGCGTCCTCACCGTCACCGCCAACTTCGGCACCGAGGCCCACGACGGCTTGCCCGGCGGCTGCGTGGACGCCGCGCTCAAGGGCGACGACGAGCCGCGCCGGCTGTGCCCCGGCGGAGAGGGCTAAGGGGTCCTCACAGAAGCCGTTAATCATGTGACTTTCGGTTCGGGTGGTCGTGGGTCCAGCCGCGGGGAAACGTCGGTCGCGGCTGTGGATCGTCTCGGATGAACTGTGGTCACTTGTCGCGCCGTTGCTGCCCGAGCCGGCGCCGAAGCGGGTGGAGGGCCGTCCGCGGGTGCCCGACCGGCAGGCCCTCTACGGGATCCTGTTCGTCCTTCATACCGGCATCCAGTGGGAGTACCTGCCGCGGGAGCTGGGCTTCGGATCCGGGATGACCTGCTGGCGGCGCCTGGCCGCGTGGAACGATGCCGGCGTGTGGGACCGACTGCAACCTGGTACTGCTGAAGAAGCTGCGGGCGGCGAGGAAGCTGGACTGGTCGCGGGCGGTGATCGACTCCTCCCACGTCCGGGCCGCTCGGCGGGGCCCCAAAGCGGTCCCAGCCCGGTCGACCGCGCACGTCCGGGCAGCAAGCACCACCTGATCGTCGACGGCCAGGGCATCCCCCTGGCCGTCTCGCTCACCGGCGGGAACCGCAACGACGTCACCCAGCTGATGCCGTTGCTGAACAAGATCCCGCCGGTCACCGGCCGCGTTGGCCGACCCCGCAGGCGGCCCGACATGCTCCTGGCCGACCGAGGCCAGGTCCGCCCCGTCCGCCACTTCCCGGCACATCACGAACGTCCGATCGGTCCGCCAGCCCTTCATGCCACACCCCGGCTGTCGACCCCCGGAACTTGATCACGACGGGCCCGGCGGCCCACCGGAAGCCACTCTCCGGATGATCCAGCCCCACCACCAGCTCTACGTCTACTGCCAGAAGCAGGGCCAGAACATCGGCGGCAACCCGTACTGGCTCCTCGTCAACGACCACACCGATTCCAACACCGGCCGCACCGATCAGGCCCCTGCGACTGTTCGACGAGGCGCGCACCCACCTGACCGACGCCCGCCCCACCGCGCCGGTGCTGGACGCGTCCGGGATGCTCGCCCGTACCGCAGCCGAGGGCCACCTGCAAAGCCAGCACTCCAGTTCGCCGCCCTGGCCGAGCAGACGACCGACCGGGTCGCCGATGTGAGACAGCGTGCACCGCGGGGCCGACAGCCCCAAAGGGTCTGCTGTGTCGGGGCGGCGGCAAGACGGGCGAGGTAGACACCGCGCCGGCCCGCGCACGCCGCCTGAACACAGTCGAGCCGCCCCGGCAGAGCGCCCGCACGTCCGAGCGGGTCGAGCGCGCGCCGGCTCACTGGACCGAACACTCGTTTACCGACCGGGTACCCGCGCCTGGTCAGTCGTCGAGCGTCCGGTAGACGGTGGTCCAGAAGTCCTGGTGGAGTCGGGGGGTGTCCGCGGAGTCCATGGCCGTCTGCGTCAGCAGAATCCCGATGAGCCGTTCCGCCGGGTCGGCGTACGCTGTCGTGCCCAGGCCGCCGTCCCACCCGAACTGCCCCACGGACGCGAGGTCACGGCGATGGGTGCGCACCGCCATGCCGAAGCCGTAGCCGCCGTGCCGTCCGAAGAGGTCACCGAACTGGTCCTTCTCGACCTTCTGCTCCGGCGTCAGGTGGTTCATGGTCATCAGCTCGACCGAGGCGCGGGAGAGGACGCGCTCGCCTCCGTGGCTCCCCTTGTTCAGCAGCATCCGGTGGAACGCGTGGTAGTCGTCGACGGTGGAGACCAGACCGTCACCACCGGCCTCGAACACCGGCGGCCGGCTGTACTTGCCGCCGGCTGCCTCGTCCCAGGTCGTGAGTTCGCCGGTCTCCGGGTCGTGGGCATAGCTGGTGGGAAGCCGGTGCATCCGGTCGGCGGGCACGTGGAATCCGGTGTCCACCATCCCCAGCGGCTCGAACAGCCGCTCGCGCAGGAACTCCCCGAAGGACCGGCCCGCCACTCTCGACACCAGGACCCCGAGCACGTCTGAGCCGACGTGGTACTGCCACCGTTCGCCGGGCTGGTACATCAGCGGAAGAGCGCCCAGCTGCTTGATCCACTCGTCCGGTCCGACCGTCGGCCAGTTCGCGGTCCCGTCACCGATGACGCCCCGCTCCCGGACGGCGACCTGGATCGGGTACGTGTCCGGCGGAGCCGGCACCAGACCGAAACCGAAGGTCAGGGTCAGCAGATCGCGCACGGTGATCGAGCGCCGGGCGGGCACGGTGTCGTCCAACGGGGCGTCGATCCGCGCCAGCACCCGCCGGTTCGCCAGCTCGGGCAGCCAGGTCTCGACCGGGTCGTCCAGTCGCAGTCGGCACTCCTCGACCAGGATCATCACCGCCGCGGCAGTGACCGGCTTGGTCAGGGAGGCCATGCGGAAGAGGGTGTCCCGACGCATCGGCGCACCACCCGCAGCCCCCGCAGATCGTCGGTCACCGCGAGCAGTGCCGACGAGGCCATCCGCCCCACCGCCGTCCGGCGATCCGCCCTCCGATCCACCGTGGAGTCCGGCGTCCGATCCGCTGCCCGAACGGCCAACCGATCGAGCATCCGATCGATGAGCCGCGTGCAGGGTGCCCAAGGCCTCGACGTGCACCTGGTCGCCCCTGCCGACCAGGGCGACCAGTCCGGGGACGGCCCCGGACTCGACGTAACCGGCAAGCACCTCGCGCATCCGCTGCAGCCCCGCTCGCGAAAGCCCACCGTCCGCGCCGCCACTCAGAGCCCAGTTCCCCCGCTCGTCCCAGCTCACGGTCTGTCTGGTGCCCTGTGACATGTCGTCCCCCTTGTGTTCACTCTGATCGCCGAGTTGGTCGTCCGGCCTGCCCTTCAGCATCTCGCCTGGCCGGAGGGGGAACAACGGGAGATCACGAAAGGCCGGATAACCTGCCGATTATGGATCGTGGTGCGTCGTCACAGCGCCGAGGGGGACGGGGACGGGACGGGTGGAGCTGAGGGACATCGAGATCTTCCTGACGCTTGCGGAAGAACTTCATTTCGGCAGGACGGCCCAACGGCTGCACGTGTCGCAAGCGCGGGTCAGCCAGGCTCTCAAGAAGCAGGAACGAGGCGTCGGTGCGCGGTTGTTCGAGCGCACCAGCCGAAACGTGCGGCTGACCCCGCTGGGCGAGCAACTGCGCGAGGACCTGCTACCGGTCTACCAGGGGCTACAGGAGAGCGTGGAGCGGGCCAGGCTCGCCGCGCGGGGCACGACCGAGGTGTTGCGCGTGGGCATGCTGCCCAGCAACGCCCACGATCTACGGCCCTACTGGGAGGCGTTCCGCGCCCGCCACCCGCAGTGTGCCCTGCGCATACGGCACAACCCGTTCGTCGACGCGTTCGGCCCGCTGCGGCGGGGAGAGATCGACGTCCTGGTCGCCTGGCTGCCCGTGGAGGAGCCCGACCTCACGGTGGGGCCGGTCATCTACACCGAGCACGCGGTGGCACTCGTCGCCCACGACCACGAACTGGCCGTCCGGCCATCCGTCTCCCTGGAGGTCTTCGGCGATTTCGGCATTTGGCAGGGCCCGGCCGGACCCGATTACTGGGCGGACGCCTTCACGCCCTTCCAAACCCCCAGCGGCCGCCCGATCGAACGCCACAGCCCGGTCATCAAGAGCCTGGACGACTTGTTCACCCAGGTCGCCGCCGGGGACGTCATCCACAACCTGGGCGCCCACGTCACCCGCTACCACGCCCGCCCCGACATCGTCTATCTGCCCATTCACGACTGGCCAGGCCTGCGCTGGGGCCTGGTCTGGCGCAGCGACACCGAGTCCGCCCCCGTCCGGGCACTCGCCCAGGTCGTGGGGGACTTGGGTACGGCGAGGCACTGAGCCTTTTCAGCGCTGCTTCTCCAAGGGCTGTCCCGCAAAGCACCAGACCCGGTCCGACCGCTGGGCCAGGACGCGGGGGGAGTGGGAGATCCCCCGCATCCCCGCTGCAGTACGAGCGCGCCGTCCTCGCCGGCGCGGTGGTCCGGGAGAAGCTGCGCACCGCCACCGCCACCGCCACCGTCCTGCGGGGCCGGGCGTACGACGTCGCCCGGCACCAGCAGGCGGCGATGCCCGAGCAGCTCATCGCGCCCGCGGCCGCCAACCCCGAGCACGACGACCAGGAGCCGGAGGCCGGACCCCGGCAGGCGATCGACAGGACGGCGCTGCGGGCCTTGAGGGAGTCCCGCACGGACGTGGAAGCCCTCGACCTCACTGCTGATCGGGCTGGGCCACCTCCAGGACGCGTTCACCAAGGCGGCCGACGACTCCCGCGCCCGCACGGACCGCTACGCCAAGAGGGACGATGCCGACGCAGCGCACCCGGGGCGCCGGACCGACCAGCAGGCGCACCGCCCGCCAGAGCCCGGACCGCCCCGCGGCCGGGAAGCCGGCTACTGAGTGGATCCGATGGTGCGCACCGGGCGCGGTGGTGCGCACGGACGATGTCCTGCGTCCACTCCGCCGAGTGGAGTCCACCCGGTCGGGAGTGGCCGCCATCGTGTTCTCGACCAGCTCGACCAGCTCGACCAGCTCCACCGAGTGGAGCCCACTGGGTGATGTGGACGACATCGACGGGGCGATGCCGCGCCTCCCCCGGGTGCGTTTCTCCTAATCCAGTGCGTAAGCAGATGGCCCGGGCCCATGCAACGACCCAGGCAACTGCTCGCACAGGACAGCGAATGCCTGGATCCCCCCTGGCCGTCAAGGCCTCCTCAAAGAGCGGCATCGCTGTCCGTTGCGGGGCTCGCGGTGATGACGCGGGCGCCGGGCTGATGCCTCCGTTTCTCCCGGCCCTTGAGGCCTCTGTCAAGAGCGGCGCAGCCCGGCGCCTCCGTGATCACCGCGAAACTTGCGGCGGCTTGCCAGACGTTGATCGTCACGGCGCGAGCCCGCTCCAGGGTCGACCTCTTGTTCATCCGCGAGCCCGCGAGCTCTGCAGAAAGATCGAGCCCCTGGAGTGCGCTGGTGTCGCGAACGGCTACTGAGATGGCGGACCAACGAGTCCTTGGATTAGGGCGCCGCGTGACCCGCATGTGCTCGTGACCTGCATAAACGGACGGATCTGGGAGGATCGCTTAATCGTGTTCTGCGGCATCGACTGGGCGGAGCGTCACCACGACGTCGCCCTCGTCGACGAAGCCGGCACTCTGCTCGCCAAGGCCCGTATCACCGACGACGCGGCCGGCTACCACCAGCTCCTGGTCCTCCTGGCCGAGCACGGTGACAGCCCAGAAGATCCGATACCGGTGGCCATCGAGACCAGCCACGGCCTCCTGGTCGCGAGCCTGCGCACCGGCAGTCGTCGGGTCTTCGCAATCAACCCGCTCGCCGCTGCCCGCTACCGCGACCGCCACGGCGTCAGCCGAAAGAAGTCCGACCCGGGAGACGCCCTGGTCCTGGCGAACATCCTGCGCACCGACATGCATGCCCACCGACCTCTGCCGGCCGACTCCGAACTTGCCCAGGCCATCACAGTCCTGGCCCGAGCACAGCAGGACGCCGTCTGGACCCGGCAGCAGGTCGCCAACCAGGTCCGCTCGCTCCTACGCGAGTACTACCCCGCGGCTCTGCTGGCTTTCCAGGGGAAACAAGGCGGTCTGACCAGGGCTGATGCCCGTGTCATCCTTACTCTGGCCCCGACCGCGGCCAAGGCCGCGAAGCTCACCCTCGCCCAGCTGAGGGGCGCCCTCAAACGCAGTGGACGCCTCCGCGGCTGCGACGCGGAAGCCGAGCGGCTGCGGGACGTCTTCCGCGCCGAGTACGCCCACCAGCTGCCCGGCGTCGAGGACGCCTTCGGCCACCAGCTCCTGGCCCTGCTCAAGCAGCTGGACGCCACCTGCGAGGCCGCGGACGACCTCGCGGAGGCGGCCACAGCCGCCTTTCACCAGCACACCGACAGCGAGATCCTGCTCAGCTTCCCGGGCCTGGGGCCCATGCTCGGCGCCCGCGTCCTCGCCGAGCTGGGCGACGACCGGGCACGGTTCACCGACGCCCGGGCACTGAAGTCATACGCCGGATCCGCGCCCATCACCCGGGCCTCCGGCAAGAAGCGGTTCGTCGGCCGGCGCTTCGTCAAGAACAATCGCCTCATCAACGCTGGCTGGGCCTTCGCCGCCCTTACCGCCTCACCGGGAGCGAACGCGCACTACCGACGCCGACGCGAGCACGGAGACTGGCATGCCGCCGCACAACGGCACTTGCTGAACCGTTTCCTCGGCCAGCTCCACTACTGCCTCAAGACCCGGCAGCATTTTGACGAACAGGCGGCCTTCGCACCGCTCCTGTCACCTCCGACCGAGCAGGTGGCTTGACTTCTTGGCCCCTGAGATGTCTTTGAGGGCCCGGACATGTGATCCGTCCACAGAGCAGTCGTCCAGGTCCAGCAGGCCGGCGCGGCGCAGTTCGGTCAGCAGGGCGGCGTGCAGGCGTGGCCAGACGCCGGCCTCGGTCCAGTCGTGCAGCCGGCGCCAGGCCGTGACTCCGGAGCAGCCCACGGTCTCGGCTGGGACGTCGCGCCAGGCAACGCCGGTCCGCAGGACGTACATGATGCCCGCGAGAGCCGCCCGATCCGGAACGCGGAGCCGCCCGGGGTGCCGGCGGCGCCGTTCGGGAGCGGGTGGAAGCAGCGGGGCCACCCGCTCCCACAGGTCGTCCGGAACAAGATCAGCACGCACCCGGACACCCTGCCGACCAAGATCGGCAAGTGCAAGACCCGCAGCTGAACTCATTCTGAAACGATCAGTAAGCAGCGTCGTGATCCACTGGGGAGAACCTGAGAAGTGTGCGTCGTGACCAGCGAGGTCACTCTCTGCCGGGGGCCGCGACCCGGGCCTGGCGATCTCGGTAGAGAAAGCAGTTGTCCTCCCCGTGGTTTCCATGAACGATCCGGGTGTGACCACGTTGTTTCTGACAGTCGGCCTCCCGGGGGCCGGCAAGACCACAAGGGCTCGGCATCTGGCCAAGGAGCACAACGCGCTTCGGCTGACGCCTGATGAGTGGATGATTCCGCTGTTCGGTCAGCCGGAGGCGGACGGGAAGCGCGATGTCCTGGAAGGACGGCTGCTCTCGCTTGCCCTGGAGGCGCTGAGGCTCGGAACCAACGTGATCTTGGATTTCGGATGCTGGTCTCGTGACGAGAGGTCCGCCATCCGCTGGTTGGTGGAGTCTGTAGGCGCGTCTTGCGACCTCGTGTACGTGCCGGTGGATTTGGAGACCCAACTGGCTCGGATCGCCCATCGGCAGTCGACCACTCCGGATCAGACCTTCCCGATGAGCGAGGCGGACCTCTTGCACTGGAGGACGCTGTTCGAGGAGCCCAACGCCGCGGAACTCGGCGGGCATGAAATCGGCAGTCCGCCTCCTGGTTGGCCGGGCTGGCCGGAGTGGGCCGCCGATCGATGGCCGTCTTTCACTTGACTGTCCGGCCCCACCCGGGTCCGGCCCCGTCCGGGAGCGTGGTCGACCGGCTACTCGCCTGCGGATCAGCGGCCGGAGGGATCGGACTGCCGTCCGGGGCCGCGGGCAGGTGCAGGTAGCCGAATGAGATCAGGCGTATCGGGTGCATGATCGGGTTCTCCTGGTTCCGGCGGTGAGGGTGCTTGGTCGGTGAAGACGGGCATTCCGAGGTCGACCAGCTGCGGTCGGCCGTCGGCCGGGGCCCGGGTGAGGCTGTTGAGCTTGGCGGTGGCGGCGTCGAGGCTGACCTGGAGCCCTTCGACTTCTCCGAGCCAGCCGTTGCCGCGGGCCTCGCGGATGCGGTCTCGGAGGTTCTGGATGATCTCGATGAGGCGGCCACGCTGGCGGGGGTCGATCTGGAGGACCGGGCAGCGGATGCAGGCGTGTTCGTGCTTGCAGGGGGTTCCGTAGGGCCGTCCGCAGGTGCCGAGGGACACCTTGCGGAGCTCGAAGTGCTGCTGGAAGTCGCGCCACTCCTGCTCGGTGGGCTCGCGGTACTCCTCCTGTGGCCGATCGGCTCGGCGCCGGTCCAGGAAGCCGCGGTAGGTGCGCACAAGGTCGTCCTGGAAGACGGCGAGGTATGCCTGAGTGGTGGTCAGCGTCTTGTGACCGAGGATGCGGGCGGCGATGTGGACGGGCAGCCCTCCGGTGACGGCCTCGGTGGCGAACATCCGGCGGAAGTCGTGCGGGGTATAGCGCAGGGGCTCGCCGGCAGCGTCGCGTAGGCCGGTGGCCACGAGGGTGCGGTCAAGGAGGCGTTTGATGCTGGTCTCGTTCAAGACCTGGGCCTGCCAGTAGGGCCGGCGCTGGAAGAGGTGGGGGAGCTGCGGGCCGGTGACGCGCTCGTGGTGGTCGTAGCGGGCGACCAATGGGATCTTGCCGTCGTTCGCGTCGCGTAGACGCTTGACGATGGTGGCCAGGACGCTGGCCAGCTCCGGGCTGACGAGCAAGAGCCGTTCCTCGTTGCTCTTGGACGGCACGATTTGGAGCAGTGGGACGATCTCGCTCGTGTCGGGGAGCTTGTAGGAGACCAAGGCGAGGTGGGTCAGCTGGGTCAGTTCCTCCGCGCGGACGCCGGTGTGTCGGAGGGTCTCGATGGCTGCCCAGGCCCAGAAGGCGTCGTCTTCGACGATGCTCTGGTTGATCCGGCGTCCGGGTTCAGGCCCATGAGGATCTCGTTGCGCCGGGACTCTTCGCAGCGTGGGTCGCCCTCGGTCAGGGCGCCGACCCACTCCTTGCCGCGGTCGGCATCGGCGGCCAGCCAGCGTGCCTGCCAGCCCTCCCCGGGGTGGGTCAACAGCCAGTCGAGAATCTTGGCCGCTCCGGCGAGACGCCGGGTGCCGGGAGCAACCCCGCGGCTGTACGTTCGCTGCGGCCAGGCCGGCAGGGTGGGCAGCAGGGCGAGGACCTCGTCCCGGCTGAGCCGGTCGTGCGGCCCGATGCGATCCTCGTCAGCCTTCAGATCATGCTCGACGAACAGCCGCCGCGGCGGCGTCGGGCCGGTCCCGGCTCGTCGAATCGAGTTGGCGCGGCGTGGTGCCTGGCGGGTTATGCCGCACCCCCCCCCGCCGAAGAGAACCTCCAGATCGCTTGCGTCGTAGCCCACCGCGACGGGTGGGGCGGGGCGATTCGGCCGTTCCTTGAGCTCGGCCAGGTGCTCTTGAACGCGTCGGATGACCTGGGACTCTTCTTCCACCAGGTAGACGTCGGCCGTGGTGCTCAGGTGGGCGTGACCGAGGATCGTCTGCACGTCTCGCAGGGACAGGCTCTCGTCGTGAGCCATCCGCAGGGCGGCGGTGTGCCGCAGGTCGTGCATCGACCAGTTCGTGCCCAGCAGCGCGTTAACCCTGCGGAACACCGCGCGCAGAGACTCGTAGTTCATGGGCTGGTAGGCCAGCCCCTCGCCGTGGTCCCGGCGGCGAAGGGTCCACCACAGTGGGAGCTGGGGATCGGCCGGCGGTCCTTCGGCGAGGTAGAGGCGGGTCCAGACGAATGCCTCCGCACGGGCCGGCAACCACTGCTCGGCCAAGGTGCCCTTGCGCACGACCCGCATGAGCTGGTCGCCCCAGTCGAGGTCGACTCCGCGGACACCCAGCAGCTCCGACGCGCGGGCGCCGTTGCTGACCGCCAGGGCCAGGATCGCTCGGTCGCGGTTGGAGCGAAGGGCCCCGAACTGCTCGTTCCACCGCTCGTCCGGCATCTGCCGGGGCCTGCGCCGGGGGACCTTCGGGTTGTAGCGCAGGCGTCCCTCACCCCGTCGGAAAGGCTCCAGCGGGTTGTGATGAGCACGCGGCCGACGTCGGTCGGACCGCGCCAGCGGCACCGGGTTGACCAGCGGACCGCCGCCCGACTCGATCCAGAAGTCGTAGAAACTGCGCAGTACCGCGTTGCTGTGCCGGATCGTCCGCGGCTTGTAGCGGTCATCCAGGTACGTCTTCTTCGTGATCGGATTCGTGGTCCCTGCAGTCGACGCGGAGTGTGTACGCGTCGACCTGCGCGGCTTCGTCGCGGCCTTGAGCCACAGCACGAAGTCCCGCACCTCCGCCGAGGTCGCGCGGTTCCACTCGACATCGACAACCCGTAGCCACCGCCACCAGCGCAGCAGGTCGTAGGCGTAGCTGCGAACGCTGCCGGTCCGGTTGTCCCGGGCGATGAAGTCGATCAGGAACCTGCGGACCGGCTGCACGACCTTGCCCTCCTCATCGAGGACCAGCCAGGGCACGACGCCTGGGTCTGTAGCCACCCGCCCCCAGCGCGGGAGCTGGATGGTGCGGACGTCACGGGATGGCTCGTTCAACTCCGTTGCGCTCCTTCGTCGTCGGAATCCGCAACGTCTACCGACTAGACCAAGCAGGGGATGCGCATCCGCCCGGCGTGTCCTTCCGTAGTCCGGTCAACGACTCTGTGCCTACCTCCTGCACAGCCGATGACGATGTGGCTGGGGCCGGCGGGGAGGTCGGCGTAGTCGGCGAGGTTGGCGACGTCGCGGGCGGCGGCGGGGTCGCGGAGTCGGTCGCGGACGTCTCCGATTCGGTCGGCGGCGGGCGGGACGGGGGAGCCGCCCGGGCCGGTGGGCAGGTGCAGGTAGCCGAACGAGGTCAGACGGATCGGACGCATGGTGCCTCCAGGTAGTTGGTGAGGAGCAGAACGAGAAAGCGGCCCCGGTGACGATGGCGGTGGTCCACGGTTGCCTGACGCTGATTCCGCGGATCCAGTCGCCCGCCGGCGGAAGGGTTCCGGTGTGGGTGCTCATGCCGCCCGCCCCCAGACTGCCGTGCCCGGCCGTCCGGCCCGGCGGCCGTTGATGGACGGGAGCGTGGTGTGCGCGGCGGTGGCGAGGTGGGCGCGGCCGGAATGCTTGCCGTCGTACAGGGCCGCGTCGGCGGCCCGCTGCAACACGGTCAGGTCGCGAGTGCCGAGGACGCCGATGCTCGCGGCGCCGACCGAGGCGGCGACGTCGACGCTACGGCCGTCATCGAGGACGACGGGGGTGTGCAGCATCCAGACCAGCTGCGCGAGGCGCTGCTCCAGGAGCGCGGCGGGCGCCTGGACGACAGCGGCAAACTCATCGCCTCCGAGGCGGCCGACGGACGCGCGCGGGCCCGCCCACGCAGTGAGCCGGGCGCCGAAGGCGGCGAGGACGGCGTCCCCGGCCGGGTGCCCCATCGTGTCGTTCACGGCCTTGAAGCGGTCGACGTCGACCATGACCACGGCCAGGTCGTCGCGGCGGGCCAGGAGCCGGCGGGCGCGGGCGGTGTAGGAGTCGCGGCGCAGCAGGCCGGTCAGCGGGTCGCGGCGGGTGGCGGAGAGCTGCCTGTGGAGCGTGACCGCGTGGACCGCCCAGCCGGTCAACGGCACGGCGGCGGTCGTCAGTAAGAGGGCGCGCTGGCCGAACCGGCCCTTGACGCGCAGGAGGGGCGACATACTTGGGTTCTCCGTCTCGTCTCGTACGGGATGGATGGGCCCGGGGCAGCCGACGGGCCGAAGCCCGGCCACTCCCCACTGGTCCGGCTGCCTGCCGGGGATCTCGAGTCCGGCCGTGTGCGCGGCGAGCGCGGCGTCGTACACCTCGTGCGCGCGGCGCAGGGCCGCGGCGGGGGAGTCGGCGACGCCGGTGAAGACGTGCACGCCTGTGGCTGAGCGCTTCGGTTGGCCGGTGAGCGGTTGATCTGGCCACCTGAGCGTTCGGCTCGCGGTCAGTGCCTTCGTCAGTCAGGTGGCAGCTTGGAACGGCAGGTGGAGCCGCGTGAGATCGGCGTCTTCATCCGCTGCCAGGTCCCCGGTGACCACCCGGGGCGGTAGTGCATCCGCTCGGAGCTGATCTCTTCGCAGAAGAGCCGATGTTCACTCCCATCTGCTGACCGCGCCCGGATGCGGCCGGCCGCCCCGGAATCAACTGGGCCACCGGTCCATCCCGTGAAAGGATGCCGGTCCAGGTCAGGGGAGGCGAGGCGGTATGGGGCTGGACTACAGCTACGAGATCTTCATGCCCCCTCGGAACGTTGCGAGGGTACTGACCCGGCTGGCCGAGCTCGCCCCCCAAGGCTGCGACACGCCGCAGCTTCCGGTGACCCTGCCGGGCGGAGAGCAGTTGGTCGTGCCGTTCACCTCGAACTTCAAGAGCGAACCGGTCGACTGTTCAGCAGGCGGCTCGCTCGAACTGGACACCTCGATCGTCATCGGCGTCGACGACGCGGTGCGCGAGTTCTTCCTCCGGGATTCCGACAGGGTCGACGAGCCCGGACGAGTGTCGGTCGGGTACATCTACCTGACGGTCAGGTTCTCCCCCACATGGCACCCGAACTTTGCGTCACTGCAGTTCACAGCCGCTACCTCGAGCATGAGCCGGATGTTCGTGCAGTCCGCGAGCGTCAGGAAGGTGTTCACCGACCTCACCGCCACCACCGGTGGTGTGTGCTGCCTCCTCGACACCGAGACCGACATCTTCGATATCTGCTGGCTCAACGGCGAGAGGTTCAGTGGCGAGTCTGTACCTGGCGCTCGTTTCTCGCGCTTCCACGATCTCGTCGCCGCCTGGCGCGAGCCGGTGGAGTAGAACAGGGACTGCAGGATCTCTCCATGTCGACAGATGTCAGCGGAATGATCGAGTGCCGGCCGGGGGCCCGTCTGTGGGGCCCTGACGACGAGGACTCCGTATGGGAGGTCGGCATCGATCTCTTCCTCCTCAACAGGGGCAACGCCTACGACGGCCTGGCCTGCCTTTTCGGAATCCGCAACTACTTCGGCTTCCGCCCCCTCGCGGAAGATCGTGGCTTTCCGGATGACGCTTCGGAGGGGCTGCGAGGTGAGTTCGCCGGCTACGGCGGCCCCCACGATGTGCACGGGACCACCTGGCTGACCTGGGCCGAGCTGGAGACCACGAACTGGGAGGAGACCGACGCCTCAGGCACACGAACCCGCGCCTCAGCGGCGGGGATCGACACCGACTGGGGCCGAGTCTGGAAGGTCATGCGCATCCTCAGCGAAATCCACGGAGCGGAGAACGTGCGCCTCGTCGTCTGGTTCCACTGACTCGCGGCTGAGAAACCTAGTTGGCCAGTTGAGCGTGTGGGCGGGCAGGGTAGCGCCGCCCGGGGCTGACGATCTGGTTTCCGGTCTTCTCGCCGTTGGTAACCAGGCCATCGTTGCTCAGCTCCCCAGTCAGCTCACGAGCGTGCGACAAAGAGGCCACCGAGATCTCCCGAAGAACCTTCAAGGCCGGGACGAGACTGGGAACTGGACCGACCAGCCGGAGCCTGACGGAGCCGTGCGCTGCGAGTAGGGCCTCTCGGACATCATCAGGCGCTGGTCCCCGACCAGTGAGTTCGCCCAAGTAGGTGCCGCAGGATCCGCAAGAGAACTCCGAGTCCCACCACAACTCATCGTGAAGGCGATCTTCGCTGTCTGACCAGTCACCCGGGCTCCCCGATGTTCCACTCCCGCGGCAGTTCCCCGCCGCAGAAGATGCAGACGAAGTCCTCCTCCCGCACGATGTTGAGCTCCCGGCAGAAGTGGCAGCGGCGGAAGACCACCTCGTGCGTGAACCCCGACGGGCGATCGATCCCGATCCGGTCCAGGGCCTCGGCCACGGCTGGCCATGAGCTGACGTCCGGGCAGTAGCCGGTCGACTGATTGCTGACCTCCTCGACCACCCACCGTCCGGACTCCTCGCGGAAGCTCATCTCGCCAGCGCTCAGCACCGGTCCGCCGCCGGCGCACACCACGTGTTCGCTGCGGCGCGGAGCCAGTCGCAGTACCCCGCTGCCATCGACGACGAACGTGAAGGGCTCGGCCAACTCCTTCAGAGCCAGCGCAGAGATCCACTCGCCGAAGTCCGCTGACGAGCGGATGCTCCGACCTTCACTTCCCGCCTTGACGAGCGGCTTCAGTTCCGCCGGACCCACATACCGATAGCTTTGCCCCCGCCTCTCCACGCACCCCAATCTAGTGGCTTATGCAACCAGAGCCTGTTGGAGTTGTTGGACGTCGTCGACGGCGATGAGCTTCAGGTCGTGCAGATCGTGGACGGTCACGATCCCCGGATGGCTCAGCGCCCCCGCCGTGCGGGCCTCCCGGAATAACAGCTTCTCGTACTTGTCCGTCCCCACATGGGGCTGGAGCAGTTTGACCGCCACCGCACGCTCCAGCATATGGTCACGGGCCGCCTATACCTCCCCCATCCCGCCCCGGCCCAGCAACCGCTCCAGCTCATACCTGCCCGCGATCACCCGCTGCTCCACCAGCTCCCCCAACTCCCCAGAATTGCGCGCAGTCTAGGGCCGTCCTGCTTGCCCCCGGAGCCGGTCCGTGACGATCCGTTCGGTCGAGCAGCGCCAGGCTGTCGACCAGTTCGCCTCCGACCGGGCGGAGCGGTCGCGGTGGGGGCCTTCCCGCGCCTCGGAGATGCCCTGGCGCCGGGACCGCGGCCGCGATCTCGGCACGGTGGGGGGGCAGCGGGTCACAGGTCGGGCGGGACGCTCACCGCTCACTTGTTCGGAGTCCAGAAAGCCGCATGACAGGCACTCAGGGGAGACCATGACGAACACGGATCTGTCGGTCACAACGAGGACCACGGACCGTCAGACGGCCGTGCCAGCACCCGGCCGGGTCGCCCCCGCCACCGAAGCCCGCCTCGCCGGTATTGACCGCGACGCCACCAAGCACGTCCAAGACAACCGCCCGGACAAGTCCCGCAACGGCTACGCCGCCGACTGGCGCGCCTGGGAAGCGTTCTGCGCCGAGACCAACCTCCCGCCGCTCGCCGTCCCGGTGCTGACCGGGCAGCTCGGAGCCGTCCTGCCCGCCGTGGTCGACCACGAGGTCTACTTCGGCGCGCTCCGCCAGCTCATCGCCCCCGCCCGGGCCCGGGCCGCGCTGGTGCCCGGACAGGCGGCCGAGGGGACGTAGATCAGCGTGGACAGCACCCTCGCCGCCTACCGCGGCCAAGCCGCGCGGCCGGAGCTGATCCACGGCCGCCCGGCCGTCGTCTACCCGCAGCAGCTTGCCGCCGGTCCGGCGCACGTCGGCGACGGCTGGGGCCGCGCCGCACCCGTTGTGGTCGGCCGTCCTGGACGGTCAGCAGCTCACCGTCACCGGCCCGGGCGGCCAGTGGTACTCCGGGCTGCTGGCCGTCGCACTCCCCGGCTGGACAAGGAGGACTGCGGCATTCTGCAGCGGTGACGTACACCACCACTCTCAACATCTGGCAGCTAGCCGGAGTTCTCGTCGCCGTCGTGACCATCGTCAAATGGGTCCCCGCGGTGTGGCGTTTGACCCTCGGGTACCGCTGGCACCTGATAGCCCAGCTCCGCAAGATCGCCCCAGGCGTTCGGCACGACTACGTCGAGGCACTGCTCGGCGAGCCGAAGTGGCAGTCCACGATGACCTGCACTCGGCTCGCCGACCCAGAGGCAGAGGCAACCAAGAAGACCCGGAAGGCAAAGGTCGAGCGAGCCGACGAGGACCGGAAGGTCGAGCTCACCGTACGGACTTGGCGCCTCTCGTGGTTGGGGTACCTGGTCACCTGGTGCGAGGAGGACGCTGTGGTCATGTACGGGATCACCACCACCAGCTGGTGGTTCCGTCCTCGCGTTCTCGTCGGCGATACCCGGATCCGCCTCGGCAAGACGCTCCTCTCTGCCCTCGCCCGGCCTGAGCAGCACCGCCCTTGGGTGGGGAACCGCAGGTACGGCTACCTAGAGGAGCACTTCTTCGGCAACCCGGGTGGCTACCGCAGCTGGTATGTGGGAGTGAACGACATCGGGTACCAGCCGGTCCCCCCGATGCTCGACTGGGACGACGCCGAGACCGAACTCAACCTGATGCCGGACGAGAAGCGAGACGTCTACGGGGCCAGGGCGCCGATCAACACCGTCGTCATCAGCGGCATCGCGCTCTACGAGGAACTTCAGAAGGGCGAGTTCTTCGACCTGTCCCTGGGCGTCGACCAGGATCTGGTTCGGCTCAGCGACCCGGGCTTTCGCGTGTTCGACAGCCGGTTCACCCGTGTTCGGCTCCGTGTCCGGGACTGGTGGTGGGAACGCCGGCGCAACCGCTTGGAGAAGCGGGCAGGGGAACGCCGCGACTGAGGCATCCCGGAGCGGGCGGCCGCGCGACCCTCTGGACGCACGTCAGCCCCCGTCAGACCTGTTGGTTCCGATAGGTCTAACCGGGGCTGAGCTGTGCGGGGTCAGGAGAGGCCGGCGGAGGCGTTGTCGTCCCAGCCGTCGTCGCGCTGCATGTAGCCGAGCATCGAGCGGGAGTGCCGGGCCCAGCCGCCCTGGTCGGCGATAGCGATGCCGTCGCGGCCCTTGCGGCGGGCGACGGAGGCGAGGCCGATGCGCAGGGAGTGCCCGGTCCAGGCGATCGGCACCCCGGCCCGGGTGGAGATCCGCTTGATGGCGCGGGTGACGGAGTCCGGGCCCATGCCGCCGGTGACGTGGCCCCACTGGTCGATGCCGACGAACGTCGGCGTCAACGGGTCGGCCCACTGCGGGCCGTGCTCGGCGACCAGGCGGGTGCGGTACACGGTGTACGCGCGCACCGGGCAGATCTCGACCTCGTCGGCGTAGCGGATCTTCGCGTTGCGCACCGAGTGCTTGGTCTTGCCGGTGAGCACGGCGACGACCAAGCCGCGCGGGTGCAGGGTGACGTCGCCGGTCAGCAGTCCGGCCGGGTCCTGGGAGCGGCTGGCGTAGTGGAAGCCGGTGAGCGTGAGCGCCTTGTCCCGGTCGCCCGCGAGGGTGTCGGGGCAGGCGCGGGCGATGGCCCGCAGGCCGTCGATGTCGCCGCCGACCGCCTGTCCGCGGCCGCGCCGTTCCCCGGCCTGCAGGAGCTTGACCGCCAGGCCCTCCAGTGCGGCGCGGGCCTCGGCCTGGTCGTCGCCGGAGACCTTCACGCCGCGCTGGCGCAGCCCGACGACGGCGGCTGCCAGGTGGGTGGAGGCCGAACTGGGGGCGTAACCCTTGCCGTTCTGCTGGCCCTCGCGCAGCATCCACGTCACGAACGCCACCAGGGCGCCCCGGGAGCCCTCCAGCTCCGGCAGCTCGGTGACGGCGCAGAACCGCGTCCACACCCGCCAGCTCTTGGCGTAGGTGTCGACGGTGTTCTCCGGAGTGATCTCCTTCGCGACGGCGTCAGCCAGGTCCTCGGCCTCGGCCAGGCGCCGCGCGGCGTCGACGCCGTGGCGCTCGGCCCACCGCTCGATGAGCGCCTGGCGCTCGGCGACTGCCCGGTCCGGCGGTACCCGTCCGGTGTCGCCCGGCTGGGCGACACCGACAGGGGCCACCACCTCGCCCGTGATCGTCACTTCGTTTCCTCCTTCCCCTCTTCGAGGACGTCGCGGCCGACGTGCTGGTGCGCCGTGGCCAGAGCCGTCGCCCGGCCGAACATGTACGGACCAGTCCCGGTGAAGCGGGCGTGCTGCCAGGCCGTGCCGTCCCAGTGGCGCCCCTGGGGGCTGCCCTCGAAGACGGCCCACCGGTCGGGGTCATCGGGGTCGCGGGCGACGACGAACTCGCCGGCGGTCTGCCCGCCGTTCCTGGGGCCGGGAATGCGGTACTCGGAGACGAAGGCCGCCGTTTCGGCCGCCGACGCCTTCTCCTTCTCCTCCCACTGCCGGAAGCTCTCTTCGTCCTCGGCGTCGTAGAAGCGGACCTTGCACCAGCGGGTGGAGTCGAACCCCTCGCTGTCCTTCCACTCGGAGGCGACGGCGACGAGGTCGTTCCACGCGCTGGAGATCCTCTGGATGCGCTGCAGGCTCTTGAGATCGTCGGCCTGCGCCTCGGCCACGACCTTGTCGCGGAACGCGTAGCTGAGGGAGCCGGTGAAACTCGGCACCGCGGTGCGTAGGGCGGCGTTGGTTCGGTACTCCTCGGTGTCGATACCCCATGACGGCCGGTGGTGGATGAGCCGGTCTCTGAGGAAGTCGGTGATCGCGGCCACGTCGTCCGGGGTGACGTCGACGGCGTAGCGCAGGGGCTCGGTGGCGGCCATGCGGCGGGTTCCCTCCCTTGTCTCCGGCGCGCTGGGTGAACGGTCGTCATGTCCCGTTCTGTCGCGTCGGATAAGGAGACCTTATCCGACGCGATACCCCTCCGGGGCGGCCTTCCGGAGCATTCGTGATCTATCCGGAGGAACCGGCAACCGACCCCACAACCGCGCCTCGGGGGAGAAGACTGGTCGCCGTCCGTGCGGAGGCATCGCAGGGGCACGGCACCCTAGGGGACGGAACAACCCGGACCCGGAGACCTCTACCGCCTGGCGAGCCGGGGGCGGTGTGCCGAACGACCGGGTATGACACGCGTACGAGGAGTACGGCGCGGGTCCGGCTCCGTGCGCGCCGGACTGCCCATGTACGACGAGCTCGCCACCCTCCTGCGCGCCACCCTCCCCGAGTTCCTCGGTGGCCTCGGCGCCGCGCTCGCCGTTACCGTCGCCAAGAACCTGGACCGCCACTGGCGGGCACGCCGCGACCGGCGCCGCACCCAACACCCCGACGAGTAGACCCACCCTGCGTCCAAAGCGGTTGACCAGTTCGGTCCGGCACCGTCGGCTAGAGCAGGCCGATGGCGCCCGCCAACCAGCGGCCCCCGGCATCGCCACCCGTGGCCCACATCAAGGCCGCTGCGGCCAAGACCGCGTAGGGACCGAAGAACGCTCTCTTCCTGACGGCCAGGCCGATCTCGAGAAGAAGCAGGCCTATGCCACAGGCGATCATTTTCAGCACTGGCGGACCGGGATCGGCGTCAACGCCAGCCGAGAAGGCCATGAACAAGGCCGCCATCAACACAAAACCCACCGCATCGGTGATCCACCCCACTGGTGCGCCCAGAGGATCGGGTTCACGTCTCCGCAGGCCCATCAACGGATGCAGAGCGACAACCCGCACCGGCCGTACCGGCCCGCCACCGATGGCCGTCCAGGCATGCCGGAATGCAAGGGTCTCTAGGATGTCGGCCCCGAGTTCGACGAGGACTGGGTGCAGCTGACGCCAGCGGCGGGGGAGGGCCTCTCCAGTGAACCAGCCGGCCACCATGGCCTCCGCGTGCGCACTCTCGGTCAGTCCGAAGGCGATCTCGGCGAGCCGCGAGTCCGTCACTGCTCCGCCTGCGCGGAGGCGAAGCCCACGCAGGTGCGCGGCGAACTCCTCCAAAGTGGCGACCTGGGCCAGGCCCCCCAGAAATTCCTCCTGCGAAAGGGCAGCGGTGCTACCCGCCGGCACAGAAGCCTGCGCAGGCTCGCCGGCGGCAGCACGATTACTCACCTCCACCGGCTCGAAGCCCCGCTCCCGGCTGTCCGCGAGGCGTCCGCGCGGCATGGGACTAAGGAACCCCCTATGGTCAGGCGGGTTCTCCTGCTCGTTCTGAGGTTGTGCCGGGTTGTCCCGCAGTTGTCCCGGGACAACCAGTAAGACCGGGCCCGGCCGGGAGGAAGCTTCCTCGTCCTCGTCAAGTCCGATCAGGGCCTCCAGGTCATTCAGCTCATCGTCCTGAGCATCGAGCTGTTCCTGGGCGGCTTGCAGGACATCGCGGATCTGGTCGAGCGGGGGAAGGCCGAGCCGGTCCTGGCCGGTGCCTGGTTCGTCCGCAGGGTCATCGGCCGCGGCCTCGCCGATCCGGCTCAGGGCGATCTGCTCCTGGGAGACCTGCTGCTCGGCCGCGAGTCGGAGCTGGTAGGCCTTTTCCTCCGCGCGCCGGGCCTGCTCTAGCTTCTCGTCCGCCTGGCGCCGGTACTCCCGGGACATCTCCAGTTCTCGTTCAAAGTCGGCGCGGGCGTCCTCTCGGGCCCGGTCCCGTTCGCCCTCCAGCAGGGTGCAGCGCTCCTGCAGTATGGAGACCATGTCCTCCAACTGGACACGTCGGCGCTCGGAGGCGGTCAGCTTCTGCAGGGCCTCGATCTGCCGGAGCCTGGCATCGTCCAGCCGCAGCAGGGCTTGGGAGAGGACATCATGACCACGCGGCTCCGGGCCGGGCACCGGCAGGGGCGGAGGGGCATCTCTGCTCTCCAGGACGGCCTCGGCTCTGCGGGCTGCCTCCAGCAGGCGCAGCCCCTCTGCCAGCTGCCGCTGGCCCATCTGCGGCTGCCGGATGTACTTCTCGACCACGGCCCTGAGCAGTTCCTCGGACAGCAGCCGGCTGCCACTGCGGAACTCGCTCCAGGAGGTCGTGCTGTAGGAAAAGTCCTCCTCCAGCGTCCGGACCCCCTTGCCCACAGTCATCTTGCGCAGCCACATGGCCAGCTCGTTCGCCTGCTCGGTCCGGCCTCTCAACGCCCCTAAAGGCCGCCCCATCTCGTCCCCGCACTCGTGTTGTCCCGGCACAACCAGCGGGTTGTACCCGATCAACAAACATCGACCTGCGAGGACGTCAACCCCTCGCGGCGGACAATCACATCACCGATCACGGTGGGTCTCCAGCCATTCAGACGATCACAGGAGATCTGCCATGCCCGCAACTAACTCTTCCGTTCCGCCGCGCCGGTCCTGGCCTTACGTCGTGGCTGCCATCGTCGTCCTCGTCGTGCGTCAGGGCTGGGACGCCGAGCAGGTCATCACGCTCGCCATTTGCCTCCTCGTCCTCATCGCCCTGATCTCCTCAGCGGGCCAGGGCGGGTCCTGACACCACCCGGCTATGCCGAACGCCCCCGCTTTTTGCGGGGGCGTTCGGCATAGGGCTGGCACCGTTCCTGGAGCGGGCTGCCCTGGCCCCGGCGCGCTGGGACCGGTTCAAGGCCATTGTCTGCCCGGCCTCGGGAAAGGACGTGTCCTTCACCTCCACCAGCCCCGCTTACGGGGACGGCCTGGTGGCCTGCACTCCGTCCCGGGCGGGTGGAGGACAGGAGCTGGCGGGGGTGGTCTGCCCGCGGCCCGAGGCCCTGGGGGCGTGGCCGGCGCGCGTCACAGTGCTGGTGCACAGCGGGGCGTGGCTGGAGCGCATCGCGGCTGCGGCCCCGGTAGAGATCAAGGTGGCGGTGTTGGAGCCGGTGGCCGGGCGTACTCAGTTCGTGCGGGTGCCGGCCGCGCTCCAGCGGAGCATACGGCCGCGCGGGTAGCGGCCCGCGGCAGGGCAGACCTCGCGGCACGGCGCCCAGAGCGCGACCGTGCCCGAGAGAGTCACCTCTTGCGCCATCCAGCCCGGTTACCCCTGTTAGGCTTAACAGATCCGATGAGGAGTGACGTGCACCAGCGCTCCTCCTTGAAGGCCGTGCCTGCCGCATCGAATGCGGCGAGGTGGGCCAAGTGCTCCCGCACGGGGCCGGCCAGCTCGGCGTAGAAGTCGACAAGGTCCTGGGCCTGGAGGACCTGTGCGCACACGGTCAGCTGGCGGTGCGCGCCTCGGGCCGGTCCAGAACGGGGGCCAGCTCGGTTCGGACGCGGGTGGCGGTCTCGGGGGACGGCAACGCGGGCGCAAGTGCGGAACGGATTCCAATGGATCGCAGTCCCCTCCAGGGCCGGTTTTCACCCGTTTGAGCGATTCGGCGGATTGGATCGACATCGGGGGAGAAGACGCCCCTTTCAGCCTCCGGCTGGATTGGATCAGGCGCCCGACCAGTCGACCCGCAGACGGCCGCAGGGCGTGGCCACGGCTACCGGCGGCCGGATACCGGCAGCCGAACAGGCTGCCCGGCTGCCGCCTACACCCCAACCACTCGCCTCCGTCGCGCGGCAGCGGAGGCCTCGGCCCTGAGGTCGTTTCCCGCTCCGCAAGGCGACGGCTCCCGGACGTCGCCGTCCGGGAGCCGCTGTTCTACGCGGCCAACTCACTCTTTTGTTCGACGATGTAATCCAGCTTCTTCATGAAGGTGTCGAGAAGCCGCTTGTTCTTCGTCGACCCCCAGGCCGCGATCCAGCTCTTCCACCTCGACTCCGGCAGACCACAGGCACGCAAGAACCCCTCCATCTGCCTGAGGTGTCCAGGGATGGTCTGACCTTTGATGATTCGGTGCGCAGTGCTGTGGGGGAGCGCCCCGTAGTCGCCACCACGCGCCTCCATCACGTGCGCCGAGGGCGACCAGGCCCACTCGTGCAGCTCGCGAAGACGTGCGCTGAGATCCGCCTCGTCGTACACGAACCTGCACGTCGGAAGCGGACGGGGGCGCGGCTTTACACCGCTGACTACTGCACTCTTGGCCTCTTCCCAGAGGCTGCGAGCCCGGGAAAGAGTCTCCCGGAAGTCAGCGGAGTATCGGTCCGTGAAGAAGGCCTCACCGTTGCGCCTGACGTACACGGGCTGGGAACCCTGGACATGACAGGCACGGAGGTACTGGTCGACGGTGTGCCAGCCGGGCAGGACCGTACCGGCCGCCGCCCGCTTGAGCGTCGCTTCGGACACCTCAGTGCAACAGGTGGCAAGTACGGCGTAGCTCTTCTTTACCCTCGCCCGCTCCTCTCGGAGAAAGGTCGCGAGGCGGGCGAGTTCGGGGACGGTCTGGTCGACCGGCTTCTCGGGGCGTCCCATCGCGGTCCCCTTACTTGCCCGGGTTGATGGCCGCGCTGAAGACCCGCCGGAGCATCGCGCCGGGGCGGGGCTTACTGGTGGCCAGCGCGGCGATTCCGGCGATGCCACCGAGCAGCATGAGGATGTCCTGGACGGGCGTGCCGAGCACGACGAGGACGGAGGCCGAGGCGATGAACGCGGTGAAGACGATCGCGTGCGCGATGGTGAAACGGCCGGGGTCGGTCGCCGCGGTCTCTACCTGCGGCGCCTGCGTTGCGAGTGCGGATGCGCACTTGGCCGGCATTAGGCTCTCCTGATTGCTGTTGAGCCCGTCCGGCGACCCAAGGACCGCCGGACGGTGCTACTGGCTCCATTTCCCGTGGACCGCGGGGCGGTTGGCGCCACCCCATGGGTGCAGTCCACCTCCGAGCATTCCAGGCGATCAGGGAATCCGTGTGCACCCATCTGTGTTGGCTCGCAAGCCGTCCCAGCCCATGATCTGTGCCGCTGCATTCGTCTTGTCCTGTCAGCCTGGGGTGATCGGCTTCCCCCCTGGCGACCAAGACGAATTGGCTCACGGTTACATCCCACGAAACAGCCGCTCCACTGGGCGTCAAAGGTTGTGGCTGACCTGCGTAATCGCCAAACTCAACCTAAGAACGACCGGACCGGGCTACCCGGAGCCGGTTGTGGCGCCCTGATTGCTACTGGCTCCAACCACAGCTGCCCAGGGGATTAGCAGGTCCGTGTTGGCGCACGACCCTGCGCGAAGCCGATGTCCGGAGACGTCGGCTTTCGCCATATGAGGGTAGAAGCGGGGTGCTGTCAAGAAGGCTCCGACCGACCCGGCAGCGCGGTCGAGGAGGCCCTGGACCGGGTGGACCAGGCGGCAGCCCGCCTGCTGACGAAGGACGCGTCCCGCTGGTTGGGCGAGGTCAAGCCGCGCTTGGGCGTACGCAGCTGCCGTGGCCGCTGACGACCGGTACCCGCTCACTCGGGGGGCGGATCACCTCGCCGTGCGGGAGCGGCCGCGAGGGTAACCCCCTTTGTATATCCGCTGTATTTGATCTTGTAGGCAGGTAGGGGAGGTAGACCAGGGGGAGGGCGTGCGTGCACCTACCTCCTTCGCAGGCTGCGGTCTGCTGGTTGTCGTGCGCAGGGTGGATGCCAGTGGGTGCGCAGGGTTAAGAAAGTGGGATCGCAGAGTCCGTGTCAGTAGTTGGTGACGGCTTGGAGAGCATCCGCAAGCTGTACGCGGTCGGGGAGGACGTCGCGTCAGGTCACCGCGGGTGACCATGTCCGCCGCGGGTGACCATGTCCGCGGCGGCAAAACCCTGCGCACGACAGACTCGGGGAGCATCCGCAGGCTGTATTACCGCCAGACCAGCCGATACAAGGTGAATCGGCCATTCCTCATCAAGGGTGTCCGAACACCTACCGCCGCCTCAAAGGCGACCACTACAGTCCGGGCTGACTCATCTCAACCCGAAGGGATGCATCGTGCACTTACGCGGCGTTGTGACAGCGACCACCCTCGCACTCGGCTTGACTGTCACGAGTTTGATCAGCACGGCGTCCGCAGCAACCGCTGATTCATCTCGACAGGCAGCAGCCCGTTGCAACTGGGATCCGAGCGGAACGGACGGCCCAGGTCACATGCACTACAAGGCGGGCACTACCTTCCGCCCCGGGCCGTATTCCGAGTGCGGTGGTTACAAGGAGCCAAACCAAGGCTGGGCAATGACCAGCTGCTACCACGTCAACGACTACGGGCATGTCTGGTATTACGCCTGGGACTGGCGGTCGTGGGTGTACAGCGGCAACGTGAGCTTCCCCTATGGGGACAGGCCGAACAGGGAGTGTTGAGCCCGCTCGCCTTGTCGCCCGGTCGGTGCCCCATGTCTGGAGGTACCGACCGGCTGACGTTTTCGTGGCAGCCGACTCGAAACTGAAAGCCAGGTCCGAGAACTCGTCGCCGGCCTGTACGGAGACCGTGAACTGCTGACCCTGCGCCATGCCGAAACATCTCTCCGGCGCCGCTGACAGAACCCCGCGCCACGCTGACATCTACTCTGCGCCCGACACTGGTCAGGAGGCCGCTCAGTGGATCAGCAACATCACCAGCCACTCGATGATCTGACGGATCGCCTGGACCAGCGCGATGTAGAAGGAGATCTCAGTGAACGTCGGTCGGACTGCGGCGAGCCCGCGGCGAGTGCTTTCCGTAACCGTGCTCTTCTTCACCCCGTGGCGCGTGGCGACCTCCTCGGCGGACTCGCCCAAGCCCTTGTGGTCGTAGAGGTACTGGCGCGTCCGCGGCGGGAGCTTCTTCAGCTCCTCCTCCAGCAGGATGAGGTTGATCACCTCATCCATCGGATCCTCGACGTCCTCCTCGACGGCTGCGGCCTCGATCGGCGCCTCCTTCGAGGACAGGGGGAAGCGCCGCTGCGCGATCAGGAAGGCCGTCCGGTACATCGCCCGCTCGGGTACCTCGATCCGGTCCCGGCGCCGCCACAGGACCTCCAACACCTCCGAGGTGACGTCGTCCACCGCCATCTCCCGGGCGCCGCCGGGCACGTGGCGCAGTCGGCCGTGGGTATAGCTCCGCAGCCGCCGGCCGTACAGGAACTCGAACCGCTCGAAGGGGTCCTTGAAGATCCAGCAGGGCTTGCACCAGCGGTTCTTGTCCCCGTACAGGCCGGTCGGCGTCTCGATCCGGGTGCCGTCCGGGGCCGTCGGGAACACCACCTGCTGGCGGTTGGACTCGTCGGAGCAGCCGAGGCAGTCGGGCATGTTGTTGCTGTTCACACACTCCCCCTTGGGGCGGGGCCGACCGTCCTTCGATCGGCCTTCACCCCCTTCGTGCGTGCAGCCGCCACTTCGGACGACACGTACTTCCAGGAATTTTCGCGGAGTGCCCCGACCACCCCCGCAGGCCTAGTAGCTCGCCGGCCTCCACAGCGGAGAAGCCGCCCGATAGCGGCCAGCAACAGGGTCACACCGGGCAGTCCAGGTGCGCGAAGCGCCGACGCCGAAGGCGCCCTTGACGGTGCCCGAGGCGGCACAGGCTCGGGCCTCCTACCCGCGCTGGCCTACGACAACAGGGCATTGGAGCGGGAGGTCAGCCTTTCTGGATGCCGATCGTGTCGTGGAGGATGCCCCGCCTGTTGTCTCGGGTCTGTAGCACGAGTTTGGACCCGCGCCACTCCACGGCCAGGTACCAGGTGCCAGGTTCCAGCCTGGCCACCGGGAGCGGGCCACCATCCTCGGGCATCAGGACCGTCGGGTTCGGGACTGCGGTCCAGAAGGGGGGTGTGAAGTCCCACTTCCTCTTGCCGGTGAAGATCAAGGAGTACTCGTGCTCGGCGGCCTTCCAAGCCGGCAGGAGTTCCTTTGCGTCGACGTGGAGGGTGCGCAAAGACGGATCGAGCCAACTATCCGAGCCCTTGGTCAGCACGAAGGCGCGGACAGCCGATGCCCAGAGGACTTCGGCTTCCGCGCGTGCAGCGGCCACGATCTGATCGGCCTGTGCGTGCGCTGCAGCGCGTATTTCCTCTGCGTCTCGCACGGCCTGTTCCAGGAGCTCCTGGGCGGTGTTCCGCACACGCTTCCAGGGTGCTTGGGCCTGGCGCTGCAGGAACTTGACCTCCACCCACCGGTCGCGCCACTGGGCGATGAGCCCTGCCTGCGGCCGGGAAAAGACGGGGCTCGGTCCATCCGATTCCGGAGGGGCTGACACGACGCGTACGAGCTCGGCCAGCGCCTCGCGGGAGGGGAGCCGTTTGCCCGAGAACGCCTCGTTCACGCCAGCCTTGGTCAGCTTCGGCCGCACCGAGGCCTTGACGAGCTGCGAGTAGGAAGGGGCGCCGAAATTGATGTGGAACCGGGTCAGGTCGATCGCGAAGCTCCGCAGCGCCTCCTCGTAGGCGCGGATCGCCTCGGCGTCGTCCGGGTCCATCTCGACACTGCCCTGCGTCACTGCCCCTCCCGGCATCGCGTTAGAGCGAGACAGCCCACGTTAGGGCAGCCAAGGCTGAACGGAGGCGGATTCAGCTGAACGTTCCTGAACGGTGTGGCCGTTTGACGAAACGCGCATCTGGTCGGCCTGCGGCTCTCTGCGTCCGGGTGTTTACGGGAGCATCTGAATCGCTGGGATCCCATGGTTTCGAAGCGGTCTGCTGCTTGCATGACTACATGTGAAGCAGCAGCTCAAGCCGCCCTTCAGGTCGGCTCCGTAACGGTCCTGACGCGTGGGCAGGTGGATGCCGCGCAGGCCTTCCTCATCCACGACGTCGCCGGCAACGTCGTCGCCACTGTCCTCGTAGGCCTGGCCGTCGCGGCCTGGCGATGGATCAAGAGGAGGAGGGCACGGAACGCTCCGCAGCCCGAGCCCGACTCCCCGGAGTGACCGGCCCTGGCGGCGAGAGAACGCGACGGCCCCAACCTGAGCGGACATGGGTTGGGGCCGTCGGCCTCGTACTGCCGCTCGTCGCCGGCGTACGCGCCGGCCAGAGTGTTTCCGCAGGTCGCCACTGTTGACAACCCGTGTCGAGAATCAACGTCGGCAAACGGTGGGCTCTGCTCGTCCTACTCGCGGGTTACTTGCCCTCTGGTGTCCGAGGTAGGAGTCCGGGCCATCCCCTGCAGCTCCATCGCTACCCCACCGCAGAGCGTCCGCACAAGCCTGCCCGCGACCGCCCCGACAAGCCGAAACGGTCCGCCGGGCGAACCGGCGGACCGTCACGAAAACTTCGAGGCTAGCGCCAGACCATGAGGACCGGGCCGGCGTGCGGCGGCGCCAGCCCCGCACTCGCTTCACCACTGCAGGGCCAGCGGATGCCGTGCCTTCTTGGACCGGCTCAGGCGAACGCGGCAGTTGGATGGCTGACGGCACGCCCGAAGCTCGGCCCCCGTTCGTCACCGAAGACTGCTCCACGCCGCTCCGAGGCCGCGTCGCGTCCACTTCGCAAGCTGATCGGCCCCTGGCGAGCAGGCGTCCTCTGGGCCGAATACTGCATGGGTTCTCGGCAGCATGCCGGACATACTTGACTGTTCCAGCAAGATCGTCTTTAAGGGGATGACGATGGCCAGTCCAACGCCTTCGGAAGAGCCGGTGAGCGCGTCGTTCAGCGGTTTCGAGTGGTCGAGTGAGGAGTCGGTGGCCTACGAGGCCGCGATCGAGGCGATCAACGGTGCGGTCGGCGCGTATACCGCGCGGATCCATACCGAGAGCGGCAAGCCGTCTCCGGATGCGGATCTGATCGGGCAGTGGCGTGACCGGCGCGGGGAGCTGGCGCGGGTGCGGGAGCGGCTCGACCCCTCCGACCACGAGCGGATCGCAGAGGTCCGCCGGTATTACGCAGACCTGGCACGTCAGTTGATGGAGGGCTTGTGACCGACCCGGAGGCGGCCCGGTACCTGCTGCCGGAGGCCCAGAACAGGGACATCTTCCTGAACGAGATCGTCCCCGATCAGTTCGCCGGGCGCCTGCCGCAGCAGAAGCCGACGGTGGTGTTTCTGGTCGGCCAGCCCGGCGCTGGCAAGACCCGCGTGGGGAACATGCTCGCGGATACGTTGAACAAGCGCGGCGGGTTCATCGACGTGGACAGCGACCTGTACAAGCCGTTCCACCCGGAGTACGCACGGCTGATGCAGCAGGACGACAAGCTAATGGCCGCCTACACGCGGGCGGACGGCCGCCGGTGGATGGCTCAGGCGCACGAGTATGTGCGCGAGAACCGGTTGAACGCCGTCATCCAGGAGACCTCGCAGGACGGTGCGGCGGTGGCATCGACGATGCGGGCCTATCGGGGGAGCGGCTTCCGGGTCGAGGTCGTCGCCATGGGTGTGTCTGAGGCCATGAGCAACCAGGGCATCGTCAACCGCTACCACGAGCAGGTCAAGGAGCGGGGCAGCGGCCGTCTGACGGTGCAGGCGAACGCCGATCAGTCTTACAGCGGGATCCTCGACCTTGCCCGGCTCGTCGACGAGCAGGCCTTGGCCGACCACGTCTCGGTCTTCCGCCGCGGCGAGGGCGAGCCGCGCTACTCGAACGCCCTCGACGGCGCCGGGCAGTGGCAGCAGCAGCCGGCCTTGGCGCAGGCGATCGAGCAGGAGCGTTCCCGTCCGTGGACGGTGCCGGAAAGCGCGGACTTCCTGAAGTCGCAGGGCAAGCTCCACCTGGAGATGGGGCCGGAGTGGTCCGGTCCGCTGGCCCGCATCGACCGGCTGGCCCGGCCGACGCTGCATCCCCTTCCCCTGCTGAGCGATCAGGATCTGTCCCGGCAGGGTGCCCGGGCGGCGGCCGCCGTCCAGGCAGCGGAGCAGCAGGCGGCTGCGGGGCAGGTGCAGAAGGCCTCCCTCGATGAGCGGCTGGACCGGCTCGCGGAGCGTGGGGCATCGGCCGCTGAACTCGCGCGGGCTCGTCAGTCCGCCCAGGAGGACCTGCAGTACGCCTCCGCGCGGTCGGCGCAGGCAGCCGAGCGCGTCTCCAGGCTCCAGGCGGCCGCGGCCGCAGTCGGCGCCGAGCAGGAACGCCGGCGTCTGCTGCCGCCGGAGGTACGCAAGGCCGAGGCTGCCGGTCGAGAGCACCAGGCCGTGCTCGGGGCAGCCGCGCACCGGCCACCCCAGGAGGCACCGCGTATCCGGCCGCCGGAGCGTGAGGGGCCGTCGCGGTCCCTGTAGGTCCTGCACGGCAGCGTCGAAGAACGCTAGGCGGATGCCCGCGGAGTCCGCGCGGCCTGCTGCGCGGGGACGGCCACCTGTGGGGCAGGTGCCGCCGTCCTCGCGGCGGCCTTCGCGCTTGGCGGGAGGGTGACCGCGAGACGGGCTGCGTGGAGCTCGGAGGCCTGGGCGAGGGCTTGCAGGACCTGGACGTCGCCAGCGGCGAAGCGGCCGGAGCGGGAGGCGGCCGCGACCAATGCGGTGGCCTTCTCGGCGACGGCTCCGTACCGCCCGACGGCCTGGGCAGATGGCTCGTGCCGGGGCGGGAGCTGCTTCCAGGCCTCTCGCAGCTCCAGTACGCGGCGGTGCTTGGAGGTGAGGAACTCCTGGCCCATCGGGCTGGTGATCCAGTCCTGGAAACGGTTGGTGACCACCTCGGCGGCGCGGACTGCATCCGCTCGTGTCGCGTACGGCGCCGGAGGCGTGGGCCTGGTTGCCGCTGCCGAGGTGCTGTAGGTGATCGCGGCCCCGGAGAGCTTGACCAGGTCCTTGGCGGCGGGGAGGTCGCCCTGCATCCGCTGTGCAAGGGATGCGGCCTGGGTGGAGATGGCCTCGCAGGCTCGGATGGACGCCGTCTTCCAGAAGCCCTGGACACGGATGTCGGCGACGATGGTGGTCCAGTACGGTCCGGCCTTGGTCTGCATGACGTCCCAGACGTGCTGCAGCGCGCCGCGCACGGTCTGGATCCGCTGCCACTCCGGGAAATCCTTCAGCGTGGGCGCGTGAGTGTCGACCTTGGCCAGGGCGGTTTCGACGGCAGCCGCAGCCTCCGGTGTCGTGGTGGCCGGCCGTGGGGCGGGAGAGGGCTCGGGTGTCGTGTCCGAGGCGGGGGCCTGGGAGTTGTCGCCGCGCAGGGTGTCCACGTAGGCCCTCAGCGCTTTGCGGACGTCTTCGACATCGAGGTTGTGTTCGGCGTACGCGGCGAGGACGTCCTCGAAGTCGGACCAGTCGGCGGCCGCGGTCGGCGGGGCCGGTGCGGGGTCAGGCGCTGCGGGGGCTGGCTCCAGGTCCCGCTTCCATAGGGGCATGGGCCGGAGGCCCGGCCGGTCGTAGGCGATGTCGGGTTCGTTGGGTGGGGCCATGCGTGCCTCCGGGTTAGAGCGGGGCGTTCAGCTCGGCGTCGCGGCGGGCCAGCTCGCCGGCCGCGGGGTGGATGGCGGGTGCGGTCGTGGCGTCGGAAAGGGTGAGGTAGAGGTCGAAGTCCTCGTCGGCGCCGACGGGGCGGGGGATGCGGGGCGGCGGGTCGTGGTGGGTGCCGGTGGCACAGGCGGGGAGCTGCAGACGCGGGGTGAAGGCGTGCAGGGTGTTGATCCAGTCCGCTTCGGCAAGTTCGCGGCCGGGTTCTGTCTCTGCCGCGTACGTACGCATCCAGCCGGTGTAGAGAGCGGTGAGGTGTTCGACGACCGGCGAGTGCCGGTACCAGCAGTGGGTGATCACGTTGTGCAGCTCGAACGTGGTCCGGACCCAGTCAACCCACGCCGCGAGCTCGCGCAGGCGGAGGCGGCGCTCCGCGGGGGCCATGGCGGCCCATACCCACCGCTGGGGCTCGATCTGCGGTGCGCCGGGCGGAGTCGGCCAAAGGTCCGCTGGATTGACGTCGGTCATCAGGTCACTTCCCCTGGGTGGTCGTCGCGGGGTCGGCCAGCAGCTTCTTGAGGTCCTTGTCGCGGAAGGTGAGCCGCATGCGGACCTTGATCGGCGGCAGGTTGGTGTATTGGGCGATGGCGGTGAAGTCGGGGAGCTGTTGGAGGGAGTGGACGGGGGCGAGGTCGGTCTCGACGGCCTGGGTGTTGGTGGAGTGATCTCCGCGGGAGCGGCCGTGGCTGGTCTTCATGACCTCGGTACGTCCGTAGAGGCCGGAGAAGTAGCGCAGGGTCTCCAGGTCGCCGCAGCCGGGCAGGAGCATGCGCAGCCCGGACGCGGAGAGCACGGTGTTCGCCTTCTGCACGCCGAGAGACTCCCGTAGCTGGGACAGGTCGTGCCAGACCGTGAGGAGGACGATGCCCATGCCGCGGCCGGTGGTGAGGATGTTGGGCAGGCGCGGGTAGCGCAGCATGTTCCCGGCCTCGTCGACGAAGACGCCGACCGCGGGGTCGATGGCCTGCCCGTAGCGGTTGTAGCGGGCCTCTGCGGCGTGGATGGCGCCGGCGATCAGGGAGCTGATGAGCGGGGCGAACCGGTCGGCGTCGGCCTCGGAGGCGATGATGCAGATGGTGCCGCGCTTGTCGAGCCAGTCCTCGAACGCGAAATCCGAGCGGGCGCAGGTCTCGCGGACCTCCTCGTCGGCGAAGACTCGGGCCAGGACGTTGAGGCTGAACTGGATGGAGCCGACGCCGTCCTCGTGCAGGCGCAGCCACGGGGAGGCGTAGTCGTCGGCGACGTCGGTGTACCCGTGGGCGAGGAGGACGGCGCGGACGTGGTCGACGGCGTCCTTGCCGAGGGTGATCCACCGGCGCAGGTCGGAAATCCCGCCGCCGGAGAGGTGCGCGGCGAGCAGGATGCCCTTCAGGATGCTTTTGGCCTGGTCGATCCAGGGGGCGGCGCGCTTGTCGTCGCCCGACGAGGAGGCCTCGGCGAGCCAGGCGGCCATGCGGTCGGCGGCCTTGGCGTCGGTGCAGTACTCCACCGGCGACCAGTGGTCAGTGTCCCGGCCCGGAATGCCCGCGGGAGCGATCACCCACACCGGGCCGAACCAGCGTCGCCGTGCATAGATGATGTCCAGGTCGGCCGCCTTGGTGGTGGTGACCACCAGCGGGCCCTGCCACTCGGCGGCGTTGGGCAGAACCAGGCCCGTGGTCTTCGACGAACCCGGAACACCGAACACCGTGGCACTGATGTTGGGCTGGGCGGCGACAACCTTCTTCGACTGCTGCCCACGCCCGGCCGTGATCCGGTTGACGCGACGGTCCGGATCGTCGTGCGCCGCCATCTTCTTCTCGATCTTCCCGCCGCCCCACTGGGCGCCGCCGCCGCGGCCGCCGAAGGAGAAGCGGCTGGCCGCCTTGACGACGGCCAGGCCGAGCAGCAACACCAGCAGGACGGTCAGGCCGTAGAACAGCCACGCGGGCGGCGCTGGCTCGTAGACCGCCGACGGACCCTTCGCCAAGGCCAGGACCACGGTCACGGGCACACCCTGGGAGCTGTGCGCCCACCCCCCACCGGACAGGACCGAGGCGAGCGGGCCGGCAAGCAGCACGGAACCGCCGACCGTTACGGCCACGCCCGCCCCGTACACGGCGAGCAGCGTGTTGTCGTCCAGGCCCGCCGTAATGCCGCGCTCGGCCACGTCTAGATCACCATCTTTTCATCTGTCTCGAACAGTCGTTCCTCGGTGCGGGACAGCACCAGCTGGACCGCGTGAGACCCGCCGCCGCGGCCGACCTTCCACAGGGCACGGCCGCGCTGACCTGCTCCCCAGGAGCCGATCAGTCCGCATTCGGAGTCGGTCAGGCCGATGGCCTCGCGGGTCATCTGCAGGGGGCGGGTGTCCTGGGCGAGCTGGATGCGGGTCTCGCAGGAGGCGATCAGGTCGCGGGCGATCGCGACGGCCTCCGACCCGGCCGCGCCGACCGACTCGAAGTCCGACAGGCGGTGGGTCGCCAGGACCTGGATCGTGCCGGACGCCCGGGACAGCCTGAGGTCCGCATCGATCTTCTTGACCATCGTTGCCCCGCCGGAGCGCATCTGCCGCCACAGCTCATCGCGCACGACGATCCACGGGCGCTGCCCGGGCTGGTCGATCGCCGACTGGGCCCACGTCGATACGCAGGACAAGACCATGGCGACGGTCTCGTCCCCGTACTCCTGCAGGGCGGAGATGTCGACGGATTGGATGGGGGCGTCCCAGTCCAGGCCGATCGAGGTCTCCTCGTCGAAGAGGCCGCCGAGGTGGCCGCTGACCATCCCGCCGAGCGCGGAGCGGATGGACGCCATCGCCTCCCGGGCCCGCTGGATGTCCCCGTCGCGGATGCGCAGCTCGCGGGCCATCGCGTCGGTGGGATCGCGCAGCCGGTCATAGACGAGCGGCAGAGTGGGAACCGCCAGGCGTCCGGCGCCGGCGCCGTGCAGCTCGCCGGTCACCTCCCGCACGGCGACGTCCAGGGCCTCCTCCTCCTGCGGGTCCAGGGTCCGCCGCAGCTGCAGCTCCAGCAGCGCCTTCAGCAGCGTGAGCCGCCGGCGGTGGATCTCGGTAAGCCGTCCCTTCAGCTCCGTCGGGTCCTTCACCAGGTCCAGGCCCGCGCCGAGGGGGCCGGCGTCGAGGGGGTTGAGGCGGCCGGGTAGGCCCGGCCCGAGCCGTACCGGTTCCACGCCCAGGTGCTCGCACAGGGCCGCGTACTCGCCTTTGACGTCGCCGGCGATCAGGGTGCGGTGCCCGAATGCCATCAGGCGCAGGGCCAGGGCCTTGACGTGAGCGGACTTACCCGAGCCGGGGATGCCGGTGATCATGACGTTCGGGTTGGTGCACAGGCCTTCCTTCACCCACACCGCCGGGTGGGCGCTGAACGCCTGCATCGTCAAAGTGTTCTGGCCGATGTAGGCCCCTATCGGCGGCAGGCTGCCGGCGTGCAGGAACGGGTAGAGGCCGGCGACGTTCGCGGTGTCGGCACGGACGACCTCGCCGCGCGGCACCGCTGCGGCCCGTCCGGCGAACGGCTGGGTCCAGCCCTTCTTCGGCGCGACCCGCATCGATGTCTCGGGGTCTTCGAGGAGGCGGGCACGGCGCATCTCGCGCGCGGTCGGCTGCACGGGAACGGGGGTGGGCGGGCGTTCGGCGAGGCCGGCCGCCTCGTCGATGCCCATGGCTTCGAGCAGGGTGTCGCCGGCGGGGCGGCGGGAGAACAGGCCCATCAGAACCCCATCCGCCGGTCGGGCAGCCCCTGGCCGAGCGGCAGGGCGCCGGTGGCGAAACCGGTGTCCTGGGCGCCCCACATCCGGCGGACCTCCAGCCCGGAGGCGGCCGCGTCGGCCTGCAGTTCGGCGCAGGCCGTCTCCATCTCCTCGAAGTCGGTGACGGTGACCGTTAGGACGGCCGTCATGCGGACGACGCCCTGGCCTGCGGCGCGGGCGGCGTCCTGGGCGCGGGCGACGGCTTCCTCACGGCGTTCGTCCTCGCTCTCGTCCCGTCCGGTCTTGGCCCGCAGGTGCCGGGCGGAGGACCGCTTGGCCTTGTCGCGGGCCAGTTCCTGGCGGGCCCGGCGCGGCCCGATCGGCTCGTAGATCATGCTCATCGCGCGGCGGGCGTTCTGCCGGGGCCGCAGGAGCGGCTGCAGGACGGTGGCGTAGACGTCGGACTGCGGCCAGGTGCGGACCTGGTAGGACACCGACCACGCTCCGTCGTGCCGGTACACCCCCCACGCCGTCTCGGCCGCGGCCGGCCCTGCCAGGTCCGGGTCGAGTCCCGGGGCGGTCCCCGACCAACCGGGCAGCTCGGCAGCCGCCTTGCGGGCGGCCAGCGCCTGCTGCGCGTCGGGGTCGTACGCGGTCCGTACGGTCTGGGCGACCATGCGGGGCGACAGCCACTCGACGACCTGCAGGCTGGCGGTGGACAGCGCCTGCCCCATCGCGTGGAGCTCGCGGACGAGGACGGCGGCGGCGCCGGTCTGCCCGCCGCCGGCGCCCTTGATGGCCAGGCGGGCCCGGGAGGCGGAGAGGGTGACGGTCAGGTACGTCTCGCGGGCGGTGGCGGCGGGTCCGGCGCTGTCCATCAGCTCGGACAGGACGGTGACGGCGGCGTCCGGGGCGTCCGCGGTGATGTGGCGGGCGGTCCAGCCGGCCAGGGCGGCGCCGTCGTCGGGCAGGCACCGCTGGTGTACGGCGATCCGGGTGAGGGGTGAGTCCTCGGTGCAGTACGTGCGCAGGAACGCCGCCCAGGCGGCGACGCGGGCGGCCTGCTGGTCGGTGTCGACGAGGGCGAGGCCGGGGAAGGTGATCCGGGCGACGGCACTGTAGGTGCCGGCGACGGGGTCGTGGACGACGCCGAGCTGTCCGCCGAGCCCGTCGGGGGCGTCGAGGATGCGCAGGCGGGCCAGGGTGCCGGGCAGGTCCATCGGCTGGCGGCCCGTCGCCGCGGAGCGCGGCGCGAACGCGCCGGAGAAGAACAGGTTCCGTCGGGTAGCCACAGAGATCTGGTGCCTTACTGCGAGAGAGATCCATTCGTCGGCGCTCAGCCCCATGACCCGGCCAAATGCCATGGCCAGCAGGAACAGCGAGAGGGGCAGGCACAGGAACGCGCTCTGCCAGCCGACGTTGAAGGGCAGGGTCGCTATCAGTGCGGCGGCGGCCACCATGACGAAGCCGGGGCCGGACAGGCGGCCCATGAAGCCGGTGGTCTCGGACTGCCACCCTGAGTAGGAAACGGGCTGTGACACGGTCATCCCTTGGGGGCGGAGTCGGGCTTCGGGTCAGGATCAGGCGGCGGTGGCGCGCCCACCGGTGCAGGGGTGGGCTGTCGGCGCGGCGGGATCACCACGTGCCTGCCGCCCGCGGCTCCCTGATCCAGGCCCGCGTGGGCGGCGGTGTTGGCCAGGCCCGATTCAAGGGTGTCCTTGCCTGCGGCCAGGACCTGCAGCCCGAGCGAGGCGACGTTGAAGGCCTTCCCACCGAAGCGGGCCGCGGACTTGGTCGCCGATCCCCCGCCCCCGTCGGCCGACGCGGGTGTCGGGGAGGCGGTCTGGGCGGCGTTCTCCGCGTCCAGAGCCTTGGTGTAGCCGGCTCCGCCGCCGACTGAGCCAGCGCCGCTGGGCTCGATGCGGCCGCCGCCCGCCCCGGAGGTTGCGGAGGAGCCAAGGGAGCTGATCCAGCCCGAGGCCATGGAGGAACCGGCCCCGTTGGTGGTGAACACCATGAACTTCGCCAGTACCGGCCAGCACAGGGCCGCGGCCAGGAACATCACGAACCCCACGATCATGTTCTGCACGCCCTCGCCCTCGGTCATCGCGAAGACGCCGATGGAGAAGCAGCAGACGATCGCCGGCTTCATCAGCACCAGCGAGACGAACGCGTTCCGCGCCTTGGGCCACCACTCGGCGGTCGTGTCGGACAGCTGCCCGGCGAGGGTGATCGGCATCGTGCCGATGATCAGCATGATGCCGACCTGCCGCAGCAGGACCTCCACCCACAGCGCGGCGATGGCCAGGATGCAGATGATCCCGATGACGATGAGGACGCCGACTGCCGAGGCGGCGACCCCCTCACCGGTGATGAGCGCGCCGCCGGCCGTGGCCGCGCCGCCCCCGCCGGTGATGAGCCCGCCGAAGAGCTTGCCAAGCCGGAGCTCCATCGCCTTGGCTGCCGCGTCCGATCCGCTGCCCCCGCCGTCGAAGGTGTAGTTGACGATCCAATCCGACACGACATCCGACCACCTCAGGGCCTCCTGGGCGACCAGGAGGTAGACGGAGGAGACCACCGCCCACTTGGCGAGGCCGGTGAGCGCGGTCGCGGCCGGAGCGCCGTTGTGGCTGATCGCCACCTTCCCGAACTGGAGCAGCAGCAGGAAGCACGCCACGACCGCGGAGAGCGAGGTCATCAGGGCGGTGAACTTGCCCAGCCCGGTGTCTTTCAGGTTGATCGTCGAGCTCGTGTTGAAGAACCGCGCGAACTTCTCCAGCAGCCACACCACCGACTTGCCGATGTAGGACGCGGCCTCCTTCAGCGCGTTGGACGCGAACTGGGAGAACTTGCCGGCTGCCCATTCCAGCGGTGTCTGGACCGGTTCCCCGAGCTTGTCCGTTCCCTCCTTCTTGCACACGGTGAAGGGTCGGCCGTTCTTGGTCACGCAGTCGGTGACGAACGTGATCAGTTCCGCGTACTTCTTCTGGTCCTGCTCCGAGAAGGCCTCACGCCACTGCTTCAGCTTCCGGGCCTCTGCCTCGCGCTGGTCCTTGTCGTCGCAGTTGCGGGCGCCGTTGCCATCGGCGCCTTCACAGGGGTTCGTCCGTCCTGGGAATGGCGGGTCGTCAGGGCCCGGCAGCCAGCATTTGCTGCGGTCGTCGATCTGATCGACAAGGCAGTAGTGGCGGTCCGCGTCGATGCCCACGGTCCACTGCGCCCACTCGGCGGGGATCGGGGAGGGAGGACCGACAGACGCGTGGTGCTTCGGTTCGTCGGCTGCCACCGCCACGGAGAGGGACGCCCCCGCCCCGAGGAACGCCAACAGAACGGAGAGCAGGATGAAGGAACGGCCGAGGCGCCGCAGACGATCACCCTGCATGGCGTACCTGGACCCATCCGTCGTTCCAGGCATACGGGCTGTCGGGCTCGTAGGCCACGGGGAAGTCGCCCATCGAGTCGTACTTGTCGGTGAACTTCCAGGCCCCGTCCTCCCACTTCACGACAAATGCGATGGTCTCGCCGCGCAGCGGGTTCTCGTCCCGTCCTCCCTTGGGCCCGGTGGCAAACCTGTCGTACGAGAGCCAGACCTGCATGATGTCGCCGACCGGCACGCCGGGTGCCTTGAGGGTCTTGCCCCGCGCCGCGTGCACGGACGTGGTGAACGTGATGTCAGCCGGAATGCCTCCCGAAGGGGCCAGGCCGATGGCTTCACGCCACTTGCGGATCTCTGAGATCTTCTTGTCCGCATAGCCCGGGGCGTCTTTGGAGACCACGGCGTTCAGCTGTTGACTGGCTTTCTCGTCGTCGAGCCATGCGTACTCCTCCCAGAAGTACACGACGGCCGAGATTCCCCCGCTCGGCGAGCCGGGGAAGCCGACGGCCACGCCGTTCTTGTGATCTGTGGGCTTTCGAAGAGTGATCTTCTGTGCCTTCTCCGGCGTCATGGGGCCGGTTGGCACCCCAGTACTGCCCGGGGTCGGCGCCGCGGATACCCCCGAGCTGGCGGATGGCTGTGCCTGTTCCTTGGCGTCGTCGTTCATCAGGGTGGCGGCGGTGAACCCGCCAGCAACCAGTAGTCCAGCCACTACGACGGCGCCGCCGGCCAGGAGGAGGCGGGCCCTACGGGCCTTGGGTCCCGGAGAGGATTCCACGGTCAGCCGCCCTTCGACATGGTGTAAACGGCCAGGACCAGGGATGACGTCACCCCGATACCGCCGGCTCCGATCAGGGACCACAGCACGCCCTGCTTGCCTCTGGCCGCGAGGGCGGCGCGCTCGGTGTTGTGGCCGATCGCGGTGAGCGCCCACCCGCTCAGGCCGCCGAGGACGGCGAGGGTGATGCCCCCGCCAGCGGTCCAGGACAGGATCGTCTTGGCCGAGTTGTTGACCGGGCCGGGGAGCGCCGGCTCGAAGGCAGGCACTGGGCCGTCGGCGAGGACGGTGAGGCCGGGGTCGGTGGCGAGGGCGTGCAGGGTCGTCAGGATCTGGCTCATCAGGTTTTCCTCGTCAGGCGGCGGGGTGGGGACGGGCGGCGGGCTGCAAAGCGTCTGGCAGCGGGTCGCCGTAGGAGTCGTGGGCGGCGGCGAGCACGGCGGTGGCGAGTTCGCGGGCTGCCTGTCGGGTGCGGGCCCGGATCCGGGCGGGCTGGGCGGACAGGCCATGGGCGCGGATGTCGGCGTCGTGGGGCAGGTGGACGACGGCGGCCGTACGCGCGGAGAGCATCGTGGCGGCCGCCTTCGCGACAGCGGGCAGCCGCCCGTCCGCGGCCGCGGAGAGCGCCACGACCGTGCGCTGCAGCGGCAGGCCTTCGGCATGGAGCACCATCACGGCCTGTTGCAGGGCCTGGATTCCGGCGGCGCTGGACTGGGCGCACAGCACGGGCACGGTGAACGGCAGGCCGCACCAGGCCTGGGTCAGGCTCGGTGCCCCTGAGCAGCGGGACTCGATCAGGTCGTGTGCGGCAGGGTGCGCGGTGTCTGCGATGAGGACCTGCCAGCCGCCTGCGGCGGCCAGCTGGTACCAGGCGGCAGGGTCGGACGGCAGGTCCAACGGCGCAGCGTGCCACTCGCGCGTGTCGGTCAGCACCGACCACCGTGCCGATTCCGACTGGCGGATCGCTGCGGCATGCCGGATGGCGCTCCGGGTCAGGGGCTGGTCGGGCGGGATTGCGGCGAGGCCTTCAGCGTGCGCGTCCGTTGTCCATGTGGGCCAGGGGGAGGCGAGGCGGGGCGACAAGTCAGCGACCACTGTGTCGCCGGTGCAGGCGAGTTCGTCGGCGAGCAGGTGCGCCACCGTGGAGCGTGTACTGCCGCCGGACGCGGCCAGGACCGGCACGACCAGCCGCGTACCGTCCGGCAGGGTCGCCAAGTCGCCCCTTTTGCCCATAAATCCCCCCGAGCCCCACGCAAAGCCATAGCTAGTGTGAACATCACACGCCTGCCGGCTTGGCTTCGCAGTGAGTCGGCACCCTACACCGGACACTGCGAGATACCTGAGGGGTATTCACCAGTCCCTCTACCAAGCAGGAGTGGCATACTGTCACGTTCCGTCACACCATCCCAATGAGATCAAGTACCGGCCAAGATGGCCAAATTGACTCTGCACGGGAGCAAACAAGGGCGTCGGAACGGGGGGAAATGCATGCGGGCTAAGCGTTGGATAGGTGTAGCCGTAGCTGCGGCGGTGGCCACTCCAATCGCTCTCGGGATCGGAACAGTGATGCTGATTGCCGCACTCGCGGAAGACGACAGCAAAGGCAACATCGGCACCTGGCCGACGGCTGGCGCGCTGCGGATCGGTGGGGCCGACGGCGTGCCCGCCCAGTACGCGCCCCTCATCCTGGCCGCGGCCGCTGCCTGCGACCAGGGCCTCCCGCCGTCGATCCTCGCCGCCCAGCTGTGGGCCGAGTCCAACTTCGACCCCACCGCCTCCTCTGAGGCGGGCGCCATGGGAATCGCGCAGTTCATCCCCAGCACCTGGGCCACGGAGGGCATCGACGGTGACGGGGACGGTGACCGGGATGTCTGGGACCCTAAGGACGCCATACCCTCCCAGGCCTCGATGATGTGCAAGCTCCTCAAGACCGCGAAGAAGCACCCGGAGTACAGCGGATCGCCCATCGAGCTGGCCCTCGCCGGATACAACGCGGGCTGGGGCCGCGTCGAGGAGTACCGCGGCGTTCCCCCGGCCGACTTCGCCGAGGGGCAGACGTACAACTACGTCAAAGAGATCATGGCGAGGTCGGCGAAGTACACCGCGCCCGGCGGCGGAGGGCCTGTCGATCTTCCGGCCGGGTTCAGCCTGCCCCCGGACACGCCGCCCCAAGTCCGTACGGCGGTCGGCTGGGCGCTGCAGCAGAAGGACAGCTGGTACCACCTGGGCGGTGACTGCACGGACTCGCACGGCTCCAACCCGGCGCACTGGTGCGACTGCTCGTCCCTCATGCAGCAGGCCTACAAGGCGGCCGGCATCAGCATCCCCCGCGTCACCTTCGATCAGATCAACCTGCCGATCGAGGTCGACCTGGACAGCCCCAAGCCCGGCGACCTGGTGTTCAACGCCGGCTCGGACGGATCTGCGGCCAGCCCCGGCCACGTGGGCATGTACATCGGCTCCGGCATGCTCATCGAAGCGCCCCGGACCGGGGTCCGCACCCGCATCGTCCCGTACAGCAGCTGGCGCAACTCCAGCAGCTACATGACCCGGGCGACCGGCATCCGCAGGGTGGTGAACTGGTGAGCAACGACGTCTTCCTGCCATGGGGAACGGTCACCCCGGCGTTCTGGACCGGCGCAGCAGTGCCCGAACCCGAGGCACCGCCGGCACCGCCAGCCCCCGTCGAAACACCGCCGGCGCCCGTCGAGGCACCACCCGCGGTGGATGTGGCCGAGCGGATCGCCGACATCGCCGCGGCCGCCGGAGAGGGGAACCTCGACAAGGCAGCCCTGCTCGCCGCGCAGCTCGACACCGAGCACACCGCGGCGACCGACGGCACGGCGACCCTGGCCACAGCCGACATCCGGGAAATCCGCGGGTACGTCGCCAGCCTGATCGGGGACCACCGCACCGCCGTGAGCTGGTATCTCCACATGGTCCGCCTGCGCGCCGACGTGCAGGGGTCGAACCACCCGGACACCCACGCGGCAGTCCGCCGCGCCTACAGCCTGTGGCGCTCCGGCAAGGACCCGGACCTCACTCTCGCCCTGGGCAAGGAGCTGCTGTCCACCGCGGTCAGCGTCCACGGCCCGAACGCGCCGGCCGTCCAGCGGATCCGGGACGCCATGAAGGGTGCCGAGCCGGCGTCGGCCTAGCCGCCGCCCGGTTGTCCACAGGCGGCCAGTTGTCCACAGGCCCCGCACAAGGCGGCGGTCCAGGTGCGACGATCGCGTCAATCCCTGCACGAAGAACAGAAAGGGGACAGCCATGTCCGCTGCCCTCACGACCCTCACCACGCGGCTCGACACGGACGACACCCTCATGGTCCTGGCCGCGGCCTGGGATGCCCTGACCGTGGCCGCGGAGACCTGCGACGCCGTCGCGTTCGAGGAAGGAAGCGACGAACTGCAGGCAATGCTGGCCTCAACGCACTGCCTGGACGCTCGCGCACGGCTGCCGCTCCCCGCCTCCGGCGCGCCCCTGAGCGCACCCGACCCCGAACCCGGCCCGGCCGGCCTTGCCCCGTACGTGCGTCTGCTGGACCACACCGCCGCAGCCCTGACCCGCCTGGCCGCGACCGCCGAGCAGGGCAGCGAGGACGCGCAGCACTCGCTCGGCATCGCCTCCGAGCTGGCCGCCAGCGCAGCAACCGCACTGTCCGCGGTGCGGGGCGGGGCCCAGTGACGACCCTCGGTGCCCTGTTCGACACCGCCGTCACCCACCTGCAGCACGCGGCCGCCGAATCGGCCGCAGTAGCCGGACCGGCGGAGCGTGCGGCACTGGCCGGACGCCTCGACACCGTGCTGCAGCAGATCCGGCGCGGCCTGGGCCCCAGCGCGTACACGCCGACCCCCACAACCGAGGAACGGTTTCTGACCCCTGCGGAGAAGGAGCTTGAGGCGCTGCTGACGCAGGCTTCCGCGTGGCTGGGCCGCGCCCGGGAGTACCTGCAGCATCCGGACGCCGGCGAGGCTGCCGGTCCGGTCAGCGGCCGGATCGACGCGGCGGCGCAGGCGGTGGGAGCAGTGCGCGACACCATCAGCAGTCACCTCGGCCCGGACCGCGCCCCGCTGACCCCGTACGCCTACCTCATGCGTCACCAGGCCGCGTTCGACTACCTGTCCGGCCGGTACGCCGAGGTGGCCCGGACGGCGGGGCAGGTCGTGTACCGGATCGCCCAGGGCAGCGAGCACGCCGGCGCGGCCGAGGCCTTCTCGGCAGCGCGCACGTCCCTCGACAAGGCCGCGGTCCTCACCCGCGTCGCGACCCGCGAGGCCGACGCGCACCTGGCCGCTTTCCCCCTCGCGCTGCCCGTCGTCCCGGTGCAGGCCGGGCCGGGCGACCTCACCAGCGCGGTCACCACACGGCTGGCCGAGGACAGCGAACGGCTGTCCCGGGCCGCGTACGCGGCCCTCCACGACCGCGACGAGCGGCGCCTGAGCGGCTCCGACCTTCGGTAGCTGTCGAACTGGACCTCCATGGCACGGCTGCTGGCCGGCCGCGTCCTGCTGCGGGCCGCCGAGGGCATGCCCGACGGGGAGGCGGCCGCAGGGCTCCGGGCCGCTGCCGGTGCCCTGCGGGAGTCGGCCAAGGCCTGGAAAGCGGCCGGCGGCGCCTGGACCCACGTGGTCGACACGGCCGACCCGCGCGAGCACCCCGCCCTCGCACCCCCCGGATACGAACTGGCCCGGCGCGGGCAGGTCGTACGCATGCCCTCACCCGACCCCCACCCTGCTGCCGTGATCGCGCGAACGGCGGCCACGCGCACCGGGCAGCTGCTGTTCGGCCCGCAGTGGACCCCCGAACAGGGGCCTGGTACCGCACGGCCGGCCGCGGACATCGTCAGGGACGCTGACGGGCCCGGCCGGCTCGCGGCCTCCCTGTACCGGCTGCCGTCCGCTGGCTGGCAGATGGCGGTCGCCGCACCGTGGGTGATCAAGCGGGCCGGAACAACGCTGGTGTCCGATGTGGTCAAGCACCGGCCGCCGGGAACCGACAAGGGCCAGCGCTTCTACCCCGTGCACCTACGCGAGGTCGAGGCCCTCACCAGGGCCTACTCCGCCGTCATGGCGGCGGAGCAGGCCTGCGCGGGACGGCTACTGGACGCGGCCCGGCAGTCCGGGACGACTGTCCCGCGGGCCATGCTCGACGCCTCCGCGCACCAGGCCATCGCCGTCGAGCAGCGCTCGGCGCCCGTCCGGCAGGTCCAGCCAGCACAGCGCCCCGTCCCCCGGGCCGCGGTGCCGCACGAGTTGGTACTTGGGCGGCGCCCCGGCATGAGCCGGTAGCCACGCGGTCCGGCAGGCCGGGCCCGGGTTCACGGGCGCGGCGGCCGGCTCCCGCGGTCCATCCCGATTCCCGGCCCGGTGGGTACACGGGGGTGAGGGACGGGGGCAGGTGTCCGGGCCGCCTGCGGCGGTGTCTGCCGCTGCGTTCCTCGCAGGGCGGCGGCGCGGTCGTCGGCCTCACGGGCGTACCCGACGGGCGCCGCGGACCGCATCTCCTCGCGGAGGGCGACCTCCTGCTGCATCGCCTGCACGCTGGTGCGGTGCCGCTGCGCTGCCGCCCGCTGGGCCACGGCGCGGCCGCGCAGCTGCTGGGCCTCCTCGGCAATGCGGGTGTCGAAGCGGGCGGCCAGGACGGCGGCATCCGTCACCACCCCGGCCGCGGCCCTCGGCCTCGTAGGAAATGAGAGCGGCGGGCGGCAAGGCTGGGGGTTCTCACGCCGGGTCAACGCGTGGATCGGTGTCTGTGCAAGTCTCGCTGGCATTGTGGCGACCGCGTTCCTATTGAAGGATCGCCTCTTTCCCCCTGCCTTCACCCTTGCGGACTGGGCAAGGGAAGTCAAGACGGTTTGCGACAAGGATTATGCCGGCACACTCAGCGCGATCCACAGATCGAATACGTGCATGGACGCATTTCTCTCCGCCGTCTCGGAAATCGACAAACCTTCTGAACGCCGATGGAAAGAACTGCAGGTCATCATGCATGCAGCGGCAAACGACTTGGAGGTGCTGGCAGGGGAGGAGCGTAAACTGAAACGCCGTTTCGAAAAAATCAAGCGCCCTGAGGAGCGTCGGCAAGAGGTGGAGGAATTCATCGAGAAGGTCAACCAGTTGAGCCGGCTGGATGTCGCCTACGCACTGGAAATTCACGACGTCGCTAATGGAAGCCTAGACGAAGGCAACAAAACCCACGAGCAATACACCGAAGAGCGGTATAAGTTGCTCGGAAGGATTCGACAGCTACTTAAGGCTCTAGGCGTGGAACAATGTCATCCATAGCGTAAAAGCTCGCCCAGCCCGCCCAGGCCTGGGCGTAGCCCGTGTGGGTCGCTCCGGCTGGAGTCCGCGACGGTGCCAACGCAGAAGTCGTGGACGAGCTTCAGGGTGTTGCCCGTGTCGGCCCAACCGGTTCGCCCCCGACTTGTTCCGCAGCCGCTTCTGGTCCTCCTCCAGCAGCCGGACCTCGATCAGGTCCTCCGGCTCCCACTCCTACCGCACCCCAAGCTCCCTCCGGTCGCCATGACCGGACCAACCTCGCCGAGCACGGCCCCCATGAGCCCAGAAGATCAAAAACGCTGACAAGCCCCAGATCCGCCACATGGCTTCGGGAGAACACGGCCGAGTGGGCGGAGGCCGGCCCGCCGGTCGCCTACCGGGTGCGGGAGCTGGTGCCGGGCGAGCACGGCAAACGTCGGGCGGCTCGTGCCGACGCTGCGCGGTGACGGGGAGGTCGTGCCGGCCGCCGGGTGTCGGCCGCTGACCCCGGACCGGTAGCCGCCCGAGGATGTCGTGCGCCCGTGCTCCTGGTGCCCGTTGACGTCACCGCGGCCGCGGGCATCGCTGCTGGTCACCGGTACCGGTCCGGGGTCGGGGCGTGCGGGTCGGTCGTCGCACGCGGGCGCGGGCCCCATCTGCGCCCGGGTGACCGGGCGCCGGCCCGACGAAGGGCGCCCGCAGCCAGCTCCAATGGCCGCGGGCGCCCTCTTGTGTGCGGCGTTCAGCGGTCGACGACGTCCTTGTCGAGGTCGCGGTGGACCAGGTCGACGACCAGGCCCCGCTCGGCGAACGGCTTCGCACTGTCGGCCAGCCTGTACGCGGCGGCCTGCTCGACGTCGCCGGAGACGACGGCGCGCCCGCCGTCCCGAGCAGCCGCAGTTCCCGTTCTTCACCCGTAGTTCACGCACGGACGCGTGTCGCATCGCCATTCGGGAAAGGTGGCCGCTGTCCGATCTGCCCGTGACGAGTGCGTGCGAGTCCATGCGGCGCTACGAGGCGGTGCTCCTTGCCTACGACACCGCAACCAGTCAGATCGTCCGGATCTCCGATCAGCAGCCCAAGTACTGGATTGCGCGGGCGTACGGCGGAACCCGCGCTTCGTACGACACCCACTCACGAAAGGGAGCATCCTTTGAAGAGTAGCCGCCACCCCGACCCGCAAAACCGGCGAATCCACCGCGTCTTCCGCTGGATCACCCGCCGCCGCAACCTGATGCTGACCAGTGCCCTGCGTGGCACCTGCTACGGCATCGGAGCAGGTGCCGTCGGCCTCGTCTTCTGGTGGTGCGAACAGATCATGTGACCGCCAGACCAGCCCGGAGCCCTGACGACAACGGGCCTGTCGAACGGTGCCAGCGAATGACGGGCGACAGGGCAGTACGGCTCACTGCTGGGCGAGGAAAGCCCGGACCCATCCTTGACCACGAAACGATGTGCCGTGCTTGCCGTGGTGTCTTAGGACGGTCTTCTTTGGCCCCGCTGTGACGGCTTCGTCTGGCCCCGGGTAGGAACGGTTTGAACTGGCCCCACCTGGCTTCCAGGAGGGCCCCGTCGACGTCAATGTCGGTGGGGGTCCCTACCTTTTGCTCATGACTGATCAGCAGTGGGCCGGCATCCGCCAACGGGTCGAGGCTTTGGGGGCATCCCCCGCGAGCAACGACGCGTTCGGGGCCGTGGGGCACAGACGGGTTCTGGAGCAGCCGATCAGCCACGCCGAGCTCGCCCCCATCCTGGACTACCCCGAGGCCGCACCGGCCTGCTGACCGTGGCCGCCCAAATCCTCCAGGCCCAGGACCGCGTCGACTTCTACGCCGAGCTCGCCGGCCCCGTGCGCGAGCACCTGGCCCGTCTCTAGTGCTGTGACCGGGAACGTTTGCCGGGTTGCTCGTTGTGCTGGTCGGATGTGACGACTTCGACTGGCATGGGGAGGCGGGATGGCGTTACCGGTCAGGGTCCGCGGGCTAACCGAGCAGGAGGGGCAGAAGCTTCAGCACATCGTTCGGCGGGGCAGCACCAGCTCGGTGCGGTTCAGGCGGGCGATGATGCTGCTGGCCTCCGCTGGCGGCAGCACGGTCCCGGTGATCGCGCGGCTGGTCCAGGCGGACGAGGACACCGTCCGCGACGTGATCCACCGCTTCAACGAGATCGGGCTCGCATGCCTGGACCCTCGGTGGGCGGGAGGCCGTCCCCGCCTGCTGAATCGTGACGACGAGGACTTCGTCGTCCAGACGGCCACCACCCGCCCGACCGCGCTGGGCAAGCCCTTCACCCGCTGGTCGGTCCGCAAACTCGCCGATCACCTGCGGCGCAACATCTCCCGGCCCGTCCGGATCGGCCGGGAAGCCCTGCGCTGCCTGCTGGCCCGCCGGGGGATCTCCTTCCAGCGCACGAAGACCTGGAAGGAGTCCCCGGACCCGGCCTTCGACGCCAAGCTGGCCCGGATCGAATACGCGGTCAACAAGCGTCCCGACCGCACGTTCGCCTTCGACGAGTTCGGCCCCCTCGGCATCCGTCCGACCGCCGGATCCTGCTGGAAGAAGCAGGGCCGGCCCGACCGGCTGCCGGCCACCTTCCGCCGCACCCACGGCATCACCTACTTCCACGGCTGCTACTCGGTCGGCGACGACAAACTGTGGGGCATCAACCGCAGGCGCAAAGGCATCGACCACACCTGGGCCGCCCTGCGATCGATCCGGGCCGCCCGCCCGGACGGCGCCCCGATCTACGTGATCCTCGACAACCTCTCCGCCCACCTGAACTGGAAAATCCGCAGGTGGGCGGACCGAAACAAGGTCGAGCTGTGCTTCACGCCGACCTACGCGTCCTGGGCGAACCCCATCGAGGCCCACTTCGGGCCGCTGCGGCAGTTCACCCTGGCCAACTCCAACCATCCGAACCACACCGTCCAGACCCGGTCCCTGCACGCCTACCTGCGCTGGCGCAACCAGAACGCCCGCCACCCCGACGTCCTCGCCGCACAACGACGCGAACGCGCCCGCATCCGAAGCGAGAAAGGCCTCCGCTGGGGCGGCAGACCACTACCAACCGCAGCCTGACCACCCGACCCGGCAAACGTTCCCGGTCACAGCACTAGCCGCGCGGTGCACTGGCCGGACCTGGTCGCCGTGCCGCCCGGCGGGCAGCTTTTGGTGGCCGTCGAGGTAGAGCTGACACCCAAGTCCACGGCGGCGCTGCGGACGATCCTGCAGGCCTACCGCCACGCGCAGCGCCGCACCGTCTACCTCGGCACCGAGCCGGTCCTTCGTCAGCTGCAGGGCGGACCGGGCGCGGACGGGCAGTGGGTCGACGGCGTCGCGCGTGGTTCACCTCCGGGGCCGCGAACGCGGACCTGGTCACCGTGCCCTCCCGCACCGACGGGACCGCGAGGACCTGTCGCTGCTGCTCGTGCCCACCGCCTCGCCGCGTTCCGCGTCATACGCGAACTACCGGTGCTGGGAGCGGCCGCCCAGGGGGAGATCGAGCTCGACTGGGTCGTCGTGCCCGGCCACCATCTGCTGGGCAGCACGGCCAGGCGCAGGGCGCGCCTTCGACCTCATGTGCGGGCGGGCTGTGAGCGGACCGGGTCGCGCGGCCCCCTCGCCGGCCACCAGCTCGTCCCGCAGTACGTCTTCGGCACCCTTCTCGCCCCGTCCACCACCCGCCCCTCGTGTACGAGGCGGTCGCGCCGCTCGACAGGAGGCACGACGCGCACACCGAGGTGGGCCTGCCAAGGTCGCGGCGGCCCCGATGCTCCAGCAGGTGGCCGCCGCCATCCAAGTCCACGGCGCCGCGGGGCTCGGACCGGACACCCCGCTGCCCGCCCTGTTCCGTACGGGGCGGGCGGCACGGATCCTCGACGGCCCGGACGAGCTCCACATCACGTCGGGGGCGCGCCGCCCCGCAGGAGTACGAGGCAGCCGCACGACCGCCGGAAGCCCCGGGTCCGCGGCGGGGCGCCCGGCCGGCCCGAGGTGCGGTCCGCATCCGTGCAAGAATATTGAACACATTCAAATCGAATGAAGGACTGGTGGGGGAATGGCGAACGTCGGCCAGCAAACGGAAGCGGCAGTGCGCCAGGCCCGGCACCAACCGCCGCAGCCCCGGCCGATGCGCCGGTGGGTGAAGTGGCTCATCGCCCTGGCAGTACTCCTGGTGATCGGGCCGCCGCTGGCGTTCCTCTACGCGTTCACCCGGCCCGAGACGCGCGAGACGCGCCCGGCCACCTGCGCGAAGGCCATGAAGAGCATCGGCTGGCGGCTCCCGGCCCGTGTGGACGACGAAGCCTGCACGGAGATCGACAGCAGCATCTTCGCAACCGCATGGGCCGGGTCGTTCCGCATGCCCCGGTCCGATGTCCGCGACTGGCTCGCCTCCCTCCCCTCGCACCGGGGCTCCTCTCCCAGGCTGCAGGAAGACCCCCTCCGCTTGTCCATAGTGCCGCCCTCGTACGGGCGGATCGATTCGGTGGACATCGCGGTCGACTGGCAGGGCGAAGCAGACGCCGTCGTCAGGTTCGAGACGCACAACGGCTAGCCGTACTGCCCTGTCGGGAGGCAGTGCGCCCTCAGGACACACCTCTCCGCACGGCGTCGAGCGGCTGTGGTCGCGGGGGCCCGGCTTCGCCCCGCAGGATCGACCGCGCGAGGGATCGCCACCCGCTACGACAAGGCGCCCGAGAGCTACCTCGCCGGCCTCCACCTACGCGCCGCAATGATCTGGATCGACAACCTCCTGAAGACCGCCAACTGATCACAACATCACACAGGCCCTAGGGAGCGTATTGAGTCGTGATCAATCTGCGGGATCCGCCTTCGCGGCGGGGCAGGGTCCGGTAGATCTTCTTGTGTGACGCGAGTGCAACTGACGGATGCAGAGTGGCAGTTCATCGGGCCGTACCTGCCGATCGGCGAGTACGGACCGTACCCCGAGCGGCTGCGGCAGCAGTTCGAGGGCGTGATCTGGCGGTTCAAGACCGGCGGGCAGTGGCGGGAGATGCCGACCGAGTTCGGCGCCTGGTCGACCGTCCACAACCGTTTCCGGCAGTGGCGTGACGCCGGCGTCTTCGAGGCCCTGCTGGAGGGCCTGATCGCGCAAGCCGCGAAGCGGGGCGAGGTGGACCTGTCCCTGGTCAGCATCGACTCCACCACCGCCCGCGCCCACCACGACGCTGCCGGCATGCACCTGGGCCAGGACGTCGTCACCGCGCTGGAGAAGGCCGCCGCCGAGGAGAAGAAGACCAGGTCAAAGGGGGCGGCCGCGACGAACAAACCGGGCAGGACGCCGAAGACGGTCCCGAACGGGAAGAGCGACGGCGCATCCGGCGTCGGCACAAACTCCGACTGAAGGCCGCCCTCCTCGGACGCTCCAGGGGCGGGCTGACCAGCAAGGTCCACTTGGCCGCCGACCGCAGGTGCCGCCCGCTGGCGTTCGTCCTGACCGCCGGGCAGGCCGCGGACAGCCCGCAGTTCGTCCCCGTGCTGGGGCGGATACGGGTCCGCGGGCCTGTCGGCCGCCCCCGCACCCGGCCCGACGCGGTCGCCGCCGACAAGGCCTACTCGGCCCGCGGCAACCGCGCCCACCTGCGCAAACGCGGCATCAAGGCGGTCATCCCTGAGAAGAAGGACCAAGCCGCAAACCGGAAGAAGAAGGGCTCCAGAGGCGGCCGGCCCGTCAGCCACGACGCCGACCTCTACAAGGAACGGAACACCGTCGAGCGCCTGATCAACAAGCTGAAAGACTGGCGAGACATCGCCACCCGATACGACAAAACCCCGGACAGCTACCTCGCCGGCCTCCACCTACGCGCCTCAATGATCTGGCTCAAGGACCTCACCCGAACCACCCATTGATCACGACTCAATACGCACCCTAGGCGGACGGGCATGCCGTCAGTGCCGGGCAGGCCCAGGAGCCAGTACCGGTGGCGTACGCAGACGCGTTCCTCCGGACGCAGAAACCGTCGTGCGGGCTCCCGGCGGCCGGTCCGGGCAGCGGTACAGGCGGGGCAGGCCGGCCCCCATGAGGCGACGGTCTCCTCGCCGCGCGTCAGCCGCCCGGCGGGGCCCGGCCCGTACTTGCCCTTTGGTTCCTCCCGGGCCCATGCGGGCAGGGCGCGCTCAAGTGCCTGTGGGGGCACCCTGCACAGTGCCGTGACCCGGGCGCGGGCCTGGACGTTGAGGTCGATCTCGCTGTCCGGGTGGAGTACCCCTGAGAGGTTCTTCATCCCACCGGCGTCGGTGACGGCAGCCAGCAGGTCGTTGACGTCGAGGTGGTAGCGGGCGGCGATCCTGGTCAGGAAGGACAGGGTGAGCTCTCCGGCCAGCGGTGCGATCCGCCCTGCTGCGCCGCCTGACCCGTTCCAATGCTCCACCGCACAGCACCGCGCAGTTCCTTGCACGGGTCCCTTCCCCTGAAGCGGCCCGGGCGCCGACGTGCTGCGCTGACTGACCACAGCAGCCTCCTCTTCTACCTCCCCCGCGCGCTCCGGTGCGGCCGGGCCTGTGTCTCGGCTGCGGCGTCGAGTTCGATCTCGTTCAGCAGCTGCTTGGTGATGCGCTCGGTGCCTTCGGTGATGGCGATCAGGGCGGCTTCGCGGATGAGGTGGGAGAGGCTGCCGATGCGCCCGGCGGTGCGGGTGTGGAGGTAGGCGGCGTGCTTCAGGAGAGTTCCGGGGCGGTGCGCGCGCAGCCGCAGCAGGTCTTCCATGGCCTGCACGAGGTCGTCCCAGACGGCCCGGTCCTGCTCGGTCGCATACGCCAGCGGCCGGTGGCGGAAGATCTTGAAGCGGCCGGCGATCTGCGCCCCGCGTACTCCGCTGAGCAGGGAGGAGGTCTCGATGTCGATCGCGGAGTAGACGGAGGTGGCGGGGATGCGTTCGCCGAGGTATTTGAGCTGGTCGGCGGTTTCCGCGCCGGCGCGCCGCTGGGTGTCCAAGAGGTGCACGTCGTCGATGAGGATCAGCTGGGTGCCCAGCTCGCACAGGAGGTCGCACACCGCGTTGGTGATCTGGGTCTGGTTGAGGCGTTCGGTGATGGGCATGCCGAGGAACCGGGCGAACTCGCTGACGAGCATCTTCGGGGTCGCGGCTGGCGGCACGTTGATGAAGAGCACCGGTCGCCGCTCGCCCTGGCCGGGATGCTGGCGGGCGTCGGCCAGCTGGAAGGAACGCCCCAGCGCCATCATCGTTGTGGTCTTCCCCGTTGTGGCGGGACCGGAGATGATCAGGCCGCGCCGAGCGCCGGCCTGCTGGCGGCGGTTGAGCAGCAGGAGCCGGCGTACGGCGGTGAAGACGTCGTCCATGGCGGGGGTGCGCATGACGGCGAGTTCGGAGTGGTAATCCTCGCGTTCGGCCTGTGTCCAGGCGGAGTCTTCGGCGTCGCGTGCGGGCGCCGCGGAGTGGAGGACGAAGGCGTCCCAGCCCTGCCATACGGTCGGAGGGGCCAGCGGGGCGAACCCCACGGCGTCGCTTTGAAGCGGACTCACCATCGCAGGGACTCCTCGAAGGGGTCGTAGACCGTGACCTGGGCCCGCCTCGACGCAGGCACGCCGCCGTCCTGCGCTGTGCTGGCCAGGGGCTCGCTCAGCGGCGCGAGCCCGGACGGCCAAGCCCCCAGGACACTGTCGCTGGCTGGCAACTCGTCCTCGCATTCGTCGCCCTCGTCCTCGCATTCGTCGCCCTCGTCGTCGAAGGCGTCGTCCTCTTCAGGCTCAGGGGCACCGGACACCGGCCCCGGCTGCCGGCCATACAAGATCCCCCACACATCCCCGCCGGTGCCGGCTGAGCGCGCTCGGGCAGCGACCGCTTTCTCCCGGCGGGTGCCGTGCCCGGCGGCCGCGCGTTCCAGAAGCTCCCGCAGGGCGAGGGCCAGGTCGTGTTCGTGCTCGGCGCGGTCTGCGCGCCGGGCGACGGCCCGTCGGACGTGCTGCCAGGTGAAGTCGGTGAACGGGACGGTGACCAGGGTTCCGTGAATCCACGGAACTTCCTCCCACACCCATCCACGCGGCTGGCCAGGCCGCGGCATGCGTACCCAGACCCGGCCGGGAGCGTGCGGGTTGTAGTGGATTTCCCACAGGCCGTCCGCCGCCGTCGAGCGCTCGCCGCGGTAGGGGTTGAGGACTGCCGCGTCGTAGGTGCGGTAGTCGATGCGGATGCCGTAGTCGTTGATCTTCTGCCGTTTGAGGGGCATCAGCTCGATGTAGTCCTCACGCCCCAACGGCACCGGGACGTACCCACACACCGACACCAGCGCCGCCCACATCTCGTTCGGTGACAGGGCGCAGCGCGGCATCATCGGATGCCGCAGACCGTCGTGCCCACGCTCCTGCCATCCGCAGATGATCCACTCCTGCAGCAGGTCATTGAGCTGACCGAGTGTCCACACCGCCTCCCCCTCGACGTCCCGGCCCCGCTCGCCGGTGTGCGCGCCGGTATAGCCGGCGACGTGCTGCACGAACAGTGTCTTGATCGAGGAGAAGGTGCGCTCGACGTGCCCTTTGTCAGGCCCGTTGCCCGGCGGCGTGGGCTGCACGGAGATGCCCAGTGAATCGCAGGCGGCGATGAACGAGGACGAGATGAACACGTTGCCCTGGTCGACCACGATGGTCTGCGGTGTGATCACCGGCCGCGCCGCGGCCCCCTTCAACCGGGCATCCACGCTCAGCAGCCGCTCGTAGGGGATCACCGACGCTTCCATCGCCAGGGCCTCGGACCAGCTGTCCCGCAGCGGCGCCGGGACCATCATCTGCGCCAGCAGCTCCGCCGCGTCCGCACTGCGGGTCCCCTTCGCCCGCAGCACGGCCGCACAGATGCTGCGGGTCGCCACATCCAGCGCGATGGTGAGCTCCGGACGCTCCACCACCCCGTCGTCCAGCACCACGAAGGCATCCAGCACGGTGCTGTCCATCATCACCAGCTCACCGGGCGCCATCACGGTCGTCGGCACGAACGGGAGAGCCGGCCGTGCTGTCCGCCACTGGCGCTGCCGCGCGCTGCCCAGCAGCCCGCGCCCGTCGGCGAGGGCATGCACGAGCCGGTTGAACGCCGCAGCCGACGGCAGCGGCACCGCCCCCTGTCCGTACCGCTCGGCCAGCAGGCGCCCGGTATACAGCCGAAGCCGTCCCAGTGTCCCGCCGGAGCGCTCCTGCCCGACCTCCAGGACCTCACCCAGGGCAGCACCACCCGCTCGTCCGCCCGCCCCAGGACAGAGCGAGGCCGGGTGGTCCGGTGATCGACCAGCCCCCACACTCCCTCCCGGCGGTAGCGGGCCCGCATCCGCCGCACCGTCACCGCGCTGGCGGGCATCCCGGACGCCGACAGCTCCGCCGCCTTCGCCTCATCGCGCTGCGCCAGCGTCCGCACACCCGGGTCGTACTCCGCCCGCGGCAGCCCTCCCGAGCCGGGCCCGCCCGGCAGTCCCGTCTCGACCTCCCGCACATGCCGCTCCCACGCGAACGCCCGTTCCCGCACCGCCTCGGGCAACGACTCCAGCAAACCCAACGGCGGCACCCTGGACACCCCAGGCCCATCCAGCACCTCGAACCCCGCACCGGCGAACAGCAGCGACAACAGCACCGCGGCTACCTCACCGTCCTCGGCGACCAGCCGCACCTGACCGCCGGCCAGAGCAGCCACCGTCCACGTCCGCCCCTCGAAACGCACCCGGCACCCCAACTCCACCACCGGCCCGCCAGGCACCGTGCCACCTTCCCTCATCCCGCCACCTGCGCCCACACCGGCATCCGCTCATGCATCGGCACACCCAGGTCCGCCGACAGCCGCCCCGCCCAGAGCGCATGGAACAGCGCCGGAAGCACCACCAGCGGATCCCGGATACCGCGTACGCCCTCCCAGAGCGGTGTCTGTGCCGCGAATGCCTCCTGCAGCGCCGCCGCCACCTGCCCTCCGCCTTGGTGGCGCGGGTGCCGGTACCCGGCCAGCCAGGCCACGTTGCGCCGGTAGACCGGGTCGACAGGCCCGAGCACCCAGTACTGCCAGCCCACGGCCGCACACATCTCCCCGAGCACAGCCGCGAGGTATTGCTGACGCTGCGACAGCCCCGGGCGAGAGGTGCAGTCGGCGAGCGCCCCCTGGCCGTCGGTGAGCCGGAGCATCAACTGCGGAGTATGTATGCGCACTCCGCCCGGCTCACGCCATTGCAATTCCAGCGGCCGGGCAGCGAGGCCACTGACCCGCCGGTCGCGGTCGAGCAGCATCAGGTGTAGCCGCATAGCCGCGGACCCGTAGTGCACCAGCCGCCCGGTGGTTGCCGACCACCACCACCCCGGGGCCAGCCGTTTCCCTCTACGGACCGGAAATGGCCTCAGAGGTGGACACAGCTCGAAAGCCACCTCGGCAGCAGCTTCGGACCAACGCCGACACTGCGTCTTCTGGTGCCAGAACAGCACGTCGGTCAGCTCCACACCGTCCGACGCCGCCCCCGCCCCACCCCGTCCTGCCGCCCTCTGCATACCGATATAAACAGCCCATCAGGCCATCCGGTAATGGCCCTGCGGAGCCAGCCAGCGAACGGTGACATATTCCGCCTGAATCGATCTATCTCGGTTGATTGGTATCAGCCAGGTCGAACTCGACAATTGCGTGTGACAGGCGCCGTGTGACCTTCTACCGGGACCACCACGGTCTTTTGAGCGCGCGCAGGTGTTCCCGGACGGCAGCGATGTAGGCGGTCTCCAGTGTCTGCAGCGCGCTGAGGTCGATCTGTGCCGGTGGGATGTTCATGGCGGTGTCGCTCTCGATGGGAGGCGCTTCCCACGCTGCGTGCATGGCTGCTCCGGCCGTCCTACGTAGCTCCTGGACGAGTTCGGCGTAAGCAGCACCCACCACTTCGGATTCGATCTTCGTCCACGCAAGGTGGTACGAGAGGTTGCCCTGGATCTCCCGCAACGTCTCCGACAGCCGCACCCGTTCCTCGGCCGCGGCGTCGAACCGGCGCCGTCTGATGGCGTAGGGCATCTCCTTGTAGGCGCTGTGGGCGGCGAAGGCCTCGGCGAAGGCGGTCCGGAGCCTGCTGATCTCCTCCTCCCGGCTCTTTCGTCGTGCGAGCCAGATGTTGATGGCCGCGGTGAGCGCGGCGGCGAGGAACGCCCCGGACACCACGGCCGGCCATACCGAGGCGGCATCGGCCGCAGCAGGGGCCGGGGGCGGCGCGGAAGGAACCACGGTGGCCGTCGACACCACCTGGACCGGCACGGAGGGGGCCGCAGGCGTCGCGGAATGCACCGGGGCGGTCGCCGACGCAGAGGGAGCTGGCGGCGCAACTGCCGTCTGGACGGGCGTCATGACGGCCTCCAAGCCGATACCGGGCACGCCGCTCACGTGCCGTGGGGAGCTTCCTTGCCGGGCCACTCGCCCGTGCCGCGCCACCATTGTTCACGCAGTAGATGGGCCACCACATGCCCCAGCAAGGACTCCGGCCCGTCCTCGCGGACCCAGCGCTGCTCAGGCGCATCGTACGGGTACCACATGCACAGAGCACCGTCGGAGTACCGGTGAGGCGACTCGGACGGCCCGTCGGTGTATACGTGCGGCACGTTGGGGGCCCCTGGGCTGAAAACGATCGAGACTGTCTGCTCGACGACGTCCACGACCTGCAGCTGGACGGCCAGGGCGAAGCCACCCCGGAAGCGGTGCGGAGGCGGGATGACCCTGACCGCCTGGCCGCAGGCGGCCAGGCGGCGCTGGAAGGCGATGCGTGCCGCCGGCCTGGCGAACCAGGCCGGCGCACGCCAGGCAGGACGGTGTCTCACGCGTGCGGTCCGGCGCCGTAGGCCCGGGTGGGCCGTACATCGGCCGTCGGCCCGCTCAGCCCCAGAGCCACCGTCGTGACGGGGGCGTACTGCCGCAGCGCCGCGATCTTGCCCGCGAAACTGTCGGACACCGGGGCCTGCACGTACCGGTAGAACACCCCCGACAGGGCCGACAGCACCGCCTCGCGGTCGTCGTCGACCGCCAGAGCCTCGGCCACGCCGTCCGCCGCCCCGCGCAGCCGCCGGGCCGCAGTCTCGCGCCCTACCAGCAGCTTCACGTTCGGCGAGACCCCGAGCGGGTCCTTGGTCGCCGTACCGGCCTCTACCCGGGCCGCAGCCTTGGACAGCACCGTGCTCAGCGCCTTCGCCACGCCTATCCCCGGCTCGATGAACTCCCACGCCCAGACCGTCAGGTTGTGCGAGGAGAAGCCGGGCTGGGAGTACTGCTTGTTCCACGCCTTCAGCAGGCGCACCACCCTGCGGCGGGTACGGCGATGGGACTGCGTCCCGTCGGTGAAGAGCTCGACGTGCCCCTCCGGGTCGGACGCCTCCCACCGGTCGGTCTCCAGGTTCGGGATCCACAGCCCGCCCCCCTCCTTCCGGATGAGGGCCACGACCAGGTCCACCGTTGGGTCCTGGCCGTCGATCGGTTCCCCGAAGGTGATTTTCGGGCCGCGCTTGGAGGTGCCGCAGCGGGCCTTCGGGTACACCTCGCGCACCGCGGGGCCGAGCAGCGCGCACAGCTCGGTGGTGATCGCGGCCGGCGTCTCGCCGTCCCCGTCCGGTCCGAGCCGCGGATACACGCGCCGGTCCAGGACGACTCCGCCGTCACCGTCGCCGACCGGGTGGATGAAGGTGTGCTGGGGCAGCGAACCACTGCGATAGGTCCGCAGGGCGCCCGTGAAGCCGATCGCGCTTGAGGTGACCAGGTCCAGCCGCGTACGTGCCTGCGCCAGCGGCTCAGGGTGGGCGTCGATCTGGCTGCGGATGTCGTTGAGGATGTCCTCGGTGTATCCCATGAGGATGTGCCCGTTCAGGTGAGGGGCGCTGAGCGCCGCACATCGCCCGGGACGTTCCCCGGGCGGAGCCGTCACTTGGCGGCTCACCCTCCTCTGACGTCACATCGTCGAGATCGTCCGGGCGGCCCTCTCCCTCGCTGAGATCAGGTCAGGAACAGTCGCGGCAGACCGTGTTCGCACCCTCGAACCGGGACGGGGCCAGGACCATGAAGCACTCATTGCAGGCACGGTCGGTCCGCCTCCTGGCGGCCGTGCAGCCACAGTGCCCCTGCCCGCACGAAGGATCCCCGCACTCCATACACCCCGGCTCGGTGATCTTGAATGACTCCCCGCACGTCTCGCATTCCCACCAGGAACCAAACCGGGAGCTCCCGGTCCGTGGTCGCGGCGCTGTGAAGGCACGCCAGGCCACGTTGTCCTCGGCGAGCACCGCGATCAGATAGTCCTCGTCACACCATGCAGCCTGCCCGTACAGCAGATCGCTCTGCTGGCCGGACCGGTAGAGCACGAACGTCTTGTCGCGCTCTACCGTGGCGCGGGTCCCCAGGGCCGCAGCCAGGAGTGGGGTGCCCGACTGGTCGGAGCCTTGAGCCGGCGGAATCATGCCGTGAGCCGCGGCGAACAGCACCCGGCCCGCGGCGTTGAACAGGACGACCACGCCCCCGCCGGCCAGGTACTGCGCCGCACGTACACAGCACGCCTCGCGCGATGCCCGGGAGGTGCGGAACATGGCGACCACATCGTCGGCGCAGGGCCCGCGGCGACGTACGTCCGCGGCAATCTGGGCATCCGGCACGAGGATGCGCGCGGCGAAGGCGTCACATGCGGCTTCCTCGAACGCTTCGGAGTCCTCCCAGTCGAACAGGCGCTGCCCCAGCTCGGGGTCGGTCTGCTGGAGATGGTGGCCCAGCTCGTGCAGACCGGTGAATCCCCGGCGCCGATGTGAGCGGGCCGCCCCGACCACCAGCGTGGGGGGATCGGTCTGCGACCGGTAGCTGCCGGCGACCGAGCACCGGCCACCGCCGTCCGACGCGGCCTCCAACGACACCTGGATGTTCGTCCAGCGGCCCAGCTCGGCCAGCGGATCAGCGCGCAGCGCTTCCATGGTGCCGGGGTGCAGTCGCTCAAGGGCCGAGATCATCGCCTCCGCCTGACGCGGAGCCTCCTGGTCGAACCGGCGCCGTGTCACGAGCCGTCCTTTGTACTGTCCTCGCCGCCGAGGAACTGCTTCAGGCGGGCGTCCCAGTCGGCCGTGCCACCGCCTGTTTCGCGAGCTGCCAGGGCGAAGGCGCCGTAACTGCCCCAAAGACGCGCCTGAGCTTCACTGATCTCCAGTTGCCGGGCGCGGCGTACCCATACCGAGCGCCACCGCGGGTGCTCTATGGCCTGGACGAGATCGGCGGGCAGGGGACGGACCGTCCGGGCGATCTGCTCTGCGCTCAGCCCGGTCGCCGCGGCGATGGCGTCGATCCGGTCGGCAGGCAGCGGAGCCTTGCCGCGAAGCAGTTTCATGACCTCGGGCTGCGGCATCTCCAAGGCAGAGCACAGCGTCCTCAAGTCCAACCGGTCGCCGAGCAGCGACGCCAACGTCCCGGGAAGCCGCCCGTTCTCCTGAGCTGGCAGACCGGGCGCATGCTGCAGATGCTCCAGGTCATCGGCGAGGCCAGCTCGCGTCTCGGCGTCCGGCTCCAGGGCGGAACGGATCATCTGTCCCTGGCGTACCCCTGCCGCGGCTGGCGCCGGCCGGCCCTGGGCCCGAGCCGCCGCACATTCCACGATGTCCTCGTCCCAGGCATCGACCACGCGCTCCAGCACGCGCATGGGGACACAGGAGACCAGCCCTGCCCACACGGTGGCGTCGACGCCGAACGCGGTACGTGCCCCGTTCACGACCACGCTGGTCTCATCCTCACCAGGCGGGTCGATCGTGATGGGGACGGCGTTCACCTCACGGGCCTCCACCTCCAGGATCAGCACGAGCACGCTGACCTCGTCCCAGCGTGCCCGCCACACCTGACCAGCCTTGATCTCCGCCTCAGCCGGATCACCGAAGCGCTCCTTCAGCCCTGCCTCCGACAGAGCATGCGGCCCACGCATCTGCCGGGCTAGGTCCAGGAACCGCTGCGGCACTCCTGAGTCACTCATGGTGTCCTCCCGCATCCATCGACTGAGCAGGCCTCCACCATCGACTGACGTCATACCGGCCAGGACGTCCGGCCCCGGCCGCGCTCATCGTTTCTGTGCCGCTTCGCTGCACAGCCGGATCACCTCCGACCCCACCGAACGTACCTGGTCCCCGTCTCCGTTCCCGACGAGCTGCTGCAGTTTCTCCTTCAGACGTGTTCTGTGCTGATACGCCTGGGACCGGCCGCAGCCCAACATCGTCTGGAGCTCCCCCGGGCTCTCCAGATACGCGACCATGCCCCGCTCCTGAGGGCTGAGCATGGCCACGATCTGTGCCGCGGCAGACGCCGCACCGGCCTCGTCGTCGCGAGCAAGCACGATCTCCTCCGGAGAGGCGTGCGCACTGGCGGAGATCTGCGAACCCGCATCGTCGGGGAGCGGGAGGACCATCGGATCCAGCGCCACGGGAAAACGAGCGATGAACACCTCGACGAGCTGCGCGACCTCCATCGATCCAGCGGCGGTGGACAAAACCGCACGGATCACAGCTTCCAGCGACCTCCTGTCAGCGAGAGGGGCACGACGCGTTTCACTGGTCCACCTCGGGATCTTGATGTTCGGCACGGCGTACGCGGCTTCGACGAGCAGGTCGGGGGGACCAGACCAGGGCTGCACCATGGTGCCGGACAAGCGCCACCTACCGGCCCCCGCCTCGCCCGGCGGTACGGCCTCGAAGGCACTGCACTCCGTCAGCACCTCTTCCAGCGAGCGCCTGACCGAACCGAGCGCAGTCTTGCGGGCCTGGTCGATCAACCAGCGCCGGATCGACGTCCGCAGCAATCGTCCGACACTGCCATCGTCGGTGGCCAGAGCCAGGACATTGGCAGTGACCGCCTGGAGGCGATCTACCAGGAACTCACTCAGCAGATCCTCTTCGTCGGCCTCCTGCCAGCCGGCCGACGGAGCCAGAACAGGAAAGCGCCGTGCTTCCTGCCGCACCAGCGTGCCGGTCAGAGTCAGACACGCGACGCCGAAGCCCCCGAGTTCGTGCAGTTCATCGAATACGGAAATGGCCGGTACCTCCCCTCGATGGGCGAACCGTACGCCAAGGACCCTTTCCGGCAAAGGAACTTGCCCATTCCAGCTCGCACCGCGACCGCACACCCGCTGAGACGACGACCGCGGTGTTGACCGCTGCGTCCTGCACCCAGCTGGCCACCGTCCACGTCCACGGCCTGGGCCCGGATGCTTCCACCCTCACGCTCCACTACGACGCTCCGCCAGGGCTGCATGACCCACCAGGTGCGACGGTGCGTGTGGTTGTCCATCAGGCCGCATGGCCTGCCCCGTGACTTGGTGCTTGATTTGTGCTGGTTACGCCGGTGCCGGGAATCCGTGAGACTGAGGCTGATCCTTTGGAGTGGACACCCTGACAATGGATCTTGATGGTCCAGGGAGGGATGTCCAGGTGGGACGCAAGTCTCCGTATCCGGAGGAGTTCAGGAAGGACGCTGTCGCGCTCTTCCGCGCCGCGGCCGGGAAGCGGACGTACGCGCAGGTGGCCGCGGATCTCGGTATCACCGCGGAGTCGCTGCGGACGTGGGTCCGCAAGGACGAGGCCCAGGCCACGTCCGATGATCACGGCGGCGGCGTGAGTACGGTGGAAGAGCTGGCCCGGCTGCGGGCTGAGAACGCCAGGCTGCTCAAGGCCGAGCAGGAGTGGCAGCTGGAGCGCGAGATCCTGCGCCGGGCAGCCGCCTATTTCGCCCGGGAGGTGAAGTGAGCCCCCGCCGCTGGGCCTTCATCTCCGAGAACCGTGCCGACTTCGGCGTCAAGCGGATCTGCCGCGTGCTCGGGGCATCCCGCGCCGGCTACTACCGGCACCTGGCCACCGAGCCGGCCCGCGCCGAACGCCAGGCCGAGGAGAAGCGGACCGTGAGTGAAATCCGCGCCATCCACCTCGAGCACCATGGCGTCTACGGTGCCCCGCGCATCCACGCAGAGCTGCGTACGCGGGGGCGGAGGATCAACCGCAAGCGCGTGACCCGGCTGATGCGCGTCAACCACATCGTCGGCCGGCACCTGCGGAAGAAGAAGCGGACGACGATCGCGGACAGGACCACACCGCCTGCGCCGGACCTGGTGATGCATGACTTCACCGCGGACACGCTCAACACCAGATGGTGCGGCGACATCACTTACATAGCCGTCGGCCCGACCTGGCTCTACCTCGCGACGGTGATCGACATCTGCTCGAGGAAGGTAGTGGGCTGGTCGATCGCGGACCGCATGCGCACCTCGCTGGTCACCGATGCGATCGAGATGGCCGTGGCCGCCCGCGGCGGCCGGGTCCACGGCGTCGTGTTCCACACCGACAGGGGCGCCCAGTACAGCGCGGCCGTCTTCGTCGACGTCTGCCGCCGGCACGGCATCCGCCGCAGCATGGGCCGGGTCGGCTCGATCTACGACAACGCCCTCGCCGAGTCGTTCTTCCAGGGCCTCAAGCGCGAGTTGCTCCACGGACGCCGCTGGACTTCACAGACACAGACCCGGCTCGAGCTGTTCCGCTGGCTTTCCTACTACAACCGGCGCCGCCGCCACTCCGCCCTCGGCTACCTCACACCAGCAGAGTTCGAACAACAACTGATCACGACACGTACGCTGTCACTCATCGCATGAAACCCGGTGTCCACTCCCAGGGATCAACCTCTCCGCTGGTCTGCCGCTGGCCGTGGGGCAGGTGGACGACGTTGCGCGCCCAGGTCTGTAGGGCGGTTGTCTGGTCGGGGGTGAGGCGGTTGGTGGTCATCAGCTGGACGGCGGGCTGGGACAGGATCCGCTCTGCCCGTACGGCCTCGCATGCGGGTGCGCTCTCGGATCTGCGTAAGCGCGGTCTGGCCGAGAACGGCGGTACCACCCGGGCGGGGGAGTCGCTGTGCAACCTGACCGCCAAGGGCCTGGAGTCCGCCTCCTACGAGCTGGGGCGCCCGCTGTCGGAGATGGGCTCGACTGCGCGCGGCGCGGGCTCCAGCGGGGCCACCCACCCCATGGCCGTGAACGAGACGGTCATCGCGATGCTCCGCCCCAAGCCCGACCTCCGGCTGCTCACCGCGGAGCAGCGAGGGCCGCATCCCGGTGCGTGGGCCATTCTGCGCGCCGAGTTTAAGAACGGTCGTTCTTGACTGGTCGTTCTTAAACTTGTAGGGTCGAGGCATGGGAAGACCACGCGCCTTCGACGAAGGACACGTCATTCGGGCTGCAGCCGAGCTGTTCGCGGCCCACGGTTACGAGGGCACGTCGATCGACGATCTGGTCAATGGCCTCGGCGTGCACCGGGGCAGCCTCTACAAGGTGTTCGGGAGCAAGCGCGGCCTCTACCTCTCCGCTCTGCGCACCCACGTGGAGGAGCAGGTCCGCCCGCTCGTGACCGCGCTTGCCTCGAGCGGCGACCTCGCCCAGGCCCTGGCGTCGGCGGCGGCCTCGTACGACAGCGGCCCGGCTGCCGGCCTGCTCCTGCTGGCCGCAGTCGAACGGGCCCCGCACGACCCCGAGATCGCGGAACTGGTCGCCGAAGCCTTCCAAGCCCTGGACCAGGCCCTGGCCGACTTCGCCCCGCCCGAGCTGGCCCCCGCGCTCACCGCGACCGTCCTAGGCGCGCGCATCCGCAACCAGCCCGGGCCCGTGGTCCACCTCGCCCGGCACATCCGACCGACAGGAGACTGAGCATGGCCCGCATCACCGTCGAGAACACCACCCTCATCGTCACAGTCGAGGGCCTGGACAAGCTGTGGGCGCTGAAAAGCCGCCTGGAGATCCCCCTGGCGAATGTGCGCGGCGCGACCCACGACCCCGGAATCATCCGCGACCGCAAGGGTCTGCGAGCCCCGGGCACCCATCTCCCCGGAGTCATCACCGCCGGCACCTGGCACCACGAGGGCGAGCGCATCTTCTGGGACGTACGGAACCCGGAAAAGGCGATCGTCATCGAGCTGGCGGACGAGCACTACACCCGGCTGGTGGTGGAAGTGGACGACCCGCGAGCGGTGGTCACCCTGATAGAACAGGCAACCACGCGGTAGACGACTCCGGGTGGCTTCTGAGCGCCGCAGTTGGCGAGAGCCGCCAAGTGCGGCGCTCAGCCACACGAACGAGCCGCTCACCGACCGGTGTTGGTGGAAGGCTGGTGGCTGTGATGGAGGGGTGGGCGGGTATGCGGGTATGCGGGTGTACGGGGCGTGTGCGGATGAGCCGGTGGGGCCGGTGGCCGGGCATGCCTCTGTGGAGCTCGTGGGCGGTCCGTTGGACGGGCAGCTGCTGGACGTGATGGGACTGAGTGCGGGGAGCGGGCAGACGGCGTGCTGCTGGCCACGGACACTGGTCTGTGGGGTCCGGGTGGCCGGTCCGACTACGTTCCCGACCCCGTTGACCCTGCGGGGAGTGGGCGGTTCGTGTGGAACGGCGACACCCGGTGACTCGGCCCCCCGCTGATCTGCCCCGTGACCATGCGGTGTTCGCCGCGGCGATGGCGGCCGCCCTCCTTCGGGACGTGGCCGACGCCCTGGAGGACGGCCAGCCGTACCGTCTCGACGCCGACCGGCTGCGCCGAGCCGCGGCCACCGTGGACGAGCTGGCCGCGCGCGCCCCGGGTCAGCCGGCCTCCGGACAGTCCGGCCCGGGGCCGGGACGGGCGCCCGCCCCGGGCCGTGTGGACCGGGGCTAGAGTCGGGGTCCAGCCCGTGCCGATATGGCGTGCGTGGGCAAGGCTCGGTGCCCGGTTCCCGGGGGCAGTACCACCGGGCCGCCCCAAGCAGACGCCAGCGCCGGCCGGTGCGGCGAGATCACGGCGCGCCTGCGTCCGTTCCCATACCGAGTCGGCGCCGGCCGGGGGAGCGGGGCGCGGCTGCGGGCGCTTCGTCTGCCGGACAGGGTGCCTCCGCCGCCTCCGCGGCGAGACGTGCCCGGCGGCCGGCAGCTGCGCCGGCCCGGGGTGTTGTTCCTTGACGATGCGCAACGTTTGTCCCCGCCGCTGCTGGACTACCTGCGGCTGCTGTGGGACGAGCCGGGTACGGCGGCGGTATTGCTGCTGTGTGGGGCGGGTGCGGAGCTGGTGATCGCGCGGGCGCCGGCGCTGAGGTCACGGGTGTTGACCTGGCACCAGGTCCCCGAGCTGGATCAGGAGCGGCTCTCGGAGACGCTGGCGATGTTCCATGACGTGTGGGAAGGCGCCGAGCCGGCGGACGTGGGATGCGACGGTGGCGCGGGGCAACTTCCGTACCTGGGCGAAGATCACTTCCCATGTCTACGCGCTGTCGAAGCGCGGCCGGGACGTGCGGGTGGACCGTGCGCTGATGGAGCAGGCCTGTGCTCGGTTGGGGCCTTACCCGTAGCGCCCGGCGGGGCGGGATCGGAAGAAGGAGGCCAAGACCGACGGCAGAGGGCGGTTCCGTGATCAGCTCATCCGAGGCGGGGGTACCGCTGGACGTGTCAAAACCGATGCCCGAGCTCCAGGGTCCGGCGCTCGCGGCGTTGCGCGGCCCTGCTGTGCAGCGGTTGTTGCGGCTGCGGGCCCAGGGTCGGTTGTCGCGGGGGCATGTGCGCCTTGTGGGGGAGTGTCTGGGGGTGTCGGAGCGGACGGTGTGGCGGTGGCTCGCGCAGGCCGAAGCCGATCCGGACGCAGGGGCTGTTCCGGGTGCCCTGCCGGTGTTCCGGTTCGAGGTGACGCCGGAGGTACGGGTGCTGCTCGCGTACTGGCGGGGCAACGCGTCCGCGGTCCACCGGCAACTGGTGGCCCGCGCGAAGACGGCGGCCGGTGAGCAGGCCCTCGCGGTGCCGGCTGGCGCGCCGATGGAGTCGGTGCCGCTGCTGGATCCGGTGCCGTCGTTGTCGACGTTCCTGCGTGCGGTGCGCCATGACCTGACCGCGGGCGAGCGCGCGGGTCTGGCCCGCGGGCCGGAGGCGGCCCGGGCCCACGAGGTGTTCGGGCGGCGCCCGGCACTGTGGCGGAACCAGACCTGGGAGGCCGACCACGTTCAGGCGCCGCTGGTGGTCGACGCGGACGGGGAGCTGGTGCGCCCGTGGGTGACGTGGTTCATCGACGTCGCGACGAAGACCATCACCGGCACCGCGGTCACCCCCGGCCATCCGTCGAGGGCCTCGATCCTGGCGGCCCTGCGCGCCGCGGTGCTGCGCACCGGCCCCTACGGGCCCGCGGGGGGCATCCCTGAGCACGTGCGCGTCGACCGCGGCCGGGACTTCCTGTCGAAGACCGTCCTGGGCGCCCTCACCGACCTGGACACCAAGTGTGAGTTGGGGGTGTGGTGGCGGGGTTTGGGCGTCATCGCTGCGTGATGGGTTTCTGGCCTGGTACAGCACGGTTCCTGGGTCTGTGATGGCTGTCATGGGTTGACCAGGGGGCTGCCATTGGCCGATAGCACGTGGATGGTGTGGCTGTCACAGGGTTGAAAGTTCCTGTGTTCGGGGTGGCTTGCTTGGGCTGTGCTGGTGGGTATGGCTGCTCGGTCGGGTCGCGGTGTACGTGGTGAGGCAGGGGCTTCGGTTGCGGGGTCTGGTGCGGGTCGGGGTGTGGTGGTTCGGCGTCTGCTCGCGGTGGAGGAGTCGGGGGTTGTATCGCGGCTGCATGTGAAGGTCGCGGCGGAGCTTGCCGGGGTGTCGGAGCGGACGGTGTGGCGTTGGCTCGCTGAGGGGCGGGCGGGGCGGATGGAGGCGAGGCCGCGCGGGGACGGGTTCGCGTTGAGTGATGCGTTGTGGGCGGTCCTCGCGGAAGAGGGCGGTAACGTCTCCGGCTTGCATCGGCGGATAGAGCGGGCACACGCCGATGGTGGGCTGGAGGAGTGGGGTGTCGGGCGCGTCCCGTCTCTCTCGACGCTCCAGCGCGTGGTGCTCCGTGATCTGCGGGCGGGGCGGGTGCTGGAGGTGGCGAGGCCTTCCCGGAACCGGGTCGAGGCCAGCCGGTATGAGCGGGTTCTGGCCGACCTGAAGCTGCAGCGGGCGGGTGAGGGTCTGCCGGTGGTGGACGCGGTTTCGGAAGTCCCAGCTGTTGCCGAGCCGGACGAGGGGAAGACCGGTCCGTCGCGGGGTGGGGTGCGGCTGTTTGTGCCGGGTGCCCGGGTGGTGTCGACGGCCGGCGTTGCTGCTGTGGTGGAAGCCGCGGGGCACACCGTGGCCGCGCGGGGAATTGGGTGTGTGTTCGGGGAGCCGGGGGTGGGGAAGACGGTGGCCGTGCAGCAGTCGCTGCATCTGCTGCCTGATCGGGTGCCTGTATGGCGGGCGGTGGTCGGCGTGAAGCCGGGCCTGCCGCAGATGCGCGCTTCGCTGCTGGACGCGCTCGGGCTGGCGGCGGGTTCTCTCTCGCACCGGGCGCAGTCGGCGGACCGCGCCCTCGGAGAGGCGCTGCGCAGGCCTGGGGTGCTGTTCCTCGATGACGTACAGCGCCTGTCCCCGCCGCTGCTGGACTACCTGCGTCTGCTGTGGGACGAGCCGGGTACGGCTGCCGCGCTGCTGTTGTGTGGGGCGGGTGCGGAGCGGGTGATCGCGCGGGCGCCTGCGTTGCGGTCGCGGGTGCTGACCTGGCACCAGGTTCCCGGCCTGGACCAGGAGCGGCTCGCAGAGACGCTGGCGATGTTCCATGACGTGTGGGAGGGCGTCGAGCCGGCGGACGTGGGATGGGCGGATGCGACGGTTGCGCGGGGCAATTTCCGTACCTGGGCGAAGATCACCTCCCATGTCTACGCCCTGTCCAAGCGAGGCAGGGACGTACGCGTGGACCGTGTGTTGATCGAGCAGGCCTGCGCCCGGCTTGGCCCCTACCCGTAACGGCCGACGGCACAGGATCGAAAAGGGAGACCAACAGCGGGCGGCAGGGAGCGGTTCCATGATCAGTTCATCCGAGGCGGGAGCGTCGGCACCGCTGGACGTGCCAGAGCCGGTGCCTGAGCTCCAGGGTCCGGCGCTCGCCGCGTTGCGCGGTGCTGTGGTTCAGCGGCTGCTGCGGCTGCGGGCCCAGAGGCGGCTTTCACGGGGGCACGTGCGCCTTGCGGGGGAGTGTCTGGGGGTGTCGGAGCGGACGGTGTGGCGGTGGCTCGCGCAGGCTGACGCCGAGCCCCGTATGGCGGCCCGTCCGGGGGCGAGAACGGTGGACCGGTTCGAGGTGACGTCGCAGGTGCGGGTGCTCCTGGCGTACTGGCGGGGCAACGCCTCGGCGGTACACCGGCAGCTGGTGGTCCGCGCCCGTGCCGCAGCCGGTGATCTGGTCACCGCGGTGCCAGGCGGGGCGCCGATGGAGGCGGTTCCCTTGCTCGATCCGGTGCCGTCGTTGTCGACGTTCCTGCGCGCGGTGCGCCGTGACCTGACCGCGGGCGAACGCGCGGGCCTGGCCCGGGGTCCGGAGGCGGCCCGGGCTCACGATGTGTTCGGGCGCAGGCCGAGGCTGTGGCGGAACCACACCTGGGAGTCCGACCACGTCCAGGCGCCGCTTGTGGTCGACGCGGACGGGGAGCTGGTGCGCCCGTGGGTGACGTGGTTCATCGATGTCGCGACGAAGGCCATCACGGGCACCGCAGTCACCCCCGGCCATCCCTCAAGGGCCTCGATCCTGGCGGCTCTGCGCGCCGCCGTGCTGCGCACCGGCCCGTACGGGCCAGCGGGCGGCATACCCGAGCACGTACGCGTCGACCGCGGCCGGGACTTCCTGTCGAAGACCGTCCTGGGCG
>NZ_CP196181.1:6365000-7793067 GCF_051550185.1 Streptomyces pallidus (ex Mingjun et al. 2026) | reverse complement strand
CCAGGTCGGTGAAGGCGCCCAGGACGGTCTTCGACAGGAAGTCCCGGCCGCGGTCGACGCGTACGTGCTCGGGTATGCCGCCCGCTGGCCCGTACGGGCCGGTGCGCAGCACGGCGGCGCGCAGAGCCGCCAGGATCGAGGCCCTTGAGGGATGGCCGGGGGTGACTGCGGTGCCCGTGATGGCCTTCGTCGCGACATCGATGAACCACGTCACCCACGGGCGCACCAGCTCCCCGTCCGCGTCGACCACAAGCGGCGCCTGGACGTGGTCGGACTCCCAGGTGTGGTTCCGCCACAGCCTCGGCCTGCGCCCGAACACATCGTGAGCCCGGGCCGCCTCCGGACCCCGGGCCAGGCCCGCGCGTTCGCCCGCGGTCAGGTCACGGCGCACCGCGCGCAGGAACGTCGACAACGACGGCACCGGATCGAGCAAGGGAACCGCCTCCATCGGCGCCCCGCCTGGCACCGCGGTGACCAGATCACCGGCTGCGGCACGGGCGCGGACCACCAGCTGCCGGTGTACCGCCGAGGCGTTGCCCCGCCAGTACGCCAGGAGCACCCGCACCTGCGACGTCACCTCGAACCGGTCCACCGTTCTCGCCCCCGGACGGGCCGCCATACGGGGCTCGGCGTCAGCCTGCGCGAGCCACCGCCACACCGTCCGCTCCGACACCCCCAGACACTCCCCCGCAAGGCGCACGTGCCCCCGTGAAAGCCGCCTCTGGGCCCGCAGCCGCAGCAGCCGCTGAACCACAGCACCGCGCAACGCGGCGAGCGCCGGACCCTGGAGCTCAGGCACCGGCTCTGGCACGTCCAGCGGTGCCGACGCTCCCGCCTCGGATGAACTGATCATGGAACCGCTCCCTGCCGCCCGCTGTTGGTCTCCCTTTTCGATCCTGTGCCGTCGGCCGTTACGGGTAGGGGCCAAGCCGGGCGCAGGCCTGCTCGATCAACACACGGTCCACGCGTACGTCCCTGCCTCGCTTGGACAGGGCGTAGACATGGGAGGTGATCTTCGCCCAGGTACGGAAATTGCCCCGCGCAACCGTCGCATCCGCCCATCCCACGTCCGCCGGCTCGACGCCCTCCCACACGTCATGGAACATCGCCAGCGTCTCTGCGAGCCGCTCCTGGTCCAGGCCGGGAACCTGGTGCCAGGTCAGCACCCGCGACCGCAACGCAGGCGCCCGCGCGATCACCCGCTCCGCACCCGCCCCACACAACAGCAGCGCGGCAGCCGTACCCGGCTCGTCCCACAGCAGACGCAGGTAGTCCAGCAGCGGCGGGGACAGGCGCTGTACGTCATCGAGGAACAGCACCCCAGGCCTGCGCAGCGCCTCTCCGAGGGCGCGGTCCGCCGACTGCGCCCGGTGCGAGAGAGAACCCGCCGCCAGCCCGAGCGCGTCCAGCAGCGAAGCGCGCATCTGCGGCAGGCCCGGCTTCACGCCGACCACCGCCCGCCATACAGGCACCCGATCAGGCAGCAGATGCAGCGACTGCTGCACGGCCACCGTCTTCCCCACCCCCGGCTCCCCGAACACACACCCAATTCCCCGCGCGGCCACGGTGTGCCCCGCGGCTTCCACCACAGCAGCAACGCCGGCCGTCGACACCACCCGGGCACCCGGCACAAACAGCCGCACCCCACCCCGCGACGGACCGGTCTTCCCCTCGTCCGGCTCGGCAACAGCTGGGACTTCCGAAACCGCGTCCACCACCGGCAGACCCTCACCCGCCCGCTGCAGCTTCAGGTCGGCCAGAACCCGCTCATACCGGCTGGCCTCGACCCGGTTCCGGGAAGGCCTCGCCACCTCCAGCACCCGCCCCGCCCGCAGATCACGGAGCACCACGCGCTGGAGCGTCGAGAGAGACGGGACGCGCCCGACACCCCACTCCTCCAGCCCACCATCGGCGTGTGCCCGCTCTATCCGCCGATGCAAGCCGGAGACGTTACCGCCCTCTTCCGCGAGGACCGCCCACAACGCATCACTCAACGCGAACCCGTCCCCGCGCGGCCTCGCCTCCATCCGCCCCGCCCGCCCCTCAGCGAGCCAACGCCACACCGTCCGCTCCGACACCCCGGCAAGCTCCGCCGCGACCTTCACATGCAGCCGCGATACAACCCCCGACTCCTCCACCGCGAGCAGACGCCGAACCACCACACCCCGACCCGCACCAGACCCCGCAACCGAAGCCCCTGCCTCACCACGTACACCGCGACCCGACCGAGCAGCCATACCCACCAGCACAGCCCAAGCAAGCCACCCCGAACACAGGAACTTTCAACCCTGTGACAGCCACACCATCCACGTGCTATCGGCCAATGGCAGCCCCCTGGTCAACCCATGACAGCCATCACAGACCCAGGAACCGTGCTGTACCAGGCCAGAAACCCATCACGCAGCGATGACGCCCAAACCCCGCCACCACACCCCCAACTCACACGCTGGAGGACGGGTCCTGCTGGTCGCCGCATACTGGCGGGCCAACCTCCGCTGCGGCAGTTGGCGCCGCTGTCCGGAGTATCGAAGTCAGCTGCCGGCCGCATCGTCGACCGCAACGCCCCGGCGATGGCGCCGCAGCAGCGAACCGGTGGTGGCGACCAGCGCGGCGGCGGCCAGGTCCGCGGACAGCTCGGTGATCAGTGCCAGGGCGTGATGCTGCCGCAGTGAGGAGAGCAATCGCCAGATGCCGCACTCACGATCATCACTAAGACGATGAGAGCCAGGACGACCAAAGCTACGACGATGAGAGCCAGGACGATCACAGCTACATGGCCAGCCCAATTGCCTTTTTCAGGTGGGGTTTTCGGAGCGCTGCCCTGCGGGACCTCATTGTGGCTCTCGGGCTCGCCACTGGGCCCGTCGTGTCCCTCTGCCGCCACCGTGTCATCCCCCGTCGCAGTGTGTCCTCTCATGGCACGACGTCAGATCTCCTCCGTCAAGGCCTGCGGCGGGTTGCTATCGAGAAGAGCCGCACCGGCTTGACGGATCGTTGTGGACGGGGCGGGAGTGGACGCTGCGCTCTGGCCGGCTCAAGGGGCCGGAGGGCCAGGGCCGTACGGGTCCTCGGAAGGTTCAGTGCCTGTGTCTGAGCTAGCCATGACATTTGAACCGTTGAGTCGATGTCGGGAGACTTAGACCACTGGTGCCTCCATGACGCTCCGAGCGGATGTATCAGTCGTCCGTCAGTGGGAAGCGGGCCCGCTATTAAGGTGTCCGTAAGTGCGCGCACGCCAAACCGTGGATACGTTGCCTGCGCAGTTGGCAGGCAGGCCACGGTCATGCCGTGGCCTCACGGAGTACCGCACGAGAGCGGGAACGGAATGGCAATCCCACGTATCAGGACGGCCGCACGCCTGGGCTTCTGTGTCGTCATCGCGACCGTCTGGCAGTTGGTTCCGCTGTCGGCCCAAGCAAACCCATCGCACGAGCTGCTAGTCCCCAAGAACTACCCCACCATCCAGGCCGCAGTCGATGCCGCCCAGCCCGGAGACCGGATCCGCGTCCGGCCCGGTGTATACCGAGAGCAGGTGGTGATCGACAAGAATGTGTCAATCACCGGCTCGGGCGCCAGGAAAACGACGATCCTTGCTCCGCATACCCTGGTCGCCGGCGAGGACGGCGGCACTTCGATTGTCGAGATCCACAACGGCGCGTCCGTCGCGCTGTCGCAGCTCGCCGTCAGCGGACCAGGTTCCGGGACGTGCAGCGACGGCGCACTCGGGTCCGGCATCCGCGTGCTGGGGGGTGCCCGGCTCGACCTTGGTCACGCTCGCGTCACCCACATCACCGACACGCCCGCAGCGCCTTGCGCCCGCAGCGCGGTCGCCGTCTTCGTCGGAGACTTCCCCGTCGGAACAGGTTCGGTGACGATCCACGATTCCGAGATCTCGGACTACCAGGGCTCGGCCGTCACCGTCCTCAACCAGGGGTCGAGCGCCACGATCGTCAACAGCACCGTCACCGGACACCCGCTCCTGTCAACGGACGGGATCGGGTTCCTCTTGGGCGCGGTCGGGCGCGTCACCCGGAACACCATCAGCGGCAACGAGTGCCGGGAACCAGATCCGGCCTGCGGCCCCGACTTCTTCAGCGAGACCCAGCATGTGGGCATCGCCGCCGGCACGGGCACGGTAATTGAGCACAACCGCCTCATTGGCAACCACGTCGGGATCTACGCTGTCGGCGGATCGGACAGCATCGGGCACAACGACATCACCCGGAGCTCGTACTTCGGCATGGCCCTGCAGGACGGTTCGTTCACGGTCCGCAAGGATCGGATCGACGGCGGCGTCGGGGGCGTCGCGGTGGTCGCTGCCTCGGCCGACACGCAGGTGCTGCTCGACGGGGTGCGTATCAAGGGAACGTCGGGGGCGCCAGTACGCACCTTTGAGTGCTGCGGCTTCAATGCCACGGTGACCGTGCAGCCGTAGAACGGCCGATGAGCACCAGCGCCTGAGCCTCTTCATGGTGTGTGACTGCGAGTCGTTGATTGAGCTGGAGATGTTGCGAGGTCATGGAGAGGGGCGACACCGTTGCCAAGATCCGTCTCACCGGCCACGTTGCTGCACTGCTCATGATCACCATGACGACGATGACGGTGGTGCAGGCCGCCTTCGCCCTGTATGACCAGCGGGCCGCACGACCGTACTAGGCGTCGGGCCCCCACAGCTGCGCCCGGACCGTCGCGAGGAACACCCGGCGGGCCTCGGCGTACTCGGCACGCACCATCCTGTATGCGTGCAGGTACTCAGCCAGCTGGGTATCGGCGTGGTCGGCGCCTCGTACGTCGTCGTCCGGGACGGCGGCCCGCAGGAACCGCTGGTGCGCGACGCTCACGCCCTGGTCGGCCAGGCGGAGAACCTGCCCGAACACCGCCCTGGCCAGCGTCCCGACCTTGGGGCCGCCGGCCAGGCGGACTTCGGCCAGTGACTCGCGGACCTTCCCGGCGCGCTCTCGGAGAGGCTGGGGAAGCTCCGAGGTCTCGTCGGTCTCGGTTCCTTCCCAGCGGCCGGGTTCCAGGTCCGCAGGGTCGGCCGAGTAGACGTCGCACGCCACCAGCAGGGCGCTGATGTCCTTCAGGAACGCAAGGTATGCGGTGTGCTGGGCGGTGCGCAGGTTGGCGGCCCGGTCGTGGTCGGCCTTCGCGTTGGGCTGGGCGCGCTGTTCGTCGAGCGTGAGGCGGGTCAGCTGGCGGGTGGAGCGGACGTTGACCGCGCCCATGACGATGGTGACGACGATGGTGACCAGCGCACCGATCAGGAACGGGACGTAGCTCGGGCTCGGCGCGACCGGAGCCGGCGCGGGTGCCGTGGTCGCGGCGAGGATCGTTGTCGGTGTCATGCCGGGGAGCGTAGGTACGGGGTGCGGGCGGGTGGCGGGGATTTGAGCTGGTTCAGAGCGTCGCCCGTCGCTACCTTGGCGCCGCGCGGGTTATCTGGCCAGACTTACCAGTTCGGTCAGGGGCAGATGCCCTCCAGGCCGCCGCAGCACGGTCGCGACCAGCACGTGCTGGCTGCGTAGCCGAAACTCGCTAACAAAGCCAATCCGCGGTTGCCCGCGATCGAGCCGCTGCTTAAAAGAGCGTTTTATCCCGCTGTAGGTGCTTCATTGCAGTTCAGGTGGCGGGCCGCTTCGGGTCGGATGAGGCAGTGGGTTTCTGCTATGGCAGGTGGGGCGGGTGATGGCCTTCGAGAGTCCGTTTCGATCTCTTCGCTCCCGTCTGATCCCGACACGCCCCCGGTCGCGCCTGTTTGCGCCCTGTGGCGGGAGGGCCGCGATCAGTACTACAGAAACATGCCTCGCAGACAGCGGCCGTATCCGAGCGACCTGTCCGATGCCCGTTGGGAACTGCTGGAACCAACTCTGACAGCCTGGCGGGCCGAACGGAGAGGGAAGGGGCTGGACATAGGCCGGCCGCCCGAACACGACCTTCGTCGGATCATGGACGCGATCCTCTATGTCGACCGGACCGGGATCCCCTGGCGGTACCTGCCGCACGACTTCGCCCCGTGGGAAACCGTCTACGGTTACTTCGCCGCCTGGCAGAAGGACGGGGTCTTCGACGAGCTCAACGGTCTCCTGCGACGACTGGTCCGGGAAGCAGAAGGCCGCGACGCCGAGCCCAGCGCCTGCGTCCTCGACGCCCAGAGCATCAAGACCTCCGCGAACGTCCCGGCCGTTGGCCAGGGCATCGACGCGGGCAAGAAGATCGTCGGCCGCAAACGTCACATCGGCGTCGACACACTCGGCCTCCTCCTGGCCGTGTTGGTCACCGCAGCCAGCGTCTCCCACAACGCCGGCGGCATCCAGGTGCTCTCGCAGATCGCCCAGGCTCATCCGCACGTCACCAAAGCCTGGGCCGACACCGGTTACCGCACCAAGGCCATCGACCACGGCGCTCGTCTCGGCATCGACGTCGAAGTCGTCCACCGCGATCCCGGCCAGAGGGGCTTCAAGGTTCTTCCGCGGCGCTGGGTCGTGGAGCGAACGTTCGGCTGGCTCATGCACCACCGCCGCCTCGCCCGCGACTACGAAACCCAACCGCACCGCTCCGAAGCCATGATCAAGCTGGCGATGGTCGACCTGATAAGCCGCCGGCTGACCAGGGAATCCACGCCGAACTGGCGCTATACCTGAACCCCCGAGTGCGTCAATGGAACGGGTAGAGGCGCTGGCTCGGACCGGGAGGGTCAAAGCTCACCCCGTTCTCGTCGAGTGCGTTGAAGACGGTCACGCGACCCGTGTCGAAGGCGAAGCTGATGTCGACGTTTCCCTGAGCGACGTCCCCGCCCATCCATTCGAGCAGTTCGGCCCCCTTGAGCGGCAGCCCCCTCAGAGCCTGCAGCTCGGGAAGAGGTTCGGGACGCCACTGCAGGTCGAAGCCGGGCCACCGGACTGGACGGGTGGGGTCGATCATGTTCCACGTCAGGGAGAGATCGCCCAGCTTTTGGTGGTTGATCTCGACCTGCTGGCCATCGAAGTCGAACAGCACCGGGCAGTCGCAGAACCACTCGTCGTCCTTGAGGTCCCAGACCATCCAGACTCTCGTGAGCGTCCGGCCGGCAAGACCTCGCAGACGATGCCCATGTTCCTGAACGACGTCACCACGGCTGTCCAACCATGCTGGCTGGTAGCCCGCGATGCCGAAATCGAACATGACGTCATCTTGCCAGTGGTGCCTTCCTCTGATCAATGCAGTCGCGAGCGGCGACCAACCGTCGACTTCTCAAACAGCCCTGCCGGGACAAAACGCTCTTTAAGGATGGCCTCCCTCGCCTCCGATGGTCTTGAGGCCGACGGGCCCTTCTTCATCCTGTCCTCATTCCCGCTCAGGACCAGAAGGTCGTCCGCGCTCGGCTGCTTCTCCGACGCGAGGAGCATGGGAGCGATGCGTGTCCGGTCCCGACGGCGGCCAGGGCCTGGAAGACGGGAACCGCGCGTTTGTGGCTTCGGTCTGGTGGTGGCTGATGGCGGCGAGCTCCTGGCCGTACGCGACCGGGTCACCAGGTGTCTCAGTCCTGGTGGAACAGTGGACTCTGACACCTTTGGCCGGCACGGGAACGACCGCAACCTGGACTCTCGCCGTCGACGCCAGCCCTCCCGCGTGCCACCTCACCACGTAGAACACGGTCTTATGCCCGGTGGCAGACACGTTGATTGAATGTCTGTCAGGAAATCCGACATTAGCGGATGACGTTAACGCGATTTCCGTCAGGGGTATTTCGCCTTCAAGCGTGTGCAACGCGCCGCCCGGTTTCGGCCGGGCGCTGCTCACGGTCGGCCCATCCGGTGGAGCAGGCATCTCCGCGCGGGAGGAGTTCTCTCGCCTGTCTCAAGGAGTGTCATGGACACCTCGACGTCGCTGTCTGCGCATCCGCAGTCCCTTCCGGCTCACGGTTCCCCGCAGGGTGTCTTCCCGTTCGCGTCGGGAACGACGATCGCGGTCGGGACCGCGCCCCAGGGCATCGCCCTCACGCCCGACGGAACGCGAGCCTATGTGGCCAACCGGGGCTCGAACACGGTGAGTGTGATCGACACCGCCACCGACACCGTCACTCACACCATCCCCACCGGCACCGGGCCGACGTTCGTCGCGGCCGGCCCGGACGGCACGCGGGTGTACGTGAGCGTCAACACCGACGGTCTCCTCAGCGTGATCGACACCTCCTCGAACACCATCGTCGCGGAAGTTCCCGTCGGGGCAGGCGCGTCGGTGGTGGGGGTCACGCCTGACGGCGCCCACGCCTATGTGTCCGTGCAGAACTCGGACTTGGTGAGTGTGGTCGACACCACCACCAACACCGTCACAGGCACCGTCCCGGTCGCAGGCGCGCCGATCGGTCTGGCCGTCACGCCGGACGGGGCGCGGGTGTACGTCGCGTCTCTGTTCTCCAACACGGTCAGCGTGATCGACACCGCCACCGACACAGTGACCGGCACCGTCCCGGTCGGCCCCAACCCCATCCTGGTCAACGCAGCGCCCGACGGGGCTCACGTCTACGTCACGAACGTCGGTGACTCCACGGTGAGCGTCATCGAGACCGCGACGAACACGGTGACCGCGACCGTCGGCGTCAGCTCGCAGCCGCGCCTGGTGACGGTGAGTCCCGACAGCGCTCACGCCTTCGTGGCGAACTTCGAGCCGGACACGGTGAGCGTGATCGACACCGCCACCCACACGGTTGTGGAGAACATCGACGTCGGTGACGGCCCCACGTGCATCGTGTTCACCCCCGGCGGGACTTACGCCTACGTGACCGAGAACGCTTCGGGCAGCGTGGGCGTCATGGCGACGAGCGTGATCCCGGACCAGGGATCCACGGCCGGCGGCACCACCGTGACGATCACCGGCCACCACCTGGCCAACGCGACTTCCGTCCGCTTCGGCACCGCGTCGGCCGTCGTCACCGCCAACACGGACACCTCGCTGACCGTCACCGCCCCGGCCGGAAGCGGTGCCGTTCCGGTCTCGGTCACCACCCCGGGCGGCACCGGAACCCTCGGAACCTTCTACTACCGCCCCGTCCCCGCCCTCACCAGCACCAGCCCCGCCGCAGGTCCCGTCGCCGGCAGCGACCAGGAGATCACCATCACCGGCCGCAACCTCGCGGGAGCCATCGACGTGTACTTCGGGCCCCGCCGAGCCGTCATCCAGAAGGTCTCCGACACGCAGCTGGCCGTCAGGACACCGGCCGGAGTCGGGACCCCCGTGTCGGGCGGCGTCGCCATCACCGTGATCACCCCCGGTGGACGCGCCGAGGGCCTGCTCTACACCTACCTCAGCACACCCACCGTCACCGGCGTCAGCCCCAGCACCGGGCCCACCGCCGGCGGCACCCAAGTCACCATCACTGGCACCGGACTGGCCGCCGCCGACGAGGTCACCTTCAACGGCGCCCCCGCCGCCTTCACCACCGTCTCGGACACCACGCTCATCGCCACCTCCCCGCCCAGCGGACAAGAAGGCACCCTCGACATCACCGTCACCACCCCTGGCGGCACCACCACCGGATCCTTCACCTACGTCGCCGAACCCACCCTCTGACACCTGCGGCACGCAGACCCTCCGCGACCCTGGGCTGTTCCCAGTGCCACGGACGGCGACCGACAACGGGCACGAGTAGGTGATCTCAGCGGATGATGAAGTGGATCGAGCCGTTCTCTCGAGGAAGTGTTCGGCCTTGCGTTCGTAGCGGCGGTGGAGTCGGCGACAGCCAGCGAGCCAGGACACGGTCCGTTCGGCGACCCATCGGTGACGGCCGAGCCGCTTTGAGGACTCGATGCCCTTGCGCGCGATGCGGTGGCGGATGCCGCGTTGGCGGAGCCATCGGCACAGGTGGTCGTAGTCGTAGCCCTTGTCGGCGTGGAGCTTGCCGGGGCGCCGTCGGCGAGGTCCTCGCCGGGACCTGATCGGCGGGATGCCCCGCACGAGTGGCTCGAGGCCGAGGCTGTCGTGCATGTTCGCGCCTGAGATGCCGAGTGAGATCGGCAGTCCGTTCCGGTCGGTGATGTCGGCGTACGGACTTTTCTTCGCGTGTACGCCGACATTTGGCGTCGGGCGGTTCGAGGCGGCGAGTAAAGCGGCCCGTGGGCGCGGGCCGAAACGGTGCGTGAGGTCGCTGACTCATGGGGGGCTGGGGGTTGAATGGGGCGGCGTTCCATGAGAGCCCGCTGTGCGTCACCGGAGCGTTTTCGGGAGGTCGAGGCGGGCGTGGATCTGGGAAGCGGCGACGCACCGCGGCGCGCCGATCAAGGGGGGGGATTTACGCGTCAGCCGACGCCGGCCGACGCCGGCTGACGGATCCAATTCCTCTCGCCGGGTGCCCATCGTGGCGGCCTGCCCTTTCTGCGGTCCGGCACGAGGCCGGCATGCAGAAGGGCGGGCTTACACTCCCCTGGAGAGGATGGGCGGCCACTCATTGGATGCAACTGTTATCGCGTGGCGGGGCATATGGCGGCAACACTTGCCCGCAGACTGCTACCTGAATGGCCTAACGCTCTGCGATAATCATTTCGCCTCAGCCGAAAGCGTTCAGTGGGCTCGGCAGGGCGGCGGCTGCCGGCCTTTAGTTTACCCGGGCGGCCTGTTTCGCCCGATGTTTTTCAGCCATATTCGTGCGGGACGGTTTTTCCGCTTTTCTGGTACTGCGCAGCCGCAGGGGGCCTTTTCGGTGTGCGCGGACCTTGGGGGTGCGAGCCGCGAGGGTTTTGGGTTCCGGACTCGTGGCAACCGGCCCTGCCCGGGGGGCTGGCAGGCTGCGGCGGATGCCGGTCTGCCTCCTCAGGGGCCGGGGCGCGGAGCGCGGTGCGGCTTCGCGTCCGGTCGGCACCGGGGGTGCTTGCCTTGACGTTCGGCACCCGTGGGGCATGGGGGCAAGGTGACACGCTTCCACGAACGGGTGAATCTCATGCGGGAGTCTTGCCTGGCGGATGCGTCGCCTCTACTACTGGAGTACCGGTAGGCCGCCCATCCACGCCGGACAGCCACATCTCGGATGTCCGCTGACGTGCCTCGAAGGGCCGTTTCGGCTTCTCCCCCGCTGCCTCGCTCAGGCAGCAGGCAGCAGGCCGTACGGTGATCCACCCGGAAGTCCGCAGCCACACGCGGGTTCCCGTGACCCCTTCGCCTTGGCCCACGTCATCCACCGCACGCATGGCACACGGCGCCGCCGCTCCCAGAACCGGGCGACTCCGGCCAGCGTGCGCCTGCGCGGACGTCCACCGAACAACACCAGCGACTCGCGTTCAGGAGACGTACATGTCCGCAGAACTGCTTTCCGGCCTGACCCTGACTCCCATCCTGACGCAGCCGACGCTGTTCGCCGCCGTGCTGGGCTTCGGGCCCACCTCGGGCGGCAACACCGTCGTGCTGGTCGGCCTCAACCTCAACGGGGCGACGTCCGTCACCTTCGGCGGTACGCCGGCCACGATCGTCTCGCAAGACCCGTCGGGCATCCTGCTCACCGTCACCGCACCGCCCCACGCGCCCGGCAACGTCCCCGTGGTCGTCACCACCCCTGCGGGAGCCAGCAACCCGGTCAGCTACACCTACCTCGGGCCTGCGGTGCCTCCGCCGCCCGCCGTCTTCGCCATCACCCCCACGAGCGGGCCGACCACCGGCGGAACGCCGTTCACGATCGTCGGCACCGACCTCACCGGCGCCTCGGTCACCTTCAACGGCGTTCCGGCCACCAGCGTCAACGTGATCGGCGGAGTCCTGCTGACCGGTGTGACTCCGGCGGGAACGGCCGGCAACGCCACCGTCCAGGTCACCACTCCCGCCGGCAGCGCGACCGTGGCCGGCGGATTCACCTACGTTGCGCCGCCCCCGCCGATCGTGGTGGCCATCACCCCGCTGAGCGGGACGATCGCCGGCGGAACGCCGTTCGTGATCACCGGCGCGAACCTCACCGGCGCCAGCGTCACCTTCGGCGGCACCCCGGCGACCAGTGTCGTCGTCACCGCCAACGGCACGGTGCTCGTCGGCCTGACTCCTGCCGGAGCGGCCGGCAATGTCGCCGTGACGGTCACCACCCCCTCGGGAAGCGCCACCGTCACGGGTGGGTTCACCTACGTCTGACCGCGCCCAGCCAGTGGCCCGGCCTCCCTCCGGCCGGGCCACCGGCACGTCCCGCCCAGCGGCTGCAGTGCAGCACCGGCCGGTCCGGCCCGCAGATCGGCTGTGCCCGCTGCGTCTGTGCGGTCGGGGCCAGCACGCACCCCTGGAGGCGGGCGGCACCGCTGACGCCGGCCGGTCCGGCCCAGCCCTCGACTGCCCTTCAGTGAAGCCGGTGGTCACATGCGGTCAGCTCCGCATCAGCTGAAGATCCGGCAGGCACGGCCAACTCCGCCCTCGCTCCTCAGAGCCGGCCAACTCCGTCCTCGCCCCTCAGAGCCGGCCGAGTCTGCGCGCGCTGCGGGTGCAGGCGGCGCGCAGGGCGAGGGCCAGGAAGCGCCGGGCGGGGGGCTGCGACCATGAGTTCAGCGGCCGCCAGGGGGGGGCGGGCCCCGCGCCGAGCTCGTACACCCATGCGGCCAGTACGGGTGGTCCGTGAAGAACGGGCAGACCAGGCAGGGCCTTCCGGCGCGCAGGGCCGAAGCCGTCGCGCCGGCTCCGCCATGGTGGACGACAGCGGCCGTCTTGGAGAACAGCCAGCCGTGAGGGGGTGCCGCCCACCACCAGGGTGTCCCCCTCGCCAGTAGCGGGGCCCCCGGCAGGACTGCACGCAGATTCGCCCGGCACAGGGCCCGGCATACCAGGGAGTTGACGGCCGGGAGACCGCAGTTGCCATACCGCCCGAAACCCCCACAGAAGAACGGGGCCCCTACGGCCAGGGCCGGTCTTGTCGGCGAGCTTCTCCAGCAGGCCCTTGCCCGGGACGCGCCGGTCAGCGGCGTAGTGGATGCCGAGCGAAACCGCGAGCGCGGCGGCGGCCGCGGCGGCGTGGACCCGGATCCCGAGGGCGCGGGCGCCGAGCCCGGCGACGATCGCATGCGTGGCCACGTAGGTCAGGCAGTGGTGCAGGCACGCCTTGCGGCCGTCGGTGGTGCCGTGGGTGGTCTCCTTCTCGGTGACCGGGTGCTTGTCGGAGGCGCCCTTCACGCGGGCGCAGAAGTCGTTCTGGAAAGGGGTAGTCGCCGATGGCGCTTTTGGCGCGGGTCAGTCCGAGCAGGGCGGCGAAGTCGGCGGAACGGTGCGTCATGCGGTTCGCCTGAGCTCGAAGGGTGAGGGAGCGGGCGGCTGGCCTTTGCTGGTGCTGTGGCCGCCCGGATGGTTCGGCCCCGTCCCGGCCGGTGTGGCCGGGACGGGGTTCGGATCACGCGGCCAGTCGGTGCGCGGTGGGCGCCGGGCCGGTCATGCAGTTGCTCGGGTCCACAGGGGTGCCGTCGTGGCACTCCAGGCAGCAGCCGAGCTTCTTGGAGAGGCAGATGCAGAACCGACGGCCGCATTCGCCGCAGGTCTGCCGGGCCGCCATCGCCTGATCGAGGGCCCGCTCCTGGGCGAGCGTGGGTACGCGTTTGGGCTGCTTGGAGTCGGCGACCGCGGAGGCGGAGCCGAGTTCCCGGCCGGCGCGGCGCTGGGCGGCTGACAGGAACGGCATCACCGCGAGCGACAGGGCGGCGATGACGATGCCGGGGACCGACCGCTCGGCTTCCCCGGTGCCGGTGAGCGCACGGACGGCGTCGACGGTGACCCAGGCGACGGCGGTGGCGGAGGAGACCTCGATGACGGAGTCGAGGCCGAAGCCGATCAGGGCGGTGCTGGCGACCAGGAGCGTATTCGGCGGGCGAGGAGGTCGCGGCGGGCAGGGCTGGGCCCGAGGGATATCGCGGTCATCAGCAGCACCCCTTGTCGTCGGCGTCGACGCAGGTGCGGTCGGTGGCGACGGCCACGACGGCGTTGCGCAGGTCGTCCAGCGCGTGGCCGAGGCGGGGGTCGGCCAGTTCGTAGCGGGTGCGCCGGCCGTCGGGGACGGTGACGACCAGGCCGCAGTCGCGCAGGCATGCCAGATGGTTCGACAGCCGGGTGCGGGAGATGCCGAGGGCGTCGGCGAGGTCGGAGGGGTAGGCCGGGGCCTCGCGCAGCGCGAGCAGCAGGCGGCAGCGGATCGGGTCGGCCAGCGCCCGGCCGAAGCGGGTCAGGGCGTCGAGATCGGTCGCGAGGGTCAGCATGGACAAGACGATACACGGATGCTTGAATCCAAGAAATCCTGAACTCTTGGAGGTCTGCCGTGTCCCGCCGCGTCCCCATGCCGCCCCACCTGCTTGAGGCGTTCACCGCCGAGATGTCCGCAGCCCGCGCGCCTGGGCCGACGGCGGAGCGATGGCGGGCCGCCGAGCGGGCCCACATCCTGTCCCAGCCCTGGCCGTGGCCCCACACCCGCACCCACTGGGCAATGCTCCGCCTCGCCCTGCGCGACCACGACCTGCACGAGGCCCTCGGCCAGCTGGTGCGCCTGGTCGTGGCCGCTCCCGGCTCGGCGGCCGGGAAGTACCCGGACGGCAACACCGGCCGCACCCGCGCCGGACTCACCACCCCGATGCCAATCCCGGACGACCTCGCCACCCTGCTCCGCGAGGCCGGCGTCGCACTGCGACCGTAGAACCCGATCCATGCACGCCGCCCGCCCGGAAGCAAGCACTCACAACTGCGAGGGGGGCCTGGGACGTCGTGCCGTTGTCGAGTTCGAAGAGGCGGACCTCGCTGGTCGGCACGGTGAGAACGGCGTCGGTTTCAAGGACAGCTGGTCTCCTTGAGGGCGGGGTTGGCCTTTACCTGCCAGTCGGTCAGGTACTCCCGGCTGCCGGGGACAGTGTCGGTGTAGGCGAGGGGCGTGTCGGTCACCGCGACGGTGTGCGGGCTGAACCCGGCGCGGGCCGTCGCTCCGGTGCCGGCCTTCGGTCGGGGCGGGAGCTCGTTGCCGTCGGCCAGAGCCTTCTGCCCGGCCGGTGATGTCCCAGATACCTTCCCGGTGACGAAGTTTTCGACGTCCGAGGACAGCAGCCCGCCCCCTGCCGGCGGGGATGCTGTCGCCCTCGGACGACGCGCAGCAGCTCACATTGAGGGCACTGAGTCTGGGTGGACGGCTTCGTCTGACCGGCCGCCTGATGTAGCGGCATCTCGCTCCGTTTGGCAGCGTCACCTCACGGGGCCCACGACGCACTGGCCTGGAGAACGCATGAACCGCAAAATCGCCTGCACGACCACACTCGTCATGGCCACGGCCCTCCTCACCTCAGCTGGCTCGTGCGACCCAGGCGCCCCTGGGTCCTCCCAGGCTGTTCTAGATGCCGTCAACCAGAAACGGGAATCCGTCGGCTGCCCCAAGGTCAAGGGCGACGAGAAGCTGCGCATCGCCGCCGACAAGTACGTCGTAGACCTTCGCGACCACCCGGAAGTCCGCAACAAGCCTTGGCCCCACCCCGGCTCAGACGGCAGCACAGCCCCCTCACGCATTGCGGCCGCCGGTTTCGCACCAGCCACGCACATCGGCGAAATCGCCTTTGTTGACACCACCGCCAAAACGCAAGATCAGCATGTAGCGGACAGCATGACCTACTGGTGGGGTAGTCCTCCGCACCGCGCAGCCATCTCCAACTGCGCCTTCACCCGAGCCGGCGTTGCCCTCGTATACCCCAATAATCAGTGGTTCACCGTCGTAAGCTTCGGCAGGCTCCAAGGCGACTAGCCTGGTGCGAAAGTGCTGGTCACAGCCATTCGTTGATGACTGCGACCAGCACGGTCGCTTCGTAGCGGACCGCGAGTTTGTCGTACCCCTCGTAGCGACAGCCCGGTGGCGCTTGAGGCGGTTGATCCCGCACTCGACCGCGTGCCGCTGCTTGTAGTCGTCCTTGTCGAACTTCGGCGGCCGCCCGCCCCGCGATCCGCGCTTGAGCCGGTTGCGGACCCGGTCAGCAGGCACCGGAATCGTTGCCTCGATTCCGCGTCTGCGCAGGTAGGAGCGGTTGCTGCGGGAGTCGTACGCCTTGTCGGCACGGACACGGTCCGGGCGCTTGCGCGGCCTGCCCAGCCCGAGCCGCGGCACCCGGATCGCCTCCAGGACCGGCTCGAACTGCGGCGAGTCACCCCGCTGCCCGGCCGTGATCACCACCGACAAAGGCTTCTGCCCCTGCTCGACGGCGAGAGGGGTTCTGCCACCGTGCTGTTCGAGGCTGAGCTGGCCCTTGAGGGTGCCGATGACGGCCTCGATCCACTGGCGGACTCGGGCGGTCTTGCCGTGCCGGGCGGGCTCGTCCCTGCGGTCCGGCCGCACCAAGTGCACGCCGAGGCGTTCGGTGCAGAACCCTTCGAACTCCTTCCCGGCGAAGCCCTTGTCGGCCAGGATCACCTGCCCGGCCCGCACGAGGTGGCGGTCGCGTTCCAGCAGCGCGGCCATCACCTCCCGCTCGCCGATCTTCGGGCTGGCCAGGCACCAGGTGACGGGCATGCCCTCGGCCGTGGTGACCAGGTAGAGCCGGAAGCCCCAGAAGCACCGGGAGTGGCTGCAGCAGTAGCCGTATCCGCAGTGGCCGGCCAGGTCGGAGCGTTTGACGGTCTCGCGGGAGGCCGCGCAGGGCAGCGGGGTGGAGTCGATCAGCCGCAGGTCGTCGTTCCAGGTGGGCACCTGCCGGGCCACGGCCTCGATCACGTGGCTGATCAGAGGACCTGCGGCGTTCAGGCGCTTGTTGTAGGCGGACTGCTGGGGCAGGTAGCGGAAGAGGTGTCCCAGCCGGGCGTGCGCGAAGCGGATCCAGTGCCGGGCCGAGGGGAAACCGAGCAGGACCTGGGCCACCGCGAGGCACAGCAGTTCGGCGTCCGTCAGTTTCGGGGGTCGCCCAATCCGGCGACGGGGGGCCACATGGTCGTCGATGAACACGTACAGTGCGGCCAGAAGGGCGTCCAGGCTGGTAGTCACACACGAGCCAACGGGCGCCCTTCGCCATGGTCGCGGCCAGCACAAACATCGGACTCATTCATCTAGTCGTGCCCGGGGTCCGTCGTGGACGGTCAGCGCTCCGGCGAGGTCGAGGTCGGCGAAGGTGCCGTGCGCCCCGGCCCGGACGAGGAGCACCGCGCCGAGCGCGGTGCTCCAGAATGTCCTGGCCTCCGTGCCGAGCGGTCGGCGGGTCTGCCAGTCGCGGCTGTCGACGAGCTGGCCCACGAAGCGCTCGGACTGCCGGAACAGCAGTTGGAGATGCCGGTCGACCACGGGGGCGAGCTCTGGCTTGGAGATCGCCGCGGCGAGCGCTCGCGCGGCCGACGGGAGTGAGGGCATGGCCAGTACGGCGCGGGCGACATTGCGCCGGAAGGCCGCCGCGTTGGGGGCCTGCCGGCCGATGCGCTCGACTCTCCGGGCGTCGTGCAGCAGGCCGAGGAAGGCTGCGTGCACGAGCAGCGCGTCCTTGGACCCGAAGTGGTAGGTGACCTGGTTGGGGAAAACACCCGCCGCTTTCGCGATCTCCGCGACGCTCGGCTCGGCGCCGGGCCGCTCCCCGCAGAGCTGTGCGGTCACCTCGATCAGCAGGCGCCTTGTCGCGCGCCCCCGGTCGCGTGATCGGGTCGGCGTCGCCCCGGCTTCGGTTCGCTTCTTCTCCACACCTGAATTGTATGTGATACAACAAGACCTCGTTCGCTTGTATCGCATACAAGAAAGGTGAGAGGCATGCACCGGACCGAAGTCGTCGTGACCGGACTTGGCGCGATCACACCCCTAGGCAAGGACGTGGAGTCCACCTGGAACGCCCTGCTCGCTGGCGGGTCCGGCATCCGCGGCGGTGTCCTGCCCAGCCACCAGGACCTCGGCCTTCCCGACGTCGTCGCGGGGATGATGGCGGCCGACCCGGCCGATTCCCTGTCGCCGGTGCGGGCGAGGCGGCTCGACCGCTCGCAGCAGGCGGCCCTCGTCGCGGCGGCCGAGGCATGGGCCGACGCTGGTGCCCCACGGGTGGGCCCGGACCGGCTCGCGTCCGCGATCGGCACGGGCATCGGGGGCGTACACACGCTGCTGAGGGAGGACGACGTGCTGGAGGCGGCCGGAACACGGCGCGTCTCGCCCCGCACGGTCCCGATGCTCATGCCCAATGCGGCGGCGGCCCTGATCAGCATCGAGTACGGCGCGCAGGCCGGTGTCTACACACCCGTCTCGGCGTGCTCCTCCGGCGCCGAGGCGATCGCCCTGGGAGGCAGGCTCATCCGCGCGGGCGAGGCGGACGTGGTCATCGCGGGCGGGACCGAAGCCGCGATCACCCCGATCACCGTCGCCGGCTTCGTCCAGGCGCAGGCGCTGTCCCGGTACACCGCCGAACCCGCCTCGGCGTCCCGGCCGTTCGCCGCGGACCGCAGCGGATTCGTCCTCGGTGAGGGCGCGGCCGTCGTGGTGCTCGAAAGCGCCGAGCACGCCGCCGCCCGGGGCGCGCGCGTCCACGCGGTGCTCGCGGGCGCCGGCATAGCCGCCGACGCCCACCACATCACCGCGCCCGCCACCGACGGCTCCGGCCAGATCGCGGCCATGCGCAAGGCGCTCTCGCAAGCCGGCCTGGCCCCCGAGCAGATCGCCCACGTCAACGCCCACGCCACCGGAACCCAGGTCGGCGACGTCGCCGAGGCACGCGCGATCGGGAAGGTTTTCGGCTGCGCCACCGTGACCGCCCCCAAGGCGGCACTGGGCCATCTCTTCGGCGCGGCCGGCGCAATCGAGGCGCTCATCGCCGTCCTCAGCGTGGAGCACGGTATCGTCCCGCCGACTCGCAACCTCGCCACGTCCGGCATCGGCCCCGACATCGAGCTCGACGTCGTCACAGAGCGACGGGACGCCCCCCAGGAGGCCGTGCTCAGCAACTCCTTCGGCTTCGGCGGGCAGAACGTCTCGCTCGTCGTCACCGGTGCGCAGCACCCCGCCACTCGAACGGCCGCGACGACACCATGACCGCACGGACACCCCGACACCCGTCCATGATCCGCCGGACACGACCGAGTGACCTGAGTCAGAGATTCGTCGGGAGATCGGCGTCATCCCCGCCTGGCGGGGCATAGGCGCCTCCCGCCGCATGCACGACGTCCTCCTGGCCAGCCGAGCGGAGGTCCACACCACGCTGATAGCCAACCCCGCCGCCGGCGCCGGGAAGGCCATGCGACTCTACGAGGGCTGGGGGTACCACGAGACGGGTGTCGTCCAGCCATCACCCGCCTCCCCCTGGCTTGTGTGTATGGGCCGGTCAGTGCACGCCTGACAGCCAGCCACAACCTCCAGAACCTGGCCCGCACCGGGCTCGTCCGCCTGGTGGCCCGTGGAGGCGGGACTGAGGTGGAGCTGCCCGACCAGACCTTGGCAGGCCGCCGAAAGCCTTGCCCCGGGCGCGCGAGGGCGGACCGCCGAGCCCGCTGTACGGGCAGTCGCCGCCGGCTACATCACCGACTGGTGGGCCACCGAACGCGTCGAAACCCCGAGAAGCGATGGAAGGGGGGGCGAACTACACCTGGCTGTGGGACAGTTCGTGATGCCGCGTCACTGGTTGCCGCGAGAAGGGCACGATATGGCTGGGGAATCGGAAGGCGACTGGCTGACAGCGCGCCAAGTGAGCACTTTGTGGCCGGGCGTCGGTGCTCGCTCGGTGTATGTAAATGCGCTGGCCCATGGAGTGCGGGTCCGTACGGACAGCTGGATGACCACCACCGGGTCCGCCAGTAAGACGTGGTATCACGCCGACGACGTGCGCCGAGTGGCCCCGCAGATAGCAGCCCAGCCACCGCTCAAGGGGCCGTCCCCGCTACCGTGCTGTCTACTGCTGATCATTGTGGCAGCGGTACCAGTCGTCTGGCTGGCGCTGGCCATACGAGACACAGTTTCTCCCTAACTTGATCTTCAACCTGTGCGGCGGGGTCGTGGGGTCGTCGACTTCGCCTTCTGGGACGTTGCAGTGCCCGTCTTGGGGGGTGTGTGGACGTCATGACGTGGGATGGGTCGCGAGTTCTTGCGCCCTGGGGGACGTCCAGGTCCGGGGCCGGTGGGTTTCGGTATTTGGGCTGGGAAGGCGGTGTTGGGGCGGATGTGCCGAAAGTCGCGACGGACTCGAGCCGGGGTGAGGCGGTCGGACGGGGTGGGTTTCTCCCATGGACGGTGACGGTCGGCTGCCAGTGGCCGGGCCAGTCGCAGCTGGGTATAGGCCGCCAGGATCAGCCAGGTCCAGCGGTCCGCCGCCTCGGGTGTGCGGAGCTGCGGGCAGGTCCAGCCGAGGGTCTGTTTGAACAGGCGGAAGGTGTGCTCGATGTCGAAGCGTCGCAGGTAGGCCTGCCAGAGCCGGTCGACGCCGGCGGGGTCGGCGCCGGTGCCGGACCACCACAGCCAGACCGGCTTGGGGGTGGCTCCGCTGGGCAGGTGGTCGATGTCCAGGCGGATCACCGTTCCCTCGACGATCGGGAGGGTGCCGTCGGCTGCGGCCCAGGAAGAACGGTGGGTGGGCTTGGGGTGGAGCCGGTCCCACGGGCGTGCTCGGGCGGTGCCGTAGAGGCGGGTGTCGGTGACGGTTGCGGTGTCCGGGGTGCCCCAGGTGTCGGGCTGCCCGAACACGAACTCGCCGCCGTGCCGCGGCGGACGGCCCATGGTGTGAGGCTGCCGCGGGGGTGCGGGCCGGCGCAGGACCCGGTCCGACCGCATCCGGGCCAGAACCTGGACCGGCAGGTCCCGCAGGAGGTGGGCCAGGCGTGGTGCGTCGTATCCGGCATCCGCGATGATGAGGACGTCCGGGTCGCCGGCCTGCCACTTCCCGGCAGCGATCAGCCGCTCGATGAGTTCGCGCAGCTGCCGGGCGGTGACGGTGGCGGTGTCGTCCGCGAGTGCCAGACGCAGCGCGTCCAGCGGGTTGCCGCGGCTGCGGGCCGTCCGCCGTGCCCGCCCGGGGGCCCGCAGCCGCCGCATAGTGGTCCGCTGCGTCCTGGGCGACGCGTGGTGGGTAACTCGCGGTGGAAGGTGGGGCATTCGCCGGTCCAGGCTCGTATCAGGTCCTGGATGGCGTCGAGGACTCGGTAGAAGGTCAGGCCGGGCGCCTCGAAGATGCGGATCCCGTCGAGGACCTGGCCGAAGGGAGTCGACCGCCGCGGACGCCGCTCCGCAGATCGTCCTCACCTTCGGCCCGAAGTAACCGAAGGAGAAGCTCAACCCGGCCGCCCGGCTTCGGCTTCGGCTTCGGCTTCGGCTTCGGCTTCGGCCAGGGATTCCCCGACGGTCCGCTCGCGCGGGTCCTGGAGCACGGCATAGAGCTCCAGGGCCCGCCGCAGAGCCCGCCGGGCGTGCGCGGGGCGGCCCCAGGCCTGGAGGCAGATGCCCAGCTGGTGCAGGGCGTGCGCGGTTCCGGCGCGCATGCCCGTGCGTTCGTGGAGGCCGATGGCCGTCCGGTAGCACGCCTCGGCCCGGCCGTGGTCCCCCATGTCCCGGTGCGCGGTGGCGATCAGCGTCCAGGTCGAGGCCTGGAACCACAACGAGGCGTGCGTGCGGTGGAGTTCCTCCGCCCGCTCCAAAGGGGCGACGGCCTGATGGGGCCGGCCGAGCGCGAGCAGTACCTCGCCGAGGCCGGTGAGGGCCACGCCCATTTCCCAGGTGTCGCCCGTGCCCGCGGAGAGCTCCATCGCGCGGGCGATACGGGCGTCGGCTTCCGTGTCGCGCCCTTGCCGTACGCAGGACATCGCGTACGCGACCAGCGCCGTGATCTCCCCGACCGCGTCGCCCGCCGCTGCGAACCGCTCGACGGCCTGCCTGTAGTGCCCGCCGGCCCGCACGTGGTCCCGCAGCCCGGTCCGGGCCGCGGCGAGCACGCTTTCGGCGCAGGCCACCGCGCGCGGCCCGGCGCCTTCCGCGGCCTTCCGGGCCACGGTTCCGACGCTCAGCAGGTCACCGTGGTGGTGGCGCAGGTACAGGTAGGGCCACAGGGCGTACGGCAACCGCCAGGCCACCGGGCTCCCGGCCGTGTGCGCGGCCTCGACGCACGCCTTCAGGTTCGCCCTCTCGCCCTCGCACCACTCCAGCGCCTCCGTCAGCGAGGCGAACCGCAGCGGCACGCACCCGTCGGGCGCGTCCGCGGTGTCCACGCGGTGTCGCGCCCGGCCCAGCAGCACGTCCGCCACCGATTCGGCCGCGTGCGCGTACCAGGCGAGGCCCCGGGCGGTGCCGGCCTCCAGCTCCTCCCGGGGTTCGTCCGCCCGGGCGCATTCGCGGGCGTAGTCGCGTACCAGGTCGTGCATCCGGAAGCGGCCGGGCCGCACCTCCATCACCAGGTTCGCGGCGCGCAGTTCGCCGAGGAGCCGACCGGTTGCCGCGGCAGGCTCCCCCACGACGGCGGCCGCGGCCGCCACGCCCGTCTCGGCGCCCGGATGCAGGGCGAGCAGCCGGAACGCCCGCGCCTGGTCGGCGGGGAGCGCCCGGTAGGACCAGGCGAAGACCGACCGCACCGCGGTGTTCTCTCCCGGCACTGTCAGGAGGTCCAGCCGTGCACCTGCGGTGTCCGGCCGCCCGGCCAGTGCGGCGGTGAACGGGTCACCCCACTCGATGACGTGCTCGGCGGCGATCATCATGGCGAGGGGCAGGCATCCGCAGTACCGCGCGACGGCCGACAGCGCGGCGTCCGAGGTGTCCGTCGCGTCGGGGACATCCGGGACGTCCGTGGCGTGCGGAACGTCCGTGGTGGCCCCGGCCCGCGGTGCGGCCGGCAGCACGGTCCGCCGGCCGAGCGCACTCCGCAGGAACCCCACGGCCTCGTCGACCGGCAGCGGCTCCAGGCCGACCCTCAGGGCGCCGTGCCGTACGCTCAGGGCGGTCAACCGCCGCCGGCTGGTGACGATGGTCAGGCTGTCGCCGACGGCCGGCAGCAGTGGTGCCACCTGGGCGGCACCGGCGGCGTCGTCGAGCACCACGATCACCCGGCGCTGCGCGAGCACGCTGCGGACGAGGGCCATCCGCTCGGCGGGCTCCACCGGGACGGTCTGCGGCGGCCGCCCCAGGGCGTGGAGCAGACCTGACGCCACCTCCTCCGGCGCCGCCCGGTTCCCGGACGGCCCGTGTGCGCCCAGATCGGCGAAGAGCGTCCCGTCCGGCCAGGACGGGGCCAGGCCCGTGGCGAGCGCGACGGCGAACGTCGTCTTGCCGACGCCCCCCATCCCGTCGACCGCTATCACGGCGGGCCCGCCGTGCCCGTCGAGGAAGGCCCGGACCCGGCCGGTCTCCGCCTCCCGGCCCCACATCCGCCCCACGGCGGGCAACTGGGCGGGTACCGGGTTCCCGCTGCGGGACTCGTCCGGTGCGGGTGGGGCTGCCGCGTCACCGGAGTGCTGGGACAGGAGCCGGTCGTGTACGAGCCGGGCCAGTTCGTCGCCCGAGCCCATGGCCCGGTCGCAGCGCTCGGCGAGTTCGAGCGTGAGGGGACGCAGGCCGTTCTCGACCCGGCTCAGGTAGCTCTTGCTGTAGTGGACCTGCCCGGACAGCCGGTCCAGCGACCAGCCGCGCCGGACGCGCAGCGCACGGAGATGCCCGCCGCCCTCGAACGGACGCGCCATTCACTTTCCTTCCGAACCACTACCGGTCGTTGCCAAGGACGGTCGGCAACGACCGGCAACGCTCCACGAGGTCTCCCGGTGCGTCAACGGCCTTACGGTCGTGATGTGCCGGATCAGGACACGGGGGCCTGTCCGGCACACCTCCCTTGCCACCCTTCGGAACGGCTTCATTCAGCCTCAGGAGCGATCATGACCTTAGCCATCCTCCGCCGCTCGGCGCTCGCCGCCACCGCCCTCGCGCTGGCCGGTGCCGCCCTGACCGCCGGTACGGCCAACGCCGCCCCGGCGCCGGCCGCGTCGGGCTACTGCCACGTGTCGGGGCTCGGCGGCGACTACATCTGCGAGTACGGGGAGTCCTGGCACACCTACCCCAACGGGCAGCGGCAGGTGTTCATCATCGGCACGGACTTCGCGATCTGGACCCGCTGGAACGACTCCAACGGCAACTGGAGCGGCTGGCTGTCGATGGGCGGCAGGGCCGCCAGCGGGGTGCGGGTCGACGGGAACAAGACCTGGAACCCGACCATCTCGCACGTCGGCACGGACGGGGACCGCTGGTACCGCCACCGTCTGAGCAGCGGCTCCTGGACCAACTGGCAGAAGTGAGCGCGGCCGGTCCCGCTCGGCGGCCCCTACGGCAGCGTCCGTAGGGGCCCGCCCCCGTGTGCGGGGCCCGTCGTACCGGCCTCCCGCCGCGGCGTCCAGGCCGGCCCGGGCATGCGTGCGTATCCGGCCGGGCACGGTGCGGCAACCATGGCCGAAGATCAACTACGCGGTCCGGGGACCCGCAGCCGACTCCCTCACCTGTTCGAGGTACGTCGTCGTGCGAACGCGTGACTGCGTTTGCGGCGCACCTGCGCGCGTAGGGGCTGGAAGGCGGCGCATCCGACGGCGTACGGCGAGAGGCGGTGATCGTAAGCTTCGCACGGTGCGCACGACGGTCCGGACCGCCGCTTCGTTGGCAGCCGCGATGATCCGGCTGCTCCTGGGGTCCGTTTCGTTGCGAGGCCCCCGCTCCGGGCAAGGCACGGACGCCACCGGCGGCGGGCCCACGAGTTGCGCAGGGCAGAGTGCACCGTCCGGCGTCGTATGCGCGTGAGGTTCCGTACCGAGTGTGTCGCCGGATCCCTGGCGGGCTCGCCTGCCGGGGCCGCGGGCGCCGTGGCCGGGAGCAGCGGTCCGGACGCCCGCGCGGAGTACCTGTGTCGGCCGTCCGGTTCCGGTTCACGCCTCGCTGCATCAAGCCAGCCTTAAGAGATCGTTAAGTCGAAGGCCACACGAGAAAACCGCAGCTCAGAGGCGTGCAAGGAGTGACGTGTGACGTTGCCATGACGGTTGCCCCTCCGTAATACTCACTGCCTCGGGTGACATTGCGTCACTTTTGAGAGCGCTCTCGTACCCCTCCTGTCATTCTTCACGGTTCGCCCGGCCTGGCGCCCCTCCTCCTCCCCCACCCAGACAAGGAACCATGCCCATGGCTGCTGCTCATCGCGCACGTCGCCGCTCTCTCGGCGGAGTGGTGCTCCTCGTGACCACCGCCCTGGTCGCGGCGGTGCTCATGTCCTTCAGCCGTTCGGTCACCCCGCCCGCCGGTGCCGCGGTTGTCGCGCAGACATGGTCCGACGAGTTCGACGGCGCGGCCGGTCGCGCACCTGACGCCGCCAAGTGGACGCTCGAGACCGGCGGTTCGGGCTTCGGCAACCACGAGCTGCAGTACTACACCAACAGCACCTCGAACGCAGCGCTCGACGGCCAGGGCAACCTCGTCATCACCGCGCGGAAGAACACCGACGCCGACCTCGGCTGCTGGTACGGGCCGTGCCAGTACACCTCGGCCCGGCTGAACACCGCCAAAACCTTCACCCAGGCGTACGGCCGCTTCGAGGCACGCATCAAAATCCCGCGCGGCCAGGGCATCTGGCCCGCCTTCTGGATGCTCGGCAACGACCTCGGCAGCGTGGGCTGGCCCGGCAGCGGCGAGATCGACATCATGGAGAACATCGGCCGCGAACCCAGCACCGTGCACGGTACGGTGCACGGCCCCGGCTACTCCGGAGCGGGCGGCCTCAGCACCGCGTACAACCTGCCCGACGGCCGCGCCTTCGCCGACGACTTCCACGTGTTCGCCGTCGACTGGAGCCCGAACTCCCTCGTCTGGTCGGTGGACGGCACCACGTACAAGACCCTCACGCCGGCCGACACCGGCGGCAACAAGTGGGTCTTCGACCACCCGTTCTTCGTCATCCTCAACCTGGCGGTCGGTGGGGACTGGCCCGGCACCCCGGACGCCTCCACGTCCTTCCCGCAGACGATGACCGTCGACTACGTCCGCGCATCCTCCGCCGGCGCCCCCGCCGCACGCCCGATCCGTGGCATCGGCGGCATGTGCGTCGACGTCGCCGGCGGCTCCGACGCCGACCGCACCCCCATCCAACTGCACGACTGCACCGGCAGCGCGGCCCAGCAGTGGACCATCGGGGGCGACGGCACCGTCCGCGCCCTCGGTAAATGCCTGGACGTCGCGGGCGGCTCCACCGCCGACGGCGCCGTCGTCCAGCTCTACACCTGCAACGGCACCAACGCCCAGAAGTGGACGTACACCGCCGCCCGTGACCTCACCAACACCGGTGCGGACAAGTGCCTGGACGCCAAGGGCAACTCCTCCGCCGACGGGACCCGGTTGCAGACCTGGACCTGCACCGGCGCCGCCAACCAGAAATGGACGGTCGGCTGACCCACCAGCCCCGCCGCCCTCCCTTCCCCCTGTCCCTGCGTCCGACCGCTCCCCGCCCGACCTCACGAAGAACGGACCCCCACCGTGACGGCTCGCCACCAACGAACCATGCCCCGTAGAAATCTCCTCGCCGTGACAGCGGGCCTGGCCCTGGCCGCGCCCGCCGCGGCCACCTGGCTCGAGATGAGCGCCAACGCGACCACCACCACCACGCTCCCCCTGGACCTGGTGAACACCACCGGCAACCACACGGTGTACGCCTATGTGCTCGGCCGTGACCCCGCGGCCGGCGGCACCTGGGCCCTCATCCAGGCCAACGGCTCCAGCCTGTACCACCCGCCGGCTCCGGCCAACGATCAGACCCCCCTCGGGGTCGACTGTGCCATCCGGCTCAACGCCTCCGGCGCCGGAGCGCGGAGGGTGACGCTGCCGCGCCTGGACAGCGGCCGTATCTACTTCTCCGTCGGCACGAAGCTCACCTTCCTGGTGAACCGCGGCGGCGGCCTGGCACTGCCGTCGGTGAGCAACCCCACCGACCCCAACGCGAACGTCGCTCACGACTTCTGCGAATTCACCTTCAACAGCGACCAGTTGTACGCCAACATCACGTTCGTCGACATGGTCTCGCTGCCGATCGCCTTCCGACTGGAGACCGGCCAAGGCACCCAGACGGTGCGCGGGCTGCCCGCCGACGGACTGTCCCGGGTCGCCGCGGCGCTGCGGGCCCAGTCCGCCGCCGACGGCAGCGACTGGAGCCAGCTGATCGTCACCGCGGGCGGCCGCGACGTGCGCGTACTCAGCCCCAACCTGGCGATCCGCGGCAACAACGCCTTGTTCCGAGGCTACTTCGACGGCTACGTAGACGAGGTGTGGAACAAGTACCGCTCCACCGACCTGCGTATCGACACCCAGTTCACCTGGGGAACCGTTACCGGCCGGGTGAACGGCGATGTCCTCGCCTTCCCCGGAGCCGGCAGCTTCGCCAAGCCGTCCACCCTTTCCATCTTCTCCTGCAGCGACGCGCCCTTCACCACGGGCAACGACCTGATGGGCAATCTCAGCGCACGGCTCGCCGCCGCCTTCAACCGCACCACCCTGCTGGACAACCCCCACCAGCCGACCGCCGAGGAGCCCGCCGCCTTCTACACCCGGCCGCGCACCAACCACTACGCCCGCATCCTGCACACGACCACCCCCGACCATCTCGGGTACGCCTTCCCGTACGACGACGTGCACCCGGCCGGAGTCGACTTCGAGGGCAAGGTGCAGTCCGACACCCCCGGCCGCTGGACCATCACGGTCGGCGGTGTGGCCGGCGGCGGCACACCGGCCCCGACGCCGACCGCCACCGCCCCGGGCGGCGGGGTCAGCGCCTTCACCACCATCCAGGCCGAGGCGTTCAATGCCCAGTCCGGAGCACAGGTCGAGGCCTGCTCCGACGGCGGCAGCGGATCCGACGTCGGCCATCTGTCCAACGGCGACTGGCTCAAGTTCTCGGCCGTCGCCTTCGGCTCCACCGGCGCCACCCGCTTCGACGCCCGCGTCGCTTCAGGGGCCGCCGGCGGAGTCAGCGGCCTGGTCCAGGTCCGCCTCGACAGTCCCACAGCCACCCCGGTCGGCGGCTTCGCCGTCGCCAACACCGGCGGCTGGCAGGCCTGGCGCACCGTCCCCGCCGACATCCGCCGCACCACCGGAACCCACGACGTCTATCTGACCTTCGACAGCAGCCAGTCCTCCGACTTCGTCAACATCAACTGGTTCTCCTTCGCCTAGTAGTGCTGTGACCGGGAAGGAAATACGAGTCGCCTCGGGCGAGGTTGGCCGCAGTGGCCTGGGGGCCTTTCCGGTGAGGGCGAGGTCGTACAGGCGGGCGATGCCGCGCATGGCGTGGTGGACGTCGTCGCCGTTGAGGCGGCAGTCGCGGAGGATCTCGCAGAGAGCGGAGCGGGTCCGTTGAGAGTGCGTGTCAGCGAGGGATCTCCTGTCCTGCTTCGGTGAGGGTCAGTGTGAGGCACCCCAGCCACGCACCGGATTGCGGGTACTCCCAGTTCTCGGCGTTCGCCAGGACGGCGGGAAGGTCCTGCCTCGGGATGGGAGGACCGGGCTGCTCACCGAGAGAGCCATTCGGCGTCGACCAGGGAACGAGTCGGCACACTTCGATCCATCCTCTGTCGACGAGGGGAAGGAGGATCGGGACGAGAGCCGAGGCAGGCCCTGAGACCAGCGGCTCGGCGAGGTCGCCCCAGACACCGGGGAGGATGTCGATCTCGGTGGCATTGATCATGAAGGCGCGTTCGGCGGAGGACAGTTGGTCTGTCGCGGGATAAATCACGTGCAGAGTGTCGCAGCTCAGGAAAACGGCCGGCGAGAGTCCTCGGCGGCTTTCTGAAGAAGTGGTCACACGGACGAGATGATCTCGATCCTGACTGGTGTGATCACAGCGTCGGAGTCGTCCTGGACAGCCCCGTTCTCCGGGCTGAGTCCGAGAGCCTTCGGGAAGCTGGTGACGGTACTGCGTCGCGCAGGTGCGGACGCAGTACGCGAGGGCCGACCATGGGGCCTCTCATTGGAAGACCGGGCCTTGCTGGACATCGCGTACCGGCGAACGAACCTGACCTGGTCGGCCGGCCGCTCACCGGAGAAGAACCGCAACGACTGCACGGCGTGGGAGGAGTCCGGCGCCAAGGCCGCCGTCGGCAAGACCCTCACGATCGCCGACGGCGGATATCCGGGAACCGGACTGGTCATCCCGCACCGCCGCAAGCGCGGCCAGAGCGAACTCCCGGACTGGAAAGAGGAGCACAACAAATCCCACAAGCAGGTCCGGGCCCGAGTCGAGCACGTCTTCGCCCGCATGAAGGCCTGGTGCTCGGCATCGGACGGATGTGCAACAGGGCGGTCTGCGCCGCCCGGGTGACCGGCTCCAGAGCCTCCTGGAGCGTGCCCGGGACCTCACGGACGAGATCCCCGGCCCGCCAGGCCTGCACCGGCCCCTCGATGCCGGCCGCCCCCTCCAACAGCACACCGCCCCGCCCTCCAGCCGGATCCGGGTCAGAGGTGCCACCATGCCTCCTCCGTCGGTCGCGCGCTCACCCGGGATCACAGCCAGCATCCGACACGGCCACCCACGCCACGACACAGAGTGGGCCATACGAAGAACACGTCACCACCCCACTCGAACCCGCATTTCCGGCCGCGCGGCCAGGGACGCCGAGTTCTCCGATCTGCACCCGGACCAGGTGGCCGCGCTCGCTGGCGCGGGGATCTACCGGCCCCACTCGACCGGCACGTCCCCCTCGACCCGGGCCAACTATGGTTCCCCAGCTCCTCGTTCTTCTGCTCGCGCTGAACCTTTCCAGTGCCGGATGCGCGGTGGAGATCTTTTGGTGGGTCGCGATCGCGGTGCTGGTCCTGTGGCTGGTCGGCTTCGTTACCCTTCCCAGCGGCAGCAGCGGACCTGGTACCGCTGGTAGCTCGTCAGGCTTCGTGCGGTGTGCAGGTGACCCCGCCCCCATGTGGGGCGGGGCCACCTGCGCATAGGCACTCCGCCGGACGGCCGGTCCGCCGTCCCGTGACGGGGACGTGACGGACGGGGCCCGCGTCAGAACGCGTAGAGCGCGTTGCCGTTCAGGCCCGCGGACATCGCGCACCCGTTGGAGAACGTGTGCTTCCACGCGAGGCGGCTGCCACGCCAGACGCCGTCGGCCGTGATGGTGACCGGGTCGTAGTGCAGCGGGCAGGCCCGGTGCGGAGTCTGCGTGGCCACGAGGCGGTTGAGTTCGCCGTCGGTGGCGTTGAGGGCGTCGCACGCCGCCCGCGGGTCGGGGTGTGTGCCCTCGGCGGTGTAGGCGCAGTTGAGGACCGTCGCCCGCAGGACGGTGCCCGTGCCCGCGTCGTCCCCCTGAGTGATGGTGAGGACCACGGCGGACGGGGCGTACAGGCTCGCGGGCGCCGCCTCGGCCGCGCCCGTGGCACCGGCGAGGCAGAGGAGTGCGGCGGCGGAGACTGCGGCTAAGCGGGGGCGCATGACAACACTCGCTTTCGATTCGAAGGTGTATGGGGCCGTCACATCTGTGATGTGGCGGTGGACTTACTCGACCCTGACAGGTGCGAAGGCGGCCCGCACACCGACGGTCGACTTACGGACAGGTGGTGCGGATTCCGGATGAACCCGGCTTCGCACAGCTCCCGCCGGGTGCGGGCGCGGCCGGCCCGCCCGACCGCGCTTCCCTCCGGCGTCCCCGCGCTGGTGGCGGCCGGGCCCGGTGCACGGGAGGGCCCACCAGGGTGACCGGTTCGATGCGGTGGGCCGGGGTCCGAAGTCGCCGGAAGACCCAGCCGGCCGCTAGCCGCGGCGGTGGCGGGCCGCCTTGCCTGGGCCGGGTCCGACCCAGGTGCTACCCGTGCGTAGTGCACGCCGAGCTGGTGACAAACGCGACTGTTGCCGGGTCGCCACGCCGTGACACCTTGGACCGCGTCACCGACCGAGGGAGCAGGTGTGAACAAGGGGCACGCGGCGTTCTGCGACGCCGACCGCTGGTTCTACGACGCGCCGTACCGGCGGGTCGGCGAGTGCTTCCCGGCCGCCCTGGCCCCCGTACCCGAGGGGTGGACCTCGCACCGCAGCGGCGACTGGCTCGCACTGCGCCCCCTCGGCCTCCGACTACCCTCCCAAGGCTGGAAGATCCACGTCTCGGCCGGTCTGGGCAACGCGGAGGCGGTCCTCGACAAGGTCCACGCCTACTGCGTGGAGCGGGGCATCGCCTTCAAGTTCGTGCCCAGCCAGTACCTGCTCCACCTGCGCAACGCCAAGTACGCGGACCGTTCGGCGAGCGGGAAGTTCCTCACCGTCTACCCCGCGGACACGGACGCCTGCCGGCGCATTGCCGAGGACCTCGACGCCCTGCTGGCCGGTGAGCCCGGCCCGTACGTCCTCAGCGACTTGCGCTGGAACGACGGCCCGGTCCACCTGCGCTACGGCAGCTTCACCCTGCGGCACTGCTACGACGACGCCGGCGAGCTGGTCCCGGCGGTCGAGGCGCCCGACGGTCGCCTGGTGCCGGACGCGAGGGGACCGGTGTTCCAGCCGCCCGCCTGGGTCCAACTCCCCGACTTTATGCGCCCCCACCTGGAACGCCGCTCGGCCGTCACACTGGAGGGCGTCCCGTACACCGTGGAGCGGGCCCTGCACTTCTCCAACGGCGGCGGGGTCTACGCGGGGCGCGACACCCGTACCGGCGAGCCGGTCGTCCTCAAGGAGGGCCGCCCGTTCGCCGGGCTCGCCGCCGACGGGGCCGACGCCGTCACGCGGCTGCACCGGGAGCGCCGGGCCCTGGAACAGCTCGACGGGCTGGACTGCGTCCCCTCCGTCCGCGGCACCTTCACCGTCGGCGACCACCGCTTGCACGAGGGGGAGCACCTCGCCGTCGTCGGACCGAGCGGCATCGGCAAGTCCACCCTGGCCGCGCTCCTGGCCGGGCCTGCCACCCGACCGGGGCACCGTGCTGCTGGCCGGTGCCCCGGCCGGCCGCCGTCCCGCCCGGGGCCCGGACCCCCGGCGGACCCTGCTGCCGCAGCAGGCCTACGTCTTCACGGGCTCCGTCCGGGAGAACCTCGGCCACCTGTCCCCGGGGCCGGTGCCGGAAGAGCGGCTGGAACGCGCCCTGTCCGCCCTCGGCGTGGACGGGCTGGTGGACCGGCTGGGAGGCCCGGACGCGCCGGTCGATCCGTCCCGGCTGTCCCAGGGCGAGCGCCAGCAGCTGGCCCTCGCGGCGGCGTACCTCTCCCCCGCGCCGCTGCTGCTGCTCGACGAGGCCACCTGCCACCTCGACCCGGAGGCCGAGGAGCGCGCCGAACGGGCGCTCGCCCGACGCCCGGGAACCCTCGTCGTGGTGGCCCACCGCATCTCCTCGGCGGCCCGCGCCGACCGGGTCCTCGTCCTCGACGGCACCCGCGCGGTCCACGGCACGCACGCCGACCTCCCGGCCCGCTCGCCCCTCTACCGCGATCTCGTGGGAGGGTGGGACGCGCAGGGGTGAACGGGCCGGTGCCCTTGGCCCCGACGCCTCAGACCCAGCCGGCCTGCCGGGAGATCCGGATCGCGTCTATCCGGTTGCGGGCGCCGGCCTTGCGCTTCACGGCGGCCATGTAGTTGGGCACCGTGCCGCTGGCGAGGTGCAGGGCGTACGCGATCTCCGCGACGGAGTCGCCCTCGGCGGCCCGGGCCAGCACGCTCAGTTCGCGCGGGCTCAGCGGCACGTCGCCGGCGTCGAGGAGGGCCGACGCCAGGGAGGCGTCGACGAACCGCTCCCCGGCGGCGACCTTGCGCACCGCCCGGACCAGCCGACCGGGCGACCCGTCCTTGTCCACGTAGCCGCGGGCCTCGGCCCGGACGCCCCGCCGCAGCGAGCCGGGCGCCCCCGGCGTAGCCAGCATCAGCAGCGCAGGCGGCAGCTCGGGCAGTGGACCGGCGGAGCCGGTAGCGGTGCCGGCCTCGAGGGCGGCCGACGCGCCCGGACAGTCGAGGTCGACGACCGTCACGTCCGGGCGTAAGGACCCACCCCGCCGCGCACAGGTCCGCCAGCTGTCACAGCTGACGTCGAAGCCGCCTTCGGATCTCAGCAGAGCGGCGAGGGCCGACCTCACGATGCTGACGCTGTGTAGGACCAGGACCTTGGTCATCCGGGCTCTCCTCAGGAGGTGATCACTGGGCACCAAGCGGGTGCCCAAATCCGCCGCGGAGGAACGTCGCATCCCGCCCCGTCCGAGCGCCCGTGGCCAAACGCCGCTCTGTGCCGGTGCCTCCCTCTGAGCCACCGCCTGCGCGCCACGCTCCACAGCTACACCCGCGACGTCGCGAGACACGCGCGGCCACGCCGAACCGGTGGGGCCGATTCCGCTCGGGTACTGAATCCATGTCACCAGCCTCGACGACATGGTCCGCAACCTCACCGCCGCCGACTCCACAGAACGCCCGACCAGCAAACTCGGCAGCTACCTACGGCCGGCCGTCCCTGTTCTGGACGAGGTCGGCTACCAGCCCTCGCGCGCACCGAGGCGAATGTGGTCTTCCAAGTCATCTCAAAGCGATACGAAAAGGGCTCGATCATCCTGACCTCGAACAAGACCTTCAGCGACTGGGGACAGGTGTTCGGCGACGAGGTCCTGGCCACCGCCATCCTCGACCGCCTCTACCATCATTGCGGAGGCCGACGATGCAGCCTGCCGCAGCGGCCTGCATCTACCTGGGCGGCCGCTGACTACGGGCGGCGGCCGAGCGGGCATTGCGAACCGCCGACGTGCCTCTGAGGACCGCGAACTCGTGCGGCCCCTGGACGAGTCGGCATGAGCCGGTGTCCTGATCGACAAGGATTGGCCAGTGTCCGCCGACTCGGACCGGACGCCCTTCCTCGTCCTTTGCGGTGGGGTGCCAGGTGAAGCCGAACATGCCTGTGACAGCCGGAGTCGCCCACAGGCCGAGCTCAAAGGCCCACTCATCCCAGCGCTCGGTCAAGCCACGCCCGAACTCCTCCGCAAGGCGCGTGGCCTCACCCTCCTCCAAAGGGCCCCTCCTACGGCGTTCAATCCCACAGGCAGACCCTACGAGAAGGGTCCGATCTGGGATGCTGGGGAGACGGCCGACGCGAGCACACGAGCGACACGATCCCCGACGAGTTGTGGGAGCTGTTCCAGCGGGTGGTGCCGCCGACGGAGGTGATGCGCCCGCAAGGCGGCGGACCCGGCGGGCAGGCCTCTCCGCGTCCAAGACCAACGCCTCTGACAGAGCGAGCGTAGTTCGTCGACCAGCGTGCCTGGCGGACGCCTCGTCGGCGCGGCTACGCGGTGAGCGGAAGGGGCCCGAGTGGGGTCGCGCAGGGTACCGGGCCGTCCGGGCCGCCTCCACCGCCGCAGCCGAGGTGTAGAGGGTGAGGGCCCCTCCGCCGTGGACCAGCTTGGCCGCCGCCCAGTGGAACGGGTTCGCCCGCCCCTCCGCCGCCGCGTGGTCGTTCACCAGCCGCTCCACCCGGGCCAGGAGTGCGGGGGCGAGCCTCCTGCGTAGTCGGCCGTGCGTCTCCTGCTGCTGCGGGGCGTACAGGTTGAACGGCAGGTACAGGGTGGCGTCGTCCGGCCGTGCTCCGTCGCAACCGAGACCGGAGCCGGTGACGCGGACGATTCCACCGGTCCCGGTGATCGCGATACTTGCCACGACCGAACCCAGTGCGGCCCGTCTGACGCTTCTCACTCCGAGCGAGCACCTGTCGGCAAGCCATGGGAGGGCAGTTCGCACGATCAGCCTTCCTCCGGCTTGACGGGGTGTCGTATGCGGAAGGGAGCGAAAAGGAGAGGTGGAACGGGCGCGCGCTCGTCCCGGATCGGGCGGGGCGCGGCGAAGGCTCCCGGCGGGGCTCCGACCAACCGCCGAGGACCCCCATCTGTACAAACGTACGCGCCACACGCCCGACTGACCGATCGATCAGCACGCCTGGCCGCTCCTCCACTGTCCGGGGGATTGCCCTACCCGCCACCCGGCGGTTGGCAGGATCGCCGAGCGCCGCTTTCGCGGAAATGCTGGTACGGGCCGGGGAGCTGTCCCCGGCGAAGCGATCCAGCGGCCGCCAGCGCTTTCCGGAAGGCCGCTCCAGTGCAGGGGAGATGGTGGCACGTGCGTGATCAGACGGAGGAGCGGTTCCGCCCCTCGGGACGGCGGCGGAGGCTACGGCGCAAAGTTGTGCCGGGAGCGGCCGCAGTGGTCGTGGGCGTGTTCCTGGCGGCCGCCGCAGTACCGCCTGCCGCGGCAGCGCCTACCGCCGACCGGGACGGCAGCCTGCAGCAGGCTCTGAACGCACTCGTGCGCTCGGACGGCATGCCCGCCGCCCTGGCCAGTGTCTCGGACGGCAAGGGGCGCACCCGTACCTACGCCGCGGGCGTCGGCGACATCGCCACCGGTTCCGTGGCCCCCCGCGACGGTCAGGTCCGCATCGGCAGCAACACCAAGACGTTCACGGCCGTGGTCGTGCTGCAACTCGTCGCCGAGGGCAAGGTGAAGCTCGACGACCACGTCGATGCCTACCTGCCGGGTCTCGTGCACGGGGACGGCATCGACGGTGGCCGCATCACCGTCCGCCAACTCCTCCAGCACACCAGCGGGCTCCCCAACTACGTCGACTACCTGAGCGACGACATCCGTCACTACGAGCCCCGCGAACTCCTCGACCTCGCCCTCCGGCACAAGGCCGACTTCGAACCCGGGGAGGGCTGGAAGTACAGCAACACCAACTACCTGGTCGCCGGACTCCTCGTGCAGGAGGTCACCGGACGCCCCCTCGCCGTGGAGATCGACCAACGCGTCATCCGGCGTGCTGGGCTGCGTCACACCTACTTCCCCGCCCCCGGTGAGTTGCTGATCCGCGAGCGCCACCCCAAGGGCTACCACCGGGATTCCGCGGGCGCGCCCTTCGTCGACGCCACCGAATGGGACCCCTCCTGGGCCTGGGCGGCGGGGCAACTGGTGTCCACCAACTCCGACCTCAACCGCTTCTACTCCGAGCTCCTGGGCGGCCGCCTCGTTGCGAAGCCACAGCTCGAACAGATGCGCACCACGATCCGCGCCGGCCACCCCTTCGCCGACGGCGCCCGCTACGGCCTCGGCCTGGTCAGCACACCGCTCTCCTGCAACGACGAGGTGTACTGGGGGCACGGCGGCAGCATGACGGGTTACGAGACCCGGGGCGGCGTCACCGAGGACGGCCACGCCGTCCACGTCGCCGTCACCACGCAGCCGGGGAAGGCGACGCAGAAGCACATGGAGGAGCTCGTGAACGAGGCCCTTTGCTCCACCGCACGACCGGGCAACGGCAAGGACAACGGCCCATCACAGTGATGGCTGTGGTCTGCCGTAGCCGAAGGTCACCCTCGGACGGCGGCTTGCCCACTCCGGCCGGTTCCGCCGCCGGTGGAGCTTCAGGGCCAAACGGCTGAGCAGGCATGTTGATCGCTGGTGGGTGCCGCAGTTCCTCATAGACGTCTCCGGCCAGACGGCCTGGGCGACAACGACGGCAGCACGGCGTGAGGACGATGTCTCGGACCGCGGCAGCGCTGGTGGGCGCGGTAGTACTGGCCATGACCGGCGCGGGCACTGCGCAGGCGGACGGACTGCTCGGCGACCTGCTGTCGCCGTTGGTGTGCGGCCTGCAGAACAACGTGGTGGGCAACGACAACCAGATCAGTCAGTCCAAGACATGTGATCAGACCGCGTCACCGGCTCCGGGTAACGGCGGTGGAGGCGGCGTGACGGGCACGCAGCAGTACGCATCCGCTGCCCAGGGGGGACGGACCGATGCGTCCATAGCCCGGTCCTATGGGGAGCGGCAGGGTCGGCCCGGCCGTGTTTCCGGCCTGCACAGGCCCGGTCTATGGAGCCATCGGATCGACCGCCTTACTGCGGGACGGCCTCCCGGGCGGCCGCAGCGATGGCGCAGATGGTCCTCGGGGCCACCCCTTCGGCTGCGGCCGAGCGGTTCGACACCGGGGCGAGCGTGCCGGACCGGGGACGGACCTGCGGCCGGCGGGGCTGCGAAGTACCCGTAGGCGGTTTTCCACGGTGCGAAGTCGTGCGGCAGGTACCGCCAGGCGATCCCTATGCGGTCGACATAGAGGACCGCGTCCATGATCCAGCGAAGGTCGTGCTCGGGCGGACGGCCGACGTCCAGGCCCTTCCCTCTCCGCTCGGCCCGCCAGGCCGACAGCATCGGTCCCAGCAGTTCCCACCGGGCATCGGACAGGTCACTCGGCCGCTCCGGAGGGCCGTTGTTGTTGGCGCACGTTTCGGTACTACCGTCGGCCGACACCTCCAGACAGGGCGCAAACAGGGGTGAGCGGGGGCGCCTTGGGAACAGACAGGAGCGAAGGGGCCGAAACGGACCGACAACCGCCGTCAACAGCCGCATCTGCCACAGAGCAGCCAGACACCGCAGTCACCCCATAGCAGCCAACCATCCAGACCGAGAGCAAACGCCATCTACGGGACAAAAGCTCTTTGGCCTCGCGCACACCGTGTCGTCGTGCACACACCCACGTCAGGAGATCCGAGAAGAATCGCCAGGGATCCGTCTTTACATTGACATTGCCCAGAGCAGGATTGATGTGAGGACGGACCCCCGCGCGGGCGGCTCACTGAGACAGGCGGTCCCAGAACGAGCATTGGTGTGCGGAATACGCGTCGACAGGGTGGATCCCGCCCGGTTCCGGACCCAGCGACTGCACCGACGGCGCGTGAGGTGACGAAGCGCGGAGGGCGGGCCATAGCGGGGCGTCGGTGGTGTTCGGGTTTCCGGTGCGTGCGAAGTTCGTCCAGTAGCCGACCATCCGGTCCGACAGGGCGCGCTGGCCGTCGTCCAGCGGTCGTTCGGTGGGGAACGGGGTGAATAGGAACGGCATCTCGAAGCCGTGCGCCGCGCCGTAGGGGAAGTCCGGGTTCGCCGGCAGGCCGGAGAGGACAGGAGCGTGTGGATCGTTGAACTCGTAGCCATAGAGAGGAAGGCCGGGGGCGCGTGCCGCGATGGACTGGCCGGCTGTCAGCGTGGTGCACGTGAAGGACCGATCGGTCAGCACCGAGGCCCAGGCCAGCGCGGGAGAGGGATGGTGTGCTGCCGGATACCGCGCCTCGACGGCCGGGGCCGCGGCCCCGAAGGCTTCCGCCAAGCGGGCTCGGTAGTCGTCCTCGGTGCGGATCGGGAACGCGGCGAGCGACAGGCCGACGAACATCCGCATCTCATCGCGGTTGGTGCCCAGGATGACCGGCAGGCGGTGGAAGCGTCCCGACGCCAGCGCCTGGGCAGGAGCAACGGGCAGCAGCCCGTTGCCGAAGGCGGGCCGGTTGAAGGACTGCATCAGCTGCGCGGTGGCGAGACGATCCGTGCTTTGCCCGCGCAGGCACGCCAGAACCTCGTCCCCGCCGCCCGCCGTGCAGCCCAGGTGCCGGGCGGCTTCGGCACCGGCCGTCTGGACATCGGCCTGTGCGGCAAACGGCTCGTACGCCGGTGTTCCGGGGGCGAGTGCGCCGCGCGGGAACGACGTGAGGCAGGAACCGCTCTGGAGGACGGCCCTCTGGAAAAGTCCTGCGGCTGTCGGCGAGGTGAGGTGGGCACAGATGCCGAGGGCGCCCGCGGACTCACCGAACAGCGTGACACTGCGCGGATCGCCGCCGAAACGCGCCGCGTTCGCCCGTACCCAGCGCAGGGCGGCCTGCTGGTCCGCCAGGCCGAACGGCGGGGCGGCGCCCAACCCGGAGTGGCCGAAGTAGCCGAAGATCCCCAGCCGGTAATTGACCGTGACGACGATGGCGTCACCCTGGACCGCGAGCCGTTCGGCGCTGTAGTCACTGCCGGAACCGCCCAGGAACGCACCGCCGTGCATCCACACCATCACGGGCCGCTTCCTCGCAGCCGGCTCGGCCGCCGGCACCGTGACGTTGAGGTAGAGGCAGTCCTCCGAGCCGATGACCCCGCCCGCACCGGGTGGCGGCATCTGCACACAGCGTTCAGCCGGCCTCGTCGCGTCCCGGACACCCTGCCATGCAGCGGCGGGGACGGGGGCACGCCAGCGCAGCGGTCCGGTCGGCGGCGCGGCGTACGGGATGCCGTCGAAGGTGGTGTACGAGCCGTGGGACATGCCGCGTACCAGGCCCTGCTCCGTCCGTACGACCGTACGGTCCTGCCTGTCGGAGTCGGGGAACCCGGGGCCTGCGGCGGCCGCGGGTGCGGCGGTGGCCGACACCAGCGTCACCGCGCACAGCAGGGGGAGGAGTGTCACGCGGAGCGCGGCCTTTCGGTACGGACGCGGTGACGTGGTCGGGGGCATGAGTACCACCGTTCTTGGTCGGAAACGGGACGGGACGCCAAGGGACGCCAAGGGACGCCGTGGCACGCGGCCACACCGGTCCACGCAAGACGGCACGACACCTGAGCTGCGAGAACGGTGCGGACTGACCCGCTGGCGATCAATACGCTAGAACCTCCCGCGCACTGGAGGTTCAAGGGACTGTGACGCAAGACACGTGGAGCATCGGTGAACTCGCTGCCGCAACGGGCCTTCCCGTCAAAACGCTCCGCTACTACTCCGACAGCGGTCTGCTGCCGGTGGCCGCTCGCAGCACCGGCGGTCATCGGCGCTACGGCCCCGAGGCGTGGGAGCGCATCCGGCTCATCAGACGCCTGCGCGCGCTGGACACCCCGATCGCAACGATCACGCAGGTGGTCACGGGGGAGTGCACACTCGGCGAACTGGTGGCGACCGAGCTCGAAGCGGTGCAGGAACGACTGACCGAACTGCGGTGGCGCGAGGCCACACTCAAGGCACTGGACGACTGCCCGGGCGAGGAACGGCTCCGGCGCCTGGAGATACTCTCCCGCGTGCAGCGGCTCCCGGAGGCGCACCGCACGCTCACTGATCACTGGTACCGCGAGCTGTCCGCGGCCATGCCCAAGCCTCGACTCGACATCATGGTCGCCATGCTGGCCCCCGCCCCACCGCAAGACCCCGTCCCCGCCTCGGCCCTGGCCTACGCCGAGCTGCACCTGCTCATTTCCACGGCCGGTTTCACCCGCTGGACCCAGGACCACGACGAAGAGATGAGGGACGGCCCGGCCTTCTACGCGGAGATCGACGAAGCCGCCGCGCTGACGGCCGCCGCTCTGGCCCAGGGCCTGCCGCCCGGTGCCGGCGACGCGGTGGACGCGTTCGTGTCCGCCCACGCGCGAGCCCGCCGCGAGTCGGACACCCCCGCCTTCCGCGCACGCCTCCACGGATTGGTGTCACGGTCATCCGGCTTCGACCCACGACTCGAGCGGTATTGGGCCCTGGTCGGCACTGCTACGGCCGGGCGCGTCCTGAACATGACCGTGGCGCATCGATGGCTCACTGACGGCCTGGCCATGTCGATCGCCGCAACGAACACCTGAGAGGTCGTTTTTTCGTCTGCACTGCCTTCATATAGGGCGATTCCTGGAGTGCGGGATGGTGGCACGAAGATATGAAAGGTGTGTTTGGGGTCTGTGGGTCGGCTGGGGTGTTGAGTGGGACGGGATGAGGCGTGTTCATGTCTCATCCCAGGACGCCGGTCCTCGCTGTCGCGCGCTTCCGCTGGCGTCGCCGTGCGCCTGGGCGCATTCGCTCCGCAGCAGTACGCCGGAAGCATGCCGACCCGACGCCCGTACCCGGGTGATCTGTCCGATGCCCGCTGGGAGTTGATCGAGCCGGTGCTCCAGGCCTGGCGTTTGGAGCGCCGCGGCCGGGCCCTGGACTTCGGTCGGGCCACCAGAGCACGATCTGCGTGAGATCATGAACTTCCCGCACTGGAACACCGTCCCGGACGGCGTCGGCGTCCCAGCGGGCGTAGCGCAGCAGCCGCTGCATGGGCCCCTGGCCGGACATGACCAGCCTGTTCAGCCAACTGCCAGCAGTTCTTCCGCTCTACGTGCGACAGCAGCCCGAGCAGATAGGCACGGGCACTCACTCTCGGCTCAACTGGGCCGCGGTGGCCCGCGATCCGGGCCACGACCTGGTCGAACATCATCTGCCAGCGGGCAGGGTCCACGCTGTCGCTCACGGTCACCGAACGATCTTCGTTTGTCCACACACCAACCGCTGATCGCGCGGTGGCCGTACCCGTTCCCATCTGGGTCCCTTATGAGGCTGCAAGATCAGGACGGGTTACCAGGAGTCCCGTCACCCTCGACATTGGCCACCATCTTGCGTAGCACCTTGAGTGCGGCCACGTACTCTTCGTCGCTGACGCCCTGGTGGACCACGGCGCGTATCTCGGTCGCCAGATCACGGAGTCGCACTCTGGCGGCCTCCCCGGCATCTGTCAGGTGCAGGCGCTGCCCGTCGCTGATCCGGAGCCATTCGCGGTGGAGCAACTGGTCGATGACTCTGGCGATTTCGTGCGGCCCGTCGGCAAGGTGCGCCAGTTGCGCGATGGTCTCCTCGCGGCTCGGCGCCGTGGGACCGACGTTCACGCGGTTGAGTACCCAGTACTGCGGCTGCGTGACGTCGACCTTGGCCATGGCGTCGCGCAGATGCCGGGTGACGGTCGTGTGGGTCAGGCCGGTCCAATAACCGACTGGCTGAGTTGCCAGCATCTCGTCGGTGGCGGCTGGGTTTGCCGGCGCCTGATCGGTGGTGGTTCCGGTGAGTGTTTCCATGATCGCGACGCTACGTGCCCCCGGCGCAGGGAACAATCGGAATGCGGTATTCGCTGCAACTCGACCTGGGGTACGCCGGAAGCGCGACCACCGTCATCCTCCCAGCTGGCGCGGCCCGCGCCGTCATGCCGAAGCCCACCGCGGCCTGTGCCGCTCGCCGGCACCACCGAGGGCGCCCGCCGGCTGGCCGACTTCACCACCACCGCCCGCCCCTTGCTGCTGGACCTGAGCGGCGACTTCGCCGAGGCCGCGCAGCCCTGGCACGACCGGGTCGATGTCATCAGCGGCAAGGCCGACGGCACGAGCGCGACAGGCCTGCTGCTACGCCCCGACTGCCACATAGCATGGACCGGAACAGAACCGAACGACGTCAGCGGTCTGCGAGCCGCGCTGCACCAGTGGTTCGGCGAACCGATGAACAACGCCCGTGAGCAGGGCACGTCTCAAAAAGGGATCAGTCCCACTTTCTAATGAGAACGGGTTCTGCGAGCGAACTCGCGTTCGGTGAGGTCTGACGACCGGTGATCGACTCGCTCGCGCAAAACGACCAGATGGCGGACGCGGCCAATGAACCCGCGCAATCCGGGGGTTCACGGCGGCCCGAATCCAATCAGATCCGACGGTGATTGCCGACAGGGTTTGACGACAGACAGGGGCCGATCCTCCGTACGGAAGGGACCCCAATGACAAGCCTGATCTACAAGCGGGTCTCGACCGACCAGCAGTCCACCGCCCGGCAGGACCTCGTCCTGGAGGAGGCCGGGAACGAGGACCCAGTCGTCTTCGAGGAGTACCCGGGCACCTCCAGCCGCCTCCACCCCCTCCAGCGCCCGAAGTTCCGCGCGCTCCTCGACTACGCCCGACCCGGGACACCCCGCACGTCTTCGAGATGTTCCGCCTCGTACGCGGCAACTCGACGGCGCCCCGGACGCTCCGGCGGTCCCGGCACAGCGCAAGGCCCGCCGCGACTACGACAGCTCATGCTCCACCAGCGCTGGCTGACCGAACGGCTCGCCGTCATCGAGGACCCCGAACACAACCGGCTTCTCCGGCACTTCGCCCCTTGGCACCAGATGCGTCGCCTGCGGGCCGCGGCGGCGAAGGGGCCACTGGACGCTCCCAGACCCACCAGGCCAAGCAGGAGACCACCCAGGCCGAAGCCCTCATTATCTGGCTCGCCGACCGAGGCCGCACCATCGAACACTGCCGGCAGGCCGACCTCGGCGGCTGGCACACCGAGAAGCCGGCCACCCGGCGCCCTGCCCAGACGTTCCTGCGCTGGTGCATGAAGATGGGCCGGATGCCCCGCCTCGCCATGCTCCGGCGGGTCCTCAACGACGACTCCCTGCCGCTGCGGAGCCGCGTCGTTGCTGCGCTCGTTCTCCTCTACGCCCAGCCTGTCAGCCGCATCGTTTGCCTCACCATCGACGACATCACCGATGACGGGACCGTCATCGCCGTCCGGCTGGGAGATCCGCCGTCGCCCCTCCCGAGCCCGTCGCCGACCTGCTGCGTGCCTACGTCCGCTCCCACCAGCGCCTGCCCTGCGCCAGCAGCAGAAGTGCCCGATGGCTCTTCCCCGGCCGTCAGCCCGGGCAGCCGGTGAACCCGGTCAGCCTGCAGGCCCACCTGCGCGAGATCGGCGTCCCTTCACAGCGTCCCGCAGGCCTCCGTCCCCGTCATCGCGAAGGCGCTTGACTACCACGACAAGACCGCCACGCGGCTACGGAAGCGGGCGGAACCTGGAGCCGATACGCCCCCGGCGATCACGAACGGCGCCGATGACGGACACAATGCCGGGATGACCCGACCCAGAATCCGTGTCGCCGCATACGTGATCCGGCAGCGCGCCGTCCCCGAGCTGCTGGTGTTCGACCATGTCGGTATGCCGGAGGCCGGCACCCAGGTCCCTGCGGGAGGAGTCAAGCCGGGCGAAGGGCCGGAAGACGCGGTTCTTCGAGAGGTCGTCGAGGAGACCGGTCTGCTGACAGCCACCGTGGACCGGCAACTCACTGTGGAGGAGAAGCCCCACCCCGACACGGGTCAGCCACGGCGAACCGGCTTCTTCTACCTCCAGGCACCCGCGGACACCCCCGATGCGTGGGAGCATCACGTCCACGGCGACGGAGACGACGCCGGCCTCACGTTCGCCTGCCGGTTCCTCCCACTTCCCCTGAAGCAGCCACTGGCCGACGATCAAGACGCATGGCTGGGCCGCATCGACTCGCGATGGACCACCGTCACCGGTGACAGTCAGTGATCAGCCGCCGAAACCGCACGGCGAATACGCGACACCTCTACATGCGAGCCCACCAGTCCCGAGGCCGGCCACCTCTCCGTAGAGTTGCTCAGCGTCACCGGAGCTGATCCGGCTGGCACCGCAGGAAGGGAGAACCCGCCTACATGACCACCCCGCCGTCCGAGCGCCCCCTCATCTACGCCGAAGATCTCAGACCCGAGGACGTCCGCGCCTTGGAGACGTTCCTCAACGTCCAGTTGGGGCGGGTGTACAAGGAGGTCGGGGAGACCGGTGAGACGTCACTCGCGATGCGGTCTCTGCTCATCCTGGTCTGCGACTCGGCCGAGCTCCTGTACACGCTCCTCGCGGTGGAGCGGCCACGGATGTGGCAGCGGGCCGCGATCGTGCGGGAGTGGCAGCGGCTACGCAGTACGGCCCATGAGTTCAACCATTGCGAGGGCTACGACCACGACCGCTGGTGGAACCAGGTACGGCACTTCGACGCCTCCGACGAGACCTGCGAACAGGACCGGATCCGCCGGTTCGCCGATGTCGGGCCGTACCCCGAAACCGGACATTAACCGCCTGGAGCGGGACTGCCTCGGCGAAGGCCGCGGAGTTACCAGACACAAGAAACCTCGCGGCGCCGCTCACCCGCCCGATCCGCAGGGAAGTGATCGCCGCCAACTCAGATGCGTCCCCGGCGGCGCCGGGGTTTGGTCAAGGCTTCCTGCCCCAGGGCCTGTGTCATGCCGTGATCAGTTCCTGGGTTCTGTCCTCTTGGCGGAGCGGAAGCCGGTAGGACTGCGATCGTGACACGCAGGCAACTCCCTGTGGAAGTTCATCGAGCCGTATCTGCCCATCGGTAGGTACGGCCCGTACCCGGAGCGGTTGCGGGAGCAGTTCGAGGGGTGATCTGGCGGTTCCGGTCGAGTGCTCAATGGCGGGAGATGCCTCGCGAGTTCGTCCGACTCCCCGCTCTCGGGGCTCACCTCTTGGCCGACGGCGCGCTCCACACGAGGCGGCCGTCGGCATTAGGGTCACGGGTGTGGAGATGCGGACGATCATCGCGGGGCTCGCTGAAGAAGCCGAGCGGCAGATCCGGGACCGGGTGTGGGAAATGACGGCCACCGAGCGGGTGGTCGCCGGGAAGACAGCCGACGACCTGAGCAGCGCCGTCGGGCCGCCCCACGTGCAAGAGGCGCTGGCGGTGATCGACCGGCTCGCGCGGCTGCGGGAAGCCCTCGCCGCCCTCGCATTGTCCCTGGCGCGCGTCCACGGTCGCCTCGCCTGGTTCCTCGGCGCAGCCTGCACCCCCCTCGCCCCCGTCCTGCACTGGCGCGCCCTCCCCGCCGAAGACGGCACCGCCTTCGGCGCCATCCCGCCCAGCGTGCAGCAATACCAAGACGCCGAAGCCGCCGTACGCCGACTGGAGGCCGCCCTCACCCACATCACCACCACCTGACCACGGCATCCGCATCCGCCTCCGCCTCCGTCCGGCCGACCTGGCTGCGCGTGGGAAGTCCGCCCCTCCCCCGTCCTTGCACAGCCGCCCGTGGTGGCTCTTGGAAGACTTGGCCGGGGACCTCGATCTGCGCCCCGGGGTGAGGGTCCTGTACCTCGGCTCCACGTAAGGGCGCCTCTTCCGTATGCCTCGCCCGCGAGTTCGGTGTGGACGTCATTGCCGCCGACTGGTGGATCCCGGCCAAGGATGCCGCCGCCGTATTCGCCGAGGCGGGGATCAGCGACGAGGTGAGGACGTTATGGGCGGAGGCGCACGCCCTGCCCTTCGAGGCGGAGAGCTTCCACGCGGTCGTGAGCATCGACGCGGTCGATCCGCGCAACGTGGCCTTCGACCGAGCCGGAGCTCCGAGGCAGAGTGAGGCCGTTGACGACGGCGTCCCAGTCGTTCTGCGGGAAGGCGACGAAGCCCTGGACCGGTCCACACCGCTGGCCCGCGGCACGACCTTGCCCGTGCGGTGGTGCACTACATCCCACACGCCGTGGGCGAACCACCCGCCCGCTACGACGTAGCCAGCGCCCGGCGGGTCCACCGCGAGCGCCAAGAGCCCCACGGCCGTAACTGGGGTTGCCAGCCGATGACCAGCACCCGTCGGCGCATGCGACGCCGCCGGGCCGGAGCGCCTCCGGCCGGGGTGGGCAAGCTGTTCGGGGGTGGCTTGCCCAGGCTCCCTTTGGGCTTGCCCAGGGTGCGTGCGTCGCGTTCAGCTGCGGCGGCGGAAGAAGCCGGGCCCGGACCGGACCAGGTCCACGGTGCGCTTGTCCTCGCCCTGTGGCAGCAGCCGGCCGCACTCCCCGTACCGCGCAGTTTCTGCTGGACTCCGTACACCGGCTTCCCCGCCGCCTTCGTCGTGGAGCACTGGCTCGGAGCCGAGGGCCTGCCACGCCGGTACGCCGACTACCTGGCCGCCGACGGATGCACCGCCCGCAACACGGTCTCCACCATCGGCTCCTTCGTTCTCGGCATGTCAGACCATGCCGTTCTCCTACCACGTGCGGAAGACCGCCAAGAGCGCTACGGGAGTCCAGGTCGAGGCCCCCTGGGGTACGGCCGCTCCCTGGAATGGGCGACCTCCTGCCCCCGCCGCGGCACAACTTCGTCACCCTCCCCCGTGTCCGTCCCGGATCCCCTGCCTTCGACCGCCACCACCCGGGGATCGGGTGGGGGGCTGGGGTGGGGTGATCAGGCCTGTTTCGTAGGCGTAGACGACGGCTTGGACTCGGTCGCGTAGGTTCAGTTTTGACAGGATGCGGGCTACGTGGGTCTTGACCGTGGTGGGGCTGAGGAACAGGCGGGAGGCGAGTTCGGCGTTGCTGAGGCCCGTTGCGAGCAGGCGGAGTACCTCGAGCTCGCGGGGGGTCAGGGCGGACAGGTCGCGGTGGGCTGGGGGCTGTGGTTCGTGGTGAGGGGCGAAGCGCTCGATCAGGCGGCGGGTGATCGTGGGCGCGAGGAGAGCGTCGCCCGTCTGTACCAGGCGTAGGGCGGCGACCAGGTGTTCGGGGCTGACGTCCTTGAGCAGGAATCCGCTGGCGCCGGCTGTGAGTGCGGCGTAGACGTAGTGGTCGAGGTCGTAGGTGGTGAGGATGATGACCCGCGTTTGGGCCTGGTCGTCGCCGACGATGCGCCTGGTGGCCTCGATGCCGTCCATCTGCGGCATCCGGATGTCCATCAGGACGACGTCGGGCCGGGTGCGGCGGACCGCTGCGACGGCTTCGGCCCCGTCGGCGGCCTCGGCCGTCACTTCGATGCCGTCCGCGGTCAGGATCATCTTGAAACCGGTGCGTACGAGGGCCTGGTCGTCGGCGATGACCGCGCGTAGTGCCCTGGTCATGCGGCGCTCCGGGGGATACGGGGGGTCACCCGGTAGCCGTCGGCGGTCCTCGAGGTGTACGAGCCTGTCGAGCTGCTCCTGCTGGGACTGGGCGGGGTCGCGATCGCGGTGCTGGGCGCGTTGGTCCCGGCCGGCTGGGCCGCCAGGGCCCGTACGGCGACGGCGCTGCGCACCGAGTAGTCCGACAGGGGGCGAGTCGATCCCCTCCCGCCGCCCCGCAGGTGCGGCCCCTGCGGCGGGGCAGCGGTGTACTGCCCCGCCTCGTCGGCGGTAGCACGCGGCCGCAGCTCTCACACTGCACGCCCATACCTCCAGCCCAGGTCCCGCAGTCGGGGGGGGTGTCTCTATGTCCTTCGTCAAGGGTGCGGTGCCGGGTTTGGGTTGTTTGGGGTGGTTATGCGGCGAGGGTGACGGTGGGGGGTCGGGATTCGTAGAAGGTGCCGTCGCGGAGCATGGCGAAGAGGACGCTGATGCGTTGGCGGGCGAGTCGGAGGAGGGCTTGGGTGTGGGTTTTGCCGCGTGCTCGTTGCCGGTCGTAGTAGGTGCGTGAGGCGGGGTCGGCGTTCATGCAGGCGAAGGCGGAGAGGAACATGGCGCGTTTGAGCTGCCGGTTTCCGCCTCTGGGTGCGTGTTCGCCGTGGATCGAGGTCCCTGACGACCTGGTGGTGGGGGCGAGGCCGGCGTAGGAGGCGAGGTGGCTGGCGGTGGGGAAGCCGGTCCCGTCGCCGACGGTGACCAGCAGGACGGCGGCGGTCCTGACTCCGACTCCGGGCATCGAGGTCAGGACCGGGTGAAGAGGGTGGGCCTCCAGCAGGGTGTTGATCTGGGTTTCCAGGGCTCGGCGCTGTTCGTGGACCGCGGCGAGCGCGCGGGCCAGCGAGGGGATGACCACGTCGAGGGTGCCCGTGCCGGGGACGACGACGGTCTGTTCGTCGAGGGCGTTGAAGATGTCGTCGATCAGCCTGTCGGCCATGCGCGGGGCCTTGGGCCGGATTACCTCGACGAGTCTGCGGCGGCCGGCCTTGCGCAGTGCGGCCGGGGATCCGTAGCGCTCCAGGAGCCAGGTGACGGCGGGGTGGTCCAGTCGCGGTCCGAGCACGCGCTCCAGCGACGGGTGGAACTGGGTGAGCAGGCCGCGTATCCGGTTGCTGGTGCGGGTGGCCTCGGCGGCGAGGTCCTGGTCGAAGCCGGTCAGGACGGTCAGCTCGGCGGTGATCTCGTCGGTCAGCTCCAGTGAACGCAGGGTGTGGGGCATGGTGCGGGCCGCGTCCGCGATCACCGCCGCGTCCTTCGCGTCGGTCTTCGCCTCCCCCGGATACAGGTCGGCGATCCGCCGCATCGCCAGTCCGGGCAGATAGGCGACCTCGCAGCCGGCGTCGCGGGCGACGGTCAGCGGGAGAGCCCCGATCGAGGCGGGCTGGTCCACGATCACCAGGACGCTGCCGAACTTGGCTTTGAGCTTGTCGAAGACGGCCCGCAGCTTCGGTTCGCTGTTGGGCATCGGCTTGTCGAAGACCTTCTTCCCGGCCGGGGTGAGCCCGTGGCCGTGGTGGGCGGTCTTGCCGACGTCCATCCCGAGGAAGACGCCTATGCCTTCGGTGTCTAACATCGCAACCTTCCGCAGGTGTTGACCGTGCCGGCCTCGGCGGTGGCACCGTGCTCGCGCATCCACGTTATGCAGACCTGCCGCCCACGTATCTGCCCGGCATTGCGCCGGACCGGACGGTGGCCGGGTCTCTCATCAGCGTCTCCGACGGCACCTGCCGGGCCCGGCGACACCACCCCCCAGGTCATCCGTTCGACAGAGGGGACACAGTCATACCGGGCCCGGAGGCCAGCGGCCCCATTGCAGGACCGCGAAAAACATAACGGGGGACGAGGGGCCAGGGCCGGCGGGCCGCTGGGGGTTTCGGCAGCCGCGTTGCTCAGGCGCTCCCCTCTTGCCAGCCTGGCAGCTCCCCCCACGCCACCAGGCCATCAGCCATGCCGTTTCCTTGGCGGCGTCCAAGAGATACGTTGCGGGGATTCGCCGACGCGGGACGTAGATCAGGCCGATGGCCAGGAACGTCATCGCTGTGCCGATACCGGTGCGGCGGGCGTGGAGCATGCCCTCCGGGTCGGCGCCTGCCGGCAGCATGCTGATCCCCGCCGAAGCGAGGAGAGCGCCGCTCGTCTTCTGCAGCCGCCCGTCGGCCTTGGGGCCGTAGACCAGCTCGGACTTCTGAGCGAGACGAGCCGGCCACAGGCCGCCCAGGAGATCGAAGAGTCCCTGTGCTCGCGCCAGGGTCACCTCACGGAGCATGACGGCGCCTCCTCCTGCCGGCCGGCACTCGCGTCGCGGTCTTCGGTCCGCCCGTGGACAGTGTCCTCTCCGCTCACGTCCCGCTGGCCTTCGCGGTGTATCGCGGAAGTTGGGCGGAGGCCCGGTCCGGACGGTGGACGAACCCGGCCGGCTCCCCTGAGATCTCGGCGTCAACGGCACGCCGGTCCGCGTCAGGCCATCGGCTACGGGCCGTGGGGTGCGTGTGGTTCCTCCCCCGCGTACATCCTCGTGAGTTCGGCGGCGATCCGGGCCAGCCACTGCCGTACCTCCGGCGGCTCCAGTACCTCCAGCCCCGCTCCCAGCCCGGCCAGATGTCCTGCCAGGGCCTTGGCGGCCGGGCCGTCGACCCATACCTCGGTCCAGCCATCGGGCAGCGGACCACCGACGCGCACGCGGCCGCCGAGAAACCGTTGCAGAAGGGCCAGCGTGTCGGGGTGGACGCGGGCCCGGGCGGTCACCGCGTGCATGCCGTCCTGGAAGGCTCCCGACAGCGTCCGCCACGCCGTGGCGAGGTCGAAGTCGGGCGGCCGGGTCACCGGTTCGCCAGTGGGCTCGACGGAGGTGACCCGGCTGAGCCGGAAGGTGCGCAGGCCCTTGTCCGTGCCGGCGACCAGGTAGTCCACGCCCGCCTTGGCCACGAGCCCGAGGGGGTCGACGGTGCGTTCGCCGGCTGGTTTACCGACGGCCGCGTACCCGAGGCGGACGCGGATCCCGTCCACGACGGCGCCCTGGAGCGCGGAGCGGTGGGCGGCATCGGCGGTGACGGCGTTGCGGGACCAGTCCGTGGCGTCGACGACCCCTGCCCGGGTCGCGGCTTCGGCCTGCGCCCGCATGGTCGGGGGCAAGGCCCGGACCAGCTTGCGCAGCGTGGTACGCAGTGCGGGGGTGGCCGACAGGGGGCCGGTGGCGAGGAAGAGTGCCCGGGTCTCGTCGGCAGTCAGTCCGGTGAGGTTGGTACGGGCCCCGCCGACGAGGGACCAGCCGCCGCCGCGGCCGCGCTGCGAGTAGACGGGGATACCGGCCGCGGCCAGGGCCTCCAGGTCGCGGCGCGCGGTGCGCTCGGACACCTCCAGTTCGGCGGCCACTTCGGGGACGGTGACGCGGCCGCGTTCTTGGAGGAAGAGCAGGGTCGCCACCAGCCGGTCGGCTCTCATGTGCCCCTTTTCCTCCTTCGTGGGTGCCGCGTCGTCGCCTTTCATTCTCTTCGGAAAACTGGCCAGAAGGTGGCCACTTCTGTTTGCAGGATGGACCCATGAACAAGACCGAGCAGCTCATCGAGACCCCGTCCGACTCCACCGATGCCGTCGCCGCCCCCTCCTCGTTCGATCCGCGGACCGATCTCGCCGCGGCCGTCGAGCTGGCGGGCCGTACGCTGGCCGCCGTCCGACCCGAGCAGTACGACGCCCCGACCCCCTGTGAGGAGTTCGACGTACGGCGGCTGTCGAGCCACCTCGTCGCCGTCGTCCGCCGAATCTCGGTGATCGGACGCGGCGAGGACCCGTTCAGCGTGCCGTCCTTCGCCGACGAGGTCGCCGACGGCGCATGGGCGGAGGCCTGGGTGTCGGGCGCCCGCGAGGTCGCGGAGGTGTGGGCGGATCCGGGCATCCTCGGCCGGCAGCTGCGCCTGCCGATGGGCGTCCTGCCGGGCGCGGCCGCCGCGGCCGTCTACACCCACGAACTCACGGTGCACACCTGGGACCTGGCCAGGGCGACCGGTCAGGCCCCGGACTGGGACCCGGCTCTCATCGAGCGTGTGATCGGCGTCGTACGTGGCGCGCTGCCGGCGGAAACCCGCGGCGGGCGGATCCCCTTCGGGGAAGTGGTGGCCGTGGGCCCCGAGGCCCCGGCCATCGACCGGCTCGTGGCGTGGGCCGGACGCCGGCCCTGAGGGCCCCGGCACAGGACAGCCCCCCAGGTCTGCCGGAGGGGGGCCGCCGGGGTCAGGATGCGGCGGACGCGTAGTGGTCGGCGTACGCCTGGAGGCGGGGGGCGAGCGGGCTCTCGGGGCCTGAGGAGTTCATCTGCGTCCACAGCTCGTTCTCCACGACGAAGCGGTACGCGAACTCCTCGAAGGTGTCGGCGCACCGCATCAGCGAGGAGGCGACCGCAGCTTTGGCCTCCTCGGTCGGCTCCCCCTGCGCCCACCAGCCGGCGGACTCCAGTTCCAGGTGCGAGAGGACCACGAACGCCTCACCGGAGGGGCGCAGGTAGAGGTACCAGATGACGCAGTCCTGCTGGTCGCGCAGGAAGCGTACGAGGCGGGCGCCCTCCTCGGCCGGGCTGTGCAGAGGGCCGGAGAGGTGGCTCCAGCAGGCCGTCACCGAGACCTCGTCGAAGGTGTGGCAGAGGCGCTCGCTGCCGTAGAAGGCGGCGAAGCCCTCGGGGAGCGCCAGTCCGGCTCCGGCCAGTTCCCGCTCCAGGGACGCGAGATGCTCCGTGTGCTCGGAGTGCGGCCCGCCCGCCCCGCCCAGCCAGTCGTACCCGTCGTCGAGGTGCGCGGCCTCCAGCGGCGGCAGGCTCTCCAGGGGGTACACCTCGTAGGTGGATGCGCACGGCCGCAGGCTCCCCAGGTCCGTGGCGCACCAGCCGGTGGGGAAGGGGACGGCCGCGGCGTCGGCTGCGGGCCCGGAAACGGAAACGGACATGGAGAACCCCTCAGAAGGTGGCCGGTTCAGCGGTACGTCCACATCCTCGCGCCTGCCACTGACAGCGGCCGGCTCGTCGATCCGGTCAGCTCGGGCCGCTCGCCCCCGTGTGCGTTTCGACGAAGCGACGCAGCTCCTCGCGCGGATCGGGTCCCAGCCCGCCGCGCCAGATCCGGTTGGTCGCCACCCCTGCGGGAATTCCGGCGAGCAGCATGTCGCGCATGGCCGAGATGGCGGCCCGCTTCGCCTCCGTGACGCGATGACGGCTCTCCTCGCTTCCGTCGTCCGCGGCCAGCGCCTCGGTCAGCTGCCGCTCCCAGGCACCCAGCTTGCCCCAGGCATACATCTCCCCCTGTCCGGAGCCCATGTGCTGAAGACCGACGAGCGTCCATCCCTGGCTCTCCGTCAGGGGTGTGCTCGCCGAAACCCACGCGGTGGCCAACTCGGCCGCCTTCCATGCCAGTTCGGCATCCGCATCGGCGTTGACGGAGTGGACTGCGTCGGCGTTCTCGTCTCTGGTTTCGTTCATGAGCCGACCATACCAGCAATTTCGTCACATCGACGATAAGGGTGGGTCTGTTCGATCCCCGCCGATCGCTCCCGCCGTCGCGTGCCCGTGGCGCGGCCACGGCCGTGAAAACCTCCGTCATGCCCGAATCACGCTTGTCACCCGTTCCGTCTTCCGCCGGCTCAGGTGAGGGCGGCGATAACCTCCCGATCCGCCCGTTCGCCCTCGGTGGCCCCGCCCTCCATGAAGCCCGGGAAGTGGGGGGCGGCGGTGGCGCAGGGGGCCGTTCGAACGCCGGCCGTCGGCCCGACAGCCGGACCGGCAGGTGGGGTGGTTTGGAGCCTGTCAGGGTCTGTTCAAGCCGGGGCCGGGTGGGCGAGGATCACACCCGCCCCACCCACGCCTTCCCCACCACGCCTTCCCACCCCCGGAGGATGTCCATGACCCGCCGCACACCCCGCGGCACGCTCGCCGCGGCCGCCGCCACCGTGGCGCTCTTCTCGCTCGCCGGCCCGGCCACCGCACAGTCCTCGGCCCCGACGGCCGGCGCCACCGCGCCGCAGGGCCGGATCTTCATGGTCAACCCTGTGCAGGCCACAGGCGACCAGGCACTGACCGACGGCAAGGACGCCGATTCCGCCGTCCCCGCCACCGCGTACACTCTGGCCGCACTGCGCAACCTGGACGCCGGCGGCGGGCTCCACGGCCGCTGGGCCTCCGTGCGCTCGGACACCGGCGCGTCGGCCAAGACCGGCGAGGCCGCCGGGTACACCCGGCACGACGACCGGTTTGAGCAGGTCATGGCCTACTTCTGGGTCAACGAGGCGCAGGAGTACCTCCAGTCCCTGGGCTTCGGCAGCGAGCTGCCGGGCGCCAACGACCGGGTGCAGCCCGTGCGCATCAACCAGTGGGGCGCAGACAACTCCTTCTTCACCGACAAGAAGGACGAGATCCGCTTCGGCAAGGGCGGGGTCGACGACGCCGAGGACGCCGAGGTGATCGTCCACGAGTACGGCCACTCGGTGCACGAGGCCCAGGTGCCCGGGTTCGGCGCCTCGCCCGAGGCCGGCGCGATCGGCGAGGCCTTCGGCGACTACCTGGCCGTCGCGGTCGGCGAGTACGCCGGCGCCCGGTACGGATGGACCCGCCGGACCGAGCTGGGCTGCGTCGCCGACTGGGACTCGACCGGCTACAGCGCCGCCCCGCACTGTCTGCGCCGGATCGACGGCACCAAGGTCTACGCGGACCGCGTCGGCGAGGTCCACGCGGACGGCGAGATCTGGTCCCGGGCCCTGTTCGACATCCGTGGCGCGCTCGGGGCCCGCACCGCCGACCGGATCATCGTGAATGCGCAGTTCGGCTTCGCCCCCGGCACCGGCTTTGCTGACGCGGCCCGGACGACGGTCGCGACCGCGGAGCGGATGTACGGCGCCGCGGCCGCGCGGCAGGTCCGCGCAGCCTTCGCGGCCCGCGAGATCCCCGGCGTCTGAGGGGACTCGGTCCGGCGTCGTCCCTCCGACGACGCCGGACCCCGCTGCCTCGCCGGGCCGGATCCGCCGCCCCCACTGCATGGGCAGCGCAGAGAAGTTGGGGTCATCTGGAAGCGGCTCGAGGTCGACCTCGACGGTCGCCCCGCTGACGCCTGCTCGGCGACTCGGTCCGGCCTGCTGTGTCGTCGACGACGTTGGCTCGTGTGGCGGGCCGCGGAACGCTTCCAGGTCAGCCCTGCCACCGCAGCCCGCTCCCGCCGGCTGGGTGTCGCCGGAATGAGTGACCGCTCAAGGCGCCCCCCGCCACCAGCCCGGCAGGACACCAGTCGAGGTCGAACGGCAGGTCATCCCGCTCCGGCGCAATCACCGCATCGACCCTGCGACTGGCGACCCGAACCGGGATCGAAACTGCCCCGGGCAGGCACGTACCCCGGGTGTGAACGCCATGCCGCGGTCCATGTCCACGCCGAGGGCGGGCACGGCGACCTTGCGCCCGCCCCGCGGCGACACGGGATGGCCTCCCCGGTCACAGGCGGGTGATGAACCGGCCGTCGGGAAGTATGCGCAGCCGGCCGCGGTCGACGAGTGTGATCAGTCTCCCGCGCAGCGGTTCCAGTTTGGCCCCCACGCTGACGTCGACTCCCAGCATCTCACGGACCTGCCGGGTCATGACCGGTCCGGCGGCCTGCCGCACGGCGGTGAAGATGCGCTGGTAGTCCGGCGGGCGCGTGGCCTCCTCCACGCCCGGTGTGGTGTGCGGGATCAGCATCACCGCCCGACCACCCACCGGCCCAGGCGCCGGGCGGCCAAAGCGCGCTCGCCAGCGAGTTGTTCGCTCACCCGCTCAAGGACGCGTTCGGCGATGGCGCGTTTCGTTCCGTTCGGCCCGCACCTCCGCCCGCTGCTTGGCCAGCTGTTCTTTGAGTTCATCCAGTTCCGCGGGCCGCGTGGTATCCGCTCCAGCAGCTCGGCATCCAGCATGCGGCGGATCGTAGAGGGTCGCTGGACCGCAGCGGGCAGGAACCGCTGAGCCGATCGCTCTGGCAGACCCTCTGCGCCGCAGAGTGCCGCCCACGACCAGGTCACCGGCCGGCTCAACTCAGCCGACCGCAGCATGTCGTGAGGCAGCGACAGGAAGACGATCACTAGATCGGGTGCCATATACGCAGTTCGGCGCGCCTTCAGTGCAATTGGCCCCATGCTGGAGAAACCTGCGAGACAAGATCACGAAAGGTCGACCCATGACCACGACAGCACAGGACGTCATCACCACCAAGCTCGAACGTAATTTCGATATCATGGACGCCAACCACGACGGCTACCTGGACTGGACGGACTACCAGAAGCTCGCCGACCGCTACATCCAGGCCTACAAACTCGACAAGAGCGACCGGCGGGCCAGGGCCATCACGGCCTTCTGCCAGATCTACTGGCTGGAGCTGCTGCGCCACGCCGGTGTGGACGCGGATCGGCTCACCAAGGACCAGTTCGTCACGGCCAACCGCCTCGCGGTCATCGACACCAGCCGGCTCAACATCACCGAGGGCGGCGGGCACGCGATCTTCGACGTCATCGACGTCGACGGTGATAACGAGATCAGCAAGGACGAGTTCGAGCGCTTCCTGAGGGACGTGTGGAAGAGCGACGCGCCCGACGCGATGGACGCGTTCCCCAAGCTGGACACCGACGGGGACGGCGTGATCTCGCGCCACGAGTTCATTCGGGCGGTGCGTGAGCACTTCCTCTCCAACGATCCGGACGCGCCGGGCAGCCTGTTCTTCGGGCGCGTCTGACCCGCCCGCTTCCCGGCGTTCACCAGTTCGGCCGGGAGATCCCCCGGCCGCCCCTGGACTTCGGTGCCGGTGGGCGGCCGTCCCCGTGCGTGATACGGCGAGTCGAATTCCCCGACGAAGCCATCCGCGTGCCCACGGCGAACAGGAACCGGCGAGCCAGCCACACGGGCAAACGATCTACTGCGCGGACTGCCGTCCACGTCCAGCGTGAGCACCCCGAAGGTCGTCACACCAGCCCTTTGACCTGCGAATTCAAGGGGGTGGAGGCTCGCTCCCCCACCGCGATGTCCAACGGGTGGAGTCCGCTTTCACCCGACGGACATCGCGGTGGACTCCATTGCCGCCGGGGTGCTCGCCACGGTGGGCTCCACTCTCCACTCGATGCAGCCCCAACAGGAGGCTCAGTCGTTCTGCAGGTCCTTCAGCTGGCGTACGGCGACGCGGCCTTCGTCGGTGAGACGGGCACGGGTCCTGGGCCCCATGGTGCGGAGGATCTGTACCAGGTCGTCTCGTCGAGCTGGAGATCCAGGATGGCCGGATCCTCGTCCTCCAGCCGCGGCCCGGCGCCGGTGGGGACACCTCCCCTCTACGGCCGCGGAACTGCCTAACGCCGGCCGGCCTGAGTCAGGAGGGCAGGGCCATCAGGAGGAGGGGGTTGGTCGTGGGTTGTGGGGATCCGCCGACGGGTTCGAGGCTGAGTCCGACCGCATGCGCGTCGGCGGGACTGCCGCTGAGCTGGACGGTGCCGTCACCGGTGATGAAGCCGGCGGGGCGCATGGAGCCATCGTGGTCGAGCCAGAGCTGGTAGGTCTTGCCTGCTGCGGGTGCGGGCAGTCTGCTGGCCGTGAAGACGGCTTTGTTCAGCTGCTCGGAGGCGACGACCGTGGTCAGGGCTCCGTTGGTCGTCCGCCCGTGAACCGTTCGTGCGTCCGGCGCCGCGAGGACGAGGCTGGCGTCGTCCAGGCGCTGCTCGGCCTGTTCGGCCCGCTGCTGCAGGTCGTCGCTGTGCTGCCTCTGCCACGCGGCCAGGCCTCCCAGCGAAGCAGCGGCGGCCACGCTGGCGGCCAGCGCGATGGCCCTGCGGCGCACGGCAGCGCCGAGGGTGGTGGTGGGTGCGGTGGTGGCCACGCGCGGGGGCAACTGGCGCACACCATCGATGGCGGCCATGATCGCCGGTTTGCTCGCTGCCGACGGTTCCCGGGCCACCGCCGCCGAAAGCCGCGCTGCGGTTGCCTGGAACTCGGCGACTTCCTGCCGGCACGCCTCGCAGTGCTGTAGGTGGGCGTCGAAGTCCTTGCGCTCGCTGGGGTCGAGGGCGTTGAGCGCGTAGGCGGCGGCGAGGGTGTGGGCGTCGGATGCGTGGTGTTTCATGTGGTCACCCCCATGCAGTCGCGAAGCCGGATCAGCCCGTCGCGCATGCGTGTCTTGATGGTCGGAAGTGGTGTGTGCAGGGCTTCGGCGACTTCACGGTAGGTCAGTCCCCCGTAGTAGGCCAACGTCAACGCCTGCCGCTGGAGTTCGGTCAGACCGCGCAGACAGCGACGGACCTGTTCGGACTCCAGCCGGGTCTCGACCTGCTCGGCGACCTCGTCGAAGGCGGTGGTGTGCTCGCGGGCCGCCTGGGTGTGCTCGCGGTCGGCGGCGGCCTGGGCGGAGCGGACCCGGTCCACGGCCCGCCGGTGCGCGATCGTCGCCGCCCACGTGGTCACGGCGCCGGCGTCGGACTGGTAGCGGGCGGCCTGGCGCCACAGGTCGATCATGACTTCCTGGGTGACCTCCTCCGACTGTGCCCGGTCGCGTACGACTTTGACCACGATCCCCGACACCAGCGGCGCCAGGGCGTCGTACAGGACGGAGAAAGCCTGTTTGTCGCCCTGGGCGACCTTCTGCATGACCTCGGCCAGGTCGGCACGGTCCGCTGAGGGACCGGCGCCGAAGGGAAGCGGTTGGCTCACCGGCAACGCTCCGGCCATGGGGAGAAGGCGAAGAGGCGGCCGGCCGCGGCCGTCGGGGGGCGGGGTGTCCATCGCATGCCAGTCCTTGACTTGTCGCTCAAGCGGTGACCGGACCACCCCACGTGGTCGGCGGGCCACCGCAGCAGGTGGGCGTGTCGGCAGTTCTTCGTAGCGGACGGGCGTGCGGATGGGAGGGCACTTCGTCGGCCATTCCCCGTCGGCTACTTCGTTCGAAGGAGGGAGGGCCGCGCGGCCCAGCCGGCGGGCGGGCAGCGGCGAAAGCAGGGTGACGGAGCCGGACGGCTCCCTCACCGGCCGCGCGGACCCTCCGCACGGCATAGGCACACATGGGAGGTGGTTGAGATGGTTCGTGTGCGACGAGGTCTTGCGCTGGCGTGGCGGCCGGCCCGGTCGTGGTGGACGGCGCGTCAAACTGCGGAGAAGGGCCCCGGGCTGGCGTCGCCGACACGACGGAGCGGCGGGGACCGGTGACCCTCTGGTTGCAGGCCAAAGGCGCGCTGAGCGTGTCTTTCCACGCGTGCCGGATGGGTCGACTGCGGGTGGCTGTCGGCACAGTCACCCGCAGCACCACGCCGCCTCGCTGCCCGCTCGCCAGGTCAGCACCGCGATGAACTGCTTGCCGCGGACGCAGGGGCTGGCGAAGAGGTCCACCCCAGGGCCCTGAGGGTATTCAGGCCTCGCCTGCCCCCCCCGTTATGTTTTTCGCGGTCCTGCAATGGGGCCGCTGGCCTCCGGGCCCGGTATGACTGTGTCCCCTCTGTCGAACGGATGACCTGGGGGGTGGTGTCGCCGGGCCCGGCAGGTGCCGTCGGAGACGCTGATGAGAGACCCGGCCACCGTCCGGTCCGGCGCAATGCCGGGCAGATACGTGGGCGGCAGGTCTGCATAACGTGGATGCGCGAGCACGGTGCCACCGCCGAGGCCGGCACGGTCAACACCTGCGGAAGGTTGCGATGTTAGACACCGAAGGCATAGGCGTCTTCCTCGGGATGGACGTCGGCAAGACCGCCCACCACGGCCACGGGCTCACCCCGGCCGGGAAGAAGGTCTTCGACAAGCCGATGCCCAACAGCGAACCGAAGCTGCGGGCCGTCTTCGACAAGCTCAAAGCCAAGTTCGGCAGCGTCCTGGTGATCGTGGACCAGCCCGCCTCGATCGGGGCTCTCCCGCTGACCGTCGCCCGCGACGCCGGCTGCGAGGTCGCCTATCTGCCCGGACTGGCGATGCGGCGGATCGCCGACCTGTATCCGGGGGAGGCGAAGACCGACGCGAAGGACGCGGCGGTGATCGCGGACGCGGCCCGCACCATGCCCCACACCCTGCGTTCACTGGAGCTGACCGACGAGATCACCGCCGAGCTGACCGTCCTGACCGGCTTCGACCAGGACCTCGCCGCCGAGGCCACCCGCACCAGCAACCGGATACGCGGCCTGCTCACCCAGTTCCACCCGTCGCTGGAGCGCGTGCTCGGACCGCGACTGGACCACCCCGCCGTCACCTGGCTCCTGGAGCGCTACGGATCCCCGGCCGCACTGCGCAAGGCCGGCCGCCGCAGACTCGTCGAGGTAATCCGGCCCAAGGCCCCGCGCATGGCCGACAGGCTGATCGACGACATCTTCAACGCCCTCGACGAACAGACCGTCGTCGTCCCCGGCACGGGCACCCTCGACGTGGTCATCCCCTCGCTGGCCCGCGCGCTCGCCGCGGTCCACGAACAGCGCCGAGCCCTGGAAACCCAGATCAACACCCTGCTGGAGGCCCACCCTCTTCACCCGGTCCTGACCTCGATGCCCGGAGTCGGAGTCAGGACCGCCGCCGTCCTGCTGGTCACCGTCGGCGACGGGACCGGCTTCCCCACCGCCAGCCACCTCGCCTCCTACGCCGGCCTCGCCCCCACCACCAGGTCGTCAGGGACCTCGATCCACGGCGAACACGCACCCAGAGGCGGAAACCGGCAGCTCAAACGCGCCATGTTCCTCTCCGCCTTCGCCTGCATGAACGCCGACCCCGCCTCACGCACCTACTACGACCGGCAACGAGCACGCGGCAAAACCCACACCCAAGCCCTCCTCCGACTCGCCCGCCAACGCATCAGCGTCCTCTTCGCCATGCTCCGCGACGGCACCTTCTACGAATCCCGACCCCCCACCGTCACCCTCGCCGCATAACCACCCCAAACAACCCAAACCCGGCACCGCACCCTTGACGAAGGACATAGAGACACCCCCCCGATCCGGTGCGCGGCAGCACAGTCTGCGGACAAGGCCCGTGGTGCCGTCGCTGACGGCGATACCCACCCTCCCCCGCTCCAGCGCGAAGGTGAGCGCATAGAGTCCGAAGACGATGTGTAGGAGATCCTCGGCGATCTCACGCTGACAGGGTGCCGTCGCCAGGAGCCGTGCGGCGATCCGACGGGCGTGGCCTGGCGCTTGGGCATCCGGCGGGAGCAGGATGTGCAGTGGTGCCTCCGGCGAGACAGGGGGCAATCGCGGTGGCCGTGATCCTTCCTTCCAGTAGCGGGCCCGTGGCGGGAGACCGGGTGGGTACGGAGGCGAACGCAGTGGTACTCCGGTGTCGGAACCCCACTACGGCCTGTCGGTGATTACCACTTGTCGTGGCAGTTCGGAGCGGCCGGGCACCCAGTGGCCGACGTAATGGCCGGGCACCCGGTGTCCTTGCCCCACCAGCCGTCGTGCCGCTTCCCGTGGTAATCCCGCTGACCGTGGTGCCAGGTGACCTCGTGCCATTTCCATTCCCAGCGACCCTTGACCCACATCTTGGTCCACTGGCCCTTCGCGCAGCTGCAACGCTCATGACGGTCGTGTCGGTCCCACCGGACATGCCGATGTTCACCATCGCCCATGACTGCCGCAGTCACGGCATACGTCGCCGACGCGGCATTCGCGTTTGCGGGAACGCCGAGCAGGGACGTGTCGGCCAGGTCATCGCACTCACCTCCTCAAGTCTGTCGTTCGGTGTGCTGTGCGGCCCCTCCCCCTCAGGTGCCTCACGTGGGCGATGCGAGGCAAAACACCTGTCGGAGTTGCGTGCAGCGTCACGATGTGTGCCGTCTGCCGCCCACGACGCCCGCCCATCTCGCCCTGGTATGACAGGGAATCGTTTGGCGACAGCACCTCCGTAAGGCCGTGGTTGCGTCCGCTCGGAGCCGCTGCGGCGTCGGCGGTTGCCAGCCAGCCCCGCCCCGAAGCAGCTCAGTACGAAGACGTGGCTCTCCGTTGATGCTGCATCGTCGCGATCGGCATCCTCATCGGTCCTGTCCTCGTACGGCTCTGCCTCGTCCCCGCGCTGACCTCGGGCCCCGCGTCCGGTGGGCCGCTTCTCCTGCCCGGTGACCGGGCCCGAGCCGCCTGCGGTTCCTGCCCCGCCCCGGCAGCCGGCGCCCCGGGCTGACATGGCCATTCCCGACCTGGCCCGACGGCGCCGGGCGAGGGGTTCACTCATTCGGGTGTCCAGCCAATCCGCCGGCCGGGTGCCGCCGAATGGCGGGTGTGAGCAGCTTCCGCAGCACCCTTTCCCGCGCCGCGCTGGGCGCGTTGGCCGGACTTCTGGCCGCTTTGACGGCGCTTGTCGTGGCTGAGCTGGTCGCAGGGCTGGTACGGCCCGCCGCGGGACCGGTGACCGTGGTGGGCGGCGCGGTGATCGACCGGACGCCGGCCGCGGTGAAGGATTTCGCGATCCGTACGTTCGGGGAGAACGACAAGACCGTCCTGCAGCTGGGGATCCTTGCGGTTCTCGCCCTCAGCGCGATCGCCCTGGGTGTGTTCAGCCTTCGTCATCGGCGGGTCGGCGCCGCGGGTGTGCTGCTGTTCGGGATCGTCGGCGCTGCCGCGGCCCTGAGCCGCCCGGACTCCACCAGCGTCGGTGACGCTCTGCCCTCGATCGCCGGAGCAGTCCTCGGCGCCCTGACCCTCTACGTCCTGGCCTTCGAAGCGAACTGCGCGCCAGACCCGGCAGGTACAGGCAGCGAGACCGTCTCCGGTGCATGGAGCAGGCGCGGATTCCTCACCGCGGCGGGCGTGACCGCCGCCGCGGCAGCCTCGGCGGGCGTACTCGGCCGTTTCTTCTCCGGCCGGCAAGGCCTGGGCGCCGTCGCCTCCCGCGCGAGCCTGGTCCTGCCGAGCCCTGCCTCACCGGCCCCTCCCGTCCCGGTCAGCGGCCAGTTGAAGGTGCCCGGCATCAGCCCCTTCACCACCCCCAACCCCGACTTCTACCGCGTCGATACCGCCCTGACCGTGCCCAAGATCGATGCCGGGACCTGGCGGCTGCGCATCCACGGCCGTGGCCTCACCCGCCCCCGCGCCTACACCCTCGAACAGCTCCTGACCCGCCCGCTCATCGAACGCGACATCACCCTCACCTGTGTCTCGAACGAAGTGGGCGGACCCTACATCGGCACCGCCCGCTGGCTCGGCGTGCCCCTAGCCGACCTCCTGAGGGAGGCCGGTGTCCGGCCACCGTCCCAAGGTGGAAAGGCGGATCAGCTGGTAGCCCGCTCGGTGGACGGGATGACGCTCGGCTCCCCGGTCGAGGACGTCATGGACGGCCGGGACGCGATACTCGCGGTCGGCATGAACGGTGAACCGTTGCCCTTCGACCACGGCTTCCCCGTCCGCATGCTCGTCCCCGGCTTGTACGGCTACGTGTCGGCCTGCAAGTGGATCACCGAGATCGAGCTCACCACCTTCCAGGCGTACGACGCGTACTGGGTCGAGCGGAAGTGGTCCCGCCGCGCGCCGATCAAAACGCAGTCCCGCATCGACACCCCCAAGCCGTTCGCCCGCCCCGCCGCCGGCCCCGTCACCATCGCCGGGGTCGCCTGGGCGCAGCGCCGCGGCGTCGCCCGCGTCGAGGTCCGTATCGACGAGGGGCCCTGGCAGGAAGCCCACCTCGCCGCGCAGGACACGGTCGACACCTGGCGGCAGTGGTCCTACCGCTGGAACGCCACCCCGGGCGGACACACGCTCACCGTCCGCGCCACCGACGGCACCGGATCGGTGCAGACCGAACAGCGCACGCGCACCATCCCAGACGGCGCGAGCGGCTGGCACAGCGTCTTCGTCACCGTCCCCTAGACCACCGGCACGAACACAGGCCGGCCGGGCAGCACAACCAATCAGCGCAAAACCCATACGAAAGCACGTCAAGGAGCAAACAGTCATGAACAGCCTGAAGATCCGCCATACCGCTATCGCCGTCACCGCGGCAGCCCTGCTGCCGTTCTCCCTGGTCGCGTGCTCCGACTCCGGTAACGCGACCAAGGCCGCTCCCACCGCGGCCGCCGAGGACGCCGGCAAGACGGGCGAGGACACCCCGACCCCCGCGGGCGGCCAGATGACCGGTGAGGCGCCGTTCGGCCCGGCCTGCGCAGGGGTTCCCAAGGAGGGCGCCGGTTCCTTCGACGGCATGGCCAAGGACCCGGTCGCCACCGCCGCGTCCAACAACCCGGCCCTGTCCACCCTGGTCTCCGCGGTCAAGCAGGCCGGCCTCGTCGACACACTGAACAACGCGCAGGACATCACGGTCTTCGCACCCACCAACGACGCTTTCGCCAAGATCCCGAAGGCCGACCTCAACAAGGTCCTCGCCGACAAGGCGATGCTGACCAAGATCCTGACCTACCACGTCGTCGGGCGGAAGCTCAGCCCCCAGCAGCTGGAGAGCGGCAGCTTCGAAACCTTGCAGAAGGGCATGGTCACCACCACCGGCTCCGGCGAGTCCTACAAGGTCAACGACACCGCGAACGTAGTCTGCGGCAACGTCAAAACCGCCAACGCCAACGTGTACATCATCGACACCGTCCTGATGCCGAAGTAGCCCTCCCCCGCCCAAGAGGGCTCCCGAACGGCCGGTGGCCCTGCGCCCTTGGCTGCAAGGATGCAGGGCCGTCGTCGACGAGCTGCACCAGGCCGTGACCGTCGACGTGTTCGAAGCGGTCGCCGAGTCCTACAACGAGGGGCACCGCGCCGCCGTCGCGGAGCTGCGCGCCCTGTCCGACGACGCGCGCCGGCTGGTCGACGACCGGCTACCGCAGGCGCACGCCGTCGACCGCCTCGCACGGGAAACCGTCGACGTCGTCACCCCGACACACCGCTCGATTCTGCGTGCCGTCGTGGACCGGTTCCGGGCCGTCGTCTCCGAGGTCACGGCCACCGTGACACTGGGCACCGGCACCCGCCGCCAGGCCACCCAGGACGCAATGGGCAGGTGGGCCGACGACCGGGGCCCACACCTGCAGGTGGAGCACGCTACCCGTGACGGGGCCATGGTTCCCGTGCGCGTCGCCGGACCCCTCGACGAGGCCCGCCTTGCAGGGCTGCAACACCCGAACTGCCGCCACAGCGTGTCGACGTACACGCCCGGCCTGACAGTGATCGAGAAGGCCGCAGCGACCCGGACGGGTACGAGGCCGGGCAGCGGCAACGCGCCATCGAGCGGAGGACCCGCCAGTTCAAGCAGTGCCAGGCCGCCGTCACCCCCGACGCCAAGCGCGCCGCCGGGGTCAAGCTCGGCAGCGGCAAGGCGCCATGCGCAAGCACCTCGCCGCGCTCCCGGACCTGCGCCGGCTGCGCCACCGCGAGCAGCCCGGAGCGTCGAACCTTCCCGCACCGCGCCGCGAGGCGACGACCGAGCAGGTCGAGGCCGCCCGGCTGTGGCCCGGCAACGAGACGACGCCGCGCGACATGAGCGACGACCAGCTGGCCGCCGCCATGCGCTCGAACCTGCTCGACGACCGGGTCGCGCACGGATCGAGGCCGAGACCGACCGCCGCGACCTCGCCGCCCTGCTCGCCCGCGTCCGCCCTACCGGACGGTTGACCCTTGAACTGGCGGGTCTGTCGGACGACGAAGTCGCCCGGATCCTGCCGCACCTCGACGACGCCGACACCCTGCGCGTCATGGCCGAGACCCACCGCCACAACCGCGCCGGCACCCTGCCCGGCGTGCGCGCGGACCTGGTCCACCTCTCCGACGACGAGCTAGCCACCCGCTACCGCAACGCACCGGCCGACCAGGAGGCCACCGCTGCCAAGGCCGCCCGCAGCGACCTGCTCGCCCGCACGTTCACCGCTGGGACGCTGCGCGCCGACCTCGGCCAGGTCGACGACGACACCCTCGCAGGGGCCATGCCCTACCCCGACCCCGCGGAGCTACTGCGGATCGCCGAAGGGATGGGCCGCCGCGACGAAGTCGACATACCGCAGCCGGCCGACACCGGCAACGCCGTCGACGACTTGCTCACCGACCGCCAGGCCCTCGCCCAGGCCCTCGCTCCCGCGCCGGGCCCTGACGGGTGGGGCGCCCTCGCCGACGACGCCGTATGGGCTGCCGTCACCGCGGGGGACGGGCAGACCGCGGGGCCGCCGAGGAGGACCAGGAGCACGAGGATGGGCCGCGGATCACCCGCCGCGAGGCCCGCCAGCTCTACGACGAGTACGTCTATCGTCGGTCCCTCCGCGCGGGACACGGCTGCAATGGCTACCTGCTCAACGGGAAGGCAGGCCCAGGCCGCCGGACACACCCCGGTGTCCCTGTTCAGCGGGCCCGCACGCATCGCGTGTGCGCGCGTCGGACGAGCTGAAAGAGTGGTGGCAGGAAAACGGCCGGCTCACGCAGGCCGAGTTCATCGAGGCCGCCACCGGCCAGCGCCAGCGCTGGCCGAGGGTGCCCGCAAGAACGGGGCCGACCACCAGGCGAAGCGGTAAGGGGGCACCGTGGGAACACGAACGCAGATCGTCGAAGCGCACCAGCAGGGCACCGAGGCCGGGCGCAGAGGTGATCCGCCGAACGGGTGTCCGTACGGCCGTGACTCCATCCTCCAGGCCGCATGGATCAAGGGATACGTGGCGGGTCTGCGTCAGGTGGAGAGGAGCGGTCCACACGCGGACGAACGGGCAGCCCCATGACTGGGGCATACATCTGAAGTGCCCGTAGGACGCGCGGCTGGATCGGGCCCACGATCTCGAAGCCACACCCTGCCTGTACCGCCTTCTCCCGCGCTCGGACCAGGATGGCGAGTCCGCGGATGTCGGAGAACGACAGGTCCCGCAAGTCGAGCTCGATACGGTGAGCCCCGCCCCCCGTGATCGCCTCGTCGAGCGCTGTGTGCAGAGGCCGATGAAAGTAGACGTCCAGCTCGCCGCCCACGGCTACCGTCGTTCGATCCGCGGCGTAGATCAAGGACACCCAGAACAGGCTGCTGCCGTCGTCCACGGGCTGAGCCTGACTCGGGGCAGAAGCAGCCACCACCCGTGACTCCGCTAATCAGCTCCGATCACCACCCAAACGGGGCCCGCCAGGTGCGGGCCCCCTTTCGCATGTCCGTACGCCCGTCAGGAGCGGGCCGATCAGCCCCAGGAGGGCGAACCATGAGCCACCCCCGCCCGCCGCCCAGACCAGCCACCGGGCAGGACCCGAACACCGCGCCGGCGCCCACCCCGCCCGCGTCTCCACAGGCCCCCGGCGAGCAGGACCAGGCCGCGACGACAGTTCCGCCCCCGTCGGGAAGGGCACGCCGGGCGCGACGGCGCGACGGATTTGCACGATGGGAACCAGGGGTACGGCGGGTTCCTGCTGGCTCATGTCCATGTTGTAGTCGCAGTGCTCTTCCCGGCACACCGGCCACGGCTCCGCGGCAGGCCAGAGCAAAGGACCTCCGACGGAACTGTCCTTGCAGGCAGGAGAACCAGGACGTGGGTGCAGGCGGAAGGACGCACGGCGGAACGGGAGCAACTCGGGAAGGATGCCGCCGACGGATGCTAGGGTGCGGCTGCGCCGGACGGGCGCCGGCCTTCCGGCGGGCATGGGCGGCGAGGCCGGCGGCCTGGCGCGGGACACCGGATCGAACTGGTCACCTGTCCCGAGGCCGTTGTTCTCACCGGCCTGTTGGCCTCCCCGCATCGGCGCGGCACAGCGACTTGGCATCGCTCCTGAGTAGTCACCGACAGGCTTGAAGCAGATCTCCGGCTAGCAGAACCCAAGAGCAATCAGCCTCTGACCACACAGAAGGGATGCCCGGCCGGATCGGTGAGGACCCGCCACCTGCCCTCATTCGGCTGGTGCTCCGGTTTACCCGCGCCCAGCTCCAGCAGCCGGGCCTCGGCGACGTCCAGGTCATCGACCGCGAAGTCGAGATGAGACTGCTGAGGAACGGTCTGATCAGGCCAGCGCGGAGCCCGGTAGTCGTCGACCCGTTGAAAGCCGATGAAGAGCCCATCCTCACAGGTGAGACCAGCGAAGTCGGCGTCGGATTCTGGGTGGGGCTCGAGGCCGGTGGCCTGCTGATAGAAAGCCGCCAGAGCCAGCGGATCAGGGCAGTCGAGTGTTATCGCGCGCAGCTTCATCTGCAGGGGCATGACACCTCCGGGCCGATCGGTGGACTTGCACGATGCAACCCTAGAGGCGGCCACCCGCTCGCCGACCGCAGGCCGGGGGCGACGGCAGCGATCCACGTCGAGGATCCAAAGCACGCTCTGACTCAATCCGCAGGTCTACGGCCCTGCCTCTGCAAGATCTAAGAGGCCGTTGTCGTAGCGATCGCGGGGCTTGTCGATCGAACGGGAGTCCTGCTCGGGTGATCGCGGTCGGTGCTGGGCGCGCGAATGCCCAGTCAGCCCTGACGGGCGATCTTGCGTGCTTTGACCGGGAACCGCCGCGGCTGCTCATTGATCGCCAGCGGGAAGCTGGCATTCCGGTACCCGGCTACTTGGGCCCCTCCGTTGCCGTGGCGCTGGTGGACGAGGCGGGTGCGGGCGGCGCAGGAGCGGGCGGCCACGATGAGGACGATGCCCGACCACCGGATGCCAGGCCGCCGAACTCGGCGAACCAGGTGGTCCCCGAGCTGGTGGTGAACGGCGGGACCGGCTTGATCTCGGGCAGCACATCGGCAGCCATGAGCAGGGCCATGGCGAGAAGGACGGCCCCATACCTCGCCAGTGGGATAGCGGTCAGCCACGCTGGAATCAAGGGCAGCAGGCGCGGGACCCGTCGTCCGGACGACAGCAGCCCCAGCAGCAGGAGGATCTGACCACCGCGGCCGGCACGGTCGCGTCGATCCCCGCCGACGCGGTTGCCTTCGACGGCCCCGACGCGCTGGCGACCGATGCCCTCTGCCAGTCATCGCCCGCGACACCGAGCGTGTCGCCGCCGGCGTCCAGATGGTCTTGGTTCCCGCCCACGGCAGGACATCCCGCATGACGGGCACTGCAGCGTCCCAGAAAGGCGAAGCCGGCGGCTCCGCAGCCCCGCCGCACAGGTTAAAGATCAAGCTAGTCCATGGTGAACCTGGCGTCGCCCCATACCGTGCGGAGCGGTGCGTTCGTCGTCTCGAAGGGGCGCAGGGTGACCTCAGCCTCGATGGTCAGGCGCCGGGCGCCGGCAACGGACAGGTCGAGCGAGCGTTGCTCGCCCACGCGCAGGGTGAAACCGGAGTCCACCGGCGTGCCGTCGCGGTCGATCTGGAAGAAGACGGCGTTTCCATCCGGGCTCCTGTCGTCGAGCCCGGCCGCCACCTTGAAGTGCTGCATTCCCAGGGGGACGTTGTACGTCAGGGTCATGCGCTTCGAAGGGGACTGGCTGGACGCGAAGACGATGCTGTTCCCGTAGGTTCTGCCGCCCATGTCGACGGAGCCGGTCCGCTTCCAGTTTCCCAGCCCGCCGATCGGTTCGAGGGCGGAGAGGTACTGGAGGCGGGGCCGCGCTGCGGGCTCGGTGCGCTTGTCGCTGGGCAAGGGGTCCGGCGTCCGGTCCCGGGGCGCGGCCGTGGTGGGCGCCGCGGTCTCGATGGGCGGGGGCTGCGGCGGCCGCGTCGTGGCGTAGGCGCCGCCGCCGGACGAGGCGGAGGGTGCGGGCGACAGCGGGGCGACCGCGGACGGCTTCGCCTCGCCGCCCTGCGGGCCGGCGGCCCCCTGGGAGTCGTCCGGTGAGAGCAGGTTGGTGAGAAGAGTGAAGGGAACGCCGATGACGAGCAGGACGAGGCCGACCTTTAAGTCCACACTCTGCCACCACGGCTTTGGGTTGCCCGTTGCCACGCCCGTCCCCCTGTGTGCTGGGCCGCCAGTCGGTGACCGCGATGCTACAGCCGGGCGACATATCCTCAACTTCGCACAATAGTCCGGCATTTATGGCGCAACCGGACGCGGCCGGGTGGAGGCCCAGGAGTTCCGCGGCAACAGAGAGTGCACCCCTTCCCGTTCGCTTCCGGCACCGCTTGGCGCACACCCTTGGGCTGCGAGGCCCTGCCGGTAGGCTCCACGTCGACAGTATGACTCCCGTACTGACAGCGGTCCGAAGAACGTGCTACTCCGTGCACGTACGATCAACTTCATGCGTGGGGCTGCCAGGAGTGACGTGCCGCGTCCGTGCCGCCGAGCGCCGAACCGACGCTGTGGGAGCTGCACCGCGCGGTGTCACAGCTTCGTGAGGACCTGCGAGGTGAGATCGCCGGTCTGGCTGCTCGTCTGGATCACGTCGTCACCCAGGACATCTACCGTGCTGACCAGCGGGCTAAGGGGCGGCGCATCGGCGCTGTCGAGGCGGGCCTCGCCGGCTTGCGTAGCGAGCACGTCCAGGTCGCTGAACGCGCCGAGCAGCAGCGGCGCGATGACCAGGCCCATTCGGTGGCGACGCGACGGCTCGTGCTCTCGTCCTTCGTGGCACCCCTGCTGCTGATGGTGCTCCAGCTGTGGCTCGGTCGCCGTTCCTTGGGCGCTGCTGCTGACGTCGAGTGGCTGGCTGGCATGGCCATGGGCTCGTGGCTCGGTGCAGTCGCCACGCCACCTCCGCCTCGGTCACCGGCGCCATCACCGGCGGGAAGAAGGCTGGGCCCGGTCGAGCGGGTAGTGGCTGGCCAGGGGGACGGGATTGCCCGGGGCGGCGAGTATGTCGTACGCGAGCGCGATTGGCCGCCGTGGCCCGCCCCGCGGTCACTGCTCTCCCGCCTCCGATCCGGGAAGTCGGCGCGGAATCCCAGCACCCCGGGGCGGGCCGGCCCTCATGGCTGCTCAGCGGCCCCTACCGTGCTGATCGGACGGGGTGCACTGGTGTGCCGAGGTGGAACCATGCCGGACCCTCTCGGAGTTGGCAGCCCGCGGGCCGTGCGCGCTGCAACCCTGCCGCCGGCCGCACCACACCGCCTTGACCCAGCCCACTGCTGGAAAGGGCGTGGGCAAGGCGACCAGTGCGCTCCTGCGCCGTACGAGTACGCCTTCGCCGCGGAGTGCGGCGAACCGGAGCAGTAACCACCCCTTTTGCAGTGCAGGGTGAACTCGACGGTTACGGTACGGCCCTTCACCTTGTAGTAGGTGGCGTTGCAGCCGTCGTCCACCGGCTCGGCACGAAGATTTCCGCTGCCGACACGTGTCGTGCGCGCAGGCCTTCGCGGTGCGGTGCGCGGTCTGCCGCTGACTGCGGGATGGGTTGGGTCAGTCGGGGAGGCCGGCCACGAGCTGGACGTCGACCTCGTGGCCCATCGTCCTGACCCGCCAGGCGACGAGCTCCTGGTACGCGGGCGACGTGTACCAGTCGCGCGCCGACCGGTCGGTGGGGAAGGCCACCAGGGCGGTCTTCGTGAACGTGGAGGGGCCCTCCAGCCGGGTCGGGCTGTCGAAGGCGAGCAGTCGTCCGCCGAACGCGTGGAGCGTCGGGCCGACGTGGGTGAGGTAGTGGCCGAGGGCGCTGTCGGGTGTGTCGTCGGTGCGGGCGAACAGCACGTAGTGCACGGGCTTCTCCTGATCGCCCAGGCGTGCCCCGCGAGGGCACACGCATGACTTCGAAAGGTCGCATAACGAAAGATTCGATTTCTAAGCTTTCGTGAGTGAACGGTAGACGGGGCACCGTGTCGGAGTCAAACGGTTCGACGTCGAAGTGTGGTGCTAGTCTTGGCGTCATGCGCGACACGGTGGACGAGGTCATCGAGCGGTGGGACGCGGTCCGCCCCGGACTGGACACGGAGCCGATCGGCGTCGTCCTGCGGATCTTCCGTGCATCACGGCTCCTTGAGCAGGGGATCAAGGGTTACTTCGACGAACACGGGCTGGAGACGTGGGAGTACGACATCCTGACCACGCTCCTTCGCGCGGGCGGCGGCAACACCCTCCGCATGAGCGACCTGGCCGGCGCCGCAATGATCAGCCCCGCGGCCCTCACCCACCGCGTCGACCGGCTGGTCGCCAAGGGCCTGGTCACCCGCGCCACCGACCCCGACAACCGGCGCTTGGTACGCACGGAGCTCACCGCCGAGGGCCGCGGCATCGCCGAAGGCCTGATCGAAGGCCATCTGGCCAACGAGCGCGAACTCATCGAGAGCCTCAGCCCCAAGGAGAGCCAGCAGCTGGCGTCCCTGCTCCGCAAGCTGCTGGTGCCCTTGGAGGGCGACTCCTCCAAGACCAAGAACTCCTGACGCGGCGGGGCCGCGCCGCGAAGGCCCGGCTCCCGCTCCAGGGGGCGGGGCAAGCTCGGACCGGTGTCGGACTCGTGGCCGTGCCCTTTGCCCCGCGCCCGTCGCGTTTCACCAGGGGCGCCGGACCTCAGGATTCCCGGGTGAAGGTGACCGGCCGTGCCTGGCCCGAGCGTGCGAACTTCTCGATGGCGGCCGGGGTGACGGGGGTGAAGAAGTTGACGAGGTTGCCGTCGGGGTCGCGCAGCAGCAGCGACCGGTTGCCCCACGGCATCGTGGTGGGCCCGTTGACGAAGTCCGTGACGAAGCCGGTCAGGTCCCGGTGGACGCGGTCCACGTCGTCGACGAGGAACTCGGTGATCACACTGTGGTTGTCCGCCGCGCGGGCGCAGCCCGGGGCGAACAGCGGGACGGTGCGGGTGCCGGCGATCGCGAGGGTGGCTCCCCCGGTCCTGAGCTCGGCGAAGTCCTCGGTGGCCCATGCCGCGCGAGCCCCTGTGGCCCGCTCGTAGAACGCGACGAGGCGCGCCACGTCGCCGGTGATGATGCGGATCGAGACGAAGTCCACGGGAATCTCCTTGGCCTGCCAAAGGCGGAAGCGGAAGTGAAGAGCGGAGGTGTACGCGTCGCAGGCTAGGAGAGATAGCGGACAGAATCGGTCCTGTATCCGGGCTAGTCTGCCGGCATGCCCCGACCGACCGCCCGCGTACTGACCCTCCTGGAGCTGCTGCAGTCGGGCGGCACCCGCACGACGGCCGAACTCGCCGACCGCCTCGGCGTCGAGGGGCGCACGGTGCGCCGGTACGTGGACCAGCTGATCGACCTCGACGTGCCCGTGGAATCGGTGCGCGGCCGCTACGGCGGGTACCGGCTCGCCCCCGGCTACCGGCTTCCTCCGCTCATGCTCAGCGACGACGAGGCGCTGGCCGTGCTCCTCGGCCAAGATCCGGCGGGTGCTGCCCAAGCGCACCGCCCGTCGGCTCGACACGCTCCTGGACGCCCTCGCCTTCAGCGACCTGGCCGACGACGCCGACATCCCGGTCAAGACCGACATGCGCACCCGCATCGGCAGCGTCACCAAGACCTTCACGGTCACCGGCGACCTCGAGCTCGTCGACGACGGGAAGGTACGGCTCGACTGGCAGGTATCCGCCTACCTCGGCGGGGTGCCCGGCGGCCACCGCATCACCGTCCGGCAGCTCGCCGCCATGCGCAGCGGCCTCTACGACTACACCGAGGACCCGCGCTGGCTGGCCGCTTTCCGGGCCGACCTGTACCACACGAACTTCACCGCGGACGGCGCGACCGTTGACGCCTCCGGCTGGAACGCCTCCTGGAGCTGGGCGGCCGGCGCGACGGTCTCCACCATCGACGATACGAGACCGTCGCCGTCCGGCTCCCGCAGGACGGCGCGACCCTGGTGATCGTGGTCAACTCCGACGTCGACGGGAAGTTCGGCAACCTGAGCTCCCTCATCGCCAACAGGGTCACCGGGATCGTGGTGCCCGAGCACGTCTGGTCGCTACCACCGGCGGCCCAGCCCGACGCCGTCCCGGAACCGTCGACGCCGCCCGCGTCCCCGAAGTCGGGCTCGAGAGGCAGGTGACCGGACCGGCGCCCTGTGCGGCTCGCCCCCAACCGCCCCGCAGACTTGGGCCATGGAGCATACGCAGCGACACGTGTACGAGCTGGTCGACGCGCTCGTCCGGGCCGGCAACAGCTTCCGCCCCCGTCCACCTGGCCTCGGCGACGACCCGTTCTGGCTGACCAAGGGCGAACCCCACTGCTACATGGAGATGCCGATCGACTTCACGGTGGCCAAAGCTGTGCGGGGGCAGCCCGGGGATCTCGGATTCGACGAGGACAACGACATGATCTTCTGCAGGCTTTGCTGGACGGCCATCACGGGTTCGAACCATCGCCCCGCGACGGTGTGAAACCACTGGGCGGCCACCGTCCGCTACGACCGACGAGGGTGAGTCCGTCTCGGCACCGCAGTTGGCCGACCCCGTCACGCGGCGGCCGGTCACCGGCGGGCTGCCAGAACTCCTTCAGGGGATCCGCCGGGAGCGGCTCCCGCACGGGCACCAGTTCGGCGACGCAGATGCGCACAAGGTGCTCGGAGCAGCGCGTGACGGGGCCGCTTGCACCGTCGGGCCAGACCGACCGGGTCTGCTCCACGAGCCAGCTCGTCGGGGACGTACGGAACACGAGACAGCCGTGCTCCTCCCGGTCGAAACCCCGCCCGTCGGTCCGGCTCATCTCCTCGACCCGGACGAGGGCCGCGTCCTTTCGCCATCCTCCGTGAGCTGGAGCCGGTGCCACCCGAGCATCAGGAACGGCGGCCACTCGGGCCCGTGTTGAGCGCGGCGGCGATGTCTTCCAGGATGCCGACGAAACTCCTCGGCCGCGATCTCGGCCACGAAGACCGCACCGGCGTCTTCAGGGTGGCTGAGCAGGTGCTCCTCACGCCAGAACTCGAACGTGAGTACCAGGCGGTCCCCTTCGCGGAACAGGCAGGCCGTCACGTTGTCGGTGGTGGGGCCCCAGAGCAGGGCCCGAAACCGGCCGTGCAGTTGGTGGTCGCCGTCGGACTCGCCGTCCCCCGCATCCTGCATGAGACGACGGTGTGTGGCTTCGGCCGACAGACCGGCGAACGGCAGGGGAAAACCGTCGCCGGACCGCAGCCGGGCGGCGGCGTCCAGCACATCGCGGCGGAACTGGGGAACGTACGCCATATTGTCGTCGCAGGTCAGCCACTTTCCAGCTGCCCACAGGGCGACCCGGCACAGCGGGCCTGGCTCACCGACCTCTGCGGCGAACCTGAGCTTCTTTCCCAGCACCACGTTCATGCCGCTGACCGTCGCAGGCTCGGCCCCTCACGAACAACCGAATACTTCGCCGGGCCGTTCACGCGCATGCCTCGGCAAGGAATCGAACGGCCGCTGATTCACTTCTGGGTCAGCGGCCACGGGAGCGGCGGCAGAGTGGCGAAGACGCCGACGTCCCGCCGGACGCGGAAGCGTCCGTAGACGGTGGCCCAGGGGCCGAACCTGACAGGCATCTCCCGCCACGGGGCACCGGGACGACGGTGATGGTGGTGGATTCGGGAGCCATCGGCCCTGATCGCAGACCAGGACATGCGACTCCTCCAGCACGCCGCGCCGGGCCGGACGCGGGGGTCCGGCGCCTGGCGGAGCGTTCACCGGGTGAGGTGTTGCCGGTGGTGTGCGGCGTCTTCGCGGGGTGGGGGTGGTCAGCGGGCGCTGCCGAGGTTGCGGTCGGAGTCGGTCCCCTTGAGCATCAAGGTAGTCTCCTCGATGCGCCGGAAGCGGCCGTCGGGGGCCATGTCGGCGAACACGTACACCTCCATGCTCACGGTCGTACCGTCCTTCTTGGTGATGTGGCAGGTGTGCCGGTCGGCGTACCTCTCGCCGTCGTAGAGCTCTTCGTGGACCTCGATCTCTCCAGCGGCGACGAGCGTGCGCAGATGGGCGATGTGGTCGAGGAACTGGGAGCGGTCGGCCCACTCGCCGTCGGTGCGCTGGCGGTAATCGGGGGTGAAGTGCCGGTCGGCGGCCTCGGCCAGGGCGATCTCCTCGTTGAGGAGCAGGTCGGTGAGAGCGGCCTTGATGCCTGTGCGGGTCATGTGGGGTCGGGTCCTTCGAACGGAGGGGGGCAGCGGGTTCTTGGCGGTGTCTGGTGGGCCGGGCTCAGGTGTCTGGTGGGCCGGGGGTCAGGGGCGGGTGTTGGTGAGGGTGGCGTCGAGCCAGTCGTAGATGCGGGCGTTGGCGTGGCGCGTGGCGCCGGGGTGGCAGTGGGCGCCGGCGCCTTCCTCGGCGGTGAAGAGCATGAGGGTCTTGGGGCAGGTGAGGTGTTCGTAGAGCTGCTCGGGCTGGCCCTTGAAGAACTCGTCCTCCGCGGCGTCGCAGACGAGGGTGGGGCACTGGATCCGCTCGGCGATCCCGCCGGCGAGGGTGTAGTCGAGGTAGGAGGCGTTGAAGGCGCGCGGGCTGTCGACCCCCATGACGTACATGCCGTGGTTGAGTGCCCAGCGGGCGATGGGGTCCTCGGCCATGATCTGCTCGAGGGCGGCGTCGAGTTCCGGGGCGGAATCCGCCCGCAGGAGACGTTCGGCCTCCTTGCGGTCGCCGGGAATGTTGCGGACGGACGTCTGACCGAGGTCGTAGAGGCCGTCGACGGCTATCAGCGCGGCCAGCCGGTGCTCGAACGCGGCTGCCCGGGGGGCGAGTACTCCGCCCATGCTGAGACCGAGTAGTCCGATGCGGCTGTTGTCGACCTCCGGGATCGTCTCCGCGAAGTCGATCACCGGGGTGATGACGTTCTCCCAGTCGGGGCGGAAGACCAGGCCCTGGTGGTGGCGCGGCCCGGGCATTCCGGGGCCGTCGAAGACGAGCACGGTGTAGCCCCGCTCGACGGCGGCCAGCGCACCGAAGAAGTGCATCTCCTCCGCGGTTCCGTCGAAGCCGTTGTGCATGATCAGCGTCGGCCGGGGGGTGCCCGAGTCGTCGGCCCGGTAGAGGTAGCCGGGCAGCGTGGTGTTCTCGTAGGGGATGAGGACCGGCTCGATGCGCGGGGTGGTGTAGAGGGCGGCGGCGGCCTTGAAGCACTCCACGGAGCGGTCGTAGGCGTGGTCGTGGCGCGGGTCGCAGTCCTTGCCGTGCAGGAAGAACTCCGCCGACCGGTAGTAGTTCGAGGCTCGCAGGAACCCGTCGCGGGCGCTGACCCGGTGACCGGCCGCCAGGGCCTTCTCGGCCTCTGCCGACACCCGGCCGGCGGTGGCGTACCACTCGGTGTACCAGCTGTCGTAGTCGCCCTCGGTGATCCGCGCGGCGGTGGAGACGACCTCGCCGAAGTCGGCGCCGCCGTAGGCGATGTGGCTCATCGAGCGGAGGGTCTCGTACCAGAACTGGGTGTTGTTCGGGAACAGCAGCTGCTTCATGGCGGTTTCCTTCAACCGGGACCGCAAGCACAGATTTGTGCTTGCAAGGTCGACTGTAGGACCCCGTCCCGCCGGAAGCAAATATCCGTGCTTAAGATGGGGGTGTGACTCAGAAACAACCGGCCGCGCGCATCCGCAGGAGTCCTGAACAGGTCCGCACAGCCGTCCACCAAGCGGTCATCGGCCTTCTCTCGGCCCCCGAGGCCGAGGACCTCACCATCCCCGCGATCGCGCAACGCGCCGGCGTCAACCACACCAGCATCTACCGACGTTGGGGCAGCCTCGACGCGCTACTGGCCGACACGGTCACCACCCGCCTCGAACGCAACTCGCCCCTGAACGACACCGGCACCCTGCGCGGTGACCTCATCGCCTGGGCCGAAGCCAGCGTCACGAGCATGCGCACACCCGAGGGGCGCGCCCTCGTACGCGCCGTCGTCCTGTCCATGCCGAGCAGCGCCCAGGCGCAGACCGAGCGCGCCCAGCACTTCCGGCGCCGCATGCGCTCCATCGAACAGATCCGCGAGCGGGCCACGGCCCGGGGCGAGAACCCGCCACCGCTGGAGCAGATCCTCGACCAGCTGATCGCACCCTTCTACATCCGGGCGATCTTCGGCATCGACCTGCCGGCCACCGGCTACCCACAGCTCCTCGTGGACAGACTCCTCGGCAGCGCAGGCGGACCGGACGCGGCCTGAGGAACGGGGACCTGGACCTCCTCCACATGACCTGACCGCCACGGCGTCGGGCCCGGCAGCGGGCCGGCTACCCCCTGCCCGGCGAACGTGCCCGGGCCCCCGGGAGATACGGCGCCGACCGAACGGCGGTGCGCGCGTTCCTCACGGGTCTCGCGGCATTGCCGAAGGTGATCGTCTCGTCGGCGCCGCCCTGGGTGAGGCTGTTGTGCCGGCAGGAGGTGCTGGTGTCCGGGTCGTACAGGCCGACCGTCTCAGTACTGTTGGTGCGCTCGTAGCGGTAGGGCTGGTAGCCGTTGGCTGGCGGCCGGCGTCGGGTCCTCGCCGTCTGCCCCGTCCGGATGACGGGGCCCGGTCCCAGGGACGGCCCACATCCCCGCCTAATGCGCGTCCATGATCATTCATCAGACAGGAGTGCGCAGCAGACATTCCGCTCTGCTCTGGACCGCGCTGGCGGCTCTCTTCGGCTCCATGCTGTCGACGGCGCAGTCGGCCACGGCCCCCGTGGCGCAGTCCATCACCTCTCAGCCGTTCGCGGCCACTTCGGAGGGATACACGTGCTTCCGGATCCCCCAGCCCGTGCACACGGCGAAGGGGATCCTGGCCATTGCCGAGGCCAGGGTCGACCACTGCGGCGACGCGGGCGACATCGACCTGGTGGCCAAGTGGTCCGCGGACGGCAAGACCTGGGGACCCCTCCAGTTGCTCCGCGGCGCTGACGACGACGGCGGTTACGGCAACCCGGTCCCCGTGGTGGTGGACGCCGCTGAGGGCCACGTCAACGTCCTCTACGCCCGCAATGACGTCGTCAAAGGCAAGCGATCGCAGATCTGACGGCGGCATATCCACGCCTGACGGTGGATCCCTCCCCACATCCCGCACCGGAAGGGTGTGAGGAGATCGCCTGGTCGGAGCTGCCCGGTCGTACGGACGGGGTCCCCCCACTGTTGTACGGCCTGGTCGACCCCGACGCCGCCGAGGCTGCCGGACGGACGCTGAGCTGCTGTTGATGGTTGGCAGGCGTCACGCCGGCGACAAGCCGGTGTCGCCAGGCCGAACAGGTCCGGCCCGCGCTCCCGGCCCTGCTCAACGCCGCAACAGGCTCTTCCGGGCAGGCGGCTTTATGGCGCGGTGGTCACCGTCGCGGTGTGGCCGTTGTCCTCGAAGGTCCGGATCCGGTCTCCCGAGACGTTCGCGATCCCCACCCGGTCCAGCCGTACGGTGGTGTCGGTTTCCCCGGCGATGGCCGCGACGCCGTTCGCGCCGCCCCGGATGGTGTCCTTGACCGCGGTGAACGTGCCGTCTTGGAAGGCGATCCCGAAGTAGTCGCTGTCGCGGATCGTGTTGTGGCTGGTTTCGACGGTGCCGAAGGCGTAGATGCCGAGCTGGTTGCCGACAAGCCTGTTCCTGGTGACGGCGACCCCCGTGTTGGCAAGGATGCCGGCGTGCTGGATGTCGCTGAAGAAGTCGGTGCCGCAACCCGGATCCGGCTCGCGGCAGGAGTTGTCACTGACGAGGTTCTGCTCGGCCCTGCCGGTGGCGTCGACGAACTCGATGCCGTCCGTGGAGATGCTCTTCTGGCCGGTGACGACGTTACGGAGCACCGTGGCGTTCGACTCCGCGCTGAGCGCGACGATGCCCGAGCCCTGGTAGTCCGTGATCCTGGAATCCCGGATGTCCGCCGACCCCGCGCCGGAGGGGAAGTCTCCGATGAGGACGGCGTTGGCGCTGCGGAAGCACGGGGCCATGGGGGTGTCCTTGATGTGGGACACCGCCGCGTGGCTCAGGTCCAGGTGTGCTCCGTCCCGGACCCGGATGCCGGCTCCGAGCGCGCCCTCGTCGCAGGTACCGGAGCCCGGTCCGCTCACGGAGAGCCGGGAGATCTTCACGCGCGCCGCGTTGTCGAGGTAGACGATCGAGTTGAGGCCGTCGGGGCCCGTCACCAGCCGCTCGGGGGCGAGGATGGTGCTCTTCCCGGCCCCCGCGCCCGTGAGGGTGAGGTTCTTGTGGATCGTCACCTGCTCGCGGTAGACACCGGCGCGGAGGGTGATGCGGCCACCGGGCTGCGCGGCGTCGACGGCGGCCTGGACGGTCGGGTAGGCGGCCGAGGGAACCACCAGTGCGTCCGGCTGCGGCACGGCGGACGAGGATGCGGCGCCGAAGGAGCCGAGGGCCACCGTGGCGAGCAGCGTGCCGATGGCTGCCGCGCAGCGTGTGCGGAGAGGGTGCATGGGTTTCTCCTCCCGAAGGGAACGGCTGGCTGCGCATGGCCGCCCGACGCCGTGGGACAGGGCCACCCGAACACAGGGCGGGCGCGGTTGACGCGGGCCGTGCCGTGGGGGTCGGCTGTCCGGACCAACAGGACCACACGCCGAGCCACGGGGCGCCCCGGGCGGCATACGAGGTGCAGCGCGGTCCGGCCGGGCCGGTCCTGCCCGAGCTGCGCCTGGATGGCGCCCAGCGGTCCGATCGGTGTCACACGGACGGTTCCCACTCCTCAGGGCCGGCACCTTTCCGCTCCACGAAGTCGGTGCTGGTGAGGTCCACATCCTCGGCGTTCTCCAGCCCGATCGTTGGCAGTGAAGCCGTCGATGTCGGCCAGGCGGCGTCCCGCGCCCGGGGCAGCCCGCCCGCTCTCCCCACCTGTCGTCAGGACTGTTCAACGGCGATGACACGCCGGCACGGACAGCTGCCCGACATGCTGCCCAGCGGCCCAGGCTCGCCCGACCGCTGGCCAGCCTGTCGGGGGCTGGTTCAGGTGGGGTCCGGGGGCGTGGCCGAAGATTCGGCGGAAGACATCGATGAAGGCGCTGACGGACGACCAGCCGCAGTCGGGTGCGCCACTGCCGTCGTCGAGCCAAGAGTGCCAGAGGGCACCTGACCGGGCCGGTCCCTCCACCACACCTCCCAGGCCCCGGAAGGGCCGGCCGCGCGGTCCGTACGACCGCCAAGGCGATCGTCGCGACCGTCTTCGCCTGCGTCGACGACCGAGCTCCGCGACCCGGTACGACGGACGGCCCGACCTCGCGGACCTCCACGGCCAGTGCCTCGCGGCGGTGCGGGACGGAAGCCGAGGCGTGCGCTGACGCCCTGCCGCCCCTCGGGCCGCCTCACCCGGGGAGGCCCTCGCACGGCGGGGTGCGGGGAGTGCCGGAGGGCAACAGCGCGCGCTCGGCCGGGGTGTAGTCCCGGCCCGCCGCGGCGCAGAGGGTCCTCATCATCTCCCGCGGCCGCAGGTCCAGGTCCTGGTACCAGCCGTCGCCGGCGATGAGCAGCCGCTCTCCGCGCAACGTGAAGCCGAGGTCGGACGGCACCGGGTGACTGGCGAGCAGCAGTCCGCTGCCGAGGTCCCAGAACTGCATCTCGTAGTCGCGTCCGAAGGTGATGAGCGTGTCCTTCGCCCCGAAGCCGACCAGCTCGACGACGTCGGCGCCGCCCGCGGCGATCGCGCGGCCGACGGGGGCGCCGCCCGGCACCTCCCATTGGCGCAGGAACCCGTCCGTATGGGCCGTCACCAGCCGGTTGCCGTCGGGGCTGAACCGCAGCGGGGTCGGATCCGAGGCTTCGAAGCGGGTCTTGAGGGTGGATCCCACGGCGAAGGCGTGCAGGCGGGTACGGGTCCGTATGCTCCAGATCTCCACGGTGCCGACGGCGGTCCCGCCGCCCGTCACGGCGATCTCGTCGGGGTGCCCGGGGCGGGCGCGCAACTGCCCGTAGGCGGTGAACGGGTTCGTCTTCTCCGCCTCGCCCTTGTGGACCGTCCGGACCGGTGGCCCGGCCTGCCGGCCGGTGGCGGCGTCGACCAGGATCAGCCGGCCGTCCCGCGTGAGGACCGCCAGCTCGCTGCCGCCGACGGGCTCGATCGCCTCCGCGCCCCGCCTGCCGGGCTCGTCGGCGCCCGCCTCCCACACCAGGTCCACGCGGTGGGTCGGATCGGCCGCCCGGTACGCCACCGGGGCCGCGTCCCCGCGCCGCTCCAGGACCACCCACTGGGAGTCCGCCGTCCAGATCGGCGGGGACGGATTCCCGACGGTGGCGTCCCGGGGCACCTTCCGGGCCGTTCCGCCGGCCACCGTGATCACCTCCAGGGACTTCTCGTCGATCCGCGCGACCAGCGTCCCGTCCGGGGAGAGGGCGCCGTTGTCCAAGTCGGTGGGCTGGCCGACCCGGTCCACCGCTTCCACCGGCGCGGCCCCGGCCGTCAGCAGCGAGTCCGCCGCCGGGACGAGGACGGTGACGCGGCCGTCGTCGGCGGGTATGACGGTGAGCGGCGTGTCGTCCCCGAGGACCGGTGTGCGGGTGCGGTATGCCTTGCCGGTGCGCAGGGACATCAGGGTGAGCTCCACGTAGCCCTTGCCGCGGGTCGGTGCCTGCCTGAAGACGGCGTATTCACGGGTCGTGTCCATCCGGTCGTCCAAGGTGGTCACGCCCTGCGAGGGGGTGGGGAGCGTCGTCCCCGGACCGGGTACGGCGGTGGCCGGGAAGACCCGCGCGACGAACTCCCGTGACGGATCCGGGCGTCTCTCCTCGGCGATCAGTTCTCCCCCGCCGGCGATCACCGTGAGGTCCTGTCCCTGCTCGAAGGCATGGACCTGGCGGCCCGTCAGCAGATCCCGGATCACCGTCTGTCCGGTCTTCGGAGGGTCGTACTGCGCGGTGAACACCACCTGGCCGGAGTCGGCGGTGAAGGCGACGTCCCGCGGATCCCCGGGCACCAGGTCGCGGGGCGTGTCGAGGCGCTGCCCGGTGGACAGCTCCCAGGCGGAGAGCGCGGCGTAGCGGTCGAATTCGCCCCGGGAAGCGGTGGCGTCGTAGAAGTGGACCATCCGCAGCAGCCGGCGCCCGTCGCCGCTGAAGTCGAGGGTGGCTCCGTTCACCTTCCGGCCCTGCGCGTCCTGGGACGGCAGGGCGCGGGGCGGCCCGTCGGCGGTGAGGTCCCACACCCACACGCTGCCGTCCGACCCGGCCAGGGCGTAGCTGCGGCCGTCGGGACTGAGGGCGCTGTGTTGGCCCTCGGCCACGGCTGTGGGGACGTTCCGCAACTCCCGGTGCCGCGGCTGGTTCTCCCGCAGACCGGTGACCACGGTGAAGGTCGGCTTCCCAGTGGGCCCGGAGGTGCGCACCACGCTCGTGCGGCCGTCCGGGGTGGTCCGCATGTCGAGGAACCGGCCGGACCACAGGCCGGTGTGGCTGGCCGTGAGCTGCTGGCCGCGGGGATACTGGCGCAGCAGCGCCCCGTACGCCTCCGCGGTGTCGCCGGTGCGCCATGCGGCCATCGCGAACTGGAGGGACAGCGAGAGCTCGCCGGCCTCGTGGCGGTGCGAGAGGTCGGCGAGCACGCGGGAGGCACTGGTGCGCAGTTGGGCCTCGACCGCCGCTCCGCGCCGTTGGACGGCCACCGCCAGGCCGGCCGCGAGCAGGGTGAGGACGGTCAGGCAGGCGGCCACCGTCCGCCAGCGGCGGGCGCCGCGCCGCAGGTGGCGCTCGCTCTGGCGGATGTACGCGCGCTCGCCGTCGGGGATGTCCTCGGGCCGCCGCTCCAGCCAGTCCGAGGCGGTGGCGAGGATGCCGCCGCGCAGCAGCGCGCCGGATTCACGGCCCTGGCCCTGCCAGCGCTGGAGGTCCCGGCGCAGCTGCTCCTGCCAGTGGCGGAAGTCCCGGGACTCGGCCAGCCAGCGGCCGAGCCGGGGCCACAGGGTGGCAAGGGCCTCGTGGGCGAGTTCGACGGTCTCCGCGCCGTCGGGGCCCCGGCCGAGGACGAGCAGCTTGGTGGGGCCGAGCCGGTGGGCGAGGTCCCGCAGGGCGGGGTCCAGGTCCGCCGTGGGGGCGGGGCGGCGCGCGAACCCGCCGCCGTCGGCCGGTCGTACGGTCTGGGCGAACAGCCGCCGCGCGAGGTACTCCTCACCCTCGGCCAGGCGCGTGCTCAGGGCCTCCTCGGCGTAGCCCACCAGGGCTCCCGCCACGCCGCCGAGCCGGTCGTAGACGGCGTGCGTGAGCATCGACCGGTCCCGCTGCTCCCAGAGCCGGGTCAGGGCGAACTCCACCAGCGGCATGCGGCCGGGTTCGTCCGCCGCGTCGGCGACGATCCGTTCGGGCAGGCCGGCCTCGAACCAGAGGCCGGGGACGGTCTCGACGGGGGCGGTGACGGCCTGGTACAGCCCAGCGGCGGAGAGCGGGGCCAGGAACCGCGTGGCGCCGCCGCTGAGCAGGTCGGCGGTGTCGGAGGTGACCAGCGCGTCGAGGGACTCGGGCCGGGCGGTCGCGACGACGCGGAGCACTTGGCCGATGGGGGAAGACCGGACGGCGGACGCACCGGAGCCGGGCGGCGGGGCGGAGCCGGGCGGCGGCACGGAGCCGGGCGGCGGCACGGAGCCGGAAACCGGCGGCAGGCCGGAGGGAGGCGGCTGGTCCGATACCAGGGCCACGAGGAGCCGCAGCAGGGTCCGGGCGTCGTCGGGGCGGGCCCCGGCGTACTCCTCCAGCTGGTCGACGAAGAGTACGTGCCCTCCTGGTCCGGCGTGCGCGAGCAGTCGGGCCCGCAACGCGCCCGCGGACTCCTCGGACAACAGCCCGGCGAGGTCGACGGCCGCCCGGAGCCCGCCGACCTCGCCGAGCCCCGGTTCCAGCACCGGCACGAGCGCCCGGGCCAGCGCTGCGGCGGGGGCCGCCCCTGGCAGGGCCCGCAGCTCGGAGACCGTCAGCCCGTCAGCCATCAGCCGGGGCAGCAGGCCGGCCCGCACCAGCGAGGACTTGCCGGAGCCGGAGGGGCCGACGACCAGCGTCAGCGGATGGCCGGCGACGGCCTCGCGCAGCTGCCGCGTCTCCTCGGCGCGGCCGTGGAACAGGTCGGCGTCGGCCTCGGTGAAGGCGGCCAGGCCCCGGAACGGGCAGCGGGGCCGCAGCACCCGCTCGTCCATGAGCGACGCCGAGGGGATCAGGTAGGCGGTGGTGGTACCGGCGGCACGCTCGGCGGCCACCGTCATGCCCACGACCCCGCGCTGTTCGTCGTCCCAAACGGGGGAGCCGCTGAACCCCGGGGAGATCCGGGGCTCCCCGGCCGCCGTCTCCATCTGCAGCCAGCCGGCGCCCTGCGGGCCGCGGAGCGTGCCGAGCGTCCAGACGCCGTGGGGGGCGTGGGCGGGGAACCCGATGGTGCGGAACGGGTGTTCCCACACTCGGGTGCCGTCCACCAGCGGTACCGGCCGGCTGCCCTCGACGGGGCGGTCCAGGCGGAGCAGGGCGACGTCACCGGTGTCGTCGTCGTTGATCCGGCGCCAGGCGACGACGGCGGCGCGGGCGGTGCGCAGCGCGCCGGTGCCCTGGTCGCGGAGCATCGGGAAGTCCAGGCGTACGGGGGCGGCGGGGGCCGCGTCGGGGGTCTCGGACAGTCCGGCCGCGGCGGCGACGACATGGGCGCAGGTGGACACGACATCGGCGTCGACGAGGAACCCTGCCCCCACCACGTCGCCGTCGCCGTCGCGGATCCGCACGACGGCCCGGGAGAGCACGTCGTCGTCGTGAACGGCGGTCACCGTCGGCCCCCCTCCGCCGGAAGGCCACCACCTTACGTCAACTCTCCTATCTTGCAGCCTTGTTCAGACCAGCGAGACGGGGTCGCGAAGGGCGTCGGCCCGCCTCGCCCCTGACCGCCCCAACGGGTCGCCGCGGCACGATCAGGGCCGGGAACCGGCGGCCGGAAAGCAGTCCCGACTCGCTCGGGAGCACCGGCCGAGGGCCTCCGGCGGGGTCGTAAGCGCGCTCCGGACCCCTCCGTGCACCCCCGGAGCCGGCGGCCGCGCACACCGTCGGCCCGAGGGACCGGCGCCGCACGGGCGCGTTGACGAGCGGTCCAGGGCGACGCCACCGGCAACGCCTGCAGGTCGTAGCCGCCTTCGCGCACCGCCAGCGCGTTCTTCGACTCCCCGGTCCACCGGCGCGCGACACCGACCCGGGCGGCCTCGGCAGGTCCGCGTCCGACCCTGGGCCAGGGCCCTGGACCGGGCTTGGCCAGGCAAGGCCAGGCCAAGCCGCCAGGATCCTCCCCCTGGAACGGCGCCCGCCCCCGCACACCGGCCGGCGCTACCCGGAGACCGACATCGCGACGGGGTCGGTCGTGGGGCGAGGCGCCGGTGCCGGGATCTCGGCCAGTGTCGGGTAGTCCGTGTAGCCCGTGGCCCCGCCCACGTACATGGTGTACTCCTCCCGGATCCGGTTGAGGGGCGCACCGGTGCGCAGCCGTTCGACGAGGTCGGGGTTGGCGAGGAAGGCACGCCCCAGCGCGATCAGGTCGGCTCCGGCGCCCAACAGCCGTTCACCGGCGGCCCGACCGCCGTCTTCGGGTAGCGGTGCCGGCCAGCCCAGGGCCGGGTTGGCCATCAGGGTGCCGGGCCAGTCGTCCCGGATCCGCGCGAAGAGGGGATCCGAGGGATCGGCGAACTCCAGGTGGAGGTAGGCGAGTTCCAGGTCGGACAGGCCGGCGAGGAGGGCTCGGTAGAGGCGGGCCGTCTCCTCGCCCTCGTCGATGCCGTTGACGGTGTTCGCCGGCGAGATGCGCAGGCCCACCCGCTCGGGGCCGATCGCCTCGGCAACGGCGCGAACGACCTCGACCGCGAACCGGACGCGGTGGGCCACCGGACCGCCGTAGGCGTCGGTGCGGCGGTTGGTGTTGGCCGCCATGAACTGGTGGAGGAGCATGCCGTTGGCCCCGTGCACCTCCACGCCGGCGAAACCCGCCTCGACGGCGTTGCGGGCGGCCCGTGCGAAGTCGGTCACCGTGGACCGGATGTCCTGGAGGGTCATCTCGCGCGGCACGGCCGGCGCCACGCGCCCGCCGTGGGAATGGATGGTCTCCGGGAGCGGGACAGGCGACGGGGCGACCGGCACCAGTCCGCTGGTACGCGGGTGGCCGACCCTGCCGCCGTGCTGGAGCTGGAGGAACATCGTGCCGCCGGCCTCGGCCACCGCCCCGGTGACCTGCCGCCAGCCGACCACGTGCGCCGGGTCGTGGATCGCGGGGATGTCCGGGTAGGTCTGTCCCTCACGGTTCGGGGTGGTGCCCTCCGCGATGATCAGGCCGGCCGAGGCGCGCTGGGCGTAGTACGTGGCCATCAGGACGCCGGGGACGCCGTCGGCTCCAGCCCGATTGCGGGTGAGCGGGGCCATGACCAGGCGGTTGGGCAGATGGAGCGGGCCGAGCGGGGCGGGCTGGAACAGGCGGGGAGTCGGGGTCGTCTCTGTCATGGCCGTACCGTAGGAACTGACACGGATGTCAGGTTCAAGGCCGCCGCACGGCGGGTACGGACGGACGGCACGACAGGCGGGGTGGGGACATGCGGATCGGGGAGCTGGCGGAGCGCACGGGCGTGAGCGAGCGGTCGCTGCGCTACTACGAGCAGCAGGGTCTGCTCACCGCCGAGCGGACACCCGGGGGGCACCGCGACTTCGGGGCGTGGGCGGTGGACAGGGTGATCCGCATCCAGGCGTTGTTCGCCGCGGGGCTGCACAGCTCGAAGATCGCGGAGCTCCTGCCGTGCCTGCGGGACGCGGACGGAGGGCCGTCGGAACGGGCGACCGGCAGACTCGTCACCGAACTGCAGCACGAGCGGCAGCGCATCGACCGGATGATCATGGACCTGGTCCGGTCCCGGGACACCCTGGACGAGGCGATAGAGCTGGCGTCGCAGCCCCCCGCCCTCCGCGGAGCCCGTACGGCAGCTTGATCCGCACCCCGTCCCGGTGGCGACCGCTGCAGTGCCGGCCGCGACGGTCCGGTCCGCGCGGCGGGCCGCCTCCTGGTGGGCTCCCTCATCGCGTAGATACGAAGCCAATGACGAGCTGCGGGTGCCGGTCGGTGTCGAAGAAGTCGGCAGCGCGCAGGTACGCGTCGCGCTTGGCGTGGCCGGTGCCCGGGGACGCGGCGTCGGTGACCAGGTCGCCGAAAAAGTGGCGGTGCCGTCGGCAGCGACCTCGCCCTCGCCGCCAACGGGGGAAGGTCCCGGTCACGGTCAGCATGCCCACTGGGACTTGTTGCGCACGGTCACGGTGGACTGATCGGGCTGGAGCACCCCCACCGGCCCGGCGCGGCCCTGCTGGAGGCGCGGGGACCCGGGTACGCCGTCCCGGGATGCGCGGCGGCGCTCGGCCGGTTCACCGACGCGTTCCCCGGCGAGCCGGTGGTGCTCTCCGCCCAGGCCGCCAACGACCGCTCGGTACGTGTCGCGGCGAAGCCGGGGTTCACCGAGGCGGAGCGGTTGGAGGAGTACGTCCTGGGCCCCGCCGTCTGCCACGGCGACCGGGCGCCGACGGGGCGACGCGATCGGGGACGGGGTTCCGGCACGCGCGTACTCGAGTGCGTTCTCGCGCTGCGATCGTGTGCTGGTCCGGCCGAACAGGGCGCAGGGGGATTGATCCAGCGCGCCTTCGCTAACAGCGGGCTCTGGATCGGCATACTGGCCGTCTCCCGCATCGTTCTTCGGCAGACCCCATCGGCTCCGGCCACGAGTCACGGCCGATTGGGGTGGTGTTCTCCCTCATGTCGTTCTTCATTACACCCGGACCGGTGAGCATCGGCGTGCGGCACGTCGACCGCGCGCCCTCCCGGGCTGCGGTCACCAGCGTCCGGCGGCCATCGTGACCGCCGGCGCCGGAACGGTGCCCCAGGACGAACCAGAGGACTGGCCCTCGTTCCGCCGGATCATCTGGACCGCGCTGCGCGTGGTCGGCTCGGTCGCCGTACTGGTGGCCGTGTACTACGTGGTACCCCTGGACCGCTCCTCGATGGGTTCCGCGATCGCCATGCTGCTCACCGGTCTCGTGGGGTTCGTCGTCCTGGTCGCCGTTCAGGTCACCTCGGTCCTCCGGTCTCGTTACCCGTGGCTGCGGGCCGTCGAGGCGCTGGCCGTCAGCGTCCCGTTCTTCGTGTTGCTGTTCGCCGCCGCCTACGTCGCCATGGCGGCGCAGTCTCCCGGGAGCTTCGGCAGACGCCTTTCCCATACCAACGGGATCTACTTCGCCGTCAGCGTGTTCTCCACCGTCGGCTTCGGTGACTTCACGGCCAGAACCGAGGCAGCCCAGCTGGCTGTCACCGGGCAGATGCTCTCCGACCTGGCCGTCTTCGGACTGGCCATCAAGGTCATCGTCAATGCGGCTCGCCAGGGCCGACGGCGCAAGAGCACCATGGCAACCGCCGTGCGCGAGGGGGAAGCGAAAGATCGCCCTCGACCGGACTGACCGGCTGCGGAGGGCTCGGAGGGGCGGCGGCGTCAAAAGGACCCATCGGGGACCTGCCGAGCAGGGCTTCCTTCAGGCAGGGGTGCGGCTGGCCAGGGCGGGGACGTCGAGGTTGGCGGAGGCATCGGGATCATCGGCGCGGTCGGCGACCCGGCAGTGGTCACGGTGGGTTTCCAGCGCGTCGGCGGGGCCAGATTGAGCCTCTCCTCGTCGCCCTCCACGGGCTGCGCCAGCAGCACGGTCGGCGGCATCCCGGCGGAAGTCCTCGACGTGTTGATGCGACACGGGACCGGATCGAACCGCTGGTGCCGGCGAGCCGGTCCGCTCCGCGTGTTCCCCGTAGTCCGTCGTACGCCCCCACCCGAAGGTCGAGGGGTGACGTACTGTCGAAGGTCTCTGGACCTCGTACGGACGGCTTGTATCTGTGAGTACACCCATCAGCACCGGCCCGGTCGGAAGCCGGCCGATATCCCGGCCGGTTTCCGGCCGGGTCGACGGCTCGTGCCTGAGCCCTCTCACCGCTCCGTGCGGAGTGCTTGATCTGCGCGGGGCTGCCGGGCGGGATGTACGGCTCTCGTACCCGTTCGACGCGGCGGTCGTGGTCTGCGGGCTTCCCGGGAGCGGGAAGAGCACGCTGCTTCGCGCCTGGTCCGGTTCCGCCTGTGTGGTGGATCCCCGCGTCACACGCTCGTCGTTCGAGGCGTGGATGCCGGCGTGGCTTCCCTATGCCCTCTACCGGCCAGCGGCACGGCTGAGACACATGTGCTGGTTGCGTCGCGAGCTGCGCCGCGGCGGTCCCCTCCTGATCCACGACTGCGGAAGCAGGAGCTGGATGCGCTGGTGGCTGGCCCGTACCGCGCGCGGGGCCGGACGCCCCCTGCACATGGTGGTTCTGGACGTCGGTTCCGAAGAAGCCCTGTCGGGTCAGCGTGCTCGTCGGCGGCTGGCGTCGCAGCGGGTGTTCTCCCTGCACCAACGAGGGCTGGCGAGGCTCTTGGCGCAGGTCGATCGTGGTGGTCTGGCCAGGGTTCCCGGGATCAGCTCCGTGGTGGTGTTCGACCGTGGGCAGCGGGATCGCATCACGACGGTGACGTTCGGGCTCCCTCCAGCCTGAGCGGGCCTGAGCGGTACGGCTGACCCAGGACGGAATGGAGTGGGAGTACCAGGTGCGCACCGACAACGGCGACACGGTGAAGTCGGGCTGGTCGCCGGCCGTCAGGGCCACTGCGCATCCCAAGACCACTCCGCCGCCCGTCGGTATCGTCACCACGGCCACCGCGACCGGCCTCGATGTCGTCTGGGGCAGCCCCAGCGGCCCGTACACCGGCACCATCGACCGCTACCAGGTGATCACCTTCGACAAGGACACCCCGGGCGCCATCATCGACAGCACCTCGGTCACCGGCAAGTCCATCCACATCGAGGGCCTCACACCCGGCCACCACTACGCCGTGGCCGTCGTGACGTGGAACGCCGCGGGCGGCGGCATACCGGGCGCCGGGCGAGTCGTCACCATCGGGGCGGCCACCCCGCCTGCGCCCCGCAACCTCCAGGTGACCTCGACCGACCCCACCACGGTGCAACTCACCTGTTCGGGCTCCCCACAGGCGGCCGGATGCCGCGTCTGGGTCCGCAACACCACCAACGGCAGCCAGTCCTCCGCCGACGAGTTCGTCGTCGACACCACGCACCGTGGCATCGCTTACCTCTTCCCCGGCACCTGGCGGCCAGGACGTGCTCCGGGTTGCGCGGGCGGCCAGCCATTCGGTGAGGTCGCCCCGCGATCCGGTCAGTGGATCTCGACGCTGGCGTGGTGTTCACGCCGAGTGGTGTCGCGGCGGACGATCTCGTAGCCGCCTTCGTCGGCCGCCCCCGGTACACGCCGCCGCGAAAGCCGTGCGCGGCAGCGCGATGCCGCTCAGCCCTCCGGCACGGGCACGCGTACGGGTTCCGCGGGCAGTCGTTGCAGGCTGGCGATGACCGGCCTCGGGAAACGATGACCGTAGCTCGTGGGGACGAAGTTGCCGTTCGCGTCCTGTGCCCAGGGGGCGTTCATGTGACCACGGTCGACAGCGCCTGCTACTGCGCGCAAACCGGCCGATCACGAGGGTGCGGTCAGCGGCGCTTCCCAGACGGGGTGCGGCGGGCAGTGCGCGTCGTTCTGTTTGACCGGGCCGGCGCGGGCAGGCTCCGTGTCGCGCGTCCGACGTGTGAGTCGGCCTCGCGTCCAGGACGACTGGTCGCTTACCAGGGGACGACGCCCTCGTCGTCGAAGAACGCGCCGGACGGGCCGTCGTCCGGCAGCGTGGCGAGCCGGATCGCCGTGGCCGCGCCCTGCTCCGGGGTGCGGTTCCCGAAGAAACCGGTGAAGTCGGTCGCACACAGACCGGGGCAGGCGGCGTTGATCAGGATGTCTGTGTCGGCGAACTGCCGGGCGTACTGCACGGTCAGGGCGTTGAGGAACGCCTTCGACGGCGCGTAGGCCGCCATGATCGCTCCGAGCTCGATGCCCGGGTCGGCCTGCCGGGTCATGGAACCCACGCTGCTGGAGATGTTGACGATGCGCGGGGAGGACGAGCGGCGCAGCAGCGGGAGCATTGCGTTCGTCACCCGGATGACGCCGATGACGTTGGTCTCCACGACCGTGCGGACCAGGTCGAGGTCGAGGGACGTCGGGTCCTGCACCCAGCCCGGACCCATCTCTCCGGAGATGGCCGCGTTGTTGACCAGTACGTCCAGCCGTCCGGCCTCACGCTCGATCAGCTCCGCGGCGTCGGCGACGCTCTGGTCGCCGGTCACCTCCAGCGGCACGCCGAACGCCTCGGCGCCGGTGGCGCGCAGCTTCTCGACGGCGCTCTCGAGCCGGGCCGCGTCCCGCGCTCCGACGGCCACGCGATATCCGAGGGCTCCGAGCCCGAAGGCGATCGCGTAGCCGATTCCCTTGTTCGCACCAGTGACCAGCGCGGTCTTCGTTTCGCTCATGCCGTCCATGCTCGCTCCCAGGTGAGCGCGCCGGCCAACACCGATCGGGTTGGCTGTGATACCCGGTGGGTATCGCAGGGGTACGCTGTCGCGGTGGACGTCCTCGAGACCCGTGAGCTGAGATACTTCGTGGCCGTCGCCGAGGAGCTGCACTTCGGCCGGGCCGCCGCACGCCTGGGCATGGCCCAGCCTCCGCTGTCGCGGGCGGTCCAGCGGCTCGAACGTCGTCTCGGCGTCCGCCTCCTGGAACGCAACCGCCGCGGCGTCGCACTGACCGATGCCGGAGCGGTGCTGCTGGACGAGGGCCGGGCGACGCTCGACGCGGCCACCGCCGCCGCGCGCCGCACCCGCCGCGCCGGCGGAGCGGACGACCCGAGCGGGGAGCGCACCCGTCTGGTGCTGGCCGTGAAGACCGCAGCGGCTCACGAACTACTGCAAAAGCTCCTCGACGCCTACGCGGCCGAGCCCGACGCCGCTGAGGTCGAGGTCCTGCAGTGCGGCATGTGCGACCAGGAGGCACGGCTGCGCGACGGCAGCGCCGACGTCGCGCTCATGCACGTGCCGTTCAACTCCCTCGCCGGGTTCGACAGCGAGGAGCTCATGACCGAGAACCAGTTCGCCGTCCTGCCCGCCGGCCACCCCCTGGCCGCGCGCAGGACCTTGTCCCTGGCCGACATAAGCAACGTCCCCGACCTCCCGCCAGCGCGCTGGCCCCGTCACGGCGTCTACGCCCCCGGCCCCGGCCCCGAGATCCGCGATCAGACGCAGTTGGCGCAGCTCGTCGCCCTGGGACGCACCGTCGCCGTCGTACCGGATTCCGCGCGCGCCTGGCTGTGGTCCGAGCACGCCGCCGTCCCCCTGACCGACGCGCCCCCGGTCGTCACCCACGTCGCGTGGCCCCCGCACAGCCGCTCACCAGCCCTGGCCAGCCTGGTCAGAACCGCCGTACGGCTCGCGTCCTCCCGGTAGCCGCCGGTGGGGGCGGACGGTTCCTACCGCCTGGCGCGAAGCCCGGTCAGGCCGCACCGGCCTCCTCGCGTTCGAGGAGGACGCCTTTGTCGAAGCGGGCCCCGGCCCGAACGCGGGCGACCAGATGAGGTGCGTTGACGGCGCGCCAGCGGTCCTGGGCCGACTTGATGATCTTGAAGGTCCTCGCCAGGGCGGCCGAGCGGGACCCGGCGCCGCAGCCGATGCTCGGCCGGGTAGTCGTAGAACGCGCTACGTCCTCGTCGTCGACGACCTTCGCGACGGCTGAGCGTCGGCTGCACGCGGGCGACGCGACCGGGCTGCACCTCGCGCCTGCGGCCGGACTTCCTGGTGACGGTCGGCTACAAGTGGCTCCTCGGCCCTTTCGGGCTCGGCTACTTGTACGTGTCTCCGGCACGGCAGGAGGGGCGGCCGCTACAGGAGAACTGGATCCTGCGCGCCGATGCTGAGGACTTCGCCCGGCTCATCGACTACCGCAGCAACTGCGTTCCGGGAGCCCGCCGCTTCGACGTGGTACAGCGCACGGCGTTCGAACTCACCCCCATGGCAGTCACCGCCCTGGAACGGCTGTCGCAGTGGACGGTCCCCCGCATCGCGGGCCTATGGGTCGTTGTGGAGCGCGCTGTTGACGCCTTCGCCGAGGGGTACGAACTCGCTCAACAGCACGCCGTGCGCCGGCAGGAGGCGGAGCGCCGCGAGTTCATCGACGACCTGCTGTACGGGGGCGGCGACTTGGTCGTCCGGCCGAGCGCGCCGAGCGTTTCGGCCTGCGGCTGCCGCAAGCCCATACTGTTGCCGTGGCCCAGGGGCGGAGCCGTACGGTAACGGCTACGCGGTGGCAACCGGCACATCCTGCTGGCCACCAAGGACGGCCGCCTGGTCTGCGTGGCCCCGGGCGACCAGCCGGAGGTGCTGACGTACTTCGCCAAGCAGGCGTGCGCCGCCACCGACGGCGGCCGAGCGGCGATAGGCCGGGCCCATCCCGGCGCGGGCGGCGTCGTCCACTCCTACGAGGAGGCGCTCAACGCCCTCGACCTCGCGGAACGGATGGAGCTGGCCGAGCCGGTGCTGCACGCCGCCGACCTGCTCGTCTACCCGGTCCTCGCCCGCGACCGGCAGGCCATGGCCGATCTGGTCGATTCCACCCTCGGTCCGCTGCCCCAGGCTCGCGGTGGTGCGCAGCCGCTCATCGACACGCTCACCGCCTACTTCGATGCCGGCTGCGTGGCCACCGACGCAGCCCGGCGGCTCTCGCTCAGCGTCCGTGCCCTGACGTACCGGCTGGAGCGCATCCATGCCCTCACCCGCCACGACCCGCCGACGTCACGTGATCCCGTCCGAGCACGAGATGGGCGAGCGTGACCCACCTCGTCACCGGCCGAATGCTCGACACTTCGCGGATGGTCGCTGTAAGGCGGCTTCATCCCCTGGCCGGTTCTCAGCCGCGTCGAGGCCCGCCGTGACGGAACTTCTCGAGTGCGTCGGGCCCGCGGGCGAACCGATGGGCGGTCTGATCGAACCGCCCGGAATCCACCGGCGCGGCCTCCTCCGCCGCCGCCAACACTGTCGGCGCAGGGCGGCCCGAGCATCGGGCCGGGGCGGCGCCGAGTCCCACCTCGGCGCCGCCCCGGTTCATCTCTCTCCCCAACACCACGTGTGTCTTCGCGCTCGCCGGCTGACCGGGGCGGCGGCCCTCCTCGGTCAGCCGGCACCGCTCCGGCCCGTGGCTCCCGGAGCGGCGAACGGCGTGCGGTCAGGGAAGGAGCGGGAAGAGGACGAGTGTCAGTGGCGCCGACACGGAGGACGAGGCGTAACAACTCGTCCCCGCGAAGGACGCGGTGTAGCTCGTCGCCGTGATCACCGTGCTGGGAACCGGCAGCATCGGCGGGGCCAGTGTCGCGACCCCACTGGCGTTGGTGAGCGCGGTCCCGAGGACGGTGGGCACGGGCAGCGTGTTCGCCCTGAACGTGACCAGTTGTCCCGCGAGCGGAGCGGTGCTGGAAGTGACCTTGAGCGTGGCGCTCATCGACGGGATGACGAACGTGCCGTTCGTCCGAAGCCGGATCTGCGCCGGGGCAGCCGTCAGCGTCGTGGGAGCCGGGTTCACGGTCAGGTTCGCCGCGGCGGCGGAGGGACTGTGGCAGGGGCCTCCGTTGTAGACGGCGTTCACCGTGCCGCTGGTGCCTGCGGTGGTGGTGACGCAGGCCTTGCCGCTCGCGTTGAGCGCCACCGTCTGGCTGAAGCCGCCGGGCCCGCTGAAGGTCACCGTCCCGGTGGGGGTGCCGCTGCCGGGCGCGATGGTCGTGACCGTGGCGCACAACGTCACCGGCTGACCGCAGACCGCGGGGTTGGGGGTGATGGTGAGCGCGGTCGCGGTCTGGGCGTTGTTCACGGTCACGCCCGTCGTGCCCGTCGATGACGTGAAGCATCCGTCGCCGTTGTAGACGGCCGTGACCGTGCCGCTGGTGAGGCTGCTGGTGGTGACGCATGCCGTGCCGTCGGGGTTCAACGGCACCGTCGAGTTCAGCCCAGCCCCCGTGAAGGTGACCGTTCCGGAGGGGACGCCACTGCCCGGTGCCACCGCGGTGACCGTGGCACACACCGTCACGGACTCACCGCACACCGACGGGTTGGGAACCACCGACACCGACACCGTGCTCGACGCCTGGTTGACGGTGACCGGCGCAGTGCCCGTCGACGGCAGGAAACATCCGTCGCCGTTGTAGACGGCCGTGACCGTGCCGGTCTCCAGGGTGGTCGTGGTGACGCATGCCGAGCCGTCGGGGTTCAACGGCACCGTCGAGTTCAGCCCAGCCCCCGTGAAGGTGACCGTTCCGGAGGGAATGCCACTGCCCGGTGCCACCGCGGTGACCGTGGCACACACCGTCACGGACTCACCGCACACCGACGGGTTGGGAACCACCGACACCGACACCGTGCTCGACGCCTGGTTGACGGTGACCGGCGCAGTGCCGGTTGATGAGGAGAAGCATCCGTCGCCGTTGTAGACGGCCGTGACCGTACCGCTGGTGAGGCTGCTGGTGGTGACGCATGCCGTGCCGTCGGGGTTCAACGGCACCGTCGAGTTCAGCCCAGCCCCCGTGAAGGTGACCGTTCCGGAGGGGACGCCACTGCCGGGCGCCACCGCGGTGACCGTGGCACACACCGTCACGGACTCACCGCACACCGACGGGTTGGGGACCACCGACACAGCGGTCGTAGTGGCCGCCTGGTTGACCGTCACCTCGGAGGTCCCGGTCGAGCCGGCGAAGCAGGAGTCGCCGTTGTAGACGGCCGAGTAGGTACCGCTGGTGAGGCTGCTGGTGGTCAGGCATGCCGTACCGCCCGAGTCCAGCGCCAGTGTCACGTTCAGTCCGCCGGGGCCGGTGAACGTGACGGTTCCGGAGGGCGTGCCACTGCCGGGCGCCACCGCGGTGACCGTGGCACACACCGTCACGGACTGGCCGCACACCGACGGGTTGGGAACCACCGACACCGACACCGTGCTCGACGCCTGGTTGACGGTGACCGGCGCGGTGCCCGTCGACGGCAGGAAACATCCGTCGCCGTTGTAGACGGCCGTGACCGTGCCGGTCTCCAGGGTGGTCGTGGTGACGCATGCCGAGCCGTCGGGGTTCAACGGCACCGTCGAGTTCAGCCCAGCCCCCGTGAAGGTGACCGTTCCGGAGGGGACGCCACTGCCGGGCGCCACCGCGGTGACCGTGGCACACACCGTCACGGACTCACCGCACACCGACGGGTTGGGAACCACCGACACCGACACCGTGCTCGACGCCTGGTTGACGGTGACCGGCGCAGTGCCCGTCGACGGCAGGAAACATCCGTCGCCGTTGTAGACGGCCGTGACCGTGCCGGTCTCCAGGGTGGTCGTGGTGACGCATGCCGAGCCGTCGGGGTTCAACGGCACCGTCGAGTTCAGCCCAGCCCCCGTGAAGGTGACCGTTCCGGAGGGGACGCCACTGCCGGGCGCCACCGCGCTGACCGTGGCACACACCGTCACGGACTCACCGCACACCGACGGGTTGGGGACCACCGACACCGCGGTCGTACTGGCCGCCTGGTTGACCGTCACGTCGAAGGTCCCGCTCGAGCCGGCGAAACACGTGTCCCCGCCGTAGGTGACGGTGACCGTGCCGGTCTCCAACACGGTGGTGGTGACACACGCCATGCCGCCGACGTCCAGCAACACCGTCTCGTTCAGTCCGCCGGGGCCGGTGAACGTGACGGTTCCGGAGGGAGTGCCACTGCCCGGTGCCACCGCGGTGACCGTGGCACACACCGTCACGGACTCACCGCACACCGACGGGTCGGGCTCCACCGACACCGACACCGTGCTCGACGCCTGGTTGACCGTCACGTCGAAGGTCCCGCTCGAGCCGGCGAAGCAGGAGTCGCCGTTGTAGACGGCCGAGTAGGTACCGCTGGTGAGGCTGCTGGTGGTCAGGCATGCCGTACCGCCCGTGTCCAGCGCCAGTGTCACGTTCAGTCCGCCGGGGCCGGTGAACGTGACGGTTCCGGAGGGAGTGCCACTGCCCGGCGCCACCGCGGTGACCGTGGCACACACCGTCACGGACTCACCGCACACCGACGGGTCGGGCTCCACCAACACCGACACCGCACTGGTCGCCTGGTTGACCGCCACATCCGCGGTGCCCGTCGACGGCAAGAAGCAGGTGTCCCCGCTGTAGGTGACGGTGACCGTGCCCGTCTCCAGCGAGGTCGTGGTGACGCATGCCGAGCCGTCGGGGTCCAGGGTCACGGTTTCGTTCAGACCGCCGGGGCCGGTGAACGTGACGGTTCCGGAGGGAGTGCCACTGCCCGGCGCCACCGCGGTGACCGTGGCACACACCGTCACGGACTCACCGCACACCGACGGGTCGGGCTCCACCAACACCGACACCGTGCTCGACGCCTGGTTGACGGTGACCGGCGCGGTGCCCGTCGACGGCAAGAAGCAGGTGTCCCCGCTGTAGGTGACGGTGACCGTGCCCGTCTCCAGCGAGGTCGTGGTGACGCATGCCGAGCCGTCGGGGTCCAGGGTCACGGTTTCGTTCAGACCGCCGGGGCCGGTGAACGTGACGGTTCCGGAGGGAGTGCCACTGCCCGGCGCCACCGCGGTGACCGTGGCACACACCGTCACGGACTCACCGCACACCGACGGGTCGGGCTCCACCAACACCGACACCGCACTGGTCGCCGGGTTGACCGCCACATCCGCAGTGCCCGTCGACGGCAGGAAACATCCGTCGCCGTTGTAGACGGCCGTGACCGTGCCGGTTTCCAGGGTGGTCGTGGTGACGCATGCCGAGCCGTCGGGGTCCAGGGTCACGGTTTCGTTCAGACCGCCGGGGCCGGTGAACGTGACGGTTCCGGAGGGAGTGCCACTGCCCGGCGCCACGACGGTGACCGTAGCGCACACGGTCACAGACTCCCCACACACCGAGGGGTTGGGGTCCACCGACACGGTGGTGGTGCTGGCAGCCTGGTTGACGGTAACCGGTGCGGTGCCGGTCGACGAGGAGAAGCATCCGTCGCCGTTGTAGACAGCCGTGACCGTGCCGGTCTCCAGCACGGTCGTGGTGACGCACGCCATACCGCCCGCGTCCAGCAACAACGTCTCGTTCAGTCCGCCGGGGCCGGTGAACGTGACGGTTCCGGAGGGAGTGCCACTGCCCGGCGCCACCGCGGTGACCGTGGCACACACCGTCACGGACTCACCGCACACCGACGGGTCGGGCTCCACCGACACGGCAGTGGTGCTGGAGGCCTGGTCGACCGTCACGTCGAACGTCCCGGTCGAGCTGGTGAAGCACGTGTCCCCGCTGTAGGTGACGGTGACCGTGCCGGTCTCCAGTGCGGTCGTGGTGACGCATGCCGTGCCGTCGGGGTCCAGGGTCGCGGTTTCGTTCAGACCGCCGGGGCCGGTGAACGTGACGGTTCCGGTGGGAGTGCCGCTGCCGGGTTCCTCCACGGTGACCGTGGCGCACACGGTCACGGCCTGGCCGCATACCGAAGGGTTGGGCTCCACCGACACCGACACCGCGCTCGACGCCGGTTCGACCGTCACCTCGAGGGTCCCAGCCGAGGCGAGGAAGCACATGTCGCCGTTGTAGACGGCCGTGACCGTGCCGCTCTCCAGCGTGGCCGTGGTGACGCATGCCGTGCCGTCGGGGTCCAGGGTCGCGGTTTCGTTCAGACCGCCGGGGCCGGTGAACGTGACGGTTCCGGTGGGAGTGCCGCTGCTGGGGGGCGTGGCGACGACCTTGGCGCACACGAACACGGTCTGGCCGCATACCGAGGGGTCGGGCTGCACGAACACGGCGGTGCTGCTGGGCGCCTGGTCGACCGTCACGTCGACGGTCGCCCCGGTCCCGCCGGCGTAGCACTCGTCACCGCTGTAGGAGACGGTGACCGTGCCGGTCTCCAGCACGGTCGTGTCGACGCACGCCGTGCCGCCCGCGTCCAGCAGCACCGTCTCGTTGAGCCCGCCGGGACCGGTGAAGGTCACCGAGCCCGACGGGTTGCCGACGCCCGAGGAGGTCGGCGCCACGGTGGCGCAGAGCGTCACGGTCTGACCGCACACCGACGGGTTGGGGTCCACCGAGACTGCGACCGAGACGGGTGCGGGGTTGACGACGTGGAGCATCAGGGGGGAGTTCGACCCGTCGAAGTTCGCGTCGCCGGTATAGAAGGCGGCTGCCTGGTGGAAGCCGACGTCCAGGTTGCTGATGCTGACCTGTGCCTGCCCGTTTGCGTCCACGGGAGCGGTCAGCACCGGACCGTCGTCGCTGACGATGAAGGACACCAGCCCGGTGGGGGTTCCCGCGCCCGGCGGAACGGGGGTCACCTGGGCGGTGAAGGTCACCGTCTCGCCGCAGACCGAGGGTTCGGGGTCGAAGGCCAGTGTGGTGGTGGTCTCTGCGAGGGTGACCTCTTGGGTGTCCGCTCCCGCGGACGGGTCGTACTCTGCGTCGCCCGAGTAGTCGGCCTCCACCCCGTGGAGACCGACTTCCAGATCGCTGGTCGTGTACTGTGCCTGGCCGCTCGTGTCGAGCGGCACCGTCGTGACGGACACGCCGTCGACGACGAGCTCAACGCTGCCGGTCGGGGTGGGGCCGCCGGTGAATTCCGGCTGGACGGTGGCGGTGAAGGTGACCGCCTGGCCGAAGATGGATGGATCCGGTGCCGAGGTCACGGTGGTGATCGAACTGGCCATGGTACGGCTCCCTTTCGGATGACCCACGAAAGCAGGCGATTTCCTTCTCACCCGTATGGCGGAGCGCGGAACGTACGCGGAAATACTGGTGCGGCGTTCCGGAAGGAGCCCTTAGTCCACGGGGAGGGGGGCACATCAGCCTGCTGACACCAGCAGTAAGCATTCCGGGTGGGAACCTGGGCTAGACGGGTGAAGGTAATACCACTCGTTCGGCTCAGCGCGCACAGGCGCGCGAGAGGCGCTAAACCCGAATCGCGCGGCGCATTGTCGCCCCTTCCGAGAGGGAAAGGCTTCCTCCTCCGCCGTCTTCCAGGGTGTGCACAACCTGGCCCGGTGGGGCGTACTCGCGCTTCCGGGACAGTCTGGCGGGCTTAAGTGCGAAAGGAAGGATTCGGCACCGAGACGAACCGTGGTATTCCCCCGTGGGGTCCGGAATTCTCGGGGGTGTCACGGCCCCGCCGCAGCCCCTCGGCGCACGGCTGAGCGGTACGTCGAGGGGCTGCCGGTGCGGACGTCAGCCTTCCGGCGTCCGCCGGAGTGAGGGCGGGATACCCACCGGAGCCTGCGCCGTACCACCTGCGCGGTGGTGCGGTGCGGGGCATGGCGGGCACACGTGCCCGCCATGCCCCGCGGGGTGCGCTCCAGGGCAGCCGGCCGCTTCCCAATGCCGGCAGGGGCCTACGGGCGGACCGCCGTGATGGAACCGCCCCCACCCGCCCTCTTGTTGGCGGCGTCGGCCTCCTGCCGCGTGGGGTAGTCGCGCGTGACCCCGTTGGGGAGGGTCAGCCGGTAGACGAGTGTGGACCGGCCGGCGCGTCCGCAGTTGCATGCCATGGTCTTCCTCCTTCTGTTCGGCCGCTCCTGCGGCCGGTCAAGCGGGAGGGCCGGGGGAACTCCGAGGCATGCCCGACTCCCCGGCTCGTTCCCTCTACCTCTTATCCCCGGGCATCACACACTGACACTCAACGCCATATAGTCATATTTACATGCGGCGGCGATATTGCTGCTTCTCCCGACGTGACCTTCAGTCAAGCCAGTTGGCCGCCAGACCGGTGAGATAGGAAAGGGTGAGTACCATGGCGCCCGCCTGGAACCACGTTTCGCCGCCGACCCAGTGGGCGAGCGTGGTGACGGCGCCCGCAACCCAGATGCTGACGCACCATCCGCAAGTGATCAGATACGCCGGGTGGGAGTCTTCGCCGAAACGGTCGGCGACCCGAGAGCGAAAACCCGCGGCGAGGGCGTCCTTGGTGATGAATCGCGTGACGCGACAGACTGTGCCGAGCGACAGGAAGAAGATCAGCGCACTCATGGAGTTCATCGTAGGGTTCCCACTTCCCGCCCCTCTCGCGTTTCCTGGAATCCGACGGGAAGGGCGCAGCGGCGGGGAATGCCGGGAACGCCGGGGTGCCCCGCGGTCCGGGGGCCCGCGCCCCGCGCGGTCGGCGGTCATGGAGCGGGGCCCTGGGCCCGACGGAGTCCTGTCGACGCGGCCTCGTCGGCGTTCACCCGCGCCGAGGAGAGGCGACGGCGACCCCCGTCAAGCGGAAGCCAAAGCCGACCTCGCCGACGGAGGCGGCCGGCATCAGCACGGCCACCGCCCGCTCGAACGCAAACAACGTGGCCGAGTCAGTCCACTGTCCGCCGCTGGCGCGACGAACCACCGAACCCACAGGGGACAACCACCCCAGCCGCCCGGTCACCTGGTCAAAGCCCGCACGCCGAGTGGTACCGCTGCCCAGCCTTGGCCGAGCGGCACGTGCAGGTCGAGCAGAGCCGGCACGGCCCCGGCGACGGGCCAACACGGCCACCTGCTCAAGGAGGACGTCGGGGAACTCGACGTCACCGCCGAGGTGGACCAGAAGCAGTCCAGCCGTGGGGAGGACGCCACCGTCACAGCGCGTTGATCCGGGACGGTTGGCGGGACTCCGAAACGCTCAGCGTCCTCGAAGGCGTGCGGCGAGGCGGCCCGGACCGCCCGTGAGCGGCCGGGCAGCCCCTTACAGGCTCAGGCCAGCTTCTTGAGGAGCTCCTGAGCGAGCGGGGCCGAGGAGGCCGGGTTCTGGCCGGTGACCAGGTTGCCGTCGACCACCACGTGGGGCGCCCACGGCTCGCCCTCCTGGAAGTCCGCTCCGAGCTCCACCAGCCGGTCCTGCAGCAGCCACTTGGCGCGGTCGGCCAGGCCCGCCTGCGTCTCCTCGGCGTTGGTGAAACCGGTCAGCCGGCGGCCGGTGAACGGCGAGCTGCCGTCGGCGTTCCGCGCGGCCAGCAGTGCGGCCGGGGCATGGCAGACCACGCCGAGCGGCTTGCCGGAGGCGAGTGCCGCGGCCAGCAGCCGGCCCGAGACGGCGTCGACCGCCAGGTCCTCCATGGGGCCGTGCCCGCCGGGGTAGAAGACCGCGTCGTAGTCGCCGAGGTCAATCTCCTCCAGCTTCAGCGGCTTCAGAAGCGGGGTGATCGAGCCCAGGGCGGCGGCGATCCGGTCCGCGCCCTCCTGGCCGCCGTTGGACTCCGGGGCGAGGCTGGCCCGGTCCACGGTCGGTACGACGCCGCCCGGGGTGGCCACGACGACCTCGTGGCCCGCGCTGGTGAACACCTCGTACGGAGCCACGGCCTCCTCGGCCCAGAAGCCCGTCGGATGCTTGCTGCCGTCGGCCAGTGTCCAGTGGTCGACGCCGGTCACCACAAATAGGATCTTCGCCATTTCTCACGTCTCCGTTCACACTCAACGCCGTCGATCGTTGCGAACGTACGCCCTGCAACCCATTGGTATCCAATAGGCTCGCCTTTATGAGGAATAAGAAACCCAATGGGTCACGGAGCTCGGGGGACTCGGGGTCCGAGCCCGCGTTGCCCGCCCCGGCGGTACCGGGCCCGACGGACCTGAACCTCCTGCGCACCTTCCTCACTGTGCACCGGGCGGGATCCTTCACCGCCGCCGCGCGCCTGCTGGGCCTGTCCCAGCCCACCGTCACCACCCAGATCCGCGCCCTGGAGCGGCACCTGGGGCGCGAGCTGTTCGAGCGGCTGCCCCGCGGAGTGGCGCCCGCCCCGTACGCAGACGAGCTCGCCGCCCGCATCGGTGCCCCCCTCGACGAACTGGCCGTCGCCGCCGCACCGGCCGGGGGCGAGCACGACAGCCAGCCCGACCCGGTGCACCTCGCCGGACCCACGGAGCTCCTCTCCACCCGGGTCCTCCCCGCCCTCGCCCCCCTGATCGAGGCCGGGGTGCGCCTGCGCGTGACCACAGGCCTGACCGACCCGCTCCTGGAGGAACTTCGTGCGGGCCGCCACGACCTGGTGATCTCCACCCACCGCCCGCGCGGCCGCGCCCTGACGGCCGTACCCCTCGCCGACGAGGAGTTCGTCCTGGTCGCCGCCCCGGCCTGGGCCGACCGGATCGGCGGCCCGGCCCGGATCGCCGCCGAGGGTCCTGCCGCCCTGCAGGGCGTCCCGCTGATCAGCTACGCCGAGGACCTGCCCATCGCCCGCCGCTACTGGCGCCATGTCTTCGACCGCCGTCTGACCTGCCGGGCCGCGGTAACGGTCCCGGACCTGCGCGCCGTCCTGGCCGCCGTCGCGGCGGGCGCCGGCTACAGCGTGCTGCCCCGCTACCTGTGCGAGCAGCACCTCGCCTCCGGCGCCCTGACCACCCTCCACGACCCCGCGGACCCCCCGATCAACACGGGCTACCTGGTCCAGCGCCCCGGCTCCGCATCCAACCCCCACGTCGCCCGGGTCCGCACCCACCTCCTCCAGATGGCCCGCACCTGGTAGCGAGGCTTCGGTTGGACCGCCTTGCAGCGGCGGCGCCGACCACCGGGCGGGCCTACCCCCACGACCTGGCCGAGGTGCTGGGCGGCCCGGCCGCGGGCGGCGCGGTGCAGCCCACCACGCCGGCCCGGTGCACGCCCCGACCCGAGAGCCGTCCCCGGCATCGGCAGTCGTCCACGGAGTCTCCGTTCAGCCGACGTGGATGCCCGGTCGGCGGTCCGGGTCGGGTTCGTGGCTGCGGATGATCTCGCGGGCCACGGGCGCGGTGTCACCCCGTCCCAAAAGGAAGTACCGGACCATGTGGACCAGCGGGCTGCCCTCCGCCCACGCGAAGTGGCAGTGCGGCCGTACACCGGTGGCGTCACGCAGCGCCAGGAGGATCGCGGCGATGGCGTTCGGGGCGGCGGGGGCTTCGGCCCGCAGGATGCGGTAGCCGTCGACCTCCACCCCGCGCACGGTGAGCGTGTCGCTGAAGTCGGACGGGTCCACGACGTCGATCTCCAGGAAGAGCACGTCGGCACGTCCGGGTACCGGGTTCAGGCTGCGCTGTTCGTGCTCCTTGGCGCTGTACTCGGCGACGTCGCCGGCCTGCCGCCGGTTGGCGATGAAGTTGAGGGCCTGGTCGTGGGCGAGGCTGTCTGCGACGAACCTGCGTGCCGCCTCGTCGAAGACGAGGCGGTCGGCGCGCAGTTCGGTGGTGCGCGAGATCCGGGAGACGAGCGACACCAGGATGATGCCGGCGATGAACACCGCGGAGATGGCGATGCCGTCGGGCTTGTCGACGATGTTCGCCACCAGCGCGTAGAAGAGCACCAGGGTCAGTACCGAGAACCCGAGCGCGGGCGCGCGCCGGCCCTGCCGGGCCTCCGACAGCGTCACCGCGAAGGCGCCCGAGACCATCATGGCGAGGATGCCGGTGGCGTACGCTCCCGCCTGCTCGTCGACGTCGGCGTCGAACACGAACGTGATGACGATGCACACCGCGGTGTACACGAGTACGACCGGCCGCACGGCGCGCCCCCACTCCGGGGCCATGCCGTAGTCGGGCAGGTAGCGGGGGACGATGTTGACGAGCCCGGCCATCGCCGAGGCGCCCGCGAACCACAGGATGAGGATCGTGCTGATGTCGTAGACGGTGCCGAAGCCCTCCCCGACGTGCTCGTGGGCCAGCCAAGCCAGCGCGCGGCCGTTGGCCGCGCCGCCGGGCTGGAACTCCGCCGGCGGGATCAGCACGGTGGTGACGAAACTCGCCGACAGCAGGTACACGCTCATGATGAGCGCGGCGGTCGTCAGCAGTCGGCGGGTGTTGCGGATCCGCGACCGCAGGCGTTGCTCCTCGTCGGCGCCGTCGGCGGCGACGAGCGGCATCATGCTCACGCCGGTTTCGAATCCTGACAGACCCAGCACCAGCAGGGGAAAGGCGAGTAGCGCGGGGCCGACGAGGTGGCCGAACCCGGCGCCCTCGCCGACGAGTGCGCCCGTCCACGCCGTCAGCGCTCCGGGGGTGGTGAACACCTCGACGAGACCGACGGCGATGACGACCGCGTTGAGCGCCAGGAACACCGCGACGAGAGGGATCGCCACGCCGACCGCTTCACTGAACCCGAGCAGGAACACTCCGCCCAGCACCAGGAGCAGAGCGACGGTCAAAGCGACCTCGTGGCCGTGCAGCGCGGCGGGGAAGAACGGGTTCTCCACCACGTGGACGGAGGCGTCGGCCGTGGACAGCGTGATCGTGATGATCCACGAGGTGGCCACGAAGCCGAGCAGGACGAGGACGAACAGCTTCCCCCGCCAGAACGGGAGAAGGTCCTCCAGCATCGCCACCGAACCGGCGCCGTGCGGGCTCTCCTCGGCGACCCTGCGGTACATCGGCAGCATCCCGGCCAGTGTCAGGACCACGATCAGCAGCGTCGCCAGGGGAGACACGGCTCCGGCGGCCAGGGCGGCGATCGCCGGCACGTAGGCGAGGCTCGAAAAGTAGTCCACGCCGGTCAGGCACATGATCTTCCACCAGGTTTGGGGCACGGCGTGCCCTTCGTCCGCGGCAGGACCCACCGGCTGCACCTGGTGCCTCAGCAGCCATCGTTCCAGCCTTCCTCGCGGCTCCTTCCGCAGCGCGGGCCTGTCCACCGTTTCCGGCAGCGCCGGTTCGTTCTGCTCCGCCATGTCCTCGCAGCCCCTTCCGCCGGCCCACACCGTCACCGTGGCCCGGTCACGACACGCTTCACCCGCCGCGACGCGAACGCAACGATCACCGAGTATGTGCTGCGCGGCGGGACTGGGGCTGCGTACTCGCCGAAGGCTGCGACGGCCGGATCTCGGGTCGCCGCGGTACAGCGCCGACGCCACCAGCAGCTCACCACCTTGGTCGCGTACGGCTTCGTCGGTACGGCCGCCGCGAGACCCGGCGGGGAGGCCATCCGTGTCACTGGGCGATCATCATGTGATGAGCCCGGACTCGCGGACGGTGCTCCCGGATGCCGAGCGCGACCAGCGGGGATACGTCTGTCAGGCACAGGCGCCGTCGTCCTCCACGAGGGGCGGTTCAGCTGACCAACGCGAACCCCCGCGTCCACAGCACTTCGTAGGCGCACCGGTCCTCCGCCCCGGCCCTGGAAGCCGAACTACGGCCGGGTGACCTTCTGAGCTGGGACGCGAGGGCTCTCCGCGGCTTGCCGGCCGATGCGGGCGCTATGCATCCGTCTTCTCCCCCGCTTGAGGGCTTGCCAGCACCTCCGCCGGCCCACCGGACCGGCTGTCCCCTCGCCGCTTCGTAGGGTCTTGCTCTGCCTCTTGAATCAACTTCTCGGGCGGTCGTCCTGCGGCTCTGCGGGAGCTCTCTCTCCCGTGGAGTCCCGCCTGTAGGGCGAGATCGCCAACATGAGCGAATCGGAACTGAGGACGGCGAGTTCGCGGATGCGGCCCTGTGGCGGTGAGACGGCCGATGCCGGGGCTGGCGGCCGGATGGGCCTAGTCTCTCGCGCCGTTCAGTCGCGGAGGGCGAGTTCCTGGGCCATTTCCGCGCAGCGCACTCGGGCCGGGGAGAAGCCGTGGGGCAGCTTGGTGACTGCCTCGAAGGCGCTCAAGCCGCCGTCCTCGGCATCCGGCTCCGGTGTGTCTCCGGCGCCCGCGGGGTGCGCGGTGTCCAGGGCGTCGAGGAGGACTTCCTCCTCCTCCGCGATCCCGGACTCTTCGATCACCGTCATCAACTTCTTCTCGAAGGCGTGGCGCTGGGCGGCCGTCTCGGCGACACGCGGGTCGTCGACGGCGACGGTGTCGTCGAGTGCTTCCTCGCCGGCGTCCACGCGGTCGGACTCGGCCCGAAGTTCGGGATGGGTGGCCAGCGCGATGAACCGGGATGCCTGCACGGCCGCGCCGAGTGGGCCGAAGACCCGCTCGGTGACGAGCAGGGCGTCCAGGTCCGCGGGGCGCAGCGAGCCTTCGGGAAGGTTCTTCAGACGGCTGGTGACTGCCTCGGAGAGCAGGCCCATCCGGCTGCCCTCGGCACGCATCCGCTGCACGCGGGCCCGCTGGCGGGCAAGCTGCACCTCCTGGGCGGCGAGGGCCTCCTCCAGCCGGGCCAAGGTGGCCTCTATGCCGTCCCCTTCGTTCTCGCCGGTCCCGGTCCCGGTCCCGGTGCCTGTACCGGGCACGGTGGCGGTGAAGGCGTCACGGATGTCGTGCAGGGCGATGCCCGCGTCGGCCATCTTCCTGATCCACAGCAGCCGGACCACGTCCTGGAAGCCGTAGCGGCGGCGGCCGTCGCCGCCCCGTCCGGGCTCTGGGATCAAGCCCATGGCGTGGTAATGCCGGATCGCCCGCGGAGTCGTGCCCACGAGGGCCGCCACGTCACCGATCTTGGCCTGACGCGACACGAAGAAGGACATGGGCATCAGTGGAGGACCTTTCACAGACGAACTGAGGACGGCTCCACCTGACCACATCACGCTACGGCAGGTGCAAACCTGCACCTGCACCTCCACCTGCCCCTGCCGCGGTGCTTTGCGGAAGGCCGGCCGCCGCCGCACCGCGACCCGCTCGTTCGCGCGTGTGAGTCGGGTTCCGCCCGACCTGGTGGTCGGGCGGAACCCTGGGGTGGTGTCCGGCGTCAGGACGCGCGGCAGACTCGGCCGAGCGGCGCACCGGGTGTGCACCTGCCGCATGTCGACCGTCCAGGCCGCGGCCGCCCCGGTGACCCGAAGCACAGCCCGCACGCATGCACGCACTGCGGTTCCGGATTCCGGCGGCGGCGGGCATGGGCGGCTGCACGACGCTGCAACGCTGCGACCGGCGGTGGCGCACGCACTGCTGGGGTGAGGCCGGGCGGGCCGCGCTCGGCCGCCGATGCAGCCAGGCCGGCTGCCAGTCGAGGCCGGGCCCTGCGCGCGTCAGACGTGCCGGTGGCTGTGGCGGTTGCCGGTGACGGCGCGGTGGAGGGCGAGGACGATGACGGACCCGATGATCGCGGTGATCCAGGTGGACAGTTCGAAGAAGCCGTCGACGGATTCCACCCCGAAGATCACCTTGCCCAGCCAGCCACCGAGGAGACCACCGGCAATACCGATCAGCATGGTGATGACGAGCCCGCCGGGGTCCTTGCCCGGCATCAGTGACTTGGCGACGGCTCCGGCGATGAGTCCGATGATGATCCAAGCGATGAGACCCATGATGTTCCCCTTTGTCGATGGTGCAACTTCGCTGTCCGTGTGTACGCCGGTCGGTCGGTCAGAAACGGCCCAGTGGCGCGTCGCCCCAGTAGCCGCCGACCGAGCGGTGGTAGTCGGGGTCACCGAGGTGCTTGTCCCGGAGGAATTCGGGCGAGTTCTTGACCTGCTCCTTGGTCCGGTCGACGTAGACCTTCCGCTCCGTGGTGTCGATGCGGAGGATCGTGCCGGCAGGGAGGAGCACTTCCTTCCCGAAGATCCACGGTCCCGTGTCGACGACGATCCACGAGGCGTCGGTCTCGCTGGAGTGCTTGTCGACGTGGCCGATGCTGCCGTCGACGGCCTCCACCGCGTAGCCCACCAGGTCTGTGCCTTCGAGGCGGCCAACGGTGAGGCGGTAGGCCCAGATGTTGCCGGTCATGACGTTCCTTTCTTGGCGGCCGTCAGGGTGCCTGACGGTGGGGCTGCTGTTCTTCACGTGCGCGGCCGGATGGCAGGCGGATCGTGCAGAGGGCACGGCGGGTGCTGTGGTCGTCAGCAGCTTCCGAGATGACGCGAGCGGCGGTGGACCACCGACCGCGCCCCCAGGCCGAGCAGGCCGGCGGCCGTGAGCAGAACGGCCGTGTGGCCGTGGGCGAACGACTGCGCACGGGCCTTCGGCTGCGCCGCGGATCGAGCGAACGCCGCAGACCTGCCACGGCTGCGGCTGTTCGTGCCGGCCTTCCCGGCCACGCGCGAAGCGGCGTCGCTCATCAGGCGCGTGAAGCGGGACATCCAGGCGGGACCGGGCGGGGCCGTGCCGTCGGCGTGTTCGGGCGTCATGTTGACTGTCATGGAGCGCGCTTGCCCCGTCTCGGCGAAATGACTCACCCTTCTTGCCGGAACGTGGCTCGCCCGACGAGGAGCGCATGGGCGAGGGGCCGACGGCCGGTCCAGCAAGTGGTGAACCACCTGATGCCCGGGCGGGACCGGGTCCGCCCCGACGGTTCGGTTGTCGGCCAGGCGTTCAGGCCGTCGGAAGTGATCGCGTCCCACAACTCACGTGGGGGCCAACGGCCATGCGCTGGAGGCTGAGGTACCCGGGTCCGACCAGACCTCTGGCCGCCCATCGAAGACGATCTGGGCGCAGCGGGCACCTCCCGGCCCCGCGGCGTCGGCCCCTATCCGGAGCACGGCGGCCATCGCCGACGTACTCGCCAGCTTCCGGCGATGTTCTCAGACGCACGTCAGCCCCCGTTGGGCCCTTCCGGGTCCGTACGGGGGCTGTCAGGCCTGCCGTTACTTCAGCAGGGTGCGGAACTCTTCGAAGTCGAGGACCCCGTCGTGGTTCAGGTCGGCCGCCATCGCCTTCTTGACCTCTTCAGCGAGGTGCCCCTGGGCGCCCTCGGCCTTGAACCCCTCCGCCAGTTCGACGATGTTGATCTGCCCGTCGCCGTCCGTGTCGATCTCGTCGAACAGCGCCCTGAGCTCGGCCTCGTTCATGACATTCCCCTCTCGCGTTCACAGGACCCCGAAGGTCCAAACATGCCCCACCACCCTGCCACACCATCAACACCACGCTGACCGGTCGAGCCTTGGGGCGGGACCGCCTCGCCCGCCAGCGCCCCTGGCCCCCACACTGACGCCGGCACCGGGCCTCCCCCGCCGGGCTTTGCCCATCGAACGGAGGGTCGCCCAGCGCCCGCGCGCCCCGGGGCGCGCGGGCGGTGCGTCAGGGGATCCAGGGCCGCCAGACGTCCTCGTGCCGCTCCACCCAGGTGCGGGCGGCCGCTTGCGGGCTGAGTTTGCGCTCGGCGATCAGCAGCGCCACCTCGTTCTGGTCCTCGGCGGTCCACCGGAACCGCTTCAGGAACTCGGCGGCCTGTCCGCCGTTGTCGGCGAAGCGGGCGTTGAGGTACTTCTTCAGCGGGGTGTGCGGGTAGGCGCACGCCACCTTCTCCGGGTCGGCGTCGCAGCCCTCCTCGTGTTCGGGCAGTTTCACCTCCGTCATCGGGACGGTCTCGAACAGCCACTGCGGCACGTACCAGTACGTCAGGAACGGCTTGCGCTCCTTCGCGAACTGCTTGATCTGGGTGATCTGGGCGGCCTCGGAGCCCGCGAACACCACCTCGTAGTCCAGGCCCAGGTTCTTCACCAGGGCCTTGTCGTTGGTGACATAGGAGGGACTGCCGTCGAGCAGCTGGCCCTTGCCCCGGCTCTCCGGGGTGCGCATCCGGTCGGCGTAGCGGTCGAGGTTCTTCCAGTCCGTGACGTCGGGGTGCTCCTGGGCGAAGTACTCGGGCACGAACCAGCCGATGTGGCCGGTGAGGCCGTTCTCCCCGCCGGAGACGACGGTCTTCTTGTCCTTCACGTACCGCTTCTCCTGCTCGGGGTGGCCCCAGTCCTCCAGGAGGGCGTCGATGCGCCCCTGGCTGAGGGCGTCCCAGGCGGGGACCTCGTCGACCTGGACGGTGTCGACGCGGTAGCCGAGTTCGTGCTCCAGCAGGTACCCGGCGACGGCCGTGTTGGCCTGGGCGCCGACCCAGGACTGCACGGACAGGGTGACCGACTTGGCGCCCTGCGCGGCGGCGTACGGGGACGCCTGCGCGGTCATGTCGGCCGCGCCGCAGCCGGTGGCCAGCAGCAGGCCGGCCGCGGCTGCGGCCGCGGTGACCGGCGTACGGCGGGCGCCGGAACGGGGATGGTGGGCGGTCATGCCTTCGACTCCTTCGCCGGCTGGGTGATGCGGTCGAGCAGCAGCCCCAGGCAGACGATCGCCGCGCCCGCGACCAGTCCGGTGGCCAGGTCGCCGCGGGCGAGGCCGAACACGACGTCGTATCCGAGGGCGCCGCCGCCGACCAGGCCGCCGATGATGACGACGGCGAGGACGAGCACCACGGCCTGGTTGACCGCGAGCAGCAGGGACGGGAGGGCCAGCGGCAGCTGGACCTGGCGCAGCAGCTGGGCCCGGGTGGCACCCAGCGAGCGGGCCGACTCCACGGCGGCCGGACTGACCTCGCGCAGTCCCTGGGCGGTGATGCGAACCACGGCGGGCAGTGCGTAGATGACGGCGGCCGCGGCGGCCGGGGCGCGGCCCACGCCGAACAGGGCGACCACCGGGATCAGGTAGACGAACTGCGGCAGGGTCTGGCAGACGTCGAGCACGGGCCGCAGCAGCCGCTCGGCGCGGGCGCTTCGGGCGGCGCCGATGCCGATGGCGAAACCGAGCAGCAGGGTGACCGTCACCGCGGCGAGGACCTGGGACAGGGTGTCCATGGAGGCGTCCCAGACGCCGAGGACGCCCACGGCCGCGAGGGCGGTGACGGCGCTGACGGCGGTCCGCCAGGTACCGGTGCCCAGGGCTGCGGCGGCCACCAGCAGCAGCACCGACCACCAGGGCAGCCCCTGGAGTGCCGCGCGCAGCGGGTCCAGGACCCAGCCGGTGAACGCGGCGGCCCAGTCGGCGGTGCCGCCCACGACGGGCACGCCGGAGTGGAGGTGGCCGGTCGTCCAGGCGACGGCCCGGTTGACGGGCTCGGCGACGGACACGGTCCAGGTGTCGGGCCACTGCGTGGTGCCGAGCATCCGGCCGGCGACCGAGACGGCGACGGCGGCCAGCACGGTGAGCAGGTGCCCGTACCAGCCGGAGAAGACCTGCCACAGCAGGGGGCGGTCGGCCGGAGCGGGGCGGGCGCCCAGGCGTTCCCCGGCAGCGTGCGCGGTGCGGTCGAGGACGACGGCGAGCAGCACGATGGGGATGCCGGCGGCGAGGGCGGCGCCGACGTCGACGGAGGCGAGGGCCTGGTAGACGCGGTCGCCGAGGCCGCCGGCGCCGATCACCGAGGCGATCACGGCCATGGAGAGGGCCATCATGACGGCCTGGTTGACGCCGAGCATGATCTGGCGGCGGGCCAGGGGCAGCCGGGCCGTCAGCAGGCGCTGCCGGCCGGTCGCGCCGAGGGAGGTGGCGGCCTCCAGGACGCCGCCGTCGGCTGCGCGCAGACCGAGCGCGGTGAGCCGGGCCATCGGCGGCGCCGCGTAGACGATCGTGGCGAGGACGGCGGCCGGCACGCCGATCCCGAAGACCAGGACGACGGGGAGCAGGTAGGCGAACGCCGGAAGGATCTGCATGGTCTGCAGGACCGGGGCGAGGAGCCGTCCGGTGCGCGGGGACAGTCCGGCGGCCAGTCCGAGCAGGCCGCCGATGAGGACGGACGCGGCCACCGCGACCACCATCAGGGCGAGGGTCTGCATGGTGGGGATCCACATGCCGAGCAGACCGCACACGGCGAAGGCGGTGACGGACACGGCGGCCTGGCGGACACCGGCGAGGCGCCAGGTGAGCAGGCCGGCGAGGGCGAGGACGCCGGTCCAGCCCGCGGCGAGCAGCACCAGGTAGACGGCCCGCACGGAGATCACCACGGTGTTGCTGATGTGCCCGAAGAAGTAGAGGAACGCGGGATGGGTGTCGCGGTTGTCGATGATCCAGTCGCCGGCGGAGCCGAGCGGGCCGGAGAGGTCGACGTCGAGTGCCGTGGGCCAGGCGGCGCCGGGGAACAGCAGTCCGAGGGTGACGAGGGCCGCCGCGGCGGCGGCGAAGGGCAGGAGGCGGCGCCGGACGTGCCGGGCGAACGGGGCGCGTCCGCCGGCCGAGCGGCTGCCGGGGCGGGCCGGGGTGCCGCTTCCAGCGGAGGGGCCCGCGGTGCGGGTGTCGCCCGTGCCGGACAGCACGACCCTGGCACTGGTCAGGGTGCCGGTGGCGGGGCGGGGGCGGGCGCCGGGCGGGGGCGTGGGGTTCCCGTTGCCGGGGCGGACGGTGCCGCGCGTCCGGCCGGCGGGGGTGCTGGTATGGCCGGCGGTGCTCATGCGGTCGTCTCCCCCCGGCCGGTTGCGGGGTGCGATACGCCGGCCACCACCGCGAGGAGCGCGGCGTCGTCGACGACGCCCAGGCAGCGTCCGTCGTCGACCACGCGGGCGCTGCCGCCGCTGCGCGCGACGGCCTCGATGGCGTCGGCGACGGTGGCCGACGGGGCGAGGGCCGGCCCGTGGCCCGGATCGCCGGGACCGGCGGGGCGCATCGCGCTGCGGACGGTGAGGACCCGTTCGCGCGGGACGTCGCGGACGAATTCGCGGACGTAGTCGTCGGCGGGCGAGGCGACGATCTCCTCGGGTGTGCCGATCTGCACGATCCGTCCGTCCCTCATCAGGGCGATGCGGTCGCCGAGGCGGAGGGCTTCGTCGAGGTCGTGGGTGATGAAGACCATGGTGCGGCCGTCCTCGTGGTGCAGGCGCTCGACCTCCTGCTGCATCTCGCGGCGGATCAGCGGGTCGAGGGCGCTGAACGGTTCGTCGAAGAGCAGCACTTCGGGGTCGCAGGCGAGGGCGCGGGCGAGGCCGACGCGCTGCTGCTGGCCGCCGGAGAGCTGGTCGGGGCGGCGCTCGCCGAGGCCGTGCAGGCCAACCTTGTCCAGGAGTTCGCCGGCGCGGACCCGGCGCTCGGTGCGGCCCATCCCCTGGATCTCCAGCCCGTAGGCGATGTTGTCCAGGACCGTGCGGTGCGGGAGCAGGCCGAAGTGCTGGAAGACCATGGCGACGCGGTGCCGCCGCAGCTCGCGGAGCCCGTTCCGGTCCATGGCGAGGACGTCTTCGCCGTCCACCGACAGGTGGCCGGCGGTCGGCTCGATGAGCCGGGTCAGGCAGCGGACCAGGGTGGACTTTCCGGAGCCGGACAACCCCATGACGACGAACACCTCGCCCTTGCGCACGTCGAAGCCGACGTCGCGGAGGGCGGCCGTGCAGCCGGTACGGGCACGGAGGTCGGCCGGCGGCAGGGCCGCCTCGGCCGAGCCGGGGATGCGGGCGGCGGCCGCGGCCGGGCCGAACACCTTCCACAGGCCGCGGACGGAGAACACCGGGGGACGTTCGGCGGGCGCGTCGGCGGGCGGGGACTGCGGGGGACGTCGCGGGTCGTGCTGCGCGCCGGGCTGCGGGAGGTGCTCCGTGCCGGGCGCGCCGCCCTGGGCGGGGACGGTGTGCGCGTACGGGTTCTCCGCGTGGGTCGCGTGTTCCGGGGCGCGGCTCATCAGGCACCACCCCCCAGCAGTTCGGCGGCCTTCTCACCGACCATGAGCACTCCGATCATCGGGTTGACGGCGGGCATCGTGGGGAACACGGACGCGTCGGCGATGCGCAGGCCGTCCAGGCCTCGGACCCTGAGCTCCGGGTCGACCACCGCCTCCGGATCGTCGGCGGCGCCCATCCGGCAGGTGCCCGCCGGGTGGTAGACGGTGTGCGCGACGGATCGGGCGTAGGCGCTCAGTTCCTCGTCGCCGGTGATCTCCGGGCCCGGGCAGACCTCCCGCCGCAGCCAACCGGCGAGCGGCTCGGTGCGGGCGACCTCGCGGGCCATCCGGATGCCGTCGACCAGGGTCCGGGCATCGTGATCGTCTTCGTCGGTGAAGTACCGGAAGTCCAGGGCCGGTTTGACCGTCGGATCGGCACTGGTGAGGTAGAGCCGGCCGCGGCTGCGCGGCTTGGGGATGTTCGGGGTCATCGACACGCCGTGCGCGGGGCGTGTGTAGCCGTGCCGCTCGGGGTTGTCGGTGAAGGGCACCTGGTAGAAGTGGAACATCAGGTCCGGGCCGGCGGAGTCCGGGTTCCGGCGTACGAACAGGCCGGCGTCGCTGTCCATCGCGGAGTTGTCCGGGATGGGGCCCTCCGTCTCCCAGACGATGACCGACTCGGGGTGGTCGAGGAGGTTCTCGCCGACGCCGGGCAGGTCGTGGACGACGGGGATGCCGAGCTCGGACAGTTGTTCGCCCGGTCCGATGCCGGAGAGCAGCAGCAGCCGCGGGGTGTCCACGGCGCCCGCGCAGAGGACGACCTCACGGCGGGCGGTGAGCAGGGCCTCGGTGCCGTCCGCGCCGCGGACGTGCACGCCGCGTGCCCGGTTGCCGTCAAGTTCCAGCCGGTACGCCCAGGTCTCCAGCAGCATCGTGAGGTTGTCGCGGGTGTCCATGACGGGGTGGAGGTAGGCGACGGAGGCGGAGGACCGCTTGTTGGTCTCCGGGTGGTAGGCGAGGTCGAAGAAGCCGACGCCCTCGTGGAACGGCTTCTCGTTGAAGCCCTCGATCACGGGTACGCCGAGCGCGGTGCGGGCGGAGGCGACGAAGTCGCGGGCGATGGCGTTCCGGTCCTCGTCGGCGACCGGGACGATGTGGTTGAGCAGCTTGTCGAAGTACGGGTCCATGGCGGAGGCGTGCCAGCCGTCGGCGCCCGCCTCGGCCCACTCGTCCCAGTCGGAGGGCAGCGGCCGGAACGAGATCAGCGTGTTGTGCGAGGAGCAGCCGCCGAGGACGCGGGCCCGGCTGTGCCGGATGTGGGAGTTGCCGCGGGATTGTTCGGTGGTGGGGTAGTCGTAGTCGAGTTCGCCGCCGAGCAGCTCCGTCCAGCGGCGCAGGGTCAGCACGTCGGGGCGGTCGACGTCGCTGGGGCCGCCCTCGACGACGGCGACCGAGACGTCGGGGTCCTCGGTGAGCCGGGAGGCGATGACGGAGCCGGCGGTGCCGCCGCCGACGATCACGTAGTCGTACGCGTGCGTGGTGTGGGGGTGGGTGTTCACGGTGTGCGGTTCCTCTCCTGGGCTCGTCCACTCATCCCGCGAACCAACGCACGGGGCGCGGGGCGAGGTTCTGGTAGACGTGCTTGGTCTCGCGGTACTCGGCCAGTCCCGCCGGCCCGAGCTCGCGGCCGGTGCCGGACTTGCCGAAGCCGCCCCACTCCGCCTGGGGCAGGTAGGGGTGGAAGTCGTTGATCCAGACGGTGCCGTGGCGCAGCCGTGCGGCGAGCCTGCGGGCGCGCCCTGGGTCCGCGGTCCACACGGCGCCGGCCAGGCCGAACTCGGTGTCGTTGGCGAGGCTGACGGCCTGGTCCTCGGTGCGGAACACCTCGACGGTGAGGACCGGTCCGAAGACCTCCTCTCGGACCACCCGCATCCCGCGGTGACATCCGTCGAGGACGGTCGGCCGGTAGAAGTAGCCGTCGGCGAGGCCCGGTTCGCCGGGGCGTCGGCCGCCGGCCCGGAGCACGGCCCCCTCGGCCAGGGCGGACGCGACGTACTCCTCGGTGCGGGCGCGCTGCGCCTCGGACACCAGCGGGCCGCATTCGACACCGGGGTCGGTGCCGCGGCCGAGGCGGATCAGGTCCGCGCGGCGGGCGAGTTCGGTGACGAACTCCTCGCGTACGTCCTCCTCGACGATCAGCCGGGAGCCGGCCGAGCAGACCTGGCCGCTGTGGATGAAGGCGGCGTTGAGGGCCTGGTCGACGGCGGTGTCGAAGCCTTCCTCGGTGGCGAGGGCGTCCGCGAAGACGATGTTGGGGTTCTTGCCGCCCAGTTCGAGGGCCGTCCGCTTCACCGTGTCGGCGGCGGCGCGGGCGACCGAGGTGCCGCTGGTCAGGCCGCCGGTGAAGGACACCAGGTCGACGGAGGGGTGTGCGGCGAGCCGGGCGCCGACCGGGTCGCCGGGGCCGGTGACCAGGTTGGCCACGCCGTCGGGCAGTCCGGCCTCGGCGAGCAGCTCGATCAGCACGACGGTGCTCAGCGGGGTGACCTCGCTGGGCTTGAGCACGAGGGTGTTGCCGGCGGCGAGCGCCGGGGCGACCTTCCACGCGGCCTGGAGCAGCGGGTAGTTCCAGGGGGTGATGAGGGCGCACACGCCGAGCGGTTCGTGGACGACGACGCTGTGCACGTCCTCCGAACCGGCGTCCACGACGCGGCCCGCGGTGCCGTCGGCGACGAGGGAGGAGTAGTACTCGAACGCGGCGGCGACGCACTCGACGTCGGTCAGGGCCTCCTGGACGGTCTTGCCGGTGTCCCGGCTCTCCAGCAGGGCGATCCTCGCCTTGTCGCGGCGCAGCAGGACGGCGGTCCGGCGGAGCAGGCCGGCGCGGACCCCGGTGGGGGCCCGGGACCAGGTGCCGGCGTCGAAGGCGTCGCGGGCTGCGGCGACCGCCGCGTCGGTGTCGGCGGTGCCGGCTTCGGACACCACGGCCAGCACGGTGGCGTCGGCGGGGTCGAGGACCTCGCGGGTGGCCCCCGAGATGGCGGACCTCCAGGTTCCGGCGATGTGGATCGTCTGCTGTTCCGACACGGCTCTTCGTACCTCCGGTGGTGCTGTACCGCGGGGTGTCCGCGGAGTTTCGGGCATGACGCCGCGGTTGCCCCGACGCGGCCGAAGCATGCACCTGAGGTAACTGAAAGTGACGGAGGTCACTGATGGTGCTGGTGTTTCTCGACGGCCCCGGCCAGCGCCGGGTGGCCGGTCCGGGGCCCGGCGGGGGCGGCGGCGTCGATGCCGAGGTCACGGCCAGGACGAGGGGCCGGATCAGGGTGCGGAGCCGGATACCCATGAGGCGGGCGCCCAGCAGGAGGCCCGTTGCGGGCTCGGCGAGGACCTTGCAGGGGCCGGTGGTGTCCCGTCCGGTAGGGGTGGGGGGCGCTCTCGTACGGTCGGCCGGGGTCAGCGACCGGAGCGACCGGAGCGACCGCACTGCCCGGGTGGGTGTTCCCCTGGAGCGTCGGCCTCGGTGCCGTGATGTCCGTGGTCGCCCTGGCGGCGCCGGTCGTGCGGGGCCGGCAGGGCGCGCTCGCCGCGCAGTTCCTTGCGGAATGCAGGGCACTGCTGGTGGTCCCCGGTCACGCATGAGCGGGTGCGCCGATCGAACGTCTCACGGTCCCCGTCCTCGCCGGCCTCGGAACCGACCGCATCGCGGTGCAGGGTGGCCTGGCTACGCCAGCGCACCTGGCCACACTGCTCGACGGCCCAGATCCTGCGTACGTTCGGGCGTGTGCTCCGGAACACCGGAACACACGCCCACGCCGCCGCGCCGAACCCTCCCCGGTAACGCGGTACCGGTCAGCGGCGCTTCAGGGCGCGACGGGTTCGCGTGAAGCGCTTCCGCGCCCGCCACCGGGCCCGGGTCAACCGCGGGGGTGGCCCGAGTGGTGACCGGGCTGGTGGTGAGGTGCGTACCCCTGCGGCCCCGGGTGGTAGCCGGCCTGCTGGGGTGCGTACCCCTGCCACGGCTGGTACACCGGGGTGCCTTGCGCGGGCTGCTGGTGGGACGCCCGGGCCGGATGCGGGCGGCGCAGCAACGCGTCGAAGCGCTCGTACAGGTCGCGTGCCCTGTCGGGCGGGGGAACGTAGGCGGTGACGGATCCGTCCGTCTGCTGGACCGTCACCACGGCGCCGGCGTCGGGGTCCACCTGGTGCCACACTCCGGCGAGGGCCGCACCGGGAACCCACCCCGGCTCCCCCTCCTCGCCGCCGCCGCGCCACCGACGCATCACCGTCCGCCGGTAGCTCGGGATCAGCAGCCCCGGGAGGGTGACCACCACGAGCAGGAAGAACACGACGCTCGCCACCACTCCGGAGGTCCAGTGCAGCAGTGCGAGGAGCGCCCCGTAGCAGACCGCGACGATGCCCACCCACAGACAGGCCTCGATGGCGGCGTCCGGCGCCCCGACCTTCCGGAGCAGGCTGAAGAGGCCCACTGACGCGAGCAGCACCAGTGCGGTGATGCACCCGGCCTCTTCGCCGAGGAGCTTCTCGGCGGTACGGCCTACGCGCTGATCCGGCCTGACAACGAAGCCGTCTTCGTGGAACTGGACGCGTATGCGCCCACCTGGCGTGGCTCTCACGCCGTTGATCTCGTACATGGCGATCACGCTAGCGCCGCCGTTCGCCCTCCGGAAAACCGCCCGGTTCGGTCCGGGACCGCGGAGCCCGTTCGCCTCAGCGCGCCACGCCCCGTCCAGCCGTCCTTGCGTCGTTGCCCCGGATGCCCCGGATGGGGGCTTCAGAGGACCAGGACCCTACGCCCGCGCGTGTGACCCGACTTGCTGTCGATGTGCGCCGCCGCGGCCTCGGTGAGCGTGTACGACTTCTCGACCGGGATGCGGAGCTTCCCCCGCGGGATGAGGCCGGCGGCCTCGGCGAGCGCCTCTGGCACACTCCCGGCCACGCCGGAGAAGCGGACACCGAACCGTGGCGCATCGAGATCGGCCATGGAGACCACCTTCTGCGCATCCCCGGTCAGCTCGACGAGCTCGCGGATCACGCCCGAGCCGGCCAGATCCAGAGCCGCGTCGACCCGGCCGAGCTCGCGCACCCGCTCCACCCAGCCCTCCCCGTTCGTCGTGGCGAGGGCACCCAGGCTCCGCAGATAGTCCTGGTTCGCGGCTCCCGCCGTGCCGATCACCGTGACGCCCCGGTCCCGGGCGATCTGCAACACCGCCGATCCGACTCCCCCGGACGCACCGCTGACCAGCAGCGTCTGCCCGGCGTGCACACCGACATCGCGGATGACGCGCAGCGCGGTCCCCACCACGGAGGGGTACCCGGCCGCCTCTTCGAAGGTCAGCCCCTCGGGCATTGGGCCCAGGCCGACAGCACGGCGAACTCGGCATATGTACTCGCCCCTTCGCCGAACACCTTGTCGCCGACCTCGACCCCTTCGACGCCCTGGCAGACCTCGTCGACCACCCCGGAGGCGTCCAGCCCGGCTCCGGAGGGCAATTCGACGGGATGCGCCCCCAGGACCTGGCCTTCACGGAGTCTCCAGTCGACGGGGTTCACGCCCGCCGCCCGCACGGCGATGCGTATCCGGCCGGGGCCCGCGTGCCCATGGCCGTGAGTCGCGGCCGTAGCCCGCACGCTCGTCGTGATCGACCCGCAGGCGCACCTGTTCCCCGCGAATAGCTCCACCAGGAGCTTGCGGCCGTCGCGGCGCACGGGGTGATGGCAATCGAGCCCGATCCGGCATCAACGCGTGGGTTCGGCCCGGACCTGAATGACCGGACGGTCCGGGAACCGGCCTACCAGGCGGGTCTTCAGGCCGTGCGTGCACTGCGCCAGGTCTGCGGCAAGCGACTACCTCCAGCGCTACTACCTGCACACCCCCCTCCACCCCTCCGCGTACGGCCCTCCCCGCGCCCTCGGCCCCGGCTCGACCAGCGCCGACACGCCAGGAACGTCTCGGTCACCGGTTCGAACTGCGCTGTGGAGGACTCCACATCACCGTCCACCACATCCCCGCATGGCTGGTCGGACTGATTACTGCCGCCGCAGGCGCAGCCGGGGCCTGGTGGACGCAGCAGTTGTAGGGACGTCGGGCAGCGGGCTGCCGGCTTCACACGGACCGGGGTACAGCGCCCGTAGGGGCGAGCAGTCCGCGTTCGGTCCTTGCAGGGCTGCGGGCCCGGGCAGGGAGGCGTCCCGGCTGAACGGTCGGTGCAGGGGCCGTACCGTGTCGGCGGGCGCGGGCGTCGGGTCGACGCGGCGCAGCGGTCGGGGCCCGCCCGGGGAGTCGTCGTCGAAGCCCGTCCGCCCGCGCCGGACCGCGCTCCGAATCCGCCTCTGTTTCCCCGTTCCCCTCCGTGTGCGACGCCCCGTCAGGCCCGGGAAAACACGCGGCGTAGGCTGGGGTTCCGTGCCATGGCACGTAAAAGTGAAATAAGAGGAAGGCTGATCGTGCGAACTCCCCTCTCATGGCTTGCCGGCAGGTACTCGCTCGGAGTGAGAAGCGTCAGACGGGCCGCACTGGGCTCGGTCGTGGCAAGTATCGCGATCATCGTGACCGGTGGAATCGTCCGCGTCACCGGCTCCGGTCTGGGCTGCACCGATTGGCCCATGTGTACGGGAGAGACGCTGGCCCCCACTGCGGAAATGGGAGTGCACGGCGCCATCGAATTCGGGAACCGGCTCCTGACCGGGGTGCTGTGCGCGGTGGTGGGCTGGGTCATCATCACCGCACGCCTCCAGAAAAGGCCGATGCCCGCCGTGCTGCGCGGGGGCTGGGCGCAGTTCTGGATCGTGGTGCTGAACGCGGTCGTCGGCGGAGTGACCGTATGGATGCGGCTGAGCCCCTACATCGTCGCCGCCCACTTCCTCGCGGCCACCCTGCTGCTCACCGCCGCGGTGTACACCTGGCACGCGGCGTACGCGGACGAAGGTGCCGGTGCTGGTGCCGACGGTGCTGCGGGGGAGGCGAGCGGCCACGGTGGCGGGGGCGTCCGGCCCGGCGTGAGGACCCCGTCGGCGCCGCGGACCGCCGCGCGGATCCGGTCGCTGTCGGCGGTCCTGGTCGCGGTGACGGCCCTGCTGGTCGTCGTGGGCACGCTCGCCACCGGTTCCGGCCCGCACGCGGGCGACTCCTCCGACGTGGTGCGCATGCCCTTCGACTGGACGGTCGTGACCGTGGTCCACGGGGTGCTGGCCGGGGCGGTCCTGGTCCTGGCCGGAGTGCTGCTGTCCGCGTTGCCCCGGGACGGCTTCGGTGCCGCGCGGCGCAAGGCCACCGTCTTCCTCGCCGTGCTGCTGGGCCAGGGCGTGGTGGGGCTCGTGCAGTCGCTGACGGCGCTGCCCTCCCTCGTCGTGATGCTCCACCTGCTGGGATCGGCCCTCGTGTGGACGGGAGTACTTCAGGTGCACTTCACGGTCAAGAGGGCCTCATTCGGCCATTCCGGTCAGCCGGGCGGCGCACCGCTGCCGCGCGCGCGGGGCGCGGCGACGCACGCCTGACCCACCGGGAGACCAGTGCATCTACCATGTACTCGCAATTGGAATTTTGCATTCCATTTTCGCCCGTATTGTGACTTCCGGCCATCACGGGCGATGACATCGGAAAATCGTTCTCGCAGATCCCCACTCCCGCTTGTTAGGTTCTCAATCAATCGAGCGGAGGGGGGTGACACAAATGAACGACCACGAGGTTGTCGAGTACGAGGCGCCCGAGATGCTGCCCATCGGCGAGTTCTCCGAGCTCACGATGTGGTACGGCTGGGCCAGCAACGACGGTGAGGGCACGGCGATCATCTGATCGCCGCGCGCAAATTCGGTTGCCTAGGGGGATTCCTTGAGTGCGTCATGGTTCATCGCTTTTCCGGAGAACGCAGACGACGCATTCCCGGTCCCCACCGGGCCGCCTGAGAACACCGATGTGCTGACGTACGCCTCGGGCCGGACATGGGTGGTCGCGGACCGCTCCCATTCCCGCCTGATCGCCGCAGATTCCGGCGCCAGACGCCTCGCGCTGTTCGGCGAGACGAGCATCGACGCGGGGCGTCTGGCGCGCCTGCTGGCTCAGCACGACCGACCCGCCGACCTGATGGACGCCGCACACGGGATCCCAGGCAGCTTCCACATCCTCCACACCGACGGCCGCTCCACCTACGTCCAGGGCAGCGCCTCGGGCCTGCGCCAGGTGTTCTACGCCCGGTGTCGGGACGGCTCGTACGCCGCGTCCGACTCGGCCGAACCGCTGGCCCGGCTGAGCGGTGCCACCCCGCGCATCGAGATGGTCGCCTGGGGGATGCTGCACCCCGGATTCGACTACGGGCTGACCCACGGCACCTACTGGCACGGGGTCCACCGGCTCCCCGCCGACCGGCGGCTGCGCATGACCGCCGACCGGGTCGAGGCCACCGCGTGGTGGCGTCCCCCGGCGCCGGAGCTGTCGGTCGCCGACGGCGCACCGAAGGTGCGGGCCGCGCTGGAGGAGGCGGTGGCCGTCCGACTGGCCACGGCCGGAGGTCTCTCGGCGGACCTGTCGGGCGGCATGGACTCCACGTCCCTCTGCTTCCTGCTGGCCGGCCAGGGGGCCCGGTTCCAGTCCTTCGTCGAGCAGACCGTCGATCCCAACCACGACGACGCGCACTGGGCGGCGATCGCCGCCCGGGAGATCGACAGGCCGCTGACGGTCCTCGGCCCCGAGGACGTTCCAGGGCCCTACGACGGCATCTGGGAGCCGGACCGGGGACTCGTCCAGGACGTTCCCTACGGGCTGGGCGAGCCGTACACCCTCATCCGGAACCGGGCGAGGAAGACCGCCATGGCCAGGATCTTCGCCGCCACCGGCGCCGACGTGCACATCGGCGGGTTCGGCGGGGACGAGCTGTTCACCATCGCACCGTCGTACTTCGGCGACCTCTACGCGCGCGCACCCCTGCGGGCGGTCCGCGGCATCCGCGACCTCGCCCGGCTGAGGCGCTGGAGCCTGCCCTCCGTCCTGCGGGCGCTCGCCCGGCAGCAGACCTACCAGGGGTGGTTCGAGGAACAGCTGAGCCGTCTGCACCTGCCCCGGCCAGCCGTCCTCGGCCCCGGCCTGAGCTGGGGCCCGCAGGTCCGCGTGACCCCGTGGTCGACGCCCGCCAACGTCGAGGCCGTCCGCGCGGTCGCCGCCGCCGGTGACGCCGGCCGGACCCCACAGGCGGACACCCGCTCGGTGCACACCAGCGTCGCGGGACACCGCATCGGCGGACAACGGCTCGGACCGCTGCGTGCACTGATGGAGCACCAGGGGATCACCCTGTCGCTCCCGTACATGGACGACGCGGTACTGGAGGCCGCCCTGTCGGTCTCGCGGGCCGAGGCCCTGCCGGGAACCGGGTTCAAGCCGGTCCTGAAGGCCGCCATGCGGGTGGACGCGGCGGCGCCGGGCTCCCGCGCAGGCGCGCTCTCCCGCTCCACCAAGGGCGAGTTCAGCATGTCGGTCCACCGCGGCCTGGCCCGCAACCGCCGCGCACTCCTCGGCCTGTTCGAGGACTCGCTGCTCGCCGAGCACGGCCTGGTGGACATCGACCGGTTGCGCGCCGCCCTGCGGGACACGATGCGCCCCGAACACGAGACCAACGCGCTGGAGCTGACCGTCGCCGCCGAGGCCTGGATGCAGGCCGTCGCGGCCGCCCCGGCCCGGGCCCCGGTCCCGGCGGCTGCGCCCGAACGATCCCTCACGAACCGACGACTGGCCCCACCATGCTGAAGATCTCCCCTCACGTCGTACTCACCAGGACCGAGGACGCGGCCGTCCTCCTCGACAAGAAGTCCGGCACGTACTTCCGTATCAACCCCATGGGGACGGCGGTGTTCGAGATGCTCGCCGCCGGACGCACCCAGGACGAGGTCGTGAGCGAGCTGTCCGCACGGCACCCGGAGGCCGCCGACCGGATACCCGGCGACGTCGCGAAGCTGGTCGACACCATGCGGCGCGCGAAGGTGCTGGTGTGACGTGACACTGCCCATGACCCTGGAACCGCGCGCCCGGCTGCCCCTGCGCCGACGCCCCCTGCCGGTGCTGGCCGTCGCGGCGAGCCGCCTCCTGACCCGGCTGAGCCCGCACGCGCTGGAGCGGATGCTGCGCCGGGCCAGCCGCGGCGCCCGCCCCGCCACCCACGCCGAGGCACTGGCCGCCCGTAGCGACGTCGTCTCCGTCAGCCGTCGCGCCGCCGGACCGTACTGCCTGGAACGCTCGATCGCCGCCGCCCTGCTGGCCCGACTGCGCGGCAGCTGGCCCGACTGGGTCTCCGGCGTCAGCCTGATGCCGTTCGCCGCGCACGCCTGGATCGAGGTGGACGGCCGGGCGGTCGGCGAGTCCATGCGGCTGGACGCCTTCCACAAGAACATCGTCGTCTCCCGCGCCCCCCGCACGGGGCGCAGCGGCGGGCGACACGACCACCCCTCCGAGAGTTGAGACGGACGGACACCATGGACACCAAGCACATAGTGGAGCAACTGGCGAGTCGGGGACACGCCCTGGTACCCGGCTTCGTGACGGGCGAGGCCCTCGCGCGGGCACAGGCCGCGATCGACACCTACTTCCCCGACCCGGAAAGGAACGGGAGCATCCCCGAGGAGGTCAATGCCCTCAAGCACGCGGTTCCGTTCCCGTTCACCAGCAACGACCTGAACCGGCACGCGTTGGACACCCGGGTCATCGACGTCGTCGAGGAGTTGCTCGGCACCACCGACCTGCGGCTGACGAGCTCCTTCATCCAGGCCAAGTACGGCACGGCGTACGGGGAGAGCCGGGACCAGACCCTGCACAACGACGCCTGGGCGGCCAGCAGCCTGGTGCACCCGCGTGCGGACGGCGTCTACCAGCGCGTGTACGGCATCCTCTACCTGACCGACGTGACCGTGGACACCGCGCCCACCTACGTCGTCGACCGCGCCGCACACCTCGGGCTCCCCCTGTTGACCGAGGCGGGCAAGGGCTCCTACGACAAGGCGGAGTATCCCGAGCTGTACGAGCAGGAGCGGCCCGTGGAAGCCCAGGCCGGCTCGCTCCTGCTGTTCGTCGGTGACATCGTCCACCGGGGGTCGGCCTACAACGAACCGCTCGGACGGCGGCTCGCGCTCTTCTTCAACATGCACGGGGCACAGGCCCGTTGGACGGACAAGCACCTGTGGTCGATGCGGCCGGCCCACCCGAACTGGAACACCCTGCACGAGCTCATGGTCGAACTGGACCCGCGCCAGCGCCACCTCCTGGGCTTCCCTCCTCCCGGGGACGGCTACTGGACCGACGAGACGATCGGGCACCTGGAGCGGATGTACCCCGGGATCGACTCCGAGCCCTACCTGCCGCCGACCACCCCGGGCCGGGCCCCGGGTCAGGTCCAGGTCCCGGCTGCCGCGGTCCCGGCCCCGGTCGCCCCGTGACGACGGAGCGGTCCGGGTACACGGGACTGGCCATCGACGGGCTGCACTACCTCGGCGAGGTGCTGGAACTGGGGGACGGCTTCGACGCGGCGGCCGAGGAATCCGTCCGTACCCTCTTCGACGGCTGGGGCCACCGGGTCTCGCGGGACGACGACGGAGGCGGGACCAGGCAGGAAGCCGCGTCGACCGCCCCGTTCGAGTACTCGCTCGTCCTGCAGGGGGACCGCGTCGACGTCCGGCTCTTCTTCCGGCCCCTCCCCGAACGGGGCCCCACCACGGTGCCCGGCAGCTGGGAGCGCGGCCGGCGGACACTGGCCGGCCTGGAACGCCTGGGCGTCGCGCACCTGGAGCGGGTCCGGGCGGTCGCCGACCTGTTCCGGCCGCGCAGCGAGCGGGCGGCGTTCGGAATGTGCCTGGCGGCTTCGGTCCGCGCTTCGGGCATCGCCCGCCCCAAGGTGTACTTCGACACGCTGGCGGCGGGCACCGAACACAGCCGGGAAACGGTCGGGACGGCACTCGACCGGCTCGGCCAGGGCAGGGCGTGGAGCTGGCTTCAGCGCCACGACCCGCAGGGCATGGCGCACCTGATGCCGGCGTTCCTCGCGCTCGACGCGGACGGGGCCCCGCACGCCCGGATCAAGTTCTACACCACGGTCACGGAACGCTCGGCCGCCGAACTGGAAGCACGCCTGGCCCCTTGGGGCCGCGGTGCGGCGGCCGCCGCGGCCGGCCTGGTCGCGGACACCGCCCCGCAGGGCTCGACGGCGCTGGACATGGCGGGCGTACGCCCGACCCTGTGCTGGAGCATGACCTCGCGCGACGGAGCACGGCCGGACGACGCCACCCTGTACCTGCCGTTCAACCTGTACGCCCCGCAGCAGCAGGAGACGCACGGCCGACTACGCAGGAGGCTCGCCCCCGCACTCCTGGCCCGGGTGGAGCGGCTGGTGAACGACCACGCGGCGGCGGCGGAGGGGCGGGCGAACCCGTTCCACTGGGCGGCGGCCAAGCTGGTCCACGGCGGAGGGGCCCTCACCCTCTACACCTCGGCCGCGGCGGTGGAGGCGGCCCGGACGGCCCGGCCCCCTGCGCGACCCCGCTCGGCCCCCCTTCCGCTGACGACGTAGCCGTGCCGGCGAGGCCTCCGCCCGGCGCGGATCAGCAGCTGCCGCAGCGCACCGCTGCCGGCGGGTTGCCGGATCCTCGGGAGCCAGGACTCACGGCACGGAAAGCGCATCACCCCGGACGGATGTCCGTGACCAGCAGGCCATGCTCGGCGCGCAGGCGCTCGGCCACGAGTGAACGGTGGCACGCCTCCGGATCGCGCTCGACGCAGAAGAGGGCGGTCACCGCGCCGGTCGGGAGATCGGCCGCGAGTGCACCCAGGTCGAAGCGGTCGAGGATTTCCCGGCTGTAGCGCTCGGCGTACTCGGGCGCCAGGACGATGCGGTTGCGCTTGCCCACGCCCTGGCGGTCGTCCTCGCGGTACTGCAGCTGACGCAGTTCCGTCGTCGGTGCCAGCCCCTTCACGTGCCGGTAGCGGATGCCTGCGGCGGCGAGCGCGCGCTGGAGGCGCGTCGAGTTGGCCCAGGAGTAGTCGTGGCCGCGAACGCCGCGGCGCTGGCGGAGATCGAGAAGCAGCCCCACACCGCCACCGGCGAGCTCCGCCAGGAAGGCATCGGCCGTGAAACCGTAGACGCCGATCGTCGCGATGCGCCTCATCGGGCCTGCCCCTCACCACCAGAGCAGGCGATCATGGGCTGCCGTTTCCCGGGGCCGACCCCGCTCACACGTTCAGCATGACGGCGTAGGCCAGGAAGAACAGGGCGCACGCCAAGGCCACCACGCAGATCAGTACGAGGGGGCCCTTGGCCCAGCCCCGGGTGAGAGGACGGTACGGGCCCGCGCCGGATCCGGTGCTCGACTCACCAGGCGGCGTCTCGCCGGGCGGCACCCCTTGGTTGGGTCGGGAGGTGTTGCGCGGCTCCGGGTCTGGAATTCGTGCGGACATGGCTGCCTCCTCGCGCCCGCCGAGCCGGCCGGTCGGCCGGTTTGTCCGGCACCTACCCACCGTGTGGTGCCCCACTACCTCCATACGCCTACTGGCGACACGTGCCCTCCACGAGCGGCTTTCCGGCCGACGTCCTCGCCCACCAGCGCCACGGCGACCGCCCCTCACGCGGCCGGGTGCCCGTGCGGCGTGTGCCGGGCAGGTACGGGCGTGGCTTCGGCGATGAGGAGGGCGACGTCGTCGTGGTCGTCGGGGTGGCGCAGGGCGTGCAGGAGCCAGTGGCAGGTGTCTCCCAGGGGCCGGCGCGGTTCGTCGAGCGTGCGCAGCAGCGTGTTCAGGCGGTCGTCGATGGAGTGGTGGCGGGTTTCTACGAGGCCGTCGGTGTACAGGATGAGCCGGTCGCCGGGCCGTAGCTCGAAGAAGTTGGTGTGGAAGGGGACACCGCCGACGCCGAGCGGCGCGCCGGTGGGGAGGTCCAGCAGCCGGCGGCGGCCGTCGGCTGCGTCGAGGACGGGCGGGAGGTGTCCGGCGTTGGCGACGTGGCACCGCTGGTCGTGGGGGTCGTAGACGGCGTAGATGCAGGTGGCGATGTAGTGCTCGAGCCCTTGGGTGATCTTGTCGAGATGGCGGAGGACTTCGTCGGGTGCGAGGTCGAGGTCGGCGAAGGCGCAGGTGGCGGTGCGCAGGCGGCCCATGGTGGCGGCGGCGTCGATCCCGTTGCCCATGACGTCGCCGACCACCAGGGCGGTCTTGTCACCGGCGAGCGGGATCACGTCGTACCAGTCGCCTCCGACCTCGTGGGTTGCCATGGCGGGCTGGTAGAGGGAGGCCACGTCCAGCCCGGTGAGCGACGGCGGATGACCGGGCAGGAGGCTGCGCTGGAGGGTTTCGGCGGTATTGCGGACGCTCTGGTGCCAGCGGGCGTTGTCGATCGCGACGGCAGCCCGTGCGGCGATCTCCCCGGCGAGGAGGACATCGTCCTCGTCAAAGGGCAGCGGGTTTCGTGCCCGGAGCAGGTCGAGGACGCCGAGGACCTCGTTGCGGGCGATCAGCGGCACAGCGAGGTAGGAGTGGACGCCGGCCCGGGCGAAGGTGGCCGCGGCTTCGGCATCGCGGGCGATGTGCTGCAGATCGTCGCTGTCGGCGTGGGAGACGACGATGGGCGCTCCGGAGTGGACGCATCGGGTGATCAACCGGTCGGCGGCGTACGCCGCGAGGTCACCGGCCGCCAGCGCGGCGGTGGTGGCGTGGGTGGGGTAGGCCGCGGCCACCGCGAGAGCCCGGAACATCTCCGGGCCCGGATCGTGGGAGGGGGTGGTGGGGCGGAAGGCGAGGACATCGTCGAGGACGTCGACCGTCGCGATGTCGGCGAGGTCGGGCACGGCGACGTCGACCAGCTCCTTCGCGGTGTGCTCGACCTCCAGGGTGGTGCCGACGCGGGCGGAGGCGTCTGCGATCACGGCCAGTCGGCGCCGGGCCCGGTCCGCTTCGGTGGTGGCCCGGTGGCGTTCGCTCACGTCGACCACCGAGTTCGCCACGCCGATCACCCTGCCGCTGGAACTTTCGATGCGAAAGTACGACACCGACCAGGCGTGGTCGTGGTCGGGGTCGGCGGGGGTGCGGCCGACGGTGTACTGGTCGACCACGGGCGTGCCGGTGAGCAGCACCTGGCGCAACGCGGACTCGATGGTGCCGACGTCGAGGAAGGTCAGGATGTCGTGCGGATGCTTGCCGATGTGATCGGCGGCCGGGATGCCGTTGATGCGCTCCAGGGCCGGGTTGATCAGCAGGTAGCGCAGGTCGGTGTCGAGGAGGGCGATGCCGATGGGGGCCTGCGAAACCAGGCGCTGGGAGAGCGCCAGGTCGGTCTCGACCCGCTGCAGCATGGTCCGGTCGGCGGCGATGCCGAGGGCGTAGGTGTCGCCGAGGTCGTCCAGCAGCCTCATGTTGCGAAACTCCACCAGCCGTGTGCTGCCGTCCTTGTGCCGGATCGGAAAGGCGCCGGCCCAGCTCGCCCCGGTGCTCATCACCTCCGCGAACAACCTGATCACCAGGTCTCTGTGCTCGTCGCGGACCAGCATGGCCGCGTACTGGCCCAGGGCCTCCTGGGCGGTGTAGCCGAAGACCTCCTCGGCCTGGGGGCTCCAGAACACGATGCGTCCTCGGGTGTCCAGCACGATGGCCGCCACGCTGAGTAGATCGAGCAGTCCTCCCGGTGGCGACGGCCCCGACCCGTCGTCCTGGAGATGCAGCGGCTCGTTTGCGGCCATGGCTCAACGCTCCCTGCTCCGCACGGCCGGCTCGGGCGGGCCAGTCGAGGGGCTCCCTTCCATGCTGCTCCCCGAACCGGGTCGTGGACGATCCGCCCGCACGCGGTACAGGGGGCGCGCTCGGACCGGCCGACGCGTCCTGCTGGTCAGGCTGGCTGAGGGCGGCCGAAGAGATGGTCGAAGCCCTGAGGAAGCCGAGGGCCTGCTGAGCCCCGTTCCCCATCCAGCGGCTGGCCCCACCGACAGCAGCCCCTGTGGTGGTCGTGGAGCACCCGGCGTCTTGGTCCCTGGTCGTCATCGATTTCGCGCACCCGCACCCGGTCCGCCGCGCAGAGAGCGTGCCGTGACCGAGACGATCCGTGCCAGCTCCGGTACCGCTTCACGCCATGCGACGCCTCCGCAGCTCAGCGAGCCAGAGCCGAACCTGCTCGTCGTCATGCAGGTAGCCGCCGCCCGGTCCTTCGTAAAGATCGATTCCATGAAGGAGGCTCAACGCCCACCAGGAAAGGTCGTCCCAGTCCAGCTCGTCCTGCGTCACCCACCCCGCGGCCCAGCGGTCGACCTCGTCCCGTGCCAGCCGGCCCTCGACAAGCGCAACGAAACGGTCTTCGATCTCATCGAGAGTCGGCTGCGAAATGGCACCCATGCCCCGACCGTACCGGCGGGGCGAACGTTGCCTGATGCGGCGCTGAGAGGTCGTTTCATCCCGCTGTTTTATCCCGAGATCGGCTGTTTGGTCTGTGGTGTCGGGTCGCGCCAGGAGACGGTGTTCTCGCTGGTGAGGCGGCGGGCCATGAGGTCGGTCATGGCGATGTGGATCACTGCTTCGGAGCGTTCGGGGAGGGTCTCGTAGTCGCGGGCCAGGCGGCGGTGGAGCATGAGCCAGCCGTAGGTCCGCTCGACCGCCCACCGTTTCGGGATCGGGGTGAATCCCCTGGTCCCGGGCTTGCGGGCGGTGATTTCCATGTTGATTCCGAGGGCGGCGGCGTGTTCAACGAGGTGTTGGCGGTAGCCGCCGTCGACCCACACCTTGCGGATGCGAGGGTGCTCGGCCGCGACTTGGTCGAGCAGTGCGGTGCCGGCGACGGAGTCCTGCACGCTGGCCGCGGTGACCAGCACGGCGAGGAGGAGGCCGAGCGTGTCGGTGACGATGCTCCGCTTCCTGCCCACGATCTTCTTCCCCGCGTCGACGCCCTGGCCGGCAGCAGGGACGCTGGTGGAGGTCTTCACGCTCTGGGCGTCGATCACGCAGGCCGACGGCTCGGCGTCCCGGCCTTCTTTCTCCCGCAACAGTTGCCTGAGCAGGCCGGTGAGCTGGGCGAACACGCCCTCGTCGGCCCATTTGGCGAAGTAGCCGTAGACAGTGTTCCAGTGCGGGAAGTCATGCGGGAGATAGCGCCACTGGACCCCTGTCCGGTCCACGCACAAGATCGCGTCCATGATGTCGCGCAGGTCGCGCTCGGACGGCCGGCCGAAATCCAGAGCCCTGCCACGGCGCTCGAACCGCCACGCGGCCAGGACCGGCTCGATCAACTCCCAGCGGGCATCGGACAGATCACTCGGATACGGGCGTCACTTTGTCATGCCTCCGGCGTACCGCCGCAGACCGAGTGCGGCGCGCAGCCGCGGCACCGGAAGCACGCAGGCCCCGGAGGTCGGACGTTCTGGGATGAGACAGGAATAGAACCCAACCCGTCCCACCCGCCACCCAACGCGGCCCACAGGCATCCACTGCACCCGTGGTCACTACCGCACCGCGATCGCACGCCTTGAGAACCGCCCTAAACCCGGGTAGTACAGGTGAAAACGACCTCTAAGGACCCCCGCGTCACGCCGGCGTCCCGAAGACCTGCACTGCGTAGTTGTCGCTGACGCCGACACCGGTGTCGACGAATGCACAGTTGACCATGTTGGCGTGGTGGCCCGAGCTGCCTATCCACCAGTCGACGGCAGCCTTGGCGTCGGTGCTGCCGTTGAACCGTCGGTGCTGCCGTTGAACATGTTCTCCCCGAACATGCGCGCGTTGCAGCCCGCATCCTTGATCCGCTGTTGGGCGGAGGAGCCGTCGGAACGGTGTGGGATCGTCACGGTGCCGGGCAGCGGATGCGAAAGGCTTCCATGCGCTGCCCCGCAGGTGGGTGGTCGAGCGGGCACTCCGCTGGCTGGGACGGTGCAGACGGTTGACACGGGACAACGAGCGCAAGACCGCGCACGCCGAAGCGACGCTGGCAGTCGCCATGATCCGCCTCATGGCCGCCCGCCTCGCCGACGAGGAGACCGAACCGCGCGGCCCCATCGGGACCGAAGCGGCCCGCCACCTCACCGACGACCTCAAGAGCGAGTGATCACCCGATTGCCCAACACCGTCTTACGCGCGTGCGGCCAATTCACGGAGCCTGCCTCGCAGTTCCCCGAGCCCCTGAGGGTGAGACCGTGTAGACCTTCCCGTAGGCCCGGAGGGTGTCGGCCGGGTCGCCGGGGCGGCCTCGCAGGACGGCGTCCAGGAAGGCGAGGGTGGCGCGGGCGACGACGCGCGGGCTCTCGGTGCGGCCCAGGGTGCCGACGATCGAGGGCACCGGCGGCAGGTAGAGCGGGCCGTCCATGAAGGTGAGGTGGCCGGCACCGGGGACGGTGAGCCGGTAGCTCGTCGCGGTGTTGTGTTCGAGGGCGTCGGTGAGGCGGGGCGGGTAGCGCGGGTCGGTGCCGGCGGTGATCTCCTGGGTGAGCGCGAGCGCCGGCTGCTCGAGGGCGGGTGCGGTGGGGCCGTGGGGGTAGCCGTCCAGGTCGACGACGGCGTCGAACCGGCGGTCCTGCCGGGCCGCCTGCAGGGCGGCGGCACCGCCCAGGGAGTGGCCGGCCACCGCGGCGCGGCCGGTGTCCAGGCGTCCGGTCAGCTGGTCGGCGGTCTCGCCCCGGTCCAGCCGTTCCAGCTGGGTGAGGGCGAAGCCGAGGTCGGCGGCCCGGACGGCGGTCCAGCCCGCCGCCAGCTCCTCGTCCCGGTCCCGGTCCCCGCTGGAGGCGGTGGTGGCGCGGATCGTGCGGCCGTCGGCGAGGACGACGACGGCGGAGTCGTACGGATGGTCGAGGGCGGCGACCACGTAGCCGTGGCTGGCCAGCTCCTCCGCCCAGGCGGTGTTCTGCGTCCGCACCCCGCCCGACCCCGGGGAGAACAGGACGACCGGGAACCGCTCTCCCCCACCGGCCACCGGGGCGTCGACGACCGCACGGCTGCGAGCCCGCGGGACGCCGTCGACCAGGAAACCGGGCAGGCCGGTCCCGCCGGCCAGGGCCTCGGCGACGGTGCGCGCCTCCTGCTGCGTGCGGCCCAGGTACTGGGCCCGCTGGGTGCCGGCGGGGCTCCTCTGCGCGGGGTACCAGAGCTGGGCCACGACCGTGCGCCGGTCGTCCGGATCGGCGGTGAAGCCCTCGGGGCGGAGCGGGTCGGTCCACTGCACCACCCGGGTGCCGACCGCGAAGCCGCCCGACGGCTCGGGGAACTCGGGCACGGGAAAGGCCCAGGCCGCCACCGGGCCGGTGGCGATCAGGCCGGCGCAGGCCAGCGATCCCGGCAGGGCCAGCCACCAGCGGGCCCGCCACGCCGGTCGGCCGGCACGGCGCCGCAGCAGGGGCGGGAGGGCGAACGCCGACGCCAGGGCGGCGCCGGCCAGGACGGGCAGCAGCTGCCAGCGGATCCCCGCCACGCCCAGCACGGTCGCGGACGCCACGAGCACCGCCCCCGCCCCGATCGTGACGGGCCGGCGGGCGGCCGGGGGGAGCCAGCGCGCCGCCACCAGCGCGAGGGCACCCAGCAGGACGAGGACTTCCGGAAGGGACATCGACAGCCCCGTGATGGTTTCGGTCACCCGGTCATGCTCGACGCCGGGTCCGCGCCGCCGCATCGGTCCCGGGTCGCCGACCGTTGCCACTGCGGTCGCAACCCGGGCGGGCCGCGGTGCGACCGGAGTGGCAACCGCCTCACGCCCGTCCGGCGGCCGCTCTGCGACCGCGGGAGGTGGTGGGCGTCCTCCTGCGGTCGTACCCCGGCAGGGTGGGGTCGGCCGGTGGGCTCATGCGCACCGCCGACCCCGCGGCCTAGGCTCCGGCTGTACGCGCTGACGGTCCCGGTCGGGCCGCCACGACGACCGATCGACGAGGAGGTGTGACGGTGCGCCACCGGGACCGGGTACCGCCCCTGTTGTGGGACGCGGCGCTGCCGATCCTTCTCCTCCTCAACGTCGTGACCGCCTACCCGGCGCGGGAGTTGCCGGTGGCCGCGGCGCTCACCGCCGCCCTGGCGCTGCCCCTGCTGTGGCGGCGCCGGACCCCGCTCGCGGTGTTCGGCGCCGTGGCGGCCGCGGCCTTCGTCCAGTGGCTGATGGACGTCCAACTGCCCGCGGACATCGCCCTGCTGGTGGCCCTCTACACGGCGGCCGCGCACACAGGCCGGCGCGGCACGCTCCTCGCCGCCGCCGTCGTGGAGGGCGGAGCCGTGCTGGCCTGCCTGCGCTGGACACCGGACGGCGCGTTCCTGACCCCTTTCGTCGCGCTCTCCGCGACGGTCGTCGCCGCCGCCGTCCTCGGGGTGAACGTGCGGACCAGCCGGGCCTACCTCGCGGCCGTGCAGGAACGGGCCGAACGGCTGGCACTGCACCAGGAGCAGCAGGCACGACTGGCCGTCGCCGAGGAGCGGGCCCGGATCACCCGCGAGATGCACGACATCGTCACCCACAACCTGTCCGTCATGGTCGCGCTCACCGACGCCGCCGTCTACGCCCAGCACAGGTCCCCGGACCGGGCCACCGCCGCGATGCTGCAGATCTCCGAGACGGGCCGGCAGGCGCTGACCGACATGCGGCGCTCGCTGGGCGTCCTGCGGACCGACGAGCGGGATGCGGAGCGCCATCCGCTCCCCGGTATCTCCCAGCTGGAGGCCCTCGCCGACCAGATGGGCACCGCCGGGCTGCCGACCCGCCTGGAGGTCCGCGGCGGGCACAGCCACATCCCCGCCACCGCACAACTCACCGTCTACCGTCTGGTACAGGAAGCCTTGACCAACACCCTCAAGCACACACCCGCCGGCACGCGCGCGACGGTCCTGGTCGAGTGCTCGGCCCAGGCCGTCGGCGTGGACGTCACCGACAGCGGCCCCCGCCCGGCACTTCCCGCCGCCACACCGCCCGGCCACGGCATCCCCGGCATGCGCGAGCGAGCGGCCGCCTACGGGGGGACGCTGCAGGCCGGACCGCTTCCGGGCGGCGGCTGGGGCGTCCGTACCCGACTCCTCCTGGGCGGCGGCGGGGCGGCCTCCGCATGACGATCCGCATCCTGATCGCCGACGACGAGGCGCTGCTCCGGATGGCCTTCGGCACGGTCCTGGAGGCCCAGCCCGACATGACACCGGTCGGCGAGGCCGAGGACGGCGCCCAGGCCGTCCGCCTCGCCCGCGAGCTGCGGCCCGACGTCGTCCTCATGGACGTCCGGATGCCCGGGACGGACGGGATCGAGGCGACCCGACAGGTCGTCGAGGTCTCCCCGCAGAGCAGAGTGCTGATCCTGACCACCTTCGACCTGGACGCGTACGCCTTCGCCGGTCTCGCCGCCGGAGCCTCGGGCTTCCTGCTGAAGAACACCCGGCCGGAGGAGCTGCTCGCCGCGATCCGCAACGTCGCGGCGGGCGACGCGGTGCTCTCCCCGCGGATCACCCGGCGCCTGCTGGAGGACTTCCGTCCGCACCTGCCCGACGGGGGCACCGCCGTCCGCGACGAGCGGCTGGACCGGCTGAGTGCTCGTGAGCGCGAGGTGCTCGTCGAGGTCGGCCGCGGCCTGTCGAACGCCGAGATCGCGGCCGCGCTGTACCTCGCGGAGGCGACCGTGAAGTCCCATCTGGGGCGGATCCTGCACAAGCTCGAACTCCGCGACCGGATCCAGGCCGTGGTCTTCGCCCACGACAACCGCCTGATCCGCCCGGCCTGAGAGGTCGGTTTCGTCCGATGTCTCATCCCTGGACGGGGTGTTCGATGGTCTTCTTCGGGTCGCGCCAGGAGTTGGCTCGACTGGGGGCTCAAGTCATACCGGGCCGAAGGCCGGGAGTCACCGCAGTTCGAGCGGGTTCTGGAAGCGATCCGGGTGCCCCGGCTCGGGCTCGGCAGTGCGGGATCAACCGCCTCAAGCGCCACCGCGCCGTCGCCACCCGGTACGACAAAATCGCCGTCCGCTACGAAGCGACCAGCACCTTCACAACCGGCCCTAGACGTGAAGGGAGCCGAGCTCGGTGAGGAGCAGAGCGATGTCGTCGGCACGGTACGAGGAGCGCCGAGCGTTGTGCAGCAGCCGGTCGGCGAGTTCGTCCAGGGATTCGGCGTAGGCATGGGCCAGGGATGTCCGTAGGCGGTCGATCCCCACGTCGATGTCGGTTCCTGGTTCCTCGACCAGGCCGTCGGTGTAGAGGGCGAGGAGGGATCCCGGCGGTAGGGCGATCCGGGTCGGGGGATAGGCGCCCGAAGGCTCCACGCCGAGGAGTGGGCCGACGTCGAGGTCGAGGGCGCCGGTCGGGCCGTTGGGACGGCGGAGCAGGGGTGGAGGGTGCCCGGCGGTGACGGCGTGGGCTTGGTGGCTGCGGGTTTCGAGGCGGATGTAGCAGCAGCTGGCCAGGAGCCCGGGGTCGAGATCGATGAGGGTCCGGTTGACGCCCGCCATCACATCGCCGGGGGCGTTGCCCACAGCGGTGAAGGCCCGTACTGCGCTGCGCAGCTGGGCCATGGTGGCCGCGGCGGCGATGCTGTGCCCCTGCACGTCTCCGATGACGAGAGCGACCCCGTTCTCGACGGGGATGACGTCGTACCAGTCGCCGCCGATGTCCATTCCACTGGTGCCGGGCAGGTAGCGCGCGACGGTACGGATGCCCGGGACCACGGGCAGCCGGTGGGGAAGGAGGGTCTGCTGCAGGCCCCGCGCGACGGCGAACTCCGAGTCGTAGAGCCGCGCCCGTTCCAGGGCCTGGGCGATCAGCCCGGCGAGTGCGGTGAGGACGCCGCGGTCCTTCTCCGTGAACCGGTGGGCCTCGTCGAAGCCCAGAACGCAGGTGCCGACAGGGCGGCTGGAGGCGATCAGTGGCAGATACGCCCAGGAGCTCACCTCTCCGACGGGGATACCCGGGTAGCCCCGGGAGAGGTCCTCCTGCGACTCGATGAAGAGCGGCGCACCGGAGGTGAGCGTCTCCGTCCCGGGCAGGCGGGCGTGCAGCGGAACGCCCTCCAGCCAGTCGAGGAAGTCCTCGTGGCGGCCGGTGTGGAAGAGCCGGTGCATCGTCTTGCCGCGGACCACGTAGATCGCCAGCTGCTGCCCCCCGAACGCCGGCAGCAGCTGGTCGGCCAGGACCTGGCAGACTTCCCGTGCCGTGACCGCCTCAGTCAGCGCGCTGCCCAACTGCAGGACGTGGTACATGACGCCCATCCGCGCCGGCGCCCCTGCGGTCGCGTCGACGCCGACTGCTGACACAGAGGGGGGACGGGCGTCGAGGACCACCCGCCCGGTGACCCCGTCGCGCTGGGGGTGGAGGGAGAAGGCCAGCCACTGGTCGGGCGAGCAGCGGGCCAGGAAGGACGAGGGCGTCTGGGAGATCATCGCGGACCGGTGCCGGTACTCGACGTCCAGGTCCGACAGCCAGGGCACCACGTCCCACAGAACCCGGCCCAGCAACTCCTCACCGGAAACGCCCAACAGCCGCAAAGCGCTGGGGTTGGCGTAGGTCACCCGCCCGTCAGGGGCGAGGGAGAACACCCCGTCCCGCAACCTCTCGACCGCGGCGAGAGCCGCATGGCCCGCCCGGGCCTCCACGACCGAACCGATCAGGTGCATACGCGCCCCCGCGTCATCGGTCCCCAGTCGGCGCGCCCACAACTCCACCGTGCGGTGGCCCTCGCCGCCGCCCCCGCGCTCCCGTATCCGAAGGCGGCGCGCCGCGATCCGCCTTCCGCCGGCCACCTCCCGGGCAAGGGCCCGGAACGCGGCAAGATCGCCGGGATGCAGGCAGGCAGCCAGCGTTTCGGCTCGGCCGTCGAACCCACCGGGATCGAGACCGAAGGCCGCGCAGAACTCGTCGTCCGCGGTGAACGTGCCAGAGGCTAGGTCCCAGTCGAACAAGCCCACCCGCACGGCCCTGGCGACGGGAGCCGGGATCTCGACCGGGGTTGTGCCCGGATCGCATTCCACCGGATCGCCGGTACGGGCACGCAGAGCCACCAGGGAGTCACCGAGCCGCCCGGCGACGGAGCGCAACCTGCGGCGCCAGGTCTTGGAAACACCCTCGTTGCCGGGTGAGGTCGCCCAGACGATCGCCAGCGATCCGAAGGTCTCCCCGCCTGCGGCCACCGGCACGGAACAGGAGCCGAAGGCGTACGGCAGCGCGACGGCGAGCTGGGGAAACCGGCGCATCGTCTCGTCTGCGTCGGCCAGGTGGACGGTGCGGCCGGTGCTGTATGCCACGGCGACGGGGATGGGACTGCCCACCGGAATGAGACGCCAGCCACCGAGCAGGGAGGGTGTCGTCCCGTAGGTCGCGCTCAGCGCGAGGGACCGGCGGTCGCGGGAGCGGAGAAAGATGCTCCCCGCATACGCGCCGGTTGCGTCGACGGCCTCGACGACGGCTGCGGCGAGCAATTGCTCGCGCTCCGCCGTCCAACCGACGGGCATCTCGCGCACACCTCCAGTCTGCACAGGTCAGTGGAGGTCGCCCTGCAACGAAAAGCGACCTCGGCCGGTGCACGCCCGAGCCGCCCGCGGCCAGAGCCCTACGAGGCAGCGGCGAGGACAAGAAGGGGCCTTCCGCCCGGATCGGAGCACACGGCAATTCACATCAGCGGTCACAGCCCGCTGAAACTGACTACGCCAAGTCGACGATCATGGACTCGAGACGGTCGCGGGGAGCGGCTATGCGGACAGTCGCCGGAGCCATTCCGTCAGAAGTTGCTGTTCGGCCTGGCTGAGGGCGCTCTGGCCGGGCAGTGCTGCGCGCAGGGCACGGGCAGCGCCACCCGGCCCCGGTTCCTCCACGGCCGGCTCCTGGGTGGTGATGGCGGTGATCATCGATTCGCGCAGGGCGACAAGGAGCGCGGGGTCTCGCTCGGGCTCGGGGACCGACTGCCAGGTCAGGACGGCGCCGCTGGCGGTGGCATGGACCATCTGGGCCGCGAGTCCCTCTTCCATGCGCAGGAGCCCCGCGGCGGCGATGCGGCGGATTCGGTCCATGAGGTGTTGGAGGCCGATCCGGAACACGGTCGCGGACCGGGCGGGTTCTCCGTACATCAGTGCGTACAGCGCGGGGTTGGCCAGTCCGAACTCGACCACGGTGTCCCAGCCGTCGCGCAGTTCCCTGACCGGATCCTGCGGTGCGGGTTCGATCTGCTGCTTGGCCGCCAGGAACCGGGTGAAGCCGTGCTCGGCCACTGCGTCCAGCAACCCCTCCTTGTCGCCGAACAGCCGGTAGAGGGCCGGTGGCTGGAGTCCGGCGGCGTCGGCGACCGCCCGGGTGGTGACCGCGTCGCGGCCCCCGCGCTCCAGCAAGCCGGTCGCGGCCTCGATGATCCGGCGACGCGTCTGCTCTCGCGCGGCAGTGCCGGGCTCCGCGGCCCGCCGGGCGAGGTTCGGTTCAACAGGCATGGAAGCAACGGTAGCGCCTCCGGGACCGCGACGCTATCGCTGTTATCGATTCCATGTTTCCGTCGACATTATCTACGGTAACGTTGAATGAGTATCACTGGAAACATCGGTGCGAGGAGAAGCGTCATGACCGACCGTTTGCGGATCATCGGGGTGGAAGAGACCGTCGTCGTACCGGCCGTCTACGAGGCGTACCGGCGAGCCGGATCGCCGCAGGTCTTCTCGCGCGGCTTCGGGGACAGCCCGATCGCGAGGAACCTGCACGAGGTCGGCGAGCAGCGGCTGGCCCACATGGACGACCAGGGCATCGACGTCGCCGTGCTGTCCCTGTCGTCTCCAGGCGTGCAGGACCTGCCCGAGGCCGACGCCGTCGCGGTGGCGCGCGAGGCCAATGACCAGCTCGCCGAGATCGTCGCCTCCCGGCCCGACCGCTTCCAGGCGTTCGCCGCGATTCCCACCCAGTCGCCGGCCGCGGCCGCGGCCGAACTGGAGCGCGCCGTCTGCGAGCTGGGCTTCCCCGGCGCCATGCTGTACGGACGCACCGGGGACAAACTGGCCGACCACCCGGACAACGACGAGCTGTACGCGACGGCCGAGCGTCTGGCCGTGCCGCTGCACTTCCACCCGCAGACACCGGTCCAGCCCGTCATCGACGCCTACTACTCCGACCTCCCCGAGCCCATGGGCTCCGTTCTGGCCGGAGCCGGGCTCGGCTGGTACTACGACCTCGGTGTCCAGTACCTGCGCATGATCTTCTCGGGAGTCTTCGACCGGTTCCCCGACCTGCAGGTGATCGCCGGGCACTGGGGGGAGGTCGCGCTGTTCTACCTCGACCACACCGGCTTCTTCGGCGAAGCAGGCCGCCTGCGCCAGCCCCTGGCGGACTACTTCAAGCAGAACTTCTGGGTCTCCGGCAGCGGCACCAACAGCCCCCGCTACCTGCGGTGGACCGCCGAGGTGATGGGCACCGACCGCATGCTGTACTCCACCGACTACCCCTTCACCTACGGCTTCCGCCCCGGCGGTTTCCCCTACGTCGACACCAGCAACGGTGAAGCCCGCTCCTTCCTGGAGAACTCGCCCTTCACCGACGAGCAGAGGGCCGACATCGGCCACCGCAACTGGGAACGCCTCACCGCCCGCGCCAGGCGCCCGACGGCCTGAAGCCCCCGGAGGCCGGCCGGAACCGTGCGGTCCGCGGACATCCGCCACTGCTGGTTCGGCTGCCCCGTGCAGTCCCAGAGCCGGGCCGGCGACGCGGTCGCGCTGAGCACTCGGCGCCGGTAGGGGTTCCAGCGTGCGGCGTGGAGGCGAGGCACCGGGGCAGGCTGCCCATGGAAACGTGGTCGCAGGGACGCTCGGTCCACTTCGGACGAGCTGCTGACCAAGCCAGCGGGTGGGCCAGGTCGGTGCCTCTGTCCGGCAGAGATCTCGTACGAACGACGGCCCTTGACGGAGCGCCCGTTGTGTTGCGAGTCATGCCGGATCACCGGCGTCGAACCTGGCAGCAGCCCGTCCCGGGCCGCAGGAGAACTCTCACCGGTACGCGGGGGCCCGCCGGCCTCCGGGCCCGGCGGCTGTTCCGAGGGCCGGGCCCGGATGTGTCGTCAGCGGCAGAACGAGGCCGCCGTTGGGGGTTTCGCCGTGCCGCAGGGCAACAAGCGGCGGGGGCGCTCGTGGCGCGTACCGGTCGGGGTCGGCTGCGGGGCGGCGGCGCTCGGGCTGGCCTCGCGGCCCGGGAGGGCTTGGAGGCGGCCGATGGCATTGCCGAGGAGTTCGGTGAACCAGACGTTCCGGTCAGGTCCGGTCGCGATGTTGAAGGGCACTTTGTCCGGACCGCCCGGTACCGGGAACTCGGTGATGCCCCCCGTCGGGGTGATCCGCCCGATGCGGCCGAACTGGTCGGCGTACCACATGTTCCCATCGGGGCCGCGGGTGATTCCGTCGGCGCCGCCGCCCGGGTTCGGCCGGGGGAAGAGCGTGAGGGAGCCCGACGGGGTGATCCGCCCGATCTGGTCGGACGCGGTGAACCACATCCCGCCGGGGCCGGCCGCGATGTCGGACGGGAACTCGAACCCGGTGGGCAGCGGGTACTCGGTCACGTTGCCGAAGGAGTCGACACGGCCGATCTTGCCGGCGATCAGCTCCGTGAACCACACGCCGCCGGGGCCGGCCGCGATGTGGTACGGGAAGCTGTCCGGTGTGGGGATGGCGTACTCGGTGACGGTGCCGTCAAGTCGCATTCGCCCGATCTTGTTCGTACCGTTCTCGGTGAACCACAGGGCACGGTCGGCACCGAGTGTGATGCCTGTGGGAAAGCTGCCCGCCACGGGCAGGGGGAACTCCGTGACCGCGCCCGCGGTCGTGATCCGCCCGATCTTGTCGGCGGCACCCTCGGTGAACCACAGGGCGCGGTCGGGGCCCTGTGTGATGTCGAAGGGGAGGCTCGCCTCGGTGGGAACGGCGTACTCGGTGAGAATGCCGCCTGTCGTGATCCGTCCGATCTTGTCGGTACCGGACTCGGTGAACCACATCGCCCGGTCCGGACCCGCCGTGATCCCGGCGGGAAAGCTCTCGGGCGTCGCGATCGGGTACTCCGTCACGTCCCCCACGTCGGCCCGGGCGGGAGCGGCCTGCACCGCGACCGCGAGCAGTACGCCCAGCCAGACGGAGAGCAGGCGGTTGAGTCGTCGGGACGTCGGCGTGCCCGGCATGGAGCATCCCCCCTTGTGGTGAACGACCGGAGAGTGACAAGTGACGGCTTACCAGCTCACGCTCGGGCCCGCCCGGTTCGCGCCACCGAGTCGGCCGCGGACCAGCCGACTGTCGTAGCGGGCAGGCATTGCGGAGTACCGCGCGGGCACGTCAGGTGCACATGCGGCCTCGCGCCGCCCGGCAGTAGATGCTCCGCCTTGCCCGTACGGCGCCTCCGTCCAAACCGCGGTCGTCGGCACGCACTCCAAGACGTGCGCCGGGCACGTAGAGCGACTCCAGGAACCCTGCGCCCTCCGGCTGCCGTCGGCTGCCGTCAGCCGCGCGTTTACCACCCACGCCATCGCGCACCCGCATCGAATGGCCCCGGGCTCAGCGCGGGGGCACCCCCTACGGCCTGGCCGCGTCGCATCACGGTCAGCGCGACGGAAGCGGCGCACGACGGGACCCGCGGGCAGTGCGGCCCGTCGGGCCGTTCCCCGGGCTAACGTCGGCTCCATGAAGCGAATCCGAGCCGTTCTCGTCGACATCGACGGGGTCCTCACGGTGTCCTGGAAGGCTCTGCCCGGTGCGGTGGCGGCCGTGCGGAGGCTGCGCGCATCCGGTCTCGGCTTGGTGTTGCTGACGAACACCACCTCCCGGACCCGCGCCTCCATCGCCGCGCGCCTGTCCGACCTGGGTTTCCCCGTCGTCGAGCAGGACGTCCTGACCGCCCCGGCCGCCACGGCGGCCTACCTGAGCGAGCATTTCCCCGGTGCCCGATGTGTGCTGCTCAACAGCGGGGACGTGCGGGACGACCTGCCGGGGGCCACCTTTGTCGACGAAGGAGAGGTGGACGTGGTCGTCCTGGGCGGAGCCGGCCCGGAGTTCGACTACCAGGCCCTGAACCGGATCTTCGGACACCTGCAGCGAGGGGCCCGTCTCGTGTCGATGCACCGTAACCTGTACTGGCGTACCGAGGGAGGCCTCGACCTCGACACCGGAGCCTTTCTCGAAGGCCTGGAGAAGGCGGCGCGCACGCGGGCGGAGGTAACGGGCAAGCCGGCTCCCGCGTTCTTCGAGAGTGCTCTCGCCCAGCTGGGCGCCGACCCCGCCGAAACGCTGATGATCGGCGACGACATCGAAACCGACGTGCTGGCCGCGCAGCGCTGCGGCATCACCGGCGTCCTGGTGAAGACCGGCAAGTATGCCCCGGAAACCCACCACGGCGCCTCCGGCACCCCCGACCACGTCCTCGATTCCTTCGCCGACCTGCCGGACCTCATCGGCCGCCTCCGATGACCCGCGGGCGCGCTGCGGGTTACCCGGCTCGCTCCTCGTCGGACATCGCGGCGCCCCTCACTGCCCGGCACCCGGGTGACCGTCGCTGCTGCCAGGTGAGCAGGCCTCGCCGACGCCGACGCCGAGACCGGTGAGCGGCGCGCCGCGACCGGCCGGATTCCGGTCACGGTTCCCGCGCGGGACCTGCTCGCGCGGACCGGAGCGCGGTCCAGCGCCTGGCCCCTCGCCGCCGTCGCACCGTTGCGCGGCATGCCGATCAGGTCGGGGAATGGCCGTAGGGGCTGTGCATGGTGAGGAAGCTGATTTCCAGATCGGTTTCGAGGTATTCCATGCGCCGGTCCCAGAACTCGCGCAGGTGCGGCAGCGCGAGGTGCGCGTCGAGGTCGGCTTGCGAGCGCCACGCCTCGTAGAAGACGAACACGCCGGGGCGGTCTCGGTCCTCGTGGAAGTGGTACTCCAGGCAGCCGGCTTCCCGCCGGGTGGGCTCGACGAACGACAACAGCAATTCCTTCAGCTCCGCGGCGCGTTCCGGCCGTGGACGGGCGGTCCCGACGAGGGTGACGAGTGGTTCGGTCATGGGTTCCCCCTGGTTGAGGATCCGGTCGCCCGCGTGTGCAGCCGAATGAGGTAGGTACGGCTATTTTCGTACCTACGACACGCTAGCGATCTTCAAGGTACGATTCAACTCGTACCTGATCGATGCGTGCCGCACACGACCGTGGGGGAAGACCCGTGCCCGACGCAGAAGGCCACCCGGACCTTGCCGAGATGGAGCTCGGCAAGGTCCTCGCCGCCCTCGCCGACCCGCTCCGCCGCACGGTCATTCGCGAACTGGCGGCGGCGCCCACGGGCACCGCCCGCACCTGCAGCTCGTTCGCACTGCCCGTGTCGAAAGCGACCGTGACCCACCACTTCCGCGTCCTGCGCGAAGCGGGCCTGATCCAGCAGGTGAACCGTGGCAACAGCCGCATGGCCACTCTGCGCCGCGCCGACATCGAGCAGCGCTTCCCCGGTCTCCTCGCCCTGTTGGCCGCGGAGACGCCATCGTGACCACCCACCCGACCGACGGCGTGCGGCTGCGCCGGCTTCCGGGGTCGCCTGCTCGGTGCGCGCCGCATCCGGCACCATCACGGTCGTTGGCTCACCCGGCCAGCGATCATCTCCCTGGGCGGCCCTCCTGACCCGCCATCGGCTCGGCAGCCGCGGCCGGTGTGGCCGGTGCGGCGGTCAGGGGAGGATCTCGACGTACCCGTCGGTGCCGTGCACGCGAATCCGCTGGCCGTCCCGGATCAGGCTGGTGGCCCGCTCCACGCCGACGACGGCCGGCAGACCGTACTCACGGGCGATCACCGCCCCGTGGGTCATCAGGCCGCCCACCTCGGTCACCAGGCCCGCGATCCGGACGAACAGCGGCGACCAGCTGGGATCGGTGAAGGCCGTGACCAGGATGTCGCCCGCTTCGAGATCGGCCTCCGCCATGTCCAGGACGACCCGGGCCCGTCCCTCGACGGTCCCGGCCGAGACCGCCACGCCGGCCAGGGCGCCGGCCGGGACGTCGTCTCGGCGGTAGGAGCCGGTGAAAGCCTCGCCGTCCGAGGTGAGCACCCGGGGCGGAGTGAGCGCGTGGTGCGCCCGGAACGCCTCCTTGCGCTGCCTGACGAGCCGCGGGTCGACCGGCCGGCCCGAACGCACGACCTCGTGGAGTTCCGGGAAGGTGAGGTGGAAGACGTCCTCCCGCTCGGCGAGCACGCCCGCCTGCAGGAGACGTTCGGCCTCCGCCATCAGGGCCTGCTTGTAGACGAAGTAGCGGCTGATGATGGCGTACTTGGGGTACTCCCGGTACCCGATGAAGGTGCGCACCCGGTGGATCATCCGCTGGGTCTCGTCGGCCTTGCGGTCCCCGTCCGGCAGGGCGCGCAGGCGTGTCAGCACGTCCTGTTCCATCTGGTGCGCCTTCTGCCGCCCCAGCTCGAAGCGCCGCTCGGCGGCACCCGGCTCGAAGGTGCGCACGTGGTCGAGGATCACAGGGACCAGCGTGCTGGGGTGTTCGCGCCAGCGCGGCCTGGTGATGTCGATCTCGCCGACGCAGCGCATGCCGTACCGGTCGAGGTAGGTGTCGATGGCGTCGCGGGCCTCGGGCCCTCCCGGGAGCTTCGCCAGCTCGTCCAGGAAGCCGTCGTCCTGCACGTCGCGCAGGAACGCCACCACCTCCGGCAGCGGGCGGATGACGTCCGCCACGTCGAGTAGGGCCAGCCCCATCTGCGAGGTGATGTTGTCAGGGGCGGACAGCGTCAGCGTGTCGGCGGCGTTCTTCTCTCCGAGCCACTCCCCCAGCTTGTCGTTGAGCCACCACGTGGCCTCCATGCCCGCCATGATCGCCTGAATGCTCTGCGGATCGCTGAGGAGGCGCTTGTGCTCCTCGAAGGCCTCCAGCAGGAAGTCGAACAGAGCCGGTCCGCTCTTCGTGCGGATGTCGCTTTTCAGGGCGGCGAGGGAGGCACGGCTGCGCTCGATCAGTTCGGTGACGATGGCCGGATCTGTCTCGATCGGGTCGGGCGCACCGCCACCGCCGGGCGGCAGGCCGCCGGGGTCCAGCCCTGGTTGAGGCAGCGAGGGAGCGAGGTTGTGGTGTGCGAGGACCGTCTCCAGAGCGTCCCGGACCAGCGGGTCGCCCTTGCCGAGGGCGTCCAGGAGGGCGGTGCGGCTCGCGGGCGAGGCCAGGCGCTGGGTGACGTCCACGAACAGCCGCCCGCCTGCCTCGTGCATCGGCACCATGGCCGTCAGCTGCCACATGGAGAACCCCAGCGGCTTCATGGGATCCGTCATCATCTGCCCGTGGCCGACGGAGACGTAGACGTGGTTGTCCCGGTCACTCCTCTCCGGGACGGGGAACAGCGTCGTGATCGGCCGGCTCTGCACGATCCGGAAGCCGTCGTCCACCAGGCACCATTCGATGTCCTGGGGGCAGCCGAAGTGCGCTTCGATCCGCCGCCCGAGCTCGACCAGCCGTAGGGCCTGCGCATCCGTCAGCGCCGGCTGCGCCTGCTGCTGCGGGTGGAGCGCCACCTCGTGCGTGCCGCCGGCCGGCAGGGCGGTCAGGGCGCGCTGTTTGGCCGTGATGGTCCGGGTGACGACCTTGCCGTCCCGCACGGTGAAGACGTCCGGGTTCACCAGGCCGGAGACCAGTGCCTCGCCGAGGCCGAATCCGGCGTCGATGGTGGCGACCTTCCGGTTGCCCGTGACGGGATCGGCCGTGAACAGGATGCCGGACGCGTGCGGGAAGGCCATCTGCTGCACGACCACGGCCATGTGGACGGTGCGGTGGTCGATGCCGTTGCGAAGGCGGTAGGACACGGCACGCTCGGTGAACAGCGAGGCCCAGCACCGGCCGATGTGCTGGAGGATCGCCGTCGGCCCCACGACGTTGAGGTACGTGTCGTGCTGGCCGGCGAAGGAGGCCGTCGGCAGGTCCTCCGCCGTGGCGCTGGACCGAACGGCGTATGCGGCCCGTTCGCCGGACCGGGCGAGTGCGCGGGTGATCGCCGCCGCGAGATCGTCCGGGACCGCGGTCTTTTCGACGGTCCGGCGGAGCTGCGCGCTGAGCGTGCGGATGGCTTCCCGGTCGTCCAGGTTCACGTGCGACAACCGATCGAGCAGGTCGCCGACCGGGGGTGCCTGCGCGATGATCCGCCGGAAGGCTTCGGTCGTGACACAGAAGCCCCCCGGGACGCGGACTCCTTCGATGCGCGACAGCGCACCCAGGTGCGCGCCCTTGCCGCCGACGGTCGCGACCCGGGTCGCGTCCACTTGGTGAAAGTCCCACACGTACTGCTCGTCCACTGCGATGCCTCCGGGGCGGTCATGGCTCGGGCGACGATTCTGCGCCCTGCCCGGGGCCTTGCGGCAAGCCCCGGGTCGCGCTATAAGTTGAGAGTGGCAAGGAGAGTGCTCTCCTTGCCTTTTTCGTTTGCGGCCCATGGCGGCACCCGAGCGGGATTCAGGGCGACTCAGCACCCTTTGACCCTGTGACGCCCCTGACGCCGGTCGATGCGCAGCCGTTGGCGCCCCTCCAGGAGGGAGGGCCGGCGGCGGTGTCGCGCCGTCGGCCCGAGGGTCACTGCCTGGCGTGGGCCGGCGACGTGGTCAGCCTGGAGCGGACCACGCCCTCGTCGGATACGGCGATGTGTTTCCGCTCGAATCCGGCCGTCTCCAGGAGCGTGAGGGCGAGAGCGGCCCCCGCAGGGGCGCGGCGCCAGCGGGCGTGGAAGGCGCTGGGCGTGGAAGGCGCTGGCGCTCCGGAACTCCCGGCCCGGCTTCCCCGTGTTCCGAGGGCCGACCGAGACAGCCGAACCTCTTTTCGTCCTCTTGACGATATAACCGTGCGGCCATTATCGTCACTCAGACGAATAAAGGGGGTTCACCATGGCCGACATCACCCGGCGCTTCGGCTGGCGTCATCTGCGCTCCGCGCCCAACGCTCACGTCCGCCACCACAGGCGTGGCCGACTCGTCCATGACGGCCGGGGGCTCAGCTTCTGGTACCGGTCGCTGTCGGCGGCGCTGTCCGAAGTGCCGGTCGACGACCGGGAGCTGGCCATGGCCTTCCACGCCCGTACGGCCGACTTCCAGGACGTCACCGTGCAGGCCACCGTCACCTACCGGATCAGCGACCCGGCCGAGGCTGCGGACCGGCTCGACTTCTCCGTCGACCCGGACACCGGGAGCTGGCGCGGCGCTCCCCTGGAGCAGATCGCCACTCTCCTCACCGAGACCGCACAGCAGCACACCCTGGACGTACTGGCCCGCACCCCGCTGGCCGCCGCCCTGGTGGATGGCGTCACCTCCGTGCGGCAGCGGGTCACCGACGGTCTCGCCGCCGAGCCCAGGCTCCCGGCCACCGGCATCGACGTGGTGGCCGTACGCGTCGTGGCGATACGCCCCGAGGCCGAGGTGGAGCGCGCCCTGCGCACCCCGGCCCGCGAGCAGATCCAGCAGGAGGCGGACCGGGCCACCTACGAACGGCGGGCCGTCGCCGTCGAGCGCGAGCGTGCCATCGCAGAGAACGAGCTGGCCAGTCAGATCGAACTGGCCCGTCGTGAGGAGCAGTTGGTCGACCAGCGCGGCACCAACGCCCGCCGCGAGGCGGAGGAGAACGCGGCGGCGGACGCCGTACGGACCGAGGCCGAGGCGGCCCGCAAGGTCTCCCTGGCCCGCGCGGACGCCGAAGCGGCGCGCGAGACGGGCGCGGCACGCGCCGAGGCCCAGGCCGCCTGGCTGCGGGTACACGGCGAAGCCGACCCGGGCACGCTGCGCGCCATGGCGGCGGCCCGGCTGGCGGAGAACCTGCCGCGGATCGAGAGCATCACGCTCTCTCCGGACGTCCTCACCGGACTCCTCACCCGGCTCGGGCGTCCCGAGGGCGGAGCGGGCGCGTGAGCCTGGCCCCGCGGGCCGTGCTCGTGCACCGCAGGACCGAGTACGAGGAACTCCTCGCCCGGCACGGGACGCACGGGCAGGCCGCCTTCTTCCTCTCCAGCCGGGGCCGCTCGATCGACGAGTTGGTCCGCCGCCACGACCGCGTGCAACAGGCACTGCGGGAGGTGGCGGCGGCCGTGCCGCTCACCTGGCGCAGCTCCCGGGTGGAGCGGGCGGACCTGGACCGCTTCCTGTTCGCCCCGCAGGACGTGGTGGTCGTGGTCGGCCAGGACGGCTTGGTCGCCAACACCGCGAAATACCTGTGCGGGCAGCCTGTCGTGGGCATCGACACCGACCCGGGGCGCAACGCGGGAATCCTGGTCCGTCACCGCTGCGCCGACACGGCCGCCCTGCTGCGCGCCGCGGTCGCCCCCGGGGGCCGGGCGGACGAGCTGACCATGGTCGAGGCCGTCGCCGACGACACCCAGCGCATCCTGGCGCTGAACGAGATCTACCTGGGCCCGCCCGGCCACCAGACGGCCCGCTACCGCCTGGGCCCGGACACGGAGAACGGCCCGGGCGAGGCCCAGGCATCCTCCGGAGTGCTCGTGGGCACCGGCACGGGCGCCACCGGCTGGCTGCGCTCCCTGTGGCTGGAGCGCGGCAGCACCGCGGCACTGCCCGCACCGTGCGACCCGCGGCTCCTGTGGTTCGTACGCGAAGCCTGGCCCTCGCCCGCGACCGGAACGAGGAGGGTCGCCGGTGAGCTCGGACGGGCGCAGAAACTGCGCCTGACCGTGGAGTCGGATCGCATCGTGGTCTTCGGAGACGGAATGGAGGCCGACGCCCTGGAACTGACCTGGGGCCAGAGCGTACGAGTGGGCATTGCGGGAACGTCGCTGCGGCTGGTGACGTGAAACCGCGGCTTGTCCGCCCGGGCGTCCGCGGGGGCTGTGGGGGGCTTCGTACCGCGCCCGGCCCGGGAGTCGGCGCCGCTCACGCTCCCCTGGGAACAGGCACGCTCACGGCAGCGGCCGGCTTCCGGACCGGCATCCCCGACATCCGACACCCGACATCCGGCACCGCAGCCTGGTCGCCACCGCAGCGCGGTACGAGCAGCAAGGAGACCGGATGGGCCAGATGCAGCCACGCGGCCGCACGCGTGAAGCCGCCCTGCTCGACGGCGGTGACGAAATGGCGCAGCTGCCGGAGTCCCATAACCAGCGATGCTGGGTGGCAGCAGAACCATCTATTGGCCATATGGATCAGCGCCCCGCAGGCTTGATCGCATGCAGATCAAGGACGCCATAGCCGCCGAACGCCGCGAGCTCGCCGACCTCTTCGACGCCCTCGGGGACAAGGACTGGAACGCCCCCAGCCTGTGCGCGGGCTGGACCGTCCGCGAGGTCGTCGCCCACATGTCGATGGGGTTCCGGCTCTCCCTCCCCGCCACCCTGGGCGAACTGCTCAAGGCCCGCGGCAGCCTCCACCGCATGACCGACCGCGTCGCCCGCCGGGACGCCGCCGCCCACAGCCCCACCCGGCTCAGCGCCTTGCTCCGCGACAACGCCCACCACCCGTGGACCCCGCCGGTCGGCGGACTCACCGCCGCCCTCGGCCACGACGTCGTCCACGGCCTGGACGTCACGACCGCCCTCGGGCTCGACCGGCGCGTTCCCGAGGCCCGGCTGCGCATCCTGCTCGACGACCTCAAGCCGCGCGGCCTCAGGTTCTTCGGCGTCGACCTCACGGGGGTCCGGTTGTGCGCGCAGGACATCGACTGGTCGTACGGCCTCGGGACGGCGCCCGTGTACGGAGCCGCCCAGGACCTCCTCCTGCTCGCCTTCGGCCGCCGTCTGCCGTCCGGCCGCCTCGGCGGCGAGGCTGCCGACCGCTTCACCGCGCGGTGAAGGCCGTGCGCTCCCGGCTCCTCCTGGGCCTGGCACTCCTCTCCACGGGCCTGGTGGCCGGCGCCTTCGGCTACGGGGCCGCCAACCTCGTCCCGACCTTCAACGCGGTGCCGATCGAGATGCGGCTCGGCTTCCACGCCGAACTGATGAAGATGAACGGCATCACCATGCAGGCCACCATGGCGGCCTCGGCCCTCAGTACGCTGGCGCTCGCCGCGTCCGTACGCGGCCGGGCCCGCCGCCAGGCCGGGGCAGCGGGGCTCCTGACCGTTGCCCCGTTCCTGATCACACGGTTCGGGAACGTCCCGATCAACGGCCGCATCAAGGCATGGGCCGCCACCACCGCGCCGCCTGGCCACGCGCGGATCCTGCACCGCTGGGAACTCTTCAACGACGCCCGCACCGGCACCGCCGTCCTCGCCTTCGTGCTCCTCATCGCGATCGCCCTCACGCCTTCACGTGCTCGTTCGACGAACGCGTAGCCCACGGCCCGTCCCGGATCGGCTTGCGCTGCTCGCCGCCGCTCCTCCATCGGATCTGTGCGCCCGCGTCATCGAGCCGGCCATCCTCCTCGCCCGGGCGATGTCCTGGCAGAGCTCCAGCACCGGGCGTCGGTGGGGACGCGGTGGGTGCACGTGCAGCGGGTTTCAGCGCGGACGCAGCGAGACGCCTTGGCGCTCGATGGTGTCCACGGGCGCCATCCAGTAGAAGCTCGTGCCCGGCAGGCGCCTGGTGATGGCACCGACCAGGCGTCCCGACTCGTCCAGGACCCCTGCGCCGGCCGCCACGTCACCGATGCGCGCCTCGTTGGGCTCGATGGTCAACGTCATGTCGAGCTGCCAGTCTCCGTCGGGGCCGCTCGGTCCCAGTACCGTGCCGGCCAGCCACAGGCCCTCGAGTCGGTTGTCGCGGCGGCTGGTGTGCGTCAGGTAGGCCCTCACTCGCCCGCCGATCGGTGGCGCGGGAGCCCATCGGGCGGCGGCCGCTCCTTGGAGGGGATGTCTGGGCGCGAGAACGGTGAAGCCCGTCCTGCTGGTTCCCCGCATGAGCACATCCGCTTCGGACCCGTTCTGCGGTCTGTCGACGGATCGCACCTCGACGCGGTCCCCGTTCAGCGGGCCGGATTCCTCAGCCAGGTCCAGGCTCTGGGTGAGGACGGTCCCGTCGTGCAGGAGGACGCCCGACCAGGTCTGGCGGCGAAAGTACACCAGGAGCGCCGATCGGGAGGGGGCGGGCGCGCGTACCGTTCCGTCGCCCTCCTCGACTGCCTGCTGGTACAGCCCCAGGAAGCGGCTGGCCTCGATAGCGGGGTTCCTGCCGTCGATGGCCCGGCCGGCGAACCAGCGCACGAGGCTGTCCAGTTGCCAGGCGGTGGGCCACCGGGTGCCGTTGAGGACCTTGGACACCAGATCCCGGTCCATGGTGGCCCGGAAGTCGCCGTCGGCCAGACCTGCGCTGATGGTGCGCACCCCTGGTGTATCAGCCGCCCGGTACAGACCGTGCAGGCTTTCGAGCAGAGTCCTTCGCGGTCCGGCGGGAAACTCCTCCACGGGCGGCATCCGCACGCCCCTGGCCCCTCGACGCTGCATCCGGCTTCTCCTGGCAGGAAGTGTCAGCGAGTGTCAGTGCGGCCAAGGCTGTCAGCGGTACTCGCACCAGGTCAAGGGGGTGGGGTGGGGGAAAGTGTCAGAGGCGTGCGGGGCACTTCCGAGGGCTGCGCGTAATGGAGAGCGGGTCACCGTCGGTGCCCCGCTTCCGCAGCGATCTGCCGCGGCCGGCGTTGGCCGCGCTCGCGCGGCGGCAGGCTCTACCCCGTAGGAGTGACGATGTCCTCTCGCCGTCGGCGTCAGCTGCCTCAGGTGCCCGCTGACTTCCTCGTCTTCTTGTCCGTGCTGACGGTCGTCACGGTGCTGATCGTGATCGGCCACACCAGCCCGCAGGAGATGGCCGGATACGCCACGGCCGCGACGGCCCTGTTCGCGGCATGGCGGAGCCCCCGCGACGGCGGCCCGAGGGGAGGGAGCTGAGGCGCGACGCCCGTAGCCACGCCGCAGTGGCTGGGGGCTCGCGCCGGGTGACAGGAGACCTCACCGAGGAGCAGGCCGGGTCGGGGTGACGGTCGGGTCCCCGCCAGACCTACCCGTGCCTGCAGTGAGGGGCGCGGGCCGGGGTCAGAGGCGGACGATGACGAGGGCGATGTCGTCGCGGGCGCCGCCGGCGACCCCGAGCCGGGCGAGGAGGGCGTCGGCCAGTCGCTCGGGGCCGAGGGCGGCCAGGTCGGCGAGGGCGGTGGTGAGCCGGTCCAGGCTGGTGTCGACGTCCTCGTCGCGGCGTTCGATCAGGCCGTCGGTGTAGAGGAGGAGGGTGTCGCCAGCCCGGTAGGCGGTGCCGGCCTGCGGGCGCGGAACGTGCTCCGGGCGCGCGCCGAGCGGCGGGTCCGTGGCCTTGTCCAGCAGGTCGAACGTGCCGTCGGCATGCAGCAGCACCGGGGGCGGATGTCCGGCGCTGGAGTAGACGAGCAGCCGCGTCCGGCAGTCCACGAGCACGGTGACCGCGGTCGCGGCCAGCGCCCCGTCGACGGAGCGGGCGTACATGCCCAGTACCTCCAGCGCGCTGGCCGGGCCGGTGACCGCGCGGCAGGCGGCGGACAGGGCGCTGCGGAGCATGCCCATGACGGTGGCGGCTTCCAGGCCGTGGCCGACGACATCGCCGACAGCGACGGTGAACCGGCCGTCGGGCAGGTCGACGGTGTCGTACCAGTCACCGCACACGTTCAGCGACCCGATCGCGGGCAGGTAGCGGACCGCGACGTCGCTGTGCCGGGCCAGGTCGGGAGAGTGGAGCATCGCCTCCTGCAGGGTGACCGCGACCTCCCGCTCCCGGGCATGAGCAGCCCGTAGTTCCTCGTTCAGGCGTTGCAGCTCACGGGACCTGACGTACAGCTCGGCTTCCATGCCCTCCTCACGCCCGGTCGTCCGCCCGCCCTCCCCGCGGAAGCGTCGGGACTGCACGAAGGCGGTGACGTCCTCGACCCGGTGGATGATCCACGCCACCCGCCCGTCCGGACCCATGACGGGGGTGTTCACCGGTGACCACCAGCGTTCCTCGAACGTCCCCGGCCGTTTGGGCTCCGGGATGTCGTACTTCTGCACGGCCATGGTGTCGGTCTCCCCGGTGGCCAGCACCCGGCCCAGCGACGCGCCGAGGTTCCTCACGCCGTCCGCGCCCGGATCGGCGGGATTGTCGGGGAACGCGTCGAACACGTGCTGCCCGACCAGTTCCTCCCGGCTGCGGCCCGTCGCCCGCATATAGGCCTCGTTGACCGCCACGATCACCAGATCCGGCGCCAGCACCAGATACGGACTCGGCGTCGCCGCGAACAACGCCCTGTAGTCGATCTCCGGCTTCACCAGCCGTCCGCTCCTCACTGCCAGGCCCGGTGCCTGCCCTGCCGCCAAGCTACGCACCCCCACGGGCGTGCGCTCGTCAGCGCATCCGGTCGGCGCGCCCGAGTGAGGGAAGGAGGGTCCGTCTCCGAATGGCGCTGAGTGACGGTCCGCGCGCCCGTCGGGCCGGTCACGGCGGGTCCGGGCTCCTCACCGTCACGGCCGGCGCCGCTGCCCGAGCACGGTGCCGAGGACCCGTTCCACGGGAAAGTACCCCGCCTGGCGCGAGTCGTGGCTGTTCGCCGTGTTGTCGCCGAGCAGGACGAGCAGGCCCGGCGGCACGACCGCGCCCGCCGTGCCGTCCAGGCCGGGTACCCGGTCCAGCGGGGCCGGGTCGCCGGGGACCGCCGCCACGCGTTTGATGATCCAGCGGCGGGACCCCACGGCACGCGGGGAGGCCGCGCGGGCCACCGGCGGCATGGGGCGGCCCCCGTCCTGCGCGGGGTGCTCCAGTACCACCACCCGCCCCACCGCGATCCGGCCGCCGCGGTGTACGAGGACCCTGGCGCCGTCCTCGTACACCGGGGCCATGCTGCTGCCGCGCACGGTGACCCGGATCACGCTGTACCGCAGCAGCACGGCGGCGGCGCCCGCCAGGCCGAGCGCAGCGGCGGGCACCGCCCGGCGGGCGCCGCGCCTCATCGGTGGCCTGCTTCCGGGACGGCATCGGGGTGGGCGGCGGCAGCGGCCGGGGCGTCCTCCGGGCGGTAGCCGGACGCCTGGAGGGCGAAGAGCCGCGCGTACCGTCCGTCCGCCGCCAGGAGCGAGGCGTGGCTCCCCTGTTCGACGATCCGGCCCTCCTCCAGCACTACGATCGCGTCGGCTTCGCGGACCGAGCCGAGCCGGTGGGAGATCAGCAGGCTGGTCCGGCCCCGGCGGTGCGTGCGCAGGGCCTCCTGGATATCCGCCTCCGCCTGCGCGTCGAGCCCGGAGGCCGGCTCGTCGAGGATCATCAGGTCCCGTTCGTCCCTCACGAACGCGCGGGCCAGGGCGAGCCGCTGCCACTGGCCGCCGGAAAGCACGACGCCGGTGGTTTCCCGGCCGTCCTGCGAGGTCGCGGTGAAACTGCGGGACAGCAGCGTGTCGTAGCCGCGGGGCAGCGTGGCCAGTTTGTGGTGGATGCCGGCCCGCTGCGCCGCGCCGCGGATCCGCTCCGTGGCGTCGAGGGCGCGGAGATCGCCCAGTGCGATGTTCTCGGCCGCCGTCATGTCGTACGCCATGTAGTCCTGGAACGCCGCCCCGATACGGCTACGCAGGCGGGCCGGGTCGACGTCCCTCAGGTCGACGCCGTCCCAGAGGATCGCTCCGCGCGTCGGATCGTAGAACCGGCACAGCAGTTTCACCAGGGTGGACTTGCCCGAGCCGTTCAGCCCCACGAGGGCCAGCGCCGCCCCGTGCCGCAGACGGAAGCTGACCCCGTGCAGGACCCACGGGTGGTCTTCGGAGTAGCGGAACCACACGTCCCGGAACTCGATGCCCTCCCGCAGCGCGGGCAGCGGGGCAGGGTCGGCGGCCACCGGCAGATCCGGATCGCTGCGCACGATGTCCAGGTAGTGCTCGAACAGCATCAGCGCCTCGTGGCAGCCTGCGAGGTGTCCCGTGACGGAGGTGAGGGAGCCCTGTACGCCTGCCACCGCCGCGATGAAGATCGCGATGTCGCCCACGGAGAGGTGCCCGGAGCGGGCTGCCAGCACGGCCCACACCACCCCACCGCCGGAGACGAGCGCGGCGAGCAGCGCCAGCCCCGACTGGACGAGCGCGTCCCCGCGGTCCAGTCGCGCCCTGGCCGAATTGGCAGTGCGCCGGTCCGCGAGCATGCGGCCCTGGAGGAAGGCGCCGATGCCGAACAGCCGTACCTCTTTGGCGGCTTCGACGCTCGACAGCAGCCGGCTGTAGAAGATCTCGCGCCGTTCCGTGGGCCCCAGGTCCCAGTGCAGGCGGGCCCGCCGCCGGGACAGCAGCAGTTCGGCGACGAGAGCGGGCATCCCGGCGGCCACCACCAGCACGGTCATGGCGGGGCTGAGGACGAGGAGGGAGCCGACGAAGCCGGTCACGGTGATCGCGGCCTGGGCCAGGCCCAGGATCCCGTTGGCCACCTGGCCGGGCCCGACGGCGCTCGCCTGCTGGGCCAACCGCAGCCGGTCGAGGAAGGCGGGGCTCTCGAACCGCGCGAGTCCGACGAACCCGTTGACCGCCGCGAACAGCCGGTCCTGCGTCAGCACGCCGATGGCGCGGTCCAGTTGCGCCCGCAGATAGTCGTTGGTGTGGGCGGTCGCCGCGATCACCACCCCCACGCCCGCGAGTCCTGCTGCCAGCGAGAGGAGCGCACCCGTCGGGGTGCCACCGGCGGTCAGGCCGTCCAGGGCGAGCTTGGTCAGCCAGGCCGCCGCGACGGGCAGCACACCCGTCGCGAGGGTCAGCAGGACGTGGCCGGCGAAGACCGCCGGAGCCGCGCGTGCCGCGAGGGCGACGGCCGTCGCCGCGTGCCGGGAAAAGCGCGAGAGGCCCGCCCCGCGGGCCGCCTTCGCAGTCCCGGCCCCGGTTCCGGTTCCGGTCACGGTCACGGTCACGGTCACGCGGTGAGGGTGGTCGGGCGGCTGAGCGCCACGTCGTCGTCCACGACGACGAGGCGGCCCGCGGCATCGCGGTCGGCCCGCAGCACGCTCGGGAAGGCCCGGATGCCGAGCGCGGTGCCCACCGCACCGCCGGGATCCTCGACGACGACATGGGCGACCTGGCCGAGTTCGGCGACGAACCCGGACGCCGAGTCGGCGTCGCCGACGACGGTCGCCACCACCGAGGAGCGACCGCCGGGCTCGCGCCGCGCGTACTCGACGAACCGCGGGAGTTTGTCCTTGCAGGGCTCGCAGGTCGGTGAGAAGAACCCGAAGAGGACCGGCCCGGACAGCAGATCGCGCACCAGCGGCTCCCCGCCCACGGTCGAGGTGTCGAACTCCCCGACCTCCTGACCGACTTCGAGACTGACGGGGTCCCCCTGCACGGCTCCGAGAAGCTCGGTGTGCTCCCGCAGCCGTTTGACGACGCCGAGGGTGAGGACCAGGTTCAACGTGCACAGCGTTCCGACGAGGGCCACGACGGCGATCAGGACGGGCATGAGGGCTCCTTGTCCTCTGGCTTCCTTGCTTGCGACTGCTCGGCCTGCGACTGCTCGGCTTGCGACTGCTCGGCCTGCGCCCGCTCGGCTCGCGCTTGCTCGGCTTGCTGCTGCCTGGCACTCCGGTGCCGTACGGGTGCGGCCGCGCCGACCCGCGCACCGGTGGGCAGCGGCCGGAAGAGTGCGACCAGGTGGTCGAGCCGGGTCACCACGATCCCCGTGATCAGCCCGGCGACAGCCGCCACCGCCGCACCGCCCGGCCGGGCGTCCGCTGCGGCCGGTACGGCGAGCGCCCCGGCCCCGCCCGCGGCGACCGCGCAGAGGGCGAGGTTCCGGACTATGTGCGGGGTGCCGAGCGGTGTCGTCGACGGGCCGAAGCAGCGGCAGGGGGCGGCGGCTCCCCGCCGTACGGCGGCCATGATGCCCGCGGTGAACGCCACCAGCAGGGCGGCTGCGACCGCGAAGCCGGCCGCCGCGGCGCCCCGCACCGGTACGGCCATCAGGCCGCACACGGTGGCCTCTCCGGCGATCACCGTCCGGGCCACCGTGCGGACGAGGCCGGGCGGCACCACGCCGAACGACCGGACGGACCCGGCGAAGGCGGTGAACGCGGAGCGTCCGGCGACCTTGCCGGCGAGGGACACCAGGAACACCAGCCCCAGCAGTCCGCGGGCTCCCGCCAACAGGTACTCCATCGCACTGCCTCCGGCAGACAGGGGGTAGGGGAGCCGTGCGGCGGGTATCACCCGCCGCACGGCGGCAACGGCGGAACGGGCCTCGTCAGATGCAGTACCCGGAGCCCGGGCTGCAGTTCGCGCAGCGGTCGAAGGTCCAGGGGCCGCCGCCACACGGCTGCTTCCTGTACCACCGGTGGCCGGTCGAGGCACAGCCGGACGAGCCCTGGACGCACTGGTAGCAGGTGCAGGCCGCCTCGGCGGCGGACGCGTCCACGCGCGGCACCAGGCGGTCCAGCATCCTGCCGCCCAGCCTCTCAAGCGTTGTGCGCATGTCTCACTCGCTCCTTCGCGATCGGATCGATGGGCCGGGGCACCGGCTCACGGCCGCTCGCCGTGAACGGCGCCTCCGACAACGAGGGTGCGGGACGCCTGTCGGGCTGTCGTTGTCTGCGGGTGCGGGGTGGTTGTCGGTCCGTGCGGCGCCGCCCGCTGGCGGAACTCGCGCGGTGGAGCCCCGTACACGGACCGGAACAGGCGGCTGAAGTGCGCCTTGTCCGGGAAACCCCAGCGTGCGGCGATGCAGTGGATGGGGCGCCCTGCCAGCCGGGGGTCGGCGAGGTCGCGCCGGCACCGTTCCAGCCGTTCCTGCCGGATCCAGGCGGCCACGGTCTGGCCGTCCTCCTCGAAGAGGGCGTAGAGGGTGCGGCGGGACAACTGGTGTGCCGCGGCGATGCCCTGCGGGGTGAGGGGGTCGCCGAGGTGGCGGCGGATGAACTGGCGGATCTGCGTCCGCAGTGCTCGCCGGCGGTCTTCGGGGTCCAGGCCCTCGACGGCACCGGCCGCGGCGGCGAGCACCGTTGCGACCAGGGTCGTGGTGGTGTCGGCGAGGCAGGAGAGGTCGGTCCGCGCGAACTCGTGGGGGCGGCCGGTGATGTCCGCGAGCCAGCGTGCGAGCGCGCCGCCCAGGCCGGGGCCGAGGGGGACGGGCACACCCTGGAGCCGCAGCACGGTGCGCGGCGGCAACGGCACTGCGGCGCGCGGGATCTGGGCGATGACGCAGGAGTGGACCCCGGCCGGGTCGTCGAACCGGCCGCTGTAGGTGCTGGAGCCGTCCACCAGCACCAGATGGCCGGCCCCGATCCGGGTCTGGCGTCCTCCGGTGCGGAGCGTGGCCCGCCCCCTCCTCATGTGGAGGATGTGGAAGGCCTGCGGGTCGTGCCGGCGGACGAGCAGCGCGGTGCGGGCGAATCCGGTCCGCGGGCACGCCAGGGCCGCGGCCCACACGCCGCCGAGGTGGAGTGCGCGCAGGCCCGCGCGAAGCCGGTCGGGCCCGTCGTGCAGCAGGTCCGGGGCGTGCCACAGCCCGTTGATCTCTTCCAGCACCGCACGGGTTCCGGGCGGGTGGGCGGCCACCCCCACGGCATCGCCTGGTGCCGGTGTACCGGGTGGACCGGTCGGACATCGTTCGGGCATACCGGTTCGCTCCTTCCTGGTTCGGGGTGGTGGTCGCCTTCGGGACCGGCCTGAGGGGATGCCCGGCGCCCGCAGCGGCCCGCGGCTGGCCCGTGCGGGTGGTGCCGGGGGGTGTCGGCAGCCGGCCGGAGGCCCGTGACCGTGCGCGGCGGCGTTCGTCCGGTCCGGCCGTACACCACAGACTCTGCTGACCCGTGCCGGGCCGGGGCAACGGCAACGGGCTGTCCCGGACAGTCTGACGATGTCCGGGCTGGTCGGAACCGTGTCCGGGTTGCCGTCCTACGAGGACCGGGCAGCGGGGCGGGGCCGCGGTCCACGAACCGGGCGGGGTGTCGGTGTCGCCGGGGCGGGTGGGCTCTGCGGCCGTACCGGGCGGGTGTCCGGGTCGACGTCCGGACACCCCGTGTCATCAGGCCCGACCGGCACTCGGCAAGGACACGGGCGCGCTCCCCCGGCGAGAGCGCGCCGCCGACGCGAACCGAGGCAACGTGTCGGGGTCCCGCGGTACCCGGATGCGGGTTCCAGGCCGTCGCTGCCCAGCGTCCCGGCCCGCCCTGCTCGGCCAGGCACGACACAACGAACCGCCGTTCACTACGGTCGCAGAGGAAAGGATGTGGACATGGCACTGGTCAAAAAGGGATCGCGGCTCATCACCGTGGACGGCACCACATACCGGTGGCGACTCCGCGGACGGCCGACCTACGACCAGGGGCTGGCCATGTCACCGCTTACCTATGCGGTCGAACACGCCCAGACCCCCGGCACCACCCTGGTGATCACCACCAACCAGCCCCACCCGAACAACTGGTTGGGAACAGCCGGCAGCCCGGTCCTGCCCGCCCACGTGGCTGACAGCATCCGCACCGCTCTCACCGACGGCTGGACCCCCCAGACCCCCGGCTCACCCTTCCGCCTCGACCAGTCAGCTGGCTTCATCGCGTCCCGACGCCGGGATTCGGGTGGACCGCTCACAACCGACCCAGTCGCCGACGCCTCGGCAGGCGACACCCCCACCGCCCGCGAGCACGCCGTGCAGCGCATGACCAGCACCTGAGCTGACCCGAGCGGACACAGCGTGCCCCGGCGCTCAGGCAACTGCATGGGCCGGGCCGCCCCCCGGGGCGGGGCGGTGTCACGGCGTGCCGGTTGCCGGCGGCTGGTGCGCCACCGTCCACACCAGCTGCTGGAAGCCGGACACCGGCACACCATGCGTACCTGTCGGCGCCAACGGCCCGGCCGGCAGGTACGCGACGTGGCACCGCCGGCAGGTGAACGCCGCCTCCCACACCGCGAACAGCGCGGGGAAGGCCGCCGTCTGCGCCCGGAACCGCTTCGCGGCCGCCCGCCGGGCCCGCGCACGTGCAACGATCACGGCGACGGCACCGGCCATGGCCGGCAGTCCCGTCACACCCCAGAAGACCATCGCGTTGCGCCCCGAGCCGGGCGCGTCGCTGGCCAGCAGCGGCAGCGTCATCAGGGCCGCGAGCACCGGCACAACACACAGCACGGCCAGCCCGCACCCGCCCCGCTGCTGTTCCAGGAAGGGCTGGGGCGGCGGTGCCAGCTGTTGCGCCAGCAGTGTGCTTGACACCCCCGAGGAATGCACCGTCGAACGGCCGAAGACCGCGACCGACCCTCCACCTGGGACGAAGCCGGCGCCCGACGAGTAGCCGGTCGACACGCCCGCGTAGGTACCGGTCTGCTCCTCGTAGACGGCGCGCACGCTGCGCACCTGGTCGATCGTCCCGCACTGCGGGCAGTTCGTGCCACTCAAGGTTCTCGTTCCCCTCCCACTTCCCGTAACCGTGATCATCACACGCTCGCCCCCCTCGTCGCCTCACGAGCGGTGAGCACGGCGGTCACAGGGCGGCCACCGTCACGAGCAGAGTCGAGAGGCCTGATCCGCGCTGACACATCACGACAGGCCGGATGTCGGGTCCGTCGTGGCGGAGCACCGTCAGAACGGACCACACGACCGGCCTTAGCGCACGCCGGTCGTCCGTCGGCGCGGTGGTGAGCGGGCACACAGGTCGGACCCCGGTCGATCGACCAGGACGGCCTGTGCGGCCCATGGGCGTGGACGGGCGGCGAGCCGCCATCACACTTCCGCGCACACGGCCGGCAACGGTGTTTCTGGTGGCCCGTACGCCGACCGTTCCTGCGCGGTGAGATCGCGGCCGATGGCACGGCACATCCTGGTGACAGCTGCGTCGGCGGTGGGGAGGGCAAGGTCCCACGAACGTGCGGTCTGGTCTCGGCCGGCGGTGACCACAGTGCGTCCATCCGGGCTGAAGGCGACCGCAAGCACGGTGTCGGTGTGTCCGGAGAGTTTGGCCAACATCGCGCCGACGGTGGGGTTCCCTCTGGTGTCCGTGTCCCAGAGCCGCACTGTGCCGTCACCGGCGCCGGTGGCCAGGATGTGCCCGTCCGGACTGAAGGCGGTCGAGACAACAGCGCCGGCGTGCCCTGACAGGATCCCCCGACCTCGGCCCGTCATCGGGTCCCACAACCGCACCGTTCCATCCTCACCACCGGTGGCGAGGGTGCGCCCGTCCGGGCTGAAGGCAGTCGACACGACAGCGTCGGCGTGCCCTGACAGAGTCCCCCGGCCTCGGCCCGTCATCGGATCCCACAACCGGACCGTCCGATCCGCACCGCCGGTCGCGAGGATGCGCCCGTCCGGGCTGAACGCCAGGGCGTTCACGTCTCCGTTGAATCCGGGCAGGCTCCTCATGTGCTCGCCGGTCGCCGCGTCCCACACTTCGACGCCGCGGGCGGTACTGCCGGTTGCCAGCGTGCGCCCACCCGGGCTGAAGGCCAAGGCGGCAGCGTCACCGGTGTAGCCGTGCAGACTCGTCCTGAGGTGGCCGGTGAACACGTCCCACAGCTTCACTCCACCGTCGACGTCGCTCGTGGCCACGGTGTGCCCGTCCGGGCTGAACGTCATTGAGGGAACGTTGTCGACGTGTCCGGTCAGGCTTGCGAGGCGGCGCGAGGCGGTCAGGTCCCACAGGTACGCTGCGTCGCCACCGAAACCGGCTGTGGCCAGGGTGCGGCCGTCCGGACTGAGTCCCATCGAATCCGCTCTCCCGAGATCCCCCGCGAGAAGTGTTCGGGACTCCCCGGCGGCGGCGTTCCAGAGCCGGATGGTGTGATCATCGCCGCCGCTGGCCAGCGTGCGGCCATCCGAGGTGAACGCCAGGGACATGATGACGTGGCCGGTGTGTCCGGGCAGGTTCCGCCGGAGTCGACCGGTGTCCGTCTCCCACAGCCGAACGGTCCGGTCCTCGCCTGCGGTGGCGAGTGTTCGGCCGTCGGGGCTGAACGCCATCACGGCGGCCGGGGCGGTGTGTGCTGCCGGTTTCGTGCGGAACTGGCCGGTGCTCGTGTCCCACAGCTCTACCCCGCGGTCGGTGCTGCTGGTGGCGAGGGTGTGTCCGTCCGGACTGTACGCCACCTCGCCGACCGTACCGTTGCGGTGCGGCAGAGTCCTTTCGTGACGGCCGCTGTTCGCGTCCCACAACTCCGTCCTCCCGTCGAAGGACCCCGTGGCCAGGGTGCGTCCGTTCGGGCTGAACGCCACCGTGCTCACCTGGGCGGTTTGTCTGGGGAGGACTGTCAGAAGATCACCGGTGGTCGTGTTCCACAGCTGCACCTCGCGATCGAAACCGCTGGTCGCCACCGTGGCGTTGTCCGGGCTGAACCTCAAGACGGCCGCGCCATTGGCCTGGGTGCCCAGTCGGGCGCGGACGTCACCCGTGGCCGTGTCCAGCAGTTGCACCGTGCTGTCCTCGGCGCCGACGGCCAGCGTGCGCCCGTCCGGAGAGAACGCCATCACGGCTCCAGGTGGGGCCTGCCCCATCGGGCTCGTTCGGATGCGGCCGGTGTTCGTATCCCAGAGCCGTACCCTGTCCCCGCCTCCGCTCGCCAGAGTGTGCCCGTCCGGACTGAACGCCAGCGCGGTCACACGGCCACCGTGGTCCATCCGGTGCAGGAGCGGCAGGTCAGCGGCAGCAAAGAGAGCTTCCAGGGCCTGGGACGTCGGGCTGGCCCGGTACGCCCCGATGGCGAGCAATGACGCCAGGTCGGAGTCAGTGCCGAGGACGGCGGCGGACTGTGCGGCAAGCTGCCGGGAAAGCGCCACCTGCCGCTGCTCGTTGCCGGTCAGGGTCTGCTGCCAGGCGATCGAGCCCGCAATGACGGCCAGTACCAGCAACACGGACAGACCAGCGACCAGCCCGCGCAGGCGCCGGCTGGTGCGGGCCGCGGCCTGCTGCTCCTGCTCGCGCGCTGCGAGGCTGGCCATCAGATAGGCGTGTTCCAGTCCGGTCAGGTTCCCTTGCGAAGGGCCGCTGAAGTACTCCTGCGCGGTCGCCAGTCGAGTTCCGCGGTACAGGGCTCCGGGGTCGTGGCCCAGTTCCTCCCAGGCGTGGGCTGCCTCGGTCAGTTTCCGTTGGGCGCGAAGACGGTCACGGTCCTGCTCGACCCAGCCGCGCAGCCGCGGCCAGGCACTCAGCAGGGCTTCATGCGCGAGATCGACCGTGTCGTGGTCGAGGGTGAGCAGCCGCGAGGCTGCCAGGGCTTCCAGTACTTCCGTCGTTTCCTTCTCGCCGGCGGCCTGCAGTTCCTCGCGTTCGGCGGACCTGCGGGTATCGGGGGCTCCGTCGCCGGGAGCGACCAGGCGCAACAACAGGATGCGGGCTGCAGCAGCCTGTGCTGCGGTGAACTGGCCGTAAACGTGTTCGGCGGTCTTGGCGACTGCGCCCTCGACACCGCCCGCCGCCTCGTACCCGGCTACCGTCAGCGTCTTGCCCCGCCTGCGGCGCCACGTCTCGAGCAGCACGTGCGAGAGCAGGGGCAGCCCACCGGGAGCATCCACGACCTCCCGGACGAGGAGGGAGGTGAGAGCGCGTTCCACGGTGAGGCCGGCGGCCGTGGCGGGCTTGACTACGGCTTCGCGCAGTTCTGCCGGCGTCATCGGTGCGGCCAGGAGGTTGGCGTCGCGCAGCGCGTCCGCCAGGCCGCGGTGCTCGGCGCAGCGGCCGTAGAAGTCGGCGCGCACCGCGATGAGTACCTTCACCCCGCGTTCAGGCCTACGGGCGGCCAGGAGCATGTCGATGAAGCGGGCTCGCTCTGCGGGGTCCTGGCAGACGGTGAAGACCTCCTCGAACTGATCGACGATCACGAACGCGTCCGCGCCGTCGGGTGGCAGACCGGCTTCCGGGGGGTTGAACGCACGGCTGTGGGTGCGCGCCGGGCGGGGGCCCGGGGTGAGGATCCGCAGGACGGCCGGGCGCACGTCCATGTCCTGGGCCTGCTGGAGGGCAGGGATGAGGCCGGCGCGCAGCAGGGAGGACTTGCCGCTGCCGGACGGGCCGAACAGGGCCGCGAACCGCTGTCTGCGCAGCAGGTCCAGTAGATCGGCGGTGAGCTGGTCCCTGCCGAAGAAGAGACTGTGGTCGGCCGCCTCGAATCGCGCCAGCCCCCTGTAAGGGGGGTCGCCGTCAGAGCTCCCGTCATCCGGGTCCGTGTCGGCGAGCGCCTCCACCGTCTGCTTCCACCGCTCCTCCCACTCCGCGCCGTCGCCGCCGCAAGCCGTCACGTAGGCCAGTACCACCGGAAGGGTCGGCAGTTGCTCGCCCGCTGCCGCCTGCGACAGCGTCGTGACCGAATAGCCGGCCCGCTGCGCCAGCACCCGGTACGTGATACCGCCCGCCTCCATGCGCAGCTTGCGCAGCTCGAACGCCAACCGCTGTACCGGACCGGCTTCGGGGTCCACCGGTACCTCACGACGCCCCGCCATGCCCACCCCCCACGGCCCGCCCGAACCCGCGGCCAACCTACGCACCCTCCATACCGCCAGAAAGACCGCGGCCGGCCATTGTTCGGCCCCCGGAACCCCAGTGCCGAACAATGCGCCGACCGCTGAAATCGGTGATGCAAGCGGGCCCCGCTCCGTGAAGCGCTGCGGATCGCCACGGGGCACCTTGCTCCACACACCCACACGAGAAGGAGACGAACATGCGCGTACGTGTGCTGCTCACCAGCGTTGCGCTGGGGGCGTCTGTGCTGATGGGCGGTGCCACCGTCGCACAGGCGGCGGAGGAGTCCGCCGCAGGCACGGCGGTCGCTGTCGCCGCGAAGGAGTCGGCCCCGGCCGATCGCTACGTGTACTGGGACTGGTACTGGAACATGGGCAACTGCCGTGCTGCGGGCAGCAACCTGGTGGCGGACGGGACGGCGAAGAAGTTCAGCTGCCGGACGAACAACCTTGTCGTGGATCTCTTCATCGTGAAGCGGTAGCGGCCGGGGGGAAACCGGCGAACAGCCGGCCGAGGGTGCCCGCAGCCAGAGTGGCTGCGGGCACCGTGCAGTTCCCGGGACGAGGAACCGCGCGCGGACCACCTGTCCGACCACGGTCTGGACACCTGGCCGCCGTTGCCGTCGAGCCCCACGGCCGCCCTCGCTGAACGCTCGGCTGAGACACCCCGGCCGAGCGCCTACGGGTACTCGGTCCCTGCCGGGACGTCCGGCTCCTATCGGGTGAGGAAGCGGGTCGCCCCCACGTAGACGCGGCCAGTGGAGCCGATGGGCTCCTCCCTGACGACGTCACCGGTCCGAGGCGAGTTGATCATCATCGGCTCACCGTTCCTCGTCCCCGTGTAGATACCGACGTGGGTGACGCCCCCACCGGTGGCGGGGCGGAAGGCGACGATGTCGCCGGGCCTGAGATCCTCCGTCCCGTTGATCCGTACGCCTACGGCCGAACCCGCGGGCACCTGTCCGCCGCCCGCATCGAACTGCGGCTGTGCGTCACGCGGGATCGTCACACCCAGTGCGGAATACACCTGGCCGGTAAGGCCGGAGCAGTCGTAGCCGAACCCGGAAGTGCCCGACCACAGGTAGGACAGGCCCAGGAAAGCGCGTGCGGCGGCGACCACGTCCTCGCCGCTCGGCGCGGCCGGAACCGCTGCAAGGTCACCGGCGCGGAAGAAGACCCGGCCGCCGCTGTTGCCGTAGGCCGTGACGACACCGGGCAGCGGGCCGGCCTCCACCGGGAACGACGTGTTGTACGAGTACTCGGCCGCCCGCCCCGGCCCGGCACCCGCGAGCGCGGCTCCGGCGGAGGCGAAGCCCCGGGCCGTGGGCCGCGTGACGCGCTCCTCATGAGTGCCCCGGGGCGGCTTCCGATGGTCCGATGTCAGCTGCCGGTCGGGGATCCAGCCGGGGTACGCGCCCCGTCCGCCCTTGTCCCTGGGGGTGGGCTGACCCCGTACCCATACGTGATCCCACAGCAGTCCGCCGTACCACTGTGTACCGTCGACAGTCACCTCGGTCCCGTACAGCGCCTGCGTTTCGCCTGCGACGTCACGCCGCTCGTCCAGTGACATGTCCCTCAGCCAGCCGCGGACGTCCGCGGGGTTGGCCGTCGCCGGGGCGTCAACGGCTCGCACCTGCTCGGGACCCACCCAGACCTGCGCCACCGTCACATCGACGTAGCAGGTCGGGGCACCGTCGCAGGGGCGAGCCGCAACGGGCCCGGCGGCGTCGGCAGTAGCGCCGGCGGGCGGAACGGCGAGGGAGAAGAGCACTGCGGCTGCCGTCAGAGCTGTCTTCATGAAGGCCATGGGGCGATTCTGTCCGGGGGCGAGGCCAGCGAACCTTGCGGGATGAACGCAGGGCGGAGTGCTCGACCCCGCGCCCCCGGAGCGGATCGTACGCCGCGGGCGCCGGGACCTCAGGAGTCGCGGGTGACCGGCCGTGCCTGGCCCGAGCGTGCGAACTTCTCGATGGCGGCCGGGGTGACGGGGGTGAAGAAGTTGACGAGGTTGCCGTCGGGGTCGCGCAGCAGCAGCGACCGGTTGCCCCACGGCATCGTGGTGGGCCCGTTGACGAAGTCCGTGACGAAGCCGGTCAGGTCCCGGTGGACGCGGTCCACGTCGTCGACGAGGAACTCGGTGATCACACTGTGGTTGTCCGCCGCGCGGGCGCAGCCCGGGGCGAACAGCGGGACGGTGCGGGTGCCGGCGATCGCGAGGGTGGCTCCCCCGGTCCTGAGTTCGGCGAAGTCCTCGGTGGCCCATGCCGCGCGAGCCCCTGTGGCCCGCTCGTAGAACGCGACGAGGCGCGCCACGTCGCCGGTGATGATGCGGATCGAGACGAAGTCCACGGGAATCTCCTTGGCCTGCCAAAGGCGGAAGCGGAAGTGAAGAGCGGAGGTGTACGCGTCGCAGGCTAGGAGAGATAGCGGACAGAATCGGTCCTGTATCCGGGCTAGTCTGCCGGCATGCCCCGACCGACCGCCCGCGTACTGACCCTCCTGGAGCTGCTGCAGTCGGGCGGCACCCGCACGACGGCCGAACTCGCCGACCGCCTCGGCGTCGAGGGGCGCACGGTGCGCCGGTACGTGGACCAGCTGATCGACCTCGACGTGCCCGTGGAATCGGTGCGCGGCCGCTACGGCGGGTACCGGCTCGCCCCCGGCTACCGGCTTCCTCCGCTCATGCTCAGCGACGACGAGGCGCTGGCCGTGCTCCTCGGCCTCGTCGTCGGCCGCCGAGCGGGACTGCCGAGGACGGAGCGCGCGGCGAGCGAGACGGCCTCGGCCAAGATCCGGCGGGTGCTGCCCAAGCGCACCGCCCGTCGGCTCGACACGCTCCTGGACGCCCTCGCCTTCACCGACCAGGCCGACGACGCCGACATTCCGGACTCCGAGGTCCTGCTCACCATCGCCGACGCGGTGCGCCACGGCCGACCGGTCTCGATCCACCACACCGACCGCGACGGACGCCGCAGCGAACGGACACTGCACGCGTACGGGGTCGTCGCCCACGCGGGCCGCTGGTACGTCACGGGTAAGGACGCCGGGATCGACGAGGACCGGACCTTCCGGCTCGACCGCATCACGGACGCACGCACCCTGCCCGGCACGTTCGAGGCGCCCCCCGCCACCGATCCGGTGCAGCGCGTGCTCTCGGGGTTCGCGACGGCCCCGTACCGGCACGAGGTGACCTTGCGGATCAACGCCACGGTCGGGCAGATCCGCGCCCACCTTCCCGCCAGCGTCGCCCGCCTGGAGGAGTACGAACCCGTGACGGGTGAGGCCGGGCCCGGCGAACGCTGGATGCGCGTCGAGCTGCGGGCCGAGCGGCTCGACTGGTTGCCTCCGGTACTCGCCTCCCTCGACCGGCCGTTCGTGATCGAACGCCCCGAGGAACTACGCGCCCTCGTCACCACGCTCGCCGATCGCCTCGCGTCCAGCGCCCGCCGGCCCTGACTTCGAGGCGACACCGCCACCGGTCTCCCGCTCTCCGGAATCAGGCGGCGCCGGCGGCCGAGCGCCAGGGGGAGGCAACCTGCACTTGATGTGAACCCTGCGAAGCCGCCGCACGAGGCGGCACGCCCGGCCGGAGCCGCGCCCGACGCCCGGACGACGGGCGGCTCCCGCGCGGACACGGGCGCGCCCGCCCGGACGACGGGCGGCTCCCGCGCGGACACGGGCGCGCCCGGAGGCCGGACTCCCGTCCGTGACGGTTACGGCCAGCCCTGCTTCACCTTGGCGGGGGCGGTGTTCCAGCTCTTCGGTATGAACGTGATCACGTAGGCTCCGCGGTCGAAGTCCGAGTACCCGGCGGACCAGTTCGGGAAGGTGCTCTCGTACACCTGCATCGGACCCATGTCCCCACCGGGCGAGTGGTAGTGGTTGGCGTGGGTCCACACCGTCTTCTTCGGATCCGGTTCCGTCTGATCGCCGAACCAGCCGTAGTCGAAGTTGACGTAACCTGCGCCGGGCTTGTCAGGACTGCGCGACACGTTCCTGTCCCCCGACATGTCGACCAGGCCCGTTCCCCGGTGCGGGCGGAAGGCCTCCGGGTCGCCGTACTTGCGCTTGTCGGAGGAGCTCCTGGGATCCTGCCCGCTCCAGAAGTGCTTCGAGTAGACGACCGCCTTCATCCTGGACGGGTCGAAGTTCCCCCCGTCACGCTCCCTGAAGGACGGCGTGCTGCTGAGAGCCGAGTAGAAGGTCGAACGGCCGTCCTCGTGAAGCAGCGGGTCGTTGCTCTTGGCGAGTTCCGCCTTGAGATTGCTCACGTAGGCCCCCACGTCGTGCGCATTTTCCAGGGCCTTGTTCATGACGGATGCCACATCACGGGCTCGTTTGAAGCCCTTCGTTTCGTCGAAGCTTCCCTTCGCGATGCGCCCTTCGAATTCGGCCCGCGTCTCGCCGGGCCGTGGGTTGTTATTCCTCAAGCCACTGTTGTACTTGTCCTCGTCGAACGAAGCGAACGCCAATTTGTTCGTCGGGTAGGGCCCCGAGTTGACCCAGGTGACTCCGACGCAACCGTAGGACAGCTGTTCTCGCTGCGCTTCGGTCATCTGCCGCGCCTTGCCGTCGCGGTGGCTGTAGGCCTGCTGCCACTTGCGTATGTAGTTGCTGACGTCTGTGGTGGCCCTGCCTCCGTAGGCCCGGTACGCGTCAGGCATCCTGTCGAGGGGCTCGGCCGGAGGGGTCACCCGGTCGTCGGCCGAGGCGGAGGGCCTGAGGGACTCGACGGCATCCGGCGGTAACAGGTGCGGGGGCTGCTTGCCGGGCTGCCCCAGGTCCAAGGCCTTCTCGTTCAGTGCGTTGATCTGCCCGACGTCGTCCACCGTCAGGTCGTGCCTCTCGGCGTAGGAATCCTCCTTCCCCCCACCGTCGCGGCCGACGGCCAGACTGACCGATGGCATGAACGCGGTGGTGCACATGACCGCGCCCACCGTGGTGAGGGCCAGAGACACCCGACGTTTATGCATGAATTCACAACTCCCTTGTGATGAGATCGCGATGACGGTGGGGGCGCCGCAGGCCCAAGACGAGAATCGGCCGCCCTTCACATGTCATGGAAGAGGTTGGCGCATTACGCATCACACGCCGACTCCGAATCAGGATCGGCCCGCACGAAAAGCGATCATGTCTCTGCGCCAACTCACCGGCAACTCCGTGACTCGAGAATCGGCCACGCCGTCGGACAGGCGATATCCCGTCATGCGCCCGTCCCTGCCCATCGTTGGAATGCGAAGCGGCAGCGTCCTCTGTTTCTGCTTCCGGACCCTGCTGGAAGCAACCGCCACCCGCCGGACGGACCGCACGATCCGCGCCACTCGCCACTGCGGCCGCTCACCCGGTCCGCCACAGCCGCCAGGGCCGTCATCACTCCCGCCCTCCACAGAACGGCCGGTAAGGCGCTCTGTAGCCGGGTAGGTAGCTCCTGGCCGTCCTACCGCAGCAGGTCGAACACGACGAGGTCGCGGTCCGGATGTCCTGGCCTGTCGTGACACGGCACCACGGAATGTGGGCCGGCGCCTGGAGTTGGCCCTGGCACCGAACGGGGCAGGGTGGCCGAGACCGTGGGCCTTCGCCACGGACGGGACGTCGCTGGACCCCGGACATCCGCTCATGGTCTCCGCCCGCTACCGGATGGCGTACGCGCTGGAGGCGGGAGGAGACGCCGACGCGGCCCTGGCGGTCGCCGGGGACATCATCGAAGGTCTCGGCTTCGGACAGCCGCTGCTCCGGGGCACTGGGCGGGCGCCGGGTCTCCGGGGAGTCGCACCGCGGACCACCGGGCGCAGCGGTTCCGTCGGCTTCCGCGCGGAGTGGGTCTACCTGCGGCAGAGCGCGGTATGGCTGCTGCTCCCGGTCTCCTTCGTGGCGCTCGCCGGACTCGGCGACTCGCACGGATCGCAGCACATCCGCTCCCTGCTGCGGGCCGGGCGGCGTACGGCCCGGCCTCCGTGGCCGAAGTGGCCGACCTCACGGTACGGCGCTCCGAAGGAGAGGTCGTCGGCTACGACTCCACGCTGCTGCTGGCCCTGCCGGGCGGCGTCCGCGTCCGCGCGGAAGACGCCTCCACCCGCTACGAACCGAGACCGGACGGCCGGGTCCAGATGCTCTGGGCGCCCGGCGCACCGAGCCTGGGCGGCGTGGTGGACGACGGCGAGGACCTGGGTCGGTACGTGGACCGGGGCTGGGGTCTCACCCTGGGCGGGATCGCTCCCGGGGCATTCGTCCTGCTGCTGATCCTGGTCGCGATGGTCCCGGTCTCGATCGCGGCGGAGGACGACGGCCTCCAGGAGCTGGCGTGGTCCCCGGTCACCCAGACCGTGCACGCCTGCGCCGTCACGGGCGTGCTGCTGGCCGCGTTGCCGTTCCTGTCCGGCACGGCGTCCGCGAACGACGTCCTCGGCATCGGGGCCGCTTGCGTAGGCTTGCCGGCGCTGTACCTGGTGTTGCCGATCCGAGCGCTGCTCGACTGACCGGGAGTCGCCCGCGCGGTCGTCCGGACGTGCTCGGCGCGGGGCCGGTCGCCGCCCCGGCCAACCGGTCCGCCATCGAGGACGGGTGACGCCGCACAGTGCCGGCCCTCCGCCGCGGTCGGCGGGCCGGGGCTCCCACCTCGGCCCGTCGTCGCCCCCGACCAGCGCCCGCAGAGGGTCCGCCGTCAGGGCGCCACTGCGTCACCGCCACGACGATGTGCCGTGTCCGGTGCACCCGGACGCTGAAGTCGTCCTTGTCTGGCGGACGGGTTCTCCGTGTTCTCGCGCGGTGGACGCAAGCGGGCGTCGAGGACCGACACGTTCCTGCGTCAGTGACGCCGGTTTCTCGGGTCGGGGCGTGAACGGGGCCAGTGTGGTGGGCTGCACCGCGCCGCCCGCGGCCGAGCCGCGCAGCAGTTCGGCCAGGTCGTGGGTGTGGGCCTGCTCGGTGGTCGGTGCGGCTGCTGCGATGCGGTCCAACCGAAAGCCTCGCCCGGTCTGCCGCGTGCGGCACCAGGCGATGAGGTACCACCGGCCGTTCGCGGTGAGCAGTCCGGCCGGTTCCACCGCCCGGTCGCTCACGCGTCCGGCCGCGTCGCTGTAGGACAGCTGCAGGACCGTGCGGGTGGTGAGGGCCTGTTCGACCGCGGCGCGGACCGCAGAATCCGACGACGAGGGAAGCGTGACGATCCGGGTGGCCAGGTGCCGTACCGCCGCCGAGGCGGTGCCGGTCATCGACACCGCGATCTTCTGGGCGGCTGCGCGGGCCGCACCTGCGTACGGGGCGGAGGCGTCGGCCGTGGCGAGGGCGACGGCCAGTGCCGAGGCTTCCTCAGGGGTGAAGTGGATCGGGGGCAGGGTCATTTCCGGGTCGACCGACCAGCCCCCACCCCGTCCGGACGTCGCGCGCACCGGGACGCCGGTCTCCATCAGGACCTGTAGGTCGCGCTGCACCGTGCGCGTGCTCACTTCGAAGCGCGCGGCGAGCGCCGCGACCGTCCGCGGACGTGGCGCCGCCGCACGCAGCTCTTCGACCAGTGCGTACAGGCGGGCAGTTCGGTTCATGCCGACGACGCTACCGTCCCGCGGTGGAGAGGAACTGCCACTGACGTCGCTCTTCGCGTTCGGTGACGGTCAGCGGGTAGAGGGTGAAGCCGTGCATGGCGCCGGCGACGACTTCGAGCTGGACAGGGGCACCGGCCGCCTGCCACCGCGCCGCCAGGAACAGTGAGTCGTCGCGCAGTGGGTCCTCGGTGCCGACGACGAGCCGGGCGGGGGGCAGGCCGGTCAGGTCGGCGAAGAGCGGCGAGACGTCGGGGTGGCGGCGCTGCTCCGCCGACATGCCCGGTGTGAACAGCTCGTAGGTCCGCCGCAGCGTGTCGGTGTTGCTCAGCAGCTGCTTCGATCCGAAGGACCGCTGGCTCGGAGTCATCGACAGGTCGTACGGGCCGAAGAGCAGCTGGGCCGCCCGGAACGCGCCGGTGAGGCCGTGCCGGTCGCGAAGGCGCAGCAGCGTGACGACGCTCAGGTGGGCGCCGGCCGACTCGCCCCCGATCAGCAGCCGCCCGGTCCCGAACTCGGTCGCGGCGTGGTCCACCAGCCACCGGGCGGCCGCTTCGCAGTCGTCGGGCCCGGTAGGGAAGGGGTGTTCCGGGGCGAGGCGGTAGTCCACACTGACCACGGCCAGCCGTGCCTGCTCGGCGAGTCGCCACAGTCTTTCGTCCTGCCCGTCCGCGGAGCCGAACGTCCAGCCGCCGCCGTGGAGGTGCAGGTAGACGCCGTCGACGCGGTCAGGCAGGAACACCCGGGCGGTGATCCCGCCGGCAATGACGCGGTCCCGGCCCTGCGGCAGCCGCGCCGGGGGTGTGTCACCGCCGAGCCTGTTGGCCCGGAGGGTGGCCAGCACGGTCGCGTCCGGCGTCTCGTCACGTGCCGGACGGGTCGCGGCAGTGGCCTCGTACTCCTTGTTGAACGCCAGGGTCTCGGCGAGGCAGTCCTCATCGGTGATCATCATGCCGCCCACGATCGCAGCCGTCCGCGACGACCCCCTGTCACCCTTTCCTGGTGAGCTGCGACACGTTCCCGCAACGCTGTGCCCCGGCCCCGCCCGGCCCTGCCTGCGGAGTTCGTAGGCCCACACGCGATCGCCGTCGCCATCGGCTGGAGCTTCTGGACGCCCGCTCCACCGCGGCTCCCGCCCACGCCCGGCCTGGTCGTCGGCCGACGCCGACGAGGCGGGGCCGCCCACAACGGCCGCTCCCGCGAGAGCGACGGCCGCCGCGGTGTCGATCACCTTGCGGGCGGACTTCCGCGCGAACGCGAACACGTGAAGTTCCCGCTTGTCGTCGGAAAAACCGGATGGTGTCGTGGACGTGCGTCACGTCCATCCGCCGGCGAAGCTAAAAGATCAACAACTCTGGATACAAGGCGACCTGCCGATCACGAGATCGATCCCGGCTGCGGAAGAAGGCCTCCCTCCTGCGCCTGCGCGCGACCGAACGCGGGGCTGGAGGGGCCGCGCGGTCCGACCGTCCACGCCGTTGCGCGGCGGCTGCGCGTACAGTCGGCTCGGTGACAGAGCACCACACCCTCACGGTGAACGGCATCCGGCTGGCGTACCAGGTGACCGGCCCGGTCGGCGGCGACCCGCTGCTTCTGCTGCCGGCGCTGGGCGAGACCGCGGACGACTGGGCCCTCGTACGGGACGCGCTCGCGCGGAACCGCCGGGTGTACGCCCTGGACCTGCGGGGCCACGGTCGCAGCGAGCGGACCGACTCGTACTCGCTGGAGCTGATGCGCGATGACGTGCTGGGTTTCCTGGACGCCGTCGGCCTGGAGCGCGTGGACCTGGTCGGCCACTCGATGGGTGGCGTGGTCGCACACCTGGTCGCGCAGCACAGCCCGTGGCGCGTGGTCCGGCTGGTCCTGGAGGACACCCCGGCGCCACTCCCCCGCGAGCCGGTCGCTCCCGTGCGGCCCGAGGGGGAGTTGGCCTTCGACTGGACCATGGTGCTCGCGGTCCGGCCCCAGCTGGACCGCCCCGACCCCTCCTGGCTGGAGGGCCTCTCCCTGATCACGGCCCCGACCCTCGTGGTGGCGGGCGGGCCGGACAGCCACATCCCGCAGGGGGCACTCGCCGAGCTCGTCCGCCGGGTCCCGGACGCCCAGCTCACCACGATCCCGGTCGGCCATCTGGTGCACGCCACCGCGCCCGAGGAATTCACCGAGGCGGTCACCTCCTTCCTGGCCGACGTACCGGACAGCGAGATCGCCCGGCGCTGGCTCGCCGAGGACGGCATCGCACAGACCGGGCACGACACCTGGTACGACGCGGAGCCGCCCGCCCAGAACCTCACCGTGGAGGACCTGTGCAACGGGCTCGGCTCGTTGGCCTTCACCGACGAAGGGCTCGACCTGCCAGGTAGGCTGCGGGTCGCACTGGGGCTGATGGACCTGCTCGGCGGCCACTTCCTGGTGACCGGCCAAGTCACGTCGGCCCACCTCGGCCCCGAGGGACCGCTGCCCGCGGAGCTGCTCTGGAGCGGCTACCGGCGCAGACTCGAGGCCGTCCGGGAGTACCCGGCCATCACCGACTCGCTCTGGTCCGACTGGTTCGAGGTCTGGCACACCGCGGAGGAGGCCTTCGCCGAAGTCCTCGGCAACGACCGCGACCGGCTGCTGCCCGGTGCGCCGGAGCCGCTGCTACGCCGGGCGCGCCGGGTCCTGGAGACCTCCGGCCCCGTGCCGTGGAAAGCCAAGGCCGCCACGTACGAGGCTGCAGCCCGGGTGCCCGAGCTACACCAGGCCGTCTTCCGAGCCCTGCTGACGAGCTACCACGACGTGTACGGGCAACTCGAACCGCAGTCGGCGCTGACCCTGTTGCACCGGCTGGAACTCCCCCCTCACACCGAGCACCTGGCCGCGCTCCAGCGGGTGCTCACCGCAGGACATCACCATCACTACCGCAGCCCCGGAGCCTGGAGCGCGGAGATACCGCCCAGTGGCCAGGGGATGTCCATGCCCTGACCTTGGACGGCGTCCGGGCGCAGCTGTCGGTCGATGCGCTGCGGGGGTTGGCCGGTGGGCGGCCGGCGCCGCGGCGCTCAGGTCAGGCTCCACGACCATGTCCCGTCGGCGGTGACGAGCCAGGCGAGGACCGCCACGTCGGCCGCGCCCAGGGCGATGCCGAGGCGGGCCCGGCCGGGCCTGCTCGTCCGCCGCCACAGGGCGAGGGCGCCCAGGACGACGGCCGTCGGGCCCAGGAGGAGGTTCATCACGAGCAGTCCCACCAGGCCGAGGACGAACGCGGTGACGGCCATCGCGTCGGCATCACGGACCGCTTTGACGGCGCGCACCCGGGATTCGGTCCGCGGGCTCATCGCAGACCTCCCCGGTCGTGGTCCGGACGTCCGGCCCGGGAGTGGCTCCAGAGGCGCTCGCGCATGGTGAAGAGGGCGAGCCAGAGAGCGATGACGCAGCCGGCGACCATGCTGACCGGCGCGGGGACGTGGGCGGCGGTGCCGATGACGACACCGAGGACCAGCAGCGCACCTATGAGGAAGAGCATGAGACGTCCTTCCGTTCAGGTAACAGTTGTCTACTGACTGCCCGGTTCAGTTTGCCTTATGCTGGCGCCGCGCAACTGTGACGAGGTTGACTTCCCGTCATGAGTCCGTCGACCGGGATCCGTGAAGCCCAGCGCCGCCGTACCCGCCGTGCCCTCCTCGACGCCGCCCTGGCGCAGCTCGAGGAGCGCAGTCTCGGCAGTCTCGGGCTCAGGGAGGTGACCCGTGCGGCCGGAGTCACCCCCACCGCCTTCTACCGCCACTTCGGGGGCATGGACGAGCTGGGAGCCGCGCTGGTCGAGGAGGCACTGGCCAGCCTGCACGAGACGGTACGGGGCATCCTCGCCGAGACCGGCGACGCCGAACGGCGCGGCGACGCCGCAGTACGTTGCGTCGCGGAGCTGGTGCGCGGCCGGCCTGCCCACGTCCGCTTCCTCGTCCGGGAACGCCACGGCGGGGTACCGGCGGTACGGGAAGCCATCGCCCGGCAACTCGACGCCGTGGCCTCGGAGATGGCGGCGGCGCTCGGAGCCGACCCCGTGAGCGCGGGCTGGAACGCCCCCGACGTGACGATGCTGTCCCGACTCCTGGTGGATCACATGTTCATGACGGCTTCGGCGTTCCTCGCCGCCTCACTTCGGGGAGAGGACTGGTCGGCCGCCACCGCGACGGCCCGCAGCCAGCTCCGCCTGATCCATCTGGGGCGCGTGCACTGGCCGGGGTGACCTGGAGCGGGCGCGGGCCGAGCAGCGCTCAGCCCGAAGCGCGCAGCGCCGCAGTGTGGGCCCTGACCTGCTCGGGGGTCAGGTAGGCGTCGGTGTACTCGAACTCCCGCAGTGTCGGCGGCTTGGCGGACCGGATCCCGATCCGGACGAAATCGTCCCCGGCCAGCGCGTTGAGCAGCCAGTTGGTCGCCAGGCGCGTCTTGGCGACGTTGGTGCGCAGTGCGGCCCAGTGGTAGCCGCGGGCCACGGCCTGGGCCGGGAGGCCGCGCAGCGGGATGCCCAGCGGCTTGGACACCGCGTCGGTGCCCCCGAGGTCGACGACGAGGCCCAGGTCCTTGTGGACGTACGGCCGCAGCGGCTGGTGGCGCAGGGTGGCGATCAGGTTGTCCGCGAGCGTACGTCCCTGGCGCAGGGCGTGCTGCGCGGTGGGCGGGCACACCGCACCCTCGTCCTGCGCGGCGAGGTCGGGGACGGCCGCCGCGTCTCCCAGCGCGAACACCCCGGGCGCACCGGGCACGGTCATCTCAGGGGTCACCAGCAGCCGCCCGCGGACGGTCTCCGCGTCGAGGGTGGCGATCAGCGGGCTCGCGGTGACTCCGGCGGTCCAGATCAGGGTCCTGCTGGGCAGCACCCGGCCGTCGGTCAGCGTGACCTCCGTGGCTCCCGCCTTGGCGACGCTGACGCCGAGGGAGACCTGGATGCCGCGGCGTCGCAGGATGTCCAGGGCCGCCTGTCCCAGTGCGTCGCCGAGTTCGGGCATCAGCTTCGGTGCGAGGTCGAGGAGGTGCCAGCTGATCTCCCGGGGATCCAACCGGGGGTAGCGTTTGACGGCGTGGTGGGTGAGCCGCTGGAGGCAGGCGGCCGTCTCCGTGCCGGCGTACCCGCCGCCGACCACGACGAAGCAGAGCCGCGCCGCCCGTTCCGCCTCGTCCTCGCTCGCGTCCGCCAGGTCGAGCTGGGAGATGACGTGATCGCGCAGGTACGTGGCCTCGGCGAGGGTCTTCATGCCCCGGGCGTTCTCGATGAGGCCGGGAATGTCGAAGGTGCGGGTGATGCTGCCCGGGGCCAGCACCAGGTGGTCGTACGCATGGTTCGTCAGGTCGCCGGTGAGGGTGCGCACGACGCAGATCTTCGCCCGGACGTCCACGCCGACGGCCCCGCCGGGGATGATCCGGGTCCGGTAGCGGCTGCTGCGGCGCAGCGAGACGGCGACGGACTGCGGGGTCAGCACGCCGGAGGCCACCTGGGGCAGCAGCGGCAGGTACAGCTGGTAGGAGTTCGGCGTGACCAGAGCGATGTCCGCCTCCGAGGGCGACAGCCTGCGCTCCAGGCGCCGGATGCACTCGACCCCGGCGAAACCGGCTCCCACCACGAGGATCCTCGGTCGTACCACGGTGTCCGTCCTTTCTCGGGTCTGCCAGTCCACCCGCGCATGCCCGCCCGTGCCCGCTCTGCACGTCGAAGCGCCCCACAGCGCGAGGGCGGGGCTGCCGACTCGGGGGTTTCGGCCACGGCGGGGCGGCCATACGAGAAGACGTCGAACAGGTCCAAGACGTACCGATCGCGAGGGGACGGACCACCGTGGCCACCATGATTCTGTTGATCGCACCGATGCTGCTGGCGCTGCTGCTGGTCACCCGCGGGCCGGCCGGCCGCCGTCCGCGCCACCGGGCCGGCCGCAGCTGACGTCCGCGGGGCGGGTACTCAGACAGTTCAGCGTGCCGTACCCCTGGACCCCGCCCGCCACACGGTTGCACGCACGCTGAACACACCCGTCGCCGTCGAGCGCCGTTCGGAGGAACGGCGGGTGTCGCGTAGAAAGGTTCGCAGGCGCGGGTCGTACGTTCGGCCGGTATGACGAACGTATCGAGCGATCGCGCATCCGGCTCCACTCGCCGCACCGCGCTTGCGGGGCTCGTCGGTGGGGCCGGGGCCCTGCTGGCCGCCGGGTGCACAGCGTCGGGCGCGATGCCCGGGAACGCGCCCCCTCGCGTGAGCACGGCGTCGGCCTCCACTCCCCCGGGCGGTCCCACACCCGGGGCGATGACGCTCTTCAAGGACCCGGGCTTCAACTTCGGCGGGCTCCTCGCGCTCGGCGCGTCCGGTCAGGGCGCCGGCGAGGTGGGCGAGGTGCTCACCGCCGTGAACGCCATCAACAGGGCCGGCCTTTCCGCACAGACGTACACCGAGACCTTCAGGAAACTCGGCGACCAGCTGATGGAGGCGCCCCAGGGCAGCAGGCCCGGGACGGAGACCACGCGCTTCCGTGCCCTACGGGCCGCGCAGTACTACGGTCAGGCGCTGTTCTTCGTCCTGGGCTCCGACGACCCCGCCAGCGAGGAGCAGCTGTACAAGGCCGGGCGCGGCGCCTGGGACAAGTTCTGCGCGCTGTGCGACCCGGCACCGGTGACGGCGAACGTCGCGTACGGGAAGAGCCCGCTGCCCGTGTGGTTCTTCCGGCCGGACGACTCCGGCGAGCGGCGCCCCACCGTGATCCTCACGAACGGCAGCGACGGACAGAACGTCGACATGTGGACCTACGGCGTCCCGGCCGCTCTGGAGCGCGGCTGGAACGCACTCGTCTACGACGGGCCCGGCCAGGGACAGCTCCTCTTCGTGGACCAGGTGGTCTTCACGCCGCGCTGGGAGACCGTGGTCACGCCGCTCGTCGACTGGCTGGCCGCCCGCTCGGACGTGGACACCGCCAGGATCGCCCTGACCGGCCTGAGCATGGCCGGCGACCTGGCCCCCCGGGCCGCGGCCTTCGAGAACAGGATCGCGGCCCTGGTGGCGATGCCCGGCGTGCTCCAGCCCTGGCTGGGCTTTCCTGCGGAGATCCGTAAGATCCTCACCCCGGACAAGCAGGTGACCAACGACATCTGGAACAAGGAGGTGGTTCCCGAGCTGCCCGCACCCGCTGCCGCGACGCTGAAGAAGCGCTTCGAGCCCTTCTCCGTGCCGGCGATGCTCGACGCCCGTAAGGGAAGGATGTTCACCGACTTCTACACCCCCGCGAAGATCATCGAGTCGTTGGACATCACGGACGTGGTGGGGCGCATCAAGATGCCCACTCTGGTCCTCGACTACGACGACGAGCAGTTCTATCCCGGCCAGCCGCGCCAGATGTACGACAAGCTCAAGGTCCCCAAGGACTACGTCAGGCTCACCGCGGCCACCGGCGCCCAGCTGCACTGCTCCCCGATGGCGCCGCAGCAGCACTGCGAGGTCGTCTTCGACTGGTTGCAGGAGAAGCTGTCAGGCAGCTGACCCGCCCTCGGCCGCGGCAACGACGCCCCTGCCGTGCCGCCCCGGTCAGGTGGTGGCCGTGCACGTGAAGATGGTCCAAGGCGGCACCTGCCACCCGGCGTGATGTGCAGTGGGCGTCCGATGAGGGAGTCGAGGATGTCGCGAGCGGCGATCAGGTCGTCGATCGACGCGGCGATGCGGCGGCGTTCCTTCGCCAGGCCGTCGACATCGCCCCCTCGGTCAAGCGTTTCGCCCAGCAGATCCAAAGCGGCCACTACCCCGGGGACCGATCCACCATCGCGTCCGCGGCCTCCGGTATCACCCACGTCATCAACACCTGCCTCAGCCACGGAATCGATGCCGGAATGCTCACCGCGGCGAGGAGCGTCATCGACCGGGCTGTCGCGGACGGCCACGGACCGGAGGGGCTGGCACGTCTGACCACCGTCCTCCACGAGTCCGGTCGACCCTGAAGGTCACCGCCGAGCGGCGGTCCAGGTAGTGGGAACGCGCGGGGTGGTGGCCGTTCGGCAGGCGAAACCTCGACGGTGACGGCTCTCCGCCCGGAGGGCGGAGAGCCGTCGGTCAGCCGGCCGACCGGCGATGCACCGCGGCCGCGGCGGCGGGGGTCGGACCGCGCCGCCCCGGCCGCGGGAGGGACTCAGCCCCCGATGGGCCGGAAGATGCCGCCGGGGATGATCACCGGGCGGTCGATCTTCTTGAGGCGGTATTCCATGCTCACGTCATCGATCAGGAACGGCATCCGGTTCGCCGCGTCCTCGATCACCGTGAAGGTGATGTTCACCTTCTGCGGGGAGGACCGGTAGAAGGCGTCCGGCAGCGTGACCGTCACCTGCTCGTAGGAACCGCTGGTCCCCGCCTTGTTCATACGGTCGTGCAGCTCGTAGGGCGTTCCGTCCTCCGCCGTGGCCTCCACGATCAGCTGGCGGAAGCCGAAGCCGCTCGTCCCGCTGTGGACCACGTCGCTGCGCACCCAGAACGACAGCACCGGAACCCGGGATGCCGGGACCGTGACCTGCTGCGAGATGCGGCTCATACCGGTCAGGCCCTGGCCGCCCAGCTCCGCCTTGCCGGTGCCCGAGTGTGCCGGCCACGCGGAGGAGTTGTTGATGGGATGCCCGGCGAACGGGGTCACCTTCTCGTTCCAGGACGCGTTGCCGCTCTCGAAGCCGGGGTTCGCCACGTCGGACGTTCCTGCGCTGGCGATCGGTGCGGCCAGGAACATGCCCGTGGCCGCGACGGCGGTGGCGGCGGCGAGCATGCTCGCTCTCCGCGCTCTCTTTCTCATGGATCTCCTGGCTGTTTCTCGGTTTCCGAACGGGAACGCGCCACAACAGCCGGGCGGCCCGCCCCTGTGCACCCCGACGGAATGTCAAAAGGATGCTGCGGCGGGCCCTGCCCGAGGAGTACGGCAATCAGCCGTCTCGACCGCGGCGCACACTGTAGCGCGTCAGTACGACAGTCGCGCCGACGTCCGGCTCTGCGCGCCTCGGCGCGAACGTCCGGCTCTCAGGTCCCTGGTACTGCGGCCGTCGAAAGGGGCGAGCCAGGCGGCTTGGCCGAGGCCGCCCGCACCCGCGGACCTGTTCGCCGGGTGCCCGAGGTGTTCGCCGCCGGTGCACTCGGCGAGGCAGGGCATCGGCACCTCCCGGTGCCGGAACAGCAGGCGGGAGTACCTGTAATCGTCCTCGTGCTCCGGGAGGGCGTGGTGGTCGTCTTCCTCCCGAAGACCCTCCAGGTGGACGGGAGCATCCTCGAGGGCCAGGTCAAGGGCCATCTCCTCAACGGCGCAGCCCGGGTCGGGCCACAGGCCGTCTGCAAGGTCGCAGGCCAGGTCGCCGAAGGCGCGCGCCATCCGCTGCCGCCAACGGTGGTCCGCCGTCCACGTGTGCGCGGGCAGCCGGTCGAAGACCTCCAACGTCGCGGGGCCGACTTCCGGCAGGAACCGGTCCCCGAGGTGCTGTGCGTCGTCGTAGGCCTCGTCCGCGAGCACGACCAGCACCGTGTGGAGCAGGTGGGCGGTACGAGGGGTGAGCTGCCATCCGGGTTCCCGGCGGTCCTCGCCCCTCCCCGCGGGATCCCGGATGGCGAACAGTGCTGCGAAATCCGGGCTCCCGGCACTTTCCGCAGATCTGGACCGTGGATCCTCCGGACGTCGGTCGTGTATGACCCGGGAGAGGAACGGCGAGGCACTCCGGTGGGCCGGGGCGGCGTGCTGGTGGTGGTGCTGGTGCATGGGGCTGTTCCTCACTGGGCGGTCAGCGGCGCGCGTGGGTGTGTGCGGGCGGGCCGCAGGCGGTCCGGGCATGCCAGGAGCGGTCGGCGGCGCGCTCCGGCGTCCGGTGCGCGGGACGTCACATGGCCCGCCCGGGACAGGGGTTGACGTCAGGGGCCCCCCGTCAGCGCTCGCTCGTGGTCACGGACGGGGAGCTGCCTTCGACCAGCTTGACCGGCTTTCCGGATCCGTCGGCCGGCACCGTGTAGACGAAGGGCTTTCCTCGATCCGCCTTGCCGTAGGCGATGGTGTCGTCGTCCAGCCAGGCGGCCTGGTCGTCGACGCCTGCGGGTGCGGCGAGCGCCGTGTCCTCGCCCGTCTGCAGGTTCAGCACATGGAGGTGCCAGTCGGCACCGACCTTCTTCTTGTACGCGATGCGTGTTCCGTCGGGCGACAGCGACGGGCACTCCACGTTCGGGTGCAGCGCCGTGAGCTCGCGGGTGGCGAGGTCGCCGCGGACGAGGTGGGTGCTCCCCTTCGAGGACATGGTGGCGTAGAAGGTCCGGTCGTCGGCGGCGAAGGTGACTCCCCAGAAGTTCCTGTCCTCCGGCCGGGTGTGCTCGTCGTCTCCGAGGACGGTGAAGTCCTCCAGGGAGCCGTAGTGGTTGCCGTTGCGCAGGTCGTAGATCCCGGCTGTGGTGGAGAACTGGCCGGAGGCGGCGTACGAGTCACCGGAGCGGAAGACCGTCCAGGCGACCAGGTGGCCCGACGGGGAGACGCGAGCCCTGCTCGGGTTGCCCCACACGGGCAGGGTGACCTCGGGCTCGGCCTTCCCCGAGCGGTAGACGCGGACTTCCGAGGAGAACGGGCCGGGAAGTCCCCGCAGGCAGACCAGTGTTCCGGCGGCCACGGCGGCGCGACGGCAGTCGGGTCCGGTGGCGAGCTCCTTGCCCTCCCGGTTCGTCTGGCGTACCCGGAGGCCCTTGGCGTCCACGACGACGAGGGTGCCCGGATCGTCGAGGCGCAGCTCGCCGGCGCCCGCTTCGGCGGCGGCCCCCCTCCAGGCCACGGTCGCCGCGGCCGAGCCGAGCAGGGCGACGATCAGGGCGGTTGCACTGGCGGTGCGCATGACGTTCATGAGTTCTTCCCGGGTCGGTGGATCAGGCGGGCGGCGACGATCGCAGCCACGAACGCGCAGCCGAACACGGCGAAGGCCGTTCCCAGCCCGCTGAACACGGCGACGGCGCCGAAGGTGAGCGCGCCGCCGGCCCGGGCCAGGGACTGCGCGGTCTGCACCACGGCCAGCCCCGTCGTGCGTGCGGCCCGGGGTATGAGCGGCGATATGTGCGCCATCAGGACACCGTCGGTGGCGGCGTAGAACAGGCCGTACAGGCAGAGGACGAGGGCGGTGGCCGGCCAGCCGGTGAACGGCGCCAGCCAGAGGAACAGGTACGCGGCGAGCGCCGACAGGTGGCCGCAGAGGAACAAGGGCCACCTGCCGATGCGGTCGGCGAGGACACCCAGGGGCACCGCCGCCGTCATGAAGACGAGCGCCGTGCCGATGGGCAGCAGCGGGAGCGCCTCGGCCGGTACGTCCAGCCTGCGTTGCAGCCCGACGTAGAAGGACATGTCGCCCACGGTGAGCAGCCCGAGCAGCGCGGCTGCCAGGGTGCAGCGGCGGATGGCCGGGTTGCGCAGGGAGGCGAGGCGTTCACGCAGGACGAGACCTCTTTCCCGCGGTGTCGGGACCGGGCCCCGGCGGACGAAGGCCACGATGACCACGACGCCTGCGGCGGCGAGGCAGAAGCTGACCAGGAAGGCGGTGTCGTACCCGCCGGGGACCGCCAGGAGCACGGCGAAGGCGATCAGGGGTCCGAGCAGGGCGCCGCAGGTGTCCATCGCGCGGTGGACACCGAAGGCCCTGCCCAGCTCGCCCTCGGGGACCGCAGCGGTGATCAGCGCATCGCGTGGTGCGGTGCGGATGCCCTTGCCGACGCGGTCGGCCGCCACCAGCGCGCCGACCGCCGGAGCCGATCCCACCGCGGGGAGGACGAGTTTGGTGAGTGCGGAGAGCGCGTATCCGCAGGTGGCGACGGCCTTGGAGTGCCCGAACCGGTCGGCGGCGTATCCGCCGCCGATCCGGAACAGGGCGGTGGCACCGGTGTGAAGGCTGTCGAGGGCGCCGAGTTGCAGATAGCCGACGCCCAGTCCGTACATCAGGTACATCGGCAGGATCGCCGTGACCATCTCCGCCGAAGCGTCGGTGACGAGACTGACCAGTCCCAGCGCCAGGACGGTGGCGGGCACCCTCGATCTCGCGGTGTCGCCGCGGGTCCCGGTCGCTGCGGGTGTCCGGGCCGCGGCGTCGCGGCTCGGGTCGGTGGCTCTGGCCTGTGACAGGTACATCATGACGCTCCGGCGGAGGGGGATCAGGGCGGGGTGGGCCGACGAGCGGGCGTCAGCCGGCGGTGTTGAACTTCCACTGCTGGCTGCTGCGTCCGTCGCAGGCGTTCTGGACGATGCGGGCGCCGTCCGCCGTTGAGCCGCCCGAGACGTCCAGGCACTTGCTGCTGTGTTGTGCGGTCACCGTGAGGCCGCCCCCTCCGGCAGCGGTGATCTTCCATTTCTGGTCCGCTGCCGAGCCGCAGGCGCGTTGCTGGACCGCTGCCCCGTCGCTGGTGGACCCCGAGGCGACCGCGACGCACAGGCCGCTGTTCTTCACCTTGAGCTGGTAGCTGCCGTCGGAGTTCCTGGTCGCGGTGAACTTCTGGTTGGTGAAGTCGCCGGCGGTCCACTGCACCAGCTGGGCCCCGTCGGTCGTCTTGCCCGGGTTGTCCAGCGCCTTGCCGGACTTGACGTTGACCAGCTGGTACGTCGTTCCGGACTGCACCGGGCCCTCGGGGTCAGGAGTGGGCGCCGGAGAGGTCGGTGCGGGTGAGGTCGGCTTCGGTGTGGAGGTGGGCGTGGGCGAGGGGCCCGGGCCGTTGCCCTTGGCGTGGCAGGTTCCGCTGACCGAGTCGGTGAAGGTGCGGCCGGCGACCTGCTTGAACGTGAACGAGTAGCCGGTGGAGGTCAGGTCGAACTGTCCGACTCCGTAGGTGTTGTTGTTGAACACCTCGGACGGGCCGACCGAGGTGCTGCGCGTGCTGTAGAGGGCCCGGCCTCCGGTACCGATCACGAACGACCGCATGCCGTTCGCGGTGTCCCTGGTGCCGTCGGCCATCGCGGGTGCGAACCGCTCGTAGTGGTGGTCGTGGCCCCAGACGGCCACGTCGGCCTTGAAGTCGGTCAGCGCTTTCATCAGGGGGGCCGTGCCGCTGCTGTCGCCGTGGTCACCGGACGAGAAACGGGCGTGGTGCCAGTACGCCAGCGTGCACGGCTTGGTGCTCGCCGCCAGGTCCGCGCGCAGCCACTTCTCCTGTGCGCTGCCTGCGCCCGTGCTGATGTTGGAGTTCAGCGACACCAGGTGCCAGTCGCCGACGTCCACGCTGTAGTAGCCCTTGTCGCGGTCGCCCGTCCTGACGCCCTTGCCCTGGTAGTAGTCGAAGTAGCCCTTCGCTCCGGACGTCTTGTACTCGTGGTTGCCCGGTGCGGGGTGGACGATCGAGTTGAACTTGCCCCAGTTCTTGTCGTACGAGCCGTTGAACTCGGACAGGGTGCCGGACTCGTAGGCGTTGTCGCCCGCGGTGATCACGGCTGCGGGTGCCATGGCGCTCACCACGGAGGCGGTCTGGTTGCAGGCCTCGCCGCAGATGTCACCGGCCGCCGCGATCCTGACGGAGGCGTTGGCCAGTGCCTCCTTGCCGGACTGGTAGCCGTTGATCGAATAGCTGCTCCCGGCCTGGGAGAGCCTCGGGGTCACCGTCACGCAGCCGCCGCTGAACGCCCGGGTGAAGAACTCCTTGCCGGTGCCGTTGCGGGAGGTGAGTGTGTAGGTGTCCCCGGAGGAGCCGGCGAGCGTGACCGTGTCACTGCCGCGGAGCGTCAGATCGGCGAACCGCAGCCTCATCCAACCCGCTCCGTCGGCACACACCCGGCGCTCGCCGGCGGGTGTCGCCTGCGAGGCGTCACCGCTGAGGTGCGCGGTGCCGAGTTCGGCTCCGGGCTCGGCCAGCTGCGCTACGGCGGTGCTGGCCGCTGCCGGCTCGGCCGGGGCCTGCCCGGCGGATGCGCTGACCACGAATCCGCCGCCGATGAGGGCGGCGATGGAGGTCGCGATCAGCAGGTTCCTCACGTGGTGCCGCTGCTTCGGTTCCGGTTCTTGCACGTCTGCTCCATGAAGGTTGCGGGGGGACCGACCGGTCCACCGGCGACGCGCTGAGGGGTGCGGTGGCGTGGTGGACCGGTCGGGGCTCGGGATGGGGAGAGGAATCTTGTGGACGGTGTTGTTCCGGCGTCGGTTCTACCTCCGTGAGCCGGCCGGCGGTGGCCCGCGGTTGCCACTGGCGCGGGTGGGCAGTGGCCGGTGTGCGGCCGCCCGGCCGAGCCGGAGCGGGACCGCGTACGCGCTGCACCGAGGGCGAACGTCCAGGTCAGCGCGGGCTGCGGGTCATGGTGTGGTGATGCGTGGCCGCGGGCGGTCCGGTGCCCTGGCGGGACCCGGCAGGCGGCCGGCCCCGTCCGTCGGCGGGCCGCGATGGCGGCGTCTTCTACTGGCCGCCGGTGAAGAGCAGCCGATTGGGGGTGTCCTGCCCCGCGCTGCGCACCTTGCCGGTGGTGGCGGCGGCGATCAGAGCGCTCTGGACCTCGGCGGGAGTTGCGTCGGGGTGGGTCGCCAGGAAGAGGGCGGCGGCTCCCGTCACATGGGGAGCGGCCATCGACGTGCCGGTCAGTACACGGCTGGCGGTGTCGCTCTGGTGTCCGGCCGAGGCTATTGCGGTTCCCGGAGCGAACAGGTCGGTGCAGGGCCCGAAGTTGGAGTCCGACCGGCGGGAGTCGTCGGACGTGGCGTTGTTGACGACGATGGCGGCGCCGATGCGGCCCGGAGAGTTGTTGCAGGCGTTGGTGTTGCCGTTGCCCGAGGAGACCACCCAGGTGACTCCCGAGGCGATGGAGCGCTTGATCGCCTCGTCCTCGGCGGTGTTGCCCCCGCCGTTGATGCTCATGTTGACCACGGCCGGCTTGGCGGCATGGGCGGTGATCCAGTCGGCGGCGGTGATGATCGCAGAGGTGGCGGCCTTGTCACGGCAGTCGGTGACGCGCACGGCCACCAGCCCGACCCCCTTGGCCACGCCGAAGTCCTTGCCGCCGACCGTTCCGGCGACGTGGGTGCCGTGCCCGGTGCAGTCGGCTCCGTTGCGGCCGTCGCCGACCTTGTCCACACCGATCGCGGCCCGCCCCTGGAATTGGGTGTGGGTGGTGCGAAGGCCGCTGTCCACCAGGTACACGGTGACGTTGCGGGCGGTCTCGGCGAATGTGTACGTGCCGTCCAGCGGGAGGTTGCGCTGGTCGATGCGGTCCAGGCCCCACGGCGGGTCGGTCTGGCTCGTCGACGCGTCATGCAGGCCGTCCTGCTGTACGTAGGAGACCTCGGGATCAGCGGCCGCCCGTGCCGCCTGGTCCGCGGTCATCTCGGCGGCGTAGCCCCGCAGGGCCGTGCTGAAGACGGTGTGGACGGTGCCGCCGTGCGTGCGTGCGAAGCGTGCCGCCGTGGCGGTGGCCGCCGCGTGTTCGGCGTCGCGGTCCGGGCCGCGCCGTGCGGAGGCGGGCGCCTCCTTGAAGACCACCAGGTAGCGGCCGGGTATCGGCTCGGCGGCGGTCCGCACGTGGCCGTGGGCGGATCCGGCCGCGGCGGGTTGGGCGGTCAGCGTGACGGCGACGACGGTGGCCGTCGCCACGGCCACGGCCACGCTGATCGACCTGTACGACGGGTGCGGGCGTTGGAAGGACACGGATGTCTCCGAGGGGAAGTGGAAGTCCGGGCCCCGGTTGTTCCGGGGCACCACTGGTGTACTCCCCCGCACCCCTGAGCGGTGGCCAGTAATGGCCGGTGGCACCGAAGGGCGCCCCGGCGCGCCGTCCCTCCCGGAACACCCGGCAGCCGTGCGACCGGAGGCAGGCAGTTCTTTGCCTTCACATCGCCCAACGTGCAACGATGACACGGCAGTTCGTTCGCACGGCCATACGACGGCCTCGTCGGCGCCGCGCGCCCCGCCCATCGGCGGAACGCGGTTGCGCCATTCTCACAGGGGGTGGTCCGATGCCCGAAGAAGACATCCGAGCGCACTTGTGCCGTCTCGGCCTCACCCGCGTTCAGGCGGAAATCTATGCGACCCTCCTTGGCACCGGGTCCTGCACCACGGAAGCACTGGCGGCGAAGATGGGCGGCAACCGCCGCGGCCGCGGGGACGACCTCCCGTTCGAGGACCGGGTGCTGGACCGGCACTTGGCGCACCTGCGCCGGCTGGGTCTGATCACCCTCACCGGGACCGGCGCCGGTAGCGGCACCGGCACGGACGGCATCGAACACGCGCCGGTCGAACCGTCGATCGCGTTGGAACGCATGGTCCACACGCGGGCGGCCGAAGTCCACCAGGCGCACCAAGCGGCCATGCAGGCCTATCGCGGATACCGGCGCTCCGTGGCTCCGCAGGGGCAGGAGGACTTAGTCGAAGTCATCAGGGGACCGCACGTCGCCGAACGCATTTGGAGTCTCGAAGAGGCCGTCGAATTCGAAGTCCTCCGATTCGATTCCCCGCCATACCACACGCACGGCACCGCCAACCCGATCGAGATCGAGAAACTCGGAAAGGGAGTGGAGTACCGGGTCGTCTACTCCAAATCGGCCGTTCAGAACGCGACCTACTACAGCGTCAACATCCAGCCCTGCATAGCCGCGGGGGAACAGGCCCGGGTCCTGCCCACGGTCCCCGTGAAACTGAGCATCTACGACCAGCGCCTGGCCACCGTGTCGATGTCGTTCGTCGAATCCGAGGTCAAGGACTACCTGCTGTTGGTCCATCCTTCGAGTCTGCTGTTGGCGCTTGCCGGTCTGTTCGAGACCTCGTGGCGGACAGCACTGCCGATGCACTTGAACGACCGCGTACCGTGCGGCCTGCAACCGATCCACCGGCGCATCCTGGAACTGCTGGCCACGGGGGTCACGGACGAAACCATCGCCGAACTCCTCGGCGTCAGCCGGCGGACGCTGTCCCGTCACATAGAGGCGATCAATGCCCGTGCCGGATCGATGACCCGGTTCCAGATGGCGCTCTACGCGGCGCGCAGCGGCTGGATCTGACGTGCCGCGGCCTCACGGTCGCCGCCGACCCGTGCCTTGCGGACGGTGAGGCGCCCGGCGCCCGGACGGCCTCATGGACGACGCTTCGGTCAGTCGCACTGCGGGTGGTCCCGCAGCCCTCGCTCGACACTGCCGAAGTGGGTGCGCTGGGTGCGCCGGACCCTTCCCGTTTCGCCGGATCACTGCCCGGCGATCGGGCGGGTCTCCGCCACACCTGCGCTCGCCGCCTCTGGCCGGGTGGCCGGGCTGCGGCCACGCACGTTCCGCGCGCCGCCCGGTCCCCGTGCTCCGGCGCAATGCGATGCACTGGTCGACCCCCGCCTCCTTGATCATCGGCTGCACGGGGTGACGGGCAGTTGTTTCCTGTCTGCCGCGAGCGGCAACCGGCGCGTGCGACTGCCGGTTGGACGCCGGGCGGCCCGCCGCACCCCCTCGGTCGACGGCTCGCCGGAGGTTGCTTCCCCCGTGCCGACGACCCCCTGCCCACTACTGCTCCCTTCGGACGCGCACGGTCTGGACGGACCAGTCGGGCGCCGACGACAGGCTTTCCGGAGCGGTCCAGCCGTTGACCACTACGAGCAGCCCGGTCAGGCTGGCGTCCACGGCGCCCCAGGTGGCTGCGGCGTGCCCGTGATCGGCCCGTCACGGGCCAGAAGGGCGGGCGCGTCCCGGCGGTGATCTCGCCTCGCGGGGCCGCGTCGGGACGTATACAACAGATCCGAGGGGATGAGCGCACTCGGGAGGTCCCCATGCGGTGAGGAAGGAAGCGATCTCCTCGGCCCGTCGGCAGGCGATGCAGCACCAGCCCTTCCAGGTCGTCGTCCTCGGTCGCGACGGCGAGATCCGCACGGAGCACACCTACGGAAACGATCCGCGCGACCTTCAGGCCGGCCGCGCCCGGGAACCGCTGCGCCACCCCCTGACCGGGCTCCTTGAGAGGGTGAACTCCGGCAGCCAGGTCCGAACAGGTGATGGCGGCGCGGGACGAGGGCAAGCGCAGGTGAAGGCGAGGACCCGGCCGTCCCCGGAAGACGCCGCAGCCGGGCCGACGTACGGAGGCAGCTGTGAACACCGTGGACCGCATCGCACACCCCTGGGGAACCCGCACCCCGTACGGCCGCCACGAATCCTGGCCGGACCGGGTGGACACCTACCTGACCGAGGGCATCGAACCCGGTGCGGTGGAGCAGTGGGTGCAGGCTGCCTCCATCCTGCACTCCGACGGTGACGCCATGGACATCGCGGTGGTGGGCGGACGGATGGTCGGCGTGCGGGGGCGTGCCGTCGACCGGGTCAACCGCGGGCGCCTGGGGCCCAAGGACCTCTTCGGCTGGCAGGCCAACGCCTCCGCCGACCGGTTGCGTCGGCCGCTGATCCGCATGGAGGGACGGCTCGCCGAGTGCGACTGGGACACCGCGATGGACCGCGTCGTCGGGCACACCCGCCAGCTGCTGACCGAGCGCGGCCCGGGCTCCATCGGCTTCTACACCTCCGGCCAGCTGTTCCTGGAGGAGTACTACACCCTGGCGGTGCTGGCCCGGGCGGGAATCGGAACCAACCACCTGGACGGCAACACGCGGCTGTGCACCTCCACGGCGGCGGAGGCGCTGAAGGAGTCCTTCGGCTGCGACGGGCAGCCCGGTACCTTCGACGATTTCGATCACGCGGACGTCATCGCCCTGTTCGGCCACAACCTGGCCGAGACGCAGCCGGTGCAGTGGATGCGCATCCTCGACCGGCTCGAGGGCGCCGATCCGCCGCAGGTGGTCTGCGTCGACCCGCGCCCCACCCAGGTGGCCGCGAGGGCGACGGTCCACCTGGCGCCCCGTGCGGGAACGAACGTGGCACTGCTCAACGCCCTGCTGCACGAGGTCATCCGGTCGGGGTGCGTCGACGAGCGGTACATCGAGTCCCACACCGTGGGCTTCGAGGAGCTGGCCGGTCAGGTGGAGGCATGCACGCCGCGATGGGCGGCGGACATCTGTGACGTGCCCGCCGCCCGGATCTGCGAGGCGGCGGAGGTCATCGGCCGGGCGCGGCGGCTGACGTCCACGGTGCTGCAGGGGATCTACCAGTCGCATCAGGCCACGGCCGCCGCCGTGCAGGTCAACAACCTGCACCTCGTGCGGGGCATGCTCGGCCGGCCCGGGGCGGGGGTGTTGCAGATGAACGGGCAGCCCACCGCGCAGAACACGCGGGAGTGCGGCGCCAACGGCGACCTGCCGGGCTTTCGCAACTGGCAGAACGACTCCCACGTGGCCGAGCTGGCCAGGGTGTGGAACGTCGAGGCGTCGAAGATCCCGCACTACGGGCCGCCCACCCACGCGATGCAGATGTTCCGCTACGCGGAACAGGGTTCTCTGCGCATGCTGTGGATCAGCGGCACCAACCCGGCCGTGTCCCTGCCGGAGCTGGCCCGTATCCGTTCCGTCCTCGCCCAGGAGCGTCTGTTCGTCGTGGTCCAGGACCTGTTCCTGACCGAGACCGCCCAGCTGGCGGACGTGGTGCTGCCCGCAGCCACCTGGGGGGAGAAGACCGGCACGTTCACCAATGCCGACCGCACCGTGCACCTGTCCGACAAGGCCGTCGACGCCCCGGGGGAGGCCAGGGCGGACCTGGAAATCTTCCTCGACTACGCCGCCCGCATGGACTTCCGCGACAAGGACGACCGCCCGCTGATCACCTGGCACGACGCCGAGACCGCATTCGAGGCGTGGAAACGCTGCAGCGCCGGCCGCCCCTGCGACTACACCGGCCTGACCTACGACAGGCTCCGGGGAGGCAGCGGCATCCAGTGGCCCGTCAACGAGGACGCCCCCGACGGGACCACACGCCTCTACACCGACGGCATCACCTGGGCCGACCCCGACACGTGCGAGGCGTACGGCAAGGACCTGATCACCGGCGCAGCCGACGACGTCGTGGAGTACCGGTCACTGAACCCCGACGGCAAAGCGATGATCAAGGCCGCGGCCTACCTGCCACCGCACGAGGAACCCAGCCAGGAGTACCCCTTCCAGCTCACCACCGGCCGCACCCTCTACCACTTCCACACCCGCACCAAGACCGCCCGCGCCCCGCAGCTGAACACCGCTGCACCCGAGGTATGGGTGGAGATCTCCACCGCCGACGCCGACGCCCGCCAACTGCACGAAGGAGACCTGGTGGAAGTCTCCACCCGCCGCGGCGCGCTACGGGGACGGCTGCGCATCACCGCCATCCGGCCGGGACTGCTGTTCGTACCGTTCCACTACGGCTACTGGGACACCCCCGCCGGTCACGGCCCGGACGACGCGACCCCCGGCCGCGCTGCCAACGAGACGACCATCACCGACTGGGACCCCGCCTCGAAGCAGCCCCTGTTCAAGACAGCGGCCGCCGCCCTGACCCTCCTCGAGCGCGGGGAGGGTGCCCCCGCCCCCGCACCGACGAACACCGCGTCGGCCCCCACGTCAGCCGGCCACGTCCTGGACACAACCGGCGGGCAAGCAGCACATGTCGTCGAGGAAGCGGGCACAGCGCGCGACGGCAGGGGAGGAAGCCGATGAACGGCATCACCCTGGTCCTACGGGCGCTTCACCACGGCGAGCGGCACCTGGCCAGGGAACTGGCAGCCGTCGCCGATCGTCACCGCACCGACCACGAGATCCATCACGTCGCCACCGACCTGGCCGCCTGGTCACGGGAACACACCCAACGCCTCTCGGACGCCGCCCCGCACTACGGCCTCGACCTCAGCGGCCCGCCCGACCCCTCCTCCGGCGACCTGCTGACCACCCTCCGCGTGAAGGCGTCCGAGGCCGTCGGCCGACGCCCCGAGCCCGGACTGCTTCTCCTACGGGACCTGCGCCAGTTGCACCTGGACGCGGCCGAGAACTCCCTGCACTGGGAGATGCTCGCCCAAGCCGCGCAGGCCGGGCGGGACGACACGCTGCTCAGCCTCGCCTCCTCCTGCCACCCGCAGACGCTCCGGCAGATGCGCTGGACCCACACGATGATCAAAACCCTCTGCCCGCAGATCCTCACCAGCCTTTGACTCCCGGCGCGACGCGCGCGATCTCGTACCCGCCCGCAGCGGGAGGTGGTGCGGGGGCCGTGAGGTCGACGCCGTGCTCGTTCGGGAGGTGCTCGCGGGCCCGGGCTCGCGGGCCCGGGGCTCGCGGACGACCTCTCGCCCGCCGCGTCACCCCTCCTCGCGGGGCGGGCTCACGGATTCTCGGCCACGGTGTCGCCGGAGGTCCGGGCCGCCCGTCGTCTGCGATACGCCGCCACCCCGCACACGACGAGGAGCAGGCCGGTCACGGCGGACACCCCGAGGGCCGTCCGCTCGGCGAACAGCCTTCCCAGCACTTCGAGCACGCCGAGCCCCGCGGTCGCGTAGATCAATGCCCAGGCCGCTCCGCCCACGAACAAGGCGGGGAGGTAGCGCGGCAACGGCATGCGCATGCTGCCCGCGAGGAAGTTGGCGGCGGTCTGGAGACCGACGGTCAGGAAGGAGACGGCCACCACCGGCGCGCCCCACCGCTGGATCGCCCGCTCGGCGCGCAGGAACTTCACCGAGGAGATCCGCGCGGCGAACCTGCTGCGCCGGGCACCGGCCCCGGCAAGCCACCCGATGGCGAACGTCCCTCCGGCGCGGAGCAGGACGATGACGTACAGGGCTCCGGCCGTGAGTGCGATCCTATCCATGGCGCCTCGTCCCAGACACCGGGCCGGAACCCGGGAGGCCCGTCACCCGCATGAGCGTCCCGCCTCAGCGGGCGCACGACGCGCACAAGCCCGATCGCCGTCTCTCACCTGCACCCTGCCTCAGCCCGTTCCGTCCTACTGGGTCGCCACCTGCGGCACCGGAAGCCGAATTCCGCACGCCAGGCAAGGTGAGCCTAACCGAACGTGCATACGGGAGTACAGGGCGGGGCCGGCCGGGGAATGATCGGGCTGGTCCGGCGACCCCGGCCAACCGCCGCACACTCATGGAGGCCACGCTGCGGCAGGCCGACACGCTCGCGCATCACCGCGATGGCGACTGCGAACGGGGGCCATCGGTGATCAGACCGCGCACCTCCGACAAGAAACCACCGCGTCCGGCGCTTCGACCGCGCGGACGGCCGCCCAGGGCTGATTCATGGTTGTCGTGGCCACAGGTTGTTGCTGGTCAGGGCAGCCTGAGTAGGTCGAGGGGGCGGGTATGGGGCGCGTAGGAGACCTCGCGCAGGCCAGCCGCGATGCCGCGGTTCCCGGCCTGACGGAGGGTGTCGGTGCGCGAGCCGCGCGCGGTCTGCGGTGTCCCGGTGCGACCCGCGTCCGGTCGGCGTGCTTGCGGGCCTTCGGGCAAGCCGAGTGCCTGGTACAGGGCCGTGAGGTGCCGCGGACGGCGAGGGCGTGCCGGACGGTGCGGCAGAGCTGTTCGCTCCGTTACTCCGACCGCTCCGGCCAGCGCCTACCCCACTCTTTGACCACCCGGTCGCCGACGGCGAGCGACCGATACGTCCGGCCGTTCACCTCGATGCTGAGCTCCCGCCCATCGTCGGTGCGGATGTGCATCATGTAGTGGCCCGTCGGGCCGTAGGTACCGGTCGAACTGCTCACCCCCCGGCCGGTGACCTCACCGGTGTAGGCGTCCTTGCTCTCGCCCAACCCGTGCGCGGCGATCATCGCCAGGACCATGGCGAGCGGGCCGATGGAGAGGAGCAGGACAAAGGTGTTCGACATGTGCGACCCCCTGCATCGACGACGGCACAGGCCATCCACGGCAGCGTTCTGGTCTTCTGGGCGCCAGCCCAGAAGGCATACCCAGAGGGGCTGTTCGGCCCCGGCCGGGATCAGGGCTGACTCATAGTCCGGGTGGTGGGCGTCGTGCAGGTCACTGGAGGGTGACGGGACGGACGAGGCAGTCACGCACGCAAGGAGGCTCCGGTTGTCGGCTCTGCCCGACCCGCGCGACCGTCGCGGACGACGACACTCGCTGGTCGCGGTTCTCCTCACCGCCGCCTGCGCGGTCCTGGCCGGCGCCCGCTCCTACCTGGCGATCGGGCAATGGGCCCGCCACGCTCCCCAGCACACCCTCGCCCGGCTCGGCATCCGCGCCCACGGACCGCTCGGGGTCCGCACTCCCACCCAGCTGCGGGTCCCGACCAAGACCAACGAGGTCACCGGCTTCGCCCGCCTGCTCGCGCCGACCGCGAACGCGGGCACGGGCGGCGCGAGACCCGCTCCACCCGCGTGCTCACCGTCACCGACCTCCACCTGGACTTCCCCCACGCGGTCCAGGCCGCGAAGATCCTGCGGCACCGCACGGACGTCCGCACGGGCAAGGTCACCCGCCAGACCGTCTACGTCATCACTGACCTGACGGCCCAGCAGGCATCCCCGCAGGGGGTCGCGCACCTCGCCCGCTCACAGTGGACCACCGAGAACCGGCTCCATTTCGTGCGCGACACCACCTTCGCCGAGGACGCCTCCAAGATCCGAACGGGGCACGGCCCGGAGAACATGGCCACCCTGCGCAACCTCGCCATCGACACCCTCCGTCGGGCCGGGAACCGCAGCATCGCGGCTGGCCTGCACGAGGTCTCCTACGCGCCCCACACCCGTCCCCTCAACCTACTCAGGCTGCCCTGACCAGCAACAACCTGTGGCCACGACAACTATGAGCCAGCCCTGGACGGCCGCCGGATTCCGACGGGGTCACCCGTGGAGCCGCGGCGTCACGCCTCGGGATGCGCCTCGCTCACCCGGCGCTGCCGCTGGCGGTAACTGCGCATGGACACCTGGGAGCCGCACCCGGTACTGCAGTAAAGCCCCGCCCCATTGCGAGTGCGGTCGAAGAAACCGAAATGGCACGGCGGGTTGCGGCAGGCCTTGATGCGCCCCCAGTCACCGGTCTGCGCGGAGGTCGTCACCGCGGCCAGTACGGTCCCGAACACCCGCGGCACCCCTGCCTGCGGCGACGCCAGCTCGACACCACCGGCTGTGACCACGGTCGCCAGCGGGTAGAGCGCACCCGCGCGCCGCAGGTGTTGTTCGGCGTGCTGGAGCGGCTCGCCCAGGCTCTCCTCATCGCCCGAGTGCGCGAGCAGCAGCGTCACCAGGGCGTCACGCAGCTCGCGCGCGGCCGCGGCATCGGCATCGGTCGCCACGGTTTCGCCGCCGAACTCGTCGTGCTCCGCGAGCCATGCCGCGAACGAGTGCCCGTCCCCGAACAACTCGCGCCGGCCACCTCCGTCCGCGCGCGTGTTCACGAACGCGAGCACGGTCTCCACCACCGGCATGACGGTGCGGGGGCTGGGTTTCGCAGATCCGGCTGCAGCGCTGCTCATCACCCCATCCTACATCGACAGGAAGAGGCGCTAAGCCGCCTAACAGGCAACGTGCAGCGCGGCTCCACTTGACTCGTTATGAGCTAACCGCTTACGGTCGCAACATGAACGAAGCACTGAACCAACAGACCAGCCCCCGCACATGGCTCATCACCGGCGCGACGTCCGGCATCGGCCGCGAACTGACCCTCCAGGCGCTGGCGAACGGCGATGCCGTCTCGGCGATCGCCCGCGACACCGCCCCCCTGGACGAACTGACCGAAGCGCACGGCGACCGACTGCTCCTCATCCGGGCGGACGTGCGTGACGAGCAGGCCGTCCGAGAAGCGGTGGAGCGCACGCTCTCGCGGTTCGGCCGCATCGACGTCGTGGCCAACAACGCGGGCTACGGACTCTTCGGAGCCGTCGAGGAAGCCTCCGACGCGCAGGCCCGCGCGGTGTTCGACACCAACGTCTTCGGAGTCCTCAACGTGCTCCGCGCAACCCTGCCGGTACTCCGCGCCCAGCGATCCGGACACGTCCTCCAGGGTTCATCGGTCTACGGGCAGTCCGCCCACCCCGGCGTGGGACTGCTGGCCGCGACCAAGTACGCGGTCGAAGGGCTGTCGGACGCACTGGTGGCCGAGGTCGCACCGCTCGGCATCAAGGTCACGATCATCCAGCCCGGAATGACCGCCACCCCCTTCCTGTCCAACCTCCACGTCGCCGCCGGCCTCGACGACTACGACCAGACCGTCCGCGAAGTCCACAAGGGCATCGGAGAACTGCCCGCATCGGCGTTCTCCTCCGCAGCCCGGATCGCCGAAGGCATCCGAACCGCGGTCGACAGCCCCAACCCCCCACTGCGCCTGGCCCTCGGCACCTCCAGCGCCACCGGCATGCGCACCGCCCTGCAGGCCCGCACCGCAGACCTGGACCACTGGAACCGTGTGACCGACGCCGTCGACAGGTGACCACGACGGGCCTCGGCGCTGACGCAGCCGAGGCCCACCGGCGACGCAGTCCGCACAAGGACCACCCGGGCCGCGGTGCGGTCATGAGTGCGGGCCGGGCAGTGCGGGTGAGCAACCCGTCCGCCACGCCGCGCCAAACGGCCGGCCGGCACCAGGGTGCAGCAGCCGGGGCCGCGTCGGGCGCCACCTCCGAGGCCGGCTCGCTCCCGTGCACGGGGGCAGCGTGAGCGTGCCGGCGTTTGACATCTTCAGCGCGCGCCCTCTACCTTCAGCGTTACTTGAGGATATGAATCATCTACTTCCTTAAGCATCCTCGCCACCGAGGGCGGCACGATCAGAGGAAGGCCACGCACATGAACCCCGCCCAGCACGGAGCGGCCGTCGCAGCCGAGACGGCCGGACTCGTCGCCGCGGTCAGCGGAGCCGACCTCTCCGCCCCGGTACCGACCTGCCCCGCGTGGACGCTCGCCGACCTCACGCAGCACATCGGCAGCGTCCAGCGCTGGTTCACCGAACTGCTGCGCCAACGCATCCAGCAGCCGCCGACCAGCCGTGAGGTCGACCTCCGCCTGCCGGCGCACCCCGACGGCCTCCCGGACTGGCTGGCCGCAGGTGCCGCGGAGGCGGCCGAGGTGTTCGCCGCCACCGACCCGGATGCCCCCATGTGGGCCTGGGGAGTCGACCAGCATGCCCGGTTCTGGGTCCGGCGGATGCTCTTCGAGACCCTCGTCCACCGCGCCGATGCCGAACTCGCCCTCGGGATCCCACCGCACATCGACCGCGAGTTGGCGGTCGACGGCATCGATGAGTTCCTCACCAACCTGCCGTTCGCGTCCTCCTTCGCCCCGCTGACCACCCGGCTGCGAGCCCCGGACCGGACCATTCGCTTCAGCTGCACGGACGGCGACGGCGAGTGGCTGGTGCGCTTGCGCCCTGACGGCTTCGCCCTGGTGGCTCGCCGCGGCGAACCCCATGCGGCCGACGCCGCGGTCAGGGGAACGGCCGCGGACCTGCTCCTCCTCCTCTACGGCCGCCTGGCCCATCGCAGCGACGCCTTCGACCTGCTCGGCGACCGCGCCCTGCTCGCCCACTGGTTCGCCCACGCGGCCTTCTAGACGCAGGCGGTCGCCTCGCACACACCCGTCTCCCCGAGACGAGTGGCGCGCGGTCACCGGACGTGCCGGAGCCGGTGGGTGTGATGTCCCGGGCGGGGACCGCCGGGCTCGCGCCCTTGCCGTCCGCGGCGCCCACGAGCATCTTCCTGCGGGCTTCTGCGGGGCCTTTGAACTGGCCGAATACCCCCGACAGGACGAGGACGCCCGGACCGGCCGGGGTGCCGGAGGTGTACCGGCCGATGGCTGGCCGGGAGTTGCGGATCTTCGGGCTGTAGGTGTTCCCGAGCCCTTCCCTGCCCTTCGTTTCCGAGGCGTCCTGGGCCAGTTCGAACGTGCCGCCCACCAGGGTCTTCGGGCACGATGAGCCGGTACTCGGCCTTGGGGAATCCGGCTCCGCTCACCCTGGACGCGGCATCGTCCGTCACCCCCTCCCCACCCTTCTGGAGGACCGGGCGAATTCCCTTGCGCAATGGTCAAGATTCGTTGACCATTGCTCGCATGCCTACCGATGATCTTCCCGAGACGTTTCACGTCACCACGGACGAGCAGCTGCGCGCCGTCTCCAATCGCACGCGCCACCGGATCATGGCCGTGCTCCGCTTCGAGCCGGCGACGATCACGCAGATCGCCGAGCGGGTGGGCCTCGCGAAGGGGAGTTCCAGCTATCACGTGCGGCTGCTGGAGCGGGCCGGCCTGGTGAAGGTGGTACGCACGCGCAAGGTGCGGGGTGTCACCGAGCGGTACTACGCGATGGCCGCGCGGGCGATCGTGCTGCCGGATCCCGGCGAGGGAGGGCCGGATGTGCTGATGCGGCATGCGGTGGCGGACCTTGAGGCGTCGCCAGTGGGTGAGCGGCACGTACGGATGGCGCATCTGCGGCTCACCGACGAGCAGTTCGCCCAACTGGGGGCGCGGCTGGAGGCACTGGCGGACGAGTACCGGGAGCTGTCCGATCCGTCGCTGCCGGACGCGTCACTCGTCTTCGCGCTGTTCCACCCGGCATCGCGCGAGCAGGCCGACGAGGGCGCCAAGTGACGTCGGAGGTGCGGAAGTTGCCGACCGGGTTCGGGCGGCTGTGGACTGCACAGACGGTGTCCTCGCTGGGTGACGGGGTGTCGCATGCCGCGCTGCCGCTGCTCGCGTTGACGTTGACGCGGGATCCGATGGCACTCGCCGTCGTCACGGCCGCCGGGACGCTGCCGTGGCTGCTCTTCGGGGTGCTCGGCGGTGCGCTGGTGGACCGGTGGGACCGTCGGCGCACGATGTGGGTCGTGGACGCGGCGCGTGCGGTGCTGCTCGCGCTACCGGCGGCAGCGGCCGTGCTCGACGTGCTGAGCATTCCGCTGCTCGCGGCCGTCGCCTTCCTGCTCGGCCTCGGCGGACTCTTCTTCGACACGGCCGCCACGGCCTATCTGCCGGATCTGCTCGGCCGCGACCCCGCGCTCCTGGAACGGGCCAACTCCCGCCTGCGCGGAGCTCAGACCGCCATGTCCGGCTTCGCGGGGCCACCTGCGGGCAGTGCGCTGCTCGCGCTCGGGCGGGCGGTTCCGCTGCTGGCCGACGCGGGGTCGTTCCTGCTCTCCGCGCTGCTCGTACGGTCCCTTCCCGCCGTGCCCCGGCCGGTGCCGGAGGTCCGCGAGTCGTTGGTCCGGCAGGCGCGGGCCGGGGCGTCGTACGTCTTCGGGGACCGCTTGCTGCTCGGGCTCGCGCTCCGCCCGGCGGTCGGGAACGTCGCCTTCCTCGCCGTGGAGACCGTGCTCGCGCTCTTCGCGCACGACCGCCTCGGCATCGACACCTACGGCTTCGGCCTGCTCCTCACGGCGGAGGCCACCGGCGGTCTGCTCGGCGCGGGCATCGCCTCCCAGCTTGGCCGACGGCTCGGCACCGGCACCGCGCTGACCTGCACGGCCGCCGTCGAAGGGCTTGCCGTCCTGGGTCTTGCCGCTGCCCCGAACCCGTACGTGGCCGGGCTGGCGCTCGCCGTCTGCGGGGCCGGCATGGGTGCCACGATGGTGCTGGCGCCCTCTCTCCGGCAGGCGATCGTCCCGCCCCACCTCATGGGCCGGGTCGCCTCCACCTCCCGCATGCTGGCCATGTGCGCCGCCCCCTTCGGGGCCCTCGTCGGCGGCTGGCTGGCCACCACGTACGACATCCGCACCCCGCTCTACGCCGCCGCCGGCCTCCTCCTGGCGATGACGGCCGTCACGGCCACCATGACCAGCAACCGCCGGGTCGAGGAAGCGCTGCGCGCCGCTGCCCCGGTCGGCGGTCCGGACCTTCCGGCAACCGCGGAACGCGCCCGGAAGAGCGCGTCCGACGTGCTGTGACGCCTGCGGCGAAGGCACCGCAACACGTCGGGGACCGGCTCCCGGGGGAGCGCCCCGGGTCAGGAGTACGCGCGCCGGCCGGTCGTCGAGCTGTCGAGCGCCTGATCGCGGAGGGGGTCCCGGCCACCCGGCCGGCACCAGGCTCTCCGGTGACATCCCCTCCACCCGCGACCGCCGATTCACGTCAACTCCCCTTCGACGGCCCGAACTGACGGGACATGGAAGGCGGGAGCGGGCGACCCGCGTATGGAGTGCGCGCGATCGGTTGCGACGCTCGCGGGAGGGGCGACCCAGGCCGCCGCCGACACCACAGCGCGAGGTCGTCATCAAGGCCCCGGCGGGCCATCCGTTCAAGGTGCGCCTGGCCGCCTACCACTCCGACAGCACCGCCGTGATGCACAAGGACATCGCGAAGCTCCAGCCTCCCGGCCGGAGGGGGCAGCCGGCCCGGACGGTCACCCGACCGGGCCGACCCGTTCCCGTAGTTCGAGGTCCCGCCCAGGGGCCCGCGAACAGGGCCTCCTGGTCGGTCTCACCGACGGGCCGCGTCAGCCGACGACGCGTTCCCGAGTTCGTCGGCGAGGGCACCAGCCTCTTCCGGGGTCGGTACGACTACGAGCCGACCGCCGCCTTCGAGGGGCACGCGCATCACAATGCCCTGCCCTTCCTTGGTGGCTTCGAGCGGACCGTCTCCCGCTCGCGGCCTGATCCTGTCACGAGGCAGTTCGCCATCGCCGGCGGACAGCGCACCCGTCCCGTTTGCCCTTGTTCATGGCTGTGCACGTCCCCGGAGCATTGAGTGTCCTCCCTGCACGATGGGTGGAAGCGCCCGCGGAAACACCGGGGCAAGATGCCGCACCAACGCTGCGGGAGTGGTCTTCTCCGCCCGCAGCCGCGACAACGGATGTCGGCTGTGGCGGCCGCCGGGGCGCCGGACTGATCCAGAGCGGCGCCTCCCGCTCGCGCTGAACGTCTGGACGGGCGTCGGCCATCTGACGGCGACCGGTTCACGAAGGCGTGGTCCGTCGGATGCGCCCCCACGCGAGGTCGATGACCCGCCGCCAGTCCACGGGCGGCCCGGGCACGACGACGCCCGGACGGTCGCGCGGCACCAGGACCCGCAGCGCGCCCGGGTGCAGCGTGCACACGACCGGGGTGGGCATCCGCAGTGCTTCGCCGTCGACCGCCACGGGGATCTCGTCGGTGTCGGCGGTCACTTCGACGCGCTGTGCGGTCATGACGGTCAGCCCCGTGGACTGCGGGCCCCGCACAGCCAGATCGGCCGCCTGCGCCGCATCCTCCACCCGGACGCCGAGCACTCCCAGTAGCCCGTCGTCGAGATGCGGTCGTCGGCCGCCGCGACCTAGCCCGTCGGGCAAGGCGTACGGGTTGTTGCTCACCAGCAGAGCCTGCTGGGCCGAGAGCGCCGTGCCGTCGACCTGCGCGTCGAGTCGCGGCGCCCCTTCGCCGACCAACAGGTCCGGCATGAGGGCCAGTGCGGTACCCGCCTTGTCGTCGCGGTACTCGGGCCGTTGTACGACATCGGCATACACGCCGAAGGACACGGTGTTGACGAAGGGCCGGCCCGAGACTTCACCAAGATCGACCCGGAGCTCCTCGCCGTCGGTCAGGGCGTCGAGACAGCGCGAGGGGTCGGAGCGGTCGAGGCCCAGGTCCATGGCGAAGTGGTTGCGGGTGCCGGCGCAGATCACGAGGAACGGCAGGCCGTGCTGGGCGGCGACGGCCGCGACCAGGGCCTGGGTCCCGTCACCACCAGCAACGCCGAGCAGGTCCGCGCCCTCGGCCACGGCGGCCCGGGCCAGTGCGGCCACATCGGCCGGCACGGACGGATCGAGCAGAACGACCCGCGCGCCGAGATCCTCGGCACGCTCGACCAACCCGAAGCGGCCGACCTTCCCGCCCCCCGACTGCGGATTCATGATCAGGGCCGGCTGCTTCGGCCGGGTGGCGGGGATCGCCGCCGGACGCGACCGCTCCGGACTCGTCCTGCGCAGCGCAGCCCGGGCGCAGGCCAGCGCCGTACCCCAGCACAGGCACAGGACCAACGCCGTGAGCCATAGACCGTCGTGTGCGAAGACCACCAGGACGGCGAGAGGTGCCGCGGTCGCGAGCAGCCCCCCGAGGAGTCGCGCGGCCCCACGACGCGTCACGAACCACCACACCCCGACGGAGCAGAGGACCAGACCGAGGAACCCTGCCGTGACGACGACCAGCCCGCCGTCTCCCAGAGCGATCACCAGGACGACCAACGAACCCACCGCGGCGAGCACGGCCAACCGTGCCAGCAGCCGCCCGGACCCACTCCCGCCCGAGCTCGCCTCACCCGTCCCTCCCATGGCTTCCTCTCCGCGCCGTGGCCGATGACGACTCCGGTCCTGGGCACCAGCCTGCACGCGCGCTGCCCGGTGAGCACCCCAGCGGGGCCGCGAGGATGAAGCGGGCGAAGCCTGCCCGGGCCGCCGCCCCCCTCCTTCGGCACGAACCCCCGGAGCAGGGCGGAACCCGAACACCACTGCCAAGGACGCAACCCCACGAACCGTCGCGGTACCCCTGGATTCTGGTTAGCCTTGATCAACTGTTGCTCTCGCAGGAGGAGTGGGGGGACGTGAGCGGCGTAGGTGACGAGGAACCGGCGCGAGCCGAGCAGGCACACCCGCAGTCGGACGGTCCGGGAAGCGATCCACCCAGATGGGCCTGGTGGGTGATCGGAATCGTGATCCCGGTCTTGGGCATCGCGGCCACCGTGTGGACCACCTCCACCAAGTCTCCTGGCTCCAGCCCTCCCCCAGCCCGGACTCCACACACCACCGCGCAGGGAAATCCGGCACCCACCCCGTCGCCGGCGCCCCCTCTCGCCGCGTCCTCCTCCATGGGAGCCATACCGACGGTGTTTCTCGGGGTGTGGGAGGGAACCGTGGACGACGGCTCCGTGCAGCTACAACGACGCCTGACCATCCGGCAGGGGAAGGTCGGCGACGAGGTGGTCACCACACGCACCACCAGCGGCAACGTCCAGTGCAGAGGAGCGGGCACCCTTCTGGGCGCCGGCGCGGACACGGTCGAACTCGACACGGTCGTCACCGAAAGCATCCCCAGCGGCAGGTGCCACAGCGTGGGCGAGCAGACGCTCACCGCTCTGGACGACAACCGGGTCCGCTACCAGGCGGGGAAGCAAACCGGGATCCTCACCCGCAAGGGCTGAGGCAATGGCCACCGTCACTCCTTCTCGCTGAGGCGCTCGCGGGCGGGCTCACGGCCGACCGGAACCTGTGTGCAGGGGTGCGGGTCCGGGGTGGGCGGAGCCGGTGGGTCCGGCCGCGGCCGGAGCACCGAACCAACGGCTCGCGGCCCGCTCGAACTCCTCCCGATCAGGTTCCCGATCACCTGCCCAGGCGATCACACCGTCGGGCCGCACCAGCACGGCACCTGACCCGAGGTCGTTCCTCGCCGTCCCGGCCGCGTACCGTATCCGGCGCTCCCAGCCCGTCGCCGAAGCCTGCAGGCGCTGTCCGACGCTGAAATCGAGCACGACGCCCCGGCCGTCCACCATGAGGTCGCCGAGGCGGGTGCCGTCCTCTAGACGGAAGTCAGGGGCGCTGCGGCCGACCAGCGGATGGTCGCTGCCGAGGTCGTACCGGATCCACGATCCCGACAGCTTCTCGAACACGTAGGTCGCTCCGTCACGGGTCCCGATGAGATCGCGAACCACTGCCTGGATCGCCTGGGCGTACGGGTCCGGCCTCATGGTCGCCACCTGGGCGCGCGACCAGTCGAGCACCGCCGCACCGATCGGATGGCGCTCGTCGGCGTACGTGTCGAGAAGCCGGTCCGGCGCGTGGCCGTGCACGGTCGCGGCGAGCTTCCACCCCAGGTTCACGGCGTCGCCGATGCCGGTGTTCAGCCCCTGGCCGCCGAGGGGCGAGTGGATGTGCGCGGCGTCGCCAGCGAGGAGGACGCGTCCTTGCCGGTAGGCCGTCGTCTGCATCGCCCGATCGGTGAAGCTGGAGGCGATGTGGACCGTACGGATGGTCACGTCGGTGCCGGACACACGGCGCAGCACCGCCTGGAGGTGGTCGCGGGTCGGCGGCTTCGAGCGGTCGAACGCACCGCCGTCGAAGTCCGTCATGGCGATGTGCCCGTCGGTGGGCATCCGGATGTACATGCCCGTCGGCGTCAGGTGGAAGCCGGGGCGCAGCTTCTCGGGATCGGCGAGCGTCGCTTGCATGGTGTAGCCGGTGAACTGCGGCTCGGTACCGACGAAGTCGAAGCCCGCGAGCCTGCGCACCGTACTGCGTCCGCCGTCGCAGCCGACGAGCCAGCGCGCCTCGTACGCGTCCGCGCCGGCTTGCGCGACCACGCTCTCCCCGTTCTGCGAGACGGCCGAGACCGTGACGCCGCGCCTGATGTCCACTCCGAGCCTGGACGCCTGCTCGGACAGCACCGTCTCGACCGCTTCGAGGTCCGTCATCACGGCTTCGAGTGCCGGGCCGGGCAACCGGAACGGCAGGGCGTCGACGTCGACCCGGGCCCCGTCGAGCATCATGCCGGCGAAGTGTCCGAAGAACCGAGGACGTGACGGCGCACCCGCTGCGGGGGCCGCACCGAACACCTCTTGGACGCCCGAGGCCGTCAGCAGCGGTTCCAGCATGCCGCGTCGGTAGAACGCCTCGACCGACGCGGCGGACAGCCCCCGCCTCCCGAGCGGGGCCGCCCGGAGCGGGGAGCCGAGCCCTGGCTCCCGTTCGAGTACCAGTACGGAACACCCTGCGAGGCCGAGCTCGCAGGCGAGGGCCAGACCGACCGGACCGGCCCCCACGATCACTACGTCATGCACGACAGATCCCCTCCTCGAACTCCGAGCCGGATGGGTACCCGGCTCGACCTCTCGAAAGGTGTCAGCCCCCACCGACATCGCAGCGACAGCCCCGACAAGCCACCGACAGGCCGCCGACACCACCGGCTCGGCGGCCCGATCCGGGCACGTCGACACCGGTGTGGTGGAAGCCCGTCGACCCCCGAGCCGGCGCCGCGACGCCTCACGTGCCCGTCGTACGGGGGCTCAGCCGCCCGGCCCGCCTCCGGTTAGGCCCGGTTCAGGTAGGCGATACCGGCACGGACGCGGCGCTTGGTGTCACCGTCGTCGGCGACGTACGCGCCTTCTTCAGCAGCCTGCGCTAGAGGAGCTGCGCCCTTCCGCGGGCGCCGTGCGCGGCGGGCGGCCGTGACACGGAAGCGCCACCCGCGCGACAGGGGGCGTCAGTCGGCCGGCCGCAGCGGGGCACGGGAAATCCCGGACGCGCGCCCGCTGAGCGCGGTGTCGAGCGTCCGCTGTGCCACGCGCATCGACTCGACGTACTTCGGCTCGGACATGCGCTGCCACGCCGTGTCCGGGTCGACGTCCTCGACGTGGCTCATCACCCACCAGATGTTCCCGAACGGGTCGCGGACGCGGCCGCCGCGGTCCCCCCATGCGTTGTCGCCCACCACGGTGATCACCTCCGCCCCGTGCGCCACGGCAGCCGCCACCGCCGCGTCCGCGTCAGGGACGTAGACACGCAGCAGCGAGGGCATCACGGGCCAGTCGGGGCGACGGTCGAAGGCCAGGACGACCGTGTCGCCGATGCGGATCTCCCCGTGTCCGATGGTGCCGTCCTCCACGGCCACCCGGGCCAGTTCCTCACCGTCGAAGGCAGCGGCGACGAAGTCGAGCAGCGCTCCCGTGTCGTCGGTGACCACCCACGGTGCCACGGAGGTGTACCCCTGGGGTGTGGTGTGTTCCATCGGACTTCCCTTCCGTGCCTCCCGCGGTCTTCCCGCGCAGTGGGCACGACCATACGGCGCAGCCAGGCCAGAAGAGTGGGTTACGCGGCGGTCTCCCAGACGAACCCGTCGGGGTCGGTGAAGGTGTCGGTGGTGCTGCCGAGGGTGATGCGGTGCGAGCCGGTGCCGTCGGCGGGGACGCCGAGGTCCTTGGCCAGGGCGCGTCGCTTGTACAGGGCGAGCTTGACGGGGCTGGAGGCGTGGGCGGCGAACTCGGTGTACTTGCCGCCGAAGCTCTTGGTCACGGTCAGGCCCCGGTCGACGTAGAACTGCCGGGTGGCCTTCACGGCCTCGACGCCGAGCAGCAGGACGATCTCGTCGATGTCGCGGGTGTCGGGGCCGGTGTCCTTCTTCGCCGAGGTCGCGATCTTCCAGATCGTCCCGTCGGGGGCCTGGACGACGCCGCTGTAGCCCCACAGTGACTTCGCGGCGGGCTTGAGGACGGTGGCGCCGGCGTCCACGGCCGCGCGGAGGAAGCCGTCGACGGTGGCCGGGTTGGACACCGTGAGCCCGAGGGTGAAGCCGCGGAACCCGGCGGAGTGCGCCTCCGAGGCCCGCAGGCGTATGTACGTGTCCACGCCGAAGGCGGTGTAGAAGCGGCGCGCGGCCTCGGGATCGGCCACCTCCAGGGTGACGGACGCGAGGGACGTGGGGGCTGAGGTGGAAGCGTTGGTTGCCATGACCGTCACGCTAGGGGCTGCGCGGCGGCCGGGGCTTCTCGATTCCTGACCGGTCTCGCGACCCGCCTCACCCGCTCGGGCAGCCACGGCCCGCCGGTCGGGTCAGACGGGGGCTCCGGGGTCCGGCAGCACGCAACGTTCGTCGTGGCGGAGTTGCTCCGGCGATACCGCCACGACGCCGCCGCTCGCCGCAGCCCCGAGTCGGTCGGCCGACTCGCCCGTCTGTGCCGCGGGGACGCCGGAACTCAACGGGAACGGGCGGCCCTCCGCACCGCGCGCCCTTCCGTCCGACCTCCCCTCGGCGCCGCGGCCCGTCTGGTCAGGCGCCGTCGATGCGGATGAGCAACGCCCGGGCGTCACCGGTGCGGACGTTGTCCGGGCCGAGGCGGGTAGGCGAGGGGCGGCCTCGTCCCCGCGGGTCGCCGTGCGGCCCTGGTGGATCGCACTCTGGTCGCGCAGGACACCGCCGGCCGTACCCGACCCCGCGGGCTCCAGCCCGCCCCGCAGGCCGGGGCCTGTCCGTAGGCCTCGTCGCCGGTCACCGCGATGGCCCGGCCGTCACCGTCAGTTGTATCGGCGTCGCTACGTCGCCTGCCGTCTCGACCTGCTTGCGGTAGGCCCCCGGCGGCGATCCGAAGTGCCGTTTGAAGGCCTTGGCGAAGGCGAACTCCGACGTGTACCCCGTCTGCTGCGCGATCGTGCTCAGCGGGGCCGGCGATCGGTGCAGCAACCGCGCCGCGGTGGCCATCCGCCAGTTGGTCAGGTAGGTCAGCGGCGGCTCGCCGACCACCGAGGCGAAGCGGCGGGCGAACGCCGCACGGGACAGACCGGCGCGGGTGCCCAGCGACTCCACGGTCCACGGACGGCCGGGATCGTCGTGGATCGCCTTCAGGGCCGGGGCGACTGCCGGGTCGGTCAGCGCGGCCGCCCAACCCCGGGTCCGCTCCTTCGGCAGTTCGGCGTACCACGACCGGAGGATGTACAGCAGCAGCAGATCGACGAGCGCCGTGACGACCGCATCGGAGCCCGGCTGCGGCGCGTGGAACTCGGCGCACAGCTGATCGACCGCCGAGCGCAGTGCCGGGTGGCGGCCCGGAACCGCGGGGAGGTGGATGACCTCCGGTAGATCGCTGAACAGTGGATGCGGGCGATCGACGTCGATCGCGTACGCGCCGCACACCAGCACCGTGTGCGGCCCTGGTCCGTCCACGGTGACCCGGCCGATCGGCGAGGAACGGTCCACGCGCTCCGGTACGAAGTCCACCGGATCGCGGCCCGGCACATCGCACAGCACGTGTCCGCTGCCGCGTCGCAGGAACGCGATGTCGCCGGGTCCGAGCGCGAGGGGTTGGCCGTGCGGTGGCAGCAGGTGGCAGTGACCTTCCAGGACCAGATGGAATCCGGCTCCTGAGATGGGTTGGAACCTCAGGGCCCACGGGGCGTGCGCGTCGGTGCGAGTCACCATCGGGCGTCCCGTGCGCAGGACTTCGAGTGTGTCGCTCAGGATGTCCACAGCGCTACTCTAGCGCCTGCGACGCGAGACGATATGACAGGGAATCGAGACTTCAAGTCATTCATCGTCTCGATGTGGAGGCGTACGTTCTTGCCATGGCGGTGCCGAACCCCGGCACCGCATCGACGAAGGAACGGATCCCATGTCTCTGGCCGGCAAGAAGATCGTGATCATCGGTGGAACCTCCGGCATCGGCTTCGCAGTAGCCCAACAGGCCGCGGCGGCTGGCGCGGACGTCGTGGTCGCCTCCAGCAGTCAGGACCGCGTGGCCGCCGCGACGAAGCGGTTGGGCGAGCCGACCGAAGGCCGCCGCCTGGACGTCGCCGACGGCGACGCCATCGCCGCGTTCTTCGAGCAGGTCGGGGAGTTCGACCACCTCGTCTACACCGCGGGCGAATCTCTGCTGATCAAGCCGTTGGTCGAGACCACCCCGCAGGAGGCCAGGGCCGTCTTCGAGCGCCGGTTCTGGGGCGCGTTCCTCTCCGCCAAGTACGCTGCACCGCGTCTGCGCGACGGCGGCTCGATCACTTTCAGCTCCGGCGTCCTCGCGATCCGCCCCCTGTCCGGAACCGCGCTCACGTCAGGGATCACCGGCGGCATCGAGGCCCTGTCCCGGGCACTCGCCGTCGAACTCGCCCCTCTGCGGGTCAACGTGATCCAGCCCGGTGTGATCCGCACCGAGCTGTGGGACGGCAGCGTCCCGGACCCGGAGGCCTTCCTCCAGGGCGCCGGAGCCGAGCTGCTCACGCGGCGTGTGGGCACTGCCGAGGAAGCCGCGGCGGCCTATCTCTTCGTCTTGTCCAACGCCTACGTCACCGGCACCACGCTCGCGGTAGACGGCGGCGCGGCGCTGGTGTGACGCAGACGCCACGCATCACGAGCCCGGGTGTTGCGGCGTCACCGTTGCCGACGGCCTGGTGCAGAAGCCGGGTGAGACGTCGACGTGGACACGGCGCAGTGCGCCCGATTCGGTCAGGCCAGTTCCTTGTCGTTGTGGACGTGCCGCGCCCTCGGCACTCCCCCGTACCGGCCGGACTTGCCCGCCGGCGCGGACCGCATGGCGAGCTCCGCCTCCGCGCGCCGCCCCTCACCCTCGTCCACGGGCAGCACGTCGCTCCAGTAGATGTCGAGCATGGTGCGGAGCGTTACCTGTTCCTGCTCGGCGCCGACCGGTACGGTCAGCCGGTCCAGCATCCGCCACAGCTCGTAGTCGCTCTGCGCGGCGATACCGCCCTCCCTGGCGTGGTCCGCCTGGTGCCGGTGGACCGCGAGGGCGAGCCTGCGCAGCGTCTCGCGCTGCTCCTGTGCGAGCCGGTGGTTGGCAGACCGATTCACCGAGCGCTGCACCTTGCCCAGTTCGGAGATCGCCCGCTGGATCATCTGGTGGAAGTTGGCCGCCCGCTTGCGCCAGCTCTCGTACTCGGCGCGGGTGGCGAACCACTCCCGCTTGCCCGCCTCGCCGCGGGAGAAGCACTCCGTCTGGAAGAGCTCGCGCTCCGCCTTGCGCTTGCGCAGCACGTTGCCAGCGCGCTGGTGGACGTTGGTGATGATGTCGTACGTGCGCGCCAGGTTGTCCGGGTGGGTCAGAGCCGTCCACACCTCGGGGTCGCGGGCCGGGGGGTGGGAGTTCGCCACGATCAGGTCCTCGTACTCCTTGTCCTCGAGGTCGGCGATGTCTCGGGCATCCATCAACGGGCCTCCAAGCCGGTGGCAGGCGGTGTACCCATGGTGACGGATTGTTCCGCCTCAGGTGGTGCGATGCCCGCAATCCGGCCGAGGTCGACGGCGGGTCCGCCCCCGGGACGTGATCGCCATCGCTGCGGAGGAGGACTGCTCGGGAAGCCGCCTGGCGGAGGGGCCCTTGCTCAGAACGGCGGCGCGGGCTCGATGGTGAACAGGTGCTGGGTGCCGGTGTGTTCCAGGAGGCGCAGGAACTGTTCTCGTGGGGCCGCCAGAAAGAGGCGCTGGCCGGTTGCGGCGACCGCGGTCCGGGCGTCCAGCAGAACGTTCAGGCCCGAGGAGTCGCAGAAGGACAAGTACTGCAGATCGACCACCACGTCACTCAGGCGCGGCTCACCGGCCAGCGCCTCGAACAGCGCCTGGCGGAAGGCCTGGGCACGGGAGATGTCCATCTCGCCGTGCGGGCGGACCACGGCCGTACCGCTCCGGGCATCGACCTCGATGTCCGGACTGCCCTTTTCGCCGTGTTGGTGCACGTAGGTCCTCTTTCCGGTCATTCCACCCTAGGCACAACGGGCGGGGATCGACCAGTGCTACCCCGGCACCCCTGAGGTGCCGGCCGGCCGGCCACCACCTGCCTGGGCGGTTCCCCGCCGCCTCACCGGCCCGCTGCGGCAGGCCGCTGAACGCTGCCGGGTCCGCCGTCCACCGCCCAGCGTTGGGCCACCCGCCACCCAGGCACTGGAAACCGGCATGAGCGACCGGTCCTCGCCGGATACGCCGGGACGCCCGTCCGGGAGGATCCGGCCGAGCGTCGTGGCGTGTCGTGTCTGCAGCTGGTGACCGGCTTAGTACCAGTGGTTGGCCTGCCAGAAGTTCCAGGCCTGGACCGGGGAGCCGTAGCGGGAGTTCATGTAGTCCAGACCCCACTTGATCTGCGTGGCCGGGTTGGTCTTCCAGTCGGCACCGGCGGAGGCCATCTTCGACGCCGGCAGGGCCTGGACCAGGCCGTACGCGCCCGAGGAGGCGTTCGTGGCGGTGTGGTTCCAGCCGCTTTCATGGGAGACGATCTTGTCGAAGGCCGCGAACTGCGCCGGGTCCTTGATCATCTGCTGGGCGATCGCCTTGGCGCTCGTCGGGGCCGCCTGGGCGGGAACCGTGGCGAGCATGGAACCGGCGACACCCAGGGCGACGACGGAACCCGCGAGGGTCTTCTTGGAAGCGGCGATGCGGCGGATGACGGAGCGGGACACGGAAAGCCTTCCGTAGGGGACAAGGACGATCGCGGCATGCCGGGGACATGCGTGAGCCACTCACGCGAGGGAGAGGGGTTCGTCTGCGGCCCGGGGAACCCGTGCCGGCTGGCGACGCATCCAGTTCTACCGACGCCCCCACGGCCTGGCAACGACCCCGCCTACTAGGCACCCCCGTGGTCTCGGCCTTCTGCGGCGACGGCAGTGGCGGAGAGATCCGTGCAGGTGGGGCCGGCATAGGTGGGCGAGATCGGGTGCCTGAGGAGCTACTAACGCGTCTCGTATGTGACGTGGCTCCTGTGGGACGGGTCACCGCAGGAGCGCCCGGATCTCACGTGCTGTAGCTATCCGCTCGCGCGGCGGAACCGGCCGGGGACCTCGCCCCCGACGACACATCGGCAGTCGGCGTAGCCCCACGGCCCGGGCCGCTGGCGCGGCGGGTTCCCACCGGCCTCCACCTGTACGCCGACGGCCGCTGCCGCCCGCTGCGACGGGAACACGGGCGCCGCCCGGCCGCCGGTGGGCTCAGCCGAGGGCACGGTCGAGGTTGAAGGCGGCGCTGATCAACGAGAGGTGGGTGAACGCCTGGGGGAAGTTGCCGAGTTGTTCTCCGGTCCGGCCGATCTCCTCGGCGTAGAGGCCGACGTGGTTGGCGTAGGTGAGCATCTTCTCGAAGGCCAGTCGGGCCTCCTCCAGGCGTCCGGCGCGGGTGAGCGCCTCGACGTACCAGAAGGAGCAGATCGAGAACGTGCCCTCTGCACCCCGCAGGCCGTCCGGGCTGGCCGTCGGATCGTAGCGGTAGACGAGGGAGTCGGAGACCAGATCGGCGGCGAGCGCGTCCAGGGTCGAGAGCCACTTCGGGTCGGTGGGTGAGATGAACTTGGCCATCGGCATCATCAGCACGGATGCATCCAGTACGTCGTCCCCCAACCCCTGGACGAACGCCCCGCGCGTGGCCGACCAGCCCTGTCGCATGATCTGCCGGTAGATCGCGTCCCGGCTCTGCTGCCAGCGGGAGAGGTCGGCCGGCAGGCCACGCCGGTTGGCCATCCGGACGGCCCGTTCGATCGCCACCCAGCTCATCAACCGCGAGTAGACGAAGTTCCTCCGGCCGCCCCGGGTCTCCCAGACGCCCTCGTCGGGCTGGTCCCAGTGGTCGCAGAGCCAGTCGACCACGGTGCCGACCTCGTCCCAGTGATCGCTGCTGATGGGCTGCCCCCATTTGTCGTACAGGTAGACGGAATCGATCAGTGCTCCGTAGATGTCCAGTTGGAGCTGCTTGGTGGCGGCGTTGCCCACCCGTACCGGAGCCGATCCCAGGTACCCCTCGAGGTGGGGCAGCTCGGACTCCGGCAGCTCGCTCCGCCCGTCGATGCCGTACATGATCTGCAGCGGACCGGTGGGTCCGGCGCCCCGCAGGATGCCCCGGTCGGACAGGAAGCCCATGAACGCCTCGGCCTCCGAGGTGAAGCCCAGGCGGAGCATGGCGTAGACGCAGAAGGCGGCGTCGCGGACCCATACGTACCGGTAGTCCCAGTTGCGCTCACCGCCGAGCTGCTCGGGCAGGCTGGTCGTCGGAGCAGCCACGATCGCACCGGTCGGCACGTAGGTGAGCAGCTTCAGCGCCAGCGCGGAGCGGTGCACCATCTCCCGCCACCGGCCGCGGTAGCGCGAGCGGCCCAACCACCGGCCCCAGAACCTGACCGTCGCCTCGAACTGTTCCTCCGCCTCGGCGCGCGGACAGGCCCGCGGGCGGACGTCATCGCTGATCTTGTCGAGGGCGAACACCACGGACTCGCCTTCGAGGAGCTTGAAGTGCGACCACACGTCCGTGCCGTCGCACTCGAGCGGCGCGGTGGAGGTCAGCGCCAGCGAGATCGACGGAGACTCGAAGACGGCCTCATGGGCTTGCGCGCGTACGGTGTGCCGCTCGGTGCCGTAGCCGAAGCGAGGAGCTATCCGCGCCGCGAACGGAAGGGTCCCCCGAACGCATATCACCCGGCGGATCAACCGGTGCCGGGCCGTCTCGCGCGACTCGTCGACGACCGGCATGAAGTCCTGGATCTCCGCCACCCCGTCAGCGGCGTAGAACCGCGTGATCAGCACGTTGGTGTCGGGGAAGTAGAACTGCCGCGTGCGCGTCGGCACGTCGGCGGCCAGCTCGAAGGATCCGCCCCGGTCGGCGTCAAGGATCGAGGCGAACACGCTCGGCGCGTCGAAGCGCGGGCAGCAGTACCAGTCGATCGTGCCGTTGGTCCCGACGAGCGCGGCAGTGCGGAGATCACCGATCAGGCCGTGCTCGGAGATCGGCAGATAGCGTGAGCCGTCCACTCGCCCGGCTCCGTTCCCGAACTCCATGCCGGCCTCCCTACCGTTTCGCCGTGGGCAGGTGCGGGGTTCGAAGAGAACTGGTCTTTCATGTTAGATCGCCCCCTGATGCCGGCGCAGCGAGCCGGAGGACCGCTCGGACAATTGTTCGCATTGTGTCTTCCGCTTTACATACAAGGCCGAATGCGATCACTTCGGGATCATGTGTCCTGTAACGGATGCACATCCCGACGAAAGGCGCGTCATGAGGGTCGCAGTCATCGGTGGTACCGGGCTGATCGGACCGCAGATCGTCAAGATTCTCAACGCCGCCGGTCACGAGGCGGTACCCCACGCACAGTCCACCGGAGTTGACGTCATCAGCGGCCAGGGACTGGACGAGGCGGTGGCGAAAGCCGACGTCGTCGTCAACCTGACGAACTCCCCGACCTTCGACGACGCCTCTGCGGCCTTCTTCCAGACCTCGATGGACAACCTTGTGGCCGCGGCCCGGAAAGGCGGCGTCGGCCACTTCGTCATCCTCTCGATCGTCGGCGCGGACCAGGTTCCGGAGCTGGACTACTACCGGGCCAAGGTGCTCCGGGAGGACGTCCTCGCGGCCGGGCCCATCCCCTACTCGATCGTCCGGGCAACGCAGTTCATGGAGTTCGTGGCCGCCGTCCTGTCCTGGACCACCGACGGCGACACCGTCCGGTTGCCCAGCACGCCGATCCAGCCGATCGCCTCCAAGGACGTGGCCGACGCGGTGGCGGAGATCTGGGCGCAACAGTCTGCTGAGGCGCCCGTTCACAGCGAGCGGGAGCTGGAGAGCCGTGGCGTGGGTCAGCCGTGGTCCTCCCACTCCGCTCTGCAGAACCGCGGGAGCGGCGTGTGTGCTGGTTCCGGTCGGGAGGCTGCGCAAGCATGGCTGTATGCCGATGTGGATCCGCGTGTCCGACGAAGACCTCGATCTGTGGCAGTACTTCGAAGGCGACGGGGGAGGGCAAGTAACACGGCAGGTGGATCTGCGCGGCCGTGACGGCACTCCGGTGACCGCCGCCTCCCTGGACGAGGTGCTGCGGTTCCAGGAGCGGTCGGACATCGACACGATGAGCCGCTACCAGCAGCGATACGGTGCGATCGCCGAAGGCCGGCTCACGATTCGGGACGGAGCGCGGCGGGGCGGTGAGATTTCGGCGGAGGAGTTCGAGCGGGTCTGGCTGGACGCCCGACGCGCCCTCGGCTCCACACCCTGAGATCGGCGTGGGTGATCGTGCGCTTCCGGCTCCATCCGACGGAGAAGACGCGGGTAGCCCGCATCCATGCTGCGGCGCCCCGCCCGGCAGTCTTCGGAGCCGGGCGGGGCGCCGCTGTGCGCCGGGCGTGTTACAGCAGGGCGATCGAACTCGCCCGGTCGTTCATCGCGCCCGAGGTACGAGAAGGCTCTGGCAACACCGTGGGTACTTCCGTCTCCAGCCGCATGGGCCAATTGCCGCGGTTCAGCGCGGGATGCGTGGCGCTATGCGTGGTTGTTGACCTGCCGGACTCCTGCGCACTTCAACGGCTTCCGCTGACGGCTGTTCACGGTTCGCCGTCTTCCGCGCTGACCTGCGCAAGGCCGTTCCATGGGACCAGTGCACGAGCCCGGCGCCCCTGGGAGCGGTGGTGGACGGAGCCGCTCGAAGCGCCGGCAGCCTGCGCGACCTCCGCCGGGTTACGGCCGCCGAATCCCTCGGGCCGCCCGGCACAAACGGCACACCACGAAAAGCAGACGCCACAGCCGACTCGATCAAGAATGGTCACTTCCGATACGAAGTGAACGTTTTTGAAGTTTGATCCCTACAGATGACCGAGCTGTATAGGCTTTTGATCGGTTCGGGTGATGCCGCTGTCACCCGACCGAGGAAGTTCTTTCACTGGGGAGCGGGCACGTCCTGACGGGCTTCTTGCACGGAACGACGCGGCCGGAGCCCGCGAGGCGGAAACAGCCCGCCCAACTCGAGGGGAAGCCTCATGGCTGAGATCGATCTCGGACTGGCGTCGGACTGGGACGAGGGTGACACCCACGGCCGCATCAAGCTGCGGCAGAACCAGACCTACCCGAACTCGCCCAAGAAGGACGTGCTCATCAGCTCCCCGGTGAGCATCGAGCTGTCGGTGAACACGAACTACTCCAGCTCCCAAGAGGCGGACAAGATCTACTTCACGACCCACCACGGCTCGACGAAGAAGATCATCGCCGTGCTCGACTCCGACGGCAACCTGCACATCGCCGGTCGTCTGATCACGGACCAGAAGGACCTGTCGTACTGAGCAGCGACACGGGCATGACGGGCGTCCGGGCGTTCCAGCCCGCCTGACGGCCGGGGGCGGTGACGGATCGACATCTGTCGCCGCCTCCGGCATGCGCGGACGGTCTGCCCCGTCGGGTTCAGCGTGCGGCCGGTCCGCTCGTCACGGACGCCCAACTGCCGCCGGTCACCGCGTACACCGTCAGCTGACGGGTGACTGCGTCGCCGCTCCCGTCGAAGGCGACGCGGCCGGTGACTCCGCCGAAATCCAGCCGCGCCACGGCCGGTGGCAGCTTCGCCCGGGCGTCGCCGGGGAGGGAGCCGCCGTTGGCCGTCACGACCGTCTTCACCGCCTCGATGAGGGCCCAGGTCGCGTCGTACGCGTACGGCCCGTACCAGCCGGCCGCTTCCGGATAGCCCGCCTTCCGGTACCGGGCGAGGAAGTCCTGGCCGGCCGCCGATCCCTCGGCGGGCACGCCGATGTTGGTCGCGAGGTCGCCCTCGGCCTTCGGGTTCGTCGTGAGGTACTGCTGGTCGAAGATGCCGTCGCCCCCCATCAGGGGGACGGTGACGCCCGCCTGCTCGAGCTGCTGGGAGAGCGGTGCTGCGGTGTCGTAGTACCCACCGAAGTAGACGGCTTCCGCTCCCGAGGACCGCACTCTTTCTGCAAGGCCCGCGAAGGCGCGTTCCGCGGGATCGACCTGCTCGGTACCCACGACGGTCCCGCCGAGCTTCGTGAATTCGGCCGTGAGACCCGAGGTGAGGGCGGTGCCGTGGGCACTCGCGTCGTTCACCACGTACAGCTTGGTCTTCTTCGCCTCGCCGTGCAGGTACCGGGCGGCGAACGGCCCCTGGTCGACGTCCGTTGCGATGGTGCGGAAGTAGGTGGGGTAGGGACGCGTCCTGGTGCCGGAGGCCCAGGCGGGTCCCAGCGTGAGCACCGGGTCGGTGTTGCCCGGCGACACGACGGCCATGTTCGCCCGGGAGAGCGGCGCCACCAGCGTCTTGGCGACGCCGGAGTTGAGGGGGCCGACCACTCCCACGACCTGCTCGTCGGACACGAAGCGGGCGGCGTTGGACGCACCCTTGGCGGGGTCGGCCGCGTCGTCCAGGGCCTTGATCTCGAAGTTCACCCCGGGGACGTGCCCGGTTTCGTTGGCGGTCCTGGCCGCCAGCTCGGCCGAGTTCCTGATGCCGACGCCCATGGAGGACAGCCCGCCGCTGAGCGGTGCGTCCACCCCGATCACCACGGTGGTGGAGGAAGCCGCCGACCCGCTGCCGCCCGCCCCGCGCCCGTGATGCGTGTCCTCGTCACGGGTGAGGGTCCAGGTGAGGACGGAGCCCGTGGCGAGCGTGGCGAGGACGGCGGCCAGGACCACGGAGCGCCGGGTGGGGGGCCGCCGCCGGGTGGACGCCCGCTCGCCGTCTCCCCTCCCGGGGGTGCCCCCCTGCGTGACCGGCCCTTCGGCAGGGGGCACGGGCGGGGCGGTCGGCCGGGCCGGCAGGGGGCGCTGCGGGGCGCCCACTGCGGATCCGGAGTCCAGGACCGTCCGGGTCTGCGGTGACGGCGTCGTCGACGGCGGTTGCTGCTCCGGCGCCGTTGGAGCGGGAGCGGGCGTCCCGGCGTCCGGTGCCGGTACGGGGGTCGACCGCGGGTCGGGAGTGCGCGGGTCGGGAGTGCGCGGGGAAGCCGGCTCGGAGGCGGATCCGCGGGGGCCGGGCGCGGAGGACCGCAGTACGGATGCCAGCATCGCGGCCGCTTCGCCGGCACTCACGCGCTGCGCGGGGTCCTTGGTGAGGAGTGCGTCCAGCACGGGTGCGAGCGGGCCGGCGTGGACCGCCGGCCGATGGGGTCGGGTGAAGACCGCCACGGCGAGGGCACGGAGCCCCTCCGCATCGAACGGCGGGTGCCCCTCGACGGCGTGGTACAGGGTCGCGCCGAGCGCCCACAGGTCGTTGGCGGGGGTCGGGCGCTTGCCCTCCAGCTGCTCCGGCGGCATGTAGTGCGGCGTGCCGATGACGATCCCGCTGTGGCTCAGCTTGGTCGTGGCGTCCGCGAGGTGGGCGATGCCGAAGTCGGTCAGGACGACGCGGTCCTTGGCCAGGAGCACGTTGTCCGGCTTGATGTCACGATGGATGATCCGCGCCCTGTGCGCCTCGGCCAGCGCGTCGAGCACGGCGGCGCCGATCTCGGCCACCCGCTGGACGGGCAGTCGCCCCCCGCTGCGGAGGACAGCGGCCAGGGACTGCCCGCGGACCAACTCCATCACGATGACGGGGGCACCCTCGTGCTCCACGACGTCATGGATCGTGATGATCCCGGAGTGGCTGAGGGTGACCGCTGCGCGAGCCTCGCCGATGAACCGCCGGAGCAGCGCTGTGCGATCGGCGGCCTCCATGCCTGGCGGGAAAAGGATCTCCTTGACCGCCACCTCACGTCCGAAGAGGTGCTGGTCGAGGCCACGCCACACCCGGCCCATACCACCCTGGCCGATGCGTTCGACCAGCTGGTACCGGCCGGCGATGAGTTCGGGGTTCTGCTCGGTCACGCGCACACTCTAGGTCCTGCCGAGCCGATCAGGTGGCGAGAATTTGGCTTGATCACACCCATCACGAGTGCCCCTGCCGAGCCGGACCAGGCGTGCGCGCGCGAACCGGGTCAGGGGCGGTCCAGACCCCAGGTCTGGAGGGAGTAGGGCCGCCCCTTCTCCTCACCCGTGATGAGCGGCACGTCGAGCAGCCTGAAGCCCGCCCTGGTGGCGACGGCGACGCTGGCCGCGTTCTCGGCTTCCAGTTCCAGGATCACCTGCTCGGCACCCAGCTGCTCGAAGGCGTACGAGGCCATCACCCGCACCGCCCGCGCCGCAAGCCCCTGGCCGCGGTGCGCCGGGCCGACGGCGTACCCGAGCTCCGTGCCTTCGGGAGCGCGCCGCAGCATCACCTCGCCGAGCGGCGCGCCACCGTCGACGGTGATGGCGAGCAGGATGGTCGTGCCCTCCGCCCGGAGCCGCCGGCTCCGGACCAGTCGTGCGTCGGCGGCGGCAGCGTCGAAGGGCGAGACGATGGGCGTCCAGTAGGCGATGTCGGCGTGGTCGAACAGCTCGGGCATCGCGGCCAGGTCCGCCTCGGTCCAGTCGCGCAGGACGAGACCTTCCCCGGATATCTCGATCCGCTCGGGAAAGGACGAAGTGGCGCCGCTCATGGTGGGTGACCCTCCTTGGCCTGTACAGGACGAGGCAGGATAGCCGGAGGCAGGCGAGGTCCCACCAGCGATTTTCCCCGACCTCCCCTCCTGTGTCCTGCGTCCTGCGGCGTGCGCGGTGAGCCGCGGCGGCGGGGGACGGCGGCTTGGGCACACTCATTTGAAGCCTAAACGACATTTGTTGCATATTTTTGCAACCCGACGGTCGAGAAACGCCTCCAAAGAGGAGGACCCACAAGTTCTGCCCACCCAGGGCAGCCGCACCGTTCGGAGCGAAGTTCGTGCACGATTACTCGCAGTCGCAGCAGCCGAGGCGATCCCGCAGGAAGGTGTGGATCGGCTCCGCGGTGGCCGTGGCCCTGCTCGCCGGCTCCTGCGCCGGGTTGATCTACTGGACGACGGACTGGTTCGACGGGAACGGCGAATCCGTCAGCTACGCGAAGCCCTCCACCGGAACGGAGAAGGGCAAGGAGACCGGCAGCGGGAAGCAGGCAGCCGCGCCGAGCGCGGACCCGGACGTGTCCCTCCCCACGGGTCCCTTCGCCGACTTCAAGCAGACGGTCAAACTGGACGACGGCACCCGCATATCCAAGGCCCGGATCAAGGGCGCCAAGTCCGGGTTCGAAGGCAGCGTCTGGGTGTGGACGCCCAAGGAGTACGACCGCCCCGAGTACGCGAAGAGCGCCTTCCCGGTCATGATCGCACTCCCCGGAGGCAACGGGAACGCCGACAACTACTGGGCGACCCTGCCGAAGCTGGGCCTCCAGGAGGCCATAGCCCAGGGCGCCGCAGCAGGCAAGAACCTCCCGTTCATCCTGGTCATGCCGATCCTCAACCCGGACAACAAGTACTACTACGACGGCTCCGACATCCCGGGCCAGGCCAAGATGGGCACCTGGATCGGCGAGGACGTGCCCGACCTCGCCCGGGCCAACTTCCGCACCTACAAGTCCCGCGAGGGCTGGGCCTTCATGGGCAACTCCTCCGGTGCCTTCGTCGGCCTCAAGCAGCTCCTGCAGAAGCCGGACCGCTTCCGGGCCGTCATCGCCAACGGCGGCGAGATCGTCCCGGACTCCCCGCTCTGGAAGGGCCATCAGGCGGAAATGGACGCGAACAACCCGGAGAAACTCGCCCCGAAGCTGATCACCGACAAGGGCCCCGAGGTGAACGTCTTCTTCCAGTACGGCACCAAGGAGGGCGGCCGCGACCGGATGGAGAAGTTCCAGCAGCAGTTCGGCAAGGGCCCGATCAAGGTCACGATCCACGAGATCCAGGGCGGCGACCACAACGGCTGGGACTACGTCCGAGGCATGAAGGAAGGCCCCCTGGAAGAGCTCAGCAAGCTGATGAAGGGCCCGAAGCCGCAATAAGGACAGGTGGACGGGCTCGGCGCGCCCGTCCACCGAGGGGAGGACGGGCCGCCGGAGGCTCGTACCCCGCCGGACGAGACCTGTGCGGGGTCTGCGCGCGTGGTCAGAACCAGTCGCGTGGTCAGAACCAGTGCAGGCAGTGCGGGGAGCGCTCGGCGCGGAACAGGGCGTCGGCGAGGGTGGCCGCGCCGGGGCGGTGGGCCCGGACGTGTCCGGCGCTCACGAGCGTGCTCGGGGCGGTACCACCGAGGTAGACCGAGCCCAGGTCGCTGACGTCCAGGGACAGGTCAGGCTCCCGGTCCGTGGCGACGCAGTCCGCCTTGCCGTCCCGGACGGTCAGCAGGTAGCGGCCCTGTTCCCCGAGGAACGGGTCGTCGACGTCGAGGACGAGCTCGCCGTCCGTGAACCAGCCGCGCGCGGTCAGCGCACGCGGGACGTCCAGCAGCCGCACCCACAGCCAGTCGGTGTCGCCGCTCACCTCGCCCGCGCGGAAGTCAGCAAGCTGCCAACGCAGCGCGTGGCCGGGCGGGACGTGCTTGAACACGACCTTGGTGACCAGGTCGTGTTCAAGCACGAACCGTGCCAGGGCCGTGAAGACGGCGTCGTCGGTGGCGATGGTCTCGTCGACCGTCAGGGTGCCGGACTCCACCGAGTAGCTGGCGTACCCGTCCGGGACGCCGTCGGGGTCACGGTGGACGGCGACGTGACGCGGCGCCGGAGAGACCGGGGGCTGCCCCGCGCGCAAGGCCCACCAGCGGTGCGGCCGGGACAGCGCGCCGGGCTGGGCGCGCCGGTACCGGTCGTAGACCTCCTCCAGGATCTCGCCGCACTGGGTACGCCGCAGCAGCTCGACCGAGCCGGTGTCCGACCCGGTCGCCGGGGCGCCGGCCGTTCCACGCGCCCTGGGGAGGGAGAACGCGGCCTGGTGGCGCGGAACCGTCAGCCGCTGCGTGTAGGTCGCCGGCCCGTAGCCGAATCTGCCGTAGATCGGGGCCTCGGAGGCCAGCAGCACGGAGAGGAACTCCCCACGGGCCCGCAGTTCGGCGAGCTGATGCCGCATCATCGCGCTGAGCACGCCGCGGCGCCGGTGCGAGGGCAGGACGCCGACGGCGGTGACTCCGGCGGCCGGCACGAGGGTCTCACCGGGAAGGGTGAGCTCGAAGGAGTACGCGGCCGCGGTGCCGACGGGCCGCCCGTCCGCCGTGCTGGCCAGCAGGCAGCGGTCCGCTTCGAGCGCCGACCACCAGAGCCCGCCGCCCTCGATCGGGGTTTCCGGGAAGCGCCCGAACGCTGCATGGACCGTGTCGACGAAGACGTCGAGGTCCTCATTCGTCGTGGGACGGATCTCCATTGCTGCCACTGCCTCCTCGCAATACCGGCACCACGGCTCATGGTGTCCGGCCACAGTGCAACGTCGACCCGTGGCCGGGGCAAGCGAATTACGGCCGGACCGCGGCCACATCGGCGGTCGCCACCCGCGGCCCGACCGGCATCACCGGCACCTGCTCAGCCGCTGGGCCGAGCCGGCACGTGATCCGAAGTCGACCTGCTGTGGAGAATTGTCACTGTGCGCCGGGGGGGTGATGAGGGGGAGGTAGGAAAGTTCGCTCTTTGTAGCCGCTCGGGCCCAGGTCACCCGCGACAACTGCCATGACGTTCGCCGTGCTTTCCTCCGCGATCCGCTGTTCCGCGAGACGATGCTCCACGCGGACCGGGAACGCGACTGGTGGATGTTCCACGACGTCCCGTGGCAGACGCCGGACTCACCGTCGGGGGCATGCGGCGCGGGCTGCGACCGTCGACGGGTACCAGGTGGTGAAGCTGCCGAACGCGAACGTGCCGAACCTCCAGCGGCGGACGGTGTACTGCCCGGCGGGGAAGATCGCCGTCGGCGGCGGTGCCGAGGCACAGGGCGACGACGCCGTCCTGGTCGCTTCGTTCCCGACGGATGACGGGCGGGGCTGGATCGGTCTCGGACGTCAGAACGCGTACAGCAGCGTGGGCCTCTCTGTCTGCGCGATCTGCGCATACGCCTGATCTCCCGCACGGCCGCTGCAGCCCGCTCTCCGTCGAGGGCGGGGTGCAGCGCTGTCCGGCAGCCCCTCTGGTCAAGGGCCGACCGGGCCTCAAGGAGGGTTCGCCCTTGGGGTCGGCGGCGGCTAGTGCCGTGACCCGAAGGGTCTGCCGGACACGGAACTAGCGCGCGGCCAGCCGCTCCATCAGGGCCGCGCTGCGAGCGAGCAGCTCCCGTTCGGCTGGCGTCAGCTCGGCGTCGATGGCCAGGGCCAGCCATCCGGCCCTGCGGCCGCGCTCCGCTTCCAGCGCGACCCGGCCGGCCTCCGACAGCTCCAGCAGGGTCTTGCGACCGTCCGTGGGGTGGGCCCGGCGGGTGACCAGCCCCTGCTCGACGAGGAGGCCGACCGCACGGGCCATCGACTGCGGCCGCACGCGCTGATCGGCCGCGAGATCGCTGGTGGTCATGGCGCCGTCGCGGTCCAGAACGCCGAGCACGGCGACCTGCCCGTGCGGGATCCGGTCCTCGTGCTTCACGCGCCGCGTCAGCTTGCCCATCGCAATACGCAGTTCGGCGGCGACGGTGGCGGCATCCGGGGAGGTCATAGGGCACTTTAACCCGGAAAGGCCATTGCACAGCCGAACTGAACAGCAGGACTGAACAGCAAGACTGAACAGCATTGCTGTACAGTTTCGCGACGTCGGGCCGAGCGCCAGCGTCGTCGCAGCCGGGGCCCGGCAGACGACCACGGGAAGGACCCCCATGCCCGCACGCCGAGACGAGCCGACCACCGTCCGCAGCGTCACCGCCCGCGCCGTCCTCGACAGCCGCGGAAACCCCACCGTCGAGGTCGACGTCGTCCTCGCCGACGGATCCCTGGGACGCGCCGCCGTCCCCTCCGGCGCCTCCACCGGCGCCCGCGAAGCCGTGGAACTGCGCGACGGCGACCCCCGGCGTTGGCACGGCCGGGGTGTCGAACGCGCCGTGGCCCACGTGAAGGGCGAGATCGCGGATGCCGTGACAGGGCGCAACGCCGACGACCAGGCCGGCCTCGACGCCGCGCTCGTCGCGCTCGACGGCACGCCCACCAAGGCGCGGCTCGGCGCCAACGCCCTGCTCGGCGTGTCCCTCGCCACCGCGAAGGCCGCCGCCCACTCGCACCGCCAGCCGCTGTACCGCTACCTGGGCGGGGTCGACGCCCGCGTGCTTCCGGTACCGATGATGAACATCGTCAACGGCGGCGCCCACGCCGACAATCCGCTGGACTTCCAGGAGTTCATGATCGCGCCGCTGGGTGCGGGGTCCTTCGCGGAGGCCGTCCGGATGGGATCCGAGGTCTTCCACACGCTCCGCCGCGACCTGCTGGCTGCGGGCCACTCCACGGGCGTCGGCGACGAGGGCGGCTTCGCGCCCGCGCTGCGTACGGCCGAGGAGGCGCTCGACTTCGTCATGGCCGCGATCGAGAGGACCGGCTACCGGCCCGGCGCGGACGTCGGCCTCGTCATGGACCCGGCGTCGTCGGAGTTCTACCGTGACGGGGTGTACGCGTACGCGGGAGAGGGCGTCCGGCGTACGTCCGCCGAGCAGGTCGACTACCTCGCCAAGCTGATCGACGCGTACCCGATCCTCTCGGTGGAGGACCCGATGGCCGAGGACGACCTCGACGGGTGGCGCGAGCTGACCGCACGGGTCGGGGACAGGTGCCAGCTGACCGGGGACGACGTGTTCTGCACCAACGAGGCCCTGGTACGGGAAGGCATCCGCACGGGCGTGGGGAACGCCGTGCTGATCAAGGTCAACCAGATCGGCACGCTGACCGAGGCGCTCGGAACGGTCGGCACTGCGCGGAGGGCCGGCTGGGCAGCGGTCATGTCCCACCGCTCCGGCGAGACGGAGGACACGACCATTGCGGATCTGGCCGTCGCCACCGGGTGCGGGCAGATCAAGACCGGGTCCTTGTCCCGATCGGACCGCACGGCGAAGTACAACCAGCTCATCCGGATCGAGGAGGAGCTGGGGGCCTCCGCGACGTACGGATACGCCGCCGCGCCCTCCGCGTAGGAAGCCCAGAAGCTCAATCGGGAGGCGGAGTCCTGGTCGGTGCCGTTTCCGGCTCCACGCCGTGCAGGGCCGCCAGGAGATGCCGCAGGGCCGGATCGGGTGGCCCCGGACGGACGGCCAAGGACGTCGTCACCCTCAGGCCGGCGAGCGGGCGCAGCACCACCCGGGGGATGGACGGCAGGCCGTGGACCTCGTAGAAGACGGTCCATGAGGGCTCGTGAGCCGTGCCGATCGCCGTGAGCGTGGCCTGGAGGCCGGTGAAGGGAGGACCTGCCGGCGGCATGGCGCCTGCGCTGCGGCACGCGTCGCTGATCAGATCGTGGAAGTAGGGGTTGTCCGGGCGCGGGGCGAGACGAAGGGGAAGCCCCGCCAACCGGGCCAGGTCCAGGCTGGGTTCGGCCGACAGCGGATGGCCTTGGGGCAGGGCGACATGGAGCGGGTCGCTCCACAGGGGCAGCAACTCGAGGCCGGCGGCCCCCGGCACGGCCCGTACCAGAGCGGCGTCGAGCTCCCCGGCGCGTACGGCGGCCAGCCGGTCGGCAACCGGAAGCCGCTGCAGCCGTACCTGGAGCCGGGGCGCGGACACGGCGAGCAGCGCCAGGGCGCGGCCCAGCCGGTCCCGGGGGCCGTGGACGCCACCGATGCGCAGCATGCCGTCATCCCCCGCGGTGATGTCGGCGGCCACCCGCACCGTGCGGTCGGCAGCCGCCAGGACCGCGCGGGCCTCCGGGAGCATCCGCTCGCCCGCGGCGGAGAGCCGCACCCGCCGGGTGGTGCGCTCGAAGAGGCCCACGCCCCAGGCGCGTTCGAGCCGGGCGATCTGCTGACTGACGGCTGACGGGACGATGCCCAACTGTTCCGCGGCCCGTCCGAAGCCGCCTTGTTCGGCGACCGCCACGAAGTACCTGAGCTGCCTCAGCTCCACCCGTCCGCCTCCCGAGCGATTCGTCACGACCGGTGATCTCTGTCTTCCCCAACCGACTGTGGATCACGGCTTCTTCCCGGCGTCGAATGGAACCGCACCCGGAAAGGGCCGCGGACGGCAGGAGTGACGAACCATGAGCGACACCCGACAGCCCCTGATCGCGCACGCCGAGCAGGCCGAGCGGATCGGATTCCCCCAGGGCGGAGGCTTCCTCCTGCTCGCCGATGCGTGCGACACCGGCGGGGTGGCGGGCGTCAACCGCCTCACCCTCCCGCGCGGTGCCACCGGCGCCCGCCCTCACCACCACACACGGTCGACAGAGCTGTTCTACGTGCTGGACGGGAGCGCGTGGTTCACCCTGGACGGCCGCACGACGACCGTGACCTCCGGCGGACTCGTGTCCGTACCGCCCGGCCTCCCCCATGCGTTCGGCGCCTCCCCCGGAGCGACGGCGGATCTGCTCATCCTGCTGACGCCGGGGGTGGACCGCTTCGACTACTTCCGCACGTTGGGCCGTATCCAGCACGGCCTGGACACCTTCGACAGCCTCCTGGCCGAACAGGACCACTACGACGTTCACTTCGAAGACGAAGGCCATGTCCTGCGCTCCGGCGGTGGGAGGTAGGGGCTGAAGTGATCTGCGACGATCTCCGCGATCGCAGCGGCGTCGCGGGAACCGTAGAGCGCGATCACGGGGATGCCCAGCCTTCGGCGATGACCGGGCGGCCGGACACGAGGGCGCGTAGGTCGTCGTGGCGGTGGGCGGGATGCGCAGGAACGCTTGCCGTGGTGCGCGCGGCGTACGGAAAAGAGACCGGTTCGCGGCGGACCGCGGGGTGACGGTCCGTCCGGGCGTGCACGATGCCTGCGCATGCGTCCCACCGACACCCTAACGCGGAGGCGCGATGGACCGTCCGCCACAACCGTCACCCGCACCCGAACCGGGTGCCGGCCCCTGGCCCCTCCCCTCCCCGGACCCGCCGGCGGCGCCCCCGGACCCGCCGGCCGCGCCGGCCGGTGGTCCGACGCCCCGGGAGGAGTTCGCCGCCGATCTGACCCGGCTGAGGGAGGAGGCGGCCCTCACCGTGCGGGTGCTCGCCGCCCGTGTGCAGTCCCCCGGCGCGCACACCACCATCGGCGGCTGGCTGGCCGGGCAGAGCCTCCCGTCGCTCGGCTCGCTGCAGCTCTTCCGGCGGGTACTCGAGGAACTGGGCGTCAAGGACCCCGTGGAGATCGCCGGGTGGCTGGAGCGACTGGCCGACCTGCGCCGGGCGCGCACGCCGCGAGCGGCCCGGGGCGTGGCACCGTACCGGGGGCTCGCCCGGTTCGAGGAGCACCACGCGGACTGGTTCTTCGGCCGGGACCGGCTGCGGGACGTGGTGGTCGAGCGGCTGCTCGCCGACGGGCCGGACTTCCCCCACCTCCTGGTCGGCGCCTCCGGCTCGGGCAAGTCGTCGCTGCTGCGGGCCGGGGTTCTGCCCCTCCTGCGCGCGGCGCACGGGTTCGTCCCCTGCCTGCTGGCCCCGGGACGGGCCCCGGCATCGGAGCTGGTCCGGGCCGTGCGCACCATGACGAGCACCGCCGACTCCGCGACGCTGGCAGCGGTGGCGGACGGGGCCTGCGCCGCTGCGGACGCCGTGCCCGAATCCGCGGCCGGGCTCGCCGTCCACCTGCGGGACTGGGCCGAACGCCGCGACGTCCGTGTCCTCGTGGCCGTGGACCAGTTCGAGGAGGTCTTCACCGTCTGCCAGGAACCCGCCGAGCGGCAGCGGTTCCTGGCCGTCCTGGCCGCACTCCCCTCCCCCCGCGTCCACGTCCTGGGCGCGCTGCGCGCCGACTTCTACGCCCAGGCCCTCCAGGAGCCCGCCCTCGGCACCGCCCTGCAGCGCGGCCAGATCGTGGTCGGGGCGCTCACCACCGAGGAGATCCGCAGCGCGGTGCACGGGCCGGCCGCGAAGGCCGGGCTCACCGTGGACGAGGGCTTCGCCGACCTGCTGGTCTCGGACCTGCGGGACTCCGGCGCGGGCGGGCTGCCGCTGCTCTCGCACGCCCTGCTGTCCACCTGGGAGCGCGGCCGCGGCAGCGTCCTCACCCTCGCCGACTACCGGGCGGGCGGCGGCATGTCCGCCGCTGTCTCGGCCAGCGCGGAGGAGGCCTACGCCGCACTCAGCGAGGGTCGGCGCGACCTCGCCCGGGCCCTGTTCCTGCGCATGGTGATGGTAGGGGACGGGGTGCCGGACACCCGCAGGGTGCTGCCGCTGCCCGGCCCCTCCTCCCCCGCGGACGAGTGGCGCGACGAACGCGCCGAGCAGGTGTACGAGGTGCTGGAGTGCTTCGTGGACCGGCGTCTGGTCGGCCTGGACGGCGACGGGGCCCGGATCACGCACGAGGCGCTCCTCACCGCCTGGCCGCGCCTGCACGGCTGGATCGAGGCCGACCGCGCCGGACACCTGGTGTGGCAGGACCTGGCGCGCGACGCGGAACGCTGGCGGTCGGCGGACCGGGAGCCCTCGCTGCTGTACCGCGGTGCCCGGCTGGCGCTGGCCGCCCGGTGGGCCGAGCACGGCGGCCGCGGCCACGAACTCATGGCCACGGAGCATGAGTTCCTCCTCGCGAGCCGGACCGCGGAGGAGCAGCGGGTCCGCCGGGAACGGCAGCACACCAGGCGGCTGCGGCAACTGCTGGTCCTGCTCACCGTCCTCGCGACGCTCGCCGGCTGCCTGGCCGCCGTGGCGCTGGTGCAGCGGCGGGACGCCGAACAGCAGCGCAGGACGGCCCTGTCCCGGCTGGTCGCGGCCCGCTCGGAGCGGCTGCGGGGCAGCGACCTCGCCCTGGCCGCCCAGCTGAGCCTGGTGGCGTACCGGACGGCACCGACGGCGGAGGCGCGGGCGGCGCTGACGGACACCTCGGCGATGCCCACGGTCACCCGGCTGCTGGCGTTCCGCGGTGTGGTGCAGGCGGTCGCCCTCAGCCCGGACGGGCGGACGCTCGCGGCGGCCGGGCTGGATCGCACGGTCGCCCTGTGGGACCTGCGCGACCCGGCGCGGCCGCAGCGCCTGGACGCTCCGTCGCCGCCGTTCGCGGACACCGTGTACGCGCTGGCGTTCAGCCCGGATGGCGGGCTGCTCGCGGCGGGCGCCGGCGACGGGACCGTACGGGTGTGGGAGCCGCCCCACACCAACGCCGCGGCTGCCTCGCCGGCCGGGGGCGCCTCGGTCGGGACGGTGTTGCCGGGGCCCTCGTCCGCCGTGTACGGGCTGGCGTTCGCCCCGGACGGTGCCCGGCTGGCCGCCGGGTCGGCCGACGGCGGGGTGTACGTGTGGGAGCGCGGCACGGCGGCCCGCCCGGCGGCGTCCGCACCGGACGGCACCGGCCCGGTCGCCGGCGGCGGTACGGGAGCCGGTACCGGCGGCTTCGGACCGGCCCGCCGGCTCGGCGGGTCCGACCGGCCCGTCCACTCGGTCGCCTTCCGGCCCGGTGGCCCGGCCGTGCTCGCGGCCGGCGGGGCGGACGGCGCGGTCCGGCTGTGGGACGCCTCCGGCAGCGGCGAGCCGGTGCCCCGGCAGCAGCCGCTGACCGGGGCCGGCGGGCCGGTGTTCGGGCTGTCGTTCAGCCCCGACGGCCGGCGGCTCGCGGCCGGCAGCCAGGACCGGTCCACCCGGCTGTGGGCGGTCCCCGACCCCGGGGACGGCGCCCCGCCTCCCCCGGACGTCCTCGCCGGTGCCCCCGCGACCGCGGACGGGCCCGCCAGCTACGTGAACACGGTCGCGCACAGCGCCGACGGACGGTGGCTGGCCACCGGCAGCGCCGACAACCAGGTGCGTCTGTACGACGCCGCCACCCGCACCTCCCTGGGCTCGTTCCCGCACCCGGGGCCGGTGACCTCCCTGGCGTTCCTGCCGGACGGGCAGGGCATCGTCAGCGGCGCCGCCGACGGCACGGTACGGATCTGGCGGATGCCCGCACGTCCCCTGCACGGCGTGCAGGGGACCGTCAACGCCGTCGCGTACAGCCCGGACGGAACGCTGCTGGCGGTCGCGGGCCGCGAGGTGCACCTGTGGGACGTGCGCGATCCGTGGCTCCCCCGCCCGGTGGGCACGCCCCTGGCCAACCCGACCGGCTACTCGGGCACACTGTCCTTCACTCCGGACGGCCGCACACTGGCCGTGGGCGGCCGCGACGGCAAGGTGTGGCTGTGGGACACGAGCCGACCGGACCGGGCCGCACCGCGCGGCGAACCGCTCGCCGGTGGCACCGGAACCGTCCAGTCCGCAGTGTTCTCGCCGGATGGCCGGACCCTGGCGGTCGGCAGCGAGGGCCGTACCGTCCGGCTGTGGGACACCCGGGACCCGGACCGGCCCCGGACCGCGGGCGAACTGACCGAGCCGACCAACTTCGTGTACTCGGTGGCGTTCAGCCCGGACGGCCGGCGGCTGGCCGCGGGCACCGTCGACAAGCAGGTGCTGGTGTGGCAGCTGCCGGCGGAGGGCGGCGCCCCGCGGGCGGAGGCCACGCTCCAGGGACCGGGGAGCTACGTGATGTCCGTGGCCTTCAGCCCGGACGGGCGGACGCTCGCCGCCGGCACCGGCGACCGGGACGTGTGGCTGTGGAGGTTCGACGGCCCGGCGGACGGTGGAGGTCCGGTGAGCGCCGGACCCCCGCTGACCGGCCCGAGCAGCTACGTCTACGCGCTCGCCTTCGCACCGGACGGCGCGACCCTGGCCGCCGCGAGCACCGACGGCACCGTATGGCTGTGGGACACCTCCGGGGCCGGCCGCGCCGGATCGAAACCGCCGCAGGCCCGGGCGGTCCTGAACGGCCTCGGCGGCAAGGGGTACGCCATCGCGTACAGCCCGGACGGGCGTTCGCTGGCGGCCGGCGGCTCGGCCCCCGCGGCGCTGGTGTGGAGCACCGGTGCCGAGGACGCCGCCCGGCACGTGTGCGAGCGGGCCGGCTCTCCGATCACCCGGGCCGAGTGGGCGTCCCTGCTCCCGGGCCTGCCGTACGCACCACCCTGCCCCTGACCTCCCGTCGCCGTACGGAGTTGTACGGAGCTGCGTCCGGACCCGTCCGACCTGCGGTTCCGTGCTTCCGCCGGGCGGGTCCGGTCGGGCTTGCTGGTGGAGCGCCGCCAAGCGAACGTACGCAACCCGGCGGCGGATCCGACCACCACGACGCGAAGGAGCACCACCATGCGACGCTTCACCAACAGCCTGCGGACGCGGACCGCGCTCGCAGCGGCCACTGCGGGCCTGGCCCTGACCGGCATGCTCGCCGGTGCCGGCGGGGCAGAGGCCGCCGGCAGCTACATCTCGTCCAACAGCGGTGGGGCGAACGTCCGCTCCTGCGCCAACACCGGCTGCGGCTCGTACGGCTACCTCGGCAACGGCACCGGAGTGGGCATGCAGTGCTGGCTGGACAGCCAGTGGGTGTACCCGCCGAGCTCGAACTACGCCTCCAACCGCTGGTTCCGGGTCTCCAGCCCGGTCGGCACCGGGTACGTGCACTCGTCGCTCGTCGCCGCGCAGACGTCCGTGCCCCACTGCTGACCCTTCCCCCGCAGCGCACGGCCGAGGCCGCTCCGGATCCCTCCGGGGCGGCCCCGTACCGCGAGCGGCCCGACCCCCTACACCGCCTGCGGGGCCGCGGGGGTGGCGGGCAGGGCGCAGGCGGCGTGGTCCGTGCGGTGGCGTTCGAGGTCGAGGGCGAGGTCGGCGCGTTCGCGGCGGGCCGTGTCGGCTTCCTCGCGGACCTTGTCCAGGCGCTCTTCCAGCTGGGCGACGCGCTCGCGGTAGCGCCCGAGCTCGGCCCGTACGAACTCGACGTCGGCGATCTGCTGGGCGGTTTCCGTGCGGATCCGCCCCGTCTCCTCTTCGAAGCCCTGCTTGGCCTTGTCGAGCTCGGCGATGGCCTGCTCCGCCGCCTCCTCCGCCAGCACGGTGCGCTGCTCGGCAGCCAGGGTCCGCTGGGCGGAGGCCTTGGTCACCGTCTCGATGCGCGCCTCGGCGGCCACGGAGTCCGTGATGATGGCCAGCTCTTCGATGTAGACCGGCAGGTCCGTGACCAGACGGGACATCAGGGCCAAGAGGTCCTCCCGCGTCCCGGATTCGTTCGGGACGGACTCCACCACGTCCTCGACGGGCTCGGGGGCGGCCATCGCAGGGGCCGCTGGTGCGGGTGACGTCGTTGCCTTGGCGGCCTTCCTGGCTTCGGCCGCCTGGCGCTTCTCCTCCTTGCGCTCCTGTCGCTTCGCGCGGAACCGGCGGAAGGCGCCCAGGGAGTTGTGGTCCGGGTGGGCGCAGTAACGGGGTGCCGGGGCGTCCGGCGTGGGCGCTTCGGCGTGGTTGGTGCAGTCCGGGTAAGCGCACACCGGAAGAGTTTCAACGGCCCCAACGGTCATGTTTCCGTCCTTCGAGTTCAGGAGACTTGCCGATCACGCTAGACGCGGGACCGGGTCAACGGGCGCTGTGGAGAGGCCTCGTAAGCGATCGGTAAGATCACGCGGCTCCTCGCATCGGGCCGGGTGGACGAGCCGCTGCCAGAGGCGTCAGGGGGCGCGCTTCGACGAGGCGCAGGCGCCGCCCCCCGTGCGCGGACGGCCCGCGCGTAGCAGGCGGCGGCCTCGTCCGCCGGCATCACGGGCCGTCCCTCCTGTCGGCCCGTCGTCACCAGCCGGGGGCCGAGGAAGCCGCGTACCGCGTGGACCCTCGCGACCGGTGTCTCGCCGAGCGCACCGCCGCCCGGTAAAGGAGCCGCGCCACACGGTCGTGCACCGGACGCGCCTCTGCCACCCGGGCCGCCCCGGCTGGTGTGCTGAAGCCTGGACCTCCGTGGTCGACGGTGCGCCGGGGCCGCCCGGCCGCGCATGAAAACGGAAAAAGCGGCAAGCGGTCCCGGTGACGGGCCAACAGAACGGACGGACGTATGCGCAGTGTGGGCGTGGAAGAGGAACTGCTGCTGGCGGACGCGGACACGGGCGAGCCGCTGGCCGTGTCGAGCGTGGTGCTCGCCGCGGCGGACCGGGCCGCCGCAGGACCCGTGGCCGACCCGGGCGGCGACGGCCACGCCTTGGAGTCCGAGCTGCAGGAGGAACAGGTCGAGTTCGCCACGCGTCCGGTGACGAAGATGGGCGAGCTGCAGGAGGAGATCGTCCGCCACCGCGCGGAGGCGGCACGGCACGCGGCCACGGCCGGGGCGGTCGTCGCCGCCTTGGCCACCTCACCGCTCCCGGTCCGGCCGTCGATGTCGCCGGGACGCCGCTACGAGTGGGTGGCACGGAAATTCGGCCTGACCGCTCAGGAGCAGCTCACCTGCGGCTGCCACGTCCACGTGTCGGTGGAGTCGGACGAGGAGGGCGTCGCGGTCCTGGACCGGATCCGGCCCTGGCTGGCCTTGCTCACCGCGATGAGCGCGAACTCGCCGTTCTGGCAGGGTGAGGACACCGCGTACGCCGCATATCGCAGCCGGGTGTGGAACCGGCTCCCCTCCGCGGGCCCCACCGACGTCTTCGGGTGCGCCGACGGCTATCACGCCGAGGTGCGGGCCATGGTCGAGTCGGGCGTGCTGCGGGACAGGGGAATGGTCTACTTCGACGCGCGGTTGTCCGCCTCCTACCCCACCGTGGAGGTCAGAGTGGCTGACGTCTGCCTCCACGCGACGACGCCCGTCCTCCTGGCCGCCCTGGTACGGGGGCTCGTCGAGACGGCGGCCCGCTCCTGGCGGGCCGGCGAACCGCCCGCCCGGATCAGCACCGGCCTGTTGCGCCTCGCCAACTGGCAGGCCGCCCGGTCGGGCCTCGACGGGCCCGTGCTGAACCCGGCGTCGATGCTGCCGACCGCGCCCGTGGCCGCGCTGGACGCACTGTGCCGACATGTCGAACCGGCCCTGGCGGACGCCGGTGACCTCGACCTGGTCCGGGCCGGAATCTCCGAGCTCGTCGAGCGCGGCAACGGGGCACGCGTCCAGCGGGAGCTGCTGCGCTCCGAGGGGTCGTTGGCGGCCGTCGTGCGGGAGTGCGCGCGGATCACGACGTCTCGGTAGACGACTCGTACGTAGCGCCTTCCGCGAAGAGGCGCCTGATGGAGGCGGCAGCCTCTTCGTCGTCCATGGCGCCGTGTGTGGCGGCGAAGTCCCTGAGGGCCTGGTCGACGTCCTTGGCCGTGCGGCCCGCGTCACCGCAGACGGGGAACACGTGGCGCGGTGATGTCGGACCCGGATGATGTAATGACCCTTGCAGGAATCGACTCATTACATGCGGCTTATCACATGCAGGGGGAACCATGTCCGAGGACCAGCTCACCGGCTGGGTGAAGCAGTGGATCGACGGCTGGACCGTCTCGCGCGGCGCGGCCGACCCGGTCGGGGAACCGTGGGGGTGGACCATCGCCGTGGGGCTGTCGAAGGAGGTCGCCCGGCACGTGGTGCCCCTGCCCACGGAGGCCGATGTCCGCAAGCTGGCCGCCACCGCCCCGCCGGCCACCTGGCTCAAGCTCTTCGCTCCGGACGAAGCGGTGCGGCCCTGGGTGGGGGACGAGTGGGAGACGGACATCGCCGGCTTCCTGATGACCCTGCCGCTCGCCCCGGTACCGACCGGGCCGCCGCCGGCCGGGTACACCGTGACGTCCTGGAGCCGGGGCGGGGTGGTCAAGACCCTGGTCCGCACCGGGGACGGGCGGCTGGCCGCGAGGGGTCAGGTGGGCCTGGCCGGCCGCACCGCGGTCGCGGACCAGATCGAGACCGCCCCGGACCAGCGGCGCCGGGGCCTGGGCGCCCTGGTGATGCGCACACTGCAGAACGCCGCGTGGGAGGCGGGGGCCCGAGAGGGGGTGCTGGTGGGCACGCCCGACGGCAGAGCCCTGTACGAGGCTCTGGGCTGGACCCTCCGCTCACCCATGGTCAGCCTGGTCCGCCGGGCGGACTGACGGCAGGGCGGGAGCGGCGGGTGGCGGTGCCGGCGCCGGCGCCGGCCGTCAGCGCGTGCCGACGAAGGGGGCGGCCGTACCGGGACCGTGCCGTACTCGTGGCCGACCGCCCACTGTTTGGCCGATCGGAACTGATGTACAAGTGGGTGCTCTGCACCATCCGGCCGACCGGCCGGCCCGGTTCCGGGAGGCCGCCGCGGCCTGCCGAACCGTGCTCGCTTCGATCGATAGGTCGTCTCAGGGGGCGTCATGCACATACGTTTACGTGCCTGGATTCTGGTGGGCGCGGGCCTGCTCGCCGTGGGCGGCGGTCCGGCGTACGGGGCTGACACGTCGTCGGGCGGGTCGGCGGCGGCGGCGGCCGTGCAGTACACCGTGCAGGACCTCGGCACCCTGGGCGGAAGCCGCAGCAAGGCGACCGCCATCGACGGCGACACGGTCGTCGGGAGCTCACTCACGAGCGGCGACGCCGTCGAGCACGCCTTCGCGTACGACCTGCGCAGGCACACCATGACCGATCTCGGCACGCTCGGGCGCTCCAGCCGGGCGACTGATGTGGAGGGTCACCACATCGTCGGGGAATCGAACCTCGCCGCCGACGGCCCGACGCACGGATTCGCCTACGACATCCGGACCCGCCAGCTCGTCGACATCGGCACTCTCGGCGGCAGCAGCACCAACGTCACCGGCCTCGCCGGCGACACCGTGGTGGGGACGTCGTCGCTGCCCGGCGATGTCGTCACCCACGCGTTCGCGTACAGCCTGCGCACCCGGACCATGACCGATCTCGGCAGCCTCGCAGGCCCGTCGGGCAACAGCACGGCGGCGGCCGTCAGCGGTGCGGTCGTCGTGGGCAGCTCCTCCCTGCCGAAGACGCCGGCCACCACGACACACGGGTTCGCGTACAACCTGCGCACCCGGACCATGACCGATCTCGGCACACTCGGCGGAGGCTCCAGCACGGCCAACGCCATCAGCGGTTCGACCGTGGTCGGGCAGTCCCGAACGGCCGGCAACCGCCTCAGCGGATACGCCTACGACCTCCGCACCGGCATCCGCACCGACCTGGGGTCCCACTTCCTGACCAGGCAACTGATCAGCGGGAGCACCGTGGTGGGCGGCGACGGCCTGGTCGCCAGCTCGTTCGACCTCACGACGCACACGAGTGCCGTCATCGGCTCCGGGCGAGGCGTCACGGAGGTCAGGCAGATCACCGGGAGCGTCATGGTGGGTGACAACTTCGCCCCCAACTCCTTCGCCTTCGTCGCCCACGCCGACAACGGCGACTTCACCTACCTGCCCTCGCTCGGCGGCCTCAACTCCGCCGCGGCGCAGGTCAACCGCGAGGGCGTCATCGCGGGCAGCGCTGCGCTTCCGCCCGCTGACCCGTTCACTGCCAACGGCCCGTTCCACGCCGCCGTCTGGGTTCCGCACACGGTGGCGTGAGGGAGCGGATCGCAGAACGGGAAGGGCGGGGCCCTGGTGCATCGGGGGCAAGACGCTCCCCTACCGGCACGACGAGCGTTCCCGCCGCCGGTACGGCCATGCCGAGCTGAGCTTCATCCGCGTTGCGCTGCTGCGCGTCCTGTTCACGCACGCCATGCTCGTACGGCCCCACTCGCGCTCGGTCGACTGGCCGTGCCGGGACCCCCGCTGGCCGACCCGCGCCGTCGGACCGTGCAGATGTTCCTCGACCTCGGCCGGTCCTTCCCCACCGAGTACCCGGTGGCCGCGCCGAGCACCTGCGTGTGATCGCCCGAGCCTCCGGAACGCGCCTGCTCCGGCAGCGGTCACCCCTGGCCCCCTCACCCGTCCGGGTCAGGCGGGGAAGCCGAGGGCGAGGGCGGCGACGACCGGGGCCATGTAGAGGAGCGGGAAGGCCACGTGCGGGTAGGCGTGGGCCCGGATCACGGTGATGACGGCGCCCGTGAAGTACAGGATCAGGCCGATCGCCGCGAGGAGGCCGATGACCGGGACGAACAGGCCGACCAGCAGGCCGACGGCGCCGGCGCTCTTCGCGAGGCCCAGCCGGGTCCACCAGGTGCGGGGGACCTGGAGCTGGGCGAGCGAGTCGAGCACCCACCGGGCGCCGGTGAGGACCGAGTAGCCCGAGAAGCCGGCCATGAGGGCGGCGATGACGGTGACGACGGTGGCGGTGGTGGACATCCGGTGCTCCTTCGGCGGGGCCGGGCCGTTTCCCGGCCGGCTGCTTCGTCCTTCACCCCCATGACCCGCGGGCGCGCAGATGTGTGACGGGACCGCCCGAGATTCCGAGAAACCTTCTCGGGTGTCCGGGTGTCCGGGTGTCCGGGTGTCCGGATGTCCGGATGTCCCGTGCAGGCCGGCTGCGGGGCCGTTCGCGTGACTCCCGCAGCCGGGGCAGGTCCTCAGCCCAGGGCGGCGCTGAGGTCGAGGGTGCGCAGACGGTCGGGGTCCACGATGACGTCGATGGCGACGATCAGGCCGTCGCTGACCGTGAAGGCCATGACGGACAGCGGGATGCCGTTGGCCGCGACCACGGCGCCGGCCGCGCCGTTGATGAGGGCCGGACGTACGAAGGGGGCCATCCTGCGGTAGGTGGCTGCCTGGGAGGCCACGGTGTGCGCGCCGTTGAGGACGACCGTCTGGCCGGCCCGCTTGGGGCCGCCGTCGGAGCGCAGGACGACGTCGGGGTGGAGGACGGCGACGAGGGCGTCGAAGGCCCCGTCGCGGGAGGCGGCGAAGAAGGCGTCGACGACCTCGCGCTGGCGGATGAGGTCCGGGTCGGGCGACGGGGCCTGCCCCTGGACGCGGCGACGGGCTCGGCTGGCGAGCTGGCGGGTCGCGGCCGAGGTCCGCTCGATCAGCGGAGCGATCTCGTCGAAGGGCACGGCGAACATGTCGTGCAGGACGAACGCGACGCGCTCGGCCGGGGAGAGGGACTCGAGGACGACGAGCAGGGCGAGTCCGACCGAGTCGGCGAGGAGCACCTGCTGTTCGGGGTCGATGCCACTGGGGTCGCTGACCACCGGGTCGGGTATGCGGACGCCGTCTCCGGTGCCGGTCCGGGTGCCGGTGCCTGTGTCGAGGGGTTCCTCGCGACGGGTTTCGCGGGTGCGGAGCATGTTCAGGCAGATCCGTGCCGTGACCGTGGTCAGCCAGCCGCCGAGGTTTTCGATCCCGTCGACGCCGGTGCGGTTCAGGCGCAGCCAGGTCTCCTGAACGGCGTCCTCGGCTTCGGCGAAGGAGCCGAGCATCCGGTAGGCCACTGCGCGCAGGCGCGGGCGGTGTTCTTCGAAGAGGTCTGTCACCCGTGTTGATCTATCACCTGCCGTTGGTCGCGGAGGCCGGCGGGTGGCCCAGTCCCGTCCCGCTCCACGCTTCCCCGTCCCCGAACCCGGGCGCTCTCCGTCCCCGACCCTTGCCCCACCTATCGACATTCGATAGATTTCCATCGCAACTCGATGGAAGGATGGGTCGTGGGAAAGCTGACAGTGGGTGCGCTGCGCGCCGTGCTCGTGGTGGTGCTCGCCGGCACCGGGTTCGTACAGGCGTTGATGGTGTGGGCGTTGGCCACCGACCCGGAGGACGGGTCGCTGCCGCTCACCCCGCTGCGCGTGATCACGATCCTGGGCATGGTGTCGGTCCAGGTCGCCCTGGTCTGCGTATGGCGACTGGTGACGATGGTGCGACGCGGAACCGTATTCTCGCACGCCGCCTTCCGGTACGTGGACGGCGTGATCGGCTCGATCGTGGCGGCCGCCCTCGTGTGGTTCGCGGTCACGGCCGTCAATGCGCCGGGCCAGCGGGAGGACCCGGGCGTCACCGTGATCATGGCCGGGGTCGGCGTGGCCATCCTGGGGGTGGCGCTGATCGTGCTCGTGCTGCGGATGCTGCTCGCCCAGGCCGTGGCGCGCGACGTCGAAGCGGCGCAGATGCAGGCCGAGTTGGACGAGGTGATCTGATGCCGATCGCCGTCGACATCGACGTGATGCTGGCCAGGCGGAAGATGTCCGTGGGCGAGCTCGCCGACCGCGTCGGGATCACGCCCGCCAACCTGGCGGTGCTCAAGAACGGCCGCGCCAAGGCGGTGCGCTTCGCGACGCTCGCCGCGCTGTGCGAGGTGCTGGAGTGCCAGCCGGGCGACCTACTGCGCTGGGAGGCCGAGGACGCCGCAGGTGAATGACCTGCCCGGGCATTCCGCGGCCACAGCGCAGCAGTGCGCCCCGGCACGAGGTCGTCGTGCCGGGGCGTGCCCGTGCCCGGGTCGACCGCAGGAACCCGTGTCCGGATCACACGACTGGCGGCAGTAGTGGGGCACACACAGACTGGATGCAGGGCTGGCCTTCCAGCGGTAGCCGACCGGGAGGGAGACCCAGATGTTCGGGCACGTGCGGGCAGTCTCTGACAGCAGCCCCATCTTCATGATCAAGGTCAGCGTCTATCGCAGTGGTCTGACCGAGATCGACCACGTCTTCACCGACGAAGCGGGCCAGTACAGCGTGGCGATCCCCGAGGGGGAGACGATCACTGTTCGATTCGACACGCACCACTCGCTCACCAATGCCATGGACTGGCAGCCGTCCGTGGTCGTCAACGTGATCGCCAGCGACACGACTCCCCTGGACCGCTACCTGCTGCCCACGGGTCAGGACTTCGGCGCGGCGTCGGACATGGACGCTCTGAACGGGTACGTGATAGCAGCGGCCGTGGGTGAGGACGAGGCATACGCCGCCACAGCGGTGCGGCGCCTGTCCATGCTCAAACAGCCGAGCCTGGTGCTCCAGGAACTGGAGCAGAGGCTTCTGGAGCACTTCAGCGGGTTGACCTGATGCAGTGACCGCGCCCCGGGGATCACGTCACGGACGGTGGAACGCGTCACGCGTGGTTCGCGGCGTGGGCAGAGGCCGCACGGTAGCAGGCGGAGTGGACGGAGAAGTCGAACCTCGGCTCCCTCTCCCCGCGCTTGAGGGTGGCCTTCACCGAGAAGTGCTCCGCCTCGTTCGCTGCGTAGATCTCGGCGTGCTGGTCCGAACTGTCGGCCTTGGTCTCACTGATGATCGTCCAGCCGTTCCCGACGAGCGCCTTGTGCAGGGTCTCCATGCCGTTGCCGACCTGCTCTCCGGTCAGGCCGTACAGCGACCAGGAGTGATGCATCATGAAACGGTCGTCGCCGCCGTACGTGTCACAGTTGCCGCCGCTCATGTGGGACTCGATGACCCGGCCCTTGACTCCGGTCATTTCCACCAGGCGGCTGGAGACCTCCCTCGTCTTCTTGCGCACCGGGTCGGGATCCATCCGGGCCGGCGTGTAGCCGAGTTGCGTGGGGTCCGCCCCACATCCCACGGACAGCACCGACAGCGACGCGACGGCGACCGCGACAGCCAGACCCCTCACGGCTGAGACGACGCGGCGACCGCGTGCGCTTCGCGCGTCGGCCGGGTTGTGCCTGGCCGCCCTGTCCAGCGAGCACTCCGGCCTGGTTCCGATGCTCAACGAGTGATCCCTCCAGCAGTGGGTGCAGCTTCCGGAGCATTGACGTGCTCCCCGCCCTGAAGGACGGGGATTCCAGCCCGGGCCGTCTGGCCCTTCCGGGGGCTTCCTGCTTCACGGCGCTGTGCGGGCACAGGTGCCCGTCTTACCGGCGCTCCACAGGCGTTTAGCCTGTCCGCCCGTCCGGCGGCCAGGATGTTGCGTGCGGCGTTGACGTCGCGGTCGTGGACGGTCCCGCACTCGTTGCATGTCCATTCGCGGACGTGCAGGGGCTTGGGGCCGTCCTTGATCCCGCAGGTTGAGCAGACCTGGGAGGTCGGCTCGAAGCGGCCGATCCTGCCGAAGTACCGTCCGTGCTCGGCGGCCTTGTACTCCAGCATGCCGAGGAACGCCGACCATCCGGCGTCGTGCACGGACTTGGAGAGGCGGGTGCGGGCGAGCCCGGACACCGTGAGGTCTTCCACGTACACCGCTTGGTTCTCGCGGATGATGCGCGTGGATTCCTTGTGGTGCCAGTCCCTGCGCCGGTCCGCCACGCGGGCGTGCTGGCGCGCCACCTTGACGCGGGCCTTGGCCCGGTTCTTCGACCCCTTGGCCTTGCGGCTGAGGTCCTTCTGCAACCGCTTGAGCTTGCGTTCGGCACGGCGCAGGAAGCGCGGGGAAGCAATCTTCGTGCCGCCCGAGAGGACCGCGAACGCCGAGAGGCCGAGGTCGATACCGGCCTCGGCGGTCGTCTCGGGCAGGAACTCGGGATCGGTGTCCACGACGAACGAGGCCCAGTACCGGCCGGCCGCGTCCATCGTGACCGTGACCGAGGTCGGGGCGGCCGGAAGGGGACGCGACCAGCGCACCCGCAGGTCTCCGACCTTGGCCACGTACAGACGGCCGTTGTCGCGCAGGCCGAACCCGTGGGCGGTGGGGCGGATGGACTGCCGGTTGTCCCGCTTGGACTTGAACCGGGGCGGCGCGACCTTCGGGCCCTTCCGCTTGCCGGTGACGGAGGCGAAGAAGTTCCGGTACGCGGTGTGCAGGTCTCTGAGGGACTGCACCAGGACGACGGAGGACACCTCGGCCAGCCACGCCCGTTCGTCGGTGCGCTTGGCGGCGGGTGTCCGGCCTCGTGAACAGCCTCAAGGGCGTGTCCGCCCGCATCCTGCGCCGGGACTTCACCGGCCGCGTGAACCGGGCGATCATGCACGGCCCCTTCTGGTCGCCCAGTTACTTCGCGGCCTCCTGCGGCGGCACCCCGCTCACGGTGGTACGGCAGTACATCGAACAGCAGCGCAGACCGCTTCAGCTTCGCTCTGCGGACCGTACCGGCTTACCCCGCCCTGAAGCACGGGGCTTGCGCCGGGCACATCACGGTTAGGGTATGGGCACCGACAACTGCGGCTGCTTGCGGGTTGGCCAACAGACGGGCCGTCCAGTCGGGGTCAGGCTGATGCCGAGTCCGGCGGCCTTCGCGACGGCCGCGTCCGCGGTCCTGCCGTAGAGGAGGAGCTTCGACAGGGGCGACCAGACGAGCGTGGCGCCGCGGTGCGCCATGTCCGCCAGTTGGTCCGCGGTGAGCCCGACACCGTGGACGACGACGAGTCGGGGGCCAACGAGACCGATCCGCCTCGATACGGCCGGACCGGATCCAGACGCGGCCGTGCGGCCGCACGTCACCTGCGTCGTTCATCGTGACCACCGTCCCGGTGAGCACCACCCCGGGCCCGGTCCCGACACGCGGCGCCGCGGCCGGAACACGGGAGAGAGCAGCCGCGCCGCACACCGCAACCCCGGCCGGCACCGACCCCCGACGGACTCGGACGCGCTCTGCTAGACGATCTTCTTGTCCAGCACCAGGTCGTGGCCCACGACGAACGCGGCCTCGGCCGAGCACAGCCAGATCACGGCGTCGGCGACCTGCTCGGGGGTGGCCCCTTCCGCGTGGGAGGACCCGGGCTCGTGCGCCGGGCCGGGGCTGATCGCGTTGATGCGGATGCCCTTGCCGATGTACTCCTGCGCGGCGGCGCGGGTCAACGTGGACATCCCCGCCTTGGACGCGGCGTAGGCGCTCTGCCCGACCAGGAGGCCGGTCCGCGCCATGTTGCAGGCGGTGTTGACGATGGTGCCGCCACCGAACGCCTCCATGTGGGCGAGCTCGTGCTTCATGGCCATCCATACGCCGGTGAGGTTGGCGGTCAGGATCTCCGTCCAGTCCCGCTCCTGGATGTCGGCGAGGTTGCTGGTCGGCCCGGACACGGTGGCGTTGTTGAAGGCGATGTCGACGGTGCCGAACCGTTCGACGCTCGCGGCCACCATACGGGCGGACTCCTCCGCGCGACCGGTCGCGATGTCCGCCACCACCGAGTCCGCCGTGCCGCCGGCGTCACGGATCAGCTTGAGCGTGCCCTGCAGTTCCTCCGGGTCCGGTCCGGCGAGCATCACGGCGGCGCCCTCGCGGGCGAACGCGACCGCCGTGGCCCGGCAGATTCCCCCGTCACCCGACCCGGCGACGAGAACGACCCTTCCAGCGAATCGTGCGGACATCGATCGCGTTCCTTCTTTCCGTGGCTCTCGTGCTCTTCGCGAGGGGCGGCCTCGGCCCACTCCCGGAGTCTCGGAGAGCCGCAGATCGCCGGTCCATCGCCGCCGGTGCACTCCGTCAGGTGGCCACCGCTTTCGAAGTCCGCGGCGCAGTGGGTCCTTGACGTCACTTGACGGAGTGTCGTATGCAGGCGTTGCCGCGCACGCTCGGGCGCGAACAGATTCCACAGAGTGACATCGACATCCTTGGAAACCCAGATGCTGCCGCCTCCTGCCGCACCCGCACCCGCCTCCGCGTCGGCTCCCGCGCCCGCGCGACGCACTCCGCTCGCCCTGGTCGCCGTCTACGAGTTCGCGCTGACCACCGGTCTGCTGTTCGTCGTGGTCACCGCCGCGCGGTGGATGGCCGGGCCCGGCACACCGCTGGCCGAACTGCTGCCCATCTTCACCTCCCAGCTGGTGGTGATGGGTCTGCTGGTGGGTGCCATCGTGACGGCCGTGCTCGGCCCGTCCATGCGGCACGGGACCGCGGGGCACCTCAATCCCGCGGTCAGCATCGGCCTGTGGATGCTGCGCGTCTTCCCCGGCAAGGCGGTGCCGCCGTTCGTGGTGGCCCAGCTGGCCGGTTCGATGGCCGGTGCGACCCTCGCCGGTCTGGTGTGGGGCGACGCCGCCGGGAAGGTCGGGTACGCGGCGATGGCGCCCGCCCCGGGCTGGGGTTCGGGCGCCGTGTTCGCGGTGGAGGCCGCGGCCATGGCCGTGATCATGCTGATCGTGGCGTTCCTCGGGACCCGCCCGCCCCTGCTGCGGTTCCTGCCGCCGTTGATCGGCGTCTGCGTCGCCGCCGTCATCGTCTTCCTCGGACCGCTGTCGGGAGGCGGCGCGAATCCGGCCCGGCAGTTGGGGCCGGCTGTGCTCGCCGGCGCCACCGGTCATCTGTGGGCGTACCTGCTGGCGCCCGTCGCCGGCGCCGCGGTCGCGGCGGCGCTCGCCCCCCTGATGCGGCGGCGTTGACCCGCAGTGACGCCGCGACATCGCCCTCGGCGTGCTGGAGCGCCGCCGCACCGCCAGAGTGGAGGCATGAGCCCTGAGCTGCGTGTGATCGTCTATCCGCCGGACGCCGAGGGCGGGCGCCGCGTCCGCGTCGACGGCGCGATCCTCGGTCGCGCCCTCGGGCCCGACGACCTTCTGGAGTTCCTGCGACGGGCCGGCCTGGACCCGGACGGCGTCCGGCTTGACGATGCGCTGCTGATCGAGTGGCGCGGAGGCGGGCCAGCAGTGTGGAGCCCGGACACCGGCGGCGCGTGATCGCGGTGGAGCGGGGTCGCCGCCCCGGCAGGGTGGCGACCCGGGTGTCCGTGTGGTGGCGTGGCCGCGCGGTCGGGCGCCGCTACTGCTTGACCGCCGAGATGTCGAACTCCAGGACGACCTTGTCGCCGACCAGCACGCCGCCGCCTTCCAGGGCCGCGTTCCAGGTCACGCCGAACTCCTTGCGGGAGATGGTCACCGATCCCTCCAGACCGACCCGCAGGTTGCCGTAGGGGTCGACGGCGTTGCCGGTGTACTCGAAGTCGATGGTGACCGGGCGGGTGGTGTCCTTGACGGTCAGGTCGCCGGTGACACGGTATTCGGTGTCGGATCGCGGCTCGACCGAGGTGCTGCGGAAGGTGATGTCGGGGAAGGTGGGCGCGTCCAGGAAGTCGTTGGTCCGCAGGTGCTGGTCGCGTTGTTCGACGCCGGTGTCGATGCTTTCGGTCTTGATGACGACCTGAGCGGTGGAACGGGCCGGATCGGAGCCGTCCAGGTGGGCAGTGCCCTCGAACTCGTGGAACGCGCCGCGGACCTTGGTCACCATGGCGTGGCGGGCGACGAACCCGATCCGGGTGTGGTTGGGGTCGAGAACGTAGTCCCCGGTGAGCTCGGCGGTGCTGACGGTCATCGTTGACGTGCCTCCGTAAGGCCGGGATCCCGGCGGCGGTACGCCCGGATCTGTTCCGGACCCACGTTAGGGTCCGCCCCCCGCCCCGGCCCGCCGGAACGCACGGTGCGGCAGCAGAATGCACTCTGACCAGCGACCTCGGGCCACCGGCCGCCACCGATTCGGTCGTGTGTTTGATTTGCGGGGGCGTTCCCCAGAGCGCTATGCCCTCATTGCGCACATATTCTGGGAAACGTGATCGAGTCTGGACGGCCGCAGCCCCGTCGGCGCCCCGGCCCGGGAAGGCTTGTGCGGCTGTCGCCGGTCATCCTGACCGTCGTGATCGCCAGCCTGGCCTACGCCACTCCGCCGGAGATGGCTTTCAGCCGCCTCCTGCCCGCGGCGCCGGCCCTGGCCGCAGCCATGTGGCCGGTCCTCCCCACCGTCCTGCTCGGGACGGTCTGCCTCCTGCTGATGATCGGCCTCAGCCTCGTCTTCCCCGACCTGGGAACGTGGTGGACGGCCGCGGGGATCATCGCGGTCACCGTGGCCGCCGCGTACGGCAGCCACGTCCGCCTCCAACGGGAGCGGACCCTCTTCCAGGTGCGGCTCGTCGCCGACGCGGCGCAGCAGGTGGTGCTGAGTCCCATGCCACGCCGCCTCGGGAACGTCGAGATCGAGTCGCTGTACCTTGCGGCCGCGGCGGAGGCCCGCATCGGCGGGGACTTCTACGAGGTGGTCGACACGCCGTTCGGGGTCCGGCTGCTCATCGGTGACGTGCGGGGCAAGGGCCTGCCGGCCGTGGGGGCGGCCGCAGCGATCGTCAACGCGTTCCGCGAAGCGGCCTACAGCGAGCGCGACATCGTCGAGGTCGCCCGGAGGCTGGACATCAGCAGTACCCGTTACAACGCGGCGTTTCCCCCGGAGGGGCCCATGGAGCGCTTCGCCACCGCCCTGCTCGTCGAAATCCCCCACGAGAGCGGACACATCGACGTCCTCAACTGCGGACACCCTCCGCCGATTCTCCTCAACCGCACGATGCTTCGCGTGCTCGAGTCCGCCAGCCCCTCGCCGCTGCTCAGCCTCGCGGAGCTGATCGGCGACCACTACAACGTCGACACCTTCGACTTCGCCCCCGGCGACCTGCTGCTCCTCTACACCGACGGGATCGCCGAGGCCCGCGCCCGGGACGGCGAGTTCTTCCCGCTGGCGGCCTGGATGCGCCAGCAGCCCCCCACACCGCCCCGCGAACTGCTCACGGCTCTCCACCGCGACCTCCTCCGCTACAGCAGGGGACGCCTTGACGATGACATCGCCGCCCTCGCCGTACGCCGGCGCGAGCAATAGCGTGCGGGAGGTGAGGAGGGGGCGTCGGCGGATGCTCCTGGTCACGCTGGGGCTGGGCCTGGGGCTCGGCGGGATCGCCCCGGTGCTGCAGACCGGGCCCGCCCAGTCCCCCGGGGTGCAGCCCGCCGCGTTCCGGCGGGGTGCGGAACCGGACACGGAGTGCCGGAGCACCCTGGTCGGCGTGGCGCACCAGGACGACGACCTGCTCTTCATCAGTCCGGAGGTACAGCGGCTCATCCGGGCCCGGTGCGCCGTCGGCGCCGTCTACCTGACGGCCGGCGACGCTGGGCGCTCGTTCACCGGAGATCCCTACGCGCGGCGCCGGGAGCAGGGCGTGCGGGCGGCCTACGCGAGGATGGCGGGGGTCCCGGATCGCTGGCGCCGGGCCGACCTCACCGTACGGGGGCGCAGCCTCGTGTCCTTCGTGCTGAGCGGCCGACCCGACGTGCGGCTCGTCTTCCTCAGGCTGCCCGACGGGTTCCCGAAGGGCGTCGGCAGCCCGCGGTACTCGGGGCAGAGCCTGTTGAAGCTGTTCCGCGGGCAGATCGCAGCGATCACGCCGGTGGACGGGTCGGCCTCCTACACGGGGGAAGAGCTGACCTTGACGCTGTCCGAGGTGATCGCGCTGCGGCACGCGGAACGCGTCCTCACCCTCGACTACGACAGCGCCACGTTCGGCCTCGGTCCGCCGCATCCCGCCGATCACAGCGATCACGAGATGACGGGGCGGTTCTTCAGGAAGGCCGCGTTCCGCGCTCCCGCCCGCCCTGTGGTCACGCCGTACGTCGGCTACGGGCTCCCCCTCCTTCCGGCGAACCTGACGGCACGGCAGCGCCGTGACAAGGAGGCCGTGTACGCCGCCTACGTCACGGACGCCGGCTGCTTCACCACCCCGTGCCCGACCGGGTTCACCCTCAGCCGCAGCTTTCGGCAGTGGATGCAGCGGGAGCACCGCAGGGTGCACCGGCAGCCCGGTCCCGGGGAGGTCATGTCGGCGATCGGCCGCACCGGTACGACGGCCGTCGTCGCGCGCTGCCTCGCGCGGGACCTCACCCGGCCGGCCCAGGGAGCGGTCATGACGGCCGACTGCGACGGCGGCCCGGGCCAGCGGTGGACCCTCGTGGGCGGCACCATCAGGGCTGCCGGGGCGTCCGCCTGCCTCACGGCCGCTGCGACGGTCACCGTGTCCCCCTGTGACGGATCGGTCCGCCAGGTGTGGTGGCGCGACGCCGACGGAAGGATCGGATCCGGGGAACGGTGCCTCCACCAGGACGACCTGGCCGTGCTGCATCCCCGGCTCGGTCTGCGGTCGTGCAGCCCCTACCAGCCCGAGCTGCGCTGGCAGTGGTGACCCGCCCCTCCCGCCGGACCGCCGCGCGCCGGCACGTCCGCGCGCATCAGGGCAGGGGGTAGAGCACGCCGGTGAGCCGTTCCGAGAGGGCCCACAACCGGTCCCCGACACCGGAGCGGTGGACGGCGACCTGCGCGCGCTGGCCCGCTCCCTCGTCTCCTCCATGACCGCACCCGCGGGCCGGGCATTGCTCGCCATCGCGCTCGGACGCCATGCGCCTACCCCAGCTCGCCCAGGCCAAGAAGGCGCTGTTCGAGGACCGCTTCCGGCGCGCGGAACCCGTCGTCACCCGAGCCGTCGAACGCGGCGAACTGCCCGCGGGCACCGACCCCGCCGAGCTGCTCAAGGCCCTGGCGGCCCCCATCTACTTCCGGCTCGTCCTCACCGAGGAACCGGTCGACGAGACGACCGCCGACCGGGCAGTGGACGTCGCCCCGGCCGCCGCGCACGCCCGCACGCTGCCGGCCCCGTGCCGGACCCAGCCCACGGCGGGCCCACATTTCGGACTGTGACGCAGGACACGTGGTTATGAGATGGCTGTGAAGCAGCGTGTTGGAGGGGTCCGGGGTACGGAAGGAGTGCCGACAAGTTCTATATTCGTACGAACCATCCACGCGCGGCGCGGCTGCGGCGATCAGGGGGGACGACTGCGTTGGCCGATACCGACGCCGCTCCGAGCACCCGGGGCACCCGGGCGGAATCCCGCAGTACCCGCAAGGTACGCAGGAAGGCACAGAACCGCAGGCGCCTGGCCATAGGCATCGCGGTGGCCGCCCTGGCCGGGGCCGGCACCACCGCGTACACCCTCACGCTGGGCGACTCGGGGGCGGCCCAGCGCGACGCGAAGCTCGCCGCCTCGAACGGGGCGGCCGCCGCAAAGGCCGAGGAGCCCTGGGACGGCAAGGTCAAGGTCCTGGGGGACGGCTCCACCTCCTACACCGGGCCGCAGCCGGGGCAGCTCAAGCCCGAGCGGCTGAAGCCGGGCGAGAAGCCGCCGCAGTTCGTGGTCTTCTCCTGGGACGGCGCGCTGGAGGGCGACGACCACCTCTTCTCGCACTTCCGTCAGGTGGCCAAGCAGAACAAGGCCCACATGACGTTCTTCCTCACCGGCATCTACCTGCTGCCGGAGGACAAGAAGATGCTCTACCGCCCGCCGCAGCACGGCCAGGGCGCGGCCGCCATCTCGTACCCGACCGTCCCTCACGTCAAGAGCACGCTGACGCAGCTGCGCGGCGCCTGGACCGACGGCAACGAGATCGGTTCGCACTTCAACGGGCACTTCTGCGGGCCCAAGGGCGGCGGGGACTGGAGCCCCGCCGAATGGAAGAGCGAGATCGACCAGACGTATTCGTTCATCAAGAACTGGAAGACGAACACCGGGTTCACCAAGGAGGCGCCCCTGCCCTTCGACCCGGACCGGGAAGTGGTCGGCGGCCGCGCGCCCTGCCTGGAGGGCCAGAAGAACCTCCTGACCGCGATCAAGCCGTACGGCTGGCGCTATGACGCGAGCTCCTCGGGCGACTTCCAGCTGTGGCCGTCCAAACAGGACGACATCTGGAACTTCCCCCTCCAGCTGCTGCCCCTGCAGGGCAAGGAGGTGCAGGTCCTCTCCATGGACTTCAACTTCCTCTACAACCAGTCGGGCGACAGCACCCAGGGGGACCCGGCGAAGTTCGCCGCCTGGCAGGCGCAGACCCGGGGCTCGTACATGAACGGCTTCAACCGGGTCTACAACGGCAGCCGGGCGCCCATGTTCATCGGCAACCACTTCGAGGACTGGAACGGCGGCATCTACATGAAGGCCGTCGAGGACGTGATGAAGGACGTGTGCCCGCGTCAGGACGTCCGCTGCGTGTCGTTCCGGGAGCTGGCGGACTGGCTCGACGCCCAGGACCCGAAGGTCCTGGCCCGACTGCGCTCGCTCGACCCGGCGCAGGCACCGGACTGGACCGATCTGATCAAGTAGGCGCCCCGCCGGCGGCCGCCGGGCGGGGTCCCCCGCCCGGCGGCCGGCGGCCTACTTCACCGCCTTGATGTAGTCGGCCCACAGGCGTACCGCCCGCTCACTGCCGAGCGTGTTCGGGGCGTCGCCCCCCAGCCCCGTCAGCGGCAGCGGAACCAGGTCGGTCAGCGACATCCGGTAGACCACCACGGCCGTCGACTCCTGCTCCGTACTGGCCACGAACCAGCCCGCCGTGTTCGCGGCGGTCGTTCCGGTCTTGCCCGCCGCTCCCGGGTGCGCCTTGCCGACCGCCTTCGCCGAGCCCTCGGTGACGGCGTCGCGCAGGGCGTCCGTCACCGCGCGGGCGGTCTTCTCCGTCACGGCCCGGGTCGGCTTCGGCGCATCGAGCCGCACCGCGGCGCCGTTGCGGGTCACCGAGCGCACGGAGTAGGGGTCGGTGTGCATGCCGTCGGCGGCGAAGGTCTGGTAGGCGCCGGCCATCCGGATCGCGCTCGGCATCGAGTTCTCCCCCAGCGCGAAACCGGGGATCCGCGGCCCGAGGCTCGATTCGAGCAGCCCCGAGCGCAGGGCGAACACCTCCACCCGGTCGAGGCCGACATCGAGGCCGAGCTGGAGCATGGGGGTGTTGACGGAGTTGGCCACGGCCTGGCGCAAGGTCACCTGGCCCCAGTTGCGGCCGCCGTCGTTGCGTCCCTTGAGCACCTTGCCGCTGCGGTCCCAGTACGGGCCCTCGGGCGTCTGCACGGTCACCTGGTCGTTGCCGTCGTAGACGGAGGAGGCGGACACCGGGGTGCGCGCCTTGCCGCGGGTGCGCACCACGCCTTCGTCGAGCGCGGCCGCGTAGACGATCGGCGTGAACGCCGTGCCGACCGGGATCGTCGTCGCGTTCGACTCGTTGAAGCCCTGCTTCAGGTAGTCGGGGCCCCCGTACACGGCGAGCAGCCGCCCGTCGGGGGCGACACTTGCCGCACCGATCTTGGCGAACTTGTCGGTGTCGGGCCGCCGCTCGGCGTCGAAGTCCTTCTGGGCCTCCTGGACCGCGGCCGTGAGGGCCGTCATACGGGCCCGGTCGAAGGTGGTGTAGATCTGGTAGCCGCCGAGGTCGAAGTCGGACTCCTTGAGGTGGCTCGCCTTGATCGCGTAGGCCTTGGCCATCTCGACCAGATAACCGGTCTGCGCGCCGGGGATGCCGACCAGGGACGAGCTGGAGGGCTCGGGGAACTTCGTGTAGGTGGCGCGCTCGGCCCGCGAGAGCTGGCCGGTCTCGACCATGCGGTCCAGGATCCAGCTCCAGCGCTCGACGGCCCGCTCGTGGTTCTCCTTGCTGAGGGTGGGGTCGTACAGCCCGGCGCCCTTGAGGAGGGAGGCCAGGAAAGCGCCCTCGCTGGGATTGAGCTGCGAGACGTCCTTGCCGTAGTACGCCTGGGACGCGCGCTGGATGCCGTAGGTGCCGCGCCCGAACCAGCTGGTGTTGAGGTAGTCCTGAAGGATTTGCTCCTTCTCGGTCTGGTTGTCCAGCTTCAGGGCGAGCAGGATCTCGGTGAACTTCCGGGAGAGGGTGCGGTCCTGGTTCAGGTAGGCGTTCTTCACGTACTGCTGGGTGATGGTGGAACCGCCCTGGGTCTCGCCGCCCGTCACGGCGGCGCGCACCGCGCGCAGGAAGCCTGAGGGCGAGACTCCGGGGTCGGAGTAGAAGCTCGCGTTCTCGGCCGCGAGGACGGCTCCCTGGACCTTGGGGGGCACCTTCTCCAGTGGCATCTCCTGGCGGCTGACCCAGCCCGTCCGGGCCATCGTGGAGCCGTCGGCCCAGTAGTAGACATTGTCCTGTTGTGTGGCGAACGAGTTGAGGTCGTCAGGTATGTCCGTTATTGCGTAGGCGATCGTGACGAAGCCCACCATGCCCAGGAACGCGCACAAGCAGGCGCCCAGCCACTGGCGCCACGAGGGTATCCACCGGCGCCAGCCGGTGCGGCCCGGCCTCGGGAAGTCGGGCCGCAGGCGCCGCAGCTGCGGTCGCGCCGCGGAGACGGCCGGTGCGAGGGCCTGCGCGACGCTCTGCGCCACGCCCTGGAGCCGGGCGTTCCGCTGCCGGGGCCGACGGCGCGCCCCGGACTTCCTGCGGCCCGACGCGGCCACGTCGCCGCCTTCCGGAGCCGTCCGCCCGTCCCGAGATCGCCCTCTAGTGGCCATATCCTTCCCGCCCACTCCGAATGCCCCCTCTGCTGTGCTTTCCCGCACACCCTAGAGGCACTTTCTGTGAGGTCGGGCCGATGGTGGGCGGCATCACGCCGTGTGATCGACGAGCGGTCCACAGTGATCAAGCGGAGGCGGCCAACCCGGCGAACGGGGCGACTCCCGCCGGGGCGCCGCCTGCCAAGCGGAACGTGACTAAACAGTCGCGTAGTTGTGCGAAGATTCCGTCCCCCGGTTCGTGCGGACCGGGTGACAAGGGGAAACAGAGTGATACCTAAGAGGTTCAGGCCCGCCGCCATCGCGGCCCTGACCGTAGCCCTGGCGTCCGGGAGCATGCTCGCGTACTCCGCGACCGCGGAAACCGGGCCCCGCGAGGCCGACCGCGCCACCGCCGACGCCTTCGCCCGCATCGCCGACGACATCCTCTCCCAGCGCACCCAGGCGCTGGTCGAGGACCAGGCGGGGCGCCCCGGCTCCGGCCCGGGCGCCACGAAGACCCGCATGTCGGCCAAGCTGAAGAAGGACGAGGACGCCGCGCTCCAGTCGCTGCGCTCCCGCAAGACGCGGCTGGCGGAACTGGGCGAGGCGTACACGGGCGGGGACACCCGCGTCGTCGTGGACAAGGCCACGGTGGCCGGCGGCAAGGCGGTCGTCCAGGTCACCGAGCAGACCACGCTCACCTACAAGAAGCTCCGGGGGGACGAGCCGGAAACCACCGACATCGGGACGAAGTACGAGCTGACGCTCACCAGCAAGCGCGGCGGTTCCTGGGAACTGACGTCGATCAAGTCCCAGAACAACGGACTCGTCGCCGTCAACGAGCCGGTGACGGCCGCGGCTGCCGTCGTCAAGGACGACGGCAACCAGTACCCGGACGGCACGCCCGCGTCCACGAAGTACCCCGCTCCGGCGAAGCCCAAGGCGAAGACCGGCGGCGCCTACGACTACGCCGCGATGGCGAAGTACGCGGAGAAGTACTGGAGCAACTACAACCCCGCGTACCGCAAGTTCAACGGGGCCGGGGGCGACTGCACCAACTTCATCAGCCAGGCGCTGAAGGCGGGCGGCTGGAAGGCCGTCCCGGGATCCTCCACGGACTACCGGAACTGGTGGTACGACGGCACCCGCCAGAGCGACTCCTGGGTCGGCGCGAACGAGTGGGCGTGGTTCACGCTCTCGAACCAGCGGGCCGCGAACCTGGCGAACGTGTACCAGGCGGACATCGGCGACATCGTGCAGGTGGACTTCAACAAGGACGGGTCCAAGGACCACTCCATGATGGTCACGTACCGGAGCGGCAACGGAATGCCGTACCTCACGTACCACTCCACCAACACGTACCGCAAGTCGCTCGCGAGCATCATCGCGGCTTACCCGAACGCGGTCTACTACGCGTACCGCACCTGACGGGTGAACCCTTCGGCCTCTCCTGCCGGGAAGCCCCCCGGCAGGAGAGGCCCCCGTCTTTCCGGGCGGCGGCCCGAATCCCCTCGTCGTGGTCACGCGTGAGATCGACCGTCCGGGCGGCTTGACCCTCCAGTGGCTGGAGATCGGAGAGTGGACGCATGAACGGCACCACACCCCCGCACTCGATCGGCAGTCTGTCGGCCGCTACCGGCATCCCCGTACGGACGATCCGGTTCTACTCGGACACCGGACTGCTGCCCCCGAACCACCGCACCCCGGCCGGACACCGCCGCTACGACGAATCGGCGGTCCAGCGGCTGCGGACCATCGGGGTGCTGCGGGAGTTGGACGTCGATCTCACCACCACCCGCCGCGTACTCGACGGCGACCTCCTGCTCGCCGAGGTCGCCGCCGCACACGCCGACGCCGCCGAACTGCAGATCCGTGCACTTCACATGCGTCTGAAGATCCTGCGGCTCATAGCGCGGCGCGGCGCCACCCCCGAGGAGACCACTCGCATGCACCGCCTCAGCCAGCTCGCCTCAGACGAACGACGCCGCCTGGTGGCCGACTTCCTCCAGGACCTCGACGGCGACGCCCCCGCCGCGAGGAGTGCGGCCGCCGCCCTGCGCACCGCCGTTCCCGACCTCCCCGACGACCCCTCCGACGCGCAGCTCGCCGCATGGATGGAGATCGCCGAGCTCATCGCCGACGGGGACTTCCGCACCCGCCTGGCCCGCGCCGCGGTGCCGCCCGCCGACGAGGACGCCGTGCCCGGTGTCGCTCCCCACACGGCAGCGGACCTCGTACAGCACGCCAGGCAGGCCGTCACCGCCGCGCTGGCGGCCGACACCGCCCCCGACAGCGACGGGGCCGCACCCGTGGTCGATGCCGTGGTGGCGCGCTTCGCCACCGCACTCGGCCGCCCGGCCGGCCCCGAACTGAGGGAATGGACGGCCCGGCAGTTCGAGCTGGGACACGACCCGCTCGTCGCCCGGTACTGGCGCCTGGTGTGGACCGTCAACGACTGGCAGGTCGTCCCCGGGCACCTCCCCTTCCAACCCTGGCTGATCGAGGCACTGCGGGCGCCCGGGCGGTCCTGAGCCGGGCCGGCCCTGGCGGCCCGTTTGGCGCGGCACGGGCGGGGCAGGCGTGCGGCCGACTCCCGCCGGCCCTCACCCCATCCGGAGGCCCGTTCCATGTCCCGTGTGTCCGCCGACATCGACGTGCAGCTCGCCGCCGCAGGCCAGACGCCCGTGCCCCTGCGCGCCCGGCTGTCCTACGCCCCCACCGACCCCTTGGCGGTGCGGGCGGAGTTCTTCCACCGCACGGTGCGCCTGGCGTGCTGGCATTTCGACCGCCAAACGCTGACCGAAGGCCTGCACCGGCCGGCCGGAGGAGGGGACGCGTTCTTCCGCCCGGTCACCACCGCCGCCCATGGACGGACGGTGCGGATGGAACTGCACGGCCGGAACACGCACGGGCCCGCCAAGGCGGTGTTCCTCGCGGACGCGCCCTCCCTCGACCGCTTTCTGGAGCGGACCCGTGCCCTCGTCCCGCCGGGTACCGAGGACGTGGACGTCGACGCACTCCTCGACGCACTCCTCGCGGGCTGACCCGACGGCCTGCGGGCGGCCGAGCGCGGAGCGAGCTGCCGTCGCGCCTCCGAGCGCCGCGAACGAAACTGCCCCCGGGGTACCCGCGCCAGAGGCGAGACATACCCCCGGGGGTAATATTCGCGCCGAACGGGATGTTCGGGAGTCCTTCAGGGACATCATCGAGACCAGGGGCTCGGCAGCCGCAGCTGCCTGGTGTGCCGTGCGAAGACGGCGGTCGCGGTGGACCTGCCGCGCGACGGGGACCGCGTACTCGGCGCGGCAGCCGTGACCGTGGACGAGGGGCTCGTCCTGCGGGCGCCGGCCACTCCCGGCCACACCCCGCACCCCGCGCAGCTTCCCGCGTCTGGCGGACGTCCCCGGCGGGACGGTGCGGGTGCACTGCGCCGGTGGGATGCGTGCGGCGGTCGCCGCCTCCCTGCTGGACGCGGCCGGTCGCGACGTCACGGCCGTCGACGACACGTTCGACGCCGCCCGCGACGCCGGCCTGCCCCTGGCCACCGACGCGGACCGATGAGCCGCCCGCCGGCGGGTGACCCGCAACGCCACCCGACAGCGCACCGCACCCCATCAGCAGGACGGAGTACGCCGACCTGACCGCGACCCGCACCCTCGACGTCGACCAGGTCCGCAGCCGGTTGGACGAGCTGACCGTCCTCGACGTGCGTACGCCCGGCGAGTACGCCCCCGGCCACATCCCCACCGGCCCGGCCCTCGGTCGTCTGCGCCCGCCTTCTGCCTGGCCTCCGCGGGCGGGCCCGCCCTCTCCGGCCTCGCACGGCCGGTCTCGAAGCCACCCTTGCGGCGCTCCGCGACCGCCGACCCGAACACCCCCTGCCCGGATACCCCCTGGGGTACCATCAGGGCTGAGCACACGAGTCCGGGAGGCACCGGTGAAAGTCGACGACGACGCGGCCAACGCGGTCCTCAACCGCCTGCGCCGCGCCCAGGGACAGCTCTCCGGCGTCATAGCCATGATCGAATCCGGTCGCGACTGCAAGGACGTCGTCACCCAGCTCGCCGCCGTCTCCAAGGCACTGGACCGCGCCGGCTTCAAGATCGTCGCGAGCGGTATGCGCCAGTGCGTGAACGACTCCGGCGAGAACCAGGCCCCCATGACCGAGGAAGAACTCGAAAGACTGTTCCTCGCCCTCGCCTGACGGGCACACCCGCCGCAGACCCCCGACCCTGGGTGTGGCCCTCCGGGCACGCCTTGCGTAAGGTCGAAGGGCACTCTCTGGAGGAACGACGCCGATGCCAGCCGAGAAGGAGCAGGGAGCCGGAGTGATGGCCGCGTACCCGCAGGGGGCACCGCTCACGGTGCAGGTCCGTCGCACGCCAGCAGGCGGGGCGGTCTGCGGTGTTGCGGGCGACCTCGACATCGAGACCCTCGCGCCCGCGCAGGAGCTGCTGTCCGGCTTGGTCGGACAGGGCCCGCGTGTGCTCGTGGTCGACCTCGAACGGGTCGGGTTCTGCGATTCGTCCGGCCTGAACCTGCTGCTGAAGACGCGTGCGGCGGCGCTGGCGGCGGGCATCGATTTCCGGCTGGCCGCGGTCGCCCCGGCGGTGATGCGCGTGCTCGAACTGACGGGCGCGCAGGCGGTCTTCTCCATCCATGCGTCGGTGGACGCGGCGCTGGCCTCATGAAAGGCCCGTAGGTCCGGCCGCCGGAAGGGCATAGCCCGAGCCCCTCGGGGCACGGGCATAGTCCGAGCCCCTCGGGGCATCCGACCGGACGAACCGCAATGAGCGGTGCACGACTCACGCCGACACCGGAAAGGGGTACCCGCACATGACGACCAGCCCGCGCACCCTGGGTGACGGCAGCCCCGGCGAGAGCACGCTCCCGCCGAACGGCCAGCGGCGGCGGATGCTGCTGGCCGGTCTGCCCAAACCGGTGGCCCGCGCCCGCGCGTTCACCGCGCGGGCGCTCGACGACTGGTCCTGGTCCGCGGCGTCGTACGGGGTGGACGAGGCGGTCACGGAGGACATCGTCCTGGTCGTGGCCGAACTCGTGGCCAACGCCATGCTGCATGCCGGGGGCCCCCTGGAGCTGGTCCTCGACGCGTCCCCGTCCCGGCTGCGCATCGAAGTAAGTGACGGCGACGTCTCCCTGCCCGCCCCGCGCCTCCCCCACCAGCCGGCCCAGCCCGGCGGACACGGCCTGTTCATCGTCCAGCGGACCTCCGACCGCTGGGGTGCCGAGGCGCACGAGCAGGGCAAGGCCATCTGGGCGGAGTTCGATGTCGCGCGGCTGGCACCCGGCCGGTAGGCCGGCCGGGGACCGCTGAGCCGAGCGGGAGCCCGTCAGGAGGCCAGCATGCCCTCGCGCAGGCGGGCCAGGGTCCGCGACAGCAGGCGGGACACCTGCATCTGCGAGATGCCGAGCTCGGCGCCGATCGCGGCCTGGGTCATCTCGCTGCCGAACCGCATGGAAAGGATCCGCCGCTCGCGTTCTTCGAGCCCGGCGAGCAGCGGGGCCAGGGTGGCGAAGTCCTCGAAGAGCTCCATGGCGGGATCGGACTCGCCCAGCCGGTCGGCGAGCGTCCGGCGGCCCGGGCAGGCGGAGCCGGGCTGTGCGTCGGCGTCCGCCGCGGCGTCGAGGGACTCGGACGCGTAGCCGTTCGCCGCGACCATGCCCTCGATCACCTCCTCCTCCCCGATGCCGAGGTCGCCCGCGATCTCGGCCACGGTCGGGGCGCGGCCGAGGAGGTCGCACAGCGCCTCCCGGCTCTTGGCGATTTCGGCGCGCAGCTCCTGGAGCCGCCGCGGCACGTGCACCGCCCAAGTGGCGTCACGGAAATACCGCTTGATCTCACCGACGATGAACGGCAGGGCCAGGGTGACGAATTCGACGCCCCTGTCGGGGTCGAACCGGTCGATGGCCTTGATCAGCCCGATCGTCCCGACCTGCACGATGTCGTCCAGCTCCACCCCGGCCTGGGCGGTCCGGTTGCGGAAGCGGCGCGCGGCGTAGCGGACCAGCGAGACGTTCATCTCGATGAGCGTGCCCCGCACGTACTGGTACTCGCGGGTGCCCTCCTCCAGCGAGCGCAGGCGCACGAGGAACTGCTTCGACAGCTCCCGGGCGTCGGCAGGAGCCATCTCCCGCGGCTGGGCGCTCAGCGGCAGCGCGTCGACGGGGCCGGCCCCCTCCCCGGTTCCGACGCTCGTTCCCGGCACCGCCTCGGCGGGGTCGGCCGGGCGTACGGTCTCGGCAACTGCTGCGGAGCGAAGCATGATGGGGCCCTTCTGCTGACGGCGGACGGCTTTGCGCGCACCTGCCCCGCATCCGCGGGATTACGCGGACAGAAACCGTTTCCGGTTGCCCGACGGGCCAGTTCAGGCCACCGGTGGCCGGTCTGCGCCGGGTACCCCCAGGGCAGTCAGGAGGGTCGTGGAGAGTTCTTCCGCGAACAGGGCCGACCCGGTGAGTGTTCGCCGAACGGCTTCCTCGTCGGGCGTCAGGCCGGCAGCGGCCGACCATGCGAGCGCGCCGGCCACGGCCGGTTCGACGGGGAACTTCCCCAGGGGTATCTCGTAGCGGTCGGCCATCTGCCGGTTGAGGAGGCCCTTGCCGGCCGCCCGCATGAGCGGGTGCGGTTCCCCGGTGGACCGGGCCGTCAGTGTTCCGCCTGAGTTTCCCATGGCTGGCACGGTAACGGACGGGTCTGACAAGCCGATTCGTGCCGCCCGACCCCGGCGGGGGAAGCCGGGAGGTCAGGTGGTGTCAGTGCCCCAGCGCGGCTTTGGTGGCGACGATGACGAGGCCGAGTACGAGGTTGACCGCGCCCTCCCCCGCCGCCATCCGGCGGGACGCCCCTGCTCGGATCGCGCCCAGGGTCGCCCAGGCCACCTGCTGGGCCACCGCGACGACGAGGGCCAGCCACGCCGTGCCGGTGTAGCCGAGTCCGAACAGCGGGCTGATCGCCGCCGCCACCGCGGGCAGCACCGCGGCTTCCACGATGGACCACTCACGCCTCGCGACCCGCCGCACCTCCCGACGGTCGACGGGCCTGCCGATCACCCTCTCCCCGGCGAGGTGCGCGTACACGTGCGCCGCCCAGAACACCACGCCCGTGACCAGGAGCAGCACCACCAGGTGAAGCCGGGGAAAGTCGCCGACGCTACCGGCCGCGGCCACCACCGAGGCCGCGAGCAGGGAACCGTACACCGCGCCCGCATAGTCCGTCCGACCCGGACGGTGCGACTCCTCGCCCGCGGGTCGCCCCGTCGGGGCCGGAGAACTGCTCACCGATCCACTATGGAGGAGGAACAAGGATATTTCGGTTATCTGTGCCGGACGTGCCACCCTGCCGGACGTCGTCAGGGGGCTGGGCGCTGCCCACCGCATCGGCCGCTGGAGGGAAACCCGGCCCGCCGGCGCTGCGGCCCGAGCCCGGCTCGCGCGGGACGGTGAACCGCGGTTTCGTGGTCCCAGGGGCCTTCGTCCTGCCAAGGCCCCCGACGCGACGGGAGGAGGGCGGACCATGCCCCGACCCGGACCCGCAGGCGCCCGTCGCCACCGCACGGTGGCGCTCGTCGCCGCGGTCGTCTCCTCGGCCGTCCTCTGCTGCCCCGGAGGCACGGCCGCCACCCAGGACGCGCCGCCGCCCACAGCAGGCGTGCCCCGCCTGGACTGGAGTCCCTGCACGCCCGGCAGTCCGTACGACTGCGCCACGGCCCGCGTCCCCCTCGACCACGCCGACCCCGGCGGCCGAGCCGTCGACCTGGCCCTGGTCCGCAGGAAGGCGACGGACGGCGCGCGGCGCATCGGAACCCTCTTCGTGAACCCCGGCGGGCCGGGCGGCCCGGGCACGGTGCAGGTGCCGCAGAACTACGACTCCTTCCCGGAAGAACTGCGGGAGCGCTTCGACATCGTCAGCTGGGATCCCCGCGGCATCGGCAACAGCACCGCCGTGAACTGCTTCGACAGCACCGACGCCGCCGAGACCTGGGGGCGGTCCAAGCCGGCCGGCTTCCCCGTGGGACAGAAGGAGCGCACCACCTGGATCGAGGCGTACGAGGACCTCGGCCGGCGCTGCGAGAAGCGCGACGCCGACCTCCTGCGCCACGTGTCGACAGCCGACACCGCCCGGGACCTCGACCTGCTCCGGCAGGCCGTGGGCGAGCCCCAGCTCAACTACTTCGGCGTCTCCTACGGCACGATCCTCGGCGCCACCTACGCCAACATGTTCCCCGACAGGGTTCGCGCCATGGTCCTGGACAGCAACATCGCGCCCTCCGCATGGACGAACGGCGGCCGACCGGACGCCCGGACGACCACGCTCCTGCGCATGGGCTCCGACCGCTCCGCCGCGGCCACCCTGGACCGGTTCCTCGACCTGTGCGGATCCGCCGGCACGGACCGCTGCGCCTTCTCGGCCGGCAGCCCGGAGGCGACCCGTGCGAAGTTCGACCGGCTGCTGCAGCGCCTCAGGGAACGCCCGGTGGGCACGTGGACGTACGCCAGGACGGTCGCCGACGCGGTGAGCGGCCTGTACGTCGTCGACCCCGGCTGGGCGGACCTCGCCCGCCGCCTCCAGGACCTGTGGCAGGGCCGGGCCCCGAAGCCGGCCGCGTTCCCGCCGCCGCCGCCCGTCGCGCACCCCGCCCCGTACCTCGGCGACGAGCAGGCGGCGGCCGTGTGGTGCGGCGACAGCCCCAACCTCCGCGATCCCGCCGCCTACCACCGTCTGGAGGAGGGCAGCGCAGCGCGGGTGGGCGACGCCGGCCGCTACTGGACCTGGGCCGCGGAGCCGTGCGCCACCTGGCCGGCCCGGGCCGCCGACCGGTACGACGGGCCGTGGAACCAGCCCACCGCGCACCCCGTCATGGTGGTCGGCACCAGGTACGACCCCTCCACGCCGTACACGGGCTCCGAGGCCATGGCGAAAACGCTGGCCGACGCCCGCCTGCTCACCCACGACGGGTACGGCCACACCGCCCTGTTCAACAACGCCAGCAGCTGCGTGAAGGCGTACGAGAGCCGCTACGTCGTCGACGGCACCCTGCCACCTCCCGGGACCACCTGTCGGCCGGACGAGCAGCCCTTCTCCAGAAACCGCCGCGCGGGATGACGCCGGTGGCGATCGGTCCGAGGATCGGGAAGACTCCGCGCATGGTTTCGAATCCCGACGGTTCGGGCTGGGCGGTCCTCGCCGATCCCGAGGGCAACGAATTCTGCGTCCTGCGCTCCGAGTCCGACCGGGCCGCCGCGCATCCATGACGCTCCCGTGCCGCGGCTCTCGGCGCCGACCGGGCCGGAGCACTGGTCCGCGGACGCCGTGCACCCGACGGCGGCCGGGCACGCCCAGGACGCGGACAGACGGTGCGTCACCGTCTGTCCGTGCTGCGCGGTGCCGTGGACCCGCCGGGCTGCTATGTGCCGTCTACGATGTTCCTGTCATGGTCACATTGAAGGTGCTCGGCTCGTTCCGGGTCGAGGTAGACGGCCGTCCGGTCGATGCCGGAGGCCGGCTCGCCCGGATGGTTCTGGTCCAGCTGCTGCTCGCCCGGGGGGCGGTCGTGCCCACGGAGCAGATCATCGAGCGGTTGTGGCCGACGCGCATCCCGTCGAGCGCGCAGGCGTCGCTCCACGCCTACATCGCGCGTCTGCGGCGCGTCCTGGAACCGGAACGGGCGCCGCGCACGCCGGCGCGGCTGCTGGTCAGCGCGCCCTACGGCTACGCCCTCGCCGTGGAGCACGACGCGGTGGACGCCTGGGTGTTCGAGGGCCGGGTGGCGTCCTGCTCAGTGCCGGAGTTGCCCGCGCACGCCGCCGCCGAGTGCCTCGCCGAGGCGCTGTCCTCGTGGGGCGGGCAGCCGTACGCGGAGTTCTCGGACGAGCCGTGGACCGCCGGCGAGCGCGCCCGCCTGGAGGAGTTGCACCGCACCGCCCGCGAACGGCTCGCCGCGGCGCGGCTGGGCTGCGGCCAGGCCGCCCAGGCCCTCGCCGACGCGGGCGCACTGACCCGGGAGCAGCCGCTGCACGAGGAGGGCTGGCGGCTGCTGGCCCTGGCGCTGTGGGCCCGCGACCGCCAGGGGGACGCCCTGGCTGCGCTGCGCCGGGCCCGGCACGTCCTCGACGAGGAACTCGGCGTGGAACCCGGGCCCGCCCTGCTGGAGCTGGAACAGGCCCTGCTGCACCAGCGTCTGGACGTGCTGCACCGGGCGACCGGGGCGCCGGTCGCGGCCGCCGCGCGCGCAGAGGTACCGACCGCCGCGGTGGCCCTGCGAGATCAGGCGGTGGTCGTCGGACGGGCGACGCCGACGGTGCTGACGGCCGACCGGCTCCTGGGCCGGGACGAGGAGCTGGCCGGGCTCGCCGCCGCGGCGGACCGGGCGCGCGGCGGCCGGGCGCAGGTGGTCGTGGTCTCCGGTGAGGCGGGCATCGGCAAGTCGAGCCTGCTCGAGGCCGTCGTCCGGCAACTGCCGGAGGAGGGCTGGCTGGTCGGGACCGGCCACTGTCCCGAGACCGACGGCGCCCCGCCCGGCCGGGCCTGGTTCGACATGCTGCCGGGGCTTGCGGTGGCCGCGCCGCCGGGCCCGTACGCCGGTGAGCTCGCCCCGCTGCTGGCTCCGGGCACGGAAGGGGACTCGACGCAGCCGGACGGCAGCCCGGCCCGGCGCTTCCGCCTGCACAAGGCGCTGCTCGGCTGGCTCCGCGACACGGCCCGGCGCCGACCGCTGGCGATCGTGCTGGACGACCTGCACCGGGGTGACCAGGAGAGCATCGAGCTGTTCCTGCTCTGCGCCGAGCAGCTGCGCGACGTGCCGCTGCTCCTCGTGGGCTCGTACCGCACCGGCGAGGGCGATCTCACCGGGGCGCTGGCACGGCTGGCCGCCTGCTCGCCCGTACGGCTGGCGCTCGGCGGGCTGTCGGACGACCAGGCGAAGGAGCTGCTGCGGCGCGGCGCGGCCGGCATGAGCGAGCACGCGGCGGTGGCCCTGGCCGAGCGGGCCGGGGGCAACCCCTTCTACCTGCGCGAGAGTTCGCTCCTGCTGGCCGGTGAGGGCGAGCAGCAGGCGCTGGCCCGTGTTCCGCAGGGGGTCCAGGACGTGCTGCGGCGACGGCTGGCCCTGCTCGCGCCGACCGTGACGGCCGGTCTGCGGCTGGCGGCGGTCGCCGGGCGGGAGGCTCCGGTCGCCCTCCTCGTGCACGCCGCGGACAGTGATGCGGAGCAGCTCCTCGACGCCCTGGACGCGGGGGTCACCGCCGGACTGCTCACCGAGCCGCGGCCGGGCACGGTCCGTTTCACCCACGCCCTCGTGCGGGACGCGCTGGAGGGCGACCTCACGCGCCTGCGGCTGGCCCGGATGCATTCCCGTCTGGGCAGGGGGCTGATCGCCCTCGGCTCGGACGACGTCGCCGCCACCGCGCACCACCTCCTGCAGGCGGCCGCGGTCGTGACCACCGACGCCGGGCCGGCGGTCCGGCACGCCCGGCTGGCGTGCGAGCAGGCGGTACGCCGCTACGCCCCGCAGAACGCCGAGGCCCTCCTGAACGCGGCCCTCGGACTGCTCGCCGACCATCCGGCCGCCTTCGCGGACCAGGATGCCGCCCTGTTGCGGGTGATGCTGCTGGGGCAGCTGGTGGACTGCCGGATCCGTATGGGGGCCGTGGTCCCCGCCCGCGAGGCACAGGAACAGGCCGTACGGGTGGCCCGTGCCGAGGGCCGGGCCGACCTGCTGACGGCGGCCTACACGACGTGGACCGAGCCGACGCCCTGGCGCGTGCGCCCGTACGCGGCGTCCGACCCGGAGGCCGTCGAGGAGCTCGGGGAGCTGCTGGCTGATCCGGGGCTGACCGACCGGCAGCGGTGCCTGCTCCTCGACCAGCTGGCCGACGCGCTCGACGACACCGATCCCCGCGCCGTGGCCGTGGCACGGCAGGCCGTGGACCTCGCCCGGACCGTGGGCGAGCCGCGGCTGCGGGGCCTGACCCTCACCTCGCTGCTGCGCAAGGTCGACTGTGAACTCGAACCCGCCGCCTACCTGGAGCTCCACCGGGAACTCGTCGAGGTGGCCGATGCCCAGGACAGCCCCGAGTACTCCTGGATGAGCGCCTACACCGCCGCCCGGATCGCCGCCGCCGGCAACGACCCCGCGGAGATGGAGCGATGCCTCGAACGGGCGGACGGGATCGCCCGTACGTACGAGCTCCAGGGCGCGTTCGCGGTGGCCAGGCTGCGCCGTCCCATGCTCGCCATGGCCCGGGGGCGGTTCGAGGAGGCGGAGGAGGCCATGGGGTCGGCGGTGGCGGAGCTGCGGGCCCGGGGGGCGGTGGACCTCAGCGGGCTGGCCGCCCTGGGCGTCGGGTGCATGCGGCTGCAGCAGGACCGGCTCGCCGAGATGGTGCCGGTGCTGCTCATGGTGTGGGAGCTGTACAAGCCGCACAACGAAGCCCTCGCCGCGCTCGCGCTGCTGGCCGCCGGACGCTCCGAGGAGGCCCGGGAGATCTTCGGCCAGCGCGTGCCGCTGCGGCGCGACTTCGCCTACCCCATCCTGGCCGGGATCCGCGGCCTGGCCGCCATCACCTTCCGCCACAGGGCGGCGGCCACCGAGGTGTACGAGGACCTGCTGCCCCTGGAGGGGCTGGCGGGCGGTGCGAGCAGCCTGAGCCTCGCGTTCCGGCCCGTCGCGCAGACCCTCGGCGAACTGGCCCAGTTCCTGGGCGACCCCGACCGGGCCCGGAGCCACTACCTCGAAGCCGCGCGGGTGGCGGCCGCGTGGGACTCCCCCCACTGGGCGGGCGCGGCGCGGAGCGGACTGGCCGGGCTGCCGCCGGCGTCGCCGCCCGCGTCGCCGTCGCCGTCGCCCGCGTAGCGGTAGCCCTCACCGCTGGGGCGGCCGGTGGGCGGGGGGCTCGGCCAGTTCGGCCATGAACGCCGCCGCGAGATCGAGGAACTGCTCGGGCGAATCCGTCGTCAGCTGGAGGTCCACGAGCACCTCGTCGGTGTCCTCCCCGCACATCGCCCTGAGGTGGTCGCAGATCTGGCGTACGGTCCCGCGGTGGTGGGTCTCCGAGGGGTCGGCCTCGGCCGGGGTGACGTCGGCGTTCACGCGGAACACCCGGCGCAGTGCCGCCGGGTCCCGCCCCGCCCGCTCGGCGGCCGCTACGGCGACCGCCCAGAGGCCGCCCAGGTAGGGCAGCGGCATCGAGGCTCCGAGCCAGCCGTCGGCGCGCCTGCCGACCCGTTCCAGTGCGGGCGGGGTGAAGCCGCCCAGCAGGATCGGCGGCCTCGGGCTCTGGAGGGGCTTGGGGAGCACGGTCGACTCGGGGATCGTCCACAGGGGGCCGGTGTGGACGACCGGATCGCACCGCCATACGGCGTCCAGGACGTCGAGGGTCTCCTCCAGCCGCGCGCCGCGACCCCGCCAGGGCACCCCGGCGGCCGCGTACTCCTCCCGCATCCAGCCCAGCCCGATGCCCACCTCCAGCCGCCCGCGGCTGATCAGGTCGAGGGTCGTCAGCGCCCGGGCGAGTACGACGGGCGGCTGCCACAGGGCGTTGAGCGTGCTGCTGCCGAGACGGACCCGTTCGGTGGCCGCGGCCGCCACGCCCAGGGCGAGCAGCGGGTCGAGATGGGTCCCGTACCGGACGGGCATCTCCTTGCCGCCGGCGTAGCCCTCCGCGGGCGTGAGCGGTGCCAGGAGCCGGTCGGCCACCCAGAGACCGTGGCAGCCCAGCGCTTCCAGGGCCGTGCACATCCGGGCGGTGCTGTGGGGGTCGGCGAAGGGGCCGAACTGGGGGACGGAGAATCCGATGCGCATCGGTGGGAGTTCCTCGATCGGGACGGAGCGGGACGGGGATCCGGGGCGGGGTCGGGGCCGGGGGATTCGGGGCGGGGCGGGCGGCGCGACCGCCCCGGCGGCGTGTCAGGCGGTCGTGCGCCGGCCGCGGATCCGGTCGGTCTCGCGACGGTACCGGCGCCGTCCGACGACCTTCCACAGCATCCGGGCCGGGACCGGCAGCCGGGCGAGGAACTCCTGACGCTCCTCGGGCGAGCTGTCTTCCAGGATCGCGCCCAGGGCGATCATCAGCCGGTTCCGGGGCGTTTCGGCCAGCCCGCGCTCCCCCACCGCACGCCACTGCTCCTGGCCCACGTGGAGCGCGACCAGGGGCATGACCTCCCGTTCCTCCTCGTCGAGGTGGGCGCACAACTGCCGGTGGTGCCTGCGCAGCGCCTCGGCGAGCTCGTCGCGGTCCTCCGGCAGGGCCCGGGGCTGCCAGCGGTCCATGTGCCGCTGGACCTCGGCGATCCCCTCGTCGAGGCCGCGGTGCTGCGCCTCCATCGCCAGGACCTGCTCGGCGTCGAGGTCCAGATGGGGCAGCAGTACCGGCCAGAGCACCTCGTCCTCGCCGGTGTGGTGGGCGTGGAGGCCGATGGAGTACAGCCGCCAGTGCTCGGCGAGGATCCGGGAGCGGGCGGTGTCGGCGGGACGCACCTCCTGGACGAGTTCGGCCAGCAGGCGCGACTCGCGACGGAACACCTGGTGGATCATCGCCATCTCGCGGGTGTAGGGGTGCACGGTGGAGTCGGAGGTGTTGCTCGAAGTCATGGCACCCAGTCTTCGGAGCCTTGTTGCAGGGCACTTGCACCCGACTTGCCCCGGCCGGGCCCCGGGGCGGGTAAGGGTGGACGACCGTCGTCCGCGGCCCCGTCCGGGACATTCGATGGGCCGGTCGCTGCCGAGCACGTTTGTTCGTCTTCGTGTGTGCGGGGTGCGGCGCTGCGCTGACCGCCCCGTTGTCCCAGGTCGCCCTGCCTGCCCACGCCCAACAGAAGTACGGGAACGGGATCCAGCTCCCGGTGCTCATGGAGCCCGGCACGTTCGCCGTGCACCCGGAGCCCCGGGGCCGCCGTGGCGGACGTGGGAGGACGTCGATCCGGACGAGGCCGCGGCCTGCCCGTGGCGAGCAGGATCGACGACTGCTCGCTCTGGCACGCCGTCTGGCTCGCCCCGACGGCCGTGCGCAGGCTCCCCGCCGAGGGCGCCGACATCGGCGACACCGCACCGCTCTCCTGGGCCGAGCTCGCGGCGACCGGGAAGGGCACGCCCCCGTTCGAGCCGCTCACCACCTGGGGGACGCTGCCGGGGACGAACCACTGGTGGGCGTGGAGCCCCCGGTGGGAGGCGGCAGCCGGCCAGGCCCTGGCCCACCTGTCGGCGGCCTCGGGAGGCCGGCCGGTCACCGTCCCGGACGGCCCGACCGCGCGGGTGTTCCGACGCGCCCTCGACGCCCTGCTGCCCGCAGGTCCACCCGTGCGGCGCGCGGTCCTCGCCGGACCGGACGTCCCGCCCCCGCCGCCCGTTCCGGGCCGACCCGGGGGTGTTCCACCACACCCTGGCCCGGCTGCCGGCCGTCCGCAGCCCGTGGCTGCGCGAGATCCTCGAACACCTCACGCACCACGTGCGCGCCGGCCTTTTCTGAGGGTCGTCCCGCAAGGACCGCTTGGCGCATCCGCGGCCGGGGCGTTCTGCTCCGGCCCCGCTGCCCGTCAGGCGACCGTCCCACCCGCGTTGCGGATCAGCTGCCGGAGCACCTTCACCGTGGTGACGTAGTCCGTGTCGTCGATGCCCTCGTGGAGGGCGGCGCGGATCGCGGGAGCGTTGCGGGCCATGTCGACGCGGGCCTGCTCCCCGTCCGCGGTGAGCCACAGCCGGTCCTGGGCGTCCCGGGTCAACCAGCCGCGTTCCAGGAGCGGCCCGGCCTCCACCGCCAGGTCGTCTTCGGGCCGGATGTAGGAGGCCGTGGCCTCCCGCAGCTCGGGCAGGGTCATCCCCTCACCGTCGGGCGAGATGTCGTTCACCGACAGGTTGCGCAGCAGCCAGAACTGGGGCTGGGTGTAGACCTTTTCGGACCCGGGCCCCGTGACCGTCTTCCGGGCCGAGCTCGCCGCGTGGCGCACGCGGCCCCGCGCCGTTGAGCCGGCCGCGCCGCGCGACGGCGCGGCCGGCCTCGTGCTTCGGGCTTCAGCCCCGGCGACCGGACGCGACCAGGGCGTCCTTGACCTCGCGCACCACGCGGGCCGCGTCCTCGGCGTTGTTCACCACGTCCGTGTTGTTCATGTCGACGACGAGGACCTCGCTGGCCGAGTAGTGCTCGTGCACCCAGTCGTCGTAGCCGGACCACAGCGTCCGGTAGTACTCGACGAGGCTCTCGTCCTGCTCGAAATCGCGGCCCCGCAGCCCGATGCGGTGCAGCACCGTCTCGAAGTCCGCCTTGAGGTAGACCATGAGATCGGGTGCCTTGCGGTACGGCAGGCCCTCGATCTCGCGCATCATCTCGTCGAGCAGCCCCTCGTACACCTGCATCTCGAGGGAGCTGATCCGGCCCAGGTCGTGATTGACCTTGGCGAAGTACCAGTCCTCGTAGATGGACCGGTCGAGGACGTTGTCCCCCTGCTTGTACGCCTCCTTGATCGCGGCGAACCGCGTCTGGAGGAAGTAGAGCTGGAGCAGGAACGGGTAGCGCTTCGCCAGGATCTCCTCGGGGCTCGCCGTGTAGAAGAGCGGCAGGATCGGGTTGTCTTCCACGCTCTCGTAGAAGACCTGGCTGCCCAGCTCCTTGGCGAGCAGTTCGGCCACGCTCGTCTTGCCGATTCCGATCATGCCTCCGACGCAGATCACTGGCATACCTCACTTCTCCCTGGGGGTCTTCTGTTCGCGGGCGGGTGGGTCGGGCGCCCCGCACCGCTGAGACGCATGTCGCCGGTCACCCGATTCCCCAAGACCTTCATGATCAGCGTCTTTTGATCCCGTCCGGACCAAGGACCCGGCGCAGGCCGCTCTCCTCGGCCCGGCCGGACAAACCGCTCCCCGTTGTCGCGCACAGCTACGAGCCACTGACCCGCGGCCGCCTTGAAGCATAAATGAGGATTCGCCCCGGGTCGGCCGGGCGGCGACAGCCGCATCACCTTGCTCTGCGGCTGCGCGGGCGGCCGGACGGCCGCCGCCGCGCGCGGGCCGAGCCGTCGGGCGCCCGCGCCCGGCTCGGGGGCGAGGAGAATGTGACGCGCGTCTCCCTCAGTCTTCGAGGTGGCGGGTGTCTCCGAGGCGGACGAGCTGGCGGTTGTGGAAGAAGTCGTCCTCGCGCAGGTGGGTGATGCTCCCGGACGGGGCCCGGAGGTTGACGTGGCCGAGCGACTCGACCGGCATGCCGATCCAGGCCGCGACGACGAAGGTCAGGGCGAAACCGTGGGTCACGATGACCTGGTGCTCGTACGGACGGCGCAGGATCTCTTCCATGGCCTCGTAGATCCGGCCGGCGAACGCCGCCCGCGTCTCCGCTCCCTCGATGCCCTCGTCGTGCCCCATCCGGTCGCCGGTCGCGGGCGGCGGGACGAACCTCTTGTCCAGCCACTCCTGCGGCCTGCCCTCGGCCTCTCCGTACGACTTCTCCCGCAGCCGCGGGTCCAGGACCGTCTCCACGCCGAACAGCGCGGCGATCTCCTGCGCGGTGCGCCGGGTCCGCAGGAGGTCCGAGGAGATCAGCTCGACCTCCGCGCCCGCGGGGATTTCGGCCCTCAGGGCGCGGGCGATCGCGGCCGCCTCGCGCAGGCCCTCGGCGGTGAGGGTCGAATCGTGCCAGCCACCGACCAGGCCCTCGACGTGGTGACTCGCCTCCGGGTGGGTGACGACGTGGATGCTGCGCACCGGCGCGCCTCTCTCTTGAAGGGTTCTGCCCGACTTCGGGACGTTACCGCGCGTGCACGGCCCGGATGGGCGTCTTGTCAGGGAAGGGCCAGTTCCAGGACCATCAGGCCCCACACCAGACGGGCCTGGTCGCGGTGCACGGCGTGTTCGTCCAGGACCTCGCGCACCGCGGCACCGCTCAGGAGTCCGGCGCTGCACAACCGGGGCCGGGCCAGGACGTCGGTCGCGAACTCCCAGAGCGTGGTGCCCGGGGCCAGGAAGGCCTCGACGGGGAAGGTGAAGGGCTGCTTCTGCCGCGTCCGCACCGATTCCGGGACGAGCGGGCCGCCGGCGTCCCAGAGGATCTGTTTGCGCCGGCTCTCCGTGGTCTTCAGCCCGTCGGGGGTGCGTCGCGCGAAGTCCGTGACGGCCGGCTGGCAGTAGGGGACGCGGCCCTCGATCGCGTGGGCCATGGAGAGGTGGTCGAGCTTGCGCAGGTTGAGGCCGGGCAGTTTGTGCAGCCGGTCGAAGGTCAGCAACTGCTCCAGGCGCGAGGGGGCCGGCCGGCCGAGCAGTTCCCGTGCGCGTTCGCGGCTGCTCCCGGCGGAGTCGAGCAGCGCCCGGTACTCGGGGGTGTAGAGCCGGCGGTAGCGGGCCCGCGGGACCAGTGAAAGCCGGTCCAGGTAGCGTTCCCGCCAGGTGTCGTCGCCGGCGGCGAGCGCGGTGCTGTAGCGGCGGTAGCCGCCGAACTGCTCGTCCGCGCCGTCGCCAACGAAGCACACCCGGAAGGACCGCTGCGCGATCTCCCGGAAGAGGACGTACGCGCTCAGGGCGTGGGGGGTCGCGTTGGGGGAGCCCAGCGCCGCCACCACGGGCGGGACCAGGTCGGGCACGTCCGCCTCCCGGATCTCGACGACTTCGAGCGGGATGCCGGCGTGCGCGGCGGCGTCCCGCGCGTAGTCCTCCTCGTCGGAGGGGTGGCCGCCCTCGTGGGTCACGTGGAAGCCGGTCACGTCGGGGCGCCGGCGGGCCAGCAGGGTGGCGAGGACGGCCGAGTCCAGCCCGCCCGAGAGCTGTACGGCCACCGGCGCGGACTGGCTGGACATCCGCTCCACTTCCTCCGTCAGCAGTGAGCCGAGGCGCTCCGCCGTGCAGGTGTCGTCCGGCGCGGGTGCGTCCCTGCGCCGCCACGGTCCGACGGTGGCCAGACGGCCGTCGTGGACGAGGTGTTCGCCCGGCCTGAGGGAGGACACCCCGCGGTGGAGCGACGTACCGGGCGGCAGGCACTGCCAGTTCATGTAGTGGTCGACGGCGAACGGATCGACCTCCGGGCGGCCCGTCCGCAGGGCGGCGAGGCCGCCGGGCTCGGAGGCGAAGGTGACGCCGTGCGCGGTGGCCTCGTAGTACAGGCTCTTGACGGCCAGCGGGTCGCTCCACAGTTTCAGCCGCCGCCCGGAGCGCAGGTCCACCAGGGCGATGGCGTACATGCCTTCGAGCCGCTCCACGAAGCGGTCGCCGTGCAGTTCGTAGTAGGGCAGCAGCACCGAGCCGTCCGAGTCGCCTTCGACGTGGACCCCGTGCGCGGCCAGCTCCCGCCTGATGGCGCGGAAGTTGTAGATCTCGCCGTTGAACACGGCGTGCACCGAGCCGTCGGCGTTGGCGAACGGCTGCCGGCCGTGCGCCGGGTCCTGGATCGCGAGGCGGTTGCAGCCCAGGCCCCAGCCCCCGCCCCGTACGTGGGCCTGCCGGTCGGGGCCGCCCGACAGCTGGGCGTCGCGCGCGGCGTCGAGCGCGCGCACGTCGCGATCGGATCCGAAGTAGCCGTAGATCCGGCACAAGGGCGTCTCCCCCCAGGCGTTCGACAAAGGGCCCGACGGCCCGGTCAGGCGGACTTGTTGTTCTCCCCGGCGGGCGCCGCGCGGCCCTTGGCCCATTCCCGGATCGGCAGGTGGTGCGCAGCGGCGTCGCGTGCGGTCATGGCGGAGAGCAGCTCGCGCAGGGAGGGGAGGCCCGGTTCGGCTTCGCGGGCGCGGAAGCAGTACTCGTTGGAGATCTCGGCGTTCCAGGTCATGCTTTCGTGCAGTTCGTTCCTCAGCAGGTCGAGGAACTCCGTGCGGCCGACGAACGCCTCGGCCTTCTCGCGCCCCGTGCGGATCTCGGCGAAGGCGAGGTCGATGAGGTCGAGCCATTCCAGGACCGCGGCGGCCGGGTCGCCCGCGGCCCCGGTGCCGTACGCGTTCAATGCGCGGAACCGGGACGTCAGTTCGGTCGGCAGCGGGGAGCGTGCGAGGAAGCGGCCCAGGTACTTCGGGTTGCGGTTGGTGTTGCCGTGGACGTGGGTCAGGCCCCGGAAGGTGTCGACGCCGAGCTTGCGCGCCGCGATCAGCGCCGCTTCGTGGTCTCCCTGCGCCCACATGCCGGCCAGGTCGCGGAAGTCGGGGTAGCTGCCGACCGCCGCCCGGAAGGCCGTGTAGGCGATCTCCCCGGGACGGACCCGGGCGGCGAGCTCCTCGAACTCGGTGGCGTTCGTGAGCGGGACCGCGTACGTGAGCCGTGACAGGACCCGGAAGTCGACGGCCGACGCAGCGAATCCGGAGGACTTGCGGGCGCGGGTCCGCATCTGGGCGTAGAGCTGGTCGTGCGCGGCCAGCATCGCGAAGACCTCCTGGACCGTCCAGTACTCGACGTCCACTCCGAGGAGGCTGTGGGGGAGGTAGTCGAAGCTGGCCTTCACCCGGTCGCCGCTGGTGTAGTACCGCATGTGCTGGTCGCGGGGGAAGGTGTCGCGGTGGAACCGCTCGTCCTTCGACCGGGCGAGGACGCAGAAGTCGAAGTCCGAGGACGGGGTGCCCGAGCCGTCCACGAGCGAGCCGGACAGCACCAGGATGTCGTCTTCCACGAGGTGGATCTTCGCGAGGACGGCCTCCTCGTCGAAGTCGTCCATGCCGGTGACCGCGGCGACGTGGGTACGGAAGGAGAGCACGGCTGCCCTGCCCCTCTCTGTCGGGTGGGGCGTCCCGCCGGGGGCCGGCCGGGACGAGCTGGTGGAGCGGGTGGAGCTGGTGGAGCGGCGCCTCGTGCGGCGCGCGCGTAGGGTGTTGCGGTGACTTCGCTGAAGCTTCGGCACTCGGTGCGCGCGATCGTGCTGGACGAGGAGGACCGCGTGCTGCTGTGCCGCTTCGTCCTCCGGGAACCGGCCGGGAGGGTCGTCCTGTGGGCGGCGCCCGGCGGGGGCCTCGCCCCCGGGGAGGGCCCGCTCGACGCCCTGCACCGGGAGCTGCGCGAGGAGGTGGGCCTCGCCCTCGACGGCGGCGATCCGCCGCACGTGTGGCACCAGGAGATCGTCGATCCCGCCGTCAGCCGGGGGTACGACGGTGTCGTCAACGACTACTACCTGGTGCGCACCGCGTCCTTCGCGCCGCGCGGGGAGCTGACGAACGAGGAGCTCGCCGCCGAGAACATCACGGGCACGCACTGGTGGCGGGCCCCGGAGGTCGTCGGGTACCGCGGCCCGGACCTGTTCTCCCCGCGCGATCTGGGCACCCCGCTCACCGCCCTGCTCACCGGTGGCGTCCCTGAACGGCCGGTGCGGCTCGGGCTGTGAGGCGGTGCTCCGCCGGGCGTCCCGGCGCCGGCACCCGGGGGCGGAGGTGGGCCGAGAGCCGCGCGACCTCCCGGCTGACGTCCCTGAACGCGTACCGGAAGCGGAAGGTGGGCAGTGCCGTGAGGGCTTCGCGGGTCCGGTTGTCGGCGCCGGCGCCGTCCGGTGCGTGGCCGAAGATGTTGAGGTGTTTGTTGGGCAGGCCCAGGACGTGCCGATCCAGCAGTCCGGCGCGCTCGGCCGGCGGTACGTCCGTCACGCCCGTCTCCGACGGGTCGTCGGCGAGGCTCAGGTGGACGATCGCGTCGACCCCGGCCGAGCGGCCGATGCGGGTGTCGAGCAGGGCCGCGTACTCCCAGGGGTAGATCAGGGCCGTCCCGTGCTCCTCGACACCCGACTCCTGCAGGCTCGCCAGCGTCCGGTTCGCGGGGTGGGTGAGCGAGGTCAGCACGTCCCGCGCCTTCTCCCGGCCGAAAAGCAGGTCGAGGGTGTCCAGCCGTACGGAGACCGACCGCGGCCACCCGGCGCCGAGCACGCCGCTCCCGTCCGGTTCCGCCGTGAGGCTCACGTCGTCGTTGCACACCATGACGCCCGCGCCGCGCAGCACGCTCGCCATGACGAAGGTGGTCTTGCCCGCCCGGCTGCCGCCGACGAGCGCGATGCCGAGCCCGTCCAGTTCCACGAGCCCCGCGTGCAGGAAGAGCATGCCCCGCCGGCTCGCCGCCGAGCGGTGGATCGCCCGCGTGGCCCGCAGCAGGGACTGGGTGACCCAGTCCTCGCCGGCAGGGGCCCGGTGGTAGAGGGTCCTGTGGGCGTGGTCGACGGCGTACTGGACGCCCACCTCGCCCTGCGCGGTGACCCTTTCCGGTACGGCGCTGCGCGGGGGCTCGATCCCGGCGACGACCTCCCAGGCCCCGGCCGGGCAGGGGCCCGGTTCGAGGGCCAGGTAGGGACGCGCCAGGCGGTCGATGTGCTCGGCCACGGACGGCGAGCACGTCAGGCCGGTCCTCGCGACGTGTGAGCGGACGGTGTACCGGTGGGCGGGTGTGCTCGAAGTCATGCCGTCTGTCACCCCCGTGTCTGGGTGGGGGCCCGCAGTCGCGCCGGGTCCCGGTCTGCTCGGTCGATCATGACAAGGACCGCGGGGCCTGTCCCGGGCGATTCCGCAGAGCGGAACGGACATGGGAATCAGTCGGGGTCCGCGACCATCGGCCCGCGGGTGTCCCAGCCCAGTTCGTCGAGCCCCCGGAAGAACCTGCCGTTGGACCGGGCGGCGGGCACGTCCAGCAGCCGTACCAGGTCGTCGGCCGCCGGAGCGGGCTCGTGCGGCGCGGCGGGCGTTCCCATGTCGGTCCGGATCCATCCCGGGCAGTACGCGAAGGCGGCCAGGTCTCCGGGGGTGGCGGCGAAGTGCCGGGCCACCGACAGGACCAGGGAGTTGGCCGCCAGCTTGGAGGACCGGTAGGCGAAGGAGGCCCCGTCGGCGTCCTGGAGGCGTCCCATGCCCGAGGAGACGCAGACGATCCGTCCCGAGCCGCGGGCGAGCATCCGCGGTGCGTACCGCAGCACCAGGCGGGCGGTGCCGAACAGGTTGACCTCGAAGGTGTCCCGCAGGTCCCGCGGGGTGAGCGAGAACAGGTCGCCGTAGCCGCCCCGGGGGTCGTCCAGGTAGACGCCCGCGTTGTTGACCAGGACGTCGACGTCCTCGCCCGCGAAGAGGTCCTCGGCGAGCGGCTCGCGCAGGTCGACGACCCGGTAGTCGTCGACGTGGTCGCCGCGCGGCGACGGCGACAGGCCCACGCCCAGGACGCGGTAGCCGGCGGCTGCGAGCGCACGGCACAGTTGGGCCCCGAGGCCCCGGGAGACACCGGACACGAGTGCATTCGGCATGGCGGCGAGCGTAGCCGCAGCGCGGGGATCTGTCCGGACCGCGCCACCGGGACGGGGGCCGGCGGGGCGTTTCCGTCCTCCCGTGCGCGGTGTTGCAGGGCGGGCCCGGCGGTTAGGCTGGTGCGCCCGGTCAAGGGAGACCCGAGGAGGGGGACGCGGCGGATGCACACGCACCGACTGCTCGTCACGGGGCCGAGCGGAGCGGGCAGTACGACCCTCGGCCGCGCGCTCGCGACCCTGTGGGCGGCCGCTCACGCGGACGTGGACGACTACCTGTGGCTGCCGACCGTTCCGCCCTACACCCACAAGCGGCCCGTCGGGGAACGCCTGGCGCTGATGAACGCGCTGTTCGTGCCGCGGGCCTCCTGGGTGCTGTCCGGGACGCTGCGGGGCTGGGGCGACAGCGTCATCGCGCAGGCCGACGGCGTCGTGTTCCTCACCATCGACCCGCAGGTCCGGATGGAGCGGCTGCTGCGCCGCGAGGTCGTCCGGTACGGGGAGCACATCGAGTCCGGCGGCGCGCTGGAGACGGCCCACCACGACTTCATGGACTGGGCGCGGGGCTATGAGGACACCGACGTGCCGGCCCGCCAGTCGAAGGACGAGCGGTGGCTGGCGGGGCTCACCTGTCCGGTGCTGCGGCTGGACAGCGCCCGGTCACTGGACGAGCTGGTCTCGGCGGTGACCGACTGGTTCGAGGGCGGGGCGGCGGCGGGCCGGCCTTCGTGACCGGGGCCGCGCGGCCCACGGTCGCCCGGGTCGTGGAACTCGTCGCCGCCGGGCAGGCCCGGCCCCTCGACGGCCGGGGCCTCAACGCCTCGTGGCGGGTGGAGTGGGGCGGCCGGCCGCTGTCGGTGAAGGTGCACTGCCCGGAGCGTTCCTCCGCCACCGAGCTCCGGCGGATCGGGCGTGTGGACGCGGCCCTGCGCGGCGCGCCCTGGTACCCGCCGGTGCTCGACGCGGGCTTCGACCGGGCGGAGCGGCCCCGGCTGGTGGTGGTGCGTCCGTACGCCCCCGGAGCGCCCTCGGACGACGCGCGGCGGCACATCGCCGGGGTCGTCGACGTCCTGGCGGACCTGGCGGCGCGCGCGGACGGGCTGGCGGCCGAGGACGCGCTGGTCGGGGACTACGCCTCGGCGTGGCTGTCCGGGGCGGAGGCGGAGCGTTCCCTCGTGGAGCCGCTGCTGACCGGTCGGTGGCGGGACCTGGGCCGCGCCGTGGACGGTCATCTCGGCGAACTCCGCTCAGCTGCACTGCGGTTGACGGAGCAGGAGGGCCTGCTGGTGCACCACGGCGACCTGCACGGCCGGAACCTGGTCTCGGACGGCTCCGGCCGGCTGACGGTGATCGACTGGGACGAGGCCGGGTTCTCCCGGCGGCCGGCCGACGCGGGCAAGGCGCTGTGGCTCTCCTGCCGCCTCGGACGGGGTGACTTCGTCCTGGACCCCGGGGCGACGGGACGCTTCCTGGCCGGGCTGCGCACCCGTCTGGGGACGCCGTACGCGGACGCCCCCGACCTGGCCCGGCTCGGCGCCCTGTGGTTCCTGCCCAGGCACGGTCACGTCACCCTGCTGGGGCGGCGCGACGCGGGCCTGGGTGCCTGGTACCTCGGCTGGGTCGAGCGCTTCTGGGCGCGCTTCAGGGAGAACCTGGACCTGGTCGCGGGGACGGCCGCGGAGCTGGAGACGAGCCGCGGGGCCGCATCCTGAGCCGCCTCCCGAGCCGCCTCCCGTGCCGCCTCCCGGCGCGGCCGCCTTCACCTGCGGACGCGGTCCTCGAAGTCGGCGGCGAGGGTCGCCACGTCGGCCGCGCTGCCCACGGAGCAGCGCAACACGGGCAGTTTCGCGAGGTGTTCGAGGAACGCGTCGAGCGAGGGGGGCGCCGCCCGCCGCCGGACGGGGACGTCCAGCCAGTCCTCGCCGTACAGGTTGTCGTCCAGGGAGAAGCAGTTCCGGGTGATCACTTCGGCCGTGTGGGCGGGGCTCGCCGGGCCGAGGGAGTAGCCGGCCCCGCGGTCCACCCGGGGCAGGATCACTCCGGCCAGCGGTGCGTCCGGGACGACCCGGACGCCGAGGTACCGGCCGACCTCCTGCGAACTCAGCTTCAGCTTGTCCTCGCCGTGGAAGCGGTCCCAGTCCGATCCGGCCGGCGGGAGGCCGGCCCGTACGGACCAGGACCCGAAGTCGGTGACGCCCATGACGTCGAGGGAGCCCTTGTTGATGGCGAGCGGCAGCGGACAGGCCGTCACCCGGTAGCCCGCCTCACCCCGGTCGAGGTGCATGCGGTCGTTGCCCATCCAGCCCGCCGAGGGCAGCAGCCGGGCCAGGGCGATGGCCGTGGTCGACTTGCCGGCGCCGGAGTCGCCGATGACGAGGTAGGCGCCGTCCTCGTACACGAACGCGGAGGAGTGCAGGACCAGTGAGCCCGCGGCCTTGGCGATGCGGGTGGCCACGTCACGGACGATGCGGGTGAGCCACCGGTCCCCCAGCCCGGACCGGGGGCGCAGGAGCGTCACCCGGCCCTCGGTGCGGACCAGGGCGGCCACCTCGTCGGAGTTCTGGTCCCGGAGGACGAAGACGGTGTGGCCCTCGCCGTCGAAGCGGGGCTGCCGGTAGTGGCGGGTGAGTTCGTACTCGCCCCGTCGGGCGGTCTCGGCCGCCCGACGGAGCAGCCCGGTGACTTCCGAGGGGTCCTGGGCCACGTCCACGACCGTGAGGTCCGGCTCCGCCTCCGGCCCGGTCTCGCTCACGCCGAGCATGCCCGGCGGGCAGAAGGTCTCCGAGACCAGGCCGTCGGCCTCGGGCGAGTTGGTGACGATCTTCAGCGTCTGGTCCCGGACGCGCAGGTGCCGGGTGGTCGCACGGTCCGGGTCACGGGATACGAGGTCACTGACGAACACGAGGTCTCCACGGAAATGGCGGCGTAGGGCGGGCAGTGGGCAGCGGTCGGCGGGTCAGAACAGCGGGCGGGTCACGGCGGCGCCGCGTCGGAAGACGGTCCAGGTCCGGAACCCGATGTCCCCGAGGACCTTGACCACCTCCGGGTACTGGTCGGCGACGCGTTCGGGGACGTGCGCGTCGGAGCCGAAGGTGATCGGAACCCGGAAGTGGTGGGCCCGTTCGAGCAGGTCGAACTCGGGGTACCAGCCGCCGCACAGCTTCGTCCCGCCGGAGGTGTTGATCTCCATGACGGCCCCGGAGTCCCTGATCGCGCGGAGCATCTCGTCGGAGGCGGCGGGCGCGGGTACGGCGCCCAGCCGCGGATGGTTGCCCTTCAGCGCGTCCACGTGCCCCATGACGTGGAACAGGCCGGAGCGGGCGCATTCGGCGACCGCCCGGAAGTAGCGCGACTTGACCGCGCCGAGGTCGTCGTCCTCGACGGTCTCCCAGCGGGTGGCGTCGAAGATGTCCCGGCCCTCGAACATGTGGACCGACCCGATGACGTAGTCCAGGGGGTACGCGCCGAGCGCCTTCGTGTACGGGTCCATCCGGCCGCTGAAGAAGTCGGCCTCCGTGGAGACGAGGATCTCGATGCTGCCCGCGAACTCCTCCTTGAGGGCGAGGGCTTCCGCGATGTAGGAGGGGAACTGCGACTTCGGCATCGCCACCCGCGGGAGTGCGTGGTCCTCCTCCTCCGCGAACATCGGGGTGTGGTCGGAGAGTCCGAGCACCCTGACGCCCCGGTCGAGGGCGGCCGTGACGTAGTCCCGCAGCGATCCCGTGGCGTGCCCGCAGCGCTGGTGGTGGGTGTGCAGATCGATCACGTTCACACCGCCAGGTATCCGCCGTCGACGGCGAGGTCGGTGCCGGTGATGAAGCCGGCCTCGGCCGACAGCAGGAAGGCGATCGGCGCCGCGATCTCCTCCGGGTCCGCGAACCGTCCGAGGAGGAACCTGCCGCCGTGCTCCGGGGCCGCCTCGGCGGAGGCCCGGTCGAGGCCGAGGGCCTCGCGGTGATAGCGCTCGTTGTTGGCGTTCCACACGGTCCCGGGGCTCACGGAGTTGACGCGCACGCCCCGGGGCGCCAGTTCCTGGGCGGCGCAGCGGGTGAAGCCCAGCACCGCCGACTTGCCGGTGTTGTAGGTCAGGTACCCGCTCTGCGCGACGTGCGCCGAGATGGACGCCATGTTCACGATCGCGGCCCCGGTGGCGTCCGGGGGCAGCGCGGCGACGAACTCCCGCGTGACCAGGGACAGGCCGACGACGGTCGGATCGAGGGCGGCGCGCCACTCCTGCGGGGTGGCGTCGAGGCCCTTGAAGACGAAACCCGCGGCGAGGTTCACGAGCAGGGTGGGCGCGGGCCAGCCGGCCGGGACCCCGGCGAAGGCCGCCCGTACGGCGTCCTCGTCGACGACGTCGCCCACCGCGAGGCCCACCTCGTGCCCGCGCTCCCGCCAGTCCTTGACCGCCGCCCGGCCGTGCTCGGCGCTCTTGTCGAGGACGAGGACGCGGCACCCTTCGGCGCACAGCCGCGCGACGACCGCGGCGCCGATGCCCTGGGCCCCGCCGGTCACCACCGCGGTGCGTCCGGCGAGCCCCCGTTCTAGCGTGTTCATGTCGTTCCCAGCCCCTTTCCGGTGGCCCATGCGCGTACCCGGTCCAGTGCGTCCTCGCGGTGCAGCCCCTCGGTCGCCCCGTGCGGCGAGAACGTCTCCCCGGAGTCCTCGGTGAGGTTGTGGTCGGCGGCGAGCGCCACCGTCGCCGCCTGCGGCACCCCCCGCTCGGCGAGGTCCTTGCCGAAGGCGGTGCTCCCGACGCCCCGCCCGTCGGCCGCGGCGAAGTACCGCCAGGCCTGGAACATGCCCTCCAGGTGGCCCGCCGACAGGTGGACGGCGTTGCGGCCCTCGGAGAGGGCGGTGCCCCGGCTCCGGGCGAGGGCGCCCAGTGCGCCCCGCAGGGAGTGCGGGGCCGCGTGCGCCGGGTGGAGCGCTCCCAGGACCTCGCTGCGCAGGACCTCGATCTCGCGGGGGCTGTGGCATTCGAGGAGGCCGACGAGGTCTCCGGCGCGCGTGTAGCCCTCGGCGAGGGCCGGCAGGAAGCCGTTCAGCACGGACACGGGGGCGCCGTTCAGCACGGTCACCGATGCGTACGAGCCGGAGCCCAGCTTGTGGACGCCCGCCGAGCGGCAGCGTTGGTCCAGGTCCCGCGGGGTGAGGCCCGCCTCCCGCGTCATCGCCTCGTACGCCCCGAGGACGTCACCGGTCCCCGCGGTGGTCATCAGCGACCGCAGTTCCCGCCGGGCACCGGAGGTGAGCGCTTCGGGCCCGTCGGCGGCCAGCCGGTGCAGCCGCGGGTAGTGCAGGAGCAGGTACCCGCGCCGGGCGAAGTCCCCCGCAGGTACGACGGCGGCGCGGAGTACGCCCACGTCCGCCCCGCCGAGCACCCGCGCCGCCCCGGCGGCCGCATCGGCCGCCAGGTCGGGGGTCATGACCTCCGGCTTGACCAGCACCACGAAGTGGCTGCCGGCTGCGGGCGGGGCGAGCTGCGGCCCGGTGTCCGTACGCGTTCCGGTGGTGCGCGCCCGCGCGACGAGGGCGCGCACCTCCTGGGCGCTCACCACAGGGTGATGCCCTTCTCGATCAGCTCGACGGTCAGGTCGGCGGAGCTCGCGACGGTGGCCTCCACCAGGGCCCGCAGGGCCGGCTCGTCCGCGCCGGGGGTGGTCACGACGACCTCGTCGGGGTGCTCCAGCGGGGCCTCCTTGGAGGTGAAGACGTGCACCTGCGCCGGTCCGCCGCATTCCTCGTGGACCTGCCGGGCCAGCCTCATGGCCATGACGTTGTAGATCTTCCCGGTGTGGTCGAGGGGGTTCTTGCCGGCGGGCGCCTCGATACTCATGGGGCGCATGGGGGTGATGAGGCCATTGACGCGGTTTCCGCGGCCCACGACGCCCACGTCGCCGGTGTCGGCGACGGAGCCGAGCGCGGTCAGGTAGGGGCGGCCGTTGCGGTCGGTGGCGTTCATCAGGAGCCGGACGTCGCGGATGCCCAGGGAGGCGGTGTACTGCTCCAGCTCTCCCTGCACGACGGCCTTGCGCGCCAGGTAGTGGTCCATCGACTCGATGTGGGCCGCCAGGAAGGGCATGTTGACCACGAGGCTGAAGGCGTCGCGGCGCCGGCTGCCGAAGACCTTGACGTCCCACCCCGAGTCCGGGTGCCGCTCCTTGAAGGAGGCGCCGTTGACGAGCTGCTCCAGTCCGAGGACGACGCTCTCCAGCCGCGAGAGCGGGGCGTAACCGTGCAGGAGGTTCGTGTCGTTGGACACCAGCCCGCCGGAGCGCAGCGGGACGAGGTCCCGCGAGGAGCCGGGCTGGTAGCGGGAGCGGCCCCGGCCCGAGCCCTGGTGGTCGACGACGCCGAGCTCGACGACCAGGTGGCGGGAGGCGTCGAAGCCGGTGGTGACCTCCGCCAGGACGTCCGCGGCCGCTCGGAAGAACAGCTCCTGGACCGGGATGTCGACGGTCCCGACCCGGAAGGCGGCCTTGCCGAAGACCATCACCCGGTAGGGGGAGGTGAGTTCGCCCCGCAGGTAGTCGGTGTCCGCGCCGCCGCCGTAGAGCGTCACCTTGTCGAACCAGTGGTGGGCGACCCCGCCGAACTCCTTGAGGCAGTGCAGGGAGTAGTAGCGGGACATGCGCTCCGCGATGGCGTCGCACATGGTGTCCGGGTGTCCCACTCCCTTGCGCTCGACCAGTTCGTAGGGCAGGTCCTCGATCGACCGGGAGTCCCGTTGTATGGACAGCATTGACCGTCTCTCTGTTCGGTGACCGGGGGTGTCTCAGGAGGCGAAGTCCAGGAACGCGGTCCTAGCCTCGGACTCGGGCAGACCGCGCGGGGGGCTCTTGAAGAGCAGCGGGGAGGGGGCGTCGACCGTGCCGGACAGGCCGCGGTCGCCGGCGGTCTTGGCGGCGCGTACGGCGTTGGCGATGACGCCGGCGGCGTTCGGGCTGTCCTCCACGGTGAGTTTGATGTCGATGCGCACTTCGGAGCCGAGCACGGACTTCGCCGTGACGTTGGCGAAGCACAGCTTCGTGTCGGCGAGGTGGCCGATGAACCCGGAGGGGCCCGCCACACCGTCGACGTCGGTCATGCCGGCCGCGCGCAGCGCGTTGGCCTTCGAGGTGAACTTGGAGGCGGAGCGGGCGGTGTCCGCGAGGTTCAGGAAGTCCGTGTTGCCTCCGACGTTGAGCTGGTAGGTGCTCTCCAGTTCCAGTCCTCGGCTGAGGAGCAGCTCGATGAGGGCGGTGTGCAGGCAGGTGGCGCCGAGGTGGCTGCGCAGGTCGTCGCCGAGCAGGACCACGCCCGCGTCCGCGAACCTGCGGGCGACGGACTCGTCCCGGGCCAGTTCCTCCGGGGTGCAGTTGACGACGGCGCTCCCGGCGGTGAGGGCGGCCTGGGCGAACATCCGGATGGACTGGGAGGCGCCCGTGGGCAGGGCGATGACCAGGACGTCGACCTCGTGCTCGACGAGGGCCTTGGCCACGTCCTCCGGGGTGGCGTCGCGTACGGCCGGGGCGGGCCGGACGACCGCGCCGAGCGGGCCGACGAGGCCGTCGAGCACGGGCGCGGGGAGGACCGGGGCGTCGCGGTCGGCGCCGAGGGCGGTGAAGCCGGTGGCGGAGATGGCGGGAGCGGCGAACGCTTCCGCGAGGGGCCGTCCGACCTTCGCCTCGTCCACGTCGAACGCGGCGACGATCCGTACGTCGGCGAGGCGGTAGCCGCCCAGTGTGTGGCACATCAGTCCCGGCAGTTTGGTGTCCGGGGCGGCCTGTGCCTGGGCGACGAACTGGGCGAAGCTCCATGCGCAGTTCCCTGCGCCGGCGAGCGCGACACGAATGTCCTTCATGACGGATCGTTCCTTTCTGGGCGAACGGCAACACTCCGAACCCGGCGGGTCGGCGTCCGCCCCCGGGCAGTCCCCTGCGGCGCCGTGTCCGCGGTGCGTACCGGTCAGGTCCGCCACGGCCGGGGGATCCGGCGGGCGGCGGTCTCGTGGGTCTCGGCCCAGCGGCGTATCGACCGGTGGAGGACCAGGCTGGTGTCGGGCACCCGGTGGGTGACCTCGAACGGTTCCGTGACCGACAGGTAGCCCTGGTACGCGCGGAACGCCGTGACCCGCAGCAGTTGCGCCCGGTCCAGGTGCTCCTCGGCGAAGGGCAGGTAGAAGCGGTTCCACTGCTCGGGCGTCATGGACGGGAGGCGCTCCAGCAGGGGTACGCCGTGCCGGGCGCGCCAGCCGTTGAGGGCGGCGCGGACGGTCTCGAAGACCTGGGTGACCGGCTGGGCCCGGTCGCCGCGTCCGAGGACCGTCACTCTCGTGCCCGTCGGGGCGCCGCCGGCGACGAGGCGTGCGACGTGCCAGGCCACGTCGTCGGTGCTGACGATGTCCAGCAGGGCCTTCTCCTCGGCCACCATCGCCGGTACGGCGCCGCTGCACAGGGACGTCGGAAGCCAGAAGAAGCCGCTGTAGCGGTCCAGGAAGCCGTCGGCGCGGGCTCCCATCACCACGGGGAAGCGCACGATGTCGGCGCTCTCACGGGTGGCGTGCACCAGCCGTTCCGTCGCCGCCTTGGACCACTCGTACGAATTGCGGTACGCGTCCGGGGAGGTGGAGGTGATGTCCCCGGCGAGGCCGGTGGCGTAGGAGGAGGAGAGGTGGATGAGGTGGGTCTCCGGTCCGACCAGGCCCAGCACCGCCCGCAGCGGGGCGACGTTGGCACGTTCGGCCTCTTCGAAGGGCAGGTTCCAGCGGGTGTCGGCGGCGCAGTGCACCACCGCGTCCCAGGGGCCGCGCAGTGCGGGCGGCGGCTCCTCCCGGCCGGCCTGCCAGAGGTGCTGCCGGGGTCCGGTCCCGCCTCGGCGGCTGACGCCGTGTGCCCGCTGGCCGGCCGCTTCGAGCACGCGCATCACGGCGCCCCCCACGGCGCCGGTGGCGCCGGTCACCAGGATGCGTGCGGGTCGGGTCACGAGACCGTGATCCGCCGCTCGATGGCACGGAGCATGTGTTCGGAGTTCTCGCGCAGGGCCTTGGCGGCGACCGGGTTCAGCATGTCGGCGAGCAGCGGTATGCCGATCTCGAAGTCGACCGAGAAGACGACGACCGAGGTGCCGTCACCCGCGTCGTCGACGCGCCAGTACCCGGTGAACTCGTCGAGGTCCCCGGAGACCTGGGAGAACGACATGACGCGTCGGTCCTCGTCGAGTTCGTCCTCCTCGACCCATTCGAGCACGGAGCCCTTCAGCAGGACGGACCACTCGCTGGTGCGGGTGCCGGTCTCCGACTCGCCGAGCACGGCCACCGATTCGACGTTCTCCATGTAGTCGGCGTAGTCCTCGAGCCGGGTGACGGCGCGCCAGGCGTCGGCCGCCGGGGCCTTGATGGGCAGGTTGACCTCGACGTGGGGCATGGTTGTTGTGTCTCCTTCGGACAGGGGGCCGGGCGGGCTCAGCCGGCCGGGTCGAAGCTGATCTCGCGTCCCGTGCAGAAGGCACCGACGACGTCGTCGCACGTCAGCAGCGACGGCGGGTGGTGGTGGACGGCGAGTGAGTCCACGAGGAGCGAGGCGGCGGCCTGCCCGCGCCCGTAGAGGCGGCTGCCGATGACCGGGGTCACAGCGGCCAGCACCCGGTCGCGGGTGTCGCTGAGCGTGGCCCGCAGGCCGACCGCGGCGGCCAGTGCGGCCCGCCCGGCGACTGCACCGGACTCGACCTCCCTGCCGAGTTGGCGGCAGGCCCCGCCGAGGGCCAGCAGTTCCCGGGTGGCGCGGCCGAGGAGGGCGGTCCTCGCGCCGTACGTCCCCGCCCCGGCCACCTGCCGGTACGCGACGTCCAGGAGGCTGCTGAGGACGCCGTGGTACGTGGCGCTGAGCAGGACCGCGAACCAGACCATCCCGGATATCACGTTGTCGTCGATGACGTCCGCGGGGCCGCGGTGGAAGACGAGCCGGTCGTCCACCTCCACGTCGCGCAGGACGAGTCCGGCCGTGTCCGAGGTGGTCATGCCGAGCGAGGCCCACTCCCCCTCCACGGTGAGGCCCGGTGACGAGCGGGGGCACAGCGCGAGGATCGTGTCGTCGGTTCCGGCGACCCGGGCCGTCAGGCACACGAGGGTGGCGGTGGTGGCGAGGGAGCAGGGGAACTTCACGCCCGAGACCCGGTACCCCTTGCCGGTCGGGACCGCCTCGGAGCGGCTGCTCATGAAGTTGGGGCTGCCGCCGGGCTCGGCGAACGCGGACGCGACGAGGGCACCGGTCCGGGCGATCCCCTCCAGCAGCATCCAGCTGGAGTCCCGGTGGCGGCGCCAGTAGTCGGCCATCAGCCCGACGGTGAAGGCGTGCATGTTGAGCGCGATCGCCGCCGACGGGTCGGCCATGCCCAACGCGCGCTGCGCGGAGGCGACTTCGACGAGGGACGCGCCCGCACCGCCGAACTCGCACGGGACCGGCAGGGCCGCGTAACCGCTCGCGGTGAGGTCGCGGATCCGGTCGGCGCCCGAGGCGTCCTCGCGGGGCGGGCCGGGTGTCCAGAGCGTGCTCCAGCCGGCGTTCAGGAGGGCCAGGTGGGGGGCCTCGGCGTCGCCGGCCCGCTCCGTCGCGTCCGCGGCGGCATTGGTCATGCCTCTCCCCTCGGGGTTCGGTTGCGTACGGATCGTCGTCGATCGGTACGGGATGAAGACAAGCAGACGGCGGCGGGATTATCAGTAGGTGTTTCTTTGTGCGGAACACGAATCGACGGGAGTGCGGCCGGGGCTGCGGAAAAGGCGTTCCTCGGCGTTCCGTCAGAGTTCCAGGAGGGCGAGGAGTTCCGCCGGGTCCGGTTCCGCGGGATTCACGCGTACGGTGTCCCAGCCGAGGGCTCGGGCGGGCTCGATGTCGAGTTCCCCGGAATCCCCGACCATGACCCGCTGTTCGAAAGCGCCCTGCCCGATGAGCCGGAATGCGCGGGGGTCGGGCTTTTTCGGGCCGCCGTCGGCCGTGAACAGGGCCCGTTCGTAGACCTCGGGCACGTCCAGGCCCTGGAGGAGCCTTCGCATGAGGGGGCCCGGCAGGTAGCAGTTGGACATGAGGCGGACGGTGTGCCCCGCCGCGGCGACGCGGCCCATCGCGTCCGCGACCGGCTCGCACAGGGTGTACTGGCCGGGGTCCTCGCAGCCGAGCCCCTGCCACAGCGCCCGCTCCAGGTCGGCCTGCTCGCGCCGTTCGCCCCGCTCCCGCAGGGCCGTCTCCAGCAGGCCGAGGGTCGGCGGCTGGAGCGCGGACGGGTCGGACATCGCCGTGAGGACGGCACCGAGGACCGTTTCCACGACCTCGCCGGCCCGCCGCGGGTCCAGGGCCAGCGCGTCGGCCACGCAGGCGGTGAAGTGCTCCGCTCCCGGGAGCGGACGGGACAGGACGAGCGTGTCGAAACAGTCGAAGACCACGACGGCGGGCATGACGTCCCCCTCTGGTGTCGCGCGGCGGGCGGCGGGCGGCTTCAGGACCACGACAGCTTGCGGTGGTGGACCCGGAAGAAGAGCAGGGTCACGACGGTCAGGCCGGCCGCGAACGCGCACAGCACACCGGCCGGCAGCAGCACGGCGCGTACGCCGCCGCCGTCGAGGATGACGGTGGAGAAGCCGCGCATCGCCCAGTAGCTGGGCACGCCCGGGGCGAACGGGCGCGCCCACTGCGGCAGTGCCGACAGCGGGGTCAGCGCGCCGCCCAGACCGGCGAAGAGCAGGGCGAGGAGGTTGGCGAAGACGCTGAGCTGGGCGATCGTGCGGCAGAGCGCCACCAGGGCCATGCCGACGAGGACCACGCACAGGGCGAGGGGCACACCCACCACGACGAGTGCGGGCCACGAACCGCGCACCCGCAGTCCGAACAGCAGGCCGCCCGCCCCGAAGACGACGGCCAACTGCACGACCGCGACGGCCAGGGGCACCACGATCCGCCCCGCCACCAGCTCGTACGGTCTGGCGGGGCCCGCGCGGAGCCGGTCCCAGGTGTTCCAGCCGTGTTCGCGGAACATCGCGAAGCCGACGACGGTGACGAGGAAGAACAGGAACATCACCGCCATACCGGGCACGGCCTGTTCGGCTCCGGTGGCGTCCTCGACGTCGCCGGCCCGCAGGGCCGCCCGGAACAGCGGCTGCATGAAGCCCATGAGGAGCAGCGGCATGACCGTGCGGACGACGAGCGGCGCCGGGTCCCGTACGAGGAGTCTGGCGTCCTGCCGGACCAGGGCGGCGATGCGGCGCACCGACCCGTCACCCATGGCGCCCCGCCTCCACGGTCCGGCCGGCCGCGGCGGTGGGCGTGCCCGGCGCACCGGGCTCGGGGGCGGTCTGCTGTCGCTGACCGGCGAGGGCCAGGAAGACGGTCTCCAGGCTGGGCCGCAGCACCCGCAGGTTGACCAGCCGGGGCAGGGAGTCGCCGAGGGCGCCGAGGACCTCGGGGGCCGCGAGGTGCGGCTCGGGGGCCCGGACGCGCAGTACGTCCCCGGCGCGGGTGACCGGCCAGGGGACGCGCAGGGGAGGCGGGGTGCCGGCGAAGGTGAGTTCCACCGCGCCGTCGCCGTGGTCGCGCACCAGCTCGGCGATGGTGCCGCGGGCGGTGAGACGGCCGTGGTCGAGTACGGCCACGCTCGCGTCGAGCTCCTCCACCTCGCCGAGGTAGTGGGTGGAGTAGCAGACGGCCGTACCGGCGGCGGCCAGCTCGCGGACGTACGCGATGAGCCGGGTCCGGGTCTCCACGTCCACTCCGGCCGTCGGCTCGTCGAGCAGGAGCAGCTCGGGCCGGTGCAGCAGGGCCATCGCCGTGTGCACCCGTCGCTGTTCGCCTCCGGAGAGCCGGCCGACGCGGCGTTCGAGCAGGTCGGCGAGGCCGAGCGGCTCCGCGACCTCCTCGATCCGGCGTTCCGCCTCCCGGCGGCGCAGCCCGGCCAGTTCCGCGAAGAAGCGGAGGTTCTGCCGCACGGTCAGCGGCGGGTACACGCCCAGTTCCTGGGGTGCGAGGCCGAGCCGGAGGCGGGCCCGGCGCGGTTCGCGGACCGGGGAGACGCCCCGTACCCGGATGTCCCCCGCATCGGGCCGCAGCAGCCCCGCCACCAGGGACATCAGGGTGGTCTTGCCCGCGCCGTTGTGCCCGAGCAGACCGACGATCTCGCCCCGGGCGATGTCCAGGCTGACGCCCTCCAGGGCGGTCGCCCGGCCGTACCGCTTGGCGACGCCGCGCACGCTCAGCGGCAGCGGTGTGTGCGCAACGGGGCGCGTCGGATCAGTCGGCACGGCGCGTCCAGGCTTCCGGGAGGAGGTCGGGGAGGCCGACGCGCTGGAGGTGGGGCTGCCAGGTGCGGGCGAGCTTGAAGCCCTTCATCAGGCCGCTGCCGGAGCGGACGTCGGGCAGCGGTTCGCGGTATCCGAGCAGGGCCTCGGTGTCCCGCAGGTGGTCCCGGAGCCGGTCCAGCCACGCCTCGCCGCGCCCGGGGTCGCCGGTCGCGGCTTCCCGGCCCTGCGCGGCGAGCAGCAGCCCCGCCTCGACCTCGTCGGCCGGGACGCCGGCGAAGGGGTCGGAGGCGGCCTCGTCGCGGCCGTAGCTCAGTTCGCCCTCGGTGCGCAGCCCTCGTACGGACAGGGAGAGCTGTACGAGTTCGTAGGCCATGAGGACGGCGACCTCGGTCTGGCCGGCGGCGGTGGCGCCCTCGATGTCCTCCAGGCGGGCGCGGCAGCCGAGCAGCAGACGTGCGGCGCCGTGCGCGCGGAACGCGAGGAGTCGGCGCAGGTCGGTCGGGGCGGCCCGGCCGGACGTCGGGACGGCCGGGCCGGTGGTGCTGCCGCGGGGCGTCACGCGGGTACCTCCGGGTCGGGGTGGGCCAGTCCGAGCCACACCATGTCGCCGGCGAACAGGGGCAGCAGGTCGTCCGGCGGTGCGGAGCCGGCGGGGCCCGACCAGAGGACCGCGTCGCTGTCCCCGGGCGGCAGGTCGGACCGGAGGACTTCGAGGGCGCGCAACTGCCACCGGTCCACGACGGTCCGGTCGTCCAGGACGGTGGTCGAGATGCCGGTGGACCACCGCAGCACGGCGTGGAGCGGGGCTGCGTCGCCGAGCAGGCGCTCGACGAGGCCCAGGCAGTGGGGGACCCGCTCGCGCGGATCGAGGGGTGGGGCCAGCGCGTCGCGCAGGACGGCGAGGCCCTCGGTGTCGTCGAGGGCCTTGAGTTTCTCCCCCACCCACTTGGCGGGGAAGTAGACCTGCCCGCCGGCCGCCGCCCGCGCGTTGAGCGCGGCGACCACGGCCTCCCGCGCCCGGGCCGCCGCCGCCATGGGCCTGGCGCCGAGCAGCCAGCGGGAGGCCTGCGCGAGCCGGTGCGCCTCGACCGCCCACCACTGCTCCACCAGGTCGGCGAGCCAGGGGCGGCGCAGGGCGGCGTACCAGGCGTCCCAGGGCTGCGCGGCGACCAGCGGCAGCCCGAGGGCGAGCCGGTTGGCGGTGTTGATGGCGCGCCGCCTGTGGTTCCAGCCGGGTTCGCCGACGGAGGCGAACCGGGGCCAGGGCTCGGCGCGCAGGGCGGCCGTGGTCTGCCGGACGGCGCTCGCCCGGCGGATGTTGACGTCGATCAGGGTGCCGTGTTCGTGGGACTGGATGGGGAAGCGGGTGAGCCGGTCGTTCTCCACCAGGACGAAGAGGTCGAGGTCGCTGCGGTGGTTGCCGAAGCCGGCGAGCACCGATCCGGCGGCGACCGCGAGCGCCGGGCTGCCCATGCCCTGGTCCGCCTCCTGGCGCACGGCGTCCCTGCGGATTCCGCGCTGTTCCAGAAAGGAGTCCAGGCGGTGTTCCAGCGTTGCCGGATCGGGAAATGCGTCGGCACGTTCCGAGGTGGTCTGCATGGAGTTCGGTGCACCTTTCCGATGCGACGGCCGACGGGGGCGGGAGAGGTGTCCGGGTGGGTCCCCGCGGGTTCTTCGAGGCGGGCGTCACCGCATTCCGCTTCTACGGGCCGGTATTCCTGCGGATTCGGATTCCCGGGTCCGGGGGCGCCTGTTCCCCGCTCAGCCTTCCAGGGCTCCGCGGTCTCCCGCAACGACCGTTCCGACAGCCGGAACGCGGCTTCTCACCGGCGGAACGGAACGCTAGAACCGTCCATGGACGGATCCCGTATTCCCATCGCGCCGGCGCCGGGCCGCCGATGCGGACGAGGAGAGGACGGCACCCATGACCGCTGGCGACGGGCACGGGACCGCCCGGGGGGCGCTCGACGCCACGCGCCGCCACCAGTCCCCCCAACTCGCCCTGGTCTACGGGATGAACGGCTCCGGTGCGGTCGAGATGCGCGGCGAGGGGGCGCGTCTGCTGCTCTCCGACGGCCGCAGCGCCCTGGACTTCGGGAGCTACGCCGTGACCCTGCTCGGGCAGCGGCACCCGGCCGTCGTGGACGCCGTACGCCGTGAACTGGACGCGATGCCGGTGTCGACCCGGGTACTGGCCAACCGTACGACCGCCGAACTGGCCCGGCGGCTGGCGGACTGGGGCGCTCCGGGGCAGCTGACCAAGGTGTGGCTGGGGACCAACGGCTGCGACGCGGTCGAGGCGGCGCTCAAGCTGGCCCGTCTCGCCACGGGCCGCACCCGCGTGCTCGCGGTCGAGGGCGCCTACCACGGCAAGTCCCTCGGCGCGCTGGCCGCGACCTGGAACGCACGCTACCGCCGCGGCCTGGAACCCCTGCTGGGCGGCGTGACCCACATCGCGGCGGATCCGGCGGCGGTGGCCGCCGCCTTCGCGGACGGCGGCGTGGCGGCCGTCCTCGTCGAGCCGGTCCAGGGCGAGGGCGGGGTACGGCCGTTGGAGCCCGGTCTCCTGCGGGCCCTCGCCGACGCCGCGCACGCGCACGGCGCGTTCGTGATCGCCGACGAGATCCAGACGGGGCTGCGCAGGTGCGGGCCCCGGCTGGTCAGCACCGACGTCGGCATCCGTCCCGACGCGGTGCTGCTCGGCAAGGCCCTCGGCGGCGGCGTCCAGCCGTTGTCCGCGGTACTGGCCACGCCGGAGCTGTACGCGCCGCTGACGGCCGATCCGTTCGTGCACACCACGACCTTCTCCGGGCATCCGCTCGGTGCGGCGGCCGGCCTGGCGGCCCTCACGGCCGTCGAGGAGCTGGCGCCGCGCGGGGCCGCGCTGGGCCGCCTCTTCGCCGAGGGCCTGACGCGGATCGCCGGCCGGCACCCCGGCCTGGTCACGCACGTGCGGGGCCGGGGACTGCTGTGGGGCGTGGAGTTCGCCACGCCCGCCGCGGCCGGGGAGGTGCTGATGGAGCTCGGCCGCAAGGGGCTCGTGGTCTCGCCGTGCCTGGGCCGCCCCCAGGTGCTCCGGCTGCTGCCGCCCCTGGTCGCCTCGGACGAGGAGGCCGAGGAGGCCCTCGCGATCCTCGACTCCGTCTGCGCCGCCGTGCCCGACGAGTTCCGCCCCCCGGGGGCGGAGCCAGTGCTGTGACCACCGCACCCACCCCGAGGAGCGTCCCCATGCCGGACACCGGCCCGCACACCGCGGAGAAGGAACACGGCACCGGACGGGTGCCCGCGCCCGAGCGCACCCCCGGAGCCGGTTCTCCGGCCGGCCAGCGGGACGCCCAGTACCGCTACCACCGGGAGCTGTTCCCCGCGCTGCACGACTGGGAGCGCACCGAACGCAGCGTCGTCGAGTTCAGCGGCGAGGAGGGCCCCGCCGGACTGCTGGGCATCGATCAGATGGGCCACTTCGGGCCGCAGGGCTGCGACCTGGTCGCCGGAGCCGTGATCGCCCGCGGCGGCGGCCCGTTGGACCTGTGCGAGCTGGGCAGTGGTTTCGGCGGGGCCCTGCGCCACGTGGTGGACCGGATCACTGCCGGCGGGCTGGCCGTGCGGCGTGCGCACGGTGTCGACCTCGTCCCCGAGCACTGCGCGGTCAGCCGGAGCATCAACCGTGCGCAGGGGCGCACCGGGATCACGGACATCTGCGCCTCCGCCACCGCCGTTCCGCTCGCCGACGCCTCGCTCGACGTGGTGCTGGTCACGGGTTCCATGCCGCACTTCCCCGCGCCCGGCGAGGTGTTGCGCGAGGCGGGACGCCTGCTGCGGTCCGGCGGGCAGCTCGTCCTGACCGAGGAGGTGAGCCTGACGCCCGGCGGTGAAGAGCCCTCGGAGGGGTTCCGCGCCACCCACCCGCGCGGGGTGTTCTACACGACCCCGCTCGACGTCCGGCTGCGGGAGCTGGAGCGCGCGGGCTTCGCGGACGTGGTCCGCACCGACCTGGCGCAGTGGGCGGTGGCGCTGCTCACGGACCGTCTGAAGGCCGTCCGCATCTTCCGGGGCAGTGTGGCCGGCATCTACGGGGCCGGGCCGACCGACCTCATCCGGGACACGCTGGAAGCGGCCCGGACGGAGTTCCTGGCAGCCCGGCTGTCACCGGCCCTGATCACGGCCCGGCGTGCCTGACGCGCCTGATGGGCCCGCGGTCCCCGACGCGGGTCTCCCGACGCGGGGCCGCGGTATCCGCGGCGGCGGCGCGGCCGGCGGGCCGGGGGCTGGCCGGAGCGGTGCCCCCGCACCCGCGCGACGAGGGGCCCGCGCGGGCACGACGGGGCTCGGCGCAAGGGGCCTTCACGGGGCCGGAGCCATGTCGGGGGTCCGCTGGAGCGCGCGTGAGACGGCGGCGCACGTCGCCCTCAGGTGCGAGACCGCCCCGACGGCCTGGAGCCGCCCCTGGGGACCGGTGACGGCCAGGGCGCCCACCGCCGTGTTCGATGCCGTGAGCACGGGAGCCGCGATGCCGACGGCGCCTGTCGCGCTGCGCACGGCCACGAACCCCTGGTGCCGTACCCGGCCGGCATCTCCTTCCGACTCCCCCCACGAGGCCGGGAAGGGCGCGGGCTGATCGCCGGCGAACGCGCGGAAGATCCGGGTCGCGGCCTGCACCGACGCCCAGGCCTCGTCCTCGGTCCCGAGCTCGGCGCCCCCGCCGTGGACCCGGCGCACGGCGTCGACCAACGCCGCGTCCGGGCCGGACGCGTCGGAAATGAAAATGAATACATTCGCACGAGTGACATGGTGAAGCTGTTCCGCGTACGGAAAGGCCAGACTGCGCAGCTTGAGCTGACGGGGAACGCGCGCGCCCAGCGCGAAAAGCGCGACACCCAGCCGCAGCCCCCTCTCCCCTCGCTCCAGCATTCCCTCGTCAACGAGTTCCGAGATGATCCGATGAGCGGTCGCCTTGGGCATATCGGCTCTGCGTGCTATTTCGGAGAGCTGAAGTTCCGGCTCACCCGGCCGAAAGCAACGCAGCACGCTCAAACCGCGCGCGAGCATCGAACGAGGGTACTGAACGGACAAGGACACCTCCCATGAGGGCCTGCTGGAACGGGTGAGGAAGCGCCGGTCGGACCGCCGGCGGGGCACGAAACCGCCATTGTTTCCCACTCGTCTCGCGCGCAGCGAAACCGAACAGGGGGCGGTTCCTGGCGGTCGAGGTGGTGCACGACGCACGAAGCCCCTGAATCGCGGCCCCCCTTCCGCCACTTCCCGCATCACCACCAACGGCGCCGGAGCCGGCAGCCGAATGATGTACAGGAAGAAAACTTTAGCAGTCCACGAATAGTCGGAATGACTTTGCCGCAACGATCCGGTCATTCTGCGCACGTTTATGGGGAGGGGTTTGGAACTGCGGCTCCACTGTTGGTGCAGGGAAAGGCGCACGGGCCCGATGCGGCCGGGGCGGACACCGAAGCCCGCCAACAGCGGACAAATGACGGGAACCAGTCATCTGCGGCGTGCGCGCCGCCGGCGGTCTTCAGCGGCGTCCGGTCCACTGCTGGATGCCGCTGTGGGCGGGTCCGGCCTGCTTCCGCCGGTCGCGGTCAGGCGAGGGCGTCCGCGAGTTCCCGGCGTCCCTTGATGCCGAGCTTGGCGTAGACGTGGGTGAGATGGATCTCCACGGTGCGCAGCCCGACGAAGAGGTGCCCGGCGATCTGCCGGTTGGTCATGCCGTCGGCCGCGAGCGCGGCGACCCTCCGCTCGGTCGGGGTGAGCGCACCCACCCCCTGGAAGGTGCGGGTGCGCGGCCGGTCGCCGAGCGCGCGCAGTTCGCGGAGCGCGGCTTCGGCGAGGCCGAAGGCCCCGCACGCGTGGGCGATGCTGGCGGCCTCCTTCAGGTCGGCGCGTCCTTCGGTGACGCGGCCGCAGCGGATGCCGACCAGCCCCCGGTCCGCGAGCGCCTGCGCGTAGCGGAACCGGGCCGGCGACTGCTTCAGGATGCCGACCGCCTCGTCGAGCAGCTCCCGGCCGCGGGGGCCGCCGGTGACCAGGCCGAGGGCGCGCAGGGCGACGCCCTGCATTTCGGGCACGGCCCAGGTGCGGGCGAGTTCCACTTCTTCCTCGGCGAGCCGCAGGGCCTCGTCGGCGCGGCCGAGCCGGGCGTGTACGAGCGCGGCCTCGGACCGCCAGGGGTAGAAGCCGGGCCCGGGCATGTTGCGGGCCCCGGTCCTGGCGCCGCAGTCCAGGAAGTCGGCGAGCGCGTCCTCCGGCCGGTCCTGGGCGGCGCGGAGCCAGCCGCGGGCGATCAGCGGGTAGTCGTTGATCCAGTACGGCTGGAGGTGTCCGTCCATGCCGCTGCGGTCCAGCAGTGACTGGGCCTCGTCGACGAGGCCCTGCCGGGTCAGTGCCTCGACGAGGGTGGCGACGGCGAACACGGTGTGGCTGGCCCCGAGCGGTACGCCGACCTCCTGGAGCGCCTCCAGGGCGGCCTCGGCGTCGGCCCGGCAGTCCGGGATGCGGCCCATGCGGGCGTTCGCGTTGCCGCGGGTGCTGATGGCGTGGGAGTACTGGAAGACGGCGCCACGGGCCCGGGCCTCGGCGACCGCCGCGTCGGCGTACTCGTGGGCGAGGTCGGGGCGACCGGCCGCGCCGAGGGCCAGGACGGCGCAGTGGTACACGACCGACTCGTCGTCCGCGGGCGCCATGCCGTTGCCCAGGGCGAGCCGGGCCAGGCGGACCACCTCGGCCGGGTCCTCGCCGACCATGGCACCGCGCAGGCTCAGCAGGGCGGCGAGGGGGCGTACGACGGAGGCTTCGCCCGCCTCGGACATCGCCAGGGCCATCAGCCGGGGGTGGGTGCGGGCCGCCGAGGAGACCTCGACGAGGCTGACGAAGAGGAAGTCGATCTCCAGGCGGAGTGCGTAGGCGGGGTCGACGGGCCGGATGGCGGTGCTGGTGCGTTCCAGCACGTCCAGGGCGTCCAGGTAGCGGTCCACGGCGAAGAGCGCGCCGGCGAGCCGGCGGGCTGCGGAGGTGCGCTCCCCCGGGCCGTTGCTGAGCCGGAGGCTGCGGCGGAGCCCTTCGATGGCGGTGGGGACGCTGGACTCCAGCTCGGCCTCCCCCAGGAGCGACAGGACGGCGGAGCGCTGGCGTTCCGTCAGCGGTTCACGCAGGGCGGAGCGCAGGAGACGGGCCGCCCGGTCCGGGGTTCCCGCATCGGTGGCCTCCACGGCCGCGCGGCGCAGTACCTCGGCCGCGAAGGGCAGGCCCGGCGCGGCGTGGACCACGTGGTGGGCCACCTGGTCGGGCGGCGCGGCGCGACCCAGGAGGAACCGGGCCGCGAGGGCGTGGAGTTCCTTGCGCCGGCTCGGCGGAACGGACTGCTCCACCGCGTTGGACAGCAGTGTCGCGGCGAGGCGGACGCCGCGGCCGCAGCGGCGCAGCAGGCCGGCGCGTTCGAGTACGTGCGCGGTGTCCTCGGCGGCGGGGAGGGGGACGCCGGTGACGTCGGCGACGAGCTCCACCGGCTGTGGCGTGCCGAGGACGGCCAGGGCCCGCGCGAGCGGCTCGGCGTGCGGTCCGCTGCTGCGGAGCAGCGAGGCTGCGGTCGGAGCGAGTTCGAGGGCGAGGCCGCGTACCGCGTGGGTGACGGCTTCCTCGCCGGTGCGGTCGGCGTCCAGGGCCGCGAGCAGGGACAGGAGCAGGAAGCGGTTGCCCCCGGTGGCCTCCAGGCAGGCGTGGACGAGCGGGCCGTCCGGCGCCCGTCGGCCGGCCGCGGCGAGCAGGGCGCGGATCGCGTCGGGCGAGAGGGGAAGGAGGTCGAGCTGCTCGTGGAAGAGCGGGAGGAGGGCTCCGAGCGCCTCCTCGTCCACGGCTTCGCCGGGGCCGAGGGTGGCGATGACGGCGGGTGTCCGTCCGTCGGCGTCAGCGCGGCGCATCAGCCTGCGCAGGGCCCGCAGTGAGGCCCCGTCCGCCCACTGGAGGTCCTCGATGGACAGGAGGTGTCGGCTGCCGGGGGTGGCGAGCAGCGCGGCGAGTTCGGCCGGATGCCCGTCCGCGGAGTGCGCGGGCGGCTGGACGGCGCTGTCGGGCCGGGCGGCTGCATCGGGCCGGGCTGCGGCGTGGAGCTGCCGCAGGACGGCGGACTGGTCCCGACCCGCGGCCCGCTCCGCCCAGGCGGCGAGCACCGTACGGCCTTCGGCGCGGGCCTCGCCGAGGAGGGTCCGGACGAGCGTGCTCTTGCCGCTGCCGTGGCCGCCCCGCACCAGCACGAAGGCGTGGTCGCTGTCCGTCACCGGGCCGCTCGCGGCGGCGGTCGCCGCGGGGGCCGTACCGCCGCCGATACCCAACATGCGGTGCAAGTCGGCGAGTTCGGCTTCCCGACCGATCGGATCGGACCGCCACGCGGGGCCGGACGCTGCGTCGCCGGTCACCCTCCGCCCACCTGCACGGATCGGATCGACGAAGGTGCTGCGGACGACACGGACGCCCCCTCTCACGCTCGCGGCCGTCGCCCGCCGACCGCCCCGTCCGATTATCGCACCGACCCGGGTGGGCCTACCGAAAGAAACCCCGCACCGCCGAAAGATCTGGACCTTACGGTGCGTGACCCTGGCCAGGGCGTCCCCTCGTTTGATGAGATCGCATCAACCCTGTCGGCGAGTGTCGTCGTCCCGCCACAAGCGGGCACCTCGCCGTACGGACACGTCCACCGGACCGGCCGCGACCGGCCGCCGCCGGGGGCCGCGGACGGGCCCGCCGCAACGCCTTCGGAAGAACGAACCACGGGGAACACCTTGACCACTCCACAGCCCACGGGCGCCGGATCGCAGGCGCCCTCCGCCACGCGGCATCCGCTGTCGCCGGACCGGGCGTGCTGCTGCGCCGGCACGGGATCCGCGGACCGGTCCGGCACCAGCGGCATCGCCGTCGTCGTCCTTTCCTGCGCCGTGCTGCTGAGCGTGACCGTCGTGTGCCTGCTCACGGCCCGGCTCTTCGCCTGGGACGACACCACGCACGTCCGCATGCCGCAGTGTGCCCAGGCACCGGACCGGGTGGCACCCGCACCCCCGTACCAGCGCGACCGCCGCCACTCGGTGCCCGCGGGCGCCTGCACCACCGGCTGACGCGGCCCGATCCCGCCACCGGCCCCCTGCACCCACAGCTGTACAGCACCACACGAGGAGAACGAACGTGACGAACGAGAGCCTGGCCAATCTGCTCAAGGAGGAGCGGCGGTTCGCACCGCCCGCCGATCTGGCCGCCGCCGCGAACGTGACGACTGCGGCGTACGCGCAGGCCGAGGCGGACCGGCTGGGTTTCTGGGCCGAGCAGGCCCGTCGCCTGTCCTGGGCGGTGGAGCCGACCGAGACCCTGGACTGGACCAACCCGCCCTTCGCGAAGTGGTTCGCGGACGGCACGCTGAACGTCGCCTACAACTGCGTGGACCGGCACGTCGAGGCCGGCCACGGCGACCGGGTCGCGATCCACTTCGAGGGCGAGCCGGGCGACAGCCGCGCGATCACCTACGCCGAGCTCAAGGACGAGGTCTCACGCGCCGCGAACGCCCTGACCGAGCTCGGTATCGGCGCCGGCGACCGCGTCGCGGTCTACCTGCCGATGATCCCCGAGGCGGTCGTGGCGATGCTCGCCTGCGCCCGGATCGGCGCCGCCCACTCGGTGGTCTTCGGCGGCTTCTCCGCCGACGCCGTCGCCTCCCGCATCCAGGACGCCGACGCCAAACTGGTCATCACCGCCGACGGCGGCTACCGCCGCGGCAAGCCCTCCGCGCTCAAGCCCGCCATCGACGAGGCCGTCACCAGGTGCCCGCAGGTCGAACACGTCCTCGTCGTGCGCCGCACCGGCCAGGACACCGCGTTCACCCCCGGCCGCGACCTGTGGTGGGACGAGACCGTCGGCCGCCAGTCCACCCAGCACACCCCGCAGGCCTTCCACGCCGAACACCCCCTGTTCATCCTCTACACCTCCGGCACCACCGGAAAGCCCAAGGGCATCCTGCACACCTCCGGCGGCTACCTCACCCAGGCCGCCTACACCCACCACGCCGTCTTCGACCTCAAGCCGGAGTCGGACGTCTACTGGTGCACCGCCGACATCGGCTGGGTCACCGGCCACTCCTACATCGTCTACGGCCCCCTCGCCAACGGCGCCACCCAGGTCATGTACGAGGGCACCCCCGACACCCCCCACCAGGGCCGCTTCTGGGAGATCGTCCAGAAGTACCGCGTCACCATCCTCTACACCGCCCCCACCGCCATCCGCACCTTCATGAAGTGGGGCGACGACATCCCCGCCAAGTTCGACCTGTCGAGCCTGCGCGTGCTGGGCTCGGTCGGCGAACCCATCAACCCCGAAGCCTGGATCTGGTACCGCAAGCACATCGGCGGCGACCGCTGCCCGATCGTGGACACCTGGTGGCAGACCGAGACCGGCACCATGATGATCTCCCCGCTGCCCGGCGTCACCGAGACCAAGCCCGGCTCCGCCCAACGCGCCCTGCCCGGCATCGGCGCCACCGTCGTCGACGACGACGGCCACGAGGTCCCCCACGGCGCAGGCGGCTACCTCGTCCTCACCGAGCCCTGGCCCTCCATGCTCCGCACCATCTGGGGCGACGACCAGCGCTACCTCGACACCTACTGGTCCCGCTTCGAAGGCCGCTACTTCGCCGGCGACGGCGCCAAGAAGGACGACGACGGCGACATCTGGCTCCTGGGCCGCGTCGACGACGTCATGCTCGTCTCCGGCCACAACATCTCCACCACCGAGGTCGAGTCCGCCCTCGTCTCCCACCCCGCGGTCGCCGAAGCCGCCGTCGTGGGCGCCGCCGACGAAACCACCGGCCAGGCCATCGTCGCCTTCGTCATCCTGCGCGGCACCGCCAACGAAGACGCCGACCTCGTCGCCGACCTGCGCAACCACGTCGGCGCCACCCTCGGCCCCATCGCCAAGCCCAAGCGCGTCCTGCCCGTCGCGGAACTCCCCAAGACCCGCTCCGGCAAGATCATGCGCCGCCTCCTGCGCGACGTCGCCGAGAACCGCGAACTCGGCGACGTCACCACCCTCACCGACTCCTCCGTCATGGACCTCATCCAGAGCAAGCTGCCGAGCGCACCTTCGGAGGACTGACGCCGCACGCCCCCGGGCGGGTAGGGCCGGCCCGGCGGATCCACCGCCCGGCCGGCCCGGGCCGAGCTCCCGCCCGCTCGCCCTCAGCGGCGTACGGAGCCCGGTGCCGCCAGTGCGTCCGCCAGGCCCGGCCGTCCCTGGATGCCGAGCTTCCCGTACGCCTTGGTGAGGTGGACCTCGACGGTCCGCAGGCCCACGTACAGGCGCGCGGCGATCTCCTTGTTCGTCAGGCCCTCGGCTGCCAGTGCGGCGACCCGGCGCTCGGACGGGGTCAGTGCCTGCGCGCCCTCCTCGGCCGGGGCGTCCGGACGGTAGCCGGCAGCCCGCAGTTCGCACTCGGCGGCGTCGGCAACGGCGGTGGCCCCGCAGCGGCGGGCGCTGACCACCGCGGAACGCAGGTGCGCACGGGCGTCGTCGAGGTGGCCGGCCTGCCGCAGCCGGGCCCCGCAGTCGGCCAGCGCCTGTGCATGGGCCAGCCGGGCCGCGGTCGGCTCCAGCAGCGCGACCGCCTCGCGCAGCAGCACGAGGCCGTCCGGACCGGGGGTGACGAGGCCGAGCACGCGCAGCGCGTTGCCGGTGATCTCGGGAGCGCCCCATGCCCGGGCCAGTTCGGCCTCCTCGGCGGCGAGCTCCACGGCCTGACGGGTGTCGCCGAGGGCCGCACGGGCCAGGGCGGCCTCGGAGCGCCACGGCAGCACGGCCGGACCCGACATCAGGCGGGTGGTGGCCCGCTCCCCTGCGCGCAGCAGGTCTTCCAGGCCTTCTTCGACCCGGCCCCGGGCGACCTTGAGGCGTCCCCGGACGAGGGCCGTGAAGTCGTTGGCCCAGTGCTGCCCGAGGGTGCCGGTGAGGCCGTGCTCGGCCAGCAGGTCCTCGGCCTCCGCCAAGCGGCCCTGCTTGGTCAGGGCGTCGGTGAGCATGGCGACGCTGTGGCTGGTGGTGGGGCCGGCGCCGACGCCCCGCAGGGCGGCGATGGCGGCGCGTGCGTCGGCCTCGCACCCGCGGACGTCGCCCAGACGGTAGTTGACGCCGGCCCGGAGCGTGGTCAGGTACGCCTGTCTCAGCGCGGCCGCCTGTCCGCGGGATCCTTCCAGGCTCGCGTTGACGTGCGCCAGGGCGAGGTCGGGGCGGCCGGCAGCGGAGAACGCCAGAACGGGCGCGGTGTACACGTACGACTCGTCGCCCTCCGGGCAGACCCCGCCGGCCAGTGCGTCCCGGGCGTGGGCGAGGGCGTCCTCGCGGCAGCCGCCGCCGTCGATCAGGCAGCGCAGGGACAGCAGTGCGGCGAGGGACCGCTCCGCCGGCGAACCCTGCGCCGCGGCCGGGTCGAGTTCGCGCAGCCGCGGCAGGGCGGCCGCGGCGGTGTGGATCCGGCCGAGCTGGCCGTACAGCAGGTCGATCTCCAGCCGGAGGGCGTGCGCCGGTCCGGTGTGGCGGATGCGCTGCGCGGCGCGTCGCAGGACGTCGAGCCCCTCGGGGTACCGGTCGAGGGTGAACAGGGCCCCCGCCAGTGACCGGGCGGCCGCGGCCTGTTCGCCGGGCACGGTGGCGAGGTCGAGGGAGCGTCTGAGCGTGTGGACGGCGGTGGGGACGCAGCGGGCCAGTTCGGCCTCGCCGAGGGAGGCGAGGACCTGGGCGCGCAGCTGTTCCCGCAGGGGTTCGCGCAGGGCCCGGCGCAGGCAGGCGACGGCGGTGGCGTTCTCGCCGTGCTCCAACGCGTCGTCGGCGGCGTTCAGCAGGGCCTCGGCGGTGCCGTCCTGTCCGATCGGGCTGCCGATCAGGTGGGGCACGACCTCGGCCCACGCCGCGCCCTGGTCGATGAGGAACCGGGCGGCCCGGGAGTGGAGTGCCTGGCGCCTGCTCGGCAGGACCTCTGCGGCGACGGCCGCGGCGAGCAGCGGGGCGCTGAAGGTGCTGCCGTGTTCGCCGGGGACCATCGTGCCTGCGAGCGTGAGGGCGTGCAGGCCGTCCTCGACGACCTGCTGCTCGATTCCCGAGGCGAAGGCCAGGAGTTCGGCGGCCGGGGGGTGCGGGCCGACGAGGACGGCGGCGGCCTCGGCGGTGGCGAGCACGCCGGGGCCCATCGTGCGCAGTGCGGCGTGCACGGTGCGGCCGGTCCCGGCCGGTACGTGGCGGTCGAGGGCGGCGGCCGTGGCGGCGTCGGGTACCACCGCGGCGGAGCGCAGCGAGCGGAGGAGGGTGTGCAGCAGGGCCGGGTTGCCGCCGGTGGCGGTCCGGCAGGCGGTGACGAACTCGGGCGCGGGCTCCGGTCCGGGACCGGTGCCGTCCTCGGCACCGGCGCCGAGGACGGTGTGGACGAGCCGTGCGACGTCGGCGTCGGTGAGGGGCGTGAGCCGGATGCGCCGGTGGAACAACGGCAGCAAGGTGCCCACGGGATCCTCGTCCGACGGCAAGCGGCCCGGGCCGTGGGTGGCCACGACGGTGACGGGCAGGTCGTCGAGGCGACGGAGGAGGGTTTCCAGCCAGGCGGCCGAAGCGGCGTCGGTCCACTGGAGGTCGTCGATCCCGATGACCGTGCGGGGCGCGCGGCGGGCGGCGGCCGCGATCAGGCGGTGCGCCTCCTCCCCGACAGCGGGGCCGGGGCCGCCGAGGCCCCCGGGTCGGCCGGCTCTTGGGCTCGGGAGCTGCTCGACGAGCTGCCGGACCAGCCCCGACCGGGTGTGGGCGTCTGCCGGTTCGGCCATGGCGGACAGGACGAGGCCGCCCTCGCCGACGGCGCGGCGGAGCGCGGCGCCCAGCAGTGCGCTCTTGCCCGTGCCGCGGCCGCCGTGCACGACCACGGCGGTGGCCGGGGCGTCGGGGCGGGTCAGCTCGGCCAGGACCGCGAGCTCCTGTTGTCGTCCTGTCAGCACGGCTGCCGCCTCGTGTCCTGCCTCGTCCTGCCGACAACAGCACCGGGTGGTTGCGCGGCCGTGAGCTCGTATCTCCTGGCCAGATTATTACGTACGGTGAGGTGGCGCGGACCCGCACACTCCGTGCGGTCAGCCCTCGGCCGTGGGCACGCGGCCGGTTCGAGCGGCTTCGACGAGCGCGGCGTAGTCCCGCTGGTTCTGGTCCGCGTACGCCTCCGCGAAATCGACCAGCGCCCGGTCGAAGGTGTCGACCGTGCCGAGGTAGGCGGCGATGGCGACGGGGTCGCCGGAGCGCGCGTGGGCCCGGGCCAGGGAGGAACCACAGGCCCCGGCGAGCAGGTGCAGGCCCTGCGGGCGGATGTTCTCCGTCGGGGCGCCGCCCTTCCAGTCGTAGAGCTGACGGACGTAGAAGTCGCGGCTCCGGCCGTCGATGCCCGTGGCCCGGTCCCAGCCCAGGAAGATGTCGCTGGCGGCCTGCACCAGCCGCTGTCCGGCGACCACCCGCTGTCCCTGGTTGTCGTACGCGGTGGGCCGGGTGTAGGGGGCCAGTACCGATTCCCCGGCTTCCTTGGCCTGGAGGAGCAGCGGGTCGTCGTCGTCACGGCCGAGCAGCAGGATGATCCAGCAGCGCGTGCCCACGCTGCCGACGCCGACGACCTTGCGGGCCATGTCCACGACGTGGAAGCGGCCGAGCAGCTCCCGGCGGTCGCTGGGCAGGCTCTGCCCGTACGTGTCCAGGAGCGCGCGCACGACGGGGGCCTGGTCCGTCAGGTCCGTTCCGTCCTCCGTCGGGCCGGACTCGGCCAGCAGGTCGGACAGCGGGACGACCAAAGGCGGGTTCGGGGCGATCCGGAGCTTTCCGTCGACCCGGTGGGTGAGTTTGGCGAGGGCCTGCAGGTGGTCCTTGCCGCGGGCCTTGGCGAAGACCTCGTCGGCGCGGCGCAGCAGGCGTGCGCCGCCGTAGGCGGCGAGTTCGCGCAGGCCGGCGGCCTCGTCCTGGGCGTACCAGATGTCGAGGACGCGCAGGCCGGCGAGGTGTTGCATCCGCAGCCGGTACGCCGATACGGCCTCGCGCACCACGGCGGCCCGGTCGCGCCCGCTGAACCCTCTTTCGCGGCCCGCGACGGCGAGGCTGGCGGCGAGCCGTTTCACGTCCCACTCGAAGGGGCCGGGGTGCGTCTCGTCGAAGTCGTTCGCGTCGAAGACGAGGGTCCGCTCGGGCGAGGCGAAGAGACCGAAGTTCAGGAGGTGGGCGTCACCGCACAACTGTGCCGTCAGACCCGTGTGGGGTGCCGCGCCGAGGTCGGCGGCCATGACCGCCGCAGCCCCCCGGTAGAAGTGGAACGGCGACAGCAGCATCCGGCCGTAGCGGATGGGCACCAGCTCCGGCACGCGCGTGGTGCACTGCGCCCGGAGAACCTCCACCGGGTCGGGCCGCGCACTCCCCGGCTCGAACCCCGCGTGCTGTGAGCGCCGCAGGTTCGCGCGTGCGAGCTTTCCGCGCGCGGCACGTTCGTCCAGGGAAGTCGTCACCGTGCCGCCTCCTTGAGGAGCATCGCCCCCGATCGGCTGCGCTTCCATGCTCGCGTCCAGCGACCTTGATCGCCATGCGGGTCGCCTGGCCGTCGGTGCGGACCCCGTGCCCCCGTGCCCGGTCCGACACACGTGGTGATCGGCTGTGTGGTCAGCTCGCGGTCTGGTCCCCGTCGGGTACGTCCTCGACCGTGACCAGGCGGCGGGGCAGTTCGAGCCCCCGCGACACCGCACGGGCGACTCCTTCGGGGTCCGGGTGCGTCGGGTACGGCGGCCGTTCGTCCTCGCCGTAGGCCTCGATCGCCCTCACGAAGTAGCCGGGGTGCCAGGCGCCGACTGCTCCCTTGACCTCGACCGCCTTCACGGGGCGGTCGCCGACGAGGTGTTCGAGCGCGGCCAGGATCTCGTCGGACCGCAGTTCACCCGGTACCCGGAACAGGCTGGCATGGGCACCGGCGAGACCGCCGTCCCGCAGCCGCACGGTCACGGTGAGGCAGCTGGTGACGCTCGGATAGGTGATCACGCCACCGGGTTCTACCTCCTTGACCTGCCCTTCCGTCACCGTGGCCCTGTCGGGTGCCGTCGAGCGGACCGCCGCACGGGTTCCCGTGGAGGTCGTCTCGTGGCGGGCGCCGTCAGCGACAGCGGCCCCACCGGGTGAGGTCACGGACAGGGCGCCCACGAGGGCGACGAGGAGGACGGCCGTGCCGCGCTTGATATCGATCACAACCTGGCATTCTCCGTCATCACCCTCCGCTCCCGACCGCTCGGTCGCACCGCCGCCGCCGACTCCGCGGCCCCGCGCAGGTCCGTCAGGAAGGCCGTGGCCGCAGGGGACGGGGTACGGCCGCGGGGGGTGGCGGCGTAGACCTTGCGGTGGGGAAGGTCCGCCGGGTCCACCGGGACCAGCGCGATGTCCGCCCGGGCCGCCCCGGCCGCGAGGGCCGGCAGGACGGTGATGCCGAGGTCCGCCGCGACGAAACCCAGCTTGGCGGTCCAGTCGTTGACCCGGAACGCGACGCGTGGCCGGAACCCGTCGGCCAACGCCGGCGCCAGCAGGGTCCGGTCGGGGCGGACATCGCCTTCGATCCATGACTCGTCGGCCAGTTCGGCCACCCGCAGCCGGGCCCTCCCGGCGAACCGGTGCCCGCGCGGCAGCGCCACGTACATCGGCTCGTCCAACAGGAAGTGCAGTTCCGGTCCCGTGAGCGGTGTCCCGTCGGGGGCGCTGAGGACGGCCACGTCGAGGCCGCCCTCGGCGAGCAGGGCGACGTGCTTGGCCGTGGGACCCTCCGTGTGGACGACGGTGACGCCCGGATGGCGCGCCCCGAACGCGGAGACGGCGCGCGGCACGAGCGACACGTCGGCGGTGGCGAAGGCCCCGATCCGCAGCGTGCCGCCGCCCAGCGAGCGCAGTTCGTCCAGTTCGGCGCGGGCTGCGTGGAGCCGGTCCCGCATGCCCTGCGCGTGGGGCAGCAGCACCCGCCCGGCCTCGGTCAGCCGCACCCCGCGCGGCAGCCGGTCGAACAGGGCGGCTCCCCACTCCTCCTCCAGCGCCTGGATCTGCCGGGACACGGCCGACTGGGTGTAGCCCAGCCCGCGGGCGGCGGCGGTGAAGGACCCGTCCTGCGCCACGCGCAGGAACACCTCGTACAAGCTATGCGAGTCCGGCATGTCAGCCATGCTAGACATTCGCTTGTGGCATGGACGGCAGGTTTCCTACGGTCGGTCCATGAAGAAGAGCGCAGCGAAGACCGCATTCCTCGGGCTCGGCAGCATGGGCGCCCCCATGGCGGCCCGACTGCTCGACGCGGGGCACCCCCTGACCGTCTGGAACCGTACGGAGCACAAGGCGGCCCCACTCGTCGCAGCCGGTGCCCGGCTCGCGTCCGGGCCGGCCGATGCCGTCCGTGACGCCGAGGTCGTCGTCACGATGCTGTCCGACCCGGCGGCCGCGCACGCCGTGGCCGACGCCGTCGTCCCGGCACTGCGGCCCGGCACCCACTGGGTCGACACCTCGACGGTCGGCCCCGACACGGTCCACGCGCTGGCCGCACGCCTCCCCGAGGGAGTGACGCTGACCGACGCCCCGGTGATGGGCAGTGTGGACCGGGCGGCCGCGGGGACGTTGTGGATCCTGGCGGGCGGCTGCCCGCTGCCGGAGCCCGTCCGCACGGTCCTGGGCACGCTCGGCGAGATCACCGAGTGCGGGGCCACCGGCACGGGGGCGGCCCTCAAGCTCGTCCTCATCAACGCGGCGATCGGCGGCGTCGCCCTGGTCTCCGAGGCCCTCGTGCTCGGCCGGGCCCTCGACCTGCCCGCCGACCTCGTCCGCACCGAACTCGCCAAGGGCCCCTTGGCCGGCGCGGTCGCCCGCACCTTCGCCGAGGGGTCCCACTTCCCGATCTCCCTCGCCGCCAAGGACGTGGGCCTGGCCACGGCCCACGCCTCCCTGCCCGTCCTCGAGACCGTCGGCACCGTCCTCGCCGCCCAACCCCGCCCGGACACCGAGGACATCGGCACACTCCGGCTGCGACTCCGGTGACCGACCGACTCGACCGACCCGACCGTCTCCGGGCGGGCGGAGCCCTCAGCCGGTCGAGTCCGGCGCGAACGGGGGTGCCGGCGGGCGCCGGGGCGCCGGGAACGGGGCCGACCGCCGTCCTCACTGGGGCGGTCGTAACCACGGCCCGCTCCGGGGTGTGCAGGGGGAAACCGCCTGATCCGTCGAGGAGCAGGTACGTTGCCCAAGCCGTTGCAGAGCCCTCACGTCACATCCCCATCACCACGGCCACGGAGGCGAACCATGTCAGGAATTTCGCGGCGCTCACTGCTCGGATACTCGGGAACCGCCGCGGCGGGAGCGGTTCTCGCGTCCGGCGGCTCGGCGGAGGCCGCGGAGGCGCACGCCAAGGAGGCCAAGGCCACGGCAGCGGCGGCGGCGACGACCCAGGGCACCCAGGCCGCATCCGCGTTCCCCCGGGGGACCCAGTTCAAGGGCACGGGCATGGTCCCCGAAGTCGGTGGAGAGGTGGTGATCACCTTCAGCGTCTCCACGGTCGACGCCCCGGCCTCGTACGACATCCCTCCCATCGAGCTCGCCAACGCCCTGAACAAGATCGCGCAGGCCCACGGCTGGTCCCCGATCACCTTCTACGGCACACCCGCACCCGCGCCCCTCACCCAGTGACCGCTCGTCGGCTGACACCATGGCCCCGTGCCCCTCATAACCGGAACCCGTGACAGCGGCGCCCTCGACCCGGTACGGACCCGACTGGCAGCAGCGGGCGCGGCGGCGGTCACCGTCGGCCTGGGACTCGGGCTCAGGGCCTTGGCGACCGGGAGCGTGGCCAAGTACGGCGGCGACGCGCTCTACACCGTCCTGGTGCTCGCCCTGGTCGTCTCGGCAGCACCACGGGTCACGCCCCTGAGGGGTGCCGCAAGTGCGCTGGCCTTCAGTTGCCTCGTCGAGTTCCTGCAGCTGAGCCCAGTGCCGGCGGAGCTCTCCCGACGCAGCACCGTCGCCCGCCTCGTGCTCGGTTCCACGTTCAACCCGCCCGACTTCTTCTGGTACTCGGTCGGCGCGGCAGTCGGGTGGCTCGTCCACACCGCGATGGCGAGGCGCAGGCCCAAGCCTTCGTCACGTACGCACAGGTGATGCCCGGTCGGAGCCGTTCCGCGCCGGCCGCCGAGAAATCCCGTTTCGAAAAGTCGTTATGGCGGCTGCTGCCGCAGGTCTCCTTCTACGTCAGGTCACATCAGGTCAGGCAGTAGTACGAGGAGAACGATGCAGCACCACCGCGACGACGAGCGCACGGAGTGGATATCCACCGACCGGTCCGGCCGCGCCGCCGGGCACCGCAAGCCGGTCCGCAAGGCTCCGCTGCTGGGCATGGCGGCGGCCGCGGTCGTTCTTGCCGGCGCCGGCGCCTACGCCCTGGGCTCCCCGGAGTCGTCCCCGGCGGGGACGGCCGCGGCAAGCGCGCCTTCGGCGCTCCCCCCTCAGGCAGGGGCCCCGGGCGGGTCTGCGCCCGACCCGGCCGGTGCCGCGAGTCCCACGGCGACTGCCGCCGCCCCCGGAAGCGGCGCCTCGGCCTCAGCCTCGGCCGAGGCGTCGCCCGTCGCCGGCACAGGCGGCCCTGGCGAGACCTCGCCGAAGCGGTCCACCGCCACGCCCCCGAGCGGCGAGCAAGCGGCTCCGGCGCCGACCGGCCGGCCGTCGGGCACGGGTCCGGTGGGTCCTGACCCCTCCGTCCGCGGCTCCCGCTCGTCGACGCAGGCCGTCAGGGACGCCGAGGCCATGTCCCTCCAGCTCCTCAACGCGGAGCGCGCCACCGTCGGGCTCCCGCCGCTCGCCCCCAGGCAGGACCTCGGCGACTTCGCCCGGGGCTGGGCCAAGCACATGAGGACCAGCGGTTTCGGGCACTCTTCCGACGGGGACAGCGCCTACCTCAAGACCGGCTCCCGCACGTGGATCGGCGAGAACATCGTCATGTGGAGCGGGGCGTCGATGACCGCGCAGGAGGCCGCCGAGAAGTTCCAGTCCATGTGGCGCCACAGCCCCGGCCACTACAAGGCACAGACCAACCCGAAGTTCACCGAGGTCGGCATCGGCATCTATCACGACGAGTCGGGATGGTGGGGCGTGCACAACTTCTCGGACGGCAGGCCCTGACCCTCCGGAGCCCGACCGTGCTCCTGTTCCCTACGCCGGTGGTGTCGGCCAGGGGGCCGTGCACAGGTCGGTAGCGGTGCGGCGTTCGCGTACGACCGGGGGTTCGTCGGCCGCCTTGCCGATCGCGAGCATCGAGACGACCGCCCATCCGGGGTTCGGGCGCAGTTCCTCGGTCAGGGCTTCGAGGTCGAAGGCGCGGAACTGGTGCGTGGCCAGTCCCATCGCCTGGGCCTGGAAGCTCAGGTGGGCCACGGCCTGCCCGAGGTCGTAGTCGGCGAACTCGGAGTAGAGGACGGTGGAGTCGTCGACGTGGCGGCGGGTGAGGGTGACGAGCAGCAGGCCCGCGTCCTTCGCCCAGAGGGCGGAGCTGGGGGCGAGGTGGGGCAGCAGGCGCATGTGGTCCGGCTCGCCGGGGCGGGCGGGGAGGAAACCCCAGGGTTGTGAGTTGCCGGCGGAGGGGCTCCACCGGGCGGCTTCGAGGAGCAGATGCAGGGTGGGATCGTCGACGAGGCCGGACGGATCGAACGTGTACGGGCTGAAGCGCTCGGCGAGGAGGGGGTGGAGCCGGTCGAGCCGGTGAGGATCATGAGACACGTCTCGTGCAACTCGGCGTGTGAGTGTTCCATTTCCGGTCGTCCGGCTCGCCTCACACGGATACGCGAAAACGCTCGGCCGGGGGTTTCCGGCCGAGCGTTTTCGTGTGTCCGTCCTGTGGTCCGTGTCCGCTGGTGGCTCAGTACCAGTGGTTGGCCTGCCAGAAGTTCCAGGCCTGGACCGGGGAGCCGTAGCGGGAGTTCATGTAGTCCAGACCCCACTTGATCTGCGTGGCCGGGTTGGTCTTCCAGTCGGCACCGGCGGAGGCCATCTTCGACGCCGGCAGGGCCTGGACCAGACCGTACGCACCCGACGACGCGTTCGTGGCCTGGTAGTTCCAGCCGCTCTCATGGGAGACGATCTTGTCGAAGGCCGCGAACTGCGCCGGGTCCTTGATCATCTGCTGCGCGATCGCCTTGGCGCTCGTCGGGGCCGCCTGGGCGGGAACCGTGGCGAGCATGGAACCGGCGACACCCAGGGCGACGACGGAACCCGCGAAGGTCTTCTTGGAAGCGGCGATGCGGCGGATGACAGAGGACACGAGCTGGCCTTCCGAAGGGGACGAGGACGATCGCGGCATGCCGAGGACATGCGTGAGCCACTCACGCCAAGGAGAGGGGTTCGTCAGCGGCCGGTGACTACCCGGGCCGCCCTGCGACGCATCCAGTTCTACCCACGCCCCCACCCCCTGACAACGCCCCCTCCTACTACGAGCCCTCGCAGACACACGCGGACGACCCGAGCACACCCCGCCCGAGGCCCCGCCCCACCGCGCCACGCGGCCTTCGCACCTACTACCCCCGCTCGTATGTGACATGGGCCCTATGGGCCGAGTCACCCCGAGACCACCCGAATCTCACCGAATGTCACGGCTTGTGGCTGTTTGCACAGCCCCCTCCGGTCACGGACGTCCACGGTCCGCAACAGTGCGATCCCGGCTCTGCGTCGAACGGAATCCGGCCATCGCCCTGGCCTGATACCGAGAGCTACGGTGGCGCCACTCTTCGACGGCGCCCATCCGGTGGCGCCCGGACAGAAGGAGACGGCAATGGCGACGCGGAGACGGTCGAGGGGGCTCGCGCTGGCCGCGCTCGCCCTGTCCGGGACCCTGACCCTGGCGGGCTGCAACGGGGACACCGACGGGGGAGCAGCCGGGCCGGCCTCCGGCACGACGTCCGGAACCACACCCACCGCCACCGCGGCCGCGCCCTCGGTCACGCCCGGCGGCGTGCTGCCCTCGGCGTCCGCTAAGGCCACGCCGACGCCGACCGGGGCCGCCACCGCGCCCGGCAAGCCGAAGCCGCCGGCGCCGGCTCCCAGCTGCGATCACAAGATGCCGATCTCGCCGGACGAGATCGCCGTCTACCGCTACACCCCGGAAGGGGGCGAACACAGCCTGATCGTCAAGCACGGCAACTGGGGCTGCCCCGGCCCGGGCGGAGCGGCCCCCTTCGTGACGGTCGGCGGGGAAACCTTCGTCTCCGTCAACGAAGACGCCAAGATCACCGCACTCAGCCCGATCGTCGCCAGCTCCGTGAGCAAGCCGATCACCCTCCACGAGCTCAGCGAGTGGCTGGTGGCCCACCCGGACAAAGGCCTGGTGTTCCACTACAACGTCGACCACAGGGGCCACATCGAAACGCTCGGCCAGGAGGAATACACCTCGTAGCCGCCGCGATCGGATAATGGCACCACCCGGGCTGCCCCGTGCGTGCGCGGCGGCAACCCGAAACGACCGACAGAACGACAGAACGACCGGAAAGACGAGGATCCATGGCGCTGAAGGCGGGCCACCGGGTGAAACTGGCGGCGGACCTCGAACTGGCCGGTGCGGTCAGCCCGGCCGGGGGCTCCCCGGCGGACACGGACGCGGACACGCACGCCGTCTCCGGATCCCTGTCCCTGTACCTGGCCGCCGGCATCGAGGGCACCGTCGAGCGCGTGCACGAGCACCGGGACCGGCCTCAGAGCCAGGAGGTGCGCGAGTACGTACGCCTCAAGTCGCTCCTCGACGACTTCGGCCACCAGATGCCGCCGGGGTCGAGGGGGCAGCTGGAGGAGCAGGTCGGCTCCCTGGAACCCGCCTGGACCGCCCACCAGGAACAGCAGCGCCGTGCGACGCTCCGCGTCCGCTTCGACAACGGGTTCGTCCTCGACGGCGCGCACGAGGAACACCTGACCGCCACCTGAGGCGCCCGTCGCCGCGGAGCCGCCGCGCTCGTGATGTGGCGCGAAGTCGTCTCCCGCGGGGACGGGGCGCCGCGAGGGGCGCCGGCCGGGGCAACCTTCTCAATACCCGGCGGGAACACCGCCCGCACCGCTAGCGTGGCGCACCTCACTGCCGTCGGGGGGCAGGCGGTCGATTCCACGACCGCCGGGGGCATGGTTCCGCATGGCCTGAAAGCAGCCTCTCGACGGTGCTTCCCCGGCAGGCGGACGTCCCCGCCCGCCGTGACGCGCAGAGGAGCAGCGAGCACGTGCCGCTTCCACAGAAGATCCACTATCTCATCGAGTGCTTCGACACCCTGGCGGTGAACCGGGGCGGGAACCGCCGGTTACCGGCGATGCTGCTGAAACGGGACGCCGCCGGGGAGCCGACGGCACGCGACATCGTGGTGGAGTACGAGAAGCGCCTCTACACGAAGGAGGGCAGCGAGAAGGTCAGGCGGGTGCCGCACGCCCTGCTGACCGATGACTGTCTGGGACCGCGGGACGCGGTTCCCGGCGAGCCGGCCCGCGAGGTGGCCGCGCCGCACGTCCACGTACTGGACGAACTCACCAAAGAGCTCGCCAAGCTACCGCCCGGCGCCGGGAAGATCCGGCTGTCGCGTTTCAACACCTGCCGCGCCGTGCTGAACGCGAACGTCAACACCGTCACGCCCGATGCCGGAGTGCGGCAGCTGCGCGACCACCTCTACGAGGAACTCCTCCAGCGGCGGGGCGGCCTGGAGATGCTGGCCGGACTGGCCGGCGACGACGCGGCCACGGCCATCGCCACCGCATGGGCGAGCGTCGTGAGGTTCTTCGGCCTGCGGCTGCCCCGCTCGATCTACGGTCTGTGGCTGAAGAGGCGCCGCACCCTGCGCTGGGTCGGGAGCCACCGCCCCGAAGGCGCGAACTTCCTGCGGATGGCGCTGGAGATCACCGCATCCGGCGAGTCCCACAACAAACCCGACGTGGTCCAGCGCCTGCTGCTCACCGCCCTGATCAACGACCTCGCCAAAGCGGTGAGACCGTCCCGCTTCTGGGTCTACCGTGCCCGGCGCCGCTGGTCCTTCGTCCTGCTCCTGCCGGACATCGGCGCCGAGGGCACGACGATCCGCCAACTCCTCGACACCTACGAGCAGATCGCCCGCGACGAGCCCACCGGCCCCCTCATGGTCCTGGGAGCCGCACCCGACGAGCCGCTCTCGTACGCGCAGCCGGTCGCCGCGGACGCCGATGACGCGGACGCGTTGGCCAGGCAGGTGCGCGTCCTCTACGCGCGGCCCTCCGCGTCGGCGGTCTACCTCGTACCGCTCTCCCCGCGCGACGACGACGGTCCGGCCAGGAGCTGGCTGCAGACCAAGCCCAGGGTCGACGCACCGCCGAGCGGCCAGGGAGCCTACGTGCGGGCCGTGGCGGCCCCCGTCCTCGCGCTCGCCCTGGTGGCCACCGGGATCTACTACTGGCGGGCCGAGTTCGGACTGCCGCCGTCCTGCCACAAGGTGAGTACGGGCGAGATCGTCGGCGTCACCGACGGCAGCGGATGCCACCTCGGCAGCCCCGGCCGCGACGACGAACTGCTCGACCTCGAAGCGGTCGCCAAGCGGCAGAACGACGCCGCGGCCCACAGCGGGCGCCCGTACCGGACCGTGGTGTTCTTCGCCCCCCTGACGGCGGAACCCGGTGACTCCACGCCGGTCAGCCTGCAGTCGCTGCGCGGCGCCCTGGCGGCCCAGCACCAGATCAACTCCCGTGAGGGCGCCGTCGTCCAGATCCGCCTGCTGCTCGCCAACTCCGGCAAGTACTTCGCGTACGGCTCGCGCAATCCCCACGGGCCCGACGTCGCGGCGGAGATCATCGAACGCAAGCACCGGGACAAGATCGCCGCGGTCATCGGCATCACCCAGAGCCGGCCGGCCTCGTTCGCCGCGGTCGCGGAGATCTCCGCGGCCAGCATCCCGGTCATCGGCAATTCCGTGTCGGGCAGCAAGATGGTGGACGAGCGCGCGTCGTCCTACTACTTCCAGGTGTCGCCCTCCAACGACCGCATCGCCCAGGTGATGGCCGAGTTCTCCGCGTACTCCGAGGAGGTCGGCGAGCTGACGACGGCCAAGGAGGGAGCCAGGACGGCCGTCGTGGTGTACGACCCGGACGACGAGTTCTTCAGCTCGGACCTCCAGGAGAAGTTCAGCAAGCACTACAAGGGCGGAAAGGTGGTCACCGTCCCCTACTACGAGAACCGCACCGGGCAGATCGTCTCGGACGTGGCACGGGACATCTGCACCGAGGTCGGGAAGTCGGACGGGTTCATCCTCTACGCCGGCCGCTCGGGGGAGATGCCGGCCCTGTTCGACGCCCTGCAGGCGGCCTCGGAGTGCCGGAGGAAGGACGGGAGGAAGATCGCCGTGCTCTCCGAGAGCACCGCGGCCAAGTACCTCCAGGACCCGGCGGACATGATGCGGCGGCACTCCCTGCTCCAGCCGTACTACATGATGTACAACAACTCGAACGGCAAGGAAACGCCGAACACCCCGTACTCGGAATTCACCGCCCACTTCCGGAGCGTGTTCACGGACGGTTCGCTGCCCGAGGGCAACGCGGCCGGCGCCTACGACGCGCTGCAAGTGGCGTCGGCGGCGATCAACGCGGTCTACGTGCAGTACAGGACGGGGACGAACGGCAGCGCCCCGTTCCAGGCGACGGACGTGTACGCACGGCTCTCGAACCCCGGCATCGAGAACCTCTCGGGCGCCACCGGCCTGCTGACGCTGAACAGCCGCAACAGGTTCCCGCCGAACGGCGCCGTCTACATCCTCCAGCCGCACCTCGACAAGAGCGTGACCACCCTGGTCGCCTGCGGAAACCTGCCGGACCAGCCGGTGAACTCGGACCTGGGCAGGACGTGGGGTCCGGCCGGCCGGACCCGGGCCTGCCCGTAGCGGCCGTCTCCACAGCGGGCCCCGCCGCTCGGGCGGCGGGGCCCTGGAGGTGCCGGGCACCGCGGGGCGGTGAACCCCTCCGGTCACAGCACTACGTGTGGGGCAGCGGTGCGGGTTCCCGGCGGTGCTCCAGCCAGGTGCGGCTCAGGTCGTCCCAGATCGTCTGGTACCGGCCGAAGACCTCACCGAGCTGGTCGAACGTGAGCTCGTCGGCGGGCGTCGACGCCACGAGGTATTCGAGGTCGTCGGCGAGCCGCCGGAACCGGTGCTGCGCCTCCTCCATCAGCACCCACCTGGAGCGCCAGTTGAAGAACGGTTCGACGGCTCCCAGCAAGGTCACCAGCGCCACGCACGCCAGGGCCAGACCCGCCCACGCGTTGAGGTCCTGCAGGCCCAGGATGACGGTGGACGCTGCGGACAGGACGAGCGTCGCCACCTTGGTGACGGAGGCACTTCGGCCGAAACGTTTCTTCTTGCCGCGGGCGTAGTCGTTGCCCTGCCGGATCTTGTCCAGCAGGAGGGCCGCCGCCTCCCCCGGTCTCAGCCCCACACCCAGTCCGTTCCCCTGCTGCACTCCGCCCCCGTCTTCTCCGTCGCCGCGCCGGACCGCCAAGCCAACTGCAAGTCAGCACCAAGAGGGTACGGGCACCTTCGTCACATCTGTTGCCCGCCTTCGATTCCTGGAGCATGCAAGCGTGTCCGCCAGCGGTACTGCCGAACGTCCCTACACCCACGAAATGGTCGTGGTCCACCGTGTCTTCCGCCGAGAGTCGGCCCTGCTGCCGCGGCTGGTGCGTGCCGTGCCGGCCGGTGCGACGGCCCGCGCCGCCGCGGTCGGCGCGCACCTGGCCGAGTACGTGACGGGGCTGCACCATCACCACACCGTCGAGGACGAGATGATCTGGCCGCTGCTGCGCGAGCGGGCCGCGGACGAGTTGCTCGTCGAGCGGATGGAGGAGCAGCACGAGCGGATCGACCGGAGCCTGGCGGCGGTCAACGACCGCGCGCCGGTGTGGCAGCAGACCGCCAACCGCGCGGCCGGCACGGAACTCGCGCTGGCGCTGGAGGAGCACCGCGCAGCGCTCCTGGAGCACCTCGACGACGAGGAGCGCCTGCTCCTGCCGCTGGTCGCCTCGCACCTGACGGTCGCGGAGTGGGACGCGGTCGGACGCCGCGGCCTGGAAACCGTCCCGAAGGACAAGCTCATGCTCGCGCTCGGGTCGCTCCTCGAAGACGCGACCCCGCAGGAGCAGGCGTACTTCCTCGGCAAGGCCCCGCTCATCGGCCGCCTGCTGTGGAAGGCGTTCGGGCGCCGCCGGTACGCCGTCTCCTGCCGCGCACTGCGGGCCCCTCTCGACGGTGGGGAGGGCCGATGACGACGCCGACGGTTCTGGACTCCGCTCCCCTCGACGTGCTCGACGCCTACCGGACCTGCGAGCTCGCCACCCTCGGCCGGGACGGGACGCCACTGGCCTGGCCGACGGCGGTGGCGCGGCGCGCGGACGGGACCCTGCTGGTCACCACCTCCCTCGCGTTCGCACAGAAGGCGCTGAACGTCCGCCGGGACGGCAGGGTCGGCCTGCTCTTCTCCGACCCCACGGGCAGCGGCCTCGACACCGCCCCGCAGATCTTCGTGGGCGGCCGGGCTGAATGCCCCGACCGGATCATGACGGGCCCGCAGGGCGCCGAGGAGTACTGGCGGATGCTGTTCGAGCGACAGCCGCACAGCCGGGCCTACCTCTCCTTTCCCCTGCGCCCGTTGATGCACTGGTACTACCTGCGGCTCCTCATCACGGTCACGCCCGAGCAGGTGGTCGTACGCCCACCACGCGCCGCACTGCTGCCCGGACCGGGGGCAGCGGGACCGCCCCCGACCGGGACGGGCGAGCTGCCCGGGGCCGCGCAGCTCGCCGGGTTCCCCACGGCCGTCCTGGCCGCCCGGGACGCGTCCGGGGCGCCGGTGCTCGCCCGGACCCGGCCGGCGCCGACCCCTGAGGGCTACCTGGTGGAGGTGCCGTCCGACTGCGCCGCCGCCCCTGGCCCGGCCTCGCTCCTGGTCCACCGGCACGACGACCGGCTCAACCACATGTACAACGCCCTCGTCCGCGGGGAACTGCGCCGGACCGACCGGGGCTGGGTCCTGGTGCCGTCCACCGTGGTGGAACCGATGGGGTCGGGCGCCGCGCGCGATGCCCTGCGCGTCCTGCGGCACACGAAGCGGTCCACCGACCGGTACCTGGAGCGCCGCGGCCTGCGGCGGCCGAAGGTGCAGTGGGACCGCTTCCGCGCCCTGGCTGCACCCGCACCGCAGCAGGAGCGGACATGACCGCCCCGGGCCGGCGGGAAGGCCGGGGACGGTTCGCATGCGCAGCCTGACGACCCGGCTCGCCGCGGTGCTGGCGGGCCTCCGGCGCCGCGCGGGCGCGGGCCCCGCGGCCGGAGCGGTGGACGAGACCCGTATGCGGCAGGTGCTGCGCTCCCCCCACCACTGACCCGGCCCCTCGGTGCCCCGGAGTGCCCGGCCGGATGCGGCGCGTTGCGGCGGCCGGTCGGGCGGTACGGGTGCGGGCGGCCGAGGTAGGAAGAAGTGCAGGGCCCGACGCCCGCCAGCCGGTTGATGCCACCCGACCACGGCCCGGCGGCGTTGACCACGACCGGCGCGACGATCCGCGTCCCGTCGGCCAGGCGGACGCCGGCGACCCGGTCCGCCCAAGCCGGTGGACGACGAGGCGCAGCCGCCTCCTTCGAACAGGACTGCGGTGTCCGACGGTTCGACGGAAGGGGAGTCGAGCAGCACGGCGCCGGTGCGGTGGAAGACCGCGAGGGGGCGGCTGCCGGCGAACCCCAGGTGGTCCGGCCAGGACGCCCAGAGGTGGCGGGCCTCCCAGGCCGTGGCGCAGCCGTGAACGTGGAGTAGTTGAACCGGATGACCGCGCTGGACGCGCTGGACGCGCTGATGGATCCGTGCCCTGCGGCGCCGGCCTTGTCCACGACGACCACCCGTTGCCCGGTTCGGGCCAGTTCGAGGGCGATGGCGGCACCGATCACGCCGGCACCGACGACCACGGTGTGGGGAGGATCGAGAAGACGGCCGAGGCGGTGAGGGGCGTCCTGTCGGAGCAGGTGATGCCCGGGCGGGGCGTGAACTCGGCCGTGGTGGTGGCGTCTGCCAGGACGAGGCCCGGCCGGGGACCGGGGTGTCGTCTTCGGCGGTGTTGACCAGCGGGGCGTAGGCGTAGCGGCCTGGGCAGCGCCGAAGGCGGCGTACGGGTCGAAGCCGGAGGTCGCGCCGGCTACGGCGATGCGAACTTCGGGTACTACGAGCAGCCGACCGCGGCCAGTTCGGTCGGGCTACCGCTAGAACGGCTCGGACCCGGCCCGGAGGTCCCTGCTCGCCTCGGCTTCGCTGATCTACCACGAGCTGGCGCCGGGACACCACTTGCATCTGGCCCGGCAGGCGGAGAACCGCGTGCTGCCGCAACTACGCCGAGAAGTGGCCGCGTTCGGCGCGTTCAACGAGGGTTGGGCCGAGTACGCGGCCGGCCTCGACCGGGCGAGGACGGTCCTGCCCCGGCAGGCGCTGTCCTACCGCGCGGGCTACCTGGAGTTCCTCGGGCTGAGGGCCGCGTCCGAGGCGGAACTGGGCGCCGGGTTCGACGTGCGGGCCTTTCACGAGGCGGTGCTGGGGGGGCGGCACGCTGCCGTTTCCGGCTCTCCGGCGGCGCGTGACACGCGAACTCGGAAATCACCTTCGGGTCTGAAAATACGACCATGAATTTTTTCTCTATAAGAATGCACGCTGCCGTCCGCGTTCTGCGGGGAAGGGGCGAACACCCTCCCGAGTGAAAGCCGAGAAGGCCGTTTGGCCCCGATGGACTTGGTTCCACTACGGTGGCCGCGAGAGCAGTCGGTGGGTGCTGTCGACGACCAGGGACCCGGTTCGTTCGGCAAATTCCGAATTTCCAAACGGAATGCTTTCCCTCCCCCAGCCGGGTGCTGCTCCGGCGTTCGCAATGCCTGGGTCCCCGTCATACGTTCGTGTACAGAGGTTGGAGCATGATGCCGCCCCTAGTCCCGCCCTTCCTGGTCGGCCTCGTCGTCGCGCCACTGGCCAAGCGTCTCCTCAAGCCGCTGGTGCGCGGTGTCATCAAGACGTCCGTCGGCATCGCCCTCGAGGTGAAGAAGGCGGCCCATGAGGCCGGAGAGAGCATCCACGACCTCGCGGCGGAGGTGGCCGCCGACATGGCGGCGGCACAGATCGCCGCCGGTGACACCGGGCCCCGTTCGGGTGATGGACAGCGGGTCACCCCCGAGAAGGCCGCCCCCGGCGGCGAGAAGGGCGGCGCCGCCGCCGACCGGCCCGGGGCCGAAGCGAGGACCCCGAAGATCCGCACGACCGCCCATGCCGGCGCCGGCATGGGCGTCGACAAGACCCGCTGACTCCTTTCCGGAGGCTCCGGTCACCACCCGGGCGCATTCACCCGTTCCGGATCGCATAGATACGCCCGGGCACCGGTCCGATCGCAGGGCCGATCGACCGATTTCCTTCCCCATTTCCAGTCCGTCGCAGCGCTCCGTCCGTCCGTGACGGCCTTCGCGACCTCCACCAAACAGGTGATCGTACACATGCCGTTTCTGCCGAGTGCCGCGGCCGGGAATCGCTGCGTGGATATGGGCGTGCGCCCGTGCTCGGTCGTCCCGGGCCGCCAGCGCCGGGACGTCAAGCCGGTTCTGGGACGGCCCCGGACGGCCGAAATCGTCGCCGCGACCCTGCGGCGCGTCCTCGGGCTCACCGACGCCCGCGCCCACCCCGTCACCGGCGGGGTCCTCGTCCGGCACGATGCGCGCGTGACCGCCACGGACGTCGGCGGGTTCGTCCGCAGAGCCGTCACCCTGGTCCTGGAGGGCGCGGCCCGGACCCCCGCTGCCCCACCCGCACGGCCCGCCGCCGAAGCGGTTCCGCGCACCGACCTGGGCGTCCGCATCGGCGAGGTCGACGCCCTGCACGTGACCTTCGTCGAGGACGGAGACGGTCCTCGCCAGGTCGTCCGAGGGACCTGGGACCGGGCGCCGGCCTTCCTCGACCTCAGCGAGGAGCAGGCACCGCTCGCGGCGGCCCGGGCATGGATGGGCGACGACCGCGTCCGACCGATCGACCTCGGTCGCGATCCGCTGTTCAGCCTCGGGCTTCAGGCTCTCGCCGACGTGCCACCTGTGGCACCAGGGCTACCACCACCTGGTGATGGACGCGTACGGCTGCGCCCTCGTCCGGCAGCGGGTCACGCAGACGTACACGGCGCTGGCCGAGGGCCGGAAGGTGCCGCAGTGCGCGTTCGGTTCGCTGGACGACCTGGTGGCTGCGGACGCCGAATACCGCACCTCGACGCAGTTCGTCACGGACCGGGCGTACTGGATGGAGCGCTTCGCCGACCGCCCCGCCCCCCACCCGGATCGCGGGCCGGTCTCCCGTCGGGTCTGCCCGGTCCGTGCGCCGCACCGGAGAGTCGGAGGTCCGGCACACCACTGTTCTGCATCCACCCCGGCGGCGGCATCAGCTGGTCGTACAGCGGGCTGCTGAACCACGTAGCGGGCTGCTGAACCACGCCGGGCCCCAGCACCCGGTGTACGCGATCCAGGCGCGCGGCCTCGGCCGGCGCGAACCCCTGCCGACGTCATTCGAGGAGCTGGCGGCTGACTACGCCTACGCCGACCAGATCCAGAAGATCCAGCCGGAAGGCCCGTACCTGATGCTCGGCTGGTCCGCCGGCGGGCTGATCGCCCGCGCCCTCGCCTGCGACGATCCTCGACGCCCACCCGGTGAAGGACGTGACGTTCGAGGAGGTGCCCGTTCCCACCGAGCGGGACGTGCCCGTCGGCATCCTCGACGCCGATGCGGACGAGCTGGGCGACCGGCCGCTGACCTACGGCGAGGTCGCCGAGATCCTGCTCCGGCGGGGCAGCGCGTTGGCCGGTCTGACCGAGCGGCAGATCGAGGCCCTCGTCCACATCGTGATCAACAACTCCAAGCTGGCGGTCGACTTCGTCCCTGGCCGCTTCGACGGCGACCTGCTGCCCTTCAACTCCCCGATCGACCGGGACCACGACGACGCCGGACCCGTGAACTGGTGAGACCGCAACCCGCAACCCGGAGGACTGATTCCCGTGACCAACCCCTTCGACGACCAGGACGGCACCTTCCTCGTGCTCGTCAACGACGAGAACCAGCACTCGCTGTGGCCGCAGTTCGCGGACGTCCCCGAGGGCTGGACCGTCGCCCACGGCCCCGACACCAAAGCCGCCTGCCTGGAGTACGTCGAGCAGGCCTGGACCGACATGCGGCCCAAGAGCCTTGCCGACGCCATGAACACCCAGCGGTAGAACGGTCGACGTGAACCTGACCGAACCCACGGACGAGGCCCGGCTCACGGAGGCCCCCGCCGGGCCCGACGTACACCGAACCACCGGACCACGCCCGGCTGCGCAAGCCGGCCAACCGGGCCTTCACCGCCCGGCGCGCCGAAGCCCTGCGCGACGGCATCCAGCGCCTCGTCGACCGGATCGTCGACGAGGCGGTCGTGACGGGGCCGACCATGGACCTGATCGAGGCGGTCGCCGCCCCGCTGCCGCTGCCCGTCGTCTGCGAGCCCTTCGGCAGCCCGCCCGGGGACCGCCCGCAGGTCAAGGCCTGGTTCCGCCGTTTCGGGCGGCTGACCGAGGGCATCGACAGGACCGAGACGGCGATCGACGAGTACGAGGAGTACCTCGGCCGCCTCGTCCGCCGCCGGGCTGACCCCGGCGACGACCTCGTCGGCAACACCGTCCTCGCCCTGCTGCGCCACCCCGACCAGCTGGCCCGGCTGCAAGAGGACCCGGGGCTGATCCGCACCGCCGTCGAGGAGCTGTCCCGCTACGACACGCCGACCCAAGCGATCCCCCGGGTCGTCGCCGAGGACATCGAGATCGGCGGGCGGACGCTGCGCGAGGGCGAACTGGTGTACCTGTTCCTCGCCGCGGCCAACCGTGACCCCGAGCGCTTCGAGGACCCGACGGTCTCGACCTGACCCGCCCCGCCAACCGGCACCTGAGCTTCGGCAACGGCCCGCACTTCTGCCTCGGCGGCCCGCTGGCCAAGCTCCAGGCCGAGGTGGCCGTCGGCACGCTCGTCCGCCGGCTCCCGCAGCTGCGGTTGGCCGACGCAGCCGGTGGCGGGGCCGCCCTCGAATGGCGGCCGAACGCGCTGCAACGGCTGTTGAGCACCCTGCCGCCCACCTACTGACACCTGATCGACAACGAAGGAGATCTGATCATGGCCCGAGAGTTCGAGGTCCGCCGCGAACAGGACCTGCCGGCCACACCCGAGCAGGTCTGGGACGCGGTCGCCACCGGCACCGGCACCGGCACCGGCACCGGCAACCTCGGCTGGCTCCACCCGATGGACGAGGACGTCGACGAGGAGCGGGCCGCCAAGGCGTGGAACGCCTGGCTCGACCACGCCTAATGGGACTTGCCGGGTCGTAGAGACTCGGTTCCGTAGCCGCCAGCAGGTGGGCACTTCCATCGCCGGAACCACTGCGAGTTCTGGGGTCAGACCGTGCCCCTGCTGGTCGGCCGGGAGGCCAGACCGCTGATGGGGTGGCGTGCCCGCCGGGCAGTGGGGCGTGAGCACTGGATCCATTAGGCCGCGTGCCGCGCCTTCCGCAGGCTGCATGGTGACGCACTTGACCAGGAGGAAGAGTTGCTGCTGATCGGCGATGACTGGGCCGAAGACCATCACGACGTCGAGATCCAGAACGAGACCGGCCGGAAGCTGGCCACCGCGAAGCTGCCAGAGGGGGTGGAGGGCATTGCGAAGCTGCACGAACTCGTCGCCCGGCACGGCGGCGAGGGTTTGGACGCGGCCGGTGTCGTGGTCGGGATCGAGACCGACCGCGGCTCGTGGGTGCAGGCCCTGATCGCCTCCGGCTACCAGGTCTATGCGGTCAACCCCCGGCAGGTCGCCCGGTTCAAGGAGCGCTACGGGACCTCCGGCGCCAAGAGCGACAAGGGCGACGCGCACGCGCTGGCCGACATGGTCCGCATCGACCGGGACCAGCTCCGCCCGGTGGCCGGGGACAGCGAGGCGGCCCAGGCCGTCAAGGTCGTCACTCGCGCACACCAGACCCTGATCTGGGAACGCACCCGCACCTTCCAGAGGCTGCGCACCGCCTTGCAGGAGTACTTTCCCGCCGCCTTGAACGCCTACGCGGACCTCACGCTGACCAGCACGGATGCCCTGGAGCTGCTGATCAAGGCCCCCACCCCGGCAGCCGGGGCGAAGCTGACCCGCGCCCAGATCGCCGCTGTCCTGGCCCGCGCCCGCCGACGCAACCGGGACGCGAAGGCGGCCGTGATCCAGACCGCGCTACGCGAACGGCAGCTCGGGCTGCCCGAGTCGGTCACAGCCGCCTACGCGGCCACCGCCACCGCTCACGCCAGACTCCTGATCGCCCTCAACGAGCAGATAGCCGAGTTGGAGACGACCCCACCCGATACGCCTCCGCGAAGGCCCGCAAGAACTACGCCGGCACCAGCCCGATCACCCGTGCCTCCGGCAGGAGCCACACCGTCCAGGCCCGCTACGTCCGCAACAACCGGCTCGCCGACGCGTTGCAGACGCAGGCGTTCTCCGCCCTGCGGGCCTCACCCGGCGCCCGCCGTTACTACGACAAGCAGCGAGCACGCGAGATCGGCTACAACCCAGCCCTCCGGCAGGTAGGCAACCGACTCGTCGGCATCCTCCACGGATGCCTCAAGACCCGCACCCACTACGACGAAGCGACCGCCTGGTCGCACCACGCGCAACCCCATGCCGCTTGACCTCAAACGTCATGGGGTGTCTGACCCGTCCCCGACCGACGACAGAAGGACTTCTGGTGGAAACACTGCTCTACGCCGCCGAACTCGTGGAGGAGGACGGCGCCTACAGGCTCGTCGTCCAGGACGTGGTGCGGGACACGGTCCAGGTGATCCCGGTTCCCAGATCCGCGGTGGACAAACTCCCGACCTTCCTGACGGCGCTCAACTCCAAGCTCAACCCTGCAGCGGCGCGCCCCCGCTGGTAGGGCGCCGGGCACCCGACGGGGCCGGCGCCGTCCGACCGCCACCGCACGGCGCCGGCGCCGTCGCGGTGAGCAGCCAGCCGGTGCTCCGCAGTCGCAGGACGCCGTCGGACGCGTGGCGGCGCAGCAGGTCGGTCAAGCGGGCCCTGGCACGGTCGCCGAGGTCGGGGCCGGCTTGTGCGACGAGGTGTCGGCCGGGGCCGGAGTCCAGCAGGAACCCCGCCGCGTCAGCCGCGTCGCGTCCCCAGGTCCCGTACGCCGTGACGTGCGTGGCGCGGACGTCACGCAGCCCTGCGGCGCTCAGCAGTGCGGCGGCCGCGTCGGGCGCGGAGAGGGAGAACATCCCGGGTCCGCCGGGCTTGCCGAAGCCTTGCAGCGGGAGGAGGTCGGCGAGGGCGGTCAGCGCGGTCAGCCACTCGTTGCCTTCGGGCTCGGCGGCGCAGAGCAGGGCCACCCGGCCACCGGGGCGCAGCGCCGTGGCGATGTTCGCGAACGCCGCTGCGGGGTCGGCGAAGAACATGATGCCGAAGCGGCTGATGGCGAGGTCGTAGGCGCCGCGGTCGAGGGGGTGGACCTGGGCGTCGCCGAGTTCGAAGCGAACGTTGGCGAGGCCTTCGCCGTCGGCGCTCGCCCGGGCTCGTTCCAGCATGGGACCGGAGAGGTCGAGGCCGACGGCCTCACCGCCGGGTGCGGCTGCACGGGCGGCCTGCCGGGTCGTGGATCCCGCACCGCAACCGATGTCGAGGACGCGTTCGCCGGGGGCGATGGCCGCGGCCTCGAACAGGGGCCGGTCGAAGCCGGCGTTGACGGCGTCCCAGCGGTTCTGGTGGGCGGCCCAGTGGGCGCCCTCGTAGCCGTTCCAGGCCTGGGCCTGGCTGGAGTTCGCGATGGCGTGCACGAATGGGACCTCCTTGCGGACGGGCGTACGCGGTCGGGCACCCGCCCCTAAAATGGGCATGCGCCCAAACAGTATGGGCGTTCGCCCATACCTGCAATCCCTTTCTTTCCGGAGGACTTGGTGTCACCTCGTGGAGTGGCCATCCCCGATCTGCGCGCGCGGCTCTTCGACGCCGCCGAGCGCGTGCTCGCCCGGGACGGGGCGTCGGCCCTGACCAGCCGGGCGATCACGGCCGAGGCGGACTGCGGGAAGGGGGTGCTGCACGCCCACTTCGCGGGGCTCGACGAGTTCGTGGCGGAGCTGGTGCTGGACCGCTTCAGCCGCTCCGCCACACTGGCGGCGTCGCTGCCGGCGAAGGCCGGCTGCGACGCGGTGGCCGACAACCTGATGGAGCTGGCCGCGGCGGTCCTGTCCCTGGATCCGGGGGTCGTCGGTCTGGCGGTGACCCGGCCGGCCGCGGCACAGCGGGTACGCGAGGCCTGGGCCGCAGGCGCTCCCGGCTTCGACACGATCCAAACCTCCGTACAGACCTACCTCGATGCCGAGCAGGCGATCGGGCGCGTGGGTCCGGGCATGGACACGGGCTCGGCCGCACTCGCCCTCGTGGGCACGCTGCACCACCTCCTGATGACGAGCAGCCCCGACTCCCCCGCACCGCAGGACCGGGTCGAGCGACTGGTGCGCGCCCTGACCGGCCGACCCTGAGCGAGGTCCCACGGGCGGCTGGATCCTCGGCGGCGCGGGCTGGTTCCCCCGGCGCTCCTCCAAGCGCTCCCTCGAAACCCCCACGAAGCCGGCCCCCGAACGGGCACCGCCGATCAGCGGCTTGCCTTCCCCGGCCGCGGCCAGGGGTCCGGGCACGGGAGTCGACACGGACGCGGTGGTGGTCGGGGCGGGGCCGGTCGGGCTGAGCGCGGCGCTGCTGCTCGCCCGGGCGGGGCTCGGCGTGGTGGTGCTGGAACGGCGGCCCGGGCCGGTCACCCAGTCCCGGGCGACCGACCTGCACGCGCGGACCTTTAGGCGCTGGCCCCGAGCGGGCTGGCCGATGCGCTGGACCCGCTGGGCCGACGAGGACGCCGCCGGCGTCACGGTCCGCTCGGACGCCCTCGAACCTCTGCGCGCCCGCCGGGTGGTGGCGGCCGACGGCGCGTCGAGCACACTGCGGGCCTGGCCGGTACGGCGTTCCCCGGCCGGACCTAGCCGGCACCTGGCACCTCGCCGATCTGCGGGTCGGGGACCCCTCGATGGATCCGGGCCGCGTGCACATGACCGGCGGACCGCGCGGTCTGCTGGTGGTGCTGCCGATGCACCTCGACGGCTGGGCGCGGGTGGTGCTGCACCTGCCGCCGGTGCCGCGCAGGAAGGTGCGGACCGTCCGGCTGGCTCGCCGCGGAGGCGGCCGCCGGGCGATGGACGGCCACCGTCCGCGAATGCCGCTGGACGAGTACGTCCCGCACCCACCGGCGTCTGGCCGCACACCACGGGAGCAGCCGGGTGCTGCTGATCGGCGACGCCGCCCACGTGTGCAGCCCGATCGGCGGACAGGGGCTCAACCTGGGGCTACGGGACGCCGTCTCGCTCGCCGCCGTACTGCCGGGGGCGGCCCCCGGCGCTGCCCCGGCGGACGGCGCGCTCGCGGCGTGGCGGCGCGCCCGTCGCGCCGACGCCCTGGGCGTGCTGGCCCGCACCGATCTCGCCACCCGCACCTGGACCGTTCCGTTCGGCCCCGGCGCGGGCCGTACGGGACACGGCTCTGCGCGGCGTCCTCGGCACTCCGGCCGGCCGCCGCCTCCTCGCGGAGGCGGTCGCCGGCCCCCGCCCACCTGCCCGGCACCACTGATCGTCGTAGTGGCCGCAGCCGTAGCGGTCGCCGACGGTCGACGGCGGCCGTCACCGCGGCAGGGAGGAGTCCTGGAGGACGACGAGTTGCCGGGTCGCCCGCGTCATCGCGACGTACCGGTCGACCGCACCCTCGATCCCGTCACCGAACGACTCCGGGTCGACGAGGACCACCAGGTCGAACTCCAGGCCCTTCGACAGCTCGGGGGTCAGCGACCGGACGCGGTCCGTGGCCGGGAACGTCGGGTCGCCGATGACGCACACGGTCCCCTCCGCATGCTCGGCGAGCCACGCGTCGAGGACGGGGCCGAGGTCCGACACGCGGCCGTGGACGACGGGGACTCCTCCGACGCGGATGGAGGTCGGCACGTTGGCGTCCGGGAGGGCGGCCCGGATCACCGGCTCGGCCTCCGCCATGATCTCCTCCGGCGTCCGGTAGTTGACGGTCAGGGGGGCGAGGCTGATCCGGTCGAGCCCGACCCGCTGCAACCGTTCCTGCCACGACTCCGTGAACCCGTGCCGGGCCTGGGCGCGGTCACCGACGATGGTGAAGCTCCGGGAGGGGCAGCGCTGGAGCAGCATCTGCCATTCGGCGTCGGTCAGTTCCTGCGCCTCGTCGACGACGACGTGCGCGAACGGGCCGGCGAGGAGATCGGGGTCGGCAGTGGACAGCTCGGCCTCGTCGACCAGGCTGACCTGCGCGTCCTGGCCGCGCAGCATGGTCACCAGGCCTTCGCCCTCGTCACCGTCGGCGCCGGAGTCGGACGCGGCCGCGATCAGGTTGTCGACGACCTGGGCCATCTGCTCGCGCTGGGCGGCGAGCGCGGCCTCGTTCCGGCGCCTGCGTCGGGCCGCCTCCGGGTCGCCGAGGCGCTGTCGTGCCGCGTCCAGGAACGGCAGGTCGGACAGCGTCCAGGCCTGGGGCTCGGCGCGCTGCAGCTTCTCCACCTCGTCGGGGCCGAGCCAGGGGGCGCACATCCGCAGGTAGGCGGGCACCGACCACAGATCGCCGACGAGGTCGGCCGCTTCGAGCAGCGGCCAGGCGCGGTGGAAGGCCGTGACCAGCTCCCGGTTCCGCGCCAGCGACCTGCGCAGCAGATCGCGCGGGACGCCGCCGCCGTCCGCGTACCCGTCGCCCTCGTCCTCGGCCTCGTCCTCGGCCTCGTCCTCGTCCTCGTGCTCCTCCTCGTGCTTGTCCATGAGGAGCGTGACCAGTTCCTCCCAGACCTGTTCGCGCGCCTCGTTGTGCGGGGTGCCGGGTTCGGCCGCTGCGAACGCCGTGGCCCAGTCGTCAGCGCTCAGCCAGATGTCGGACCACGGGGTCGTGACCGTCATCCCTTCTGCGGGCGGTTCCTCGTAGAACCTGACGGCTTTCTCGATCGCCCCCACCAGGTCCGCCGAGGACTTCAGGCGGGCCGTCTCCGGGTCGGCCTCGGCCTCGGCCGTGGCCCCCTCGGCGACGAGGTCGCGCAGGATGCAGGTCTGCACGCCGTCCTCTCCGAGGCTCGGGAGGACGTCGGACACGTACGACAGGTAGGGCCGGTGCGGACCGACGAACAGCACGCCGCCGCGCCGGTGACCGAGGCGGGGATCGGAGTGGAGGAGGTAGGCGGAGCGGTGCAGCGCGACGACGGTCTTGCCCGTTCCCGGGCCGCCGTCGACGACGAGGGCTCCGCGGGAGCCCGCACGGATGATGGCGTCCTGGTCGGCCTGGATGGTGCCGAGCACGTCCCGCATCCGGGGTGACCTGTTGCTGCCCAGGCTGGCGATGAACGCGGACTGGTCGTCGAGCGCGGCGTGCCCGGCGAACCCCTCCGGGGTGAACACCTCGTCCCAGTAGTCACTGATGCGGCCGCGCGTCCAGCGGTACCTGCGGCGGCTCGCCAACCCCATCGGGTCGGCGTGCGTGGCGCCGAAGAACGGCTCGGCCGCCGGGGAACGCCAGTCGACGATCAGCCGGCGGCCCGTGCCGTCCGTGAGGCCGAGCCGTCCGACGTACACGGGCTCGGGGTCGTCCGCGCACACCATGTGCCCGAGGCACAGGTCCAGGCCGAAGCGGCGCAGCGTGCGCAGGCGGGCGGTCAGCCGGTGGATCTCCGCGTCGCGGTCCATCGCCTGCTGCCCCAGGCCGCCGGGGGCCCGGCGTGCGGCGTCGAGACGGTCGGAGACTTCGGCGATGGACTGCTGGAGGCACTCCGCGAGGGCGGCGAAGTGCTGCTCGTCCTCGGCGGTCAGCGCCGGGTCGGCCTTGGCCGAGAGATGGCCGGGAAGGTCGAACACGCTCGTGGTCAGAGGGGTCATGTCAGCGGCTCCATCCGCGAGGTCTCCCGCGGAGTCCGGCGCCACGGACAAAGCGCACGCACTCCACGAATCCCTCGTTTCCTGCAAGTTCCGGTTGAGGAGAGCGATTTTGGAGTACCAGGGGGGCCTTGCCGCAAGACCCCCCGTGCGCTATAAGTTGAGAGTGGCAAGAGGTGGGTTCTCCTTCTTCCCCTCTCTTTCTCTTTCTCTTTCCCGCCGCCCGTGCCGATGGGCCAGGTGGCTGCATACGCGAAAACGCTCGGCCGGGGGTTTCCGGCCGAGCGTTTTCGTGTGTCCGTCCTGTGGTCCTTGTCCGCTGGTGGCTCAGTACCAGTGGTTGGCCTGCCAGAAGTTCCAGGCCTGGACCGGGGAGCCGTAGCGGGAGTTCATGTAGTCCAGACCCCACTTGATCTGCGTGGCCGGGTTGGTCTTCCAGTCGGCACCGGCGGAGGCCATCTTCGACGCCGGCAGGGCCTGGACCAGACCGTACGCACCCGACGACGCGTTCGTGGCCTGGTAGTTCCAGCCGCTCTCATGGGAGACGATCTTGTCGAAGGCCGCGAACTGCGCCGGGTCCTTGATCATCTGCTGCGCGATCGCCTTGGCGCTCGTCGGGGCCGCCTGGGCGGGAACCGTGGCGAGCATGGAACCGGCGACACCCAGGGCGACGACGGAACCCGCGAAGGTCTTCTTGGAAGCGGCGATGCGGCGGATGACAGAGGACACGAGCTGGCCTTCCGAAGGGGACGAGGACGATCGCGGCATGCCGAGGACATGCGTGAGCCACTCACGCCAAGGAGAGGGGTTCGTCAGCGGCCGGTGACTACCCGGGCCGCCCTGCGACGCATCCAGTTCTACCCACGCCCCCACCCCCTGACAACGCCCCCTCCTACTACGAGCCCTCGCAGACACACGCGGACGACCCGAGCACACCCCGCCCGAGGCCCCGCCCCACCGCGCCACGCGGCCTTCGCACCTACTACCCCCGCTCGTATGTGACATGGGCCCTATGGGCCGAGTCACCCCGAGACCACCCGAATCTCACCGAATGTCACGGCTTGTGGCTGTTTGAGGATCCGGCGAGCCGCCGTCCTCGCTCTACCGCGCCGGCCACGGCACGTCGGCTTCGACGGGCTGGTCATAGGCCGTGCCGTCGACGCCCCAGCCGTACAGCTCCCGGACCTGGCTCATGAACCAGTCGGCCCCGGGTCGGGCTGCTTCGAGGCCTCGCTCGGGGTCGGCCCAGAGCGTGCGGACGCGGTCCTGGACGTGGTCGTCGAGCTCCCAGCCGTCGAGCCGGATGCGGCCCGCCCCGTCCAGGACGAGCGGGGCACGCCCTTCCAGCTGGTCCCACAGGTCCGCGGCCTGCTCGGCGGTGGTGCGGAAGCCGTCCTCACCGAGGACGGTGCGCAGGAAGGCGGTGTACAGGGCGATGGAGGGGATGGCGCCGGAAGCCTGGGTGACCGCGGCGCCGGCCACGACCGTGAAGGCGCGGCCCTCCTTCTCCTTCAAGGGAGCGGAGGCGCTCAGGTCGCGGGCGGTCCGCTCCAGGTGCTCCTTGGCGGCGCCGATGGTGCCCTGCCGGTACACCGGCGCGGTCACCTCCGATCCGACGTAGGTCAGGGCCACGGTCGTGAACCGCTCGGCGAGGAGCCCGCGGTCGGCCAGGGCACTTACCCAGAGCTGCCAGTCGTCGCCGCCCATCACCGCGACCGTCGCCCGTGTCTCCTCGGCGGTGCCGGGTTCCATCCGGGACCGGGAGACCTGCGGGTCGGTGCCGGAGAAGTCCAGCGCGGGTGCCTCGTAGGCGGCGCCGAGCGGTTTGATCACGGAGTGGTGGACGGTGCCGGTCGCCGGGTCCGTGCGGCGGGGCGCGGCGAGGCTGTAGACGAGGTAGTCGACCGGACCGTAGTGCTCCTCGACCAGGTCGGCGACCTCGGTCTTCGCATCGGTGGAGAAGGCGTCGGCGTTCACGAACCGGATGTCGTGCCCGCCGTCCGCCGCGAGCCGGGCGGCGGCTGCGGTGCGGTACCAGCCGGCGGTCGCGGTGCGCCGTCCGGTGTCGGGGGCCTCGAAGGCGACGCCGATGCCGCGGATGCCGTGCTGGCGCAGACCGGTCAGGAGCGTGGCGAGACCGTAGCCGGCCGAGTGCCCGAGGATCAGCGCCACCGGGCGGCGTCCGTCGGTGCGGGCCGGGATGGCGTCCCACATGCGGCGGACGGTGTGTGCGGCGCCTTCGGGGTGGGAGTTGACGATGAGGAATCCGCGCTGCTTGGGCTCGATCTGGCGAAGGCTCACAAGGGGTCCGTTCCGTCTGGTGCGAGTCACCGGGATCGTATCCACGGGTTTGTCGGCCGGTCATGACAGAGCGTCACGCAGCAAACGCCCCGGTCCTTGTGGTCCTCGACCTTGACATCGCGTCCTTGATCATCGGCTGGAGCGGTCTCTGCGCTCACGCCCCCGCCCGTTACGCGCGCGCCCGACGTCCTCAACCCCGGATGCCGCGTGCTTGGTCCGTGACGAGCGGAGCTGCGCTTTCGGACTTGCGCGTGTAGGCCTGCTGCCATTCGTCGGCCGCCTGGACCATGGCCCGGCCGACGTGCTCGAAGAAGTCGCCGATGTCCTGCAGGCGCGTTCCGGCGGGGGTGGTCGCGCCGAGAATCCGGGCGGCCTGCCGGGTGAAATCCGCCAGCATGGTGTTCTGGCGGGCGCTGGCCATCCAGCCGCGGAACCAGGCGTCGGCATCGATGACGTACCGGTCGCGCCTGCGGCGGGGGTCGCGTTCACGCCTGATGAGTTCCTGCCGTTCGAGTTCTCCTACGGCCTTGGACACGGAGGCGGGGCTGACCCGAAGGCGCTGGGCGAGCTCTGCTGCGGTCAGACTGCCGTCGTCGGTCACGTACAGGCAGGTCAGCACGCGGGCCGTCATCCGCGGTAGACCCGTGTCGACCATCATCGTGGTGAACTGCTCCTCCAACTGCTGAACGGCCGCGGGATCGCGCCCGTGGGCGGCAGTGACAGCGGTCGACGGAGAAGGGTCCGGAGGCGCGGCCGGTCCACGGCGGCGCGCCCGCCTTCGGGTCGCCTGCTGCGCCGCGTCGGCCCGGTATCCGTCGGGGCCACCGTTGCGGGCCACCTCTCTGGTGACGGTGGAGATGGGTCGGTCCAGGCGGCCTGCGATCTCCGTGTAGCTGCCCCCTTCGGACAGCCCCTCCGCGATGATGCGCCGGTCCTCGTGGGTCAACCTGCCTCCGGGCATCGGCTTCGCCTCCTCGTCCGCGTCACGGCTTCCCCGTGGGGGCAGTATTGCGTTCGGCGCCTAGCCATTGCAAGACATCCACCAGCCTTGCTTTCACCTTCAAGGTCATTGCAAGAAACAAAGCACGTCTTACCTGCAAGTTCGAGATTTCAAGAGGTAGATCGATTGACGAATCAGTGAATGCAACTTAGCGTTTACTCAACCGCGAACGAGTGGAGTCATCTGCCCACCCCGGGCGGCGACCCTCTGAAGGGACGTAACGACATGAAAAGCTCCTTCTCCGCCAAGGCCGGGCCGCTCATCGCCGCGATGACGCTGGCCTGCGGCGCCCTGTCCGCCCCTGCCGCGGCCGCTCCGTCTCGTCCCGACCGTGCCGCGGTGCAGCGGGCCCTGGACGACGCCGTGGCCAAGGGCGGTGCCCCGGGCATCGTCGCCGAGGTCAGCGACGGGCCCGGCGGGTGGTTCGGCTCTGCGGGCGCATCCGACACCGCGACCGGGCAGAAGCGCCGGCAGTCGGAGCAGTTCCGGATCGGGAGCGCCACCAAGGCGTTCACCGCCGCCGTGGTCCTGCGGCTGGTGGCCGAGGGCAGGCTGGGCCTGGACGACACGGTGGAACAGTGGCTCCCCGGCCTGGTCGCGGGCAGCGGCTACGACGGCCGCGAGATCACCCTGCGGCAACTGCTCAACCACACCAGCGGTGTCTTCAACTACGGCAACGACGCGGAGTTCTTCAAGAAGGGGGTCGGCGCGGAGTGGTTCCGCAACCGTTACGCCACCTACACCCCCGAGCAGCTGGTCAGGATCGGCCTGGCCCATCCGCCGCTCTTCGCCCCCGGCGAGGCCTTCCTCTACTCCAACACCAACTACGTCCTGGCTGCGATGATCGTCGAGAAGGCCACGGGGCGGGACTTCGGCGCGGAGCTCGACCGCCTGGTCCTGCGGCCGCTGAAGCTGGACCGGACCTACCTGCCGGGCACCGGGCCGACGCTCCGCGGGCCGCACCCCCGCCACTACTCCACCCTCTTCTCCTCCGACACACAGCCTGCGATCCACGATGCGACCGAGATGAACCAGTCCTTCGCCTGGGCCGCCGGCGGCATCGTGTCGACCACCGGCGACCTGCAGCGGTTCTTCGGCGCGCTGCTCGGCGGACGCCTGCTGCCCGCGGAGCAGCAGCGGGAGATGTTCACCACCGTCGAGACCCGAGGCCCCGTGCCGTGGATCCCCGACACGCGCTACGGCCTGGGCGTGTTCTCCCAGACGCTGCCGTGCGGCGCCACGGTCTGGGGCAATGCGGGCGCCACGTACGGCTCATGGACGTACACCATGGGATCCCGCGACGGCAAGCACCTGCTCACCAGCCAGGTCAACGGCGACTGGAGCGGCCTCGGCGTCTTCAACGGCCTGCTCACCGCCGAGTTCTGCCCGACCGGGTCCCGGTAGGTGGGCGCGGCGGCTCCGGTCAGACCGCCGCCGACCCCGATCCCGGAGACGGTTCGCCTCCGTTCTGTCTCGTTTCGCGGATTTCTCGCCATCGCGTCGAACCGGAGGGCCTGACCGCACGTGTGGTGCGTGGCGGCAAGCCCGAAGGAAGACGAACGGAGAAGCGCCCTGATGTACGACGAGGAGACCGCGCCGGAGCAACCGGCCGGTGGGCGGCTGGTCGCAGGCCGCTACCGTCTGCTGTCCCGCCTCGGCGAGGGCGGTATGGGAACCGTGTGGTGCGCCCGCGACGAGGTGCTGCAACGGGACGTCGCCGTCAAGGAGGTGCGCGCCCCGGCCGGTCTGCGCACCGGCGACGTCACGCGGCTGTACAGCCGGCTGGAGCGGGAGGCGTGGGCGGCGGCCCGGATAGCCGACCGGAACGTCGTGACGATCCACGACGTGGTCATGGACGGCGACCGGCCCTGGATCGTGATGGAGCTGATCCGCGGACGGTCGCTGGCCGAGGTGCTGAGGACCGAGGGGGCTCTCACCCCGCAGCACGCCGCGCACATCGGCGCCGAGGTACTGACCGCGCTCCGGGCCGCCCACGCCGTCGGGGTCGAGCACCGGGACGTGAAGCCCGCCAACGTGCTGATCTCCGACGACGGGCGGGTGGTGCTCAGTGACTTCGGCATCGCCGTGGTCGAGGGCAGTACGGCCCTGACCATGGCTGGCGAAGTGATCGGGTCCCCCGAGTACCTGCCCCCGGAGCGGGCGTTGGGCGGGACCTCGGGCCCCGAGTCGGACCTGTGGTCCCTGGGCGTGCTGCTGTACGCGACCGTCGAGGGCGTGTCCCCGTTCCGGCAGGACACGGCGCTGAGCACACTGCGCTCCGTCGTCGAATCGGATCCTCCGTCCCCGCGCCGTGCCGGCCCCCTCTCCCCCGTCATCGAAGGCCTGCTCCGCAAGGAGCCGGCCGAGCGGACCCCGGCCCGGTCCGTCGCCGAGGCCTTGCGGACGATCGTGCAGGGCGGCGGCGCGTGGTCCGCGGATTCCGCGGCGGAGCGGGATCCGCAGCCGGGGACAGGACCGGCACCGGAGCCGGGGGCGGAGCCGGAGACCGTCGATGCGCCGGTGGTCGCGCCCCTCGAAGCCCCGGCCGCAGGAGCGCCCGCCGCCACGCCCGCCGCATCCCACGCGGCCTCCCCTGTCCCGTCACCCGGCGCCCCTCGACGCAGGCGACGGGGGCGGGCCGCGATGGTGGCCGGCGGGGCCGCCGTCCTCCTGGTCGGGTCCGCCCTGGGCTACGTACTCGTCCAAGGCGAGGCAGGTGCCGGCGCGAGCGCCGGCCAGGTCCCCGTCGGGGCGAGTTCGCCCGACGCGTCGGCCGTACGGGTGGCGGTCTCGGGCTCCAACACGGCCTATGCGGGCGCCTGCTCACCGCCGGCCGACCGGGCTCCCACGTTCACGGCGACGTTCACCGCCTCGCAGCCCGCCCGGATCTCCTACCGCTGGGTGTCCGAGGACGGCTCGGTGGTCGATCCGCACTGGCGCGTCATGACGCTCGGGGGAACCGCAGCCGCCACGGGACAGGACACGGTGCGCCTGACCACGTACTCGAAATCCGGGACGCTGGACAGCAGGATCGGCGTGGAGATCCGTGATCCCGTCCACACCGCCTCCAACCAGGTGCCCTTCTCGGTGACCTGCCGCAACTGAGGTCGATGCAGCCGCCGTGGGCCTCCAGGACCCGGACCGTCTCGGCGAGGACCTGCTCACGCAGGTCGGGGGCCGACTTCCAGCGCGGCGCGTCCGCCCAGTGCCGCGTACGCCAGCACCTCCGCGACCAGGGCGTCCGCATATCCCGGACGGGCTGCGTCGTAGAGTTCGGCGACCTCCCCGAACACCTGACCACGTGCCATGTCGACCTGGTCCTGCGTGGCCGTGCGCATCCCTCGTTTCCTCGATCGGTGAGCGGTGAGCGGTCACCCCGGTGCTGCGACCGGGTCAGCGGCGGCGGGTCAGGGCTGCGGGGGCGCCCGCGGACTGGGCGCCCTCCGACTCCAGGGTCAACCGGTCCGGATCCGCCATGGTGAGCACGTAGAGATTGCCGCGGGGACAGTCGAAGGTCGCCGCCCGGTCCGTGGGATGACTGGTCACGGCGGCGAAGACCGCGGTGTCGCGGCCGACCTGCCGCAGTTCGAGGGCTTCCGTGCATCCCAGGTCGCGCCCGCTGGAGGTCTCCTGGACCTCGCTGACCTGCCGGCCCACCACCTCGCCCACGACCCCGGGTTTGAGGGTGACCGTGACGGTGAACTCCCCCGTCCGCGCACGGAGGACGCCGTCCGCGTCCGGGGTGCCGGGGCCGACGCCGGACCACGTACCCGCCCAGGACGCGGGCAGTGCCTGCGCCGACGGCGGGGGCGAGGTCGAGGCCGCCGACGGGGACGGGGCCGGGCTGTCCGAAGGGGACGCCGTCTCGGCTCCGTCACCGTTCCAGGAGAACCGGACCGGGAGGACGGCGGCAGCGGCGGCCAGTACGGCCGCGCCGGCCGCCGCGCCGAGCAGCAGGGACCGCCCCGGCGGTCTGCGCCACGCACGTGCGCTCCGGCGTCCGGCAGCGGCCGAGGTGGCCGGGACGGCTGGACCGGCCGGGACGGCCGGCGGGGCGCTCGGAGGGGGCGGGGCGGCCGGAGTGGGGTCGGGCCCCGCAGGGGCGGGGCCGGGGGGCCGGGGGGTGGTGAGGAGGAGCCGGAGTTCGGCTTCCCTGCGGGCGACCTCGCCCGGGAGGGCCGGTGGCACCGCCGCGCTCCACTCCGGCCCTGCGGCGGCGTCGACCCGTGACCGTACCTCCTCGGCGGTCGGACGCAGGCCCGGGTCCTTGACCAGGCACTCCCCCACCAGGGGCAGGATCGCCTCCGGTACGCCGTCGAGCACGGGCTCGCCGTGGACGATCCGGTACAGGAGGGCAGGGAGGTCCAGCTCCTCACCCGCCGCCAGGAACGGGCTGCGGCCGGTGGCGGCGTACACGAGGACCGCGGCGAGGGAGAACACGTCCGCCGGCGCCCCGGCGACATGGCCGGTCGCCTGCTCCGGCGCCAGGAATCCGGGCGTGCCGATCACCGCGCCCGTCCGGGTGCGGCGCGGGTCCTGCACCGCACGGGCGATGCCGAAGTCGATGAGGACGGGCCGCTCCCGGCCGAGCAGTACGTTCCCCGGTTTGATGTCGCGGTGGACCACCCCCGCCGCCCGCACGGCGACCAGCGCGGCCGACAGCTCCCGGGCCAGGCATTCCACTGCGGGTGCGGTCAGAGGCCCGTGCGCGCGCACCCAGTCCCCCAGCGACGGCGCGGCGACGTACTCGGTCGCCAGCCACTGCGGTGCCGTACCCGGGGGGCTGAAGTCCACCACCGAGACCGTCCAGGCGCAGCGGACACGGTCGTTGGCGCGTATCTCCCCGGCGAACCGTTCGGCGAAGTCAGGCTGGAGGCTGAGCTCGCGGTGCACGGTCTTCAGGGCCAACGGCCGGCCGGAGACCGTACGGGCCAGGAACACCTCGCCCATGCCTCCCTCGCCGAGCCGGGCCAGCAGGCGGTAGCCGCCGATCTCCGCCGGGTCGCCCGGCCGCAGTGACTCCACGAACTCCCCCGTCCCCATGGCCGTTCCGGCCCTTCGGTGAACGGGCCGTCCGGTGGGTCACCCTAAGGGACCGGTCGACGGGCCGAGGGGCCGGAGCGGCCGCGGGCAGGGGGTCGGCTCACCAGGGCACGACCCCGCTGTCGTCGAACATGCGGCCGGTCGGCCCGTCGTCCGGCAGGGTCGCGAGCCGGATGGCGATCGCCGCGCCCTGGTCGGGGGTCCGCGTCCCGCTGAATCCGTTGAGGTCGGTCGCGACGTACCCGGGGCAGGCGTTGTTGATCAGGATGTCGGTGCCGCTCAGCTCCTTGGCGTACTGGATGGTGACGGCGTTGAGGTAGGTCTTCGTGGGTGCGTAGGCCCCGCTGATCCCCCCGAGGTCGACGCCGGGCGTGGTCTGCAGCGTCAGGGAGCCGACGTGGCTGGACTGGTTGACGATCCGTGGGTGCGCCGAGCGGCGCAGCAGCGGCAGCATCGCGTTGGTGACCCTGATGACGCCGATGACGTTGGTCTCCAGTAGCCGCCGCACTGTGTCGGGGTCGACGGTCGTGGGTTGCTCCGGCCATCCGCCGGCGATGCCGGCGTTGTTGACCAGGACGTCGAGCCGTCCTGCCCGCTCCTCGAACAGTCGGACCGCGGCGGCCACGCTCCCGGCGTCGGTCACGTCCAGCGGTACGCCGAACGCGTCGGCGCCGGCCGCGCGCAAGCTCGCCACGGCGTCCTCGCGACGCTGCTCGTCCCGGGCGCCCACGCCGACGCTCCAGCCCCGCGCACCCAGCCCGGCCGCGATCTCGTAACCGATTCCCTTGTTCGCGCCCGTGACCAGCGCGATCGTCTTTTCCGTCATGGATGCGAGCATGCCCGCGCACCGGCCGGGCACCAACACCCTCCCGGTAGTGCAGCAATACCCGGACGGTATCGATCAGGCGGCTGCCGTCCTTAGCCTTGGCCCATGGAAACACGCGAACTGCGGTACTTCGTCGCCGTCGCCGAGGAACTGCACTTCGGCAGGGCCGCCCAGCGCCTCGGGATCGCCCAGCCGCCCCTGTCGCGCACGATCAGCCAGCTCGAACGGCGCCTCGGGACCACACTGCTGGAGCGCACGAGCCGTCGGGTCGCGCTCACCGAGGCCGGAGCCGTGCTCCTGGCCGAAGCGCGCGCGATCCTCAGCGCGGTGACCGCAGCCGAACGGCGTACCCGGCGGGCCGCGACGGCGCGACCCGGGCTCGTCCTCGCCGTCAAGGCCGGGACCGGCGGCGAGCTGCTGACGAGGCTGCTCGACGCCTACGCCGCGGAACCCGGTGCGGCCACCGTCGACCTGCTGCTCTGTGAGGCGCACCGGCACCGGCAACTGCTGCAGGACGGGCAGGCCGACGTGGCCCTGCTGCACCTGCCCTTCGACTCGACGAACGGGCTCGACACCGAAACCCTGTACACCGAGGGGCAGGTCGCGATCCTGCCGGCGTCGCACCCGCTCGCCGGCCGCTCGCGGGTCCGGATGGCCGACGTCACCACGCTGCCCGCGCTCCCACCGGCCCGTTGGCCCGGTCCGGACGGCAGCTACCCGGAAGGACGGGGCGCGGAGGTGCGGAACCTGACGCAGCTGTTCCAGCTGATCGCGCTCGGCCGTACCACCGTGGTCATTCCCGAGTCGGCCGGTGCCGACCTGCGGCGGGACCTCGTCGCCGTGCCGGTCCTCGATGCGCCGCCCGTGACGACGGTGATCGCCTGGCCGCCGCACAGCCGGCTCCGGCCGGTCGCGGACCTGATCCGGGTGGCGACCAGCATGTGACGTCGCAGGCGCCGCCGTCTTCGCGGCTCGCGCCCAAGTGGCCGCGCGGGAAGCGCTTCCGGGTGGTCATCCGTACGGAATCCCGTGCAGCGGGAGTGTCGTCGTCCCGCCCCGCGCACCCGGGCCGATCATGTCGCTGGATCGAAGCACCGGAGCACCTGCGGACGGAGCGTCATGCCAGGTTCGATCACATGACTACGCGGTGAGGCCGGAAATGGACGAGAAGAAGCCGAAGAAACTCAACGATCCGGAATCACTCTCCGACGAGGAGATGATGAAGCTGATCAATGAGATCCTCGACAGCATCCCACCCGAGCAGGCCGAGGCCTACCTCCTCGCCATTGCCAGTGGGGAACCGACCGCCCGGGACCTTCCGGTCGACCTGACCCCCGCCCAGGCGCACGACCTCCTCCTCTTCCTCCACCGGGGCGGCGGCTGACCCCGCCCGGCGCCCACGTGCACGGTCGGCGATGTCCGCCCGGCCCGCCCGCCAGGCCGGGCCGGGCCGGACAGCCGCGGAAACGGTTGGCGGAGCGGGCGCGGCGCTTGCGATCATGCCCTGCATGAAGACGACGGGGGACGAACGGATCGACGTGGTGCCGCTGGGCGCGACGACGGCACGGGGCACGGTCGAGGCGGTCTCAGGCGGACGGCTGCTGGTGCGGACGCCCGGGCTGGTGGAGGTCCACGACCGCGAGGACTTCCTCGCCGGCAGGGCCGGAAGTCCGTCCGCGGCCCTGCGGACGCATGAGCAGGAGAGGGCGGTTCCCACGCCCGACGGCGGATTCGTGGTGGCCGGACGGGGATCGGTGCGGGCGCTGCGCTGCGACGGCAGCCCCCTCTGGGAGCTCGCCCACGACCCGTGGCACGGCGCCGACCGGGCGCCCGGCGCCCCGGCCGTCAGCCCTGACGGGCGGCTGGTGAGCGTCGTCGTGCCGAAGCTGGAGTCCGACGGCAAGAAGGCGGCTCTGGTGTACGACCTGGAGCCGGGCCGCAACTACACCCTGGACGACCTGCTGCTCCTGGACGCGGCGACCGGCGAGGTGCTCGGCCGGCAGCAGATCCGTTCGCTGGCGTCGGCGGCGTTGCAGTCCTGGCGTCCGGACGGCGGCGCCCTGGTGGTGTCCTGCTGGACCGCCTGGCAGAGCTGGTCGACCTGGTGGGCCGAGCCCTGCGCCGGCGGTCTCCGGATCCTGGGCGGCACGTGGATGCACGCGCTGACGGGATTCCTCCCGGGCTCGCGGGTGCTGACCCAGCGGTACGCCGAGCACCTGTTCCCCGCCGACGACCGCGACGAACTGGCGGCGCACGACATCGGCTCCGGGGAGCAGGTGGCGCTACTGGACCTGGCGGAGCTGGCCGTCGAACCGGAGGACGACGAGTTCTCCTCCGCCGAGATCCTGGACGAGCGCCACGTGCTGGTTCCGGGCCGCGTGCACCCGGCGGGTGGGGCGCCGCAGACGCGGCACTGGCTGCTGGACGCGGCCACGCTGCGTCCGCTCGGCCGGCTGGGCTACCCGGTGCCGGTGGGCGCGGACGTCACCCCGCTGGGAGACGGCACGTGGCTCACGCGCGACGGCGACCGGCTGCACCACTGGGCGCTCCCGGACGTCCGCTGAGGCCGAAGGCGGAACGGGAGAGCTCGCTCGCGCACCCGTGCGGACTCACGACGGCACGGAACGGCTCCATAAGATCATCGGCATGACGCTGCGACCCGCTCAGGTGAACATGAAGGCCCTCGACGACTCGGCGGTGGGCCGGTTCTGGGCGGAGGCGCTCGGGTGGAACCTCTTCAGACCCGGCGCCACCCTCTACGTGGGACCCGTCGGCGACTTCGTCTGGCCGGACCCGGTCACCCTCGGCATCAACGTCATTCCCGTCCCGGAACCCAAGACGGCGACGAAGAACCGCGTGCACCTCGATCTCGCCACCACCTCTGCTGCCCATCAGGCGGAGTTGGTCGCGCGCCTCCGGGCACTCGGCGCGACGCCGGCCTGCGCGGGCCGGGGCGAAGTGCCGTGGACGGTCCTCGCCGACCCCGAGGGCAACGAGTTCTGCGTGCTGGAACCCCGGAAGGTCCACCGCGACACCGGGCCCCTCGCCGCCGTGGTCGTCGACTGCGCCGATCCGCGGGCCATGGCCCGGTTCTGGAACGGGGCGACGGACTGGACCCTGCACGAGGTGACCGACGAGCGCGCCGTGCTGCGCTCCGCCGCGGGAGTGGGCCCGTACCTGGAGTTCCTGCGCACCCCCGACGTGAAGACCGTGCCGGACCGCATCCATCTCGACCTGCTGCCGTACCCCGGTGACGACCCGGCAGCGGAGGTGGCCCGGCTACGGGCCCTCGGCGCCACCGACCTCGACGTCGGCCAGGGCGACGTCCCGTGGACCTGCATGGCCGACCCGGAGGGCCACGAGTTCTGCGTCCTCGCCCCGTCGGCATGACGTCGGCCCCGTGAACCGCCCCGGCCGTGTGGGCCGGGGCGGGGGCTGTGGCGCCGTGGCCCTCGGTCCGGGTGGTCAGGGTGCGACGGCTGCCACCAGCTCGCCGGTCGTCACCACCCGGGCGAAGCCGCCGCCGTGCAGTGAGACGGCGGTCGCGCGGGCCAGTTCGTCGGCCGTGAGGTGCCAGCCGTTCGGGCCCGTCAGGTCGAAGGTGTGGGTGGCGTCGAGGGCGACCAGCACGTCGTAGCCGAGGTTGCCGCCCATGCGGGCGGTGGTCTCCACGCACATGTTCGTCTGGATGCCGACCAGCACGACCTGGGTGATGCCCGCCGCCCTGAACCAGTCGTCGAGGTCGGGGGCGCCGTAGAACGCCGAGTTCACGGATTTGGTCACGAGCAGCTCCGGGCCGTGCCCCTTGCCGCGCCTGTCTTCGACGTACTCCTTGAAGTCGTTCCCCTCGTGCCCGGTCCGCAGCGGCGAGCCGGGCGTGTTCGAGTCGTGCCGTACGAAGACGACCGGCCGGCCCGTGTCCTGCCAGGCCTCGATCAGCGAGGCGATGTTCCCGTCGGCGGCCGGGTTGTTGCGCGGTCCCCAGAACTCCGACTCGTCGAAGCCCTTCTGCACGTCCACCACGACCAGCGCCGCGTTCTGTGTGATCTCCATGCCCACGATCCTGCCGTCCCCGCCGGCCGGCACACAGCAGGCGGAAAGACAGCGATCGATGGTTTACTGCCAGCATGACCCGACCGGCACCGGCCGCCCACCGCATCGCCCTCCTCGCCTTCCCCGGCATCCGGGCCTTCGACGTCTCGGTGATCACGGAGGTGTGGGGCGCCGACCGCACCGACCGCGGGGTACCCGCGTTCGAGTTGCGCCGGGTGGCCGCGGGCCCCGAACCGGTACCGATGCGCGGCGGGCTCGCCCTCACCCCGGACCGCACCCTCGACTGGCTGCCCCGCGCCGAGCTGATCCTGGTCCCGGGCCTGGACGACCACCTCACCCCGGCGCCCGAACCGGTCCTCGCGGCGCTGCGCCGCGCCCACGCCCGCGGCACCACCATCGCCGCCCTGTGCGGGGGTGCGTTCACGCTCGCCCAGGCCGGGCTGCTCGACGACCGCCGAGCACTGACCCACTGGGCCCTGGCCGATGTGCTGCGTGCCCGGCACCCCCGGGTGCGGGTCGAGCCGGACGCCCTGTTCGTCGAGGACGGCAACCTGTGGACCTCCGCCGGAACCGCCGCCGGCATCGACCTGTGCCTGCACCTGGTGCGCGCCGCGCACGGCGCGGAGGCCGCCGCGACCATCGCCCGGTCCATGGTGACGGCGCCGTTCCGGTCCGGCAGCCAGGCCCAGTTCATCGAACACCCCACCGCGCACGCCCACCGCGACGTGGACGCACTGGCCGAGGTACGCGCCTTCGCCCTGACGCACCTCCACGAACCGCTCACCGTCTCCTCGCTCGCCGCCCGCGCCGGGATGTCGCCGCGCTCGTTCGCCCGGCACTTCACGGCGGCCACGGGGACCACCCCGCTGCGCTGGCTCGTGGACCACCGCATCGCGGCGGCGCAGAAGCTCCTCGAACGCACCGACCTGCCCATGCCGGAAGTGGCCCGCCGGTCCGGTTTCGGCAGCGAGGTCACCATGCGCCAGCACTTCGCGTCCCGCCTGGCCACCAGCCCGCGCGCCTACCGCGCCTCCTTCGCCGAACGGCCGCTCCCCGCACCGGAGCGTTGAGTCCGGGGTGCAGGCCCGATCTCGGCGTGGCACCGCTCTGCCGCTGGCGCCCGGCCGCGGGATCCTGGAGACACAGGACCTCACCCGGCCCGCACCAGCCCCGGCCCCGGCCGGCCCCGCTGTCGACACGGAAGGGGACGCCATGATCGTTGACTGTGCCCACTACCGCGACGGGCAGCGCCAGCAGGAGGGGCCGATGCCGCTGGAGCGGGCGGCCGCGTGCTGCACGCAGGGCGGATTCGTCTGGCTCGGCATGTTCGAACCCGGTCCCGAAGAGATGGACAAGGTGCGCGAGAGCTTCGGCCTGCACGAGCTGGCCGTCGAGGACGCCCGCACGTTCCACCTGCGGCCGAAGGCCGAGCAGTACGAGGACGGCACCGAGCTGATCATCCTCCGCACCGCGCGCTACGACGACGAGCGGGAGGAGATCGACACCGGGGAGATCAGCGTCTTCCTCTCCGAACGCTTCGTGATCACGGTCCGCCAGGGCATCGCCAGCGAGCTGCACGGAGCCCGCAGCCGGCTCGAACGGCGCCCCGAGCTGCTGCGCACCGGCAGCGCCTCGACGCTCTGGGCCATCCTCGACCAGGTCGTCGACAGCTACGCCCCGGTCGTCGGCGAACTCGACCGCGACATCGAGCAGATCGAGGCCACTGTCTTCTCCGGGTCGGTCGCCCCGACCGAGCGGATCTACTTCCTGCGCCGCGAGGCCACCGACTTCTACCGCGCCGTGCACCCGCTGCTCGCGGTGCTCGCCCGTCTGCTCAAGCCCGGCAGCGCACCGGCCGAGCTGCTGCCGTACTTCCACAACGTGCACGACCACCTGCTGCTGGTGAACGAGGAGGTGGCCGCCCAGCGCGACCTGCTGGCCACCGTTCTGGAGGCCAACATCGCGGTGATCTCCGTCGAGCAGAACAAGATCAACCTGCGGCAGAGCGCCACGATGGAGCGGCTCACGATCATCGCGACCGTCTTCCTCCCGCTGTCGTTCGTGGTCGGGTTCTTCGGACAGAACTTCCCCTGGCTCGTCGCGCACATCAGGGGTTTCCCTGCGTTCCTGGTCCTCATGGTCCTGGGGCTGGTGCTGCCCTGCCTGGCCCTCTTCCTCTGGCTCCGCCACCGCCGGCGCCCCGGTGCCCCACCACCGCCCCTCCCCCACGAGGGTCGGCGGTAGCGGCGTTCGCGTACCGGGACGGGGCCCCGCGCTACAGCCGGTAGCCGCCCGACTCCTCGATGTTCTGGGCGGTGATCCAGCGGCTCTCGTCACCGCCCAGGGTGGCGATCATCGCGCCGATGTCGTCGGGTTCGCCGACCCGGCCGAAGGCGGTGCGGGCGGCGAGTTGCGGGATGACCTCGGGGAAACGGGTGAAGGCGTCGTCGGAGAGCCGGCTGCGGGTGGCGCCGGGCCAGACCGCGTTGACCCGGATTCCGGCGTCACCGGGGTCGCCCACCGGGTCGGGTGACACCCGTCGCAGTTCAGCCGCGAGTACCGCCGCCAGTTCGGTGCGCCTCCCAGCGAGGACGCCCCACACCTGCGCCGTGCGACGACCGGCGGAGCCGCAGCCACCGCGCCCTGACGTCCGCTTCCGCCGAACGGACCGCCGGCAGCGCCGCCCGTCGCCGAGGGCGGGGCGGAGGCGTTCGGGGGCACCGGCGTGGCCCGCTTGACCCGCCGGTCCGGGGGCCGCAGAGTCGGGACGCGGCGCCAAGGCGGGCGCCGGACCCGCTGCCCGCCGGGCCCGTCCGCGCAACACGCCCGCCCGGGGACGCCGGGCGGCCCTGACCTCCGGGAGCGGCTGTGCCGATGGTCGTCGACCTGGTCGTGATCGGCACGGCCATCACCTTCGGGCCCCTGCACAACAGCGCCTTCATCCTGCTGCTCGCGTCGCGCCGCGGTGTGCGCAAGGGCCTCGCCTTCCTGCTGTCCTGGCTGGCCAACCTGGTCGCGGTGATCGCCTGCGTGGTGCTGCTGACCGGCGGGAAACCGCCCCTCCACCACACCAGCCCGTCGACCGCCGCGGTCGCTGCCAAGCTGGCCATCGGCGTCGGCCTGGTGCTCTTCGGAAGCTACCGGCTCCGGCAGCCGCCGCGCCCGTACCGGCCGCCGAGCTGGACGGGCCGCATCGACAAGGCCTCCCTCGGCACCGCCGCCGCACTCGCCTGGCTGCTCCAGCCGTGGGCCCTGGTCGCTGCCGGCGCCGCCACGGTCGTCGACGCCGACCTCTCCTCCCTCTCCGACTGGCTCGCCCTGACCGGCTACTGCCTGCTCGCCACGCTCAGCCTCCTGATCATGGAGATGTACACCGTCTGGGCCCCGGACACCGCCCAGGCCCGGCTGAGCGCGCTGCGGACCTGGCTCGAACACCACCAGGAGCAGCTGATCGTCACCCTCTCGCTGCTGGCCGGGCTCTGGCTGACCGCCAGCAGCATCTACGCGCTGGTCGCCTGACGACCCACCGGTCAGCTTCGCTACCGGGCCGGCGACCTGCCCGATTGTAGGATCGGCGCCCGTGACAGAAACGATCGATTACGGACGCTTCCACATATGGCTGGACCAGGCACGCGAAGCGGGAGCGATGGACCCCGGCGCGCGATGGGACCTGCTGCGCCGATTCCAGGAGGAGTGGGGGTACGAGCCCGCCGGTGACGGGTGCCCGCCGGAGGACCTCCCGGACGAGTACACGTCGTACGTCGCCCGCCGTGAGGCCGAGGCCTCGACCGGACCGACCGGCGACGATCCGCAGGACGACGAACCGCGGGACGTGGACCCCTCGCTCGCGATACCCGCAGCGCTGGCGCAGTGGTGGGACCTGCCGTTCAACTCGTTCACGGACCGGTCGGACGCGTACGAGACCAACCCGATCTGGCCGCCCACCGTCCGGCCCGACCCCACCGGCTACGGTGTCGCGGGCGGACTGTCCGACGACAACCCGTTCGTCGGCCCGGGCGAGGACCTGCGCATGTGCGTGTTCATGGCCGAGAACCAGTTCTGCAACGAGTGGGGCTACCCCGCGGCCCGCGCCCACCTCGCCGACCCGCAGGTCCTGGTCTCCGGGGTGGACGAGGACGGCAGGGAGACCTGGGTGCTCCAGAGCCGTTCGGTCTCCGAGTTCCTCCTCCAGCTCGCCGTCACCCGGCTGCCCGCCGCATACGGGTGGATCGTCGAGCAGGGCACGGTCGACCCCGAGGTGGTGGCCCGGCTGCACGCCTCCCTCCAGCCCATGGGGTTCCTCCCGTGGCGTGAGGTGGGCTCCCACACCGAGTACTTCGGTGGGCCCGACGTGATCGTCGGGTACAACACCGGTCAAGGCGACTGCGAGCTCGTCGCCTGCGCCCGCACCGAGACGGCGCTCGACCGGCTGGCCGAAACGCTCGGTCTCGACTGGGAGGAGTGATCCGCGGGGCGGAGGCCCCCGCCCGGCTCAGGCCGTGGCGCGCAGGGTCTGCGCCTCCTCGGTGAGCCAGGCGGGGCGGACCATCTCGACGTTGCGGCCGACGCCTCGCGCCGACCGGACGAGCGCGTCGGCCGCCGTCCCCGGGTCCGCTGCGGCCCGCGCCCGGGCGGCTTCCGCCAGTGCTTCGCCCGCCGCGGCCTCCGTGGCACCGGCGCGCTGCAGGGAGGCCGCTGCGCGCTCCGCGGTCTGCGCCGCCTGCTCGAACCGGCCCTCCGACCACTGCGTCCACGCCAGGTTGTAGAGGCAGACGCCCTCGGTGCGCGGGTTCTCCATGGTGGACGCCGCGCGGAACGCCTCTTCCAGCGATGCGGTGGCTTCGGCCGGCCGGCCGAGGGCGAGCTGGGCCACACCCTTGGCGTTCAGCGCGTAGTCGGTGGCCTCCTGCACCCCCGCGATCTCGTAGGCGCGTACGCACCGGTCGCCGGCCGCGATGGTCTCCTCCCATCGGCCCATGGTGAGCAGCGCCGTGAAACGGGCGTTCCACGCGCGGGCCTCGGTGAGCGGGTCCTGCGCGGCGCTGGCGATCGCGGCGAGCCGGTCCGCTCCGGCCAGGGCCTGCTGCCCGTTGCCGGTGGTGCTGTGCGCAAGGCTGAGGCTCAGCACGGCGTGGGCCTCCGCTTCGGTGTCGCCGTTGTCGCGGGCCAGGTCGGCCGCCCGCGCCAGTGCGTCCACCGCGTCGTCGAGGCGGCCCAGTTGGCGGTGTGCGTCACCCAGGCCGAACACCGCGTCCTGGAGGGCCTTGCGGTCGTCGAGGCGTTCCGCGAGCTCGGTGGCCTCGGTGAACAGTTCGACCGCGTGCGCGAGCGGCCCGCCGCTCAGCCGAGCGTGTCCGTAGCCGATGAGATGGGCGAGGTGTGCCGTGTCGTCGGTCAATTTTCCCTCCAGTGTCCGGTGCATCGAGATAGCGGCCAGTGCGGAGCCGTGCCGGCACATCCAGGGCCCGATGGCCCCGAGGACCAGCGCGGCCTCGTTCGCGTCCCCGGCACGCATGCGGTGTTCGAACTCGCGGCGGTGGGTCTGTACGTCGTCCAGGCTGCGCCAGGCCCCTCGCGGCAGGCCGTGGTGTGCGTACCAGTCGGCCGCCCGCCGTTCCAGCGTGCTGCGGCCCAGCGGGCCGTCCGGCGGCAGGGCGGCGTACGCCAGGTCGGCGTCCAGCGGATGCACGGCGTACGTGCGTGTGGCCCGGTCTGCGGAGACCATGCGGATCCGCAGCAGCCGGGACAGGACGCGCGGGACGTCGAGGGCGGGGTCCAGCCCGGCCGCGATCCATTCGACCGCTTGTCGCGGCACGGGGGTCCGCAGTACGGCGAGGACGTTCACCAGTGTGCGGGCGTCGTGGCCGAGCCGCCGGTACCGGTCCTGGGCGAGGCCGTCGACGACGTGGCCGCGCAGCGCGAAGTCCTCCAGCACCTCCTGCAGGGTGGGCAGTTCCAGGAGGTCGTCGGCCATCGCGCCGACCAGTAGCTCCAGCGCGCGGGGCACGCCGTGGACGCGGACCGCCGCTCCCAGCAGCTGTTCGTCGGACAGCTGCGCCAGGCCCAGGGTCCCGTCCAGGTCGAGTTCGCGCAGCAGGGCGACGGAGTCGGCCGTCGGCAGCCCCTCGGTGAGTTCGACTTCGGCGGCGAAGCGGCGCAGTTCGGGCGGGAGTTGCAGCGGTATCTGGGACGTGACCAGCAGGCGGGGGGCGTTCCGGGCCCGGAAGAGGCAGTCGAAGAACACCTCCAGTCCTTCGTCGTCGAGCGCGCCGTCGTCCAGGAGCCGGTCCTCCAGGTTGTCGACCAGGACGACGAAGAGCTCGTCGCCGATCGCGGCGAACAGCTCCCCGATCTTGTCGCGTACGGGCCGGTTGGCGGCCCACACGTCCCGTAGCCGTGCTTCGCGGTCGGGGTCCAGCGCGCGGGCGCAGTCGAAGTAGAGGCGTTCGAGGGAGACCCCGGACGTACGGGTGCTCAGGTTGACGATCGCCGCGGGAAGCGGAGCGCGGGCGCGGCCCGGCCATTCGCCCTGTTCGAGCATGGCCACGACCTTGGCTGCGAGGGCGCTCTTGCCCATGCCGCGTCGCCCGGTGACGGTCACCATGCGGATCGCCGGGTCGGCGAGGTGGCGGCCTGTCAGGGCGCGCACCTCGTCGCGGTCCTTGAACAGCTCCAGCCCGTGGGCGACGGGAAGCCCGATGACCCTGACGGTCTTCGCGGGGGCCGGGCCGGTCGGCCCGTCGTCAGCGGCGGGGAGGGCAGGCAGCGGAGGCTGGGCCGTCACGTCGGGCAGGGCCAGCGGGTCCGAGATCGCCAGCAGCCGTGCCAGGCGCCCCCGTACGGGCTCGTCGAGCCGGCGCAGGGTGTGGTCGACACGGGCGGCCGTCAGCCGGCCCAGTCCCTCCCACCGGTGGTGTTCGGCCACCACTCCGACGATCCGCGATCCGGCCCAGAGCGCGGCGCCCGACATGCCCGACCAGGGCGACACCTGCGGGTCGGGGTCGGCGGCCGCCACCGGGACGGTGACCTCCAGCGTTCCCGTCCTGAGGTTCGACAGGGCGGCGACCGTGCCGTCCGCCTGGTGCAGTTCGCGGAACTGCCTGCCGTCGGGGCCTCGGCGGCGTTTCCACAGCGGGAAACCGGCCGCGTGGACGTCGATGACGGCATGGTGTTCGTCGGCTATCCGACCGAACGGCGCGGGGTCGACGTCAGGTGCTCCGGGCGGCGGCGTGAACTCCAGCAGGGCCACGTCCATCGTGGCGTCCGACCACAGCAGCCGCGCCGACGCGGCCCACTGGCCCGGCCGGTCGGCGTCGAAGCGCACCCGGACCTCGGACGCGCCCCGGACGACGTGCAAGGCCGTCAGCACGGCCGTGCCGGCGACCCGGTATCCCGATCCCCGGCGGCCGCCGCCCGCGGCGACGGCGACGATGACCTCGGCGATGCGGTGGGGGTCCAGGCCGCTCCCGCTCCTCACCACTGCCGCGTCAGTCCTCACCGGCCAGTTCACTGCCGGAGATCAGGGCCGGCTGGTCGGGGAGTTCGCCGCTCACGGGCTGGAGCGTCAGCGTGAGCCGCTGCGTGACCGTCGCGGACCGCTTGGCGCTCGCGCCCGCGTCGAACACCCAGAACCGGACCTTGACGCCGGGCTCGTTCGTGCGCTCCACGCCCACGGTCAGCTCCAGCTCCACCCGCTCCGCCTTGAACCGCAGATCGGATTCGGCTCCGGCTGTCATGGCACGGCTCAGCTCCTCGCGAAGCTGCGCGATCATGTCTGCCAATTCGACGGCGTCGTTCACCGGCAGTGGCCCCCCAACGGTTCTCGGTCCCAACTACGTTCTGCTGCAACCGACATCATCGCGCATCGCCGCCGCGCACCGGCACTCGGCGTCGTCGGCACCGGCCAGGACCCTGTGCGGCACGCAGCGTCCGTCCTCGGCTCGGGCTACCGGATGTCGGCTCCGGACACCGTCCCGTTCGCCCTGTGGTGCGCCGCGGGCTGGATGGACGACCTGCCCGAGGCCCTGTGGCAGACCGTCGGCGGCTGGGGCGACCGGGACACCACCTGCGCGATCGCCGGCGGGGTCGTCGCCGCCCGCACCGGGACCGACGGGATCCCGGCCGCCTGGCGCGCGGTCCGCGAGGATGTCCCCGCGTGGAGCCGACGGGCCTGGGGCGCACGCGACGCGCGGCCCCGCCTGCGCCGCACGCAGGCGCGCACGGGTCAGGGCGACGTCGGCGGCGTCGTCGGCGTCCAGCCCGGATCCCGTCCACTCAGCCCGACGGCCCGGTCCAGCAGCGGCGCGTCGTCCGGCACGGGCACCACGGCTCCGAAGACGCCCCCGCCGCGGCTTTCGTCCTCGGCGGCCGCCAGCAGGAACGCGTGCGCCGCGCTCAGCGCGGCCCCGTCGGGCGCGTAGGCCTGGCCGACGGTCCGGGCGAGGTCCCAGCCGTGGATCACCAGTTCGTCGGCGGCCACGGCACCCGCGATGTCGCCGGGCAGGTCCACGCCGCCCGCGCGGGTCATGCCCGTCCAGGCGGCCGGGTCCGTCCATGCTTCGGCCATTTCGGTGAGGACCCGGGGCAGTTCCTCGCGCCAGTCGTCGGGCAGAGCGGGCACGGCCGCCGGGTCGGGGGCCGTGTCGGTCGTGGGCCCCAGGTGCTTGCGGCCCGCGTCGCGGAAGGCGACGGCGAGATGGGCGATGTGGCTCAGCAGGCCGCCCAGCGTGTACCCCGGGCAGGGCGTCGGGTCGGCGAGCCGGTGGTCCGGGATTCCCGCCGCGAGTCGGGCCACGACCAGGGCTTGCGGTCGTAGGTCGAGGGTCGCCGTGTCGGTCATACGCAGCTCCATCCGGGACGATGGATTCGAAGGGTAGACCGGCGACGGGGTCCGTACTCATCGCCACACGGACGTGGGCTCCATCCGGCCTCCGCCGCCGCGCCCGGCGGTTGAGGCGGTCGAGGCGTAGCGCGGTAGTGCCTCCGCTGGTGCGCTCGACCGGCGGAGGCACTCCCGCGCAGGTTCCGGGTAGCGGCAGCGATCAGCAGTTGATGTAGCTCATGGCCACCCGGGTGAAGGACTGGCCGGAGGGGGCGGAGATGCTGACGGGCGAAGAGTCGCCCTTCGGACCGGCCCAGTCGCTGTCCCGCCAGCCGCCACCGGACAGGTAGCCGCGTACGAACGGACAACGGCCGTCCGCCTTGGTGTCGTGCACCGTGCCGGAGACGTGGGTGTTGTTGTTGCACCACTTGCCGTTGGCGTAGCCCTCGCCCGAGCTGACCGACCAGTTGGCGGTGCAGCCCTGGGCGCCGGTGCTGCCGGCACTGGCGGACGGGGCGGTCACGGCAAGCGCGGCGACGGCCAGTGCAGCGGCGGCGAGAACGCGCGGCATGTGCCTCATCACAAGACCTCCGTGGAGTCGCAGGGGCCGCCCGTCGACCCCTTGACGGGCAGCCAACGTAGTCGTGGTCCCGTCGTCGTGAGCGTCTCCGCGGGGATCTCCTGCCGCGCTCCCGGCACATTGACTCAGATGCATGACGGACCTCCCGCTCCCCCGGGCGGTGCCTCCCCAGGTTGCCGGACCCTCCCCGCGCGGAAGCGAGCCGTCCGCCGCGGTGGCCGCGGATCCGCGCGCTGGCGCGATGGTGCCGCGAGCAGCCCGGGACCGCCCTGGACGCGGGACCGGTGGCCGGATACGCCGGGACGCCCGTCCGGGAGGATCCGGCCGAGCGTCGTGGCGTGTCGTGTCTGCAGCTGGTGACCGGCTTAGTACCAGTGGTTGGCCTGCCAGAAGTTCCAGGCCTGGACCGGGGAGCCGTAGCGGGAGTTCATGTAGTCCAGACCCCACTTGATCTGCGTGGCCGGGTTGGTCTTCCAGTCGGCACCGGCGGAGGCCATCTTCGACGCCGGCAGGGCCTGGACCAGGCCGTACGCGCCCGAGGAGGCGTTCGTGGCGGTGTGGTTCCAGCCGCTTTCATGGGAGACGATCTTGTCGAAGGCCGCGAACTGCGCCGGGTCCTTGATCATCTGCTGGGCGATCGCCTTGGCGCTCGTCGGGGCCGCCTGGGCGGGAACCGTGGCGAGCATGGAACCGGCGACACCCAGGGCGACGACGGAACCCGCGAGGGTCTTCTTGGAAGCGGCGATGCGGCGGATGACGGAGCGGGACACGGAAAGCCTTCCGTAGGGGACAAGGACGGTCGCGGCATGCCGGGGACATGCGTGAGCCACTCACGCGAGGGAGAGGGGTTCGTCCCGGCGGGGGGCTGTGCGCCCCGGCCGCCTCGGCGACGCATCCAGTTCTACAGACGCGTCGCCGACGCGGCAACGACCCCGCCTACTAGGCGCCCTCGCAGACGGGGAGGGACGGCCCGCCGGCGGCCCTGGAACCATCCGGGCAGGTGGCGAGTGCGGCCGTGGCGCGGTTCCGGCGCGCCGGGGCGCTACTAGCCCGGCTCGTATGTGATGTGGGCCCTATGGGACGAGTCACCCCGTACGCGCCGGAACCTTGCGGACTGTCACCACTCGTACCTGTTTCTCCGGCCGCCCGGCGGTCAGCGGAACCGGTGCAGGTTCTCGCCGAGGAAGGCCTCCAGGGTGCGCGGGGCGCGCCCGGCGAGGTGGAGGAAGGTGTCGTCCGGTGCCTCCTCGCGGGCCACCGCGAGCTGCTGGATCTCCACCACGTGGGTGGCCAGCCAGTCCGGCATGCCGGCCCGGGCGACCAGGTGCGCGTGCAGCTCGGAGGGACTGAGGTCGAGGTACCGGATCGGCCGGCCGAGCAGTTCGCCCAGCAGGGCGGTGAGCTCCGGGTGGCTGTAGGCCCGGCCGCCGGTGAGCGGGTACGTGCCGCCCGCCAGCTCCGGGCGGGTGAGGACCGCGGCCGCGGCGTCCCCGATGTCGCGGACGTCCACGTAGTTGCACCGCGCCCGGCCCGTCGCGCCGTGCACCACGCCGGCGGCGGCGATGCCGGGCGCCAGGAGCAGCAGCTTCTGCATGAAGGCGTACGGCCGCAGGATGGTGCTGGTGACGCCGGAGGACCGCAGCCGTTCCTCGACCAGATGGTGGCCGCGGGAGACGGCGACCGGGGAGTCCGGCTCGGCGGCGGGCGCGGAGACCTTGACGATGTGCCCCACCCCGCAGTCGACGGCCGCCTCGATCGCGTTCAGCTCGTACCGGACCTGGTGCGGGCCGTTGGCCATGGTGAGAAAGAGCTGGTGTGCGCCACGGAAGGCCGCCCGCAGGGACTGCGGGTCGGCGGCGTCGGCCGCGAGGGGCGCGGTCCGGGCGAGCGTGTGCGCGTCGAGTGCGGCGGCCAGGCGGGCGGGGTCGCGGCTCAGGGAGCGGCTCGGCGCGCCGAGGGCGGCGAGGCTGCGCAGGGTGGCGCTGCCGGTGGCGCCACCGGCGCCCATGACGACGATCACGATGTCTGCCTTTCGGGTCGGGGTGGGGCGGGGAGCCGGAGCTCCGGTGCGCGTGTCGGGCGGCTGCCGCGCCAGCGCCAGGTGGTGACGGTGGCCGCGATGGCCGAGGAGACCGCCAGGTCGACCGGCAGCCGGCGCGGCCACGGGCTGCCGGAGAGGTCCGGGAGCTGCGGCAGCCAGCGGGCGGCGGCCAGGCCGACGGCAAGGCCGACCGCCGCCGCGGCCAGCCCCAGGGCGGCGGCGGCGAGCGGGCGTGGGGTCCGGGCTGCCCGGGGACGGGCGGGCCGGCGCCGCAACGTGGCGCCGAGGAGGGCGGCCACGAGGGCGGACGTACCGCCGATGGTGGTGAGCGCCGCCGTTGCCAGCTGCGGCTGCCGGGTGACCGCTCCGGCGACACCCGCCGTGACGGCGGGCATGGCGTAGGCGACCAGGACTTCGCGCCACAGGACGAAGGGCGGGGGTGCGCCGGGAATCTTCTTGCTCATGGGTTGCCCTCTCTAGGTCTTTGATTAGTCACCTAACTATCTATGCTTAGGTGCCTAACTATTGAGGCTGAAGGGAGGCGGGCCGCCGGCGGCCCGCCCGAGCGGGGTCAGTCAGCCCCGCGATCCTCCCGCGTCCTGCGGTCAGTCCTGGGTGAGTGCGTCGACGCCCGCAACCACCCGGGCCAACAGGTCGAGGAAGGTGGTGCGCTCCTCGGGCGAGAGCCCGCCGACCAGTGCCTGCATCCGGGTGAAGTGCTCCGGCGCCAGGTCGCGCAGCTTGTCGGCGCCGCGCGCGGTGAGGATCACCACGTTGCCGCGCCCGTCGTCGACCGACGGGCGGCGGGCCACCAGGCCCTCCCGCTCCAGGCCGTCGACGAGGCCCGTCACGGTAGCCCGCGAGACACCGAGGCTCGCCGCGAGCTGGGAAGGCGACTTCTCGCCGCCATGGTCCTCAAGGTCGGCCAGTAGCCGGTAGCGGCCGGTGGAGAGGCCGAACCGGCCGAAGTGCACCTCCCCGGCCTGGCCTATCCGGGCGCCGGCCGCCATCAGCCGCGCCGCGACCAGGACCGCCTGCGGATCGGCCACGAGGCCGTAGCGGGCGATCTGACGGCGGGCCTGATCGAGGGTGGGGGCGCCGAGTTCGGCGTCGGGACGCTGGGTAGTCACGAAAAATAATATGGCACCTAACCAGTCTTCGGGTCAAGCCCTGTCGGATCCCCTCCCGCCGGCAGGCATACGGGCACGGAACCGGGGGAAGGGGATCCGGGACGGCGCCCGGCCACCGACCGGAGCACGGTGGGACGAAGGAAACGGCGATGGTGTACGCGATCGTCTGGGACGAGGCCGTCGTCGACACGGCGACGCGCTTCCTCGGCGACGATCCCGAAGGACTGCGCCAGCTCCTGCGGTCCGTGGACCTGCTCGCCGCCCGCCCGCGCCCGCACGGCACCGTCGCGTACGGCTCTCCCGACCTGCGGCGCACGCACGTGGGCCGCTACCGGATCCTGTACGAGATCACTGACGCGGCCGCGACCATAGTCCTCCGGCACATCGGCCGCACCGCCTGACCCCACCGGACACGACCCGGGTCCCCGGCTCGCCCACCCCGGACGCGTGTCCCACACTGGTACGGGCACGCCCGTCCTGCGGCCGTGCCGTCGGAGCCGGGTGGGCGGGAGGCAGGCCATGGTCATCAGTCACCACATCACCGAAGACACCTTGCACGTGGAGATCCCCCACGAGCTGGACGTCACCAACCGGTCCGCAGCCGCCTTCCAGATCGAGGCCCTCGTCCACGCGCACAACCCGCGGCAGGTCACGATCCACCTGCCGACGAGCGCCCCCTCCCCCATGACGTTCAGCGCCCTGGCCCGCGCCCACCGCATGTGCCAGAGCCTGGGTATCGCCTTCACCGCGACGGGGCCCGGCGGCCGGACGAGCCTGATGCCCGTCGACGCCACCGCCGGCACCGTCCGCCCCCGGCGGCTGGAGCACGGCACCCGGCACGACCACTGACCCCGCCGCGAAAACCGCTGTTCGGGCACCGAAGTACGGTGATAGACAGCCGGGGTGAGAAGCACTCCGGAGCTCTTCGCTCTGCTGCGGCCGATCGGCGACGGGTCAACCGCCTTCCGCACCGCGACATCCCGCGCGCCCGGCCCCGACGCGCAGGTGCCGACCCGCCCCGAGTGGACGCTGTGCGATCTGGCGGACACGTGGACGCGGCCGACACCTCCGGCGTTCCGGTGGACTCCCAGAAGCTCAACGGCGACCGTCGTGTCTTCGACCGGCTCCCGGCCTGGGACCCGGACGAGGAGGACGTGGCGGCGCGCCACCCGGTGCGCCCCCGACTCCCCGGTCCGCCCGGGTGCAGCACCCTGTCCCGCAGCACGGGCGGTCACCGATCCGCCCGTACCCCACATGTGCGAGTTTCTGGTAGGGAATTCTGTGCAGTCAGCTGTTCCGACGACTCCCGCCGCAGGTACGCCGATGGACAGCGGTCTCATACAGACCTGCCTGGAACTGCTGCACCAGGCGCAACAACTCCCCGCGGACGACGCCCAGCGCCGACTCCTGGAACGGGCAGCCGGCGCCTTCGTCCGCGACGGCCGCCACCGGCGCCGCGCTCAGACACGTGCGAACCGGGCTGCGGCCGACGCGAAACTGCTCGCCACCGCCGCCACCGGCGCCCCCGACCGCACCATGGACGCCGCGCTGCCCACCCACAGCCCCACCCCCGCCCGGCAGGGCCTGACCACTCGGGAGCTGCTGAACCGCCCACAACGCTGCTACGTCTGCAAGAACCACTACCGGCAGGTCCACCACTTCTACCACCGGCTGTGCCCCCCGTGCGCGGACGAGAACTTCACCCGGCGCACGGCCCGCACCGATCTGACCGGCCGGCACGCGCTGCTGACCGGCGGACGCGTGAAGATCGGCTACCAGGCGGCGCTGATGCTGCTGCGGGACGGGGCCGAGCTCACCGTGACCACCCGTTTCCCCCGCGACGCAGTACGCCGCTTCGCAGCAGCACCCGGCGCCTCCGACTGGTGGCACCGGCTCCACGTCGCCGCCCTGGACCTGCGTGATCCGCGGCAGGTCCTGGCCCTCACCGACCACCTGCTCGCGCAGGGCCGCCCCCTGGACGTCCTGGTCGACAACGCGGCCCGGACCCTGCGCCGCTCGCCCCGGGCCTACAGCGCACTCGTCGCCGCCGAGACCACCGACCGGGCCCCGCTCCCCACGGCTCAGGTCTGGACCGCTCCGGGATTCCTCGGCCCCGGCCCCCGCACGGCACCCCGGCCGTGGACCACGGAACTCACTCCCCGGCCCCCGACGCACCCCACCGCGGCCGGCTCCGCAGACCCGGCTGCCGCGGCGGCGGCCGCCCTGCCGCCGCACGACGCCGTCGACGAGGCGGGCCTGTTTGACCGAGACGTCCGCCACCAACTCCTGGACGCTGCGGTCGGGCCAGGTCGACCCCGTCGAACTGCTGGAAGTCCAGCTGGTCAACGCCGTCGCGCCGTTCCTGCTCGCAGACCGCCTGCTGCCGCTGCTCGACGCCTCCCCGCACCGGCACCGCTACCTGGTCAACGTCTCGGCCGTCGAGGGCCAGTTCACCGTCCGCAACAAGACCAGCGACCATCCGCACACCAACATGGCCAAGGCGGCCCTGAACATGCTCACGCGCACCAGCGCCGCCGATCTCGCCTCCCGAGGCATCCACACCTGCAGCGTCGACACCGGCTGGGTCACCGACGAGAAGCCCCTCCCCGCGCGGGAACGGCACGCCTCCACCGGATGGCGCCCGCCGCTGGACATCGTCGACGGCGCAGCCCGCATCTACCACCCCATCGTGCAGGGAGAGGCGGGTCCACCCCTCCGCGGCGTCCTCCTCAAGGACTACCGGCACGTGCCATGGTGACACCTCCCGGCCGGGCTCGCGCAGTGCGGGCAGCGGGGTTAGCCCGCGGCCTCCAGGCGCTCGTCGAGCCAGTCGAAGACCCGCTGCTCGAACAACGCCCGTCCCAGCGGCTCGCAGTGCAGGTCGGTGCCCTCGGCCGCCACGAACTCGACGAACCCCTTGTCGCCCGGCAGTGCCTCGTACAGCTCTCGCGCCTGGCCCGGCCAGAACTGCTCGCCTTCCGGCGAGGTGACCAGCAGCGGCACCGTGATCCGGTCCAGCACGCCGGCCAGGTCGTACCGGCCCACCTCGGTGAGCAGGTCGTACGGCGAGTCGATGCCGTACGGCTTGGCCCGCCAGCGCCAGTACGCCGCGAACCCCGGGTCCTCCGCGAGGCCTTCGCGCACCGCCGTGTCGAAGGCGTCCCGGTCGCCCGAGTCGTACAGGGCGCGCAGCTCCGGCGGGAAGTTGTGCCACCAGCTGTCCGCCACCCGGACCACGCCGGGGTCGGCGACTCCCGCCGCGATCCGGTGCTCGAAGGCCAGGGCCCGGGGCACCCAGTAGCCGGCCTGGCTGATGCCGGCCAGCACCAGCCGGTCCGTGGCCACGTCGGCGCGGGCCAGCAGGAAGTCCACCACCGGAGTGATCACGTGTTCCCAGTCCGGCCGGAACCGCATCCCGTGCTCGAACAGCATCGTCTGCTGTCCGGGGCCGTCGAACAGGAGCACGTTCCAGCCGCGTGCCACGGCCGGCGCGCCGAGCATCGTCCAGGCGGCGCTCACCGGCCCGTCGCTCCCGTTGTTCACGATCACGGTGGGCGCACCCGCGCCGCCGGCGCCCGAGCGCGGCGTGAAGAGGTAGCCGGGCAGGGCCGTGCCCTCGTACGGCACCGACACCCGCTCCGCCGCGGGATGCCATGCCGCGGCGAAGCGGTCGAAGCAGTCCCGGTGCTCCCGGAACACCGCCAGGAGCCGGCCCTCGTCGGCCAGCGCGTCCGCCGCGACCTGGGCCGTCCCGAAGTAGCCGGCCGCCCGCAACCAGGCGTCCCGTGCGCTCGTGGACCGGCCGGCGGCCGCCGCCAGCTCGCCGTCCGTCCGGACCCTGCGGCCCAGGTCGGTCCAGGTGTCGAACCACTTGCGGCCGTCCGCGTCGGCCAGGGCGGCGGCGGTCGCCAGCACTTCTCCCGGATCCGCCCCTCTCTGCCACGCTGCCCCGAGGAGCACCTTCACCTCGAAGTCGAACTGATCGTTGTCGCAGAACCGGTACGCCACGATGCCTCCCGGGATCCGAGTTCCACGGTAGGGGCGGGGCACGGGGGCCGCACCCGTACCACGGGGGCGCGCCGGTGAGGGACTACTGGTCGGGCCGGTCCAGGTCCGGGAACTCCATGCCGTCGGGGCCGAGTCCGGTGTTCTCGGCGTGCTCACGCATCCTCGCCCCGTACTCGGAGTGCTCGGCGAGCGAGGTGTAGGTGTCGAAGTCCAGGTCGAGGACCTCGGCGAGGTCGGCGAGGTAGACGTCGAGCCCGGGGTACATGACGGCGACGTACGGCAGGTCGTCGACGTCGGTGACCAGGACCGGGTACTCCCCCGTGGAGTCCGGCTCGCCCAGGTAGAGCAGGCGGCGCGAGTCGCTGCCGCCGACGAGTGGCAGGCACACCGCGGGCAGCAGCTCCTCGAAGTCGGCGAACATCCCGACCATGACGTCCCCGCAGCCGTACATCGACTCCGTCGTCGCGCCCAGGCCCCGGTCGCCGAAGACGGGTTCCCGCGGGTCGTCGTACCAGCCGACGTCGGACAGCCAGGAGCTGTCGAACGCCAGCCAGCGGCGCAGGCTCGGCGGCAGTGCCCTGCCGCCGGGCAGCCTCAGCCGGTCGATGGCCTCCGGTGCCAGCGGTACCGGTTCGCTGATGTCCGGCGCGTCCGACGTGGGCCAGCCGTGCTGCCTGACCTGCTCGATCACCCGGTCGACCAACGCTGCTCCGTGCATGTTCTCGTTCACGCGGAGCACTGTGTCACCCGGCGCCGACAACGCCGGGAGCGGCACCGCCGCGCCTTCCGAGCGGGCTTCCCCGCGTCGGCGTCCGGCTCCCCTCCGCGGCGGCGGTGAGCAGGGACACGGCCGGGGTCCGGATCGTGTCCCGGGTCATGGGAGAGCAGTCCCGCGCCCGCAGCCCGTGCAGACACAGCCGTTCCAGGGCTTCGGATCCGTGCGGCCCCGGCGGCCGGGGTGATCGTACGGGCTTCGAGGGCCGCTGCCGTCGGTGGCGCCGGCAGGTCGGCGAAGGCGGACAGGGCTTCGCCGCGTACGGGGTCGCGCTCGTTGACCAAGCGGCCGGCGGCCAGCGCGAGGACCTCCGCGACCTGCCCCGGATCACGGCTGTGGCCGGCTTTCTCGACCAGCCGGTCCCAGATCGTCCCGCGCTCGTCGGCGTCACCGGTACCGAGGGCGGCCAGGAGTTCGGGGCGGTCTTCGGCGGGTGGCAGCGGGCGAGCAGGCTCCAGAGTTCCCAGCCCGTGCGGCGTTCGGCGCGGAGCGCCTCGACCCCGGCACGGGTCCTGGCGTGCCGCTCGTCGGCCGGTAGCAGGGCGAGCACCCGGTCGTGCGCGGACACTCCTGCGTGCATCGCCGGCGGCGACGACGGCGTCGACGAAGCCGGGTCGGCGCCCCGGTGGCACCGACCGCAGCAGGACGCGGAAGGCGTCGCGGTGGAACCACCGGGCGCCGAGCCCGGGCGGGGACGGCGGATCAGCCGCCGCAAGCCGCCGCAGGACCGCCCGGCCGGGCGTCCGTTTCCCACCGCGCGGCCGTACGGCCGGGGGCGGCGAGCCAGGCCGTGACGCGCTCGGCGTCCACGGCGACGAGGTCGCCCAGCCGGTCGTGCACCGGACCGGGCAGGTCGTCGGGGCCGTACCGCTCCAGCAGGTCCAGCACGCGGCCCGCGCGGCGGGCAGGGCAGCGGCGATCCCGGTGGCGTGCCGCCGCCACCAGGGGTCGCGCAACCGCTCGGAGGGCCGGTCTCCGAGTTCGCGTTCCGCGTGGTCGAGGACCGCGAAGGGGTGACGGACGGCCAGCGTGCTCCAGTCCTCGAACGCGATGGCGGCGGCGAGTTCGGGCAGCAGTCGCGCGGTGAACTCCGTCGAGCAGCCCGGCAGCAGGCGGGCCGCGTCCCGGTCGCCGTACTCGGTGCGCGCCCGGAGCAGCATCCGCTCGGCGAGTGCGGACCGCCGCCCGTCGCGCAGCAGCCGTGCCAGGTCGGCGCGGACCACGGCGGGCGCGTCGTCGTACGCGGCCTCGACGGCGGCGTCGGGAACCGGCAGTCGCCGGGCGCCGTGCAGGGCGTACCGGCGGACCACCGGGTCACGGTCGGCGAGCCGGGCCGCTACGTGCTCGACCTCACCGGCGGTCATGGCCGCCAGCGCGGCGAGGCGGCGCTCGTAGGGGCCGAGCGCGTCCAGAGTGGTGGGCAGGGGCCGTAGTTCGCCTCGGGCGGCGAGCCGGCGGGCGGTGACGGCGGTGTACCTGAGCCGGGCGGAGTGCGACAGGGGGTCGAGGGCGGCGAGCAGCTCGTCGGCAGTGGAGATCACCGCGGGCATTGGGCCTGAGGGCACGCCCACAGCCCCAAACCGATTGTCGGACCGGCCGCCGCTCGCTGAACGCGGCGGACCGGCCCGGACCATCGCCCTGGTGAGGATCGCCCTGGTGGGGCCGAGTGCAGCGGTCAGTAGGCCGTAGGGGGATCAGCAGCGTTACCGCCCAGGCCGGGCTGAGCACAGCCGCTGGGGCAGACCCTGTCCCCATGGCCGGACGAGTGCGCATGCCGGCCCCACGCCCATCAGGGTGTCCTGCCAGCCTCACCACTCGCGTTTTTCCTCTCCCGCCCCAGCTCTCCCACCGGCTCCACAGCTGTCGCCGGCCGGTTCCACCCGGTCTCGGCCGACCCCCGACCCGGCCTCGCCGACCGCTACTTCAGCGTGAAGCCTCGGCGGACCAGGTGGAGGTCCGGGGCGTTCCCGGCCGGGGTCGTGCAGCGGGTGGCGACGGGCAGCGCCTCCTGGTTCTCCGGTATGCCGCTCCAGGCGATCCGGTGGCGCCCCTCGTCGTCACGGTGGAAGCCGAAGGCGACCTCCGGGTGCCAGTTCTCCGGGAAGTGCGGCCGGGTTCCTCCCGGCGGGACGGTGTACGTCACCGACTCGGCTGTGCCGGTGAGGACGGCGTCGCTCCCTCCCTTCAGGGTGAGGCAGTCGACGCTGACCTCGACCCGCACCGTGCCCTTCCACTTCCCGTTCTCGCGGAACGCGTGGGTGACGGTTGCGTGTCCCCAGGACTTCGCGGGGTCGGCCTGCGGGTCGCCCGGCCGGGGGACGGCGTGGGCATCGACGCTCATGGTGAGCGTCTCGTTCGGATCGGCGACGGGGCCGTGCGGGTCGAGCTGGGCCCAGCCGCGCAGGCTCGCGCTCGCGCGCACGGCGGAGTCCCGCGCCGCGGACGCCGGCGCAGCTGATGCGGCGGCGGCGGGAACCGCGACCACGACGGCGGTGGCCAGGGTGATGCCGGTGAGAAGCCTACGCATGGTCAGGACCTCGTCTTCTGGTGGTGGCGGGCCGGTTGCCGGCCCGCATGCGCTCGGCCCTCATCTGGTCGCGGAGGGGGTAGAGGGCCTGGATGCGCATCTCCTCCATCGCCGCCTGGGTCCACGCGTACGACCCCACGACCTGCATCACTGCTCCGCCCCCGTTCGCCGTGCCGTACGTGCAGGGTGCCACCGCGTGGAGATCCGAAAACCGCTCGGACGGGCCCGGATCCCGGCTCCCTCTCCGGGCTCGACGCGCAGTCCGCGGTCGATTGTCAGTGGTGGGTGCGAGGATCGAAGCATCGAATCGGAAAAAGGGGGAGCGGCCATGTCCGGAAACCAGAACTACATCAATCACGTTGCTCTTGTGCTGGATGCCAGTTCGTCGATGACGAAGCTGAGCCGCAAGGTCGTCGAAGTCGCCGACCAGCAAATCGCCTATTTGGCGCGCCGGTCGGAGGAACTGGACCAGGAAACCCGTGTCACGGTGTACGTCTTCGCGGACGAGGTGGAGTGCGTCATCTACGACAAGGACGTGCTGCGCATGCCGTCCTTGAAGCAGCTGTACCGGGTCGGCGGCATGACGGCCCTGCTGGCCGCCACGCTGAAGTCGCAGCAGGAGCTGGCGCAGACGGCCCAGCTGTACGGCGACCACAGCTTCCTGACGTTCGTGCTGACCGACGGGCAGGAGAACGCAAGTCACCGCTGCCCCGGCGCTCCTGCCAGGAGCCCGCGTGAACTCGTCCAGGCCGTGGCCCGGATGATCGAGACGCAGGAGGACAACTGGACGCTGGCCGTCCTGGTGCCGGACCAGATGGGCAAGCGCGAGGCGGTGCAGTGCGGCTTCCCGAAGGACAACGTGGCCATCTGGGACGCCACGAGCACGCAGGGTCTGGAGGAGGCCGGACAGGTCATCAGGGAGGCCACCGAGAAATTCATGGTGGGCCGCACCAAGGGAATCCGGGGATCTCGGGCGGTGTTCTCCACGGGGGCGGAAGCGGTCAACAAGGAGACCATCGAGGCGGCCGGTCTCACCCCGGCGAATCCGTCGGAATACCACCTCGTTCCGGTGACTCGCGACGCGGCCATCCGGGAATGGGTCATAGAGTCCGGACACACCTACCGCACGGGTTGCGCGTTCTATCAGCTGAGCAAGTCGGAGAAGGTCCAGGCGCGCAAGCAGATCGCCGTGCTGGAGAAGAAGACGGACCGGGTGTACACGGGCCCGCAGGCCCGGGCCCTGCTCGGGCTGCCCGACGCGGAAGTGCGCCTCAAGCCGGACCACAACGACGACTTCACGATCTTCGTGCAGAGCACCAGCGTGAACCGGAAGCTGGTGCCGCAGACGCGGCTGCTGCTCATGGTCTGACACCTCGCGGCCCGACCGGGCGAAATCCGGTGGACCGGCCGGCGGGAGTCCCGGAAGATCGCCGAGGTACTGGCGGGAGAGGGAGCTCGTTTGGACGTGTTCACGTGCGCCGGGTGCGGCGCGGAGCTGACGGCGCCGCTCTCCCGGGTCGCCCTCCCCGTCCACACCCACCACGGGGGATGGGAGGAACTGCATCCCCCGCTGATGGAACCGGGGACGTATGCCGTCGACCCCCAACCCTCGGGACCGCCCTGGCGGTTGTGGGACGAGATCGGAGAGGCCGGGGCGGCCGGCCAGGGGGTGTACGCGCCCGTGTACTCCGTGTCCTTCGGGGCGCGGGACAGGATCGTCATCGCGCCCGGCGACTCCCGCGGCATGGCGCTGGTCCTCGACAAGTGCGAGGGCTACTGCCGGGGCGTCGACGGCCGGGCCGGTCCCAACCTGGCGTGCGTGGCCTGCGGTCGGGCGGTGGCGACCCGCATGGACGACTGCGGGCTCTGGCAGACGGTGTGGCTGGAGCCCGACGCGGTCCACCGCCTCCCGTCCGGCCTCCCGGCGGGCCCACCACCGGACTGGGCGGACCTGGAGCACCCGGAGCACCGCGTCCCGCCCGTCGACCCCGACGGGTGGTGGAGCCGTCGCTGGGAGGCGGCGGTCGGAGTGGCGCTGGCCCACCTCGTGGCAGTCTCCGAGGGCTGTCCGGTGCGCCTTCCGGCGGGTCCCGTCGCCGAGTTGCTCGGCGCCGCCGTGTCCCGGTACCTCCCGGCCGGGCCGGCGGCCAAGTCCGTGGGGCTCGCCGGCCCGGGGGTCCCCGCGCCCCGGCCGCGTCCCGACGTCCTCCTCGTCCCGCGCCACCCGCTGACGGGCGAGCCGTGGCGGCCGCCCGGCGACGAGGAGGCGGTGGTGGTGCCGCTGGACAGCGGGGTCTGGGCGTACCTCGTCCACCCCGGGGAAACCTCACCGCTGCCGGCGACCGGGAGGCTGCCGGAAGGTGTCCTGCGCGACGACTACGCGTCGGCGCCCGGGCCCTGGTACCCGTTGCTCCCCCACCACCGCGCCTTCACGGACACCCTCGTCCGGATGCCCGCCATGCGCAGCCCCCGGCTGCGCGCGTACTACGAACAGGGCCCAGGACCCCACTGAGCCACCGGCGAGTGCAGGTGGGGGTCGGCGGGCCGTTCGAGCGGGGCGCCGGTGGTGAAGGCGTGCCGGGCGAAGCGTTCGCCCATGAGGCGGTGGGTCGCGGCGTCCGGATGGAGGTTGTCGGGCAGTGGCATGGCGGCCGCGTCCGACGGTCCGTACAGTTCGCGCCCGTCGAGGTGGTACAGGTGCGGGTCGTCGGCACGGCGCTCGCGGACGATGCGGGCCAGCTCGTCCCGGATGACGGTAAGGGTCAGTTTTCCGCCCGCCACCTCACTCGGGTCGCCCGTGGCCCGGAACTTCAGCTGCCCGGTGGCGAGGGAGTCCGGATCGACCGCGCCGGGGCCCGGGGTGTCCTCGTGCACGGGACACAGGATCGGCGAGACGACGAGCAGAGGTGCCGTCGGGTGGCCTTCGCGGACCGTGTCGAGGAAACCGTGCACGGCCGGGCCGAAGGCCCGCAGCCTCATCAGGTCGAGGTTGACCACGTTGATCCCGAGCTTGAGGCTGATCAGGTCGGCGGGGGTGTCGCGGATCGTGCGGGCCGTGAACGGGTCGAGCAGGGCGCTGCCGCCAAGGCCCAGATTCAGCAGTTCGACGCCGCCGAGCGAGGCGGCGAGGGCGGGCCAGGTGGTGCTGGGGCTCGCGGCGTTGGAGCCGTGGCTGATCGAACTGCCGTGGTGCAGCCAGACGGGGCGGCCGCGGAGGGGCAGCGACTCGACGGGGGCGTCGGTGCGCAGCGCGACGAGTTCGGTGGTCTCGTCGTGGGGCAGCCAGATCTCGACGTCCTTCGCCCCGGTGGGCAGGCCGGTGAAGCGGACGGTCGCCGGTGGGCCCGGGCGGTACTCGGTGCTCCAGTCCGTCATGTCGACGGCGAGGGTGTTGCCGCCGTCTGCGCTGCCCTGCGCGGTGAGGCGGCCGTCGACCAGCAGGTCGTACACGCCGTCCGGGCGGGGCGGGGCACCGGCGTAGACACGTTTGGTGGGTACGGTCTCGAGCTCGACCGCAGTGGCCCGGGTGCGGAATGCGACCCGTACGCCGGACGGCTGGGCCTCGGCCATGGCGAGTTGTCCGTCGGCGCACTGGGCCCGGGCCCGGGCGGGCAGCCGGTGCGGCAGCAGTCCCTGCGCGGTGCGCTCCAGCTCGATGGCGCCGCGCACCAGGGAGTCGGTGAGCGGGGTGGTGATCCAGTGTGCGGCCGGGGACACGAGCGGACTCCTGTGGCTTGGTGCGGGTGTGCGTGTGCGTGGGGGTGTGGGGGCTGGGGCGGACGGCGGGTGGGCACTCACGGTGTGGGCCAGGCCCGCAGCAGGGCGTCGAGGGCGTCGATGATGCGGTCCCAGCTCTCCTGGCTGTCCGGGGAGCTGTGGCTGAAGCCGCCGGCCTTCTCCAAGCTGACGTAGCCGTGGAAGACGCTGCCGAGCATGCGGACGGCATGGGTCTGTTCCGGCTCCGCCAGGTCGTAGCCGCGCAGGATGGCCCGTGTCATCCGCGCGTGGCGTACTCCGGCGCTCGCGAGGGCGGTGTCGGTGTCGAGCGGGAACTGCGTCGCGGTGTAGCGGCCGGGATGCTCCCGGGCGTAGTCGCGGAAGACGTCCGCGTACGCGCCGAGGGCGTCCTTGCCTGAGCGTCCGGCGACGGCGTCGGCGGCCCGGTCGGCGAGATCCTCCAGGCAGGACAGTGCGATCCGGGTCTTCAGGTCGTGGGAGTTGCGCAGGTGCGAGTAGAGGCTCGCGACCTTGACGTCGAACCTCCGGGCGAGTTCGGAGAGCGTCACGTGCTCGAACCCGATCTCATCCGCCAGGTCCACCCCCGCACGTACCAGCCGATCCGCTGTGAGCCCGACCCGTCCGGCCATGACGCCCCCTCATCCTCTTCCCCGAAACCTTCCTACATCCATCAAGCATTTACCTAAAGCATATAGGTAGACGACGGGCGCGTCGCGCTGCCCCCGAAGGGCGGCGTTTCGTCCACGGGGCGGGCCGCCCGGCGCTCTAGGCTCGGCCCGTGACGCAACCCGAGCAGCGCGTCGAGGGCTTCGGACCGTTCACCACCCGGGTCACCTGGCAGCTGACCGATGGCGGGACAGCGGTCTGGGAGTCGCGTCCCGCCCGGCGGCGAGGAACCCTCGCCATCCGTACACCGGGGGCGGAACACGACCTGCACGCCCGCGCCGACGAGGTCTCGATCGGGCGCCTGCGCAGGCTCAACGCCATCGCCGCGACCGCGTTCTTCATCGGAGGCGCCCTCTTCGCGGCCGGCGCCGGCGTCGCCCAGTTCGGATCCGGCGACGCCACGCAGAGCGCGTCGATCTACTTCGTCGGCGGACTCTTCTTCAACACCGGCGGCTACGTCTCGCTCCTGCAAGCGGTCAACGCGCCCCGCCACACGGTCGACAACCGCCTACTGGCCACCCGCCGCTGGCGGTGGTGGAGCTACGAGCCGATGCGGTTGGACTGGCTGAGCGCCTTCCTCCTGTTCACGGGCACGCTGGTGTTCGGCGTGAACCTGCTGGACTCGTTCCAGCAGGGGCTGAGCGTCCAGCAGGTCAACCGGATGGTCTGGGTACCCGACCTGGTGGGCTGCCTGCTGTTCCTGGCATCCGGGCACCTCGCCCTGATCGAGGTCTGCCACGGGCGGCTCCGCCTGCTGCCGCGCGACCTCGGCTGGTGGATCGTCACGGTGAACCAGCTCGGGTCGGCCCTCTTCATGCTGTCCGCGCTCGCCGCGTACACCAGGCCGAGCACCGGCAGCCTGGTCAACGTGGCCATCGCCAACTGGGGCACCCTGACCGGCGCCCTGTGCTTCTCCGTCGGGGGCGTCCTCCAGCTCTTCGAACGCCCTTAGCTCCCGGGACTCCCGCGGCCCGCGTATCCCTTGTACGGCCCGTATCGCCCGCACTGCCCCGAAGACTGCGGTCGTCTGCCCGTCCTCGAATGGACCGGCCCCTTCCTCCGGCCGGGGGATACTGGGGCGCGGCCGATCCGAACATCATCCGCCCATCAGTCCCCCACCCGGCGGCGTCACCGCCGGCTGTTGGCCACGTCCCACCCTCTCGCGAGGAGCACCACGCGCATGTCGATACCCCCGCAGCCACCGTCGTCCCCTCAGCCGTACCCGCAGCCGGGGCCGTACGGGCAGCCCGGCCAGCCGGGACATCCCGGAATGGCCGGGCCGGCGGCGCCGCCGTACGGCGGTCCGCAGGGCTGGTACGCGCCGCCACAGAAGACCAACGTGCTGGCCGTCGTTGCGTTCGTGATGTCGCTCGTCTGCGCGATCCCGACGGTCCCGCTGATCCTCGGCATCGTCGCCCTCTCCCAGATCCGCAAGGGCGGCGAGAAGGGCAAGGGGCTGGCCGTAGCGGCCATCGTCATCCATGCGGCGACCATCGCGTTCTACGTGGTCGTGATGGTCATCGGGCTGTCCGGAGCGATGGGCGTCGACCCTGAGCCGCGGCGCGACACCAGCGGCCAGGTCACCACCCCCGGCTCCAGCGACGTACAGGACATCCGCAAGGGCGACTGCTTCAACACGGAGGACGACCTGGCGAAGACCCAGGAGAAGGAGGGCACCCAGGCCCGCTTCTCGGTGCGGACGGTGCCCTGCGACCAGCCCCACGAGGGTGAGGCGTACGCGGTCTTCGACCTGGAGGACGGCCCGTTCCCCGGCACGGCGAAGGCCGCCGCGGCCGCCGAGGAGAAGTGCGGCGGGAAGGCGCTGACCGACTACGTGGGCAACGCCGCGAAGCTGCCGAAGACGCTGGAGGTCTTCTACTACTACCCGCAGTCCAGCAGTTGGGCCCTCGGCGACCGCGAGGTCACGTGCTTCCTGGGCACCGCCAACGGCACGAGCACCGGCTCCGCCCGCGCCACCACCGGTTCCTGAACCTCCTCCCGACCGGACGTGCCAGCTCGCGGTACCGGTCCGACCCACGTCGGCGGGCCTGGCGCCGAGAGCGAGCAGCCGTTGCGGCTCGGCGTCCTGGTCGCGGTCGGGCGGGCGAAGGCCCCCGCACGGCCGGGGCCGCCGCATCCCCCCTCAGGTGCGGCGGCCCCGGTGCTTGTGCGGGCGGATCAGGCCACGAAGGTGATCCGGCTACCGGTCGGACACCTTCAGCAGCTTGTTCGGCGTACCGCTGCTCGGGTTGGTGATCTTCCCCGGGGTCGCGGCCGCGGTGAGCGCCTCCGCGACCTGCGCCGGGGTCGCGTCCTTGTGGCCGGCCAGGTACAGCGCGGCCGCCCCCACGACGTGCGGGGTCGCCATGGACGTACCGGAGATCGTCTTCGTGCCCGTGTCGCTGTCGTTCCAGGTGGAGGTGATGTCCGACCCGGGTGCGTACAGGTCGACGACGGATCCGAAGTTGGAGAACGACGACTGGGCGTCGGCGGCGGTGCTGGAGGCCACGGTGATCGCCTCCCGGACGCGGGAGGGCGAGCCCTGTCCGGCGTCGCTCGACTCGTTGCCCGCGGCGACCCCGAAGGTGACCCCCGCCGCTATCGCACGGCGCACGGCCTCGTCGAGCGCCTCGTCGGCACCACCGCCGAGGCTCATGTTCGCCACGGAGGGGCCGCTGTGGTGCTGTGTCACCCAGTCGATCCCGGCGACGACCTGCTCCGTGCTGCCCGACCCGTTGTCGTCGAGGACGCGGACGGCGACGATCTTCGCCGCCTTCGCCACCCCGTGCGACCGGCCGGCTATGGTTCCGGCGACGTGCGTGCCGTGCCCGTTGCCGTCGTCGGCGCTCTGGTCGTTGTCCACGGCGTCGAAGCCGTGCTCTGCCCGGCCCCCGAAGTCCTTGTGGGTGATGCGGACGCCGGTGTCGATGACGTACGCCGTGACGCCTTCACCGCCCGCGTCGGGGTAGGTGAACTTCTTGTCCCCCGCCGTCTCCGTCTGATCGATGCGGTCGAGGCCCCAGGACGGCGGGTCGTCCTGGGTGGTGTTGATGGAGAACTTCTTGTTCTGGACGACCTTGGACACCGCCGGGTCGGCCGCGAGGCGCTTGGCTCCGGTCTCGGAGAGCCCGGATGCGGAGAAGCCGTTGACCGCGGACGTGTAGGTGCGCTTGAGTTCGCCGCCGTACTTCTTGGCGAGGGCCTGCTTGTCCGCGTTCTGGTCGAGGATGACGATGTAGCTGCCGGGAAGTGCCCCCGGGGCGCCGAGCCCGTACACCGTTCCCTCTGCGGGTGCGGTGGCACCGGCGAGGGGCGATAACAGCATGCAGACGCCGGCTGCGGTGGCGACTCCGGTGGCCACGGCCAGGATGCGGAAGCCGCGCGAGCGTGCGCGGGCATGCCTGTGAGTTGACATGAAGAGGGTTCTCCTCGTGTTGACGTGTGGGGCGTCAAAGCGTTGTGGTGCAACCCCGTTGGAGCCGAAGGATCTTCTGGGGCTGGTTCGAAACCCTGACCGATTCGCAGAGGCGATTCAAGGCCGCCCGGGCCGACAGCCCTGTTCGCCAAGCTTTCTGAAGGAAATCTCCTCGTCAGCCCCGCGGGACGACCACACTCTTCGAACGACGCACACATGTACGCCACTTCACGATGCACTAGCGAAGGCGGGGCACCGAAGGGCCCGCAGCTGCGGGCAGGCGAGCGGCACGGCCACGGGCCCACACCCCGGCCCGGTCACCGACCGTGCACGCCTGGCGACCGGCACCGGCCGGAGTGCCGAACCAACGGGACGAGCCAGCGGCAGGTCCTACGCGCCGGCCGGCGCGCGGTGCCGGCGACAGCGCACCCACCCGGCCGTCCGCCCGTACGGCCGCCCCGCCGCCCGGCAAGGCCGTCCGCGGTGGACGGCGGAAGCGTCGGCGGGACCCGTTCCGTACCCTGGGCGGCATGCGCACGCGTCCCACGCTGAACTGGACCCCAACCGAGGACCTGCCGCCGGGCACCACGGATCTGGAGCCGGTCGCCGACGCCCTGGGCAGGGGCGGTGTGCTGGTGCTCAGTGGGGCGGGCATCTCCACGGAGTCGGGCATTCCCGCCTACCGGGGCGAGGGCGGGAGCCTGAGCCGGCACACCCCGATGACCTACCAGGACTTCACCGGCAGCGCCCGGGCGCGACGCCGGTACTGGGCGCGCAGCCACCTCGGCTGGCGTACCTTCGGCGGCGCCCGGCCCAATGCCGGGCACCGGGCCGTGGCCGCGTTCGGGAGCCGCGGCCTGCTGTCGGGCGTGATCACCCAGAACGTCGACGGCCTGCACCAGGCCGCCGGCAGCGAGGGCGTCGTGGAGCTCCACGGCAGCCTGGACCGGGTCGTCTGCCTTTCCTGCGGAGCCTTCAGCCCGCGCCGCGAGCTGGCCGAGCGGCTGGAGGAGGCCAATGCGGGCTTCGAGCCGGTGGCCGCCGGAGTCAACCCGGACGGCGACGCCGACCTCACCGAGGAACAGGTCGGGGACTTCCGCGCAGTGCCCTGCTCCGGTTGCGGCGGCGTCCTCAAGCCCGATGTGGTGTTCTTCGGCGAAGCCGTTCCGCCGGAGCGGGTCGAGCACTGTCGCGAGCTGGTCCGCGGGGCTGCGGCGCTACTGGTCCTGGGCTCCTCCCTGACGGTGATGTCCGGGCTCCGGTTCGTGCGCCAGGCAGCCCGGGCCGGGAAGCCGGTGCTGATCGTCAACCGGGACCCGACGCGCGGCGACCCGCACGCCCTCACCCGGGTCGCGCTCCCCCTGGGCACGGCCCTCACCACCGTCGCCGACCGACTGGACATCCCGGTCGACGGCGGGTGTGCGGCCTGAGCCCGGGTGCGCGCCCGGGCCCTTTGCGCCGGGCCCCTTCAGTCGGCCCGCTCGCGCACGTAGTCGTCGGTGAGGAGGTCGCACGTGCACCAGTCGCCGTCGCACGGACTGCCGTGTTCCGCCCCGTAGGGGCCGAGTCCGGCCATGAGGCCGAGGACCTCGGCCCGTTCGGGCGCGGTGAGAACGGGCAGCGAGGGGTCGGCAAGCTGCCGCCAGTCGGCCAGGTCGTCGTTGACGTCGGCGACGCAGCGGCCGTCGACGAAGAGGGTGTGGAGCGGGTGCTCGGGGAAGTCGTTGAGCCGCAGGACCCACCAGCGCCCTTCCACCCGCGCCGCATGGGGGAAGACGTTTGAGCCCGTGGCGTGCCAGATGGTTCCCGGGGGAAGCGGGAGGGGGCTCTCCCCCTCCCCTGCAAGGCCGGTCGTCGCGGCCCGTTCGCTCGTCATGCTGCCCATCCTGCAAGGTCCACGGCCGTCAGGTCCAGGTCGAGGCCGGTGCCGTGCAGCGCCAGGGGCGGAGGGGCTGCCGGGAACGGGTGCGTTCGTGCGCTCCGGCAGGAAGTGGTCGGTTCCGCAGTCGGGTCGGATTCCGCCGACTCGATTCGGACATCCACGGATAGCGACCCGAACGCGTTCAGGTGCTACTGACCAGTACTTTTCGACTCTTCGGCGTACGCCGCAGGACGACGTATTTGCGCCGTTCGTTTTACGGGACGCATCAGGGGGCGTTCCCCCGGCGAACATCCGCCGTGGCCGGCCGGGGGTCCGCCTCCGATGGCCGGTTCGGCAGCGCCGGGTTCGGATCAGCGACTGAGCGTTGACCCCTCAGTAACTTGGCGCTAGTTTCGCCTCGTTCACCGAAAGGCCCTAATTCCCGTTCCGGGCCAGCGCGACCTTGTGCCTTCCCGCGGCCTTAGTCATGGCCGAAATTCCCCCACCGGGCAACGCCATCGCACATTCGGAGAATTATGACGTCGGTAGTGCAAGTCATCGGACTGACCCCTTTCGGCGAACCCGACTCCCGCCTCGCGGCCGCGGTCACGCGCGGCGGCGGCCTGGGCGTCCTGGACCTCGGATCCGGCGACCGGGCCGCCCGTGAGGCCCTCGGCGAACTGCGGCACTGGCTCCCGGGCCGGTACGGGGTGCGGATCGGGCCGCAGTGCCGATTACGCCCCGGCGACCTGGCCGGGCTGCTCGACGTGGCCGGCGGGCCCCGTACCGTGCTGCTGGGCGTCGGGGCGGCCACGCGGCCCGGCGACCTGCCGTCCGGCGCGGGCGGCGTGCGCGTGCTGGCCGAGGTCACCGATCTGGCGGAGGCCCGGGCCGCCCTGGACGACGGTGCGCACGGCCTGATCGCCCGGGGCAACGAGTGCGGCGGCCGGATCGGCGAGCTGAGCACCTTCGTCCTGCTGCAGCAGCTCCTCGACGCCACCGGCCCCGACGGGCCCCCGGTGTGGGCCTGCGGGGGCATGGCGCCCGGCACGGCCGCGGCCGCCGTCGCCGGCGGCGCCGCGGGAGTGGTGCTCGACACCCAGCTGGCGCTCCTCGCGGAGTCGGCGCTCCCCGCGGCCGTCGCGGCCGTCCTGCGGTCGATGGACGGCTCCGAGACCACCGTGCTGGGCCGCCACCGTTTCCTGCACCGCCGCGGGCCCGGGGCCCCGCCGGCCGCGGAACTGCCCGACGACCCGGACCGGATCACGGAGCTGCTCGGCGGGCGCGACCCGGGCACCCGGCTGCTGCCGGTCGGGCAGGACGCCTTCCTCGCCGCCCGCTTCGCCGACCGCCACCGGGACGCCGCCGGCGCCGTCCGCGCCGTCACCGAAGCGATCCGGGCCGCGGCCGACGACGACACCGCCACCCGCGGCCTGGGCGCCGGGTCCCCCATGAGCCGGGCGCTCGGCACCGCGCTGCCCCTCGCCCAGGGGCCCATGACCCGGGTCAGCGACGGGGCGGACTTCGCCCGCGCGGTCTCCGACGGCGGAGCCCTGCCCTTCCTCGCCCTGGCGCTCGCCGGCCCGGAACAGGCCGACACGCTGCTCGCCGAGGCGGCCGCGGCGCTCGCCGGCCGCCCCTGGGGGGTCGGGATCCTCGGCTTCGCTCCGGAGGAGACCCGTACCGCCCAGCTCGAAGCGGTGCGCGCGCACCGACCCGGCCACGCCGTCATCGCCGGGGGCCGGCCCTCGCAGGCCCGGGCCCTGGAGGCCGACGGCATCCGCACCTTCCTGCACGTCCCCTCTCCCGGACTGCTGCGCCAGTACCTCGGCGAGGGCGCGCGCCGTTTCGTCTTCGAGGGCGCCGAGTGCGGGGGACACGTCGGCCCGCGCAACAGCTTCCCGCTGTGGGAGGCACAGATCGACGTGCTGCGCGAGTACCTGGCGGAGGATCCCGGCAGCGCACCGGAGATCGAGGTGTTCTTCGCCGGCGGTGTCCACGACGCCCGCTCCGCCGCCATGGTGGCGGTCCTGGCCGCGCCGCTCACCGCCCTCGGGTGTGCGGTCGGCACGCTGATGGGCACCGCCTACCTGTTCACCCGGGAGGCCGTCGCACACGGCGCCGTACGCCCCCTGTTCCAGCGGCAGGTGCTGGCCGCCGAGGGCACCGCGTTGCTGCGGACGGCGCCCGGGCACGCCACTCGGTGCGTGCCGAGCCCGTTCAGCGAGGGATTCCGGGACCTCGCGGCCAGCCTGCGCGCGGAGGGTGTTCCCGACCGCGAGGCGTGGGAGCGGCTGGAGCGCCTGAACGTCGGCCGGCTGCGGCTGGCGAGCAAGGGCGTCGAGCGCACCGCGAGCGGCGCCCTGGCCGCGGTGGACGAGGAGCGGCAGTACGCCGAGGGGATGTTCATGGCAGGTCAGGTGGCGGTGCTGCGCGACGCCCCCACGACCGTCGCGGCGCTGCACGCGTCCGTCACCGAGGGGGCCGCCTCCTTCCTCGACCGGCGGCGCGCCGCACTGCGGGCCGGGCGGGCCCCGCTCCCCTCCGGGGCCGACGCCCCGGCACCGGCTCCGCTGGACGTGGCCGTCATCGGCATGGCCTGCATGTTCCCCCAGGCTCCGGACCTCGCGGCGTTCTGGGCGCAGGTGCTGGACGGCCGGGACGCCGTCACCGAAGTGCCGGCGGAGCGCTGGGACCCCGACGTGCACTGCTCCCCCGGCCCGGACGGCACCGGCTCGGCCAGCGCGTCCCGATGGGGCGGGTTCCTGCCGCGCATCCCCTTCGACCCCCTGCGCTACGGCATCCCGCCGGCGTCCCTGGGCAGCATCGAGCCGGTGCAACTGCTCGCGCTCGAGGCGTCCCGGCGCGCCCTGGAGGACGCCGGCTACGGCGAGGACGGCCGAGTCCTCGACCGCTCGCGGACCGGGGTGGTGTTCGGCACCGAGGCCGGCAGCGACCTGTCCAACGCCACCACGCTGCGGGCCGTGCTGCCCTCCTACTACGGGCACGTGCCCGCCGGGCTGGACGAACAGCTGCCCCGGCTCACCGAGGACACCTTCCCCGGCCTGCTCGCCAACGTGGTCGCCGGCCGGGTCGCCAACCGCCTGGACCTGCGCGGCCCCAACTACACGGTGGACGCCGCCTGCGCCTCCTCGCTGGCGGCCGTGGACGTGGCGTGCAAGGAGCTTCTCCTCGGCACCAGCGACGTGATGCTGTGCGGCGGCGCGGACCTGCACAACGGCATCAACGACTACGCCCTCTTCACCTCGGTGCACGCGCTGTCGCCGACCGGCCGCTCCCGGGCCTTCGACTCCGCCGCCGACGGCATCGCCCTCGGCGAGGGCGTCGCCTGCATCGTCCTCAAGCGCCTCGCGGACGCCGAACGGGACGGGGACCGGATCTACGGGGTGATCAAGGGAGTCGGCGCCTCCAGCGACGGGCGTTCCCTCGGGCTGACCGCGCCCCGGCCGGAGGGCCAGCGCGCCGCCCTGGAACGGGCCTACCGGGGCGCCGGCGTCTCCCCCGCCGACGTCGGTCTGGTGGAGGCGCACGGCACCGGGACCGTGGTCGGCGACCGCACCGAGCTCGGCGTGCTGACGGAGGTCTTCGACGAGGCGGGCGCCCTCGCCGGGAGCTGTGTGCTGGGCTCGGTGAAATCACAGATCGGGCACACGAAGTGCGCGGCGGGACTGGCCGGGCTCATCAAGGCCGTACTGGCGCTGTACACCGGCGTCCGACCGCCCACCCTGCACCTGGAGAGACCGAACCCGGCCTGGAAGTCCGGCGCCAGCCCCTTCGTCTTCCACCGGGAGGCGCTGCCGTGGCCGGTCGCCCCGGGGCGGCGGTACGCGGGCGTGAGCGCGTTCGGCTTCGGCGGCACCAACTTCCACGCGGTCCTGGCCGCCCGCGGCGGGGACGGGCCGCCGCCGGCGCACGCCCGCGACGAGTGGCCGGCCGAACTGTTCCTGTTCCGGGGGACCGACCCGGCGGCCGCCCGGCGGGCCGCGGCACAGCTGCTGGACCCGGCGGACGCGGCCGCCCGCGGCGACGCCCCGTGGCGGCTGCGCGACCTGGCCGCGACCGCGTCCTTCCGCGCGGCGCGGGCCCGCGGGCCCGTCCGGATCGCCTTCGTCGCCCAGGACACCGGTGACCTGTGCCGCCTGCTGCGGGCAGCGGTGGAGGAGGACCTCGGGGCGGATGCCGGTCCGGCGCCGGCGTCGAAGCCGACCGGCTCCGGACGTGACGTGTACAGGGCGGCCGAGGCGGTCGCGGAGGGCGAAGGGATCGGGCGTACGGTCTTCCTCTTCCCCGGGCAGGGCAGTCAGCGTCCCGGAATGTCCGCCCACCTCTTCACCGCCTTCCCCTCCCTCGGCCGGCTGCTCGGCGTCGACCCGGAAGCGGAAGCGGCAGCGGGCACGGGCTCGGGGACGGGCGCGGCCATGACCGCGGACGCGGACGCGTGCGGCCGGGCCGTCGGCGCGTTGTACCCGCCCGCCGCGTTCGACGAGGCAGCCCTGGAGGAGTCGCGGCGGGCCCTCACGGACACCAGGGCCGCACAGCCGGCCCTGGGCATGGTGGAGTTGGCGGCGTACGAACTGCTCGGCCGCTGCGGGATCCGGCCCGACATGGCGGCCGGCCACAGCTACGGCGAGCTGGTCGCCCTGTGCGCCGCGGGGGTCGTCGACGCCGAGTCGCTGCCGCGGCTGAGCTCCGCCCGCGCCGCGGCCATCCTGGACGCGGCCGGAGACGACCCCGGGGCCATGGCGGCGGTGGCCGCCGCACCGGAGGACATCGGGCGGGTGCTGGGCGGCCCACCGCTGCCGGACGGGCTGGTCGTCGCCAACCACAACGCGCCGCGGCAGAGCGTCCTGTCGGGCCCGACCGGCGCGGTCGAGGCGGCGGTGCGCGGGCTGCGGGACGCCGGGCTGGCGGTGAAGCGGCTTCCGGTTGCCTGTGCCTTCCACAGCCCGGTCGTGGCCGCGGCCGGACCGGCCTTCGGCCGGATCCTGGAGGAGTTCCCGCTGCGGGAGCCGGAGTTCGAGGTGTGGGCCAACCGCACCGCCCTCCGCTACGGGACCGGCGCCGAGTCGGTGCGCGCGGAGCTCGCCGCTCAGATCGGGGCGCCGGTGCGGTTCGCGGCGCAGATCGAGGCGATGTACGGCGCCGGTGCCCGGACCTTCGTCGAGGTCGGACCCGGCCGGGTGCTGACCCGGCTCGTCGCGGACGTCCTCGGTGACCGGCCGCACCGGGTGGTCGCCGTGGAACCGCGCGCCGACAGCGGACTGGCGGGTTTCCTCGACGCCGTCGCCCGACTGGCGGCCGCCGGACTGCCGGTGGCCAACGACTGGATGTTCCGGGGGCGGGACGCCGTCGACATCGACCGGGCCCCCGCCCCGCGCACCCCCGGCTGGACGGTGGACGGACACCTCGTCCGGACCGCGTCCGGCGAGCCGCTCCCCGGCGCCCTCACGCCGGCCCGACGAGTCGTGGAGGCACCCGTGTCGACGAACCCAGGTGAGGAGGCTGCTTCCGACGCGCAGGACATGCTGGTCGCCGAGTTCCTGCGCAGCAGCCGGGAGATGATCGCCGCGCAGCGCGACGTGCTGCTGGCGTACTTCGGCGGCGGGCCGGAGAGGCCGGCCCCCGGCCCCGCCGCGCAGACGCCCGTGGCCGTGTCCGTGCCCGTACCCGAGTACGGGCCCGGGTGGACGGTCGGCACCGGCGCACCGGGCCCCGCGGCGTCCGAAGCCCCCGGGGGGCCCGTACCGGGGGGCGGTGCGCCGGATGCCGGCACACACGCGCCACAGTCCGGGGAGCTCTCCGAGGAAACGGTTCTGCGGGCGGTCCTGGAACTGATCAGCGAACGCACCGGCTACCCCTCGGACATGGTCGAACCGGAACTCGACCTGGAAGCCGACCTGAGCGTGGACTCCATCAAGCGCGCCGAGATCGCGGGAGAGCTGGCCCGCCGCCTCGGCACCTCGGCCGGCGGCCCCGCGCCCGCCGCGCTGGACGACGCGGAACTGGAGGAGCTGACGCGGGCGCGGACCGCTTCCGCGATCGCCCGGTGGCTCGTGGCCCACGCGACGGCCTCCCCCACTTCCACCGCATCAACCGCATCAACCGCATCCGACGCCACCGCCGGACCTCAGGTCCCGCAGCCCGAGACCGCGGTCGCCGCAGCCGCACCGGGCGCGGGCACGCCCGGCGAGCAGGGTGCGGCGGCCGGCGCTGCCGGCCCCAGGCCGCCCGACGGGGCTACGGAGCCCGACGGCGCGGCGGAGCCGGTCGTGACCGCCCCCCGCCGGTACCGGGTGGTCCGGGCCCGGCTGACGAGCACGGCCGGCACGACGGCGGACCTCACCGGCACCCGGTGGGTGCTCCTCGGCGACGGCTCCGGGGCCTGGCGCGGCGCCGCCGCGGAACTGCGGGAGCTGCTGACCGCGCGGGGCGCGGAGGCGCTGCTCACGGACTCGGTCCCGGCGGCGCCTGCGGACGGCCCTGCGGACGGCGTGGTCGTGCTGGGCGCCCTGGGCGGGAGCGGCGGTCCGCCGTTCCTCCCGGCCGGCTTCCCCGTCGTCCGGGCCGTGCTGCGCGGCGCCCCGCGGCGCCTGCTGGTCGTCCGGGAGGCGGGGTACGGGGTCCGGGCGGCCGGGACGGACGGGCTGCTGCGGTCCGCCGCCCGCGAGTACCCGGACGTCGCGGTGCGCTGTCTCGCGCTCGATCCCGGTGGGCCGCCCGGTCCGGTGGCGGCCGCGCAGGCCCTGCTGGAGGAGCTCCTCGTGGGCGGCAGCGAGCCCGTGGTCGTACGCACGCCGGCCGGACGGTTCGCGCCGGTGCTCGTCGAGGCGCCGCTCGGCCCGCTCGCCGGTACCGGCGCGGGCCCGGCCGGCGGGGGCGCCGCCGAGGCGGAGGCGCTGGGGCTGGACCGCGACGGCGTCGTGGTCGTCGTGGGCGGGGCCCGCGGGATCACCGCGCGGTGCGTGACCGTGCTGGCGGCGGCCGCCCGCTGCCGGATCGAACTCCTCGGCCGCACCCCGGCGCCGAGCGGGCCCGAGGACCCGGTGACCGCCGCCGCACGCGACCGCACCGCCCTGCGGGGCCTGCTCGCGCGTACCGGCCGCTACGACTCGCCCGCGGCCGTCGACGGCGCCGCGGACCTGATCCTGGCCCAGCGCGAGATCACCGCGACGCTGGACGCCGTACGGGCGGCCGGCGGCCGTGCCCGGTACCGCAGCGCCGACTGCCGGGACGCGGCCGCCGTGCTCCAGGCGCTCAAGGAGATCCACTCCGAACACGGCCGCATCGACGGGGTGGTCCATGCCGCCGGAGTCGTCGAGGACCAGCTGATCGAGGACAAGTCGGAGGACTCCTTCCGCCGCGTCCTCGGCACCAAGACGGAGGGTGCGGCCGCGCTCCTCGCGGCGGTCGAGGAGCTGCCGCAGGCCGAGCACCTGTCGTTCGCCGTGCTGTTCGGCAGCATCGCGGCCGTCCTCGGCAACCGCGGCCAGGCCGACTACGCGGCGGCCAACGACGCGCTGGAGGCGTACGGCACCGCGTGGGCGGCCCGGACCGGGCGGCGCGCGCTGACCGTGCACTGGGGCCCGTGGGCCCCTTCCGAGGACCACAGCGGCATGGTCGGCCCGGAGCTGGCCCGGCACTACGCCCGGCGCGGGGTCCGGCTGATCGATCCGGAGGAGGGAGCCCTGGCCCTGCTGCGGGAGCTGGCCTGGGGTGACCCGGCGGAGCGGGCCGTCGTCCTGACCGCCTCGGAGTGGTGACGTGACCCGCCGTCCGTACGGGTCCGGCGGCCCGGCCGTGCCCGTCGCCATCACCGGTATGGCCGTACTGCTGCCGGGCGCACCCGACCTGGCCGCGTACTGGCACAACCTGAGAGCGGGCGTCGACGTCATCGGCGAGGTCCCGCCCGGCCGCTGGGACGCCTCCTACTACCGCCCGGGCAGCGCACCGGAGCCGGCGGCGGCCGACCGCGTGTACTGCCGGCGCGGCGGGTTCGTGGACGCCGTCGCGGAGGTGGACGTCACCCGCTGGGGCGTCATGCCGTCCTCGGTGCCCGGCACCGAACCGGACCAGCTGATCGCACTCCACGTGGCGGCGAACGCACTGGCCGACGCGGGAGGCACCGACCGGCTGCCCGACCGCGACCGCGTCGGGATCGTCCTCGGCCGCGGCGGCTACCTCACGCCCGGCCTGGTCCGCCTCGACCAGCGCGTCCGCACGGCCCGCCAGCTGGTGCACACCCTCGGCGAGCTGGTGCCGGGCCTGGACGCGGAGCAACTGGAGCGGGTGCGGGAGGCGTTCACCGCACGGCTGGGTCCCGACCGGCCGGAGGACGCCATCGGGCTGGTGCCCAACCTCGCCGCCTCCCGGGTCGCGAACCGCCTGGACCTGCGGGGTCCCGCGTACACGGTCGACGCCGCGTGCGCTTCGTCGCTGCTGGCCGTGGACCAGGCGGTCGCCGCGCTGGCCGCCGGCCGGTGCGACGTGATGCTGGCCGGGGGCGTGCACCACTGCCACGACATCACGCTGTGGAGCGTCTTCTCTCAGCTGCGCGCCCTCTCCCCCAGCGAGCGGATCCGCCCCTTCCACCGTGGCGCCGACGGGCTCCTCATCGGTGAGGGCACCGGCGTGGTGGTGCTCAAACGCCTCGCCGACGCGGAACGCGACGGCGACCGGGTCTACGCCGTGATCCGCGGGACCGGGATCAGCAGCGACGGCCGCACGTCGGGCCTGGTGAACCCCGATCCGGCCGGGCAGGCACGAGCGGTCCGGGCGGCCTGGCGGGCCGCCGGCCTGGACCCGGCGGCGCCCGGCTCGCTGGGGCTGCTGGAGGCGCACGGTACGGCCACCCCGGCCGGTGACGCCGCCGAACTGGCGACCGTACGGGAGGTGTTCGGCCCTGCGGAGCCCGGCGGGTCGGGGCAGCGGCCCGTCATCGGGTCGGTGAAGTCCATGATCGGGCATGCCATGCCCGCCGCGGGGGTCGCCGGGCTCGTCAAGGCGGCGCTCGCCGTCCACCACGGCGTGCTGCTGCCCACGCTGCACTGCGAGGACCCGCATCCGGCGCTGGCCGACACCCGCTTCCGGCCGCTCGCCGGGGCGGCCGCCTGGGAGGCCGGGCCGGACGGGGGGCCGCGCCGGGCGGCGGTCAACGCGTTCGGCTTCGGCGGGATCAACGCGCACGTCGTCCTCGAACAGGCCCCGCACGGCGCGGGAGCCGCGGCGGGGGCCGTCGCCGCTGCGCCCGCGCCGCGCGCGCGGGCCGTGGTCGACGAGCCGGAGCCGGTACTGCTCCTGGCCGCCGCGACGCCCGAGGCCCTGGCCGACCTCCTGGAGGAGCGGGGGACGACGTCGGCGTGGGCCGGCGGGGTTCCGGCCGACGCCGGGGCGGGGCCGGTACGGCTGGGCATCGTCGGCCCCACCCCGAAGCGGCTCGCCCTGGCGCGGCGGGCCGTCGCCCGGGGCGAGCCGTGGCACGGGCGCGGCGACGTGTGGTTCCGCCCGTACCCGCTGCTCGGTGCGGGCGTCGGCGTCGGCGTCGGGAGCACCGGCGTCGGCGTCGACGTCGACCCCGCCGGGGGCGGTAGGACGGTCTTCCTCTTCCCCGGCCTGGAGGCCGATTTCGCGCCCCGGGTCGACGAGGTGGCCGACCGGTTCGGCCTGCCCCGGCCGCCGGCCGCTCCCGGGGCCACCCCGCTCGGCAGGCCGGGCGGAGCCGGTGGAGCCGGTGGAGCCGGTGGAGCCGGTGGAGCCGGTGGAGCCGGTGGAGCCGGCGGAGCCGGCGGGGCGGGGCCGCTGGGTGTGCACGGCCTCGGCGTCGTCGCCGTCGGCCGGCTGCTGGACGCCGCGCTCCGCCGGATCGGCGTCGTCCCGGACGCGGTCGCCGGGCACAGCGTCGGCGAGTGGACGGCGATGGCCGCGGGCGGGCTGTACGAGGAGGAGGCGGTGGACGCGTTCATGGCCGCCCTGGACCCGGCCACGGTCGAGGCCGCCGACCTGGCGTACGCGGCCGTCGGCGCGCACGCGGACACGGTGGCCGGACGCCTGGCCGCCGGAGACCACCCGGGGGTGGTCGTCTCACACGACAACGCGCCCCACCAGTGCATGGTGTGCGGACCGCCCGCAGCGGTGGAACGGCTCGCCGCCGCGCTGCGCGCCGAGGGCGTGCTCGTGCGCACCCTGCCGTTCCGCTCCGGCTTCCACACCCCGATGCTCGCGCCCTTCCTCGGGCCCTTCCGGGAGGCTGCCGAACGGCTGCCGCTGCGCGCCCCGCACACCCCCGTCTGGTCCGGCACGACGGGGGCGCCGTTCCCGGTCGAGGAGGCCGGGATCCGGGAGCTGTTCGTACGCCACCTGCTGGAGCCCGTCCGCTTCCGGCTGCTGACCGAGGCGCTGTACGGGGCGGGGTTCCGCGTGTTCGTCCAGGCGGGGCCCGGGCAACTCGGCGCCCTCGTGGGGGACTCGCTGGCCGGGCGGGACCATCTGGTGGTCGCCGCGGACTCCCCGCGGCGTGGGGGGCTGGACCAGCTCCGGCGGGTGGCCACCGCCCTGTGGACCGCGGGCGCCGCCACCGGACCGCAGGCCGTGGACGCGCCGCCCGGATCCGGGCGCGCCGCGCACCCCCGCTCCGTCGGCTCCGGCGCTCTCCCGGTCCGGCGTCCGGTCCGGCTGGATCTGAGCGGCGCGCTGGTGACCCTGCCGCCCTCGGCCCGGCCCTCGCTGACCCCGCGCCCCTCCCCCGCCGCAGCGCCCGCAGCGCCCGCAGCGCCCGCAGCGCCCGCAGCGCCCGCACCCCCGCACGCCGCGCGCCCGTCGGCCGCCGTGCCTGCCGCCGCGCCCGGGCCCCTGTCGGCCGCCGGCGGACCCGTCGCGGCGGAGCTGTCGGCCCTGCTGCACGAAACCGCGCAGGCCGCGCAGGCCGCCGCCGGACTGCTCACCTCGGCCCGGCCGGCCGCGCCCGTACGCCGTACGGCACCGGTGCCCGCCGGGCGGCCGGTCCGGGGCCCGCTGCCCGCCGCTCGCGGACGGCGGCCCGAAGCGCCCGCCGTGCCGCCCGGGCCGCCGCCCGCTGCGGCCGCAGCGCGCTCCGGAGCCGGCGGCTCGGGTTCCGTCCGTCGCGAGACGGTGCGGGTCTCGGTGGAGACCATGCCGTACCTGCTGGACCACTGCTTCTTCCCGCAGCGCGCGGACTGGCCGGACGTCGCGGACCGGTGGCCGGTGGTGCCGGCGACGACGATCGTGGCGCACATGATGGAGGCGGCCGAGCGTGCCGTACCGGGACAGGTGGCCGTAGCGGTGCACGACGTCGGCTTCGACCGGTGGCTGACGGCGGCCGAGCCGGTGGACGTCGAGGTGACCGTCACCCGGCACGGGCCGGGCCGGGTCGCGGTGTCGTTCGGGCCGCAGGCCCGCGCCGTCGTGGAGCTGGCCGCCCGTCACCCCGCGGCACCGGCGCCGCCCGTACCACCCGACCCCGCCTCCGAGCGGATTCCCGACCACACCGCCGAGCAGGTCTACCGCGAGCGCTGGATGTTCCACGGCCCGGCCTACCAGGGGATGGGCCGGCTCGCCGCCATCGCCGACCGGCACGTGCGCGCCACCCTCAGGACGCCGGCCGCGCCGGGCGCGCTGCTGGACAACGTCGGCCAGGTCCTCGGCTACTGGATCATGTCGAGCCGCACCGACCGGACCGTGGTCTTCCCCGTGCGGATGCGGCACATGCGCTTCTTCGGCCCCTCCCCCCGGCCCGGCACGGAGGTGGAGTGCCTCGTCCGCGTCACCTCCCTCACGGAGACGGTCCTGGAGGCCGACGCGGTGCTCACCGTGGCGGGCAGGGTGTGGGCGGAGCTGACCGGCTGGCAGGACCGCCGCTTCGACAACGACCCGCACACCCGGCCGGTGGAACGTTTCCCCGACCGCAACACGCTCTCGGTGACCGGGCCCGGCGGCTGGTCGCTGGTGTTCGAGCGCTGGCCCGACCTGGCCTCCCGCGAGTTGATCATGCGTAACGCGCTGGGCGGCCCGGAGCGTGCCGCCTACGCCGCCCGGCCGCCGCGCGGGCGCCGGCAGTGGCTGCTGGGCCGGATCGCCGCGAAGGACGCCGTACGCCGCCTGCTGTGGGACGCCGGCGAGGGGCCCGTCTTCCCCGCCGAACTCCTCGTGGACAACGAGCCGTCGGGACGGCCCCGGGTGACCGGGCGGCACGGCCGTACTCTGCCGCCGCTGGAGGTGTCGCTGGCGCACAGCGCCGAGGCGGGCGTCGCGCTCGCGCGCGCCGGGCGTCCGCCAGGACCACCGGGGCCGTCGTCGGCCGCGGAGGGCGCCCGGACGGCCGGCCGGCCGGGACCCGGCATCGACATCGAGGAGATCGCCGTGCCGGCCGCGGCGACCGTGGACACCGTGCTCGGCCTGGAAGAACGCGCCCTCCTGGCGGCTTGCCAGGCGGATACAGAGGAGGCACCCGACGTGTGGTTCACCCGCTTCTGGGCGGCCAAGGAGGCAGTCGCCAAGGCGGAGGGCACCGGTTTCGCGGGCCGCCCCAAGGACTTCGAGGTGACGGCCGCGGACCCGGACCGGTTGACGGTCCGTGTCCGCCGGCCGGACGCTTCGCCGTCCCCGAAGGGGCCGGAGGTGCCGGGGATCCCGGCCCGCGTGTACCGGGTGGGCTGCGCACGGGTCGCCAATCCGCCCGGACTGCCGCCCCGCGCGTACGTCGTGGCGTGGACGAACGGCCCGGACCCGGAGCCACCGGGTACGGGCGCCGACCGTGACGAGGGGAGCGAGTCGTGACGACCAACCGGCCCGGCACGTCCGAGGGCGCCGACGAGGAGGGGGTGCTCGCCGAGCTGACCTCCATGATCCGACAGGTACTGGACGGATACGAGTGGGAAGAGGGGGAGGTCACCATGCGGACCCGCTTCGGGAGCGACCTGGAACTCGAGAGCATCGACCTGGTGACGCTCGCAGGGCTGCTGGAGGAGCGCTACGGCCGATCGGTGAACTTCGCCGAGTTCGTCGCCGGCATGGACCTGGAGGAGATCATCGAGCTGGACGTGGGCCGGCTCGTCGAGCACATCTGCCTGTGCCTGAAGGCCGCGGACGGGGCCCACCCGCGATGACCTTCCTCGACACCGGCCGGGTCCGGCTGCACGTCCAGCGCCTCGCGCCCGCGGACGCCGGCCCGGCGCGGGCGACCGTGGTCCTGGTCCACGGCCTGCTCACCGACAGCCTCGCCAGCTACTACTTCACCGTGGCCCCGGCCCTCGCCGCCGCCGGCCTCGACGTGGTCATGTACGACCAGCGGGGACACGGCCGCAGCGCACGGCCCGCGTCCGGATACGGCCTCGACGACGCCACCGACGACCTGGACGCCCTGCTCACCGGCCTCGCGGTGTCCGGACCGGTGCACCTGGTGGGCAACTCGTACGGTGGCACGGTCGCCTTCGCCTACGCGCGGCGCCGCCCGGAGCGGGTGGCGAGCCTGGTCGTCGTCGAGTCGGAACCCGCCACCGCCTCCTGGGCGGTCAAGCTGGCCGGGCTGCTGGAGCGGGTCCGCCACGAGATGAGCGTCAACGAGAACGCCGCCCTCGACTGGATCGCCGCCCACCACGGCGGCCACACAGCCCGCCTGGCGAAGTCGGCCGGGCGGCTGGTGCGGGACACGACCATCGCCCGGGACATCCCGGCCAGCCCCGTGCTCGACGACGCACTGGTCCGCACCATCCGCTGCCCCGTCCTCGCGCTCTACGGCGCCGACTCCGACCTGGCCGAACAGGCGCCCCGGCTGCGCACGCTGCTGCCGCACTGCACCACCGAACTGGTGCCGGGCCTGCGCCACTCGGTGCTGGTGGAGGCGCCCGGGCGGGTGCGGGACGCGATCTTGGACTGGGTCGGCCGCCACGGCCCGGCGCGGGTGCTGAGGGAACCGGTCGCGGCCGGGCCGGAGGTGGCCGCCCGGTGAGTTCCTTCCTGTTCGTCGTGCCGCCGCTGGTCGGGCACGTCAACCCGGTCGTCGGCGTGGCGTCCGCGCTCGCCGCCCGCGGGCACCGGGTGGCCTGGGCCGGTGAGCCCGCGCTGGTCCGCCGCCTGGCCGGACCGGACGCGGTGGTCCATCCGTGCCCGCCGGACGCATCCCAGGGGCCGGGCGGGGGCCCCGGCGCGGGCGTGGCCGACTCCGGCCGCCCGCCGGACCTGCGCGGTCCCGAGGCGCTGCGCTTCCTGTGGGAGCGCTTCCTGGTCCCGCTCGCCGAGGCCATGGCGCCGGGCGTGCGGGAGGCGGTCGGGGCGTTCCGGCCGGACGTGGTCGTCGCCGACCAGCAGGCGCTCGCCGGGGCGCTGGTGGCCGAGGACCTGGGACTGCCGTGGGCCACGTCGGCGACGACCTCGGCGGAGTTCGCGGACGCCCTCGCCTCGATGCCGCGGGTCGCCGCCTGGAACGACACGCTGATCGGCGGCCTGCGCGAACGGATCGGGAATCCGGGCGGCTCCGGCGACCCCCGGTTCTCCCCGCACCTCGTCCTCGCCTTCAGCACACCCGAACTGGCCGGGCCCGCCCTGCGCGGCGGCGACCGCGTCCGCTGGGTCGGCCCGTCGCTGGCCGCGCGGCCCCGCCCCGCCGCGTTCCCGTGGCACCGGCTCGATCCCGGTCGGGCCCTGGTCCTGGTGACGCTGGGGACCGCGAACGCCGGTGCCGGCCGGCGTTTCCTCACCGAGGCGGCGAGCGCGGTACGGGCCCGGGCCGCACGGGTGCAGGCCGTGGTGGCCGACCCCGAGGGGGTGCTCGGCGAGCGGGCCGGCGATCCGGACGTCATCGCGCTGCCCCACGTCCCGCAGCTCGACCTGTTGGAGCGCACCGCCGCGGTGGTCTGCCACGCGGGCCACAACACCGTGTGCGAAGCCCTGTGGTACGGGGTGCCCCTGGTCGTGGCGCCCATCCGCGACGACCAGCCGGTGATCGCCGCCCAGGTGGCGGCCGCCGGAGCGGGGGTCAGGATCCGCTTCGGCCGGGCCGGCGCAGCGGCCATCGGCACGGCGCTGGACACCGTGCTCGACGAGCCCGGGGTCCGGGCGGCGGCCGCCGAGGTCTCCGCCGCCTTCCGCGCCGCGGGGGGCACGACCGCGGCCGCGGACCATCTCGAACGGCTGGCACGCCGGGAGGACCCCGTATGAGCCCCGCACCCCGCACGGACGGCACGCGCGACGCCCACGGCACCGGCGCCCCTCCCCCGGGCGGCCGTACGGGGCGCAGGGAACGCGCCGCCCGGGTGGCCGCGCTGCGCACCGCCTACCTGCGCGAACTCGCCGAGGGCACCGGCGCGTTCTTCGAGGCCCGGCAGCACCGGTGCCCGTGGTGCGGCTCGGCGCGGCTCGGTGGCCGGCTGCGCACCGCCGACCTCCTGCAGCACAAGCCGGGGGAGTTCAGCCTCGACCGGTGCCACGACTGCGGGCACATCTTCCAGAACCCGCGGCTCAGCGAACGCGGACTCGCCTTCTACTACCGGGACTTCTACGACGGCTTGGGCGAGGAACGCCTGGGCGGGCTGTTCGCGGGTCGCACCGCGGCCTACCGGGCGCGGGCCGGGTCGGTGCGCCCGCACCTGACCGGCCCGGCCGAGTGGTTGGACGTGGGCACCGGGCACGGGCACTTCTGCGCGAGCGCCGCGGAGGTCCTGCCCGACGTGGTCTTCGACGGTCTCGACCGCTCCGACGGTGCGGAGCTCGCCCAGCGCGCCGGACGGGTGCGCCGCGGGCACCGCGGCTCGTTCACGGACCTGGCGGCGGGGATGACCGGGGCGTACGACGTGGTGAGCATGTTCCACTACCTGGAGCACTCCACCGACCCGCAGGGCGAGTTGGAGGCTGCGCACGCCGTACTGCGGCAGGGCGGGCTGGTGGTGATCGACGTACCGGACCCGGAGAGCCGCTGGGCCCGGCTGCTGGGGCGCTGGTGGCTGCCGTGGCTCCAGCCGCAGCACCTGCACCTGGTGCCGGTGGCGAACCTGCGGCGACGGTTGGCCGAGACGGGTTTCACGGTGCTGGCGGAGGAACACGCCCAGGCGCACGACGCCGTGGACCTCGTGGCGGCGGCATGGCTGGCCCTGGACGGGCTGGCACCGCGCGAGGACCTGCCCTGGCTGGCGGAGCCGCCCGGGGCGGCCCGCCGGGCGCTGCGCGCCGCAGCCCTGCTGGCGGGGGTGCCGCTGCTGCTGGCGGCCGCCCTGCTGGACCGGGCGGTGGCGCGGCCGCTCGCCGGGCGGTGGGGGCTGACCAACGCCTACCGCCTGGTCGCCCGACGGGAGGGACCGGGGACGGACCGGCCGGCGTGAGCTGCGCGGGCTGACCCGGGAGCCGGTCCACCGGCGTCCGGGTCAGCCGGCGTCCGGGTCAGCCGGCGTCCGGGTCAGGGGGCAGCCGGGGAACGGTTCAGCCGGTGAGCGGGGCCAGGATCGAGACGAGGCGGTCCTCGTCGATCAGGTCGAAGTGATCGACGTCGGTGAGTTCCACCGAAACGCTGTCGGCGTCCCCGTGCCGGCCCATTGCCGCACGCATGGAGGACAGGTGTTCCCCGTAAGAGGCGGAGAGGACCAGTCGTACCTGCTCTGCCACACGGGTCACATTGTGCAGCCGGGCCCCGAATTGCTCGTATCCGTCGGGCCGCCAGTAGGTGACCATGTCACGCGATAGTTGCGCGACCTGTCCGAAATCCTTCGGCGCCACCTTCGCGAGGTAATGGCACAGCGACCGGAAACCGTCCTTGTCCGGAGCGAGATTGACCAGTCGCTTGAAAGCTGGAACCGGATCTGCCGGATCCGCCTCTGCGAACAACCGGGAAATGGTCATCGTCGATTGATTGACGTTGGGATCGAGGAGTACGGCGGCGCGCACCGCCGGGACCTCACCCCCGCCCTGCCAGCGCTCCGCCAGCTGCAGGATCAGGTCCGCGCCGAGCGAGAAGCCCAGCAGCACGATCTTCTTGCCGGCGTTCTCCCTGCTGACCTGCTCGACGAAGGCGGCGGCGAGCCGGATGTGCGAGGCCAGGGGGACCGGCGGGATCCCGGTCGACCGGTCAGGTTCGTAACCGCGCAGGTTCAGCGCGATGCCGTGGGTGTCCGCGTGGCTGAGGTAGCCGAGGTAGTCCGTCGCGTCGAGGCCCAAACCGTGGAAGAAGAAGGTGAGCGTGTCGGAGTCCGACTTTCGTTCCAGGTACCTCAATCCGGTCGACGTTCGTCCTTCGGTCACCTGACCGAAAGCCAACGCAGAGGTCATACGGACCACCCTCTGGCAGTGTGTGCGGCAAGTGCGTGAGCGACTCTAGACCAACACCGCATGGCATGTGCCGGAACGGGTAAGACCACCACCCGGCGTCGGCGAAAGTGGGGACCCGTCGGCGTTCTGGACACCATCCAGGACCGTCCAGCTTAATGGGGAGGCACTCGCACGGCTACCGAACGGGCCAAGAATCGAACCGCTGATTCCGGCACCTGATCCAGTAAGCCGAACAAGAGGGGGGCGCTTCGGTGATGTCCGACGGCAAGGAGCTTCTGGTACGCACGTTGAGCGAAATGCAGCAGCACGAGCAGGGAAATCACGGCTGGTCGGTGGTGCACGAGTCGATGGCCCTGCTGGCCGGCTCCGGCTCCGCCCCGGACCTCGACCGGCTGGTGGAGTCCGTACGCCGCGCCCGGCCCCGCATGAGCACCTCGCACCTCATCACCCTCATCGCCATCGCCCTGCGCACCGCGGCAGCGCAGGACCCTCGGGCCGGGGCGCTCTTCTCGCCCGAACTCCCGCCCACCGACCGGGCCGTGCTGCTCTCGCAGACGCTCGGCGAACACCGCGACCTGATCACCGCCGTGCTCACCGGCCGTTCCAACTCCTTCACCGGGGCACGCCGGTTCCTCGTGCCCCAGCTGCTCCTGGGCTCGTGGGCCGCGCACCGCGGGATCGACGGCGTACGCCTGCTGGACGTGGGCACGGGCATCGGACTCATGCTGCGCCAGTTGAACAACAAGGTGGTGTTCGACCGGTTCGCGCCCGAGCTCGAATGGAGCCCCTGCACGCCGCCGTACCGGACGCTCCCGCTGGAGGCGCGGCACGGCATCGACGCGCCGCCGCTGCCCACCCTGGACTGGGTGCGCGCCTGCCACGGGCCCTCGGCCTACTACGACGACCGCTTCTCCGAGGTGCTGTGGTCGCTGCAGCAGACGGCGCCCGCCGACGGCACCTTCACGGTCTCCGCCCTCGACGTGCTCGACCTGCCGGCGCTGACCCGGTATCTCCGCACCCACCGGATCAACGTCGTGACCTGCAACTTCGTCCTCTACCAGTACGACGAATCCACCCGCGGCCAGGTCATCGAGGCGATCAGGGAGGCGCTGGACCCGCCCGGCCTGCTGCTCGGCATGGAGCCGCGGGACGGGCTGCGCCGGATGGGAGCCCGGGTGGAGGCCCATCCGACCGGCAGCGCCGGCCCGCTCCACGTCGCGGACGTCTCCGACGCCCATGTCGTCGGGCGGGTCACGGCCGGCCCCGGCTTCACCGAACTCACCGGTCTGGACGGCCGGGGCGGCCGATGAGAGGGATCGACACCACACGGCTGGCCGCCTTCACCACCCGGTGGAAGGGTCCGCTGGCCGCTGCCGGCGGCGGGGCCAGCCTGCTCGTCGGCATCTACAGCGACGAGGCACGCGCCATGCTCGCCTGGACCTGGACCCGTGTGGCCGCCGGCGGAACGCTGATCGCCGCCGGCGTCGCCGCCGTGTTCTGCACGGCCTGGTGGGCGCGCGGCCGGGTGGAGCGGCGCAGGGAGACCCAGCGCGAGGTCACGCTGCAGTCGTTCGAGATCCGGGCCGACGACTTCGACGGCGACCTCCCGTCGGACCAGGCCGTCATCGGCCGCGAACTGCGCTACCTCGAACGGCGCACCTCCTCCACGCACTTGGTGGTCCTGCTGCACGGTCTCGGCCTGGACGCCGAGGACTTCCGCCCCTACATGAACCGGGCACGGCAGCACACCGTCGCCATCACCGCGTTCGGGCACAACGCGGACGAGGCCCGGGACCATCGGTACGGTCCGATCGGGCTGGCCACCCACGCCGACCTGATCAACGGCGCGATCAACAACCTGTGCCGGCAGTACCCGAACAAGAAACTGACCCTGGTGGGGTTCTCGGTCGGGGCCGACATGCTGTTCCGGCTGGCCGCGCTGTGGACCGCGTACCCGGACCGCAAGCCGAAGGTGGCCGCCGCCCTGCTCCTGGACCCCAACATCAACCACTCCACCATGATCATCACGGGGAGCGTGGCGCAGATGAACCCGGACGACCCGCTGGCGGAGCTCAAGCGGATCGCCAACACCCCGCGCTCCCCGGTGGAGTTCCAGAACGTCTGCGAGTACCTCCACAAGATCACCGAGAAGGATCTGCACCAGGTCCAGCGGTACGCCTCCGAGCTGTGGACGGACTGGGAGCCAGAGGGCCGCTACGACCTGTTCTTCCGGCGCTTCGACCAGCTCCAGGCCCTGTCCGGCACCGTGAAGGTCTTCTTCTCCACCCACTTCGAGCGGCACTTCAACGACGTGGTGGGACTGGCCCGGCAACGCGGCGTCCGACGGGTCTTCGACCTGCGCCGGGTGGACCACTTCGAGCTGTGCAAGGAGACGTTCCTGGTCCGCGAGGTGGACGCCCTCACCCGACGCCGCTGACCGGACGGGATGCCGGACGGGCATACGATGTCCGGTGTGCCCGGTCCGGCCGGCGTCCTGTACGCCCCCTCCCCCAGCGCACGGCTGCGGTCCGCAGCCCGGCTGGTGGTGTGCGCCGCAGCGCCCTGGTACCTCTGCCTGTGGTGGGGCACGAGCCCGGTCCCGGTGCCCGCGGCCCTGCCGGCCGTCCTGATCCTCCGTGAGGACGCGTACGCCCCGCCGCGGCTGGCGTGGGAACGCCTCAAGGGCGTCGCCGCGGGGGTGGTGCTGAGCACCCTCGTGCTGAGCCGGCTGCCGGCCTCGTCACTGTCCTTCCTCGCCGTGCTGGTCTGCGGCTGCGCCGGCACGTACCTGCTGGGCCCGGCCGGCTCGCCGAACCGGCAGGTCCTCATCACGGCACTGGTCGTCTACGCCACCGCGCTGCCGGGCTACCCCCTGGCGCGCCTGCTGGAGACCGCGGTGGGCATCGCCGTGGTGGTCCTGCTCGGGCCGCTGCTCTGGCCTCCCGATCCGTACCGGTCGGCCGCGGAGGGGCTCGCCGCCTACCGGGAGGACCTGCGCGACCTCCTCGGCGCGGTCGGCGGCCGGCTCGCCGCGGGCGAAGCCCCGCAGGCCGTGGAGCCGGGTTCGGAGGGGGCGCAGCTCTGGTTGCGGCCGCAGTCCTGCCGCGCCGTCCTGGACCGGGCGGCCCGTCCCGTGCTGCCGTTTCGGCCCCTCCGGTACCTCCGGCCGCACTGGCGGGAGGGTCGCCCGCCCGAGGGTCTGCGGGAGCGCCTGGACCTGGCTGCCCGGACCGCCGTGACGCTCCAGTGCTTCCTCGGCGAGTTGGCCGGCCCGGACCTCGGCCGCTGCGCCGGCACGCACGGGGGCGGGCCCGAACCCGACCCTGCCCTGCGCGACCTGGCCCCACTGGTCCGGGCCACGTCCCTCGCACTGGACGCCGCCCTGCGCGGCGACGACTTCACCGCGGAACTCGCCCGGGCCCGCCGACTCGACGCCCTGCACCGTGGGCCCCGCCCCGCCGGCCTCCGCCTGACCGAGGAAGCCCTCGCCGACCACCTCTCGGCCCGCCGCCCAGGTCCGGCCCGGCCCGGCGGAGGCAACGGGCTCCCGCCCGCGGGCTGAGCCCGAGCAGTGGAGAGTGAAGACAAGGCGCGTGATCAGAGGAGTGGAGACCCCGCACCGTCAGGGTGTACGGCACGCCTCAGCTGCCCACCGACCGCGAGCACCGCGGCGAGGGCCGCGCCGAGGATGACGGACACGGCCCCTCTCGGCATCCGCAGAGCCCGCAGGACGCCCCCCGGGCCCGGGCGGGACGACACAGGACCAGTTCCGGTCGCGACGCCAGGGTCTGTCGCCGGGGCGCAACAGCGTATCCGGCGGCTCGCCGCTGGCCCGTCGCCGGTCGGCCGTGGACACGCCCACGAACAAGATCATCAGGTAGCCCGCCGCGGAGAACGGCCAGGCCACCAGCCATCCGCCGATCAACAGCAGCAGGCCGACGGCCAGTAGACCCTTCGCCCAGTCAGGGCCCTGTCCCTCAGCCGACACGGCTCCCTTCATCGGCACCGATCACGCTACGCGCTGCGACGGCTGTGAGCGCAGGGTTCAGCGAGAGCGGGGCAGACGCAGGGGCAGCGCCACGGCGCGGGTATCGGCTTGCGCGGAGGTCCGGCAGCGCGCAGGCCCTGGGTGCGCCCGGGGTAGCGGTCAACGGTTCTGCCGGAGCTGGTGCGGCAGGCGCCATGGGGCCAGCGGGCGCGCGAGGCGGCCCTCTCCCGCGTGGGCCGTGCCCGGCCGATCGAGGGCCGCGCGGTCGGGATCGTCACGCCAGCGCCGGGGACCTCGCCGGGGTCCGTGCCGTGCGTGACGCGGTCAGCGAGGCGGGAACGGTGCCCCTGGTCATCGCGCCCTCGGGTGGAACGGTCGGCCCGGACGGCGACGGAGCAGTCCTCCGGGTGCAGCGCACCTTCGCCGCCGCCCGGTCCGCGGAGTACGACGCGCTGGTGTCCTCCGGCTGCCCCGGACCCGGGGCCGGCGCGACCGGGGCCGGCTCCGCCGACGCCGCGGCGCCGCAGGCGGACGGCGCCGACGCGCGGGGGGTGCTCTTCGTCACCGGGGCGTACCGGCACGGCAGAGCCGCCGCCGGTGGGAACGGCGCCGAGCGGCTCCTGCGAGCGGCGGGGTCCCCGAAGCCGCCGCGGGCGTCGAACTGGGCCCGGACGGGCCGGCGGCCTTCGGCGGACTGGCCGACCTGCTGCCGGCCCACCGGGTCGGGCACCGCTTCGACGCCGCGTGCGACGGCCCGGGCATCACCGCATCACGTCGTCAGTGCGTGCGGCGACGGTCGGACCACCGCCGCCCGCGGAGCCGGATCGGCAGGCACCGTCGAAGCGACGGGTCAGCCGATTCCCGAGTTGCCGATCCCGGCGTTGCCGATGCCCTCGTTGGCGATACCCGCGTTGCCGATGCCGCAGTTGGCGATACCCGCGTTGCCGATGCCGCAGTTGGCGATACCCGCGTTGCCGATGCCGGTGTTGAAGATGCCGGAGTTCCCGATGCCCCAGTTGCCGATGCCGTCGGCACTGGCCGCCGCGGCCCCGCCGAGGCCGAGGGCCGCGGCGGCACCCAGGACGACGGTGAACCGGAGAAGACGTGCGCGCATTGCATACCTCCTGTGTGCGGTGCTTTTGCAATGCATGACTAGCATTCGGTTCATGGCGGGTCCGGGCATATGCGCCGGAGGCGGCCGTGTCGGCACCGGCTGGCGTACATGCCGGGGTACGTGCGGCCCCCGCACGCGGCCGCCGCCCGGGCGTGGGTCCTCAGCAGGTGATCGTGACCTCGTGGACGACCGGCCGGGCCGCCCAGGGGAACGAGGCCACGCCGAAGCTGCCGCGGACGGTCGAGCCGCAGGCCGCGGTGGTCACCGGGCCGCGTACTTCGAGCGTGGTGGAGGTGAAGACGACCTGCCTGTCCTGCGGGTCGGACGGGGTGCCGCCCACGACTCCGGCGGACAGCGTGGTGAACAGTTGCTTCGGCGCGGGTGCCGGGCTGCCGGAGGAGGGCGGGCCGGCGAGGCCGACCAGGCCGTAGAACGCGACGGTGTTGCCGGTGACGTCCGCGCACAGCCTGGTGGACAGCCCGGCCTGGAGACCCGAGTTCCCGCAGGAAGTGACGGTCTCCGTGACGGCTCCGGCAGTGGCAGTGACAGGGGCGGCGGCAGCGGCCGGGGCGGTCGCGAGGGCGGTCAGGCCGGCAACGCCGACCGCGAGGAGGGCTAAGCGGTTCATCGGGGTTCTCCTTGTCCGAATCCGAAGTGGAGGCCCAGGGGCCCTGGGACACCTCGTGGCATGTGATATTTCACATGCCACGAGAATACAAGATGATCAGCACCTGAACGCCGCACGACGTCAGTTCACCTGGACCGTGACGGTGCGGCCCGGAGCGACCGACGGGGTGGCGTACGTGTACGTCTCCCCGTCCACCACCTTCGTGCGGGCGGGCACCCGCACCCCGTTCACCGTGATCGAGGACCAGGTGCCCGGAAAGCGCGCCTCCCAGGTCCAGCGGTCGGTGCCCGACGTGTTCGTCAGCACCGACCGGCGGGCTCCGTCGTGACGGAGGGAGAAACCGGAGCGGCCCACGCGCAGGTCGTCGATCTTCAACCAGTCCATGCCGGACGGCAGCCGGGACAGAGTGGTGAGCCGGCGGGCGGGGGCGTCGGGCGTGACGCCGAGCAGGCCCTCGACGGTCTGGCCGAGCAGGCTGAAGGAGACCTCCGGGTAGTCGCCGTTGGCGCCCTGGGCGGAGTTGACGTGCTGGTCTTCCCTGTGGTCGTAGACGTGCCGCATCCACCTCCAGGCGGTGTCCGCACGGTTGTTGGTGAAGAACGTGTCCGGCAGGTAGGTGAGGGCCTCGATGTTGTCGGGGCGGCCCTCGCCGGAGGCCTGCTGGTCGATGTAGTCGAGGTACGCCTCCCTGCGCGGACCCGGTTCCATGATCTGCTTCAGCGGCATGAACCAGCTGTTCTCCTTGCCCCAGCCGGTCAGAGGGCGCCCGTCGGTGGTCCAGCCACGAATGGTGTCGGGACCGGAGCCGGAGCCGCTCCACACCGTGTTGAAGTACTCCTTCAGGTCGCGGGCCCGCATGTCGTACGTGGCGGCGAGCGCGGTCTCCCCCTTGGCGCGGGCGAGGGAGGCCATCGCCGTGTACGCGCGGTACTGGGCGCCGATGCCGTCGCCGGCCTCGGCCAGCGGTTCACCGCTCTGCTCGTTGTAGCTGGCGGTGCCCTGGAAGATGCCCCTGCCGGTGCCCTCGGCGACCTTGACGGTGCCGTTGCCCTTCAGTCCGTCGTGCAGGTCGACGAACTCCTCGGTGGCGTGCCGGTAGAAGTCCCACAGCACCGGGTCGGTGAGGTAGCCGCGGTCCCCGCTCCAGCGGTAGGCCTCCTCGGCCTTCTGGACCAGTTCGAAGGTGGCGGGGACCTCGCGGACGAAGAGGGACGGACTCCGGTAGTCGATGGAGAGGGGGCTGCGGTTGTCGAAGTTGAGCGCCCAGACCGGGTAGAACATGTGCTCGGCCGTGGCGGACGCGGCGAAGGCGCGGAGCACGGCCCGGTTCTCGGTGTGCAGGCCCAGGACGCCCGCTCCGGCCAGCTGGTGCGCCGTGTCACGGGAGTAGTAGCCGCTGCGGTTGGCGTACCCCGCCCAGTACGAGGGCCCGTAGGTGCCGGTTCCGCTGCCCGAGGTGTTGTTCTCGTCCACGTCGAGGGGCCCCGCGGTGCCCGCGAGGTGCACCCAGCTGTTGGCCTTCCGCTTCGCCCAGTCGAACATCTCGGCGACCTTCGGGTCCGACGAGCTGACCCGGGGGTCGGCCGGGGAGGCCGGGGACAGCATCAGGTCGTCGGCGTTGACCCACCCCTCGCCCGACTCGAAGGCGATCTCCAGCCGGTCGCCGGCGGTGAGGGCGACCCGGCTGAGGGTCCGGCGCCGGTAGGCGGATACGGCGGGCAGGTCCTGCGCGGCCCGTTCGGTGCCGTTGACGCGGGCGGTGAACCGGCCTCGGGCGCCGCCCGTCGCGATCCACGCGGAGATGTCGTACGTACCGCGCCCGGTCGCGGTGAGGGTCTGCGAGACCTTCTTCCCGGCTCCGGCGTCCAGATAGACCAGCCGCCTCCCGCCGTGCGGGTAGTTCGTGGCCACTCCGGTCCCAGCGGTGAACCGCCAGCCTGTCGCGCCCTGTTCGAAGCCCGGGTCGAGCACGGTGAGGGGGGCGGGCGCCGCACGGTCCGGGCGTTCGGCCCCGGCGTCCAGGGCGGCGGCGGGGGTTCCGCCGAGGGGGAGCGGGAGGAGCGGGGCGAGCAGGGCCAGTGCGGTGAGCAGGGTGGTGCGCGATCGCGTCATCGGGTTCTCCCGGGTGGCTGTTCCCCGTCCGCTGCGAGGAGGGCGCGCGGCACGCTAGCAAGCAGCATGAAGAACTGGCAATGAATCAGGCACAGTTGAATGCCGGACCGAACTGAAAGTTTTCATGGTTGTATTGCAAGTCGGTCAGTCGCGTGGTTGAGTTCCGGCCCGTCAGCTTCCCCACGAGTGGTCAACAGAGGTGGTCCCCATGAGATTTGGGCGTCGACGGGTGCTGGGCATGGGCGGGGCCCTCACTGCGGGCCTCGGGCTCGCGGGCGTGGCCGGTTGCTCCGGCAGCGGCGCGGACGCGGCCGCCGGCGGAGCAGCCGGGGAGAAGGACGAGGGCCGGATCACCGTATGGTCCTGGCACGGTCCGGCCGCCGAACTCAAGTCCCTCGTACCGGAGTTCAACAGGACCTATCCCGGCATCGAGGTCACCGTCGAGGACATCGGCAACCCCGCCATCTGGGACAAGATCACCACCGGTCTCGCCGCCGGTGGCCAGGGACTCGCGGACGTCCTGCACATCGGTGTCGACTACCTCCCCGGATACGTGGAGAAGTTCCCCGGCGGTCTCGCCGACCTGGCGCCGCTCGGGGCCACCGCCCACCGCGACGCCTTCGCCCCCGGCCTCTGGCAGACCGTCTCCCCCGACGGCAAGCGGGTCAACGCCCTGCCCTGGGAGGCGAACTCGGCCGGGTTCCACTACCGGGCCGACCTCTTCGAGCAGGCCGGCCTGGACGCCGAGGCCCTGCAGACCTGGGACGACACGGTCGAGGCGGGGAAGCAGCTCAAGGCCCGCACCGGAGCCTTCCTCCTCGGCATCGACAAGCCCGCCTCGCAGGCCGACGCCGCGAACTTCTTCCAGATGCTGCTCCAGCTCCAGGGCTCCTTCTACTTCGACCTCGAAGGGCGGATCACCCTCGACTCCCCCGAGGCCGTCAAAGCCCTCACCCTGATCAAGACGCTGAACGACGCCGGGCTGGTCAGCGACCTGGCCGGCGGCTGGAACGCCCTGATGGCCTCCCTGAAGCGGGGCACCACCGCGGTCTACCCGTGGCCCACCTGGTTCGGCGGGATCATCGAGGAGCAGGTTCCCGGCGAAGCCGGGAAGTGGAAGGTCCGCCTTCCCCCGGCCGTCCGGCGCGGTGGGTCCTCGGCCGCCACCGTGAACTCCACCCACCTCGCGGTGGCCGGCAGCAGCAGGCACCGGGCGGCCGCCTGGTCCTTCGTCGAGTTCGTCCTGACCCGGCCGGCCTCCCAGGTACGCATCTACCGCAGCAAGGGCATCGCCCCCGCGCTGATGGCCGCCTACGAGGACAGCGTCTTCCACGAGCCGTCCGCGTTCTTCAGCGGCCAGCGAAAGGGAGAGGTCTTCCTGGCCGCCCTCAAGGCACCGCAGCCCGCCCCCCGGTACACCGCCGACTACGCCCGCGCCCTGAAGCTGGTCACGGACGCCCAGTCCAAGGTTCTCCTCAAGGGCGCCGACCCGGCCCGCGTCCTGCGGGACGCTGCCGACCAGCTCGCACAGCAGACGGGCCGCAAGGTCGCCCGGTGACGCACACGACGCACACGGCGCCAGCGGCCGCCGCCGCACCCCGCACCGGTCGCCCCCGTACCGCACCGGGCCACCGGCGCCCGCGCCGCCGCCCTGCACCGTACCTCTTCGTGCTGCCCGCCCTTCTCCTGTTCGCGGTGTTCAGGCTCTACCCGATCGGCTCGTCCTTCCTCCTCAGCCTGCACCGGACCGTCGGCGGCACCGAGGCCTTCGTCGGCGGCGGCAACTACACCCGGCTGCTGCACGACCCGCTCTTCCGGACCGCCCTGGGGAACACGGCGGTGATCCTGGTCGTCCAGGTCCCCGTGATGCTGGCCCTCGCCACCGGACTCGCCGTCGCCCTGAACTCCCGACTGCTGCGCGGCCGGGGCGTCCTCCGGCTGGGGTTCTTCCTGCCCGTGGTCACCGGGCTCGTCGCCTACGGGATCGTGTTCTCCGTCCTGCTCAACAAGGACCACGGCCTGGTCAACTCGCTCCTCGCCCGCGTCGGGGCCGGCCCGGTGCCCTGGCTGACCGACCCGCTGTGGGCGAAGGTCTCCCTCGGCCTGGCCCTCACCTGGCACTACACCGGCTACAACGCGGTCATCCTGCTCGCCCGGCTGCAGAGCGTACCCGCCGAGCTGTACGACGCCGCCGCCGTCGACGGCGCCGGCCGCTGGTCGGCCTTCCGCCACGTCACGCTGCCCGGCCTGCGCCCGGCCCTGCTGCTCACCGCGGTCCTCTCCACCATCGGCACCCTCCAGCTCTTCGACGAGCCCTACGTCCTCACCGGCGGCGGCCCGGACAACGCCACCCTCACCCTCGGCGTGTACCTCTACCAGAACGCCTTCACGTTCTACGACTTCGGCTACGCCTCCGCCATCGCGTACGCCCTCACCGTCCTCATCGCGATCCTCGGGCTGGTCCAGTTCCGCGTCCTGGGAGAGAAGGAATGACCTCCGCCGCGCCGCCCGGCGCCCGCCGCCGCGCCCGGGGACTGCTGCTGACCTCGGGGCTCGCCATCACCCTGGCCGCCGTCCTCGTTCCGTTCCACTGGCTGGTCGTGGGCGCCACCCACAGCTCGCAGGAGATCTTCAGCAGCCCGCCGCCGCTGCTCCCCGGCGGCCACCTCGCGCAGAACCTGCGGTCCCTCCAGGACTCCGCGCAGTTCGGCCGGGTCCTGCTCAACTCCCTGCTGGTCTCCACCGTCTACACCGTCGGTGCCGGGGTCGTGTGCACGCTGGCCGGCTACGGGTTCGCCGTCTTCCGCTTCCGCGGCCGCAACGCCCTGTTCGGCCTGCTCATGCTCGGCCTGGTGGTGCCGACCCAGGTCACCCTGGTCCCGCTGTTCCGGATGATGGCCGACCTGGGCTGGCTGGGCACCTACCAGGCGGTGGTCCTGCCCAACCTGGCCCTCCCGTTCGGCATCTTCCTGATGCGCCAGTCCATGGCCGCCCTGCCGCCCGCCCTCCTCGACGCCGGCAGGATGGACGGCTGCGGCGAGCTGCGGCTCTTTGCCAGGGTGGCCCTGCCGACCATGCGGCCCTCGCTCGCCGCCCTGGCCGTCTTCCTCTTCCTCTACCAGTGGAACGACTTCGTCTGGCCGCTGATCGTGCTCCGCGACGGCTCCTCGTTCACCCTCCCCGTGGCCCTCGCCTCCCTCCAGGGTCTGGACGAGACCGACTACGGCGCGATCCTCGCCGGAACCTCCGTAGCGGCCCTGCCCATGGCCGCCGTATTCCTCGCGCTCCAGCGCCACTTCGTCTCCGGCCTGCTCGCCGGCGCCGTGAAGGACTGACCATGACGACCGAGACCGAGACCGACACCAACGCCCACACCGACCGCCGCACCGTCGCTGCCGCCACGGCCCCGGCCCCGCTCGACCCCGTGACCACGGCCGGGCTGCCACCCGTCCGGTACGCGCCGCTGCTCGACGGAGTGCAGGTCGCCGCCCTCGCCCTCCCCGCATGCGCCGAGGCCCCCTGGGCCCTGACCTCCCTCCCGGGCGGCCTGCGCCTGCTGGAGGTCGCGGCCGACGGAGCCCCCGCCGAGATCCGCTTCTGCGTCCCCCTCGGCGACGCCGCCGGCTACTGGCACCCGCAGGGCGGCTGGCGCCGCACCCTCGTCGCCGACTGGGAGGGCCGGGCGACGGTCTCGCTGGTCGACGGTCTCGCCGCGGGCTGCCTCTACGACCACGGCGGCGCCACCCTGCTGACCTTCGCCGCCGCCGACCCGGCACCCGAAACCACGCTCCGGTTCGGGGTCTCCGAGGAGGACGACACCCACGTCGTGCACCTCCGGCTGCCCGCCGACGCCACGCGCCGGCCCCACCGGGTCCTGCTCGTCCCGAGCGCCCCTTCCGTGGCCGCCGCCCTGCGCCCGCTGCGCGCCTGGTACGCCCGCGCGCTGCCCCCGATGCCGGCCCCCGAGGGCGCCCGCACCCCCGTGTACTCCACCTGGTACGCCTTCAACCAGGACGTCACCGCCGAGGAGGTCGAGGCCCAGGCCGCGCTCGCCGCCCCGCTGGGCTGCGGCACCCTGATCCTCGACGACGGCTGGCAGCAGTACGGCCACGGGCGCGGCTACGCCGGCCTCGGCGACTGGCGGCCCGACCCCGTCAAGTTCCCCGACTTCACGGCCCACGTCGCCGCCGTCCGCGGCCTGGGCCTGCGCTACCTGGCCTGGACCGCCCCCCTCCTGCTCGGCCCGGGCGCCGACTGCCACGCCGACTGGGCCCCGTACGCCCCCGCCCCGGCGACCGTGCCCGGCGCCCACGTCCTCGACCCGCGCCGGCCCGAGGTCCGACGCCGTGTCGTCGAGGTGTGCACCCGCCTCGTCCGCGACCACGGACTGGACGGCCTGAAGCTCGACTTCCTCGACCAGGCCATGGTCTACTCGGGCGACGGCGGAGACGACGTCGGCCGGGCCATGGCCGCCCTGCTCGCCGAGCTCCGGGCCGCCCTGGAGGACGTACGCCCCGAAGGGCTGCTGCTGGAGCTGCGGCAGCCCTACACCGGCCCCGGTACCGCCCCCTTCGGGAACCTGCTGCGCTCCTTCGACTGCCCGGCCGACGCCGCCGCGAACCGGGTCCGCACCCTGGACACCGCACTCCTCGCGGTCGGCGGCGCCGTCCACTCCGACATGCTGCTCTGGTCCCCGCAGGCGCCCGTGGAGGCGGTGGCGCGACAGCTGATCGGCGCCCTGCACGCCGTCCCGCAGCTGTCGGTGCGCCTGGACCGGATCCCCGAGGCGCACCGGGCGACCATCGGCTTCTGGCTGCGCCGTTGGCAGGAGAACCGCGACCTGCTGCTCGACGGCGAGGTGGAACCCGGCCGCCCCGACGAGCTGTACCCGCTGGTGCGGGCCACGGCCGGGGACCGCTGCCTGATCAGCGTGCACGGCGACCTCGTGGTCCCCCTCGATCCGGCAGCCCACCGCCGGGTGGAGCTGGTCAACGGGTCCGCCGGGGACCTGCTGACCCTCTCGGTGCGGGGCGGTCCGGCCGAGATCACCCGGGTGGTCCACGCCCCGGACGGCCGTATCATCGAGTCCGCGTCGGCCCGCTTCGCGGAGGGGCCGCACACCCTGGCCGTCCCCCGCGGCGGCCTGGCCTCGCTCACGATCACGGAAGGACGGCGATGAGGGTCGGCATCACCGACATCGCGGCCCGCGCGCAGGTCAGCGAGGCGACGGTCAGCCGGGTCATCAACCGCCGCCAGGGCGTGTCGCGCAAGACCCGGGACACGGTCGAACAGGCGATGGCCGAGCTGGGCTACGAGCGCACCACCCAGGGCCGGCTGGTGGCCGTGGTCACCGACCACGTGTCGAACCCCTTCTTCGCCGACGTCGCCGAGCGCATCGAGTCCGCCCTCGCCCCGCACGGCCTGAAGACGGTCCTCTGCCCGGCCTTCGCGGGCGGCGTGCAGGAGTACGACTTCGTCTCCTCCCTGGTGGACAAGGGCATCGCGGCAGTGGTCTTCCTCTCCGCCTCCAACACCGTCGAGGGCGCCGACACCGAGGCGTACGAGCTGCTGCGCCAGCGCCGGGTGCCGTACGTGGGCGTCAACGGCGAGTTTGCGGACGGGGTCGCGGTCCCGGTGTTCTCCACCGACGACCGGCTCGCCGCCGAACTCGCCGTCGACCACCTCTACCGGCTGGGCCACCGCAGGATCGGCATGGCCTCCGGGCCGGCGGGCAACCGTCCCGCCGACCGCCGCGTCCGGGGCTTCCTCGCGGCCATGGCACGGCGCGGGATCGAGGACGCCGAACGCTGGGTGATCCGCCAGTCGTACACCGTGGAGGGCGGGCAGGCCGCCGTCGCACCGCTGCTGGACCTCGGGGCCACCGCGGTCGTCGCCGCCAGCGACTGGATGGCGCTCGGCGCGATCCGCGGGATCCGCCGGCTCGGCCGGTCCGTCCCGCAGGACGTGTCGGTGGTCGGCTACGACGGCACGGGCGTCACGGAGTTCACCGACCCGCCGCTCACCACCGTCCGACAGCCCGCCGACCGGCTGGCGCTGGAGGTGGGCCGCAGTGTGCTGGCGCTGGTCGGCGGCCGGGACGTGCCCACCGGTGAGCTGCTGTTCGACCCCGAGCTCGTCGTCCGTGCCTCCACCGGCCCGGCCCCGGCCGGCGCCTGAGCGGCCACCGCGCCGCCGCCCCGCCGCGAACCCATCCGCCCGCGCACCCACACGACAGATCAGGCGAGGACGTGCACAGGACCGTCACCGAACTCGCGGACGGCCGCGAGCTCATCTACTACGACAGCGCCCCCGGCCGGGACCGCCGGGCCCCGGACCGGCGCCCGCTGGACCGCGTCGAGAGCGTTCCGGAACTGCGCCGGGACCCGGCGACCGGTGACTGGGTCGCGATCGCCGCGCACCGGCAGTCCCGCACCTACCATCCGCCGGCGGACGCCTGCCCGCTGTGCCCCTCGCGGGAGGGCCGGGAGAGCGAGGTCCCGGCCGCCGACTACGAGGTGGCCGTCTTCGAGAACCGTTTCCCCTCCCTCTCCGGTCCGACCGGCCGCTGCGAGGTGGTGTGCTTCACCCCGGACCACGACGCCGGTTTCGCCGACCTCACCCCCGAGCGGGCCCGGCTGGTGCTGGACGCCTGGACCGACCGGACCGCCGAACTGTCCGCCCGCCCCGGCGTGGTGCAGGTGTACTGCTTCGAGAACCGCGGCACCGAGATCGGTGTGACCCTGCCCCATCCGCACGGCCAGATCTACGCGTTCTCCGCCGTCGCGCCGCGGACCGCCAAACACCTCGCCGCCGCGGCCGCCCACCGCGCCGCGACCGGCCGGAACCTGTTCGAGGACCTGCTCGCCGAGGCCCGCGCGGCCACCGAGCGCGTGGTCCTCGCCGGGGAACACTGGACGGCCTTCGTGCCGTACGCCGCCCGCTGGCCGTACGAGGTTCACCTCTACCCGCACCGCCGGGTCCCCGACCTGACCCGCCTCACCGAGGCGGAGCGCGCCGAGTTCCCGGTCCTCTACCTCGACCTGCTGCGCCGCTTCGACCGCCTCTTCGGGCCGGCCCGGCCCACCCCGTACATCTCCGCCTGGCACCAGGCACCGGTCACCGGCGGCGGGGAACTCGCCCTGCACATGGAGCTGTTCACCGTCAGGCGGACCGCCGACAAGCTCAAGTACCTGGCCGGGACCGAGTCCGGCATGGAGGCGTTCATGAACGACGTGGCCCCCGAGACGGCCGCACGGCGCCTGCGGGAGGCGCGATGACCCCCGCCGCCTCCGCAGCCGCGCACGAGGGGTTCCGCCGGATCCACGGCGGCGACCCCGACGGGGTCTGGGCCGCGCCCGGCCGGGTCAACCTGATCGGCGAACACACCGACTACAACGACGGCTTCGCGCTGCCCATGGCGCTGCCGCAGGCCGCCGTACTCGCCGTCCGCCGCCGCACGGACGGCCTGCTGCGGCTGCACAGCGCCCAGGGCGACGGCCTGACCACCGAACTGCGGGTGGCGGACCTCGCGCCGGGCCGCACGGCCGGGTGGACCCGCTACCCGGCCGGCGTGGTGTGGGCGCTGCGCGAGCGCGGGCTGCCGGTCGGCGGCGCCGACCTGCACCTGGACAGCTCGGTCCCCACAGGCGCCGGACTGTCGTCCTCCGCGGCCCTGGAGTGTGCGGTGGCCGTCGCGTACGACGAGCTGTACGGGCTCGGCCTGTCCGGGCCGGAGCTGGCGCGGGTGGCCCAGTACGCCGAGAACGCCTACGCCGGGGTGCCCTGCGGGGTCATGGACCAGATGGCCTCGGTGTGCTGCACCGGCGGCCATGCGCTCCACCTCGACAGCCGCAGCCTGGAGGTGCGGCAGGTGCCCCTCGACCTCACCGGGCGCGGGCTGTGCCTGCTGGTCCTCGACACCCGGGTCCGGCACGACCTCGCCGACGGGGCCTACGCGGCCCTGCGGGCCGGGTGCGAGCGGGCCGCCGGGCTGTTGGGGCTGCCCGCCCTGCGGGACCTGCCCGGGGCGGAGCTGCCCGCGGCGCTGGTGCGGCTGCCCGCCGACCTCGTCCCGCTCGTGCGGCACGTGGTCACCGAGAACGCCCGGGTCGAGCGGGCCGTCGAGCGGCTGGCGGCGGGCGTGCCCGAGGCCCTGGGCCCGTTGCTGACCGAGGGGCACGCCTCACTGCGGGACGACTACCGGGTCTCGTGCGCGGAGACCGACCTGGCGGTGGAGGCCGCGGTCGCCGCGGGGGCGCTGGGGGCCCGGATGACCGGCGGCGGGTTCGGCGGCTCGGTGATCGCCCTGGTCCCGGCCGGGGAGGCAGCGGCCGTGGGCCGGGCCGTGACGGACGCCTTCGCGGCGGCCGGGTTCGGTGCGCCGGCCGTGCTGGAGGCCGTACCGTCGGCCGGTGCGCGCCGCATCGCCTGACGGACGGCCGCGGGCCCCGGAACGGCTGGGCCCGTCGTGCTCAGCCGTTCCGGGTGCGGTGCCGCCCGTGTTGCTTTCGGTAGGCGTCCAGGACGTCCTGGCGGGCGAGGAAGCCGAAGCCCGCCGACTCCAGGCGCAGGCCCAGTCGGGCCTCGTCGATGCCGAGGGCGGCTGCGGTGTCCGCCAGGTGCCAGCCGTGGTCGGCGAGCCTGCTGAGCAGGTGACCGCGGCGGACCTGGTTCTCCGACAGGCGGAACGTCTTGAGGTAGGCGATGTGGTTCTCCTGCTCGGGGCGGAACGGCGGCAGGAAGCGGGAGAGGGTGAAGCGTCCCATCCGGTGGACCGGTTGCCAGGTGTACGCGTGCTCCAGCAGGCCGGCGGCCATGGTCGTGTTCACCGGCCGGGTCTGCGGTACGACTGCTGCCCGCCGCCCCCTCGGTCCGCCGGTCAGTATCCGTACCCGGGCTGCGTCTCCCGGGGTGCGGGGGCGGCCGTGGAGGTGGCGACGCGCGGAAGGGCGTACGGGTGCTTCTCGGACAGCCAGGCGACCAGCTGTTCGCGCACCGTGCAGCGGGCCTTCCACAGGTCGTCGGGGTCCTTGGCGGTGACGATCGCCCTCACCACGATGGTGCTGGGTGTGGTGTCGGTGACGGCGAGGTCCCAGCCGCGGCCGTCCCACGCCTCGCAGCCGTCCAGGATCTCCCGCAGCTTCTCGCGCATCAGCGCCACGGGGGCGGTGTGGTCGCAGTGGAGGAAGACCGTGCCGGTCATCTGGATCCCGCCGCGCGACCAGTTCTCGAAGGGGCGACCGGTGAAGTAGGAGACGGGCATCGTGATCCGGCGCTCGTCCCAGGTGCGCACGGCCAGGTAGGTGAGCGTCACGTCCTCCACCACGCCCCACTCCCCCGCGACGACGACCGTGTCACCGATGCGCACCATGTCGCCGAAGGCGATCTGGAAGCCGGCGAAGAGGTTGCCGAGGGTGGACTGGGCCGCCACGCCGGCCACGATGCCGATGATGCCGGCCGAGGCCAGCAGCGAGGTGCCGACGGCGCGGAAGGCGGGGAAGGCGAGCAGCATCGCGGCCGCTGCGACCACGGCGACGACGGCGGTGACGATCCTCATGATGAGCGTCACCTGGGTACGGACCCGGCGCACCCTGGAGGGGTCGCGCGTGCCCAGGGCGTAGCGGGCGTACGAGGACTCGACCACGGCGGAGGTGACCCGGACGACGAACCATGCGCCCGCCCCGATCAGGACGAGCGTCAGGACCCGGCCCACGGCTTCCTCGTGCGCCTGGAGCGGCTGCCACGCGATCTGCCGGTACGCCCCGCGCAGGATCGCCGTGAGCAGCAGGACCCGCACGGACGGGCCGCAGCGGCGCAGCATGTTCCACAGGGGCGTCTCGGGGTGGCGGGCGTCCGCGCGGCGCAGCAGCAGGTCGATGAGCCAGCCCACCGTGAGGGTGAGCAGGATCGATCCGCCCGTGACGGTCAGCAGTCCGAGGAGGCTGTTCATGTCGGGTCAGCCGTTCAGCAGCTCTTCGCGCAGGGCGCCCAGCGTGCGGGAGAGGAGGCGGGAGACGTGCATCTGGGAGAGGCCGATCTCCGCGCCGATCTCGGCCTGGGTCATCTCCCGGCCGAAGCGCAGTTCCAGGACGCGCGTCGAGCGTTCGTCCAGCTCGGCGAGGAGGGGCGCGAGGGCGTGCCGGTCCTCGACCGCCTCCAGGGCGGGGTCGACCTCGCCCAGGGTCTCGGCGAAGGTGCGCGCGGCCCGGCCGGCCCCGGGCGCCTGCGCGTCGGCCGCGGTGCACTCCTGGGGCGCGTCGAGGGACTGGGTGGAGTAGCCGTTGGCCGCGACCAGGCCCTCGCGGACCTCGTCCTCGGTCAGGCCCAGGTGTGCCGCGAGTTCCGCGGGGGTGGGCTCGTGGTCGAGTACGGCGGTGAGCTGCTCGGTGGCCTTCGCCAGCTGCGAGCGCCTCTCCTGTAGGCGGCGCGGGACCCGCACGGCCCAGGTGGCGTCCCGGAAGTGGCGCTTGATCTCGCCCGTGATGTACGGGAGGGCGAGCGTGGTGAACTGCGTCCGGCGCGCGGGGTCGTAGCGGTCTATGGCCTTGATCAGGCCGATGGTGCCGACCTGGATGATGTCCTCGTCCTCGGGGCCGCCGGGGCGGTTGCGGAAGGGGCGGGCCGCGAACCTCACCAGCGAGAGGTTCATCTCGATCAGCGTGTTGCGCACGTACTGGTACTCCCGGGTCCCCTCCTCGAGGCCCCGCAGCCGCTCGAAGTACACGCCGGTCAGCTGCCGGGCCTCGGACGTGGAGAGTTCCCTCGGGTGGGACACCTCGGGGAGCCCTTCGGGCGCGGGGGTGGGGGTGGGGGCGGGGGTGATGGTGGTCGTCGTCGGTGTCGTCGTCAGGGCCGTTGCATCGAGCGTGGCCGTGAAGGTCATCGTCTTCGCTCCTTGGGCACGAGTGCTTGCGGGCGTTGCGGCGGATGCTCGGTCATGCGGAAGTCCGCTTCCGCTCACCTGAACCCTGCCCGGGGCCATGGACACACGTCAAGTGATACCGGAAAATCAATTCTGGAGTTGCTTTTCGCGAGCAGGGACTCAAGAATGTCGACGTGGAGAACGAGCACACGGAATCCCGCCGGAGCCGCTGGACCTTCCTGACGAACCACGCCCGGGTTCTGATCGCCATCGCGCGCGACCCCGGGATCCGGCTGCGCGACATCGCGGCGACCTGCGACCTGACCGAGCGCACCGTGCAGGCGATCGTCACCGACCTGGAGGCCGACGGGTACCTCACGCGGACCCGGGACGGTCGGCGCAACCGCTACGTCATCGCCCCCGGCGCACGGTTCCGCCACCCCGCGGAGGCCGACCACGAGATCGCGGGCCTGCTGGCCTATCTCGCCGCCCCGCTGACCTCACCGGCGGCGACCTCGGCGGCGACCTCCGGCGGGGAGCCGACCGAAAGCCCCGCATGACGGGGCGGAACACCATAGGCCCCACGTCCCCACCCCCGCGCGGCCGCACCTTATGGCTGGCGGCTCTCGCCACCGCCGCCCTGTCCCTCGCCCTCGGCTGGGGCCTGGCCGGCACGGCCGCCCCGCAGCCCGTCGGCCAGCACGCCCCGGCGCGGCCAACGCCGCACTCGACGGCCACGGCAACCTGGTGATCACCGCCCGCCGCGAGAACCCCGGCAACCACCAGTGCTGGTACGGCCGGTGCGAGTACACCTCGGCCCGGCTCAACACCGCCGGCCGCTTCACCCAGCAGTACGGGCACGTCGAGGCGCGGATGAAGGTGCCGCGCGGGCAGGGCATGTGGCCGGCGTTCTGGATGCTCGGCCATGACATCGGCCAGGTCGGCCGGCCGAGCAGCGGTGAGATCGACGTCATGGAGAACGTCGGCCACGAGCCCTCCGCCGTGCACGGCACCCTCCACGGGCCCGGCTACTCGGGCGCGGGAGGGATCGGAGCCGCGTACACCCTGTCCGGCGGGCGGGCGTTCGCCGACGACTTCCACACCTTCGCCGTGGACTGGTCGCCCGGATCGCTCACCTGGTCGGTCGACGGCCAGGTCTACCAGCGCCGCACGCCCGGGGACCTCGGCGGCCGCCCGGGGGCGTTCGACAAGCCGTTCTTCCTCCTCAACCTGGCGGTGGGCGGCGACTGGCCGGGCGACCCGGACGGCTCGACACAGTTCCCGAACCAGCTCGTCGTCGACCACGTCCGCGTCACCACCTCGGACGGCGGCGGAGGCGGCCGCACCGGAACCCTCGTCGGCCTGGCCGGCAAGTGTCTGGACGTGGCCGGCTCGCAGACCGCGAACGGCACCCAGGTCCAGCTGTACACCTGCAACGGCACCGACGCCCAGCGCTGGACCCTGCCGGGCGACGGCACGGTGCGGGCCCTCGGCAAGTGCCTGGACGTCAACGCGGCGTCTCCGGAGCCCGGCGCAAAGGTCCAGCTGTGGGACTGCAACGGCGCCGGGGCGCAGCGCTTCGACCACAACGGCACCACCCGGGACCTGGTGAACGTCCCGGCCGACAAGTGCGTGGACGTCCGCGGCCACGACCCGGCCGACGCGACGCCGGTGCAGACCTGGTGGTGCAGCGGCAACCCGAACCAGAAGTGGACCTTCACCGGCTGACACCACGGACCGGCCGCTCCGCCCGGGGACCGCCGCTGCCTCCTGTACGGGGCGCGTGCCCGGGCGGCATCTTCGTGCACGCGAGGGCATCGATGCCGTCGCCGCGCCTTCGCGCGCCGCGACGGGCCGGGGCGCGGCCGGCCGGTCGGCCGCCGGGAGGCGAAAAGCCCCGCCTGTCGGCATTCTCCGACAACTCCCCTTGGAATGCGGCTGGTTGTCTTGCGGTACGTGGCTTCCCGAGGTCGGTGTCGGACCCTAGACTCGTCCCCCGACCGGGGCGTGCGCCAGGCGTGCCCGCCCGTACCGTAGCCGATGCCCGCCGGAAGGCCCGCCCTCGCCATGCATCTCGAATGGCTGCCCTGCACGAGCGGGCCGTGCGTCCGGCGGACGTGCGTCCTGGCTCGGGGCTCAGCAGTGCTCCGACAACGTTGTCGGTGTGCCGGTCCGCGCCCCGTAGGAGAGCCTCGGCTCCGTCGGCGGCGACCGTCGTCCAGTTGAGGCGTCCGGCCTCCGGGGCTCCGGCCCGCCCGATCCGCCACCCTCACCCCACCCTTGGAGGGACACCGATGAGAGCTGCCCCGTTCTCCCCTGCCCGCGTCAGAGCGGCGGGACGCACCCTGCCCGCCCTGCTGGCGGCCCTTGCGTCGGCGTCCCTCCTCGCCGGTGCCGCGGCGGCGGGCGCCCAGGCCGCGCCGGCGTCTGCGCCCGCGGGCCCCGCACCCGCACCCGCACCCGCACCCACGACCGTGTCGAAGGCCGGGTCCGCCGCGGCGTCCACCGCCCCACTGACCGGCGCCCAGCTCGCAGCATCGTGGACGGGCCCGCTCAGCACCCGCGGCCGGTACGTCGTCGACGCCTCCGGCAACCGCTTCAAGCTGAAGTCGGGCAACTGGGCCGGAGCCCAGGGGACCTGGGAAGGCAGCGGGGACGTCAACGACCCCGCGAACCACCAGGCCGACCAGATGTCGCACAACATCCCCCTCGGCCTCGACCGGGCTCCGATGGCGAAGATCCTCGCCGGTTTCCACCGCCTCGGGCTCAACAGCATCCGGCTGCCCTACGCCGACGCGCTGGTCCACGACACAGCTCCGGTACCGGACGCCGCCGTGGCCGCCAACCCCCAGTTGAAGGGCAGGACCCCGCTCCAGGTGTTCGACGCGGTCGTGGAGGCCCTGACCGCCGACGGGTTCGCCGTCATCCTCAACAACCACACCACCAGCTACCGGTTCTGCTGTGGCCTGGACGGCAACGAGCGCTGGAACAGCGGCCAGTCGACGCGGCAGTGGGAGGACAACTGGCTGTTCCTCGTGAACCGCTACAAGGCCAACAAGCGCGTGGTGGGCGCGGACCTGCGCAACGAGATCCGCCGCGACACGTGGAACGACCCCAACTGGGGCTGGGGCAACGAACACGACGCCTACAACGCCTTCGAGAACGCCGGGAACCGCATCCTCCAGACCGCCCCCGACATGCTCGTCGTCATGGAGGGCATCAACTGGTACGGCATCCCCGCGGCCCTCTTCAGCCACGGCCGCCCGCTGCTCACCCCGGTCGCCACCCTGTCCAACACCCTCATCCGATCGGACAAGCTCGTCTACGCCGCCCACTTCTACGGCTACACCGGTCCCGCCAACACGGGGGCAGGCAGCGGATGGGGCGCCACCGACGACCCGCGGTACCAGGACTTCACCCCCGAGCGGCTCGCCCAGGTCATCGACGAGCAGGCGCTGTTCGTCACGCGGGCCGGGCAGCACTTCACCGCGCCCGTGTGGATCAGCGAGTTCGGTGCCGGCGGCCGCGGCTCCACCAACGCGCAGGAGAAGGCCTGGTTCGCGGCGTTCACCGACATCCTGGTCCGCAACGACACGGACTTCGCCCTGTGGCCGCTGGTCGGCTGGACCGGTCCCGACGGCGCGCCGCAGGACGACTGGGCCGCCCTCTCCTACGACCGGGCCGGCAACGAGCTCGGCCTCGACGGCCCCGGCGACTGGCGCGCCGCCGACTGGAACAAGCTCGTGAACGCCCCCTCCCGCTCCGGTCCCGTCGCCGAGACCACCCGCTGGAACATGCTCGACCTCGACTTCGCCGACCAGAACGTCTCCGCGCGGATGCTCGCGCAGGGCGACTGGAGCCCGGGGAACCGCAAGGGCAACTGCCCCGACGGGCAGCGCCTGGTCGGCCTCGGCCGCAGTGACAGCCGCGGCCTGTGCACCGACGCCGGCCAGCCCGCCGCCGGGGCCGGACCCTGGGTGAACGTCACCGACGAGCGCTACGTCATCCGCGGCGACTGGGCGAGCGGCTACAACAAGCTCGAATGCCCGAAGGACTCCTACGCGGTCGGCTACAGCGTCAACCGCAACGCCATGTCGGCCCTGCTGTGCGCACCCGCCGCCGCGCCGCTGCCCGGCACCGGCCGCGTCGTCTGGTTCGACCAGGGTGACAACCGGCCCGCCACCGGAGGGTCCGCCGCCAGCGACTGGGCGCCCGGCTACCACAAGGGCCAGTGCGCCGACGGCGAGTACCTCGCCGGCGTCGCCTACACCTGGAAGTGGATGCACGGCGGCGTCCCGGACGCTCTGCTCTGCCGCCCGCTGGCCTGATCCCCTCCCCCGGACGGACCGACCCCGCCCGGTCCGTCCGGGCTCCTGACCCCGGCCTCGTCCCGTCGTGCGCAGTGCCCCGTACGCTGCCGCGGGTGACGGCCGGACCAGGGTGCGTCGAACACGTCGATGCGGGGAAACGACCCACCACGGTCGATCACGCCGAGCACGGCAGCAGCACGTCGGCGGAGCACGAGGACTGGACCGGCCGCTCCTACGAGACCAGCGACGTCGACGCCTTCTACGACGCCGTCTGGGGCGGTGAGGACATCCACGTCGGCATGTGCGCCCACCCTCAGGAGGCGATCGCGGACGCCTCGCACCGCACGGTGCAGCGCGCCGGGGACGGGGTCGCCGACCTGCTCGGTCCGGACACGACGGTCCTCGACCTCGGCTCGGGATACGGCGGCTCGGCCCGCGCGCTCGCCGGGCGGGGCGCTGGTCTTCTCGGACGTCATGGCGGCCGAGACCACGGCGACGCAGGACGTGCGCCCGGCGCTGTCACGTCCGGGGGTGCGGAGGCTGGCGACGCCGTCGTTCTCCCTGGAGCACCTGTCCGGGCTCGGCCTCCCGGCCGACTTCGACGATCACACGGAGGGAGATCGCCCCCCACTACGCGCGCCTCGAGGGGGAGGTGCGCCGCCGGGCCCCCGAGCTGCAGGGCGTCATCAGCCGGCCCTCCCTGGACGGCCTGCTCGCGAACCTGCCCCTGTGGTCGGACATCACGCGGCGCCGGCTGCTGCGCTGGGGGCCCTTCCAGGCCCGCCGGACCGCGGTCGGCTCCGGTTCCTGACCCTGCGCCGGGCGGGTGTCGTTGCCCCTTTCGCGGTGGCACCCGCCTGTCGTCGCGTCTTTCGGGCGTCGCAGGTCGGCACAGTGGGGGCATGAACGCAGACAGCGGCAACCTCCTGGCCCGGGGCCGTGTGGCGACCAGGCTGCCCGCCCGGGACCTCGAACGGGCGCGGCGCTTCTACGCCGAGCAGCTCGGTCTGGAGCCCGTCGACGAACGGCCCGGCGGGCTGCTGTACCGGTGCGGTGGCACGGAGTTCGCGGTGTTCGCCTCGACGGGGGCGTCGTCCGGCACGTTCACCCAGATGGGGTGGCAGGTCGACGACGTCGAGGCGGTCGTGGCCGAGCTCCGGCAGCGCGGGGTGGTCTTCGAGGACGTCGACGTGCCCGGGTTCCGCACGAGGAACGGGATCGCCGAGATCGACGGGAACTACCCGAGCAAGGGGGCCCGGGGCGAACGCGCCGCCTGGTTCCGTGACAGCGAGGGCAACCTGTTGGGCATCGGCGAGCCGGTCGTCTGAACCGGCACGGGGGGACGGCGGACGGCTCATCCGGTCGCCGTGTGCAGCCGCAGCAGGAGCCGGTGCAGGGTGTTCCGCTCGTCGGCGTCGAGCGGGGCGAGCAGTGCGTCCTGCACGGCCGCCACCTCGGCTTCGAGCTCGGCGAGGGCCGTGCGGCCGGCGGTGGTGAGGGTGGCCGTGATCCGGCGGCGGTCGGCGGAGTCGCGCTCGCGGTCGACCCAGCCGGCGCGGGTCAGCTCGTCCAGGACCTTGGCCATGTCACTGGGGTGGACGGCGAGCCGGGTCGCGAGGTCGCGCTGGGGTTGCGGGCCGTCGGCGGCGAGGGAGGACAGCACGGCCATGTGCCACATCCGCAGACCCCGGGCGGCGAGCCGGTCACCGACCCGCGCGCGGGCGGTCCTGCCGACCTTGGAGAGCAGGTACGGGGTGAACGCGGCGAGGCCGGAGGTCGTAGGCGCCGGGGGCGCCGGGGAGTCGTGCATGGAGATGATTGTAGGCTGTGACCAAACATAGGTGCACACCTACTGATTTGGAGGGGATCCCCATGGACGCCCTGCACCCGCGGCTGCTCGTGGACCGTTTCGACGCGGCCTTCGAGTTCTACGACGCCACCCTGCCCGCCCTCCTCGGCGCCAGCCGGACCCGCGGCGGCGAACAGGGCCCGTACGCGGGGTGGGACGTCGACGGCCAGGGGGTCCTCGCACTCTTCGACCGAGCCGCCATGCCCGCCGGCCTGCCGCTCGCCCCGACCGGCGGCGACCCGTCCATGCTGGTCAGCCGGGTCACCGACGTGGACGCGGGCTACGCGCTCTGCCTGGCGCACGGCGCCGAACCGGTGGCCGAGCCGCAGGACCGCCCCGCATGGGGGCCGGGCCTGCGCACGGCCCATGTCCGTGCCCCGGGGGGCACCCTGTGGGAGCTCCAGTCGTACCCGGGCTGAGGGAGGGTGCCGGCCCCGCACGGCACGGACGGGGCCGGCGCCCGACGTAGGCCGAGTTCCGCGCGCCGACGGACAGGGAGCCCGAAGACGCGCGCGGTGAACGAGAGGCACGGCGACGACCCGCCGGCAGCGGCCGAGCGGGCTACGCCGACGGGCCCTCGCCCGCGGGCGTGTCCGGGCCTCGCCCGGCCAGCTTGGAGTGCCCGTAGGAGTAGCCGAAGTAGATGACCAGGCCGATCAGGAACCAGACCGCGAAGCGGATCCACGTCTCCACCCGCAGGTAGGTGATGAGCCAGAGCGACGCGACGACACCGACCGCAGGGGTGAACGGCATGAGCGGCGTGTGGAAGGCCCGGGGCAGTTCGGGCCGCCGGTAGCGGAGCACGATGACCGCGGTGCACACGACGGCGAAGGCGAGCAGGATCCCGATGTTGGTGAGCTCCGCCGCCTCGCCGATCGGCACGAAGCCCGCGATGGCCGCGGACGCGACACCGACGATCCAGGTGACGCGGGTCGGGACGTGCCGGGTCGGGTGGGTCTTGGCGAACCAGTGCGGCAGCAGTCCGTCACGGCTCATGGAGAACCACACGCGCGTCACGCCGAGCATGAACGTGAACATCACCGTGAGGATGCCGATGATCGCCCCGACCGCGATGAAGTCGGCGATCACCGGCAGCCCGACCGCCTTGAAGGCGGTGGAGAAGCCGCTTTCCGGGTCGATCTCCGTGTAGCTCTGCATGCCGGTGAGGACCAGGCAGGCGAGCACGTACAGCACCATGGAGATGGCCAGCGAGTAGAGGATCGCCTTGGGCATGTGCTGCTGGGCGTCCTTGGACTCCTCCGCCGCCGTGCTCATCGCGTCGTAGCCGAAGACCGCGAAGAAGACCGTGGCCGCGCCGGTGATGGCGCCCCCGACCCCGAAGGGGAAGAACGGCGTGTAGTTGTCGGTGTTGATGTGGAAGAAGCCGACGACGATGACCAGCACCACGACGAGCACCTTGATGGCGACCACCACCGTCTCGAAACGTGCCGCGCTCTTCATGCCCCGGTTGAGCAGGTAGGCCGTGAACAGGCACAGGACCGCCGCGATGAGGTCGAAGCGGTGTCCCTCGCCGGTGCCCGGGGCGCCGAGCATCCAGGTGGGCAGGGCGTTGCCCGTGTCCTCCAGGAGGAAGTTGAAGTACCCGGAGATGCCGATGGCGACCACCGCGACGATGGCCGTGTATTCGAGCAGCAGGTCCCAGCCGATGAACCAGCCGGCCAGCTCGCCGAGGACGGCGTACCCGTAGGTGTAGGCGGAACCGGCCTTCGGGATCATGCCGGCGAACTCCGCGTAGGAGAACGCCGCCGCGGCGCTGGCCACGCCGGCGATGAGGAAGGAGATGAGCACGGCCGGTCCCGCGACGCCGTTGGCGACCGTCCCGGCGAGCGTGAAGATGCCCGCGCCGATGATGCCGCCGACGCCGATCGCCGTGAGCTGCCACAGGCCGAGGGTGCGGGTGAGCTGCTCGCTGGGTGCGCCTTCGGGCTCCTCGATGTGCTCGATCGGTTTACGACGGAGTACGCCCTGCACTGACCACAGCGAGGCCATGTTCCGTTCCTTTCCGCCGGGGGTGACGGCCGCTCATCATCGCGGAACGACCGCCACGGCGGAACTAGGCGCTCCGCCAGCTTGCACGCAGGTGTTCCGTCGCCGGTCCTTCCTCGTCGGGGACGGCGCGCCCCGCCCGCTCCCGGTCGCATCCGGGCGCGGGCGGGGTGACGATGGGAAGGGCCGCTTCCGTTCGCCGGCCCGTGGCCGTTCCGGACGCGCGCGGACGGCGGCCGACGCGGCCTGCCCGGGCGCCGAGCGCGCAGCCGCGGCTTCACGATTCCTCCCGGAGAGGAAGAACCATGTACCGGCACACACGCCTCCTCGTCCTCAGCTCCCTCGCGGCTGCCTCGCTCCTCGCGGCTCCCACGGCCCTCGCAGCGCTTCCCCAGGCCGAGCCGGCCGCCGCTCCGGCTGCGACCTGCTCCGTCTCGGGCGTCCTCGAGAACGGCAAGGTGCACCTCTCCGGCGGCGGCTTCACCCCGGGCCCTGCGTACGTGTACGGATCGGCCGGCTTCGGCGGGACGGTCGAGATCCCGCAGAACGGCGGCTTCCAGATCATGAACGTGCCGCCCGCGCACTACAGCGTCCGGCAGGGCGGCGAGATGACCCGGTGCAGCGGCTTCAACGGCTGAGCACGGGCACGAACGCCGCGTGCGGCAGGGGCCGGTGCCGGCCGGCCGGCCACAGCGCTAGCTGCGTTCCCAGAAGGCGCAGCCGCGTGGGGCGGACGGGGACTCGCCGGTCGGGGTGGGGCAGGGGCGGGGTGTACCGCTCGGAGGGGAGACGCGTTCCCAGTGGGGCGGGGGCTGCGGCGGGCTGGCCGTGCCGTCCAGGTAGAGCGTGACCGCGCCGCCGGCCGCCACCAGCAGCAGCCACACCACCACCGCCCAACGCCAGGTCCGCCGCGCCATCGTCGTACCGCCCCCTCGGCGCCGATCGGCTGCGGTCACGCAGGACCTCCCGTGCCGGGGCTGCTGCCCGTCGAGGGCAGGGCCTCGCGCAGGCGGTCCAGCAGCACCCGGCCCGCGGGACTCGAAGGGCCGTCGGCCCGCCAGGCGAGTGCGACACGGGCGCGGATCCCGGGGCGGACGATGGTCAGCGTCCGGAGGGGACCGTCGGCGACCGGGTCGCCGCCCTCGGCCGCCGGCAGCACCGCGACGCCCAGGCCGCGGGCCGCAAGCTGGGCCAGGACGTGGGGGGATGCCGCCTCGAAGGAGACGCGGGGGCGGAATCCCTCCTGGGCGCAGGCGCGTTCGAGGGCGGCGCGCACTCCGGTGCCGCGCGGCAGGCAGATCAGTGCTCGGTCGCGGAGTGCTGCCAGTTCGACGGTCGTCCGGCCGGGCGCGGCACGCAACAGCGGGTCCTCGGGCGCCGCGGCGACCCCCAGCGGGCTGTCGACGACCGTGTGGAGGGACAGGCCGGGCGGGGGTCCTTCATCGGTCGGACCGAGGAGGGCCACGTCGAGCTCACCGGCCAGGAGTGCGGCCTGCATCCGCTCCGAGGTGTCCTCGGTGAGGGCGATCTCCAGGGCGGGATGGGCGTCGCAGAAGTCGGCGAGGAACGAGGCGATGTCGAAGGCGTGGCCGGTGGCCCCGGAGACCGTTCCGAGGGTGACCCGTCCGCGCAGCAGGCCCGAGTACGCGTCGGCCGTCTGCCGCACCGCGTCCGCCGCGGCGAGCGCGGCCCGCGCGTACGGCAGGACGGCCCGACCCGTCTCGGTGAGAGTCACCGACCGGTGCGAGCGGTCGAGCAACGGCTGGCCCAGCTCCCGTTCCAACTGCCGGATCTGGGCGCTGAGGCCGGACTGGGCCAGGTGCAGTCGGGCGGCGGCGCGGGTGAACCCGCCCTCCTCGACGACGGTGACCAGATAGCGCAGCTGGCGAAGCTCCATGACTGGTCATGCTAGATGGCAGCACGACCATCTGTTGGACACATGGATCGGCCGCTTGCAGGCCTGATCGCATGACGAACGCCGCACGAAGCAGGGGCGGGCGGTCCGGTCTTGCCCTTCGATCCGCGGGGACCGGTCTTGCCCTTCGGCCCACGCGGGCCGGTGGGGCCGGTGGGGCCGGCGATGCACTTGGCCTTCTGATCGGGGCCCGACCGCTCTCCCGTCACCCCGACGTCCCGCCGGGGCCCGGAGGGCTTGCACGTGTCCCCGCCCACCGGAACCGTGCCCGCGGGGCTGCTGGTCGAGCCCGGCGCCGCGGCCGCTACCACGGGAAGGCGGACCCCGGACAGCGCGAGGGCGAGCACGGCCAGGCAGCCGCCCGCCAGTTGACGTGCCCGTCCGGGCAGCGGCCCCAGGACACTCCTGGCCGGCCTGCCGACAGGACCCATGTCCGCTCCTCGCGCCACCCGGACAACCGGATCGGATGATGGCCTGCAAGCGACCTCATCCTGAGAGGAACCGTCCGGCGAGTCGCCGCCGCCTCGCCCGTGCGTCAGCTCTCCGGCCCCACGGGAACGGCCGCTCGGGCGCCTACGGCGCACCTCCGGCAGGCCGGGCGGGCCGCGAGGTCCTCGCCGCGTTCGTTCCCCGACACCGCCTCGTTGCCCCGACAGCCGGTGTCGTTACGGAGTCGGCCGCCCGTTCGGCGTAGTGCGGGAGGCGGGGAAGGCGCAGGTACGGGCCGGTGCACCGGGCCGTTCTCCGGTTTGCGGACCGGGTGTTGGCGCGCCCGGCCACGACGCTCCGTCAAGGCGGTGTTGACCGTTGGCTCCTGCAAGGGAGAGTTACGGATACGTCCGCATTGGGCAACACGCGCCCTGGGCGCGCCGTGCGGCGGTGGGAGCGGGCCAGAGTGTGGCTCCTCGGCAGAACGCCGGGAACCGCACGACAGTCCGTCCGGCGCGCCCTCGTCGGCCGGACGGGCTGGCCTTTCGAAGGAGTCACCCGTTATGTTTTTCGCGGTCCTGCAATGGGGCCGCTGGCCTCCGGGCCCGGTATGACTGTGTCCCCTCTGTCGAACGGATGACCTGGGGGGTGGTGTCGCCGGGCCCGGCAGGTGCCGTCGGAGACGCTGATGAGAGACCCGGCCACCGTCCGGTCCGGCGCAATGCCGGGCAGATACGTGGGCGGCAGGTCTGCATAACGTGGATGCGCGAGCACGGTGCCACCGCCGAGGCCGGCACGGTCAACACCTGCGGAAGGTTGCGATGTTAGACACCGAAGGCATAGGCGTCTTCCTCGGGATGGACGTCGGCAAGACCGCCCACCACGGCCACGGGCTCACCCCGGCCGGGAAGAAGGTCTTCGACAAGCCGATGCCCAACAGCGAACCGAAGCTGCGGGCCGTCTTCGACAAGCTCAAAGCCAAGTTCGGCAGCGTCCTGGTGATCGTGGACCAGCCCGCCTCGATCGGGGCTCTCCCGCTGACCGTCGCCCGCGACGCCGGCTGCGAGGTCGCCTATCTGCCCGGACTGGCGATGCGGCGGATCGCCGACCTGTATCCGGGGGAGGCGAAGACCGACGCGAAGGACGCGGCGGTGATCGCGGACGCGGCCCGCACCATGCCCCACACCCTGCGTTCACTGGAGCTGACCGACGAGATCACCGCCGAGCTGACCGTCCTGACCGGCTTCGACCAGGACCTCGCCGCCGAGGCCACCCGCACCAGCAACCGGATACGCGGCCTGCTCACCCAGTTCCACCCGTCGCTGGAGCGCGTGCTCGGACCGCGACTGGACCACCCCGCCGTCACCTGGCTCCTGGAGCGCTACGGATCCCCGGCCGCACTGCGCAAGGCCGGCCGCCGCAGACTCGTCGAGGTAATCCGGCCCAAGGCCCCGCGCATGGCCGACAGGCTGATCGACGACATCTTCAACGCCCTCGACGAACAGACCGTCGTCGTCCCCGGCACGGGCACCCTCGACGTGGTCATCCCCTCGCTGGCCCGCGCGCTCGCCGCGGTCCACGAACAGCGCCGAGCCCTGGAAACCCAGATCAACACCCTGCTGGAGGCCCACCCTCTTCACCCGGTCCTGACCTCGATGCCCGGAGTCGGAGTCAGGACCGCCGCCGTCCTGCTGGTCACCGTCGGCGACGGGACCGGCTTCCCCACCGCCAGCCACCTCGCCTCCTACGCCGGCCTCGCCCCCACCACCAGGTCGTCAGGGACCTCGATCCACGGCGAACACGCACCCAGAGGCGGAAACCGGCAGCTCAAACGCGCCATGTTCCTCTCCGCCTTCGCCTGCATGAACGCCGACCCCGCCTCACGCACCTACTACGACCGGCAACGAGCACGCGGCAAAACCCACACCCAAGCCCTCCTCCGACTCGCCCGCCAACGCATCAGCGTCCTCTTCGCCATGCTCCGCGACGGCACCTTCTACGAATCCCGACCCCCCACCGTCACCCTCGCCGCATAACCACCCCAAACAACCCAAACCCGGCACCGCACCCTTGACGAAGGACATAGAGACACCCCCCCATGTCTGCTTCTTTTGCCACGCGTCGTCTCCTCGCCGCAGTCCTGGCCGCCGGCGCCGTGGTCGGTGCGGCCGCAGTGCCGGCCGCCGCGCACGAGGGCGACCGGCGCGACCACCGCGGCCGGTACTCCTCGATCGTCATCGGTGACGTGCAGTACGCGGGCAGCCGCGGTCGCGGCAACCGGGACCTGAACCGCGAGTGGGTCGAGGTGGAGAACACCGGCCGCCACTCCGTCGAACTGCGCGGGTTCACCCTCACCGACCGCGACGGCAACCGCTACCGCTTCGACCGCCTCCGCCTCGACGGGCGTTCCGCCGTCAGGGTCCACACCGGCCACGGCCGCGACACCCACGGCGACGTCTACCAGAACCGCCGCCAGCAGGTGTGGGACGAGCGGGACTCCGCGACCCTCCGCGACGACCGCGGGAACGTCCTCGACACCGAGTCCTGGGGCGGGCGCGAGGACCGGGACGGCCGCAACAACCGCAACGCCCGCGACAGCCGCCATGAGCCCGACGCCCGTGACAGCCGCCACGCCCGCAACGCCCGTGACAGCCGCGAAAGCCGCGACGATCGTGGTGGCCGCGAAAGCCGCAACGACCGTAGGGGCCACCGCGGCTGACGTCGGCCCGGTCGGCGGCGGCCCGCGGTGAGGGCTGCCGCTCACGCTCCCACCCTTCGAACGGGGTGCCCCCGCGGCACCCCGTTCTCGCGTTGCCCGCGTTCGCTCCCGCGCCGCGACGCGTCAGGCGCCGCCGCGCGTCTCGGCCTGCGCCCAGGCCAGATAGGCCTCCGAGGCCCCGGTCGTCGGCAGCACCACCCATTGCGGCACCTCGTACGAGTGGCGCGCGTGCACCCATTCCCGCAAGTGTTCCACCCGGTCCTCGGTGGTCTTGAAGGAGACCCGGTACTCCCTCTCGTGCTGCACCTCGCCCTTCCACCAGTAGAAGGCGGTCATGCGCGCGTCGACGTGGGCCCCGGCGGCCAGCCGGGCCCCCACCGCGCCGCGCGCGAGCTCGTACGCCCTCGACTCGTCGTCCTCCGTGGTCTGCACGATCACGATCGGGTTCCCGCCGTCCGCCACGCTCCGCCTCCTCCTGGTCCGGTGCCCCGACTCTAGCCACGGCGGCCGAGCGGCGCCGGATCCGCGCCTCGTACCGGTCAGTCGCCGGTGGCGGCGCCGAGACCGCGCAGCAGGACGTCCAGGGTGAGGTCCGTCGCCTCGGACAAGGGGGTTTCCTCCAGGAGGGCGGCTACCGCGAGCGTCGCCAGGCCGTGCAGCACGGAGAAGGCGACCTGGGCCAGGCGGCCCGGATCGTCCGCCCGCACGAGGCCTTCGCGCTGGCCTTCGGCGATCAGCTCGGCGGCGATCTCCAGGCTGCGGTGTCCGAGTTCGCGCAGTTCCGCGCTGGAGTCGTCGGAGTGTTTGACGGTGAACATGAACTCCAGCAGTGGCGCGTGCGTGACGGCGAAGTCCACGTACGCACGCCCCAGCGCCTCCAGCCGGGCCGGTACGGGGCCGGGGGCCGCGGCCGCGGCGCGCAGGCGGTCGTTCAGCCGGGTGAAGCCGTTGACGGCGAGGGCGTCGAGCAGGGCCCGGCGGTCGCGGAAGTGCCGGGACGGTGCGGCGTGGCTGACGCCGAGCTCGCGGGCGAGGGCGCGCAGGGACAGGCCCTCGGCGCCGGAGGTCACGAGGACGTGCTCCGCCCTTTCCAGCAGCGCGGCCCTGAGGTTGCCGTGGTGGTAGGACCCGTCGGCCAAGGCAGCCCCTCCTTCCAATGTTGTCATTGACTACAATGCTGTCTCTGTCTACATTCGATTATGGACCAGCCGCCCTGAGAGGGAGTAGCTCGCGATGACCATGACGTACAGGAACACCACGGCCCTCATCACCGGGGCGAGCGCCGGCCTCGGTGTCGAGTTCGCCCGCCAGTGGGCCGCGCGCGGCGCCGACCTCGTGCTGGCTGCCCGCCGTCTCGACCGCCTGGAGACGCTCGCCGCCGACCTGCAGGACCGGTACGGCATCAAGGCCCACGCCATCGCCGCGGACCTGGCGCAGCCCGGTGCCGCGACCGCGCTGCGCGCCGGGATATCGGCCCGCGGCCTGTCGGTCCAGACGCTGATCAACAACGCGGGCTTCGGCAGCCACGGCGCCGTCGCCGATCAGGACCCCGCGCAGATGGAGGAGATGATCCGGCTGAACGTGCTGGCCGTCACGGAGCTGACCCGGGCGTTCCTGCCCGACCTGGTCTCCGACGGCCGCGGCGCGCTGGTCAACATCGCCAGTGTCGCCGCGTACCAGCCCACGCCGGCCATGGCCGTCTACGGCGCGACCAAGGCGTTCGTCCTGAACTTCACCGAGGCCGTCGCGTACGAGACGCGCGACTCGTCGCTGCGCGTCCTCGCCGTCTCGCCGGGGCCCGTGAGCACCGAGTTCTTCGACGTCGTCGGCAGCCGTGACGCGGCCGTCGGCCGGATGGCCACGCCCGAGCAGGTCGTGACCGCCGCACGCCGGGCGCTGGAGAGCCGGTCGACCCCGCCCAGCGTCGTCGTCGGGCTGAGCAACCGGCTCTCCGCGCTGGCCTCGGCGCTCGCGCCCCGCCGTGCGGCGCTTGCGGTGGCCGGGCGCGCCCTGAAGGCCTGACGGCCGGCGCGCGAGGGCCGAAGGGGCCGGCCGCCCCTCGCTCGGCGGCGTCGCTCGGCGCCTCGTTCGTCGCCTCCGTCCGCGGCGTCGCCGAGCGGAGTCAGCCGGCCAGCCGGGCCGGGGTGGCGGCTGCGCCGTCCGTTCTCTCGTAGCCGGTCATCCGCACCGGTTCGGTCCCGGTCGCACCGTGTCGTGCGGCCCAGTTCCCGAGCGCGGCCCGGCAGGCGTGGTCCAGGTGCCGGACGGCCGTCAGGTCGAGCTCGATGGGCCTGTCCTTCGGCAGCGCCTCCAGGGTCTGCAGGATGCGGGGCAGGCGGAGGAACGTGGCGTTGCCGGACAGGGTCACCACGATCCGGCCGCCGGTGAGGGCGTGGGTCTCGACGTGGACGTGGGAGGTCTCCCACGCCGACTTCGCCACCGCCAGCACGAGCCCCAGCATCACGCCTTCGAACATGCTGGTCGCCAGGATGGCGACGGCCGTGGTGACGAGGACGGCGAGCTCGCCGCGGTGCCCGCGCCACAGCACGGCGAGCTCCTTGACGGGGATCAGCTTGCAGCCCGCGTGGACGAGTACGCCGGCGAGGGCCGCGAGCGGGATGATGCCGATCGCCGCCGGTAGGAGCGCGGTGAACATCAGCAGCCACAGCCCGTGCAGGATGCGGGAGGCTCTGGTCTTCGCGCCCGCCTGGACGTTGGCGGAGCTGCGGACGATGACGGCGGTCATCGGCAGAGCGCCGAGTGCGCCGCACACGGTGTTGCCGATGCCCTGGGCCACGAGTTCCTTGTCGTAGTGCGTGCGCGGTCCGTCGTGCATCCGGTCGACCGCGGCCGCGCTGAACAGCGATTCGGCCGAGGCGATCAGGGCGAAGCCGAGGACCGTGCCGATTACGGCGGCGCTGCCCAGGGAGGCGAGGTCGCCCATGGCGGGCGGCCGGATCGCCTCCAGGAGCCCTTGCACCCGCACGCTGGCGACCTCCAGGTCGAGGAGCGCCGTGGTGGCGGTGGCGAGGGCGACGGCGGCCAGCGCGGCGGGCACCAGCCGCACCTTGGCGGGCAGCCTCTGCCACCCCACGAGGACGGCGATGGTGCCCAGACCGACCGCGAAGGAGGTCAGCACGGTGCCGTCGGAGGCGATCTCCCCCGCCAGGCCGGCTGTTCCGAGGACCTTCTCCGGGCCCGAGCGCGGCTGTTCGACGCCGGCCATGGTGTAGAGCTGTCCGAAGACGAGCACGAGTCCGATGCCGGCCAGCATGCCGTGCACGACGGAGACGGAGATGGCACGGAACCAGCGGCCGAACCGCAGCAGGCCGAGACCGATCTGGAGCAGCCCGCTCGCCAGGACGATGCCGCCGAGCATGCCGAGGCCGAACTCCCGTACGGCCTCGAAGACGAGTACGGTCAGGCCAGCTGCCGGGCCGCTGACCTGCAGGGCGCTTCCGGGCAGGAAGCCCACCACCAGGCCGCCGACGATGCCGGTGATCAGGCCGAGCTCGGCGGGTACGCCCGAGGCCACGGCCACGCCCACGCACAGCGGCAGGGCCACGAGGAACACCACGAGTGAGGCGAGCACGTCCCGCCGTACGGCAGCGCCGTCCCTGGCGGCCGCGAGCACGGGCGCCCACCCTTTCGCGTTCGTGCCGGGCCGGTTCACAGGGCACCGAACGCCGGGCCGCCGGCTTGCGCCCGGTGGACCCTGACCGACCCGGTGTGGACCTCGTCGTACCGGGCCTGCAGCCCGAGCCGGCCCGTCTCGACGCCTTCCCGCACGCAGGGGTGGCCGTGCAGGGTCTCCAACTGCACCTGGGCGTGGGCCTGCACGGCCTCCGCGACGTCGGACGGTTTCTCCACCAGGGAGCAGACGGACGCGTCCGGGGGTACGGCCTGGTCCAGCCGGTCGCGGACGTCTTCGGGGTGCCGGGGGTCGGCCACGTGGGTGGCCGAGAAGGAGCGCGCGTTGTCGATCAATGACTTCATGATGGCCTGCCTCCTGCGCCTGCGCGGCTTCCGCCGGGGCGCGGTGTGGTCGGGTCGGGTCGGTCGAGTGGCGTGGGTGGGCGCGCCGGGGGCACGTCGGAGCCGTGCCCTCGGGCATGTGCCGCACCCTGCCGCGGCACAGCGTGGTTCGCAGCCGCAACTTGCACTTTACCATCACATTGCCTTGCGGTGACAGCTCAGTTGTTGTCATAACCCATACAAAACGCGGCAGTTGATGGCGCAATTGCTGCACCACTCGCCCCCTCCGCGAGGTGGACGGGCGCCTCACTTCGCACCAGGAAGCAAGGCGGCGCACACGCATCACCAAGCGTAACAGGGTGATCTCACACCGTGTCAATCCGACCGCCGTGCGGCTGAATCGTCGTCAACAGCCCCTCGGGGAAGCGGCGTTGCATCTCAACTTGATAACGAGACCACACCGGACGCAGCCCGGGGCTCGCCTATTACAGTCAACTCCACCGATTCACAAGTGACTTGACGGATCATCATTTCTTGCCGGAAGGTAACGTTCAGGCATCTGCGGGTCCGTTCCCGTTTGTCCGAATTCGTCGCCGCGGCGGTCTGGCAGGCTTTCGGCACCCCACTCCTCCGACCTTGGCCGTCGAGCTGAGCGAACAGCCCTGGGGGGCTCATGCGTAGATCCAGAAGCCTGACCGCCGCCCTCGTCCTGTCACTGGCCGGCGCCGGAACGGGGCTGGGCCTGGTGCTGATGCCCCAGGCGTCCGCCATCACCCCGCCGGTGGCGTTCACGGCCGACAACCTGCCGACCTGGCAGACCAACGGGATCGTCTGGGCGATGGCGCAGGCGAACGGTACCGTCTTCGCCGGCGGCACCTTCTCGGCGGTCCGCCCGCCCGTCGGCGGTTCCGGCGCCGAGCGGGAGGCGGTGAACTTCGTCGCCCTCGACGCGGCGACGGGCAACCCCACCTCCTGCAAGCTGGCGTTCACCATCGGCGAGGGCACGGCGACCGTGCGGACGCTGGCCGTCTCGAAGGACAAGAAGACCCTCTACGCGGGCGGCTCCTTCGGCGCCGTCAACGGCGTACCGGTGTCCAACGTCGCCGCGATCGACATCGCCGGGTGCACTCCGAAGCCGGCCTTCCGGCCGGGCTTCGCGGCCACCGTACGCGGACTCGCCGTCACCGGCGACACCCTGTACGCGGCCGGCGACTTCAACACCGTCCAGGGCCAGCCCCGCCAGAAGTTCGCCGCGGTCGACGCCGCCACGGGCGCGGTGAAGCCCTTCACCGCCAACGCCGACGAGCCGGGCCGGGCGATCGAGCTCACGCCCGACGGCAGGAACGTGCTGCTCGGCGGCGACTTCTTCACCGTCAACGGCTCCAGCAGCCACGCCCTCGCCGTGGCGGACGCCTCCTCCGGCGCCGTGAAGAAGAGCTACGGGAGCGCGTTCCACCCCCTGTCGGTGGTCATGGACATCGCCACCGACGCCAACGGCTTCTACACCGGCAACCAGGGCAACGGCGGCGGCGTCTTCGACGGCCGCACCGGATTCGACCTGAGCGACTTCAAAGAGAAGTGGCGCGACCGCTGCCTCGGCGCCACCCAGCAGGTCCTGCCGTACGACGGCGTGCTCTACAGCTCCTCGCACGCGCACAACTGCTCCACCGAGATGGAGTTCCCGGAGGAGGGCAAGCGCCGCTACCTGATGGCGCAGCCCACCGCGCACAGGGACGGCGCCGCCCCGGCTCCGGTCGACGGGTTCGTCCGCGGCCCGCGCAAGCTCGGCTGGTTCCCCGCCGTCAACGGGGGGATCGGGGAGGGCGTCGGCCCGCGCGTCATGGCCGTGGCGGAGAAGGGCGACACGAAGTACATGTGGGTCGGCGGTGAGTTCACCACCGTCAACGGCGTCGAGCAGCAGGCCCTGACCCGCTTCGCCTCCACCGGCGACCGCGGCGCCCCGACCACGCCGGTCGCGAGCGCCGACAGCGTGAAGCCCGGCGAGGCCCAGGTGCGCTGGCGGACCAGCTACGACGCGGACGACAGCAAGCTGACGTACCGCATCTACCGCAACGGCTCCAGCACCCCGGTCCACACCATGACCGCAGACTCCCTGGAGTTCGAGCGGCCGCAGGCCTCCTGGACCGACACCACGGTCAAGGCCGGCCAGTCCTACACCTACCGGATCACCGCCACCGACGCCGCCGGCAACACCAGCGCGCTGTCGGCCACCGCCTCCGTGACCGTCCCGAGCACGCAGCAGGCCTACCCGGCCCAGGTCCGCGCCGACGGCGCCCAGCTGTACTGGCGCTACGACGACACCGTCAGCCCGTACGTGGCCGACTCCTCGGACGGCGGCAACACCAGCGGCGTCCAGGTCAACGCCCCGGCCCTGCGCCAGACGCCGGGCGCGACCAGCGGCGCGAGCACGGCGATGGGCTTCAACGGCACCAGCCAGCAGGTCCACAGCGACCACCACCAGACGGTCCCGGGCACTTACAGCATCGAGACCTGGTTCAGGACGAACAGCACGCGCGGCGGCAAGCTCGTCGGCTTCGGCAACAACACGAAGAACACCAGCGGCGCCTACGACAAGCACGTCTACCTGACCGATGCCGGACGCCTGGTGTTCGGGGTGTACAACGGCTCGACCCGGACGATCGCGACCAGTGCGTTCGAGAGGTACAACGACGACAAGTGGCACCACGTGGTCGCCACCCAGGGCCCGTCCGGCATGGCCCTGTACGTCGACGGCCAGAACAAGGGCACGCTCAACGTCACCGACACCACTCCGTACACGGGCTACTGGCACGTCGGCGGCGACAACCTGAACGGCTGGCCGAACCGCCCCACGAGCGACATGTTCGCCGGCCAGATCGACGAGACGGCCGTCTACCCGAAGGTCCTCACCGCAGCCCAGGTCAAGAACCACTTCGACCTGGCGAAGGCCCCGTCCGACACGGTCTCCAAGGTCACCGCGACCGAGGACACCTACGTCAACCAGGGCGCGCCGAGCGCCGCCAACGGCACCGCCACCTCGCTGGCCGTCCGCGGCACCCAGGGCTACGAGACGTACCTGCGGTTCAACGTGCCGGCCGCGCCGGCCGGGCAGGTCCTGAAGTCCGCCGTCCTCCAGGTCAAGACCTCGACCCAGGCCGGTGCCGGCACCGCCGACACCGTCTCCGTGGTCCCGGTCACCGGCACCTGGAGCGGCGACACCACCACGTACACCACCAGGCCCGCCGTGGGCACCACCCCGCTGGGAACCTTCGCCGCCATCCCGGACGGCTCGGCCCTGCACAGCGCCCAGCTGGACACCGCCGCGGTCTCGGCCCTGCTGGGTGGCAGCCGCGGCCTCGCGCTGACCGGCAAGGGCACCGACCCGCTGTGGATCTGGTCCAGGGAGTCGACCGCCGCGGACGCCGCTCCGCAGCTGATCCTCACCTTCGGCCCGAAGTAACCACACGGGGAACGCATGGTGCGGGGCCCGGCCGTCCGACGGCCGGGCCCCGCGCCGTGCGCGCTTCAACTTCCCCTTCCGTCAGTGTCCACGGCTCGGCGGAACCGCCTGACAGCCGCGCCCGCGCACGGGACGTTGGCGGCGCAGCTACGACGGAAGGACCACATGCCGCAGTACGCCAGCAGCGACGAAGAAGCGGACAGGGACCTCAGGGCCTACTGCCTGCTGGTCAGGATCGCCGGGGTGCGCTTCAACATGCACGGCGACATCGACGGGTGACCGGCCCGGCCGGCGCGGCCCGCAGCAGCACGGCCGCGTCGGCCCGGCGGCGTGCCCGTCCGCGGTCCCGCCTCACCTGTTCGAGGTGCGGCGTCGTGCGAACGCGTCACTGCGTTTGCGCCGCGCCGTCGCACGGACAGGCTGGAAGGCGACGCAGCGGACGGCAGACGGCGAGGGGCGATGATCGTATCGGTGATGTCCATGCCGGCCGGCACCATGACGCGTACCCATCCGTCCGAGGCACGCAAGCGGCTCGCGACGTCCCCGTTCCTGCTCGTGGACGTGGCACTGCCCGAGAGGCACTCGTCCTCGGAGCAGCCGCTCGTCCGCCTGCTGGGGTTGGGGATCGCGGGACTGGACTGGCTCGGCCGGGAGGGAGAGTCCGCCCGGGCCGAGTTCCTCGGGGACGCCGCCGTGTTCGTCCTGCCCGCGGTCGAGGCGGGCGAGGTCGTCCACGTCCACGCCGTGGCGACCGAGAGGTACCTGCTCACGGTGCACCGGGGCGCGACCGGGCTGATGGCGAGCTTCACCGGCCGGTTCCCGCACGAGCGTCCGCCGGACGCGGTGGCCATGCTGTTCCTCCTGCTCGACGAGGCCCTGGAGACCTACCGCCGGTCCGCCGTCCAGGGGCTGCTGACCGCGGAGGACCTGGAGGACGAGATGTTCCGCAAGAGGCAGCCCGAGCAGGTCTACCGCCTGTCACAGCTGCGACGCCACGCGGCCCTCCTGCACCACACGCTCCTTCCCTACACGCAGGTGGTGGAGGAGACGATCTCCCGCCGCATGCTGAGTTCGGGCTTCCCGCAGCCGCGGCAGCGGCTCGCGCGCGAGTACCAGCGCACGGCGCGCTTGACGCTCACCGACATCGATTCGTTCCAGGAATCGGCCCGGCGCGCCTTCGCCAGCTACTCCTCCCTGGTGTCCGGTGACCAGAACGGCGTGATCAACCGCCTGGCGATCGTGTCGACGATCTTCCTGCCGCTGACCTTCGTGACGGGGTTCTTCGGCATGAACTTCGCCTATCTGACGAGCGAACTGGAGAGCAGGGCGGTGTTCTGGCTGCTCGCCGTCGGGTTGCAGGTGCTCTTCCTGCTCGCCGCGCTCTACGTGCTGCACCGGACCGGACTGTGGCGCAGGCTCCAGGACGAGGACGCCCACCTCGACGACCACTAGCCGGGCGGTCAGGGGACGGCGCGAACGGCCCGGGGGCGCGGGCGGGCGTCGGGTGCGGCCTGGCCCGGTCCGGGTCGAGCCGGGCGGGCCCTGAGCCGGAGCGCACCTCAGCGCGCCCCGGACACCGCACCCCCGCCGGAAAATCCCTGGCCCGGCCGTCGGAAAGGGCCGAGACTCCGTCCCATGAGTGATATGGCACTGTTCCGGAAGGCCGTCACGGCATGGGCGGCCGGTGGGACCGGCGACAGGGCGCGCGAGCTGGCCGTCCGGCTCCCCGTCCGGACGGTCGTCCTGCTGGAAGGGCCCAGCGACGTCGCAGCGGTCGACGCACTGGCGGCGCGCCTCGGCCGGGATCCGGCCGCCGAGGGGGTCTGCGTGCTGCCGATGGGGGGTGCGATGAACGTCGGGCGCTTCGCCGGGGTGCTCGGACCGTCCGGTCTGGGCCTGCGCCTGACCGGACTGTGCGACGAGCGCGAGCGCGGCTACTACGTGCGCGGCTGGGAGCGCGCCGGCGCGGCACCGGCAGGGTTCTTCGTCTGTGCGGCGGATCTGGAGGACGAGCTGATCCGTGCGCTGGGCGTGCCACGGGTGGAGGAGCTGATCGGGGCGGAGGGGGACCTGCGCGCCCTGCAGACCTTCCAGCGCCAGCCCGCCCAGCAGGGCCGCACCCCGGAACAGCAGCTGCGGCGGTTCCTCGGCACCAAGAAGGGACGCAAGATCAGCTACGGGCGGGTGCTCGTCGAGGCGCTCCCCCTCGACCGCGTCCCCGCCCCGCTCGAAGGCCTCCTCGCCCACCTGTGACCGCGGCCCGCGGCGCCGCGCCGCTGCTCCGCTGCTCCGTGTCGTCCCCTGCCGCGTGTCGTCCCGGCCCCGTGCCCTCCGGGCCAGGCGGGTGACGTTCGGTACCGGTTGGCCGATGCGGGCCGGCTGTCGGGTCGCGCGGCGGGACCGGTCGGAGACGGTGGTGAGACCGTCCGCGGCCCGCTGTGGGCCGCCGTCGCCAGGAGTGTGAGTCAATGCGCCGTTCCGTTCCCGTCCTGTTCGCCGCCGTCGCCCTGACCGGGTCGGCCGCCGTTCCCGCCGCCGCGGCGGATCCGACGCCGATCACTTCCCCGTACGTCCAGGCCGCCGCGGACGTCACCGCCGCCGGCGTGCTGAAGCGGGCCAAGAACGTCAGCTGGGTGCGCCACGTCAACACCGGCCGCTACTGCGTCCACGTCGATGCCCAGGTCAACCTCGCGTTCAGCGTGGTCCAGGTCGAACTGCCCAATTCCAACCGGCGCAGCTTCACCACCACCCCCAACGCCGTCTGCGGTACCAACGCCGTCACCGTGAACACGTACGACCTCAACGGCAACTACGTCGACAACGCGTTCACGGTCGCCGTGCTGTAGCCCCGGACCGCCCGCGTCGCCCCGCGGCCTGCCGGTGCGCGCCGGTGAGCCGCCCGGCGGTCACGGTGTACGCGGGCGCATCGGACGGGTCCGATCCGCCCGGCCGTGCGCCCAGCGTGACCGCAGGGAGGCACGCCGTCCCTCTTTCGTGGTCCTTTGCCGGCGTGCGCTCCGCCGGGCGGGTGAAGGCGGCGCCCCGAGCGCTGATCATCCTGGTGGGATCGGGGCCGCCGGTGCCCAGCCAGCCCGGCGGCTCCCCACCAGGAAGGCACTGCGTTGTCCCACGGCCAAAGGCGGTCCTGCGCAGCCACCACGGGCGCTGGGGCGCCCGCAGCTCGTAGAGCCGTACGTCGACGAGGAAGTGGCCTGGGCCATCCGCCAGCACGAGGCCTATACCTTCGACCCGGACGTCCACATCGAGTGCGACGAGTTCGAGGACGTGGTCGGGCGCCACTTCCGCCAGCCGCCGCAGGGCCTGGGCTTGGCTCCCCCGTCGCCCACATGTGGCGCACCATGATCTGGCCCAACAACTTCCTCTGAGACGGGTCTGCCGCCGGACCGGTCAGCCCAGGGCGGCCAGGAGCTCGTTGCAGGCGCCTTCGCAGGAGCGGCAGGCCTCGGCGCACAGCCGGCAGTGCTCGTGCATGTCCGCGTGGGAGGCGCATTCGTCGGCGCAGGCCTTGCAGGCGACCGCACAGGCCTTGAGCAGGGCCGCGGTGACGTTGGCGTCGTACCCGGTGTGGCGGGAGAGCACCGAGGCGGTGGCGTTGCAGATGTCGGCGCAGTCCATGTCGGTGCGGATGCACTTGGTCAGGTCGCCGACCATGCCCTCGGACAGGCAGGAGTCGGCGCACGCGGTGCACGCCTGGGCACAGGCCTGGCACGCCTCGATACAGCGGGTGAGCCTGGCCTGGTCGATGCGGCCCAGGTCGGCCGGGTAGGTGGCGAGCATGTCCTCGACGGTGGTCATGACGGGTGCCTCCTTCTTCGAGAGCGGAGGCCGGCTGGCGGGCCACGGCCGCACCCACGCGTCGGCCCCGTACGTCCAGCGTGCGGCCGCGGAGCAGCAGCGGCAAACACGGCGCGGCCGGCTTCGCCGTTCGCCCCGCAAGGGCCCGACATGACGGATGAACTCCGATCGATGTGACGGCCCGGTGGTATGGGTGGGGGACCATGGCAGAGGCGCCGAACGACACGTACATCGACCTCTCGGGGCTCGTGCTCACGATGTCCTACCTGCTCCCCTCGGGGAGCCCGATGCAAGCGGTCGTCCACGGCGCGAACTTCGCGTTCCCCAAGCCCCTGTGGGTGTCCGTCGGCGCCGGCCGGCCCGAATACCTCGACGCGAGCCTCCTCTTCGGCCTCCGCCAGCGCGGAGCGCCGCAGCAGCGCGCCGTGCAGGGCCCCACGGGCGAGGAGGTCGGCGCACGCATGGCTCCGGGGCAGCGGTTCGTAACGCCGCGCGGGCGCGCCTGCTCCTTCAGCGACCGGGGTGACAGCGCGCTGCTCTCGAACGTGCGCCGGTACTCCCCGTTGGAGTACTGGGAGACCCTCCTGACCATGGTTGACAGGGCCATCGGCCTCTACGCGATGGGGGCCGCCCAGTACGGGCACAACTGCGTCGTCCCGGACGACGGGGCCGCCCGTGGACGATCGCCTGGCGCAGGCGGACCGCGGGTACCGGCTGACCCACGCGCACTTCGAGAACTACCGGAACGGCTGACGCCCGCGGTCGGAGCGCGAGGACCGTCCGGCCGGGTGGCGTCAGCGGTCGGCGGAGTCGGCGGTGGGAGTACGGCGGCGGCCCAGGAGCTCGGCCAGGCCCTGCCGGGTGGCGGCCATCAGGACGCGGTCCTGTCCGGAGAGGACGCGGTCGGGGTCCAGGTCCCAGACCAGGCCCCCGGCGGCGGCCGGGTCGCCCGCGCGGCGGACGCCGGGCAGGTGCGGGCGGCGCTCCGTGCGGGGTGCCGAGTCCAGGGCGATGACGCGCCAGGCGCCGGGGCGGAAGGACTGCGCGATCGTGCGCCCCTCCAGCTCCGGGAGTCCCGCCACCTCGACGGCGGCGATCAGCAGGACGCGGCGTTCGACGGGGATGGCACCGAGGATCTGCCGTCCCATCATCGCCCCGGCGAAGGCGGGGGCGGCGAGGTGGGTGACGCTGCGGCTGCGGGTGAGCGCCCCCGGGTGCGCCGTGCTCAGGGTGCGGTCGACCGCCTCGGCGAAGTCGTCGTCGTCCAGGCGCAGTACGACGCGCAGGTCGCCCTTGATCGTACGGGCGTGCAGGACCGCCTCCAGGTTGGTGGTGTCCGAGCTGGTCAGCGCGAGCAGGGCACGGGCCCTGTGGACGCGGGCTGCCTCCAGGACCCCCTCCTCCGTGACGTTCCCCAGGACCACCGGCACGTGCAGGCGGCGGGCGAGCGGGAGCCCGCGGGCCAGGGAGTCCGCCTCCAGGCACACCACGGGGACGCCGAGCTCCCTGAGCCGGGCGAGGACCCGCGTGCCGATCTTCCCGAGGCCGACGAGGACCACGTGCCCGGAGAGGTTGCCCGGCGGCCGCCTGAGCCCCGCGGCCGTACGGAACGCGCCCAGGGCCTCCAGCGCGGCGGCCACGAGGACGGGCAGCAGGAGCATGCCCACGAACCCGCCGAGCACCTGGAGCAGTTGCCGTACGGGCGGTTCCCGGACGGCCGGGTCGTTGAAGGCGAAGATGTCGAGGAGCGTCACGTACGCGGCGTGGAACGGGGAGTCGCCGGTCGTCAGCCACGAGGCCAGCCCGAGCGCCGCCACAGCGACGGCGACCCCGGCCAGCGACCAGTTCAGGCGGGGCGAGAAGAGGGATCCCAGGGAGCCGAGGAGGGCCGCCGCGCCCGGGAGCGGGGAGGGGAGGCGCCGGCGGCGCGGTGGCGGAACGACTTCGAGGGCGACGACGGTGCGCCCGCCCGCGTGCGCGGTCTCGTCGTCGTCCGGCAGCAGCCACGGTCCGCGGTCTCGGTCGCGGTCCCGGTTCCACGTGCGGGCGGGGCCATCGCTGCCCTCCGGGCCGTCGGGGTCCGCGGAGAGCAGCGCCAGTGTGCACAGGGCGCCGGCGGGCGGGGCGCCGCGCCGGCGGGGTGTGCGCTCCACCGCCCTGAGCAGGATTCCGTTGGCCTGGACGACCTTGCTGGTGCCCGCGACCGCGGTGGCCGCGAAGGCGGGTGCCGCGGTGTCCGAGTCCGACAGGACGGTGGTCGAGGCGTCCAGGCCGGGCGGGTCCGGGGCGGGGGCCGCGACGGCGGCCGCCCGGTCGAGCAGTTCGGCCAGGTGCAGCCCGAGCTTGCGGTTGTACAGGCGGATGACCAGGCGGACACGGGGGTTGAGGCGTCGGGCCACCAGGGCCGCCTGCACGTTGCGGTCGTCGTCCTCGTACACGAGGGACAGCGCCGGCGCGCCGTCCACGCCCGCAGCGGCCAGGACCGCTTCGTCGGGCTCGGCCGCCTCCACGATCCGCAGTCCGCCCGCCCCGGGCCGCTCCCCCGGAGCCGCGTCCGACGGCCTGGCGAGCGGTACGCGGGACAGCGGCCCGGAGCCCGGCCCACCCAGCACCCGCTCGGCCTCGCGGGCGGCGGGCACGATCAGGGTGACGGGTTCGCCGTACACGTCGAGGAGTTCCGCGGCGACCCGGTGGGCGAGGCCGTCGTCGCCGCAGACGACCATCCGGCCGGAAGGGGACTCGGAGTGAGGGAGGAACGGAGAGTGACTCGGGGGCCGCACGGCGGGAGCATGCCCTCGTCGGGCGGGAGGGCAAGCGTGGGAGAGGGCAGGCGGGAGGGGCCGGAGGGGTGAACGAGTACTGGGGAGGTGCTCCCCCGCGGTGGCTGCGCGCCCTGACCGGCACCGGCGCACGCTGACCGCCCCGACGCGTGCCGGCCAGCCAGATCACTAGCTAGCGCACTCGGAAGTTGGCCATCATGCCCATGGCCGAGTGGTCCAGCAGGTGGCAGTGGTAGACGTAGGTGCCCCGGTAGGTGTTGAAGGTGGCGTGCAGTTTCACGGTCTCGCCGGGGAACAGCTGGACCGTGTCCTTCAGTCCCGCCTCGGCGGGCGCGGCCGGGACGCCGCCCCGCTCCAGTACCCGGAACTGGACCAGGTGCATGTGGAAGTTGTGCGGGATCCGCTGGTTGGCGTTGGTCACCGTCCATATCTCGGAGGTCCCGAAGGTGACCGTCTGGTCGATCCGGTCCGGGTCCCACTGCAGCCCGTCGATGAAGCCGCGCGCTTCGGTGCGGCCGTCCTCGTCCATGCTGAGGACGATCTTCCGCTCGACCGCGGGCTTGGGCAGCGCGTCCACCGCGGGCAGGGTGCGCAGTACGTCCGGGATCCGGCTCGGGTCGGGTGCGGTGCGGACCACGTCGAAGCGGAGCACGTTGCCGGGCTCGGTGGTGCCCGGGCCCGGCATGTTCTGGAGCACGAGCTTCGTGCCGACGGGGTAGCGGGAGAAGTCGATGACGACGTCGGCGCGTTCGGCCGGGGACAGCGGGATGGTGTCGGTCGTGAACGGGCGTTCCAGCAGGCCGCCGTCCGAGCCGATCTGCACCATCTGCCCGCCGTCGGCGAGCCGCAGCTTGAAGAAGCGGAGGTTCGACGTGTTGAGCAGGCGGAAGCGGTACTTGCGGGCGGCGACCTCCACGTACGGGCTGGGGCGGCCGTTGGCGAGCAGTGTCGTGCGGCCCCGGAAGTCGTCCATCTGGTAGACCAGTTGGCCGTGCTCGTCGAAGCGGGCGTCGCGCAGTGCGATGGGCATCTCGTACTGGCCGGAGGGCAGCGGCAGGGCGCGCTCGGTCTCGTCCGTCAGGAGGTACGTGCCCGACAGGCCGCGGTAGACGTGCTCGGCCTCCATGTGGTGGGCGTGGTCGTGGAACCACAGCGTGGCGTTCGGCTGCTCGTTCGGGTACGTGTACGTGCGCGTCCTGCCCGGGGCGACGGTGTCCATGGGGCCGCCGTCGTTCTCCGGGGTGACGTCGGCGCCGTGCAGGTGCACGGAGATCGGCATGTCCAGGGTGTTGCGGTGGCGGACGGTGACCCGTCGGCCGCTGCGGGCGCGCAGCACGGGACCGGGGAAGTGGCCGTCGTAGGTCAGGACCTTCGTCTGCACGCCGGGCAGGATCTCCCGGGAGACCTCCTTGACGGTGACGCGGTACGCGTCCACCCCGCCCTGCGTGGAGTACGGGGTGAGGACGGGGAGCTGCGGCATCTTCACCGTGAACGGCGGCGGGACGGCCGCCGGGCCGGTCTCGTCCGCGGCGGCCCGTGCGGTACCGGTCTGCAGCACGGGCAGCAGTCCGGCGCCGGTGACCAGGCCCGCGCCCGCCGTGGACAGGGCGCCGACGAGCAGGCGTCTTCTCGTGACCATGGGTGTCCTCCTGGGAAGGATGAGGGAACGCGCCGGCGTCCACATGTCGAACGCCTGGGCACATGATCCGGAGGTCACGCCGGGCGACTCCCCCCTGATGTCGGAGAATGTCAGGTATCGCCCCGCCCGTCGCCGGCCCGAAGACTCCGCTTCCGCCGGAGCGGAACGGAGGGCCGCCGCGTCACCGCTCTCCTCCACGCGTCGCGGACGTGCTCGTACAGGGCCCCCACCACCGTGCGCGCCGTCGCCGCCCGCGTCGGCACCGGGTGGAGCAGGGATCCGGCCGGTCCGGTCTGGCCCGCCCGCCGGGAGGCGAGCCGCAGCAGCGCCACCGGAATCCGTGTGGGTGGCTCCCTTTCCGCCCAGGCCCGGGCTGCCGTCTCCACCAGCCCCCGCACCAGGGCCGCCACCGGCGCCGTGGTCGCGGCGGGCAGGCAGACGTCCGCCACCCGCTCCTCCACCGTCGGGTGGGTCGCCGACAGCCGGACGTCGGAGTACACCGTCGCCCCCTCGCACAGCACAGCCCCGGCCGGACCGTCCCATGCGCCCGCGGACACCCGTTCGAGTGGCGCGGGCCTGCGCTGCGGGCCAGGGTGGTGTACGGCCCGCGCCCCACGGGGCGAGGACGGCAAGCACCGCGCAGAAGGAGGCGGACGTGCGCCCGATGAAGCCCGGAGTGGCCGCAGCCCTGGGGTCGGCCGTCGTGCTGGCGGCCGTCGTGCCGGGGCCGTCGGCCGCCAGCACGACGGCCGACGCCTCCGCCGGCGCGGCCCGGGCCTCCGCCGTCGCCGGGGGGACGCCCACGCCGGCGCCCCTCGTGTTCTGCGGAACCGACGCGGCTTCCGGGCTCGGGGTGTCGGCCGACCGTGCCGGGTCGTGCGCCGTCGCGCTGGAGGTCGCGGCCGCGTACACCAGGGTCGTGCAGCACACCCAGGGCGCGCCCGCCGAGGTCCGCACGGCCGGGGCCACCTGGGTCTGCCGGGAGCGGCAGGGCGACCCCGATCCCTACCTGGAGTGCCTCGGCGGGGGCAACAGCGGCGGCCGGGTCACGCTGACCTCCTGATCACGGTCGGCGGCGCGGCGGGAGCCGGTGCAGGGTGACGTCGTGGAGCGCGCCCTCCGAAACGGTGAGGGTCATGAAGGTGCAGGACGGTTGCCGTCTGCGGTCCGTCGGCGAGCCGGGGTTGAGCAGGCGCAGGCCCCCGGGGGCCGTGGAGTCCCAGGGGATGTGGCTGTGGCCGAACACGAGGACGTCGAGGTCCGGGAAGCGCTCGGCGCAACGGCGCTCCCGCCCGGCGGCGGCGCCGGTCTCGTGCACCACGCCGAACCGCAGCCCCGCCAGCCGGGCGCGGGCCACCTCCGGCAGGCGGCGGCGCAGTGCCGGGCCGTCGTTGTTGCCGTACACGCCGATCAGCCGGTGGGCCCTGGATTCCAGCAGGTCGAGGGTGGCCTCGTCGGTCCAGTCGCCGGCGTGGACGACGGCGTCGGCCTCGTCGACAGCGGCCAGGAGGTCGTCCGGCAGGGTTTTCGCGCGGGTCGGAAGGTGCGTGTCGGAGGTCAGCAGCAGCCGCATGCGCCCCACGGTAGGCCCGGCCGGAGGAATCGGGTCAGTGGCTGGGGGAGCCGGTGCCCCGGTCGGACGACGGCCGGGCGTACGGAAGGCCCTCCGGCACTCCGGGGAAGTGGCGCCGGTAGAACTCCGGGGCCTTGCGCAGCAGCGCCGACTGGTGGCTGCGGTGGAACGCGGGGTCGCCCAGCCAGGGCGGAAGCTCTCCGTCCGCCGCGAGGCGGCGCTGGTCGCGGACCACGGCACGCGGCCGTACGGCGCGGAAGCCCGCCGTCAGCGAGGCCGCGCAGGAGTCGGCGCGTCCCCCCGCCGTCCACACGCTGCACACGTCCAGGCCGTAGCGCACGAGGGCCTCCTCGTAGCCGACCCACATCCGTACGGCGGGATGGTGGCGCCAGCCGTATCCGGGCAGCGTGAGGCCCCGGAGGACCTGGAGGGCCTCGACGCGCTGCTTTCCCAGCCGCCGTGGGTCCAGGACGGTGGCGGATTCGAGGAATCCCGGGAACGGGAGGAAGGTCTGCACGCGGTGCGCCTGCCCGCTCGGCGGGTTCCGATCACGCCGGGCGTTCGACGGTGGTGACGACGCGGACCAGCGCCGGCGTGGCGGGGGCGGAGGCGAAGCCGAACCGGACCGGTGGGCGGACGGGGGCCGGCGGGCCGAGGTCGGTCCCGTCGAAGGAGGCGGCGGCCGCGGTGATCCACCGCAGGTCGCAGGCCGCGTACCACTGGCGGTGTCCGGGGCGGGAGCTGCCCCGGGTCCGTACGCCGGGCAGCAGGCGGGCCGGGCCGTCGGCCAGGGAGGCCCACACCGGTCGGCGGGCGAGCGGCCGGGGTACGGCCCGCAGTGCGAGGCCGAGGGCTCCCCGTCGGCCGGCGACGAAGCGGACGTGCAGGGGGCCCGCGGTGACGTCCCATTCGGGGTCCCGGCGCCGCACGCCCACCGGCACGACGAGGACCTCGTCGAAGTGGTAGATGCCGGCGATGCACTCCGCGGTGCGGGCGCCGGGCGCCAGCAGCAGGCGACGGCCGTCGGCGCGCTCCAGCATCACGTCGCTGAACGGGCCGAAGGGCGAGCGGGGCCAGTGGCCGACGACCACCCGGGTGCCGGACCCCGTCCCGACGGCGGCGATCCAGCCGTCGAAGGTCAGCCGTTCGCGTCCCACTCCGGGCACGTACCCCGCCCGCGGCGGAGCCATGCGCTCCCCGCGGGCGACGGCCCCGGCCTTCCCCCGCGGGGCGGTCCCGGACCGGTGGTCCGGGGCCGGGTCAGGCGTCCACGGGCTGCCAGGCCGGGCCCTGCCCGTCCTGCCGTACGCGTCCGAACACGACGTCGGCGAAGTGCACGCCGAAGCCGATCGTGTCGGGCTCTGCCAGTTCTGCGACCAGGCGCCGGCGGTGGTCGGCGGTCCGGGCGCCGTCGTGGTCGAAGCCCGAGGACCATGCGGGGTGGTCGATCTGGATCGGCGAGTGCACGGCGTCGCCGAAGGCGATCAGGCGCCGTCCGCCGCCGGTGATGACGTACTCGGCGTGGCCGACGGTGTGGCCGGGGGTGATCCTCACGTGCACGCCGGGGAAGACCTCCTGCCCGTCCGTGACCGTCCGCACGCGCGGTGCGAGGGACGCGACCTGCTCGGCCATGCCCTGGGCTTCGAGGAGGTCGCGCCCGGCCCACTCCTGTTCGGAGATGAGGTAGGCGGCGTGGGCGAGCAGGGGCCGGTCGCCGCCGGGGGCCGGGTGGCAGGCCCAGCCGAGGTGGTCGGCGTGCAGGTGGGTGAAGGCCACCGCTTCGATGTCCTCGGGGCGGCGGCCGAGTTCGGCGAGGCCCTGCGGGAGGGCGCCTCCGTGGATCGCGGCGAGGGGGCCGTCGGGGGCTGCGTGGCGCTGCGGGCCGAAGCCCGCGTCGATCAGCAGCGCGCGGTCGCCGTGCTCGACGAGCAGGCCGCCCACGCTTCCGACGAGGTGGCCGGTGGCGTCCAGGTACTCCGGGTGCGCGGCCCAGACCTCGTCGGTGGTGTCCCGGAGGAGCTCCAGCGGCCGGAGCCGCACGTCGCCGTCGGGGACGTACGACACCTTCGTGTCGCCCAGCCGTATCGAGCGGATTCCCGCCGGCCGGCTCAGTCGCCCGTCCTGAATCACCGTCAAGTCGGCCATGTCCACTCCTTCGTGAGCTTTCGTGAGGGCGCCGCGGGGTGCGTGGCCGCGGCGGCGACGCCCACCATAAGCATCAAGCTGGAATCATTCAAGCTAGAAATGTTTTCGCTTGATGGACTTGGTAGGCTGGTGGCATGACGACGCCCCCGGATCCGCAGGTCATCGCGGAGCGACAGCTGTGCGGCCTGGTGAACGGACTGGCCCAGCGGATCGCCGAACACGTACGGGAGCGCGCTGCCGCCCTGGGGCTCACCGCGTCCCAGGCGACCGCGCTGCGGGAGATGAGCGGGCCGATGACCATGCGGGAACTCGCCGAGCGCATGAGCTGCGAGCCCTCCAACACCACCTTCGTCGTCGACAAGCTGGAGAAGCAGGACCTGGTCGAGCGCCGGCCGCACCCCACCGACCGCCGCGCGAAGCACCTCGTCCTCACCCCCGCGGGCACCGCACTGCGCGAACGCCTCCTCGACCTCCTCGCCGTCGACTCCCCGCTGTCCGGCCTCAGCCAGCAGGAACAGCGCGTCCTCCACTCCCTCCTGGAACAGGCCGTCACCGGCCCGTGAGTGCCGCGTCAGGCGCGGGTGCGGCGGTCCGCGGCGTCGAAGTGGGCGAGGGACAGGGCGCCGGGGAGCAGGGCCTGCTGCAGGGCGGGGGCCAGGTGGGCGTCGAGGCCGCCCAGGGCCTCGGCCAGCTCTTCCACCACGTCGCGGGCCGTCTCGGCGGCGATCTCCTCGGGCCGGGTGCGGGGACCCAGCTTGCTGACGGCGGCCGCCGCCCGGGCCGGGGTGAGCAGCGCGGTGGCCTGGCCGAGGAGCCAGGCGGGCACGCCGGCGGCGCCTTCGGCGGGCGCCAGGTACGGGCGGGAACCGTCGAAGCGGTCGTCCTCGGCGAAGGCGGGGTGCTTGGACTTGGCCACCGGGCGGGGGGCGACCTGCTGGCCGTCCGCGGCCGGCCACTCCCCGGCGGGCTTGAGGACGAGGCCCTCGGCGAGGTTGTCGGGCAGTTCCGGCAGGCCGAGCAGGGCCGGCACGCGGGTCGCGAACACCGGCGTGCGGGTCCGGACCCGGGCGAGGGTCCCGTGTGCGACGAGCGGGGCGCAGTGCAGGCCCGCGGCGTCCGCGGCCCGGCGCAGGACCCGGTCGGCGGCCCAGCGTGTGCCGTCGCCGGTGCCGACGGTGGCGTCGAAGGGCAGCCAGATCAGGTGCGGGGCGTACCAGACGCCGGTCTGGACCGGCTCGGTGGCCGGGGCGGGAGCCACGTCCGGGTGCGGGTAGCGGCCGCCCGCCAGTTCCCCGTAGACGGTGACCGGGGCCGAGTCGTCCGCGCCGTGGTGGCGGCGCAGCGCGGTGGCGCAGCGCTCCGCGGCGACGGCCAGGGCGGGCCAGATCCGACCGACGCCGAAGAAGTCGTCGAGCCCGCTGTCGCCGAGCAGTTCGCGGCGCTTGGCGGGGCGTACTCCGGCGGGGTCGCAGACGACCGCGAAGTTCGCGCCGTGGACCTTCTCCAGCGCGACCCAGGGTCCGGCCGCCCGCGCCTCGCCCAGCCGGGCGCGGGAGGGGATCTTCGGGTACGGGGACCAGGGGACGTCGTCAGGCATGCGGGACCCCGGGCTGGTGCTGTTCGGGCAGGCGGCTGTCGGGGTGCGCCCACGGCAGGACGTTGTCGGGCCGCTCCTCGCGGAAGAAGGCGAGGACGTCCTGGTCCGAGTGGCGCAGGCTGAAGTGGGTGAGGACGAAGAGGGTGTCCGGGTGGCCCTCGACGACGGGTTCGAGCCGGCTCCATACGGTGTGTCCGACCCGGTCGGCCCGTTCGAGCTCGGCGTCGTCGAGGTAGGTGCACTCGGTGATGACGACCGGGTACTCGAAGAGCCACGGGTTGTCCGCGAAGACGCTGACGTGGGTGTCGCCGAGGAACGCGAACAGCGGCCTGAGCACCTCCCGTTCGACCTCGACGCCCTCCGCGCGGAGCCGGGCCAGCGTACGGCCGAACTCCGCGCCCCGGCCCTGCGCGGCGAGGGAGCGGCGCAGCTCCTCGTACTCGGGTAGCAGCGCCTTGCGGCGCTCGGAGAACGCGTAGCCCACGCAGGGCACCTTGTGCACGCACTCCACCACCCGCACGTGGTGCCCGCGCCGTCCGAAGGTGAACGTGTCGCCGCCGCGGACCCCGTGCAGCCGGCAGCGTGCGGCGAGGGCCGGGTCGTAGGCGGTTCCGTGGTTCAGCTCGGCTGAGGCCCTCAGGAAGGCCTCCGCGTAGGGCAGCGCGGCCGCCGGCAGGTGGATGTCGACTCCTCCCGGCCGGGCGGCGAGGTGGTCGAGGTCCTTGGCGTGGTCGTGGTGGGTGTGGGTGAGGAAGACGGTCTCCGGCCGGTGGCCCTCGGCGAGTCCGGCGTCGAGCGCACAGCGGAGTTCGGGGATGTGGAAGAACGTCTTGTCGTTGGCGCGGGAGTATCCGGTGAGCGTGAGCCCGGTGCCGGGCATGCGCCAGGTCTTCCACTGGCGGAACGGGTGCCCCTGCTCCAGCCGGTCGGGGTGGGCGGGTGCGGGGGCGGGGCCGGTCGGCCGTGCGGGGGCCTGCGTCATCGGTGCCTCCGTCGCGCCGCCGTGATCAGTCGGGTGAGGGCCCGATCGTAACGGGCGGCGACCCGCGGCGGCCCGTCCTTTTCCGCGCGGGGCGCCGCCCGACGGGGCGGCGGCGGGACGGTCCCGGGCCCCCCGCTCCCCCACCCCTGCGGGGGAGCGGTGCGCCGTCCGGGCAGCGCGCCGTGCGGACTGCCCGGGTCCGAGCGGGTGCCGGTCAGCGGTTCTCGGGGAGGTCGGCTTCGGCCTGCAGGGTGGCGGAGAAGCCGCGCTGGGCGAACGGGGCCGACGGCGCAGCCGGGCCCGCGGGCGCGGGCTTCTTTCCGCAGAAGGCCGCTTCGAGGGTCCCGCCGAGGGCCGTGTTGGCGGCCCCGCGGTTGGACGTGTTCGCCATTGCGCTGAGGCTGCGCTTTCCGTCGCGGGTGGTGAACGCGTAGGTGTAGAAGCCCTGCACGGTGCCGGTGTGCCCGTAGACCGAGGTGCCGCAGCTGAGGTCGTAGCGGCGCAGGCCCAGGCCGTAGAAACGGGTGTTCGTGGCGTCGGTCGGCGACGCGGCGAGCATGGCGTCCAGCATGTCCGCGCGCAGCAGTCGGCCGCCGAGCAGGGCGGACATGAAGGTGGACAGGTCGGCCTCGGTCGAGATCATCGCGCCGGCGGACTGGGCCCACGAGACGGTCTGCTCGGTCGAGTCGACGAGCGGTGCGCCCTCTTCGTCCGGGTGCAGGTAGCCGTGGGCGTGGGGACCCTTGATGGCCGTGGAGGGGTGGACGTACGAGGTGTTCTTGAGCTTCAGGGGCTTGATGATGCGCTGCTCGTAGGCCTTGGCGACCGGCTGTCCGGTGGCCTTCTCGATGAGCATGCCGACCACGACGAAGTTGGTGTTCGAGTACTGGTACGAAGCACCCGGCTCGGCCGTCCGGGGCTCGCGCAGCGAGAGGGCGACGAGCTCCTGATAGGTGAAGACCCGGTTGCGGACGGACTCGAAGCCGGGGACGGTCTGGGCGAACATGGCGTTCGTGTAGTCCGACAACCCGCTGCGGTGGCTGAGGAGATGACGCACCGTGATCCGGTCGTCGGGCAGCAGACCCGGCAGGTAGGTGTTGACCGGGTCGTCCAGGCGGATCTTGCCCTCCGCGACGAGCTGGAGCAGCACGACGGAGGAGAAGGTCTTGGTGACGCTGCCGACGCGGAAGCGGGAGGCGGGGTCCATGGCGGCGCCCGTGGTCCGGTCCTGCACCCCCTCGGTGACGTTGCGGACCCCGTCGGGTCCGGAGTAGCGGGCCATGGCGCCGGGCGCTCCGGCCGTGAGAGTGTTGCGCAGTGCTCGCGTGATCCCCTCCAGGTCGGGGGCCACCGGGGCGGGGGCGGGCGTCGTCGCGGGGCGGGCGGGGATGGGCGGGGCGGCCACGGCGGCGGACGCCGTGGGTACCGTCATCGCGATCGCGAGCACGGTGGCACCGAGGGTGAGGCGTCGGTCGATGGTCAGGCGCACGGTTCTCCTCAACTGGTTCGCAACGGAGGTCCGTTCGCAGATCGGCGGACCCCCGGACGCTGAGCCTACTCAAGATCGACAATGGGTACGGCAGCCGGTGCGGTCGCTGCGGCCCCAGCCGAGGCGGCCGCCGTCCGAGCGAGCGCTCCGGCCGCTCCGCCGGAACGGAAGGAGGGACACGGCTGCCGAACTCCTCGGCCGTGCCGGGCGTCAGGAACCGCCGGCCGTGCGCGAACCGTCAACCCCTCGTCCGACGAGCTGAGTTTGCTGGCGAGGTGACCGGGGGGACCGCCGTGGCCGACGACGGAGCAACCTCGACCGTCGTTCGCCGGCCCGGCCCAGTGCCCCGGCTGCGCGCTCCGGCCGGACGAGCGGCACCGGAGAAGCAGCGGGCACCGCTCCCACCCCGGAAACGATCACCCTGGCACGGGGACACCACCGCTGCTGCACGGAAGGGCCGGCTCAACCCCGAGTGCAGCGGGCAGGCGGGGCTTCGGCCCGGATCCCCTCACCCCTCGACCCGTGCGATCAGCGCGTAGCGTTCGTCGGCGACCGGACGCAGTGCCCATGCCTCGCGGGTCGCCTCCTGGCGCAGCCCGTGATCCGGCTCTTCGTCGAATCCGTCGGTGGCGGCGTCCCAGTTCGACCTGACGGCAGCAGAGTTGGTCATGGGGTGGATCCTGCCGCCCGCTGGGACGGGTGAGTGCTCGGGAGCGCCCGGGTCGCGGCGGGGTCCCGCCGTTCAGCCGGGTTCGGGGGCGACGGGGTAGGGCACGAAGGTGCTGCTGTTCTCGTCGACCGCCAGGGTGCGGCCGAGCGGTGGAACGGCGCGCTGGGGGCAGTCGAGGCGCTCGCAGAGCCGGCAGCCCATGCCGATGGGGATCGCGGCGGCGGCGTTGTCAAGGTCGAGGCCGTCGGAGTAGACGAGCCGGGAGGCGTGGCGGATCTCGCATCCGAGGCCGATGGCGAAGGTCTTGCCGGGTTCGCCCCAGCCGCCGCGGTGGCGGGTGACGGACCGGGCGGTCCACAGGTGGCGCTGCCCGTCCGGCATGGAGGCGACCTGGACGTGGATGCGTCCGGGGGCGGCGAACGCCTCGTACACGTTCCACAGCGGGCAGGTGCCGCCCGCCCGGGAGAAGTGGAAGCCGGTCGCGGACTGTCTCTTGGACATGTTCCCCGCCCGGTCCACCCGGACGAAGGAGAACGGAACCCCGCGCAGCCTGGGGCGTTGCAGTGTGCTGAGGCGGTGGCAGACGGTCTCGTAGCCGAGGCCGAAGTGGTCGCCGAGCCGTTCGATGTCGTAGCGGAACTCCTCCGCGGCGGTGTGGAAGGCCTGGTACGGGAGGATCAGGGCGGCCGCGAAGTAGTTCGCGATGCCGATCCGGCCGAGGCCGTGCGCCGGGGTGCCGGGCGGGAGGTCCTCGGCGGCCAGCCGGCCCAACTCGTCCCCGTACTCCAGCAGGGCGAGCTGGGTGGCCATGCGGAACGCCTGCTGGCCGGGGCGGAGCCGGTCGGACAGGTGCAGGACGCGCGCCCGCTCGTCGAAGTGGTGCAGCCGCTCCGAGCCGCCCGCCAGGCGGACCCCGTGACGGTCGGCGAGCCGTGCCGAGAGCACGCGCACGACGTCCCCGGGGCGGATCCCGATCTCGCGGGCGAGGTCCTCGGCGGCGAGGTCGGTGTCGTGGAGGTAGTTCCGCCGGCGGTAGAAGAACTCGCGGATCTCCTCGTGCGGCGAGCGCGGCCCGGCGGGCGGTCCCGCGTCCCTGCCGTCGGCCGTCCCGGCGAGCCGTTCGGCGAGGAGCTGGTTGCGCCGGCCCAGGTCCAGCAGGACCGCGGCGACGGCCGGCATGCGGGTGGCGAGTTCGGCGAGGTCGGAAGGGGAGACCCGGGCCTCGGCGACCTCGCCCGCGAGCGCCTCGCGCAGGTCGGCGACGAGCCGGCTGGTGTCCCGCTCGGAGAAGAAGCCCGGGTCGACCCCGAAGGCCTCGGTCAGCCTCAGCAGGACCGGCACGGTCAGGGGACGGGAGTCGTGCTCCATCTGGTTGAGGTAGCTGGGCGAGATGCCGAGCACCCGGGCCAACTCGGCCTGGCTCATCCGGCGCTCCTCGCGCAGCCGCCGCAGCCGCGCACCCGCGTACGTCTTGGCCACCCGCACTCCCCCGCCCCTCGGTCGGTCCCAGCGTACGCGCGTCCTTCGCGTCACCAACGTTTGCAAGCTTGGCAGAAGGGCCGTGGAAGATTCGCAGAACTTGGCAGACGTCCCCCGTTGATGGCACTGCGTGCCGCTGCCAGAGTCTGTTCTGCGGCCCGCCGGACCCCGGCGGCCGAGGAGGACGGTCCGGGCACGATCAATGCTCTGACGTCGGAGATCCTGACAGTTCTCGTCGGTTGGCCCGGCACGGTTGCTCCGTTCCGCCTCAGGTGGGACCGGCGGCCGCACCCCATTAGCGGCACACAGTGCCGACACTCCGTCGTTCGTCGGCGGAACGTTGGCAGATCAAGCGACCCAGGGAGACGGTGGCGGTCATGGCAGAGGCGAACACGACCACGGCGGCGGCGAAGCAGTTGGAGGAGCGGTGGGCGACCGACCCGCGCTGGGCGGGCATCGAGCGCACCTACACGGCCGAGGAGGTCGTCCGCCTGTCGGGCAGCGTCCGCGAGGAGCACACCCTGGCCCGGCGCGGCGCCGAGCGGCTGTGGCGGCAACTCCACGAGCTGGACTACGTCCACGCCCTCGGCGCGCTGACCGGCGGCCAGGCCGTCCAGCAGGTCAGGGCCGGCCTCCAGGCGATCTACCTCTCGGGGTGGCAGGTCGCGGCCGACGCGAACCAGGCCGGCCACACCTACCCCGACCAGAGCCTCTACCCGGTCAACTCCGTGCCGCAGGTGGTGCGCCGGATCAACAACGCGCTGCTGCGCGCCGACCAGATCACCACCGCCGAGGGCGCGGGCGACACCACCGACTGGCTGGCCCCGATCGTCGCCGACGCCGAGGCCGGCTTCGGCGGCCCGCTCAACGCCTTCGAGTTGACGAAGGCGATGATCGCGGCGGGCGCGGCCGGCATCCACTACGAGGACCAGCTCGCCTCCGAGAAGAAGTGCGGCCACCTCGGCGGCAAGGTCCTCGTGCCCACCTCCCAGCACGTCCGCACCCTCAACGCGGCCCGGCTCGCCGCCGACATCGCCGACGTCCCGACCCTGGTCATCGCCCGCACCGACGCCCTCGCCGCCACCCTCCTCACGAGCGACGTCGACGAGCGCGACGCGCGGTTCACGACCGGGGAGCGCACGGCGGAGGGCTTCCACCGGGTGCGCGGCGGCATGGCCCCGGTCATCGCCCGCGGCCTGGCCTACGCCCCGTACGCCGACCTGCTCTGGGTCGAGACCGGCACCCCGGACCTGGCGCAGGCCCGCGAGTTCGCCGAGGCGGTCCACGCCGAGTTCCCGGACCAGATGCTCGCCTACAACTGCTCGCCCTCCTTCAACTGGAAGGCCGCCCTGGACGACGACGAGATCGCCAAGTTCCAGCGCGAACTCGGCGCCATGGGCTACAAGTTCCAGTTCATCACCCTGGCCGGCTTCCACTCCCTCAACCACGGCATGTTCGACCTCGCCCGTGGCTACGCCGAGCACGGCATGACCGCCTACGTCGACCTCCAGGAACGGGAGTTCGCCGCCCAGCAGCACGGCTTCACCGCCGTCCGGCACCAGCGGGAGGTCGGCACCGGCTACTTCGACCTGGTCTCCACCGCCGTCAACCCGGGGTCCTCCACCACCGCGCTCGCCGGCTCCACGGAGGAGGAGCAGTTCCACTAGGCCACCCGCCCCCCGCTCCGCCCCCTTCAGGAGACCGCATGTCCACCACCGCCATCACGCACCGGGTCCGGGTCCTCGCGGCGCCGGGCGACCGCCACGACGAGGTCCTCACCCCGGAGGCGCTCGACTTCGTCGGCGCCCTCGACGCGGCCTTCGCACACCGCCGCGAGGACGTCCTCAAGGAACGCCGCCGCCTGACGGGCCGCCTGGTCACGGGCACGCCCCTCGACTTCCCCGTCGCCACGTCCGCGGTCCGCGCGGACCCGCACTGGCGGGTCGCCCCGCCGGCCCCGGGCCTGGAAGACCGCCGGGTCGAGATCACCGGCCCGCCGGACCGGCGGACGGCCGTCCAGGCGCTCCACTCCGGCGCCCACGTATGGACGGCGGACTTCGCCGACGCCACCGCCCCCACCTGGGACAACGTCATCGGCGGCCAGCTGAGTCTGCTCGACGCCTGCCGGCGGCGCGTCGACCCGCCCACGCCCGGGGGCAGGGGGCACCGCCTCGTCGCGCGGCCCGCGACCCTCATGGTGCGGCCCCGCGGCTGGCACCTCGCCGAGGAGCACCTGAGGGTCGAGGGACGTGCCCCGTCCGCCTCGCTGGTCGACTTCGGGCTGTACTTCTTCCACTGCGCCCGACGGCAGGTCGACGCCGGCTCCGGACCGTACTTCTCCCTCCCCCAGCTGGAGAACCGCTACGAGGCCAGACTCTGGAACGACGTGTTCCGGCTCGCCCAGGACCTCCTCGGCATCCCCCGCGGCACGGTCCGCGCCACCGTCACCGTCGAGACGGTCACCGCCGCGTTCGAGATGGAGGAGATCCTCCACGAACTGCGCGAGCACAGCGCGGGCCTGACCGCCAGCTGCTGGAACTACCTGTTCAGCGTCATCAGGACCTTCGGCCACCGCACGGACTTCCAGCTGCCGGACCGCGCCGCGATCACCATGACCGCCCCCTTCATGCGGGCCTACACCGAGCTGCTGGTGCGCACCTGCCACCGGCGCGGCGCCCACGCCATCGGCGCCACGGCCGCCCACCTGCCGGGCGAGGACCCGACGGCCGAGCAGGCCGCCCTGGCCAGGGTGCGCCTGGACGAGAAACGGGAGGCCGAGGACGGCTTCGACGGCTCCCGGGTCGCCCACCCGGGCCTGGTCCCGGTCTGCCGCGAGGTCTTCGACGGGGTGCTGGGCGACCGCCCCCACCAGCTCGACCGCACCCGCGAGGACGTCGCCGTCACCGCCGCCGACCTCCTCGCGGTCCGCCGCTCCAGCGGCCCTCCCACGCGGGAGGGCGTCCGCGCCGACGTCGCCGTCGCCCTGCGCTGCGTCGAGGCCTGGCTGCGCGGACAGGGGGTGGTGGCCCTCCACGGCCGGCTGGAGGACGCCTCGACCGCGGAGGTCGCCCGGACCCAGCTCTGGCAGTGGCTGCGCCACCGCTCCGTCGACCGCGACGCCGTACTCGCCGTCCTCGACGCGGAGTGCGCGGCACTCGCCGCGGAACGGCCCGGCGCCCTGGTCCCCCAGGCCCGGGCGGTGCTGGAGCGCACCGCACTCGGACGGGACCTGCCGGCCTTCTTCACCGCCGACGCCTACACCCGCCACCTGGTCCGGACGGACGTGCGGTCGTGAGCGCCGCCGTCAGCAGGGTCGGGGTGGTCGGCGGTGGGCAGATGGGCGCCGGAATCGCCGAGGTCTGCGCTCGGGCCGGCCTGGACACCGTCGTCTGCGAAGCCGGCGACGCCGCGGCCCGGGCGGCCCGCGAACGCGTGGCCGTCTCACTCGAACGCGCCGTCCAGCGGGGCAAGACCGACCGGATCTCCGCCGAGCACGCCCTCACCCGGCTCGTCTTCTCCGGCACCCTCGACGACCTCGCCGACCGGCAGCTCGTCATCGAGGCCGTCACCGAGGACGCGGCGGTCAAGACCGCGACCTTCGCCGCCCTCGACAAGATCGTCGCCGATCCGGAGGCGATCCTCGCCACCAACACCTCCTCCCTGCCCGTCATGCGCCTGGCCATGGCCACCGGCCGCGCCGACCGGGTCGTCGGGCTGCACTTCTTCAACCCCGTCCCCGTCCTGCCGCTGGTGGAGGTCGTCCCCTCGCTGCACACGGCCCGGGAGACCGTGGAGACGGTGGAGGCGTTCGCCCGCGAGACGCTGGACAAGACGGTGGTCCGGTCGCAGGACCGGGCCGGTTTCGTCGTCAACGCCCTCCTGGTCCCCTACCTGCTTTCGGCCGTTCGCATGGCCGAATCCGGCTTCGCCACCGCCGCCGACGTCGACGCCGGCATGGAGCTGGGCTGCGCCCACCCCATGGGACCGCTCAGACTGGCCGACCTGATCGGGCTCGACACCGTCGCCGCCATTGCGGAAGCCCTCTACGACGAGTTCAAGGAACCCCTCTACGCCCCGCCGCCGCTGCTCCAGCGGATGGTGCAGGCAGGACGGCTGGGCCGCAAGTCCGGCCGCGGGTTCCACACGTACGACCGGGACCGATGAGGGGCCCGGTGGTGCCGCCGGGCTGAGGGGCCCGGCCGCGCGGGTGCGGGGGTGCAGCGGAGTGGTGTCCGCCGCACCCCCGTCGCGCTGCCCGCCCGGGGCCGCGGTGCGTCCCGTCTCCCCGTCCGGATCAGGGACAAGGCCTCCGGGACCGGCGTGGGACCCCGTAGGCTGGCCGGGCAGCTGGTTCGCCCCGTCCGCCAGGCGGGATGCGTCGCAAGAGGGAACCCGGTGGGAATCCGGGACTGCCCCGCAGCGGTGAGCGGGAACGACCGCCGTCACACGCACTGGGTCCGCAGGGGCCTGGGAAGCGACGGCCAGTAGGTGTCCGCCGGGTGGATCGCCCCGGCCGGCAGGTCGCCCTGGCGCTGCGCGACGAGGTGAACGACCTGGCGGCGGCCGGGACCTCCGTCATCCAGGTCGACGAGCCCGCGCTGCGCGAGACCCTGCCGCTGCGGGCGGCCAACCGCGCCGCGTACCTGGAGTGGGCGACCGGGGCGTTCCGGCTCACCACGGGCGGGGTCCGCCCGGACACCCAGGTCCACACCCACATGGGCTACGCGGAGTTCGGCGACGTCGTCCGGGCCATCGACGACCTCGACGCGGACGTCATCAGCCTGGAGGCGGCCCGCTCGCACATGCAGGTCGCGCGGGAACTCGCGGCCCACGGCCACCCCCGCGAGGCCGGCCCCGGGGTGTGGGACGTCCACAACCCCGCGTGCGAGCACGGACGAGGCGACCGCCCTGCTGCGCGGGGGACTCGAAGCCATTCCGGCGGAGCGGCTGTGGGTCAACCCGGACTGCGGTCTGAAGACCCGCGGCTGGCCCGAGACCCGCGCCTCGCTGGAGCACCTGGTCGCGGCCGCGCGCACCGTCCGCGCGGAGCTGGGCGCGTCCTGACGGCCCCGGTCCGGGAGGGCGCCGCCGCGCGCCCCCCGGACCGGCGGCGGGTCAGCGCCAGATCGTCTGCACGTTGTCGAACTGCACCCAGGTGACGGGGTTTGCGGAGTTGATGTCGAGGCGGCAGGCGTTGATGCCCTGGCTGTTGTCGCGGGCCGCGGTGGCGCGCACGTACCAGACCGGGCGGGCGCAGTCGGCCGGGCGCGTACCGGTCCTGGTGTCGGCGGTGAAGGTGCCGGTGATCTGGCCGCGGGCTTGGAGGAAGGCCGTGCCGGCGACGGTGGTCAGGCGCACCTGCGGGGTGGCCCCCGTCGCCGGGGTGGCGCCGGCCTCCAGGACGAGGTCGGGCGCGCGATCTCGGTCCGCAGCCACGTCTCACCGCCGCGCTTCTCCACACCGAGGTTGACGCCGTGCCCGAAGCCGCGCAGGTACATGTGGCCGGTGATCCGGGCGGTCTCGGTGAGGCGCGGCAGGCACAGGTCGCCGCGGGACTTGCGGGCGTGTGCCGAGGCGTCTGCTCCGCGGCGGGTGGGCCGCCCGGCGTGGCGTGCGCTACGTGAGGGGTCCCGCACCCGGACGCCGACGCCCTCCGCGCGCGGCGACCGCATGCGAAAAGCGGGTTCCCGGCTGCCTCGTCGGCAGTCGGGAACCCGCTCGGTCCGCGGGGGCATCGGGACGGTCTGCCCCGCGGAGGCCCGGCTCGACCCGCGTCAGCGGGCGGCGAGGAGGGTGAGGGTGTCGATCACTCGGTTGGAGAAGCCCCACTCGTTGTCGTACCAGGCGACCACCTTGACGTGGCGGCCGTCGACGCGGGTGAGGGCCGAGTCGAAGATCGACGAGGCGGGGTTGCCCACGATGTCGGACGACACCAGCGCGTCCTCCGAGTACTCGAGCACGCCGGCCAGCGGACCCTCCGCCGCGGCCTTGTACGCCGCCAGCACGTCCTCGCGCGTCACGTCGCGGGAGACGGTCGTGTTGAGCTCGACGATCGAACCCACCGGAACCGGAACGCGGATCGAGTCGCCGTTCAGCTTGCCGTCGAGCTGCGGCAGCACGAGGCCGATCGCCTTGGCGGCGCCGGTCGTGGTCGGGACGATGTTGACGGCGGCGGCGCGGGCGCGGCGGGGGTCGCGGTGCGGACCGTCCTGCAGGGCCTGCTCCTGCGTGTAGGCGTGCACCGTCGTCATGAAGCCGTGCTCGATCCCGGCGAGCTCGTCGAGGACGGCGGCCAGCGGCGCGAGAGCGTTGGTCGTGCACGAGGCGTTGGAGACGATCGTGTGCTCCGCCGGGTCGTACGCGTCGGTGTTCACGCCGTACGCCAGCGTCACGTCCGCGCCGTCCGACGGGGCGCTGACGAGCACCTTCTTCGCGCCTGCCTTGATGTGGGCGCGGGCGGCCCCGGCGGACGTGAAGCGGCCGGTCGACTCGAGGACGATCTCCACGCCCAGCTCGGCCCAGGGCAGCTGCTCCGGCTCGCGCTCGGCGAGGACCGTGATGCGGCGGCCGTCCACGACGAGGGTGTTCCCGTCGACGGTCACCGGGCGGCCCAGGCGGCCGGACGTCGAGTCGAACGCGAGCAGCCGCGCGAGCGTGGTGGGCTCGGAGAGGTCGTTGATGGCGACGACCTCGAGGTCGCTGTTGCGTTCGAGCAGCGCGCGGAGCACGTTGCGTCCGATGCGGCCGAATCCGTTGATGGCGATGCGAGTCATGAGCGGTGTCCCTTCTGTTCGCCATCAGATTCGCTTCCTTGATCCTCCGACGACAGTGGCGGGATCGCCATGGTTCAAAAGGATCTCGCCACACCGCGGGGGCGGGCTACTCGCCCTGGGTGAAGGTGCGGCGGTACTCGGTCGGGGTGGTGCCGAGGATGCGCTGGAAGTGCAGCCGGAGGTTCGCGCCGGTGCCGAGGCCGACGTCGGCGGCGATCTGCTCGACGCTCCGCTCCGAGCGTTCGAGCAGCTCACGGGCCCTGTCGACCCGGGCACGCATGATCCACTGCATGGGCGTGTACCCCGTGTCGTCGGCGAAGCGGCGGGAGAACGTGCGCGACGACACCGCCGCGTGCTCGGCGAGCGCCTCCAGGGTCAGGGGCTCGGCGAGCCGGCGCAGGGCCCACTCTCGGGTGGCGGCGAACCGCTCCCCCAGCGGCTCGGGCACGCTGCGGGGCAGGTACTGCGCCTGGCCGCCGCTGCGGTAGGGGGCCGCGACCAGGCGGCGGGCGGCGTGGTTCGAGGCGGCCACACCGAGGTCGGCGCGCAGGATGTGCAGGCACAGGTCGATGCCCGAGGCGGCGCCCGCGGACGTCAGCACGCTGCCCTCGTCGACGAACAGGACGTTCTCGTCGAGCCGGACGAGCGGATGTTTGGCGGCGAGCGCGCGTGCGTAGTGCCAGTGGGTCGTAGCGCGCTTGCCGTCGAGCAGGCCGGTGGCGGCGAGCGCGAACGCGCCGGTCGAGATGGCGGCGAGCCGGGCTCCCCGCGCATGGGCGGCGACCAGGGCGTCGATGACGCCCTGCGGAGGGTCCTCGCGGTCCGGGAACCGGTAGCCGGGCACGAAGACGATGTCGGCCCATGCGAGCGCGTCGAGCCCGTGGTTCACGTGGTACGAGAGACCGTCACCGCCGGTGACGAGCCCGGGGGCGGCGCCGCACACCCGCACCTCGTACGGCATGCTCGCCCGGGTGGTGAAGACCTGGGCGGGGATGCCGACGTCGAGCGGCTTCGCGCCCTCCAGGACCAGGACGGCGACGCGGTGCAGGCGGGGCTTGGACACGCCTAGAGGGTACGCGGAAGTCCGACATTCAAGCACATGTGCGACACGGTCTGCGGTGGCACCGCGCACCGGACCGGCGGTCACCGGTTGAGCCACCAGATCGCCCCGTTGAGCACGGCCGCGTACGCCACCCACAGCAGGTAGGGCAGCAGCAGGTAGGCGGCGGGCCGGTACACGCGGGCGAAGGCCGCGACGGTGAACCCGATCGACACCAGCAGCAGACAGATCTCGACCAGCGCCGCACCGTACTGCCCGGCCGCGAAGAACAGCGGTGTCCAGGCCAGGTTGAGCAGCAGCTGCACCGCCCACAGCGTGAGGGCGGGACGGCGGCCGCGGCCGTCCGCGCGGCCGTGTCGGACGACGAGCCAGGCCGCGACGGCGATCGACGCGTAGAGCACGGTCCACACCGGCCCGAAGAGCCACGCCGGCGGCGCCCAACCGGGACGCCGCAACCCGAGGTAGACATCACCGGCGTCGGCCGCCGCCAGGGCTCCGACGGCGGCGACGCCGTAGGTCAGGGCGAGGAGGGCCAGCAGCAGCGGGAGCGGCCGGGCGAGCCGGGCGCGGAGCGCTGCGGCGGTCACGGCGCAGCCGCCGGGGGTGCGGGCGGGGCGGCCCACCGGCGCGGGCGCGTCCCGGAGGGTCGTCTCATGCGGCTCACCGGCTTCCGTCGGGCGGGGCGCCCCGTCCGGACGCCCCCACCCAGCACTTCGCTCCCCGGCACGCCGGCGGATGCGCCGGTTCGGGGACGGCGCCGTCACTGGTTCTTGCGGAGCTCTTCGAGCCTCTCGGCGAAGGCCTTCGTCTCCGCGATCAGCCGGGCGCGCGCCTCGGCGCGGCTCTTGTCGCCCTGCTTCCTGAACGCCTCGCGAAAGTGCGGCTGGAGTTGGGTCCACCAGCCGTGGTCCAGCATCGCCCACGCCTGCGGGCACAGCGGGGCGCGGGACTTCGGCAGGTAGCCGGCACCGACCAGCGACCCGTCGAACCTCTTCGGGTCGCTGCCGTCGAGGTAGCAGAGGAAGTTGAAGACCCGCTGCTGGGTGACGGGGTGGTCGCTCGACAGCCCTTCGAGCGTCAGCTCGCCCTCCTTGCGGGCGAGCGCGTCGAAGACGAGCGCGGCCGCCAGCGAGGGTTGCGGCCCGGCCTCGTTGACGGTGTGGAACGAGGCGAACCCGTCGGCGGCGTCCTCCTCGAGACCGAGGTTCGGGAGCTGGAGCTGGCGCTGGAGGGCATGGCCCATCTCGTGGCCGAAGACGAACCGGGTCGACAGTGCGGTCAGATCGTCGACGTTGTACTCGTCCTCGGGGAGGAGGGCCGGACGCTTGACGGTCTTGACGACCTCGCCGGCGATGTCCCGGAGCTGGGTCAGGAACGCCGGCGGGATGTAGATCGTTCTGCCGTCGGGCTGGGTGACGGCGTCCGTGACCCCCGGCGGGACCTTGTCGGTGACCTTGACGACGAGGTCGTGCGGGAGGGCGACCGAGGTGTTCACCCAGTCCGCGAGCTGTTCGAGCGCGCGGGATTTCCGGAGGGCGTCCACCGCCGGGCGGTCCTGCGGCTTGATCGCGCCGTCCCCGTAGACGATCGTGACCTTGCCACTGCCCTCGCCGCTGCCGTCGCCCTCGTCCTTGCCCGTGCCGTCGCTGCCGGTCCAGGAGGCGACCGCGAGGCCGACGGCGAGCAGCGCCCCCACCGCAGCGGCCCGCGCGGCGGTCGACCGCCCACCACTGCTCAGCACCCCGGCCGGCTCCTTTCCAGGGCTCACACCCGACACGCGGATTATGATCGACCACCCACACGCCCGCAATAACCGCTTTGCGGCGTTTCGTCATGGGTCCAGCCGGGTGCCCGGAGCGGTGGGCACGGGTGGTGGCAGCTCCACCCGGTCTCGGCTTCGACCGGGCCGAAGCGCGGTTCCAGCGCTTCGTGCAGGCCCGAGGCCCAGGGCTTCGGCGGCGCGGACCGGGCCCACCGGCGACCTCGGCGAGCCCTGGTGCGCCGGGCGCCCCGGCCGGGTCTCGCCCCTCGGCCACGGCAGCGGGCCACCCGACGAACTGTCCCGCCGCGACGGACGGCCGGCGCGGGGGTGGGAGGGAGGCTGCGCACCAGTGCCGCCGGCCCGCTCGGGGGTGCGGCCGGAGTCCAGGGCCGCGACGGTGAAGCAGACGGCGGCCGCGAGGCCGAGGAGGAAAGCGGCCGGGTTGACATAGCGGGGGACGGAGGTCGCGTAGTCGCCGATGTCGCCGACCTCGCACACGAAGCGCAGGGGCAGGTACTCCACCCGACACGACCGCACCGGTGGCGTGCAAAGGCGTACACGGCCACCGCAACGGCCGCCTGGGCGCGGCCGGCGATCCGGAACCAGGCCCCGTTGTCGGCGCGGCGCAGCCCCCCGCCCGGGCCAGAACACCGACGGCGCGGGCCGCGAAGACGAAGGGAAAGATCAGCGCGGCCGGGACCAGGAGCAACAGGAAGCGCCTCCCGCCGCCCGCCCACTCCTTACGATCTCGCGTATGAAGATCAACTACGAGTGGCGGGGCGAGGTCGACAACGCCGCGCTCGACGCACTCCATGCCGACGGCTTCGACCTCCCGGCCGCCCGGACCGACTGGCGGGAACGGCTGGAGCGCCACAGTCTCGGCTGGGTCTGCGCGTGGGAAGGCGGGGCTCTGATCGGTTTCGTCAACGTCGTCTGGGACGGAGGCGCCCACGCCTTTCTGCTGGACACGGTGGTCGCCCGGCGCCGCCGCTCCGGCGGAGTGGGCGCCGCGCTCGTGGCGATCGCGGCCCGTGAGGCCCGTGCTGCGGGCTGTGAATGGCTGCACGTCGACTTCGAGGAGCACCTGCGCCCGTTCTACCTCGACGCGTGCCGGTTCGAGGTGACGGCGGCCGGCCTGATGGCCCTGTAAAACCGCCTCTTCGCGTTTGAAGCCGGGCGGAAGGCGCAGACGGAACGGCACAGGGTCGTTGCGTGATGAGAGCCATCGCCCCACGACCGGGCAGGAGGCCGTCGTGAAGGACCGTCGGGGGCGGCACGGACTCGGGCGGACGAAGCGCCGGGCGCTCGTCCGCCGCGCGTCCCGCACCGCCCTGCGCCCGATCGGCGTGCGGCTGACGGTGTGGGCCCTGCGCCTGTCGCTCTGGGGCCTGCGCCGGGCGCTGCGGCGCCGAGTGCGTTCTGCACTACCTGCCCGCAGGAAAGCCCGCTGAGGAGGCATAGGCGGCTCCCCACGGGGCAGCGGCTGTGAGGGGGGTCGGAGGTGAATCAGGGATGGCGACAGGCAAGAAGGCACAGAACGTCGGCAAGAACATGAAGGGCAAGGTCAAGGAAACCACCGGCAAAGCAGTCGGCAACGAGAGCATGGAAATGAAGGGGAAGGCCGAGCAGACCGCTGCCAATGCCAAGCAGGCCGGGCAGAAGGCCAAGGACGCGGCCAAGGGCACGCTGACCTGACCCTGCGCGAAGCGCGAACCGGGGGCCGCCGTCCACCGAGGACGGCGGCCCCTCTTTCTTGTGCGTGCGCCCCTCTTTCTTGCTTTCTTGGCGTGCGGGTGTGCGGTGTTCAGCGGCTCCTGCGCCGACGACGCGCTCGCGGTTCGGCCCGGTCCGCCTCCTCGTCTTCGCCTTCCTCCTCCTCTGCCTCTGCGTCCGTCTCGTCCTCGTCCGTGTCGTCCTCGTCCGTCTCGTCCTCGTCCGTCTCGTCCTCGTCCGCTTCGTCCTCTACTTCGTCGTCTGCTTCGCCGTCCTCCTCGCCTTCCTGCTCGTCGTACTCCTCGTCCGGCGGGGCTTCTTCGTCCTCGTACTCCTCGGGCTCGTCCTCCGCGGACTCCTCCTCTTCCATGGCCTCTTCGTGGGTGCGGACCACCTCGCCGTCCCGTATCTCACCCCGCCAGCCTTCGGGCTCATCGCTCGCGAGGGTGACGTGGCGCGCGAAGTGCTTGAGGTCGAGGCGCAGGCGGCGGCCCTGGGCACGCCAGAGGTTGCCCGTCTTCTCGAACAGCCCGGAGGGGTAGTACTCGACCACCACGACCACGCGGGTGAGGGAGGGGGCGAGCTCGTGGAAGCTGACGCAGCCGCGGGTCGTGCCCTTGGCGCCTTCCGAGCTCCAGACGATCCGTTCGTCGGGGACCTGCTCCTGGACGGTCGCCTTCCAGCTGCGGGTGGAGGGGCCGACCTTGACCTTCCAGTCGGAGGAGGTGTCGTCGCCCTGGGAGACGCTGCGCACGCCCTTGGCGAAACTGCTGAAGTCCTCGTACCGAGTCCACTGGTCGTACGCGGTGCGCAGCGGGACTCCTACGTCGACGGTTTCCATGATGTGGGTGGGTTTGGACCCGCTCTTGCGGGACTTTCCCTTGCCGGTCAGTCCGCTGCCGATGTCCTTGACCTTCTCCTTCAGGCCGTCGAAGGTGCTGCCCGCGGCGGCCTTGAGGGGCGAGTCGCCCTTGAGGAGCCGGCCGCCGATGTCGGCGAGGGAACCTCCGTTGTCGGCCACGTCGGAGAGCTGGTCGGTGAGGTCGCCGAGTTTGTCGGACGCCTTGTCGGCCAGTTGGTCGGCCTGCGCCGAGAGATAGCCTCCGAGTTCCTCGACCAGGTGGTTCATGGGGGACCGTGAGTTGTCGGACGTCCGTGAGCTGTGTGTCGTGGCCATGGCACTACCTCCGCGTCGACGGCTTGCGCGCCGTCGCCTTCTTCGCTGACGTCGAGGACTTCCTCGCGCCGCTGCTCCGGGCGGGCTGGCGCGCCGCGGTCTTCTTGGCCGCGGCCTTCTTGGCGGGCGGCCTGGCGGACGCGGACTTCTTGGGCCCGGCGCGGCCCGGTGACGAGCCGGCCTTCTTGGCCGGGGCCTTCCTGGCCTGCGTGCTCCGGGTGGAGGAGGAGGCGGTCTTCCTCCCCTCTGCGGCCTTCTTCTTCGCAGGTGCGGCCTTCTTCGCAGGTGCGGCCTTCTTCGCGGGCGCGGCCTTCCTCGCGGGCGCGGCCGACTTCTTCGCGGGCGCGGCCTTCTTCGCGGGCGCGGCCTTCTTCGCGGGCGCGGCCGACTTCTTCGCCGCCGTGTCCTTCTTTGCCGGGGCGGCCTTCTTTGCCGGGGCCGCCGACTTCCTACCCGTCGTCTTCCGGGCCGCGGCGCTCGTCTCCTTCGCCGGTGCGCGGCGGGATGCGGGCTTCTCGGACGCCGGGCTGCGCTCGCGGCCCGTGGAGGTACGGGCGGGCGCGGAGGTGCGTGCGCTGCTGCGGCGGGCCGGCTTGCGGGGGCGCTCCTCCTCGGGTTCTTCCTCGGGCTCCTCCTCCGGCTCTTCCTCGGACTCCTCCTCGCCCTCGGTCTCGGCCTCGCCCTCGACCTCTTCTTCGGCCCCTTCCTCAGGCTCTTCCTCAGGCTCTTCCTCGGGCTCTTCCTCGGGCTCTTCCTCTTCCTCGTCGTACGGCCCCTCGTCCTCCTCGTCGTAGGGCTGCTCTTCCTCCTCTTCCTCGTCCTCGTCCTCGTACGCCTCGTCCTCGTAAGGCTCCTCTTCGTACTCCTCGTCCTCGTCCTCGTCCCCGGCGCGCGCCTCCTCCGGCTCCTCGCGCTCACGGGTGAGTTCGAGGGTGCGCTGGTGGAGGGTGTCGGCCAGACCCGAGAGCTGGCGGTTGGCAGCAGTGGCGAGAGCCGCGCGACCCGCCTGCAGGGCTTCACCGCGGAGCTGCTCTCCGAGTTCGGCGACCTGCGGCAGCTCTCCGAGCTTGCGCAGCCCCTGTGTCATGAGCTGACCCGGTTCGAGGCCGAACCTGCGGCCGGCGAGGTAGGTCGCCAGCGACAGGGCCATGCGGCCCTTCTTCGCTCTGCCCAGTACGTAGCCACCGACTATGGCGGCTCCCAGGGCGATCTTGGTCGTGTCCTCCATCGACTTGGTCCCTTCCGCGTGGCTTCAAGGAGCGGCTGCTCACCCTGGCGCCAGATATTCGGCTTTATGTGAAGAAAGTTCCAAATGCGAGGTGTGGTGTGGCCGCATGGGGGGAGGCGTTGTAGATCCATGGAGATCTGGTTCGCGAGGGAGCACATGACCACGTCCGAACCGGCCCGCCGGCGGCGCCGCACCTCCGGGGACGAAGACGCCGAACGGCCCGCCGCCAGGCCAGCGCGCAAGCCGGCCGCCACCCGCAAGCGCGGTGCGCCCGGCGCCGCGGCGGCAATGCGGGCTGCCGCCGAGCAGCTCGCAGAACTGCTCGGCCGGCGGCCCGAGTCGGTCTCGTCCCTGAAGCCCACGGACGAGGGCTGGGAAGCGGTGGTGGAGGTGGTCGAGCTCGAACGCATCCCGGACACCACCAGCGTCATGGGTAGCTACCGGGTCGAGCTGGACGACCGGGGCGAGCTGATCTCGTACGAACGTACCCGGAGGTACAGCCGGGGCATGATCGACCGGCCGCGCGGCTGACGCCGCCACCGGCCCGGAAGGGAAGCACCATGACGGTGATGCCGCAAGGGGCGAGCGGAGGCCTCAGCCGCAGCGGCGGTGGAACGAGCAGCCTCTACGACGTCCTGGAACTCATTCTCGACCGTGGGCTGGTCATCGACGCCTTCGTGCGCGTCTCCGTGGTCGGCATCGAACTCATCAAGATCGACGCGCGGATCGTGGTCGCGAGTGTCGACACCTACCTCCGCTTCGCCGAAGCCTGCAACCGGCTCGACCTCGAAGCGGGCCGCAGCGCACCCGCCCAGCTGCCGGAGATGATGGACAAGATGATCGAGGGCGGAAGCAAGGGCAAGACCAAGGGTGCGCTCAGCGGGGCGCTGGAGGGCCTGACGCAGTCCCTGTCCGGCAAGGGCGGGGACGAGGAGGCGGAAGACGAGGACGAGGAGGAGCGCAAGGCGGAGGAACCCGAGCTGGAAGAAGCGCCTCCTCGGCGCCGGCGGCCGGTCCGGCGGACGGCGCGGCACGAGAGGGAGTGAACCGTGGCCGTTTACGTATACGCCGTCACCTTGGACGACCATCCGTGCCGGATCGACGGAATCTCCGGCGTCGGTGCGCAGGCCGCGCCCGTCCGGGTCGTCCCGGCGGACGGGCTGCGCGCCGTGGTCAGCGACATCGATGAGGAAATCCGCCCGAAACGGCGCGACGTCGCAGCCCACCAGACCGTCCAGAACCGCCTCTTGGCCGACGGGACGCCGCTCCCGCTGCAGTTCGGCTACACCGCGCCCGACGACGACGCCGTCCGCCAGGCGCTGCGGGAGCAGGGCGGCATGTACCGCGCGGCATTGGAACGCGTGCAGGGTTGCGCCGAGTACAACGTGAAGGCGTCCCGGGAGCAGGACCACTTGTTGCGCGAGATCCTGGACGCTTCGCCCGAGGCGCGCAGGCTCAACGAGGAGATCCTCGCCGGATCCCAGGACCCGCGCCTGCCCCTGGAACTGGGGCGCCTGATCGCCGAGGAGGTCGACCTGCGGCATGCGGCCGCGGCGGCGGACCTGGTCGGGGCGCTGGTGCCGCTCGGCAGGGACCACGCCCTCCACACCCCGAGCGGTGAGGACTTCCTCAACCTGTCCCTGCTCGTGCCTTTCGGTGACGAAAAACCCCTGCTGAGGGCGCACGCCGAGCTCACCCAGAACAGCGACAGCGGCCTGGCGATACGGCTGACGGGGCCGCTGCCCCCGTACAGCTTCGTGCCGTGAGGCCCCCACCCGAACCGAGGAAGGAACCTCCGCGATGGGCCTGCTGGAGAAACTGATCACCTCGCCCCTGCTGCCGGTACGGGCCGTGCTCTGGGCAGCGCAGCAGGTGGCGGACAAGGCCGAGGCCGAGTACTACGACCCGGCCCCCGTCTGGGCGCAGCTCACCGAGCTGGAGCGGCAGCTCGGTGCCGGAGAGATCGACGAGGAGACCTTCGAACGCGAGGAGGACCTGCTGATCGACCGGCTCGCCGAAATCGACAGGTACCGCAGCGGCGAGCCGTGACGGGACCGGAGCAGACGACTGGGAGGCGAGATACGTGACGAACCCCCTGGACCGCAGATTCGGCACGGGTCCCGCGATGGCGGGCTACCCCCCGAGCTCCTCGGCCAGTCTGGCCGACATCCTGGAGCGCGTGCTGGACAAGGGCATCGTCATCGCCGGCGACATCCGCATCAACCTGCTCGACATCGAGCTCCTGACCATCAAACTGCGGATCCTCATCGCCTCGGTGGACAAGGCCAAGGAGATGGGCATCGACTGGTGGGAGCACGACGCGTCGCTCTCCTCCGGTCACCGCGACGAGTCGCTGGCCGAAGAGAACCGGCGCCTGCGCGCCGAGCTCGCGCAGGCGCGCCGCGAGGGACTCACCGATGCCGGACCGCTGCCCGACGCCCTGGGAGTCGGGCAGGAGGAGCGCTCCTCCCGGGCCCGCGGTACGGCGGAGCGGAGGGCCGAGCCGTGACCGCCCCCACCGCCCCCGACGGCCCCACCCTCACCTACGTGTACGCCGTCACGCCCCCGGCGCCCGGTCTCGGCGAGTCCCTCGAGGGTCTGGCCGGGGTGGCGGACAGCCCCGTCGCGCTGCTCGTGCCCACCGGCGGGGGAACGGCCGCGCCCGTCGCCTTCGTCGTCAGCGACGTCCCCCGCGCCGAGTGGGCGGAAGAGGTGCTCAGGGAGCGCTTCGAGGACCTGCGCTGGCTGGAGGACACCGCGCGCGCCCACCACCGCGTGATCGAGGCCCTCGCGGCGCGCACCACCGTCCTGCCCCTGCGGCTGGCCACCCTCTACGCGGACCGGGCCCGGGCGTTGCAGGCGCTGGAGGAGCAGGGCCAGGACTTCGCCGACCAGCTGGCCCGGCTCAGCGCCCACACCGAGTACGGCGTCAAGGTCTACGTACGTCCCTCTCCGCCCGCCGGCACCACCTCCCCCGCGGGCCCGGCGACGCCCGAACCCGCGGCCGGACCCGCCCCGGCCGGTGCCGGCAGGGCCTACCTCCGGGCACGACGTGCCCAGCACGAGGCCCGCGAGGGCCACTACCGCCAGGCGCAACTGGCCGCCGACCGCATCGCCGGCATCGCCCTGCGGTGCGCGGCCCAGCAGGTGCGCCATTCCCCGCAGGCCGGCCCCCTCGCCGCGGGGGCCGACGGGGAGAACGTCCTCAACGACGCCTTCCTCGTCCCCGACGACCGGGCCGAGGCCTTCCGGACGGCGGTCCGCGGCGCGGCCGAGGACCTTCCCGGAATCCGCCTGGAGGTGACCGGCCCCTGGGCGCCGTACTCCTTCGCCGCCGCGCCGCCGGCTCCCCCTGCGCCATGAACCAGCACGCCGGCGAGGAACGCCTCGACCGCGTCGACCGTCACGACCGCGGCGAACTCGCCCTGCCCGGCCGGCAGGTCGCGCTCGTCGACCTCCTCGACCGGCTGCTGGCCGGAGGCGTCGTCATCACCGGCGACATCGTCCTGTCCATCGCGGACATCGACCTGGTCAGGATCTCCCTGCGCGCCCTGATCAGCTCCGTGAGCACGGCCGACGCTCCCTGGCCGGCTCCGGAACGGCGGGCAGCACCATGAGCCGTGAGACCCCCGACCGGCCGCAGCCCGCCGCCCCGGCCCACGTCCCCTCCCCCGCCCCCGATCTGCGGGCGGTCGGGGGCGCCATGGCCGATGCGGTGCGGCTGCTGCCGGCGTCCCCGGCCGACGCACCGCCTTCGGGGCCTTCCCGCGGCCACCGCATCCGCACCGGACCCGAGACGGTCGAGGAGGACCTCGTCAGGCTCGTGCTGACCGTGGTCGAACTCCTCCGGCAGCTCATCGAACGGCAGGCGATCCGCCGCGTCGAAGCCGGCGGCCTCAGTGACGCGCAGGAGGAGGAGCTCGGGGCCACGCTCCTCGCCCTCCACGACCGCATGACGGAGCTGTGCGCCCGGCACGGCTGCACCCTCGACGACCTGAACCTGGACCTGGGCCCGCTCGGCCCCCTGCTCGCGCCGCCCGAACCCTGAGGGTGTTCCCCCCCGGGCCGGAGTAGGCGCACGGTGACGAGAGAGGTGCGGACATGAGCACCAGCGAGAAGATCAAGGCCCAGGCCGAGCAGGTGATCGGAAAGGCCGTGAGGAAGGCGGCGCACGCCGTGGGGAACAGGACCACGGAGGCCAAGGGGGCCGCGTTGGAGGCCCGCGGCAAGGCCCGGCAGACGAAGGAGGCGGGAAAGGACGCGTTCCGGCACTGAGCGGTGGGCTCCCCCGAACGGGGGCGGTCCGCGTGTCCCCCGCGCGTCGCTCGGCCGGGTGGCGGCGGGAGGGGGCAGGGTCGGGTGCATGATGCGGAAGCGTGTGATCGTGTCGGGCAGGGTGCAGGGGGTGTTCTTCCGCGACAGCTGCCGGAGCGCCGCCCTGGAGCAGGGGGTGGCCGGCTGGGTGCGCAACCTGCCCGGCGGGGAGGTGGAGGCGCTGTTCGAGGGGGACGAGGAAGCCGTCGCCCGGATGGTCCGGTGGATGCACGCCGGACCGCCGGCGGCCGCGGTCCTCAACGTCGAGGTGTACGAGGAGCCGGCGTCCGGCCCGGGGGCGGCCGCCGAGGGGTTCGCGGTGAGCCCCACACCGCCCGAGCGCCCCTGACGACGGGGCATGGCGGTGCCTCAGTCGGACAGTTCGGCCCGCCAGGCCCGCGGCCACCGCCCGGACGGCGGTGGCACGCCGTTGATGCCGAGGTCGCGGCGCGCGGACGCGTAGAAGGCGTCCCGCGCCGCGCTCGCCAGCTGGTGGGCCTTGGTCCACTGCCCCGCCTCGGCGGAGGCTTCCCGTACCAGCAGCTCTATGGTCCAGATCGTCTCGTGCCAGCGGCGCGCCGCCGCGATCGTCTCCGCGTCCCCCACCAGCAGGACGGATTCCCACTCGGTCGCGCGGCGCGACTCCGCCTCGGCCAGCTGGACGAGTCCCTCCGCCGGCGCCAGGGGGTCGGCCACGTCGGCGAAGCCGAGGGCCGCTCCGATGCGCTGGGCGACGCGCAGTTGGGCCTTGAGGGCGTTGGCGTAGCGGGCGTAGGTCTCGAAGCGCTTCTCGTCCCAGCGTTCCTCGCGCTGCCGCTTCCACCTGCGGCGCTCGGTCAGGCTCTGCGTCGCGTACGAGGCCGCCGAGCCGATCACGACGCCCGCCAGCGCGGGCAGTTGGTCCCAGAGCATCCGTCCCCCCCTTGGACGATCCCGTGGCCGCGCGGGTGAGCCGCGGCACGGTCTGGGGGTCCCTACCCAGGAACGCGTTCCGCCCACCCCGGGCGACGGTCAGCGTTTGAGGTAGGCCAGCACGGCCAGTACCCGCCGGTTGTCGTCCGCGGAGGCGCTGATCCGCAGCTTGGCGAAGATGCTCGCGGTGTGCTTGGCGACGGCGCTCTCGCTGATGTGCAGGCCGTTCGCTATCGCGGCGTTCGACCTGCCCTCCGCCATCAGTTCCAGCACGTCGCGTTCGCGCGGGGTCAGGCCGCCGATCGTTCCGCGGGCGTCGCCGCGCGCCAGCAGTCGGGAGATGACCTGCGGGTCCATCACCGTGCCGCCGGCGGCGACGCGGCGGACCGCGTCGACGAACTGCTCCGTATTGGTCACCCGGTCCTTCAGGAGGTACCCGACGGCGCCCTCTCCCCCGGCCAGCAGTTCGTTCGCGTAGAGCTGCTCCACGTACTGGGAGAGAACGAGGACCGGCAGCCCGGGCCTGCGGCGGCGGGCGTCCAGGGCGGCCTGGAGGCCCTCGTCGGTGAAGGTCGGCGGCAGCCGTACGTCCACCACCGCGACGTCGGGCGCCGCGTCCCCCTCGGCGAGCAGCGCGCGCCGGAGGGACGGCCCGTTGTCGACGGCGACGACCTCGCAGCCGTGCTCCCGGAGGGTGCGGGTGAGCCCGTCCCTCAGGAGGAAGAGGTCTTCGGCGAGGACAACGCGCACGGTATCTCCATCGTCACGGTGGTCGGTCCGCCCCGGGGGCTGTGCAGGGCGAGGGTTCCGTCGAAGGTATCCAACCGCTGCCGTACGCCTGCCAGTCCGGTGCCCCGGGACGGGTCGGCGCCGCCGTGCCCGTCGTCGGTGACGGTGATGCGCAGCAGGCCGTCGCCGTGGGCGAGGGCGATGCGGACCTCGCGGGCGCCCGAGTGCTTGGCCGCGTTGGTCAGCGCCTCGCTCACGGCGAAGTAGGCGGCGGTTTCCACGGGCGCCTGCAGCCGGCCGGGCAGCCGCGCCTCGACGTGGACGTCGAGGAAGCTGTCGAGGGCCAGCGACCGGACCGCGTCGCCGAGGCCGCGGTCGGCGAGGACCGGCGGGTGGATGCCGTGGACCAGGGTGCGCAGGTCCTGCAGGGCCCGCTCCGAGGTGCTGCGGACGTCCAGGAGGAGTTCGCGCGCCGCCGCCGGATCGGCGTCCAGCAGGCGGGTGGCCCGGTCTAGGGTCATGCCCAGGGCGACCAGGCGGGCCTGTGCCCCGTCGTGCAGGTCCCGTTCGATGCGCCGCAGTTCGGCGGCCAGGGTGTCGAGGGCGCGGCCGCGGGTGTCGGTGAGCTGCTCGATCCGCCGGGTCAGCCGGGTGGTGCGGGGTTCCGCGAGCAGCCGGCGGCTCAGGCGTGCGTGCAGCCGGAGCGCGGCGGGCGCCGTGTGCAGGCCGGCGGCGACGAAGGCGAGCCCCAGCACGAGCGCGGCGAGCATGGTGGCGGTGGTGTGCACGGGGACGAAGGCGTACCAGTTGCCGTCGTTGATCCGGCGCCAGACGAACGGCTGCACCAGCGCGCCGAACACCCCGTACCAGGCCAGGGAGAGGGGTACGGCGACCAGGAGGCCCCCCGTCACCGGCTCCAGCCATGCCCACGCCAGGTCGCGCCAGAACCCGTCGTCGGCCAGGATGCGGCGCGACCGCCCGCGGGCGGTCGAGTCGCGGTCGGCGGCGGGCAGCGGGTCGGGCGGGCCGATCCGGACTCCCGTCCAGGCCGTGGCCCGCGTCCGGGAGCGGTCGGACAGGGCGCGCAGGGCCAGGGCGGCGGGCGGGAGCAGCCGGAAGCCGAGGCCCACGGGCAGCAGGAGGACGGCGAGCACCACCAGCGAGCCGGTCGCCGACACGGCGAGGGCGTGCAGGCTCGCCAGCTGGCAGCGGCCGAGGGCGACGTACGCACGGACCGGGGCCGGAACCGGAGCCGGGCCCGGAGCGGGGGTGGTGGCGCGTCCGCGGCTGCGGACGGCGCGCGGTCTATCGGACATCTTCCATGATCGTGGTGAGCCTATCCGGCGCCGGATCCGTCTGCGCGGGCCGCCCCCGGCGCACGCCCGACCACGTCCACAGCGCGGCTGCCGTCAGACCGGACACGCCGAACAGCACCATGGGGGTCACGGTGCCGGACTCCTCGTCCATGCAGAGCAGCATGCCGAGGTTGACCAGGGCGTGGAAGCCGCCCGCGAGGAGCAGCCGGGACGCGCCCGTCCCGTCGAGCGCCCAGCCCAGCACGACCGAAAGGGACACCGCGCCCACCAGGAACCCGGCGGCGTAGAGGGGGTGTTGGGCGAAGACCTGGACGTGCCAGAGGCCCCACACCGAGCCGACGGCCACGGAGGCTCCCAGGGGGCCGAAGCGGGGGCGCAGCAACGGCTGGAGGAGGCAGCGCCAGCCGATCTCCTCGGCGCAGGCACCGATCAGCTGCGCCACGGCGATCAGGGCGAACGGGGCGTCGGGGCGGACCGGCCGCCCGTCCCCGCCGAGGGCCGCGTACGCGGCGGCGCCGGCCGCGATGACGAGCGGTGCGGTCAGGAGCAGCAGGGCCCCGCGGCCGCCGGGGCGGGTCGGGCCGCCCGCGAGCAGCGCCCGTACGCGCCGCGGCCACAGCAGGGCGGCGACGCCGACCCCCAGGGCGGGCCCGAACTGCGTCAGCTGGATGATCTCGGCGGGTATCCGTGTCGCGGGCTGGGCGGCGCCCAGCAGGCCGGCCGCCGGAAAGGCGACGGCCAGGAAGCAGACCGTCACCCTGATGTCCACAGGTGTCATTCGCATGACACCGACGATGCCGCCCCGCAGGACCGCGTCCGCTGCGCCTGGCTACCGGACCGGGGTGTACCCAGGTACACCCCGGTCTCGGCTCAGGGTCGGAGGGACAGTTCGAACCAGGTCGTCTTGCCCGTGGCGGTGCGGTGGCTGCCCCAGGCCTCGCTCAGCAGGTCGAGGAGTTCGATGCCGCGGCCGCCCTCCGCCCCCAGGGGTGCGGTGCGGCGTACGGGGTCGGCGTCGCAGGCGTCCTCCACCTCGCACAGCAGCCGGTCGCCCTCGGCCCTGAGGTTGAGGCGGACGGGGCCGCGGGCGTGGCGGAGCGCGTTGGTGACGATCTCGCTGACCAGGAGTTCGGCGGTGTCGGTGAGGTCGCCGTGGGCGTTCAGGCCCCAGTCGCGGAGCCGGCCCGTCACCAGGTGGCGGGCCCGGCCCGCCGAGGTCAGGTCGCGCGCCAGGGGCCAGGAGGCCTCCCGCGCGGTCGCCCGGGCCGCGGGCGCGCAGAGGGGCCGCGGGGGTGCCAGGCTCCGGGTCCACAGGCCCAACTGCCGGGTGAACCACGACGTCGAGGCGTTCTTCGCCACCCACTCCCCGGCGTGCCCGCGGACGGGCGTGCCGGCATGCCGTGCCGTCCGCTCGTGCAGACGGGAGGGGAGGACGGTGAAGCGGGCCATGGTCATCAGTCCTTTCTGTGCCGGGTGGCCCGGCCGCTCGATGGCGAGGTTCGACGTTCATGTAGCACTTGCTACACCTACAAGAATACCCGAAGCGGGCATTACGGTAAAGACTTAACCAAAACGGACATACGTACCGCGTGTGCCGCGCCCCGGGAGGTGCCCATGCCCCGCCCCGCCGACCAGGACAAACGTCGTGCCCTGCTGCACCGGGTCCGCGCGTACGTGCTCCGCAACGGCCTGGCCGGGCTGTCCCTGCGCCCGCTGGCCCGGGCCCTGGGCACCAGCGACCGCATGCTCCTGTACTACTTCGGCACCAAGGAGCGCATGGTCGCCGAGGCCCTCGCGCTCGACGAGCGCCGTCCCCTCCTCAGGCTGCGGGCGCAGCTGGACGCGCGCGGGGCTCCGCAGGACGCCGCAGGGCTGCGGCGGCTCGTGGAACGCGTCTGGGAGCAGTTCGGCAGTCCGGACATGCGGGCGGTACTCCCCCTGTACCTGGAGATCATGAGCGCCAGCGTGATGCATCCGGAGCGGTACGGGCCCGTGATGCGCGACCTGGTCACCGGCTGGACCGACCTGGTGACGGGCCTCTTCGCCGGACTGGGCATGCCCGATGCGCGGGCGCGCACCGAGGCCGCCCTGCTCGTCGACGGCGTCTTCGGCCTGCTCTTCGCCCCGCTCGCGGACGGGGACCGAGAGCGGGCCGACGCGGCCTTCCGCCTCCTGCTCGACCGCCTCGAACCGGGCTGGCGGCCGTCCGGACGCGACTGACGGACTCCGCCCGGGATGCACGGCTCACGGCGGCGCCGGACAGTGGAGGCGGGGCCCGTCGGCAGACGCAGAGCAGGAGGATCCGGCGTGACCGATCACAGGACCTCCGGGGAACCCGAGCGGCTGACGACGCCCACGACCGCCGCGGCGCCCGCGGCGCCCATGACGGAGGAGGCCTTCCGGTCCCTCTACGTCCGCCTGCGCCACCACGGCCGGACCGCCGAGGAGCGCCGCCGCGGCGCCCTCGCCCACCTGACCCCCGAGCGGGTCGCGGCCGCCGCGGCCGAGGTGCGCCTCGGGCGCACCGTGTCGCTGGCCGCGCCGATCGAGACGTACCCCGGCCCGGACGATCCGCAGCCCGCCGCCTACGTGCTGACCGCACCCCGCGAGCAGGAGACCGGGACCCCCGGCCTGCACTTCGCCCTGGACCGCTTCGCCATGAACGTGCACGGCGACGCCCACACCCACCTCGACGCCCTGTGCCACGTCGTCTTCGACGGCGAGCTCTACGGCGGCGCCCCGGAGAAGGCACTGAAGGCGGGCGGTGCCCGCGGGATCACCCTCGACCTCGTCCGGAGCGGCATCGTCGGCCGCGGCGTGCTCCTGGACGTCCCCCGGGTGCGCGGTCTGCCCTGGCTGGAGCCCGGCGACTGCGTGAGCGCCGGCGACCTCACCGCGGCCGAGGAGGCGCAGGGCGTCCGCACCGGGCCCGGCGACCTGCTGTTCGTCCGCGTCGGGCACCGGCGCCGGCGACGCGAGTCCGGCCCGTGGGACGTGGCGCGAGCCAGGGCGGGCCTGCATCCGGAGGCGGTGCGGCTCCTGGCCGAGCGGCACGTCGCCGTCCTCGGCTCGGACGGCAACAACGACACCGCGCCCAGCCCGGTGGCCGGCGTCGCCTTCCCCGTACACGTCCTGGCGATGCACGCGCTGGGCGTGCACCTGCTGGACTACCTGGACCTGGAGGAGCTGGCGCAGCTGTGCGCGGAGCTCGGACGCTGGCGGTTCCTGTGCACGGTGGCGCCGCTGCGGCTGCCGGCGGCGACCGGCTCCCCCGTGAATCCGATCGCCGTCGTGTGACCGTACGGGCACCGTGGGGGCCCCTCGGCCTCCGGGGTGCCGGACCGCCGGTCGGCGTATACGTTCGAAGAGGGATCCCGCTGTGACGGACAGGCCCGGTACGGGCGCGACTCCACAGACCGAGGACGGACGGTGGTCGCCGTGAGCGACACCCCCCACTACGACGCCATCATCATCGGATCCGGCGCCGGCGGCGGCACGCTCGCCCATCGGCTCGCCCCTTCGGGCAAACGCGTGCTCCTCCTCGAACGCGGCGGCTACCTGCCGCGCGAGCGCGACAACTGGGACTCCACCGCCGTGTTCGTCAAGGGCAAGTACCGTGCACCGGAGTTCTGGCTGGACAAGCACGGACGCGAGTTCCCGCCCGAGGTCAACTACTACGTGGGCGGCAACACCAAGTTCTACGGCGCGGCGCTGTTCCGGCTGCGCCCCCAGGACTTCGGCGAGCTGCGCCACCACGACGGGATCTCGCCGGCCTGGCCGATCGGCTACGAGGACCTGGAGCCGTACTACACCCAGGCGGAACACCTGTACCTGGTGCACGGCCGGCACGGCGAGGACCCCTGGGAGGGGCCGGCCAGCGCACAGTACGCCCACCCTCCGGTCGAACACGAGCCGCGGATCCAGCAGTTGAGCGACGATCTGGAGAAGCAGGGACTGCACCCCTTCCACCTGCCCATCGGGGTCGACCTGAGCCAGGACGACCGGGGGCGGGCGACCCACTCCAGCGTCTGCATCCGCTGCAACCGGGTGGACGGCTTCCCCTGCCTGGTCCGCGGCAAGTCCGACGCCGAGGTGATCTGCGTGGAGCCGGCCCTGCAGCACCCGAACGTCGAACTGGTCACGGGCGCCCACGTGGTCCGGCTGGAAACCGACCCGACGGGGCGGACGGTGAGCACGGTCGTCGTCCGGCTCGACGGCGACGAGGAGGCCCGGTACGCGGCGGACGTCGTGGTCGTCTCCTGCGGGGCGGTCAACTCGGCGGCGCTGCTGCTGGCGTCCGCGAACGACCGCCACCCGCGGGGCCTGGCCAACAGCTCGGACGTGGTCGGCCGCTTCTACATGCGCCACAACAACCTGGCCCTGATGGCCGTGTCGAAGGAGCCGAACGACACGCAGTTCCAGAAGACCCTCGCCCTGCACGACTGGTACCTCGGCTCCGACGACTGGGACCACCCCCTCGGCGGGATCCAGATGCTCGGCAAGTCGGACGCCGAGCAGATCCGCGGCGAGGCTCCGCGTTGGGCCGGGGCGGTGACCCCGAACATGCCGTTCGAGGTCATGGCCCACCACGCCGTCGACTTCTGGCTGTGCGGCGAGGACCTGCCGCTGCCCGACAACCGGGTCACCCTGGACGGCGAGGGCCGCATCCACCTCGCACTCGACGAGGACAACAACACCGCCGGGCTGGACCGACTGCGGCACGAGCTCCAGCGCCGGCTCGGGCACCTGGGCATGCACGAGCACCACCTGCTGGACCACAGCATCTACCTGCACAAGGGCATGCCGATCGGGGCCACCGCCCACCAGGCGGGGACCGTCCGCTTCGGCACCGACCCGGCCTCCTCCGCCCTGGACCTCAACTGCAAGGCGCACGACCTGGACAACCTGTACGTGGTCGACACGAGCTTCTTCCCGAGCATCGGCGCGGTCAACCCGTCCCTGACGGCCATCGCGAACGCCCTGCGCGTCGGCGACCACCTCCTCGAACGCATGGGCTGACCCGCCGCAGCACACCGCCGACCGGGCGAAGAACCTCAACCGGGTGGTGCAACACGCATCGCCGCGCGCCCCCGCGCCCCGCCCCCGGTGATTGGGTGACCCGGAACCCGCCCGGCTGTCCCCGCCCGGACCGCGCGGGCCGCGCTGCGGAGGAGGCAGTTGGTCGTGAGTTCCACCGAGGCCGTACCCCGGGATGCGATCCCCCCGCACCTGCTGAAGGGCCAGAAGGTGCTGGTGACCGGCGCCAACTCCGGGATCGGCAGGGCCACGGCCATCGGCATGGGCCGGGCCGGCGCGGACGTGGTCGTGAACTACGTGGCCGGCCGCGACGAGGCCGAGAAGGTCGTCGAGGAGATCTCGTCCTTCGGGGTGCGCGCGGCGGCGTACGAGGCGGACGTGTCGAACGAGGACCAGGTCGTCGCCATGACGAACCGCATGGTCGAGGAGTTCGGGACGATCGACGTCCTCGTCGCCAACGCCGGGCTCCAGCGGGACTCCGCCTTCACCGAAATGACCCTCGCCCAGTGGCAGAAGGTCATCGACGTCAACCTGACCGGGCAGTTCCTGTGCGCCCGCGAGGCGACCAAGGAGTTCCTGCGGCGCGGGGTCGTCCCGGAGGTCTCCCGCTCCGCCGGAAAGATCATCTGCATGAGCTCGGTGCACCAGATCATCCCCTGGGCCGGCCACGTCAACTACGCCTCCTCCAAGGGCGGCGTGCAGATGATGATGGAGACCCTTGCCCAGGAGCTGGCGCCGCAGAAGATCCGCGTCAACGCGATCGCGCCCGGCGCCATCAAGACGCCCATCAACCGCAACGCATGGGACACCCCGCAGGCCGAGCAGGACCTGCTGAAACTGATCCCGTACCGCCGCGTCGGCGACCCGGAGGACATCGCGAACGCGGCCGTCGGCCTCGCCTCCGACCTCATGGACTACGTCGTGGGAGCCACCCTCTACGTCGACGGGGGGATGACCCTCTTCCCCGGCTTCGCCACCGGCGGCTGACCCCAACCGCCTCGGCCCCGGGGGAGACACACCACCCATGCACACCACGGTCCACCTGCTGGCGGAAGCACCGCCCCAGATGCTGCCGGCCAGATCGCTCATGGCCTTCACCCTCGCCTCGCACATCATCCTCGTGCCCCTGGGCGTGGCGCTGCCGCTGATCACCCTGATCATGCACGGCTACGGGCTGCGCCGCGGCGACGCGACCGCCCTGCTTCTGGCGCGGCGCTGGTCGGCGGTGATGGCGGTGCAGTTCGCGATCGGCGTCGTCACCGGCACCGTCCTGTCCTTCGAGTTCGGCCTGCTGTGGCCGGGGCTGATGGGCCGGTGGGGCGACGTCTTCGGGCTCGGCTTCGGCATCGAGGCCTGGGCCTTCTTCCTGGAGGCCGTCCTCATCGCCGTCTACCTCTACGGCTGGCGCAGGCTGCCCGCCCGTACGCACTTCCTGCTCGGGCTGCCCCTGCCGGCCACCGCCCTGCTCGGGGCCTTCGGCATCCTGTCGGCCAACTCCTGGATGAACACCCCTCGGGGCTTCAGCCTCGACTCCGGGGGCGACCCCGTCGACGTGGACGTCCGCAAGGCGATCTTCACGCCGATGTTCGGGCCGGAGTACTGGCACTTCGTCGTGGCGATGCTGCTCACCGCCGGGTACGTGGTGGCCGGCGTCTACGCCGCCGGCTGGCTCCGCGGCCGCCGCGACCGCTACCACCGCCTCGGCTTCACCGTGCCGTTCACGGTCGCGGCGGTCTGCACGCCGATCCAGTTCATGCTGGGCGACGCGATCGCGCGCGCCGTGTTCCGCAAGCAGCCGGTGAAGTTCGCCGCGTTGGAGATCGTCTGGGACACCAGCACCCACGTCCCGGAGTACCTCTTCGGCCGCCTCCACCCCGACGGGACGATCTCCGGTGGCATCAAGGTCCCCCAGCTCGACTCCATCCTCGCCGGGTTCAGCCCCGACACGAAGGTGACGGGACTGACGTCCGTACCGGCGGACCAGCGGCCGACCGCCGCCCAGGCGACCGTCGCCCACTGGGCGTTCGACCTCATGGTGGTCATCGGCTCCGTGCTCGTGCTGCTCGCCCTCTGGTACGGGCTCCTCTGGCTGCGCCACCGCCGGCTCCCCGCCTCGCCGTGGTTCTACCGCGGTGCCGCGTGCGCCGGGGTGGCCTCCGTCGTCGCCGTCGAATGCGGCTGGATCGCCACCGAGGTGGGCCGGCAGCCGTGGATCGTCTACCAGAACATGAAGGTCGCCGAAGCGGTGACGGCGACCCGCTCCGGCGCCCTGTGGACCATGTTCGGGCTGGTGGTCGCGGTGTACGTGTTGATCTTCGGCTCCTTCCTGGCCGTGCTCCTGAAGATGCGCACCCGATGGCGGCTGGACGACGAACGGCGCAGTGAGGAAGAAGCGATGGAGCATCCGGAGACGGACACCCCCTACGGCCCCCGCTCCGCGGTTCCCGCCGGCGGCCCCCCCGAGCCCGGCCACGGTGACGGCCCGGCACCGACCGGGGAAGGCAGGCCGTGACCGCCGACGTCGTGGCGGTGGTCCTGCTGCTCGCGATCGCCGCGTACGCCTGTGCCGGCGGGACGGACTACGGGGCGGGCTTCTGGGACCTGACCGCGGGCGGGGCGGAGCGGGGCAAGCGCCCCCGCTGGTTGATCGACCACGCCATGGCGCCGGTGTGGGAGGTCAACAACGTCTGGCTCATCTTCGTCCTGATCATCATGTGGACCGGGTTCCCGGTGTTCTTCCAGACGGTGTTCCTCTCGATGTGGCTGCCGCTGGCCCTCGCGGCCGTCGGCATCGTGCTGCGCGGCGCCGGCTTCGCCCTGCGCAAACCCACCCGCAGGATCGCCGGACGGCGCATCTACGGGGCCGTGTTCGCCGTCTCCTCGCTGCTCACCCCGTTCTTCCTGGGCGCCGCGGCGGGCGGGATCGCCTCCGGCCGGGTGGCGCCCGGCACCGAGCCCTCGGCGCACGCCTGGGCCAACCCCACCTCGGTGCTGTTCGGCCTGCTCGCCGTTGCGGCCACGGCCCTGCTGGGGGCCGTGTTCCTGGCCGCGGACGCGGTGCGTTTCGACGCCCCGGACCTGCACGCCTACTTCCGCTGGCGGGCGGTCGCCGCCCTCGCCGCCCTGGCGGTGCTCGCGGTGGTCACGCTGTTCGTCACCCACGGCGACGCTCCGCACGTGTGGCACGGACTCACCCACGGCGCCGGGCTGTTCTTCGTCATCGTGTCGGTGGTGGCGTCGCTGGTGACGGCGTGGCTGCTGCTGCGCACCCCGGGCGCGTGGTCGCGGGTCTCGGCGGTGGGCGTCGTCGCGGCCGCGGTCATCGCCTGGGGCATGGCGCAGCGCCCGTACCTGATCCCGGGCTCGCTGACGGTGGCCGAGGGGGCGGGGGCGCCCGCGACCCTGCACTGGCTGGTCGTCGTGACCCTCGTGGCCGTGGTGCTGGTCTTCCCGGCGGTGGTGCTGCTGTACCGGCTCGACACGCACGGCGAGCTGGAGCCGCTCACCGACGCCGACCTGCGGCGGGGCGGCGGCCCGGAGAGCAGCTGACCGCCGGCGGGCCGGGCCGGTGCACGTAGGACGGGCGAGGGGGACGGGAGGGCCGTGAGCGAACAGCAGATCCTGCTCGGCACCGCCCTGACCGTCGTGCTCGCCGTGGGCTCCCAGATCCTGGCGAGCCGGCTGCACGTCCCCTCGCTGATCGTGCTGCTGCCGGTCGGCTTCACCGCCGGGGCCCTGACCGACGTCATCCATCCCGACCAGCTGGCGCCCGACTTCAACCCGCTGGTGTCCCTGGCCGTCGCGGTCATCCTGTACGACGCCGGGCTCGGGCTGCACCGGCACCAACTGGGCGGCGAGCCGCGGACCGTGGTGATCCGGCTGATCGTGCCGGGGGTCCTGATCACCTGGGCGGCCTGCCTGGGGCTGGTCGTGGTCCTGTTCGACGTTCCGCTCGCGGTGGCGGTGATGCTCGGCGTGATCCTCGTCGTGTCCGGACCGACCGTCGTGGGCCCACTGCTCGACCACGTCCGGCCCACCGACCGGGTGCGGAGGATCCTGGTCTGGGAAGGATCCCTGATCGACCCGATCGGCGGCATCCTCGGTGCCGTCGCCTTCCACGTCATCGTCCGCTTCCAGGCCGGGCAGGGATTCCGCTTCGGCATGCTCTTCGGGAGCTTCGCCGTCGGCCTGGCCGGCGGCGCGGCCGGGGTCGTACTGCTGTGGCTGACCCTGCAGCGGCTGCGGCTCGGCGGGGCGCTGGGGACGCTCGCACAGCTGGCGGCGGTCGTCGCGGTGTCCGCGGGCTGCGACATGCTCCTCGACGACACCGGGCTCATCGCCGCCATCATCATGGGCATGGCGGCCGCCAACCTGCCCGGGTTCGACATGCCGGCCAGGCGGCCCTTCTTCGAGACCGTCGTCCAGCTGGTCATCGGCCTGCTGTTCATCTCCATCTCGTCCACGGTCGCGCCGAAGGCCGTGGCGCCGGTGCTACTGCCCTCGCTGGTCCTCGTCGCCGGGCTCGTCCTCGTGGTGCGCCCGCTGGTGGCGTTCCTGGCGACGGTCCGCACGCAGCTCGGTTCCGGGGAGCGGGCGTTCATCGGCTGGATGGCGCCGCGCGGCATCGTCGCCGCATCCACCGCCACGACGTTCTCGGCCACCCTCGTACACGACGGGCTGTCCGGCGCGGACGAGATCCTGCCCATCACCTTCCTGGTGATCGTCGGAACCGTCCTGGTGTACGCGCTCACGGCCCGGCCCGCGGCCGCCGCGCTGGGCGTCGTCCGCCCCTCCCGGACCCGCCCGCTGCTGGTCGGCGGCGCGCCCTGGGTGGTCGACCTGGCGCGGGCGCTGCGCACGGCCGGCCTGGACGTGCTGATGTGGGCGGGGCTCGCGCCGGAACGGCAGCGCATCGAGGGGGCGGGCATCGAACTGGCCCCGGGCGAGCTCCTGGCCGCCGCGGCCGACCCGGGGGCCCGCCTGGAGGGGGTGACGGCGGTGTTCCTCTGCACGGACGACGACGACTTCAACGCCCTCGCCTCGGTCGTGGTCCAGGACAGCGTCGAGGGGCCGGTCTACCGGGTCGGCCCACCGCCCGACAGCGGCGCGGTCGTGGCCCCGTACACGGGCGGCGCCGTCCTCTTCGGCCCGGCCGTGGTCCGCAGCGTGCTCGCGGAGCACCATGCGCGCGGGGCCCGCTTCCTGGTGCAGCCGGCCTCCGCACCGCGTCCGGCCGGCTGCGAGACCCTGTTCGTGGTGCGGCGGGACGGGCTGCTGGAGCCGGTCACCGGGGGCCGTCCGGCCGACCCGGCCGAGGGCGACGTGCTGGTACTCCTCGGGCCCGTGCCGACGCCCCCGGGAGGACCGGCCGGAGCCGGCGGCGAGCTTCGCTGACCCGCCGTCACCGCCCTTGTCGCGGGGCCCGGTTCAGAGCCGCGTCGAGGGTGATCGCGGCGTCGATGAAGGCCAGGTGGGTGAACGCCTGTGGGAAGTTGCCCAGTTGGCGTCCGGTGAGGTCGATCTCCTCCGAGTACAGGCCCAGGTGGTTGGCGTATCCCAGCATCTTCTCGAGCACGAGCCGGGCCTGGTCGATCCGCCCGGCGCGCGCGAGGGCGTCGACGTACATGAAGGTGCACAGCGAGAAGGTGCCCTCGGAGCCGCGCAGCCCGTCGGGCGACGCCTCGGGGTTGTACCGGTACACCAGGCTGTCGGTGACCAGCTCGTTCTCCATCGCGTCCAGGGTGGAGGTCCACATCGGGTCCTCCGGGGTGATGAAGCCGACCGTCGGCATGCGCAGCAGCGACGAGTCGAGCACGTCGCTGCCGTAGTGCTGGACGAAGGCCCCGCGTTCCTCGTTCCACCCGTGCGCCATGACCTGCTCGTAGACCGCGTCCCGCGTGCTGCTCCAGCGCTGGGCCTCGGACGGGCGACCGGTGGCCTGCGCGAGCCGCAGCGCGCGGTCGAACGCCACCCAGGACATCACCCGGCCGTAGGTGAAGTGCTGGCGGCCGCCGCGGGTCTCCCACAGGCCCTCGCCCGCCTGGTCCCAGTGGTCGGCCAGCCAGTCCAGGGCGCGCAGCAGTCCGGTCCAGCCCCGGTGGCCGAGGCGGATGCCGTGGCCGTGGGCGAAGGAGATGCTGTCCATCGCCTCGCCGTAGATGTCCATCTGGATCTGGGTGGCGGCGCCGTTCCCGATGCGTACGGGGGCGGACCGCTCGTAGCCCTCCCAGTGTTCCAGGCTCTCCTCCATCAGGTCGGAGGAGCCGTCGACCTTGTACATGATGTTCAGCGGTCCGGAGTCCCCCTCGCCGCCGGCCCGTTCCTTGATCCGGTCGTCGAGCCAGCCGATGAACGCCTTGGCCTCCTCCGTGAACCCCATGCCCAGCAGGGCGTACACGGAGAAGGAGGCGTCCCGGATCCACGTGAAACGGTAGTCCCAGTTGCGCTCGCCGCCCAGTTGCTCGGGCAGACCCGCGGTGGGGGCGGCCACGACCGCGCCGCTGGGGGCGTAGGTCATGAGCTTCAGGGTCACGGCGGAGCGCTCCACGGCCTCCCGCCAGCGCCCGGTGTAGCGCGAGGCGGCCAGCCAGGACCGCCAGAAGCGGATGGTGTCGTGGAACAGCCGCTCGTACTCGTCGAGACGGATCTGCCGGGGCGGTCCGTCGGCGGCGGATTCCAGGACCAGGCCGCGCTGCTGGCCCGCCTGCAGGCTCAGTGTGAGGTGCAGGTCGTGGTCACCGGTGAGGGAGTGCACGAGCCGCTCGTCGTCCGGCTCGCGCAGCGTGTGCACGGTCAGGGCGAGGTCCTCCGAGGCGAACACGGCCCCGTTCTCCGTGACGTGCAGTTCGTGCGACTTGCGGCCGTAGTCGAAGCGGGGCGCGATGTCGACCTCGAAGGTCATGCTGCCGCGCACGCAGCGGACCATGCGGACCAGACGGTGGCGGTCGGTGACCGTGGTCCCGGTCAACGGCATGAAGTCGACGACCTCACCGGTGCCGGCCCCGGTCATGAAGCGGGTCACCAGGACCGCCGTGTCGGGCAGGTACAACTGCTTGGTCGCGTACGTGGTGTGGACCGGCCGGACCGTGCAGTGCCCGCCCCCGCCCTTGTCGAGCAGGGCCCCGAAGACGCTGGGCGAGTCGAAGCGGGGACAGCAGAACCAGTCGACCGATCCGTCGGCGGTCACCAGGGCCGCTGTCTGCAGGTCGCCTATCAGGCCGTGGTCCTCGATCAACGGGTACTTCTCCATCAGGGCGTCCCTTCCGGCATGCGCCGTCACCCGGATCCGCTCCTGCGACCAGCCTAAGCCGGGGGCGGCCGGGGTGCCCGGCGGGGAGCTGCAGCGGGTCCGCCCATCGGGTTGCGCGCGCGGGCGTTTCCGGGCGAGGCCACGTGTCCCCCTTGCGCCGCTGCCCGGCTGCTCCCAGTCTCGACCCGTGTACGAGAGCCCGTCCGGACACCGGACGACACTGCGCCACCACGACCACGTCGCGGAGGTGGTGGAGCTCGGGGCGGCGCTGCGGTCGTACGCCGTGGCCGGCCGCCCCCTGCTCGACGGCTTCGGCGCCGACGAGCCGATCACGGCCGGGCGCGGCCAGATCCTCGTGCCGTGGCCCAACCGGGTCGGCGGCGGCCGCTACCGGTGGCGCGGGGAGGACCTGCAACTGCCCCTGAGCGAGCCCGAGCACGGGAACGCGATCCACGGGCTGCTGCGCTGGACCTCGTGGCGGGCGACCGGGTCGGACGGGCGGCGGGCCGCGTTCGAGGCCGACGTGTGGCCGCAGCCGGGCTACCCGTTCCACCTGCGGGTCCGGGCGGCGTACGCCCTGGGGGACGCCGGCCTGGAGGTGGAGGTGACCGCCTGGAACCGCGGCCGGGAGGTCGCCCCGTACGGCATCGGCCAGCACCCGTACCTGACGGTCGGGACGGCGACGGTGGACGAGGTGCTGCTGACCGTCCCGGCAGGGACCCGGCTGCGTACCGACGGGGCGGGCCTTCCGGTGGCGGAGGAGCCGGTGTCCGGCACCCCCTACGACTTCCGTACGGCGCGGCCCATCGGCGGCCTGGTGCTGGACACGCCGTTCGGGTCGCTCCAACGGGACGGGCAGGGGCGGGCGGTGGTCCGGCTCGCCCACCCGTCCGGGGAGTACGGCACGGACCTGTGGCTCGGCGAGGGCACGGAGTACCTGCAGGTGTACACCGGCGACACGCTGCCGCGAGGGCAGCGGCGGCGCGCGGTCGCCGTCGAGCCGATGTCGTGCCCGCCCGACGCGTTCACGAGCGGGACCTCGGTGGTGGCCCTGGAACCGGGTGGCCACCACACGATGCGCTGGGGCATCACGCCGTGGGGCGGATGATGCCGTAGAACCCTGCGCGGGACCGGGACCGGGGCCGGGGCCAGGACCGGGGCCGGGGCCGGGGCCGGGCGCAGGGCCCGGGCGTCTCAGCGCCGGGGAGTGGGGACGGCGCGCAGGATCGCGTGGACGACGGCGTCGATGCCGTCCTGGGCGGGTTCGTCGGCGACGTGGGTGAGCAGGCGGGCCAGGGCGCGCACCAGCGGCGGCGAGGCCATGACGCGCGGGTGGAGCAGCGGCCGGTAGCCGTAGCGGGCGAGGACGAGGTCGCCGGCGAGGGTGCCGAGGCGGTAGTAGCGGCCCCAGCGGCGGCGGATCTCGGCCGGGTACTGCTGGAGCGCGTGTTCCCGGCGTGCCCCGGTCGGCCGGGCCAGCGCCAGGGCGATGGTCTCCGCGGCCACCTCACCCGCCTCCAGCGCCTGGGCGATGCCCTCGCCGCTCCAGGGGCTGACCATGCCGGCGCTGTCGCCGACCAGCAGCAGGCCGCGCCGGTACTGCGGGCGCCGGTTGAGGCCCATGGGCAGGGGGGCGCTGCGCAGCGGCGAGTCGGCGCTGTCCTCGTTCACCCCCCAGTGGGCGGGCAGGCGCGGCAGCCAGTGCTCCAGGGCGGCCCGGAGGTCCACGGGCCGGCGCCCCCGGCGCGGTAGGGCGCCGAGGCCGACGTTGATGCGCCCGTCGCCGAGCGGGAACACCCAGCCGTAGCCGGGCAGGTCCAGTCCGGTGCCGGGGAAGCGCAGGTCGGCCCAGAGTTCCAGGTACGGGTCGTGGGTGCGGGCCTCGCTGCGGTAGTAGCGGCGGGCGGCCTTCGCGACCGGCAGGGCCGTGTCCCGTTCCAGCCCGAGGGCGAGTGCGGTGCGCGCGGAGGCGCCGTCGGCGGCGACGACCAACGGGGCCCGATAGTGCACGGGGTCGCCGCCCGGTCCGTGGGAGGCGGCGACACCGATGACGCGGCCCGCCCGGTCGCACAGCGGGGCCGTCACCTTCACACGCGTCCGCAGGCGGGCTCCGGCGGCGCGGGCGTGGGCGGCGAGGAGATCGTCGAAGTCGTGGCGGCTGCGCGTGAGCCCGAAGTCGGGGTGGCTGCCCAGGCGCGGCCAGTCCAGTTCCACCTCGCGGCCCTCGCACACCCAGCGCATGCCCTTGTTGCGCATCCAGCCCGGGGCCCCGATGTCGACGCCCATCCGTACCAACTGGCGTACGGCCCGCGGGGTCAGCCCGTCACCGCACACCTTCTCGCGGGGGAAGCCGCTCTTCTCCAGCAGGAGTACGTCCACGCCGGCGCGGGCCAGGTGCGCGGCGGCAGCGGATCCGGCCGGGCCGGCCCCGACGACGATGACCTGTGCTTCTTCGTCACCGGCCCCGTCCGGTTGCGGGGAGGTGCCGTCGGTGGTGGGGCCGCCGCTTGTGTCGTCGCGTTCGCTGGTCACCGCACCACTATGCCGGTCCGGGCCCGGCGATGGGGTCCGGCAGGGCCGAAGACGTCGGCGGCCGGCCGCGGCGGGCACGGTACGGGCCCGGCCGGCGCGGCGATCGCGGGCCTGACCTGCGTCGGAAGGGTCTACAACGGCTGTAAACGATCGCACTGTTGTGCCCAGAATACGACTGTCTGTGGCCGGTCCTGATCGGATAGCAATGGGGCGGCAGCCTGGGCACCGCCCGTCGACGGTCGACGGCGCCTCCAGTGCGCCCGAAAGGAAGACCCGTGATCCGCACCCGCTTCGCCGCCCTCGCCACCATGGCGTTCACCGCCCTCGCGATCGCCGCGACCCCCGCCAGCGCGGCGCCGGGCACCACCCAGAACATGTGCGCCAACGCGCTCACGCCGAGCGGCTGGGTGGACGTCCAGTGGTGGAACAGCGCCGGCTGCGGCTCCGGCTTCAACCCCAACATGAAGCAGATCATGGACCTGAACGGGTACCCGGTCGGCACCCAGGTCAACGCCTGCGCCTCGACCTGGCCGCCCTCCGGCTGGACCATCGTCAGCAGCTACTACTCGGCCGGCTGCCGCTACTCGGCGGTGCCCAGCTTCAACGCCAACACGTGGACCCTGAAGCGCACCTCCTGACCCGCGGGCCCGTTCAGCGCAGCGACTCCCGCGGGGGCCGCTCGCGCAGGGCACCGTAGGCGACGAGATAGGCGGGGACCCGGTTCAGCCAGCGCGACTCGGTGACCAGCTCCGTCAGCCGCTTCACGCGCTGCGGATCGCCGAACGCGGGGCGGCCGGCCAGCAGCGGCTCGATGACCTGGGCATGGGCGAGCCGCTGCAAGCCCTGCGTGGCCACGGTGGTGGGCCAGCGGCGGTGCTGGACCCGGCGCACGTCCCGCAGGCCCACGGTGCCCTCGCGCAGCGGTCCCACGAGGTACCGGGCCGCGGCCACCGCGTCCTGCACGGCGAGGTTGATGCCGATGCCGAAGACCGGGGACATCGCGTGGGCGGCGTCCCCGAGGCACAGCAGCCCCGGCCGGTGCCAGCGGCGCAGCCGGTCGAGGCGTACGTCGAGCAGCTTCACGTCCTCCCAGGAGGTGAGGCTGTCGACCCGGTCCGCGAGCCAGGGCACGGCCCCCGCGAACCGGGCCCGGAAGGACTCCAGGCCTTCGGCGCGCAGCGCGGCGTCGGCACCCTTCGGGATGAGGCCCGCGCACTGCCAGTACTCGCCGCGGTCGATGAGGGCGGTGAAGAACCCGTTCCCCGCACCCCCCACGAGCCCGGTGGGGTCGTCCCCACGGCGCGGCAGCCGGAACCACCAGGCGTCCATGGGGCACGGGAAGCCTTCCAGGCCGAGTTCGGGCAGGGTCCTGGCGAGCGATCCGCGGCCGTCGCAGGCGACGGTGAGGGTGGCCCTGAGTTCGCCGGTGTCGCCGTCCGCGGTGCGGTAGCGCACGCCGTTCACCCGTCCGCGCTCGACGAGGAAGGACGTCGCCCCGGTGTTCATGCGCAGCCGGAAGGTCGGTTCGCGGCGGGCCTCGTCGGCGAGGAGGTCGAGCAGGTCCCACTGGGGCACCATCGCGATGTAGTTGTACTTGCCGTGCAGCGCCCCGAGGTTCCCGACGGTGACGAGGGCCCCGTCCGGCCCGATGGGCAGGCGTACCGAGCTGACGCGGCGCTGCGGGAGCCGGGCGAACCGTTCGGCGAGGCCGATGTCGTCCAGCAGTGCGAGCGACGAGGGGTGGACGGTGTCGCCGCGGAAGTCCCGCAGGAAGTCGCCGTGCTTCTCCAGCACCGTCACCTCGACCCCGGCCCGGGCCAGCAGCAGGGCCAGCACCATGCCGGCGGGGCCGCCTCCCACCACGCAACAGGTCGTTCGCTCCACGGCAACCACTCCCTTCGCGGGCGACGGGTACGCCCGAGGAGGACGTATACCTCACCGGGCACGGCGGCGAGGGCAACTCCCTCCGGCGCGCCAGCCGCCACAGGACGAACGCACGGCCGCGAACCAGTCGAGCGGCAGCGCCGACAGCCGGCGGCGTTCCGGGAGGTGGTTCCCCTGGGGGGCGGCTGCCCTATTCGCTCGGCCCGAGTGACTGTTGGGCCAACCGGTAGGCGGGCAGCATCGCCTCGTGCTCGCCGCTGTCGACCCCGCCCAGGTGGACGACCACGGCCGCACCGCCCGGGGTGACGACGGCGAAGGCCCTCTCCTTCTTGGCCTCGTCGAGGGGAGCCGCCTCGTAGGCGGCCTCGACCGCAGGCAGCGCGGCGCCGCCCGTACCGGCCCGCAGTTCGGTGTAGGCGGGCGCGCCCGTGGTCTTCTCGCCGGCCATGAAGGCCTCCAGCACCGTGCGGGCGTCGCCGGGCGCAGCGGGTGCGTCGGCGATCCAGACGCGCAGGAAGCCGAGGTTCCCGGCGGGCTTGGCGTCGATCTCGCAGGCCAGGGTCGTCCCGCCCTGCTTGAACAGCGAAGCGAACTGGTCGGCCTCGGCGTGCGTGACGGCCTTCGGCTTCCAGTCCTTGGCGAGGTCGAACGTGACGGGCAGCAGGCACGGGGTCCCTGCGCCGCCGACGGATCCGGCGGCCCTGACGCCGGTGCCGCCGCCCTTGCTCGCGGCGGGGCTCGGCGGGGCGGCGGTGGCGGCGCCCTTCGCGGGCTGTGCTTCCCCTCCGTCCGGGGTCCTGCCCGTCGTGGACGTCCCGCAGGCCGTCGCTCCCACCGCCAGGATCCCCGCCCCGACGACTCCCGTGGCCGCCCGAACCAGCCCGCGCCGCATCGCCCCGTACTCCCCCGCCCGCAACCGCGTGAACGACAAAGAGCCGTCAACGTACCAGGCGACGCGCCCGGACCTGCATCTTTCCCGCCACGGCCGCTCGGGCGGCACTCGACAACCCCCGCAGATTTTCTGCAAGTTGCTGCAAGAAATTGCAGAGGTCGATAGGCTGCGCCCGTTCCCGATCCGCCCCTCCTCCCCTCCTGCTCTCCTCCTCCCACGAAGGGACCGTTTCCCGTGCAGAGACCGCACAGCATTCGCATCGGCGTCACCGCGGCGGCGCTGGCCGCCGCGCTCCTGTCCTGGGCCGCCGCGCCGTCCGCCACCGCGGCCCACGCGGACACCCGGGCGAGTGCACCGATCCGGTTCCAGGTCACGGCCACCACCCAGTGGGGCGAACAGGTCTTCGCGGTCGGCAGCGTTCCGGCGCTGGGCTCGTGGGATCCGGCACGCGCCGTACCGCTCGACGCCCACGGCTACCCCCGGTGGGACGCCGAGGCCGTCGTGCCGACCGACGCGCCCGTCGAGTACAAGTACCTGGTGAAGAAGACCGACGGGACGGTCACCTGGGAGGACGGCGCGAACCGCTACATGCAGCCCCGCACCGGCGGCGCCCCCGTCACCACTCGCGACGCCTTCCGCGCCACCGTCGGCATACCGGCCTCCGGGATCGCCCCCACGTGCATCACCTGGTCCGAGACCTGGCGCTACACCCCCGTCTTCAACGGCTGCGGCAGCACGTACGGTCTCCAGGTGATCTACCGGGACGGCAGCATCTCGACCTGCCGCCAGGTGGCCGCCGCCGCGACCGCCACGTTCGCGGGCTACGGCCCGTACGAGAACCGTCCGGTGGCCGTCAACCACTGCTGAGCGGGCCCATGGGACTTCGCCGCCTTTCTCGGTGCGGATGCGGGAGCACCGTCGCACCCGGACGTCATCGGCTTTCGCGAATAGCCGGGACAGGCGGCGCCGCCGGCGCCGACAGCATCCATTCACGTGGACGCGTTGACCGCGGCCGTCACGTGTAGGGAATTCCGGCGCCCGGGCGTTCTCGGTGAAACACCGGCGCGATTTCCGGGAGGTGCGGAATTCGGAATTCGGCGCCCGCGACGTCGAGCAGCCCCCGGGACGGTGTCCCGGGGGCTGGGGGGTGAGGGCAGGGCGGCCGGGGGCCGGTTGCCTCACTTGCCGAGCTTCGCCTTCAGCTGTTCCTTCAGCTCCTTCTTGATCAGCTGCTTCGTCACCGTGCCACCCGTGCCCGTGGCGTCGCCGGTCACCGCGGTCGAGTCGCCCTGGTTGATGGCGTCGGCGCTCGCGTTACCGCTCTGGGCGTTGCCGGTGCGGATGTCGCAGCCGCCGTCACAGTTGTTCACACCGGAGTTGGCGGCACCGGTGCTGGCCTCGCCGCCGACCGTCGTATTGCTGGCGTCCGCATCACCGCTGGTGCCGATGCCGTCCGCGCTGTCGTTCGGGAGGAGGGAAACGGCGTGCTGTGGGGCGGCGACCGGGGCGGCCATGGCGGTGGCGGGCAGTGCGATGCCGCCGCCGAGGAGGGCCGCGGAAGCGCCGGCCAGAACAATACGACGGGTCCAAGAACGCTCGAACATGATGATTCTCCACTCGGTACAGAAAGGGTTTTTATCATTCGCCCTCCTTTCCGGAGTTCCCGGTGAGGGCGTACTTCAAATAAACCCTGTGAGCGGAGGGGCGTCACGCCACTGGAACACGTGGCTTGACTCCATCAGCCGACCCCGGTAAACATCCGCGCGCCCTCGCCGGGGGCCCGTGAGGCACAGGCCGCCCGCGTCGTCGGTGCGGAGCCGTGCGCGGTGGAGCAGCTGGTCGACGCAGCGGGTCAGCCCGAGCGGCCTGTGCCCGACCGGCTCCGGGACGGGGTGGGGAGCGTCCGGTAGCCGGGGTGCACGCCCGGGGTCAACTCCTGCTGGACGGCGACGAGTTCCAGGAGCGCGTGCAGCTGTGACCGCTGCTCGGGGTCGAGGCCGGCGAGCAGGGCGTCCTCATGGGCGGCGGCCGCGCGGGAGACGGAACCGAGGGCACGCCGGCCTTCGGGGCCGAGGTGCAGTTCGTGGTTGCGGCGGTCCTCGGGGCTGCGCCGCCGCTCGACGAGGCCCTTGCCCTCCAAGCCGTCGATGAGGGCCACGACCCGGCTCGGCACGACGCCCAGGTCCTCCGCGAGGGCGCGCTGACTGCGCCCCGGCTGCCCGGCGATCATGCGGAGCAGGCCCACGTCGGCCGGGGTGAGGCCGAGATGCCTGATGCGGTCCGCGAAACGCCCGGCCGCGTGGGCGCCGATCTGGGCGAGCAGGAAAGCCGCCCCGCGGGGCCCCGGGCCGTGGCCGAGGTCGGAGGCATGGCGGTCGCCGGAAGCGGGCCGCGGGCCCGGCCCCTGCGGGCCCTCCGCCTGCTCCGGCCGTTCCGCCTGCTCTGACTGCTCTGGTTGCCGGGCGCTGCTCACGGGCTTATCGTAAGCCATGCGCAATGATTCAGCTTGGTGAACGATTCATTCGAAGGAACTGATTCTCCGTGCAAGCGACCCAGACGCGTACCCGTCCTCGTGACGCCCAGGCCGGACCGCCGCCAGGCGTCCTCGCCGTCGTCGTCACCGCCCTCTTCCTCGCAGGACTCGCCCTCAGCACCGTGCTGGCCGACGGGCAGCCCTTCCCCTCGCCGTTCGGCGCCGCCGACGACACCACCACGTACTTCCGCGACCACACCGACGCGACGCGCGTGTCGGGCGCCCTGCAGTTCGCCGCATCGGTGCCGCTCGCCATCTACGCCGCAACCGTGTCGGCGCGGCTGCACAAGCTCGGTATCCGCGCGCCCGGCGCCACCATCGCCCTCGCCGGCGGGATCCTCGCCTCGGCGTTCCTGGCCTGCTCCGGTCTGGTGACCTGGGTGCTGTCCCAACCCGCCGTGGCCGACCGGCCCGAACCGGTGCGGGCCCTGCAGTACCTGGCCTTCGGCTTCGGCGGCCCGGGCCACGTCGTCCTGCTCGGGCTGCTCATCGCCGGCATCGCCGTGCCCGGCCTGCTCGCGCGGCTCCTGCCCCGCGGGCTGGCCATCGCCGGCCTGGCCATCGCCGCGGTCGCCGAACTGGCCACGCTCACCCTGCTGTTCGAGGGTGCGGCCCTGCTGCTCCCACTGGCCCGCTTCACCGGCCTCGGCTGGCTGATCGCCGCCGGGTTCCTGCTGCCCCGCCACCGCACCCGTACGGAGGGACGAGCGTGACCGCCGACGAGACGGAGCGCCGACTGCGCTTCCACCAACCGGAGAAGACCCTCCGCCACCTGGGGGCCCCTCCGGGCGACGGCACGCTCGCGGCCCTCTTCGGGCTCGACCCGGCCGACTACCGCGCGCGGCTCAGCGGCTTCGAGGAGCGGAACCGCAAGGCCGCCGCCGAGCTCGCGGCCACGGCGGCCGGGGCGGACGCCGTGGCCGGCCCGGGCGGGGCAACCGGCCCGGCGGACCGGTTGCCGTTCCGGCCGGGGCAGCACGTGGTCGCCGTCGGGGAGAGCACGACCGCCGACCGGCTGTCCTGGTTCGAGATCCTGCGGCACCTGCTGCCCGACGACGTCCGGTGCACCAACCTCGCCGTGTCCGGCAGCACGACCACCCAGGCCCTGGCCGGCATGCCGATGCTGAGGTCCGGGAAGCCGGACTGGGTGTTGTGCATGCTGGGCGGGAACGACGTCCAGCGGCTCGACGGGGTCCCGCTCGTCACCGCGTCGGAGACCCGCCGCAACCTGACGGCGCTGCGCGACCTCGCGGTCCGGCGGACCGGAGCCCGCTGGGTCTGGCTCACCCCGGCCGGGGTGGACGAGGAACGGGTGGCGCGGTACGTGCACTTCCGGCGGGCCGGCCTCAGCTGGTCGGGCGAGGACCTCGACGCCCTCGCCGAAGACCTCCTCGCCCGGCCGGAGCCCGTGGTCGACACGCGGCCCGCGGCCCGCGGCCACCTCGACGCCGACGGCGTCCACCTCACCCCCGCCGGCCAGCGAGCCGTGACGGCCGCCCTGCTCGACACGCTGACCGCGTGAAATAACCACCGACAGGCCGGGGCCGGGGCCGCGACCCAACCGTCCTTCCGGTAGGGCGAACCAGGCCCGGGCGGTGCAACCCCACGGCAGCAGGGAACCGCGCCGCCCGCCTGCGCCGGGGCCACCCGTCGCGGAGGTGCTCGGGGCGCAGGCGGGCTGCTCGGGCGCGACCCCGACCGCGCCGGCGCGTCGTCGGTCGGACCGCTTCACCGCGCGCGCCGGGCCGGCCGGGGGCCTCACTGTCAGACCCCCGCGAGAGGATCTTCCCATGACGACTTCCACCGCCGTTGAGGCGCAGTTCCGCATGTCCGACCGCACCGAGTACGAGGCCGCGCTCCAGCGCCTGCGCGAGGCCTCGCAGGCGTACTACGGGGACGGCGACAGCGCTCTGGACGACGCCTCGTACGACCGGCTGCGGCTGGCCGTCCTGGCCTGGGAGGGGGAGAACCCGACCGAGGTCTCCGCGGACTCCCCGACCGGCCTTGTCGCCGACGGCGCGGCTCCGGCCGGCGACGTCGCGCACACCACCCGGCTGCTGAGCCTGGACAACGTCTTCGACGCCAAGGGCCTGGTGGCCTGGGGGGCTTCCGTCCAACGCCGGCTGGGCCGCGCACCGGAAGGCGGGTTCACCGTCGAGCCGAAGATCGACGGGGCGGCCGTGGCCGCCCGGTACCGTGCGGGCCGCCTCGTCCAGATCATCACCCGCGGCGACGGCAGCCACGGCGAGGACGTCAGCCACGTCATCGGCCAGATCGACGGGCTCCCCGAGCGGCTGGCCGGGGCGGCCACCGTGGAGGTCCGCGGGGAGGTGGCCTTCACCCAGGAGCAGTTCGAGACGGCGAACGAGGTCCGTACGGCCCACGGTGCGCAGGTCTTCGCCAACCCCCGCAACGGTGCGGCGGGCACGCTGCGGGCGAAGGACCGCCCGTACCGGCTCCGCATGACGTTCTGGGCGTACGGTGTGGTGGAGCTGGACGGCGAATCGTTCCTGCCCGCCGGGTGCACGCACGCCGAGGCCCTGGCCGCCGTCGCCGCGGCCGGGGTGCGGACGACCGCGGACTCCCCCGCCGGGCTGCGCGTCGTCGCCGACCTCGCCGAGGCGCAGCAGCGGGTCTACGAGATCGCCGGCATGCGCGCGGAGCTGCCGGTCGGCATCGACGGCGTGGTCGTCAAGCTCGACGACACCGCCGAGCAGCAGTCGGCCGGTTTCGGCACGCGGTTCCCGTACTGGGCGATCGCGGTCAAGCTGCCCGCGGTCGAGCGGCAGACGGTACTGCAGGACGTGGTGTGGGAGGTCGGCCGGACCGGGGTGCTCGCGCCGACCGCGATCCTCGCCCCGGTCGAGATCGACGGCTCCACCGTCACCCGCGCCACCCTGCACAACCCCGCCGACATCCGCCGCCGCGACCTCCACCTCGGTGACACCGTGACCGTCTACAAGGCCGGCGACATCATCCCGCGCGTCCAGGCGGCCGTGGTCCGGCTGCGGCCGGCGGGGGCGGTGGAGGTGCCGCTGCCCGACGCCTGCCCCCGCTGCGGCGGCGAGATCAACAAGGCCCAGGAGCGGTGGCGTTGCGCGAAGGGGACCTCGTGCGCGCTGCCCGCGCTGATCGAGTACGCCGCCGGGCGCGAGATGCTCGACATCGACGGCCTCGGCAGGACGTACGTGGCGTCCCTGATCGAGAGCGGCGCCGTCACCGACGTCGCCGACCTCTTCACCCTGACCGTCGACCAGCTCACCGCCGCGTCCGGCAGTGCCAAGCGGGGCGCGAAGCTCGCCGAGCAGATCGAGACCGCCAGGTCCCGCCCCCTCAGCCGCGTCTTCTGCGCGCTGGGCGTGCTCGGCACCGGGCGCAGCATGTCCCGTCGCATAGCCCGCCACTTCGGCACCATGGACGCGATCCGGCAGGCCGACGCGGCCGCCATGCAGGACGTGGAGGGGATCGGCCCGGAGAAGGCCCCCGTCGTCGTCGAGCAGGTCGCGGCGCTGGCCCCGGTCATCGAGAAGCTGATCGCGGCCGGGGTCAACATGACCGAGCCGGAGGAGCCGACGGCGTCGGCGCACGGCGAGGGTCCGGGGCCGCTGGCCGGCAAGGTCGTCGTGGTCACCGGCAAGATGGCCGGACCCCTGGACGGGCTCGGCCGGTCCGAGATGAACGCGCTGATCGAGAAGGCCGGCGGGCGCGCGGGCAGCAGCGTCAACTCCAAGACGTCCATCCTGGTCGCGGCACCGTCCGCGAGCGGCAAGCCGAGCTCGAAGGCGGTCAGGGCTGCGGAGCTGGGCGTGGAGGTCCTCACCCCGGAGGCCTTCGCCGACCTGGTCGCCGACCACCTGACCTGACCAGCCCTGCACCGCGGAGCTGCCGCTGTCCGTGCGCTCGTCCTCGGGGACGCGAACCGGCAGGGAGACAAGGAGTCGTGCCACGCCACCGGCACCACGACCGCCTTCGCCGGCGGCCGGCCGGAGACCTGGTGTGACCCGGCCCAGGGCCTCCCCACGGAGGTCACCGGAGCCGCGTCGGCGGCTGAGCCGCAACCCGACGACACAGCCCCCGGGGGCTGTGTCGTCGGATACGGATACGGATACGGATACGGATACGGGTGCGGGTGCGGGTGCGGGTGCGCGGGGTGTCAGGCGTGGGCGACCGCTTGCAGGGGGCCGAGGGCGGCGGCCCGGCGGGCGGGGAGGGCGGCCGCGGCCGCGCCGACCGCGAGGGAGAGGGCGACGACGAGGGCGAGCCTGCCCCAGGGGAGCGCGAAGGCGTACTGCGGGATGGCTCCGTTGGCCAGGCCGCTGACCTTCCACGCCCCGAACAGGCCGCCGGCCAGACCCAGCAGGGTGCCGTACGCGGCGACCGCGAGGGATTCGAGGCGGATCATGCGGCGGATGCCGGCGCGGTCCATGCCGAGGGCGCGCAGGACGCCGATCTCCCGGGTGCGTTCGGCGACCGACATGGCGAGCGTGTTGACCATGCCGAGGGTGGAGATCACCACGCCGATGGCGAGCAGCCCGTAGACCATGGTGATCAGGTCGCCGGCGACCCCGGCCTGCTCGCGGACGAGCTGGGCCCGGCTCTGCACCTTCAGCAGGGGGCTGCGGTCGACGGCGCCGCGCAGTTGCTTCTCCAGGTCGGCGGGGGCGGCGGCGCCCTCGGTGCGGAGGAGGACGCGTTGGACGGAGTCGCGCAGGTGGCCGTTCTGCTGGACGTCGCCGCGCCAGGCGAGGACGTCCTGGGCGGTCGGGTTGTCCTGGTAGATGCCGACGACGGTGTACGGGCGGTCGCGGTCCCCGTCTCCCGCGCCGGGACCGATGCTCGCGTTGATCCGACCGCCGGTGCTGATCCGGTTCTCGCGGGCGAAGCTGCTGGAGACGGCGATCCGGCCGGGCCCGATGTCCGTGGCCGAGCCGCTGCTGAAGCGCAGCTTCATCACCTCCCCCACGGTCTTCGGGTCGACGCCGGAGACCGGTCGGGCGAGCGCGCCGGTGGAGAGGGTGGAGTCGGCGACGGCCGAGACGGTCGCGACGCCGGGGAGCGCCGTGAGGCGCTGCAGGGCGGCCGGGTCGACGGCGGTGGTGGTGTTGCGGGTGCTGATGACGTAGTCGGCGCTCAGGCCGGCGGCTGCCTGGGAGTCCAGGGCCCGGCTGGCGGAGTGGTCGATGACGGCCAGTCCGGAGACCAGCGCGGTGCTGATCATCAGAGCGGCGGCGGTGGCGGACGTGCGGCGGGGGTCCCGCAGGGCGTTGTCCTTCGCGAGGTCGGCCGCGACGCCGAGGCGGGCGGTGAGTCGGCCGAGGAGGCGGACGACCGGTCCCGCGAGCAGCGGGGCGAGCAGGATCAGGCCGGTCACCAGGACGCCGCAGCCGAGTATGGCGGTCCGCAGGTTCGCGTCCGAGGCGTCCTCGGCGTCGCTCAGCGAGAGCAGCAGGCCGGCGCCGGTGAGGAGGACGGCCGCGCCGGCCGCGCCCCGGAGCCGGGACAGCGTCGCGGAGGGCGGTTGTTCGGCGGTGCGCATCGCCTCGACGGGCGCGATCCCGGCCGCGCGGCGGGACGGCAGCCATGCGGCGAGGACCGTGACGCCGACGCCGACGGTGAGGGAGGCCAGCACCGGGACCGGGCCGATGACCAGCGGGCCCTGGGGCAGCAGGTCGTCCGCGGTGCCGAGCAGGCCGGGCAGGGCGGTGGCGACACCGAGCCCGAGGAGGAATCCGAGGACGGAGGCGCCGAGCCCGACGAGGGCGGCCTCGGCGAGCACGGAGCCGACGACCTGGCGGCGGGTGGCGCCGATCGCCCGGAGCAGCGCGATCTCCCGGGAGCGCCGCGTGATGAGCATGGTGAAGGTGTTGATGATGAGGAACGAGCCGATGAAGAGCGAGACCGCGGCGAAGACCATGGGCAGCCGGGAGTAGCTGCGGGTCTTGGTGTCGACGAAGACCTGCTGCTGGCCGGCCTTCGCGGTCGCGGTGGTCGCCTCGGCCCGGTCGGCCGGCAGCAGCGCGCCGACGCGCTGGGCCAGTTCGTACGGGTCGGTGCCGGGCGTTGCGGACAGGTCGATCCCGGTGTAGCGGCCGGGGGTGGCGAACAGCCGCTGGGCGGTGGCCTTGTCGAACACGGCGAGGGTGCCGCCGGAGGTGACCCGGGTGTCCTCGGTGGAGACGATGCCGACCAGCCGCATCCGCAGGACGGGCCCGTCGGTGGCCAGGATGACGGTGTCGCCCAGGGAGTACCGGCCGGCGGCCGCCGTGCCGCGGTCCAGGGCCACCTCGCCGTCGGTGCGCGGGGCGCGGCCGGCCGTCAGCGGGTGGCGACCGTCCGTACCGTCGGCGCCGGGGAGGTGGGCGGCGGCCAGTCTGCCCATGGCGTCGTCGGCGCGCATCGGGGTGCCGTCCTTGGCGGCGAGGGTGACCGAGCCGTCGACCGTCGGGCGGGCCGCGGCGACCCCGGGTACGGCGGCCAGGCGGGCCACGAGCGCGTCGTCGAGGACGGTGGTCCGCTCGCCCGCGGGAGTGCCCGGGGGGTACTTCGGGTCCACGGTGACCGCGATGCCGGCGTAGTCCTTCGAGAGGGAGGCGCGGTAGGCGGCGGCGGTGGAGTCGGCGAAGACGAGCGAGCCGGAGATGAACGCGACCCCGAGGCAGACCGCGAGGACGGTCATGGTCAGGCGGGCCTTGTGCGCGAGGACGTTGCGCAGGGCTGTTCGCAGCATGGTGGGCTTTCGACGGATGCGGGACGGAGGAGGGAGAGGAGAGGGAGGAGGGGGTCAGTCGGCGCGGCCCCGGGCTTCGAAGGCGAGCATCCGGTCCAAAACGGTTCCGGAGGTCGGCTCGTGCAGCTCGTCCACGAGGCGGCCGTCGGCGAGGAACACCACGCGGTCGGCGTAGGAGGCGGCCACCGGGTCGTGGGTGACCATCACCACGGTCCGGCCCAGTTCCCGTACGGAGTCGCGCAGGAAGCCGAGGACTTCGGCGCCGGAGCGGGAGTCGAGGTTGCCGGTCGGCTCGTCGGCGAACACGATCTCCGGGCGGGAGACCAGGGCGCGGGCCACGGCCACGCGCTGCTGCTGGCCGCCGGAGAGCTGGGTGGGCCGGTGGGCGAGGCGGCCCGCGAGGCCGACGGTGGCGACGACGGTGTCGAGCCATGCGGGGTCGGGCTGCCGGCCGGCCAGTCGCAGGGGCAGCGTGATGTTCTCGAGCGCGGTGAGGGTGGGGAGGAGGTTGAAGCCCTGGAAGACGAAGCCGACCTTCTCCCGCCGCAGCCGGGTGAGCTGCCGGTCGTTCAGGGCGGACAGCTCGACACCGCCGATCCGGGCCGATCCCGCGGTGACCGGGTCCAGGCCGGCCATGCAGTGCATCAGCGTGGACTTGCCCGAGCCGGAGGGGCCCATGACGGCGGTGAACCTGGCGCGCGCGAAGTCGACGCTGACGCCGTCCAGGGCGGTGACCGCCGTCTCCCCCTTCCCGTACGTCTTGGTCAGGCCGGACGCGCGGGCGGCCGGCTCCGTACGGGGCGTGCTGGGGGAAGGGAACGTCTGCGACATGGGTACTCCGCCTCGGCGTGCGACGGCCCGCAAGGAGTTCAGCGGGCCGGGGATGCATCCATCGTCACGGCCCTGAGCTGCACGGACATCGATCTGGAGGCGGGAGTTGACCTCTGCCGAAAGGACACCGGCAGGCGGTCCGCCTCTTCCTTTCGGCAGAGGCGGACCCGACGCCGGCCGGCGCCGTCAGGTCGCCAGGCCGGTCCGGTGGGCCAGCAGCGCGGCCTGCACCCTGCTCGTCGAACCGGTCTTGTCGAGGATGGCGCCCACATGGGTCTTCACCGTGCCGGTCCCGATGCCGAGCCGGGCAGCGATGTCCTGGTTCGACAACCCCTCGCCGAGCATGGCGAGCACCTCCCGCTCCCGGCCGGTGAGCCGGGCGATCCGCTCGTCCGCGGCCGCGCCGCCCGGGCCGTCCGGGCCGCCGGCGCGCAGCATGCGGGAGATCACCGCCCCGGTCACACCCGGCGACAGCACGGCGTCCCCGGCGGCCGCGGCACGGACCGCGCTGATCAGCTCCTGCGGGCCCTCGTCCTTCAGCAGGAATCCGGCGGCGCCCGCGCGCAGCGCCCGTACGACGTTGTCGTCGTCGCCGAAGGTGGTCAGCATGACCACGCGCGGCGCCGGGTCGAGGGCGAGCAGCGGCTCGATCGCGGTCAGCCCGTCGCAGACCGGCATGCGGATGTCCAGCAGCACCACGTCCGGGCGGTGGGCCGCGGCCAGTTCGACGGCCTGCCGGCCGTCCCGGGCCTCGGCGACGACCTCGATGCCCTCGGCGTGCCGCAGGATCAGGCGTACGCCGTGCCGGATCATCGTCTCGTCGTCGGCGAGCAGGACGCGGACGGGTCGGCCGGATCGGTCGTGCCGGGCGGGCTGGGCGGGCTCGGTCACGGGGTCTCCCAGGGTGCGGCGTCCCGGACCGACGGGACGGTGAAACGGTCGACGGCGATGAGCCGCTGTGCGGCGTCGAAGCAGTGGCGGGCGATCCGCAGGCTGCCGGGGCGGGACTCGGTGCCGCCGGTGAACGGGTAGATGCAGCCGACCGCGCCGTCGGGGCGCGGCGGCTCGTGGCCGGTGGCCGCGGCCCGGACCGCCGCGTTGTCGAGGACGCCCAGCCCGGCCACGTCGCCGTACGTCATGCCGATGCGGGGCAGGGGGCGCGGCCCGGCGAACTCCTTCCGCGGTGCCGTTCCGTACACGAAGGCGGTCCCGAGGGCCATCAGCACGCTCAACGCCCCCAGCCCGAGGGCGAGCGTCACCCGCTGGGCGACCCCGCCGCCGAAGCCGGAGCCGGAGCCGGAGCCGGAGGCATTTTCGGTGCCCTGGACGTCCGGACCGTCCGGGCCGTCGGGGCCGCCGGGGCCGGGGGCCCCGCCCACCTCCCGGGGCGGAGCGCCGGACCGCCTGGGTACGGGCGCGTCGCCCGGCTCGGCCGGTACGGCCGCGTCCACCCGGAAGCCGCCGGTCGGCAGCGGGCCGGCGTCGAACGTCCCGCCCAGCAGCTCGACCCGCTCCCGGAGCCCCGTGAGTCCGCGGCCGGTGCCCACGTCCCCGGCGGAGGCGGGGGGTGCGGGCGGGGCGCCGTTGTGGACGGTGACGCGGACCGTCTCGTCGCCGTGCACCACCGTCACGGTGACGTGGGCCGCGCCGGCGTAGCGGTGCACGTTGGTCAGGGACTCCCGTACCAGCCGGTGCACCGCCCTGCGCACCCCTGCCGGCCGGGCGTCGAGGTCCGGCCCGATCCAGTCGAGGCGTACGGCGATCCCCCCGCCCCGGGACTCCCCCACCAGGGCCTCGATGTCGGCGCGGGTGCCGGTGGCGTCGGTGAGGGCGTCGGGCCCGGTGTCGCGGCCCAGCGGCCCGAGCACCCCGAGGGCCTGGCGCAGCTCCCGCATCGCGTCGCGGGTGGTCCGCCGTACGAGGACGGCTTCCTCGCGCAGTTCGGGATCGGCCCGTTCCAGGGCCAGCTCCAGCCCGCCGGCGTGCAGCGAGATCAGGCTCAGCCGGTGTCCGACCAGATCGTGCATCTCGGCGGCGATCCGGGAGCGCTCGTGGATGCGGGCCTCGCTGTCGGCGAACCGCCGGGCCCGTTCGGCGGCGTCCCCGCGCTCGCGCAGCGCCCGTACGAGGCGGCGCTGCTGGCCGTACGTGGTGCCGACCAGGCCGGGGACGATCACGGCCGTCGGGGTGAGGATGAGGCCGAGCGCCAATCCGTACGGCACCCGCCCCGGCCCGAGCCAGGGCGCGGCCACCGCCGCGGCCACCACGACCAGGACGGCCGCCGCGGCCAGCAGCCGGGCGCGCCGCCGCGCCGCGACCGTACGCCGGGCGACCGAGTACGCGGTCGCCGCCGTGACCGGCCCGACGCAGAACGCCAGTCCCGTCAGCGCGGCGAGGGCGAGGAGCACGGCCGCGGGAAAGCGGCGGCGCAGCGGGAACAGCACCGCGCCCACCGCGAGCGCCGGCAGCGGCGGGTACGGGTTCGGCAGCAGCCCCAGGCTCGCGACCGCCACCCACACGCCCAGCCCGGCGAGCACCACCCCGGCGGTCTCCGCCAGCGCGGGCGAACGACCTCGGACGAGCCGACTGAACGCAGGGACGGAAGGGGTGCACGACACGCTGACCAGTATCGATACCGCGGGGCCGCGACGGCGTGCGCCTCACGGCGGATCCGCCCTCTACCGAAAGGCAGAGACGCGGACGGCCAGCCGCCCACACGAAACCGAAGGACAGCACCAAGAAACGCACGGCGCCAACGGGATCACGAACGGGTGCGTCGATGATCCCGGTCCGGGCCGCCGGTCGTTACGGGGAGGACAGGAAGGAGAACCCCGATGCCCCCTCACGGATCCGCACAGCAGCCCACGACCGAGCTCGACGCCCGCTACAGCTCCGCGCTCAACCCCCGCCCCGGGGCGGAGGACGTCACCGCCACGGAGTGGGCCGAGGCCCAGCGGCTGCTGGAGACGGCCGAGATCTTCTGGGTGTCCACGGTCCGCCCGGACGGCAGACTGCACGTCACACCCGTGATCGCCGCCTGGCACGACGGCGTGCTGTACTTCTCCACCGGCCCGAGCGAGCAGAAGGCGAAGAACCTCGCCCACGACGGGCACTGCGCGCTGACGACCGGCGGGAACTCGCTGACCGAAGGACTCGACCTGGTGGTCGAGGGCAGGGCGCACCCGATCGCCGAGCCGGCGGTGCTGGAAGAGGTCATCGCCGCGTACGAGGCGAAGTACGGGCCGCACATCACCTCGCCCGAGGGGACCTTCCACGGGATCGGTGACGCGTTCCGGCAGGGGAAGGCGATGGTGTTCGCGGTGGCCCCGACCACCGCCTACGGCTTCGGCCGCGACGGCGGTGTGTACAGCCACACGCGGTGGACGTTCTGACCGCCGGTCACCGACGCGGCCGGTCCCGCCTGGCGGAGGCTGCCGTCCGGGCAGCCCCCGCCGACGCGGTTCCGAGCCGACGTGGCGCCGGTCGGGCGCGCACGGCCTGACGGCGTCGGGTGGTCGGCGGTCAGGGGGGCGGTTCGGGGGCGCGATCCGGCGGTCAGCCCGTCACCGTCCGCCAGGTCTCCGCGGCGGCGTCCAGGCGGGTGCGCTGGGCCTCGGTCAGTACCAGTCCGGCGGCGGACGCCGAGTCCCGGACGCTGTGCGGGCGGGATGCGCCGGGGATCGGGATCACCACCGGGGCACGGGACAGCAGCCAGGCCAGGCACACCCGCTGGGGGCTCACCCCGTGCTCGGCGGCGACCTCGTGGAAGGCCGTACCGGACGACGTCGGACCCGACGGGCCGTCGAGGGAGCTGCGCGAGATCCCGCCCAGCGGGCTCCACGGGAGGAAGGCGATGCCGAGTTCGGCGCAGCGGCGCAGCTGGGGCTCGCTGTCGCGGACGGCGGGAGAGTACTGGTTCTGCACGGAGACCAGCAGGTCGCCCAGGATCAGGCGGGCCTCGTCGAGCTGCTCGACGGAGACGTTGGAGATCCCGGCCGCCCGGATCTTGCCCTGTTCGGCGAGTTCGCGCAGGGCACCGACCGAGTCCGCCCACGGCACCTGCGGGTCCGGCTTGTGCAGCTGGTACAGCCCGATCGTCTCCCCTCCGAGCCGGCGCAGCGACGCCTCGCAGGCCCGGCGCAGGTGTGCGGGACGGCCGTCGACGGTCCACGAACCGTCGCCGGGTCGGCCGCGGCCTCCCTTGGTGGCGACCAGGACGGCCTCGCGGTCCGGGCCCGTGCCGCGCTCTGCCAGCGCCTGGGCGACGAGTTCCTCGTTGTGGCCGGTCTCGTCGGCGTGCCAGTGGTACGAGTCCGCGGTGTCGAGGAGCGTGACGCCGGCGTCCAGGGCGGCGTGCAGGGTGGTGAGGGCCTGCCGCCGGTCGGGCCGGCCCTCCACGGAGAGCGGCATCGCGCCGAGGCCGACGGCCGAGACCCGCACCCCGCCGATGGAGCGTTCGGCCCTCACCGTGCGCCCCCGTTCCGGCCCGCGACCGAGACCTCGGCGAGGACCTCGTCGACCGCCTGCGGCATCCAGTCCGCCACCCGGCCGAAGGCGAAGCCCAGCCCGGCCGCCCGCCCGTTGTCCACCGGGTAGTGGCGGTCGTACGAGAAGGGCGACGCGGCGGACCCGGCCTCCACCAGCGCGTAGTGCGGCGGCCGCCCGACCCGTTCGCCCACCAGGTCACCCAGCTCGGTGACGGTGAGCGTGCCGTGCGAACAGGCGTTGACCGGTCCGGTGAACGACGCCCCGGCCGTCCAGTGCAGGAACTCGGCGATCTCCCGGTGGTGGATGAACGTGGTCGGGTACGCCCGCCGGTGGACCAGGACCGGCTCGCCGGCCAGGACCCGTTCGGCGTAGTGCGCCAGCCGTCCGGTGAAGTCGGCCCGGCCGCCGCCCAGCACGTGGGCGGTGCGCACGACGGCGGTCGGGAAGACGGGGTCGGTCAGCAGCACGCTCTCGGCCTGCCGCTTGCCTTCCGCGTACGCCGTCGCCTCGTCGGCGTCGGCCGGGACGCCGGGGACGGGCCGGCCGACCGGGTCGAGGAGGCCCTCGGTGACGCGGACCGCGGCGTCCCGGACGGGGGCGGGTGGGGGTGCGGGGACTCCGGTGCCGGCACCGGCACCGGCACCGGGTGACTGCGTCGCCGGGTCGTACACCTCGACGGTCGACGTCATGACGTAGCGGCCGGTCCTGCCGGTGAAGACCCGCCGGGCGACTTCGGCCTGTTCGGGCGTGTAGCAGACCTGGTCGAGGACCACGTCGAAGGTCCGGGAGCCCAGCGCGGCGCGCAACTGCCGCTCGTCACCGCGGTCGGCGACGAGATGGGTCACCCCGTGCGGTGCCGGGGCCGAACCCCGGTTGACCACCGTCACGTTCGAGCCCGCCCCGCGCAGCAGTTCCACGAGGTGCCTGCCGAAGTACCGGCTCCCGCCGATCACACATACGTTTCGCATGCCTCGACTCTGCCGCGGTACGGTCCCCAGCAGAACTGGTCATCTACTGAACAGGTATGAAGGAAAACCGATGATCGATGTGCAGCGGCTGCGTGTCCTGCGGGCGGTCGCCGAGCACGGCAGCTTCAACCGGGCCGCCGCAGCGCTTCTGCTCACGCCGTCGGCCGTATCCCAGCACATCGCCGTGCTGGAGCGCTCGCTGGGCCGACCGGTCGCCGTCCGCAGCACCCGTGGGGTCACCCTGACCGACGCCGGGCGGCTCCTGGTGGAGGCCGCCGACACCATCTCGGCGGAACTCGACCACGTGCGCCGGCAGATCGACCGGCTGAACGCCCCCCGGCCCCGGCTGACCGTCGCCACCTTCACCAGCGGCGGGCGCTATCTGCTGCCCGAGGCGCTGGCCCGGTTCGTGGCCGCGCACCCCGAGGTGGAGCTGACCGTCCGCGAGAGCGAGCCGGAGACGGCCCTGCCGATGCTCCGGCGCGGCGAGGCCGATCTCGCGCTCACCTACCACTTCGACGGCCCCCTCCCGGTCCCGCCGACCGAGCGGCCGGGCTTCGACTGGACCCCGCTGATGGACGACCCGCTGTCGGTCGTCCTGCCGCGCGGCCACCGCCTGTCCGGGCGGGCCGGCATCGACCTCGGAGAACTGGCCGCGGACCGGTGGGTGCTGGGCTGCCTGAAGACCGAGGCGTACCTGCGCCGCCATGCGCAGCGGGCCGGGTTCGACCTCCAGGTGGCCGCTTCCACCACCGACTACTTCTTCGCCCAGACGCTGGTCGCGGCCGGGGTGGGGGTGTCGCTGGTCCCGAAGGTCTCGCTGGCCCCGGCCCCGGGCGTCGCCGTCGTCGACGTCGAACCCCCGCGCCCGGCCCGCCACATCGGTGTGGCGATGCCCCGCCGCCGTCGACCCGCGCCGCATGCCGCCGCCTTCGCGGAGGCCCTGGCCGCGGCCGCCGCCCGGGTCGGGTAGTCGCCGCGGGCCGGACTACGGGATCGCGGCACAGAGGGTCCATGCCGCATGTCTGACGGGTTCCCGGGCGGGCCGTAGCCACCATGGGCGGGTGGTGGTCGTCGGCGGAGGGACCGGGACGTGCAGGAACTGGCCGTCATCGAGGCGCCCTCCGTGCTGGGCCTGCGACCGTCCGGCGTCGAGGACCTGCCGGCGGCGCTGATCGGCGCCGGTCTGCTGGACCGCCCGGGGGCGCTGCGCGCCGGGCGGGTCGAGCCTCCGGCGTACGACCCGGCGCGGGACCCCGGGACCGGGATCCTCAACCCGGCGGGCATCGCCCGCTACTCCGTCGCACTCGCCGACGCGGTCGGCCGGGCACTCGATGTCGGGAGTTTCCCGGTGGTCCTCGGCGGCGACTGCAGCATCCTCCTCGGCAACCTCCTGGCACTGCGCCGGCGAGGACAGTACGGCCTGCTGTTCCTCGACGGCCACACCGACTTCTACCAGCCGTCGGCAGAACCCACCGGCGAGGCGGCCTCGATGGAACTCGCCCTGGCCACCGGCCGCGGCCCCCGGCTGCTCACCGACCTCGAAGGACTCGGGCCGCTGCTCCGCGACGAGGACGTCGTCGCGTTCGGCTTCCGTGACGCCGCCGAATCGGCCGAAGCCGGGATGCAGCCGCTCCCGGACGGGCTGTACGCGGTCGGCCTGGAGGACGTGCGCGCCGTCGGAGCCGCCGCGGCGGCGCGCCGGGCGGTCTACCGGCTGACGCGCGGCAGGGCCGCCGGATACTGGATCCACCTCGATGCCGACGTGCTGGACGACGCGGTCATGCCCGCCGTCGACTACCGGCTGCCGGGGGGACTGGCCTGGGCGGAGCTGGAGGCGGTGCTGCGGGTGGCGCTCGCCGACGAGCGGGCCGTCGGTCTCGACGTCACCGTCTTCAACCCCCGGCTCGACCCCGACGGCAGCATCGCGGCCCGCCTCGTCGAATGCCTGCACCGAGCGCTTTCGACGCGACCCGACCGCTGAACGCGCGAGCGCGCGTGCCCGGCAGCAGCGGATCCCGCCCGATCTGAGCGATCGGACGGGATCCTGCTGCGAGCCGGCCGGGGGCTTCGCCGCTGCGGCTACTTCCCCGTGGGACCACCGGTCCGCACTGCGGGCGCCGTCCCGGGGGCGGGCGCGGGAACCTTGTCGTCCGGCTTCGCGTCCGTGGGCTTGGTGTCGCCCGGCTTGGTGTCACCGGGCTTCGTGTCCGTGGGCGGCTTCGTGTCCGTGGGCGGCTTGAACTCGCAGTACACCTTGCCGCTCACGAACTTGCAGCCGGGCATGTTCTCGATGTCACGGGCCTGGTTGCCCTTCTTGCCCTTGTTCCCCTTCTTGTTGCCGCCGCTGCGGTCGCTCTTCTTGCCCTTCAGGTCACCATGCGCCGGTTTGCCCTCCACAGCCTTCGTGGTGCTGCTGGTGTACGGCTTGGCGGGGGCGGCGTACGCGGTCGAGGAGAACAGGGCTCCTCCGGCGGCCAGCGCGGTCGACAGGCCGAGCATCACGATTCGCTGCTTGCGGGACGTGCGGGTCATGACTGATTCCTTCGCGGAGGGGTGTGTGGTGTGGTGCGGGCTGGGGGATTTCCGTTTCCCGTTGACCCGCACCTCCAGTAGGCCCTGCCGCTCGGGCGGGGTCATGTCCCCGGATTCCGTGTCTTGACAGACGGCGAGGCGCCTGGGCCAAGGGCGGGCGGGTACCGCCGCGCCCTTGGCCCGCGAGGCGCACCTTCCCGGCGTCGAACCGCGCGATCATCCGGATTGCTCCGCACGTCCCGGCTCTCGTACCGGGCTCGTGACCGGGTCGACGCCTGATCCCTGATCCGGAGCCTTTCCGGAGTCCCCAGGACTCCGGTCCGGCGGTCCGCCCCGATCCTTCTCCTTGGCCGCCCCCTTGCCCTTCCCCTGCCCTGTCCCCCGGCCCGTGCCCGGACCCGTCTCCGGGTCCGCCCCGGTGCCCTTCCCGGGGGTCCGGCCAGGGACGTTTTCGGCGTGCTCCCCCGGGCTCCGGCCCTGGGAACTCCCCGGAACCTGCGCCGGGTCCTGGTGCGGTTCCTTGCCGGTTCCTCCGGGGTGCCGACCGGTGGATTCGCCCGGATTCCGCGTCGGATCCGTGCGGGGGACCGTTCCCGACCCCTTCTCGGAACCCTTTCCGGCGCCTGTCCCGTGGCTCTCCCCCTGCTTCTGGCCCGGGGGCTTCGCAGGGCCGTGATCGGACCCCTCTTCAGGGTGGCCCGGCTTCCGGTTCCGGCTTCCCACAGGATCATGGTCGGAGCCGGTCCCCGGGCCTTTCTCCTTTACCTTTGCCTTCGCCTTCCCCTGGCCCTGGCTCTTCCCTTTCCCCCGGCCCTGGCCCTGTGCCCGGTCCGGCGTGCCAGCACCCTTCCCGGTCCCCTCTTCCGGATTCCGATCCTGTGTCTTGCCGGGATTCCGGTCCGGCTGCTCGACGGGATGGGCGGGCTTCAGGTCCGGCTTTCCGCCGTGCTTCACCGGCGGGTCCGCCGCAGGCCCCCGCTCGGTGACCCGCCCGGGAACCTTGCCGGGGTCCGTCGGGCCGGAATTCCTGCCGGGGACGTTCTCCGCACCCTTGTCCGGAGTCCTGTCCGGATCCTGGTCCTGCACCGAGCCCTTTCCGGAGTGTTCGGGGCGTTCGGAATTGCGGCCGGACTTTTCCTCTCCCTGACTCTCACCCGAGCCCTTGCGGGGGGAGACCTTCCCAGAGCCCTTCGCCGGTGCCTTTTCCGGGTCCGGCGCAGGGGTCTTCTCCGGCTTCCCTCCCTCGGGCCGGTGCGGAACCTTTCCCGTGCCCGTGACCGAGGGCGCATCGGAGTCCGCATGCGGATCACGGACCCGGTCCTCTCCGGGGACCGCGGGCTTCTGGCCCCGACCCGCGCCCGGAGGCCTCCCCGCGGGCGCCTCCTCGTCGTGGGCCTTGCTCGTCCCCGCGTCGGCGGGCTCCTCCACCGGTCCGGGCCGGAGCGGGGGCAGGACCGGGTACGGCGAGTCCGGCGTCCGGCCGCGCGGCGGTGCGACCTCCTGGTCGTGCCTTCCGGGCTTCGCCCCGCCGCTCGGGCGCTCGTACCAGGCCTTCCGGCCCTGATCGAACACCGTGACGGCCTTCACCGGCTTCCGGGCGGGCTTGACCGCGACGAGGTCGGCGGACCGGAACGACGACCACTCCCTGCCGCTGTACGTCTGCTTGCCCTTGACGGCGACGGGCGGGGTCAGCGGGTTGCCGCAGGCGCAGCGGACGCGGGGCACGCCGCGGTCGTCGACCAGCACGGAGGTGCCGGCCTGCAGCACCGCCTGGTAACCGGTGGGCGCGCCGTCCTTGTACCCGTGGTTGGTGACGCGGGTGTCCCAGCCCAGCCGGACCGGCGTCAGGGACCGCAGGTAGGACGGGACCTCGGACTGCCGGATGTTCAAGGGGGCGGCGAAGGCCTTCCCCTTGTCCGGGTGTCGGGCGAGGAACCCGATCTGCTTCTCGACGTCGCAGCTCGCGATGTTCCGCGTGCCCCCGTACAACCCCGGGTAGGTCCCGCTGACCTGGAGGGTACGGGTGCCGGTGCGGGGCCCGGCGGCCGCGGTGGGCTCGGCGGGAGTGACCGGTCCGGGGTCGCGGGCCTCGGCCGCCGTGACCGTCGAGGGCGTGAACGGATCGGGGCCGGCGGCCGCGGCGGCCTGGAGGAAGACCTCGCCGCCGGCCGCCTCGTTGCCGCCCATGACGGTGAAGGCGAGCACTGCTGCCGCCGTCAGGGCCACCGCGGTGCCGGCGCTCAGCAGCGTCCGCCGCGACCGCCACCCGCAGGCCGGCGCGTCGGGGCGGCTCCGGTCCGGCGGCGGACCCGGGTCACCACCGCTGGACGGTGGCCCCGAGGGCCCCTTCGGCGGAGGCGGCAGGGGATGTCCCGGCGTCGGCCGCTCGTTCGACGGGCGACTGGAGAGCGGACCGGACGGCGGGCCCGTGGGGCGCCCGGGCGGCGGAGGTACGGACGTCACGACGCCCTCCCCCCGGCATAGGACATCGGAAGGACGACGATGGTCGGCATGTGATCGCTCCTTGCTGCCGTGACGACCCCCGCGGGTGGACGCGGGCAGGGCCCCCTCTTCTCCGTGAGCCCATGTCCCCGAGTAAGCCCCGGGCCGCAGGACACGTCACGTTCCGACTTCTCGGGTCTTGACAGCCGGCCGCCACCGGCCCGGGCCGGGCCCGCCCGCGGTCAGGCGATGGTGCCGCCGCCGTCGACGTACACCGTCGAGCCCGTGGTGTACGGGTTGTCGGCGAGGAACAGGACGGCCGCGGCGACGTCGGCCGGTTCACCGGCGCGGCCCACGGGCAGGCGGCCGGCGGCCGCCCCGTACATGGCGTCGCGGGCCTCGGCGGTCAGCCCGTCCCACAGCGGGGTGCAGCAGCCCGGGAGATACGGCGTTCACCCGCAGCGGGGCGTACTCCAGGGCCGGGCCGCGCACGAGGGCCTCCAGGGCGGCGTTGACCGCGCTCTGCAGGGCGGAGGCCTTCCCGGGGCGCTGCGAGAGGTAGCCGGCCTTTCGTCGGTGCGGAGGGGCTGGGGCTCCCGGGGCCGACCCTGGTCGGGCCCGGCGGGGCGTTCGGCGGAGCGGGCCCCGGCGGGGCGCGGGGCGGGGCGGGCCGGTCTCGGCGGCGCTCGGGGCGGGGCCGCGCCGTCCGGGTGCGTCGCCTCGCTCACCCGGATGCGCTGCTCAAGGCGCAGCTCGGCCAGCGCGTGCTCCTCGCCCTCGTGCGGGGCGTCGCAGTACGGCCACGGCTCGTCGGCGGGCCACAGCAGTGGCCCGCCGATCGAACTGTCGTGCACCGAAGGAGCTCCGCGGCGGGGATGTAACCGGGTCGCCGTGCGCGCCAGCGGGGCCAGTCAGGGGAAGACAGCGGTGACGTCGAGCGGTCGCGGTGGGGGGTGGTACGGACGATGTTCATGGCGACGATGCTGCCAGCGCCCTCCGACACCGGATGCCTGCGGTAGGGCGCACGCCTAGACGCCGGGAGTGAAGGTCACGGGGAGGCTCATGGGGCCGCGCAGGCCGCCGGGGCGCCAGTGGATCTCCTGCGGCGCTACCGCGAGGGCGAGCCCCGGGAGTCGGCGCAGGGCCGTGCCGATGGCGATCCGGCCCTCCAGGCGGGCCAGCGGAGCGCCCAGGCAGTAGTGGACTCCGTGGCCGAACGCCAGGTGGGCGTTGTCCTGCCGGGTGATGTCCAGGCGGTCGGGGTCGGCGAACCGCCCCGGGTCGCGGTCGGCGATGGCCGAGGCGATCAGCACGGTCGCGCCGCCCGGGATCACCACGCCCGCGATCTCGACGTCCTCGCGGGCGAAGCGGGCGATGCCGGGGCTGACCGGGCCGTCGTAGCGCAGGAACTCCTCGACCGCGCCCGGCAGCAGCTCGGGGTCGGAACGCAGCAGTTCGAGCTGGTCCGGGTGGGCCAGCAGCATGGCGATGCCGCCGCCGATCAGGTTGACGGTGGTGATGTAGCCGGCGGCCAGCAGCAGGAACACCATGGCGATGAGTTCGTCCTCGGTGAGCTGCTGCTCCTCGTCGCGGGCCGCGATGAGACCGCTGAGCAGGTCGTCGCCGGGGCGGGCGCGTGCGTCCCGGATGAGGCCGGTGACGTACGCGCGCATGTGCTGCCACGCCTCGTTGACCACGGCCGGGTCCACCGGCTCCGCTCCCCGTGTGAGCATGCGGTCGGTCCAGTGCTGGAAGTCGTGTCGGTCGTCGACGGGCACCCCGAGCAGTTCGCTGATGACCGCGACCGGCAGCGGGAGCGCGAAGTCGGCGACGAGGTCGGCGCGGCCGGCCGGGACGACCGCGTCCAGCAGCCGGTCGGTGAGGGCTTGGATGCGGGGCTCCATCGCGGCGACCCGTCGGGCGGTGAACGCCTTGGAGACCAGGCGGCGCAGCCGGGTGTGGTCGGGCGGGTCGCTGCGGAGCATGTTGCTCAGCATCGAGTCGCGCTCCGTCTCGGGTAGCTGCTGGAGGAGCCGCTGATCGGCGGCGTCGCGCACGTCGCTGCTGAGGCGGGAGTCGGAGAGGGCCGCGAGCCCGTCCTCGTAGCGGGTGACGATCCAGGCCTCCAGGCCGCCCGCGATGACGGCGCGGCGCACCGGGCCCTCTTCGCGGAGCTGCCGGTAGAGGGGGAAGGGGTCCGCGACGAAGGCCGGATCGGCGTAGGGCAGAAGGACCGGCCGCTCGCTCAAGATGCCTCCCGGAGGACGTCGCCTGGCTGTCTGGCACGAGGCTATAGGACCGATTCGTTGCGAATGCTGGTTTTCGTTCCGATGTACCGATTTACACCTGACTGGTCCGTGGGCGGTGGACCGGCCGGGCCCGTGGTGTCATTGGGGTTCCCTAGCCTTGCGGCATGATCCGGACCACTGCTCAGGACGTCCTCCCGCCCGTGGCGCCCGTGCGCCGGCTCGCCGCACCGCTCACCGGGATCGCCGAGACCGTCGAGTTGACGGTGCTTCAGTTCGCCGCCGACGCGCACACCGTGGCGGCGTTCGAGCGGGCCCTGGACGGGCTCGTACGACAGGCCCACCGCGACCGCGCCGCCCTCACGACCGCCCTGAGCGGGGCGGTGGGTGAGCAGTTCTACCGCACGGAGGAGGCACAGAGGGTCGCCGTGTGGCACGTCGTGCCGGCGACGCTGCTGGGGCGGATACCGGAGTACGGCCTCCAGCCCGCATCCGTGCTCCGGCCGCGGGGACACGAGGAGTGTGCACAGGGCGGGCTGGACCGGGTGCTGGCCGCGCGCGTGCGCGAGATCGGGTACGCGCTGCTGTCCGGGCGGACCCTGCCGTTCCTGCTGGCCACGCCGACCTGGGACACGGGCGCGCTGGACGCGGCCGAGCTGGTCGAACGGCTCGCGGAGTACCAGCGCTCGGGCGTCCGGCCCGGAGCGGCCGACTTCGGTCAGGCGCTCCTGCGCGTACGCCGTGACGGCCCGGACACCCCCGCGGCCGCCGCGGCCGCGGCCCGGCTCAGGACCGCCGAGGGCGACCGGCTCGCCGCCTGGCTCGGCCCCGACGGTGCGCCGGGGACGCCGCTGCGCCGGACCGGCGGACCCGGGCCGCGGGCCCACCGGTCCTGGGCGCGGCCCGGGGCCGCCGTGCCGCAGGTCGTCTTCGGGAGCGGGGCACGCCCGGCCCTGCTGCGGGACTTCCCGGACGCCTTCCACTGGCTGGGGCGGCCGCACGAGGGGTTCACCCAGTGCTACCACTGGCACGCGGGACACCCCGTACGGGCCTCGGTGCTGCCCGAGGACCGGGAGGCGCAGGCGGCGTGGCTGCTGCCGTCGGTGACACTGGCCGCGACGGTCGGCGCCCACGGGGACGCCTGGATGCTGCCGCACCTCGCCCGGCTGGGCGGGCCCGCGGGGCCCGCGCTGCACGCCGCCGTGGCGGCGGGGCTGGGAGCCCAGCACCCGGAGCAGCGGCGCCCGGCGGTCCAGGCCCTGCTGGTGCTGGCGGCTCGGGGCGAACTCGACGCCGGGCTGCTCGGCAGGGAACTCGCCGCCATGGCCGTCCTCGGCACGGTCAAACCCAACCGGCTGGCCGACGCGACCCGTTCGGCCGCGGGAGCGGGCGCGCACGCCACGGTGTGGGCCGTCCTCGCCGAGGCGCTGCCGGGCCTCCTGCCGTCGGTGCGCACTGCGGGCGAGCTGCTGGCCGTCGCCGCCGACTGCGCGGAACACTGCGGGGCGCGGGGCCCGGTCCCGCCCGAGGTGGCGGCAGTAGCGGCCCGCCGCGGTTCCCACCGCCCGGCCGCGGAGGCCCGCCGCCTGGCCGCTGCCCTCACCGCCTCGTAGCGGAAGGGGCGTCCGGCCCGAGCGCGGCCCGCAGTTGTTCACGGACCGTATCCGGCCGGCCCCGGGACCTCGTGCCGGCCGGTCAGGCGTCCGTGACGGCCAGCCATATCTGGAGCTCGTGGTCGCCGTCGCCGACCAGGCAGTAGAACTGGAGGACCAGGTGGCGGCCGTCCTTCATCTCCCATGTCGCCGACCACTCGCCGTCGCCGCTGCGCAGGCAGCCCGCCACGTCCGTGAGGGGATCGCCGAAGCGCTCGCGCAGGCGCTGCTCCAGGGTGTCGACCATCTCGTCGAAGCAGGTCCGGGCGTTCTCCAGGAGGAACGGGTACTCGGAGAGCCATTCGGCGGCCAGCCAGGTGCTCGCGATCACGTGCATCGCGCCGTTCTCGATGCGTTCCAGGTCGTACTCGTCGAGCGCCGACAGGTCGTACGGGTCCTCGTTGCGGTCGAAGATCAGTGAGCAGGGGTGGAACGCGCGGGCCGGCAGGTCCAGGAGTTCCTGCACCACCGTCGCGACGTCGCCTTCCCAGGCCTCGGTGTGGTCGACGTACGTCCGGGGGTCGCCCGCGAGGAACGGGTCGTGGCGTTCGAAGGTGCCGGGGGCGGCGGAGCCCCGCCAGACCGTGTCGCCCGCCGCGTTCCGGAGGGTGACGGCGCTGCCGTCCCGGGCGCCGACCTCGACCCGGCACACGTCCCGGCCGTCCCGGCCGACGTGGACGACGTCGCCCTCGTCGGTGAGGAAGGGGGCGAGGCCGTGCCCGTCGTCGAAGCCTACGATCCAGCTGTCGGAGTCGGTGAGCGGTTCGCGGTGCGGGGTGGCGGTGAAGGAGCCGTCGGCGCGCAGTACGCCCCACGCCTCCGGGTCGAGGGCCCGGGCCACCGCCGCGCCTCCGGCGTCGAAGCGGTCGGCCCACTCGTACTCGTCCGCGATCGCCCACGCGCCGGTGGCGTCCAGGAAGCCGCGCACGACGTCGTTGCCGACCTTCAGCAGCCCGCAGGCCAGTGCGTCGTCCATCTCCCCTTCGCGCCGGATGACCACCTCGCCGCGGGGGTTGACGAATCCCGCGAACGAATCGCCGATGCCGCCGCCGTTGACGTACGCGAGTCCGTTCTCGTCGAAGGCGTCGAACAGCCGGAAGCACGGCTCGACGACCCACTCCCCCGTGGCGTCGATCAGCCCCCACTCCTCGCCGATCATGGCGGGCGCCGTCCCCTCCGGGGTGAACGGGCGGGCGCCGTCGAAGCGGGCGGCGATGACGAGCCGGCCCTCCCGGTCGACGTAGCCGCAGCGGCCGTCCGCCTGCCGGACGGCGCCGAGGCCGTTCGCCCCGAACGTCCCGGCCTGCCGGTACGCCCCGCCGATCACGACGGCGCCGGTGGGGTCGGCGTACCCGACGCCGGTCTCCGTACGTACGACGGCCAGACCGTGCCGGAACGGTCCGGCCTCCTGGAAGCGGGCGGGGACGACCGGTGCCGCGGCGGTGTCGGCGTACCCCCACAGCCCGTCGGACAGGAACCGCGAGAGGCCCGCCCCGTCGAACCCGGTGGTGTGCTCCAGCACCGGCTCGGCCAGCCAGCGGCCCTGCCCGTCCAGGTAGCCCCAGCCGCCGGTCAGGTCCGCGGCGGGGGCGATGAGCCCGCCGCGGCCGTCCTCGTGGAACGGCCCGACGGCGGTGAGGTCCGGCGGGCGGACGAGGTGTCCCGCCCGGTCGACGAGCGCGAAGCGCCGACCGAAGGGTGCGCGGCCCTCGACGGGCACGGCGTGGGGCGCGGTCGGGGCGGTCAGCATGGCGGCGGCTCTCCTTCGGGGCCCCGCGGAAGGGGTGCGGGCCAGGAGCCAGCGTAGGCGGGCCCTCTGACAGCTCGCCGACCTGCCCGAACCGCCCCGGCCCGGAGCGGGGCTTTCCGGCCCGCGCACCCGTCGGCCCGTCCTTTCGACGGGGCTCTCCCCTTTAAGATCCACTCGAATTGATGAACCATCAGGCTCCACAAGGATGAGGACCTCCTCGATGCCACACCGGTCCGGCAGCCCGTCACGCCACGCCCTGGCCGCCCGCAGCCAGCGGATCGTCGACTCGGCCGCCTTCACCACCACCGTGTTCTGCCTCATCGTGGGCAACGCCGCACTCATGGGCATCGAGACCTACGACGGCGTCGTACAGGACTGGCACGACGGCCTCAAGCTCGCCGAGCACCTGTTCCTGGCCGCCTTCACCGTCGAGGTCCTGCTGCGCGCCGCCGCGCACGCCGACCGGCCGGGGGACTTCTTCCGCGATCCGTGGAACCTCTTCGACCTGGCCGTGGTCGCCCTCGCCCTCGCCCCGTTCGCCCGCGAGAACGCCACGGTGCTCCGGCTGCTGCGGCTGGCCCGGGTGCTGCGCGCCGCCCGGTTCCTGCCACAGGTCCGCATCGTGATCGTCGCCATCGGCAAGAGCCTGCCGGGGACGCTGAGCTTCCTGCTCGTCGGTGCCCTGCTGCTGTACGTGTACTCCATGGTCGGCTGGGTGTTCCTGGCCGACGACGACCCCGAGCACTTCGGCTCGCTGGGCCGCGCCGCCCTCACGCTGTCCCTGCTGGTCACCCTGGACGGGCTCGGTGATGCGGTCCGGGCCGGCCTGGAGGTCTCGCGGTGGACCCTCCTCTACTTCGCCTCGTACGTGCTGATCGGCTCGTTCGTGCTGGTCAACCTCCTCATCGGGGTGGTCATCAACTCCCTTGAGGAGGCCCGCCAGGCGGAGGAGGACCGCGCCGCCGCGGAGGCGGCCGCCGCCGCGGTCGTGGAGCCGCAGCCCGCCGACGTCGAAGAGATCCGCAGGCGCCTCGGCGAGGCCCGCGCCGCCCTCGACGCCCTCGAACTGGCGCTCCCGGCGGCGGCCCCCGCGGGGCGCGCCGCGGTGGGCGGGCAGGCGGACGGGGAGGTCGAGGTCCGCACCGCGGTGCCGGCCGGGCGGGCGTGACGGAGGCAGCAACCCCTGTGACGGCGCGGTAGGTCATGAAGGCGTCACGGGAAGGGCACAGCGGTGTGGCGGCGGGAACTCCGGGGCGGCGCGGTGTTGTGTCCGTGGACGTACGGGCCGGCGGGGCCCGGTCGTGGGCCTCGGGAGGTTCCCATGCAGTACGCAGCAGGTGTCCGGCAGACCGTGACCGCGCTGGTGGCGGCCGTGGCCACCACCCTCCTGGTGACGGCCTGTACGCCGTCGGGCGAGGACGGTGCCCAGCCCGGCGGGCCGTCGCGGTCGGCGCAGCCGCAGCCGCCGACCCCCGGGGCCACGGCCGGCGGCTCCGGCGGCGCGGGGAAGGCGACGCCCGCCGCCCCGGCCTCGCCCGTGACGTCGGGCGGCGGGGCGAAGCCGTGCACGATCAAGGAGGTCGAGGTCACGGAGGCCCGCCAGGCCGCGGTCCGGCCGCCCGGAACCGGAACCGGCGCCGCCGTCATCACCGTCACCAACACCTCGAAGGGCACCTGCACGCTCCAGGGCTTCCCCACGGCCGCCGGCGCGGGCAACGGGGCGCCCGACAAGAACGTACCGCTCGCCGCGACGCACAGCGGCTCGGCCGCGACGGTCACCCTGGCCCCGGGCGCCCACGCCTGGACGAAGCTCACCTTCGTCAACGTGCAGGGCGAGGCCGACGGCTACTGCGCCTCCGGGGCGACCCCGGCCACGTACCCCACGCTCGTCGTCGGGGTGCCGGGGGCGGGCGCGCACCAGATCGCCCTCGACGACGGCGTCTTCGCCCTGTGCGACAACAAGGCGACCGTCACCGCCTACTCCGCCGCCAAGCCCTCCTGAGGACGGCGCCGCGGGAGTGGTGCACCGGGGCCGGGCCGCCACCGGTCAACATGCCGCGTACGGCGTAATGGACGGTTCGGCCCGCCTTCCTCTCACGCTGTGACCGCCGGTCAGCTCGCGTCAGGAGGCGCGTGTGCACAGATCCCTTCGGTGGGCTGCGGCGCGGACGGGAGCCGGGGGCGCGCGGTGAGGCGCCGCCGCCCGGCGGCCGGGTGCCCCCTGCCGGAGGCCGGGCTGGGCGGACGTCCGGTCCTGCTGCTCGGCGGTGACCCGGCCCTGCTGCCGCCGGACCTCGAGGACCACAGCTGGGAGGAGGCCTGGCCCCGGATGGACGGCTGGGCGGGCCGACGACCGCCGACCCGGAAGGGGTCTTCCAGCGGAGGTGAGCACGCCGCCCGGCCGGACGGCGCGTGCCACCGGCCGGGCCAACTTGCCGTTCGGCTGCTTTGACCGGCGGCCGGGCGCGGTACGCATGTCCCACGCGCACGCCTCGCGGAACCCGGGAGGTTCCCGAACGGGTACCGCGGAGGGTGCTCGCCCGCCCCGACCACCGCCACCGTAGGCAGGCCCCCATGACCACAGGCTGGACCCCCCGCCCGCCCGACGCGGCCTCCGGGCCGGCCGGCGAGCAGCTGCCGGAGCTCGACATGCCGGATCCGGGCCGGCAGCGGCGCTGGACCGTGCTGCTGCGCTGGCTGCTGCTGATCCCTCAGATGATCGTGGTGGCCCTGCTCGGCATCGCAGCCTTCTTCCTGACGATCGCCGGCTGGTTCGCCGCACTGGTCCAGGGGCGGCTCCCGCACGGCATCGCCCGCTTCCTCGGCGACTACCTCGCCTACGCCACCCGGGTCACGGCCAGCGCCATGCTGCTGGTGGACCAGTACCCGCCGTTCGCGCTCGCCGCACCCGGCTACCCGGTCCAGATCGAGCTGCGGCCCGGCGAGCTGAACCGGCTGGCCGTGCTGTTCCGTCTGATCCTGATGATCCCCGCCGCGATCGTGAGCAACCTGCTGCAGTACGGCTGGGCCGTCATCTGCTGGGTGTTCTGGCTCATCGCGCTGGTGCTGGGCCGGATGCCGGAGCCGATCTTCGAGGCTTCCGCCGCCGTGCTCCGGTTCCGGCTGCGGTTCCTCGCGTACGCGATGATGCTGACCTCTGCCTACCCCAAGCGGCTGTTCGGCGACCCGGTGCCCCCGGCCCTCGGCTACGGTGCCCCGGCCGCGCCGGCCGCGGCCGCGGGCGCCCCGGCGGCGCCCAACGCCACGCGGCCGCTGGTGCTGTCCACCGGGGCCAAGGTACTGGTCGTGGCGTTCCTGGTGCTCGGCTTCGTCGCGGGCAGCCTGTCGTCGCTGGGGCGCGGCGACGAGTACTACGACGACTACGACTACGACGACAAGGGCAGGGCGGCGGTGCACGGGGTGACCCGGTACGACGCCGGGTCCGGGCACTGACCCAGCCAGCCAGCAGCCGCCGTTCCGCCCGTCGGCGTCCGCGCGGACCGTCACGGGGCCGGTGTCCGAGGCAAGGTCAGGTCGCAGCCGCCCGGCCGACCGTCGGTGTCGCCTCGGATGTGGCTGCCGAAGGTACGCAAGGGCGCCACGGGCATCAGGTGGGTGCCCTGGTTCCCGCACTGGCCCGCTTCGCCAGCCTGCCGGGCCCGCCACGTGTACGCGATGTCGGCGCCCGCGTGGGCGCCGGACGGGTCGGCGACGCCGAGCGCCATCTGGCAGCCGCCCCGCCGACTGGACGACGCCCTGCGCGCCGGGCGTCCCGGTCGAGGCCATGGCGGGCGTCGCCGGGATCGGCGCGCTCGTGCCGAGGGCGCAGGACGGCGCCTTGATCCTGCCGTGCGGGACGACGGACGCGGGGTCAGGCTCCGGGGTCGGACCGGACCGGGCCGCTCGTCGGATCAGCGGCCGAGGACGTTCATCAGGATGATCGCCGCGATGTCCGCGAGGATGACGGCGACAACAGCGATGATCGTGGCCCAGGCCCGCTGGGACTCGTCCAGGTGCATGCCTCGCCTCCCGACCGGAACACCGGAACGTGCCGTCGCCGCTGACTGCGGGGCGCCCACGAGCGGCCCTCCGGGGTCTCCCGTCCCGCCATGATGGCTCGGTTCCGTCGGGCGCACAGCTCGGGCAGGGGCTCCGGGCTCCGCCGACCGGGTGACGTGCAGGCCCTTCCGGGTCCTGCCGCCCTGTTCACAGGCCGGGACCCCGGTCCCCGGACCCTCGCCAAGGGGCAGCGGGCAGCAGGCAGCCGCGTGGAACGGGGCGCGCCGTGGGCACACCGATGCGCATCGCGGCAGTACGGCGCCGACTGGCCGCCGGGTGTGCGGCCCTGCTGCTGGTGGCGCTCGCCTCGGCCGCCGGCGCCGGTGCGGCCCCCTCCCCCTCGCCCACCCCGGCCACGCCCACGTCCACGTCCTCGTCGCGTCGCCGTGGCCGCCGGGTGCGGGGGACCCGGGTCGGCTCGACCCGCGCATCACGCAGGTCATGCAGAAGCCGGAGTACCGGCACGCCCAGTGGGGCCTGCTGCGGACCGACCCGGACGCAGGGCGGGGCCTGCACAGCATGTGCCCCGGCCAGTTCTTCATCCCGGGCTCCACCGCCAAGCTGTTCCCGGTCTCCGGCCCGTGGCGGACCCTCGGCCCGGACCACCGCTTCGTGCCCCCCGTCTACGCGGTCGGCGAGCTGAACGGGGCCACCCCGACCGGCGACCTCGACCTCGTGGCCCAGGGCGACCTCACCATGGGCGGCCGGACCCGGCCCGACGGCACGGTCGCGTACACCGACCTCGACCACACCTACGCCGACGACTTCCTCGGCGCGACCCTCACACCGGAGAACCCGCTCGCCGGTATCGACCTGCTCGCCCGGCAGGTCTACGACGCCGGCATCACCCGGGTCGACGGGGACGTGATCGTCGACAGCCGCCTCTTCGCGCCCGACCCGGTCCTGGACCCCGTCCCGACCCCGCTGATCATCAACGACAACCTCATCGACCTGCTGACCACGCCCGGGCCCGGCCGGGCGCCGACGCCCGGCTGGACTGGCGGCCGAAGGTCGCGCCGCACCAGGTGACGTCCACGGTGAAGACCGTGGAGGCCGGGAAGCCGACGGACATCACCGTCACGGCGGCCGACGGCGGCACCCGGATCCGGCTGTCCGGCACGATCGCGGCGGACGCGGCGCCGTCGCTGCGCGTCTCCCCGTCGCGGACCCGGCGGCGTCCGGCCGGACCGCCCTGATCGAGGCGCTGCGCGGGACCGGGCGGGCGTCGACCGCGAGCAGGTCCAGCTCACGGACGGCCGCGGAGGCAACCCGGCCGACCGCGCCACGCCCCGGGCGGTGGTGCAGATGCTCGCCTACCGGCAGCGTACTCCGGACGCGCAGCGGTTCCGGGAGGCCCTGCCCGTCCTCTCGGTCGACGGGCTGCTCGCCGGGAACTGCCGCACCTGCCCGGCCCGCGGCAAGGTGTCCGCGAAGACCGGAGCGGCCGTCGGCGGGGACTCGCTCAACGACCGGCTCGCCGTGGGCGCCCTCACCGTCGCCGGCTACCTCGACAAGGTCGACGGCCGCTTCGACACCTCCTCCGCGGGCGTCAACGGCGCGTCCACACCGACCGCCGACGTCGCCGGTGTCGAGGTATCGCGAACGACCTCGCCCTGATCGCCGCCTCCCTGCAGGAATCCCCCGGTTGACCCGGCGCTCCGGGACCGCGGGGGAGGGTGGTTGACTACCGTCCATGGATGGTGCCGCCGGGGACGCTCCCCCCTTCGATCCCGAACTGGCCGCCGCACTGGCGGCTTCGGGTGCCGGGGCGAGGGAGCCGCTCACTCCGGAGAACCTCGCCGCACGGCAGGAGCGGGACACCGCGGCCAGGCCCCGGCCTACGGCCCGGGACCTGCGGGCCGACGGCCGGTTCGAGGTGGCGGAGCTGCGGGTGCCCGCTGCGCCGGGCGGGCCGGACGTCACCCTCGTGAGCGCGCGGCCGGCCGGGATCGCCCGGCCGCTGCCGCTGCTGTACTACATGCACGGCGGCGGCATGATCATGGGCAACGCCTGGTCCGTGCTCCGGCAGTTGCTGGACACCTGGGCCGGCCCGCTGGAGCTGGCCGTCGTCTCCGTCGAGTACCGGCTGGCGCCGCAGGCGCGGTACCCGGGCCCGCTGGAGGACTGCTACGCGGGGCTCGTCTGGGTGGCCGGCCACGCGGCGGACCTGGGCGTCGACGCGGACCGGATCGTCATCGGGGGCAAGAGCGCGGGCGGCGGCCTCGCGGCGGCCCTCGCCCTGCTCACCCGTGACCGCGGCGGGCCGGTACCGATCGGGCAGCTGCTGCTGTGCCCGATGCTCGACGACCGCAACGACACGGTCTCCGGCCACCAGATGGCCGGCATCGACACCTGGGACCGCACCTCCAACGCGACCGCGTGGCAGGCGCTGCTGGGCGACCGGTACGGCACCGCAGACGTGCCGCCCTACGCCGCTCCTGCCCGGGCCACCGACCTGTCGCGGCTGCCCCCGGCGTACATCGAGGTCGGATCGGCCGAGACCTTCAGGGACGAGGACGTGGCCTACGCGAACGCCCTCTGGCGGGCCGGCGGTCGGGCCGAACTCCACGTGTGGCCCGGCGCCTTCCACGGCTTCGACACCCTCGCCCCACAGGCCGCGCTCAGCCGCGACGCACGCGACGCCCGCACGCGCTGGCTCCGGCGCATCCTCCGCGCGCCGTCCCGGCCGGTTGCGAACGGCACCGAACGAACGGGCGGTTGAGCGGCGGCCGGCCGCACACCGAAGCCGCTCATAGGATCAAACTAACCATCCTGTCCGAACCCGTGTCCCGTGCGACGACAGATCGTTGGGGGTGTGACCGAGGGGGGGCGTGGGGGGCGTCGAGTTGCCTCGGGCCGACCGGGGGGACGGCGCACAACGGTTGACGAAGCAACGTTCGGCGGCCGTCGCAGTGCTCTTCTGCGCCGGATAGGTGATCTTCGCCGTCGGGGTTCACTCCGCGTCGGTCCGGGTATGGACAATGCTTTTGCTCTCTTCGGCCCTGGTCTGTGCACATTCCTGCGCGAGGTCTTGGAGTTGGAGGTGGACCGCCCATGGCGGTGAACGGAAGTCCCACCATCAGAAGGCGCCGCCTGGGCGCGGAACTTCGCCGACTGCGTCATGCCGCGGGCATGACGCACCAGCAGGTGGCCGGCCGGTTGTTGGTGTCCCAGTCCGAGATCAGTCTGATCGAGACCGGCCGCCGGGCCATCAACCCCCGTGACGTGCGCGACCTGTGCGAACTGTACGAGGTCACCGACGAGCTGATCGTCGGCTCGCTGATGCGGATGGCGAAGGAGTCGGGCCGGCAGGGCTGGTGGGTCGCCTACGGCGACGTGCCCTACGGCATCTACATCGGCATGGAGACGGAAGCGGCGTCCATCCACTCCTACGAGCCGCTCGTGACCCCCGGACTGCTCCGGACGCGCGCCTACGCTGCGGCGGTCATCGCCGAGTCGAACCCTGACATCAGGCCCGAACAGGTCGCCGCCCAGCTTGAGTTGCGGCTGCAGCGGCAACACCGCGCCCACCACCCCGCCCGCCCCTTCCGGTTATGGACGATCCTCGACGAATCCGCACTGCGGCGCAGCGTGGGCACCCCCGACGTCATGCGGGAACAACTGCAGCACCTCAACCACTTGAGCACCCAGCCGCACATCACCGTGCAGGTCCTCCCGCACAGTGCGGGAGCCCACCCCGGCGCCTCAGGGCAGTTCTCCATCCTCGCCTTCTCGGACACCGACGCGGGGGTCGTGTACCTCGAACGGTTCACCAGCGACCTCCACCTGGAAAGGCCCGCCGACCGCCACCCGTACCACCTCATGTACGACCACCTGCAGGCGCAGGCCCTCGGACCGGAGCAGAGCCGCCGGTTCATCGGCGACGTCCTCCACTCCTGCCCGGGCCCGGGACGGCTGCGACGGGTCCCGTGAGCGGCCGGCACCGCGCCGCTACGCCTCCCTCCAGCCGATGACACCGGGCGAGGCTCCGCACGCGTCACACTGCGCACCCCGGTCGAGGTCCGGCACGACCTCCGCCGCCGCTCCCGCCGCCGCTGCCGCCGCTTCCTGCTGAGCGGCCCAGATGGCATGCGTGTTCAGGGTCAGCACGTCCTTGAAGCGTTGCTGGCGCCTGAGTTCGAGCGCGTCCCTCTGGCACAGTCCACCCACGCCGGAAGACCTCCATGCGGCCCCGAAGACAGCCAGCACTGCACAGATCAACATGATCCTCAGGAAGACGTCTGGCACGGCGGATCCTTTCCAGCGGTGAGTTCGATCAACAGGGGCCCGCAGCAGGACCCTCGGCAACACCTCGACATAACGCAGCGGCATATGCAGGGTTGCGCCCTGTCACCTCATTGCAGCCACTTACGCCGATCCGTCGGCCCGCGCTCGCCCGTACGCGGTACACCGCGCGCCCCCTGGAATCAGGTCACGCCACGGTCACGGCGAACCTCTGCTGCGCACCGGCACGTTGTTGAGCTGCGGTGATGCAGGGCAGACGGGAGGCGGTGGCCGATCACGGTAGCGGTCCGACGGCCACACGGCCGTCAGTGCACGGGTCAACGCCCGGTCGCGCGCGTCATCATCACCTGCTTGGCGCATACCCAGTCCGGCGCCAGGAGCGTTGGTTGGACTATGACAACAGCTAACCACTCGGCAGTCTTCCGTCGGCATGCGGAAGAGAAGGGCCGCCCGTTGATGAGCGGGGCCACCCGGATGGGGAATTGGACGTTCACACCGGGCTCGGCGGGCCTGGGCCCCGGCCCGGTCGCCAACGCGACGCTGCAGTACGAAGGGAAGAAGATCGAGCTGAACTACTCCTCCTCGATCTTCGAGGACTTCCTGCACGCGATGAGCACGATCCGCAGCGAATTCAACCGGCGGTCGACGCCCCCGACCGCATCCGGCACGCGCGCCGACGAGCACGCAGGGATGGCCTCCGGTGTTTGAGACGTACGGTCACCACGACATGAACGGCTCCCTCCCCCAGCCCGAGCCACGCCTGTTCTGGCCGGGCCCGGACGTCGAACACCACACCACGGCCATGCCGTCACCACTCGTGCTCGGCCAGACCGGCGGCGCGTGGGACCCGGCGGAGGAACTCGCCTACCTGCTGCAGGATTCCATGGCGCCGCGGCCGGCGGAGTCCTTCGACCGTCCCGGGTTCGACGAAACGACCGAGACGCTCGGCTCCGCGACCATGTTCGCCGGACCGCCGAGCGTGGTCGGACTGCCGCAGGCACAGGCACCGACACAGGCCCCGGCACAGTCCTCCGGAGGACACCGGCACGCCGCGGCGAAGTCGCCGTTCAGTTCCCTGTTGCGCACGGGCAGCCTGTTCACCGCGGTGCTGGTCGCCGTCATCGCCGCCGTGGTGAGCGTCTTCAGCGGTCTCGCCATCTGCGACGCACTGCGGCACAGCGCCGCGCCCCGGACCGCCCACGACGTGGTCAGCTGGTGGCCGTTGCTGATCTACGGGCCATGGATGGTCGCCTCCCTGTCCATCCTGAGGGCCGCCCTGCACCAGCGCCGCGCAGTCCATTCGTGGTCCATCGTCTTGTTGTTCTCCACCCTCGCCACGTTCCTGTGCGTGGCCCAGGCCCCCAGGACGCTGGCCGCGCAGGCCGCGGCCACCCTTCCCGCCATTGCGGCACTGGCCTGCTTCCAGCAGCTCGTACGCCAGATCACGCTCACCCGGCCACCCCGCAACCCCGTGCCGCGCCACCGCAACCGGATGCCCGCCTCCCCCGGCCCCTCGTTCCACTACGGGGCATGACGGCCGCGTCCCGGAACGAGAACGCGGGCGAAGAGGCGACAGCCGCTAACTGCATGGAGAACGCGGTCCTTCCCAGTGCTCACCGGAATGATCGTTTTCACCTCAGGAACGACGGTCGAAACCGACAGGTCACGGGCTGTGCGCAATCTCTGCACGGCGACTCCTCGGCACTCTCCCGCACGCGAACGCACGCGCGACGCGCCCCCTCCCCCCTTCCCCCCCACCTCCCGAAGAAGAGGACAGCAGACATGCTGCACGAGCCCTCCTACGCCGACCGAGTCCGCTATCGGCAGCTCCAGGACGCCGCCTACCAGTCCGGCCAGGACGCCGTGGCCAACCTGCAGGCCGCTCTCGCGCTCGCCGGCCTGGTCCTCCCTTCCCTCGCGAACGACGGGCCCGTGGGCTGCCGCGGCTTCGTCAGGCTCGGCGGCTGCGGCGTGGCACTCGCCAACCAGCTCGCCGAAGTGATCACCGCCGGCGCCCGTGCGCTGCAGGACCAGCAGCAGCGATGACCCACCGGCCCCACCAGCGACAGAATTCAGGAGGAGCTTCCATGAACACGTGGCGGGCCACGTCCCCGGAGCCGACACCGCAGGACGCGCTCGACCCCTACCGCTTCCCCGGGGCGCGGGACTTCGGCGACGGCCCCGCCGCCCTGAGCCCCCTCCCGCCCGCCGGCCCGGTCCGGGACCGCAGCGAGCAGCCGGGCGTCCGGGTCAGCGCGGTCCACCGCCGGCGCCTGGAGCTGCACGCGGCGCTGACGGCGGCCGGCATCCCGCCGCTCGCCGGCGACCTGCACGCCATCGAAGCGGTGTCCGCACTCGACGACACGGCCAACGCGGCCGTGCAGCGCTGGATCACCGACGCCCGCTGGCCCGTGAGCACGCCCCACTTCGCCTGAGCACCACACATCAGGACCCGGCCGAGGTGAAGACGGCGAACCCCGGCCGGGTCCTGCGTGCGCGGGCGTGACGGCACGGGCCCGGTCAGGGCTCGTCTTCGTGCATCCCGTCCTCGTCGCGCCGGTGCTTCGTCTCCTCCTGCCGGAGCCTGAGCTCCTCGGGGCTCTTGCCCCGGCCGCCCTCCTGCCCGGTGCCCGACTGGCTGGGGTCCTCGCCGGTGCGGTGCGTCCGCTGCTGTTCCTCGCGGCCCTTGCCCGGCTTCTGGCGCTTGTCCTGCGTTCCGCCCATGACGGCGACTCCTCCTCGCGTGGATGGCCCTGCCCACGGTGCCACGCAACGTGACGCCGCGCACCGCGAGCATCACCGAATGTGTCGGCCCGGTGACGCTACGCTGCGATCGGTGCGCCCCCGTGTCGGGCGGCGCGGTCACCATCGGACTCTCCCTGGAGGAAAGAGATGCCCAGCCCGCAGCAGCCCTTCGGTACGGTCGTCAGCACCAACGGCGTCAATCTGCGCCGGTATCCCAGCACCGATTCCGCCATCACCGGGACCCTGACCCACGGCACCGAGATCGGCCTGATGAGCAAGGTCAACGCCCAGTCCATCGAGGGCAACACCATCTGGTACCTGCTGCGCGACAGGCCCGTGTGGGTCTCGGCCCGGCACGTCGACAACACCGGGCAGGTCCCCCTGTCCAAGGACGTGGAGCCCCCGCACCCCGAGGGCTGAGGCGTACGGCAGAACGCACCGGCACGCGGTGGCTCCCGGCGACCTCCCCGAGCGGCGTCCCCGATACGGTGTCAGGGTCCGCTCGGGGTGGGGACCGGGGGATCCCCGAGGCTCCGGACGGATCGGCGGAACAAGATCGAAAAGTCCTGTTCACGCCGTCCAACGGAGTCCTGCCGTGCGCCGATCCTCAGCCCTGCCCCTGTCCCTGTCCGTCCCCCTCGCGGCAGCCGTGGCGCTCTGCACCATCGGCTCCGCACAGGCAGCCGGCACCGCGCAGGGCACCGGCCTGGACCCCGCCGCACTGCGCGCGGCGATCGCCGTACGCCCTGCGGACGGCACCGCCGGAGTCCTGGCGGAGGTCCACAAGGACGGGCAGACCTGGCGCGGCACCTCCGGGGACGTCGTCACCGGCAAGCGCATCAGCCCCGACGCCCACTTCCGGATCGGCAGTATCAGCAAGCCCATGGAGGCGGTGATCCTGCTCCAGCTGTCCGCGGAGGGTCGGGTCGACCTGGACCAGAGCGTGCAGCACTACCTGCCCGGGCTGCTGCCGGAGGACCGGTTCAAGGAGCCGATCACCGTACGGCAGCTGCTCGACCACACCAGCGGCCTGCCCCGGGACTTCGAGGGCGCGCCGGACTCGTCCCCGGACGAGGACATCGAGCGCCGCCTCGACTACCTCACCTTCGACGAGGTGATCCGGCAGACGCTCCGCCCCGAGGGCAGGCCGGCCCCCGGCCCGCGCTTCCGTCCCGGAACCCGGCAGGAGTACAACTCCTTCGGTTACCGCGTCGCCGGCAAGCTCATCGAGGAGGTCACCGGGCACCCGTACCAGCACGAGGTGACCGCCCGCGTCCTGGAGCCGCTGAAGATGCGGGAGACCAGGCCCGCCGCGCCCGGTCGCAGCACGCCCGTGCCGCGGCCGCACCTGCCCGGCTACCAGCCGCGGAGCAGCGGCGAGCTGGTCGACGTCAACGTGCAGGGCGGGCTGCCCGCGAGCATGACCTCCACCACGGGCGACCTGGACCGCTTCATCCGCGGCCTGTTCGACGGGCGGCTGCTCGGCCCGGAGCAGACGGCGGAGCTGTTCGCCGTGCCGAAGGGCGTCGACGGCAAGCCGCTGCCGTACGCCGACGGCTCGAACTGCAACACCGGCCCGGGCAGGGGTACGGCCTGCTTCAGCGTCGGCCTGATGTCCGTGCCGCTGCCGGACGGCTCGGTCCTGTGGGGCAAGACGGGCTCCGACCCGGGGTACCGCAGCGGTGTCTTCGCCTCCCGCGACCTGGGCCGGCGCGCGGTCTACGCCGTCGGCACCGCGTCCTCCTCCGGCGACGGCGCCCTGGCGGTGGCCCAGCGCCTGTCCCTGGCCGCGTTCGGGAACTGACGGGCGACCCGGGTCGGGGCCGGGGTCAGGAGACCCAGGCGGAGGTGAGGGCCTGGACCGCGGAGCCGTCCGCGTCGGCCAGCTTGGTGCCGACGAAGCCGCGGGCCCAGTCGGTGGTCTGGAGCCGGAAGGGGGGCTGCTCGGCGGTGAGGGCCTCCATGACCGCCTCCGCGGCCCCGGCCGGGGTCTGGGCGGTGCCGTCGAGGAACTGCGCGACGGTGCGGTCGATGTAGGTGCGCAGGGCACCGGTGTACGGGCCGGCGTCGAGGTCGCCCTCGATGTCGATGCCGATGTTGTTCACGAACTCCGTGGCCACGGCGCCGGGCTCGACGACGGACACGGTCACGCCGAGGGTGCGGGCGACGGGGGCCAGGCTCTCCATGTAGCCCTCGACGGCGAACTTCGCGGCGCAGTAGGCCTCGTTGAACGGCTGGCCGACGACGCCGCCGACGCTGGTGACGGTGACGAGGCGGCCGCCGGTGGCGCGCAGGTGCGGGAGCGCGGCCTTGGAGACGGCCAGCACGCCGAAGAAGTTGACCTCCATCACCTTGCGGACGTCGTCGAGGGTGTCGTTCTCCAGGGTGCCCACGTGGCCGGCGCCGGCGTTGTTGACGACGGCGTCGAGCCGGCCGTAGTCGGCGACCACGCCGTCCACGGCGGCGGCGACCGACGCCTCGTCCGTCACGTCGAGCTGACGGATGTCGAGCTCGACGCCCGCTTCGGCGGCGGCCTTGCGCAGCGCGTCGGCGCGGGTGGTGTCGCGGAGGGTGGCGACCGTGCGCCAGCCGGCGCGGGCCGCGGCGACGGCGGCGGCGAGGCCGATGCCGGAGGAGGTGCCGGTGATGAGGACGGTGCGGGGGGTGGCGGACGCAGTGGACATGGCGGGGCCTTTCGGACGAAGATCTTATGTGCGTGCACACACAACCATAAGCTTGTGTGTGTGCACACGCAACCCCATCCCTATACTTCGTCCATGCCGAAGAAACTGACCCAGGCCGAGATGCCAGCCGCCGATTACGCCTTCTACGGGCTTGTCTGGGCCGGCACCGTGATGACCGAACGCGTCGACCGGGCCCTCACCAGGGCGCACGGCCTCCCCGTGTCCTGGTTCGAGGTCATGCTGTGGCTGGCGGCGAGCCCCGAACCGGTACCCGCCTCCGTCCTCGGCAACAGCACCATGCTCAGCCGCAGCCAGGTCTCGCGGGTCGTGGACGCACTCCAGTCCCGCGGCCTGGTGTCCCGTACCCCCTCGGCGCGCGACGCGCGGTCGGTGGAGGTCTCGCTCACCGACGAGGGCCACCGGGTCTTCGCCGAGGCCGACGCCACCCGCCGGGAGGCACTGGCCCCGGTCTTCACGGACCTCCTGGACGCGCAGGACATCGAGGCCCTCGGCACGGTGTGGCGCAAGCTCAAGGCGCAGAAGGAGCGGCTCACCGAGGAACCGGGGGCCGGGCGCTCCTGACCCGGGGCCCGCCCGGCCGCCCGGACCCCGCCGCCCGGGGGACGACACGGGCCGGCCCAGGCAGGAGCAACGGGCCCTGCGGGGCCCGAGCTGGTTGGCTGGGGGGATGAAGTACTTCGTGACCGTCCAGGCGAACCAGGTGGACTACGACGCGATGGAGGGGAAGGCCTCGCCCGATTCCCCCCTGTGGAGCCGGGACGACATCACGGCGATGGTCGCGTTCATGGGCGAGCTCAACGGGGAGCTCGCCGCATCCGGGGAACTCCTGGACGCGCAGGGGTTCACCGCACCGGCCGAAGCCCGGTTCGTCACCGGCTCCCCCGGCCGCGAGCCCGCGGTCACCGACCACCCGTACGCCGACACCGACGTGCTGACCGCCGGCTACTGGCTGCTGGAGTGCACCGGCCTCGACCGGGTCACCGAGATCGCCGCGCGGATCACCCAGTGCCCGGTGCCGGCGGGGTCCCCCGAGTACCCGGTGGTGATCCGCCCGGTAGGCGAGGCCCCGTCGGCCTGACCCCGGCCCGACGCCGAACGGCTTCCACCCCCCGGGATGCGGGAGGAGGAAGCCGTTGCGGGGCAAGGGCCCCGCGGCGCCGTTCCACCGGCTGCGCTACTTCACCGACCCCGCCATCACGCCCTGGACGAAGTGCCGCTGGAAGGCGAAGAAGACGACGAGGGGGACCACCAGGGACAGGAAGGCGCCCGGCGCGAGGACGCCGATGTTGCTGCCGAACTGCCTGATCTGGGACTGCAGCGCGACCGTGAGCGGCTGGGACCCGCTGTCCGCGAAGAGCAGCGCCACGAGCATGTCGTTCCAGACCCAGAGGAACTGGAAGATGGCCAGGCTCGCGATGGCCGGCCGGCCGAGCGGCAGCACGAGCCGGAAGAAGATCCGCCATTCGCTGCCGCCGTCCATCCGGGCGGCTTCCAGCATCTCGCGCGGGATCTCGGCGAAGTAGTTGCGGAGCAGGAAGACCGCGAACGGCAGCCCGTAGGCGACGTGGAAGAGGATGACGCCCGCGATCGTGCCGAACAGCCCCACCGCGCCGAACAGCTTGGCCACCGGCAGCAGGCCGATCTGCACGGGCACGACCAGCAGTCCGACGACCACCAGGAAGACGGCGTCCCGGCCGGGGAACTCCAGCCAGGCGAAGGCGTAGCCGGCCAGGGCCGCGATGCCGACCACCAGGACGGTGGTGGGCACGGAGATCAGGACGGTGTTGCCGAAGGCCGCCGCGATGCCGGAGTCCTCCAGCAGAGCCGTGTAGTTGTCCAGGGACAGCTGGGCCGGGTCGGCGAGGGCGGTCCACCAGCCGCCGGAGGCGTTGTCCTGCTCGGAGCGCATCGAGGACAGCAGCAGGCCGGCCAGTGGGGTGATCCACACGAGGGCGACCAGCATCAGCAGGACCTGGACGACGGAGCTGCTCAGCAGGCGCGACAGCCTGTTCCCGCGGCGTCGTCCGGGGGCTGACGCCGCGGGGGCGGCGGCGCTCGGCGGCGCCGCCGCACGGCGGGGCGGCCGGCGTTCGATGGTGCCTTGGCTGCTCATGTCCCACTCCTTCGGAACCGCCGGATGTTGAAGACCATCGCGGGGACGACCAGCAGGAGGAGCACCATGCTGAGCGCACTGCCGAGGCCCTGGTCGTTGCCGCCGCCGAAGGAGACCAGCCACATGCGGGTGGCCAGTACGTTCGCCTCTTCCTGGACCGGTCCGGGCGCGATGATGTAGACGAGGTCGAAGACCTTCATCACGTTGATCACGAGGGTGACGAAGACGACGGTGAGGACCGGCGCCAACAGCGGCACGGTGATCTTGCGGAAGATCTGGCCCTCGGTGGCGCCGTCCATCCGGGCGGCCTCCAGTGCGTCGCGCGGGATGGCGGCGAGCCCGGCGCCGATCAGCACCATCGCGAAGCCGGTCCACACCCACAGGTAGGCGCCGATGATGGCCGGCGTGACGAGGGCCGGGCCGAGCCAGTTCACCCCCTGGTAGGGGGCGGCGAAGTTGGCCGCGGGCAGCCGGACGGTGTACTCGCCGGCGGCCAGTCCGGTGAAGCGGAACGACCCGTCCGCGCCGGCGGTGGTGGTCGCGGCCACCGTGCCGTCCCGCACGGCCTCGACGGTCATGCCGGGCAGGCCCTTCTCCCCGGGGTCGACCTTGCCGGGGGTGCCGGTGCCGCCGGGCGCGAAGTCGAGGTAGACGACGCCCGCGATGGCGTCCGGGCCGGGGGCCGGCGGTGCGACCGCGGCCTCGGCTCCGGCCGGTACCGCCCCGGGGGCCACCCCGACGAGGCCGAGGGGGACCGCGGCAGCGCCGGGGCGCACCGGCTGCGAGGTGCCGTACGGGCCGCCCGGGCCGCCCGTCAGGCCGTGGCCCTCGCGGGGACGGGCGGTCGGGTAGGCGGCGGCGTCCTCGAAGGTGTCGTGGATGCCGACGGCGACCGCGTTGAGCACGCCCCGGTCGGGGTCCTGCTCGTAGGCGAGGCGGAAGATGATGCCGGCGGCGAGGAACGACACGGCCATCGGCAGGAAGAGCACCAGCTTGAAGGCGGTCGCCCAGCGCACCTTCTCGGTGAGCACGGCGAGCACCAGGCCGAGGCCGGTGAGCAGGGTGGGGGCGACGACGACCCAGATGGTGCTGTTGCGGATCGCCTTGAGGGTGGCCGGGTCCTGGAAGATCGCCGCGTAGTTCCCGGCGCCGACGAACCGGTCGCCGCTGGCGTCGAAGAGGCTGCGGACGAAGGAGAAGACCACCGGGTAGACGACCAGCGCGCCGAGCAGCAGCAGGGCCGGCAGGACGAAGAGGACGGCGAGGCGGCGCTGCCTCCTCCGGGCCCGGCGCCGCGGGTCGGCCGCGGCGCGGGCGGTGGGGGTGTCAGCCATGGCGGACGCCTCAGTTCCCGTAGGCCTTGGCGGCCTCGGCCTCGAGCTTGGCCGCGGCGCCCTGCGGGTCCGAGGGGTCGCGCAGGAAGTCCTGGAGGAGCTTCCACTCGCCCGCGCCCTTGGTGCCGCCGAACGCGGCCGGGGCCTGGTCCGACATGTCGAAGCGGACGGAGTCGCCGGCCGCGACGAGGGACTCGGCGGTGCTGCGGGCGGTGGCGTCACCGTACGCGGAGGGGGCGACCTTGCTGTTCGGGGAGAGGAAGCCGCCGGCTCCGGCCCAGACCTCGGCCGCCTCCGGGGAGGCGAGGAACTCGACCAGCGCCATGCCGGCCTTGCCGTTCTTGCCCTGCTTGAGGACGACGGCCGCGTCGCCGCCGCTGACGACCGGCGCCTTGCCGCCGTCGACGGCGGGGAACGGGAAGAACTTGGCGTCCGTGCCGGGCTTCCTGCCGAACTGGTCCTTGGCGACGCCCCCGACGAAGTCGCCCTCGTAGACCATGCCCGCCTTGGGGGCGGGGCCGAAGACCTGCTCGACGGAGGAGGGGAAGTCGGTCTGGAGGGCCGCCTGGGCGCCGCCGGCGACGAGCTGGTTGTCCTTGAAGAGCTCGCCGAGGGTGGTGAGGGCCCTGACGACGCTGTCGTCGGTCCACTTGATCTTGTGCTGGGCGAGCTGGTCGTACTTCTCCGGCCCGGCCTGGGAGAGGTAGACGTTCTCGAACCAGTCGGTGAGGGTCCAGCCGTCCTCGCCGGCTATGGCGAAGGCGGGGCGGCCGGAGTCGGCGAGCGAGCGGCCGGTCTTCAGCAGGTCGGCCCAGCTCTTGGGCTCGCCGGCGCCGGCCTGGGTGAAGGCGTCGGGGGCGTACCAGACGGTGGACTTGTGGGCGGCCTTGAAGTAGAGGCCGTAGTAGGTGCCGTCGACGGTGCCGTAGTTCTTCCAGACCGGCGCGAGCGAGGCGTCGGCGGTCTTGGCGGTCTGCTCCGACAGGGGCTGGAGCCAGCCCTCCTTGGCGAACTGCTTCAGGACGCCGACCTGCGGGACCATCACGACGTCGGGGGCGTTGCCGCCCTCGATCTTGCTGCCGACGAAGGTGGAGACGTTGTCGCCGGAGGGGACGAAGACCGTCTTGGCGCCGGTCTTCGCGGTGAAGGCGTCCAGGACCTTCTTGAAGTTCTTCTGCTCGCTGCCGGTCCAGACGCCGGCCACGGTCACGGTCTGGCCGCTGAGTTCGCCGCCGGACGCGGGTGCGGTGGTGCCGCCGCCGCAGGCGGTGGCACCGAGGGCGAGGGTGAGGGCCGCCGAGGTGGCGGCGGCGATCCGGCGGGGCGTCGTGCTGGGTCGTCGCATGGTCGGCTCCTTTTCGAAGGGGCGGGTGAGGGGCGGGCGGGGCGGGGCGTGTACGGGGGCTACGGGACTGACGGAGCGGGGAACTCGCCCGTCCACCAGGCCGCCGTGGCGGCGGGGAGCACCCCGTCGGGGCAGGGGCCGCTGGCGAGGAGGGGGGTTCCGGGGACGGGGGCGGGGACCGGCTCGGTGCCGAAGTTGACGGCGCAGACCAGGCCGTCGCCGCGGACGACCGCCAGCACCTGCGGGGGCGTGTCCAGCCAGCGCAGGGTGCCGTCGCCGAGCTGCGGGAGGCTGCGCCGCAGTTGGAGGCCCTCGCGGTAGAGGTGCCAGAAGGAGCGGGTGTCGGCGAGCGCGCGGTCGGTGGCGTGCTCGGCGAACCAGGCGGGCTGCGGCAGCCAGGGCCTGGCGTCGGCGGCGGCCTGGCTGAAGCCGAAGGGGGAGGCGTGGCCGGACCAGGGGATGGGGACGCGGCAGCCGTCCCGGACGTGCTTGCGGCTGCCGGTGCGGTGGAAGATCGGGTCGGTGAGGGCCTCGTCGGGCAGGTCGAGGACCTCGGGGAGGCCGAGCTCCTCGCCCTGGTAGACGTAGGCGGCGCCGGGGAGGGCGAGCATCAGCAGGGCGGCGGCGCGGGCGCGGGCGGCTCCCAGTCCGCTGCCTTCCACGCCGGGCTCGCCGGCGTAGCGGGTGACGGTGCGGACCTGGTCGTGGTTGTTGAGGACCCAGGTGACGGTGGAGCCGGTGCCCGCGATGTCGCGTATCGCTTCGGTGATCGTCCGGCGGAAGGCGTCGGCCTCCCAGGGCGCGCTGAGCAGGTCGAAGAAGAAGGCCTGGTGCAGTTCGTCGGGGCGGACGTACTCGGCGTGCTCGCGGGCCGTCGGTACGGAGACCTCGCCGACCAGCAGCCGCTCGTGTCCGTCGCGGGCGGTGTACTCCTCGCACACCGCGCGCCAGCGGCGCCACACGCCGTGGACCTCGGGCTGGTTCCAGGCCAGCTGGTTGACGGCGTCGCGGGCCCGCTCGTCGGCCGCCGGGTCGTCCGAGTCGGGCAGGTCGGGGTGCTTGAAGAGGCCGGCGGCGACGTCGATGCGGAAGCCGTCGACACCGCGGTCCAGCCAGAAGCGCAGGACCTGCTCGAAGTCGTCGCCCACGGCGGGGTCGCGCCAGTTCAGGTCGGGCTGCTGGGGCGTGAACAGGTGCAGGTACCAGTCCCCCGGGGTGCCGTCGGGGTTGGTGACCCGGCTCCATGCGGGGCCGCCGAACATGGCGTGCCAGTTGTTGGGCGGCTGCGCGCCGTCCGGACCGCGGCCGGGTGCGAAGTGGAAGCGGGAGCGGGCGGCACTGCCGGGGTCCGCGGCGAGCGCCTCGCGGAACCACGGGTGCTCGCTGGAGCAGTGGTTGGGGACGATGTCGAGCAGCAGCCTGAGGCCGAGCCGGTGGGCGTCGGCGACCAGCCGGTCGAACTCGGCGAGGTCGCCGTATACGGGGTCGACGCCGCAGTAGTCGGCGACGTCGTAGCCGTGGTCGTGCTGCGGCGAGGGGTAGAAGGGGCTGAGCCAGATGCCGTCGACACCGAGCTTGCGGAGGTAGGGCAGCCCGGCCCGTACGCCGGCCAGGTCGCCGATGCCGTCCCCGGTGCTGTCGAGGAAGCTGCGGACGTAGACCTGGTAGATCACCGCGTCGCGCCACCAGGCGTCGCGTGCCGGGGCGCTGCGGGAGGGGAGGCCGGTGTCGGCCGGAAGGGTGCTGAGCATCTCGCGTCGACCTGTTTCTGCTGAATGCGAGAGCGCCCTGATCAGGTGCGCTGTTATGCATGCATGTTAAGTAGCGGCAACCGAAAGGTGTCAACGATGTGTCCAGAAGTAGCCGGAAGTTGGGGTGTTTTGTGCCCATACATCCGGGTAGCACGACGAAGGGCATCTACTTAACATGTAAGTAGATGCCCTTCGGGGAGGTGAAGCAGGAGTGCGATCAGCCCTTACGGGTGAGGGCCTGGAGCTCGCGCGTGAGCCGGGCCACCGCCTGCTCCGGCGTCTGCCGCAGCGCCATCAGGTCCTGGGCCACCGCCTGCACGGCGATGCTGACCTGGTCGTAACGCGGGCTCTTGGGGCGCGGCACGGCGGACAGCACGCTCTGCCGGAGCGTCGGCAGGTACGGGTACGCGCGGATCAGCTCGGGATCCTCGTACAGCGCGGCGCGCACCGGCGGCAGCGATCCCTGCGTGAGGACCTTGCGCTGGACCGGCTCGCTGGTCAGGTAGGAGATCAGGTCGGCGGCCGTCGCCGGATGCCGGGCGTGGCTGCTGACGGCGAGGTTGGAGCCGCCCAGCACGCTGGCGCCGGGCCCGTCGGCCCCGGGCAGCGGAACCGCGCCGAACCGGTCGGCGACCTTCGAGCCCCCGGCGCCCGCGTTCGCGTAGACGTAGGGCCAGTTGCGCAGGAACAGCAGCCGGCCGTCCTGGAAGGCCTGCCGGGACTCCTCCTCCTTCCAGCCGAGGGCTTCACGGGGGATCCAGCCGTCCCGCACGCCGTCCGCGAGGAACCTCAGACCGGCGCGGGCCGCGTCGGAGTCCACGGCCACGCGGGCGCCGTCGTCCCGCAGGATCGATCCGCCCGCGGAGTGCACCGCCTCGGTGACGTTGACGGTGAGCCCCTCGTAGGGCAGGAACTGGCCGGCGTAGCCGTCCAGGCCGTGCCTGGGGGCGATGGTGCGGGCCTGGCGGGCCAGTTCGGCCCAGGTCCGCGGCGGCTGCTCGCCCTCCTGGTCCAGGACGTCCTTGCGGTAGTAGAGCAGTCCCGCGTTCGTGACGTACGGGACCGCGTAGAGCCGGCCGTCGAAGGTCGCCGTGTCGACGACCGGTCGCAGGAACGCGGCCAGCGGGAAGCGGCCGCGCTCCAGCGGGGCGATCCATCCGGCCGCCGCGAACTCGGACGTCCAGGCGACGTCGATGTTGAGCACATCGAAGCGGTTGCCGCCCGAACGCAGTTCGCTGATCATCTGGGCCCGGGTCTCGTCGGCCGAGTCGGGCAGCTCGACGAGGGTCACGCGCTCGTCGGGATGGCCCTCGTTCCAGTCGGCGAGGAGCGGGGAGAGGTAGTCGGTCAGGTCGCCCGCCGTGGCGAGCGTCAGGGGGCCGCGGGCCCCGGAGGCGCCCGCGCCGGCGGGGACGCCCAAGCCGACGTAACCCGTCAGCACGACCGCCGCGACCAGGAGAGCCCTACCCGCGGCACGCATCCACCGCATAGGTTCCTCCTGGTGCACGATCCGGCTGCGCTGCCGACGCATGCGGCCTATATATACCTGTTAGGCATGCGCGATACTAGATGCCCAGGCAGACGGGGTGGGCGGCGGCGCCGACCGGTGCGTTGCCCGGTGAACGGTTGGCTACGGAGCGAAAAGGAGGGGGGAGCGAGTGCGTCTGCCGCTCCTGGCGCTCCTCACGCGCGGCCCGGCCCACGGCTACGAGCTGAAGCAGGACCTTGAGAAGCTCCTGGGCGCCGCGTACCCTCAGCCGAACGTCGGCCAGATCTACGTCACCCTCGGGCGGCTCGAGAAGAGCGGTCTGATCGAAGGCGAGGACGTCGAGCAGTCGGGCCGGCCCAACAAGCGGACGTACCGGCTGACGGACGCCGGGCGCGAGGCCGTGCAGGCCTGGTTCGAGGACACCGCCGAGGAGCCCCGGGTCCGGGACGAGTTCTTCATGAAGCTCGCCCTCGCACCGGAATCGGGGATGGCCGACCCGATCGCGCTGATCAACAAGCAGCGGCGGCAGTACCTGAACACCATGCGGGACCTGTCGAAGCTGGCCGCCGCCGAGGACCGCGACAACAAGATCTCCCAACTGCTGATCGAGGGCGCCATGCTGCACCTGCAGGCCGACCTCGACTGGCTGGAACGCTGCCAGGAGGAGCTGGAATGAGCGACGCCGCCACCGCCGCTCCGGACGTGCCCATAGTCCGGGCCGAGGGCCTGGCCAAGACGCACCACGGCGAGGGCGCCCCGGTCCACGCGGTGCGCGGGGTGGACCTGACCGTCCGACCCGGAGAGTTCGTCGCGGTCACCGGTCCCTCCGGCGCCGGGAAGTCCACGCTGCTGCACCTGATCGGCGGCCTCCAGCGCCCGGACGCCGGCAAGCTGTGGATCGGCGGTGAGCGGGTCGACGCCTACCGCGAGGCCCGCTGGGCGGTGCTCAGGCGCCGAAGCATCGGCATCGTCTTCCAGTTCTTCAACCTGGTCTCCAACCTCACCGTCGCCGACAACGTCGAACTGCCCGCCCTGCTCGCTGGCACCTCCCCCAGGGCCGCCCGCGCGTCCCGCGCCGAGCTCCTCTGCGAGCTCGGCCTGGAGGGCCGCGAGCGGGCGATGCCCGGCGAACTGTCGGGCGGCGAACAGCAGCGGGTCGCCCTCGCCCGGGCCCTGGTCAACCACCCCGCCCTGCTCCTCGCCGACGAACCGGCCGGCAGCCTCGACAGCAAGGGCACCCGCGAGGTGCTGCGGCTGCTCTCCCGGTTCCACCAGCGCGGCCAGACGATCATGATGGTCACGCACGACGCCCGGATGGCCAGCGCCGCGGACCGCGTCATCAGCTTCTTCGACGGGCAGATCTCCGACGACGCCCGGCTCGGGGCCGGGGACTGCCGCCCCGGGCGGGCCGGCGGCGTGTCCCGCGTCCTCGACCTGAAGGACTGACCGTGCGGGCCACACTGCGCTGGGCGCACGCCGACTTCCGCGCACACCGCGGCGAAGCCCTCTTCGTCGTCCTGGCCAGCGCCGGGATCATCGCCTCGCTGCTGCTGGCCGGCGCACTGTTCGGCTATGCAGCCAATCCCTGGCAGCGGAGCTTCAACCAGTCCCGGGGCGCGCACGTCTGGCTGCACACGCGTGCCGGCGCGGACGTGGCCGCCCTGTCCGGCCTGGACGGGGTCGCCGCGGTCTCCGGCCCGTTCCGCACGGCGGCGGCGACCGTCGAGTCGCGCGGCGCCCGGGCCGCGGTGACCCTGCGCGCCACCGAGACGGCACCGCCGGAGACGGGGCGCCCGCTCGTCACCGCGGGCAGCTGGCTGACCCCTCCGGACGGCGCAGCCGACCGGGACGGCACCGTCGTGCTCGAAGCCTCGGTCGCGCGCGCACTGTGGGCCGAGCCGGGCGACACCGTACGGGTCACCGGGCCGGACGGCGCCCCGCGCACCCTGCGGGTCAGCGGTGTGGCCGAGACGGCCGAGCCCCGCTACCGGCCGGGCGGTGCTCCGGGAACGGGCTGGGTCCTCTCCCCCACCCTCGACGCCATGGGCCGGGGACCCTTCGGGCAGAGCGTGGGGTTGCGCCTACAGGATCCGGGCGACACCGACTTCATCGTCCAGCGGGCCGTGACCGTCCTCGGCGCGGACCGCGTGGCCCAGGTCACCAAGTGGCAGCAGGCGCGGGCCGAGGCGGGCGGGGACGACCGGCTCCTCGGGCAGGTCTTCGCCGTCTTCGGGCTCGGTGCGCTGCTCGCGGCGGCGCTCGCCGCGTCCGGGGCGATCGCCGCACGGGTCCGCGGGCAGCTGCGGGACATCGCCGTCCTCAAGGCCGTCGGCTTCACCCCCGGCCAGGTGGTCCGGGGCTTCCTCGTCCAGCACCTGGCCTTCGCCCTGCTCGGCGTGGCCCTCGGGACGGCGGCCATCGCCCTGCTCGGCGCCCGGATACCGGGGCGGATCGGGGACGCGGCCGGGGTGTGGCAGGACCTGCCCGGCCACACCGCCCTGATGATCGGGATCCCGTGCGGCGCGGTGCTGCTGATCGCCGCCGCGACCGGGCTGTCGGCCTGGCGGGCCGGGCGGGTGCCTCCGGTGCCGGTGGCCCGGGCGGCACTGCCGTCCGCCGCGCCGATGACCGCCCTGGGCCGGCGGGCGCTCGGGATACGGGTGCCCCCGGCGCTGGTCCTGGGGTGGCGGGCCGCGTTCCCGCGCCGCTGGCGGACGGTGGTTCCGGTGCTCCGGCTCGCGCTGCCGCTGGCGCTCATCACGGTCGCGCTCGTCGCCTGGTCGACGCTGGACCAGTTCCGCAGCCGGCCCGCGACGGTCGGCGTGCCCGCGGCGCTGACCGTCCGCGCCCAGCAGCCGGGCGGCCCGTCGGACGCGGAACTGGAGCGGAGCCTCGCGGCGGTCCCGGGCGTCGCCGCGGTCCATCCGGGCGCGGAGATGGTGGCGCTCGTACCGGGGCAGACCGGCACGATCACGCTCCGCGGGCTGGGCACGGCCCGGGACCCGTACCCCTCGGCGGTGGTGGAGGGGCGCGCGGCCGGGGGTCCGGACGAGGCGGTGGCCGGGCAGGGCCTGCTCGACCTCCTCGGGGTCCGCGTCGGCGACTGGGTGCGGATGACCGTCGCGGGACGGCCGCAGATCCTCCATCTCGTCGGGCGCACGATCGAACCCGACTCCGGCGGCCGGGTGATCACCACGACGGTCGACGCCCTGCGGGAGCGCGATCCGCAGCTGCGCCCCGACCACCACGCGCTGGTGCTGGAGGACGGTGCGGACCCCCGCGCGGTGCGCAGCGCGCTCGCCGGGTCGGCGGGCGGAACGCTGGAGGTCCGCGAGGCCCCCAATCCGGCCGACCGGCTGGGGCCGGCGCGCGCGGTGATCGCCGCCCTGGTCGCGGTGCTGGCCCTGATCGGGCTGACCGAGCTGCTGACGCTGGTCGGCACGGGCGTCCGCGACCGGGGCCGGGACCTGCTCGCGCTGAAGGCCATCGGCCTCACGCCGCGGCAGATCGGGGCCATGATCGTCACGGCGGCGGGGCTGACCGCCCTGCTGTCCGCCGGACTGGGGACGGCCGTGGGTGCGCTCGCCGGCCGGTGGCTGGTGGACGCCGAGGGGGCGTCGAGCGGGATCGGCTCCGGGATCGCCCAGCTGCCGCCGCTGCCCGTGCTGCTGACGGTGGTCGCCGCGGCGGTGCTGGGTGCGGCCGCCGCCGCGGCACTGCCGGCGACCCGGGCGGCGCGGCGGCGCCTGGCGGACTCGCTGAGCGAAACCCTCTGACGCCTCCCGCCACCGCCCGGCGGCCCAGCCCCCGGCTCAGGCCACCAACGGCCCCTCCTCCAGCTCGGCCAGCCTCACGGTGCACAGCCCGCCGCGCTCGGTCTTGACCTCCGTCACCTTGAGCTGGGTACCCGGCGCGAGGATGTACTCCTCCTCCTCGGTGAACGCGGAGAAGTCGCGGATGCCCACCGCCCGGGAGGGGACCACCTCGAACAGGGTGCGCTTGCCGCGGCTGCCGAGGAACGCGCGGGCCACGCCGAGCTTGGGCGTGCACGAGGACACGCCCCACCAGGTCACGGTGCGGCCGACCGGGTACTGGGCCCGCAGGTCCAGCGCCACCCCGCGGAACAGGGGCTCGGTGCGGGCGGGCAGCTGGGAGACCGCCGAGAACAGCAGCCGCAGGTACGGGAGGTACGGGACGAGCGCGGACCGGTCCGGGGAGCGCAGGACGGCGTTGATCTCCCGGTAGAACGCGGACTCGCAGGTGTAGAGGTAGAGGGCGGCGATCGCGTCGGCGGACAGGCCGCCGGCGGCTTCGTCCGCGCGCCTCCTGCCGAACTCGTGGGAGCGCTTGACGTGCCCGTCGAGCCCGGCGAGCAGCTTGGCGACGGGGCTGACGGCGTCCTGGAACTCCATGAGCGGCGTGTCGAACACGCCCGTGATCGCCGGGAGGACGAGTCCCTCGTCCTTGACGCTGGAAAGTCGTTCCAGGTAGAGCTGGTGCAGCTCCATGGTGGACGCGATGAACGCCCCCATGCGCTCGGCGACACCGCCGTCCGCCCCGGTGTCGTCCGCCGCGACCTGGTTCCAGCCCTTGCTCGGCAGCCAGTCGATCGGTGCCGCGCCCAGCGAGGCGAGCGCTTCGTTCACCATCGCGAAGTGGTCGCCCTCGCAGAAGACGTCTCCCTGCGCCGCGGGGTTCGGGTGGTCGATGTGCCGGACCTCGACGTCGGGGTACTTCTGCTGCAGCCGCAGGACGACCTTCTTCAGGTTCCGCGCGTGGGCGCCCCACCAGGCGAAGACGACTCCGCGGTCCTCCTCGTCGGCGTCCTGCTTCGCCTTGAGGATCTCCTCGACGATCCGTTCGGCGACCGGGCGCCAGAACGCGGTGTGCCGGTCGGCGCCGGTCGAGCCGTCGCTGCCGGCGGTGAGCGCCGCGTTCAGCAGCAGGACGCCCTGCGTGAGCATGGCCTGGAACCACTCCGGCGGCTGGACGGTGTCGTGCTTCTTCAGCAGCGCGCGGACGTCGGCGATCGGGGTCTTCTTGGGGATGCCGTACTTCCACATGGCTGCTGCCTTGATGATGCAGCGGATGCTGACGACCCGGCCGAACTGGCTGTCCTTCCAGTCGTGGAAGGTGTTGTCGAACATGGCGATGCCCGTGGCGCTCTCCGGCCGCGGGTACGGGTTCTGGCCGAAGACGACGACCCGCCACTTGTGCGGCGGGTTGGGCTTGAGCGCCTGGAAGGTCAGTTCGCGGACGGGAACGACCTCCGGTCCGCGGCCCGGGCCGATGAACGCGGCGGCGTCCGGCTGCGCCTCGATGACCGGCTTGAGCAGGGGGAGCCACGGCTCGCCGCCGCCCTTGAACAGGTCGGCGAGGGCCAGCGGGTCGTTCGGGTCGGGCTGGGCCTGGATGGGGGCGTCGCTCATGGGTGGAGGCACTCCGAAGGATCACACCGTGCCGGCTCGGGCACGGTGGGCGTGGTGGTCGGTGTCCCCGCGGCAGCGGCGGACACACGAAGCGGAAGAACGGATCCGGGAGCATGCGGCGGGGCGGGTGGGCACACGTCGCCGAAGCTCGATCACCGGGAATCCGGCGGCAGGCTAACACCCCGCCGGACGCCCCGCAATCGTGACGGTCGATCACCTGGGCGCACGGGAGGGGGCGTTGTCAGTGGGGGCCGATAGCGTCGTTCCCGGTGGGCAGAACCCTTGTCGACGGGAGTCGAATCATGACCGTGAACCGTGTGCAGCCCCAGCTCCGGGTGGTGCTGGCGGACGTCAACACGAAGGTGGTGGAGTCGTGGCGGGCGGCGTTCGCCGACACCCCGCAGATCGAGATCCGCAAGGGCTCGATCCTCGCCGAGGAGGTCGACGCCTGGGTCAGCCCGACCAATTCCCGGGGCCGGATGGACGGCGGCGTGGACGCCGTCATCAAGCGGCACCTCGGGGCGGGCATCCAGCTTCGGGTGCAGCGGGCGATCCGCGAGGAGTTCGCGGGCGGTCTCCCGGTGGGGAGCGCGGTGTGCGTTCCCTCGGGGGCGGTCAACCCGAGGTTCCTGATCTCGACGCCGACGATGGAGACGTCCTCGCAGAACGTGAGCGAGACGCTGAACGTGGCCCTGGCCTGCGCCGCGGCGTTCCAGGCGGTGCACCGGCAGAACCTGGCGCAGCCGGGCAGCATCCGCTCGGTGGCCCTGGTCGGCATGGGCGCCCGGACGGGCCGGGTACCGGCCCGGGTGTGCGCCAACCTGATGTGGACGGGCTACACGCTGTTCAACGACCACCACTTCGAGGACTACGACGATCTGCGCAGCACGATCCTCGCGCAGCTGGACGACATCGAGAACGCGCCCGAGGAGCAGCGGATACGCATCGCTCCGCCCCGGCGGGCCACGCCGCGCAGCTGACCCGGGCCTGCGGCCGCCGCCGCCGCGGCCGCGGTGGGGAGAGCCGGACGCCCCGCCTCCCTTCGGGCAACGGCGGGGCGTGCGGACCGGGGCCGGGCTCAGTCGAGGGCGTGGAGGACGTCGCCCAGGTCGACGAACTTGAAGCCGGTGGCTTCGCGGTCGCCGTCGCCGGGGGTCTCCTGTCCGTCCTGGACGACCGGCAGGCCCTTCGGATACTTGTCGCCGAGCGGCGCGTTCAGTGCGGCGGCGCCGTCGCAGACCTCCGAGCCGTCGAGGACGGCCGAGGCCGCGGTGATCCGGAAGGCGCCCTCGTACTCGTTGTCCTCGTCGCGTTCGCGGTCGTAGGCGACGAACCGGTTGTCGCCCTGGCTGGAGGCGAGCAGGTACCCGTCACCGTCGGACTCGGTGACCAGGGTCAGGCCCTCGACGTCGGCCGACAGGTACCTGCCGCCGTAGCCGGGGTCGGTGCCCGGCGTGCACTCCTCGGTGGTCTCGTCGTAGGTGCCGGGGACGCCGTACTCGCGGACCCTGTCCATCAGTTGCGGGGTCCCGGTGAGGTCCGCCTTGATCCGCCAGATGCCGACGTCCTCCTGGCCCGCGTAGAGCGTACCGTTGGCCGGGTCGACGACCATGCCCTCGACCTGAGGCAGTTCGCCGGGCTCGGCGCAGGGCGCCCAGGTGGTCCCGTTCGGCAGCCGGAAGGAGGACGGGAGGTCCAGGGTGCGGACGCGGCGGTAGTCCACCGTGCCGGTGCGGGTCGTGACCAGCTCCAGCAGTGCGATCCGGGTGCGGTTGCGCTGGCTGACCAGCGCGTAGGACCGGCCGCTGGCGCGGTCCGTCCACGTGGCCAGGCCGTAGGCGGTGGCCTGCTCGTTGATCTCGGCCTGGTCGGCGGCGAACACGGGCCGGGCACCGGGGTCGGTGACGTCGGTGAGAGGGCCGCCCGGCCGGTCGCGGTCGATCCGGTAGATCCGCAGCCGGTCGTTGCCGCGGTCGCTGACCACGGCGACGTCCGCGCGGGCGCCGCCCATGCGCAGGCCGTGCACGAGGTCGACGTTGTTGAACCGGCCCGGGGCGTCGCCGGCGCCGGGACCGGCCGGGGCCGGGAGCGACTGGACCTCCTTCGCGTCCAGGTCGTAGACGCGCAGGCCGCCCTGCTTGGCGGTGGCGACCACCAGGCTGCGGCCCGGGTCGGCGGGGTTGCGCCAGATCGCCGGGTCGTCCGCGTTGGCGTCGCCGCCGGCCTCGTCGTCGAAGAGGGCCCGGGTCTCGGCCCTGGGGTGGACGGCCGCGATTCCGTGGGCCTCGGCCGGCAGTGCGAACGAAGCAGCGAGCACCCCGCCCAGGACGAGCGCAAGAGCCCACCCCACAGGACGTGTCGTCATGTTCCTTCTTCCATACGGCAGTTGGATCGGCGGCGACACGCTCTCGCGGGTGGGCGGCCGGCCGAGAACCGCTTACCAACCAGGAGGTGAATTCGCCGCTACGCGCCCCCGTACGCTGCACCCCCGGCGGGGATCGTACCGCCGGGACGGGTGCGGGCCAGCGGCGGCAGCGCCGCCGACGAGGTGGTACGTCACCCGCTCCCCCGTGGCCGCCCGGACCGCCTGCTCCAGCTGCTCCTGGAGGTCGTCCTCCGCGCGTACTTGACGTGCTCCCCGCCCTGAAGGACGGGGATTCCAGCCCGGGCCGTCTGGCCCTTCCGGGGGCTTCCTGCTTCACGGCGCTGTGCGGGGCCACCGGTCGCCGCGTCGAGCGCCCCGCCCAGGGCCCGGTCCAGGGCGGCCACGGCGGGTGGATCGCCTCCGAGCAGCACCAGCGCGTCCGACAACGACAGCAGCCTGCGCACGCCCACCCTGCCCCTGGTCACCCCGCCCCGCCTCACGGCCCACTGTCGCACGGCCGCGGCCGGGGGGCCGACGGTTCCGGGGAAACCGCTCCGTCCGGCTGGCTTCGGGCGACTTCCGGGAGCTTCGAGAAGCTTCGGGGCGCTTCCGGGGGAGGGCGCAGGGGTTAAGACGTATCCATCATGACAGATCTGACGGGCTTTTCGTAGGGCGAACAGCACATGTTCTCGGGCTTGTTCGGAGAGTGCCGGTCTTTCAGAATTCCGGTCATGAATCACTCGGCGAATATCAATCACCATGCAGTGCTGCGCGCCAGGGTTTCCCTCCTGGATTCGGAGAAGCCCCCGGTCCGTCGGCGCGTCGCGGCCTACCGGGTCCTGGTGCAGGTCAGCCCGCTGGCGTACCTGTCCCGCCTGGCCGTCGACCTCATCAAGTACAGCCGGGAATTCGCCGACCGGCCCGAGATAGCACTGGCCCTGCGGGTCGAATCCGTCGACGCCGCACGCCGTTTGTGCGAACTCGAATCCGGCCGTCAGCGAGTTCTCCTCGGATCACTCGCGTCCCTGCGGGACCAGCTGAATCTCATGGAGCGGGGTGAGGAGGCGTCCGCCGTGGCGAGAGAAATCGCCCTCCTCGAATCCGCCGGGGAGGTGTAGGGGGACGGCGGCCGCGTCGGCGAGTAAGGGTCCAGCAGCGTGACGATCGGCACGCTCGGCGCATGGTCGTCGATCAGCCGGGACGCCTCACCGGGCCCGGCGTCGAGGACCTGCGCTGGGGGTCGGTCCGCTGCGTCGGGAGGAGGCTCCGACGGGCATCAGGGCGGGACGTGCAGGTCGGCGGTAGCGAGCGTCGGCCAACTCGGGGGTCGATACGGTTCGGCGCGGTGGGCGGGCGCGGTAGCGTGCCGCCGTGGATCTCTTCTCGCGCTCGTGGGCCGCCTTGCGTGCGGTCGTTGCCGACCTTCCGGACGAGGAATTCACGCGGCCCTCCGGGTGTGCCGGCTGGCTCGTGCGGGACCTCGTGTGCCACCTGGTCATCGACGCCCAGGACGTTCTGATCACCCTCGTGACCCCCGCCGCGGGCCCGCCGACCCGCGACGCGGTGACGTACTGGGAGGTCACCGGCGCCCCACCGGCCGGGGACGACCCGCTCGACGCGCTGACCGTGCGACTGGCGGCCGCGTACGGGGAGCCGTGGCTGCTCAAGTTCCACCTCGACGACGTCGGCTCCGCCGCTGGCCGGGCCGCCGACCTCGCCGACCCCGGCCTGCGGGTCCGCACCCGCGGTGAGGTCCTGACCGCGGGCGACTACCTGTCCGCGTACGTCCTGGAGTGGACGCTGCACCACCTCGACCTCGTCGCCCACCTCCCGCACGCGGCCGGGCCGCCCGCGGAGGGCCTCGCCCGGTCGCGCCGGATGCTGGAGCGGATCGCCGGAGCGGCGTTCCCCCCGTCGTTCTCCGACCGGGACGCGCTGCTCGTCGGCACCGGGCGGCGGCCCGCGACCGACGCGGAGAAGGCCGCGCTGGCCGGGACGGACGGGCCGGACCGGCGGGGCGGGCTCGGCGCGCGGCTCCCCCTCGTCCTCGGCTGAGCGCCCGGCCCGCACCACCTCCTCCCCGACCACCCCCCGCGTGGGACGTCCCCGGGGTCCCGGGGAGCGGCGGGCCGGTCGGTTCCTGCGCGGCGCGCCGGACCGCCGGGGTCGGGCTCCAGGATCACGACCGCCGTCTCGGCCGGCCTCAGTGCCGCGTAGGCGTCCAGGTCCGCGTCGATCTCCCGCCAGCGGGCCCAGAGCCGCGACCGCTCGTCGCCGGTTGCGGCCCGGCCCCGGACCGACCGCTGTCCGTCGGCCAGGTCGACGGTGGCCCGGGGTGTGTGCGGAGGTTGAGCCACCACGCCGGCTCGCCCGCTCCCCGGCCGTTCATCGCCGGCGCGACGAGGTTCGACGCGTCCTCGAGGTACGCGATGATCACGCTCCGCCGCCGGCCGGTGCGGCGCCCGGTGGTCGTGAGCCGGAGCGCGCCCCGGCCGCGGGCCCGCGGCCGCCACAGCCCGGCCCGGCCGCCGAGGGCCCGGTACACCCGGCGGTGCAGGGACCAGACGAGACGGACGGACCAGCGCGGCGGGAGCCGCGGCGTGCGCGGCCTCGCCCGGGAGGACGCCGCGCCCGCGGGCGGCGAACAGGCTCTCGGGGGCGGCGGCTGCGCCGGGTGTACGGGGCAGGATGTGACGGAACCCGCCCGGACGCGGTACGAAGTCCCTCGTGAAGGAAGAAACACGGGCAGAGACCCTCCGCGTCTTCATAGCGCTCGCACCGCCCGACGACGCGAAGGAGGAGCTCGAACGGGAGCTGCGGCCCGCCTACGAGGCGTACCCGCGCATGCGGTGGAACCGCGTCGAGGACTGGCACATCACCCTCGCGTTCCTGGGCGAGGTCCCGGCCGCCACCGTGCCGCTGCTGAAGCCGCCGCTCGCCGAGCTCGCTGCGGCGCGCCGGCCGCTGCACCTGGGCCTGCGCGGCGGCGGGCACTTCGACGAGCGGGTGCTGTGGAGCGGGATCGACGGGGACCTGGAAGGACTGCACCTGCTCGCCGCCGAGGTACGGGCTCTGGTCGAGGACAGCGGTGTCCCGTTCCAGGGGCGGCCGCTGAACCCCCACCTGACGCTGGCCCGGTCCCGCCGGGCCGATACTTCGAGTGCGGTGGCGGCCGCCGCGGGGCTCGCCGGGTTCGCCGGCCGCCGTTGGCGGACCGAACGCCTCCACCTGGTCGGCAGCAACTTCGGCCGCGGCCCCGGCCCCATCCACTACCGCGACATCGAGGCCTGGAGCTTCGGCGGCGCGGGCTGAGGCCCGCCCGCGGATACGGACCCGGGGGGCCGGGTGATCCTGGGGCCACGGCCGACGACACGGTTCCGGGCCCGGCCCGGAACCTGTCGGGTCCGTCGGTCAGTGGACGACGGAGAAGCTGCGCCACGGCAGCGTGCCGGGCGCGGTGACGTTCGCACTGGACATGGGTACGTAGACGCCGGGGGCCTTGTCGGTCTTCTCGCACTCCGGTGTCCGGAACAGGATGACGTCCGTCTGGGAGTTGTTCTCGACGTGGGCCGCGCCGTCCGGAAGGCGGATCGCGTGGCAGCCCTGGACGGGCGTGTTCGAGTACGTCAGCACCACCGGGGAGTCGTGGCCGCGGAAGGTGAGCGTGCCCACGGTGGTCTTGCCGGCCGAGCAGGCCGTGGCCGTGAGCAGCAGAACTGCCGCCCCGGTGATGACGCCGAGATGCCGGAGGTGGGACATGGATCGGTCCTCGTCTGTGCGGTGATGGCTGCCCTTGGTCGCAGCGTGACGTGCCGCGCGGAGGACGGCATGCGGTGCGCGCCCGCCGGGATGACCGCCGAAGGGGGGAGGACGCCCCGTCCGGTCGCGCCGGGGGCGTGTGCCGCCGTGTCGGAGTGGTGTCGCACACACACGGGAAGTGAGGAATCGAAGCCTCGCCGGGGGCTTCGGTCTTCGATCCCAGGCTGTCGGGCCCTCTTCACCGCCGAGGCCCAGCCGAGCGTCCGGGCCGTGGGGAGTGCGCGCCGGCGAAATGCCGGGCCGCTGTCAGTGGCGGGTGACACCATCGGCCGCGGTGGTCCGACCAGCTACAGGGGGTAGGCATGGCGAGCACGTACACGTGGCCGCGCGGGGCGGAGGCGGCCGACAGCGAGGAACTGGAGCGCTGGCTGGCGCGTCACGGTTGGGAGATCGACCCGACCGTGTTCATGGCCGGGGTCCTGGGCCCGGCTGTCCAGGTCCGCCGCATCGACAGCGCGTGCCCGGAGGCCGAGGCGGGGCTTCTGGTCCTCCCGGGCGAGACGGTGGAGTTCGACGGGGAGCGGATACGCCTGCGCCCCTGCGCCTACGCTTCGGCCGGGTCCGCTGCGTGAGGCGTCACGCGCCGGCGGCGGCGTACGGCGTGACCGGCCGGCCGGGCGGTCAGCACTGCCAGAGGAACATCGCCTCCGCGCAGGGTCCGCAGGTGAACGCGTAGCCGCGGCCGGTGCCGAAGTTCATGGCGGTGACGGGGTCCGGCCCCTCCTGCAGTTGCACGGCCAGTCTCATCGGCTCGGCGCAGTTCCGGCAGGCCGGGGTCTCGTCGTACTGGAGCCAGGCCGGGGTGCCGCCGAGCTGACCGAGGACGTCGTTCACGCGCCGTCCGGTCCGGGCGGCCCAGGCCGCGCGGGCGCCGTCGTAGTCCGCCGCGTCCGCCAGGACCTGCGGCTCGGCGGCGTGGGCGGCGCCGAGGAACAGCTTCTCGCCGTCGACGGCCCGGGGCCGCGGTATGCGGCGCAGCCCGCGGGCCGGGACGACCAGGGCCAGGTTGGCGCCGGAGGCCGGGTGCCAGTCCTGGCACGAGCCCGGGCGGTTCTGGCAGGCGAACAGCACCAGCAGCTGGGTGTGCAGCCTTCCGCGGCCGGCGAGGGCGGAACCGGACGCGTCCAGGCGGATCTGCGCGAGGAACTTCAGCGGGCCCGCGCACTCGGCGCAGGTCGGCCATGCGGTCCCGGGCCCGGCCAGGGGCACGCCGCCGATGCGGGTGACGGCCGCCGCTTGGGACGAGGCCGCGCCTGCGTAGGTGATCAGGGTGATCGGGGTGGTCATGCGGCCCGACTGTAGGGCGCCGCACCGACACCGCAGCCTGAGCCCGCCGGCCGGCGGCCGGCGGCCCTTCAGATGCGCAGGAGGAGCACGGCGATGTCGTCCGTCTGGGGGGAGGCGGGGGCGGGGGCGTGCACGAGGGCGTCGATGAGGGTGTCGAGGTCGGCTCCGGCGCGTGCGGTGAGGACGGAGGCGAGTTCGAGGGTGGCCCGGTCCGGGTCGATGCCCCCGGCGGTGGGTTTCTCGACCAGGCCGTCGGTGTAGAGCGCGAGCAGGGTTCCTGGGGTCAGGTCCAGGTGCGTGACGGGGCACGCGGTGTCGGAGTCGGCGCCCAGGAGCGGAGCGGGGTCCAGGTCCACGAGTTGGGGGCGGGTGCCGGGGCGGTGTATCAGCGGGGGCGGGTGGCCCGCGCTGGACAGGATGGCCAGCCGGTGGGCGAGGTCGAAGTGGACGTAGAGGCAGGAGACGAGCAGCCCGGTGTCCAGGTCCTCCAGGAGGCGCCCGGTACGGGTGAGGACCTCCCCGGGCGGGGCCCCGGCGGCGGCCCTGATGGCGGTGCGGACCTGGCCCATCAGCGCGGCGGCGGCGACGTTGTGCCCCTGGACGTCGCCGATGACGGCCGCGACGGTGGTGGTGTCGAGCTGGATCACGTCGTAGAAGTCGCCGCCGATGTCCATGCCGTGGCCGGCGGGCAGGTAGCGGGCGGCGATCTCGAGTCCGGGCACGTCGGGCAGGGAGTGCGGCAGGAGCGCCTGCTGGAGGCCGTGGGCGAGGTCGTGGGCGGCGTCGTGGAGCCGGGCCCGGTCCAGGGCCTGGGCGATGAGTCCGGCCAGGGACGTGAGGACGGCTCGCTCGTCGGCGGTGAACGTGTGGGGGCGCTCGTAGGAGAGGATGCAGCAGCCGACCGGGCGTCCGGAGATCGTCAGCGGGAGGAAGGCCCAGGCCTGCTTGCCGCTGATGCGAGGGATGCCCGGATACAAGCGGACCATCTCCTCCGCGTCGTCGAAGAAGGCGGGGATACCGCTGGTCAGCACCTTCCCCGCGGGGGTCACGCCGGTGTCCAGGGGAAGCCCGTCGAGGCGGTCGAGGGTGGCGGCGTCGTAACCGTGGGATCCGGTGATCTTCAGGCGGCCGGCTTCGGCCGTGGACAGCACCAGGGCGTCGGCGTCGAACGCGGGCAGGACCTGGTCGGCGACCAGTTCGGCGACGTCGCGGACGGCGACGGTCTCCGTCAGGGCTGCCGCCAGGTGCAGGAGCTGGTAGATCCGGCCCGTCTGCGGGCGGCCGCCGGGCTGCGGGCCGGGTTGCTGCGTGGCCGCGGGGCGGCCGGTGGGGGTGATGCGGACGCTGATGCCGCCGGCGTCCGGGTACAGCTGGAAGTGCAGCCAGTCGTCCGGCGGGTGCAGGGTGGTGAACTCCACGGGATCGCGGCTCATGACGGCGGTGCGGTAGCGGTCCTCGACCAGCGGGGTTTCCAGCCAGGGCAGGGACTGCCAGGGCCGGGTTCCGAGCAGCTGGGCGGCGCTACGGCCGAGCAGGGTGGCGGCGGTGCCGTCCACGAAGGTGATCCGGCTCTGGAGGTCCAGGGCCAGCGCCCCCTCGGGCAGACGTTCGATCCAGTCGGCGGCGGCCTCCGCGGCCCGGTCGACGCCGTGCGGGCCGGTCGGTGCGACCGGGACGACGCGGGGCCGCTCCGGCACCGGGGGCGGGAGCCCGGGGCCGTCCAGCAGCCGCGCGATGCGGCGGGCGGCCGCGGTGATGTGGTGCTGCTCGCGCCGGCTGGCACTGCGCGGGTGGCTGGCGGGCCAGAGCAGCAGCAACGCGCCCCTGACGCCCTTGCGGCCCGGCAGCGGCGCCGCGGCCAGGGCGAACCGGTACGGCAGGGCGGCGGCGGCCCTGGGGAAGTCGCGGACCAGGTCCTCCTGGGAGCCCACCCACACCAGCCGTTCCTCGCGCACCGCTGCTGCGACGGGCGTCGGAGCCGCCGCGGAGATCCGCAGCCAGGGGCGGACCACCTCCTCCGGCAGTCCGCACAGCACCGCCAGCCCCAGGTTGCCCCGCTGCCCGTTCCAGAGGTACAGGCCGCCGGCCGACGCGCCGGTCCGCTGGATGGCGTCGTTCAGCGCGTCGTCCAGCGCCGACAGGCCGGACCGGCCCGCGCGGGCGCGGTAGGGGCTCTCACCGCGGCCGGTCACGGCACACCTCCGTTCCTCCCGGCACGCAGGTGCCGAGCGGGCCCCCCGGCACGAGCGTGCGGGTGAGCCCCAGCCCACCGCCGGGAGGGCTGCTGCCCACGCTCCTGACCACCGTCCGGGCGCGCAAACCTTCGACAGGGGCAGGCTCCTACGGAAGACGCGGAAATGCGAGCCGACCGCCGAGCGGCAAGGCTGGGACCCATGACCTCCGCGAGGCTGACCATCCACCCGCCCGACGAGAACGGGAGCCGCCAGGTCCGCTACGACGGCGCCCTCCTCGGCACCGCCGACCGGCCCAGCGACGTCATCGGGTTGCTGCGCCGGGCCGGCGTCGCCGCTCCCGAAGCCCTCGACCTCGGCGATCCGGAGGTCGTCGAATGGCGCGGCGCCGGCCCCGAGGGCTGGGCGGAGTCACCGCCGTGACCCTCGGGAACCGGTGCCGCCGACCGAGCCGGTCACGTGCTGCGGGTGGAATCCCGTTGTGCGCGCGGACTCGGGCTGAGCGCGTCGGCGGCCTCGCCCTCCTTGCCCGACGCGGCCGCGAGGTCCTCGGCGGACGCGTCACGGCCGGCTGTCGGCTTGTCGTCGCCGCGGGCCGTGGGGCGCCTGCGCCGGCTCTGCGGGTCGTCGTCGTGGAGGGGAGCGCCTCCGGCGCCTCCCTGGTCCATGTCGTCCATCAGAAGCTCCTTTCGTTCGTTCCCCTGACCGTCACGGGACGAGGAGGGCCTTGATCATCCCGTCTTCCTTCGCCTGGAAGCGGGCGTATGCGCCGGGCGCCTCCTCAAGCGGCAGGGTGTGGGTGGCGAAGCCCTCCACACCGAGGGGGTCGGCGTCGGTCAGCAGGGGCAGGATGGCATCGGTCCAGGCGCGTACGTTGGCCTGGCCCATCCGCAGGCTGATCTGCTTGTCGAACATGGTGAGCAGGGGCATCGGGTCGACGGCGCCGCCGTAGACGCCCGAGACGGACAGGGTGCCGCCGCGGCGGACGAGTTCGATGCCGGTGTGCAGGGCGGTCAGGCGGTCCATCCCGACGCGCTCCATGAGGGGTCGGGCGACGGCGTCGGGCAGCCGTGCGGTCATCTTCTGGGCGAGGGACGCGGCGAGACCGCCTTGGGCCTCCATGCCGACCGCGTCGATGACCGAGTCCGTACCGCGCCCGTCGGTGAGGTCGCGGACCGCTTCGAGCACGCCGTCCGGTCCGTGGGCGCGCAGGTCGAGGGTGTGGACTCCCTGGCTGCGGGCCCGGGCGAGGCGCGCGGGGACGAGGTCGATCCCGATGACGGTCCGGGCGCCGCGGTGCTGGGCGATCCGCGCGGACATCTGGCCGATCGGACCGAGGCCGAGGACGGTGAGGGTCCCGTCCCGGGGCAGTTCGGCGTACTCCACCGCCTGCCAGGCCGTGGGCAGGACGTCGGACAGGTAGACGTAGCGCTCGTCGGGCGGCTCCGGGGGGACCTTCACCGGCAGGGTGTCGCCGAAGGGAACGCGCAGGTATTCGGCCTGGCCGCCGGGAACCTGCCCGTAGAGCTTGGTGTAGCCGAAGAGGGCGGCACCCTTGCCGTGTGCGCGGACCTGCGTGGTCTCGCACTGGGAGTGCAGCCCCCGGCCGCACATGTAGCAGGTGCCGCAGGAGATGTTGAACGGCACGACCACGCGGTCCCCGCGCCCGAGGGTGCGGACCTCGGGGCCGGTCTCCTCCACGACGCCCATCGCCTCGTGGCCCAGCACGTCGCCGGGGTCCAGGTAGGCGCCGAGCACGGAGTAGAGGTGGAGGTCGGAGCCGCAGATGCCGGTCGTGGTCACTCTGACGATGATGTCGGTGGGTTCTTCGATGCGGGGGTCGGGAACGGTCTCGACGCGGACGTCCTCTCGGCCCTGCCAGGTCAGTGCGCGCACGGGGGTCCTCCTCGCTCATCCGGTCGGCGGACGTCGGTGGTGGCCGTGCTGGAGCCTGGCTTCCACGTGCCCGTCCACGATGCGCGTGTCGAACGCGGGCTGGGGTGCGGTGGCGGGGCCCCGGACGTTCCAGCCGTCCGCCAGGCGGAACACGCTGCCGTGCCAGGGGCACCGTACGCAGCCGTCCGCGATCTCCCCCTCCGCGAGCGGCCCCGCCATGTGGGCGCAGCGGTCGGCCAGCGCGCGGACGGCGCCGTCGCTCTCGCGCACGACGAGTACGTCCACGTCGTCCACCCGGGCGCGTACGGCCCGGCCCACGGGGAAGGCGGCCACCGCTCCGAGGTGGTGCCAGCCGTCCCGTACGAGGTGGGTGACCTGTTCGGCGTGGTTGGCGCCGGCGGCCTGACGGTAGGCGAGGTGGCCGCCCAGCGCGCCGGCCGCGCTGACCACGGCGAGGCCGGCCATGCCGAGCGCCTTGCCGCGCAGGACGCGGCCCTGCGTGCGGGCCGCGAAGGAGCTCGCGTAGAGCACGACGGCGGTGGTGTTGCCCAGGGCGTGGACGAGGCCCGTGCGGGCCTGTTCGGGCGGGAGCTCCGCCCAGTCCACCCAGCCGGACACCGCGGCGGGCGCCGCCGCGGCGAGACCGGCGCCGATCAGGACGTGCGCGGCTCGGCACCGGCCCGGACCGAGGTCCAGCAGTGCGGCCGACAGCCAGGTCCCGATGGGGATCTGGACGATCAGGGGGTGTGCCGGGTGGCCCAGCGGGCGGCCGTGGAGCACGTCGCGCACGGGTCCGAGCGGCAGCGCCCGTACGGCCCGGCGGAGCCGGCGGATCACGGGATCTGCGTACGGCGCCCGTTCCAGGCGTTCGACGGCGGCGAGCAGCGGTCCCGGGCCGGAGGCCACTGCCGCGTGGTGCATGCGGTCTGAGTCCATGGACCGCGCCTACCCGGCGACCGCACCGTCATGTGCGGCGTCCGGGGGGCGGCGGGGCGTGGTCGTCCGGGGCCGGCCCCGGTCCCGGTTCCGGTCCCGGTTCCGGTTCCGGTGGGGGTGCCGGGGCATCGGCTTCGGGCGGTCGGCGGGTGGCGCGCAGGGCCCGGGCGAGTCCTTCGCGGGAGCGGCGCCGGACGCCCTCGCCGTCGTGCAGCAGCATCCCGCTCTCGGCGGGGGTGAGCGGTACGGGCGGCGGGCCCTCGTCCGTCAGCCTGGCGAGGAGGCTGCGGCAGGCCCGGTCCTCGTCGGGGAACCGTTCCAGCACGGTGCGCGCCCCCCGCTCGCGGACGCCCACCACCCATGTGCCGGCCTGCTCCGCCAGGTAGAGGCGGTCCTCCGCGCGGGGGAGGCCGGGAGGACCGGGGCAGTCGGGCACCTCGTACAGGCCGGGCGGGACCCCGGCCGCGCGCAGGGCCTCACACAGCCGGTGGCGGTCCATGCCCCGGTCTCCCTTCGGCGTCGGCGTCAGTTCGCCCGTTCCAGGGAGCCGTCCGCCACGAGGTTGCTGACCCGGGTGCCCGTCTGGACGTTCGGGCAGTACGAGTCGCCCTGCGCGGGCCTCACGCTCGTGACGTACTGCACGCCGAGGCCGGGCTGTTCGAACCACGGGAGGGTGGGGCCGGCGCAGACCAGGATCGGCTTCTTCACCCGGTAGAGGTGGTAGTCGAAGGGCCAGCGCGGATCCTGGGTGTTGAGGTTGGACGGCGGGATGGAGCGCTCGCCGTACTTGGTGCCGGCCGGCGCGAGGAAGCTCCCGAACTCGGCCCCGAAGCGGTCCAGCAACAGCCCCGGCTCAAGGGTGGTCTCCGTTGCGATGATCTGGCCGCTCGTGTCCCGGGCGAAGCCGTCGCTGTTCGGGTACTTGTAGGCGCCCAGCCCGCTGTCGGCCGTCGGGTCCCACCACGTGTTGAGGAACTCCACCGGGGTGAGCCCACCGAACCGCTGGTAGCCGGTGAGGATGGCGCCGAGCGCCCCGGTCGTGGGGAGCTTGGCCGGGCCGAACCGCCAGTCGTTGCACTTGAACTCGGTGTGCGCGTACGGGTAGGGCGAGGGGACCAGCCCCAGGCAGCGCGTCTTCTCGGCGTCGGACTCGGTGCTCTTGGCCTGTGCCCCGGTCTTCGCCTCTGAGCCGGTGGGCTTCGCTTCCGAGCCGGTCCCGGACACCGCGCCGGTCTTGGCGTCGGAACCCGTCTGCGCCTCCGAGCCGGGCCCGGACTCCTTCCCCTGTGCCTTCTCCTTCTCCTGGGTCTTCTCCTGGCCCTTCTCCTTCTCCTGGGTCTTCTCCTGGCCCTTCTCCTGCTCCTTCCGCTTCCCCTTGCCCTTCTCCCTGTCGCCCTTGTGCTTCCTGCCCTCGTCCCGTTTGTCGTCCTCGTCGCCGCTCGCCCGCCCGGGGGCCGGGGGCGGGACCGAGGCTGCCCATGCCGGGGGTTGGCCGACCGTGGAGGCCTGTGCCTCCACGGCAGTGAACGGGAGGGCGCCGAGCAGGACGGAACCGGTGAACCCGGCCGTCGTGGCCAGGCTCGCGCACCAACGGGGGAATGCCACAGAAACCTCCGGGAGATCGAGTCACGGGGCGTCAGAGACGCCCCGACCCATCACAGGGGATCCGCGGGGGCCCGGCAATCCGTGCGGGGCCGAACGGCGGCGTCCGGTCACCTGACCCCACGTCGGTGTACCGCTGCCGGGCCCGCCCAGCCCCCTCCGGCCCGTCGCACCGTCAGGCGTCGCCCTGCTGCCGGACGAGGCGGCACAGGCGTACAAGGGTGGTGTCGTCGCCGAAGCCACCCGCCTTGACCAGTACGGGGAGGGCGGTCCGGCCGCCGAGCAGGGTCCCGCGTGCCACGCCGGGCTCGGGCTCGTCGGCCAGGCTGATGCCGGTGACCCCGAGGGCGCCGAGTGCGTCGAGGACCTCGGCGGCGGTCTCTCCCCCGGTGAGCACCAGCGCGTCGATCCGGTCCTCCTCGGCGAGCTTGCGCACGGCGTCGGCCATGGCGCGGCCGAGGGCCCGGGCGGCGTCCCGCGGCCGGCGTTCGTCCGGGGTGTGCAGGACGAGCACGGGTGCCGTCGCGGCGCCCAGGTCGGCGACCGTCGCGGCGGGGTCGTCGGTGGCGGTCACCGTCCGTACGTCCACCCGGGCGCGCAGCACGGCCAGCTGCCGGCGGGTGGCGGGATTCGCGCTGCCGACGACGACCAGCGTCCGCCGGGCCGGACCGGGCACGGGAGGGGGTGCGACCGCGGCCCGTGCGCAGTGCCGTGCGAGGGCGGCCGCGAGCCCGGGCGAGCCGACCCACAGCACCTCCTCGGGGCGGGGCACGCTCTCCACGAGCCGGTCGAGGTCGGCGTCCTGCCGGGCCGAGTACGCCACCACCGCGCCCGCGCCGGTCAGCCGGGGCAGTTCGGCGACCCGGTCCGGGTCGGCCGGGACGGCCTCCGGGAGCAGTCCCGCGAGGTCCGAGCACCGTACGGGGTGTGCGGGGTCGCGGGCGAACTCGCTCTCGTGGACCGGGACGCCCCGTACGTACTGCACCCCGCCCACCGTCACCCGGCCTTCGGCGGGGAAGGCGGGGGCGACGATCACGGCCCGGCGCCCGGAGCCGGAGCGGGCGGCTCGGATCTCCGCCGCGACGTGCCCCCGCAGGGTGGAGTCGACCGTCTTCAGCAGCAGGTCGGCGCCGGCGTACCGGTGGGCGGCCTCCCGCATACGGGCGACGGCGGTCCGCTCGTCGGCGACGCGCGTCCCGAGGTCGATCGCGGTCACGCCGCCGGGCGGACCGGCCGCTGCCGCGGGCGCCGCCGGGAGGCGGAAGAGGATGCGGGCGTCGTGGCCGGTCCGGCGGAAGGGCGCTGCGCCGTCGCCGGCACTGGTGAGGTCGTCCGCCAGCACGGCGATGACCGGTCCCCGGCCACTGCGGGATGTCATTCCGTTCCCTTCCGCCTGTTCACCCGTCGCCACGGAGCCGGCTCCCTGACGAGATCGTCACCGCCCCATAGTGGAGCGGCGGCACAGCGCCGACAAGTCACGGCTTCCCCCTCCCCCACGGTGGGATCTCGGGTCGTATGCCTGCGTGGCCCTGGCCCGAGGTCCTACAGTCCGTGGCATGTTGGACTTTCAACTCCTCGGCGCGATCGCCGGGTTGGGGGGCGTGGCCCTCGGCGTTCTGTTCGTGGTCTACCGGGACTTCGTCCGCAGTCTCATCCGGCAGAAGATGTTCCGGACGCTGACGCCCGCGCAGGCCACCGGACTCTTCGGAGCCGTGATCACCTTCACCTTCGCCATCGCCATCCTCGGAATCTTCGCCACGCTCGCGGAGGGGGCGGGGGCGAAGCGGTTCATGGTGCTGGTCGGGGTCCTGCTCGCCTTCCTGCTGCTGGCACTCCTGCTGACGGGCCGGTTCGTGAACCCGGGACGCAGGGGGCCGGACGCAGGGGCCGCCGAGGAACGGACCCTGGCCCGGGTGGCGCGGCTGGTGGCCGCTGGCGAGCCGGCGCAGGCCGAACGGGCACTGGAGGCTCCGGGCACGGACCGCAGCTCCGAGGAGTTCTGGTACTGGAAGGCCCGGATCGCACTGGCCGGCGGGAACACCGCGGTGGCCGCCGGCTACGTGGACGAGGCGCTGAAGCTCGAACCGCGCAACCCGCACGCCCTCGCGCTGAAGATCAGGATCCTGCTCGTGGGCCAGGACCCGGCGGACCTCGGCCGGGCCGTGCGGCTCGCCGAAGCCGGTCAGGGCCTCAGCGAGGAGCTGGACGTCTGGCTGCGACGGCTGCGGGCCGAGGGGATGTTCGAGGTCGGCGTACGGACCAACACCGCCCTTGACGAACGCTGCCCGCTGCCCGCCCGGGAAGGCGGCCGAGCCGCGTCCCGCTGAGGCGTGCCGCCCCGACCCCTCGTACACCGGCAGACGGATCACCGCGCCGGAACACGGAACACGGAACACGGAATCAGGAATTCGGAGAAGGTGCGCATGACGATCGACTTCGGGGGCTCCGCATACGGCTCCCCCGCCGTGCTCTACGTCCCGCGGCCCTCGGGACCGGGCCCCTGGCACTGGGCCGCCCCACAGGCCGAGGAGGAGATCCGCCGCCGGGCCCGGATACGGGGGCTGCGCCTGGCGGAGGGGACGGCCCGCGAACCGGACGAGGTGGACTCCTTACTGGACCGGTACCCGGGCGCCGCCGTACTCGTGCAGTCCGCGCTCCCCGGCCACCGCCCACTGCTCCGGCCGCTCCTCGAAGGGGGCCATGAACTGGTCGACGCCCTCATCGCCCTCGGCGCCACGCTCGTCGTCAGCGACGAGGAGTCCGGGCCCGCCGCGGACGTCTCCGTACGGCACTGGGCCCGTGACGAGGCGGTGCTCCTGATCACCGACCCGTTCGCCCCGCTCAGCCTGCTCCCGGACGAGGAGTGGCGCCGTACGGAAGCCTGCGAGAGGTACGCGCAGGGGCTGGGGTTGCGGCCCGGAGGCCGCATCCGGGACTACCCGTCGTACGTGGACTTCGTGCAGGAGGAACTCCGCTCCGGCCCTGCTGCGGTCGGCGTCACGGTCGTGATCCACCCCGCGGCGTTCACCTGGGGCCCTGACGTCCACGGGCGGCCGCACCGCCACGAGAGCCCGGTCTGGCGCTGGCTGAGCCGGGGCGCGGTCGTCCACTCGGCGGGGCGGGTGGGGTTGGAGCAGGAGTCGCAGGGGGTGGACGAGCGGCGCGGCTACCTCCGCTCGCGTCCGACAGCACGTCGCATGGATCCGGGGCCTGAACCTGCAGCCGGGCCGGAGGTGTCCGACGAAGCCGCGTGGGACACCCCCGATGCGGCGGCGGACGCCCCTCGCCGCCGCTTCCGCGTCACCGGAGACGCCCTCGCTGCCCGGCTCACGGTCGGCGACCACAACGCCTCACCCGACTTCACGGGCCCGGCCTTCGTGCGTCCGCCCCGCGAGCCGGACCCGCCCCGCCGCGACCCCCGCCAGCCCCTCCCCCGTGACGGCCTCTTCATCCGCCGCACCACCGCCTACGGCACCCGGGCCCACCTCGGGATCACGGAGCTCATCGACAACGGTGTCCTGATCGGGCAGGACCAGATCCGCTTCGACGACTTCGTCGCCTCGCGCACCGACCAGGTGCCCGGGCCTGACGGGGGCGAGGCGGTCGCCGTCAGCCACGGCCTCGTGGCGGTGCCCGGCGATTCCAAGGCCCACGAGGCCACCACCCACTTCGTGGAGATCGCCCTCAAGGCCGGCGCGGCGCCGACCGGCGCGGCGGCGCCGCCCGAGGAGCCCCTTCCGGTCAACCTCGTCTTCGTCGTCGACACCAGCATCTCCATGGCGGGCAGCAAGCTCGACACGGTGAAGGCGGCCCTCCAGGAGATCCACCGGCGGCTGCGGCCCACCGACACCCTCGGGATCGTCACGTTCGCCACCAACGTCTCCACCCTCCTCCCGGCCACCCGCAAGGACGACCTGCCGCCCGAGCGGTTCGCGCAGCTCGTCGCCGGTATGAAGGCCGACGGCGGGACCGACATCAACCTCGGCATCCAGTACGGGATCGCGGAGATCGGCCGCCGGGCCGGCACCGCCCGCACCATCAACCGGCTGTACCTGTTCTCGGACGGCGACCCGACCTCCGGCGAGACGAACTGGACGGTCATCCGCAAGAACCTCGCGGTCAGGCTGCGCGGCGACCTGACCGTCTCCTGCTTCGGCTTCGGCGGGGACGCGCGGATGGACGAGCTGTCCGCTCTCGCCGGGACCGCCGGCGGGCACGCCACCTTCGTCACCCGTCCCGAGGAGGTCGGCACCGGGCTCCTGGAGGACCTGGAACGGCGCGACCACCTGGCCGCCATCGACATCCAGCTCCGGATCGACATCGACCCGGAGGTCGTGGTGTGGCACCTGTACGGGCACGACCTGGTGTCCGACCCGAGGGCGCGGGCCGGTGTGTTCCGCGAGGCGGAGGCGGCGGCCCGGTTCGCACTGGCGGAGTACGGCACCGCCGTGCTGCCCGACCTGATCACCGACGAACACGGGATCCGGATCTTCGCCCCCGACCTGGCGTTCGGCGAGACGTACTGGGTGGTCCTGGAGGTGCAGGTGCCGGACGGCCGGGCGGACTCGGACGGCCTCGGCACGGCGACCGTGCAGTACGCGGACACCGTCGCGCGGGAGAGCCGGAGCCGCAGCATCATCCTGGCGGAAGGGCCGCTGCTCGCCGAGGAGACGGTACTCGTGCACGCCGTGGGACTGCGGACCAGCGAGGTCACCTACCACGCGCTGGACGACCTGTACGAGAACGACCGCGCCGCCGCCGGGCGCAGGCTCACCGAACACATCCGGGTCCTCAAGCAGGTCCACGACGCCCATCCGGCCGAGGAGTTCGTCGACGACCGGGTGACGCTGGAGAAGCTCAAGTCGCTGACGGACTCGCTGGGCACGGTGATGTCCTTCACGGACGCCGCCGCCCCGGCGCCGGGAATCCGGGCCATGAACGCCTTCGCACAGGTCAGGTCCGGGTACGCGGCGTTCTGAACGGCTCCAGGCCGGGCGGCGGACCGTCGCCGCCCGGCGGGGCCGGCCCCCGGAGGCCCCTCCGCGGTGGCCGTCACCGACTGCCCCTATCATGACCCCGCTGCAGGCCGGGCGCCGTTCCCGGCGCTGCGCGACGACGCCGTACGCGACAGCGCGGCACGGCGCTGAAGACGACGGCACCCACATCGAAGATCCCGTGTTCGTTCGCCCGGGTTCCAGGGGGGACCCACAGCGAGGGGGCGGGTAGATGAAGGCGTGGGTGGTCCCCGGGTACACGGAGACCAGGGAACTCGGCTCGGGGGCCAGCGGCCGGGTCGTACTGGCGGTGCACGACGGGACGGGAACTCCCGTCGCGGTGAAGTACCTCAACGACCGGCTGCGCGGCGATCCCGCGTTCGTCCAGGGCTTCCGGGCGGAGGCCCGCCTGCTCGGCGGTCTCCGCTCGCCGTACGTCGTCGGGCTGTACGAGTACGTGGAGGCGCCCGACGGCGCCGCGATCGTGATGGAGCTCGTCGACGGCGTCGCGCTGCGCGAGCTGCTCAAGCAGTCCGGGCAGGGCGGCACCGGCCCCGAGGCGGCCCTGGTCGTGCTGAAGGGCTCCCTGCTGGGTCTGGCGGCCGCGCACCGGTCCGGCGTCGTGCACCGCGACTACAAGCCGGAGAACGTGCTGGTGGCGGCCGACGGCTCGTCCAAGCTGGTGGACTTCGGCATCGCCACGGACCACGGCGCCACGCCGGGCGTGGCCGGTACGCCCGCGTACATGGCGCCCGAGCAGTGGCAGGGCCGGCCCGCCTCCCCGGCGGCCGACGTGTACGCGGCGACGGCCACGTTCTTCGAGTGCCTGACCGGGCGCAAGCCGTACGCCGGAGACAACTTCGCCGAGCTCGCGCTCCAGCACGCCGAGGCCCCGGTCCCCGAGTCCGAGGCCCCCGAGCCGGTGCGCCCGCTGATCCGGCGGGGCCTGGCGAAGCGGCCGGACGAGCGCCCGGAGGATGCCGAGGCGTTCGTGGCCGAGCTGGAGGCCGTGGCCCGCGGCGCGTACGGCCCGGACTGGGAGGAGCGCGGGCAGCGCAAGCTGGCGGCGCTGGCCGCGCTGCTGCCGCTGCTGTCCCCTCGGCGGGCGGCGCACCGGCGACCACCACGGCGTTCGCCACGACCTCGCTGTGGGCGCCCGGGCGGCGCGGCTGGCTGGGCGCGGGCGTGGCGCTGGTGCTGGGTCTGCTGGTGGTCGTCACCCAGGCGGCGGCCACGGACCGGCCGGTCGGTGCCGCCGCGTTGAGCTCCTTCGCGACGACCAGCGCGCCGCCGCCGACGGGCGGGCCGGTCCCGTCGGGGTCACCGTCGGGATCGGCGTCCCCCTCGGCCCCGGCCACGTCCGACGCGTCGGCCTCACCGTCCGCGTCGCCGTCCGGCTCGGCGTCGGCCTCCGCGGGGGCGCCGACTGGTCCGGGCCCCGGCCCGGGCTCGCCGGCACCGACCGGCCCGGCCCAGCCGACGGCGGCGCCGCCGACCACCCCGCCCCCGTCCCCCACGCCCTCCCCGGCGGTGAAGGTGAGGGCGGTGAGCGTGACCTCGTTCCGGCAGACCGGTGTCACCGCGGCGCAGGTGACGCTGTCCGTGGACGCCTCCGGCCCGGCGACCGTCCGGCTGGAGTCGTTCAGCAGCGACGCCCGGGACTCGCTCGGCGCGTCCGAGGGCTCCATGTCCTTCCCCTCCTCCACGGCGGCGACCGCCCGGACCCTCACGTTCCGCGGCACGGGCTGCTATTGGGGCGTACGCGCCACGACGACGCCCGCGGCGGGCGGCGGGGCAGCGGTCCAGCAGTTCCTGATCAGGCGGTGCGACATCCGATGAGCAACGACGACGAGTACAGCGCGACCGCGCTCGGCAGCCACTGGATCAGCGGGCCACCCGCCGAACGGCCGGACGTCGCCCCCGACCGGGTCGACGGCTCCGTGCTGCGCTTCGGTCCAGGGGTGACCGCCGCCGCCGTGGCACCGTTCCCGGTCGTGCCGGAACCCGCGCCCACCCGCCGGCCCGGGGGCGGTCTGCGCCGGTACGCCCTCGCGGGCGCCGTACTGGCCGGCGTCCTCGGCTGCCTGTGCTGGCAGCAGTACGGGCCTGGCGTCGCGGTGCGGGACGTGGCCGTGACCACCGATCCGGCCGGACCGGGGTGCGGGGCGACCGCCGATGTGGTGGCCGTCGTACGGACGGACGGCCGCCCCGGGACCCTGGCCTACCGGTGGATCCGCAGCGACGGCACCCGCTCCGAGCGGCTGACGGAGCGGGTGGCCCGGGGGCAGCAGGAGGCCAGGCTCCACCTGGAGTGGACCTTCCAGGGCACGGGGAACTACCCGGCGAAGGCGCAACTGGAGCTGCTGGAGCCGGCCCGGCGCACGGCGGCGGTGGCGTTCGCCTACCACTGCGCCCCGTAGCGGGGTCGGACGCGGCGACGTCGGCGGGCCGTGGCACGCACCGACCCCGGCTGACTCTTTCCGGCCAACACCCCTGTTGCATGGCCGGAAACAGTGCAATGCTGGGCGCACGGCGGCCCTCCCCCTCCCCCGCGGAGAGGCCCCCGGCCCCGCCCGGACGCACCCCCGGGCGGGGCCCATCCATGCCCCGCCCTAACCCTCCAGCGGCTTCAGCTCCTTGGCGAAGTGGAAGGCGACGATGTCGAGGCGTTCCCGGAGGTAGAAGCGGTGGGCGCCGGTGCGGTGGGTGCCCGAGTCGAGGCTGAACTCGTAGCAGTCCGCGGCGCGGGCGTGCGCCTCCAAGTGGGCGAGCACCGCGTGGCCGACACCGGTCGAGCGGGCGGCCTGCGACGTCACCAGGTCGTCGACGTAGAGCTTGCGCAGGCAACTGGTGGTGTCGACGATGCGCCAGCCGGCCGCGGCGACGCACGCCCCGTCGTCCGCGTATCCGGCGGTGAAGCGGAGGCCCTGGTCGTGGCCGCGCTCGTACACCTCGCGGAAGAGCTCCTCGGTGAGGTGGGGGCGAAGCTCACGCAGGACGGGGAGCAGGTCGGACGTCAGGCGCGGGTCGCCGACGCCGAGGTCGATGATCTTCATGCCGGGGACGATATCCCAGCCCCCGCCGGCGCTGACCGGGGCCGGGATCCGCCGGGGCCGGCGGTGCGGGGGGGCGGAGGGGCGGTCAGCCCCGGTAGAGCTTGTTCACCGCGGTGCGGGTGGTGTTCTTGAAGGCGTTCACGGGGGCGTCCTGGAAGGTGCCCATGCGGCCCCAGTGCACGACGGTGACGGTGCGCCCGTCCCTGCCGACGGCGAAGAGGTGGACGTCGTTGCCGGCCCACGCGTGCGCGGTCCGTACGCCCTGGACGCGCGCCCCCTCCTCGACCTCGACGCGGCCGAAGTCGCGCCACTCGGCCTTGACGTCCGGATCCTGCTGCGCCACGCGGTCCGCGCAGCTCTTGACCGCCGCGTCGAACAGCGCGGCCAGCGAGCGCGCCGCGGCCTCGTCACGCTCCACGACGGTGACCTGGACGGCGTTGGTGTCCAGGTCCGTCCAGAACGCGCGGTGCCGTGAGGTGGCTCCGGGCAGTGCCTCGCCGACGCAGAACGGCAGCGGGTCGGGGACCCCGGCGGTCACCGGGCCGGCGTGCCAGGCCGTGCCGGTCTGCCGCGGCAGCTCGCGGGCGTCCAGGAACGCGGGCCCGTCCGCGGCGGCGGCAGGCGCCGCCAGGGCGGCGGTCGCCACGGCCGCGACGACGGCGGCGAGGGAGGTGGGGGCGGCGGGACGGTGGCTCATCAGGTCTCCCCGTGCACGGTGAAAGCAGGACAGGCAGTACGCGCGGTACGGGCGGTACGCCCTGGGCATTTCCCCGCCGCCCCCGGATAAACGGCCGCACCCCGCAGTGCCCGGGTGCGGGGTGCGGGGTGCGGGGCGGCGCGCCGGTGCCCGGCGCGCGTCAGCGTCGCTGCGCGGCGCGCGGGGCGACCAGGGCCGCCGGGGCGTCGAGGAGCGGCGGAACCGCCGGGCCACCGCGCTTGGCGTCGGGCACGGGGGCGGCCGGGGCCGGAGTCGGGGCCGGGGCCGTGCTGCCGCACAGGGCCTGGTCCTTGTACGCCCGCATCGCGGCGTCGGCCGGGTGGTCGAGCAGCTCCGTGCCGGCCTCGTTGAGGCGCTGGTACTTCATCAGGTTGTAGCCGATCGCGAACTGCCGCCTGCCCTCGGGGCTGGACAGCACCCACGTCCCGGCGCCGAAGACGGCGCCGTCGTGGCCCCACGCCGGCCCGCACGGCGTGTCCATGGAGTAGATGCCGAGGCCGTAGCGCATGGCGACCTCCCCGGACGGGGTCTTGACGTCCACGGTGGTGCGCATCTGGTCCAACTGGGCCCGCGGCAGCAGGTCGCCCTTCAGCAGGGCCCGGTAGAAGGTGCTGAGGTCCTGCGTGGTCGACACGAGCGCGCCCGCGGTACCCGCCCAGGTCATGTTGTAGTCGCTGTAGTCGCGCGGCGGGTCGATCAGCCCGTAGAAGCTCTCGTACATCCGGGCGTGCGGGCCGTGGATCTTCGGGTCGGTGCCGGGGAAGTAGGTGTTCCGCAGGCCGGCCGGGCGGATCACGTCCCGGGTGATGACCCGCTCCGGATCCTGACCGGTGACCTTGCGCAGGATCTCGCCGAGGAGGACGTAGTTGGTGTTCGAGTAGTGCCACTCGGCACCGGGTTCGCTGAGCTGCGGGCGGGCCACCCCGTATCCGATCAGCTCGGCCGGGCGCACCGTGCGGAACCGGTGGTCGTCGAGGCTTTCGGTGGTGCCCTTGAGGAGGGAGGGGAAGGCGTCCGCTATGTAGTCGTTGATGCCGCTGGTGTGGTTGAGCAGCATGCGTACGGTCACCTTGCGGCCGCGCTCTCCCGGCAGCAGCTCGGGCACGTAGTCACCCACGGGCCGGTCGAGTTCGACGCGTCCCCGGGCGGACTGCTGGAGCACGGCGACGGCGGTGAAGGTCTTGGTGACGCTGCCGACGCGGTGCCGGAAGTCCGGGCGGACCGGGCGCTTGGTGTCCACGTCCGCGAAGCCGGCCGCCCCGTCGAAGCGGGACTGCCCGTCCCGGGCCGTCGAGTAGATGCCGTAGATTCCGGCTTCGTGGACGGCCCGCAGCTTCTTGTCGAGCTCCGCCCGGTCGAGGCGGCCGGCGGCCGGAGCGGCCGCAACGGCGGTGTCCGGGCCGGCGGCGAACGCGGTGGGGGCGAGACCGGCGAGCAGGGCGACGGCGACGGCGCTCGCCGCCGCGGCACGGCGCAGCCGACGGGGGCGGCGGGGGCGGGAACGGCCGGGGCGGGAGTGGTCCACGGGTCTCTCCTGGGTCGGCGGCCCGGGTGCCGGGCCTGGTGATCACGAACACCCCGATTCTTCCGCCGCGTTCCACCCCGCTTCGTCCTCCACCGGGACGAACCGCCCGCCCCCCTTCTCAACCTCCGGGAGGAAGCGGTTCACTGACGACTCGTTACATATGTCATACCGGCGGGCGGGCCCGGACGTTCACCGGTGCCGGGACGACTTGCCGCAGCATCAGGGGCGCAGGCTGCCCTGCAGGGTCGCGGCCGCCCTGGAGCGGAGCTCGTCCGCCGAGGCGTGATCGCCGGTCGACTCGGCCCGGTTCGCCTGCCGCAGGTAGGCCAGCACCCGGACGTCGGCTCCCCGCAGCGCCGGTGCGAGGTACAGCCGGGTGGCCAGCCAGCCGCACAGGAAGCCGAACACGAAGGAGCCCGCCACCAGGGCCCCGGCGAAGGCCGCGCTGTCCGGCCGTCCGCCGAGGGCGGGCGCCAGCGCCGACGCCAGCCGCCGGAAGGCCTGCCCCAGAGCGGGGAGCTGCGTCAGCCCTGCGCCGATCAGCAGCTTGGTCAACCAGTCCGAGACCTGTTCCAGGTTCGTGTTGGGCTCGTAGAGGGTCGTCGTGGCGGCGATGCCCGCCCCGTCACCGTCGCCCCCGGGCGCGTCGCCGGACGAGATCGTGCGGGGAACGCCGAAGAGGAAGCCGATGCCTCCCCCGACCAGTGCTGCGGCCCCGAAGACCATCAGCCCGGAGCCGACCACGGCCGCCGGTTCGGCGCAGTGGACGGCGTAGAGCAGCAGGCTGAGCAGGCCTGCGGCGAGCGCTCCGGCGAGCAGGCCCACCTGCCGGGAGAACGGCGAGGGCAGCGCCCCGGACCACCGGTGGTGCATGGCGGCCTCCCGATCGCGGAACAGACGAGTGACCCGGCGCATTGCAGCACGAGCCGGCCCGCATCCCACGACCGCCACGCTCGCGCAGTGCGCCGGCCCACCCGTCAGGGCCAACCGGTCCGTTCCGCGGTTACCACTCAGCGCCTCGACGCACCCGGGGCCGGCCGCCGCGTACGGCGGTGACCTGGCGATGGTCCAGGCCGCTACCCACGCGGCGCCGACGTCCTGCGCGCGTCCCGACCGGCCTACCCCGGACGGGGGAGGCGGCGGTCGTACCGCCGGCGGCGGGCGGGCGGCCGACGGACGTGCGGCCCGTTGCGGTGCCATGCTGGTGCGACGGGAGAGGGAGGCCGCGATGGGCTGGTACGCGGACCAGGTCCTGCCACGGATCGTGAACGTCGCCTGCGGCGCCGAGGTCGCCCGGCCGCTGCGGCGGCGGGTGTGCGCGGGGCTGCACGGCGAGGTGGTGGAGATCGGCTTCGGCACGGGGCACAACGTCCCCTTCTACCCGCCGGCCGTCACCGGCGTGGCCGCGGTCGAGCCCTCCGACGTCGGGTGGAGGCTGGCCCGCGACCGGGTCCTGGCGTCCCCCGTCCCCGTACGGCGGGCCGGCCTGGACGGGCAGTCGCTGCCCTTCGAGGACGACACGTTCGACACGGCCCTGTCCACCTGGACGCTGTGCACCATCCCGGACGCGGTGGCGGCGCTGGGCGAGCTGCGGCGCACCCTCAAGCCGGGCGGCACCCTGCACTTCCTGGAGCACGGCCTGGCCCCGGCGGAGGACGAGGGCGTACGCCGCTGGCAGCGGCGCCTGGAGCCGGTCAACAAGCGGCTGCTCGGCGGCTGCCACCTCACCCGGTCGACGGTCGGCATGCTGACGGCCGCGGGCTTCGTGATCACCGCGCTCGACGTGTTCTACGAGGAGGGCGCCCCGAAACCCCTGGCCGCCGCCTCCCTCGGCACCGCCCTGTCCCCCTAGACCCATGCCGCCCCTGTAACTCCGCGGCGGGCAGGCGGTGTTCTCAGCGTTCGGGGAGGAGCAGGGCCGAAGGGGTGTGGAGGGTGATGCGGGTGGGGGTGAACTCGGTGGCCTCGGCGCGTGGTACGCCCGTGCCGGGGTTGCGGGCGTAGCGGGGGTGGGCGCCGGCGCTGATCTGCCAGCGTATGCGGTGGCCTGCGGCGAAACGGTGGGCCGCGGAGGACATCGACACGGTCACCTCGGTCGGTAGGTCCGGGGTGGACCGGACCTGGGCGACGCCGTCGCAGACGTTCGTGGACCGGCCCTCGGGGGAGACGTCGCACAGGCGGGTCACGACGTCGCAGTGGCCGGTGTCGGTGGACAGCGCCAGCCGCGCCGTGACCGGGCCGAGGATCTCCACGGGGGCCGTCAGCGGCGGCCCGGTGAAGGTGACGACGTCGTCGCGGGTCTCCAGCGCGCGGTTGTCGCGGGCGCCCGCGGTGCGGGAGAGCAGGCGGCCGCCGACGGAAGGGGTGGGGTCGGCGGGGTCGTAGCGGAAGGCGGTGAGCGGGGCCGGCTCGGCGGAGGGCCGGGCGTGGGGGCTGAGATGGGCGTCGGGGGTCGCGTACCAGGCCGTGCGGGGCGTGAGCAGCGGCCAGTCGAGCACGTCCTGCCACTCCTCGGCCCCGCTCATGTGCACCCGCACGCGGGTGGGCCGGAGCGCGGAGCGGTCGTCGTCGAGGTGGGCGCGCAGCCAGGCCAGGCTTTCGGCGAAGACCGCGGGCCAGCCCTGCTGCAGGGCGGAGGTGTGGGTCCAGGGTCCGACGAGGAGGGTGGTCTCGCAGCCGGCGCGGCGCAGCCCGTCGTACTGCTCGAAGACCTGGTCGGCCAGGACGTCGTGCCATCCGGTGACGAGGGCGGTCGGTACGGTCGTCCGGTCCGCGGCGTGGGCGAGGGAGGCGCCGTCCCAGTACGGGTCGTCGGCGTCGGGGTGCGTCATCACCCCGTCCAGCCAGGGCACTTCGCCCAGCGCGGATTCGTACGCCCTGCGCAGCGGCCGGGCCGTGGTGATGGCGCGCAGGTTCCGCTGCAGGCGCATCGTGGCCCTCAGGAAGGGGCCGGTGCCGCGGTGCTGGTAGGTCATGCCGGCGCCGACGGCCAGGGCGGTGTCCAGGTGGAGCACCCCTCCGGCGTGGAACAGGGCCCGGGGGTCGTGCAGGCCGAGCTGGACGACCATCGCCTTGAGCTCGGGCGGCGGATCCAGGGCCAGGGCCCACTGGACGTAGCCGAGGTAGCTGGGGCCGATGGCGGCGAGGCGCCCGTCGAACCAGGGCTGTTCGCGCAGCCAGGCCACGGCGGCCCGGCCGTCGGCGGGTTCGTTGCGCCAGAGGTGGAACCGGCCGCCGGACCCACCGGTTCCGCGGCAGCTCTGCAGGATCACGTGGAAGCCCTGCTCGGCGAAGAGCACGCCGTACATCGGGGACCACGGCAGGCCCCGCCCGTAGGGGGAGCGCACGAGGAGCGTCGGGAAGTCGCCCTCGCCGCGCGGGAAGTAGTGGTCGGTGATCAGCGGGCTGCCGTCGGCGGCCGGCACCTGCAGCCCCTGCTCCAGGCCGACCTCGTAGCGCTTCGCCGGCAGGCCGCGCCAGGTCGCCCGCATCAGCCGGGCGGACAGCGGCGGTTTGCCGGGCGGCTGCACCCGGGAGGGCTTCGGGGCGGGGGTGTTGACGGTTCGTGAGGACATGGTTCCACTCCCTTCTCTACGTACACTGTACGTTATTGATGCTCGGCCGCTCCCCCGGCCGCCCGGTCGCTTGCGCCGAAGGTGCGGTGTGCGGCGCGACGCGGTCCACGGCGCGGCGAGGGGCGGGCAACGGCGCCGAGACTGGAGGCGGGTCGCCCGTCGGTGGCCCAGGGCCGCTCGGGAGGGGACGTGCAGGCGAAGGCCGCTGTGGCGCTGGTTCCGTACATGGTCGTGCTGACGGTGGCGACGGGGCTGGTGGAGGCCGCCAGTCTGCTCACCCTCGGGCCGGTGTTCACGGCCATGCAGACCGGCAACGTCCTCTTCCTCGGCTTCGGCCTGGTGGGCGAGGGCGGGCTGTCGGTGGCGGCGCCGGCGGTGTCCCTCGCGGCGTTCCTCGCCGGGGCCCTGTTCGGGTCCCGCCTGGAGACCCGGCTGGAGACCGACCGGCACCGGTGGTTCGTCATCGCGCTGGTGGCGGAGGCGCTGCTGGTGGCGGCGGCCGCCGCCACCGCCTGGGGCCTGCACCCCGTTCACCGGGCCCCCACCCCGCGTCACCTCGCCACCATCGCCGTGCTTGCGACCGCGATGGGCGTCCGCAACGTCACCACACTGCGGGTGCAGGTCCCCGACCTGCCCACCACCCTGGTCACCCGGGCCATGACCACCCTCGTCGCCGGGTCCGCGCTCGGCCACGACGTCCTCCTCGCCCGCGGGCCGACCGCGACCGTCCGGCGCGCGGCCTCGGTCGGGGCGATGTTCGCGGGCGGCGTGGCGGGCGCGGCCTGGGTGCACGCCGGCTGGCCGGTGGCCGGGCTGCTGACGGTGGCGTCGGCCGTCGTGCTGCTGGTGGCGGTCGCGTACGTGCCCCGGCCTCGGCTGTACACGCGCTGAGTCGCTGTAGGGCGGGGAAGCCGGGGCCGCGGCGGTACCGGATGCCGCCGCGGGTCGGTGTCGCACGGGTGTGGCGGTCCCGGCGGCTGCCGCGGACGGTGTCGGACGGGCGTGCCAGGATCGGGTGCATGAAGATCCAGATCGCGGCGCCCGCCGACCCGCAGTCCTCCACCGCCTACACCGACTGGGCCCGCCTCCAGGGCCCCGCCGCCGAGGAGACCGCGACCGGGCTGCTCGACGAGGTGCGCCGCGGCATCCACCGCGCCCACGACAAGCCCGGCCGCTTCGTCGACGGTCTGGAGCGGCGCGTACGGGGCCTGGATCCGGCCCACCTGCCCTGGTTCTGGGACACCGTCGGACACCGGCTCATCGCCTGGCACGCCCGCTCCGCCGCCCGCGCCTACACCCTGGCCCGAACCGCCGAGCGCACGAACGGACTTGCCCCCGACCCCGACTGGCACCGGGCCAACGTGCTCGTCTTCGCCGCCGGCGGCGCCCTGCCCGCCGCCGCACTCGGCGAGCACCAGGCCTGGCTGGCCGACCGCTCGGAGCCGGCCGCCGCCCACGAGGAGTACGTACGGGTCCTGCGCGCGTGGGCCGCGTCCCCCGCCGACCTCCCCGCCGACCTGGCCCGCCGCGTCCGGCTCTCGGCCCGCGCCGCCGGGCTCGGCCCCGCCGAGGAGGCCCGCGTGCTCGGCCACGTGCTCGGCGCGGCGCAGGGCAAGGCCGTCCCCGACCGGCTGCTCGACGCCGCCCGCGAGCTGTTCGCCGCCCACCCGCAGGGCGACGCCACCGACGCCCTGCTCCTGGACCTCTTCCCCGAGACCCGCGGCGACGGTTCCGCCTGGCTGCGGCTGCTCCTCGACTGCGGCGCCGTCGACGCCGCAGTCGCCGGGCGCATCGTCCCGCAGGGCGGCCCCGGCGCATGGTTCGGCCGGTACGCGCAGCGCTACTCGCACCGTCCCGCCGGCGGGGGCGGTGTGACCCGGCAGCCGCTGCCTGACGAGCTGTTCGAAGTGCTCACCCGGCTCGCCCCGCGGCTGCGGGCCGCCGCGCCCCTCACCCTGCACGAGGACCGCTACCAGTGGCCCGGCCTGGACGCCGAGCTCCTCGACGCCTGCCTCGCCGAAGGGATCGCCGTCGCCGATCCCGGGCCGGCCGTGCCGCTCGCCCTGCGCGACGGCGACCTGCGGCGCGACCTGCTGGCGCTGGCCGCCGACCCCGTCTTCGGCGCCCGCCTGGAGGGCACCGTCCACGCCGGACTGCGCGGCTCCGGGACGGCGATCACCCGGCTCCCGCGCAACCCCGGCATCACCGCCGAGGTGCACGGCCGGGTCGAGGCCCTGCTCGACGCCCTGCGCGGCGGTGGCCTGGCCGCCGCCGACGAGGCCGTCCGCGAACTCGACGCTCTGCTGGACCGGCCCACCGCCCGCGCGCTGGACGGCATCGAGGAGGCGCTCGCCGCCCTCGACCTCACGGGCCCGCTCACCCGTGCCCTGCGCGCCGGACTGCCGGAGGAATGGGGCTGGCCGGCGCTGGAGGAGGCCGTCGCCGGCTTCGACGCCGGCGGGGGCACCGGAAGCACCGAAGCCACCGGGGTCACGGGGGTCACCTCCACCTGGCCGGTGCTCACCGTCCACGGCCGGGACCGGGCCGTGGCCGTCGACCACGCGGGCACCCGCGCCACCTGCACGTTCCGCCTTCCCGAGGACGCGGCCGCCCACGCCGTGCACTACGTCGGCGGCCGCTTCCTCGTCAGCTGGGCCTGCCGCGGCGACGCCAGATCCTTCGGCGAGCTGGCCTTCTGGTCCGACCGCCCGGACGAGGTGTTCGAGCCGGAGGAGAAACTCGGCCTGCGCCGCTACGGCGGCATGATCCAGGGCGGGCTCGGCTACCAGTTCGAGACCCCGGACGGCAGCGGGCGGTACGACGGCGAACGGGTCCTGCGGCCCGGCGGCCGCGAGGGCATCGGCTCCCACGACGTCCAGATGAGCGACGGCCGGCAGCTGTGGACCACCGAGGTCTTCGGCTCGGCGGGCAGCTGGGTGCCGGCCGACCCCGCCACGGGCGCCCGCCTCGACCCCGCCACCGGAGCCCCCCTCGACGCCGGCACCGGCGCCCGAAGGGCCGCTACCCGCCACGCCCGGCTCTCGGACGGCAGCAACCTGCCCGCCTTCCACACCGCGGCCCCGCTCCCGCCCGGCACCGCCCACTTCGGCGACCTGCTGACCCTCGCCGCCCTGCCCCCGGGCGCCCCCGCCTCCCCGCTCGGCCAGGACGGCCGGCTCGTCGGCTTCCGGGTCCTGTACCACACCCCGTACGCGGGCCCCTCCCCCACGTCGTTCGTCCTGGAGGGCATCGACGGCCGCACCGCCGCCTACCGCAGCCGGCGTTGGGGCCGCCGCCCCTGGGGCGTGATCCGGATGCCGGCCGGCGGCGAGGACGCGGTCCTGGCCGGCCAGGAGACCTTCCGCGTCCACGCCGCCGGGGACAACTCCCTGCTCTGGCAGACCCACGGCTTCCCCGGCTCCGGCAGCCGCCGCACCACCGGCTTCGGAGACGCGGCCGGCCCCTTCCCGCCACCCGCGTTCTGGCACTTCCTCACCCCCCGCTGCGAGGACTCCTCCGCCGCCCTGCGCGCGGTCTGCGACCCTGCCGTACGGGGCCTCCTCGACGCCGCCCTGCGCGGCGAACCGGACGCCGCCGTGACCGCGGCCCTGCCCGGCTCCGCCCCCGGCCGACCCCTGGAGCCCCGGATCGCGGCCGGTGCGGCCCGGGCCGCCCTGCTCGCGGCCGACGTGCTGCGGCGCCGCCGGGCCCTGTCCCACAAGGTCGCGGCGCTGCGCGCCGGGCCGGTGGTGACCCTGCCCGCCGAGACCCCCGACACCGTCCTGGTCCCGGCCCTGCACGGGCTGCTGTCCGACGCCCGGCGGCGCCACGACGAGCCCGGCCCCGCACCGCAGCCGGCCCTGCTCACCGCCGTCGCCGCCGACGGCCGCCACCTGCGGGGGGAGATCGACGACGAGACCCGCGTCCTGGCGCTGCCCGCCGCCCCCGCGGCCTGGCAGGCCCTGCTGGGCGCCGGGATCGGCGCCGCGGCCTGGCGCGCCGCCGTCGCGCCCACCTCCGACGCGGACCGGGCCGCGCTCGTCTCCCTGCTGGAGACCTGGAGCGGCCAGCCCTTCGCCGTCCGCGGCAGCACCTGGCGCACCGGCCGCGCCGCCCCCGGAGCCCTGGCCGCCCGCCGCGCCGCCGACGCCCGCCACCCGCTGGCCTCGGGCGCCGTCCGCGAGGGCACGGCCTGGTTCGTCCAGCCGTCCGCCGCGCCCGCGCCGGACGGCGCAGCCGACACCGCCGACGTCACGGTCGAGGAGGACGACGCCGCACGTCTGCCCCGGCTCCTCGCCCTGCTCGCCGAGCGGGGCCCGGTCACCGTCGGCCCCGAGGCGGTCGAGGCCTTCGCTCGGCTGACCGGCGTCCGGGTGCCCGTCGCGGCCCTGGTCCTCGCCGGCCTCCCCGGCCGCGAACGCCACGACGAGCACCTCGCCCTGCTCGGCTCCGCCCCGTACAAGGCGGGCAAGGACGTCATCCCGCTCTACGACGAGCTGTGCCGCCGGCTCGGCCCGGGCGGGCGGCGCGCGGTCCTCTCCGCCGGCCTGCCCTGCGACCCGACCGAGCTGTGGGAGCCCGCCGCCACGACGGCCGCGGCCGAGCGGATGGCCGCCGTCTGGACCGGGCTGCTGGGCGCCGAGGAGTACGCCGACGAGGAGCTCGCCACCGCCTTCGCCGCCGACCTCGGGCTCTGCGACGGCTGGGCTCGCAGCCTGCCCGCCGGACGGGCTCCCGAGGACGCGCCGTACGGCGAGGCCGGCTTCGTCCTGACCGGCAGCCGCCTCGGGGGCCTCGTCGTCGAGCACCGCGCGCCCGAGCGGTCCGTCTGGGGCTACGTCCGGCCCGGCGAGCCGGCGCACCGCACGGCCGCCTCCGTGATCGCCTGGGCGCTCACGGAACGCCCGGTCGGCGATCCCGCCGCCCGGGGCGCCCTCGACCTGTACCGACGGCTGCGGGCCCGCCTCGACGACCCGGGGACGCTCGTCCCGCTCGGCGGGTTCGAGGACCTCGCCGCCACGGCCGCCGCCGACCCGGCGTTCGTCCCGTACGGGGGCGAGGTGCGGCCCTGCCCCGAACCGCTGTGGGAGAAGGCCCCGTCCGTCTCCACCGCCGTCGACGACGGGCTGTTCGTCGTCGCCGTACCCGCCGGCGACGCCTTCCTGCGGCCCGCCGCCCTGGCCGACCCGGCCCGCCTGGCACGGGCCGAGGCCCTGGCAGCCGCCGACAGCCGGCCGTGGCTGCTGACCGAGCTGCGCCGCACCAAGCAGCTCCTCGACGGGCTCGACCGCCTCGCGGCCCGCGCCTCGACCACACCCGTTCCGGAGGGCGGCTACGAGAACGACCCGGCGCTCAGCGCCCCCGAGCTGGTGGCGGAGGTCGCCGCCGCGCTGGGTACGGGCCCCGATGCGGCGGCCCTGTACCTCCAGGTGTCGGCCCTCGCCCGGCCCACCGACCGCGCCGTACGCCGCTGGAACGGCTGGACGGCCGCCCGGCACAAGGCCGCCCAGGCGGAACTCCTGGCCACCGGAGCCGTGGAGGGCGGCAAGCGGGCCCGCGCCGGACGCACCCTGTTCGCACCGGGCCCGTGGGTCCGGCTGAAGGCGCCGCACCTGCCGGTGGAGGGCGACAAGCTCCCCGCCCACCTGGCGTCGGCATCGGGCACGATCCTGCACACGCCGCTGCTGCGCCTGCTCCCGCCACTGCCGCCGCACGAGCAGTTCGCCGGGGCGTGGGCCCGGGCCCGTACGGCGCTGTCCCGAACGGACCGGTAGCCCGCCGGCCGCGGGGCCGCCGTTCACCCGAACGGCGGCCCCGGCCGGACCCGCCTATGCTCGGACAGGGGGCACGTCCGAGCCCTGGAGGCGGTCATGTCCGAGGCGACCGATCCGGTCGCGGCCGATCTCGCGCTGAAGGCCCGCCACCGGGCCGTGTGGGCCATGGGGGACTACCCGTCCGTGGCCTCCCACGTCATCCCGGAGAACGGTGCCGAACTCGTCCGCGAGTGCGGCGTGCGCCGCGGTGACCGCGTGCTCGACATCGCCGCGGGTTCCGGCAACGCCGCCATCCCGGCCGCTCTCACCGGAGCCGACGTGGTGGCCAGCGACCTCACCCCCGAACTCCTCGAAGTGGGCCAGCACCTGGCCACGGTGCGCGGCGCCCAGCTGGAGTGGCGGGAGGCGGACGCGGAACACCTGCCGTTCGCGGACGGCGAGTTCGACGTCGTCATGTCCTGCTTCGGCATCATGTTCGCCCCGCACCACCAGACGGCCGCCGACGAGATGCTCCGGGTGTGCCGCCCGGGCGGTACGGTCGGCCTCGCCAACTGGACGCCGGACGGGTTCATCGGGCGGATGTTCACGGTGATGAAGCCGTACGCGCCCCCACCGCCGCCCGGGGCCCAGCCGCCACCCCTGTGGGGGGACGAGGAGCACGTGTACGCGCTGCTCGGCGACCGCGTCACCGACGTCGACGCACGTCGCACGACCGTCCGCGTGGACGCCTTCCCCGAGCGCGGGGACTTCCGTACGTTCTTCAAGGCCTGCTACGGCCCGACCATCGCCGTCTACCGCGCCCTCGGTGACGACCGGGACCGCGAGGCCGCCCTGGACGGCGAACTCGACGCGCTGGCCGAGGAGCACACCCGGGACGGCGCCATGGAGTGGGAGTACCTCCTGCTCACGGCGCACCGGACGAGCTGAGCACGGGGCGGCGTCAGAAGGGGTCGATCACCACGCGGCCGGTGGAGGCCGCGCAGACGTCCCAGCGGTCTCCCGTCCGGCGCAACTCCAGGACGACGGCCACGGGGGCGCCGCCGTCCGGCGGCGTGAGGTCCGCGTTGACCTCGGCCGTGCCACCGCTCTCCGTGGACGACACGATGCGGTGTCCGAAGGCCGGCGCCAGGCCGCGCAGCGTGGCCGCCGGATCCCCTTGCCCGCCCGGGCAGTCGGTTCCGGGGCCGGCCGCGGGTGCGGGCCCGCCGCGGCCCACGGCGTCGAGGTAGTCGTGCGCGGCCCGGTGCAGCGCACTCTGCCCCGACGCGCCGGTTCCGGTGACCACCACCGCCATCACGACCGCCGCCGGGACCAGCGGCAACGCCACGGCCAGCACCACGAGTCCCGCCCCTGACCGCCGTTCTCCGCGCACTGCGCCGCCTCCCTGTCCTTCCCGACCTGCCGTCTGCGCCCGGCACCCGGCGCGCCCCTCGTCGGAGAGGACGCGGCACCGCGCCCGGCCGTTCCCGCCGCACACGTGGTCGGCAGCCGCGTGAAGCAGCCGGCCCGATCCCGGCCGACGCACGGCGAAGGCCCCGGTCTCCTCGCGGAGGCCGGGGCCTTGATCGAGCGCTGGGCAGGCCTTGCACCTGCATCCCCCCACAGGAAGTGGGGTGCCTTTCCTTGGACCACCAACGCCGGTCCCACCACCGCTTCGTGCGGCGGCGAGCTCGGATCGATCCTAACCCATCCCCGCGCCCCTGGCGGAACCCAGGCCTCCGGTCGCGGGGGTGCCCGGCCGCGGCGGACGCTTGACCTGAACCAAACGTGAGCTCTTACGGTCCTGGCAGTGCCCGCGGGAGTCGACCCGGGGCGCCTGGACGAGGAGTTCACCATGACCGAGCACGCCGCGGCCGCCGCGACCCCCGACCGGTACCGCTACGCCGTGATCCCGCACATCATGGTCGATGACGCCGCCGCGGCGATCGACTTCTACCAGCGGGCGTTCGGCGCCCGCGAGGAATTCCGGATCGGCGCCCCGGGCGGCGGGATCCTGCACGCCGAGATCAGCGTCGGAGGGTCGGTCCTGATGCTGGGCGACGCCAGCGTGGACGAGGCGGAGGCCGGTGCCTTCACCTCGCCGGCCTCGCTCGGCGGCGGCACCACCGTCACGCTGCACGTCTTCGTTCCGGACGTCGACGACCTCGCGGAACGCGCGGGCGCCGCCGGTGCCGAGATCCTCCAGCCGCCGACGGACATGTTCCACGGCGATCGCACCGTCATCCTCAAGGACCCCTCGGGTCACATGTGGGTGTTCCTGACCCACCTGGAGGACGTCTCGGACGCGGATCTCCGCCTCCGCCTGTCCGCCGCCGGGTGACCGACTCCCCTCCCGTCGGAGCGGGCGAGACTGCTCTCGCACCGCGCCGGGGGGCGAGCCGGTCGGATTCCGCCGAAACCCGCAACGGTCGAGCACGGCGCCGCTACGGTTTCCCTCTCGGCGATCACGGGGGTGGAGCAGCACATGACGTCGTTGCGCAAAGGGGAGAACGCCGCGCTCACGACGGCACCGGTGGCGTTGGCCGTGTCCGTTCAGGGACTGGCCGCGGATGTCTCCGCACTGCTGCTGGGCGCGGACGGCAAGGTCCGCAGTGACGACGACCTGGTGTTCTACAACCACCCGTCCCAGGGCGGCGTGTCCGTCGACGGCTCGACGGTCACGGCCGACCTGGCACGCGTGCCGGCCGGCGTGGAGCGGGTCGCCGTCATGGCCAGCGCCGACCCGCTGCAGCCGGGGGCGGTCTTCACCCGTGCACCGCTCCTGCTGATCACCCAGCCGGGGTCCCCCACGCTGTCCTTCACCGCTCCGGACTTCACGTGCGGGGAGACCGTCGTGGTGTTGGCGGAGCTGTACCGGCGCGCCGCCGGCTGGAAGGTACGCGCCGTCGGGCAGGGCTACGCGTCGGGCCTCGCCGGTGTGGCCACCGACTACGGCGTCGACGTCGAATCCGAACCCGCGGCGACGCCGCCGCTGCCGCCGCCCGGCCGGGCGGGCGGGAATCCGAGCCCTTCGGGGTCCGAGGTGGACCTGTCGAAGGTCGAACGCCTCGCGCCGGGGCTGGTGCCCCCGGCGCGGCAGGCCGGCAGGATCCTCGCGGACCGCAGCATCGCCGACCGACGGGCCGCGGTGTACCTGATTCTGGATCACGACTGGCACATGGAGGAGCTGTACGAGTCGTTCGCCGTGCAGGCCTTCGCGGAGCGGGTCCTGGCGCTGTCGGCCAACCTGGACGGCGACGGCACCGTGCCGGTGATCTTCTCCAGCGGGGAGCAGCCGTTCCTGGAGGAGATCCGGCTGGACAACTACCGGCGGCGCATCGGGCAGTTGCACACCCAGGTGGACTGGGGGTGGGGCAACGTCGCCGCGGCGATGCGCCGTGCCGCGGGGCACTACCAGGAGTCCGGAGCCGTCGATCCCGCCTTCGTCGTGACGCAGGTCGGGGACGAGCCCCTGGACAAGGCCGAGGTCCGCGCGTTGCTGCAGAACACCGCACCGTTGGGGGTCTTCTGGCTCTTCGTCGGCTTCGGCCGGGGCAAGCTGGCGTTCTACCGGAACCTCAACGCGTCCGCTTCCGCCACCTTCACCAAGGTGGCCTTCTACGACGCGACCAAGAATCCCGGATCCGTGCCGGACGAGCGGTTCTACGCCGGCCTCGTCGAGGCCTTCGCCGCCTGGCTGCGGCGGTGAAGACGCTGCAGCAGCGGCTGGGCGGTCTCATCGCCTCCCCTCGGGCCGAGTCGGACCCGCGGCGCTGCTTCGGAACCGGCGGCGGACGCGAAGTCCCGTTCACGGGGCGCGGTTCGAGCGCCGGCGACCTGATCACCGTACAGACCCTGTCGGTCAGGATTCCTGTTCAGGCTGCGCTCGACCTCCTCGAGGGCGACCTCGGCGCCCGGGTGTCCGAGCTGCTGAGCCGCATCCCCCGCGACCGGGACATGGCCGCGGCTGCTACCCGTCTACGACCAGGCCGTCCGTTGCGCCCTCGGCCGGCCGCAGTCCTTCCGGCTGGACCTGCGAGCCGCGCTGCGCGCCGACGGCCGCGCGCTCCAGCGCGGGCCGGCGGACCTGCGGCAGGCCGCGGGCCTTCCCGGGACGGTCAGCGCGCTGCGGGTCTGCGACGTGGTGGTGTGGATGCACCACCGGTGGACCACCAGCGGGGCCGCTGCTCCTGACCGTCAGCGGACGATCTTGAAGCCGAGCCGATAGGTGCCCACGGCGGCGGAGGCGTCGATGAACATCCGCAGCATCATCTCGGTCGCCCGGGCGGTGCGGATGCCGCCCAGGTCGAGGACGTCCCGCCAGCCGAGGGCCGTCAGCAGGGCGGTCACCGCCTCCCTCGCCTCCGCGTCGTCGCCGCTGACGAAGACCGTGTGGTCGCCGTCGCCGACGGCCGCCGGGTTCGGCATGACCTCGGCGGCGAGGGTGTTGAACGTCTTGACGACCCGGGCCTGTGGCAGCGCCCGCTGGAGCTCCTCGCCGAGGCTGTCCGTGTTGACGGGGTCGAGGACGCCCCCGGCGGCGGACCAGTCGTACGGGCTGGAGACGTCCATGACGGTCCGGCCCGCGAGCAGGCCGGCCAGCGGGGTGAGCGCGCCGACGCAGGACGGCCCGTCGATGGCGTTCACCACGAGGTCGGCGCCCGGTACGGCCTCCTCGAAGGTGCGCAGGTCCAGTCCGGGGCAGCGGGCGGCCAGCCGTGCGTAGGCCGGGTTGGTTGCCGGCCAGGGTGGCAGCGGGGTCACGGGTCCCGACGGTCACCTCGTGCCCGAGGGCGAGGAAGGCGGGGGCGAGGGCGTGGCACACGCCGCCCGTCCCCAGCAGTGCGATCTTCATCCGTGGGCCTCTTCTCCGGGTGCTCCTCGGGCGCCGGTGCCTTCGGGCAGGGCGAGGACCGAGTCGATCTGAGCGCGGATCTCCTCGTCCTGGAGGAAGGCGCGGTAGTCGCCGTACGCCGTCAGCCTACGGTCCGCGGCCCGCAGGGCTGTCAGCGCCTGCCGGACCGGCCCGGAGCCGAGGTGGCCGCGGGCGGTGATCGAATCCAGAGCGTGGCCGAACCGCCCGAGGAGTTCCCCGTCCGCGGCACAGGCCAGTACGGTCGCCTCCGCATCGGCGGGCGACATCGGCCGCGGTACCCAGTGCGGGTGGTGCAGGTCCGTCTCGCCGGGGAGCAGCGGGTCCTCGCCCCAGGCCCGGAGCACGTCACGGAGGTCCCGGACGAGCCAGCCGGTCCGGGCGACCTCGTCGCGCAGGGCCTCCCGTACCGCGGGCAGGAGCAGTTGCGCATGGGCGCGCAGCGGCCGGAGGACGTCGGCGACGTCCGGCTGCCGCGGGTCGCCGATGCAGTAGCCCCGGCCCTGCATGTCCCGGTACGGCGCGACGAGCCGCTCGACGAGGTCGGGCAGGGCGCGCGGGTCCCCGATCCGGGTCAGGGCCCAGCGGGCATGGTCGCCGACGGTGCCGTCGAAGAACTCCGCCTCGCCCGGGTCGTCGAGGCGTACGGCGAGCCGGTCGGCGTGGGGTGCCGCCCGGCGGCCGAGGACGGCCAGCAGGTGTGCCGCCCGGTAGCGCACGCCGTCGTCCTCGTCCTCCAGCAGCCCGGCGGCGAGCGGCAGCACCGCGGCGGCCGGGGAGGGCCGGTCCCGCAGCAGTTTCCACGCCCCGTCGAGCGCGCACCGGCGCAGGCCCGCGTCGCCCGTGCGGCGTCCGGCCGCGGCGAGGTCGGCGACGAACGAGACCGCGGTCAGCGGGTCGTGCTGTTCCAGCAGGTGGACCACCCGGGACACGACGTCGTCGCGGTCGTACGGGTACTCGCAGCCGATCTCGTACCAGACCTTCTCGAACTCCGGGGCGAGGGCCGGGTCGGCGAGGAGTTCCAGCAGCACGGGCAGGGCGCGCTGCGGTGTCCGGGGGTCGAGGGGCGCCGCGGCGATCACGGCCGTGACCCGTAGGACGCGGTCGTCGCCGTGGAGGAGGCCGTCCAGCAGTGCTCGTACTTCGGCGGCCGGGCCGTCGGAGGCCGCGGCCCTGCCCAGGGCCAGCAGCAGGGGCACTCGGACCGAAGGGTCCGTTTCCTGCTGCCACCGCTCCAGCAGGGCGGCGGCCCGGTCGGCGATGAACCGCAGTGCGGTGCGCCGTACTTCCGGGTCGGGGTCGGCGAGCAGGGTCCTCAGGCGGGGCCACTGCTGCCGCCAGGCCGTGGCCCGGGGGTGGTCGGCCGCGCCGTGGGCGAGGTCGGCGAGGAGTTCCAGCAGGAACGGCCGGCCGACCGTGTCCGGGTCGAGCGCGAGGTCCACCAGGAACGGCAGGGCGGCCGTGCCCGCTTCGGTGACCCGGCCGGGCTCCAGCAGGAGGTCCTGTAGGTCGCCCTGGGTCCGCTCGAGCGTGCTGGTCGGGGTGGCGGCGTCCGCCCGTGCGATCCGGCGCAGCACCTTCGGTATCTCCGTGGCCGAGCAGCCGGGCCGTTCCGCTTCCAGCTCGTGCCAGTCCACCGTGTCCAGCCCCTGCAACGGTCCCCCCGGAGGTCGCGCGGGCCCGCCCCGCTCCCGGCATCCTGCCATCGCGGCGGCGGCCGTGCGACGCCGCGGGGCGGGGGTCAGGCCGCGGCCCGCCAGTAGCCGAGGCTGTTGACACGCTGCTTGGGCAGGCCGAGGTCCTTGCGGAGGTAGCCGCTCAGGGTGCGGGTGGTCACGGTGTCGCAGGCCAGCCACACGTACGCCGACTCCGGGTCGGAGGCCAGGTCCGGCAGTTCGGCGCGGATCCGCTCGACGAGGGCGGCGCCGTCGCCGGAGCGGGGGACGCGGCGGATGTCGTGCCGGTCGGGGTCGAGGCGCACCGGCAGGTCGGCGTCCGCCTCGTGCTGGGTCTCGAACCAGATCGTGGCCGGGGTCTGCGGGTAGGCGTCCAGCAGGGAGTTGATGGCCGGGAGGGAGGCCGGGTCGCCGATGACCAACAGCCGTTCGGGCGCCGGTGCGGGGGCGGTGAAGCCGGTGCCCTGGACGGTGGCCTCGACGGTGTCGCCGGGGGCGGCGTTGCGCGCCCAGTCGCTGGCCACGCCGTCGTGGAGGGCGAACTCCAGGGCGAACGCGCCCGCCTCGGCGTCGGGGTCGACGAGGGTGTAGGCGCGCTGGTGGGGTTTGCCGTCGTCGTCGAACCACAGCCGGACCCACATGGTCGGGTGCAGGGACTCCCCCGCGGCCGCGAGCAGCCCGCCGTCGCTGAACCACACCCGGCGGTAGTGCGGGGTGACCTGCTCGGCTCCCGTGACCGTGAACGTGAAGTCCTTGCCCCTCAGCAGCTTGAGGACCACGCCCTCCCAACCCTTGGCGACGCCCATGTCCGCCCCTTCCCCTGAACCCCGATACAGTTAGGCGAGCCTAACCTAATGCATCTGGGCGTCGATGTGTGCACCGCCCCGCACGCCACCGCCCTACGACAGGTACGACACGAAGGAACAGAACACCGTATGAGACCCGACTCCACCGCCCTCGTATCCCCGCGCGCGGACGTCCACACCGAGACCGTCCAAGGCTTCGGCACCGTCCGCTTCACGCCCGTCGACCCCGCGGCGGACTCCGCCGTGCTGCACTCCTGGGTCGTCGAGGAGCGCGCATCGTTCTGGGGCATGAACGGCGCGAGCCGTGAACTGGTCCAGGAGATCTACGAGGACGTGGACCGCCGCGACACCCATCACGCCTTCATGGTCCGGCTGGACGACGAGCCGGTGGCGCTGTTCCAGACGTACCAACCGGAGGAGGACCGGGTCAGCGAGTGCTACGAGGTGCGGGAGGGCGACATCGGCGTCCACCTGATGCTGGCCCCGGCGGCCGGCCGACCCCGCCCGGGCTTCAGCCGCACCCTCGTCGGGTCGCTCATCCGCTTCACGTTCCGCGACCCGGCGGTCCTGCGTGCGGTGGGCGAACCCGACGCCCGCAACGAGAAGGCCCTCGCCATGCTGGACCGGCTCGGCTTCGTCCGGCACGGGGAGATCACCCTGCCGGAGATCGACCTGCCCGAGGTGTACCTCCCCGAGAAGCAGGCCGTGCTGGCCTTCCTCGACCGCCCCGAGGTGCTGCCGGCCCCGGAGGTCGGCACCGTGCTCTCCCCGTAGCCGCAAGCCGCCCCGGAATCCGCTTCCGCTTCCGCTTGTCTGCGTCGCTGCCCGCGGCGGCGTTCCGTACGGTGGCCGGCCGTCTCGGCGCGCCGCCGGCACGGCCCGCTCCGGAATCGCTAGCGTTCGCCGTCCGATCCGCCGACCGGCGGGCCTCCGGCCCGTCGGTCCGCCCGGCCCTGGGAGTAGGCGTGCTCCGTCTTGCCACTGCGCTGACCCTGCTGACGACGCTGGTTTCGGGTGCTGCCTGGGCCGGTCCGCCGGCGCCCGCCGACCGCTCCGCGCCGGGCAGCGGGACGAACGTCCTGGTCGTCGGGATCGACAGCCGCGCCGGGCTGTCGAAGGCGGACAAGGAGCGGCTGCACGTCGGGGGCACCGGGTGCAACTGCACCGACGTCATGATGCTGGTGCACCTGTCGCAGGACGCCCGTCGGGCCAGCATCGTGTCGATCCCGCGCGACTCGTACGTCGAGTACGCGGACGGCAGCGGCGTCCTCGGCAAGATCAACGGCGCGTACGCGCGCGGCCGCGGTCCGCTGACGGTCAGGACCGTCGAGAAGGCGACCGGCCTGCGCATCGACCACTACCTCGAAACCGGGTTCACCGGCTTCGAACGGGCCGTCAACGGGCTGGGCGGAGCGGCCCTGTGCACCGACAAGCCCCTCAAGGACGAGAACTCCGGCCTCGACCTGACCCCGGGCATGCACCACGCCGACGGCAACGGCGCCCTGCGCTACGTCCGCGCCCGGCACGTCGATCGCCCGGGGGACCTCGGCCGCGTCCGGCGCCAACAGCGCGCCGTCTCGGACCTGCTGACCCGCCTCACCGTCGAAGGGGCCCTGGCCGATCCCCTCACCGCCGCGGAGACGGCCCGCACCCTGCTCCTGTCGGTACGCACCGACACCGGCACCGACCTCGCCGACCTGGTCCGGCTGGGCACGGCCTTCGGTCGGCTGCGGCCGGAGCGGACCGAGTTCGCGACCGTCCCGATCAAGGCCTTCGACCACCGGGTGCCCGGCGTCGGGTCGACCCTCCTGTGGGACGAGGAACGCTCCCGTGCCCTGTGGGCGGCCCTGGCCGCGGACCGGCCCGTCACCGGCGACCGGCGCATCCAGCCCGTCCCCGAGACCCCGGCGCCCACCAACCCCGCCGGGATCAAGGTCCGGGTGGACGACGGCGCCGTGGCGGCGGCCCTGCTGGCCGGCGGGTTCGTCGTCACCGACACCTCCGCCGCGGCGCCGAAGGCCCGCCCGGGGGGCCCGCCGATGATCCGGTACGCGCCCGGGCGGGAGAGCGACGCGGCCACCCTGGCCGCGGCCCTGCCGGGCGCCCGCCGGCAGGTCGTGCCGGGCCACGACGCGTACCTCGACGTGGCCGTCGGCGCCCGGGCCGTCACCGTCAAGCCGGTCACCTACGACCGGAACGCCGTCGAGGGCGCCCCGGTCACGGCCGACCGTCTCGGTTGCCTCGCCACCACCCGGTGACGACCTGGTGAACGGGTGACCCGCAGACCCGGTTCCGTCCGGATCACCGCCCGCCGGGCGCTGCCACGGCCGGAGGCGGGGGCGACCCGGGGGCGTAGTCGAGCATGGCCGTACGGACCTGCTCCAGATAGGGCCGGACGCGGTCGAGCTCGGGTCCCTGCCGTTGCACGATCCACGTGGCCGTGCGGTAGGCGGCGGCGAGGTTGAGGGCCGGGTCGCCGGGCACGCCCTCCAGTTCGGGGGCGAGGGCGCAGAGCATCCGGCCCATGGCGGGGATCGAGTCCTCGGGGGTGAACGGCGGCTTCGGCACCGTGTGCTGCCGGTCGGGCGGCAGGTAGTAGCGCAGGACCCGCGGCGTCCAACGGGCGATGCCGTACTCGTCCTTGGCCGGGTCGCTGAGCCCGGGGTCGAACCCGCTCTCGGCCCTGAGCATGGCCGCCACCAGCACGGGGGTCACCTGCGGGACGTGGCAGGTGGTGCCCGCCTCGACGATCAGGGCCCGGTAGCGCTCCGGGACGTCCGAGTCGGCGCGCAGCCACCGCCCGTCGTCGGGGAGTCGGGGGTCCGTCGCCGCCAGGTCCGCGGCCGCGGAGCGGGTCCCGTCGGAGCCGGGAGCGGCGGCGTTCCGGGGTCTGGTGTCCCCGGCGGCGAACGCGCCGAGCGTGAGGAGGCCGGCCAGGAGGACGAGACCGGCCGCACGGCGGCGCCGGGCCGTCGGCCCCGGCGGCACAGGGCTTGGAAGGGCGGGGACCACGGGGGCGGGGGCCTGCGCCGGCGCGGTGACGAGGCGGTGGGTGTCGATGCGGCGCCGTTCCCATTCCTCCGGGTCGCCTCCGCAGGCGTTCACGAAGGCGGCCAGCACGGCGGCGCTCGGCAGGCGGTGGCCGGCCGTGGCCTCGGCCAGGGTGGAGGCGGAGTAGTGGGCCCGGGCCGCCAGTTGGCGGTACGGCGGGCTCCCGGCCTGCCGCCGCAGTTCCCGTAGGTCGTGGGCGAACCGGGCCAGGGGCCCCCGGTCGGGGTCGAGCGGCTGTTCCCGGCGTCCCATCTCTCGTTCCTCCTCGTCCGTGGGCAGCGCGTCGGCGGCGCGGCGGACGCCGGGATGTCCGGCGGTTGTCCGGGAACCGTTCGGCAAGGTCACCGGGCCGGGACACGGACCGCGTCACCCGTTTGAATGACGACGGATCACATCCGGCGTGGGGGGGTGCGGCCGCGGCGTCCGGGAACCCATCCAACCCGCATGGGGGTGCGGCGCGGAGCCTTTCCCCCGTGCGCGGGCTGTGCGGTGTTTCACAGACCTTCGGGTCAGCCTGGCCGTGGGGGCCCTTGCCAAGGGGGCCGCTGCGGCGCCGCGCCCCTCGTGCACGGCCGGCCGGACCGCCACCACCGGCACCCCATGGCCGGATGTGACCACTCCTCTCCCCCGCCGAGCCCCTCCCACCACCAAGGAGACGACGTGCCCCCGATCACACCCCAGGTCCGGTTCTCCGCGGCGGCCGCTGCCGTCTGCGCCGCGGTGCTCGCGCTGTCGTTACCGGCCCAGGCCCGTGCCGCCCAGTCCACCGCACTGCCCGGGACCCGGCCGCAGCCCCAGAGCCAGCCCCAGACCCAGATCCGGGCCCGGTCCGAGGCTCCCTCCCCCGCCGCCGACGACCACGGCGCCACGCTGGCGGCGTTGAAGACCTTCCAGTCGAACGCCGGCCCGGGCGCCGCGGTCCACGCCGGCGACGCCACGGGCTCCTGGAAACTCTCCGTCGGCACGGGAACCATCAACACCGACCGGCCGATCCAGCCGACCGAGCACTACCGCATCGGCAGCCAGACCAAGGTCTTCACCGCGGTGGCCGTGCTGCAACTGGTCGACGAGGGCAGGGTCGCCCTCGACGCGCCCGTCGAGCGGTACCTGCCGGGCGTGGTCACCGGGAACGGGCACGACGGCAACGCCATCACCGTGCGCCACCTGCTCCAGCACACCAGCGGGATCCCGGTCAACAACGCACCCCTCCCGCGAGCGGATCCGGACGGCACGTACGCTCTGGCGGCGCTCGTCGAGGACGGGCTGCGTCGGCCGTCGGCCGCCGCTCCGGGCAGCGCTTTCCAGTACTCCAACACCAACTACGAGATCCTCGGCATGCTCATCGAGAAGGTGACGGGCGGGCGCGCCCACGAGGTGATCACGCACCGCGTCATCGAACCGCTCGGCCTGACAGGGACCCGCTTCCCGGCACCCGGCGACCGGAGCCTGCCCGCCCCCACCGTGCGCGGGTACCACGGCGTCCGGGTGGGCTCGTTCTTCTTCTGGACCGACGTACTGTCCTTCGAGCCCTCCTTCTTCAGCACCGCCGGCGCGATGGTCTCCACCCAGCAGGACCTGACCGCCTTCTACCACGCGCTGCTCGGCGGCAGGCTGATGTCGCCTGCGGGCCTGGCGGAGATGAAGCGTGCGGTCGCCGTCGGGGACGCGGCCGCCGGCTGGGGGTACGGGCTCGGGCTGATCCGGCAGCCGCTGCCGTGCGGGGGCGTGGCCTGGGGGCACAACGGCATGGTGCCGGGGTACTACACGCAGACGCTGGTCACGGAGGACGGTCGGCACGCCGCCGTGGTGACCAACGCGCACCTCGCCACCAACATCCCCGCGGCGCAGATGGAGCAGGTACTGGACTCGGCGCTGTGCGAACGGAAGTGACCGCCGGGATCCCCGCGACCTGAGGCGTTCCGCGGACGCCGGTGCACACGGCGACACCACGGGACGAAGGGGACTAAGATGATGATCAGGGGCCCGGGTACCGTTTCCCCCGTCGGTATCCGGGCCCCTTCGTGTCCCGAGGGACACCGCAGAGGGGCCCCGGTTCTCCCGGGGCCCCTCTGCGCGTCGTACGGGCTCGCCCCGCCCCACCCCCGTGGGGGCAGAGCGAGCCCGGTCATGGGCGCCCGGTCACGTGGTGAGCGCGGGCGGCTGCGCGGGCTTGGGGAGCTTCCGCGCCAGGTGCCTGGCCAGGTCGATGACCGTGCGGTCGGCCAGGTAGGGGCCGATGATCTGGACGGCGAGGGGCAGGCCCTCGGCCGTCCGGCCCGCGGGCATGACCACGGCCGGCAGGCGGACGTGGCCGGCCAGGTTCAGCCACGCCGTCTGGTCGAAGTACGGGCGCTTCTGCCCGTCGACGGTGATGAACCGGTCCGGGACAGGGGTGGACGTCTGGTCGTCGACGCAGGTGCTGGGGACGGCCGGGGTGATGAGGACGTCGTGGGTGGTGAAATAGTCGGCCCAGTGGCCGCGCAGCTTCTCGCGTTCCTCGTTGGCGCGCAGCCAGTCCCGGTGTCGCATCGTGCGGGAGTGCAGGAAGATTCCGCTCGGGTCGTCGGCGGGGATCCTGTCGGCGGCGGCGATGTCGTCGGCGAAGCCGGCGTCGGTGGCGGTGGCGCTGGCCGTCGCGAACATCAGGCGCTGGAAGAGCCTGTCGCTGTCGGCGAGTTGCACGGGCCGGGTGGTGCCGTCGACGGCGGCGCCGGACGAGCGCAGGATCCCGGCGATCTCGTCGAGGAGCTGCCGGATCGATGCGTCGACGTGGCAGTACGGGTCGTCCTGCCACATGCCGACGCGGTAGTCCGCGAGGCGGCGGCGCCGCGGCGCGGGCAGCTCGATCCGCCAGGCGGCGGCCTCGGCGGGGGCCGGTGCGGCCAGGACGTCGAGGAGGACGTCGAGGTCGTCCGCGGTCCGGGCGATCGGGCCGAGGGTGAGCATGTCGGAGCTGGACAGCCAGCCCGGCGGCCGGGGGATGTGGCCGCGGGTGGGGACGATGCCGCCGCTGGGGCGCAGGGCGTACACGCCGCAGTAGGCGGCCGGGAGGCGGAGGGAGCCGGCGAGGTCGGAGCCGATCTCCAGGCTGCTGATGCCGGCGGCGACGGCCGCGGCCGGGCCGCCGGAGGAGCCGCCCGCGGTCTTGGTGCCGTCGTACGGGTTCTTCGTCGTGCCGAACAGCGGGTTCGAGGTCTGCAGGTCCTGGCACAGGACCGGGACGTTGGTCTTGCCGACGATCACGGCGCCGGCGGCGCGCAGCCGGGCGACGGCGTCCGCGTCCCGGTCGGGGACGTGGTCGGTGAGGTCGGGTGCGCCGCAGGTGCTGCGCAGCCCCTTCGTCTCCAGGGCGTCCTTGACGGTGACGGGCAGGCCGTGGAGCACGCCGAGCGGTTTGCCGGTCCTGGCCAGGTGTCGGTCGGCGGCGTCGGCCGCGGCGCGGGCGCCTTCGGCGTCCAGGGTGATGACGGCGTTGAGGCCGGGGTTGGTCCTGTCGATGTGCCGGAGGTACTGCTCCAGCAGGTCGCGGCTGGTGGTGGTGCGGCGGCGCAGTGCGGCGAGCTGGTCGCGGGCGGGCGCCAGGTGCAGGGGCGTGCTCGGGGAGGCGGCGGCCCGGGACCGGGCGGCCGCGGTCATGGTGGCCATGGACGCCGCCGCGGCGACGGCGGTGGAGGCGATGAGCAGGGTGCGTCGGAGGATCACGAACGGGCTCCTGAGGTGGCGCTGCGGACGTCGGTTGCGCTGCGGCGGCTCTGGGCCGTGGGAGGTCTGAAGTGCGCGGCGACGCGCTGGAGGTGCGCCAGCTCGTCCTCGGTCGTGGCGAGGGCGAGTTCGGCGTCGGCGTACTCGGCGGGCGTGTCGACGGGGTCGTCGGCCGCGTGGCGGACCAGCGCGGCACGGATCTGGTCGGCGGTGACGGCGGCGGCGAACTCGGCGGCGGAGAGGCCTTCGCCGGCGCGGCGGGCCTCCGACTCCGCCCGTACGGCCGGGTCGAGGTAGCGGCGCATCAGCTTCTGGCCCTGGCGGATCTCGACGCGGCGGCGCAGCAGGGGGAAGTGGGCGCTGCGGCCGCGCAGGATGTCCTGGCCCTGGCGGGTCGGGCGGCGCAGCGTGATGCCGGGGTCCGCCTGGTCGAGGGCGGACCACAGGGGGCCCAGGCGGCGGTGGCTGAGGTGGGCGGCGGCCCAGTCGCGGGCGCTGCCGGCGCGCCGGGCGACGGTCGGGATGAGGTAGCCGATCTGGGTGAGGGTGGCGCCGATGTCCCCGCAGGCCCAGGCGAACCCGTTGAGGTTGCTGACGCTGAATCCGGTCTCGGCGCCGATGACGGCGGCGATGCGGATGCCGCTGTAGCCGAGGGTGATGACGGCGCCGACGGTGACGAGGCGCAGGCTGAACGCGATCGACGGGGTGGTGGCGGTGCGGGCGTACTTCCAGCAGGACACGGCGAGGTAGGTCTCGGCGACGCTGTACGTGCCGAAGTAGAGCAGCACGTAGGCCTGGAAGACGGGGTCGTGCGCGTAGTACAGGGAGAAGTCGGTGGGCCGGGTCGTGGCCGGGGTGAGCGAGGCGAACAGCACGGCCATGGCGGTGATGACCGCGGCGGCCGCGGCGAGCAGGAGCCGGCTGCGGCGGCGGGCCGCGTCGCGGGGCTTCGACCAGTGGGCGAGGACGGTGGCCTGGAGGGCCAGGACGACGATCACGAAGCCCTGGGCGATCGGCACCACGATGTTCGGGACGCCGAGGAGGCCGTCGACGCGCACCCACACCCAGGTGAGGGAGACGGCGTAGCTGAGCGCGGAGAAGCCGTACGTGAAGGCGAGGGCGACGAGCGCCGGGTCGCGGCGGCTCTTACCCAGGTCACGTATGAGGATGAGGAATCCCGTACCGGCGATGGCCAGGCACAGGGGGTGAAGGATGTCTTTCACGGGTCCCTGTCGGTCAGCGCAGCAAGGTGCGGGTGATGGGGTCGGCTTCCCGGGCGTCCGCCGGGTGGGAGGTGCTCACGTGCTCCTGGAGGAGGGAGCCGAGGAGTTCGGCTTCGAACTCCTCCGGCTCGTTGTAGCGGGTCCGGCCGAGGACGAGTTGGACGGTGGCCGGGTCGATGTCGGTGATGAGGCCGCCGAGGCTGCCGGCCTCCACGGAGGTGTTGCCGCGGTGCCGCTTGAGCATGTGGCCGAACTCGTGGCCCACGATGATCTCGGCGTGGGCGCGGCTGATGGCGGTGTCGTAGAAGACGTAGTCCGTCTCGCCGGTGGCGAGCCACAGGCCGCACGGGGCGGAGGCGTCGAGGGAGTCGGGGTCGGCCGGGTCCGACACGAACGGCATGAGCCGGATCGAGCGGCCGAGGTAGTCCTCCATGAAGGGCACCAGGTCCAGGACGCTGTCGACCGCGGGCAGGCCGAGGTTGCCGACGAACTCCCGGTTCCGGCGCTCGACCTCGTAGGCCTCGTCGGCCTTGCGGCCGGCGCGGCGGCTACGACGGCTGAGCCACATGGGGGTTCCTCCTCTCCTGGCGACGTCGGCCGCTGGTCACGGCAGTTCCCTTTCGGGGTCGGCGGGCAGGCCTTCCTCCTTGCGCACGGCTTCGAGCGCCGCCAGCACCTTGCGCTGGCCGGCGGCGGAGACGCCCATCGCGCGGAGGGCGATCTGTTCGACGCCGTTCTCCTTGAGCTTGCGCAGGATCTCGAACTGGGTGGCGACCTTGCGGGTGACCTCGTCCTCGACGAAGTAGGCTGCCTCCACGCCGAAGAAGCGGGCGAGGAGGGGGACCATGGTGATGGTCGGGGTGCGCTTGCCGGCACGGAGCAGGCTGATGTGGGCCCGCGTGTAACTGTCCTCGCCGTACGAGGAGATGGTGCGGGCCACATGGGCGTTGGTGTACTCTTCCGCGCCCGGCGGGCGCACCCGGTCGAACAGGAAGTTGAGACGGTCGCAGAAGGGGGCGCCGGGGCCCGGGACGGGAACCGGAGCGGAGGCCCGGTCCGGCCGAGGTGTGTCCGACCCGTCGGGTCCGTGTGCTGATTCCGCCACTGCCTGCTGCCCCCTTTCCCTAGGCGTAACTATAGTTGACGCCCGTTGGACGTAACTATAGTTGACGATCCGAAACCTGCAAGCGGTCATCCATATGCCCTGCCGGGTCGCGCGGCCCGCGGGCGCCTCCCGGCGTTGACTGGTCGTATGCGAAAGACTTCCCAGAGGCAGTGGCACACGGCCGGGCGCGTCCTGGCCGGTGCGGTGGTGGCGGTGGCGGCCCTGTGCACGGCGGGCTGTTCCGACGGCGGCGGTTCCCCCTCGGAGGCGGTGTCCAAGGCGGCGTCGGCCGTGGCGTCCGCCGGGGCCGAGGTCTCCGCGGCCGCGTCGAAGGCCGGGGACCTGGTCGCTTCGGCGTCCGCGGCCGCCCGGGACAAGCTCGATCAGGTGAAGGGGGTGAACGCGAAGGAGGCCGTCACCCTCGGGACCCCGTCCACCGAGTCGAACGGGGGCACGGCGGTGCCGGTGACGGTGGAGAACACCGACAGCTCCACGAAGTCCTTCGCTGTACAGGTGAACTTCAAGGACGACGGCGGCAACACCGTGGACGTGGCCGTCGTCACCATCGAGAACGTGGCCGGGAAGTCCAAGGGCGAGGGCACGGCACGCAGCACGCACACCCTCTCCGGCAAGATCACCGCGGATACCGCCAGGGCGGTCCGCTACTGACACCGCGTCGGGCGCCGGCCCCACACGGTGAGCATGCCGGGGCCCAGTTCGGCGAGCGCGGGCGAGGCGAGGTAGGCGAGCGCCCCGTCGAGGGTGGCCGCGTCGAGGCGGCCCGCCAACAGGTCGGGCCGCATCCGCTCCCAGGTCCCGCGCCAGAAGGCGGCGAGCGGTGCGCCCGCGGTGAGCGGCGGGCACACCAGCTCCGCGGCGACCCCTTCCAGTCCTGCGGCGCGCAGGACGTGCGGGTGGGCGCGCACGGCCGTGACGTCGGTGCCGATGGTCTCGGCGAGGGTCCGCCACATGGCGTCCAGGGTGCGGCGGTACGCGGAGTGCCGGTCGGCCGGGTCGGGCACGTCGGCTGCGTCGCTGACGACGAGACAGCCGCCGGGGTTGAGGCGCTCGACGAGGGCCCGGACGACGTCCCCAGGCGGCCCCGGTTGAGGCGCTCGACGACGGGCCCGGGTGCGGCGGTACGCGGAGTGCCGGTCGGCCGGGTCGGGCACGTCGGCTGCGTCGCTGACGACGAGACAGCCGCCGGGGTTGAGGCGCTCGACGAGGGCCCGGACGACGTCCCGGCGCTCGGGCAGGTGCATGAGCACGAACCGGGAGTGGACCAGGTCGAAGGTGCCGAGGTCCGGCTCCGCCGCGAGCCGGGTGAGATCGGCCTCACGGACCCGCAGCCGCGGCCCGGCGAGCGGGGCCAGGCGGCCGGTGTCCCGGTCCAGGGCGACGACCTCGTCGGCGCCGGCCTCGTCGGCGAGCCACCGGGCGACGGTTCCGGTGCCCGCGCCGGCCTCCAGGCAGCGCCAGCCGGGGCCGACGCCGAGGCTGCGCAGCCGGGCGCAGGTGAACGGGTCGTAGACGAGCGCGGCGTGGTCGATGCGCTCGCCCTCCCGGGGGTGTTCGGGCCGGAAGAGGGCCTCGCCGTACCGGCCCGGTGCCTCCTGCGGCGTGCTGCCCGGGGGTCCGGGCGGGTGCTCCTCGGGCACGGGCGCCACCACCTGCTCCTTCCTCCCGGGCGCGGTGCCCGCCCAGGCCCTCCAGCGTCGCCGTCGGGCCGGCGGGGTGCCGGGATTGGGCCGGGCGGGGGCGTGGCCGCGGTCCGGCGCGCACCGGAACCTCCGCGGCGGGGGCCCGTAGGCTCCGTGCCATGAACCACGGCACCGGCTCCGCGCTCCTGCTCCCTCCGCCCCGTACGTCCACGGCGGAACTCCTCGGGCAGGCGGCTGCCTGGCGCGGGTACGAGGTCGTCGGCCACGTCGCCGGGGCCGACGGCCGCCGGACGCACTGGTACGGGGGCCCGCTCGCCGCCGACCGGTGGGGCGAGCGGCTCGGCCTCGGACTCCTCGAACCCGGCGACGACTGGCTGACCACGGTCCCGTACGCCCTGCTCGGGCGGTCCGTCCGGCTGACGACGCTCGGCGCGGCACGCGCCGCCCTCACGGAGCGGGCCTTCGTGAAACCGCCCTCCGCGAAGATCGACGCCCTGCCCGCCGCCGTGTACCGGGACGCGTCCGGGCTGCCGGACGGCCTGGACGCCGCCACGCCCGTACTCGTCAGCGGTGTCGTCGAGTTCGCCGCCGAGTACCGGCTGTTCGTCCTCGACGGGGAGGTCCGCGCGGGCAGCCGCTACGCGGTGTACGGGCGCCCCGATCCCGCACCGTTGGAGCCTCGGGTCCTCGACTTCGCCCGGGAAGTGCTGGACGCCACGGCGGATGGTCTGCCGAGTGCGGTGTGCCTCGACGTGGGGCGGCTCGTCGGCGGCGACTGGGCGGTGGTGGAGGCCAACATGCCGTGGTTCGCGCACTGTTACGCCGCCGAGCCCGACGGCGTCCTGGACGTCGTGCTGCGCGCCGCGGGACCGCGGGCGGAAGTCGCCGGACGTGACCTGCCGTTCCTGCGCGGCGCCGGAGGCGTCCGGGTCTGACTCCCCGAGCCCCTTTCCCGGTGGCGTTGTCAGTGCCGGCCGCTAGGGTTCCGGCAACTGATCACGCGGGAAAGCGGAGGGGCCGTGCAGCGCTGGGAGTACGTCGGGGACGGGTCGGCGAAGTTCTGGGAGGGGGAGGTCGACGGCACCTCGGTGACCCTCCGCTTCGGCCGCACCGGCACGACCGGGCAGACCCAGGTGAAGGACTTCGGCACCGCGGAGGAGGCCCGCGCGTACTTCGCCAAGGCCGTCGCCACCCGTGAGAAGAAGGGGTACGCGCAGCTCGGCGAGGGCGATCCGGCGGCCCCGGCCGCCGCGGTCACCACCGGTACGGCCCCCGGGACCGCCGCCGGCGCCGCCGTGCGGGACGCGGCCGCCGCGCCCCCGTCCGCGACCGGGGGGACGGCGCCGGTCCGGGTCGACGAGGACGCCTTCGAACTCCCCGAGGACTGGAAGCGGAATGTGATTCCCCGGCGCGGCAGCGTGTTCCGGCCGGACACTGCGGCACCGGCCGCGCCCGCCCGGGCCGATGCCTGGATCGAGCAGGAAGCCGAACAGATCGCCCAGGTGCTGGACTTCCCGCAGAGCGATCCCGGGCTGGTGGCGGCGGCCCGCGCGCACCTGGACGGCACGCCGGACCCGCTCGGCGCCGCCGTCCTGGCCCACCTCGTCCGCGTCGGCAACGGCCACAGCAAGCGCGAGCTGTTCGTGGACGCCTGGGCCGTCCGGCACGGCCTGCCGTTCGCCGCCCGCGCCGCCGTGGAGTTCGGGCAGATCCGGGCCGGCTGGCACACCACCGGCCCCGGCGTGACCGTGACCGGCCTCGGGTGGGTCACCCCGGCCAACGGCTGGGACCACGCCCGGGTCCCCGTCGCCGAGCGCGCGCGGCGGCTCCTCGCCAGCGCCCCGGAGGCCGACTACCGGGACGCCGTCGAGGCGCTGGCCGGACACCGCGACACCACGCGCCGCCGCATCACCGTGAGCTTCCTCGTCCCCGGCGAGCTGGACTGGGTCGGCGAGTGCTGCGCGGACCCGCTCCCGTCCCGCTCCAACGGTTCGACCCAGGAGCTCTTCATGCTGGCCGCCTCCCTCAGCACCGCCGAGCACGTCGCGGCGGTCCGCGCCGCCGGCTTCGATCTCGGCTGGCACGGCTGGTCCGCGCAGCTCATCGCGACCTGCGCCGACGGCCTCGGCGCGGACCTCGCCCCGCTCCTCGCCGACCCGATGGGCCGCTCCTGGGTTGACGCCGACACCCTGCGCACCCATTCCGACGCCCTCGCGGAACTCCCCGGCGACGACGCCTTCCGGGCCCTCCTCGCCCGGATCGACGACAGGACGGTGCGGGCCGCCCTGCTCACCGCGGCCCGCCGCTACCCGGTGCGCGCCGTGCGGCTGCTCGCCGACGGCGCCGCGGGAACCTCCGCCAACGCGTCCCTGGCCCACCGTGTGCTGAGGGCACACGTCGCCGCGCACCGGGAGCTCGCCCTCGCCGTGCTGCCCGAACTGCCCGCCCGCGCCGCCGAGCTCGTCGGCCCGCTGGCCCGCCGGGAGGACGTACTCGCCGAGGCGGACGCGGCCTCCCTGCCCGAGGTCCTCACCAGCCCGCCGTGGACCCGCGTGCGGACCCGCACCAAGCCCCCTGCGGTCGCCGGGCTGAGCGCCCCCGCGGACGCCCGCATGAGCTGGCTGCCCGGGGAGCAGGAGGAGTGGGCCGCCGTCGAGGGCGGCATCCCCGGGTGGGCCGCCCACGAGGACTTGGCGCAGCTCACCGCCGAGGCGCAGGCCGGCCGGCTCCCGGGCGACTACCGGTCCCTGGTGCTGTTCACGCTGGGCCCCGCCGACGTCGTCCGCCCCCTCATCGACACCTGGGACGGCCCCGAGTGGACGTACGAGGGCACCGACAGCTTCATGCCGCTGATCGCCCGCCACGAGACCGCCGCCCTGCGCATGGCCCTCGGCATGGCGGGCCGGCACCCCGCCAGCATGGGCGGCCTGCTCATGCCGTACGTGGACGTGCGCGCGGCCCGGCTCATGGCGGACTGGCTGGTCCGCCTCAAGGCCGCCGGACGCACCGCCCGCGCCTGGATGGTACGGCACGCCGGGGACGCCGCGACGCTGCTCGTCCCCGACGCCCTCGCAAAGCCCGGCAAGCCCCGTACGGCCGCCGAGGCCGCGCTGCGGGTGATCGCCGCCGCGCACGGCCCGGACGCCGTCCGGGAGGCCGCGGCCGGTCACGGCCCGCAGGCCGTCGAGGCGATCGACGCACTCCTCGACGCCGACCCGCTGGTGACGGCGCTGCCCGCCAAGACGGTCGAGCCGGGTGCGTGGGCCGACCCGGCCGCCCTGCCGCAGCTCAAGCTGCGCACCGGCGAGGCCCTGCCGGCCGGGGCCACCGCCGCCCTGCTGCGCATGCTGGCGTTCAGCGGCCCCGGCACCCTCTACCCGGGCGTGGAACAGGTGCGGGAGATCGCCGACCCGGCCTCGTTCGCCGCGTTCGGCTGGGGCGTGTTCGACGAGTGGCGGCTGGCCGGCATGCCGGCCAAGGACGCCTGGGCGCTGCACCAGCTCGGCGGCGTCGGCGACGACGACACCGTCCGGCTGCTCAGCCCGGTCATCCGCAGCTGGCCCGGGGAGGGCGCCCACCACCGGGCCGTCGACGGCCTCGACGTGCTCGCCTCGATCGGCACCGACACCGCCCTGCTCAGCCTGCACGCCATCGCCCAGCGGGCGAAGTTCAAGGCCCTCAAGGCCCGCGCCGGCGAGAAGATAGCCGAGGTCGCCGCGGCCCTCGGTCTGACCGGCGAGCAGCTCGCCGACCGGCTGGTGCCCGACTTCGGCCTCGATGCGGACGGAACCACCACCGTCGACTACGGCAGCCGCCGCTTCACCGTCGGCTTCGACGAGCAGCTGCGGCCCTACGTGGCCGACGCCGCCGGGAAGCGGCTCAGGGACCTGCCCAAGCCGGGGGTGAAGGACGATCCGGAGCTCGCCCCGGCCGAGCGCAAGCGGTTCGCCGCCCTGAAGAAGGACGTCCGGGCCGTCGCCGCCGACCAGGTGCGCCGGTTGGAGGCCGCCATGGTCGACGGCCGTACCTGGACCGCCCAGGAGTTCCGGACGCTGTTCGCCGAGCACCCGCTGGTGTGGCACCTGGCCCGCCGCCTGGTGTGGCGGGCCGTGGACGGCGACTCGGCCGTCGAGTTCCGCATCGCCGAGGACCGGACCCTCGCCGACGCCGACGACGAGGCGTTCACGCTCGGCGCGGACGCCGTCGTGAGCCTGCCGCACCCGCTGCGCCTGGGCGCCGACGCGACGGCCGCCTGGTCTGAGCTGTTCGCCGACTACGAGATCGTGCAGCCGTTCCCGCAGCTCGGGCGGGTCGTGTACGCGCTCACCGAGGAGGAGGCCGCCGGGCACCGGCTGACCCGTTTCGAGGGCGTCACCGTCCCCGTGGGCCGGCTCCTCGGCCTGACCAAGCGCGGCTGGGAGCGCGGCGCTCCCCTGGACAACGGGGTGGAACGGTGGATCTCCCGCCGTCTCGGCAAGAACTGCCACCTCGTCATCGCACCCGACGAGGGCATCGCGGTCGGCATGGTCGACACGTACCCCGACCAGCAGCTGGAGACGGTCTGGCTCGCCAAGAGGCCCTCCGACTACTGGCCCGCCCGCCACCAGGTGCTGACGTTCGCCGAGCTCGACCCGGTCCTGGCCTCCGAGGTGCTGGCCGACCTGACGGAGCTGACGGCATGACCTCCACGGCCCGCACCGTCCAGCGGCCGCCCGCCGAGATCCGGTACGCCGAGGAGCTGGCCGTGCTCCGGGCCGCCGACGACGCCCCCCGCCCGCCCGGCTGGCAGCTCAGCCTGCGCGCCGCGCTCCGGTTCGTCACCGGGGACCCGGACACCGGCGTCAGCCGCAAGTTCGTCGGCGACCGCTCCCTCGTCGAACGGGCCCTGGTCGCCCTGGCCACCAACCGGGGCCTGATGCTCGTCGGGGAGCCCGGGACCGCCAAGTCCCTGCTGTCCGAGCTGATCGCCGCCGCGGTCAGCGCAGACTCCACCCTGGTGGTCCAGGGCGGTGCCGCGACCACCGAGGACCAGATCAAGTACTCCTGGAACTACGCCCTGCTGGTGTCCGAGGGCCCCTCCGAGCGCTCCTTGGTGCCCGCGCCGGTGCTGCGCGGCATGCGGGAGGGCAGGCTCGTCCGCTTCGAGGAGATCACCCGCTGCCCCCTGGAGGTGCAGGACTCCCTGCTGTCGCTGCTCTCCGAGCGGGTCGTCACCATTCCCGAGCTCCCCGGAGACGCGGGACTGGCCTTCGCCGCCCACGGGTTCAACGTGATCGCCACGGCCAACACCCGGGACCGCGGGGTCAACGAGATGAGCGCCGCCCTCAAGCGCCGCTTCAGCTTCGAGACCGTGTTCCCGATCGCCGACCGGGACGCCGAGGCCGCGCTCGTCGAGGCCGAGGCCACCGCCCTGCTGCGCGCCTCCGGCGTGACCGTCGCCCCCGACCCGGACCTCGTGGACGTCCTCGTCACCACCTTCCGGGAACTACGGGCCGGCAGCACCGGCGCGGACGGCCCCCACCACGGCGGGCACGGCGGACCCGACCGGATGAGCGCGGTCATGAGCACCGCCGAGGCGGTCGCCGTCGCCCACGCGGTCGGCGTCCGCGGCTGGTTCCTGCGCGGCGAGCCGGGCAACGCCGCCGACCTGGTCACCTGCCTGGCCGGTACGGCGGCCAAGGACAACCCCGAGGACCTGGCCCGGCTGCGCCGCTACCTGGAACAGCGCGCCGCCACACACACCGGCCCCGCCTGGCGGGACCTGCACGCCGCCCGCCACCTGCTGGCCGGGTGAGCACCCTGACGGCCCGTTTCCTCGGCGTCCGCCACCACTCGCCCGCCTGCGCACGGCTGGTCTCCCGCACCATCGCCGCGCTGCGGCCCAGCCACGTCCTGGTGGAGGGACCGGCCGACCTCAACGACCGGCTCGGCGAGCTGCTGCTGGGCCACCGCCTGCCGATCGCCGTGTTCGGCCACTACCGGGACGCGGAACGCACCGCCACCTCGTGGACCCCGTTCTGCGACTACTCCCCCGAGTGGGTGGCGCTCACCGAGGGCAGGGCCGCCGGCGCGCAGGTCCGCTTCATCGACCTGCCCGCCTGGCACCCCGCGTTCGCCGACCGCAGCAACCGGTACGCGGACGCCGAGGCCCGCTACGAGCGGGCCACCGCCCGGCTGTGCGACCGGTTCGGCGTGGACTCGGCCGACGCCCTCTGGGACCGGATGTTCGAGGCGCCGGAGCCCGGCGGGCAGGACGACGCCGCCCTCGCCGAGCGGCTCGCCCTGTACTTCGACGTGGTCCGCGGTGACACCGTGGCCGACGCCTCGGACCGGGCCCGCGAGGAGTACATGGCGTCCTGGGTCCGCGCCGCCCTGGCCGAACCCGGCTCCGGCGACGTCCTGGTCGTCACCGGCGGCTTCCACCGCCCCGCGCTGGTCGCCCTCACCGCGGCCGCACCGCCCGCGTGCGGCGCCGCGGACGGGACCCCGCCGGTGCCGCGGCCCCCGGCGGACGCCCTCGCCGGCAGCCATCTCGTCCCGTACTCCTTCCACCAGCTCGACGCCTTCACCGGCTACCAGTCCGGCATGCCCTCACCCGGCTTCCACCAGCACGTGTGGGAGCACGGGCCGGCCACCGCCGGGGACTTGCTGGTGCAGGACGTCACCGCACGGCTCCGCAGCCGCGGACAGCACGTGTCCACCGCCTCCCTCATCGCCGCCCGGGCCACCGCGCAGGGCCTGGCCGCGCTCCGCGGCCACCACCGGCCCGCCCGACTGGACCTCCTCGACGGGCTCGCCGGCGCGCTCCTCGACGAGTCGGTCGACGAGCCCCTGCCGTGGACCCGGCGCGGCCCGCTGCACCCGTCCACCCACCCGGTCCTCGTCGAGATGGTGGCCGCCGGCTGCGGCGACCGGACCGGCCGCCTCCACCCGGACACGCCCGTCCCGCCGATCGTGCACGACGTCGCCGCCCGGCTCGCCGCCCTCGGCCTGGACGGCACCCGCGCCGTCACCCTCCGCCTCACCGAACCCGGCGGCCTGGACGCCAGCCGCGTCCTGCACCGCCTGCGCGTCCTCGGCGTCCCCGGCTACACCCGCACCCGCGGCCCCGTCGACGGCGCCGACCCCGAGGCCACCGAGCGCTGGGAACCGCAGCCCGCCGCGGGCGGCCGGGAAGCAGCGCTCATCGAGGCCTCCGCCCGGGGCATGACCCTGGAGGACGCGGCCGCCACCGCTCTCGGCGAGCAGGTCCGGGCGGCCGGGCCCGCCCCCGACGCCCTCGCCGGGGCCCTGTTCGACGCGGTGGCCTGCGGGGCGACCGGACTGCTCGGCCCGCTCCTCGCGGACCTGCGGACCGCCGTCGACCGGGCCGCCGCCCCCGGCCCGCTCGGCGAGGCCCTGCACACCGCCCTCGGGCTGTGGCGGCACGACCGGGTGTACGGGGTCGCCGGGGACCCGCTGCTGGCCGGCTTCACCGACGCCGCCGTGGCCCGGGTGCTGTGGCTGGCCGAGGGGCTGCACGGCGGCACGGGCGTCGACCTGGGCCGGCTGCGTGCGCTGACCGCCGTACGGGACGCCGTGCTGCACGCCGCACCGCTGCTCTCCCTGGACCGGGCGGCGGTGACCGCCGTCTGCGGCCGGATCGCCGCCGACCCGGCCGCCCCCGCCGATCTGCGCGGCGCCGCGTTCGGGTTGTGCCGCGCCCTCGGCGACGTCGGCCCGGGCGAGGACACCGCGGCCGCGGTGCGTGCCGTCGCCGGCACCGCGGCCCTCGGTGACTGGCTCGCCGGCCTGTTCGCGTTGGCCCGTGAGGAACTCACCGCTCCGGCCGCCGGGCCCGGGGGCGGGGGCGGCGGCTCCGGCCGGGGCGACGGCCTGCTCGGCGTGCTCGACGTCCTGGTCCGCGAGCAGCCGGAGGACGAGTTCCTCGCCGGCCTGCCCGCCCTGCGCCAGGCCTTCGCCTGGTTCCCGCCCCGCGAACGCGAACGCATCGCCGCCCGCCTCATCGAACGCCGCGGCCTGCGCGGCTCCGCCCGCGGCCTGCTGCGGACACCGGCCGACCCGCTGCTCATCGCCCGGGCCCGGCGCCTGGAGGACGACGTACGCCACCTGCTCGACCGCCACGGCCTGGGAGCCGCCCCGTGACCACCCCGTCCCCCGACTCCTCCGCCGCACCCGCACCCGGCGCGGCCCGCGGCCCCGCCCCCGACCCCGGCCTGGAGCGCTGGCGGCTCATCCTGGGCAGCCCCGCCGAAGGCCACACCGGCTGCCCCGGCCCGCGCGCCGCGGCCCGGGACTCCGCCCTGGAGTGGCTGTACGGGCGCGACCCCGGGCAGGGCGACCGGGGCGTCCGCCGGACCGCCGGCGACGGGCCCTCCGCGGTGACCGCGGTCGACTGGCTCGACGACGTGCACCGGCTCTTCCCCCGGGAGACCATCGAGCGCCTCGAACGGGACGCCGTCGAGCGGTACGGGATCCACGAGATCGTCACCGACCCGGCCGTGCTGGAACGCGTACGGCCCAGCCCCGCGCTGCTGCGCGCCGTGCTGCGCACCAAGCACCTGATGAACCCCCAGGTGCTGCGGCTGGCGCGGCGCCTCGTGGAGGCCGTGGTCCGGCAGCTGATGGCCCGGCTCGCCCCGGAGATCCGCCGCTCCTTCACCGGGACCCGGTCCCGGCGCCCCAGCCTCGTCCCGCACTCGCGGAACTTCGACTTCCATGCGACGGTCCGGGCCAACCTGGCCCACTACCAGCCCGAGCACCGGCGGCTGCTGATCGAGCGGCCCCGGTTCTCCTCCCGCACCCGGCCGCATCTGGAGCAGTGGCAGCTGATCCTGCTCGTGGACCAGTCCGGCTCCATGACCGGCTCCGTCATCCACTCCGCGGTGACCGCGGCCGCCCTGTGGGGACTGCCGGGGCTGCGGACGCACCTGGTGGCCTTCGACACCTCCGTGGTCGACCTCACCTCCGACGTCACGGACCCGGTGGAACTGCTGATGCGCGTCCAGCTGGGCGGCGGCACGGACATCGCCCGCGCGGTCGACTACGGCGCCGGGCTGATCGACAACCCGCGCCGGGCCATCGTGGTCCTGGTCACCGACTTCTACGAGGGCGGGGACCGCTACCGGCTGGTCCGCACCGTGCGGCAGCTCGTCGCCCAGGGCAGCACGGTGCTCGGTCTGGCCGCCCTCGACGAGGACGCCGCCCCCGCCTACGACCGCGACCTCGCCCAGGAGATCGCCGACGCCGGCGCGCACGTCGGCGCCATGACCCCCGGCATGCTCGCCGCGTTCGTCGCCGAACGGCTGGGCCGATGACCGCCGACGGGGCAGCCCGCCCCGACCTGTTGGCCCTCACCGAGGACACCCTCGCCGCGCTCACCAACCGGGGCCTGGTGAAACGCGCCGCGAAGGAGCTCGCCGCGGGCGCCGGAGCCGTGGTGGGCGCCGCCGCCGACGGCAGCCTCACCGGGCGCTTCCCGGACGGCACCGAGGCCGTGCTGCCGCCGGGGGCGGCGATCGACCTCGGGACGTGCAGCTGCGCCGCCACCGGCACCTGCCGCCACCTGCTCGGCCTGATCCTCGCCTACCGGCAGCAGGCGACGCCGCAGTCGGAGCCGGAGCCGGAGCCGACCGCCCCTGCCGCCGCCGCGGGGGGCGACACGCCCGCCGCACCCGACGCCCCCACCGACGCCCCCACCGGCGCCGCCGCTCCCGCCGGGCCCGGCCCTGCCGGTGGACCCGACGGCTCCTGTCCGCCCGTACGTTCCCGCCCGCCCGGCACCGCCGACTCCACCGAGCCCGGCGGCACTCCGGTCCGTGACGGGGCGGCGGCCGGGGAGGGCGGCCCGACGGGCGGGGGGCCGGACGGGATACCGGTGTGGTCGCCCGGGAGCGTCACCGACGAGGAGCTGACCGCGGCGCTCGGTGCGCGGGCCGTCGCCACCGCCCGCCGCACCCTGGCCCGCGGCTACTCCGCCCGGCTCACCCACCCCGCCCCGGGCGCGCCCGAGGCACGGGCCGAACTGGCCACCGCCACCGTGCGGTTCACCGTTCCGGGTGCGCTCGGGTACGCCGTCACCGACGCCCGCCCCGAGCAGCGCGGCCCGGTCGTGGCCCTCGCCGTGTGGGCGTTCCGTGCCGCGCTCGCCGCCGACCCGGGGGACCCGCCCGCCGACGTCCGGGCCGGCGGGCCGCTCCGGCCGGCCCGGAGCGCCGACGAGGCCGCCCGGGCCGCCGCCGGGCTCGCTGCGGACCTCCTGCTGGACGGGGCCGCGCACGCCGGGCCGGTCCTCGCCGCGGGCCTGCACCGGGTCCGCGGCGAACTCGCGGGCCACGGCATGCACTGGACCGCCGACACCACCGCCGACCTCGCGGAGCAGCTCGCGGAGCACGCCTCCCGGGGCGCCCGCCACCGGCCCGAGCGGTTCGCGGAGCTCCTCGCCGAAGTCGCCGCCCGGCACCGCACCGGCCGCCACGGCACCGGGGAACCCGGGACGACCCCGTTGCGCCGGGTCCGGCTCACCGGGCTCGGCTGCCGGGTCACCGGAGACGCCGCGTCCCGTACCGCCGAGGTGTACTTCGCCCACGCCCGCGCCGGTGTCTCCCTCGTGCTGCGGCGGCGCTGGGAGCTGACCGACGCCCAGGCCGCCGGGGACCGGCCCGCGCCGCACGGTCCGGACCTGGCGCGGCGGCGTGTCGCCGGCACCACCTTCGGCGCGCTGGCCGCCGGCAACGTGGTCAGCGAGACCGCGTCCCGCACGCCGGGGCACGTCGTCGCCTTCGGTGCCTCCCGGACCGGCGGTACCGGGGTCACCACGGTCGGCGGATCCTGGACCGGGCTGCCCGAGCCGCTCCTCGTACGGGACTTCGGGGCGCTCGCCGAACGGGTGCGGGCCCGCCCGCCCCGGCCGGTACGGGCGCGGGTGGCGGCGGACGACCTCCACGTGCTGGCCGTGCACGCCGTCGAGGACCTCGGCTACGACCCGGCCGAGCAGCGCGTCGAGGCCGTCCTGCGGGACGGCCGCGGCAACCGTGCCCTTATGGCCGCGCCCTACAACCCGTACGCACCGGGCGGCCTGGACGCCCTCCTCGCGGCGCTCGGCAGCATCGGCGGCGGACCCTGCCACCTCAGCGGCTTCGTCCGTGCGGCCGCCGGCGCGGGGCCCGCCGGGTCCCCGGGCCCCGTGGTGGAGCCGCTCGCCGTGCTCGCCGGGTCCGCGGTCGTCGTGCCGGACCTGGCGGCCGGGCCGCCGACCGCCGGTACGGCCCCGGCGGCGCGCCCCGCGCCGGACCCGGTCGCGGGGGCGCTGGCCGAGGCGCTCGGCGCGCTGGCCGACACGGCCCACCGGGGCCTGCGCCGCCTGGACCGGGCCGGACTGGACCGGCTCGACCGGGCGGCGGCCGCGCTGGACCGCACCGGGCTGGCCACGGCCGCGTCCCGGGTGCGCGCCGTACCGGCCGCCGTCGCCGGGGGCGGTGCGGACGCCGCCGTGGGCCCGTGGACGGACGCCCAGCTGTTCCTGCTCACCGCTGCGGACCTGTACGGCTCCCGGTGAGGGGCGGGGGCCGCTGTCCGGGAGCCGGACGCGGGGTACCCCTGGAGGAACCCCGGAGCCGGGAGGGCCGGGAGCCGGGAGGGCCGGGAGTGGGGGCGCGGGATCAGGAGCCGACGTTCGCGACTCCGAACGGCACGTGGACGCTCGGGGCGCTGGACGCCGTTCCGCCGAGGTGGCCGACCTGGTCGTCGAAGAATATGTGCGGCTGGAGGGTGGCGATGACGGCGGACTTGTCTATGCCGCCGAGGAAGAAGGCGTCGTCGACCCGCAGTCCCCACTTCTTGAGGCTGCGCACGGCCCGTTCGTGGGCGGGTGCGTTGCGCGCGGTGACCAGGGAGACGCGGACCCGTGGCCGGTAGTCGGGCCGGTCGCGGTGGGCGTCCTCCTCCCGGCGCTGGATGCGGTTGATCCCGGCGAGGAAGTCCCGCAGCGGGCCCGGGTCGTGGGGCGTGGCCGCGTTGAGGACCTCGTGCGCGCGGAACCCGTCGATGCCGTCGGCCTGGAAGACGCGCTCGGAGCTGTCGTCGGCGAGGACCCCGTCGAAGTCGAAGGCGATGCGCAGTTCCGGGTCGTCCGGGTCGTCGGCGCAGGCGGAGGCCAGGACGTGTCCGGCGGGGAGGCCTGCGGCGACGGCCTCGCGGACGTCCTGCGCGTTGGCGGACAGGAACAGGGACATGTTGAGGGCCGGCATGTAGTGGTGCGAGGAGCGGCCCGGGCGGAAGATCGCACGGGTGATGGGCAGGTCGTGCGCCTGGACCGACCGCATCACCCGCAGCCCGGTGTCGGGGTCGTTGCGGGAGAGGATGATCACCTCGACCAGGGGGTCCTCGGGGCGGGCGGCGAGGTCGTTCAGCGACAGCAGGCGGCGTATGAAGGGGAAGGCGACGCCCTTGTCCAGGGTGTCCTCGCGGTGCTCCTCCTGGTGGGTGCGGTAGGCCTGTTCGCCCTGCTCGCGGAAGACGGTGTCGGATGCGCTCAGGTCGAACAGGGCGCTGGAGGCGATCCCGACGACCAGGCGCTGGGAAAGGTCGTACCTCATGCCCCTCCCCCGCCCTTGCCCCTGCCCTCGTTGGTGCTCATGCGCCGAGAACGATCCTCCCCGAACGGGAGTTCCCCTCCGCCGAGGTCGCTCCGCGGGCCGGCGCCCGTCAGACCGGGATCGGGGTGAAGGTGTGGAGTTCGCCCGCGCCGGGGCGGACGACCCCGTACGCCCCCTCGGGGACCTCGTTCCAGGCTCCGGGGAGGTCGCCGAGCGGCTCCGACACCACCAGGCGGGTGTCGTCGGACACCTCCTGCAGGAGCTGCACCTCGGGGTGCAGGGCGCGCAGGGACTCCACCTTTGAGCTGTAGTACAGCGACCGGGCCTTGCCTCCGGAGGCGTAGCGGAACGCCCAGATCGCCGTGCCGTCCGTCACGGCGACCGTCATCTGCATGGGAGCGGCGATGCCGTGCTCGTGGCCGACGCGCTCCACCAGGCCGACCATCTTGGCCACCGCGCCCGGAGGGTCCTCCTCCAGGCCGAAGGTGAGGGCGAGGAAGAACATCATCTCCGAGTCGGTGGTCCCCTCCATGTCCAGGAAGAGCAGGGGGTCGACGGTCATGGCCAGGTCACGGCGCATCCGGTGGAACTCGGCGATGGAGCCGTTGTGCATCCACATCCAGCGGTCGTGCCGGAAGGGGTGGCAGTTCGTCTGCTGCACCGCCGTGCCCGTCGAGGCCCTGATGTGGGCGAAGAGCAGCGGGGACACGACGTGCCCGGCGATCTCCCGCAGGTTCCGGTTGTTCCAGGCGGGGCCGACGTCGCGCACGACCGCGGGGGTGCCGACGGTGCCTCCGTCCATGTACCAGCCGATGCCGAAGCCGTCCCCGTTGGTCGTCTCGACGCCCATGCGTGCGTGGAGACTCTGGTCGATCAGGGAGTGCTTGGGTTTGTACAGGATGGTGTCGAGGAGCATGGGACTACCCGAGTACGCGAGCCACCGGCACATGATCGATCACCCTTTCTAGGCCGTCGGTCCGATCATGCGGGCGGCGGTGAGGCGGTGCATCACCCCCGCGGGGTGAGCGCGGGAGCACTGCGCGGGCCGGCTCCGGTCCTGGCCCCTGCCCCGGCCGGTCCCCGGCCCCTGCCCCGGGCGGCGCCCCTGCGGCGGGCGTGCCGGGCCGGGCGGGGCGCGCTGCCGGGGTCACCCCCGGCAGGTGATCCCCGGCCCCGGAGTGCGCGTTACGGTCGTGCCAAGGTGCCGACGCCCCCAGACGGCAGCTCGGCCCACGCCCCGGCCCGTGACCGCGTCGCGGGGCCTTGCGACAGGAGCTGACGTGACCAACGAAACCAACGACAAGCTGGAAGAGATCGGCCCCATCGACTACCTGGTCGTCGAGTTCCCCGGCAGTCACCTGACCGGTGAGGGAATGCCCCTGCTGGTCGATCTCGTCGAGCGCGGGATCATCCGCATCCTCGACCTGACCTTCTTCACGAAGCTGGAGGACGGCTCGGTGGAGGGCATCGCCCTGGCCGACGTGAACGGCGACGGGCAGCTGGACCTCACCCTCTTCGAGGGCGTGTCCTCGGGGCTGATCGGCGAGGACGACATGGCCGAGGCCGGCTCCCTGCTCCAGCCCGGGGACTCCGCTGCCGTGCTCCTCTACGAGAACACCTGGGCCGGGCCGCTGGCCGCCGCCCTCCGCCGCGCCGACGCCCGCATGATCGCGAGCGGGCGCGTGCCGGTGCAGGACGTGATCGAGGCGCTGGACGCGCTCGACTCCGCGGCCTGAGGGCTCCGACCCCGACCCACTCCCGACACCGACAGAGGCAGGACACCATGCCCGGACTCCTTCGCGGCGTCGCGCGCACCGCCGTCGTCGCCGGTACGGCCACCGCCGTCTCCAACCGTGTCTCGCGCCGCCAGGCCGGCCGCTGGGCCCAGCAGGACGCGGAGCAGGCCCAGGCCGCCTACGCGCAGCAGCAGGCCGCGGCGCCCCCGCCCCCGCCACCGGCGGCCCCGCCCGCCGAGGTCGGCATGGACGACAAGATCGCCCAGCTCAAGGAGCTCTCGACCCTCAAGGAACAGGGCGTCCTCACCGAGGAGGAGTTCGCCGCCCAGAAGGCGCGCATCCTGAGCTCCTGAGCCGTCGGAATCACGAGCCCCTGAGCGCCCGCCGCCGGAGGCGAGGTGAGCCGTGCCGGACACACCCCGCGGGGAGCGGGACCCCGACCCGCTGCGGGACCGCGTCCTGACGCGCTCGCTGCTGCGGTCGGCGGGCGCGGACCCGCACCACCTCCCCGAGTTCCTCGCCGCCTTCGCCGTGCGGCACATGGGCCCGGTCGCGGCGGGCTCGGTCGCCCGGCTGCGTGCGGCGCAGCCCGACGCCGACCCCGCCGAGCTGCGGTCCGGGGTCGCCACCAGCGGCAAGCGCCGGACCGTGTCCGAAGGGGCCTTCGTCGGCGGCCCGTTCATCGTCCTGATCCCGTTCGCCTTCTGCGTGGCGATCCTCAGCCAGGCGCGCACGTGCCTGGAGCTGGCCGCCCTCGACGGCCGCGACCCCACCGCCCCGGAGCGGGCCGCCGAACTCCTCGTCCTGCAGGGCGTGTACGAGGACGTCGGCCGGGCCCGGACCGTGCTCGCGGAGGTCTACCTTCCCGAGGACGGCGCCGCTGGGGCCGGGCCGCCGCCGGGGCGCATGAGGGCCGCGCACCGGCTGGTGCTGAGGATGGCTCGGCTGCTCGGGCTGGTCACACCGGGGGACGAGGTCCCGGGGCGGCTGCCGCGCCGGCTGGTGCAGACCGGGCGGTACGCGCTGCTCGGCGCGGTGCTGCTGGTCGGCATGGTCGCCCCGCTGGTCTGGCTGCCGTACATGGCGCTGTCGTACGACCGGTCCACCGATCAGCTCCTGGCCCGGGCCACCGCGTTCTACTTCGGCGAACGGCCCGCCGCCCGGCCGCGGCGGGGTGCGCGGGTCGAACCCGAGATGGTGGCTTCCGCCCTGAGGGCCCTGCTCTCGATGCTGGTCCCGCTCGGGTTCGTGCTCGGCGTCCTGGCCGCCAACCTGCGGATCGCCGACCGCGGCTGGCCGGTGCTGGCGATCGCCCTGACCGTGGCGTCCATCGGGGTGGGGGCCGTCTGGCAGTGGCGTCGGCGGCACCGGCGCCCGGCCGACTGACGCCGCTACCGCTACCGCACCGGCGGGTTCGCGTCCGTCGCGCCTTTCACGCCAACTCCGTTGTGACGCTGCCGGGTTGTCGTGTCACTGACCTATGTTCTGGGGACATGTCGGTTCGCCCCAGGAGGCCCGGTTGCAGTCCAGGCGCTTTCTCGCCCTCACCCGTGCGTTACGCCGCTCCCATCTGCTCATCGTCTTCGGCCTCGGCTCCCTGCTGGTCGGGCTGACCCCGTTGCTCGGAGTCGCGAGTCCGACCCGCCCCTCGCCCAGGCCGGCACCCGTGCCCTTCGACCAGCAGACGGCGGTGGATTCACCGCACCACCCCGTCGCGCCCGCGAACGCGATGGAACCGGCGGCTCCCGTGCTCGACCGGACCGGCTGGACGGCCACGGCCAGCGACGAGGAGACCGTCGGGGAGAACGGCCGCGCCGGCAACGTCCTCGACGGCAACACCGCCACCCTCTGGCACAGCAAGTGGACCGGCACCCCGGCCCCGCTGCCGCACAGCATCACCATCGACATGCACCGCACGGCGGTCGTCTCCGCCCTCGTCTACCTGCCGCGCACCAACTCGTCCAACGGCCGCCCGGGCGAGTACAGCATCAGTCTGAGCGCGGACGGCCAGAACTGGGGCGGCCCGGTCGCCACCGGTACGCTCGCCGACGACGCCAGCGCGAAGACCCTCGGGTTCGCCCCGCAGGGGACCCGGTTCGTACGGCTGACGGGGCTCACCGAGGCCGGCGGCCGCGGCCCCTGGACCTCCGCCGCCGAGATCAACCTGCTGGGCGACCCCGGAACCCCGGCCGCCACCGTCGACCTGTCCCGCACCGGCTGGACGGCCACGGCGAGCGACGAGGAGACCACCGGGGAGAACGGCCGCGCCGGCAACGTCCTCGACGGCAACGACGCCACCCTCTGGCACAGCAAGTGGAGCGGCACCCCCACTCCGCTGCCGCACAGCATCACCATCGACATGCACCGCACGGCCGCCGTGTCGGCCCTCGTCTACCACGCCCGGTCCGACGGGCCCAACGGGCGCGCGGGCGCGTACACCGTCGCCACCAGCACCGACGGCACCACGTTCGGCGCGCCCGTGGCCTCGGGCAGCTGGCGGGACGACGACACCGTCAAGACCGCCACCTTCACCCGCACCGAGAACGCCCGCTACGTACGCCTGACCGTGACCAGCGAGGCGGGCGGCCGCGGTCCGTGGACCTCGGCCGGCGAGATCCGCCTGAGCGGTCCCGCCGATCCGGCCTTCCACGGCTCCTGGGACCGGATCACCGGCTTCCCGCTGGTGCCCGTGGCCACCGCCGTCCTGCCCGGCGACAAGCTGCTGGCCTGGTCGGCGTACGCCGTCGACCGCTTCGGCGGCAGCAACGGCTACACCCAGACCGCGATCCTGGACCTGAAGACCGGCAAGGTCACCCAGCGCCGCATCGACAACACCGGCCACGACATGTTCTGCCCCGGCATAGCGATGCTCGCCGACGGCCGGGTGCTGGTCACCGGCGGCAGCAACGCGGAGAAGGCCAGCATCTACGATCCGGCCACCGACGCCTGGTCCGCGACCACCAGCATGAACATCGCCCGCGGCTACCAGGCGATGACGCTGCTCTCCACCGGCGAGGCCTTCGTCCTCGGCGGCTCCTGGAGCGGCGCCGGCGGCGACAAGGCGGGCGAGGTCTGGTCGCCGGACACCCGTACCTGGCGCAAGCTGCCCGGCGTGCCCGCAGCCCCGGCCCAGACGGCCGACCCGGCCGGCCCCTACCGGTCCGACAACCACATGTGGCTGCACGCCACTTCGGGCGGCAAGGTCCTCCAGCTGGGGCCCAGCAAGCAGATGAACTGGATCTCTACCGGCGGCAGCGGCGGCATCAGCGCGGCCGGCACCCGGGCCGACAGCCCGGACGCCATGACCGGCAACGCCGTCGCCTACGACGTAGGCAAGCTCCTCACCCTCGGCGGCTCACCCGCGTACGAGAGGACCCCCGCCACCCGGCTCGCGTACACCGTGGACATCTCGGGCCAGCAGGTCCGGGCCGCCCGCACGGGTGACATGGAGCACGCCCGCGGCTTCAGCAACAGCGTCGTCCTGCCCGACGGCAAGGTGGCCGTCTTCGGCGGGCAGGCGTACCCGGTGCCGTTCAGCGACGCCACCTCCGTCCTGACCCCCGAGCTGTGGGACCCGGCCACCGGCACCTTCACCCCGCTCGCCACCATGGCCATCCCGCGCAACTACCACAGCGTGGCCAACCTGCTGCCCGACGGGCGGATCTTCTCCGGCGGCGGCGGGCTGTGCGGCGACTGCGCCACCAACCACGCCGACGGCGCCGTGTTCACGCCCCCGTACCTGCTGGCCGCGGACGGTACGCCGAAGCCGCGGCCCGTCATCACCGGCGGGGTGCCTCCGCGGGCCGCGCCCGGCGCCTCGCTCACGGTGAGCACCCAGGGCCAGGTGGCGTCGTTCGTCCTCATGCGGTCCGCGGCCGCGACCCACTCCACCGACAACGACCAACGGCGGGTGCCACTGGCCGCCACGGCCGCGGGGAACGGCACGTACACGGTGTCGATCCCCTCCGACACGGGGGTGGTCCTGCCGGGCACCTACATGCTCTTCGCCCTCGACGCCCAGGGGGTGCCGAGCATCGCCAGGTTCGTGACCGTCGCCTGACGTTCGCCCGACGCACGCCTGACGGACGCCTGACGGACGCAGCCCCCGCCCCCGGTGCACGGCCGGCGACGGTCGGGGACGGGGGTGCGTTCGCGGCGGTCGACGGGTGGCGGGCGGCGGTGAGCGGGCGGTCAGCGGCCCGCCGACCGCGGGTCCTTGTTACGGTGCCGGGATGCGCGCACCGATCGGACCCTTCGAGGACGCCCGGCCGGCACCGGAGTGCCTCGCCGAACTGACCGCCCCGGTCGCGGAGGCGATCCGCCACTGGCAGGGCGGGACGCCCGCCGACCGGATCGTGTACGTGGACACCGACCCGGCGATCGCCGACACCGCGGCCTTCGTCGAGCACTACGGCCGTGACCTGCTCGGGCAGTCCGCGAACTGCGTGGTCGTCGCCGCCCGGCGGGGCGGCGAAACCACCCTCGCCGCCTGCCTGGTGCCCTCCGCGGGCCGGGTCGACGTCAACGGCGTCGTGCGGCGCCGGCTCGGAGCCCGCAAGGTGTCGTTCGCGCCGACGGACACGGCCGTCGCGGCGACGGGCATGGAGTACGGCGGGATCACCCCGGTCGGGCTGCCCGCCGACTGGCCCCTGCTGGTGGACTCCTCGATCGCGGTGATGCCGTACGTACTCGTCGGCAGCGGCCGGCGGCGCGGCAAGCTCATCGCCCCCGGATCCCTCTTCGGGCTGCTCCCCGGTGCCGAGCTGGTCGAGGGCCTCGCCGTCTGAACGACGCGCCGGCGTGCGCTTCGGGCGCAGAGTGCGTGCGCTGGCGGGCAACGCCGCGGTGGCGGTCCGGCCCAGCGGCCGGAGAAATCGGCGGGTCGGTCGGCCGGACGACGTTCGGGGCCGGAAACGACGACGCACTGGCCTCGGGTGGCGGCGAGGGAGCGGTGGCCTGTGGCTCCGTTCCCGGGTACGAAGTGTCGGGCGGGCCTCAGCGCCGGTACGTTCGCGCTCTTGACAGTCGGGACTCCTCCACGCACCCTTTCACTACTTCCTTAGTGAAAGGAGGATGAGTCGGCGTGATCGAGTACCGCATCGACCGACGCAGTGGTGTGGCCACCTACCTCCAGATCGTGCAGCAGACCAAACAAGCCCTTCGCCTGGGCCTGTTGGAGCCGGGGGACCGGCTGCCCACTGCCCGTGAGGTGGTCGAGGCCCTCGCCATCAACCCCAACACCGTGCTCAAGGCCTACCGGGAACTCGAACGTGAGGGCCTGGTGGAGGGCCGCCGAGGCCTCGGCACCTTCGTCCACCGGACGCTGGGAGAGGGCAGGGCGGCAGACGGCGCGCTGCGCACCGAGCTCACCCAGTGGCTGACTCGGGCCCGCCGGGCGGGCCTGGAGCAGGACGACATCACCGCACTGTTCACCTCCGTACTGAGCGAATCCGACAGTGAACCGACCCAGGGGGACGAAGGATGACGGCAGCCATCGAAGCGCATGGCCTCGGACGGAGGTTCCGCTCGGGTAGCTGGGCCCTGAGGGACTGCTCCTTCCGGCTCCCTGTAGGCCGCATATGTGCCCTGATCGGCCCCAACGGGGCCGGCAAGTCCACCCTGCTGGCTTTGGCCGCGGGCGTACTGAAGCCCACCGAGGGCACCCTGACGACCCCGGCCCGCGAGGCCATTGCATATGTCGCCCAGGACAAGCCGCTCTACCCGCAACTGACAGTCGCCGAGACCCTGCACATGGGTGCCGACCTGAATCCCGACCGGTGGGATCCGGCCGCCGCGGACAAGGTGGTGCAGGCCGGCGGCCTCGATCCCGCCCGACGCGTTCGCACCTTGTCCGGGGGCCAGCGTTCCCGGCTCGCCCTGGCCTTGGCCCTCGGTAAGCGGCCCACCCTGCTGCTCTTGGACGAAGCACTGTCCGACGTGGACCCGCTCGCCCGCCGCGAACTGATGGGTGCCGTGCTGGCGACGGCCGCCGAATACGGCACCACCGTCCTGATGTCATCGCACATACTCTCCGAGCTGGAGGACGCCTGCGACCATCTGCTCCTGATCGACGCCGGAAGCGTCCGGCTCGGCGGCTCGGTCGACGATCTCCTGCAAGCCCACACCCTGGTATCCGGCCCGATCCGCGATCTGGCCCCGCACACCGTGGTCGCCACGCGCTCCACCGGGCGCCAACTCACCGCCCTGATCCGCCCGGCAGGAATCGTGAACACCGGCAGCGACGGCTGGCAGGCTATCGAACCTACCCTGGAGGAACTGGTGCTCGCCCACCTCGGCGCCCCGGACGTACCGGCCCTGCTCACCCCTACCGTGGAGGTAGCGGCATGACCCTCGCCGATCTGCGCGGACCCCTTCGAGTCACCGTCGGCCTGCACCGCCACGTTCTGTGGGCCGGCATCGCCGTGGCGCTGCTCGCTGCCATCGCCCTGCCCACCGGCCGGTGGTACGTCCACTCACTGGCCGAGGACCTCGCTGCGGCCGGCTGCGAGGTGGAAAACACGGTGCCGGGTTGCGGCATCCAAGTCCGCGGCTTCCTGTCCCGCAGTCTGTATGCCAACAAGGTGTTCTCCTTCGTCGGCCTTGCCGTGAGTGCGCTGCCCCTGCTCCTCGGTGCGTTCGTCGCGGGCCCGCTGATCGGGCGCGAGTTCGAATCCGGCACCTACCGACTCCAGTGGACCCAGTCGGTCAGTCCGGCCCGCTGGCTGGCCGCCAAGCTGGCGGTGCCGGTCGCCGCCGTGCTCCTCGTCTTGCCCGCGTTCGTGCTGCTGGCGGCCTGGATCCGGCGGGGCACACTGGACACCTGGTACCCCATCCCGTGGAACAGCCTCCCCGTATACGGTGTGATCGGACCCGTGGCTGTCGGCTACGCCCTCCTCGGGATCGCTGTCGGCGCCCTGGTCGGCCTGTTGATCGGACGTACAGTGCCCGCCATGGCCGCAGCCATGACCGTCGTCGGGCTCGTTGGGGCGGCTGTTGTCCTGCTCCGCCCCCGGCTCTGGCCCGCCCATGACGGGCCCCTGCGGGGCGGGGACGACCGGGACCTCTCCGATCCCTTCGGCCACATCGGGATGCATCATCACCCCGAGTCTCACTTCTGGCCGCTTCAACTGGTTGAGAGCGCCATCCTCCTGACCCTCGCCGCCGCTGCGATCGTCGCGGCCTTCGCGCTCCTGCGCCGCCGGCACCGCTGACGCATACGCGGCCGACGGCCGAAAAGAGGACTCCACAGCCCGGCACTCGGCCGGTCCCGAGACGGGGCTGACAAGCAGGCTCCACCTCGTCTGCGACGGGACCGGCTGCCCGCTCACCGTCGTCCTGGCTGGCTGACTGGCTGACTGGCTGACTGGCTGACTGGCTGACTGGCTGACTGGCTGACTGGCTGACTGGAACACCAACGACTGCACCCCGTCCACCGCGGTGATGGAGGCGATACGGGTGCCCCGGATCGGGACCGGCCGTGGCACCTGCTTCAACCGCCTCGAGCAACAGCGTGGCATCGCCACCACGTACGACAAGACCGCCCAGTCGTACAAGGCGGCCGTCGTTCTCACGTCGTTCCTGATGTAGGCCTGACATTCTGGCGACAACTCGTCAGGCGGCTCTACCTTCTTGATCGGGTTGATCGAGCCATTCGTAGGGTTGGGTCGCCCAGGGGTGCCGGGTGTGGCTATCAGGCGGCTGCCGTCTCGTGGTTTCCCTGGCTTCGCCGCCCGGCGCCCCACGACGACTCGGCCGCCGATTAGGAAGTGCGAACAAGTCGCTGTGTAGAGCAATGCCGGCGAGGTCGTCCGTGGTACGAACCGAACGAACACGTACGTCAGGAGCGCGATGAGCCGGATATGGGCGGGGATCGACAGCGGCAAGGGCCACCATCACGGCCTCGCCCTGGACGCGGACGGCAAGACGCTGCTGTCGCGGCGGGTGGCCAACGACGAACCTGAGCTGCTGAAACTGATCGGGGATGTCCTGGATCTGGCCGACGGCCGTGAGGTCACCTGGGCCATCGACATGACCGGCGGGGAGCCCGCGCTGCTGCTGGCCCTGCTCGTCGGCCACGGCCAGCAGGTCCTCTACATGCCGGGGCGGCTGGTGAACCGGGCTTCCGACGGCTACCGCGGTGAGGGAAAGACCGACGCCCGCGACGCCTACGTCATCGCGGACCAGGCCAGGATGCGCCGCGACCTGCGGCCCATCCGCCCCGCCGACGAGGCCGCCGTCGAGCTGAAGCTGCTGACCGGCCGCCGGGCCGACCTGGTCGAGGACCGCACCCGCTCGGTCAACCGGCTGCGTGGCACCCTACTGTCCATGTTCCCGGCCCTGGAGAGGGCCCTGGACGTGACGAACACCGGGCCGCTCAGGCTGCTGACGGGCTACCAGGCCCCGGCCGCGATCCGCCGTGCCGGGGCCACTCGGCTGACGACGTGGCTGGCCAACCGCAAGGTCCGCAATGCCAGAGCCCTGGCCGAGGCGGCCGTCGAGGCCGCCGCGCGACAGCACACCGCTGTCCCGGGGGAGAAGACCATCGCCAAGCTGGTCCACACCCTGGCCGAGGAGGTGATGACCCTCAACGAGCAGATCGCCGAGATGGACAAGCTCATCGAGGGCCGGTTTCGCGAGCACGAACTCGCCGACATCGTCCTGAGCGTTCCCGGCATAGGCGCGACACTAGGAGCCGAGTTCCTCGCCGCTGTCGGCGGCAGCCTTGACGAGTTCGATTCCCCGGACGCGCTGGCGGCCTTCGCCGGCGTCGCCCCGCGACCACATGATTCCGGCAAGGTCAGCGGCAACCTCCACCGCCCGCTCGTCTATCACCGCAGACTTCAGCGGGTCTTCTACACCTCCGCGCTGGTCAGCGTCCGGTACGACCCGAACTCGCGGAGGTTCTACGACCGCAAACGCGCCGAGGGCAAGAAGCACGTCCAGGCCGTTCTCGCCCTCGCCCGCCGACGCGTCAACGTCATCTGGGCCCTGATCCGTGACCGGCGGTGCTACGAAGTGTCACCGCCGGTCACGACGGCCGCTTGACAACACGATTAGGAAGCCAGGGCCACTGAGAGCGAGGCCGTGGCAGTCTCGGCCGGCCCTGTGCCCCATCGAGGTCCGTCCTCGGAGGCGAGCGCCTCGCCGGGGAGTTCGCGGCGGGCGGCGAGCATACCGGTGACCGGCCCGGCGAAGTATGCGGTTGTTCGTGAAGGGCTGAGCCTGCGACGGTCAGCGGCATGAACGTGGTGCTGGGAAAGCTGCTCAGGTTCGCCGCAGAGGTCGGTGAGCCGGGCCCGCTGTGCCGGGTCGACCTGTGGGCAGCTGGAAAGTGGCTGACCTGCGACGACAACATGGCGTACGCCCCCGGTTCCGCCGCGGTGTGCTGGACGCCGCTGCCCGGCTGCGGTCCGGCGACGGTTTTCCCTGCCGTTCGCCGGTCTGTCGGCCGAAGCCACACACCGTCGTCTCATGCAGGATGCGGGGCACGACGAGTCCGACGGCGACCACCGACTGCACGGCCGGTTTCGGGCCCTGCTCTGGGGCCCCACCACCGACAACGTGACGGCCTGCCTGTTCCGCGAAGGGGACCGCCTGGTGATCACGTTCGAGTTCTGGCGTGAGGAACACCTGCTCAGCCACCCTGAAGACGCCGGTGCGGTCTTCGTGGCCGAGATCCCGGCCGAGGAGTTCGTCGGAATCCTGGAAGACATCGCCGCCGCGCTCAACGCAGGCCCGAGTGAGTGCCATTCCTCGTCGAAGACGTGGACCGCGTCCACCGGAACCTGACCGGCTTCGTCACGGACTTCGTCAACGGGCCCGCCACGATGCCCTGGGGCAACCGGTCGCTGCTGTTGCGCGACCCCGACGGCAACCTCGTCAACTTCTTCACTCACCCCGGCCGCCATCGAGACGTTCGCACGCTCGGGCCAGGCACGGCCGGTCACCTTCATGCGGGAATCCCGAGGTTCCGGGCCCTGGTGAAATGCGACGGGCACGGGGCACGGTCACGAGTCCGACACCGGCCCGAGCCCGCCCCGGCCCCTGGAGCGTGAGCCGGGCCTTCGCGGCGCGGCCCCGCCGCGTCAGGAGTTCTTGGTCTTGGAGGAGTCGCCCTCCAAGGGCACCAGCAGCTTGCGGAGCAGGGAAGCCAGCTGCTGGCTCTCCTTGGGGCTGAGGCTCTCGATGAGTTCGCGTTCGTTGGCCAGATGGCCTTCGATCAGGCCTTCGGCGATGCCGCGGCCCTCGGCGGTGAGCTCCGTGCGTACCAAGCGCCGGTTGTCGGGGTCGGTGGCGCGGGTGACCAGGCCCTTGGCAACCAGCCGGTCGACGCGGTGGGTGAGGGCCGCGGGGCTGATCATCGCGGCGCCGGCCAGGTCGCTCATGCGGAGGGTGTTGCCGCCGCCCGCGCGAAGGAGCGTGGTCAGGATGTCGTACTCCCACGTCTCCAGCCCGTGTTCGTCGAAGTAACCCTTGATCCCCTGCTCAAGGAGCCGTGATGCACGGAAGATCCGCAGGACGACGCCGATCGGCTCCGTGTCCAGTCCGGGGCGGACCGCGTCCCACCGCTCGATGACCTCGTCCACCGTGTCGCGCATGGCACCAAGACTACCACCACACTTCGACGTCAAACCGTTTGACTCCGACAGGGGGCCCGTCTACCGTTCACTCAGCGAAAGCTTTGACATCAAATCTTTTGCGGTACGACCTTTCGAAGTCATGCGTGTGCCCTCGCGGGGCACGCCTGAGCGATCAGGAGAAGCCCGTGCACTACGTGCTGTTCGCCCGCACCGACGACACACCCGACAGCGCCCTCGGCCACTACCTCACCCACGTCGGCCCGACCCTCGACGCGTTCGGCGGACGACTGCTCGCCTTCGACAGCCCGGCCCGGCTGGAAGGTCCCTCCACGTTCACGAAGACCGCCCTGGTGGCCTTCCCCACCGACCGGTCGGCGCGCGACTGGTACACGTCGCCCGCGTACCAGGAGCTCGTCGCCTGGCGGGTCAGGACGATGGGCCACGAGGTCGACGTCCACCTCGTGGCCGGCCTCCCCGACTGACCGGACCCGCCCCTGAGTCAGCGGCAGATCGCGCACCGCAGCACGAAGGCCTGCGCACACGACACACGCCCGTGGGGAACCACATGAATCACGCTCACGCACAGCACGCCGAACGCAGGCAGAGTCCACAAATACCGTCAAGCATGGGAGTCGTAATAATGAGTTCGCCGAAATGGACCAGGCCGGCCGCCAGGGTCGTCGCTGCCACACTCATTGCCGTCGGAGGGATGACGATCTCCTCGCCCGCCCAGGCGGCAGTGAAGTGCTATGACATCGGCAACGGAAACCTCTGCGCCGAGCTGGTGAACGATGGCTACAACGCCACCTACTACAAGGTGAAGGGCCGCACCGTGACCCTCGAGTTCACCCTGCACTGCAAAAGGGGTGATTACGAATCCGAGGGGGCGTTCCAGATGAGCGCCGGCGAGACCCGGAGCTACTTCTTCGCCACGGGAAACCTCGGACCCTGCCATGTAACCCTGCACGACGTCGGCAGTGGCGCAACGTTCGACTCCCCTCGCGTTCCCTGACCCAGCCGGAAGAACCGAATCACTAGATCCCAGAGAGGGAAATGATGCGTGCACGACACAAGCTCGGCGTGATCGCCGCGGCGACGGCCGCACTCCTTGCCGGCGGCGGAGTAATGGCCTCCGCCGCGTCAGCCGTACAGAAGTGCCAGGACACGGGTAACGGCCTGTTGTGCATAGAGCACTTCAAGCTCAAAGGATATGACGCCACATACGTCAAGCGCAGCGGATCCACCGTACAAGCCGACTTCAACCTGGTGTGCGGTCGCCAGCGCTTCGGCGACGAGGGAGCTTTCTGGATCAGCGCAGGGGCCCGCAACACCTACTTCTTCTCCGTCGGCGACCAGGGGCCGTGCCGCATCGAGATGTACGACTACAGCACCGGTCAATGGATCAGCTCTCCCAGTAGCCACGGCTGATCCTGGCCGGCGTGCGCCGGTCCGGGATGCGGATCGTGCCCGTCTGCCCGTACGTGGCCGCGTACCTGGAGCGGCACCGGGAGTTCGACGACATCACCGACCCGGTCACCCCGGAGGTCCTGCGCCGGCTCGACGCGGAGCTGGCCTGAACGGCGGCCCGTGCGGCCGCATGCCCGCCCGCCGGTGCCCGTCGGGCTACCGGTGCCGGCTCAGGAGACCGCGTACCACTGGCTGCCCCAGCCGGTGTTGATGGTGCTGGTGGACTGTTCGGCCAGGTTCACCTTGGCGGGCAGGGAGGTCTGGCCGGTCAGCAGGGTGCTGTAGCGCAGCAGCGGCGGGTTGAGACCGGCGTTGACGGAGATCCCGGCGCCCGTGGCCTTGAGGGTGAGGAGGTTGGTGGCCCAGGTGCCGTTGAGCAGCAGGGCGATGAAGTAGGTTCCCGGTTCGGCCGTGAACGGCTTGGCCAGGGGGAACGGTTTGGCGATCGCGTCGGTCATCAGCTGCGGCGAGACGTCCGCGGTGGCCGCCCGCAGGGTACCGGAGGCGTCGTACACGCCGAGGTAGCAGTCGGCCAGTTGGGCCTGCGGGTCGATCCCGGCCAGTCCCAGCCAGATGTTCGACCAGGTGATCCGCTCGTGCAGGACGATGCGGACCAGGGTGACCCGGCCGCCGACCCCGGCCGCGGACTGGGCGGTGACGTGGCCCGCGTCGTTGGGGTCTCCGGTCCAGGCGAGGAGGTTCTGGTCCTGGGGCAGCGGCGCCTGGACCGCGCGGGGGCCCGGGGAGGCGGGCTGCGCCGAAGCGGTGGTGGCCGGACGGTTGTCGGCGGGCGTGCTGGTGCAGCCGCTGAGGACGAAGAGCGCGGTGAGCGCGGCGCAGAGGCCGGCGAGGGTACGGGTGTGCATGGTCTCCCCTGGGTTCGGACGACCGAGTGTACGAGCGGTCGCCCCACCCGAACCACCGTTCCCCCCTTCCCCCGTGCGGGTGGGCCGGCTCAACCGGGCGGCCGGTGCCGGCGCCGCCAGAACGGGGTGTCCCAGCGCCGTTCCCGCCCGTACTGCACGGCCCGCGCGCGCAGGTGTTCCTCGTGGAGCGCGGTGATGCGCCGCGCGTAGGCGGGCAGTGCGCCGCCGTCCCCGGCGTGGTCGGCCAGGACCGCCCGCGCGCCCTCCATCCCGGTGGCCAGGGCCATGACGATGCCGCGGGCCGCGAGGGGGTCGGTGGTGGTGGCTGCGTCCCCGACCGCCGCCCAGCCGGGGCCGGCGGCGGGGCGGGTGCAGGAGGCTCCTGCGGCCGTCACCTCCAGCAGCGGGGGCGGCTCCCGCCAGGGGGCGAGGTACTCCCGGACGTGGCCGGTGTCCCGGGCCCGGGCCCACCACGCGTCCCGGTGGTGCAGGCGGGCGCCGGCGACGAGGTCGGCGTCCGTCATGGCCATCAGCACCCGCCCGCCGTACGGCAGCGGGGCCGTGTACCACCAGCCCCAGGGCGTGGCCTCCACCAGCGAGGTCTGCTCCGGCTCGGCCTCGGTCCGGGAGTCGCCGGCCGGCGCGGCCAGGATCCCGGCGACCGCGGTCAACCGGTCGGAGCGGGCGGGGTCCGCGCCGAGGCGCCGGGCAAGCCGGGCCGGTCGGCCCGTGGCGTCGACGAGGTAGCGGGCCGCGAACGTGCTGGCCGCGGCTCCCGTACCGATGGTGGTTGTAGCGCCTGTGGTAGGGGTGGTCGTGAGGCGCCAGTGGTCCCGTCGGCGCTCGACCCCTCGGATCCGCCCGGTCCTGCGAACGGCTCCGGCCGCCTCCGCCGCCTCCAGCAGGGCCGTGTCGAACCGCGCCCGGTCCAACTGCCGGCCCGGGCCGTAGGGCCCGGACACGGAGCTCACCTCCACCGGCCCGTCCCCGCCCCACACGGCCCGTCCCCCGTAGCAGGGTGCGTGTGCGTCGAGGTCGACCCGCCCGAGCACGCCCAGGCCCTCCAGCAGCGGACCCGCCGCCGCAGCGAGGCTCTCCCCGATCCGCGGGCGGCCCGGTGCGGCGGGGGCGACCAGGACGACGTCCGCGCCGGCCCGTACCAGGGCCAGCGCGACCGCGCAGCCGGCCGGGCCGCAGCCGGCGATCAGCACGTCGCAGCGGACGTCGACGTCACAACTGCACGGTTTCGTGGTCCCGTTCACCGCACGGCTCCCGGCCGGACCCGGTCCGGCCCTACTCGGGCTCGCGGGCGGAGCGTTCGGTCTCGACCAGGGCCTCGGTGCCGTCCGGGCCTGGCCGGGGGACGATGAAACCGAGGGTGCTCCAGTGGTCCACCATCTCGTTCATGCCGAGTTCGGCGTCCTTGCCGTCGCCGATGCCCCGGTCCCATTCCCGGAACGCCCCGGCCGCGCCGTGCAGGAGCGCGTCGAGTTCCGTCTCGGGCAGCACTTCGCCCGGGCGGGCCGCCGGCCACCAGTAGTTCTGGCACAGGTAGAAGTCGGCCTGCCAGGGCACGGCCATGTACTTGGTGACGTCTCCGGCGGCCAGGTCCTCGCGCAGCCTGAACGGCGCGGACCAGGTGGCCGGGTCGTCGGCGATGAAGGTCATCTCGATGCCGGGGAAGAACCCGCCGCCAACGGCCGGCTCCAGCGCGGCGCGTACCAGCGCGTGCGGCTGTTCCGCGGCCGGCAGCGCCTCCAGGGCCACGGGGGCCGGAGGTCCTCCGGTCCAGTCGGCTACGAAATCGCCGGCGGCCCAGCGGCGCATCCGCTCGTACGGGCCCGGGAGCAGGGTGAGCCAGGTCCGCGGCTCGTCGTCCGCCAGGTCGCCGTCCGCCGCGAGGATCGGCATGAAGCCGCTGTTCGCCTGGGCGACGTCCATGGCCCCGGGGGTGCGCAGTCTGCGGAAGACGGCGCGGCGGAAGCCCTTGTCGGCCTCCGCGGCGGAAGCCAGCCGGGCGAGGCGGTCGGGCGCGAGGAAGTTTCCCCCCCGGTCTCCGTGGCGCTGGCGGGCCGTCTGGTTGACCCAGGCGAGTGCGATCGGCCGGGTCAGCAGGGGGTGGACGTCGCGGGTGAAGGAGACCTCCGGGGGTGCGGGCAGCATGCCCGACGCGCGGGCGGTCTCCAGGGCGACGTCGTAGAGGGTGATCAGGCTCTCGGTGTGCGGGGCGAAGTCGGTCGGGGCCACGATGCACCAGGCCGGGGCCACCGGTACCTGCCGGCCGTCCGGCCCGAGGGCCACGGTCGCCCGGACCGGGCCGTCGGAGACGTCGTCGCACCAGAAGTCGTTGTCGGCGTAGTCGTGGACGGGGTTGGCGGGCGCGGCCGAGAACGAGGTTCCGAAGCCGCCGAGGACGAGGAGCCGGCCGGCCGCGTCCGTCCGCAGTTCACCCAGCGGTACGGGCCTTCCGAGGAAGGTGCCGGTGTCGAAGCGGGCGCCCGAGCCGTCGCGGGACGGGCCGGTCACGGTGCGGGGGCCCGGCCGGACCACCAGGCGGGCGCGGGCCGGGCTGTCGGCGGGGTCGATGTGCAGGTTGCGGCGGTGGGTGTCGGCGGTGGACTGCCCGAAGCGGCCGGCGAACCTGAACCAGGCGCCCTTGGCGTTGGCCAGTTCGGCCGTCCAGGTGATCCGGGCCTCGGCCCCGGTGAGTTCGCCGAGGACGGCCCCGGCCCGGTCGTAGGCGTACACCCGGAACCGGGCGGCCTGGCGTTTGATCCGGCCGGCGGAGTCCCGGAAACCACCGTCGGGGGCGGGTCGGACGCCCGGGGACTCCGGGCCGATGAAGAAGGCGTCGGGACTGTCGCCGACACGGGCGATGCCGATCGACGGGTGGATCTCGCAGTGGGCGATGTCGTCGGGTCGCACGGCTCCTCCCGGATGGAGGCGCGGCGGTTCCGTGGTGACGGTGTCGATGACGAGCGCGGGTGACGGCGTCAGTGGTGGTCGTGGTGTCCGCCGCCGCCCGAGGCCAGTTCTCCCTCTTCGAGGTAGAACTCCCGCTTTACCGTGAACCGCAGGTCGATGGCGTCGGGCCCGCCGACTCCGCCGTCGAGGAGCTTCGCCGCCACCTGCTGGCCCTCGACCAGACGGTCAGCAGGGGAGTCGTCCCTACCGGGGATGGCGAGCCGCGGGCCCTTCGCGAGGAGTGCGTCGGTGAGCGACACACCGGAGACGCTCCGGATGTTGCCCACCTGGACGTGGTGCTCGAAGTCGGGCGGCGTCACGACCCGGTGCGCCAGGAACAGCTCACCGGCCTTGCCGAAGGCGAGGTAGGTGAGCGCCGGCGGCCGGGGGTCCTGCTCGTCCAGGTGCCGGAAGTGGACCACGCGCCGGACCTCGACCCGCACGGGGTCGACGATCTCCACGCCGCCCCGTTCGAAGTGCCCCCGGAACAACGTCCCGTTGAAGGAGGTCAGCGCGGGATGCCCTGCGGGCGTGACCAGGTCGGAGATGCGGAACGGCTCGGGGTCGAGCGTGTAGAGGTCCGTGCCCGTCTCGCGGCGGTCCTCCACGTACACCTTCTGCGCGTTGCCCGCGTCGTTGTCCAGGGTCACTTCGAGGAGCACCTGGAACGCGTGAACGGGCATGGCGAACATGGGCAGGTGGGACAGGTAGATCGTCTCCTCGCCCATGACCGCCATTCCGTGGCCTGCCTTGGGTTCGACCGGCATCGTCCTCATCTCCAGCATGCGCCCAGCTGTCACGTGCCTCGTACCAGCTGTGGGAGGGATGCACCTACGTCACTTCCGAGGCTGGCACACGGATCCGTTGATCGCCATCGCGGGGGCGGGCCGTGCTGCGGGACCGCACCGGCCGCCCTGCTGTTCGCCGTGTTCGCCCTGGCCGGCCTCGCGCAACGGAGCCCCGGGCCGGCCGGGGACCCGGGGTCGGGGTCCGGACGGGGAGCGGCCTACGATCCCGTCGTCGGTCGGGGGATCACGGGAGCGGGGCGCAGATGGGAACGGTGGGGGCTCTGGAGAAGCTGGCACCGGTGGTGCTGGCATTCGGCTGCGGGGCCGTCCTCGCCCGCCGGAAGGTGATTCCGGCGGAGAGTTCCAAGGTCTTCGCCGACTATGCGTTCCTCTTCGCCGTCCCGTGCTTCCTGTTCGGCAACATCTACCGCAGCGACCTGGCGGCCCTGTTCCACTGGCGGGCCGTCACCGCCTACGCGGCCGCGGCCGCCACCGCGGCCGTGCTGACCGGCGTCCTGGCCGGGACGCTCGGCGGTGTCCGGGACCCGCGTGGTGTGGCACTGCGCATCATGGCCGCCGTGCAGGTCAACACGGCCTACTTCGCCGTGCCCGTGTTCATCATGCTCTTCGGGGATGCGGCTCCGATCTTCCCGGTGCTGCTCTTCCAGGTGTGCGTACTGTCCCTGGTCGTCATCGCCGTCATGGAGCTGGGGCGGCCGGACCGGACCGGCAGCCCGGTCCGGCGGCTCGGATCGGCCGTCGGAGCCTCGCTGCTGACGCCGGTGGTGGTGGCCTGCAACGCGGGCGTCGCGCTCAACCTGCTGTCCGTTCCGGTGCCCGGGGTCGTACTCGACGGCTTCGCGTTCGTCGGTGACAGCGCCTCGCCCGTGGCGTTGTTCGCCCTCGGGCTGCACCTCGGGGGGAGCGGGCTGGAGGTCCGCGGCACCACCCTGGAGGAGGTGTGGCTCATCGCCGTCAAGTGCGTGGCCCTCCCCCTGATCACCTTCGCCGTGTGCCGGTACGGCTTCGGGTTGGAGGGCGAGCGGCTGAGCCAGCTCGTCCTGATCGCGGCGATGCCCGCACCGCAGAACCTGTTCGTCTTCGCCCAGCGCTACGACGTCGGCGTCGACGTCGCCGCCGCGCTCGTGGTGAAGAGTTCGGTCGTCGCGCTGCTGCTGCTCCCGCTGTGGACCCAGTGGGCTGGGTGACGGCGAACCGGTGTGACCTGCGACGGGCCCGTGACGAGACCGTCGCAGGATCCGTGGTACATGTTCATGCCATGAAGAAGATCACCCGCAGACAGGCCCTGGGCACCGCTGCCGGCGCAGCGACCGCCCTCGGTCTGACCGGCCTCGTCGCGTGCGACGCGGCCAAGCCCTCGCCGGCCCCCGATCCGAAGGCGCAGCCCGGCGTCAGCGCCTCGGGGTTGTCCATACCCGCCAACGGCATCGACGAGGTGTTCGAGGGGCGCAGGATCCAGATCTCCCTCGCCAAGGGCGGCGGCGGGCACGAGGGGCACGGGCTGCCCGCCTGGCCCACCATCAAGATCGACGGCAACGAGCTGCACATCATGCGCAACGCCGACGGCACCTGGGTCAGCGTCATCAACCACTACGAGACCTTCCCGGACCCCGTCGCGGCCGCCCGCGCCGCCGTCCGCACCCTCCAGGGGGGCCACCTCGCCCCCTTCGCCCCCGAGGGGGCCGCGCAGTGACCGTCCGCAAGAGCCAGGCCACGCTCACCTCCGACGAGAAGCGCGCCTTCACCAACGCCCTTCTCGAACTCAAGCGCACCGGGGTCTACGACCGGTTCGTCGCCACGCACAACGCCTTCCTCAGGACCGACTCCGACTTCGGCGACCGGGTCGGCCACCGCTGCCCGTCCTTCCTGCCGTGGCACCGGCGCTTCCTGCTGGACTTCGAGGCCGAGCTGCAGAAGGTGGACCCGAAGGTCTCCCTCCCGTACTGGGACTGGACCGTGGACCGCACCCCCGCCTCCTCGCTGTGGGGCCCGGACTTCCTCGGCGGTACCGGCCGGCCGCTGGACGGGCAGGTACTCGACGGCCCGTTCGCCTACTCCGGGCGCCGGTGGAACATCACGGTGGGCGTCGACCGGCACGCGTTCCTGCGGCGTTCGCTCGGCGCGGGCGGGGCCCAGCTGCCGACGAAGGCCGAGGTGAACGCCGTGCTGGACATGCCCGAGTACGACACCGCCCCCTGGAACAGCTCCTCGGGCGGCTTCCGCAACCACCTGGAGGGGTGGCGGGGCGCCGGCCTGCACAACCGGGTCCACGTGTGGGTCGGCGGGCACATGGGCACCGCGGCCTCCCCCAACGACCCGGTGTTCTGGATGCACCACGCCTTCGTCGACATGCTGTGGGCCGAGTGGCAGCGGCGCCACCCGAAGTCCGCCTACCTGCCGGCCGCCGCCACGCCGAACGTGGTGGACCTCCGGCGCCCGATGCGGCCCTGGAACAACGTGACCCCGGCCGACATGCTGGACCACCGCAAGTTCTACACCTTCGACACCGAGGGACCCGCGCCGCACCGTCCCTAGGCCGCAGGCGCCCGCCGCGGGTCACGGCGGTGTGTGCCGCCACGCCCCCGAGCGGGCGCGCCGGGGCGGGCTGCCCAGGCGGTGGGCGAAGTACGGTTCCTGGGCGACGGCGGCCCCCGTGGCCATGCTCACGGTGATCCCGACGCACAGCACGATCAGCCACGACAGCAGCACGAACACCGGGCCGGTGGAACCGTATGCCTCCAGCGCCCGGTTGAGGGCGTGCGGCATGTAGAAGCCGGCGGTGAAGGACAGCCCGGTGACCGTGACCGCGGTCAGCACCGCGCCGGGCAGCAGCGCCCGCGGCGCCAGCCGACCGCCGAGCAGCAGGTGCTGGGTCCACCACCAGGCGGCCGTCTGCAGGGCCAGGGCGAGGGGGACGCCGAGCCACAGGCCGACCCCGAAGCCCTGGCGCACCGGGCCCTGGACGACCAGCAGCACCGTCCAGACGAGGATCCAGGCCACCCAGCGCCAGACGGAGATCCGGGCCTCGGTGCGCGGGATCTCCCAGGCGCGTTTGCACAGCCGCTGCATGGCCCGGCTCACGGCCGTCGCGGACACCAGGACCATCAGCCCTCCGACGAGTCCGATCGCGCTGCGGAAGTCCTCGTACTCGCCCCCGGAGTTCTTCCCGAGGAGGTCGTCCACCTGTTCCGCGGCCGGCCCGGTCAGACCGAAGGTGGTCCGCACGGAGTCCACCAGCTGCTCGCTCACACCGTCCGGGGCGAACGAGGCGATGACGAACAGCAGGGGCACGGCGGTCAGGAAGACCTGGGCGGCGAGGCGGGTGGCGGAGTCGAAGACGTTCACCGCGATCAGCCGCTCGATGACATGGGTGATCACCGGGAACCGGGTCTCGGCCCGCTCCTGCTGCCTCTTGGCGGCCGTGACCAGCTTCCGGGACCGGGCACGCCACCAGGCACGCCGCCGGGACGGGTACCCGGCGCCGCGGGCGGAGGGGGTTCTGCGGCCGCGCATGGGGCCCAATCTCGCATTCCCGGACCGCGGGAGCCGGTACCCGCGCGTACCCGGTCGGCAGGATCCCCCGTCGGACCCAGACCCGCCGCGGTGACGGGCCGGGGCCGCGGTCACCGCGTTCCCTCCCGGAGTACCCGCTCGACCAGTTCCTCCAGGTCCTCGCTGGTGTCCGGGTCGGCGCGTTCCACCGTACGGCCGTCCACGGTCACGGTGTACCGGTAGCCGTCGGGGACACCGGCCGGGACCCCGGGTCCCGCCTCGGCGAGGACCCGGCGGGCGAGGCGTTCGACTGCGGCTGCGCCGGGCCGGCCGGCCGTGTCCAGGACGGCCCGACGCGTGATGCCGGCGAATCCCCCGCTGCGGGTCACTTCGATGCGCACGGCACCGGCGACGGGGTGGAGCGGGGCGCGGCCGGGCCGCGGGGTGGCGGGGCAGCTTCGGCCTCAGCCATTGCCAGGGCCGCCGCCGTTGCCGTTGACGCCGACCTCCGCCCAGGCCTTGACGACCGCCTCGTACTCCGTTCCCCGCCCGTAGCGCCGTTCCGTCGCCGCAGCCGTCGCCCGGGCGAAGTCCTGGAAGTCGGCGCGCGGCGTCAGCTCCCCGGAGGTGAGGGTGTCGAACCAGATCTGACCCGGCCGCTCCCAGGCGAAGCCGCCGATGCGGGACGCGACCAGGTAGAAAGCCCGGTTCGGGATACCGGAGTTGATGTGGACACCGCCGTTGTCGAGGTCCGTTTCGACGTAGCGGTCCATGCTGTCCGGCTGGGGGTCCCGGCCGCCGAGCAGCCGGTCGTCGTACGCCGTGCCGGGCGCCTTCATCGACCGCAGGGCCTGGCCGCGCACCGTGGGCGTGAACAGTCCGGCGCCGATCAGCCAGTCGGCCTCCTCCGCCGTCTGGCGGCGGGCGTACTGCTTGACCAGGCTCCCGAAGACGTCCGACACCGATTCGTTGAGCGCGCCGGACTGGTCCTCGTACACGAGGTCGCAGGTGAACTGGGTGATGCCGTGGGTGAGTTCGTGGGCGATGACGTCCACGGAGATGGTGAAGTCGTTGAAGACGACGCCGTCGCCGTCACCGAAGATCATCTGACGGCCGTTCCAGACGGCGTTGTTGTACTTCCGCCGGTAGTGGACCGTCGCGTCGAGCGGAAGGTTCCGGTCGTCGATCGAGTGGCGGCCGTAGATCCCCTCGAAGAAGGCGAAGGTGAGGCCGAGGCCGTCGTAGGCGCGGTTGACCGTGCCGTCGACGACGGGGTCGGCGCCCTCGGGCCGGACGGCGTCACCGGGGACCTCGCGGCTCTCGTGGGTGTCGAACACGGTCCGCTCCAGGACGCCCGCGGCCACGGGGGCGCGCGGGACCTCCCTCGGCGCGGCGGCCCGGACCTCACGCAGCCGGGCGTCGACCTCGAGCGTCTTCTGGGCGGCTTCGCGGATCCGCGGGTCGTCCGCCTCGGCGAGCTTCTCGAGGATGTAGGGGGGCAGGACGGCGCACTGGCAGGGTCCGGACGCGGACGGGCGGTGCGCACCGTCGCCGGCGGGGTGGTGAGTGGGATGCACACTGCGAAGGTTCCCGCCGGCGGCCCGCGCGGGCCCGGCACCGCCCGCGGATCTCACCCGCCGAACCGTTCCGGCTGGTCCGAACGGCCTCGTGCGTCCCACCCACACGGCGGTGCGCGGCCGGATGCACCCCTTCCTCCCGTCGGCCACCCGGCCCTGCCGCAGGGGACCGACGGGTCAACTCCTGTGGGAGGGCGGGCGCTTGAGGCGCCTCCCCTATCATGTGTTCGATTCCGGCCCCGCGTGTGCGGTTTCGCACCGGGGTCCGGGGCGAACCACGGAGAAAGGCAACGGGGACTTGGGATTCACATCCGGAAAACGGGCATCGGTGGTCGCGGTGTGTGCCGCCGCCGCGATCGTGGGCGGACTGCAGATGTCGTACAGCGCCTTCGGCACCGAGGGCACCGGCGACGGGCCGGTGGCGGCCACCGCCACCCCGGACACACCGGCGCCGGAGGAGGCGCCCGACGTCCACGCGGAGGACTCCGCCGCCTCCGCGAGCGACCACACCGCGTTCAGGGACGGTGTCATGGCGCTCGACGCCGGCAAGCGGCAGTCCGCGGCTGCGCGGGCGGCGGCGGCAGCCGCGGCAGCGCCCCAGGGCGAGGGGTGGAAGATCTACGACGCGTCCAAGTGGCTGCCGACCGGCTACACGATCAAGTTCTACGACCAGAAGTCCGCGGACTGGCTCGCTCCTTACGTGAAGGCGTCGGCGGCGGACCTCCAGCGCATCACGAACCTGCCCGTCACCGTGGACACCCGGCCGGTGGGCTGGGACTACGCCAGGCCCAAGGGCGAGGTGGTCATGGGCGTGCTGCACCGTCCGTGCCTGCCGCCCGCGGGCGAGGGCAGCATGGGCAGCACGGGGTGGAAGGTGGTCCGGGACGGGTCCGGGAGCGCCAACCTGAGCTGCGGCTTCACGAACTCGTCCGTGCCGGACACCGTGACGAGCGGGCACTCCTACATCGACGACGAGTTCTTCACGCCGCAGGGCAAGCCCACCGCAGCCATGGGCGAGACGTACATGAAGAACCACATCAGCCACGAGCTCGGCCACGCCCTGGGGCTCGCCCACGCGAACCGCAGCCTGACCAAGGGCGACTGCGCCAAGGGCACCGACTCCGGGCAGTTCCCGGTGATGTGCTCACCCGCGTACGCCTACCAGGACAAGCGGGCCGGCACGTACGTCCAGCAGTTCGACGTGCAGGGCCTGCGCCGGCTCGCCGCCGGGGGCGGGGCCGCGCTGGCCCCGCAGGGCAAGGTGACCGGCCTGGGCGGCAAGTGCCTGGACGCCAAGGGCGGCAAGGCCGACAACGGCACCCAGATCCAGCTGTACACCTGCAACGGCACCGTGGCGCAGTCCTGGATCCTCTACAAGGACGGCACCTTCCGGGCGCTGGGCAAGTGCCTGGACAACTCGCGCAACGCGAACACCAACGGCAACAAGATCCAGCTCTGGGACTGCAACGGCTCGGCCGCCCAGCGCTGGTCGGTCAACGCCAAGGGCCAGATCGTGAACGCCGGGACGGGCAAGGTGCTCGACGTGAAGGGCGGCTCGACCGCCAACAGCACTCCGGTCCAGCTGTACGCGGCCGGCACCGACAAGCGGCAGGTCTGGGTGGCTCCCCAGTAGGGGCACCCGGCCGGGCCGGCGGGCCCGCTCCGGCGCACGGGGCGGGCCCGCCGGCCACCGCAGCCTCCGGCGGGTGCGCGCACCGCACGCCGCGATGGACCACCATGGTGTCCATGTCCGACCGATTCACCACCCGGGTGCTCGACCTGGCCACCGGCCGTTCCGAGACCGTCACCGACCTCACCCTCCACTGCGAGCGGTTCCTGTCCGAGGCCGCGGCCGGCCGCGACGGGCTGCTCAACGTCTTCGTGCCCCACGCCACCGCCGGCATCGCCGTCATCGAGACCGGCGCCGGCAGCGATGACGACCTGCTGGCCGCACTGCGCACCCTGCTGCCCGCGGACGACCGCTGGCAGCACCGGCACGGCTCCCCCGGCCACGGCCGCGACCACGTCCTGCCCGCCTTCGTTCCCCCGCACGCGACCCTGCCGGTCGTCGGCGGCCGCCTCCAGCTCGGGACCTGGCAGTCCGTCTGCCTGGTCGACACCAACAGGGACAACCCCGACCGGCAGGTCCGGCTGTCGTTCCTCGGGTAGCCGCCCGCGGCCGGGCACGCGGCCCGGCTGTCGGGCCATCGGGCCGTCAGGTCGACTCCGGGTGCGCGAGGACCGGGCCGGGGGGCCGGCGGCGGTAGACGACGAACCGGCTGGTGATGAACGCCACGACCGAGGCGATGACGATGAGCGGCACCTGGTTGCTCGCGTCGGGGCCGAGCAGCAGCGCCCCGAGGACCGCGCTGGTCAGCGGCAGTCCGCTGACCACCGCGGTCGCGGCGGCGATGCCGACGCCGAGCGCCGGGGCGGCGCCGAAGCCCGGCAGCCCCGAGCAGGCGATGGCCAGCGCGGCGCCCATCAGCACGGCGGGGAAGATCGGACCGCCGCGCAGGGCGCCCAGGCAGATGCCCCAGGCCAGACCCTTGAAGAGGACCAGGGCGAGCAGTGCGCCCACGGGCCAGGCGGCGTAGTTCCCGGCGAGTTCGCCCAGGGTGATCTGCCCGGAGAGCGCCGCTTCCTCCGGGGAGCGGCCGGTGGTCAGCGCGTAGGCGGTGAAGCAGACCCCCACGGCCAGGGCGGCCAGTACGGTCTTGCGCGCGGTGTGCTGCTTGGTCCAGGCGAGGACGGGCCGGCCGAACTCGTGCGCGACGCTGACCACCAGGGCGACGGCGATCGCGACGGGGATGCCCCACAGGAAGTCCCCGGCGTCGGGGCGGGCGTCGGGCGGCACCTGCGGCAGGGTCAGGCCGCCGACGGGCAGGCCGGTCCACGCGCCGAGGCTGGTGAAGACGACGGCTCCGGCGGCGCTGGCCACGAGGCAGGGCAGCAGCAGGACGACGAGCTGGGGCCCGGCCAGTCCGGCCGCCTCGACGACCATCAGGGCGGCGACGATCGGGCCGCCGAGGATGGTGGAGATGGCGGCCGTCGACCCGGTGGTGGCGACGATCGCCTGGATCTTCGGTTCCACCGGGCGTTTCACGGCGTGCAGCCACAGCAGGGCGAGTCCGCTGCCGAGGGCCATCAGGGGGGCCTCGGGGCCCAGGGACGCGCCGAGCGGGAGGACGGTCAGGGCCGAGAGCACGACGCCGGGCAGTTCCCGGGGTCCCATGGGGGCCCCGCGGAGGCCGTTGACCGGCACGTGGCCGCCGCTGCCCGGCATCCGGGTGATGATCGGGGCCGCGATCAGACCGGCCAGCAGCAGGGTGGGCAGGGGCCACCACCAGGGCGCCCGGCCGAAGCCGAGGGTCTGCGGAAGGGACTCCCACAGGAGGTGTTGCAGGTAGTGCTGGAAGCCGACGAAGAAGAAGCACGCCGCCGCGACGGGTACGCCGATGAGGACGGACAGCAGCATCAGCCGGGCGTAGCCGCGGCTGAGGATGATCGCGCGGAGTACGGGCTCGGCGTCGGCGGGCGACACGTGGGGGTCGGACTGGAGGCCGGGCGCGGTGGCGACCGACGGCGGGGGCGGGGGGTGTGGAGAGGGCGGGGGCGCCGGGTGGTCGGACGGGGTCATGGCCGCTCCCGGGCATCGGTGAGGAAGTCCCCGAGGGGGCGGAGGGCGGTGGATACGGCTGCGGTGTCGTCACCCTGCATGTGTGCCTCCTGGTGGCCCTGCTCCACAGGCAATCCCGGTCGGGCGGCGGCGGCGAGCGGGACGCGCCGAACGGGTGACGCGGACGCGCCGTCCTGACGCGGTCTCACACCCCGCCCCCATCGAACGGAATGCCGAAGGGTGCCGCGCGCCTGGCCGGATCCGCCGGTGGGGTGCCGCATGATGCGGGCATGAACACGCCACCAGGTCGCCCGCAGTACCAGCCGTACCCACCGCAGTACCCGCACCCCCAGCAAGCCCCGCCGCAGCCGTACGCCCAGCAACCTCACACCCGGCAGCCGTACGGTCAGACCCCGTACGGCCAGGCTGCGTACCCCCGGGCCCCGCATCCCCAGGCGGCCCCGTACGGCCACGCCCACGGGCCGCAGCAGCATGCCGCCCCCTACGGTCAGCAGCCCCCGTACGGGCAGCAGCTCCCCTACGCGCAGCACCCGCCGTACGGGCAGGCGCCGCGGCCGCGCGTGCCGGGCCCCGCCGGGGACGCGCGGCGCGGGCTCGCCGCCACGCTGGACGTCGTCGTCGCCGCGGGCGTCCCGTACCTGATGGCGCGGGGCCATGAGGGCCGGCCGCTGACCGCCCTCGCGGTGCTGCTCGGCATGTCCTTCGTCAACCAGGTGCTGCTGACGTTCCTGTTCCGGGCGACCGTGGGCAAGCTGATCACCGGGATCCGGGTGGTCCGCGCCTCCGACGGCGGGCGCCCCGGATTCTGGCGCACGGTGTACCGCTGGCTGTGCGGCCTGTGCTGGCTGCCGCTCCAGCCGTACTACTGGGTGCGGGCGTTCTTCCGCGGCCTGTTCGGCGGCGGTGACGCCCGGGGCACCGTCACGGACAACGACGACGGCGAGATGTACCACGCCGACCTGGCCGGGCTCCGGTACGCCCGCCGCCGGGACCTTGCGTCCTGACGGGTCCTCGTCGGGCCCGACGGGTCACCACCCGCCGGGCCGGCCGGATCCTGTGCGCACGCCCGGCCCGACCCGGGGCCGTGTGAGGGAGCGGTCAGACCGCCTCGCGTTCCTTGCCGAGCTGCGCCGTACCGGAGTGGTGCGCCTCACCGCCGGCGGGGACGAAGACGATGCGGGTACCCGAGCGCAGCGGGGTCTCCCAGGCGGTCTCCACGTCGGCCAGCGGTACGGGGACGATCTCGCTGGTCGGCTCCAGGGACGGCAGCCGGGTGAGCAGTTCGCGCAGGCAGGCGCTGCGGCGGGCGGTCGAGATGGAGCCGAGGCCGCTGCCGCAGATGTCCACGTCGGCCTTGCGCAGCCAGGCGGACGGCAGCGTCATGTCGGGGCCGGCGGCGGAGCCGACCTGGACCCACCGCAGGGTGCGGGTCAGCTCGGAGCGGTGGCGCAGGATGCCGTCGAGCGCCAGTTCCGCGGGCCGGCCCCACAGGTAGTCGAGCACGATGTCGGTGTCGGCGGCCGCGGCACCGAAGGCGTCGGCGACCTGCTCGTCGGAGCCCTCCAGCAGGACCGTGCGGGCGGCGCCCAGCGCGGTCGCGGCTTCGAGGGCCAGCGGGTCGCGGCCGGCCGCCACGACCTGTTCCGCGCCCTGGTCGAGGGCGAGTCGGACGGCGGCCCGCCCGGCGTTCCCGGTGGCGCCGAGGACGAGCACCGACTCCCCGCCCCGCAGCCGGCCCCGCTCGCGCAGCGCGATCCAGGCGGACGAGGCGGGGTTCATGGCGGCGGCGACCACGGCCGGATCGAGGCCCTCCGGTACGGGCAGGAGCGAGGCGGAGGGGACGGCGACGCGTTCGGCCATCGTCCCGCGGGGCGGCTCCAGCGCCGGGACGTAGACGAGTGCGCCCTCGGCGGTCCGGCCGACGCCGTCGAAGCCGGGCACCAGCGGCAGCGCGTCACCGCCGGTGTAGTGGCCGCCCGAGGCGAACGAGCGCACCAGCGGGTACAGGGCGGCCGCCAGCATGTCGACGACGACCTCGCCGGCCGCGGGGGCGGGCTCGGGCACGGACTCGTAGCGGGGCGGCTGACCCAGGGCGTGGACCACGGCTGCGTACATCGGCTGGCCCCCAAAACGGGTGGAGAGGCGGTGTCGGATCGGTACGGTCCGATTGTGGCGGCTCCGGGCGGTACGCGGCGGCTGCGCCACGCGGGCGGGGCGACCGCCCCGCCCTCCCGACCACCCCGCCTCCCGACCGCCCGACCTCACCGGCCCTGTGTGCCTCAGCTGCCGGTGCCGGTGAACCCGGGCGATCCGGCCGACGGGACGAAGTCCGTCAAAGAGACGGTGTAGTCGCCCAGGTCGGGCCGGTAGGCGGTGCAGTACCGCGTGGGGTACCAGCCGGAGGTCCGCCAGGCCGCGGGCTGGGGGATGGGGTCGCAGGTGCGGTGGCCGGTGGCGGGGTCGCGGTGGCGCAGCAGGAAGTCCTTGGTGAGCATGGGTTCCATGAAGATGAGGCCGCCCGCGTACGCCCCGTAGATGAAGGTCTGGCCGGTGAGGGTTCCGGTCGTCGGCGGCCGGCTGTCCAGGTGCGCGCCCATGGCGCCTTCGGCGGTCTGCGGGCTGCTCGCGGGATAGCCGGCGGGCAGGTACGCGGCCGGGACCGGTCGGGCTGCCGTGGCGAGTTGGTCGCAGGCGATGAGCAGGGCGCAGCCGCCGGTGCGGATGCCCGTGCGGACTTCCTGGGGCACGAGGTAGAAGTGCACGTCGAAGTGGGGGACGTCGTAGCGGCCGTGCGGGTTGTGGCCGTGCGGGTTCCAGTTGAACAGGGCCCACTGGAAGGGCAGTCCGGCCGCGCCGGCCGGTGTGCCGGGCAGGGCGAGCTCACGGCTGTGGCCGCCGACGCATTCGTGGACGGGGTCGGTGCTGCCGTCGGCGTCCGCGTCGTGGCAGTGCCTGCCGTCGGTGGGGGTGGTGGGCAGTGCGGTGAGGGCGGAGGCGGTGAGGGATATGCCGACCGCCCGGGGGACGCCGTTGCGGTATTCGCTGTACGTCCGTACCGTGCCGCGCCCGAGCGCGGCGGCCTGTCCGAGGCTGACGCAGGCGGCCGCCCCGGTACGGGCGCCGCAGACGGGCAGCCGGGCGGCCGGGCCGGAGCGCGACAGGTGGGCCGGGCGCTGCCAGATCGAGGGCAGGAGCGCGGCCAGCAGGGCGACGCAGGCCAGTCCGGCGGCGGTGGCGGGGCGGAGGATCCGGGGGCTGCTGTTCATACCGCGACGCTCCAGGAGGTGCGTGAGTTGAGTGCTGCGGCGTCCACCCCGGTGACCTGGAGGGTGCAGGACCTGATGCCGGCGAGGCTGTCCTCGGGCAGGACGTGGCGGATGTCGGTGAACCCGTCGGGGGCGAGGGCTTCGACCTCGCGGAGCACCGGGTCGGGTTCCATGCGGCGGTGGGCGGCGAGCAGGCGGGTGGTCTGCGGCAGTCGGGCGGACTCGTACCGGTCGAGGGCCTCGTCCACGGCGTGGTGGGCGAGTTCGTACGCGAGGACCCGGGCGTCGACGACGGCCTGCGAGGCGCCGTTGGAGCCCGTCGGGTAGACGGGGTGGGCGGCGTCGCCGAGCAGCACGACGCGGCCGTCCCGCCAGGTCGGCAGCGGGTCCCGGTCGATCATCGGGTAGCGGGCGATGCGGGGGGCCGCGGCGATGACGGCGTGGAGGTCGAGGAAGTCGCTGCGCCAGCCGTCGATGTGGGCCAGGACGGTCTCCGGCGGCACGGTGTCGCGCTCCCAGTCGGGGCCGCCGCGCGGGAGGTCGGCGTCCGCGTCGTCGGTGCGGCTCTCCACGACCCAGTTGATGAGGCAGCGGCCGTGCGCGTCGGGTCGGGAGACGGCGTAGGCGACGGCCTTCACCCTGCTGTTGCAGCCGATGATGACCATGGTGCGGCCGTCGAGAAACGGAGCGGTCTCGGTGATGCCGCGCCACATGCATATCCCGTTGCGCAGCGGCGGTCCCTCGTCGGGGTACATGGCGGCGCGTACGGCGGAGTTGATGCCGTCCGCGCCGATGAGGAGGTCGCACGGGACCGGTTCGGCGCGGCCCTCCAGGAGGGCGCGCACGGGGCTTCCGCCGCGGTCCCGGCCAGGACCGCCGGTGTCGTAGCCGGCCAGACGGCTGCCGGTGAGCACCACGTCCGGGCCGAGCCGGTCGCGCACCGCGGTGAGCAGCAGTTCCTGGAGGCGTGCCCGGTGCACCGAGAACTGGGGCCAGTTGTAGCCGGCGGCGCGGCCGCGCGGCTCGCCCCAGATCAGGCCGCCGTAGCGGTGGTGGTATTCCAGCCGGGCGGTGGCCACGGCGACTTCGCCGAGCGCTTCGCCCAGGCCCAGTTCGGTCAGTTCGCGAACGGCGGCGGGCTGCAGGTTGATTCCGGCGCCGACGGGGCGCAGTTGCGGGCAGGATTCCACGATCAGTACGTCGTCCAGCCCCGCCGCGTGGAGGCTGAGGGCGGTCGTCAGTCCGCCGATTCCGGCACCGGCTATCAGGATGCGCGGAGGATTCCTTCTGCCGTACCGAGACATTCTCGCTACCTCCAGGGAAGACCTCTTCAGCCCAAAAATGCGGTAGTTCGGCGAGGAGCACAACCCCGGGACCAGCAAAAGGCGAAATGTGCAGGTCAACGAGGAACGGTCACCCGATCAGCGTACGGCCGGGTGCCGCCTGATGGGTGACATGACTTTAATCGGGTGTCGGCAACAGAAAGGCTGCGACATGCATCATGAGACGTTCGAACCGTGCGACGTCCAGCGCCTCCAGCATGCTGTTGACTACGCCCTCCACGCCTCCAGGAAATCGCTGGACTATCTCCTGCCGCCCTGGATGCCCGGCGATCTCAAACGGGAAATAGGAAGCGGCTGCGTTGTTTCACACTGCGCGACGTTGCTGTTCCCGGAAACGGTCGAATCGGCCCTCGACTACTTCGGGGAGAACGGCTGGGCCGCCTCGACCACCATACCGAGCGTGCTCGTGAAGCGCCGTCTGGTGGAGCGCCATTGGCTGCCGGAGGACGTGGACATACGGGTGACGCGACTGCGCGTCACCGCGGGCCCGTCCCCCGACGTCGAGGTCTTCCTCTTCCCGCGGTCCAGCCCCGCCTACAAGGAGGACGTGGGCGAGAAGGAGCGCGTCCACGGCTTCGAGAACCACGTGGGCCTGTTCATGGAGCGGGCCGAGGAGAGCACCCTGACCCGTCTCGCCGACCGCTTGGAGACGAGCGGCCGAATGGTGTACGAGGGGTCGGCCCACAACCCGCACGAGAACACCACCATGCTGTACTTCGCCCCCAGCGCCCCCGTGGCGCGGGTGCGCCGCCGCTTCCCCCGGTGGGAACTGCAGTGCGGGGGCGACCTGTCGGCGTCCGCGGCGCGGCGGCCGGTGCGGACCCAGGCGCTGAGCCGCGCCTACGCGGCGCTCAAGGCGAACCACGTGCCCGTGGACGTCATCATGACGCGGGCTGCCCGGCGTCCGGTTCCCGTGGCGGTGCCCGAGAGCTGACCCGCCGCCCGCCTTCGCGCGCTCCCCGCCTCCGGACCCGGTCCGGCGGCGGGGAGCGCGCGTGCGCGGTCATACGAGGGAGACCGGGAGCCGGTGCACTCCGTAGATGCTCATCCCGGTGCGCAGCGGGACCTCGGCGGGCGGTACGGCCAGGCGCAGCGCCGGGAAGCGGCGCACGAGGGCGGGCAGGGCGACGCGCATCTCGACGCGGGCGAGTTGGGCGCCCAGGCACTGGTGGATGCCGTGGCCGAAGCCGAGATGCCCGGTGGCCCTGCGGCGGATGTCGAGGGTGTCGGGGTCGGGGAAGCGCTCCGGGTCGCGGTTGGCGGCCTCGACGGACAGGGTGACGGTCTGGCCCGCCCTGATGGTGCGGCCGTCCAGCTCGATGTCCGCGAGGGCCACCCGGACCATGGTGTGGGCGACGCTGAGGTAGCGCATCAGTTCTTCGACGGCACTGTCGGCGAGGCCCGGATCGGCACGCAGCGCGGCGAGTTGCTCCGGATGGGTGAGCAGGGCGAAGGTGCCGTGGGCGAGCATGTTGGCGGTGGTGTCGAGTCCGGCGCCGAGCAGGAAGCCGCCCAGGCCCGCGAGCTCCTCCTCGGTGAGGTCACTGGCGGTGAGGTCGCCGAGCAGGTCGTCCGTCGGCGCGGCCCGCTTGGCGCGGACCAGGTCGAGCATGTACCGCTGCATCCCCGTCACGGCCGCGATCCGGTCCTCGGCGCTCGCGTCCAGGCTCATCAGGGTGTGGGTGTGGGACTGGAAGGTGTCCCGGTCGGCGAACGGGACGCCGAGCAGTTCGCAGATCACGAGGGCGGGGACGGGCTGGGCGAAGGCCGGCACCAGGTCGGTTTCGGCACCGCCGCGCGCCATGGCCTCCAGGTGGTCGGCGGTGATCTCCTCGACCCGCTGGGCGAGCAGGCGCATGCGGCGGACGGTGAACCGGCCGGCGAGCAGCCGCCGGTAGCGGGTGTGCTCGGGGGCGTCGATCCCGGTCATGTCGCCGACCGGCGCCGGGGGCAACGGGCCGGCGGGACCCCCCGGTAACGGCAGGTGCATCAGCTCGTACCGCGAACTGAACCGGGGGTCGGCGAGGACCTCGCGGGTCGGACCGTAGCCCGTGACCAGCCAGCCTTCGTGGCCGTCGGGACAGGTCATCCGGCTGACGGGGTGCCGGGCGCGCAGCCCGGCGAGCTCGGGGGGCGGGTCGAAGGGACAGCCGGCGGGGCGGGCGGTGGGCAGGGCGGACAGCGGCGGCTCGGTCACGGTGCCTCCTGGGGCGCGGGCGGGGGCTACGGGCGAACGGATCGACGAGCGGACGGGCGGCGGAGTGCGGCAATGGGCCGCACCGCCACTTGCACGGCGTGCAAGTGGCTCGACGCCCACCGTAGGGCAGGAATTGCACGGCGTGCAAGAGATCGATTGAACGGCGTGCAAGCGTCCACTACGCTGTGCCCGTGCCCCGTGAGACCCTGAACCGCGACCAGATCGTCCAGGCCGCCATCGACCTGCTCGACGCCGAGGGGATCGAAGGCCTGAGCATGCGCAAGCTCGGCCGGCAGCTCGGATCGGCGCCCACCGCCGTGTACTGGCACGTGGGGAACAAGGAGAACCTCGTCGTCCTCGCCGCCGACCGCGTGTGGGGGGAGATCGAGCGGCCGGACCCGGCCGAGGTCGGATGGCGCGCCGCCGCACGGGCCCTCGTGCACGACGCCCACGCCATGACCCTGCGCCACCCCTGGCTCATCACCGCCGTCAGCACGCACTTCGTCTACGGCGACGGCATGGCCGGCCTCCAGGACCACAGCTACGCGGTCTACGAGGCCGCGGGCTTCACCGGCCCCGATCTCGACTGGGCCGTGAACACCGCCTTCACCTTCCTCGCGGGCGCGGCCATCGACGACGCGGTCAAGGCGGCGATGGTACGGGCGCGGATCCGCCCGGGCCGGGGCGCGGAAGGCGGGGCCGAAGAGGACGTCGTGACCTGGGCGACCGGGATCGCGTCCCGGTACCCGCGGCTGCGCGCCCGCCTGGAGGCGCAGGCGGGCGAGGACCCGGACCATGCGGCACGCCGGAAGTTCGAGTTCGGTGTCGAGGCCATTCTCGACGGCCTCGAAGCACGCCTCGCCGCCACAGGCACCGCCGCTGCCACCGCGCCCTCCGCCACCACCGCCCCCGGCCCGGACGGCGGTGACCTGCGGCCACAGCGCTAGCATGGGGCCAGGGCGTGAACGGCCGTCAGGGGGAAGCGTGGACATCGGCGCCGTGGTCGTCGCAGTGGCCGGCATGGCCGGCACGCTGGGGGGAGCCTTCCTCACCCAGCGTGCCGCAGAACGGGCGAAGGTCCGGGAGCTGGACCTGCTCCGCGCCCAGGAGCAGACCCGCGACGACCTGCTGCTGCGGCGCACCTGCTACGCGGAACTCAACCGCGACGCCCGCCAGTTCACCACGGCGCTCACCCACCACCTGCACCTGCTGCGCGACGGTTCCGTCGAGGACGCCGACCGGCAGGCACTCGACGAGGCGAAGCGGGCCCACCGGGACCGGTACTCCGAAGCGCAGATGATCGCGCCCGACGAGGTGCTCGTCCACGCAAGTGCCGTCAACAAGGCCCTGACCGAGGTCTACGGCCGGGTCAAGCGCCTGGAACGCGGCGACGCGGACGCACCGGGGGACACCTTCGACGCCGTGGCCGCGGCCCGGGACGGGATATGGGACCTGCTGCGGGACATGCGCGCCGCCATGCGCCACGACCTCGGGGTGTCCCCCGCCGGATGACGGCGCCGCCGCGCCGGCACACCCCCCGGCCGCGCCGTCCGTGCACTGCTTGACCCTCCCCCTACGTCAGGCTCCAGGCTCGGTGCGACGGAACGGAAAGGTCGTTTCATGAGTTATTCGGTCGGGCAGGTGTCCGGATTCGCCGGGGTCACCGTGCGCACACTGCATCACTACGACAAGGCGCAGCTGCTGTCGCCCAGCGAGCGCAGCCCCGCCGGCTACCGGCGCTACGGCGACGCGGACCTGGCGCGGCTCCAACAGATCCTCTTCTACCGCGAACTCGGCTTCACGCTCGACGAGATCCGGACGATCATGGCCGATCCCGACGCGGAAGCCCTGACCCACCTGCGGGATCGCCACCGGTCGCTGAAAGAGCAGATCACCCGCCTGCAGAGCCTGGTGGAGGTCGCCGAGCGGGCCATCGAGGTTCAGCAGACCGGCGTACGGCTCACCCCGCAGGAGCGGTTCGAGGTGTTCGGGGAGGTCGCGTTCGACCTGAGCTACGCGACGGACGCGCACCTGAAGTGGGGCGGGAGCGAGGGCCACCGGCAGTCCATGGCCCGGGCGGCCGCCCACACCAAGGACGACTGGCGCACCCTGATGGCCGAGGCGGCGCGCTGGCGGCGAGCGCTCGTCGCGGCCTTCGAGGACGGGGCGGCCTGCGACAGCCCCCGCGCCATGGACCTCGCCGAGGAGCACCGCGGGCACATCGGCCGCTGGTTCACGCCGTGCCCGCCGGAGATGCACTGCCGGATCGCGGACGAGTACGTCGAGGACGCGCGCGCCTTCGCCCTCGTCGTGCCCGCCCCCGAGCAGCGGCCGGGGCTCGACCAGTACCTGCGGGACGCCGTCCACGCCAACGCGGGGCGGGCGGGGACGCGATGAGGGTACTGATCCTGGCCGCCGGCTCGTACGGCGACGTCGCCCCCTACACCGGGGCGGGCCGCCGGCTGCTGGACGCCGGCTTCGACGTCACCCTGGCGGCGCCCGAGCAGTTCGCGGACCTGGTGGAGCGGGCCGGGCTGGACTTCCGGGGCATCGCGGCCGACCCGACCGGGGGGCCCGACGGCGGCGGGGGCATGATGCGCCGGGCCTCCGTCTTCATGCGGGAGCTCGGGCAGGGCCTGGCAGCGATCGCCCCGTCCGCCGCGGCGGGCGGCGGGGCGGGCGGCGGGGCGGGCGGCGCCGGCGGGGCGGACGTCCTGCTGCTGTCCACGACGACGGCGCCGCTCGGCTGGCACCTGGCCGAGGCCCTGGGCGTACCGGCCCTGGGCGTGTACCTCCAGCCGGTGGCCCCCACGAGGTGCTTCCCGCCCGTGGTCGCCGCCGGCCGCTCCCTCGGCCCGCGGGGGAACCGGGCCGCGGGCCGCCTGGCGCTGCGCGTGGTCGACCGGATGCACGCCGGGGCCGCGCGGGAGCTGCGCCGCACCCTGGGTCTGCCGCCGGCCGCCCAGCGGGCGGTGCGCGAGCGGCAGGACCGGGCCGGGTGGACGGTCCTGCACGGCTTCTGCTCCGCCCTGCTCCCCCGCCCGGACGACTGGCGGGCGGGCCTGGAGGTGGTCGGCAACTGGTGGCCGCACTGCCCGGACGACGCCGCGCTCCCGCCGGAGCTGGCCGACTTCCTGGACGCCGGGCCGCCGCCGGTGTTCGTCGGCTTCGGCAGCATGGCGGCCGGCGAGGGCGAGCGGCTCGCCGACATCGCGGTACGGGCCCTGCGGGAGGCCGGCCTCCGCGGCGTCCTGCAGGTCGGCGCGGCGGGACTGCACGCCACCGGTGACGACGTCCTGACCGTCGGAGAGGTGCCGCACCAGCTGCTCTTCCCCCGTACCGCGGCCGTGGTCCACCACGGGGGCGCCGGTACGACGGCCGCCGCACTGCAGGCAGGGGTGCCGGCGGTGCCGGTACCGGTCACTGCCGACCAGCCGTTCTGGGCCGGACGGGTCGCGGCCCTGGGCGCCGCCACCGCACCGATCCCGTTCGGGGGGCTCACCGTGCCCGCCCTGGCCCGAGCGCTCCGCGACGCCGTGGAGGAGCAGGGGCACCGGGCCCGGGCCACTGCCGTCGCCCGGCGGATGGCCGCCGAGGACGGGGCGGGGCACGTCGTCCGGGAGGTGGAGCGCCTGCTGTCCCGCTGACGGCCGGGACGACCGCGGGCCGGGCGGGGCGCGGGCGGCGGCCCGTCCCGCAGCCCACGCGGTCGCCGGCACGGGCCGGCCGGGTGGGCGGTACCGGCGCCCGGGCGAGGCGGTCTTCCGGGCGGGCCCGGGGGTGGGGCAGGATGCCGACGCACCGGAACCCCGTCCGGTCGCCGGGCCCGGCGACCGGACCCGACCGCACCCACGGAGGCCCGTGTGGCACCGCAGGACCAGGCGAGGCGGGACGAGTTCTACCGCGACCCCTACCCCCGCTACACCCGCGCCCGCCGGGCCGAGGGCCTGGTGTACGTACCGGAAGCCGACGCGTGGCTGGTGGCGCGCGACCGGGACGTACGGGAGGTGCTGCGCCGCGCGGAGGACTTCTCCTCGGCGCACGCCCTCCTGCCGGACGTGCTGCCCTCGCCGGAGGCGCTCGGCGTGCTCGCGCGGGGATTCGAGCCGCGGCCCACCGTCGTCTCCTCGGACGGGGCCGCCCACCGCCGGCTGCGGGCCCCGCTGAGCCGGGGACTGTCCGCGGCCCGGGTCGCAGCGGTCGTCCCGTACGCCCGCACCTGCGCGCAGGGGCTGGTGGACGCCTTCGTCGCGGACGGTCGCGCGGAGCTGGTGGCGGCGTACGCGCGGCGGCTGCCCGGGCTGGTGATCGGACGGCTGATCGGGCTGGACCCGGCGGACGCGCCCGCCGCCGTACACGGCGGCTACCGGGCCGAGGAGCTGGCCTTCCGCCCCCTCCCGGCGCAGGCGCAGGCGGCGGCCGCGGAGGACGTGGTCGGCCTCCAGCACCTGCTGGACCGCCTCGCCCGCGACCGGCGCGACCGCCCCCGCGACGACCTGTGCTCGGAGCTGGTGGCCGCGTTGGCCCCCGGGGGCGCGGAGTTGACCCCCGACCAGCGCCACGAGCTGGTGGCGGCCCTGCAGAACCTGCTGATCGCCGGCTTCCTGACGACGAGCGCGCTCATCGCCACCACCCTGCTGCACCTGCTGGCCGACCGGGAGCAGTGGCGGATGCTGTGCGCCGACCCGGGCCTGATCCCGGGCGCGGTGGAGGAGGGCGCCCGCTTCGACGCGGCCGTCCAGGCCTTCCGCCGCACCACGACCAGGCCGGTGACGCTCGCCGGGACCGAGCTGCCCGCCGGCGCCACCCTGCTCGTGGCGTACGGGTCCGCCAACCGCGACGGGCAACGGTACGAGCGGCCCGCCGAGTTCGACGTCCGACGCCCGGCGGACCGGGGCCACCTGGCGTTCGGGCACGGCCCGCACGGCTGTCCGGGATCGCGGCTGGCCCGGGCACAACTGCGCCTGACGCTGAAACTGCTGACCCGTCGGATGCCGGACCTGCGGCTGGCCGCGGACCGGCCGCCGCCGCGGATGCGCCCGACCCTGGTCCACCGCTCGCCGGAGGTGCTGCACGTGACCTGGTAGGCCCGTCGGTCAGGCCTCGAAGCGCCAGTGCTGCCAGGCGTACGGGCCGCAGTTGCGGAGGTTGACGCCCGCGTGCTCGTTCGGGTCGCCGCTGTTCTGGATGCTCAGGCACTGGTTGTTGACCTGGGTGCGCAGCCAGGCGCCGTCTGTCCGCCACTGCTGGTTGGGCAGGCCGTGGCAGTCGCCGACCGCCTGGGCGGCGGCGTCGACCTCGCCGTTGCGGACGTCGAGGCAGTGGAGTTCGGCCAGGTTGCGCAGCTTGCCGGCGTCCCAGTACCAGAGCTGGTTGCCCGTGCCGCGGCAGGTCTGCACCTCGACGTTGTCGCCGTTGGAGGCCAGGCACTTGGCGTTCAGGGCCGTGACGATCCGGAAGGTGTTCGCCGCGTGGGCGGGCGGCGCGGTCACGAGGAGGGGCAGGCCGGTGAGGACGAGCGCGGGAAGGCCGCGCAGCAACTTCTTGATCACGGTCGTGGGTCTACCGGGCCGGGGCGGGCCGGCGACAGGGCGGCGGGAGGCAACCCACCCGGACGGACGAGTGCCTTCACCGCAGAAACGGTCATGTGCGCAGGCCCGGCGAGGCCGGTGGCCCGCCTGTACGCGGCCCGTACGGTCGCGGCGGGCGGCGCCGTGCCGTTGCCTCGCGGGCCCCTTGATCGTTCGACGTCTGACGGGTGGTCATCGGTGGAGCGGGTCGAGGAGTTGTGGTGCGGGTGCGGCGCAGGGCGGTACTGAAGGCGGTGCCCGGTGGTGTACTGACGGCCCTGCCGGCCGCGGCCCCGGCCGGGGCCGCAGCGGCCGGCGGGACGGCGGCCGACGGGGCGGCGGGGGCTCCGGTCGCGCGGGCCGCGGCCGGCGGCCCGGTCAGGCTCCGGTTCACGGCGGCGACCAACGGCGCGGCGACCGCCACCGCCTCGGGCGACCGCGTCATCGCCGAGGTGCAGAACGTCCTCTGGGCGGTGCCCCCGGGCGGGGGTGCCGCGACCCCCCTCACCCCGCCGGACCTGGAGCCGTGCCGTCCGGTGTTCTCCCCCGACGGTCGCCAGGTCGCGATGGCCGCCTACCGTGGCGGCGCCTTCCACGTCTGGGTGATGAGACCCGACGGTTCGGGGCTGCGGCAGCTGACCGACGGCATGTTCGACCACCGGGCCCCCGCCTGGTCACCCGACGGGCAGACCCTCGCCTTCTGCTCCGAGCGCGGCGGCGATCCGGTGGCGGGCAGCCCGTACCGGATCTGGACGGTCGGTGTCCGCGACGGGCGGCTGCGTCGGCTGACCGGGCCGCCCGGCCGGGACGACGGCCCCGGCCGGGCGGCGGAGTGGGAGGACTACGACCCCGCCTGGTCCGCGGACGGCACGCGGGTCCTCTTCGTACGCGGCACCGTCGAAGGGGACGCCCTCACCGCCCGGACCCTGGCCTCCGTCGCGGCCGGGGGTGAGGGGCCCGTACGCGTCGAGCACACCGCCGCCGAGGGGCGGCTGCTCGCCCCGTCGGTGTCCCCGGCCGGGCGGACCGCCTGGCTGTGCGCACTGCCCGGACCGCGCCGCGCCGAGGCGATGACCCTGTTCGTGGACGGCCGCCGGGTCCCCCTCGAAGGGGACCTCGCCCCCGCTCCCCCGCGCTGGATCGGCGACGACGACCTGCTCGTCACCGTCGACGGCCGGTTCCGGGTGATCCGCCCCCATCGGGACCACACCGGCCGTGAGATCGCCCTCGACGCGGTGCTGGAGGTGCAGCGGCCCCGGCCGCGGGTCAAGGAGTACGTCCTGGAGGCCGAACGGAAGCAGCCCGTCCGGGGGATCCACCTGCCCTGCCTGTCGCCCGACGGCCGCACCGTGGCCTTCGCCGCCCTCAACTCCCTGTGGACCGTGCCCGTCGGCGGCGGCACCCCGCGCAGGATCCTGCGGTCCCCCGCCACCGCCTACGTGCAGGGCCCCGTGTGGACCCCGGACGGCGCGGCCCTGCTCTACACCGACGACCGGTCCGGCCTGAACGCGGTGCGCCGCCTGGACCCTGCGACCGGCCGGGACACGGTCCTCGCCCCCGGCGGCCGCGTGTACGGGGTCCTCTCCCCGGACGGCGAACGGCTCGCGGTCCTGGACCTGGCCGGCCGGCTCCTCGTCCGCGACCTGGCCACCGGCACCGACACCCCGCTGGTCGCGGCGCTCGGCGGGGGCGGCCTGCCCGGCCGGCCCAGCTGGTCGCCCGACGGCCGGTACCTCGCGCTCTGCGACCGCAACCGGCTGAACCGGCGCTTCCGCGAGGGGTACAACGTCATCCGGATCGTCGACACGCAGGCCGGGAAGGACCGGCTGCACGCGCTCGCCCCGCACACCTCGCTCTCCGACCGGTACGCCAGCGGGCCCGTCTGGTCGCCCGACGGCCGCCACCTGGCCTGCGTCAGCGAATCCGCCCTGTGGCTGCTGCCCGTGGGCCCGGACGGCACTCCCTCCGGGCCGGCCCGCAGGCTGACCGACGAACCCGCCGACCATCCGTCCTGGTCGGCGGACTCCCGCACGCTGCTGTACCAGTCGGGGGCCCGGCTGAGGCTGCTCGCCCTGGACGCCGCCGGCCGCGCCGACGGCGCGCCGCGCACCGTGCCGGTCGTGCTGTCCTACCGGCGGCCCGCCCCCGTCGACACGGTCGTGCACGCGGGCCTGCTGTGGGACGGCACCGGGGCGGCGCCCCGCGCCGACGCCGACGTCATCATCAGCGGCGGCCGGATCACCGCCGTCGAACCGCACCGGTCGGCGCGCACCCGGCGGGCCGGCCGGTTCGTCGACGCGTCCGCCGCGACGGTGCTGCCCGGCCTGTGGGACGCGCACGTGCACTCGTACCCGTACACCTACGGGGCCCGCCAGGGCCTGCTACAGCTCGCGTACGGCGTCACCACCACGGTCTCGCTCGGCGGCTCCGCCCACGAGCAGGCCCGGCTCCGCGAGGACATCCGGGCCGGACTGCTCACGGCTCCCCGCCTGCTGGCCGGCGGGGAGCTGCTCGACGGGCCGCGCGTGGCCTACAGCATGGGCCGCGCCCACCGCACCCGCGAGGGCTTCGCGAGGACCCTCGAACGCGCCGCGGAGCTGGACTGGGACTTCGTCAAGACGTACGTGCGCGCCCCCTACCGGCAGATGGAGGAGGCCGCGGTCTTCGCCCACGAGCGGCTGGGCGTCCTGGCCGGATCGCACCTGTGCGCGGCGGGGATCCAGTCCGGGCAGGACCTGACCACGCACCTGGTGGCGACCGAGCGCGCCGAGTACGGGCACGGCTGCACCCCGGGAGGCCGCACCCACCAGGACACGGTGGCGGTGTACGCGCAGGGCGGCTTCGACCTGATCGCCACCCCGTTCACCGCGCTGCCGCTGCTCGGCGCCGACCCGGCGGCGGCCGCGGACCCGCGGGTGACGGCGCTGATGCCGCCCTGGGACGTCGAGGAGGTGCGGGTGGCCGCGGCACAGCCGCCGACCGCCGAGCAGCTCACCGTCCTGGAGCGGGAGGTCGACACGTACCGGCAGGTCCTGCGGGAGGGCGGCCGGGTGGCGCTCGGTACGGACGCCCCGCTGGTCCCCGTCGGCCTCCACCTGCACCTGGGGCTGCGGGCACTGGTCCGGTACGGGCTGACCCCGGCCGAGGCGCTGACGACCGCGACGCGCACCCCGGCCCGCGTGTTCGGGGTGGCGGAGCACCTCGGCACGGTGGAGCCGGGCAGGCTGGCCGACCTCACGCTCGTCGACGGCGACCCCTTCACGGACTTCGCCGCGCTGATCAGGGTCCGGGCCGCGCTGCGGGGCGGGGTGCTGTTCGAACGCCGGGCCCTGGAGGCCTCGGTCCCGGAGGCTGCCGGCGCGGCGACCCGCGGCGCCGGCCCTGCGGAGGCGGGTGCGGAGTCGGAGGAATGGCTCGCGGTGACCCGGCAGATGCTGCGGGACGGCTGCTGCCACATGTGACGGGCGCAGAGGGTCCTCAGAGGGTCTCGAGGAACTCCCGGACGGCGCGGGAGAAGCCCTCCGGGTCACCGAGCTGCACGAAGTGGTCGGTATCCAGGGGCCGGTACGTGGTCCGCGGGCGCCGGGCCACCATCTCCAGGGCCTGTTCCCCGGGCAGCACCTGGCTCTTGCGCCCGTGGACCAGCAGTGCGGGGCACCTGCCGGCCAGCCACTGCTCCCAGTGGTCGCCGTGCACGCCGCGTTCGGAGTCGACGGTGTCCTGCGGGTGGAAGGGCAGCCGCCAGCCGCTGCCGTCGGGCAGGGGGCGCAGGGCCGGCGCCACCATCGGGCCGACGGGGCCGCAGGCGGCGATCAACTCCTCGCGGGTGGCGGCGGTGTAGGGGAAGCCGAGGACGAAGTCCAGCGGGCCGGTCCCGTCGTCGGGCAGGTCGGCCGGGGAATCCACGTTGATCACGGCTTCGACGAGTCCGGGGTGCTCGGCGGCCAGGTGGTAGGCGTTGATCCCGCCGAGGGAATGGCCGAGGACGACGGCCCGGTCGAGGCGGAGGTGCCCGAGCAGTGCGACGAGGTCGGCGAGGTAGCCGGACCGGCCGTACTCGGGGGCCCGGTCGGAGTCGCCGTGCCCGCGCTGGTCGGGGGCGATGACGCGCCACTGCGGGGCGAGGCCGGCGGCGAGCGGTGTGAACGAGGCGCCCTCGGAGAGGTGCCCGTGGAGGGCGAGGACCGGGCGGCCCGGGCCGCCGGAGTCCAGGTAGGACAGGGTGCGGCCGTCGATGGTCAGTTCGGCGCGGAGCAGGTCGGCAGGCATGTCGGATCTCCCGGATCGGGTGGCTGCGGATCAACGAAAGCGACTATACAGATGTCTCATACGTATGTTCAATACGCTTGTATAGATTGGCGGCCCGGGCCGGTCGAAGGTGCCGGCCGGCATGAGTACGCGAACGTCCGCGAGTGAGCAGGATCAGGACCGGCCGCGGTCGTCGCCGCGGGCCCGGCCGAGGCTCCGCCGGCCGAGGATGCCGCGGAGGTGCCGCGCGAGCTAGGCGCTGCTGGCCTGGTACGCCGAGTCGAACGAGCTGCTGCTGCGTGCGCTGCGCGAGGCCGGCCCGGAGCGCGAGTGCTGGACGTGGTGGAGCGCCGGCGTGTCGCCGGCGAATGGCCGGGGCGTTGCCCGTCGCCGGGTGCACGAGGTGCTGGTACACCCCTACGACGCCCGGCGAGGGCGACCCGCGGGTGTTCGAGCAGCTGATCGCCTGGGAGCCCGAGGAGCAACCCGTTCCCTCAGGCCCGCCCGCGGCAACCAGCCCGACTCGAAGGGGCGTTGGCCCCGGGGCCCGGTCCGCGCCTACGGGCGCCCGGCGGCGAGTTGCTCGCCCAGCGGGCTGCGCCGGTACAGGACCTGCCGGCCGTGCCGGGCCCGGGTGAGCAGCCCGGCCGCGTACAGCACGCGCAGGTGCTGGGAGACGGCGCTCGGCGTGACCCGTAGGCGGCGGGCCAGCTCGATCGTGGCCAGCGGCTCCGCGAGCAGTCCGAGCAGCCGGGCCCTGGGCGCGCCGAGCAGCGGGACGAGGGCCTGCGCGGCCCCCGGACCGGCTGGCCCTGCGGTGCCGAGCGGACCGGCGGGACCGAAGTGGCCGGCAGGGTCGGCGAGATCGGTGGCCCGGGCGGGTACGGACCCGTACCCGGATCCGACCCCGGCTGCGACCGCGGGAGCGGGTGGCCAGAGGGTCGCCACCCCGCGGCTCGGGTAGAGCAGCGAGGGCGGTTCGTCGGGGCCGACGGGCGGCGCCGGCTTGTGCGCGAACACGCACGGCACCAGCAGCAGGCCCCGGCCGGCTGCCCGCGCCTCGTACCCGCCGATGGTCCGGTGGATGCGCAGCACGCCCCGCGGTCCGCCGTCCTCCCAGCGCAGTTGGGGATGCATGTCGGCGAAGAGCAGCCGGGCGCCGCCCCGCGCCAGTTGCCGCGCCCGGTAGGTCATGTCGGCTTCGGCGACCAGCCGGATCTGCGGCCACACCGGTCTGACGGCGATCTCCCAGTACCTGTGCAGGAGTGCGCAGATGCGGTCGCGGAGCCCGGCGACCGCGGCGTCATCGCGGGCGGGGGGCCCGTCCACGACCGCCCGCAGCGCGGCGGGGAGCGGGTCCGGTGCGTGCGCGGCCAGCAGGTCGCGGCGGACCGTCCCGGGCGGGGTGCGGCGTACCACCGCCAACTCGTCCTCGAAGGCGGGTTCGAACGCCGTGGGCCGTGGAGTGAGGAAGTCGGGGAGGGTGAGGCGGTCCGCGACCAGGGCCATCAGCAACCCGGTGTCCAGGGCGCCGAGTCGGCCGAGGACGGACCGGCGCCACGGCAGGTGGAGCGCCGACACCCCGGGATCGCGCAGGACGCGCAGGCTCAGGACGGTTTCGCTCAGGGGAGAGATGGCGAACCTCGTGTCGGCGAGGTCCTCGACACCGAGCTCGAAACTGATCATTAAGCCTTACGCTACATCAGTTGGCAGGGCCGGTCCGGTGCCGTGGACTTCCCTCCATGACCTCCCCGTTCCCCGCCCCCCTGCCGGACGCGGTGCCCGGAGCGGCCGGATGAGCCGCCGCCTCGTGCTGATCCTGGCCGTGACCTGCGCCGTGGCCGTGGGCAACCTGTACTTCCCGCAGGCCGTCGGCCCGCTGATCGCCGCCGGGCTCGGCGTTCCCGCCGACGAGGCGGCACTGGTGGTCACCGCCACCCAGATCGGCTACACCGCCGGGATGGTCCTCCTGGTACCGCTCGGCGACCGGATCCGGCACCGCCCGCTCCTCGTCGTCCTGCTCTCCCTCACCGGTCTGGCCCTGCTGGGCGCGGGCTGCGCCCCGGCCCTGCCGCCGCTGGTCGCCGCGAGCGCCCTGGTCGGGCTGACGACGGTGGCCGCGCAGATCATCGGCCCACTGGCGGCCGGCCTGGTCGCCCCCGACCGGCGGGGCGTGGTGCTCGGCACGCTGCTGAGCGGGTCGACCGGGGGCATGCTGCTGGCCCGTGCGTTCAGCGGGGTGCTGGGCGAGTGGCTGGGCTGGCGCGCCCCGTACCTGGTGGCCTCGGTCGTCACCCTCGTCCTGGCGGCCGTCCTGCGGCACGCGGTGCCGGACACCGCCCCGGACGCTTCCGCCGCCCGCCGCCCGTACGGCGCGTTCCTCGCGGAGCCGCTGCGGCTGCTGCGCGCCGAGCCGGAGCTGCGCCGCTCCTGCTTCTACCAGGCCGCCGCCTTCGGCGGGTTCTCCGCCGTCTGGACGAGCCTGGCCCTGCTGCTGACCGGGCCGGTGTACGGGATGGGAGCGCAGGCGCTGGGCCTGCTGGCCCTGGTCGGCGGGGTCACCATGCTGTGCACCCCGCTCGCGGGGCGCCTCGTGGACCGGCACGGCCCGGACCTGGTGAGCCTGGTCTCGCTGATCGGCATCCTCGTGGCGGCCGCCGTCCTCGCGGCGGGCGGGCTCGGCGGCGCTGCCGGGCTGGCCGCGCTGACCGTGGGCACCCTGCTGATGGACACCGCCATGCAGTCCGGCTCCGTCGCCAACCAGTCGCGGGTGTACGCGCTGCGCCCGGACGCCCGGAGCCGGCTCAACACCGCCTACATGGCCTGCGCGTATTCGGGCGGCACCGCGGGTTCCTGGCTCGGCGTGCGCGCCCACACGTGGTGCGGCTGGCCCGGCGTGTGCGCGCTGCTCGGCCTGCTCGCCTGCGCCGCACTACTCCGCCACGTGGTCGCACGCCGCGGCCGGCCCGGTACGACGGTCAGGCCGTACGCGCAGGCCGGCGAGCCGGGCGGCAGGTGAAGGGGGCGGCAGGTGAAGGGGGCGAGGGCGGGCCGTAGGTGAGGGCGGGCGGGGCGCGGGCGGAACCCGTCCGCCTCCGCGCCTTGTTATCCTCACGCGCCGCCCGGTCGGGCGCAGACGGTGGAAACGGGTGGGGTGGATGGACGGGAAGGGCGTGCCCGCCGGGCTCGCCGCGGTGGCGGACTCGGCCGCGGAGCTGATCTGCGGCGACGGCGGCAGCGTCAGGGCGTACGAGGAACTGCTCGACGCGGTGGTCCGCCGGGCCGGACGTGACCGGGTCGGGCTGGCCGAGGTCCTGCGGCCGGTGGCGGACCACTGGAGCGGGCTCCACCGGCCCCGGACGCGCGCGGCGCAGCGACTGCTTGCCGTCGTACGGGCCGCAGTGCAACCCGTCGGCGCCGAGCCGAGGGCTGCCCGGGCCGGCGGCGGCGACTGGCTGGAGACCTGCCAGCACGAGGCCGCCCGCCTGGTGATCGACGAGCGCGTCGCGGAGGTCTGCGGGTGGCTGCGGGACGGTGTGACCGTGCCCATGCCCATGCTGCTGGCCGCGCCCAGCCGGGCCGGCGGTGCGGTGGACCCGCGCGACCTGGTCATGCGGCTCACCGAGTACGAGCAGGCGGGCGCCCGCCCCGGGCCCGCCGACCTCGGGCAGGCGCTGCTGCGCTGCGGCGGCGGCCCCGTCGACCGCGAAGTGCTGCGCGCGGCGGCGGAACTGACGCTGCCCGAGGGGCCGCGGGTCGCCGCGTGGCTGCGGCAGGGCGGGCTGCCCCGACCCGAGTGGACGGTGGAGCAGGAGCCCGGTCCGCCGCAGCCGCCGAGCCGGCGGCGCGGGGCCCGGGTCGGGCGCCGGGTCCTGGTCGGCACCGGGGAACTGCCCGGGCGGGGCGACTTCCCCCGGACGTTCTGGCCGCTCTTCCGCCGGTTCGAGCCGCTGATCGGCTGCCGGCACCTGCTGCTCGGCCACCGGGAGCGGCATGCCGCGGCCGTCCTGCCCTGGCACCCCGAGATCGTCGCGGCGCGGATGCTGGCGGAGGTCGCGGCCACGGCCGACCAGGACGGGCCGGGTAACGCGGGCGGCGCGGAGTTCCTGCCGGCGCTGGCGGCGAGCGAAGGGCCGCCGGGTCCGGCCGTGCACCTGGCCCTGGCGTACGGGCTCGGCGCCGGCCCCGACGCCGACCGGGAAGCAGCCGTGGCCGCGCTGACCGCCCTCGCCGCGCGGGACCGCCTCGACGGTGCGCTGCTGGGCGGGGAGTTGGCCCGGCTGGTGCTGCTCGGCACGCTGAGGCTGCCGGTCGTGACGGAGTCCCTCCGGGCGGCCGCCGGGACCGCATCGGCCGGGGCGGCGGGCAGCGGTGCGGTGGGCGGGCGCACGGCGGGCGGAGGCGCCGGTGTCGTGTGGCCGGTGCTCGCCGCGGCGTTGCCCGGGCTGCTGGCGGCGGTCCGGGCGGGCGCCCTGCCCCGGCACCACCCGCCACTTCTCTCCCTGGCCGCGGACTGCGCCCGTGACTCCGGGGCGCGCGGCACGGTCGTCGGGGTCGAGGAACTGGCGGGGCGCCCGGGCTCGTCGCAGGCCGTACGGGAAGCCCGCCGACTGCGGAACACCCTGGCGGCCGCGTAGCCCCGCGCCCGTTCCGACCGACTTGACCACCGCCGAGGAAGCCGGCTGCACCGTACCGGACGGTCAGGACCCGGTAGGCCTCTGCGGCGCGCCGTCCCGCGGCCGCCCGTCGGCCCCGATCCCCTGACAGCGCGACGGCCCTCGCACGGGTGCCGCGCACCGGGTCGCGTGCGCCGTCGTACCCGCCCGGCGCGACGGAAGGCCCTCGACGACGGGACGGCCGCCCCCTCGGGCGCCCCGGGATCCGGCCGCACGTTCAACCGACTGGTGCTGCTGCACCCGCTGGGGAGGAGCCGACCGAGACGGTCCTGTGCGGACACGACGAGGAGCCCGGCGGCTGTACGCCGCGGCCCACGGCCCGGACCCGGCACGTTCGGGCTTCCGAGTGGTCCGCCCCGGCCCGCACGCCCGGCCCGGCCACAGGGCGGCGCCTGCTCACGCCGAGCGCCGTGCCCGGGAGGCGGCCCTGACCGTGCCGGAGGCCGGGCCGGCCGGGCCCGATCACCGGAGCCCGGAGGCCCTGAGGTCCCGCGCCCGCGAAGCGGCGCCCGCCCGGCCCGCCACTGCCTGCGCCCGCTGCGCATGCCGTCCGCACCGGGACGCGTCCCCCGCCCGCCCGCCCGGCGCGCCGTGCGGACGGGGCGTCAGCCCGCCGCGGCGGCGAAGGCTCCGGTGCGGGCCGCCGCGGCGGTCGCGCGCGCCGCCCGGTCCGGGAGGGCGGGGTCGGGTGCGGTGCGCAGCAGCAGGAGCTCGTGGTAGAGGGGGGCGGTCGCGGCGACGAGCAGGGCGCGGGGGGCGGTCTCCGCGGGGACTTCGCCGCGGGCGGCCGCGCGGGCGACGACCACCGCGCAGCGCTCGTAGCGGTCCTCCCAGAAGCGGCTCAGCGCCGCGGCGGCCTCCGCCGAGCGGAAGGACGCGGCGATCAGGGCCGTGGTCAGGGTGGGGCCGGACGAGAGCGCCTCGTACAGCTCCTGGTTGAGGGCGGTGAGGTCGCCCTCCAGCGTGCCGGTGTCCGCCGGCTGCCAGGTGTCGTCGGCCGCGGCGTCGAGGACGTCGGCGAGCAGGCCCCCCACGTCGCGCCAACGTCGGTAGACGGTCGTGCGGTGGACGCCGGCCCGTTCGGCGACGGCGTCCACCGTGAGGCCGTCGTACCCGGCTTCGAGGAGGAGGGCGCCGACGGCCTCGACGACCTGGGCGCGGACGCGGGCGCTGCGACCGCCGGTGCGGCGGCGCACGGTCGGCGCGGAATTGCCGCTTGCGGGGGTGCTGGAATCCATGGCAGCATCTTAACGCAACATCCGTCGATTTAAGGAGTTCCCGGTGCTCGTCTTCCGCAGCCCGCGCCGCACCTTCCCGCACCCGCCCGCCACCGAACCCCTGGAGCCGCCCCGTGACCGCACAGCTCACCGCCCTTGACGTCACCAAGTCCTACGACGGCCGCCCCGTCCTCGACTCCGTCACCTGTTCCGTCCCCGCCGGCGCCCGCCTGGGCATCGTCGGCGAGAACGGATCCGGTAAGTCCACGCTGCTCCGCCTCCTCGCCGGCGTCGAACGCCCCGACCGCGGCGAGGTCATCGCCCGCGCCGACGGCGGCATCGGCTACCTGGCCCAGGAGGAACACCTCCCGCCCCACCTCACCGTCCAGCAGGTGATCGACCGGTCGCTCGGCGAACTGCGCGCCATGGAGGAGGACATGCGACGCCTGGAGGCCCGGATGGCCGACTCGGGCGACGACCCCGCCGTGCTCGCCGCGTACGCCGACCTCCTCACCGCCTTCGAGCTGCGCGGGGGGTACGAGGCCGACGCCCGCCTCGAACGTGCCCTGCACGGCCTCGGACTGACGGGGCTGGAGCGCCGCCGCACCGTGGCCGGGCTCTCCGGCGGCGAACGGGTCCGCCTGCGCCTCGCCTCCCTCCTGGCCGCCGCACCCGAGGTGCTGCTGCTCGACGAGCCGACGAACCACCTCGACGCCTCCGCACTCGCCTGGCTCGAAGACCACCTGTGCAGCCGGCGCGGGACCACGGTCGCCGTCTCCCACGACCGCGTCTTCCTCGAACGGGTCACCACCGCACTGCTGGAGGTCGACGGCGACCTGCACACCGCCACCCGCTACGGCACCGGCTACCCGGGCTACCTCGCCGAGCGGGCCGCCGAGCGGCAGCGCCGGGTCCAGGCGCACCGCGAGTGGCAGGCCGAGGTGGCGCGGCTGCGCGACACGGCCGCGACCACCGCCCGCCGCGTCGCACCGGGCCGGGCCATGAAGGACGGCAACAAGATGGCCTACGACCGGGCCGCCGGCCGGGTGCAGCAGTCCCTGGCCGGCCGGGTCCGCAACGCCGAGGAGCGGTTGTCGCGGCTGCTCGCACGGCCCGTTCCGGCCCCGCCGCCACCGTTGCACTTCACGCCCTCCCTGGACGCCGCCGCGCGGCCGGGTGTGCTGCTGCGGGCCGACGGCGTACGGGTGGACGGCCGCCTCCGGCCCGTGGACCTGGCCCTGTCGGCCGGTGACCGGCTGCTGGTCACGGGCCCGAACGGCGCCGGCAAGACCACCCTGCTCGGCATCCTCGCCGGTGCCGCGGCCCCCGACCGGGGGCAGGTGGTCCGGCACGGGCGGATCGGCCTGCTCGCACAGCAGCCGCGGTCGGCGCCGCCCGGGCGCACCCTGCTCGCCGCGTACGCCCACGGGCGCGCCGGCACCGCCGAGGAGCATGCCGAACGGCTGCTGGCCCTGGGCCTCTTCGGGCGCGAACGGCTGCACGTCCCGGTCCCGGCGCTGTCCGCCGGGCAGCGGCAGCGGCTGGCCCTGGCCCGGCTCGTCACCGAACCGGCGGACGTCCTGCTGCTGGACGAGCCGACGAACCACCTCTCCCCCGCCCTCGCGGAGGAACTGGAGGCGGCGCTGGCCGACTTCGCCGGTGCGGTGGTCGTCGTCAGCCACGACCGCCGGCTGCGCGCGCACTGGCGGGGCGCCCGCCTGGAACTCGCGCCGGCCGCCCCGGCGGCCGTCGCCACGGCGGCCGTCACCACCGCCGCCGTCGCCGCCTGACCCCCCGAATCCGGCCCGGACGAAAGGAACCCCTCCCCCGCATGCCTGCCCCGCAGATCCACAGCTTCCCCGTGTCCGACCCCGCTTCCGGCCCGTACGCGCTCGCGGCCGGCCCCGACGGCGCGCTCTGGTGCACCCTCGTGCACACCGGCCGCATCGCCCGCCTGACCCCCGACGGCCGGATCGACGAACACGCGCTGGACTCCGCCGGCTGCGGGCCCGCGCACATCACCCCGGGGCCCGACGGGGCCCTGTGGTTCACCCGTATGCGGGACGACCGCATCGGCCGCATCGACACCTCCGGACACGCCCGCTCCTACCCCCTCCCCCGCACCGCCGCCGGGAGCACGGCCACCCCGTACGGCATCGCGGCGGGGCCCGACGGCGCCCTCTGGTACACGCGGGCCGGCGCCGACCGGATCGGCCGGATCGCCACCGACGGCGACGTGGAAGAGTTCCCGCTGCCCTGCACCGGCGGCTTCCCGGCCTTCATCACCGCGGCCGCGGACGGCGCCCTCTGGTTCACCCTGAACCGGGCCGGCGCCCTCGGCCGCATCACCGTCGAAGGCCGGACCACCCTGTACCCGCTGCCCGATCCGGAGTGCGGACCGGTGGGCCTGACGGCCGGCTCCGACGGGGCGCTGTGGTTCACCGAGATCACGGCGGGCAGGATCGGCCGGATCACCCCCGACGGCGGGATCACCGAGTTCCCTCTGCCCGATCCGGGCTGCCGCCCGCACGCCATCACGGCCGGCCCGGACGGCGCCTGCTGGTTCACCCAGTGGGCCACGGGCCGGGTGGCCTCCCTCTCCCCCGACGGGCGGGTCACCGAGATCCCGCTGCCGCAGCCCGGCAGCGAGCCGCACGGCCTCGCCTTCGGGCCCGACGGGGCCCTCTACACGGCGCTGGAGCACGGTGCGATCGCCCGCGTCGTCACACCGGCCGGGCCCGCCGCCCCCGACTGCGCGCACCGCCCACCCGGCCTACGCTGATCAGGTGACACGTTCCGCTCCGGAGGTGAGGCGATGTCCGGGTTCCGGAGGGCGGCCGCCGTCCTGGGCGCAGGTGCGGCGAGCACGCTGCTGGCGGGCTTCGCGGCACCGACCGGCAACGGGGTCGAGGACCAGAGCGCGCAGGTGATCGTCAAACGGGCGCGGGCCGAACTGGCCGGCGCCCGCTCGGTGCACATGGTGGCGAAGGTCCAGGACACGGCAGGGGCCACCACCTTGGACCTGCGCCTGGACGTGAAGGGCAACTGCGTCGGCAGCGTCACACTGCCCAAGGGCGGCGGCCGGGCCGAGATGGTCAAGCGCGGGCAGGACGTCTGGCTGAAGCCGGACAAGGCCTTCCTCACGTCGCAGGTACCGGGGTCGGCCGGGGAGGACGCCGCGGCCCTGATCAACAACCGCTGGATCCACGGCAGCGCCGAGAACGCCCTGTTGCGGGGCCTGGTCCAGGTGTGCGACCTGGCCGACTTCCAGCGGACGTACACCGCGCGGCCCGCCTCGGAGAGCCTGACGAAGGGCAGGACGACCACCGTCGACGGGGACGCGGCGATCACGGTCACCGGACGCGACGGCGCCGACACGGCCACCTACTACGTGGCCACCGAGGGCAAGCCGTACCTGCTCCGGGTCGAGGGCGTCGAGAACGGCCAGCGGGGCCGCGCCGACTTCTCCGACTACGACGAGCCGGTGCCGGCGAGGACGCCGCCGCCGGAGAAGTCCGTGGACCTCTCCGACCTCCGCTGACGGAGCACCGCTCAGCCGTCGGCGCCCCACCGCCAGACCAACTCCCCGCCCTCGGGGACCGCGGCCCAACGGGCGGCGGCCGCGTCCAGGCGGGGGCCGGTGCGGGCCAGGGCGTCCGGGCCGAGCGGCGGGCTGCCCACTCCCCGGCCCTGCGTGGGCAGGCCCCGCCACACCCGGTACGCCCAGTTCACGGAGAGCTCGGCGGCCAGCACCGCGTCACCGCCCCGGCGCAGCACCTTCAGGCCGGACCTGCGGTGCCGGCCCGGTGCGGTCGTCTCGAAGCCCTGGAAGGTGGCCCCGCGGGCCATCGCGCCCCAGAACCCGTCGTCGATGCCGAGGGCGGTCTCGACGACGGCATGCACCAGGTCGTGCGGCATCGTGGGGCCGGTCGGCCCGGCGGGCAGCCTGACGTCCGGGCCCTTGCGGTGACGGACGAGGATCTCGTGCTGGTTGTCCGGCAGCTTCCGGAAGGACATCTCCATCGCGAGGGAGGGTAGGACAGCTGCGCCGCCCCGGCCAACGGAATTCCGGTCAACCGCGGGGCGGGCGGGTCGCGGTGACGACGTAGTAGTCGATGAGGCGGCGGTCGTAGGCCCGGAAGAAGTTCCGGGGCCAGGTGCCCGGCGCCCACAGGCGGGCCAGCCAGGTGTCCCAGCCCGGCCAGACCGCCGGGCCGATCGACCGGGCCCGGGCGTCCGCGAGCCCGGCCGCACCGAGCGCGTCGGTGAGCTCTGCCACCGGGCGGGCGATGTCCAGGCCGGTCTCGAACGTGTGGAGGAGCCCGGCGAGTTCGGCCGGGCGGTCGGGCGCGTCGTCCACGGTGAAGAAGCTGGCGACGGCCAACCGGCCGCCGGGCCGCAGCACCCGCGCCGTCTCGGCGGCGAAGGCGGCCAGGTCCGGGAAGTGCTGGGCGGCTTCGACGCTCACCACGGCGTCGAACTCGCCGCCCCCGAACGGCATCCGCTCGGCGGCTCCCCGGACGAACCGCAGCCTCCCGGGTTCCGCGCGCAGCAGCCCGGCGTGCGCGTCACGCGCCCGCTCCAGCTGCTGCGGGTGGATGTCCATGCCGGTGACGCCGGCGGGCCCGTACTCGCCGAGGGCGAGCGCGCAGCCCATCCCGAGGCCGCAGCCCACCTCGAGGACCCGCAGGCCCGCGAGCGGTCCGGCGGCCTCCAGGACCTGCCGGTACAGGTCCTGCTGGCTACGGATCCGCTCGGGCTGCCCAAGCGGGGCGGCCAGGTCGATCCCCTTCCAGTAGCCGAAGTTGATGAACCCTCCGGCGAAGACGGACTCCCGGCTCAGATCCGCCGGACCGTACGTCTCCTCGACCGCCGGCCGCATGGCCGGGTAGGACTCCTGGGCACCGTGGGCCACGATGTGACACCTCCTGGAACGCACTGCGTCGCGCCGACCCGGTCAGTCTGGCACCTCCGGGCCGGCGCGCGGGCGGCCCGCGGCGTCAGTCGGCCATCGCGGAAGGGGCCGCCACGGCCCCGGCGGTGCGGGTTCCGGCCGAGGCCATGCCGAGCCAGGTGTGCGGATTGCCCTCCCAGCACCAGCCGAGCTTCGGCGCCCGCCGGCTGATCCAGATGGCCGGGACCCGGCGGTCGCCGCTGCGCGAACCGCCCAGCGAGAAGCACTTGTTCGTGACGAGGAGCTGCGGGAAGTGGGTGACGAGCGCGATGCCCTCCTCGATGGTGAGGCAGGTACGGCCCCGGCCGGCGATGACGTCCATGGCGTCCCGGGGCACGGCCCCGCAGAACTCCTCGCCGCGTTCGACGTCGCACAGCAGGTAGGCGTCGCCGTCCGGGAGGACGGTCGCGGGGGTGGCGGTGAACCGTTCCAGCGCGCCGGGTTCGAAGGAGTGGTCGACGAAGCCGGGCAGCCGGCCTCGGTACAGGGCGGTGCGCGGCATCGTCTCCTCGATCGGTGCCGCATCGCGGGTGACGACCAGCAGGAACGGCACGCGGCCGGCCTCCGGGTCGTACGCCCCGGCCGGGACCGCTGCGGCGCGCTCGCGCAGTGGGCCGACGAGGGCGGCGAACCGTGCGGGGTCCAGGCCGGACATCGTCGGGTAGCCGAGGTCGGTCAGGGTCCGGACCTGGCGGTCGAACTCGGCTGCACCGTCGAAAGGGGGCCAGGTCAAAGGTGTCCTCACATCCTGTAGATACAGCACTAAATTTGCGACAGTCGTAAACTTACTGCGGACGCATCTTGAAAGTCAAGGGAAAAGTAGGACGGTCATACCCATGTCTCAGGAGGAGCAGGGCGATGTCGTCCTTGCGGGGCGCTGCGTGCCGGGCGTGCCCGATGAGGTTGTCCGCCACCAGGTCCAGGGAGGCGTGCCGCGGGGTCCGGGTGAGGCGTGCCGCCGTCTCGCCGATGGCGTCCCCGATGTCCCTCCCCGGGGTTTCGACCAGCCCGTCGGTGTACAGGGCGAGGAGGGCGCCGGGCGCGAAGGGGACCTCGGTCGCGGTGTACGCGGTGTCGGGGTCGATGCCGAGCAGCAGCCCGGGCGGCAGTTCGAGCACCGTGGTCGAGCCGTCCGCGCGGCGCAGCAGCGGCGGCGGGTGGCCCGCGGTGGCCAGGCTGGCCCGGCAGCGGGTGAAGTCGATGTGGACGTACAGGCAGCTGGTGAACAGGCCCGGCTCCAGATCGGTCAGCAGCCGGTTGGTCCGGGCGAGGACCTCGGCCGGCGGGGCCCCGGCGGTGGCGTGGACGGCGGTGCGGACCTGCCCCATCAGGGCGGCGGCGTTGACGTTGTGGCCCTGCACGTCGCCGATGGCGGCGGCGACCGTGGAGTCGTCGATGCGGATCAGGTCGTAGAAGTCGCCGCCGATGTCGAGGCCCTGCGCCGCGGGCAGGTAGCGGGCCGCCACCTCCAGCCCGGGGACCTGCGGCAGGACCCGCGGCAGCAGGCCGGTCTGCAGGCTGCGGGCCAGCTGGTGGGTGGAGTCGTACAGCCGGGCCCGCTCCAGGGCCTGGGCGATCGGCCCGGCGATGGCGGTCAGGATGGCCCGCTCACCGGGGGCGAACGCGCGCGGGTGGGAGTAGCCGAGGACGAGGGAGCCGACGGGACGACCGGAGGCGATCAGGGGCAGGAAGGCCCAGGCGGCCATGCCGTCCAGGACCCTGGTCGCGGGATAGGCGGCCAGCAGCTCGTCCGGACTGCCGAAGAACAGCGGGTTGCCGGTGCGCAGTACGTGGGCGCGGGCGGTGTCGGCGGAGACGGGGGACCCGTCGAAGCGGGCCATGAGCTCGGCCGTGTAGCCGCGGTAGCCGACGATGCGCAGGCGCTGCTCCTCCTCGACCAGCAGGGCCATGGCGTGGGCGCCGAGCGCCGGGACGAGCTGGTCGGCGGCCTTGTCGACGACGTCCTGGGCGTGGGCGGCCTCGGTGAGGCTGGCCGCCAGGTGGATCAGCTGGTAGAGGGCGTGGGCGCGGCTGGGCGAGGGCGCCGTCTCGGCGGCCGGGGGCGGGGCCGCCGAGGGCGCCGGCTCCTCCACGGCCTGGGTGATGCGGACGCTGAGCCCGCTGGCGTCCGGGTAGAGGTCGAAGCGCAGGCGGCGGCCGTCCGGGTGGTCCGCGAGGAAGCTCCGCGGCATCCGGCTGATCATGGCCGCCCGGTAGTGGTCCTCGACGGTGGGGGTGTCCATCCACGGCAGCGCCTCCCACGGGAGGGCGCCGATCAACCGGGAGACGGGCTCCCCGAGCAGGTCCGCGGCCCGCTCGGTGATGAAGGTGACCTTCCCGTTCAGGTCGAGGGCGCAGCTGCCCCCCGGCAGGCGCCGGATGAAGCCCAGGCCCGCCGCCGCCTCCACGGGTCCGGGGGTGGGCGGCGGGCGCGGCGCCAGGATGACCGGGTGGGCCTCCGGCCGGATGGCGCGCCCCTCGTCGGCGGCCCGGCGCAGGACGCCGGCCAGGCGCCGCGCGCCCGATTCCAGCACCTGCCGCTCCCGGTCGCCGAGGTCCGGGCCGTGCGAGCCGGGCCACAGCAGCACCAGACCCGAGCCCGTGGGCCGCTCCGCGGCCGTGCGGGAGGCGTCCAGCGGGGTGGCGGCGAGGGCGAAGCGGTACGGGACGACCAGGCCGACGCGCGGGTAGCGGCGGGCCGTGTCCTCCAGGCCGCCCAGCCAGACGAGGCGGTGTTCGCGGACGGCGTCCGCCACCGGGACCGGGTCGTCGATGCCCACGCGGGCCCAGGGGACCGCGAACTCGCGGGCCACGCCGACGGTCACCGCCAGGTGCAGCACCCGCCCGCTGGGTTCGGGCAGGTAGAGCATGCCGATGGACGCATCGGCCTCGGCGCAGGTCTCGACCAGCGCCTCCTCCATCAGCCGGTGGCCGGCACCCCGCTCCTGTACCGGTTTGTCTCCCACGTGACCATGGTCGCCCCGGACCCAGCCGCGCGCTCGGCCCGGCCCGGGCGCGCCGCGGGGCGGGGCAGCCCGCCCGCCCCGCGCACGGGCACGGACCGTCGGCGGCCGGACACGGAACGGCGCGGTGGGGGCGGGCCGGGCTCCGGTCGGGCCCAGGCCGTCTAGCGGGCGGCGGCGAAGGCCTTCGTGAAGGCGAGCGGGGCCTGCACGACGGACGAGCAGGTGGCGTCGGCCTGGTTCTTGGCGCCGCCGGGGCACTGCTTGTCGCGGGCCCCCGACCACATGGAGAGCCAGCCCAGGCCCTTGCTGCGGGCGAAGTCGGCCAGCTGGGTGGCGTCCTCGACCGTGAACACCTCGCTGGCCACGTCGTTGACGCCGATCATCGGGGTCACGGCGACCGTCTTCCAGGCCTCGGCGTCGGAGAGCCCGAGGACGCCCTTGATCTGGGCCTGGGTCGCGGTCGCGGCCTGGATCGCGTAGCCGCCCATGTCGCCGCTGTACGCCGGCCCGTAGTCCATCGCCATGACGTTGACGGCGGCGATGCCCACGCCGTTGCGCTTGGCGTTGGCGATCAGGTCCACGCCCGGCTGGGTGAGGCCCTCGGGCATGACGGGCAGGGTGAAGGACACGTTGAGGCCCGGGTGCTTCTTCTGGAGCAGCGCGATGGCCTGGGCGCGCCGGGTGTTCGCGGCGGTGTCGGGCAGGGCCGCGCCCTCGATGTCGAAGTCGGCCTTGGTCAGCCCGTAGGCGTCGATGACCTTGCCGTACGCGGCCGCCAGGTCCGCGGCCGAGGAGCAGGCCAGGGCGAGCTCGGAGCCGGCGGCGCCGCCGAAGGACACCCGGACGTCGCCGCCCTTGGCCCGCAGGGCCCGGATCTGGGAGGCGACGTGGTCGGAGCCGAGGGCGGTGACGCCGCCCCACAGCGGGTTGCAGCCGCCCCCGGAGGTGACGAAGGCCAGGTTGAACTCCTTCACGCCGGTCTGGTCGGCGGTGCCGACGAGGTCGAAGGCGGGGTAGAGCGAGGTGTCCACGTACGGGGCGAACGGGGCCGCCTTCGCGGTGCCGCCGGGGCGGGTCGCGGTGGCGGTGGGCTTCGGGCCGGCAGTGGCGGTTGCCGTGGCGGTGGGGGTGGGGGCGGTCGTGGGGCGGGCGGTGGCGGTCGGGCTGGGGGCCGTGGTGGGGCGGCCCGTGGGGAGGGGGGTGGGGCCGGAACCGGGCGAGCACTTCTCCTTGTTGATGAGGCAGCCGGTCGGGTTGGCCGGGGCTCCCCCCTTGGACGCGGTGACGAAGCCGACGGTGGCGGAGGCTCCGGGCGCTATGCCGGCGGTGTCCCAGCGGGGCGGCTTGACGGTGACGTGGCCGCCGCTGACGGTCTGTTCGCCGTTCCACAGCGAGGACAGGGTGGTACCGGCGGGCAGTTCGAACTCCAGGGTCCAGTCCTTCAGCGGCTGGCTGCCGGTGTTGGTGATGACGTACTGGCCCGTGTAGCCGGAGTCCCAGCTGCTGGACCGGGTGAAGGCGGCGCCCACGGAGGCCGCCTGGGCGGTGCCGGTGAGGACGATCGCGGTTCCGGCGACGGCCGCCGTCAGGGCGAGCGCTCCGGCCGCCTTCGCCTTGGTGCCGGCGGTGCGGCGGTGTGCGTTCCTGGTCATGACTGCCTGCCTCATCGGTGCGGGGAGGGGGACGGGGCAGCACGCTAGCGATCCGGAATCGGACAAAACGCCAGTTCGAGCGCTGGGGCCCGGAACTTGAGGCCCCCTTAAGGAAGGCATCGGCCGGGGTTAACGACCGCCCTCCCGACCCCCGCGCAGGTTCGGGTCCCGCACCCCGGCGGCGACCGCGGCCCGCCCGGTGCAGTACCGCCCCGCGGACGTCTGCGGCCGTGGTGCACGGGGAAGGGGTGGTTCGGTCGGGCATGGCGGAGCGGGAAGGGAGAGTGCGGTGCACGGAGACGAGGAGCGGTCCGCGGCGCGGGACGGACGGCGGCCGGGGACGGTGTCCGCGGCCGAGCTGTTCGACGGTCTGGGGGTCGACTACGAGCGGGCCTTCGGACGGCTGCCGGCCCAGCTGGCCGCGGTGGACTGGCTGTCCGCGCGACTGGACCCGGGGGCGCGCGTCCTGGACGTCGGCAGCGGGACCGGACGGCCCGTCGCCGACCGGCTGGTGCGCGCCGGCTGTGACGTGACGGGCATCGACGTGTCCGGGGCGATGGTCGGACTGGCCCGGGCGCAGGTGCCCGGGGCGCGGTTCGAGCAGTACGACGTACGCGAGTTCAGTGCACCGGAGGGGAGCTTCGACGCCGTCTGCGCCTTCTTCCCGCTGCTGATGATGAGCCGGGCGGAGGCGTCGGCGGCGTTGGAGCGGATGGCCGGCTGGCTGGCGCCCGGCGGGTACCTCGTGTCGGCCACCGTGCCGGTCGACGTCGACGGCATCGAGATCGAGTGGATGGGGCGCCGGGTCGAGGTCTCCAGCTTCTCGGCCGAGGAGTACCTGCGCAGGCTGCGCGAGGACTGCGGGCTGGAGGTCCTCCACCACGCGGTCTCGGTGTTCGAGCCGGAAGGGGAACTCGCCGCCCCCGAGGAGCACCTGTTCTGCTACGCCCGGCGCCCTGCCGCCCCGCGCTGAGCGGCCGCCCCGCGACGGGCCGAACGCCACGGCCGGACCCGGCCGACCGGGAGCAGCGCACAGGCACACACACGCAGACGCGCGAGCGGCACGGCGGGGTCCGGCGCCCCGCCGTGCCGCTCGCGTTCCTCAGGTGTTCGCGGGGTCGGGCTCCACCTGCCGCAGCTCGGCGAGCAGTTCGTTGCGCCCGGCCAGCATCTCGGTCAGGATGCGGCGCGCCGCCCGCAGCAGGTCGGCGACTTCCACGCCGGCCAGGGCGTAGGTCACCGAGGACCCTTCGCGGGTGGACACCACGATGCCCGAGCGGCGCAGGACCGCCAGCTGCTGGGAGAGGTTCGACGGTTCGACGTCGATCTCGGCCAACAGGCTGCGGACCGGTTTCGGACCGTCCTGCAGGAGTTCCAGCACGCGTATACGGACCGGGTGGCCGAGCATCCGGAAGAACTCCGCCTTGGCCTGGTACAGCGGCACCTGCATTCCCACGACGCTCCTGCTGCTCCTCGGTCCCGTTGCCATGTCCCGCGCCCGCCCGCCACCGGACGACCTCCGTGTCCATCGTCCCGCCCTGTCGGCCCACGCGGAACCGAAGTTGACCGTTTTCGGATGTGCCGAGTTGAAGAAATTTGCAACTCATGGGCACGCGTGGGCCTGACGGAGCAGTGCGCCTAGACCTCCAGATCCGCCTCGATGCGGCGCAACTGGTGACGGGCCATGGCCAGGTTGGAACGGGCCTTGTCCAGCACGAGGTAGAGGAACAGACCGGAGCCGCTGCGGCTCTTCAGCACCCGGATCAGGTGGTACTGGTTCCCGAGGGTGATCAGCAGGTCCTCGATCTCGTCCTGGAGTCCCAGCATCTCCATGGTGCGGACCTTGGCCCGGATGACGTCCGTGTTGCCCGCCGCGGCGACGGCGAGGTCCAGGTCCTTGCTGCCCCCGAGCGTGCCGAGGGCCATTCCGCTGGTGTAGTCCACCAGGGCCACGCCCAGCACCCCGTCGATCGAGGTCATCGCTTCCTTCAGTGAAACTTCCACGTTGGCCATGGCCGTACCTCTCGTCTGCGCTCTGCCGTTACCGGCACCGGATCTTCCGTAACGGGACGCTACCGAGCGGCGGCCGCCGAACGGGCGGAACCTCGGATTCGGCGCAAAATGATCGCCTGGCGCGGGGCGGCCGGGGCAGCGAAGCTGCCGCGGCCGGCGGTCCGCAGGGCGTCCCACGACGACGGGCCTCCTCGGAGGCCCGGCCCGGCGCGGGCCGTGAGGACCGCACCACAGGACCCGTCGAACGGAGGACGATTCTTTTCGGCCGGAGGGGCGACCATCGCAGGCCACACGGCCTATGCGGCAAGGGCGGCGGGCTCGTCGAGGTGCGCGGCGGCCGTGCGCCAGGCCTCCGTGACCGCGTGGTGCGCCTGCCGGGTGCGGGCGGAACCGTCCCCGCTCAGGTGGACGGGGGCGCCGACGTGGACGTGCAGGTCCGGGCGGCGCAGCGGGGCCGTGACGAGGCCCGCGACCTGCTTCGCGGTGCTCCCCGAGGTGACCCGGCGGGCTCCGGCCTGGCCGATCGGCACGACGGGGGCGCCGGTGCGTTCGGCGAGCCGGGACAGTCCGCTGCGGAAGGCCCCGGGCGCGGCCTCCGCGGCGTCCCGGCGCTCCGGGATGCCGCCTTCGGCGTACAGGAGGACCAGCCGGCCCTCCCGCAGGGCGGCCTCGGCGAGGTCGAGGGCGTCCGCGGCCCGCCGGGACCGGCGGTACACCGGGATGTGGCCCTCGCGGGCGAGGGAGCGTCCGAGGACGGGTACGCGCCAGAGCCCGGCGGCGGCCATGACGACGGGCTCCACGCCGAGGCGGCGCAGCGCGGCGAGGACGATGGCGGGGTCGGCGAGGGAGGTGTGGTTGGCGGCGAGCACGCTGCCCGGCGCGAAGACGGCGTCGCGGTCCGCGGTCACGCGGAGGCGCCCGAACACGGGCACGAGAACGTCGGCGAGGCGGCTGAGCATGGGGATCTCCCGTTCCGAGCGGTGGTGTTCACCATGGTCGGCGCCTGCTCGGCGGCTGGCCTGAGCGTTCCTACTCAGGTCCGGGCGTGCACCGTACCCAGGCAACGCGCCGACGCCGGCCGCGGTCACCCCGCCCCGCGCCGCGCGCCGCCGCCCCGGTGCGGCCCCTGCGGCCCGTCCCGGTGCGTCAGATCCAGGTGTGGTCGTGGTCGGTGACGGGCGGCAGTGCGGCATCGGTGACGACCGCACGGGGGTCGGGGAGGGTCGCGAGGGCGGGCCCGACGGGCGGGAAGAGCGGCAGCGAGGCCGCCTCCCGGTAGTCGATCCACTCGACGACGCCGATGTCGGTGGTGCCGTCGGGGAGTTCGTCCGCCTCCTGTGCCGCGAGGGCGGCCCGTACCTCCGGGGTGATGTGGAAACGGTGCAGCAGGTGGAGCTTGCGGGGCGGCGGAGTGGGGCCGGGCCGGGTGATCCGCTGGTCGACGACCCACATCAGGTCGCCGCCCTCGGCCAGGCGGACGTCGAGGGCGAGTTCCTCGGCGAGTTCCCGGTGCAGGGCCGCGGTGAGGTCCTCACCGTCCTCGACGTTGCCGCCGGGCAGCGTGTAGAGGGCGGAGGCGGGGCGGTCCCGGCGGATCAGGGCCAGTTCGTCGCCGCAGAAGACGAGGGCTCCCGTACGGACCTTGATGCGGGCGAACGGGACGGGCGGCGGCGGGCCGTCGGCGAGGGGGCCTGCGGCATCCACGGAAGGTGTCATGGCGTCAGTATCGGTTCACCGTCGGCCAGGGGGCGGGCGGAGGGGGGTCCGCCCGCCGGGCACGGCCGTGCGGCGTTCCGTGCCCGGCGGGCCGTGCGCAGGAGGAGCGGACCCCTGCTCCGCCGACTGGAGCAGGGGATCCGGACGTTACTTCGCCCGGCGGGCGCCGTACGGATGCACCCGCGCGGGGCCGGGCGGACGCGCTCAGCCGGTGTCCTCCCGGGCCAGGGCGAGCGCGAGGTCCTGGAGGATCTGCTCCGTGCTCGCCTCCGGGTCGACGCTGTCGTGTGCGTCGGCGAGCGCGTCGAAGGCCAGGATGAACCCGTTCACCAGCGCGCTCAGCGGCTCCGACATCTGCTCGATCACCGCTTGGCCGACCTCCTGCGCCGTCGCGTCGGCCGGGACGGCGAACTGCGTCGGCACGACCTCCGCCAGCAGGTCGGAGACGAACGCCGTGTCGGCCCCGGAGCGCAGGGCGGTGAGCGCGGCGATGGCCTTCAGCTTGATCTCGTTCTCCGTCACCAGGCGAGCTTATGGCGCGGACGGCCGGGCCGGGGCCAACCCGAGACCTTCCACAGGGTGAGGTTGCCCGAGAACGCCGGCGGGTCGACGGGGCTGCCGGTCTGCCGGACCCCGGTCAGCTCGAACCGGGCCAGGTTGCCCTCGGAGGTGACCGTGCACAGCACGTCCCCCTTGCCAGCGGCGACGCCTTGGTGGTGAGGGTGGTGTGGGGGATCCCGGTCGGGAGCGGCGCGGTATGCACCGCCTGCCGGCACGCTTCCGGCGAGGGCCCGGGCGACTTCGCGAACGGGGTCCCGAGCCTCAGGGACCGCACGTGGTACGACAGCTCGGCCTTCCTGTCGCCGAGGGCGGGCGTGGGGACGGACAGCGTCCGGTCCTTGAAGACCTCGGTGTACTCCGGCTTCCTCACGGTCTTCGCGGTTCCTCCCACGCCGCCTGACACCCCTCGTGCCCCTGCGGGAACGGGCCGGCCCCGCCGCACGGTGTGCAGGATGCACGGGTCATTGCTGACAAACCTCACTGCCGTGCGTCCGGTCTTCCGGTGACGCTGGGGTGGTCGGGAACCGGAAGGGGAGGGAAGGGGGAGCCGGTGGGCACGGTGGAGGGGGTCGTGCAGGGGAGCGTGACGCAGCGTCCGGGGAGGGCGGGGGTCCTGCGGATCTGGGGGGCCGCGCTGGTACCCGCCCGGCGGGCGCGTCCTCGGGGGGCGGGGGTCGCGCATTCGGCGGGGCTGCGGCAGGTGCTGCTGGCGCTGGTCGTGACGGAACTCGTCCTGGCGTTCGTCGTGTCGTCCATGCTGCCGCCGGCCGTGCGGGGCGTGCACGCCGCGCTCGAAGCCGTGCTGGTCCTCGCCGGGCTGGGGGCCGCCGCGGCGCTGTTCCGGTCCCCGCACGAGGTGCGGGGACCGGACCTGGTGCTGCGGACCGGGTTCTTCGGGGAGGTGTCCGTGCCCCGCTCCGCGGTCCGTTCGGCGGCTCCCGCCGTGCGGACCGTCCCCGGCCGCGGACCGCGCCGTGTTCCGGGCGAGCCGGCCGCGGTGGCCTGCTCCGCCGAGGCGACGCTCGACGTGGTCCTGCACCTCAGCCCGGCGGTCCGCCTGGACCTCGGGCCGGGCGGGGGCGTGGTGACGGCGTCGGTGGTGTACACCTCGGCCGTGTCCGCCGCGGCCATGCGGACGGTGCTCGGTCCTGCGGTTCGCCCCGCGGACCACTGATCGCCGCCGGCGGCGACGGCGGGTCGGCGGTCCGGGCGCGCGGGGTGCGCGGGGTGCGCGGGGTGCGCGGGGTGCGATCATGGGCGGGCTGTCCCCGTGTTCCGTCACACCGTCTGGAGTGGTGCAGGAGTGGTTGCCGCCGTGCCCGACCCGTCCGTGCTGCACCCCGTGCCCGGGCAGCCCCGCGTGGTGCTGCTGAAGCCGCTGGTGGCGTCCCCGCTGATCGAGGTGGGGGCGTACTCGTACTACGACGACCCGGACGCGGCGACCGACTTCGAGAGCCGGAACGTGCTGTACCACTACGGTCCGGAGAGGCTCGTCATCGGGAAGTTCTGCGCGCTGGGCACCGGCGTGCGGTTCATCATGAACGGCGCGAACCACCGCATGGACGGCCCCTCGACCTTCCCGTTCCCCATCATGGGCGGCGGCTGGGCCGAGCACTTCGACCTGATCACCGGCCTCCCGGGCCGCGGGGACACCGTCGTGGGGCACGACGTCTGGTTCGGCCACGGCGTCACCGTCATGCCGGGGGTGCGGATCGGCCACGGCGCGATCATCGCCGCCGGTTCCGTCGTCGTCGACGACGTCCCCGACTACGCCATCGTCGGCGGCAATCCGGCGCGGCTCATCCGCCGCCGCCACAGCGGGCCGGACATCGCGCGGCTGCTTGCGGTGGCCTGGTGGGACTGGCCCGGTGACCACCTGACCCGGCACCTGCGGACGGTCATGTCCGGCAGCATCGACGACCTGGAGGCGGCCGCCCCCGGCGCCTCGGACGAGCGCCGGCAGAGCGGTATCTGACGGTCCCTCCCCCGCTGTTCCCCCGCCCCGCGGTACGACAGGCGCCGGCGGGCGGTTCGCCACACCCCCTACCCATCAACTGTGACATGTGAAATATTACCCGCGCTTCCTCCAGCCTTCCCGACCCAGTGAAAGGCCGTCACGTTGCGCAGACTCGCCGTGGTGGGAGCCGCGATATCGTTCGCGCTCCTCGCCACCCCCGCGCTCGCCGCCACCGCGCCGCCACCCCGGCCGGCCCCTCCCGCGCCGTCCGCCGGGCCGGCCCAGCACGCCGAACACGCCCCCGCGCCCCCGCCCGCACCCCTGGAGCTCCAGCGGCAGGCCCTGCGCCGGCAGGCACTGGAACAGGTCGCCGCCGGCGGTCCCGCAGGTCTGCGGGCGGAGGCCGACGGAACGCTCCCGCGCCGGGCCCAGGTCGGCAAGCGATACGTCGAACTCGCCCAGGAGCGCAAGGACAAGGTGTTCGTCATCCTCGCCGAGTTCGGCGACCGGGTGGACACCACCACCGAGTTCGAGGGCAGGCCCCGCTTCGGCGGCACACCCGGCCCCCGCCACAACACCATCCCGAAGCCCGCCCCCGACGACAACCACACCCTGTGGCGCAAGGACTTCGACCGGGCCTCCTACGAACGGCAGTTCTTCTCCACGGAGGCCGAGTCCGCGTCCCTGCGGGCCTACTACCGGCTCCAGTCCTCCGGCCGGTACGACATGGACGGCTACGTCTCCGACTGGGTCCGCCTGCCCTGGAACGAGGCCCGCTACGGCACCGACAACTGCTCCGAGCCCGGCCAGTGCCGCACCAACTGGGACATGATCCGCGACGCCACCGCCGCCTGGTACGACGCCGAGCGCGCCAAGGGCCGTACGCCCGAGCAGATCAAGGCGCAGCTCGCCGAGTACGACGTGTGGGACCGCTACGACGCCGACCACGACGGGAACTTCGACGAGCCGGACGGCTACCTCGACCACCTGGTCGTCGTACACGCCGGCAAGGACCAGACGTGGGGCGGCGGCGCCCAGGGCAAGGACGCGGTCTGGGCCCACCGCTGGTTCGCGTACTGGAACCAGGCCGGCAGTGCGGGCCCCGAGGGGAACAAGGCCGGCGGCACCCCCGTCGGCGACTCCGGCATCTGGGCCGGCGACTACCTCACCGCGGGCGAGAACAGCGGGGCGGGGCTCTTCGCCCACGAGTTCGGGCACGACCTGGGGCTCCCCGACCTGTACAGCTCGGACGGCGACAACGGCGTCAACTTCTGGTCGCTGATGTCCTCGGGCTCGTACCTGGCCAGGGGCCGCAACACCACCGGCGCCTTCCCGGGCGACCTCGACCCGTGGAGCAAGCTCCAGCTGGGCTGGCTGGAGTACACGGAGGCCGACGCGGGTCGCAGGACGCGGGCCGTGCTGGGAGTGTCGGGCTACAACACCGAGGACCCGCAGGCCCTGCTGGTGCACCTGCCGCCGTCGGAGACGCGGACCGAGCTGACCGACCCGTACGAGGGCGGCAGCCAGTGGTGGAGCGGCACCGGCGACCTCATGGACAACACCCTGTCCCGGACGGTCGACCTCACCGGCACGGCCGGGCCCGCCCGGCTGGACGCCCGCGTCTGGTACGACATCGAGCAGGACTTCGACTTCCTGACGGTGGAGGCCTCCACGGACGGCGGCGCCTCCTGGTCGGTCCTGCCCGGCACGGTGAACGGAGCCGCGATCCCGCCGAAGGGCGTGTCCGGGACGTCGGGCGGCTGGGCGGAGATCGGCGTTCCGCTGGACCGGTTCGCGGGGCACGGCGTCCAGCTGCGGCTGCGCGTGACGTCCGACGGCAACACCCACGGCAAGGGCGTCACCTTCGACGACATCCGGATCACCGCCGACGGCGGCGCCCGCGAGCTGCTGCGCGACGGGGCGGAGCAGGGCGCGAACGGCTGGGGCGCGGTCAAGTGGTCGCGCACCGAAGGCCGTACGGGCAGCGAGCGGCACCCGCGCGCCTACCTGGTCGAGAACCGCCGCTACACCGGCTACGGCAAGCAGCTGCGGACCGGGCCGTACAACTTCGGGTTCACCGGCGACCAGGTGGAGTTCTACCCGTACCAGCAGGGGGTGCTGATCTGGCTGTGGGACACCGCCTACAGCGACAACACCACCAGGGCCCACCCGGGGGCCGGACTGCTGCTGCCCGTCGACGCACGCCCGGAGCCGCTGCGGCACGGGGACGGTTCACTGCTGAACGCCCGCGCACAAACCTTCGACGCGCCGTTCTCGCTGCGGGCGAGCGACCGGATCGTCCTGCACCGGGCGGGCACGGCCACGGTGGTCCCGTCACGGCCGGGCGTACCCGTCTTCGACGACCGCCGCGGGTCGTACTGGAACCCCGAACTCCCGCAGGTCGGGGTCAAGGTCCCGGACACCGGGACGCGGATCGCGGTGGTCAAGGAGGCCTCGGGCGGCGCGCTCACCACCGTCCAGGTCAGCCCGTCACCGTAAGCGTGTCGCCGGAAGCGGCCGGGTACGGGTGCGCGTGCGGGCCGTCCGCCCCCCGGTGGGTGGGGCGGACGGCCCGGGACGTGTGCGTGGAGGCCCCAGCCGCGGTCAGGTGCTCAGCAGACGGTTGAAGAAGGAGCGGTAGCGCTGGAGGGCGAGGCGGAGGTCCTCGGTGGCGACCTCACCGCCGCGGCTCCACTGCTGCTCCAGGTCCTCCTTGTGGGAGGCGAAGGTACCGGCCAGGTGCTGCATGACGGCCGCGACCAGGCCGTCCGCGGCGCGGACGGACTCCTTGGGGTCGTCGACGAAGTCCGCCTGGATCCGGCTCCACTGCTCGCGGAAGTCCGCGGCCTCCGACTCCGGCATCAGGGGCGTCTCGTCCGGTTCGGCGGTGCCGGCTCCGGTCGTGTCCGTGTCCGCTTCCGCCTCGGCTTCCCGGCCCTCCCGGCCCTCCCGGTCCGCTTCGTCCATGGCGTCCGTCCGCGCCGACGCCGCCGTCAGGCCGCTCGTGTCCGCCGGGTCCGGACGGCCCCCGTCCCCCTGGAGGTCCTCCCGTGCGCCGGTGCCGCTCCCGTCGTCCACCGGGATCGCGTCGCCCGGGTAGGCGGGCCTGTCCTCGGTGGTCTCCGCGGTGTCGGGGTCGGCGTCGGCGTCCATCCGCGGACGGGCGAGTTCTTCGGTGGTCAGCCCCTCGCGGGGTGCGGTGGTCTCGTCGTGCTTCATGTCTCCTCCGTCCGGCTGCCCGCGCCCGAGGGCGCCGCCAGGAGTTCGTCGAACAGGGCGCGGTAGTGCACCATCGCCCCGCGCAGCTCCTCGGTGGTGGCGTGCCCACCGCCGCGGGCCTGGACCTCGTGGGCGTTGCGGTAGTGCTCAAGGGTGCGGCCGTGCTCCACGGACAGGTCCTGCAGCTGCTGCTCGTAGCCCTCCGTGGGGTAGCCGCGCTCGTGCATCAGGCGGGTGACCAGGGAGTCGGCTTCGGATACCGCGCTCTCGGGCCGGTCGACGAAGCGCTCCTGCACGCGGCTCCAGTCCGCGGCGTACTGCTGCCTCAGGTCCGGCGGCAGCTCCCGTACCTGCAGGGCGTCGTGCCGCCGTTCGCGGCTGCGCAGTTCGCGCTCGGCGGTGAGCCGTCCGCCCGTTTCCTCGACGGTGCGCTCGTACTCGGGTCCGAAGCGCTGCTTGAGGTGGCGCCGCCTCGACACCGCCCACAGTCCGACACCGATCAGGACGAGCACGATGACGCACAGGACGATGATGGCGACGAGGGTTGCTGTTGACATCTCGGCCTCCAGGGCCATCCGTGGGAGCTGGCCCGCGCCTGCCCCTGTCTCCTGCGCTCAAACTCCGCACCCGGGATCAGGATCCGGGCGGACCGCGGTAGCGGCCCGGGCGGGCGTGGTAGCCCTGGTCGCCACCTCGATCGTCACGAAGGCCGTTCACAGCTCCCGCAGGGCGGGGAGGAGGTCGGTGCGGGCCCAGTCGAGGAAGGGCTGCTGGTGAGCGCCGCCGATCTGGACGAGGGCGACCTCGTCGAACCCCGCGTCCACGTACGGCCGGACCGCCGCGGTGAACGCCTCGACGTCCGTTCCACAGGGGATGGCCTTCGCCAGGTCCTCGGGCCGCACCGCCTCCGCCGCCCGGGCGAACCCGGCGGGACCGCGCAGTTCGGCGTTGACCGGCCAGCCCGTCTGCGACCAGCGGAACTGCTCGTGTGCGCGGGCCACGGCGGCATCGCGGTCGGGGTCGTGGCAGACGGGCACCTGGCCGACGCGCGGCTTGCCCGCGCCGCCGTGCCGGTCGAAGGCGTCCAGCAGTTCCCGCTTCGGCTCGATCGCGATGACCAGGTCGGCGAGGCGGCCGGCCACGGCGCAGGAGCGGGGGCCGGACACCGCGATCCCGATCGGCGGGGGCGGGTCGGGCAGGTCCCACAGCCGGGCGTGGTCCACGTGGAAGTGCGGGCCGTCGTGGTCGACGGTCTCCCCGGCCAGCAGCCGACGGATGACGGCCGCGGCCTCCTCCAAGCGGTCGATCCTGACCCGGGGGGCGGGCCAGCCGGCGCCGACGACGTGCTCGTTGAGGTTCTCGCCCGAGCCGAGGCCGAGGCGGAACCGCCCCTGCGACAGCAGTTGCACCGTCGCCGCCTTCTGCGCGACGACGGCCGGGTGGTAGCGGTACGTCGGGCAGGTCACGTACGTCATCAGCGGGATGCGCTCGGTGGCCTGCGCGGCGGCGCCGAGGACGCTCCACGCGTACGGCGCGTGCCCCTGCTCGTCTAGCCAGGGGAAGAAGTGGTCGGAGATGACGGAGAAGTCGAACCCGGCCTCCTCGGCGCCCACCAGGTGCTCGACGAGGGCGCGGGGACCGGCCTGTTCGGTCATCATCGTGTATCCGATGCGCACCATGCGCGGCGTCTGACCCCTCCGGCCGGATCCAAACCCGGACGGCCGGCGCCCGGGTCCAGCTCCCGGCCCGCCGGCCGGGACACGTGCGGGCACCCGGGATACCGTCGAGGAGTGGACGCTGCGCGGGCCGAGGGGTACGGGGCGCTCGCGAGAGCCCTGCGCCGGAGCCATCACATCGGCCCCGGCGAGGTGACCGGGTTGATCGTGGACGCGGGCCGGGAACTGGGCCTGTCCGGGGTCCGGGTCCTGCTCTCCGACGTCCAGCAGCGCCGTCTGGTGCCCCTGACCGGCGGGACGCCCCTGGACATCGACGGCTCCCTCGCCGGCCTGGCGTACCGGACCCAGCGGGTGCAGCGCGAGTCGGGCGGCGCGCAGGGCTGCTGGATCCCCATGGCCGACGGGATCGAGCGGCTCGGTGTGCTGTACGCCGCCCCCGGCGCGCCCGGTTCCCGGGCCGGCGCCGAGGAGCGGGCGGAGGCCCTGGCCACGCTCGCCACGCTCCTGGTGGTCTCCAAGAGCACGCACGACGACGGTCTGGTCACGGCCGTCCGCAGCCGCCCGATGACGCACCAGGCCGAACTCCTGTGGGCCTTCCTGCCGCCACGGACCATCGGAAGCCCGCGGGTCACCTCCAGCGCGGTCCTCGAACCGGCCTACGACATCGGCGGGGACGCCTTCGACCACAGCTTCGACGGCAGCGTGCTGCAACTGGCCGTCCTGGACGCGATGGGCCACGACCTGGCCTCCGGCGCGGCGAGTGCCATCGCACTGGCGGCGTGCCGCGCGGCCCGGCGCGACGGGACCGCGGTGTCCGGCGGCGCCGGGGTCGCGGCCCTGGCCGGGGTCGCCCTGCGCATCGAGGACGCGCTGGTCCGGTGGATCCCGGACCGGCTGCTGACCGGCGTGCTGGCCCGCCTGGACACCGTCACGGGACGGCTGACATGGGTGAACTGCGGGCATCCGCCGCCCCTGCTGATCCGGGACGGCCGGATCGTCCCGCGGGCCCTCGAACGTGCGGCGCAGCTCCCGCTCGGCCTGGGGACGTACGGGGAGGGGCGCGAGCCGGCGGGGTACACCGTGCGGCTCCAGCCGGGCGACCGCGTGCTCGTGCACACCGACGGCGTCACCGAGGCCCGCTCCCCCCGAGGAGAGACCTTCGGGGAGGAGCGGCTCACGGACATCGTCGTACGGTCCATGGCGGCCGGCGAGGCGGCGCCCGAGGCGCTGCGGCGGCTCGTGCTGAGCCTCCTCGACCACCAGGGCCACGAGCTGCGCGACGACGCGACCATCCTCCTCACGGAATGGCACCCGCCGCACTGACCGTGCGCAGCCCGCCGGGGGCCGGGTTTTCACCGGGCGGGCGGGGGCAGGCGCCCGGGCGGACGGTCCCGCCCGCGCGCCGGCGCCTGCGGCCGCGGTCGCGGTCGCGGCGGACACCACGCGAAGAGCGGACACCACGCGAAGAGGAGACACCCATGAAGGAACGCTCCGACCTCCACGAGGGCCGGCTGCTCGCGGTCTACCTCAACGACCACCTCACCGGCGCCACCGCCGGCCTCTCTCTGGTCCGGCGGATGGTCCGGCACCACCGCGGGAGCGAGATCGGACCGCAGCTGGAGCGGCTGGCCGGACAGATCGCCGAGGACCGGGACAGCCTGCGCGAGGTCATGACCGCCCTCGACATCCCCGCGATGCACGCGCGCGCCGCACTGGGCCGGTTCGCCGAGGTGGCGGGCCAGCTGAAGCTCAACGGGCACCTCGTGTCCCGCTCGCCGCTCAGCGACGTCATGGAGCTGGAGCTGCTGCGGCTCGGGGTGGAGGGCAAGGCCGCGGCGTGGCGCTCCCTCCAGTCGCTCGCCTCCGCCGACGCGCGGCTCGACCGCGGCAGCATCGACCGGCTCCTGGAGCGCGCCCAGCGGCAGTCGGGACTGCTGGAGACCTTGCGCACGGCCGCGTCGGACCGGGTCTTCGCCCCTTCCGTACGGCGTACGGGGACCCGCGTCCCGGCGGGTTCCACTGCGGCTGGAAAGGCGGTGTGAGGCCGTGAAGGTCGTGGTGACGGGCGCCACCGGCAACGCGGGCACCAGTGTCGTACGGGCGCTGGCCGCCGACCCGGCGGTGACCGAGGTGATCGGCCTCGCCCGCCGGGTCCCCCGCGGGTACGAGGTGCCCGGGGTGCGGTGGGTCGCGGGGAACGTGGACCCCGGCGGGAGCGATCTCGTCGGGCTGTTCGCGCGGGACGGCGCGGACGGGGTGGCGGTCGTGCACCTCGCGTGGAAGTTCCAGCCGACGCACGACCCGCTGGAAACCTGGCACACGAACGTCCTGGGCGGCGTCCGGGTCTTCGAGGCGTGCGCCCGGGCCCGGGTCGACGCCCTCGTCCACGCCTCGTCCGTGGGCGCGTACTCCCCCGGTCCGGCGGACGGCAGCCGGGTCGACGAGACCTGGCCGACGCACGGCTGGCCGGGCGCCGCCTACACGCGGGAGAAGGCGTACCTGGAGCGGTACCTCGACGGCTTCGAGGCGGCCCACCAGTCGATGCGGGTGGTGCGGATGCGGCCGGCGTTCCTGTTCAAGGAGACCTCGGCCTCGGAGCAGCGGCGGATCTTCGCCGGGCCGCTGCTGCCGTGGAAGCTGGTCCGGCCGGGCCTGGTGCCGGTGCTGCCCGACGTGGGGGGCCTCAGGTTCCAGGCCCTGCACACCGACGACGCCGCCGAGGCCTACCGGGCGGCGGTGCTGCGGCCCGTGCGCGGCCCGTTCAACCTGGCCGCGGAGCCGGTGCTGGACACCGCCTCGCTGGCCCGGCTGCTGCACGCCCGGACGTTGCCGCTGCCGGCCGGCGCGGCCCGGGCCGCGCTGGCGGCGGCCTGGCGGATGCGCCTGGTGCCGGCCGCGCCGGGGCTGCTGGACGCCGTGCTGCGGCTTCCGCTGCTGTACGCGGACCGGGCCCGGCTGGAGCTCGACTGGACCCCCGCACGGACCGCCACGGAGGCGATGGCCGCCTTCCTGGAGGGCCTGCAGAGCGGTCAGGGGCTCGACACCCCGCCCCTGGCCGGTGCGGCCGCGGGCCCGGCCGGGCTCCACCGGAGGTGAGGGGACATGCCCGGGCGGGCCGCGCTGTTCGACGTCGACGGAACCCTCACGGATACCAACCACCTGCACGTGACCTGCTGGTGGGAGGCGCTGCGGCAGGCGGGGCACCGGGTGTCGATGCACGCGGTGCACCGGGCCGTGGGCCTGCCCGGCGGGGACCTCACGGCGCACCTCCTCGGCCCGGCCCCGACCGGCGACGGCGGGGCCGACGAGGGGACCGACGGGGAGTACGAGCGGATCGGCGCGGCCCACGACGTGCTGTACGCCACCTGGTTCGACCGGCTGGCCGCCCTGGACGGCGCCGCGGGCCTGCTGCGGCGGCTCGCCGCGGACGGCTGGCGGGTCGTACTGGTCACCTCGGCGTCCGGCGCCGAGCTGGGCGCGCTGCGCCGGGCCCTCGACGCCGACGACGCGATCACCGCGTGGACCAGCGCGGACGACGTGGAGCACGGCAAACCCCACCCCGAGCCGGTCCGCGAGGGCCTGGAGCTGGCGGGGGCGGAAGCCGGCCGGGCCGTGTTCGTCGGGGACACCGTGTGGGACATGTACGCCGGCACCCGGGCCGGCGTGCCCTGCGTGGGCCTGCTGTCCGGGGGCATCCCCCGCGCGGACCTGCTGGCGGCGGGCGCCCTGGCCGTGTACGACGGCCCGCGGGAGCTGCTGGACCGGCTCGACGACAGCCCGTTCGCCCGGATGGCCCCCCGCTGAACACCGCGCCGGGAGGGCCGCCGCGTCGGCAACGCCGCAGGCACGGCCGCCGCCGGGACTGCCCTCGGGTCCGGCCGACCGAGGTACGCGGTGCCGGTTCGCCGGCGGGCGCGCATCATGAATCTCATGAGAGTCCCCGTGCACGGGCGGGGTGACAGCACCCTCCCCTTGCTGCTCCACGGATACGCCTGGTTGCCCAACCGGCTCCGCGAGACGGCGGGCGCCCCGGTGCGGACCCACCTACTGGGCCATCCGGCGATCGCCCTGCACGGGCCGCAGGCCGTGCAGTTCTTCTACGACGAGGAGAACGTCCGGCGGTCCGGCGCGGTTCCGGATCCGGTCCTGGACACCCTGTTCGGCAGGGGCGCCGTGCATACCCTCGACGGTGCGGCCCACCGGGTCCGCAAGGCCCTGTTCCTGGCCCTGCTCAAGGACCCGGCCGGGGTCGAGGCCCTCACCGAGGCCGTGGTCGCGCAGTGGCGGGAGGCCGTCGCCGGCGACGGGGGCGGGGCCGTGGTGCTCTTCGACACCGCGGCCGAGGCGCTCGCCGGGGCCGTGTGCGCGTGGGTGGGGCTGGCGCCGACGGCCGAACAGGCGCGGCTCATCGCCCACGACTGCGTGGCCATGGTCGACGGGTTCGCCACCCCCGGTCTGCGGCACCTGCGCGCCCGGCACTCCCGCACCCGTCAGGAGGCGGCCCTCGCCGCCCTGGTCACGGCGGTGCGGGACGGCCGGCAACAGGTGCGTCCCGGGTCGGCCCTGGAGGCCGTCGCCGGCCACCGCGATGTCGACGGCCTCCCGGCGGACGAGCGGACCTGCGCGGTCGAACTGCTCAACATCATCCGGCCGACCGTCGCGATCACCTGGTTCATCACCTTCGCCGCGCACGCCCTGTACCGCCATCCGGACCTCGCCGAGGAGCTCCGCGCGGCGTCCGGCCGGCAGCTGCGGGACCTGAGCACCGCCTTCGCGCACGAGGTGCGGCGCTTCTACCCCTTCGTCCCGTTCGTCGGCGGGGTCGCGGCGCGCGACCTGACCTGGCAGGGCGTCCGCATCGACCAGGGCACCATGGTCCTGCTCGACGTGTACGGCCACCACCACGACGCGGCGCTGTGGCACAACCCGTACCACTTCACGCCGGCCCGCTTCACCGCCGACCCCGACGCCGTGGACCGTCTCGTCGCCCAGGGCGGCGGGGATCCCGCGCTGGGGCACCGCTGCCCGGGCGAGGACATCACCGTCAGCGTCCTCGCGGCGTTCGTCGGCGAGCTGGCCCACCTCGACCCCGAGGTCCCGGACCAGGACCTGACCATCCCGCTGTCCCGGATCCCCACACGCCCGCACAGCGGCTTCGTCCTGCGCCTCTCCACCGCCGCCGCGGACGCCTCCGCCGGCCCCGCCGCACGGCCCGGCCGCTGATCCCGCCGCCCCGGCCCGGGGGCGGGGGTGGGTGGCGGCTGCGGGAGACCGGTTGCCGCGTCGCGTGCAACAGTGGAATCGACGGCATGGCTTGGGTGCACTCATGGACGAGACCGACCGGACGCTCGAACAGCTGCTCGCGGGGCTGACCGCCGTACGCGACGGCAACCTCGACACGCGCCTGCCCGAGGACGTGGGCGGCCTGCCCGGCAAGATCGCCGTCGTCTACAACGGCATGGTGGCGCAGCTCTCGCTCGTGACCACCGAGGTCACCCGGGTGGCCGAGGAGGTCGGCGGCCAGGGGCTGCTCGGCGGCCAGGCCCGGGTGCCGCGGGCGGGCGGGGTGTGGCGGGAGCTGACGGCCGGCGTGAACAGCATGGCCGACAACCTGACCTCGCAGGTCCGCAACATCTCCCAGGTGGCCACGGCCGTGGCCCGCGGCGACCTCACCCAGAAGATCAGGGTCGATGCGCACGGGGAGATCCTGGAACTGATGGAGACCATCAACACGATGGTCGAGCGGCTGTCCTCGTTCGCCGAGGAGGTCACCCGGGTCGCGCGCGAGGTCGGCACGGAGGGCAAGCTGGGTGGCCAGGCCACCGTCCACGGAGTGTCCGGCACCTGGAAGGACCTGACCGACAACGTCAACTCGATGGCGGACAACCTGACCAACCAGGTCCGCAACATCGCCCAGGTCACCACGGCCGTGGCCCGCGGCGACCTCACCCGCAAGATCGACGTGGACGCCCGCGGGGAGATCCTGGCCCTGAAGACGACCATCAACACCATGGTCGACCAGCTCGGCTCGTTCGCCGCCGAGGTCACCCGCGTGGCCCGGGAGGTGGGCAGCGAGGGCAGGCTCGGCGGCCAGGCCGAGGTGGCGGACGTCTCCGGCACCTGGCGGCGGCTCACCGAGAACGTCAACGAGCTCGCGGGCAACCTGACCCGCCAGGTCCGCGCGATCGCCGAGGTGACCAGCGCCGTGGCCCGCGGCGACCTGACCCGGACGGTCGCGGTGGAGGCACCCGGTGAGGTCGGGGAGCTGAAGGACAACATCAACTCGATGGTGGAGTCCCTGCGCGCCACCACACGGGCCAACGAGGAGAAGGACTGGCTGAAGACCAACCTCGCCCGTGTCTCCGGCGGGATCCAGGGGCGGCGCAGCCTGCCCACGGTGGCCGAGCTGATCATGCGCGAGGTGCCGCCCCTGGTGCGCGCCCAGTACGGGTGCTTCTTCCTCGTGCAGCACGGCGCCGACGGGCCCGAGCTCGTCGCCATCGCCTCGTACGGGCTGCCGGACGACGGGGCGGCCGGTGTGCGGCGGGTGCGCGTCGGCCAGTCCCTGGTCGGCCAGGCCGCCGCCGACGGCCGTACGCTCGTCGTGGAGGACCTGCCGGCCGGGTACGTGCGGATCGCGAGCGGTACCGGCGCCGCGGACCCGTCCACGCTGATCGTGCTGCCCATCGTGGTCGAGGGACAGGTCCTCGGTGCGCTCGAACTCGCCGCCGTCCGCCCGTTCGCCGCCCTGCACCGGGACTTCCTGGAGCAGTTCACGGAGCTGCTCGGGGCCAACGTCGCCGCTCTCGTCGCCAATGCCCGCACCGACGAGCTGCTGGGGCGGTCGCAGCAGCTGACCGCCGAACTCAGCGCCCGTTCCCATGAGTTGCAGGCACGCCAGCGCGAACTGCAGGACAGCAACGCGGAGCTGAAGGAGAAGGCGGCCCTGCTGGCCGACCGGAACCGGGACATCGAGCGGAAGAACCTGCAGATCGAACAGGCCCGGCAGGAACTGGAGGAGCGGGCCCGACAGCTGGCACAGGCCTCCCTCTACAAGTCGGAGTTCCTGGCCAACATGAGCCACGAACTGCGCACCCCGCTCAACAGCCTGCTCATCCTGGCCCAGCTGCTCGCGCAGAACGGCGAGGGCAACCTGACCGACAAGCAGGTGGACTACGCGACCGTCATCCACTCCGCGGGCTCGGACCTGCTCCAGCTCATCAACGACATCCTGGACCTGTCGAAGGTCGAGGCGGGCCGCATGGACGTGCACCGCCAACCCGTCTCGGTCCAGCACGTCCTGGACTACGCCGACGCCACCTTCCGGCCCGTCGCGGACGAGCGGAACCTGGAGTTCACCGTCAGCGCGGCGCCGCTGACCGGAGCCGGGCTGGTCACCGACGAGAGCCGGCTGCGCCAGGTGCTGCGCAACCTGCTGGCGAACGCCCTGAAGTTCACCGAGCGGGGCAGCGTCTCGCTGCGCGTCGAGCTCGCCGACCCGACGGAGACCCCCGTCGAGATCCGGGGCGGCGGGCCCGTACTGGCCTTCCGCGTCGCCGACACCGGCATCGGCATCCCCGCCGACCGGCTGGAGTCCGTCTTCGGGGCGTTCCAGCAGGGCCACAGCGGAACCGCCCGCGCGTACGGCGGCACCGGGCTCGGACTCTCCATCAGCCGCGAGGTGGCCCGCCTCCTCGGCGGCACCATCACCGTCGAAAGCCGCGTCGGCGAGGGCAGCCGGTTCACGCTCTACCTGCCGGAACGCGCCGGCCGGGCGGACAAACCGGGCGCCGAGGCCGGCCGGGCCGACACCACGGCCCGGGCGGGCCCGGTCGGCGGCGGGGCCCGTCCGGAGGACCTGCGGGACCGGACGGTCCTCGTCGTCGACGACGACAGCCGCAACGTCTACGCCCTCACCGAGACCCTGAAGTCCGCCGGGCTCCAGGTGCTCACGGCCGACAACGGCACGGACGGCATCCGGCTGCTCGCCGAACACCCCGAAGTGGAACTCGTGATCATGGACCTGATGATGGCGGGCCTCGACGGGTACGCGGCGACCCGCGCGATCCGGGGCATGTCCGGGCGCGCGGAGGTGCCGGTCGTCGTGGTCACCGCCAAGGCCATGCCCGAGGACCGTTCGGAGGCCATGGCCGCCGGCGCCTCCGACTACCTGACCAAACCGGTGGACCCGGACCTGCTGCTCACCACCGTGCGGACCTGGCTGGGCACGGCGGCGGGGTCCTGACGCGGAGCGGGGGACGGCATGGGCGTACCCGACAGCGGACTGGCCTCGGCCGTCGCGGAGCTCACGGCCGAGCTCGCCGCCCTGCGCGCCGACCGGGCCCGGCGCCGGCTGCTCGACCTGGCGTCCGGGGTGCTGGCCGCGCAACTGGGCCTGTCCCCGGCCGAGGCGGGCGACCACCTGCTGCGGCTGGCCGGCTCCTCCGGGCTGAGCGCCGTCGACCTGGCGGCGGACATCGTCAATGCGGTCTCCGGCACGCCACCGGCCGGCTCCGGGCCCGAGGCGGCGGCCATGGAGGCCGCGCAGGCGGCTGCCGCCGGCGCCGCCGGGCCGCCGACCGCCGGCCCGGCGGGCCGCGGCACGCTGCCGGTCGTGCAGGCCCGGCGGATCCGGCGGAGCATCGCCACCGCGCTCAGCTCCGACACCGCCTCCGAGGCCGCCACGGGAATGCTGGAGGACGGTCTGCACCGACTGGGCGTCGAGGAGCTCTACCTGTGGCGGCGCACCCCGACCGACTGCCTGGAGCTCTCGGGGCGGGCCGGCGCCGACCCCCAGGAGGCCTCGCACTGGCGCTGGGTACCGCCGGAGACCGCGGGCCCGCTGCACCGGGTGCTGGCCGACGCCCGGCCCCTGTGGTACCCGGAGGGGCCCGGCACGGCGGGGCGGCTGCCGGGCCGGGGGGCCGACGCGGCGCGGGCCGTGCTGCCGCTGGAGCGCGGGGACCGGATGGTGGGCGTGGCCCTGGCCGTCTGGGCGGCACCGGCCGACCTCGGCGCGAGCGTACGAGCGGCGGTGGAGGCCCTGTGCCGGCCGGCAGGACTGGTCCTGGACGAGGTCGATGACGGCCCGGACGTGGCACCGCAGCTGGCGGCCCTGCTGGCGCAGCTCGACCACCCCGCCGTCGTGGTCCGCCTCGCCGTCGCCGGCGATCCTTCCTCCGAGGGCGGCGCGTCCCACACCGTGGACCACCTCAACCCGGCCGCCCTGCGCGAGCGGACGCTTCCGCCGTCCGCGGCCGGGCGGCCCGTCGCCCAGCTGTACCCGGGCGTCTACGAGGAGCTGATCGGCCTGGTGGCGCGGGCCGGCGCGGCCGGATCCCCCCAGTACGCGGCCGCCCTGCCCGCAGCCCAGGACGGGGGCGCCGACCGGGCCGGGGCGGGCGGGCCGACCATGGCCGAGGTCCGGGTGCTGCCGCTGGGCGGCGGCCGCGCGGTCGTGCTCTGGCGGGCGGGTGTCCTGCGCGGCCCGCCGATCGCGCGGGCGCTGGAACGGCTGGAGCGGCTGGCCGCCTTCGAGGACGACCCCGCCGGGGGCTCCCGGTGGAGCCCGTCGGTGTACCCGATCTTCGGGATCGACCCGGGCGAGCCGCCCGTGCCGCTGCGGGCGCTCGGTGCCCGGCTGCACCAGGAGGACACCGGCCGCCTCGACGCGCTGCTGTCCACACTCGCCGACCGGCAGACCGGCGGCCAGACCCTGGTCCGGGTGTACCGCCCGGACGGCGGCGTACGACACGTCCGGATCTCCGCCGAACCCGTCCTCGCGGGCGGGGCCGTGGTCGGCATCGCGGGCGTCTACCAGGACGTGTCCGCCCAGCACCACACCGAGCTCGCGCTCAGCGCCACCTTCGACCAGCTCTCCGAGGCGCAGGCCGACGCCCTCGTCCGCAGCCAGGTGGTGCTCCGGCTCCAGCAGACCATCCTCCCCGAGACCTCGGCCCTGCAGGCCGCGGCCGGGCTGCAGGTCGCGGCCCGCTACCGGCCCGCCGCCGTCGAGTACCGGGTCGGCGGCGACTGGTACGACGTGTTCCAGCTGCCCGGCGGGAGGGTGCTCGTCACCGTCGGGGACATCGCCGGGCACGGCATCGGCGCGGCCACCGCGATGGTCACGCTGCGCGGCGCGCTGCACGGGCTGGCGTTCACCGGCGGCTCCCCGGGGACGCTGATGCGCTGGCTGAACGAGGTCGCCTCGGGTACGCCGGACCATCCGACCGCGACCGCGGTGTGCGCGCTGTTCGACCCCGCGGACCGGTCGCTGCGCTGGGCGGGCGCCGGGCACCCGCCGCCGCTGCTGCTGCGCGGCGGACGGGCGCGTTTCCTGGAGGGTCCGCCGAACGTACTGCTGGGAGCCCTGCCGGGGGCCGCGTACGAGGAGACCACGAGCAACATGCGGGCCGGGGACACGCTGATGCTGTACACGGACGGGCTCGTCGAGCGCCGGCACACGGGGCTGGACGAGAGCCTGGCCGCCCTCCGGGCGGCGGCGGAGCGGTTGGGCGACGGGAGCGTGGAGGACCAGGCGGACCTGCTGCTGTCGTCGATCAGCGGGGACACGGACGACGACACCTGCCTGGTGGTCGTGCACGTGTCCTGAGGGCCGGGCGGGCCGGGCGGGCCGCTCGGGCCGTCGCCGCCGGTGCGGCCCCGGTGCGGGCCCGGTGCGGGCCCGGATCAGGGTGCGGGCGGTTCGGACGCCGTGCGCGATCCGGTCCCTTCGGGATCGTCGGCGTCGGCCGACAGGGCCTCGGCGAGGTCCCGGTGGATGGCGAAGACCCCGTCCGCGCCGGTGAGGCGGAGCATCCGGGCCACCTGCCGGCCGAGCCCGGACAGCTCCACGCTCCCTCCGGCCGCCTCGGCCGCGAGCCTGGCCCGCAGCAGCATGTTCAGGCCGGTGGAGTCGCAGAAGGCCAGTCCTGCGCAGTCGATGACCAGCCGTACCGGGCCGCCGGCCGCGAGCGCGGCCTCCAGGGCGGCGCGCAGCGGCTCCGCCGTGTCGTGGTCGAGCTCTCCGGACAGCAGGAGGACGACGGTGCCTCCCACCGGCCGGACCTCGACCGCGAACTGGTCGCCGGAGCCCTCGCCGTGCGCTCGCTCCCGGCTTCCGGCCGCTGTCGACGCCATGGCACAACCTCCTGCCGCGTTCGGCCCCCGAAGTCCCGGTCTTCCGGCCCCTACCCGGTCCCTCCCGCCGCATGCCTCGGGGCGGGGGCCGGTACGGGGCACGTCCGTAGGGCGGATCCGCGCCGATCGGACCGTGTGCGTCGTCCCGCGGGGCAGGCGGCGGCCGACCGCGGCGCCATCAGCCGGAGCCAGCGGCCCAACTCCCTTCGGTTCGGGGGGTGGTGGCGGTGTCTTCTTCGGCCGGAGCGTGGATACTTCCGGATGCACGCAACCCCCACCGCAGGTCTTCCCCTGAGAGGTCACGATGAGCGCAGCCGCCGCGCCCGTATCCACGCTGGACGGGTGGCGCCGGGAGGAGTTCTCCTGGCGCGGCATCACGCACGACTGCTTCGAGCGCGGCGAGGGGCCCGGCGTGGTCCTGATGCCGGAGCTGCCCGGGATCACCCCGGAGGTGCTCGGCCTCGCGCAGCACCTGGTCGACAGCGGCTTCACGGTGGTGATGCCCTCGCTCTTCGGCACGCCGGGCGCACCCTCCGTGTCCGCGGCGGCGTTCGTGACCATTGCGCGTGCCTGCGTCTCCCGCGAGTTCCTGGCCTTCGCCACGAACGCCCGCCGGCCCGTGACCGACTGGCTGCGGGCGCTGGCCCGCGACCTCGACGCGCGGACGCCTGGGACCGGGGTCGGCGTCATCGGGCTGTGCTTCACGGGCGGGTTCGCGCTGGCCGTGGCCGTGGACGACGCGGTCCTCGCCGCGGTGACGGGCCAGCCGTCGCTGCCCCTGCCGGTGACCGCGGCGCACCGCGCGGACCCGGGCCTGTCGGAGGAGGAGCTGGGCGACGTCGCCCGGCGCATGCGGGACGACGGGCTGTGCGTGCTCGGCATGCGGTTCACGGAGGACGGGCTGGTCCCCGGGCAGCGTTTCGAGACCCTGCGCAACCGGCTCGGCGACGCCTTCGAGTACATCGAGCTGGACTCCCGGACCGGTAACGCCGGCGGCTTCGGCAGGAGCGCCCACTCGGTACTGACCCGCGAGGTCCGGGAGACCCCCGGGCACCTCGCCCTGGCCGTCCGCGAGCGAACCGTGGCCTTCCTGCGGCGCCGGCTGGTCCCGGCCCCGACGGCCGAACCGGAAGCCGTCTGAGCGCGCCCCCGCCCGGCCCCCGGTGACGGACGGCCGGGCGGGGCGTCAGGGAAGGTGTCTGCGACGCCCCCGGGTCCCTCAGGGGCGGAGGACCGCGCAGGTCGTCGTGCCGTGGGCGTAGAGCTTGCCGTCGAGGGCCCGACGACCCGGGCCTCGGCGGTGGCGGCCGCCCGCCGGATCCTTGCCGAGTCCGGGGTCCTGGACGGGCTGCGGGCCACGAGCAGCTGGTGGATGGCCCCGGTGTTCCGGGAACGCTACGCCCGGGTGGCCGTGGACGAGAGCCGCATGGTCACGACCAGCGACGGGGTCACCACGGCCGGGGCGGCGTCCAGCCACATCGACCTGGCCCTGGCGATCGTCCGGACGTGCAGTCCCGCCCTCGCCGACCTGGTGCGCCACTACCTCGTCGTCGACGACCGGGCCCCGCAGGCCGCGTACACCATCCCCAGCACCCTGGCCCGGCACGATCCGCTGGTCTCCGCGTTCGAGCAGTGGGTGCGCGCCCGGATCGGCGGGCCGCTGTCGATCGCGGAAGCCGCCCGCGACCTCGGCGTCAGCGAGCGCACCCTCCAGCGCACGGTCACCCGCGTCCTCGGCTGCTCGCCGATCAGGCTGGTGCAGGACCTGCGGGTCGAACAGGCCGAGCACCTGCTCCGCACGACGGCCCTGTCGCTGACGGCGGTGGCCCGCCGCGTCGGTTACGAGGGCCCGGGCCCCCTCCGCGCCCTGCTGCCCGCCCGCCTGGGCCGTTCCCCGCGGAGCCTGCGCCCCTGAGGGGGTCAGGCCTTGCGGTGGCGCAGGCCGACGGCGGTCAGGGCCGCCGCCGCGAGCACGATCAGGGTGTCCAGGACCAGAACCGTGCGGACCCCGTCGAACAGGGACGTGCCGGTGGTGGCGAGGACGCCGAGGAGCGGGATCCCGATGGTGAGGCCGACCTGCTGGGTGGTGGTGACAAGGCCGGTGGCCAGGCCCTGCTCCTCGTCCGGGACGCCGCTGGTGACGGTGAGGCCGTACGAGACGATCGCGCCGAGGTGGAACATGCTGGCGACGGAGACGGCCGCGGTGGCGGGCAGGGCTCCCGAGTCGCTGCCGACGGCGAGGAGGCCGGCGGTGAACAGGCCCTGGCCGACCAGGGAGCCGACCAGGGTGCGGCGGGGGCCGAAGCGGCCGATGACCTTGGGTGCGTACGAACCCGCCAACGCCGAGGCGATGCCCTGGACGCCGAAGACCAGACCGGTCCGGAAGGAGGAGAGGCCGAGGGTCTCCTGGAGGTAGAGGGTCAGGACGAAGACGACCGTCGACATCATCGAGAAGGTGATCAGGCCGGCGGCGTTGCCCCAGGCGACCGTGCGTCGGCGCAGCATCGGCAGCGACACGAGCGGGGCCGCGGCCCGCGACTCGACGACGGCGAACGCGGTGAGGAGGACGAGGCCGGCGACGAGCGTGGCCAGGACGTCGGCGCCGCCGAAGCCGCGCCGGGCGGCCGTGGAGAGGGCGTAGATCAGGGCGAGCAGACCGCCGGTGACGGTGACGGCACCCGGCACGTCGAGGCGGGGCCGCTCCGGGGTGCGCGACTCCGTCAGCAGGGCGGGGGCGAGGACCAGGACGACCAGCGCGGTGACCGCGAGCAGGGCCATCGTGGAGCGCCAGCCCAGGGTGTCGGTCATGACGCCGCCGAGGAGCATGCCGACGGTGAAGCCGAGGGAGAGCAGGGTGCCGGAGATGCCGAGCGCCTTGTCGCGCAGCGGGCCCTCGGGGAACGTCGTGGTCAGCAGGGACATGCCGGCCGGTACGACGGCCGCCGCGCCCAGGCCCTGCAGGGCGCGCCCGGCCAGGAAGGACGCCGGGTCCCAGGCGAGGGTGGCGAGGAGGGAGGCCGCGCCGAAGAGGGCGAGGCCGGCGAGGAAGAGCCGCTTGCGGCCGTACAGGTCGCCGATGCGGCCGAAGAGGAGCAGGAAGCCGCCGGAGGGCAGGGCGAAGGCGGTGACCGCCCACTGCAGCGCGGCCTGGCTCAGGCCCAGGTCCCGGCCGAGGACGGGGAGGGCCACGTTCAGCACGGAGAAGTCGAGGGCCACCATGAACTGGGCGGCGCAGAGGACGGACAGGACCAGCTTGGCCCGGCCCGTGAGGCGCGTCCCGCCGTCGTCCGCGGGGCCGCCGGTCGCGGGGGTGGTGCGGGGGGTGGGGGTGGAGGTGTCCGTGGGTGTGTCGATTGCCATGGGCACCACCCTCGTGGCGCGGGAATGCCCGTGGAGAGTGGGAACTTATCCTGTTGGTGGCACCACCAGGCAGCCGACAGGGGGAGTTCGTGGCCACACCGATCGACAGGCACCGCCGTACCGAGCTGCGGGAGTTCCTGATGAGCCGGCGTGCCCGGATCACCCCGGCGCAGGCCGGCCTCCCGGACGGCGGGGCCCGGCGCCGGACCCCGGGACTGCGGCGGGAAGAGGTCGCCGTACTGGCGGGGGTGGGGGCGTCCTGGTACCAGTGGCTGGAGCAGGGCCGTGACATCACGGTGTCCCCGCAGGTCCTCGACGCGGTGGGGCGGGTGCTGCGGTTGTCGAGCGCCGAGCGCCGGCACCTGTACGTGCTGGCGGGCCTCAACCCGCCCGCCCCGGAGGTGGAGGCGGCGGACCGGAACATGTGCCACGGCCTGCAACGGCTCATCGACGCGTGGATGCCGTTCCCGGCGCACATCATGGACGCGTACTGGAACACCGTCATGTACAACGAAGCGGCCGCACTGGTGCTCGGCATGCGGCCCGAGATCGTGCAGAACTGCCTGATCGCCTTCTTCACCGACCCGATCTACCGGGCGCGTTCGAAGCAGTGGGAGGAGATCGCGTGCAGCGTGGTCGCCCAGTTCAGGGCGGCGTGCTCGGAACGCCCCGACGACGAGGGCTTCCTCGCGGTGGTGGAGGAGGCCCGGGAACTCAGCCCGGAGTTCACGGCGTTGTGGGAGCGACGGGACGTCCGGCCCGGGGGCCTGCTGCGCAAGGAGATCGAACACCCTGCCGTGGGGCCGCTGTTCTTCGAGTCCACGCAGCTCCGGGTGCCGGCCCGCCCGGACCTGGCGATCATCCTGCACACCCCGCTGCCCGCCACGGATACGGCCGAGAAGCTGGAGTGGCTGACGTCCCCGGAGGGCCGCCGCGGAGCCCTCCGCCCCCTCGCGGGCTGATCCCCCGGCGCCCCGTGCCTGCCGCGCGGGTCAGCGCGCGGGGCGCTGGCCGTGCTCGAAGTAGGCCGTCAGGGCCTGGGGTGGCGGGTCGACGCGGCGCGGGGTTCCCCCGTCGCGCAGGGACGCCGTCGCCGCGCAGCCGGCGGCCACGGCCATACGGGCCGCCACCGGCGAGGTGTCCGTCGTACCGCCCTCGCGGACGAAGCGCAGGAACTCGTCGATCAGGAGGGTGTCGGCGCCTGCGTGCCCGCCGCCGTCGGCGGTCTGCGGGACGGTGAAGGCGGCGTCGGGTTCGGGTCGGTAGCCGGAGCGGCGGGCGTTCCACACCTTGACGGTGCTCCCCGGGCCGTCGCCGAAGTTCTCCAGCCGCCCGGCGTCCCCGATCACCGTGTAGTTGCGCCAGTAGTCCGGGGTGAAGTGGCACTGCTGGTAGGCGGCGAGGACCCCGCTCGCGAGGCGCAGGTTGACGAGGGAGACGTCCTCGACGTCGATGACCGGGTTCAGTGCGCGCTGGGTGTGCGGCGGCCAGTGGCCGTCCTCGGTGTACCAGTCGGGCGTCTTGGGTCGGCCCGGGGCTCGGCGGTGCGGGTTGGCGCCGTAGACCATCAGGTCGCCGAGGGCCTGGACGTCCTGTGCGTACGAGCCCGCCAGCCAGTGCACGACGTCGATGTCGTGGGCGGCCTTCTGGAGCAACAGGCCGTTGGTGCAGCGGCGCTCGGCGTGCCAGTCCTTGAAGTACCAGTCTCCGCCGTAGCCGACGAAGTGGCGCACCCACACGGTCTTGACCTCGCCGATGGCACCCCGGGCGATGAGCCCGCGCATCAGCCGGACCACCGGCATGTGCCGCATGTTGTGCCCGACGTACAGTCGGGTGCCGGTGGCGCGGGCGGTGCGCAGGATCGCGTCGCAGCGTTCCACGGAGATGTCGAGGGGTTTCTCGACGAAGACGGGTTTGCCGGCCCGCAGTGCCTGGCGGCCGAGGTCGGCGTGCGTGTGGTCGGGGGTCAGGACGAGTACGGCGTCGACGTCGGGGTCGTCCAGGACCGCGCGGTGGCCGGCGTGCGTCCGGGCGGCGGGGAAGGCGGCGGCCGCGGCCGCACGGGCCCTGGGTTCCGGTTCGGCGACCGCGGTCACGGTCGCGCCACGGCCGGGCCGGTGCGCGACCCGTGCGAGGCTGCCGCGCAGGCCGTAGCCGAGGACTCCGATGCGCACGTCCGTCACGGGCCGCTCCCCTTCGCCGGGCCTGGTCCGACCGTCCGGCCGTCAGGCCGTGCCCCCTGTACTTCCGGTCCCGATCCCTTCCCCTTCCGCGGGCGCCGGCAACACCCCGGACGGGGGCCTCGCGCGGATCGGGGAGGATGGGCGGATGGACACGGCAGAGTTGGAAGGGCGGGCCCGCCGGCTGGCCGGAGCGGGCGGTCGCAGGATCCTCGGCATCGCGGGCGCGCCCGGCTCGGGCAAGTCCACGTTGGCCGAACACCTCGCCCGGCGGCTCGGGCCGGGCCTCGCGGTGGTCGTCCCGATGGACGGGTTCCACCTGGCGCAGGCCGAGTTGGCGCGCCTGGGCCGGGCCGACCGGAAGGGGGCTCCGGACACCTTCGACGCGGCCGGGTACGCGGCCCTGCTGCGCCGGCTGCGGGACGGCGGCCCGGACGTGGTCTACGCTCCGGCCTTCGACCGGGCGCTGGAGGAGCCGGTGGCCGGGAGCGTCCCGGTCGGGCCCGGCGTACCGCTGGTGATCACCGAGGGGAACTACCTGCTGTACGGGGAGGGGCCGTGGGCGGCGGTGCGGCCGCTGCTCGACGAGGTGTGGTTCCTGGCCCCCGACGACGGGCTGCGGGTGCGGCGGCTGGTGGACCGGCACGTGCGGCACGGCAAGGCGGAGGCGTACGCGCGCGCGTGGGTCGACCGCTCCGACGAGGCGAACGCCCGCCTGATCGCGCCGGGCCGGTCCCGCGCCGACCTCGTGGTGGAGTGAGGCTGCCGGGCGGGGTGCGGGGCGGGCGGGTCTGGTCGGGGCGGGTCGTCGAGGTCCGTGAAGTCGCCGTGGCGTGCGCCACGTTCCCGCGGCGCGGCCGCGTGCCTGACGGGTGGTGTCGGTGGGCCGTGGCAGGATGCTTCCTTGATCACGGGGGCTTCGCGCCCGCGTGTGCACATGGTTCCGCGGATCTTGGGAGAGTAGTGCGCAAGGCGAAGTGGGCGGCCGCGGCTGCCGGTGTGGTGATGTTGGTCGCGGGTTGCGGCAGTGAGGGCGGTGCGGACCAGGGCAAGGGCGCCGACGCGCCCAAGTCGGCTTCCTCGGCAGCGGCTTCCACCCCGGCGGCGGACAAGGGCTCGGGCGGGTCCCTGGACGCCGCGGCGGTGAAGAAGGAGATCGACACCGCGGCCACGGGCGCCGGCTACGCGCAGAAGGCCACCGAGGACGTCCCGCCGAACCTCAGGTCCTGCATGGTCTCGTGGGTCGCGGACACCAAGAAGGTCACCGATTCGAAGAAGTCCTACGACGACACGGTGGCCGCCCTGACCAAGGGCGGCTGGAAGGAAGCCCGGTCCATCGACCAGCAGGGAACGGTCGTCAAGTCGCTGGACAAGAGCGGCTGGACCGTGAAGGCGAGCCACGCCGGCAAGTCCGGTGCGCTGCTGGTCGTCCAGTTCGTCGCCACGGACAACGGCCCGACGTGTGCGAAGGCGTTCCAGGAAGACCTCGCCAAGAACAAGCAGTAGGGCGGGCGGCCCGGGTCCCCGCGTTCCGTACGGGCGCGCGGCGGACTCGGAGCGCCCGGCCCGTCAGTCGCCGGATCCGGTCTCGGGTTCGTCGGTCCAGGTGAGGGAATCGATGAGCCAGGCCCCGGAGGCGGTGCCGAAGCGGAAGGTCTTGCGGCCCCACGCGGAGAAGGGGACGCCGTCCCGCAGCCCCCACTTGAAGTACTGCCCGCTGCGGGTCGCGCGGCCGTCCGCCACCAGCGTCGTGGCGGCCACCTCGACCTCGGTGAAGTCGGTCAGCTCCGGCCCGTTGAGCAGCGCCTCGCGCGGCGCGAGGAACGCGTCCACGTCCATCCGGTGGACCGACCCGTCCTCGGCCACCCGCTCGATCACCGCGTCGGGTGCGAGCACCGCGCGGACGGGGTCCAGGTCCACGGGGCCTGCCCCGCTGCGGGTGAACGCCGCGTAGAAGGCCGACGTGAGCGCGTCGACGGCCTTCTCGTCGGCCGGCCGCGGCCTGTCCCGGCGCCATTCGGCGGCCAGAACCGCGAACTGCGCGGTGCTGCGCCAGGAACCCTTCCGGTGGACGTCGTCGCGGGCGACGGCCTCCAGACGCATGCCGACGCGGCGCATCAGGGCCGCCGAGGCCGTGTTCTGCACCACGCACACTCCGAAGACCCGGTGCCACCCGAAGGTGTCGAAGGCCAGGTCGAGGGCGGCCGTGACGGCCTCCGTGGGGATCCCGGTGCCGTGCACGTCGGGGTGGAAGGCGAAGCCCACCTCGCCGGTCCGCGGGGCCCGTCCGTCCCGCTTGAGCAGGACCTCGCCGACGACCCGCCCCGTCCCGGTCTCGACGGCCAGGTCGAGCCAGTCGCCCGGCTCGGCGAGCGCCTCACCGGCGATCATCCGCTCCAGGGTCTGCCGGGTCGCCTCGCGCGTGTGCGGCTCGTGCGGGAGGTACCGGGCCACCTCGGGGAGGGACCGGTGGGCGTGGATCGCGTCGAGGTCGCCGGCGCGGACCGGGCGCAGGGCGAGCCGCCCGGTCCGTACGGGGTAGTGGGGCGTCCCCGCCGGCGTCCCGTCGATCGTGGTGCTCCGGTCGTTCAGGAGGTTCTGACTGTTCATCGGGATCCCCTCGTCCGTATCCCCGCATCCTGCCCCATGGGGGCGGACCGGAGGTACGGGGCGAGGGATCAGTCGGGCGGTTCCTGCGGCCGCGGTTCCCGGGCGGGTTCCGGCGGCCCGGCGGGCGGACCGGGACGCTCCGGCGGCTCGTCCGAAGGCGGGGGGAGGTCCGGGGACTCGGGTGGTTCGGACGCGGGCGGTGAGCCGGGCGGCCGGGGAGGGACGTCCGGGACGTCGGGGTCCGACGGGGCAGGCTGCGCGTTCATGACGGCACTCCAGAGTGGGGAAACGGAAAACCCCCTGGCGCGCGCCTGCCCCGAAGCCCCCGCGGCAAACCGAGCCCCCCACCCCCGGCCGCCCCTCAGGCGGCCCTGCGGCTGGCGGCGGTCACCGTGGCGACGGCGAGGAGCAGTGCCGCGCACAGGGCTGATCCCCAGGGCGTGCCGCGGCGGTCGACCTCCGGCGCCAGCCGCCGCCACGGATCGTGGGCCACGCACCTCACCGCCGGCGGGCGCGGTCCGCCGGTCGTCCTTGAGCTCGGCCGGGTACTCGCCGGGGCAGTCCAGGGTGTGGCGGTGGACGGTCCGCGGCCCGGGGCCTCCCTCGCCGGACGACTGCTGGACGGTGCTGTCGACCGCCCGGACGAGGCACACGGCGACCTCGCTGCGCGCCGCCGTCAGGTCGGCGGCGGCCACGGTCGCCAGCAGCGCCAGGGCCAGCGCGACCGCCTCCGAAGGACCCGCGGGTGCCCGCGACCACCGTCCGGTACACCGCGCAGGACCCGGCGATCAGGGCGCCGCCGCCCGCCAGCGCGATGCCGGCGGACGGTGCCGAGTCGGCCGTGAAGCACCAGTGGGCCCAGCCGTATACGGTCCCGGCCCCGAGCAGCGGCACCACGGCCGCCGCCCACCTCCCCGACCGGGTCCCCACTGCCGCAATGGCCACCACCTCCGCGAGGTCGGACGCCCGTTCCCGGACCGGCGGTTGCCGGTCAGCGCCCGGAGGCCGCGGGACGTCCGGAGCCCTGCCCGGGGCCGGGGCCGGGCTCGGCCCCGGCCCGCCAGGCATCCACGGCCACGCCCGCGGCGCCCAGCGCCGCGAAGCCGAGGGCGGCGTAGAGCAGCAGACTGACGCCGGCGGCCCAGAAGAAGCCCGCCGTGCCCCAGTCGCCGGCGCCGCCGAAGAGGGCGAAGAGCCCGGTGACGAGCGTCGCCAGTACGGCCACGACGAGCATCAGGGCCGCGCACAGCACCGGCAGTACGGCAGGCAGGAACCCCACCAGCAGCGGGTACTCCTTGCCGCCGCCCAGGGCGAGGGCGTAGGCGGCCAGCGTGAGCAGGGCGCAGACAACGGTGTAGGTACCGTTGCCCGCGCCCCACCGGACGGTCTCCGGCAGGTCGCCGACGTCCGCCCCGCCGAACGCGTCCCGCAGGTTCGCGACGAGGACCGAGGCGAAGAAGTGGCAGGCGGCGAGCCATACGGCCTGGACGATGAGCACCGTCAGGGTCGTCAGTGCGGCGAACACCCTCCGGTTGACCGGGAGGCTCCCCACGTGCCGTATGCCGAACCGCCCGGCGGCCACGATGCCCCGGCCGGCCGTGCGGGCGGCCCGGTAGCCCTCCCTGCCGCCGACGTACCACATCCAGGCGGTGATGAGCGTGGTGACGACGGCGCCCGTGAGGCTGCCCGCGCCCAGCCACGAGCCCGCCAGGTCGCGGACGACTTCCCAGAGCTGGGGTGCGTCGGGCAGAGCGCCCGGGGTCTCGGCGAGTGCCGTCACCGTCATCGTCTCCCCACGGGAACCGGAACCGTCAAGCACGGCTGTGCACACCGAGGTTAGGGCCTCGAACCTGACAACACCTCGCGTTCTTGGGCGCCCCGGCAGGCACCGGAGCATACGTTTCGCAGATCCGGCGCCGCTACGGGGGGCGCCCGCGCGAGGGGCGGAGCATGACGGAACAGCAGGTCGGGGCCGCGGTACTGGATGCCGCGGACCTGACGGCGATCAGCAGGGCCGCTGCCCTCGTACGCTCCTCCGGGACCGTCACCCGGATGCTGCGCACGCTGGCGCCGGCCCTGGACGACGACGAGCGGAAGTCCCTCGGCGCGTGGTGCGTGCCCGCGCACGCGGCCGTCCTGGTGTTCCCGCGGTCCGCGGCCGACGTGGTGGACGCCCTGGCCGGGCTCGGGCTGAAGGCGGGTGCGCCGACGCCCAGTACGGTCGTACGGGACCGGCTGCGCGCCCGCTACGGGATCGCCCCGGAGGCGCTGGAGGTGTCGATCGTGCGCGCCGCCGCCCCCGGCGGTGAGGGGGAACTGGGCGAGATCGAGGTCTTCTGCCTGCCCGTGCCGCAAGCGGACCCGGCAGCGGACCCGGAATCCGTGCCGCAGCCGCAGCCGCAGCCCGGCTCCGCCGGCGGTACGGCGGCGGACGGGACCGCCGCGTGCCTGCGCCACCTCGTGCGGCAGGAGCGGGTGGAACACAACGAGGCGCACGTCGCGTTCCGGGTCACCTCCGCCGACGAGGTCGTCTTCGCGGGGCTGCGGCACCTGCTGGTCGAGCGGGCGGGCATGCGGCCCGACGGCGGCGGCTACAACCCGCACGAGGACGTCACCGTCCTGTACTTCCGCTCCGGCGCCGCCGGAGGATCACCGTACGGGCGGCTGGAGTTGCTCATGCCGGGCCACCGGACAGCGGCGCTCGCGGCCCACCGCCTGCTGGCGCGGAGCGAGCCCGCACGCGCGCTGCTGGAGCTGATGACGGGAGCCTGGCAGACCCAGGCCATCGCGGTCGGCGCCGAACTGGGCGTCTTCGACGCGCTCTCCCCCGATGCCGCGGGCCCCTCCACGGTGGCCGCCCTGGCCGGGCGCGTCGCGGCCGACACCGACGGGCTCGGGCGCCTCCTGCGCTACCTGGCGACGCTCGGGCTGCTGGTCGGCCCGTACGGACCGGACGGCGACACCTACGCCCTGACGGGGCTCGGCGAGCTGCTCCGTGAGGACGCCCCGCACTCGATGCGGCCGCTGGCCCTGATCTACGGCGGCCCGTTCTACGAGTCGTTCGGACGCCTGCTGTACGCCGTGCGGACGGGCCGGGACGCGTTCCTGCACCACTTCGGCGCGCACCACTTCCCGTACTTCGCGCAGAACCCGCCGTGGGACACGGTCTTCGACCTGTCCATGCAGGCGAGTTCCCCCATGTTCGGGCCGGTCCCGGCGGTCGTCGACCGGCCCGGCGTCGACGTGGTCGTGGACGTGGCCGGCGGCAACGGCGAACTGATGGCGCAGATCCTGGGCGCCGCGCCCCGGCTCCGCGGTGTGCTGCTGGAGCGGGAGCACGTGGTCGCCGCGGCGCGGGCCCGGCTGGAGCGGACGGGGACCGCGGACCGCTGCACCTTCCTCACCGGTGACTTCACCCGGTCCGTGCCCGGCGGCGGTGACGTCTACGTCCTGTCCCGGGTGCTGCACGACTGGGACGACGAGCGGTGCCTGGAGATCCTGCGCAGGTGCGCGGAAGCGATGCCCGCGGAGGCCGAACTGCTCGTCGTCGAACGGCTGCTGCCGACGGACGGCGCCGAGTCCCTGGCCGTGGCCTGGAACCTGCACATGCTGTGCAACGTCGGCGGCCGGGAGCGGACCCTCGACCACTACCGCGGCCTGCTCGCCGAGGCCGGTTTCGACCTCGTGGACACCCGGCCCCTGCCGCTCGACGGCTCCCTGCTGCGGGCCCGCCGCACCACGACCGCTTCCCTGTCCACTCCCCACCGTTCGGAGCACGCGTAAATGGCCATCCGCCCCCGCGACTACCTGACCACCCCCGAGCCGGAAGGCCCCGAGGGCTGGACGACCCCCGGACCCACCCTGCCGGAGCTGTTCGCGGCCGCGGTCACGGCCGGCGGCGACGCCGCCGCCGTCGTCGCCGCGGACGCCGCCGGCACCCGGTCCTGGCAGGACTGGCGCACGGACTCCGACGCCTTCGGCCGGGCCCTGCAGGACCTCGGGATCCGACCCGGCGACGTGGTGGCGGTCCAGCTGCCCAATTCCTGGGAGTACCTGGTGGCCCACGTGGGCATCGCCGCCGTCGGCGCGGTGCTGCTCCCCCTGCACAGCACGCTCGGCACCCGCGAGGTGACCGCCCTGCTGAGGCGCACCGCGGCGCGGGCCCTGCTGTTCCCGGCCGCCGGAGAACCGCCCGCCCGGACGGAGCTGCCCGAGCTGGAGTTCCTGATCCCGGTGGGCCCCGACGCCCCGCGCGACGACAACGGGCCCGGGGCCGGCCCGTACGAGGCGCTCGTACGGGAACGGCGCGGCCGCGCTCCGCACCCCGTCGAGGTCACCCCCGACATGCCGCTGGTGCTGATGCCGTCCTCCGGCACCACCTCCGCCCGCCCCAAGATCTGCATCCACACGCACGGCGGCCTGCTCGGCAACGCCACGGTCACCGCGGTCGGGGCCCGGTCCTCGGCCGAGGACACCCTCGTCAGCGGCAGCCCCTTCACCCACCTGTTCGGCCTGTTCTCCGTGCACCTCTCCCTCATCGCCGCCGGCCGGCAGGCGCTGCTGCCCCGCTGGGACGCCGACGCCTTCCGGGAACTGGCGGCCGCGACCGGGGCGAGCGTGCTGTTCGCCGTACCCGCCCAGCTGCGCGACCTGGTGGAGACGCCCGGAGCCGGGCCGTCGGCCGCGCTGCGGGAGGTCCGGACGGGCGGGGCGGCCGTCCCGGCGACCCTGGTGGCCGGCGTGCGCCGGGTCCTGGGCGCCACGACCGTCGTCCAGTGGGGCATGTCGGAGGTCGGGGCCGGTCTGAGCACCTCGCCCGACGACCCGCCCGCGGTCGCCGCCCACAGCATCGGCCGTCCCGTCGGCGAGGGCCGGGTCCGGGTCGTCGACGAGGACGGCGCACCGTGCCCCGTCGGGGAGACGGGGGAGCTCCAGTTCCGGGGGCCTTCGCTCTTCCGCGGCTACCTCGCCGACCCGGAGGCCACCGCAGCGGCCCTGACCGCCGACGGCTGGCTGCGCACCGGCGACCTGGCGTGCCGCAACGAGGACGGGACGATCGGCTACCGGGGCCGGCAGGCGGAGCGGATCAACGTCGGCGGGCTGAAGTTCAGCGCGTCCGAGATCGAGGCGCTGCTCGCCGACCTGCCTCAGCTGGAGAACGCGGCGGTCACCGGACGGGCCGACGACCGGCTCGGCGAATACCCCGTGCTGCTGGCCCAGTTGAGGCCCGGGGCCCGGCTCGCCCTGGAAGACGTACGGGCTCATCTGGCCGCCCGGGGTGTCGCCGCGTACAAGTGGCCGCTGGAACTCGTCGTCGTGGACGCCGTTCCCGTCACCCCCACCCGGAAGGTGGCCCGCGGCCGGCTGGCGGCGCTGCTGGCGCAGCCGGTGCGGGAGGCCGTGCCGGCCTGGGCGCAGCGGATCGCCGGCCTTCCCGAACGGGCCGCCCTGGACACGGCGCTGGCCCTGGTACGGGAGCAGGCGGCGGCAGCGGGCGGTGCCCGCCTGGCCCAGGCGGACACGGGGGTGAGCTTCCGCTCGGCCGGGCTCGACTCGCTGGGCGCGGTGCGCCTGGCGGCCGGGCTCGGGGAGCGTACGGGGCTGGCGCTGTCGACGACGGCCGTGTTCGACCATCCCACGCCCGGGCACCTCGCCCGGCATCTGGTCGGCCTCGCGACCGGGGCGGCGGGAGGCTCCTCCGGGACGCCCGAGGCGGCCCCCGGCCCGGGCGGGGGCAGGGGCCCGGGCGCGGAAGGGGATGCGGAAGCGGTGGCCGTGGTCGGCATCGGCTGCCGCTTCCCCGGCGGCATCGCCTCGCCCGAGGACCTGTGGCGGCTGCTGACCGCGGGCGACGAGACCGTGGGCCCCTTCCCGGCGGACCGCGGCTGGGACCTCGACCACCTCCACGACCCCGACCGCAGCCGGCCCGGGACCTCGTACGTGCGCCACGGCAGCTTCCTGGAGGGCGCCGCCGACTTCGACGCGGAGTTCTTCGGCCTGTCCCCCCGCGAGGCCCTGGCCATGGACCCGCAGCAGCGGCTGCTGATGGAGACCGCTTGGGAGGCGCTGGAACGGGCCGGTATCGCGCCCTCCGCGCTGCGCGACTCCCCCGCCGGGGTGTTCGTCGGGCTGATGTCCTCCGATTACGCGCCCCGCGTCCAGGAGGACCCCACCTTGTACGACGGGCTGCTGGTGACGGGCAACGCGTCCAGCGTGGCGGCCGGCCGGATCGCCTACACCCTCGGGCTGACCGGGCCGGCGCTCACCGTCGACACGGCCTGCTCCTCCTCCCTGGTCGCGCTGCACCTGGCCCGGCAGGCGCTGCTGCGGGGCGAGTGCTCGCTGGCGCTGGCCGGCGGGGCGACGGTGATGTCGACCCCGGCGTCGTTCGTGGAGTTCAGCCGGCAGGGCGCCCTCTCCCCGGACGGCCGCTGCCGGGCGTTCTCCGCCTCCGCGGACGGGGCCGGCTGGTCGGAGGGCTCGGGGGTCCTCGTGCTGGAGCGGCTGTCGGACGCCCGCCGGGCGGGACGGCCCGTCCTGGCCGTGCTGACGGGTTCGGCGGTCAACCAGGACGGGGCCAGCAACGGGCTGTCCGCGCCGAGCGGCCCGGCCCAGCGGGAGGTCGTCCGGCTGGCCCTGGCCGACGCGGGCCTCGCGCCGGCCGATGTGGACCTGATGGAGGCGCACGGCACGGGCACGCCGCTGGGCGACCGCATCGAGGCGGAGGCCCTGCTGTCCTCCTACGGCCGGGGCAGGGACGCGGAACGGCCGCTGTGGCTGGGCTCGCTCAAGTCGAACATCGGCCACACGCAGGCCGCGGCGGGGGTCGCCGGCGTCATCAAGGCCGTCCTGGCACTGCGACACGCACAGATGCCGCGGTCCCTGCACGCCGAGGAGCCGACCCCGCACGTGAACTGGGCCGCGGGCGGCGTACGGCTGCTCGACGCGCCCCGGCCGTGGCCCCGGCCCGCGGACGGCGGCCGGCGTGCGGTGGGCGTCTCGGCGTTCGGGATCAGCGGCACCAACGCGCACGTGATCGTGCAGGATCCGCCGGCCGAGGACACGGCGGCGGCCGACCCGACGGCGACCCCGGCCCCGGCACCGGATCCCGCGGCGGCCGGAGCAGCGGTGCCGTGGGTCCTCGCCGCGAAGGGCCGGCCCGCGCTGCGCGATCTGGCCACCCGCCTCGGGCAGGCGGCCCGTGGGGCCGATCCGGCGCGGCTGGGCCACGCCCTGGCCGTGCACCGCGCCCCGAACGACCCGGCTTTCCGGCGGCGTGCCGTCGTCGTGGCGGACGGGGCGGACCGGGCGGCACGGCTGCGCAACGGGCTGGCGGACCTGGCGGCCGGCCGGGAGAACCCCGACCTCGTCACCGGGGTGCCGCCGGCCGGGGAGAACGGCCGGACGGTGTTCGTCTTCCCGGGCCAGGGCTCCCAGTGGGACGCCATGGGTGCGGAACTGCTGCGCGAGTCCCCCGTCTTCGCCGAGGCCGCGGCGGCCTGCGACGAGGCCTTCGCCCCGTACCTGGACTGGTCCGTCCTGGCAGTGCTGCGCGGCGACGCCGGTGCCCCGCCGTTGGCCCGGGTCGACGTCGCGCAGACGGCCCTGTTCACGATGATGGTGTCGCTGACGGCGCTGTGGCGTTCGTACGGGGTCGAACCGGACGCGGTGCTCGGCCACTCGCAGGGCGAGATCGCCGCGGCATACGTGTCGGGCGCGCTGACGCTTCCGCAGGCCGCCCGGATCGTTGCCCTGCGCGTCCGCGCGGTGCGCGGGCTGCCCGCCGGGGCGATGGCCGCCGTGTCCCTGCCCGCGCCGGAGCTGGCGGCCCGGCTGACCGGGCGGACCGGGCCGCCGCTGTCCGTCGCCGCGGAGAACGCCCCGCGCGCGTCGGTGGTCGCCGGGGACCCCGGGGCGGTCGACGCGCTGCTGGCGGAGCTGGCCGCGGAGGGGGTGCGGGCCCGCAGGGTGGCCGTGGACTACGCCTCGCACTGCGCGGCCGTGGAGCCCCTGGAGGCCGTACTGGCCGAGGACCTGGCCGGGACCGTGCCGGATGCGGTGTCGACACCGTTCCTGTCCACCGTCGACGGGTCCTGGCTCACCGGGCAGGAGCTGACGTCGGAGTACTGGTACCGCAACCTGCGCAACCCGGTGGCCTTCGCGCCCGCCGTGGCCACGATGCTGGAGGCGGGCTTCAGGACCTTCGTGGAGGTCAGCCCGCACCCCGTCCTCACGTACGCGGTCCAGGAGACGGCGGAGCAGGTGGGCGTGCCCGCCCTGGCCACCGGCAGCCTGCGGCGCGGCGAGGGAGGCCTGCGGCGCCTGCTGCTGTCGGCCGCCGAGGCCTGGGTACAGGGAGTCGGGGTCGACTGGGCGGCCGTGTCCGCGGGGTCACGGCCGGTCCCGGCCGAGGCGCTGCCGACCACTCCCTTCCAACGACGGCGGTACTGGCTCTCCGTCCGGCCCTCGGCACGTCCGGCCGGGGCCGGCGACGGGCACGGGGATGCAACGCCGGACGCGGTGGCGGCCAAGCCGCTCGACGCGGACGAACTGCTGCTCCTGGTGAAGGAGTCCGCGGCGGCGGTGCTCGGCTACGACGACGCGGACTCCGTGGACCCGGACCGGCCCTTCCTGGAGCTCGGCGCCGGCTCGATGGCCGCGGTGGAGCTCCGGGGAAGGCTCTCCCGCGCCCTGGACCTGGCCCTGCCCTCGACCGTGGCCTTCGACCACCCGACCGCGCGCGGGCTCGCCGGCCACCTGTGGGACAGACTCGACCGGTCCGCCCCGCCGGAGGACGCCGCACCGGCGTCCGGTACGGCCGCGCTGGCGGCCGCCGGCGGGCCGCTCCCGCTCCCCGACGGGCTGTCGGAGCTGTTCCGTCAGGCCTCGGCGGACGGCCGCGGTGCGGTGGCCCTGGACCTGCTGAGGACCGCTTCCCTGCTGCGGCCGTCCTTCACCGCGGCGGACGCGCCCGCCCGGGTGCAGCGGCCCGTACGGCTCGCCGTCGGCGGTGACGGCAGCGGCCCCGGACCCGCGTTGGTGTGCCTGCCGTCACTGGTGCCGACGGGAGGGCCGTACGAATACACCCGACTGGCCGCCGAGTTCGCGGGGCGGCGCAGCGTACTGGCACTGCCGCAGCCCGGGTTCGGGCCGGGCGAGGCGCTGCCCGCCGATCTGGGGGCGCTGGTGGACGTCCATCTCGGGGCGCTCGCGCGGCGAGCGGACGACGGGCCCGTGCTGCTGTGCGGGCACTCGTCCGGCGGGTGGATCGCATGGGCGGTCGCCGCGCAACTCGCCCGGCGGGGAGGCCGGGTGGCCGGGATCGTGCTGATCGACACTCCCTGGCACGCGGGGGCCGCGCCGTCCGACGACCTGACGCTGCTCCTCGCCGAGGCCGAGCGCCGACACCGCGCCACGGACGGGAACGGCGAGATCGGGACGACCCGGCTCACCGCCACGGGCGGCTACCTGCGGATCCTGCGCGGCTGGCGGCCCGAGGCGCTCGACCGGCCCGCACCCGTCCTCCTGCTCCGTGCCCGGGAGCCGATCGGCCGTCCCGTCGCCTGGCGGCTGCCGCACACGGCGCGCGAGGTGTCAGGGGACCACTTCACGATGATGGAGAACCACGCCGGGGAGATCGCCGCGGCGATCGACGCCTGGGAGCCCGGCCGGTACGCGTACGCCGCGTCCGGCGCCGCCCCCGCGGACCAGTACCACAACCATGACCGCACCGAGGAGAAGCAGGAGACCGCACGGTGATCGACTCCGACCTCCCGAAGCTGTTCGAGGACCCGGTCTTCGACGACTGCACCCCGCGATCGGCTCAGCCGTGGGTCGGCACGTACGAGCGGCTGAGCCACCTCCACGACCGGATCGGCTCGCCGGTTCCGCTGCTCGCCGGTGGGACGGCGGAGCAGGAACGGCTGCGTGCGCTGCTGGAGTTGACGGCCATGGCCGATCCGGCGCTGTTCCACGTCCTGTTCCTGCACCAGTGCATGACGATCGGGCCCGCTCTCGACTTCGGGGCCTCGGCCGAGGACGTGGCGGAGCTGGCCTCCGGGCGGTCGGTCGGGGCGGCCATGAACACCGAGGTGGGGCTGGGCAGCAGCAGTGCCGCCATCCGCACCGAGGCCGTGTACGATCCGGCGGCGCGCGAGTTCGTGCTGACCTCGCCCGACGCCGCGGCGGCCAAGTACCCGCCCAACGTGGGCATGCCGGGGCTGCCCCGGCTCGCGGTGGTCAGCGCACGGCTGCTGGTGTCGGGCACCGACCACGGCACCCACCTGTTCCTCGTGCCCCTGCGCAGCGGTGACGGCGGTCCGGCCGCCGGCATCACGGTCACGCCCAGGCCGCGGACCTCGTTGCTCCCGCTCGACTACGCGGCGGTTCGGTTCGACGGTGTGCGCGTGCCGTACCACCGCTGGCTCGCCGACGGAGCGGCCGTGTCCGCGGCCGGGGAGTTCCACGACCCGCTGGGCGATCCCCGGCTCCGGACGGCCCGCAGCACCGGCTGGAGCCGCTTCGCGTGGGGTGCGGTCACGGCGGGGCTGGCGGCGGTGGCCCGGGCGGCCGTCGCCGTCGCGCTGCCGCACGCCGGGCGCCGGCGCACGGTGGACCGCTGGGGCGCCGTGGAGTACGCCCTGCACCGGCCCAACCAGCAGCGGCTGCTGTTCGGTGCGGCCGCGCGGGCCCTGGCGGCGACGGTGGTGGCCCGTCAGGTCACGGAGGTGAGCTGGCGGATACCCCCGGGCGGCGGCCGGGGCCGGGGGCTGCCTCCGGCGGTGATGGGGGAACTGGCGCAGGTGAAGGTGGCGGTGGACCGGCTGACCGACGAGGCGGTGGACCGCTGCCGGGCCGCCTGCGGGGCTGCCGGGTTCTTCTCGGAGAACCGGCTGATCGAGTACCAGGCGCTCACCTCCGCGTTCCGCGCGGCGGGCGGCGACAACCAGCTGATGCTGCTCGACGCCGCATGGCACATGGTGACCGGGGACGCGTACGAGCCGCCGGCCGCGCCGCGGCAGGCGCCCGGGGACGGCGACGGGACCGAGCCGGACTGGCCGCTGCTGCTGGCGGCCCGGGAGCGGGCCCTGTACGAGCGGCTGGCGGCGGCCCTGCACGGTGCGGCCGAAGCCGGGGCGGAGCCTTCGGCGGCGTGGCACGAGCACCTTGACGAGGCGCAGGCGTTCGCGGAGGCCCACATGGCGCGGGTGACGCTGCAGGCGCTGGCCGCGCGGTGGCGGCCGGAGCCCGGCCGCGGGCCGGCCGCAGCGGGGACCGATCGGGACACCGGGGCGGAGGCCGGGGCGCCGGCCGGGCTGCTGTACCGGCTGCTGGGTCTGGAGTTCGTACTGACCCACGCCGACTGGTACGCGGCCGCCGGGCTGCTCTCCCCCGCGGCCGCGGCGGGTCTGGGCCGCGAGGTGACCGCGACGTGCCGGCAGCTCGTTCCGCACGCGGCGGCCGTGGTGGAGCTGCTGGAGGTGCCGTCCGCGGTGTTGAGGGGTCCGCTCGCCGGCGTGGACTACGTACGGGACCTGACGGAATGACGTGCTGAGCAGCCCGTGACCCGGAAGTGTCACTACGCTTCGTGTTTACCGCTCGTCATTCCGGTTACATCAGCAGGTGACAGGCAATCAGTATCGGGCGGAAGGCAGGAACATGACCCTTGTCACGGTGCTCATCCTCGTCGCGGTCCTCGGCTGCATCGCCCTCCTCGCGCTGGCGCCGCCGGCTCCGGTCCGGCGCAACCCCGGTCCGGAGGGGCCGGGCGTGGAACCTGCCCGGTTGAAGACGGTCCCCGGCCAGCGGGGAGTCCACCGCCGGGCGGGCTGAGCCGATTCCGCGGGCGGGCACGGGTGTTCGGTGGGGCGTGGACGTGACGGAGCCCGGGAGTATGTCCAGCTCCCGGGCTCCTGTGTGCCACCCAATTGCGCACACCGGCGGCGTTTAAGAGTCGCGGATCATTCTGAGATCGACGTGTTCTACCTTTGAACTACCGTGCCACGGAGAGGCACAGGAGGGACTTGAACCCCCGTCCGTCGATGGTCGTCCACGCTCGGTCGATCCGGTGTTCGGCGGCGAATACTGAGACTGGAGCGAGAATCTGAGATTTACGGGGCGCGCCTCTACCACTTGGGCCACCCCGGCTCGTGTGCCGGGGGAGGGATTCGAACCCCCAACCGTTACCCCTCGGTCAGCTTCAACTTCAGTTTCAGCTTGCGCTTCACGCGCACCCTCCCCGCTCAAAAGGAGGGAGTCTGGAGGCTACCCGAACAGGTAGCCGAACACTGCATCGCCGACCCGCTGGTCGGTGACGTCGACGCCGTTGGCCTCCTCGCGGGCGAACTTGACGGCCTGCTGGAGCCTTTCCACCCGGTCCAGGAGCTCGTTCACCCGGCGGGCCGGAAGGGCGCCGGAGAACTTCACGGTCGTCCAGTAGCCGACCGCGATGTCCTCGTAGTACACCTCGACCTGGGCCGGGTGCTTGTCCGTGGCCTCCGCCTTGACGTGGTTGCGCGGCACCTTCTTGGTGCGGATCGTGCGGACCGCGTCCGTCTTCCAGGAGTCCGTCGAGGGGTCGAGGGTCCAGGACTCCGAGGCGTCCAGCACCGGGAGCTTCCGGACGAAGGTGTGCAGGTCGGTGAGCTGCTTCTCGAGGAAGAGCAGGTAGGGGACCGGGACCTGGGGCAGCAGGACCGTTCCGTCGACCACGACGTCCGCGGCCGCCGTGCGGTTCGCCCAGTCCTTGGTCGCGGTGACGTCGAAGAGCCGCGTCAGGGTCGTCGCCGTCGCGCGCAGCACGTCCTCGGCCTTGACCTGGACCCGCGTGGACTCGGGCGGCAGCTGCTCGCCCTCCTCGTCCTTGGGCTGGTACGTACGCGCGATGCCGGCGAGCAGCGCGGGCTTCTGGACGTCGTGGTGGGCCTGGGTCAGTTCCTGGAGGGACTTGGACTTGACGCCCTTTTCAACGGCGATGATCTGATTCAACTTCGGCACGGGGGAAACCTAACAGCCCACCGGAACCGGTCACATGTCTTTTTTCTCCGGATGCGGGCCCGACGCCCTCCCCCGCCGCTCCGGGAGCAGGCGGAGGGGAGCGGCGGGGACGGGGCCCGGGGCGGGGTGGGGCGGGGCGGGGCGGGTCAGGAACCGGCGGTCGTGCGGTAGGTGACGACCTGGACGCCGGCCGGGCTGGTGGTGGAGGAGACCAGTTCCAGGGTGTGCAGGCCGCCGTCCTCCGGGAAGATGGACTTGCCGCCGCCGACGAGCACCGGCATGACCATGAGCCGGAGTTCGTCGACCAGCCCCTCCGCGATCAGGGCGCGCACGAGGGTGGGGCTGCCCATCACCAGCAGGTCCCCGCCGGCGCCCTCGCGGAGTGCGCGGACCTGGCCGAGGGCCCCGCCACCTGCGATGAGAGAGGTGTTCTCCCAGGTCAGGTCGGCGTCCGTGAGGGTGTCCGACACCACGTACTTGGGGAGGGAGTTCAGCCGGTCGGCGAACGGGTCGCCGGCCCGCCCGGGCCAGGCCGCCGCCATGTTCTGCCAGGTGCGGCGGCCGTAGAGCAGCGCGTCGGCCTTGGAGACGGCGTCGGCGAAGGCGCCGCCGACGACCTCCGGGTCGAAGAAGGGGTGGGTCCACCCGCCGTGGGCGAAGCCGCCGTCCCGGTCCTCGTCGGGGCCGCCGGGGGCCTGGACGACACCGTCGAGGCTGATGAACTCGCTGACCACGATGCGCATGGGACTCGCTCCTGTTGCTGTCGGTTTCCGTGGTGACACGGATAGGGACACCCGCGGCCGCGCGGAATCATCGCTGCGGCGCGTGTGATCCCGGTCACACCGGAAGGAGTCGGGGGCGTTTGGCGGTGCGGTCGGTGCCGGAGGAACGGCCGCGTGCGCGCCGCAGCAGCCAGGGCCCGAGGAAGCCGGCGGCCCAGCGGAGTTCGACGGCGGCCCTCTGCCGGCGGGTCGCGGGCGGTGCGGGCGCCAGGGGACGGGTCCAGGCGTCGTCGCTGCCGGGGAGGGCGAGGGCCTGGGCGACGGCGGCGGCGATGCGCGCATGGCCGAGCGGGCTGGCGTGCAGCCGGTCCGGGCTCCACAGGCGGGAGTCGGTGACCACGGGGTGGTGGGCGGTCTCGGCGACGGTGACGCCGTGGCGGCGGGCGGCCTCGCGGATCCGGTGGTTGAGGGCGGTGACCCGGGGCGCGAGCGGGCGGGCGAGCGGGGTGATCCGGGAGACGTCGGGGAAGGTCAGGGTGGCGACCCGGGCGCCCTGGGCGGTGAGCGCGGAGAAGACGGCCTCCAGGTGACCGGCGACCTCGTCGGCGTCGAAGCGCGGCCGCAGGAGGTCGTTCACCCCGGCGACCACGGTGGCCAGGTCGGGGCGGAGCGCGAGGGCGGGGCCGAGCTGCCCGGCCCGCACCTGGCCCGCGAGGCGGCCGCGGACCGCGAGGTTGGCGTACTGCAGGCCGGGGTGGTGGCGGGCCAGCTCCTCGGCGAGGCGGTCGGCCCAGCCGCGCAGGCCGGTGGCGTCGTCGCCGTCGCCGAGACCTTCGGTCTGGCTGTCGCCGAGGGCGACGTACCGCGCGTACGGGTGCCCCCGGTGCGGGTGTCCGCGGTGCCGGTCAGTGCTGTCGGCGGGCACGGGCGGCTTCCCTCTCCTCCAGGACGGCGGCGGTCCGTTCGCACCACTGCTCGTTGGCCTGCTCGTAGGCGATGCCGGCCAGGCACGTCAGGTACGGGCCGACGCGCTCGCCGTGGCGCAGGAACTCCTCCTCGCTGCGGTCCCCGCGCATCTTCGCCAGCAGCTGCCCGAAGAGGGCGGTCTTGGTACGGGCGATCCCCGCGCGTTCGGCGAGCTGGTCCAGGAGCGTCCCGGCGTCGACGTGGTCGGCGGCGTGGACCTTGACCACGAGGTCGTCGCGCATGAAGGAGGGCTTGGCGGCGGCCTCCGTGAACCGCTCCAGCTCGGCGAGCCCAGCAACGGTGACCGTGAACAGACGCTTGTTCGGGCGGGCGTCCTGGACCACTTCACGCCCGGCGACCAGGCCTTCCTTCTCCAGCCGGGCCAGCTCGGCGTAGAGCTGCTGGGGCAGGGCGTGCCAGAAGTTCGCGACACCGACGCTGAAGGACTTGGCCAGCTGGTAGCCGCTCAGCTCCGCGTCGAGCAGCGCCGCCAGCACGGCGTGGCGCAAGGCCATGGGCCGCCTCCCGTCTCCTCGGTGCCGCCCTCTGGGCAGGGCCGCTCCCGCCATGGTACTAGTCATGAATCTGATTACTCATATTTTTGAGTATCCGGGACCGGGCGGGGCCGGACCCTGACCGGGACACGAGTACCGAGGAGCTGGAGGAGCCATGAACGCAGCCGATCGCTTCCGCACCGCCGTCGACGACCGCGACCTCGCCGCTGTGGAGGAGCTGTTCACCGAGGACGTCCGCCTGTTCAGCCCGGTGAAGTTCACGCCCTTCGAGGGCCGGCCGATGGTGCTGGGGCTCCTCGGGGTGCTGCTGCGGACCTTCGAGGACTTCCGTTACGTCGGCCGCTTCGACGGCGCCTCCGAGACCAGCACCGACGGCGCCGAGGCCCCGTCCGCGGTGCTGCTCTTCCGTGCGACCGTGAACGGCCGCGAGATCCACGGCATCGACCTGCTGCACTTCGCCGAGGACGGCCGGATCAAGGAGTTCACCGTCATGGTCCGGCCGCAGTCGGCCGTGCACGCCCTGGGCGAGGCGGTGCTCGCCGGGCTGGTCGCGGACGGCCTGGTCCCGGGCGCGGCGTGAGCCGACGGCGGCCGCCCGGCGCTCCGGCGGGCGGCCGCCGCCACCGGTTGAACTCCGCAACCAAGCCCGAGATGCCGCCGGTTGCCCCGCGACACGGGGGCGCGGAGACTTGGATGCGTCGGACGCGTCGGACGCGACAGCAGGTAGTACCCGCGGCGGGGGGCCGAGAAAGGGGGAGGCTGCGCCATGGCCTTCCACGCCTTCCACCATGCGCCCCACGGCGGGGCGCGGCACGACGGGAGCGGTGGGGGCGGCCGGGTCCGTCCGCGGTTCTGGGCGGAGGTCGTCCTCGGCGGGCTCGCCGCCCTGCTCTTCCTGGCCACGCTGATCCGGCGGGACTGGATCGAGCTGCTCTTCGGTGTCGAGCCGGATGCCGGGAGCGGGGCGCTGGAGTGGCTCATCGTGGGCGTCACCGCCCTCGTCACCGTGCTGTGCGCGGTCGGCGCCCGGACCGAGTGGCGGCGGGCGCACCCGGTGGGCGCGCACGCCCCCAGGTAGGGCGGCGCCGTCCGCTTGCGCGCCTCCACGAGCCGTGCGGAGGCCGCCGATCGGGCTGCGGGGCGCGGAGCCCGGCGACCGACCGGCCCGGTCGATGCACCGTCACCATCATGCGGCAGGATGGCCATCCGTTCCGGTTGCGCACACGCGTACGCCCGAACGGGCCTCCACGCACGACAAACTGACAGGTGGCAAGGTGACGACACACTCCATACGACGGCCGGCAGCACCCGTCGCCGCTCCCCCGGCCCGGCAGGCCACGGAGGGCGTCCGTTGAACCGGGACCTCGTCCTGCACGACTGGCTCGCGGCCGGCATCTCACTCGCCGCGGGCGCCCTGGCCGCCCTCCTCCTGCGCGCCGTCCTCAAGCGACTGGCCAAGCACGCCGAGCGGACGCGTTGGGCGGGCGACGACATCATCGTCGATGCCCTGCGCCCCGTCGCCCCGGGCGCGGCGCTCATCGCCGGCGCCGCGGTCGCCGGCAGCCTGCTGCCCCTCACCAGCAGGGTCTCGGGGCTGCTCAACCAGAGCCTGACGGCGCTGCTGGTGCTCATCGCCACGCTCAGCGTGGCCCGGGTCATCGCGGGCCTCGTCCAGTCCGTGGCGCAGTCGCGGACCGGGGTGGCCGGATCGGCCTCGATCTTCGTGAACATCACCCGGATCGTGGTGCTCGCGATGGGCTTCCTCGTCGCCCTCCAGACGATGGGCGTGTCCATCGCACCGCTGCTCACCGCCCTCGGCGTGGGCGGCCTCGCGGTCGCGCTGGCGCTGCAGGACACCCTCGCGAACCTGTTCGCGGGTGTGCACATCCTCGCCTCGAAGACGGTGCAGCCCGGCGAGTACATCCGCCTCAGCAGCGGGGAGGAGGGGTACGTCGTCGACATCAACTGGCGCAACACCGTGGTGCGCAACCTGTCGAAGAACCTCGTGATCATCCCGAACGCGCGGCTCGCGAAGACGAACATGATCAACTTCACCCAGCCCGAGCAGCAGCTGACCATCACGGTGCAGGTGGGCGTGGGGTACGAGAGCGACCTGGACCACGTGGAGAAGGTCACGCTGGAGGTGGTCGACGGGGTGATGGCCGAGATCAACGGCGCGGTCCCCGAGCACGAGGGCCTGGTCCGCTTCCACACCTTCGCGGACTCCCGGGTCAACTTCACGGTGATCCTCGGCGTCGGCGAGTTCAGCGACCAGTACCGGATCAAGCACGAGTTCGTGAAGCGGCTGCACCGGCGGTTCCGGGAGGAGGGGATCTCCATCCCCGCACCCACCCGCACGGTCGCCTTCCACGGCGAGGGCCCGACACCGGCGGCGTTCGGTGCGGCGGTCCCCCACCAGCGCGGCACGTCCCCGTCCGTACTGACGGACACCGGCCGCTAGCGGACGGGGGTCCGGGACGGGTGCCCGGGGCGAGGAGGGCCGTCCGGTGGTACGGGCGTGTGACGCCGTGCCACCGACGGCCCTCCCGATGCGCCCGTACCGTCACGGCCTCCGTACGATGGGCGCATGACCTCTGCCGCGCAGCCGACGAGCCGCCGCCCCGTCGGGCGCGGCTTCGTGCTGCTGGTACTGGTGCTGCTGGCCGGCGTGCTCGGCATGCACGCCCTGTCGCCCAGCCCCGCCGCCGCCCGTCCGGCCGGTGCCGCGCAGGCGTCCCACTCCGGGCACGCGATGGCCCCCGACCGTGCGACCACGGCGGCGGCCGCGGACCAGTACCGGGACGAGGACAGGGTCTGCTCGCACACCGACGGCGGATCCGGCCACTTGGGCCACGCCGACGCCACCTGCGCGGCGGCCGGCATCGGCTCCGGGTACGCGCCTCCGGCGCTGACCGCCGCCCTGATGGGCGCGGGTCCGGCGCCCGCACCTCCCGGTGCCGTGCCGGCCTCCGCGGTGACCGACCGGGCACCGCCGGATCTGGCCGAGTTGCAGCTCCTGCGGATCTAGAGAGGCCCGCGCGGCCCGCCTTCGGGCGGGGCCGTGCCGCCGGCACCTCTTCATCCGTTCCTCGCGCGGGCCCCGTACCGCGTGCCCCGCGTGCTCGTCCACGCCTGTGCACGCCGTACCGGGCCGCGCAGCACCAAGGAGTCGCACCACCATGAGCAGCAAGCGTTCCCTCGTCCGCCGTACCGCCACCGCCGTCGTCGCGTCCGCGGCGGCCGTCCTCGTCCTCACCGCCTGCGGCGGCAGCGGCGCCGACACCGGCAGCGGCAGCAGCTCCGCAGCCCACGGCGGGCACGACGGCGCCGCCGCCCCGTCCGCCGCGCCGGCCGCGCAGGGGCAGCACAACGCCGCGGACGTCGCCTTCGCCAAGGGGATGATCCCCCACCACCGGCAGGCGGTCGAGATGGCCGACCTGGCCGCCACCCGCGCCGAGAACGCCGAGGTGAAGAAGCTCGCGGCGGACATCAGGAAGGCGCAGGACCCCGAGATCAGGACCCTGTCCGGGTGGCTGTCCTCCTGGGGCGAGCAGGTGCCCGCCGAGGGCGCCGCGGACCACTCCGCGCACGGCACGGCCGGCATGATGAGCGCCCAGGAGATGGACCGGTTGGAGAACGCCTCCGGCAGCGCCTTCGACACCGCCTTCATGGACCTGATGGTCAAGCACCACGAGGGCGCCGTGGCGATGGCCAGGACGGAGCAGACCACGGGCTCCTTCCCGGCGGCCAGGACCATGGCCGAGGCGATCATCAGCTCCCAGTCCGCCGAGATCGCCCAGATGAACAAGCTCCTCGGCAGGAGCTGACCCGACGCTGAGGTCGACCCCGGCCCGCACGTCGGCGCCCCTGCGGCGCCGGCACCCCGGGCCGGGGCCCGACCTCCGTGCGGTCAGGCCGTCCGGGCGGGCCCGTCGGCGGCCCCCTCGTCGGCCGCGGCCGCAGCCCCGCCGGCGGCTGCGGCGAGGAACTCGGCGATGCGGTGTTCCGCGTCGGCGGGGAGTGCCGTGGGCATCGCGAAGTGGGTGAGACCGGGCAGGGTCTCGACCCGGGCGTGCGGTACGGTCCTCCGGGCGCGGGCGGCGACGTCCTCGGCCCGGTGGGCGCCGCTGCGGGCGGCGAACAGCACCAGCAGCGGGGCGTGCAGCCCCGCGGCGTCCGGGCGGCGGCCGACGACCGGCCGGCGGCCCGCGAAGGCCTCGGCCCCCAGCGCGTAGAGCCGCTTCCACTCCGGGTCGGTGTCGGTGCCGGCGGTCTCCCGGTCCAGGTAGGCGAGGGCGCGGGCCGCGGTCGGCCGCACCAGCACCGGCAGTGACCGCAGCAGGAAGCCCAAGCGGAATCCGGCGAAGCACTGCGTCGGGTCGAGCAGGACCAGCCGGTCGACCCGGCCTGGGCGGTGCAGTGCGTACGACAGGGCGATCCAGGCCCCGTACGAGTGCCCCAGCAGCTGGGCGCGGTCGACGCCCAGGCCGTCGAGGAGCGCGTCCAGCCAGTCCATCAGGTCGGCGGGCGTGCGCAGCGGGCGGCCTTCGGTGACGCTCAGTCCGGCGTCGCGCGGGAGGTCGACGGCCAGCACCCGGTGGCCGGCGCCGAGCGCCCGGGCGGTACGGAACCAGACGGCTCCGGTGGCGCCCCCGCCGGGCAGCAGGAGCAGCGGCGGGGCTTGGGCGGGCCCGTGGGCGTGGATCCGGGTGGTGCCGTACGGGGTGGGGACGTCGAGGTCGTCGGTGCCGGCGGGCCAGCGGGCGAGCAGGGCGTCGTAGGCGGCGGAGAACTCGGCGAAGGACTCGGCGGACGAGGGCATGGCGGCTCAACCTCCGGGCGTGGCGTGTGCCCCGTTGATGATTGTCTCGCTGAACGAGATACTAGCCGAGTGAGTGAAGACCTGACCCCCGAGATGCGGCTCGTCCATCTGCTGCGCGCCGTGACCGTCGAGTTCGACCTGCGAGGGGCGGAGTTCGCGGCCCGCAACGGCCTCCACCCCACGGACCTACGAGCGCTGATCTTCCTGCTCGACGCAGAACGGGCGGGTACGACGGCCACGCCGGGGCGGCTCGGTGAGGCCCTGCGGCTGAACTCGGCCGGCGTGACGGCGCTGGTCGACCGGCTGGAACGGCTGGGGCTGGTGCGACGCCGACGCGACGGGGAGGACCGGCGGCGGGTCCTGCTGTCGGTGGAGGAGAAGGCCGTCGAGCTGGGGTGGTCGTTCTTCGGACCGCTGATCTCCCGGCTGGTCGACGCGGCGGAGGGCTTCTCCCCGGCCGAACTGGACACGGTGCACCGCTACCTGACCGCAGCCCTGCACGCCACTGCCCCGCCCCTGCCCGCAGCCGCGGAGCAGCCCGCCCCGGACGGAGGGCCGTAGCGAAGCGGCCGCGTCCGTCCACCCTGCCGCCCGGCCGCGTGGTACCGGCCTTCGCCCCCGGGCCGCTCGCTCAGCGGACCGTGAGCCGGATGGGGTCCGCGGGCGGGAGGACTGTGGGCATCTCGTCGCCGACCCAGGCGTACTCCAGGCCCGCCGGGGTCGCTCCGTCCTCGGTCCACGCCAGCGGTTCGCCGATGTAGCCGCCCGCCGGGCCGTGGAAACGGGCCGCGACGGGGACGAGCGCCTGCGGCAGGGCCGCCGGCCCTACCAGCCCGGGCACCCGCAGGTCGACGCGGACGGAGTGGGGCCCCAGCGGGCCACGACCTCCGTCGCCCGGGGTGGGGCCCGGGGCGTGCGCCGCTGGTCAGGGGCGGTGCGTCGGGGCGCGCACCGGCCGGTCGAGGCCGGTGGTGGGGGCCGTGAGGGTGTCGGCGAGGTAGTCGTCCAGGTGCGGGGCGGGGGCGTCGAGCACGTGCCGCACCCAGGCGTCGCGTTCGTGCGCGATCGGCGGCAGCTCCCAGACGCAGCCGATGAGCGAGCGGTCCAGACGTACGAAGTGGGCCGGATCGCGGTCCGGGCAGCCGAGGACCGGCTGCCCGGCCGCACCCCCCGCGAAGTGCAGGGCGTTGTCCCAGACCCAGCTGTAGACGTTCAGGTAGGCCCCGTCGTCCCCTCCCCTGTGGAGGACGAGGAAGCCGCCCGGAGGCGTCCCGTCGGGTTCGGGAAGCGTCTGCAACAACTGCGGGAGGAACCGGTAGGCCGCCTCCTCCACCTCCGGCTCGATCCCCGCCGGGTCGGCGGTGACGTGGTAGCGCTTGATGCGGCGGCCGGCGACCTCGATCGGAGGCCGTACGGCGAGGTTCTTCTCTGCGAAAGCCATGCCTGGACGGTAGGAGCGCTCCACTGACATCTTGTGTCAGTGAAGTCGAGCCGCCTCGTCACGATCCTGCTGCTGCTCCAGACCCGGGAGCGGATGACCGCCGCCGAGCTGGCCCGGGAGCTGGAGGTGTCGGTGCGGACGGTGTACCGCGACGTGGAGTCGCTGGCCGCGGCCGGCGTGCCGCTGTACGGCGACGCGGGGCACCGGGGCGGCTACCGGCTGTTCGACGGCTACCGGACCCGGCTGACCGGGCTGAGCAGCGGGGAGGCCGAGGCGCTGTTCCTGTCCGGGGTGCCCGGTCCCGCCGCCCAACTCGGCCTCGGACGGGCGTTGTCGGCGGCCCAGCTCAAGCTGCGGGCGGCGCTCCCGCCCGAACTGCGGGCCCAGGCCGACCGGATGCGGTCCCGGTTCCACCTCGACGCGCCCGGCTGGTACGCGCGGGACACCGCGGTGCCGTTCCTGCCGCGGATCGCGGACGCGGTGTGGCGGGGGCGGGTGGTCGAGGTCCGGTACCGCCGCTGGCGGGAACCGACCGACGTGGAACGCCGGTTGCGGCCGTACGGGCTGGTGCTGAAGGCCGGCCGCTGGTACGTGGTGGCCGCGCCCGCACCGCCGGCCGGCCCGGATCCGGACCGGCCCGCGCGTACGTACCGGGTGGACCAGGTCCTCGACCTCACCGTCACCGACGAGGAGTGCGCGCCCCCGCCCGGATTCGACCTGGCCGCGCACTGGGAGCGGGCCCAGGAGGACTTCCGTGCCCGGCTGTACCGCGGGCAGGCCGAGGTGCGGCTCTCCCCGCGGGGTGTGACCCGGCTGAACACCGACGACGCCGCGGCCGTCGCCTCCGGGGGCGTCCCGGACCCGCAACGGGCGGGGTGGACCCGGGCCGTCCTGCCGATCGAGTCGCCGGAGCACGCGGTGGCGGCGTACCTCGCCCTGGGCACGGACATCGAGGTGCTGGGGCCGCCGGAACTCCGCGCCCTGATCGCGGCCACCGCGGCCGCGGTGGCGCAGCGGTACGCGGGGTGAGGCACGGGGCGGCGCGGATCCGCCGGAACACGGAGCGGACGTGAGTACGCGAGCTCGCCTCCGGGTGCTGCCGGCATGACTGCGGCTGCTGGCGGTGGCGGCGTCGGCGGGCGCGTGGGCGCTGCTCGGTACCGAGCCGTGGTTCACCGCCCGGGCACTGTGCGCGGTGGTGGCCGTCGCCCTGCTGGACCTGTACCGCGCCCTCCGGGTGGCGTACCGGCTGTTGGCGACGGCGGTGGAGAAGCTTCCCCCGAGGCTCGACCGCCCGATGGACCCTGAGGGGAAGCGACAGGACGCGGCTCCGGGACACACCCGGCTGACCTGCGCACGGGCCGGCCGGCTCCGCCGTCTCGGCGAGGCGGCGGTCGTGCTGCTCGGGGGTCAGGTGGTCGATGTAGAGGGTGCCGTTCAGGTGGTCGGTCTCGTGCTGGAGGCAGCGGACGAAGAAGCCCTGTCCCGACCCACGACCAGCGGGTTTCCGTCCTGGTCGGTGCCGCGTACGACGGTCCGGGCGGCGCGGGCCAGCTCGTGCCGGGCACGGGGCTCGGACAGGCAGCCCTCACGGCGGACGACGGCGGACGAGGGGCGGCTCGTCGGGCACCGGCGCCGGGTCGACGACCGGGTTGCACATGTGGCCGGTGTGGCGGACGCCGTCATCGCCGGGGCAGTCGTGGCCGAACAGGCTCAGGTCCACCCCGACCTGGTTGGCGGCGAGGCCGGCGCCGTGGGCGGCGTGCAGGGTGAAGAACATGTCGTCAGGCAGGAGAGCTCCTCGGTGCCGAACCCGGTGACGGGGGCGCACGGGCGGTGCAGCCCGTCCGCGCCCACCTCGTTGATCGGCCGGAACGGACCGCGCCGGGCCCGCGGCGGCAGGGCCCGGTCGGCGGCGGCCGTCGCCGGTCGGGGGCGGTCGGTACGGGGGTGGCCGGTACGGCGTTCGACATGCCGGGGCTGCTTTCGGAGGAGGTACGGCAGGTACGGCAGGTACGCCCCGGCCGACGGGGGCCGAGGCCCGCGCCCGCGGCGGGCCGGTCAGGCGCGGGCCGTGCCGGTGATCCGTTCCAGGTCGGTCATCAGCGAGTCCAGCCAGAACACGGTCGCGTAGTAGAGCCACGGGGCTCCGTCCGGCTCGGCCTCGAAGTCGTCGAACGCCGGATCGCGCAGCGGCACCGGCGCCGACGGCGTATCGCTGCCGCGGTCGAGGGAACCCGACACCAGCAGCATCCGGCCCGCCACCCGGTCCCCCAGGCGCGTCACCGCCGCGGCCGCCTCATGGCCCAGCGGCGGCAGCGCGACGGGCCCGGTCTCCAGTGGCTCCGCCGGTTCGAGCAGGCGGTCCGCACCCCACTGGGTGTGGTGCCCGGCCATCAGCGTTGCCTGCCAGTCCGGCTCCAGCGGCTCCAGCGGCTCCGGCAGCTCCGGCGCGGGCGGCTCCTGCGCCGCCGACGGCAGCGGTGGCTCCGGCGGATCGGGCCGGTCGCGCGGGTCCGCACGGGGCCCGCCCGGCGCGGCCGCCGCGTGCACCCCGGCCGCACCGGCCGCCGCCGCCCCGATCGCCCCGGTGTGCTGCCCGGGCGGGGTGGCGGGCTCGCTCTGGAACTGCGCGTACGCCGACTCCGCGAGGTACAGCGCGTGCCGCAGCGAGCGGCGCCCCGGTACGACGGGCATGGCCTCCCTCGCTCCGCCCGCCGCGATCGACGCGGTCGTGGCGACCACGACCTCGGCCGCGCCCCGCAGCAGCACCGCCCCGGAGCGCTGGAGCTCCTCGTGGGCGCCGCGGGGCCACGCCAGCAGGCCGAAGACCGCGCCGATCACGCTGCCGATCAGCACGTCGAGCAGCCTGAACTCCGCCAGCTGCCAGCTCGCGGGCGCCAGCTGCGCGAACACCAGCGCCACCGTCAGGGTGAACAGACCCTGCGCCCAGCCCACACCTTTGACCGGCCCGAGCGTGAAGGTCAGGAGCATCACGGGCACCATGGCGGCCGCGTACACGTTGGTGTGAGTGTCGACCAGGGTCAGCAGGGAGCCGGTGACGAGTGCGCCGGCCAGGGTGCCGGTTAGGGCCGCCCGGATCGTCGTACCGGTCTCGCGCACCGTCGTCCGGGTCAGCGTCAGCGCCGCGAGCGTGGCCCAGAAGCCGTGCGGGAGGGTGTCCAGGCCGGCGATGGCGCGGGCCGCCGCGAGGGCGAGGCTGATCCGCACCGCGTTCTGGAAGAACACCGAGCGGCTCCCGGTGTACCCCCACAGCCGGATCCACCACAGGTGCGGGGCGCGCATCCGCGCGTACCAGAACCGCATCGTCGGGACGCCCGCGGCGGCGGCCCGCCCGCGCAGGGCGAGGTCGGCGGCGGTGGCTGCGGCGAGCGCGGCGTCCGCCACCTCCAGCACGGCGGCGTGCCGCCGCAGCCGTGCCGGCGTTGCGGACGGCCCCCACGCCCCGGACGGCCCGGACGCCCCGAGCACATCGGACGGTACGGGCACCCCCGTCGGCCCGGCGCGGGCCGCGACCAGCGCGGCGCGGGACCGGAGGAGGCCTTCGCGGGCGTCGACCGCGTCCTTCACGGGCGGTACGCCCCGCAGCCGGGCCGCGGCCTGCGCCGCCGTGCGCCGTACCGCGCCCAGGACCTCCGCCCCGGCCCGGTCACCGTCCGCGGCCGGTCCGGCGGGCAGCCGCGCGAGCCGGCTCAGCAGGGTACGGGTGGCCAGGCCGGTGTGGGCGAGGGCCCGGTCGCGGACGCTCGGCCCGGCCGGACGGTCCGCCTCCGGCACCGTCAAGGGCCGCAGCCGGCCCGTGGCCCCCTCGGCGGCGTCGAGGTCCTCGGCGGACAGCCGGTACGGGGGCGCGGCGAGTCGGCCCGCGCAGTGCTCCGCGGCGTCCAGGGCGCGGGCGGCCAGCTCCCGGTACGGGACGGTCGGCGGCTCCGGGAAGAGGAACACCTCGGCGGCGAGGAGCAGCAGGATGCCGACCGTGGCGCCGAGGAGCCGGTGGCCGAGGGTTTCGGGCGCGTACGGCGGGAACGACGGCAGGATGTACAGCAGTTGCAGGCCCGGCGCGGCTCCGGCCGGACGCGGCCCGCCGACGGCGATGAAGGCCAGGGCGAAGCCGATGACCAGCATGCCTGCGACGGCGCTCCAGGTCCGTACGGCCAGGAACGTACCGGCGGTGATCAGCAGCCAGGAGACGGGCAGCAGCCGCACCAGGACCTCGGCGCGCTGCCGGCCCGTGCCGGGGATCCGGGAGAGACCGGCCAGGGACACTGCGCCGAACAGGGCGTACGTGGCGGCGACGGTGTCCCCGAAGCCGTAGAGGAACAGGTAGAACGCGGCTCCGGCCGCCAGGGTGACCCGCGCGGCGCGGCGGGCGGCGACCGCGAAGCCGGGTGCGGTCCGCACTGCGGTGAGGAAGGCGCCGACACGGCCCATGCCACCAGCATCACGTACCCCCGCGAGGACGGCACCTCCCGGCACACCGGCACACGCGGCACACCTGGCGCCCCCGGCGCGTGCGGCAGGCGCCGGGCGGCGACGGGGGCGGCTCCCGAGGCGATTCCCCCGGTGAGCGATCATGGGCTTGACCCTCACACCGTGTCAGGCGGTCCACTCGGAGACACCATGTTCACCATCGGAGACTTCGCCCGGCACGGCCGCGTGTCGGTCCGGATGCTGCGCCACTACGACGCCATCGGTCTGCTGCGCCCGGCCCGTGTCGACCCCGCCACCGGCTACCGCCACTACACCGCCGCACAGCTGGCCCGCCTCAACCAGGTCATCGCGCTGAAGGACCTCGGTTTCACCCTGCAACAGGTGCAGGACATCGTGGACGAGCGGATCGGCGTCGAAGAGCTGCGCGGCATGCTGCGACTGCGGCAGGCCGAGCTGGAGGCGGCCGTCACGGCCGCGGCGGCCCGGCTGGTCCGGGTCGAGGCGAGGCTCCGCTCGATCGAGAGCGAGGGGCGCATGCCCACCGAAGACGTCGTCCTCAAGAGCATCCCGGCCGTACGGGTGGCCGAGCTGACCGCCACCGCCGCCAGCTTCGCCCCGGAGGACGTCTCCCCTGTGATCGGACCCCTGTACGGGGAGCTGTTCCGCCGCCTGGAGGAGGCGGGCATCAGCCCGTCCGGGCCGGGTGTCGCCTCCTACGAGGACGCCCCGGAGGGCGGTGGGGTGATCGTCGTCCACGCCGCCGTGGAGGTGTCGGCCCCGCTCCGGGGCGGGGAGGGGCACGGGGTCCTGAGGGTGCTCGACCTGCCGCCGGTCGAGCAGGCCGCGACGATCGTGCACCGCGGTTCCATGGACGCGGTCCTGCCGTCGGTCCAGACCCTGGCGCGCTGGATCGACGCCAACGGGTACCGGGCAGGCGGCCACCCGCGCGAGGTCAACCTGGAGTGCCCGGAGAACCACGGCGACTGGGTCACCGAACTCCAGACCCCCCTGGCCGCCCCGCCGGCCGGGCCCTGAGCCCCGAGGCGGCGGGCGGGCCCCGGGGCGGCGCGGCGCGGCCGTCACCGCCACCGCACCGCCCGGCGCCCGCACCCGCACCCGCACCCGCACCCGCACCCGCACCCGCTGCCTGGGACGCCGTACCCGGGTCAGCCCGCGACCGGGTCGGGCCCGCACTCGGTCCGGCCCGCGACCGGGTCACCGGGTCACCGGGTCACCGGGTCACCGGGTCAGGACCGTCCCCGCCACCGACTCCGGGACCGGGGACAGGCCCGCCGGGCGGGTCGTGAAGGTGCCGCGGCCCTGGGTGCGGCCGCGGAGCCGCGACGCGTACCCGAACAGCTCGGCCAGCGGCACCACGGCCGTGACCGCCGTGGTGCCGAACCGGCCGGCCGAGCCGGTCACCCGGCCGCGGCGGGCGGCGAGGTCGCCGAGGACGGCGCCGACCGCGTCGTCGGGGACGGTGACCACGACCTCCGCGACCGGCTCCAGCAGGGCCATGGCGCTCGCCCGGAGGGCGGCCCGCAGCGCGGCCCTGCCCGCCGTGCGGAACGCCAGCTCCGAGGAGTCCTTGGAGTGGGTCGCACCGTCGGTGAGCGTGACGCGCAGTCCGGTCACCGGATGACCGCCGAGCGGCCCGTCGGCGAGGGCGTCCCGGCAGCCCGCCTCCACGGCGCGTACGAACTCCTGCGGGACGCGTCCGCCCACGACGGTCGACGCGAACGCGAAGGACGTCTCCTGCAGCTCGGCCGTCTCCGCCCCGTCCAGCGGCTCGACGTCGATGACGACGTGGGCGAACTGGCCGGCCCCGCCGTCCTGTTTGACGTGCCGGTGGACCAGGCCGGACACCCCGCGCACGACCGTCTCCCGGTACGACACCTGCGGTCGGCCCACGGCGAGCTCCAGCCCGTGGTCGCGGCGGATCTTCTCCACCGCGACCTCCAGGTGGAGTTCGCCCATGCCCGACAGCACGGTCTGTCCGGTCTCGGCGTCGCTGCGCACCACCAGCGAGGGGTCCTCCTCGACCAGCCGGGCCAGCGCGGTCGCGAGCCGTCCGGTGTCCGTGCTGCGGCTCGCCTCGACCGCGACCGACACCACCGGGTCCGCGACCGTGGGCGGTTCCAGCAGCAGCGGTGCCTGCGGGGTGCACAGCGTGGTGCCGGCGCGGGCCGTCTTCAGGCCCACCGCAGCGACGATGTCGCCGGCCACGGCCTCGTCCAGCTCGGAGTGCCGGTCGGCCTGCACCCGCAGGATGCGGGCGACGCGTTCGGTCCGGCCGGTGCCGGTGTCGAGCACGGTGTCCCCCTTCCTCAGGGTGCCGGAGTAGACGCGCAGGTAGGTGAGGCGGCCGGTGGTGGTCACCGCCACCTTGAAGGCGAGCGCGGCGACCGGTCCGGTGGGGTCGGGCCGCCGCTCCTGCTCGCCGCCGTCCGGCCCGAGGCCCCGTACGGGGGGCAGGTCGGCGGGCGAGGGGAGGTAGGCGACGACGGCGTCGAGGAGCGGCTCCACGCCGCGGTTGCGGTAGGCGGAGCCGCACAGCACGACCGTGCCGGAACCGTCGAGGGTGACCTCGCGCAGCGCGAGCGCGAGGGTCTCGTCGGACAGCGCACCGGTGGTGCAGAACTCCTCCAGGGCGGCGGGGTGCAGTTCGGCGGTCGTCTCCTCCAGCAGGCGGCGCCGGCGCTCCGCTTCCGCGCGCAGGTCGGCGTCGCCCACCGCGCCCGGGCCGCGGACGTCGGCGGTCTCGTACGTGTCGCAGCCCTCCGGCCAGGTCAGGGCCCGCATGCGGACCAGGTCGACGAGGCCGGTGAAGCCGTCCTCGCGGCCGATCGGCAGCTGGGCGACGAGCGGCACGGCCCCGAGCCGGTCGCGCAGCGAGGCGACGGCCGTGTCGAGGTCGGCGCCCGCCCGGTCCAGCTTGTTGACGAACGCGATCCGCGGGACGCCGTACCGGTCCGCCTGCCGCCACACCGACTCGCTCTGCGGTTCCACGCCGGCGACGGCGTCGAACACGGCGACCGCGCCGTCCAGGACGCGCAGGGACCGCTCGACCTCGTCGGCGAAGTCGACGTGGCCCGGGGTGTCGATCAGGTTGATCCGGTGGCCGTCCCAGGAGCAGTTGACGGCGGCGGCGAAGATGGTGATGCCGCGGTCGCGCTCCTGGGCGTCGGAGTCGGTGACGGTGGTGCCGTCGTGGACCTCGCCGCGCTTGTGGACGGCGCCGGCGGCGAACAGGATGCGCTCGGTCACGGTGGTCTTGCCGGCGTCGACGTGGGCGAGGATGCCGAGGTTGCGGACGGTGGTGAGGGAGTGTCGGCTGGCGCGCATGGCCCTGGCCTTTCGGGTGGTGGAGCGGGGTGGTGAACGGGCTGCGCGATTGCCGGACGCACTCGTCCCGGAACTTCTCGGGACTTCTCGGAACCTTTCGGAACTTCCCCGTGGTTCTCGGCGCCTATCGGATCATCCCGGTTCGCCCGGGTTCGTCTTGTCTCCGGGCGCGGCCGTGCACGCCACCGCGCGATGCGGTGGGGGCAGGGGCGTACAGCCCGGAAACGGCCGGGCAGGGCGGGGCGGGGCCGAGCGGGGAGCGGGCGGAGCTCGGCGGAGTCCGCCGGATCGGCTCAGTCGACCGGGCGGATCCGTGCGTGCGTCACGGTCAGACGGTGCGGTGCCGGCCGCGCAGCGGGCACCGCACGGCCCGGGACACCGGGATCACGTCGTACCGGGAACGGGGAACGACGGCGGCGACGGTGCGCTGACGGCACATGACCTGTCCCCCTTCTCCAACTCGACGGTGTGCGCGCCGCGTTGCCGTCCGTCCCGGGGGTTCGCCGTTCGCGACGGTGGCGCGCGCTGCGAGTGTAGGGAACGATGCGGGTCCGGTGCACGGCATTTACGTGCGGCCGGTCGCCAGTGGCCGGGCCCCTTCCCCGCCCCGCCTCCGACGGCCCGCCGTCCACGCCGACCGGGACCCGGGTGGAACCGCACCAGGGCGGGGGAGGCGGCCTGGTGTTCCATCGGGTGGCGTACGTGGGCCTCCTCGCCGGCCCGCATCCGGTAGCCGACCCCGAGCCGGTGCTCGGCGCGCAGCCCGTCGGGGAACTGCCGCAGCGGTGCGGACGGTCCGCGTACGCGGCGGCCAGGTTGGACCGGGGGGTGTCGCCGCCGTACGGGTGCACGGTCTCGGGGCGCAGGATGGTCGCGGCGGGCGGGTCGACGCGGGCGCCGTGGTCGCAGTGCCGGCCGCGCAGCAGCGTGTGGCGGCGCCGGTCCAGCCTTCGGCGCGGTCCCTGCCGTACCGCCCGCGGAAACGGGGGTGGTGAGGCAGCTGCCGCGCTTGCCGGGCACCACCGGGGCGCCGAACCGGCGGGCCGGGTCCACGCGGGCCGGGTGGTCCAGGTGCCCGGCCGCGGAAGAAGACCACCTCCCAGCGCGGCAGGGCCGCCCGGGCGTCCGCCACGGTCGCGTCGTCCAGCGGCTGCGCCGGGTCGACGCCGGTGAGCGCGGCTCCGGCGCGTCCGGCGACGGGGCGCACCTCCACCGTGCTTCCGGGGCGGACGTGCACCCCGCCGCCGTCGCCGGCGGCTTCCCCGGCGCTGTTTCCGTCGCCGGTACGGGCGGTGGCGCTCCGAGGCTGCCCATGCGTGCCCCCTCACCGACGCCTGGGGCCGCGGTGACGCGGACGCCTACGGCCGGCTGTTCACCGACAACGCCACCTACACGACGTACGTCGGCAGCCACTACGAGGGTCGCGCCGACATCACCGAGGGCCACCGCGCCCCGTTCCGGGACTTCGTCAAGGGCACCGAACTCGCGGCGGGCTACCTCGACATGCGCCTTCCTCGGCAAGGACGTCGTCGTCCTGACCGGCCGCGGGGACGACTACAGCGGCAGCAGGCCGGCCCTCGGCGAACTGTCCGAGGTGCAGACCTACACGCTGGTCCGCGACACCGACGGGGTCTGGCGGATCGCGGCATTCCACAACACCAGGCGGCAGAACGCGATGGAGCGCCCCTCCTTCCTCTACTCCCCCGCCACGGCCCCGAAGGCGGAGAGGTGACCGGCGGCCGCCGAGGCGCCCCGCCCGGACGCCGGAGGCGCCGCGCGGCCCCTCCGGGACGGGTCAGGGTCAGGGTCAGACGTCGACGGTCCGCATGAACTCCGGCGCGTAGCGGTCGCCGGAGGCGACACCGCGGGGGGCGACGGCCTCGATCGCGGCGACGTCCTCGTCCGTGACCGCGATGTCCGTGGCGGCGATGTTCTCCTCCAGGTAGCGCCGCCGCTTCGTGCCGGGGATGGGCACCGCGCCCTGGCGCAGCACCCAGGCCAGGGCGAGCTGGGAGGGGGTGACGGACTTGGCGTCGGCCAGGCGGCGCACGGCCTCGACGACGTCGAGGTTGCGGGCGAAGTTGTCACCCTGGAAGCGCGGGTCGGTCCGGCGGAAGTCGTCCTCCGCGAAGTCGTCCGGGCCCTTGATCGCACCTGAGAGGAAGCCGCGGCCCAGCGGGGAGTAGGCGACCAGGCCGATGCCCAGCTCGTCGAGGACGTCCCGCACGCCGTTGGTCTCCAGGCCGCGCTCGAAGAGGGAGTACTCGGTCTGGACGGCGCTGAGCGGGTGGACGGCGTGGGCGCGCCGGATCGTGGCCGCCGAGGCCTCGCTGACGCCGAGGTAGCGGACCTTGCCGGCCGTGACGAGCTCGGCCATCGCGCCGATGCTCTCCTCGATCGGCACGTTCGGGTCGACGCGGTGCAGGTAGTACAGGTCGATGTGGTCCGTGCCGAGGTGGCGCAGCGAGCGGTCGGCGGCGCGGTGGATGTACTCGCGGCTGCCGTTGTGGCCGAAGCGGTTGCCCTCGTCGTCGAACTCGAGGCCGGTCTTCGTCGCGATGACGACCCGGTCGCGGGGGTGGTCCGACAGGGCCTTCGCGATCAGCTGCTCGTTGCGGAAGGGGCCGTAGCCCTCGGCGGTGTCGAGCAGGGTGACCCCGAGCTCCAGGGCGCGGTGGATGGTGGCCAGCGATTCGGGCTCGTCCGTGGCCCCGTAGAAGGCGCTCATGCCCATGCAGCCGAGGCCTTCGGCGCCGACCTGGAGGCCCTGGGTACCGAGTGCACGCGTTTCCATGCTGCTTCTCCGCTCTCGCTCAAGTAACTAACTGGTTATCTACACCGTGCACGACCCGCTCCCGCTTGTCAATAACTGGATAGTTACTTGCTAGCCTGGGCCATATGGCACGTGATTCCAGCGCAACGAAGGCCCGTATCCTCGCGGCGGCCTTCGACGAGTTCGCCGAGTACGGTATCGCCGGGGCCCGGGTGGACCGGATCGCCGACACGGCCGACGCGAACAAGCGGATGATCTACGTCTACTACGGGAACAAGGAGCAGCTGTTCGACCAGGTCCTCCAGCAGGCCATGGAGCAGGGCGCCGAGTCCGTCCCCTTCGACGCCGAGAACCTGCCCGGCTACGCCGGCGCCATCTTCGACCACCTCACCGCGGACCCGCGCCTGATGCGGCTGGTGATGTGGAAGCGGCTGGAGCGGCCCGAGGCCACCGCTCTGGAGACCGAGGCGTACGCCCGCAAGCACGCCGCCCTCGCCGTGGCGCAGCAGGGGGGCCACGTCGACCCGACCCACGACCCGGCCGACGTCCTCACCCTGGTCCTGGCCCTGGCCCAGGCCTGGTACACCACCGCCGCCGCACCGGCGGGCCCGGGCCACCGCGCGGCGGTGGTCGACGCAGTGTCCCGCCTGACCGCCGCGAAGCCCCCCACCCAGGGCCTCCTCGCCCCCTAGTGCCGTGGCCGGAGTGGTTCACCGCGTCGCGACGCTCCCCCGGCTTCCGCTGGGAGGCGCCCCCGGGCACGGCGCCTCGCCGCGTCGTCGGACCGCGCCAGTACGTCCGGTACGCGCCGCGACCCTCCGCCTCGCGATGCACCGCACCGGACGCCGCGAGCCGGCAAACCTCTCCGGCCACAGCACTAGCCCCGGGGCGGGGCCGGGGCCGGTGGGTGGTGGGGGCCGCGCGAGGCGGCCGGGAACCGGCGCCACAGGGACCAGGACGCGGTGGCCACGAGGAGGGCGTTCAGGAGCACGGGGGCCCAGCCCCAGTGCAGGGCGGGCCAGGTGGCGGCCGCCGCGACGCAGGACACGGCGAGGTCGGCCCCGGCGAACACCAGCCACGCCACGAGCGGCCGCCTCCGGGGCTCCAGGGCCCCGTTCACGGCGGCCAGCACCGACGCCGCGGTGAGCAAGGGGCCCACCGCCCAGCGGGCGTGCCAGCCGAGGGCGGCGTACCACAGGTACGCGTTCACCCAGACCACGGCGAAGCAGGCGCCGCCGCGCAGGAGCCGGGGCCAGGCCCGGTTCGGCCGGGGGCCGGTGGCCGTCGCGGCCTCCGCGGGCGCGGGGGTCTCCACCGCCGCACCGGGCGGGCCCTCCTGGTCGCCGGTCCCCCCGCCGCCCCGGACGGGCGGCGCGTCTTCCCGCCCGGTCGGCGCGGGTCGCGCCGCCGCGGCCCCCTCACCGCGGGCCACCGCCTCCAGCGCGGCCAGGGCCTCCTCCGCCGTGCTCCGCCGGGCCGGATCCTTCGTCAGCAGGCCCGCCAGGACGGGCGCCAGCGCGCCCGCCCGCTCCGGTACGGGCGGGTCCTGCATGACGATCGCGACGCACAGCGCGGAGAAGGTGTCGGCGGAGAACGGCGGCCGGCCCTCCACCGCGCTGTACAGGGTGGCGCCCAGGGACCACAGGTCCGTGGCGGGCGTCGGGGGCTCGCCCTCCAGCTGCTCGGGGGCCATGTAGGCGGGCGTGCCGATGACGGTGCCGGTGTGGGTGAGCGTCATGGTGGCGTCGGAGACGTGGGCGATGCCGAAGTCGGTGATGACGACCCGGTCGTCCGACAACAGGACGTTGTCGGGCTTGAGATCGCGGTGGATCGTGCCGGAGGCGTGCGCCCGTACGAGGGCCTTCAGCATCAGGGCGCCGATCTCCGCGACGCGGCGCACCGGCAGCCCGCCCTCACCCGCCACCGCGGCGCCGAGGGAGGTTCCGGTCACGTACTCCATGACGATGGCGGGCGCGCCTTCGTGCTCGACCACGTCGTGGACGGTGATGATCCCCGGGTGGTTGAGTCGCGCGGCGGCCCGCGCCTCGCGCATCACGCGCTGCAGCAGCACCGCCCGTTGCTCGTCGCCGATGCCCTGCGGCAGGAGGACCTGCTTGACCGCGACCTCCCGTCCGAGCGTCTCGTCCCGCCCCCGCCAGACCCGGCCCATACCGCCCTGGCCGATGAGGTCGAGGAGTTGGTACCGGCCGCCTATCAATGCCCCGTTCGCCTCTGCCACCCGCCCACCCTAACGACCGGATGATCTCCGCGAGGCCCGTCCCCCGGATCGCGGACGCGGGCCGGTCAGGGGTGCGGCTGCGGGGGCGCGGGGCGCGGCCTCGCGGCTCGTTTCAGGGCCGTCGCCCGGTCTCCGCCGGGCTGCCCGCGCTCCCCGCCCGCGCATGATCCAGGTGGTAGACGGCGAAGGCGCGGCCTATGACCGGCATGGCGACGTTGCGGACCAGGACCCCGCCCGCCGTCATCCCGTGCTCCGTGCCGTGGTGGGCGTGGCCGTGCAGGGCCAGGTCCGCGCCCGCGGCGTCGATCGCCTCGGCCAGCAGGTAGCTGCCGAGGAACGGGTAGATCTCCAGCGGCTCCCCGGCCAGCGTGTCCGGTACGGGGGCGAAGTGGGTGAGGGCGATCCGCACGGCGCAGCCGTCTTCGGCCAGGCCGTCCAGGGCCCGGCGCAGCCCCTCGGCCGACTCGCGGGTGGTCCGGACGAGGGCCTTCATCTCGGGTTCGCCGAAGTCCCCGGCGCAGCGCCCGGCGAAGCCCCCGCAGAAGCCCTTGGTGCCGGCCACGCCGACGCCGGTGCCGGTGCGTACGGAGGTGCCCTCCAGGACCGCCACCCCGGCCTCGCGGAGGACGTCCGCGACCTCGTCCTGGCGGTCGCTCTGGTAGTCGTGGTTGCCGAGCACCGCCACCACGGGCACGGGCAGCCCCCGTACCTCCCCGGCCACCACCGCGGCCTCCTCGGGGGTGCCGTGCCGGGTGAGGTCGCCGGCGAGGAGCAGCAGGTCGGCGCAGTCGCCGAGGGTGTCGAAGGCGGGCCGCAGCAGGCCCTCGCTCCCGGGAGCCAGGTGGATGTCACCGACGGCAGCGACACGGGTCATGGCAGGTCTTCCTCCTGCGCCTGCGAGGGCGGCTGCACGCTGACGACACGTACGTCGTGCCGCCAGGGCAGCCCGGCCAGCTCCTCGGCGGCGATGCGCAGCACCGTGTCCCGGCACGCGCGGGTGGTGACGGTGCCCGACAGGACGGGGGTCCCGCCGCTCAGGTCGATCTGGACGCCGAGTTCGGCGACGTCGTCGCGGGCGAGCCGGTCGCGCAGGTGCTCGACGCGGTACGTGACGGCGCCGGCGGCCGGCGCGGACGCAGCGGGCCCGGGGCGGGGGACGGTCATGGCTGCGGCTCCTTCCGGGGCGGCTGCTGCCGGCCGTGTTCGCGCGGGCCGATGATGTCGAGCCGTTCGAGGAGGTACAGGAAGGCGTCGGGCAGCGGATCGGCCCGGTGGGCGCGGTCGAGCCGGTCCCAGTCGATGCGCTCGCGCAGGACGCGGGCGGTGGGCAGCAGGGAGCCGAAGTCGCAGTAGTGCTCGGTGAGGGCGGCGAGCAGGCTGTCCATGAGGTCCGTGGGGGCGAGGACCGGCATGTACACCGAGTCCACGGAGCGGACCTCGGCGCGGGCGAGCAGTGCGCTGCCGACCGGCCGGCGGGCGAGCTCGAAGATCAGATCGATGTCCTCGCCGTCGGACCGGCCCTTGACCAGCCAGTCCTCGGAGGATTCGCGGAGCCGGACGCCGCCCTCCGCCAGGGCTTCCATGACCTCCGGGGCGTCCTCGCGGCGCAGGCAGAAGTCCGTGTCGTGCTGGAAGCGGGCCGGGACGCCGTGGGCGAACGCGGCCACGCTGCCGGCGAGGGCGAAGGGCTTGCCGGTGGCCTTGAGCAGGGTGCCGACCCGTTTGGTCGCCTCCAGGATGGCCTGGGTGTGGTCCTGCGGCAGACCGGCATCACGACCGGTGCCGGGGCCGGTGTCCGGGTCGGTGCCCGTGGGCACACCGGCTGCGGCCTCCGGGTGGGGCGTAGGGGCGTGGCTCATGGGTGCGGCCTCCTGGTCGGCCGGTGGTCGCCAGCGCCTGCCCGACCCCGGAACGGGTAAACCGGGCCGCGCGTCATCCCGCCGCGCCCGTCACCGGCGGCGTACGGGGTGATCTACCGGCTGCGGGCCGGTACGGCTGCGGGCCGGTACGGCTGCGAGCCGGCGGGCACCGCGCGCGAGGGCGAAGGCCGCGAGGGCGGCCGCGGGCACGGCGGTCACCGCGACCAGGGCCCACTGGAGGGCGTAGTGCGCGGCCTGGGTGGGGGTGCGGTGAAAGGTGATCATCGGGCCCCAGGTGTAGTAGCCCCCGATCATCAGCAGCTGGGAGGCCACGGCGCGGAGCACGGCGTGCACGGCGGTGGGGGCGGTGGCCGCGACCAGGACGACGACGGCCGCGTACGGCAGGTAGCCGGACGCGAAGCGGCTCGCGGTCGTCACGTGGAGCCCGTCGCCGTCGCCCGCGACGGCGATCCACGCGGACAGGGATCCGGCGGCGAGCGCCACCGCCGCGGTGGCCGCCGCCCGTCGTACGCCCCTTGCCATGCCGTTCTCCTTCTCCTCGCCCGCCGCTTCCGTACCGGGGCGGGCCGGGCCGACCCCGGCTCCTCCGGTCGGGGCCCAGCCTGCGTGTCGCGCATGCGCGAGGTATGACCGCTCCATGACCGTTCCGTCACGGCGGCCGCCCCGCCGGCTGCCACGGCCGCCCCGGCCCGACCGGTGCGACAACCCCTCCGGGCGTCTCGACATACAAAACGTTTCGTCTCATATATCGGTTGACTCACTAGAGTGCGCATGTGAACACGCACCGGACTTCGCGCAGTTGGCTCATGCTCGCCCTGGGCACCGGCGGCCAGACCGCCAGTACGACGGCGCTCTACGGCCTCGCGTACCTGATCCCCGCGTTCCGGGAGGACCTCGGGGTGTCGCTGGCGGGGGCGGGGGTGCTGGTCTCGTGTCCGATCGCCGGGATCCTGCTCGGGCTGGTCGGGTGGGGCGTGGTCGCCGACCGGTACGGGGAGCGGCTGGCGCTGGGAGCCGGGCTGCTCTCCGCGGCCGCGGCGATGGCCGGTGCGGCCGTCGCGGAGGGCACGCTGGTGCTGGGCGTCCTGCTGGTCCTGGCCGGGGCCTTCGGGTCGTCCGTCAACTCGGCCTCCGGGCGGCTGGTCATCGGCTGGTTCCCGCCGGACCGCCGCGGTGTGGCGATGGGGGTGCGGCAGGCCTCGCAGCCGCTGGGCACCGCGCTGGCGGCCGCCGTCATGCCGCCGCTGGCCCAGTACGGCGGTCTCGCCGCCGCCCTCGGACTGTCCGCCGTGCTGTGCGGGGCGACCGGCGCGGCGACCGCCCTGTTCGCCGTCGACCCGCCGCGCTCCGTGCGGCCGGCGGGCGCCCGCGCCCCCGCCCCGTACCGGGAGGGCGGCCACCTGTGGAGGCTGCACGGTGTCGCGGCCGCGCTGTGCGTGCCGCAGTTCGTGGTGACGGGCTTCGCGCTGCTGTTCCTGACGGGGGCGCGCGGCTGGTCCGCTGCGGCCGCCGGGGCCGTCCTGGCCGCGGTCAACCTGGCCGGTGCCGCGGTGCGCCTGCTGGCCGGCTGGTGGTCGGACGCCGTGGGCAGCCGGATCCGGCCGATGCGGTGGCTCGCCGCGGCCACGGCCGCGGACCTGGCCCTGCTCACCGCCGGGACGGCCCTGGACTCCCCCGTCGGCACCGCCGCCCTGCTGCTGGCTTCGGCGTTGACCGTGAGCACGAACGGGCTGCACAACACCGCGGTCGCCGAGTACGCCGGCCCCGACTGGGCGGGCCGCGCCCTGGGCGTGCACGGGATGGGGCAGCACACCGCGATCGTCCTCGTCCCGCCGCTGGCCGGTGCCCTGATCGCGGACCGGGGCTATCCGCCGGCCTTCGCACTGGCGGCGGGCTGCGCGGCGCTGGCGGTGGTGCTGCTGCCCGCGGCCGACCGGGCCCCGCACACGGCGTGGACCGCCCCGGCCGACGGCGACCGGCCGCGGCCCCGGGCCGGGAAGGCGGCCGACCAGTGCGCTAGACGCGCTTCGCGCGCAGGAACCGCTGGAGGCGCGCCCACGGCCAAGCGTTGACGACGTCGTCCTTCGTCAGCCAGCCGCGCTGGGCGGTACCCACCCCGTACCGCAGGTAGGGCAGGTGCACGGTGGCGTGCGCGTCCGAGTCCACGGCGAACTTCACCCCGTGGCGCTTCGCCCGCAGGACGTCCTCGTCGCACAGGTCGAGCCGCTCCGGATGGGCGTTGATCTCCAGGGCCGTTCCGGTGCGGGCGCAGGCTTCGAAGACCGCGTCGAAGTCGGCGTCCACGCCGGGCCGCTTGCCGATCCGCCGGGTGGTGGGGTGCCCGATGACGGCCACGTACGGGTTCTCGCAGGCGCGGATGAGGCGCCGGGTCATGGCCTGCCTGCTCTGCCCGAAGTGGGAGTGGACGGAGGCCACGCACAGGTCGAAGCCGGCGAGGAACTCGTCGGGCCAGTCCAGGCCGCCGTCCGGGCCGATGTTGAGCTCCGTGCCGTGCAGCAGCCGCATCCGGCGCACGGTGCGGTCCAGTGCGCGGACCCGCTCCCGCTGTTCGAGGGCCTTCTCCTTCGTCATCCGCTGCATGGCGAGGTCCGGCGCGTGGTCGGTGACGGCGTAGTACGCGTACCCGCGCGCCGCGCCGGCGGCGACCATGTCCTCCAGGGTGGCGAGGCCGTCGGTGAGGTCGGTGTGGGTGTGCAGGTCGCCCTTGATGTCGGCCTCGGTCACCAGGTCGGGTAGTTCCCCCGCCAGCCCTGCCGCGATCTCCCCGCGGTCCTCGCGGAGCGTCGGCGGGATCCAGGGCAGGCCGAGCCGGGCGTAGATCTCCTCCTCCGTCACGGAGGCGAGGTTCTCGCCGCTCTCGGCGTCGAAGAGCCCGTACTCGGACAGCTTGAGCCCGTGCCGTACGGCCAGCTCGCGGGTGCGGATGTTGTGCGCCTTGGAGCCGGTGAAGTACTGGAGCCCCGCCCCCCAGGAGGCGGGCGGCAGGACGCGGAGGTCGACCTGGAGGCCGGCGGCCGTCCGGACGGAGGTCTTCTTCGCGCCGTGCGCGATGACCTCCGCGGTGACGGGAAGGCCCCTGAGGGCGGTCATGAACGGCTCCGAGCGGTCGGCCGCGACGAGGACGTCGAGGTCGCCGACCGTCTCCCGCATCCGCCGCAGCGAGCCCGCGTACGTGCACCGTACGCAGCCCGGGACGCGGGACAGCTCGGCGACGATCTCCTCGGCGATCTCCGTCGCCGCGTCCAGCAGGATGCGGTCGCCGGCCTGCCGGAGCAGGGAGATGCCGTGGAGGATGCTCTCCTCGGTCCGCTCCCCGAAGCCCTTCAGGTCGCGCAGCCGCTCCTCGTGCAGGGCGGCCTCCAGTTCCGCGACGGACGAGATCCCGAGCTCCTGGTGCAGCACCAGGGCCTTGCGGGGGCCGAGCCCGGGGATGCGGGTCAGTTCGCGCACTCCGGGCGGGATGGCGGCCCGGGAGGCGTCGACCTCGGGGATGTGCCCGGTGCGCAGATAGGCCTCGACCTTCTCGGCGATGGACCGGCCGACGTTCGGGATCTCCATCAGGCCCTTGGTGTCGAGGCCGGAGATGTCGGCCGGGTGGCCGCCGATGGCGCGGGCGGCCTTCTCGTACGCGCGCGCCTTGAAGGCGTCCGCCCCGCTGATCGCGATCAGGTCGGCGTACTCCCGGAGCAGTGCCTCCACCTCTTCGTTGGCCCGGCCCATACCTCCAGGGTGCCCCCGCGGCGCCGCCGGGGCACGGTCTGCCCCGGGGCGGCGCGGGGGCGCGCCCGGGACGGAACGGCCGGGGACGGTGTCAGCTCCCGGCGCCGGCCGACGCCTTGGCGCGGAAGGTCCGCCGGTGGGCCAGCGGTGCCACACCGGTCGCCAGCGCCATGCGGCGGCGCAGGGACGCGCCGGTGCCCAGCCCCGTCGAGCGGGGCGCCCTGCGCCCGCACGTCGCGGAGGTGCTGCCGCCCGCGGAGGCGGGCAGGGCGCAGGAGCTCTCCCAGTCCGGCCGCACCAGCGGCAAGTCCGTCCTTCGTTCCCGGCCTCTTCAGGAGTGGCGATGCCGACCTACGTGCTCGTCACGGGTGCCCGGCCCGGCGCGGACGTGACCGGTGCCGTCCCGGTCGGGCACAGCCACGGGGGCATGGTCGTCACCGGCGCCGTGGACCGGGTTCCGCACCTGCCGGAGCAGGGCTGAGCCGGCCACGGCCGGGTGACGGCCCGCACCGGTCGCGGCGGTGGTCCTAGCCTGGGGATGTGGGTGCCGATGCGGTCACGGTGTTCCTGTGCGGCGACGTCATGCTCGGTCGCGGCGTCGACCAGGTCCTGCCCGGCCGCGGTGATCCGGAGCTGCGGGAGGGGTACGTCAAGGACGCCCGCGACTACGTGGGGCTGGCGGAGGCGGTGAACGGGCCGCTGCCGCCGCTGCCGGTCGGCTTCGACTGGCCGTGGGGGGACGCCCTCGGGGTGCTCGACGCGGCCGCGCCGGCCGCCCGGGTGATCAACCTGGAGACCTCCGTCACCCGGAGCGACGACTTCGCGCCCGGCAAGGCGGTCCACTACCGGATGCACCCCGACAACCTGCCCTGCCTGGCGGCCGCCCGCCCCGACGTGTGCGTGCTGGCCAACAACCACGTCCTCGACTTCGGCCGCCGCGGGCTGCGCGAGACGCTCCGCACGCTGTCCCGCGCCGGGCTGCGGACGGCCGGCGCGGGCCACGACGCCGCGGAGGCCGCCGCGCCGGCCGCCGTCCCGCTCGGCGGCGGCCGCCGCCTGCTGGTCTTCTCGTTCGGGATGCCCTCCAGCGGCATCCCGGCCGACTGGGCCGCGAGCCGGAGCCGGTCCGGGGTCGCGTACGTGGCCGGGCCCGGCGCGGCGGCGGCGCGCGAACTGACCGAGCGGGTACGGCAGGAGAAGCGTCCCGGGGACCTCGTCGTGGCCTCGGTCCACTGGGGTTCCAACTGGGGCTACGCGCTGCCCCGCGACCACACCGCCTTCGCCCGCGCCCTCGTCGACGGCGGCGTCGACCTCGTGCACGGCCACTCCTCGCACCACCCCCGCCCGCTGGAGCTGTACCGCGGCCGGCTGGTCCTGTACGGCTGCGGCGACTTCATCGACGACTACGAGGGCATCAGCGGCCACGAGCAGTACCGCGACGACCTGCGCCTGGCCTACCTAACCTCCCTGGACCCGGACACCGGCCGGCTCACCAGCCTCGGGATCACGGCGTTCCAGGCCCGGCTGCTGCGCCTGGGCCCCGCCTCGCCCGAGGACTCCCGCTGGCTGCGGGAGCTCCTGGCCCGGATCGGCACGGGCCTGCGCGTCCGGGAGGGCACCGAAGGCCCGCCGCACGTCTGGACGCTCGTACCGTCCTGAGGCGGCGCCCCGGTGCGCCACCCGCGCCGCCCGCACCACCCGTGCCGCCCGCGGCAGCAGCAGGAGACGAAGTGCCCGACGGGGTGGCCGGTTTGATGCGGCGGCAGGCCGCGGCATCCCCCGGGCCTGCTGGCCCCCTCCGCACCGCAGGGGCACACTGATCACGCCGGGATCAGCGATCCGAGGAGACTCGATGCCCCAACCGTCCGCGTCCGCCGCACCGCCCGTACCGATCATCATCGACTGCGACCCCGGGCACGACGACGCCCTCGCGATCATGCTGGCGGCGGGCGACCCGGCCGTGGAACTGCTCGCCATCACCACCGTGGCGGGCAACCAGACGCTCGCCAAGACCACCCTGAACGCGCGGCGGGTCTGCACGGTCGCCGGCATCACCGGCGTGCCCGTCGCGGCGGGCTGCGACCGGCCGCTGGTCCAGCCGCTGGCGGTGGCGGACGACGTGCACGGCGTGTCCGGCATGGACGGCCCCGCCTTCCCCGAACCGGCGGTGGACGTGGTGCCCGAGCACGCCGTGGACCTGATGCACCGGATCCTCAACGAGCATCCGGAGCCGGTGACCCTGGTCCCGACCGCCCCGCTCACCAACATCGCGCTGCTGCTGACCCGTTACCCGCAGGACGCCGCCCGGATCCGCGAGATCGTCCTCATGGGCGGCTCCACGGAACGCGGCAACCGGACCCCGGCCGCCGAGTTCAACGTCCGGACCGACCCGGAGGCCGCCGACATCGTCCTGCGCAGCGGCGTCCCGCTGACCATGTGCGGGCTCAACGTCACCCACCAGGCGCTCGCCACGCCCGAGGTGGTGGCCCGCTTCGAAGACCTGGGGACCGAGCTGGGCCGGGTCTGTGCCGGACTGCTGACCTTCTTCGCTTCCACCTACCGCGAGCTGTACGGGTTCACGGACCCGCCGCTGCACGATCCGGTGGCCGTGGCCCGGGTGATCGAGCCGGGGATCGTGCACTGCGTGGGCGCCAACGTCGTGGTGGAACTGGCCGGCCGGTTCACGCGCGGTGCGACCGTCGTCGACCTGCACGCCCGTACGGGCCGGCCGGTGAACGCGCAGGTGGCGACCGCCCTGGACGCGGACCGGTTCTGGGACCGGGTGGTCGCCGCGGTGTCCGCCCTCGGCAACCGCGCCTCCTGACACGCCTGGTGGGTGGCGGCGGTACGGCCCGGGCCGCCGCCACCCCGCGACCGTCGCCCCCGCGCCCGGCCGCGGCATCCGCCTCCGTCAGGCGAGGGTGATGCTGTCGCCGGCCACGGTGATCTTGGCGGGCGCCAGCGGGCGGGTCGCGGGGCCGCCCGCGGGCGAGCCGTCGGACACCTTGAACAGGCTCTGGTGGCAGGGGCAGACGATGTTCCCGTCCGTCACCGACGCCACCGAGCAGCCCGCGTGCGTGCAGGTCGCCGAGAAGGCCTTGAACTGGCCCGCGGTCGGCTGGGTCACCACGACCTTCTGGTCCTTGAACACCTTGCCGCCGCCGACCGGTATGTCGGCGGTGCGCGCCAGGGCCTTGCCACCGCCCGCGGGCGCCGGGGCCGCGGCCGAACCGGCCGGTGCGGGGGCACCCGCCTGCGAGCCGGCCGGGGCCGGGGCGTCCTGCGCGCCGGAGGCCTCGGAACCGCCGTCGGCGCCGCAGCCGCTCAGCGCTGCGCCCGCCAGGCCGGCGGCACCCGCCGCGAGGACCGTGCGCCGGCGTGTGGTGTTGCCCATACCGTGTCTCCTTCTCGTCCCGGAAGCGGACCGGGGCATCGTATGTCTCCCCGACCTCAACAGGAACACGCCCGTCCGCCGTGGCCGGTTCATGCTTCTTCGCATCGGATGTGATCGAACCGTGGCGGCACCCGGGCCGTGTGGTGCGTATGGACACCTCGACGAGCACCCCGGCGAACGACCCGTCGCGCCCGCTCATTTCCGTCGTGCGCGCGCACGCCGCCCGGCACGCCCTGCTGCCGCTGCGGCTCTTCCTCGGCTTCACCTTCGTCTACGCCGGCCTGGACAAGCTGACCGACCCGGCCTTCCTGTCGGCCGCCGGCGACGGCTCGATAGGTCAGCAGATGCAGTCCGTGCGGGATGCCGCGGCCGTACCCGGCCTGGTCGACCTGGCGCTGGGCGACCCCGTCGGCTTCGGCTTCGCCATGGCCGTCGGGGAACTGGTCGTCGGGCTGGGGGTGCTCGCCGGTCTGCTGACCCGGATCGCGGCCCTCGGCGGGGGGCTGATCTCGCTGAGCCTGTGGCTGACCGTCAGCTGGGCGGCGACCCCGTACTACTACGGCAACGACCTGGCCTACCTGATGGCGTGGACCCCGCTGGTGCTCGCCGGGGCCCCTTCCCTGTCCCTGGACTCGGTCCTGCTGCGACGCCGCCGGCGGCTCGAACCGGCGGCCGGGGCGGATGCGCAGGGCGGGCCCCGTGTCTGGCGGCTCCCGGAGGACTCCGGGACGCGTGACCTGGCCGCCGCGGTGCGCAGCGCGTCCCCCGCGGTCCGGGGCGCCCGGGGTGCGTCCGCCCCGGCCCGGGGCGCGTCCGCCCGGGCGTGAGGCGGACGGGTCCCCGGCGGCCGGGTCTGCGGCGGCCGGTGTGCGGTGGGGCGCCGTCGCCGAGCGCGCTCGCCCGTACGCGGCCCCGCACCCGGCCCCCACGCGCGCCGCGTTGCGCGGGTGTGCCCCACGGGGCAGGGTCGAGGAGGCGGTCGCCGGCCGACACGGAGGGCCGGGGCCGAGGGCGACACGGACGAGGAGCCAGGATGCCGATTGCCACGGTGAACCCCGCGACGGGCGAGACGGTACGCACCTTCGACACGCTGGGGCCCGACGGCATCGAGCGGTGCCTCGCCGATGCCGCGCGCGCCTTCGAGTCGTACCGCAGGACCGGCTTCGCCGAGCGGGCGGCGCTGCTGCTGCGCGCCGCCGACCTGTTGGAGGGGGACAACGAGGACATCGCGCGGACGATGACCACCGAGATGGGCAAGCCGCTGGCGGCGGCCCGCGCCGAGGCCGCGAAGTGCGTGAAGGCCATGCGCTGGTACGCCGAGCGCGCCGAGGGCCTGCTCGCCGACGAGGTGCCGGTGGACGCCGACGTCCGCGACAGCGGCGCCTCGACGGTGCGCACCCACTACCGGCCGCTCGGGGTGGTCCTCGCCGTCATGCCGTGGAACTTCCCCCTCTGGCAGGTGGTGCGGTTCGCCGCGCCCGCGCTGATGGCGGGCAACGTCGGCCTGCTCAAGCACGCCTCGAACGTCCCCCAGACGGCCATCTACCTCGGCGACCTCTTCGAGCGGGCCGGCTACCCGCACGGCTGCTTCCAGACCCTGCTGATCGGCTCCGACGCCGTCGAGGGGGTGCTGCGCGACCGCCGGGTCGCCGCGGCCACCCTGACCGGCAGCGAGCCGGCCGGGCGCGCGGTCGCCGCCACGGCGGGCGACGAGGTCAAGAAGACGGTCATGGAGCTGGGCGGCAGCGACCCGTACGTGGTGATGCCGTCGGCCGACATCGCGCGGGCCGTACGGACGGCGATCACCGCGAGGGTGCAGAACAACGGCCAGTCCTGCATCGCCGCCAAACGGTTCATCGTGCACGCCGACGTGTACGACGAGTTCGCGGAGCGCTTCACCGCCGGCATGGCGGCCCTGGCCGTCGGCGACCCGATGCTGGAGACCACCGACGTCGGCCCGCTCGCCACCGAGAAGGGCCGGGCCGACCTGGAGGAGCTCGTCGACGACGCGGTACGCGGCGGCGCGGAGGTCCTGTGCGGCGGGCGCCGGCCGCCGGCGCTGGAACAGGGCTGGTACTACGAGCCCACCGTGCTCGCCGGCATCACCCCGGACATGCGCATCGACCTGGAGGAGACCTTCGGGCCCGTCGCCACGCTCTACCGGGTCGCGGACCTCGACGAGGCGGTGGCTCGCGCCAACCACACCCCGTTCGGGCTCAGCTCGAACGTGTGGACCCGCAGCGACGAGGACGTCGCACGGTTCGTCCGCGACCTCCAGGCGGGCGGCATCTACGTCAACGGCATGACCGCCTCGCACCCCGCCCTGCCGTTCGGCGGCGTCAAGCGCTCGGGCTACGGCCGGGAGCTGTCCGGGCACGGCATCCGCGAGTTCTGCAACATCACCACGGTCTGGCAGTCGGCCGGCTGACCCGCCCGGCCCCGCCCCCTCCCGGTCACCCGCCTGTCCGCCGCCGTTCTGCTGAACCGTGTCCCGCGCAGGCGTCGGGCGGGCGCCGAGGGGGCACGCAGCACGGGTGAGCCCTCTCGAACTGCGTCCGGCCATCGCCGACGCCCGTACCGCCCGGTCACGGCGGGCCCTGCTCGCCGGCTGTGTCGGCAACCTCGTCGAGTGGTACGAGTTCGGCGTCTACGGCTGCCTGGTCACGGTCATCGCGGACAACTTCTTCGCCGCCCGCGGCCCGGCCGGCGGAGCCGGGGCGCTCCTCGCGACGTACGCCTCCTTCGCGCTCGCGTTCTTCTTCCGGCCCGTCGGAGCCCTGCTGTTCGGGCGACTCGGCGACCGGGCCGGCCGCCGGCCCGCCCTCGTCGCGTCCGTCACCGTCATGACCCTCGCCACCACCGCGATCGGGCTGCTGCCCACCCGGGACGCGATCGGCGTGGCCGCCCCCGTACTGCTGACGGTCCTGCGCGTGCTGCAAGGGCTCTCCGCGGGCGGCGAGTTCGGCGGCGCCGTCTCCCTGATGACGGAACACGCGCCGCCCGGCCGGCGCGGCCTGCACGGCGCCTTCCAGTCCTTCACCGTCGCGCTCGGCCTGCTGGCCGGGGCCGCCACGGCCGCCCTCCTCGCGACCGTGCTGCCGACGGCGGCCCTGTACGCGTGGGGGTGGCGGATCCCGTTCCTGCTGGCCCTGCCGCTGGGCGCGGTGGCGCTGTGGCTGCGCACCGGGGTGGAGGAGCCGCCGGTCCCCGCCCCGGTCGCCCCGGTGGCCGGCGCCGGACCGGACCGGGCCGGCTGGCTCCCGTCCGCCGGGGCGCCCGGCCCGGCCCCGGTGGTGTACGCCGTCGTCCTCGGCATCGGCCGGGTCATGGGCTGGTCGGCGGCCGGCTACACCTTCCTCGTCGTCCTGCCGTCCCATCTGCAGACCGTCCTCGGCGCCTCCGTACGGGACGCCCTTCTCGCCACCGCCCTCGCCAACCTCGGTTTCGCGGCGGCCATCCTCCCCGCCGGAGCCCTCAGCGACCGGATCGGCCGCCGCCCGGTGATGGTGTTCGGGGCCCTGTCGGTGGTCCTGCTCGCCTTCCCGCTGCTGCGCCTGCTCCACTCCCCCGCGGCCGCGACGGGCGCCAAGGCGGGCGCGGTGCTGCTCGCCGGGGTACTGGTCGGCCTGCTCGCCGGGCCGGGACCGGCCATGCTCGCCGAGATGTTCCCGCGCCGGATCCGCTGCACCGGCCTGGGCGTGGCCTACGCCCTGTCCAACGCCGTGTTCTCGGGGTGCGCGGGCCTCGTCATCACCGCGCTGACCGCCCGGACCGGCAGTCCGGACGTGCCCGCCTTCTACGCGGCCGGGGCCTGCGCCGTGAGCACCGTAGCCCTGCTGACCCTGGGCGGCGACGACCACCTGGAGCCGCTGCGATGAGGGTGATCGGACTGATGTCGGGGACCTCGTACGACGCGATCGACGCCGCGGCCGCCGACCTGGCCCTGACCGACGGCGACGGCGACGGCGACGGCGACGGCGACGGCAGCACGTTGTACCTGACCCCGCTGGGCATGGTCAGCGACCCGTACCCGGACGAGGTGCGCGGCGCCCTCGCCGCCGCCCTGCCGCCCGCCCCCACCACCCTGGCCGACGTCTGCCGCCTGGACACGTGGATCGGGCAGGCCTTCGCCGCCGCGGCGGCCCGCGCCGACCGCGGACTGTGCGCGGGACGGGCCGAGCTGGTCGCCTCGCACGGGCAGACGGTGTTCCACTGGGCCGAGGCCGGCCGGGTGCACGGCACCCTCCAGCTGGGCGAGCCGGCCTGGATCGCCGAGGCCAGCGGCTGCCCGGTCGTCTCCGGGTTCCGGCCGCGGGACGTGGCGGCGGGCGGGCAGGGCGCGCCGCTGGTGAGCCTGGTCGACCTGATGCTGCTGCGGGGCCGGCCGGGTGTGCCCGCCGCCCTGAACATCGGGGGCATCGCCAACGTGACGGCGCTGCCGGCCGGCGGCGAACCCGTGGCGTTCGACACCGGGCCCGGGAACGCACTGGTCGACGCCGCGGTCCGGGACCTGACCGGCGGGCGGCTCGCGTACGACGAGGACGGTGCGCTCGCCGCCGCGGGACGGGTCGACGGGCCGCTGCTGGAGCGGCTGCTCGCGGAGCCGTACTACCGGCTGCCGCCGCCCCGGACCACCGGGAAGGAACTGTTCCACGCGGACTACCTGCGGACCGTGCTGGCCGGGTCCCCGGGGCCGGCGCCCTCGCCGCCGGACCTCGTGGCGACGCTGACGCGGCTGACCGCCCGCACGGTGGCGGGTGCGCTGCGCCCGCTGCGGACCACCGAGGTCTTCGTGTCGGGGGGCGGGGTCCGCAACCCGGTGCTGATGGGGATGCTCCGTGAGGAGCTGGCGGGCGGCACGGCCGTGCGGGGCTCGGAGGACCTGGGCCTGCCCGCGGCGGCGAAGGAGGCGTACGCGTTCGCCGTCCTCGGCTACCTCACGCTGCACGGGCTGCCGGGCAACGCCCCCCGCTGCACCGGGGCCGGCGGGCCGCGGGTGCTGGGCTCCCTGACGCCGGGCCGGCGCCCGCTCCGGCTGCCCGCTCCCCCGGCCCGGGCGCCGCGGGCGCTGGTGGTACGGGCACCGTGAGGCGGCGGGTCAGGGTGCGGGGGCCGGGGCCGGTCGGAGGAGGTCGGGTCCGTCGTTGCGGACGCTGTTGACCGCGGTGGAGACCGGGCGGACCTCCAGCCGGCCGTCCGCCGGGGTGTGGAGCAGGGCGCGCAGTGCGTCGACGTCCTGGTGGGCGGGGTCCAGCCAGGCCCCGTAGTCGCCGGGGTCCAGCGCGAGCGGCATGCGGGGGTGGATCCGGCCGGCGGCGTCGACGGCCTCGGTGGTGATGATCGTGGCGGTGACGAGCCAGGCGTCCGGGTCGTCCCCGTCGGCGACGGCCGGGTCCCGCCAGAACTCGTACAGTCCGGCCATGGCCATCACCGAGGCGTCCTCGGGGGCGATGAAGTACGGCTGCTTGTACGCCTTCGCGGTGGCCGTGGCGGGCACGGCCTGCCATTCGTAGAAGCCGTCGGCGGGCAGCAGGCAGCGGCGGCGGGTGAAGGCGCGGCGGTAGGCCGGCTTCTCGTGGACCGTCTCCATCCGGGCGTTGATCATCCGGGCGCCGCCGGAGGCGTCCTTCGCCCAGGAGGGGACCAGACCCCAGCGCAGGGGGCGCAGCCGGCGCACCGGAGTGTCGCTGCCGCGGGCGGCGTCGCGGTCGGGGTCGCGGTTGGGGTCGCGGTCGCGGTCGGGGCGTTCGAGGACGGCCCAGACCGGGTCGGTGGGGGCGACGTTCCAGCTGGGCGCGAGCGTCTCCCGGGGGTCCCAGGCGGCCCCGAAGAGGCCGGCGAGGTCCTCGGGGGCGCGGGATGAGGCGTAGCGTCCGCACATGGCATCCACTGTGCCACCTCGGCCCCCAGGTCCGCCGCGCCCCTCGCCGGGGCGCCGCGGCCGGTGGCGTCCGGCGCCGCGGGCGCGGGGAACAAGGAGGGGTACGTGCCCGCAGCCGCCGGGGCGACCGCCCGGGCCGCTCACCGCAGGCGGCCGCCGACTCCAGCGTAGGCCGAGGTGTGGCGTCGTGAACAGCGGAGCCGTCCTCCCGGTCCTGCGGGCGGCTCTCCTCCCCGCCCCGCCCCTTCCCGAACCGGGGCTCCGCCCCGGACCCCGTTCCCGGCGCTCGAACGGCCGCGCGGGCCGGATCGTGCCGCTGCCCGGCGATTTTGGCGCCGCGAATCCAGCCCCGCCGGCGCTCGGGGCGCGGGGTCCGGGGCGGAGCCCCGGAACTCCGGCGCCGCCGTCAGGGGGTCATGGCGCGGCCGCCGATGTCCGGGGCGCCCGCCAGCTGGGCCTGCCACCAGGTGTCGGCGGCGGGCCCGTCCATCTGCGCCCAGGCGGGGGTCCGCTCCACCTGGGCGCGCCCCAGCCGGCGGGCGAGCGCCACCAGCTCCCGGCCCGCCGCCCCGCGGGAAGCCCCGTACGCGGCCACCAGCCCGGCCCAGGACCCGGCGGCACGCCAGGCCGCCTCGAACGCGGAGGCGTCCTGGAGGGCCTTGGCGGCACCGCTGGTGGTGTGGGGCCGCACCACGCTCGCCGCGTCCCCCGCGAGCAGCAGCCGCCCTGCGGTGATGCGGTCGGCGGCGAGGTCGTAGAGGGGCTGGACGTGGACGTCCCCGGGCTCGGTCAGCCCCAGGACCCGGGCCCAGTACGGCGGGAAGTGCCGGTCCAGGACCTCGTGGAGGTGCGCGGTGAGCTGCTCCGTGACCCGGCCGGGCGGGAAGCTGGTGGGGTCGTCGTACGGGAGGCAGCCGACTTGCGGGGGCGTGGCGTACAGGACCCAGTTGACGCGGAGCCCGTCCGGGCCGGGGATGCGGTAGACGACGCAGCTGCCGCCGGGGAAGCACACGGTGGCGACCGCGTCGGAAGGCCAGGTGCCGGGGTCGGTGCCGGTCACCGCGGGGAGGCGGGCCGCGTCCAGGTTGCCGCGCCAGCAGACGTACCCGGCGTACTGCGGCAGGTGGTCCGGGCAGACGGCCTCGCGCACCACCGACCGGTAGCCGTCGGCCCCGACCACCAGGTCGTACGGCTCGACGGAGCCGTCCGCCAGCCGGACCTCGGCCTGCCCGCCGGCCGCACCGGGCGCGTCGGCGACACCGGCGACGGCCGCGCCCTGCCGGTAGCGCACCGACGGCGGGGTGGCCTCGCGCAGCCCGCGCCACAGCAGGCCCCAGTGGTAGGAGTGGAACGGGAACGGCTGCTCCCAGAACACCCGCCCGGCCGGGCCGGCCGCGTCGTCGCGGACCAGCCACCGGCGGCGGGCCAGCGGGTGCGCGGCGATCCCGGCGGGCAGTGCGCCGGTCGCGGCCAGTTCCGCGGCCCGGTCGTCGTGGACGCACAGCCCGACGCCGCGGTCCGCGAGGCGGCCCCGGGTGCGTTCGAGGACGACGACCTCCTCGGCGCCGGCGCGCACCGCCGCCGAGGCGAACGCGCAGCCCGTGATGCTCCCGCCGACCACCGCGACCCTGCCACCCCGCATGGCTGCTCCCTCCGCGCCCGGCTCGGATACCGACCGGTCCGCCACCCTAGGCGAGGGCGCCGGGGTGGCGGTCGGTTCTCGGCCGTTCGGGCGGCCGCGGAGCCGCCCCTGCCGCCGCCTCAGCCGGTCAGGGCGGCGGAGACGACCGCCTTGGCCTCCTGCTGGACGCGGGCGAGGTGGTCGGCGCCGAGGAAGGACTCGGCGTAGATCTTGTAGACGTCCTCGGTGCCCGAGGGGCGGGCCGCGAACCAGGCGTGCTCGGTCGCCACCTTGATGCCGCCGATGGCCGCGCCGTTGCCGGGCGCGTGCGTGAGGACGGCGGTGACCGGCTCCCCCGCCAGCGTGTCGGCCGTGACCTGCTCGGGCGACAGGCGGCCGAGGACGGCCTTCTGCTCCCGGTCGGCGGGGGCGTCGATACGTGCGTACGCGGGCTCGCCGAAGCGCTCGGTGAGGTGGGCGTACCGCTGGCTGGGGGTCTGTCCGGTGACGGCCAGCATCTCCGAGGCGAGGAGGGCGAGGATGACGCCGTCCTTGTCGGTGGTCCACACGGACCCGTCGCGGCGCAGGAAGGACGCCCCGGCGGATTCCTCGCCGCCGAAGCCGAGGGTGCCCTCGGACAGTCCGTCGACGAACCACTTGAAGCCGACGGGTACCTCCACGAGTTCGCGGCCCAGGTCGGCGGCGACCCGGTCGATCATTCCGGAGGAGACGAGCGTCTTGCCGACGGCGGCGCGCTGCGGCCACTGCTCGCGGTGCCGGTAGAGGTAGTCGATGGCGGTGGCCAGGTAGTGGTTGGGGTTCATCAGGCCGCCGTCGGGGGTGACGATGCCGTGCCGGTCGGCGTCGGCGTCGTTGCCGGTGGCGATCTGGAACCGGTCCCGGCCCTCGATCAGGGAGGCCATGGCGTACGGGGAGGAGCAGTCCATGCGGATCTTGCCGTCCCAGTCCAGCGTCATGAACCGCCAGGTGGGGTCGGTGTGCGGGTTGACGACGGTGAGGTCCAGGCGGTGTTCCTCGGCGATGCGCTGCCAGTACGCGACCGATGCGCCGCCGAGCGGGTCCGCGCCGATGCGGACGCCCGCGGCGCGTACGGCGTCCAGGTCGAGGACGGAGGGCAGGTCGCGCACGTACGCGCCGAGGAAGTCGTACGTGCCGGTGGTCGCCGCTGCGCGGGCGCGGGTGTACGGCAGCCGGCGGACCTCCTTGAGGCCGCCGGTGATGATCTCGTTGGCGCGGTCCTGGATCCAGCCGGTGGCGTCGGAGCCGGCGGGTCCGCCGGACGGCGGGTTGTACTTGAACCCGCCGTCCGCGGGCGGGTTGTGCGAGGGCGTGACGACGACGCCGTCGGCCAGGCCGGAGATGCGGCCCCGGTTGTGGGTGAGGATCGCGTGCGAGACGGCCGGGGTGGGGGTGTAGCCGTCGGCGCTGTCGACGAGGACGGTGACCCCGTTGGCGGCGAACACCTCCAGGGCGGTCACCCGGGCGGGTTCGGACAGGGCGTGGGTGTCCGCGCCGAGGAACAGCGGCCCGTCGATGCCCTGCTGCGCCCGGTACTCGCAGATGGCCTGGCTGGTCGCGGCGATGTGGTCCTCGTTGAACGCGGTGGCGAGGGAGGAGCCGCGGTGGCCGGACGTGCCGAAGGCGACGCGCTGGGCGGGGTCCGCCGGGTCGGGGTGCAGGGCGTAGTACGCGGTGACGAGCCGGGCGACGTCGATCAGGTCGTCCGGGCCCGCCTGCTGCCCTGCTCGTTCGTTCGGCATGTGCCGGCTCCTCCGTACTGGTCCAACGAGAACAACACCGGCCATTGTGTCGTCCCCGGAAGGCGCCCGCACAGGCGGCCCCCGGCCGTGTTCCCGCCCCGCGGCGCTCCACCGGCGCACCGCCTCCCCGTCCCTCGCGCGGTCCGGGCCCGGTGACCGCGGGTCAGCGGCCGGGGCTCAGCGCCGCGAGCGCGCCGTGCAGGACGGCCAGGCGGGCCTCGACGGCGGCCGCGGCGGCGTGCTCGTGCTCCGTCAGTTCCCGCAGGGCGTCGCGGACTTCGCCGACCGGTGCGGCGTCCAGCCAGGGGGCGACGGTGCGCCGGCAGACGGTGCTGTCCTGGTGCTCGCCGAGGGCGTCGTGGAGCGCGCCGAGGACGCGCAGCGGGCCACGGAGCAGCCCCGGGTACGCGCGGGCCACGCTGCGGCCGGTGTCGAGCACGGGTTTAGCGGCCTTGCGCACCTCGTGCAGTTCGTCCGCCCGGACCTCGGGGTCCGCGAGGGCCGCGGCGGTGGCGAAGTCCTCGACCACCGACGGCCAGGCCGCGCAGAACCACTCGCCGAGGCCCCCGGCGGCGACCTGCGGGACCGGGGCGTCGGCCCGGGCGTCGAGTGCGGCGACGAGGGACCGGTAGCGGGGCCCGTCGAGCACGGCGAGCAGGTCGCGGCGGGCCGGGCCGCGCGCCTCCTCCAGGCGCAGCAGCGTCCAGCGGGCGGGGCGGCCGGCCATGGGGGCGTGGGCCGCGATCCGGTGGGCCGTCTCGTCGAGGTGTCGGACGCGGCCGAGCTGTTCGCCCAGCCAGGTGAACTCGTCGGCCATGCCGCCGGGCGGCATCTCGGGGGCTGTGCCGGCGGGCGTGCCGGCGGGCGTGCCGGTGGCCGGCGCCGCGGGTGTTTCGGGTTGTTCGACGGTGTGCCAGACGCTGCGCAGCCGGCGGGAGGCGGTCCGCATCACCTTCACCGCCCCCGGCCGGTCCCGGCGCACGAGCGGTTCGCGCGAGACGAGCCTGTCCCGTTCCCGCTGTACGTACGCGCCGACGGCCGCCGCGGCCTCCACCCTCATCGGTGTTCCCTCCCCCAGGTGGCGTGCGCGCCGGCCGGCCGGTCCGGGCCGGAGCCGCCCATGGTGGGCACGGTCTACCCGAGGCGCGCCGTGGCCAAAACCGGGCGGGGCCGGTGCCCCCGATCGGGTCACGGCGGTGATGTCCGGGTGACGGTGACGGCGGCCGCGGTGACGGCGGGCGTCCCGCGGGGGCATGGGGGCCGGAGCCGACCGGTGGGGCAACGGGTGACGGCCGGTCCGGAGCCCCGGCGCGGGGGTCCGGACCGGCCGTCACCGGTCACGTCCGTTACTCGATGACGAGCTCGACCGGGATGTTGCCGCGGGTCGCCTTGGAGTAGGGGCAGACCTCGTGGGCCTGCTTGACCAGCATGGCGCCGGTCTCGCCGGCGAGGGCCTCGGGGAGCTCGACGCGGAGGGTGACGGCGAGGCCGAATCCGTTGCCGTCCTTGCCGATGGAGGTCTCGGCGGTGACGGACACCTCGCCGGTGTCGACCTTCGCCTGGCGGCCGACCAGGCCGAGGGCGCTGGCGAAGCAGGCCGCGTAGCCGGCGGCGAAGAGCTGCTCGGGGTTGGTGCCCTGGCCGTTGCCGCCGAGCGCCGGGGGCATGGCGAGCGCGAGGTCGATCTGGCCGTCGGAGCTGACCGTGCGGCCCTCGCGGCCGTTGGCGGTGGCGACAGCGGTGTACAGCGCGTCCATCGGGGTTCCTCTCGCGGTGGTGGTTCCGGTGTGCCGGGCGGTGACCGCCGCGACACCCATCACTAGAGCACACAATTCAGTTGTGCACAACTCAATGACTCGCACGTGCTGCCCGGGTACACTGGCCGGCATGAGCGAGCTGCCCACCGAAACCCTCCGCGACGAGGACTTCCTCCGCCTGGACGGGCAGATCTGCTTCGCCCTGAACGCGGCGAGCCGGGCCTTCGGCGGCGTCTACCGGGTGATCCTCAAGGACCTCGGCCTGACCTACCCCCAGTACCTGGTGATGCTGGTGCTCTGGGAGCAGGGCACCACGCCCGTCAAGGAGCTCGGCAACCGCCTGCGGCTGGACTCGGGGACCCTCTCCCCCCTGCTCAAGCGCCTGGAGGCCGCCGGCCTCATAAGCCGCGAGCGCAGCACGGAGGACGAGCGCTCCGTCCGCGCCGTCCTGACCGAGGCCGGTACGCAGCTGCGCGCCCGCGCGGTGGAGGTGCCGCGCCGCATCGCCGCCGCCACCGGGTTCGACCTCGCCGAAATGCGGGACCTCCAGATCCGCCTGCACCGCCTCACCAAGGCGCTGGACGCGGCCGCCCTGGAGTTGTGACCGCAGCCGCGGCGCCGCCGGCGCGGGCGGGAGCGGGGAACCCGGGCGAACCCGCTTCCCGGTGCACCCGGCGGCTCCTACCTCGTGAGCGGAGCGGGGCCGCCGTGCCGCGGCCGGGCGCGCCTCCACAACGCGACGACCCCCGCGCGGGACTGCCGGTGACGCGGCGGCCGAGGAGGCCCTGGCCGCCGACCGGCGCGAGCGGTTCCGCGAGCTGCAGCTGCGCCACCCCGAACTGGTCGGACCATCGACGGCCGAGGACCGCGGAGGACGACTGACCCCCCGCCGTCACCCGCAGTCGCCTGCGCCGCCCGGGCCGGACGGCGGGCGCCCCGTCCTGCACACCGGGCTCCGCGACAGCGGCACCGCGTACGCCGCGGGACGCGACGCCGTCCTCGGCGTCGAGGACGGCCCGCACGCCCACCGGGCCGCCCTGCCCCTCCGGCCGCGCGGGGCCGGCGCCGGCGTCGGCGCCGGGCCCCGTGCCCGTACCCCGGGCTGCGCTCCCTCACCCTCCGCGCTCCAGCTGCTCGCCGCGCGGCTGGACACGGAGGCCGCGGGGCGGCCAAGTTCTCGCTGCTGCGCGCGGGTGTGCTGCCGCTGGTCGCGCAAGGCGAGCTGTCCGGCTCGGCCCGCCGGCCGCAGGCCGTGCCCACCCCCACGGCACGACCCCTCGTTGCCCTCGCCGAGGCCTCGGCCCAGGCCCTGGCCGAGCGGCTCGGCGACGGCGCGGTGGGCGTTCCGGGGGTCCTCGCCCACCCGGCGGCGGGCACCGCCCGGACTCCCGCGGCCGCCCTCGTCGTCCTCAACCTCCGGGCCGACTTCGTCGCGGTCGGCGCCGCCCGTCGCCTTCACCTCCGACGGCCGCTTCCTGGCCGGCGCCACCTCCGGCAGCGGGAACGCCGCCGTCGAGCGCAGCGTCCTGGTGTGGGACCTGGCGAAGCCGGACCGGCCGCAGCCGCTCGCCGGTGCCGGATCAGTGAGCGCGGCAGCGTGACGGGCCTCGCCTTCAGGCCCGACGGCCGGCTGATGGCCACCGGCGCCACCGACGGGGCCCTGAGGTTGTGGAACACCGCCGATCCGGCGCGCGGCAGCACGCGCGCCGGCGAGCTGCGCGCCCATCAGGACGACGTGAAGGCGATCGCGTACGGCCGGGACGGCCGCAGCCTTGTCAGCGGCGGCGCCGACAACACGGTCCGCCCGCGGGACGTGGGGGCCCCGCCCGCGCACGACCGCGGCCGGCCCGCACGACCGCGACCTGTGGCGGCGACACCTGGCCAACGCGCCCTGCGCGCCGGGCCGCCGGGCGTAGATTCGCGTCATGGTGCACGTACTGGGCAGCAGGGTCCTGCTGCGTCCCACCGATCCCGAGCGCTCGCGCGCCTTCTACGGCGACGTCCTGGGGCTGGCCGTCTACCGCGAGTTCGGCACCGGCCCGGAGCGCGGCACGGTCTACTTCCTCGGCGGCGGCTTCCTGGAGCTGTCCGGCCGCTCCGACACCCCTCCCGGGCCCGAGATCCGGCTGTGGTTCCAGGTCGCCGACGCGCAGGCGGCGTACGAGGAGCTGCGGGAGCGGGGGGCCGAGGTGCTGCGGCCGCCGCTGCGGGAGCCGTGGGGGCTGATCGAGATGTGGCTCGCGGATCCGGACGGGGTGCGCATCGCCGTGGTGGAGGTGCCGGCGGACCATCCGCTGCGGTTCCGCCCCTGAGCGCAGCCGGGGGGTGCCGGAGTACCCGGTGTTGCCGGAGTGGCGGGAAGCGGCGGGGAGTTGCCGGCGCGGTCGAGCGCGCGGGCGCGCACGGTCCGCGCCGGAACCGGCGCCCGGCCGTGCCGGTGCGCTCCGCCGATGGGGTGAACGGGCCCGCCACCTACAGGAGGGACATCCGGCCGATCCCGTAGACGGGGCGTCAACCGCCCCGGGCGACGGGGGCCCGCCAGGACTGCGGTCGGTGCGGGCGCATAACAGGTCCGGGGTGGCCGTGGAGGCCTTTTGTAAAGATCCACGCAGTGTGCTGGATTGATCACCGACAGTGCTCCCCCGGCTGCGCGGAAGGATCCCCATGCGCACGGTTCGCGAATCAGTCCTGGACGTCCTACGGGCCCGTGGCATCACCACGGTCTTCGGCAACCCCGGTTCGACGGAGCTGCCGATGCTCAAGCAGTTCCCGGACGACTTCCGGTACGTGCTCGGCCTCCAGGAGGCCGTCGTCGTCGGGATGGCCGACGGATTCGCGCTCGCCTCGGGCACCACAGCCCTGGCCAACCTGCACACCGGGCCCGGCACCGGCAACGCGATGGGCGCCGTCCTCAACGCCCGTGCGAACCGCACCCCGATGGTCGTCACCGCCGGCCAGCAGCACCGGGCGATGCTCACCGCGGAGGCCCTGCTCACCAACGCGCAGCCGACCCTGCTCCCGCAGCCGGCCGTCAAGTGGGCGTACGAGCCGCCGCGCCCCGCGGACGTCGCCCCCGCCCTCGCCCGCGCCGTGCAGATCGCCGAAACCCCGCCGCACGGGCCGGTGTTCCTGTCCCTGCCGATGGACGACTTCGACGCGGAGCTCACCGAGCAGGAGGACCGGGCCGCCCGCGCGGCCGCCGCCCGCCGGATCACGCACGCCGCCGCCCCCGACCCGGCCGCGGTCGCCGCCCTCGCGGAGCGGATCTCCCGCGCCCGCTCCGCGGTCCTCGTCGTCGGCGACGACGTCGACGCCTCCGGCGCCTGGGACGCCGTGGTCGCGCTCGCCGAGCGCACCGCGCTGCCCGTCTGGTCGGCCCCGATCTCCGCACGGGTCTCCTTCCCCCGCAACCACCCGCAATACCGAGGGGAGTTGACCGCGGCGATCGGCCCGCTGGGCCGGCAGCTGGCGGGGCACGACCTGGTCGTCGTCATCGGCGCGCAGGTGTTCCGCTACTACCCGTACGTCCCCGGCGACCACCTGCCGGAGGGCACCGAGCTGGTCCTGCTGACCCGCGACGCCGAGGAGGCCGCCAAGGCCCCGGTCGGGGACGCGGTCGTCGCGGACCTCGCGCTCGCCGCGCGGTCGCTCGCGGACCGGCTCCCGGCCGCCGGGTCCGCGTCCCCGGCGACGACCGACGAGCAGGCGCCCTCCCCGGGGGCGGAGACCGAGGCCGGCGACGGGGTCCTGACCCCGCTCGCCGCCCTGCGGGCGATCGCCCAGGGCGCCCCGGAGAACACCCTCTGGGTCAACGAATCGCCCTCCAACGTCCCCCAGTTCCACGAGACGACCCGGATCTCGAACCCCGGCTCCTACCTGTTCTCCGCCGGCGGTGGGCTCGGCTTCGGTGCCGCCGCGGCCGTCGGAGCCCAACTCGGCGCCCCCGGGCGGCCCGTGGTGTGCGTCATCGGCGACGGCTCGGTCCACTACGCCGTCCAGGCCCTGTGGACCGCCGCCGCCTACCGGGTGCCCGTCACCTTCGTCGTCCTCAGCAACGGCCGCTACGCGATCCTCCAGTGGTTCGCGCAGCTCGAACACGCCCAGGGCGCGCCCGGCCTCGACATCCCCGGCATCGACATCACAGCCGTCGCCACCGGCTACGGGGTGCGCGCCCACCGGGCCCAGGGCGCGGGCGAACTCACCAAGCTCGTACGGGACTCGGCGGCCCAGCAGGACGGGCCGGTCCTCATCGACGTGCCCGTCAACACCGAGTTCCCCTCCCTCTGAGCCCGTCGACGGCCACCCGCCCCGACCAACGGAAGGCCCGCATGTCACCCGAGACCCCCCTCCTGTCCCGTCTGCGCACGCTCCTGCCCGATCATGCGGACGTCCTGCACACCGATCCCGAGACCCTCTCGGCGCACGCCCGCGACGCGGCCCCCTTCTCCGAGGCGGGCCTGCCCGCCACGGTCGCGTTCCCGCGGACCGCCGAGCAGGTCCAGCACATCCTGCGGACCGCGTACGAGCTGGGCGTCCCCGTCGTCCCGCAGGGTGCCCGGACGGGCCTCGCGGGCGCCGCGAACGCGGTGGACGGCTGCGTCGTGCTGAACACGGGCCGGATGGACCGCATCCTGCAGATCGACCCGGCCAACCGGCTGGTGCGCTGCGAGCCGGGCGTCGTCACCAAGCGGCTGAACGACGCCGTCGCCGAGCACGGGCTCAGCTACCCGCCCGACCCGGCGTCCTGGGAGCACTGCACCATCGGCGGGAACATCGCCACCGGGGCCGGGGGCATCTGCTGCGTGAAGTACGGGGTCACCGCGGACTACGTGCTCGGCCTGGACCTGGTCCTGCCCGACGGGCGGCGGATGCGCACCGGCCGGGACACGGTCAAAGGGGTCGCCGGCTACGACCTGACCCGCCTCCTCGTCGGCTCCGAGGGCACCCTCGCCGTCATCGTCGGCGCCACCCTGGCGCTGCGGCCCGTACGGCCGCCGGCGCTGTCCCTGCTCGCCCAGTTCCCGAGCCTGGTGCAGGCCGGGGAGGCGGTCTCCGCGATCACCGCCGCCGGCCACGTGCCGTCGGCCCTCGAACTCCTCGACCGGGCCACCTCACAGGCGGTGGCCGACCACGGGCACCCGCTGCTGGAGGCCGGCGCCGCCGCCACGCTGATCGTCGAGAGCGACAGCGCGGACCCGGTCCGCGAGCTGACCGCGATGACGCTGCTGTGCAAGGGGGCGGGGGCGCAGAACGTGGTCACCTCGGCCACCGCCGAGGAGTCCCGGCGGATCATCGAGGCCCGGCGGCTGGTCAGTCCGGCACTGGGGGCGTTCGCCGCGACGCTGGGCGGCAGGCCGACCGCGTTCATCGAGGACGTGGCCGTGCCGCGCTCCGAACTGGCCAAGTTCATGGGCACCATCGAGGAGGTCGCAGCCCTCCACCGGCTGCGTGTCTTCACGCTCGGGCACGCCGGCGACGGCAACCTGCACCCCACGGTCGTGTTCGACGAGTCGGACGCCGACGAGTTCCGCCGCGCCCAGCGCGCGTACGACGACATCATGGCCGCCGGTCTGGCGCTCGGCGGCACCAGCACCGGCGAGCACGGCATCGGCACCCTCAAGCGGGAGTGGCTCACCCGCGAGCTCGACCCGGTCAGCCTGGAGCTGCAGCGCGGCCTCAAGCGCCTCTTCGACCCGAAGAACCTGCTCAACCCCGGCAAGGTCGTGGAGGCATGAGCGAGGACTCCCCCGCGGCCGGCGCCGCCACCGCCGGCACCACCACCGGCATCACGACCGCCGCCACCGCGTCCACCGCGCCCGCCGCGTCCACCGCGCCCGCCGCCCGCACCGCCTCCACGCCCGCGCGCGCCGTGCCGCGGCCCGCCCGGGCCGGGCGGGCCGAGACCGTCCGGTTCGCGGCGACGCACACCCTGCCCGCCTTCATCCGGGGGGCCTTCCACGTCCGACCCAAGGTGGTCTCGGCGTACGCGGCCCTCGGCCAGCAGGGCTGGTCGGCGGCGACGCTGCGGGCCATGCGCGCCCGGCACGGCGGGGCCCCGGTCGAGGTGCGCGGACTGTCCGGGACGCTGCTGGTCCTCCTCGACCAGGCCGACGTCCGGCAGTTCTACGACATGCCGGTGCGCACCCTGGCCATGGACGCCCCCGACAAGTACCGGGGGCTGTCGCTGCTGGAGCCCACCGGGGTGATCTGCTCCCACGGCGACACCCGCGAGGACCGCCGCCGCATCAACGACGAGGTGCTCGCCGCGGACCGGCCCGTGCACCCGTCCTGCCGGGAGTTCCAGGCCCTGGTCGACGAGGAGGCCACCGCCCTGACCTGCGGCGTGGAGCTGGACTTCGCACGGCTTCGCCGCACGACGGCCCGGCTCGGCCGCCGCATGGTCCTCGGCGACGCGGCGGCCGGCGACGAGGAGCTCGCCCGCTGGCTGCTGGCCATCCGCGAGGAGGCCAACTGGATGCGGATGCGCAAGGGCCGGGCCGCGGCCGCCGAGGCGCTGTACGCGAAGGCCGCCGCCCGCGTCGAGGAGTACGCCGCCCGGGCCGAGCCGTACACCCTCGCCGCGCTCGCCCGCCGGCACCCGTCGGCCGCCGGCCCCGACGCCGCCGCGCTGGACCCCGTGGGGCAGGCCCACCACTGGCTGCTCGCCCTCGACACCGTCGGCCCGACCGTGGCCCGGACCCTGCTGCTGCTCTCCGCGCACCCGGCCGAACAGGACGCCGTCCGGGCCGAGGTCGACGCCGGGGACCCGGAACTGCCCCGGTTGCGGGCCTGCGTACGGGAGACGCTGCGGCTGTACCCGCTCGTGCCGGACCTGGTACGGGTCACCCGCGCCGAGACCGAGTGGCGCGGGCAGCGCTATCCGGCGGGAACGGCCGTTCTGGTGCCCGCCCTGTTCCACCAGCGGGACCCCGAACACGTCGCGGCCGCCCACCAGTTCGCGCCCGCCCGGTGGCTGCGCGCCGGCGCGGCGGACGAGACCGGGATGGCGCCGTTCAGCCACGGCGGCGGGCGCTGCCCGGGCGAGCACCTGGGGCTGCTGACGTCGACGGCACTGATCGCGGCGGTGCTGCGGGGCCACCGGGTCAGCGGCGGCCGCCCCGTGCTGGACCCCTCCCTGGCACTGCCGGGCCTGCTCGGCGCGGCCGGCATCCGGCTCGCCCTCGCCGCCCGCTGAGCCCGCGCGGCCCGCCTCCCCCCTTCCACACCCCCATGCCCCGGAGGGCACCCGCATGACCGATGCCACGACCGCCGTCACCGGGCACGAACCGGACGTCGACTCCCTGCACCACATGTGCCGTCTGCTCGCCGAAGCCGCCGAAGGCGTGGGGGAGGCGTCCCGGTACGCGTCCGAACTCGCCCTCGGCACCCGGCTGCCGCGGGCCCGCGACGGCGCCGCCCGGCGCACCCTGCTGCGGACGATCACCGACCCGAAGGGCCTGGGCTGGGCCCCGCGCGGCCGCGGCCTGGCCGGGCTGGGGCGGCTCGTCGGCGTGTTCACCAGCCGGGAGAGCCTCGCGGTGACCCTGGCCGTGACGGGTCTGAAGGCCCGCATCCGGGCCGCCGCCGTCCACCACCCCGAGCTGCTGGGGGACCCCGACACCGCCCGCGTCCTCAGAGCCGTCGCGGAGGACCGTCAGCGCGAGGCGGTCCGGGTGTTCCGTGCCATCCTCGGCCGCAAGGGCGCCGAGCGGACCTTCGCACTGCTCGCCCCGGCCTTCGCCGACATCCTCGCGTGGAACGCCCTCACCGACGAGAACCCGCTGAACGACGCGGCCGGGTGGGAGGTCGCCACCGGCCGCACCCTCACCGGCGCCGAGCCTGTCCTCGGTATCGGCGCCCGGATCTGGGCGTTCCTCGACCGCGGCCCCGGCCGCGCCGAACCCTTCGTCCCTCCGGCCGGGTTCACCGAGCGGCTGGACACCGGCGGCACCATCGCCGGGTACGTGCGGAACATCGACGCGGTGGGCACCGACGGCACCCTGCTGGTCCAGCGGGCCGTGGGACCCGACGGCGTCCAGCGGTACGTCGTCCAGCTCGCCGGCATGTCGGGGCTGAGCGGGGACAGCCCGCAGGACCTGCTGGGCGCCGTCCACGCGGTGGCGCGGCCCGCCACGCCGTACTCCCGGGCCGTGTGCAAGGCGCTGCGCACGGCCGTCCCCTCCGGCTCGGAGATCGCCCTGGTGGGTCACAGCCTGGGCGGGATCACCGCGATGAACCTGGCCGCCGACCGTGACTTCTGCGAGGTGTACCGGGTCACCCACGTCGTGGCGATCGGCTCTCCCGTCGACGGCAAGCGGCCCGCCGACCCGCGGACGCGGGTGTGTTCGCTGGTGAACGAGCACGACGTGGTGCCCAGCCTGGAGGGCCGCTCCTCGGTGTCCCCGTACCGGCTGCCGGAGCAGTTCACCGAGTTCACCTGGACCGACGACACGCACGCCTTCCCGCTGTGCCACGCCGCCGAGCGGTACGCGCACAACCTGGAGCACGACGTGCCCGGGGCACGGGCGCACGTCGACGCCGAACTCGCCCCCTACCGGGGCCGGGTGACCGCGACCCGCCTCTTCCGCCTCTACGACCGCTGACCGCCCACCGCCCGCCGCCGACCGCCGGTCGCCGACCCGCCGAGGACCACCACCACATGACCGACACCGCCTCCACCGAACAGTCCGGGCCGGGCCGGGGGAAGACCGCACCGGCCCCGGACGGCCCCGGTACCGTCTCCGGCTCCAGCTCTCGCTCCGGCTCCACGGGGGTGCCCGGGCAGGCCGGCACGGCCCGCCCGGCGCAGACCCCCGGCTACGGCCCGCCCGGCCTCCTCGAACGCCTCGGGTCGGCCGCCTTCGCCCGGGTCAACCGCACCCGCGCCTGGCACGAACTCCCGCAACCGCTGGCGCTGCTGAACCTGCGGGTGCTCCGCGACGACCTGCGCCGCCAGAACCTGCACGACACCTACGGCGCCGGTGGCGAGCGGCGTCGCCGCCCCACCGTCGAACCCGCGCCGTTCCGCTCGTACGACGGCTCGGGCTACGACCCGTACGACGAGGACATGGGCCGGGTCGGCACCCGGCTCGACCGCAACGCCCCGCTCCACCTGGTGTTCCCGGAGGGCGAGGAGGGGCTGATGTCGCCGAGCCCGCGCGAGATCAGCAGGCATCTGCTGGCCCGCCGGGGCTTCGTCCCGGCGCCCACGCTGAACCTGCTGGCCGCCGCATGGATCCAGTTCGAGAACCACGGCTGGGCCAACCACGGCGACAACGAGGAGGCCGAGCCCTTCACCGTCCCGCTCGCCGAGGACGACGACTGGGCCGAGCACGGCGGCGGCTGCCCGATGCGGATCAACCGCACCCGCCCCGACCCGGTCGCCCACACCGCCGCGGACGCCCCGCCGACGTACGAGAACACGGTCACCCACTGGTGGGACGGCTCGCAGGTCTACGGCTCGGACGAGGCCCGCTGCCGCTCGCTTCGGACCGGCGAGCACGGCAAGCTGATCCTCCAGGACGGGCGGCTGCCCACCGACCCGCGCCCGGGCAAGGAGTGCCTCGACCGGACCGGCATGAACAGCGACTACTGGACGGGCCTGTCGCTGCTGCACACGCTGTTCGCGAAGGAGCACAACTCCGTCTGCGACTACCTGCGTTCGCACTATCCGACGTGGGGCGACGAGCGGCTCTTCCACACCGCCCGGCTGGTCAACACCGCCCTCATGGCGAAGATCCACACGGTGGAGTGGACGCCCGGCATCCTCGACACGCCGGTCCTGAAACGGGCGATGGACGCCAACTGGTACGGGGTCCTGCCGCGCTGGGTCCGCCGTACGTACGGACGGGTCGGCCGGGGCGAGATGCTCAGCGGCATCCTCGGCTCGCCGACGGACCACCACGCGGCGCCGTTCTCGATGACGGAGGAGTTCGTCTCCGCGTACCGGCTGCACCCGCTGATCCCGGACGAGCTGGTGGTCCGCGACCACCGCGGGGGCGCCGTCCGCGCCACCATCGGCTTCGACGAGATGCAGGGCCGCACCACCCGCACCGCGATCGACACGTTCGGCATGAGCGACCTGTTCGCCTCGTTCGGCACCGCCCACCCCGGCGCCCTGGTCCTCCACAACCACCCCGACGCGCTGCGCAACCTGGCCCGGCTCACCGGCGAGCACATCGACCTCGGGACCGTCGACATCCTGCGCGACCGGGAGCGCGGCATCCCCCGCTACAACGCCTACCGGCGGATGCTGCGCAAGCGGCCCGTCACCTCCTTCGAGGAGCTGACGGGTGGCCACCCGAACGACACGCCCCTGCTGGAGGAGCTGTACGAGGGGCGGCTCGACCGCGTCGACACCCTCGTCGGCAACCTCGCCGAACCGCGGCCGGCCGGGTTCGGTTTCAGCGACTCCCTGTTCCGGATCTTCATCCTGATGGCGAGCCGGCGGCTCAAGAGCGACCGCTTCTTCACCACCGACTACCGGCCGGAGGTGTACACCGCCGAGGGCCTGGAGTGGGTCGACCGCAACACCATGGTCACGGTGCTGCTGCGGCACCACCCCGAACTGGCCCCCGCCCTGGACGGCGTCACCAACGCCTTCGCCCCCTGGAGGACCCTGTGACCGGGATTCCCGCACCGCGGCCGGAGTCGCTGCCGCGCCTGCCGGCCGCGGAGGGGCTGCGCGCCCACTCCGCCGCCCTGCTCGAGCACGCGCGACGGCTGCGGGCGGGGGCCTGCGCACTCGACTGGAACGGGCCGCAGGCCGAGGCCTTCCGGTGGCGCATCGAGGACCTCGCCGACCGGTGTACGACGGCGGCGGACGGCCTGGCGCGCTCCGCGGACCAGCTGGACGCCGCCGCCCGCGCCCGGCCCTGAGGGCGCCACGGGGTGTCGGCGCCCCGGTGCTGCGGGGGAACGGACGATCAGGAGGGGCGGGCCGGCTCCGTCGGCACGGTCCACTCCTTGCCCGCCCAGTCGTCCAGCGTCGCCAGGTGCGGGCGGGCTGCGCGCAGGGCGGGCACGTCGGCGAGGAAGCCGGTGGTGCCGAACCACTCGAACATGACGGCCATCTCCTCGCTGTACGCCCGTACTTCCTCGACGGGCCGGGAGCGGAACCGTACCGGGCGGCCGGCGGCGCGGGCGAAGGCCTCCGCCATCTGCGGGCCGGTCAACCGGTCGCCGGCGATCTCCAGGGTGCGGCCCAGGTACTCGGCGGGGGCGTCGAAGACGTCGGCGGCGATCTCGCCGATGTCGTCGGGGTGGATCAGCTGGAGCGCGGTGTGCGGGGCGAGTGCCAGCGACAGGACGAGTTCGCCGCCGGCCCATCGGGGGCCCATGTCCGTGAAGTTGGTGAGGAAGAAGGCGGGCCGGAGCACGGTGGCCGGCAGGCCGAGCTCGGCGACGTGCTGCTCGATCCGGCCCTTGCTCCGGAAGTGCGGCACGTCGCCGGGGCGGCCGGCGCCGTCGACGGAGGTGTAGACGAAATGGGCGACACCGGTCCGGGCGGCGGCGTCCGCGACCGCCTTGCCCCGGCGGACCTCGGTCTCGCATCCCTCGGGCCCGGGCGCGGGCATCGGCTGGACGCTGAAGACGCCGTGCACGCCCCGCATGGCCGCTTCGAGGGAGGCGGGGTCGTCGAGGTCCCCGGCGACCGGGGTCGCACCCAGGGCCCGCAGGGCGCGCGCCGCGGGTAGGTCGGGATCACGGACCAGGGCGTGCACCTGGCGGCCGCGGGCGACGAGGGCACGGACGGTGGCGCCGCCCTGGCGGCCGGTTGCTCCGGTGACGAGGACGGTGCGGGGGTCCGACATGGCACGACTCCTTGGCGATGCGGGGTTTCAGACTTGCGGGCTTGCGGGCTCGGGGGCTGCCGTCGCGGCCGCCCCGGGTGCTCGAAAGCCTGCTCCCTCAAGGGCGGTTGAGGTCCAGTCCCGGTGACCGTGATCACCGTCCGGGCCGGTGCTGCGCGCCCCGTAAGAATTTCGTCATCCGGTGGTCCGTCCGCGCGCCGTGTGCGGCGTGTGACGATGGACCTCCTCGGCGGAACGGTCACAAAGGGTGAGGGAGCGGCAGTGGGCAAGGGGATTCGGCGCGGACGGGTGTGGGGCGCGGTGCTGGTGGTGGGGGCGCTTCTGGCGGGGGCCGGGCTGTACTGGTTCGAGCCGTGGAAGCTCTGGCAGGACGACCGGGTGAGCGAGGCACTGCCGGCGGCGTCCGCGAGCCCGGCGGCCGGCGGCTCGGCCGGCACCCCGGCCGGCGGCGCGGGACCGCAGCTCCTCGCCCAGGGCACGCTGATCAGCCACGAGCACACCACCACGGGCACGGTGAAGGTGCTGCGCCTCGCCGACGGTTCCCTGAATCTGCGGCTGGAGAACCTCGACACGAGCAACGGCCCGGACCTGCGCGTGTGGTTGACCGACGCCCCGGTGAAGGAGGGCGTGGCCGGCTGGCGGGTCTTCGACGACGGCCGCTACGTCAGCCTCGGCAAGCTGAAGGGCAACAAGGGCGACCAGAACTACGCGATCCCCGCGGACGTCGACCCGGCCGACTACACCAGCGTCACCATCTGGTGCGACCGCTTCGACGTCTCCTTCGGGGCCGCCCCCCTCACCCGTACCTGACCGGCCGGACCCCGCGGCAGCCGCTGCGCAGGACCGGGTCGGCACCCAGGTCCCGGTCGGCGCGCCGCGGTCCGGTCGGCGCCGGCCACAGCACTAGGTCAGCGCGGAGGCCTTGAAGACCGCGCGGGCCGTCTCCCGGTCGATCAGGCTGCAGAACTGGCGCAGCGGGACCAGGCCCTCGCCCAGGGTGCCGCTGGACACGCTCGTGCCGATGTCCTCGCCGACCCGGTACCACAGGGGCGGATTGTCGGCGAAGACCTGCGGGTCGAGCTCGACGCTGCCGCCGTCCGTGTCCGTCAGGACGAGCCGCCGGGCGACGCAGTCGTGCCAGGCGGCCCTCGCGATCCGGTCGGTACGGACCCGCCGGCGCCGGATCAGCCCCTGGGTGGTCAGCAGGCCGGGCGTGGCGCTGACCCGGGTCGGCCACAGGACCACGAGCAGCAGCAGGCCGAGCCAGATCCACACCACCGCGCGCCGCCAGCCGCTGTCGCCGGCCACCACGTCGGCCGTCAGCAGCACCGCCGGCAGCAGTACCGCGAAGGCGAGCGCGGCCCGTACCTCGCCGCCCCAGGCACGGTTGCGGAGCGCAGCCGGTTCAGACATGGGACCCTCCTCACTTCCTTTACGCGTCAATTAATTTCACACCCCACGCAACGAGCCGGGGAAGGGCCGGTATGCCGTCCGGCGGCGTCCTGGCGGGGAAAGGCCAAAGACTGACGCGTTTCTTACCGACCGGTTTGGCGGGCGTCAGGGCCGTGTATGAACACGGCCCGTCCGCGTCAAGGTCCCGTCAGGGGGAGGCCCGCGCGGTACGCGGACGGGCATAGCTTCGATGCGCGCCCCGCCGCCGCGCCCCGGCGGCCGGGGCGCATCCCTACCGTTCCACCACGCGCCCCGGGGAGGGCCCCATGTGTCTGTTCCGGTACGAAGACGATCCCGAGCCCGAAGAACGGGTCCCGGCCGGGCTGCTGTACGTGCCCGTCCGGCCGGGGAGCTGCACGGAAGCGGTGATCCGGCTGTTCCGTACCCCGCTGGGCACGCGCACGGCCGTCGGGTTCACCCGCCCGGCCCGGCTGACCGCCGTCCTCGGCGCCGGCCACCCGTACATCCGGCTGTCGGAGGCCGCGTTGCGCCGGATGTGCGAGCCGCTCGGCGCGGACCTGGTCACGGTCGACCCGGCCCTCTCGGCCCCGCCGGTCACCCCGGTACCGGTCCGGATGCCCGAGGGGCCCCGGGAGCCCGGTGCGGAGCCCGATCCGGGCCGGCGCCCGGGCCCGCTGCCGGTCCGGACCGTCTGAGCGGGGGCGGGGACCATGACCACGGCCGTACTGTCCGACCTCGCCGAGGGGGCGGCCGAACTGTCGGTGTGGCCCGCGTCCACGAGCCGCCTCCCGCACGGCGGCCTGGCCGTCGGCGGGGTGTCGCTGGCGGAGGTCGCCGACCGGTTCGACACCCCGGTCTACGTGCTGGACGAGGGCGAGGTGCGGGCCCGCTGCCGGACGTACCGCGACGCGTTCCCGGACGCCGAGGTGCTGTACGCGGCCAAGGCCTTCCTTTCGCGCGCCATGGTGCACTGGGTCGCCGAGGAGGGCCTCGGACTCGACGTGTGCTCGGCGGGAGAGCTCGAACTCGCCGTCACCGCCGGGTTCCCGGCGGACCGCATCGTGCTGCACGGCAACGCCAAGTCGCCGCGCGACATCGAGACGGCGCTGCGCCTCGGGGTGGGGCGGATCGTCATCGACGGCCCGTCGGAGATCGCGCGGCTGGCCGCCGCCGTGGGCCCCGGCGGACGCCAGAAGGTGATGGTCCGGGTCGTGCCCGGCATTTCGGCGGGCGCCCACGAGAAGATCCGTACGGGGACGGACGGGCAGAAGTTCGGGCTGTCCCTCGCCGACGGCTCCGCACAGCACGCCGTCCTGCGGATCCTGGGCCAGCCGCAGCTGGAACTGACCGGCCTGCACTGCCACATCGGATCGCAGATCACCGATGTCAAACCGTACGTGTCCGCGCTGCGCCGGATGGTGGGCCTGATGGCCCGGATCCGCGACGCGCACGGCGTCGTCGTGCCCGAGCTGGACATGGGTGGCGGCCACGGCATCGCCTACCGGCCCGGGGAAGCCGCGCTCGACCTCACGGCGCTCGCCCGGCGGCTGCGCGCCGAGCTCACCGCGAGCTGTGCGGCGGCCGGGCTGCCCGTACCGCGGCTCGCCGTCGAGCCCGGCCGGGCGGTGGTCGGGCCGGCGGGGGTGGCGGTGTACCGGGTCCTCGCGGTGAAGCGCACCGCGGGCCGGCTGTTCGTGGCGGTGGACGGCGGGATGAGCGACAACCCCCGGCCGGCCCTGTACGGGGTGCGCTACGCGCCCCGGCTGATCGGCCGCCACACGGGTGTCGAGCCGTGCCCCGCGACCGTCGTCGGCCGCCACTGCGAGGCGGGCGACGTCCTCGCCACGGGGGTGGAGCTGCCCGGCGACGTCCGCCCCGGCGACCTGCTCGCCGTACCGGTGGCGGGCGCGTACCAGCTGTCCATGGCCTCGGGCTACAACCTGGTCGGGCGGCCGCCGCTGGTCGCCGTCGACGGCGGTACCGCTCGGCTGCTGATCCGCCGTGAGACGCTGGACGACCTGCGCAGCAGGGAGGTGGGCGGCTAGGACCGGCCGCCCGGCCCGCCGGCCGCCGCTCACGGGCGGGCGGCGGCCGGGGGCCGGGGGCCGGGGGCAGGGGGCGGCGGCGCGGCTTAGTCGCCCAGCTCCAGGATCCGGCCCGTCTCCACGCCCTCGATGCAGCGGACGTACGCCTGGGACACCTCCGCCAGGCCGACCGAAGCGAAGCCGGGGAAGTAGCCGGCGTAGACGTCGAGTGACTCGGTGACGACGGTGGGGCTGACGGCGTTGACGCGCTGCGGGGCGATCTCCGCCGCCGCGGCGCGGACGAACGCCTCGACGGCGCCGTTGGCCATGGAGGCGGCCGAGCCGGTCATGATGGGGCTGCGCGCCAGGACTCCGGTGATCAGGGTGAACGAGCCGCGCGGCGCGATCCGGCCGGTGCCCTGGCGGACCAGCTCCAGCTGGCTCTGGACCTTGCCGCGGAAGGCCGCGGTCCAGTCGTCCGGGGTCATGTCGGCGACGGGCTTGAACGGGACGGAGCCGGCGGCGCACGCCACCGCGTCGAGCTGCCCGCCCGCGCCGGCTGCCTCGTACAGGGCGGTGATCTGCGCCGGGTCGGTGACGTCGAAGCGGAGGTCGCCGCTGGAGCGTCCGGCGGTGACCACCTCGTGGCCACGGGCGGTGAGGGTCTGGTGCACTGCGGTGCCGAGCTTGCCGCCCGCACCGATGAGGAGGATTCGCATGGCCCCGACGCTAGGCGAACGGGCCGTGACCAGGGAAATACCTTCCGTGCGGCATTTATGCTTGCCGGTTGTGAATGTGGAACTGAGGCATCTGCGGACCCTGGCGGCGATCGGCGACGAGGGCACCATCACGGGTGCCGCGGCCGTCCTGCACATCAGCCAGCCGGCCGTGTCCCGCACCCTCGAGCAGCTGGAACAGCGCCTGGGCACCCGTCTGGTCGAGCGCACCACGCGCAGCCTCTCCCTCACCCCGGCCGGCCGGCGGCTGTGGGAGCACGCCCACCGCATCCTGACGCAGCTCGACGACGCCCTCGCCGAGGCCGCCGCCGGCCCGGAGCCGCGGCCGCTGCGCATCGGCTTCGGCTGGGCCGCCCTCGGCGCGCACACCGTGGCCCTGCTGCGCGACTGGCGCCTCGACCACCCGCAGGCGCCGGTCCAGGTGCACCGGCTGCCCGACCCGGTCGCGGCCCTGCGCCGAGGCGACATCGACGCCGCGTTCGTCCGCATCCTGCCCGAGGGGGACGACGCCGGCGGGCTGTCCGCGCTGGCGCTGTACAGCGAGCCGCGCGTGGCGGCCCTGTGCGAGGACGATCCCCTCTCCGCCCGCGACCGGGTCGCCCTGGCCGACCTCGTCGACCGTACCGTGGTCCTGTGTGCGACGGCCGCCACGACCAGCACCGCACTGTGGCCGGAGGGCCGCCGGCCCGAGGCCACCCTGGAGGTCGCCAACGTCGACGAGTGGCTCACCGCCATCGCGACGGGCGAGGCCGTCGGCGTCACCGCGGAGGCCACCCGGCACAGCCACCCGTTCCCCGGCGTCCGCTTCCTGCCGCTCACCGGGATCGGCCCGGTGACGGTGCACTTCCTCGCGCCGACGGTACCGACCCACCCGGCGACGGCCGCGTTCCGCCGCCACGCCCGGCGCGCGCTGTCCCCCGCGGGGCCCGCCGCGGACCCCTCGGCGTCCGCGGCCGCGGCCTGATCGCGTACGCTCGGCAGATGGCGAAGTACTTCGACGTGCACCCGGACAACCCGCAGCACCGCACCATCAGCGGCATCGCCGACAGCCTCCGCTCCGGCGCGCTCGTCGCGTATCCGACCGACTCCTGCTACGCGCTGGGCTGCCAGATGGGCAACCGCGACGGCCTCGCCCGGATCCGGTCCATCCGCCACCTCGACGACCGGCACCACTTCACGCTCGTGTGCCAGAACTTCGCGCAGCTGGGCCAGCTCGTGAACATCGGCAACGACGTGTTCCGCGCCATCAAGGCCGCCACGCCCGGTAGTTACACCTTCATCCTGCCGGCGACACGGGAGGTGCCGCGCCAACTGCTGCACCCCCGCAAGAAGACGGTCGGCGTCCGGATCCCCGACCACACCGTCACCCAGGCCCTGCTCACCGAACTCGGCGAACCGCTGGTGTCGAGCACGCTGCTGCTGCCCGACGAGGGCGAACCCCTGACCCAGGGCTGGGAGATCAAGGAGCGGCTCGACCACGTCGTGGACATCGTCGTCGACTCGGGCGAGTGCGGCACCGAGCCGACCACGGTCGTCGACTTCTCCGGCGGGTCGGCCGAGATCGTCCGCGTGGGCGCGGGCGACACCAGCCGGTTCGAGTGACGGCGCCTCCGCGCCCCTGACGCCGAGGGCCCGGCCGCCCCCGCCGCCGTCGTCACCTGGCGCGAGGGCCGCCCCGGCGGCGTGGGTGATCGTCTTCCCGGCCGAGGTGCGATGCACCCGGCGGGAGCTGCGCGCATCATGGAGGTAAGGACGCTCCGTTCGCTCGGCGAAGGAGGGCGCGGATGAGCTCCCAGCGGTATGAGCTGGTGTTTTCCGAGGGTCCGGGGACGGGCGAGGACACCGTGGTGGTGGCGCCGACCGGTTTGGCGGGGCCGGGCGGACACCCGGTCTACGAGGATCCGACCGGCATCGTACGGGCCGAGATCAGCGACCGGGGCGAGGTACGCGTCCTGGCCACGGGCGGCGGCCAGAACCCGGTCCGCGTGGTCCGGGTCCGGGCACTGCCCTGAGCCGCCGGCCGGAGGCGCCGTATTCGGTCAACTTTCTTTTTCGGTACGACACTTGAAGCCAGTACGCGCCGGGTACGCTCTGCCGCGTGGGACGGTCGGGGGGACAGGGGCACCAGGGCGCGCTGCGGGCCGGCGGCAACCTGCTCGCGGGCCTGCTCCTCGTCGGTCTCAGCGGATGCACCTCGGACGGTGCGGCGCGCGGCGCCGCGGACGCCTCCGCGTCCGGCCCGCCGCGCCGGTCCGCGTCGGGTGCGCCCGCCCCGTCGGGCACGTCCGCGGCCGGCACCGGAACCGGCACCACCGGCCCGGGTGGCGGCAGCGGCGCGGCGTCGCTCGTCCCCGAGCTGGACGAGCGGCAGCAGCCCCGGGACCGGGCCGGCGCGCGGGCCCTGCTCGCCCGCATCGTCGTCGACCAGGACGCCTTCGGGCCGGAGGTGCGGCGCAGCAGCCCGTTCGAGAGCGACCCGGACAGCTGGCCGGTGCTCGGCCACGACTGCGTGTGGCGGACCGAGGGCCTGCCGCCGGACGTCCTGGCCACCAGTACGCGGCAGTTCCACGTCCCGGCCGCCGACGGCCGCGGCCGGGTCAGGATCCACGCCACCGTGACCGTGCACCGCACGCGCGAGGAGTCCGGCTGGGAGACCGCCCACGCCATGGAGGAGGTCCTGCGCTGCCCGAACCAGGTGCTGCGCGCCGGCGAGGAGCTGAAGGGCCTGTGGGGCGCCTCCCTCTACCTGGGCGAGCAGCTGAACGGCTGGTCCGAGGACGCCTTCAGCGAGTCCGGCCAGTGGGTGGGCGAGGGCAGCGGTGGACCCCAGCGGTACCTCTGGTCACAGGGCCAGTTCGGGCCCGTCACGGTGGCCGTCGCCGGCAAGGGCGCCGACGGGGTCACCGAGCAGACCCTCAACGCCCTCGTGGTGCAGGGCACCAGCCGGATGATGTACCGGGCCGGGCAGGTCCTCGGGAAGGTGTCCCGCTGATGGAGCGGCTCCACCCCTCGGACCCGTCCCGGATCGCCGGCCACCGCCTGCTGGGGCGGCTCGGCGCGGGCGGCATGGGCGTCGTCTACCTCGGCCGCACCGCGGACGGGGCGCTCGCCGCGGTCAAGGTGATCCGAGCCGAGTACGCCGACGAGGCGGACTTCCGGGCCCGGTTCCGCCGCGAGGCCGCCATCGCCGCCCGGGTCGACAGCCCCTGGGCGGTGCGCGTCACCGGCGCCGACCCGGATGCGGCCGAGCCCTGGCTGGCCACGGCCTTCGTGCCCGGGCCCTCGCTCGCGGAGGCCGTCGCCGCCCACGGGCCGCTGCCGCTGCACGCCGTCCGGATCCTCGGCAAGGCACTGGCCCGGGCGCTCGACGTGATGCACGGGCAGGGCCTGGTGCACCGGGACGTCAAGCCCGGGAACGTGCTGCTGGGCATGGACGGGCCCCGCCTCATCGACTTCGGCATCGCGCGCGGCGGCGAGCACACCGCGCTGACCTCGACCGACGTCATCCTCGGCACCCCCGGGTTCCTCTCCCCCGAGCAGGCGCGCGGGCGGGCGGCGGAGCCGGCGGGCGACGTGTTCTCCCTCGGCTGCCTGCTGGCGTACGCGGCCACCGGCCGGCTGCCGTTCGGTACGGGCGCCGCGGACGCGGTGCTGTACCGGACCGTGCACGACGAGCCGGAGTTCGGGCCGGAGGTCCTCGCCGACCCGGAGCTCACCGCACTGCTGCGCACCGCCCTCGCCAAACACCCCGACATCCGGCCCACCGCCCGGGAGCTGGACGAGTCGCTGACCGAGGACGATCCGGGCGGGGGCACCGGCTGGCTGCCCGACCCGGTCGTCTCCTCGATCGCCGAGCGGGCCGCCGGGCTGCTCGCCCTGCCCGGGATCGAGGAGACCCTCGCCGACCCGGCCGCCGAACCCACGGTCGGCGCCGGGGGCCGGCCGCAGGGGCGTACGGTGTCGCGGCGGCGGCTGCTGCGCCTCGCCTCCGCCGGTGCGGTGGTCGCGGCGGGCGGCGGCGTGGTGGCCGCCCTCGCCTCCCGCCGGGGCGCGGTGGACCCGGGGGCGCCGGCGGGCCGGGAGTGGCTGATCGGGGTGCACGCCGACCTCTCCGGGCCGCAGGCGGTCATCGGCAAGGCCCAGCTGCAGGGGGTGGAGTTGGCCGTCGCCGCGTTCAACTCCCGTCCCGACAGGCCGTTCACGGCCTCCGTCCGGCGCGTCGACGATGCGGGGGATCCCGCCCGCTCCGCCCGCGTCGCCGCCGAACTCGCCGGCAGCCCCGACGTGCTGGCCGTGGTCGGCCCCACCGGCAACGCCTCGGTGATGACGTGCCTGGAGGTGTACGGGGAGGCCGCGCTGCCCCTGCTGTCCGTGTCCGCGCTGGGCACCACCTTCGGCGTCGCCGACCGGCGCAGCTTCTTCCAGACCTGTTCCCTCTCCCTCGGCCAGGGCCATGCCGTGGCGCTGCAGCTGGTGCAGGCCCGGGGCGCGCGGCGGGTGGGGCTGCTGTGCGACCGCGCCGGTGACGCGGAGGGCTGGCAGGCGGTGCTCCAGGTGAGCCGGACCCTCGCCGTCGTCGCTCCCCAGGTCGTGCCGTACGCGCGCGTCCTCCCCCGGGAGTCCGGGAACGAACTGCCCGCGGTGCTGGCCGACCTGCTCGCGCAAGGGGTCGACGGGATCTTCTGCACCGGTACCCCGGCCCGTACCGCGCAGGCCGTCCGCTGGCTGGACGGCGCCGGGTTCAAGGGGCCGCGGGTGGCCGACTACACGGTCGTGGGCGAGGAGTTCCTGTCCGCGGCCGGCCCCGCGGCCGAGGGCTGGCAGGTCCTCGCGCCGTACACCGGGCCGGACTCGCCCCCGGTCCTGGAGCACGTCGTGGGCGAGCACCGGTCCGGGTCCCCGATCGGGCCGTGGGCGGCCGAGGCCTACGACACGGCCGGGCTGGTCCTGGACCGGCTCGTGACGGCCGCCCGGGCGGGCGGCGGCCGGCCCACCCGCGCCGAACTGCTCGCCGCGCTCGGCCGGGGGACCTACCGCGGGGTGGTCAAGGAGTACGCCTTTGACGAGCGTCAGCAGGTGAAGGGCAACGCGTACTTCGTCCACCACATCGACCGGGGCCGGCTCCGCCACCTGGGCGCCGCCCCGCAGTCCCCCGCGGGATGACGGCCGGTGCGCCCCCTCACCCCGGCCGATCCGGCCGCGGTCGGTGGTCACCGCCTGCTGGGACGGCTCGGCTCCGGCGGGATGGGCACCGTGTACCTGGGCCGCTCGCCGGCGGGTGCACTGCTGGCCGTGAAGGTGATCCGCGCAGACCACGCCGCGGACCCGGCGTTCCGCGCCCGGTTCCGCCGCGAGGCGGAGGCGGCCGCGCGGCTGTCGGGGCGGTGGCTGGTGCCGGTGGTGGCCGCCGACCCTGAGGCGCGCGAGCCGTGGTTGGCCACCCCGTTCGTGCCCGGCCCGTCACTGGCGGAGGCGGTCGCGGGGTACGGGCCGCTGCCCGCCGCGAGCGTGCGGACGCTGGGGGTGCGGCTGGCGGAGGCGCTGGAGGGGGTGCACGCTGCGGGGCTGGTCCACCGCGACGTGAAACCGGGGAACGTCCTCCTCGCCCCGGACGGGCCGCGGCTGATCGACTTCGGGATCGCGCGGGCCGCCGGGGCCACCACCCTGACGGCGGCCGGCTCCGTCGTCGGCACCCCCGGCTACCTGCCCCCCGAGCAGGCCCGGGCGGGCGGGCCGGCGCCGGGTCCGGCCGGTGACGTGTTCTCCCTCGGCTGCGTGCTGGTGTACGCGGCGACGGGGCGCGGCCCGTTCGGGGGCGGACACCCGGCCGCGGTGGTCTTCCGTACGGTGCACGACCCGCCCGACCTGCTCGGGGTGCCGGCGGAGCTGCTGGAACCGCTCTCCGCCTGCCTGGTCAAGGACCCGACCGACCGGCCCGCCCCGGCACGGCTGCGGACCCTGCTCGGCGACGGCCCGGCCGACGGCCGCGACGGCCCGGGCCACGACGCCCCGGGCACGGACGGCTCCGGCGCGGACGGCTCCGGCGCGCCCCGGTCGGGTGCGGACGGCCGCGGCCCCGGCCCCACAGGGTCCGGTGCGGGCGAGGGGGCGGACTGGCTGCCGGCGCCGCTGCCGCGGTTGATCGCCGAGCGCTCCACGCGGGCCCTGGAACTGCCCGTTCCGGAGCCCACCCGGGTGGACCGCCGCGGAGCGGACGGCGCCGCGGGAGCCGCGGACGGGGGTGCGGGACCGTCCCGCGGGTTCCTCACCCGGCGGCGGCTGCTCGCGGCCGGCGGGGCCCTCGTCGCGGTCGCCCCGCCCCTCGCCTGGCTGGCCGCCCGCGACCCGGGCGGGCGGAGCGCACGCCCCGCCGCGTCCGGCGGCGGCCCGCCCACCTTCACCGTCGGACTGCAGGCCGACCTGACCGGGTCCGGCCGGGCGCTCGGGCAGGCGTACGAACGGGGGGTGCGGCTGGCCGTGGAGGCCCACAACGCGCGCCCGGGCATCCCGTTCGGGCTGGCCCTGCGCACCGCCGACGACGGCGGGGACCCCGCACGGGCCGCCGGGACCGCCGGGCAGCTGATCGCCGACGCGTCCGTGGTCGCGCTGATCGGCCCCACCTCGGAGGCAGCGGTGCCCGCGGTGGCCGACGCCTGCCTCGCCGCGGACCTCGCACTGCTGCTGGTGTCGGCCCACAGCGGGCAGGCCGGCCCGACGCCGTGGCGGACGCTGTGCGACACGCGCGCCGACGCGGACGGCATCGGCCTGCCGGTGCTGCACTACCTGTCCCGGGTCCGGCCGGTCACCCGCACCGGCGTGGTGGAGGACGGCGCGGCCGGCGGCGGAACCGGTGGCGGGGACCGGCAGCTGACCCGCGTACTGCGGCAGACCCCGCCCTCTCAGGGCTCGACCAGCGTGCACCGGATCCCGCCGGGCAGCTTCGACTTCGCCGCCGCGGTGGGCGCCCTGGCCGCGGCGGACGCCCGGGCGGCCGTGTTCTCGGGCTCCTCGCCGGAGCGCGCGGGGCGGTTCGCCCGGGCCCTGGCCGACGGCGGGTTCCAGGGGCCGCGGCTGGCCACCGGGGAGGTGATGGAGCCGGCGTTCCTGGCGGCGGCCGGCCCGGCCGCGGAGGGCTGGCTGTTCAGCACGTACTTCGCCGACCCCGCGGACGTGCCCGCCGCAGCCGGGTTCGTCGCCGCGCACCGGGCCGCGTACGGGGGTCCGCCGGCGCGGTGGGCCGTCGAGGCGTACGACGCGGTGGGGTTGCTGGCCGCCGCGCTCGGCGCCCTGGAGGGCGAGGGGCGGGACCGGCCGGGGCTGTCCCGCCGGGTCTTCCGCACCGCCCACCAGGGGCTGGCCAAGCCGCTGGCCTTCGACGCGACCACGCACCGGCTGGCCGGGCAGCGCACCGCGCACCTCCACCAGGTCCGGGCGGGCGCCTTCCGGTACCTCGGGCCGTACCAGGACGTGACCTCGACGTCGTGAGGGACGGCGGCCGGCCCGCTCCAGGGCCTGCCGACTGCCGGACGTTGCTCCGTGCGAGTTCTCTTGTACGCCCGGTCGGCCGTACGAACCGAGTGCATGATCATCCTTTAGGCCCGCACTCGCTTACATGGCGCCATTCGGTCATGGGCGATCTGGGAGGCCGCGTCCCGATGTCATCGACGCACCGCGCACCGCACACACCACAGGCAGCACGTACACCACAACCACCGCCTGCGCAAAAGGAGCGGCGGGGGCGGCTCCTACGGCGGGACGCGGCGTGGAGCGCGGTGGCCGCGGTGACCGGGGGCGCCCTCCTCATCGCCATGGTGCCGGGCAGCGTGCCCCGGGCGGACGGCAAGGGGCTGGGCGGCGACGCCTCCGTGACGCTGCTGATCGGACGGGCCCTGCAAGAGGGCGGCCGCGCCGCGCACTGCGGGGCCGCCGGGGCGACGCAGGACCGGCCGTGCACGGGCTGGCGGCAGGAACGCGTCCGGGCGACCGCCTACGGCGCCGGGGCGGTGCTCCAGGAGAGCGCCGGGCGCGGCGCGGCCGCCGGGGCGCGGCCGGCCCTGCTGCCCACGGACGCGCGCGGCCCGCTGCGGATCGGGCTGGCCGGGCCGGGGCAGCTCGTCGACGTCACCGTCCAGGACGGGCACGGGCGGTACGTGGGCGGCGCGCTCGACCCGAAGGGACGGCGGTGGGCCAACACCGAGTCGCTGCGGGCGGGCGAGCAGTACACGGTCCACGTGGGCGCCCAGGACGGCGCGGGGACCCCGGTCGGGGTCACCATGGCCTTCCGGACCGCGCCGCCCTCGGACGGGGACCGGATCACGGCGGAGCTCGGGCCCGGGTCGGGAACGTACGGGGCGGGGCAGATCGTGACGGCGGCGCTCAGCCGGCCGGTGCCCGCGGCCGACCTGGACGCGCGCATCCGGGTCGAGCGGGCGCTCGAAGTGACCTCGGAGCCGGCGGTGGAGGGCTCCTGGTACTGGGTGGACGACTCGACGCTGCACTACCGGCCGCGCACGTACTGGCCGGCGCAGGCGGTGGTGCGGGTGCGCAGCGGGCTCGACGGGGTCCAGATCGGCGACCACGGGTTCGGCGGCCCCTCGGAGTCCGTGGAATTCACCGTCGGGGACCGGATCGAGGCGGTGACCGACTCCGCCGCCCACGAGATGACCGTACGGCGCAACGGCCGCGTCCTGCGGACGATCCCGGTCACGACGGGCAAGGCGGGGTTCCTGACCCGCAGCGGCATCAAGGTCGTGCTGGGCAAGGAGGAGCAGGTCCGCATGCGGGGGGACACGGTCGGCATCCGGCGCGGCACGAAGGAGTTCTACGACCTGCCGGTCCTCTACGCGACGCGGGTGACGTGGAGCGGGGAGTACGTGCACGCGGCGCCGTGGTCGGTGGACGCCCAGGGCGAGGAGAACGTCAGCCACGGCTGTACGGGCATGAGCACGGCGAACGCGGCGTGGTTCTTCAAGACGGTACGGGTGGGGGACATCGTCAAGGTGGTGAACAGCGGCGGGGAGCCGATGGCCCCGTTCGCGAACGGTTTCGGCGACTGGAACCTCGACTGGCCGACCTGGCTCAGGGGCAGCGCCCTGGCCTCCGCCCCCGGACGGGGCCCGGCGGTGCCCGCGGTGTCGGGGCGCACCCCGTCCCGGCTGTACCCGATGACGTGATCCGATCCGCGGGTCCGGCGGTCGGGACGTGCCGTCCCCGGCCCGCGCGGCGCGGGCCGGGGACGGCTTCGTGCTGCCGGCCAAGGGCTACCGGCGCGGCGGGCAGGTCTGCCAGGCGAGGTGGTAGAGCGTGCTCACGCCGGCGTCCGTGGAGTCCATCGTCATGAAGCTGGTGGCGGCCTGCGGGTTCGACGTCCCCGCATTCACCCGCAGTTCGGTGTTGATGTTGAAATTGCGCTTTTCCCCGCAGGGGGCCCAGACGAGATCCGCGAACTCGGTCCGGTCGGTCGACTGCCAGTTGTCGTTCAGCGGGCCGTTGAACTGGTGGGTGCGCGAGGTCGTCTGCGGCATTCCCTGGAAGTAGTAGTTCGCCCGTTCCTGACCCCAGGCTCCGGGCTGGAGGAATGCGAATCCGCGGTAGTCCGCCTGGACGATCGCGTAGGTGAATCCCGAAGGAACGTGGACCCGGAGATTGAGCTGGCAGTTCCTGCGGAACGCGGTCGGCGGCGCGCCGGGTCCGACCTGTGCGAGGTAGTCACTGTAGGTGACCGTGAAGGCGGTGTTGTCGGGAGCCACGGCCACCTGGGCGGTGCCCTCGCGGCAGCCCGAGCCGTTCACCGTGGCGAGCTCGATCACGATCTTGTCGGGTGGCGCGGTGATCTGGGGGGTGTGGTCTGCGGCTCCGGCCGGCGAGGCGGTCGCGATCAGCGCGGCCGCGGCGGCACCGGTGAGAAGGGTGCGGGACAGGGAAGGGGGCATCGTCGTCGCTCCTGACCGTGTGTTCGGCGTTCCTGTGCGCACCCGGCGTCAGACTCCCGGGCACTCCTTCCAGGCGAAGTGGTAGACCGTGCTGACGCTGCCGTCCGTGGAGTCCATGCTCATGAAGCTGAGGGCCTGCGGGTTCGAGCCGCCCGCGTACACCCGCAGCTCGGTGTTGACGTTGAGGTTGCGCTCCTCGCCGCACGGGGCCCAGACCAGGTCGGCGTACTCGGTCCGGTCGCTCGCCTGCCAGTTGTCGGTGTACGGGCCGTTGAACTGGTGCACCGTGCGGGCCGTCTGCGCCATCCCCTGGAAGTAGTAGTTGGCGCGCTCCTGGCCGTAGGCCCCGCGCTGGAGGTGGGCGAAGCCGCGGTAGTCGGCGCGGGCGATGGCGTAGGTGAAGCCCTGCGGTACGTGGATCTGGAGGGCGAGTTGGCAGTTCTTGCGGAAGTCGGTCCCGCCGGCTCCGGCGCCGGCCTGGGCGAGGTAGTCGCTGTACGTGACGGTGAACGAGGTGTTGTCGGAGGCCGCGGCCACGCTCGCGGTGCCCTGCGGGCAGCCCGATCCGTTGACGCCGACGACGTCGACCGTGATTCTTCCGGGCGGTGTGGTCTCGCTTTCCGCGTGGGCGGGCACGGCCGTTGCGGATAACGCCGCCACCGCCGCGGCGACGGCGACGGTGATCCTGCGGAGCGCCATTCGAATTCCCCATTTCCTTCGGAGCCGGATTCGATTTTGGGCATGCACATGCCACCACGGGGGGCTGGGGCTGGGAAGGTCGTGATACGGCCAACCGGCCCGGGGAACGGCCCCCCTCCGCTCCCTGGCCGAATTCCGCCCGCGCCGGGAACCGCCGGCGGGGCACCTCGGACCCGGGTGTTCCGAGTCCGCTGAGGTCAGGACGCGACCAGGCGGCGGAAGGCCTCGGCGTCGTGGACCGCGGCCCCGCCCGGGTCGTTGTTGAAGTACGCGAACACGTCCGCCCCGCGCGGCCAGGCGTCCGCGATCCGGCCCGCCCACGAACGCAGCGCGGTCGCCCCGTAGCGCGGCCAGGGGCGCGCCGCTCCCTCGTGGAAGCGCAGGTAGCCCCAGTCGGCCGTGCGCCACAGCGGCGTCACCGGCCGGGAGCCGCGGTCGGCCCAGCACAGCGCCGCGCCGCGCGCGGCGAGAACCTCCCGGACGTCCGGATTCCACCAGGAGTCGTGGCGGGGCTCCACGGCCACCCGGGTCCCGGCCGGGAAGCAGCCGAGGCAGGCGTCCAGGGCCGCCGGGTCGGCGCGCAGGGTGGGGGGCAGCTGGAGCAGGACCGGACCCAGCCGGTCGCCGAGGGCTTCGGCGTGGGCCATCAGCCGCCGGACCGGTTCCTCCGGTTCGCGCAGGCGTTTGACGTGGGTCAGGAAGCGGCTGGCCTTCACGGCGAAGACGAAGCCGTCCGGGTGCGCTCCCGCCAGTCCGCGAAGGTGTGCGGGGAGGGCAGCCGGTAGAACGCGTTGTTGCTCTCCACGGTGCCGAAGCGGGCGGCGTACTCCTCCAGCCAGAGCCGCTGCGGCCGGTCGGCGGGGTACAGCACCCCCGACCAGTCCCGGTACTGCCATCCGGAGGTTCCGACGAGCACGGGCATGGTGCCGATGATGACCGGCCGCGCCCCTCCCCGCATCCGCCGACCCGCCGCCCCGCCGACCGCCCCGGCCCGGGTCCGGGGGTGTGGCCGGGGCGCGGCGGGGCAGGCGCGCGGCATGACGTTGCAGCATCCGGCGGAGCGCGTCGGCCAGAACCGGACGGGACGCTTCGAGAAGCTGGCCGAGCTCGCCTCGAACTTCACGAGCTCCGCCTTCTTCTCGGTCCTGTGCATGGGCCTGGTCGGGGCCTTCGCGGCCGTCCACGCCGCCCACCTGCCCATCGAGTGGCAGCACCTCGTGGGCGACTCCATGGGTGCGGTGTCCCTGCTGCTGCTGGCCCTGCTCAAGAACTCCGAGCGGCGCGCCGAGCACGCGATCCAGCGCAAGCTCGACGCGATCGCCGCGGCCCTGCTGGAGCAGCAGCAGGGCCGCAGGGGCGACGCGGAGGAGGATCTGGAATCCGCGATCGGCATGGAGGAGCGGTACTAGCGCTGGGGCCCGCCGGCGGGGGCCGTCACGTCCGGAGGGGGGTCGGCACGTCTGAAGGGCGACGGCGACGAGCAGCAACGCCATTGCCACGGCCAGCCAGGCCAGGAAGCCGCCGCCCAGCCCCGAGTGCAGCCGGCGCAGCGCCCGGGCCGCGGCGGCGGCGTCCGGGCGGCGCAGGACGGTGGCGGCGCCCGGCCGCCGCAGCGCGGCCGCCGCCAGCCGGGCCGCGGCCGCCGTGGACGGCAGTCCGAGCCCGAGGGCCCAGCGGTGTCCACCCGGTGTGCACCTCCTGCGCGGAGGAGCCCCAGGGCCAGCAGCACCAGCGGTACGGCGACCATGGGCCGCGGCGGCACCCGGCGGGCCGTGCGCACCTCCGGCCCTCCTCCCCCTCCCCCGTGGTCTCGGCGTCGTCGGCGCACTCCTGCGGCGGGCGGGCCCGCGCCGAGGAAGACCCGGGCGGCGGCGCGCAGCGTGGTGCCGCCGGTGACGGCGGAGACCAGGAGGAACACCGGGGTCAGGGCGGGCCCGGCCACCTCCGCGGTCGCCCTCGCGCAGCCGGATCCGCCGTACCCGGCCGGTGTGTGCCGCAGGCCGGACCAGGACGCGCCGGCCGCGCACCGCATCCGTCCGGCCACGGAGGCCGCACCGGCCGCCGCGAGCAGCAGCTCGACGGGGCCGGGTGTGCTGATCAACACCAGCGTGTCCCCCGTGAGCACCGCCCACCAGACGAGGAACTCGGCCGCGCCGCGCACTGCCTCCCCTTCACTGGGCCCGCGCCTGAGGGCCTGGACCGGCCTGGACTGGCCTGGTCCGGGCTTGGCCGGCCCGGCCCGGGCTCCGGCCGCGGACACCGGTTCCGGGCGTCCCCGCACCGGCCGCCGCGCGCGGCGTGGGCGATGCCACCCGCCCGGACCAACGACCCGACCGGCCGGACCCGCAGGCAGGGCGGCGAGCGCCACACCGCGTTAGGCTCGGACGAGGTGCAGGAGAGGGATGATGCTCATGTGTCGCTGGCTCGCCTACTCCGGGTCGCCCATGCTGCTCGACGCGGTCCTCTATCAGCCGGAACACTCACTGATCAACCAGAGTCTGCACGCGAAGATGGGGGTCGAGACCACCAACGGCGACGGATTCGGCATCGGCTGGTACAGCAAGGACGGGGGCGGCACGCCGGCGGTCTTCCGCGACATCGGTCCGGCCTGGAGCAACACCAACCTGCGCGAGCTGGCCTCCCACATCCGCTCGACGCTGTTCTTCGCCCACGTCCGCGCCTCCACCGGTTCGGCCATCCAGCAGACCAACTGCCATCCGTTCCGGCACGGCCGCTGGCTGTGGATGCACAACGGGGCCATCACCGATTTCGCCCGCCTCCAGCGCGACCTGTGCATGGCCGTGGACCCGGCGCTGTTCCCGTGCATCCAGGGCTCGACTGATTCCGAGGTGATGTTCTACCTGGCCGTCACCTTCGGCCTCGACCAGGACGTGCCCGGCGCGGTCGCCCGGATGGCGGGGCTCGTGGAACGGCTGGGCAAGGAGCACGGCGTCGCGGACCCGCTGCAGATGACGGTCGCCGTCAGCGACGGGGAGCAGGTGTGGGCGTTCCGGTACTCCAGCCAGGGCAGGTCCCGTTCGCTGTTCTACAGCAGCCGCGCCGAGACCGTGCGCCAGCTGTACCCGGAACTGCCCTTCCTGAAGGAGGTCTCGGACGCGACCCGGCTGGTGGTGTCCGAGCCGCTGGGCGACCTGCCGGGCGTGTGGAACGAGCTTCCCGAGGCCAGCTACGTCGTCGTGCCGCCGGCGGGTCCGGAGGACTACCTGCCGTTCATTCCCGAGCTGCCCTGAGCCGGTCCACGGCTGAGCCCGTGCCCGCCTGCGCCGGGCCCCTCGGCCAGGGGCGTGCTCCGGGGGGCGTGCTCCCAGGGGCGGACGGCGATCAGCCCGGAGGCCGATGCGTGGCCCCGGGCCCCTTCCCTAACGTCGGTGGGGCGGGGCTCCGTCGGGGGCGGGGCCGGGTGACGAGGGGCGGGGAAGCGGCATGTGGGTGGGCAGGACGGCCGTCGTCGGGGCGGCGCTGGTGGTGCTGGCGGGCGGGGCGTGGGGCGGGGCCCGGCCGGCCGCCGCGGCGGGGTCCGCCCCCGGGAAGGATCCTGCCGAGGCGGCCGCCGTGGCCCCCTTCCGGCAGCAGCGCCTCGCCTGGCACGACTGCGCCACCGACCCGCAGGACCGGGCCGGCCGGGATCTGGACGAGGCGGGGGCCCGCTGCACCGAGGCCACCGTGCCCCTGGACTACCGCAGGCCCCGGGGCCGGACGGTGCGGATCGCACTGTCACGGCTGCCGGCCGCCGACCCCGCGCGTCGGCGCGGAGCGCTGTTCTACGACCCGGGCGGGCCCGGCGTCCCCGCGATGCGGCTCTCCCTCGCCCTCCGGCAGGCCGAGCCGGACCTCGCCGCCCGCTACGACATCGTCGGGGTGGACCCCCGCTTCGTGGGCCGCAGCACGCCGCTGGACTGCGGCTGGCCCACTGCCGGGGTCCGTGCCGCCGGGCCGGACCGGGCGGGCTTCGACCGGAGCGCGGCGCTGGCCCGGGACCTGGCGGAGCGCTGTGCGGGCCACCGCGAAGTGCTGCCGCACGCGTCGACCCGCAACACCGCCCGGGACATGGACGTGGTCCGGGCCGCCCTCGGCGAGCCCCGGCTGTCCTACCTCGGGTCCTCGTACGGCACCTACCTGGGCGAGGTGTACCTCCAACTGTTCCCGCACCGCGTCGACCGGGCCGTCCTCGACAGCGCCCTGGACCCCGACCGGTTCGGACCCGACCTGACCCGCACCCAGGGGCCCGCCATGACGGCGGCTCTCGGCAACTGGGCTGCCTGGGCGGCCCGCCACCACGACCGCTACGCACTGGGCGCCACCCGCGAGGCGGTCCTGGCCACCGTCCACCGGGTCAACACGGTCGTGAACCGCGGCCCGTTGGCCGTCGGTGCGCACACGGTCGACAGCGGGACGCTGCCGCTGGTGCTGTGGACCGTGTCCGCCGGGGACGACGACGCCTCGTACGCCGGGTTCTCCGACCTGGCCCGCGCCCTGGACGAGGCCTCCCGCGGGCTGGACCCGGTCCCGGCCCCGCTGCTGGAGGCGGTGCTGAGCGGGCTGGACTCCCCCGACGCGGAGGGCGCGGCCGCCGCGCAGAACGCGGTGCTGTGCGCCGACCGGGCGGCCTCCCGCGATCCGGAGGCGTACTACCGGGCCGTCGAGGCCCACCGCGCCGACGAGCCGATATTCGGCCCCCTCGTACACAACCTCACACCCTGCACCTTCTGGCCGGCGTCCCCGGCGGAGCCGCCCACCCGGGTCGCCACCCGGGCCCCGGTCCTGCTGGTCGGAGCCGACGGCGACCCGGCCGCCCCACGGGCGGGCCAGCTCGCCGCGCACCGCGCACTGGCCGGGTCCCGCCTGGTCACCCTCCGGGGCGCCTTCCACCACACGGTCTACGGAGGGCTGTTCGCCCCCCGCGACGGCTGCGTCGAGGACGCCGTCAACCGGTACCTCGCCGACGGGATCCTGCCCGGCCGCGACCTGGACTGCCCCGCACCGACCGCCGGCTGACGGACCGGCACGGGACGGCGTCAGCAGATCCGGGGCAGCTGCTCCCCGATCGGCAGGTCCACCACACGGGTGCCGCCCAGACCGGTCCGGGCGACGACCATGCCGGGGTGCGCCTCGACGGCCTCGCCGACCACCGCCGCGCGCCGGCCCAGCGGGTGGGCGCGCATCGCGTCGAGGACCGCGTCGGCGTGCTCCCTCGGCACGAACGCCACCAGCTTGCCCTCGTTGGCGACGTAGAGGGGGTCGAGACCGAGGATGGCGCAGGCGTTGGCCACGGGTTCCGGGACCGGCACCCGGCCCTCGTCCAGCACGACACCGGTGCCGGAGGCGGTGGCGATCTCGTTCAGGGCCGCGGCCAGCCCCCCGCGCGTGGGGTCGCGCAGCACGTGCAGGTCGGGGGTGACGGCGAGCATGGCCTGCACGAGCCCGCCCAGCGGCGCGCAGTCGCTGACGGTCTCCACGTCGAAGCCGAGGTTCTCGCGGACGCTCATGATGGCCACCCCGTGGAGGCCGATCTCCCCGCTGACGATGACCACGTCGCCCGGGACGACCCGCTGCGGGCGCAGGTCCACCCCGTCCGGGATCAGTCCGATGCCGGCCGTGTTGACGTAGATGCCGTCGCCGTGGCCGGCCTCCACGACCTTGGTGTCGCCGGTCGCCACCTCCACGTCGGCGGCGCGCGCGGCCGCGCCGAGCGCCTCGGCCACCCGTGCCACGACGGACAGCTCGACACCCTCCTCCAGGATGAAGCCGCAGGACAGGTAGGCGGCGCGGGCTCCGCTCATGGCGAGGTCGTTGACCGTGCCGTTGACCGCGAGGTCGCCGATGCTGCCGCCCGGGAAGAACAGTGGCCGGACGACGTACGAATCGGTGGAGAAGGCCAGTCGGGCGCCGCCCAGGGTGAGGGCGGCGCTGTCGCCGAGACCGGCCAGCAGCCGGCCGCCGTAGGCGGGTGCGAAGACGTGCCGGACCAGCTCGGCGGAGAGCGCGCCGCCCCCGCCGTGGCCCATGACCACGCGGGGGTGGTCGCGCAGGGGGGCCGGGCAGGCCCAGCCGGTGATGTCGAGGGCGGTGTCAGACAACGGGGGTCGCCTCCAGCGGTACGGTCCGGCGCGCCGGGGTGATGTCGAGGCGCCGGTAGAGGTAGTACGCGGCGCAGGCGCCCTCGCTGGAGACCATGGTGGCGCCGAGCGGGTTGCGCGGGGTGCAGGTGGTGCCGAACGCCTCGCACTGGTGCGGCTTGATCAGCCCCTGGAGGACCTCGCCGCTGCGGCACTCGGCAGGCTCCTCGGTGGTGATGCCGGTGACGGAGAAGCGGTGCTCGGCGTCGTACTCCCGGTAGCGCTCGGACAGCCGCCAGCCGCTGTCCGGGATGACGCCGATGCCGCGCCAGGACCGGTCGGTGACCTCGAAGACGTCGTCGAGCATGGCGAGGGCGGCCGGATTGCCCTCGGGGCGGACGGCCCGCGCGTACGCGTTGTCGACGGTGTGCTCACCGCGTTCGAGCTGGCGCACGGCCCGGCGCACGCCCTCCAGGATGTCGAGCGGCTCGAATCCGGTCACGACGATCGGAACCCGGTGGCGGGCAGCCAGCTGCGGGTACTCCGCCGTGCCCATCACACTGCACACATGGCCGGCGGCGAGGAAGCCCTGCACCCGGCAGCTGGGCGAGTTCATGATCGCCTCGATGGCCGGGGGCACCCGGACGTGGGAGACCAGCAGGCTGAAGTTGCGGATGCCGAGCTTCCGCGCCTGGTACACCGTCATGGCGTTCGGCGGGGCGGTGGTCTCGAAGCCGATGCCGAAGAACACCACCTCGCGGTCCGGGTTCTGCCGGGCGATCCGCAGCGCGTCGAGCGGGGAGTAGACGACGCGTACGTCGCCGCCCTCGCCGCGCACCTGGAAGAGGTCGCGGCCGGTACCGGGGACGCGCAGCATGTCGCCGAACGAGCAGAAGACGACCCCGGGGCGGGAGGCGATCTCCAGGGCCTTGTCGATGACCTCCAGCGGGGTCACGCACACGGGGCAACCGGGTCCGTGGATCAGCTCGACCTGCTCGGGCAGGAGCTGGTCGATCCCGTGCCGGATGATGGTGTGCGTCTGGCCGCCGCAGACCTCCATGAGCGCCCAGGGGCGGGTCACGGTGGCGTGGATGTCGTCGAGCAGTCGGCGGGCCAGCGCGGGATCCTGGAATTCGTCGATGTACTTCACGGCTGCCGCGCCTCCCGCGCTGTGTCCCCGGCTGGCGCCGGGTCGAAGTGCCAGTCCTGTCCGGCGCCCGCTTCCGCCGCCGCCCGCTCCCAGGGGTCGCCGAACTCCTCCTGGAGCATGCCGAGTTCCGCGAAGAGTTCGAGGGTCTGCCGGGCCGATTCCTCGTCGAGGCGTTGCAGGGCGAACCCGACGTGGACGATGGCGTACTCGCCGACCTGCAGGTCGGGCAGGTACTCCAGGCACACCTCCTTGACCACTCCGCCGAAGTCGACGGTGGCCATCCGGGTGCCGTCCTTCTCCCCGATGTCAAGCACTCTGCCGGGTACCGCCAGGCACATGTCCCTCTCCTTGGTCTGGGTGGTGCGGGGCACAGGCCGCCACCATGAGCTGGCCGAGGGCCAGTCCGCCGTCGTTCGGCGGGACGCGGTGGTGGCGCAGGACGGTGAAGCCGCGCTCGCGGAGCCGGCGGGTGCAGGCCGACGAGAGCACGGCGTTGGCGAAGACGCCGCCGCTGAGGACGACGGTGTCGAGGCCGTGCCCCTCGCGGGCGAGCACGGCGAGGTCGACGACGAGGGCGGCGACGGCGGTGTGGAAGCGGGCCGCGATCACGGCCGCCGAAGTACCGGCCCGCAGGTCGGCGACCACGGCGGCCAGGACGGGGGCCGGGTCGGCGACGACGGGCGCCGGGGCGGGGACGACGGGCGCGGTGCCGGGCTCGGGCGGCTGTGTGCGGCGCAGGTCGAAGGCGTAACCGGGGCCGGCATGGGCGGGGTCCGCGGCCAGGGCGGCACCCTCCAGCTCGATCGCGGCCTGGGCCTCGTACCCGGCGTGGTGGCAGACGCCGGCGAGGGAGGACACGGCGTCGAAGAGCCGGCCCATGCTGGACGTGGGGGTGCAGTGCAGCCCGGATTCCAGCTGGCGTTCGAGGACCCGGAGTTCCTCGGGCGGGCAGGTGGCGGTGCAGGGAAGGTCCGGCGCCCAGGGCAGCCCTGCGGCCCTCAGGTGGGACAGGGCCATCCGGTAGGGCCGCAGGACGGCGGCGTCGCCTCCCGGCAGCGGCACCGGGGCGAGGTGGGCGAAGCGATGGTGGCGGGCGTAGTCGGCGAGCAGGATCTCGCCGCCCCACACGGTGCCGTCGTCCCCGTACCCCGTGCCGTCGAAGGCGACGCCGATCACCCGGCCGGTGCCATCGAGGCCGTGTTCGGCCATCGCCGAGGCGATGTGCGCGTGGTGGTGCTGGACCGCCGTCAGGCGGCGGGCGCCGGCGGCGCGCCGGGCCCAGGCGCCGGAGCGGTAGCCCGGGTGGCGGTCGGCGGCGAGCCGGGCGGGTCGGACGCCGGTGATGGACTCCAGTTGCCGTTCGGCGCGCTCGAAGGCCTGCTGGGTGGCCAGGTCGTCCATGTCGCCGATGTGCGCCGACAGCCAGGCCTTGCGGCCCTCGCCGAGGCAGAAGGTGTTCTTCAGGTCCCCTCCGGCGGCGAGGACGGCCGGTACGGGCAGCGGCAGCTCCAGCGGCAGCGGCGCGTACCCGCGGGCGCGCCGCAGTACGAGCAGTTCGCCGTCGCAGACGCGCACGACGGAGTCGTCGCAGGGGACGTGGACGGGCCGGTCGTGGGTGAGCCAGGCGTCGGCGAGGCCACCGAGGCGCTCCAGGGCCTCGGTGTCGTCGGTGACGATGGGCTCGCCTGACAGGTTGCCGCTGGTCATGACGAGCAGGCGGGGTCCGGGCGGGTCGCCCGGCAGTCCGAGCAGCAGGTGGTGCACGGGCGTGTACGGGAGCATCACGCCGAGGTCGGGGCAGCGGGGGGCGACACCGTCGGCGACCGCGCCCGGGCGGCCGTGGTCCGTTGCGGGGCGGCGGCGCAGCAGGACGACGGGGCGGACGGGGCCGGTCAGCAGGCCGCGTTCGGCCGCGTCGAGGCGGACGAGGTGCTCGACGTCGGCGGGGTCACGGGCCATCAGGGCGAACGGCTTGTCCCCGCGGGCCTTGCGGCGGCGCAGCTCGGCGACGGCGACGGCGTTGGCGGCGTCACAGGCGAGGTGGTAGCCGCCGAGCCCCTTGACCGCGAGGATCGCCCCGGCTGCCAGGAGTTCGCGGGCCGCGGCGATCGGGTCGGTCCCGGCGGCCCCGGCGGTCTCGCGCGGGGGCGTCCCGGCCAGCAGGCGCAGCCGGGGGCCGCAGGCGGGGCAGGCCACGGGCTGGGCGTGGAAGCGCCGGTCGGCGGGGTCGGCGTACTCGCGGGCGCAGTCGGGGCACATCGGGAAGCGGGCCATGGTGGTGTGGTCCCGGTCGTACGGCAGCCCGGTGACGATGGTGAAGCGGGGCCCGCAGTGGGTGCAGGTGATGAACGGGTGCCGGTGGCGCCGGTCGGCGGGGTCCGCCAGCTCCGCGAGGCAGTCCGCGCAGGTGGCGGTGTCCGGGGAGACGAGGGTGCGTACGGGGCCGCCGGCGCGCGAGGCGGTGATGGTGAACCCGGAGCCGCCGGCGACGGGGACCTCGTGGTGGTCGACGGTGTGGACGACGGCGAGGGGCGGGGCGTCGGCGGCGAGCCGCTCGCAGAACGCCGAGACGGCCGCTGTCGCGCCCTCGACCTCGGCGACGACGCCCTCCGGGGTGTTGGTGACGTGCCCGGTGAGACCGAGTCCGGTCGCGCGGGTGTACACGTACGGCCGGAAGCCGACGCCCTGCACCACCCCGCGCACCACGATCCGGCGGCGCTGCACGGCCTCCATCAGCGGGTCGGAACCGGAGCCGGCGCCCCGTGCCCGTGCCCGTGCCCGGCCGAGTCGTCGTGGTGATCGTGGTGGTGGTGATGGTGGTGTGCGGGCTGCTGTCCGGCCATGACCGGGACGTGTACGGGAGCGCCGTCGCGGGCCGCGAGCGCCCGGTCGAGCAGGGCGCCCGAGCCCACCCCGGTGCGGGCCGAGGTCAGCAGGACCTCGACGCCCGGGTTGACCTGCTGGACGTTGGCGCGGAAGGCGGCCTCGTCGAACTCCGCGGCCCCCGCCATGTCGGTCTTCGTGACGACGACGAGTTGGGCCAGCCCGAAGGCCGTCGGGTACTTCAGCGGCTTGTCCTCGCCCTCGGTGACCGAGGCCAGGACGATGCGCAGGGACTCCCCGAGGTCGTAGGAGGCGGGGCAGACGAGGTTGCCGACGTTCTCCACGAACAGCAGGCGGGTGTCCTCGGGGAGCCAGCCGTCCAGGTGACGGGCGAGCATCCCGGCCTCCAGGTGGCACAGCCCGTCGGTGAGGACCTGCTTGACGGGGACGCGGGAGCGGGCGAGCCGGTCGGCGTCGTTCTCGGTGGCCAGGTCGGCGGTGAGGGCGGCGACCGGTACCCCGCGTTCACGGGCGAGGCACAGTTCGCGTTCCAGGAGGGCCGTCTTCCCGCTGCCGGGGCTGGAGAGCAGGTTGACGACGGTGGTGCCGCGGGCGGCGAGTTCGGTGCGCAGGGCGCGCGCGGCGGAGTCGTTCTTGGCGAGGACCGCCTGCTTGAGGTCGACCACACGGCACATGGTTCAGCACTCCTCGGCGATCGGTGCACGGGACGGGACGGGGGCGGGGGCGGTGGTGGGGGTGGCGGCCGTGCCGTCCTCCCAGTGCACGCTCAGGATCTGCAGTTCCCGCCCGGCCCGGAGCTCGACGTCGGTCGCGAGGTCGCAGCGGGGGCAGATCAGCCGGGGCGGCATGCCGGTGGCCCAGTCGGCGGTGCAGGAGCGGCAGCGTGCGCGGGCGGGCACCGGCTCGGTTTCGAGCGCTGCGCCTTCGAGGAGGGTTCCGGCGCAGGCGAGTTCGAAGCAGAAGGCGAGGGCGTCGGGCACCACTCCGGCCAGCTCCCCGACCTGGAGCCGGACCGAGGTGACGGCGGTCGCGCCGGCGGCTTCGGCCGCTTCCTCCACCTGGCCCACCACGGCCATGGCGATCGACATCTCGTGCATGGGACTCCGTCCTGCCGGGCCCCATTAGACCGGCGGGCGGGGTACCGGGCGGCCGGGCGCGCCGACGCGCCGAGCGGGCCGTACGCCGTTCGGACGCGAACGGGCCGCGGGACCGGGCCTTGAAGCGGTCCCGCGGCCGTTCCGCGGTCGTCCCGCGGTCACATGCGGCGGATGCGCAGGTAGCGCTGGATGTCGGGCAGGACCGCCTTCAGCACGAGCGCGGCGAGGACGATGACGGCCCAGCCGCCGATGACGGATTTGTTCGAGCTCATGGGTTCCTCCTCAGTTGGCGGCGACACCCGGTTCGTCCTGCGGCGTCTCCTCGTCCTGGTGGTGTACGAGGTCCAGCACCATCCGCACGGCCTCGTCGACGGCGGCGGCCACCGGGGGGCTCAGTCCCATCCCCTCGTCCAGGCTGCCGGGTTCGCAGCCGACGACCCAGATGCGGCGGGGCGGGGCGGCCCCGGTCCCGGCGCACAGGGTGTCGAGCAGGGCGAGCACGGCGTCGGGGGACATCTGGTGGCCGTCGAGCACGGGGGTCTGCGGGGCGACTGGCCCGTCCGCGCCGGCCTCGATCAGGTACAGCGTGCCGGGGGCTCCGCCGCGGGCGGTGGCGTCGACGAGGACGAGCGTGTCGTAGCCGTCGAGCAGCTGGTAGGCGAGGTGGACGCCGCGGACGCCGATGTCGGCGGTCTCCACCCCGTCGGGCAGCCGGGCGGCCGCCGCCCCGGGCGCGGACAGCCGCCGTACGGTCTCGACGCCGAAGCCGTCGTCGCCGAGGAAGACGTTGCCGATGCCGGCGACCAGGGTCCGGCGGCTCACGCGTCCTCCAGGGGGGTGACTTCGTCGGGCTGGAAGTACAGGAACCGGCCCTGTTCGCGGCGGATGTCGGCGCCGGGGTCGCCGTCGACGGTGACGGCGAGGTGGACCCCGCCGTCGACGTCGCGGAGCACGGCCTCGACGAGGGCGGTGCGGCCCTGGAGGAACAGGTCCTGTGCGTCGGTGCGCCGCAGCCCCGGCCGGAGCAGCACGCGACTGCCCGCGCCGACGGCCGTTCCGTCGACGGTGACCCGGTCGCGGGCCGGGTCGGCGGGGTCCGCGTGGGCGGGGTCCCACCAGGGGGTGTCGGGGCGGAACACCGCGTCCCCGTCGAGCGGTTCGGGGAGGGTGCCCGGGCCGGGCGGCGGGGCGGCGGCCGCGGCTGTCGGTCCGGTGATCTCGCGCAGGGCCCGGACGGCGCCGTGCAGGCGTTCCAGCACCTCGGGGGGCATGCCGTCGGCCAGGTCGATCACGGCGGCGGCGCGGGCGTCCGTGCCGCGCGCCTCGCGTTTCTCCTGGTCGGTGAGGGCGGCCGTGCGCAGGGCGAGGATCTCGTCGATCTCGGTGGCGTCGTACATGGCCCCGGCGCTCTCGGGGGCGATGCGCGGGTGGTCCTCCAGGATGATGGGCGAGGACAGGACGACGTCGGCGCGGCCGTCCTCCCCGGCCAGCACCGGCCAGGTGTGCCGGTTGTCGCAGCCTGCGACCGAGGCCCGGGCCCATTCGGGCGGGTCGGTCATCGACAGGAAGGATCCGGCGCTGAGCCCGAGCAGCAGGTGCGCGGCGACCAGGGAGCGTGCCAGGGCGGCCTCGCGGTCGGCCCCGTGCTCGGGCGGGTTCCAGTCCGCGGTGTTCTCGACGGCCGCGGTGAGTCTCAGCGCCCGGTACGGGACGTCCAGGGGCGCGGCGTGCAGCCGCAGCACGCCGTCGATGCGCTCGGTGCGCCGGACCAGGCGGCCCACCGGCCGCCCGTCGGCGTCGAGGACGGGCTCGGTCTCCTCACGGGCGGGCCGGGTGAAGGGCAGCGACACCTCGCCGGCCTCCAGGTCGGCGACGCGGACGCTCATCTCGACCCGCTCCTCGCGGCCCTCGTCCCAGGGGACCAGGACCCGGTCGGGCAGGTGGAGTTCGGGCACGGCGGCGAAGGACCCGTCGGCGCGGGCCTCTTCGACGGTACGGCGCTGGGCGTGCAGGAAGCGCAGTTCGACGGCGACGGACGCGTCCCCGCGGGGTTCCGCGACGAGTTCGGTGCGCTGGCCCGAGTGTTCGCCGTGCCGGGGTCCCCAGGCCGGCGGGACCAGGACGCCGAACTGCCAGCGCATCCGGTTCTTCGCGGCGGAGGCCCGGTACGGGTAGAGCACGTAGCCCTCGAACAGGACGGCGTCGGCGACCTGGCGGGCGAGCGCGAAACGGGCCGCGGGTACGGCGGCGGTGGCCGCGGTCACGGCGCGGTCCTTCCGCCGGCGCGCGGCAGGACGGCGCCCGCCCAGGCGGGGTCGCGGGGCGGGCGCCCGTCGGTGTCGGTGTGCGCCGCGTCGAGGAGGGCCCGTACGGTCTCCTCCCAGGAGGCGAGGGCGTGGCGGGAGCGGTAGGCGAGCAGCTCCGCCATGGTGTCGCGGGGCAGGCGCAGCCAGCCGCAGCCGGGGAAGTGCTGCTCCATCATCTCCCGCCACACGGCGACGGGCAGTCGGCAGGCGGCCTCGCGGTGCCAGGGCACGGGCTCGACGTGGAAGCCGCCGGCGCCGGTGAAGGCCGTACCGGAGAACAGCACCAGCAGGGGCGCCTCGCCGTCCTCCAGGGCGGCGAGGTAGCGGCCGGCGGAGATGTCCTGGTCGTAGCTGCAGGGCACGGCGACGTCGGTCTCGGTCTCCCCTGTGAAGCCGGGCACCATGACCGCGACCTGGGCGAGCTGGACGGGGTGCAGGGTGCTGCCCCAGCGGGAGCGGTCGCCGAAAAGGTCGTGGAGGGCGGCGGTCTCGGCGGGCCCGTAGTCGCGCCGGGCCGGTTCGATCCGCAGCTGGCAGCGCAGGGCGAGGGCGTGGACGCGGGCGCCGCCGGAGGCGGTGATGCGCAGCCGGAAGACGAGGGTGGGGCCGGCCGCGTACGGATCGGCGCGCACACCGGTGACGGTGAAGCCGAAGTCGGTCACGACAGCCCCTCCTGTTCGGCCGGGCGGGGTGCGGGCAGTGCGGTGGCGCGCCGCTCGATCTCGGCGAAGAAGGCGGTGAGGGCGGCGCGGGCCTCCGCGCCGCCGTCGAAGCCCTGCCACAGCAGCCGCATCCGGCCGACCAGTTCGTAGCAGATGTCGATGGGGACGAGGTGGCACGCGGTCCGGTCCGGGGTGCGGTGCAGGATCAGGGCCTCGACGTCGGGTTCCAGCATCCCGGCGAGCCGGCCGGCGCCGAGGACGGTCTGCCAGGTCTGCGGGTCGAGTTCGCTCTCGGTGGCCCCGGCGGGGCTGGGGTAGAGCGCGACGAGCCGGTCGAGTGCGGCGTTGCGGAAGAAGAACGCGACGCCGACCGGGATCCGCAGCCGTTCCCAGGCGGTGTCGTCGAGCCGGTGGTCGGGGTCGGTGAGGTAGCGGTCGGGGACGGTGCGGTACCGTCCGCGGCCGGCCCCCGGGCGGTCGAAGAGGAGGGCGCAGGGGGTGCAGGCGCAGACCAGGGCCCGCTTCTCGGTCTCCACCAGGTGCCGGTGGCCGTGGCCGGCCACCGGCACCCCGCACAGTTCGCACACCTCGGGGCGCGGCGGGCGGGGACCGGTGAAGCGCCGCAGTCCGGGCACGGCCGTGCGGGACGGCCCGGACGCGGAGGGGGGTGCGGTCTGGGGGCGGGCCGGGCTCACGGCACGCGCGCCGGGGTCGGCGGGCGGGTGCCGATCTGCAGCAGGGCGGGCGCGGGGGCCGCGGGGGCCAGTTCGACCGCGGTGACCTCGGGAGCGAGGCAGGCCACGGCGTCCTCGACGCCCTGCCGTACCGCCTCCGCGGTGCTCCCGCAGCCGCAGCCGGTGGCGGGCCGGCCGGTGGAGCGCAGCCTGAGGGTGCCGGTGGCCGCGTCGAAGCCGACCAGTTCGACGGGGTCGGGTACGGACTCCAGGGCGCGGGCGATCCGGGTGTCGACGTCGTCGGGGTGCAGGTCGTGCAGGGCGAGCAGGCCGGCCACCAGGTCGTCGCCGAGCATGCGGGTGAGGGCGCCCGCGCCGAGCCGCTCCACGATCCGGGCGAGCCCGGCACCGTAGAAGTCCATGAGGACGCGGACGAGTTCCTCGGCGGCCGCGCAGGCCTGCCGGTCGCCGGAGGCGGCCAGCCGGTCGAGGACCTCCTCGACGCGGCGGCCGGCCTCCCGGGCGTCGATGACGGCCGCGCTCATCCGCCCAGCCCGCTCAGGCCGGTGGGCACGTGCATCGACTTCACCGTCTTGCCGCCGCCGACGTACATGTGGACGCCGCAGGGCAGGCAGGGGTCGAAGCTGCGCACGGCGCGCATGATGTCGATGCCCTTGAAGTTCTCCGGGGTGTTCTCCTCGAAGATCGGGGTGTTCTGGACGGCGTCCTCGTACGGGCCGGGGGTGCCGTAGGTGTCGCGGGTACTGGCGTTCCAGGGGGTCGGCGGGTACGGGTGATAGTTGGCGATCTTCCCGTCGCGGATGACCAGGTGGTGCGAGAGGACGCCGCGGACGGCCTCGGTGAAGCCGCAGCCGATGGACTCGTCCGGCACCTCGAACTTCTCCCAGGTCTGGGTGCGTCCGGCGCGGACCTCGGCGAGCCCCTGCTCGGCGCAGTGCAGGGCGATGGCGGCCGCGTACGCCTGGAAGTACGTGCGGGCGCGGTTGCGCTCCAGCGCGTTGCTCCACTGCGGGATCTTCCACTCGAAGGTGGTCTCCGGCTTGGTCATGGTGCGCGGCAGGTTGATGACCACGCTGTGGCCGGTGGCCTTGACGTAGCCGACGTCGACGAGCCCGGACAGGGCGGTGGACCACAGGCGGGCGATGGGGCCTCCGCCGGTGTCGAGGGCGAGGTGGTCCTTGCCGTCGAACCAGCGCGGGGACATGACCCAGCTGTACTTGTCGTCGAAGTTCCGCTTCTGCGGGGCCGGGATGGTGTGCTGGTTCCAGGGGTGGCGGGGGTCGACCGGGTTGCCCAGCGGGTCGTGGCGGACGAACTGCTCCTGGCCGGCCCAGTCGTCGTAGTACGAGCTGCCCAGCAGGATGCGGATGCCGAGGTTGATCTGCGTGAGGTCGTTGGTGACCAGCTTGCCGTCCACGATGACGCCGGGGGTGACGAACATCTTCCGTCCCCAGTCGGTCATGTTGGCGTACGTGAAGTCGCAGTACTCGGGGTCGTTGAGGGCGCCCCAGCAGCCCAGCAGGACGCGGCGGCGGCCGACTTCCTCGTAGCCGGGCAGGGCCTCGTAGAAGAAGTCGAAGAGGTCGTCGTGCAGCGGCACGACGCGCTTCATGAACTCGACGTACCGCATGAGGCGGCTCATGTAGTCGGTGAAGAGCTGGACGGAGGCGATGGTGCCGACGCCGCCCGGGTAGAGCGTGGAGGGGTGCACGTGGCGGCCCTCCATCAGGCAGAACATCTCCCGGGTGTAGCGGCTGACCTGGAGGGCCTCGCGGTAGAACTCGCCCTCGATGGGGTTGAGGGAGCGCATGATGTCGGCGATGGTGCGGTAGCCGTGCTCGGCGGCGTGCGGGGCTTCGGTGCGCTCGGCGAGGTCGAGGACGCCCGGGTTGGTCTCGCGGACCATCTTCTCGCAGTAGTCGACCCCGACCAGGTTCTCCTGGAAGATGTTGTGGTCGAACATGTACTCGGCCGATTCGCCGAGGTTGATGATCCACTCGGCGAGGTGGGGCGGCTTGACCCCGTAGGCCATGTTCTGGGTGTAGACGGAGCAGGTGGCGTGGTTGTCGCCGCAGATCCCGCAGATGCGGCTGGTGATGAAGTGCGCGTCACGGGGGTCCTTGCCGCGCATGAAGACGCTGTAGCCGCGGAAGACGGACGAGGTGCTGTAGCACTCCGCGACCCGCTTCTGTTTGAAGTCGATCTTCGTGTGGATGCCGAGGCTGCCGACGATCCGGGTGATCGGATCCCAGGCCATCTCCACCAGGCCGCTGCCGTCACCGGCCGCCTTCGTCTTCGGTGTCATCGTGTCTGCCGTGGCCCTTCTGGGAGCGGGATCGGGAGCGTGCGGAGGGTGCGGGGGTCGGGCGGGGCGGTGCCGGTCACCAGGGCGGGCGGTAGCCGGTGGTGATCTTCCGGCCCGTGTGGCGCCACTTCGGCTCCTCGTCCACCGTGTGCAGCGTGACCGCACGCAGCTTGCGGATCAGGGCGCCGTACGCACCGCTGGCCTTGGTGGAGACCGTGGCGCCCGGCGGCTGGTCCATGAACGGCATGAACTTGTCGGGGAAGCCGGGCATGGTGCAGGCGATGCAGATGCCGCCGACGTTCGGGCAGCCGCCGATGCCGTTCATCCAGCCGCGCTTGGGCACGTTGCACTTGACGACCGGGCCCCAGCAGCCGACCTTGACCAGGCACTGCGGCGAGTCGTACGCCTCGGCGAACTGGCCCTGCTCGTAGTAGCCGGCCCGGTCGCAGCCCTCGTGGACGGTCTGCCCGAACAGCCAGGTCGGGCGCAGCTTGTCGTCCAGCGGGATCATCGGCGCCGAGCCGGCCGCCTGGTAGAGCAGGTAGGTGAGGGTCTCCGAGAAGTTGTCCGGCTGGATCGGGCAGCCGGGCACGCACACGATCGGGATACCGGCCTTCGAGGTCCAGTCCCAGCCCAGGTAGTCGGGGACGCCCATGGCGCCCGTGGGGTTGCCCTCCATCGCGTGGATGCCGCCGTACGTGGCGCAGGTGCCGATGGCCACCACGGCGAGGGCCTTGGGTGCCAGCCGGTCGATCCACTCGCTGGTGGTGATGGGCTGGCCGGTCTCCGGGTCGTCGCCGAAGCCGCACCAGTAGCCCTCGGGCTTGATCTTCTCGTTGGGGATGGAGCCTTCGACGACGAGGACGAAGGGGTCGATCTCGCCGCGCTCCCCCTTGAAGAACCATTCGATGAACGTGTCGGCGCCGCCGACCGGGCCGCATTCGAAGTCGATGAGCGGCCAGTGGACGGCGATCTTGGGCAGGCCGGGGAGGGTGCCCGTGACGATCTCCTCGATGCTGGGCTGCATCGCCGCCGTCAGGGACACCGAGTCGCCGTCGCAGCTCAGTCCGGCGTTGATCCAGAGGATGTGGATCGTGGGGTCCTCTACCGTGCTCTGCGTTCCAGCAGTCATGCGGATCGCTCCTTGGACGGGGATGCGGGAGGGGGTCGTGCGGAGCCGGGGACGGCCGCGGGGGAAGGTCAGCGGCCGCCCCCACCCTTCTTGCTAGCAGCCGGCCGGCCCTGCCGCCCTGTCGGACTGGGCCGGTGCAGTGATTCCGGGCGGCCGCCCGGGGGTGGCGGTGGTACGCCGTCCCCGGGTGGGCACCGCCAGGTGCGGCGGGGTCCCGGACGGGACCTCCTTGCGGACGAACGCCCTGCGCAGCGCGTGGTAGGGGGCCTGCGGATCGAAGAACGCCTCCCGCATCCGGGCCAGCTCGGCCCGGCGGTGGGCGGCGAGCGGCCGCAGCGTCTCGTCGACCTCCCGGCGGGCCTTCTTCCCGGCGACCCGGGACCGGGTGCCGGGCCAGTCGGCCAGCCGGACCGCGAGGCGGGCGGTCTCCTCGGCGAAGGCCTGCGGGGTGCAGTCGACGGTCCGGTCGGCGAGTCCGAGGCGGCGGGCGGCCTCGGAGCCGACGGGCAGGGCGTCGCTCATGAGGCGCTGGGCTACGCCGGTGCCGGTGCGGCGGGGCAGGGTGTACGTCCAGTACTCCGAGCCGTACAGGCCCATCAGCCGGTAGTGCGGGTTCAGGACCGCCCCGGACCGCATCCAGACCTCGTCGGCGGCGAGGGCGAGCATGGCCCCGCCGGCGGCGGCGTTGCCGCCGAGGGCGGCCACGACGAGCCGGTCGGTCGTGGTCAGCACGGCCTCGACGAGGTCGTCCATGGCGTTCACGTTGGCCCAGGACTCCTCGGCCGGGTCGGCGGCGGCCTCGATGACGCCGAGGTGGATGCCGTTGGAGAAGAAGTCACGGGTGCCGCCGAGGACGAGGACGGAGGTGGGGCGGGAGCAGGCCTCGCGGTAGGCGGCGAGCAGGCGCCGGCAGTGCTCGGTGCTCATCGCGCCGCCGGGGAAGGAGAACGACAGGAAGCCCGCCTCGCCGTCCTCCCGGTAGCGGATGTCCGACCAGGTGCGGGGGCCGCCGTCCACGGTCGTGGTGTCCGGCGGGGCGGGGATCTCGGGCAGGGCGGGCAGCCGGCCGGCGAGGGCGAGGGTGGCGGGGAGTTTCACGGTCGCCGGCTCGCCTGGTACGCGCCGCCCGTCCCGCAGTTCGGGGATCCACACGGCCCCGTCGACGGTGGCCCGGCAGATCGCGCCGGCCCGGGTGGCGAGCAGTTCGCCGGGGCGGCCGCGCAGCCCGTCCTCGGGGTGGCCGCCGTACAGGTACCACCGGCCGCCGAGCAGTTCGTCGAGGACGCCGGGCTGCGAGTCGGCTGCGCGCAGGATCCGCACGACGCGGTCGGTGGGGTCGTGCGCCCAGTCGATCCGGCGCTCCTCCTGGCGCAGGTACGGCAGGGCGCGGCCGGACCGCTGGGGTTCGGGGGTGTGCGTGCCGGAGGCGAAGCGGTCGACGGCCAGGAGCAGGGCGGTCAGGGCCGCGTCGGAGACCTCGCCGCGGTAGGCGTCGCTCTTGCCGACGGGCGGGAGCGTGCAGTGCGCGGTGGCCCAGACCGGGCCGGCGTCCATTTCCTCGTCGGCCTGGAGGACGGTGACGCCCCAGGCGTCGGCGCCGTCGGTGAGGGCCCGGTCGAGGGAGGAGGGGCCTCGGTCGCCGACGGGGCCCGGATGGACGACGAGGCAGACGTGCCGGGACCAGACCTCGCGGGGGATGGCCGTCTTGAGCATGGGGGCGACGACGAGGTCGGGCCGGTGTCGCTCGACGGCCTCGGCGAGGCGGGTGCCGGGCAGGACGAGCTCGACCGCCACGCTGTGCCCGCGGTCCCGCAACTCGGCGTGGACCCGCTGGGTGAGGCTGTTGAACGCACTGGCGGCGAGCAGGATGAGCACGTGTTCTCCCAAGCGTCCGGCCCGGCGGCGCCGGTGGCCGAAACGGTTTCGGCCACCGGCGATCGTCGGGCACGGGCGTGCGCCGGTCGCTGAGACGTACGGGCGGTGTCACCCGTACGGGGAGCCACGCACCGCCACCTGGTGGAGGGCGGGCGGTACCGGGGCGCCGCCGGGTCAGCGCAGGTCGAAGCTGATGGAGGACGCCTTGTCGTTCATGCCGTCACCGACGTACGCGTTGTAGCCGTGGTAGGTCTGGTGGGCGCCCCGGAAGTCCTTGTGCTCCCACAGGGTGATCGGGCAGGTGATGCCCTCGGCCGAGCTCACGGTGTCGTTCCAGCCCCACTTGGAGAGCTCGTTGAACTCGGGGTAGCGCCAGTTGCAGCCGACGCTGCCGCGGAAGGTGAACTCGCTGCCGCCGGAGTTGGCGTCGCTCCATATCCGGCCGAGGTCCTTGTACTCCGCCTGCCCGCCGAGTTCGGCGGCCTGGGCCCGGGTCGCGAAGCAGCCGCCCTCGCCGGTGTCGACGACGTAGGTGCAGAACGTGGCCGCCTTGGGGGCCGGCGTCGCCTGCTCCACCGCGGCGGCGGGGACGACGCCCGCGGCCGTGAGGGCGAGGGCAGCCGCGCCGAGCGCGAAGGACGATCGGATCATGTGCATGAAATGCTCCTCGGATCGGTGCGGAAAGCGCCCGGTTCGCCGGTGCGGTGGGCGCGGGGACGACTCAACGGGGCGGCCCGAGCGACCGTCGAGGGGGTGCAGGTGCCGTTGGCAAGTTCCGCCCGCCGGCGGCGGCTGCGCAGCCCGCGCGCCGGTGGCCGGATCGGCGGGCGGGGCCCGGACGGGCGGGGGCGGGGCCCGGACGGGCGGGGGCGCGGCCTGCCGGGCAGGGGCGGGGGCGGCGGGCGGGCTGCCGCGGGGCGGTAGCGGGGTGACCGGATCGCCACGGATCCGGGTGTTCCGCCCGGGGTCCGCGGATTGTCCCGTTCTCGACCGAGGTGGCGGGTGGTGCGCATCACCTCTGGCTTCATGCTGGTTGGCCGGATCTTGCCCGCGCCGCTTGGTTACTCGGGAGTAATGTCGGCCGTATGAGTGACACGAGTGAAACGAGTGACACAACTGGTGGGACGTCGACGGACGGGAACGGCGGACGGTCCCGCCGCACCGTCCTGAGAGCCGCCGTGGCCGGCGCCGGTGCCGTCGCGGCGGTGGGCGCGGGGGCCTCCGCCGCCGAGGCCGCCTCCCGGCCCGCACGCGCGGTCACCTTCGTCCTGGTCCACGGTGCCGGCAGCAACTCCTACGGCCTGGCAACGTGGGCGGCCGAGCTGGGACTGCGCGGACACCGCGCAGTGGCGGTCGACCTGCCCGGGCACGGCTCCAACGCCTACTTCCCGCTCTCCTACCAGTCTCCGCAGGACTTGGAGCGGCTGCGCACGGAGCCCTCGCCGCTGGGCAAGGTGACGCTGAAGGACTACGCCGACCACGTGGAGGCGGTGGTGCGCAGGGCCCGCCGCAACGGCCCGGTGGTCCTGGTGGCCCAGAGCCTGGGCGGGGCGACCGTCAACGCGGTGGCCAACCGGATTCCCGAACTGATCGACCACCTGGTCTACGCCTCGGCGTTCTGCCCCGCGCAGCGGAAGACGGTGCTGGAGCTGATGTCGACTCCGGAAGCCGCGACCAGCATGCTGTTCCGGATGACCGCCGTGCCCACCCCGCCGGAGCTGGGCGTCAACCGGGTCAACTGGCGCTCCAGCGACCCGGCGTTCTTCGCGGCATGCAAGGAGGCGCTGGGCGCCGATTACACCGACGCCGAGGTCCGGGCGCTGATGAACACCCTGGAACCGGACGAGGCGGCCTCGATCTCGGTCACCGACGCGCGCGGCCTGCCGGAGAAGTGGGGGCGGATCCCGCGCACGTTCCTGAAGTTCACCGAGGACCGGGCGATCCCGCCGGCGCTCCAGGACCTGATGATCCGGGAGGCCGACGAGCTGACCCCGGGCAACCGCTTCCGCGTGCGTCCGCTCGCCGCCCCCCACGCCGGTCCGCGCGACCCGGCGGCGGTGGCCGGCGAGCTGGAGCTGGTGTCCCGGCTCTGCCGCTGAGCCGGGACACCGAGCGGCCCCCGCCGGCGCACGCGCGTCGGCGGGGGCCGGCCGGGAGCGGGATGCGTCAGCAGCCCGGGGCTCCCGTGCCGCCCCGCTGCGGCAGGCTCAGGTTGGGTGCGGAGCTCGGCCAGGTCAGGGCGGCCGTCTTCGTCGTGCCGTCGGCGTTGATCTGGACGACGGGGATCGGCTTGCCGACCGGGTTCCCGTCGGCACCGAACGACAGCCATCCGCTGGCCCCGGGCAGCATCTGCGCGCAGTAGAACTGGTGCAGGATGCCGGTCAGCAGGCCCGGGTTCTTCACGCCCGCGCCCTCGTGCCGGGCGGCGCTGAGCCCGGCGACCACGGCGTCGTGCGTCAGCATCGCCTGCCCGCTGGCGAGGCCCGCCGGGTCGAAGGACAGCGGCGGCTGCGCGCCCTGCGTGGTGGCCAGGGGCTGCTTCGTGCACGGGTCGGGGCGCCCGGTGAACGCCGAGAAGAACTGGTCGTAGTTGCGCTTGGCGTCCGACCCGGGGCACTCGTTCCCCCACTCCTCCGGGCTGGCGAGCGCCGTGAACGCCACGGTGACCCGCCCCGAGGAGATGCCCTTGAGCACCGCGTCGTCGCGGATGGCCTCCGAGGCGTCGTCGCCGACCAGGATGTTCAACTGGGCGATGCCGCAGGGCGCGCCCTGCACCCAGGTCTGCACGAAGGCGCCCAGGTCGCGGCCGCGGCCGGCGAAGTACACGGCGGACGGGGCGGCCTGGCACAGGTTGGCGTGCATCAGGCTGAACTGCTGCACCAGGTAGTCGTAGCGGCCCGCACCGCCGGGCATGTCGTGGGGGGAGGTGTACGGCAGCACGGTCACCGTGCGGTCCGGGGCCTGGAAGCGGACCTTGGCCTCGGCCGCCAGGGTGGCGGTGTAGTCGTCGCCCTCGACGCCGTCGGCGACCACGGCCATCGAGGTCACCGCCGGCTTCAGCCCCGACACGTACTGGTTGGCGGCGATCACGGTGTCCGTGTTGGTCGGCGAGACGCGGAACATGTCGGGGATCAGCTTCTTGCCCGTCGGATCGGCCGGGTCCAGGTTCATCGAGTTGCCGGTGACCGTGGAGCCGATGACCGGGATGTGCAGCTGTCCGGAGATCGCCGCGGCGGCCTGCCGGGTCTGCTCGGTGGACTGGCCGAGGCCGACGACCGCCGAGATGCGCTCGGACCGGGCGTACTGCTTGACGCTCTCCACCGTCCGCTCCCAGGACCCGTACCGGCTGCCCATGTTGGCCAGGTAGAGCTTGACGCCGGGCCTGCTGCCGTACGCGGCGGTGTTGTTCGCCCTCCATACGGCGGTGATCGCGCCCTCGATGTTGTGGTACAGCGACTCGTACGTCACCGTGTCCACGTCATCGACGGGCGACAGGTTCAGCATGAGCACGACACTGGTGGACTCCCCCGTCACCGCGTCGTTGGCGGCCCGCACCTCCTTCTGGAGCGCGCGCATCCGCTCCGGATCGCTCTTCGTGAACGGCTTGCCCTCCAGGTTCACCCCGACGCAGGCCACGGGCTTGGCGGTGGCGGTCATCCCCTTGCCGCACGACAGCTCGGGCGGGACCAGGATCGTGTAGAGGCGGTTGCCGCCCACGACGGCGCCGGCCAGGACCAGGAGGATGACGACCACCGACACCACCGGATGGCGGCGCCACCGGAGGAACCTGGGAATGCGTACACCTGCGGGCATGAAGGACTCCTTGCGGTGCGCACGGCCACGCGGTGCGTGGCGCGGGAGGATCAGGCGAAGCGGGCGCCGGCCTGCTGGAGGGCGCTGACGTCGAGCAGACGGGAGTTGTGCGCCAGACGTTCGAAGCCCTCTTCGATCTGGGCGTCCCATCGCCGGCTGCGCTCGGTCAGCGGGTCGTTGTACAGCCACAGCAGGGCCAGGAGCTTGGCGGTGGCCACCGAGACGACGTCCCGGCCGGTCTGTTCGATCCCGGTGAGGAGGAGGGCGTACGCCTCCTGCGCGGACTGCTGGTGCACGAGGCGGCAGGGCGCCGACGCGAGGTAGTCGAGGAGCCGCACCCAGGCGCGGTGGTCTCGGTCGAACCGCGTGGCGAGCGCTTCGGCGACCGCGGGGAAGTCCCCCAGGGCCAGGGCGTAGAAGAGCTGCTGCTCGTCGCGGGCGACGGTCGAGCCGTTGTGCGCGGAGGTCAGCGAGGCCAGGGCCTGGGCCTGCCGGGTGAACACCTCGCGCCACGGGTCGGTGGGGGTCTCCCGGCCGGGCCGGGCCGGGGCGGCGGGGGCGGGGAACGTCGCAGGGGCGGCGGCCAGGGCGGTGAGCGCGCAGCGGCCCAGCCAGGGGTGCAGGACGGGTGGCCGGTCGGCCTCGCCCCAGCCGACCTCCCGGATGAGGGAAGGGCGGTGGAAGAAGGTGCTGACCCAGAGGTTGCGGCGCAACAGCTCCAGGCTGCGCGGCAGGTCCGCTATCTCGGCCGGTACGCGGGGGTCGTCGGCGGTGCGCACGTCCGCGAGGTAGGCCGCGGCGAGGACCACGGGCGGCGCGCCGGTCCACTGCTGCCCGGGCGCGGCCAGCCCCTCGGGCAGGCTGCCCTCCAGGGCCCGGGACCACAGGGGTCTCCCGCCCGCGTCGACGGCGGCGGGCAGGGGTCTGTCCCGTTCGGCGGTGTCCGCATCGGGGGACGCGGAGGCGCGCTGGTCCCGCAGGGTGAGGGCGGCTCCCCAGTGGCCGCCGGTGAGGGCGTGGGCGACGGACGCGGGGACCGGCGCGGCCAGGGAGCCGCCGCCGTCGGCGATGTCCCCGACGCGTTCCTCGGACATCGGGTCGAGCCAGACCGGGTACCAGTAGTGGGCCGCCGAGAGCGGGTCCGGGCCGCCGCCCGGCCCGTCCTGCCGGGTCCAGGCCGCGCGGGTGGCACGCGACAGCAGGGGGATGCGGCGCTGCGGGCTCTCCGGCAGCGGGGTGGTGCGCCACGGCTCGCACCAGCGGGTGGTCCACTCGGGCTGCCACTGGTCGCAGGCGGCGAGGACGACGAGCGGGTCCGCGGCGCCGAACGAGCCCGGCGCGTGCTGCTCGTTGCGGATCCGGGCGGCGACGAGGGCGGTGAGGAAGCGGCGGCCGGCCGGGGTCTGGGCCCCGTCCACGAACAACACCCAGGCGTGGTCGTGGCGGCCGCGGACGGGCCCGGACGTCGGGACCTCGCAGGAGCAGGCGGAGCGCAGCGCCGGGTGCCGCTCGGCCTGGTCCTTGGCGTCGGCGAGGAAGGCCGCCAGCAGGGGTGCCACCGCCGCCGAGCGGGAGGCGGAGCTGAGCCGGATCAGGGCGTCGACGTGCCCGGCGTCCTCCGCCTCCGGGATGCCGACGTGCCAGCGCAGTGCGTCGCGCAGGCCCCAGCGGGCGGTGCTCTGCAGCAGCGAGCCGATCACGGGCCGGGCACCGTCCCGTACCGCCCCGGCGACCTCGCGGGGGCCCTGGACGAGCGGGCTGAGCGCGCCGGTGACCACCACGTCCATGGTGGCGTCCACGGCGCCTTCCAGACGGGAGGCGAACCGGCCGCGGCGGGTGTTGCGCGTGTAGTGCCGGATCAGGTCGCGGATCTGGTCCGTCGCCCGGGCCCGGTCGGGCTCCAGGTCCTCGTTGAGCGCGAGCAGTCCGAGGGCGAAGCGGTGGAAGACCGGGCTGCGGCGCAACGTGTCCCAGCCGCGCATCATCTGGAACGCGACCAGGGCCGCCGCGGAGACCGGGTCCAGCGGGGTCTCGTCGAAGTCGAGGTGGGCGTGGACCACCGTCGATCCGCACCCCTGGGACAGGGACCGCAGCGCGGTGGACTTGCCGGAGCGGCGCGGCCCGAGCAGGGCCACCACCGGCTGCCGCTGGTCCGGATAGCGCCAGATCATGTGCCGCAGGAACGCGTCCGCGTCCGTCCCCTGCGCATGGCCGAGCTCCGCCGTTGCGCTCATCATGCCCCGCCCCCCCGACTCATCGATACGCGCACACCGACGACACGGAAGGTAACACCACGAGGACGAGGAGCGACGGTGATACCGCGGATCCGTTGCGCTACCGGGGCAGTCCTGTAGCGGATCTTCGACGGATATCCTGCAACCCGCGCCGCTCCGGCGGTTCCGGGCGGCGGAGAAACGTGACGTGATGAGCCGGGCCGCCGCTGCGCGGCCGGAGAGGGAGCCCCGATGGACGTGCAGCACTTCGAGCGGATCACCGCCTTCATCGAGGCGCGGCTCACCCCGCTGTTCGACGAGGCGACCGGCAGCGAGCGCGGCTTCGCGATGGACGACACGTCCCGCGCGCTGCGGGCGCTGCGCAACGCGGTGCTGGAGGCCTCCGCGGTCAAGGGGCTGTTGGAGAAGCGCGCCACGGCCGACGCGGCCCTGGGCCGGGTCATCGACCAGTCGGTGGAGCACCACTGGGACGTGCTGCGCGGCATCGCCCGGCAGTGGGAGGACCACGCCGACTTCCGGTCGGAGTTCAAGCGCCACGCCTGGGAGCTGGAGGCCGCGCCGGCCGCCGTCGCCGCGGAGGGCTGAGCCCCGGCGAGGCGGCGCCCGCGCACCCCGGAGCGACAATGGGGGGTGTGGTCCGGCCACAGCACTAGGGGCAGGAGACGACGATGAACGGCTCGGTCCCCATCGGGCGGGTGGTCGGCGTACCCCTGCGGATGCACTGGAGCGTTCCGCTGCTGGTGGTGCTGTTCGCGTACGGGCTCGGCCGCCAGACCCTCCCCGCCTGGACGCCCGGGCAGTCCCGCACCGTCTACACCGTCGCCGCGGCCGTCGGCGCGCTGCTGCTCCTGGCCAGCCTGCTGCTGCACGAGACCGCGCACGCGGCGACCGCCCGGCGCAAGGACATCTCCGTCCAGGACGTGACCCTGTGGGCGCTGGGCGGCATGACCCGGATGGGGCGCCCGCAGAGCGCCGGGGTGGCGTTCGCGGTGGCGGTCAGCGGGCCGGTCGCCAGCCTCCTGGTCGGCGGCGTCTCACTCGGTGCGGGCTTCGGCCTGCACGCCCTGACCGGTTGGGCGGTGCCCGCGGCCGTCCTGGTGTGGCTCGGCTGGACGAACCTGTTCCTCGGGGTGTTCAACCTGCTCCCGGCCGCCCCGCTCGACGGCGGGCGGGTGCTCCAGGCACTGCTGTGGTGGCGCACCGGGGACCGGGAGCGCGCGGACCGCGCGGCCTCGCGCAGCGGGCAGGTCTTCGGCGTGCTGCTGGCGGCCTTCGGCTGGATCTCCTTCCTGCGCGGCTCCCCCGGCGGGCTGTGGCTGGTTCTCGTGGGCCTGTTCATGGCGGTCGTCGCGGGCGCCGAGCGGCGCACCTCGGAGCTGCGCGCCGCCCTGGAGGGCGTACGGGTGGCCGATGCCATGTCGACGCCCGTGGTCACCGGGGCGGACTGGCTCGCCGTACCGCGGTTCATCGACGAGGTGGCCCTGGAGGCGCGGCACTCCGTGCTGCCCGTCCTCGACTTCGACGGGCGGCCCAGCGGGATCGTCCACATGGGCCGGCTGGCCGCACTCCCCGCCGCACAGCGGGAGGACCTGCGGGTCCGCGACGTGGCGACCCCGCGGGAGCGGTGCGCGGTGGCCGCCCCGGGCGATCTGCTGACCGCGGCGCTGGACGCGCTGCGGCCCGGCGCCGGGCTGCCGATCCTGGTGCTGGACGGGGAGCAGCTGGTGGGGATCGTGACGGCGGCGGACATCTCCCGGATGCTGCGCCGGCACGCACTGGGCGGGGGCCGGGGACCGGACTGAGCCCGGGCGGCCCCGGCCCCGGCTCCGGCTCGTTGGGTCTACTCGCCGGGTCTACTCGCCGATGCGGAGGAGCGCGAGGGTGATGTTGTCCGAGCCGCCCGCCTCGATCGCGGCCCGCCACAGCTCGTACGTGGCCTTGCCGTCGTCGTGCACCCGCAGCAGCTCGCCGAGCTCCTCCTCCGGGACGGCGTCGGTCAGCCCGTCGGAGCACACCAGGTAGCGGGCCCCCGCTGCCACGGGCCGCACCGAGACGTGGGGCGTGATGCCGGTGCTGTGCCGGGCGCCGCCGATGGCCTGCGTGAGCAGGGACGTCGTGCGCTGCCCGGGGGCCAGGGGCGGGTTGTCGTCCACGCTCACCTGGAGCAGATCCTCCCCGGAGGCGTCGAGCACCCGGCTGTCGCCGACGTTGAAGGAGATCAGCGAGTCGGCGAGGACCACGGCCCCGGCGACCGTCGTGCCCATGGTGGCGAGCCCCGGGTCGCTGTCGGCGGCCGCGTACACCACCTGGTCGCACATCGTCAGTGCCTCTCGGACGGCGCCCTCGCTGGCCAGGGCGGGCCCGAGCGCCGCGAGCTGGCGCACGACCAGGGCGCTGGCCACCTCACCGGCCGGCTGGCCGCCGATCCCGTCGGCGACGGCGACGACCAGGGGCTCGCCGAGGGGGAAGACGAAGGTCTGGGGGTTGCGGGTCACGGTGGCGCACAGCGTCCACGGCCCGACCACGAGGCTGTCCTCGTTGTGGTCCCGTATCAGCCCGGAATGGCTCAGCGCGCTCACGGCTACGTACGGCATCGCACCACCATTGTCACGCCGCAGGCCCGCACCCGCCCCGGCACGGGGCCGCGGCGTCGTGCACAGCAGCCGGGCGCGGCCGTGAAGGCGGGGCCGCGTACCGGCCGGCGGCTAGGAGGGGCGGCGGCGGGGCCTGCCGCCCTTGGGGGTACCGGAGCCCTTGCCGGTGCCGGTGCCCTTGCCGCCCTTGGCGGTGCGGGCGCCCTTGGCGCCGCCCGCGCCGGCGGTCCCCCCGCGCTGGCCCTTCCCGGCCGCCGACCTGCCCGACGCGGCACCGCGGCCGCCGCCCTTCGCACCGGCGCGGCCCCGCTGCTTCGGCGGTGCGGCGGCCGGCTGGGGACCGCGGGTGCTGTTGACGGTGCGGCCGCGGACGATGCCGATGAAGTGCTCGACCAGGTCGGTGGTCTCGTCCTCGATCCAGGACAGGGCCACCCGGGACGTCGGCGCGTCGGTGACCGGCCGGTAGGTCAGGTCCTTGCGGTGGTGCAGGCGGGCCAGGGACTGCGGGGCGACGAGGACGCCGATGCCGGCCGCGACCAGCTCGACGGCGTCGGCGGTGGTCGCCGGCCGCTCGAACGCGGGACGCCCGGGAAGGGTCTCCCAGCCGAGGGTGTCGTCGAGCGGGTGCAGCACGATCTCGTCCGCCAGGTCCCCGGTGGTCACCTCCTCCACGGCGGCCACGAGGTGGTCCTTGGGGACGATCACCACGGTGGTCTCGGTGTAGAGGGGGATCGCGGACAGGCCCGTCCGGTCCATCGGCAGGCGCACCAGACCGGCGTCGGCACCGCGGTCACGCAGCGTGTCCGGCGCCTCGGGGGCGGGCACCTGGAGGAGGGTCAGCGGAACGTCGGGCAGGCGCTCGTTCCAGATCCGTACCCACTTGCCGGGGGTCACTCCGGGGACGTACGCGAGCCGGAACGAGGGAGAGAGCGGGGGGTGTGCTTCCGAGCCTGTCACCCGCCCAGATTACCGGGCGTGGTCAGGAGTAGCGCACACGCTCGATATTCTTGTCCTCATGACGTCGCACAAGACCACCCAGACCATGAAGCCCGCCACCGCGGCGAAGAAGCTGGGTGTGTACCTCGAAGCCACCCCCGCGGAGTTCCGGGAGGGTGTCGTTTCCCGCAGCGAGCTGAACGCGCTGCAGGCCGACCCGCCCCAGTGGCTGCAGGAGCTGCGACGCAACGGCCCGCACCCGCGCCCGGTGGTCGCGGCCCGCCTCGGCGTCTCCATCGCCGGCCTCGCCCGCGGCGGTGTCACCGAGGCCCTCACGACCGAGCAGATCGACGCGATCAAGCAGGAGAACCCGGAGTGGCTCCAGAAGGAGCGCGCCACGCAGGCCGACGTCCGCAAGGAAGCGGCCCGCATCAAGGAGCGGAACGCGGAGCGCGCGTCGCGCCGGGAGCAGTCCGAGGGCTGACCCCGGACGCCCCACCCGCACCGCACTCGCTCCGCACCGACACCGGGTGCGCCGGGGCAGGACCGGCGCACCGGTGCACATCCCCCGCTCAAAGGCGGTTCCGCTACCCGTCCCCGGCGTGGCGCCCCCCAGCCCTGGGCAGCCCTTCCGTGTGATCTCGCAACTCCTCGCACGGTTCCGCCGCAGCGCTGCGGCCGTACCCGTGTTCACAGCCGACTTCAGCTCGACAACCCAGTGGGTCGCCGGAAGGTCCTGGGCCTATCCCAACGGCGGACCCATCAACCCCGGCGACAACAAACTCGACTACCTCACCCCCGATCCCGCCTACAGCCGCGGCGGCACCTTCCGCGCCACCCGCCGCCCGGACGGCAAGTGGGACGCCGGCCTGCTGACCACCGAGGGCAGCAAACAGGGCTTCCAGCTCCGAGCGGAGGACGTATTGGAGGCGCGCGTCCGGCTGCCGGAGGAGATAGGCGCCTGGCCGGCGATCTGGACCTGGCGGGACGGCGGCCAGGAGGTCGACGTCTTCGAGTACCACCCCGACAACCCCGACCTGCTCGAACTGTCCAACCACGTGCGCGGCGGCTCGCACTACTACCGCAACCCGGCCGTGGAGCCGGGAGGGTGGGTGGACCTGAAGGTGAGGTTCGGCGCCCGGTCGGTCGTCTGGTGGGTCAACGGCACCCGCGTGTACGCCGACCGCGGCGGCGTGGGCCGACGCTGGCGCGCGTACATCATCGTCAACCTGTCGGTGTGCGCCGGGCGCTACCACCCCGCGCCGGAGGCGGGGGTGACCGAGATGTCGTACGAGGTCTCGGACCTCCGCGTGTACCGCACCTAGCGGATCCCGGCCGGTCGCGGCGGATCCCGGCCGGTCCCGGTCGGCCCGCCACCGGCCGGCCCTCGCCCGCCGGCCGGTGGCGGGCGGCACCACACCCGGTGCGGCGAGAGTGGCGGTCGCCGCCATGGGCGCGGGGCCGGGCCGTTCCTACTGTTCAGGCATGACGAGCCAATCTCCTTCCCTGCGGGGACGTGTCGCGCTGGTGACGGGCGGAGGCAGCGGCATCGGCCGGGCCTGCGCCGTCGCGTTCGCCGAGGCGGGGGCCGAGGTCCATGTCGCCGATGTCCGCGAGGAGTCCGCGAAGGCCGTGGCCGCTCTCGTCGGCGGGCGGGCGCACGTCGTCGATCTGGCCGATCCGGCCGCCGTCGGGGAGCTGCCCGCCGCCGTGGACGTCCTGGTCAACAGTGCGGGACTACAGCACGTGGCGCCGATCACCGAGTTCCCGGTGGAGCGCTTCACCCTGATCCAGCAGGTCATGGTCACGGCGCCGTTCCTGCTGCTGCGCCGGGTCCTGCCGCACATGTACGGGGCGGGCTGGGGCCGGGTGGTGAACATCTCCAGCGTCCACGGGCTGCGCGCCAGCGCGTACAAGTCCGCCTACGTCGCGGCCAAGCACGGCCTGGAGGGCCTGAGCAAGGTCACCGCCGTCGAGGGCGCCCCGTACGGGGTGACGAGCAACTGCATCAGCCCCGGCTACGTCCGCACCCCGCTGGTCGAGGCGCAGATCGGGCAGCAGGCCGCCGCGCACGGCATCAGCCCCGACGACGTGCTGAAGGACGTCCTGCTGACGCGGTCCGCCACGAGGCGCCTGATCGAGCCCGAGGAGGTGGCGGCGGCCGCCCTCTGGCTGTGCGGGCCGCACACCGGGCACGTCACGGGCACCTCCCTCCCCCTGGACGGCGGTTGGACGGCGACCTGACCGATCACCGTCGACTTCCGGAAAGACGAGCGTTCACCCGTTGGGCGGAAGAAATTTCCTACCGACCAGTAGACATGGCATGCGATCTTGCCGATTCTGAGCGCGTACATGCCAAATCCGCCCCCACGAGGAGCGCCCCCACATGCGCAGCACCCGTATCCCCGCCCACACCCGCATCCGTATGCTCGCGACCGCGACCGCCACGGCGGCGGCCACCGCCGTCCTGCTGCTGGCCCCCGCCGGCACCTCGCAGGCGGCCCCGGTCGCCCCCGCCCCGGCCGCCCCGGCCGCGGCGACGGCGTCCGCCCCGGGCGGCAACGCCGCCATCCTGGGCATCGACTACGGCACCTGGAAGCGTGACGTCGCCACCGTCATGGCCACCGCCCGCCCGTACGTCGAGCAGCGCATCGCGCAGACGCCGGCCGGCCAGAAGACCGCGATCGTCCTCGACATCGACAACTCGTCGCTGGAGACGGACTTCCACTGGTTCTGGACGTTCCCGACCCCGGCGATCTCCGAGGTCCGCGACCTGACCCGGTACGCCAACGAGCGCGGCGTCGCCATCTTCTTCGTCACCGCCCGCCCCGGCATCATCGGCTCCCTCACGGAGCACAACCTGCGCTCGGTCGGATACCCGGTGTCCGGGCTGTACGTGCGGGACCTGCCGGACCTGTTCGACGAGATCAGCGCGTACAAGACGGCCAAGCGCGCCGAGATCGAGGCCCGCGGGTACAAGATCATCGCGAACATCGGCAACAACCAGAGCGACCTGGTCGGCGGCCACGCCGAGCGCACGTTCAAGCTGCCGGACTACAACGGCAAGCTCTCCTGACACCCCGGCCGGCCAGGGCGTGCGCCACTGCCGCGCCCGGGCCGGCCGCTCCGCGGCCCGCCCGGGGGCGTTCCACGGGACGGCTAGACTTGCCGGGTTCTGACAACGACCGCGTGGCATCGACCACGCGGAATCGACCACGTGGGATTCGGGCACCGGGAGCCGTGATGGAGCAGCAGGAGCGCGCACACGGCGCCGGCCAGGGAGCCGAGCACGGCCCGGACGACGCCGGGGCCGGCTACGAGCAGTGGAAGGGGAAGGGCGTCGCCCTGCGCGCCTTCTTCTACATCGCCGGCACCCACCTCTTCGCCGGATTCATCTGGCTGCTGTTCACCCTGGGCGAGCACGCCCAGAAATGACCCCCCGGGCCCGGCCCGTCCCGCGGCGCTACCGCATCGGCGGCGCGGGCAGCGGGCTGCCCTCCAGGGCCAGCTCCGTCATCAGCAGCAGCGCACCAGTCCAGCCGAGCGGGGCGACGGACGACGGGTTGCCGGACCCGTTGACGGTCTCCGGGAGTTCGCCCAGGCCGTTGCGCTTCGACAGCACCCAGTCCAGCACCTCCTGCGCCCTGCCGGTCTCGCCCAGGTGGGCCCAGGCCAGCGCGAAGAAGCTGGTGCTGGCGGTCCAGGCGTACGAGCCCCAGCTGAAGCCGGGGTCGTTGCCGGGCGAGAGCCCACCGTTCGGCAGCAGCAGCGCCTGCTGGGTGGAGTCCAGCGCCGCCGGGAGGTCGGCGGGGGCCGTGTTGACCGGTGGTGCCATGAACGCGGCCGCGCTGTCCCGGCCGTGCTGCCCGTCGGCGGTGCGCGGGTAGCCGAGCGGGGCGAAGGAGGCGGCGATGCCGTCGGAGAGCCGTCGGGCGGCGAGACCCCAGCGGTCCCGGTCCTGGGGCTGCCCGAGGCGCTCGGCGAGGTCGGCGGCTGCGTTGAGGCCTGCCAGCAGCGGGGCGGCGGTGCCGATGTTGGGGGTGTCCGTGCCCAGTTCCCAGTAGTCGGGGGAGGCGGGCGGCAGGCCGTCGGCGCCGAGGGAGGCGGCGGCGTGGTCGGCGGCCTTGCGCACCATGGGGTACAGCTCGCGCAGCCGCTCGTCCCGGTCCGCGGGCGGCGCCACCCGGTACCACTGCCACGTGGCCCAGGGGACCCAGCCGTTGCCGTCGAGCTGCCAGGCCCTGCTGTCGGGCGGGCCGCTGCCGTCCAGTTTCGTACGGGCCTCCCAGGTCCCGTCGGCGCGCTGCGTTTCGGCGTCGTACCGCAGGATCCGGTAGGCCTCCTCGTCGTGGCCGGTGGCGGCGAACGCCACGGCGGCGTAGGCCCCGTCCCGTGGCCAGGAGTACTCCCACGGCGGCGACCAGGCCGCCGCGAACGCCCCGTTGGGCCGCAGCAGCGCCCGCATCGACAGCAGTGCGCGCTGCGCCGCCGCCCGCCGGTCCGCGGTGGTGCCGGGCACGTGGCCGGCGGCGAGCCAGGCACGGCTCTCGGCGATCTGGGCCAGGGCGCCGGGATCGTCCGCGGGCACCACGGCTGACGTCCGCGCCCCGGCGGGCAGGTAGCGGCGGCGGCCGGACGGGAGGGCCAGGACGTTGCTGCCGTCGACGTACGCGGCACCGACCGCGAAGGAGGGCGGTACGGCCTCGGTGGTGGTGCCGTTGGACAGCAGGCCGGCGGTGCGGGCGGCGAGCGCCGAGGTGGGCACGTAGCAGGGTTCCGTCTCGCCGCAGCGCTCGGCGTCGGCGGGGTTGACGCGGAAGGCGAGCCGGGAGGACGCGGAGGGGTGCCAGCCGCCCCAGTACGCCGCGTCGTAGTTCCAGCTGGTCAGCGAATCGGCGACCGGGGTGGTGGTGCCGTACCAGGCGATGGTCCTGTTCTCGCTGGTGGCGGCCTGGAGGTGCAGGTGGTAGGTGGCGCCGGGGGTGACGTCGAGGCCGATCGGGAACTCCAGCCAGCCGGTGCCGGCCCCGCCGAGGGACTCCAGGGTGAGGGTCCGGGAGGCGAGGACGGACGCGGCGTCGGCCTTGTCGCGGCGGATCTGCGCGGTCACCCAGCCGGTGGCCGCCGTGCTCCCGAGGTAGACGGAGACGCGGGAGATGCGGGTGGTGGCGACGGTGAACTCCTGAGCCGCCGCATTGTTCGCGGCCTTCACGCTGAACAGGGCGGTCCCGTGCAGGGGCTGGCGGTCGTACGGCACGGCGAGCGCGCGCACGGGCGCGGGGCGGGCCGCGGGTGCATGCGCGGGCGCGCGGGTGTGCACGGCTCCCGGTCCGGATACGGGCGGGAGGCCCGGGCCGGCCGGGGGTCCGGCCGCCGGCGGCAGGGACAGGACGGCGGACAGCACAGCGGGGAGCACGGTGGGGAGCACGCCCGTCGCGAACGGCATCTGGTGCGGCCCTTCTTCTTCGGCCGGTGCCCGGGGCCGCCCGGCGCGCTCAGTGGCGCCGGGCCCGCCCCGCACCGGAGGTGGGCCCCTCACTGTGCACGCCCCGGACCTGCGGCAGCGGCACCCGGGGGGCCGTTCCTCCGCGGTGGACCGTAATTCCATCCGATGGCGTGAAGCGCTCCGTCGGTCCGCCGGGTGGATGGCCGGCCGGTTCAGCCCGCGGCGCGCCGGAGCCGGTCGGCCGCGGCCCGTAGGTGTACGAGGACGTCGGGATCGGCGTCGAGGTCGTCGTCCGCGTCGAGGCCGGCCAGGGTCTGGGACCCGGGTGAGGGAGTCGTCGGAGGCGTCGACGCGGCAGGTCGAGGCGTTCACGGGACGGACCGCCGGGTCGCCGCCGGGGACGGGGCGGGGGTGGCTTCGGTGCTCCGGTCGAGGCGGAAGTCGTCCCGGTCCGTGTCGTGGGCCAGGAGGTACCACAAGCCGTCGGAGGCAACCAGATGGCAGGGCTCGGCGCGACGCCGTGCGGCGCTCCCGGCGGCGGCAGCCGTGGCGGTGACGGCGGTGGCGGTGGGCCCGTACCGGGTGGTGGAGTCGAACGCCACGATCTCGTGGTCTCGGCATGCGGTGGCGAGAACCGCCGGCGGAGCCGGGTCGGCGCGCGGCCCGCGGTCCTCCCGGACGATGCCGGCCAGGGCGGTCTGCAGGGCGGCGGCCTGGGGACCCGTTCGAGTCTGGCCGGGGCCCGTAGCGCGGCTTCCTCGATGCCGGTCAGGCCGCCGGCGGCGGTGCGCACGAGGTCTTCGTCGGCTCCCGCGACCCGCGGGCCACCCCGGCCCGGACCGAGCCGGACATGATGGGCAACCGCCGTTCGGGGACTGGCTCGCCGCGCACCCCGGCGGCCGGAGGAAGGCGCCGACGCCCACTGCCAGGCCGGGGCCCCGCGGCTGGCCCTGGCCCAACCCTACGAATGGCTCGATCAACCCGATCAGGAAGGTAGAGCCGCCAGATCCGGATCCCCGACCGGACGCCGCCGTCCCGTTCAGCCTTGCGCAGGCCGGCCGACGGCGTTGCCGCGGCAGCCGCCGCAGCCATCCCTGATTGCCGTAGATCCGTAACAACGCCCAGACCGCAGCCCGTTGCGGAGGAAGCAGGCGGAGCGGCACGCATAAGCTCTCGCCGAAGCAGGGCCCGGAAAGAAAGAACCGACCAACTCATCGACATCAGGAGCCAGTCCATGTCCGGCTATCGTGAACTGCTCGGAACCGATTTCGACGGCCGGCCGACGGACGACATCGACGACGTGATCTACGACGCCTTCGAAAGTCCCCGTCACCTGGCCCGTGTTCCGGGCCTCGTCGCCTTGATGAACGACCCCGGCGCGCCGGAGATCGACCGGTTCCTGGCCTGCGTGGTGCTGACGACCTGGGGCGAGGTCGCGGGATACGAGGCGGTGATCCGAGCCGCCGCGGATCCCAAGAACAGCCCCTGGTACGACTTCTCGATCGACCGGAAGTTCTCGGTGGACAGCACCTTCGCGCAGTTGGCGCACGCCGTCGCCGAGCCGGACCTGGCACGGGAGAAGGGAACCGGGGCGCTTCGTGTGGACGCGGCCCGTGCTCTCGTGCGGCTTGCCGACAGCGAGTACTTCGACGACCGGCTGGGCGAGTTGTTCGACAGGGACACGCTTCAGGCACTGCGCGGCGACATCGAGGACGTCATCGCTCGGGGCGTGCGGTCCCTGGCGGCAGGTGACCGGTATCGGTTCGACCTGCCCACTCAGCTGGTGGACCTCGCGGCCGGCGTATCCACCGTCGACGGGCGCCTGGCCGTGGACCTGGCCATGAGCGTGCTGAACGTCAGCTCCTCTCCCCGTTCGCTGACTCATGCCGTCTCCATCGTCTACCGTGCCGAGGGGCCGGAGGCCGTGCGGTTCGGCGAGTTCCTGACGACGGTCGGTGACGAGGGAGTGGGGCGGGAAGTCCGCGAAGCGCTGAGCCCATGCTGAGTGACCCCGTACGTATTCGGTCCCGCCGGCGGGACGCGGAACGGGCGGGCCGGCAACGTCCATGGCGTGGCGGAGCACGTCTTTCATGAACCAACATCGTGATTGACCATGGAAGGCACGGAGGGTCGCGCAGTGTGCCTTGCGTGCGGCGGCCGCGGGGGGCCTAGCGCCCTTGGAGCATGGGATTCGAGCTCCGTCAAGTCCCGCATTGCAGGGGCATGACGCGGCTCGGCGAGCCGGGGCTTACTTGAGGCATGGGTTCACGCAGAACCGGTGGCCCCTCCCCCCCATTCCCCCTCGTAGGAGATCCCCACCATGTCCCGCACCTCCCGCTCCCTGCGTCTCGTGCTGTTCACCGCCTCGGCTTCGCTGGCGGCAGGAGGCGCACTGCTGCCCACGGGTGCGGTCGCCGCCCCGGCCGCGCCGCACGCGGTCACCCTCCCGGCGGACCGCGGCGGCAACGACCACGACAACCACCGGGGCAAGGACAGGAACGGTGACGACGGCGGCTCCCAGAGCAGGGGTACCGGCGAAGGTGAGGAGCAGACCTCACCGAAGGACTCCGAGTCCGGCGTGGTTCCCGAGAGCCACTGCAACGACCCGAAGGCCCTCCCGGGGCTGTGCGTCGACGGCAAGCCCCTGCCGAAGGGCGACGGCACCGTCAAGGTCCCGCAGGGATCGGTCCTGTGCCTGGGGATCGACACCCCCGAGCAGTGCGCCGCCCGGCAGAAGCCCGTCGTGCACAGCCCCACGGGCAGTCCCACCGCGGAGCTCGCCGTGTGACCCGACGGTCCGGAGGCGGAGGCGGAGGCTGAGGCACGGACGGAGGGCGCGGCTCGGGAAGGGGCCGCGCCCTCCGCCCGTCGACTTCGGCGGTGCCCGCGGCGGCGTCCACCGGGTCCACCCGCCCGACCGGGGTCGCGTCGCCGGTCACGGTCACGGTCTCGCTCTCGGTCCCGGTCCCGGTCCCGGTTCCGGCCTCGGCCTCGGTGCCCCGGGAGTTGTCGCATCCCCTGACTACGATCACGTGAGAGCCGACCACCGTCGCCACGAACAGCGAGGACCCCATGACGATGCACCGCCCGGGACGGCCCGCCGACCTGCCGCCGGCGGACGTGCTGTGGGCCCGGTGGGCCCTGGCCGCCGTACTGACGGCCAGGACCGAGGACGAGGACCGCGGGATCCACCGCACCGGCACCTGGGTCGACGGCTCCGGGCTGCACCTGGACGACTGCGGCTGCACCTGGTGGACCATGCGGGACCTGGGCGGCGGCCGCTACGTGCTCTATGGCGAGGACGAGTCCAGCCAGGTCAAGTGGCACCAGCCGGCGGTCGACATGCTGGCCGGGGGCCCGGACTGGCTGCCGTACGAGACGCTGCGCGACCTGCTCGAGGGCTGGGAGCTGGGCTGCGTGTACTGGTACGAGAACGGCGCCTGGGCCCGCGCCCCGTACCCCGAGACCCTGGGGGACGACGGGCTCGACTGCGGGATCAGCCGTTTCGTGGCGCGCGAGGAGCTCTGCCGGGAGCTGAGCCTGTCGGCAGACGACGCGGCCGGGCTGATCGCGGCCGCCGAGGGCTACCGCCTCGGAGCCCGGGCCCTGGAGGAGCTGGCGTCCCGGGCTCCGGACGATGCCCCGGACCTGGCCGCCATGCTGCGTGCGCTCGACCTCGCCGGGCTCGCCGGGCCCGTGGAGGAGCGAGCCGCCGGCGCGGGCTCGGCAGGCGCCGGCACGCCGTAGCGCTGCCTGCGCTCGCACCCCCCCCCGGTCACTCCCGGGGGGCGGGCGCGTCGCCCGGATGCCGTACGGCGTCCGGTGTCGACCGCGCCCCCGTTCCCCGTACGCCCGGCGCTGGCCATGGGGGCGGGGGGCCGCACCGGCGAAAAAAGCTGAGGATTGTTCACTTTCCATTGACACGGCGGCCTCCGGGGCCCAACAGTGCGGGTTGGCACAGCACACAGCCACAGCGCACAGCACGGCACAGCTCAGCCCGCACTGCACCCTGCACCCTGCGACCGAAGTGAGCCCGTATGCCCGCGCCCGATCCCGTACCCCTGCCCCGCTTCCCCGCGGACTTCCTGTGGGGGGTGTCGACCTCCGCCTTCCAGATCGAGGGATCCCCCGCGGCCGACGGCCGCGGGCCCTCCTCCTGGGACGCCTTCACCAGGGAACCGGGAAGGATCAAGGACGGCTCGCACGCCGACACCGCCACCGACCACTACCGCCGCTACCGCGAGGACGTGGCCCTCATGGCCGGACTCGGCGTCGGCGCCTACCGGTTCTCGGTGTCCTGGTCGCGGGTCCTGCCCGACGGCCACGGCCCCGTCAACCCGCGCGGGCTGGACTTCTACGACCGGCTCGTCGACGAGCTGTGCACCCGCGGCATCGCCCCCGTGCCCACCCTCTTCCACTGGGACACCCCGCTCGCCCTGGAGGAACGCGGCGGCTGGCTCGAACGGGACACCGCCGAGCGGTTCGCCGCGTACGCCTCGGTCGTCGCAGAGCGCCTCGCGGACCGCGTCCCCATGTGGATCACCATCAACGAACCCGCCGAGGTCACCCTCCTCGGCTACGGCCTCGGGGAGCACGCCCCGGGCCGGCAGCTCGTCTTCGACGCCCTGCCCGCCGCCCACCACCAGTTGCTGGCCCACGGCCTGGGCGTGCAGGCCCTGCGCGCCGCCGGGGCCCGCCGGATCGGGGTGGCGGCCTCGCACAGCCCCGTGTGGGCCGCCGGCGACGGCCACGCCGACCGGGCGGCCGCCGACCTGTACGACCTGCTGACCAACCGCCTCTTCGCCGACCCGATCCTGACCGGCGCCTACCCGGACGAGGGACTCGCCGCCATGCTGCCGGGGCCGGTGGCGGAGGACCTCCGGGCGATCGCGGCCCCGCTGGACTGGTACGGCGTGAACTACTACAACCCGATGCTCGTCGGCGCGCCGGAGCCGGGCACCCCCACCGCGTTCGGCGGCATCGGCATCCCCGCGGACCTCCCCTTCGGCATCCGGCAGATCGACGGGTACGAGCAGACCGACTTCGGCTGGCCGGTGGTCCCGGACGGGTTGCGCGAACTGCTCGTGGGCCTGCGCGAGCGCTACGGGGACCGGCTGCCCCCGCTCTACATCACCGAGAACGGCTGCTCGTACGGCGACGCGCCCGACCCCGTCACCGGACGCGTCGCGGACGCACGGCGGATCGCCTACCACGAGGGGCACCTGCGGGCCCTGCACCGGGCGATGGAGCAGGGCGTGGACGTCCGCGGCTACTTCATCTGGTCGATCCTCGACAACTTCGAGTGGGCGGAGGGCTACCGGCAGCGGTTCGGGCTCGTCCACGTGGACTACGCGACGCTGGAGCGGACGCCCAAGGACTCGTACGCCTGGTACCGCGACGTGATCGACAGCGGCAGATGACGGCCGGCTCGACGGCCGCGGCGGCCGGCGGCCCCGCCGAAGGCGAAGGGCGAGGCCACGGCGGGGACGGGGGCGGGGACGGGGGCGGGGCCGGGTTCCGGGCCGGCCGAGCCGGCGGGGTCGGCGCGCCGTGGGTGGCGGCGCTGTCCCTGGCCAACCTCGGTGTGTGGGTGGGCTGGTTCGGCCCGCTGCAGCTGCTGCTCGCCCGCCAGGCCGAACTCCTCGCCCCGGACTCCAAGGCCTCCGCCCTCGCGCTGGTCACGGGCATCGGCGCGGCGGTCTCGATGGTCGCGAACCCGGTCTTCGGGGCCCTGTCCGACCGTACGACCGCGGCGGCCGGCCGGCGGATCCCCTGGGTGATCGGCGGCGTCGCGGCCGGCGCGGCCGGCCTGCTGGCGCTGACCCGGGCCGGGAGCATCGCCGCGGTGACGGCGGGCTGGTGCCTGGTGCAGCTGGGCCTGAACGCGGCGTTCGCCGCCCTGACCGCGGCCGTGCCCGACCGGGTGCCGCCCCGGCAGCGCGGGCTCGTCGGCGGCTGGCTCGGCGTCTCCCAGGTGATCGGGATCCTGCTCGGCACGGCACTGGCCGCGGCCGCGGGCGCGATCGCCGCCGGATACGCCGCCTGCGCGGCCTTCGCCGTGCTGGCGGCCGTCCCGTACGTGCTGATGCGCCGCGACAGCCGCCTGTCCCCCGCCGACCGGCCCGTCTTCGGCCCGCGCGCCTTCCTCGCCGGCTTCCGCATCCGCCCGCGCCGGCACCCCGACTTCGCCTGGGCCTGGCTCACCCGGTTCCTGATGAACCTGTCCTACTCGGTCAGCACCATGTACCTGCTGTACTACCTGACCGACGCCGTGCGGTACGGGGGCGACGCGGACACCGGGGTGCTGGTCCTGACCGCGCTCAACGCACTGACCGTCCTGGCCACGGTCGTCATCGGCGGCGTCCTGTCCGACCGCTCCGGCCGGCGCAAGGCGTACGTCATCGGGTCCGGGCTGGTCATCTCGGCGGCCACCCTGCTGCTCGCCGTGTGGCAGACCTGGACGGGTGCGATCGTCGCCTCGCTCGTCCTCGGCATCGGCTACGGCGTCTACACGTCGGTGGACTTCGCGCTGCTGACCGACGTGCTGCCGACGGCCGAGGACCACGGCAGGGACCTCGGCGTCATCAACATCGCCAACGCCCTGCCGCAGGTCCTGGCCCCGGTAGTGGCCGCCCCGGTCGTCACCCACCTGGGCGGCTACACCGCGCTCTACGCCCTCGCGGGCGCCCTGGCCCTGGCCGGGTCGGTGCTGGTCCGCCGCATCCGCGGGGTGGCATAGCGGACCCGCGCCGGTGGTCAGGCCAGCAGGGCGGCCACCGGCGACCTGCCGTCCCACCGCCTCCCGCGCCGGCTTGGCGTCCGGACCCTGGCTGCGGCAGCCGCCGCTGTTCGGGCAGATCCCCCGGCACTTCGGTCGGCTCGACCCGGCCGACGCCGACCTGGCCAGCCCGTGGCTGGCCTGGGCGAAGTACCTCGCCCACCGGCTCGCCGAGGCCCGCGGCTGGGGACGCAACATCCGCTTCGCCGTCAACCGGGGCCCGGCCGTCGTCCTCACCAGTCACGTCGAAGGCGACGTGATCCGGCACACGGAGGTCTTCTCCCCGCTGCGGGCCCTGGACCTGCCCGTCGGCAACATCGTTACGGTCCTGGAGGAGATGGGGATCTTCGAGGACGACAGCGAGCCGTCCCTTAGAGTGCTGGGTCGTCGGACGCCTGGATGGGCTCGCACCCGGCATCCGTTCGGAAGCCGGGCGCTGGACCCGGGTCCTGCGCGACGGCGGCCCCCGCAGTCTCCCGCGACGGGAGGGCACGGTCTGGCTCTCCCTCAACCAGGTCCGTCCGGCCCTGCTGGAGTGGTCGAAGTGCTACGACCACCTGCGGGAGGTGACTCGCGACGACGTCCTCGCCCCCGTCAAGACGCTGCACGGTCACCAGCGGCGTGAGCAGCTCGTCGCTCTGCGGTCCCTGTTCACCTGGGCCAAGCGGCAAGGGCTGATCTTCCGCAACCCCACGAGCCGGAACAAGGGCGGTCAGAACGAGTACGCCGTGCTGCAACCGCTCCTCCCTGAGCAGGTCGAACGCTCCGTCGCTGCTGCGGCGACCCCGGCGGCACGGCTCGTCCTCGCCCTCGCGGTGGTCCACGCCGCACGGGTGGCCCAGATCGCCGCCCTCATGCTGCGAACCTCCACCTGCTGATCAACAACCAGACCGCCAACACGACCAGCCGGGGGAGCAACCACTGGGTCAGCGCTCCGATGCGGGGACAGGACGCGACCCTGGAACGGCTCCGCGTTGACCGGCAGCTCGAAGAGGCCCTGGCCCACGGGCCTGACCCACTGCATCTCGCCGCAGTCTTCGGGCTCGACGAGAGGACCGCGATGCGCAACGCGGACTCCGCACGAGCCCTGCTGCAACAGGCCGCTGAACAGCACCTTCAATGAAATCCGCTCGACCTGGACGCACCGTGAAGGGAATCATGGACGAGTGACGCCGACCGAAGCAGCAGCAATCGCTCTCCAGGACCAAACCGCCCTCTGGAGCATGGGGGAAACCCGCGCGAGCGACGTGGTGAATGCCGCCTGTGACGCGCTCGTCGCCGGACTCGACAGCCCCGGCCTTCGCATCCTCGCCGCCTGCACGCGCGCCGAGGCGGACTACGACGTCCACGACCTGCTTCCCGCAGCACTCGACGAACTCGGCCTCGCCTTCTATCCGGTCGGCAGCGAGGCCGGTCAGGAAGCCGCCGCCCGAGCTCTCGCACGCCGCATGCTCGCCGGAGAGCTCACGCCTCGGGAGTTCACCTTCCGGATTCACCAGCGCCACGGACATGAGCTGCCCCTGACCGAGCGCCTCGCTGAACTCGACGACGAGTACGACATCCTCGAATACGGCGACAGAACCGTGGGCCAGGTCGATGCCGAGGTCACCGCCGAAGCCCGCCGCCTCGCAGCCCACCCGACGGTTCCCGCCGAACCCACGGACTAGCCCAGCTGATGCACACGGACCGACCCGCGAGTTCCCGCTGAACAGACTTCGGTTTCCCTGAACCCACGGGCCTCCTCGGCCTCGGTACTGGTGGGCTCGCCTATCCAACTGTCGCCAGGGGCGCCGGTGGCGAGCAGCGCGTCGAGGCTGCGGTCCGGGAGGGCCGCCAGGGCCGCGGCCGCGTCCTCGGGCGGGGTGTGCTCCGGCAGCAGGGCCAGGGTGGCGCGGGCGCTGCGGGGTGCGGGCGGGCGGATCCCGCCGGGCCGGGCGGGTACGGGCTGCGGGGCGGCGGCCAGCAGTTCGGGCAGGGTTCCGCGGTGGACGCCGAGCCACCGCTCGGCGGTACCGCCGAGGTGGTCCCGGACCAGCGCGCCGAGCAGCCGGGCGGTGGGCTCGTCGGCCCCGCCGCGGCGGCGACGGCGGCCGCGGCGGTCCGGGCGGGACGGGTGTCCTCCACCGCGCGGGCGGCGGCGCCGGACGCGACCTGCTCGCCGGGTGTCTGCCGGGGCAGGGCGAGGAGGGTGCGCAGCGTCTGGGCGGCTGAACTGCCGTGCGAGGCGCTCATGGGGCCGTGCTGGGAGCGGGTCTGACGCCGACCGGTTACCGTCCGAGTCGTGATGGACCCCGCCCACGGGCTTGACGATCTATAGGAGCTTCAAGGCCTCAACGCCTCGGGGGCGGTGGCGGGGGTCCGGCGCGGGCGGGCCCCGTGCGTGAGCGGTGCCGCCGGACGGGTGGGGCGGCACCGCACACGGTGCATGGCTGCCGGGCGGGGTCAGCTGTTGACGCAGACGTTGCCCGCGGTCGGGTTCAGCAGGCCGATGATGTTGACGGTGTTGCCGCAGATGTTGATCGGGATGTGGATCGGTACCTGGACCACGTTGCCCGACAGGATTGCCCGGCGAACCGACGGCGTAATCGTTGGCGGTGCTGTCGGCGACGGCGGATCCGGCCACGCCGAGCGCCGCGCCGACGGCCAGGGACGCTGCGGCGACCATGGTCCGGATCTTCATGAGGATCTCCCATCGACTGAGGGGTGTGCGGGGCCCATCCCCATACCAGTTCGTCACAAAGCGGGGTGATTCACTCTCCCGTGGGCCCTGTCCGCATCGGGCCGACGGGTGACTGTCGGCGGCAGCGGGGGCTTTGTAATGTCACATCGCATGATGTCCTTACGGCGCGCCGCGTCCGCCGCGGCCCTGCTCGCCACCGTCCTGTCCACCGCCCTCACCGCCCCCGCCCACGCGGACGAGGGCTCCGCCACCTGCCGTCCCCCGTCCGCCGCGGCCCCCGACCCGGAGCAGGCCCGCCTCGCGGACCCCCGCACCGCCGCACTCGTCGAACGCGGCGGATTCGGCGACTTCGTCCGCCGCTTCCCCACCGCCCTGTGCAGCAGCCGCACCTCCGCCGAGGCCGGACGGCTGCTCGACGCCTGGGGCACCGCTCTCTGGCAGGCCGCCGTCCAGCGCGCCCAGGGCCGGCGCCCCGGCAGCGACCTGCCTGCCGGCGACGACCGGCCGCTGTACTGGGCGCGCCTCGCCATGACGGTCGAACTCGCCCGCTGGCAACCGACGTTCGGCGTCGACCGGACCGCTCTGCGGACCCGCTTCGAGGACGCCTCGCGCGGGATGACGGACAACGCCTTCCGCCCCACGCCCGGTGTGCGCCGCGTCTTCGTCAGCGGCTTCGACCCCTTCGGGCTGGACGCCGAGATCCGCCGCGCCAACCCCTCCGGCTCCGCGGTCCTGCGGCTCAACGGGCGCCGCATCACCCTCGCCGACGGCGGCACCGCCGAGGTCCGCGCCGTCGTACTCCCCGTGCGGTACGCGGACTTCGACGCCGGCATCGTCGAGCGCGCCTTCGCCCCGCGGCTGGCCGGCGGTCCCGCCCCGGCGGACCTCGTCACCACGGTGAGCCAGGGCTATCCCGGCATCTTCACCCTGGAGGCCTGGGCCGGCCGCTCCCGGTCCGCCGACCCCTACCCCGACAACGCGCGCAGCCTCTCCGGCGGCACCCGCGAGCACCCGGTGACCGCCCCCGGGATGGGCCCGGGAGCGGAGTTCATCCGCACCACGCTGCCCGTCGACGCGGTCACCGCCGCCGTGCAGGCGCCGTTCCCGGTGCGCCTGAACACAGCGGTCACCGAGATACCGGCGGGCGGCAGCACCCCCGTCGACCGGACCGACGGGCCGACGGCCGGCTCGCGGGCCGTCGCGGGCGGCGGGGGCGGCTACCTCTCCAACGAGGTGGCCTACCGCTCCAACCGGCTGCGCGGCGAGCTCGCCCCGCGCCTGCCCGGCGGCCACCTGCACACGCCCGTGCTCACCGGCCTCCCGGCCGACCCGCAGTCCCTGACCGGGCCCGAGTTCGAGCAGAACGAGGACGCGATCGCCGCCGAGGTCCGGGCCGTCCTCGAACACGCTGCCGCCGTACGGCCGTAGCGCCGCGGCGCCGGCCGCAGCGCCACCGCCACACGCCACACGGAGGGCCGTCGGCCCGCCCGGGGTCAAGGTCGGCCCTCCTCGCACCCCACCTGCGGGTGAAGCTGTGCCGGAGATCGGGAACGGGGCCCCGGTCGGCCGGAAGACTGCGCGGGACGGAACACCCGGCACTCCGGAACACCCCCACACCCGCCCCCGAGACAGCGAACGGCAACGGCACATGGCGAACGGCACGGTCCTGCTGGCACTGCGTGAGAACCCCCTCGGAGGCGGCGTCGGCGCCGAACAACTGCGCCGCATCGGAAAAGAACTGGAGAGCCAGGCGCTGGAACTGCGCTGGGCGGCCAACGCCCGCGACGCCCGGGCCACGCTCCGCACGGAGGCGGGGCTCGCGGCGGCCGTGGTCGCCTGGGACCTCCCGCGCAGTCCCGCCGGCCCCGCCGAGGAAGGCGGCGGCAGTGACGTGCTCCGCCACATCGGGAGCCGCTTCAAGGACCTCCCGGTCTTCCTCGTCATGGCCGACGACTCCGACCAGGACCTGGAGCGGCTGCCGCTGTGGGTGTCGGAGACCGTGGTCGGCTACATCTGGCCGCTGGAGGACACCCCGTCCTTCATCGCCGGCCGCGTCGGCACCGCGGCCCGGAACTACCGCAAGGACGTCCTGCCGCCGTTCTTCAAGGCCCTGCGCCGGTTCGACGACGCGCACGAGTACTCCTGGCACACCCCCGCCCACTCGGGCGGCGTGGCCTTCCTCAAGTCCCCCGCCGGCCGGGCCTTCTTCGACTACTACGGCGAGCGCCTGTTCCGCACCGACCTGTCGATCTCGGTCGGGGAGCTCGGCTCCCTCTTCGAGCACAGCGGCCCGATCGGCGAGGCCGAGCGCAACGCGGCCCGCGTCTTCGGCGCCGACCGCACCTACTTCGTCCTGCACGGCGACTCCACCGCCGACCGCATGGTCGGCCACTACAGCGTCACCACCGACGAGATCGCCCTCGTGGACCGCAACTGCCACAAGTCCGTCCTGCACGGCCTGGTCATCTCCGGCGCCCGCCCCGTCTACCTCGTGCCGACCCGCAACGGCTACGGCCTGGCCGGCCCCCTGCCCCCCTCCGAGACCACCGCGGAGAACGTCGCCGCCCGGATCGCCGCGAACCCGCTCACGGCGGGGGCGGTGTCCCGCGACGCCCCGTACGCGGTGCTGACCAACTCGACGTACGACGGCCTGTGCTACGACACCGTGGCCGCCGCCCGCGCCCTCGCCCCGAGCACGCCGCGCCTGCACTTCGACGAGGCCTGGTTCGCGTACGCCCGCTTCCACCCCCTGTACGCCGGCCGCTACGGCATGGCCGTCGGCCCGGACGCCTTCCCGGACGGGGCAGAAGGGCCCGCACGGCCCACCGTGTTCGCCACCCAGTCCACGCACAAACTGCTCGCCGCACTCTCCCAGTGCGCGATGGTCCACGTCAGGTCGGCGCCGCGGGCGCCCGTCGTCCACGAGCGGTTCAACGAGACGTTCATGATGCACGGCACCACTTCCCCGCTGTACCCGGCGATCGCCTCCCTCGACGTGGCCACCGCCATGATGGACGGCCCCCAGGGGCGGTGGCTGATCGACGAGGCCGTGACCGAGGCGATCCGGTTCCGGCAGGCCGTCGTGCGCACGGGGCGCCGGATCGCCGCCGCCGGGGACCGGCCGTCCTGGTTCTTCGGAGTCTGGCAGCCCGACACGGTCACCGACCCGGCCACCGGCGAGCGCATCGCCTTCGAGGACGCACCCCCCGCCCTCCTCGGCCGGGAGCCCCGCTGCTGGCAGCTCGAACCCGGAGCCGCCTGGCACGGCTTCCACGGCCTCACCGACGGCTACTGCCTGCTCGACCCGATCAAGGTCACCTTGACCTGCCCCGGCGTCACCGCCTCCGGCGAGACCTCGGAGTGGGGCGTCCCGGCCCGGATCCTCACCGCGTATCTGGCCGCCCGTGGGATCGTGGTGGAGAAGACCGACAGCTACACCGCCCTGGTGCTGTTCTCCATGGGCATCACCAAGGGCAAGTGGGGCACGCTGATGGACGCCCTCATGGACTTCAAGGCCCTGTACGACGAGGACGCCCCGCTGGACCGGGTCCTCCCGGAGCTCGTCGAGCAGTTCCCGCGGCGCTACGCCCGCACCACGCTCGGCGCACTGTGCCGGCAGATGCACCGGCACCTCACCGACGGGGCGTTCATCGACGCCCTCGACGCCGCCTTCCGGGAACTGCCCGAGCCGGTCGCCGCGCCGCGGCACTGCTACCAGCAGCTCATCCGCGGTGGGACGGAGCGGGTCCGGCTCCGCAAGGCGGCCGACCGGGTCGCCGCCGCCATGGTGACGGTGACCCCGCCCGGCATCCCGGTCCTCATGCCCGGCGAGTCCACCGGCGCCGAGGACGGCCCGCTGCTGCGCTACCTGCGCGCCCTGGAGGCCTTCGACCGGGCCTTCCCCGGCTTCGGCAGCGAGGCGCACGGCGTCACCGTCGACCCCGACAACGGCGACTACCTCATCGAGTGTGTACGCCGTCAGAACACCTGACCTGCGCCGTCGCGCCGCAGGACGCGCGCCGCGGCGCCCGGGAAGTGGTGCGTGCCGTGGCCGAGCGCGAGGACGCGTTCGGGCACGGCACGCCTTCCGGGCTTCCCCCGGACTTCGGTCGGGTTAGGGCACGTTGGTCGTGGTCTCGCAGGCGAGCGAGATGTCCGCGCCGCCCTTGCCGTCGCAGGAGTCCGTCGCGGCGTCGCCGCCGTCCATCACGTCGTTGCCGCCCGCGGCCGCGTCCGCCGTGCCGTCGACCGGGGCCGCCGGGGCGGGGGCGGGGGTGGCGGCAGGGGTGACCGCGGGCTTCGGGCGCGAGGCGGAGGGGGTGCCGGTGTCGCCGCGGCCGCGGGAGGCGTGCCCCGAGTTGCCGTCGCCGATGATCGTGTCCGCGCCCGCGCCGCCCATGAGGACGTCGTTGCCCTCGCCGGTGGCCGTGGCCTCGGCGGAGGAGTCGCCGGTGATGTTGTCGTCGCCGGCGCCGCCGTCGACGACGTCGTTGCCGCCGCCGGAGGCGTTGATGCCGCCCCGGCTGTCGCCGACCAGGTGGTCGTTGCCGTCCCCGCCGAAGACCATGTCGTTGCCGCCGCCCGTGGCGCTGCCGCCGAACGAGATGCTGTCGCCTCCGACGCGGTCGTCGCCCGCGCCGCCGAAGACGATGTCGTTGCCGCCGCCGTCCACGCTCGCCCTGGTGCCGATCAGGTCGCCGCGCACGAGGTCGTTGCCCTCGCCGCCGTCCACCTGGTCGTTGCCGAGACCGCCGGACACCGTGTCGTTGCCGGCGAGGGCGCAGATCACGTCGTCGCCGCCCTTGCCGTCGATGGTGTCGACGTCCGCCGACCCGACGATGACGTCGTTGCCCTCCGTTCCGTTGATCGTCCCGGAGCCGGTGATGGTCGCGACCCGCCCGAAGCAGGTCGCCTCCTCGGCCGCGTCGGCGGCCACCGTCGGGAAGCCGAGGGAGAGCAGCGCTGCCGCCGCCAGGATCAGGTGGGACTTGCGGCCGGGCATACGGACCTCCGGTGGTCGCGCGGGGGTGGGGGGACTGCCAACGTCGAACGCCTGAGGACCATATGGAGTGAAATGGCCAGAAGCAATCAATAAGTGGGATGTTGGGGCCTTTTACCTTCGATCGGCCCCCACGGCGGGTGCCCGCTGTCCCCTGCGGAGCACCCGCCGTGTCCGGCGGCGGGCCCGCTACACCCCCGAGGGGCACCGGCCGGCTCTGTCCGTGCCGTCCGCTCCGTGACGGCACGCCCCCGGGCTCCGTCCCCCGCCCGGGGCCGTCTCCTGCGCGGTCCGCGGCTGCGGCGGCGGACCTCCGGAGACGATGAGGGCGAGGAGGACCGCGACCGCCTCGCTCTGCAGGATCCTGGCCGCCAGCCGCAGGCGCCGCGGGTCGGGGGCCGGCATGGACAGGGCCAGGCACTCCGCGTCCGGCCCGGCCGCGATCGGCACCGCCGCGCACACCGTGCCGAGGGCGTACTCCTGGAGGTCCAGCAGCGGTTCGTGCGGCATCCGGGTGTCGAGCTCGCGGAACAGGTCCCGCTCGCTGGTCACGGTGTGCGGGGTGAACCGGTCGAGCCGGTGCCGGGCCACGTGGTCCCTGCGGTCCGCGTAAGGGAGCTGCACCAGCAGCGCCTTGCCGACCGCGGAGGCGTGCGCGGCGGAACGGAAGTCGACCCATTCCTCGACGGGCGGTGCGGTGGGCGAGTCCGCGTACTGGGTGATGGCGACCTCGCCGTCGGCGTACCGGGCGAGGTACACGGCCGCGCCCACCGCGTCGCGGACCCAGGCCAGGGTCTCGTGCAGCCGGCCGGGCCCGTCGACGGCCTCGGTCAGGGTCAGGGCCGTCCCGGCCGCATAGGCGCCCGGGCCGACCGGGGCGGCCAGCTCCGCCCGGACCAGCCGCTCCATCACCCGCGCCAGGACCCGCTGCGGCAGCCGCGTCAGCCGCCCGATCTGGGCCAGGCTCACCCCGCCGGAGAACCTCCCCACCACCTCCAGAACGCGCAGCGCCTGGTGTACGGCCTCCAGCGCGCCCGGGGCGCGCCCCGCCTCCCGGGAGCGGCGGGGGGCCGGGGGCTGCTGCGGGGTCCGCTGCGGCGCCAGCGCCCAGGCGTTGGCCGCCCGGGTCAGCCGGGCGGTGTCGAGGTGGGCGTGCCGGGCCAGGGCGACGGCGATCTGCGGGCCCGGGAGGAACACCTCGCCGAGGTCCGGGTCCTCCTCCGGCACGAGCCCGGCGACGGCCCGCCGCAGCCGGGCGGCCGGCCGGTGGCGGGCCCCGCCCCGACGGCCCGGCGCGGGCAGGGCGGTGAGGTCCTGGGTGGTGATGGGCGGCGAGGTCCAGATCACCGAGGCGGCGAGCGCCCCTTCGAGGTGGTCGGGGAGCGGCGGCGCCGGCAGGCCGCGGTCCGGGGGCAGGGCGCGCGCGTACCGCTTCCAGTGGCGGGCGGTGGCCACCTCTGCCCGCGCCAGGTGGTGCAGGTAGAGGCAGTGCGCGGCGGCCCGGGAGTCGGCGCCGGCCGCGTACTGGAACCAGAACCGGGCGCCCTCCCCGCGGCCCGCCAGGTGCAGCAGGCAGCCGAACAGCAGCGCGGACGCGGGGCCGTGGGGCCAGGACTGCGGGGCGAGGGCGTGCTCGGCGAGGGGTCTGCTGTCCACGAGCTGTCCGGCCAGGGCGTCGAGCGCTCTACCGGCCCGGACGTGGCAGGCCGCGTCCAGGACGAGGGGGTCGGCCTCGGCCCCGGCGGCGTGCCCGGGCGGAACGCTGGTCCCGGTGGTCCGGGCCGCGGCGCGGGCCCGGTCGGCGGCGACCCGGCGGGCGATGCGGCGCAGGGCCGCGTACTCGTCGTAGCCGGCGTACTCCTCGGCCAGCACCTGTGCGTCCGCCAGGGCGGCGGCCAGTTCGCAGCCCGTGGCACCGCGGTCGCGCGTCATGTCGCCCACTGGCTCTTCTCCTCTCCGGGGGCCCAGTCCAGGCCGAGCTTCCGGGACAGGGTCCGGCGGGCGCCGCGGATGTGCGAGCGGACCGTGGCGGGGCTGATCCCCATCATCCGGGCGACGGTGTCGTAGTCGTTGCCCATCAGGAACGCGAGGAGGACGACGTCGTAGTGCCGCTCGGTCAGTTCGGCGATGGCCGCGTAAAGCCCCAGCTTGGACTCCAGCAGTTCCAGCCGCTCCCGCGAGGCGCGGCGCAGGGCGGCGAACCAGGCCGTCTCCACCATGGCCACCGGCCGGCCCAGGACGGCGAGCCGGCGCTCGACGTGCTCGCGCAGGACGGCCCACGCGAAGCCGTGCAGGCTCTCCTGGCGCAAGGCGTGCTGCCACACCTTCAGCAGGAAGGTGAACACGTCGTCGACGGTGTCCTCGGCGTCCCTGCGGGTGCCCAGTTGGAGGTGGGCGTAGCGCAGGTAGGCGCGGTGGTGCTGGGAATGGAAGGCCGTGAAGTCCACCGGCAGGACACCGGCCAGCTCGCTGGAGACCGCCTGGTCCGCGGATGGGTCGAACTCACCCTCGTTCATGCGCTACTCCCCCACAGCTGCTCGTCGCCGCGGAGGGGCGCGGCGGGTACCTCACGGTGACGGGGCCGGTCATCGGTGCGGCGGCGGCCTTTATCAGCACGTGGGCAACTGTCTGGACGGCGTTCACGTCGGTACGCGACCTTCCGGTGGGATGGGGTGTCGGGAGGGGCCGGTTCCCGCTCCGGCACCCGGGAGTTCCGGAAAAGGGCTCCCCATCCTCAGCCCATCGCACCGGACGCCCGTTTGTGCACGCGTGGTCCACGAATTTCTTCGGAAATGGCGCATCCAGCGCAGTACGCGCCCCCTTGCATCCGGCATGCGCCGGTGCAGGTGGTCGCTCCGGGGCGGGTCGCGACCGCGCCCGCGGGCGGTCAGGCGCGCGTGCCGCTCTCGTGCGCCCCGGCCGCCCCGCCGGCCCCGACCGCCCCGCCGGTCTCTTCGGCCACCTCGGCCTCTGCCGCCTCCCGTGCCTCGCGGCGGCGCCGGGCGTCCCGGTCGGTCCGCGAGTCGTACGTCAGCAGGGCGGGCAGGAGGGCGCAGAGGGCCGCCACCGCGCCCACGCACAGCAGCCCCCCGCCCCAGAAGGCGGGACGGGTGCCGGTCCAGCCGGCCATGGTTCCGGCACGGACCTGGCCGAGCTGCGGGCCCACGCTGTACGAGAGCACCTCGATGCCGGCCAGCCGCCCGCGCAGCTCCTCGGGGATCGTCTGGTTCCAGATGGTCGCCCGGCCGAGCCCGCTCAACATGTCGCCGGCGCCCGCGACCGCCAGGCACAGCAGCACGACCCGGATGTCCGTGGACCAGCCCGCGCCCGCGACGGCCGCACCCCAGACCGCCGCGCCGCACACCACGAACAGGCCGTGCCGGCGCACCCGCGAGGTCCAGCCGCTGGTGACCCCGAGCAGGAGCGAACCCACCGCGCCCGCCGAGTACATCAGGCCCAGCGCCCACACGGCGTCGAGCTCGTCGGCGAGGAAGGGGAAGAGCGTGTGGGGGAAGGCGAAGAACATCGCCGCGAGGTCCACGGCGTAGGTTCCCAGCAGCACCGGCCGGCTCCACGCGTACCGCGCGCCTTCGGCGATCCCGCGCAGCGAGGGCCGCTCCGCGCCCGGCGCGGGCGGAGCCGGGGCCAGCCGGGTGCACAGGGCGACGGAGACGGCGAACCCGACGACGGTGACGGCGTACGCGGCGGCGTACCCGGCGTAGGCGACGACCAGGCCGGCGAGGGCCGGGCCGGCGATCGCGCCGATCTGGTAGCGCAGGGCGTTGAGCGCGGCGGCCGCGGTCATCTGCTCGTGCGGCACGATCCGCGCCAGCAGCGAGTCCAGGGCGGGCCGCTGGAGGCCGGAGAGCGCGGAGACACCGGCCGCGACCACGTACAGCGGCCACAGCAGCGGGTCCGGCAGCAGGGCGTTGAGGAGCAGGAGCAGGGCCAGCAGGCCGAGGCCCGCCTCGCTCAGCAGGATGAGCCGCCGCCGGTCGAGGGCGTCGGCGAGCGCGCCCCCGTACAGTCCGAAGACGACGAGCGGGACGAGTTCCACCGCGCCCATCGCGCCCACCGCGAGCGGGGAGCCGGTCAGCTCCTTGATCTGCAGGGGCAGGGCGATCATGGCCATGAAGGAGCCGAAGAAGGTCACCGCGCCCTGGAAGAAGAGGGTGCGGAAGTCACGGCTGGAGCGCCACGGCGAGAGGTCGGGCAGCAGGTTCGACAGGCGGCGGGCGGTACTCACAGCGGTTCATGGTCCGCGAGGGCCGCGGCGGACGGCAAAGCATTTTCCGCCCGCCGCGGCTCCCCGACCACCGGCCGGGAGCGGTCAGGACGCTGCGTCGGCGCCGAGGTGCTGCCACAGGAAGGTGTAGGCGAGGGCCTGGTTGTGGGCGGCCTGTTCGTTGTCGGAGGCGCCGCCGTGGCCGCCGCCGGTGTTCTCGTGGAACAGGACGCGGTGGCCGAGCTCCCGCAGCCGGGCCGCGGTCTTCCGGGCGTGACCGGGGTGCACCCGGTCGTCGCGGGTGGAGGTCATCAGCAGCACCGGCGGGTACGGCCGCCCGGCCGCGAGGTTGTGGTACGGGGAGATGTCCTGAAGGTGCGGCCGGTCGGCCTCGGTGTCGGGGTCGCCGTACTCGGCGATCCATGACGCGCCGGCCAGCAGCCGGTGGTAGCGCAGCATGTCGAGGAGCGGGACCTTGGCGACGACCGCGCCGAACAGCTCGGGGTACCGGACGAGCATGGCTCCCATGAGCAGGCCGCCGTTGCTGGCGCCGGTGATGCCGAGCCGCTCCGGGGTGGTGATTCCGCGGGCGGTGAGGTCCGCGGCCACGGCGGCGAAGTCCTCGAAGGCGCGGACCCGGTCGGCGCCGAGGGCGGCCTGGTGCCAGGCGGGGCCGTACTCGGCGCCGCCGCGGATGTTGGCGACGACGAAGGTGCCGCCGCGGGCGAGCCAGGCGCGGCCGGTGAGGGCGTTGTAGCCGGGGGTCTGCTGGTCGCGGAAGCCGCCGTAGCCGTAGAGCAGGGCCGGGCCGGGCCGGTCGCGGTCGGCGGGGCCGACGACGAAGTAGGGCACGGCCGTGCCGTCCCGGGAGGTGGCGAAGAACTGCCGTACGTCCAGGCCGGCGGTGTCGAAGCGGGCGGGGGCCCGCTTGAGCACCTCGGTGTCGCCGCCGATGTGGCCGCGGGTGAGGGTGGAGGGCTGGAGGAAGCCGTCCACGTCGAGGAAGTACTCGTCGGAGGTGTCCGGGTCGGTGTCGGTGATGCACGCGGAGGACAGCGGCGGCACGTCGGCGAGCGGGCGGCGGCTCCAGCCGTCGGGGCCGGGGGTGAGGACCTCCAGCCGGGTGGCGACGTCGGCCAGCGTGTCCAGGATGAGGTGGTGGCGGGTCCAGCAGTGGCCGGACAGGGCGGTGCGCCCGTCGGGGGTGAACAGGGCGTGGGCGGTGCGGTCGCCCGCCATGAAGGCGTCGAAGTCGAACACGAGGAGCGAGCCGGCCGGGTGGCCGAGCCAGGGGCTCTTCGGGGTGACGACCAACCACTGCCGGTACGCGTACGCGCCGGCGTCGGCCGGCACGTCGATCCTGACCAGCCGGTCGCCGTGGGCGAGCAGGTGCAGCTCGTGGTGGAAGAAGTCGGTGGCGCGGGAGACGAAGGCCCGCTCGAAGCCGGGTGTGGCGTCGTACCAGCCGGAGGCGGAGACGTCCGCGTGTTCGGCCTCGAAGACGGTCTCGGCGTCCTCCAGGGCGGTGCCCCGCCGCCAGCGGCGGACGGTGCGCGGGTAGCCGGAGGCCGTCAGGGAGTCGGGGCCGAGGTCGGCGCCGATGAAGACGGTGTCCTCGTCGATCCAGGCGACCCGGGTCTTCGCCTCGGCGACCTCGAAGCCTCCTGCGACGAACGCCCGCTCCTCCAGGTCGAATTCGCGGACCACGACCGCGTCGGAGCCGTCCCGCGAGAGCATGACCAGCGCCCGCCGGTAGTCCGGGTAGCGGACGGCGGCCCCGGCCCACACCCACTCCTCGCCGTCCGCCGCCGCGAGGGCGTCGACGTCGAGGAGGACCTCCCAGGCGGGATCGTCCTTGCGGTACTGCTCCAGCGTGGTGCGCCGCCACACGCCCTTCGGCCGGTCGGCGTCCCGCCAGTAGTCGTAGAGGTACGCCCCGCGGCGGACGGTGTAGGGGATGCGCTCGGCGTCGTCGAGCACCTCGCGCAGCGCGCCGCGCAGTGCCTCGAAGCGGGGGTCCGAGGTGAGCGCGGCGGCGGTCTCCGCGTTCCGCTCGGCGACCCAGCCCAGCGCGGCCTCGCCCTCGACGTCTTCCAACCACAGGAACGGATCTTCACCAGTCACCCCATGATTGTGCCGTCCGGGCCGGCCGCCCGGTGACGCATCCCCTCCGGACCGCGGCCGCGCCGCCGCTCAGGCCCTCATGGGGCGGTCGTGCGCGCACACGGGGGCGGGGAGGGAGGTCGACCCGGTGAGGTAGCGGTCGACGGCGGCGGCGGCCGCCCGGCCCTCCGCGATGGCCCACACCACCAGGGACTGCCCGCGCCCGGCGTCCCCGGCGACGAACACCCCGTCGGCGCGGTCCGGGGGGCCGCCTGCGGGGGCCGGCTGCGGGAGGGCCGCGAAGCCGGGGGTGCGGGCGTACGCGCCGCGGTCGTCCCGGGTGAGGCCGAGCTGCTCCTCCAGGGCGGCGGCCCGTTCCGGTCCCGAGAAGCCGAGGGCCAGCAGGACCAGTCCCGCCTCGATGACCCGCTCGGTCCCGGGGACGGGCAGCCGGGTCACCGGTTCCACCTCGGTCAGGTGCAGGGCCCGTACCCGGCCCTGCGCGTCGCCGTCGAAGTGCAGGGTGGCGTGGGCGAAGATCCGCGGGTCGCCGCCGTGGCGGTCGCGGGCCTCCTGGTGGGCGTGGGAGATCCGGTAGACCCTCGGGTACACGGGCCAGGGCTCGGTGTCGGAGCGGCCGGGGCCGGGCTCCGGGTTGATGTCGAGCTGCACCACCGACCGGGCGCGCTGCCGCAGGGCGGTGCCGAGGCAGTCGGAGCCGGTGTCCCCACCGCCGACGATCACCACGTGCCGGCCCTCGGCGCTGACCGGGGCCGCCGCGAGATCGCCCTCCTGAACCCGGTTCGCGCCGGTGAGGTACTCCATGGCCTGGTGGATGCCGTGCAGGCCGCGGCCCGGTACGGGCAGCTCGCGGCGCTCGCCGGCGCCGACCGCGACGACGACGGCGTCATGCCGTCTGCGCAGGTCGGCCGGGTCGACGCCGCCTCCGACGTCCGCCCCGGTGCGGAAGACGGTGCCCTCGTCGCGCATCTGCGCGATCCGGCGGTCCAGGTGCGGCTTCGCCATCTTGAAGGCGGGGATGCCGTAGCGGAGCAGCCCGCCGATCCTGTCGGCGCGCTCGTGGACGACGACGGTGTGCCCGGCCCGGGTCAGTTGCTGGGCCGCGGCGAGCCCGGCCGGGCCCGACCCTATGACGGCCACGGTCCGGCCGGTCGCCCGGGCGGGCGGGACGGGGGCGGTGTACCCGTGCTCCCAGGCCTGGTCGGCGATGGTCTGCTCGACGTTCTTGATGGTGACCGGGTCGGAGTTGATCGCGAGGACGCAGGAGTCCTCGCAGGGGGCGGGGCAGAGCCGGCCGGTGAACTCGGGGAAGTTGTTGGTCGCGTGGAGCCGGTCCGAGGCCGCCTGCCAGTCGCCGTGCGCGGCGTACGCGTTCCACTCGGGTATGAGGTTGCCGAGCGGGCAGCCGGCGTGGCAGAAGGGGATCCCGCAGTCCATGCACCGGTTGGCCTGTGCGGACACCAGGGGCAGCAGGGCCTGCCCGGCGTGCACCTCCTGCCAGTCGCCGAGCCGCTCGCCCGAGGGCCGGGCCGGGACGGGGCTGCGGGGGGTGCGGAGGAAGCCGTGCGGATCGGTCATGCGCCGCCTCCCAGGCTCTCGGGCGGTTCCGGCGTTCAGACCAGGCTACGCCGGGTGGGGCGCACCGTCCCGGCGACCGCTCGGCACCCGGCCGGCGCCTGCCCGGCACCCGGCCGGCGCCTGCCCGGCGCCTGTCGGCGCCCTTCCGGCCTGCGCATCCGGCCGGGGCCCGCGCCCGAGCCCGCTCCCGCGGGGCGGGGGCCGGCCGGCGGGCCGGTCAGTCCAGGTCGAGGTGGTAGACGCCGGCCGTGGCGTCGGCGAAGAGCGTGAACTGCACCCGGGGCTCGGCCGGACCACCCGCGGCGCCCGCGCCGCCCTCGTCGCCGTCCATGTCGAGCTCCACCGGCTCGGCGTCCACGAGGACGTACTCGCCGTAGCTCTCGAAGTCGCCGGGGCCGTCCGCAACGCCGATGTGGATCGGGGTGTCGTCGGGCAGTGCGGCCAGCACCTCGCGCAGCCGGCCGGCAGTCCATACCTGGGGGTTGTGATCGAACGTCTCAGCCATGCGGAGACAGTAGAGGCACCCGGGGTCACCGGCGGCCGCGCCGCGCCGAACGGTTTTTTCCGGACACGGGTCAGTTTTTCAGGGCGCGTTGACACCCTCCCAGAGGGCGGCCAGGTGAGCGTGCAGGACGTCCTGGGCCTGGTTCTCGGTGAGGTGGCCGATGAGGACGTGCGCGGTCAGTCCGTCGGCGAGGGCGAGGAGGGTGCGGGCCCGCCGGGCCGGGTCCGGGAGGGCGGCCCCGTCCCCGGCGGCCTCCGCGACGAGTCGGGTGAACACGTCCTGCAGGGCTGCGTAGTTGGCCCGCACCGCACGGGCCAGTGGCTCGCTGACGGCGGCCTGGGCGAGGAAGGCCAGCCACACCCGGGCCTCGGCGCGGTGCTCGCCCCGCAACAGGGCGATCTCGGTGGCGGCGTGGCCCAGGGCGGTGCCGGCCGACTGGGCGGGGCTGCGGACCAGGCGGGCCCGTACGCGCTCGCCGATGCGGTCGCCGATGTGGCCGAGGGCGAAGAGGAGCATCTCCTCCTTGGTGCGGAAGCACCGCTGGACGGCGCCCATCGACACCTGGGCGCGGTCGGCGACGTCGCGCAGGGTGACGCCCTCCAGCCCGCTCTCGTCGGCGAGCGCACAGACGGCCTCGGCGATCCCGCGGCGCCGGCCTTCGTGGTCCACCTGCCGGGGCATGCGCGTCTCCTGTCCTGGTGTGCCGGGCGGGTCGTCCGGGGCCGCGCGCGGCCACCCGGGGCACTTTATTCGATGCAGCCGCATCGGTTCCTGGGTACCGTTCCGATGCAAGCGCATCACAACGAGTACGGGGAGGTGGGGGCGCCGTGCGCGATCCCCTTTGGCGGCTGTCGGCGGCGGAGCAGGCGGAGGCGGTGCGCCGGGCGGAGGTCTCGGCGGTGGAGCTGGTCGCGAGCCACCTGGAGCGGATCGCCGAGGTCAACCCGCAGGTGAACGCGGTCACCCAGCTGATGGCGGAACGGGCCCTGGCGGACGCGGCCGCCCTCGACCGGCGGCGCGCGGCCGGCGAGGAGCCGGGGCCGCTCGCGGGCGTGCCGTTCACCGTGAAGGAGACCACGGCGGTGGCGGGGGTGCCGACCACGTTGGGCGCGCGGCGGTTCCGGGACCTGGTGGCGGCCGCGGACGCGCCCCCGGTGGCGCGGCTGCGCGCGGCCGGGGCGATCCCGGTCGGGCACTCCAACATGCCGACGCTGGTCCTGGCCGGGATGCACACGTGCAGCCAACTGTTCGGCGACACGGTCAACCCGTGGGACCCGGCCCGTACCCCCGGCGGGACCAGCGGGGGCGATGCGGTGGCCGTGGCCACCGGCATGGCGGCGCTCGGGCTCGGCAACGACTCCGGCGGTTCGCTGCGCGTCCCGGCCCACTTCTGCGGGGTCGCGGCGCTCAAGCCGACGACCGGCCGGTTCCCCGCGGACCACCGCGTCCTCGGCCCCGAGGACCCCGGACCGGCCTCGCAGATGCTGGTCACCGACGGCCCGCTGGCCCGCCGGGTACGCGATCTGCGGCTGGCGTACGAGGTCCTGGCCGGGGCCGACCCCCGCGACCCGCGGGCGCTGCCCGTACCGGTGCGCGGGGAACCGCTGCCGGGGCCGGTCAGGGTCGCGGTGGTGGCGGACCCGGGCGGGCACGGCGTCCACCCGGAGGTGCGGGCGGCCGTGGAGGCGGCGGCGGAGGCGCTGCGCGACGCCGGGTACGACGTGCGCGAGGTGGCGGACGTGCCGCGGCTGGACGAGACGCTGGAGGCGTACGAGCGGATCACCATGACGGAGTTCGCGCCGTCCTGGCCGGCGGTGCGCGGGCTGCTCGGGCCGGAGGGGAGCCGCTACATCGAGATGGCGATGGAGCGGACGCCTCCGGTGGACGCGGCCGGACTGGTCCGGCTGATGGGCACCTGGCTGGGCGTCCGCCGCTCGTGGGCGGAGTTCCTGGACGAGTGGCCGCTGCTGCTCGGGCCGTCGTTCACCGAGCCGCCCGTCGAACCGGGGCTGGAGTCACGGGACCGGGCGGGCCGGGACCGGGTCGCGGCGGGCCTGCGCCTGTGCACGGCGACCAGCTTCGCGGGCCTGCCCGGGGTGGCCGTACCGACCGGGACGGACGCCGACGGGCTGCCGAGCGGGGTACAGATCGTGGGGCGGGCGTTCCGCGAGGACCTGTGCCTGGACGCGGCTCGTGCGGTGGAGGACCGGCTCGGCGTCCTGACGCCGGTCGACCCGCGCGGCTGAGACGTGCCCCGCTCGACCCGACCCCGCTACCTGCCGCTCGCGTCGAGCAGCCGGTCGGGGGTCCGGGGCGGGACTCCCGTCAGGACGTCCCGGGAGGCCCGTTCGGTGATCCAGGCGCGGACCTGCGCCGGGGTGGCGTCGGGGTGCGCGGACAGGTACAGCGCGACGGCACCGGCCACGTGGGGGGCGGCCCACGAGGTGGCGATGGCGTCGCTCGTGACGGTGCCACCGCCCGCCGCCGCGGAGGTGATCTTCTCTCCGGGGGCGTACAGGTCGACGCAGGTGCCGTGCCCGGAGCCGAACGCGTCGCTGTCCCGCCAGTGCTTGTCGTCGGCGGTGGAGGCGGCGACCACGAGCGCGCCGCGCGCCCCCGCCGGGGAGTGCGCGCAGGCGTCGTCCGAGAAGTTGCCCGCCGAGACGACGACGGGGATTCCCGAGGCGATCAGGCGCTCGACGGCCGCGTCGAGGGCGGTGGAGCGCTTTTCCAGGTTGAGGGACATGTTGACCACGGCCGGGCGGCGGGCGTGTTCGGCCACCCAGTCCACCGCCTTGACGACGGAGTCCCCGGCGGCCGGGCCGGCGTCCTCCGCCCGCGCCGAACCGCCCCCGCCCTCCTCGCAGGCGATGGCCTGGACGCGGACGAGTTCGGCGCGCGGGGCGACGCCGAAGGTGCGGCCGCCGATGATGCCGGACACGAACGTGCCGTGCCCCAGCCCGCCGCCGTCGAGGCAGTCTCCGGCGTCCGGGTCGCCGACGAAGTCGGCGCCGAGGGAGGCGCGGCCGCCGAACTCCGCGTGCTTCACGTCCAGGCCGGTGTCGAGCACGTAGACGCGTACGCCTCTGCCGTCGGCGCCGGGGGCGAAGGTGCCGTCGAGCGGACGGCTGCGCTGGTCGATCCGGTCCAGGTTCCAGGGGACCCCCGTACGGGGGGCGGGCGCGGCGCCGGGCTTCCCGGACGGCGGCGTCCCGCCCGAGGGGGCGCCGGACGGGCCGGGCGCGCCGGAGGCCCCGCCGCCCGGCGGGACGGACGGGGCGGGCCCGGGTGCGCCGGAGGAGGCCGCGGAGGGGCCGGGGGTGCCCGGGGTGGCCGGGTCCTCGGTCGGGGAGCAGGCCGAGAGCCCGACGAGTGCCACCGCCACCGCGGTGGCCGCCATCGCGTGGGTGCGTGCGCGTGCCATGTCCGTCCCCCGTCGCCGGTGCGGCCGTGTGCCGCCGGGGGCGGAGACGTCCGGGGCGGCGGCGCGGTTGCACGAGACAATTGGATCTTCAACCACGTCTGGTGTAGAACACATCACCGATCAGGCATGATCACAACGGATTTCAGCCATCGGGGGATTTGACATGAGGTCAACTCGACGTACCATCGGCGCCCTTGCGCTCGTCGCCGCGCTCGGCTCCGTCGCGGCCTGCGGGCCCGAGGACACACAGGCGGGCGGCACCACGGGGGGCTCCGGCGCGTCCGCCCAGCCTTCCGCGAAGCCGTCCGCCCAGGCGCCCGCGGGCGGGAGCCCTTCCGCCGGCGCCGCCGCGCCGGGCGGCGACTGCGGGCAGCCGCCGAAGCTGCCGGCCGGCCACAAGATGGTCGAGGTCGCCGTACCGCCGTCGAAGGGCTCGATGTCCGCCAAGGACGCGCAGCCGGAGTGCACGCCGAACGACTGGATCTACCACGGCAAGGGCGAGGCGAAGTACTACCTGTTCGCCGAGGAGGTCAAGGCGGAGCTGTCCACCGGCTCCGGCTCCACCAAGACCGTCCCGGTCGGCGAGCTGTGGATGCACGCCGGCGACTGCCTGACGAAAACCCCTGTGAAGCAGCCGTACACCTGCTCGGGCAACATCTACGACATCACCGTCGACGGCGAGGGCAAGGTCAAGACCATCAAGGAGGTCTGGCACCCGTAACGGGCGCGCGTCCCGGGCCGGGGCGGCAGCGGTCCCGCCGCCGCCCCGGCTCCGGCCCCGGCCCCGGCCACGTCCTCGGCGTCAGGCAGCCGTCGTACGGACCCGGGCGAGGACGGCCTCGGTGTCCACCCCCGTCGGAAGGGTGCCGTACGCGCCGCCGTGCCCCCCGCCCAGCCGGGAGGCGCAGAACGCTTCGGCGACGGCGGCCGGGGCGTGCCGCAGCAACAGCGACGCCTGGAACACCAGGGCCATCGTCTCGGTCAGCTGCCGGGCCCGGTACTCGGCCTCGGCGGGGTCGGCGAGCTGCTTGTGCAGCCCGACCACCGCCGCGTCCAGGTGCCGGTCGGCACCCGCGGCCAGCCCCACCTCGGCGAAGAACGCCTCCACGGTCTCCGGCTGCCGGGCCATGGCCCGCAGCCCGTCCAGCGCGGCCACGTTCCCCGAGCCCTCCCAGATGGACGACAGCGGGGCTTCCCGGTACAGGCGGGGCATGCCCGAGTCCTCGATGTACCCGTTGCCGCCCAGGCATTCCAGGGCCTCGGCCGCGTGCCCGGGGGCCCGCTTGCACACCCAGTACTTGGTCACGGCCAGCCCCAGCCGACGCAGCAGGGCCTCGTCCCCGTCGCCCCGGGCGACCCGGTCCGTGGCCCCGGCCAGCCGCATCGCGACGGCGGTGGCGGCCTCCGACTCCAGGGCCAGGTCGGCGAGGACGTTGCGCATCAGGGGCTGGTCGATCAGCGCCTTGCCGAACGCCCGCCGGTGGGTGGCGTGGTGGACCGCCCGGATCACGCCGAGGCGCATCCCGGACGCCCCGCCGAGGACGCAGTCGAGACGGGTCATGTTGACCATCTCGATGATGGTGGCGACCCCGCGCCCCTCCTCCCCCACCAGCCAGCCGAAGGCCTCGTCGTACTCGATCTCGGCGGAGGCGTTGGAGCGGTTGCCCAGCTTGTCCTTGAGCCGCTGGAGCAGCAGGCGGTTGCGGCTGCCGTCGGGCAGCACCCGCGGCAGCAGGAAGCAGGACAGCCCGCCCGGGGCCTGCGCCAGGGTGAGGAAGACGTCCGACATGGGCGCCGAGGTGAACCACTTGTGCCCGGTCAGCCGGTACGTGCCGTCCCCGGCGGGGACGGCGGTCGTGGTGTTGGCGCGGACGTCCGATCCGCCCTGCTTCTCGGTCATCGACATGCCGGCGATCAGCCCGCGCTTGGTGTCGGGGCGGCGCAGCCCGAAGTCGTAGGTGCGGGAGGCGAGCAGCGGCTCCAGCCACTCGGCGAGTGCGGGCGCCGCGCGCAGGGCGGGCACGGCCGCGTACGTCATGGAGACCGGGCAGGTGTGGCCCGCCTCGACCTGGCCCCAGACGAGGAACTTCGCCGCGCGGGCGACGTGCGCGCCCGGCCGGTCGTCGGCCCAGGGGGCGGCGTGCAGGCCGTGGCCGACGGCGGTGCGCATCAGCTCGTGCCAGTACGGGTGGAACTCGACCTCGTCGACGCGGTGGCCGTAGCGGTCGTGGGTATGCAGCACGGGCGAGTTCTCGTTGGCCAGGCGCCCCCAGTCCGCAGCCCGTTCGGAGCCGGCGAGGACGCCGACCTCGTGCAGCTCGGGCGCGGCCCAGCCGGCTCCCTCGCGGTCGAGGGCCGCCAGCAGGGCCGGATCGTCGGCGGCGTCGTAGCCGTGGTGCGGCGGTACCTGGTTGGTGACCTCATGCGTCTGCGGCATCGTGTCCTCCAAGGGCGCGCAGGGTGAAGGTGATCAGGCCGGGGATGACGTCGCCGGGGGCCGCGTCGCCGTCGGCGAGGGGCCCGACGAGGGCCTCGGCGATGGCGCCGACCAGTGCGGCGGCGGTCAGCTCGGGGTTCTGCGGGGGCAGTTCGCCGGCGGCCACACCCGCGGCGATCCGCTCGGCGTACACGTCGCGGAAAGCGCGGCGGAAGACGAGGCGTTCGGCGTCGACGGCCGGGTCGGCGGGCTCCGCGAGGAGGGCGAAGGCCCGCCGGGGGGCCTGGAGCGCCCGGGAGGCGAACGTCTCCACCGCTGCGGCCACCCGCCGGGCGGCCGTTCCTGGGCGGTCCGCGGCGGCGGCGACCGCCTCCAGCTCGCGGGCGACCAGGGTGCGGAAGAGCGCGGCGGCGAGCTCGGACTTGCCGGAGAAGGACTGGTAGACGCTGCCGGTGGAGATACCGGCCTCGGCCGCGATCGCCGCGACGGAGCAGCCGCCGTACCCCTCCCGGGAGAGCAGGCGGACGGCGGCTTCCAGGACCCGGTCGCGGCGGGCGTCGAGGCGGGCCTGCACGGCAGGGGGGCGACGGTAGGGCACAGGAAGGATTGAAGCACCGATTCACTGCTTCAGGGAAGCCCCGGCCCGCCCGCGGCCGGACGAGCGGGCCCCGCCTCAGGGCGCGGCGGCGGTCAGCGTCGCCGGCGTGGGGCCGTCGGGGCGGACGGTGATGCCGTACGCGGTGCGGGCGGGCGTCGACCGGAAGGCGACGGTGTACGCGGGCAGCAGCCGCTCCAGCAGTACGGTGGACTCGCGCAGGGCGAACTGCAGGCCGAGGCAGGCGCGCGGGCCCAGCCCGAAGGGCAGGTAGGCGCCCGGGTCGGCCGGACGGCCCCGGGGCGTGGTGAACCTCCGGGGGTCGAAGCGCTCCGGGTCCGGCCACAGCTCCGGGTCGCGGTGCGTCAGGTACGGGCACACCAGCAGGTCGGTGCCGGCGGCGACGGCATGCCCGGCCAGGACGTCGTCCTCGGCCGCGTGGCGGGGCAGCATCCAGGCCGACGGATACAGCCGCAGCGTCTCGTGGACCAGCGCCTGGACCGCATGCCGACGCCCCGCGGAGCCCGGGCCACCGGCCGCGAGCGCCTGCCCGCGGGCCCCCGCGTTCCGGTCCAGCAGCAGGTACAACCAGGTCAGAGTGGTCGCGGTGGTCTCGTGCCCGGCGAAGAGCAGGGTGACGAGCTCGTCGCGGATCAGGCGGTCGGTGTACTCGGGCCGCTCGGCGGCCGCGTCGACCAGGACGTGCAGCAGCCCGGGCCCGTCGGGTCCGGCGGGACCGGTGCGGGCGGCGTCGATGGCGTACCGGGCGACGGCGTCGATCCGGGCGACGTCCGCGGCGACGGCGTCCCGGGCGCCGGCGTCGTCGGCGGGCAGGGTGGGCAGCGCCGCCGCCAGGTCCTCCACGGCGCCCAGCTCGCCCTCGGTCCGGGCGTCGAGGGGGTGCCCGGTCAGGGAGCGCCAGATGGTGTCGAGGGCGAAGCGGCGCATCTCCCGCCCGACGTCGAGGGGCTGCCCGGTGGCGGCGTACCGGGCCCAGCGCGCGGCGGCGGTGTCGGCGGCCCGCTCGATCCGCTGCTCGTAGCGGCGCATCCCGGTGCCGGTGAACTGCGACTGCAGCAGGCGGCGTTGCCGCTTCCAGGCCTCCCCGGAGGCGGCGAGGACCCCGTCGCCGATCAGCAGACGGGCCCGGTGGGAGCGCTTGACGTACCGGTCGGGGTGGAGGGCGAGCACGTGCCGGACGGCCCCGGGGTCGGTGACGAGGACCGTGGGCGGGGCGGCCGCGTCCACCGGCCCGAGGTGCAACGCCGCGACACCGCCGAGCCGTTCCCGCGCGAGGGCGAGCAGGTCGACGAGCTCGCCGCCCTCCGCGCGCCACCGCCGTACGTGGACGGGGTCCAGCTCGGGGACCGGACGGCCCGGTTCGGGGGCCTGCGGGAGCGGGTCCCGGTCGACGCCTGCTTCGGTGGCCACGGTCTCCTCCTGCTTCCTCGTCGATGCCGCCCGCCGGCAACCTTCTCTGACGGAGCGTCGGCACGACATCACGGACTGTACGGGAGGTGTGGCGCCCGATGACACCCCGTCGGCGTTCGAGGCGCGGGTGCAGGGCGCAGCCCTCGGGCCGGTTTCAGCGCTCCCGCCCGTCGGCACCGGCATTCCGCGGACGCGGCGGCCGGCCCGAGGCGGACCGCCGCGGGCCGGGTCCGGGGGCCCGGCCCGGCGGCGTACGCACGGCCGTCGGCAGTGCGACGAGAGGAGGTGCCGCACCGGTGTAAGGGGCGGTGTCTCCCGGCCACTGTCGCCAGGGGAACGACGAGCCCGCCGTGCGCGGCGGCCGCGGGACCCGCTACCTGCCGCGGGTGGTGCCTTGGGGATGCCGAGCGGTTCGACGCCCCACCCGCGCGGGACGGCCGCAGGGCCGCGTACGGCTTCCCCGACGGCGCACCGCGTACGGGGACGGCGGAACGCGGACCGGACCGGTCCGCGGGAGGGTGCCGTGCCCGCTGCCGACCGGGGGCGAACGGAACCCGGCGCCCGCGGCCGCTCCCCGCGAGCGCCGCAACCGCCTGGTTCTGCACGGCGGTGGCCAGCGCGGCGGGCACGGGACGTGCCAGGCCTCGACCCCGGCACCGGGGCCGCCCCGCGGGTCCGGGGCCACGACTCGGAATCCACGTCACGGCCTCGTCCAGCGGCGCCCTGCCGAATACGGCGCACCGGCCAACAGTGCGCCCCGGCAGGCCCGGGCAGGGGGCCGGACCGAGACCCAGGGCCGGAGCCCAGGCCGTGCGGCACCGGGACCGGGACCGGACCGGGACCAGGTCCGGGGCCGGGGCCGGGGCCGGGGCCGGACGCGAGGGAGTTCCGGGCCCGGGGGCAGGGCCGGGACCTCCGCCTGGGCCGGCACGAGGCCGGGCCAGGACCAAGGCCGGGACCAAGGCCGCGTCCGGGGCCAGCACCGCGGCCAGGGCCGCGGCCGGGGCCAAAGGCGGGACCGCGGCCGGGGCGGGAAGTTAGTGCAGGGTGCGGGGGAGGCGGAGGCTGAGGGCGGCCGTGAGGGCGATCAGCGCCAGCTGGACCAGCAGGGCCGTGGTGAGCGCCGTCCGCATGCCGTGCGCGGCGGTCAGGGCGAGGAACAGGCTGCCGAGCGTGGCGACGCCGAGGGCGAGCGCGGACTGCTGGGTGGTGGTCACCACGCCGCCGCCCACCCCGGCCCGGTCGGCCGGCACGTCCGCGAGCATCAGCCGGATCAGCACCGGCAGTTGGAAGCCCTGGCCGAGGCCGGCGACGGCCACGCCCGGCGCCAGCTCGACGACACCGGGCTGCGGCCCCCCGTACCGGAGGGTGAGCAGCACCACGGTGATGCCGACGGCCTGGAGGACGGCGCCCGCGGTGACGACGCGGCTGCCGAACCGGCCGGTCAGCCGCGGCCCGGCCAGGGAGGCCGCGAAGAAGGCGAGGGCCATGGGCGCGAGGGCCAGCCCGGCGACCACCGGCCCCTTGTGCAGGCCTTCTTGCAGGACCACGGCCATCACGAACATGAAGCCGCTGAAGCCGATGGAGAACGGCACCAGCAGGACCAGCCCCCGCCGCAGCGACGGCAGCCGCAGCAGGCTCGGCGGCACCAGCGGGGTCCGCCCCAGCCGGTCGGCGCGGCGCTCCACGGCGACGAAGCCGACGGCCGCGACGGGGAACGTGCCCAGCAGCAGCCAGGTCCACAGCGGCCAGCCGGTGGCCCGCCCCTCGGTCAGCGGCACCAGCAGCGAGACCAGCGACAGGGCCAGCAGCAGCGTTCCCGGCACGTCGACCGAAGCGGGCCGGTCCGAGCGGGTCTGCGGCACGGTCCGCGCGGCGAGCACCAGCCCGGCGAGGGCGGCCGGCACGTTCACCAGGAACACCGAGCGCCAGCCCAGGCCGGCCACGTCGGCGGCCACCAGGACGCCGCCCAGGACCTGCCCGGCCACCATGGACAGCCCGCCCGTGGCCCCGTACAGGCTCATCGCGCGGGCCCGGCGCGGGCCCTGCGTGGTGGCCTGGATGGTGGCGAGCACCTGCGGCAGCATCAGCGCGGCCGCGGCGCCCTGGGCCACCCGGGCCGCGACGAGGGTCCACGCGGTGGGGGCGAGGCCGCAGGCGAGCGAGGTGAGGCCGAAGGCGGCCATGCCGGCGAGGAAGAGGCGGCGCCGGCCGGCGGTGTCGCCGAGGCGGCCGCCGAGGACGAGGAGCACGGCGTAGGCGACGCCGTAGCCGCCGACGATCAGTTCGAGCACGGCGGGGCCGGCGGCGAGGTCGTGGTCGATGGCGGGCAGTGCCACGTTGACGATGAAGAAGTCGACCATCGGCAGGGCGGCGCCGAGCAGCACGGTGAACAGCCCCATCGGGCCCAGCGCGGCCGGGGCGGAGGGGGAAGGGGAGGCAGGGGCCGTGGCGCGGGCCGGGGCGGGCGCCACGCGCGCGCCGGTGGCCGGGTCCGGGGCGGCGGCAGCGGGGGTTCGTACGGTCGTCTCACTCACACCACCGACGATCGCGCCCCGCCCAGCCTGGTACCAGAGTCTCCTTGTCCTGGTACCCGCAGTACCTGGCAACCGGATCCGCAGTGCGGCACCCTGGTGGTATGACCACTGTGGCACCCCGGAGCGACGTGCGCCGGCACGAGCTGGCCGAGTTCCTGCGCAGCCGCCGCGAGCGCATCACCCCCGAACAGGTCGGGCTGCCGCGCGGGCGCCGGCGGCGCACTCCGGGGCTGCGCCGCGAGGAGGTCGCCCAGCTCTCCGCGGTCGGCGTCACCTGGTACACCTGGCTGGAGCAGGCCCGGGAGATCCAGGTGTCCGCGCAGGTCCTCGATGCCGTGGCGCGCGCCCTGCTGCTCGACGCGAGCGAGCGCACGCACCTGTTCGCCCTGGCCGGTACGGCCGACCCGGCGCCGAACACGCCGTGCCCGAGCGTGACCCCGGCGCTGCGGGAGATGCTGGACCAGCTGGCGCCGCTGCCGGCCTGCGTGCAGAACAGCCGGTACGACATCCTCGCGTACAACAGCACGTACGGGCGGCTGCTGTGCGATCTGGACGCACTGCCGCCGGAGGACCGCAACTGCCTGTGGCTGGCCTTCACCGACCCCGACTGGCGGGAGGCCGTCGTCGACCACGCGGAGACGCTGCGGATCCTCGCGGCCAAGTTCCGCGCGTCGATGGCCGAGCACCTCGCCGAGCCCGCCTGGAAGGCGCTGGTGGCCCGGCTGGAGGCGCACTCCCCGGAGTTCCGCGAGGTGTGGGCCCGGCACGAGGTGGTCGACCAGGGCGCAAGGACGAAGAACATCCTCAACCGGCACGTCGGGCTGCTGCACCTGGAGCACACCAGCCTGTGGCTCGGCCCGGCGCCGGGACCGCGTCTCGTCACGTACGCGCCCCGGGACGAGGAGACCCGCGCACGCCTGGAGCAGCTCCGGGCACTCGCGGAGACCCGGGACGCAGACCAGGACCCGGACCCCGGCCCCGACCGCGCCCCGGACCGCGGCCGGGGCCGGACCCCGGTCGCGGCCTGACGGCCCGGCAGCGGGCCCGGTCCGCCCGCTACACCGCGACCGCCTCCTCCAACCCCTCGGGCAGGCGGCCGGTGTGGACCACGCCGAGGCTCTGGGTGGCCCGGGTCAGGGCCACGTACAGGTCGCTCGGGGCGAAGTCCGCGGGCTCGACGACGATCACCGAGTCGAACTCCAGGCCCTTGGCCTGCCGCGGCTCCAGCAGCACCACGGTCCGGGTGAGATCGGGCTCCGCACCCGCGTGCGCGCCGGGCAGCACCCGGACCAGCAGCTCGTGCACCGCCCGCGGCGCGATCACCGCGAGCCGGCCCTCCGCGGGGGTCCCCCGGCGCACGGCGTCGGCCACCGCCGCGGCCAGGTCGTCCTCGGACCGCACCCAGGGCCGCCGGCCGGTCGAGCGCACCGACCGCGGCGGCTCGAAGCCGGGGTGGCGGGCCCGCAGCACGGCGGCGGCCACGTCCATGATCTCGGCGGGCGTGCGGTAGTTGACGCCGAGGCGGACGAGCTCCCAGCGGTCGCCGACGTACGGGTCCAGGACCTGGCCCCAGGAACCGCAGCCTGCCTCGTCGGCCGTCTGGGCCGGGTCGCCGACCAGCGTCATGGAACGGGTCGGGCAGCGCCGCATCAGCAGCCGCCAGGCCATCGCGGACAGCTCCTGCGCCTCGTCGACGATCACGTGTCCGAAGGCCCAGGTGCGGTCGGCGGCGGCCCGCTCGGCCGTGCTGCGGTGGTCGTCCTCCTCGTGGCGCTCGGCCATCCGCTCGGCGTCGATGATGTCGTGCGCGGCGAGGAACTCGTTCTCCATGTCCTCGAACTCGTACGACTCCGACCCGGCGGACAGGTCGAGCACGCCCTGTGCGTACGCGATGCGCTCCTGCCGGGCGCGTTCCTCGGCGGCCCGCTCGGCACTGTCGTCGATGCCGAGGAGCTCGGCGGCCTCGTCGAGCAGCGGGACGTCGGCCGGCGTCCAGTCGCCGGGCGCGGACGTCGGCCGGCGGATCAGCTCGGCCTCGTCGTCCGGCAGGTGCGTGGGGTCGGCGAGGAAGTCCGCGACGAGTCGGCGCGGGGTGAGCGGCGGCCACAGCACGTCGATCGCGGCGTGCACCGCGCTGCTCGTCGCGATCTCCTTGCCGAGCTGTGCGATGTCGTCCGGGCCCAGCAGGTTGGGGCCGCCGAACGGGTCCGCGCCGAGCCGGTCGGCGAGCTGCTCGGTCAGCGCGTCGATCACGGAGAACGCGAAGTAGGGGCGGGCCAGGTTGTGCGGCAGCCCGGTGCCGCGCGCCCGGTCCCGGGCCTCGTACGCCATGGTCCGGTCCAGCAGCAGCGTGCCGTACTCGTCGTGGTCGATCTCCAGGGCCGGCTCGGGCACGACGGCGCTGTCCTCGCCGCTGCCGGCGGGCACGGTCTCCGGCAGGGTCTGCCGGTCCTGCACGACGCGGGCCAGGACCCCGGCCATCCTGGCGTGGCCCTTGACGGCGGCCGCGCCGGGCCGGTCGGTGCCCGTCGCGCGGATGCCGGGGAACAGCTCGCCCATCGTGGCGAGCAGGACGCCCGTCTCGCCGAGGGCCGGGAGCACCTCGCCGATGTAGCCGAGGAACGCCGGGTTCGGGCCGACGATCAGCACGCCGCGCTTGGCGAGCAGTTCGCGGTACGCGTACAGCAGGTAGGCGGCCCGGTGCAGGGCGACCGCCGTCTTGCCGGTGCCCGGGCCGCCCTCGACGACCAGCACCCCCCGGTGCGGGGAGCGGATGATCCGGTCCTGCTCGGCCTGGATGGTCTCGACGATGTCGTGCATGCGGCCGGTGCGGGCGGCGTCGAGCGCGGCGAGCAGCACGGCGTCCGCGTCGGCGCCCTCGTGTCCCGTGCGCTCGGTGTCGGTGAGGTCGAGGATCTCGTCGTGCAGGGCGGTGACGCGGCGGCCCTGGGTGGTGAGGTGGCGGCGCCGGCGCAGGCCCATGGGGTGGTGGCCGGTGGCGAGGTAGAACGGGCGGGCCACCTCGGCCCGCCAGTCGAGGACGAGGGGGGTGCGCTCGGCGTCGTCGCGGCGGATTCCGATCCTGCCGATGTGGTGGTCCCGGCCGTCGGAGAACTCCAGGCGCCCGAAGCAGAGTCCGCTCTCGCCCGAGTTCAGCGCGGAAAGCAGCCCGGATTGTTCGGCGACCAGGATGTCGCGTTCCAGGCGCGCCTGTCCGCTGTTTCCCGCGCCGGCCGCCAGTGCGCCGTGGACGGCGCGTTCGGCCTGATCACGCAGGTCATCGAGGCGCGCGTAGAGCGCGTCGATGAATTGCTGCTCTTTACGGAATTCCGCGGTTGACAATTCCACTCCCGACCCGATACAGTGTCCTCGTAAAGCTTCTTCACGCCCACCTTCACAGGGAAGCGTGAACTCTCCAATATACGCGGATGAAAACCCTGGACGCCAATTCGGTCCGGGGTTTTTTCGTGTCCCCGGACGTGCCCGCGCGGCGACCCGGCGTCACCCGGACGGCCCACTCGTCGGGCCGTCCGGGCCGGGCCCTGGTGTGGTGGATGCACGAGCTGTCGAGCACACGGGGAAGTCTCATGTACGAAATGCACCTCGGCGAGGCGGCCACCGGGCAGGACCCGGTCTGGCACGTCGTCGCCCGCGACCGCTCCGCCACCCTGTGCGGCCGCCCCCTCGTCCCGTCCGGATACACCGAGACCGATGCTCATTGCGTGCCGTGCATGGCCGCCTTCCGCGACGTCATGGGCGGTGAGACCTCGAAGCCCTGACGGGCCCCGCCCGGTCCGGGACTTCCGGTAGGGCGCGTTTGCGGCCCGTACCACGGGTCAGACGCATGCGTGTGCACCGTTCGCCAGGAGGGAGTCACCATGCCAGGCCAGGAGAAGGCCAAGGCCAATGCCGAGCAGCTCAAGGGCAAGGCCAGGGAAGCGGCCGGACGCATCGTGGACGACGAGCGCCTGACCGCCGAAGGCCGCGCGGAACGGATCAGGGGCGACATCCGCGAGGCCGGGAAGACGAAGGACACCCTTGAAACCTGACGCCGATCGCGCCGCACACGGCCGGGACGAAACCGAGGAGGAGCGGGCCGACCGGCGGTGGCAGGAGCTCGTCCAGGAAATCCGGGTCGTCCAGACGGGCGTCCAGATCCTGTTCGGGTTCCTGCTGACCGTGGCGTTCACCCCGCACTTCCAGCGACTGTCCCAGGCGGACCGGGCGATCTACACCGTCACGGTCGTCCTCGGTTCCCTGGCCACCGGCGCGCTGATCGGGCCCGTCTCCCTGCACCGCATCGTCGCGGGGCGGCAGGTCAAGCCCCAGGCGGTGGTGTGGGCCTCCCGGCTCACGATGGTCGGCATCGTGCTGCTGCTGGCCACGCTCGTCGCCGCCCTGTTCCTGATCCTGCGCGTGTCCACGGACGACACCGCGGTGCCGTGGATCGTGGCCGGAGTGCTGCTCTGGTACCTGGTGTGCTGGTACGCGCTTCCCCTGTGGGTGCGCGTCCGGCACACCGCCGGATCCGCGGCCCGGGGCGCCTCCCGCCCCGGCAGCCGCTGACCTGCCGCGCCTTCCTCCGCCCCCGTGCGCCTCCGCCTCCGGCCCCTCGGGCGGCCCGCGGGCCGCGCCCGTCTCCCCTCCTCCGCAGCGGTCACTGCGTACGCGGGAAAAGGCCGTCGCGCGCCCGCCCGTCGGCACCTAGCCTGATGCGGCCGCGCCGGGGCGCACTCCGGCGCACGAGCAGCTGCGAAGGAGACGCGGATGACCGTCACCACCCGGGTGGCCCTGGCCACCTCGACCCCGGGTCTGGACGAGGACTCGGACATGCCGGCCCTGCTGGAGGCCCTGCGGTCGCGGGGCGTCGACGCCGCGGCCGTGGCCTGGGACGACGCGGACTTCGACTGGGCGGCGTGCGACACGGTGGTGATCAGGTCCACCTGGGACTATCCGCTGCGCCGCAGCGAGTTCCTTGCCTGGGCCGGTGCCGTCCAGGCCGTGGCACGGCTGGACAACCCGGCCGGGGTCGTGCGGTGGAACACCGACAAGGTCTACCTGCAGGACCTCGCCCGGCTCGGTGTGCCCGTGGTCCCGACCCGGTTCATCGCGCCCGGCGAGGAGGTGGTCCTGCCGGACGGCGGGCAGTTCGTGGTGAAGCCCTCCGTGTCGGCGGGCGCGTACGGCACCGCCCGCTACACGGAGGCGCAGCACGACCTGGCGGCCGGGCACGTGGCCGAGCTGCACGGCGCCGGGGCCACGGTGATGGTGCAGCCGTACCTGTCCCGGATCGACGAGGGCGAGCGGGCGCTGGTCTTCCTCGGCGGCGCGTTCAGCCATGCGATACGCAAGGACCCGGTGCTCACCGAGACCGGCGTCGTCGACAACGAACGGGTCCCGCACCCGAACCTGCGACCGCACCGGCCGTCGGCCGCCGAACTGGCGCTGGCGGGGGCAGCGCTGGCCGCCGTACCGGAACGGCAGGACGAACTGCTGTACGCGCGGGTGGACATCGCCGACGCCGACGACGGGTCGCCGGTGGTGATGGAGCTGGAACTGGTGGAGCCGAACCTGTTCATGGACCAGGAGGCGGACGGGCCCGCCCGGTTCGCGGACCTCGTGCTGGCGCGGGCGGCCGCGGCGCGGGCCGGCGTCAGAACCTGATGTCGGCCGCGACCGGGAGGTGGTCGCTCCCGGTCGCGGGCAGGGTCCGGACCCGTACCACGGTCGCCGAGCGGGTGAGGACCTGGTCGATCCGGGCCACGGGCAGGGCGGCGGGCCAGCTGAAGGCGAAGTCCCGGCCGGGCCGGGTCGTGCGTGTGGTGACGGGGGCGAGCCCGCGGTCGTCGACGGTGCCGTTGAGGTCGCCGAGCAGGATCACCCGGTGCAGCGGCTCGGCGGCGAGTGCCCGGCCGAGCAGCACCGCACTCTCGTCCCGGCGGGCGGAGCCGAAGCCGTGGGCCCCGAGGCGGAGCGAGGGCAGGTGCGCCACGTACACGGCCGCCTCACCGCGCGGTGTCCGGGCGGTGGCCCGCAGCCCGCGGTTCCAGTCCTCCCCCAGGCCCGCCGGCCGGATGTCCACCGGCCGGGCGTCGGCGAGGGGATGCCGCGACCACAGCCCGACGGTGCCGACGGCCGCGTGGTACGGGTACTGCGGGGCCAGGGCGGTCGCGTAGGCCGGCAGCGCGGCGGGGGTCAGCTCCTCCAGGGCGATCAGGTCGGCGCCGGTGGCGGTCAGCGCCCGCGCGGTGCCGGCGGGGTCGGGGTTCTCGTCGCTGACGTTGTGCTGGACGGCGACGATGCCGGCGGTGTCCGGCGGGCCGTCCGGGCCGGGGAGCAGGAAGCCGCCGAAGAGCCAGAGCCAGGCGGCCGCGGGCAGGGCGGCGGCGTACGCGGCCGGGGCCGACCGGCGCAGCAGGGCCCAGCCGAGGAGGGCCGGGACGGTCAGGCCGAGCCAGGGCAGGAAGGTCTCCAGCAGCCCGGCGGGCCGGCCGGGCAGGTCCGGCAGCGCACGGTGGAACACCATCAGACCGCCGGCCAGGGCTCCCGGCCCGAGGGCGGCCGCCCCGCGCGGCAGCCCGTACTTCCCCTGCGCCATGTTCCGACCCGGCCCCCTCACACGTCCCGGAACGAAGACGGGAGGGGCGGGAATCCGGTTCCGCCCGGGCCCGGCCGCGCGCCCCGGGCGGGAGCGGGCCGGGTGGGCGGAGGTCACCGTGGTGCGGCGCCGGTGGGCGGGGGCGGGCGGCGGACGCGGGCCAGGATGAGGACCGTGTCGTCCGTGGCGCCCGCGTCGGGGAGGAGTTCGGCGAGGATCCGGTCCGCGGCCTCCTCCAGGGAGTCGACGGGCCCGGCGAGACGGCTGCGGAGGGCGTCGACACCGGTGTCGATGTCGTGGCCGCGGGCCTCGACGAGGCCGTCGGTGTACAGGGCGAGGACGGCACCCTCCGGGACGTCGACCGTGATGGCGCGGTACTCCACGCCGCCCACTCCCAGCGGGACGCCGAGGCTCTCGCCGAGGTTCTCGCCGAGGGTGCGCACGGTGCCGTCCGGGGTGCGCAGCAGCGGTGGCGGGTGGCCGGCGTTGGCGATGCGGGCGCTGCCGGTGTTCGGGTCGTAGTCGAGGAACAGGCAGGTCGCCCATTCGATGCCCGCCTCCTGGGCGCACTCGTCGAGTTCGGCGAGCAGGGCCGCCGGGTCGTCGGAGGTGTGCCGGGCCAGGGTCTTGGCGGTGATCCGCAGGCGGCCCATGGACGCGGCGGCGAGGACCCCGTGCCCCATGACGTCGCCGACGACGAGGGCCACCCGGCCGCCGGGCAGGGCGATGGAGTCGTACCAGTCCCCGCCGACCTCGGTGACGCGGCTGCCCGGCAGGTAGCGGTGGGCGATGTCGACGTACGGGCCGGCGTCCGGGGCGCTGGGCAGCAGCGCCCGCTGGAGGGTGAGCGCGATGTCCTGGATCCTGCCGTACAGGCGGGCGTTGTCCAGGCAGAGGGCGGCGCGGGAGGCGAGTTCGCCGGCGAGGCTGAGGTCCTCCGGGGCGAAGGCGGGGCGGCGGGCGGACCGGCCGAACATGGTGATGCCCTGTACGGTGCCGCGGGCGATGAGCGGGGCGATGAGGATGTCGGCGAAGCCGCTCTCCAGCAGCAGCCGGGCGCGTTGCGCGTGGGTGACGTTGCGGGCCAGGAACTCCGCGTCGACCGGGAAGGACAGCGGGCGGCCCGTGCTGAGCATCTCGTGGATGTGGGAGCCGGGCGGGTAGACGACCCGCTCGGCTCCGCGGACGAGTTCACCGGCGGGGGCGTCGAGGACGGTGCCCCAGGCGATCCGCCGGGTGAGGAGCGGCAGCTGCGGGTCGAAGTCCTCGGTCTCGTCCATCCATTCCACGAGTTCCACCACGCAGCCGTCCGCGAAGTCGGGTACGGCCGCCCGGACCAGTTCGTCCGCGGTGACGTCGAGGTCGAGGGTGGTGCCGATGCGTGCGGCGGCCCGGTCGAGCAGGGCGAGGCGCTGCCGGGCGGCGCTGGCTTCGAGGATGGCCCGCTCCCGGTCGGTGACGTCGACGATCAGGCCGCCGACGCCGCGCCGGGTGTCGCCGGCTCCGCTCAGCGGGAAGAAGCTGACGGAGCGGACCTGGTCGCGGTCCGGGCGGCCCGGGGTGCGCAGGCCGACGAGGGCGCCGACGACGGTCCGGCCGTCGCGGGCCACGGTCTGCAGCATCCGCTGGTATTCGCCGCCGTCCGAGGTGATCATGATGTCGCCGACGGGCCGCCCGAGGTGGTCGGCGAGGGGGATGCCGTCCATGTCGGCCAGGGCCTGGTTGAGGTGGACGTAGCGCAGTTCCTCGTCGAGCATGACCAGGCCGATCGGACAGGTCTTGAAGAGCGCGTCGAGGAAGACGAGGTTGCCCTTGACCCGGTTGAGCTCGTCGCCCCGGGCCGCCAGCGCCAGGACGACGGAGGCGCCCGCGGGGCCGTCCAGCGGGAAGCCCCGGAACCCGCAGTCGAAGACGGTGCCGTCCCGGTTCAGCGCGGGCATCCGCACCCGCCAGTACCCGAGGGTGCGGGCCCGCTCGACGAGGCGCGCGGCGCCGCCCGGCTCCCCCGGGTCCGGGGGCGGGAAGAGGTCCGCGGCGGGCCGACCCAGCACGGCTTCGGGCGGGTGGCCGAAGAGGCTCTGCGCGCCGGGGCCCCAGTAGCAGACCCGCTCCTGTGCATCGATGCCGAAGACGGCGACGGCCACGTCCTCCAGCAGCGCCCCCGGTTCGGAGCGGAGCGGGCTGGGCTCCTGCTCGCCCCCCAGCCGGGCCGCTGGCATACCGGGCCCCCTTCCGCGCACGGCCCGCCCGGTGCGCGCAGGCCCGCGCGGGTGGTTGTCCGGGCCCGCACGGCAGGTCGCGGGCCGCCTCCTCAATTCTGCGCGCCCCGGGTTCCGAGGACACTACCGGCAGCGGAACGTGGCCGCCGCCGGACCGAGGGTGACCGTCGGGGAGGCGTGACCGCGCAGGCGTGCGGACGGTGGTGCCGATCCGTCGCCCGCGGCTCCGCAGGACCGCCCCGCCGTACGGTTTTCCGCCACGCCGGAAGCGGTGCGCGCCGTACCGCCCGGCCCCCGCTGTAGCCTGGGGCAGCCATCTCACGACCTGGGCGCGCACTGCCATGGGGGACGCCGTGGGGGATCCGGACCCGGACCGCGGACGGAACACCACCGACCGCCCCGACCCGTCCGCAGCAGAGCAGACGCCCTCGCCGGCGCCCGACGACGGCGGCGGTGCGGCAGCGGAGTTCCCGGCGCAACTGCGCCGGCTGCGGGGGGAACGGGGGCTGTCGCTGGCGGGTCTGGCCCGTCAGACGCACTACAGCAAGGGCTACCTGAGCAAGATCGAGACCGGCGCCAAACGGGTCACCGTGGACGTGGCCCTGCGCTGCGACCGGGTGCTCCAGGCCGACGGCACGCTGCTGCGGCTGGCCCGGGAGGCGGAGGCGGCCGCGGCCCGTGCGGCCGCCCCCACCCGTACGCCCGCCCTGGTCCCGAGCCCCGCCACGGCCGGGGCGGCGGCCGTCCCGCAGTCGGACGGGGAGTGCCCGTACCGGGGCCTGGCGGCCTTCACCGACCGGGACGCGGACCGGTTCTTCGGCCGGGAGCGGGCGACGGCCGCGCTCGTCGAGCGCGTCTTCGAGCGGATCGACCACGGCCCGCTGCTGCTCGTGGGCCGGTCGGGCGCGGGCAAGTCCTCGCTGCTGAGCGCCGGTCTGGTGCCGTCGCTGCGGCGGCGCGGCGGCTTCCCCGCGGCAGGCGCCGAGTCGTGGCCGGTCGTCCGGTTCACCCCGACCCCGCATCCCCTCCAGGAGCTGCTGGACTGCACCGCGAAGGTGCTCGGCGGCGACCTGGGCGTCACCCCGCGGCAGCTGGCCGACCGGCCCGAGCGACTGCTGGAGGCAGTGGGGCGGCGGGGGCGCACAGTGCGGCCGGTACTGCTCGTCGACCAGTTCGAGGAGGTTTTCACCCTCTGCGGTGACGACGAGGAACGGCAGGCCTTCGTCCGCGTGCTGTGCGCCCTGGCCACGGCCCGCCCGGCCCCGACGCCGCCACCGGACCCGGGAGCGGAGCCCGACCCGGGCGCCGGGGGGCACGTCGCCGCCGTCGTGGTCCTCGGCCTGCGGGCCGACTTCTCCGGCAACTGCCTCGACCTCCCCGAACTCGCCGCGGTCTTCACCGACGGCCTGTTCGTCCTGCCGCCCATGTCCGTGGCCGAGCTGAAGGAGGCCGTCACCCGCCCGGCCGAGCGCGCCGGGCTGGCCCTCGAACCCGGCCTCGTGCCCCTGCTGCTGCGGGACGCCGGCGTACGCGACGGCCTCGCCGACGCGGAGGGGGCCGGGCGGCAGGCGGCCCCCTCCGGTGCGCTGCCGCTGGTGTCGCACGCGCTGCTGGCGACGTGGCAGCGGCGCGAGGGGTCGGTGCTGACCGTCGCGGGGTACGAGCACACCGGCGGCATCCAGGGGGCCGTCGCGCAGACGGCCGAGAGCGTGTTCGCCCGGCTGTACCCGGCGGAGCAGCGGATGGTGCGCCGGATCCTGCCGGCCCTCGTCCACGTCGCCGAGGACGTCGGGGCGACCCGCCGCAGAACGGCCCGGGCCGCGCTGCTCGGGCAGTTCAAGGACGCGGCGGCGCCGGCCGCGCGGGTGCTGGACGCGTTCGTACGGGCCCGGCTGGTCACGGCGGACCGGGACACGGTGGAGATCACCCACGAGGCCCTGCTGCACGCCTGGCCGCGGCTGCACGGCTGGATCCACGCCGACCGGGACGGGCTGCTGGTCCACCGCCAGCTCGCCGCGGCCGCCGCCGAATGGGAGCGCGAGGGCCGCGACCCGTCCGTCCTGCACCGCGGGACCCGGCTGGAGACCGCCCGGGCCTGGGCCGAGGAGCTCGACGGCGGCAGCCGGCTCACCCCGCTGGAGGCGGAGTTCCTGCGCGCCAGCACGGCCGCCGAGGACGCCCGGCGCACGCAGGCCCGCCGACGGGTCCGGCGCCGGCAGCGGACGCTGGCACTGCTGCTGGTCCTGCTGGTGCTGGCGGTGACCGCGGGCGGGGTCGCGTACCGGCAGCGGGCGCAGGCCCTCGCCCAGGAACGCGCCGCCCGGTCGCACGCGCTCGCCGCGGAGTCGGCCTCGCTGGCGGCGGGCCGGCCCGAGGCCTCGATGCGGCTCGCCGAGGAGGCCTACCTCACGGAGGCGACCCCGCAGGCGCGCGGGGCGCTGCTGAGCACCCAGTCGCAGCCCTTCCTCGGCCGGCTCACCGGGCACAGCGGCCCGGTCAACGCGGCGGCCTTCGCGCCGGGCAACCGGCTGCTGGCGACGGCCGGTTCCGACGGGAAGGTGCTGCTGCGCCGGGTCTCCGACCGGCGGACGGTCGCGACGCTGACCATGCCCGGACGGGTCCGCTCGATCGCCTTCAGCCCGGACGGCCGGACCCTCGCCGCGACCTCGACCGACGGCCCCGTACGACTGTGGGACACCGCCGGGCACGTCACGGCGGAACTGCCTGCGGAGACGGCGGGCGCGCGGGCCGTGGCCTACGCCCCGGACGGGCGCACCCTCGCCGTGGCGGGCGCGGACGGCACGGTGCAGCTGCGGGACCCGGCAGCCGGGGCGGGCCCGGCGCGCATCCTGACCGGGCACACGGGGAGGGTCGAGGCGCTGGCGTACGCGCCGGACGGCCGGACCCTGGCCTCGGCCGGCGCCGACCGGACGGTGCGGCTGTGGGACACGTCCGGCGACCCGTCCGGGGACCGCCCGGCGGCCGTGCTGACCGGGCACACCGGCGGGGTGCTGGGCGTGGCGTTCTCCCCGGACGGGCGGAGCCTGGCCAGCGGCGGCAGCGACCGCACGGTGCGGTTGTGGGACGTCGCCGAGCGGCGGGCGACCGGGACGCTGACCGGGCACAGCGACGACGTGAACGCCGTCGCCTACCTCCCGGACGGCACGACGGTCCTCAGCGCCGGCGGCGACGGGGCTACCCGACTGTGGGACGTGCGCAGCGGCCGGACGACGGCCACCCTGGCCGGGCACACCGACTACGTGCTCGCACTCGCCGTGGACCCGGCGGGGGCGACGCTGGCCACGGCCTCGTTCGACCAGTCCGTGGTGCTGTGGGACCTGCGCGGCCCGCTGCTGGCGTCCCGGCCGTTCGCCGAGGTCTGGCACGCCGCGTACAGCCCGGACGGGAAGCTGCTGGCGACCGCCGACGGCGACCGCACGGTGCGCGTGTGGGACGTGCCGCGGCGGCGGGTGGCCGCGGTGTTCGAGGGGCACGCCGAGGCGGTGTACGGGGTGGCGTTCTCCCCCGACGGGCGGACCCTGGCCTCGGCCGGCTCCGACGGCACGGTCCGGCTGTGGGACGTCGCCGCACGCATCCCGACGGCCACGCTGACCGGCCACGGCGGCATCGTGTACGCGGTGGCGTTCGCCCCGGACGGGCTGACGCTCGCCTCGGCGTCGGCCGACCGCACCGTACGCCTGTGGGACGTGCCGGGACGGGCGCCGCTGGCCACCCTCACCGGGCACACCGACTTCGCCAACGACGTCGCGTTCAGCCCCGACGGGCGCACCCTCGCCAGCGCGGGCGACGACCTGACGGTCCGGCTGTGGGACGTGGCCGGCCGGGCGCCGCTGGCCACCCTCACCGGGCACGCGGGTGCGGTGCGCGCCGTCGCCTTCGCGCCGGACGGGCGGTCCCTGGCGAGCAGTGGCAACGACGGCACCGTACGCCTGTGGGACGTGCGGCGGCACGCGGTGACGGCGGTACTGGCCGGACACGTCGGCGCCGCCCGGGGCATCGCCTTCTCCCCCGACGGCCGCACCCTGGCCAGCAGCGGCAACGACCGCACGGTCCGGCTGTGGGACGTGCCGGGGAGGCGGCTGTGGGCCGCCCTGACGGGTCATGGGAACGCCGTGTGGGGCGTGGTGTTCTCGCCGGACGGCAGGACGCTGGCCAGCAGCAGCACCGACGGCACGGTCCGGCTGTGGAACCCGGACCCGGCGGCCCGGCTGGAAGCCGTCTGCCGGCTCGGCGCGGCCCACGGCCCGTCCGGCGGCCCGTCCGACGTCGTGTCAGGCGGCCGGGCCGCCGACCCGGCGGGCCCGCCGCCGACCGCGCCGCGCTGCTCCGGGCAGCCCTGAACCGAACCCCCGGAGCCCTGAACGGCAGGGGTTTCCCGGGGGTTTCCCGTTGCCCGTACGGGTGGGGTGACGCCCGGACCTCGACGCCGCGGGCGCGCTGCCACCAGGCTCGTTGCCGTACCCGCCGCAGCAACAGAAACGGGGTCCCGCATGCTCCGCCGGTCCGGTCCCATCGGCACGCTCGTCGCCCTCCTGGCCCTCCTCCTGTGGGCGCCCGGCCCCGCACCGGCCGCCGCCGACACCGCGTGCCGGGTCCTCGCCCCCGGCGCCTCCCCCGAGGCCGAACGGGCCGTCGCCGCCGCCTGCGAGCAGGTCGCGGCCGGCACCTGGTACACCTGGGGCGGTGGTCACGGCCCGGAGCCGGGTGCCACGTACGGCCGGGTGGACCCCGGCGACCCGGCCAGCGAGCACGATCCCGAACGGCTCGGCTTCGACTGCTCGGGCCTGGTCCGGTACGCCTATGCGCGGGCCACCGGCTCGGACGTCCTGGACGGCACGGCGTCCTCCCAGTACTACACGCACCGCGCGGCCGAGCGCTTCACGGCCGGCCAGGGCCTCGCGCCGCTCCTCCCCGGCGACCTGCTGGTGTGGGGTACCTCCCGGGACCTGCACCACATCGCCGTCTACCTGGGGGCGGGCAGGATGGCGGAGGCCCGCCAGTCGGGCACCAGGCTGATGGTCAGTGACGTGCGCCTGTCCGGCGACTACTACGGGGCGGTGCGCGTCAACCCCGGTCCCGTCACGGGGTCCCTCTTCCGGACGTGGGGCACGGGTGTCTGGACCAAGGCCCTCCCGTCCGTCTCGGCCGCCCGCGTGTACGCCCTGCCTGGCCCGACGACGATCCGAGTCCAGTGCCAGAAGCACGCCGAGGAGGTGACCTCGGACGGCTACACCAACGACGTCTGGTCCTACCTGCCCGACTACCGGGCGTGGATGACCAACATCTACGTCCAGGGACCCGCATGGCTGGAAGCGGTGCCCACCTGCACCTTCTGACGCGTTGCGGTGCTCGGCCCGCCCACCGGCAGGCCGTACGATCCCCCTCCCCCGCTTCTCCCCCTCCCCCACTTCTCCCGCGTCCCCCGCTGCCCGCTCTCCTTCCCTCTCCGCACCCGCCGAGGAGCACCGTGCGCCTGCCCGCCCACCGCCGTCTGACCGTCGGCGCCGCCCTGCTGGCCGCAGTGGCCGCCGTGGCACCGGCCGCCACCGCCCGCGCCGCCGCCGTGACCCGGCCGGCCGCCACACCCGTCACACCCGCCGCCGCGGGCCCCGCGGGCTCCGCCGCGCCGGCGCCCCGGCCCGATCTCGACGCCCTCGTACGGGCGTTGCGCAACACGACGGCGGCCGGCGCGCCCGGGGCCATGGCCCGCTTCACCGGACCGGGCCGGCCCGTGGCCAAGGCCGTCGGGGTGCGGGACCGTACCGACGGCGCGGCGATGGACCCCCGGGCCCGCTTCCGGATCGGCAGCGTCACCAAGACGTTCTCCGCGGTCGTGCTGCTGCAACTGGCGGCCGAGGGGCGGCTGGGCCTGGACGACCCGGTCGAGCGGCACCTGCCGGGGCTGCTGCCCGACGGCGACCGGATCACGGTGCGCCACCTGCTGTCGCACCGCAGCGGGCTGGCCGACTACACGGACGCTATGTTCGAGCGCACGGTGCCCGGCTTCGAGGCCGTCCGGAACAAGGTGTTCAGCCCGCGGGACCTCGTCGCCCTCTCGGTGCGCGAGCCGCGCACCACACAGCCGGGCGCGGCGTACGCATACTCGAACACCAACTTCCTGATCGTCGGCATGCTCATCGAGAAGGCCTCCGGGCACGGGCTGGCGCAGGAGTACGAGCGGCGCATCATCAAGCCGCTCGGGCTGGACCGCACGGCGTACGTGCACCCGGCCACGGCCGTCGCGGGGCTGCACGTCCGCGGCTACCTCCACCCCGACGAGGCCGGGGCCCCGCTGGTGGACTCCACCGAGCAGACGGCCTCCTGGGCGCAGGCCGCCGGGGCGATGATCTCCAGCCCGGCCGACCTGAACACCTTCGTGTCCGCGCTGCTCGGGGGCCGGCTGCTGCCGCCGCGCATGCTCGACGCGATGCTCGTGATGAGCCCGACCGACGCCGCGCACACGCGGTTCTACGGGCTCGGGCTGCGGCGCTACGACCTGACCTGCGGGGTGCGGGTGTACGGCCACACGGGAACGGTGCAGGGCTACTACACGTACGCCTTCGCCACGCGCGACGGGCGGCGCGCCCTGGCCGCCATGGCCAACACCTCGAACCGGGGCGAGGCCAACACCGCGCTCGGCGGCACGCTGGAGGCGGTCTTCTGCGGCGGGAAGTCCGCCGCCGGGCCCGCGGCCCGCGGCTCGGCGACGGCGCCGAGGCCCGCCCCGGCGGAGGCGGACCTGCCCGAGCACGGCTGACGCGACCGCGCCCCGGCCGGCGCTCCCACGGGGGTGGGGCGCCGGCCGGGGTGCTCAGACGAGGCGGTGGCGGCGGCGCAGGAGGACGGCCGTCAGCGCGACGAAGGCGAGGGCGAGGACCAGGTAGACGGCCGAGTCGAGGGCCTGGAACGTCCAGAAGTCGGAACTCGGGTAGACCTTGTGGACCCGGCCCACGAAGTTGTGCTCCGCCATGCAGGCGCGCAGCTCGTCACCGGAGAACGCGCAGTCCTCCAGGGGGTGCTGGGCACCGTCCGGGGTCAGGTAGCGGTAGCCCGCGGACCAGGCGCTGCCGATGAGCTGCTTGGGGGTCATGCCCGGAGTGATCCGGTCCACCGGGGCGATGAGGTCCCGGCGGAAGAACGTCAGGGCGGCGGCCAGGCCCAGTACGACGCCACCGGTGATGACCATGGCCGGGATGGTACGGCGTACCAGCAGACCGATCGCGGTGCCGGCGGCCAGCGCGCACAGGGCGCCGGCGACGGCGGAGGGGCCGGAGGCGTTCAGGACGTACGGGTCGTACCAGTAGACGCCGGCCAGGATGTTCGCGATCGGCTCCCACCACCAGGCGATCAGCCCGGCGAGGGCGGCGGAGACGGCGACGGTGCCGAGCGCGGCGAGACCGAACCGGGCGGCGAACCAGGTGCGGGCGCCGACGCCCTGGGTGAGGGCGACCGTGAGGGTGCCGCGCTCGATCTCCCGGGCGATCAGGGGGGCTCCCCAGAACATGCCGATGGCGGCGGGGACGAGCAGTCCGATGGAGCCGAGCACACGGATCTCCGGGCTCTGCTCGAACACGGCCAGTTGGACCTCGGGCCGGCACTCGCCGTTCCAGCCCTTGCACTCCGTCAGGTCGTAGCCGGCGACGGCGTCGATCAGGTCCGCGCGCCGCAGGGCCGCCCAGACGGTGCAGGCGGCGACGAGCAGGAGCGCGGCGAGGACGAGGAGGCGCTGCTGGCGCCAGGCGAGCCACAGGGAGCCGGTCATGCGGCGGCCTCCGTTTCCGTTTCTCCGGCGGCCGCGGACCGCGGGGCCGGTGCGGCCGTCCGCGGGGCGGAGCGCAGGTGGGCGAGGAGCAGTTCCTCGAGGGACGGGGTCGTGGTGATCCAGCGCTCGTCGGCGCCGGCCGGGAGGGCGGCGCCGGGGGCGTTGCGGACGACGGCGGTCAGGTGCCGGCCGGTGGTCGTGGCATGGACGACGGCGTCACGGTCGGCCTCCCGGGGCAGCCCGTCGGCGGTGCCGGGCTCGGCCAGGCCGGTGAGCCGGGTGTAGGCCTCGCGGAGGTCCTGGGTGTCGCCCGCGAGCCGGATCCGGCCCTGCTGGAGGAGGAGGACGTGGTCGCAGACGTTCTCCAGCTCGGGGAGTACGTGCGAGGACATCACGACGGTCAGGCCGCGGTCGGCGACCTCGGCCATGAGCAGGCCCATCGCCTCGTGGCGGACCAGCGGGTCGAGATCGGCGAGCGGTTCGTCCAGCAGCAGGAGGTCGGCCTGCTTGCCCAGTGTCAGCGCCAGGGCGACGCGGGTGCGCTGGCCGCCTGAGAGGCCGCCGACGCGGGTGCTGAAGGGGATGTCCCCGGCGCGCACGATGCGTTCGGCCTTCGCCAGGTCGAAGCGGCGGTTCAACCGGCGGCCCAGGGCCAGCGTGTCGGCGACCGTGAACTGCGGGTGCAGCGGCTTGTCCTGGGAGAGGTACGCCGTGCGGTTGCGGGCCTCGCGGCTGCCGGGGGCGGCGCCGAAGACGCGTATGGAGCCCGCGTCGGGGCGCAGCAGCCCGGTCATCAGGTGGAACAGGGTGCTCTTGCCGGCCCCGTTGGGGCCGACCAGTGCGGCGATGCGGCCCGGCGGGAGTTCGAACTCGCAGCCGTTCAGGGCCTTCTTCCCCCGGAAGGCGTGGTCGATCGCCGTTGCCCGGAGCGCCGCGGGGGCGGTCGGGTCGTTCACGTGGTGTCCTCTCGTCACGGTGCGTCCGGGCCGGGTCGGGGCTCGGGCGCGGGGGCCGTCGTCTCGGTGAGTGCCGCCTCGACGAGGGCGACGATGTCGGCGCGCCCCAACCCTGCCGCCCGCGCCCTCGCCGTCCAGGCGAGGAGGTCGGCGCGCAGCGGTGAGTCCGCCGCCGCTTCCGGGCGCGACAGGGAGCGGGTGACGAACGTGCCCCGTCCGGGGCGGGGTTCGACGAGCCCTTCGCGCTCCAGTTCGCGGTAGGCCTTCAGCACGGTGTTGGGGTTGATCGCGGTGGCCTCGACGACGGCCCTGGCGGTCGGCAGCCGGTCCCCCGGTTCCAGGACGCCCAGCCTGAGCGCCTGTTTGACCTGGTTGACGAGCTGGAGGTAGGTCGCGACACCGCTGTGCCGGTCCACCTGGAACTCGATCATCTCTCTGCTTCACCACCATTCCACTAATGTGTTAGTGGAATGGTGCAGTGAAAGATCGACGAACGTCAAGCCGGGGGGCCGCCGGCCGCCGTGATGGCCCGGATCCGCGCACTGAAGTCCGGTACGGGCAGGGGGAGTTCGAGGTCGTCATCGACGTAGCGGACCGCGGCGGAGACGTACTCGATGACGGCGTCGACCGTCGCCGCCCTGTCGTGGCCGGGGCCGGGGCCCTGCCCCGGCCGTTGCGGTGCGCGCAGGGTGGCGGGCAGGCCGTCGTCGCCGGCCGGGGCCGTCTGGCGGCGCCACCAGACCGCCTGCCGGTTCTCGCCCAGGGCCAGGTGGTGGAGGTACAGGCAGTGGGTGGCGACCGGGTCGCCGGCGCCGGCCGCGTACTGCCACCAGAAGCGGGCGGAGTCCTCGGCGTCGGTGAGCAGCAGGATGCAGCCGAGGACCCGCGCGCCGGAGGGCTGGGGCAGCGCCTGGGTGAGGAAGCCGCCGCCCAGCGCACTGACGGCGGCGCTGGTGACGGCGGTCTCGCAGAGCGCCTGGAGGTCGTCCGCGGCGCCCCGCATGGCCCGCTGGCGGTCGGCGGCGGGCGCCGGGAGGGCCGACGGGTGCGGGTCCGCGGGGAAGACCCCGCCGGCGGCGCCGGACCACGGGGGCTCCGCGGGCTCTGCGGGCCGCAGGGCGCGGGCGCGGTCGGTGATGTCGGCGGGCGGGTACGCGACCTCGTGGAGGCGGGCGCGGGCGAGCAGTTCGTCAATGGTCGAGGCCACGGGGGTGTCCCTCCTCGGTGGTGCCCGTCGGGTGCAGGACCGCGTCCAGGTTGCGCCGGGCGTGCCGCGCGGTGGAGCGTACGGACGCGAGGGAGACCCCCAGTTCGTCCGCCACCTGGGTGTCCTCCAGGCCGCACAGGTGCAGCAGCACGACGACGTCCCGCTGTACGGGCGCCAGCTCGGCCACGGCCCGGAACAGGGCCAGGGTCTCCTCGACCTGGCCGACCGGGTCGGGGGCCGCGGCCAGGGCGACGGTGTCGAAGGCGGCCAGCGCGAGCGAGGGGCGGCCGTTCTCCTTTGGGGCGTGTTCGAGCACGGTCTGGCGCAGCAGCGGCCAGGCGAAGCGTTCGGGGTTCTCGCTGGCCAGGGCGTCGTGCCAGAGCAGCAGCAGGAGGGTGAAGACGTCGCCGACGGCCTTCTCCACGAGGGCCGGCCGGCGCAGGAACGCGGCGGCGTAGCGGGTGTAGTGGGGACGGTGCATCTCCTGGAAGGCCAGGTAGTCCAGGGGTGCCGGGCCGGCGGCTGCGACGGCGCGGCTCCCGGCCCCGCCGGCCTCGTGCAGGCAGTGCTTGATCCACGAGGTCCGCTTGCCGGCGTCGCGCGCCGCCAGCACCCAGCGCAGCCGCATGGCCTCGTACGACACCCGGGGCCTGAGCACCATGAGGACGGTGCGGACGAAGGCCCAGCGGGGGTAGCGCTCGACCGCGCGCAGCAGTTCGGAGATGTGCGACTTGGGCCAGCCGGTGCGGGCCTGCAGCTCGTCGAGGGTGAGACCGCTGCCGTGGAAGGCGTCGCGCAGCGGCTCCAGCCAGGCCCGGTGCGCCGCGCCGGCGCCGTCGGCGATGGGCCCGAGCCGCCGCCCGCGCTTGCCCCGCCGGTCCTGGGGCACGTCCCGGGGTGCCGAGGGGACGGTCATCCCTGCGCCTCCTCGTCCCGCTCGGGCTGCGCGGAGGGGCGCCGCTCCCGCCGGCCCTCGGCGGCTCCCGTACCGGCCTGCACGATCTGCTGCACGCCGAGGGCCGCCGACGGGATCAGCGCGGTGATCGCCGCGACGGGCTGGCCCGCCACCACCATCACCACGCTGAAGGCGAAGATCGCTAAGAGCGCCACCACCGTGACGATCATCCGGTTGTTCTTCATCGCGCCGTCCTCCGGCTGCTTGCGCCATGGGCGAGTTCCGTTCGGGAAACGGCCCTTGGCGGTGTCTCACGCCCCCCTTCAAGAGCCGAGGCAAGCATGGAGTGAACAGAGATGGACAGGCGCGAAAAAAGCAGAACGGGGAACAATCAGATTCGCCCCGGAGGGGTTCGGCCCGGGTGGCGGGCCGGGGGACGGGCCCCGGCGGTGCGGGGCCCGGCGTGGCGGGTCCCGCAGGTCAGCCGCGGTCCGGCCGCCGGGCGCCCGGGTGCGCCGGGTCCAGGGGGAGGGTGGCCACCAGGCGGGCGCCGACCGGGGAGTCCAGGGCGACGAGGGTGCCGCCGAGCCGGGTGGCGATGTCCCGGGCGATGGCCAGGCCCAGGCCGGTGCCCCCCTCGTCGCGGCTGCGGGCGTCGTCGAGGCGGGTGAACCGCTCGAAGACCCGTTCGCGGTCCGCCGCCGGGATGCCCGGGCCGTCGTCCCGTACCTCCACGACGGCCGTGCCGCGGCCCCGGTCCACCCGCAGCGACAGCAGGACCTGCCGCTCGGCGTGGCGCTGCGCGTTGTCCAGCAGGTTGGTGACCAGGCGGGAGAGCCAGAGCGTGCTGCCGCGCACGGTGACCTCGCCCGTGACCTCCAGATCGACGGGGATCCGGTCGCCTCGGCGGGCGCGGGCCGCCTCCCGGGCCACCCCGGCGAGGTCGACCGGGGAGTCCGGTGCCGGTTCCGCGGTGTCGAGGCGGGCCAGCAGCAACAGGTCGGAGGCGAGGTCCTGGAGCCGTACGGTGTCCTCCAGTGCGCCGCCGACGAGCTCGCCCCACAGCGCCGGGTCGGGGTGGGCCTGGGCGACTTCCAGCTGGGTGCGCAGGACCGTGATGGGGCTGCGCAGTTCGTGCGAGGCGTCGGCGATGAACCGGCGCTGGCGGATCCCGGCGGCCTCCAGGCGGTCCAGGGTGGCGTTCACCGTGACGGCGAGCCGGGCCACCTCGTCCTCGCTGCGCGGCACGGGCACCCTGCGGTGCAGGTCCCGTTCGCTGATCTCGGCGACCTCGGCGCGGATCGCCTCGACGGGGCGCAGCGCCCAGCCCGTCACCCGCCAGGTGACCAGTGCCACGGTGAGGACGAGCAGCGGCACGACCACGGCCAGGACGGCGGTGATGGTCTCGTCCGCGGCATCGGCCTGCCGCAGGGAGGTCCCCGCGTAGACGGTGACGAGCCCTTCCCCGGTGACGGTGGTGACCTGGACGACGCGGAGGCGGTGCTCTCCGCGCGCCGGGGCGGGCTTCCAGGTGTTGCGGACGGTGCCCGGCTTGCCGGGCCGGGTCGGGGTCAGCGCGGGGCGGCCGGCGAGCCCGGGGCTGGCGGCGAGGACGCGGCCCTCGGCGTCGACGACCTGGAGGAAGTCGGTGCCGAGGCCCGGGGTGAGCACGCTGTCGAGCCGGCCGCGCGCCGCCAGGGCCGCGGTGGCCAGTGCCTGCCGCTCGGCGTCCGCCTGCGCGCCGCGTACGAGCCTGCCGTCCAGGATGCCGAGCAGGGCGAAGGAGGCCGCGCCGAGGGCCAGGGCCACCACGGCGGTGGCGCCGAGGGTGGCCCGGGCCCGGACCGAGCGGGGACCCAGCCGGCGCACCGCCGCACGCAGCAGGGCGGCGGTGCCGCGGGGGGCGAGGGCGTGCTCGGGGGCGTGGTCGGGGGCGGTTGCCGGTCCGCGAGCCGGTCCGGGTGCGGGTTCAGCCACCGTCGGCCGCCAGCCGGTAGCCCGCACCGCGGACCGTCTCCACCGCGGACCGGCCGAAGGGGGCGTCGATCTTCCGGCGCAGGGCGCTCACGTGCACCTCGACGACGTTCAGGTCGCCCTCGTACGCGGCGTCCCAGACGTTCTCCAATATGTCGCGTTTGGGGACCACTTCGCCGGCCCTTCGGGCCAGGTACTCCAGGACCGCGAACTCCCGCGAGGTCAGACGGGCCTCGGTGCCGCCGCGGGTGCAGCGCTGCCGGGCCGGGTCGACGACCAGGTCGCCGAACTCCATCACCCGGGGGCTGCGGCGGCCGGTGCGCCGGACCAGGGCGCGCAGCCGGGCGACGAGGACGACGTACGAGAACGGCTTGGAGAGGAAGTCGTCCGCACCGGTGTCGAGGGCCTCGGCCTCGTCGTACTCGCCGTCCTTGGCGGTGAGCATGAGTATCCCGGACTCGCAGCCGCTCGCCCGCAGCCGGGCGCAGACCCGGTAGCCGTTGAGGCCGGGCAGCATGATGTCGAGCACGATGGCGTCGTAGTCGTGCTCGCAGGCCAGCCAGAGCCCTTCGAGGCCGTCGTGGGCGACGTCCACCGAGAAGCCCTCGGCCTGCAGGCCCCGCTGCAGGGCAGCGGCGAGCCGCCGTTCGTCCTCGACCACCAGTACGCGCATGGGGACAAGGTTCGCAGGTCGCGGCAGCGGATTGCTGAAGAGGTCTTCAGCCGGCTTCAGCGGGGCTTCAGCATCGACCGGGCAGGATCCGGCGAGCCGGGCACGGTGCCCGGAGAACGCGAGGAGCAGTCTCATGACCCAGTCCAGCCCCCAGCCCGCCGAGTCCCCGACGGAAGCGGACGAGACCAAGGCCGGCGCGGCGGCGGCGAGCCGCGGCCGGGTGGCCCGGCTGGTCCGCGAGGGGCGCACCCGGTGGGTGGCGCTCGGCGTGGTCGCGGCGGTCGGCGGCGGTGCGGCGGCCGTGGCCGTGGCCGCCGGGCACGACCACCACCGGGAGCACGCGCGGGCGAAGTTCGCCGCGGAGGCCCGCGCGCACCACGGCCGCGGGGAGGGGCCGGTGGACGGCCCGTTCGGGCAGAAGCGGTTCAAGGGCGGCGAGCCGCCCATGGTCGACGGGGAGCGCGGCTGGCCGGTACCGGGACTGAAGCCGGGCCGGGGCGAGGGCGGCGGCAGCGCCAAGGCCCCGGTGCCGCTGCCCGCGCTGCCGGCCGCGCAGGCGGTGGAGAAGGCGGCGGCCGCCGTGGAGGGCGGCAAGGTCGAGGCGGTGCGGGCGGTGCCGCAGGAGGGCGGCAAGAGCGCCTGGCTCGCGGTGGTCCTCGGCCCCGACGGCGTCCGCCACGCGGTGACCCTCAACGGCGAGGACGGCACGGTCACGGGCAACACGGTCCGCGGCACCTCACCCCGCCCCTGACCGGGGCCCCGCGGCCCCGCCGCCCCGCACCCCCGGCCGACGGGGTGGCGGGCCGCGGCGGGGCCGTGGCGTCAGGAGGTCGGGGGCGTCGCGGGCGAGAGGTGGCGGGCGAGCTCCCGGCAGGCGGCGAGGACGTGGTGCTCCGCGGCCTCGCGGGCCGCCCGCCCCTCCCCCGCACGCAGCAGCCGTACCAGTTCGCGGTGTTCTTCGACGACGGCCGCCCGGTAGCCGTCGTGGCCGAGCCGGACCCGGGTCAACTGGTAGAGGTGGACCTGCGAGCGGATGCCCGCCCAGCCGTCGTACAGCCGGCGGTTGCCCGCGATCCGGTGGATCCGGTCGTGGAAGTCCAGGTCGAGGGCGAGGAGGCGGGGGCCCTGCGCACCCCGGGCGAGTTCCTCCGCCATCCTGTCGACCCGGGCGTCCAGTTCGGCGAAGTCGGGTTCCGCGGCCCGTTCGGCGGCGAGGCGGGCGGCGAGGCCTTCCAGCGCCGCCCGGACCGCGTACAGGTCCTCCGCCCCGTCCGCCGTGACGTCGACGACCTTCGTGCCCCGGTGCCATTCGCTGCGGACGAGCCCTTCGCGCGCGAGCACGGACAGGCCCTCGCGCACCGACCCCCTGCTGATGTCCAGCGACCGGGCGAGTTCGACCTCGCGCAGCGCCGCTCCCGGTGCGAACCCCCCGGCGAGGATCGCCGCGCGGATGCGATCGGCGGCCTCGTCGGCCAGGCCCCGGCGCCGGGCCGGGCCGACCTCCCCCGAGAGCGCGTCGCCCGTACGTGATGCGGTCTCCCTCGTGTCCATACGTCGAATGTTGACATTCGGACAACGGGCGGGTCAAAGTCGGTGCGCAGCCCACCGGAAGGAGACCTCGATGGACCGAACCGGATTCCATCCCACCCTGCCCGCCGACGACTTGGCGCGGGCCCGGGCGTCCGCGGACGGGGCGGGGGCGGCCGCCCGATGAGCCGTGGGGTGCTGGTCACGGGGGCGTCGCGGGGCATCGGCCGGGCGGTGGCCGCCGCGTTCGCCCGGCAGGGCGACCGGGTGGCCGTGCACTGCTCCAGCCGGCGGGCCGACGCCCTGGACACGCTGGCCGCGCTGCCCGGGGAGGGGCACGTCCTGGTCGAGGGCGACCTCAGCGACCCGGCCCGCGTCGAGGCGCTGGTCGCCGAGGCCGCCGGTGCGCTGGGCGGCGTGGACGTGCTGGTGAACAACGCGGCGGTGATGGTCGCGCACCCGCTGCCCACGACCTCGTACGCGGACTGGCAGGAGGCCTGGCAGCGCACGGCGGCGGTGAACCTGTTCGGCAGCGTCAACGTCAGCTACTGCGTCGCCCGCCGCATGGTCGACGAGGGCCGGGCGGGGCACATCGTGAACGTCGGCTCGCGCGGCGCGTTCCGCGGCGAACCGGACCATCCCGCGTACGGGGCGACGAAGGCGGCGCTGCACGCGTTCGGCCAGTCTCTGGCGGTGTCGCTCGCGCCGCACCGCATCACGGTCGCCTCGGTGGCGCCGGGCTTCGTCGCCACCGAGCGGGTCGCCGGCCGCCTGGCCTCCCCCGAGGGGGAGCGGATCGCCGAGCAGAGCCCGTTCGGCCGGGTCGCCGCGCCCGAGGAGGTGGCCTCCGCCGTCCTGTACCTGGCCTCGCCCGAGGCGGTGTGGTCCTCGGGGGCGGTCCTGGACGTGAACGGGGCTTCGTACCTGCGCACCTGAGGCGCCGGTGGCCGGGCGGGCCGCCGTCAGCCCGCGAAGACGGCCTCCGCCCCGTCGGCGTACGCGCGCAGCAGCGGCCGGACGGCGGCGGCGTACGCGGCGCCGGGCACCCGGCCGGTGATCAGCGGGAAGAGGTGCTCCTCCGCGGCGGCGACGTGCCGGGCGAGGAGATCCCGCTGCCGGGCGAGGAGGCGGGCCAGTTCCCGTGCGTGGCGCTCCGGGTCGGCGGCGAAGCCGTCCGCGGCGGTGTCGCAGGCGGCCTGGAGGGAGTCGAGGGCCGCGTGGTCGTCGGCGAAGCGGACCAGGCCGGCGACGGTGTCGGCGGCGTCGGGCACGGCGTCGAGGACCACCGGCCACAGGATGCGGTCCTCACCGCGGTGGTGGCCGCGGGCGGCGGCGTGGTAGCGGTGCACGTACCCGGCGATGGCGGCGGCCCGCCCGGCGGGCACCGGCCGCCCGGCCGCGGCGACTGCGGCCAGCAGTCCGGCGAGGCGGTCGATGTCGGCGAGCATCGCCCGGTGGGCGAGCCGGATGCCGGTGAGATCGGGAGCCGTGCCGGTGCCGTGCGGTGCCGCCGCGGTGCCGCAGGTGTGTTCGCTGTCCATGCCACGACTCTGCCCGGCGCACCTCTGCATCCGGTCAACGTTCGATGAACGCCGCCGGGCGCCGTAGGCTCGGACGCCCGTCACGTACGCCCGTCCCGCCGTCCACCCTGGGGAACCCGCCATGCCGTACACCGGTCCCGGTACCGGTCCGCAGTCCGTCGACCGAGCACTGGCGCTCCTCGACGCCGTCGCCGACACGGGCGGCGGGCCGGTGGGCGCGAAGGCCCTGGCGCGCCGGCTGGAGTGCTCGCTGTCCACGGCCTACCACCTGCTGGCCCCGCTCACCGAGCGCGGCTACCTGGTGCGCACCGCGCAGGGGTACGTGCTGGGCCCCCGGATCCCGGGGCTGCACCGGAGCCTGCTGCGGCAGCTGGAGCCGGCCCCGCGCATGGCGGACGTGCTGGCCCGGCTGCGCCGCGCCACCGGAGCCGAGGCGTACTACACCGCGTACCGGGGCGGTGTGATCACGGTGGTCGACACGACGGCGCCGGTCACGGACACCGGCAACCCCTTCACCCCGGGCCGGGAGACCCGCGCCCACGCCACCGCGCACGGCAAGGCGCTGCTGGCCGAGCTGCCGCGGCCGGCGTTGCGGCGCTACCTGGCCGAACACGGCATGGCCCGGCTGACGGGGGCCACCATCACCCGCGCCGACGTACTGGAGGCCGAGCTGTCACGGGTGCGCGGGCAGGGCTTCGCCGTGTCGGTCGGGGAGGCCGATCCGGCGTACACCTGCGCGGCCGTGGCCCTGTCCCGCGACGCGGGCGGTGGCGACGGCCAGGGCGACGGCCAGGGCGGCGGTGGCGGTGGCGGTGGCGCGGTGCACGCGCTGTCGGTGTCGCTGCCGACCGCGGAGTTCCGGCGGCGGACCGAGGAGATCCGCACCGTCCTCGTCCGGACGGCCGCCGACGTGCTCGCCGCCGGCCCCCGCTGACGCCGCCCCGCGCGGAGTTTCCGACGGTGCCGGAAAACGGCCCGTCCCGCGTGCGCCGCCCGGCGCCGCCTGTCAGGCTGGCCTCATGATCTTCATCGCCGTCAGGTTCGACGTCCGTCCCGAGTTCAGCGACGAGTGGCTCACCATCGTCGACGACTTCACCCAGGCCACCCGCAACGAGCCGGGCAACCTCTTCTACGACTGGTCGCGCAGCGTCGACGACCCCACCAAGTACACGCTCCTGGAGGGCTTCGCCGACGCCGACGCGGGCGCCGTGCACGTCGCCTCGGACCACTTCAAGGCCGGCATGGAGGCGATGGCCGGCGCCATCGCCACCCGGCCGGAGATCATCCACGTCGAGGTGCCGGGCGACGGCTGGAACGCCATGGCCGAGCTGACGCCGCGCGACTGACCCGCCGTTCCCCCCACCCGCCCCGCGGGCCCCGTGGACACGTCACACGGGGAGGTCCAGCAGGCCGACTGCCATCTCGCGCATCTCGACCTTGCGGATCTTCCCGGTGACGGTCATCGGGAACTCCTCCACCACATGGACGTACCGCGGGATCTTGAAGCGGGCGAGCCGTCCGTCGCAGTACGCGCGGACGGCCTCCGCGGTCAGCGGCGCGGCGCCGTCGCGCATCCGCACCCAGGCCATCAGCTCCTCCCCGTACTTGGCGTCGGGCACACCGATGACCTGGACGTCCAGGACGTCCGGGTGGGCGTGGAGGAACTCCTCGACCTCCCGCGGGTACACGTTCTCCCCGCCGCGGATCACCATGTCCTTGATCCGGCCGGTGATGCTCAGGTAGCCGTCGTCGTCCATGACCGCCAGGTCGCCGGTGTGCATCCAGGATCTCCACGTGCGCGCCCGTGCTCACCGGGGCCACGCATGTGTCGGGCGCGATGGGTAGCACGTCAGAGCAGCCACCATGCGGGGCCAGTAGTCGGGCAGGGTGGACCATGGATTGCCGCTCGCGTACGTCGCCGACGTCGCGTAGACGTGGTGACAGCCGCGCCTACGTGCCAGGCCCACAGCCTCTACCGCCTCGTCTGCCGTGGCCTCGTAGATCAGGTGGGCTGTGCGCTCGGGCTGGAGGGCAGTAAGCCAGTCAGGCAAGGCCAGGGCCCGGTAGTCCGCCATGCTGCCCTCGAAGGGTCACCACGACGTCGGCAAGATCCACGACGCGCGGGTCTGGAACCGTACCGTAGTTCAGCACCACGTACGTGATGCCCGCCTCCCGCAGGTGCAGCACCGTGCGTGCGACGTCCTGAACGTCGGCACCGGCGGACGAGACGCGGTCGATGAACGCGCCCGTGATACCGCGGGCCACCCATTCCTCTGCTGGCCCTTCACGGTGAAGTCGAGGACGTCGCCATAGTCGTGGTCGACGTACCCGCACACGACGGCGCCGCTCCCCACGCCCTCGCTGCGGCCGTCAGGACGGTGTCCTCCGGGCTGCCAGGACCGGAGTTCTGGTTCACCACGACCCAAGACACCGGCTGTCGTCAGCCGACAGGGCGGCCCACGAGCGGGAGTCCGTCCCAGGGTGTGCGTACAGCGGGTTCCCCGCCTTCATCGTGTCCGCCATCAGTCCTCCGGCGCGGGATGTGTCGCCGTCGGCCGGCGGGTGGTAACGCGGGTCCTGGCGGCTGCTGTGCCGCCCTCAGTGGCGCTCCTCCGTGCGTGGTGCCACGGACAGAGGAGCTGAAGATTCTCGTCCCGGTGGTCGTCTCCGGGGGTGATGTGGTCGACGTCGGTACCCGGCATCTCGCACCGTCGGCCATCGCTGTAGCGGGCCGTACAGACGCCCCTGTCACGGCGGATGATCCGCCATCGGATCCGGGGCCAGTCGGCCGGGAGACGGCTGCGCCGGGTGCTTCCTTCCCACGCCATCGCGCTACCTCCCAACGAGCACGCGAAAGCCCCGTCCCCGGAAGGGAGAACGGGGCCAGAAGTCATGTCCTACGCTCAGCGCATGCTGAAGAAGCTTTTGAAGAAGTTCGCCATCCCGCCCATCGACGAGGCGGCCGGCGAGGCGTGGAAGCGCGGAGACACCGTCTTCATCCGCAAGTTCTACCCGCGGCCCGGGGGCCAGGACGTCGACCTTGCGCAGGCGATCCAGGACGTCACGGCAATCGGGTGGACGCTCCAGAGCACGCAGTTCGACGGCGAGGGGCTCCAGCGACACGCGAACTTGGTTTTCACGCGCCCTCAGTGATCTCTTGTCGGGACGGCAGGGTTCGAACCTGCGGCCACCCGCTCCCAAAGCGGACACTCTACCTCTGAGCTACATGCCGTTGTGTCTCCGGTGCGCAAAGTGATACAGTATCAGCGATCGACATCTACCTTTGGAGATACCCATGTTGAGCGTACGGCTACAGGCGTAAGCGCCTGTCGCCTGCTGACGGCCTCACACCTTGCCCTGGGTGAGGTGTGTCATCGGTCAGCAGTGCGCCACCACAACATGGAGGAACGGTAGTGTCGACTAACGCGACGCATCAGCACGTATGTAGCCATCCCGGTCGTGATATCGCCATCGTGGCTCTCGTCGCCGCGCTTATCGCACTCGTCACGTACATCGTCGTCACGGGATTGAAGGCTGGCGCCCTCGTAGGCGTCGGGTCGGCCGGTAGCGCATTCGCAGCCGCCTTCACGGCGGGCATGGTGGTTCTTCAGTACGTCAAGCACGACGCGTAGCAGGCTGCGTGGGGGTGGTACATCGCCGCCCCCACACACCCTCGTCCGGACCGTGAGGCCCGGGTGTTGGCCGTCGCGCCACGGTGCAGCCCACCGAAGCCACGGCCTCTGTCCGCAGGGACGTGCGCAAGCGCATTGGGTGTGCGGTTCAGCGGAGCCCCCAGCAGGAATCGAACCTGCGGCCCGCGTCTTACGAGGACGCTGCTCTACCACTGAGCTACGGGGGCTAAGGGCTGTCCCGTAACTGCCAGGAGGGGCACGCGTCGGGCTCAGACTCCCTTGTGGTCTGCTGCTGCGGCCCAGCGACGGATGTGCGGGTCGGGATGAACCCGGGCGGATGCGAGTGTGCTTTCAAGTAGTTCGTGCAGGGATGGCGGATAGGCCGCGCGGGAGGTAGGCAGGTCCAGCAGGACGCGGTGGCGCATCCGCAGGTCGGTGGATTCGGCGAACACCCGCAGGGATGCCTCCAGCCAGGCGGCCTTGATGTCCCGTGTCTCGTCCAGGGCGGGGTCACGTACCCCGCCGGGTGCGTACGCCGGAGACCGGTCTGCACGCAAGGGCACGTGGGCGCTGTACCAGGCTCGCACGGCACCGGCTCGCTCGGCATCCGTGCCGGTCCGCAGATAGTCGACCAATGCCGCCATCACGCGGCGGCGTCCGAATGCGTAGACCGCCGGCTCGACGAACCAGCGGCAGAAGCTGGGATCCGGGTCGTACACGGCTGCCGCCATCAGCGGGGCGAACCACTCCTCGGGCAGACTTGCACGTTCGAGCAGGGGCTTACGCACCGCATGGGCGAGGTGGCGGGCATGCCGGTCCTTCGGCTCCATGCTGACGTCTCCGACGCCCAGCAGCTGGGCCACATCTGTCACGCATGTCAGGAATGAACACGGTTCTATGCCGCTCTTCTCGTCTTCGGCCACGGCAGCATTCTGGACTGCCCGGATCGGCAGGCACGGACCCGGTGACCGCTGGCGCTTGGGCGGAAGGGCACTTACTCGGCCTCCCCCGGGTGGAACGATCACGGTGGCTGGTGTGATCACGGCGTCGGAGCCGTCCTGGATTGCCCCGTTCTCCGGGCTGAGCCCTCGCGCCTTCGGGAAGCTGGTGACCGTGCTGCGACGTGAGGGTGCGGACGCGGTCCGCAAAGGCCGGCCATGGGGCCTCCCACTGGAGGACCGGGCCCTGCTGGTGTCCGCGTACTGGCGCACGAACCTGACCATGCGCCAGCTCGCCCCGCTGTTCGGGGTGTCCAAGTCTGCGGCGGACCGGATCATCGACCACCTCGGACCGATGCTTGCGCTCCAGCCCCGCAAGCGTTTCGCGAAGGACACCGTGCTCATCGTGGACGGGACGCTGGTTCCCACCCGGGATCACACCATCGCCGAGCGGTCGAAGAACTACCGGTACTCCACCAACCACCAGGTCGTCATCGATGCCGACACCCGGCGCGTCGTAGTGGTCGGCCGACCGCTCGCCGGGAACCGAAACGACTGCAAGGCGTGGGAGGAATCCGGCGCCAAGTCCGCCGTCGGCAAGACCCTCGTGATCGCCGACGGCGGCTACCCGGGCACCGGCCTCGTCATTCCACACCGTCGCGAGCGCGGCCAGACCGAACTGCCGGACTGGAAAGAAGAGCACAACCGATCCCACAAGCAGGTTCGGACCCGAGTCGAGCACGTCTTCGCCCGCATGAAGACCTGGAAGATCCTCCGCGACTGCCGCCTCAAGGGCGACGGTGTCCACCACGCAATGCTTGGCATCGCCCGGATGCACAACCTCGCTCTCGCCGGATAGACCAACGGTCTTCACCGTGATCAACCATGCGCGAGGCGACCCGAAGATCATTTACGGGCCACAGCTCTTAGCCACCCTTTCTCTTAACGCGTGTTAGAGAAAATAGAAAAGAGGGGTTAGTTAGGCACTTCTGGCCCAACTTGAACCCCGATGACTACAGACAGCTATGAACCCACTCATAGCCACTACCGTCTGCAACCGCTATGGCGGCGCCCCGGATGACGACGAGGCCGCTACCGACGTTGGGGTAGGCCGAGCCCTCTACAGACGAGCCCGGCCCTGCCTCAACGATCGTTACCCTTCCGGGACAATACCGAATCCGGCTAGACCTCTTCCACGGTGGCCCAGCGGATTTTCACCCGCCTGTCCCCGTCGAAACGGGCTCGGTCATGCGTTGTCTTGGCCTTCGCGACCGTTAGGCCGACAATGGCCAGGCGCAGGAGGTCCCGCCGCATGCCAGTGTCGGCCGCCTCCCATGCCTCCAGCGCCATCTCTGGTTCCATCAGGAAACTGATGTCAACGGTGACACCGCCCGTGGCTTTCAGTGTCTTCCGCGCCGCTTCCATGTCCCGGTTGACGTCTTGCCATGCCGGCTCGAAGAAGCGGGCCGCGGGGCCCTCGTAAAGCCCCTTGCGTCGGTCTCGGAGAAGACGCTCCATCTGCGCCTCAGCGGCCTTCAGAGCGGCTCGGGCCTCTTCAATCTCGGCCGTCTCTGCCGGCTTGGTCAGAGCGCCCCAGCGATCCGCTACGACGACGAGGATGGGGTCCTCCGGGTCGGCGCTCGTCAGCCGGTCGAGCCACCTGCCCACTACATATCTCTCAACCGCCGGCGCATAGACAGACGCGGGGGCCAAGCAGGTGCTACCGCCCTGCGTCGACATGCACGTGTACGAGCTACTCATCATGGGTGCCGCCCGATTGCACGCCGCGCAGCGGATGAGGTCGGTGAGCCGGCGTACGGTCCGGTCCAGGTTCTCCCCGATCGTGTCGCCCAGCAGCGGCACTTCACAGACCCCGGACGCATAGCTCGACGCAGCGGACACACGTTCCTCCTCGATCGGTGGGCGGTGCATCGTAGCCGGTCCCGCACCCGGCGCACGCTGCTCTTCGCCCTACTCCTCGATGGCGCCGCCGATCCGCCGCAGGTGCCGACGGAAGGTGTACGAGGGGTCGGCCTCCCGCAGGACCAGGTAGTCGGCGAAGGCCGTCTGCCGGCGCAGGGTGTCGCCCGAGCGGATCCTGCGGGCCTGCTCCCGCTCGGTGTCCCGGATCCGCCCGGCCGCGGCCAGCACCTCCTCGACGCGGTCGGCGGCCACGAACAGCACCCCGTCCGCGTCACCGAAGACGATGTCCCCGGCGGTGACCAGGTGCGTCCCGAAGCGGGCGCTGGTCAGCGCCTCCGGCTCGCGCTCGTCCAGCCGTACGGGGCCGGCCGGGAGGGTTCCGTAGCTGAAGACGGGAAGGCCGATCTCGGCCAGCTCCGGCGTGTCGCGGTGCAGTCCCCACACCGCCAGGCCCGTCAGGCCGGCCCCGTCCGCCTCCAGCACGGCCAGGTCGCCGACGCAGGCCTCGTCGGTGCGGCCGCCGTTGTCGATGACCAGGACGTCGCCGGGCCGGGCGCTGCCGAAAGCCTCCAGGAACACGTCGACGCTGCCGTAGTGGCGCACCGGCAGCGCGGGACCGGCGATCCGGTGCCCGGTGACGACCGCGCCGATGCCGGGCGGTGCGACGCGCAGCGGCAGGCCGGTGCGCACGCACGCGTCGGCGACGAGCGGGGTGGACAGGTCGGCGAAGTCCCTCAGCATCGGCTCCCCTTCTCTTCCGGGTCCTCCGGTGGGGGGCGGCGGAACGGGCCGCCCGGCCCCATGGTGCCGCCTCGGGGGGCCGCGGTGCGGGAGGGCCGGATGGCCGGGCCCCTCAGGGGATGTCGGTGTCCGAGGGCTCCGCCTCGTAGGCGTGCGGGTCGTCGGTCACCCATTCGATCAGCGGGGAGTCGCCGAGGACGAGGTCGTCGGGATCGGGTACGCCGGCCCGGCGCAGGAACTCGATGAGGTCGGCGTCGCTGCGGGCCAGGCCCAGGACCGAGTCCTGGCCCTCGGCCCGCAGGGAGACGCGGCGGCCGCCCGCGGGCGCGATCCGGTGGACGACGATCGGCGCATGGTGCATGCGCCCAGCGTCCGCCGGGCCGCGCGGGCCCGCATCCGGACGCGGGCCGGCCGGTCTACCGGCGGTTGGTGACCGGCAGGGCCCGCAGGGCGTGGAAGCGGAACGTGGTGGCCCACCGGAGCGCGTCGAGCGGGCGGGCCGGCGGAGGTCGGGGAGCCGGTCGAGCAGGGTGCCCAGTGCGGCGCCGATCTGGAGCCGGGCCAGCGGGGCGCCCAGGCGGTGGTGCAGGCCGCGGCCCAGGGCGAGGTGGGCCCTGTCCTCGCGGGTGATGTCGAAGCGGTCGGGGCCCGGGGAGCGGGCCGGGTCCCGGTGCGCGGAGGCGAGGGAGACCAGTTCGTCCTCGGTGAGGCGGTCGTCCTCGTCGCGGGCGGCGATCCGGTCCGCGAGCCGTGCCACCAGGTCGTCGACGCCGTCCTCGACGCCGGCCCGCAGGCGTTCGGCGTGGCGCGGGGTTGAAGGCGTGGGACACCAGGCGGCGCAGGCGCAGGTGGTCCTCGGGGTTCGACGTTCCTCAGGTTGCGGTCGAGGGCGGGCGGCAGGGAGAAGCCGCTGAACCCGGTCGTGGAGTGCCGCTTGTTGACCGAAAGCCGCGGGTCGGGGAGTCCGCTGCGCACCTCGGCCTCGCCGGTGGCGAACCAGACGGGGGATCCGTCGGGCAGTGCGATGCGGTGCACCGGTCCGGCGGCGCGCAACCGCGCGTACAGCGCGTGCGGGTCGGCGGCGAACGACTCACGGGAGGGAGGCGGGTGCAGCCGGCTGGGTCGTGTGTTCCTCATGCGTATCGGTCGGGTACCCCCCTGAGGCTGGTGCCCTGCAGCCGGGCGGGGCGGTGGGGGCCGGGGCGAAGGGGCCGATCCGGCCAAACTGTTGGCATGCTCCTGACATTTCAAGGTCGTCGTGGGACCTTCCGTGGCGTACGTCGCACCAGCTCTCTCCCCCGGCCGGTACGCGGACACCGCCTCCGCCCGCCGGGTGCACGCCGGCGTGGCCCTACCCAGGCCCCGCTTCACACCCCACAGGACGTGGCGAAGAGGAGCGACAGCATGAAGACCTCGACATGGCCGGGCGTGACCGCCCTTGCGGCCGCCCTGCTCGTCGGCAGCGCCGTCCCGGCGAGCGCCCTCGGCCCCTCGGCCGACCAACGGCTCGACGGAACCATCGTGGTCGCGGGCAACACGTGCAGCTGGACCAACGCGCACACCAGCGCCAACCCCCCGAGCACCCTGACCGTCGACCGCACGACCATCAACTCCCCGGGCGGCAACCTGGGCTGCGCGGGCGGCATCACCGCCGCCCTCAACAACAACCCCGTCTTCACCTTCGACGACGCCGCGGGCACCGCGAGGACGGACACCATCGACATCACCGGCCGGCAGAGCTTCATCTCCTGCCGCTACAAGGCCTCGAACCTCACCTGGAACCGGGACGGGGCCACCCGCAAGTACGTCAACCAGGCCTTCACCGCGACCAAGGTCTCGGGCAGCTTCCTGTGCCCCGGCTCCGTCACCACCGCGGCCGGCGACGCCTCCATGCTGTTCCACTGACCCCGCCCCGTCGCACCCTGCACGGTCCGCCCCCGGCCCGAGTCGGGCCGGGGGCGGGCCCGCGCGCGGACCGGGCCAGTCGCGCGGGCGCTCACGCCCGCGGGCGGCGGATCAGGCCTGGCAGATGCCGCGCTCGTGGTCGACCGTGGCGGTCTCGCGGGAGAACTGCCACTGCGGGGCGAGCAGTCCGTCGTTCAGCTGGCCGGCCGCGGCCGGGCTCTCCACGATGTAGCCGAAGTCCTGGAGCCACGCCGGGTAGAGGTTCTTCGAGCCGATGTAGAAGGCCGAGCCGTCCACCGAGACCAGCTTGTGGTGCTGCGCGTACGGGCGGCCGTCGGCCCACTTCGCGCTCTGCGCGCTGCGGAACGTGGCCAGTTGGAGGTTCGAGCACATCGCGGCGCGGGCCTTGCCCTGGTCGCCGGTCAGCAGCGCGAGGCGGTCCCGCAGCGTGTCGCTGATCTCCGACAGCGACTTGATCTGCGAGTAGCCGCCACTGCCGACGGCGCCGCGGTTCTCGGGGTCACTGACGACGATGCGGACCTTGACGCCGGCGGCCATCTTCGCGGCGAGCGCGTCGTAGACCCGGACGTCGTAGCGGGGCAGCGGCGGGCAGGTCGCGTTCATGTCCTGCTGGGAGATCTCGATGTGCCGGTTCGCGCTGGAGATCAGCGTCCGCAGCGCGCTCTCCTCGGGGTTGACGGTGTCGTAGTCGCGGTCCGCGTTGGTGTTGTCGTGCACGCCGACGACGCACTTGGTGTCGGGGGCGCTGGGCAGGGTGGGCCGGAAGGCGCTCGCCGGGTCGTTGCGCTTGATGCCGACGCCGAGGCCGCCGACGGCGATGGCCGGCACGCCGCCCCGGCCCTGCGCGGGTGCGGGCGCCGGCGCCGGGTTGTCCTTGGCCAGTGCGGGCGTGCAGGCGGCACCGTTGGACGAGGCGAACCAGACGCTGGCGATGTTGCTCTTGTTCTGGCAGGTCCAGGACCACAGCTCGTCCAGGTACCGGCTCGCCGAGGCGGCCGCCGGCCCGCGCAGCGCGAGGTCGACGTCGGCGACCGGGTGCGAGGTCTCCGTGTAGTCGTCCTTCCAGTTGTTGATGCCGCCGGTGATGACGGACTGTCCGTCCACCACGAGGATCTTGGAGTGGTTCCAGGAGAACGCCGTCTTCGAGGTGGTCATCGAGGCGACGTTGAGGTCCACGCGGGCGGCGTCGGGGCCGAGCTTGGCGACGAGTTCGTCGCGGTACTTCGACGGCACCACGTTCAGGTGGTAGACGGGGGCGGCGCCGACGAGGATGCGCACCTTGAGCTTGTTCCCGCGTCCGGCCGAGGACTTCAGGCCGGCGACGATGGCGTCCTGGAACGCGCCGTTGGGGAAGGGTGCGAGGGTCGATATGTCGACGGTCTGCGTCGCCTGGGAGATGTTCTCCGTCATCTTCGTCAGCAGGCGCTGCGTTCCGGGGCGCGTCGCGCAGGTGTTGTCACCCCAGCAGCCGGGGGTCTGCAGCAGCCAGTCGGCACCGCCCGCCGAGGACGCGTCCAGGACGTTGCCGCCCGTCCGCTCCCACACCGACCCCTCCAGACCGGGGGAGACCTGACGGAGCGCCTGCTCGACCGCGTCGAGGTGCGGGGCCGGGGCACCGTCCGCTGCGGGCGCGGCCACCGCCGGAACCGCGGGGAACAGGGCGAGGACGCCCGCCGAGAGGGCGGCGCCGGCGGCAAGGGCGGAGGAACGCAAGAGGGAATGGCGGTGCAATGTGACTTCCTTGAACCTTGTACCTTGAACGAGGGATCGCCGTGCCGCAGACCGGGCCACCGGCAAGATCAACTCGCGGAAGTTACCACCGAGTCGCTTTTCCCGGGAATCATGCGCATCGGATTCGGCCACCCCCTTTGCCTCCGTGCGCCCCTGACGGGGCAAATTGGCCGAGAATCGCCGATTGGACAACTGGTCGATTAAACGACAACGATGTTGGCTGCAACATCGTGGCTGCTCACGGGGGGCAAACCGGTCAAATGGCAGCGTTCCCTTACTCGGCCCGCATCGTCCCCATTTCCGACACCGGAGAGATTTCGCCATGAGCTTCGGCGACCCGAACAACCCGTACGGCCAGCAGCCCCCGCAGGGTCAGCCCGGTTACCCGCCGCAGGCTCCCCAGGGCGTGCCCCCGCAGTACGGCTACCCCCAGCAGCCCCCGCAGGGTGTCCCGCCGCAGTACGGCTACCCGCAGCAGCCGCCCGCCCCGTACCCGGGCCACCCCGCCCCCGGCATGCCGGGGATGCCGGGCATGGGGATGCCCGAGCTCGCCCACTGGGGCCTGCGGGTCGGCGCGTACCTGCTCGACATGCTGATCATCGCCGGCCCGATGTACGCCCTCGGCTTCATCGACCTCGGCACCTCCTCGGACCCGGCGAACGCCCAGCCCGGCGTCTTCTTCGCGATCGGCGCGCTGTACGCGGTCGCCATGGCCTTCTACCAGCTGTACCGCGAGGGCTCCACCGGCCAGACCATCGGCAAGAAGGTCGTGGGCATCAGCCTCCGCCGCGAGTCCGACGGCAACACCCTCGGCTTCGGCATGGCCTTCGTCCGCAAGCTGGCCCACTTCCTCGACGGCCTGCCCTGCTACATCGGCTGGCTGTGGCCGCTGTGGGACGACAAGAAGCAGACCTTCGCCGACAAGGTGTGCAGCACCGTCGTCATCCGCGTCCCCAAGGGCTGACACCTCACCGCGCACTTCCGCCCGGCAGCGACCGCTCGCTGCCGGGCGGACGCGCGCACCGGGCGCGGCGTCAGGCGCAGGCGGCCGTGGCGGCCGTACCGGCCGCCGCCAGCGCCGTACTCAGCCGCCGGGCCTGCGCGACCAGTTGGCTCGACCCGCGCCGCCCGGCGGTCTCCGCCAGCCCCGCGGGCTCCGGACCTGCCGCGCCGCAGGCCTCGACGCACTCCGCGGCCACGGCCAGCACCTCCCCCGCGCCCCGCACGCCGCCGTCCGCCAGCAGGGCCGGCAGCGCCCCGGTGAGCACCGCCCAGATGGTCGCGTACGCCCCCGTGCCGGCGGCCGTCCGCACCGCGTCGGCGAGCCGGTTGGGCTTGACCGTGCCCAGGGCGAGCAGTTCGGCGAGGTCCCGCCCGAGCAGTCCGGTGTCGAGCTCCTGCCGCGCGGCGAGCACCAACAGCGCGTCCGCGGCCGCCAGCCGGTCCTCGGCGTGCCGGGCGCCGAGCCCGGCGGCCACCGCCAGGTGCAGCACGGGGCCCGCGGGCCCGCCCAGTTCGGCCAGCCGGGACAGCCGCTGCCCCGCACCGCGCTCCTCGACGGCGGCGCACGCGGTCAGCTCGGGCAGCAGCAGGACCGCCTGCGTCTCGCGGTCCTCGGGCAGGACCGACAACTGGGCGAGTTCCCAGCCGTCCCAGTGGTAGCAGCGCCCGGCGGAGCCGGAGAAGGCGCGGCCGAGCCGGTGGAACGCCGGCGGGAACTCCGCCAGCACCGGCCGTTCCGCGACGTCGACGACGATCCGCCGCACCGTGTCCCGCGTCCGTCCGGCCCACCAGCTGTGCCTCCCCGAGCCGGGCTCCGCGACGCGGCGGACCGTGCGCGGCGGCTCGCCCGCCCCGGTCAGCCAGGCCGCGAGGCGCTCACCCTCGGGCGTGCCGAGCGCGGCCGCCGCCGGGGCGGCCTCCGGGTCGTCGCGCCGTACCCGCAGCAGCGCCTGCCCGAAGTCGACCGGAGCCGGGGCGACGCCCAGGCGCCCGTACTCGGCAAGGCGTTCGACGAGGTCGGAGGGGTCCAAGGATCCCGTGTCCCAGGTCGGCGTGGCGAGCAGGAACGGCAGCGGGTCCGTCAGGATCCGGCCGGCCGCCTCGTACAGCCGGGCCGTGGTCACCTCGCCCATGGCGGTGTGGGCGCAGTCCTGCCCCGACCGGTCGTCGCGCAGGCCCCGGCCCGCGCGCAGGTCGTGGGCCCGCACGTGTCCCAGCACGGTCGCGGCGACCAGCTCCAGGCCCCGGAGCCATCCGGGGTCCGCGTGGTACCCGCCGTCGCCGATCCACGGCCGGTCGGCGAGCGCGGGGCGCAGGGCCGTGGCGAGTTCCGCGCGGTCGCGGTGGGCGTGGCGGACGAGGGCGTCGGCGGCCGTCTCGAACTCCTCTGTGGTCGGCTGCCGGGACTTGACCAGGGCCGCGACCAGTTCGACGGTCTCGGCGAGCGAGAGGGGTGCCGCAGGGGCCTGGCGGCGGCGTGCCGGTGCCGGCGGGAGGGTCTCCGTGTACGGAGTCGCCGGGACGGCGGCTTCGGCGACGGCGCCGAGCAGTTCGGCGGCCGTGCGCCGGTGGGCGGGGCTGAGCAGCTCGGCCTGGAAGGCGAGTTCGGTGCGCAGGTCGTCGTCCTCCGGGCGCAGATGGGCGGCGACGAGCTTCAGGGCGCGCTCCTGCAGGCCGGTGTCGGCGTGGCCGAAGGCGGCGGCGACGGCGGGCAGCAGGACGGAGCGGTCGTCCCGCTGGCGCCGCAGCGCCTTGCCGAGGAGCACCAGCTGGGCGCGGACGAGTTTCTTCTCCGGGCGGAAGAGGACGGCGGCCGACATCTCGGCGAGCCGCTCGGCGGGCAGCCGGCCCGCTTCGGAGAGACCGGCGAGGACCTGTTGGGCGTGGCCGGCGAGCGGGGAGTGCGCGTCGGCGGCCAGGGCGATCCAGTCCGCGGTCCGCTCCTCCTGCTCGTCCTCGGTGGGTTCGAGGACGGCCAGCAGGTCGGTGAAGAAGGCGAGCCCGGCGGGGCGGCCGCCGCGCAGGAGGCGGGCGAGGCAGCCGTCGAGCAGGGTCCGCCGTTCGACGGTGCCCCGGGCGGCGAGCGCGGCGAGCTCCGCGGGCCAGCGGCCGGGGACCCCGGGGGCGCTGTACCAGCCGAGGGCCTCGGGGGTCTCGGCGGTCTCGAACAGCCGGGGCACCAGCTCGCGTACGTACGGCTCCTCGCGCAGCGCGAGGCGGAGCGTGCGGGCGGAGCCCGTGTGGCCGCCGTAGGACATGTGGCGGACCCAGGCGTGCACGAACGGGTCGCCGGTGGGCGGCGGGCAGTCGTCGGGCGCCCGCAGCAGGAGCTCCCGGATCAGGCGGTACTGGCCCTCGACGGTGGCGGCGCGGGCGGCGAGGCGGTGGGCGAGGTCCCCGAGCCAGGCCGGGTCGCGGTCGGCGAGGACCTTGAGCAGTGCCGCGTTCCCGGAGCCGCCGGCGTCGCGCAGCTCTCGGGCGGCGATCCAGGAGGCCGCGGCCGCCGCGCCGGTGTGGCAGCCGGCGCCGGCGAGGAGCAGGGCGGGGCGTATCCGCTCGCTGTCGGCCCGGCGGCTCCAGTCCCAGCCGCGGATCTCGCGGCGCAGTGCGGTGAGTTCGGGGACGAGGGCGCGGCGGTCGGCGGGCGACAGGTGCTTGATCAGGCCGGGAAGGCGGTCGGTGCGGCCCGCGTGCACGGCGTCGAGGACGGCGCTGCGGAGGGTGTCGGTGTTCATCGGGTCTCTCCGGCAGCCGGAACGGGGGTGGCGGGGGTGGTGACGGAGGTGGTGGCGCGCCGGGCCATGCGGACGGCCAGGGCGTGCTTGCACGGGCCGCGGCGGCCGCGGTAGTCCGCCCACCACTGGCAGGTGCAGCTGAGCACTCCGGTGGCGGCCTCGCGGACCTGGTAGCGGCGCTGCCCGGAGAGGACCGTGGCGGTGGCGTCGGCGTGCAGCAGGACCGACCCCTCGGCGAGCAGCGCCCGGGCGGCGACCAGCCGCGGGTTGTGGCGTTCGGCGCGGCGGGCGTCGTACGGCAGCTCGCGGTGGAAGTAGGCGGCTTCGGCGACGTCGTACCCGACCCGGCCCGCGGTGCCGAGACGGGCGAGGGCGGCCCGGACCCGCACGGTGCTCAGTCCGCACTGTTCGGCGAGGTCGGCGGTGTCGATGCGGGGTTCCCAGGCGAGCAGGACGGAGACGAGCTCGGCATCGGCGGCCGCCTCGTCGGTGGCGAGCGCCTCCAGGACGCCGCCCTCGCCGGAGAAGCCGCGGGCGGGCTCCGGGGAGAGGGTGAGGGTCAGGCGCATGCCGGGCAGGGCGATCTCCCAGGCGGCGGCGGTGGACGCGCCGCCGTGGGCCGCGGGCCCGTACACGCGCAGCCCGGTCGCGTACCGCAGGACCCGCTGGAAGGCGGCGAGCCGCTCCGGGCCGGGCAGGCAGACGGCTCCGGGGACCGGCCGGGTGGTGGGCCGCAGCGTGGCGCCGACGGGAACGACCCACAGGGGTCCGCGCGGGGCACCGCCGGTGGCCCCCGCGGCGCTGCGCGGGAGGCTGCGCAGGAACCGTACGGCCTCGGCAGCGGACAGCTCGGCGCGCAGGTCGAACCCGGCGGACAGCACCTGGGATTCGGCGAAACCGCGCAGCCAGCGGTCGGGCAGCGGGACCTTCTTCTCCAGAAGCGGCCCGTCCAGGGTGGTGACGGCCAGCTCGTCGGGGCCGACGCGCAGGTGCAGCGGATCGACGCCGGCCATCCGCGAGAGGGCGTCGCGCAGCGGGTTGTTGACGTCGACGTTGGTGGTGCCGTGGCCGGTGTCCGCGCCGTCGAGGCCCTCGGGGAGCACGTCCAGCCGGGCGTACACCCCGCAGCAGCCGGAGAACGACTCGAACCGCAACCGGTCGCCGTTCGCGGTGACGACCGGATCCAGGGAGGCCCGCAGGGTGCGCTGGTAGTAGCGGGCGGCGGCGACGTCGGCCACGGCGAGCAGTCCGCGGGCGGCGGCCTGGGGGGAGCTCAGGAACCCGGCGAAGAACTGCGGGTGGGCCTCGGGGCCGACCGGGGTCAGCCCTCCGGAGGTCTCCAGTCCGAGGAGCCGCCCTCCCCGGTCGGAGGTGAGGGCGGAGGGGCGTGCGTAGGCGAGGGCCTGCGTGGATCGGCTCATGCACGCAAAGCTAGGTCCCGGCACTGACAACGGCGGCGGCCCGACGGACCGTCGTGCCGAGGACCGCGCGCGGGTCCTGCCCCCGCCTCCTGGTCCCTGCTCCCTGGTCCCTGCTTCCTGGTCAGTCCTTGGGGCGGCGGGGCGTGAGCCGTTCGACGACCTCGGCGAGTTCCTCGCAGACCTGCTCGATCCTCAGGCGGATGTTGTTCTGCTCGGCGACCAGGGCGGACAGCAGCAGCACGGTCAGCGCCGCGGAGCCGTTGAGGGCCTGGAGGTTGACCATGATCTCGAAGAGGGTGTGGTCGGCGAACGGGCCGCGCTGGTCGGTCGCCGCGTGGATGGCGACGACGGACACCAGCAGGGCGCAGGGCGCTCCCCCCGCGTGCTGGAAACGTACGGACGCCCAGATCAGCACGGGGAAGACGAGGAAGAGCATGGAGAGGTTGCTGTAGGCGGCGACGGTGGTGGCGGCCCCGCAGGCCGCCAGCAACAGCACGGCCTCGCCCGAGCGGTAGGGGTCCGCGGGCATCGACAGCTGCGGCAGGACCAGCAGCACCGGGGTCACGAGGAGGACGCCCATCGCGTCGCCGGCCCACCACGCCGACCACACGGACCAGAAGTCGCCCCGGGGCAGGTCACCGGTGACGACGAGCATGCTCGTGCCGATGCTCGCGCTGACCAGCATGGGCAGCAGGCCGCCGAGGAAGACCAGGGCGAGCCCGTCCCGCAGTCGGTCGATCTCCAGGCGGAATCCGGCCCGGCGGAGCAACAGGTAGGCGCACACGGGCGCGAGGGTGTTGCCCACGAGGATGCCGGTGTCGACGGCGTCGAAGTCGCTGATGCTCTCGATGGACAGGTACGCGCCGAGCGTGATCCCCGGCCATACCCGCAGCCCCAGCCAGAGCAGCGCGGCGACGGCGATGCCGGTGGGCGGCCACAGCGGGGTGACCGTCGCACCCCCGACGGTCACGCTGAGCAGGAGGCCGAGCTGCCCGGTGCCCCAGTAGGCGACCGCGACGGCGAGGATCCGGAGGGTGTCGGCGAGCAGGCCGGGCAGCCGTCGCCGTTCCACGGTGGGCATCACAGCATCAGACAACAGGCGCCGCCGCCCCACGGGGCGTGACACGCCCTGGCGCCGGGACCGGAAGGGTTCGCCGCCCCGCGACGCCCGGGACGGCACTAGCGCGGTGCGGGTCCTCCTGCGTTGTGGCTGATGACGAGGACCGCCGCGTCGTCGGCGTGGCCGGTGGAGTCGGCCACCTTCATCACCTCGGCGGCGAGTTCGCCGGGGTCCGCGCCCGCGCCCTCGCGGACGACCCCGAGCACCCGTTCGAGGCCCACGTCGATGGGGAAGGCGGGGCCTTCGACGACGCCGTCGGTGACCAGGACGATGGATCCCGCCCGGTCCAGCTTGCGGCGGGTGACGGCGTACCCGGCGCCGGGCAGCATGCCGAGCGGCAGGCCGCCCTCGTCCTCGACCATCCCGTACGCGCCGTCGTCCGTGGCCCACAGGGCGGGTACGTGGCCGGCCCGGGCGCTGTGCAGCTCCCACGTCTCGGGGTCGAAGCGGAGCAGGGTGCAGGTGGCGAACAGCTCGCGCCCCATCGACAGGAGCACGTCGTTGGTCCGGGCGAGCACCTCGCCGGGGTCGTCGACGACGGCGGCGACGGCGCGCAGGCCGATGCGCACCTGGCCCATGAAGGCGGCGGCCTCCACGTCGTGGCCCTGGACGTCGCCGATGGAGAAGGCGAGGGCGCCCTCGGGCAGCCCGAAGCCGTCGTACCAGTCACCGCCGATGTCCAGGCCGTGGCGGGCGGGCGAGTAGCGGGCGGCGGTGCGCAGCCCGGGCAGGGCGGGGAGGGCGGCGGGCAGCATCTCGCGCTGGAGCGCCTCCGCGAGTTCCACGCGGGGCTGCTGGTGCTCGGCGCCGGCGCGGGCCCGGGCGGCGAGCCGGCCGAGGGTGCTCAGCAGGTCGTCGGCGCTCTGGGTCCTCGGGGTGCGGCGCGGCGCGCGACGCGGGTTCACGGTCTGCTCCCGGGTGCATCCATGCGTCGCTCGTCCCTGCTCTCGGCCCTCGCGGCGTGCTGCGCCGAAGCCCCGTGCCGCGCTCATCATATTTCCAGAGGTCGGCGGGCCGCGACAGCGGTCGCGTCTCACCGGTCGGAACGGGCGTCCGCGGCCGGTCGGCCGACCACAGGGCGTGAGCTATGTTGGAGAAAGAGTGACATGAGAGGGAGGCCCACCGGTGTCATCGGGGCAGCAGGCACGCGCACAGGCAGCTGCGATCACGCCGAGCGGGCAGTCGCCCGACCAGGAACGGGCTCCGGGCGACCGGGTCCGCGGGCTGTTCGACGGCCACCGCCTCTCGCCGGGCCAGCGGCGCATCGCCCAGTACCTCATCGACCACCTGACCGAGGCCGCGTTCCTGTCGATCACGGAGCTGGCGGAGCGGGTGGGGGTGAGCCAGCCGTCGGTGACGCGTTTCGCCACCGCCCTCGGGTTCAGCGGCTACCCGGCCCTGCGCGACGTCCTGCAACCGATGGCGCTGAGCGCGGTCGCGGGCTCGCCGGAGAGCCGTGAGCAGTACCGCCGCAACGAGCTTCAGGCGGCCGTGGACGCCGAGATCGAGAACCTGGAGAACGTGCGGCGGCTCCTCGCCGACACCAACCAGCTGCTGGACGTCGGCCGCGAGCTGGCCCGCTCGGTGCCGCTGACGGTGCTCGGCCTGAGGATCTCCGTGTCGCTGGCGGAGTACTTCGCGTACGCGGCGCGCCGCATCCACCCCGACGTCCGGCTGGTCACGCGGGGCGGCAGCGTGGCGTACGACGCCCTGCTGCAGTCCCGGGAGGCCGGCGGGACCTGGGCGCTGGCGTTCGCGATGCCGCGGCACGCGAAGGAGACGCTGTCGGCGCTGCGGGCGGCCCGGACCGCCGGGCTGAAGATCGCGCTGATCACGGACACCGCACTGGGGCCGCTGGTCGACGAGGCGGACGTGGCGCTGACGGCCGGTACCGGGGCGCGGCTGGTGTTCGACTCGTACGCGGCGCCCGGTGTGCTGTCCGCGGCACTGCTCCAGGCGATGGCAGACGCGGACCCGGAGCGGACGCAGGCGCGTCTGGAAGGTTACGAACAGGTGGCCGACCAACACGGCTTCTTCCTTTAGGGCGGATTTCGCCCGTTTTGGTCGTTCATTTTCATGCCGTCGAGTCGTATGTAATTTTTCATTCTCTTGTTTACTCGACGGTATATATGTTTACTGAGCAGCGCGCCGGATCCGTCAGACGCGCCAAGGAGAGCGACCCCTAACGCTCTCCCGGAACGGATACCCGGGCGGGACGACTCCTCCTCACGCCCCGCTCGGGTCCCGATCCCGGCAGCGGATCCACCAGAGCGCTTGTGGCGGCCCCCGGTCAACCCCTGGGCCGGGGCCGCCGCCCACTACGTCTCGATCAGCTCCACACCCCTTCGGAAGCGACGTATGCGCCAGACGCTCTCCCCCGCTCTCAGCCCGGACTGGCCGTGCCAGGTCAAGGCTCCCGGGACGCACGACTGGGAACGAACGGCCATGCGCTGGCTGCGGGACCTGCTCCCGGCCCGCTACGGCGCCTACTCGACGCTCACCCGCAGCCCCGTCCTGCTCTCCCGGCACGCGCAGCTCCAGTTGCAGCACGAGATGCGCGCCGTCCGGGTCGCCCTGGAGACCAGCCGCGCCGAGCTGCCCTCGATGGGCGTGCCCGAGATCCACATCGAGAGCTCCATCCGGATGTACGCCGTCGAGCTCCAGCAGCTGGGTCGGCTGTCCCGGGCCGTCCGGCTGGTCGGCGACGCCCTGCGCGTCACACCCAGTTGACCTGCGCGCGGGTCAGCAGCGGGTCGTCCACCATCTCCCACAGCGGGACCGCCCAGTTGCCGAAGCCGTAGCGGCCGCCGTAGTGCAGGCCGAGGACGCGGTGGTCGGCCAGGTCGAAGACCGGGGAGCCGCTGTTCCCGCCGAGGGTGGAGCAGTCGTGGTTCACCGTCAGCCGCTCGCGGACCAGTTTGGTCGTGGTGCCGGGCTGGAGCCGTTTGACGTTGTACACGTCCATGAAGATCCGGCGCATGGCCTCCGGCTCGTTGCGCCGGCTGTCCTCCGCCGGGTAGCCCACGACGTACACCGGCCGGCCGGGGATGTCGGCGGGCGGATCGGCGGCCACCGCCAGCGGGGTGGCCGGCGCCCGGTCGTCGCCGTCGGTGTCCACGCGCAGCAGTGCGAGGTCCACGTCGGGGTGGATCCCGATGACCTCGGTGACCTCGAACTCCATCGAGGCGTCCCCCGGTACGGCGGCGAGTTCCTCGGCCAGGTCGAGGCGGGCGGCCATCCCCGGGCGGAAGGACCACGCGGCGCCGTCCTCGCGGGCGAACTCGTCGGCCACGTGGCGGTTGGTCATCACCACGTCGGGGCCGACGAGGAAGGCGGTGCCCACCCACTCCAGGCGCGGGTGCCCGGCGACGTCCACCCGGCCCACCCGGGCGATCGAGTTGCGGATGCCGTCCCGGTGGCCGTCGAGCACCGCCCAGTCGCCCGGCTGCGACGGAAAGTCCTGCCCCTGGACGAGGATGGCGGGCCGGCCTTCGAGGAGGACGATCGCCTCCACGCCGAAGTACTCGTCCTCGTCGATCTCGTCGGCGCGGCCCGCGGCGAGCTTCTCCAGCCCGCGGGCACCGGCCTCCAGCACCCTCGCCCGCTCCCGCAGGGCGAAGCAGCCGATCTCCGCGGCCGGCGCCCGCTCCGCGGGCACGTCCTCGGCGGACTCCAGGACCTCCGCCTCCGCCTCCCGCGCCGCCGCCAGGCCCTGGCGGACCCGCTCGGCCACCGCGCGCAGGTCCCCGAAGACCTGCTCCGCACCGGTCGCCACCGGTGACCGTCCGCTCATCTCACACCTCCGTTCCGCTCTGCCCGCCGAGTGCCGCCTGCGCCGCCGCGATCTCGGCGTGGACCGCCGGGCTGTGCTCCGCCAGGTGGCGCAGGACGCTGCTCATCTGGGTTCCGACGTTGACGAACGCCGTGCTCTTGCCCTGGTAGACGACGTCGTCGACGCGCCGGGCGCCGCGGTGCAGCGCGACGACCTTCCAGTCGTCGGTGAGGACCGGGGAGCCGGAGGAGCCGCCGCGGGTGTCGGTGAAGTAGCGGACGTCCTCGTCGTTCGTCTCGAAGACCAGGTTGTTGCGCAGGGCGATCCGCTTCGGCTGGCCTCCGGGGTGCTGGATGATGTTGACCGCGACGGGTTCCCCCGGTACGACCGTCAGCGGCTCGGTGGCCACCCGCAGGACGGGCCGCTCCGTCTCGCCGGCGAGCCGCAGGACCGCGTAGTCCAGGCCCGCGTCCGAGGCGAGCAGGGCTTTCGCGGCCACCTCCTCGGTCTCCGTCTCGTCGGCGCCGTAGTCGAAGCGGGACCGGGAGTTCCTGGCCTGGAGTTCCAGGTCCGCCGGATCCACGGGGGCCTGGCCGGCGGCCGTGCGGGTCCGGGCGGTCACCACGTGGTGGTTGGTGACCAGCAGGCCGGGGGCGATCAGCCAGCCCGTTCCCGAGTGCGGGTAGCCGTTCGGCTGGAGCGGGGCGCCGCCCTGGAACGGGGACACCTTGATGCGGGCCACCGAGAGGGCCGCGAGGACACCGCCCGGGAGGAACTCGTAGGGCAGGGTGTCGTCCGTGGAGACGACCTCCTCCTTGGTCTCCGCGGCCTGCGATGGCGCCGGCACGTCGGGTTCACCCGACGAGTCGCGCACCACCTCGTCGAGGGCGCGCTGGAACACGGCCCGGGGGCCCGCCTGGACGGTCTGGGCGACGGCGTTGCGCAGCCATGCCTCCAGGGGGACCGTGCCGTCCACCAACCGCTCCACCTGGTTCATCTGGTCCAGGTCCGACTGCACCTGCATGGCGGGGGCCGCCAGCATCGGCAGCACCGCCCGGTACCGCGGCATGATGCCGCTGAAGAGCAGGGGCCGCACCGCCGGATCGGCCAAACCCGCTTCCAGGGCGGCCTCTGACAGCTTGAAGACCTCGTCCGAGGTGAGGTAGGCGTCGCTCATACCGGCTCAGGCCGCTCGGGGGCCGTTCCTTTCCGCTGAGGTCGGCGGGGTGTCGGGCGGACCGGGGGTCACGGGCACGGGGGCCGTCGGACCGGAGTCGCCGTCCTCCCCGGAACCACCGTCCCCGGAACCGCCGTCCTCGCCGGGGGTGCCGGCGGCCATCGCGGCCGCCACCGCGCGGGCGAGCCCACCGCCGGGGTCCCGCAGCACCAGCAGGCGCCGGGCGACCTCGTCGAAGGAGCCGCGCGCGCGGGCCTCGCGCAGGCACCCGGCCGTGCTCAGGTGCGCGGCGCCCTCGGGGTCGGCGGCGTCGCGGAGGATCTCGCTCACCGCCGGGCTCAACTCGGGGTGCCGGGACACCACCGCGTCGATCCTCTCCGCGAGAACGTCCACGACGCCGTCAGCGTCCGGCAGGCCCACGACCCGCAGGACCCGGTCCAGAGCCGCCGGGTGCCGCCCGCCCACCCTGGCGGCGACCGTCCGGACCACGGCTGGCCGGCCGGCCAGCGCCCTGTCGGTCGGTTCCTGCAACCGCAGCACCAGACCGTCCTCGATCTCGGCGGTGCGCCCCGGGGAAGGGGCGACCCTGGCCCTGTCGCACATGGCGCTCATCGCGTCGAACTCCTTGCCGAGTGCGGCCGCGATGGCCTCCGCCTCGGCGTAGTCGTGTTCGGCCTCCTGCAGGTCCCCGTCCTCCTCGGCGAGACGCCCGGAGGCCTGCAGCAGTTCGAGCTGGGCGTCGGCGTCACGGGCCTCCTCCGCGAGGTCGGCCGCGTCCTCGGCGACGGCCCTCGCCTCCTTGAGCCGCCCGCTGCGCTCCAGGGTGGTGACGAGGAGCGGGTACAGGCGGCTGCCCGGGGTCCAGGGGCGGTGCTCCGCGAGCCTGGCCGCGGCCTGCTCGGTCAGGCCCTGCGTGAGCAGGTCCTCGACCTCCTGGGCGGTGATCCCCTCCCAGTCCTCCCGGTCCGCACCCTGCAGCACCCCCTCGGGGGTGTGGCCGCCGAGGTGCCGGCTCAGGAACGCGGCCGAGCGCGGCGCCATGTCCTCGACCGCATCGTCGAGGTGGCGTTCGACGCCGTCCTCCCACCGCTCTTCCACGGCACGCGGGTCCTCGCCCAGGCGCAGCCGGTGGTAGATCTCCTCGGCGCGCGCCGCCGGCCCCTCGCGGGCCGCGTAGTACGCCACGGCGCGCTGCCCGACCCTGCGCATGAGGTCGGTGCGGGCGGTGTCCGTCTGCCGCAGCATGATGGTGCGCAGGTCGGCGCGGTGCCGCAGGGCGCCGACGCCGGCCGGCTCCATCAGGTCGAGCCGGGCCAGCCCGCCGTACAGGCGGCGTGCCTCCGCGGCGGAGTCCACCGGCAGCCCGCAGGGCTCGGCGAGGACCTCCCGGATCAGCTCCGGGGTGATCGTCCGCAGGGCCAGGCCCGCCTGCGCGAGGGCGCGCACGTCCGGCTTGGGGATGCGGTTCAGGATGCGTCCGTACAGGGCGCCCTGGACGATCGTCCGGTCGACGTTGCGGTAGAAGCCCCGGCGCGCGGCGGGCATGCCCTCCAGGGCGTCCAGGCTGTGCATCAGGTCGCCCAGGGAGCCGGACTGCTGCTCGGCGACGGCCGCGTGCGCCGCCAGTTTGAGGCTGAGCGGGTGCCCGCCGACCCGCTCGGCCAGCGCGCGGGCCATCGCCGGGTCCGCGATGCCGCAGGACGTCAGCAGTTCCACCGCGGCCTCCGGTTCGAGCTCGCCGAGGGCGATGACGCGCGGTTCGGCGGCGCGCGCCGGGTGGTTGACGGAGGCTCGGCCCGCCACGATCCAGCGCAGCCGCGGGTACGCCTGCTGCAGGGCCGCCCACATGGCCCACAGCCGGCCGAGGACCGGGTTCGCCCGGTACTGGGCCGCCTCGAAGGAGTCGACGGCGATCACCAGGGGCGGGCCGGGGGCGCCGGCCGGGGCGCCGACGGCCTGCCGGACGAGCTCGGCGCCCCTGCGGATCAGGGCGGTCTCGCGTTCCCTCGCCAGGGTGTTGAACCGCTCGGCCGAGGCGCGCCCGGCCCCCGAGCGGGTGGTGGACAGCTGGTTCAGCTCGTCGACGGTGTTCTGCTCCTCCCGCTGGGTGCGGGCCGTCTCCTCGCACTCTCCGGCCAGGGCGTCGAACGCGGCGCGGTGGTCGGGGTACTGGATGCCCAGCTGCCGGGCCGCCTCCGCGATCAGGGACGCCGGCTCGTGGACCGAGAGGGTGGGCCGTTCGAAGTCGATGTAGGCGAAGGGGAAACCGCCCGGGACGTCGTCGCGGATGTCCAGGAGGAACGTGGCGAGCAGGGTGCTCTTGCCGATGCCGGCGAGCCCGTGGATCAGCAGCGGGGGCTGCTCGACGGGGCCGCCCGTGTCGTCGAGTGCGTACGCCCGCAGTTCCTCCAGCTCGGCGGCCCGGCCGCAGAACGGGTTCTGCACGAGGTACCGGAGCGGCTGGAGCAGGCGGGCCCGTTCCAGCCGCAGCTGCACCTGCGCGGGGTCCGGGACGCCGGTCGCGCCCGGGACCAGCGACAGCCACACGGCGGCCTGGAGGGTGTCGGCGAGCACCTCGGCGTCCTCTGCGTCCCCGGTGGCCACACCGTCCTCGGTGGCCACACCGTGCCCGGTGGCCACCGCGTCCCCGGTGTCCGGCGACGGCCGCGCCGACGGGTCGCCCGACAGGAGGGCGAGGGCGGTCCGTTCCGGTCCGGGCCCCTCGGGGACCTGGTCCAGGTTGGCCTCCAGGGCGCGGCGGGCGGCCTCGGGGCCGGCCAGCCCCCGCAGCGCCGTCTCGCGGACCTCTTCCTTCAGGGCCCAACGGGGGGCGGGGTGCGGGGCCAGGACCGTGCAGTCCTGGACGAGCGCCAGGCCCGCCCCGCCGGTCGACGCCTCCTCGCCCGGCAGCCGCAGCTTCGCCGGGTCGAAGCCGGTGAGCAGGCAGGCGGCCTCCCGGTAGGCGCGCCTGACGTCCGTCACGGGCGCCGGCTGCTGCGGGCCCGGCCCGGAGAGCAGCCGTTGGTGCAGCAGGGCGGCGAAGTCCTCGCCGGGCCTGAGGGAGCGGTGGGTGCGGACGGTGGTCTCGACCGCCTCGCACAGTCGGCGCATGTAGCTGTTCTCCCCGGGCGCCTTCGCGGCGTCGAGTACCGCCGCGACGGACAACTGCACCAGGGCGTCGAGCTCCCCCTCGTCGTCCGATACGGGCGGGTCCGTGTAGAACTGCCGGAAGAACGCCTCGACCTCGCTGGGACCGGCGGTGCGCGCCGTGTCCTGGCACACGTTCTTGCGGACGTCGTACGGCAGCTGGGGCATCGTCGGCCCGTAGCCGAGCAGCACGACACGGGGAACGGTTTCGTCGGGCCCGGGGGCGGAGTCGAAGATGGCCTGGGCCAACCGGCCGATGCAGTCCCAGACGTCGGAGTTGGCGTCGAGCCGGTCGCAGTCGTCGAGGACGAACCACAGCCGCTCCGGCACCACCGTGGCCCGGGCGACGACCTCGTGGACCGCTTCCTCCATCCAGGACTGTGGATCGTTCAACTGTGGCGTGTTCAACGGCGGTAGGGGATACCGGCGGTCCATGACGAACCCGGCGAGCCGCCGGATCACCTGCTCGGCGGTCGACGTCTGCGACAGGGTGATCCGCACGGGGCGGAACCCGCAGTGCTGGCCGAGGTACCGGATGAGGTTGTACGTGTACGAGCGGCCGCTGTCGGGCTCCCCGTCGACGGCCAGCACGGTCATGTCGGGGTCGGCGAGGAACTCCCTCAGCCGTTCGCGCAGGTCCTCGCGGTCGACGAACACCTCGGCGCCGCTCCTGAGCAGGACGGCGAGGAAGGGGTCCTGGTCCGAGACGTGGACCCGCCGGTCCTCCTCCAGCCTCGCCAGGAACTCCTCGGCCTTCTCGACGGCCGGGAGGGGGACCATTTCGGCGCGAGTGAGCAGGACCGTCAGCAGGAAGACCTGCGAATCGATGGTCGCCCGCGAGGCGCGGACGAGGTTCTCCGCGTTCACCTGGGCCACCGGGGTCAGTTCCAGGGAGCCGACGAACTTCTCGGAGAACCCGCACCCCGTCAGCCGGTTGTGGGGGTCCGTGGTATCGAGGAGGTGGTCCCGCACCCAGTCGGTGACCAGGGTCCAATCCGTGTCCCTGAGCGGCATACCGCACCTACCGGGCTGCCCGCAGGGGGCAGCGGACAGATCGACTGGTTCTGGTGGTACCTGTCATGGTTTCACCCCGTCTGTTACGTGGCAAGGCCGCCGAACAGCGCACGGACGGGCTCCCGGACCGGACCGGTCGCGAGGTACTCGCGGGCTCCGTGGTGGTTGCCGCTGGTGTTGAGGACCAGGTGGTCCGAGACGAGGTGGACCGGGGCGTACTCGGGGCGCAGCGTGTGGTCCAGCGCCACCAGGTCCCGCAGGTCCGAGGCGTTGCGCCACAGGGCGAGCCCGTCGGGGACCGCGGGCGGCCCGGCCAGCACGTCCTGGACCTCGGTGATCGCGAGCGGCGAGCCGATGGTCACGAACAGGTCGACGCGGCGCGGTTCCTCGGCGAGGACCTCGTACGCGGCGATGCTGCCGAGGCTGTGCCCGACGACGACCAGCGGGGCGCCGGCTCCGGCGCCCTGGCGCGCCTGGTCGAGGGCCTGCCGGACCACGTCGCGGATGGCCGGTCCGACGCCGCCGAAGAAGTAGGCGTGGACGTCCTTGAAGGTGTGCTCGACCAGCAGCCGGAACAGCCGGGTGCGGGCGGACGCGGGCAGCGGGAACGCCTCCGGCCCGCCCGCGGCGCCGACGGGCGGGCCGCCGTCCTCGGCGAGCGCCTCGGCGAGGTAGCCCATGTCCCGCAGCCAGCCGGCCAGCGGCTCGTCCGCGCCCGCCGCGGCCCCTGCCCCGGCAGCCGTCCCTGCCCCGGCTCCGGTGTCCGCTGCGCCCGCTTCGGTACCGCCGGCGCGCACCGCGGTGCCGGCGCGCGCCTCGGCGAGGGTCCGCGTCACGAACTCCTCGGTCGGCTCCACGGCCCGGGCCGCAGGCCCCCGGGTCTCCTCGACGGGTACGGCGCCGCCATCCAGGGGGTCGGCCTGCCCGTCGGGCAACGGGTGCGGGTGGAGCAGCGACGCCCAGTAGGCCATGCGCGAGGCACTGCCCATGTCGACGCCGAAGAGCGCCCTGTCCCACTGGGACTTGAGCAGGTCTTCGCGCGGTTTGTTCCCGTTGCCGTGGACGTAGACGATCCGGGGTTCCATTGCGCCTCCCGCGCCGCAGCACGGATGCCGGTCACCGCCAGTATTGGCCGGTCAACGGCAGGCCGCCAGTCGGTCCGGCCGTTGCTCCGCTTGACAACCCGCCGGTCGACCCGCATGGCGGCAGGCCCCGATGCCATCGGGCGCGGTCGCGGCTCCGGCGGGTCACGCATTCGGCCGCCCGGGGGCCGCCCGCCCGGGTCGGCCCCCGATCGGGCGTCGCTGCGGGCCGCGGGGTTCGGCCGCCGTCCTGCCGCGGAACGCATCCCCGAGGAATCCCCATCCCCGCCCCGAGGAGGAGCTCATGGCCACCGGTCTGTCCATCCACGTCGGACTCAACCAGGTCGACCCCGCCAAGTACAACGGCTGGGACGGACAGCTCACGGCGTGCGAGAACGACGCCCGCGACATGGCGGAGCTGGCCCGCGCGGCCGGCTTCCAGGACACGGTGCTGCTCACCGAGCAGGGCACCGTCGGGAACATCACCACCGAGCTGCGCAAGGCCGCCCGCAAGCTCCAGGACGGCGACATCCTGCTGTTCACCTACTCCGGGCACGGCGGCCAGATGCCCGACACCGAGGGCGACGAACCGGACGAGCTCGACGAGACCCTGGTGTTCTACGACCGCGAGTTCCTCGACGACGAGCTGAAGCGCGAGTTCCGCCGCTTCTCCCCCGGGGTCCGCATCTTCTCCCTGCTCGACTGCTGCCACAGCGGCACCGCCACGGAGGTCCCGGGAGCCGGCGACGGGAACGGCGGGGCGGCGCCCCGGGTCATGCCCGTACTGCGCCAGCAGCAGGTGTTCGAGCAGAACAAGGAGTTCTACCAGAACCTCCAGCGCGAGTTGCGGAAGGAGGGCGACGGGGCGGCACACGGCAGCGTGCTGATCTCCGCCTGCCAGGACGACCAGGTCGCCATGGACGGCAGCGCGAACGGTGCGTTCACCGCGGCCCTGCTGCGCGTGTGGGACGAGGGCGCCTTCAACGGGGCCTACCAGGACTTCCACCGCAGCATCAAGGAACGGCTGCCGCGCTCGCAGGTGCCCAACTTCCACACGACGGGCAGCCCGGGGGCCGATTTCCTCGCGCAGAAGCCCTTCACCGTCTGAGCCGACCGTACGGGCGCCGCCCCCGCGGGGGCGAGGAGCACCGGCGCTCCGGGCGGGGCGCGTCGGCACTACCCTGCCCGCGGACGCGGTCCGGCGCCAACCGCACCGGCTCCTGACGCCGCCGCCCCTGACGAAAGGCTCCCCGCATGAGAATCCTCACCGTCGGCGCCGGCGCCGTGGGCGGCTGGTTCGGCGCCCAGCTCGACCGGGCCGGACACGACGTCACCTTCCTCGTGCGGCCCCCGCGGGCCGCGGCCCTGCGCGCCCGCGGGCTGCGGGTGACCGGGCTCGGCGAGGAGACGGCCCTGGAACCGCGGTTGGTGACCGCCGACGAGCTGGCGCAGACGTACGACCTCGTCCTGCTGTCGGTGAAGTCCACGGCCCTCGACCGCGCGGCCAAGGACCTCGCCCCGGCGGTCGGCCGGCGGACCACGATCCTGCCCCTGCTCAACGGCATGGCCCACCTCGACCGGCTCGGGGAGCTCTTCGGCCGCAGGGCGGTCCTCGGCGGCGTCGCCAAGGTGGTCACCACCCTCGGCGAGCACGGTGACGTCGTCCGCCTGGCGCCGCCGAACGCGATCCTGACCGGCGAGCTCGACGGCGCGCCCTCGGGCCGCGTGGAGGCCGTACGCGCCCTGCTGACCGGGGCGGGCGTCGACAGCCCCGACACCCCCGACATCACCGCCGCCATGTGGCACAAGTGGGTCTTCATCACCACCCTCGGCGCCTCCACCTGTCTGATGCGCGGCTCCGTCGGCGAGTTCACCGCCGTCCCCGGCGGCCCCGAGCTGGCCCGGGACCTGCTCGCCGAGGCCGCGGCCGTGTCGGCGGCCGCCGGGTACCCCGTACCGGCCGCCGAACTCGACTTCACCGCGCGGACGGTGACCACGCCCGGGTCGCGGCTCACCCCCTCCATGTACCGGGACGTGCTCGCCGGCCGACCCACCGAGGTCGAGCACGTCCTCGGCGACCTGGTGGCCCGCGCACGGGCCCTGGGCGTGCCCACCCCGCTGCTGGACCTGGCCACGCTGAACCTGCGGGTGCACCAGCACCGGGCGGCCCGGCCGGCACGTCAGGAGCCCGGCGGGTGACCTTCCGTCCGGCCCGTCGTTGAACAGGGCGGTCAAGCGAAGTGCACCCGCGCAGTCCCGGGCCCCCGCGGGGGTCCGGGACTTCGTGCTGTCGGGAGCGGCGGGGCGGACCCGCAGGTCCGCGCAGGCCGTGCGCTCGGCCACTCGGGTGACAAGGGATGATCCCGGGCCGGTCGACAGTTGATCAGCTCGTCCCGCCGGGGGCACCCACCATGTGACAGTGCGACAGAAGGATCCTCCCCATGCTCAAGAAGCTCATGGCTGACGAGACCCTCTCGCACATCCTGGACAACATCCCGGTCCTCTCCGGCAACCTCTCCGCCGGCAGCTGATCCCCGCGGCGCGACCGCGGACACCCCGCACCGCAACCGCGCCGCACTGCGAGGCAACGCACCACGACAGGGCCCGTACGCCATCCCCGCGTACGGGCCCTGTCCGCAGCCCGGCAAAGCTTCTGGTCTAGACCTTGACAGGTTCAGACCATTTCGCTTGAGTGACGGCACGTGCCGCCCCACCGGCAGTTCCCCCCACTCAAGGAGCAGTTGCGTGATACGTCGCCTTCGCCGCCGCACCCTCGCCCTGGCCTCGGCAGCCGCCGCCGCCCTCGGCCTCGCGGCCGCCCTCCCCGCCTCCCCCGCCAGCGCCTCCCCCGCCGCCGCGACCGCCGCGGCCTGCGCCGCTCCGTGGTCCTCCTCGACCGTCTACACCGGAGGCACGAACGCCTCCCACGCCGGCCACAACTGGCGGGCCAGGTGGTGGACCCAGGGCGAGACCCCGGGCACCACCGGCGAGTGGGGCGTCTGGTCCGACCTCGGTACCTGCGGCACCGGCGGCGGCACCGACCCGGGGAACCCGTCCGGATTCGTGGTCTCCGAGGGCCAGTTCCAGCAGATGTTCCCGAACCGGAACCCCTTCTACACGTACGGCGGGTTGGTGGCGGCGCTGTCCGCGTACCCGGCCTTCGCCGGTACGGGCGACGACACCACCCGCAAGCGCGAGGCGGCCGCCTTCCTCGCCAACGTCTCGCACGAGACGGGCGGCCTCGTCCACATCGTCGAGCAGAACACCGCCAACTACCCCCACTACTGCGACGCGGGCCGGCCGTACGGCTGCCCGGCCGGACAGGCCGCCTACTACGGACGCGGGCCCATCCAGCTGAGCTGGAACTTCAACTACAAGGCCGCCGGCGACGCCCTCGGCATCAACCTGCTCGCCAACCCGTACCTGGTGGAGCAGGATCCGGCCGTCGCCATGAAGACGGCGCTGTGGTACTGGAACACCCAGAACGGCCCCGGCACGATGACCGCCCACGCGGCGATGGTGAACGGCGCCGGCTTCGGCGAGACGATCCGCTCCATCAACGGGGCCCTGGAATGCAACGGCGGCAACCCCGCCCAGGTCCAGAGCCGGGTGAACGCCTACCGGAGCTTCACCGCACTGCTGGGCGTCACCCCGGGCGAGCACCTTGCCTGCTGACGGCCGGACTCAGCGGATCCGCAGGGCGGTGGCCAGCTGGGCCCGGGAGCGCACCTCCAGCTTCTGGTAGATCCGGGTCAGCCGGGCCTCGACGGTCTTGACGCTGACGAACAGCTTGGCGGCCGCCTCCTGGTTGCTGGCCCCCTCGGCCACCAGCAGCGCCAGCCGGGCCTCCGCCCCGGTCAGCGCGGCCAGCGCCACGGCCGGGCCCGCCTCGGCGGGCACCGGCTCCCGCCCCTCGCCGGCCAGCTCCGCCCACGGCTTCGCCCCGGCCCGCGCGAACACCTCGGCGGCCGTACGGAGGGCGGTGCGCGCGGGGGCTCGGCGACGGCGACGGCGCTCCACCCGGGCGAGGGCGAGCAGCGTACGGCCGTGCTCCACGGGCAGCCCGAGGCCCTCGAAGCGCGCGGCGGTGTCCCGGAGCAGTTCCACCGCCGCGGCGGCGTCGCCGTGCGCGGACAGGACGAGCCCGCGGGCCCGGTCGAGGGCGGCGAGCACCGGGGCGCGGTCGAGGGCGGCGGCGACCGCCCGGACCTCGTCGATCAGCTCCGCGGCCGCGTCGGGCGCGTCGGCGGCGACGAGGGCCTCGGCCAGTTCGCCGTGCCAGCGCAGGACGGACGGGTCGACGACCTGCTGGGCGGCTTCGAGTTCGGCGACCCGGCGCAGGGTGGCGACGGCCTTCGCGGCCTCTCCCGTCGCGAGCTCGACCAGGCCGAGCGCGTACAGGCTGCGCGACAGGAACACCTGGTCGTGCTCCTCCTCCGAGGCCTGGATGCCGCGGCGGGCGTATCCGGCCGCGCGGGCGAAACTGCCGCCCAGGGCCTCGGCCATCGCGGCCACGTACCAGGCGGGGCCGGGTGAGAGGCCCGCCTCGATGGTGAGCTCCAGGGCGCGGCGGGCGTGCGCGGAGGCGACCCGGCAGCGGCCGCGGCGCTGTTCGACCTCGGTGAGGCTGCGCAGCACCTCGAAGACGTCCTCGGCGGAGCCCGTCCGTTGGACGGCGGGCAGCAGGACGAGCAGCTGGCGGCGGGCGTCGTCGAGCCGGTCGTCGAACAGGGCGTGCCGGACGGCCAGGTACTGCGGCGCGTTGCGCATGCCGAGGGGCACCTCGGGCGCCGGCAGGGCGAGGGCTTCGGCCAGGATGTCCTCGGCGTCCGGGTCGCCGAGGATGCGGCCCATGCGGGCCCGGACGGTGAGGGCCATGGCCTCGGCCGTGGTGTCGCCGCCCAGGGCGGCGAGCCGGCCGGCCTCGGCGGCGGCGTCGCGGGAGCGGACGGGGTCGCCGTCGCTGAGGTTGTGCTTCCAGGCGACCCGGAGTTGGACGGCGGCCTGCAGGGCGGGGTCGCCCTCGGCCTCGTCCATGGCGTGGGCGAAGGTCTCGTCGAGGGTGCCCAGTGCCTGGCCGGCGGCGTCGATGACGGCCAGCCGGGAGCGGACCCGGTCGGAGGGGGAGGCGTCCCGGGCGAGCACGGCGCGGGTGGCGCGACGGGCGAGGTCGGCGCGGCCCGCCCAGCCGGCGTCCTCGGCGGCGGCGACGAGGCGGGCCAGTTCGTCCCCGGGCCGGTCGGCGGGGGTCCGCTCGGCGGCGAGCAGGCCGAGCTCGGCGGCGAGGGCGCGCTGGCCGCGTCGCCGGCATACGGCCGCGGCCCGGGTGATCTCGGCGGCGAGCCACTCGTCGGGGGCGTCCACGGCGAGCGCCCGGTGGCGTACGGCCTGGACGGGGTCGTCGACGGCGGCGGCGAGCGCGGCGTGCCCGGCGGCGCGCTCGGGCCAGCCGGCGTCGGCGGCGAGGGCCATGGGCAGGGCGCCGGCGGTGAAGGCGACCGTGCCGTCCTCCCCCACGGTGACGAGCGCGGCCCGTTCGGCCTCGGCGAGCTCGGCCTCGGCGTCGGGTCGGCCGGCGCGGCGCAGCAGGGCGGTGGTGGGGCGGGCGGCGAGGGCGGCGAGCAGCAGGGTGCGGCGGGCCTCGGCTGGTGCTTCGGCGAGGAGCCGGCGGGCGACCTCACGGGCCTGGCCGGACAGGGGCAGGGTGTCGGCGTGGTGGGCGCCGCCGTCGCGGTTGCCGGCGGCTTCGGCGAGGGAGCGGCCGAGGGCGAGGGCGAGGCGGGGGTTGCCGCCACTGGCCTGGTGGACGCGGCCGGCGATGCGGGCGGGCAGGCCGTGGCGGACGAGGAGTTCGGCCACTTCGTCGGCGCCGAGCGGGGGGATGCGCACCGCGGGGGTGCCGGGGCCGCTCAGGGGCTCGGCGACCGGGGTGCCGCCCTGGACGCACTCGGCGACGAGGACCCGGACGCCGGGCGGGGTCAGGCGCAGGGCGAAGCGGAGCAGGTCGACGGTCTCCGGGTCGAGCCACTGCGCGTTGTCGAGGACGAGGAGGACGGGGCTGCGTTCCGCGAGGGTGCGCAGCACCTCGACGACGGCGAGGCGGAGCGCGACGTGGTCGCGGCCGGCGCGCGGGGTGTCCGCCTCGCGGCGCAGCAGGGCGATGGCGGTGCGCTGGGGTCCGGAGAGCCGTTCCAGGGCGGCGCACGGGACGGAGGCGAGGAGGGCGGCGGCGGAGGCCTCGGGGATCCACCGGTCGGCGGCTTCGGGGGCGAGGGTGAGCACGGTCTCGCGGCGGGCCTCGGCGGCGGCCGCGACGGCGGCGGCCAGCTCGGTCTTGCCCGCGCCGGCGGGTCCGGTGATCAGGGCGCGCCCGTGCGCGGTCAGGGCGTGTTCGACCGCCTTGACCAGTTCACCGTGTCCGACCGTCGTGTCGGCCCGCCCCGTCGGCGCCACCACGCACAGCCACCCGCCTTTCGCTCCCCTGTGGCTTTCCTGTGAGAGGCGAGAATACGAGGTCGGGTGCCGTGTCGACACGGATTGTGACGCAGAATTCATCGAGCAGCGGCAAAGCCCTGCGGAGCGACCTGACCCGGGGGTTCAGCCGCTCCGCAGGGTTACACGATCCGGACTTCTCGGTACGGACTGGCGGTCTCTCAGAACACGAGGTTCCAGGAGTCGATGAAGCCGGTGTCGCCGGCGGCGTTGTCGTTGACCCGGAGCTTCCAGGTGCCGTTCGCGACCTCGGAGGAGGCGTTCACGGTGTACTGCTGGTTGATGTTGGCGGTGCCGCCACCGGCGCGGTTGTGCAGGGTGTAGACGGAGCCGTCGGGGGCGACCAGGTCGACCTTCAGGTCACCGATGTAGCTGTGCTTGATGTCGACGCCCACCTTGAGGGTGGCCGGGGCGTTGCCGGCGACACCGCTGACGGTGATCGGGCTCTCCACGGTCGCGTTGTCGCTGATCGTGTAGTTGATGGTGTTCTCGAGGACCGGGGTGGTCGGCGTCGAGGTCACGGCGTTGACGGTGGCGGCGGCGTCCGCGAGGCCGCTGCCGCAGCCGCCGGTGCAGGTGCCGGCCAGCGGGCGGGCGTTGGCCTTGATGGCCGTCTCGACCTGCGCCGGGGTCAGCGAGGGCTTGGCGGAGACCACGAGCGCGGCGAGGCCCGCGATGTGCGGGGCGGCCATGCTGGTGCCCTGGTAGGGCTTGTAGTTCTCGGCGCCGGGGGTGGTGGTGCCCGCGTTCAGCGTGGAGAGGATGCCGTTCTCGGGGGTGGTGATGGTGCCGGGCGTGTCGGTGGCGCGGCGGGTCTCACCGCCCGGGGCGGAGACGTCGACCTTCGCTCCGTAGTTGGAGTAGAAGGAGCGGTCGCCCGTGCGGTTGCTGGCGGCCACGGTGATGACGTTGTTGCAGCTGGCGGGCGAGAAGCCGGCCGCGTCCGCGTTGCTGTTGCCGGCGGCCACGACGACGGTGGTGCCGCGGGCGACGGCCGCGTTGATCGCGTTCTGGTAGCTGGTGGTGCAGGCGCCGGAGCCGCCGAGGCTCATGTTGATGACCTTGGCCGGGGTGGCGTTGGCCGGGACGCCTGCGACGGTGCCGCCGGAGGCCCAGGTGATGGCGTCGACGATGTCCGAGGTGGTGCCGCCGCACTTGCCGAGGACGCGGACGGGCTGGATCTTCGCGTTGTACGCGATGCCCGCGACACCCTTGGAGTTGTTGGTGGCCGCGGCGATGGTGCCCGCGACGTGGGTGCCGTGCCAGGAGGAGTCGCTGGCCCGGGAGCCGGTGCCGCACTCGCCGGCGGCGCTCCAGTCGCCCTGGTCGGCCGGGTTGCTGTCGCGGCCGTTGCCGTCGCGGGCGGCGGTGGAGTCGCTGATGAAGTCGTAGCCGGCGACGACGTTCGGGGCGACGTCGGAGTGCGCCACGTAGCCGGTGTCGATCACGGCGACGGTGACGCCGGAGCCGGTGGTCTTGTCCCAGGCCGCAGGAACGTTCATGCCGGCGGTGGGCTCGAAGAGGTCCCACTGCTTGGCGTACTCGGTGTCGTTCGGCAGGGCCATCGCGTAGGCGCGGCTGTCCGGCTCGACGTAGGCGACGTCCGGGTCGTTGCGGAACTGGGCCATCAGGTCGGCCGCGTCCTTCGGGGCGGTGGCACCGCCGAGGCTGACGAGCGCGGCACCGGTGCCGAGGCGGCGGTCGAAGCTGGCCTTCTTGCCGGCCTTCTTCCCCTTGGCGGCGGCGTCGTCCGCGGCGGCCTTGTTGGAGCTGGCCTCGGAGGCGGTCGACTTGTAGCCGACGATCAGGTTCTCGACCGGCGCGGAGGCCGGGGCGGCGGGCGCGCCGGGGGCCGGGAGGGCCGCGGCGGCGGAGGGCGCCGGCGCGGGGCCCGCGCCGGGCAGGGCCACGGAAGCGGTGGCGGAGCCGGCCAGCAGGGTGACGGATATCGCCGCCACGGATATCAGCCTGCGTCGCGTTGAGTGCACGGTGTTCCCTTTCGCGGGCCGTTTCCGGGCAGGCCGGAGCGGCCGGTCGGGCTGTGTGGGAGGTGGGTCGGCGACTACGGGGCCGGGGCGGGCTGGTCAGTTCCGCACCGGCCACCGCTGCTCGCCGCGTTGCCCCGGCCGCGTCGGCGGGGCGGGGGCAACGGCGGTGCGGGCGATCGACCCTGTCGCACGGCTTCGCACCATGTGGGGTTGGGGCGGGGGCCTTTCGGGGGAAGATCGCCGGTGGGCAGACAGTAGGCAACGCGGGGATGAACTCGATACGGGGAAAACCCTTGTCCACCCCCTGTCGACCCGTCCGTACCCTAGTGCACGGGGTGCAGCCTGCGGAAATAGGTCCAGCTGGTCTCGTTCGGCGCTGACCATTCCTCCGGTGCGCGGGCGAACTCGGGGTGGTGGGCAGCGATGTACGCCCGGGTCCGCTCGGGCACCTCCTCGTACCCGTCGAGCTTGCGCCCGCGGCAGTGGAAGGCGAGTCCGCCGGGCCGCTGCCCCTGTGCCATCCAGGGCAGCCACGGGGACATCCGCATCCAGGACATGGTGCACGGGACGCTGGGGGCGTCGGTGGTGAGCACCGTCTCCGGGGCGAAGAACTGGAAGAGCTCCAGCGCCCGGTAGGTGTCGCCGGCGGAGTGGCGGGGGTAGTCGGCGACGGGCAGCGGCGAGGGGTAGGCGAGCGGGATCTCCAGGCTGAAGCAGACCTGGTCGCCGAGCCGGGTGAGCGGGATCGGGAAGGGGCGCAGCTGGAGGTTGGCGGGGTCGTTCCAGACGTGGACGACCGGGTTCCCCTCCCATTCGTCCAGGATGTCCCGTGTGTTGGGGTCCAGGTAGAACGCGGCCTCCCTGGCGAGGAGCCGGTACCCGCCGCCCTCCTCGTCCGCCACCAGCCGGGTGACGCCCAGGCCCTCGAAGCCGAACAGGCGGCGGTAGGGCTCGTCCGGGGCCCAGGAGTGGACGTCCCCGGACCAGTGGAAGACCACCTCGGCGCCGTCGAGCGAGGCGCGGGTGCGGGCGAAGGCGTGCAGGAGCTCAAGCGGTGTCATCCGGGTACTGTGCGCGGCCGTCCGCAGCCCGGGCAAGGGGGCGCGGCGCCGCCGTCCGGCCGACATGCGGATGGCAGGTTGACGCTGCGGCAGGCAGCGGCGACCGTACCCCGCATGGTGAAAAGGAATGAGCGCCACCTCCTCGCGCTGCTGGTCTGCCTGGTGCTGGGCGCCGGGCTGCTCGCGGCCGTCCTGGGCGCCTCGCACCTCCGGGGTCCCCAGCGGGCCGCCGCGGACGGCGCGGGCGACTCCGTGGACGTGCGGGAGGTGCCGCCCGGGCCGGCCGAGCCGGCACCGGTCGGGCCGGACGCCTCGACGGGCACGGTGACGGTGGACTGCGGGCGCAACGAGGAGCGCCACTACAACGAGGACAACCTGGTGGTATCCCCGGGGCTGCACGGCGGCGCGCACCACACCCACGCGTACGTGGGGAACCTGTCCGCCGACGCACGGTCGACCGATGCCGCGCTGGCCGCCGCCGCGACCAGCTGCCGCGGCGGCGACCGGTCCACGTACTACTGGCCGGTCCTGCGCCGCACGGACCGGCCGGGCACGCGCCCGTACGAGCTGACCGCGGGCCACGGCAACGCGGGCGAGGTCCTGACCGAGGCCTCGGTGTCGGTGGAGTTCCACGGGAACGCGGCGAGCAAGGTCGTGCCGATGCCGCGCTTCCTGCGCGCGGTGACCGGCGACGCCGTGGCCCTCACCGCGCGCAGCGACGCCGACGTCCGGGCCCGGTGGGGCTGTTCCGGCCTGCCCGACCGGTCCACCACCCAGTACCCGCGCTGCCCGGAAGGCGACCGGGTCACCCGTACGCTCGCCTTCCCCAGCTGCTGGAACGGGCTCGACGGGGACAGCGCGAACCACCGCTCGCACCTGGTCTTCCCCGCCGCGAACGGCGTGTGCCCCAAGGACTCCTTCCCGGTGCCGCAGCTGCGCGTCCGGCTGGCCTACGACGTGGCGCCGGGAACGCCCCTCGCCGTCGACTCCTTCCCCGAGCAGCGGCACAGCCCGCGGACCGACCACGCCATGTTCGTCAACGCGATGACGGACGCGCAGATGGCCGCGGTCGTGGACTGCCTCAACGAGGGCCGCACCTGCCGCACCTGAGGCACCGCCGACTGTGGCGCAGCTCACATGAACCGCCCGCCGTCGCACCGCGTGTTCTGACCGCACGACTCGGCGAGGAAGACGGAGAGAAGGTGCAATGGCCGGACCACTGTGGCCCCGTACGCGGCGGGGCTCGACCGACGAGGCCTTGATCAGGTCGGTCTACGAGGAGCACGGCCATGCCCTGCTGGCGTACGCCACCCGCCTGACCGGGGACCGGGCGACCGCCGAGGACGTCGTCCAGGAGACCCTCATCAGGGCCTGGCGGCACTCGGAGGCGCTGGTCAACGGGAAGGGATCGGTGCGGGGCTGGCTGCTCACGGTCGCCCGCAACATCATCACCGACCGCTACCGGGCCAAGGCCGCCCGCCCGCAGGAGGTGTCCGGCGAGGCCGCCGCACCCCCGGTCGAGGTGGACCACGCCGACTCGGTCGTGGACACCATGACCGTGCTCGGCGCGCTCGACCAGCTGTCCCCGGAACACCGGGACGTGTTGAAGGAGTTGTACTACCGGCAACTCACTGTGGCCGAGGCGGCCGACAGCCTCGGCATCCCGGCCGGTACGGTCAAATCACGCTCGCACTACGCACTCAAGGCATTGCGCGAGGTGTTCAGGCAAAACGGTGCCAAGGAGGGCAATCGAATGGGCAGGCCGCCCCAGCAGCCCGCCGGACTGCGGCAGGTGGTGGCATGAACCGGCAGCAATACGAGCACGAGGTGGAACTCCTCGGCCCGTACGTTCTCGGCGTCCTGGACCCGGGGGACGTCAGCCGGGTCGAGGCGCACGTGAGCGGCTGCGTGCGCTGCCGGGAGGAGGTGGCCGCATTGCGTGAGATGGAAGCCGCGCTGGGCGAGGTGCCCCCGGAGGCGTTCCTCGACGGACCGCCGCAGGGCGGCGACCTGATGCTCCAGCGCACGCTGCGGCAGGTGCGCGCGGAGGCGACCGCCGACCGGCGCCGCCGACTGGGGCTGGCCGGACTGGCCGCGGCCGCCTCGCTGGCCGCGGTGTTCTGGGCCGGGGCCCAGCTGGGCGGCTCCGACGGCCAGGCCGTCGCCCAGCCGCCCGGGCCGGGACCGGGGATCACGGCGGCGCCGTCCCCGCCGCCGGCCGGGACCCGGGTCGCCTCCGCGACCGATGCGGGGACCGGGGCGCGGATGACCGTTCAGGTCACCCCCGCCGCGAAGTGGGTGCGGGTGCACGCGGCCGTGACCGGGGTGCCGCCCGGTGAACGGTGCCGGCTGGTCGTGGTGTCGCGGGACGGCAGGCGGAGCACCGCCGGCACCTGGATCGTCGGCAGCCAGGCGGGCGGCGAGGCGAAGGGGGCCGCGCTGGACGGTTCGGCGTGGGTGGACCCCGCGGACGTCAAGGAGGTGCTGGTGGAGAACGAGGCGGGGAAGATGTTCGTCTCGGTACCGGTGCCTGCGGCCGCCTGAGCCGTCACCGCCTCCTCCCCGGGGGAGTCCGGCCCGCCGACGCGGGCCGGACTCCCCCGGCCGCCTTCCCGGGGCCGGGCCGGGGATGCGGGTGCGGGTTCGTCGCGGTCGATCGCGCAGTTCCCCGCGCCCCTGCCGGACGGGCCGAAATGTGCACACACCGCGGACCGGACCGATCGTCACATTGCGGTCCATGACATCCTGTGAGGTCACAGCTCGCCGGACGTAATCGGCGGACGTCCGGCGACTACAGGGTGGGGAAGGTCCATGAGGCTCTGCTTCCTGGTGGAGGAGCACTACCGCCACGACGGCATGCCCAACGAGGTGATCCGACAGCTGACGGCGTGGGGCCACCAGGTGGACGTCGTACGCCCCGGCGGCTCGCTGCTGCGCATGACCGAGCTCGTGGACGCCGGAACGCACGACGCCTGGGTGCTCAAGACGGTGTCCGGCGGACCGGGCCTCACCCTGCTGGAAGCCGCCGCCGCGGCCGGGACCACCACCGTCAACGACGCCCGGTCCATCCGCGGCGTACGGGACAAGGCGCTGGCCGCCGCCATCGGGCGCGCCGGGGGCCTGCCGATGCCGCAGACGTACGCGGTGGCCCGGCCGGACCTGCTGCGGGAGATACCCGCGGCGCAGTACCCGCTGGTCGTCAAGCCGGCCGACGGCAGCTCCGGCCGCGGGGTGCACCTGGTGCCGTCGCCGGAGCAGTTGGAGGCGCTGCTGCCCGCGCTGGCGGCCGAGGGCATGCTGATCGCCCAGCCGTACGTGCCGAACGCCGGCACCGACGTGAAGGTGTACGCGGTCGGCGGCGAGCTGTTCGCCACGGAGCGCTGCTCCCCGCTGCACCCGGATCCGGCGGTGCGGGAGCGGCGGATCCCCCTGTCCGCGGAGGTGGCGGGGATCGCCGCGCAGGTGGGCGCGGTCTACGGGCTGGACCTGTACGGGGTGGACGTGCTGCTCGGCCCGGACGGGCCGGTGGTGGTCGACGTGAACGACTTCCCGAGCTTCCGCCAGGTCCCCGACGCGGCGGCCCGGGTGGCCCGTGCGGTGCTCGGCCTGGCCTCGCGGACCGGCGGAGCGGTGGCGACCGCGCCCGTGGCCGCCGTGTGCCGGCCCCAGCCCTGGGCGGTGCCCGTGTCGATCCCGGTGCCGGCGGCGCGGGCGGGCGAGGCCGCGCTGTGAGGATCTGCCTGATCACACCGGAGCCGGACCATCCGCTGCTGGCCGCCGCGGCCGGCCTGCTGCGCGCCGCCGGACACGGGGTGGATTCGCTGGATCCGGGGGCGGGGGCAGGGCCCCCGGCCCAGGCCTCCCCGGCCGATGCGTACCTGCTGAAGTCGCGGACGCCGCAGGCCCTCGCCCTGGCGCGGGAACTGGAGCGGAGGGGCGCGCCGGTGGTCAACTCCGCGGCGGCGACCGCGCTCTGCCAGGACCGTACGGCGATGGCGGAGCTGGCCGCACGGGCGGGACTGCCGTTCGCGGCGACCCGCACCCACGACTCCCTCGGCGTCTGGGCGGCCTCGGGCGACCCGCTGCCGGGCGGTCCCGTGGTGGTCAAGAGCCGGCACAGCCGCCGGCACGACCTGGTCGCCCGGGTCGACGACGCGGCCCGCCTGCGGGAACTGGCGGTGCGTTGGCCCCAGGAGCCGGTCGTGGTCCAGGACTTCGCGCCGAACAGCGGCTGGGACCACAAGCTGTGGGCCGTCGGCGGCCGGGTGTTCGCCGCGCTGCGCCGCTCCGAGCTCAGCCCGCAGGGCCGCGGTGCGACACTGCCGCTGGCCCTCGCTGAACTCCCGGACGGCTGGGAGGAGCTGGTGCGGCGGATCGGCGACGTGTTCGCGCTGGACGTGTACGGCGTGGACGTCATCGACACCGGGGACGGTGCGCCGCTGGTCGTCGACGTGAACGCCTTCCCCGGCATCCGCGGCCAGGACGGCGCCGCCGAGTCCCTCGCCGGGCTGGCCCTCGCCCGCGCCGCCGCCCACCGCGGCTGAGCCCGCCGGGCCCGGCCCCCGGGAGGCGGAATCGGCGGTGGTGGGGCGTGTCGGCGGGGCGGGGCGGGGCGGGGAGCCGAGGATCGGCGGATGGGCGTCGTCGTGCCGGTCCTCTTCGCGCTGTTCGCGGCGCTCAGCAATGCCCTGGCCACCGTGTTGCAGCGGCGGGCGGCGCTGACGGTGCCGCAGAGCCAGGGGTTCCGGCCGGGGCTGGTCCTCGACCTGCTGCGGCGGCCCGTGTGGGTCGCCGGGATCCTGGCCGTGATCGCGGCCGGGGCGGGGCAGGCCGCGGCGCTCGCGACCGGCGCACTGGCGCTCGTACAGCCGCTGTTCGTGCTGGAGCTGCCGTTCGCGCTGCTGATCGCCTCGCTGGTGGTGCGCCAGCGCCTGCCGGGCGCGCTGTGGGCGGCCGTGGCCGCGGTGGTCACCGGACTCGGGCTGGCGCTGGCCGCGGCCGCCCCCACCGGGAACCTCACGCACGTCCCGCTCGACCGGTGGCTGCCCGCCCTCGCGGCGTGCGCGGGGGCCGCCCTGGCGCTGGCGCTCGCCGGGCTGCGCCGGCCCGCGGGGCGGGCCCGGGCGGGCTGCCTGGGCGCGGCCACCGCCGTCTGCTACGCGCTCACGGCGGCCCTGATGAAGGATTCGGTTCCGCTGCTCGCGGAGGGCGGGATCACCGCCTTCCTGACCGCCTGGCAGACGTACGCCTTCGCGGTGAGCGGCATGGGCGCGCTGCTGCTGCTCGAACACGCCATGCAGGGCGGCCCGCTGGTCGCCTCGCAGCCCGCGCTGACGCTCGGCGACGCCACGTGCAGCATCGCACTGGGGGTCGTCCTGTACGACGAGCAGTTGCGGTCGGGGTGGTGGATCCTCCCCCAGCTGTTGGGGGTGGCCCTGATCTGCGCGGGGGTCCTCGCACTCGCCCGGGCCGGAGCGGGCGGACCCTGACCGCGCCGGGTGGCGTGCGCGCGGCGGTGGGTTCGGCGCCGGAGCCCGGGGTGGCGGTCGTGGCCTCGGGAGTCCGGCGCGCGCTGGGCTACGATCTGGCCCGCGGTCCGATCGGATCGAACGAACGACCGTTTCCCAGGGGGTGGGTGGTGGGTGTGACGTCCCGCAGGACCGCCGCGGCGCGCGCCGTGACCGGCGTACTGGCGGCCGCGCTGCTGGCGGGCGGCTGCTCCGGCGGCCCGGACGCGGAGCCCGCCGCGGACCGGCCCACGGGCACGGCGACGGCCCCGGCTCCGCCGTCCGCCCCGGCCTCGCCGTCGGCCACCGCTCCGGACCCGTCGGCGTCGCCCGCCCCGGCGGCGGGGGCGACGCCGGCCGACGTACCGGATCCGACGCAGACCCCCGGCCCGCGGCCCAAGTCGAGCACCCGTCCGGAAACCACGCCGATCCCGCAGAACCCCAACCGGGGCCCCCATCCGCCGCCGGCCCCGACGCGCACCCTGGTGCCGGAGTGGAGCCCGCCCCCGTTCGACCCGGGGGCCACGTACTCGATCCCGCCCCTGCCGAGGTGATCCGGCGCGCCCGCCGGGTCAGGCGGTGCCGGCCGGCGGCCCGGCCGGCGCGTCGGGTACCGCGGGAGCGCCGGATGCAGCAGGTACGTCGGGTGCGTCGGCCGGGCGGCGCCGGAGCCAGACGAGGGTTCCGGCGGCCACCACCACGAGCACCGCGCCCAGCGCCAGCATCCAGGCCGGGAATCCGCCGACCATCAGCAGCTCGTCGTGGTAGACGGCCCGCCGGTACGGGGTGTCGGAGGCGGCGGCGCGCAGTTCGTGGTCGCCCGAGATGCGCCCGGGGTCCGGGAACTCCTGGTCGATCGCGGTGAGGAAGGTCTCCCGGCCGCCCGTGAGGGGGGCGAGCTCGTCCGTACCGGCGACCTTGCCCGCGAAGGTGACCTTCGGTGCGGAGCCGCCGATCGGGGAGGCGGGCTCCATCCGGTGGTCGGCCAGGACGTACAGGCCCAGGGACTGGGGGGTCTTCGCCATCCGGGACAGCCGCATCGGGTAGACGAGCCGCTGGCTGTCGAAGCGGATCCGCAGCGGGTCGAGGACGCCGTACAGGACGCTGCCCTGCTTGCGGGGGGCGAGGCGCACCGCGACGTACTCCCACTTCTGGTCCACGTACGGCCTGACCTCGGTGGCGAGGGCGTCGGGCATGGTGAAGCCGTTGGACTCCAGCCACTGCCGCAGGGCGTCCGGGTCGGTGGCGGTCAGGCGGGCGACGTCGAAGTCGCCGAGCTGTTCGCGGCCGACGACTCCGACGGGCGCCCCGGCGCCGGGCGCCGGCGCCTCCGCGGCCCCGTCGCGGGAGCCGGTGGAGAACGGCCAGTCCCCGGAGTCGGGGAGGAAGTGGTACCGGGCCCTGGACTCGGGCCGGGTCAGCCGGTCGAGCTCGTGGAACAGGTTTCCGTCGCCCAGCTCCACCGTCGCCCGCGTCGGCACCGGCATGATCCAGGCCGCGCGCCGGGCGTTCCCGCCGACGGTGAACCGCATCACGATGTCCTCGGTCCGGCCGTCCCAGTGCACGGCGGAGGTTTCCCGCGAGACGCCGATGCGCGTCGAGCCGTCGGGGACCATCGCCCCGCAGCCGCACGCGTACGCGGGGCTGACCAGCGATCCCAGCTGGGTCGCGAGCAGGAGCAGGAGCAGTGCTGCGATTCGGTTTCTCATCCACACGGGGTCTCAGACGACCGGCCGTGTGATCCGGTTCCGGCCAGGTGTACGCCTCCGGGAGGCGTCCCGTACACCTTCCGTGGGCCTTCCGCGGGCGCACGGGACGGCACTGGGCAGGGGCCCCTGTCCGGCGCGTGGGAAGCATCTCCATACTGCTCCCATGAGAGGGAAGGAAGACAAGCCGCGCAGCAGCCCGCTGGTGCCGGACCTGGTCGCGGCGGAGATCACCCGGCACGACTGGGAATCGATCGTCTGCGGCTGCGGGCGCAGCGCCGGGCACCTGGTGGACCAGCTGTGGGACGCGGCGGAGGGGCATCCGTCGGCCTACCGTGCGCTGGAGGGGCACGCCTTCCAGGCGGGGCAGCTGCGGCCGCCCGCCCCTGCGGTGTGCGGGGTGCTGATGGCCGTGTGGTCCGCGGGGCCGCCGCGGCTGGCGACCCGGGAGGCCCTGTTGTGGACGCTGCTGGCGCTGGCGAGCACGGAGGACGACGGGTCCCCGTACGAGGCCGGGCTGTACGGGCAGTGCGCGGCGTACATCCGGACGAACGTGGGCTCGTTGCGCCTGGAGGCGGTGACCCGCCCGGACACGGTGTCGGCGGCCTACGTGGACGGCATCCTGGAACTCCTCGGCCTGGCTTCCTAATCGTGTTGTCAAGCGGCCGTCGTGACCGGCGGTGACACTTCGTAGCACCGCCGGTCACGGATCAGGGCCCAGATGACGTTGACGCGTCGGCGGGCGAGGGCGAGAACGGCCTGGACGTGCTTCTTGCCCTCGGCGCGTTTGCGGTCGTAGAACCTCCGCGAGTTCGGGTCGTACCGGACGCTGACCAGCGCGGAGGTGTAGAAGACCCGCTGAAGTCTGCGGTGATAGACGAGCGGGCGGTGGAGGTTGCCGCTGACCTTGCCGGAATCATGTGGTCGCGGGGCGACGCCGGCGAAGGCCGCCAGCGCGTCCGGGGAATCGAACTCGTCAAGGCTGCCGCCGACAGCGGCGAGGAACTCGGCTCCTAGTGTCGCGCCTATGCCGGGAACGCTCAGGACGATGTCGGCGAGTTCGTGCTCGCGAAACCGGCCCTCGATGAGCTTGTCCATCTCGGCGATCTGCTCGTTGAGGGTCATCACCTCCTCGGCCAGGGTGTGGACCAGCTTGGCGATGGTCTTCTCCCCCGGGACAGCGGTGTGCTGTCGCGCGGCGGCCTCGACGGCCGCCTCGGCCAGGGCTCTGGCATTGCGGACCTTGCGGTTGGCCAGCCACGTCGTCAGCCGAGTGGCCCCGGCACGGCGGATCGCGGCCGGGGCCTGGTAGCCCGTCAGCAGCCTGAGCGGCCCGGTGTTCGTCACGTCCAGGGCCCTCTCCAGGGCCGGGAACATGGACAGTAGGGTGCCACGCAGCCGGTTGACCGAGCGGGTGCGGTCCTCGACCAGGTCGGCCCGGCGGCCGGTCAGCAGCTTCAGCTCGACGGCGGCCTCGTCGGCGGGGCGGATGGGCCGCAGGTCGCGGCGCATCCTGGCCTGGTCCGCGATGACGTAGGCGTCGCGGGCGTCGGTCTTTCCCTCACCGCGGTAGCCGTCGGAAGCCCGGTTCACCAGCCGCCCCGGCATGTAGAGGACCTGCTGGCCGTGGCCGACGAGCAGGGCCAGCAGCAGCGCGGGCTCCCCGCCGGTCATGTCGATGGCCCAGGTGACCTCACGGCCGTCGGCCAGATCCAGGACATCCCCGATCAGTTTCAGCAGCTCAGGTTCGTCGTTGGCCACCCGCCGCGACAGCAGCGTCTTGCCGTCCGCGTCCAGGGCGAGGCCGTGATGGTGGCCCTTGCCGCTGTCGATCCCCGCCCATATCCGGCTCATCGCGCTCCTGACGTACGTGTTCGTTCGGTTCGTACCACGGACGACCTCGCCGGCATTGCTCTACACAGCGACTTGTTCGCACTTCCTAATCGGCGGCCGAGTCGTCGTGGGGCGCCGGGCGGCGAAGCCAGGGAAACCACGAGACGGCAGCCGCCTGATAGCCACACCCGGCACCCCTGGGCGACCCAACCCTACGAATGGCTCGATCAACCCGATCAAGAAGGTAGAGCCGCCTGACGGCCGTGCGGGACCCGGGGCGGCCCCCGCCCCTGTCGGGCCCGCCCGGGCGGCACGCGGCTCAGACGGTCGGCGCGCCGCCGTCCGGCCCCGGTGGGGCGATCCGGCCGTCGCGCAGCTCCACGACGTGATCGGCGAGTTCGATCAGGACCGGGTCGTGGGTGGCGACGACGACGGTGACGCCCTCGCTGCGGACCACCGCGCGCAGCAGCTGCATGATCGAGCGGCCGGTCTCGGAGTCGAGTTGGCCGGTCGGCTCGTCCGCGACGATCAGCGCAGGCTCGTTGGCCAGGGCGCGCGCCACGGCGACCCGCTGCTGCTGACCGCCGGAGAGCTCGCCGGGCCGCTGCTCGGCGTGCTCGGCGAGGCCGACGAGGGCGAGCAGGGTGCGGGCCCGCTCCTCGCGCTCCTTCGCCGGGACGCCGCGCATCCGCATCGGGATGCCCACGTTCTCGGCCGCGGTCAGGACGGGGATCAGGCCGAAGGACTGGAAGACGAAGCCGATGCGGTCGCGGCGCAGCGCGAGCAGGCCCGCCTCGTCGAGGTCGGCGAGGTCGGTGCCATCGACGGTGACGGTGCCGCCCGAGGGGGCGTCGAGGCCGCCGACCAGGTTCAGCAGCGTGGTCTTGCCGGAGCCGGAGCGGCCCTTGAGGGCGGTCAGGGTGCCGCGCGCGACCTCGAAGGAGGCGCCGCGCAGGGCGTGCACGGCGCGTTCCCCGCTGCCGAAGGTTCGGTGGACGTCGTCCACGACGACCATCGCCCGCGCCGTGGCCGTGGTGGCCGTGGTGGCCGTGGCCTGTGTGGCCTGCGCGGCGGCAGCGGCTGCACCCCGTGCGGCAGACCGCACCACCGGCTCCGGTTGCTGATCGTTCGTCAAGATGCCTGCTCCCCCCGCGGATTCGACCGGCGAGCAGTTCCGTGCGCCGCGCCCGGATCACCCGCACCCCGAATTTGTTCATCCGCCACCTAGTTCGCGCAAGCCCCTTCCGTGAAGCGATCGGATCTGCCAACATCGTCCGCTATCCGGATCCCACGGTCCGGAACGGGAGGGGAACACCGCGCATGCTCGGCTTCGTCGTGCGCCGGCTGCGCGGGCGACTGCCGCTTGCCGCCGCCGTGCTGCTGACCGTACTGATCGCCACCACGGTGCTGACCGCACTGACCGCGTTCACCCGTGGTGTGGGCGAGGCCGGGTTACGCCAGGCCCTGACCGGTCCGGACCGGGTCCGGACCACCGTCCTCGCCTCCGGCGGGCATGCGGTGTCCGCACGCGAGAAGGACGACGCGGCCGTGCGCGCCTTCGGCAGCGAACTCTTCGGGCGCTTCCCGGTCGCCGTCGAGAGCGTGGCGCGCAGCCGCGCGTACGGGCTGCCCCGCGCCCACGCCCAGGGCACCGAGGCGGCCCTGACCTTGCTGGCCTCCCTCGACCGCGAGCGGGCCGTCCTGGTGGCGGGTCAGTGGCCCGGCGCCGTCGCAGCGCCCGGCGGGCCGGTGCCGGTCGCCGTCCCGCAGCAGGCGCTGGCCCCGCTGGGGCTGACCTCGGAGTCGCTGCCGGGCGACGTGCGGCTGGACGACCGGTACGGCGGCGCACCGCTCACCGTGCGCGTCACCGGTGTCTACCGGGCGGCCGACCGGAACGCCGCCTACTGGAGGCTCGACCCGTTCGGCGGGCGCGAAATCCAGGTCAGCAGCTTCACCTCGTACGGCCCGCTGCTCGTCGACGACGGCGCCTTCACCGCGGGCGGCATCGTCCAGGACGCCCGCGCCTGGCTGCTCACCCCCGACTTCACGGGCGTCCACACCACCGAGACGCACGCCCTCGCCGCCCGTACCGCGGACACCGCCGCCCGCCTCAAGGACTCCACGGGCCTCACCACGGCCACCGAACTGCGGGAGTTCCTCGGCGAACTGGAATCCGGGCAGCTCGTGGCCCGCTCGGCCGTGCTCGTCGGTGCGCTCCAGCTCGCCGTCCTCGCCGCGGCCGCCCTGCTGCTCGTCTCCCGCCTGCTGACGGACCGGCAGGAGGGCGAGCGCGGCCTGCTGCTGGCCCGCGGGGCGTCCCGCGGCCGGCTGGCCGCCCTCGGCCTGGCCGAGGCGCTGCTGATCACCCTGCCGGCCGCGCTGCTGGCCCCGCTGCTCACCCCGCCGCTGCTGCGGCTGTTCGCCGGGGTCGGCCCGCTGGCCCGCGTGCCGTTCGACCCGGAGGGCGACCCGCTGCTGCTGTGGCCCGCCGCGGCCGTCTGCGCCGTGGTCTGCCTGCTGCTGATCACCCTGCCCGCCGTACTCCGCGGGACCGCGGCCGCCGCGCTGCGCCGGGCCGGCCGCCGGCAGGCTTTCGTCGCCGGCGCCGCCCGGTCCGGGGCCGACCTGGCGCTGCTGGCCCTCGCCGTCCTCGCCTACCGGCAGGTGGCCCGGCACACCGGCACCGGCCCGACGCCGGACGCGCAGGCGGCGGCCGCCGGGCTCGACGTCGACCTGCTGCTGGTCGCGGCGCCGACGCTGGCCCTGTGCGCCGGCACCCTGCTGGTGCTGCGGTTGCTGCCGTTCGCGGCGCGCCTCGGCGGGCGGATCGCCGCCCGGGGCCGCGGACTCGGGCCGGCGCTCGTCGGCTGGCAGCTGGCCCGCAGGCCCGGCCGGGCCACGGGCCCCGTCCTGCTGCTCGTACTCGCCGTGTCCAGCGGTGTACTGGCCGTGGGCCAGCACACCGCATGGTCCGCGTCCCAGCGCGACCAGGCCGAGTTCGCCACCGCGGGCGGGCTGCGGATCCACGGCGACGACCTCCCCCCGATGGGCCAGGCCGGACGGTACGCGGCCCTGCCCGGTGGCGACCGGGTGCTGCCGGTGATCCGCAGCGCGCAGCAACTGCCCGGCGGGCGGACGGCGCAGTTCCTCGCGTTCGACGCCGCCGCCGTCGCCGAACGCGTCCCGCTGCGCGCCGACCTGCGCGACGGCCGCCCGATGCGCGACGTGTTCGCCGCGCCCGGCGCCGCGGCACCGGCCCCGGGCGGCATCCCGCTGCCCGGGCAGCCCCGCCGCATCGACCTGGACATCGCACTGCGCACCCCCGGCGACAGCGGGAACCCGGCGCTCGGGCTGCTGCTACGCGACCGGTTCGGGCTGACCCACCGGACGCCGGTGGTCCAGCTGCCGCCCGGCGACGGGACCACCGTGTCCGTGGACCTCGACACGCTGACCGGGGCTCCGTTCGGATCCGCCGCGGCGCCGCTCAGCCTCGCCGCGATCGTGGTGTCGTACCTCCCCACGGGCGAAGGGCCCGTCGGGGGCGAGGTGGCCGTGCGGCGGATCGCCGTCTCCGACAGCCACGACGGCCCGGCCGTCCCCGTGCCCGCACCCGCGCCGGGCCCCGACTGGACGCTCAACGCCCCGCAGCTCTCCCGGGCCGACCGGCAGCCAGCCGGCGAACTCCTGGCCGCCGGCGGGGACGACTCCGCCTGGGTGCGGCTGCGCTACCGGGGCGGTACCGACGTCCCGAGCGGCGTGCATCTGACGCTCATGCCGCCCGGAACGGGGCAGGCCGTGACCGAGGTGCCCGGAGTCGCCACCCGCAGCTACCTCGCGGAGACGGGGGCGGCCGTCGGCGACCTCGTCACCGTCACGGTGGGGCCGACCACCGTGCCGGTACGGATCGGGGCCGCGGTGGGTTCCGTCCCCGTGGCGGGCGAGCCGGCCCTCGCCGTCGACCTGCACTCCCTGGGGCGCCTGCTGGCCGCGACCGGGGCGCGGGAGGTGCCCGCCCCCGCCGAGTGGTGGCTGCCGGCGGCGTCCCCCGACGACCCCGCCCCGGCCCGGGCCGCCGCCGCACTGCGCTCCGGATCCGGGGCACAGCAGGTGGCGCTGCGCGAGGAGGTCGCCGACCGGCTGCTCCGGGACCCGCTGAGCGCCGGCCCGCAGGCCGCGCTGGCCGCCCTGGCGGCGGTCGGCGCGCTGCTCGCGGCGATCGGCTTCGCCGCGGCCGGCGCCGCCGCCGGCCGGGAACGGGCCCGGGAGTTCGGCGTCCTGCAGGCCCTCGGGGCGTCCCGGCGGAAGCTGGCCGGGACCGCGGCCGCCGAGGGCTGCCTGCTGGTGGTGCTGGGCAGCGCCGTCGGGGCGGGGCTGGGCGCCGCGATCGTCCACCTGGTCGTCCCGCTGTTGGTGCTCACGCCCACCGGACGGCGTCCCGTGCCCGGGGCACTCGTCGACCTGCCGACCGGCGCCACCCTGCTGATGGTGGCCGCCGGCGCCGCGGCACCGCTGCTGTCGGCCGTACTCGCAAGCCGCGGCGGGGGCGCCGACCCGGCCGCCCGGCTGCGCCACGTGGAGGAGCTGTGACCAGGGACGTGACGGACCGGCCCGACCCGGCCGACGACCCGCAGCCGGGCTCCGCCCGGCAGAGGCCCGACGGCCCCCGGCGGGACGGGGCTGCTGAGCGGCGGGTGCGGCCCGCGGCCTGGGTGCGGACCCGGCTGAGCGCGGCCCCGCTGGGCACCCTGCTCGCGGCCGCCCTCGCCTTCACCGCCGTCCTCCTCGCGGCCGCCCTGCCGCGGGCCCTGGACCGGGGCGCCGACCAGGCGCTGCGTTCCTTCCTCCATGGCCGTCCCGCCCCCACGAGCCTGATCGCCACCTCCGACGCGCAGGTCGGGCCGCAGACCCCCGAGGGCTTGGACGAGGTCCTGGCGAAGCTCCTCGCGCGGACCGGACCGGTGTTCCGGATCGCCCCGACCGGGCCGGTGCACGGCACCCGGGCGCTGCGTTCACGCGAGCTCACCAACCCCGGACTGTCCCGCCCGGAGGGCGCCCCACCCGCGCTGGGCCTGGTGTACCTGCGGCACGCCGACGAGCACGCCCGCCTCGTCGCGGGGCGCTGGCCCACCGGCGGAACCGCCGACGGTCCGGTGCCGGTGGCGCTGTCGCAGCAGGCGGCCGAGACCATGAACGTCCGGCTCGGAATGGTGCTGGAAACCCCGCCCGACCTCTCCGACCGCCCGTTCAGGGCCGAGGTGGTCGGCCTGTACGCACCCCACGACGCAGACGACACCTACTGGGCCGACCTGCCCTGCCTCACCCGCGCCTGCGCCACCTACACCCGGGGCAAGGACCCGAAGTTGTACTGGCAGACCGCCGCGCTCGTCGGGCCGGACGCCATCGACCGGCTCGGCCCGTGGGGCAAGGAGGCCGAGGACTTCTGGCGGCTGCCGGTCGACACCGCCTCCCTGCGGACCGACCAACTCGCCGTCGTCAAGCAGGAGGTGGCCTCTTACACGGTCGGCCGGACCGCCACCGAACTGGAGCGCTCCGCCGGCCGGGCCAACCTGCGGATCACCTCCCAGCTGCCGCAGCTGCTCACGCAGGCCGAAGCCCGCTGGCAGGCCGCCGCACCGCTCGCCGCGATCGGCCCGGCCGGGGTGACCGGAGTGGCCGTCGTCGTGTTCTGCCTGGCCGGGGCGCTCGCCGCCGACCGGCGCAGGGCCGAGCTGCAACTGCTCGCGGCCCGCGGCGGCTCGCGCGCCGGCATCGTCGGCCGGCTGCTCCGCGAGGGCGCGGTCACCGTCCTCCCGGTCGCCGCGGCTGCGACCGCCCTCGCCGCGGTGCTGCTGCCGACGCCGCGGTGGGCGGGCTCCCTGCTGGCCGCCACCGCGACCACCCTGTTCGTCCTGCTCGCCCTTCCCGTCCGGGCCGCCGTCCTGCTGTCCCCGCCGCGCGCCCCCGCACCGCGGCGCCGCCTGGTCGCCGAGCTGCTGGTGCTCGCCGCGACCGCCGCGGCCGTGTACGAGGTCCGCCGGCGCGGGATCGCCCCCGCCGGGCAGGGTCCCGACGTCCTGCTGGTCGCCGCTCCGCTGCTGCTCGCCCTGTCCGGGGGGCTGGTGCTGGCCCGGCTCCAGCCCGCCCTCGTCGGGCTGCTGGCACGGGCGGCCGGGCGGGGGCGCGGCCTCGTCGGCTTCCTCGGCCTGGCCCGTGCCGCGCGCGGCACCGGGGGCCGGGTCCGGCCGTCCGCGCTCCCGCTGATCGCACTGCTGCTGGCGGTCACCACCGGCGGCTTCGGCGCCACGGTACTGGACGCGGTGGACTCCGCCCGGATCCGGGCGGCCCGGCTGGCCGTCGGCGGCGACGTGCACATCGCCGCGCCTGCCGGCTACGCCGTGCCCCAGGAGATGGCCCGGGCCGCCGCCGCGCTGCCCGGCGTACGGACCGCGGTGGACGTGTGGACCGACGACAACGCCTTCCTGTTCGGCACGGTGCAGGGCTCCACCCAGGTCACCGTGGTCATCGCCGACCCGGCCCGGTACGCGGAACTGGCCCGGGCCATCGGGCGGGGCCGCTTCGACCCCGAACTCCTGGCCACCGGCGCCGGCGACGCCCCCGTGCCTGCGCTGTTCAGCAGTGAGCTGGCCCGGCTGGCCAAGCCCGGCGGCGAGCCGTTCCGGCTGCACCTGGACTCCGGCGGGGAACTGCGGATCCGCACCGCCGGCGTGGTCGACGGCACCCCGGCCAAGCCGGACGGCGGCGGGGCCGTCCTCGTCCTCCCGGCGGGTTCGGCGACCGCCGCCGCACTGCCGCGCACCCCCGGCCCCGACCGGTGGTTCGCCACCGGCGCGGTCGACGAGGACCGGCTGCAGGAGCTCGTCCGTGCCACGGCGCCGGCCGGTCAGGCCGCCGGGTTCCGGGTGGAGACCAGTACCGCCGTGGCCGCCGGGCTCGGCGAGAACCCGCTCCAGCGGTCGGCGGGCCGGCTGTTCTGGGGCTCCCTGGCCGGGGCCCTCGGGTTCGCCCTGCTGGCGGTGCTGCTGACCCTGGTGCGGGCCGCCCCCGAACGGGCCGCGGTACTGGCCCGGCTGCGCACGATGGGCCTGCGCCCCCGGCAGGGCCTGCGGCTGATCCTCGTCGAGGCGCTGCCGCAGGCGGTGGGCGCCACCATCGGCGGGGCCGTCGTGGGACTGGCCGCCGTGGCCCTGCTCGGGCCGTACGTGGACCTGTCGACCATGGTCGGCGCGCCCGTGCCGCCGGGGCTCCGGCCGGCGGTGCTTCCGGTGCTGGGGCAGGCGTTGGGGCTGACCGGGCTGGTGGCCCTGGCGGTGCTCGTCGAGACCGCGGTGTCCGGGCGGCGCCAGATCACCACCGAGTTGAGAGCGGGAGACCAGCGTTGAAGACCGACCAGCCGACCTACGAAGAGCTGCGGCAGCGGGCCCTGGCGGCCTCCGGGCCGCGGGGCCCGGAGGCCGGCACGGCCATCGCCTGCGACCGGCTGGTGCGCATCTTCAGCACCGACGGGGTCGAGGTGCAGGCGCTGCAGGGCCTGGAACTGACCGTGGCCCGCGGGGATCTCGTGGCGCTGGTCGGAGCCTCCGGCAGCGGCAAGTCGACCCTGCTGAACATCCTGGCCGGGCTGGACGTCCCGACCGCCGGCACGGCCACCGTCGACGGGTACGACCTGCTGGAGATGTCCGCGAAGGACCGGCTGCGCTACCGCCGGGAGGCCGTCGGATTCGTCTGGCAGCAGACGGCCCGCAACCTGCTGCCCTTTCTGACGGCAGCTCAGAATATCTCCCTTCCACTGCAGTTGGCGGGCCGATCCCGGGGTGCGGCCCAGCGGCAGGCCGCCCGGGTGGCCGAACTCCTCGACGCCCTCGGCATCGGCGACCTGGCGGGCCGGCGGCCCGCCGAGCTCTCCGGGGGCCAGCAGCAGCGGGTCGCGATCGCGGTCGCCATGGCCAACGATCCGGCGGTGCTCCTGGCCGACGAGCCCACCGGCGAGCTCGACTCCGAGACCGGGGCCGCGGTCTTCGAGGCGCTGCGCACGGTGAACCGCGAGCTCGGCGTCACCGTCGTCGTCGTCACGCACGACCCGCTCGTCGCGGGCGAGGTCCGCCGTACGGTCGCGATCCGCGACGGGCGGACGAGCAGCGAGGTCCTGCGGCGCACGGTGACGGACGAGCACGGCGCCGAATCGGTGAGCGAACGCGAGTACGTGATGCTGGACCGCACCGGTCGCGTGCAGCTGCCCCGGAAGTTCCTGGAGGCGCTGGGCATGGAGCACCGAGTGGCCGTCGACCTGGCCGCCGACCACATCGCCGTGCGTCCCGACGACGCGTCCTGAGGCCTCCGCGCCTGCCGGCAGCGGTGCGAGCGGGCCGCGCGGCCCGCTCGGCCGCCCGTCACTTCCGCAGCCCGGGTGTCGTTAGGGCCACGGGGTTGACTCTGGGGGGCGAAGGGATGAAGGAATGCGGCAGTTTCCTCTGGAGATGCACGGCATGGCACCCGGCCGGGTCGTCGAATGGCGGTTGCGGTCCAACGCGGCGGGGCCGGAGCCGGCCGCGGAGGGGGCGGGCAGGAGGGCCTCGTTCAACCAGGACAAGCACTTCACGGTCGCCGAGCAGAGCCGGGGGGACGACGACCCCGTCGCGTCCTGGATCGCGGTCACGTTCGAGGTCGCGGGGGCCTTGGACGAGCCGGCCATGACCCGGGCCCTGCTGGCCTTCGTACGGCGCCACGAGGTGCTGCGCTGCGAGTTCCGGCGGCTCGTCGGCGAGCTGGCGTGCGAGCCGATCGCCCCGGACGAACTCGCCCTGTCCACGGTCCCCGTGGCGGCCTTCGACACCACGCAGGCGCTGGTCGGCTTCCTGTCGGAGCGGTTCAAGCGGAGCATCGACACGCTCTCCTGGCCCCTGTTCACGATGGGCGCCGTACTGCGCGGGGACTCCGCGACCGTGTACCTGGCCTTCGACCACATCGTCTGCGACGGCCTGTCCATGCCGATCGTGGTGCAGCAGGTGCTGGACGCGTACGAGGCCCTGCGGCGCGGCGAGGAGGTCGGCGACGGTCCGGAGCCGAGCTACCTCGACTTCGCCGACGACCAGCGCCGCCGCTACGCGACCTTCGCCGAGGACGACGAACGCCTTGGCTACTGGAGGGAGTTCGTGGCGCGCGGCGGCGGGGAGTTCTTCCCCCGGTTCCCGCTCGACCTCGGCGTGGAGCCGGACCGGATGTACCCGATCGTCAACGAGGCCTCGCCGCTGTTGGACGCCGGCGAGACCGAGGTGTTCGAGAAGGCCTGCCGGGCCGTGGACGGCAAGGCGTTCATGGGGGTGCTGGCCGCGGTCGCGGTCTGCCTGCGCGAGGCGGGCGGGCCCGGCGTGTACCGGGGGTTCATGCCGGTGAGCGAACGCGGCCGGGAGGAGTGGGCGCGGTCGGTGGGCTGGTTCGTCAACACGATGCCCATCGAGTTCGACGCCTCGCCCGGCCGGGACTTCGCCCAGGTGATGGCCGGGGTGCGGGACGCGTTCGGGGAGATGATGGGCCATCTCGACGTGCCGTTCGTGCGGGCATGGCAGCTGCTGGCACCGGTGGAGTTCGGCGCCCGCTCGTGGCCGTACCCCGTGAACTTCTTCTCGTACATCGACACCCGCAAGTGCCCGGGCGCCGAGCGGCACGAGGACCGGCGGCCCGCCTCGCACGTGTGGTCGGCGCGGGCCAACGGCGCCTGCTCCTGGTTCCAGCGGGACGCGTACGGGCTCCACATGAACTCGATCTACGTGGACACCCCGGCGGCCCGCCGGACCATGGCCGGGTTCCAGGAGGCGCTGCGGGGCACGGTCGGGGAGATCGCCCGGCACGGCTCCTTCGGGCGGCCGCTCGGGCTGGCCGCGCCCCGCGGGCCGGTCGGCGCGGCACTCGGCGTGAGCGGGTCCGGGCGCGCCCACCCCTGACGTGTCCCGGCCGCCGCGCCCCTCCCCGCCCGCTGACCGCCGGCTCCCGCCGCGGTCGGGTTCAGGGGCGGTGGGCGGCCCGGCGCAGCAGCAGGTCCCGCTCGCGGGCGTTGCCGGTGAGGGAGGCGGCGCGTTCGAACTCGGCGCGGGCCTCCTCGTGCCGTCCGAGCCGCTCCAGCAGGTCGCCCCGGACGCTGGGCAGCAGGTGGTAGCCGCGCAGCGCGGGGTCCTGCGCCAGGGCGTCGACGAGCGGGAGCACCGCCCCGGGCCCGTCGGCCATCGAGACGGCGACGGCCCGGTTGAGTTCCACCACCGGGGAGGGGGTCAGGTCGGCAAGCCGCCCGTACAGGGTGGCGATGGCCGCCCAGTCGGTGTCCTCGTAGCGGACCGCACGGGCGTGGCAGCCGGCGATCGCGGCCTGCAGGGAGTACGGGCCGCTGCCGGCCCGGGACAGGGCCTCGACGCCGCGGCGGATGAGCAGCCGGTTCCATCTGGCCCGGTTCTGGTCGGCGAGGAGGACGGGCTCGCCGCCGGGGCCGGTGCGGGCGGCGGTCCGGGAGGCCTGGAACTCCAGGAGCGCCGCGAGTCCGTGGACCTCGGGCTCGTCGGGCACGAGGGCGGACAGGAGGCGGGCGAGGCGCAGGGCGTCCTCGCAGAGGGCGGGGCGGAGCAGGTCGTCGCCGGCCGTCGCCGCGTACCCCTCGTTGAAGACCAGGTAGACCACTTCGAGGACGGAGGCGAGCCGCTGTTCCCGATCGGCGCCGTAGGGCACCTCGAAGGGGACGCCGGCCTTGGCGAGGGCCCGCTTGGCGCGGACGATGCGCTGGGCGACGGTCGGCTCGGAGGTGAGGAAGGCGCGGGCGATCTCCCGGGTGGTCAGCCCGCCCACGAGGCGCAGGGTGAGGGCGATCCGGGCGTCGGCGGCCAGCACGGGGTGGCAGGCGGTGAAGACCAACCGCAGGAGGTCGTCGTCGATGTCGTCGGGCTCGGCCGGCTCGGGGGGCGGCGGCACGTCTTCGAGTGTGCGGCCTACCTCGGCGAGCTTGCGGGCGTAGGTCTCCTTGCGGCGGACGAGGTCGATGGCGCGGTGTCTGGCGGTGGTGGTCAGCCATGCGCCCGGGTTGGCGGGGACGCCCGCCGCGGGCCACTGTTCCAGGGCCGCGACGAGGGCGTCCTGGGCGAGCTCCTCGGCGATGCCGACGTCGTGCACGATGCGCGCGACGACGGCGACGATCCGCGCCGATTCGATCCTGAACACCGTCTCGACGGCCTGGGCCGTGTCCGTTCCCGTCACGGCCACCCATCAGAGCAGCCGTGGCGGGCCGGGGCAAACAGGGCGCCCCCGGCCCTGGCCCGGCGGCGGTCCGCCGGCCGGCGGCCGGCGGCTCGGTCAGCCCTCGTCGATCTGGCGGACCTCCAGGCCGACCGTCCACTCCACGGGGTGTACCTCCAGGAACCGCTTGGCCCACTCCATCGCTTCGGCCATGTCCTTGGCCTGGAGGAGGGCGTAACCGCCGACGACCTCCCTGGTCTCGGTGAACGGGCCGTCGGTGTAGCTCAGCTTGCCGCCGGACCAGGTGACCCGGGTCGCCTCGGCGGTGGGACGCAGTCCGGCGGTGTCCAGCATGACGCCGGCCTTGGTGATGTCCTCCAGGAGCGCGCCCATGCGCTGTTCGAACTCCGGGGGGAACTCGGTGTCGGCGGGCAGGTTCTGCTCGTCGATGCGGACCAGGGAAAGGAAGCGCGGCATGGTGACTCCTCGGTCGGAAGGGCGGGGGCTGTCCCGCCTCTCACCCCTGCGTCGAACCGGAGGAGGCGGAATCGACACCCGCGGAGGTTCTTCTTCGGGATTTTCTCCGGACCGGGGGCGGCGGACCGGTCAGCGGCAGGGCGGCGGGGCGTGTCGGGCCCGGCGCGACCGCGGGTCAGCGGCTGTCGCCCGACCAGTCCCAGTGGTCGGGGTCGGACGCGCGGCGTCGGTAGTGGGACCGGCCGCCGGCCCCGTAGCGGCCTATCTCCGTGGGGAGGGCGGCCTCCTCGGCCAGCCGGCCGGGGCTCCAGCCCGTGACGTCGAGGAGCAGCCCGTCGAGGGGGCCGCCCACGAGCTCGCCGTAGCTGCGGCCGGGGCGCGGGCCCGGGTCGGGATCGTCGTGGTCGGCGCCGTACACCCGGCGGCGGAGCATCCTGTCGTCCATGCCGCCAGCTTCACAGGCGCCACTGACAATGCGGTGCCCATCTGGCCGAAACGGGTATGGGTGAGATAGGTGCCTGGGGCATGTAATGGGTCCAGGCGAACACCGGAACTACGGACTGTGCTTACGAGGTGCTGCATGTCGGAGACCGTGGCCTTCCCCCAGGACCGAACCTGCCCCTACCACCCGCCCACCGCCTACGATCCGCTGCGCGCGAGCCGGCCGCTGTCCCGCGTGACCCTTTTCGACGGCCGGTCCGTGTGGGTGGTCACCGGACACGCCGAGGCGCGGGCCCTGCTGTCCGACGACCGGCTCTCCGCCGACCGCCGGAACGCCGCGTTCCCGGCCGCCACCCCGCGGTTCAAGGGTCTTCAGGACCGCAGCATCGCGCTGCTCGGCGTGGACGACCCGCTGCACAACGTCCAGCGCAGGATGCTCATCCCGAGCTTCACCCTGAAGCGGACGGCGGCCCTGCGGCCCCGGATCGAGGAGACCGTGGACCGGCTGATCGACGACATGGTCGCCCGCGGCCCCGGGGCCGAGCTCGTCGGCGCCTTCGCCCTGCCCGTGCCGTCGACCGTGATCTGTTCGCTGCTCGGGGTCCCGTACGAGGACCACGAGTTCTTCGAGGGGCAGTCGCGCCGGCTGCTGCGCGGGCCGGACATCGCCGACGTGGAGGACGCCCGCACCCGCATCAACACCTATCTGGCCGATCTGATCGAGCACAAGCGGTCGGTCCGCGGGGACGGCCTCCTGGACGAGCTCGTCGAGCGGCGCCTGGAGACGGGCGAGACCGACGTCGACGAGCTGGTCTCGCTGGCCGCGGTCCTGCTGGTCGCGGGGCACGAGACCACGGCGAACATGATCTCTCTGGGCACCTTCACCCTGCTGCGGCACCCGGAGCAGCTGGCCGAGCTGCGCGCCGACCCGTCGTTGCTCTCGGCCGCCGTGGAGGAGCTGATGCGGTTCCTGTCGATCGCGGACGGCATGCTGCGGGTGGCCACGCAGGACATCGAGATCGGCGGGGTGACGGTCCGGGCGGACGACGGGGTGGTCTTCTCGACCTCCGTCATCAACCGGGACGAGGCCGCGTTCGCGGAGCCCGACGTGCTCGACTGGCACCGCCCCTCCCGGCACCACGTCGCCTTCGGCTTCGGCGTCCACCAGTGCCTGGGGCAGAACCTGGCCCGCGCCGAGGTGGAGATCGCGCTGGGCACCCTCTTCGCGCGGCTGCCCGGGTTGCGCCTGGCGGCCGAACCGGACCGGATCCCGTTCAAACCCGGCGACACCATCCAGGGCATGGTCGAGCTCCCGGTGACGTGGTGAGCGGGGTGCCGCCGCGCCGCACCACCGTGGGCATCGACACCTCCGTCTGCATCGGCGCGGGCCAGTGCGCGCTGACCGCTCCGGACGTGTTCACCCAGGACGACGACGGATTCGGCCAGGTCCTGCCCGGGCGGGAGGACGGCATCGGCAGCCCCCTGCTGCGCGAGGCGGTCCGGGCCTGCCCGGTCTCGGCGGTCGTCCTGCGCGAGGACGGCGAGGACCACGCAGGCCACGAGGACGGCGACGACTGACGGCGGGGCGACAGCGGGAACGAGGGTCCGTGGGACGCACCGAGCCCCGCCGGGTGGGTCGGCGGGGCTCGTGGCCTGTGACGTCGGCCCACACGTGAAGCGGGGTCGGTCGGAGGTCAGTCGAGGGGCATCACGTTCTCGGCCTGCGGGCCCTTGGGGCCCTGGACGACGTCGTACTGAACCTTCTGGTTCTCCTCCAGCGCCCGGAAGCCGGACGTCTGGATCGCGGAGTAGTGGACGAACACGTCCGGGCCGCTGTCGTCCTGCTGGATGAAGCCGAACCCCTTCTCCGAGTTGAACCACTTCACAATGCCTGTAGCCATCGGTCCTGATCCTTCTCAACGTTCCACGCGGGCAGCTCGTAACGGTGCCGCCGTCCCGATCCTGCCCACCCGCTCCTGGGATCACACCCCCGTGCGGCCAACCGGGGGGCGTCGAACGCATGCCCGCCCCGTCCGGGACGGTTCAGCCGGAGGCTTCGGCGCCACCGTCGGCGGCGGGCGACAGCGCGGTGGCACCCGCGGGCCGGAGCGCCGGGGCCGCCGCGGCGGCGCGTCGCCCCCCGCTCATGCGGCAGCCCAGGCAGTCGGCGTGCCCCGTGCGGGCGACGTCGTCGCGGACCCGCCAGTCCCGCGCTGGGGCGGGCCGGGGGCCGCTCGGCTTGCCCCAGCCTGCGAGGTGCAGCAGCCAGGTGACGGCCGCGGCCACGACGACAAGGCCCAGGCCGAGCCAGATGCCCGGCGTCCAGCCGGCACAGAAGGCCGCACCGGCCGCCGCGGAACCGAGTACGGCCAGCGCGGTGCCGGTCCAGCCGGCGACCGTGTGTCCGAGGTCGACGTCTCCGTGCGCGCTCATGGTTCTCCCGACGTAGGCTCAAGACATGAAGGCTTACCTCGCGAGCTAAACATCTGATCAGCGAAGTATCTCGCGAGCTAAGTAACTTAGATGCTAAGGAGTCTTTGCGTGCAGGGCAAGACCCGCCCCCCGGCCACGGCCGGGGAGGCGATCTCCCGTATGGACCACTACGTCGCCCTCGGCCTGATCGGCCAGCAGGAGGTGGCGCAGCTGCTGGGACTCAACGTCACCGATCTCACCTGCCTCGGGCACATCCTGGGGGCCGGGGACGAGCCGCTCTCGGCCGGCGACCTGGCCTCGCTGGCCAACCTCACCACCGGCGCGGTGACCGGCGTCCTCAACCGGCTGGAGCGCGCGGGGTACGCGAAGCGGCAGCCCGACCCGACCGACCGTCGCCGGGTCCGGGTGGTGGCCGATCCGGTGGCGACCCGGCGGGTGGTGGAGGCCTACGAGCCCTTCTACGCCCGGCTCGCCGCCCTGTTCGACGAATACTCCCCCGACGAGGTCGCCGTCATCGCCGACTGGTTCACCCGCGCGGCCGCCGAGGCGCGGGCGCACCTGGACCGCCTGCGGTCCGGTGCGCTGGCCCCGGCGGCCGGCCCCGGGAGTCCCGGATCCCCCGGCGGATCCGCCGGCCGCGAAGTGCCCGCAGACCCGTCGGACTCCGCAGACCCGTCGGTCCCCGCGGAGCCGGGAGCCCCGGCAGGGCCCGGAGCCTCCGCGGCCCCCGGAGGCCTGCAGCCGCCGATGATAAAATTCCCCTTTTCGTGTCCCACGGAAGGCTCTGCATGAGGAACCCGTCCCCCTACGGGCGTTTCGGCGTCAGGCCCGCCGCCAAGGCAGCCCGGGCGACCCCGAAGGCCGGTGCCGGAAAGGGCGCCGGCAGCACCGCCGGCAAGGCGCCCCGCACCCCCGCCCTGCAGGGTGAGTTCGCCGTGCCCGAGCCCGACGTCCCGGCCCTGCCGCCCGTGGAGTCGTTCGCCGAGCTCGACCTGCCCGCCGAGCTGCTGCGGACGATGGCCGAGTCCGGGGTGGAGAGGCCGTTCCCCATCCAGGCCGCCGCCCTGCCCAACGCGCTGGCCGGCCGTGACGTCCTCGGCCGGGGGCGGACCGGCTCCGGCAAGACGCTGGCCTTCGGCTTGGCCGTCCTCGCGCGCACCGCGGGCCGGAAGGCGGACCCGAAGCGGCCGCTGGCCCTGGTCCTCGTACCGACGCGCGAGCTGGCGCAGCAGGTGACCGAGGCCCTCGCCCCGTACGCGCAGGCCCTCGGGCTGCGGATGTCCACGGTCGTCGGCGGGCTGTCGATGGGCCGGCAGGTGAGCGCGCTGCGCACGGGCTCCGAGGTCGTGGTGGCCACCCCGGGGCGGCTGAGCGACCTGGTGGGGCGGCGCGACGTGCACCTGGACCGGGTGCGCATCACGGTGCTCGACGAGGCCGACCAGATGTGCGACATGGGCTTCATGCCGCAGGTCACCGAGATCCTGGACCTGGTGCACGCCGACGGGCAGCGGATGCTGTTCTCGGCCACCCTGGACCGCAACGTCGACCAACTGGTGCGGACGTACCTGAAGGACCCGGTCTCCCACTCCGTGGACCCGTCGGCGGCCACGGTGACCACGATGGACCACCACGTCCTGCACATCCACTCCGCCGACAAGGTCTCCGCGGCGACCGAGATCGCGGCCCGCGAGGGCCGGGTGCTGATGTTCCTGGACACCAAGCACGGCGTGGACCAGTTCGTGAAGCACCTGCGGGCCATGGGCGTACGGGCGGAAGGGCTGCACAGCGGCAAGTCGCAGCCGCAGCGCACCCGGACCCTCGCCCAGTTCAAGGACGGGACGATCACGGTCCTCGTCGCGACGAACGTCGCCGCGCGCGGCATCCACATCGACGACCTCGACCTGGTCGTGAACGTGGACCCGCCGGCCGACCACAAGGACTACCTGCACCGCGGCGGCCGTACGGCCCGGGCGGGCGAGTCCGGCAAGGTCGTCACCCTGGTCACCCCGAACCAGCGGCGGGACGTCGTCCGGCTGATGGCGGACGCGCGGATCCGGCCGACCATCACCCAGGTCCGCTCCGGCGAGGCCGCACTGAGCCGGATCACCGGCGCCAAGGCCCCCTCCGGGGTGCCGCTGTCCGGCGCCGCGCCGACCGACGCGAAGGGCCGCCCGTCCGGCTCGGAGCTCGGCTTCCGCGGCATCGGCAGCCGGCCGGGTCGCCCGGGCAAGGGCAAGGAGTCCCGCAAGACGGCGGAGGCCAAGGCGCTCGCCGAGGCTCGCCGCGCGGCCCGCGTCCGCCGCGGCCGCTGACGCCCCCGACGCGGGCGCAGGCTCACGGGAGGACGAAGACGAGCGGTGCGGGCCCCGGAACCGGGGCCCGCACCGCAGGTCGTCACCAGGCGCGGTCGGGGAGGGTCAGGGACGGCGCCGCCGACGCCGCATCTCGGCCACGATCGCGCGGGTCACCACCGGCGGGAGCAGGTCCTTCGCCAGCTTGCGCCACGGGGCGCCCGGCCGCGGACGGGCCACCGGCTGCCGCACCGGGGCGGGCGCCGGCGTGGGCGGGGCCGGCCGCTCGGGAGCCGGCCGCAGCGGCTTCGGGATCGCCGGAGGGACGGCCCCGTGGTCGCCGATGCGGACCAGCGGCTGGCCGGCCACCATCTCCACGCCGTGCCACAGGTCGGTCCGGCCCTCCAGCCACTCCAGCAGCGCCGTGCGGTAGGGCTCCGGGTCGTCCCAGGTCGCGTACAGCTTCGCCCCCGACACGGCGATCAGCCGGAGGCCGTCGACCGCCACCGCGCCCCACGCCGCGGCGGCGACGCCCGGGCAGTGCTCCGAGCGGTAGTCGTCGAAGACCACGAGGGCGCCCGGCGCGGCCACGACGCGGGAGGACGCGATGTCCTGGACGACGTGCTCGTACAGGTGGGAGGCGTCGATGTGGACGAACCGGCAGCTCGCCGGGCGCACCCGGTCGGCGACCACGAAGGTCGGGGCCTGGATGATCGTCGGCAGTTCCTCGTGGAACGCCAGGTAGTTCGTTTCGAAACCGCGGCGGGTCAGCGTCGAGTACGAGCCCTGCATCTCCGCGAGGTTGGAGTCGTCCGGCGCCGGCGAGTCGAAGAGGTCGCAGACGGTGAACCCCTCGCCGTCCCGCAGGTACTGCCCGAGGAAGATCGCGCTCTTCCCCATGAACGCGCCGAGTTCCAGGAGGTCGCCCGGCTTCCCCCCGGCCCTGCTCTGGTGGGTCAGGAACCAGTCGAAGAGCGCCTGGTCACAGTCCGAGAACCACCCCTTGACCTCGCCGTACGCGGTGGGAGCGGGCAGGGCCGGCTCGCCGTCGGGGGTGGTGACGGGAGCTTGCGAAACGTGCGACACGGAGTACAGCCTCCAGTGGAACGGCATCTGATCAACGCTGATACCCGGCCGGGTAGCCAGACCATAAACCGCGGCATGCCCGAATGACGAGACTCCTGTGCAAGCCGATGAAATCCGCCGCCCCGCCAGGCTGGTTTTACCCCTTTCTGCCCGATTCCACACCCCCGCCGGGCTGCGAGACCCACCCGCCGACACGTCCACAACTCCCGCCCCCGACCTGCCAGTACGCCCGCGGGCGTCCGGCGGCGCCTCCACGGCCGGCCCTGCACGTCCGGGGCGGCGGAATCGGCCTCGCCGGCGTTGGGGGCGCGGGTCCGGGCTGAGCCCGGTACACCCGGCGGAGCCGGGTCCCTCGCGGAGCGGGGCGGCGGTCAGGCGGGGAGGGTGCGGCTGCTGCGGCGCAGGCGCAGGGCGGCGGCGTTGCGGACGCGCCGGGTGCGGGCCGAGCCCGCGAGCAGGGTGAGCGCCTCGTGCGAGGCCGGCAGCCGGACCGCGGTCCGCTGGCACCAGTCGGAGGCGGCGGTGAGCTCCGCCGCCGACCACGGCCCGCCGCGGCCGATCGCCCTGAGCAGGTTCCACTCGCACAGCCTGCGCGCGGGGAAGGCGCGGTCGCCGAGTGCGCCGGCCATGGCCTCGGCCCAGGCGGGGAAGGCCGTGGCGTCCAGGAGTTGGGCGGCGCGACGGTCCAGGTGCGTGACCACCGCACTCTCCGCCATCACCGGGTCGGGATCGCGCAGCACGGCGGCCACGGCTTCGGCTTCGGCCGCCGGCCCGGACGCGGCCCGCCCCGCGGGCGCGGGCGCGGGCACGGCCACGGGCCCGGCCGCCGGCGCCCGCAGAACCGGGGGCGAGGAGTCCGCCGGTCGGACGGCGTGCGGAACGGCGGCGGCCGCCGCTGCGGCCAGGGCTTCGAGGTGGCGGGCGTAGCGCCAGTGTTCGGGCGGCGCCGCCGCTTCGGCCGGGCGTATCAGGTCCTCTTGTGTCCCCATGGGGCCCATTCCACACGACCGGTGGGGTGGGCCGGTGCGCAGGGTGGCGCCGCGGGACCGTCACACCGCCGGCTCCGGGCCGGGCCCGGCGGCGCCCTCCTCCGGCAGCGGAGCCCCCGTCTCCAGCAGGGTCTTGAGGCTGGAGGCCAGCATCGGCCAGGCCTCACTGCACATGCCGATCAGCATGCCGCCCGGCTCGAAGCCATCATGACGGATCGTCAAGCGGGTGAGGGTGTCCCCGACCGGCTCGATCTCGTACGTCACCTTCGTACGCGGCTGCGCGGCCAGCTCCGCCCGTAGTTCCTCGTCGACGCCGACCGCGGCCGCCCACTCGGGCGTGAAGGTGTGCCAGGTGTACGCGAGCCTGCGGTCCGGCACGCAGTCGAGGACCACCTGCTCCGGATCGCTGGTCCGGGTCCCGCGCTCCACCCACGCCATCTGCGAGCCGACCGCCCAGTCGGTCTCGAAGCTCAGGCCCCAGTACCTGCGGGTGAAGGCGGGGTCGGTGAGGGCCTCCCAGACGCGTGCGGGATCGGCCAGGAGGTAGACGGTGTAGGTGATCACGCTGTCGCTCATGCCCCCATGCTGCGGGACCGGGGGCCGCGCACCCGGGATTTCCCCGGCGGCGGCCCGGCGGCAGCCCGTGGCGGCCGAAGGGGCGAGGGCGGGGCTGCGTATCGTTCCCATACCGGCCATTCCGGCTTATTACCTTGTTACCCCAGCCCTGGTATGTTCGCCGCGCGGACTGGCGGAATGAAACCCTCTGGTCCGACCACGTGAAAAAGACCGGCCCCCGGCCGGGACAGAGGAGAGGCAAGCACAGGCATGCGAGTGGCCGGCGCTTCCCGTCCGCGCGGCGAGGCGGGCGCGGGCCGCTTGACCGGTGTCGACGCCGTCCGCGGACTGGCCGTCCTCGGCATGTTCGCCGTGCACGTCGGGCCGGGCCCGCAGCCCGAGGGCGCCGGCTACCTGGTGGTCGCGGCGGACGGACGGGCGCCCGCCCTGTTCACCCTCCTCGCCGGGTTCTCCCTGGCCCTCGCCCAGCGCAGCGGCGGCGGCCCACCGGCGGAGACCCCCGGCAGCTGGGCGCAGCGGCACCGCGCGCTCCTGACGCGCTGCGCGGTACTGGCCGTGCTCGGCCTGGTACTGGCCGCGCTGTGGCCCGGGATCCTGGTCATCCTCACCTTCTTCGCCGTGTACTTCCTCGCCGCCGAACCCTTCACCCGGCTCACCACCCCGGTACTGACCGCCGTCGCCGGCGCCTCCGTCATAGCGGGCCCCGTGCTGTCGTACGTGCTCGGCCCGGTCTTCGGGTACGCGGCCACCGGGCGCGGCGCGGTCCCCGAGGTGTCCGCACTGACCAGCTGGGACGGGCTCGGCCGGACACTGCTGGAGCTGCTGCTGACCGGCGCGTACCCGCTGGCCACCTACTTCCCGTACGTCCTGGTGGGGCTGGCCCTCGGCCGGCTGTGCGACCTGCGGGAACGCCGCTCCGCCACACGCATGGCGGTCTGGGGCGCTGCTGCCGCGGTCGCCGGGTACGGCGCCGCCTGGCTGTGGGCCCACCCCCTCGGCGGCCGGAACCGGCTGCTGTCGGTGATCGCGGAGCGGCACCCGGAGGCGGCCGGCGCCGCCGACCCCGTGGGCGCGGTGCTGGGCGGGCAGTTCGGAGCGATACCCAGCACCTCCTGGGAGTGGCTGCTGGTGGCGGACCCGTACAGCCAGACCCCGCTGGAGACGATCGGCAACGCGGGCGTGGGCTGCGCGCTCATCGGCCTGTTCGTGCTCGCCGCGCAGCGCCGGGCGGGCCTGCTGGTGCTGGGCCCGCTGGCGGCGCTCGGGGCGATGGCGCTCAGCGCGTACGTCGCCCACGCACTCGTCCTGGCCGGCCCCGCCCACGGAGCCGGGTCCTGGACCGCGCTGGCCGCCTTCGCCGGTGTGTCCGTCGCCGCGGCCTGGGGCTGGCAGCGGGCCTGGGCGGACAGCCCGCTGCGCCGGGGCCCGCTGGAGCATGCCCTGCGGCTCGCCTCGCGGGGGCGCACGCCGGCGTGAGCCGCGGCCGCGGTTCACCCGTGCGCATGACGGCCCGTGGCTCGCCGAACCGCCCGTACGGCAAGCTGGACGAATGCAGCCGATGCAGCAGCCGCGCCGAGCAACTCCGCCCCTCCCGTTGGTCCTTGCCGCCATGATGCTGACCGCCGGGTGCGTGACCGTGCGGCCGTCCGCACCCCCGGCCGCGCCCGCACCGGAACCCGCCGCAGGAGGCCCGGTCCGGCGACCGACCGTGGCCGCCCGTCCGTTGACGCCCCTCCCGACACCGACGACCGTGTCGGCCTCCCCGACTCCCCCGCCGGCTGCGGAAACCGGCGCTCCCGCGCCGCCCGCCGCACCGCCGTCCCACCGGGCCGCCTCCCGGTCGACGTCCGGGTCCCCCGCCAAGGCCGCCTCCACGTCCGCGTCCAAGTCGCGCAAGCGCCCGCCCGCGCAGCCGCGTCCCGGAACCGTCCCGGGCCGCAGCTACGACATGCGCCCCCTGTGCGAGGCGGCCAGGGGCACCGTCGCCCCCGAGATCGTCGCCCTGTGCGGTTGAGGAGCCGACCGCCGATGGACGACGTACGGGCGACACAGGGAGCGGACCCGGTGGACGGGATCGGGCCGCGGCGGCACGCGTGGCGGATCGACGCGGACGAGTACGCGCGGCACGAGCGCCGCCGGGGCCGGCGCCACGCGTACGGCGAACTGCGCGGGGAGCGGACCGCGCTGGTCGTGGTCGACATGGTGCGGTTCTTCGTCGCGGGGAACGGCTTCGGGCTGGGCGTCGTGCCGCAGGTGCGGGCCCTCGCGCACGGGACCCGGTCGGCGGGCGGCACCGTCGCCTGGGTGCTGCCGGCGGTCGCGGCGCGCCCCACCCGCTGGGCGGTGGACTTCTACGGGCCGGAGGTCGCCGAGCGCTACCGGCTCGCCGGCGGCGCGGGCACGGTGGCGGACCGGCTGTGGCCCGAGCTGGTGCCGGCACCGGAGGATCCGGTGGTGGAGAAGAGCGCCGCCTCCGCGTTCTTCCCCGGGCACTGCCCGCTGCCCGAGGTGCTCGACGAGCGCGGTGTCGACACGGTCCTCGTGTGCGGGCTGGTCACCGACGTGTGCGTGGAGGCCACCGTGCGGGACGCGGCCACGCTCGGGCACCGCGTCGTCCTGGCGGCCGACGCGTGCGCGACGCGCAGCGACGCCGCCCACAACGCCACCCTGGCGACGGTCTACCGCAGCTACGGCGACGTCCGCCCGACCGCGGAGATCCTCGCCCTCCTCGCCGGCCGGCAGGCCTGACGCGGCTGCCCGGGCGGTCCGCTAAGGCGGATATTGGGTGGAGGGGGCCGGGCCGGATACCTACAGTGACCTGGCACCACGTCGTCGAGCAGGAGCCCCTCATGCGCACGCACTACCCCCGCACCCCGCACCTGCCGTGGTCGCCGGGGACGACGGCGGACGACGTGCGGGCCGCCGGACTCGCGGGGCTCGCCGGGCGCGAGGTCGTCGTGACCGAGAAGCTCGACGGGGAGAACACCACCCTGTACGCGGACGGCCTGCACGCCCGCTCCCTCGACTCCGGCCACCACCCCTCGCGCGCCTGGGTCAAGGGCCTGCAGAGCCGCATCGGCGCGGGCATACCCGCCGGCCGGCGCGTGTGCGGGGAGAACCTGTACGCCCGGCACTCGATCCCCTACGAGGACCTCGACGGCTGGTTCTACGGGTTCTCCGTGTGGGACGGCGAGCACTGCCTCGACTGGGACCGCACGGTGCGCTTCCTGCACGGTCTCGGGGTGCCGACCCCGCGCGTGCTGTGGCGGGGCGTCTTCGACGAGCGGGCCCTGCGCCGGCTGCGCGTCGACACCGCGCGGCAGGAGGGCTACGTCGTACGGACGTCGGCCGGCTTCGACCGTGCCGACTTCGGGCGGTGCGTGGCCAAGTGGGTCCGCGGTGGGCACGTGCAGACCGACACGCACTGGATGTACGCCCCCGTCGTGCCGAACGGGCTCGGCCCGCAGGCCGCCCTGTGGGCGGTGCGGTCGGGCGCCGAACCGGACGTGGCCGGGCTGACGGCCGCCCTCGGCCTCCGGGGCGGGGCGGGAGGCGGGCCGGGAGCCGGGTCGGAGGTGGGGCCGGAGCCCGGTCCGGGCCCGAACCGGGGTCCGGGTGGCACTGCGGCCGAGGTCGTGGCCGGGACTGCGGCCGGGCTCGTGGCAGTGGCTCGCGGTGGTGCCGTCGATGCCGTCGTCGCCGAGGTGGCGGGGCGGCTCGACGCGCTGGGCCGCACCGGGGACGCCCGGCTGGCCGGCGTCCTCGCGGCCCTGCTGCACCGCACCCCGCGGGCCCGCGTCGCGGCGCAGCTGGCGGCGGGCCCGCTCGGCATGCCACTGGCCCGCCGGGTCGCCGACCTGGTCGGGCTCTACCCGCGGCTGCGGCAGCCGTTCCCCGACGAGCTGCGCCGGGCCGGGCTGGTCCGGATGGCCTGCGCGGCCGACCTCGGGGTGCTGCACGCGCTCGCCGCCGGGACCGGGGCGTCCGGGGATCCGGCGGACGCCGCCGGGACCGGGGCGTCCGGGGATCCGGCGGACGCCGCCGGGGCCGGACCCGGGGCCGGGGCCGGGGCGTCGGCCGGGGAGTGCGTCGAGTGGTCCGCGCTGTACGCGCAGGAGGAGGGGCTGTTCGGCCCCGACCCCCTCGGCCCGCTGCGGGCCGGGGTGCGGACCGCCCTCGCCGACCGGGACCCGGACGCGGCGGACCGCTGCTGGGCCGAGGCCGTCGAGGCGTTCGGGCGCGGCCGGATCTCCACCGCCGAGGAGGCCGTGGCCGCGACCTGGCGCTGGCGGGACGGCGGCTACCCGAAGCTGGTGCAGCTGTGCGGGCCGTCGGGCAGCGGGAAGAGCACGTACGCGCGGAGCCTGCCGGGGGTGGCCGCGTACGTCAGCCTCGACGACCTGCGGGCCGCCCGGGGTTCCCGGGCCGACCAACGCGCCAACGCGGACGTGCTGCGCGAGGGGTTGGACCGGCTCGACGCGGCGCTGGCCGGCGGCGGCACCGTCGTCTGGGACGCCACCTCCCTCACCGCGCAGCAGCGCGGGCTGGCCGGCGCGGTCGCCGCCCGCCGCGACGCGTTGGTCACCCATGCCGTGGTGCTGGTGGAGGAGGCGGAGCTGATGCGGCGCAACACCGTACGGCCCCACCCGGTGCCGCCCCAGGTGCTCGCCTCCCAGCTGCACCGGTTCAGCCCGCCGTACCCGGGGGACGGGCAGGCGCACCGCATCCGGTACATCGGCGCCGGCGGCACCGTCGAGGACACCGCAGGAACCCTCGCCACCACGGACGGGAACTGCTGATGCGTACCAGTGAGCAGCTGTACCACCAGGTCCGCTGGGACCCCCGGTTCGACCCGGCGCGGTTCGTGCTCGGCCTGCACCAGCGCGGGGCCCCGCCGAAGCGGATCCCGCTGCCCGCGTTCGTGCCCGGCGGCGACATCCCCTGGCACCGGGTGCTGTTCGTCGAGGCGGACGGCGAGCTCGTCTGGGACCGGGCCAGCGGCCTCGACGCCATCGACTCCACCCGGGCCGGGCGGGTCCGCGCCCCGCGCCTGCTGCGGGCCCCGTTCTTCACCGCCCGCACCCCGCACGCCTGGGATCCCGCCGCCGGTGGCTGGCGGCCCACCGACGCCCCCGTCGCGGGTGGTGCCCGTCCTGCGGGCGGCGCTGCTCCTGCGGCCGACGGTCCGCCGTCAGCGGACGGCCCGCTGGAGGCTGCGGCTCCCGGGCGGGTGCGGCTGCTGACCTGGAACACCCTGTGGGACCGGTACGACGCCCCGCACATCGCCACCGAGCGGCGCAGGCCGCTGCTGCTCGCCGCGCTCGAAGCCGCCGACGCCGACGTCATCGCGCTGCAGGAGGTCGAGCCCGAACTGCTCGGCATGCTGCTGGCGCAGCCCTGGGTGCGGGCCGGGTACACCCTCGGGACCGACCCGGCCGGCAAGGACGTCGCCGGGAGCGGGCTGCTCCTGCTCAGCCGGCTGCCGGTGGCGGAGGCCGGGGTGCACGAGCTGGGGCCGTACAAGGCCGTCACGGCGGTGACGGTGCACACGGCCGGCGGTCCGCTCGTCGTGGCCTGCGTCCACCTGACGAGCGATCACACTGAGAACGGCGCCGAGCGGCGCGGCAGCGAACTGGCCCGCATCCGCGAGGGGTTCAGCGGCATCGATGCCGACGTGGCGCTCCTCGGCGACTTCAACGACGGCCGCGGCGGGCCGGACGGGCCCGCGGCCGTGCTCGGCATGCGCGACGCGTGGAGCGAGGTGCACGGGGCGCGGGACACCACGCCGACCTTCGACCCGGTGGCCAATCCGCTCGCCGCGGTGGGCTCGCTGTCGGGACGTCCCGGCCGGCTGGACCGCGTCCTGCTGCGGTCGGCGGGGGCCGAGGTGCGCCGGGCGGTGCTGACGGGGGACGCCCCGGCGGCCGACGGGCTGTTCGCCTCCGACCACTACGGGGTCGGGGCCGTGCTGGACTTCTCCGGGGAGAGCGGCCCGGCGGCAGGGGTGGGGGCCGGGTCGGACGCCGCGGGTGCGGTGTTCGACGGAGCGGCGACCGCGCACACGGCCGTGGCGTGGCTGCCACCGCACCACGACGCCGTCGAAGGGCTGCGCCGGGAGCACGACCCGGCGGCCGACCGCTGGCCGGCGCACGTGAACCTGCTGTTCGGCTTCGTCGCCGAGTCCTCCTTCGAGGAGGCGCTGCCGCTGCTGGCCGAGGCGGCCGCGACGACGGCCCCGTTCGGGGTGCGGCTGGCGGGCGTGCACAGCTTCGGGCTGCGCGGGGACGCCGTGCTCTGGCTGGACCCGGCCGCCGCCGGCGAGGCCCCCTGGCAGGAGCTGCGGCGGGAGCTCACCGCGCGGTTCCCCGGCTGCCGGGGCCGCGGCGAGGGGTACACCCCGCACCTGACGCTGGGGCGCAGCACGGATCCGCAGCGGGCGCTGGCGGAGTACACGGCGCGGCTGGGCGGCGCCGGGGCGTCGTTCCCGGCCCGGGTCGGGGAGCTCGCGGTGCTCTCGCGGCGCGGGGACGAGCCGATGCGGGTCCGGGCGACGGTGGAGCTCGGTACGGGCACGGTGCGGTGGGTGCCGGAGGAGACGGGGATCGGCCCGGAGACGGGGGCTGCCTCGGGGGCGGGGGCTGCCTCGGGGGCCGGAGCCGCCTCGGGCGTCGGTGACCTCGGCCGCGACGTTGCCGCGTGCATCGCGCGAGCGCTGCCCGACGGGGTGGTCCACGTCGCCGGATCCCGCCGCATGGGCTGCGCCCTGCCCGGCGCGGACCTGGACCTGGTCGCGGCCCTGCCCGGCACGGTCGACCTCGCGGACGTACGGGCCCGGGTCGCGGCCGCCCTGCCGCGGGCCGCCGAGCGGATCCGGGAGGTGACGGGCGCCCGGGTGCCGGGGCTCCGGCTGCGCGTCGACGGGTTGGACGTGGACCTGGTGGTCGTCCCCACGGGGGCGGTGGATCCGGCGCGGGCCGTGGAGCGCCGGGCGGATCTCGGCGAGGCGGCGGCGATCGCGCTGAGCGCGGTCAGCGACGCCGATGCGGTACGCGGCTACGTGGGCTCCGAGGGGCCCCGGCAGGCGGCGTTCGCGGCACTGGCCCGGCAGGTGAAGGCCTGGGCCCGGGTCCGCGGCCTGGACTCGGCGCCGTTCGGCGGGCTGCCGGGGCTCGCCTGGGCGGTGCTGGCGGCGCGGACGGTCCGCGAAGCCGCCGACCTGTCCCCGGCCGGCCTGCTCCGGGAGTTCTTCGGGACCTGGGCCGCCTGGGACTGGCGCACCCCGGTCGGCCTCTTCCCCGCGGGCGGGGGCCCGGTCGTGGACGACTCCGACCCGGTCACCGTCCTCACGCCTTCCGAGCCGGTGCGCAGCTGCACGGCCCAGGTGGGCGCCGGCCTGCGCGACCTGGTCGGGCAGGAGCTGTACCGGGCTTGGGAGCTGGTGGAGTCCGGTGCCGGTGACGGGCTGCTCGTGCCGCCGGCACTGCACCGCCGGCACGCCGCCTGGGCCGTGGTGAGCGTACGGGGCGACAGCCCGGGGGAGTTCGAGGAGTCGTTGGGCCGGGCGCGGGGACGGATGCGGGCCCTGCTCGGGGCGCTGGCCGAGGCCGGGGTCCGGGACGCGCACGCCTGGCCGCGGCCCTTCGCGGCCTCGTCCCGTTCGGCGGACTTCGCGATCGGGCTCGGCAGTCGGCCGCCGGACGCGGCCCGGCTCGCGGCCGTGACCTCCCCTTGGTGCGCCGGCCTGGCGGGGGTCGAGGTCCTCCGCGCGCGCTGCGGTTCGGTGCCCACCCTGCCCTGAGGACGTCTTCGGTCGGGCGGGGTGGAGCAGGGCACCGGGGCTTCCCGGCAGCCCCGGCGGAACGGCCGGGGGTCGGGGCGGGGGGAAAGATGGTGGCGGGCTCGCTCCGGGCGGCCCGGATCCTGCGGGCGGGGTTCAGAGGGTAATGATGATCTTGCCTGCGGTGTGGCCCTGCTGGCTGAGGGCGAAGGCCGCCGGGAGGTCCGAGAGGGGGAAGGTCTCGGCCACGGTGACCTTCAGGCTGCCGCTGTCGGCGAGGCGTCCCAGCTCGGCGAGGTCACTGCCGAGCGGCCGGACCCACATCCACTGGCCGCCCGCGCCCAGCACGCTGTGGTCGGCGATGGAGGCGTGGCGGCCGTCCGGCGCCAGGACCGCGGTGGTGACGTCCAGGACCCCGCCGACGAAGTCCGCGCCCACGGTGATGCCGTCGGGGGCGAGCCCGCGGATCCGGTCCACCAGGCCCTCCCCGTACTCGACGGGCTCGCCGCCGAGTTCGCGCAGCCGGTCGTGGTTGCGGGGAGAGGCGGTGCCGATGACCCGGGCGCCCAGCGCCCGGGCGATCTGCACGCCGAAGGAGCCGACGCCGCCCGCGGCGCCGTGGATGAGGACGGTGTCGTCCTTGCCCGTGCCGAGGCGGGTGAGCAGCTGGTAGGCCGTGAGCCCGGCCAGGGGCAGGCCGGCCGCCTCCTGCCAGGTGAGGGAGGCGGGCTTGGGCGCGAGGGCGCGTACGGGCACGCTGACGTACTCGGCGAAGGTGCCGCCGTGCACGTGGTCCTTGCGGGCGTACGCCATCACCTCGTCGCCGACGGCGAACTCGGGGACGTCGATGCCGACCCGCTCGACCGTCCCCGAGACGTCCCAGCCCGGCACCACGGGGAACATGACGTCCATCAGGCCGTCGAGGCCGCCCGACATGATCTTCCAGTCGACGGGGTTGACCCCCGCGCACCTGACCTTGACGAGTACCTCGCCGGGGGCGACCTTCGGCAGCGGCAGCCGGGTCTCGGAGAGCACCTCCGTCCCGCCGTACGTCTCGTACGCCATCGCCCGCATGGTGTCCTGGGACATCTGTCCGGCCTCTCCGCAGTGGAACCGTCGGTGGCTCATCTCACCACGAGAGGACGGCGCCACCGCGTCAGGGCACGCGCGTCACTCGTACTCGGTGCCGCCCTTGCGTGTCAGGTACGCGGGGCTGACCGCCTTGGCGATGGCCCGGCCGCCGACGACCGGGCTGTACCGCTCGACCGCGGGGCGGATGACGACGCCCTCCCGGATGTGGACGGCGCGGCCCGAGACGGTCTCCCGGCCGGTGGCCCGCTCCAGGACGGTGTCCAGGTCGTACGGGCCCTCGTACAGGCGGGGTACGAGGGGCAGCTCGCCGTCCGCGAAGAGCTCCGCGGGGTCCAGCCAGCGCACCTGTCCGTCGATCTCGGCGGACACGTCGAAGACGGCGTACCCGGGGGGCGCGTCGGCGGCGCGCGCGGTCGCCCCGTACGCCAGGTCCTGGACGCCCGACCCGTACACCTCGCCGAACACGCCGATCCGGGTCGCTCCCAGCCGGGCGGCGAGCTTCGCGGCGACCTCGGGGACGCCGTGGCCCCGGACGGCCCGCCAGTACAGGTTGCGCTCGTCGTCCTTGAGGGCCAGGCCCTTGGAGCCGAAGCCCTTGGAGGAGACGAGGACGGTGCCGTCGCCGGCGAGGTACGTCATCAGGCAGGCCGTGCCGTGCAGCTTCTCCGTGAGGACGACCTGCTCGCCGGCCTCGAAGATGTGCGGGTAGCGCTGCAGGTTCTCTATGTCGACCCACGGCAGCAGGTCGGGGGCGGCCTCCACGTCCCCGCTCATGGTGGTGGGGATCGGCGGGACCCATTTGGTGATGCCGAGCGACTCCGCGAAGTCCGTGTTCTCCCGGGCGGCGCGCGCCAGGTCGACGTCGGCCAGCGCCCGCGGCCGGCAGACGAGGCCCTGCGAGAGCTCGCCGCGCAGCCGGACCGCTCGGACCCGGTCGGCGGCGGAGCCGGCGAGCCGGCCGGTCAGACCGAGCTCCTCGATCAACGCGGCGGGCAGGACGGCCTGTTCGGGGATGTAGAGGGCGAACTCGCCGGTGCGGTAGGCGCCTTTGGCGACGACGGCGCGGTAGAGGCCCACCTGCGCCAGCTCCAGCGCGTCGGCGTTGGGGTGCTCGTGGACGGTCAGTTCCTCGACGGTGACCCGTAGGGTGGACATCGGCGGCTCCTTTGGTGTGCGTGGACGCCGCCCACTGTCCGTCGGGGCATTTCCGCTGGTCCACCGGTTTTCTTGGTGCTAGTGCTGTGTCCGGAAGGGTTTGGCGGCTCGCGGCGTCCGGTGCGGTGCGTCGGTGGACCTTTCCGGTCACGGCACCGGCGTCAGATGCCGAACGCGGCCCGGGTGGCCGGCCCGTAGGTGCCCGTCGGGTCTCCCTTGATGTCCCGGTCGCGCTGGAGCTGGGCGACACCGCGCTTGGTCTGGCCGTCGTAGACACCGGTGATGTGCACGTACGTGAAACCCTGCCCCTGCAGGCGCTGTTGGAGGGCGGTCACTTCCGGGCCCTGGTCGCCCATGCGCAGCGTCTGGTGCTGCTCGGGCGGTGTGGACGCCGACCGGCTGGGCGCGGGCGGCTTCTCGGAGGGGCTCGCGGACGGACTGGCCGCGGCCGACGAGGTCGCGGTGGCCCGTGCGGACGGGGTCGACGAGGGGCTTTCGCCGGTGCTGGGATTGGCTCCGGGGAGTACCGGGACGGACAGGTCGGGCCGTCGTACGGAGGGATCGTTCTCCGGTTCGGAGTCGCCCGGCCACAGCGCCAGGACGCCGGCCGCGCCGACCAGGAGCAGCGAGCCCGCCGCCCACGGGAGCCGGTTGCGGCGGCCCTCCGGGCGGCCCCGGCGGGCGTGCCGTCGGCCGGACCGCGCGGCGCCGTGCGACGTGTCGGACCCGGGTTCGGGGGCGTCTTCGGGCTTCTCGGGGCCGTGCGCGGACCAGGAGGCGTCGAACGCGGCCGCGGCGCGGCCGGACTCCGGCCACGGCCCGGGCTCGGGTCGGACGGGCAGGGTCGGGTCGGCCACGGGGGCCGGGTGGGCGGGTGCGAGCGGGGGCGCCTCGGGGACGGGCCCGCTGTCATCGGGGTGGTGGGACACGGTGGTCTCCCGGGGCGGGGCGGGGATCCGTGCGGCGGTGGGGGTACCGCCCGCCGGAACCCGGCGCCCTGCGCCGGTCAGGCAGTGCGCCGCCGCGCGGCGCGAACCGGAACGGGAGCGGGAGCCGTCCGGGCGGCGGCCGGGAGGCCGGCGCCGCGGGGCGTTGCCGGGACACGCGGGAAGCGAACCGGTAGGGGCATCTGGGCTGTCTCCGATGTGCGACTCGTACGGTGGTCCTCTTGTCTGCCTGACCGGCGCACTCTTGCCGCCCGGGACGGGTGCGGTCAAGCCTCCTGTCCGAACTGCCCCATCCGTCCGGCGCGCCGGACACCGATGCGGGCAGGCGTTCGACGACATCCCTCGGACGTGTGAACGGGGCGGTCGTGTCGGCCCGGCGGTGCGGCATCGTGGTCGAATGCAGCTACGCCGGGCCCTTCCCCTGTCCCTCGTCGCGTTGCTCGCGAGCACCGGCTGTGCCTCGATGGGGTCGCCACCGCCTCCGCCCGCACCGCGCGGTCCGCTTCCGACGCGTACGTCCGCCCCGCCGTCCGGGACCCAGGTGCCATCGCGCGACCCGTCCCGCGCGGCACGTCCGCCCCGGCCGACACCGGCCGCGGCCCCCCCGGCGCGGTCCCGGCCGCAGTCCGCGCAGCGGGAGCCGGCCCCGTTGCCGGAGCGGCCGCCGTCCCCTGCGGCCGCCATCGCCCCGGCCCGGGCTGCGGGCCGGACGTCCGCCGTACGGCCCGTGGACCCGGCCGCGCCCCGGCGGGCGCACCCGCAGGGCCCCTCGCCCCGTCGCGCCCTGCGGCAGCAGCACTCCCCCGCACCCGAGCCGCGGCCGGCGCCGGTGCCGGCATCCGGTGGGGAGGAACCGTGCGCGGCGGTGGAGGGCGCGGTGCCGCCGTCGATCGTGGACCTGTGCATGCGGCAGAACGGGCGCTGACGGGCCGTCCGGGCTCAGGGGGCGCAGGCGCGTCGGGAGCGGACGGCCGCGCAGCGCCGGACCGTGTGGTGGCGGACGGTGCGCAGGCGGCTCATCGTGGTGCGGCCGCGCCGGCGCCACTCGCCGCGGGGCAGGCCGGCCCGCTGGCCCCCGCTGGTGATGAGGGCGTTGACGGGGGTGTGCGGGTCGGCGGCCATGCCCTTGGCCACGAGGACGCCCACCACGAGCGGGAGCAGCGCCACGGCCAGGGCCGAACCGGCCACGGTCACCTGCTGCAGGCGCGGGCGGGGGGAGCTGGGCGGGCAGTGCGCACCGCGCGGGGCGTCGGAAGTCATGCCGCCATTCCAGCAGCGGCGGGCCGCCGGGGAATCGGGGCGGATACTCAGGAGTTGGCCGTGACGTACTCATACCGCGTACTCATGCGGCGCACTCAGGAGGTGGACGATGGCCCCGGCCGGGCAGCGGTTCGAGCCGGCGACCGGTGACGGGCCGGCCGTGCCCGCCACTGCCGAGCGGGCGGGCGAGGTGCGCACGGCGTACGAGGGCCTGCTGCAGATCCGGCGCGTGCTGGACGGCGGGACGGGCCCGGCGGCCCCGGCCGCGTGGGAGCTGCGGCAGATGCCGCGCGCCGTGGCGCTCGCACTGGAGGCGGCCGGTCTTCCGGCGTCCGCGGTGGACGCGGAGGGCCGGCGGACGCGCACCGGTTACCGGGTGGCGGCCGGCCCGCCGCCGGGCGGCCGGGTCGAGGTGACCTGGGTCGGCCCGCCGGGCGGCGGCGCGGCCCGGGAGGAACGGGAGCGGCTGGGAGCCTGCGCGGCGGCACTGGAGGCGCTGGGCTGGGTCTGCCTCCTGTACCGCGGTCCCCGCGGGCGCCGTTTCCTGGAGGTGGAACCGCCGCGCTGACCGCGGCGCGGCCGCGCTCACCGGTACCGCTCGGCGAGTGCCGCGACGGTGTCGGCGAGGGCGCGGCGCAGCTCGGGCGGGCCGAGGACCTCGGCTTCGGTGCCGAGCCGCAGAAGGTCGCCGACGGCCACGGACTGGGTCTCGACGGACAGGCGGACGAGGACCCAGCCGTCGGGGTCGGCGGGCTCGGCGTCGGCGAGGGCTCGGGTGCCGGCCGCCCCGAACTGCATGGGCAGCAGGCGCCGGCCGCGCGGGGAGAGCCGGACGAGGGCCGTCTGGTGGTGGAGGGCGTCGTCCAGGCGGCGGGCGGACTCCTCCCAGTACCCGGCGAGGTCGAAGCCGGGCGGCCGGGCGAACCCTCCGGGGCCGGTGGCCACGTCCTGGAACCGCGACACCCGGTAGGTGCGCACCCGGTCGTCGCCGTCCTCGGCGCCGGTGGCCACCAGGTACCAGATGCCGCCCTTGAGGACGAGCCCGAGGGGGTGCAGGGAGCGGCCGGCGCGCTCCTCGCCGTTCCAGCGGCGGTAGCGGACGATCAGGACGTGCTGGTCCCAGACGGCCTGTGCGATCCGCGCCAGGTGCGGGACGGGGTCGGCGTCCCGGAACCAGGCCGTGGCGTCGAGGTGGAAGCGGCCCTCGATGCGCCGGGCCCGGTCGGCGAGTGCGGTGGGCAGGGCGGCCTGGAGCTTCAGCCGGGCGGCGGCCAGGTCGGCGCCGAGGCCGAGGTCCTGCGCGGGGCCGGGCGTACCGGTCAGGAAGAGGGAGTCGGCCTGGGTGTCGGTGAGACCGGTGAGGCGGGTGCGGTAGCCGTCCATCAGCCGGTAGCCGCCGGCGGGTCCGCGGTCGGCGTGGACGGGGACGCCGGAGGCGCCGAGGGCTTCGACGTCCCGGTAGACGGTGCGGACGGAGACCTCCAGCTCGGCGGCGAGTTCCGGGGCGGTCATCCGGCCGCGGTTCTGCAGCAGCAGGAGCAGGGACAGGAGGCGGTCGGCGCGCATGGGGCCATTGTCCGCAGTGCGTCCGGGATACCTGACGGAGGGTGTCAGGTATCCCGGACAGGCTGGTGTCCGTGCCGGGCGGGGAACTGGATCCCGCCCGGCTCGTCGAGCACCGGGAGGTTCCCCATGTCCGTCCGCACCACGGGTCGTTTCACGTTCGCCGGCTGGGAGGAGCAGCCGGTCGGCGCGGCCGACTCCGTTCCGCGGATCGCCCGCTCCACGGTGGTGAACTCCTTCACCGGGGGCATCGAGGCGGAGGCGACGACCTGCACCTACACGATCACGTACACGGGGGAGAACATCGGCTCGTACACGGGTCTGGAGCTGCTGTCGGGCAGCCTCGACGGCCGCAAGGGGGCCTTCGTGCTCCGGGAGGACGGCACGTTCGACGCCGGCGGCACCCGGTGCGGCTTCGAGGTGGTTCCGGGGTCGGGGACGGGCGAGCTCGCCGGGCTGACGGGCTCGGGGTCGTTCGAGTGCCGCCACGGCGACACCTCGGTGGAGTACGTCCTCACCTACGACCTGTGAGGACGCGGGTGCGGACGCACTCCCCCGGCCGGCGCGGCCGGCGCCGCGGCCGTTACGGGGCGCCGAAGGTCAGCGTGAGCTGCGGTGTCCCCTCGTTGGCCGGGGCCTCGGAGGACCACAGCCACAGCGCGTCCGTGCCGGATCCGGTCAGGGCGACGCTGTAGGCGGTGCCCAGTGCGGCTCCGACGGCCGCCGTGGACAGGGCCGTGGTGTCTACGGCCGAGCCGTCGGGGATGCCCGCGAAGCTGCCGAGGGCGGGGCCGCCGAGCGCGGGCCGGTTGGCGTACGTGGTCCCGCTCTCCGTCCAGGCGCCGGTGACCGGGACCACCGACACCGTGTCGGTGGTCCCGGCCCCGCTCATCGTGCTCGTCTTCACCGACAGCACGGCCGACTTCAGGACCGTGCCCGCGGGCGCGGCGGGCAGGTCGAAGCGCAGGTGGCTCTGGTACAGCGGGGTGCCGCGCACGGCGAGCGAACCGGAGGTCCCGTAGTTGCCGTCGGGGGCACCGGCGTTCGCGTACGTGTCCTCGGCGGCGGTCACGCGGACGACGGTGTCGGCGGGGGCGGAGGCCAGGGTGTAGTGGTCGCGGACCTGCGCCGCACTCAGCACGCTGCCGTAGACGGCGGTCTCGTCGAGCTGGCCGGCCCAGAACTCGCTGGTGGGGCGGTTCGGCCAGCCGCCGAGGCTGTCGCCGCCGGCGTGCCAGTAGCCGGAGTAGTTCTCGTGCGTGGTGACGGCGAGCGTGCCCTGCTGCACGCCGTCGACGTACAGGACCATGCCGCCGGGGCCCTGGGTGCCGACGACGTGGTGCCACCTGTTGTCGTTGTAGCTGCCGGCGGTGGTGAGGGTGCGGGTCGCCCCGGTGTAGACGCCGAGGACGAGGCGTCCCTCGTTGGTCATGTAGAGGTGCTTGTCGTACTGGCTGCTGCCGCGGGTCTGGTTGTTCCCGAAGCCGACGAGCTTGCCGCCGCGGGTGGTGCCGGTCCTGAACCAGGTCTCCACGGACCAGCTGCTGCCGACGGTCTGGCGGCGGTCCCCGTAGACGCGGGTGTCCGTGCCGTTGAACCCGATCGCCGTGCTCGCTCCCGAGACCGCCGCCGGGCTCTGGCGCAGGGACGGGGCGCCCAGGTGCACGCCGTTCTCGGTGCCCCCGGCCGAGGAGTCCGCGGCGTACGGCAGGACGGTGTCGTCGTAGCGCCAGTACAGCTGGGCGCCGTCGGAGCGGACGCGGTCCGCGTACGCGTCGGCCGACAGCGGCACGGTCACGGTGGCGGTCGCCGACAGTGCGCTGGTATTGCCGGCCGCGTCGGTGGCGCTGACCCGGTACGTGTACGTCTGGCCGGGCGTGACCGTGGTGTCGGTCCAGGACGCCTGCGGGCGCTTGAAGAACAGCGAGTCGGCGGTGACGGTGGCGATCGGGGTGGCCACGCCGTTGCGGTGGATCCGGTAGGTCAGGGTGCTGTCGTCGAGGTCGAGGCCGGTGCGCCAGCGCACCTGCACCTCACCGGGCCGGAAGCTGGCCGCGCTCGCGAGGGGGGTGGTCGGCGCGCCGGTGTCCCCGGTGGAGGCGAAGCGGGTCAGGCTCTGCTGTGCAGCCCCGTTGACGGTGGTGAACTCGCCGCCGACCCAGAGGTACTGGACGCCGCCGCGGGAGCCGACCGCCATCACGCGCGGGCCGATGCCCTCGCCGATGCCGTCGTTGGTGTCCGGGGCCCAGCCCAGTTTGCCGGTGCCGGCGGTCGGCTGGGCGAGCAGGTGGTGGCGCTGCCCGTCGGGGAACTCACCGACGCTGGAGCAGTCGTGGGCGTGCGAGGCGCTGTACAGCACGTTCTGGTACGGGAGGACGGCCTGGGTGGCGCCGAGGCAGGTGTCGCGCCAGCGCTGGCCGAAGCCGGCCAGGTCGAGCGCGATCCGGCCGTCGAAGACGCCGCCGCCGGTGCCCTCGTTGGCGGTGTAGAAGCCGGTCGCGTCGGTCGCGATGTCCTTGACGACGGAGTTGGTCTCGATGAAGTTCGGGTACGCCCGGGTGAGCGCGCCGCTGGCGGCGTCGACGACGGCCAGGGCGTGGGTGTTCGTGCCGTTGACGGTGAAGAAGTCGCCGCCGAGGATGACGCCCCGGCCGTCCGGGGTGACCTCGACGGCCCGGCCCGGCTCGTCCGCGTCGGCCCGGAAGGGCTTCAGCGCACCGTCGGACGCGGCGACGGCGGCGAACCGCTCGCGCGGCTGCCCGGCGACGGTCAGGAAGTCACCGCCCGCGTAGACGGTGTCCCCGGTGACCGCCAGGGCCCGAACGGTCGCCGCGAACGCGGGGCGGAAGGAGGTGTTCACCGTGCAGGTGGCCACGTCGACGGCGGCGAGGCTGGAGACCGGGGTGCCGTTGACCGCCCCGAAGTAGCCGCCGGCGTAGAGGGTCTTCTTGTCCGGGGACAGGGCGAGGGCGCGGACGGTGGCGGTGCCCGAGCCGATGGTGAAGGACAGTCGGCAGGAGGTCGGGGCGCCGGTCGCCGCGTCGAGCGCGACGAAGTTCACGGCGGGCTGCTCGGTGCCGGCGCCGCCCTCGGGCGGCCGTACGGCGGAGAAGGTGCCGCCGGCGAAGACCGTACCGCCGGCCTCGGCGAGGGCCCAGACGACGCCGTCGGGCTGCCAGGTGGGCAGGGCGTCGGCGGTGAAGGCCACGGGTGGGGTGACGGCTGCCGCCTGCGGGAGGAGGCCGAGACCGACCCCCGCGGCGGTCCCGGCCAGAGACAGGGCGAGCGCGGCCGCCAGCCCTCTGGATCTGTGCATGAGACCCCCAGTTGGGTGTGCATCCGATCGCTGTGCGCGGTGCGGTGGCGGCCGGAGCGGGGCGCCGTCCCGCCCGGCCGTCGGTAGGGCGCACCCTAGGCCGATTCGCCGGTCCGTTCACCACACTTGGCGTATTGGATGCGAAATTGCTCGACGGCGGTCAGGGGGTCGGCAGGGGGCGGCAGAGCAGGGCCGCCGGGGACGGGCGACCGCCGCGGACAAGTTACCGGCCGGTCGGCATCCGGGGAACCCGTACGCCCCCCGGTTTCCGTGAGGCGGCCGGGCCGAAAACCACGCGCGCGCGGCCGTCGGCCTCTACCGTGCCGTGGAGGAACGGACAGGCAGGGCGAGGGCACGGGAAGGCGGCGGAACCGGTGGACGAGGAAGAAGACCTGCGGCTGGCGAGGATGACCCCGGAGATCTCCCGCCGCACCCTGGTGATGCTGCGGGGCCTCGCCGGGCTGGAGCCGCCCGAGCGGGTGCCCGAGGACGCGATGGCCGTGGCCGACGAGATCCTCGCCGAGTACGGCACGGACGGACTGCGGGTCCTGGTCATGACGCTGGCGTCCTGGGCCACGGCGCAGATCGAGAACGTGGCCGAGCTGAGCCGGCGCAGCCACGAGGCGGTCCTCGACGCGATGGAGCTGGCCTGTCTGGAGGCCGGTGCCGAGGACTGACGGCAAACGGTGGCGCCGCCACCGGCCGCAATCGCGCGGATGTCGGCCACACTGGGGGTAGCGGGGGGCCCTGATCGGAGGCCGTCGTGAGCACACCTTCCCCCATCCGAATCGCCGCAGTGCTCTCCCCGGAACACCGCGGCCGGCTGATGTCCCACGCCCGCGAGGTCAACTTTCCCGAGGGCGCGCGGATCTTCGACGAGGGCACGCCGTCCGAGTCCTTCTGGATCGTCCGCTCCGGCACGGTGACCCTGCAGATCCCCGCGTCCGGCGGCCGGCGGCCCGCCCCCGTCGAGAACCTCGGCCCCGGGGAGCTCGTCGGCTGGTCCTGGCTTTTCCCGCCGTACGTCTGGCAGCTCAGCGCGGAGGCGATGACCCCCGTACGCGCCTACGAGTTCGACGCGACCTCCGTGCGGATGCTCATGGACGCCGACCCGACCTTCGGCTCCGCCATCGGGCACTGGGTGGGACGGGTCCTCGCGATGCGCCTCCAGCAGACCCGCACCCGGCTGCTCGACCTGTACGCCCCGCACGCCGCCGCCGGTTCGTGACAGCCCGGTAAACCACCCGGCCAGGGCCCCCGGACAAAGGTTTCAGCGCGTGTGTTCGGCCGTTTCGGCGGCGCGCTCCCGCACAGGTCAGCGCCGTCGCACGGCTGCGGACTGCATACATTCGCTTACGATCGGTGACGGAAAATCACGGTGCGAACGGGCGTTCAACGCGCTGGTCGGCAAGACTCCTGTCCGCTATCCGAAGCACCCACCTCAAGGAGTTCGAAATGCGGTCCATCGCACGGAGTCTCGGCCTCGGTTCCGCCGCCATGGCGCTCACCGCGCTCACCGCGCTGGCCTGGCCCGGAACCGCCGACGCCGCACCGACCGGCACCGAGAGCGTGTACGCACCGTCCGCCCTCGTCCTCGTGGTCAGCACCGGGGCGGACCCCGGGTACGCCACACCCCTGCGCGCGGTGACGCTGTCCTGCTCGCCCTCTCCGCGCGGCACCCACCCGTCCCCGGCCGCCGCGTGCGCCGAACTGCGGGCGCACGCCGACCGGCTGGACGTCCTCGCCGAACCGCTGCCCAACGTCGACTGCACGCGGGAGTGGAACCCGATGACGGTCACCGCCGACGGGGTCTGGAAGGGCCGGCGCATCAGCTACTCGTACACCTTCGCCAACCCGTGCGCGCTGCGCCACAGCAGCGGCACCCTGTTCGACTTCTGACCGGGCGCGCCGGGTGGACCGGGCGGCGCCGTGCGACCGCCGCCCGGGTCACTGCGGATCGCTGCCGCCGAGGTCGAACGCGGGGCCGGGTCGGGCCGCAACGGTGACGGCCCGGCCCCGGGCGCGTCGGGGCGGCCGTCCGGGGGTGTCAGCCGAGTTCGAGACTCGTCACCCCGTACAGCCCGGACAGTTCGAGGTCCGGCGCCGGGCCCGTGTACATGCGGGCGGCCTCGAAGGTGGGGACGAGGCCGAGGCCCGTCACGAGCTCCGTGGCGGCCGGGTTCGCGTCGGGCACGTCCACGGCGACCACTCCGTCCGGGGTGTGCTCGGCGAGCCGCTGCAGCAGGGCGGCCGCGATCTGCGGGGTGGCGGCATACAGCGGGCCGATCCGCGAGGCCCCGCTGCACGGCCTGACCACGCCGAATCCCTCGATCCGGCCGTCGCGGACGGCGGCGAGCGCGGTCCGGCCGGGCAGGGCGGTCCAGGCGGAGAGGAAGGAGTCGCGGGGCTCGGGGAAGAAGCGCCGGTCGTAGGCGGCGAGCAGGCCGAAGGGCAGCGCGGCGGCATCGACCACCGCGACCCCGCCTGCGCCGGGGCCGCGGCCGGAGCCCGTCGCCGCGGCCCGGCCGCCCGCGCCGGAACGCTGCGGCCGGCCTTCGTGGCGGACGTTGTTCCAGGCATGGACGAAGCCGGACTTGCGGTAGTTGTCCTGCTGTTCGACCACCCCGTCGAGGCCGATGAGCCGCCCGTCGAGCCGCTCCATGCCGGCGTCCCAGAGCCTGATCCCGTACCCCTGGCCGCGGAAGGCCGGGGCGGCGATGTAGAAGCCGATGAACCCGAAGCCCGACCCGTACCGCACGGCCGAGATGCAGGCGGCCGGTTCGCCGTCGACCCGGCCGATGAGGAAGCCGCCCGGGTCGGCGACGGCGACGGCGAACCGGTCGGAGTCGCCCGGGTTCCAGCCCTCGGCATCGGCCCAGGTGCGCATCAGTTCCATGTCGGCGGCGCTCGCGCCGGTGATCTCGAATCCCGTCATGTGCCGTGTTGTACCAGATGCGCGACGGGCCGTCAGGGGCGCCGATCGGCCGTCAACAGCCGTGTGAAGGCGGCCGGATCGACGTCCCGGTGGACATCGCTCACCTGTGCGTCACCCACTTCGACGACCCGCCAGACGCCGTCGGCGCGCAGCGCGAGGTCGGTGGTGACGAAGGGGCACTCCAGTGCCTCGACGGCGACCCGCACAAGATCGAGGTCCGGCAGGCCGGGCCGGGTGCCGCCGCCGGCCGCGCCCGGTGGACCGAAGTCGTCCGCCGGGCTGTCGGGGTGCGGGGTGACCAGCCGCGGGACGCCGTCCCGCCACCACACGCGGACCTCCCCGGGCGCCGCGTCCGGCGCCGGACCGGGCGCGCCGAACGGCTCGAAGGCGCGCAGCACGACGCCGCCGGCCAGGAACTCGCCCTGGAGTTCGACGAACCGGCTCACCACCCGGTGCAGGGCCGTCCGGTCGGCGAGGTCGGGGATGTAGCAGGCCGCGTCCCACTCGTGCTTGCGGGACTTCACGTAGTCCTTGACCACGGCGGCCCCGGGCGGCAGCCCGGCGGCCAGGGCGGCGAGCCGCTCCGGGGCCGGGGCCTGGCCCGGGCCGGTGGGCAGCCAGCGGCTGACCGGGGTGAGTCCGGCGAACGTCCTGTACCAGCCGGGGAGTTCGTGGGCGCGCCGGTAGCGGTCGGGGTCGGTGAGGAGCTGGGCGCCGCGCCGCCGCAGGGCCGCGTCGAGCTCGGCGTACCGGTCGGCGGGGAGCATCCAGCCGCGGTACCGCAGCGGTCCGGCCCCCACGGGCACGCGGGCGGTCGCGCGTTCGGCGTCGCCGGCGGTCAGCGCGTCGTGGTCGACGAGGTGGACGGCGGCACCGTCGGCGCGCAGCTGCCGGGCCTCCGTCGCGAAGTGGGCGTCGACCCGGCGCTCGTTCAGTGGATCGGAGCAGTACAGGACGGCGGTCGGCATGGGACCAGCCTACGGGTGCGGCGACCGGCCCCGCGCCGGTGCTCAGCCCGCGCAGATGACGTCGTCGAGCGTGATCGGCTGCGAGTCGAGGCGTACGTACGCCGTGAAGGTGTCGCTGGTGCCGGTGGCCCAGTGGGTGGTGACCGTGGCCCAGCCGACGTTCGCCGACTGCGCCACCGTCACCGGCCCGACGGCGATGTCCCGAGGCTCCTGCGGGGCGCAGAGCAGTATGTCCAGCCCCGGGCTCAGCGCCTGTCTGTCCTTGAGGTGCTGGGAGACCCGCTGGGACCGGTCGTGGGCGGAGGGGCCGTGGCTGCCGTAGAAGGAGGTCAGGAAGCGGCTGATGTCGGCGGCGGTGTGCCGCAGGCGGGCCTGCGCCGGAGCCGGGTCGGCCGCGGCGGCGGAGGAGGACGGGGCCGGCAGCGCGAGCAGGCTGAGCAGCGCGGCGCCGACCGCGTACGACGTGAGTCTCATGCCGGATGTGTATCCGGCGGGCCGGGGCGCGGGCCGGACCGGGCCGGATCTCACTCCTGTGGGGGGCGGGATTCACCGCGGGGACGTGCTCCGCTGGACGGCGGCGGCAGGCCGTGGCCGTGGCCGGCCGTAATGCGGTCGCGGTACGGCCCCGGTGGTCCGTAGGGTCGGGCCCATGGGTAAGCCGCTCGTCGCAGTGTTCAGTGGGGCCGGGATGTCCACCGACTCCGGCATTCCGGACTACCGGGGGCCGCAGGGTTTGTGGCGCCGGGAGCCCGATGCGGAGAAGCTCGTGACGTACGAGTACTACATGGCGGATCCGGAGATCCGGCGCCGTTCCTGGCGCATGCGCGCCGAGATCGGGGCGCTCGACGCCCGGCCGAACGCGGCGCACCTGGCCGTCGCCGAGCTGGAGCGCGGCGGCACTCCCGTGCGGGTGATCACCCAGAACGTGGACGGGCTGCACCAGCTGGCCGGGGTGCCGGCGCGCAAGGTGCTGGAGCTGCACGGCACCGCCCGGGAGGTGGTGTGCACGGCCTGCCGCGCCCGCTCCGGGATGGACGAGGCGCTGGACCGGGTCGCCGCCGGGGATCCGGACCCGGCCTGCGCGGCCTGCGGCGGGATCCTCAAGGCGGCGACCGTGATGTTCGGCCAGAACCTCGATCCGGAGGTGCTGGCGCAGGCGGTGGCCATCGCCAAGGGCTGCCACGTCTTCATCGCCGTCGGGTCCACGCTCCAGGTGCAGCCCGCCGCCTCGCTGGCCGGGATGGCCGCCGGGGCGGGGGCCCGCCTGATCATCGTGAACGCGGAGGAGACCCCGTACGACGCCCTCGCCGCCGAGGTGATCCGGGAGCCGATCGGCACCGCCCTGCCGGCGCTGCTGGCCCGGATCTCCGGCTGAACCGGACGGCCGGGCCGTCCCGGCGCCCGGTCAGGCGGCGTCGGCGGCGCGGCGCATCTCCGCCACGTCGAGCTTCTTCATCTTCATCATCGCGGCGGTGGCCCGGGCGGCCCGTGCCGGGTCCGGGTCGGCCACCAGGTCGATCGCGCCGGGCGGGACGACCTGCCAGGACACGCCGAACCGGTCCTTGACCCAGCCGCAGGCGGACTCCTCGCCGCCGTCCCTGGTCAGCGTGTCGTAGTAGTAGTCCGCCTCCGCCTCGTCCGCACAGTGGATCTGGAAGGAGATCGCCTCCGTGAACGGGAACTGCGGTCCGCCGTTGAGCCCGACGAACTTCTGGCCGTTGATCTCGAACTCGACGATCATCACCTCGCCGGCCGGGCCGGGCCCCGCCTCGGTGTAACGACCGGTCCGGCCGCGCCTGCCGTCCTTGAACACGGACAGGTAGTACTCGGCGGCGGCCTCCGCGTTGCCGTCGAACCACAGGCACGTGGTGAAGCCGTTGCTGCTCATGACTGCCTCCAGGCGGGGCGGTGGGCGGACGGGGTGCTCCGCGGCACCCCCTTCTCCCACTACAGACCCGCCCCGGGCCCGAAGTTCATCGGTGGGCCCGGGGCGGCTCTGTTCAACGCCTGGAATGCACTCCTTCGGCTCAGGCCTCCGGGTTCGCGCCCTTCTCCAGCATCCGGTCGACGACGCGCTCGGTGGCGCGGCCGTCGTCCAGGTCGCAGAACTCGGCGCGGAACGCGGCCCGCGCCTCCTTGTACTCCTCGCCGACGGCGTCGACGTTGCGGACGGCCTCGATCAGGCTCGCCGAGTCCGCCAGCATCGGGCCGGGCGCCTTCGCCTCCAGGTCGAAGTTGAAGCCGCGCAGCGTGCTCCGGTAGTGCTCGAGGTCGTACGTGAAGAGCAGGATCGGCTTGTCGGTGACCGCGAAGTCGAACAGCGCCGAGCAGTAGTCCGAGATCAGCACGTCGGCGACGAGGAGCAGGTCCGTGGCGTCCGGCCAGCGGGACACGTCGACGGCGAAGCCGTCCCGGACCGGGTCGCGGAGCTGCTCGGTGACGCGGTGGTGGCCGCGGATCAGCAGGACGTGGTCCTCGCCGAGCGCCTCGCGGGCGGCGTCGAGGTCGATGTGCAGGTCGAGCTTGTAGCCGCCGGAGAAGCTCTCGCGGTTCTCCCGGAAGGTCGGCATGTAGAGGACGACCTTCTTGCCCTCGGGCAGGCCCAGGCGCCGCTTGACCTCGGCGATCCGCTCGGCGTCGGGCCGGACGAGCGCGTCGGTGCGCGGGCTGCCGGACTCGATGACCTCGCCCTTGTAGCCGAGGGCCCGCTTCAGGAGCGGCGTGGCGTACGAGCTCGGGGAGGCGAGCAGCGACCACTGGGCGCTGTCGTGCTCCAGCCCGTCCAGGATGTCGGGGCTGGTGTAGTAGTCGTGGATGAAGTCGTGACCGATCTCCTTGATCGGCGTGCCGTGCCAGGTCTGGACGACGACCTGGCCGGCCCGGCGCTGGAAGCGGCGCGCCACGCTGTCGTTCAGGACGTAGTAGCGGGCGCGGGCCAGGGCGTCCCAGGCCTCGACGCTGTCGTACTCCACGGCGCGGGCGGTCGGCGGGACCTCGGCACGGCCGTCGCGGACCAGCCAGATGTGGTCCAGCTTCTCGCCGCGGCGCACCAGCTCCTCGTGGATGGCGCGCGGCGCGTCGCCGGCGGCCTGACCCTGGAAGGTGTCGTAGACGACGATGTCCTTCAGCGGCAGGGCTCGGCGCGCCGGGTACGTCTCGTCGCGCAGGACGCGCTGGGCGTACCGGGAGCGGTCGTGCGGGGTGAGCATCTCGTCCGCGACGAGCGCCATGCGGTCGTAGAAGCGGGCCTCGATCCGCATCCGGCGGCCGTGCAGGGTGAGGCCGACGGGGCCGGCGTGCAGGCAGGAGGGCGCGAACTGGACGGGGGCGCCGCGGTCGACGCCGAGCAGGCCCGCGGTGGTGCCCGCCTGGGCGACCGGGCGCAGCGTGGGCCACCAGCGGCCGTGGGGCAGGGTGGCGCGGCCGGCGTAGGACTCGGGCAGGACCGGCTCGAAGACGGCCTCGAAGCGGTCGCCGTCACGGGTGACGGGGTAGCTGAACTCGGTGCCGCTCGCGTTGTGGAAGACCAGCTCGTACGGCTCGTCGGTGGCGGCGGCGAAGCGGCCGCGCAGCGTGAAGGCGCCAGCCTGGGCGGAGACCTCGTCGATCAGCGGCGGGCACGGCTGCACGGAGAGGGTCAGGTGACCGGTGTTGCCGCGCTTGGCGAAGACGGTGCGGCCGGTGTCGCCGCCGGGCAGCGGGAGGACCAGGCCGGTGAAGCCGCCGCGCTCGTCGTGCACGAGGCGGTGGCCCTTGTCGTCGGTGCCGGTGCCGGTGACGGCGAGGGCCCACGGCTCGGGGGACCATTCGCCGGGCGCGACCTCACCGTCCGGTACGGCGGCCAGGTCGGCCAGCGGAACGCGCACGGTGAACGGGACCCGGCCGGAGCCGTTGGCGGCGGCGGTCTCCAGGGGGAAGGTGAGGACGGTGCCGGTGGAGACGTGCTCGGCGCGCAGGGTCGCGCCGGAGCCCCCGAGCTCGGCGGCGATCTCACCGGCGATCTCGACGGCGTCGTCGCCGGCAGGGCGGACGTCGAGGGCGCGGGCCCGGACGACCTCGACCTGGATGGTCAGGGAGCCCTGGATGTGGGGCAGGATGCGGACGTCCGGGGTCACCCAGTGGGCGGGCGGGTTCTGGCCGCTGTCGGACTCGCCGCCCTTGAGGCGGGCGCGGTGCAGGCCGCCGGCCCCGGTGACGGCGATGGAGGTGGTCCATATGCCGTCGCGCCAGGTGCCACCGGACTGGAAGGTGCTCGGGTCGACGACGGCCGTGAAGCCGGCCCAGTCGGCGTGACGCAGCGCGAGGTGCGCGACGTTCACGGTGGCCATCGGCGAGGCGACCGTGCGGGTGTTGACCACCGCGCGGCGGCGCTTGCCGCCCTCGCGGAAGACGAGCACCTTGCGGGAGGCGAGGCGGCTCTCGGCGCCGAGGTGGCCCGGGACGGCGTAGCCGCGCAGCAGCAGCTTGCCCCCCTTCCAGACGGCCTGCTCCAGGCGGCTGACGACGCGGAGCTCGCGCGAGCCGAGGGTGAGGAGCTTGGCGGGGACCGGCGGGCGGCCCTGCAGGAACGGGTAGTCCGCCTGCGGGCGCGCCAGGCCCTTGGCCGGGACGCTGTAGGAGTAGTTGCGCTGGTGGTCGGTGAGGGCGATGAAGTCCTCGACGCGGCCCTCGCTGGCCAGGTACGCCTTGAGGCGGTCGGCGACGGTCAGGCCGGACCAGGGGGCGGTGCCGATCTCCCGGATCAGGCCGCCGACCTCCTTGACGAAGGCGGCGCGGAAGTCGGGACCGCCCTCGCCGACGTACTTGTAGATGAGCGGGAGCTCCTCGCTCAGCACGTTGTGGTCGTAGTCACGCAGGTAGCGGACGTACTTGGCGCCCTCCTTGCCCTTGAGGGCCTCGCGGACCAGGCGGATGGAGGTGACGCGGTCGACGACCGAGACCGGGTCGGTGGAGCGCTGGGTGATGGAGCGCTCGCCGGTCTCGCGGACGCGCCAGTGGTAGACGCATTCGCTGAGGATGTCGACGCTGGCGGCGAAGTAGTGCGCCGGGATGCTGACGGGGGCGTCCTCGTAGAGGATGCCCTCGGGGTACTGGAAGCCGTGCTCGTCCCAGAAGCTGCGGCGGTACACCTTGTTCCACGCGGTGCGGTCGGTGACCAGCTCCGGGAACTTGGAGATGTGGGTCTTCAGCCGCGTCTTGGCGAAGGCGGCCCGGTGACCCCAGGACTGCTGCATGCCGACGGAGCGGAAGCGCTGGACGTTGCCGCCCGCGAAGTCGGAGCCGGTCTCGTCGAGGGCGGCGATCAGCCGCTCGTACGCGTAGTCGGGCATGGTGTCGTCGCTGTCGACGAAGGCCAGGTACTCGGTGCCCTCGGTGAGGTGCCGGGCACCCACGTTGCGGGCGGCGCCGAGGCCGGCGTTCTCCTGCATGACGACTCGGAACCGCTTGTCCCGCGCGGCGAAGGCCTTGGCGATGGCGGCACTGTTGTCCGTGGAACCGTCGTCGACCAGGATGCATTCGAAGTCGGCGAACGTCTGGGCGGCGATGGACTCCAGGCACTCGTCGAGGTAGAGCTCGACGTTGTAGACGGGGACGACGATGCTCAGGCGCGGGGGCATGGGTAGCGGGTTCTCCAGCGAATCAAACTCTTTGGATGATCAGAGGTTGAGAGCATCCTACTCGGTAACGGGCTGATAAAGTCCCCCCATCCTGGACATTTGCCGCTGTCCGCCGGGGCGGACGGCAAAGATTTCAGCCGCCCGCCACCTCGGCGTCGATGTCCGACCGAACGTCCGCTCAGACTTCGAGCTCGTTCTCGATCTTCTTGAGCTGGTGTCGGGCCATGGCCAGGTTGGCCCGACCGCGGTCGAGTGCGAGGTAGAGGAAGAAGCCCTTGCTCCCGCGTCCCTTCAGCAGCCGGATCAGGTGGTACTGGCTGCCGAGGGTGATCAGGATGTCCTCGATCTCCTCCTTGAGCCCGAGCATGTCCATGGTGCGGACCTTCGCGCGCACCACGTCGGTGTTGCCCGCCGCGGCGACGCTGAGGTCCAGGTCCTTGCCGCCGCCGATGGTGCCGAGGGCCATGCCGCTGTCGTAGTCGACGAGGGCGGCGCCCAGGGCTCCGTCGATGACGGTGGTGGCTTCCTTGAGGGCGGTCTCCACACTTGCCATGATCCGGTTCCTTCTTTCTGTGACGGTTCGCGCACGCAGCGTGCGTGCGTGCTGGTTGCAGTCGGTGCTGTTGGTGCGGGTGTGCGGTTGGTGCGGTCGTTTCGGGTGTGTCAGGCGGACGGGGACGGCGGCAGGGCCGGACCGGGTCCGCGGCGCCCGAGGGTGTGGTCGATCAGCTCGGCGATGCGCAGGCTGGAGCGGCGGGCCTCGAGGTGGAGCCGGCCCACGTTGACGCGGGGCTCCGCGATCAGGGTGAGGACGGCGGCGTCGCCGGCGGCGTACGTGGCCACGTAGCCGTGCTCGCCGCGGACGAGCAGTTCACGGAACATGCCCTGGCCGGTGCTGTCGCTGAGCCGCTGGGCCACGCCGAGGGCGGCCGCGGTCAGGGCGGCGACGGCCTCGACCTCGGTGGCGGCGCTGTCCTGGGCGAGGACCAGGCCGTCGGAACTCCCGGCGAGGGCGCCGCTGAGCTGGGGGACCCTGGCTCGGAGCCGGCGGAGCTCGGCGAGTATCTCGGCTTCGGCCTCCGCGGGCACCATAGCCGTGCTCATGTCGGCTCCTCTCCTTTCGGGCTGCCTCCGCTCGGGGCGGTCGGTGCGCTCGGCGCGCAGTGCCGGTCGCAGCGGGAGCCTCACAGGCTTGCCTCCAGTGCGTCGCGTAACCGGCGGAGCAGCGCCACGTCCGGGGATTGGGTCTGGGTCATCCAGTCGGGCAGGGTCGTCACGACGGGCACCGGGGCCGGCGGGTGCGGGGTCTCCACGAGTCCGGCGGCGGCGAGGCGTCGTACGTCGAGCAGGGTGTGGAAGGCGGGCCGGCCCAGCACCCAGGCCAGGTCCGCGGGGGTCCGCAGGCCGTCCGCGTGGGTCAGCAGGAGCCGCTGGCGGGCGGTGACGGTCTGGCCGGGGGCGGCCGCACGGGGCACCACGGGAGCGGTGTCCAGCTGGGGGTAGGGCCAGACCGCGTCGAGGAGCTCCCGGCGGCGCTGGGTCTCGCGCTCGACCGCGGCGGCCGGGACGGAGCGGACGGAGCCGATCCAGTGGGTGGCCCCGCGGCGGAACCGGGAGGGCCCGCTGCCCGGGGAGAGTGCGAAGAAGGCGGCGTCGAAGATCGCGGCGAGGTGGCAGATCTCCAGTTCGCCGCCGGCGAGGCCGCCGCTGTCCACGAGGAAGCGGGCGACCTGGCCGTGGGCCCCGGCCCGGTCCACGGCCTCGCGCCAGCGCTCGGGGGCGAGGCCGCCGCCGGTGGTGAGCAGGACGTCGAGGCCGGGGGTGGCGGGGCTCTCGGCGTGGACGACGCGGCCGTCCTGCAGGAAGAGGGTGCCGCGGTCGCGGAGCAGGGCGCCGGTGGCGCGCTCCGCTGCGAGTCGGGTGAGGAGGGGGGAGACGGCTGCGGTGGCGGTGGCGAAGGCGGTCATCTGAGCACCAGCTCCTCCGCGAGGGCCCTGAGTCTGTGGCGGGCGAGGGCCAGGTTGCCCTCGGCGCGGTCGAGCCAGAGGTGGAGGAAGACACTGCTGTCGAAGCTGGTCTCGACGAAGCGGAGCACGTGGTATCCGGTCCGGGTGGTGACGATGACGTCCTCGACGGGCGGACCGTCGGCGCCGACGGCGGCCGCGGGGGCCGCGACCGCCGGGGCGGGCTGCGCGAAGGACTCGTACTCGGCGGCGGCCCGGGCCAGCTCCGCGGTCTCGGCGGCGGTGGTCTCGTGGTCGCCGACGGGCGACTCCCCGGCGGTGCCGAGGGCCAGTCCGCTGCTCCAGTCGACCAGCGCGGCCCCGCGCGCACCAGGCAGGGCCATGGCTTCGAGCAGGCATTCGTCGATCCCGGGCACGCGGGCTCCCCTCCCGACCGGATGTGCGAGGTGCACGTCGTACGGCGCGACAGGAGGGAACCTACTCAAGTTCCACAGCCCGGAAGGGCCATCTGGCATTTTCCGCGGGAACATGCGCAGAAGAGCGCGACACCTTGGCCGGAACCCGTCGACTTCTGATCGGGAATGCTGATCACGGTCCGCCGGCCGGGTCGGGACGGCCCTGGAGCAGCACGGGATTCGAGCGCCCGACGCGAACGCGCATGGCCCGTCCGGGTGACCGCGAGCGCCACGGACCACCGGGGCCCGGGCGGCCCGGGCGACCCGGCCGGCCGGTCACTGCGTGCAGGTCACGAAGGCCGGGAGGGGAGCGTCCTCGATCAGGCGGCGCGGCAGGGAAAGGCCGAAACGGCGCTCCAGGACCCCCAGGGTGCGGCGGTCCCGCTCGGCGCAGGGCTCCTCCTCGCGGTGGGCGTGGGAGGAGCCGTCGGCGGTGAGGATGCCGGCGGCGACGAGGTCCGGGAGCAGGTAGTCCGGCCGGTGGCCGCCGCGCCAGACCTCCTCGCCGAGGCCGAAGCAGCAGACCAGCTCGCCGTCGCGGGCGTACGAGAACAGCTTCGGTGGATGGTCGGGCTGGGGGTCGAGGTGGACGGCCTCCGCTCCGCACCGGGAGACGTCGGCGAGCCGGTCGGCGCCCGCCGGCATGCCGTGCTCGACGGCGAAGGACCAGTCGCCCCACCGGCCGACCCTGGCCACGCCGTCACCGTCCACGGTCTCGGCGACCATGGTCCAGGCGTCGGCGGCGCCCAGTGGGCCCGGCCGGATGCCGGGCAGCGCGCCCAGGCGCCGGGCGAGCTCCTCGGGGCCTATGCCCCGGGCGAAGGTGAGGCCGACGTACCAGCCGTCCCAGTCGGCGAGCCAGCGTATGGCTCCGCCTCCGTCCCCGGTCTTCTCCACGGTCGTTCCTCCGCACATCGTGCCGGCACTCCCCCGACCGGCACAATACTCACTGTGCGGGGGATTCCGGGAGGAGTCGGTCGACCATCGAGTCGATGATGCCCGCCACCGGGTGGCCCTCCAGCACCGCCGGCGCGGTCAGGTCCTCCACGATCAGGCCCGTCATCGCGAGGTACAGCAGCAGTACGCCCTGCCGGTCCCCGGGCAGGCCCGACTCCAGGTGCCAGGCGGTGTTCGCCTCCAGCTCCGCGCCCTGGAACGCGGCCAGCTCCGCCTGGAGCTCGGGGCGCCGGATGCCCTCGAGCCGCAGCTCCAGGTGGGCGATGTGCACGCTGCGCTCGCGCCGCATCCGCTCCAGCAGGAGCATGAGCAGCACCTTGGCGTCCAGCGGTGCGGGCAGGTCCGCCGGGTCGGGGATGATCCGCTCCCGGGTGCGGTGCAGGATCTGCACGAGCAGCTGGGACCGGTTGGCGAAGTAGTTCGACGCGGTCCCGGTCGGCACGCCCGCCTCGGCGTCGACCGCCCGCAGGGTCAGGCCGCGCGAGCCCTCGCGCGCCAGGACTTCGATGGCGGCGTCGAGCAACGCGGTGCGGCGCTCGGGGTTGTGACGCATGGGTGGTTCCTGACGGTGTATGGGTGTGCGGGTGTGCTCGACGCTGCGGAGCGGGCACTCCACGCGCAGTGATTCGGACACGCTAGCGGACACGGCGGGTCCCGGCCCTCCCCACCAGTGCCTCTCACATGTCACTCTGCCCCCATGGAGCGGATCATCGAGGAGATTCGAGAGGAACTGTCCCGCCGGATCACCGTGACGGCGGACCGGCTCGCCGACCGGACGCTGGCCGAGGACCCCGCGTACGCCGCCCTGCTCGGCCGGACCGAGCTGCGCGAGCGGATCCACCACAACCTCGCGCAGTCCGTCGAGGGGCTGGTCCGCAGCGCGCGCGGGCTGCCGGTGGAGCTCGACGACGCCCGGGCCACCGGCACGCTCCGCGCCGAGCAGGGCCTGCCGCTCGCCTCGCTGCTGCGCACCTACCGGCGGGGCGGCCGGCTGCTCTGGCACACCCTCACCGAGGCGGTGACCGCGCACGATCCGGCCGCACTCCCCCGGCTGCTGCCGCTCGCCTCGGTGCTGTGGGACGTGGTGGACCAGCTGACGGACGCGGTGGCCGAGGCGTACCGCCGCACGGAGGCCGCGCGCTGCGACCGCGACCGGGAGCGCCGGGCGTCCCTGCTGGACACCCTGCTCGACGGCGGGGGCCCGGCGGACGGGCCGGCGGCCTCGGAGGCCGCGGCCCAGCTGGGGCTGCCCGAGCGGGGCCGGTTCGCGGTGGTGGTGATCGGCTCGGGCACCTCCGGCGGGTGCGGTGCCGAGCCGGCGGCCTCCGGGCCGCGGGTGCTGTGGAGGGTCCGGGCCGACGGGGAGACGGGGCTGGTGGAGCTGGGCCGGCATCCGCTGGAGTCCGTACGGGAGCTGCTCGCGCCGCTCGGGGTGCGGGCCGGGGTCAGCCCGGTCGTGGAGGCCCCGGGGGACCTGGCGCGGGCCCGGTGGCTGGCGGCACTCGCGCTGCGCACCGCGCCCTCGTCGGCCGGGCCGCACACGGCGTTGCTGGACGAGCGGCTGCCGATGGCGCTGGTGGCCTCGCAGGCCGAACTGGCGGGACGGCTGCGGCAGGTGGTGCTCGGTCCGGTGCTGGGGCTGCCCGCGGAGGACTGCCGGGTCCTGCTGGGCACGCTGGGCACGTGGCTGGCCTGCCGGGGCTCGACGACGCGGGCCGCGCAGGTGCTGTACTGCCACCGCAACACCGTCTCGAACCGGCTGCGCCGCCTGGAACACCTCACCGGCCGTTCCCTGTCCGACCCGGCGCACGTGGTGGAGCTGGCCCTGGCCCACGCCGCGGTCCTCCAGCGCACGGCGGGCGGGCCCGTCCCGGCCCCGGAGCCCGCCGCCGCGCGGCCGCCGCACCGGCCCGCCTAGCCGGTGGGCGGCTCCGCGTGCCGGGCCGAGGCGAGGAGGTAGGGGACGTCGATCACGGCCACGCCCGGGGTGAACAGCAGACGGGCCTTCAGGCGCAGCGCGATCTGGTTGTGCAGGGGCTGCTCCCACCAGTGGCCCACGACGAACTCGGGGATGACCACGGAGAGGATGTCCGTGCCCTCTGCGGCGGCCAGTTCCTGGATGTGCGCGAGGACCGGCGCGACCACCTCGCGGTACGGGGAGTGCAGGATCTTCAGGGGTACGCCCGGGTCGTACCGCGCCCAGGCCTCGCGCAGCCGGCGCGCCTCGTCCTCGTCGGCGGCGACCGTGACGGCGGTCAGGGTGTCGGGGTGCAGGGCCTGTGCGTAGCCGAGGGCCTGCAGGGTGGGGGCGTGCACGGCGGAGACCAGGACCAGGACGTGGTGGCGGGCGGGCTTGCGCGGCCGGGCGTCCGCGGCGACGGCGACCTGGACGGCGACCCGGTCGTAGTGGCGGCGGACCGCTTTCATGGCGGCGAACAGCAGCGGCATGGCGAGGACGACCAGCCAGGCGCCGTGGGTGAACTTGGTGACGAGGACGATGACCAGGACCAGGGCGGTCAGGGCCGCGCCGACCGCGTTGATGGCGAGCCGCCGGTGGATGTGGACCCGTTCCGGCCGGGGGGTGGCCGGCGAGGCGAGCGCGCGGCGCCAGTGCCGGACCATGCCCGCCTGGGAGAGGGTGAAGGAGACGAAGACGCCGATGATGTAGAGCTGGATGAGGCGGGTGAGCTGGGCGTCGAAGGCGACGATCAGGGTGATGGCGGTGAGGGCGAGCAGGACGATGCCGTTGGAGTAGACGAGCCGGTCGCCGCGGTTGGAGAGCTGGCGGGGCGCGTACCGGTCGCGGGCCAGGATCGAGGCGAGCATCGGGAAGCCGTTGAAGGCGGTGTTGGCGGCGAGGACCAGCACTCCGGCGGTGGCGGCCTGGAGCAGGTAGAAGAGGACGTGCCAGTCGCCGAAGGTGGCGCGGCCGATCTGGGCGAGCGCGGTGGACATCGGGGTGCCGGGGGGAAGCCCGAGTTCGGTGGGGTCGGCGGCGACGTGGACCTGGTACAGCATGGCGAGGGCGGTGATGCCGAGGAACATGGTGACCGAGAGGGCGCCCATCGCGGCCAGCGTGTTGGCGGCGTTGCGGCTCTTGGGCCTGCGGAACGCGGGCACGCCGTTGCTGATCGCCTCGACTCCGGTCAGGGCCGTGCAGCCGGAGGCGAAGGCCCGCATGGCGAGGAGGACGACGCCGAGGCCGGTGAAGGTGCCGACGGCGGTGATCGGCAGGTCCGCTGACTCGGCGCGGATGGTGGCGCCGCCCGCGATCCGGACCGCGGCGACGGCGAACATGAGGTAGATGACGGCGATGAAGCCGTAGGTGGGGATGGCGAAGACCCGCCCGGACTCCCGCACCCCGCGCAGGTTCATCACCGTCAGCAGCACCACGAACGCCACCGACAGGGCCACTTCGTGGTCGCTGAGGGCGGGGACGGCCGAGGTGATGGCGTCGACGCCGGAGACCACGGAGACGGCGACGGTCAGCACGTAGTCGACGAGCAGGGCGCTGGCGGCGGTGAGGGCGGCTCCCTGGCCGAGGTTCTCGGAGCTGACGACGTACGCCCCGCCACCGCCGGGGTAGGCGTGGCAGGTCTGCCGGTACGAGGCGACGACCACGACGAGGAGGAAGGCGATGGCCGCGGCGGCGTACCAGGCGAGGTGGAGCAGGGCGACGCCGCCGAGGGCGAGGATCAGCAGGATCTCCTCGGTGGCGTAGGCCACGGAGGAGAGGGGGTCGCTGCAGAAGATGGGCAGGGCGAGCCTCTTGGGCAGCAGGGTCTCGCCCAGTCGTGCGGTGTCGAGCGGCTCACCGACCAGCACGCGCTTCGGATTGATGCGCCTCATTCAGGCATGATCAGGCATTTTTCAAGGACTTCGTCCCTTTTCATGGCGGTGTCGGGCTGTGTGGGGTGGTGTTCCGCCGTCGCGAGTCGGGCCAGTTCGGCGGCCCGGTCGGCCAGCCACAGGTCGTAGCGGGCGCTCGGCGACTGGAGCAGGGAGCGCTGGAGCACGCCCTCGATCCGGGTGAGCCGCTTGCGGGTGCCGGGCACCGATAGGCCGAGGGCGCTCGCCGTGCCGGCGAGGTGGGTGTCGTTGCGCAGCCAGGCCCGTACGGTGTCGAGTGCGCCCGGCGGGGCGTCGGGTCCGGTCAGCGGGGCCAGTTGGGCGTGCGACCAGGCCGCCAGGTGCGGGTGGCGCAGCACGGCGTCCAGGTCGGCAGCGGCTCCGGCTGCGGGAGCGCGTACCGCCCCGGGCACGGCGGGCGCCGGGGTCCTGTACGGGCTTGTTCTGCCGCCGGGTGTCAGACGCAGCGCCAGCGAGAGCGCGGCTTGCTCCGGGAGCCGGGCGAGGTCCGTGCCGAGGACGGATTCGACCAGGCGCAGCCGGCTCGCCAGGGTGTTGCGGTGGATCTTCAGGAGTCGGGTGGCGTGCGAGGAGAAGTCCAGCCATGCGTGGGCTGTGGCCCGCAGCTCCTGCCCGCCGGGGTCCTGGGGCCGCCGGGGCTCGTACGCGTGCAGCGGAGCGAGGAAGGCCTCGGCCCAGCCGGTGCCGGCCTCGTGGGCGGCCAGTTCCGGTTCGGGGGCGGGGCCGAAGCGGGCGTGGTGCCCGGTGCGGCCGCGGGCGACGGCCAGCGCGTGGAAGGCCTGGGTGTGGGCGGCCGGGGACTCCCGCAGCGACAGCTGGCAGCTGACCCCGACCACGCAGTCCGGCACGGCGCGCACCAGCGCCTCGGCCAGCGGGTCGTGGGTGGCGGAGGAGGCCGCCAGGTCGGTGGGTACGAAGGCGATCAGGTGGCGCACGTACACCGGGCAGCGCACGATCCACGCCCGGCCGCCGGTCAGCTCCCGGCACACCCGGGCGACCTCGGCGCGCTGCGCCGCCCGGGACTCGATGACGTACATGCGCATCGGGTCGGGCAGGGAGGGGGACAGCGTCTCGGCGACCTGGTGGGCGGTGGAGAGCCGGCCGGCCATCAGCAGGTGCAGGACTGCCTCGCGGGCCCGCGACTCGGCGAGGCGGGCCCGTTCCGCTCGCCGTTCGGCCTCCTCGGCGCGCAGGACGAGCTCCAGTGCGCCGGCCGCGTCGGCGAGCAGGGCCGGTGCGGCCGGGGCGTACGGCCGCTGTACCTCGGCGGCCAGGATGCGGCCGCCGTCGAGGGCGTACAGCAGCACGGCGGAGCCGTCGCCGTCCAGGGCGGCCGACCGCACGCCGCGCGCGGCCAGCTCGTCCGCGCCGCGCCGGGCCGCTTCCGGAGCGGTGCGGGACGCGCAGGGTACGGCGTCCTTCCGCGGGTCCAGTACGCCGGTCCAGCCGCCGAGCCGGCCGGCGAGCCAGTGGAGCAGTGCGGCCGAGCCGCCGGAGCGGGCGAGCCGGTGCACCTTGAGGATGTCCTCGGACCGTGTGCCGGGGCGGGCGGGTTCGGCGGGGCGGGCGGCTTCGGTCGTCCCGGTCCCGGTGCTGGTCCCGGTCCCGGTCCGGTCCGGCGCGGTCGGCGGGGTGGGTGCGGGCGGGGTGGCCAATGCCGGGCTCCGTTCGGCGGTGCGGGTCGCGCGGCCGCATTCAACCATCCGCCGCACACTGTGCGCTGTGATACCGGTCTCGCCCGGTCACTGGGCGCAGCGGTCCCTGCGAACCGGCCGCCGTCGGCCTAGGTTTGGCCGTGAGCGGACGGCCCCGGGAACGACGGGGGAGTCGCCGGGGCCTCCTCGCTCACATGCGGGCGGCCGCGCTGCGGATGGCCTCGCGGATGCGGAAGTAGGTGCCGCAGCGGCAGATGTTGGCGATGGCGTCGATGTCCTCGTCGGTGGGCGAGGCGGTCCGCCGGAGCAGGGCGACGGCGGTCTGAAGTCGACGTCGAAGTCGAGGGGGAAGCTGCGCGGTTTGCCCCCGGTGGCCCGGGACCAGGCGTTGGCGATGGCGCCCACGGCGGCGGGCACCCCGAGTTCGCCGGCGCCGCCGGGCTCGTCGCCGGTCGCAGGCAGCACGATGACGCGCACGTCGCGCGGGGTGTCGCGCTGGCGGGCCCAGTGGAACTGGCTGTAACTGCCCTCCAACGGGAGTCCCCTGTCCAGGTGGAGGCCGGCCCGCAGGGTGGTGGAGATGGCGTCGGTGAGCCCGCCGATCATCTGGGCCTCCAGGCCGCGCGGGTTGACGGGCAGGCCCGCGTCGACCGCGATGACGGCCTTGGTGACCCGGACGTGCTCCCGGTCCCGCGCGTCTATCTCGACGAGGCAGGCGGTGCGGGACTTGTACTCCTCGTGGAAGGCGATGCCCTGGCCACAGCCCGCCGGCATCGGCCGGCCCCACCGTCCTTCCGCGGCCACCGCGTCGAGGACCGTTCGCTGGGCGTCGGTCCTGAGGAAGGTGCGCCGGAACCGGTACGGGTCCCGCCCGGTCCGCGCGGCGAGTTCGTCGACCACGATCTCCTCGGCGCCGCGGGTGTTGGCGGAGTACACCGAGCGCCAGGAGCCGGTCGGGATGCCGGTGGGCACCTCGGTGAGGGCCTGGGTGGTGAGGCCGAAGTGGTAGGGGGACTTGACGGTGGTGAGGAACAGGGTCTGCGCCAGGGTGGCGTTGCCGATGCCGGACGGGAGGCTGGCGGCGGTGGCGGTGAGGATCTCGCCGAGTCCGTGCCGGAAGTCGGTCTCGACGGCGGCCACCCGGTGCTCGAAGCTGAGGATCTCGCCGAGCGCGTACGTGGCGCGGATGCGGTGGTGGGTGGCGGGGCGCATGCGGCCGTGCCGGGTGTCGTCGACGCGGGTCCACATGAGGCGGACGGGTCGGCGGCTGGCCTTCGAGACGCGGGCGGCCTCCAGGGCGGCGTCGAAGAAGAGGCGCCGGCCGAAGGAGCCGCCGGCCCGGACCACGTGGACGGTGACCTTGTCCACGGGCAGGCCGAGTTCGGCGGCGATGGTCTGGCGGGCCACGATCGGGGACTTGAGGCCGGACCAGATCTCGGCGCGGCCGTCGCGGACGTCGGCGACGGCGCAGTTGGTCTCCATCGGCGCGTGGCTGACGAAGGCGAAGTCGAACTCGGCGTCCACGTAGGGCGTGAGCAGGGGCGGGACCAGGAGCGGTGGGACGGCGGCGCGCAGGGTGGCGCGGACGTCGGCGTCGGAGAGGTGGTCGGCGGGGCCTGGGCCCCAGGAGACCTGGAGGGCGGCCTTGGCGTCGATGGCCTGGCCGAAGGTCTCGGCGACGACGGCGACCCCGGTCGGGACGGTGACCACGTCGAGGACGCCGGGCATGGCGCGGACGGCGGCGAGGTTGGCGACGGAGCGGACGGCGCCGCCGAGGGTCGGCGGGCGGCGTACCACGCAGGGTTTGGCGCCGGGCACGTCGAGGTCGAGGGTGTAGCGCTGGGCGCCGGTGACCATGGCGCGGGCGTCGATCCGGCCTGTGGGGCTGCCGACGAGGGTGTGCTGCGCGGTCTTCTTCGGGGCGGCGCCCGGGACGACGAGGGCCGGGTCGGCGGCGGCCGCGGAGAGGCCGCCGTAGTCGGCGGTGCGGCCGTCGGGGGCGCGTACGGCGCCGTTCGCGGTGGTCAGGGCGGAGGCGGGGAGGTTCCAGCGGCGGGCTGCTGCGGCGACGAGGCGGGCGCGGGCGGTGGCCGCGGTCCGGCGGACGGGCCCGTACAGCGAGCGGATGGCGTTGGAGCTGCCGGTGAGCTGGTTGAACAGCAGTTCGGGCCGGGCGTCGTCGAGTTCCACGTGGACGGAGGCCAGCGGCGCGTCGAGCTCTTCCGCGACGAGCATGGCCACGGCGGTGGTGAGTCCCTGGCCGACCTCCTCGCGCGGCAGCCGGAAGCGGACGGTCCCGTCGGTCTCGACGGTGAGGACGAGCAGGGCGGCGGTGGGGGCGCCGGCCAGGACGAACAGGTCGCCGAGGTCCACCAGGTCGGCCGGGGCGGGCAGGGTCGGGATGTCGGCGTGGGCGGGCTGCGGGGCGAGGACGTCGACGCCGGCCCGGGTGACGAGGGCGAGCGTGGGCGCCGCGACGAGGTGGGTGAGGAAGGAGCGGCGGCTCTGCCCGGTCATGTCGCTGTCCCCACTGCTGCGGAACCCGATTCACACGGGCCCCTCCTGTCACTTCCGGCGTGTTACCGCCACGTAGGGTAGCGACCGCCCCCGCGAGGGGGAAGCGGAACGGCACGGAGAGTACGCGGGAGGGGGTCCTTCGTTCGGGCGGTGCCCCCCGGGGACCCGGCGCGGCTCCGTGTACGAGTCCCGCCACCCGGAGGGGGAAGCCCTCGACCGCGCGCTCGACCGGCGCCGCCCCGGCAGGACTGTTTCCGGCCACGGGCGGACGATGGAGGGAGAGACCCCGACAGGAGGTGTGTGGCGATGGCGAAGTTCATGGACGTCCACCACGACATGAAGGGCATCACGCGGGACCAGCTGATGGAGGCCCACAACGCTGACCTGGCGATCGAGAAGGACGAGGGCGTGCACTTCGAGCGCGCCTGGGCCGACCCGGCGTCCGGCACCGTGTACTGCCTGTCCGAGGCGCCCTCGGCGGAGGCGGTCAAGCGTATCCACGAGCGCTCCGGTCACCCGGCCAACGAGATCCACCCGGTTCCGCTCGTCGTGTGACGGCCGGGGTTCCCGCAGAGCACGGGCGGGCGGGCCAGGGGGCGGGCCCTCCGGGTCCGCCGGCCCGGACCGCGGACGGAATCATGACCGGAACCGTTCGCACGGCACGGGAGACCGACCGGGAGGCCTTTGGCATATGCCGGAAGCAAGACCGTAGCGGATGTTGCCAAACGCCTTACGGCCTTTCACGGCCTGTGCCACAGTCGTCGTAGGCCCACCCTTCATGCCTGGCCGCGTCGCGCCCGTATCGGAGTTCCCATGCCGTCCCACCTGTTCGCGGACCGTCCCGCGCAGCCGCCCGAGCCCGGGTCGGTGGACGCACTGATCTCGCAGACCCGGCGGCTGCGCGGCGGTGTGGACGCCGTGCGCCGCGACACCGTCGTCGACGACGACGACGTCCAGGGCCGATGGCAGCGCGCGTTGTGCGACCTCGCCGTGCACCAGCTCGACGACCTGCGCGAGCACCTGGACCAGCTCAAGGAAGGGCTGCCGCCCGCCCCCGCCCTCGAAGAGCTCCCGGAGCAGGACCCCGAGGGCGAGGCCGAGACCGGCGCGCAGACCCGCGTCGGCAGTGCCGAGTGGAACCTGCTGACGGACGAGGTCATCTGGTCCGAGGAGCTGTTCCAGATCTTCGGCCGCTCCCCCGAGGCGGGCCCGCTCCCCCTCGACGAGCTGGGATCCACCCTGTTCTCGGAGGACCAGCCGCTGCTGACCGCGATGGTGACGGCCTGTCTGGTCGACGGCAGACCCATCGACGGGGAGTTCCGCATCGTCCGGTCCGACGGCCGGGTCCGCACGCTGCACATGCGGGGCGAGCCGGTGCTCGACTCCGACGGCTGCACCGCCTCCATGTGGGCGGTCCTTCGGGACGTGAGTGAGCTGCGCCGCAGCCAGCGCGCCGTCCGCGAGTCCCGTGACTCGCTGCAGCGCCGGCGGGAGATCGCGCAGACCGAGCACCGGCTGGTGGTCGAGCTGCAGGAAGCCGTGCTCCCCCCGTGGCGCGGCTCCCTGCGGTTCCCGCACACCAGCACCGGCACGCTCGACGTGGCCGCGCACTACCTTCCGTCGGCGAGCGGTTCCCCGATCGGCGGCGACTGGTACGACGCGCTCGAACTGGCCGACGGCCGCTCGCTGCTGACCGTCGGGGACCTGACGGGCCACGGCGTGACGGCCACGTCCGGCATGGCGATGCTGCTCGGCGCGCTGCGCGGGATGGCCATGGCCGGTATCGAGCCGGCCGCCCTGATGGGCTTGCTCAACCAGCTGCTGGAGTCCTCCGTACAGCCCGCGCTCGGGTCAGCCGTGTGCTGCCGGTACGACCCCGGGAGCCGGACGCTGTCCTGGGCCCAGTCCGGGCACCCGGCCCCGCTGCTGTTCCGCGGGGGTGCGGGCCGCGCCCTGGTCGCACCCGAGGGGGTACTCCTGGGCGCGACCTCCGGGGCTGCGTACGGGCAGGCCGAGGAGCGGCTGGAAGCCGGCGACGTGCTCGTGCTGCACACGGACGGCCTCGCCGCCCGCAGTGCCGGCGCGGTCCGGTCGGAAGGCTCCGGGCGGCTGCTGGCGCTGGCACCCCGGGTCACTGCGGCACGGTCGGCGCAGGACTGCCTGCGGATGGTGGTGGAGGAGTTCGGCGGGGGCGACCGCGAGGACGACGCCTGCGTCCTGGTGGCCCGGGTCACGGGCTGACGGAACGGGGACGACCGCGGGTCGTCGTGGCCGCGCCGGAGGGCGCGGCCTTTCCCGTCTTCGCATGCCGGTGAAGGCGGACGGGGGCGCGGAAGCCGGAACGGAGGCAGTTGCGGCTGCGGTTGCTGCGGCCGTGGGTGCTGCCGGTGTGGACGGGGATAAGCGTGCGGTGGGCCGGCTCACGGCCTAGACGGTGTGCTGTGCCGGGCTGTTGGGCAGGGCGAACTGGATCTCGGCCCGCAGGTCCTCGATGCGCGCGTACCCGGCGTACTGGGCCGTGAGCCGGTACATCTCGCGCAGCCGGTCCCAGGTCCGGTGCGAGGAGGTCTCGTTCATGGAGACGAGGGCCAGGCGCGCGTAGCGGTCCGCCTGTTCGGGGTCGTCGGCGAGGAAGCAGGCGGAGGCCATCGAGATGTAGTCGAAGATCTGCGAACGCTGGTGGCCGCTGGCCCGCAGCCGCAGCGCCTCCCGGGCGTGCCGCTGGGCGATCGGGGCGGCGGCGGGCTCGTGGTCGGCGAGGGTGCGGTAGGCCAGTGCCTGCATGCCGTGCAGGTCGGCCTCGTCGAAGTGCTGCATCCACGAGGGCGGGGGGACGTCACCCTTGTCCGACACGAACAGGTCCTCGGCCTCGCCGAGCGTGCGCCGCATGGCCTGGCCCTTGCCCAGGGCGGCCTGCGCCCAGGCCTCGATGGTGTGCAACATGGCGCGGGTGCGCGGCAGCGTCTGCTCGCCGGAGCCGGACTGCGCCAGCTTCATCAGGTCCAGGGCCTCGTTGGGCCGGCCCAGGTGGACCATCTGGCGGGCGGCACGGGACAGCGCCTCCCCGGCGCGCGGCCGGTCACCGCCCTCGCGGGCCGCGTGCGCGGCGATGACGAAGTACTTCTGCGCGGTGGGTTCGAGGCCGACGTCGTGGGACATCCAGCCCGCCAGGACCGCCAGGTTGGCCGCCACCCCCCACAGCCGCCGCTGGAGGTGGTCGGGGTGGTGGTAGGCGAGCATCCCGCCGACCTCGTTCAGCTGCCCGACGACGGCCTTGCGCTGCAAGCCGCCGCCTCTGGAGGCGTCCCAGGCGCGGAATACCTCCACGGAGCGCTCCAGGGCCTCGATCTCCTCGGAGCCGATGGGGGCGGCCTCGTAGCGGTCGAAGGCGACCGGGTCGGCCTGGAAGGATTCGCCGAAGCGCTTGGTGTCCTTGACGGCCCGCACGTCGGTGTGCAGCCAGTCGTACATGGCGTTGGTGAGGGCGGAGCCGGCGGTGAGCGCCACTCCCGCGCCCATCAGACCGCGACGGTTGAGCATGAGGTCCATTCCCGTGAATTCGGTGAGGACCGCGGCCGTGCGTTCGGGCGCCCAGGGCATGCCGTCGGGGTTGTCCTGCACCCCGGCCGACTGCCGTTTGGAGGTGCGCCGCTGCCGTACGAACCCGAGGTCCTCGATGGTCACGACACGACCGAGCCGCTCGGTGAACAGGGCCGCCAGTACGGTGGGAACGGGTTCGCGGGGGGTCTCCCCCATGTCGATCCAGCGCCGCACCCGCGAGGTGTCGGTGGCCAGCTGGTGGTGGCCCATGGCCGCCGCCTGCCGGTTGACCATCCTCGCCAGCTCACCCTTCGACCAGCCGGCCAGGCCGAACAGGTCGTTCAGTCGGGTGTTTGGTCCTTTGCTCACGTCAAGCCCCCAGGTTCTCGGCTGATTTGACAGTAGCCCGCCGCCAACGGGCCCACGACTATTCGCCAGCCTTCGCCAGGGCACGCTTCGTGGTCCGCCACCCGTCGCCGGGTGTCAGGTAGGAATGCGCCTCCCCGACCCGGTCACCGGCGGAACTCCCCAGGGTGAAGTACGGGATCGGCGGGGCGGCGTACGCAACTCGTCGGCGCACGAAGGGAACCGCAAGCCATGTACGCAGCAACGTCCTCCGTGTCCGCCCCGGTCCGGCCCCACCGCACGCTGCAGGCGGGCGGCGGCGCCTATCTCGATCCCGGCCGTCCCCCGGCACCGGTGCCGGGCGCCCTGCGGGCGCGGCGCGTGCCGGGGCCCGTCGCGCAGCCGCTCAGCGGAAGAATCGACCTGTCCGGGCCGCAGGGTGCGCAGCTGCGCACCGCCCTCGCCTCGGTGCAGCGGATCTGTCCGGAGTTCGCGCCGGTGCAGGTGCTGCGCCGCAGCGGCCGGTCGGTCCTGCTGGTCGGTACGACGGGTCGGGCGACGGCCGTGGCGAAGGTTTTACTGGACCACTCGCCGGAATGGCGTGAGCGGTACCGGCACGAAATAGCGACGTACCGGGCGTTCGTCCGACACCGCCCGCCGGTCCGGGTGCCGCGGCTGATCGCCGCGGACCCCGAGAACTGCACGCTGGTGGTCGAGCGGATGGCGGGCCGGGTCGCGGCATTGCAGCGGCACCCCGTGGAGGCCCCGCCGCGGGCCGACGTACGGGCTGCGCTGGGCGCGGTGTGCCGGGTGAACCAGTGGCGGCCGCCGACGGAGCTGTTCGAGGACCCGCTGAACTACCCGCAGCGGATCGCGCGGTACCACGAGCTGGGACTGCTCACCGACCGGGACCTGGGTGACCTGCAGAAGCTGCTGCACGGCCTGAAACTGGCCGGCGTGCAGCGGCAGTTCAACCACGGCGACGCCCTGCTGTCGAACCTGCTGCTGTCCCCGGCCGGGCCGGTACTGCTCGACTGGGAGCACGCGGGCTGGTACCTGCCCGGCTACGACCTGGCCACGCTGTGGACGGTGCTGGGCGACGCGCCGGCCGCGCGCAGCCAGATCAGCCGGCTCGCGCAGGCGGCGGGACCGGCCGCGCGGGACGCCTTCCTGGTCAACCTGATGCTGGTGCTGACCCGGGAGATCCGGATGTCCGAGACGGCCGTCCAGCGGTCGATGGCGGCGGCCGCGCCGGCGCAGCCCCTGCCGGCGGGCGCGCTGTCCTCCGGTGAGGAGCAGCGGCTGCTGCTGCGCCGGCTGCACGACGACTGCGGCATGGCACGCAGGGCGGTGCGTGCGGCGGTCGGGACCCGCTGACCCCGGGCGGTCCCGCACCCCGCACGAAAATCCCGTGGCGTACGCACCCCGTGTGCGTACCACGGGATTTCGTGCGTCCGGGCCCGCACATGGCTTGACTTCCCGTCCGCCCGCGCACAGCTTTCTGATACCGCATCAGATTCCGTGTCTGCTTCGCCCGGTCCCTTGCCTCCCCTCCCGCTGGAGCCTGCCCATGACTGCGAGCGCCTCCCCCTCCCCCACCCCGGGTCCCCGCACCCGGCCCTCCCGCCGGTCGGTCCTCGCCGGGGCCGGGGCCGGGGTCGCGTCCGCCGTGCTGCCGGCCCCCGCCGCGCGGGCCGACGGCGCCGGACCGGGTGCACCGCTGGGCGAGTACGACGTCGTGGTGGTCGGCTCCGGGGCCGCGGGGATGACCGCGGCGCTGACGGCCGCGCGGCGGGGCCTGAGCGTGCTCGTGGTCGAGAAGGCCCCCACCTTCGGCGGTTCGGCGGCCCGCTCCGGAGCCGGCATCTGGCTGCCGAACAACTCGGTGATCCTGCGCGCGGGGGTGCCCGACACCCCGGAGAAGGCCGCGGCGTACCTGGCCGCGGTGGTCGGGCCGGAGGTCCCGGCGTCCCGGCAGGCGGCGTTCCTGGCGAACGGGCCGCGGATGCTGGACTTCGTGATGGCCAACAGCCCGCTGCGCTTCCGGTACATGGACGGGTACAGCGACTACTACCCGAACCTGCCGGGCGGGCTGCCGAACGGCCGCTCCATCGAGCCCGACCAGCTCGACGGCAACGTCCTGGGCGCCGAACTCGCCCGCCTGAACCCGGCGTACCTGCCGGTCCCGGCCGGGATGGTGGTGTTCAGCCAGGACTACAAGTGGCTGACCCTGGCCGCGGTCAACGTGAAGGGCACGGCGGTGTCCGCCGCATGCCTGGCGCGCGGCACTGCGGCGGCGCTGCGCGGGGAGAAGCCGCTGACCATGGGGCAGGCCCTGGCGGCCGGACTGCGGGCGGGGCTGCTGCGGGCGGGGGTTCCGGTGTGGCTCGGCAGCCCCCTGGTGGACCTGGTGCAGGAGGGCGGAGCGGTCACCGGGGTCGTGGTGGAGAGGGACGGCGCACGGGGGGTGGTGCGCGCCCGCAAGGGGGTGGTCATCGGCTCGGGCGGGTTCGAGCACGACGCGCAGATGCGGGCGCGGTACCAGCAGCAGCCGATCGACACGCAGTGGTCGGTGGGCGCCGCGGAGAACACCGGCGACGGCATCCGGGCCGGCGAGCGGGCCGGCGCGGCCCTGGCGCTGATGGAGGACGCCTGGTGGGGGCCGACGATCCCGCTGCCGGGGGAGCCGTACTTCTGCCTGGCGGAGCGGACCCTGCCGGGCGGGCTGGTCGTGAACGCGGCGGGCGCCCGCTTCGTGAACGAGGCGGCCCCGTACAGCGACGTGGTGCACGTGATGTACGAGAAGGACCGGGGCGCACCCGGTTCCCACGTCCCCGCCTGGCTGATCGTGGACCAGAACTACCGCAACAGGTACCTGTTCAAGGACGTGCTGCCGACGCTCCCGTTCCCGGAGTCCTGGTACGGGGCGGGCGCGGTCCGCAAGGCCTGGACGTGGGACGCGCTCGCGGGGCAGATCGGTGTGCCGGCGGGGGCTCTGCGGGCGACGCTGAACCGTTTCAACGCACAGGCGTGGAGCGGGAACGACGCCGACTTCCACCGCGGGGACACGGCGTACGACCACTACTACACGGATCCGGCCGTGTTCCCGAACTCGTGCCTGGCGCCGGTGTGGGCGCCGCCGTTCTACGCGTTCCGGATCGTGCCGGGCGACCTCGGGACGAAGGGCGGCATCGTCACGGACGCCCGGGCGCGGGCGCTGCGGCCGGACGGTTCGGTGATCCGGGGGCTGTGGGCGGCGGGCAACGCGAGCGCGGCGGTGATGGGGCACAGCTACGCGGGTGCGGGATCGACGATCGGCCCGGCCATGACCTTCGGCTACGTCGCGGCGAACGACATCGCGGACACGTAGCGGGCGGGGCGGGCGCCGTCGGGCGTGGGCGCGGCCCGACCCGGGAGGGCGCCGCCCGCCCTCGGGGCCGGCCCGCCTCGACGCCGCGCCGCAGCGGTGCCCTCCGTGCCGGGCGGGCCCTCAGCCCTGCTGGAAGAGCTCGGCCGGGAGCGGCTTGAGCAGCGCGTACAGGTCGTCGCTGATGGGCCGGTCCCAGCTGGCGATGGTGACCAGCACGTTGTCGCTGCGGTCGAACTGCACGCAGCTGATCCGGCTCTCGGAGAGCTTCACCTTCCGGACGATGAGGAGGTTGTCGCCCTGCATCACGGGGCAGTCCTCGGTGCCGGTGACGTGGACGTCCTCGTCGTTCTCCAGGGCGTCGAGGAGCTGGGCCACCTCGAAGGGGACCTGGCCCTCGGCGAGGTCCCGGGCCGGGGACCCCTCGGGAAGGTTGCCGATGATCATCGCGGGGCCGCGTCCGCCGAACAGGTCGTAGCGGAGAAAGACGCCCTGGCAGCTGCCGTCGGGCGCGGGCAGGAGCCCGGCCCCGAGATTGCCCGGCCAGTCACCCGGGTCCATGGCCAGGACGTCGAAGTCCGGGCCGGCGGGTGTGGCGGCGCGGTTGCGGCGGAGGAAGGACATGCCGCCATGGTACGTGGCCGGTCGCGGTTTCCGGATCCCGGGGCGGGCGGTGGCGGGCGCCTACAGGGGCGGGACGAGGGTGAACCAGTGCGCGAGGAGCTCCTTGTCGCCGGTGGTCTCCAGATCGTCCGCCGGGATCCTCCGCCAGAGGAAGAGCATCAGGTCGGAGGCGGTTCCGGCGGCCTCGACGTGCGCCGGGCCGGCGGCGTCCGGCTCGACGTGGACGAGGTCGCCGGAGAGGGTCACCGTCCAGGATCCGGGACCGTCCGTACGGCGGAACCGGTAGCGCTCCCCCGCGCCGGGCGGGGCCGCGGCCACGGCCCGCCGGAAGGGGGCCATGACCTCGAGGCTCTGCGGGACGGCGTCGGCGGCGAGGGCCGCGTCGACGGGGCCCGGGGTGCCGGTGGCGCCCTCCGCGTCCCAGCGGTGGATCGCCAGCTCGATGGCCTGCATCCGCAGCCAGAACCCGCTGGTGTGCCGGCCGGGGTCGGCGGACCAGGTCCACACCGGCTCCTCTGGTCCGAGCTCGCGGAACAGGTCGGCGAGCTGCCGCGCGCCCTGCGCGAACCAGTCCGTCACCGGCCGCGTCAGCGGCCCGCGGTTCGGCGCCCGCTCCGGGAGCGGCCACGCGCCCCGGGTCGCCGGGTCCTCGGGGAGCTCGAAGAGGGAGAGGTCGGTGGGGTCGGGGGGCGCGGTGAGGCGGTCGCGCAGGATGCGGCCGACGAAGCGGTGGACTCCGCCCAGATGGACGAGGAGGTCGGAGGCCGACCAGCCGGGGCAGGACGGCACGAGGGGCAGCGGGCCTTCACCGGCTCCGGCGACGACGCGTTCGACGGCCTTCTCGAAGGCCAGGGTCTCGTTGCGGAAGTGGGACAGGTGTGCGCTGTGGTCCATGCGGCAACACTGCCCGCCGAGCGGTGTGCGTACCGGGGTTGCGCTGCGCGCGTACGCGGTGGTGCGCGCGGTGCGCGGTGGCGCGCCCCCGGGGCACCCGGGCCACACCGACGGGTGGCCCGACGCCGCGGGGTGCGCGGACGCCGCCGGGGTTGCGCCGGGCACGCCGACGCCGCCGGGCGCTGCGGCTGCGCGGTCCGGCGGCGTCGGCGGGTGGCCGGGGCGGGCGGGTCAGGTGAGGTCGAACTCGCCGCCCCGGGCGCCGAGGACGAACCTGCGCCACTCGTCCGGCGCGAAGATCAGCGAGGGGCTCTCGGGGCGCTCGCTGTTGCGCATCGCGATGAACCCCTCGACGAAGGCGATCTGGACGTCGCCCGCCCCCCGGCTGCTGGACTGCCAGTCCGCCTGACTGAGGTCCAGGTCCGGCTTGCCCCAGCCGGAGGTCGGCTGCGAAGTGATGGTGTCGGTCACGTGCGTGCTCCTCCCGGTACGTCGTCCGGGGCCAGGGTAGCCATCGCGGCGCGTGTCGCACAGACCACGGTGTGTCACACCCGACCGTCCCGTCGCCCGGCCGCGGTGCGCGGTCCCGACCGGCCCGGGTCGGACCGCGGTCCCCTGCCGGTCAGGAGGCGGGGGGCTCGGATCCGACGAGCCACATCGCGAAGAACTGCGCGCCGCCGCCGTACGCGTGTCCCAGTGCCCGCCGGGCTCCGGGCACCTGGTGCTCCCCGGCCCGGCCGCGGACCTGGAGGGCCGCCTCGGCGAAGCGGATCATGCCGGAGGCGCCGATCGGGTTGGTGGACAGGACGCCTCCGGAGGGGTTCACCGGGAGGTCCCCGTCGAGTTCGGTCACCCCCGCCTCGGTGAGCTTCCAGCCCTCGCCCTCCTGTGCGAAGCCCAGGTTCTCCAGCCACATGGGCTCGTACCAGGAGAACGGCACGTACATCTCCACGGCGTCGATCTCGCGCCGCGGGTCGGTGATGCCCGCCTGCCGGTACACGTCGGCCGCGCAGTCCTTGCCGGCCTGCGGCGACACGAAGTCCTTCCCGGCGAAGAGGGTCGGCTCGCTGCGCATCGCGCCGCCGTGCAGCCAGGCGGCCGTCCCCGGGGAACGGGCCGCGCCCGCCCGGTCGGTGAGGACCATGGCGCAGGCCCCGTCCGAGGAGGGGCAGGTCTCGGAGTAGCGGATCGGGTCCCACAGCATGGGCGAGGCCTGGACCTTCTCCAGGGTGATGCCGTGCTCGTGGAGGTGTGCGTACGGGTTCTTCAGCGCGTTGCGGCGGTCCTTGTAGGCGACGAGCGAGCCCACGGTGTCGGGCGCGCCGGTGCGCCGCATGTACGCGCGCACGTGCGGGGCGAAGAAGCCGCCCGCGCCCGCAAGCAGGGGCTGTTGGAAGGGGACGGGCAGCGACAGCCCCCACATGGCGTTGGATTCGGACTGCTTCTCGAAGGCCAGGGTGAGTACGGTGCGGTGGACGCGGGCGGCGACGAGGTTGGCGGCGACCAGCGCCGTGGACCCGCCGACCGAGCCGGCGGTGTGCACGCGCAGCATGGGCTTGCCGGCGGCGCCGAGGGCGTCCGCGAGGTACAGCTCGGGCATCATCACGCCCTCGAAGAAGTCGGGGGCCTTGCCGATGACGACGGCGTCGACGTCCGCCCAGGCCAGTTCGGCGTCGGCGAGGGCGCGGACCGCGGCCTCGCGGACGAGGCCGGCGATCGACACGTCGTGGCGGGCGGCGACGTGCTTCGTCTGGCCGATGCCGACGACGGCCACGGGCTCCTTGCTCATGTGCGGTCCCCTTCCAGGACGGCGACCAGGTTCTGCTGCAGGCAGGGGCCGGACGTGGCGTGGGCGACGGCCCGGTCGGACTCGCCGCGGTGGATCCGGGCGGCGGCCTCGCCGATCCTGATCAGGCCGGCGGCCATGAGCGGGTTGGCGGCGAGGGCCCCGCCGGAGGGGTTGACGGCCACCGCGCCGTCGTCCCCGATGCGCAGGGCCTTGCGCAGCACGACCTCCTGCGAGGAGAACGGGGCGTGCAGTTCGGCGGTGTCCACGGGTCGGTCGAAGAAGCCGGCGTGCCGGGCGGCGGTCCGGGTGGACGGGGAGTCGGTGAGGTCGCGCAGGCCCAGGCCGTGGGCCTCGATGCGGTGGTCGATGCCGGTGATCCAGGCCGGGCGGGCGCACAGCCGCCGTGCGGCGTCCGCGGCGGCCAGCACGACCGCGGCCGCGCCGTCGCCGATGGGCGGGCAGTCGCCCGTACGCAGCGGCCGCACCTGGTAGTCGCCCTGCGGGACGGGGCCGCGGAGCTGGGCGTGCGGGTTGGCCCCGGCGGCGGCACGGCTGCGGGCGCCGATGGCGGCGAGGGCGGGCTCGTCGGTCTCTCCGGCGTCGATCAGGGCCTGGGCCTGGAGGGCGGCCAGGGCCACCGAGTCGGGCCACAGGGGCGCCAGGTAGTACGGGTCGAGCTGCCGGGTCAGGACGTCGCGCACCGGTCCCGGGGAGGACTTGCCGTACGCGTAGACGAGCGCGGTGTCGGCCTCGCCGGTCTGGATCTTGACCCAGGCCTCGTAGAGGGCCCAGGCGCCGTCCATCTCGACGTGGGATTCGGAGATCGGCGGCCAGGCGCCGACGCCGTCGAGGGTCATGGTGAACGAGAAGGCCCGGCCGGCGAGGTAGTCGGAGGAGCCGGAGCAGGTGAAGCCGATCTCCCCCGCCTTCAGTCCGGTCTGCCGGAGGACGTCGTGCAGGACCGGCATGACCATCTCGACTTCGCTCAGCTCGTCCGTGCGGCGCAGGTGGTCGCTCTGCGCGAAGGCGACGACCGCGACATCGCGCGCGTACCGGGTCCCGTCGGTCACAGCAGCTCCTTGTACGCCTCGTAGTCCGCGTCCGGCTCGCCGGTGGGACGGTAGTGGTCGGGGTAGCGGCCGCCTTCGGTCCACACGGGCTCGACGCGCAGGCCCATGCGGACCTGGTCGTAGGGGATGCCGCCGATGCGGCCGTGCAGGGCGAGGTCGGCGCCGTCGAGGGCGATGTGCGCGTAGACGTACGGCACTTCGACGGCGTCGTTCATGGCGTTCCTGGCCTTGATGTTGACGATGCAGAAGGTCGTGACCGTGCCGCGCGGACCGACCTCGACCCGGTCGGTGGTGGCGACCCCGCAGGTGGGGCAGGCGCCGCGGGGCGGGACGTACACCTTGTGGCAGGAGGGGCAGCGTTCGCCGACGGTGCGGTGTTCGGCGAGGGCGCCCAGGTACGCGGTCTGGGCGCGGCCGGGGCTGTAGGTGTAGTCGAGGCGGGCGGGGGCGACGATGCCGGTGACGGGCTCGGGGAAGACCCCGTCGTGCGGGGCGGGGGGCGCGGCCGCGGGCTCGCCGGGGTCGTGGGGTGCGTACGGCTCGAAGCAGGCGATGTCGGTGATGGCGCCGGTGCGTTCGGCGGCCCAGCGGACACGGACCCGCATGCCGGTGCGGACGGCGTCCGGGCCGGGCGCGTCGAGGGCGTGCAGCAGGGCGGTGTCGGCCCCGTCGAGGCGGACCAGCACCCAGGCGAAGGGGGTGCCGAGGGGCTGGTTCGGGCGGGGGTGGCCGTTCCAGGCGAAGGTGGTGACGGTGCCGGTGGGGGCGACCTCGACGAGCTCGCGGAGTTCCTCGGCGGTGACGGGGTCGTACTCGACGGGCGGGACCATCACCCGGCCGTCGGAGGTCTTCACGCCGAGGACGACGCGCTCGCGCAGCCCGGTGAGGAAGGCGCTCTGCACCGGTCCGAGGGACCGGGTGAAGGGGAACTCGACGACGAGGGGCGCGCGCAGCACCTCGGGCGGGGACGCGGCGGTCATGGCGGTTCTCCCAGTTCTCCGGGTCGGGCGGGTGAGGAGGGTGCTGCGGCGGCGCGGGCGGACACGAGCGGCGGGGCGGCGGCGTCGCAGCACTAGGCGCGGCGGTACACCGGGGGGCGTTTCTCTGCGAAGGCCCGGGCGCCCTCCTTGGCGTCGGCCGTGTCGAAGACCGGCCCACCCCGGGCGAGTTCGGCGGCCAGTGCCGCGGTTTCGTCGAGTCCGGCGGTCTCGTAGACCGAGGCCTTGACGGCCTCGACGGCGAGGGGGCCGCAGGCGTTGACCTGTTCGGCGATCTCCAGGGCCTTGTCCAGGGCCGTGCCGGTGGGGACGACGTGGCCGACGAGCCCGATGCGTGCGGCCTCCTCCGCGGAGTACGGCCGGCCGGTCAGGAGCATTTCCAGGGCGTGCGTGCGCGGTATCTGGCGCGGCAGCCGTACGGTCGAGCCGCCGATGGGGAACAGGCCCCGCCTGACCTCGAAGAGCCCGAAGGTGGCGCCGGCGGCCGCGACGCGGATGTCGGTGCCCTGGAGGATCTCGGTGCCGCCGGCCACGCAGTACCCCTCGACGGCGGCGATGACGGGCTTGCGCGGCCGGTGGTGGCGCAGCATCGCCTTCCAGTGCAGGTCGGGGTCGGCCTTCAGGCGGTCGCGGTACCCGTCCCCGGCCATGCCCTTCCCGGCGAGCGCCTTGAGGTCCATCCCGGCGCAGAAGTCGCCTCCGGCCCCGGTCAGCACGATCGAGCGGACGCTGTCATCCGCATCGGCCTCCAGCCAGCCGTCGTGGAGGCCGACCAGCAGGGGCAGCGAGAGCGCGTTCTTCGCTTCGGGCCGGTTCATGGTGAGCACGAGCGTGGCGCCGTGCCGTTCGACGGTGAGGTGTTCGGTGCCGCCCATTGCCGTCCTCCCTCTCAAGACCTAGAACAGGTTGCAGGAGCGTGGTGTGCAGTTCAAGGGTTTTCTGACACCTAGTCAGTTTTGTTGTTCCGCGGCCTTCCCAGTTGGTCCGGGCGGCGCTGTAATGGCCGCCGGGCGGCCCGGCCGGCCGGCCGCCAAGGGAGCTTCGGGGGTGAGGAGGAACGGTGGAGTACAACCTTGCCGACCTGTTCGAATCGGTCGTGGACGTGGTCCCGGACCGCGAGGCCCTGGTGTACGTGGACCACCCGGGGACCGGTGCCGAGCGCCGCCTCACGTACGCGCAGCTGGACGCGGCGGCCAACCGCATCGCCCACCACCTGCGGGACAGCGGGCTGAAGGCCGGCGAGCACGTGGGTCTGCACCTCTACAACGGGGTCGAGTACCTCCAGACCGTGCTGGCCTGCCTGAAGGCCCGGCTGGTGCCGGTGAACGTCAACTACCGGTACGTGGAGGAGGAGCTGGTCCACCTCTACGGCGACGCCGACCTCGCCGCGCTCGTCTTCGAGGGCGAGTTCACGGCGCGGGTGGCGGCCGCCCTGCCCCGTACGCCGAAGCTGCGCCACCTGATCCGGGTCGGGCGGGCCCCCGGGGGGGCGCCCGAGCCGGCCGTCGCCCCGGTGGCGTTCGCGGAGGCGGAGGCGGCCGGCTCACCGGACCGCGGCTTCGGGCCCCGCTCCCCCGACGACCTGTTCATCATCTACACCGGCGGCACGACCGGCATGCCCAAGGGCGTCATGTGGCGGGCGGAGGACCTGTTCTTCGCGGGACTGTTCGGCGGGGAGCCGTCGGGTGAGCCGGTCAAGCGGCCGGAGGAGCTGGCGGAGCGGGCCGCGGCGCGCGGCCCCGGGCTCACCTTCTTCCCCGCCCCGCCGCTGATGCACGGCACCTCGACGCTGACCTCGTTCATCGCCTTCAACTACGGCCAGCGGGTGGTCATCCACCGCAAGTACGTCCCCGAGGAGGTGTTGCGGACGATCGAGAAGGAGAAGGTGTCGAGCGTGTCCCTGGTGGGCGACGCGATGCTGCGGCCGCTCATCGACGCGCTGAAGGGCCCGCTGCGGGGGACCGACCTGTCCTCGCTGTTCAGCGTGTCCTCGTCCGGGGCGATCATGTCGGACTCGGTCCGCGCCGAGTTCCTCCGGCTCGTCCCGAACGTGCTGCTGCTGAACAACTTCGGCTCCTCGGAGTCCGGTTCCAACGGCCGGGCGGCCGACGACGCCGGCCCGGAGCGGGGGTTCCGGCTCGTCGTCAACGACCGTACGCAGGTGGTGGACCCGGCGACGCACGAGCCGGTGCCGCCGGGGGTGCCCGGGCGGCTCGCGCAGCGCGGCCACGTACCGCTCGGCTACTACAACGACCCCGCGAAGACCGCCGAGACCTTCTTCCGCAAGGGCGAGGAGCGGTGGGTGCTGCTCGGGGACATGGCCACCGTGGACGCCGAGGGCATCGTCACCGTGCTGGGGCGCGGCTCGCAGTGCATCAACACGGGCGGCGAGAAGGTGTACCCGGAGGAGGTCGAGCAGGCGCTGAAGGCGCATCCGGACGTGTACGACGCCCTCGTCGCCGGGGTGCCGGACGCGCGGTGGGGCAGTCATGTCGCGGCGGTGGTCCAACTGCGCGAGGGCGCGCCGGAGCCTTCGCTGGACGAGATCCAGGGCCACTGCCGGACCAGGCTGGCGGGCTACAAGATCCCGCGCCAGCTGGTCATCGCGCCGGCCGTGCAGCGGTCGCCGAGCGGCAAGGCGGACTACCGGTGGGCGAAGGCGGTGGCGGTGGAGGCCGACGCGGCGGCCGCCCGCCGGAAACCGCCGACGGCCGGCTGAAGGGGGCCCGGCCCCCGACCAGGACCCTTCCCGTCCCGTGCCGTCGTACGTGGTGGCGGGAGGCGCGGGCGCAGCCCGTCGTGCGATCACTCGTTCGAGTCATTGCTTTCGGCCGCCCCGGTCGGGCAATGTACCGAATGATCGGTCGGCTGTTCGGCTCGCGACGGGGTGAGGGCACATGACGCAGTACGAGGACCTACGGGACGCGGGCGAGCGGCTCGGCCGCGAGGAGCTGGCCGCACTCCAGCTGACCCGGCTGCGGGACACCCTGGCCCGTGCCTACGAGCGGGTTCCCTTCTACCGGCAGGCCTTCGACAAGGTCGGGGTGCATCCGGACGACTGCCGCTCCCTCGCCGATCTGGCCCGCTTCCCGTTCACCACGAAGGCGGACCTGCGCGACCAGTACCCGTTCGGCATGTTCGCCGTGCCCCGCACGGAGGTGCGCCGCCTGCACGCCTCCAGCGGCACCACCGGCCGCCCCACGGTGGTCGGCTACACCGAGCGGGACCTGGACACCTGGGCCGCGGTCGTCGCCCGCTCGATCCGGGCGGCGGGCGGACGCCCGGGCCAGATCGTGCACATCGCCTACGGCTACGGCCTGTTCACCGGAGGCCTGGGCGCGCACTACGGGGCGGAGCGGCTGGGCTGTACGGTCGTGCCCGCCTCCGGCGGCATGACGGAACGCCAGGTGCGGCTGATCCAGGACTTCCGGCCCGAGGTCATCATGGTGACGCCCTCGTACATGCTGACCCTGCTCGACGAGATGGAGCGGCAGGGCGTCGACCCGCGCAGCACCTCCCTGCGGACGGGGATGTTCGGCGCGGAGCCGTGGACCGAGGGGATGCGCCGGGAGATCGAGGATCGGCTCGGCATCGACGCGGTGGACATCTACGGCCTGTCCGAGGTCATCGGCCCCGGCGTGGCGCAGGAGTTCGCCACCCACAAGGACGGCCTGCACGTGTGGGAGGACCACTTCTACCCGGAGGTGGTGGACCCGCTGACCGGCGAGGTACTGCCGGACGGCGAGCCCGGTGAGCTGGTGTTCACCACCCTCACCAAGGAGGCCATGCCGGTGGTGCGCTACCGCACCCGGGACCTGACGCGGCTGCTGCCGGGCACCGCCCGGCCCGCGTTCCGGCGCATGGAGAAGATCACCGGGCGCAGCGACGACATGCTCATCCTGCGCGGGGTGAACCTGTACCCGACCCAGATCGAGGAGATCCTGCTCGGCACGCCCGGCCTGGCCCCGCACTTCCAGCTGCGGCTGACCCGCGAGGGCCGGATGGACGCGCTGACGGTACGGGTGGAGGCGCGCCCGGACACGGACGCCGCCCGGCGGGAGTCCGCGGCCGCCACCGTGGTGCGGGCGGTCAAGGAGGGAATCGGCGTCACCGTCGCGGTCGAGGTCGTCGACCCGGAGACGTTGGAGCGTTCCGTGGGGAAGCTCAAGCGGCTGGTCGACCTGCGCCGCGCCGGGGAGGGCGGGGACACGCGTCCGGGCGGCTGAAAACCCCCGATCGGCCGTACTTCGGGGCGGCCGCCGAGAGCCGTCGGGCCCGTGCGGGTAGTGCATGAGGCGTGACCGCCAAGCTCCGACAGCTCCACGACCGGCTCCAGGCATCCCCGGTCGGGCTCGCCTGGAGCCGGGGACGCGAGATGGAGCTGATGCACCGGGCCATGGGCTTCGCCGCCCTCGGGTTCCTGACCCTGGTGCCGCTGCTGGTCGTGGTGGCGGCCGCCGCGCCCGGCAGCGGCTCGAACTTCGGCCGCTGGCTCGGCCAGGCGCTCGGGGTCGCGGCGTCCTCCCGGGCCCGGATCGAGATGCTGTTCGCGTCGGCCGACCTGGCGCTGGAGCGGACCACCGCCTTCGGCCTCGCGGCCCTGGCGGTGTTCGGCCTGACGTTCGGGTCGGCCGTGCAGACCGGGTACGAGAAGGTGTGGGACCTGCCCACGGCCCGGTGGCACACCATGTGGCGGCACGTCGTCTGGTTGGCCCTGCTGGTGTGCTACCTGGCGCTGCTCGTGGGGGTCCCCGCCCCGTCGGACGACACCCTGGGCACCCTCTCCGTCGGCACCGGGGACGTCGTCGGCACCTGCGTCTTCTTCTGGGGGTCCCAGCGCCTGCTGCTGGGCGGCCGGGTCCGCTGGCGGGCCCTGCTGCCCGGGGCGGTGGCGACCGGCCTGGGCCTGCTCGGCCTGCGGGTCTTCTCCCAGCTGGTGTTCTCACCGCTGATCGCCTCCAACGCCGTGACGTACGGGCCGTTCGGCACGCTGCTGGTCGTCCAGTCCTGGCTCGTCGGCGTCGGCTTCGTCGTCTACGGGGGCGCGCTCGTGGGCCGACTGGTCCACGAACACCTGACCCTGCGCCGACTGCGGCACGACGGCCTGCTCCCCGACTGAACCGCCCCCGTCCGGCTCCCCGCCCGACCGAGCCGCGGGGCGACGCCGCCGTACGGGATGCCGGCGCCTGGCAGCGGGGAGCGGTCCGGGACCACCTCGGCGGACCCCCGTGTCAGCGGTCGGCCGGCCGGCCGAAACGGTCGCGCAGCTCCCGCTTGAGGATCTTGCCGCTGGCGTTGCGCGGCAGGGCGTCGACGAACAGCACCCGCTTCGGGGCCTTGAAGTGGGCCAGCCGCTCCCGCGCGTACGCCAGCAGCTCCGCCTCCGCCAGGTCCCCGCGCGGCACCACCACGGCCGTGACCGCCTCGATCCACCGCTCGTCGGGCAGTCCCACGACCGCCGCCTCGGCCACCGCGGGGTGCGTGTAGAGCACGTCCTCCACCTGCCGGGAGGCGACCAGCACCCCGCCCGAGTTGATGACGTCCTTCACCCGGTCGACGACCGTGAAGTACCCCTGCGCATCGCGCACCGCCAGGTCACCGGAGCGGAACCAGCCGTCCCGGAAGGCCTCCTGCGTGGCCCCGGGGTCGTTCCAGTAGCCCAGGCAGAGCTGCGGCGAGCGGTACACCACCTCGCCCGCGGTGCCGTCGGGCACGTCCGCGCCGTCCTCGTCGACGACCTTCGCCTCGACGTGCCGGACCGGCCGCCCGCAGGACTCCAGCCTCCCGTCGTGCTCCGCGGGCCCGAGCACGGTGGCCAGCGGCCCGATCTCGCTCTGCCCGAAGCAGTTGTAGAAGCCGAGCCGGGGCAGCCGTGCCCGCAGCCGCTCCAGGACCGGCACCGGCATCACGGACGCCCCGTAGTACGCCTTGCGCAGCGCGCCCAGCTCGCGCCGCTCGAACTCGGGGTGGCCGGCGAGGGCGATCCAGACCGTGGGCGGCGCGAAGAAGCTGTCCGCCCGCCCTGCCTCCACCAGCCCGAACAGTTCTTCGGCCACGGGTGCGTCGAGGATCGTGTTCCGTGCGCCGACGGCGAGGTAGGGCAGCAGGAAGACGTGCATCTGCGCCGAGTGGTACAGCGGCAGGGCGTGCGCCGGCAGGTCCTCCGGTTGCAGGTCCAACGCCTCGACGGCGCTCTCGTACGCGTGGGCCAGCGCCCGGTGCGTCATCATCGCGCCCTTGGGCAGGGCGGTGGTGCCGGAGGTGTAGAGCAGCTGGACCACGGCGCCCGGGTCGCCGGCCGCCTCGAACGGCAGTGGTTCGGCGAGATCGTCGAGGAAGGAGCCGGGCGCGTCGCGCAGCGGCCGCACCGGGTACCCGTCGGGGATCCGCGGGGTCAGGTCCGGGTCGGCGAGGACGAGCGCGCCCGCGCAGTCGTCCAGGATGTGCGCGAGGTCGTCGCCGGTGAGGTTCTGGTTGACGGGGACGTGCGTGAGGCCGGCCCGGGCACAGGCGAGGAAGGCGAGCAGGTAGGCGTCGGAGTTGTGGGCGAAGGCCACGACGCGGTCGCCGGCGCCCAGCCCGTACCGCCCGCGCAGGACGGCGGCTCCGGTGGAGACCGCCGCGTCGAGCTCGGCGTACGTCCACGCCCGGTCCCGGTACCGCAGGGCCTCCCGCCCGGGGAACCGCCGCGCGCTGTCCCGCAGGAGACCGTCGACCGTGTTGTCCCGCACTGCCGTCATACCGCGATCCTCGTGCCCCCGCCCACGACGGGTCAACCGCCGGGGACCGAACGGGCCGCCGGAGCCCTCCGGGGGCCTTCGCCCGGATGTCTGCGGGCCGTCCCCCTGCCGTAGCGGCGACGCCCGAACAGCTCCGGCGCGCGAACCGCGTGCTGCACGGCGCTCGGTGGGCGATCAGGTGGGGGGTGCGGGTGTTGCCGCACCGGCTCCCGCGCGTGGCCTCGACGGCCTCGACGGCCTCCAGCCGCGCGGGGAGTTGGCGACCGGGATGCCCGGCCCGGCGCCCGCGGTGCGGTGGGGACGCCGCTCACGGGCTCACGGGCTCACCGCCAGGAAGAGGTAGGCGGCCAGGACGACCAGGTGGACGCCGCCTTGCAGCAGGGTGGCGCGGCCGAGTACGACGGTGAGGGTGCCCACCGAGACCGTGAGGGCGAGCAGCACCATGTGGACCGGCCCGAGACCGAGCACCAGCGGGCCCGACAGCCACAGGGAGGCGAGGGCGATGGCCGGGATGGTGAGGCCGATGCTGGCGAGGGCGGAGCCGTACGCGAGGTTGAGGCTGGTCTGGACGCGGTCGCGGCTCGCGGCGCGGGCGGCGGCAAGCGTCTCGGGCAGCAGGACGAGCAGGGCGATGACGACGCCGACGACGGCCTGCGGCAGCCCGGCCTCCGCCACGCCTGATTCGATGGCCGGCGAGACGGCCTTGGCGTTGCCGACGACGGCGACGAGGGCGACGAGCAGCAGCCCGAGGCTGATCGCTGCGGCGCGGGCGGTCGGCGGCGCGGCGTGGTCGTCGTCGCGGGTGTCCGTGCCGGTGCCGACGGGCAGGAAGTAGTCCCGGTGCCGGATGGTCTGCACGGAGACGAACAGCCCGTAGAGGGCGAGCGATGCGCAGGCGGCGAAGGTGAGCTGGGCCCCGGAGAATTCGGGACCGGGTTTGCTGGTGGTGAACGTCGGCAGGACCAGGCTGAGGGTGGCGAGGGTGGCAACGCTGGCGAGGGCGGCGCCGGAGCCCTCGGCGTTGAAAACGGCGACGCGGTTGCGCAGGGCGCCGACGAGCAGGGACAGGCCGACGATGCCGTTACAGGTGATCATGACTGCGGCGAAGACGGTGTCCCGGGCCAGCGAGGCGGTTTTGGCGCCGCCGTCGACCATCAGGGTGACGATGAGGGCCACTTCGATGACGGTCACGGCCACCGCGAGGACGAGGGAGCCGAACGGCTCGCCCACCCGGTGGGCGACGACCTCGGCGTGGTGCACGGCCGCGAGCACCGCGCCGGCGAGGCACAGCGCGACGATCGCCACCGCGTATCCCGGCAGGTCCCGCCCCCAGCTGAACACGAGCGCGAGGAGCGAGACGAGCGGGACCAGGACGGTCCAGTGGGTGGCGGGGAACCTGCGTGCTCCGGTACTCATGCCTCCAACCTGCCATGTCGCGCGCTTCCGGGGCGAACCGGGTGAACAGCTGGAAACGGGGTGTACGGGGCGACGGGGCGTCACCCGCCGGGGCGGGCCGGGCCGGCCGGGCCCCGTGAGGGGTCCGGCCGGCCCGGCCCGTGCGGGCTACCAGAAGATGACGACGTAGCCGTCTCCGCCCGCGTCTCCGGGGTTACCCGGCGCGCCCGCGGTGGTGCCGCCCAGGCCGCCGTCACCGCCCGCACCGCTGCCGTTCGGGACGGCGACGATGCCGTCCACCGCCGCGCCCCCTTCGATTCCGACGCCGCTCTGCCCGGTCCGGGTCAGACCGCCCGTACGGCAGGTGGCGCTGCCGCCGGCCCCCGGCTGTCCGTCGGCGCCGGCGGTGGCGCCACCGCCCTGACCGCCGCCACCGCCCTCGCCACCGTTCGCCGCGACCACGATGTCACCCTTGGACGAGGCCAGGGTGGTGGCCGAGCCGTCGGTGCCGTTGTCCCCGGCGGTGCCGGCGGGGCCGCCGTCACCGCCGCCACCGCCCTCGCCGAGGACGACCGCGTAGCTCTTCAGGGGCTTCACCGGCACGGTGCACCAGGCGAAGCCGCCACCCCCGCCGCCACCGCCGTCACCGCCGTCAGCGTCGTCGGTGGTGCCGGCGCCGCCACCGCCGCCGCCCCCACCGCCGGCGCCCCAGGCCTGGACGAACACGGAGGTGACACCGGGCGGCGGGACGAAGGTCCCGTTGTTCGTGAACTCCTGCAGGCCGTGCGGGGACTTCTTCGCCTCGGACTTCGGCTCGTCCTTGGGCTTGGGCTTGGGCTTGGGCTTGGGCTTGGGCTTGGGCTTCGACTCCTCGTCACCCGCAGGCCCGGGGCCGTCGTCCTGGCGGGGGTCCTTCCGGGGAAGGTCCTCGCCGTCCGGCGGCGGCTCCAGAAGGTTGGCGCCCGCGGCGGGCAGCCGGCCCGCACGCTCGGCGTCGGCCTGGGCGGGCGACATGACGAGCAGTTGGCCGGTGACGGCGGCCGCGGTGAGGACCGCTGCGGCCAGCGTCCGCCGGCGCCTGCGGCGGGAGGTGGTACTCGCGTTCATGACTTCCTTACCTCCCTCGGCCGCGCAGGCCGGAGGGAGTACGTGAGACGGCGTGCGATCGGCGGACCGAATGGTCCGCCGCCCATCTCATCGACGCCCGCGGGCACCCTGCCACAGGCGCGGCCGTCCGTTAGCCCGGGCGGCCCGCAAGGTTGCGCTGCTGAGCGTACGACCGGGGCATGGCGCCATCGGAAGGCCGCGCCCGGTCACGCTGTCCGCCCGCCTGCCGCCGGCCCCGGTCACACCGCCCGGTCGCGGCCCTCCCAGAACGGGTCGCGCAGGCGCCGCTTGTACAGCTTGCCGTTGGGGTCGCGGGGCATCTCCGCGATGAAGTCGACCGTCCTGGGCCGTTTGTAGCCGGCCAGCAGGCCCGCGCAGTGCGCCAGGATCCCGGCGGCCAGCTCGTCCCCCGGTTCGTGGCCGTCGGCCGGCTCGACGACCGCCTTGACCTCCTCGCCCCAGTCGGCGTGCGGGATGCCGAAGACGGCGGCGTCGGCGACCGCCGGATGGGTGAGCAGCGCGGCCTCGACCTCGGCGGGGTAGATGTTGACCCCGCCCGAGATGATCATGTCGATCTTGCGGTCGCGGAGGAAGAGGTAGCCCTCCTCGTCCAGCAGTCCGAGGTCGCCGACGGTGAAGAAGTCGCCGATGCGGTTCTTCCGCGTCTTGCCCTCGTCCTTGTGGTAGCTGAAGCCGCCCGTGTTCATCTTCATGTAGACGGTGCCGACTTCCCCGGCGGGCAGCCGGTTGCCGTCGTCGTCGAAGACCGCGAGCTCGCTGATCGGCCAGGCCCGGCCGACCGTGCCCGGCTTCTTCAGCCAGTCCTCGGCGGTGGCGAAGGCGCCGCCGCCCTCACTGGCCGCGTAGTACTCCTCCACGCACTGGCCCCACCAGGCGATCATCGCCCGTTTCACGTGCTCGGGGCACGGGGCGGCGCCGTGGATGGCGTGCCGCATGGAGCCGACGTCGTACGCCGACCGGGTCGCCTCCGGGAGGGCGAGCAGCCGGTGGAACTGGGTGGGGACCATGTGGGTGTGGGTGCAGCGGTGGGCTTCGATCAGCCGCAGCATCTCCTGGGGCGCCCACTTGTCCATCAGCACCAGCGGGTGGCCCAGGTGCAGCGAGGCCCCGGCGAACTGCAGGACCGCCGTGTGGTAGAGCGGCGAGCAGACCAGGTGGACGTTGTCGTCGAAGGGGCGGATGCCGAAGATGCCGAGGAAGCCGCCGAGGTGCGTCTCCTCGGGGGTCTTGCCGGGCAGCGGGCGGCGGATGCCGCGGGGGCGGCCGGTGGTGCCGGAGGTGTAGTTCATGACCCAGCCGAGGGTGCGGTCCGCGGGGGGCGTGCCGGGCCGGCCGTCGAGGAGTCCGGCGTACGGGCGGAAGCCGGGGACGGCGCCGACGGCGTAGCGGTGGGTCGCGGGCAGGGCGGCCTCGTCGGCCGCGGCGGTGGCGGCGTCGGCGAAGCGCTCGTGGGCAATGAGCACCTTGGCCCCGGAGTCGGAGACGATCCAGGCGATCTCGGGGCCGACGAGGTGGTGGTTGACGGGGACGAGGTAGAAGCCGGCCTGGGTGGCGGCGAGGTAGGCGGTGAGGAACTCGACGCCGTTGGGGAGGACCACGGCGAACGCGTCTCCCCGTTCGAGTCCGGCGGCGCGCAGGCCGTGGACGAGGCGGTTGGCGTCGGCGTGCAGCCGGCCGGCCGTCCACTCCTCGCCCTGCGGGGTGACCAGGACGACCCTGTGCGGGTCGGCGGCGGCCTGGGCCCAGAACCCGCCCGCGGAGTGCGGCACGTTGCCGTTGCCGTTGCCCCTGCCGTTCGTGCCCGTCACACTGCTCACTCGGGTCACCCCTTTCACGCCGTCCGGCCGGCGATGCGGTTGATGCGGTCGACGGCCTTCTCGAAGCCGCGGGTGAGGTCGTCGAAGACGGCCCGGACGCTGCGCTCGCTGTTCATGCGGCCGACGATCTGGCCGACGGGGGTGCCGAGCAGCGGCTGGACCTCGTACCTCTGGATCCGGGAGAGCGCCTCGGCGACCAGCAGTCCCTGCAGGGGCATGGGCAGGGCGCCGGGGCCGTCCGGGCCGTCCCAGGCGTCGGTCCACTCGGTGCGCAGTTGTCGGGCGGGTTTGCCGGTGAGGGCGCGGGAGCGGACGGTGTCGCCGGAGCCGGCGGCGAGGAGCTTCTCGGTGAGGGCCCGGGAGTGGAGTTCGGCCTCGGTGGTGGTCAGCCAGAGGGAGCCGAGCCAGACGCCCTGCGCGCCGAGGGCGAGCCCGGCGGCGATCTGCTCGCCACTGCCGATGCCGCCGGCGGCGAGGACGGGGAGCGGGGCGACCGCTTCGGCGATCTCGGGGACGAGGACCATGGTGGCGATCTCGCCGGTGTGGCCGCCGGCCTCGTACCCCTGGGCGACGACGATGTCGATGCCGGCTTCGGCGTGCCGGCGGGCGTGCTTGGCGCTGCCGGCGAGGGCGGCGACGAGGACGCCGCGGTCGTGGGCGCGGGCGATGACGTCGGCGGGCGGGGAACCGAGGGCGTTCGCGAGGAGTTTGACGGGGTAGTCGAAGGCCACAGCGAGCTGGGCGCGGGCGACCTGCTCCATCCAGCCGGTGATCCGCCAGCCGGAGGACTCGCCCTCGGGGAGCTCCGGGACGTGGTGCTTGGCGAGGGTGTCGCGGACGAAGTCGCGGTGCCCGGCCGGGATCATCGCCTCGATCTCGGCCTCGCCGATGCCGTCGACGGCCTTCTTGGCGGGCATGACGACGTCGAGGCCGTAGGGCTTGCCGTCCGTGTGCGCCTGCATCCAGTCGAGGTCGCGCCGCAGGTCGTCGGGGGCGGTGTAGCGGACCGCGCCGAGCACGCCGAAGCCGCCGGCGCGGGTGATCGCGGCCGCGACCGCGGGGAAGGGCGTGAAGCCGAAGAGGGCGTGCTCGACTCCCAGTCTCTTGCTCAGCTCCGTCTGCATGGGCGGCAGCATGCCGCAGCCCGGCGGTCGAGGGAAGGGGTTTTCTGATGCAGCGTCAGATTCTTTGGGGGGTGATCCGTGCGGGGCGCGCGCCGTGGGCGGGCAGATACTCCGAGACGCCGATAGGGCGGACAGGAGGCCCACCATGGAGGCACGCACGGGGGACGGCACGGCGCACCGCGCCCAGGACGCGGATGCGCCCCCCGACCACGACACCAAGCCCTCGCACCCCCTCGGGGCGCAGGACGCGGCGGATCCCGCCCGGCCCGGGTACGACGCGCAGGAGCCGAGCCGGAGGCCCGCCGACGGCCTGCCAGCGCGAGCCCCGCACCTCGCCACGGCCGACGCGGCCGACGGGGCCGACGCGGCCGACGGGGCCGACACCAGCGGCAACAGCAACGGCCCGGCAGCCGAACCGGCCGGCACGCCCGACGGCGCCGCACCCTCGCGCCCCGGCAGCAGCGGGAACAGCGGAACCCCCTGCGGCGACGCCGATGGCGCGGACGCCGAGGGGCCGCCCGCCCCGCTCAGCGGCAGGGGCGGAAACCACCCGCGCGACGGACTCCCACCCCGCAGCACCGCGCCCGACGGCAAGGACGGCACACCCGAGACGGTCCACCCGGCAGCCCTCGCAGTCGACGGGCGCGGGAGTGCACTCCGCGACGGGAGCGGGAGGTGCGGCGAGCGCAGCCACGGCGACACCGGTGTGCCGCGCGACACGGACGACGAGGCGCGCAGGCAGCCCGGAGCGGACGGCAACGCCCACCCGCGGCGCAGCAGGAACGGGAACGCCGACAGGCAGCGCGCCGCCAGCGGGAACACCGGCGCGCAGTGCAGCGGCAGCGGGGGCTCAGCTGCGCCCTACCGCGGCTCCGCGCCCGCGGGGCGAACCGGCACCGGCGAGGACCGCGGCGGTTCGGAAGCCGGCGCCGGCGGTCGCGACGGCGGTGACGGCGCAGACCGCGGGACCCACGAGACCCGCGGCAGCGGCAGCAGCGGCGGGCGGCCTCCCGGCGGCGGGCTGACGCGGCGGGGGCTGGGGGGCCGGTTGCTGGCGTTGAGCGGGGTGTTGCTGTTGCAGGGGGTGCTGCCCGGGGCCGCCGGGGCCGCGGGCAACCCGGCCGAGCGGCGGGCGCTCCAGGGACTGCGGCTGCGGTACGGGTCCGCGCGCCAGGCCGGTCTGCTGGAGCGGCACTTGGAGCAGGTGGCGGAGGAGGCCCGGCGGTTCCTCGGCCCCTCCCCCCTGCACCCCTACTACGCCGGGGCCGTGGTCCTCGCGGGCCGCGGCCGGACCATCGCCCTGCACCGTGCGATGGGCGACGCCGTACGGTACGCGGACTACGACGGCCGGACCGACCTCGCCCGGGAGTTCCCGGCGGCGCAGCGCATCGCGATGGCGGAGGACACCGTCTTCGACCTGGCGTCGCTGACCAAGCTGTTCACCTCACTGCTGGCGGTCCAGCAGATCGAACGGAGATGTCTGGAGTTGGAGGCTCCGGTGGACCGGTACCTGCCCGAGTTCACCGGCGGCGGCAAGGAGTTGATCACGGTCCGGCAGCTCCTCACCCACACCTCGGGGCTGCGCTCCTGGGCACCGTTCTACCAGGAGCCCACCCGGGCGGGGCAGTTGCGGCTGCTGTGGTCCGTGCGTCCCCAGGAGCCCCCCGGGACGGTGTACCGCTACTCGGACCTCAACCTCATCACGCTGCAACTGCTCCTGGAACGGATCACCGGTCACACTCTGGATCTCCTGCTCCAGGACGAGATCACCGCTCCGCTCGGGATGCACCGCACGCGCTACAACCCGCCGCTCTCCTGGCGCCGCGTCACGGCCGCCACCGAGGTCCAGCGCCCGCCCTGGTCCGGCCTGGACCGCGGGCTGGTGTGGGGCAGGGTCCACGACGAGAACGCGTACGCCCTCGGCGGCGTCGCCGGCCACGCCGGGATCTTCAGCACGGCCTGGGACCTCGCCGTCCTCGCCCGCACCCTCCTCGACGGCGGGATCTACGCCGGCCGGCGCATCCTGCGCCCCGCCTCCGTCGAACTGCTCTTCACCGACTTCAACACCGCCTTCCCCAACGACGACCACGGTCTCGGCTTCGAGCTCTACCAGCACTGGTACATGGGGGCGATGGCCACCCCGCAGTCCGCCGGCCACACCGGCTTCACCGGCACCTCCCTCGTCCTGGACCCCTCCACCGACTCGTTCCTCATCCTGCTCGGCAACTCCGTGCACCCCGTACGCACCTGGCGGGCGGGCAGTGCCCCGCGGGTCGCGGTCGGCAACCGCTTCGCCCGCGCCGTCCCGGTCCGGACCCGGCACGGCGGCCCGGCCTGGTTCTCCGGCATGGAGCCCGGCGGCTCCGGCACCCTGACGCTGCCCCCGCTCACCCCGGCCACCGCCGAGGCCCGGCTTCGCTGTGCCGTGTGGTGGGACACCGTGCCCGGCGAGGGCGCCTTCCACCTGGAGGCGTCGGCGGACGGCACGGTGTGGCAGCCGCTGCCGTTCCACACGGTCCGCACCACCGGTGGCACCGCAGAGCAGTGGCCGCAAGGCCGCGCCGACGGCTGGTCGGGCCGCATCTGGCACCGTCTCGAGGCCCCCCTCACGGCCTGGGCGGGCCGCCCGGTGCACCTGCGCTTCCGGCACACCGCGACCGGCCGCTACGTCGGGCGCGGGGTGTACGTGGACGTCGTACGGGTCTCGGAGCGGGCCCGGCTGCTGTTCTCGGAGGACCGCCCGACCGACGCCGCCGCCCTCCGCGCGGACGGCTGGACCCGCTCGTCCGACTAGGTCTTCGCCGCCGCGGCCGGTCCTGCTCGCCCCGGCCACCGCCGGCCGCATCGTCATCAGGCTGAACGGTTGACGGCGCCCGGGAACGCCGACGCCGCGCCCTGGCCACCTTGCTCGCGTTCCTGAGCACCCATCGGTCACTGTTCCACCAGGGCCGGCGTGCCGGGAGTCCCCCGGACCGGGGGCGCCGGACGCGGCCTGCTCAGAGCTCCTCGCCCAGCGGCAGGCGACGGATGCCCGGCAGGTACTCGTCGAGTTCTCCCGGGGTGAACCGGGACATCCCGACCACGTGCCAGAACTCGCCGGCGACGTCGCCCTCGTACTTGTACCCGCCGGACGGGGTCAGCGTCGCCCAACCGCCGGCCAGCCCCATCAGGGTCGCCCGCAGCGTCGGCGCTCCCCCGCCCGTGGGCGCCGGCAGGGTCCACAGCCGGACCGTGCCGTCCTCGGCGCCGCTCGCGAGGGTGGTGCCGTCCGGGGAGAAGGCGAGGGACAGGACCCGGCCGGTGTGGCCGACGAGGTCGGCGACGTGTTCGCCCGTCCGGGCGTGCCACAGGCAGACGCTGCGGTCGTCGCCCGAGGCGGCGAGCAGGGGCCGGGACGGGTGGGCGGCCACGGCCCACAGCCGGCCGCCGCGTCCGCGCAGGCGCAGGGCGGCCCGCCCGTCCCTCCAGACGATGACGGTGCCGTCCCAGCTCGCGCTGGCCAGCCAGCCGCCGCTCTCCGGCCCGTACGCGACGCCGTACACGCGGTCCGCGTGCCCCAGGCCGTTGCCCCCGAGCTCCGCCGCGAGCCGGCCGCTGCGGGCGTCCCACACCCGGACGTAGCTGTCGTCGCAGCCGGTGGCCAGGACGTCGGCGTCCGAGCGGAAGGCGATCGAGCGGACCCGGCCCCGGTGGGCGTCCAGCGTGGACACGGGCGAGCCGGTGGGGCGGAACCAGACCCGGACGGAGTCGTCGTCGTTGGCGGTGGCGAGCAGGGTGCCGTCGGCGTTGAAGGCCTCCGCCCACACGTGCTCGGTCTCGGCGTCGAGCTCGCGCATGTACTCGCCGCCCGCCGGGTCCCACAGGTACATGTCGCCGTCGTTGCTGGCCGTGGCGAGGAGGGGTTCGACGGGGCTGAAGGCCGCCGACACCAGGCGGTCGCCGCGCCCGAGGAGCTCCTGCGTGCGCCGCCCGGTGCGGGTCTCCCACAGCCGTACGACGCCGTCGTTGCCGGCGGTCGCCAGCTGTGTGCCGTCCGCGCTGAAGGCGACCCCGCTGATCCGGCGGCCGTGGCCGCGCAGGATGCGCTTGCCCTGGCCGGTGGCGGCGTCCCAGATCTGCGCGCCGCCGTCGTTGCCGACGGTGAGCAGCTGGCTGTCGCCGGGCCGGAAGGCACAGGCCCAGGCGGTGCCCCGGTGCTCGGTCGGCTGCTGGGGGTGGAGGGCGACCGTGTAGCCGTGCGGGCGGGCGGTGACGGTCCACAGCCGGACCGTGCCGTTGCTGTCGCAGGCGGCGAGGAGCCTGCCGCCGTCACCGAACAGCACCTGGTAGACGGCGCCGGTGCTGCGTTCGAGGGTGCCGGCGGGGGTGCCGACGACGGGGTCCCACAGCCGGACCTGGCCGTCGGTGTCCCCGCTGGCGAGGAGGTTCCCCTCGGGGTGGAAGTCGAGGACGTACACGCGGCCGGTGTGCCCGGTGAACTCGTGCAGCAGCCGGCAGTCGGCCGTGCGCCAGACCCTGACCGTCCCGCCCTGCCCGGCCGCGCCGCGGTCGGCGGTGGCGAAGAGGGTGCCGTCGGGGCTGAACCGGGCGCGGTAGACGGCCCCTCGGTGGCCGTCGATCTCGCGGACGCACCGGCCGGTGGCAAGGTCCCAGAGGCGTAGCTGGGCGTTGGCGTCGCCGGTGAGCAGGGTGCCGCCGGGGCCGTACACGGCGGTGTAGACGGGGGCGGTGTGGCCGGGCAGCCGGTGCAGGGGCGCGCCGTCGGCCACGTCCCAGACGGTGACCAGGCCCTCGCTGTCGCCGGTGGCGAGGAGGGTGCCGTCGGGGTCGAGGGAGAGCGGCCACACACCGTCGGGGTGGATCTCCAGGCGGTGCCGGCAGGCTCCGGTCACCGGGTCCCAGAGTCGTACGACGCCGTCGGATCCGCCGGTGGCGATGGTGTTCGTGCGGAACTTCACGGCGTACACCCGGCCCTCGTGGCCCTGGAGGGTGCGCACGGCGCGGCCGTCGTCGCCGCCGCAGACCAGGATGGAGCCGTCCTCGCTGCCGACGGCGAGGAGTTCGCCGTCGGCGCTGTACGCGATGGGTTCGGGGAGGCGGCTGGTGCGGATGCCGAAGCCGTACGGGACGCCGACCGCCGACGGGCGCAGGCCCGCGTCGACGGGCATGCCGGGGGCGATGGCGGCGGTGGCGAGTTCGGGGGCGGCCCGAACGTCGTCGTCCATCGTCACGTCGATGAGCGCGGCCCGGTGCCAGCGGCTGCCGGTCAGCCGGGCGCCGCGCAGGTCGGCCCGGGTCAGCCGGGCCCGGCTGAGGTTGGCTCCGGTCAGGTCGGCCCGGCTCAGGTCGGCCCGGTCGAGGCGGGCGCCGGCCAGCAGGGTGCCGCGCAGCAGCGCGCCGGAGAGGCTGGCGCCGATCAGTCGGGCGTCGGTGAGGTCGGCGTCGGTCAGGTCGACGCCGGAGAAGTCGCGGTGCGAGAGGTCCTCGCCGGCCAGCCGGGCGCCGCGCAGGTCGGCGTTGGCGGGGACCCGGAGGCGGTCGCTGATGCGGACGGCGTTGGCCCGGGCGGCGTCGCTGACCCCGCGTCCGGGGGAGTCGAGGACCTCGCGCACCCAGCGGGCGCAGCGCTCGTGGTCGGCGAGGTCGCAGAAGAACTCGACGGCGAGCTGGCTGAGCGGGCGGGCGTAGAGCAGGGCGTGCTGCCCGCGGTCGAGTTGGCGGGCGGCTTCCCGCGCGACCAGCCACTCGACGACGGATCCGTGGATGAACTGGAAGACTCCGTCGTCGCTGCGCACGAGCAGGCTGCCCGCGCCGACGGCCTGGGCGCGCTCGGCCGCGGTGAGCGGGGACTCGGTGAGTTCGTTGAGGGTGGCGGCCACCGTCTCGGTGAGCTCGTCGAGCCGCAGGGCGCTGCGGCCGGTCTCCCACAGCCGCCAGGCCAGTGCGGTGACCGCGGCCCACAGCTCGTGGAGGGCGAGTCCGGGCGGGGCGCCGGGCCCGCCCTGGCCGCGCTGTTCCTCGTACTGCAGCCAGGCGGTGAAGACGTCCTCGTAGAGGCGGGCCGGGCTGAGTGCGCGGCCGGCTCCGGCGACGGCCCTGAGCTGGTCCTGGCTCAGGCCGGCGACGAAGGACAGCAGCCGGGGGTTGCGGCAGAGCATCAGCAGGTCGGGGATGTTCCGCAGGAGCTGGTAGCGGCGGTCGGCGGAGGCCTCGTCGCCGTAGCTGCGGACCAGGTAGGAGCGGATCTGTGCCGGGGTGAAGCCCTCGACGGACAGGATCCGGCGCTGCGGCAGCAGTCCGACGCGCTCGCCGAGGGCGGTGAGGACCTGGGCGTGCGACTTGAAGTGCTGGGTGCGGCTGCTGACGACGATCTTCGCGCTGTCGACGGCGGCGTCGAGGAGGACCTGGAGGTGGTCGGCGGCGCGGTCGTAGCTGACGCGGTGGACGAGTTCGTCGAAGCCGTCGAAGAGGAGGACGACCCGGCCCTGGGCGAGCATGTAGCGCAGGGCCCGCAGGTCGATGGTGTCGACGTCGTGGCCGGCGAGGTGGGCGGCGACGAGGCCTTCGAGGCTGTGGGCCCGGTCGAGGGTGTTGAGCGGGATGAGCAGCGGGGTCAGGTGCGGGAGCTGTCCGGCGATGCGGCGGGCCAGTTCCCGCAGGGCGAAGGTCTTGCCGTGGCCGAAGTCGCCGAGGAGCAGGACGAAGCGGCCGTGGTCGGATTCGAGGAGTTCGAGCAGTTCCTCGACGAGGCCGTCGCGTTCCTGGCCGTCGGGGCGGTCGGCGTCGCGGTAGCGCTGGGGGAGGTAGAGGGAGGGCGGGTACTGCTCGCTGGCGACGAGCCGGGCGGTCTGGCCGGTGACGTAGCCGCGCAGGTCGAGCAGGCCCTGGAACTCGATGAAGCTGCGCACCCGGACCCGTACGCCGTGGCTGGCGGCCCGCTGCCGCAGGGCGCCGGGCGGTGCCTCGCCGCCGTAGACGAGGACGGCTTCGGAGCCGGGGTCGGTGGCGTGGACCTGAGAGATGAACCGGTCGAGTTCGTCCTCGGCGGGGGTGCCCGGGTGGACGGCTATGCGCTGCTGGCGGACGACGCCGTCGTCGGGCTCCCGCCAGGTGGCCATGATCTGCGCCATGTCGCCCGGTTCGCGGCGCGGCACGTCGCGCAGCCGCACGCCCTCCCTGCGGACCCGGCAGACCTCCTTGACCCGCTCGGCGAGAGAAGCGGCCGGGTCGTCGAGCGGGGCCCTGCCCTGCCGGGGCAGGGCCTGGACTACGGCGGGGAGTTCGGGGACGGGGAAGACCCGGCGGGTCTGCCGCCACTCGGCGGGGAAGCGCTCGCCGGAGCCGGTGATGCGGTCGTCCCAGCGGGTGACCCCGTCGGCGGTGACCTGGAGCAGCTGGAAGCGGGCGGGGGCGGCGGAGCCGAACACCGGCAGGCCGCCGGCGGCGCCGGTGAGCTGGGAGCGGCTGGGGTCGGCGGTGGTGGTGCGGGGGCCGCCGGTCGGACCGTGCAGCAGCAGGTGCAGGCGGGGCGCGGCCAGCCGGGCGAGGGTGTCGGCGTCCCTGAGCCCGCCGGGGCCGCCGGCCGCGTCACCGGGGCGGCGGCCGTCGGTGAGCGGGTGCCGGAGGGCTCCGATGCGGAGCCAGCCCTCCTCCTCGTACGTGCGCATGGCCTCGGCGAACCAGGCGGCCTGGTCGCGGCCGATGAACCCGTACTGCTCCTCCGGGCGGTGGCTGTAGGCGATGGTGGAGTTGAAGCCGGCGACGACCGTGCTCAGTTCGGGGACGGGGAAGAGGGTCCAGGGCTGGTCGCTGTCGAAGACGGTGTCCAGGCCCTGGTAGAGGCCGCGGAAGAGCCGGGTGTAGTGGCGCCACTTGGGCCAGTACGGTGGCTGGGGGGCGACCTCGTCGGCTTCGCAGGTGTGGAAGTAGGCCTGGGAGGCGGCCTGGTTCACGTCCTGCGCGCCGGGCACCACCATCACCCGCTGGGGGGACAGGTCGAGCTGGGAGCGCAGGGCGGTGAGGAAGCTGAGGGCCTGGTCGCACTCGCGGGGGCTGCCGGAGGCGGTGAGGTCCCCGGTGACGACCATCAGGTCGGGGGCGGGGGCTCCGGCGTCCCTGAGCATGATGAGGTCGCCGCGGACCTGCCGGCTGAGCGCGTCGGGCTCGCGGCCGCGCCCGAAGTCGGGTCCGGCCAGGTGCAGGACGGTGACCGCGTCCCGGGCGCTGCCGCCGGCCGGGGAGGCCTGGGGGTAGAGGGGTGCCCGGGCCGGCCGGCGGCGCCCGGGCCAGCCGGGGCCGGCGAGGGCGCTGGGCTGCGGGCGGGCCGGATCGGGCTGCTCGGGGCGGCGGGCGGGGGCCGGTCCGCTGCCCGGGTAGCCGGGCCGGCGACCGGGGCGGGCGTGCCCGTCGACGGCCTGCTCGACCCGGGTGAGCAGCAGGGAGCGGGCGGTGTCGGAGTCGGGCACGCCCACGAGGTCGACGTAGGTGATGGTGGCGAGGAGCCCCTCGATGGGCATTTCGTCCACCCGTACGGTCAGCAGGCGGCGCTCGGGGGACTCGGGCGAGGCGCGCAGGGCGGCCTGCCATTCCATGCGGCCGTAGGTGGAGCGCTCGTAGTGGCGGGACAGGACGGCGATCACCGCGACGGACTCGCTGACCCCGCGGTCCATGAAGTCGATGAAGTTGGTTCCCGGCACGAAGTCCCAGGCCTGGACGACCGTGCGGTAGCCGGCTTCCTCCAGGGTCCAGGCGATCCATGCGGCCCATGGTTCGTCTGCCGGCGAGTAGCTGATGAAGAAGTCGAACTCTCTTGCGGGTGCGCCGAATTGCCCGTCCGTCATCATGGATTCATGGTAGGCCCGGGGGTCCGGGAGCGACCTTGTTCCGGCGAGGAAGGCCGGGTTCCCCGCCGGCGGTCGGGCCGGGCTCGCGCCGGCGAGCCGCCGTCCGGTCCGTCATGTTCGCCCGACCGGATCCAACTCGGTTCACTTTGCCCCGTATACCCTGTTCTGCACTTCGCCGTCTGATGTCCGGGCGCGCGCGTGTGCGACTCTGTTCGCCGTGTCTCTCCTCAGGCGTCTCCACGTACTCGACTGGCTGGCCGGCGGGCTGCTCGTGCTCGGCGTGCTCTGCGTGGCCACGGGCCTCCTCCCCACCGGTCCCGCCGGCAACGTGATCGAGCGCATCGGCCCGCTGCTGGTGTTCCTCGCCACGGTCATCGTCCTCGCCGAACTGACCGGCAAGGCCCAGGTCTTCGACGTGGTCGCCACCTGGGTGGCCCGCGCGGGCCGGGGGAACTACCCCCTCCTGTTCGGTCTGTGCGTGGCCTTCGCCTCCCTCACCACCATCACCCTCAACCTGGACACCACGGCGGTGCTGCTGACCCCGGTGATGCTGGCGCTGGCGACCCGGGTGGGCATCGCGTCCGTACCGCTGGCGATGACCACGGTCTGGCTGGCGAACACGGCGAGCCTGCTGCTCCCGGTGTCGAACCTGACGAACCTGCTCGCCGCGGACCGGGTGGCGCTGGCCCCCTCGGAGATGGCCGCCGCCATGTGGGCGCCGCAGCTGGCCGCCATAACGGTCACGATGGCCTGCCTGTGGGGCTTCTACTGGCGTCTGGGCCGCCGCGGCGAGCTCCGCTACGAGCCGCCGTCGCCGCCGAGCCCGGCGGACCGGGTGCTGTTCCGGGTGTGCGCGGTGGCCTGCGCCGGGTTCCTGCTGGCCATCCTCGCCGACGTGCCGCTGTGGGCGGCGTCACTGTCGGCCGCACTGGTGGTGGTGGCGGCCTTCGCGGTCCGCAGCCGGGAGACGCTCCGGCTGTCCCTGGTGCCCTGGCGGCTCCTCGTCCTGGTGCCCGGGATGTTCCTGGTCGTGGAGACGGCCAGCGCCAACGGGCTGCAGGAGATACTGGCGGCGGCCATCGGCTCCGACAACGGGCCCATGGGAATGCTGAGGTCGGCCGCGGTCGGGGCCGGCTTCTCGAACATACTGAACAACCTGCCGGCGTACATGGCGGGCGAGTCGGCGATCCCCGACGGCAACCACCACCAGCTGCTCGCCCAGCTGATCGGCGTCAACGTGGGCCCGGTCGTCACGCCGTGGGCCTCGCTCGCCACCCTGCTGTGGTTCGAGCGGTGCCGCTGGCACGGCACCCGGATCGACCTCGGCCGCTTCCTGGGCACGGGACTGGTGCTGGCGGTGGCGGGCACGCTGGCGGCGACGGTGGCCCTGGCGGCCACCGCGTAGCCCGCCCCGCCCGGCTCAGCCGGCCGCCCGCTCGACCGCGGCCCCCACCTCCCGCAGCAGGTACGCGAGGGTCCCGCCGCGCCCGGCCACGAAGCTGCGCCCGGTGTCGTCCCCGGCGAAGCCGGGCCGGAACTGCGTCCCGGACAGCGTGCGCAGCTCCGCCCCCGCCTCGGCCGCGAGCAGTGCCCCGGTCGGCAGGTCGACGCCCTCGGCGCGGTAGCCGACGAACGCGTCGATGGTGCCGCGGGCCAGCAGGCTCCAGCCGAGCAGCGGTGCCCACAGCTGCAGGACGCGCCGGCAGCCGAGTTCGAGCGCCCCGCGCAGCGCCGTCGCGGTGGCGTCGCCGCGGGCCACCGCGTACCCCTGGGTCCAGGCCACGACAGGCCCGGGGCGCGGCAGGATGGGGCGGGGGCCGGGCAGTGCCCCGGCCGGCCCGTGCGCCCCGCCCCCCTTGACCGCGTGCCAGGTCTCCCCGGTGACCGGTTCGTGCACGACGCCCATGACCGGGGTGCCGCCGAGGCACAGGCCGATGCCCACCACGAACGCGGGCAGGCCGATCGCGACGTTGTTGCTGCCGTCCAGCGGGTCGACGAGCCAGGTGCGTTCCCCGGCGGCGCCGAGGAGGCCCGCCTCCTCGGACAGGATCCGGTCGGCCGGGAAGTGGTGCCGGATCCGGCCGAGGACGAGTTCCTCGGCGGCGAGGTCGAGGTCCATCAGGACGTCGCCGGAGTCGCCCTTGGTCCGCAGGCGGCGCGCCGTACCGAAACGGCTGCGCAGCAGGCCGCCCGCCTCCTCGGCCGCGGCGACGGCGACCTGCCGCTCGTGGTCGAAGTCAGGCAGCCCGCTGCTCGGCATGGATCCTCCTGAGGACGGCGTGGACGCTGCGCACGGTCAGTTCGGTGTCGCACAGCCGGCGGGTGGTGCGGCGCGGACGGCCGTCGACCGGCCCGAGCGACAGGTCGGCCCGCCCGGGCACGGACATCCCGTGGACCAGGGTGGCGGCGGGTTCCGGACCCTCCAGGGCGGTGGCGTGGAACTCGCCCGCGGTGAGGGTGTAGGTCCCGCCCCGGGCGGTGACGTGGGCGGGGCCGAGTTCGCTGCGGACGAGGAGCGGAGTGGGCCGGATCTCGTCGACTCCGTCGCTGCCGCTGTGCACCTCGAACACGCGGTGGGTGGCGCCCTCCTCGCCGTCGCCCACCTCCCTCACGCGTACGGGCAGGTTGGCCACCCGCCCGTACAGCACGCGGCTGCGCAGTTCCCAGCTGTGGGCGTGCAGCGGGGACGCGCCCGGCTCGGCGCGGTCGCCGGCCTCGAAGAGGTGCACGCAGATGCCGCGGGGGTCCTCTCTCAGCAGGGGGAGGCAGAGGAATCCGAGGGGGTGCCGCACCGCCCGTAACGTCCTTTCCCCGGAGGCGATCTCCTCCAGGGTGGCGAGTGTCCTTTCGAGCTCGTGGTCCATGGGGGCGCGCCGGAGCGCCTCACCTCCTGTAGGGGTCCTCCGCATGCAGGGCCTTCTCGATGATCTTGCCGATGTCGCTGTCGGTGAAGACGCGCGGGAGCGGGAGCCGCAGCTCGTCGAAGAGGGTGCGCACCTCGTCGACGGTGGGCTCCTGGCCGAGGGGGGCGGTGACGCGCAGGTCGAGCGCCGCGGCCTGTTCCCGGCTCTGGTGCAACTCGGTGACGTAGTAGTCGTAGAGCGGTTGTCCGCGTTCCACGAGCAGGTTGACCCGGGACTGGTCGTCCTGGGTGATGACGAGGCAGGTCTCGGACAGGTCGAAGCGCAGGGTGGGCACGGCGGACGAGAGGTGCACGCTGATCTCCAGCGTGGTCAGCTGCCGCTGGTACCAGCAGGCGGCGAGGACGGTCGCGTACGACTCCCGGCGGACCCGGTCGGTGGTCCACGGCTCGTCGCCGCGGCGCTGGCCGCCGAACATCTGCCGGAACCGGGCGTAGGCGGCGCAGGCCCGCTCGTCGGACGGGTTGACGATGTCGATCTTCACGTTGAGCTGGGAGCGCTGCTCCTTGGCCGCGGCCACGCACTGGGGCAGGGTGACGGCCCGGAGGTAGGTCCCGGTGCCGCCCTTGAAGTACCAGAGGTTGGTGTGCTGGCGGGCCTTGCGCAGCGCCTCGCCGACCTCGTTGCCCGACAGCGAGCGCACCATGGCGAGGTCCTCCAGGGCCCGCCTGGTGCCGTTCATCGCCTCCTGGATGGCGGCGGGCCGGCGTACGCGCTCCACGATCGAGCCGGTGGCGAGCAGGCCGAGGACGACCAGGGTGGCTCCGGAGGAGACGTCGTCGCTGACGACGTCTCCGAAGATGTCCAGGAAGCCGACGCCCATGGCGACGCACAGGGCGACCACGACGTCCGCGTTGCGCAGCACCCAGGCCACGAAGCGTTCCAGCCGCCCCACTCGTGCCGCCATGCAGGCTCCCCTCCCCCGTCGCCGTTCTGATGGTAGGAGATGCCGCGGCGGCCCCACCAGAGCACGTCCGCGTCGCACGGGGGCGCACCCGGCGCCCCGGGCGGGTCAGGGGCGGACCAGGCAGAACGGGTGGCCCGCCGGGTCCGCGTACACGCGCCAGTCGTCGGTGCCGGGTCGGGCGTCGAGGAGGGCGGCTCCGGCGGCCAGCACCTGCTCCTGGGCCCGGTCGAGGTCGGGGACCCCGAAGTCCAGGTGGAACTGCTGGGGGTGTGCGGGGTCGGGCCAGCGGGGCGGCCGGTGGTCGGCGACCCGCTGGAAGGCGAGGACGGTCCCGGACGGGGTGTGGAGCGTGGCCCAGTCCTCGTCGACCGACCACCGGTGGTCGGGCCGGTTGACGGTGCCGCCCAGCACGGACCGGTAGAACCCGGCGAGGGCGAGCGGATCGGGGCAGTCCAGCACGACGCACTGAAGTTCGGCGATCATGCCCTGATCGTAGGGTGCCGGGGCGTCAGTCGAGGGCCGCGTCGAGCATCCGGCGTACGACGGCGGCCAGTTCGGCCGGGTCGGGGTCCGGGCGGGTGCGGGCGAGGGCGCCGACGAGCCGGTCGTGGAGGAGTCCGTCGGTCCAGGCGACGAGGAGTTCGGCGGCCTCCCGGGGCTGCCGCGCGCCCAGCTCGCCGAGGATCGCGGCGGCCCTGGCGCGGACGACCCGGCCGGCGCGCTCGAACGCGGGCCGGAGTTCGGGGGTGCGGGCGGCCTCCAGGCTGAGTTCGAAGCGGGCCAGCTGCCGCGCCCGGTCGGTGGTCAGCCAGCGGTGCAGCAGTGCGGCGGTCGCTGCGGCGACCTCGTCCCGGCCGGCCGGCGCGGCGGGGGCCGCGGGGCGGTCCGCCCGCGCGTAGTCGGCCACGTCAAGTTCGGCGAGCCGCTGGTAGCAGGCGCCGATCAGCGCGGTCCGGGTGCGGAAGTAGTACGAGGTGCTGCCCGGCGGCAGCTGCGCGGCGCCGTCGACGGCCCGGTGGGTCAGGCCGCGCAGGCCGGCGGCGGCCACCAGCCCGATCGCGGTGTCGGCGATCAGGGTGCGGCGGTCGGCGGCAGCGGTGCGCGGCCCGGGGCCCGCCGCGGAGCGGCCGGGGGCGGGGTCCGGATCGGGGGTGGACATGGCCTCACTCTACAGCTGTAGAGTGAGGTCGATCCCTCTACGGATGTAGAGGATGAGTGGCGTCCAAGGAGGACGGGACATGTCTCAGCGTCATGCGGTCGTGGCGGGTGCGGGGATCGGCGGGCTCACGGCGGCGCTCGCGCTGCACCGCCGCGGCTGGCGGGTCACCGTGTGCGAGCGGGCCTCCGGGCCGTCCGCCGCCGGGGCGGGGATCGTCCTCGCGCCCAACGCCCTGCGCGCCTTCGACGGCATCGGCTTCGACGCCGGGCGCGCCGCCGGCCGGGCCGTCCCGGCCGCGATGGGAGTGCGCCACCGGGGCGGGCGCTGGCTCAGCCGCGCCGACACCGCCGCACTGGAGGCCCGCTACGGCCGGCCCCCGCTCGCCGTGTACCGGCCGGCCCTCGCCGCCGGGTTGGCCGCCGGACTCCCCGCGGCCGCGATCCGGTACGGGGCCGCCGTCACCGGGGTCGACGGCCCCGACGGCAGCCCGCTCGTCCGCACCACCGCCGGGGAGCTCCGCGCGGACCTCGTCGTCGCCGCCGACGGCATCCACAGCACGCTGCGCCGCCGCTGCTTCCCCGACCACCCCGGGCTGCGGTACAGCGGGGAGACCGCCTGGCGCACCGTACTGCCGACCCGCGAGGTCCCGGCCGAAGCGCGGGAGGCCGGACGGCCGTCCCTACCCGCCACCGCCGAGACCTGGGGCCGCGGCGAGCGCTTCGGCCTCGTCCCGCTCGGCGACGGCGGCCTCTACCTGTACGCCACCGCCGTGGTCCCCGAGGGGTACCGGCCCGCCGACGTCCGGGCCGAACTCGTGCGCCGCTTCGGCACCTGGCACGACCCGATCCCGGCGCTGCTCGCGCGGATCGACCCGGCGGCCGTGCTCCAGCACGACCTGTACGACCTGGCCGCCCCGCTCCCCCGCTTCCACCACGGGCGGATCGCCTGGCTCGGCGACGCCGCGCACGCCATGACGCCCAACCTCGGGCAGGGCGGTTGCCAGGCCGTCGAGGACGCCGTCGTCCTGGCGCACCTCCTCGACGACGCGGCGGACGGGGCGGACGGCGTCGGCATTCCCGACGCCCTCGCCGCCTACAGCGCGGCCCGCTGCGCCCGCACGGACGCGATCCGGGTCCGGGCCCGGCGCGCGGGCCGGATGGTCGCGCAGGCCCACCCCCTCGCCGCGGCCGCCCGCGACCTCGCCGTCCGGGCCGTCCCGGCGCGCGTCCGACTGCGGGCGCTGGACGACCTGTTCGACGGATTCACCCTTCCGGACGTGCCCGTCCCGGCATAAGACCGCACGCCTCCCCGTTGACAGGGGTGTTGATCCATCGCCACCCCTCAGCGAAGGCAGGCAGGACCGCATGACGACGCACATCGACTGGGACAACCCGAAGGACCCCCGGCCGGGCTGGCAGCTCGACCACGTCAGGCAGTACGTCGAGTCGAAGGGGGCCGAGGGCCAGTTCTGGCAGGGCACCCAGACCCTTCTCCTCACCACCGTCGGCCGGGTCTCCGGCGACCCGGTGCGCACCCCGCTCATCTACGGCGAGGCCGACGGCAACTACCTCGTCGTCGCGTCCCGGGGCGGCTCCGACGAGCACCCGCTCTGGTACCGGAACCTGGTCGCGCACCCCGAGGTCCGCATCCAGGTCGGCCCGAAGATCATGCAGGGCAGGGCCCGTACGGCCACGCCCGAGGAACGCGCCGCGTACTGGCCGGTCATGGTCGGGCACTGGCCCGCGTACGACGAATACCAGGCGGGCACCGAGCGCGAGATCCCGATCGTCGTCATCGAACCGGAACCGGCGGACACTCCCGCCGCTCCCACCCGGTAGGAGCCGCGTACCCGCGCGCCCTGTCTCAGCGGCCCAACGCTGCCATCGCGGCGTTGTGGCCGGGGACCCCGCTGACGCCGCCGCCGCGCACGGCGCCGGCCCCGCACAGCAGGACGCCCGGATACGGGGTCCCCACGCCCCACCGGCCCGAGCCGAAGCCGGCACCGGCCGCGTCGTCGTCACCGGTGGCCGCGTCGTCGGCCCGGTGGGGCCAGGAGAGGTCCCGGTGGAAGATGTGTCCGCCGGGCAGGCGCAGTTCGCGTTCCAGGTCGAGCGGGGTCTTCGCCTCGATGCACGGCCGGCCGTCGGCGTCGAAGGCGAGGCAGTCGGTGATCGGCTCGGCGAGGTGCGCGTCGAGCTGGGCGAGGGTGGCGGTCAGCAGCACCTCCCGCGTGCCCTGGTTGTCCTTCTCGAACAGCCGCGCGGGCGTGTGCAGGCCGAACAGCGTCAGCGTCTGGTAGCCCTGCGCGACCAGCTCCGGTCCGAGGATCGTCGGGTCGGTCAGCGAATGGCAGTAGATCTCCGAGGGCGGTACGGAGGGCAGCTCCCCGGCGGCGGCCTCGGCGTGGGCCCGCGCCAGTTCGGCGTACCCCTCGGCGATGTGGAAGGTGCCGCCGAAGGCCTCGCGCGGGTCCACGGAGGTGTCCCGCAGCCGGGGCAGCCGCCGCAGCAGCATGTTCACCTTCAGCTGGGCGCCCTCGGCGGGAGGCGACGGCGGCTCCTGGCCGCAGAGTTCGGCCAGCGCCCGCGGGGAGGCGTTGACCAGGACGGTGCGCGCGGCGACCCGCCCCTCGCCGGTCGCCGTGCGGAAGACCACCTCGGCGGGTTCGGCCCCGGTGCCGTCCGTGTCGATGCGCAGCACCTCGTGCCCGGTCGCGAGGTGCGCCCCGGCAGCCCGTGCCGCGCCGGCCAGCGCACGGGTGAGGGAGCCCATGCCGCCGACGGGGACGTCCCAGTCGCCCGTGCCGCCGCCGATGACGTGGTACAGGAAGCAGCGGTTCTGGGCGAGGAAGGGGTCGTGGGCGTCCGCGAAGGTGCCGATGAGGCCGTCGGTGAGGACCACGCCCCGGACCAGGTCGTCGGCGAAGTACTTCTCGACGGCCTGCCCGAGGGGCTCCTCGAACAGCATCCGCCAGGCCGCGTCGTCGCCGATGCGGGCCCGCAGCTCCGCCCGGGTGGGCAGCGGCTCGGTCAGGGTGGGGAAGACCCTTTCGGCGACCTGCCGGGTCGTCCCGTAGAAGGCCCGCCAGTTGTCGTACTCCCGGTCCGAGCCGGTCAGCCTGGCGAAGGACTCCCGGGTGCGGGCCTCGTCGGCGCCGACGAGCAGCCCGCCGTGGCGGCCGCCGCGCTCGACGGGGGTGTACGAGGACACCGCGCGCCGGCGGAGTGCGAAGTCCAGCCCCAGATCGCGGACGATCTTCGACGGGAGCAGTGAGACGAGGTAGGAGTAGCGCGACAGTCGGGCGTCGACGCCGGCGAAGGGGCGGGTGGAGACCGCGGCCCCGCCGGTGTGGCCGAGCCGCTCCAGGACCAGCACCGAGCGGCCGGCCCTGGCCAGGTACGCGGCGGCCACCAGGCCGTTGTGCCCGCCGCCGACGATCACGTCGTCGTACACGTCCCGGCTGAAACCGCCTCCGCCTCCGCCGTCGTTGCCACTGCCGCCGTCGCCGTGTGCGTCCCGCCCGAAGGTCGTCATGGCTCTTGGTAGCACACCTGGGCGAGCCGCTCCAGACAGTGCGCCTCGTCGGCGTGGGCCGCGACCGTGTCCGGGTGGGTGTCGCCGAGGGAGCGCTCGCGGACGCCGGCGATCTCCCGGTAGAGCGGCAGCGCCTCGTCCCAGCGGCCCAGTCGGCCCAGACCGCCGGCGAGTTCCCGGAGGCTGACGAGGGTGTCGGGGTGTTCGGCGCCGAGCGCCCGCGCCCGGGCCGCGGCCACCTGCCGGGCCTCGTCCACCGCTTCCTCCCAGCGGTCGAGCCGGCCCAGGTTGACGCCGAGGACGTGCCGGGCGCGCAGCGTCTCCGGGTCGACGGCGCCGTACGCCCGGGTGCGGTCGCGGACCAGGCCCCGGAACAGGTCCAGGGCCTGGGCGGCGCGGCCGGTGCGGCCGAGCGCGATGCCGACCTCGTAGCGGGCGGCGAGGGTGTCGGGATGGTCGCGTCCGATCACCCGTTCCCGGGCGGCGGCCACCTGGCGGAAGCCTTCGAGGGCCTCCTCCCAGCGTTCGAGGCGGCCCAGCGCGTACGCCGCCTCGTACCGGGTCAGCAGGGTGTCCGGGTGCTCGGCGCCCAGGACGACCGCCCGGTCGGCGGCGGTCTCGGCGGCGGCGTGGTGGGCCTCGGCGTGCCGGCCCAGCGCCCCGAGGGCGCAGGCCAGGTTGTGGCGGCAGTGCAGGGTGTCGCGGTGGAGCGGCCCCATGCTGCGCTCGCGGCCGACGAGCACCGCGCGGTACACGTCGTACGCCTCCTGGTGGCGGCCGAGCCGGCCCAGTTCGTACGCGGCCTCCTGGCGCGCGGCGAGGGTGTCGGGGTGGTCGGCGCCGAGGAGCCGGGTACGGCCGTGGGCGACGGCCTCGTAGGTGGCGAGCGCCTCCTCGGGGCGGCCGGCCCGGCTGAGGGCGAAGGCGCGGGCGTGGCCGGCGGCGAGCGCGGCGGCGGAGCCGGTGTCGGCGTCGAAGCCGTCGGCGCCGAGCGCGTCGAGGCCCGTGCCGATGCCGATGCCGGCCGTGACCGTACCCGCGGCCGTGGCGGGGCCGGCGACGTCGAAGCCCGTGGCTCGGGGCACCCCGTACGGGGCGGTGAGCCGGGGGTCCTCCGACGCGGCGGGCCGCAGGATCCGGTGCGCGCCGCTCGTGCGCGCCGCCGTCCAGGAGCCGGTGAGCACGGCCCATTCGCCGCTCGCCGGGCGGGCCTCGGTGCCGGCCTTGCGGCCCGCGGTCATGCCCTGCGCCCAGGCGGGCAGCGGCGGGGCCTGGCCGACCGGGGGCAGCCCGGCGCGCAGCCGGTCCTCCACGAGCCGGCGGTGCAGGTCCCGGGCGTCGCCGGGGCGGTCGTCGGGGCACTTGGCCAGCAGCTCCAGCACGACCCGGTCGAAGTACTCGGGCAGCTCCGGGCGGTGCCGGCGCGGCGGCACGGGCACGTTGTCGCGGTGCCCGACCAGCACCGACCAGGAGTCGCCGAGGTCGAAGGGCGGGGCCCCGGTGGCGATCTCGTACAGGACGCAGCCGAGGGAGTACAGGTCGCTGCGGTGGTCGAGCTCGCCGCCGGCGATCTGCTCGGGCGACATGTAGTGCGGGGTGCCCATGGCCATGCCGCCGCCGGTGAGCTTGGCGGTGAAGCCGATGTCGTGTGCGAGGCGGGCGATGCCGAAGTCGCAGATCTTCACCGTGCCGTCGGTGAGCCGCATGATGTTGGCGGGCTTGAGGTCGCGGTGGACGACGCCCTGGGCGTGGGTGTACCCGAGGGCGGCGGCGAGCTGCTCGGCGATGTCGACGACCACGTCGACGGGGAGCGGGCTCGCCTGGTTCTCCTCCATCAGCTGGCTGAGGTTGCGGCCGTCGAGGAGCTCCATGACCAGGTAGAGCGGTCCCCCGGCGGCGCTGTCGTCGCCGAAGTCGTGGATGACGGTGACCCCCCGGTGCTGGAGGGAGGCGGCGACGCGGGCCTCGCGGCGGAAGCGCTCGCGCAGGACCTGGGTGAAGTGGTTGTCCCGTTCGGCACCGAGCGGTTTGAGACATTTGACGGCGACGTGCCGGCCGAGGGACTCGTCCCGGGCGCGCCACACTTCGCCCATGCCGCCGCGCCCGATCAGATCGAGCGACCGGTACCGGCCCTGGATCAGTCTGGACTCCGCCATGTCTTAAAGCCGCCCCCGTTGTCGTGCTACGTCCTACGCCCTCCCCGGCCGGTCAAGTATGGCCGCTGATGTGCGCAGTGTGTACGCAGAGGGACGACTCCCGGGGCCCATGCGCCGCATCGCGTTCAAGATGTGACCTGGAGGCAGCTGCCAGCGCAGACCTGCGGGAATGCTGCGCAGCAGGGTACCGGTGAGGCGCAGGCGCCGGGTGACGGTCCGCGGGGGCGGCGCGGGCCGGCCGTACAGCCGGTGCGCGTGGCCGGGGAGGGTTCCGTAGGCGAGCGCGGCGACCGGACCCCACAGCAGTTTTCGGCCAGGTAGGAGCAGGGCGGGGACGGGCGGGCCGCGCAGGAAGTCGTCCACGGCGCGGGCGTCGGCGCCGACGGCGAGCACCGGCCGCACCCGTTCGAAGTACGCGGCGAGGGCGCGCGTGTCGGCGGGGACGGTGTCGGGGTCGAGGCCGACGAGGCGTGCGCTCACCCGGTTCTCGTCGACGTAGCGGTCGGCCTGGGCGGCCGTCAGGGGCACGCCGGAGCGGCGCAGGACGTGCAGGAAGCTGTCGATCTGCGCACAGTGCACCCACATCAGCAGGTCGGGGTCGTCGACGGGGAACCGCTCGCCGGTGACGGGGTCGGTGGCGGACAGCGCCCGGTGGATCCGGCGGACCCGGGCCCCGGCGGCTTCGGCGGCCTCGGTGGTGCCGTAGGTGACGGTTCCGACGAAGTCGGCGGTGCGCAGCAGTCGCCCCCAGGCGTCGTTGCGGAAGTCCGAATTGGCCATGACGGCGCGGACGGCGCGCGGGTGCAGGGCCTGGAGGTAGAGCGCCCGGACTCCGGCGATCCACATGACCGGATCGCCGTGGCACTGCCAGGTGACGGACTCGGGCCCGTAGAGCCCGGGATCGGCGGCGCCGCTCATCCCCTGCCTCCCTGTCGGCCGGCCCCGCACGGTGTGCGCGGGCGACGGACCCGCCGGTGACGAGCCTGCCACTGCGGGGGTCCCGGGCGCCATGGGGCGTCCCTCCGCCGCAGGGACCGCGGGCTGCGACAATTCACCCATAACGGGGACGGAGCGGGAACCAGCCGGAAGAAGGCGGTGCGAGGACATGTCCGAGGTATCCGAGGGACCCGTCAGGGTGTTCGTCGTCGACGACCACGAGCTGGTGCGGCGCGGGCTGTACGACCTCCTCGACGCCGAGCCGGACATCACCGTCGTGGGCGACGCCGCCACCGCCGCGCAGGCGCTGGCCCGCGGCCCGGCGCTGCGACCCGACGTCGCCGTGCTCGACGTACGGCTTCCGGACGGGGACGGCGTCACGGTCTGCCGGGAGCTGCGCTCGCGCGTGCCGGGCCTCGCCTGCCTGATGCTGACCTCCTTCGACGACGAGGAGGCACTGCTGGACGCGGTCATGGCCGGGGCCGCCGGGTACGTCCTGAAGCAGATCAACGGCTCCGACCTGCTCTCCGCTGTGCGGGCGGTGGCCGGCGGACGGTCCATGCTGGATCCGGCGACCACCGCACGCCTGATGAGCGCGCTGCGCGGCCCGGAGCCGCAGGAGCAGCCCGCCGACCCGCGGCTGGCGGGCCTGTCGGAGCGGGAACGGGCCGTGCTGGACCTGATCGGCGAGGGCCTCACCAACCGGCAGATCGCCAAGCGGCTGTACCTGTCGGAGAAGACGGTGAAGAACCACATCTCCCGCCTGCTGGGCAAGCTGGGTGTCGAGCGCCGCGTCCAGGCGGCCGTGATCGCCGCCGAGGTCCGGGAGCACGAGGCCGGCCCTCCGGCCCACTGACGGGGCCGGGATCGGGGCCGGGCCGGGGCCGGATCGGGGCCGGGCCGGGGCCGGATCGGGGCCGGGGTCGAGGTCAGGGCCGGGCGACGCAGGCTCGCGGCGGCACGGAGGTCAGGGCGGGGTGACGGGGACCTGCCAGTGCAGACGGGTACCGCGCCGCCCGTCGGGGCGCGCGCCGGCGGTCATGTGGCCGCCGAGCCGCTCGGCGCGTTCCGCGAGGTTGCGCAGCCCGCTGCGGCGGCCCTGCCCGGCCGCGTCCGGCAGGCCGACGCCGTCGTCGGTCACCGTGACGGTGAGGACCCCTCCGGCCAGGGCGACCGCGACCTGCGCCGCCGTGGCGCGGGCGTGCCGGGCGACGTTGGCGAGGGCCTCCCCGACCACCGCGAGGACGTCCCGGGCCACGTCCGCCGGCACGTCGGTGTCGATGAGCCCCTCCATGAGCAGCGCCGGGGCGAAGCCGAGGACCCGCGCGGCCTCGTCCACGGCCGTGAGCAGTCCCTGCCGCAGCCTCCGCGGGTCGCCCGGGCCGGCCGGGGGGCCGGACCCCGCGCCCCCGGCGGTGCGGGGCTCGCCCTCCCGCAGGCCGAAGATCGTCGACCGGATGATCTTGATGGTGGTGTCGAGGTCGTCCACGGCCCGCGCCAGCCGCTCGGCGGCCTGCGGGTGGTCGACGAACCGCTGGACGCTCTGCAGGGTCATGCCGGTGGCGAAGAGCCGCTGGATCGCCAGGTCGTGCAGGTCACGGGCGATCCGGTCGTGGTCCTCCAGCAGGCTCAGCTGCTCGGCGTCCCGGCGCCTCCCGGCGAGCTCCAGGGCGAGGGCCGCCTGCCCGGCGAACCCCGGGAGCGCGGCGACCTCGACGGCCGCGAAGCCCGGGCGCCCGCGCGACCGGGCCAGGACGAGGACGCCGCTGCGCTTCTCCTCCGTACCGACGGTGACGGCGACGGCCGGGCCGATGCCCGCCCAGTGCTCCGGCCGCACGGTGATCCGCCCGTCCGTCCCGGCGTCCGCGACGCCGACGAGGCCCTCGCCGGCCAGCGCGGCCGCCGCGAGGGTTCCGCCGGTGCCCGGCAGGACGGTCCCGCGGTGCGCCTCTGCGCCCTCCCCGAGGGCGAGCGAGCCGCGCAGCTCCCCCGCGGGGCCGAGGAGGTAGAACACGCCGAGGTCGGCGCCGGTGATGTCCTTGGCCCGGGCCAGCAGGCCTTCGAGGACCTCGTCCTCGGGGGCTCCGGACAGCAGGCCGCTGGTGATGTCGGTGCCGGCCTCCAGCCAGCGCTCGCGCAGCCGGACCTCCTCGAAGAGGCGGGCGTTCTCGATGGCGATGCCGGCCGCCACGGCGAGCGTGGACAGCACGGCCTCGTCCTCCGCGTCGAACTCGGCCCCGCCGTGCTTCTCGGTGAGGTACAGGTTCCCGAAGACCTCGTCGCGGACCCGGATCGGGACCCCGAGGAACGAGTGCATCGGCGGATGGTGGGGCGGGAAGCCGTACGAGGCGGGGTGCTCGGACAGCTCGGACAGGCGCAGCGGCTGCGGGTGGCGGATGAGCTCGCCGAGGATGCCGTGGCCGGACGGCAGGGCGCCGATGCGGGTCCGCAGTTCGTCGCTGACGCCGACGGGGAGGAACTCGGCGAGCCGCTTGTCGCCGCCGATCACGCCCAGGGCCCCGTACTCCGCGTCGACGAGGACGACGGCGGCTTCGACGATGCCGCGCAGGACCTGCGGCAGGTCCAGCCCCCGGCCCACCGCCATCACGGCCTCCAGGAGCCCGTGCAGCCGGTCCCTGGTCCCCCTGGCCTCGTCGATGCGGGACTGGAGCTCGTCGAGCAGTTCGTCCAGCCTCAGTCCCGGAACCCTGCTCCGGGGGGCGCCGGCCCGGTCGTCCGCCTCGCCCATGGCCCACCTCCAGCCGCCGGCTCCGGCGGGAAGGGCACCGCCTCCTTCACCGTAGCCCGGCCCGGCCCGCGGGCGGCGGCAGCGGCGCCGGAGGGGTCCGTTCGGCCCCTCGATCGTGCCCTCCGCCGCCCCCGCGGTGACGGTCCGCGCGGACGAGCCGGCGGCCCACGCGGCCCGGCTGATGGCCCGCCGCGGGGTGCAGCGGTTGCCCGTCGTGGACGTGGAGGACCGCCTCGTCGGCATCCTCACCCGCCGGGACCTGCTGCGCCTGTTCCTCCGGCCGGATGCCGAGATCCGCGGCCGCGTCGTCAGGGAGGTGCTGGACGAGGCCCTGGGCCTGCCGTCCGCGGCCGTCGACGTCCACGTCGTCCACGGGGTCGTCGCCCTGGAGGGCAGGGTGGAGCGGCAGAGCCAGCTCCGGTTGCTACGGGGCCTGGTCGAACGGCTCGACGGGGTCGTGGCGGTCGTCTCACACGTCACCGCGCACCACGACGACACGGCCGGCCGCCACGCCCTGGCCTGGTGACCCGTACCGGCAGGGAGAGACGCGGGAGGGGAAGGAAAACGAGAGGGGGTGGAGAGAGCCCGCCCGCTTCTCGCGGAACCCGATTGTGTGGTGCGCGGCACGGGGGCCGCTTCTCCGCATCCTCAGTATGTGGGCTCTCTCCGCACTTTCATGGAAGCACTCCGGGGCCCGGCGCGCCAGGGCCGACCGGTCCCCGGAGGGGCCGCTCGGCCCCTCCCGCGGCCGCGGGCGCGCGACGCAGCCTGGCTACAGCGCAGTACCCGACACGACAGGAGCAGTCCCGTGACCGCACCACTGATCGGCTCCGCAGAAGCCGCCCTGTTCGTCGGCGACGCCGTCACCGCGCCCTCGATGCACAACGCCCAGCCCTGGCGGTTCGTCCTCCGCCGGGCCACCGGCACCATCGAGCTGTACGGGGACCCCCGCCGGGCCATGCACCGGGCGGACCCGGACCACCGCGCCCTCCACCTCGGCTGCGCCGCAGCCCTGTTCAACCTGCGCGTCTCCGCAGCCCACCACGGCCGGCCGGCCGTCGTACGGCTGCTGCCGGACGCTTCCGACCCCTGGCTGCTGGCCGAGGCCGCCTTCACCGGGACCGCCGGCGACGACGAGGACCTGGCCGCGCTGTACCCCGCGCTGCGCAGGCGCCGGACGTGCCGCTTCCCGTTCGACGACGAGCCGGTCCCGGACGCGCTGGTGGACGGGCTGCGGGCGGCCGCCCTGCTGGAGGGCTGCCGCCTGGACGTACCGGACCCGTGGCACGTCGACACCCTGCTCGGGCTGGTCCGCGACGCGGAGCAGCGCGAGGAGATCGATCCCGGGGTGCGGGCCGAGACGGCCGCCTGGACCTACGACACCGACGAACCCGCAACCGCGGGCGCGGGCGCGGGCACAGGTACAGGTACGCGTAGGGGCGCCGCCGGCGGACGGCCGCGCCGCGACGGCATCCCGGCCGCCGCCTTCGGCCCGCGCAGCACGGGCGGGACCGCGACCGTACGGGACTTCGGCCGGGCCAGGCCGGTGGCCGGCCGCGGCCGGGCCGCCTTCGAGGAGCGCCCGCAGCTGGTCCTGCTGTCCACGCCGGGGGACGCGCCCGCCGACTGGCTGCGCGCGGGACAGGCCCTGGAACGCGTCCTGTTGCAGGCGACCGCCGACGGCCTGGCCACGTCCATGACCTCCCAGCCGCTGGAATGGCCCGAACTGCGCTGGCCGGCCCGCAACCCGGTCGCCGGTACCGGCCACGTCCAGATGGTCGTCCGGCTGGGCTACGGCCCGCAGGGCCCGGGCACGCCCCGCCGCGCGGTCGCGGAGGTCCTGCACGTCCTGTGACGCAGACACCCCTCGACTCCGCCCCGTGACGGGAGTTCGGCCTTCCGTATCCGTGTGCTCCCGATAGGCTTTTCGCCGGTCGAGTACAAGGAGAGCCGGTTCATGGTGGGGGATTCGTTGTCCCAGATGCCGAAGATGCGTCTGGACGAGCTGCTCGACGAGCTCCAGGCGCGGATCGACGCCGCCCGTGGCACGCGCGACCGCGTGCACAGCCTCCTGGAAGCGGTCGTGTCGGTGGGGCGGGAGTTGGAGCTCTCCCAGGTCCTGCGCCGCATCGTGGAGGCCGGCGCCCTGCTCGTGGACGCCGAGTACGGTGCCCTCGGCGTCATCGGCCCGGACGGCAGGACGCTCTCGCAGTTCCTGACGGTCGGCCTGTCCGACGCGGAGATCGCCCGGATCGGGCCGCTGCCGGCCGGCCACGGCCTGCTCGGCGAGGTGATCCGGCATCCGGAGCCTCTGCGGCTGGCCGATCTCGGCGGGCACCCGTCCTCGCACGGTTTCCCCGCCCACCACCCGCCGATGCGCACCTTCCTGGGGGTGCCGATCCGGGTGCGGGAGGAGGTGTTCGGGAACCTCTACCTCACCGACAAGCGGGGCGGCCAGGAGTTCGACACGGAGGACGAGTCGGTCATCACCACGCTGTCGGTGGCCGCCGGTGTCGCCATCGACAACGCCCGCCTCTACGAGGGCTCCCAGCGCCAGCAGCACTGGCTGCGGGCCAATGCCGAGATCACCGGGAGCCTGCTGTCCGGGAGTTCGCGCACCGAGGTGCTCCAGCTCATCGCGCGCCGGGCGCAGGACATCACCGGTGCGCAGGCCGCGGAGATCGCCACCGCGCTGCCCGGGACCGACGGGCTGCTGGTGGAGGTGGCCACGGGGGCCGGGGCCGAGGCCCGCCAGGGACTGGTCCTGCCCTTGGCGGGGACGATGGTGGGGGCCGCGCACACCGAGGGCGCCCCGGTGTCGAGCCCGCGGACCGCCACCGACCGGAGGTTCGAGGCGGATTCGGCGCAGGCCCGCACCGAGGGTCCGGCGGTGGCGGTGCCCCTGGGGACGGGCGGCGCGCCCGCGCGGGGCGTGCTGTTCCTCGCCCGGGCGGCGGGGGAGCCGGTGTTCAGCGACGGCGAGCTGGAGCCGCTGCTGGCGTTCGCCGGGCAGGCGGCGCTCGGCCTGGAGCTGGCGGACCGGCGGCGGGACGCCGAGCAGATCGCCCTGCTGGAGGAGCGCGACCGCATCGCCCGGGACCTCCATGACCTGGCCATCCAGCGGCTGTTCGCCACCGGAATGACCTTGCAGAGCGCGGCCCGCCTGGTGGAGCACGGCGGGGCGGCGCAGCGGCTCGGCCGGGCCGTGGACGACCTCGACGAAACCATCAAGATCATCCGGTCGACCATCTTCGGGCTGCGCACCAAGGACCGGGACGGTGCGGGCGGTGCGGGCCTGCGCGCCCGTGCGGCGCGGGCCGTCGGCGAGGCCGCGACCGTGCTCGGGCACCCGCCGCGGCTGAGCATGGAGGGCCTGCTGGACACCGACGTACCCCACGACGTGGCCGACCACGTCGTGGCCGTGCTCGGGGAGCTGCTCAGCAACGCGGCCCGGCACGCGCACGCCAGCCGGGTCGGGGTGTCGCTCAGGGCCGGCGGGGGCGAGGTCGTGCTGTCCGTGTCGGACAACGGCGTGGGCATCCCGGAGCAGGGCCGCCGCAGCGGTCTGGCCAACCTGGACGAGCGGGCCCGCAGCGTCGGCGGTGCGTTCCTGATCGAATCGCCGTCCGAGGGCGGCAGCCGGCTCGTGTGGCGGGCCCCGCTGCACCGGGACCCGGCGTCGGCGGGGCTCGCCTGATCAGCCGGACCCGGCGCACGGCGCCGCGCCCGGCTCCACCAGGGCCGCGTACGGCGATCCGGCCGCGCCCGGCGGCGGGGCCGCGGCGTGTTCCAGCCGGAAGCCGGTGACCAGGTCCGGCCGGATGCGTACGACGCGGCAGGGCTCCGGGCCGAGCACCCAGGGCCGCAGCCGGTCCTCGTACGCGGCCGCCTGCGCGGGGTCGGTCACCGGGCGGGCGTAGCCGGTGACCACGACGCTCCAGCCGAGGCGGGTGCGGGCGTCGATGTCGTCGGTCTCGTAGGCGACGACGACGCCCGCGCCGTCGCAGGGCGCCGCCAGCGCGGCGAGCGCACCGCCGTCGTGCACCCGGAGGACGATGTCCTCGCCGTCCAGGAGGTGGTTCACGGGGCGCACCGCGGGGAGCGCGTGCCGGGTGAAGACGACCCGTCCCAGGGGCACCGTCCCGAGCAGGCTCAGGGCCTCGCCGCGGTCCAGGGGCCGCATGCGCCGCGCGCCCTCCCCGCCCACTTCGTGTTCCATCATGCGCACCTGCGGTCCGAAGGAGATCGATCTGCTGCGTACTGTGCTCATACGTGAACCAGCAGCGTCGCCCGGACCGTGGGCGCCGCACCAGGGCCGAACGGTCCACTCCGGGCTCGTCACCAGCCGCAGTACAGCACCCGGTCCGCGCCGACCACCCGCAGCGACTTGGCCAGCAGCGGCGGCACGCCCTGGAGCAGGAGCCGCGCCCCGGTGCGCGCGCACCGCCGGTGCAGGCGCAGGAACATGTCGATGCCCGAGGTGTCGCAGAACGCGAGCCCGGACAGGTCCAGGACCACTTCCCCGCCCCCGTCGGCGACCCGCGCGAGTCTCGGTTCGACGGCCGCGACCGTGTGGACGTCCAGCTCGCCCACGACGGCGACGCCCGCCCCGTACTCGTCCCGTACGACCGTCCTGAGCGCGATCATCGTCCTGCCCATGCGTCCTCTCCCCTCCTGCGTCACCGCGGCCGGCCGCGCCCCTTCGGGGTGGCGGTCCGGTCGCCTCCACCCCATCAGTCGCGCAGGCGGGGGCGTAAGGTCCGCATGCCCCGCACCAAGGGCCGAAGGTCCCGAAGTCCGGGATTCGGGTCGCATTGCGGTCGGTACCGCGCTAACGGAAGGGGCCGATCGGCCCTGTCGGACGACCCACCGCCGGTGCAGGATGCGAGGGCGCGGGTACGCCCGGTACACGCCCGACCGAGGAGCAGCAGATGACCGACAGTGGTGTCACCCACCCGGCGGAGGAGCCGATCAGCGTCTTCCTCCTCGACGACCACGAGGTCGTCCGCCGGGGCGTGCACGACCTGCTGGAGGCGGAGCCTGACATCCGTGTGGTGGGCGAGGCGTCCACGGCGGAGCAGGCACTGGTCCGGGTGCCGGCGCTGCGCCCGCGGGTGGCGGTGCTCGACGTACGGCTCCAGGACGGCGACGGCGTCTCCGTCTGCCGCGAACTGCGCTCCCGGATGCCGGAGCTGGCCTGCCTGATGCTGACGTCGTTCGACGACGAGGAGGCGCTGCTCGACGCCATCATGGCCGGCGCCTCCGGCTACGTCCTCAAGCAGATCAGCGGCACCGACCTGGTGACCGCCGTCCGCACGGTGGCCTCGGGCAAGTCGATGCTCGACCCCGGCGCCACCGCCCGGGTCATGGCCCGGATGCGGGGCGAGGTCCCGCAGGAGGAGCAGGTGCCGGGCCTGCCCGGGTTCACGGACCGGGAGAAGGAGATCCTGGTGCTGGTCAGCGAGGGCCTGACGAACCGTGAGATCGGCAAGCGGCTCTACCTCGCCGAGAAGACGGTCAAGAACATCGTCTCGCGCCTGTTCATCAAGCTCGGCGTCGACCGGCGCGTCCAGGCCGCCGTGATCGCCAGCCACACCCTCGTCCCGTCCAGCCGCCAGCCGGGCCGCCCCGCCTGACGGCGCGGGCCGCGCGGCCCGCGCCGGCGCCCGGAGGCTCAGGACTCCGGGACCACGGCCACGGGACACCGCGCGTGGTGCAGGACCGCATGGGCCGCAGAACCGATCCTGCTACCGAGGGGCCCCTTGCGCGTGCGCCGGCCGACGACCAGCAGCGACGCGGACCCCTCCGCCGCGGACAGCAGGACCTGCCCGGCACTGCCCAGCTCGACGTGCTCGACCACGGGTACCTCGGGGTACTTCGCCCGCCACGGCTCCAGCGCCCGGCGCAGCGCCGCCTGCTCGTACTGCACGAGCCCGCCGTCCTGCTCGGAGATCCACATCGTGCCGGGGCTGTACGCGTATATCGACGGCAGGTCCCAGGCGCGTACCGCCCGTACGGCCGCCCCGCGCACGGCGGCCGCCTCGAACGCGAAGCCCAGTACGTCGTGGCTGTCCTCGGGATAGCCGGACTGGCCGACCACGACCTCGCCCGCCCCACCGTCCGGCCGCTCCTCGCCGCCGTCCGGGCGGTCGCCGTCGGCCGCGCGCACGGACACCACCGGGCAGGCCGCCTCGCCGACGACCTGCTGCCCGTACGAACCCAGCAGGAAGCCGAGCAGCGGGCCGCGGCCCCGGGTGCCCACCGCCAGCAGCTCCGCCCGCTGCGCCTCCCGCAGCAGCGCCGGAACCGGCGCGTCCTGGACGACCTCGGTGACGATGCCCAGCTCCGGGTGGTGCGCGGCCACCTCGTCGGCCGCGGCGTGCAGCAGGGCTTCGGCCCGGCGGGCCTCCTCGTCCCGGTCCCGGGCCATCGGCAGCGGAACGGGCTGCCACAGCCAGGCGTGGACCAGGCGCAGGCCCCGCCCCCGCCGGACCGCCTCGGCCGCCGCCCAGCGCGCGGCGGCCAGGCTCTCCGGGGTTCCGTCCACTCCGACGGCGATGACAGGTGACACGGCTCTGCCCTCCAAGTTGCTCGGCTGCGGTTCGGGATGCGGCACCGGGGGCCGCCCCCGCTCCCACCCTGCCGGGCCGTCCCCCGCCCGCCGAGGGGCCGACCGGCCCTCACCCGGGGCCGGTCGGCTGCGGCGGCCCGTACCCGGCCCCGGCGGCGTCACGCGGGCGCGGGGCCGGGGCTCAGGCGACGGGGGTGGTCGGCCAGGGGGTGAAGGGAACGGCGCCGCCGCTGCGCACGGCCTCGACCGCGCGCTGGTGCACCGCCCGGCTGGCCTCGGAGCTGGGGCAGGCCACGGGGCTGCCGGCCAGGACGTGCCACTCGGACGCGCCCGAGTACTGCACGGCGATGTGCGCCCGCTCCTGCTCCCATGTGGTGTGCACCGTCAGTTCACCGGTGAGGGTGCCGGCTGTGTCGGTGAGCACGCCGCCGGGGCCGGCGTACACCCCGGGAGTGGTCCATTCTGCGGATGCCATGTCAGATCACCTCGGAAACGGGGCTGGACTGGTCTGGTTGCTGGGGACGGGAAGGTGGATGGGGGTGTCGGTAGGGTTCCCCGGGTTCCATGCTGCGGCAGCACGGGGCGGGCGGCACAGGGCCGGGCGGCCCCCGGGCGGGAACCCGCACGGCCCTGCTCCGGCCCGGGCCGCACCGCCCGCGGTGGGTTTCCGCGGGGGCCGCCGCCCGGAAGGATCGGGACCATGAGGGTCTCCGCATCGAAGGTGTCCGCATCACGAGTGTCCGCGGCGAAGGTGTCCGCGTCCATGTCGGCGCCTGCGGTCGCCGTTCCCGCCGGCACCCCGGTCGACGAGGTCGCCCGGCGCATGGACGTCGACGGCGTCGGATGCGTCGTGGTGACGGAGGGCGGCGAGGTGTGCGGCATCGTCATTGACCGGGACCTCGCCGTCCGCGTCGTGGCCGCGGGCGCCGACCCGCGCGCGGCGGTGCGGACGGTGGTGTCCTCCCCCGTGGTCACCGTGGAGGCCGCGGACGACGTCCACACGGCGTACCGGGTCTTCCGGAACACCGGCGTGCGGCGGCTTCCCGTGCTGGACGGGAGGCGGCTGGTGGGCGTGCTGACGGTGGACGACCTGCTGATGGACGTCTTCCAGCGGGTGGCGGACCTGGTCGGGCCGGTCGCCTGGAGCGTCCTCGCGGAGCCCCCGGCACCGCCGGACCCGCCGGACCCGCCGGACGCCCGGACCGCACCGGAGGGCGCGTAGCCGGCCCGTGCGGCCCGGTGGCCCCGGTGCCGTGCCCGGTGCCCTCAGTCGTCGTCCGCGCCCTGTTCCGGGCGGGCGCGTCCGGACCAGTGGGGTTCGACGCGCTCCCACTCCCGCTCCCACTGCCGCAGGCTGCGCGCCTCGATCCGGCGCAGGCGGACGGTGATCAGGGCTCCGGTGCACAGGACGACCGCCGCGAGGGCGCCGGAGGCCGCGGCGATCGCGTCGAGGGTGATGGCGTCCGCGGTGCGCGGCGGAGAGAGGGACACGTCGCCCGCGTCGTCCACCCATATGGTGACCGCCTTGCCGGGCGGCGTGCGGGGCGGGACGGGAACGGGCCCGGTGTGCACACGGGAGTCCGGGTACCGCCAGGTGGCGTGCGCCGATGCCGCGGGCGCGCCGGCGGCCCGGGCCCCCTCGGGCCCCACCGGCTGGGCCACCGTGGTGGCCTTCACCCGGTGCAGGAGGCGGGCCCGGGCCTCGGCGGCGCGTTCGCCGGCGGCCTGCACGGCGAGGCCGGTGACGACGGCGCAGACCACCGCGAGCACACAGGCCAGTGCGAAGACGGCGTGCCAGCGGGTGCGGGCACGGTCGGCTCCCCGCCGCAGCGGGTTGGCCCCCGTACCGGCGCCCCGGCCGGGTGTCCGGCAGGACATCGTGCACCTCCGGGGTCTCCCCCCTCCCCCCACTGTCCTCCGCCGCCGCCGTCCGGGCCACGCAGCGGCGGCGGCACGCCGTGGCGGCCCTGCGCCGCGCGCCCCGGGCGGGCACGGTCGGCGCGCGTCCGGTGACCGAGCGCGAGACCGCGGCCCCGTCATTCCGGCGGCGGGGGCTCACGACTCCGCGCCCGGCTCGCCGCGCCAGGTCCGGTAGGCGGCGACGGCGGTGGGGAGGGTGGCGAAGATGCGGTCCTCGCCGACCGACGCGGTGAGGCCGTAGGCGTCGAGCGGGTCGCGGAGGTCCTGCTTGACCCGGGCGAGGGCGAACACGATGCCGCGGTCGGTGAGTTCGGCACGCAGGGCCTCGACCGCGTCGAGGGCGGTGATGTCGACCTCGACGTTCGCCTCGGTGTTCAGGACGAACCACCGCACGGGGGCGTCCTGGGCCTCGACGGCGGCCAGGGCCCGGCGCCGGAAGTCGTCCGCGTTGGCGAAGAAGAGCGGTGAGTCGTAACGGTAGACGACCAGGCCGGGGATGGTGCGGGCGGTCGGGTAGTCGTCGACGTCGTGCATGCCGGCCAGGCCCGGGACGACGCCCTGGACGGCGTCGTGCGGGCGGGCGACCCGGGTGAGGAGCTCGGCCACGGACAGGGCGACGGCGACGAGGACGCCGTAGAGGATGCCGAGGGCGAGGACCCCGAGCGTGCAGCCGGCGGCCAGGAGGAGCTCGCGACGGCGGAAGGCGGCGAGCCGACGGAACTCGCCCACCTCCACCAGCCGCAGGGCGGCGTAGACGACGATGGCGCCGAGGGCCGCGGACGGGGTGTGGGCGAACAGGGGGCCGAGGAAGAGCAGGACGGCTGCGACGCAGCCGGCGCCGACGAGCGAGTACGCCTGGGTACGGGCGCCGGCCGAGTCCGCGAGGGCGGTACGGCTGGCGCTGCTGCTGACGGGGAAGCCCTGCAGAACGCCGGCGCCGATGTTGGCGACGCCGAGGCCGAGCAGCTCGCGGTCCGCGTCCAGCGGCCGGGGGTCGTCGCGGCGGGCGAAGGCGCGGGCGGTCAGGACGACGTCCGAGTATCCGACGAGGATCACGCCGAGGGCCGGTAGGAACAGGTCGGCGCAGTCCGCCGGGCGGGGCAGGGCGAAGCCGGGCAGGCCGGTCGGGACGGCGCCGATGACGTCGATGCCGTAGCGGTCGTCGAGGCCGAACCCGGCGACCACGGCCGTGGAGAGGGCGAGGACGACGAGGGGGCCGGGCACGGCCCGTCCGAGCCGCGGCAGGGTGAACAGCAGCACGAGGCATCCGGCGGCCAGCACGGCGGTGGCCCCGTTCACGTCGCCGAGGTGGCCCAGGAACGAGAGCAGCTGGGGGAAGAACCCCGACCCGCTGCTGCTGACCCCGGTGAGCTTGGGCAGCTGGTCCACGATCATGATGCAGGCGACCCCGGCCATGTAGCCGACGAGCACCGGCCGGGACAGCAGGTCGGCGAGGAAGCCGAGCCGGACGGCCCAGGCGACCGTGCAGAGCAGGCCGACGACGACGGCGAGGGCCGCCGCGAGCGCGGCGTACCGCGCGGGGTCGCCGGCCGCCAGCGGGGCGACGGCCACGGCGGTCATCAGGGCGGTGGTCGACTCGGGCCCGACGGACAGCAGCCGGGACGACCCGACCAGGGTGTAGAGGGCCATGGCCGGCAGGACGGCCCACAGGCCGGTGACCGGCGGTAGGCCGGCCACCCCGGCGTAGGCCATGACCTGGGGTACGAGATAGGCGGCGACCGTGACCCCGGCGAGGAGGTCGCCGCTCAGCCACGCCCTGCGGTAGCTGCGGAAGGCCGGCGGAAGCACAGCGATCGGTCCGTGCTCCGGCATGGCACCTCCGGGACTCCCTGCGGGCTCGTGTCGCACCATCCTGCCGTGCGGCCGCAGACGCGGGCGTGAAACGCGCGAGGACGGCGGCGAGCGCGTCGCGGCGTCCCTGGCGGCACCTGCGGCACCTCACGGCGGCATCGCACGGCGCGGTCTCACCTCGGCCCGCTCCCCGCGGCACGGCCGCGGAGGACGGAGAGCCGCCGCGCGTACTCCTCGTCGTCGATCTCGCCCCTGGCGTACCGCTGCGCGAGCAGCGTCTCGGCTCCCGCGGCGGGGGCGGTGGGGCCGGCGGGCGGTGCCGGTGCTGCCCCTCGGGACGCGCCCTCCCGCTGGAAGGCGCGGACCAGGAGGACGGCGGCGACGACGATCAAACCCCAGACGACCAGGGCCGTCAGAGACATCGCGAACCAGCCCCAGGCACCCATGCCATGACCGTTCCAGTACATCTCACACCTGCCGGGTCGACGGGTCGGCGGCCGCATTCCGGTCGTCTCCTGCCAGGATCCACGGGAGCCCCGGCACCGGACGTGGGCCGGTCGGGGTCCGGACGGGACCACAGGGCCCGGGCCCGGAGGGGCCGGTCGGCCGATACTGAAGTCGGACGCGACCACAGGATGCCGTCCCGGCGCTGCCCGCCGAGTGCCGTTCCCGGACCGATGGAGCCGGCCATGCCCGCATCCCGCTACACCGTCAGTGACGTCATGACGCACACCGCCGTCGCCATCGGCCGCGAGGCCTCCTACAAGGAGATCGTCGAGCTCATGCACGAGTGGCAGGTCAGCGCGGTCCCCGTCCTGGAGGGCGAGGGCCGGGTGGTCGGTGTCGTCTCGGAGGCGGACCTCCTGCCGAAGGAGGAGTTCCGGCGTTCGGAGCCCGTGCTCCCCGAGCAGCTGGAGGAGGCGTCCAAGGCCGGCGGGGTCCTCGCCGAGGAACTCATGTCGAGCCCCGCCGTCACCGTCCGCCCCGATGCACCGGTCGCCGAGGCCGCCCGGATCATGGCCCACCGGCGCCTCAAGCGCCTGCCCGTGGTCGACGAGTTCGGCATGCTCGAAGGGGTGGTCAGCCGCAGCGACCTCCTGAAGGTCTTCCTGCGGCCCGACGAGGAGCTCGCCGAAGAGATCCGCCAGCAGGTGCTCACCGCGCTGGTTCCCGGCCTGACCTTGGACTTCGCCGTCGAGGAGGGCGTCGTCACGCTGCGCGGACCGCTGCGGGACCGCGCGCTCGTGCCCCTGCTCGCACGGGCGGTACGCGCCGTGGAAGGGGTCGTGGACGTCCGCATGGAGCTGGACGGTGCCGGTGGCGCCGCCGCCTGACCGCACCGCGAAGAGGGCCCCCCGGGCCACGGACGGGACCGTTCGGCCCTCGAACGGCCCGTCCGCCCGGCGGATGGTGGGAGCCACACCACACACCGGAAATCAGCCACGTCCACGACATGGCATGGCGGAGTAGGAGGGCCTCATGAACCGGATCAAGGTGGCGGACCTGATGACCGACGAGGTCGTCTCCGTGGCCCCCGGCACCGCGTTCAAGGACGTCGCGAAGCTGCTCGCCCAGTACGACATCAGCGGGGTCCCCGTCCTGGACGACGAGGACCGGGTGGTCGGCGTCGTCTCCCAGACCGACGTGCTGGCGCAGGCCGCACCGGACCCGCTCGCCTCCCCGCGGGACGGGGATCCGGCCCGGCCGGTCACGGCGGGGGAGCTCATGTCGGCCCCCGCCGTCACCGTCCCCGCCGACGCGACGGCCGCGGACGCCGCACGGCTGATGACGCGCCGCGGCATCGAGCGGCTGCCCGTCGTGGACGTCGAGGACCGGCTCGTGGGCATCGTCACCCGTCGGGACCTGCTCCGCGTGTTCCTGCGCCCCGACGCCGAGATACGCCGGCGTGTCCAGGACGTCCTCAGCGACGCCCTGGGCGGTTCGGCCGGCGGCGTCGACGTCCACGTGGTGGACGGCATCGTCACGCTGGACGGCGTCGTGCCGCGCCGGAGCCAGCTGCCCGTGCTGCGCAGCCTCGTCGAACGCCTCGACGGAGTCGTGGCCGCCGCGTCACGCGTCACGGCCCGCACCGACGACACGGCGATCACGCCCACGGGCGCCTCCCGCCCGGCGATGCCCTGGTGACGCCCTGTCGACGTACGGAGGAGTCGACACCCACGAGGATCCCGCCCGGCGGGAGTGCGTCCGGCGTTTCGGGGACGGCGGTGGCGGTGGCGGTGGTAGGGCCACGGACGAGCACGACCGGGGTGACGGTCGCGACCACGGTCGACAGCGCCACCGAGCCGACGACGGAGCCGAGCAGTCCGCCCGGGCCCCGCGATCCCAGGACCAGCAGCCCCGCATCGGCGGCCTCCGCCGCGAGGGCGGCCGCCGGTCGGGCGGCGGGACACCACGCAGTGACGTCCAGCTGCGGATGCAGCCGCCGCAGTTCCCGTGCCGTTCCGGTCAGCACGTCCACGAGGGGTGCGACCGGGTCCTCGCCTTCGCCTTCGAGGAGGCGGCCCGGCGCGACTGCCCGCTGCGGGTCGTGCACGGCTGGAAGACGCCCGCCGCCCACGCGTACGTCCCCTTCTTCGATCCGGACGAAGAGCGGGACACCGGCCGGAGCGCCGTACGCACGATGGACGATCTGCTCGCGCCCTGGCGGCGCGGGTTCCCCGAAGTGAACGTCACACCGACGGTGTTCAGAGGCCCGGCGGGCGACCGGCTCGTCCGGGCCGGCCGAGGTGCGGCACTGGTCGTGGTGGGGCGTCACCTGAGCCGTTCGCCCCTCGGCGGTCACCTGGGCCCGGTAGCCCACGCGGTCCTGCACCACTGCGCCGCCCCGGTGGCAGTGATCGCCCACGACTCGTGAAGACGCGGCCGGGCACCGCCGCTGACGTCATGGCGGACACCCGACGTCATGACGCACGCCGCGGCTCACTTGACGTCATGACGCACGCCGCGGCTCACTCGACGGGCACCTCCGGACGGACGATGGTCACCGGGCACGCGGCGTGGAGCGCCGCCTGCTGGCTCACCGAACCGAGCAGGGCCCGGCTGAAGCCGCCGCGGCCGCGGCTGCCCACGACCAGCATGTCGGCGCCCTCGGACGCGTCGACCAGGACGTCGGCCGGGTGCCCGTGCACCAGGCGTTCGGTGACCAGGGAGGATCCGTCCTCACCGAGGACGGTGCGGACCTCGTCGACCAGTTGCCGCTCGGCCTCCTCCTTGTCGAACGTCACGTCCACGGCCGGAGCCGACCACGACGCGCTGCCGGGGACCTCCCACGCCGTGACCGCCTCCACCGTGCCACCGACGAGGCCGGCGTACCGCACTGCCCAGCGCAGCGCGGCCTGGGACGAGGACGATCCGTCGATGCCCACCACGATCCGCGGAGTCTCGTTCTGCGTGTTCATGCCGTTCATCCCTTCCGGCGCTCTGCTTCCAGCGTGTGCGAGACGCGTGCGCACCGCCATGCGAGGGGCTCCCCCGGCAGGTAGGCGGAACCAGCGTTCCCGGCCCGCGGCCACCCGCTCGTGCCGGCCGCCGGGCAGCACGAGGGGCACCGGGCCGAGGGGCGACGGGGGGACGCGGATGCCGATCCGGCCCGGCCGGAACCGGATGCGGACGTCACGGTGCCCGAGGTACGAGAGGGACAGCGTGGATCCGGAGACGTCGGGGAACGCCACCGGGTCGACGTGCAGGCCGTCGGCGGCGGGGCGGAGTCCGACGAGTCCGCGTTCGGCGAGGTCGAGGGTGCCGGCCATGGCGCCCAGGTGGATGCCTTCTCCGGTGGTGCCGCCCTGGACGTCGGTGATGTCGCCGAGCAGGGCTTCCCGGTAGAACTGCCAGGCGTCCGGGCCCTGCTGCCGGGCGAGCACCCAGCCGTGGACGACGCTGCTGAGGGTCGATCCGTGGCAGGTCCGCCGCAGGTAGTACGCCACCGTCCGCGCCCACAGCGCGTCGTCGAACGGGTAGCCGAGCCGGCTGAACAGCCCGGAGAGCTCCGCGGGGCGGAAGAGGTAGCCGAGCATGAGGGTGTCGGCCTGTTTGGAGGCCTGGTAGCGGTTGGGGGTGTCGCCAGGGCACGTACATGCGGTGCGAGAGTTCCGCCCAGGCCCCGGGGCCGTCCGTGTCGAGGTCGAGGTGGGCGCGGAGTTCGGCGCGCCGGGCCGCCGGGAGTTCGGCGTACAGGTCGAGGGCGCGGGCGAGCACCCAGGCCGCGGGTGACGTTGGTGTACGCGTTGTCGTCGATGCCGGGGGCGGCGGCGTCCGGGTAGGCGTCGTGGTACTCGTCCGGGCCGACGACCCCGCGGATGCGGTAGCGGCCGAGGGCGGCGTCCCAGGTCGCGGCGCCGACCCAGAAGTGGGCGACGTCCAGGAGGAGTTCGGCGCCGGGTCCGTGCAGCCCCCGGGCGGGAACGCCGGCGTCGAGCTCGGCGGTGTGCGGGGAGAGGGTCTGCAGCACGTGGAAGGCGTGCAGGCGCAGGATCCTGCCGGTCTCGCCGGCCGTCCGCACCTCCCCGTTGCTCCAGACCCGTTCCCAGGACGCCCGGTGGGACGCCAGCAGCGACGCGAAGTCCGGGGCGTGTCCGGCGTGCTCGATGCCGCGCCGTACGGGGTCGGCGGGAGGACGGTCGAGCGAGGCGTACAGGGCGGCGGTCTTCACGACCACGACCGGCCGCCCCCGGCCGATCTCCGGGGCGGACGTCTGCGTCGTGGTGGTGGCCGTGCACGCCCCGGCCACGGCCGCCAGCGGCCGCACGGTGGTGCGCACGGCGAACCCGATCCGCACGTCCGAGGCGGAGGTGGAGCAGGACAGCCAGGCGGTGCCCTCCGCCTCCACCCCGGCCCCGTGCGGCGTCCGGCCAGGGCTCGGTAGCGGTCCACTCCGGTGTTGGTGACGTCGCCGTCGAGCACGGCGACCTCGATCCGGCCGCTCCAGCCGTACGCGCGGAAGACGGTGCGCTGCGCGGCGAGGTGCGGGTCGCCCATGTGGACGAGGCGGGTGTGGGTGACGGCGAGGCGGCGGCCCTCGGCGTCGTGGAAGAGGGTGTGGCGGGTGAGGGTGCCGGCGCGCAGGTCCAGCGAGACGCGGTGGTGGCGCAGGGTCGGGTGGTCCGGGGTGAGCCAGTCGCCGGGCGGTGCGCCGTCGGGCAGGCAGCGGTAGCGCAGGGCGGTCCAGTCCGGCAGCCGGACCATGTCCTCGTTGGAGACGGTCCGTCCGGCGACGGTGGAGGTGAGGCGCTCGTATCAGCCGGCGAGGTAGGTGGCCGGGTAGTGGACGGCGTCGGCGCTGGTCTCGGGGGCCGACCCGCGGGTGGCGAAGCGGCCGTTGCCGAGGGTGCACAGGGATTCGACCAGCCGCTCGGTCCCGGGGTCGTAGCGCTGGTACTCCCAGTGCCAGGAGGTGTTCACGGCCGGCCGTCTCCGAGGAGGGCCGGCAGCCCGCTCAGATCGGGGAGGACGAGGTCGGCGCCGTGCGCGCGCAGGGCGTCCGCCGTGGACGGGTCGCCGTCGCGGCCGATGCCGACGACCAGGCGGAAGCGGCCCCGGCGGCCCGCCTCGACGCCGACGAGCGCGTCCTCCACCACGGCCGTGTACCCGGGGCCGGTTCCCAGCCGGTCGGCCGCCTCCAGGAACAGGGCGGGTGCGGGCTTGCCCGGGAGGGCCAGCGCGGCCGCGTCGGCGCCGTCGACCAGGGCGTCGAAGAAGCCCACGAGGTCTGCGGATGCGAGGAGGGTGCGGGCGTGCCGCGAGGCCGATACGGCCGCGCACGCGACCTGCATCTGCCGCAGCCGCAGGAGGGCGGGCCGGACGTCGTCGAAGACCGTCACGCCTTCGGTCCGCACCGTCTCGGAGAAGATCCGCTCCTTGCGGGCGGCGACCGCGTGCACGGTGCCGCAACCCGGCGGGTCCTCGGGGGTTCCGCCGGGGAGGTGGACGCCGCGGTCCGCGAGGAAGGCCCGTACGCCGTCGAGCCGGGACCGGCCGTCCACCAGGTCCCGGTAGTCGCGTACGGCGTCGAAGGGGCGCGGTCCGCCACCGGCGACGTGGTGCTGCCACGCGGGGAGGCAGCCGTCGAAGGCCTCCTTCCAGGCGGCCGCGTGGCGGACGGCCGTGGCCAGGAGGACCCCGTCGGTGTCGAAGACGACCGCGCGCACGGCGTCCATCAGTCGTGCACGACGCGGCGGCCGGTGAGCCGTACCGGGGTGAGCTTCATCCAGTGCGTGCGGTCGCCGCCGGCCCAGGGTTGGGAGCGGGCCGTGGCACCGAGGTGCTGGAGTTCGTCGGGGTCGGTGACCGCGGCGAGCTCGCCGACGGCCAGGACGCTCCAGCCGCCTGCCGTCACCTCGTCGATGTGGTCGATCTCGAAGGCGGCCTCGGTGCCCGAGGCGCGGGCGGCAACGGCCTCCTCGGAGGTGCGGAAGGCGATGCCGGTGCCCGCGACCAGGTAGTTGACGGGAAGGACGGCCGGGCCGTCGGAGGTGAAGACGGCGATGCGGCCCACGCCGTGCGTGCCCAGCAGGTGTCGGCATTCGGCCTCGTCCAGTTCCACGAGCGTGGTGTCGCGCCGGGCGGAGGACCGGCCGGGGACCCGTTCGGCGCTCGCGCCGGTCAGGTCGTCGACGGTGACGCCGAGGGCATCGGCGACCCGGACGAGGGTGCCGATCGACGGCGAGGCGGCGTGTTCCTCCAGATAGGCGATGTAGTTGGCGTCCGCCCCGCACTGCAGGCCGAGTTCCTCGCGGCTGAGGCCGAGGGCTTCGCGGTGGGCCGCCAGGCGGCGGCCCAGGTCAGTGCGTCCGGTCCTCCCACCGGACGTCGGGTACGGGGTTCGCGGGCTGCTCATCACGGTGATCACTGCTCCTCGGGCGGCACGGCGACGGTGTCGTGCTGCGGTCCGCCGAGCACGACCTTGAGGGCGCCGGTGTCGCCGGCGCGGGAGAAGACGTCGTACGCCTCCCCCATCCGGTCGAGCTCGAAGCGGTGGGTGACCATCGCCGCCCCGGGCAGCCGGCCCGCGGCCGCCATCCGCAGCAACATGGGGGTCGAGTAGGTGTCCACGAGACCGGTGGTGAGGGTGACGTCCTTGATCCACAGGTCTTCCAGGTGGAGGGTCGCGGGCTTGCCGTGGACGCCGATGTTGGCGACCCGGCCGCCGGGGCGGACCATGCGGGTGCACAGTTCGAACGCCTCGGGCAGGCCGACGGCCTCGATGACGACGTCCGCGCCCAGCCCCTCGGTCAGGTCCTCGACCAGCCGCTCCGGCTCCTCCCGTGCGCTCACGGTGGCATCGGCACCGAGCCCGCGGGCGGCCTCCAGCCGGGACGTGGCGAGATCGACGACGATGATCCGGAACGGGCTGTACAGGCCCGCGGTCGCGATGGCCGCCAGGCCGATGGGGCCGGCGCCGACCACGACGACCGTGTCGCCGGGGCGTACGCCGCCGTTGAGGACGCCCACCTCGTACGCGGTCGGGAAGATGTCCGCGAGCAGCACCGCCTCGTGGCTCGGCAGGGCGCTGGGCAGCGGGTGGACGGAGAGGTCCGCGAAGGGGACGCGCACGTACTCGGCCTGGGTGCCGTCGATGAGGTGGCCCAGGACCCAGCCGCCGCCCCCGCGGCACTGGCCGTAGCGGGCCTCGCGGCAGAACCGGCAACGGCCGCACGCCGAGATGCAGGAGATCAGGACGCGGTCGCCGGGGCGGACGGTGCGGACGTCGCCGCCGGTCTCGACGACGGTGCCGACGGCCTCGTGGCCCAGGATCCGGCCGGGGGTCACGTCGGGCACGTCCCCCTTGACGATGTGCAGGTCGGTGCCGCAGATCGTGACGGCGTCCACCTGGACGACCGCGTCGGCGGCGTCCTTCACGGAGGGGTCGGGGACGTCCTGCCAGGAGGTCTGTCCGGGCCCGTGGAACACGAGTGCCTTCATGGCGCGGCCTCCTCTCTGTCTGCTGTGCGGTTGTGGGAGCGCTTTCCACCGCCAGGCTGTGCCCGCGTCCCGTCGCACCGCTTGGGCCGGTCGGCCCCCGGGCGGGTACCGGTCGGGTCCCTGCCGGCGGTCCCCGCCGGTGCGATGGTGGAAGTCGTCGTCCGTCCGGGAAGGAGGGATGCTGCGATGTCCCGCTCGGCCTCGTCCTCCGCGTCCTCCGGCTCCGCGCGCCGCCCGTCCCCGCCGTCCCTTCCCGGCGGTGTGCGGACGGTGACCGGCAGACGCTCCCCGTCGTCGCGAGCGACCACGCCCGGATCCTCGTCGACTGCGGGCTCTTCCAGGGTGCCGCGGACCCGCGCCTGCGCAACCGGGCCGGGCTGCCGTACGCCGGGGCGGGCTCGCCCCCGCACGTAGAGGAGCCGCCATGACCGCCACCCCGTACACCGTCGCCGACGTCATGACCACCCGGGTCGTCGCCGTCACCCCCGCCACCGGCTTCAGGGACGTCGTCGCCGCGATGGAGCGGTGGAAGGTGACCGCCCTCCCCGTCGTCGAGGGCGAGGGCCGCGTCGTCGGAGTGGTCTCGGAGGCGGACCTCCTGCCCAAGGAGGAGTTCCACGAGCACCGCCCCGGCCTGATCGAGCAGATGCGCCGCCTCGGCGACACCGCAAAGGCCGGCTCCACCAGCGCCGAGGACCTCATGACGTCCCCCGCGGTCACGATCCGCCCCGACGCCACCCTCCCGCGCGCCGCCCGCCTGATGGCCGAGCGCCGCGTCAAGCGGCTCCCGGTCGTCGACGCCGACGGCACCCTGAGGGGCATCGTCAGCCGCGCCGACCTCCTCAAGGTGTTCCTGCGCTCCGACGAGGACCTGACCGCCGAGATCCGCCGGGACGTGGTCGAGCGGGTGTTCCCGCTCTCCCACGAAGCCGTCGAGGTGACCGTGTCCCACGGCATCGCCACCCTCGCCGGCCGGGTGCAGGACCCGGCCCTGATCCCCCTGGCGGAGCGCCTCGCCCGCGCCGTCGAGGGCGTCGTCGACGTCCGCTGCCGGCTGGAGGCGCCCTCCGCCCCCTGACGCCACGTCCTCCGGGCACGGCGCACGGTCGGAGCATCTGCGGCACCACGAGTTGGCGCCAGATGGCGCCGCGCCGCACAGGAATGGCGCCACCCGACGCCAAGTGGCGCCATAACGACTTGCCATGGCGCCATTTTGGCGCCATGATGGTCGGCATGGACCTGACCCCCTACGTCGATCACCTCCGCCGGGAACTCGCGGTCGCCGCGGACGCGGGCGGGGACGAGGCGCGCGCCCTGGCCGACCGACTGACCGCACCCCTGGAGTCCGCCGCCCGGCTGACCCTCCTGAACGCACTGTCCGCGGCCTCGGACGAGATCACCCGCGAGCTCGCGCCCGGCTCGGTGGACGTACGGCTGCGGGGGCTCGACCCCGAGTTCGTGGTGACGGCGCCGCCGGCGCCCGAGCTCCCCGACGCCGGTCCGGCCGACATGGCGCCGATGCCGCCAGTGATGACGCCACCGTTGGCACCATCCGCCACCACGGCCGCCGGCGAAGACGCCGCCACGGCCCGCATCAACTTCCGGCTCCCGGCCCACCTCAAGGCCCGCGTCGAGGACGCGGCCGGCCAGGAGGGGCTGTCCGTCAACGCCTGGCTCGTCCGGGCGGTGGCCACCGCCCTGGAGTCGGCCGCGCCCGCACGGCCACCGGCCCCCACCCCGCGCTCCCAGCGCCCCGCCCGGGGCCAGAGCTACCAGGGCTGGGTCCGCTAGCGGCCACGACCGCCCTCGGCCGCCCCACCCGCCCCACCACCACCTGCGCATTCACCCTTCACAGCCAAGAGGACGGCACAGCCATGCCTTCTTACGAAACGCCCGGCCCCATCACCGCGATCCTCGAGTTCGACCTCGGCAACGTGAGGCTCACCGCCGGCAGGCGCACGGACACGGTGGTCGAGGTGCTGCCGAGCAACGGCGCCGACGACAACGACGTCAAGGCGGCGCAGCAGACCAAGGTCACGTACGCCAACGGCACCCTGACGCTCAAGGGCCCCAAGAAGCGCTCCCTGTTCGGCAAGCTGGGCTCCATCGACGTGGCCCTCGGTCTCCCGGCCGGCTCGCACCTTCAGGCGAGGTCCCCCATGGGCGACTTCCTGGGCGAGGGGCCGCTCGGGGAGTGCCGGGTCAGGACCTCGCTCGGCGACATCCGGCTCGACGAGACGGGCGTCGTCGACCTCCGCTCCGACCACGGTGACGTCCGCGTGGACCGCATCGTCGGCGACGCCGAGATCCACGGTTCGGGCCGGATCGACATCGGCGAGATCGTGGGTGCGGCGACCGTCAAGAACGGCGTCGGCGAGACCGCGATCGGCTCGATCACCGGCGACCTGAGGGCGAACACCTCCGTGGGCCGCGTCACGGTAGGCGTCGCGGAGGCCTCGGTCAACGTCAGGACGTCCCAGGGCTCCGTCCACGTGAACGAGGTGGCCCGCGGCACGGTCGACCTGCAGACCTCGCTCGGCGACGTCGAGATCGGCATCCGCGAGTCCAGTGCGGCCTGGCTCGACGTCAGCTCCCGGGTCGGCGTCGTGCGCAACTCCCTGAGCGCCGCCGAAGGCCCCGGCGCCGGTGAGGACACGGTCGAGATCCACGCCCGTACGACCGCCGGCGACATCGTGATCCGCCGAGCCTGACGGCCGCACCGGACGCCGCACCCGGTCACCGCTCCCGATCACCCCGCCCTACCGCGTGGGGCGGCACGCACGACGACCGGGCGTCACCACGGACGCCCGACCGAATCCACATGTGCCATGTCACACCGCATAGGAGTCCTTCATGGCCACCACATCCACCGCCCCGACCACCTCGTCCACGGCGACCGGCGCCGTCGGCGCCGCCGCCGCGCCGGCGATCTCCGCCCGGGGACTGCGCAAGTCCTACGGCGACAAGATCGTCCTGAACGGCCTCGACCTGACCATCTCCGAAGGCACGGTCTTCGCCCTGCTCGGCCCCAACGGCGCCGGCAAGACCACGACCGTCGAGATCCTGTCCACCCTGATCGAACCCGACGGCGGCCAGGCCCGGATCGCCGGCCACGACCTCGCCGAACGGCCCGGCGACGTACGCGGGGCCATCGGGGTCACCGGCCAGTTCGCCGCCGTCGACGGCCTCCTCACCGCCGAGGAGAACCTTCTCCTCATGGCCGACCTGCGGCACCTGCCCCGCCGCGAAGGCCGCCGCCGCGCCGCCGAGCTGCTGGAACGGCTGGAGCTGACGGAGGCCGCGCGGAAGCCGGTGTCCACGCTGTCCGGCGGCATGCGGCGCAAGCTCGACCTGGCGATGACCCTGGTCGGCGACCCGCGGATCATCTTCCTCGACGAGCCGACCACGGGGCTCGACCCCCGCAGCCGCCGCACCCTCTGGGAGATCATCCGCGACCTGGTCGTCAGCGACGGCGTGACCGTCTTCCTCACCACCCAGTACCTGGAGGAAGCCGACCAGCTAGCCGACCGCATCGCCGTCCTCGACCGCGGCAGGATCGTCGCCGAAGGCACCGCGGAGGAACTCAAGCGCCTCATCCCCGGCGGCCACATCCGCCTGCGCTTCGCCGACCCGGCCGAACTCGACAACGCCGCCCGCCACTTCGGGACCGCCGCGCGCGACGCCGAGGAGCTCGTCCTGCGCATCCCCGGCGACGGGAGCATCCCGACCCTGCGCGCCGTGCTCGACGTCCTGGACGACGCGGCGATCCGAGCCGAGTCCCTGACCGTGCACACCCCCGACCTCGACGACGTCTTCCTCGCCCTGACCGGCAGCGGCACCCCGAACACCTCCGTGGAGACGGCACGATGAGCACCCTCGCGCACGCCGCCAGCGACTCGATGACCATGCTGCGGCGCAACCTCAAACACGCCGTGCGCTACCCGGCGATGACCTTCTCCACCGTCCTCATGCCGGTGATGATGCTCCTGCTGTTCAACTACGCGTTCGGAGGCGCCCTCGGCAGCGGCATCGCCGGCGCACCCACCGGCGGCGGGAAGTACATCGACTACGTCGCCCCCGGCATCATCCTGATGGCCGCGACCTCCGGTGCGGTCGCCACCGCCGTCGGCGTATGCGTCGACATGACCGAGGGCATCGTCAACCGGTTCCGCACGATGTCGATCTCCCGCGCCGCGTTCCTGACCGGGCACGTCGCCGGCAGCGTCCTGCAGACCCTGGCCGCCGTCACCCTCGTGACCGGCGTCGCGCTCGCCATCGGATTCCGCCCCGACGCCTCCGCCGCCGAATGGGCCGCCGCGGCCGGCCTCCTCGCCCTGCTCACCCTCGGGCTGACCTGGCTGGCGGCGGGCATCGGGATGGTGGCCAGGACCCCCGAATCGGCGAGCAACACCCCGCTGCCCCTGACCTTCCTCCCCTTCCTCGGCAGCGCCGTCGTACCGACCGACTCGATGCCGACCGGGCTGCGCTGGTTCGCCGAGTACCAGCCCTTCACCCCCGTCATCGAGACCCTGCGCGGCCTGCTCATGGGCACCGCCATCGGCAACAGCGCCTACCTCGCCCTCGCCTGGTGCACCGGCCTCGGCCTCGTCGGCTACCTGTGGTCCCGCCGCACCTTCGGCCGCACCACCCGGCGCTAGACCCCCGTCGCCGCTGACGACCGGCGCGCCCGCGCACCGGTCGTCAGCGGCGGACGCGGGGCATGCCCAGGCCGATCCAGGAGATGATCTCGCGCTGGATCTCGTTGTTGCCGCCGCCGAAGGTGAAGATGACCGCGCTCCGGTAGCCGCGCTCCAGCTCGCCGTGCAGCACCGCGCCCGCCGAGCCGTCCTTGAGGGGGCCGGCCGCGGCGACCACCTCCATCAGCCAGGCGTACGCGTCCCGGCGCGCCTCGGAGCCGTACACCTTGACCGCGGAGGCGTCCTGCGGGGTGAGGGTGCCGTCCTCGACCGCGCCCACCATCTGCCAGTTCAGCAGCTTCATCGCGTCGAGCCGGGTGTGGGTGCGGGCGAGGCGGCCGCGGACCCAGGAGAGGTCGATGACCCGGCGCCCGTCCGCGAGCTTGGTCGCGGCCGCCCAGCGCTGGACGTCGTGCAGGGCCCGGATCGCCATGGTGCCGTGGGCGGCGAGGGTGACCCGCTCGTGGTTGAGCTGGTTGGTGATCAGCCGCCAGCCCTGGTTCTCCTGCCCGACGCGGCGGGTGGCGGGGACGCGGATGTTCTCGTAGTAACTGGCCGTGGTGTCGTGCGAGGCGAGGGTGTTGATGAGGGTGCACGAATAGCCGGGGTCGCCGGTCGGCACGAGGAGCATGGTGATGCCCCTGTGCGCGGGGGCGTCCGGGTCGGTGCGCACGGCCAGCCACACCCAGTCGGCGGTGTCCCCGTTGGTGGTCCAGATCTTCTGGCCGTTGACGACGTACGTCCCGGTCTCCACGTCGCCCTCGCGGACGGCCCGGCACTTGAGCGCGGCGAGGTCGGTGCCGGCGTCGGGCTCGCTGTAGCCGATCGCGAAGTCGATCTCGCCGGAGAGGATCCGGGGCAGGAAGTACGCCTTCTGCTCGTCGGTGCCGAACTGCATGAGGGTCGGCCCGACCGTGTTGAGGGCCATCAGCGGCAGCGGCACGACGGCCTGCGCAGCCTCGTCGAAGAAGATGAACTGGTCCATGGCCGACATCCCGCGCCCGCCGTACTCCACGGGCCAGCCCACCCCCAGCCAGCCGTCCGCCCCGAGCCGGCGGATGGTCTCCCGGTAGAACCGCTTCTGGGCCGCCGGGTCCGCGTACCGGGCATGGACGTCCCGCGGTACCAGCTCGGCGAAGTAGGCGCGCAGCTCACTGCGCAACTGCTGCTGCTCAGGCGTGTATTCGAGGTGCACGGCCCCTCCGGGTGCTCTGCTGGCGGATGGTGCGGCACGGCCGGGCCGGGCGGGCGGCGGGCCGGGCGGCGGTGGGCAGAGTAGAACCTGTTCCAAGAATCCGGTAGGGTCCGTGCGTGGTGGGTCTGCACAGCGCGTCCATGGCCGGGCTCGCCGCCGTGAACGCCTGACAGGCCGGGCCGTCCTGGCGGACAATGGCGGGTCGGTCGGGTCGGACGCGCATCCGGAGGGCTCAGGGGCATGGACAGGGACGTCGAGGCGTGGCGGCGCGAGTTCGCCGGACGGGACCGGCTGCCGGAGCCGCGCCGCACTGACGGGGCGGACCGCGCGGACCGTGCGGACCGTGCGGACCGGTTGCCCGGACGGCGGCCGCAGGAGGACCGGAGCGCCGCCCGGCCCGAACGGCCCGAAGGGCTCACGCAGGTCCACGAGCCGGGGCCGCTGCCCGTCGACCCGGACCTGCCCGACCGGGAGGTCTGCTGGGAGCGGCTGCCGGCCGACGTACGGGGCAGGACCCTGGAGAAGGCGGGCACGGTCCTGCTCTGGTGGGCCCACCTCACCGAGGACGGCGCGCCCTTCGCCGTGGTGCTCGGCGACCGGGGGCTCTGCCGGGTCCGGCCGGCGCCGTCCGAGGGGCCGGCCCGGGAGTTCCGGGGCGAGCGGGTGCGGTTGGAGCCCGGGACACTGCGGAGCCGGTCCTTCGGCGGGGGCCGGGACACGGCCGCGGCTGCCGGTGGTCCCGCGGCTGCCGGCGGTCCCGCCGCACCCGGCCGGCCCGGGGCGCCGGTGGAACGGCTCGCCCTCGACCCCGCGGAGGCCCAGAACGTCCTCGGCCACTTCCCGCTGGACGTCCAGGACTTCCTGCAGCGCCCGTTCCTCTCCGGGGGGCGGACCGTCCGCGCCGACTGGTACTACCTCGAAACCGTCGGACCGCAGGACACGACCCTGTTCCTCGTCATGTGCCTCGCCGACGACCGGCACGTCACGGCCGTCGAGGCCCGGCGGACCCTTGCCCGGGGCGCCACCCCGGACCGGGCCCGCTGGCACGCCATCACCTGCCACCGGGCCCGGCTGGTGCGGCCGCGCTGAGCCGGGCGGGCGGCCGGGCCCCGTCAGGCTCCGGCGGGACCGCGGCTCAGCGCGCCGATCATCACCACGGCCGTCGCCGCCATCGCCGTACGGGCCGCCGTCAGGTACGGGCGCGGGTCCGCCGGGGTGAGGTGGGTCCGGATGGCGTCGGTCATCGCCACGTTCAGCGCCGTACCGATGTTGACCTTCCGGATGCCGCCCGCCACCGCGGCGGCCAGCTCCGCGTCCGGCAGCCCTGACGAGCCGTGCAGCACCAGCGGCACGTCCACGGTCTTCGCCAACCGGGCCAGCAGTGCGTGGTCCAGGGACGCGGTACGGCTGGTCATGGCGTGGGTGCTGCCGATCGCCACCGCGAGGGCGTCCACACCGGAGTCGGCGACGAACCGCCGCGCCTCGTCCGGATCGGTACGGGCACCCGGCGCGTGCGGGTCCGGCGCTGCCTCCCCGTTCTTGCCGCCCACCTCCCCCAGCTCGGCCTCCACCCACAGACCGTTGGCGTGCGCCCAGTCGGTGGCCGAGCGGGTCGCCTCCAGGTTCTCCGCGTACGGCAGCTGCGCCGCGTCGTACATCACCGAGCTGAAACCGGCGTCCACCGCCTGCCGGAGCAGGTCGGGGCTCTTGACGTGGTCCAGGTGCAGTCCGACCGGGACCGCCGCCGCCTCCGCGCAGGCGGCGGCGGCCCGTGAGATCGGCAGGAGCGCGCCGCCGCGGAACTTCACGGCGTTCTCGCTCAGTTGGAGGATGACGGGCACGCCCGCCCGCTCCGCGCCGGCGACGACGGCCTCGGCGTGCTCCAGCGTGATGATGTTGAACGCGGCGACGGCCCGCCCGGCGGCGGCCGCCTCCACGACGAGCTCACCGGCGGCGGCCAGGCTCATCGGACCGCCTCCTCGCCCGCGGTGAGGACCACGGAGCGGGTGAGGTTCCTCGGCCGGTCCGGATCCAGCTCCCGGTGGGCGGCGACGGCCAGGGCCAGCCGGTGGACCCGTACCAGCTCGGCCAGCGGGTCGAGCCGCCCGGCCGGCACCCACTCGCCCCCCACGGCCCGGACCTGCTCGGCGAGCCCGTCGGGGGCCTCCCCCAGACACCAGGTGACGGTGTCGGGGCCGGTGATGCTGATGGGGCCGTGCCGGTACTCCATCGCCGGGTAGGACTCGGCCCAGGAGAGGGACGCCTCGCGCATCTTCAGCGCGGCCTCGTGGGCCAGCCCGATGCTCCAGCCGCGACCCAGGAACGTGAACTGGCGGCGGGCGGGCAGCTGTTCGGGCAGTGGTGCGGCGAGGGCGGTCCGGGCGTCGGCGACCACGGCGGGCGTGTGCCGTCCGACGTGGGCGCGCAGGAGGGTCAGGGCGGTGGTGGCGAACCGGGTCTGCACGACCGACTGCTCGTCCGCGAAGTCAAGGACGACCAGGTCGTCGGCGAGCCCCATCACCGGGGTCGCCGGGTCTCCGACCACCGCGGTCGTCGGCACCCCCGCGTCCCGCAGCCCGGCGAGCAGGTCCAGCACCTCGGTGGTGGTGCCGGACCGGGTCAGGGCGACGACGCGGTCGTAGCGGCGGTGCGACGGGAACTCCGAGGCGGGGAACGCGTCCGTCTCCCCCTCGCCGGCCTCCTCGCGCAGCACGGCGGCCGCCTGCGCCATGTAGTACGAGGTTCCGCACCCGACGATCGCGGTGCGCTCCCCCGGCTGCGGGAGCACGGCCCGCCGGGCCGGGGCCAGTTCGGCGGCCCGCTCCCAGCACTCGGGCTGTGTGTCCGACTCGTACGCGATGTGGCTCTGGCTCATGACGGCTCCCTGGCCTTGCATTGCGGATTTCTGCAAGGTAGCGGTCGTTTTCGCGCAACTTCAAGCATATCGGGGGTGAGCGGGTGGGTTAGTGTCATGGCCGATCGGTGCGGTGCGAGCGGAGGGGGCGTACGCCATGGGGGCCATGACCCGCAAGGAGCGCTGGCAGAGACTGCTGGACCTGCTGGTGGAGCGGGGCGAACTGGAGGTGGAGCCGGCGGCGCAGACCCTCGGCGTCTCCGCGGCGACGATCCGCCGCGACCTCGACCAGTTGGCCGAACAGCAGCTGCTGGTCCGGACCCGCGGAGGGGCGGTGGTGCACGGGGTCTCGTACGAACTCCCGCTGCGGTACCGCACCTCCCGCCGGGCCGCCGAGAAACACCGCATCAGCGAGGCGGTGGCCGCCCTGGTCACGCCGGGCGAGGTCATCGGCCTGACCGGCGGCACCACCACCACGGAGGTGGCCCGGGCCCTGGCGGGCCGGCAGGACCTGGCGTCGGTCACGTCGACGCCGGCACTGACGGTGGTGACCAACGCCCTGAACATCGCGGGGGAGCTCGTCATCAGACCGCAGTTCAAGATCGTCCTGACGGGCGGGGTCGCCCGCGCCCAGTCGTACGAGCTGACCGGCCCGCTGGCCCAGCAGGTGCTGGGCCAGCTCACCGTGGACACCGCGATCGTCGGCGTCGACGCCTTCGACCCGGCCGACGGCGCGGCGACCCGGCACGAGGACGAGGCGGCGATGAACCGCCTCCTGTGCGAACGAGCCCGCCGCGTGGTCATCGCGGCTGACTCCAGCAAACTCGGAGCCCGCGCCTTCGCCCGCATCTGCCCCGCGGAATCGGTCCACACCCTGGTCACGGACACGGGCCTCCCGGACCCGGTGGCGAGGTCCTTCGAGGCGGCGGGGGTGGAGGTCCGGCGGGTGTGAGGGGGGTGGGGGCGGTGGGGCGGTGGGGCGGTGGGGGCGGTGAGGGGGCGGGGGCGGAGGACTGGCGGGTCGGAGGCTTCGAACTGCCGGTCGGGGGTGGGGAAGACGGGATGACGCCCGAACAGGGTCGGAGGAGTGTCCGGGGGTTTCCCGGCCGCCCATCGTCCTTCCGGTGCGGGCCGGCCCGTCAAGGGCGCTCCTCCTTCGTCGTCGCGTCGCTGCGCGATGGCCTCCGGCCACCCTTGACAAACCGACCCGCACCGGAATGCCAAAGAGCTGCCGGGAAGCCCCCGAAGGACGGCCAGGGGGCACGACGTCCAGAAACGGCCCCCGCCAGAGCAGCCGCCCCGGTGCGCTGCCCTGCGGCGTCCCAGGCGCTCGGGACCGTCAGGTCCCGACCCCCGCCGGGCACGCGAGTACCAAAAAAGACGCCCCCAAAGCCCGTACCCGAGCCCCGCGGGAGCGGATGAGCGCCCAACCTTCCGGAGATGTCGACGACAAGCCCATCCAGACCCGACAAACGCCCCGGATCGCTACGCGCTTCTCGCGTCTCGGCGTCTGACCGCCGTCTGGGGCTGGTAGGCGCGGCAGATCGCTACGCGCTCCTCGCGTCTCGGCGTCTGACCGCCGTCCGGGGTTGGTGGGCGCCCGGAAAGTTGGTGGGCGCGACGGACCGGTACGTGCTCCCCTTTTCTCGGCGGCTGGAGACCGTCTCAGGTGATGAGACATGTCAGGTCATTACGTCGTCCAGTTCGACGGAAGACTCACGGGGTGTTGGGACTAGGCGCGCTCGGATAATGCGTTGTCAGGCTGAACTGGCTGGGCGAGCATCCGGTGCATGGACGAGCCTGCTGAGGACCTCGGTTTGACCGCCTTCGGGCTGCGCCGGTGGCGGATGAGCGATGTGGACGCCCTGGAAGGCGCGATGTGTGAGTCTCGTGACCACTTGGCGCAGTGGATGCCGTGGGCAGCCAGCGCGGACCGGGCGCACGTGATCGGCTTTCTCACCCGGAACATAGAGGAGTGGGAGAGCAGGCGAACCTTCGGTTATGCGATCACGTCGGACGACGTGGTCATCGGCGCCTGTAGCCTGATGCGCCGCCATACGAACGGTCTGGACATCGGCTACTGGCTTCATCCTCAGTGGACCGGACGGGGGCTCGCCACCATGGCGACTGCCGCTCTCGTCGCCCAGGGCTTCCGACTGACAGGCATCAGCCACATCGAAATCCATCACGACGCCGCCAACTCCGCCAGCGGAGCCATTGCCCGCCGCTTGGGATTCACCGAAATCGGGCGTGTGCGGCTACCCGAAGGGCCGGTTACCCCGGGCGAAGTGGGCATTGACGTCGTCTGGCGGATCACTGCGGATGAGTGGAAGGCCGCACCCAGCCACTCGCCGTGGTGACCGTACCGACGACCACACGCCCCGTTCCGGCCGTCGACCGCCGTGCAGTAGGCGGCAGTCTGTCTCGTCCGCCGAACCTGGAGAACCGCACTCCGAACGGTCGCCCAACGCCGCGGAAAGGGGGACCAGGTGGCGATCTGTTGCGCCCACCAGCCCCAGACGGCGGTCAGACGCCGAGAAATGAGGAGCGCGTAGCGATCTGGGGCGTTCGGGTCGCACCCGCGGGGCTCGGGCACGGCCCTCGGGAGGGTCTTTTGGCACCCGCCTGTCTGGCGGGGGTCGGGACCTGACCGTCCCGAGCGCCTGGGACGCCGCAGGGCAGCGCACGGGGGCGGCTGCTCTGGCGGGGGCCGTTTCTGGACGTCGTGCCCCCTGGCCGTCCTTCGGGGGCTTCCCGGCAGCTCTTTGGCATTCCGGGGTGGGTCGGCTTGTCAAGGGTGGCCGGAGGCCATCGCGCAGCGACGCGACGACGAAGGAGGAGCGCCCTTGACGGGCCGGCCCGCACCGGAAGGACGATGGGCGGCCGGGAAACCCCCGGATGCTGCTCCGACACCGGGTGCGGGCATCCCGGCGTTTCGCAGTCACCGGCCAGCAGCTCAGCGCCGGCCTGGGCAGGCATCCCGTTCACCACAGCGCCCGCCCAGCCGTCCGGCGGGCGCCGGGCGGGGGGGCGTGTGCGTTTCCCCGGCTCTCCTCCGGTCACAGCGCTAGTGCGGCGGCAGCCGCTCCGCCTCCTGTGACAGGGCTGCCAGGACCGGGGCGATCAGGGGGTGGGTTTCCGCTCCGCGGCGGGTGGCGGCGAAGACGCGGCGGGTTGCCGCGGGGCCGGCGACCGGGCGGACCTGGACCTCCTTGAGGTCCATGCCCCGCAGCGCCGAACGCGGGACCAGGGCCACCCCCACCCCTGCGCCCACCAGCGCCGTCACGGCGCGGAAGTCGTCGGACGAGTGCCGGAACCGGGGCTGGAACCCGGCCAGCTCGCACGCCAGCAGGGTCACGTCGTGGCACGGGTTCCCCGGATACTGTCCCACCCAGTCCGAGCCCGACAGGTCCGCCAGCGCCACCTCGGGCAGGTCGGCCAGGGGGTGACCCGACGGGAGCACCGCGTCGAAGGGTTCGGCGTACAGCGGCAGGACGGACAGGCGGCCGTCGTCGGCGCCCGGGGCGCCCCGGTACTCGACGGCCAGCGCGAGGTCGGCTTCGCCGTCGAGCAGCATCGGCAGGCTCTCGTCGCCCTCCGCGTCCCGCACGCGCAGCCGGATGCCGGGGTGCGAGCGGGCGAGGCCGGCGATGGCGGGGGCGAGCACCTCGGCGATGCCCGTGGCGAAGGCGGCCACGGTGACGTCGCCGGCGGTCCCTCCCGCGTAGGCGGCGAGCTCGGCCTCGGCGCGTTCCAGCTGCGCCACGACCTCGTGGGCGTGCCCGAGCAGGATCTCGCCGGCCGCGGTCAGCCGGACGCCCCGCCCGCTGCGGGTCAGGAGGGCGTGCCCGGTTTCCTGTTCCAGCGCCGCGAGCTGCTGGGAGACGGCGGAGGGGGTGAGGTACAGGGCTGCGGCCGCGGCGGTCACCGTACGGTGGTCCGCCACGGCTCGCAGGATGCGCAGCCGGCGGGGGTCGATCACCCCTCCATGATGTCAGCCCTGGTCAGCGGCGAGTGCCGCCCGGGCGTCGACGAATGCTGCGATGGCGCGCTCCACGTCGGCCGTGGAGTGGGCGGCCGACAGCTGGACGCGGATCCGGGCCTGGCCCATGGGCACGACCGGGTACGAGAAGCCGATCACGTACACGCCGCGTTCGAGGAGCAGCTCGGCCATGCGGCCCGCCTCCGCCGCGTCGCCGATCATCACGGGGGCGATGGCGTGGTCGCCGGGCAGGATCTCGAATCCGGCCTCGGTCATCTTCGTGCGGAAGAGGGCGGTGTTGGCGGCGAGGCGCTCGCGCAGGTCGCCCGCCGACTCCAGCAGGTCGAGGACCTTGAGGGAGGCGGCCGCGATGACCGGGGCGAGGGAGTTCGAGAACAGGTACGGGCGGGAGCGCTGGCGCAGCAGCTCGACGATCTCGGTGCGGGCCGCGACGTAGCCGCCGGACGCGCCGCCGAGGGCCTTGCCGAGGGTGCCGGTGATGATGTCGACGCGGTCCATGACGCCGTGCAGCTCGGGGGTGCCGCGGCCGCCGGGGCCGACGAAGCCCACCGCGTGCGAGTCGTCGACCATGACCATGGCGTCGTAGCGGTCGGCGAGGTCGCAGATCTCGGTGAGGGGGGCGACGTAGCCGTCCATGGAGAAGACGCCGTCGGTGACGATCAGCTTGCGGCGGGCGCCGCCCTCCGTGGCCTCCTTCAGGCGCGCTTCGAGCTCGGCCATGTCGCGGTTGGCGTAGCGGAAGCGGCGGGCCTTGGAGAGGCGGATGCCGTCGATGATCGAGGCGTGGTTGAGGGCGTCGGAGATGACCGCGTCCTCGGCGCCGAGGAGGGTCTCGAAGACGCCGCCGTTGGCGTCGAAGCAGGAGGAGTAGAGGATCGTGTCCTCCTGGCCGAGGAACGCGGACAGGCGCGCCTCCAGCTCCTTGTGGACCTCCTGCGTGCCGCAGATGAAGCGGACGGAGGCCATGCCGTAGCCCCAGCGGTCGAGGGCGTCCTTGGCGGCGGCGATGACCTCGGGGTGGTCGGCGAGGCCGAGGTAGTTGTTGGCGCAGAAGTTGAGTACCTCGCCGGGGGTGCCGCCGGCGGTCACGGCGACGGCCGCGCTCTGCGGGGTGCCGATGACGCGCTCGGGCTTGTGCAGGCCGGCGGAGCGGATCTCGTCGAGGGTGGCGCGAAGGTCGTCGCGGACGGTCTCGAACATGCTGCGGTGCTCTCTTTCTCCTCGTGCGGCGGAGGGAGACGAAGACAGGGGCCGGGCCCCGCGGAGGGGGGAGGGTGGGCGGGGCCCGGCCGGAGGAAGATGGTCTACGAAGGAAGGACGACGGTCTACGGGATCCGGCTCGCCCCGGGCCACGGAGTCGGGCGCGCCCGGATCCGAGCCCACCCGGACACCCGTCCGGCCGGTCAGGCCGTCGGGCCAGGCCCGTCAGGGCACGAGGCCCGTAAGGGCATGCGGCCGGTCAGAGCATGAGGCAGTCAGGACCGTCAGGTCCACACGGCCCGTCAGGCCCGTCAGGCCGTCCAGTCCAGGATGATCTTGCCGCTGCGGGCCGTGGCCGCCTCGTCGAACGCGGCTTCGAAGTCGCGGTGCGAGTAGCGGCCGGTGATGACCGGGCTGAGGTCGAGGCCGCCCTCCAGCAGCACCGTCATGGCGTACCAGGTCTCGAACATCTCGCGGCCGTAGATGCCCTTGATCGTGATCATCGAGGTGACGATCTTCGCCCAGTCGACCGGGAACTCCTGCGCGGGCAGACCGAGCATGGCGATCTTGCCGCCGTGCGTCATGTTGTCGATCATGTCGCGCATCGCCTCGGGGCGGCCCGACATCTCCAGGCCGACGTCGAAGCCCTCGCGCAGCCCCAGCTGCGCCTGCGCGTCGGCGATCGTCGCCTTCGAGACGTCCAGCGCGAGAGTGGCGCCCGCCTTGCGGGCGATCTCGAGGCGCTCCGGGCTGACGTCGGTGATGACGACGCTGCGGGCGCCGGCGTGCCGGGCGACGGCCGCCGCCATGATGCCGATCGGGCCCGCGCCCGTGATCAGCACGTCCTCGCCGACCATCGGGAAGGACAGGGCCGTGTGGACGGCGTTGCCGAACGGGTCGAAGATCGCGGCGACGTCCAGGTCGACGGTGGTGCGGTGCACCCACACGTTCTGCGCGGGCAGGACCACGTACTCGGCGAAGGCGCCGTCGCGCCCGACGCCGAGGCCGACGGTGCTGCGGCACAGGTGGCGGCGGCCGGCCAGGCAGTTGCGGCACTTGCCGCAGACGAGGTGGCCCTCGCCGCTGACGAGCGCGCCGATCTCGATGTCGTGGACGTCGGCGCCGACCGCGGCGACCTCGCCCACGAACTCGTGGCCGAGGACGAGCGGGGTCTTGACGGCGCCCTGCGCCCAGCCGTCCCAGGAGCGGATGTGCAGGTCGGTGCCGCAGATGCCGGTGCGCAGCACCTTGATCAGCACGTCGCCGGCCCCGTACTCCGGCTCCGGTACGTCCATCAGCCACAGACCGGGTTCGGCTTTGTGCTTGACGAGCGCCTTCATGGTGTGGCTCCAGGCATGTGCAGGGGGCACCGCAACCACTGTGACTGGTGCGGCGAGTTGATGGGACCAATCTGCCGACCGGGCGGTGATCGGTCCATCGAGGATTTCTTAAGCGGGTCGACAGCCCAGCTTCACGAGCCCGGCTTCCCGCCTATGCTCCTTCCGTACAGGGCTGTGGCCTGGGCATGGGCCATCGGTCGGGGAAGGGAACGGGGAGGTGCCGAGCGTGCCGAGTCTGCGCAGCAGGGCGCTGTCGGTCGCGCTGATCGCGGCGGGGCGGCGAAGACGGTTCGCGAGCGCGGAGGCGGTGCACGCACGGGTGGCCGAGTCGGCCCGCCGGCCGGCGTCGCACCTGCCGCCGCGGTCGCTGGGTCGGGTCGCGGAGGTGGCGCGCACCTTCGTCGGGGCGTGGCCGGTGTACGACGTGTCGCCGCGCGGGGCGGAGCCGGCCGCCCAGGTGCTGTACGTGCACGGCGGCGGCTACATCCACGAGCTGGTACGGCCGCACTGGGCGATGATCCGGACGCTGGTGACGCAGGCGCAGGCCCGGGTCGTCGTGCCGGCGTACATACTCGCTCCGCGGGGTACCGCGGACCGCACGGTTCCGGTGGCCGCGGACCTGCTCAGCGGCCTGATCGAGGGCGGCGGGGACGGCGGCACGGTGCTCATCGGGGATTCCGCCGGGGCCGGGCTGGCGCTGGCTGCCGCGCAGCGGCTGCGCGACCGTACGGGGGCCCAGCCGTCCCGGATCGTGCTGATCTCTCCCTGGCTGGACCTGACCATGAGCCACCCGGACCAGGCGGCCCTGGAGGCCGACGACCCGGTGCTGGCCCGGCCCGGCCTGCTGGAGGCCGGCCGGCTGTACGCGGGCACCCTGGCGGCGGACGACCCGCGGGTGAGCCCGCTGCACGGCTCCTTCGCCGGGCTCGCGCCGATGACGGTGTTCACGGGCACCCGGGACGTCCTGAGCCCGGACAGCCGTGAACTGCTGCGCAGGGCGCGCGCGGCGGGCGCGGAGGTGGAGTTCCACGAGGAGCCCGGCCTTCCGCACGTGTACCCGCTGCTCCCGGTGCCGGAGGGGCGCGCCGCCCGGGACCGGATCGTGGAGCTGATCAGGGCGGCGTCGACGGAGGAGTGACCTGTCGGCGCCCGGTGTGCGGCGGCCCCGTGGTGCCTCCCGGTGGCGCCTCCCGTGGTGTGACGGGCCTCGACGGGTCTTGACGGGCGCGCGGGCGTGACGGGCCTGCGGGCGGCCGTGGCCACGCGTGGCGGTCATGCCGTGCAGGTCATGAGGGAGCTGATGGGCCAGGCCCGGTATCCGGTCCAGTAGGCCTCGTCGCGGGCGACGTCCGCGGGCGGGGTGCGGTTGGGCTGCCAGGCCACGGTGTGGAACCCGGCCTCGACGGCCGCTTCGGCGAAGTCGGAGTGGGCCCATTCCCGGTACTCGAAGTCGACGGCCGGCTCGGTGAGGAGTTGTGCCTTCAGCAGCGGTGCGTCGCCTTCCGGCAGGCGCCCGACGATCCTGACGCCGTACGGCGACCAGTCGACGTGCGGGTACGCGCCCGCGTTGAGGACGATGGCCAGCAGACGGCCGCCTTCGCGCAGGTTGGCGCGGATGGAGCGGAACATCGCGTGCAGGGCCTGCCGGTCGGATGCGTGGTTGAAGAGGTGCACGGCCGTGGCCAGGTCGAAGGGGCCCATCTGCGGCAGTTCCGCGGCGTCGGCGACGACGTACTCGATGGCGGCGGTGTCGTGCGTGCGGGCCAGGCGGATCATCTCCTCGGAGATGTCGACGCCGACGGTGCGGCGGGCTCCGCCGCGGGCCAGTAGCCGGGTGTTGTGCCCGAATCCGCAGGCCAGGTCGAGGGTGTCGAGCCCGCGGACCCCACCGAGCGCGTCGAGCGCGCCGAGCAGGGTGTGGGTGTCGGCCGCCGAGAACGCCGCCGTGGTCTTGGACTCCACGAAGCGCTCGCCGATGGTGTCGTACTGGAACCGCATGGTCTGCCTTCCGGGGCGGGATGGGACGCGTGCGTATCGTGCCCCGGCGCGCGCCGGGCGGCCGCGCGAACGCCCTCCGCTCCCCCGGACGGGTCGGCGTTCGGGTCAGTGCGTACGGCGTCCGGGCTGCGCGGGACGCTCAGGTGCTCGGCGGCGGCGAACCGGCGGGCGGTGACCGGTCCGCGGAGCAGCGGGTGCCCGGCGCGGGCGACGCCGAGCACGGGCTCGTCGGCGAGGTGCTCCGCACGGCCCCCTGCCCCCTTGCCCCCTGCGGCGCCCCCGGCACTCCCCGGCACTCCCCCGCGGTGCCCCCGGGCTCCCCGGGGCCCGCCGGGATGCCGGTCGGGGCTTCGCCGCCGGCCCTCCACGCCCCCCGCCGCCGGGATGCACCTGCGCGCGTGCCGGGGGCATGCTGACTGTGTGACGGCGAGGACGGACAACGGCCCCGCCCGCGACGCCACGACCCGGGTGCTGGTCCGAGCGGCGGGCGAGGCGGTGCAGGCCGTCGGCGGGTTCGCGGGCGGGGTCTACCTGCGCTCGGGAACCTCGGGGCTGCTGTTGCTGGCCGCGCTGACGGGGCTGCCGGGTTCGCTGTACCGGCCGTGGTGGCGGATGCACGTGAACCGGCCGTTCCCGGTCGCCGAGGCCTACCGCAGCGGCAGGTCCGTCCACCTGCCGAACGCGGAATCGGCCATGCGGCGCTTCCCGCAGCTGATGGCCGGGTTGCCGTTCCCGTTCGGGTCGCTGTACGAGCCGGTGGGCGCGGGTACGGAGCGGTTCGGCGTGCTGTTCGTGCTGCGGCCCGCGACGCCGGACACCGGCGTGGGGACCGGCGAGGGGAAGCGGCTGCAGGCGGTCGCGGACGGACTGGCCGCGGAGCTCGCTGAGCTGGAAGCCGCCGGGGAGCCCGTGTCCTGGAACGGCGATCCGGTGCTGGTGCCGGCGCCGGGGCGGGCCCACGGGGCCCGGGAGGCCCTGGAGCGGCTCACGCAGGCGGTGCTGTCGGTGGACCGCGGAGGCAGGATCCGCCACGTCAACGCGGCCGCCGCCCGGCTCGGCGCGGGCGGGCCGGAGCTGCGCGGGCGGGTGCTGTGGGAGGCGCTGCCGTGGCTGGGGCTGCCCGCGTACGAGGACAACTTCCGTGCGGTGTTCATGTCCGGGAGCCCGGTGCGCTTCGTGGCCCGGCGGGGCCGGCAGGCGTCCGAGGAGTGGGTGTCGGTGGACCTGTACCCGGCGGACGACGGGGTGACGGTGGTGATCGGCACGGCCGAGCAGCCCGCGTCCGCGCCCGGATCCGCCGTACGGCCGGGTACGGGGCCGGTTCCCGCCGCCGACCGGGCCCCCGCGCTGTACCGGCCGGTGGCGCTGGCGATCGCGCTGACGGAGGCGGTGACGGCCCGGCAGGTGTCGGCGGTCGTGACGCAGGAACTGCTGCCGGCCTTCGGCGGCCGGCAGCTGGCGATCTACCTGCTGAGCGAGCGGCACCTGTACCTGGCGTGGGAGACGGGCTTCCCGCAGGGTTTCCTCGACCGGTTCGACGGCGTGGGGCTCGATGTCCGGCTGCCCGGCGTGGAGACCCTGACCACGGGCCGGCCGATGTTCTTCGAGTCGATGGAGCACCTGGCCGCCGCCTATCCGGGGATACCGCTCGACGCGCACGTCGGGGCGCGGGCCTTCCTGCCGCTGATCGCCTCGGGCCGGCCGGTGGGCTCGTGCATCCTCGGCTTCGACGCCCCGCGCGGGTTCAGCCCGCAGGAGCGTACGGTGCTGACGGCGCTGGCGGGCCTCATCGCCCAGGCCCTGGAGCGGGCCCAGCGCTACGACTCCGAGGCGGCGCTGGCCCGGGGGCTGCAGTCGGCTCTGCTCCCGCACCGGCTGCCGGTGCGGGAGAACGTGGTGACGGTGGGCCGCTACCTTCCGGGCACGGTCGGCATGGACGTGGGCGGCGACTGGTACGACGTGATCGAGACGGGTACGGGCCTGCTGGCCCTGGTCATCGGGGACGTACAGGGGCACGGGGTGGCGGCCGCGGCCACCATGGGCCAGCTGCGCAGCGCGGTACGGGCCTTCGCTCTCAGCGGGAACGCCCCGCAGGACGTGATGGCCGGGACCAACCGGCTGCTGATCGACCTGGACCCCGGGCAGTTCGCGAGCTGCTGCTACGTGGCCCTCGACCCGGATACGGGCCGGGCGCTGGCGGTGCGGGCGGGGCATCCGCAGCCGCTGCTGCGCCATGCCGGCGGGTGGACCGAGGTGCTGGACCTGCCGGGCGGGGTGGTGCTGGGGGTCGACCCGGACGAGACGTACCCGGTGACGCAGGTGCGGCTGGAGGAGGGGGCGGTGTTCGCCCTGTACACGGACGGGCTGGTGGAGAAGCCGGGTACGGACTTCGACGTCGGTGTGGAACGGCTGCGGTCGGCGTTGGCGGCTGCCCGGCCGTCCCCGCTGACGGAGACGGCGGACCGGCTGGTGGCCGAGGCGCGGGGCAGCGTCGAGCGGCCGGACGACATCGCCCTGCTGCTGGCGGCGCGGACGGCCGGGAACGGGGCGGTGCCCGCCGGGTGACGGCGGCCGTACCGGGGCTGCGCGGTCCGATGCCGGCTCCCCCGCGGGTCGGCGGGGCCCCGAGAGGTGCCCGTCACCGGGGGCCGGCGGGGTGTCCGCCGTCGAAGCCGAGGGTGAGGGCGGTGTTCACCAGGCCGATGTGGCTGAAGGCCTGGGGGAAGTTGCCGAGTTGGCGGCCGGCGGCGGGGTCGTACTCCTCGGCGAGCAGTCCGACGTCGTTGCGGACGGCCAGCAGCCGCTCGAAAAGCTCTCGGGCCTCCTTCTCGCGGCCGGTCATGTGCAGGGCGTCGGCGAGCCAGAACGAGCAGGCGAGGAAGGTCCCCTCACCGCCGGGCAGCCCGTCCACGGGCGGACCTACCGTGCTGTAGCGGCGGACCAGGCCGCTGCTGCCGAGTTCGGAGCGGACGGCGTCGACCGTGCCGACCACCCGCGGGTCGTCGGGCGGCAGGAAGCCGACGCGGGGGATGAGCAGGGTGGCCGCGTCCAGTTCGCGGGAGCCGTAGTACTGGGTGAAGGTGTTGCGCTCCGGGTCGTAGCCCTTCTCGCAGACGTCGGCGTGGACGGCGTCCCGCATGGCCCGGAAGCGCTCCAGGTCGCCGTGTTGCGAGGGGTCGCCCTCCAGGGTGCGCACGGCCCGGTCGGCGGCGACCCACGCCATCACCTTGGAGTGGACGAAGTGGCGGCGCGGGCCGCGCACCTCCCACAGGCCCTCGTCGGGCCGCCGCCAGTTCTGCTCCAGGAAGTCGAGGAGGGCGAGCTGGATCCGCCAGACGTGCCGCTCGGCGGGCAGTCCGGCCGAACGGGCCAGGTACAGGCTGTCGAGGACCTCCCCGTACACGTCGAGTTGGAGCTGGTCGACGGCCGCGTTGCCGACCCGGACGGGCGCGGAGCCGGCGTAGCCGCCCAGCCAGGGCAGCTCGGCCTCGGGGATCCGCCGCTCTCCGCCGATCCCGTACATGATCTGCAGGTCGGCGGGGTCGCCGGCGATCGCGCGCAGCAGCCACTCGCGCCAGGAGCGGGCCTCGTCGAGGAAACCGGTGGCGACGAGGGAGCCGAGGGTGAGGGTGGAGTCGCGCAGCCAGCAGTAGCGGTAGTCCCAGTTGCGGACGCCGCCGATCTCCTCGGGGAGGGAGGTGGTGGCGGCCGCGGCGATGCCGCCGGTGGGGGCGTAGGTGAGGGCCTTGAGGGTGATCAGGGAGCGGGTCACCGCCTCCTGGTAGGGGCCCGCGTAGCGGCACTGTCCGGCCCACTCCCGCCAGCCGGCGAGGGTCTGCTCCAGGGCCTCGTACGGGTCGACGACCTCGGGGCGGGGGTGGTGCGAGGGGTGCCAGGTGAGGACGAAGGCGACGCGTTCGCCGGGGGCGACGGTGAACTCGGAGCGGGTGCTCTTGGCCTGGCCCCAGGTGCGCACGGGCGGCTCGCTGCGGAACCACGCGGAGTCGGGTCCGGCGACGGCGACGCGTTCGCTGCCGCCCCAGCGGCGGACCCACGGGACGACGTGCCCGTAGTCGAAGCGCAGGCGCAGGGTGCTGTGCATGGTGACGTCGCCGGAGACGCCCTCGACGATGCGCATCAGGTCGGGGGCGGCGTCGCGCTGCGGCATGAAGTCGGTGACCTTGACGGACCCGCCGTCGCCGGTGTCCCAGTGGCTCTCCAGGACGAGGGTGCCGTCGACGTAGGAGCGCCGGGTGCACTGGGCGTCCTCGGCGGCGTCGGCCGGGGCGATGCGCCAGTGGCCGTTCTCCCGGTCGCCGAGGAGGGCGGCGAAGCAGGCGGCCGAGTCGAAGCGCGGCAGGCACAGCCAGTCGACGGACCCGTCGCGGCCGACGAGTCCGCAGGTCATCAGGTCGCCGATGAGGGCGTAGTCCTCGATGCGTTGCGTCATTTGTGCGCTTTTCCCGGGGACGCGCCGGCCCAATCAGCGCGGTGGCGGAGAGCCTCCCGTCTGCCGCTGCGGGGCCGCGGGGCGGGCCGCCGGGTGGTCGTCCCGACGGCCCGTTCGGCGCGGCAGGGTGCGCTAGCTGCGGATGAGGAGCGTCACGACCGCGAGGACGATGCCGAGGGCAACGGCGAGGGCGCCGTGGGCCAGGCGGTGGCCGCGCAGCACGGGCAGCGCGCGGTCGACGGCGTACCGGCCGGGGCCGGTGAGGGCGAGGGCTGCGGCGCCTGCGGTCAGGAGGAGTTCGTACTCGATGCCCTCGGGGGCGAAGAACGAGCCGGTGCCGTGCACCACGATCGCGTTGATCATGGTGCCGACGACGGCGGCGCCGGCGAGCGGGGTGAGCAGGCCGACGGCGAGGCCGAGCCCGCCGAGGGTCTCGGTCAGACCGGCGACGACGGCCATGGCGTCGCCGGCCGGGTAACCGCTGGCGGTGAAGAACTTCCCGGTGCCGCTGATGCCGCCGCCGCCGAACCAGCCGAAGAGCTTCTGGCTGCCGTGCGCGGCCATGGTGAGGCCGAGGACGAGGCGCAGCAGCAGGAGGCCGGCGTCGTGCGCGGGGGTGGAGAGGGCGAGCGGGGCGGCGGCCGGGGATGCGGCCTGCGGCTTCGTCGCGGTGGCGGAGGGGCTGGTCATGGGGGGTCCTTCCGGTCGGGCGGCCCTCGACGGAGAGGGGGTAGTTCAAATTCGAACGTGGAACGTGGCCGACAGTAGACCATTGATTCAAATTGGAACAACCCGTGTAGGCTGGACCCATGGCTGAAACGAGATGGCTGGACGATCGCGAAATGCGCGCCTGGAGGGCCTTTCTGGCCGCGTCGGCCCTGGTGAACCGACATCTCGACCAGCAGCTCAAGGACGACTCCGGGCTCTCGCACCCGCAGTACGAGATCCTCGTGCGGCTCGCCGCGGCGCCGGACCGGGAGCTGCGGATGACGGAACTCGCCAATGGCCTGATCAATTCGAAGAGCGGGCTGACCTACCAGGTCACCCAGATGGAGAAGGCCGGACTGGTCCGGCGCCGCAGCTGCCCCTCGGACGTGCGCGGGGTCTTCGCCGTCCTCACGGATGCGGGGGTCGCCCGCCTGGAGGAGGCCGCCCCCGGGCACGTGGCCGCGGTCCGCGAGGCCCTCATCGACGTCCTCACCCCCGAGCAGCTCGACGCGATCGCCGCGGGCCTGGGCGAGGTCGGCAGCCGACTGCGGGCGCAGGGCTGAGTCCGCCCCCGACGGGACAGGGCCGCGGGGACGGGGTATAGAGGGGTCATGGACGGTTCGGTCTGGCTGACGCTCGCCGCGGTGCTGGCCCTCGGGCTGGCCGCCGCGGCCGCCGTGCTGCTCGTGCGGGTCTTCAGGACGCGGCGCCTGCTGCTCGACGCAGGCATTCCACTGCGGGACAAGGCCCTGTTCTGGCTCGCCGTCGTCTACACCGTCTCACCAGTGGACCTGGTCCCGGACCCGGTGTACCTGGACGACATCGGCATCCTCCTCCTCGCCCTGCGCTCCCTCCAGGCCGCGGCGTCCGCGGTGCGGAGCGGCGGCGGGCAGGCGGGGACGAAGGAGGCCTGAGGGGGGAGCCCGCGGACCGGAGCCGCGGACCGGAGCCGCGGACCGGGGACTGTCCGAGGGGGCTGGCACGATGGGCGCATGCCTCATGACGATCTTGACGTGCTGTTCGCCTCCCCCGCCGCGCTCCTGGAGGCCGGTCCCGGCCGCCTGACGGACCTGCCCGCCACCGGCGGAGGCGTGGGCCGCGAGGTGTTCGCCCAGGCCTCCGCGATACTCGGCGACGCGGCGGTGTCGCGGGCCGAGTTCGCCTCGTGGCTCCACTTCGCGGCGAAGGCGCTGGGCCACGAGGCCTACGCCGAGCAGGTCGCCGCGGCCGAGCCGGGCATGCCCTGGCGGACGGTGTGGGCCTGGTGGCGCCCGCTCGGCGCCTACCGGGCCGCACCGAACCTCTGCGGGGACGCCTGCGTCGAGGTGTGGGACGGGCCCGACGGCCGGGTCCTGCTGAAGGTGTGGTCCCTGTGGACCCCGGAACACTGGCTGGACCCGGCCACCGGGGAGCGGTGCCCGGCACCGGCCGACGGGGAGTTCACCGAGCGGCTGGACGAGGCCGAGGAGGACGACCCGTTCCTCGCCGACCCGGACGACGAGGAGAGCTGCCTGTACCGGCCCGCCGCCTGGGAGGAACCGGTACCCCTGGGCGGCGGCCGCTGCCTGCTGTACGAGGACCGCGGGATCGTCGTCCTCGAACGGAACCCCGCCGCGGCGGCCGACTTCCCCGGTGGCGGAGCCGAGCCCGTCCGCCGGGGCACGGGCGAGCCGTGGTTCGCGGGCCCGACGGCCGGCGCGCTGCCACTGGACGCGGCCCGCCTGGCGGACGTGTTCGGCGCGGACCAGGTCCTGCGCACCCCACTGGACCGGCAGCCCGCGGCCCTCACCCACGGGCCCACCCGGGAGTTGCTCGCCACGGCGGGCCTGCCGACGTGGTGGGCCTGCGGGTCGGCGACGTTCCGCCTCGCCTGGACCGGGGAGCCCGAGCCCGATGCCGGCGGTCTGCTGCTGCTGGGCACCTTCGATATCGGGTACGAGTTCGCCGCGGTGCTCGTCGATCCGCGGACGGGCGCGGTCTCGGCGGTCCGCGAGGACGAGGGGCCGTTCCCGTTGGCCCGGGACACCGAGACGTTCGTACGCCTGCTGGAGGCCGTGTACCGGTTCGCGGGCGCGTTCTGGAGCCCGCACCCGGCGGAGGACGCCCGTACCGACTTCGAGCGCGAGGTGGCGGCCCTCGAACCGGGCGCCCTGGACACCGGCACTGCCGGCGGGGAGGCCTGGGAGCACTTCTTCGCCGGTATCACCGAGCTCAGCGTGTGGGGCTACTGAAGCCGTGTCGGGCTACTGAAGCCGTGTGGGGCTGCTGAAGCGCCGCCCGGCCGGTCTCAGCGCACGCCGCGGGGCCGGTACTGGATGCTGATGCGGGGGCCCACCGCGCGGGTGGACTTGGGCACGGCGTGCTCCATCGTCCGCTGGCAGGAACCGCCCATCACCACGAGGTCGCCGTGCCCGAGCGGCAGCCGCAGGAGCGTGGGCCCGCCGCCGCGCGGGCGGAAGGCCAGGTCGCGGGGGTCGCCGACGGAGACGATCGCGACCATGGTGTCCTCGGTGGCGGAGCGGCCGATGCGGTCGCCGTGCCAGGCGACGCTGTCCCGCCCGTCGCGGTACAGGCACAGTCCGGCGGTGGTGAAGGGTTCGCCGAGTTCGGCGGCGTAGTGCCGGGTCAGGACATCGCGGGCCTCGGTGAGCGCCGGGTCCGGGAGGGGCTCGCCCTCGTCGTAGAAGGCGAGCAGGCGCGGCACGTCCACCTCGCGCTCGTACATCTGCCGGCGCTCGGCCCGCCAGGGCACGCACTCGGCGAGCCGCTCGAACAGGGTGTCGGCGCCGGAGAGCCAGCCGGGCAGGTGGTCGACCCACGCCCCGGCCCCGAGCGCGGTGCGCTTCAGGCCCGCGAGGGAGCCCAGGCGGATCTCGTCCCCCTGGTCGAAGAGGGAGCCCTGGAGTGCGGGGAGGCCCTGGATCCTGCTCATGGGTCCAGCGTACCGCGCCATTCGAACATGCACTCGATTGACGGGAGGCGGGTAGACGGACGACGCAGTCACGCGTCGTGTCCGATCGGTGACGATGCGCGCTCCGGGCGCATAGGCTCGCCTCCGGTCCCGACCGTTCCGCCACTCCCACACCGGAGAGACGCCATGACGATGCTGATCAACAGTCCCGAGACCGTCGTCGCCGACGCCCTGCGCGGTATGGCGGCCGCCCATCCCGAGCTGGACGTCGACGTGGAGCGGCGGATCGTCGTACGGCGCGACGCGCGTGCCGGGGGCCGCGTCGGCCTGGTGTCCGGCGGCGGCTCCGGGCACGAGCCACTGCACGGTGGGTTCGTGGGGCACGGGATGCTGTCGGCGGCCTGCCCCGGGGAGGTGTTCACCTCCCCGGTGCCCGACCAGATGCTGCGGGCGGCCACCGCCGTGGACGCCGGGCAGGGCGTGCTGTTCGTCGTGAAGAACTACACCGGAGACGTGCTCAACTTCGAGATGGCCGCCGAGCTCGCCGGGGAGGACGGCCTGCGCATCGAGCGGGTGCTCGTCCACGACGACGTCGCCGTCACCGGGAACCCGGCGGAACGGCGCGGCACCGGGGCCACCCTGTTCGTCGAGAAGATCGCCGGTGCGGCCGCGGAGGAGGGCGCCCCGCTGGAGCGGGTCGCCTCGATCGCCCGGCGGGTGGCCGAGTCCTCGCGGAGCTTCGGGGTGGCGCTCAGCGCGTGCACGACACCGGCGAAGGGCAGTCCGACGTTCGACCTCCCGGACGGGGAGCTGGAGCTGGGGATCGGCATCCACGGCGAGCCGGGCCGTGAGCGGCGGCCGGTGATGCCGGCGCGGGAGATCGCACGGGTCACGGTGGACGCCGTCCTGGCGGAACTGGCGGAGGTGGGGCCGGCCGACGGGCCGGTGCTCGCGCTCGTCAACGGCATGGGGGCCACCCCGCTGCTGGAGCTGTACGGGTTCCATGCGGAGGTGGCCGGGGTGCTGGCGGAGCGGGGGGTGCCGGTGGCTCGTGCGCTGGTCGGGAACTACGTCACCTCCCTGGATATGGCGGGGTGTTCGGTGACGCTGTGCCGGGCGGACGAGGAACTGCTGCGGCTGTGGGACGCACCCGTGCAGACGCCGGCACTGCGCTGGGGCCGCTGAAGATGGAGTGTCGGGAGTTGAGCGCAGGGAGCGCGGGGAGCTTGGGAAGTGTGGGGGGTAGGGATTTGGGTGTGACGTATGCGGCAAGTAGAGGCGAGGAGAACCGGGTTGCGTGACGCAGACTTCTTCCGGCGCTGGATGGTGGCCACTGCGGAGGTGGTGGAACGGGAGGCGGACCGGCTGACCGAGCTCGACTCCCCCATCGGGGACGCCGACCACGGCGCCAACCTGCTGCGCGGTTTCACCGCCGTACGGGAGGCCCTGGAGGCGGAGCAGCCGGGAACACCCGGGGCCGTGCTCCAACTCGCCGGCCGGACCCTGATCTCCTCGGTCGGCGGGGCGTCCGGCCCGCTGTACGGGACGCTGCTGCGGCGGACCGGCAAGGAACTCGGAGAGGCCGCCGAGGTGTCCGACGACGCCCTGCGCGCGGCGCTGGACGCGGGTGTGGGCGCGGTGGCCCAACTGGGCGGTGCGGAGACGGGCGACAAGACGATGCTGGACGCGCTGGTGCCGGGGGTGGCTGCGCTGAGCACCTCCTACCCGGCGGCCGGGGCCGCGGCCGAGGAGGGGGCACGGGCCACCGTGCCGATGCTGGCCCGCAAGGGCCGGGCCCGGTACGTCGGAGAGCGGAGCATCGGCCACCAGGACCCGGGGGCGACCTCGTCGGCGCTGCTGCTGGGGGCGCTGGCGGAGGTGGCGGGATGACGGCGGGGCTGGTGGGGATCGTGCTGGTGTCGCACAGCGCGCAGGTCGCGGAGTCCGTGGCGGAGCTGGCGGCGGGTCTGGCCGCGGGCGGGCCGGTGGCTCCGATCGCCGCGGCGGGCGGCACCCCGGACGGCGGTCTCGGCACGAGCGCGGAGCGGATCACCGCGGCCGCGCGGGAGGTGGACCGGGGGGCGGGTGTCGCGCTGCTCGCCGACCTGGGCAGCGCGGTGCTGACGGTGAAGGCCCTGCTGGCGGACGAGGAACTGCCACCGGGTGCACGGCTGGTGGACGCGCCGTTCGTGGAGGGTGCGGTGGCGGCGGTGGTCGCCGCGTCGGCGGGCGCGCCGATCGACGCCGTGGCGCTGGCCGCGTCGGAGGCGTACACGTACCGCAAGACCTGACCCCGAACCTCCGCACCGCGGTCGCCGGCCCCGCGCCCCTACGCGCTCGGCCGGACCGCCCCGCCCGGCCCCGCCCACGGGCGGCCCGCACGCCCGTGCACCTGCGGGCCCGGGCCGGTGCGAGCGGACCGTTGCCCGGGCCGGTCCGGGGTCGTGGGCCGGGCGTGGGTTCGGTCAGCGGCCTCGGAGGGACTGGAGTTCGCGGCGGTCACGCTTGGTCGGGCGGCCCGTGCCGCGGTCGCGGATGCCGACGGCGGCGGCCTCGACGGCCGTCGGGGCGGGCGGGCTGTTGTCGACGAAGCACTCGGCGGCCACCGGCGCGCCCACCCGCTTCGTCACCGGCCGCTTGACCACGACGACGCGCTCGCGCCCCGCGTGGAACAGCCGCACCTCGTCACCCGCCTTCACCGACTGGGCCGGCTTCGCACGCTCCCCGTTGACCTTCACGTGCCCCGCCCGGCAGGCGGTCGCCGCGATGGAGCGGGTCTTGGTCAGACGGACCGACCAGATCCAGGCGTCCACCCGTGCGGTTCCCGTTTCGGTTGTTTCAGCTGCCATCCCTCGACTCTAGCGAGCCGTCGCCCTGCAAGCGGGTCATATTTCGGCGGAACCGCCAACCCGCGAGGCATCTGCCATGTAGATCATCCCAAGAGAATTGCAAATGCGCGGCGCGTGCCCCTACCTTGTCGCACATGCAGTCCTACACCATCGGCCAGGCGGCGCGTCTGCTGGGCGTCAGCCCGGACACCGCACGCCGCTGGGCCGACGCCGGCCGGGTCGCGACCCATCGCGACGAGGCCGGGCGACGGCTGATCGACGGCCGTGACCTGGCCGCCTTCTCCGTCGAGGTCGGCCAGGGCGCCCACACCGAGGACGGCGAGCCCTGCACCTCGGCCCGCAACGCCTTCCCGGGCATCGTCACCGCCGTGACCCTCGGCGACGTGTCCGCCCAGGTCGAGATCCAGGCGGGCCCGCACCGCCTGGTCTCCCTGCTCACCCGCGAGGCCGTCGAGGAACTCGGGCTGGCCGTCGGCATGCGGGCCACCGCCCGCGTGAAGTCGACCAGCGTGCACATCGACCGCGGTTGACCGGCGCCCCGGTCCCCCTCGCGCCCGTCCCGTTCCGCCCCGCCTGCCCCGCCCGCCCGCCTGCCCTGCCGCGCCCCCTTTCGTCCCTTGCCGTCGCCCGCTCCGCCGTCACCGGCGCGGGTCGCCACGCCGTGCAGCCGGCCCGTCCGGCTGCCCGACCCGACCGAGGAGCACCAGTCATGTCCCTTCCCGTGAACCGCCGCAGCACCCTGGTCGCGGCCCTCGCCGCAGCCCTGCTCGTCCCCGGCCTGGCCGCCTGCGGCAGCAGCGAGCCGAAGGCCGCCGACGGCGGCTCCGGCGCGAGCGCCACCGCCACCGCCTCGTCCGGTGCCGCGCCGAAGGCCGCGAACCTGACCGTCCTCGCCGCTTCCTCGCTGACCGACGTGTTCAAGACCGCGGGTGCCGCGTACGAGAAGGCCCACCCCGGCACGAAGATCACCTTCTCGTTCGCGGGTTCCCAGGAGCTCGCCGCGCAGGTCAAGCAGGGCTCCCCGGCCGACGCGCTCGTGACCGCCGACACCAAGACCATGGACGGCCTGGAGGGCGAGACCGGCGAGCCGTCGATCATCGCGAAGAACCGCCTGGTCATCGCGACCGGCAAGGGCAACCCGTTCAAGATCGCCGCCCTCAAGGACCTCGCGGACACCAAGGTCAAGGTCGTGCTCGCCGCGCCCGAGGTCCCGGTCGGCCGCTACGGCAAGCAGATCCTCGACGCCCAGAAGGTCGAGGTGAAGCCGGTCTCCCAGGAGCCGAACGTCCGCGCCGTCCTGAGCAAGGTCGAACTCGGCGAGGCCGACGCCGGCCTGGTCTACAAGACCGACTCCGCCAAGTCCGCGGACAAGGTCGAGACCGTGGAGATCCCGGACGAGCAGAACGCGGTCGCCTCGTACCCGGCCGCCACCCTCAAGCAGTCCAAGAACGCCGAGGCCGCGGCCGCGTTCGTCGCCTGGCTGAGCAGCCCGGAGGCGCAGAAGATCCTCCAGGACGCGGGCTTCCAGAAGGCCTGAGCCGGTACCCCCGCCGGGCTCCGCACCCGGCCCGTGCCCCGGTCTCGCGCCGCGCGCACGCCGACTCGGGCTCTCCTTCCCGGGCTCACCGGTCCGGCTCCGCCGCCGTGCCGTTCCGGGCGCCGTCGCGCTCCCGTCCCCGTACGCTTCAGCCAGGAAACCGCATGAGCAGACGCCCCTCCGGAGCCCGCGCCGGCACCCGCACCCGTGCCCGTACCCGCACACGGCCGCCCGTCGCCCTCGCGCTGCCCGCGCTCGTCGCCGTCGCCTTCCTGCTGCTCCCCCTCGTCGGCATCCTCGCCCGCACCGAGTGGAGCGAGCTCGGTGCGCACCTCACCAGCCCCGGCGTCGTCGAGGCGCTACGGCTCTCGCTCGTGGTGTCGTTCTGGGCCCTCGGCCTCTCGCTGCTCCTCGGGGTGCCGCTCGCCTGGCTGCTGGCCCGCATCGAGTTCAAGGGCAAGGCGTTCGTCCGCTCGCTGGTCCTGCTGCCGATGGTGCTCCCACCGACCGTCGGCGGTGTCGCGCTGCTGCTGGGCTTCGGGCGGCGCGGCCTGCTCGGGCCGTGGCTGGAGAGCACCTTCGGGATCACCCTCCCCTTCCACACCTCCGGTGCCGTCCTCGCGGCGACCTTCGTGGCGATGCCGTTCCTCGTCATCAGTCTGGAGGGCGCGCTCGGCGGCCTGAAGCGCAGCTACGAGGACACCGCCGCCTCGCTCGGCGCCTCGCCGGTGCGGGTGTTCTTCACCGTGACCATGCCCATGGTCGGCCCCGGTCTGGTCGCCGGTGCCGCCCTGACCTGGGCGCGGGCCCTCGGTGAGTTCGGCGCGACCATCACCTTCGCCGGGAACCTGCCCGGCACCACGCAGACCCTGCCGCTCCAGGTCTACCTGCTGCTCCAGGACAGCCCGGAGGCCGCGACCTCCGTCTCCCTGTTGCTCGTCGCGATCGCCATGGCCGTACTGATCGCCCTGCGCGGGCGCTGGGCCGGCGCCCCGGCCGCCGCCCACACGGCCGGCGCGGCGGGTCTTGCGGAGCCCGGGGCGGCCGGGGAGGTCCCGTCGGTGTCGCCGTCGGGTGCGGCGCCGGCCGGAGCTGCGCGAGCGCAGGCAGACGCAGACGCAGACGCAGAGGCATACGCAGACGAGGGCGCGGCCGCAGGTGCCGGGGATCCGCACGGCGGGGGGCGCTGGCCCCTGCACGCCGCCGTCACCGGCTTCACCGAGCTCACCCTCGACGCCCCGCCCGGCACCACCATCGCCGTCGTCGGCGAGAACGGCGCAGGCAAGACCACCCTGCTGCGCGCCCTGCTCGGCCTGACCCCGCGCGCCGACGCCGAGCTCCGGCTCGGCGACACCGACGTCACCGCGCTGCCCCCGCACCGACGCCAGGTGGCCTGGGTTCCTCAGGACGGCGCCCTGTTCCCGCACCTCAGCGCCCTGGCCAACACGGCGTACGGGCTGCGGGCGCGCCGGGTGCCGCGGGCCGAGGCGCGCCGCGAGGCCCGGCTGTGGCTGGACCGGCTCGGGGTCGGCCACCTCGCCCACCGCAAGCCCGGCCAGCTCTCCGGCGGCCAGGCCCAGCGGGTCGCCCTGGCCCGGGCGCTCGCCGCCCGGCCGCGGCTGCTGCTGCTCGACGAGCCGCTGGCCTCCCTCGACCAGGCCACCCGCGCCCACGTCCGGCACATGCTGCGCACGCACCTGGCCGGCTTCGGCGGGGTCTGCCTGATCGTCACGCACGATCCGGTCGAGGCGGTGTCGCTGGCCGACCGGGTGCTCGTCCTCGCCGACGGGCGCGCCCTGCAGGACGCGCCGCCCGCCGAGGTGACCCGCCATCCGCGGTCCCCGTGGGTGGCCAGGATGCTGGGCCGCAACGCCTGGGTGGGCGCCGCGTCCCCCGAGGGGCTCGCCCTGCCGTCCGGGGGCCGACTGGTGGTGGCCGAGGCGCTGCCCGAGGGCGCCGAGGCCCTCGCGATCATCGGCCCGGAGGCGGTGTCCGTACACCGGGACAGGCCGAGCGGCAGCCCCCGCAACGTGTGGCCGGGCACCGTACGGGAGATCACCTCGGTCGGCAGCCGGCTGCGCGTGCTGGTGGGCTCCACCGAGGTGCCGGACCTGGTCGCGGAGATCACCCCCGAGGCGGCCGCCGAACTGGGCCTGGCCGACGGCTCCGCGGTGTGGACGAGCGTGAAGGCCACCGAGGTGACGCTGGTCCGGCTGTGACGCCGTCAGACGGTGGGGACCGTCACGCGGTGGGGACCTGTGAGGCGGTGACCTTTGCGGTCAGGGCGTCGAGGTTGTCCATGGCCCGCCCGACGCGCTGCTCCAGGGTGAGCGTCTCCTCGGGCCGGCCGCCCCGCAGCTTCGGCTGCCGCTTGCCGCGCAGGTAGAGGGAACAGGCGAGGTCCGCGCACACGTAGAAGCCGACGCTGTTGCCCTCCCGGCCGCGCTGGCCGGCGAGGGGGGCGACGAGGAGGGACACGCCCGAGGCGGCGTGCCCGGTCAGGCATATCTGGCAGACGCTGGACTTCAGGGCACTGGTGCGGTTCGCGCCCGGGACGCGCAGGCTGATGCCGGTGACGGACCCGTCGGCCGCCCGGCGTACGAGGTGGGCGCGCAGCGGAGCGCCCGGGTCGATCCAGCCGAGGAAGTCGAGATCCTCCCAGGGGAGAGCGTCGAAGTCCGGCGGCAGCTTCAGCCGGGCCGCCTCTCCCTTGGTGCAGTTCACGAAGGACGAACGGATCTGCTTCTCGGTCAGTGGTTCCATGGGGCACCACGCTACGTGGCGGTACGCACCGGGTTCATCCGGTTTTCTCCCGGCGAAGGCGTCGCCCCCCACGAGGACCGGCCGACGGCCGGGACCTCGACCGGGGCCACCCCCTCCGAGCGGCCGACGCCGCGGGCGGGGGCCGGGGCCGGGGCGCCGACGGTGACGAGCGCGGCGCGCTTGCCGCTGCCGCGCCGGAACTCGGCGAGCAGCCGCGCCGCCGGCGCCTCCTCCTTCCGGTCGACGTTCTGCGGCGCAGGGCGCCGTACGACGGCCAGCGCGCCGGTGTCCGGCTCCTCGGCGGCTTCGGTGGTTCGGGGGACGGCCTCGACCGCGAACCGCCAGGGCCGGGCCCTGACCGCGGCCTCGCCGGCCGGCATCGGATCCCGGCCGGCGTTCGACACCCGTGCAGCATCGCCCGCCCCACCCCGCCCTCGGCCCAACCCCCTGGCCCCGCCCCGGAGTCCACGCGTCCGGCCGCCGCCCGTCGGCTGCCCGGCGGCGCGTACGACTGCCTGCGACTCGCGGTTCCGCATGCGGACGGGTCACGGCGTCAACCGGTCGCACGGCTGCGGCATCTGACGCATCCCCGGGCCGGTGGGGTCGCGCATGCGGCCACCGACGACGAGCAGCGAGGCCGTGCCGGGAACGGCCGGGGTGGACGCAGGCCGCTCCCCGGACCTGTGGGGTCTTCGGACGTGCGGCTACGGGGTCGGCGGTGGGGGGTTCGGAACGGTGAACTCGCACCAGACGCACTTGCCGCCGCCCCGGGGTTCGACACCCCATTCCCGGGCCAGGCGTTCCACCAGCAGCAGGCCGCGGCCCGACACCGCCCAGTCGCCCGCTTCCCGCCGGTGCGGGAGGGCGCTGCTGGAGTCCTCCACCTCGACGCGGATGCGGCCCTCCGCGGTCATGCGGAGGCTGACGTGGCCGCCGCCCTCCGTGTGCACGAGTGCGTTGGTCATGAGCTCGTCCGCCGCCAGCTCGATCTCGTCCGTCATCTCCTCCGCGCCCCAGGCCGCCACGGCCGCCCGGATCAGGTGCCGGGCCGTCGCCGGTCCGTCGGGGTCGCCGGGGGCGAGCCTCAGCCGCAGGGGGCCGCCACCGCGCGGGGTGGGGGTGCCGCGGCGACGGAGCAGGAGCAGGGCCATGTCGTCCGGGCCGCCCTGGCCGCTGCCGAGGTTGCACAGGGTGTCGGCGAGTTCCTCCACGTCGACCGGCCCGGCGCAGACCGCTTCCATGAGGGCGCGCATGCCGTCCTCGCGGTCCTTGGTGCCGGGCAGTTCCAACAGGCCGTCCGTGCACAGCACGAGCGTGTCGCCGGGGTGCAGTTCGAGGCTGGTGACGGGGTAGCCGGTACCACCGCCCGCACCACCGGCACCGCTCCCGCCGCCCCCGTCGCCCCGCGGCGGTCCGTTCAGCGGGAGTCCGAGCGGTGCCCCTCCGGCCACCGGGACGTGGTGGCAGGTGCCGTCGCCGCGCCGCACCACCGGGTCGTGGTGGCCGGCGCGTACCAGCTGCAGCATGCCCGTGACCAGGTCCATCTCGGCGTAGGTGCACGCGGCGAGGCGGTCCGTTGCCAGGTCCCGGAGGAAGGCGGAGGCGCGGGCCATGGCAGCGTCGGGGGTGTGGCCCTCGGCGGCGTAGGCGCGCAGGACGATCCGCAGCTGGCCCATGATCACGGCCGCATCGGTGTCGTGCCCCTCGACGTCGCCGATCATGACCCCGACGCGTCCGTCGCCGAGCGGGACCACGTCGTACCAGTCGCCGCCGACCTTGCGTCCGGCCCGGGCGGCCCGGTAGCGGACGGCGATCAGCGTCCCGGGCACGTCCGGGATCCGGCGCGGCAGCATGGCCCGCTGGAGGCCCTCCGCGAGGTCGTGTTCCTGCTCGAAGAGGATGGCGCGCTGGAGGCTCTGCGCGATGCCGCTGCCCAGCGCGACGAGCACGTTGTGCTCCTCATCGGTGAAGTCGCCGTCCCGCTCGTACAGCAGCCCGAGTGCACCGATGGCCCGGCCCTGGGCGATCAGCGGCAGGTAGACCCCGCTGTGCACGGCCAGCGGCTCGATGTACTGCCACAGTTCGGGGTAGCGGCCGCGGAACTCCTCGCGTGACGCGATGAAGACCGGCTGGAGGTTCCGGACGGCCTCGCTCATCGGGAACCGCGCGTCGATGCGGGTGTATTCGAGCTCCGGTACGTGGGTGCCCAACCGCCCCTCGGCGACCAGGTGGATGCGGCCGCCGTCGACGATGCCGAGCATCACGCTGACGGCGCCGAGGTGGCTGAGCGCCTCGGGGTCCTTCAGGACGTCCGTCACGTCGTTGACGGTGCGGGCGTGGGCCAGGATGGCGGTGGTGCGGTCGACGACGCCCGTCATCCGGCGCCGCCCCTCGGCCCGCTCCCCGCCGGCGCCGGGGTCGCCCGGGTCGTGGGCGGCGTCGCGGAGGATGCCGATGATCCGGTACGGGCGGCCGGCCTGGTTGCGCAGGATGTGGCCCTGGATGTGGGCCCACGCCCGGGATCCGTCGCGCCGCCGGATGCGCACGTACGCCCCGTAGTGGCTCCGCCCGTCCTTGAGTGCCTGGGCCACGCGGGCGTCGAGCCGGGCCTCCTCGGGCGGGGCCATGCGTCTGCGCAGCCCGGCAGGGGTGCCGCTGAACTCGTCCGGGCGCAGGTCGAGCACTCCGAGGGCGGTGGAGTCCAGGTGCATCCGCCCGCTGTCGAGATCCCAGTCGAAGGTGCCCATGTGGTTGAGCGCGAGGCTCATGTCCGGTTGTGCGGGCCAGTCGACCTCGGGGCTCGTTCCCCTTTCGGCCATGCAGCCAGGGTCTCACCAAACGACGCCGCGCGCGGGTGCGGCCGGGGCGGGAGTGGACGCGGTGGAGGTGCTCACGCCGGGCCCGGTGCGGCTGGGCACGCGCTGGCGGGAGACCCTGCGGATGTTCGGCAAGCAGGCCGCCGAGGAGACGTACGTGACGGTGTCCGACCCGTCGGAGCGGTACGTCGCCGAGGCCGACGCCCCGGGCGTGCACCACGCGTCGGAGTTCCGGCTCGACGGGCGGTCCCCGGGCCGGACGGTGGTACGGATGACGTCCTCGACGGCTCCGGCGGCGAGCGGGAGGCGCCCGGGCCTCTTCATGCGGCTGCCGAACCGGCTGGGGGCGAGGGCCGTGGCCAAGGCCGTGACGAAGGACCTGGCGGACGTGGCGGCCTGGGTCGAGCAGGATGCGGGCCCGGGCGCGGGCCGGGGCCGAGCCGCGCCGGGCTGGCGAGGGCGGGAGTCAGTAGGGGCCGCCGCCCGCGGCGCGCTGGGCGGGGGCGGCGGCGCGCGGCCCGGCGGTCACGGCGGTCACGGCGGTCACGGGGGCGACGCGGCCGACGAGGGGGCTGCCGGCGGCGAGGGGACGACCGGAGCCGGGGTCGGGGCGACCGGGGGCGGAGTGGGGGCCACCGGCGACGGCGGCGGCAGGGTGACCGCCGGTTCCGGCTTGGACGGGGCGGGGGGCGGTTTGCGCGGGGCGGGCGGGGAGGCGGTGTCCGCGGGGCGGCCGGTGTCCTTGGGAGCGGTGGTCCTGGGGGTGTTGCCCTTCGGGGTGGTGATGCCCTTGGGGGTGCCCGTTTCCTCGGGGGTGCCGGGACCGGTGGGCGCACCCGTACGCGTACCCGTGGGGGCGCCGGTCGGGGTGCCCGGGGGCGCGGGGCTCAGGGAGGCCTCCGGCCTGGCGGGGGGCGTCGGGGGCAGCGGCGGGGGCGGGACGGGCCGGTCCCGGTCCTCGGGTCCCTTCGGGACGCCGGGTCCCCGCTCGTACCAGCGTCCGGTGCGCTGGTCGTAGATGGTGACCTCGTTCATGACCTTGCCGGTCGGCTTGACCACGACCACGTCCTGCGGCCGGTACGCCGCCCAGGGCGTCCCCTCCCGCGTCGAGCCCGCCGCCATCGGCACCGGCTCGCCCAGCGGGTTGCCGCAGGCGCAGCGCACCCGGGGCACGCCGCGGCTGTCCACGAGCACGGCGGTGCCGGCCTGGAGCACGGCCTGGTACGGGGTCGGGCGGCCGTCCCGGTAGCCGTGGTTGGTGACCCGGGTGTCGTTGCGCAGGGTCACCGGGGTGAGCGAGCGCAGGTATGCGGGCACGGTCGACGCCTCGATCTGGAGGGCTTCGGCGAAGGCCCGGTTCCTGTCCGGCTGGGCGGACAGCAGCCGGACCTGCTTCTCGATGTCGCAGCTGGCGACGTTCCGGGATCCGCCGTACAGGGTCGGGGACGATCCGGTGACGGCCCGGGCGGTCATCGGCCCCGTGGGGGTGGACCGGGGCGGAGGCGGTGGCGGTGGCGCGGTCGTGGCCGGCGGCGCCGGTTCGGTGACCGTGGACGCGGTGTACGGGTCCTGGCCCTGGGCCGCGGTGGACTCCAGGAAGAGCTCGCCGCCCGCCTGCGGTGAGCCCTGGGGGCGGGTCAGCACGACGGCGAGCGCGACCACGGCCCCCACCGCCACCGCGGCGGTGACCAGCCTGGGCACGGACCGCCACCACGGCCTGGGGGCTTCGCCGCGGCCCTGCGGCGGCGGGGGCGGCTCACTCCCGCCTCCGCCGGAACCGCCCCACGGGCCCCTGCCGCCGCGCCCGCCACCACCGGTCCCGCCCGCTCCGGTACCGCCGGATCCCGCACCGCCGGCCCCCGTTCCCGACGGGGTGTCGATCACGGTCGGCGGACCCTCCCTGCCCCGCGGCTCCGCGAGCGGGCCGGCGGGAGGTCCTGTGGGGCGCTCTGGCGGCGGTGTGCCGGAAGGCTGTGTGGTCACGGGCGTCCCCTGTCCCAGGCGGAGGGGAGGTGGCCCGGTCTCCCCGGGTCCGCGTTCCACGTTCCGCTTCCTCATCAGGAAATAGCCGGATATCAATCACTCCTGCGGACCATTGTGTGCGGCCTCCCGGTGGTGCCCGCAAGCCGGGGCTGCCTACCGTGGCGCTGTGAGCCGTACGTCCCGGGGTCCCCTGCGGACCTGGCGCGACGCCCTCGTCGCGGTCGTGGCGGGGTTCGCGGCGATGGCCGCGGTGTCCGCAGCAGGCCTGGCGTGTGCCGGTGCCGCGGACCTGCCCGGAGGCGCCTTCCCGCACGTGGTGGCGGCCGTGGTGGTGCTGGCGGCGGGCGGCTCCGTCGAGGTGACCGGCGGGGCCGGCTTCCTGGCCGACGCCGACGCGAGCCTGTCCGTGCTCCCCCTCTCGGTGAGCCTGGCCGGAGCGCTCACGGCCGGCTCGCTCTTCCTGCACCCTCTGCACAACCGGGCGGTGGCCCGGCCGCGCGAGCTCCTCGCCCACGCCGTCCCGCTGGTCCTGTTGTGGCTGCTCGCCCTCACCGGTACGGCGCTCCTGGCCCGGCAGACCTTCGCCGTCTCCACCGGGGACTCCCCGATCGGGGACCTCGCCGAGATCTTCGACTCGGCCCCCACGGTCGGTTTCCGGGCCGCCGTGCCCGCGACCCTCTTCTTCGGGCTGCTGTGGATCCTCGGTCTGCTGCTGGTCGCCCTGCTGGTCTCGCGGCGGGCGCCGCTCCCGGCCGGGCTCGTCCGCTTCCACTCGGCGGTGCGGCCCGCCGCCTTCGCCACCGTGGCGCTGCTGCTCGCGTACGTCGCCCTGGGCGTGGTGGTCGGCCTGGTCGTGGCCGCCACGCGCGGCCACCCCGACCGCACGTCCGCCGTGGTGCTGCTCGGCCTGCCGAACCTCGCCTGGCTCGCGCTCACGCTGGGCTTCGGCGGCGCCTGGGACGGCAGGGTCGAGGGGCCGTTCGGCCTGCCCGTGCCGCAGGTGCTGGACGCCGTGCTGCGCGCCTCCGGGTCGGACGCCTCCGTGGACACCTCCACGGTCGACGTGGCCGCGCTCGCCGAGCACCAGGCCTGGGTGTGGTGGCTGGTGCCGGTCGCCGCGGTGATGCTGCTCGCCACGGGGTTCCTGGCCGCGGTGCGCTCCCCCGCGCACGTCCGGCCCTGGCAGCACGCCCTCCACCTGGGCGCCGCCTTCGGGCTCGCCGTCCTGGCGGTGTGCCTGCTGGTGCCGATGCGGGCCCGGTTCGGGATGTCCCTGCTGGGTCTCGGCGAGGTGTCCGGGCTCGGCGGCACCGTGGACCTGCGGGCCGTGCTGTGGCGTACGGTCGGGCTCGCCCTGCTCTGGGGGGCGCTCGCGGGGTTCCTCGGCGGCCTGCTGGCCCGCCCGGTCCACCGCCGCGGCCTCGTCGAACCGCCGCCAACGGCCGCCACGACCCCCTGACCTCCTCCTCGTCCCCCGCCCGCCGCCTCCCGGCCGGTACGCGTGCGGCAGGCACCGGCCGCGCCCGGCGGCTGCCGGTCCCCTGCCGACCCGGGCGGCGTGCGGCCCGTCACCCCCCGTCGTCCGACGGCGGGATGACCCGCGTCGGATCGAGGTCGGGATCCCGGGGGGTCTTCGCCGCGGCCCCTGCCGGTGCGCCGCCGCCCCCGGCCCCGCCTCCGCCCGGGCCGACGCCCGCACCCGCCTGCCTGCCTGCGCCCGCACCCCCTCCCGCGCCCGCGCCCGCGCCCGGGTCGGCGTCCGGGTCCGCTTCGGCGTCCGGGTCGCCGGTGGCCGCGTACGTGGCCAGGCGGCTTCCGTCGCCGTACATCCAGTGCCCGCTGGACCCGTCGTACAGCCAGACGGACTCCCCGTCGACCACCACTCCGGCCCGCAGGCCCTCGGTCCCGCTGCGGAAGCCCTCGCCGTCCAGCCGCCCCGCGGCCAGTTCCTCGACCGCCCGCCGGTAGCGGTCCAGGACGCCCGCGCTGCGCGCGATCAGCGGACGCGGGTCGTCGGTGCGCACCCGCGGCTGCCCGCCGGTCGGCGGCGGCTGCGGTACGGAGACGAGCAGCCGGGCGTCCACCCAGGCCGACCACCCGTTGGCGCAGAGGACCTCTCCCCACTCGCCGCGTCGGGCGAGCAGTTGTACGGGGAGGAAGGCGTCGAGGGAGGCGGTGGGCCGGGACACGTCGGGCGTCTCCCAGGCGGGCAGTCCGTCCCGGGGCACGACGTGGGTGGGCCGGAAGCCGGCGACGGGGGCGTATTCCTCGGGGAAGGAGCTGCTCATGGCACCACCTGCCGCTACTTCCGCATGATGGCGGGCTCGTGGCGGCGCAGCAGCCGCGCGACCAGGACGCCGAACAGCACGGACAGGGCGACCAGCATGCCGAGGTCCAGCAGCCACACGCCGGCGCGGTGCGCGAAGAGCGGGTCGTCGGTGAGGTCGCCGGGGACGAGCGCGCCGAGGTCGATGGTGCCCGCCATGGCTGCCAGGGCCCAGCGGGAGGGGACCAGCCAGGCGAGCTGGCCGATCACCGGGACGCCGTCCAGCCGGAGCAGCGCGCCGCAGAAGACGACCTGGACGATGGCGAGGAGGACCAGCAGCGGCATGGTGACCTCCTCCTTTCGGACCAGGGCGGAGACGAGCAGGCCGAGCATCATCGCGGTGAAGGACAGCAGGGCGACGGCGAGGGTGATCTCGACGAGCGGTGGCATCAGGACGCCTCGGCCGCCGGGCGCGTTGGTGTCCACCCCGTACAGCCCGACGAGCGTGAGGACCACGGCCTGGGCGACGGTGACGGCGCCGAGCACCAGCACCTTGGACATCAGGTACGCGGATCTGGACAGGCCGACGGCCCGTTCGCGCTGGTAGATCACCCGCTCTTTGACGAGTTCGCGCACCGCGTTGGCGGCGCCGGTGAGGACTCCGCCGACGCAGAGGATCAGCAGGGCGTTGATCGCGGTCTCCCCGGTGAGGGAGCTGCCGGCCAGGGCGCGGGCCATGGCGCCCATCACGAACGGCAGCGCGATCATGATGACGAGGAAGGTGCGGTCGGCGCTGAGTGCTGCGGCGTAGCGGCGCATCAGGATGGACAGCTGGGCGCCCCAGCTCTGGGCCTTGGGCGGGGCGGAGGCGAGATCGGCCGGCGGCTCGGCTGTGTGCAGCGCGTCGGCGCCGGGGCGGTGGGCGGGGTTCTGCACGTAGCGCTGGTGATGGGCGGAGGCGCGGTACTCGCCCGCCCAGTCCCGGCCGCGTTGCGTCTCGAACGCCTCGAAGGCTTCGGGCCACTCGCCGAAGCCGAAGAAGGCGAGGGTTTCGCGCGGGGGGCCGTAGTAGGCGATGCGGCCGCCGGGGGCGAGGACGAGGAGCCGGTCGCAGACGTCCAGGCTGAGGACGCTGTGGGTGACGACGATGACGGTGCGGCCGTCGTCGGCGAGGCCGCGCAGCATGTGCATCACGGAGCGGTCCATGCCCGGGTCGAGGCCGGAGGTGGGCTCGTCGAGGAACAGCAGCGAGGGCTTGGTCAGCAGTTCCAGGGCGACGGAGACGCGTTTGCGCTGGCCGCCGGAGAGGCTGTGGATGGGCTGGTCGGCGCGCTGCTGCAGGCCGAGCTCGCCGATGACCTCGTCGACGCGGGCCTGGCGCTCGGACGGGGCGGTGTCCTGCGGGAAGCGCAGTCCGGCGGCGTAGGCGAGGGCGCGGCGGACGGTGAGCTGGGTGTGCAGGATGTCGTCCTGGGGGACGAGGCCGATGCGGCTGCGCAGTTCGGCGTAGTCGCGGTAGAGGTCGCGGCCGTCGTAGAGGACGGTGCCCCGGTCGGCGGGGCGCAGTCCGGTGAGGGCGCCGAGGAGGGTGGACTTGCCGGCGCCGCTGGGTCCGACGACGGCGAGCAGGCAGCGGGCGCCGACGGGGAAGGAGACCTGGTCGAGGAGGGTCTTGCGGCCGCGGTCGACGGCGACGGTGAGGTCCTGGACGTCGAGGGAGACCTCGCCGGTGTCGACGTACTCCTGGAGGCGGTCGCCGACGAGGCAGAGGGCGGTGTGGCCGATGCCGATGATGTCGCCTTCGGCGAGGGGGGCGGCGGTGATGCGGGCGCCGTTGAGGTAGGTGCCGTTGTGGCTGCCGAGGTCGGCGATCTCGTGGGTGCCGTCGGCGTGGGCGCGCAGTTCGGCGTGCCGGCGGGAGACGATCAGGTCCTGGATGACGAGGTCGTTGTCCTGGTCGCGGCCGATGCGCACGACGGCGCGCGGGGGCAGCGGGTGGATGCTGGCGGGTTCGCGGAAGGTGCTGGTGAGGGACGGTTCGGAGACGGAGTCGGGCCGCCGGGTGGTGTCCGCGGGAGCCGGGGACGGGAACGGGGGGACCATGGGCAGGGGTGCCGTGGGCAGGTCGGCCGGCGCGGGTCGGCCGTGGCCGATGATGCGGACGATGCGGACGCTGGGGCCGTCGTGGGGGTTGCCGAAGCGGAGTTCGCTGCCGGCGCCGATCGTCCGCTCGCGGATGCGGTGGCCGTCCGCCCAGGTGCCGTTGGTGCTGTTCTCGTCCTCGACGGTCCAGTGGTCCCCGTCGGTGCGCAGGACCGCGTGGTGCCAGGAGACCCGGGCGTCCTGGAGCCACACGTCGCAGAGGGGGTCGCGGCCCACGTGGTACGTGCGGCCCGGGCGCATCGTGGTGGAGCCCGAGTCGGTCTCCAGGACGAGCTCGGGCGCGGTCGGCACACCGGGGCGCTGGACCATGAGCCGATTGTGGCACGGCCCGAACCTGGCGGCATAACCGCAGGTCAGCGCGGTGTTATGGGTAATGACAACGGTCCCCGTTGCAGCCTTTGCCCATTGCTTCGCAGTGCGCTTCACTTCACGCGTCGGAACCGAACAGACGGGGGACGCCATGGGCGTGCACGACCACGATCACGATCACGGGCCGGGCGGCCCCGACCACAGCCACGGCCACGGCCACGCAGGGCACAGCCACGGCGTGTCCGCGGACGCCGACCGGCGCTGGCTGGCCATCGCGCTCGGTCTGATCGGTGCCTTCATGGCCGTCGAGGTCGTCGTCGGCATCATCGCGCAGTCGCTGGCCCTGATCTCCGACGCCGCCCACATGCTGACGGACGCCGTCTCGATCGTCCTCGCGCTGATCGCGATGCGGCTCGCCGCCCGCCCGGCGCGCGGCGGCTACACCTTCGGCCTCAAGCGCGCGGAGATACTGTCCGCCCAGGCCAACGGGCTCACGCTGCTGCTGCTCGCGCTGTGGCTGGCGTACGAGGCGGTCCAGCGGCTGATCGACCCGCCGCCGGTGGCGGGCGGGCTGGTCCTGGTCACCGCCCTCGCGGGCATCGTCGTGAACGTGGCGGCGGCTTGGTGCATCTCCCGGGCGAACCGCTCCTCGCTCGCCGTCGAGGGGGCCTACCAGCACATCCTGAACGACCTGTTCGCCTTCATCGGTACCGCCGTCGCCGGTCTGATCGTGCTGACCACCGGCTTCGTACAGGCCGACGCGATCGCCACGCTCGTGGTGGTGGTGCTGATGGTGAAGGCGGGCTACGGGCTGGTCCGCGAGTCCGGTCGGATCTTCCTGGAGGCCGCCCCCGCGCACGTGGACCCGGACGCGGTCGGCGACCGGCTGGTCGCGCACCCCCCGGTGACCGAGGTCCACGACCTGCACATCTGGACGATCACCTCGGGCCAGGCGGCGCTCTCGGCGCACGTGCTGGTCGAGCCGGCCGGCGACTGCCACGCCGTGCGCCGGGACCTGGAGCGGCTGCTGGCGAAGGAGTACGCGATCACCCACACCACCCTGCAGGTGGACCACGCCCACGAGGCCCTGCTCACGGTCGGCCGCGCGGGCGAGGTCGCGGCCGACCCGCACTGCGCGGAGTCCCACGGACCGGTGCACCGGGAGGGCCCGCACGACCACTGACACGCCGGCGTACGGACCCGTGACCGGCCGCCCGGCGGGGCATACATCCGGCCATGACGAACAAACGAAGCGCCGGACTGCTCGTCTTCCGCGAGGCGTCCGGACCCGCGGCCCCCGGGGCGGAGACCGGGGTCGAGGTGCTCCTCGGACACATGGGCGGCCCGTACTGGGCGCGCCGGGACGAGGGCGGCTGGGCGATCCCCAAGGGGGAGTACGGGGAGGACGAGGCCCCGCTGGACGCGGCCCGGCGGGAGTTCACCGAGGAGATCGGGCTGCCGCCGCCGGAGGGCCCGTACCTTCCGCTGGGCGAGGCCCGGATGCCCGGTGGGAAGCAGGTGGTGATCTGGGCCGTGCGGGCGGACCTCGACCCGGCGCTGATGGTGCCGGGGACGTTCACCATGGAGTGGCCGCCGCGCTCGGGCCGGGTGGAGGAGTTCCCCGAGCTGGACCAGGTGGCCTGGTTCGACCCGGAGACGGCCCGCGTGAAACTGATCCCCTCCCAAGTCACTTTCCTGGAGCGGCTGTTCACGTTGCTGCAAGGTTGACTTGACCTTGGCTTGCCAACAAACCCCACCCGAGCGGACATTGCACGTATGACGAACGTCGTGCTGGTGGGAACCCTGGACACCAAGGGTGTCGAGTACGGCTGGCTGCGCGAGGGGCTGCGGCGCGCCGGCATCGAAGTGGTCATGGTGGACACGGGCGTCATGGGCGAGCCGCGCGTGCCCGCCGACGTACCGCGCTGCGAGGTGGCCCGGGCGGCGGGGGCGGACCTGGCGGAGTTACGGGCGGCCGCCGACCGGGGCGCGGCCGTGACGACGATGGCCCTCGGTGCGGAGGCGACCCTGTTGCGCCTGCACGCCGAGGGCCGGCTGCACGCGGTGCTCGCCATCGGCGGCAGCGGTGGCACCTCCATCGCCACGCGGGCGATGCGCGCACTGCCGCTGGGCGTGCCGAAGGTGATGGTGTCGTCCATGGCGTCCGGGGACGTCGCCCCGTACGTCGGATCCTCGGACATCACGATGATGTACAGCGTGGTGGACATCGCGGGGCTCAACAGGATCTCCGAGCCGGTCCTGGCGAACGCCGTGGCGGCCGCCGCCGGCATGGCCCGGGCCCACGAGCGGGCCGGCCTGGAGCTGCGCCGACCGGCCCGGCCCGGCTCCGGCTCGCGCCCGCTGGTCGCGGCGAGCATGGCGGGGGTGACCACGACCGGCGTGGACGCGGCCCGGGAGCGGCTGACCGAACTCGGCTACGAGGTCCTGGTCTTCCACGTCAGCGGCACCGGGGGCCGCACCCTGGAGACCCTCGCCGGGCAGGGCGTCTTCGCGGGCGTCCTCGACCTCACGCTCAGCGAGATCGCGGACGACCTGTGCGGCGGCATCCTGACCGCCGGCCCCGACCGGCTCACCGCGGCCGGCCGGGCCGGGGTCCCCCAGGTGGTCGGCCTCGGGGCGCTGGACATGGTCAAGTTCGGGCCGCTGGACTCACTGCCCGAGCGGGCGCGCTACCGGCGGGTCCGGGTGCACAACCCGTCCATCACCGTGATCCGCACGACCGAGGCGGAGTGCGCGGAGCTCGGCCGCCGGATCGCGGCGAAGCTCCGTACGGCCGTCGGGCCGACCGAGGTCTGCGTCCCGCTCCAGGGCCTGTCCACGCTCGGCGCGCCGGGCGGCCCCTACCACGACCCGGCCGCGGACCGGGCCCTGTTCTCGGCGCTGCGGGAGGGGCTGCGGGGCAGCGCGGCCGCCGTCCGCGACTACGACACCCACATCAACGACCCGGCCTTCGGGCGGGCGGCCGCCGACCGGCTGCACGCCGTCATCAGGGCGGAGCGGGCCGCGGCCTGAGTCCCCGGCCGGATTGGGAACCGGCCGCAGCGGAAACCGTGTCCCCGGGGGTGGCCGATCGCGCCGCCGCCGGGCCCCGGGCCCGGCGGAACGGGCGGACAGGGGGCGGACGATGACGAACGGCTGGACGGTGCCCGGGTACGTGCACGTCCGGGAACTCGGATCCGGCGCCAGCGGACGGGTGGTCCTCGCCGTCCACGGAGCGACCGGCACGCCGGTGGCGGTGAAGTACCTCTCCGACGGGCTGCGCCGGGACCCGGCGTTCGTCGCCGAGTTCCGCGGGGAGGCGCGGCTGCTCGGCGGACTGGACTCACCGTACGTGGTCCGGCTGTACGAGTACGTGGAGGCGCCCGGCGGCGCCGCCATCGTGATGGAGCTCGTCGACGGGATCTCGCTGCGCGCCGTGCTCAAGCAGTCCGGGCGGGCCGATCCCGAGGCCGCCCTCGTCGTACTCAAGGGCTCGCTGCTGGGTCTGGCGGCGGCGCACCGGGCGGGCGTCGTCCACCGCGACTACAAGCCGGAGAACGTGCTGGTCGCGGCGGACGGCCTGTCCAATCTGGTGGACTTCGGGATCGCGGTGCGCCGCGACACCACGCCCGGCGTCGCGGGCACCCCGGCGTACATGGCGCCCGAGCAGTGGCAGGGCCGGCCGGCCACGCCCGCGGCCGACGTGTACGCGGCGACGGCCACCTTCTTCGAGTGCCTGACGGGGCGCAAGCCGTTCCCAGGGCAGAACCTCGCGGAGCTCGCCGTCCAGCACGTGGAGGCGCCCGTACCGGAGGACGAGGCCCCCGAGCCGGTCCGCCCGCTGATCCGGCGGGGCATGGCCAAGGCGCCGGAGCAGCGCCCGGAGAACGCGGAGGCGTTCGTCACGGAGCTGGAGCGGGCGGCGCTGGCCGGGTACGGGCCGGACTGGGAGGAGCGCGGCCAGCGCAAGCTGGTGGCGCTGGCGGCCTTGTTACCCCTGCTGTTCCCGTCGGCGGGCGGCGCGGCCTCCGGGACCACGGCGGTGGCGACGACCTCGCTGGGGCGGGGCTCCGGCTGGGCGCCGGGACGGCGGGGCACCATCGCGGCGGGTGCGGCACTGGTGCTGGGGGTGGTGGCCGGGCTGACGGCGAGCGCCTCGGGTGGAGAGCCGGGCGGTGCCCGTGCGGCCGACTCGTTCGCCACGTCGAGCCCCGCCCCCTCCGGCACCGCGAGCCGGAGCCCCTCGCCCTCCCCGTCCCCGTCGCCCTCCCCGTCCCCTTCCCCGTCTCCCTCAGCGTCGGCCTCGGCCTCGGCGTCGGCGTCGGCGTCGGCGTCGGCGTCGGCGTCCGCAGCCGCATCGCCCTCGCCGACGCGTACCACGCGACCCGGGGCGAGTCCGAGCCGCTCGGTGACGGTGCCGCCGCGGACCACTCCCCCGCAGCAGCCGCCGACCACGCCGCCCACCCCGACCCCCGCGCCGGTCGTGTACGCGGTCGGGGTGGACCTGACGCAGACCGGCGACGAGACCGGGGCGGCGGAGATCACGATCAAGGCCGGCGGTTCGGGCACGGTGAAGGTCACCGTGCAGTGGTTCACCGGCGGCGACGACGACCCGTTCTCCGAGCCCGACGGCACCACGCGGTACGACTACACCGTGGGCGCGGGGACACTGACGGCCATGGCGGCCGCGGCACCCGTGACGCACGACTTCAAGGGCGGCGGCTGTGCCTGGGGCGTCCGGGTCACGACGTCCCCCGCGGCCGGCGGGGGCCCGGCGACCGACAGCCTGCTGCTCAGGAGGTGCAATCCCGCGTGAGCGACGACGAGTACAGCGCAACCGTCCTCGGCAGCCACTGGATCAGCGGGCCGCCGCCACCGCAGGACGCCGCCCCGGACCGGGTCGAGGGCTCGGTGATGCGGTTCGGGCCGGGCGTGACCGCGGCCGTGCCCGCCCCCTTCCCGGTGGTGGTCCCGCCGCGGCGGCGCCGCCGCGAATGGCGCCGCTACACCCTCGCCGGCGCCGTGCTGCTCGCCGTGCTGGCGTACCTGGCCTGGCAGCGGTTCGGGCCGGGACTGGAGGTACGGGGGCTGGCGGTGGGCACCTCCACGGGCGAGAACCCGGGCTGCGGTGCCACCGCCGACGTGGTGGCCGTCGTACGGACCAACGGGCGCCCCGGGACGGTCGCGTACCGCTGGGTCCGCAGCGACGGAACCCACTCGGACCAGCTCACCGAACAGGTGCCGAAGGGCCGCGACGAGGCCCGCCTCCACCTGCTGTGGACCTTCCGCGGCCAGGGCACCTACCCGGCCGCGGCCGAGATCCAGCTCCTCTCCCCCACCCGCCGCACGGCCACGACCCACTTCACCTACCACTGCCCCCGCTGAGGCCGTCCGGGGGCAGGTGGATGACGGCGCGGCCTGCGGTCAGGTCGGCAGCAGCGCCAGCCCCGGCAGGGTCATGAAGACGACGAAGCCCATGGCAGGACCGTAGCCGACCCGCTCGCGCCGCCCGAGGGGTGGGCCTGCGGCGGGGGCCCGGCGGTCAGAAGCGGGCGTGGGCGGTGATGTCGGCCTCGAACTCGCCGGTCATGGCCGGGGTGACGGTGGGCCGGCACTGCGCGACCGCCGCCAGGTAGTCCTCGGTGGTGGCGCCCGGCCGGTCCCCCGCCGCACGGTGCGCGCCGACTGCCTCCAGGTCCCGTTCGAAGGAGACCTGCGCCGCGATGCGCGCCGCGTGCTCGATGTCCGCCGGGGTGAACAGCTCGGTGGCGCCCACCAGGGCGGCCACGTCCACGTCCGCGCGCTCCGCCGTGTACCGGGACCAGATCGCGGCGCGCGCGGCGGCGTCCGGGGTGCCGATCGGGATGAGGTAGTCGAAGCGGCCGGGCCGCAGGAACGCCGGGTCCAGCGAGCGGACGGAGTTGGTGGCGCACACCAGCAGCCGCTCGTCGCCCTCCCGGAATCCGGGTATCAGCTTGAGCAGTTCGTTGGTGACCCCGTGGATGCCGCCGGGGTGCGCGGGCTCGGTGCGCACGGGGGCGATCTCCTCGACCTCGTCGATGAAGACGAGGACCCGCTCCAGCTCGGCGATCCGGGCGAAGGCGTCGCGCAGCGCGGCGGCGAGGTTGCCCTCGTCGGCGAGCCGGGAGGGCAGCAGTTCCACGAAGGGCCAGCCGAGGCGGGAGGCGATGGCCCGGGCGAAGGTGGTCTTGCCGGTGCCGGGCGGGCCGAAGAGTGCGATGGCGCGCGGCGGCCGCACGCCGTGCGCGGCGGCCCGCTCGGGCTCGGCGAGCGGGAGGACGACGCGCCGCTCGATGAGGTCCTTCTCCCGTTCCATGCCGGCGACCCCGGCCCACAGGCCGCTGGGCAGGAAGCGGCCGCCGAGGTCGGCGAGGAGACCGGCGGCGGGCCCGTGGAGCGGTTCGCTCTTCTCGAAGTAGGCGACCGCGGGCTGCCGGGTGTAGCCGGCGTTGAGCAGCCCCTCCCCGAGCAGGTCCTCCTCAGGCAGGACGTATGCGATGCGGCCGACCCGGGCCGCGACGAGCCTGCGCTCCAGCTCGACGAGGAGCGCGCTGGCCAGTCCCCGGCCGCGCCAGCCGGCGGCGATCGCGATCCGCATGACCCAGGCCCGTTCGCCGGTGACGCTGGCGAGCGCGGCCCCGATGGGGACGCCCTGGTGGACGGCGACGACGCAGGGCTGCCGGTCGGTCAGGGCGCCGATGCACTCGGCGAGCGAGAAGACGGACTCCTGGCCGAGTTCTGCCGTGCTGTCGATCAGGTGGACGACCGCGGCGAGATCGCTCTCGCGGTAGTCGTGGATGAGCCAGTGCACCCGGTACCGCCCCTCGTTGCCTTGTCGTTGCTGGGGTGAGGCTAGGTGCGGGCGGGGCGCCGGCTCTCGCTCCGCAGTGCACAACAGCGGGTCGGGAAACCGTCCGTGTCGTCCATAGACTGGTGCTTTCCGCCCGAGGTGCCCAGCGAGGATCCGATCCGTTTCATGACTTCCGACATCACCGCAGGCCGACGGCGGACCCTCGTGTGGCTGGTACCGGTCCTGTGGACCCTGGGCCTCGGCCTGTGGGGGTTGTCCCGGCAGGACAGCGTGTGGCGCGACGAGGCGGCGACGTGGCAGGTGGCGGCCGGGCGCTCGGCGGGCGAGATCTGGGCGATGCTCGGCAACGTCGATGCCGTGCACGGCCTGTACTACCTGCTGATGCACGGCCTCTTCGAGGTGTTCGGGGCGGGCACGACGACGCTTCGGCTGCCCTCGGTGCTGGCGATCGCGGGCGCCGCGGCGTGCACGGCGCTGATCGGCCGGCGGCTGGCCGGGTCCTGGGCGGGGCTGGGCGGCGGTCTGGCGCTGCCGCTGCTGCCGGCGGTGCAGTTCTACCTCCAGGAGGGCCGTCCGTACGCGCTGGTCGCTGCGGGAGTGGGGGTGTCGACGCTGCTGCTCGTGTCCCTCGTGCCGGACGGCGGGAGCGTGGCCGGCGGGGCGGGCGGGACGGCCGGCCCGGGCTCTCCCGGGGGGCCCGGGGGGCGGGTCTGGCCGCGCTGGACCGCGTACGGGCTGACCGTGCTGGTGTGCGCGTTGCTGAACTGGCTGTCGCTGCTGGTCCTGCCCGCGCATGCCGCGACGCTCTGGTGGGCGGGCGCGGGCCGTGGTGTGGTGGGGCGCTGGGCGGCCGCCGCGGCCGGTGCGGTGGCGGGGGCGCTGCCGCTGGTCCTGTTCAGCCGGAGCCAGTCCGACCAGGTCTCGTGGATACCGCCGCTGACCTGGCACATGATGATCGGCCCGGCCATCCTGCTGGCCGTCGGCGGCCTGGGGGCGTGGCTGGACCGGCCGCGGGCGGGCCGGCTGTCGCTGGCGGCGGTGGGTCTGCCGCTGCTGGCGGTGCCGCAGCTGGCGCTGATCGGGATCTCGCTGGCCCAGCCGCTGTTCCTGGACCGGTACGTGCTGTTCAGCATGGTCGGCCTCGCGCTGCTGATCGGAGCCGCGCTGGGCGCCGCCGTACGGGCCGCTGCGCCGCGCTTCCCCCGGGCGGCGCGGCTGCTGGTGCCGGCCGTGGTCGGGATCGCGGTGGTGGCGATGCTGCCGGTGGAGCTGGGCAAGCGGGCCCCGGGGAGCCGCGTCGACGACGTGCTGGCGGTGGCCGGCGAGGTGGCCCGGCTGAAGCGGCCGGGGGACGCGGTGCTGTTCGTTCCGGCGGCCCGCCGGGACACGGCGCTGGTCTCCCCGGGCGCCTTCGCGGGGCTGTCGGACCTGGCCCTGGAGCGGGGCCCGGTCGCTTCGGCGACGCTCAAGGGCGAGGAGGCGGAGCCGGCGCGGATCAGGGCGGATCTGCTCCGCCAGCCCCGGGTGCTGCTGGTCACGGACTCGGCGAAGGTGGCCAAGCCGTCGGGGGCGGCGCGGGACGCGGCGAAGGCCGCGGTGCTGAAGGAGCACTTCAGGGTGGTGGAGGACCGGCAGGTCCGGGGCCGCCGGGTGACGGTGTACGAGCGCCGCTAGCGCCGGGCCGCGGGCCCGGCGACGTCGATCCCGGACCGCGGGCCACCGGGATTCACAGCAGATTCATATGGAATAACGGGCTCCGGTCATAGTTTCGACGGGGAGGCTCGGGACATGATCCAGCGCATGCCCCTCCGACCGGCCCGCCGCTCCGCCGCCCGCCGGACCTCCCGGACGCTTGCGGCGCTGGCCGCGATGGCCGTCCTGCTCAGCCTGAACATGCCGGACGCGGGTGCGGTCCCACCGCTGGGCGTGACGGCGGGGGCGATACCCGACGCGACGGCGGACCGGGTCGGCCCGCTGTTCGCCGGCGGCCTCGGCGGGGGCCACTTCTGCACCGCGGCCGTGGTCCGCAGCGACGGCCGCGACGTGATCGCCACGGCCGCGCACTGCGTGGGCGACCCGCAGAACACGTTCTTCGCACCGGGCTACCGCGACGGCAGGGCCCCGCACGGGCTGTGGCGGCTCACCGGCGCGTTCGTGGCACCGGACTGGACGGACGGCCAGGACCCGGACGCCGACCTGGCCTTCGCCACGGTGGTCCCGGTCGAAGGCGGCCAGGGCCCGTACGTCGAGGACGCGGTGGGCGGGTTCCCCGTTGCCGCCGAACAGCCGGGCGACGCGGCGGTGACGATCGTCGGCTACCCGAGCACCGAGGACGCCCCGCTGCGCTGCGCGAACACCACCGCCCTGTACTCCGGGACCCAGCGCCGCATCGACTGCCCCGACCTCAGCAGCGGCACGAGCGGCAGCCCGTGGCTGGTGGCCGGGGCCGTGGCCGGGGTGCTCGGCGGCCACGAGGGCGGGGGCACCGACCCGGACGTCTCGTACAGCGCGGTGATGGGCGACCGGGCGGTGGAGCTGTACCGCGAGGCGGCCGGCGAGGACTGAGCCACGGGCGGCCGACTCGCGGGCGCCCTGACGCCGGGGCTACTCCGGGATGCCCTCCGGTACCCATGCCGGGGCGCCGGCCCGCCGGTCGGCCGGGATCTGCGCGCGGTGCCCGACCGGGACCTCCTCCGGGAGCTCGGCGGCGGGCGCGAACCAGGTCGGCTCGTCGTCCAGGGCCCGACGGACGCGGTCCAGGCCGAACCGGTCCAGCGGGGGCAGGGCGTCGGGCGCGAACCAGGCCACCTCCAGCGACTCGTCGTCGTTGGCCCGCGCCTCACCGCCGATCGCCCGGCAGCGGAAGGTGATGTCCTGGAACTGGCAGACGTCGCCGTTGGGGTAGGTGATCGGCTGCAGCATCTCGACCATCACCACGCGCTCCGGAACGCACCGCACGGCCGTTTCCTCGTAGACCTCGCGCACGACGGTGTCGGCGGGCTGCTCGCCCGGTTCCGCGATCCCGCCGACCACCGCCCACCTGCCGCTGTCGGAGCGCCGCCCGAGCAACACGTGACCGCGGTCGTCGACGACGACCGCGGTCACGGCGGGCAGCAGGAGCAGCCGGTTCCCGGCATGGGCCCGGATTTCGCGGATGAACTCAGGAGTGGTCATGCCCCGACCATACGAGGCCGACCCCGCCGCACCGCTCAGGCGGCGCTGCGGCGGGCACGGATCCGGAGCGCGAGGACCCAGCCGAAACCGCCGGCGGCCAGCGCGAGCAGCACGTACTCGGGCAGCGGGCCGAGGCGGGTGGCGGGGGTCTCGGTGGAGCGCAGCGGGATCCCGGCGACGAGCGCGTCCGCGGTGAACATCTCGGTCTGCTGCACGACCTTGCCGTCGGGGCGGATGACGGCGCTGACGCCGCTGGTGACGGGCACGAGGACGGTGCGGCTGTGCTCGACGGCGCGGACCCGGTCCATGGCGAGCTGCTGGTAGGTCATCTGGGTCCGGCCGAAGGTGGCGTTGTTGCTCGGTACGGCGATCACCTGGGCGCCCGCGCGGACGGTGGAGCGGACGGCGTCGTCGAAGGCCGCCTCGTAGCAGGTGACCATGCCGACGCCGCTGCCCGCCATGTCGAAGACGCCCGGCTCCTTGCCGGGGCCGAAGTCGCGCTGCACCCGGTCCACGTCGGCGCTGAAGAGCCGGACGAAGGACCGCATCGGGATGCGCTCTCCGAAGGGCTGGATCTTGCGCTTGTCGTAGGTGTCCGTGGGGCCCTTGACCGGGTCCCACTGGATCATCGTGTTGCGCAGCGGCCCGGTCTCCGGGGCCAGTACGGAGCCGATGGCGACGGGCACGCCGACGGCCTTGACCGCTTCGTCGATGACCCGGTACGCGTCGGGCTGGGTGAACGGGTCGATGTCGGAGGAGTTCTCCGGCCAGACCACGAAGTCGGGCCGGGGGACGCGGCCGGCCCGGACGTCCTCGGCGAGCTGCACCGTGCGCTTGACGTGGTTGTCGAGGACGGCCCGGCGCTGGGCGTTGAAGTCGAAGCCGGCGCGCGGCACGTTGCCCTGGACGACGGCGGCGACGGCGGTGCCGTCCTCGGCCGCGTCGGAGACCAGCGGACGGGCGGCCAGCGCCGTACCGACGGGGGCGGCAACGGCGAGGGCGGCCAGGGCGGCGACGCTGCGGCGGGGCTGGTGGCGGGCGGCGCGCACGGCCCCGTACAGCCCGAAACCGCACAGGGCGACGCCGAAGGACAGCAGCGGGGTGCCGCCGAGTGCGGCGAGGGGGAGGAAGAACCCGTCGGCCTGCCCGAAGGCGAGCTTGCCCCACGGGAAGCCGCCGAAGGGGGCGCGGGCGCGCAGCGCCTCGCCGGCGGTCCACACGGCGGCGCCCCACAGCGGCCAGGCGGGGAGCCGGGTGACGAGGGAGACACCGAGGGTGGTGAGGCCGATGAGGAGGGCTTCGAGGGTGGCCAGGGCGAGCCACGGGACCGGGCCGACGCCCTCGCTGGTCCACACGAGCAGCGGCAGCAGGAAGCCCAGCCCGTGCAGGACGCCCAGGCCGAAGCCGGCGCGGGCGCGGCGGCCGTGGAGGCAGCCGGCGAGCACGGCGAGGGCGACGGGGGCCAGCCACCACAGGGGGCGGGGCGGGAAGCTGAGGTAGAGCAACACGCCGGAGGCGGCGGCGAGGGCCGCGCGGACGGCAGCGGCGCTCTTCCCCCGGGGCGCCCGGGCGGACGGGGTCGCGGCGGCTTCGGCTCCGGCGGCGGGTTCCGCTCCGGTGGCGCGGGGCTCTTCGGTGACACTGCTGCTCATCTGGCGGAGTGTACGTGGCCGGTCCGGGAGGGCCCGCACGCGCCGGTCCGGCGGCGGGCCCGCGGGGGCGGTCGGCCGGGGCGGCTCAGCCGGCCAGGGCACGCAGATGGGCGCGGATGACACGGACCGCGTTCTCGGCGTCGTCGACGGTGACCGTGAACAGCTTGCCGTCCCCGAGGTGGAGGGCGAGGCCCTCGCCGCGGCGGACGATGATGGCGGTGCCCTTGTCGGGGCGCCAGCGGTGGCCCCAGCCGCCCCACTGGTGCGGGGTGACGTGGGCCACGTACTCGGCGGAGACCACCTCGGCGAGCGGGACCCTGCGGCGGGGCAGCCCGATGTGGCCGCAGCGCACCTCCAGTGCCTCGGCGTCGACGGTGACGGTGACCTCCACGAAGGCGAGGGTGCCGTAGAGGATCAGGACGCCGACGGCCAGGCAGCCGATCACCGACATCAGCAGGGGCACGATGCCGGAGCTCCAGGGGGAGTCGACGGCGAGCTCGATGCCGAGGGCCAGGGCGGCCGCGCCGGCCGCGGCCAGCACCCACTGCACGCGGTTGGTTGCCCGGCCCGTCCACAGCGGACCTGAAGGGTGACCCGTCATGAGTAGCAGCGTACTCACGTTCCGCATGTGCGCCACCGCCTCGCGCCGGCGGCCGGCCCGAGGGGCCCGATCGCCGGGCCGGCCGCTCTGCCCCGCACCTGTCCGCGCGCGGCGCGGGCAAACCCGGACGGGCGGCGGGCCGGCGGCGTTCCGCGCCGTACGCGCGCGGGGCGGCGGGCAGCCCGGCCCGGCCGCGGGCGGCGACCGCACGGGTGAGGGCCTCGGCATCGAGCAGGGCGGTGCGGGCGCCCTGGCCCAGGTTGGGGGTCATGGCGTGGGCGGCGTCGCCGACCAGGACCGGGGTCATGCCGAAGAACCGGCCCGCGCCCCCGGTCTCGCCGTGGACGCCGGTCTCGACGCCGGCGGTGCCGATCCAGGCGACGGTGCCGAGGGGCGCACGGAGCTGCGGGTGCCGAAGCGGGCGGTGCGGACGGCGCTGCGGATGCCGTCGGCGTTCGATGACGAGGTCGGCGAAGGTGCCTGCCGGGTCGGTCAGCCGCCGTCCGTACGCGATCGGGGTGCCGCCGAGCCGGTCGAGCGCGTCGAGAAGGGCGTCGAGCAGGTGCGGGCGGGAGACGAGCGGCTCGGGGCGGCCCGCTCTGCGTTCGATCCGGTCGAGCGGGAGGGCGGCGAACACGGTCCCGTCGGGCCGGCTGATCCGCGCGTCGCGGTACGGGACCGCGCGCCCGCAGGGCCCCGCCGAGGCCGAGCCGGTCGATGGCGCCTGGGCGGTGGGGGGATACCGAAGGCGGTTCCGTGGCGTTCCGGTGCGGTGCGCCGTTCCAGCACGGTCACGGTCCGGCCGGCGCGGCGGAGCCCGATCGCGGTGGCGAGCCCGCCGACACCGGCTCCGACGACGACGGCGGTGCCGGGGGTCCCCGGATTGGCGGTGGCGGAGCGCTGCGCGGAGCGGTACCGGGCCGTGGCGGCCGCCCCGGCCGGCCCGGGCCCGGGCCCGACCGACCGGGCCCGGGCCGGCGGCCCTGCTCGCGGGGCTGCTGCGCGACGCGGCCGGGGCGGGGCGGCCGCGCGTCCCGGCCTGTCTGGAGTTGCAGACGGAGGCGGCGCGGCGGCCGTGGCTGGCCGCACTGCTGGACCCGATCGGTGCGGCGGACTTCGCGGCGCACCGCCGGCTGCTCGGCGCGGCCGGGCTCCCGGACGGGCCCGCGCAGGCCCGCACCCTCACGCTCGCCCGGCACGGTGCGGTCTGGCACCTGCTGACCGGGGCGCCGGACACGTTGGCCGCGGCCCGGCTCGACGACCTGGACGCCTTCGCGGGGGACGTGCTGGCCGGCGTACGACCCGGCCCATCAGGGGAGGAAAGCTGACGTGACCGACCAGTTCAGCCCGAACGACCGCAACGACCAGATCGACCGAAAGGACCCGGACAGTCGAAACCGCCGAAACAACCGTATAGATGGGGTGGACCGGACGGAGCGGACGGACCGGGCCGTCGGTGCCGTACTCGGCTCGGCCGTGGGCGACGCCCTGGGTGCGCCCTACGAGTTCGGGCCCGCGGGGGAACTGAGCGCGCGCGGCGCGGAGATGCGCGGGGGCGGCGGCTGGGAGCCGGGCGAGGCCACGGACGACACGCAGATGGCCGTACTCGTCGGCGAATCGCTGCTGGAGCACGGCGGCCTCGAACTCCCCGACGTCTTCGACCGGTTCCGGCGCTGGGCGGCAGCCGGGCCGAAGGACATCGGGCTCCAGACCGAGGCCGTGCTGACCGGCGGCGACCCGTGGGACCTGGCCGCGGCGCTGCACTTCCAGGTGAACGCGCGGGCAGCCGGCAACGGTTCCCTGATGCGGGCGTCGACGTCCGCGGTGTACTTCGCCGCCGGGGGGCGGGAGGCGACGATGGCCGTGGCCCGGCGGATCGCGGCGCTCACCCACGGCGACCCGGCGGCCTGGGAGGGCACGGCCGTCCTGCACGAGCTCGTACGGGTCGGACTGGCCGGCGGCGATCCGCTGGACGGCGTTCCCGAGGCGCTCGCGGCGGTGGACCCGGAGCAGCGCGAGCGGTACGCGCGCGTCCTCGCCCCGGACTGGCACCCGGGCCTGGCCACCGAGTTCAACGGTGCGGTGTGGCCCTGCCTGGGCTCGGCGGTGTGGGCGGTGCGGACCACCACCGGCTTCACGCAGGCCGTGCGGGCCGCGGTGGACCTGGGCGGGGACACCGACACGGTCGCGGCGGTCACGGGCACGCTGGCCGGCGTCCGCTACGGCCGGGCGGCGATCCCGGTGGAGTGGACGGCCCCTCTGCACGTACCGCTGCCCGGCTTCGGGGACCGCGTCCTGGACGCGGAGGACCTGTGCACCCTGGCCCTCCGACTGGCGGCGGGGCCGGCTGGGCGGTAGCGCCGAAGGGGGCGCGGCGGCCACACCGGCGGCCGGGCGGTGACGCCGGGGGCGGTCAGCGCCCGACGGCGGCGCCCTGCCCGGCCAGCAGCTGGCCCTCGGCGTAGCCGAGCGCGGCGGCGGGCAGGGCGCCCTCGTCGCCGCTGAGCAGCACGGTCAGCCCTCCGGTGGCGGGCAGGGCGGGCTCCGGGGCGGCGCCGATGCGGCGCAGCGCCTGGAGGGCGACGGCTTCGGCGGAACCGTGGTAGGTCGGCTCGACCCCGCCTGTCCGGGCGGCGAGGGCGGCCCGGATGGGCGCCTCGACGAGCTCGTAGTGGGTGCAGCCGAGGACGACGTCGGTGACGTCGGCCGGGGTCAGTTCGGCGGCGGCCGCGACGGCGTCGGCGATGGCCGCCTCGTCCGCCGCCTCGACGGCGTCGGCCAGCCCCGGGCAGGGGACCTCGGTGACGCGCGCCCCGGAGGCGAAGTCGCGGATGAGCCCGCGCTGGTAGGGGCTGCCGGTGGTGGCGGGGGTGGCCCAGATCGCCACCCGACCCCCGGCGGCCGCGGCGGGCTTGATCGCCGGCACGGTGCCGATCACCGGGATGGCGGGCTCCAGCTCCGCCCGGATCGTGGGCAGGGCGTGGACGGTGGCGGTGTTGCAGGCGATGATCAGCGCCTCCGGGCGGAGCGCGGCGGCGGCACGGGCGACACCGAGCGCACGCCCGGTGAGGTCCTCGGGGGTACGCGGACCCCAGGGCATGCCGACGGGGTCGGAGGACAGGACCAGGTCGACGTCGGGCCGCAGCCGCCGCATCGCGGCGGCAGCCGCGAGGAGGCCGATTCCGGAGTCCATGAGCGCGATCATCACCCGGTCACCTTAATCGACCCGCCCCCTCCGCCACCGCCGACGACCCCCGGCTGTGCCCCGACACACACCCCCGTAGGCCGCCGGCCACCGGGCCCCGGCGGCGTCTTCCGCCACCGCCCGGCGCGGCTCCCCGGCCGGCGGTCCGGGCGGTCCGGGCGGTCCGGGCGGTCCGGGCGGTCCGGGCGGTCCGGGCGGTCCGGGCGGTCCGGGCGGTCCGGGACCGTACCCCGCGGCGGCGGGGCGGGACGCGGCTCGTGCGGGTGCGGGACAGGGGGGCTCCGCGTTCGGCAGACTGCCCGCATGGGCCTTCTCGGCGCCGCGTGCGCCTCCCTCGCCGCCTGGATCTGGCTGACGTTCGCCCAGGGCATGTTCTGGCGGACGGACGTCCGGCTCCCCCCTCGCACCGCCCCCGCCCGGTGGCCCTCCGTCGCCGTCGTGGTCCCGGCCCGGGACGAGGCGGAGGTGCTCCCGTGCAGCCTCCCCTCCCTCCTCGCCCAGGACTATCCCGGCCGGGCCGAGGTCATCCTGGTCGACGACGGCAGTACGGACGGCACGGGCGCGCTGGCGCGCCGCCTGGCCGGCGTGCAGCCCGGGCTGCCGCTCACCGTGGTCTCCCCCGGCGAGCCGGATCCGGGCTGGACCGGGAAGCTGTGGGCGCTGCGCCACGGCATCGCGTTCGCCCGCACCGCGCGTGAGGCCGAACCGGAGTACCTCCTCCTCACGGATGCCGACATCGCGCACGAACCGGACAGCCTGCGCGAGCTGGTCGCGGCCGCGACCTCCGCCGACCTCGACCTGGTCTCGCTGATGGCCAGGCTGCGGGTCGCCGGCTTCTGGGAGCGGCTCGTCGTGCCGGCGTTCGTCTACTTCTTCGCCCAGCTCTATCCCTTCCGCCGGATCAACCGCCCCACCGGCCGGACGGCCGCCGCGGCCGGCGGCTGCGTCCTGCTGCGCACGGAGGCGGCGGTGCGGGCCGGCGTGCCGGACTCGATCCGGCAGGCGGTCATCGACGACGTCTGCCTCGCCCGGGCCGTCCGGGACTCCGGGGGGCGGATCTGGCTGGGGCTCGCAGAGCGGGTGGACAGCGTGCGCCCGTACCCGGCCCTCGGGGACCTGTGGCGGATGGTCGCGCGCAGCGCGTACGCCCAACTGCGGCACCAGCCGCTGCTGCTGGCGGGGACGGTGGCCGGGCTGGTCCTGGTCTACCTCGTCCCCCCGGCCGCCCTCTTCGCCGGGCTCGCCGCGGGGCACGCCGGGACGGCTTGGGCGGGCGGCCTCGCCTGGCTGCTGATGACCGGAACGTACCTTCCGATGCTGCGCTACTACCGGCAGCCGGCGGCACTGGCGCCCCTGCTTCCGCTCACGGCACTCCTGTACCTGCTGATGACCGTCGATTCGGCCGTGCAGCACTACCGGGGTCGGGGGGCGGCCTGGAAGGGCCGGACCTATGCCCGTCCGAGTGATGTCTGAAACGGCGAATTGCCGCCGGAACCGATGTCATCCCAGGTCACCGCATTGTGACGCTGCGTCAGCGGCAAGTCGGTGCAACACCCAACGGTCAAGCACGAGTCGGGACAAGCAGGTACGCAAGTGACGTATCGTGCACGTGAACGTGAAGTGAAAGGTGTGGCGCTGACCTGCGAATATGCAGGTCAGCGCGGCCTTCGTCACACCTCGCTATGGACCCGGTGAAGCCGTGGGCTTAACTTAGGTCCCATGACCTCCCCCCGCTCCACTTATGGCGGCGGTTACTACTCCGCGCCCTCTTTCCCGGACACTCCCATCTACGACTCGCTCGTGGCGGAACGCGGCACTCCGCAGATCGCCCCGATCCGTGTTCCGGCCGCCTACGATTCGCCGAGCTCCGGCTACTCGAGCGGTGGGTACCTGCCGGCCCTCGCCTCCGCGCTGCCCGCGCTCCCGGCCGCCCTGCCCCCGGCACCGATGCCTCCACAGCCGCAGCAGACCGGCGGGTACGGGTATCCGTACCAGGGGCAGGGCGCGCCCTCCCCGATGCCGCTGCAGAACGCGCCCGCGCCGTACATCCCGCAGCAGCAGCCGGTGGCAGCCCGCGCCGGGTACATGCAGCAGGCGCAGCCGCAGCCGCCCCGCCCGGTCGCCGCGGGCGCCGGGTACGAGGCGATGCGTCCGGCGGCGCCGCGTCCGATGCAGGTGGCGGCGCCGGCCGCGGGCCCCTCGTACGACGACCCGTACGGCCGCCAGTACCAGGGGCGCGCCTACTGACGCCCGCGCGTACGCGGCACGCGTGCGGGCCCTCCCCCCGGGAGCGGGGCACGCGTGCCGACGGGCAGCCGCGCGGACGCGGCCGGCCCCGGTCCTGACCGACCCGGATCCGGCCGCCGATACCCGCTGGGGCTGCCGAGGGGCGCCTGGCAGGATGCCCCCATGGCGAACTTGTATGTCCGGTCCTTGCACGTCCACCCCGTCAAGTCGGTGGCGGGGGCAGCTCCCGACGAGGTGGCCGTGGAGCCCTGGGGCCTGTCCGCGGACCGGCGCTGGGCGCTGGTCGACTCCGCGGGCAAGGTCATCACGCAACGCGAACAGCCGCGGCTGGCGTTGGCTTCGGCGCGTCCGCTGGAGGGAGGCGGCGTCGCGGTGGCGGCGCCGGGCATGGCCGGCCTGGTCGTGGAGGTCCCGGAGCCGGGGCCGCTGGAGCCGGTGGCGCTGTTCGGCAAGAAGGTCGAGACGGTGGTCGCGGCGCGCGCCGGGGGCGACTGGTTCAGCACCTACCTCGGGATTCCGGTTCGGCTGGTGCACATGGACGACCCGGCCGTACGGCGTCCGGTGGACCCCGACTACGCACTGCCCGGTGAGACCGTGAGCCTCGCCGACGGCTACCCGGTGCTGCTCACCACGCTGGCGTCGCTGGACGCCCTCAACTCGCTGATCGCGCGGGGGGACCATCCCGAGGAGGGTCCGCTGCCGATGGACCGGTTCCGGCCCAATGTGGTGGTCGCCGGGGCCGAGGCCTGGGCGGAGGACGGGTGGCGGCGCGTCGCGATCGGCGACGCCGTCTTCCGCGGGGCGCGGGAGTGCGGGCGGTGCATCGTGACCACGTCCGACCAGCGGACGGCGGAGCGCGGCAAGGAGCCGTTGAAGACGCTGGCCCGGCACCGGCGGATCGGCAAGTCGCTGGCGTTCGGGCGGCTGCTGGTGCCGGTGCGGACGGGCACCGTGCGCGTCGGCGACGAGGTCCGCGTCCTGGAATGACCCGTGGAACACCCCCGGGACGACACCTGGAATGACACCTTCGGGGGGCTCTGGCGGATCCCAGGAACCAACCGCCGAGGGACGGCCGTTGGATCATCCGGAACGTGCCTGAGTCAGACGGAGGCAAGGGGGTGCCGGACCGTGCGGGCAGCAATGGGTGTGTGGCGCTGGCGGCGCAATCCGCTGTGCCGGCCTACGGATCTCTTCGAGGCGTGGGTGGCGTTCGCCGCGCTGGTGTGCGTCCTGCTGGTGGCACCGGCCGTCGGCTGTGTGACGGGCCTGCGGGTGGACGGTGCGCTGCAGCGGGCCGCGCGCGAACAGCGGCAGGAGCGGTACCTCGTCCCGGCGGTGGTGGTCCGACCGGCCGCGGCCGAACCGCCGGAGGGCGCGGGCGGCGAGCCGGAGCCGCAGCGGCAGGCCCCGCAGCGTACGCGGATCGTGGCGGCGTGGACGGCACCGGACGGCAGCAGCCACCAGGGGACGGTCCCGGCGGCCGAGGAACCGCCGAGGGCCGGCGACCGGTTCCGGATATGGACCGATCTGCGCGGCCGGCTCGTGACCCGGCCGCTCGACCCCGACTCCGCCAGCGCACATGCGGCCGTTCTGGGCCTCGCCGTCGCGGTGGGCGCCGCGGCGCTGGCGGAAACCGCCCGCAGGCTCGTCGTACGCCGGCTCGTGCACCGCAGGTACGTGCGGCTGGACCGGGCCTGGGCGGCGGCGGGACCGGACTGGGGCCGGGCGGGTGCAGGCAGCTGACCTGGCCTCCCGACGGCTTTCCGCGCGCTACGGTGGAGCCCCCGGAGCGGTTGCCGTCAGCCGCTGCGGGCGGATCCGGCGGGTTCAGCCGGTTTCGCCGGTTCTGCCGGTTCGGCAGAGCGAGGACGAGAACGAGGGCGGGGGCACGACAGCACCATGGCACAGGGCACGGTCCAGGTGACGCACGGCGGGTCTTCACGGTGGCGGCGCCGCTCCGGTGAGTATCCGACGCTGGCCGCCGCGCTCGCCGCCGCCGGCGACGGGGACGTGCTGACCCTCGCCCCCGGCACCTACCGGGAGAACCTGCTGCTCCAGCACGCCGTGACGCTGCGCGGGCCCGAGGGCGCGCCGGGGTCCGTGCGGATCGCCCCGGCGGACGGGGTCGCGCTCACCGTGCGGGCCTCGGCCGTGGTCCAGGACCTGCACGTGGAGGGCCAGGACCGGGCGGCTCCCGCCGTGCTCGTCGAGGCCGGCGCCCCGGAGCTGGCGGGGCTGCGGGTGAGCACGCGTTCGGCCGCCGGGATCGAGGTGCGCGGCGGCGCCCGGCCGCTGGTGCGGCGGTGCACGGTGGAGAACCCGACGGGCGTCGGGATCGCCGTACTGGACGGCGGCGGCGGGGTGTTCGAGGAGTGCGAGGTCGTCTCCGCCGGTCAGGCGGGGGTCTGCGTCCGCGGCGGTGGGCATCCGCGCCTGGAGCGGTGCCGGATCCACCACGCCTCGGGCGCGGGCGTCGCCGTCACCGGTGAGGGCTCGGGGCTGGAGGCGCTCGGCTGCGAGGTGTACGAGATCAAGGGGACGGGTGTGCAGATCGCCGCCCGTGCGGCGGCCCGCCTCACCGACTGCACGGTGCACCGCACCACGGCCGACGGGGTCACCCTCGACACGGACGCCGTCCTCGACCTCTCCGGGTGCGACATCCACGACGTTCCGGAGAACGCCGTGGACCTGCGGGCCCGTTCGGTCCTCACCCTCGCCCGCACCACCGTGCGCCGCTTCGGCCGCAACGGGCTGTCCGTGTGGGATCCGGGCACCCGGGTCGAGGCCGAGGCCTGCGAGATCCACGACAGCACGGGCGACTACCCCGCTGTGTGGATCAGCGACGGGGCCAGCGTCTCGCTGAACGGGTGCCGGGTGCACGACGTGCCCGACGCGGTGTTCGTCCTGGACCGGGGGTCGCGGGCGGACGTGGTCGACAGCGACCTGTTCCAGATCCGCAACACGGCCGTGTCGGTGAGCGACGGCGCGACCGCGCAGGTCGAGGACTGCCGGATCCGGGAGGCGGGCACCGGTGCCTGGTTCCGCGACCACGGCAGCGGCGGCAGCCTGACCGACTGCACGATCGACACGGCCCAGACCGGGGTGATCGTCACCAAGGGGGCCGACCCAACGGTCCGGGGCTGCACGGTCACCTCGCCGGCCGAGGCCGGGTTCTACGTGTCGGCAGGCGGCCGCGGAAGCTTCGACTCCTGCCGGGTGACCGGCAGCTCGGGCTTCGGCTTCCACGTCCTCGACGGCTGCCGGGCCACCCTGACCCGCTGCCACACCGAGCACTGCGCGCGCGGCGGCTACGAGTTCGCCGAGGACGGCCCGGTCGCCGAGGGCTGCACCTCGGACGAGCCGGCGCCCCGGCACGCCGACCGGCCGGCCCCCGGCGGCGCGCCCGCCGGGGAGCGCCCTGGCGTCCGTACGCTCACCGGGCAGCGGACTGCGGGGTCCGTGCCGGCCGGCCTGGCCGCACCGGCCACGGCAGCAGCGGCGGCGGTGTCCGGGGCCCCGGCGGCGGAGGGGGCGGCCGACCGCTGCGCGCCGGCGCCGCGCGGCTCCGGCCAGGTACTGGAACGACTTGAGGCGCTGGTCGGGTTGGAGAGCGTCAAGCGCGAAGTGCGCGCGCTCACCGACATGATCGAGGTGGGGCGGCGGCGGCAGCAGGCCGGTCTGAAGGCCGCCTCGGTCCGCCGCCACCTGGTCTTCACCGGTTCCCCCGGAACCGGCAAGACCACGGTGGCCCGGCTCTACGGGGAGATCCTCGCCTCGCTCGGGGTCCTGGAGCGCGGCCACCTGGTCGAGGTGTCGCGCGTGGACCTGGTCGGCGAGCACATCGGGTCGACGGCGATCCGTACGCAGGAGGCGTTCGAACGGGCCCGCGGTGGAGTGCTGTTCATCGACGAGGCGTACGCGCTGGCCCCCGAGGACTCGGGCCGGGACTTCGGGCGCGAGGCGATCGACACGCTGGTGAAGCTGATGGAGGACCACCGCGACGCCGTCGTGGTGATCGTCGCCGGGTACACGGAGGAGATGGACCGCTTCCTGACCGTCAACCCGGGCGTGGCCTCCCGCTTCTCACGGACCATCACCTTCGGGGACTACGGGCCCGGGGAGCTGCTGCGGATCGTGGAGCAGCAGGCTGAGGAGCACGAGTACCGTCTGGGCGAGGGCACCGCCGAGGCGCTGCTGGCGTACTTCACGGAGCTGCCGAAGGGCCCGGCGTTCGGCAACGGCCGTACCGCCCGGCAGACGTTCGAGGCGATGGTCGAGCGGCACGCGGGCCGGGTGGCGCAGCTGGCGGACGCGGGAACGGACGAGCTCACGCTGCTGTTTCCGGAGGATCTTCCGGCGCTGCCGGCTCCCTGCTGACCCTCGGCCCCGGCACACCGGACCCCGACCGCTCGGGCGGGACGGCGGGCCGGTCCGGGGCGGTCGCGTCGTCCGGGGAGGCGGTCTGCCCCGGCACGGCCGGCCGGTCGGGGGCGGGGGCCTTCCGCGGGTCCGGGCGGGGTGGGCCGGCCAGGCGGGTGAGGAGGGCGTCGCGTTCGGCCGCGAAGGCGGGGTCGGACGGGTAGTCGTAGTGGCCCAGGACGGGCGCGGGCAGCGGGTGGCGTGCGCTGCGTCCGTAGGCGAGCGGGTCGGCGAGCGGGCCGCGGTCCACGTCCCCGGCGGGGTCCGCGGCGACCGGGCCGCCGATCGGGTCGGTGGCCCGCCACAGGTTGCGCCAGCAGTCGACCTGTCGGTGCAGGGCCGTGAGGGGGCCGGGCCCGAAGTAGGCGGGGAACCAGCGCCCGTAGAGCCGGCGCAGCGGCGACCCGTACGTGAGGAGGGCGATGCGGCGCCGCGCGTGCGGCGGAAGCTGCCAGACGGCGGCCGCCGCGAGCACGCTGCCCTGGGAGTGCCCGGAGATCACCAGCCGGCCGCCCGTGCGGCCGGTCCAGGCCGTCATCCGCCAGGTCAGGTCGGGCACGGCGCGCTCGGCGTAGCAGGGCGGGGCGAACGGGTGGGCGGCCCGCGGCCAGAAGGTGCCGACGTCCCACAGCACGCCGATGGTGCGGCGGGCGGCCTGGTCCCGGTAGGCGCGGCGGCCCCAGGTCACGAAGAGCAGGAAGCCGAAGCCGATCAGCCAGGAGCCGGCGTCCTGTGCGGCGCGGGCGGCGGCTTCGAGGAGCGGGGAGCCTCCGCGGGCGGCTTCGCCGGGGAGCGCCCCGCTCAGCCATGCCCCGGCCAGGGCGGCCGCCCCGAGCAGCAGGGTGACCCCGGAGACGGCGGCGAGGAACCAGGGCGCGGAGTCGGTGAGCGCGGCGGCGGCCCGGGCTCCGGCGATGCGGCGGCTGCGGTCGGCGTCCGGGGTCTCGCCCGGGTACTCGGCGGCGATCCGGGGGGCGAGGCGGCGCCGGTGGAGGGCGCCGCGCACCGCGAACACGGCGGCGAGCAGTGCCAGGACGAGGAGCAGCGGCGGCAGGACGGCGGCCTGCCAGGACAGCAGCACGGGTGGTACGGGCGGGCCGGCGCCGCCGGCGAGGCGGCCGGCGACCCACTGGGCGACCCCGCCGGACATCACGCCGCCGAGCACGCAGCCGAGCGTGGCGACGGCGGGCCCGCCGAGGCCGCGCAGCACGGTCGCCCCGTCGGGGGCGCGCCGGTACAGGCGGGCTGCGACGGCGGCGAGGGCGAGGACCAGCACGCCCTGGGCGAGCGTCAGCAGCCCGAACGCGAAGTCGCCGGGAAGCCGGCCGGAGGAGGTCCAGCCGGGGCGGGACCAGGAGGCGTGGAGCAGCACGGCGGCGAGCAGGGCGAGAGCGGCACCGGGCAGCACGGTGACGGCGGCCCGGTCGAGGCGGTGGTCGGCCCGGACCTCGGTGCGGCCGCGCCGGCAGACGACCCAGACCACCGCGGCCGCCCCGGCGGCGAGCAGCACCTCCAGGGCCCAGCCGAGGGCTTCGAGGGCGGGGGTGCCGGCGCGGCGGTCGTAGCGGGCGGCGGGCGCGGCGACGGCGGCGGCGACGGTGAGCAGCCCGGCGGCGGTGTGCGCGGCCCTCAGCCGGGCCACGATCCGCCGCCCGAACCAGAATCCGGGCCGGCCGAGGGCGGGCGCGTCGCCGGGCCCTTCCACCGCGGTGGCCGCGGCGGGCGAACCGGCAGCGAGGGCGGCGGACCCGGAACCGGACGCGGGGGCGGAGGCGGAACCGGACGCGGGGGCGGCTGCTCCGGCCGCCTCCTGGGGCGCGGTCTGGGGCGGGGTCTGGGATTCGTAGGCGCTCCACGTCCGGTTCGACAGGAGCCACAGCAGCCCGGTGAGCGCGGCCGGGACGAGAGCGCCGAGGGCGAGCCGCCGCCCGGGTTGGCCCCACCAGCCGCCGGGCTCCGCGAACCGCAGCCAGGAACGCGAGGCGGTGCAGGAGGCCGTGCCCGCGCACTGCCAGGCGAGAAGGTCGAGGGCGACCTCGCAGGCAGCCGCGATCAGCAGCAGGGTGAGGCTGAGTGCGAGGAGCCGGACGAGCAGCCCGTACGCGCGGACCGCCCGCGGCGGCGTCCCGTCGGGAGCGGCCGGCGCGGCAGGCCGGGCCCAGTGGGCGAGGTTGACCACCATGAAGGGCAGCAGGAGCAGCCACAGGGCGCGCGAGCTGTTGCCGGAGGTGAGGCGGGACCAGCAGTAGGCCTCGACGACGGGCCGGCCGGCGTACCGCTCGGGGTGCGACTCGGCATCGGCGTCGGCGGCACGGCGGAACACGGCTGCGGTCGCGTCACCGGTGACCCTGACGGTGCGGGGATCGTCGAGCAGCTCCTCGGGAGCGGCGCCGTGTACTCCGTGGACGCGGAGTTCGAGGGCCGGGGGCCGAAGCGGGGTGAGGAGTTCGAGGGCGAGGGGGTGCGGGGGATGTGGGGGATGCGGGGGCTGGGGGACGTCCGGCACGGCGGCCTCCGCTCGCGGGGCGGGATCAGCGCAGGTCCTGCATCCAGCATCCCGCGCACCGGAGCGCACGCATAGCCCCTGTACGGGCGATACGCGCACGGGCGCACCGAAGCCGTTCGCACGGGCCCACGGGCGTACACAGAAATCTGACGGCTTATCAACTACCCTTCGGTCGCACGCACTCTTCCACGCCCGACCGCACCGCACGCCTCACCGCACCGCACGCCTCACCGCACCGCACGCCTCACCGCACCGCACCACCGCCCGGCACCCCAGGAGGTATCCCATGGCTCGCCGACTCCGCCCGGTGGGGCTGGACTTCACCGAGACCGCCCCGGTACGCCTCGCCTTCGAGACCCTGATCGCCGCGGCACCGCCCGAGGCGGTCTACCGGGCGCTGGCCGAGGACGTCGAGGGCTGGCCGGGCTGGTTCGGGGCGGTCACCCTCGCCCGGCCGACGCACGGCGGCGCCGGCCGGGAGGTCCGGTTGCGGGGCGGGGTCCGCCTCCAGGAGACGATCATGGCGGCGGACGTCGGGCGGCTGCGCTACGCCTACCGGGTCGACGAGACCAACGCCCCCGGCGTCCGGGCCCTGTTGGAGGAGTGGCGGCTCGCCCCCGCCGGACCGGGCCCCGGCACCCGGGTCCGGTGGACGTTCGCCGCGGACGGTCCGGCCGTGTTCCGGCTGCTGCTCGCCGGGGCCCGGCCGGGGCTGGGCCGCTCGTTCCGGGGCGCGGTCCGCGCGCTGGACGCCCGCCTGGCGGCGCGGCGCTGGGCGCCCTGACCACCCCGGGCACCCGTACCGCCCCTACCGCCCCTACGGCCCGGCCGCCCTGACCGCCCTGACCGCCCCGGCGCCCTGCACGCGGGGCCTCAGGCGCCGGGCTCGCGCCAGACGCCCGTCGCCAGCATCGTCTCGATGGTCTCCGTGTACGGGGTGAGGTCCAGGCCCTGCCCGGCGACCCATTCGTCCGAGTAGTACTTGTCCAGGTAGCGGTCGCCCGGGTCGCAGAACAGGGTGACGACGCTGCCCGTGCGCCCCTCGGCCACCATCTCCGCGACGATCTTCAGGGCGCTCCACACGCCCGTTCCGGTGGAACCGCCCGCTTTGCGGCCGATGGCCTGCTCCAGGGCGCGGCAGGCGGCGATGCTCGCCGCGTCCGGCACCTTCATCATCCGGTCGACGGCGCCCGGTACGAAGCTCGGCTCCATCCGCGGCCGCCCGATGCCCTCGATGCGCGAGCCGCAATCGCTGCTCGCGTGCGGGTCGTTGGCGGTCCAGCCGTCGAAGAAGCAGGAGTTCTCCGGGTCCGGGACGCAGACGCTGGTGTCGTGCTGCATGTAGCGCACGTAGCGGGCGATGGTGGCCGAGGTGCCGCCGGTGCCGGCGGTCGCCACGATCCACGTGGGCTCCGGGTACCGCTCCAGGCGCAGCTGCTGGTAGATCGACTCCGCGATGTTGTTGTTGCCCCGCCAGTCCGTGGCCCGCTCCGCGTATGTGAACTGGTCCATGTAGTGGCCGCCGGTGCGGGCCGCGAGGTCCGCCGACTCCTCGTACATCTTCATCGGGTCGTCCACGAAGTGGCATTCGCCGCCGTGGAATTCGATCAGCCGGCACTTCTCCCGGCTGGTCGTGCGCGGCATGACCGCGATGAACGGGACGCCGATCAACTTGGCGAAGTACGCCTCGGAGACGGCCGTCGAGCCGGACGAGGCCTCGATGACGGGGCGGCCGGGGCGGATCCAGCCGTTGCAGAGGGCGTACAGGAACAGCGAGCGCGCGAGGCGGTGCTTGAGGGAGCCCGTCGGGTGCGTGGACTCGTCCTTGAGGTAGAGGTCGATGCCCCATTCCTCGGGCAGCGGGAAGCGCAGCAGGTGGGTGTCGGCGGAGCGGTTCGCGTCTGCCTGCACCTTGCGGACGGCTTCTTTCAGCCAGGCGCGGTACTCCGCGTCGCTGCGGTCGACGTCAATCGTCGTAGCCGTCGTACCGGAGGTACGGGTGGTGCTCATGCGCCTTGCTCCTTCGTGCGTTCCTGGCCCCCTGCTTTCGCAATGTACCCCTCTCACCTGCACAAACAGTCACTTTGGGTATCTATATGGATCGCTTTCGATCGCGTTCGGTTGCATCCGCGGGCACCGTGGGTGACCCTGGTGTGGCATTACCGAGGGTGCAGCACCCGTAACACTCATGTCGGGGAGTCGCAGCCGTGATCAGTCATTCACGCAGGCACTGCGTCGTCGAACTGCAGGCCTTGCCGTCCCGGATCGGCCAGATCCGGAGGATCGTTTCAGCGCAATTGCGCCACTGGCAGCTGGATCCGCTCATAGACCGGGCTGCGCTCGGGGTGACGGAGCTTCTCAGCAACGTCCACCGGCACGCGCAGCCGGACAAGAGGTGCACGGTCGAGATCGAGCTGCGGCTGGGGCGGCTCACGGTCTCGGTGTACGACAGCGATCCGCGCCTCCCGGTCCGCCGGCCGGCGTCCGGGGACGCCCCGCCCGTCCCCGGCCCCAGCCCCACGCCCGGCTCCGGCCTGCTGGACTCCCTGGAGACCTGCGGGCGCGGCCTCGCCCTCGTCGAGGCGGTCAGCGAGGCCTGGGGGGCCCGGCCCCAGGAGGACAGCTCGGGCAAGGTGGTGTGGTTCTCGCTCCGCGCCGCCCCCGCGGCGCCGGCCCGCCCGCGCCCCGTGCGCAGCCGTTCCACCCCGGTACGGGAGCCCGCCCCGGCCCTGTCCCTGGCCGCGGACCCCGACCCCGAGCCGGTGGGCGTGTCGGTGGCCGCCAGCACCGCGATCAGGCCCGGCTGAAGCCCCGCTGCCCGACCCCCTGACCCGGCACCCGACAGCGACGACCGGAGCGAACGGCGGCGACGGGCGGCCACGGCCGGCGAAGGGGGCCTGGCGCTCCACCCCTCACTGACCGGACTGGTGGGCTGGGCCGAACCGGCCTGACCGGCTTCGAGCTCTGGCGATTCCACGACAGCCGGAGAGGAGCAAGTGTCCGGCCCCGCTGCCGCGAACCCCACACGTGATCGCCCGGACTGCTCCTAACCGGCGGCCCCCAACGCACCCAGCGGGTCGTCCAGCACCGGCTGCCAGGCCAGCTCCGCCGCCCCCACCAGGCTGTTGTGGTCCAGCGTGCACGGCAGGATCGGCACTCCCCCGCTGCGCCCCCACAGGCTCCGGTCGGCGACCACGGCCCTGAGGCGCTCCGGGTCGGCGTGGAGCAGCTCGCGGTGCAGCCCGCCCAGGATGATCCGGTCCGGGTTCAGGATGTTCACCAGGCCCGCGAGGCCCAGGCCGAGCCGGTCGATGAGCTCCTCCGCGGCCGCCCGCACCGCGGGCTGCGCGTACTCCTCGCGCAGCAGGTCGCGGGCCTGCTGCAACAGGGACACCTCCGGCCCCGGCGTGCGGCCCGCCGCCGTCAGGAACGCCAGCGGGTCCGCCTCCACGTCCAGGCAGCCGCGGCCGCCGCAGTGGCAGGGCCGCCCCTCCGGGTTGACGGTGAGGTGGCCGACTTCCAGCGCCAGCCCCGAGCTCCCGCTGTGCAGACGGCCGTCCAGGACGAGCGCCCCGCCCACGCCGCGGTGCCCGGTCGCCACGCACAGCAGGTGCTGGGCGCTGCGGCCCGCGCCGTGCCGGTGCTCGGCGAGCGCGGCGAGGTTGACGTCGTTCCCGGCCAGGGCCGGGCCGTCGATGCCGGCCGCCTTCACGCACTGCTCGAAGATGGCCCGTACCGGCGAACCGGCGGGCCAGGCCAGGTGCAGCGGGTTGAGCGCCGTACCGTCCGGCTCGGCGACGGCGGACGGGACCGCGAGTCCGGCGCCGATGCAGCGCCGCCCGGTCTCGGCGAGCAGTGCGGCGCCGGCCTCCACGACCGCGCCCAGCACCTGCGCGGGGTCCTCCGAGACCGTGATCTTGCCGGGGGCGGTGGCCACGATCCGGCCGCCGAGACCGACGAGGGCGGCGCGGAAGCCGTCCGGGTGCACCTGTGCGGCCAGGGCCACGGGGCCGCTCTCGTCGATGGCGAGCCGGTGGGAGGGGCGGCCCTGGGCGCCGCCCGCCCGGCCGGGGCTGGAGTCGACGCGGATCAGCCCGAGCGCCTCCAGCTCGGCGGCGACGGCCCCGGCGGTGGCGCGGGTGACGCCGAGCTCGGCCGTCAGGACCGCGCGGGTCGGGGCCCGGCCCGTGTGGACGAGCTCCAGTGCCGGGCCGAGGGCCCCTCGGCCCCGCTCCAGCTTGGTCTTCGCCGATGCCGCGGATGCCGTGGACGCCGTCGTCACATCTCCCACCCGCCGCGGGGCCCCGTTGCCGTTCATGACAGCGATCCTCGCATGATCCGCAGGCTGCGCGGCGCCCGCGGTCGATCACCGCCCGGTCTCGGCCACGGGCCGACCGGCGCCCGTGCGCCGCCCGTCAGTCCGGGGGCGGCTCCAGCCCGCTGACCCGCATCGTGATGTTCAGTCGCCCGGTCAGCCCCAGCCACGACGGGGAGGTCCCGGGCAGCACCTTCGGCACGCCGTGGTAGGCCTGCCTGGCCGGGCCGCCGAAGACGAACAGGTCCCCGCTGCACAGGCGTACGTCCTGGTAGGGCCGGCCCCGCGACTCCGTGGTGCCGAAACGGAAGACGCAGGTGTCGCCGAGGCTGAGGGAGACGACGGGCGCCGGGGACTTCTCCTCGGCGTCGCGGTGCATGCCCATGCGCGCGTCCCCGCCGTAGAAGTTGATCAACGCGATGTCGTAGGCGGCGTCCGGCGGTAGCCCGCCGTACCCGGCGCCGTACGCGTCGGCCACCGCCTCCCGCCCCAGCTCGGCCAGCCAGACGGGCATCGGCTTGACCGGGGCGCCGTCGCCGTCGACGGCGGTGCGGGCGTACCCGTAGGGATACCAGTGCAGGCCCAGGCACACCTGGCGGGCGGTCATCGTCCCGCCACCCGGCGTGCGGACCGTGCGCAGCCCGGCGGGCGGGCGCGCCCACACCCGGCAGGCGGCGAGCAGCTCGCGCTGGCGCTCCGGGTCGAGCCAGTCGGGCACGTGCACCGCGCCGGGGGCGATCTCGGCCCGCTCGCGCGGGAAGAGTTCCCCGTTCATGGCCCCATTGTCCCGGCTCTGCTGGGACACTGCCCGCATGAAGATCACCGAATACGTCGAGGCCCTGGAGCGGGAAGGCGAGTTGCTCGCCGAGACGGCCGAGCGGGCCGGCCTGGACACCGTCATCCCCACCTGCCCCACCTGGCGCGTCACCGATCTGCTGCGGCACACGGGCGCGGTGCACCGGTGGGCGGCCTCGTTCGTCCAGGACGCGGTCGTGGAGCCGACCCCGATCCCGGACGGGCCCGAGCTGGTCGGCGCCGAGCTGCTGGCCTGGTTCCGGGAGGGGCACACGGCGCTGGTCCGGACGCTGACCGGGGCGCCGGACGACGTGCAGTGCTGGACGTTCCTGCCGACGGCCCCGCCGTCGCCGCTCGCGTTCTGGGCGCGGCGGCAGGCGCACGAGACGACCGTGCACCGCATGGACGCCGAGGCGGCGCTCGGCAGGGCCTTCTCCCCGGTCTCGCCGGAGTTCGCGGAGGACGGCGTGCACGAGCTGCTGACCGGCTTCCACGCGCGGCCGCGCAGCCGGGTGCGGACCGACCGGCCGCGGGTCATGCGGGTCCGGTCCGCCGACACGGGCGCGGTGTGGAGCGTGCACCTGTCGCAGGAACCGCCCCGTGCGGTTCTCGGCGACGTGGGCCCGGCGGACTGCGAGGTCGCGGGAGAAGCGGCCTGGCTGTACGCGGCCCTGTGGAACCGCCTCCCGCTGACCGGCCCCGGTGTGACGGGCGACGACTCGCTGGCCCGCCTCTGGATCGAGACGGCCGGCATCTGACCCGCCGCCCGCGGGGCCGGCCGCTTGCGCGGCGACCCAAAGACCCCCTTGTGACGGTGCGCACCCCACACGACACTGCACGTATGGACCAGCACACGGGGCGGCGTACGCAGGCGGACCGCGACGCGATCACCATCGAGATCGGCTACGCCTTCGTCAGCGCCTGCTTCGCCGCCGCCCTGGTGTTCTGCGCGGTGTACGGGCCAGCTCTGGCCTTCGGCCTCTCCCCCGCCGTGGAGGGCGTCCTGGCGGTGGCGGGCGGGCTGCTGGCCGCGGTGGTGTTCGTACTCCGCGTCATCCACCTGCTGTGGCGGTTCGCCCGCCGCCCGGAGAACGACGGCCGCTGACCCGTCCACGGGCCGCCGCGCTCACGCAGCGGGCAAGCCGATCCCCCGGGCGAGTTGGTCGACCGCATGGCCGAAGAAGGCGTCGCGGTCCTCGACGACCCTGTTGAACTGGCCGAACACCTCGAAGGACACCAGCCCGGCCACCTGCGCCCACGCGGCCACCAGGGCGGCGGTGACCTCCGGCGGCAGCCCCTGCGCGAAGTCCGCGGTCATCCGCACGGCCTCCGGCCGCAGCCCGGCGGGCAGCGGCGGGAGAGCGAGCCCGCGGCCCTCGTACGCGGCGCGCGCAATGCCGATGAAGACGTTGCCGACCCGGGCGGCCGGGCCGACGGTGTCCATGGGAGCGCTGTACCCGGGTACCGGCGAGCCGTAGATCAGGGCGTACTCGTGCGGGTGCTGGAGCGCCCACCCGCGGAACGCCCGGCAGGCGGCCAGCCACCGCGCGCGGGGCGGCTCGCCGGCGTCATCGGCGCCTTCGACCGCCGCGCCCACGCTGTCGTACGCGTCGACGATGAGTGCGGTGAGCAGGTCGTCACGGCTGGGGAAGTAGCGGTAGAGGGCCGAGGAGACCATGCCCAGCTCGCGGGCGACGGCCCGCAGGGACAGCTTGGCGGCGCCCTCGGCCGCGAGCATGCGGCGCGCCTCGTCCTTGATGGCCGCGGTGACTTCGATACGGGCCCGCTCCCGGGCCCCGCGCACGGTAGTCATGGCGGCCAGTCTGCCACACAGCGAGATCGCCGCACCAAATCGAGAGCAGTGCTCTTGCTTCAGTGCGGCGATCCGTGCACACTGCTCCTAAGCGAGAGCACCGCTCTCTCACCAGCTCTACCGGAGGCCGCCATGCCCGCCCCGAACACCCCGTACTACGTCCAGGTGGGCCCCGTCGCCGCCCGCTTCAACTCCCTGATGGGCATGCTCGCCCGCGTCGGCGTCAGCCTGGCGGGCACCGCCGAGCTCTCGGTCCGCGGCCGCACCTCCGGCCGGATGCAGCGCATCCCCGTCAACCCGCACGCGTACGAGGGCGAGCAGTACCTGGTGTCGGCGCGCGGCCACTCCCAGTGGGTCCGCAACATGCGGGTGGCGGGCGGCGGTGAGCTGCGCGTGGGCCGCAGGGTCCGCACGTTCACGGCCACGGAACTCACCGACCCGGCGGAGAAGGCCCGCATCCTGCGCGCCTACCTGAAGCGGTGGGGCTGGGAGGTCAACGCGTTCTTCAACGGCGTCACCGCAGGCTCGCCCGAGGCGACCCTGCGAGCGGCCTCGGCCGACCACCCCGTCTTCCGCCTCACCCTGTCCCCCTGACCCACCGACACCGACGAGCCCGTTCGTTGCAGCAGCGCGAACGAGGCCCGCTCCCGCCACTCGGCGCCGTCATGCCCCATGAGGGGAAGCAGCACCGCACCGCCCTGACCGCCGACGACGGTCAGGGGGAACGACACGTGCCGTGTGCAGCCGACAGCGGCCGCCCGAGGCCCCGCCGCGGCAGCGGGTTCAGCGGGACGGCGGTGTCGGGCGGGAGGTGCGGTTGTCGAGGGCGTGGAGGGCCCTGCGGGCCAGCGGGTACGTGCGGACCAGGTCGGGCAGCGTCGTCGCGCCCCGCGTGATCCGGGCGAACGCGCGCCACGCCGGGCGGAAGCCCGTGATCGCCGCGTGCAGCAGCCCCGGCTTCGCCTCGAAGGCGGTCAGCATCCGCTTGCCGACGGCCATCTCCACGCCCAGCCCGGCCTTGATGGCGAAGGCGTAGTTCAGGGCCTGCCGTCGCGCGTCCACCGCGTCCTGCGCCTCGGCGATCTTCACCGCCCATTCCCCGGCGAGCCGGCCGGACCGCAGCGCGTACGAGATGCCCTCGCGGGTCCACGGCTCGAGGAGCCCGGCCGCGTCGCCCGCCACCAGCACCCGGCCCCGCGACAGCGGCGAGTCCGGCGTACGGCAGCGCGTCAGGTGCCCGGAGGACACGGACGGCTCGAAGCCGGCGAGTCCCAGGCGGGCGATGAAGTCCTCCAGATACCGCTTGGTGGCGGCTCCTTCGCCCTTCGCCGAGATGACCCCGACCGTGAGGGTGTCGCCCTTGGGGAAGACCCAGCCGTAACTGCCGGGCAGCGGCCCCCAGTCGATCAGGACGCGCCCCTTCCAGTCCTCGGCCACCGTCGGCGGGACGGGGATCTCCGCCTCCAGACCGAGGTCGACCTGGTCCGTCTCGACCCCGACGTGCGCGCCGATCCGGCTGGCGCTGCCGTCGGCGCCGACGACCGCCCGGGCCAGGACCGTCTCGCCGTCCGCGAGCACCACGGCGACGGTGCGCCGGTCCGGCACCGCCGCTCCGTGCTGCTCGACGCGGGCGACGGCGGTGCCCGTACGCACCGTCGCGCCCGCCTTCTCCGCCTCCGCCACCAGCCCGGCGTCGAACTCCGGCCGGTTGATCAGCCCGAACAGCATGTGCTTGGACCGGCGGGTGCGGGTCAGTCTGCCGTTCATGGAGAAGGTGACGGCGTGGATCCGGTCCTTCAGCGGCAGCTGGAAGCCGGGCGGCAGCGCGTCGCGCGACGGCCCGATGATGCCGCCGCCGCACGTCTTGTACCGGGGCAGCTCCGCCTTCTCCAGCAACAGGACCCGCCGCCCCGCGCTCGCCGCCGCACGGGCCGCCGAAGCGCCGGCCGGGCCGGCGCCGACCACGACCACGTCCCACACCTCGCCGGTCCCCCCGGCCACCATGTCCCCTGCCCCCTCAGCGGCCTGCCCTGCTGCGTCGCGTACGTCGTCGTCGCTGCTCACGATGTGCTGCTGCTCCTGATCATGGTTTGCTCCGATGCCGGGGAAATCCTACGGGGCGTGTCCGGCCCGCCCTGCTGTGCGAGGATCGGACTGACCTGCGCCGCGCCCGTCCGCCGTACCCGGGGGACGGGATCCGGCACACGCCCACCAGGCGGATGCCGGTAGGCGTACACGTGACACAACGTCGCACCCAGGAGGAGCGTGCCCATGTCCCAGAATCCGATCGCCGAGACCATTGCCTCGCTGATGCCCCGCGCCAAGCAGGAGCTGACCGAGCTGGTGGCCTTCCAGTCGGTGGCGGACTGGGCGCAGTTCCCCCGCAGCGAGAGCGAGGGCGCGGCGAACTGGGTGGCCGACGCCCTGCGCGCCGAGGGCTTCCAGGACGTGGCCCTCCTGGACACCCCCGACGGCACCCAGTCGGTGTACGGCTTCCTGCCCGGCCCCGAGGGCGCGCCCACGGTCCTCCTCTACGCGCACTACGACGTGCAGCCCCCGCTGGACGAGGACGCCTGGATCTCCCCGGCCTTCGAGCTGACCGAGCGGGACGGCCGCTGGTACGGCCGCGGCACCGCGGACTGCAAGGGCGGCTTCATCATGCACCTGCTGGCGCTGCGCGCGCTGAAGGCCAACGGCGGCGTGCCCGTCAGCGTGAAGGTGATCGCCGAGGGCTCGGAGGAGCAGGGCACCGGCGGCCTCCAGCAGTACGCGGAGGCGAACCCGGAGCTGTTGGCCGCCGACACCATCGTGATCGGCGATGCGGGCAACTTCCGCCTGGGTCTACCGACGGTGACGGCGACCCTGCGCGGCATGTGCCTGGTGAAGGTGAAGATCGACACTCTGGGCGGCAACCTGCACTCGGGCGTGTTCGGCGGCGTGGCCCCCGACGCCCTGGCCGCCCTGATCCGCCTGCTGGACTCGCTGCGCGCCGCGGACGGTTCCACGACCGTGGACGGCCTGGCGTCGGACGCGGTGTGGGAGGGTCTGCAGTACCCGGAGGCGGACTTCCGGGCCGACGCGAAGGTCCTCGACGGGGTGGAGCTGATCGGCGAGGGCACCATCGCGGACCGCCTGTGGGCCCGCCCGGCCGTCACGGTGCTCGGCATCGACTGCCCGCCGGTGGTGGGTGCCACCCCGTCGGTGCACGCGAGCGCGGCCGCCGTGATCAGCCTGCGCGTGCCGCCGGGCGTGGACACCGCCGAGGCCATCAAGCTCCTGGAGGCCCACCTGAGGGCGCACACCCCGTGGAAGGCCCGCCTGGAGATCGAGGTGGTGGGCCAGGGCGAGCCCTTCCAGGCGGACACGACCAGCCCGGCCTACGCCTCCATGGCCGCCGCGATGGAGATCGCCTACCCGGGTCAGGAAATGCAGGTCAGCGGCATGGGCGGCTCGATCCCCCTGTGCAACACGCTGACCACGCTCTACCCCCAGGCGGAGATGCTGCTGATCGGCCTGAGCGAGCCGGAGGCCCAGATCCACGCGGTCAACGAGAGCGTCTCCCCCGAGGAGCTGGAGCGCCTCTCCATCGCCGAGGCCCACTTCCTGGTCAACTACGCCGCCTCCAGGCGGGCCTGACCCACCCGGGCGGCCCGGCCCCCCGGCCGGGCCGCCCTGCGCCACGAGCGAACTCCGCTGCGGGTGAAAGCCGTTCCACCCCACCCACGACGGCCGTACGTTCGAAGCATGGATCTTGTCGAGATACTGCCCGAACAACTCCACATGCTCCGCTTCCCGATCGGCCAGGCCTACCTCTGGCGGGACGGCGACGGTTCCCTCACCCTCATCGACGCAGGCCACAGGAGCTCAGCGCCGGAGATCGAGCAGGCGATCCGCTCCCTCGGCCACACCCCGAACCAACTGGACCGGATCGTCCTGACCCACTGCCACCGCGACCACGTCGGCGCGGCGGACGAACTCGCCGGCCGCTGGGGCGCACGCGTACTGGCCCACCGCCTGGAGGCACCGGTCATCCGGGGCGAACAGCCCGTACCGGACCCGGTGCTCCTCGACTGGGAGATCCCGCTGTACGAGCACGGTATGACGGTCCCCGAAGCACCACCGACACGGGTCGACATCGAAGTGCAGGACGGCGACGTCCTCCCGTTCGGTGACGGAGCAGTGGTCGTCCACTCCCCCGGCCACACCCCGGGCAGCATCGGCATCCACCTCCCCCGCCACGGCGTGCTGTTCACGGGCGACTGCGTCGCCGGCGTGGGCCAGGTCATGCTCGGCGTCTTCAACGTGGACCGCGAACAGGCCCGGGCATCCTTCCGCCGCCTGGCGGCCCTGGCCCCGTCGGTGGCCTGCTTCGGCCACGGAGACCCCCTGACCGAGGACACGGCGTCCGTCCTCCGGACCGCCGCGACCTCCTCGCCCGCCCTCCCCTGACCACGCGCCGCCCCGGACGGCAGTCGGCCGCCGACGCACGAGAAGCACGTAGCGGTCCGAGGCGCCCCCGAGGGAACCCCGCCGGGGCCCTGATGGTCCCGCCTGCTCAACGCCCCTGCCGGCCACGACAGGCCCCGCATTTCCGACGGCCCCCCACCCGAACGCCACCCCCGGCCCGTTCCTCCGCGGCTTCGGCACCCCGGACCAACGGGATTCCGCCTACCCCACGGCCCGCCCCGCCTCCAGGTACAGGGCCCGGCCCCGCTCCCGGGCCCGCAGCGCCCCCCGCAGCCGCTCGTACCGCACCGGCGGGAGCAGGTCCGCGGCCTCCGCCTCGGTCACGAACCGCCAGGCCCGCAACTCCGGCCCCGGGAGCCGCAGTCGGGCCACGGCCTCCGCATCCAGCCGGCCCCCGTCGAAGAGCAGCCGCAGGCCCCCGTACGCAGGTCGCACCGGCGGCTCCCAGTCCACGACCAGCAACTCGGGCACACCACCCAACTCAAGGCCGAGTTCCTCGGCGACCTCCCGCACACCCGCCCGCGCCGGCGCCTCTCCCGCCTCGACGACCCCGCCCGGGAACTCCCAACCCGCCTTGTACGTCGGGTCGACCAGCAACACCCGGTCGTCCGCGTCGAACAGCAGCACGCCAGCGGCCACCGTCTCCCGCGTCGGCTCCGGAGTCTGCACGATGTCGCAGATCCCGGCCGCCTCCGTCCGTACGGCCTCGGCGATCCGCTCCGCGGTCTCCCGTACGCTCAGCCCGCTGTTGTCGATGACATGCGCATCGGTCGTGAGCCAGCCCAGCGCCTGCCGATAGACCGGTATGTGGTCGTAACACCATTCCTTCACCCGCAGATCGGCTTCAGGTGTTCCCACCTCCCGCCGGTTCGCGATACGCCCCCGCAGGATCGTTTCCGCAGGCGCCAGCAGCACATGCCGCACCGGGATCCGCCGCGCCGCCAGCCCGCCGAAGATCTCGTCCCGGTACTCCTGGCGCAGCAGCGTCATCGGTACGACGAGCACCCCGCCCGTCTCGGCGAGCAGCGCGGCGGCCGTGTCGACCACCAGGCGCCGCCAACTCGGCAGGTCCTGGTAGTCACTCACCTCCGCGAGCCGTTTGCGCGGCAGCAGCCTGCGCAACGCGTCGCCGACGAGCTCCGGGTCGTACAGGGTGCTGTCCGGCAGGATGCCGGTCAGTTCACGGGCCGTGCTGGTCTTCCCGGCGCCGAATGTGCCGTTGATCCAGACAATCACTTCTATCCCTCTCCCCGCGGCTCGTCCGAAGCCCCCTGTGGCTTGCCCCGATCACCTTGCCACGGAAACCCGCGCACCGACGCAGTGCATATCCTCGGCAGGGCACGCACCCACCGGCACCCACCCAACCGGCACGCACCCACCCGACCAACCGGCACCCACCCAACCGGCACCCACCCACCCCGGAGGACCCACCCCGTGCCCCCACCCCACCGCCACCCGTCCGACTCCCGCTACGGCCACCGGCCGACCATGAAGGACGTGGCGGCCCGCGCCGGGGTGGGCCTGAAGACGGTGTCCCGGGTCGTCAACGGGGAGTCGGGAGTCACCCCGGAGACGGTCAGCCGGGTCCAGGAGGCCATCGAGGCGCTCGGATTCCGCCGCAACGACAGCGCGCGCGTGCTCCGCAAGGGCCGTACGGCCACCGTCGGGCTGGTCCTGGAGGACCTCGCCGACCCGTTCTACGGGCCTCTGAACCGGGCCGTGGAGGAAGTGGCCCGATCGCACGGCGCGCTGCTCATCAACGGTTCCAGCGCCGAGGACCCGGACCGGGAAAGGGAGTTGGCGCTCGCGCTGTGCGCACGCCGCGTGGACGGTCTGATCGTGATCCCGGCCGGCGACGACCACCGCTACCTGGAGCCGGAGATCCGGGCCGGTGTGGCCACGGTGTTCGTGGACCGGCCGCCGGGCCGCATCGAGGCGGACGTCGTGCTCTCGGGCAGCTGTGCCGGCGCCCGCGAGGGCGTGGCGCACCTGATAGCGGCCGGCCACCGCCGGATCGGGTTCATCGGCGACCGGCCGCACATCCACACGGCGGCGGAACGCCTGCGCGGCTACCGGGCGGCGATGGCGCACGCCGGCCTGCCGGTCGCACCGTCCTGGGTCTCGCTGGGCCCGACGACCCCGGAGAGCGTCGCGGCGGCGGCCCGGGCGATGTTGACGGGCCCGGAGCCGGCCACGGCGCTCTTCGCCGGGAACAACCGCGTGACGGTGACGGCGGTCCGGGTCCTGGCCGAACGTCCGGACCCGCACCCGGTGGCACTGGTCGGCTTCGACGACTTCGAACTGGCCGACCTGCTGCGCCCCGGGGTGACGGTGGTCGCGCAGGACGCGGCGGCCCTGGGCCGGGTGGCCACGGACCGCCTGTTCCAACGCCTGGCGGGCGCCGAGCTCCCCCCGACCCGCATAGAGCTGCCGACCCGCCTCATCCCGCGCGGCTCGGGCGAACTCCCGCCGCCCGCCTGACGGTCACCGGATCAGGCCGTGCAGTACGGGCACGGCCGCCCCGGCCGCTCCGAGCCCGGCGAGCACGGCGAGGGCGGCGGGCACGCCGCCGAGATGACTGAGCCCGCCGACGACGAGCCCGATGATCAGGGCGGCCAGGAAGACGACGGCCGCGTGCAGCGTCAGAAGGGGCCGGTCGCTGTCGCCGGCCTGGTTCGGTGAAGTGGTCATGGCTCGATTCCACCCCTGCCCGGGCCGCCGCCGGGCAGCGACGGAACGAAGTGTTCCGAACCGGATCGCAGCCGAACTCCCCCAAACGAGCAGGGTGTTCCGCAGAACACCGGGGGTGTTCCGGGACGTTCCGTAAAGTTCGGGACCGTTCCGCGAACCATGCCCTAGCCTGGTCGGCCACGGGCCGAGGGGGGACACGGGGGCGGTGCAGCAACACGACGCGTTCGAGGCGGGACTCGCCGCCCTCGCAGGCGATCTGACACGGTTACGGATCCAGCGCGGCAGGCCCTCGTACCGGGACCTGGTGGCCCGCGCCGATGCCTCCGGCACCGGGATCAGGCTGTCCGTCGCCACCCAGAGCGACGCCTTCAACGGGAGGCGGCTCGTCCGGGCCGACACCTTCATGGGCCTGGTGCGGATGCTGTACGCGTACGACGAGTACGGCCGCGAAACCGCCGTCCCCCCGCACACCGCGCCGGAACTGGCGGCCTGGCGACTCCGCTGGCAGGAACTGGCGGCACTCCAGCCGCGCTCGGCCCCGGCGGGATCCCCCCGGCCCGCCGAGCCGCCCGAACAGCACGACGAGTACGAGCCCGGCCCGCACGGGCCCGCCAGCCGAACGCCGCAGCCGCACCCGGCACCGACCCGAGAGGAGGCCTCCCCGAACCCGGGCCCTCCAGCACAGCAGGACGCGGCCCCGGACCCAGAACCCATCTTCACCCCCAGCCCGCACTCCAGCCCCGAACCCAACCCGGAATCCGCCCCGGCCCCCACCCCCCGACCCAACACGCCCCCGCCCCCGCCCCCAAGTCCCGGCGGACCCACCCCCTACGCCCTCCGCCACCGGTTCGGCAGGGACTCGGCGCCGGCCTCGGCGGTGGTGTTCTCCCCCGACGGGCGGCTCCTGGCCTCGGGAGGACCTGACGCGGTCGGGCTGTGGGACACCGCCACCGGCCGGGCCACGACCGCCCCGCTCGCCGCGCGGCCCCCGCTCGCTTTCACCCCGGACGGCCTGTTGATCGCCGGCAGCCGGAACCCCCAGTCCCTCCACTGGTTCGACCCCGTCACGGGCGGGGTGTCCCGGCCGCCCCTGACCTCCTACGTCACCGGTGTCACGGAAATCAGCTGCGCCCCCACCGGGTGCATGGCCGCCGCGGTGGAACGCAACGGGACGGTCCACCTGTGCAGCCCCGACGCCGGACGCCGCCCGGTCACCCTCGCCCACGGACGGGCGGAAGACCCCATCCGCTCCGTGGCGTTCGTCCATGACGGCCGTGTCCTGGCCGCCACCCTGCACGGACACGTCAAGGACCTGGTAGCCCGGGAGGACCTGCCCGCCGCGGCGCTCTCCCCCGGGTCCGGCGCGCCCGAGGCGTTCTCCTTCTCCCCCGACGGGCGGCTCCTCGCCCTGGGCTACCGCGACGGCCGGGCCACCTTGTGGGAAACGGCGGGCGGCCACGACGGTGCGTCCCTCGCCGGCCATGCCGACGCCGTCTTCGCGCTGGCCTTCTCGCCCGACGGCCGGCTGCTCGCCACCGGCTCCCGGGATGCGACCGTACGGTTGTGGGACACGGCCACGGGCCGGCCCGTCGGGCCCCCGCTCGCCGGCTCCGCCACCGGTATCGAGGACATCGCCTTCTCCCCGGACGGCCGCCTCCTCGCCACCGCGTCCGACGACGGGGTCCTGCTGTACGAACGCACCACCACCCCCGACACCCCACCCCTGACGGCCGCACCCCCAACGACCGCACCCCCGGCGGCCCCACCCCCAACGGCCGGGGCCCCGCCGACCACACCCCTGGCGGCCGGTGCGCTGGCCGCGGCGTTGCGCGAGCGGCGCGCGGTCCGGCTGCCGCCCGTCCAGGTGAGCGGCCGCGGTCTCGTGCGCGTCGCGTTCTCGCCGGACGGCCGGGTCCTCGCCACGACGTCGGGGGACGGCGCGCTGCGCCTGTGGGACCCGGTCACCCGGGCGCCCCGCGGCGGCCCGCCGGCGGCCGAACCGCCGTCCTCGCCCCGCTGCCTGGCGTTCTCGCCGAACGGCGCCCTCCTGGCGACCGAATCCCCTGACGGGGCAGTCTGCCTACGCGATCCCGGGACCGGTGCGGTCCGGCAGCAGTGGCCCGCCGACCCCGCGGGGGCATCGCGGCAGCTGGCGTTCTCCCCGGACGGCCGCCTGCTGGCTGCGGTGGCCGGGGACGGCTCCGTGTCCCTGCGCCGCGTACCCGGCGGGATGCCCGTCGGCGAGCCGCAGCCGGTGCCGTCCGACCCGGCCGACGCGGTCACCGCGATCGCGTTCTCCCCGGACGGGCGGACGCTGGCCGCGGTCGGCGCCGAGGACGGGACCCGCCTCTGGCGTACGGGCACCCGCCGCCTCCTGGGCGGGCCGTACACGGGGCACCGCGCCGTGGCGTTCGCCCCGGACGGGCGGGTCCTCGCCACGGCCTCCGGGGACACCACCGTGCGGCTGTGGGACCTCGCCGGTGGCTCCCGGCACGCCAGGCTGCTGACGAGCCAGGTCTCGCACCCCGGCGACCTGGCGTTCGCGCCGCACGGCGGGCTCCTCGCCACCGCCGGGCACGACGGCGTCGTCCTGCTGTGGGACCCGGCGACCGGGCAGCGGGTGGACTCCGCGCTGACGGGTCATGACGGACCCGTGAGCTGCCTGGCGTTCTCCCCGGACGGCAGCCTGCTCGCCAGCGCCGGCGCGGACGGCGTCCTGCACCTGTGGGCCATCGGCCCCCTCTGAAGGCGAGCCCGGAACGCCCCCGGCCGGGATCCCCCACCACCGGCCGGACCCGCACCGGACGCCCCGCCACACCCCACAACGCTCAGCGCTCAGCGCTCAGCGCTCAACCCGTAGCCCTCAGCCCGTAGCCGTCAGCGTCGCCGAGCGGCGCGGGATCGCGAAGGCGTCCAGCTCGGCCCGTGTCAGCCCGGTCAGGGCGGCGACCTCCTCGGTGCCGACCGCCCCGCAGTCGAGGCCGCGGACCAGGTAGCCGGCCAGCGCCTTCGCGGTGGCGGGCTCGTCCATCACATCGCCCTCGATCTTCGCGACGTACGCCTTGAGCCGCGCGGCCGCCGCTTCGAGGCCCTCGCGGTAGAAGGCGAAGACGGCGGCGTAGCGGGTCGGGAGGTGGCCCGGGTGCATGTCCCAGCCCTGGTAGTAGGCGCGGGCCAGGGCGCGGCGGGTGAGGCCGTAGTGCAGCCGCCAGGCCTCGTGGACCTGTTCGGTGGTGCCGACCGGCTTGACGTTGGTCGAGCCGTCGGAGACCCGTACGCCGGTGCCGGCGGCGGCGACCTGCATGATCGCCTTGGCGTGGTCAGCGGCCGGGTGGTCGCTGGACTGGTAGGCGGCGGAGACGCCGACGCAGGCGCTGTAGTCGAAGGTGCCGTAGTGCAGGCCCGTGGCCCGGCCCCGGGCGGCCTCGATCATGCGGGCCACGGTGGCGGTGCCGTCGGCGGCGAGGATGGCCTGGCTGGTCTCGATCTGGATCTCGAAGCCGATCCGGCCCGGGCGGAGGCCGCGGGTGGTCTCGAAGGCTTCGAGCAGCGTGACGAAGGCGCTGACCTGCTCGGCGTACGTGACCTTCGGGAGGGTGAGGACGAGGCCCTGGGGGAGCCCTCCGTGCTCCAGCAGCCCGGAGAGGAAGACGTCGGTGGTGCGGATGCCGCGGTCGCGGACGTTGGACTCCATGCACTTCATGCGGATGCCCATGTACGGGGCGTTGGTGCCGTTGGCGAAGGCCTCGGAGACGAGCCGGGCGGCGCGGGCGGCGGCCTCGTCCTCCTCCTCGTCGGAGCGGACTCCGAAGCCGTCCTCGAAGTCGACGCGCAGGTCTTCGACGGGCTCGCGCTGCAGCTTGGCGCGGACGCGTTCGTAGACGGGCCCGGCGAGGTCGGCGCCGATGCCGAGGACTTCGGCGAAGGTTGCGGCGTCGGGGGCGTGCTCGTCGAGGGCGGCGAGGGCCTGGTCGCCCCAGGAGCGGATGGTGTCGGCGGTGAACACGTCGCCGGGTACGTAGACGGTGTGGACGGGCTGGCGGGTGCCGGGGTCGCCCGGGTAGTGGCGGGCGAGCTCCGCGTCCACCGGGGCGAGGGAGGCGCTGATGCCCTCGCTGACCGCTCCTGCGAGGCTCGTCGCCACCTTCTCCTGCTGGCCCATTCCCACACTCTCCTCTTTCCGCTTCACGGAATCACAGATCCGCATAGCAGAATTTAGTCCCGGGGTTCCGCTCCGTCAATGGTCCCGCCACCCGACCGCGGGAACGACCCGGCACCTCGCCCGGCTGCCACCCCCCGCCCCACCCCGCCCCGCCCGGAAACGACTCGGGGCCGTGCGGTGAGAACACCACACGGCCCCGTGACGGAGAGGAGCGCTGATCAGCCCTTGCGCGCCTGGATCTCCTGGGTCAGCTGCGGGACGACCTCGAAGAGGTCGCCCACGACGCCGTAGTCGACGAGCTCGAAGATCGGGGCCTCGGCGTCCTTGTTGATGGCCACGATGGTCTTCGAGGTCTGCATGCCGGCCCGGTGCTGGATCGCACCGGAGATACCGGTGGCGATGTACAGCTGCGGGGAGACCGACTTGCCGGTCTGGCCGACCTGGTTGGTGTGCGGGTACCAGCCGGCGTCGACGGCGGCGCGCGAGGCACCGACGGCCGCACCGAGGGAGTCGGCGAGGGCCTCGACGATGCCGAAGTTCTCGGCACCGTTGACGCCACGGCCGCCGGAGACCACGATCGCGGCCTCGGTCAGCTCCGGGCGGCCGGTCGACTCGCGCGGGGTGCGCGAGGTGACCTTGGTGCCGGTGGCCAGGGCGCCGAAGGTGACGGCGAGCGCCTCGACGGCGCCGGCGGCCGGGGCGGCCTCGACCGGCGCCGAGTTCGGCTTGACGGTGATGACCGGGGTGCCCTTGGACACGCGGGACTTGGTGGTGAAGGACGCGGCGAACGCGGACTGCGTCGCGACCGGACCCTCGTCACCGGCCTCCAGGTCCACGGCGTCGGTGATGATGCCGGAGCCGATGCGGACGGCGAGGCGGGCCGCGATCTCCTTGCCCTCGGCGGAGGACGGGACGAGCACGGCGACCGGGGAGACCGCCGCGTGGGCGGCCTGCAGCGCGTCCACCTTCGGTACGACGAGGTACTCGGCGAACTCGGGGGCGTCGGCGGTGAGGACCTTGACCGCACCGTGCTCGGCGAGCACGGCGGCGGTGTTCTCGGCACCGGCGCCGAGGGCGACGGCGACGGGCTCGCCGATGCGGCGGGCCAGGGTCAGCAGCTCGAGGGTGGGCTTGCGGACGGCGCCGTCCACGTGGTCGACGTAGACGAGGACTTCAGCCATGGGGATGCTCCTGCGAATGCGAAGTAGTCAGGGGGCGGTGTGGGAATTGCTGGCTGAAGCTCTTAGATGAACTTCTGGCCGGCCAGGAACTCGGCCAGCTGCTTGCCGCCCTCGCCCTCGTCCTTGACGATCGTGCCGGCGGTGCGCGCCGGACGCTGCGCCGCGGAGTCCACCGCGGTCCAGGCGCCCTCGAGGCCGACCTCGTCCGCCTCGATGTCGAGGTCGGACAGGTCCCAGGACTCCACCGGCTTCTTCTTGGCGGCCATGATGCCCTTGAAGGACGGGTAGCGGGCCTCGCCCGACTGGTCCGTCACGGAGACGACCGCCGGGAGGGAGGCCTCGAGCTGCTCGCTCGCGGTGTCGCCGTCGCGGCGGCCCGTCACGGTGCCGTCCTCGACGCTGACCTCGGAGAGCAGGGTCACCTGCGGGACGCCCAGGCGCTCGGCCAGCAGCGCCGGGAGGACGCCCATGGTGCCGTCGGTCGACGCCATGCCCGTGATGACCAGGTCGTAGCCGGCCTTCTCGATGGCCTTGGCCAGCACCAGGGAGGTGCCGATCACGTCGGTGCCGTGCAGGTCGTCGTCCTCGACGTGGACGGCCTTGTCGGCGCCCATGGACAGCGCCTTGCGCAGGGCGTCCTTGGCGTCCTCCGGACCCACCGTCAGGACGGTGATCTCGGCGTCGTCGGCGTCCTCGGCGATCTGCAGCGCCTGCTCGACGGCGTACTCGTCGAGCTCCGACAGCAGACCGTCGACGTCGTCGCGGTCCACCGTCAGGTCATCGGCGAAGTGCCGGTCGCCAGTGGCGTCGGGCACGTACTTCACACAGACAACGATCCTCAGGCTCACGCCGGCTCTCCTACCGCATCGTCTTGTTTCTGATACCGCCTTATGCAGGCAGCATAGGCGCCTTGTCGGGCGGATCCCGATCGGGGCGGCCCGCGCTCCGATCAGAATGTTACTCGCCAGTACATCGCGGGTCCTCCTCGGAGGCAAGGCCGCTGAACTGTGATCTGTCCAACGCCACCCCAACCCGCCCCAGCAGGGACGATTCAGTCACGCAGCGCGTTGAAGCGCCCCTGGTGGTACAGCAGCGGACGACCCTCTCCCGCCGGGTCCCCGACCACGGCCTCCGCGATGATCACCCGGTGCTCGCCGGCCGGCACCCGCGCCACCACCCGGCACACCAGCCACGCCAGTACGCCGTCCAGCAGCGGAACCCCGTGCGGGCCCCTCGACCAGCCGGTGCCGGGACCGAAACGATCCGCTCCGCTACGGGCGAACAGGCCCGCGAGTTCCCGCTGGTGCTCGCCGAGTATGTGCACGCCGAGGTGGTCGCAGTCGCGCAGGGCGGGCCAGGTGGACGAGCCGGTGCCGGTGGTGAACGACAGCAGCGGCGGATCGGCGGAGACCGAGTTGAGCGAGGTCGCCGTGAAGCCGACCGGCCGGTCCCCGTCGACCGAGGTGATCACGGCGACGCCCGCGGCGTGCTGCCGGAAGACCGAGCGCAGCAGCTCGGGCGAGCCGGGCCGGGCGGAGGCGAACGGGTCGGCGAAGGGTTCCGCGATCGGGTCCGCCGAACCGAGCCGGCCGACCGGACCGACCGGACCCGCGGGCTCCGCGGCCCCGCGCCGGACGGCGCCCTCGACCGGGCCGGGCTGCACCGGCAGACCGGGCTGCGGGGGCGGGCCGGGCCGCGGGGACGCGGCGATCTGGACCGTCGGGGCGGACTGGGCCGTGTAGGCCGTCATCGGGGGCCTTCCTTCTGCTGCACTGCCGCGGGGCGGCGGGCGCGAGCGCGTGGGTCATCGGGTCGGGGCGGGGTCGTTCAGTGAGCCCGACAGCGCGCACTCGCGTGACGGACGAGGTCCACGTGGACGCGCCCGTACAGGAGGAGTTCGTACCGCATGCCGCCAGCCTGGCGATCTCTGCTGTACACAGTCAAGCGGCGACGGGCAGATGCGAGGCGCGTCACGCTGTGTGCGGGCGCATGTACCGGCGCGCCGGTCACACCGCTGCGCCCAGTGCGGCGATCACGTCCGCCTTGCGCGGCATGCCCGCGGCACGCCGGACGATGCGGCCGACCGCGTCCAGGACGAGCACGGTCGGGGTCTTCTCGATACCGAGGGCCCGGACCAGGTCGAGGTTCCGCTCGGCGTCGATCTCGATGTGGGCGACGCCGTCGACCATTCCGGCCACCTCGGCCAGGATCCGCCGGGTGGCCCGACAGGGCTGGCAGAAGGCGCTGGAGAACTGCACCAGGCTCGCCCGCTCCCCCGGGTCCGCGCCCAGCTGGGCGGCGTCCAGCCGTACGGCGCCCACCCCCTGCCCCGCCGCGTCCGCCCGCACTCCCGCTCCCGCCGCCGTTGCCGTCGCCACTGTCCCCGTCGCTGTCACTCTCACCGCGCCCGCATCTCCGTGTTCGTATCCGTGCCCCTGCACGTCCCACTTCCCGCGTCGGGACGCCCGGAGGTCCGGAGGTCCGCCCGCCGTCACCGGTGGGAACCGCCTCCCTCATCATTGAAGTACGTTCGTACGGCGATCCGAGCACCCGCCGTACGCGCCGCATTCCCCGGATGATCCCCCGCGTGACGAGAATCTCCCCGGGTACGGGCGTCTGGGCTGGCCAGCAGCCCTGGAATACGGCACGATCCCCAGAGGCCGCGTACCTACGCAGCCGTAACTTACGGCCGGGAGAACCTCCCCAGGCAGAAAGCGGGGTCTCCCCCTCATGGCTGAGCTCGTCTACCCCCCGGTGATCGGCGCCGCGCACGCGCTGTTCCGGGCGCTGGACATCCGGATCGACATGAAGGGCACCGAGAACATCCCGCGCAAGGGCGGAGCGGTCCTGGTGTCGAACCACATCGGCTACCTGGACTTCATCTTCGCCGGCCTGACGGCCCGGCCGCAGAAGCGACTGGTGCGGTTCATGGCGAAGGAGTCGGTGTTCCGCCACAAGGTGTCGGGTCCGCTGATGCGCGCCATGAAGCACATCCCGGTGGACCGGGCGCAGGGTGAGACCGCCTACCAGCACGCCCTCGACTCGCTGCGCGCCGGCGAGATCATCGGGGTGTTCCCGGAGGCGACGATCTCCCAGTCGTTCACGCTCAAGAGCTTCAAGTCCGGTGCGGCGCGCATGGCGCAGGAGGCCGGCGTCCCGTTGATCCCCGTGGCCCTGTGGGGCACGCAGCGGCTGTGGACCAAGGGCAGGCCGCGCGACCTGAAGCGCAGCCACGTCCCGGTGACGCTGCGGGTGGGCGAGCCGATCGAGGCGCCGACCGACCAGTACGCCGGGGCGATCACGCGACGGCTGCGGGAGCGGGTGCAGGAGCTGCTGGAGGCCGCGCAGCGCGCCTACCCGGTGTCTCAGAAGGACGCCGAGGGCGCCTGGTGGCAGCCGGCGCACCTGGGCGGCTCGGCGCCGACGGCGGCCCAGGTCAAGGAAGCGGGCTGATCCGGTACCACCGGGTCGGGTGAAATCTCGGGCCCGTGCGGCTCCGTCCCCGCGACGGAACCGCACGGGCTTTCGCATGCCCTCCGGCGTCGGCCGCGACCGCCCGGCGCTACCGTCCGGCGCCGGGGGCCTCCGCCTCCGCGCGCTTGCGGCGGCGGTGGGCGGCGACGCGTTCGCGGGTGGCACAGGTGCCCGCGCAGTAGCGGCGGGCGCTACCGGGGCCGCCAGCGAGGAAGAGCCGGCCGCAGCCGGCGGCGGCGCAGGCGCCCCAGGCGATCCGGCCGTGCGCGGTGAGCAGTTGGGCGAGGGCCAGGGCGCCGGACGCCAGGAACCATTCGCCCCAGCCGGCCGCGTCGCCCCGGTCCACGTGCAGGTGCCAGGGGTGGCCGTCGTGCCGGGTCAGGCGGGGTCGGGTGGCGTACTGCGCGAACAGTGCGTTGAGGGCTTCCGCCGCCCGGTCCTCGTCCGGCTCGGCGAGGACCTCCGCCATCCGCCGGGCGGCGGCGCGCAGGTCGTCGGCGTCCTCCTCCGTGAAGGCGGCGGCCGTGAGGTGGGCGGGCTGCTCCCCGTGCCGGGCGAGAAGCGCGGTGAGGCCGTCCCGCGGGAGGCCGGGGTCGGCGCGGACCGCCTCGGCGAGGTCGAGGAGCCGGCGGGCGGCCGAGAAACCCTGCGCGGAGTCGGTCATGCCCGCGTCCTTTCGCCGTGCATCCGGTTCACGTAACGTCTTGTTCGGCTATGACGTTACAGAACTGGGGGCGGGATGGACGGGTCCGGGAAGCGCGGGTTCGGATCGGGCGTGTCCGGGCCGGGCGTGTTCGGGCGGTACCTGGCGGCGGCGCTGGCCGCGCGCTTCGCCTCCGAGGGCATGGGACTAGCGGTCGTCCTGCTCGCCCTGGAGCGCACCGGGAGCGCCTCGTACGGGGCGTTCGTACTGACGGCATGGCTGGCCCCGCACGTCCTGGCGGCCCCGCTCGCCGGTGTGGCCGCGGGTCGGGCCCGGCGTCCGCGGCTCTTCCACGTCGGCGCGCTGGCCGGGTTCACGGGCGCGGTGGCGGCGCTGGCCGGACTGCTGGGCCGGGCTCCGCTGCCGGCGGTGCTCGCGGTGGCGGTGGTCGGCGGCAGCTGCGGGCCGATGGTGACGGGCGGGATGTCCAGCCTGGTCGCGGGGCTGGTACCGGCGGGGGCTCGGCGGGACCGGGCGTACGGCTGGGACTCGACGACGTACAACGCCGCGGCGGTGCTGGCGCCGGCAGCGGTCGGCCTGGCCGCGGCCGCGGGTTCGGCGGCGCCCGCGATGGCGGTGCTGGCGCTGGCCGGCGCATCCGCGGCGGCACTGGCGGCGACGCTCCCGTTCGGCGGGAGCACCCCGGCGGGCGGTTCCCCGGCGACCGCCTCCCCCGCGGGCGGTTCCCCCTCGGCGGCTCCCCCGGCGCCGTCCGAGCCGAACCGTGCCGGGCTGGGAGGCGGGCTGGCGGCGCTGTGGCGGATCCGGGAGCTGCGGGCGATCACCGCGGCGACGACGCTGGCCTTCGTCGGCCTGGGGTCCCTCACCACGACCTCGGTGCTGCTGGCCGGGCGGCTCGGCAGTCCGGGCGCCGGGGGTGTGCTGATGACGGCGTTCGCGGTGGGTGCGCTGACGGGCTCGTTGACGCTGGGTCGGCTGGCGGGGTCGGAGCCGGGGCGGCTGGCGCGCCGGGCGATGGCGGGCACCGGGGTGGCGCTGGGCGCGGCCGCGTTCTCCCCGTCCCTCGCCGTGGCGGCGGTGCTGTTCGCCGCGGCCGGGGTGTGCGACGGGCCGTTGTTGACGGCCACCCTGCGGGTCCGGGCGGACCGCGCCCCGGAGGCGGTGCGGGCGCAGGTGTTCACGCTGGGGGCGGGGCTCAAGGTGACCGCGGCCTCGGCGGGCGCCGCCCTCGTGGGGCTGGCCGCCGACGTACCGCCGCAGCTGCTGCTGTCCGCGGTGGCCGTACTGGTCCTGGCATCGGCCCTGCTGCACCTGCTGCTGTCGCCGCGCGAGGCCGGGGCGTGCACGGCCGCCGTCACAGGGCCTGCGGCAGGTTCCGCCACAGCTGGGGCCGGTCGGCGGAGTCCCGGAGCGCGGTGAGCACGGCCGGGTGCGGGGCGGCGTACAGCTCGGGGTAGTCGGTCTCGCCGAGTTCCGGGCGGACGGGGAAGGCGAGGCGTTCGGCGCCGAGGGAGAAGCGTGCGTCGATGCCGGGCCCGTTGCCACGGGGGTCCTGGCGGGCCCAGGTGGCGGCGCCGGGCAGCCGGAGGGCGATCAGGCCGTGGACCAGGGGTTCACGGCCGTCGTCCTCGGTGAGCCGCTGGTAGCAGAGGCCGGCCGGGATGCCGCGGGCCCGCAGCAGGGCGACGAGGGCGTGGGACTTGGCGTGGCAGATGCCGTTGCGGGTGGCGAGGACGTCGGAGGCGCGCCAGGAGACGCGGTCGTCACCGGAGTCGGCGGAGTGGGGGATGGTGTCGCGGACGAAGGTGTAGGCCGCCTCGGCGTATGAACATGCGTCACCGTTGGCGGTCCAGAGGGCCTCGGCGGTCTCCTGGACGAGCGGGTGGTCATGGTCGACGACCTCGTCCGCGGCCAAGTACGCGGCTGGGTCTGGGTGGTTCGGGATCAGCTGCACGGCCCGGAGCATAGGGGTGCCCCCGACCGCAGTTCAATGAATTTGCGGTCGGGGGCATACCTATTCGCCTTAGCGGGCCATCTCTTCCTTCAGCGCCTGGAGGAAGCCGTCGACGTCCTCCTCGGCGGTGTCGAAGCCGCACATCCAGCGGACGTGGCCGGCGGCCTCGTCCCAGAAGTAGAAGCGGTAGCGCTGCTGCAGCCGCCGCGACACCTCGTGCGGGAGCTTGGCGAAGACCGCGTTGGCCTGGACCGGGTAGAGGATCTCCACCCCGTCGGTCTCGCGGACGCCGGCTGCCAGCCGCTGGGCCATCGCGTTGGCCTGGCGGGCGTTGCGCAGCCACAGGTCCTTGGCGAGCAGCGCCTCCAGCTGGACGGAGACGAAGCGCATCTTCGACGCGAGCTGCATCGACATCTTGCGGATGTGCTTCATCTGCCGGACCGCGTCCGGGTTGACCACGACCACGGCCTCGCCGAACATCATGCCGTTCTTGGTGCCGCCGTACGAGAGCACGTCGACGCCCACGGCGTTGGTGAACGTGCGCATCGGCACGTCGAGCGAGGCCGCCGCGTTGGCTATGCGGGCGCCGTCCAGGTGGACCTTCATGCCGAGCCCGTGGGCGTGCTCGCAGATCGCCCGGATCTCGTCCGGGGTGTAGACCGTGCCCAGCTCGGTGTTCTGGGTGATCGACACGACCTGCGGCATCGCCCGGTGCTCGTCCTCGAAGCCCCAGGCCTCCTGGTCGATGAGCTCGGGGGTGAGCTTGCCGTCCGGGGTGGGGACGGCCAGCAGCTTGAGGCCGGCCATCCGCTCCGGTGCGCCGCCCTCGTCCACGTTGATGTGGGCGGACTTGGCGCAGATCACGGCGCCCCAGCGGTCGGTCATGGCCTGGAGGGCCGTGACGTTCGCGCCGGTGCCGTTGAAGACCGGGAAGGCCTCCGCGTACGGGCCGAAGTGGCTGCGGATGATCTTCTGCAGGTGCTCGGTGTACTCGTCCTCGCCGTAGGCGACCTGGTGGCCGCCGTTGGCCAGGGCAAGGGCCTCCAGGATCTCCGGGTGGACCCCTGCGTAGTTGTCGCTCGCGAAACCGCGTACCGCCGGATCGTGGTGGCGGCGGGCATCGGTCTTCACGGTTGCGGAGTGAGCCACAGACGCTGTCCGTTCACATCGATGGCGGGCCGCTCCCACACGCCGGCGATGGCCTCGGCCAGCTCCTTGACGTCGGTGAAGCCCGCGAACTTCGCATTGGGGCGCTCCGCGCGCATCGCGTCGTGCACCAGTGCCTTGATCACCAGGATCGCAGCTGCGGCGCCCGGGCCCTCCTCGCCCCCCGCCTTGCGGAAGGAATCGGCCATGGCGAGCGTCCAGGCCTCGGCGGCCGCCTTGCCGGCGTTGTACGCGGCGTTGTTGGCGACGGGCTTGTGCGCGCCGGACTGGCTGACCAGGACATAGCGGCCCCGGTCGCTGCGCAGCAGGGCGTCGTGGAAGGCCATCGACGTGTGCTGGACGGTGCGGATGAGGAGCTTCTCCAGGAAGTCCCAGTCCCCGAGGTCGGTCTCGGTGAAGGAGGTGCTGCCGCGCCAGCCGCCGACGAGGTGGACGAGGCCGTCCACGCGCCCGAACTCCTTCTCGGTGCGCGCGGCCCAGTCCTTGGTCGCGTCGAGGTCGAGCAGGTCCACGGTGTCACCGGTGACGGTGGCGCCGCCGTGGGCGTAGCGGGCCGCGTCCACCGCCTCGGCCAGCCGCGCCGGGTCGGCGTCGGACGCGACGACCACGGCACCGGCCTCGGCGAGGCGGAGCAGCGCGGCGCGGCCGGCGGGGCCGCCGGCGCCGGCCACGGCGACGACGGCTCCCTTCAGGCTGCCGTTGGCGTTCCCGGTGTCGTTTCCGCTGTTCATCTGTGCAGCCTCCAGTGGGCGAGTGCTCACGCGGCGGCCCGCTCGGCCGTGTCGGACTTCGGGGCGGTGATGCCCTTGCAGGAGGCGATCACGGTCTTGAGCTTCTTGGCGAGGGCCTCATAGAACATGCTGAGCGGAAACTCGTCGGGAAGCACGTCGTCCACGAGCTTGCGCGGCGGCTGCGTCAGGTCCAGGGCGTCGGGGCCCTTCGCCCACTTGGAGCCCGGGTGCGGGGCGAGGTAGGTGGAGACCAGCTCGTAGGCCTTGAACCAGTGCACGAGCTTCGGGCGGTCGATGCCGGCCCGGTAGAGGTCCTCGATCTCGGCGCACAGCTGGTTGGTGACCTGCGGGGCGCGCATCCAGTCGATCTTCAGCTTGTTGTCCGTCCAGCGCACGACGTCGTGCTTGTGGAGGTACGCGAAGAGGAGCTGGCCACCGAGGCCGTCGTAGTTGCGGGTGCGGTCGCCGGACACCGGGAAGCGGAACATCCGGTCGAAGAGGACGGCGTACTGCACGTCACGGCCGTGCTCGTTGCCCTCGGACTCCAGCTTCACGGCCTCCTTGAAGGCGGTGAGGTCACAGCGCAGCTCCTCCAGGCCGTACATCCAGAACGGCTGGCGCTGCTTGATCATGAAGGGGTCGAACGGCAGGTCGCCGTGGCTGTGGGTCCGGTCGTGGACCATGTCCCACAGGACGAAGGCCTTCTCGCAGCGCTCCTGGTCCTCGACCATGCGGGCGATGTCCTCGGGCAGCTCGATGCCGAGGATGTCGACGGCGGCCTCGGTCACCTTGCGGTAGCGGGCGGCCTCGCGGTCGCAGAAGATACCGCCCCAGGTGAAGCGCTCGGGGGCCTCGCGGACGGCGATGGTCTCCGGGAAGAGCACCGCGGAGTGGGTGTCGTAGCCCGGGGTGAAGTCCTCGAAGGTGATGCCGAGGAACAGCGGGTTGTCGTAGCGGGTGCGCTCCAGTTCGGCAAGCCACTCCGGCCAGACCATCTTCAGGACGACGGCCTCGAAGTTCCGGTCGAGGTTGCCGTTCTGCGTGTACATGGGGAAGACGACCAGGTGCTGGAGGCCGTCGGCGCGGTGGGCGGCCGGGTGGAAGGCCATCAGCGAGTCGAGGAAGTCCGGCACGCCGAAGCCGTCCGCGACCCACTTGCGCAGGTCGGCGACGAGCGCCTTGTGGTAGTCGGTGGCGTGCGGCAGGAGCGGCGAGAGCTGCTCGACGGCGGCGGCCACGCGCTCGACGGCGGCCTCGACCTGCCCGGCGGAGGGCGCGCCCTCGGCCTCGAAGTCGATCGAGCCGTCCTTGGACTGCCAGGGGCGGATCTCCTCCACGGCGGCCTTGAGCTCGGGCCACGCCGGGTGGTCGACCACCCGCGCATCGGCGGTTATCGCGGCCCCGCCGGTACCCGGCACAAGAGTTTCCGTCATGTCACTTCCTCCACAGGAGAACCTCACGTAATGACAGCGTATGCATGTGAGGGTGTCCCGCTCAAGAGGTAGTCCAGGAAATTATTCGGCTGTACCCCTATCGAAACCGCAATTCTTCCCGCCGTCCACCGCTCGGGCGCGTGCTTCGCCGTCCTGTCAAGGCCCCCGGAGGCACGCCCACGCACGGGTGACGCGGCACGGGCCGCGGGCGGGGGAGCGGGGCCCGGGCCCCTGGCGGGAACCGGCCGCCGGGCGGATCCGGGGCCCTGCACGGGCGGTCCCATCGCGTCCGGGGCGCACTAGCATGCGTCCTCACCGCGCGCGGCCGGGCAGGGACGCCGCGACCGCGCGGGGAGCCGCCGTCGACGGAAGCGAGAGAACCTTGACTTTCCTCACCATCGGTCATCGCGGGGTCATGGGTGTCGAGCCGGAGAACACCCTGCGGTCGTTCCTGCGCGCGGAACGGACCGGGATGGACGCCATCGCACTGGACCTGCGCCTGAGCAAGGACGGTGTGCTGGTCGTCCTGCACGACGCGGAGGTCGACCGGACCACCGACGGCTCGGGCGCCGTCGCCGACCTGACCCTGGACGAGCTGCGCGGCCTGGACGCCGGGCAGGGCGAGCGCGTTCCGGTCCTCGAGGAGGTCCTGGACGCCGTACGGACGCCGTTGCAGGTGGCGGTCCAGGACGGGCCGACGGCCGTGGCACTGGCGGAGCTGGTCGCGGGCCGGGACCTGGCCGCGCGGGTGGAGGTGGCCTCGTTCCACGACGCGGTGCTCGCCGAGGCGGCCCGGCTCGCCCCCGGCGTGCGGACCGTCCTCCAGTCGGACCTGGGCGGGGACGCGGCCGAGGACGTCGTGGACCGGGCGCGGGCCGCGGGGGCGCGGACGCTCGCGCTGAACCTGCGCCGGCTGACCCTGGACACGGTGGTCGCGGCGCACCGGGCGGGGCTGCGGGTGACGGGCTGGACGGTCAACTCGCTGGAGCACCTGCGGCTGGCGCGGGCGCTCGAACTGGACGGGGTGGCCACCGACTTCCCCGAGATCCGCAGCACCGGCCGGTTCACGGCCTGACGGGTCCGGCTGCGGAGGCGGACCGGCGGGTGGACCCTTCCCACCGGCCCTCGCTTACAACCGGCCGTCCCTGACTCCTACAGGCCCTTGACCAGGAGTTCGAAGGCCAGGTCGTCGCGGAGCGGGACGCCGAAGCGCTCGTCGCCGTAGGGGAAGGGACTCAGCTCGCCGGTGCGGCGGTAACCGCGGCGCACGTAGTAGGCGATGAGCTCCTCCCGGACGTTCACCACCGTCATCCGCATCTCCCGGGCGCCCCAGGTATCCCGGGCCCGGCGCTCCGCCTCGGCGAGGACCTCCTTGCCGAGGCCGCCGCCCTGGAGCCCGGGGCGGACGGCGAACATCCCGAAGTACACGTGGTCCCCGCGGTGTTCGAGCTGGCAGCAGGCGACCATCTCGCCCGAACGCTCGACGACGAGCAGGATGCCGTCGGGGGCGTCGATGACGGCCCGCACCCCGTCCGGGTCGGTGCGCTGCCCGTCCAGGAAGTCCGCCTCCGTGGTCCAGCCGGCCCGGCTGGCGTCCCCGCGGTACGCCGACTCGACGAGCGCGACGAGGGCCGGCACGTCCGCTTCGACGGCGGTACGGAATTCCAGTGCGGCGGGCTGGGCGGTGGTCGACATCGGGGCTCCGTTCTGCTGTGCGCTCAGCGGCATATGACATGCCCGGTGCTGCACGGACAGCCTAACGCGGCCCTGCGTGCGGGCCCGTGGGCCGGGGCATCTGTTCACCGTGACGCCGTCGAACCGGGGGGTTCCCGCCGTGCACGGTCCCGCGATGTCCTCCTGGTCCTCTCCCGCCGCCCTTCCCGCCTGGCTGCTCGTCCTGCTGTGCGCGGTGAGCGGTGCGTACTGCCTGGGGCGCGCACGCAGAGGCGGCCGGCGGGCGCGCGGCGCGGCGGCGGGCGAGGCGCTGATGGGCCTCGGCACGGCGGCCATGGCCGCGCCGCCGGGCATCGGGCCGTGGGGGCCGGAGGTGCTGCTGGCGGTCTTCTGCGGGGCCGCGGTGCACGCGCTGTGGCTGCTGCGGGAGGGCCTGCACCACGCCCACCACCTGATCGGTTCGCTGGCGATGGCCTACATGGCGCTGACGATGGCCTCGGGCCACGGGAGGGGGGCGGCGGTCTGGGCGGGCCGTCCGCTCGTCACCGCCGTGCTCCTCGTGTACTTCGCGGGGTACGTCCTGCTGGGCGGGGCGCGGCTGGTGGCGGCGGGCCCGGCGGCTCCTGCGGCGGGCGCCGCGGGCGTGCCGGCGGTGGGCGGGGACGGGGGGGCGGCGGGGTCGGCGGAGCTGGCGCGGGCCTGCCGACTCGCCATGGGAATGGGGATGTTGGCGATGCTGCTCGGGATGTGACCGACCGTCGGAAAGCCCCGGGGAGGGGGCGGCCGGCGCCCCGCAGGGTGCCTGGAAACGTGTCCTGCGTCACCAATGGCGCGAGTGCGTACCCGAGGGTAGTCCGGCGCTCATAGGCTGGCGGACATGATGGTCCCCGCCGTTCTCCTGTTGCTCGGCGCCGTGACCGCGGTGCTCGCCCCCCGGCTGCTGGCCAGGGCCGAATGGCCCGAGCGCGAACCCGTCGTCGCCCTGTGGGTGTGGCAGTGCGTGGTGGGTGCGGTCCTGCTGTGCTTCGCCCTGTCGATGCTGCTCAGTGCGGCCGCCGCCTGGCACGCGGTACGGGGCCGGCTCTTCGCGGCCGCCCCGCACGGGGTGGTCGACGCGTACGCCCTGGGCCCGGCCGGCGGCCCGTGGGCCGCCGGCACCGCACTGCTGCTGGCGGGCGGCGGGCTGTGGAGCGGGCTCCGGCTGGCCCGGGAGGTGCTGCGGGCGCGGGCCGGGCGTCGGGCGCGGGGCGCCGAACTGCTGGTGCGGGCGCCACTGCTGCCCGGGGAGGACCCGGGCGGGGCGCGGCTCGTGGTGCTGGAGGGGCCGCGGCCGGAGGCGTGGTGGCTTCCGGGGGCGGCGCCGCAGCTCGTGGTGACCACGGCTGCACTCGGGCGGCTGAAGGGCAGCCAGCTGGACGCCGTGCTGGCGCACGAGCAGGGGCACGCGGCGGCCCGCCACGACTGGCTGTTGCACTGCTCGCGGGCGCTGGCCGGCGGCTTCCCGCAGGTACCGGTGTTCGCGGCGTTCGAGGCGGAGATCGTCCGGCTGGTCGAACTGGCCGCGGACGACGTCGCCTCGCGCCGCTACGGGCGGCTGACCATCGCCCTCGCGCTGGTCGGGCTCAACGAGGACCGCGGGGTCTTCGGGCCCTCCCCCGCGCCGCAGCCGCACGTACCCGAACGGGTGCGGAGGCTGCTGTCGGCGACGCCGCGGATGTCGCCGGGCCGCCGGCTGCGGCTGACGGCGCTGGCCACGCTGGTGCCGGCGGTCCCGCTGCTGGTGGCCTTCGTCCCCGGACTGAGCGCGCTCACCTGAACGCCGTCCGGAGCGAGGCGGGCGGGGGTGCGACCCGCGGCGCGCCTCCCGTGGGCGGCGGTGCCGCGGACCGGGAGGGTGCAAGGATCTTCCGCATGCGAAGCGGGCGGGTGCGGCGGGTGGGAATCGGCTGCGCGGTGCTCGCGGCCCTGCTGACGGTGCTGGTCGCGATCCGGTGGCAGCCGCTGCTGCGCCTCGACGCGCTGGTCGCGCGGGACCTGCACACGGTCGCCGTGGCCCGTCCGGGGGTGACCGGCGTCGTGCGGGTGCTCAGCGACTGGGTCTGGGACCCCTGGACGATGCGCGCCCTGGCGGCCCTGGCCTGCGTGTGGTTGTGGCTTCGGGCCGACCGGCGGCGCGCCGTGCGGGTGGCCGGGGCCACGGTGGCCGCGGCGGCGGTGTCGCAGGGGATGAAGGAGGCGGTGGGCCGGGACCGGCCGGTGTGGCCGGACCCGGTGGACGCGGCGCATTTCGCGGCCTTCCCTTCCGGACACGCCATGACGGCGGCGGCGGTGTGCGGGATGCTGCTGTGGCTGCTGCAGCCGTCCGCCCCACGGGCGTGGGTGCGCGCGGCCTGGGTGCTGGCCGCCGTCTCGGTGCTCGGGGTCGGCTTCACCCGGGTCTACCTGGGCGTGCACTGGCCTTCGGACGTGCTGGCCGGCTGGCTGATGGGCGCGGCCCTGGCGGCGCTGGCGGTCGGCTGGCCGGGGCGGCGGGAGCGGCCGGAAGACGCCGCTGGGTGAGACGAGGGCGTGCCTGCCCTGCGCGATCCCCCGCGTCGCGCAGAGCAGCCCCTCCCGTGCGCTGAGTATATTGGCTGGAAGCCAGTCAACGCAGGAGTAAGCATGTCCCCGCGCCGCGCATCGGTCAATGAAGAATTGCGCAGACGTTCCCGGGAGCGGCTGCTCCAGGCCACGGTCGATCTGGTGGCCGAGCGGGGCTACGAGGCCACGACCCTCGGCGACATCGCCGACCGCGCCGGCACCGCCCGCGGCCTGGTCTCCTACTACTTCCCGGGCAAGCGGCAACTGCTCCAGTCGGCGGTGCACCGGCTGATGCACCGCACCCTGGAGGCGGCCCTGGAGCGGGAGCCGCGCACCGCCGACGGCCGTGAGCGGCTGGCCCGTGCCATCGACGCGGTGCTGGGGCTGGCGCGGGACGAGCCGCTGCTGATGCGGACGCACATGGCGGGCATCCTGCAGGCCGAGGGGTTCGTGCAGTGCCCGGAGCAGCAGCGGCTGGCCGCCCTGCTGCGGGACACCGTGGCGCGGTACGGGTCGGCGGACGTGGACGCCGACTACCCGTTGCTGCGGGCGCTGCTGATGGGTGCGGTGGTGGCGGTGCTGCTGCCGGGTGCGCCGATGCCGTCGGCGCGGCTGCGGGCCGAGTTGTTCCAGCGCTACGGGCTGGACTGGGAGCTGGGCGTTCCGCCGCAGGCCGACCCGCCGGAGGGCGGGGTCCGGCTCGCTCCGGTGTGAGCCGCTGCCCGCGGGCCGCGCTACGGCGCCGGTGCCGGTGCCGGCGATCCGGACTGGCGGTCGGGGATCCGTTCGGTGAAGAAGAGGGCGAAGACGGTCGTGAAGGCGAGGACGGCGAGCGCGGCCCGCAGACCGTCGAGCCGTGCCTCGGCGTTCGCGTCCGTCGCGGCCTGAGCGGCCTCGGGGCTCGTGCCGGCCTCGTCCAGGGCGGTTTGGAGCTGGGCGTCGGACACGAAGGGCGCTCCGCTCTCGAGCTGGACGACGGCCTGGGCGGCGACCTCGTCCGGGACCGCCGGATTCTCCTCGATGGCGGTCAGGAACGAGGTCGTGAGCGTGGCGATCAGGATCGATCCGGCGACTGCGGTACCGATGGAGGAGCCGAGGTTGGTGACGGCGTTCTGCACGCCGCCGACCTCTGCGGTCCGCTCGTCCGGCACCGCGGAGACCGTGACCGCACCGAGCTGGGAGGCGAGCGCCCCCATGCCGAGCCCGACCAGCAGGAGCGGCACCGTCACCACTGCCGCGTCCGCGTCCGCGTCGAGCGCGATGAGAAGCACCACGGCGCCAGCGAGCAGGGCCAGCAGGCCCAGGCGGACCACGCGCCGCGGGGAGGCCTGCGGGCGTAGCTTGGGGATCAAGGTCGCGGCGGCGAGCAGGGACAGTGAGAGCGGCAGCAGCCGCAGGCCGGTCGCGAGGGCGGACAGGCCGAGGGCGACCGACAGGTAGAGCGGGACGAGGAAGAACACGCCCATCTGCACGAAGTACTGGAAGAAGAACATCGTCAGGCCCCCGGCGAGCTGCCGGTTCCCGAGCAGTCCGGGGTCCAGCAGCGGATCCCGGCGGTGCGCGACGAGGCGGGCTTCCCAGCCGAGGAAGATCCGGATGAGGAACAGGCCGGCCAGCATGAGCCAGACGGTGAGTGAGATGCCGAGCAGGGCGGGGGCGCCGGCCTTCGGGACGAACCAGCCCCATTCGCCGGCCCGCAGGATGCCGTAGACGAAAGCGCCGAGGCCGAGCGCGGACAGCGCTACACCTGCGAGGTCGATGCGGGAACGGGCCTCGGGCGGGGCGTCGGAGAGGCGGCGGGCGAAGTAGAGGATGACGAGTACGAGGACGACCTCGCCGGCGAAGACCCACCGCCAGGAGAAGTACGTGGTCGCCACGCCGCCGATGAGCGGCCCGACGGCGATCGCGACGGCACCGGCGGCGGCCACGATCCCGTAGGCGGCGGGACGGCGCTCAGCGGTGAAGTTGCCCGCGACCAGTGCGACGATCGCGGGGAGGATCAGCGCGGCGCCGACTCCTTCGAGGAAGGACCACCCCAGCAGGAGCACGGTGAGGTTGGGGGCGAGCGAGGTCGTCAGGGATCCGCAGCCGTAGATCACGCACCCCGCCATGAAGGCGCGTTTGCGGCCGAGGAGCACGCCGACCTTGCCGCCGGGAATCATGCACATGGCCATGACCAGGGTGTAGGCGGTGATCGCCCCCTGGATCCCGGTCACGGTGGTGCCCACGTCCTCGGCCACCGACGCGATCGAGACGTTCATGACCGAGCTGTCCAGCGCCATCAGGAACTGTCCCGAGGCGAAGGTCAGCAGCACGACCCCCGACTTCGCCGCACTCCCCGGGACCTCGGTGCTGGATGCCATGGGCGCATCCTGCCCGCAGCCCGCCGGGACGGGCCTTGCGACCCGCCCCGGTGTCAGCCGGTTGGCGTCAGTGGTACGTCAGCGGTACTCGGGCTGTGTCTGGACGTTCAGCCGGTCCAGCCGGACCCACTTGGCGCTCTCGGTGCGCCAGTCGTCGATCCGGAGCACGTCGAGGCCCTTGACGATGTCGTTCGAGTAGATGTGGCCGTTGTAGTAGTACGCCGACCAGGAGCCGCCGATCGGCAGCGAGCCGGGGCCGAGCGGGCCGCGTTCGAAGTAGCCGATCTCCTGGGGCCGCGACGAGTCGGTGAAGTCCCAGACGGAGACGCCGCCCTGGTACCAGGCCTGGACCATGATGTCGCGGCCGAGCGCCGGGACCAGGGAGCCGTTGTGGGCGACGCAGTTCTCGGTGTCGGCCTGGTGGCGCGGGATCTTGAAGTAGCTGCGGAAGACGAGCTTGCGCTGGTCCCCGCGGCCGGTGATGTCGTAGATGCCGTCGGCCCCGCGGTTCGGGCCGGTGGCCTCGTTGCAGGTGGCGCCGCCACCGCCGCCGAGCTCGTCGGTGAACACCACCTTGTCCGCATCCTGGTTGAAGGTGGCCGAGTGCCAGAACGCGAAGTTCACGTTGTCCTGCACCCGGTCGATGACCCGCGGTCGCTCGGGGTCGGCGATGTCGAAGAGGATGCCGTCACCCATGCAGGCGCCCGCGGCCAGCTTCTTCGAGGGCAGCACGGTGATGTCGTGGCAGCCGGTGGTCTTGGAGACTCCGGGGTTGGTGGGCGCGCCCGGGTTGCCGCCGTCCGGGAAGAGGACGGGGAAGGAGACGACGGCCGCCTGGGTCGGGGCCTTGCGCGGGACCTTGATCACGGAGATGCCGTCGTGCGGGGGCCGGCAGTCCGGGAAGGCCTCGTTCGGCGAGTACGAGGCGACGTAGACGTAGACGTCCGGGCCGCTCGGCACGAGCGTGTGGGTGTGCGAACCACAGGCGGTCTCGACGGACTTGACGTACTTCGGGTGCTTCTTGTCCTTGATGTCGAAGATCTTGATGCCCTCCCAGGAGGACTTCTCCGTGGCGGGCTGCGACACGCTGTTGCAGGAGTCGTCGCTGCGGGAGGAGTCGGTGGAGAGGAAGAGCAGGTCGCCGTGGACCGAGACGTCGTTCTGGCCGCCGGGGCAGAGCACCGTGCTGACGGTCTTCGGGGCCCTGGGGTCGGCGATGTCGTAGATGGTGAAGCCGTTGTAGTTGCCGGCGAAGGCGTACCGGCCCTGGAAGGCCAGGTCGGAGTTGACGGTCTCCGGGAACGAACTGGGGACGTTGGTCAGCGGCTTGATGTTGCCGCTGTGGACCACCTGGTCCTGGCCCGGGATCTCTCCGGCGGCCGGTTCGCGGCCGGTGGCGGGGGACGAACTGCGCGGGAAGTCGCCCCCGGGCAGTAACTCGCCCGGGTCGGGGGTGGCCGAAGCGGGCCCGGCGGACAGGAACGCCGCGAGCAGTCCGGCCGCGACGGCGAACACCCCGGGGGCGCGCCGGCCGGCGCGCCGTCTGCGGGGCAGCCCGCTGGTGTGGTTCGAGGTCACTGTGCCCTCCCATGAGGTCCGTTCGATTCCGTTCCGGATGGGATCGGAATGAGGACCCACGCAGTATGTTCCTTACCATGGACATGGCAAAGGGGTTACCCGGTCGAATCATCCGGGCGGTCGCCGCCACCGGAGTCCTGCTCGCCCTCGCCGGCTGCCGGGGCGACCCCGGCGGGGCCCCCGGGGCCGACGGGCCCGCGGTCATCGCGCCCGGCCGGCCGGGCGAGGCGGCCCGCACCCTCTCCCCCGGCGAAGCCGCCCGGAGGCAGCCCGACGACAGCCCCAACGCGGCCGACCGCTCCTACGTCCGGCGCATGGTCGAACACCACCGGCAGGCCCTCGACATGACCGCCCTCGCCCCGACCCGCGCCTCCGCCGACGGGGTCAGACGGCTCGCCGAACGGATCGCGGCCGCCCAGCAGCCCGAGATCGCCGTCATGCGGTCCTGGCTGGCACGGCACCCGGAGCCCGGGGCGGCCCCGACCGGGGGAGGACACGACCACGGCCAGGACCAGGACCAGGGCCGGGCTCAGACCGAGGGCCACGACCACGACCACGGCGCGATGCCCGGCATGGCCACCGAGCAGCAGATGCAGGACCTGGCCGGCGCCCGCGGCGCCGACTTCGACCGGCTCTTCCTCACCCTGATGACCGCCCACCACGAAGGCGCCCTGAAGATGGCCGGCGAGGTCCTCGCCGGCGGCAACAACCTGGCCGTGGAGGAGATGGCCAACGAGGTCGTGGCCACCCAGAGCGCCGAGATCCACCGAATGCGCGCGATGGGCTGACGCCCGCCCCGCCCGGTGCCATGCTGGAGTCCCCGCGGGAGGAGTTCCGCCGTGCTTCGTGTCGCCGTCGTCGGTTCGGGCCCGAGCGGGGTCTACGTCGCCCAGACCCTGGTCCAGCAGCGCGAGGTGCCCGGCGTGCGCGTCGACGTACTGGACCGGCTCCCGGCCCCGTACGGGCTCGTGCGGTACGGGGTGGCCCCCGACCACGAGAAGATCAAATCGCTGCAGGGCAACCTGCGCACGGTGCTGGAGGACGAGCGGATCCGCTTCCTCGGCAACGTCGAGGTCGGCGGGGCGCAGCTGCCCACCGAGCGGATGCTGGAGCTCTACCACGCGGTGGTGTACTGCGTGGGCGCCGCGCGCGACCGGCTGCTCGGCATCCCCGGCGAGGAACTGGCCGGGGTGCGGTCCGCGACCGCCTTCGTGGCCTGGTACAGCGGGCACCCGGACGCCGCGGGCGAGGACTTCGACCTGGCCGGTGTCCGCTCGGCGGTGGTCGTCGGGGCGGGCAACGTGGCCGTGGACGTGACGCGGATGCTGGCCCGCGGCGAACCGGAGCTCGCGCCCACCGACATGCCGCAGCCGGCGCTCGGCGTGCTCGCGGACAGCGGGGTGCGCTCGGTGACGATGGTGGCCCGGCGCGGCCCCTCACAGGGCAAGTTCACCACCAAGGAGCTGCGGGAGCTGGGCACGCTGCCCGGGGTGGGCGTCCGGGTCGACGCGGCCGAGCTGGCGATCGACCCCGCCTACGCGGGCGGCCCGGCGGCGGCCGCCGCCCTGCCCGCGGTGGCCCGGCGCAACCTGGAGGTGCTGCGCGGCTGGGCCGGGCAGGATCCCGCTCCGGCGGACGACGCGGGGCGGCGGATCGCGCTGCGGTTCCACCTGCGCCCCGTCGAGGTGCTCGGCGGCGTCGACGGGCGGGTCACCGCGATGCGGTTCGAGCGGACCGCCCCGGACGGCCGCGGCGGGGTCACCGGAACCGGCGCGTACGAGGACGTCGAGGCCCAGCTGGTGCTGCGCTCGGTCGGCTACCAGGGGGTTCCGCTGGCCGGCCTGCCGTTCGACCCGGCCACCGCCACCGTTCCGCACGCGGCGGGCCGGGTGGTGCGCGCCGGGCGGGCCTCGATCGGGGAGTACGTGGCCGGCTGGATCAAGCGCGGCCCGACCGGCGTCATCGGCACCAACCGGCCCTGCGCGAAGGAGACGGCCTCCTCCCTGCTCCAGGACGCGGGCGCGCTGGCCCGGCGGAACCTGCCGGACGACCCGCTGGAGGCACTGCGGGCGGCCGGGCTGCGCCCGGTGGAGTGGCCGGGCTGGCTGGCGATCGAGGCGGCCGAGGCCGAACTGGGCCGTTCACTGGGCCGCCACTCGGTGAAGATCCCGGACTGGGCCGGCCTCCTGGGCGCGGCCGCCGTGACCGGCCCGACCGGCTGACCTGCCGGAACCGCGCGCCGGGGCCGCCGCCCGGGCCGGGCGGCGGCCCCGGGGCGGGCGGCGGCCCCGGGGCGGGCGGCGGCCCCGGGGCGGCGGTTACGAGACCTCGCGGACCAGGGTGTCGAGTTCCTCGCGGAGGGCCTCTGCGAGGGCGGCCAGGTCCGGTACGGCCGCCGCGTCGGCGACCAGGCCGTAGTGGACCGTGTCCTTGTACGTGGACACGGCGACGGCGAGGGCGTGTCCGCGGGCCAGTGGGGCCAGCGGGTAGACCTCCCGGACCCGGCTGCCGCCGAGGGTGAAGGTGAAGCCGGGCAGCGGGACGCTGGTGACCAGGATGTCGAAGAGCAGCCGGGCCGCCTGGGCGACCAGCGGACCGCCCAGCCGATGGCCGAGCGGGTGCACGTGGTCGGCGAGCAGGGCGACGGCCCCGGCGCCCCGCGTGGGCCCGGCCTCCTTGTTGCGGTTCATGCCGGTCCGGACCCGCTCCAGTCGGCGCATCGGATCCGGCTCTTCGATCGGGAGCCGCAGCAGGTAGCCGGAGAGCCGGTTGCCGTACCGCGGGTCGGCGCCGGGCCTGCGGCGGGATACCGGTATCAGGGCGCGCGGGCCGGGCCCCTCGGGGAGGGTGTCGCCGCGGTCGGTGAGCCAGCGCCGCAGGCCCCCCGCGACCAGGGTGATCAGGACGTCGTTGACGGTGCCGCCGGCGACCTTGCGGATGCGGTTGACGTCGTCCAGGGCGAGGGCGAGGCCGGCGACGGCTCGGGTTCCGGTCCCGCCGGCGCCCGCGGTCAGCGCGGCGGGGACGGCGAGGGGCAGGCCGGAGCGGGCCATGGCCGCACCGATCTCCAGGGCCTGCCCGACACCCTGGATCCGGGTGGCCAGGAGGCCGGGGAGGTCGCGCAGGGCGGGGACGGGGGCAGGGGGTTCGGGCCGCGGGCGCGCGAGTCCCCGTACGGTCGGGCCCTCGTCGAAGAGGGTGGCCGCGAGGGCGAGGGCCGCGAGCCCGTCGGCGAGGGCGTGGTGGAACTTGAACAGGACGGCGAAGGAGCACGGATCGGGTCCGGCCAGGACGTGCGCCTCCCACGGCGGCCGGTCCCGGTCGAGGGGCCGGGCCATCAGCGGGCCCGCCGCGGCCCGCGGGTCCGGGGTGCGGACGAGGAAGACGTGCCGGGCCGGATCGAAGTCCGCGTCGGGCGCCCAGGCGGCGGCGCCGACGGGCAGCAGCACGTCGTGGATCCGGCGACGCAGGCCGGGCACGGTCGTGCAGCGGGCGGTGAGGAGTGCGGCGGCGCGGGCCGCGGGGTCGGGGTCCTGGGTGGCGGCTTCGAAGACCGCGAGGGCGCCGAGATGCATGGGGTGGTCGGCGGACTCGATCCGCCAGAAGGCGAGGTCGAGAGGGGAAAGGTGCTCTGTGACCACGTAGTGCCTCTCGCGAGCAGTGGCTGAGGCTGGAAGTCAACCCCTTTCGCCCTCCTACGATCAAGTAGCCACACTTTTCACGCCCCTGCCGGTCGATGCCGATCAGCCGGACAGGGCTGCGGTGCGGCCGCCGGGCCGTGGTCGACGGGCGGGTGCAGACTGGCCGGAAGACGATCGGCGCGACGACCGGGACGGCGGTCGGAGCAGTCGTCGGAGATGCCGGAGGTGTCGGAGGTGTCGGAGGTGTCGGAGGTGCCAGAGGTCCTGCTCCTCGCGGGGACGCGCAAGGGGCTCTTCATCGGCCGCCGGGAGGCGGGCGGCCCGTGGCGGTTCGACGGGCCGCACTTCAACGCCCAGGCGGTGTACGCGGTCGCGATCGACCGGCGCGGGCCGGCGCCGCGGCTGCTCGCCGCCGGGGACAGCTCCCACTGGGGGCCGTCGGTGTTCACCTCGGACGACCTGGGAGCGAGCTGGCAGGAACCGCCCGCGCCCGCAGTGCGGTTCCCGCAGGACACCGGCGTCTCGCTGGAGCGGGTCTGGCAGTTGCACCCGGCCGGCCCCGAGGCGCCGGACGTGGTGTACGCGGGCACCGAGCCGGCGGCCCTGTTCCGCTCGACGGACCGCGGCAGGAGCTTCGAGCTGGTCCGCGCACTGTGGGAGCACCCGACCCGCGGGAACTGGGTTCCGGGCGGCGGGGGCGAGGGGCTGCACACGGTCCTGACCGACCCGGCGGACCCGGCCGCGGTGACGGTGGCCGTGTCCACCGCGGGCGTGTTCCGCACCCGGGACGGCGGCGCCAGCTGGATCCCGGCCAACCGCGGCGTCTCGGCGGTGTTCCTCCCGGACCCGCATCCGGAATTCGGCCAGTGCGTCCACAAGGTCGTCCAGGACGCCGGCGACCGGAACCGGCTGTACCTGCAGAACCACTGGGGCGTGTACCGCAGCGACGACGCGGGCGGGCAGTGGACGGACATCGGTGGCGGCCTGCCGTCCGACTTCGGCTTCGCCGTGGCCGCGCACCCGCACCGCCCCGGCACCGCCTACGTCTTCCCGCTCAACGCCGACTCCGACCGGGTGCCCGCAGAGCACCGGTGCCGGGTCTTCCGCACCAGGGACGCGGGCGCCACCTGGGAGCCGCTCACCCGCGGGCTCCCGGACGGGGACCACTACGGCACGGTGCTGCGCGACGCCCTGTGCACGGACGACGCCGACCCGGCGGGCGTCTATTTCGGCAACCGCAACGGCGAGTTGTACGCCAGCGACGACGACGGTGAGAGCTGGCAGCTGCTCGCGGCACACCTGCCGGACGTGCTGTGCGTACGGGCGGCGGTGCTCGACGGCCGGGACACCGCGGGCGGTTGAGGCGGGGCGGGACGTGCTCCCGGGGCGGCGGTGCGGGGCGGCCGATTCGGCCAGTAGAGTGACTCGCTGTGGCAGCACGACCGTTGAACGAGATCGTCGAGCCGGGCTGGGCCCGCGCTCTGGAGCCGGTGGCGGCGCAGATCGCCGCGATGGGCGACTTCCTGCGCGCCGAGATCGCGGCGGGCAGGACCTACCTCCCGTCCGGGGCGAACGTCCTGCGGGCGTTCCAGCAGCCCTTCGACGAGGTGAAGGTGCTCATCGTCGGACAGGACCCGTACCCCACCCCGGGGCACGCGATGGGCCTGTCCTTCTCGGTGGCGCCCGAGGTGCGCCCGCTGCCGCCGAGCCTGGAGAACATCTTCCGCGAGCTCCACACCGACCTCGGCCTGCCGCGCCCGGCCAACGGCGACCTGACCCCGTGGGCCCGCCAGGGCGTGCTGCTGCTGAACCGGTCGCTCACCACGGCCCCGCGCAAGACCAACGGCCACCAGGGCAAGGGCTGGGAAGCGGTCACCGAGCAGGCGATCCGGGCGCTTGCGGCGCGCGACAAGCCGCTGGTGTCGATCCTGTGGGGCCGACCCGCGCGCAACGTGCGGCCGCTGCTCGGCCAGTTGCCGGCCGTGGAGTCGGTCCACCCCTCCCCCATGTCCGCCGACAACGGGTTCTTCGGCTCCCGGCCGTTCAGCCGGGCCAACGACCTCCTGGTCCGGCAGGGGGCGCAGCCGGTGGACTGGCGGCTTCCTGCCGGCTGATGTAAGCCGGTCGCTGGCGGCCGGTTGATGTTCAGTTGAACCTTATACGACATTCATCGGATAAATACGGACAGATGCCGCCCGGATGGACCCTGACCGAACACCTGGTTCCGATAAGCCAGTAGCATGCGGCGCCATGAGCTCCCCCACTGGGCCCGCAAATGGCCTGCCCGTACGAATGCCGCGACCCCGCCAGACCGGACGCCACCGCCGGCCCGAGCCCGCGGTGGCCCCCGAGGGAGCGCCCGCGCTGGTGCTCGCCGTGCCCGGCGCCCCCTCGGCCGCGTCGCGCGGTCTCGCGGAAGAGATCATCAGCATCGGCCGCTCCGAGCTCCCCGGCCTGGAGGCCCGTATCGGCTTCCTGGAGGGTGAGGGCGACGAGGGCGCCGAGTTCCCGTCGCTGTCGACCGTGCTGACCGCGGTCGCGGGCGAGCGGGTCGCCCGCGCCGAGTTCGCCCGCGCCGCCGGGCACGAGGTGCCCGAGCCGACCGGCCCGGACGCCGTGGTCGTCCCGCTGCTCGCCGGCCCGGACGCCGACCTGCTGCGCCGGATCCGCCAGGCCGTGATGGACTCCTCGGCCGCCGTCGAGCTGGCCGAGGTGCTCGGCCCGCACCCGCTGCTCGCCGAGGGCCTGCACGTGCGCCTGTCGGAGGCCGGCCTGGCCCGCGCCGACCGCGCCCGCCTGTTCACCGTGACCACCGCCGCCGACGGCATCATCGTGGCCACCACCGGCGGCGAGGAGGCCGTCCAGGTCGCAGGGGTGACCGGCATGCTGCTGGCCGCCCGCCTCGCGGTGCCGGTCAAGGCCGCCGCGCTGGACCAGGAGGGCTCGGTCGCCGCGGTCGCCGAGCAGCTGCGCAGCGAGGGCTCGACGCAGCTCGCGCTGGCGCCGTACCTGATCGGCCCGGAGGCCGCCGAGGGGCTGCTGGACACGGCGGCCAAGGAGGCCGACTGCGCGGCTGCCGAGGTGCTGGGCGCGTACGGCGCGCTGGGCAAGCTCGTCGTGACGCAGTACGCCGCGGCCGTCGGGATCAGCCAGGGAGCTTCCGCCGCCCGCTGACCCGGCTCCCCCCGTTCCACACCAGGGCCCGCTCCCCGTTCTCCGGGGGCGGGCCCTCGCGGTCTTTCGGGGCCACGGTCCGAGGGCGTTCCGTCGGCCGGCGTCCGGTCAGGCGAAGACCACGCAGGCGGCCGCCGGGACGGGCAGGGAGCCGGCCCGGCGGGGTTGCCCGGTCCGCGGGTCCACGTCGAACCAGGTGACGTCGCCGGAGTGCTCGTTGGCCGCGTACAGCCGGCGCCCCGAGGGGTCGACGGCCAGGTCGCGCGGCCAGCTGCCGCCACAGGGCACGCTTCCGGCGGGCCGGGGCCCCTCGGCTCCCTCGGCGAGCGAGAGGGTGGCGATGGTGTCGGCGCCACGGACCGCGACCCAGAGGACGGACCCGTCGGGCGAGGCCACCACCGCCGAGGGGTAGGCCCGTACGCCCTCGGGAAGGCCCTGCGGGGCGAGCGGGACCTCGGCGACCGGTTCCAGCCGCCCGGCCTGCGGATCCCAGCGGCAGACGGTCAGCTGCGGCTCCAGCTCGTGCAGCACGTAGACCGTCCGGCCGGCGGGGTGGAAGGCGAGGTGGCGCGGCCCCGATCCGGACCGCAGGACGGTCTCCGCGTGCAGCCGGAGCGCCCCCGTGGCCGCGTCCGGTGCGCAGACCCGGACCGAGTCGGTGCCGAGGTCGACGCTCAGCACCCAGCGGCCGCCCGGGTCGGGCAGGACCTGGTGGGCGTGCGGCCGCTCCTGCCGGCTCGCGTCGGGTCCGCCGCCCCGGTGGGCGAGGACCAGGGCGGGTCCGGAGGGGCTGCCGTCGGCGGCGATCGGGAGGCTGCTGACGCTGCCGGAGGTGTAGTTGGCGGTGAGCAGCCGGCGTCCGGCGATGCTGAGGTGGGTGGGCCCGGAGCCGTCGACCGGCACGGCGGGGCCGAGGGCGGTGAGGCCGCCGTCGGTGGGCCGGAAGGCGGCGACCGCCCCGCGCTCGGTCTCGCTGACGGCGTAGAGCACGCCGGTGCCGTGGTCGAAGGCGAGGTAGGAGGGGTCGGCGAGCTCGTCGGTGGCAGAGAGCAGGGTCAGCGCCCCGGTGCGGGGGTCGACGGCCGCGGTGGTGATGCCGCGGCCGCCTCCCGAGGTGAACGAGCCGACGTGGACGCGCAGCCCGCGGCCGCCGGACCGTTCCGCTCCGCGCCCGCCGTCCAGGCCCTGGGTGCCCTGCGTGCCGTCCGTGCCGTTCACGGGGTGCCCCTCTCCGTCGTTCCGGATGCCGCCGGAGCGACGGTAACAGAAGGTCTAGACCAAATCCCGGCCCCGGGCGCGTTCCACCGCGCCGACGTGGTGCACGTACGTCGTCGCGCTCGGCCGGTCCTCGTACGTGCGGTGGAAGACCGGGGTAGCGGCGCCCGAGATCGGCGGCACGATCCAGGACCAGTCCGCCCCCACCTCACGGCCCTTGCGCTCCTCCCGCTGCATGTGGGTGAGGAACCGCCGGGACTCGCTGTGGTGGTCGGCGATGGTGACCCCCGCCCGGTCGAAGGAGTGCAGCACGGCCCGGTTGAGCTCGACGAGGGCGCGGTCCTTCCACAGCGAGCGGTCGCTGGAGGTGTCGAGGCCCAGGCGGCGGCCGACCGCGGGGAGCAGGTTGTACCGGTCGGTGTCCGCGAGGTTGCGGGCACCGATCTCGGTGCCCATGTACCAGCCGTTGAACGGCGCGGCCGGGTAGTGGATCCCGCCGATCTCCAGGCACATGTTGGAAATGGCCGGAACTGCGTGCCAGCGCAGCCCCCAGGCCGCCCAGCCGGGGTCGTCCGGATGCTCGATCGGCACCTCCATCACGGCGTCGGCCGGGGTGTCGAACCAGCGGGGCTTGTCGTCGACCCCCTGGACGACCAGCGGCAGCAGGTCGAAGGGGGTGCCGGCGCCGCCGTCCCAACCGAGCGCGCGCAGGGCGCCGGTGAGCGGGGCGTTGCGGGCGTCGCCGACGGTGATCGACGGGTGGTCGCCGTAGCCGGCGTACCGGACCAGCTGCTCGCTCCAGATCAGCGGGCCGGGGCGCTCCGGGGTGTCCGGGGCGAAGACGGTGATGGTGGGTCTGACCCGGCCGCCGTTGGTGGCCTCGCGCAGGTGCTGGAAGCATTCTGCGGCGATGGCGTCGGCGTCGGTCAGGCCGCGGCGGTCACGGACGCGCAGGGAGTTCCAGTACAGCCGGCCTATGCAGCGGTTGCTGTTGCGCCAGGCGACCCGGGCCCCGTGGGCCAGCTCCTGCGCGGTGTGCCGGTAGGTGCCGGTGTCCGCGAGCTCGGCCCGTACCTCGGCGAGCCGCCGGCGGGCGTCACCGGCCTGCGGATTCTCCCGATGGAAGAGCAGGACGAACTCCTCTGCCGCTTGCCACACCTGGTCGGTGGTCGAGCGTTCCCGAAGTATTTCCATCCCGGGCCGTTACCCCCTGTCCGGACAGATCCACCCTGTACGTGCCGCATGAATGTGCGGTGAAGAATCACCCGTTGTACATGCCGCAGGTCAACCAGGTGACGGTGCACGTGGCCGGAACACTCCACCGGGTGATCCTCGGACGAAGGCCCTGCGGGGGCGACAGCATGCGGCGTACGATCCCCGGCGTCCGGGCGGCCGACTGGCCGGGCGGCCGGTCAGGCCGAGATGACGAGCGGTGCCCGCGGATCGGTGCGCAGCGGGGCGTGGAGGGCCACCAGGGCGTGCTCCAGGCCGTGCAGGTGGACGAGGGCGGGCTCCGCGGCGGCGGGCCGCGGGTCGGCCGGCGGGTTGGGTCCGGCCGTGCCCTCGGCCGCGGTCAGGGCCTCCACCGCCGCCTCCACCCGCCAGCAGGCGGCGGCCAGCCGGGCGTCGTGCGAGGCCTGCGGGTCGGCGGCGACGGCCACCAGCCCGCGCACCTCGCGGGCGCAGTCGTCGAGCAGCGCGAGGACCTGTCGGGCGCGGGCCTTGCGGGCGCGCAGCGGGCTCAGCGGGTGGACGAGCGGGGCGAGGGCCGCACGGGCGCGGCCCAGGAGCAGCTCCAGTTCGGCGGCGTGCGGGGCGGGGTCGGCCCCGGGGTCGCCGGCGAGCCGGTCGAGGGCGGCCGCGGTGGCGGCGCGCACGCAGTACAGGGCCCGCTGGATCCAGGCGTCGTTGGCGGCGTGGGTGGTCACCGGGAGGATCAGGGCCACGGCGAGGGCGGCGCCGAGCGCGCCGACGGCGGTCTCCTGGAAGCGCAGGAGCAGCAGCCCGGGGTGCAGGACCCCGAGGAGGCCGTACAGCAGGCCCGCCATGACGGTGACGAAGAACATCATCCAGGAGTAGGAGGGGGCGGCCGTGTAGAAGATGCCGAAGACGCAGACGGCGACGAGCGCGGCGGTGGGCGCGGGGGCGCCGTGCAGCGGTACGGCGATCAGCAGTCCGGCGGCGATGCCGAGGACGGTGCCCAGGACCCGGCGGAAGCCGCGGACGAGGGTCTCACCGCGGGAGGCGGTGTTGACGAAGATCCACCAGGCGGTGCCGACGGCCCAGTACCAGCGGTCTTCGGAGAGCGCCTGGCCGACGGCGAGGGCGAAGGCGCAGGCGGCGGTGGCCTGGAAGGCCTGCCGGGTGGTCGGCCGGGCCAGGCCGGTGCCGGGCAGGGCGGGCGGCGCGGGCGGGGGCGGGGTGCGCCGCTCGATGGGCCACAGCACGAACCGCACCGCGGCGGCGGACAGCAGGGCCAGCCCGACGGCGGCGTACAGCTCGGGCAGTTGGGCGGGGACGGCGTGCAGGAACTGCGTGACGAAGAACATCATGAAGCCGAAGATCCCGAGGGCGTGCCCGCGGGGTCCGAAACGGCGGGCGTAGACCCCGACGAAGACGACGGCGAGGAAGGCGGCGTCGCGGAGGTGGGGCATGCCGTGCAGGGTGGTGGCCAGGGCGAGGACGGGGAACCCTGCGACGGGCAGCAGCGCGGTCGTCAGGCGCTGCGCGCCCACCCCTGCGTCGAGCACGGTGAAGAGCGCGAGCAGCGCGGCCAGGCCCCCGGTGATGGACGCGGTGAGGGAGAGGCCGCACAGTTCGGCCACCGCCACGGCGAGGCTTACGCCGATCACGGCCCGCAGCGAGTTCCGCAGTCTCAGGAGCCCCGGGTCCGGAGCCACGAACATCCTCTTCACGGCGGTGTGCCGCCCCCTCACGGTGGTGCGCGCCGGGCCCGGCGTCCGCCCGGGGGTGGTGGGCGGGTGCGCGCGCACGGCGAAGGCGCCGCGCTCCGGACCGGCCTCGTTGCCGCCCGGCGCTGCGCGGCGCCGCAAGTACATGGATACGACACAGATAACCACCTCTCGGCCCGACGGCTCAAATGAGCCCCGCCGCACTGGGCCATTGGCCCAGTGGAAGCGGCGTTTCGTCAGCCGTGCGGGGGCCATTGGGGGGGTGTCCGCCGTCCGGGCCTCTCGCGGGCCTGGGAACGAGGCGACGCCTCGACCGCATCGCAGCGCGTCGCGGACCTCGTCGGGCTGGAGGTGCTCTGGCGCACGCCCGGCCCGGCACCCGGCACGACCCGGACCGTGTGCTCCTGCGTTCGGTCCGGACCCTCGTCGCCTTCCTGGAAGCGCACCGGGCGGAGTCCGCGGCGCGGACCACGGCGGAGGCGGCGGACGATGCCGTCGAGCACGCGCGCGTGACGGGGACGGGGTGCGGTCGGCGGTCCGGGCGCACCCCGGGCACATCGCGAACGACGCGTACGGCGGTCGCCAGCCACCTGGGCGAGCGAGCGGTACGGCGACGCCCACCACGCCCTCGGCCTGCTGTCAGGCAAGGGCTCTTCCGGGCGCGGCGCGGCATGACCGCTCCTCCAGGACTACGACGGGATCGCGTTCGTGTGCCGCTCGACGTGTTCGCGCCCGCTGCCGCGGTGATCGGTGACCGCGCTGCTCAGGGGCGGGTGTTCCAGCCGGAGATCACCGGCAGCCCGTGCTCGGTGGACAGCTCGCTGACGGTGCCCGTGCGCAGCAGGAAGAGCCGGCCGTCCTGTGGGGGCAGCCCCAGGTAGCGGGCGGTCAGGACGCGCAGGAGGTGGCCGTGCGCGACGAGGACGGCGTCGCCGCCACCCGCGGCGAGGACGGGGGCCACCCGGGCGAGGACGCGGTCCGCGCGGGCGCCGACGCGGGCCGCGTCCTCGCCGGGGTGCTCGGGGTCGCCGGGCGGGACGCCGTCCCGCCACAGGGACCAGTCCGGCCGGGTGCGCCGGATCTCCTCGGTGGTGACGCCCTCGTAGTCGCCGTAGTCCCATTCGCACAGGTCGGGGTCGGTGGCGTCGGCGGTCAGCCCGGCGAGGCGGGCGGTGGCGACGGCCCGGCGCAGCGGGCTGGTCAGCACCAGCGCCGGCTGCCGGTCGAGGAAGTACGGGGCCAGGGAGACGGCCTGGTCGGCGCCGTCGGCGGTCAGCGGGACGTCGGTGCGCCCGGTGTGCCGGCCCGTGGCGCTCCACTCGGTCTCGCCGTGCCTCACCAGAAGCAGGTCACTCACCCTCCGGACGATAGCCGGTCGGGCCGTAGCCGGCCGCTCCGGCGCGTGCCCCGGCATTTCGATGCGGAATCGCTGCGAGTGGCCGGGCGGGTGGCGGCTCGCGAGGCTCGGTGCATGGACGCAGTAGAGCGGGAGGAGTGGCTCGCCGCCGGGTTCGCGGCGGGCGACGAGCGCTGTGTGGAGGCGGTGTACCGGCGCTGGCGGCCCCTGGTCCACGCCCTCGCCCACCGGTGCCTGGGCGACGAGCGGGAGGCCGAGGACGTCACTCAGCAGGTGTTCCTCGCGGCCTGGCGGGGCCGGGGCCGCTACCGACCGGGCTCGGGCGGCTTCGGGGCCTGGCTGACCGGCATCACCCGGCACAAGGTCGCCGACGCCCTCGACGCCCGGACCCGGCGGGCCCGTGCGGCGACCGCCGCGGCCCGGGCGGCCCCCGGGGCGGCCGACCGGCCGGGGAGCGCGCCCCTCGGGGAGGCGGAGCGGGCGGTGGACCGGCTCCTCGTCCTCGGGGAACTGGCTCGGCTGCCTTCGGCTCAGCAGCAGGTGCTGCGCCTGGCTTTCTACGGGGACCTCACCCAGACCCAGATCGCGGACCGCACGGGGCTGCCCCTCGGCACCGTCAAGAGCCACATGCGCCGGGCCCTGGACCGGTTGCGGCGGACCCTCCCGGAGGCGGTGCCGGCGGGGCGATGAGCTCGAGCGCCGAGCGCAGCCCGAGCAGCCGCCCGGCGTGCGGCACGGCCGGGCCGGCGTCCCAGCCGGGCCCGGCGAGGAGCAGCGCCGAGTGGGTGCGGGCGCCCCGCAGGCCCCATTCGATGCCGGCCACCGAGCGGGCCAGGGCCCGGTCGGCGGTGGTGCGGGACTGGGCCCACAGCACGACGGCCCGCGGGCCGGTGCGCCGCACGGCGTCGTGCAGGGCTTCGGCGGGCACGGCCGCACCGAACATCCGGGTGGGCACGCCCCGTTCACCGAGGGCCGCGGTCAGGGCCTCGATGGGGAGGGTGTGCTGTTCACCGGGGACGCAGGCCAGCAGGACGGGCGGGGTGCGCGGCGGGGCGGGCCGTGGGCGGATCCGGTGCAGGGCCCCGGAGATGTGCCAGGACAGCAGGTGCTCGACCTCCACGTAGCGCTCACCGGCCGTGGCCCACTTGCGGCCGACGGCGTGCAGGGCCGGTGCCATGACCTCCTCCCAGGCGGTGACCAGGCCGTGCTCGGCCAGGGCCGCCTCCAGTCGGTCGGCCACCGCCGGCGCGTCCAGGCGTACGGCGGCCCGGGACAGGCCCCGGCACTCGGGGCGGACCGTGCCCAGGGGCAGCACCCCGCCGGGGCCGCCGCCCGGGGCGGGGGGCGGGGTCCCGGGCGGCGGGGCTGCGGGCGGGCTGGCGGCCGACGCGGTCCGCACGGGCCGGCCGGGGGCGCCGGCGCGGGCGGTGCGGGCGGCCTCCGCCGGGGGGACCCCCTGCGCGGTGAGCCGGCACATCAGTTCCAGCCGGGCGATGTCCTGCGGGGTCCAGCGGCGGTGCCGGCCGTCCTCGCGGTGGGCCGGGCCGATGGCATACCGGCGCTCCCAGGAGCGGACGGTGGTCGGGGACACGCCGAGGCGGCGGGCCACCGCGCCGGTGCTCAGGGCGGCCGACGGGTCCTGCGGCGGTACGGCCGCGTGCAGGGACGGTGCTGCCGCTCCCGAGGGCGGGGGCGCCGCGTTCGGTGGCGGTGCCGCCGCGTTCGGTGGTGGGGGCGCGCTGTCCACGCCGCTCACGATACGGCCGCGGGGCGGCGCCCGGAGACAGGAGCGCTGCGAAGGCGGCGGACGCGGCGGTGGCGGTGGCGGTGGGGAGGGACGCTCATTCGACTCCCCGTCCCCGGCGGAACCGGTCGAGGCCGTCGGCGAGTTCGACCACGGGGTCGGGGTAGTCGTACCGGGCCCGCTCCAGGCCGGGGAGCCGCCAGGGCTCGTGCAGCCGCGGGGCGTCGAGTCCGGCGAGCTCCGGCACCCAGCGGTGCACGTAGTGGCCCTCGGGGTCGAAGCGGAGGCCTTGGCGGACCGGGTTGAGGACCCGGTTGGGCCGGGTGTCGGTGCCCGTGCCGGCCACCCACTGCCAGTTGAGCTGGTTGTTGGCGAGGTCGCCGTCCACGAGGAGGCCCAGGAAGTGCCGGGCGCCGACCCGCCAGTCCACGTACAGGGTCTTGGTGAGGAAACTCGCGGTGAGCAGCCGGCCGCGGTTGTGCATCCAGCCCTCGTGGCGCAGCTGGCGCATGGCGGCGTCGACCACCGGATAGCCGGTGCGGCCCTCCTTCCACGCCTCGGTCTCCTCCTCGGCGGCCGTCCCGGTGCGCCACTGGTCCCCGCGGCCGCGGTAGTCCCGGGCGGCGGCCTCGGGGCGGGCGGCGAGCACCTGGTGGTGGAAGTCGCGCCAGCACAGCTGCCGGACGAAGGCCTCGCCGCCGGGGCCGCCCGCGGCGCGGGCGCGCTGGACGGCCTCGGTGGCCGAGAGCGTACCGAAGTGCAGGTGCGGGGAGAGGCGGGAGGTGGCGTCGCCGGCCAAATCGTCGTGGAGGTCCTCGTAACGGGCGAGTCCCCCGTGCAGCCAGCGGCTCAGCAGCGTGCGGGCCTCGCGCTCGCCGCCGCGCGCGAGCCCGGGGGAGACCCCGGCGACGGCCTGCCGCCGGGGCAGTGGATCGGAGCCGATCCCGTCGGGCACGGGCACCGACCGCGGGGCGGTGAGGACCCGGCGCAGCGGGACGTCGGCCCAGCGGCGGAAGTACGGGGTGAACACGGCGAAGTGGTCGGATCCGGCGGGGACCAGGGAGCCCGGGGCGGCGGCCGTGACCACCGCCTCGTGGGCGTAGAGACGGCGGCCCTCCGCTTCCAGGGCGGTGCGCAGCCGCTCCTCGCGGGCGCGGGCGTAGGCGCTGACGCCGGCCGCCATGTGGACCTCGTCGGCGTCCTGCTCGCGGACGAGGGCGCACACCTCGTCGACGGTGTCGCCGGAGCGCAGCACGAGGCGCCCGCCGCGCTCGCGCAGGGCCGCGTCGAGGTCGGCGAGGCAGTCGGCGAGGAAGGCGAGCCGGTTGGGGGCGGCGAAGCCGGCGGCGTCGACGGCGGGGTCCCGGACGAAGAGCGGCACCACGCGGTCGCAGGACGACAGGGCCGCGCGCAGCGGCGGATGGTCGTGCAGGCGCAGGTCGGAGGTGTACAGGACCACCGCGACGTTCATGTGTGCTCGCTCCGCCATGTGTGCTCGCTCCGCGTCAGGGCCGCCCGTGTTCCGGGGGGCGGCTGTCGTCCGGTACTTCTGCCGGTACGGGTGCGGCGGATGCGGTCGCCGCCTCGCCGTCCAGGCGCTGTGCGGCCCGGGCGATGTTGCGGGCCATGCCGCCGAAGACCACGGCGTGGAACGGGGACACGCTCCACCAGTAGAGGTGCCCGAGCAGTCCGTGCGGGTGGAACAGGGCCCGCTGCCGGTAGCGTGCGCAGCCGGCCGCGCCGTCCGCCTCCGCGTACATCTCCAGCCATGCCAGTCCTGGCAGCCGCATCTCGGCGCGCAGCCGCAGCAGCCGGCCCGGCTCGATCTCCTCCACCCGCCAGAAGTCCAGGGAGTCGCCCACCCGCAGCCGGGCGGCGTCCCGCCGGCCGCGGCGGATGCCGACGCCCCCGACGAGCCGGTCCAACCAGCCCCGTACCGCCCAGGCCAGCGGGAAGGAGTACCAGCCGTTCTCACCGCCGATGCCCTCGACCACCCGCCACAGGGCGGCGGGCGAGGCCTCGACGGCGAGTTCCCGCCGGTCGGTGTAGAGGCTGCCGCCCGCCCAGTCGGGGTCGGTGGGCAGCGGGTCGCTCGGGGCGCCGGGCACGCCGGCGGAGGACCAGCGGGTGGTGACCCGGGCCTCCCGTACCCGCTGCAGGGCGAGCTCCAGGGCCCGGTCGAGGCCGATCGGGGTGCCCGGCGGATCGGGGACCCACCGGGCGATGTCGTGCTCGGCACAGACCACCTCGTGGCGCAGCGACTCGGCGAGCGGCCGGGCCAGGGCCCGCGGCACCGGCGTGATCAGACCGATCCAGTGGCTGGACAGGCCGGGGGTCAGCATCGGCACCCGCAGGATGAACCGCGGGGGGAGCTGGGCCACGGCGGCGTAGCGGTGCATCATCGTCTCGTACGTGACCACGTCGGGGCCGCCGATGTCGAAGGCGCGGCTGACCCCGGCCGGCATGGTGGCGCTGCCGACGAGGTAGCGCAGGACGTCGCGGACGGCGATGGGCTGGACGCGGGTGCCGACCCAGCTGGGGGTGACCATGACGGGCAGTCGTTCGGTGAGGTAGCGCAGCATCTCGAAGGACGCGGAGCCGGAGCCGATGATCACGGCGGCGCGCAGGACGGTCGTCGGCACGCCGGAGGCGAGCAGGATCCCGCCGACCTCGGCACGGGAGCGCAGGTGCGCGGAGAGCGCGTGTGCGGGGATGCCGGCCGGGGTGAGGCCGCCCAGGTAGACGATGCGGCGGACGCCCGCGGCGCGGGCCCGTTCGGCGAAGGTGCGGGCGGTGGCGCGGTCGCGTTCCTCGAATCCGGTTCCGCCGCCGAGGGCGTGGACGAGGTAGTAGGCGACGTCGATGCCGTCCAGGGCCGCCGCGACGGAGTCCTCGTCGCCGGCGTCGCCCCGGACGATCTCGGTGCGGCCCGCCCAGGGGTGGTCGCGCAGCTTCTCCGGGGACCGGGCCAGGCAGCGGACCCGGTGGCCGGCGTCGAGGAGCTCGGGCACCAGCCGGCCGCCGATGTAGCCGGTGGCCCCGGTGACCAGGCAGTTCAGACCGCTCATGGGCTTCCCTTTCGCTTCTCCGCGCCCCTCGGCTCCTGCCCCGTACGGGATTCGGGCAAGCCCCGGTGTCCGGATGCACCGGTGCAGGAACGCACGGATGCCGGACGTTCGCGGAGGAAGCGGTCGGCGCCGGCCGGCACTGTGCCATTGGTACAGTCGCGGCATGGCGGTGGACGAGCTCGACACCCGGATTCTGCGCCTGTTGATCGAACAGCCGCGTACCAGCGTCCGCGAGTACGCCCGGATCCTCGGGGTCGCCCGCGGCACCCTCCAGGCCCGGCTCGACCGGCTGGAGCGCACCGGTGTGATCACCGGGACCGGGCCGGTGCTCTCCCCCGCCGCGCTCGGCCATCCGGTACTGGCCTTCGTGCACGTCGAGGTGACCCAGGGACACCTCGACGAGGTCGGCGAGGCGCTGGCGGAGGTTCCCGAGATCATCGAGGCGTTCTCGATAACCGGCGGCGGTGACCTGCTGACCCGGGTCGCGGCTCGTGACAACGCCCACCTGGAGGACGTGATCCAGCGGCTGATCCGGCTCCCGGGGGTGGTCCGGACCCGTACCGAGGTGGCGCTGCGGGAGCGGGTGGCGCACCGCCTGCTGCCGCTGGTCGAGGCCGTGGGGCGGGCGGCCCGCACGCCCTGAGCGCCTCGGCCTCCCGTCCGGCGGCCCGTTCGGCGCGACCCGTCCGACGTGAACCGTGCGCCGCGGACCGTGGCGACGCACGGGCCGCGGCGCACGGGCCGCGGCGCACGGGGCCTGGCGGGGCGGGCGGGGCACTGCGACCATGCGGGGCGTGACCGCCACCCTCCTGCCCCCGGGCACCGAGCGCGGACCGCGCCGGTGGCCCTTCATCGGGAACCTGCCGGCCTTCGCCCGGGATCCCCTGGCCTTCTTCGAGTCCCTGCGCGACGGGTACGGCGACTGGGTGCCGTGGGCCCTCGGCCCGCAGCGCAACGTCCTGGTCTCCCGGCCCGAGCACGCCGGCGAGCTGCTCGGCTCCGTGGAGAAGACGTTCCGGCCGACGGAGCTGGGCTGGGCGTTCCGCCAGTTGCTCGGGAACGGTGTCGTCGTCGCCACCGGTGCGGACTGGCGGCGCAAGAGGGCGCTGGTGCAACCGGCCGTGCGCCCGCGGCAGGTGCGCTCGTACGCCGCCACGATGGTGGAGTGCACCGACGCGCTGGTCCGCGACTGGGCCGAGGGCGGGCGCATCGACGTGCACCGGGAGATGGCCGGGCTCACCCAGCGGATAGCGGTGCGCACCCTGTTCGGGAGCGACACGGCCGGCCGGGAGGCGCCGATCAGCGCGGCCATGGCCACGGCCCAGCGCGAGCTGGGCGCCGAGTTCCGCGGTCTGACGCTGTTCCTGCCGCCCTGGGTCCGGACCCCGGGTCGGCGCCGGATGCGCCGGGCCGTGGACGTCCTGGACCGGGAGATCGCGCATGTGATCCGGGAGCACGAAGCGGCCTCGGCCCGTGGGGCGGAGCGGGACGACCTGCTGAGCCGGCTGCTGGCCGCCCGCGACGAACACGGCGGCCCGCTGTCGCGCAAGGAGCTGCGGGACGAGTCGATCACGCTGTACATCGGCGGGCACGAGACCACGTCTACCACCCTGACCTGGGCGTGGCAGCTGCTGTCGGCGGCCCCCGCGGCGCGGGACCGGCTGGCGGAGGAGCTGGACCGGGTGCTCGGCGGGCGGCTGCCCGCGTACGAGGACTACGAGCGGCTGGCCTGGACCCGGCAGGTGGTCAAGGAGGCCCTGCGGATGTACCCGCCGGTCTGGCTGATCTCGGCGGTCGCCGGGGACGCGGCGTCGATCGGCGGACGGAGCGTGCCCGCGGGGACCGCGGTGTGGACCAGCCCGTGGTCGATGCACCGCGACCCGCGCTGGTTCCCGGACCCGGGCGCCTTCCGTCCCGAGCGGTGGGACGCGGACGCCGGGCCGCTGGCGGTGGAGCAGGCCTGGATCCCCTTCGGCGGCGGGCCGCGGGCCTGCCTGGGCGCCCGGTTCGCGCTGGTGGAGGCCGTGCTCGTGCTCGCGGTGCTGGCACAGCGCTTCCACCTGGACTCCGGCCCGGAGCCGGTCGCGGTGTTCCCGGGGCTGACGCTCCAGCCGGCCGGGCCGGTTCCGGCAACACTGCGGCGGCCCTGACGGGTGCCGGGCGGCTGCGGCGGGCGGGGAAGATCCCGGCGCCCGCCCGAGTTGGTAGAACCGTGAACGAACTGACGCGGGAGACGACGGGCCCCGGATCCGCCGCGGGCGGGGGCGCCGGCACCGAGGTCGACGTGGTGGTCGTGGGCGCCGGGCAGGCGGGCCTGTCCGGCGCCTACCACCTGGCACGGGCGGGCATCGACCACGTGGTCCTCGACCACGCGCCCCGCCCGGGCGGCGCCTGGCAGTTCCGCTGGCCCTCCCTGACGTACGGCAAGGTGCACGGCATGCACGCGCTGCCCGGGATGGAGCTCGTGGACGCCGACCCGCTGCGGCCGTCGTCGGCGGTGATCGGCGAGTACTTCACCGCGTACGAGCGGCGGTTCCGCCTGGACGTGCGCCGTCCCGTGCACGTGACCGCGGTCCGGGAGGGGGCCGGCGGCCGACTGCGGGTGGAGTCCTCGGCGGGCGTCTGGTCGGCCCGGGCGCTGATCAATGCCACCGGCACCTGGGACCGGCCGTTCTGGCCGCGCTACCCCGGCCAGGAGTCCTTCCGGGGGCGCCAGCTGCACACGGCGGACTACCCGGGGCCGCAGGCGTTCGCCGGGGCCCGGGTGATCGTGGTGGGCGGCGGCACCTCGGCGGTGCAGCACCTGCTGGAGATCGCGCAGGTCGCGGCCGCGACGACCTGGGTGACCCGGCGGCCCCCGGTGTTCCGCGACGGGAGCTTCGGGGAGGCGGAGGGCCGGGCGGCCGTGGCCCTGGTCGACGAGCGGGTGCGGCAGGGACTGCCGCCGCAGAGCGTGGTGAGCGTGACCGGACTGCCGCTGAACGAGGCCGTGCGGGACGGGATCGCCTCGGGCGTGCTGGACCGCAGGCCCATGTTCGAGCGGATCACGCCGACGGGGGTGGCCTGGGCGGACGGTCGACAGGTGGAGGCCGACGTGATCCTGTGGGCGACGGGGTTCCGGGCGGCCGTCGACCACCTGGCCCCACTGCGGCTGCGGGAACCGGGCGGCGGGATCCGCCTCGACGGCACCCGCGCGGTCCGCGACGAACGGGTGTACCTGGTCGGGTACGGCCCGTCGGCGTCGACGGTCGGCGCCAACCGGGCGGGCGGCGCGGCGGTCCGCGAGATCCGCCGCCTCCTGGACCGCGAGGCCCAGGACGGTGCCGCGGAGTCCCGGGAGGCGCTCGCGCCGGCCGGAGCCTGACGGGCCGACGGGCCGGCGGGTCCGGTCGCGCGAGGGGGGCCTACCGGGGCGCGCCTGCGGCTGCTGCGGCTGCGCGGGCGCGGTTGAAGTCCGCGACGTGCCTCTTGTGTTCCCCGTACGTCGCCGAGAATCGGGTGTCCCCCGGCTTGACGGTGACGAAGTACAGCCAGTCGCCCGGCGTCGGCGCCACCGCCGCCGCCATCGCCTCCAGCCCCGGGCTGTCGATCGGCGTCGGCGGCAGTCCCTGGCGGCGGTAGGTGTTGAAGGGGTGGTCGATGCGCGTGTCGCTGAGCCGGGTGTCGACCGTGCGGCGGTTCAGCGCGTAGTTGATGGTGGAGTCCATCTGCAACGGCATCGACCGCGCCAGCCGGTTGTGCACGACACGGGCGACCTTGCCCATGTCGGTGCGGGTGTCGGCCTCGGCCTCGATGATGCTGGCGAGGGTGACCGTCTGGTACGGGGTCAACCCGTGCGCCTTGGCGCCGTCGACGACGGCACGCGTGCCGAGCTTCTCGTTGGCCGTCCGCACCATGCGGGCGAGCAGCTCGGCGGCCGTCGTCCGGGAGGTCACCGGGTACGAGGCCGGGAAAAGGAAGCCCTCCGGGTTGCCCTTCGCCTCGGCGGGCAGGGCCAGTTCGGCCGTGGCGGCGGCCGCCTCCGCGGAGCCGGCAGGGAGTTCCAGCGCGCGGTCGATGGCCGCGTAGACCTGGGGGGCGCGCCAGCCTTCGGGGATGAGGAGCGGCCGCGACTTCTCGGGGGCCTGCGCCTCCTCGTCCCGCAGCAGCGGTCCGAGGGTGACGGCCGTCCCGATCACGAGCAGTATGCCGAGGAAGAGCGCCAGACGACCCCGGCGGGTGAGCCGGTAATGACGCCGTGGCGGCCGGAACTCATGACGCATGCGGGCACGCTACCCCGCGAACCGTCACATTCCCGGCATCACGCCCCTGCACCCGTCATACGATCACACGTTCCGGTTCCGGTGTGGGCGGGTGGGCATGGGCGGCCTCGCGATCGCGCTGGATCAGGGCGGCGTACCGGCCGCCGACCGCCAGCAGCTCCTCGTGCGTGCCGCGTTCGGCTATGCGGCCCTTGTCGAGGACGACGATCTGGTCGGCGTCGCGGACGGTGGAGAGCCGGTGCGCGATGGTGATCGTGGTGCGCCCCGCGGAGAGCTTGTCGATGGCCCGCTGCACGGCGTGCTCCGTACGGGTGTCGAGGGCACTGGTGGCCTCGTCGAGGATCAGCACCGGCGGGTCGCGCAGGATGGTGCGGGCGATGGCCAGGCGCTGCTTCTCGCCGCCGGAGAAGCGGTAGCCGCGCTCGCCCACCAGGGTGTCGTACCCGTCGGGCAGGGATGCGATGTGGTCGTGGATCTGGGCGGCGCGGGCCGCTTCGGTGATCTCCTCGTCGGTGGCGTCGGGTTTGGCGAAGCGCAGGTTGTCCGCGACCGAGGCGTGGAAGAGGTAGGTCTCCTGGGAGACCACGCCGATGGACCGGGCCAGCGAGTCGAAGTCGAGGTCGCGTACGTCCACCCCGTCCAGGGCGACCCGTCCGCCCGTGACGTCGTACAGCCGGGGCACGAGGTAGCTCAGGGTGCTCTTGCCGGAGCCGGTCGGGCCGACCACGGCGAGGGAGCCGCCGGCCGGGACGGTGATGTCGATCCCCGTCAGCGTGGGCCCGTTCTCGGTGTCGTACGCGAAGTGCACGTCCTCCAGGCGGACCTCACCCTTGGCCCGCTCCAGGCGTACGGGGTCCTCGCGCTCGGTGATGTCCACGGGCAGGTCGAGGTACTCGAAGATGCGCGCGAACAGGGCGAGGGAGGTCTGGATCTGCACGCCGGTCGACAACAGGCTCACGGCGGGCCGGAACAGGCCCTGCTGAAGGGTGACGAAGGCGACGAGCGTCCCCACGGAGAGGGAGGGGGCACCGGTCTGCAGGGCCATGCCGGCGGCCCAGTAGATGAGCGCCGGCATGGCCGCCATGACGATGCCGATCGTGGACATCCGCCAGCGCCCGGCCATGCTGGAGCGCACTTCGAGGGCGACGAGCTTCTCGGACTCGTCGGAGAACGAGCGGGTGAGCGAGTCGGCGCGGCCCATGGTCCGGCCGAGGAGGATGCCGCTCACCGACAGCGACTCCGTCACCGTCGCGGCCATGGCCGCCATCTGCTTCTGCCGCTGGAAGGTGATCCTCTTGCGCTCGCGGCCGACCCGTCGGCTGATCCACACGAAGAGGGGCAGCAGGAGCAGCGAGACGAGGGTGAGCCGCCAGTCGAGCGCGAGCATGGCCACGATGGTGGCGACCACCGCCGTGAGGTTGGAGACCAGCGAGGTCGCCGTCGAGGTCACGGTCGCCTGCATGCCGCCGATGTCGTTGGCTATCCGGGACTGCACCTCGCCGGTGCGGGTGCGGGTGAAGAAGGCCAGCGGCATCCGCTGGAGCTGGGCGTAGACGGCCGTGCGCAGGTCGTGCATGACGCGCTGGCCGACCGTGGTGGATATCAGCGTCTGCAGGACGCCGAAGACGCTGGTGACGACCGCGGTGAGGATCATGCCGAGGGCCAGCAGGCTGAGCAGCCCGGTACGGCCCTCGGGGATGGCGACGTCCAGGATCTCCCTGAGCAGGAACGGCGAGGCGACGCCTACCAGCGAGGACGCGCAGACGAGGAGACCCACGACGGCCAGCCGGCCGCGGTAGGGCCGGAAGAGGCCCACGATCCGGCGCAGTTCGCGCGGCCGCTCCCCCGGGCCGGGGCGGCGGGGGTCGAGGGATTCCTTCGATGGCGTCCAGTTCGGTTCTTCGGAGCGCATGGGCCTCCTTATGACGGGACTCGGACTCCCGGCGGGTAAGGAGAGCATAGGTCATTGTTACCTATGCTCACAATGAGTCCGGTCCTGCTACTGTTCCCAGTATGAGCACCGCTTCCGAGACCGACAGCACAGACGGCGTGCTCGCCGAGCAGCTGCTGCGGCTGACCCGCCGGCTCCACAGGATCCAGAAGCGCCATCTGGAGCCGCTGGGCATCACTCCCGCCCAGAGCAGGCTGCTGCGCACGGTCTCGTACTCCGATGGTGAACAGCCTCCCCGAATGGCGGATCTCGCGGCCCGCCTGGAGGTCGTGCCCCGCGCCGTCACGACCCTCGTCGACGGGCTGGAAGCGGCAGGGTGCGTGCGCCGCGCCCCCGACCCGGCGAACCGGCGGGTCATACGGATCGAGCTGACCGACACGGGACGCGCCACGCTGCGCCGGCTGCGAAGCGCGCGAACCGACGCCGCAGAGGAGATCCTGGCTCCGTTGACCGCCGAGCAGCGGGACCTGCTCGGCGGCCTGCTGGCCGCCCTCACGGACGCCCCGGAGGGGCGCCGCTGCTGACGGGCCGAGGAGCGAGGGGTCGCGCATGCCGCTGCTGGAACCGAAGCCCGGGGCCCTGCGCCCGCACGGCATCGGCGGCCCCTCCCCCGACCGCCTGCCCGAGTGGCGGGCCGGCGGCACGCCCGAGCCGTTGCGCGGCGACCTGACGGAACTGCTGGGCGCCGAGAAGGTGCTGTGGAAGGCCTCCGACCTGGTCCGCTACGCGTCCGACGCCTCGCCCTACCGGTTCGTTCCGCAGGTGGTGGTGGTCGCGGAGGACCTCGACGACGTCTCCGCGGTCCTGTCGTACGCCCACGGGCACGACCGCGAGGTCGTCTTCCGGGCCGCCGGGACCTCGCTCAACGGCCAGGCCCAGGGCGAGGACATCCTCGTCGACGTTCGCCGCCACTGGTCCGGCATCGAGGTCCTGGACGGCGGGCACCGGGCCCGGATCCTGCCGGGCACCACCGTGGCCCGGGCCAATGCCGCCCTCGCCCGGCACGGCCGCGTCCTCGGCCCCGACCCGGCCAGCGCGCTCGCCTGCACCCTCGGCGGGGTCGTCGCCAACAACTCCTCCGGCATGACCGCGGGGACCAGCAGGAACGCGTACCGGACGCTGTCCTCGCTGACCTTCGTGCTGCCCGGTGGCACCGTCGTGGACACCGCCGACCCGCTGGCCGACGAGGAGCTGGCCCGCGCCGAGCCCGCCCTCTGCCGCGGCCTCATGGAGATCAAACGGGAGATCGAGGCCGACCCGGAGCTCGTCGCCCGGATCCGGGCCAAGTACGCGATCAAGAACACCACCGGCTACCGCCTCGACGCCTACCTGGACGGCACCACCCCCGTGGAGGTCCTGCGCGGGCTGATGGTCGGCTCCGAGGGCACGCTCGGCTTCCTCGCCGAGCTCGTCTTCGACACCCTCCCCCTGGACCGGCACGCCTGCGGTGCGCTGCTGTTCTTCCCCTCGCTGCCCGCCGCGGCCGCCGCCGTACCGCTGTTCAACGAGGCGGGCGCCCGCGCCGTCGAGGTGATGGACGGCAACACCCTGCGCGCCTCCGTCAGCGTCGCCGGGGTCCCCGCCGACTGGTCCCGCCTGCCGAAGGACACCACCGCCCTGCTGGTGGAGTTCCGTGCCCCCGACGAGGCGGGCCTTGCCGAGTACGAGCGCCGCGCCGCCGCGGTGCTGGCCCGGCTGGAGCTGGTCGCGCCGGTGCCCTCCGTCGCCAATGCCTTCACCCGGGACGCCGCGACCCTCCACGGCCACTGGACGGCGCGCAAGGCCTTCGTCACCGCCGTCGGTGGGGCCCGCGCACCCGGCACCACCCTGATCACCGAGGACTTCGCCGTGCCGCCGGCGCGGCTGGCCGAGGCCTGCGGGGCGCTGCTGGCGCTCCAGGCCGAGCACGGCTTCGACGCGGCCGTCGCGGGCCACGCCGCCCACGGCAACCTGCACTTCCTGCTCGCCTTCGACGCCGCGCGGGAGGCCGACGTGGCGCGCTACACCACCTTCATGGAGGCGTTCTGCCGGCTCACGGTGGAACGGTTCGACGGCTCGCTGAAGGCCGAGCACTCCACGGGCCGCAACATGGCCCCCTTCCTGGAACTGGAATGGGGGCCGAAGGCCACGGAACTGATGTGGCGCACCAAGCGGGTCGTCGACCCCGACGGGCTGCTCGCCCCGCGGATCCTCCTCGACCGCGACCCGCAGGCCCACCTGCGCGGGCTGAAGACGATCCCCCGGGTCGAGGCGGTGGCCGACCCGTGCATCGAGTGCGGGTTCTGCGAGCCGACCTGCCCCAGCAAGGACCTGACGACCACGCCCCGGCAGCGCATCGTGCTGCGCCGGGAGATGGTGCGGCAGCAGCCGGGCTCCCGGGTGCTGGACGAGTTGCTCGGCTCCTACGCGTACGACGCCGTGGACACCTGCGCGGGCGATTCCACCTGCATGCTCGCCTGCCCGGTCGGCATCGACACCGGTGCGCTGATGAAGGAGTTCCGCCACCGCCGGCACGGCCGGCGCGAGGAACGGGCCGCCGAGTTCGCCGCCCGGCACTTCGCCGCCGTGGAGGGCGCGGCCCGGCTGGCCGTGGCCGCCGCCGGCACGGTGTCCGGCATCGGCGGGGACCGGCTCCTGGAGGCGGTCACGGGGGCCGCACGCAGGGCCGTGCGCCCCGACCTGGTGCCGCAGTGGCTGCCGCGGCTCCCCGGCGCCGCCGCCCGCAGGCTGCCCACGACCCCGCGGGTCGGCGCGGCGGCCGTCTACTTCCCGGCCTGCATCAACCGGATCTTCGGCGGGCCGGAGGGCGAGCCCGGGCCCAGCCTGCCCGAGGCCGTGGTGACCGTGTCCGAGCGGGCCGGGAAGCCGCTGTGGATCCCGCCCGACGTGGCCGGCACCTGCTGCGCGACGATCTGGCACTCCAAGGGGTACGACGCGGGGAACCGGGTGATGGCCGACCGGATCGTGGAGGCGGCCTGGAGCTGGACGGCCGGCGGGCGTCTGCCGCTCGTGGTGGACGCCTCGTCCTGCGCGCTGGGCATCGCGCGCGAGGTGGTCCCGTACCTGACCGACGAGAACCGCGCGCTGCACGCGGACCTGACGGTCGTCGACTCCGTCGTCTGGGCGGCGCGGGAGCTGCTGCCCCGCCTGGCGGTCCGGCGCACCGCCGGCTCGGCGGTCCTCCACCCCACCTGCTCGATGCGGCACCTGGGCACGGAAGGGGCACTGCGGGAGGTGGCCGGGGCCTGTGCGCGGGAGGTGGTGGTGCCGGACGACGCGGGCTGCTGCGCCTTCGCGGGCGACCGGGGGATGCTGCACCCGGAGCTGGCGGCCTCGGCCACGCGGCGGGAGGCGGCGGAGGTGGCCGGGCGCGGGTTCGACGCGTACCTGTCGGCGAACCGGATGTGCGAGGTGGGGATGGAGCGGGCCACCGGCCGCCCCTACCGCTCGGTCCTGGTCGAGCTGGAGCGCGCCACGCGCCCCTGACCCGTGCGCGCCGGCGGTGCGACGGCGCACCACACCCCGCTGCGTGATGCCGTGGCCAACGCAAAATCGATTGCCCGGGGCCGTCCCGAAGGGGAACCTTGCACGGTCCGGACATCTCGACCAGTCATGGGGCGTCATGCAGATCAGCGACCTTCCGCATCCGGACCCCGGGGTACCCGACGCCCGTTCCGGCCCCCGCTTCCTGCTCTGGCTCGGACGCGGACAACTCGGCGGCCAGGCCAGGAGCCTGTGCTGGGGCCTGCTGCACTTCTGCGGGATCGCCGGGCTCCCGTACGCGGTCGGCGCGGGCGTCGAAGCGGTCGTCGACCGCGACGGCACCCGGCTGCTGCTGGTCGGCGGGCTGCTGGGGCTGATCGGGGTCGCCGTCTCGGTCGGTGACACCATGCTCCACCGCACCGCCGTCACCAACTGGATCACCGCCTCGGCGCGCGTGCAGCAGCTCCTGGCCCGCAAGACCGCCGAACTCGGCTCCGCTCTGACCCGCCGGGTCGCGGCGGGCGAGGTCGTGGCGGTCTCCACGGGCGACGTGGAGAAGATCGGCTGGTTCGTGGAGGCGGTCTCCCGCTTCCTCGCCGCCGCCTTCGCCGTCGCCGCCATCTGCGTCGGCCTGCTCTTCTACGCGCCGTCGATCGGGATCGTCGTCGCCGTCGGCGTCCCCGTGCTCGCCCTGTCCGTCCTGCCGCTGCTGCCGCGCGCCACCCGGCGGGCCGACGTCCAGCGGGAGAAGGCCGGCCGGGCGACCGAGCTGGCATCCGACACGGTGGCGGGCCTGCGGGTGCTGCGCGGCATCGGCGGCGAGGAACTGTTCCTGGGCCGCTACCGGGAGGCCTCGCAGCAGGTCCGCGAGGCGGCCGTGCGCAGCGCCCGGATGTGGGCGCTGATCTCTGCGATCCAGGTGCTGCTGCCGGGCGTGCTGCTGATCACGGTCGTCTGGTACGGCTCGGTGCTCGTCCTCGACGGTCGGCTGACGGTGGGTGAACTCGTCGCGTCCTTCAGCGCGGTGGCCACGATGCTCTACCCGCTGCGGCACTTCGAGGAGATCGCGATGGCGTACTCCTTCTCGCGCCCGTCCGCCCAGCGGGCCGCCCGGGTGCTGTCGCTGACGCGTACGGAAGCCCCCGTGCGACCCGAGTCCGCTGCCCGGCCCGGGGCGCCGGAGCCGGGCGGGGACCTGTACGACCCGGTGACCGGGCTGCTGGCCCCGGCGGGCCGGCTCACGGCGGTGGTGTGCGGGGACCCCGACCTGGCGGGCCGGCTCGCCGAACGCCTCGGCGGCCACCCCGCGGACGACGACGGGGGCGGCGGCGAGGGCGCCTCCGGGGCCGCCGACTCGGCCTCGGTGCTGCTGGGCGGGGTCCCGTTGGACGAGCTGCCGCTGGACACCGCGCGCGCCCTGGTCCTCGTCCAGGACAAGGATCCGGTGCTGCTGTCCGGGACGCTGCGCGAGCTGTTCGCCGTACCGTCGTCCGGGCAGGTCGAACCGGCCGCCGCGCTGGCCGCCGCCCAGTGCGCCGACGTCCTCGACGCGCTGCTGCAGTCCGCGCCGGACGGGGTCGCGGACCCGATGGACGCCCGGATCACCGAGCGCGGCCGGTCCCTGTCCGGCGGCCAGCGCCAGCGCCTGGCACTGGCGCGGTCCCTGGCCACCGACCCGGAGGTACTGGTGCTGGACGAGCCGACCTCGGCGGTCGACTCGCACACCGAGGCGCGCATCGCGGACGGCATCAGTGCGCTGCGGGCCGGCCGGACCACCGTGGTCCTGGCCTCCTCGCCGCTGCTGTTGGACCGCGCCGACCACGTGGTGCTGGTCCACGAGGGGGCGGTCGCCGCGTCCGGAACGCACCGCGAACTGCTCCACGGCGAGCCGCGCTACCGGGCGGTCGTCACCCGGGAGACCGACGCGGAGCAGCGGCTCGCCCGTATGGAACTGGAACGGCTGGCAGAGGAACTCACGGAGATCGAGGAAACCGCATGATCGGCGTGGCGCCGCCGGAATACGACCCGGCGGCCCCCGAAGCGGCCGCCACCCTGCCCGTGGGCAGCCCGGCGACCGTACGAGGTTACGTGCGCGGCCTGCTGCGGCGGCACCGTCGGGCCTTCGCGGTCCTGGTCACGGTCAACGCGGTCGCGGTGACGGCGTCCATGGTCGGCCCGTACCTGCTGGGCCGGGTGGTGGACCAGCTCGCGGCCGGGGCGCGCGAGCTCCACCTGGAGCGGATGGCCGTGGTGTTCGCGCTGGCGCTCGTCGTCCAGACGCTGTTCGTCCGGCTGGTCCGGCTGCGCGGGGCGATGCTCGGCGAGCGGATGCTGGCCGACCTGCGCGAGGACTTCCTGGTGCGGTCGGTGGGCCTCCCGCCGGGGGTGCTGGAACGGGCCGGCACCGGCGACCTGCTGTCGCGCATCACCACCGACATCGACCGGCTGGCCAACGCGATGCGCGAGGCCGTGCCGCAACTGGCCATCGGCGTCGTGTGGGTGGGGCTGCTCTTCGGGGCGCTCGTCGTGACCGCGCCGCCGCTGGCGCTCGCCGCGCTGGTGGCGCTGCCGGTGCTGGTGATCGGCTGCCGCTGGTACTTCCGGCGCGCCCCTTCGGCGTACCGCTCGGAGGCGGCCGGCTACGCGGCGGTCGCGGCCGCGCTCACCGAGACGGTGGACGCGGGCCGCACCGTGGAGGCGCACCGCCTCGGCCCGGCCCGGATCGGGCTGTCGGAGCGCCGGATCAAGGAGTGGACGGCGTGGGAGCGCTACACCCTGTTCCTGCGCACGGTCCTGTTCCCCGTCATCAACGTCACCTTCCTGACGATCCTCGGCTCGGTGCTGCTGATCGGCGGCTTCTGCGTGCTCAGGGGCTGGCTGACGGTGGGACAGCTGACCACGGGGGCGCTGCTCGCCCAGATGATGGTCGACCCGATCGGGCTGATCCTGCGCTGGTACGACGAGCTCCAGGTCGCGCAGGTGTCGCTGGCCCGCCTGGTCGGCGTACGGGAGATCGAGCCGGACGCGGGCGACGCGGACGTCGCCCCACAGGGCCGCGACGTGCGCGCCGACGAGGTCCGCTTCGGCTACCGGGAGGGCGTGGACGTCCTGCACCGGGTGTCGATGTCCGTGCCACCGGGCACCCGTATGGCGCTCGTCGGCCCGTCCGGCGCGGGCAAGTCCACACTGGGCCGGCTGCTGGCGGGCATCTACGCGCCGCGCGCGGGCGAGGTGACCCTCGGCGGGGCCCAGCTGTCGCGGATGCCGGCGGAGCGGGTGCGCGAGCAGGTGGCCCTGGTCAACCAGGAGCACCACGTGTTCGTGGGTTCGCTGCGGGACAACCTGCGGCTCGCGCGGTCGGGCGCGCAGGACGCCGAGCTGTGGGCCGCGCTGGGGGCGGTGGACGCCGACGGCTGGGCCCGGGCCCTGGAGTCCGGCCTGGACACCGAGGTCGGGTCCGGCGGCACGGCGCTGACCCCGGCGCAGGCGCAGCAGGTCGCGCTGGCCCGGCTGGTGCTGGCGGATCCGCACACGCTGGTGCTGGACGAGGCCACGTCGCTGCTGGACCCGCGTGCCGCGCGGCATCTGGAGCGCTCCCTGGCGCGCGTGCTGGACGGGCGCACGGTCATCGCGATCGCGCACCGGCTGCACACGGCGCACGACGCCGACGTGATCGCGGTGGTCGAGGAGGGCCGGATCAGCGAGCTGGGCTCGCACGACGAGCTGGTGGCCGCCGACGGGGCGTACGCGGCCCTGTGGCGGTCCTGGCACGGCTGAGCCGGGCGCCGGCGGCGGCGCCGGCCGAAATGCGTTTCGGCGGTGGTGGCGTGGGCGCTTACGGTGGCGCGGTGACCCAGGTGATCGTGTTGAACGGCGGTTCCAGCTCCGGCAAGTCCGGGATCGTGCGGTGTCTTCAGGCGCTGCTGCCGGATCCGTGGCTCGCCGCCGCGGTCGACGCGCTGATCGAGGCGATGCCGGCGTCGCTGCAGGCGTCGGCGTCGGGGTTCGATGTGGCCGCGGACGGCGCGGTGAGCATCGGGGCGGAGTTCCGGACGCTCGAAGCGGCGTGGCGGGAGGGTGTCGCGGCAATGGCGCGGGCGGGCGCCCGGGTCGTCGTCGACGACGTCTTCCTCGCCGGGGCGGAGTCCCAGGAGCGCTGGCGGCGGGCCCTGGTCGGGCTGGACGTGCTGTGGGTCGGTGTCCGGTGCGCGGGCTGGGCCGCCGCCGGGCGCGAGGTCGCCCGGGGTGACCGGACCCCGGGGATGGCCGCGTCCCAGGCGGACCTGGTCCACCGGGGCGTGCTCTACGACCTGGAGGTGGACACCACGCACACCGAGGCCCTGGAGTGCGCGCGGACCATCGCCGCCCGGGTCGGGTGACCGGCGTACGGCCACGGCCCTAGAGGAAGCCGAGGGCCGAGGCTCCGCCGACGCCGCCGAGCAGCATGAACGCGGGCATGAGGACCTTGAGCTCCACCCAGCTGCCCGCCCGGAACCGCATCCCCTTCGGCGGGCCGACGGGGTACCAGCGCTTCCCGGCGATCGGCAGCGGCCACAGGATCGGGCAGCCGGAGACGGTCAGGGCGTCGCCGATGTCGTGGACGAGGGCGCCGAGCAGGATGGGAAGGCCCAGCCAGAGGTACTCCTGGCCGGGGCCGAAGAGCCAGTCGGCGCCGTTGCCGGGCTGGTCGAGGACGCCGGCCAGGATCCAGGCACTGGTGGCGCCGAGCAGCCAGACGAGGACGTCGCTGGACATCCGGGCCGCCCGCCACAGCAGCCCCTCGACGGCCAGCACGAGGTGGACGAAGAGCAGCGCCAGCACGCCCCAGCGGTCGGTGGTGACCGCCAGCGCGGACGAGCCGGCGCCGATGAGGACGGCCCACAGCCAGGTGTGCGTCAGGGTGCGGTGGCCGCCGGAGCGGCGGGCGTCCTTCGGGGCGCGGGTGGCCTTGTAGACGGCGTAGGAGAGCTTGTCGACCACCTCGCACAGGCCCCGGGACAGCGGGCCGAAGGCGCGGGAGATCGTCGCCGACTTGTGGTCGAGGTCGGGCGCGAGGGCGGCGCCCGCACAGATCAGGGAGCCGACGACGAGGACCGGCCAGGGCATCGGGTGCCCGGCGGCAGCCGCCGCCGCGCCCACCCCCAGCCAGGCTGCCGCCCCGGACAGTGAATGCGCCGGACCCATCATGCTCGTCTTCCCGCCCCGGTGTGTGCTGGTCGGGCCCTGTCGACGGTGTCGTCCGGCCCCGGTCAACGGCACAGCGTACCCGTGGTGATCTTCATTCCGTCGGCCGGTTCCCTCCTCCGGGCGGAAGCCAGGCAAGATGGGGGGTGTGACCCTCATTGATCAGCTCCCGCCGAACGCCGACCCCGACACGCTCTTCGAGGCCTTCTCCTCGTGGGCGGAGGACCAGGGCATCACCCTGTACCCGGCCCAGGAGGAGGCGCTGATCGAGGTCGTCTCCGGGGCGAACGTGATCCTGTCCACTCCGACGGGGTCCGGCAAGAGCCTGGTCGCGGCCGGGGCGCACTTCACCGCGCTGGCCCAGGACAAGGTCACCTTCTACACCGCCCCGATCAAGGCGCTGGTGTCGGAGAAGTTCTTCGACCTGTGCAAGCTGTTCGGCACCGAGAACGTCGGCATGCTGACGGGCGACGCTTCGGTGAACGCCGACGCCCCGGTCATCTGCTGCACCGCCGAGGTGCTGGCCTCCATCGCCCTGCGCGACGGCAAGTACGCCGACATCGGCCAGGTCGTGATGGACGAGTTCCACTTCTATGCCGAGCAGGACCGCGGCTGGGCCTGGCAGATTCCGCTGCTGGAGCTCCCGCAGGCCCAGTTCGTCCTGATGTCGGCGACGCTCGGCGACGTGTCGAAGTTCGAGGCGGACCTCACCCGGCGCACCGGCCGCCCGACGTCGGTGGTGCGGTCCGCGACCCGGCCCGTCCCGCTGTCGTACGAGTACGTCACGACGCCGATCACCGACACGATCACGGAGCTGCTGGAGACCCGGCAGTCGCCCGTGTACATCGTGCACTTCACGCAGGCCCAGGCGGTCGAGCGGGCGCAGTCGCTGATGAGCATCAACATGTGCTCCCGCGAGGAGAAGGACAAGATCGCCGAGCTGATCGGCAACTTCCGCTTCACCACGAAGTTCGGGCAGAACCTCTCGCGTTACGTCCGGCACGGCATCGGCGTGCACCACGCCGGCATGCTGCCCAAGTACCGCCGCCTGGTGGAGAAGCTGGCGCAGGCCGGCCTGCTGAAGGTCATCTGCGGCACCGACACCCTCGGGGTGGGCGTCAACGTCCCGATCCGCACCGTGTTGTTCACCGCGCTCACGAAGTACGACGGCAACCGGGTCCGGACGCTGCGCGCCCGCGAGTTCCACCAGATCGCCGGCCGGGCCGGCCGGGCCGGCTTCGACACGGCGGGCTTCGTCGTCGCCCAGGCGCCCGAACACGTCATCGAGAACGAGCGGGCCCTCGCCAAGGCGGGCGACGACCCGAAGAAGCGCCGCAAGGTGGTCCGCAAGAAGGCCCCGGAGGGCTTCGTCGCCTGGTCGGACACCACGTTCGAGAAGCTCATCGCCGCCGAGCCGGAGCCGCTCACCTCCCGGTTCAAGGTCACCAACATCATGCTGCTGTCGGTCATCGCCCGGCCGGGCGATGCCTTCCAGGCGATGCGCAGCCTCCTGGAGGACAACCACGAGCCGCGCAAGGCCCAGCTGAAGCACATCCGGCGGGCGATCGCCATCTACCGTTCGCTGCTGGACGGCGGGGTGGTCGAGCAGCTCGACACCCCGGACGCGGAGGGCCGCACCATCCGGCTCACCGTCGACCTCCAGCAGGACTTCGCGCTGAACCAGCCGCTGTCGACCTTCGCGCTGGCGGCGTTCGACCTGCTGGACCCGGACTCCCCCTCCTACGCGCTGGACATGGTCTCCGTCGTCGAGTCGACGCTGGACGACCCGCGGCAGATCCTGGCCGCCCAGCAGAACAAGGAGCGGGGCACCGCGGTGGCCGCGATGAAGGCCGACGGCGTCGAGTACGAGGAGCGGATGGAGCGGCTCCAGGACGTCACGTATCCCAAGCCCCTCGAAGAGCTCCTGCACCACGCCTACAACGTGTACCGCAAGAGCCACCCGTGGGTCGGCGACCACCCGGTCTCCCCGAAGTCGATCATCCGTGACATGTACGAACGCGCGATGACCTTCACGGAGTTCACGGCGTTCTACGAGCTGGCCCGAACCGAGGGCATCGTCCTGCGCTACCTGGCGAGCGCGTACAAGGCGCTGGACCACACCATCCCCGACGACCTCAAGTCCGAGGACCTCCAGGACCTGATCGCCTGGCTGGGCGAGCTGGTCCGTCAGGTCGACTCCAGCCTGCTCGACGAGTGGGAGCAGCTGGCAAACCCGGAGGTGGAGACGGCGGAGGAGGCCCAGGACAAGGCCGACCAGGTCAAGCCGGTCACCTCGAACGCGCGCGCCTTCCGCGTCCTGGTCCGCAACGCCATGTTCCGCCGGGTGGAGCTGGCGGCGCTGGACCGCGTCGACGAGTTGGGCGAGCTGGACGGCGATGCGGGCTGGGGCGCCGACGCCTGGGGCGAGGCCATGGACGCGTACTGGGACGAGTACGACGACCTGGGCACCGGCCCCGACGCGCGCGGCCCGAAGCTGCTGCAGATCGAGGAGGACCCGGCGCACGGTCTGTGGCGCGTCCGCCAGACCTTCGCGGACCCGAACGGGGACCATGGCTGGGGCATCAGTGCCGAGGTCGACCTGGCCGCCTCCGACGAGGAGGGCCGGGCCGTGATCCGGCTGACCTCGGTCGGCGAACTCGGCGCGCTCTGACTCCCCCGGACCCCGTCCGGGCGGACCGCCTCCCCCGGACCCGGTCCGGGGGGACACCGGCCCGTACGCGGCCGGTCCCGCCGGTGACGACAGTGGAGAACCTCTGATGACGAACCCCGCCGAGAGACTGGTCGACCTGCTGGACCTGGAGCAGATCGAGGTGAACATCTTCCGCGGTGCCAGCCCCCAGGAGTCCCTCCAGCGGGTCTTCGGCGGGCAGGTCGCCGGCCAGGCCCTGGTGGCCGCCGGCCGGACCCTGGAGAGCGACCGGCCGGTCCACTCGCTGCACGCGTACTTCCTGCGCCCCGGCATCCCCGGGGTGCCGATCGTGTACCAGGTGGAGCGGGTGCGCGACGGGCGGTCCTTCACCACGCGCCGCGTCACCGCGGTCCAGCAAGGCAAGACGATCTTCAATCTGACCGCCTCCTTCCACCATCCGGAGGAGGGCAGCATCGAGCACCAGCTGCCTCCCCGCCTCGATTTCCCCCACCCGGACACGCTCCCGAAGGTCGCGGACGAGATCCGCGAGCACCTGGGCGCGCTGCCCGAGGCGCTGGAGCGGATGGCCCGCCGCCAGCCCTTCGACATCCGGTACGTGGACCGGCTCCGCTGGACCCCCAAGGAACTGCAGGACGCCGATCCGCGCAGCGCGGTGTGGATGCGGGCGGTCGGCCCCCTGGGCGACGACCCGCTCGTGCACACCTGCGCCCTCACCTACGCCAGTGACATGACCCTCCTCGATGCCGTGCGCATCCCCGTGGAGCCCCTGTGGGGCATGCGCGGTTTCGACATGGCCTCGCTGGACCACGCCATGTGGTTCCACCGGCCGTTCCGGGCCGACGAGTGGTTCCTGTACGACCAGGAGTCGCCCATCGCCCACGGCGGCCGCGGCCTGGCCCGCGGTCGGATCTACGACCTGGAGGGCAGGCTGCTGGTCTCCGTGGTCCAGGAGGGCCTCTTCCGCCCGTACCCGTCCCCCCAGGCCCGGCCGTCCGCGCCGGCCGAACCGACCCCGAAGAGCTGAGCACCCCGATGTCCGACCCGGCCCTCCCCTGCCCCTGCGGGCTGCCCGCCTCCTACTCGGAGTGCTGCGGCCGCTTCCACTCCGGCGCCCGGCAGGCGCCCACCGCGGAGCTTCTCATGCGCTCCCGGTTCAGTGCCTTCGCGGTGGGCGACACGGCCTACCTGATGCGTTCCTGGCATCCGAGCACCCGCCCCGGCCGTCTCGACCTGGACCCCGAGCAGCGCTGGGTGCGGCTGGAGATCCTCGGCGTCGAACGCGGCGGCATGTTCGAGACAGAGGGTTCGGTGGAGTTCCGGGCGCACTACCGCGAGGGGCGCCACACCGGCTCCCTGCACGAGAACAGCGCCTTCACCCGGGAGGACGGGGCCTGGGTCTACGTCGGCCCCCTCTCCCCCGTCGACTTCAGCTGACCGCGCGCCCCGGCCAGGGCGAAGTCCAGGCCGGCGCGGTACCAGTGGATCTCGTCGGGCGGCTCCGCCCGCAGCAGCCGCTGCGCCACGGCCGCGGCGGCCGGGATCTGCGGGTGGCCGTACGGCGGGGGCGGGGCGAGGGCGGCGAGCACGATCCGCTCCGCCGGGTCGGGGACGGCCTGCCGCACCTCCGTCTCCGGAAGGACGGAGGCCAGTACGGCCGCCCGCTCCCAGGGGTCGGCGGTGCGCCCGAGCAGGAGCCCCACGTGCCGGTCGCGCCAGGCACGCGGCCGCAGGTCCGCTCCGCCGGCGATCAGCTGCCGGTCCTCCTCGGGTGCGCCGCCGCTCAGCAGCTCGGGGTCCCGGGCGGCGAACTCGCGTAGTTCCGCGGCCAGGTACAGCCACACCACGGCCCGGTAGCGGTTGATCCGGTAGCCGACGGGCGCGATGCGCCCGCAGCGGGCGAGACGGATGAACCGGTTCGGCCCGATGCCCATCAGTCTGCCTGCGGCACCGGACCCGGCGACGGTCTCCACCCGTGCCCGCAGGGCGTCCGGGAACCCCTCAACCGCCCTGACCCGGTCCAGCTCGGCCCGAGCGTAGCGGGCGGCCCCTCCGGGCGCCGGCCTCCCCGCCCGTACGATGCCCAGCTGGACCGCACGGGCGAACTCGCTGCGACTGAGCCCCAGTTCCCCCGCGGCCCGGGCACCACCCACCGCGTCGCCCGACTCTGCAGCAGATCCGGCGACACCCCCGGCCCGTTCCTCGGCCCCGACCCCGGCCCCGCACCCGGCCCCGACCTGTGCCACGAGCTTCATGACGATCCCCCTCACGCATCAGCACGATTACTCTGCGTGAAGACCGTAACGCGACGCGACGAAAGCCGGCCAGGCCTGTGGATAACTCTCCGGCCGCCGTCACCTCACCCCCCGGTGATCCGCCGCTCCGCCACGCCCAAGTGCTCCCCCACCCGGTTGACCAGCAGCGTCATCTCGTACGCCACCTGTCCGATGTCCGCCTCTGCCCCGCTGAGCACGCACAACGAACTGCCCGAGCCCGCCGCCATCACGAACAGCGCACCGTCGTCGTACTCGACCATCGTCTGCCGCACCTCACCGGCCCGGAAGTGTCGGCCCGACCCCTTCGCCAGGCTCTGCAACCCCGCCGCCACCGCCGCCAGATGCTCCGCGTCCTCCCGAGCCAGCCCCGCGCTCGCGCCCGTGACCAGCCCGTCGTTGGAGAGCACCACCGCGTGCCGGACCTGCTGGACCCTGCGCGACAGGTCGTCCAGCAGCCAGTCGAGCTGCTTGTCCAGTGCCATTTCGAGCCCCTCCCCGTTGCGCCGCCGCCGCGGCCGCGCCGCACCCCGCTTGGTAAGTTCCGCAAGCCTTCCCCACCAGGGGCTTTCCGGCAAGGAGGAAGCGCCCCTGGCGTGGAAGATGACTCAAGAGTCGCCAAGCCCGCTCACACCGGCCCGGCCTACGCCCCGACCGACTCCAACAGCCGCGCCGTGTGCACCCTGCCCGCGTACTCGACGAGCCTGATCAGCACTTCCTTCCCCGAATCCCGGTCCCGCGCGTCACACAGCACCACCGGGGTCCCGGCCTCCAGGTCCAGCGCCCGCGCCACCTCGTGCGTCCCGTAACGCCGCGCGTCCGCGAAACAGTTGACGGCCACGACGAACGGGATGCGCCGGTGCTCGAAGTAGTCCACCGCCGGGAAGCAGTCCTCCAGCCGCCGCGTGTCGGCGAGCACCACCGCGCCCAGAGCGCCCTGCGACAGCTCGTCCCACACGAACCAGAACCGGTCCTGCCCCGGCGTACCGAACAGGTACAGGGAGAGCCCGGAGCGGATGGTGATCCGCCCGAAGTCCATGGCGACGGTCGTGGTCGTCTTCTGCGCCACCCCGCCCGTGTCGTCGACCCGTTCGCCCGCCTCGCTGAGCCGTTCCTCCGTCCGCAGCGGACGGATCTCGCTGACCGCCCCGACGAGTGTGGTCTTACCGGCCCCGAAGCCGCCGGAGACGAGTATCTTCAGCGCGAGCGCCGCCAGATCGCCGCCGTCCTCCGGCCCCGGGGCCGGGTCGTGTCCACCGCCGGGTCCGCCCGGCAGGTCGTCGTGTCGTCCCATCACAGCGCTCGCAATCCCTCGATGACTTCCCGCAGAATCCGCTCGTCCGGCAACGCGGCGGGCGGCACCGGCCGACTGACGCGGACGTGCCCGGCCTCCAGCAGGTCCCCGAGCAGCACCCGGACCACGCCCACGGGCAGGTCCGCCTCCGCCGCGAGCTCCGCCAGCGACTGGGTCTCGGAGCGGCAGAGTCCCAGCAGGGCCCGGTGTTCGGGGCCGAGCAGGGACGCCCCGGCCGGCTCCGGCCCGTCGGCGTCCGCCACGACCAGCGCGATCAGGTCGAGGGGGACACCGTGCGGCCCCGGCCGCGTCCGCCCGCCCGTCACGGCGTACGGACGGACGAGCGGACCCGCGTCGGCGTCGTACCACTGGCCCTCCATGTGCCGGACCGCCGCCCTCAGCCCGCAGCCGGCGGCTGGGCCGCGAACCGGGGCGGGGCGTACAGGTGCTCCCCGACACGCTTGACCAGCCGGGCCATCTCGTAGGCGATCAGCCCGATGTCGGCGCCGGCCGCGCTGAGCACGGTCAGGCAGGACCCGTCCCCGGCCGCCGCGACGAAGAGGAACCCGTCGTCCAGCTCCACCATCGTCTGGCGTACGCCCCCGACCTGGAATTGCCGGCCGGCCCCCTTGGCGAGACTGTGGAAACCGGAAGCCACGGCGGCCAGGTGTTCCGCGTCCTCCCGGCTGAGCGCGCCGGAAGCGCCCACCGCCAGCCCGTCACTGGACAGGACCACGGCGTGCCGCACCTCCCGGACGCGGACCACCAGCTCGTCCAGCAGCCAGTCCAGCTCGCCGGCCCTGCGGGTCCCGCCGGTACCGAACCTCCGGTGCTCGATCATCACGCTTCTCCTTCGCTGCCTGAGTGGGCGGAGTTCTCCTGGGCGCCGCGGACCCAGCCGGCCCGGTACGCCGCCATCCGCTCCCGGGCCCGCTCCGGGCTGCGCTCCCCCGCCGGCGGCTGCGCCGCCGCGTCGGCCGCCGGGGACTCGGGGGCGGCGGCCTCGCGCAGCTGCGGGACGAGGCTGGCCTGGCGTACGCGGCGCGGCAGTTCGGCCGCCGAGGAATCGGCGGCACCGGCTCCGGTCGGCCGCGGCGCGGGGAGCGGGGCCGGGACGGGGATCGGGGGCGGTGGTACGGCCGCGGGGGCGGGCGCCGGCTCACGTGCCGGCTCACGTGCCGGCTCAGGTGCTGGCGCGGGACCGGGTGCGGGACCGGGTGCGGGACCGGGTCCGGGCTCCGGCTCGGGTGCGGGCTCCGGAACGGTTTGCGGACTCGGCTCGGATTGCGGAGCCGCCTCGGGTTCCGATGGGGACGGGGTCTTCGGCCGGGGTGCGGTATCCGGCGCCGCCGCCGGGGCGGGGGCCGCCGGGGAAGGGGCCGGGGCTGCCGGCGCCGTCACCCGGGCCGGCGTACGGCGGGTACCCGAGCCGGCGCGCGGCCGCAGCGCGGACACCGGGGCCGACTGCGGCTCCTCGTGTACGGGGCTGCGGTCGGCGTCCGGGACACCGCCCGCGTCCTCGCGTACGGGTGCCGCGGCGGGCGGCTTCCGGTCCGCCTCCCCCGCCGGGTCGACCGCCCCGGCCCGGCCCGCGCCCGTACCGGTCGGGTCCGGGCCGGAGCCTGGCCCGATCGTGTCGTGGAGCAGGGACTTCGGCAGGAGCACCACCGCGAGGGTGCCCCCGTACGGCGAGCGGTTCAGGTGCACCTTCACGCCGTGCCGGGCCGAGAGGCGGCTGACCACGAAGAGCCCGAGCCGGTCGCTGTCGAAGAGGTCCAGGGCCTCGGACTCCCCGATGCGCCGGTTGGCCTCCTCCAGGCTGTCGCGGCCCATGCCGAGTCCGCGGTCCTCGACCTCGAGGACGTATCCGGTGCCGACGGGCTCCCCGCTGACCCTGACCCTGGTGTGGGGAGGGGAGAACTGGGTGGCGTTCTCGATGAGTTCGGCGAGCAGGTGCGTGAGGTCGGCGACCGCGGCGCCGACGACGGCGGCCTCCGCCATCCGGCCCACCTCGACGCGAGGATAGTCCTCGATCTCGGAGACGGCGGCCCGGACCACGTTCGTCAGGGGGACCGGTGTCCGCCACGCCCGCCCGGGGGCGGCACCCGACAGGATGATCAGGCTTTCCGCGTGCCGACGCATGCGGGTCGTGAGGTGGTCGAGGCGGAAGAGGTCACCGAGCTCGCCGGGGTCGTCCGCGCGCCGCTCCATCGAGTCGAGCAGGGTGAGCTGCTTGTGCACCAGGACCTGACTGCGGCGGGCCAGGTTGACGAAGACCCCGCTGATCCCGCCGACGAGTTCGGCGCGTTCGACGGCGGCGGCCAGCGCGGCCCGGTGGACGGTGGCCAGTGCCTCGCCGACCTGGGTGATCTCGTCCTCGGCGGCGGGGCCGGGCGGGGCCTCGACCTCGACGTCGACGCTCTCGCCGGCCCGGAGCCGCTGCATGGCGTGCGGGAGCTTGCGACGGGCGATCTCCAGGGCGGTGTCGCGCAGCGAGACGAGCTCCACGACGAGCCCGCGGCCGATGCGGACCGAGATGACGAGCGAGGCGGCGACGGCGGCGAGGCCGAACAGGACGGCGGCGCCGGCCGGTCCGAGGATGCCCTCGGTGAGGGGGTCGCCGCGGTCGGCGGCGACGTGGGCGGCGGTCTCGATCTCCCGCATCGAGCTGCTGACGCTCGTGTACGCGGCCTCCCAACCGGCGGCGGCACGCGGGTCCTTGGCGGTTCCGGCGGTCAGCACGCGGTCCTCGGCGCCGGTGAGGTCGGCGTAGGCCGAGCTCTTGGCGACCGCCTGCCAGGCGTCCCGCTGGGCGGTGGGCAGGTCGTCGGCGGAGCTCGCGGTGAGCGCGCGGCGGGTCTCGATCGCGCCGGTGAGGCGCCGGAGCGAGTCGGTGCTGCGCTGACCGGGCAGGGAGATCAACGCGTCCTCGCGGGCCAGGAGTTCCCCGGCGCGGGCGAATTCGAGCAGGACGCGGGCCCCGGGGCCGAGTTCGGTCTGCTCGCTGCCGGAGAGGGAACCGGTGACGGCGAAGGCTTCGTCGACCACGCGCGTGTACGTCTCATATGCCGCGTCGGGGGTGGTGCGGCGGTCGCCGATGTCCTTGCGGGCGGAGCCGAGGCCCTCGGCGGCGGCGACGAAGGCGCCGAGGCGGACGACCAGGTCGGTGCGGTGGTCGCCGGACTCGGCTACGGTGTGCCGATCGCCCAGCCGGAGCCGGCGGACGGCTTCGTCGGTGCGCCGCTGCTGCTTGTCCAGCTCGGCGGTGCGGGCGGGGGCGGGGTCCGCGAGGTAGCGGACGGCGGCGCGGCGCTCGGCCTGGAGCTCGGCGACCGCGGCCGTTACGGGGGTGCGTATCTGCGCGTCGATCCGCTGGGTGCGGCTGGTCCGGGCGATGTCCTGGGCGGTGCCGACGGTGGCGAAGCCCCACAGGGCGAGCAGCGAGACCACGGGGACCATGAGCAGCGAGACGATCTTCGCGCGGATGGTCGCGGGCCGCAGCCGCAGCCGCGGTCGCGCCCTTCGACCGGGGTCCGGGCGGGCGGCCCCGGTGGCCGTATCCGACCCGGCACCCGTGCCCGCGTCCGCGCGGGGAGGGTCGACGGGTCGCCGTCCGGTCCCGGGTTCCGGCTCCGGTTCGTCTGCGGGCGGTCCCGCGTGGGCCCGGCGGCCGCGGGCCGGGGGTGCGGGCGGCCGCTGCGCCGCTGGTTCCGGTCGTCTGTGGGGTGTGCGCATGGGCTCCTCGTCGGGGGTGCGGGCGTGCTGGCGTGCGGCGGGGGGGTGAGGAGGAGGGGGGTCAGCGGGCGGTCGCGGCGGTCACGCCCGGCCCGGAGGCGGCGGCCCGGGCGCCGGCGGTCGGCGACAGCGCGACGAACGCCGAGGTGAGGAAGAGGTAGGAGCCGAGCCCGACGGCGAGCGGGAAGACGAACTGCAGGGCGGTGGCACCCGGGAGGGCCTGGTCGGAGGGGGTGACGCGGACGGCGACGGCCAGCATCCCGGTGTAGTGCATGCTGCTGACGGCGGCGCCCATGACGAGCGAGGCGCCGGCCACGGCGGTCGGCGCTTCGATGTTGAGCGCGGCCCACAGCGCTGCGGTGGCCGCGACGACGGCGACCGCCACCGACAGTCCGACGGTGAGCGGCTCGTACGAGATCCTGCCGTGCAGCCGCAGGGCGGCCATGCCCAGGTAGTGCATGCTGGCGACGCCCAGCCCGGTGGTCAGGCCCCCGAGGAGCAGGGAGCGGCTGCTCCTCCTGCCGTAGCCGACCGCGAAGATGCCGCACCCGACGACCGCGACGGCCACGACCAGGCTGAGGACGGTGAGCGGAACGTCGTAGTGGATGTCGGTCCCGGTGACGTGGAAGCCGAGCATCGCGACGAAGTGCATGGTCCAGATGCCGGTGCCGATGGCCGAGGCGGCGGTCAGGAGCCAGTTGCGGCGGGAGGAGCCGGTCGCGGTGAGCGCGCGGACGGTGCAGCGCAGCCCCAGGGCGGCACCGACAGATGCCATCACATATGACAGTACGGGCGTCAGCCAGCCGTACGCCGCATGGTCGAGGTGTCCCATGGCTCCCGGACGCTAGTCCGGGTGAGGGCACGAACAAGGGACGCATTTCGAAAGCCACTGGAACTGCTGGAATATGACAGAGCTACGTTCGTCTCCGATCAGGGCTCGTGCCTCCTTGCCCGCAGTCGGCACGGGCGGGGCCATGGGGGACCATGTGCCCATGACGGAAGACCGCTCGACGCCTACGGACGTCACACACGTGCAGGAGTTCTTCGGGACGCGCGCGGCAGGCTGGGATGCGAAGTTCCCGGACGACGAGCCCGCCTTCGCCCGGGCCGTGGCCGACTTGGGGCTGCGGCCCGGCGACCGCGTCCTCGACGCCGGCTGCGGGACCGGGCGGGCGCTGACGCCGCTGCGGGCGGCCGTCGGACCGTCCGGCACCGTACTCGGCGCGGACATCACCCCGCAGATGCTGGCCGCCGCACGGCGGGCCGGGCGGGACGCCGACGGTACCCTGCTGCTCTCGGACGTGGCCCGGCTGCCCCTGCGCGACGGGGCGCTCGACGCGGTGTTCGCCTCCGGGCTGGTCGCACACCTCCCGGACCCGGGGGCGAACCTGCGCGAGCTGGCCCGCGTCGTCCGGCCCGGGGGCGGGCTCGCACTCTTTCACCCGATCGGGCGGGCGGCCCTGGCGGCCCGCCAAGGCCGCAGGTTGACACCGGGCGACCTGCGGGCCGAGCACAACCTCGGCCCGCTGCTGGCCGGTTCGGGCTGGAAGCTGCTCTCGTACACCGACGAGGCGGCGCGCTTCCTGGCCCTCGCAGTGCGGGGCGGCTGATCAGGCCGGGGGCTGGGCCTCGGCCCCGGCCGGCCGGCGCGGGTGCGGAACGGGGCATCCGCCCAGGCCGGGCACGGGGAAGGTGCCGAGCTCGCCCACGTCGTAGCCGCTGCGGTAGCCCTTGATCTCCGGGTTCTGGCGCGCGTAGTGCGGGGCCTTGCGCGGCGGCAGCAGCCGGACGGCACGGCCGCGCAGCCGCAGGGCGCCGCGGACGAGCCGCTGGACCTGCGGGCGGGGGCGCCCGTACCGGAAGGCGTCGAGCAGCGGCTGGTCCAGCAGGGCGAGGCTCGCCCCGCGCAGCAAGGGGGCCAGTGGACCCGGGTACCAGGAGGCCATCAGGTCCAGGGTGGAGTCGGCGACCTTGCGGCCGCCCTCGTCCCATCCGAAATGGGCCTTTTCGTAGGCGTTCAGGGTCTCCTCGAACTCTTCGTAGGAGCCCGGGACGTCCTTGATGCCCAGGTGCCGGCCGAGGGTGGCGTAGTAGTTCGCGCAGGCGCGGCGCTCGTGGTGGGTCATCGGGCGCCAGCCGTAGTCGTCCATCCAGCGCACCGGAATCACCACGAACGTGCACAGGACGTAGCGCATGTCCTCGTTCGAGATGGCGTAGCTGCGGTGCATCTGGTTGATCCGGCGGATCGCGGTGCGCGCGGTGTCGCTCTCGAAGCCGTGCTCGACGACCGCGTCGAGGAGCAGCGCCGTGTCGTCGTAGCGCTTCTGCGGGCGGTCGGTGAACTCGGCGGTCTCGGCCAGGAGCCGGCCGATGCTGGGGACGGCGTAGGTCCGGAAGAGGGCGAGCTCCAGGGCGCGCGTGAAGTCCCAGGGGAACTCGTACGTGGCGGTGAGCCGGTAGATGGTGAGGAAATCCTTGTCCGGGTCCAGACCGAGGATCTCCCTCAGCCGGTCGTAACGCTGCACCGGGGTGTCCCTTTCTGTGGCGGGTGGTCAACTCTACGTGCAGGTAGCGGGCTTGGAAATCGCCGCTCGCGGGCTCTCGACGCGGGGGTTACCGGCTGGTTAGGGTGCGCCGACGAGCGAGCGACCGGGAGGCCAGGTGTCCGATGAGGAGGAGGGCGGTTCGCTCTACGTGCTGACCGCCGTGCTGCTGACCCCCGCCCAGTTCCCGAGCGTGCTGGGTGACGACTTCCCCGAGGCCTGTGCACTGCTGGGCGTACCCCCGGCCCCGGACGGCTACGGGCTGGTGCTCGGGCAGGACGAGGAGGGCGCGCGCTGGACGGTCGTCGTGGACGACGTCTCGCTCGTCGCCTCCGCGATCGCCTCCTGGGACTGCGGCATGGAGTACGACCTGTCCCCCGACGAGCGGACGATCGTGGTCTCGCTGGCGGGCTGGCCGCTCGACCTGTCGGTGGCCGCCTCCGGGATACCGGAACCGCACGACCCGGAGCAGGGCGCGGACGGCACCGGGCGGGTGCCGCTGGCCCCTCCGTCGGCCGACGCATGGGGGCCGGTGCAGCGGCGGATGGGCGCGGACCAGATCGCCCGGGAGTGGGCCGACTGGCAGGGCCGGGCCGCGGCCGACGGCGGTGCGGCGGCTGCCGCCCACCCCGGGCTCGCGCGGGCGCTCCGGGAGGCTCTGGAGTACACGCGGACGGCGCCGCCGCCCGGACGGGTGCGGTCCTCCTTCGCCGGCGAGGGCGCGCGGACGCTCCGGGTGGACGGGCCCGGCTGGTCCCTGGTGGCCCGCACCGACGGCGCGGCCTTCGTCCTGCTCGACGACGAGCCGAGCGAGGTCCTTCCGGTGCCGCCGGGCGGGGAACGGGAGCCCGCGGAAATCCCGGAGCTGCCGGAGCTGCTGGCCGCGCTGGACCGCATCGCCGTACGCCCGGCCTGACACTCAGCCGACACTGGCACCGGCCCCAGCGCCGGCACGGGCACCGGCGCCGGCCGCCCGGCAGCCTGACCGACCGACGGAGAACGAGCGAGAACGAGGAGAACGGCGTGGTGGTGGAGTCCGAGCCGGTGGGCGTGGTCGTGGGCGGCCGTGCAGAGGTGGCCGACGACGACTGGGGGCGGGAGAGGGCGGCGATCCGCCTGCACGCCGGCCGGTTCGGCCCGGAGGCGCTGTACGGACTGGATTCCTTCTCGCACGTCGAGGTCGTGTACCACTTCGACCGGGTCCCGCCCGAGAAGGTCGAGACCGGCGCCCGGCGGCCCCGCGGCAACCCCGACTGGCCGCTGGTCGGCGTTTTCGCCCAGCGCGGCAAGAACCGGCCGAACCGGCTGGGCGTCTCCCGGTGCCGTCTGGTGTGCGTGGACGGCCTGGACGTGCACGTGGAGGGCCTCGACGCGGTGGACGGAACGCCCGTCCTGGACCTGAAGCCGTACATGGCCGAGTTCGGGCCGCGCGGCGGCGTCACCCAGCCCGAGTGGGCCACCGAGCTGATGCGGGACTACTACTGAGCTGGCCGGACCCGCTCGGGAGGCGGGCCGAACGGGCCGAACGGTCCGCACGGGCCGAACGGGCCGAACGGTCCGGGCGGGAAGCTCCCCGAGGCACTCAGCGGCCGAGCTGCTTCCTGGATATGCCCCGCAGGCGGCGGCGCTGGGAGGGGTCCAGCAGCAGATAGGCCGCCGCCGGGACACCGATCAGAACCAGCAGCCCGGCCCAGAAGCCCACCAGGCTCCACACCACGATGGCTGCCACGACTCCGGCAACTGCGACACCCGCACGCTTGGACATCAGGGCACCTCCACCCGTCGTCGCTTCACTACCCCGTCACCCGCCTCAACGCGCCACGGCGGCGACGCGTTCCCGCCGGTGTCCGCCCGGAGCGGCGTTTCGGCGGTGGAAGTGGCCGGGCGCGGTCTTGCCGCGGACGCGCCCCGCGGCGACGATGGGGCGCTTCCCGGGGCCGCGGAAGCCCCGGAACCCGCGGGAGGGTGACATGGACGAGCCGCCGCCGGCACTGCCTGCCGGAGCCGACCCAGCTGAGCACCTCCGGGTACTGCGCAGGGCGCACACCGCGTTCACCCGGCACGGGCGCGTCGAGGGCCCGGTCCGCACGGTGATCGCGAGGTCCTGGTTGCGCTGCGCCCGGGCCCGCGTCAGCCCGGACTGCGCGCCCGAAGTGGAACTGCCGGAGGCGGAGCTGCGGCCGTACCGGGCGCAGCACTCGCTGGCCCGGGTGTTGCCGCTCTTCCGGGATCTGGTCGGGGCCTTCGCGGCGCACGGGTCGCACCTGCTGGCGGTGTGCGACGCCCGCGGCAGCCTGCTGTGGGTGGAGGGCGAACGGGCCACCCTGCGCCGCGCGGAGCGCCTCGGCTTCGTCCCGGGCGCCCGGTGGTCCGAGACGGCGATGGGCACCAACGCACCCGGGACGGCGGTCGCGCTCGGCCGGCCGGTCCAGGTCCTCGGGGCCGAGCACTTCAGCCGGCGGGTCCACGCCTGGACCTGCGCCGCGGCCCCGGTGCGCGACCCCCGTACCGGCCGGGTCCTGGGCGCGGTGGACATCACCGGCGGCGACGGGCTGGCCCACCCCCACTCCCTCGCCTTCGTGCGGGCGGTGGCCCGCGCGGCCGAGTCCCAGCTGGCCCTGCTGGACCCCGCGCCCGCGGTCTGCACCGACACCCTCGGGGCCCTCGGCCGGGACGAGGCCCTGCTGACCGGCGCCGACGGGACACGGACCCGGCTGGGACGGCGGCACAGCGAGATCATGGCCCTGCTCGCGCACCACCCTGACGGGCTGACCGGCGAGGAGCTGGCGGTCGAGCTCTACGAGGACGAATCCGTGTCACCCGTGACGTTACGCGCCGAGATGGTCCGGTTGCGCGGCCTGCTGGGATCCCGGGCCCCGCTCTCCCGCCCCTACCGCACGGCCGCTCCGCTCCGGGCCGACTTCACCACCGTCACCCGCCACCTCGCCGCCGGAGCCGTCTCGGCGGCCCTCCAGCACTACGCCGGCCCCCTCCTCCCCGCCTCCACCGCGCCCGGCATCGTCCGGCTGCGCCGCCGCATCGAGGAGCAGGCGCGGGCCGCGGTGATCGCCCGCGCGGACGTGGGGCTGCTGACCGACTGGGTGTGCACGCCGTGGGGCGCCGACGACCCGGAGGTGTGGCGGGCGCTCGCCGCGGCCCTGCCGCCCGGGGACCGTCCGGTGGCGCTGGCCCGCGTACGGTCCCTGGACGGCGAACTCGGCGCCGTACGGCCGCGGCCGCCGCACCGCCGTGCAACGTATCCGCAACCTGCGCGCTCCTAGTCTCCTGCCGAGCGCCGGCCGACGGCGGCCCGCGCCCGGCGAGGGAGGACACCATGGCCCGTTACGCTGCGCCCGGCACCGAGGGCGCGCTGATGTCGTACGCGTCCCGGTACGACCACTTCATCGGCGGCGAGTACGTCGAACCCGTCCGCGGCCAGTACTTCGCCAACCCCTCCCCCGTCAACGGCGAGACCTTCACCGAGGTGGCGCGCGGAACGGCCGAGGACGTGGAGCGCGCCCTCGACGCGGCGCACGCGGCCGCCCCCGCGTGGGGACGCACCTCGGCGGCCGAGCGGGCCGCCGTCCTGCTGCGCGTGGCGGACCGGACGGAGGAGCACCTGGAGGCCCTGGCGGTCGCGGAGACCTGGGAGAACGGCAAGCCGATCCGCGAGACCCTCGCCGCCGACCTGCCCCTCGCCATCGACCAGTTCCGCTACTTCGCGGGCGCCCTGCGCGCCCAGGAGGGCGCGCTCAGCCAGCTCGACGAGGACACCGTCGCCTACCACTTCCACGAGCCCCTCGGCGTGGTCGGGCAGATCATCCCGTGGAACTTCCCGCTCCTGATGGCGGTGTGGAAGCTGGCCCCGGCCCTCGCGGCGGGCAACACGGTGGTGCTGAAGCCGGCCGAGCAGACGCCGGCCTCGGTGCACTACTGGTTGGGCCTGGTGGCCGACCTGCTGCCGCCGGGCGTGGTGAACATCGTCAACGGTTTCGGCGAGGAGGCGGGCAAGCCGCTGGCGTCCAGCCCGCGGGTCGCGAAGATCGCGTTCACCGGGGAGACGACCACGGGTCGGCTGATCATGCAGTACGCGGCGGAGCACCTCAAGCCGGTCACCCTCGAACTCGGCGGCAAGAGCCCCAACATCTTCTTCGACGACATCTGGACGGTCGACGACGACCTGCGCGACAAGGCCCTGGAGGGGTTCGCCATGTTCGCCCTCAACCAGGGCGAGGTGTGCACGAGCCCGTCACGGGCGCTGATCGAGCGCGGCCGGTACGGGGACTTCCTCGACGCGGCGGTCGCCCGCACCGAGCTGATCGTGCCGGGGCACCCGCTGGACACGGACACGATGATCGGAGCGCAGGCCTCGGAGGAGCAGCTGCGCAAGATCCTGTCGTACGTGGAGATCGGCCAGCGGGAGGGCGCGAAGGTCCTGACCGGCGGCGAGCGCATCGACCACGGCGGCGACCTCGCCGGCGGATACTACGTCCAGCCGACGATCTTCGAGGGTGACAACCGGATGCGGATCTTCCAGGAGGAGATCTTCGGCCCGGTGGTGTCCGTGACCTCGTTCCAGGACTTCGAGGACGCCATCCGCATCGCGAACGACACCGCGTACGGCCTGGGCGCGGGGGTGTGGACCCGCGACGTCAACACCGCGTACCGCGCGGGCCGCGCGATCCAGGCGGGCCGGGTCTGGACGAACTGCTACCACGCCTACCCGGCCCACGCGGCCTTCGGCGGCTACAAGCAGTCCGGCATAGGCCGCGAAACCCACAAGATGATGCTGGAGCACTACCAGCAGACGAAGAACATGCTGGTCAGCTACTCGCCGAAGAAGCTCGGGTTCTTCTAGGGTCACGAAAAGAGGCGCCTGACCTGGGCTCTTGCCCGGCAGGCGCCTCACGCTCGCCCCACATGAGGAGGGGGTGCGCTGACGCTGGGACTCCCAGTTCATCCCACCGGTGTCCCGCTCCTGATCAGCTCTTCCGGACCGGTCACGGACCAAGTCGCCGGCCCCGGCGGTGCGTTGCCTGCTCCCGGACGCCGGCTCGGGGGCGAGGTTCCGTCCTCGCCTGGTTCAGCCGGAACAGCGGCCCCGCCGGCGCGGCGTACAGCACCCTGGAGAGCTACGGTCTCCGAACCGGCCGGGGCGTGCGTCCCTGCCCGACCGCCTCGCCGGAGGCGGAACAGGTTCAGCGGATGGCCGTCGCCGTCTCCCGGACGGGGCCCCGCGGTCCGTCGTCGTTGCCGCCGCGGGGAGCCGCGTCGGTCGCGCCGCTTCTCATCCGCCTCCCGTGACCCTCGACCGGACCTTGCCGCGGGCATCGGCGGCGTCATCGGCGAGCAGGGCCAGCTGGGCGAGTTCGCGGCACTCCGCGAGGGTGTGGGCGGCCAGTGCCGCCCGTACCTCGGGGAGCGAGGCGGGCGCGGCCGACAGGCTGGTGATGCCGAGGCCGACCAGCACCAGGGCGAGCGTCGGGTCGGCGGCCGCCTCACCGCACACGCCGATCGGACGGCCGTGTTCGGCTGCGGACCGAGCGGCGGAGGCGACCAGCGTGAGCAGGGCCGGCTGCCACGGGTCGAGGAGCTCGGCGAGGGAGCCGAGCGTGCGGTCGGCCGCGAAGGTGTACTGGGCCAGGTCGTTGGTACCGATGCTGAAGAAGTCGCAGACCTCCGCCAGCCGGTCGGTCCGCAGGGCGGCCGCCGGGACCTCGATCATGGCGCCGGCCAGCGGCAGGCCGTGCGCGCGGACCCGGGCGGCGAACTCGGCCGCCTCAGACGGGACCGACACCATCGGGGCCATCACCCAGACCTGGGCGGCGCCGTCCTCGGCGGCCTCGGCGATCGCGGCGAGCTGGGTCTCCAACAGCTGGGGGTCACGGGCGGCCGTCCGCAGGCCGCGGACGCCGAGGGCCGGGTTCTCCTCATCGGCGGCCGTGGCGAAGAGCAGCGGTTTGTCCGCCCCCGCGTCGAGTGTGCGGACGACGACCCGGCGGCCGGCGAAGGCCGCGAAGACCTGCCGGTAGGCGGCGGCCTGTTCGGCGAGGCCGGGTGCCTCGGCGCGGTCCAGGAAGAGGAACTCGGTGCGGAACAGGCCCACGCCCTCGGCGTCGGCCGCAGCCGCGCCGGCCAGCTCGTGCGGCGCCCCGAGGTTGACGAGGAGTGCGACCGGATGGCCGTCCGCCGTCCGGCCCGGCCCCTGGACCCGGGCCGTCAGCTCGCGGCGACGGCGCTCCCGTTCGGCGGCCCGCCCGAGGGACTCCGGGCTAGGGTCGGGCTCGACCAGGCCGTCCGCGCCGTGCACCAGGACCTGCCGGCCGTCGTCGAGTTCCATGGCACCGGCGCAGCCGACCACGGCGGGGACGCCGAGTGCCTTGGCGAGGATGGCCGTGTGACTGGTCGGCCCGCCGCGGACGGTGACCAGGGCCAGCACGCGGGCGGGGTCGAGCAGCGCCGTGTCGGCGGGCGCCAGGTCCTCGGCGACCAGGACGTACGGGTGTCCCGGGTCGGGCAGACCGGGCACGGGCAGGCCCAGCAGGTGCGCCACCGCACGGTCGCGCAGGTCGTCCAGGTCGGCGACGCGTTCCGCGAAATGACCGCCGGCGGCGACCAGCGCGGTGCGGAATCCGTCGAAGGCGGTGGCGAGCGCGTGGGCGCCGTCGGTGCCCCGTTCGGCCAGGGCGGCCGCCGCGTCGGCCAGGACCGGATCGGCGGCCATCATGGCCTGCGCGGCGAGCACGTCGGAACCGGGGCCGCGCACGCGGGCGGCTCGCTCGTCCAGCTCGGTGACGACCGCACCGAGGGCGGCGCGGACCGCCGCCGCCTCGGCGGCCGGGTCGGCGACAGGCCTCGGTGCGGGCAGCGCGGGTACGGACGCCATCCGGGCGACCGGGCCCGCCGCGCTGCCCGTGCCGACGCCGATCCCGCGGATCGGATCGCTCATGCCGCTGCGTCGAGGTCGGAGGCGAGCAGGTCGGCGAGCGCCTTCAGCGAGTCCTGGGCCTGGTCGCCGGTCGCGGTGAGCTCCAGGGCCTCGCCGCAGCCGGCGGCGAGGGCGAGGACGGAGAGCAGGCTGCGGGCGTCGACCGGGACCTGCCCCGGGCGGCCGACGGTGACCTTGGCCGGCTGGCGGGCGGCGGCCTGGACGAACAGCGAGGCCGGGCGGGCGTGCAGGCCGCTCCGGGAGCCGACGGTGACCTGGATCGAGTGCATGGGAGGTCCTTGGAGGAGGTGAGTGGAGGAGAGACGGGCGCCGACCCGGGTGGGATCCGGGTCGGCCGGGGAGTGGGCCACGGTGATCGGAACCGGGTCTCCGCAGTACGGGGGCGGTGGCGGAGGGCCGGGCGGGCCGTGGTTTCAAGCCCGTGAACGTGTTGTTTCGATTGGTTCTACGTCCGATCGTCGAGCGATGTCAACACATTCGGACAAACTCAAAGATGAGCACGAAGCCCGCACGACCCCTTGCCTTTTCGGTCGGAGCGCGTATGGTCGGCCTGAAGCAAGCGTGAACAGACATGAAACGGACCCAATCCCACATGTACGCACCCGAGCGGCAGCAAGAGATCCTCCGCCTCGCGCAGAAGCAGGGCAGGGTGGACGTGCCGACACTCGCCGAGGACTTCGGCGTCACGCAGGAGACCATCCGGCGTGACCTGAGCGCCCTCGACCGGGCCGGTCTGCTGCACCGGGTGCACGGCGGCGCGCTGCCCGCCGGCGCGCTGCACCTGGAGCCCGGTCTGGCCGAACGGGACTCCACGGCCGCGACCGAGAAGGAACGCATCGCCAAGGCGGCCCTCGACCTGCTGCCCGCGGAGGGCAGCGTGATCCTTGACGCCGGGACGACCGTCTCCCGGCTGGCCGGCCTGCTGCCCGCCGACTGCAGCCTCACCGTCGTCACCAACGCGCTCCCGGTCGCCGCCCGACTGGCCGACCACCCCGGGCTCACCCTCCACCTGGTGGGCGGCCGACTGCGCCACCGCACCCAGGCCGCCGTCGACGCGTGGGCGCTGCGCGACCTGGCGGATGTCCACGCGGACGTCGCGGTGATCGCCACCAACGGCTTCTCCCCGGAGGGCGGCCTCTCGACGCCGGACCTCGCCGAGGCAGCCGTGAAGCGGGCCATGCTCACCGGTGCCCGGCGGGTCGTCCTGGTGGCCGACTCCTCCAAGTACGGTGCCCGCCACTTCGCCCGCTTCGGCTCGCTGGACCAGGTGGACGTGCTGGTCACGGACACCGGGCTGACGGACGAGCAGGCCGCCGGGATCGAGAACCACGGACCGGAAGTCATCCGCGCATGATCGTCACCATCACCCCGAACCCCAGCCTCGATCGCACCTACGAACTGGGAACCCTCGCCCCGGGCGAGGTCAACCGGGCCTCGCACGACCGGCTCGATCCGGGCGGCAAGGGCGTCAACGTCTCCCGCGCGCTCACGGCCGCCGGCCACCGCACCAGCGCGGTCCTTCCACTGGGCGGCCTCTCCGGGCAACTGCTCGCCGACCTGTTGCGCCGCCAGGGCATCGACGTCGCGGCGGTAGCGATCTCGGGCGACACCCGGATCAACGTCTCGATCGCCGAGGACGGCGGCAGCCTCACGAAGATCAACGCCGTGGGCCCCGAACTCAGCGCCGCCGAGTCGGCCGCACTGCTCGCGCTCGTCCGCGACGCCCAGAAGACCGGGCAGGGCACCGGGAGCGACGTGCAGTGGCTCGCCTGCTGCGGCAGCCTGCCGCGCGGTCTCGCACCCGAGTGGTACGCGGACGTGGTCGCCCAGGTGCACTCGGGTGGTGCCCGGATCGCCCTCGACACCTCCGGTCCCGCGCTGCTGGCCGCGCTCTCGGCCCGCCCCGACGTGGTCAAGCCCAACCGGGAGGAACTCGCGGAGGCCGTGGGCCGCCCGGTCCGCACCGTCGGCGACGCCGTGGACGCGGCCGGGGAGCTGCGCGAGCGCGGCGCCCAGCAGGTCCTCGCCAGCCTCGGTGCGGACGGGATGCTGCTCGTCGCCGAGGAAAGCTGGTACGGCAGCGCACCGGTCGCCGCCGTCCGCAGCGACGTGGGAGCGGGCGACGCCTCGCTCGCGGGCTTCCTCGGCGCCGGCGGCACCGGCCCCGAGGCCCTCGTGGCGGCCTTGGCGCACGGCGCCGCCGCCGTACAACTGCCGGGGAGCCTCATGCCGACCCCGGCCCATCTGGACCCGGCCGCGGTGGTCGTGACGGCGGACCTCCCGCTCGACCGACCGCTCCGCGGTTGAGAACGACCTCCTGGGGACGGCGTCGCCCCCAGGAGGCGGCACGCCCGACCGTGTGGGACGGAAGGGCACCGATTCCCGGGGGCAAGGGACACTGTCAGGAACCAGTCGAAGGATCGACACGATGACCGACACGATGAACGAGACCAGCGGGCTGATCACACCCGCACTCGTCGATCTCTACCTCGCCCCCGAGGACAAGAACGAAGCCCTCCGCGTCCTCGCCCAGCGGCTGGTCGCCGAGGGCCGGGTCACCGACCTCGACGGCTTCCTCGCCGACGTCGCCGCCCGGGAGGCCCAGGCCCCGACCGGAATGGGTGACGGGATCGGCATTCCGCACTGCCGATCGCCCCACGTCACGCAGCCGAGCCTGGCCTTCGGCCGCAGTGCCCGGGGTGTGGACTTCGACGCCCCGGACGGACGGCCCGCCGACCTGATCTTCATGATCGCCGCTCCGGCCGGTGCGGACGACACCCATCTGCAGATCCTCGCCGCGCTGGCCCGCCGCCTCATGGACCCCGCCTTCACCGGCGCCCTGCGCGACGCCGAGAGCCCGAGCGCGGTCGCGGCGCGGATCAACGGCGAGGAGGCGCCGGCTGCCGTTCCGGAAACGGCCGAGGCTTCAGAGGCGGTCGGGGCCCTGAAAACGGCCGCCTCCGACGGCAGGCTGCGGCTCGTCGCGGTGACCTCCTGCCCGACGGGCATCGCCCACACGTACATGGCCGCCAAGGCCCTGGAACTGGCCGCCGCCCGGGCGGGCGCGCGGATCCAGGTCGAGACCCAGGGGTCGGCCGGGACGACGCCGCTCGACCCCGAGGTCATCGCGGCAGCCGATGCGGTGATCTTCGCCCATGACGTGGAGATACGGGACCGGGCCCGCTTTGCCGGCAAGCCGACCGTGGACGTGGGCGTCAAGGCCGGGGTCAACCGTGCCGACGACCTGATCGCGCAGGCCTCCGGACTGGTCACCGAAGCCGGCGGCGGCGCGCGTACCGCCACCACCCCCGTCGCCGCGCCGAGCGCACCTGCGGGCGAGCACTGGGGGCAGCGGCTGCGCACGTACCTGATGACGGGCGTCAGCTACATGATCCCGTTCGTCGCGGCCGGCGGACTGCTGATCGCGCTCGCCTTCGCGATGGGCGGCTACCAGATCGCCTCCGCGCCGTCCGTACTGGGCCACTTCGACTGGACCTCCTCGCACAGTTGGGCGGCGATGCTGTTCCAGACCGGCAAGACCTCCTTCGGCTTCCTGGTCCCCGTCCTCTCCGGGTACGTCGCCTGGGCGATCGCGGACCGGGCGGCACTGGCCGCCGGCATCGCCGGCGGTGCCGTCTCGGTGGCGGTCGGCGCGGGCTTCCTCGGCGGCATCGTGTCCGGCCTGGCCGCGGGCTTCCTGGTGCTGTGGATGATCCGCTGGAACGTGCCCCGGGCGATCAAGGGCATCATGCCGGTCGTGGTGATTCCGCTGCTGTCCGTGGCGGCGGTCGGCTTCCTGATGTTCGTGGTGGTCGGCTCGCCGATCGCCTCGGCGATGAACGGCCTGACCGACTGGCTGAACGGTCTCTCCGGCTCCAACGCGATCCTGCTCGGCGTGCTGCTCGGCGCGATGATGGCCTTCGACATGGGAGGTCCGCTCAACAAGGTCGCCTACACCTTCGCGGCCGGGGTGCTCACCACCGCGGGTACCACCCCGGACGCCGGCAGCCTCAAGGTGATGGCTGCCGTGATGGCCGCCGGCATGACCCCGCCGCTGGGCATGGCCCTGGCGACCGTCGTCCGGCGCAGGCTGTTCACCCCCGAGGAGCAGGAGAACGGGAAGGCGGCCTGGGTGCTCGGCGCCTCGTTCATCACCGAGGGCGCGATCCCGTTCGCGGCGGCCGACCCGCTGCGGGTCATCCCGGCGGGCATCGCCGGCAGCATGACCGCCGGTGGCCTGGCGATGGCCTTCGGCTCCACCCTGCGTGCCCCGCACGGCGGGATCTGGGTGCTCCCCCTGATCGGCAGCCCGTTCCTCTACCTGGTTGCGGTCGTGGCGGGCACGGTGGTCACCACGGCGGTGGTGGTGCTGCTCAAGGCGCCGCGGAAGTCCGCCGCCCCGGCGCCCTCCGCCTCCGCCTCCCACGCCGGGAAGCAGCCGGCCGCCGTCTGACCCGACGGGCCGTGGGATGCCTCCGGCGTGACCCGGCCGCCCGGTGGGAACGGGCGGCCGGGTCAGGAACCTGCCCGGCGCTTGTTGGTGGACGGAGCGGACACGCGGGCCGCCGAAGCAGCTGCGGACGCTATACGGAGTTCGATCGGACTCCGCCCACGCGGCCTTCGGCGGCTACAAGCAGTCCGGCATAGGCCGCGAAACCCACAAGATGATGCTGGAGCACTACCAGCAGACGAAGAACGTTTATTGCAGCTATTCCCCGAAAGCTGTTGGGTTCTTCTAGAGGGCCAAATCGAGCTCCTGGAAGGATGAAGACCTGTCACGACGCCGGTCGGATCGGGGCCGACGTCGAGCGCTGCCACGAGTTGCGCAAGTACCGCAACTTCCTACATCCGCGCGCCGAGATCCGGGAGGCTCACGCCCCGGACCGCGACACCCCTGGACACGTGTTGGCCCGTGAGCAAACGCGGTCCTGAACAACCTCGCCGACTCCAGCCCAAGGCAATCTGATCATCCGAACCGCACCGTCCCACGCGCAGCTCGTCAGAGGAGTCTGAGCACGGGGCGGCCGTCCGGCACCCCCAGCAGTTCCAGTGCGCGGTCACGACCTCGTCCGGCGCGGGCCCACGACCCTTCCGATTTCTCGGCTTTGTGGGGCCCGCGAGCCACTGGTCCATGCGGCCTCGATCCGGTGTGGGCGCCCGGGCCGCCAACCGCTTGCGCCGTCCAATCCCGATCGCACCCAATCCCTGCCACTACAACGGGATGTCGAGCTCAGCTCTTGCCGACAGAGACTGTCCCTTCGCCTTCGGGGCGATGCGCGCGGGCACCGAGGGCCGTGACGGCGGCGATGACCGCCAGCGCGGCGAGCAGTGCGAAAAGTGCGGGGTATCCGCCGAGGGGTCCGGCCAGGAGGGCCCCGGCAAAGGGGGCAAGGGCGGCTGCAGCGTGGGCGGGTGCGCCGAGGAGACCGGAGAGCCGACCGTAGTGGGTGGTACCCCAGCGGTCGGTGACCGCGGTGGCCTGGAGCAGGGTGACGTTCCCTCGGATCACCCCGGCAAGGACGGACACGGCGACGAGCAGGGCGTAGGGGCCTGCCACGGTGGCGAGGGCTGCGGTGGTCAGGGCGCCGAGCGCGATCAGCGTGACGGTGCGGGCGGTGACACCCAGCCGCCGGGCGAGGCCCGCGTACAGGGTCCGGCCAAGGGTCTGGCCAGCGCCGCCGAGGCCGAGGGCCCATGCGGCCTGGGTGGTCGTGTAGCCGCGTTCGATCAAGAGGGGGACGAGGCCGATGACGACCGCGTACATCGCGAACGCGGACAGGGTGAAGGCGGCGGCCAGCATCCAGAACGGCCGGCTGCGCACCACCTGCTCGTGCCCGCCGCTGACGTGCGGCGGACTCGGAGGAGCCGGCGGCCAGGGGGCCCTCAGGGCGAGGGCATGGGCCGGGACGGTCAGGACGGCGAGGATCCCGGCGAGGACCGTGTAGGTGGCGCGCCAGGACATGTGGTCGGCGAGGATCGCGGTCAGGGGGGCGAAGACGGTGGAGGCGAGGCCGCCTGCGAGGGTGACGATGGTGAGGGCGCGGACGTGGTCGGGGGCCCACCAGCGGGTGAGGGCGGCGAAGGCGGGCTGGTAGAAGATGGCCGCCATGGCCGCTCCGGCGAGCAGCCATCCGGCGTAGAAGACGGTCAGGTCGGGGGCCGCGGCGATGACCAGCAGGCTCAGGGCGCCGAGGAGGGAGCCTGCGGTCATGACCAGGCGGGGGCCGCGGTGGTCCAGGACGCGGCCGACGTAGATCCCGGCGATGGCGGAGACGACGAGTGCCGCGGAGAACGCCGCCGTGGTCGCGCCCGCACTCCACCCGGTGTCAGCGGTGATGGCGGGATTGAGGACGGGGAAGGCGTAGTAGACGATGCCCCAGCTGGTGATCTGGGTGAGGCAGAAGGCGGGCAGGACGGCGCGTGGCCGCGACCGGACCCCCGTCCCGGTCGCGGCCACGCCGCTTTGAAGGTCGCTCACCTCAGCAGCCGCCGACGGAAGCGGGAGCGGCGCCGATGGTGAGGGTGGCCGGGGCCGCGCAGCAGCCGCCACCGGTCTCCTCCGCGGCTGCTTCCGGCTGGTCGAAGAGGCCCGCGCCGCCGCACACCCCCGTCTCGGGGAGGGTGAGTTCGACGCGCTCGGCCGCCTCCTGGTCGCCGGCGAGGTGGGCGGCGACGGAACGCACCTGCTCGTAGCCGGTCATCGCCAGGAAGGTCGGGGCGCGGCCGTAGGACTTCATGCCGACGAGGTAGACGCCCTTCTCCGGGTGGGAGAGCTCGTTCACACCGTGCGGGTAGACCGTGCCGCAGGAGTGCTGGTTCGGGTCGATCAGCGGCGCCAGCTCGACCGGCGCCTGCAGGCGCTCGTCGAGGCCGAGGCGGAGCTCGTCCAGGAAGGTGAGGTCGGGGCGGAAGCCGGTCAGGACGATGACCTCGTCCACCGGGTCCAGGCGGCGGCCGTCCTCACCGACGAGGACTAGGCGGCCGTCACCGTCACGCTCGAAGCTGTCGGTACGGAAGCCGGTGACCGCGTCCGCGTACCCGCCGTCGACCGCTGCCTTCGCCGCCAGGCCCAGGGCACCGCGGGCGGGCAGCTGGTCGGCTTCGCCGCCGCCGAAGGTGGAGCCGGAGATGCCGCGGCGCAGGATCCAGGTGGCGTGGGTGCCCTGGCCGTCCTCGGACTTGGCCAGGTCGGCGAGGTAGGCGAGGGCGGTGAAGGCGGAGGCGCCGGAACCGATGACCGCGGTGCGCTTGCCCGCGTACCGGGCGCGGACGGCGGGGTCCTTCAGGTCTGGGACCCGGTAGGTGATGCGGTCCGCGGAGGCCTTCTCGCCGAGGGCCGCCAGGCCGCTGCCGCCTGCGGGGCTGGGGGTGGACCAGGTGCCCGAGGCGTCGATGACCGCACGAGCGAAGACCCGCTGCTCGCGGCCGTCGGCGTTCTCGTAGTGGACGACGAAGGGCCGGGCCTCGCGGTCGGCGTCGACGATGCGGTCGCGGCCGGTTCGGGAGACGCCGGTGACGCGCGCTCCGTAGCGGACCTGCCCGCCGAGCACGTCGGCGAGCGGCTGGAGGTAGAGGGCGGCCCAGTCGCCGCCGGAGGGGTAGGTGTCCTCGGCGGGCTTGACCCAGCCGGTCGGGGCGAGGAGCTTCTCGGCGGCCGGGTCGACCACCTCGCCCCAGCGCGAGAACAGCCGCACGTGGGCCCACTCGCGGACCGCGGATCCGGCGGTCGTCCCGGCTTCCAGGACGAGGGGGTCCAGGCCGCGGTCGACGAGGTGGGCGGCGGCCGCGAGGCCGGCGGGACCGGCTCCGATGACGACGACGGGCAGCTCGGTGGTGTTCTCGCTCATGACAGGTCTCCGGGTCTTCGTGCAGGCAGGCGGGGTGGGCGGGGACTTCAGGTGGTCAGCAGCAGCCGGCGCCGGTAGCGACGGCCTCGCGCTTGGCTTGCGGGTCGCAGCAGGCTCCGGCGGCTTCCGCGCCCTCGCTGGTGCCACAACACGGTGAGGACTCGGCGGGAGCCGTCTCCGCAGTGGGCGCGGCCGGGGCGGGGCCGCAGCAGGAAGCCGCCGTCCCGGGGTGGTTCGGGCTGGGGTTGACCGACTCGTTCATGACGACTCCTGGTGTTTCGAAGTTTGTCTATGGCTTGCGTGATCAGCATGGCACCTGTATCGACAGACGTCAACATAGACATTCATCTATTTACCGGGAGTAGCCATGGAGCGCGCAGAAGTCGTCGTCATCGGAGGCGGGCAAGCGGGGCTGGCCACCGCGCAGGCGCTGGTCCAGACGGTTTCGGCCGCCCCCACCACCCTGACCTGCCGGGCCTGGCAACCTTCGGTGGGCAGGTCCTGCACGCGGCCGACTACCGCAGCCCGGCCGCGTTCGCCGGGCAGCGGGTCGTGGTGGTCGGGGCGGGAACCTCCGGGGTGCAGATAGCCGCCGAGCTTGCGCGCGAAAGCCGGACCACGTTGGCCACGCGGGCGCCGGTGAGGTTCGCCCGCCAGCGCCTGCTGGGGAGGGATCTGCACTTCTGGCTGACCCGTACAGGTCTCGACACCGCACCGCTCGGGCGCCTGCTGCGGACCCCGCCTGGCCAGCCGGTCCTGGACGACGGCCGCTACCGCGCCGCCCTGGCGGCCGGCAGCCCCGACCGGCGCCCGATGTTCCTGCGCCTGGACGGAGACAAGGTCGCATGGACGGACGGCATCACCGAGAGGTTGGATGCGCTGATCCTGGCCACCGGCTACCGCCCGGACCTGCCCTACCTGGCCGGGCTCGGCGGCGCCCTCGACGCCTCCGGCCGGCCCGGCACCGGAACGGCACTTCCCCCGCACCCCCGGGCCTGGCCTTCGTCGGCCTGGAGTGGCAGCGCAGCCTGTCCTCGAACTCCCTGCGAGGCGTCGGCCGTGACGCCGAGCGGGCGGCCCGCCGCCCGGCCGCCCACCTGGCCCGTGCGTGAGGCCCCTGACACTCTGGTTCGACATGTGTCAACATAGACGTATGTCGAATGCGAAGGTACTGCCGCTCCTGGAGTCCGAGGCCGTCGCGCCCTGCTGCCCGCCGCTGAACGAACGCCCCATGTCGGCGGACGAGGCCGAGGCCGCGGCGAAGATGTTCAAGGCCCTGGGTGACCCCGTGCGGCTGCGCCTGTTCTCTGCCGTGGCCTCCCACGAGGGCGGCGAAGCATGCGTGTGCGACATCTCCGACGTCGGCGTCTCCCAGCCCACCGTCTCCCACCACCTCAAGAAGCTGAAAGAAGCCGGTCTGCTGTCCTCCGAGCGGCGCGGTACATGGGTGTACTACCGGGTCGAGCCCTCCGTGCTGGCCGCGATGGGCGCGCTGCTGTCCGGCGCGGCGAAGGCCGCGTGAGCGGCGTGCGGATCGAGGCTCTTCTCCCAGAGCACGCCGAGCAGGTGCTCGGCATCTACCAGGCGGGGATCGATGAAGGCAACGCGACCTTCGAGACCCAGGCCCCCGAGTGGGCCTCGTTCGACAAGGCCAAGCTGCCCGGTCATCGCTTCGTCGCCCTCGATGACGATGACGATGGCGGCCGGGTGCTGGGCTGGGTCGCGGCGAGCGCGGTCTCCGACCGGTGCGCGTACGCGGGCGTGGTCGAACACTCCGTGTACGTCCACCCCGACGCCCGCGGCCGCGGTGTCGCCCGCGCCCTCCTGGACGCGCTGATCGCCTCCACGGAGGCGGCGGGGATCTGGACGATCCAGTCCGGGATCTTCCCCGAGAACAGCGCCAGCCTCGCCCTGCATGCGCGGGCCGGGTTCCGGATCATCGGCACCCGCGAACGGATCGGCCGCCACCACGAAGCCTGGCGGGACGTGGTCCTGCTGGAGCGCCGCAGCCCCGTCCTGACGTAGACGGCTCACGTCGGGACGGCTGGGTCAGGTAGCGCCGAGGGCCACGCACGCCGGGCAGGGTGGAGGAGCTGCGGCTCGGCGGTCTCGACAGGCGGTCGGATGCGCTCCGCCACCCTCTACAAGGTCCTGGCCGCCCTCATGGTGCTCATGGCGGCCGCTCTGGTCCTCACGCACACCACCACGCTGGGCACGCTCGACCTGCCGCTGGGGGCACAGGTTCCCGCCGGTATGGCGGCGGGCTTCGGCCTCTCCCCGGTGGCGTCCCTGCCGACCATGCTCGTCGCCTTCGCCCGCTACAGCCGCGACGGCAGCTACGCCGTCCTCGGCACCAACCTCCGGTTCACCATGGTCATGGCCGCGCTGGCCGTGATCCTGCTCGTCTCCGCGTACGAGCTGGCCCGGCCACTGACGTCACCGGGCCTTCGGTTCTTCCTGCCCGCTGAAGCCGGGTGGGGTCAGGTCAGGTCAGGTCAGGTCAGGTCAACAGGTCGCGGATCTCCCGGGCTGCGTCGCAGTGAACATCGGCTTCCCGGTCAGGAGTCCGGCGTCACGGGCAGCTCGTACGGGCGGGACGGCGACGATGTCGCCGAGGGAGGCAACGCCGCCGCTGTCGGCGCGGCCTTCGTCGAGGGCACGGCTGCGTGCGGTGGCGTGGTCGAAGAGGGCCCGGCCGTCGATGCAGTCGGCGAGGTAGTCGACGACATGCTGCGCGTCGGGTAGGTCTGTCCCGGCTGGACCGGCATGAGCCGCCCGGGCGGAGAGGAGTACTCCGCCGGGGAGAACAGTCGGAGGGAGTCCCAGGTGTGCTGCCATGCCCCGCCGGGCGCGGCCTGGGCGTCGGGGATGACGTGCTCGATGCGCAGGCGGCGCAGGTGGTAGCCGGCGGCGAGCCCTGCTTGGCCGCCGCCGATCACCACCACGTCCGTGCTGCGCGTCATGCCGCGGGCTGCTCCGTGTCGTTCTTGCCGCGCATGAAGATGACCGCCACCAGTGCCAGGCCCACGATCACGCCGACCAGCTGCATGCCGACGAACCCGGCCACCGAGCCGGGGGCGATACCCGCGAACGTGTCGGTGAAGGCACGGCCGATCGTCACGGCCGGGTTCGCGAAGGATGTGGACGAGGTGAACCAGTACGCCGCGCCGATGTACGAGGCGACAGCGACGGGGGCGAAGCGCAGTCGGTCGGTGCGGGCCAGCCCGAAGATCAACAGGATCAGACCGGCCGTGGCGACGACCTCGCCGAGAAGCAGGTTGCCGGCGGAGCGGTCGTGCTGCGACCACTTCACCAGCGGCTCCCCGAACATCGCGTCCGCCAGGATCGCGCCCGCGATCGCGCCGGCGATCTGGGAGGGCACGTAGACGGCGAGTTCGCGGGCGTTGACTCCGCCGCCGCCGCGGCGGGCGGTCCACCACTCGGCCAGGGTGACGGCCGGATTGAAGTGGGCGCCGGAGACCGGACCGAGGAGGGCGATCAGGACGCCGAGGCCGAAGACGGTGGCGGTGGAGTTGGCCAGCAGCTGGAGGGCTACGTCGTCGGTGAGCTCGGTGGCCTGGATGCCGGAGCCGACCACGATCGCGACCAGGGCGGCGCTGCCGACCAGCTCGGCGGCCGCGCGGGCGATCAGCGGGGTACGGGGCGGAGTCGCGCCGGGCGCGGGCTGCGGCGCCGTGTCAGCGGCTATGGCGCCGCTCGCGGCGGGCTCGGTGGCGGTCAAGGCGGGTTCTCCTCGGGCAGGTGAGGCAAGGCGCGGAAGGCTACGGGCAGGACCGCTTGAGGTTCGCTTCGGCGGTGGCTCGCGCGGTCTGGGCGAGGTCACCGAACTGACCGGCGAGGGCTTCGATGACTTCCGGGCGCAGGCGGTAGTAGATGTACCTCCCGCATGGCTCCGTCTCCACAACCCCGGCCTCCCGCAGCACCTTCAGGTGGTTGGAGAGGTTCGTCTGCCTGGCGCCCGTCTCCTCCACCAGGTGGGTGGTGCAGAGCGTCTCGCGGGCGAGGAGGGTCACGATCTGGAGCCTGAGCGGGTCGGCCAGAACCCGGATCAGATCAGTGTCGACTGACGTCATCATGGACTGATACTGTCACATCAGTTGCGGCTGATACCAGCCCGAGCTGACCCTATTGGCTCCTTTGAACGGGAACGCCATGTCCACGTCCTCATCACCCTCCCTGCCGGACCAACGCCTGGCGGCGGGGGCGGCCCGTCCCGCCAGACGATACGCCGGCCACTTCGCGCCGGAGACCGCGCTGGGCCTGCTCCCCGACTCGTACAGCCGACTCGCCGAGCACGCCCGGGTCCGCACCCATCTCGTCGTCCTCGCGGAGCGGCTGACCGCCGAACGTCTGGACGGGCGCGGACCTGGCCGACGCCTACCCCAAGCCGGTCACCGAGGAAGTCGTCCAGGCCGCCGACATCGTGATCACGATGGGATGCGGTGACGCCTGCCCCGTCTGCCCGGCCGCCGCTACCTCGACTGGTCGGTCGCCGACCCCGAGGGAGCGCCGATCGCCGTCGTCCGCGATATCCGCGACGCCATCGACGCCCGCATCACCGAGCTGCTCACCCGGCTCGCCCCCTGAAAGCCCCCGCAGATCCGCACCCGCAGTCGCCTCACCCTAAGGAAGAACAGATGCCCTCCGTTCCTGCCGCCTCCGTCCTGTTCGTCTGCATCCACAACGCGGGCCGTTCCCAGATGGCGGCCGGGTTCCTGCGCCACCTCGCCGGTGACCGCATCGAGGTCCGCTCGGCCGGCTCCATGCCCGGCGAGCAGATCAACCCCTCCGCCGTCGCCGCCATGGCGGAGCTCGGCATCGACATCTCCGACCAGAAGCCCAAGGTCCTCACCCCCGAGGCCGCCCAGGCCTCCGACTACATCATCACCATGGGCTGCGGCGACGCGTGCCCGTACTTCCCCGGCAAGACCTACCTCGACTGGCAGCTCGAGGACCCGGCCGGCCAGGGCGTCGAGGCCGTCCGCCCCATCCGCGACGAGATCAAGGGCCTCATCGAGGGCCTGATCGCCGAGATCGACGCCAAGAAACAGGGCTGACCCCGGGACCGACGCGACCACCGCCGACGACGGCATACGCAAGGTCATCATCATCATCGGCTCCGGGCACCGCCCACCGGGCGAAGTCCGTGATCATCGCGACCGGATCCGGCTACCGCAAGCTACGCCTACCGCCAGGCCATCACCGCCGCCGGCTCCGGCTGCGCAGCGGGCACTCGACGCCGAGCGCTACCTCGCCGCCCTCAGCGACGACAGCGCGGACGTCGACATGGCTCAGGTCAGCGCCTGACCCGCTGGCCCCGCCCCCGAATGGGGCCAACGTTTCACCGATGTCGAGCCCCGCCTCTTCCACGCGGCCTCCGCCTCACCCCCGAGGTCGCTTCGAAGCCAGCCGGATGGCCGTGCGCGCCGCTGGCCGCCAGCGGCGCGCACGTCGAGAACTCCCCAGACGACTCGGCACTGCCTGCGCAGCGCGAACTGCTTCAAGCGCCAGGCCGCTTGTGCCGTGAGAGCAGCTCGCCGAAGGAAGCGCCCCTGAGTCGCTCCAGGGTCTCCCCTGAGAGGGCCGGAGATCGTTGCAGAAGCTCGGCTTCTTCTAGAGGACCGAAGTCGCCGTCCGGAGAAGAGGCCGTCTTCTCCGGGCAACGCGGCAGCGGCTGCGGTGTCAGTGCGCTGAAGTATCCTTCCCGCCACCGCACACCGACTGGGAGGACCAAGAGAATTGACTGGCCTGTCTGCCTTCCCGCTGCCTTTCCAGGCATCCCGTTCCATACCGTACGCGGCACCGCGAACGCTGCGGGAACTCCAGATGATGGAGTGCAGCGCACACATTCGGGCGAAGCCGGGGTGGTTCGACAAGATGAACGACGCCGCCGTCGTCGCCAGGTGGACGCAGGAAGCGGTCGCCCAGGGGCTCACCGAATCGCAGGTTCGTTACGTCATTGCCGAACTCGCGCATTACGCGGCTCTGCGGGACGCACGAACCGGTGTCGAGGTGTCCGCCGTCGACGGGGTGTGGCAGTCGGACGTCCTGGTGGACGCCGAGCTCAGGTCCCGGCTGTGCGAGGCGGTTCGGGTTCTGGAACAGGTCCCCGAAGAGGAGCGGGACTGGCATCCCGGGTCCGACGGCCAGGTACTGGACCTGGTTCACCCTTCCCTGTTCTGTCTGGTGAGAGAGGCGAGTGGCGCGCCCGAGCACACTTGGCACAACCCGACGGACCGCTATTCGAGGCACGAGTTCTCGGAGAAGTTCCAGTGGCTGCCCACGGACGTCGACGTCAGCGACGACGGCGAGGTCGCCTTCCGTTCGTACGTCAACAACGTCCACCCCGAAATCCATCACGAACTGGCCTCGGTTCTACCGGAATTGTTCGCTCGCCTGCGCCCGCTGTGGGAAAACGTCCTCACCGATCTGCGCCATCCGCGGCCCCTGCGGATCGAGGCCGATCCTTACGGGTGGTACGACTCGGAGCCCGAATACCCGAACAGATCCTCCTACGGTGATGACGAGGCCTACGCAGAAGCCCGTCGCACGTGGGCACGGGCGCACGACGACTGGTGGGAGAACCGCCGCCCGGTCGTCCCGGACGCCCCCGCCTTCACCCCGCCCGAAGTGCCCGACGCAGCCGCCCGGGTCGACTTGCGCGGGAGCCGCCTCCAAGTCATCGTCAAGCTCGCCACGATCCACCTCACCCCGGACAAGCCCGAGTACCAGGGCGGTTCCTGGCACGTCGAGGGGATGCTGAACGAGCGGATCGTCTCGACCGGCATCTACTACTGGGACAGCGAGAACATCACCGAGAGCCGGCTGAGTTTCCGGGCGGCACTCGACGACCCGAACTACGAACAGAACGACGACGACGGTCTGCGCGAGGTCTACGGCCTGGAGGACGAAGACGCACTGAACCAGGTACTGGGATCGACATCGACCCCGGCGGGCCGCTGCCTGGCGTTCCCGAACGTCCTGCAACACCGCGTCGGCTCGTTCCGCCTCACGGACCCCACCCGCCCGGGCCATCGCAAGATCCTCGCCTTCTTCCTGGTCGACCCGTCGAAAACGATCACCTCGACATCCGATGTGCCGCCACAGCAGCCATGGTCCGAGACCTCGACCATGACGCTCGCACAGGCCCGGCACTACCGCGAACAGCTCATGCAGGAACGCAAGTTCTTCGTCGACGAACACAACGAGCAGCTCTACGAACGAGAATTCTCGCTCTGCGAGCACTGAACCCCGTTCGTCCTGGACACGCGCAGGCCGGCATTGCACGGACGGCCTGCACGTACGGCGTCGAGCCGGCGGGCGAGACGTGCACCGCCTCTGTGAAGCGAGCTTCCGGATCCTCCTGAAACCGCATGCGGCCGCGCACGCATCTGACAGGATCCGTCCATGCACACCACGGGGGACGGGCTCCGCGCCTGGCTGACCGGACTGGACGACCGCGCACTTCGGGAACTGCTCACGGTTCCGGGCATGTTGACGCACATACCGGGGATCGCCGCGAAGGGGCCGGCGCCGCGCCTGCGGCGCCGCGAGGTCCTGGCGGCCCGCACGTGGCTGAGCCGCACCAGTGCGGGCAGCCTCGCGACGATCGCGCAGTACGCGGCGGGCTGGACGATGTTCCGCTTGGAGCGGTGTTACGGACACCGTCCGGTGGAGCAGCCGACGGCGCCCGCCACGGAGCAACTGGGGCAGATGCTCCGAGAGGTCCCTCCCGTGCTCGCCCAGATCACCCTGTACGGCCTCGCCGAGACCCCCGTGGCCGACGGCGGGTCGGTCGGGGACCACTGGGACGACCTGTGGGCGGCCGCCTCGACCGCCGGGGCGCCGTGCATGTGCGAGCGGGGCGACGGACCGTGCAGTCCGGCCGACGGAGCCGAGGACGGATCCGACGCCGGCGAGGCATCCGTAGGGACGGGTGCCGTACGAGGAGAAGAGGGCGACGCGTTGACCGTGGGGATCACCGAGGAGCAGTTGCTCGCGTCGCGGCATGCGCTGAGTGAGCGGTCGACGGCACTGGGCCGGGTGTTGGAGGAGGCCCTCGGGCAGGTCCGAGCGGGACGGGCCGTTCCGGACCAGCTCTCCGTGCAGTTGGAGGAGTGGCGGCGGGCTCGGTCCCGGATTGCGGACGGGCTCGCCGCCGACGGTCGGGAGTGGTGCGGGGAATCCGGATTCGCCCAGCTCGACGCGATCGTGCAGGAACTACGGGACATCGCGGCACAGCGCACCGAGGAGTTGCGCAGGCTGGAAGCGGACCGCCGGGAACTCCGCGTCCTCCTGGAGAGGACCGCGTCCGACGCGCCGCACCGCTTACCGCTCCAGCAGTCACTGACCGTGCTGGAGGCGCGCATCAGCGAGCTCGTGGCGGCGGGGGCCCGTACCGCCCCGTCGGACGGCGCCCTGCCCGAACCGGTCCGGGCCGTCGACGTCGGCGGGGAATCAGAGCCGCCAGGGGCACCGAATCCGGATCCCACCGCAGAGCGGGACCATCTGCCTGACGTGGTCCCGGAACCGGCCGTCGAGGCCGACCCCGCCGCGGTGTCGATCGTGTCCTCGGACTCGGGCCCGGAATCGGACTCGGGCCCGGGCTCCCGGCCGGAGCCGGAAGCGGAGCCCGAAGCGGTCTCGGGTTCAGGGCCGGTCACGCCCCGATCCCCGAAGGACGAACCGGCCACGGCACCCGCGCCCGCCCCGCCCGCGACCCCGGCGCCGGTACGCACCGGCGCGGAAGCCCCCGGCACCCCGACGGACCCGACGGACCTCGCAGACCCGGACCTCGATCCGGTTGCCGGAGCAAGGTCGTACTTCCTGCCGTGGAAACCGCCGACGGCGCCCGGCACCGGCGAGGCGGCGGTGGCCCGGCTGATCGGTCAGGGCCGGTTCCAGGAGGCCTACTGGACGACGGTCGGCTCGGCGGAGCCCCCGCACCGCGCCGACTGCCTCGCCTTCGCCGAGGCCGCCTTCTCCTGCGGCGACGAGGGAGAGGCCGTGGCCGTCATGACCGGCTTCGACCCGGAGATCCAGCTGCTCCAGGCCGACCGACCCGCCCTGGTGCTCGCCGCCGTGGCCTCGCTGCGCGCCGGTCTGCTGGCGGGATGGCCCAACGACCTCCTGATCCAGACGGACCTCTCCTCCACCGTGCCCGGGAACTGGGGCAAACTCCTGGAGCGGGCCGTCGACGCCCTGCGCCGCTACCACCGGCTCGACCTCGGCGCGACCCGCCTGACCACCGACGACATGACGGGACTCACCGCGGACCAGCTCTCCTCCGAGGCTGCCGAGCTGCGGGACGCCTTGCGGCGCCAGCGCATCGGCTACACCCGCGCGACCCAGGTCAGGACCCGTCTGATCGGCTCGGACCAGCCCCTCGGGAAGGCATTGGACGGAATCAGCGCCTGGGCGGCCGGCACGGCCGAGGCGGCCGACCTCGACCAGGTCTGGGAGCTCTTCCGCAAGCGCGGCTCCGCGGAACGCATGATCGAGGAGGCGGACGCCGAGATCCGCACGCCGAAGCAGGCGAAGGAGCCGATCGAGGCCGCTGCAAAGCGGGCTCTGCTGCGCAGCATCGAGCAGGTGTCCGACCTGTTGTCCCGCGCCCGGGCGCTGGCCGCCCCCGCCGTCGACGAGCGGGCCGACAGCGCCACCGGCCTTCGGCACGCGCTGGACCAGGTACGTCACGCAACGCCCCCGCCGGGCGTCGAAGGGGCAGCCCTGCTGCGGCTGCGCACGTGGCTGCTGGAGGGCGACCGGTCATCCGGCACCGCCGTCCCGGCCCGTGACGCCGACGCCGTACGCGCGGCGGACCAGCCCCGGACGGAGGCCCTGCTCGCCGCGCCGGAACTGCCGCGGTCGGCCGAAGGGGCGCCCCGGCCCGACCAAGAGGGCTTCCGCGAAGCGGTGCTCGCGCTCCTGGAGCCGGTCGACGCGCGCGCGGTGCTCCGGAAGTACCTCGAACGGGGTGACCTGCACCTCGCCGACGCCCTGGTCTCGGCGCTGGAACAGGACCTCGTCCCCGCCCTCCCGGCGGGTCTCGACGCCGTGCCGCGCGACTGGCGGCAGATGCGCGATCCCGAATGGGCACGCTGGAGCAGCGTTCACCGCAAGGCCCACGCCGCAGCGAGCGCCCTCCTCGCCGAGCTGCGCACCCAGCAGCTCGACATGCAGACGGAGCGGGAACTCGTCGGCCGCCTCGAAGAGCTGGGCCGACCCGCACCGGAGGGCGCGTTCGGCCGAGCCTGCGCCGGCATCGCCGTCCTGGAGCGCGAGATGCGGGGGAAGGTGCAGGAGTACGTGGCGCGCCTCCACGAAAGCCTGGCCGCGTTGAACCCCCCGCCCGAGGAACTGCGACGCCTCACCTCGCTGCTCGACGCACGGGACACGGTCACCGCCGAGGAGTGTCTGGCACTGCTGCGCGAGGGCAAACCCCTCCCCGACTGGAGCGCCACGGACTCGGGGGCGGAGCTGGAGCGTTTCACCGACGGCATCGAGCTGTCCGTGGTGCGCAAGGCCGGGAACCAGGGGTACTCCGCCCGCCCCTGGGCCAACTCCTACCTGGACGGGGAGCCCCTCACCGAGGGCGCGCGAAGCGGGCTGGAGTCGTGGGACGCCCTGTGCCGCCCCGCCACCCGGGGCTCGGAGTGGCAGCGGCACATCCCGTCCGTCCTGCGCGTGCTGGGGCTGGAATGCCTGCAGACGCCCGTCCGGGACCAGCAGCGCGAGGTGCGCGGTGTACTGCGGCTCACCGCCCGGGCGCGGGCGAGCGAGACGGCTCCCGGTTACGTGGCGGCCCTGGGGTCGGCCGCGTCCTCGTACACGATCCTCGTGGTCTCCGACGAACAGCGCGGCCGCAGCCCGCTGGAACTGCTGGACAGCAGCGACTCCGGGGCCTGCCTGATCCTCTACCTGTATCCGCTGGGCCTGAACGGGCGCCGGGAGATGGCGGCCCGCGCGCGCACCGCCTCCTCCCAGCAGGCGCTGGTGGTGGACCCCGCCGTGTTCGGCTGGGTGGCGGCGCGTTCGCCGCGCTCCTTCCGGGCCACGCAACGGGTCACCCTGCCGTGGACGGCGTACAACCCGTACACGCCCTTCGTGGCCGGGCTCGTGCCGCCGGAGGTCTTCTACGGCCGGCAGGAGGAGATCGCCGCCGTCACGGACCCGCTCGGCGCGCTGTTCCTGTACGGCGGACGCCAGCTGGGCAAGTCCGCTCTCCTGCGCAAGGTACAGGCGTCCTTTCCGGGCGTCCCCGGCCGCAAGGCCATCTACGTCGACCTCAAGGCGCGTGGAGTGGGTGAGGCCGAGCCGGCCGAACGCATCTGGGCGGTTTTGGAGGACGAGCTGAAGCGGGTGGGCGTACTGGGCGGGTCGGCGGATTCCGCCCACACCCCGGACGTGATGCTCGCCAAGGTGGAGAAGTGGCTGGAGGAGAGTCACGACAGGCGGGTGCTGGTGCTCGCCGACGAGGCCGACGCCTTCCTGACCGCGGACTCCAAGGCCGTGCGCGGGCGCGGTGGGGAGGCCACCTTCTCCAACGTGCTCCGGCTCAAGGGGTTGATGGACCGCACCGACCGCCGCTTCAAGATCGTCTTTGCGGGCCTGCACCAGGTACAGCGCTTCAGCCACCTGTCCAACGTGCCCCTGACGCACGGCGGCCCGGACGTCCTGATCAGCACGTTGAAGCCGGCCGAGGCACAGCGCCTGGTCGTCGAGCCGATGGCGGCCTTCGGGTACCGCTTCGACCGGCCCGAGCTGGTCTGGCGGGTGCTCGCCGCGACGAACTACCAGGCGTGTCTGGTCCAGATCTTCTGCGAACGGCTCGTCGCGGCCCTGCGCGGGAAGTCGCTCGCCTCCGCGCAGTGGCCGATCACGGTCACCGACGACGACGTCCGGTCCGTGACCGGTTCCGCACAGGTCCACCGCCACATCGCCGAGCGGCTGCGGATCACCATCAACCTCGAGGACCGCTACCGGGTCCTCGCGCTGGTGATCGCCCTGCGCAGCCAGGAGGACCGCTACCGCTACGGTTACGACGCCGATGAGCTCCTGAGGGCCGCCAAGGAGCGCTGGCGGGAGGGGTTCAGTTCGCTCACCGCGAGCGACGTGAGGATCTACCTGGACGAGATGGTGGGCCTGGGCCTGCTCATCCAGCTGGCCGACGCGCGTCTGTACGCCGTCCGCAGCCCGAACGTCGTCAGCATGCTGGGAACCCGCGAGGACCTCGAACTCGAGCTGCGTCAAACCGAGTTCGACCTTCCCTACGACTACAACCCGCGCTTCTCGCGGCGCTTCGTCGGGCCGGACCGCGAGCACATCGCCCGCTACAGTCCGCTCACGGAGCACCAGTTGCACCTGGTGACGGCGCCCGGCGTGGCCGCGGTGTGCCTGACCGAGGCCCATGGGCCGGCGCTCGTGAAGCGCGCGGTGAAGTCGTACTCCACCGCGCGCGGACTGGAGTTCCGGGAGGCGCCCCCCGGTGCCCCGCCCCAGGCGCTGACGAAGGACACGGACGGCCGACCGTCCCTGATCCTGGCCGATGTCAGGGGTCTCGGGTCCGCCGAGGTCGCCGACTGGGTGACGTCCCTGCACGCCCACACCTCCCTGCCGGAGGGCGGAGTGCCCCATCGGACGGCCGTCCTGCTGGTGGATCCGGCCGCGCTCGGTCAGAAGGACGAACTCATCACCAGTGTGGTGCGTCCCGAACGGTGGACCGCGGACAGTCTCCGCGCCTGGCCGGAGTGTCCGTTCGACACCCCGGACAAGCGGCGACGGGTCATCGAACTCACCGGTGGCTGGCCCCACCTGCTGGAGCGGACCGTGCACCGCATCGCCCGGGAGGGCTCCACTCTCGAAGCGGCCCTGGAGGACGCCCGGGACTTCATCAGGCAGCGCGACTTCGCCCGCGTGCACCTGGAGCGGGTCGGGCTCGACGCCCGTCTGACAGGGGTGCTGGCCGAGTGGAGCCAGTACGTGGAGCCGGGCGAGGGATGCGCCTACGCCGACATCGCGTCGGTCACCGGACTGCGGATCGAGGAGGTCGGCTCGCTCGTGGGCCGACTGCTCGACCACGGTGTGCTGGACGACGGGCCGGAGGGCTGCTCGCTGGACCGGATCACCTTTCGGGCGCTCCAGGTCCTGTCGGAACCGTCGTGACTCCCGAGCCGCACGCGCCCTCCGGGACCCCGGTGACCACGCTGCCCGGAGTGCGGTTGTGGATGCGTCGGCTGCTGGGCGACCTGCGGTCGGGAAGGAGCTGCCTCTGCCTCTTCCCACAGGCCCAGTTGACCGGTGCGCCGGCCGATGTCGAGGCCCTGCTGGACGAGCTGCTCCACGAACTCGCGGACTTCGTCCTCGTCCCCGCACCCGGCGACGGTACGGCACCCGGACACCTCCTCCCGGCCCCACCGCCTCCCGTAGGCTCGGACCCGTGGGGCGACATGGACCCGATCCTCGACTACGACGACGGGTTGGCCGCCTTCTCGGCCGTACGGACGAGGTACGCGGCGGTTCCGCGGGCCCGCACGGCCTCGGCGCCGGACGTCCGGCGGGAGGAACCCGCCTTCCCCTGCCTGGCTGACCGGATCGTCAAGGAACTCGGCGCCCCGGCCTCCGACGCCGACCGGGGACACACCGGGACCGAAGGACTCCTCGAACGCCTCACCGCCACCGCTCCGGGCAGCCCTGACGCGACCCGGGTGATCGTGGTGCGCGGTTGGCAGGAACCCGCCCCGACCGCCGCCACCGACCTGCTGCGCCGGCTGTCCGCCACGGTCAAGGCAGCCGGCCTGCCCCCGGGACGGCGCCCGCGCCTGTTGGTGCTGGCCACGTCGACGGAGCTGCCGGTGGAACTGCCGGAGCAGATCGCACGCGAGGACGTCGGCGTCCACTGGTGGTGGGGTGCCCTCGGCCGCCTCGACACCGCCACCGTGGTCGCCATGGCCCGGGCCCGCCCGACCGGTCCGGCCGCCCGGCACCAGCTCCTCGAAGCGGTGGCGCAGGCCACCGTGGTCGAAGTGTGCGGGCCCTTCCTCGATCTGGCAGCGCGGCTGGCGGTCGAGTGGGACGGGCGGCCGGACGGCCTTCCCGCGCAGTTGCACCGGCTCACGGCCGGACCGTCGCCGGACCGAACCCCCCTGCGCGGCCCGCGGACGACGGAGTCGACCGCAGCCCCGCTCCATCCGAACGCCTCCCTGCGTCCCGAATGGAACCATGGCACGCTCGACAGGTGGGACGGGCGGCTGCGCCGCCGCCCCGCGGGCGGGGCCGAACACGAGCACAGCGTGCGCACCCGTGTCTGGCTGGCCCAGAATCACGCCCTGTTGCCCCTGCTCGACGAGGCCCGTGAGCAGTTCACCGAGGTGATCGGGGTCCGGTCGCGCCTCCCCGGAACCGAACTGGCCGCTCGCTACGGCCGACGCGCCGAAATGGAACTGGGTGCGATGTGGCGCGCTCACCTGCAGGGCCACGTCCGGCTCAGCCAGCCGGAGGCCGACCGGCTGCGTACCCTCTGGGCATCCCGCAACAAGCTCGCCCACCGCACCGCGCTCGACAACACCGCCCTGGAGTCCTTGGTGCACGTCCTGTGCTCCTGAGGTCGGGGCGGGCGAGGTCCTCGGCCGAGGGTCATCGCCCGCGCGGGGCGCCAGTCATACAAGCGGCGAAACGGGACGGCCACATGTTCAACAAAGTGAGGACGGGGGCGTCAGGAGCCTGCGCGGCGGGCGAACCGTGCACGGATCGTCGTGTCCGGGTGCACGCCCGGAACACTGCCACCGGTGCCGCCTCCTGGCCCCAGCACCGGAGCAGTGGCGCACCCGCGCCCGGAACACGAACGCGCGCCGCCTCCCTGCCCTGGACGGGCGGGGAGGCAGCGCGCGGGCTGGGCATGGAGAGCGGCGGGAAGGGCCCCTACGGTGTGCCGCCCAGGGCGGCCAGCTGCTCCTCGAACGGCACCACCTCGTCGTCCCCGTCCGGTTCCGCGACCTGCTGGTGCCGGACCATCAGCTCGGCCAGCTCGGCGGCCGCCCGGTCGACGCGTCCGGCGAGCGCGGCGGTCCGGGTGTCCCCGGCCGAGCCCCAGTCCTCGGGGGCCGCGAACACGGCGGTCGGTGCCACGACGGCCCGCAGATGGGCGAAGAGCGGCCGCATCGCGTACTCCAGGGCGAGGGAGTGCCGTGCGGTGCCGCCGGTGGCGGCGACGAGCACCGGCTTGCCGACGAGTGCGTCGCGGTCGATCACGTCCACGAAGGACTTGAACAGGCCGCTGTACGAGGCGCTGAAGACCGGTGTGACGGCGATCAGTCCGTCCGCCCGGGTCACGGCTTCGAGCGCGTCCCGCACGGCGGGCGCGGGGAAGCCGGTGACGTGGTGCTTGGCGATGTCGACGGCCAGCTGCCGCAGTTCCAGGACGTCGACCTCGACCGTCCGTTCCGTGTCCGCCAGTTGCCGCCGGACCGATTCTGTGAGCCGGTCGGCGAGCAGCCTCGTGGACGACGGCACGCTCAGCCCGGCCGTGACGACCGCCAGCCGCACCGGACTCACCGCTGCTCCCCGCCGCGCCGGGCGACGAGGGCCTCGTGTGTCGGCCCGGCCGGAGCCTCGGCGGACCGGCCGACCGCGAACTCCTTGCGCAGCACGGGGACCACCTCCTCGCCGAGCAGGTCCAGTTGTTCCAGGACGGTCTTCAGCGGCAGGCCGGCGTGGTCCATCAGGAACAGCTGGCGCTGGTAGTCCCCGAAACCCGCGCGGAACGTCAGGGTCTTCTCGATGACCTCCTGCGGGCTGCCGACGGTGAGCGGGGTCTGCTCGGTGAACTCCTCCAGCGAGGGGCCGTGCCCGTAGACGGGAGCGTTGTCGAAGTAGGGACGGAACTCCCGGACGGCGTCCTGGGAGTTGCGGCGCATGAACACCTGGCCGCCGAGGCCGACCACCGCCTGCTCGGGCGTTCCGTGGCCGTGGTGGGCGAAGCGCCGGCGGTACAGGTCGATCAGCCTCCGGAAGTGGTCCTTGGGCCAGAAGATGTTGTTCGCGAAGAAGCCGTCGCCGTAGTACGCGGCCTGCTCGGCGATCTCCGGGCTGCGGATCGAGCCGTGCCAGACGAACGGTGCGACGCCGTCCAGCGGGCGCGGCGTCGAGGTGAAGCCCTGCAGCGGCGTCCGGAAGCGCCCCTCCCAGTCGACCACGTCCTCGCGCCACAGCCGTTGCAGGAGCGCGTAGTTCTCGATCGCGAGCGGGATGCCGTCGCGGATGTCCTGGCCGAACCACGGGTAGACGGGGCCCGTGTTGCCGCGCCCCAGCATCAGGTCGACGCGCCCGTCGGCCAGGTGCTGGAGCATGGCGTAGTCCTCGGCGATCTTCACCGGGTCGTTGGTGGTGATCAGCGTGGTGGAGGTGGAGAGGATCAGGCGCTCGGTGCGCGCGGCGACGTACCCGAGCATCGTGGTCGGCGAGGAGGGCACGAACGGCGGGTTGTGGTGTTCACCCGTCGCGAAGACGTCCAGCCCCACCTCCTCCGCCTTGAGCGCGATGGTCACCATCGCCTTGATCCGTTCGTGTTCGGTGGGTGCCCGGCCCGAGGTCGGATCGGGCGTGACGTCGCCCACCGTGAAGATGCCGAATTGCACAGGAGTCGCTTTCTCAGTGAGGGGTGGTGGGGGCTTCGCCGGGGACCGGGAACCGGGGGCTACAGGGTGCGGCGCACGCCCGCCTGCCGTTCCAGGTTGCGCAGCTGTACGGAGAGGTCGCCCTCGACCGCGGTGTGGGCGGGGCCGCTGCGCCCGATGGGCAGCACCTCCTCGCTGCGCATGTCCTCCAGCATGAGGGCGTACGCGGCGTAGGTCGCGGCCAGCGCCACCAGGAGCCCGAGGGCCCCGGAGGCGTGCGTGAGCCATTCGGCGCCGGTCAGCCCCGACAGCCCGGTGGCCGCCCAGCGGGGCAGGGAGACCACGAGGACGACCCACAGCGCGCGCTTGGGCCGGGTCACGGCGGCCATCAGCGCCCCGAAGCACAGGAACGCCAGGTTGAACACGCCCAGGACCTTCAGGCCGCCGGCCGCGCCGGTGCCCATGACGAGGGCGTACGCCAGCCAGCTTCCGGCGAAGGTCCCCATGAGCGTGGCCGCGATCACGTCCCGGGCCAGGAAGGCCAGGACGCTGACGAGGAGTTGCAGGGCGAAGGCGGGCAGCACGCACAGGGCGACGGCCCGGCGGTCGGCGGGGGCGAGGATCCCGAGCTGGAGGCAGGCCGTCATCACCGAGGCGATCGCGACCGTGAAGAAGCCGAGCGGCATCGGGGAGGCGATGGGGCGGAGGTTGATGCGGGTCATCGAGCGGAGGTCCGGCTCGAAGCGGCGCCCGGGCGGTGCCGCCGGGCCGTCGTCGCCGTCGTCGGCGCGGTCGCCGCCGGTGGCGGGGGTGGCGGGGGTGGTGCTCATCTCAGGTCTTCCTGGGGTCGGCGCGCGTCAGTGCGCGAAGCAGGGGTCGACGAAGGGCTGGGGCGGCTGCGCCGCGGAGCCGCGTGCGGCGCGCCAGGCGCGCTGTTCCTCGGACTCGGCGACGACTTCGGCCATGCGCAGGGCCTGGAGCGTGCCCCGGGACTGGTAGCCGCCGAAGCGGGCCACCGGCGACCACCGGGGACTGACCGGCGGCAGGGGTTCGTCCAGGCCGTCGTACTCGGCGCAGGCGTAGACGATGCGGCCGCCGACGACCGTGAGGACGGACTCGATGTCGGGGAGGGCGCTCTCGGGCACCGTGAAGTAGTCCTCGGACAGGATCGCGAGGTCGCCGTAGCAGCCCTCGCGCAGGACGCCCTTGACGTCCTGCTCGCCGGTGAGCCGAGCGCCGCCGCGGGTGTAGAGGCCGAGGGCGGTCTCCCGGTCGAGCGGCTGCCCGGCCGGGCTCAGGTCCGTGCCGCCGACGGTGCGGCCGGTCACCAGCCAGTGCAGCGCGACCCACGGGTTGTACGAGGACACGCGGGTGGCGTCCGTTCCGGCGGCGACGGTCAGGCCCCGGTCGAGCATGGCCCGGACCGGAGGGGCGTGCGAGGCGGCCTCGGCGCCGTAGCGGTCGAGGAAGGCGGTGCCCTGGAAGGACATGCGGTTCTGGACGGACAGGGCGCCGCCGAGGGCCGCGATCCGGTCCAGGCTCTCGGCCGAGACGGTCTCGGCGTGGTCGAAGAGCCAGCGGTTGCCGCCGGGGAAGAGGCCTTCGGCCGCGAGCTTCTCGAAGACGGCCAGGTCGCGGCGGATGGTTTCGTCGTAGGTCGCGTGCAGGCGGAAGCCCCAGCCGTTCTCCGTCAGCAGCCGGACCGCCTGCTCGAACTCCGCCTCGTAGCCGGAAGCGAGTTCGGGGCGGGGTTCGGAGAAGTTCTCGAAGTCGGCGGCGGCCCAGGTCAGGTTCTCGCCCGCGCCGTTCAGCCGCAGCCACTCGTCCCCGTCGCCGGGCTTGACCGTCTCCGTCCAGCGCTTGAGGTCGTCGAGCTCCTGCCCCGCGGTCTGGGGGAACAGGTGGTAGGCGATCCGCAGCGACAGCTCGCCCGACCGGGCCAGGTCGACGACCGTCGCGTAGTGCTCGGGGAAGCTCTGGAAACCGCCGGCGGCGTCGACCGCCGAGGTCAGTCCGAAGCGGTTGAGCTCACGCAGGAAGTGGCGCGTCGACGTCCGCTTGTCGTCCTCGTCCAGGGCCGGGGCCTTGGCGAGGGTGGAGTAGAGGATGAGGGCGCTCGGAGCCGCCAGCAGGATGCCGTTCGGCTCGCCGTCCCGGCCCCGTACGATCTGGCCGCCGCGCGGGTCGGGGGTGTCGCGGGTGAAGCCGGCCGCGCGGACCGCGGCCCGGTTGAGGATGGCCGACTGGTAGAGGTGCAGGACGAACACGGGGGTGTCGGGCGCGGCGGCGTTCAACTCGGCCACGGTCGGCATCCGCCGCTCGGCGAACTGCTCGGCCGTCCAGCCGCCGACGACGCGGATCCACTGTCCCTTGGGAGTGCGCCCGGCCTGCTCGCGCAGCATGGCCAGGGCGTGGCGGAGGCTGCGCACGCCGTCCCAGCGCAGCTCCAGGACGTAGTTGAGGCCGCCCCGGATGACGTGCAGGTGGGAGTCGTTCAGGCCGGGCACCACGCGCCGGCCGAGGGCGTCGACGACCCTGGTCGCCGGGCCCACGAGGCGGGCGAGGTCGTGGTCGTCGCCCAGGGCCACCACCCGGCCGTCGCGGATCGCGACGGCGCGGGCGGCGGGCCGGTCGGGGTCGCCGGTGAACACCTTGGCGTTGCGGACGAGGAGGTCCGCCGCCGGCCCGTCCGGCTGACGGTCGGGGACGACCCCGGCCACGGGCATGCTGGGGGTACGGGTCATGACAGGGCCTTGCGCAGGGTGTCGACCGCCAGGCCGATGGCGAGGTCCGCGGCCCGCGTCTCGCGCAGCGCGTTCAGCATGACGAAGTCGTGGATGGTCCCGAGCACGCGCAGGGCGGTGACGGGGACCCCGGCGGCCCGGAGCTTGGCGGCGTACGCCTCGCCCTCGTCGCGCAGGACGTCGGCCTCGGCGGTGATGACCAGCGCGGGCGGCAGTCCGGTGAGCTGGTCGAGGGAGGCCCGCAGCGGGGAGGCGGTGACCGAGGCGCGCTCGGCCGCGTCGGTCGTGTACTGGTCCCAGAACCAGCGCATGGCGTCGCGGCGCAGGAAGTAGCCGGTGGCGAACTGCTCGTACGAGTCGGTGTCGAAGGCGGCGTCGGTGACGGGGTAGAAGAGGACCTGCTGGAGGAAGCGGACGTCGCCGCGCTCCTTGGCCAGGAGCGTGAGGGCGGCCGTCATGTTCCCGCCGACCGAGTCACCGGCGACGGCGATCCGGGTGTTGTCGAGCTCCTTGTGCCGCCCCTCGCGGGAGATCCACTGGGCGACGCCGTAGTTCTGCTCGATGGCGACGGGGAAGCGGGCCTCGGGCGAGAGGTCGTACTCGGGGAAGACCACGGCCGCCCCCGCCCCTACCGCGAGTTCCCGGACCAGCCGGTCGTGGGTGTGGGCGTTGCCGAAGACCCAGCCGGCGCCGTGGACGTAGAGGACGACGGGGAGGGGTCCGGTGACGCCGGCGGGGCGGACGATGCGGACGCGGACGTCCCCGGCGGCGCCGCCGTGGACGGTGAGCCACTCCTCGTCGACGGCGGGCAGCGGCACCTCGTCACCGCTCTGCACGCCGTCCACGGCCTTGCGGCCCTCCGCGACGGGGATCTCGTACAGGAACGGGGGCTGGGCGGTGGCGTCGGCGAAGGCCTGGGCGGCGGCTTCGAGGACGGGCTGGTTCGGCATGGAGGGTTCTCCTGAGAGGGGGCGGTGCGGTCGTGGTACGGGGGCGCCAGGGACGCCGGGCTCAGCCCAGGAAGGCGAGCAGTTCGGCGTTGACCTCGGCCGCGTGGGTCCAGAGCAGGCCGTGCGGGGCGCCCGGGACGATCCGGAGCTCGGCGCCCGCGATCCGCTCGGCCAGCGGGATCGCGGTGGCCGTGACGGGCAGGGTGCGGTCGGCGTCGCCGTGGATGATCAGCGTGGGGACGTCGATGCGCGGCAGGTCCGCGCGGAAGTCCGTGAGCCAGGCCTGGACGCAGTCGAGGGTGCCCTTGGCGGAGGCGCCGACGGCGACGTTCCAACTGGCCTGCACCGCCTGCTCGCTGATGCGTTCGCCGCCGAGCACGTCGACGTTGTAGAAGTCGGCGAAGAAGTCCGTCATGAACGCGAACCGGTCGGCGCGGATGGCCTCCTCGATGCCCTTGAAGACGTCCCCGTCGACACCGCCGGGGTTGTCGTCGGTCTTGAGCAGGAAGGGCGGGACGACGCCGATCATGACGGCCTTGGCGATGCGCCCGGATCCGTGGGTCCCGAGGTAGCGGGTCACTTCGCCCGTGCCCATGGAGAAGCCGACCAGCACGGCGTCGCGCAGGTCCAGGGCCGTGAGCAGCTGGTTGAGGTCGGAGGCGAAGGTGTCGTAGTCGTAGCCGTCGGCGGGCTGGTCGGAACGGCCGAAGCCGCGGCGGTCGTACGTGATCACCCGGTGGCCGGCGGCGAGCAGTGCGGCGGTCTGCTTCTCCCAGGAGGCCCCGTTCAGCGGCCAGCCGTGGATCAGCACCACGGGCTGTCCGCTGCCGTGGTCCTCGTAGTAGAGCTCGACGGGGGCGGAGTCGCCCTGGGCGACGTTGACGAACGGCATGGTGTGCTCCCTGTGTCGGGGACGGATGTGATCTGCGGAAGTGGTGTGCGGGGCCGGGGGTCAGGCGCGCACGAGGGGGGTGTCGACGAGGTGCTCGGCCAGGAACCACACCTGGGCCTCGCCGGTGCGGACGACCTGGGAGACGAGGAGGTCGTTGCTGCCCTCGTCGCCCTCGGTCGAGAGCCGGGCGGCGGCGTCCCGGGCGTCGACCAGGATCCGCTCGTGCGCGTCGAGGAGCCGCGACAGCATGACGGGCACCTTCTCGACACCGTCCGGCGGCCGCGGGATCGTCGTCAGCTCGGCGACGTGGCGCGGATCGCCGACGGCGACGCCGCCGAGGCTCTGGACGCGCTCGGCCAGGGCGTCCACGAGGGCCAGTTGGGCCTCCGCGTGCGCGTCGAGCATGAGGTGGAGCGAGTGGAAGGTGGCTCCGCGCACGAGCCAGTGGTGCTTCTTGTAGAGGGCGTACAGGATCTGCGTGTCGGCGAGCACCTGGTTCAGCCGCTGGCAGGCGTACATGCGGGTGTCGTGGCCGAGGCCGATGGGCAGCTGCTTGAGAGTGCCGAAGGCCTGGGTCTCTCCGCCCTTCTGGTGCAGCAGCGGCTGGCCGCCGCCGTGTGCGGGTGGTGCGTCGGTGGTGGTTCCCATGGAGTACTCCTGAGAGGGGACGGGTGACGGGGGCCCGGCCGCGCGGGCAAAGGGGGTGTACGCGCGCGGCCGGGCCGGTCTGTTGGTCAGTCGCCGAGCGCGGGGCGGCGGTGGAGCACGAGCCGGGTGAGCAGGCCGCTGCCGGTGCCGGCCGCGAGCACGGGCACCGTCCACCACAGGGGGTGGGGCGTGAGTCCGAGGGCCGCGTCGAGGGACCAGGCTCCGGGGCCGGTGGCGGCCAGGGCCGCGGCGGTCCCGATCAGGACCAGGGGGTATTCGTAGCCGTCGTGCTGCACCCACAGCCCGTTGTGCCACTTCACGGTGAGGGCGACGGTCATGACCCCGATGACGCCCGTCGCGGCGAGCGGGGTCAGGAGTCCGGCGGCCAGGAACAGGCCGGACCCGATCTGCCCGCCGCCCGCCGCGAGGGCGGTCAGGGCGCCTCCGCGGAACCCGTCACGGCGGAACTCCCGGGTGCCGCCGTCGAGTCCCTCCCCGCCGAGGTGCCGGCTGACCTTCTGCACCCCGTGGCCCGCGACGAGCAGGCCCACCAGCAACCGCAGGAGGAGAATGCCGGTGTCCACGCCGGATCAGCCGGCCGCGTGCTCGCCGATGACGGCCTGCGCGTAGACGACGCCGAGGCCGTAGGCGCCCGCGTGCTCCTTGACGATCTCCATGACGGCGCCGTACGTCTCCTGGCGGGCCCAGTCGCGCTGGAGCTCCAGGAGCACCTGCACCCACGTCACCGGCACGGTTCCGGCGGCCAGCATCCGCTGGATGGCGTGCTCGTGGGCGGCGGGGCTGACGCCGCCCGAGGCGTCGGCGACCACGTAGACCTCGTAGCCCTGCTCCAGCGCGGACAGGGCCGGCAGGACCAGGCACACCTCGGTCCACAGACCGGACAGGATGATCTTCTTGCGGCCGGTCGCCTTGACCGCCGCCACGAGCGCCTCGTCCTCCCAGGCGTTCATCGTCGTGCGGTCGATGACGTCGTGCCCGGGGAACACGTCGGCGAGCTGCGGCAGCAGCGGCCCGGAGAACGACTCCGCGGCGACGGTGGTCAGGACGACCGGCACGTCGAAGGCCCGGGCGGCCTTGGCGAGCCCGACCGTGCTGTTGATGATCGCGGCGCGGTCGCCGCTGCCGGTGCCGAAGAACATCTGCGGCTGGTGGTCCACGAAGAGCATGACCGAGTTGTCGGCCGTGAGCAGGTCCGCGCTCGGTGCGGCCTGTACCTGGGTGATGTCGAACATGAGGGGTCCTCTCAAAGGTCGGGATGCGGCGCCTTCCGCGCTGCCGCGGCTCGCCACACGCCGAACCTACGAGCGCCCCGAACCCCTCGAAGTCCCCTCCGCGCACGGCAACTGTCCCCGCAGCGCACTCACTCCCGGGACCGACCCGCCCGTCGCCCGGAAGCGGGGCGTGCTCCCCTGTGAGCGGGCGGTCACGTAGAGGGGGCGGGGCCTCGTGTGCCGGAGCGGAGGCGCGGGATCGCACATACGATGGGCGGGAGCCGGCGCGGGCTGCTCGTCACGTCGGCCGTCCCGAGCACGCAGGGCGGAGGAGCATGGCACAGGCCACCGACGCGGCGCGGACCGTCATCCTGACGGTGGACGACGACCCGGGAGTCTCCCGTGCCATCGCCCGTGACCTGCGGCGACGCTACGGCGGCGGGTACCGGATCGTGCGCGCCGAGTCCGGTGAGTCCGCGTTGGAGGCGCTGCGCGAGCTGAAGCTGCGGGGCGATCTCGTGGCCGTGATCCTGGCCGACTACCGGATGCCGCAGATGAACGGCATCGAGTTCCTGGAGCAGGCGCTCGGCGTGTACCCGGGGGCGCGGCGCGTGCTGCTGACGGCGTACGCCGACACCAACGCGGCCATCGACGCGATCAACGTCGTCGACCTCGACCACTACCTGCTCAAGCCGTGGGATCCGCCGGAGGAGAAGCTCTACCCCGTGCTGGACGACCTCCTCGCCGTCTGGCGCTCCAGCGACTACCGGCCCGTACCGGCGACGAAGGTGGTCGGGCACCGCTGGTCGGCGCCCTCCTCGCGGGTGCGCGACTTCCTGGCCCGCAACCAGGTCCCGTACCGCTGGTACTCGTCCGACGAGCCCGAGGGGCGGCGGCTGCTGGAGGCGGCCGGGAGCGACGGCCGCCGGCTGCCCGTGGTGATCGCGCCGGACGGGACGGTGCTGGTCGAGCCGGAGGCGCCCGAGCTGGCCGCCCGCGTGGGGCTCGCGACCACGCCGGCCGCCGAGTTCTACGACCTCGTCGTCATCGGCGGCGGCCCGGCCGGGCTCGGTGCGGCGGTGTACGGGGCCTCCGAGGGGCTGCGGACGGTGCTGGTCGAGCGGTCGGCGACGGGCGGGCAGGCCGGCCAGAGCTCCCGCATCGAGAACTACCTCGGCTTCCCGGACGGCGTGTCCGGTGCACAGCTCACCGACCGCGCCCGCCGCCAGGCTGGCCGCTTCGGCGCCGAGATACTGACCGCGCGCGAGGTCACGGGGCTCGATGTCAACGGGGCGGCGCGTGTCGTACGGTTCTCCGACGGCTCGGCGATCGCCGCGCACAGCGTGATCCTGGCGACCGGCGTCTCGTACCGGCAGCTCGGGGCGCCGGGCTGCGAGGGCCTCACCGGCCGCGGGGTGTACTACGGCTCCTCCCTCACCGAGGCGGCGTCCTGCGAGGGGCAGGACGTGTACGTCGTCGGCGGCGCGAACTCCGCCGGGCAGGCCGCGGTCTACCTGGCGCGGGGTGCGAAGTCCGTGACGCTGCTCGTGCGCGGGGATTCCCTGACGGCGTCGATGTCGTACTACCTGATCCAGCAGATCGAGGACGCGCACAACATCACCGTCCGGCCCCGGACCGCCGTGGAGGCGGCGCACGGCGAGGAGCACCTGGAACGGCTGACCCTGCGGGACGCCGGGACCGGCGCCACCGAGGTCGTCGACGCCCAGTGGATGTTCGTGTTCATCGGCGCGGCCCCGCTCACCGACTGGCTGGAGGGGACGGTGCTGCGCGACGGGGACGGCTTCATCCTGGCCGGCCCGGACCTCACCCCGGACGGGCGCCCGCCGCCCGAATGGGAGCTGGACCGGCCGCCCTACCACCTGGAGACCAGCGTTCCCGGCGTGTTCGTGGCGGGCGACGCGCGCGCCCGGTCCGCCAAGCGCGTCGCGTCCGCCGTGGGTGAGGGGGCCATGGCCGTGATGCTCGTCCACCGCTACCTGGAGCAGTCATGAGCAGGCCGTCATGAGCACGCAGGTCATGCCCTGCGATCCGCACGAGATCGGATCGCTGTTCCTGTTCGAGAAGCTCTCCGCGGAGCAGCTCGGACGGCTGTGCGCCGAGGGGCGGGTGGAGCGGTTCGGCCCGGGTCCGGTGTACACCGAGGGCGATCCAGCCACCTGCTTCTACGTGATGATCGAGGGCACCGTCGTGCTGTACCGCCGGGTCGGCGGCGACGACGTCGAGGTCAGCCGCACCTCGCAGCGCGGCGTGTACGCGGGCGCCATGCAGGCGTACCTGGGCGACAGGGTGCCGCAGGCGTACACCAACTCGATGCGGGTGACCGAGTCCACCCGGTTCTTCGTACTGCCCGCGCAGTCGTTCGCGGACGTCATGCGGGAGTGGTTCCCGATGGCGGCGCACCTGCTGGAGGGGCTCTTCTTCGGTTCCAAGAACACCCAGCGGGCCGTCGGGCAGCGCGAACGCCTGCTGGCGCTGGGATCACTGTCCGCCGGACTCACCCACGAGCTCAACAATCCGGCCGCGGCCGCCGTCCGGGCCACCGCGGCCCTGCGCGAGCGGGTCGGCAAGATGCGGCACAAGCTGGCGGTCATCGCGCAGGGCCCGTACTCCCGGGAGGCCCTCGCCGAGCTCATCGAGATCCAGGAGCGCACCGCCGAACGCGTCGCCAAGGCGCCGGTGTTGAGCCCCCTGGAGGCGTCGGACCGGGAGGACGCGCTCACCGACTGGCTCGACGACCACGGCATCACGGAGGGCTGGCGGGTCGCGCCCACCTTCGTCCAGGCCGGGCTGGACATCGACTGGCTGGAGCAGGTCGCGGCGACCGTGGCCGAGGACGTCCTGCCCGGGGCGATCGGCTGGCTCAACTACACCGTCGAGACCGAGCTGCTGATGGACGAGATCGACGACTCCACCACCCGCATCTCCCACCTGGTGGACGCGGCCAAGCAGTACGCGCAGCTCGACCGCGCCCCGCACCGCGACGTCGACGTCCACGAACTCCTCGACAGCACCCTGCTGATGCTGTCCGGCAAGATCGGCCCCCGGGTGCAGGTGGTCAAGGACTACGACCGCTCCCTCCCCGACGTGCCCGCCTATCCGGCGGAGCTCAACCAGGTGTGGACCAACCTCATCGACAACGCGGTGGCCGCCATCGGGAGCACCGGCGGCGACGGCACCCTGACGGTCCGCACGGCCCGGGAGGGCGACCGGCTGCTCGTGGAGTTCCGCGACACCGGCCCCGGAGTTCCCGAGGACATCCGCAGCCGCATCTTCGACCCCTTCTTCACCACCAAGCCGGTCGGCGAGGGCACCGGTCTCGGCCTCGACATCTCCTGGCGGATCGTCGTCAACAAGCACCACGGCAGCCTCCAGGTCGAGTCCGTCCCGGGCGACACCCGCTTCCAGGTACTGCTGCCCCTGACCGCCCCGGAAACCGAGCCCGCGCCCGAAACCGCACCCGGTACCGATTCCGATTCCGAGACCGCCGAGGAGCCCGCATGACCGAGATCGACGGCATCGACCCGAGCGTCCCGCCCAGCGGCACCGGCTGCGGGGACTGCGACGCGGTGGGCGGTTGGTGGTTCCACCTGCGGCGCTGCGCCCAGTGCGGCCACGTCGGCTGCTGCGACTCCTCGCCGGCCCAGCACGCCACCGCCCACTGGAAGTCCACCGGACATCCCCTGGTGCAGAGCTTCGAACCGGGCGAGGCGTGGTTCTGGAACTACGACACCGGCACCATGTACGAGTCCGGGCCCGACCTGGCCCCGCCCTCCGACCACCCGGCCGACCAGGCGGCCCCGGGCCCCGCGGACCGCGTCCCCCAGGACTGGCCGAACCACATCCACCGCTGAGGCTCCGCCGCTCGATCGGCTAGTGGTGCAGCTGCTGGGACATGACCAGCCGGACGTTCCGGAGGCGTGCCTCAACGTTCGTGTGCGCCGCCTTGGCCACCAGGCCGTCGCTGCTCGCCGGCTGCCCCGGGTGCTGCTGCCCCGCCGGGTACTGCGGCGGTGCGGGCGGGAGCCCCGGGTACTGCCTCGGGATCGCCGGCACTCCGAGGGGAGCCTGCCCAGGCCCCTGCGGAGGAACGTCGGGCGTTGCCGCCGCCCGGGCCTCCGTCATGAGGACGTCTTCCAGCGCATCACCGAATCCGAGCCCGACTGCGTACGCGTCCGCACGGAACTCGGCCCGTCGGTGCAGCCAGGCGATGAGCAGCGGACCGGCCGCCACCGGCACCACGAGCCACCACATCCCCTCCGTGACGGTGATCAGGAAGAGGAACTGGACGATCGCCAGCGACATGCAGCCCCCGCAGGCGATGCCGGCCCAGTGCTTCGTACGGAAGAGGACGACCACGAGGGCGAGGACGGCCCGCCCGACTAGCCGGGCGGGAAGGGCGTACCAGTCCGCCAGCATCGCCGCCCAGGTGTGGCCGCCCACGTGATGTCCGAGTTCGTGTGCTAGCACCGACCCGAGGCGGGAGTTGGGAAGCCGGTCCATCGCATGCCGGGTCACGGCGACGATGTGCCCGGCCGCCGCGGTCGCGTTCAGCTCCGTGCGCTCTTGGATCCACAGCTCGTAGGTCTCCCGGTTGACGCCCGCACGCCGGGTCACCTGCTCCCAGACCACGTCGAGTCGCCGGGCTTCCTCCGGGGTGGGCCTCCGCATGCCGAACATGCGTTGCGCGATGGCGGATTCGACCGTGCGGTTGAAGACCAGCGGTCCGGACAGCAACCACACCACGGGGACGAGCACCCCGAGGACAGGGTTGACCAGCGCGGACACGGAGGCGACGACGGCCAGGCTGATCAGCCCGATCGGCACGGTCACCAGCAGATGGGACAACGCAGCGCCGTCGATGCTCCGCTGCACGGCCTTCACCATCCTGCGCCCCTGGTCCAAGGCCAGATCGTCGTGATCGACGACGGGCCCGTAGCCGGGTGCCGCATGGGAGGTGGGCGGCAGCGGCGGGGCCGCGGGTTGCGGGTCGGTCTGCGGTACGTACGCGCCGGTCGGCGGCTGCAACGAGGCCTGCTCGGCGCTCGGCATGGTCACCGCGTCAGCGGGGTACGCCAGTCGTGCCCGCGTCTCCCCGGGTAGGTCGGGCAGGACGGGCACCGGATACGTGGGGGCCGTCTCCGTTCCCGGGTACGACGGAGGCGCCGCGTCGTTCGGGTAAGCGGGCGGGGTGGCGTCACCCGGGGAGGAGGATGCCGCCGTCCCTCCCGGGTACGTGGGGGGCCCGGTGTACCCGGGGTATGTGGGCGGAAGGGTCCGTCCCGGATCCGCGTGGGGCAGCTGGCCCCCCGGGTACCCGGGCGCGGTCACTGCCGGAGCGGCCGGAGGTGGGAGTGGTGTCTGCTCGGCAGGATACGGGGGTGGTGCGGATTCCTCTCCCGGGTAGGGGGGAGGAGCGTCCTCGTGGTCGGACATGACGGTGTGTCTCCTGATGGTCTTCCGATACGAATCGCCGGGCTTCGGCAGTGACCCGAGGGCTCAGCCGGCGAGCAGCGCACAGGGCAGCAGCACCAGCGCCGCCGTGAATCCGGCGATGCCTGCCCTCAGCCAGCCGTACTTGATCGAGACGATCCGGCTGTTCTCCGCGAGCGAGGCGAGGACAGCGGTACCGGGAGCCCGGTCGGTTTCCCGCAGCGCCTCCTCCAGAACCGTCGGCCCCTGGCGGGCCGCGCCGCGGATGTCCGCGAAATGGGTGAGCGGGGCACCTGGCTGCCAACCCGCCCTCCGGTAGCGGGGAAGGACGGCCATCAGCAGCGAGACGAGCGACACGAGGAAACACGCGGTCCCCGCCCACCACATCGTCTGACCGGGAGCCGTGAGGTGGGAGGGGCGCCAGCCGCGCGCGGCGAGCACACCGACGAGCGCGGCGGCGGTCATGCCCTGGGCGGCCACGAGGACCGAGCCCTTGGTGTCGGCACGGGCGGCCTCCTGACGCAGTTCGCGCAGGAGCCGGTCCGCGGTGCGCTGCGGCTCCGCCTGCAGTGGCACCTGCGCAGGGCCGGGCCCGGGAACGGTGGCGCTCATCGCGGCGGCTGCGGAGGGGCGGGGTAGCCGAAGACCGGTCCGTCCGGCGTGGGCGGCGGTGCACCCTCGGGAGATCCGGCCTGCGGAGACACGTCCTGCGGCGGTGCACCGCCTCCGTCCGGAGTCGAGGGATTGGGCGCGGCCGCGGCTCCGTGCTCCTGGCGATCCACCGTGCCGGGGTACGAGGGTCCCTCCGCCGCGGGCAGCTGCGGTGCTGCGGGCCGGGACGGCTGCACGCTCAGGATTTCCTTGATGTAGCTGGCCGCGAGCCGGCGCGGCTCGTCCATCTGATGTTCCTCCAGCCCGCCGGGGCCGCCACCGAGCGCCTGGAGGACGACCGCGAGCTGGTTCTTCATGGTCAGGAGTTGGTCCTGACGCAGGTTCTCCATGATCAGACGGGCGTCCTCGGGATGCCGTGCGAGCTGGAAGGCCATGGCGGACGGGCCGCCGCGTTCCAGGTAGTAGGTGTAGTACTCGATCTTCTTGGCCTCGATCTCCTGGAGCTCCAGCTCCTTGCGGCCCTGGTCCATCTGGCGCTGGTGTTCAAGGGCCTGGCGCTGGAGTTCGACGTCGTGCTGCTGGCGGTCCTGGGCCAGGGCGCGCTGCGCCGCGAGTTCGTCCTCCCGTACGAGCAGCGCGTGATGGGGTTCGAGCTTCTGGCGCGCGAACTCGATTTCGCGCAATTGGCGTTCCTGTTCGAGCGCCGCCTCGTCCCGCCGGATCTGCAGGGTGCAGCGGACCTCGATCCCGGCGCGGGCGCCCAGCGGTCCTGCCTCTTCGAGGGCCTTGCGGGCGTGGAGTTCGGCCGCCGCGCTGTCCTGCATGGCGTAGCCGCGGAGCACGGGTCGAACGGCCTGTTCGACGAGGCGCTGCACCATGGCGGGCACGTTGCGTTCGCCGCTCGTCACGACGGCGGCCGGGTCGAGGACCTGCCAGGTGCACGCCAGCGACACCTCGAAGAGGAAGGCGTCGTTCTGGCTGGCAAGGGCGAGAACGGCGGCGGATTCGTGCAACCCCATGTCCACCTCGTAGACGCTGGTCCAGCGCCGGGTGGCGAGTTCGGTACGGGCCGGCCTACTGGGCGGCAGGTAGGTGTCGAGGCCGCCCTGGGCCGTGGTGAAGACGAGGGCGTGGTCGATGCGCGTGGTACGCAGGGGCCTGAAGCGGGACAGCTCCTGGATCGTGACCACCGGGTCGACGAGCACGGTGTGGCGGTTGGCGTCCTGCTGCCACTGGGGCGGCTGGCTCATCATGGTGACGCTGCTCCTTGGGACGTTTCGAGCGGCTCGGGCCCGGAGGGCGCGCGCCGAGGGGTGCAGTGGTCAAGCGGCTTCGCCCTGGTCACCGGGACGGGGCGGCGGCGGCCGGGGCGCCGAGGGGTGGGGGCTCCGCACGCGGGGCGGAAACGAGCGCGCGCAGCCGGAGGGCCACGGCGAGCGGGGCGGGGCCGCCATCACCGCTCATGTTGTCGAGGAGGTAGGCGAGCCGCCGGTGGTCCTCGACGGAGACCGCGAGAAGGGGCACGAGTTCGGCGAGAGCGGTCTCGGCCCCCGGGTCGTTCTCGGCGGCCCGGACCCACTGGCGCAGGGTGTTCAGGCCGGACACGGAGCACATGGCGTCGTTGAGGACGCTCCGCCACAGGGCGGCGATGGAGTGCCGCAGCACCGCTCCGTCCGTGCCGGGTTTCGGGTCGGCGCGTCCGAACAGGTCGAGCAGGAGAGGACGCCCCGCGGGCCCGTCCGTGGGCCCGCCGGCGTGGACCACGGCCCGCAGCGCGAACTGCCTGGTGGTGCCACGGGTGAGGCTCAGGAGCGCCCCCCACAGGTCGGCGGCAGCGTCCCAGCCGTCGCCTTCGGCCGCTTCCTGCCCCGCAGCGAGCAGCAGCGCGGCGGCGGACTGGGCGAGGTCGTTGAGCTCCTCTGCCCAGCCACGTGCAGGGCCGCCCCGGGTCTCCATTCCGCGTACGGCGTCGATCAGCGCGGTGAGCGCGTCCTTGGGGAAGGCGTCACCGACCAGGGCGTAACTGCGCACGGCGGTCCACCGCAACCGGTGGTCCCCCGCGGTGCACCACTGCGCGAGGATGCGGGAGACGTGCGGAGCGCCGAGGTGGTGGGCGAGGGCCAGCGCGTTGGCCGCCGCGAGCCGGGCGCGCAGCCGCTGGTCCGCCGCCCAGGAGCGGATGAGGAGGGCCATGGCCGACGGCAGGTCGGCCTCGGCCATGACGGCGGCGGTGGCGGCGGCGCGGGTGCGGACGACGGGTCGCGGGTCGTCAGCGAGGCGGCGCAGCCAGGCCACGAGCGCGGGCCGGGCGGACGGGTGGCCCGTCCAGACCTCGCGCAGCAGGGTGATCGCGGTGAGTCGGTCCCTGAACTGGACCTTGGTCTGGAGCACCGGGCCCCATTCGGTCTCCTCCGGCTCTTGGTAGCGATCGGCGAGCGCCTGCTCGACACGTTGGGCGCTGGAGGTCCCGAAGACGGGGATCCGGGCCGGCTCCCCGGGGTTCTCGATGCGCTGGAGGAGGCCGAACAGGACATCGCTCAACTCGGCGGTGAGCGGGTAGGGCGCCTCGTCGAAGGTGGCGAGGGCGATGAGGAACGCCTTGTCGTGAAGGGTGTGGTCGGCGCTGTCGAACCACTCCCGGACCTGGCGTTCGGCGGCATAGTGGCCGAAGGCGCGGAGCTCGGCGAGGGACACGGTGCCCCGGGCGTAGCCGGCGACGCGGTCGGCGAAGCGGGCGGTGTCGGCGACCGGCCGATGGTGCGCGAGGACGGACCGTACCTCGCTGAGGGCGAGGAGTTCGTCTGAGCTCCGCCCGGCCAGGTTCTTGTTCCTGAGGTGTCCGGCGAGCAGTGCGGCGGGCTCCGGGGGCTTCCAGGGGACGTGACCCACGCCGCCGTGGACGACGGGGTGGGGTCCGACGACAAGGACGAGGTGCCCGTCGGCCTGTTGGAGGCGCTCGCTGAGGGCTCGGACGTGGTGCTCGCGCAGGGGGCGCTCGGGGCTGGTGGCGAAGTCGGCGACGAGGTGGCCGCAGCCCTCCCGGATTTCCCCGGCGAGCCGACCGGGCGGGAGCGCCGGGTCGAGGGCCCGGTAGGAGCGGGAGCCGACTGCGCGGAGCAGCATGAGGGCGGCTGCCCTGCGGCCGGTGGTGGCGGGGCCGGAGAGGACGGCCAGGCGGTGCTTCCTGAGCAGCGCGAGGGCGAGTGCGAAGGGGCTCCCCGGCTCCCACGGTTGATCCGTTTCGCGACGATCGGCCGTGGCGGTTTCGTCGGACTCGGCGGGTGGATAGATGAAGCTCTCCGCCAGGAGCTCGACTTCGGAGCCGGGGATCTCGCCGGACCGCTCCTCGGGGTCGCCGCCGAGGTGGTACTCCACTTTGCTGCCGCCGAGGATGACGTCGCCGGTGACATGGCCGCCGCTGACGCCGTGCTGGTCGCCGCCGATCAGCGAGCCGCCGATCCGGGCGGAATGCCCGAGCATGATGCCGGGGCTGTGCCGGTAGAGGTCGCGGCGGGAGTCCCAGGCGTGTTCGCTCTCGGCCTCGGCCTCGATCTCCGATAACTCCTCGGCGACGGCGCCTGTTTCGCCGGGCGCCTCCGGCGTGGGTGAGGCGGTCGCGGGGCGGTCCGGGTACGGGCCCTGCCCCTGCACGCCAGCCAGGTGGTCCCGGGGTGCGTTCACGACCGACCGCCGCCCTGGGGGCCGTCCTGGTTACGGGTGCCGCCGAGGACGACGTCACCGGTGACGTGGCCGCCGCTCACGCCGTGCTGGTCACCACCGACGAAGGAGCCGTGGATGACCGGCGCACCGTGGAAGTGGAACACCGCCCCGGTCGACCGCTGCTGCGGGGCGGATGAAGCGGCCTCGCCCACCGCCCCGCTACCGGCGGGAGAGGGCGCCGGAACTTCGGCCGACTCGGGCGCCGGTACGCCACCGCAGGCGGAGTCCGGCGACGCCGCAGGTGCGACGGCGGGGGCCGACATCCGGTCCGGCGCCGTACCCCGGTGGATCCATGCGGGGAGCACGCCGTCCTTCACGACGACCTCCACTGCCTGGAAGAGGTCCGGGCGCACCCCTCGGTGACCGTGGCGGATCACGCCCTCGTACACCGGCGCACTCACGGCGAGGACGCAGTGCTCCTCCTGCCGTGCCGCGAGCGCGGCACGCAGCACGTCGGCGTCCAGCAGTCGGCATGCCTGGTTGAGGTCGTGTCCGACGAGTCCACCGGTGGTCCCGGCGTGCGGGTCGTGGGCCACCTCGCCTGTGGCGAGGACAATCCTCAGCCGCATCTGGGCGCTGTCCGAGGCGAGCAGGTTGTGCTCGTGGAGGAGGTCGGGGATGGAGGTGAGGAGCGAGCGCAGGAGCACGGTCTTGGCCACGTCTGCGCTGATCAACGCGATCAGTCCATCACCGCGGTCCTCACGGTACTGCTGGGTGGCCTCGACTCCGGCGGCTTCGAGTGCCAGGTCCACGATCTTGTTCAAGCTACGCCGCAGGACAACCTGCACCACGTCGTCGCGGCGGCTGAACCGCTCGATGTCGAAGAGCAGGATGGTCCGGTTGACAGGCTCGTGCATGGGCGCCTTCCGCGGGTGACACGGCCCTCTCGGGGCCTTCGGGACATCGATGAAGATGCCAGGTGCAGTGCGTCCGGGGCGACGGAACTTGGCACACTCGCAATGTGACCACGTGCACAGAACGGGGCCGGGCGCAGGCCGGTCCGCCGGCCCGGTCAGCTGCTCCCCGACCGCGCCATCTGCCTCAGTACGTCAGGTCGTACGACGACGATCCCGCGACGCCCGGTCCGTACGACACCCCGCTCGCGCAGCGGCTTGAGCAGCCGGGCGACGGCCTCGCGCGAGGCACCGACCGAGCCTGCGAGGTCGCTCTGGGTGAGCCCGGCCCGGAGCTGGACGCCGTCGTCCGACTCCTTGCCGTGGGTGCGGATCAGTTCGAGCAGGAGCAGGGCGAGGCGCTCCTGCACGGTGAGGGAGGCGAACTGGACGCGCCGCCGGTCGCTGTCGCGAGTGCGGTCGGCGGTCAGAGCGAGTAACTTGCGTGCGATCAGCGGTCGTTCGTCCAGGAGCGTGCCGAAACGGTCGGCGGGGACGGCGAGCGCCTCGATCCGTTCGAGGGCAGTGACCGTGGCTCCCCGTGGCCGTCCGCTGAGCAGGGCCTGCTCTCCGACGATGTCCCCGGGGCCGCGGAGGGCGAGGAGCGCCTCGTACCCGTTGGGTGCCGCGGAGGTCACTTTTGCCCATCCGGAGAGGATGATCAGGACATGGGTCGAGGGTTCGTGCTCCCGTAACAAGACCTGTCTCGCGGGGAAGGCGAGAGGGGTGCCGCTGTGGATGAGCGCTTTCCGGTCGTCGGAGTCCAACCGGGCGACGAACGGGACCTGGTCCTCGAACTGCATCAACTATTTCTCCCCGCCCGCCCCTTCGGGCAGCGCACGATGGTTGCAACGAGCCGGGAGGTTAGCGCATGCGCGGCCCTGGTTCAGGGGCTGTGTCGAACTCGGGGGGCCTGAGGGTCTTCAGGCATGCGGTGTTCGGGGCGGCGGGGTCGTCGAAGAACGACACGGTGATCTCCTGTGCGCACTTCGACGTCGCGAACACCACGTGGGGTTCGTACGGGACCGTGACGACCTTCGCCCGGCCCAGCGTGCGGGCCACGTACGGTCCGTTGGCCGCGCCGGTCTGGGCGTCGAAGCCGCCCGACAGGGCCAGGGTGGGGATGTCGCTGCGGGTGGCGTCCCGGATCGAGCGGGGGGCCGCGGGGACGTTCCAGGCGTCGCAGTCCGGACGGAGGAAGGTGAGCTGCGGTGCCTGGGCCTGTACCGAGCGGGGGAACGACGGGTAGGCGTCCTGCCCTCCGCGCAGTGCCTGGGCCTGCGTCTCGTACGGGGTCCACGCGCTGCAGAAGACGCCGTAGACGAGTCCGTGGGCGACCCGGCCGACGGCCTGGGGGCTGAGCTTGCCGCCCGCCCACTGCTCGGCGATCCGCTGGGGTCTGCCGTGCGCGAGCTCGTCGAGCGAGCGCGGCACCCCGGGCGCCACGTGGGTGGCGGAGGTCAGCCAGTTCACCAGGGCTCCGCCGTCGAGGACGACCTTCACCGGCTTCGGGTTGCCGGGGACCTTGACCGTGGTGGTGACCGGTTCGGCTTCGAGTTCGCGCACGAGGCGCTCGAAGGTGGCCGACAGGTTCGGGTAGCGGCGGTTGCAGGCCGGGTCCTGCGCGCAGGCCTTGAACAGGCCGTCGAAGCCCTGTCTGGCGCTGCTCCAGGTCAGGGCCGATCCGGCCTTCGACGGCGGCAGGATGCCGTCGATGCCGACCGAGCGGATCCCCTCGGGGTGTTGGCGCATGGCGACGAGTGCCAGGTGGGTGCCGTAGGAGATGCCGAACAGGTTCCATTCCTTGACGCCCAGTGCGGCGCGGAGGTCCGCGTAGTCGGTGGCGCTCTCGGTGTCGTTGTAGGCGCTCAGGTCGGCTCCGAGGGCCGCGAGTCGGTCGCGGCAGGCCCGGGTCGCCTCGACGTGCAGCCGCTCCGTGGACGGCGCGTCGGAGACGAGGCCGACGGCGCGGGCGTTGAACCGGTCGATGTCGGGGCAGGTGAGCGCCGGGTGGGCCGAGTACGTCCCCCGCTGGGACATGAAGACGACGTCGCGGTCGCGGTTGAGGCCGCCGTCGATCGCCATCTTCGCCTCGCCGACCGCGTCGTCGCCGGGGCCGCCGGCGAGCCACACGATCGGGTCGGGTTTCGGGGTGGCGGAGGCCGCGGGGACGATCGCGACGCCGAGGGTGATCTTCCGGCCGTGGGGTCGGGTGCGGTTCTCGGGCACGGTGAGCGTTCCGCAGCGGGCGTCGTCGAGCGCGGTGATCGGCTCGGGCGTCTTCGGGCAGGGGCCGGGCTCGAAGCGGGCGTCGCCCGCGGTCCGGGCCACCGTGCCGATCGGAGCTCCGGGGCTCGGGCCGGCCCCTGCGCCGGCGCCGTGTTGCGCGTGGGCCGGTACGGTGAGCAGGCCCGTGATCAGGACTCCGGTGGCCACCGCGGCCGACCTGCGGCGACGACGGGGCGCAGGGTGGTGTGCCATCGGCCCTCCTGCTCATTCCGGCGTGATCGTGAACGGTTTGGGTGCGGCGCCGGCCACGCAGCCGGTGTCGGGTGCGGTCGGACGGGCGAGGAAGGAGGCCAGCACCTTTTGTGCGCAGGGCGACTGGGGTACCACCCAGTGGGTGATGCCGGGGATCTGTACGGAGGTCGAGCGGGACAGCGTACGGGCCGCCTCCTTCGCCCAACTCGCCCCGGTCTTGCCGTCGAACGACCCGGAGACGAGGAGCGTGGGGACCGCGCTGACGGTGGCCACCCGCTGGATGGCGGCACGGTCGGGAACGTTCCAGAGGCGGCACACGTCGTACTGGAAGGGGAGTTGGGGCGGTTGGGCCAGGACCGTGTCCGGCCAGCCGGGGAAGGCGCGGCGCCCCGCGTCCAGCACGTCGGTCTCCGTATGGCCGGGCGCCCACTCGCTGCAGGCCACCGACTCGGTCAGGCCGTGCGCCGTCGTGCCGACGGCCTGGACCGAGTCGGCCGCGCGGGCCCGCGCGAAGCGCTCCGGGTGTCCGCGGCCCAGCTCGTCGATCGAGGCCGGGACGTCGGGGGCCTTCACGGCGCCCGCGACCAGCAGGTTCAGCACGGCTCCCCCGTCGAGGACCACCTCGACCGGGTCTCCGCCGCGCGGCGGCCGGGCGCTCAGCGTGAGCGGCTCCGCCTCCAGTCTGCGTACCTGTTCCGTCAGCGTACGGGCGATGTCCGGGTAGCGGCTGTTGCAGCGCGGCTCGGCCGCACACGCCCCGAGGATGGTGGTGATGCCCTCCTGGGCGCTGCTCCAGGTCCACGGCAGGGTCGCGGCCTGCGGGGGCGTGACCGAGTCGATCGCCACCGCGCGGATGCCGTCAGGGTGGTCGCGCAGGTAGGTGAGGGCGAGGTCGGAGCCGTAGGAGTACCCGTAGACGTTCCACCGTGCGATGCCGAGTGCCCTGCGGAGGTCGGCGAAGTCGGCCGCGTTCTCGGCGGTGTTGTAGGCGCTCAGGTCGATCCCGTCGGCCGCGAACCGGTCCCGGCACGTCTTCACCGCGTCCAGCAGGAGCTGTTTCGCCGGCGCCGAGTCGTGGCCGAGGCCCACGTACCGGGCGGCGAAGCGGTCCAGTTCGGGGCAGGCGAGGTGGGGTTGGTCGTGGAGGTTTCCGCGCTGGGCCATGATGACCAGCGCGCGGTCCCGGTTCACTCCGGCGCCGACCAGGACGGGGATGTCGTCGAAGGTGTCGCCGCCGGGTCCGCCCGCCATGAACACCACCGGGTCCCGGGCCGGTTCCGCCGAGGCGGCGGGGACGACCGCGACGGCCAGTCGGATGGTCCGGCCGGCGGGGCGGGCACGGTTCTCGGGGACCTCCAGGAAGCCGCACCGGGCCTTGGCCAGTGCGGCGATCGGTTCGGGCGTCTTCGGGCAGGGGCCGGGCACGAACCGTGCCGATGCGGTCGGAGCGGTCGGGGTCGGACCGGGTGCGGTGGCGCGGGCGGGCGGCGCTGCGGCAGTGCCCCCTGCCGGGCCGAACCCCGCGAGGCAGGCCAGGGCGGTCGCGGCGGCGGCCGCGTTGATGCGGTGCCTTGCCATACGATCCCGTTCCTCTGCCGACGTCCACGGCTGCCCGGCCGGGCAGCGCCGCAGCGGTGTGGGCGGAACGCACGCACGTATACCGAAGGTACCGTGCGGTACGCCGGCACGCACACGGACGGCGACGACCGCCGCCGGCGGGCTACGTGCGCGCGAGGCCCCGGACGAGCAGGCCGAGGCCGAACTCGAAGTGGGCCTCGAGGTCGGGGCTGGTCAGGGTCGGCAGGGTGGCCGTGAGGTGGGGATAGGTGCCGGCCGCCGTGACCGCGTCGCGCAGCAGTTGCGGGTCCGCGGGGGCCTCGCCGTCCCGGCCCAGGGCGGCCTGCTCCTCCAGGGTGTGGCCCACGGTGTAGTGGACGACGGCCAGCAGTGCCCGGGCCGCGTCGGCGTCGGCGAAACCGGCCGTGCGCAGGAGGCCGATCCCGGACTCGGCGATGCCGAGGGTGTTCGGGCCGGTGGAGTGCGTGCCGGCGAAGACGCGCGCCCCGTCGCGGTGGGCGAGCAGGGCCCGGCGCAGGGACCGCGCCAGGTCCGCGAGCCGCGCGGCCCAGTCCGCGGCCTCGTGCTCCGCGGCGGGAGGGGCGCCGACCTGCTCCAGCATCCGCTCCGCCATCGCGGTGAGCAGGTCCTCCTTGGTGGCGAAGTACCGGTAGAGCGCCCCGGCCTGCACCCCCACCGCGTCGGCGAGCCGCCGCATGGTGAGCGCGTCGAGACCGCCCTCGTCCAGCAGCGCGAGGGCGGTCTCGATCGTCCGGGTGGGATCGAGGCGGGGCGGGCGGCCCCGCCCCGTGCGGGTCGGCGTACTCATGCCCCCACTCTAGTGAGCGGTGATCAGCACGGCTGCGTGTCCTGGCGGGGTCCGGCCCAGGCGGTGAGGGCGCGGGCCAGGTCGGCGGTGCGCTGCCGCGGGTCCGTGCTGCGGCCCGCCCAGGCGATGTGGCCGTCGGGTCGGATCAGCAGGTCGCTGACACCGGCCAGTTCGGGGCGTGCCTCGTACGAGGACGCGGTCACGGTGCGGACGTGGCCCGCCCAGGCCCGGGTCGGCAGTCCTTCGGGGGCGGCCAGGTGCAGGACGACGAAGCGGCCGTCGTGGAGCAGTTCGTAGGCCCGGCCGGCTCCGGCGGCGTCGGTCGTCAGGCCGATGTCCGGCATCCGCCGGCCCGCCGGGGCGCCCGGGTCTGCGCCCGGGTCTGCGCCCTGGTCGGCGTCGGGGTCGGAGGCTGGATCGGAGCCGGAGCCGGCTGCCGGGTACGCGGTGTGGAGGGCGGAGACGCGGCCGGCGAGGCGGTGGTTGACGTCCGGGAGGGTCAGGAGTTCGTCGAGGAGGGTGCGCAGGGCCGCGGCGGGCCGTGCGTACTGCTCCACCAGGACGAGTTCCAGCAGCAGGTTCTGGACCTCGGTGTTCTCGGTGACGGCCCGGCCGGCGGGCCGGCGCTCGGCGTCGTAGCTGTCGAGCAGTCCGGGCGGGGCCCAGCCGTGGATCTCGGCGGCCAGTTTCCAGCCGAGGTTCATGGCGTCCTGGAGACCGGTGTTCAGGCCCTGGCCGCCCGCGGGGAAGTGGATGTGGGCGGCGTCGCCGGCGAGCAGGATCCGGCCTGAGCGGTAGCGCTCGGCGATCCGGGTGGCGTTGCCGAAGCGGGACAGCCAGCGGGGCCGCCCCACACCGCAGTCCGAGCCGCAGTAGTCGGTCAGCGAGGCGCGGAACTCCTCCAGGGTCACCGGCTCGCGGGAGGGGATCCGCATCCGGGCCGGGTCGACGAGGACCAGCCGGGTGACGCCGTCCTCGACGGGGGCGACGATCAGCCCGCGCTCCCGGGCCCGGCGCAGCGCCGGATCGTGGGTGTCGAGGGCCTCGAAGTCGCCGAGGATGCCGGTGAGGGTCTCGTCGGTGCCGGGGAAGCCGATTCCGGCGGCCTCGCGGACGGGGCTGCGGGCGCCGTCGCAGCCGACGACGTAGGCCGCCCGCAGTGTTTCCGCTGCGCCGTCGGGGCCGCGTACGTCGACCTCGGCGCCGGTGGCGTCCTGGCGCACTGCGGTGACGGTGTGCCCGCGCCGCAGGTCGACGCCCAGCTCACGGGCCCGCTCCTCCAGCAGGGCCTCGGTGCGGGCCTGGGCGAGGAAGAGGGTGTAGGGGTGCCGGGTGTCGAGTGCGGTGAAGTCGAGCCGGGTGTTCAGGCCCGCGAAGTGCCAGCCGGGTACCGGCCGACCGGGGCCGAGGAAGCGGGGGGCGATGCCGCGCAGGTCGAACAGTTCGACGCTACGCGGGTGCAGGGTCAGGGCCCGGGAGTGGGGCTGCGGGTGCTCGCGGCGCTCGACGATCCGGGTGCGCACTCCGGCGAGGGCCAGTTCGCAGGCGAGCAGCAGGCCGGTCGGGCCGGCTCCGACGACGATCACGTCAAAGGGCATGGGGGTGTCCTCTCGGGAATCCCGCACATTAGTGAACGACGTTCACGTGAACGCTGTTCACTATAGTCGGGGTCCCGAGCGGCCCGTCAAACGGAAGGTCAGGGCAGCGGCGTCCGGTGGAGGCTGATCAGCAGGCGCCAGACCCGCCCGGCGATCTCGGCCGGGTTCGCCGCGATCGCCCCGTGCAGCCAGTCGGCGAACACCCCGGCGAAGGCCGCCGCCACGGCCGAGGCGACCAGCTCGGGCTCCGGCGCACCGGCCAGCGCACGCTCGTCCCGACTGCGGGCGCGCAGGTCGCGGTGCAGGACGAGGCCCAGCGGACCGCCGCCGCCGGGACGGAGCAACTCCCGGTAGAGCCCGGCGTGCAGGGGGATCCCCTCGAAGAACTCGACCAGGGCGGGCGGCGGGCTCGCCGGGTCGGGGACGCCGCGCCAGGCGTGCAGGGCGTCCACGGCCTCGCGGACGATCTCGGCGCAGGCGTCGACGGCGAGCGCCTCCAGATCGGCGTAGTGGACGTAGAAGGTGGCGCGGCCGACGCCGGCCCGGCGCACCAGTGCGGCGACACCGACCTTGTCCAGCGGGCCGCTCGCGCACTCCTCCAGCAGGGCCCGGCGCAGCTTGGCCCGGGTCCGCTCGGTACGGGGGTCCTCCGGCACCGCGGTCACCCGGCGAGCAGGACGGCGGCGAGCGCCAGCGCACCCGGCAGCGCCTGGGCGAGCAGGATGCGCCGGTTGGCAGTGAGGGCGCCGTACACCCCGGCGATCACCACGCAGCCGAGGAAGAAGACCCGGACCCGGAAGCCGGTCGGGTCGGCGGCGAAGAGGCCCCAGACCAGGCCGGCCGACAGGAAGCCGTTGTAGAGGCCCTGGTTCGCGGCGAGCGGAGCGGTGGCGCGGGCGAGGTCGGCGTCGAAGCCGGACAGCTTGCGCCCGGGCGCGCGCTCCCAGAGGAACATCTCCAGCACCAGGAAATACGCGTGCAACAGGGCCACGAGGCCCACCAGCACGGTCGCGGTCGTCTCCATCGGCTCAGCCACTCCCCCCGCGCCGCGCAGCACGCGGACACTCGAAACACTTCCTGGACAGGTGTCTCGAATATATGGACACCTGTCCAGGAAGTCAAGGGTGGCGGGGCCCGCGCCGGCCGGCCGTCGGCTCGACCGCCCCTCGGCGGCCGTGGCTCACGCCGCCAGCGCCGCGCGGTCGAGCTTGCCGTGCGGGGTCACCGGGAGGCGGTCCAGGTGGCGGACGTGCTGGGGCACCATGTGGCCCGGCAGTCGCTCGGCGAGCGCCGTGCGGACCGCGGCCGCCCGTACGGTGCCGGGGTCGGCGACGACGTACGCGGTGAGCGCCTGGTCGCCGTGGCCGTCCAGGGTCACCAGACAGGCCGCACCCGACACTCCGGGAAGGGCGCGCAGCGCCGACTCGATCTCGCCCAGCTCGATGCGGAAGCCTCGCAGCTTGACCTGGCCGTCCTGTCGGCCGGCGTAGTGGAGCAGGCCCTCGCCGTCGGCGACCGCCCAGTCGCCGCTGCGGTAGTACCGGCCGGAGCCGTCCCCGGCGTCGACGAAGCGGGCCGCGGTGAGGTCGGGGCGCTCCAGGTAGCCGTGGCTGACGCCGGTGCCGCCGACGCACATCTCGCCCGGCTCGCCGGCCGGCACGGGGCGGCCCTCGGCGTCGCGCAGCGTGACCGTGAGGTGCGGCAGCGGACTGCCGATCGGCGTCCGGCCGGGTACGGCACCCGCGAGGGTCTCGGGGGTCAGCGGGCAGTACGTGACGTGGACCGTGGTCTCGGTGATCCCGTACATGTTGACCAGCAGGGCGTCCGGGGCGATCCCCGCGGCCCACCAGCGCTGCACGTCCGCGGGGACCAGCGCCTCGCCGCCGAAGACGACGCGGCGCAGGTCGGGGAGGCGGACCTGCTCGGCGACGGCCTCGGCCACGAGGTTCCCGAACGCGGACGGCACCTGGTTCAGCACGGTGACGTTCCGGGCGGCCAGCAGGCGGGCGAACTCCAGCGGGTCCGTCGCCGCCTCCCTGTCGACGACGACCACCCGGCCGCCGTACAGCAGGGCCCCCCACAGCTCCCAGACGCTGAAGTCGAAGCTCAGCGAGTGGAACAGGGTCCACACGTCGTCCGCGCCGGTGCCGAGCAGCGGTACGGCCGCGTCCATCAGGGCGAGGACCTGGGCGTGGCCGACCATGCAGCCCTTGGGGTTGCCGGTGGAGCCCGAGGTGTAGATGACGTACGCCGTGTCGGCGGGCAGCTGCGGGGCGGCGGAGCCGTCCGCGCGCGACGTGCTGCGGCTCGCCAGGACGAAGGGGCCCACCTCGGCGATCGGGGTCTCGTCCGCCAGCAGGCCGCTGTCGGACAGCACCAGTTCGGTGCCGGAGTCCCCCAGCAGGTACTCCTGGCGGGCCTGCGGGTAGTTCGGGTCGACCGGAAGGTACGCGGCGCCGGAGCGCAGGATGCCGAGGACCGCTCCGGGAGCGTACCGGCTGCGGGCGGCGCGCAGCGCGACGAGCCGGCCGGGGCCGGTGCGGTCGTCGAGGTGGTGGGCGATCTCGTCGGCGAGGCGGTCCAGTTCCCCGTAGGTCAGGGTCCCGTCGGCATCGCAGGCGGCGGTACGGGCGGCGGCGCGGGCGGCAACCCCGGCGAACCGGGTGTCGATGCGGTCGGCGGTCCCGGACGGGGCGGGTGGCGCGCCGTCACCAAGGGGGCTGTTCATCGGATTCTGATTCTCCAGCTGGACGTTGCGGGCGGGACACGGGGCGCAGGGGGCGTCAGACGACGCCCTCCAGGACGGCGGCGGGTACCGGCGCGGGCCCCGGGGACCCGGCCGGGACCAGGGCGTGCACCAGGTAGCTCGCCACGTCCCCCGGGGTGGTGCCCCGGCCGAAGATCCGGTCGGCGCCCAGCGTGGCGGCCGAGGAGGCGTCGAAGCGGGGGCCGCCCACGACCAGCAGCGGCCGCTCGTGGTCCGCGAACTCGGCCCGCAGTTCCGCGCTGAGCTCGCGCACGTTGGTGAGGTGGGCGTCCCGCTGCGTGACCGCCTGCGAGACGAGGACCGCGTCCGCCCGCTCGGCGCGCGCCCGGCGCACCAGCTCGTCCACCGGCACCTGCGCGCCCAGGTTGAGCACGCGCATCGACTTGTAGTACTCGAGGCCCTTCTCGCCCGCGAACCCCTTGATGTTGAGGATCGCGTCGATGCCGACGGTGTGCGCGTCCGTGCCGATGCAGGCGCCGATCACGACGAGTTTGCGGCCGAGCCCGTCGCCGATCGCCGCGTCCGCCTCCTTGGCGGACAGCAGCGGGTAGTCGCGCTCGGTCACCTGCACCTCGGCGAGGTCCACGGCGTGCGTCACGGCCCCGTACACGACGAAGAAGCTGAAGTCGGTGCCGCCGACGGCCTTGCTGTGCACGAGCAGCGGGCGCTCCATTCCCATGCGGCGGGCGAGTTGGAGCGCCGCGCCCTCGGCGCGCGGGCCGTGCGGCAGGGGCAGGGTGAAGGACAGCTGCACCATGCCGTCGTCGGTGGTGTCGCCGTACGGGCGGACCGTTCCGGTGGTCCGGGGGGCCGTGTTCATGGGGCCTCGGTTCCTTCCAGGATGTCGGCGGCCGGGTTGCGGTAGCCGGGGGCGCGGCGGAACACGCCGTCCGCGCCGCGCCCGCCGTCCGCGGGCCGCCGCATCCCGCCGAAGGTGCCGCGCCCGATGGCGTCCAGCAGTCCGTCGTCGCAGATGCGCGCCAGCAGGTCGACGGCCTCGTCGAGCACGTGGTGGGCGCGTCGGGTGATGAAGCCGTCCGGGGCGGGGCGGAAGTCCTCGGCCAGCGAGCCGGCCGCGCCCAGGACGTAGCGGACGTTCTGCAGGGCCAGGTCGCGGTCGGACAGGAACGGGGTGACGACGGCCTCCGTCATCATCCCGACCAGCAGGATGCTCTGCCCGGTGAGCGCCCCGGCCAGGTTGAAGAAGCCGTTCAGGAGGTAGCCGCGGAAGACGTCGCCGGTCATGTGCCGGGTCGGCGGCATCCACTTCAGCGGTGCGTCCGGGAACAGCTCGCGGGCCAGCAGCGCGTGGGCGAGCTCCAGCCGGAAGGACTCCGGCCGGTCCGGGTCGATCTCGAAGGCGTGGCCGAGGCCGAGCTGGCCGTCGGGCAGGCCGGCCTCCTTGGCGAAGTACTCGTTGAGCAGCTGGCTGGCCGTCACGGTGTGGGCGGCGTCGACGGCGTCGGCGGTCGTGAGGTAGTTGTCCTCGCCGGTGTTGATGAGGATGCCGGCGCGGGCGTGCAGCTGCCGGGAGAACCGCTGGTCGACGAAGGTGCGCACCGGATTGATGTCGCGGAAGAGGATTCCGTACATCGAGTCGTTGAGCATCATGTCGAGGCGTTCGAGACCGGCCAGGGCGGCGATCTCCGGCATGCACAGCCCGGACGCGTAGTTGGTGAGCCGTACGTAGCGGCCCAGTTCGGCGGAGACCTCGTCGAGGGCCGCGCGCATCAGCCGGAAGTTCTCGCGCGTGGCGTAGGTGCCGGCGTACCCCTCGCGGGTCGCGCCCTCGGGTACGTAGTCGAGCAGCGACTGGCCGGTGGAGCGGATCACCGCGATCACGTCGGCTCCGCCGCGGGCCGCCGCCTGGGCCTGGCGGATGTCCTCGTAGATGTCGCCGGTGGCCACGATCAGGTAGATCCAGGGGGCGGGCGGGTTGCCCAACTCCCCCGCCAGGCGAGTCCGCTCGGCGCGGCGGGCGTCGATCGCGGCGATGCCGCGGGCGACCGCGGCATGGGCGGCGCGGGCCGCCGCCTCGGCCTGCGCGCCCTCCGGGATCCGGAAGGAGACGGTGCGGGCGGCGGCGTGGGCGGCGAGGTCGGTCAGGTCCCGGTAGCGGCCGGTGAGCAGGGCGTCCCACACCGGCAGGCACACGCCGTGCTCCAGGCCGACGGCGTCGGCGACGGTGTCGACGAGCCGGTTGACCCACGGGATGCCCTCGGGGTCGGCGCCGTCCAGCCCGGCCAGGCGCAGGGTGGCGCGCTCGACGGACACCGTCGTGTGCGAGCGGGCGAGTTCCACGACGGGGCGGCCGGCGCGGGCCGCGAGTTCCCGGGCCCGCTCGACCGTGCGCGGGTCCAGGCCCAGCTTCGCGGAGGCGGGCGGCACGGGGACGTCCGGCGCGGGCCGGCCTGCGCCGGCCCGCCTGGTCGGGGCGGCCGGCGCGGCCGCGGACACCGGGGCGGGGGCGGGAGCCTCGACGGGGGCGGGGGACTCGGCGGCAGGGGCCTCGACGGGCGCGGTCATCGTGCGGCTCCGTTCCCCGCGTGCCGCGCCGTACGGTCGAACAGGTCGCGTACGCCGGGTACTTCGCGGACCAGGTCGAGGGCGAGGTCGCTGTGGCCCGGCTGGTAGCCGTTGCCGATCAGCAGGGTGACGTCGCCGGCCAGGCCCTCGGCGCCGAGCGCCGCCGCGCTGAACGACGTGGCCATGGAGAAGAACACGACCGAACCTCCGTCGCGGGTGGCCAGTACCGCCGCGTGCTCGCAGCCGCCGACGTCCGTGCACACGACGGTGATGTCGGCCGGGCCGCCGTGCTCCTCCAGCTGCGCGTGCAGGGCGAGCGCGTCGCGCGCGTCGGCCCGTACGACCTCGTCGGCGAGCCCGGCGGCGCGCAGCGCGGCCTCTTCCGCGGCGTCGGGGACCACGCCGACGAGCCGGCCGGCGCCCGCGCGGCGGGCCGCCGCCAGCGACAGCGACCCGGACTTGCCCGACGCGCCGAGCACCAGCACCGAGGGCGCGGTCCCGGACCGGGTGTACGACTCCACGACGCGGGCGGTCAGGGCCGGCGCGCCGCACACGTCCAGGACGGACAGGGCGAGTTCGTCGGGCAGGTCGTCCGGCAGGACGGCGGCGACGGACCGGCCGAAGAGGACGGCGTGGCCGCGGGCCGGGACCCGCTCGCCGAGGCCGTCCCAGTCGCGCAGCCCGTCGGTGATCTCCAGGGGCGTCAGGGTGAGCGACACCAGGGTGGCGACCCGGTCGCCGGGGCGCAGGCCGAGCGGCGACTGCGGCCCCACGGCGGCGACGGTACCGATCAGCATGCCGCCGGACCCGGTCACCGGGTTGTGCATCTTGCCGCGGTCCCGGACGAGGTCGCACACCGCGCGCCGGACGGCGTCGCCGTCGCCGTCGTGGGCCTCGCGCAGCTGCCGGAAGGAGGCCGCGTCCAGGTTCAGGCAGGTGACGTCGATGCGGACCTCGTCCGGCGCGATCCGCGGATCGGTGTCGAGCCGCAGGGCGGCCTGGGGCAGGACGCCGGCGGGCTCCAGCACCCGGTGGAGTCCGAACGGCGAGGGGGTGCGCGTCGCGACGGACGTCATGACGTCCCGCCGATCAGGTTCTGGCTGCTGGTCCACCACGTCTGCCCCGACTCGGGCAGGGTCTGCACCGGGTCGTAGTAGTGGTGCACCCGGTCCAGCGCCGCCGGGTCGTCCTGGTCGACCGTCGTGCGGTAGTTCTTGGTCCAGTACGAGATGCCGCGCTCGCGGTCGTAGCCGTCGGCCTGGTCCACCCAGCGCTTGCCCACGTACGGCACGTCGCAGACCACGCGCGGGGTGGCGAACCCGGGCAGGTAGCCCATGATCGAGCGCTGCAGCGCCTGGGCGCGGGACAGCGGCACCCGCCAGTGCTCGGCGCCCGGGATCATGTCGCAGAGGTAGAAGTAGTACGGCATGACGCCGGCCGAGTCGAGCAGGGCGAAGCACAGGTCGAGCAGGGCCTCGGGCGTGGTGTTCACACCGTTCAGCAGGACGCCCTGGTTGCGCACGTCGCGCAGGCCGGCGTCCAGCAGCGCCCGGGAGGCCTCGGCGACCAGCGGGGTGACCTGCTGGGCCGCGTTGGCATGGGTGTGCATGGCCAGGGACACTCCGCGCTCGCGGGCGCGGGCGGACAGCCGGGCGATCCCGTCGAGGACCTGGGGTGCCATCCAGTGCTGGGGCAGCCCGATCAGGCCCTTGCTGGCGAGCCGGATGTCGCGGACCGAGTCCAGGTCCAGCAGCCGGCCGACGAAGGCCTCCAGCCGCGGCCAGGGCACGTTGGCGACGTCGCCGCCGGAGACGACGACGTCGCGGACGGTCGGCGTGGCCCGGAGGTAGTCGATCATGCGGTCCAGCCGGTCCGCGGGCCGCAGGACGAAGCGGTACTTGGTGATCTGCGGGGTGGACGTGCCGACGAGGTCCATCCGGGTGCAGTGTCCGCAGTACTGCGGGCAGGTGGTCACCAGCTCGGCGAGCACCTTCGTCGGGTAGCGGTGGGTGAGGCCCTCCACCGCCCACATCTCGGCCTCGTGCAGCGAGTCCCGGGAGGCGAGCGGGTGGCTGGGCCACAGCGGGTGCCGGTCGGAGGCCACCGGCAGCATGTACCGGCGGACCGGGTCCTCGTACCAGGCGGCGGTCTCGACGGGGCCGTGGGGCGCCATCGTGTTCAGCACGTGCGGCGGCAGCAGGACCGGCATCGTGGCGTGTTCGCGCTGGTCGGCCTCCAGGTCGGCGTAGAACGCCTCGTCGAGCCCGGACCCGGCCACCGCGTGCAGCTCCCGCACGCCCTTGACGCAGTGGGCCCGCTGCCACTGCGGGTCGCGCCACTGCTCTTCGGTGACGTCGCGCCAGCCGGGGAAGCGCCGCCAGTCGGGTTCGACGGCCTCGTGGCGGCGGTAGGCGTACGGCTGCGGCAGGGGTTCGGCGACGGTGTCCGCGGGGACGGCCTCGGCGCGCAGTGAACGGGACACCATGTTCCTCAGTTCTCTCGGTTCTCTCGGGTCTCGCGGTTCCTCGGGGGGCCGTCGGTCAGTGGGGGAGGCGGTAGACGAGCAGTCCCTCGGCGTCGCGCTCGGGCAGCAGGGAGAAGCCGGCCCGTTCCATGACGCGCTGCGAGGCGGCGTTGTCCTCGGTGGTGGTGGCGATGACGGTGTCGACGCCGTCCCGGCGCAGGGCCCACGCGGCCAGCTCCGCCAGCGCCTCCGTGGCGTAGCCCTGGCCCCGGGCCGGCTCGGCGAGGTCGAAGCCGATCTCGGCGGACCCGTCGGACGGCGGGCCGTGGAAGCCCATCGCGCCGACGACCCAGGCGTCCTCGGCCCGTACCAGCAGGTACATGCCCCAGCCGGGCTGGTGCAGGCCCGCGTCGGCGGCGCGCACGAGCATCTTCGACGCGATCTGCGTCTCGGCGCTGGGGGCGCCGCCCAGCCAGTCGAGCCCGGCGGACTCGCCGGCCGTGATCCGGCGGGCCTCCGCGGGCAGCACCTCGCGCAGCCACAGCCGGGCGGTCGCCAGCAGCTGGAGCGCGGGACGGGCGGCGTCCTCGGCGGCGGCCTCGCGGACGGGGGTGGGGCGGCCGTCGGTCCACAGTTCGGCGATGCGGTCCAGGCACGCCTGCTCGGTGCCGGTCCAGCCGGTGCTCTGCCAGCCGGCGGGCAGGTCGTTCGCGCTGGGCCACACGGCGTACTGCTCGCGGGTGTTGATGATGACGGCGTGCGTCACTGGGAGTCCTCCTGGTAGTGCGGTGCCGCCGGTCCGCCGCCGGCGGTCGGCCATGGTCAGCGGGCGGACGGGGCCCCGGCGGCCGCGAACGGGCGGGGGTCCTCGGCGGGGGCGCCGACCGGGTCGATGACGTCGAGGGCGTCGAGGACCCGGACGAGGGCGTCCTCTGGGCCGAGGGAGATGCGCAGGTGCCCGGCGAAGCCGAACCGGCCCGCGTCGCGGACGAGGATCCCGTGCTCCTCGGCGAGCAGCCGCTCGGCCGCCGCCGGGTCCGACACCGGCACGGCGACGAAGTTGGTGGTGGTGGGCAGCGACTGCCGCCCCCGCCGGCGCAGTTCGTCCCGGAACCAGTCGCGGCGCCGGTCGTTGCGGCGGACCACGTCGGCCAGGTGGTCCCGGTCGGCGAGGGCCGCGACGGCGGCGGCCTGGGCGACGGCGTTGACGCTGAACGGCATGGTGCCCTGGACCGCGTGCAGCCGGGCGACGAGGTCGGCCCTGCCGACGGCGTACCCGATGCGCAGTGCGGCGAGGCCGTACGCCTTGGACAGGGTCCGCAGCGACAGCAGCGGGGCGCCGCCGTCCAGGTAGTCGAGGACCTGCGGGGTGCCGGCGGGGGCGAATTCGAGGTAGGCCTCGTCGACCACGAGCGGGGTGCCCGTTGCCGCGGCGCGCTCGACCAGCAGGTCGAACGCGGCCCGGTCGAGGACGGCCCCGCTCGGGTTGTGCGGGTGGCACAGGTAGGCGATGCCGGCGCCGTCCATGGCGGCCGCCACGGCCCCGGCGTCGGTGCGGCCGCCGTCGAGGGGGACCTCCTCGCAGCCGCGGCCCACCGTGTCCAGGCAGATGCGGTAGCCGGGGAAGGTCCCGGCGGTGGTGACGCCCGGGCGGTCGCGGTCGCCGAGGGCGAGGGCGGCCAGGAGGACGAGTTCGTCGCTGCCGTTGGCGACGGCGACCTGGGTCCGGTCGACGCCGGCGTGTACGGCGATGGCCGCGGCGACGTCGGTGCGGGCCGGGTCCGGGTACCGGGCGGTGGGGTCGAGGGCCTCGCGGGCGGCCCGCAGCGCGGCGGGGCTGCAGCCGAAGGGGTTCTCGCTCAGGTGCAGCCGAGCGGGGCCGGCGCCGGTCGCGGCGGGGCTCGCGGTGGTGCTCACGCGGCGTCCCCCAGCAGTACGCCGAAGCAGTAGCTGCCGGGCTCGGCCTCCAGGGTGAGGAAGCGGTGCTCGGCGCCGGCGGGCACGTGCAGCAGGGCCGGGGACGACAGCTCGTGCGTCTCCCCGTCGACGGTCACCTCGATGCGGGCGCCGCCGGGCCGGGGCGAGACGAGGAAGTAGATCTCGGCGACCTCGTGCCGGTGCGGGTCGGCGACGGGGCGGCCCACCAGGTGGTCGATGGGCCCGCCCGCGATCTGCACCGGCACACCGCCGAACATGTCCGCCGTCAGATAGAAGGGAGCGGGATCGTGGTGGCCGGCGACCGGCAGGAACTTCGGTACGTCGGTGCGGATCTCGGCGGTTGCCACGGACGCCACTCCTTGTTCGGGTTCGGTCTCTCGGTGGGCTGAGCCTGGCCGATCCCGCTCGAGCGGCGCTGGAGTCCGCGGGACGTCAGGAGACCGGCACGGCCGGACGGCCGGCGGCGACGGTGCGCGGCTGCCCGTCCGGCCCCTCGACCGTGAAGGACAGGACGGCCAGGACCTGGTCCACGAGCCGGAACATGGCGTCGTGGTCGGGTGCCACGGCCTCCACCCAGGCCAGTTCGCTGGACTGCACCCCGGCGGGGAGCCGGTCGCCGGTGGAGTGCGGGATGATGACGTTCTCCACGCCCTCCAGGGCCAGTACGGCCCGCAGGCCGTGTACGGCGAGGTAGGTGCCGCCGTCGGACGGTGCGGGCACGCACCACGAGAACACCACCCGGCGCTCGTCGGCGTGCACGTGCGAGACGTCCTCGCCGAGCGCGACCCGGCCGGCGAGTTCGACGGGGCGCAGTTCGCCGGACAGCCGGGCCAGCTGGGTCTGCCAACCGCCCAGCCGACCGTTGACCTCGATGATCCGCGGGCCGTCCGGGGTGAGCTTGAGCTCGGTGTGGCTGATGCCGGTGGTGATGTCGAGGGCCTGCAGGGCCGCCGTGACGGTGTCCAGGGCCGCGGCCCGCTCGTCCTCGGGCAGGACGGCCGGGCGCAGGTTGCCGACCTCGCGGAACGGGGGCGCCAGCGGGAACTTGCCGGTGACCGCCCAGTGGGAGATCCGCCCTGCGCTGACGGCGGACTCCACCGAGACGTAGTCGCCGTACGGTGCGCAGTCCCGGCCGGTGAGGTACTCCTCCAGGACCAGGGAGGTCTCCGCGTCCGGTCCGGTCAGCAGCAGCCGCGCCAGCTCGGCGCCCTCCTGCGCGTCCTCGACGAGGTGGGTGCTGCGGCTGCCCTGGCCGCTCGACGGCTTGAGCACGGCCGGGAGCCCCACGGCGGCGAGGGCCCCCGTCCAGTCCTCCGGCCGGGTCAGCCGGTACGAGCGCACCGAGTCGACGCCGTGCTCGCGCAGCCGGCTGCGCTGGGCGTACTTGTCGCGGAGCAGCTCCACGGTGGCCGGGGTGTGGTAGGGCAGGCCGAGCCGTTCGGCGAGCTCGGCGGTGACGGCCAGCTTGGTCTCGCTGAACGTGAGGATGGCGTCCGGCGCGTGGGCGCGCAGCAGCGCGGCCGAGGCGTCGTGGTCCTGGGCGTCGAGCCGGACCACGGGGGCGAGTTCCTCCGCCAGCGGACCGACGTCGTCGGTGTGTTCGGAGGGCCACAGGGCCAGCACGGGGCTGCCGAGCGGCGCCAGGCCGTCGATGATGTCGATGACGGACGCGGAGCCCTTGTCGTAGACGACGACGATGACGGGGCGCTCGGGCATGGCGGTTCTTTCCTCTCCGGGGAACGGTAGCGGGAGCCGCCCGGGCGGCGGGCGGCTCCGGTGGTGCCGGGGATGCGCGGTGTGTGTGTGGGGGGGGAGGGCCGGGGTACCGGCTACGCCGCGGGCTGGTCGGATTCCTCGGCGTACCGCACGCCGGACAGCACGCTGGCCAGGGGCGTGCGGGGGACGGCGACGCCTCCCCGGCCGACGGGCCCGGCAGGCGCGGCGGGCGCGGCGGGCGCGGCGGGCGTGGCGGGCGTGGCCGGCAGGCCGAACAGCGGCAGCGCGGACCGGGTGCCGGCCACCTCGGCCTCGACGGTGCGGTGGGCGAGCCAGCGTTCGCGGCCGAGCCGGAAGCGGTCGCTGACCACCTGCTCGCCGCGCACGGCGTTGATCTGGCTGCCGTCGTGCTCGAAGCCGAACTTGCGGCACACGCCCTGCGAGGCCTCGTTGCCCCGGCGCACGACGGAGAACGCCTGCTCGGCGCCGAGCCCGGTGAAAGCGAGCTCCAGGGCGGCCGCCCGGGCGTGCCCGCCGAGGCCCTCGCCCTGCCGGCTCAGGGACAGCCAGGAGGTCAGCAGCACCTCCCGGGTGACGCCGAAGTCCCGGGCGCCCAGGCTCTGCGAGCCGATCACCTCGCCGTCGTGGACGACGACGAGGTACAGCGTCCAGTCCTCCGGCGTCCAGGAGGCCATGGCGTTCCAGTGCCGCTGGAGCACGCGGCGGGCGACCTCCTCGGGGCTGCCGTCCGTCCACTGCGAGAAGAACGGCATGAACCCGGGGGCGTGCACCCCCTCGACGGCCCGGTCCGCGAGGGCGTCCAGGTCCTCGGGGGTGGGCCAGCGCAGTTCGATGCGGGACGTGCGGACGCTGATGCCGGTGAGCGGCCAGTGCTTCATGGTGTACGGGACCTCGTCAGGGCTGGGGGTGGGGTGTTCGGATCACGCGGCGGCCGGGACGGCGGTCGCGGCGGCCGGCTCCGGTGCGGGGCCGGTGCCGGCGGCGGCCGGGGCGGGGGCGTCGGAACCGGGCGCTTCCCGCGGGGCCTCCTCCTCCGGTGCGGGGAGGTCCGCCCGGGCGGTGAGCGTCGTCCGCAGGCGCACGGCCACGGCCACGACGCCGGCGCAGCCGGCGATGAGGGCGGCCATCAGGCCGAGGCCGTCCGCCCAGGGCAGCAGCGCGCCGGCGAGTGCGGGGCCGGCGACGGAGCCGGTCGAGACCGCCACGGACAGCAGGGCGTTGACCCGGCCGCGGACGTTCTCCTCCGCCAGGTCGTTGAGCAGGGAGGTCACGACGGGGAAGACCAGGGCCTCGCCCACCGACAGCAGCACGACGCCGGCCAGCGCGAGGCCGAGCGCGGTGCCGCCGCCCTGCAGCCCGGCGAGCAGGACGAGGGCCCAGGCCAGCGCCCAGACGGCGCCGGAGACGGCGAGGACCGCGCTGCGGCGGACGGTCTGGATGCGCTCGGCGAGCAGGAACTGTGCGCCGACGGCGACGAGGATGTTGACGGCGAAGGCGCCGGAGATGCCCTCCGGGCCGAGGGCGCCGCCCTGGGTGAGGTAGCCGGGCAGGCCGGAGCGGAACTGCCCGTACGAGACGAGCGAGCAGACGGCCAGTGCGGCGAGCAGCGCGCCGATGTGGCGCTGGGTCAGCACGTCGCGGTAGCCGGCCCGCTGCTTCGGCTCCGCGCCGGAGCCGTCGTCCTCGCCGTCGGCCCCGAGGGCCTTGGGCAGCAGCCAGAGCAGGGCCGCCCCGGCGAGCAGGAAGGTCGCGCCGTCGGCGAGGTACAGGGCGGCGAACCGGGCCGCCCGCGACCCGGCGTCCAGTGCGGCCACGGCCCCGCCGACGAGCACGCCGACCCCGGTCATCGCGTTGAACACGGCGTAGTCCGCGGAGTAGGCCAGCGAGCGCTCCCGCGCGGAGGCGGCCCCCGCGTACAGGAAGCGCATGGCCGTGCCCACCCCGCTGATGCCGAGGCCGTAGACGAGCGCCGCGGCCAGGGCGGTGGCCACCCCGTCCGCCTGCGCGTACAGGGCGGTGCCGACGCCCGCCACCGCCATGACCAGCGGGACGGTGGTGCGGGGCGCGAACCGGTCGAGCACCGCGCCCCACAGCAGACCCCCGGCCACCGCGGTGGCGGCCTGGAGGGCGAGCGTCACGGCGGGCACCCACGCGGGCAGTCCGCGCACGTCGCTCAGGTAGATCCACAGGAACGGCAGTACCAGGCCGCCGCCGAAGGAGTTGACGGCGTTGACCGCGAGCACCGTCCGGGTGCGGAGGGAGAACTCCCCGAGTACCGCGAAGGGGTTCCGCATCAGCAGGCCTCCAGCACGTACAGCCACGAGTGGGGGGTGCCGAAGGGGACGACGCGGCGCGGCACCAGGCCGGCGGCGGCGAACAGCTCCTCGTACGTCTCCTTCGTGTGCAGCGGTACGCCCATGAGGGCGTGCGCGAGCTCGTAGCCGAGGGAGAACACCGGCAGGGAGGTGGAGTTCTCGGAGTCGGGGCGCAGCATCGTGTCGGCGAGGACGAAGGTGCGGGCCGCGGGGAACGCCTCGCGCATGCGCGTGAACGTCTGCGGGCGGGTCGTGGGGTCGGCGAGCAGGTCGTGCAGCAGGAAGAAGCTCATGACCGTGTCGACCTCGGCGAGCTTGTCGCGGTGCGCGGCCCGGTGGCAGACGTCGAGGACGTCGGTCTGGATCGCCTGGACGCGGTCGGCGAGGCCGGCCTCGGCGATGGTGCGGTGGCCGAGCTCGGTGGCCGGGCCGCTGATGTCCAGGCCCAGGCCGCGGGTGCCGGGCCGCTCGCCGACGACCCGGGAGACCCGGGCGGAGATGCCGCTGCCGAGGTCGGCGAGGACGGAGAAGTCCACGTCGGCGAGGACGTCGTCGAGGGTCCCGGCCATGAAGGAGCGGTCGTTCTGGCCGGAGCCGAGGGCCACCATCGCCTCGTCGCGCAGCACGTCGGTGCCGAACTCCGCCTCGCCCGTGGCAATCCGGTGGGCCTGGGCGAACACCTCGTTGTAGCCGCCGACGCCCCAGGTGAAGTAGCCGCGCATGCGGAGCATCTCCTGGCCCGCGCTGGTCAGCAGCGCGGTGTCGCCGCCGTCCTGGAGGCGGAGCCAGCCGCAGGTGGCGGCGGCGCGGACGATCTCGCGCAGGACGCGCTCCCGGACGGCGGGCCCGGTCTCGGCGGCGAGGGCGCGCAGGTCGAGGAGCGGGTTGGCGGCGAGCCGGTCCCAGATGCCGAGCCGGTCGAGGGCGTTGACGACGGTGCCGGCCACGTAGCCGTTGTAGGCCTGGTCGACGCCCATCGGGGCGGGGGCGGCGCCGGCCCAGTCGGCGGGGATCTGCGGGGTGGTGAGGTGGTCCTGTACGGCGGTCATGGCGGTCCTTTCGGTGACGGGTACGGAGTGTCAGAGGGTGGCGGCGGCCGGGCGGAGGGAGGTTCCGGCCAGCTCGGCCCATTCGGAGAGGAGTTCGTCCGCGGACGCGGCCCCGGCGACCGGGGCGTACACGGCGAGTGCCACGGCCCAGCCGTCCTGTGCCGGAGCGAGCGCGCAGCGCACGAGCGGGGCGTCGGCCACGGCGAAGGACTCCTCGACCGTGGCGTGCCGGACTCGAGCGCGTGCCTCGTCCCGGTCGTCCGGGCCGAGCAGGGTCACCGGGACGGGTGTCTGCGCGGTACGGGCGAACCAGCGGCCGCCGTGCTGCGTGAAGACGGTGCGCAGCGCCGGGTGGCGCTGCTGGAGCGCGGCGAGGGCGGCGTCGGCGGCGGCCCGCTCGGGCAGGGGCCCGGGCAGGACGGCCGTGGCGCACTGCGCGTGCTCGGCGGCGCTGCCGCGGCGGACGAGGTCGTGGAAGAGCCAGCGCTGCTCGTGGGGGGTGAGTGGGCGGAGGTCGGCGGCCGGGCCGGTGACGGGGCCGGAGCGCCGGAACGGGTAGCCGGGCAGGCGTACGCGCCGGCCCGCGCGGTCGAGCGAGCAGTCGACGTCGACGCCCCGCCGCCACAGGGCGGCGAGCAGTTCGGCGTGGGCGCGGGCGGAGGACGGGTCCAGGTACAGCTCGGTGCCGGTTCCTTCGCCGCGGCCCTCGCCGGCGGCGGCGAGGCGGACGACCAGGGCGGTCCCCGCGGCTTCTGCGGCCCCGGACCCGGTCTCGGCCGGGACCGGGCTGCCGGTGGCGGCGGCGCGCAGCGCGTCCGCCAGGGGCAGTGCGCCGAGCAGGGCCGCGGCGGCGGCCGCGCCGGGCCCCCGGCCGCGGACGGCGGCGGGGCGCAGGCCCCGGGCGGCGAGCCACGCGCCGGTGCCGTGGAGCACGGCGGCGGTGCGGGCGGCGGACCGGTCGGCGCCGGTGGGCAGTTCGAGGGCCTCGGCCAGTGCGACGGCCTCGGCGACCTGCGGCAGCTCGGGGGCGCCCCCGGCCGCCGCCGAGCCGTCACCGAGGTCGAGGACCAGGGTGCCCGCGGGCTCGGTCGGCCGGGTGTCCCGGGCCGCGTCCCGCAGTGCGGCCGCCAGCCCGGCGGCGTCGGTGCCGGTGACGGCGCGGCGTGCGGCGAAGCGCTCCCGGCCGTGTGCGAGGGTGGCGGCCACGTCGTCCGGCCGGAGCGACGGGTCCGCCGCGAGCCGGGCGGCGAGCCGCTCGCAGGAGGCGGCTACGGCCTCCTCGTCCCGGGCCGACAGGGCGAGGACGCGCGGCGCGTCGGCACCCGTCAGGAATGTCGTGCTCATGTTGGCGCTCACGCCCTTTCCCCTGCGTATTCCTGGACGACCACGTGCGCGTTCGTGCCGCCGACGCCGAACGAGCTGACGCCCGCGGTGCGCGGCCGGCCCGCGGCGGCCTGCCAGGCCCGGCTCTCGGGCAGCAGGCTGAACCGGCCGGTGAGTTCGTCGATCGGCTCGCCCGTGTTCGGTGTGCCGGGCAGTACGCCGTGGTGCACGGCGAGGACGGTCTTGATGAGGCCGGCGATGCCGGCGGCCGTGTTGCAGTGGCCGATCGACGCCTTCACGGAGCCGACGGCGACACCGGGCCCCTCCGTGCCGAGGACCTCGCCGAGGGCGGTCGCCTCGATGGCGTCGCCGAGCCGGGTGCCGGTGCCGTGCGCCTCGACATAGCCGATGTCGGCGCCGGTGACGCCGGCTGCGGCGAGCGCCCGGCCGATGACGCGGGCCTGGCCCTCGACGCCTGGCGCGGAGTAGCCGACCCGGGCGCGGCCGTCGTTGTTGACGGCGCTGCCGCGGATCACCGCGTGGATCGGGTCCCCGTCCCGTTCGGCGTCGGAGAGCCGGCGCAGCAGGAGTGCGCCCGCGCCGAAGCCGCCGACGGTGCCCGAGGCCCGCCGGTCGAACGGCCGGCACACGCCGTCGTCGGCGTACAGCAGGCCCGGACGGAAGGTGTAGGAGCCGTCGGACGAGCCGTCGAGCGAGACGGCGCCGGCCAGGGCGTAGTCGCTCTCGCCGCGCAGCAGTGCGCGGCAGGCCAGGTGGACGGCGTACAGGCCCGTGGAGCAGGCGGTGTCCAGCATGAGCGCCTCGCCCCACAGGTCGTGCAGGTAGGCGAACCGGGAGGCGGCGAACGTCGGGTCGGCGTTGACGATGTCGTCGACGCGGGCCTCGCCGTCGGTGCGGACGAACCGCGGGCAGCCGGCGTACAGGCTGGTGCGGTGGGCGATGTCGGACAGCCGCAGGGAGGCGTCCTCGACGGCCGCCCACAGCACTTCGTGCAGGACGCCCTGCTGCGGGTCGCCGGCTGCCACGTCCTCGGCGGTGAAGCCGAGGAGTCCGGCGTCGTAGCCGGTGCCGTCGGCGGGCATGCCCCAGCGGGCCACCCGGCGGGTCCCGTCCGCCAGTTCGGTGACGACCGGGCCCGGTCCCTCGCTGAAGCAGTCGCGGCCGGCCGCGAGGTTGTCCCAGAAGGCGTCCAGGTCGGGTGCGCCGGCGAACCGCGCGCCCATGCCGACCACAGCGATCAGGTCGTCGTCGGCGGCTTCCCGGACCGCCGCCCGCGGCGGGACGGCGGCACCGGACCGCTCCTCGTCGGCGGCGGCACCCCCGATGAGCCGGGCCTGGGCGCGGACGGTGGTGTGCCGCATGAGGTCGGCGACGCGCGGGGCGGTGCCGGTGGCGGCTTCCAGTGCGTCCTGGAGCTTGACGAGCAGCAGCGAGTGGCCGCCCGCCTCGAAGAAGTTGGTCTCCGGGCCGAAGGTGCGCCCGGGCAGTACCTCGCGCCACGCCCTCAGCACCGCGTCCGTGACGCCGCCGGCCGTCGCCGTGGTCCCGCGCAGCGGAGCGGGCCCGGGCTCCGGGAGGGGCGCCGGTGCGGCTGCGGGCGCGGCCCCGGCCGTGTCGGCGGGTGCCGGGAGCCGCTTGCGGTCGATCTTGCCGTTCGGGGTCAGCGGCAGCTCGTCGAGGACCAGCAGGTGCGAGGGCACCGCGAACTGCGGGAGCACGCCCCGCAGGTGGGCCCGTACGGAGTCCAGCGCGGCGGCCCGCTCCAGGACGGCGTACCCGACGATCTCCTTCTCGCCCCTGCCGTTGATCCGTGTGGTGACGAACGCGCCGCGCACCTCCGGGTGCGCCCGCAGGGCCGATTCGACCTCGCCGAGCTCCACGCGCTGGCTGCGGATCTTCACCTGGTTGTCGGCGCGGCCGATGAACTCCAGCTGTCCGTCCGCGGTCCAGCGCACCCGGTCGCCGGTGCGGTACATCCGCCCGCCCGGCTCGTCGCCGAAGGGGTCCGGCACGAACCGCTCCGCGGTGCGCCGGGGGTCGCCGAGGTAGCCGCGGGCCACGCCGGTGCCGCCGAGCAGCAGCTCGCCGGGGACGTACGGCGGGGCCGGGGTCAGGGTTCCCTCCAGCACCACGTGGAGGCTGGTGTCGGGCACGGCGCGGCCGATCGGGACGGTGCGCGCGCCGTCCTCGACCTCCTCGATGGGGTACCAGGAGGAGGTGAAGGAGTTCTCGGTGGGGCCGTAGCTGTGCAGCAGGGTCCCGGGCGGGGCCCAGCGCAGCGCCTTCTCGACGTGCGGGACGGAGATGATCTCGCCGCCGAAGTAGACGCGGCGCAGCGACTGCAGCAGGTCGGGGGTGTCCTCGATGAGCCGGTTCAGCAGCGGTGTGGTGACCAGCAGGGTGGTGACCGCGAGTTCGCGCAGGGCGGTGCGCAGTTCGCGCGGGCTGAGGACGAGCTCCTTGTCGAGGACGGCCAGGGTCGCGCCGTGCGTGAGGGCGCCCCAGATCTCGTACGTGGCGCCGTCGAAGTTGAGCGGCGACAGGTGTGAGAGGACGTCGTCCGGGCCGAGCGGCAGGAACTCGGGGCGGTGCATCATCCGCAGCACGCCGCCGTGGTGCAGGACCACGCCCTTGGGGCGGCCCGTGGAGCCGGAGGTGTAGAGCACGTTGAACGCCGTGTCCGGGCCGGCCGAGGTCTCGGGTGCGCAGACCGGCAGCGGGGTGGCGGCGCGCCGGAGGTCCTGCGGGGTGTGCACGGGCAGCCCGGTGACCCGGTGCGCCTCGTCGGCCTCGGCGACGAGCAGGCGGGGTCGGGCGTCGCCGATCACCATCTGCAGCTGGGCGTCGGGGTAGGCGGGGTCGAGCGGCAGGTAGGCGGCACCGGCGAGGCCGACGGCGAGCATCGTCGTCACCGTGTCCGCGCCTGGGCGCAGCAGCAGGGCGACCACGTCGTCGGTGCGCACGCCCTGGATGCGCAGCCAGTGCGCCGTCCTGGCGGCGTCGCGGACGAGTTCGCCGTAGCTGATCCGGAGGCCGTTGTGGACGATGGCGGTCGCGTCCGGGTCCCGGCGGGCCTGCTCCAGGACGAGCGCGGGGACGGTGGCCGCGGACGGCGGGGCGGACGGTGCGGTGTGCGCGGCCTGGGGCTGCGCCGCGGCGAGGGAGGCCAGCAGGTCGTGGCAGGTTGCGCCGGGCTCCAGCGCGGTCTGGAGCATCCGGTCGATCTGCTCGGCCATGAGCTCGGCCGTGGCGGAGGTGTGGACCGCCAGGTCGTGGTCGATGCGCAGGACGAGCCGGTCCGCGGCCTCGACGGCGGCGAACGCCAGGTCGTACTTGGCGACGGCGGTCTGCGGGTGCAGCAGCCGGACCTCGGCGTCGGGCACCTGCCAGGCCGCGGCGGGCTGCGGCTGGTGCAGGAAGACCGCCGAGTAGAGCGGGGTGGAGCCGGGCGGCGGGTCGCCGGCCTCGGCGTGCGCCTCCATCGACGCGAGGACCTGCTCGGCGAGGGCGGCGGCGTGGTCGCCGAACGGGCGGGCCGCGTCGTGCACGGTACGGACGGGCAGCACGCGGGTGAACAGCCCGACGGCGTCCTCGGTGCCCGGCTCGTCGCGGCCGGCGAAGGGCATGCCGAGCACGCCGTCGTCCTCGCCGGACCAGGCGTGCAGCAGCAGGCTCCACACGGCGAGCAGCACCATGGCGGGGCTGACGCCCTCCCGGGCGGCCAGGGAGCGCAGGTCCGCCAGCCGCTCGGCGGTCAGGGTGCGCTCGGTCCAGCCGGCCGGGCCGCGCAGCCCGTTCTCGGGGCGCACCAGGTCGGGCAGGGGGGCGAGCAGCGCGGGCTCGCCGCCGAGGAGCTCCGCCCAGTACGGGTCGAGGGTGGTGGCCTGGCTCGGGGCGGGCACCGGCACGGGGTCGAACCCCGGGTCGCGGTCGGCGCAGCGGCTGCGGTAGGCGCGGAGCAGGTCCTCGGTGAGGACGTCCACGGACCGGCCGTCGGCCACGATGTGGTGGACCGTCAGGGCGACCAGGGAGGCGTCGTCGTGGCGCAGCACCTCGGCGCGCAGCAGGGGTGCGGTGCCCGGGTCGAGGGGCCGTGCGGCGGCGCGCGAGGCGCCTTCGAGCGCCGCCCGGCGGTCGTACGGGCCGGGGCGGACGGCGACGTGCAGCGGTACGGTGGCGTCCGGCTCGGCGAGGTGCAGGAGCGCGCCGTCGCGGGTGTCGAACCGGCCGGCGAGCGCCGGGTGCCGCAGCAGGACGTCGGCGAGGGCCGCGCGCAGGGCCCGCTCGTCGAGGCGGCCGCGGAATTCCAGGGCGAACGGGATGTTGTAGCGGCCGGTCTCGGGTTCGCAGCGGTCCGCGAGCCAGATCTCCAGCTGTGCGGAGGAGGCGGCGGTCACGCTCCGGCCTCCGCGCGGGCCGTGCCGTCGCCGACCGTCGCGGCGAGGTCGGTGAGGTGGAGGGCCAGTCCGGCGACGGTGGGGTGGGCGAAGAAGTCGCGCACGGTCAGCGGTATGCCGAGCTCGGTCTTCAGGGCGCGCACGATCCGCACGGCGCACATGGAGTGGCCGCCGACCTCGAAGAAGTGCTCGTCGTCGTGGAACTCGTCGTGGCCCAGGCCCCGGGCCCAGGCGGTGCGCACGCGCGCCGCCAGGTCCGCCGTGGTGCCGTCGGTGGGAAGCGTGGATGTCATGGTGGGAACTCCTCGGGGTCAGGACGCCGCGTCGGCGGGTACGAAACGTCGGAAGATGGCGTCCACGGACTCCCACAGCTGCGGAAACAGCGTGCGTTCGGCCATCTTGCGCAGGGAGAGCGTGGACTCGCCGCGCAGGCTGGTGGGCTGCCGTACGGGGCAGCCGGGGGCGCCCGCGGAGCGCGGCCCGGCGGCGGACGTCCCGGCCGCGGTGTACGGCTCGCTCTCCGGGTGGCCGCCCAGCTGGCCCCATACGAGGCGCAGGTGGAGCTGCTTCCAGTCACCGACCGCGCCGTCGAGGCGCATCAGGCCCTGTCGGACGAGGGCCAGTTCGACCGCGTCGCGCTCGCCCTCGGTGGGGCGGGCGGTGCGGCCCTGGGCGGAGATCAGGTCCTCCAGGGTGAGGCCCGCCCGGTCCAGCGCCCGGGTGAACGCCCGCCACAGCGGCTGCGCGGCGCGGCGCAGGTTCCGGGAGCCCGGGGAGTCCAGCCCGGTGGTGTTCTCCGGGAACGTGTCGCGCATGGTGAGCAGGGCCGTCTGCGGCAGGTACTCCACCAGGGTGTTCAGTGCCTGCACCGGGATCCGGCCGAGGGAGGCCGCCCGCTCCAGGACCTGCGCGGCGAGGAGGTGGTCGCCCTCGTCGACGAGGCCGACCGCGCGGACCATCTCGAAGTGCATCGCCGCCCAGGCGTACTCGGTGATGAGGTGCACGGACTGGAACAGCCGCTGGTCGGGGTGGACGAGCCGGTCCTCGGGGAGCAGCGCGTCCAGCGCGGTGGTGAGCCGGGTGTCCTCCTCGTAGTTGCTGCCCCGGTCGTACTCGTAGACCAGCAGGCGGTCGTCCGCCGACGGGTTCAGTGCGCGGCGGGCGGCCCCCGGTCGTCCGGTCGTGGCGCGCTTGCTCATGGGCTTCGGTGTCCTTCTGTTCGAAGATCGCGGTCAGCCGGCGGCGGACTGCTGCTCCAGGGCGGGTTCGAGGTCGGCCGCCGGGACGTTTTCCGGGGCGGTGTCCGGGGCGGCCTCCATGGCGGGGAAGAGCCGGTTGCGTATCACCGACGCCAGGTACGGCACGCCCTCGGTGGAACCGGTGCCGGTCCGGTGGCCGATCATGCGCACGGCGAGCCGGTAGTGGGTCTGCTTCCACCGCTGGTGCACCGCTTCGAGCTGCCGGGCGGCGGCGCGTACGGCGGCCGCGTCCGGTTCGGACAGCCAGCCGATGGAGATCACGTCCTCCCAAGTGCCCTGGACGGTCTCCCGCCCGGCGAGCACCTCGTCGCGCACGCCCGGTACGGAGGTAAACGCGGGCGAGTCGAGCCGTGCTCGGGCGGGGGTGGAGCAGTACGACTCGAAGGTCTTGTAGCCCTCGGACTGGATGGCGCTGGCGCCGTCCGTGTACTGCCGGAACACCTGGAACGACTCGGGCTGCATGGTGGCCAGCAGCGAGAACAGCGGCAGGGACTCGCGCAGCACGTCGGCGACGGAGGCGATGAGCACGGCCGCCTCGGCGGGCCGCTCGCCGCGCAGCACGCCCACGGCGGCGTCCAGCGTCGCGGACATGAAGGTGAAGGTGGCCTCGAACGCCTGCAGGACGCGCAGGAACAGGTACTCGTCGTGCAGGACGTAGACGGGCTGGACGCTGGCGAGCAGCACCAGCCGTTCCTCTTCGGTCGCGGTGGCGAGCACCGCGTCGGCCAGCTCCCCGGCCGGGGTGCGGCCGGGGGTCGTGGCGACCGAGACGGGGTCGACGGCCCCGTCGAGGACGCGCAGGGCGGCCGGCTCCATCACGCGGGCGGCGAGCCGCAGCCGCTTGTTCAGCAGCAGGGGCGTGGGGAGCATGCCCTGCGGGTCGGCGGGTCGGCCGTCCAGCACCCGGCGTTCGAAGCCGATCAGGTCCGCGAGCAGCAGCAGGACCGTACGGTCCCGGCGGCGGCGCAGGGCCTCCCAGTCGCCGGGGGCCTGCGACCCGAACCGGCGCAGCAGCGGCAGGGCCGTGTAGCTGGGGTAGTCGTAGCGGTCGTCGAACTTGTCGAGGACCACGTCGAGGAAACGGGCGAGGGTCGTTGCGGAACCGGTGGCGCCGGTGGCCCCGGGGGCGCCGGACGTTTGCGGCGTCTGCGCGGACAGCACGCCCCGGCATTCCGCCAGGACCTCCAGGATCCGGGGCGCCAGGAAGTGCTTGCCGACGGCGCGCAGGTGGCGGATCACGGCCTCGTACGGGAAGTCCGGTCCGCCGCCGGTGTCGCGCCACTCGCAGAGTTCACGCCAGAGCGGTTCCTCGAAGTCGTCCATGGTGTCTCCTCGACGGCGGGTAAGAAGTCACTTGAGATTCACCAGGGGCTCTGGAGGCCCGCTCAAATCCCACTGCACGATCGGCGGCGGGCCGTGCGGGCGCCGTCGGGTCGCGCGCCGCGGACGTCCGTGCAGTGCGCCGTGCGGGGCAGGGGGCGGGACCGTCCGCTTGCGGATCGGGCGGCACCGGAGCTCACAATGAGGACTAACGGTGTGAAACCGGGCCCGCGGTGTGTGCGCGGGCCCGGAGCCGGTGGCAGGGCCGGATGGCTCCGAGCGGTCACGCGCTTTCACGTCACGCGTCCCGATCCCGGCGGGAAGGGGAGAACGTGAGTTCCGAACCGCGGTCCGAGCACCCCACGGGCCCGCCTTCCGGGCCTCTTTCCGGCCGCCCGTCCGGCCCCCCTTCCGGCCCGCCGTCGAGACCCCCGCCACCGCCCCCGCCTGCGGGGCCGCCCAGGGGGCCCGGTGGGCCGGGTGGCCCGGGTGATGAAGGGGGGCGCCCCTGGTGGCGGTCCGTGCCCCGGATCGCGGCGGTCACCAGCGCCATTGCCATCGCGGTGGTCCTGGCCGTCGTACTCACCCGCCCGAGCGGCGGCCCCGCGCAGGCCGGCGAGGTCATCCTCCAGCCGACGAGCGATACCGGTCCGGATCCGTTCACCCCGTCCACGGCGAACGCGACGAACGCGGTGCCGGCCGCCGCGCCGGCGGACGCGCCCGCCCAGGCCGGTACCCTGCGCAGCGTGTCGGGTACGGAGCCCGGCTTGTACGGCGGGACCCGCAACCGTGCGTCCTGTGACGTGGAGAAGCAGATCCGCTACCTGAGCGCCGCCCCGGCCAGGAACAGCGCGTTCGCCGCCGCGCTGAACATCCAGCCGGCCGCGGTCCCCGGATACCTGCGTTCGTTGACGCCCATGCAACTGCGCTCGGACACCCGTGTCACCAACCACGGCTACCGCAACGGCACCGCGACGAGCTACCAGTCGGTTCTCCAGTCCGGCACGGCCGTCCTCGTCGACGCCCACGGGGAGCCGAAGGTGCGCTGCGCCTGCGGGAATCCGCTGGCCCGGGCGGTCGCGCAGAAGGGCACGCCCAAGCAGACGGGGACCACCTGGTCCGGATACCAGCCGCAGAACGTCGTGGTCGTCAACCGCGCGCCCGCGGCGGTCAAGACCTTCGTCATCCTCGACGTGAAGGAAAAGAACTGGGTCAAGCGGCACTCCGGCGACCACGGCCACCGTGACACGAAGACCCACCCCCCGCCGAGGCACTGGCCGCTGCCGCCGCCGCCGACGAAGTCGCCCTTCACCAAGTCACCGTTCACCAGGTCGCCGGCCACGCTGAACCCCGGCACCAGGTCACCGGGCACGAGGCCCCCCGGCATCAAGCCTCCGGCCAGCAAGTCCCCCGGCGCCAAGCCCCCGACCACCAAGTCGCCGGGCACGAAACCCCCCGAGTCGAAGAAACCGGTGACGAAGCCCCCCAAGACGAAGGCACCGGCCTCGAAGCCCCCCAGGACGAAGGCACCGGCCTCGAAGCCCCCCAAGACGAAGGCACCGCTCAACCCGGAGTCCGCGGCCCCGGAGTCGAAGACCCCGAAGACGAAGGCCCCGAAGACGAAGGCCCCCGAGTCCAAAGCACCGGCGCCCGTAACCCCGGAGTCCCCGCCGGCGGTGCGCAAGGAACCCGTGCCGGAGACCCCGGAACCCCGGCCCCTCAAGACGGCGGCCCCGCCCCCTGCGTCGCCGGCCGCGCCCGTGACACCGGCGGCGCCCGTGACACCCCGGGGCCCGTCGCCCGCGGAGCCCGAGCCCAAGGTGACGGAGCACGTCCGCTCCGAGCCTCCGGCCCCCAAGTCCGAGGTCAAGCCGCCCGGCGACGAGACGCAGAACCGGCAGCGGGAGCAGCCGCCGCAGCAGGAGCAGCAGCAGCAGCAGCAGCAGCAGCAGCAGCAGCAGCAATAACGACGTCGCGCGGAACGCCGGACGCCGGAGAGGCGATGGCCTCTCCGGCGTCCGGCGTTTCCGTGCGACACGGCGTCGGTCTCAATTGCCGATCTTCGCCTTGATCAGGTCCTTCAGGTTCTGCTTGAGGTCCTGCTTGATGAGCTCCTGCTTGGTCACCGTGCCACCCGTGCCCGCGGCGTCCCCGGTCACCGCGGTCGAGTCGCCCTGGTTGATCGCGTCGGCACTCGCGTCACCGCTCCTGGCATTGCCGGTGCGGATGTCGCAGCCGCCGTCGCAGTTGGCCACACCCGAGTTGGCGGCGCCCGTCCTGGCCTCACCGCCGACCGTCGTGTTCCCGGCCCTCGCGTCCCCGCTCGTACCGATCCCGTCGGCACTGTCCTGCACGAACGACGCCACCTGCTGCGGGGCGGCCACCGGAGCGGCCATAGCCGTCGCCGGAAGGGCGATACCGCCACCCACGAGAGCCACGGAAGCACCGGCCAGAACAATACGACGGTTCCAAAAACGCTCGAACATCAGAATTCTCCACTCACATGAGGAAAAGGGGTTATGGGCCGCCCTTCCTCCGGGAGTTCCGGTGAGGGCGTACTTCCAATAAACCAGCCCCGCACATACGCGTCACGCCACTGGAACACGTGACTTGACCGTCACAAGAGATCTTGATAAGGCGGATCCGTGGCTGCGACAAAAATGCGCCACCCCCTCGACGGCCCCTTCGTCAGGGAAGTCCGGCGCGTCGTGGGGCGGCGCGGGCGCACACGGCCGTGCCCCGGAGAGGCCAGTCCTCTCCGGGGCACGGTGCAGGGGGCAGCTCTCCGGGACGGGGTCCCGGGGGCCGTGGGGCGGGTGGAGCCTCACTTGCCGAGCTTCGCCTTCAGTTCCTCCTTCAGCTGCTTCTTCAGCACCTGCTTGGTGACGGTTCCGCCCTTGCCCGTGGCGTCGCCGGTCACCGCGGTGGCATCACCCGTGTTGATGGCGTCGGCGCTCGCGTCACCGCTCCTGGCGTTGCCGGTGGTGATCGTGCACTTGCCCTTGCAGCTGCCCACCCCCGAATTGGCGGTGCCGGTGGTGGCGGTACCGCCGACGGTGGTGTTGTCGGCAGTCGCGTCGCCACTGGTGCCGATGCCGTCGGCACTGTCCTGCACGAACTTCGCGACCTGCTGCGGGGCGGCCGCCGGAGCGGCCATCGCCGTCGCCGGGAGGGCGATACCGCCACCCACCAGGGCCACGGAAGCGCCGGCCAGAACGATACGACGGGTCCAAAAACGCTCGAACATGAGAATTCTCCACTCAATAGTAGGGTTTTTCACAAGTACCCCGCTGGATGGCCCGGGCTTTTCTCCCGGTTCCGTTTCCTCCGGGAGTTCCCGGTGGGGCGTACTTCCAATAAACCCGGCGAGCGAGGAAGCGTCACGCCACTCGAATACGTGGCTTGACCGCCGTCGCCGATCTTGATAAAAGGCGTCCGCCACGGGGTGACCGGCCCGCGGCGGTCGAACCGGATGCCGGAACTCGCGGCGAACACGCCGCACCGCGCGAGATCCGGCTCGCGGCATGATCCACACGCTAACGTCACCTCGCAAAAGCCCCCGGGGATCCCCCCGGTGTCTGCATCACCCCGGACGCATCCGATCGAAGCCCCAGCGCCCGCCCGCTCGGCCGCAGGCGAAGACTTCGCACACGAACCCCGGAGAGTTTCCGATGAAAGCGCGTTCCTGGACCCGTCGTATCGTGCTGGCCGCGGCTTCCGTGGCACTGACCGGCAGCGTGGTCCTGCCGGCGACCGCGACGGCCGCATCCGCAGCCCCGAACTACGCCACCGTCCTCACCCCAGGGGGGTGCACCGGCCTCTGCCACGACAGCACCAACACCGCCGCGGGCGCCGCCACCTCCGGTTCCTGCACCGGCCTCTGCCACGACAGCAGCAACACGGCCGTGGGCGACGGGGCCTCGGGCACGTGCACGGGCCTGTGCCGGGGCAGCACCAGCACCTCCGTGGGGGTGGGCGCGTACGACGAGTGCACGGGCCTCTGCGGCAGCAGCACGAACACCTCCGTCGGCGCCGGCGCCCGCAGCCTGTGCACCGGTCTCTGCGGGGACAGTGTCAACACCGCCGTGAGCGACGACGCCGTGGCCACCGGTGCGGTCAAGGCGATCACCGCGGTCCGGGAGGGTGCGCGGACCGCGAGCGGCACGGACGGCGGCACCACCACCGCCAACGCCACCGCGAGCAGCGGCGCCGCCACGGCCGAGAACAACACCCTCGGCGGCACCGCCACCACCGGCCCCGCCAACACCGGCGTGGGCACGTGCATCGGCAGGTGCACGATCACGACGGGCAACGCGACGACCGGCAGCGCGAGCGCCGACGCCATCAACAGCGGTTCCGCGACCGCCGTCAGCGGTGACGCGACCGCCACGGGCGGCGGCCTCGACTGACCCGCGGGCGCACGCACGGGCACGCACCGCGGACGCCGGAGGGGGACGCGCCTCTCCGGCGTCCGCGGTTTCCGCGTGCGATCGCCGCCGTCGGAAGGACGCACGGTGCGTCCCGTCGCCGGTCGGCGGCGCGCCGGTGCCGGCGGGACTGCGTTGGTGCTCCCAGGCCCGCTGGATCATGCTTGTCTGTGGGGCCCGTGGCCGTGCAGTTTCCCGTGGGGCTCCGGTAGCGGAACGAGCGAGGGCGAGTGAGCGGCGATGGAGCAACTTCCCACCTCTCCTGGTGAGCGGCCGGAGGAGCCGGACGCCTCCCCTCAGCGGGCGTACACGGCCACGGCCACCATCAACGAGCAGGGCATCGTGACGGAGTGGAGCGAGGGTGCCACCCGACTGCTCGGCTACGAGTCCTCCGAGATCGTGGGGCTGTCCGCCGAACGTCTGCTCGCCGATGCCGCCGCCGACACGGCTCAGCGGATCGCTCCCGGCCAGGAGCGGTGGAGCGGCACGGTCGGGCTGCGGCACCGGGACGGCCGCCGCCTGGAGCCGGGTCTGCTCGCGCACCGCTGGACGTCGAGCGGCGGGACCGCCAAGTGGTTCGTGGTCTCCGCCGTGCCGAGCGGGGCGGCCGCGCCGTCGAGCGAGCCGCTCAAGGAGCTGAAGGAGTGGGCGTTCACCCAGTCCCCCTGCTTCCTGGCGGTCTTCGATGCGGAGCTGCGGCTGGTACGGGCGAACGAAGGCATGGAGCGCACGCTGTCCCTCACCGAGGCCGAGATGCGCGGCCTGCGGCTGCCTGAGATCGCTCCGGATCCGGTGAGCGGCGAGACCGAGCGGCGGATGCGGCTCGTGCTGGAGACCGGGGATCCGCAGTACGTGGAGGAGTTCATCCGCCCCACGGCCGCCGGGACGGAGCACGGTTGGGCGGCCTCGCTGGCCCCGCTGCGGGATGCGGACGGCCGGGTGCGCGCCGTCTGCCTGGCCGCGCACGACCGGCCCGGGACGGAGAAGGGCGTCCGGGAGCACCTGCACCTGCCGACCGATGTCGCCGCCCACATCGGCACGACCCTGGAGAGCGCCCGCACGGCGCAGGAACTGGTGGACGTCGCCGTCCCCCGGCTCGCCGACTTCGCGGTCGTCGACCTCCTCGAACCGCTTCCGCGCGGGGACGAGCCGTCGTCCGTACCGGGGGCGGGGCCGGTCACGGTCAGCCGCACCGCGGTGCGGTCGGTCCTGGAGGGGGGTCCGCCGTCCGGGGTCGCGATCGGGGAGACGACCGTGTACCCGCCGCTGTCGCCGCCCGCAGAGTGCCTGGCCGCGGGACGCGGCGCCGTGTACGGGGCGGGCGATCCGGCCGTCGTCCGGTGGGCGGAGCAGGACGCCGGGGCGGTCTGGATCGGCGAGTACGGGACCCACTCCGTGATGGTGGTGCCGATGCGGGCGGGGGACACCACGCTCGGCGTGGCCCTCTTCGGGCGCCAACTGCACCGGGAGCCCTTCCAGCCGGAGGACCTGTGGCTGGCCGAGGAACTGGGGCACCGGGCGGCCGCCGGCATCCACGACGCGGGCCGGCACCCCCGCGAGCACACCACCACGATGACCCTGCAGCGCAGCCTGCTCCCGCACTCGCTGCCCGAGCAGGCGGCGCTGGAGATCGCCTCCCGCTACCTGCCCGCCGGCACCGAGGCCGGCGTGGGCGGCGACTGGTTCGACGTGATCCCGCTCTCCGGGGCGCGGGTGGCGCTGGTCGTGGGCGACGTCGTCGGGCACGGCATGCGGGCGGCCGCCACCATGGGCCGGCTGCGCACCGCCGTGCGCACCCTGGCCGACGTCGACCTGCCGCCCGACGAGCTCCTCACCCACCTCGACGACCTGATCATCCACCTGTCCGCGGACGAGGGCGACGAGGACCCCGGCGGGGAGGCCGCCGGGGGCATCGGCACCACCTGCCTGTACGTGGTATACGACCCGGTGACCCGGCGCTGCACCCTCGCCCGGGCCGGCCACCCCCCGCCGGCCGTGGTCTCCCCGGAGGGCTCCGTGTACCTCATCGACGTACCGGCCGGCCCGCCGCTGGGGCTGGGCGGACTGCCCTTCGAGACGGTCGAGGCGGAACTCCCCGAGGGCAGCGTCATCGCCCTGTACACCGACGGGCTGCTCCAGACCCGGGAGCGGGACATCGACGAGGCCCTGGACAGCATGCTCGCGGCCCTCTACCGGCCGGCCGGCACGCTGGACACGGTCTGCGACCGCGTGCTGACCGCCCTGCTGACCCACCCTCCCGAGGACGACGTCGCCCTGCTCGTGGCCCGGACCCGGGCCCTGCACGCCGACCAGGTCGTCGTCTGGGACCTGCCGTCCGATCCTTCCGTCGTGGGCCAGGCCCGCCGGTTCACCACGGACCAGCTGACGGCCTGGGGGCTGGAGGAGGCCTCCTTCGTCACGGAGCTCCTGGTCAGCGAGCTGGTCACCAATGCCATCCGCTACGGCCAGCCGCCCATCCAGCTGCGGCTGATCCACCAGGACAGCACGCTGATCTGCGAGGTCTCCGACTCCAGCAGCACCGCCCCGCACATGCGGCGGGCCCGGACCTTCGACGAGGGAGGCCGGGGTCTGCTGCTGGTCGCCCAGCTCGCCCAGCGCTGGGGCACCAGGCCCGCCCCCGTCGGCAAGACGATCTGGGCCGAGCAGTCCCTCGCCGGGTTCTGAGGGCCTCGCGGGGCGGCGTACCGCGGGCGCCCGCCGGCCACGGCGCGCCGCGCGAACACGGGTGAAACAGGACGAAAGTGCCCTGTGACACGCCTGTGACAGTCGACGGACACGGCCATGACGTCGCGCGGCCAGTCTTTTGAGCAGGGACAAATACCGACATTCAGGTATAGATCCCCTGCTTCCGAGGGTGTGAGCAGTGATGACCGAACCGATTCGTCGGAGGAAATCCCATGAGCCTCACCCTGACCGCCCCGACCGCCCCGACCGCCGAAGCCGCCACCACCACGCTGGCCCCGCGCGAGCAGGAGGCCCTGCGGCACATCGCCTCCGGCTGCACCTATCTGCAGACGGCCCGCAACATGGGGCTCTCGAAGCACACCGTCGACGCCTACCTGCGCCGCATCCGGGCCAAGCTGGGCATCAACACCACGGCGGAGATGACCCGCCTGGCCGTCTCCATGGGCCTGTGACGGCGCCGCGAGCGGAAAGCCGGCCGCCCTGTGCCGCCGCCAGCGGGCCGCCGGTCGGTGTCAGTCGGTCGGTCTGACGTGGAACACCGCGGCAGCCCAGGCCGGGGGCCGCGGCGGCGGATCGGCGTCCACCCGGGCCCCCTGAGACCGGCGCAGCGCCCCGGAATCGGGGTCCGAGTGCCGGGCGGCGGTCCCGGTGGCGGCGCGCAGGGCGGCCACGAACTCCAGGCAGGAGTCGTAGCGGTCCTCGGGCACCTTCGCCAGGGCCTTGCCCAGGACCTCGTCGGCGGCGGGCGCGATGTCGGGCCGCTTCTCGGTGACGGGGGGCGGCGGATCGTACTGGTGGGCCCACAGCAGCGCCGCGTCCTCCTCGCGCTCGAAGGGCGGCCCGCCGGTGAGGGATTCATAGACCACGCAGGCCAGGCTGTACAGGTCGCACCTGCCGTCCACCGGCCGGCCGGAGATCTGCTCGGGCGCCATGTAGTCGAGCGTGCCGACGAACTCGCCGGCGGTGGTGAAACCGGTGAGCGACAGCGACTTCTTCGTCAGCCCGAAGTCCGTGAGGTAGACGTGCTCGGGGTGGTCGCTGTCGGTGCCGGCGGCTACCAGGATGTTGCCGGGCTTGACGTCCCGGTGGACCAGGTCGTGCTCGTGGGCCGCGTCGAGTGCGGACGCCACCTGGGCGGCGATGCGCACGGCGGTCGAGACGGGGAGGGGGCCCTCCCGGTCCAGCAGGGCCCGCATGTCCAGGCCGGAGACGTACCGCATGGCGATGTAGAGGACGCCCTCGGTCTCCCCCGCCTCGTAGATCGGCACGATGTGGGGGTGGTCGATGGACGCGGCCACCCGCGACTCGTGGGTGAAGCGGCGCCGGAAGGTGTCGTCGCGGGCCCGTTCCGGGGCGATCAGCTTGAGCGCGACGGTGCGGTCCAGACGCAGGTCCTTCGCACTGTAGACGACGGCCATGCCGCCGCGGCCGAGCATGCGCTCGACCCGGTACCCCGCGATCTGCTTCCCGATGAGGCCGGAGCCGCGGCCGCCCGTGTACAGGCTCAGGTTCGACGCCGTGCCCATACCGGGAAGTCTATCGAGTGATCCACACGAGTGCCCGTTCGCGGCGGCCCCGGGGGGTCGGGTGGCCGTGCCTCGGGCAGGTGCGGTGCGCATCGCACGGGCAGGACGAGGGAAGAGCAAGGTGACGAACGCTCACCGGGCGCCGTCTCCCGCCGACGCGGGCGTCAGCGGGGAGACGGGCGGCGGCAGGCCCGGGTCAACGGCCGAGGGCCTGCTTCAGCTCGGCCTTGTCCATCTGGGAGCGGCCCTTGATGTTCCGCTGCTTGGCCTCGTTGTACAGCTGCTCCTTCGTCGGCCCCTCGGAGCCGCTGTGGGACCGCTGTCCGCCGCGCCGGGACGAGGACATGTCCTGGATGGAGGAGCGGCTGGCGGTCTTCGACTCACCGGAACGGGCGCGCTCCTTGTTCACCGTGCGGGCGGCGATCTCCTCGGCCCGCTTCTCGGACTCGCCGCGGTCCAGCGCGGAGTCCTTGATGTGTTCGTACTGTCGTTCCCGCTTCGGGGAAGAGCCGCGGGGCATGGCTTCTCCTTCCGTACTTCGTTGGACCGGAGCGCGGTGGCGGCTCAGGCCGTCCTGCCGCGGCCGGTGACGAGGTCGCGTGCCCGGTCGACCAGGCCGAGGCCCGGGGCGAGCAGCTTGTTGGCGGGCGGGGTGGAGGGGCTGCCCGGGTGCGGCCGGGTCGGTGCGATCTTCTTCGCACGCCGGATGCGCTCGCCGAGCTCGTCAAGGTCCTGCTGCGGGCAGTTGTGCCGCAGGGCGGGGAAGAGGTTCTCCTCCTCGTCCTTGATGTGGGCGAGGACCTCGGTCTGCAGTTCGCCCACGCACCGCTCGAACTCGGGGCCCGTCGGATCCAGGTCCTCCAGCTCCTTGAGCATCTTCTCCACACGGGCGTGGTCGGCGATCTCCTTGTCGGCGATCCGGTCGCCGCCGTCGAGGTGCTCGCGGACCGCCGGGTAGAGGTACTGCTCTTCCGCGACCGAGTGGCGGACGAGTTCGATGGTCAGCAGGTCCGCCACCCGCCGCCGCCGGTCGCCCTCGGTGGTGGTGCGCAGTTGGGTGAAGTAGTCCTTCACCTCGTCGTGGTCGGCGGTGAGTTCCTTGACGGCGTCTCCACCGTGTCCCATGGGGTGCCTCCCAGCACGTGGTCCGGGACGGTCGCCCGGACGCCACTGCAAGGCGCCTGCCCCGTCGCCCGCGCCTCATGCCCGGTACTCGCCATCCGGGCGGACGGGGGGTAGGCCAGCGGGTTGCGGGTAGCCGCGGTGACATGACGCCGTACATCGCACCGCCCTTCGCCCCGGCTGCCCCCGCTCTCCCCCGGTTGTTCGCCCCGCCGGGGGTGTACCGCCCCCAGGCGGACACCCGGCTCCTGGCCGCGGCCCTCGACCAGGAGGAGCTGGGCCCCGGCACCACGGTGATGGAGGTCGGCACCGGAACGGGGGCCCTGGCGCTCCGCGCGGCCGGCCGGGGGGCGCGCGTCACCGCGGTCGACGTTTCCTGGCCGGCGGTGCTCACCGCGTACGCCAACGCGCGGCTGCGGCGGCTGCCGGTGCGGGTGCTGCACGGGGACTTCGCCGCCCGGACCCACGGCCGGCGGTTCGACCTCGTCCTCGCCAACCCGCCGTACGTCCCCTCGCCCGACCCGGGGCCGCCGGTCCGCGGCGCCGCCCGCGCCTGGGACGCCGGGCCGACCGGGCGGCTGGTCATCGACCGGATCTGCTCGTGGGCCCCGGCCGTGCTCCGGCCCGGCGGCGTGCTCCTGATCGTGCAGTCCGCCATGTGCGGCCCGCCCGCCACCGTGCGGCTGCTGGAAGGGGCCGGCCTGCGCGCGGGCGTCCTGCTCCGCGCGGCCGTGCCGTGGGGTCCGGTGCTGCGCTCCCGCCGCGCCTGGCTGGAGGGCCGGGGCCTGGCCGACTCGGGCGAGGAATGGGAAGAGCTGGTGGTCATCCGTGCCCGGCAACCCTGACCGCCCCCCGGCCCCCTCAGCCGAGGCCGAGGCCGCAGTGACGTCGTCCGTGTCCGCGTCGTGTCCCGCCCGCCGCGTGACCGTGGTCCCGCAGGGCCCGGTCCTGATCGAGGGCCCGGTGGAGATCGTGCTGGAGGACGGTACGGTCGCCCGCTCGGACCGCTTCACCGTCGCGGTGTGCACCTGCCGCCGCAGCCGGAACCTGCCCTGGTGCGACACCAGCCACCGTCCGCGCCGCCGGGGCGGTGCGGCGCCGTCCGGAGACGGGGGCACGCCATGACGGGGCGGGGCCCCGCCCTCGTGCCGGGGCGCGGAGAGCTGTCACAGACCGTGGTGGACGCCCTGCGGGGCGGCCGGCCGCCCCGTTACTCCCCCGACACGGCCGCACGGGCCGACCCGTGGGGCGAGGACCTCCAGCTCGCGCTGTACCTGCTGTACGAGCTGCACTACCGGGGCTTCCACGAGGCCGCCGACGAACGGGAATGGGACCCGGACCTGCTGCGCCTGCGCCGGATCCTGGAGACCGCCATGCTCGACGCCCTGCGCGACGAACTGCGCGGCGGGCCGGACAGTGTCGCGGAGGCCTTCGGCCCCTTGCTGGTGGAGTCCGCCGGTCCGGGCGGGAGCGCCAGCCACCACCTCGAACGGCGGGGCACCCTGTGGCAGCTGCGCGAGTACGCCGCCCTGCGCTCGCTGTACCACCTGAAGGAGGCGGACCCCCACCTGTGGGTCGTCCCGCGTCTGACCGGCCGGGCCAAGGCCGCCATGGTCGCCGTCGAGTACGACGAGTTCGGGGCCGGGCGCGCCGAGGACGTCCACGCACGGCTGTTCGCCGACCTGATGGCCGACCTCGGCCTCGATCCCGCGTACGGCAGGTACCTGAAGCACGCTCCGGCACCCCTGCTCGCCACGGTCAACCTGATGTCGCTGTTCGGCCTGCACCGGTCGTTGCGCGGGGCACTGGTGGGACATTTCGCCTGCGTCGAGGTCACCTCCTCGCCGGGGTCCCGCCGACTGCTGCACGCGATGCGGCGGTGCGGTGCGGGCCCGGCCGCCGAGCGGTTCTACGCCGAGCACGTCGAGGCCGACGCCGTCCACGAGCAGGTGGTGCGCCGCGAGGTCGTCGGCGGGCTCCTCGCCGACGAGCCCCGGCTGGAGGCCGACGCGGCCTTCGGCTGCGCGGCGACGGTCCTGCTGGAGGAGCGCCTCGACGCGCACGTCACGGCGGCCTGGAAGCGGAACGAGTCCGCGCTGCGGCTCCCGCTCCCACCGCCCGCTGGTTGAGGGTGTGCGGCGCGGCCGGCGCGGTGGCCGGCGGGCCCGCTCAGGCCGGATGGCCGGGTTCCAGGTCGCGTACGTCGGCGTACCGCAGCGGTGGGACGGCGGCCCCGGCGGCCGGGCCCGCCGGCGGAGGAGGCGCGTCGACCGGTGACAGCAGGAACCCGTCGTGATCACCGCCCGCGACCACGCCCTCGACGCGTCCGGTGAACCAGTCGGACACGTCCGAGAGCACGGGGCTGCCCTCGATGCCGGGCCGCCAGCCGGTGCGGGCGAACTTGTCCACGCTGTCCCCGGTCCGGCCGCCGAAGAGCTCCGCGAGCGCCCGCTGGTCCCGGCGCAGCAGGTGCACCGTGAGGTACCGGGCACCGCTCGCGACCGCGTGGGTGTGGTTAGCGGTGGACAGCCAGACGACGAAGCGGGGCGGGGTGATCGAGCACTGCGAGGCGAACCCGACCAGGCACCCGGCCCGCCGGCCGCCGGCGGCGACCGTGACCACGTACACGGCTCCGTCCAGCGCGGCGTAGAAGGCGTCGAGGCCGGGGCCGGCTTCCGGCACGAGTGGCTCCTGGGGTTCGGCTGCGGGGACGCGGGGGTGCCCCTCCTGCATCGGCACGGGCGCGCCCCGGCTTGAGTCCGCGAACCGGTGCGGACCGGCAGTGCATAGCCGCGCCCTCCGAGGGGAGGCGCCGGGCATGGACAGAGACCGCTCCCCGAGCAATCCGGACCCCGACCCGCGGTGGACCACGGGCCTGACGCGGGGCGGCGCCGTGCCCCCGGGCGAGACGCCGCCGGCCGAGGCCGGCACCGCGACCGGTGCCGGCCCGTACCGCCCCCTGAAGAGGGGCTGGGCGGGCTGCCCCCTCGCCCTGATCGTCGCGCTCGCCCTCGTCGTCGCCCTGTTCTTCCTCGCCTACGGCATCATCCTGGCCCTGTGAACGGGTGGACGTGAACGGGTGCGCCGGCCGGCCACCGACGGGTAGGAGGAACCCGTGAGTCCCGAGGCAACCGACGCGCTGAGCGAGTACCGCCGGCGCCGCGACTTCTCCCGCACGGACGAGCCGAAGGGCGGCCCCGCGGCCGCCGACCCGGGAGGGACACCGCCTTCGTTCGTGGTACAGATCCACTACGCGACGGCCCTGCACTTCGACTTCCGGCTGGAGGTCGACGGCGTGCTGAAGTCGGGCGGTGCCGAAGGGGCCGTCGGCCGACCCGCACGACAAGCGGCTGGCCATGCCGACCGAGGACCATCCACTGGAGTACCGGGACTTCGAGGGGCTGATCGCGCCGGGCGAGTACGGCGCGGGCACCGTCGCGAACTCCGTCCGCACGCTCAGGCCCGTCCGGGGCAGGCCGTGGCGCAGCAGACGTCGAGCCGTTGCACGTTTTTTGACGACTGTGCCGGTGTGGTGTCCGTCACGGCAGGGTCTCCGGTTTCGGGTGGGCTACTGCCGCTCTGATCTCGTCGGCGGTCCTCGGGCACGGGCCTTTCGGGTCCTAGCGGGGACCTCTCGGCCCCTGAGGGGCGACTCATCCGCCTTGGAGCGTTCCGGTCGGGCTCGCGGGCACCGTTTGGGATCGGCCGGAGCGCCTCGTCGCCCGGCGCTCGGCTGCTGCGGGGTTGCCCTCTTCCCGCCCCGGTGGCCTGCGCGAGGCGGTCATCCGGTGGTTTCGAGGGTGCTGAGGGCGGCGTCGAGGCGGCGGGTGGCTTCGTCGGCGACGGGCTGGAGGGCGGGCACGCCGGTGAGGGTGACCATGACTCCGGGGTCCAGGGCCTGGACGGCGGTGCGGTCACCGTCGGTGCGGACCACGACGTTGCAGGGCAGGAGGAGGCCGATGGTGCGGTCGGCGTCCAGGGCCTGGCGGGCGAGCGGCGGGTTGCAGGCGCCGAGGATCAGGTAGTCCTCCATGTCGTGGCCGAGCTTGGCCTTCAGGGTGGCGGTGACATCGATCTCGGTGAGGATGCCGAAGCCCTGTGCGGCGAGGGCCTCGCGGACCGCGGCCACGGTCGTGGGGAAGTCGGCATCGAGGTGGACGGTCCGGTCGTAGCGCATGGCGTCATCCCTGTCCGGGGGTGCGTGACCGGGCGGCGGGTAGCCGCCGGGTGCGAGCGGGTTCACTGCACCGCCCAAAATACCCCCCGGGGTACCCGTGCTAGGCTCGAAAATATACCCCCGGGGGTAATCGTTCAGCCGAAAGGAGCATCGTGTTCTTCATCGACACCATCGAGACCGAGGGCCTCGGAAACCGCAGCTACCTGGCAGGCGGCGCGCGCACCGCAGTGGTGGTGGACCCGCCCCGCGACATCGACCGAGTCCTGGCGGCGGCTGCCGCGCGGGGGGTGCGGATATCCCAGGTAGTGGAGACCCACGTCCACAACGACTACGTCACCGGCGGTCTGGACCTGGCCCGCATCACCGGCGCCGCCTACCTCGTGCCCGCCGCCGCCCGCGTCGCCTTCGCCCGCACGCCGGTCGCGGACGGCGACACGGTGAGCGTGGACGAGGGCATCGCGTTGCGGGCGATGGCCACACCCGGCCATACCCCGCACCACACCTCCTACGTCCTGGAAGAGCAGGGGGCGGTGGCGGCGGTGTTCACCGGCGGTTCGTTGCTGATCGGCTCGGTGGGGCGCCCCGACCTGGTCGAGCCGCGGCTGACCGAACAGCTGGCCCGCGCCCAGCACGCATCCGCGCACCGGCTGGCCGCCGAGCTCCCCGATGAAACGCCGGTGCTGCCCACCCACGGGTTCGGCAGCTTCTGTTCCTCCTCGCAGTCCGAGGGCGACACGACGACCATCGGCAAGGAGAAGGCGGGCAACGACGCCCTGGTCAAGGACGTCGAGTCCTTCGTCGCCGCCCTGCTGGCGGGCCTGGAGGACGTGCCCGCCTACTACGCCCACATGGGCCCGGCCAACGCCGAAGGTCCCACCCCGGTGGACCTGACCGCACCCCCGCTGGCCGACGCCGCCGACATCGCCGAGCGCCTGGCCGCCGGGGAATGGGTGGTGGACCTGCGCAACCGGATCGCGTTCGCCGAGGGCCACGTCGCCGGCTCGTTCAACTTCGAGGCGGAGGGGAAGATCGCCACCTACCTCGCCTGGATGATTCCCTGGGGCAGGTCCGTCACCCTCCTCGCGGAGTCACCCGCCCAGCTCGCCGCGGCCCAGCGCGAACTGGTCCGCGTCGGCATCGACCGCCCGGCCGCGGCTGCCACCGGTACCGTCCGCGACTGGATACCCGACGGCCACACCCCGCGCTCCTTCCCCCGCGCCACCTTCGCCGACCTTGCCGCCCAGGACCCCGGCCCGGACGTGGTCCTCGACGTGCGCCGGGACTCCGAACGCGCCACGGGCTGGATTGAAGGCTCCGTACACATCCCCATCCACCACCTCCACCGCCGCCTGGCCGACGTACCGGCAGGGACGGTGTGGGTGCACTGCGCGGGCGGAATGCGCGCGGGCATCGCAGCCTCCCTGCTCGACGCCGCGGGCCGCGACGTCGTCGCAGTCGACGACTCCTTCGACGCGGCGGCCGACGCCGGCCTGCCCCTGGTCACCGGCACCGGCACCGGCAGCTGAACCGCAGCCACCCCCCTGCCCCTTGCCCCTGCCCCCGACAATCGGAAAGAAGACGGATGTTCCTTTTCCGTCGCGGCACCGACCGCGTCACCCCCGCCCAGGCCCGCCAGAACACCATCGACGGCGACGCCGTCCTCCTCGATGTACGCGAGCAGGGCGAGTGGAACGCCGGCCACGCCCCCGGAGCCATCCACCTCCCGCTCTCCAGGCTGGTCACCGGCGCCGCCCTGCCCTCCACCGCCGAAGGCCGGCCGCTGGTGGTGATCTGCCGCTCCGGGCACCGCTCCCAACAGGCCGCCAAACTCCTGGCCGGGCGCGGAGCCGAGGCAGTCGACGTCAAGGGCGGCATGAACGCCTGGGCGGCGGCCGGGCTGCCGGTCGTCGACGAAAGCGGAAGCAACGGCCGGATAACGTGAGCACGCTCGTACTCGCCCTCGCCGCCGGGGCCGTCATCGGCCTGGCCCTCGGGGCGCTCGGCGGCGGCGGCAGTGTCCTGGCCGTCCCCGCCCTGATCTATCTCCTCGGTTTCACACCGGCCGCCGCCACCACCGCCTCACTGATCATCGTCACCGCCACCTCCGCGACCGCCCTCTACGCCCACGCCACCTCCGGCAACGTCCGCTGGAAGACCGGCGTCCTGTTCGCGGCCGCCGGGATCGCACCGGCGATCGCCGCGGCCACCCTCGCCACCCGCCTGCCCGAAGCGGTGCTGACCGCAGCGTTCGCCGCGATAGCCGCCCTCGCCGCCCTCAGAATGCTCAAGCCACCCCATGCCGAACAGCAGCCCAGGCCCATCAGACCGGCGCGAGCCGCAGGCGCGGGCGCCGGGCTCGGCGCGGTCACCGGGCTTCTCGGCGTCGGCGGCGGCTTCCTCGCCGTCCCCGCCCTCGTAGGCGTCCTCGGACTGCGCATGCGCGCCGCGGTCGGCACCAGCCTGCTGGTCATCACCGTCAACTCCCTCGCCGCGCTCGCCGCCCGCGCCGGCACCAGCACACCCCTGGACTGGACGGTCATCGCCCCGTTCACCGGCGCCGCGATCCTCGGCGCCTGGGACGGCAAACGCCTCGCCTCCAAGATCTCCGGCCCCACCCTCCAACGGATCTTCGCGATCGCGCTCCTGACCGTCGCCGCCCTCATGCTCACCGACGCCCTCCACTGACCCTCCCCCTCCCGCGACCCGCGACGGAGCCCCGCCACCACACCCCCATCAATACCCCCCGGGGTAACACAATGCCTGCAATCGGGCATAATAGACAACTAGGAAGGATCACCTCATCATGACCGCGCCCCGCACCCTCGACACCGAACAGGCCCGCACTCACCTGCACGAGCTGATCGTCTTGGACGTCCGCACCCCCGGCGAATACGCCACCGGCCACCTCCCCGGCGCCCACAACATTCCCCTCGACTACCTGGACCGGGCCCTGCCCGACATCCGCCACGCAGCCCAGCGCGGCGACATCCTCGTCGTCTGCGCCTCCGGCGCCCGCTCCGAGAACGCCTGCCACACCCTCGCCGCCCACGGCATCACCGCCGCCACCCTCGCCGGCGGCACAGGCGCCTGGGCCGCAGACGGCCACACCCTCCACCGTCCCGACGGCGCCCGGCGCACCGCCTGGAGCATGGAACGCCAGGTCCGCCTCACCGCCGGCGTCATCGTCCTGACCGGCCTCGCCCTCGGCCGCCTGCGCCCCGCCTTCCGCCTCGCTTCCGCCGGCATCGCCGGCGGCCTGGTCTACTCCGCCGTCACCAACACCTGCGGCATGGCCGCCCTCCTCGCCAAACTTCCCCACAACCGCCCCTACCAGGGCGACCTGGAAGCCACCCTCGCCGCCCTCCGCAACCACTGACCCAGATACCCCCTGGGGTACCATGGGGTGAGAACAGACAAGGCCAGGAGGCAACCGGTGAAAGTCGACGACGACTCAGTCAGCTCAGTCCTCAACCGCCTGCGCCGCGCCCAAGGCCAACTCACCGGCGTCATCGCCATGATCGAAGCCGGACGCGACTGCAAAGACGTCGTCACCCAGCTCGCCGCCGTCTCCAAAGCCCTGGACCGCGCCGGCTTCAAAATCGTCGCCAGCGGCATGCGCCAGTGCATGAGCAACACCGATGCGAACCAGGCCCCCATGACCGAGGAAGAACTCGAAAAGCTCTTCCTCGCCCTCGCCTGACGCACCACCCCGAACGGCCCGGCCGCCACCGCGAACCGGGCCGTCCGCGTACCCGCACCGGCCATGGCGCAGTGTCGCGTCCCGCCCGCGATCTCCCGACGCGAGACCCGCCGGCCGGACTCGATACCGTGCGCACGGTGACCAGAAAACGAAGACGCATGCAGAAGACACTGATGACCGCAGGTTGTCGGCCTGGGCGTTCGCCGCTGATGCCGGGCGCCTTCGCCATCGTGGCGGCATGCGCACTTCCGGGCGGCTGGGCCGGGCTGACCGGCATCGTGATCACTGCGGTCATCCTCATCGGTTTCGCCGCCACCCGCATGTAGCGCTCACAAGCGCCGGGCCCTGTCACGCCTCGCCTGCACCGTGCCGTACGAGCAAGTCATTCGACCGCGACGTCCTCACGGGTACGGGCCCGGCCGATGTGCTGGGTGGGGGTTTGGCGCGTGGGGAAACGGTTAGGCGCCGGTCGGCGGAGGCGGCAGCCGCCGTCGAGTGCTGCGTCCACGCGGTGACGCGGCAGAGCCCGGGAGTGTGAGAGGTCATGGGCGGCGACAGCGACAGGCAGGACACGGACCGGATCCGCGGGCGGTCTCCGGCCCCGGAGCAGCTGAGGACGGGCGGCCGGCCGCGCAGCCCCGACGAGGTGGCGCACGAGCGCGGCCGTGAGGACGCGACCATGCGCGACGTCATGCACGAGCTGAGCGAGGGAGACCTGGACGACATGCGCGACGACCGCTGAGACCGGTGGTCGCGCAGCGTACGGCGTCGTCTACTGGAGGTGCACCGCCCCACCGCGTCCCGGGAGAGCCGGCATGAGGAAGATCTCCGCGCAGCTGTTCATCTCGCTCGACGGGGTGGTCGAGGCACCCGACCAATGGCACTTCCCGTACTTCGACGACGCCATGGGGGCGGCCGTCGACACCACCCTCGGCACGGCGGACACGCTGCTCCTCGGCCGCAGGACGTACGAGAGCTTCGCGGGCGCCTGGCCGGAGCGGGAGGCGGCCGGCGGGGAGGACGCGCCCTTCGCCACGCTCCTCGGCGACGCCCGCAAGATCGTCGTGACGCATCGGCCGCTACCGCCCACCTGGCGGAACGCGGAGGTCCTGGACGGTGGGCTCGTCGAGGCCGTCACCGCGCTGAAGGCCGGGACCGGCTCCACCGTGTGGATCAGCGGCTCGGTCTCGGTCGTCCGCCAGCTCCTCGCGGCGGGACTGCTGGACGAGCTGAACCTGCTGGTGCACCCGATCGCCGTCCGCTCCGGCACGCGCCTGTTCGAGGAGGGCGGCGCACCGCTGCCGCTGCGGCTGGTGTCCGGCGAGACCTTCCCCTCGGGTGTGCTGAACCTCTTCTACGCCCCCGCCGCGGAACCGGGCACGGCCGCGTACGAGGACGCCCGGGCCCATCTGCCCCGCAACGGTGACTAGTGCTCCGCGGCCCGGCCGGTCCCCGGTGACGTTTCTCCGGTGAAATCGCTCCCCCTGGAGAGTGAGTAAAGCGCTCGCCTAAGGATTTTCCCGGTTCTCCCACGAAAGTATCGGGCTTTGGTAAAGGACCGCCGTGTTGCGGCGGTCCCGCCACGTCCGTGTGCTGCTTCACCATGGCGAGGAGTAAGGCGTTGACCTACGGGAACAAGTTGCGGGAACAGATCGCCGCACCGGGAACCACCCCCCTCATCGGCGTGTACGACATGTACTCGGCGTCCATCGCGGCCCGCCACTACGACGGGATGTTCGTCTCCGGCTTCGGCTTCGCCGCGTCCTACTACGGGCTGCCGGACATCGGGTTCATCGCGTGGCCGGACATGGTCGCCTTCGTGCAGCGCCTGCGCGGCGCCTTCCCCCGGCACCACCTGCTCGTGGACATCGACGACGGCTACGCCGACCCGGAGGTGGCCTGCCACGTGGTGGAGGGGCTGGAGCGCATCGGGGCCTCCGGCGTGATCCTGGAGGACCAGCGGCGGCCCCGCCGGTGCGGGCACGCGGACGGCAAGCAGGTGCTGCCCCTCGACGAGTACCTCGACAAGCTGGAGATGGTGCTGGCCGTCCGCAGGGACATGGTCGTGGTGGCCCGCACGGACGCCACGGAAGAGGCCGACATCCTGAACCGGGCCGAGCGCCTGGCGGCCACCGGCGCCGACGTCGTCCTCGTCGACGGGGTGCGCAGCGTCGAGTGGATCCGACGGATCCGCGAGGTGGTCGGCAGCAAGCCGCTGCTGTTCAACCAGCTCGCGGGCGGGAAATCGCCCCGGCTCTCGCTCGGCGAGCTGGCCGCCCTCGGGGTGGACGTGGCCATCTACAGCACGCCGTGCCTGTTCGCGGCGCACGAGGCGATGGACTCGGCGCTGCGCGACCTGCGGCGCGACGACGGGCGGCTGCCCCTGGTGACCGCCGACGACGGGATCGGGGTGGCCGCCGCGACCCGGCTCCTGGAGGACAACGTCGCCCGCCTGCGCCCGGTACCCGAGCGGGTGGGGGTGTGAGCCGGCGGGGCGCTCGGCTGCGCGCGGCGGCCCCGCCGCTGCTCGCGGCGGCCCTGCTCGGTGCGGCGGCGGCGCCCGCGGCGGCCGGCGGAAGTCTGATCACGGTGGTCGACAACTCCCATGCCGATTCGGTCCTCGAGGTCGACCGGACCGCCAACGTGCAGTACCGCAGCCGTGGCACGGCGGGCAGCGATCACGACGGCAGCGCCGTCGAGGCCGTGCAGGCCCTGCTCGGCGCCCTCGGCCCCACGCCGCGGGCCTGACGGACGCGGCCGCCGACGCGAAGCCTCGCGGGGGCCCGGCCCCGGGTCCCCCGAGCACGCCGGCACCGACACCGACCACCGACACCGACGGTGACGGTGTCCGCGGCTGGCAGGGCGGCCGGGAAAGGGCGGCCCGTTCGTGGGGGGTGATCTCCGCCGGGGCTCCGGGTGCCGCCAACTGCGGTCGCGCGCGGGTGTGTTCGTACGGTCACGCGGTCGTGTCCGGCGCGCCCGACCTGCGCGGCGGACGGTGAAGATGCGTACAAGACGTCGCCAATACCCACGAAAACGGGCCAGGCGGACATGGCCACGCTCCGTGTTCACCATCCGATACGGGCGCGTTCACCCTGACATCTATTGCCTTGATGGCAATCGGTGTTCGCTCAGCGGAGGCTCAGATCCGGATAACGATCGAGTCACCGAGGGAGGGTCTTTCGGCCTGGTCACAGGCGAATGCCCGTTATGCCGGTGATGTACGCCACGGCCCGTCGTCGCCAACCGTGGTACACCTTCACGACCGCCTGCCGGACACCACCCACGTCCGAGCAGAGGCGCTGGAGCCGGCCACCGCCGGCAGCAACTCCATCAGCATCCGGGGGATCGGAACCCGGTTCGCAGCCGTGCGCGGCGCGGACCGGCATGGAGCGGAAAGGCGCACCACAGCATGACCTCGACGCAGGTCGAACAGCACAACGGCGACAACACGGCCGCGGGCAACACGCCCGAGGAGGGCTACGAGCGCGGGCTCGGCAGCCGCCAGGTCCAGATGATCGCCATCGGCGGCGCCATCGGCGTCGGCCTCTTCCTGGGCGCGGGCGCGAACATCGCGAAGGCCGGGCCCAGCCTCATCCTGATGTACGCCCTCGCCGGCGTGATCGTCTTCTTCATCATGCGGGCACTCGGCGAGCTGCTCCTGTACCGGCCCGTTTCGGGTTCCTTCGCGGAATACGCCCGCGAGTTCCTCGGTCCGTTCTTCGGTTTCGTGACCGGTTGGACGTACTGGCTCATGTGGGTGGTCACCGGCATGGCCGAGCTGACCGCCGCGGCGATCTACGTGCACTTCTGGTTCCCGGACATCCCGCAGTGGGTGACGGCCCTGGTGTTCCTGGTGGTCCTCTACGTCGCCAACCTCATCTCGGTGAAGATCTTCGGCGAGATCGAGTTCTGGTTCTCGATGGTCAAGGTCACCGCCCTCATCGGCATGATCGTGATCGGTATCGGCGTCGTGACCTTCGGGTTCAGCGCCGCCGGTGACACCGCCGCCGTGTCCAACCTCTGGGCCTTCGACGGCATCTTCCCGAAGGGTGTCGGCTCCAGCCTCATGACCCTGCAGGGCGTCATGTTCGCGTACCTGGCCGTCGAGCTCGTCGGCGTCACCGCGGGCGAGTCCGAGAACCCGGAGAAGACCCTCCCCAAGGCGATCAACACCCTGCCGTGGCGCATCATCGTCTTCTACGTCGGTGCCCTCAGCGTGATCCTGATGGTCGTCAAGTGGACCGAGTTCCAGCCGGGCGTCAGCCCCTTCGTCGCGGCCTTCGCCAAGATCGGCATCCCGGCCGGTGCGGCCATCGTCAACTTCGTGGTCCTCACCGCGGCCCTGTCGTCCTGCAACTCCGGCATGTACTCCACCGGACGCATGCTGCGCGACCTCGCCGCCAACGCCGAGGCCCCCAAGGTGCTCGGCAAGCTGAGCTCCACCAAGACCCCGGCGATCGCCATCACCCTCTCCGTCGCCCTCATGGGCATCGGCGTCGTCCTCAACTACGTCGTCCCGGAGAAGGCCTTCGGCTACGTCACCTCGGTCGCGACCGCGGCCGGTATCTGGACCTGGCTGATGATCCTCGTCAGCCACATCCGCTACCGCCGTGCGGTGGACGCCGGCAAGCTGCCCGCCTCCTCCTTCCCGGCCCCCGGCGGCACGGTGTGCAGCTGGATCGCCGTCGCGTTCCTGCTGCTCGTCACCGCGATGATCGCCATCGACCCCGACAGCCGCGTCTCCCTGTACGTGGGTGCCGGCTGGGCGGTCTGCCTGGCGATCGGCTGGGCCGTGCTGAAGTCCCGCAACCCGCAGATCGCGGCGCGGGCCGCGGCCGCGGACAGCGCCCCGAAGACCGCGAACCGGTCCTGACCCACCCTTGAGCGGGTCCTCCCCCGCCCGCTCCCCACGGGGGCGTACCCGCCGGACCGGCGGGTACGCCCCCGTCGGCGTGTGCGCCGCGGAGCGGCGGCGCCGCCCGTGGCCGGCGCGCAACCCGGTGCCCGGCCGCTGCGTCCCTCTGTACAGGACGCGGCCACCGACCCGACGACGCGTACGGCCCCACGGAAGCAGGACATGGTGATGAGCGAAAAGGCCCGCAGGCTCTTCGACGCCCTCGACCTCGACCAGGACGGCACGCTGACGCGTGTCGAGGTCATCGGGGCGCTCCGGGCCAAGGGCCCGACCCTCGCCGCCCAGGGAGTCATCCCCTTCTGGGGAGTGGGGGACGACGCCGAGTCCTCCGCCCTCTTCGACGCGGCCGACCAGAACGGCGACCGCGTCCTGACCTTCGAGGAGTTCTCCGCCGTGGTGGACCGCCGCTTCGGCTGGTGACCGGCCCCGCCGCCGCCCGCCCCCCTGACCGGACCCCGCCCGCCGCCGACCGGTCCCGTCGCGGCCGGCGAGCGGGAGGCACCGACCGCAGCGGACGGGCCCGGCGCCCTGCTCCGGCTGGTGACCGTGCGGCGGGCCGGTCTGGCGCTGCCGGTCGCGGCCCGGCGCGCCGTGGACCGAGCAGGGCCGTGCAGACACCGGGCTCGTCCGCCGGCCACGGCCCGAGCGCCCCAGCAGGAACGGCCGGAGCGTCGGGAACGCCGTCGCGTAGGTGAGCGGAGCCGCCAGCGGGCGGCGCTCCGGCGGGTCGCCGGCCGCACGCGTCGCCGCGCCCGGGGCAGGGGCCTGCTCCACGCCTTTCCTCCTTCGTACCGTCTCCGCACCGTTTCAGCGGCCCGTGGCCGTGGGACAGAAGTCGGAAGCGGCAACTCTCGGGTTCCCGAGGGGACTTATGGCGTACGACACAGTCGCGAGAACGCATTGACAGCCGCCGGATCTGCCCCCACCGACCTGTGTCCGCCGGCTCCGGGAGTGCGAGGATGAGCCCGTCATGACGTCTGGCCGATGGTGTCGAGCAGTACGGGCCGCGGTGTTCGCGGCCACCTGTGTGCTGCTCGCGGCCGTCGGCCACACCCTCATGTCAAGCGCCGGTGTGCCGGGTGGGGCACTGGCGGCGGCGTTCGCGACGACGGGCGGCGCGGCCTGGGCCCTGGCGGGCCGGGAGCGGCGCCTGTCCGCGGTGACGGCGGCCGCCGTAGCCGTCCAGGCCGTGCTGCACGCGCTGTTCTCGCTGGCCGAGACCGGCCGGGCAGGGTCCCGCCCCCCGCTTCCGCCCGGACACCACCCGCCGACGGCGGCCGGTACCGGCCTCCACGCCGGTCACGGCACGCCGTGCGAACACGGGACGACGGCCGCAGCCACCGGCATGGACGCCCTGGCCGGAGACCCCGGCATGGACGGCATGACCGGCACGGCCGGCGCCCACACCATGGCCGACATGTCGGCGAGCGGCATGCTCGCGGCCCACCTGCTGGCCGCGCTGCTGAGCGGCCTGTGGCTCGCGTACGGCGAGCAGGCCGCGTTCCGCATCCTCCGGGCGCTCGCCGGCTGGTTCCTCGCACCGCTGGGGCTGCTGCCCCGCATGCCCGCCGTCCTCCCCCACCGGCCCCGCATCCGCTCGCGGCGGCCGCACCACGGCGCCACGCTCCGCGGGTTGCTGCTCGCCCACGCGTTCGGCACCCGGGGTCCGCCGTCCGGGATCGCTGTCGTCTGACAGCCGGCTCACCCGAGGGCGCGGGAGACCCCCCGCGCTTCGGGTCTCGGCCCTGCCGTCCCGCAGCGGCCGTACGACGCACCGGCCCCTGCGCGCCGATCGCCACCACCGCGCCGATCGCGCCGGGCCGGATCCCGACACCCCGTGAAGGACACGTGGCGATGACCCCTGCCCTCAGCCTGCCCACCACGCGCACCACGCTCAGCACTCTCAACACACCCGACACCCCTACTGCTCCCAGCCACACCACGCACCCCACACACCACACGCACCCCGTGCACTCCTCCCGCAGCACCGACACCACGTGCACCGCGTGTACCGAGGAACGGGTGACGCGGTTCGCGCTCGCCGCGCGGGGCGGCGACCCCCGCGCCGTGGACGCATTCATCCGGGCCCTGCACCGGGACGTCTGGCGCTACGTGGCCTACCTGAGCGCCGACCGGCAGGCCGCCGACGACCTCACGCAGGAGACGTTCCTGCGCGCCCTCGGCAGCCTGCACCGGTTCGAGGGCCGCTCCTCCGCCCGCACCTGGCTGCTCTCCATCGCCCGGCGCACCGTCGCGGACAGCCTCCGGTACGCCGCCGCCCGGCCCAAGGTGTCCGACCGCGACGACTGGCAGGCCGCCGCCGAGCAGTGCCAGCCCCGCGGGGTGCCGGGCTTCGAGGACGGCATAGCGCTCGCCGAGCTGCTGGCGGCGATCCCGGACGAGCGCCGGGAGGCGTTCGTCCTCACCCAGTTGCTGGGGCTGCCGTACGCCGATGCCGCGAAGGCCATCGGCTGCCCGGTCGGCACGGTCCGCTCCCGGGTGGCCCGGGCGCGGACCTCGTTGAACGAGCTACTGGCCCTGTCGGTGTAGCGCGGCGGGGCCGGGCCGACGACCGGCCCGGCCCCGCCCGCCCCTGGGTCCCCGCCCCGGCCGGGGCGGGCCGGGGCGGGGCGGGGACCCGCTGTCGGCTTCAGCCGAGCCGGAGCACGACGGAGGCGGCCTCCCGGGCGCCGGCCGCGGCCGACGCCCGGGCGCTCCTCCCGTCCGGTGCCCGGCACTGCACGGTGTAGACGCCCTCGGCCGACACCCCGAAGGAGAACCGGCCGTCGGCGCCGGTCAGGGCGGCGACATCGGGGAAGGGGCCGGGCCCGCCCGTCAGGTACACGGACACGCCCGGCGACGGACTGCCGTCCGTGTCGACCACCACGCCGCCGATCAGGTGTGTGCGGGCGCTGCCGGTCACGCCTTCCACTGCACCAGGTTGTTGAAGACGGAACGGGTGATCCGGGTGCCGGAGTTGGTGGTCACACCGCCGTAGGCGTGCACCGCGATGCCGTACCGGCCGCCGTTGTGGATGCGGTAGACCGCGCTGCCGCTCTGGCCGCCCGCGGTGTCGATGTCGTAGAAGACCTTCAGCGGGTTCACCGAGCTGACGCCGCGCCCGTCGTACCACTGGGTCCCCGGCGGCTTGTCCCCCGGGTAACCGGAGATGTTGACGGAGGTCTTGAGCAGGTCGGCGTCCGGCCAGGCGCCGAAGCCGAACCAGCCGGTGGTGGCACCGAGTTCGGTGGGGATGATGACGGCGCCGTAGTCGAAGTTCTCGTCGCCGCTGTCGGTCCAGCCGGTGACGGTGCGGAAGCTGGTGCTCGTGACCGCGCCGAAGGGCAGGGTCGAGCCGTTGCGGCCGGGCATGACCTGGATGCTCTTCACCCAGCCGTCGCGGCCGGGGACACCGCTGTTCTTGATGAACACGACGTGCCCGGCGGTCGCCAGGGTGTGCGGGCCTATGAACCAGCCCGTCCCGATCCACTGCGAGTTGTCGGCGGCGGTGATCAGCAGGGACGCGTGCGCCCGCCAGGGGTAGTTCGAGGTGTCCGCGATCTGCACGCGGTCGTCGGGGCCGTGCACGGTCTCCAGCATCTCCGGTGGCCCGAACGAGGCCACGCCGATGTCGGGCAGAACGGCGGCCGGCGCCCGCCAGGTCTCGGGCGGCACGGACTCGAGCACACTGCGGGAGTGGCCGTTCACCTGTTCCAGCCCGTCGGAGGTGAAGGGCGTGGGGCTGCCCTGCACGCCTTCCGACGGGCCTTCGAAGACGGGCTGTTCCGGAACGGCCGTGGCCAGTTCCTCGGGCTGGTTGGAGACGGGCGTGTGCGGATCGTTGGCCATGGTGGGCTCCCTCGGTGGGCACGCCCGGGGCGTGCGTGGAGGTGGGGCTTCGGGGATAGGGGCTACGGGGCTGCCCACGACCGATGCACCTCAGGGACGTCCTGGCTCGGAACGCCCGTGCACCGTCCGGGCACGCCCCCCACGACCATGTAAAGCCGACCCGGGGGTGATCGCCACGCGGCCGCCGCGGCAGGCCGCCGGCCCGGTCAGCGCTCCGACAGCTCCGACGGGGCCTCCTGGACCACCCACCCGTTGCCGTCCGGATCCGGGAAGGTGACGAACGAGTTCCACGTCCCGCCCTGCCCGTCCTCCCAGCCCGTGTTGCCGACGTGGCGGACCGGCGAGACGTCCACGCCCCGGCCGACGAGTTCGGCACGGGCCGCCTCGATGTCGGTGACGCACAGCTGGACGCCGTGCAGGGTGCCCGGGGCCATCTCCCGCGTGCCGGGGGCCGCGGGCAGCCCCTGCTGCAGGGCGACGGAGCAGCGGGAGCCGGGCGGGGTCAGCTGGATGACGCGCAGGCCAGGGGCGACCTCGGTGTCGACGTCGACCGTGAAGCCCACCCGTTCGGCGTAGAAGGCCTTCGCCCGGTCCAGATCCGTCACGGGGACGACGACGATTTCGAGAGTCCAGTTCACGGCGACTCGCTCCTCCACGGGGACCGGCGGATCCGGTCGGTCCACGGTGGCGCACGAGCACGCCCCGGCGCACCACGCAACGCCCGAACACCCGGTGCGCGGCGATCCGGTTCCGGTGACGGCTTCGCGCCTGTTTCCTGCCGGGTGGATACTTTCTCGCCATATCGCGGTCGGCCTTTGCCTTCCGCCGGCCGCCCGTGGTTAGGATTACGGCATGGTCACGGCCCGGTCGTCATGCGGTGTGCCGCGGATCCGGTGGTACCGGATGACGTCGGCCCCTTACTGGCTGGCCCTGCTTTTCCTCGGATTCCTTTGCGTACACGGCAGCAGTGACGCAATGGTCGTGCACCCTTCCTCCGCCGCTCCCTCGGCGAACGCGGCTCCCCATCGGCTCGCGCACGAAACGATCGGGAATTCCGCCGCTCCCGCGGTCCGCACCCCGCAGCAGGAATGTGCGCACGGTGCGCGGAATTCCCCGCACCCGGCCGAGCACTGCCTGCCGGGGCAGCCGGACGAGGCGGCCGTGTCGGCTCCCTGCCCGCGCGCCGACGAACCCTCCGCGACCGCATGCCCGAACGGTGACCGGCCTCCCGTCCCCGGTGGGGCCGCACAGACGCACGGCACGGCGGCCGGTCCCCCGACCGGAGTGCTGCGCATCTAGAGGGCCGGCCCCTGACGGTCGACGGGCCCCGCGATGCTCCGGCCGGCCCACGAACGCGCGTCCGGCGCCCCGTTCCTGCGGGTCGCACCGGTATGCACCCCACCCCGCCCGCAGGCGTCCACGCGGATGACCGAAGCTGCCGCGCACCCTCGGTGCGGTCCCCTGTCACCGGCCGGCTCCCCGGAGGAACCGTGTCGTTCCACACCCGTACCACCCCGGCGTTGCGCCTGCTCGCAGTGCTGCTGCTGGCGGCCTTCGCCGCGGCGACGGCCGGATGCCTGCACCATGCGGACGCCGCACCCCACGGGCACGCGTCCGCGTTCGCGGGGGCCCGTTCCGCCGCCCCGCACCCCCACAGCCACACGCCTTCCCACCATCCGTTGACCGTGGGGTCCCGGGGTTTTCCCGACTCCGGCGCATCCTGCGTCCCGAATTACCCGTCCCTTCCGGTCCAGGAAATCTCGGCGCCCCGCGCCGCCGCATTCTCCGTCCTCCTCTCGGTGCTCCTGGGAATCCGCTCCCCGCACCTCCCCGTGCGCGGGAGGGACCGCCCTTCGGCATTTCCCGCGCGGGCGCGCGAAGGCCGGACCACGCGCACGAGCATCTGCTGCTGGCGCATTTAGGCCTCGTTCGCGCGGCCCGCCCGCTTTTCGGCGCGGCCGCCCGCTCCCGTCCCGTACGGAACCAGCCGTCCCACGAATGAGAGCCGAGGAAATGTCCTCTCCGTCCACCCACAGCACCGCCCCCGCGCCCCTCCACCGCGCCGCCCTCTCCGGGCTCGTCGGCAACACCCCGCTCCTGCACGTGTCCGAGCCGTTCGCCCCGGAAGGCCACGGCTTCTGGGCCAAGCTGGAAGGCTTCAACCCGGGCGGCATCAAGGACCGCCCGGGCCTGCACATGGTCGAACGGGCCCGTGCCCGCGGCGACCTCCGGCCGGGCGCCCGGATCATCGAGTCCACCAGCGGCACCCTGGGTCTCGGCCTGGCCCTGGCCGGCCTCGTCCACGGGCACCCCGTCACCCTGGTCACCGACCCGGGCCTGGAGTCGTCCATGACGAAGCTGCTGACGGCCTACGGCGCCCAGGTCAACACCGTCTCGGAACCGCATCCGACCGGCGGCTGGCAGGAGGCCCGGCGCGAGCGGGTGCGCCGGCTGATGGACCGTCATCCCGGGTCGTGGTGCCCCGACCAGTACAACAACCCCGACAACACCACCGCCTACACCCCGCTCGCCCTGGAACTCGCCGCCGACCTCGGGCACGTCGACGTCCTCGTGTGCAGCGTCGGCACCGGCGGCCACTCCGCCGGGGTGTCCCGGGTCCTGCGCCAGCTGTACCCCCAGCTGGAACTCGTCGGCGTGGACACCATCGGCTCGACGATCTTCGGCCAGCCCGCCCGGCCGCGGCTGATGCGCGGCCTGGGATCGAGCATCTACCCCCGCAACGTCGCCTACGGGAACTTCACCGAGGTCCACTGGGTGGCACCGGCAGAGGCGGTCTGGGCCTGCCGACAGCTCGCGTCCTCCCACTACGCGACCGGCGGCTGGAGCGTCGGCGCCGTCGCCCTGGTCGCCGGCTGGCTGGCCCGCACCCGCCCGGCGGACACCCGGATCGCGGCGGTCTTCCCCGACGGGCCGCAGCGGTACCTGGGGACCGTGTACGACGACGACTACTGCGCCGCCCACGGCCTCCTCGACGGCCCGCCGGCGGCCGAACCGGAGGTCATCGGCCAGGTGGACGAGAAGGAGGTCACCCGCTGGACGCGCTGCGCGGCGGTGGTCGACCCGCTGGCGGACGCGGCCGGCGCCTCCGCGGCACGGGACGCAGAGGGTCCGGGCCGGTGAAGGGCGTGCTCGCGCAGGTGCGCTCGTACGAGAGGAGCGTCCAGTTGTTGATGGTGAACCAGTTCACCATCAACCTCGGCTTCTACATGCTCATGCCGTACCTCGCCGCACACCTCTCCGGGTCGTTGGGGCTGGCCGGCTGGGCCGTCGGACTCGTCCTGGGCGTCCGCAACTTCAGTCAGCAGGGCATGTTCCTGGTCGGCGGCACCCTCGCCGACCGGCTGGGCTACAAACCGCTGATCGTCGCCGGCTGCGTGCTGCGCACCGCCGGCTTCGCCACGCTGGGCCTGGTCGACTCCCTGCCGGCGCTGCTCGCCGCGTCAGCCGCCACCGGGCTCGCGGGGGCGCTGTTCAACCCGGCGGTGCGCGCGTACCTCGCGGTGGACGCGGGAGAGCGGCGGGTGGAGGCGTTCGCCCTGTTCAACGTCTTCTACCAGGCGGGCATCCTGCTCGGCCCGCTCGTGGGCATGGTGCTCACCGGGGCGGACTTCCGGATCACCTGCCTGGTCGCGGCCGCCGTGTTCGCCGTGCTGAGCGGGGTCCAGATCCGCAGCCTGCCCGCGCGCCGAGGAGGCGGGGCCGGGCCGGCGACATCGGGCGGGGCGCGGGAGAAAGTGCTCGCGCAGTGGCGGGGGATCCTCGCCAACCGGCCGTTCCTGCTGTTCTCCACCGTGATGACCGGCTCGTACGTACTGTCGTACCAGGTGTACCTGGCGCTCCCGCTGGAGGTCCGGCGGCTGGGCGGCGACGGTACCTTCGGCACGGGCGCGACGGCCGCGCTGTTCGGCGTGTCCGGGCTGGGCACCATCCTCTTCCAGACCCGCGTCACGGCGTGGTGCAGGGCCCGGATGGCCCCCGGGCAGGCCCTGGCCTTGGGGCTGCTCACCCTGGGCGCGGCCTTCGTGCCGCTGCTGCTGGCAGCGGTCGTACCGCTTCCGGAGGGCGGCGGGTGGCGGTGGCTGACGGCCGCCGCACCGCCCCTGGTCGCGGCGGCGATGCTCGCCCTCGGCACGATGATCGCCTACCCGTTCGAGATGGACACCCTCGTCCGGCTCTCCGGCGACCGGCTCGTCGCCACGCACTACGGGCTGTACAACACCATCTGCGGGATCGGGATCACGCTGGGGAACCTGCTCACCGGGGTGGCGCTCGACGCGGCGCGGGGCGCGGGCGCGGCGGCACTGCCGTGGTTCTCGCTGGCCGCGCTCGGCCTGCTGTGCGCGGGCGTGCTGTACGGGTTGCACCGCAGCGGGCGGCTCGCACCCGCCGACGCCCGCTCGGCGCGGCCGGAACCGGCGAAGGCATGACCGGCGCGAGGGGATGACCGACGCGGAGGGGATGACCGGCGCGAGGGGATGACCGACGCGGAAGGGTCGACCTGCGCGGAGGGGTCGACCTGCGCGGAGGAGTGAGCGGGGGGGGCGGGTGCCCGCGGGATGCCCGCCCCTTCCCCTTCGTCACCCTTCTCCGCTCCCCGTTTTCCGGGCCGCGTCAGCCGGGCGGGCCCTCCGGTTCCGGCCCCGGGCCCCGTTCGACCGAGGCGAGCAGGTTCAGGACGGTGGCCTCCATCGCGTGCCGGGCCTGCTCGGGGGAGAGGCCCGTGGAGCGCCAGTGGTGCCAGGCCCCCCAGGTGGTGACCGCGTCCAGCCCGTTGACCAGGTCGGTTCGGCGCTGCCCCGTCAGGGTGTCGAGCTCCTCGGCCAGCACGGCCTCCAGCCGGGCGCGGGCGTCGGCGAAGGCCTCGTCGACCGTCTGCTGGATGCGCGGCGACGGGTGCTCCATGCGCAGGATCGCCTTGCGGGCCGGCGTGATCCACTCCAGGATCCGGGCGCGCTGCTCGGCGAGCGCGGCCACGCGCACCGCCCGCGCGCCGGTGGTCGGCAGGGGCCTGATCTGCTCGGCCAGCTGCTCCAGCCGCCGGGTGATCGCGGTGTCCACGAGCTGCGCCATGTCGGCGAAGTGGTGGAACACCGACCGCCGCGATACTCCGGCGTACGCCGCCACCTTCTCCGCGGGGAACTCCGTCGCCCCTTCGTCCAGCAGGACCAGCAGCGCGTCGGCGATCTTCTCTCGGGTCTGCCGGCCGCGCTCGGTCCTGCCGTCCGTCGCCGGCGCCGATGCGGCTCGCTCCGGATCGTTCTCCACGTCGACCTCCTTCCTCGGATTGACATTGTTGCACCCTGAGTGCAAGCGTAAATATGCACTCGGAGTGCAACTTGCTTGCGGGCCCTCCGGCGCCGGGCCTGCCCGGCCCCGGTGCCCGCGGTCGAACGAGAGGAAGAACCGCACGATGTTCCACGCCCTGGGGCGCAGCTGCGCCGACCGCCCCGGCCGGGTCCTCGCCGTCTGGCTGGCGGTGCTGCTCGCGCTCGCCGCCGCCGTCCTGGTCCACGGCCGGGCCACCAGCGAGGCCGTGACCATCCCCGGCAGCGACAGCCAGGCGGCCCGCGACGCGGCCGCGGCCTTCCCCGGCCCGCCGTCGGGGAACCAGCCCGTGGTCCTGCACACCCCGGCCGACGGCGCCCCGCTGAGCTCCGACGCGATGGCGGCGGCGGTCCGGGCCGCGGCCGCGGACCTGGCCCGCGTCGACCACGTCGTCGCCGTCACCACCCCGTACGATCCCGCCGGCCGGGCCGCGATGAGCCGGGACGGCCACACCGGTTACCTCTCGGTCGGGTTGGACGTGACCGGCCGCGACATCACCGCGGAGATCACCTCCGCTGTGGTGGCCGCGACCGCCCCGGCGCAGGCGGCGGGGATCGAGGTCACCCCGGGCGGCGACCTCGCCGCCGCGGCGGACAAGGGCTCCACCGGGCACAGCGAGCTGATCGGCCTGGCTGCGGCCGCCGTCATCCTGTTCGCGGGGCTGCGCCGGGTCACCGCGGCGGGGCTGCCGCTCGTCGTCGGCGTCGTCGGGCTCCTGGTGTCGCTGGCCCTGATCGGACTGGTCGGGCACGTGATGGACATGCCGTCGTCCGGCGCCACCATCGCCGCCATGATCGGCCTGGGCGTCGGCATCGACTACACCCTGTTCTGCCTGACCCGCTTCCGGGACCTGCTCGGCGCGGGCGTCCCCGTGGTGGAGGCCGCCGCCCGGACCACGGCCACCTCCGGCAAGGCCGCGGCCTTCGCCGGCTGCGCGGTGGCGGCCGCCCTGGCCGGCCTCGCGCTCGGCGGGCTCCCGCTGCTGTACGCCCTCGCCCTCGCCCCCGGGATCGCCGTGATCGTCGCCGTCGCCGCCGCACTCACCCTGCTGCCGGCCCTGCTCGCGCTGCTCGGCCGGCGGCTCGCCCCGGCCCGCACCCCGGTCCGCCCTGCCGCCACCACGGGCGACGACCGGGCGGGCGCCCCGGCGGGCGACCCGGCCGACGCCCCGGCCGACAGCCCGGCCGGGGCGCGCTGGCACCGGCTGGCCGTCCTCGTCGCCGGCCGGCCCTGGCGCCACCTGCTCGCCGGGCTCGCCCTGCTCGCCGTACTGGCCGCGCCCGCCACGCAGTTGACGTTCGGCCAGCTCGACGCCGGGGACAAGGCCTCCGGCACCGACAGCCGCATCGCCTACGAACGGCTGGCGGAAGCCTTCGGCCCGGGCGCCAACGGCCCCCTCCAGGTGACCGCCTCCCTGCCCACCCCCGCCGCCGGCACCGACGACGGGCGCCTCACCGCGGTCACCACCGCGCTGGGGCGGACCCCGGGCGTGGCCGGGGTCGGCGCGCCGCAGCTCGCCTCCGACGCCCGTACCGCCCGCTGGCAGGTCACCCCCGCCACCGGCCCCGGCGACCCGGAGACCGCCCGACTCGTCGACCGGCTGCGGGAGTCCACCCTGCCCGCGGTCACCGCGGACAGCGGAGGGACCGCCCATGTCGGCGGCGCCACGGCCGCGCAGGCCGACCTCAACGACCGGCTCGCGCACCGGATGCCCGTGATCATCGCCACGGTCGTCGCAGTCGCCGCGCTGCTGCTCCTGCTCGCGTTCCGCTCCCCGGTCGTCGCGGTCAAGGCGGCCGTGATGAACCTGCTGTCGGTCGGCGCCGCCTACGGGGTGCTCACGGCCCTGTTCCAGTGGGGCTGGGGGGCCGGGCCCATCGGCCTCGAAGGACCCGTTCCGATCCCGGGCTACGTGCCCCTGCTGATGTTCGCGGTCCTGTTCGGGCTCTCGATGGACTACGAGGTGTTCCTGCTCACCGCCGTACGGGAGAACTGGCTGCGGTACGGGGACAACCGGAGGGCGGTGGTCGCCGGCCTGGCGGGTACCGGGCGCATCATCACCTCGGCAGCCCTGATCATGGTGAGTGTGTTTCTGAGCTACCTGCTGTCGGAGGACCCCGTGGTGAAGATGTTCGGGGTCGGCCTGGCCACGGCCGTCGCCCTGGACGCCACCGTCGTCCGCGGGCTGCTGGTGCCCACCAGCATGGTGCTGCTCGGTACACGCAACTGGTGGCTGCCCGCCCGGCTCGACCGCCTCCTGCCCCACATGGACATCGAGGGCGAGGGCCACGGCGGAGCCGGGACCGGCGCTGCGGGCCCGCGCGCGGGCGCCCCGGCCGGTGCCGGCCCCGGACCCGCCGGACCTGCCGTCACCGCCACCACCGAGCCGAACCCCGCCCCGTGAGGAACCGCATGCCCGCCACCCCGTCCGAGTCCTCCCGTCCGCGCCGGCGCCGCCGCCTGCTGATCGCCGGCGCCGCCCTCGCGGCCGTCGCGATCGCCCTGCCGGCGGCGGACGCCGTCGCCCGCGAGCGCGGCGAGAGCCGGCTCGCCGACCGGATCGCCGCCCGCCACCAGGACCTGCGGTCGGCGCCGCAGGTGCGGATAGGCGGCTACCCCTTCCTGCTCGACGCCGCCCGCGGCAGCCACCCCGAGGTCCGGGTCACGGCCGACGGCCGCGCGCCCGACGGACGGCCGGTCAAGGCCGCGGTGGATCTGAAGGAGGTCACCCAGGGCGCGGACGGCTACTCCGCGGCGGCGGTCGACGCCCGGTTCACCGTGCCGTTCGACGCGCTCGCCGGCGAGGCGGGCAAGGGCGTACGCCTGTCCGACGCCGGGGACGGCCAACTGCGTGTGGAGCGCAGCGCCTTCGGCATCTCGGCGGTCGTCACGGCCCGGCTCCAGCTGAAGGAGGACACCGTCACCCTCCAGGCGACGAAGGCCACCCTGGCCGGGCGCCCCATCGACCCGGCCAACCCGCTGATCGCCGAGGCCCTCGCCGGGAAGCGGTGGGAGCTGCCCGCCCTGCCGCTGGGGCTGCGCGCCTCGGAGGTCTCGGTGGGCCCCGACGGGGTCACCGCCCGCGCCCACGGCGAACGGCTGACCCTCAGCTGACCCGGCGGGCCGGCCGGCTGCCCGCCGGCCGGCGCCGCCCGGCTCACTCGTAACGGTGGAGAAGCGATTCCCGCTCGGCCTGGCGGATCTGCTCCAGCGTCAGGCCGGGCAGGTCCTGGCCGGAGTGGGCGAGGGTGATCTCCGCGGAGCTGGGCGCGGCATCCTCTGGAAGCCATTCCTCCGGCTTCCAGGCGCCGCTGCGCAGGAACGCCTTCGGGCAGTGCTGGTACGCCTCCTCCACCTCGACGACGATCGCGGTGCGCGGGGGCTTGCCGACCGGCGTCAGCCGTTCCAGCAGCTGCGGGTCGGCGCTGACGCAGGCCTTGCCGTTCACGCGCAGGGTGCTGCCCCGGCCGGGGACGAGGAAGATCAGCCCGGCGCGGCCGGTCTCCACGATGTTGTGGACGCTGTCCAGCCGTCTGTTGCCGGTGGCGTCGGGTATGGCGAGGGTGAACTCGTCGAGGACGGCGACGAAGCCGGCCGGCCCGCCGCGCGGCGTCACGTCGCAGCGGCCGTCGGCGGCGGCCGTGGCGACGAAGACCAGGGAGGAGCGGCCGATGAAGGCGCGGGCGACGTCGTGGATCCGGTCGACCTGCTTGGCCCGGACCATGGCGCTCGGCGGCTCGTAGAGCTCGCGCAGTCGGGCGGTGTCCTGGACGGCGGTGGACTTCAGGGCGTCGAAGATGCGGCCGGTCGGCCGCTGCACAGTGGTCACGTGGCGCCACTGTAGGAGACGGGCGCCCGCCCCGGGTTCGGTGGAACCCGGGGCGGGCGCCCGCTGGTCGTCCTGGTGTTGCCGGACCGTCAGGCGCGCGGCGCCGGGAAGGTCGGGTACTCGACGCCCGAGACGTGCTGGACGACGCGGATGACCTGGCAGGAGTAGCCGAACTCGTTGTCGTACCAGAGGTACAGGATCGCGTTGTCACCGTCGACCTTGGTGGCACCGGCGTCCACGATGGAGGCGTGGCGCGAGCCGACGAAGTCCATGGAGACGGCGTCGGGGGCGGTGGTGAAGTCGATCTGGCGCTTCAGCGGCGAGTGCAGCGAGACGTTGCGCAGGTAGTCGAGGACCTCCTCGCGGGTGGTCTCGCGGCCCAGGCGCAGGCTGAGGATGGCGATCGAGACGTCCGGGACGGGGACGCGGATCGAGCTGCCGGTGATCGGGGCCTTGAGGTCCGGCAGCGCCTTGGCGACGGCGGAGGCGGCACCGGTCTCGGTGATCACCATGTTGAGCGGCGCGGAGCGGCCGCGGCGGTCGGCCTTGTGGTAGTTGTCCAGCAGGTTCTGGTCGTTGGTGAACGAGTGGACGGTCTCCACGTGACCGCGCAGCACGCCGTACTCGTCGTCCATGGCCTTCAGCGGCGGGACGATGGCGTTGGTGGTGCAGGAGGCGCAGGACAGGATGCGCTCGTCCGGCTTGATCATGTCCTGGTTGACGCCGTGGACGATGTTCGGGACGTCGCCCTTGCCCGGGGCGGTCAGGACGACCTTGTCGATACCGGGGCGCAGGTGCTTGGAGAGGCCCTCGCGGTCGCGCCACTTGCCGGTGTTGTCGATGAGGATGGCGTCCTTGATGCCGTACGCCGTGTAGTCGACCTCGGAGGGGTCGTTGGCGTAGATCACGCGGATCGCGTTGCCGTTGGCGACGATCGTGCTGTTCGCCTCGTCGACGGTGATGGTGCCCTGGAACTGGCCGTGGATGGAGTCGCGGCGCAGCAGGGAGGCACGCTTGACCAGGTCGGCCTCGCCGCCTCCGCGGACGACGATGGCGCGCAGGCGCAGGCCGTTGCCGGAGCCGGCCTTCTCGATCAGCAGGCGGGCGACGAGGCGGCCGATGCGGCCGAAGCCGTAGAGGACGACGTCGCGACCGGTGGAGCGCTCCAGCTTGTTCTCACCGGTGGCGCCGGCGACGGCCTCGGCGGTGAAGTCGGCGACCGACAGACCGCGGTCGTCGGTCTTGTGGTTCGCGGCGAGCATGCCGATGTCGATCTGCGACGGACCGAGATCGAGGGTGGTGAGAGCCTGCAGGAACGGCATCGTCTCGGTGACCGAGAGCTCCTCGCCGTCGATCTGCCGGGCGAACCGGTGGGTCTTGAGGATGCTGACCACCGACTTGTTCACCAGGGAGCGGCTGTGCAGCAGGATCGTGACATCCCGCTCGCGGTGCAGCTTCCCGATGATCGGGATCATCGACTCCGCGATCTCCTCGCGGTGGTTCCAGTTGGTGAACGAGTCGTCGTTGACAGTCACAGGCTTATCTTTCGAGCTAGGCGGCGCTCATATGCTAACCCCCTCTTAGTTTGATCATTCAAGAGGTACCCCTGTGGGATTCGACCACCCGGCGCTATCGGCGCACCATATGGCCGATCAGTCCGCTTCGTCCGGCCAGTGTGCGGCTTTCCTCCGCTTTGGCGGCGGCTGGCGGCTCCGTTTGTTGCGGCCCGCCGCGGCGACCGTCGGTCATGTGACGTACGGCCCGGCGTGCGCGCGCGGTGACGCTGTGGCTGCTCACGTGCCGTGTCCGGCAGGGAGCATGTCTGAAGGTCGTACTCGACGCGGCCTCCTTACCGGACGCACACTGGATCACCTCGTGGCAGCGGGCACGGGCCCGCCGGCTGGCGCCGGTGCGGGTGACCGTCCCGCCGGGCAGCCGGCCGACGGCACCCTGTCGACGGCGCACCCGGGCTACCTGCGCGTACTGCCGGTGAGCGCCGGACCGCTGCGGATCGCGCGTCGCCGCCGCGGCCGGCGAGCCGCCGGCCGGCCTCCTGGGGACGGCGACCACCGTCGACGTCGCCGACGCCGACCTGGGGCGCCGCTTCACCGGCCGGCACGCGTACGCCGCCCAGGGCTCCGTCACCAAGGCCACCTGCCGCTGGGACGCGGCCCGCGCCTGCCTGCGCGAGGCCCGCGGCCGGAGAGCTCGGCTACCACCGCAACGCCCAGCTGTTCCGGCACACCTACGCGCACGTCCTGGCCGTATGCGGCGACGAAGAGGGGCTGCTCGGCCTCGAGCGGCTGAACGGCCCGGCCGCGGCGCGGGCCGGCAGGCGGTTCGTCACCGACCGCCTGGCCCGGCTGCGCGAGCTGGTCGCGCCGGCGCACGGTCGGTTCGAGGAGACGTACGACCGCTTCGCCGCCCTCACCCCGCCCCGGGGCGCTGCCCCGCGGACTGTCCTGGTTCCACCTGCCGTTCTTCGACTTCGTGGAGGCGGCCGTGCACACCGGTCGGATCGAGGAGGCCCGTGGCCGCGGGCCGGGCGGCGCGGATGCAGGACATCTCCCCGCGCCACCGCGCCTCGTACTGCGCGACGCCCACCAGGCGTGCGGCGGCCCGCGGGCCGACCCGTGGCTGCGGCGCTGCGCCCGGGAACTGCGCGCGGCCGGCACCCGGTGGACGCCCCGGCCGCCGGGCCGGAACCGCTGACGGGGCAGGCGCTGCGGATCGCCCGGCTCGCCGCGCACCGTCGCCGCCCCCTGCACAAGGTCTGCCACGGGGCTGGCATCACCTCCCGCGCGGCCCTCGCCAGGCCCCAGCTCCAGGTGAGACGGGCACCGCCGGGTCCACCCGCCTCACTTCGGGGCGGGGTAGACCCTCGACTGCTTGACGCTGCCGAAGGCGAAGCTCGACTCGATCGAGGCGATGCCGGGGATGGCGTGGATGCGGTTGCGGACCAGGCCCTCGTACGCCTCCAGGCTCTCGATGACGACCCGGAGGAGGTAGTCGCTGCTGCCGGCCATCAGGTAGCAGTCCTGGATGTGCTCGATGACGGCGACGTGCTCCTCGAAGACCCGTACGGCCTCCGCGGTGTGGCGTTCCAGCCGTATCCGGACGAACACGGTGATGGGCAGGCCGAATGCGACCTGGTCGACCATGGCCGTGTAGCCGCGGATCAGACCGGCCTCCTCCAGCCTCCGCACCCGGCGCAGGCAGGGCGAAGGCGACAGCCGGACCCGGTCGGCGAGCTCCTGGTTGGACAGGCGGCCGTCGGCCTGCAATTCGCGGATGATCTGCAGATCGACTGCGTCCATGGTCACTCCTTGGCAGATTCTGCCCCCAAGCTATGCCTGAGCAGCAGAACTGGCAATCGGCTGCCACGGCAAAAGCTCTAGCGTTGCCCCGTGGCCGGATCCGGCCCCTGGATCTGGAGGACATGACCGTGGTCGCCGTGAAGACCGTGCCCGCGCCGGCACCCCCGCGAGGGCGCACCGCCGGTGCCCGCGGGCCCTCCCCGCAAGGCCGGGGCATGATCGCGCTGGTCCTGACCGTGCTGATCTGGGCCGCGTTCGCGCTCAGCGCGCGGGCCCTGAGCAGCTCCTCCCTGCGGCCGGCCGACGCCGCCCTGCTGCGCTTCGGCGTCCCGCTCGTCGTCCTCGCCCCGGCCCTGTGGCGGCGGCGCCGCGCGCTCGCCGCGGTACGCCCGGCCGCCGCCCTCAAGGTCGTCTGCGGGGCGGGGGTGCCGTTCTTCCTGGCCGCGATGTACGGCGGCTCCCTGACCTCGGCGGCGTTCGTCGGCTCGATCGTCCCCGGGATGGTCCCGCTGTTCGTCGCCGCCCTGATGGTGGCCGGCGGGCGGGGCGCGCCCCGCGGCACCCAGGCCGGCGGCCTCGCGCTGATCGCGGCCGGTGTGGTCGCCCTCGTCTGGCGCTACCTCTTCCCCGTGAACGGCTCGGTGCTGGCCGGCGCCGGCATCCTGCTCGCCGCCAGCGGGCTGTGGGCGCTGTACACCGTCGGGCTGAAGGAGGTGGAGCTCGACCCGGTCGGATCGATCGGCCTGCTCTGCCTGCCCTCGTTCACGGTGATGGCCCTGCTGGTGCTGACCGGGGTGCTGCCCAGCGGCCTGCCGTCCGCGGCCGGCTCCGACATCGCCCTGTTCCTGGTCGTGCAGGGGCTGGGAGTCGGACTGTGCGCGGGGCTGCTGTACGCCTTCGCCATCCGCAGGCTCGGCGCGGAGCGCAGCTCCGCCGTCGGCAGCCTCAGCCCGGTCCTCGTGGTCCTGCTCGCCGTACCGCTGCTCGGCGAGGCGCCGACGCTCGCCGTGCTGATCGGCGTGCCGCTCATCGCCGCGGGGGTCTTCCTCGCCAACCGGCGCCCCCGCGCCCTTCCCCGTCCCGTCTCCACCAGCTGACCCGCCGACCCGCCGATCCGCCGATCCCCGCACGAGGTTCCCGCAGATGCTTGAGCTCCTCCTCCCGCCGCCCGTCGACCCGCTGTGGGACCTGACCGAGGCGTACGGCGCCGACGCCCGGCCCGAGCGCCTGAACCTGGTCCTCGGCGTCTACCGCGACGACACCGGCGGCACCCCGGTCATGGCGGCGGTGCGCGAGGCCGAGATCCGCCTGGCGGAACGTTCCCTCTCCAAGGAGTACCGCGGGCTCTCCGGCAACCTGGCCTTCAACCGCGCGATGCTGTCGATGGTGCTGGGCGAGGGCGGCGCCGCCGAGCGGGCCGTCGCCGTCCAGACCGTGGCGGGCAGCGGGGCGCTGCGGCTGCTCGCCGACCTGATCTGCCGCACCCGGCCCGGCACGACGGTGTGGATCAGCGACCCCGCCTACGTGAACCACCGGCCCATCCTGGAGGCCGCGGGGCTGACGGTGCGCACGTACGCCTGGCTCGACGCGGACGGCCTGCCCGACAGCGAGGGCATGCTGCGGGACCTGGGGCAGGCACGGCGCGACGACGTCGTACTGCTCCAGGGCTGCTGCCACAACCCCACCGGCGTCGACCCGACCCCCGAGGCCTGGGCGGCCCTGGCCGACATGGCCGGGCGCGTCGGATGGGTGCCGTTCATCGACCTCGCGTACCACGGGCTCGGCGACGGCCTGGAGGCGGACCTGGCCGCCACGCGGATGCTGGCGGAGCGGGTGCCGGAGATGCTCGTCGCCATCAGCTGCTCGAAGAACTTCGGGCTCTACAGCGACCGCACCGGCTGCGCGGTGGTCATCGGCGCCTCCCGGGAGTCGCTGCGCCATGTGGAGACGGCCCTGCAGAACGCGGCCCGGACCCTGTACTCCATGCCTCCGGAGCACGGGGCCGCGGTGGTCTCGACCGTCCTGGAGGACGACGGGCTGCGCACGCTGTGGCGGGCCGAGCTGGACGCCATGCGCGGCCGCATCGAGGCCAACCGCAGCGCCCTGACCGGGCAGCTGGCCTCGCTCGGCTGGGCCGACCGGGCCGAGTCGCTGGCGCGGCAGAAGGGCATGTTCTCGATGCTGCCCCTGAGCCCCCGCCAGATGCTCCGCCTCCGCAGCGGCTTCGCCATCTACGGCACCACCGCGGGCCGCATCAACATCGCCGGCATCCCGGCGGACCGCATCCCCTGCCTGGCCAACGGCATAGCCGCCGTCCTCGCCGAGGAAGCCGAACCAGCCGGACACGCGGGCTAGCGTGGCCGGAGAGGTCTGCCGGCTCGCGGCGTCCGGTGCGGTGCGTCGCGAGGCGGAGGGCCGCGGTTCGTACGGGACGTACTTGCGTGGTCCGACGACGCGGCGAGGCGCCGTGCTCGGGGGCACCTCCCAGCGGTAGCTGGGCAAGCGTCGCGAGGCGGTGGACCGCAAGGGTCTGCCGCCCCCGGCGTCCGGTGCGGTGCGCCGCACGGCGGAGGCTCGCGACACCTACAGGACGTCCTCCGCGCGGTCCGAGGACGCAGCGGGGGCCGTGCCGGGCATCGCGAGGCGGTGCACCCTTCCAGCTCACGGCACCACCAGCACCGCAACGGGTCCGCGGGGCCGTACGGTTCCGGCCCGTCCCCCTGGCGGACCCCGACGCCGGCCCGGGCTTCCGCGGGCGGGCTGCGGCCGTCGGCGGTTCGCGCCCCGTCCCGACGCCACCCCTCGCCCCGGCCCCCGGCCCGGCCGTCAGGGCCACGGCACCAGGGTCGGAGCGCGATCGTGCAGAGGCCCGTGGCGAGGGCCGGCCGCCGCCCCCGTCACCGCGCCCGTGGCGAAGCCGGGCGGCGCACCGGTGTGGCTCGGCGAGCCGTGCTGCCCCGTCTCGCCGTCGACGGGTGGGCCACGGGAATGCATCGGCCAGTCCCGGTGCCCGGCGAGGCCGACGGCATGCCGGGGCCGGCGTACCTGTTCCTCGCGTACGACGACTACGAGACCCGGGGCGACCGCGCGGACGACGGCGAGGCCGTGCTCCCCGTGCAGCCGGCGGCCGGATCCCGGATCTCGCCGTGATCGGCCCGGCGGGGACCCGCGGCAGGCCCCTGTGGAGGTCGAGCTCGCCCCCGTGCCGCAGGAAGCCGCGGAGGAGCTGGAGGAGGACGGGGTGCTGCCCGTACGCGACTACCTCGGAGGGCGCCCCGACCACCGCTACCCGGACCGGGCCGGCTGCGCCGCGCCGTGGCGGTTCTTCTTCCGGCTCGGCGACGGCGACGGCGGGCCGCACTTCCTCGACTTCGCGCACGGCGGCGGCTACGCCTACCTCAGCCCGGCCCGGCGTGAGGGCCGCTTCACGCGGGAGGCGGCGTAGGCCGGGGGGTCACCACCAGTAGGCGGGGTAGCGGGGGGCCTTGGGGCGCATGCGCGAGGCGGCGTACCCGGTGAGGACGAGCAGGACCGTCGACCCGAGGAGGAGGGGGACGAAGCGGCCGGGCGCGGGGGTCTGCAGGACGACGATCACCGCGCTGGCGCAGCCCGGCGAGTGCGGGGTGCGGGCGGCGGTGTTCGCGGCCAGGGCGAGCCCGCCGGCGACGGCCGCGGCCCAGGGGGTGCTGCCCGCGGCGGCGAGCACCGCGTAGCCGACCAGGGCTCCGAGCAGGTGCCCGACGATCACGCTGCGGGGCTGGGAGAGCGGCAGCGCGGGTGCGCTGTGGACCAGGGCGGCGCTGGCGGCGAGGGACGGTATGAGGACCGGCTCGTGGATGACGGCGCCGATCCCGACGAGCGCGAGCAGGACCAGGGTGGCCCCGCTGATGCTGTGGGCCGCGGCGGCGGGCGTGGGGCGCGCGGGCGCGCGCGGCGGGGTGACGGTGCTCATGGCGGTGGGTTCCGGACGGGCAGGGGGCGAGGGCGGGCGGCGCGGTCGGGGCTGCCGGTGCGGCAGCACGGCCCGTGATCGACAACGGCCCTGACCTTGTGCCGACGCTTCGGTGGAAACCAGCACAGTCCGCCCACGACCCTACCGCCCCGGGCCGTCCGGGGGGCCGCCGGGGGTGCGCTCCCGGTGTCCGGCGGGGCGTCGTCGCAGGCCCGGCCGGGCGCCGGGAGCGGTCCGGCGGTACCTGATTCATCATCAGGTCAGGTGTCCCGGACTCTTGACTCTCCGGTCGGCAGTGGCGATCCTCGTCGCAAATTCGCGCGGGACATGACAATCGCCGGCCTCGGACGGTCTGCGTCCTCGACCGCGCCCTCCGCCTCCCGATGACGTGAGTGGTGATGACATGACCCGACTACCACCCGGCCGCCGCAGGCCCCTTGCGGTCCTCGCGATCCTCCTGGCCGGTCTGATGGCCGTCGGCCTCGGCCCGGTCACCGGAGCCGCGGCCGAACCCGCCGCCGGCGCCGCCGGTACTGCGGCCGCCCCGGCCGAGACCGGCTGGTGGGTCCCGACCGCCCGCCCCGGGCAGGACTCCCAGATCAACGTCACGGGCGAGCCCTTCAAGGGCACCGACGCGCAGGGCCGCGTGCGCGGCTTCGTCGACGCCCACGACCACATCATGTCCAACGAGGGCTTCGGCGGCCGCCTCATCTGCGGCAAGCCGTTCTCGGAGCTGGGCGTCGCCGACGCGCTCAAGGACTGCCCGGAGCACTACCCCGACGGCACCCTCGCGATCTTCGACTTCATCACCAAGGGCGGCGACGGCAAGCACGACCCCGACGGCTGGCCGACGTTCAAGGACTGGCCCGCCCACGACTCGCTCACCCACCAGCAGAACTACTACGCGTGGATCGAGCGGGCCTGGCGCGGCGGCCAGCGTGTCCTCGTCAACGACCTCGTCACCAACGGGGTGATCTGCTCGGTCTACTTCTTCAAGGACCGCGGCTGCGACGAGATGACCGCCATCCGCCTGGAGGCCCAGAAGACGTACGACATGCAGGCCTACATCGACAGGATGTACGGCGGCCCCGGAAAGGGCTGGTTCCGGATCGTCACCGACTCGGCCCAGGCCCGCGACGTCATCCAGCAGGGCAAGCTGGCCGTCATCCTCGGGGTGGAGACCTCCGAGCCGTTCGGCTGCAAGCAGATCCTGGACATCAGCCAGTGCAGCCGGGAGGACATCGACCGCGGCCTGGACGAGCTGTACCGGATCGGCGTGCGCAGCATGTTCCTGTGCCACAAGTTCGACAACGCGCTGTGCGGGGTGCGCTTCGACGAGGGCGCCCTGGGCACCGCGATCAACGTGGGCCAGTTCCTGTCCACGGGCACCTTCTGGAAGACCGAGCAGTGCACCGGCCCGCAGCACGACAACCCCATCGGGCTGGCCGCGGCACCCGCCGCGCAGAAGGAGCTCCCGGCCGGCGTGTCGGTGCCCTCGTACGCCGCCGACGCACGGTGCAACACCCGGGGGCTGACCGAGCTCGGTGAGTACGCCGTGCGCGGGATGATGAAGCGCAAGATGATGCTCGAAGTCGACCACATGAGCGTCAAGGCCGCCGGCCGCGCCCTCGACATCCTGGAGACCGAGTCCTACCCGGGCGTGATCTCCTCCCACAGTTGGATGGACCAGGGCTGGCTGGAGCGCCTCTACAAGCTCGGCGGCTTCGCCACCGCGTACATGGGCGGCGCCGAGGGCTTCAGCGCGGAGGCCAAGCGCAACGCCGCGCTGCGTGACAGGTACGGCGTGGGCTACGGCTTCGGCACCGACATGAACGGCGTCGGCGGCTGGCCGGGTCCCCGCGGGGCGGACGCCCCCAACCCGGTCCGCTACCCGTACCGCAGCACCGACGGCGGCTCGCTCATCGACCGGCAGACCACCGGGCAGCGCACGTGGGACTTCAACACCGACGGCGCCGCGCACTACGGCATGGTCCCCGACTGGATCGAGGACATCCGCAACGTCGGCGGCCAGGAGGTCGTGGACGACCTCTTCCAGGGCGCCGAGTCCTACCTGCGCACCTGGGGCGCGTCCGAGAAGCACAAGGCGGGCGTGAACCTCGCCGCGGGGGCGTCCGCCTCGGCCAGCTCCACCGAGTGGAACCCGTTCGTCAGTTACGCGGCCGGCCGGGCCGTGGACGGCGACCGCGGGTCGCGCTGGGCGAGCGGCTGGAGCGACGGCCAGTGGCTGCGCATCGACCTCGGCTCGCCGCAGCTCGTCAAGCGGGTCACCCTCGAATGGGAGCGGGCGTACGGCAGGTCGTACCGCATCGAGGTGTCCTCCGACGACGTGAACTGGCAGACCGTCTGGTCCACGACCGCCGGGGACGGCGGCCTGGACACCGCGCAGTTCTCCGGGGTACCGGCCCGCTACGTACGGGTCGACTGCCTCGGACGCGGCACCCAGTGGGGCTACTCCCTCTACGACGTGGGCGTCTTCAGCAGCTGACGGCAGCTGACGACACCACAGGGGCAGGCACCGACCCCGGCCGGGGCCGTCCGGATCCGCAACCGATCCGGCCGGTCCCGGCCACCCGCGCGTTCCCCACGCGCCCTCCACGCCGCACGCCCCCGCACGCCCCCACGAAGGGAACGGAACACCGATGCCACGGATGCCGTTGGCCGAGCGGCGCAGGCAGCTCACCGAGGCCGCGATCCGCGCGATGGCCCGCGACGGCGTCGCCCGGACCACGACCCGCTCCATCGCGGCGGAGGCGGGCGTGTCGCTGAGCGTCTTCCACTACTGCTTCGACTCCAAGCAGGCGCTGCTGGAATCGGTCATCGAGACGATCACCGACCACTACCTCGGGGTGGTGAAGGAGGCGATCCGGCCGCGCGCCACCCTCCACGAGACGGTACGGGCCGGCTTCCGGGCCTACTGGGACCACGTCCGCGCCAGCCCGGCCGAGCACATGCTCACCTACGAGCTCACCCAGTACGCCCTGCGCCAGCCCGGGTTCGAGCACCTCGCGCGGCGCCAGCACGAGCTGTACTGCGCGACGTACGCCGAGCTGATCGAGCAGGTCCGCGGCGGTCCGGCCTTCGAGCTGAGCGTCCCGGTGCCCGTCCTGGCCCGCTACCTGGCCGCCATGACGGACGGCCTCACGCTGAACTTCCTGGTCCTCGGCGACGGCCGCGCCGCGCAGGACATCCTCGACATGGTCACCGCGCACGTCGCCGGCCTGGTCCGGGCCGCGCGGCCGCTCGACCCGGTGGAGCCCGTGGAGGCTCCCGTCGGCTGACCGGCCGGCGGGCGCGCCGCCCGGCCTCAGTCGAGGACCGGGTGCACCTCCGGGTGGGCGTCCCACCACGCCCGGTGGAAGGCGTTGTTGTCCACGTTGGCCAGGTACGCCCCGGCCGCCGCCCGGTAGAGCAGGTCGGCCTGCCCGTTCGACACCGTCGAGCGGTTCCACGCCAGCCGGATGCGGCCGCTGATCGGGGTGCCGAGCAGCGGCCGCATCACCGTGCCCTCGAACGCCGGGGCGGTGGGCTGGGTGAGGGAGATCGCCCGGCCGGCCGCGACCAGGTGGTGGCGCATCTGCCGGTCGGTGATCCGGTAGCGCAGCGACGGCACGAAGCCGGCCGCGGCGCAGGCTGCGACGAGCGCCTCGGGGCCGCCGTCGTCGTCCTCGACCAGGGTCATCCACTGCTCGCCCGCGAGGTCGGCCAGAGCGAGGGCCGCCCGGCCGGCCAGGGGATGGCGGGTGGCCATGCGGATGCAGAAGGGCTCCTTGGGGATCAGGGTCCTGGCCAGGGCGCCCCGGGGCAGCGCCACCTCGTGGTCGTTGACCTCGCCGTAGAGGACGACGTCGTACCGGCCCGCGCCGAGCATCCGTACCAGCGCCGTGACCGAGTGCTCCACGTCCACGGTGATCTCCCGGCCTGACAGGGTGAGGTCCGTGCGGGCCAGCAGGCCGTCGACGAGCACCAGCAGGATGCAGCCGAGCCGCAGCGGGGTGTCGGTGGCCATGGTGCGGGTCTCGGCGCCGAGGGCCTCCATCTCGTCCAGTACGCGGCGGGCTTTCGACAGGACGTACTGGCCGAGCGGGGTGGGCTCCACGCCGGACCGGCCACGGACGAAGAGCTCGCCGCCGGTGACCCGCTCGATCCTGCGGAGCTGGGCCGAGAGCGCGGGCTGGGAGACGCCCAACCGCCGCGCCGCGCCGCCCAGGCTGCCGGCCTCGGCAATCTGGCAGACGGCTTGCAGATGTCTCAACTCCAGCTGCATCCCGGCAGCTTACGAAGCGTGATGCGACCCGTACATAACGCGGACCTTATGCCTGCAGAGATGTCCCAATCTCGCCATGTCCACGCCCATACTCGGCGGCGAACGAGCCAGCCCCCCCACCCCCCACACGATCGGAGTGGACTCTTGCAGCCCACGAGATGGATGGCTTCCGTGGCGGCCATGGCGCTGACCGCCGGCCTCGCCGGCACGCTGGCCGGCGCGGCACACGCCGCCGAACCCGCCCGAGCGGCCCGGGCCGTCGGAGCCGCGCAGCCCTCGCCCGCGGAACGGGCCATAGCCGCCGCCGACGCGGCGGTCAGGAGCGGCCTCGACACCCTGGTCAACGCGGCCCAGCAGCAGTACGACCGGCGCCAGGTCACCCCCTGGGTGCAGGACCTGTACTCGGTGGCCTACGAGCGCAGCTACCGCGGCCTGCCCGTCGTCGGCGGTGACGCCGTGGTCCTGGCCGACGGCCAGGGCCGGGTCCGCGCCGTGCAGTCGGCCTCGTCGACCGTGATCGACGTGGCGACCACCCCGTCCGTCAGCGCGAAGACGGCCGAAACCACCTCCCGCAGGGAACTGGCCGCCGTCGACAAGGTCGAGAGCAGCCGTCTCGTCGTCCGGCTCAAGGACGACCGGCCGTACCTGGCCTGGGAGACCGTGCTCTCCGGGAGCACCAAGGACGCGCCCAGCCGCCTGCACGTGTTCGTGGACGCCCGGACCGGCAAGGTCGTCGACCGCCACGACGAGGTCGTCGCCGGCACCGGCAGCAGCAAGTGGAACGGCCCGAACCCGCTCACCATCGACACCACCGCCTCGGGCGGCTCCTACTCCCTGCGCGACCCGAACCGCACCGGTCTGAGCTGCGCGGACTACAGCACCGGCAGCGTCTTCACGAAGTCCACGGACTCCTGGGGCACCGGCAACCCCACCTCCAGGGAGACCGGCTGCACGGACCTGATGTTCGCCGCCCAGAAGCAGTGGGACATGCTCGGCCAGTGGCTGGGCCGCAACGGGGTCGACGGCTCCGGCCGCAGCTTCCCCGCCAAGGTCGGCCTGGGCCAGCTCAACGCCTACTGGGACGGCAGCTCGGTCACCATCGGGCGCAACAGCGCCAACGAGTGGATCGCCGGGATCGACGTCGTTGCCCACGAGTACGGGCACGCCGTCGACTCCACCACCCCCGGCGGCACCTCCGGCCAGGAGGCCGGCCTCGGCGAGGGCACCGGCGACATCTTCGGGGCGCTGACCGAGGCGTACGCCAACGAGCCCGCCCCGTACGACACCCCGGACTACACGGTCGGCGAGGCCGTCAACCTCCAGGGCCGCGGGCCGATCCGGAACATGTACAACCCGTCGGCGATCAACAACGACCCGTCCTGCTACAGCTCCGCGATCCCCGGCACCGAGGTGCACGCGGCGGCAGGCCCGCTGAACCACTGGTTCTACCTGCTGGCCGAGGGCAGCAACCCGGGCGGCGGCAAGCCGAGCAGCGCCACCTGCAACGGGTCCACGGTGAACGGTGTCGGCGTCCAGAACGCCGGCAGGATCTTCTACGGCGGGATGCTGCTGAAGACCAGCAGCATGTCGTACAAGAAGTACCGGACGGCGACCCTCAGCTCGGCCAAGTCCCTCGACCCGGCCACCTGCAACCTGTTCGACAGGACCAAGGCCGCCTGGGACGCCATCAGCGTGCCCGCCCAGTCCGCCGACCCGACCTGCACCCCCAGCGGCCAGAACGACGACTTCTCCCTAGCCCTGAACCCCGCCTCGGGCACCGTCCAGCAGGGCGGCTCGGTCACCGCGACGGTGACCACCAGCACCACCAGCGGCCAGGCCCAGCAGGTGGCCCTCACCGCGTCCGGACTGCCGTCCGGGGTGACCGCCACCTTCAGCCCGGCCACCGTGCAGTCCGGCCAGTCCGCGACGCTGACCCTGTCCGCCTCGGCCAACGCGGCCCCGGGGGCCTCCACCGTCACCGTCAAGGGCCAGGGGCCGAGCCTGGCCCACACCGTCGACTACGCGCTCAACGTGGGCGGCACCCCGCCGGGCACCTCCCCGCCGGACATCAGCGTGTCCAACGTGCAGGCGCACCTGACGCAGCTGAACACGATCGCCTCGCAGAACGGCGGCCACCGCCGCGCCGGCAGCGCCGGGTACGCCCAGTCGCTGGCGTACGTGAAGGGCAAGCTCCAGGCGGCCGGATACACCGTCACCGAGCAGGCCTGCACCTCCTGCACCTACCCGTCCGACAACCTGATCGCCGACTGGCCCGGCGGGCCCGCCGACCAGGTCGTCATGTTCGGCGCGCACCTCGACGGCGTATCGGCCGGACCGGGCATCAACGACAACGGTTCGGGCTCGGCCACCCTGCTGGAGAACGCCCTCGTCCTCGCCCAGAAGAACCCGGCCCTGACCAAGCACGTGCGGTTCGCCTGGTGGACCGACGAGGAGCAGGGGCTCAACGGCTCCGAGTTCTACGTGGGCCGGCTCGGCAGCGCCGACAAGGCGGCCATCAAGGCGTACTACAACTTCGACATGGTCGGCTCGCCCAACGGCGGCTACTTCATCAACAACCTGAACTCCGCCGCCGGCGCCCCCCTCAAGGCGTACTGGACCTCCCTCAACCTCGCGCCCGAGGAGAACACCGAGGGCCAGGGCCGCAGCGACGACTACTCCTTCCAGCAGGCCGGCATCCCCACCTCCGGCTACGCGGCCGGCGCCAGCGCCCGCAAGACCTCGGCGCAGGCGGCGAAGTGGGGCGGCACCGCGGGCGCCGCGTACGACGGCTGCTACCACAGCTCCTGCGACACCGCGAGCAACATCAACGCCACCGTCCTGGACCGCAGCGCGGACGGTGTCGCGTACACCGTCTGGCAGCAGGCGGTGGGCGGCGGCACCCCGGCGCAGGACTTCTCGATCGGCACCTCGCCGGCCTCCGGCTCCACCGAGCCCGGCGGCAGCGTCACCTCCACCGTCAACACCACGACCGTCAGCGGCAGTCCGCAGACGGTCGCCCTCACCGTCTCCGGAGCCCCGGCCGGCGTGACCGCGACGCTGAACCCGGCGTCCGTGCAGTCCGGCAGCTCCTCGACGCTCTCGGTCCAGGTCGGCTCCGGCACGACTGCGGGCACGTACACCCTGACCGTCACGGGTACCGGCACGGTCAGCCACAGCACCACCTACACCCTGACCGTCGGGGGCGGCGGCGGCAGCTGCACCCCGCGGCAGGTCGTGGTCAACGGCGGCTTCGAGAACGGCAGCAGCCCGTGGACCGCCACCACCGGGGTCATCACCAACCAGTCCGGCCAGGTCCCGCACAGCGGCTCGTACATGGCCTGGCTGAACGGCTACGGCAGCACGCACACCGACAGCGCGTCCCAGACGCTGACCCTGCCGGCGGGCTGTACCACGGCCCGGCTCTCCTTCCAGCTGCACATCGACACCGACGAGTACGAGGACGTGGTCTACGACCGGTTCACCGTCTCCGTCGGCGGCCAGACGCTGGAGACCCTCTCCAACGTGGACGCGGCCCCCGGCTACGTCCTGAAGAGCTACGACGTCTCCCGGTTCGCCGGGCAGACCGTGACGCTGCAGTTCCGGGGCACGGAGGACCCGTCCCTGCAGACGTCCTTCGTCGTGGACGACGTCACCCTCCAGGCGAGCTGACGCCCGCCCGGCCCTGACCCGGCTCCGGCATCCGCAGAGCGGCACGCGCACCGGCCCCCGGCCCGCGCGTGCCGCTCAGTACGGTCGGGGCGACATCACCAGCGGCTGGGCGGCGTCCGGTGCCTCCAGGACGCAGCGGGGCACACCGGGGCCCGGCGTGGCGCGGACGGTCACCGGTGTCGGCGGTACGGTCGGCAGCTCCACGTGGACGAGGACGGGCCGGTCACCGTGCGTGGTGGCGTGGCCGGTCTCCTTGCCGTCGACCAGGACCTCCACCTCCACCCGGTGCCCCGTCTCGATGGTCGTGCTGACGGAATGCCCGGCATGGTCGATGTGGAAGTGATGGCGTCGTCTCATGGGGTCGCCTCCGGGCCGGGCACACGGGCACACCGCCCCCTGCTCCAGGGTAGTCGCGGGCGGTGCGGCCCGCAGCGGACGGTTTGGATTGCCGCACGATCCTCAATACGATCCGGCGATGATCACAAGAAGATGGGTGGCGGCCGGGGCATGCGGCCTGCTCGCCACGCTCGCGGTCGGGCTGTTCCCGGCGAGCGCGGCGGCCGGCGAACCGGCGGGGAAGGATTCGCCCAAGGTCGAGCTGGTGCTGGACGTCAGCGGCTCGATGCGGGCGACGGACATCGACGGCACGTCCCGCATGGCGGCGGCCAAGCAGGCCTTCAACGAGGTCCTGGACGCCACGCCGGAGGAGGTGCAGCTGGGGATACGGACGCTCGGGGCGACCTATCCGGGCGAGGACCGGCAGCTCGGCTGCAAGGACACCAAGCAGCTCTACCCGGTGGGCAAGCTGAACCGGACCGAGGCCAAGACCGCCGTGGCGACCCTCGCCCCCACGGGCTGGACCCCCATCGGCCCGGCCCTGCTCGGCGCGGCCGAGGACCTCAAGGGCGGCAACGCCACCCGGCGTATCGTGCTGATCACGGACGGCGAGGACACCTGCGCCCCGCTCGACCCGTGCGAGGTGGCGCGTGACATCGCCGCCCAGGGCATCCACCTGGTCATCGACACGCTCGGCCTGGTGCCCGACGCCAAGACCCGCGACCAGCTGGTCTGCATCGCCGAGGCCACCGGCGGGACCTACACCTCGGTGCAGCACACCGCGGAACTCTCCGGCCGCGTCAAGCAGCTCGTGGACCGGGCGGCGGCCCCCGTCGTCACCCCGGTGGCGACGCAGGGCGCCAAGCAGTGCCAGGGCGCCCCGAAGCTGGGCGCGGGCCTGTACACCGACCGCGAGGCCTTCGGCGAGCACCGCTGGTACCAGGTGGACGTCAAGCCCGGCCAGGAGCTGCGCGCCTCGGTGAGCATCGGCGTCGACCGCGCCGTCAACAGCGACTACGGAGTGCTGCTGCGGGCCACGACCGTCCCCGGCCGCGAGATCGTGCGCGGCTCGGAGGCGGGCGACGGCCGCACCGACGTGATCTCGACGGGGCTGCGCTACCCGAAGGCCGCGTCCGACGGGGACGAGGACGAGGGCACGGCCGGGGACGGCAAGCCGGCCGTGGAGACCGTCTGCCTGCAGGTCAGCAACTCCTTCTCGGCGCCCGCCAACGTCAAGACGACGCCGGGCATGCCGGTGGAGCTGACCGTCGACCTGGTCGACGGCCCCGACGACTCCGCCGACGTCGCCTCGTTCGGCCTCGGCCGCGGCTGGTGGCTGCTGGGCGTCCTCGTGCTCGCCGGTCTCCTCGCGGGCCTGGTGTGGGGCTGGCTCTCCCGCTGGCGTGTCTCGGTCTGGAGGACCAACTGATGCGTACCGTACGGATGGTGACCGCCGCGCTGCTGGCCGCCGGCGCCGCCCTGGCCACGGCCGGAGCAGCCGCGGCCGACACCCCCTCGGCGAGTGCGAGCCCGAGCGGGGCCGCGTCCGGCCCGACGGAGGCCGGCACGGCCTTCGGCACGGCCGCGCCGGTCAAGCCGGGCCAGGTCGCCACGGCCGAGGCCTCCACCGGTGACTACCTGTACTGGGTGCTCCCGCTGGACTCCGGGCAGCGGGCCACGGTCCGGGCCACGGTGAAGCTGCCCGACGCGGCGTCCCGCCACGCGGCGTCGACGTGGCGGCTGGACGTGTACGACGGCCTGCGCCGCCGGCAGCCGTGCACGTACGCCGCGCAGGCGGCGTCGGCGGCCAAGGAGGCCGCGACGGTCGAGTTGTCCTGCACGCTGCGCACGGTCCGCCCGGGCGCCGAGCCGTGGGCCAACGACCCGCTGCCGGGCAGCTACTACGTGCGCCTGACCGCGGTGAACCTGGCCCAGGAGGACCTGGGTCGGAAGGTGCGGGCGGAGATGCGGGCCGACGTGAGCGACACCGGGGGTGCGTTCGCCTCGGACGGCGCCGTCGCCGAGCCGCTCGTCCCCGGCATCACGGCCCGTGCCGCGGCCGTCGAGGCCGCGAAGAAGGAGGGGAAGCAGCCGCCGGCCGCCATCGGCGAACCGGACGGGGGCTGGTCGAGCGGCCGCTGGTCCGACCGCTGGATCTGGACCGCGGCCGGCGGTGTGCTCGCCGCCCTGGCGGGCGTCTTCGGCTACTCCCTCACCCGCGGCCGGGGCCGCCCGACGCACGTCCCGCCGGGCGCCTGATCCGCGGCCGGCCGACGGCCCGCCCACCCCGTGCCCCGCCCCGGGCGGCGGCTCTGCGGCACCACGCCGCGGGCCGGCGCCCGGGGCGGACGCCTTCCCGTCACCGCATCAGTGCGGGACCGCGGCCGGGAGGGGGTGGCCGTCGTCGTCGGTGGCGCCGGCCTGGGTGGAGAAGCGGGACAGGAAGACGTCGTAGAGGCCGTCGTCGCGGCGGGTCATCGTGGCGCCGTCCTGCCAGGTGCCGTTCTCCTCCCACCACTCGCTGCCGTACGGGTCGCCCTGGTTCTGGTGCACGTTGTGCATGCCGAGCCCGGAGTCGAAGGGCTCGCCGAAGACGAGGACCTGCCGACCGGGCACCAGGATCGGCTCCAGCGCCGCCGAGGCCTCCAGGTAGCTGCCGGCGGTCCACGGCCGGGCCGGGCTGATCCGTTCCCGGAGCCGCTGGATCCAGGCCGGCGGGCGGGGCAGGAAGAGGAAGCCCGGGTGGTCCGCGAGGGCCGGGTGGCGCAGGTGGTCGACGGCGCCGGACCCGCTGGCGCGGGCGAGGTCGTGGTAGCCGGGCTCCGGCGCGTCCACGGGCTCCAGCACCGAGGGGTGCAGGGTGAGCACCTTCCACTCGACTCCGACCTCGGACTTCTTGCTGTCGACGTCGACGGCGACCCCGTAGCGCCCGGCAGGGGTGTCGACCTCCAGGTGCACGTGGAACCAGCGGCCCTGGTCGTCGGGCCGGTCGCGGAAGTGGCGGTGCAGGGTTCCCGACAGCACGCCGTAGTTCTCGAAGGGCATGCCCGCCAGTGAACCACCCGCCGCCTCCGCGTGCGGTGGGGCGGGGGCGGGTAGTCCCGTCCGGCCCGCCCCGCCCGCCCGGCCCTCTCGCCCGTGCGCGCCCCGCGGTCAGTCCCCGTCGCGGACGGCGACCATGCCGTTGAAGACCCCGACGTACGCGGTGCCGTCGGGCCCGAGGGTGATCGGAGCCCAGTTGTTGTCGTAGAGCGGCCCGGTCCCGGTCAGCCGGCGCCAGCGGCGCTCCCCGGTGCGGAAGTCCACCGCCGTCAGGTACCAGGCGTCGATGCCCCAGGCGTGGGGCTCCTTCTCGTAGAAGTACAGCAGTCCGTTCGCGGTCGAGAGCTTCGGGACCACGGAGGGGGCGCGGACCGGGCTCTGCCACACGGTGTCGCAGCCGCTGCCGTCCGCGCGGACGTCGATCCGGGTGACGCCGCCGACGACGGACCGGCCCAGCAGCACGCTGGTGGGGTTCTCGTAGCCGTAGTTGTTCTCGACGACGATGCTGTTGCCCCAGGTGATCAGGGAGTTGTCGGTGGTGGAGGCGCCCGGTCCGAACACCGGGACCCTGCAGACGAGCCGGCGGTCGGCGGGCACGTCCGCGCCGCGCCGGAAGACGAGGACGTTCATCCGGTCGTCGGCGTTGTCGGTGATCGCGACGTAGCCGTCGCCGAAGAGGTCCGGGGTGGTGCCCGAGCCCTGGTTCACGGAGCCGGGCTTGGTGCCCGTGCCCCGGTCGTACGTCTGGCGCCACTGCACCTCGGGGGTGCCGTCCGGGGCGGCGCGGAAGCCGTACAGGGCGTGGTCGCTGACGATGGACACGCCGTCCTCGGCGACCGAGAAGGAGTTCTGGATCTCCTCGCCGTCGAGCCGGACGTGGCGGACGGTTCCGGTCTGCGGGTCCACCGTGCCGACCGGGCCCTGGCGGGTGACCCACCAGATGCGGCCGTCCCAGTCGGGCATCACCGAGGTGACGGGGTCGCAGGTGCCGCTGGGCCGCAGGTTGGTCCACCCGATGCAGTCGTGCGGGACGACCCCGGTGAGGTCCCAGTCGTCCTCGACGGTGAACTCCCAGCTGCCGCCGGGGGTCCGGGCGTGGGCGAGCCGCAGCACGTGCTGGCGGGAGTCGGCCAGCACGGCCCGGTCCTGGTCGTCGAGGTAGAAGTAGGCGCCGCCGGAGGTGTCCTTGAAGATCTTCGTGAAGTCGAGGGTGGTGATGGCCTCGACGGTCGAGGACCGCTGCGGGAGCCGGTACTCGGCGAGGGTGGCGAGGGTACGCGGCTCCAGCAGTTTGACCCGGAAGCCGGAGAAGGTGCCGCACACCGTCACCAGCCGGCCGCCCGAGTCGAAGGTGGCGGTCGCGCACTCGCCACCGAGGGCGGCGATCCTCTCGCTGGTCACCTGAGGGTTCCTGCCGAGCGGGCCGGACCAGGGGGAGGTGGCGCTGCCGGCCGCGTCGGAGTGCATGCCGCTGGGGCCGTTGGGTGCGAGGTGGGGGTGCTGCGGCGGGGCCTGACCGGGCAGCGGGGCGGCGGCGGCCGGGCCGCCCTCGTAGGGGGCGACCAGCCGGTGGCCGGGGGCCTTGGGTATCTCCTCCGCCTGCGCCGGGGCGGCCCCGTACAGGGCGGTCAGGGCGATCAGGGCCGGGACTGCGGCGCAGTTCAGCGCTCTTCGCATCATCCGGTCTCCCTCCTTTCTCCTCGGGCTCGTTGACAAAGCGTCTGATGTCGCGCCGCCGCCCGACGCTAGAGCGCCGTGCCCGAGGAGTCCATGGAGCTGCCGGATGGTTCACGGGGGTGCAACAGTCGGCCGCGGCACCGCGCCGCGCAGGGGTCAGGGGTCGATGCCGGAGACCACCTGGGCGGTGGCCGCCACCCCCTCGTGGATGGTCTCGGCCATGCCGCTGCCCGCGAGCTGGAAGCCGAGCAGGACGCAGACGAGGGCGTGCGAGAACTTGAGTCCGCCGTTGCGCATGAAGACCCACGCCAGGACGAAGAGCAGGACGGCCACGGAGAGCGAGATCACCATTGATACCTCCTTGTGCGGGCGCCATGGTGGCGTAGGAGGGGGTGCTCCCGGGCGAAACCCGTGTCGGCCGTACGGGTGTTGACCGTCCGTGACGATCGGTCAGTGCTTGACGACCTCGTCCGAGCGCGTCGTGCGGTCGCACCAGCGATCGAGCAGGACGGGGTCGTGGCAGACGGCGAGGAGCCCTGCGCCGGTCTCGGCCCGGTACTCCTCGACGACGCCGACCAGGGCGGCAGGGGTGGAGGCGTCGAGCATGGCGGTCATCTCGTCGCACACCAGCCAGTTCGGGCGCAGCACCAGCGCGCGGGCCAGGCAGGCGCGTTGCAGCTGGCCGTCGCTGACCTCGTGGGGGGGGGCGCCGGTCGAGCAGGTCCGTGCCGAGGCCGACCCGGTCGGCGAGCGCGGCGACCGCGGCGGCGGCCTCGCGGCGCCGGCCGGTGGCGCGCAGCGGTTCGGCGACGAGGTCGCGCAGCCGCAGGCGGGGGTCGGCGGAGAGCCGGGGCTGCTGGAAGACGACGCCGACGGCGGTGCGCAGGCTGCGCGGGCCCGGTGGCGGAAGCCGGTGACGGTCCGGCCGTCGAGGGTGACGGTGGCGAGGTCCGGGCGGTGCAGGAGGGCGGCGACCCGGGGGAGGGTGGACCTGCCGCAGCCGCTGGGCCCGAGGAGGCCGAGGGATTCCCCCGGGTGCGGGGTGAGGTGGGCGCCGCGGACTACGGGGAGGCGGCGGTCGTGGCCGGCGGTGATGTCGCCGAGTTCAAGCATGGTGGCAGGCGGTCCCTCCGGTGAACCGGGGGCGTTCGGTGCGGCCGACGACCGCGGAGTCCGCGCCGCCGGGTCCGGTCGCCGTCCCGGCGGAGGGGTGGGAGCAGGACGGACGCCCGGCGGACCGCCTGCCGCACGGGTCTTGCCCGACCGTCGACCCGCATGCCATATATGTCTAGACCTTTACGAGGACCGCAAGCCCGAAGGACCACGAGGAAGCCGAGCCGAGGAAGGCCCCGTGCGACGCCCCGCCCCCCTGCCCGCCCTCGGCCTGGCCGCCGCCTGCGCCGCCGCCGGGCTCACGGCCTGCTCCTCCGCCGACACCACTCCCCCGGCCGCCCCCGCCGGGATCACCGCCCAGGCCGGCAGCGCCACCTCCGTGCACGTGATGTGGCAGCCGGCCCCCGCGGGCGAGGGGGTCACCAACTACCAGGTCTTCGCGGCCGGCCGGCTGGTGCGCGAACTCCCGGCGGACCGGACCATGGTGGACGTCACCGGCCTGGTCCCGCAGACCGCCTACGTCTTCACGGTCCGGGCCCGCGACGCCGCCGGGAACACCTCCGCCCCCGGCGCCGAGGCCGCGGCCACCACCCCGGCCGCCCGGGCCGAGGACCGTACGCCCCCCACGGCCCCGGCCCGTACCACGGCCCGCGCCGACGGTCCCCGTTCGGCGGTGGTGTCCTGGTCCGCCGCCTCCGACGACACGGGCGTGACGGCGTACGACGTCTACCAGGGCGGCGTCCGGATCCACACCGCCGGCCCGGCCGAGACCTCCACCACCCTCACCGGCCTCCAGCCGGAGACCGCCTACACCTTCACCGTCCGGGCCCGCGACGGCGCGGACAACTCCTCCCCCGACGGCCCGGCGGCCGAGGCCACCACCGCAGCCGCGCCCGGCCGGGGCCCCGGCACCGCGCCGTCGGACCTCACCGTCACCGCCTCCCCCGGCGCCGTCACCCTCGCGTGGGCCGCCCCCGACACGGGCCGCCCGACGACGGAGTACGAACTCCACGTCAACGGAAGGCCCGTCACCGTCATCCAATTCGGTGCCGGAGCCTTGACCGGCGGCCGCGCCGAACACCGGCTCACCGTGACCGAACCTCCCGGCACGGTCTGGGAGCTGAAGCTGCGGGCCCGCATGCCCGACGGCACGTGGGGGGCATTCTCCGCGCAGCGGCGCATCGTGCTGGCCGGCTGAGAACGGAAGCACCCGTACCGGTGACGTGACAGCGATACGGACGGAACGGCGCGTCGGGTAAGGAAGATCACGCACAATACATCCGTGTTCGGAGAGTACTCGTTCAACAACAGTCGGGCGGATTCCGCGGGCGGCGATCCCGATCCGGCGGAGGACCAGGCACCGGGAAGACTGCCGCCGGAACCGGCCGTCTTCATCGGCCGGGAGGACGAACTCGCCGGGCTCCACTGCCTGTTGCACACGCACCGGCTGATCACCCTCACCGGGGTGGGTGGCGTCGGCAAGTCGCGGCTCGCCCTGCGCGCCGTCGCCGCCGCCGAACAGGCCCGGCCCGACGGGGTGTGGTGGGTGGACCTCTCGCCGCTGCGCGACCCCTCCCTGCTCACCATGACCGTCGCCCACGCCGTCGGGCTGGCCGACCATTCGGCGCGCCCGCTCGACGAGGAGCTGTGCGCCTGGATGGCCGACCGGGAGCTCCTCCTCGTCCTCGACACGTGCGAGCACATGGTGGCCGAGTGCCGCCACCTGGTCGGCGAACTCCTGCAGTCCGCGCCGGGCCTGACGGTCCTGGTCACCTCCCGGGAACCCCTCGGCAGCCCCTGCGAGCAGGTCGTGGACCTCTGCCCGCTGCCCTGCGACGGCCCCGACAGCGACGCCCTCGCCCTGTTCCGCGCGGCCGCCCTGGCCGCGGCCCCGGAAGCCGCGGCCGCCCTCGACGGTCCGGCGCGGGCCGCCCTGGCCGCGCAGGTGTGCCGACGCCTCGACGGGATCCCGCTCGCCCTGGAACTGGCCGGGGCTCGGTTGCGGATGTGGACACTGGAACAGACGGCCCGGCGCCTGGGCGTGCGGTTCGACGTCCTGTCGGACGACCGGACGTCCACGCTGATGCCCCGGCACCGCACGATGCGCACCGCGATCGGCTGGAGCCACGAGCTGTGCGAGCCGGTGGAGCGCTTGCTGTGGGCCCGGCTGTCCGTCTTCACCGGCGACTTCGACGTGGCCGCGGCCCGGACGGTGTGTTCGGGCGGCCCGCTGTCGGCGGCCCGCGTGGAGCGGGTGCTGGCCGGGCTGGTGGCCAAGTCCGTGGTCCGGCGGACGCAGGAGCGGGGCGCGGGCGCCCGCTACCGGATGCTGGACACGATCCGCGAGTACGGCCACGACTGGCTGGCCGAACTCGGCGAGGTGCGTACGGTCGCCGACCGGCACGCCCACTGGTACGCGGCGCTCAGCCGGGCCGCGGACCGCGGCTGGATGGGCCCTCGCCAGGTCGACTGGTACCGCAGGATGACCACCGAGCACCCGCAGCTGCGGACGGCGCTGGAGCACCTGCTCGGCACCGACCCGGCGGCCGCGCTGGAGACGGCGGGGGCCCTGTGGTTCTTCTGGTTCTCCTGCGGGCACGTGCACGAGGGCCGCGGATTCCTGGAACGGGCCCTGCGGGCCGCCCCGGCACAGGCCGCCGGGTACGCCCAGGGGCTGTGGGCGCTCGGGCTGACCGCCGTCCTCCAGGGGGACATGGCCACCGCCCGGGAGCTCGGCGAGGAGTGCACCCGGCTCGCGGACCGGCTCGCGGACCCGGAGGCTCGGCTGCGGGCCGCCCACCTGCTCTCGGTGTCCCTGCTGCTGCCGGGGGACCCCGCGCGGGCGCTGGAGCTCGCGGGTCCGCGGGCCCGGGCCCGGATCCGGGGGCGGGAGGACAGCGCCGGCCTGCTGATGTGCCGGCTCGTGACCTGCTACGCCCTGTGCGACCTGCAGCGGTACGAGGAGGCTGCCGAGGAGGCGCGGGGGCTGCGCGAGGCCTGCGCCGACCTGGACGAGCGGTGGCTGCGCGCGTACGCGGACTACGTGCTGGCCGTCGCCGCCCTGGGGCTGGGCCACCACGGGGAGGCGTCGCGGCACGTACGGGCCATGTTGTCGGGGAAGCGGCTGCTCGGCGACCGCATCGGCATCGCGCTGGGCCTGGACCTGCTCGCGGCGGCGGTCGCGGCGCTCGGCGACGGGGAGCTGGCGGCCCGGCTGCTGGGCACGGGGCACGCCTGGTGGCGCACGGTGGGGCAGCCCCAGATGGGCTCACCCTCCCTGACGGCCCTGCGGGCGCAGGGCGAGCGGCAGGCCCGTGCGGCGATCGGCGACGCGGCGTTCGAGAGCGCGTTCCGGGGCGGGGCGGCGGCTCCCACCGGCTGACCGGCAGCCGGTGGGCCGCGGACGTCCTGTGCTGCTGTCGTGGGCTCCCGTCAGTACGGGAGGGTTCTGCCCGACGGTGTGCGCAGATCCAGGTCTCGGGGTGCGGGCTTGGGGACGGGCTTGCGGATCAGCTGTTGGCGCATGCGGCCTCCTCGCTCAGACCAGGACCGGGCGGCGGGGTTCCACCACGCGGCCGTCGGGGAGCAGTTCGCCGGTGTCGTCGAAGACCAACAGGCCGTTGCAGAGCAGGCTCCAACCCTGTTCGGGATGGGAGGCCACACTGCGTGCGGCGTCGTGGTCCGGACTCTCGGCGGACGGGCAGGGGGGCTGGTGGGAGCACATGGCGCACCTCCTCGCTGTGTGGGGCGGGAGGGCCGGTGGTCACCCGGTCGATTCCGCGATCCACGGTGGCCGCGAGTATTACTGATCGCGACCCCCGGACGGAACCCATATCGGCGGTCCAGTTCAGGGTGTGTATGCCCGGCTACCATGCGCTCATGCCCGGTATCCGGATCGTTCACCGTACGTGTCTGCCTGCCGCTGAGGCGTGGCTGCGGCTCACGGCCTGGGAACGGCACGGCGCCCGGGTCCCGCTCACCCGGACGATCATGGAGACTGCGCCGCCCACGCGCGTCGGAACCCGCTTCACGGCCCGGACCGGAGTGGGCAGGATCACGTTCGACGACCCGATGGAGGTCGTGGTCTGGCAACCGCCGTCCGGGACGGGTGCGGGACGGGTCCGGCTGGTCAAGCGCGGACGCGCGGTCCGGGGCTGGGCGGAGATCGTGGTCAGCCCGCTGGCCGGCGGAGGGACCGAGGTCTGCTGGCGGGAGGAGCTGCGGGTGCGGGGACTGGGCCGGGCGTTCGACCCGCTGGTCGCGGCGGCGAGCAGGCTGCTGTTCGGTCGTGTGGTGGAGGGTTTGCTGCGTACCTGACAGTCCGGGCTAGGGTTCCGTGATCACCGACCCGGTGCCGCAGCGAGAGCGAGGAGAACCCCGTGGCCAGTCCACCCCCGCAGCACGGCGCGGGCCCGTACCCCCCGTACGGGCCGCAGCAGGGCTCCCCGTACGGCCCGCCCGCGGGGCCCCCGCAGCAGGGCCCGTACGCCGTTCCGCAGCCGCAGGCGACCCCGTACGGCCCGGGGCATCCCGTGGTCCTCGACTGCCGCATCTGCGGGTCGGTGCCCGCCGCGCCCGGGACCGTGCGCGGACACCAGGGGATGGTCGTCCTGATGCGGTTCCTGCGGACGGAGGGCCCGCTCTGCCGCGACTGCGGGCTCGCCACCTACCGGCGGATGCAGTCCGACACCCTCTGGCAGGGCTGGTGGGGACCGCTGTCGCTGTTCGTCACACCCGTCACGCTGCTGATGAACCTCGGCCCCCGGGCTGCGTACTACCGGCTCGCTCCCCCCACGGGGGCCATCCTGCGGCCGCTCGACCCGGGCCGGCCGCTGTGGCGGCGGCCACCCGCCCTGCTCCTGATCGCCGCGGCGGTACTGCTCTCCTTCGCGCTCCCGACCCTGGTGGTGCTGGGCATCCTGGCCGGGGACGGGGACGACAAGCCGACGCCGCTCATCGTCGGCAGCTGCGTCCGCAACGAAGGAGGGGACATGAGCCACCAGAGGCTGCTGGTCACGGACTGCGGCTCGCCCAATGCCGAGTACCGCGTCAGCAAGCAGCCGACGGAGCAGGACTGGTGCGGTCCCCGGGACTTCCTCGCCATGCCCGAGTACAGCGCCGAGGGCACCAAGCTCCACTGCCTGACGCCCCTGCGCTAGCGGTGCCCGGACGCCGGCGCCCCCGGACTCCGACCGTCCGGGGGCGCTTCGGCTCCGCCCCGCGCTAGCGGATCGGCATTCCGGAGAGGGTGCGGGCGATCACCAGCCGCTGGATCTCGCTCGTCCCCTCGAAGATGGTGTATATGGCCGCGTCGCGGTGCATGCGCTCCACCGGGTACTCACGGGTGAAGCCGTTGCCGCCGAGGATCTGCACGGCCTGGGCGGTGACCTTCTTGGCCACCTCGCTCGCGTACAGCTTGGACATCGAGCCCTCGGCCGAGGTGAACGGCCTGCCCGCGACGGCCATCCAGGAGGCACGCCACACCAGCAGCCGGGCCGCGTCGATCTGGGTGCGCATGTCGGCGAGCTGGAAGGCCACGCCCTGGTTGTCGATGATCGGCCGGCCGAACTGGGTCCGGGTCCGCGCGTAGTCGAGGGCCACCTCGTACGCGGCGCGGGCCGTGCCCACGGCCATCGCGCCGACCGCCGGCCGGGAGGCCTCGAAGGTGGCCATGGCCGCGTTCTTCAGCCGCTCGCCGCCCGCCTTCGCCCTCTCACGGGCCCGGGCGAGGCGTTCGTCCAGCTTCTCCTTGCCGCCGAGCAGGCAGGAGCCGGGGATCCGTACGTCCTCCAGCACCACCTCGGCGGTGTGCGAGGCGCGGATGCCGTGCTTCTTGAACTTCTGCCCCTGGGACAGGCCGGGGGTGTTCGGCGGCACGATGAAGGAGGCGTGGCCCTTGGTGCCCAGCTCCGGGTCGACCACGGCGACGACGATGTGGACGTTGGCGATGCCGCCGTTGGTCGCCCAGGTCTTCGTGCCGTTGAGGACCCACTCGTCCTTCGCCTGGTCGTAGACGGCGCGGGTGCGCATCGCGCCGACGTCGGAGCCCGCGTCCGGCTCGGAGGAGCAGAAGGCGGCGACCTTCACGTCGTCCGGGGTGCCGTACATCTGCGGGATCCAGGTGCCGATCTGCTCCTCGGTGCCGTTGGCGAGGACGCCGATGGCGGCGAGCCCAGTGCCGACGATCGACAGGGCGATACCCGCGTCACCCCAGAACAGCTCCTCCATCGCCATGGGGACGCCGAGGCCGGTCGGGTCGAAGTACTGCTGGGCGTAGAAGTCGAGGGAGTAGATGCCGACCTTGGCCGCCTCCTGGATGACGGGCCACGGGGTCTCCTCACGCTCGTCCCACTCCGCGGCCGCGGGCCGGATCACGTCGGCGGCGAAGCCGTGGATCCAGTCCCGGACCTGCTTCTGGTCGTCGTTGAGCTCCATGGTGAACTCCGCCATGTCCCCTCCAACTGTGCATCCACCAGTGCGTTACTGGCGGTAACCTCGACGGTGGCCACAGTCTGTTACCGGCGAGTAGCGACTGTCAAGCGAGGTCGTCCGCGGCGCGGCCGATTCGGTGGCCGGGGTGTGCGGGGTGTTACGTTGCGTGGGCGTCACGCACCATCGCAAGGGCGGGGAGAGAACACGTCATGGAGACCACGCAGCAGGCCGGGGGGCCGGGAACGGCCGAGCACCGCCGGCGGGAGCTGCTCGAAGCGGCCGACCGGGTCGTCCTCAGGGACGGCCCCAAGGCATCCATGAATGCCATCGCGGCCGAGGCCGGCATCACCAAGCCGATCCTCTACCGCCACTTCGGCGACAAGGCCGGGCTCTACCAGGCCCTGGCCGTACGGCACACCGACGCCCTGCTCGCCTCGCTGAGGGCCGCGCTCGACGCGCCCGCCGAGCGCCGGCACAGGGTCGAGTCCACCCTCGACACCTACCTCGCGGCCATCGAGGCCCGGCCGCAGGTCTACCGGTTCCTCATGCACCCCACCGAGGACTCGCACAGCGCGGAGCACGGCTTCGACGTGGGCCGGCACTCGGCGCCCCTGCTGCGCCGGCTCGGCGAGGAGCTGGCCGAGGTGATCAGCGAGCGCGTGGACCTCGGTCCGGACGGGGACCGGCTGGCCCGCGTCTGGGGGCACGGGATCGTCGGCATGATGCACGCGGCCGGGGACTGGTGGCTCAGCGAACGCCCCTGCGGGCGCGCCGAGTTGGTGTCCGGACTCACCGACCTGCTGTGGGGCCGGCTGTCCACGGCGGGCGACCGGGCCGACGGCCCCGGCTTCTAGTGCTTCGGCCGGCTGCGGCCGGCGGAGCGGTTCAGTCGGCCAGGACGTGCGCGCCCCGCGCACCCCACGGCGTCCGGCGGATCGCACGGCGCAGCCGCCGGGCCCGCAGCCCGGTGACCCGTTCCGCGTAGACCGTGCCGTCGAGGTGGTCGCACTCGTGCTGCAGGCAACGGGCGAAGAACCCGGTGCCGGTGATCCGCACCGGTGCGCCGTCCGAGGTGACGCCCTCGACGACCGCGCGGTCGAAGCGGGCCGTGCCGGCCTCCAGGCCGGGCAGCGACAGGCAGCCCTCCGGACCGAGGAACTCGTCCCCGTCGGCCTCGACCAGGCGCGGGTTGACGATGTGGCCGACGTGCCGGACGTCCTCGTCGTCGGGGCAGTCGTAGACGAAGACCCGCTGCCCCACCCCGACCTGGTTCGCGGCGAGGCCGACGCCCTGGGCGGCGTACATCGTGGCGAACATGTCCTCGATCAGCCGGTCGAGGGCCGGGCCGAACGCGGTGACCTCCTCGCAGGCCGAGTGGAGCACCGGGTCGCCCAGCAGGCTCATGGTGCGGACGGTGCCGGTGGTGCCGGGAATGACGCGCTGTCGCATGGCCGTAAGGGTACGACGGGCGAATATATGAGGAGATCCGCGGCGACCTGGGGCGCCGCGGTCAGGGCCCCGGCCGGTACTGGATAGGCTGGGGCCGGTCGACGCAAGGAGGACAAGGGACGATGGCAGGCAACACAGAGCCGCTTTCGCCGCGGGCCAAACTGGCCGTGACGGCGGGCAAGGCCGCGGCGGCGGTGTCGCGGGCCGCGGGACGTGGCAGCGGATCGGTGATCGGTGGCAAGGTCGCACTCAAACTCGACCCCGACCTCCTCGGAGCGCTCGCGCAGCATCTCGACGTCGTCCTCGTCTCCGCCACCAACGGCAAGACCACGACGACCCGCCTGATCGCGGAGGCCCTGCGGGCCAGCGGCCCGGTGGTCTCGAACGCCCTCGGCGCGAACATGCCGGCGGGCATCACCTCCGCCCTGGCGGGCGGATCGGACGCCAAGTACGGCGTAATCGAGGTCGACGAGAAGTACCTGGCCGGAGTGGCCCGGGACGTCACCCCGAAGGTGATCGCCCTGCTGAACCTCTCCCGCGACCAGCTGGACCGCGCCGCCGAGACCCGCATGCTCGCGGAGAAGTGGCGCGAGGGCCTCACGGGCTCCAAGGCGGTCGTCGTCGCGAACTGCGACGACCCGCTGATCGTGTGGGCGGCCTCGTCCTCGCAGAACGTGGTGTGGGTCGCCGCCGGCCAGGAGTGGAAGGACGACGCCTGGTCGTGCCCCTCCTGCGGCGGTGTGATGCAGCGCCCGGGCGACGACTGGTTCTGCGGTGAGTGCGGCTTCCGCCGCCCCACCCCGACGTGGGTGCTCTCCGGCGACCACGTGCTGGACCCGCACGGCTCGGCCTGGCCGATCCACCTCCAGCTGCCGGGCCGCGCCAACAAGGCGAACGCGGCCACCTCGGCCGCCGTGGCCGCCGTCTTCGGCGTGCCGCCGCAGGTCGCGCTGGAGCGGATGTACCAGGTGCAGGCCGTCGCCGGCCGCTACGACGTGGTCAGCTTCCAGGGCCGTGAGCTGCGGCTGCTGCTCGCGAAGAACCCGGCGGGCTGGCTCGAAACGTTTTCGCTGATCGACCAGCCCCCGGCCCCGGTGATCCTTTCGGTGAACGCGCGCGGCGCCGACGGCACCGACACCTCGTGGCTGTGGGACGTGGACTACCCGCGCCTCGCCGGCCACCCGATCTTCGTGATCGGCGACCGCAGGCTGGACCTCGCGGTCCGCCTGGAGGTCGCGGGCCTGGACTTCCGGGTCTGCGACACCCTCGACGAGGCCGTGCAGCTGGCGCCGCCCGGGCAGATCGAGCTGATCGCCAACTACACCGCCTTCCAGGACGTCCGCCGCCGGGTCGGCAACTAGCACCGGGATCGGAACCCAGAGGACATGAGCATGAGCGACAACAGCCTGCGTCTGGTGTGGGTCTACCCCGACCTGCTCAGCACGTACGGAGACCAGGGCAACGTTCTCGTCGTGGAGCGCCGGGCCCGCCAGCGCGGCCTGGACGTGCAGCGCGTGGACGTGCGCAGCGACCAGCCCATCCCGACGTCCGGGGACATCTACCTGATCGGCGGCGGCGAGGACCGCCCGCAGCGCCTGGCCGCGGAGCGCCTGGTGCGCGACGGCGGTCTGGAGCGGGCCGTCTCGAACGGGGCGATCGTCTTCTCCGTCTGCGCCGGGTACCAGATCCTGGGCAACGAGTTCGTCAACGACATGGGCGAGCGCCAGCAGGGCCTCGGCCTGCTGGACGTCGTCACCGTGCGCGGCGAGGGCGAGCGGTGCGTCGGCGACGTGCTCGCCGACATCGACCCGCGGCTGGGCCTGCCCCAGCTGACCGGGTTCGAGAACCACCAGGGCGTCACGCACCTCGGCCCGACGGCCAAGCCGTTCGCCCGCACCCGGCTGGGCCGCGGCAACGGCACCGGGGACGGCACCGAGGGCGCGTACAACGACACCGTGTTCGGCACGTACATGCACGGCCCCGTCATGGCCCGCAACCCGCTGATCGCGGACCTGCTGCTGAAGCTGGCCCTCGACGTCAACGCGCTGCCGCCGGTCGACGACCGGTGGTACGACGCGCTGCGCGCGGAGCGGATCGCGTCGGCCACCCAGCCCGCGTAGCCCCTGCGGCGCCCGCGCCACCTGCGCGCAAGGCTGCGTTCGGCCCGGATTCCCCTCGGGGGGTCCGGGCCGACGTGCGTTTGTACGAGGAACATGACCAGCATGTGGAGGCTGGTTCAACGGGGTGCCGATCCGCTAGTAGGGTGACGGGTAGTTCCAACCGGACGACGTGGTCCGGTCGTCGGCCCACGTTGCAAAGGTTTCTTGCCATGCGCATTGGCGTGCTCACCTCCGGCGGCGACTGCCCCGGCCTCAATGCCGTCATCCGTTCCGTCGTGCACCGCGCCGTCGTCGACCACGGTGACGAGGTGATCGGCTTCCACGACGGCTGGAAGGGCCTGCTGGAGGGCGACTACCGCAAGCTCGACCTCGACTCGGTCGCGGGCATCCTGGCCCGTGGCGGCACCGTCCTCGGCTCCTCCCGAGTCCAGCCCGCCCACCTGCGCGACGGCGTGGAGCGGGCCCGCGGCCACGTGGCCGACCTCGGCCTCGACGCGATCATCCCGATCGGCGGCGAGGGCACCCTGAAGGCGGCGAACCTGCTGTCGCAGGCCGGGCTGCCGATCGTCGGCGTCCCGAAGACCATCGACAACGACATCGCCTCCACCGACGTCACCTTCGGCTTCGACACGGCCGTCGGTGTCGCCACCGAGGCCCTGGACCGCCTGAAGACCACCGCCGAGTCCCACCAGCGCGTGATGGTCGTGGAGGTCATGGGCCGCCACACCGGCTGGATCGCCCTGCACTCGGGCATGGCGGCCGGCGCCCACGCGATCGTCGTGCCGGAGCGCCCCTTCGACATCGAGGAGCTGACCGGGATCGTCGGCGAGCGGTTCTCCGCCGGCAAGCGGTTCGCGATCGTCGTGGTCGCCGAGGGCGCCAAGCCGCGCCCCGGCAGCATGGAGTTCACCGAGGGCGGCACGGACCAGTACGGCCACGAGCGCTTCGCCGGCATCGGCAACCTGCTCGCGGTCGAGCTGGAGCGGCGCCTGGGCAAGGAGGCCCGTCCGGTCATCCTGGGCCACGTGCAGCGCGGCGGCACCCCGACCGCGTACGACCGGGTCCTCGCCACCCGCTTCGGCTGGCACGCGGTGGAGGCCGCGCACCGCGGCGAGTTCGGGATGCTGACCGCGCTGCGCGGCACCGACATCGTGATGGTGCCGCTCGCCGAGGCCACTGCCGCCCTCAAGACCGTGCCCGCGCAGCGGTACGACGAGGCGCAGACCGTTCTGTGACCTTTTCCCCTCTTGTGGAACCGCCCCCGGACGCAGCCGCGTCCGGGGGCGGCACTACTGTGGTGGGGCACCACAGGTCAAGAGGAGTGGACAGATGGATCACAGCGGTCACGGCATGGACATGCACGACATGGACCTGCCGCCGTTCACCCTCGGGCGCGGTCTGGAGTTCTCCTTCGACGCGTTCTTCCTGATCGGCTCGCTGGTCGGGCTCGGCCTGTACCTGTGGGGCGTGGTGCGACTGCGGCAGCGGGGGGACGCCTGGCCGACGGGCCGGATCGTGGCCTTCACCACCGGTGTGCTCAGCGTGGCCCTGGTGATGTGCACCAAGCTGAACGACTACGGCATGGTCATGTTCAGCGTGCACATGATCCAGCACATGGTGATCAGCATGCTCTCCCCCATCCTGCTGCTGCTGGGCGCTCCGGTGACGCTCGCGCTGCGCGCGCTGCCGCCCGCCGGGCGCGGCCGCAAGGGGCCCCGTGAGCTGCTGCTGATGCTGCTGCACAGCCGCTACATGCGGGTGGTCACCCACCCGGCGTTCACCATTCCCATGTTCATCGCCAGCCTCTACGCCCTGTACTTCACCCCGCTCTTCGACTTCCTCATGGAGAGCAAGCCCGGGCACATCGGGATGATGGTGCACTTCCTCGCCGTCGGCCTGGTCTTCTTCTGGCCGATCATGGGCGTGGACCCGGGCCCGCACCGGCCCGGCTACGTGATGCGGATGCTGGAGCTCTTCGCCGGAATGCCGTTCCACGCGTTCTTCGGCATCGCGCTGATGATGGCGAGCGAGCCGATGATCGGGACCTACCGGAACCCGCCGGCCTCCCTGGGCATCGACCCGCTGCTCGACCAGCAGTGGGGCGGCGGCATCGCGTGGGCCTTCAGCGAGATCCCCTCGGTGCTGGTGCTGATCGCCCTGATGTACCAGTGGTACCACTCCGAGCAGCGGGCGGCGAAGCGCGCCGACCGGGCCGCGGACCGCAACGGCGACCAGGAGCTGGAGGCGTACAACGCCTATCTCGCCTCGTTGCGCGCGCGTGGCCAGTAGCGCCCGACCCGCTTTCGGGGCCACCATGGGGCATGACCGGTTCCGTTAAGGCGATGGCCGTCATGACCTTCGTCGCCCTGGTGGCCGTCGCGACGTACTCCGTGGCCCTCGGCAGCAACGGCTGGCTGTGGTTCGGCTGGGTCGTGCTGGGCGTGCTCACGGCCGGAATGGCCGCCGCCGGCAACAACTGACCGGCGTGGCGGAGCCTCCCGTGACGTCCGTGGCCCGCGGGGCGTGGGCGGCGGGCGCGGCGTGCGCGACCCCTCCGGTCCGGGTACCGCTGTCCGTACGATGGCGGTGACAGCCGGACGGCGACGGGAGCGGCCTGGTGTTCTACCACTTGCTCAAGTACGTGTTCCTCGGCCCGCTGCTGCGGCTGCTGTTCCGGCCGCGGATCGAGGGGTTGGAGAACGTCCCTGCCGAGGGGGCCGCGATCGTCGCCGGCAACCACCTGTCCTTCTCGGACCACTTCCTGATGCCCGCGATCCTGAAACGGCGGATCACCTTCCTCGCCAAGGCGGAGTACTTCACCGGGCCGGGGCTGAAGGGCCGGTTGACCGCGTTCTTCTTCCGCAGCGCCGGGCAGATCCCGGTGGACCGGTCGGGCCGGGACGCCGGGCAGGCCGCGCTCCGCGAGGGGCTGGGGGTGCTGGGCCGGGGCGAGCTGCTGGGCATCTACCCGGAGGGCACCCGCTCGCACGACGGGCGGCTGTACAAGGGCAAGGTGGGGGTGGCGGCGATGGCGCTGGGCGCCGGGGTGCCGGTGGTCCCGTGCGCGATGCTGGGCACTTTCGAGATCCAGCCGCCCGGGAGGAGGATCCCGAAGATCCGGCGGGTCACGATCCGCTTCGGTCGGCCGATGGACTTCTCGCGGTACGCCGGGCTGGAGGGCGAGCGGGCGGTGCTGCGGGCGGTCACCGACGAGATCATGTACGCCATCCTCGACCTGTCCGGCCAGGAGTACGTCGACCGGTACGCCGGCGAGGTCAAGGCCGAGGAGGAGGAAGCACGGAAGAAGGCCCGGCGCAGGACGCGCTGAGCCTTCTCCCGCGGTTCCGTCACCGGGTCAGCGGACGGACGGCAGCTCCTCGCGCGCCGGGAAGTCCGACGCCGGGGCGGCCGAGCGCGCCTTCGCGGCGGCCGGGGCCGGGGCGACCGGGGCGGCGTGCGACCCGCACAGCACGTCCTTGGCGTCGACCTTGCCCTTGAGCAGGTAGTCGTCCACGCGCGTGTTGATGCAGGGGTTCACCAGGCTGGTGACACCGTGCGAACCGGCCCCCTGCTCGGTGATCAGGCGCGAGCCGGCGAGGCGGCGGTGCAGCTCGACCGCACCCTCGTACGGGGTGGCCGCGTCGCGCTCCGACTGGACGATCAGGACCGGGGCCAGGCCGCGCTTGGCGCCGACCTCCAGCGCCTTGTGCTGCTTGGACTTCCAGGTCGCGCAGGGCAGGTTCATCCAGGCGTTGGCCCAGGTCATGAACGGGTACTTGGCGTGCAGGGCGGTGTTGTCCGCGTCCCACTTGGCCCAGCTGGTGGGCCACTTGGCGTCGGCGCACTCGACCGCGGTGTAGACCGCGTTGCCGTTCTCCGTGGCGATGTTGCCCTGGATGTCGGACATGTCCGGGGTGATCGCCTCGACCAGCGGCTTCTCGTCACCGGCGGCCCAGGCGCTGAACGCCTGCGCGACCGGGACCCACGAGGAGTCGTAGTACGGGGCGCTCTGGAAGAAGTTGATCAGCTCGGCCGGGCCGGCGACGCCGCCCAGCGGCTTGGCCTTGGCCTGGGCGCGCAGCTGCTGCCACTTGGCCTCCACCTTGGCGCGGGTGTCGCCGAGGTGGAAGGAGGCGTCGTTCTTCGCGACCCAGTCCTGCCAGTCGTTCCAGCGCATCTGGAAGGCGACGTCCTGGTCGAGGTTGGCCTCGTACCAGATGTTGTCCGTCGACGGGTTGACCACGCTGTCGACGATCATGCGGCGCACGTGGGTCGGGAACAGGGTCGCGTAGACCCCGCCGAGGTAGGTGCCGTACGAGACGCCGAGGTAGTTCAGCTTCTTCTCGCCGAGGGCGGCGCGGATGACGTCCATGTCGCGCGCCGTGTTCGGCGTGGTCATGTGCGGCAGCATCTCGCCGCTGCGCTCCTTGCAGCCGTCCGCGTACTCCGCGGCGAGCTTGCGCTGGGCGGTCTTGTCCGCCTCGGTGTCCGGGACCGGGTCGGCCTTCGGGACCTTGACGGCCTCCTGCGGGTCGACGCACGAGATGGGCGTCGAGTGGCCCACGCCGCGGGGGTCGAAGCCCACGAAGTCGTACGCCTTGGCGGTGTTGACCCACAGCGGCGACTTGGTGGTGGACCGGCGCGGGAAGCGCATGCCGGAACCGCCGGGTCCGCCGGGGTTGTAGAGGAGCGCGCCCTGGCGCTCGTCCTTGGTGCCGGTGCTGACGGCACGGTCGACCGCGATGTCGATGGTCTTGCCGAACGGCTTCGCGTAGTCGAGCGGAACCTTGACCCAGCCGCACTGGATGGGGGCGGCGAACCCCCAGTCGGCGGGACAGTCCTTCCACTGGATTCCGGCACGGGCGGCGCGGGCGGCGGCGAGCTGGACGCCGAGCGCCTCCGGGACCGGGCTGTTGCCCGTGGTCGCCGCGGCGGCCGGCGGGGCCAACAGCAGGCCGGCGGCGAGTGCTCCGGTGATCAGAGTGGCAGCGCTCCCCAGCGCTGCTTTGTGTATCACGTGGTCGTTCCCCCTGGATCAGGCCCGGCCGGGAGCGGCCGGGTCACGTCGGGTTGGTCGTGCGACGGTGGTGTGCGCGCACAGGGGATCTTTTCGCCTGACCTACACCTGACAACAGGTCAAGGTGATGTTCTTTGCCAACCCGATAACCGGCACGCCCTGTACCGCTCAGCGGTGTCTGGTTCGTCCCAGCTTCGCCCAGGGGTCACCAGCCGTACGTGCGACACGCCGCGTCGAGGAGCCCGCGCAGCCGCAGCGCGTCCGGCGCAAGTGCCGTGACGAGGACGGCCGGTCCGGCCAAGGGGGTGACCGCGGCGAACTCCCCCAGAACGGCGGCGGCCGGCGCCTCCCGGGCGAACCGCGGGTCCACGACCAGGAGCTGGCCGACCGCCCGGTGGCCCGCGAGCCCCGCCGGGCCGTCCCAGCCGCCGGGCGCGCCGGGCCCGCAGGCGAGCTCCTGGTCCAGCAGCGGGCGGCCGTCCCGGACCACGGTGAGCCGGCTGCGCAGCAGGCCCGGCTCCTCGGCCGCACGGCCCAGCACCTGCTCCTCGCGCAGCATCAGTCGGGCGCCGGGGGCGAGTTCGGCGCGGGTCCGCACCCGCAGGTCGCTGCCGCGCACGGAGACGAGCGGCTCGGGCAGCCAGCGCACCGCCGCGTCCTCGGCCGCGGTGATGCGCACGTCGTACCGCGCGGGTCCGCCGCCGCGGCCGGGCAGCGCCAGGGTCGCGGCGGCCGAGGCGAGGGCGAGCCGCGCCCCGGGGCCGGCGGTGGCCTCCACCGCGAGGTGGTCGCCGCCCAGCGGTGCGCTCATGGCGCCGACCAGCATGACGCCGGCCTCGGCGCCGCCGCCCCGCGTGCGGCGCAGCGCGAGCGGCCCCCCGCCGGTGAGCACGGGCAGGGCGGTGCCGCCGCGGCCGTCGGCGACGGCGCGGATCCGGGCGGTGGCCCGCACCCCGTCCGTGGGCGGGGCGGGGCGTGCGACGGGCGGGACGGGAGGTGCCAGTGGGCCGGCAGGGGTCGGCGCGTTGGCGGGAGCTGGTGGCGCGGCGGGAGCCGGGGGCGCGGCCGTCACCGTACGGCCCAGGCGGCGAGCCGCTCGCGCACCCAGGCGGCCACCGGGGCGACCCCTTCCGCACCGCGCAGGGACTGGAAGGTGACGGGGAGCGCGCCACGCTGCTCGGCGGCGTCGCGGGCCATCCGGTCCAGGTCGGAGCCGACGTGCGGGGCGAGGTCGGTCTTGTTGACGACGAGCAGGTCGGCCGTGGTGACGCCGGGACCGCCCTTGCGCGGGATGTCGTCGCCGCCCGCGACGTCGATGACGAAGATCTGGGCGTCGACGAGTCCGCGGGAGAAGGTGGCGGTCAGGTTGTCCCCGCCGGACTCGACGAGGATCAGGTCCAGCGGGGCGGTCTCCCGGTGGGCCTCCTCCAGCTCCTCCACCGCCTCCAGATTGGCGGAGATGTCGTCGCGGATGGCGGTGTGCGGGCAGGCGCCGGTCTCCACGGCGGTGATCCGCTCCGGCGGCAGCACGGCCTCCCGCAGCAGGAACTCGGCGTCCTCGCGGGTGTAGATGTCGTTGGTGACGACGGCCATGGACAGTTCGGTGCGCAGGGCCCGGCAGAGCGCGGCGACGGTGGCCGTCTTGCCGGAGCCGACGGGTCCGCCGAGCCCGATGCGCAGGGCGCGGCGCGAGCCGTCGGCCCGGCGGGGCTCGGCGCTGTGGGTGTGGCGTTCGGGGTAGGCCGTGCCGTGGTCGAGGTGCATGGGGTGGGTCTCCCGGGGTGGTGGAGGGGGGTCAGGAGGCGAAGAGCCGTACCGGCCAGCCGGCGTGGATCTCGGCGGCGATCTCCAGCAGCGGTGAGGAGGCAGCGGGCAGGGCGTCCGGGCCGTCGAGGCGCGCCCGGTGCGCGGCCCGCACGGCCCGCTGGGCCGTGTCGTCGAGCTCGGGGGCGAGGCGGGCGAGGACGCCGGTGGCTTCGAAGGGGTCGAGCCCGAGCAGCCGGACGGTGGCGGTGGCCGGACCGCCGATGCTCTCGTACGCCGCCACGTGCGCGGCGTCGGACGGCCCGAGCCCGGCCGCCCGGGCGGTGAGGCCGAGCACCACGGGCTGGTGCGCCCCGCGCGGGAACGCCGTGGCGAGGGCGTCGAGTTCGGCGGCGGGCCAGGTGGCGCGGGCGGCCCGCAGCAGCTGCCGGCCGAGCCTGCGGGCGGCGGTGCGCAGTGCGGGCGAGGGGGTGCGGGCGTCGGCGGCGGCGTCCAGGACGGCCGGGTCGAGCCCGAGGGCGGCCGCCGCGGCGAGGGCGGCGGCGGTGAGCCCGGCCGTGTGGAGGCGTCCGCGGCAGAACTCCTGGAGGGAGGCGGCGTCGTGGATGCGGCCCGCCTTGCAGGCGGCCTCCGCCCCGCCGGAGTGGGCGTGCCCTCCGGCGGGGAAGCGGCCGTCTGCGAGGACGAGCAGGGCGGCGCGGCTCATCAGAAGAGGAAGTACCGCTGGGCCATGGGGAGTTCCGCGGCGGGCGCGGGCTCCACCACCTCGCCGTCGATGGTGACGGTGAAGGTGTCGGCGTCGACCTGGACCCTCGGCATGGCGTCGTTGTTGCGCATGTCCGCCTTGGTCACCTTCCTGGTGCTCTCGATGGCGACGAACTCCTTTCCGAGCGCGAGCCGTTCGGGCAGGGCGTCGTCGAGTGCGGCCTGGGCGGTGAAGTTGAGCGAGTTCGCTGCGGGAGCCAGGCCGCGGCCGCCGAACATCGGGCGGGGCAGTACCGGCTGCGGGGTGGGGATGGAGGCGTTGCCGTCGCCCATCTGCGCGTACGCGATCTGGCCGCCCTTGACGACGGTCTCGGGCCGGACGCCGAAGAAGGCCGGGTTCCACAGCACGAGGTCGGCGAGCTTGCCGGTCTCCACCGAGCCGATCTCGCGGGCGAGGCCCTGGGCGACGGCCGGGTTGATCGTGTACTTGGCGACGTAGCGGCGGGCCCGGTGGTTGTCGGCGGGCCCGTCGCCGGGCAGGAAGCCGCGGCGGCGCTTCATCACGTGGGCCGTCTGCCAGGTGCGCAGGACGACCTCGCCGACGCGGCCCATGGCCTGGGAGTCCGAGGAGATGATGGAGATCGCGCCGAGGTCGTGCAGGACGTCCTCCGCGGCGATGGTGGAGGGCCGGATCCGGGACTCGGCGAAGGCGAGGTCCTCGGGGACGGCGGGGTTGAGGTGGTGGCAGACCATCAGCATGTCGAGGTGCTCCTCGATGGTGTTGACGGTGTGCGGCCGGGTCGGGTTGGTGGAGCTGGGCAGCACGTTCGGCTCGGAGACCACGGTGATGATGTCGGGGGCGTGTCCGCCGCCCGCGCCCTCGGTGTGGTACGCGTGGATGGTCCGGCCGGCGATCGCGGCGAGGGTGTCGCCGACGAACCCGGCCTCGTTGAGGGTGTCGGTGTGGACGGCGACCTGGGCGCCGGTCTCCTCGCAGACGCCGAGGCAGGCGTCGATCGCGGCGGGGGTGGCCCCCCAGTCCTCGTGGATCTTGAAGCCGAGGGCGCCGCCGCGCAGTTGGGCGTGCATGGCCTCGCGGGAGGTGGTGTTGCCCTTGCCGAGCAGGCCGATGTTGACCGGGTAGGCCTCCAGGGCCGCGAACATGCGGGCGAGGTGCCAGGAGCCGGGGGTGATGGTGGTGGCCTTCGTGCCCTCGGCGGGTCCGGTGCCGCCGCCGACCAGGGTGGTGACGCCCGAGGCGAGGGCCTCTTCGACGACGGTAGGGGAGATGAAGTGGACGTGGGCGTCGATGGCGCCGGCCGTGACGATCTTCCCGTTGCCCGCGATGACCTCGGTCTCGGGGCCGATCACGAGGGCGGGGTCGATGCCGTCCATGGTGTCGGGGTTGCCGGCCTTGCCGATGCCGCAGATCCGACCGTCGCGGATGCCGATGTCGGCCTTGACGACGCCCCAGTGGTCGAGGACCACGGCGCCGGTGATCACCGTGTCGGGGGCGCCCTCGGCGCGGGTGGTGCGGGCCTGCCCCATGGACTCGCGGATGACCTTGCCGCCGCCGAACACGGCCTCGTCGCCCGAGCGTCCGGGGCCGCCGCAGAGGTCCTCCTCGATCTCGACGAAGAGGTCGGTGTCGGCCAGTCGGATCCGGTCACCGGTCGTCGGCCCGAAAAGGTCGGTGTACGCGCCCCGTTCCAGCTCAGCCATCGAGCGGCCCCCCGGTCTCCCCGCGCAGTCCCCACACGGCGCGCAGGCCGCCGAGCGGTACGAGTTCCACCTCGACCGGGATGCCCGGCTCGAAGCGGACGGCGGTGCCGGCGGCGATGTTGAGCCGGAGCCCGCGGGCGGCCGGGCGGTCGAAGTCGAGGCCGGGGTTGGCCTCGGCGAAGTGGTAGTGCGAGCCGACCTGGACGGGCCGGTCGGCGGAGTTGAGCACGGTCATGCGGGTGACGGGGCGGCCTTCGTTCAGGCGCACCGGACCGTCCCCGTGGACGATCTCGCCGGGGATCATGCGGCTGCTGCCCTTCAGACGATCGGGTCGTGGACGGTGACGAGCTTGGTGCCGTCCGGGAAGGTCGCCTCGACCTGGACGTCGTGGATCATCTCGGGGATCCCCTCCATCACGTCGGCGCGGGCGAGCACGGTGCGGCCGGAGGCCATGAGCTCGGCCACGGACCGTCCGTCGCGGGCTCCTTCGAGGATGTGGGACGTGATGAGGGCCACCGCTTCGGGGTGGTTGAGGAGGACCCCGCGCGCCTTGCGCCGCGCGGCCACGTCCGCGGCCACGTGGATGAGCAGTCTTTCCTGCTCGTGCGGTGTCAGGTGCACGCGTATCACCAGCTTCCAGGACAGGTCGAGCGAGGGGCGAGCCGACCCTAGTGGCCGTCAACTCTTTGTTGACCTGCGCATTTCCAAGCCAAGCGGGTCTTGCCCAATGCTGAGGAAGGCTTTCCGTCCCGAGCACCGGCGCTTTGCCGGCCGATGGGTGATCATTTACGGAAGGCCGCGGCCGCCCACGCTAGGCGGCGCGCTTTTCCGTCGCGTTAACCCACGTTTCGGGCAGGCACCCGGTTCGGCGTGCGGACCGGCTCCGTCCGGTTCCGTATACGGACACCCGGGAGCCGCCCCGGAGGAGTCGCATGTTCCGCAATCCGGTACGCCACATCACCTTCGACGCCCTGGAGCCTTACGCAACCGCTTCGTTCTGGTCCGCCGTGACGGGCTTCCCGATCCACCCCGACGACGCCGAGGGCGACGACGAGGTCCTGCTGGACCCGGGCCGGCCGGGCGTGCCGGGCCTGCTGTTCGTCCGGGTACCGGAGGCCAAGTCCGGCAAGAACCGGCTCCACTTGGACATCCAACCGCAGGACGGCACCCGCGACGAGGAGGTCGAGCGGCTCATCGGGCTCGGGGCGAGGCTCGTCGACGACCGGCGCCGGGAGGACGGCACGGGTTGGGCGGTGCTCGCCGACCCCGAGGGCAACGAGCTGTGCATCGAGCGGAGCGCCTCCGAGCGCGGCTGACGCGCCGGCCGGGCGGCGGGCGCCACCGCCGTCAGCACGTGCCGGCGGTGCGGGCCGGGGCTCCGGCGGGCCAGGGCAGGGCGATCCACACGGTCTTGCCGCCGTCCTCGGTGGGGCTGACCGAGAGCCGGCCGCCGGCTTCGGCGGTGAGCCAGCGGATGATGACCATGCCGCGGCCGTTGTCCTGCTGGACGGCGGCCGGGAGCCGCCGCGGCCAGCGCGGATGGCTGTCGGTGACCCCGACGCGAAGCCACTCACCGCGCTCCAGCCGGACCTCGACGGTGAAGGTGGGCGACTGCCCGAAGGTGTGCTGCACGGCGTTGGTGGCCAGCTCCGAAACGATCAGCCGGACACTGTCGGCGGTGTCCGCCCCGACCGGCAGTCCCCATTCGAGGAGGACGTCCGCGACGTAGCGGCGGGCCGTGGCGACCGAGGCGGGATCGCTCGGCAGAGTGACGGATGCTTCCTGGTGGTCTGCCATGGCGACGGTCCCTTTCCCACCGGGACGGAACCGCCCCGGATCTGTGCTGGACGCCAGAGTGCCACCCATCGTCCCGTCGGTGCGGCCGTTCACCCAAGATATGCATATATCTGTCGCTCAATACAGTGAACTCTACTACGGAAGAGCGTATTTGGACGGCAGACTGGTGCGAGCTGTGCCGGTGGAAGGAGGCGGGTATGCAGCACGGCCCCGCGGTGCGTCGGCGCAAGCTCGGCGAGGAGTTACGCGCCCTGCGCGACCGTACCGGACTCACCAGTGGCGACGTGGCCCGCGCCATGGGCTGGCACCAGTCGAAAATCAGCCGCATCGAAACCGGCCGGAGCGGCGTGAAACCGGAGGACATCGGCCGCCTCCTCGACGCCTACGGAGAAGTCGTCAGCCCCGAGCAGCGGGCCCTGCTGGAGGCCCTGGCGGTCTCGGCGGCCGGCCCCGGGCCCGGCGGCGGCAACGGCCGCGGCCGCCAGTGGTGGCACGACTACCGGGGCCTGCTCCCGCAGGAGTACCGGGACTTCATCAGCCTGGAGGCGGGGGCCCGGGCGGCCCGCACCGTGGAGCTCTCCGTGGTGCCCGGCCTGCTGCAGACCGCCGAGTACGCGCGGGCCGTCACCCGCGCCGCGCTGGGCGGGCTACCGGAGCCGAAGATGGACGCGCTGGTCGACGTACGGCTGGCCCGGCAGGCGGTGTTGCGGGCCGAGCCCCCGCTGGAGCTGAGCGCCGTACTGGACGAGGCGGTGCTGCGGCGGCAGATCGGGGGGCCCGGGGTGATGGCGGCGCAGCTGCGACACCTGGTGGAGGTGGCGCGGTTGCCCCAAGTGCGACTGCAGGTGCTGCCGTTCAGCGTGGGGGGTCATCTCGGCCTGACCGGACCGTTCGTCATCTTCTCATTTCCGAACATTGCCGATCTGGATGTGGTGGTACTCGACCATTTGACGAGTAGCCTCTATCTGGAGCGGAAGGAAGACCTCGAGGCGTACAGCGCCGCGTTCCGCACCATCCAGGCGCACGCCCTCCCGCCCCAGGACTCGTCGGATCTCATCAGCTCCCTGGCTGACGACGCGCAAGGAGGCATCCCGTGTCCGCAACCCCCCTCTGCCCCGGCGGACTTCTGAACAGAGCGCGCTGGCGGCGCAGCAGCCGCAGCACCGGAATGAACAACTGCGTGGAAACGGCCGCCCTCGCCGGCGGCCTGCTGGCCGTCCGCGACTCCAAGCGGGCGGCCGGCCCGGCCGTGCTCTTCACCGGGCCGGCCTGGACGGAGTTCCTCGCCTCGGTACGGGCGGACGTGCCCGTATGACGTCCTAGGGCGCGTCCGTGGCCCCGGCCGGGGCGGTCCGCAGGATCGTCTCGACGGCCCGACCGATCTCGTCCCCCGTGAGATCGGCCCGGGCGGTCAGCCGCAGTCGGGAGATGCCGTCCGGCACCGACGGCGGCCGGAAGCAGCCCACGGACAGACCCGCCTCGCGGCAGTCGGCGGCCCAGCGCAGTGCCGCCGCGGCCGACGGGGCCCGCACCGACACCACGGCCGCGTCCGGCCGGGCCGCGGTCAGGCCGGACGCGGTGAGCCGCCCGTGCAGCAGGCGGGCCACCTCGCGGGCCCGCCCGGCGCGCTCCGGTTCGCGCCGCAGCAGCCGCAGGCTCGCCAGCGCCGCGCCCGCGGCGGCCGGGGCCAGGCCGGTGTCGAAGATGAAGGTCCGGGCCGTGTTGACCAGGTGCCGGATCACCTTGGCGGGGCCGAGGACGGCGCCGCCCTGGCTGCCCAGGGACTTCGAGAGCGTCAGCGTGGCGACCACGTCGGGCGCGCCCGCGAGCCCGGCTACGTGCAGCGCGCCGCGGCCGCCCTCGCCCAGCACGCCCAGGCCGTGGGCGTCGTCCACGACCAGCGCCGCGCCCTCCTCGCGGCAGGCGGCGGCATAGCCGGCGAGCGGCGCCGCGTCCCCGTCGACGGAGAACACCGAGTCGCTGACCAGCAGTGCCCGGCCCTCGTGCGAGGCGAGCGTCTTGAGCGCGGCCTCCGGGTCCGCGTGCGGGACGACCGCGGTCGCGGCGCGGGAGAGCCGGCACCCGTCGACGATGGAGGCGTGGTTCCCGGCGTCGGAGACGACGAGGGTGCCGCGGTCGCTGAGCGCGGTGACGGCCGCGAGGTTGGCCGCGTAGCCGGAGGACAGCACGAGCGCGGCCTCGAAACCGCAGAACTCCGCGAGCTCCCGTTCGAGCTCCCCGTGCAGCTCCGTCGTGCCCGTGACCAGGCGCGATCCGGTGGCCCCGGCGCCCCACCGGGCCGCCGCCGCACAGGCTCCGGCGATCGTCTCCGGGTGCCGCGACAGGCCCAGGTAGTCGTTGCTCGCGAGGTCGAGCAGCGGCGAGTCGGCGGGGCGCGGGCGCAGGGTCCGTACGAGTCCGGCCTGCTCGCGGACCCGCTCCGCGGAGTCGATCCACGCGAACACGTCGTCGTGCTCGCGGTTGTGCTGGGGCATCTGGTCCTCGCGATTTGTCGGCAGTCCACAGGCGTCGCCCGACCCTAACGGCCGATACCCGAGTGTCTTGTGTGGCGATACACACACTCCGTTCCGGCCATGTTGTGCGATCTCTCCTTGGCCGGGAGTGGTCGCGTGGTCCAGGATCGCCCTCATGGATCTGCTGAACACCCTGGTGGACAAGGGACTGCGGCGCGAGCTGCCGACCCGCGAGGAGGCGCTCGCCGTACTGGCGACCTCCGACGACGACCTGCTCGACGTGGTGGCCGCGGCCGGCAAGGTGCGCCGCCGGTGGTTCGGGCGTCGGGTCAAGCTGAACTACCTGGTCAACCTGAAGTCCGGGCTCTGCCCGGAGGACTGCTCGTACTGCTCCCAGCGCCTGGGATCGAAGGCGGACATCCTCAAGTACACCTGGCTGAAGCCGGACGAGGCCTCCCAGGCCGCCGCCGCCGGTGTCGCGGGCGGCGCCAAGCGCGTGTGCCTGGTGGCGAGCGGCCGTGGCCCGACGGACCGGGACGTGGAGCGCGTCGGCAGGACCATCGAGGCCATCAAGGAGCAGAACGAGGGCGTCGAGGTCTGCGCCTGCCTGGGCCTGCTGTCGGACGGACAGGCCGAGCGCCTGAAGGCGGCGGGTGCCGACGCCTACAACCACAACCTCAACACGTCCGAGTCGACGTACGGTCAGATCACCAAGACCCACACCTACGCCGACCGGGTCGACACCGTGCAGAAGGCGCACGCCGCGGGCCTGTCCGCCTGCTCCGGCCTGATCGCGGGCATGGGTGAGACGGACGAGGACCTGGTCGACGTCGTCTACTCGCTGCGCGAGCTGGACCCGGACTCGGTGCCGGTCAACTTCCTGATCCCGTTCGAGGGCACCCCGCTGGCCAAGGAGTGGAACCTCACCCCGCAGCGCTGCCTGCGCATCCTCGCGATGGTGCGGTTCGTCTGCCCCGACATCGAGGTCCGGATCGCGGGCGGCCGCGAGGTGCACCTGCGGGCCATGCAGCCGCTGGCGCTGAACCTTGCGAACTCGATCTTCCTCGGCGACTACCTCACCAGTGAGGGCCAGGCCGGCCAGGCCGACCTCGACATGATCGCCGACGCCGGCTTCGAGGTGGAGGGCGCCGGTACGCAGACCCTCCCCGCGCACCGCGCGGACGCCGCCGCGGCGGCCGCCGCCCACGGGCCGTGCGGTTCCGTGGCCGCGGAGGCCGGCTGCGGCTCGGCGTGCGGCGGCTGCTCCGGCCACGCGCAGGAGCCCGCGGCCGAGAGCGCCGTCGAGGCCTCCGTCGAGGGCGGGGCCGAGCCGGTCCTGGCCCAGGCGCCGGCCGGCGAGGTGCGCTCCGACCTGGTGGCGGTGCGCCGCCGCGGCGCGGGGACGGACCTCGCCCCCAATGCCTGACCCCCACGGTACGCTGCCGGCCGCCGAACTCCTCGCGCTGGACCGGCAGCACGTCTGGCACCCGTACGGCCCCATGCCCGGGCGGCAGGAGCCGCTGGTCGTCTCCTCCGCCTCCGGGGTGCGGCTGCGGCTCGCCGAACCCGCACAGGGACGGGGCGAGCTGGTCGACGGCATGTCCTCCTGGTGGTCGGCGATCCACGGCTACAACCACCCGGCTCTCAACGAGGCCGCGGCCGACCAGCTCGGCCGCATGTCCCACGTGATGTTCGGCGGGCTCACCCACGAGCCCGCCGTCCGGCTGGCGGCGAAGCTGGTCGAGATCACCCCGGCCGGCCTGGAGCACGTCTTCCTCGCCGACTCGGGCTCCGTCTCGGTCGAGGTCGCGGCGAAGATGTGCCTGCAGTACTGGCGCTCCACCGGCCGGCGGTCCAAGACCCGGCTGATGACCTGGCGGGGCGGCTACCACGGGGACACCTGGACGCCGATGGCCGTCTGCGACCCCGAGGGCGGCATGCACGAGCTGTGGTCGGGCGTCCTGCCGAGCCAGGTCTTCGCGGACGTCCCGCCCGGCGGCTTCACCGCAGCGGTGGACCCCGCGTACGTCGACCACCTGCGCTCCCTGATCGCCGCGCACGCCGACGAGCTGGCCGCGGTGATCGTGGAGCCGGTGGTCCAGGGCGCGGGCGGCATGCGCTTCCACAGCCCGGGCTACCTGCGGGTGCTGCGCGAGCTGTGCGACGAGTACGACGTCCTGCTCGTCCTGGACGAGATCGCGACGGGCTTCGGCCGCACCGGCGCCCTGTTCGCGGCCGACCACGCCGGGATCACCCCGGACGTGATGTGCCTCGGCAAGGCCCTGACCGGCGGGTACCTGACGCTGGCGGCCACGCTGTGCACGGAGCGGGTGGCGGCCGGCATCTCGCGGGGCGAGGTGCCGGTGCTGGCCCACGGGCCGACGTTCATGGCGAACCCGCTCGCCACCGCCGTGGCACTGGCCTCGGTCGAGCTGCTGCTCGGCCAGGACTGGCCGCGCGAGGTCAAGCGCATCGAGGCGGGGCTGCTGGAGGGCCTCGCCCCGGCGCGGGAGCTGCCCGGTGTCCGGGACGTGCGCGTGCTCGGCGCGATCGGCGTGGTCCAACTGGACCACGAGGTGGACATGGCGGCGGCGACCGCGGCCGCGGTCCGCGAGGGCGTGTGGCTGCGCCCGTTCCGCGACCTCGTCTACACGATGCCGCCGTTCGTGACGGACGACGCCGACGTCGCCCGGATCTGCCGCGCGGTGTGCGCGGCCGCGGAGGTGGGCTGAGATGTCCGTGCTCGTGGTGTCCGGAACGGGCACCGAGATCGGCAAGACCGTCGTCACCTCGGCGATCGCGGCGGCCGCTGCGGCGGCCGGCCGGTCCGTGGCGGTGCTCAAGCCCGCGCAGACCGGGCTGCCGCCCGGGGTGCCGGGTGACGCGGCCGATGCGGTCCGGCTGGCCGGGCCGTCCGTCACAGCCGTGGAACTGGCCCGCTATCCCGAGCCCTTGGCCCCGGACACGGCGGCCCGCCGGGCGGGTCTGCCGACGCTCTCCCCGGCCGAGATCGCGGAGGCCGCGGCGAAGCTCGCCGCCTCCCACGACCTGGTCCTGGTGGAGGGAGCGGGCGGCCTCCTGGTCCGCTTCGACGAGGCGGGGCACACCCTCGCCGACGCGGCGCGGCTGCTCGACGCCCCGGTGCTGGTGGTCGCTCCACCGGCGCTCGGGACGCTGAACTCCACGACCCTGACGGCCGAGGCGCTGCGGGCCCGCGGGCTGGCCTCGCCCGGCGTGGTCATCGGCAGCTGGCCCGCCGACCCCGACCTGGCCTGCCGCTGCAACCTGGCGGACCTGCCGGCCTCGTCCGGGCTCCCGCTGCTCGGCGCGGTACCGGAGGGCTCCGGAGCGCTGGCCCCGGAGGAGTTCCGGGCCGCGGCCCCGGCCTGGCTGGACCCGTCGCTGTCGGGCACGTGGTCGGCGGAGTCCTTCCTGGCGGCCTGGCCGGCCGGGTAGGACCGGTGGCCGCCCACAGTTCCCGGCGCGCCGCGCGCCGCGGCTCCGAGCGCCCCGTCCCCGGGTTCCCGGGACGGGGCGCTCCGCGTGTTCAACGTTCTCCGCCGGCAAGCGGCTCGACCCAACGGGTACAGGGGTCCTGGGGGTACCCGGCCGCGTCCCACGCCGCGTGCGCCCGTTCGTTGCGGCCGAGCACCATCGCGTCGGCGCGCCGACCCCCGAGCGCCGCGAACCGTTCCTCGGCGGCCGCCAGCAGGGCCGAGGCGATGCCCCGGCGGCGGTGGTCAGGGTGCACGGCGAGGCGGAGGTGGCAGCGCCAACCGTCGAACCCGGCGACCACGGTGCCGACCGGCTCCCCTCCGCGACGGGCGAGGAACAGGGCGTGCGGGTCGCGGGCGTGGAGCCGGCCGATGCCGGCGAGGTCGTCGCTGGTGCTGGTCCCCTCGGCGGCGGTCTTCCAGAAGTCGGGCACGGCCGCGGGGTCGACGGCCGGGCCGGGCCGGGCCGACATGAAGATCACCCGTGTCCGGGGAGCCCGTCACCGGCGGTCACTCCACCAAAAGGATGAGGCCCCCATTTTGCCTTTCCTTTACCATGGTGTGCATCCGGCCGAACTCCCGACGAGACCCGCGAAAGGTGTGAGCGTCCACCGATGGACGAGCCCCCCAGTGACCGACACCGCCGTACCCGACACCGCGCGCTGCCCCTCCTCCTGGCCGATCCTGGGACGGAGGTGACGGACCGATGACCGAAGTGCTCCTGCTCGTCGTGGCGCTGCTGCTCTGCCTTGCCTGCGGGGTGTTCGTCGCGGCCGAGTTCTCCCTGACCACCGTCGAGCGCAGCGAGCTGGAACGGGCCGTCGAGCGCGGCGAACGGGGCGCGGAGAGCGCCCTGGCCGCCGTCCGCAGCCTGACCTTCCAGCTCTCCGGCGCCCAGCTCGGCATCACCGTGACCGGCCTGATCATCGGCATGATCGCCAAGCCGTCGATCGCCGCCCTGCTCCAGGGCCCGTTCGAGGCCATGGGCCTGTCGGCCTCCGCCGCCTCCTCGACCGCTCTGGTCCTCGGCACCGTCCTGTCGACGGTGGTCCTGATGGTCGTCGGCGAGCTGGTGCCCAAGAACTGGGCGATCTCCTCCCCGCTGGCCATCGCCAAGCGGGTGGCGACCATGCAGCGGGTCTTCAGCCGGGCGTTCCGCCCGTTCATCAGCCACCTCAACAGCACCGCGAACCACCTGGTCCGCCGGCTCGGCCTGGAGCCGGCCGAGGAGCTCGCCTCCGCGCGCTCACCGCAGGAACTGGTGGCCCTGGCCCGGCACTCCGCCAAGGCCGGCGCCCTGGAGCGGGACACCGCCGAACGCTTCGTACGGACCCTGAACCTCGCCGACCTGACCGCGGAGAACGTCATGACCCCCCGCGTCCAGGTCACCGCACTCGACGTGCAGACCACCGCCGAGGACGTGGCCAACGCGACCATGGCGACCGGCCTGTCGCGCTTCCCGGTCTACCGCGGCAGCCTCGACACCGTCGTCGGCACCGTCCACATCAAGGACGTCCTGGCCCTGCCGGCCGAGGCCCGCCACCGCCACCCGGTGGCGCAGCTGCTGCGCCCGCCGCTGTTCGTACCCGAGTCGCTGACCGTGGACCGGCTGCTGGACCGGCTGTCCGGCAAGCAGACCATGGCCGTCGTCATAGACGAGTACGGCGGCACCGCCGGCGTGGCCACGCTGGAGGACATCATGGAGGAGGTCGTCGGCGAGGTCCACGACGAGCACGACCCGCTCGAAACCCCCGACCTGGCCCCGGCCGGCACCGACACCTCCGGGCGGGCGCTCTACTCCGCCGACGGTGCCGCGCGCACCGACCAGCTCCGGCAGATCGGGCTGCGCGTCCCGGAGGGGCCGTACGAGACCCTGGCCGGGCTGATGGCGACCGCGCTCGGCCGGATCCCGGTCGTCGGCGACCGGGTGGACCTGGATGGCTGGCAGCTCGACGTGGTCGACGCCAGCGGGCACCGGGCCGCCCGCGTGCTGCTGCACGCTCCGGCCGGACCCCGGCAGGACCAGGGCGGGGAGGCCCACCGATGACCGCGCTGCAACTGCTGATCGGCCTGGCGACCCTGGTCGTCAACGCCTTCTTCGTCGGCGCGGAGTTCGCGCTGATCTCGGTCCGGCGCAGCCAGATCGAGCCGTACGCCGAGCAGGGCGACCGGCGGGCCCGCTCCGTGCTGTGGGGCCTGGAGCACGTCTCCGCCCTGATGGCGGCGGCGCAGCTGGGCATCACCCTGTGCACCCTGGTGCTGGGCGTGGTGGCCGAGCCGGCCATCGCCCACCTGCTGACGCCGCTGTTCGACCTCGTGGGCGTACCGCACGGGCTGACGCACGTCATCTCGTTCGCGGTGGCGCTGACGCTGGCGACGTACCTGCACATGCTCTTCGGCGAGATGGTGCCGAAGAACGTGGCCCTGTCCGAGCCGGTGCGCACCGCGCTGCTGCTGGGCCCGCCGCTGGTCGCGGCCACCCGGGCGCTGCGCCCGGTGATCTTCGCGGTGAACGCCTTCGCCAACGCGCTGCTGAAGCTGCTGCGGGTCGACGCGAAGAACGAGGTCTCCGCGACGTTCTCCGACGACGAGCTCGCGCGGATCGTGAAGGACTCCAGCGAGGCGGGGCTCATCGACGACCGGGCCAGCGAGCGGCTGCACGACGCCCTGGAGCTGGGCCGGCGGCCGGTCACCGACGTGGTGCTGCCCTCCGAGCGGGTCGTCGCGGCCCGGACGGGCCTCACGCCGGCCGGGCTGGAGCGGCTCTCGGCCTCGTCCGGCTACTCCCGCTTCCCGGTACTCGACGAGCACTCGAAGATCCTGGGGTACCTGCACGTCAAGGACGCCCTGGACGCGGACGGGCCGGAGCGGGAGGAACCCTTCCCGATCTCGGCGCTGCGGCCGATCGCACAGATCCGGGCGGAGACCCCGCTGGACGACGTGCTCACCGCGATGCGGCGCAGCCGGACGCACCTGGCGGCGGTCCTCGGACCGGACGGGACGATGGCGGGGCTGGTGACGATGGAGGACGTGCTGCGCGAGCTGTTCGGGCGCCCGGCCTCCACTTGATCCGTACCGCGCGGTAGCATCGCTGCGCCATGGGGATCAATGCGTCTTACACCAGTTTTGTCGCGGTCGGCGACTCCTTCACCGAGGGCATGTCCGACCTGCAGCCGGACGGCTCGTACCGGGGCTGGGCCGACCTGCTGGCAGCCCGGCTCGCCGCGCGCGAGCCGGGCTTTCGCTACGCCAACCTCGCGGTCCGCGGGAAGCTGATCGGGCAGATCGCCGCGGACCAGGCCCCCCTGGCGGCGGCGATGCGCGCCGACGTGGTGACCCTGGTGGGCGGGCTGAACGACACCCTGCGGCCCAAGGTCGACATGGGCCGGGTCCGCGGGCACCTGGAGGAGGCCGTCGGCCTGCTGGCGCCCTCCTGCACGACGCTGGTGCTGATGCGCTCGCCCGGGCGGAACGGCCCGGTGATGGAACGCTTCCGGTCCCGGATGGAGGAGCTCTTCGGCTTCGTCGAGGAGCTCGCCTCCCGGCACGGCGCCCTGGTGGTCGACCTGTACGGGGCCCCGGTGCTCGGCGACCCGCGGCTGTGGGACGTGGACCGGCTGCACCTGACGCCCGAGGGCCACCGGCGTGTGGCCGAGGCGGTCTGGCAGACTCTGGGACTGCCGCCGGAGGAGGACTGGCGCGCCGCACTGCCTCCCGCCGAGCGGCCGGGCTGGGGCGAGCGCCGCTCGCAGGACCTGAGCTTCGCCCGGCAGCACCTGCTGCCGTGGATCGGGCGCCGGCTGACGGGCCGCTCCTCCGGGGACGGCCGCCCGGCCAAGCGGCCGGAACTGCTGCCGTACGGGGAACCTGCGGGAGAGCGGCTCTCGTAGCAAGGCACAATCCGGGGCAGGCGCCCGACCTGCGCAATCGCACAGCAGCAACCCCAGTAGAATCCCTACACGTGACAGCCAAGCCCCGCATCCCCAATGTCCTGGCCGGCCGCTACGCTTCCCCGGAGCTCGCCGTCCTGTGGTCCCCCGAGTACAAGGTGACGCTGGAGCGGCGGCTGTGGCTCGCCGTGCTGCGCGCCCAGAAGGACCTCGGCATCGAGGTCCCCGACGCCGCCCTCGCCGACTACGAGCGCGTCCTGGAGACCGTCGACCTCGCCTCGATCGCCGAGCGCGAGAAGGTCACCCGGCACGACGTGAAGGCACGCATCGAGGAGTTCAACGCCCTCGCCGGCCACGAGCACGTCCACAAGGGCATGACCTCCCGCGACCTCACCGAGAACGTCGAGCAGCTGCAGATCCGGCTCTCCCTGGAGCTGGCCCGCGACCGCGCGGTCGCCGTCCTCGCCCGCCTCGGCAAGCTGGCCGGCGAGCACGCCGAGCTGGTCATGGCCGGCCGCTCCCACAACGTGGCCGCGCAGGCGACCACCCTCGGCAAGCGGTTCGCCACCGCGGCCGACGAGCTGCTGGTCGCCTTCGACCGCCTGGAGGACCTGATCGGCCGCTACCCGCTGCGCGGGATCAAGGGCCCGGTCGGCACCGCCCAGGACATGCTCGACCTGCTCGGCGGCGACGCCGCCAAGCTCGCCGACCTGGAGCAGCGGATCGCCGACCACCTCGGCTTCGCCCAGGCCTTCACCTCCGTCGGTCAGGTCTACCCGCGCTCGCTCGACTACGACGTGGTCACCGCCCTCGTGCAGCTGGCCGCCGCCCCCTCGTCCATCGCGAAGACGATCCGTCTGATGGCCGGCCACGAGCTCGTCACGGAGGGCTTCAAGCCGGGCCAGGTCGGCTCCTCCGCGATGCCGCACAAGATGAACACCCGCTCCTGCGAGCGCGTGAACGGCCTCATGGTCATCCTCCGCGGCTACGCCTCGATGACCGGCGAGCTGGCCGGCGACCAGTGGAACGAGGGCGACGTCTCCTGCTCCGTGGTCCGCCGGGTGGCGCTGCCGGACGCGTTCTTCGCCTTCGACGGCCTGCTGGAGACCTTCCTGACGGTCCTCGACGAGTTCGGCGCCTTCCCGGCCGTCGTGGCCCGCGAGCTCGACCGCTACCTGCCGTTCCTGGCCACCACCAAGGTCCTGATGGGCGCGGTGCGGGCCGGCGTGGGCCGCGAGGTCGCCCACGAGATCATCAAGGAGCACGCGGTGGCCTCCGCGCTCGCGATGCGCGAGCAGGGTGCCGAGCGCAACGAGCTGCTGGACAAGCTGGCCGCCGACGAGCGGATGCCGCTGGACCGGGCCCAGCTGGACGCCCTGATGGCCGACAAGCTGTCCTTCACGGGCGCCGCCGGCAGCCAGGTCTCGACGGTGGTCTCCCGCATCGAGGCCATCGCCAAGCAGTACCCGGAGGCCGCCGGGTACGCCCCGGGGTCGATCCTCTGACCCGCGCCGACCTCGAAGCCGCCCGCGACCGCCTCGTCCCCGACGTGGTCGCGGGCGGTCTGCGCGTGCTGTTCTGCGGAATCAACCCGAGCCTCCTCTCCGCCGCGACCGGGCACCACTTCGCCCGTCCCGGCAACCGCTTCTGGCCCGTCCTGCACCTGTCCGGTTTCACCCCGCGCCGCCTGGCCCCGGCCGAGCAGGAGGAGCTGCTGACCTACCGGCTCGGCATCACCAACGTCGTCGCCCGGGCCTCGGCCCGCGCCGACGAGCTGAGCACCGAGGAGCTGATCGAGGGCGGCCGCATCCTCCGGGCCAAGGTGGAGCGCCTGCGCCCCCGGTGGCTGGCCGTAGCCGGCGTGACCGCCTACCGCACGGCCTTCGGCGAGCGCCGGGCCGCCATAGGCCCCCAGGACCGGACCATCGGCGACACCCGCATCTGGGCCCTCCCCAACCCCAGCGGTCTCAACGCCCATTGGACCGCGGAGACCATGGCCCGGGAGTACGCCCGCCTCCGCGAGGCCGCCGAGGCCGAGCCGGACGTCTAGGGCGGGTCGATCACGGTGACCGCGGCCATCAGCTGCGGCGAGTGGTCGGCCCCCCACCGGGCCGTGTACAGGGCGATCCAGCGGTCCCCGGCCCGCCACAGGTGCAGGTGGTCGCTGGTGTGCCCGATCTCCTGCCAGGGCTCCGGCACCTCCTCGTGCCCGTCGCGCAGGACCAGTCCGGCGAGGCTGAACGTGTCGGGTCTCCCCCACCGCTCCTCCAGCCGCTGGGTCAGGGCCTCGTACTCGGCGACCACCTGGTCCTCGTGCGCCGCGCGGTCGGCCGCGTCCTCGTCCCCGTACCACCGGCTCCCGCCCAGCTCGGCGAGGTGGTACCCCGGTCCGCTCGTCCCCACGTCCGACCGGCCGCGCTCGGCTGGGAAATCCCTGGCCCGCAGCCGGTCGATCGTCTCGAGATGCTGTGCCGTGGTCATGTCGTCAGTATTCCGGCGACCACTGACAACTGGCCTTCCGTCACGAACGTCAGGCGTCGCGTCGCCGAACCGCCAGCCAGCCGCCGACCAGAGCAGCGCCCGTCCACAGCGCCATCACGCCCAGGCCGGTCCACGGGCCCAGCTCGCCCCACGGCTCGACGCGCATCACCATCTGCCCCGCGCGGTCCGGCAGGTACTGGGCGGCCCCGCCCGCGACGTCGCCCACGACGAAGGAGACGACCAGGATGAAGGGTATGAGGACGCTGAGCGTCGCGGCCGCGCTGCGGAACACGGCCGTGAGGCCGGCGGCGAACAGGGCCATCAGGGTCAGGTAGAGCCCGCAGCCGATGACGGCGCGGAGCGCGCCCTCGTCCCCCAGGCCGATGGCGTACCGGCCCATGAAGGCCTGGCCGCCGAGGAAGGTCGCGAAGGCGGTCGCCTCACCGACCAGGAAGGAGAGCCAGCCCACCGTGAGCAGCTTCGTGAGGTAGAAGCGGGCGCGGTTCGGCACCGAGGTCAGGGTGATCCGCAGGGCGTTGTTGTGGAACTCGCTCGAGAAGGCGTTCGCGCCGAACGCGATGGCCGCCGTCTGTCCGAAGACGAGGCCGTAGAAGGCGGCGAACATCGGGTCGGATCCCATGCTGCCTTCCTCGGCGGTCCCGATGGCGGCAGCGGTCAGCATCTGGATGCCGGTGACGGCCACGAAGGTCGCGACGAGCGGCCCGAAGGTGCTGCGCAGCGAACGTATCTTGATCCATTCCGCGTGCAGGGCGGCTCGGGTGGGCAGGGCGGTGGTGGACATGGCGCGCATTCCTCCGGTCGTGGTCAGTGGGTGGCGGCGAACTCGCCGTGGTCGGCGGTGAGGTCGAGGTAGGCCTGCTCCAGCGAGGCCCGCTCGTCGGAGAGTTCGAGCATCGGGATTCCCTCGCGGGCGGCGAGGGCGCCGAGCCGCTCGGCCTGCATCCCGTCGACGGTCCAGCGGCCGTTGGCGGCCTCGGTCAGCTGGAAGCCGTCCCGGGCGAGGGTGGCGCGCAGACGGATCGGGTCGGAGGTGCGCAGTCGCACCCTGGGGGTGCTCCGCGCGTTGATGAAGTCCTCCATCGGCGTGTCGGCGAGGAGCTTGCCGCGGCCCAGGACGACCAGGTGGTCGACGAAGGAGGCGGTCTCCGACATCAGGTGGCTGGAGACCAGGACCGTCCGCCCTTCACCGGCGAGGCCGCGCATCAGCTCGCGGATCCAGATGATGCCCTCCGGGTCCAGGCCGTTGGTGGGCTCGTCCAGCAGTAGCACTCCGGGGTCGCCGAGCAGTGCGGCGGCTATCCCCAGGCGCTGCCGCATCCCCAGGGAGTAGGTCTTGATCCGCCGCTTCGCGGCGGATGCGATGCCGGCCTGCTCCATGACCTCGGCCACCCGGCGCACCGGGATGCCGTTGCTCACGGCCAGCGAGAGCAGGTGGTCCCGGGCGGTGCGGCCGCCGTGGGCGGCCTGGGCGTCCAGCAGTGCGCCGACGTGGAGCAGCGGCTGCTGGAGGTCGGTGAAGCGGCGGCCGCCGATGGTGGCGGTTCCGGAGGTGGCCCGGTCCAGTCCGAGCAGGAGCCGCAACGTGGTGGACTTGCCGGCACCGTTGGGGCCCAGGAAGCCGGTGACCCGGCCGGGCAGTACGTCGAAGGTGAGGTGGTCCACGGCCCTCGTCCTGCCGTATTCCTTGGTCAGTTGGCGGATCTCGATGCGGTTCATGGCTCAAGGTTCGCCGTCGGCCCCACCCTTTCTCCTCCCCCGCGCGGGGGGATCGTCTCCCCCGTGCGGGGGAGACGGTCGTGATCGTCCTGCTGTCACGATGGGGGCATGCACCGATTGATCACAGCGCCCCTGCGGCCACTGACGTACAAGCGTTGGCTGCACCTGTGCGTGCCCGTGCTGCTGGTGGCGGTGTGGATGTTCATAGAGGATCGGATCCCGTGGGCTCCCGCTCTGATCATCGCCCCGTTCGGTCTCGTCCCCTGGATGCGGACGGCGGAGGGACTCCAGGCGCAGTTCCTGCTCACCCCGTACGACCGCGGGTCCGAGGAGAGCGCCATATCCACGGTTGCCTCGAAGCGCTGGGGCGACCGCTGGCGGACCGTGCTGTGGCTGGAGATACGGCTGGCGCTGGGGTTCGTGGCCATGTTCGCCACCGTGTGGCTGCCGGCGTTCACCGTCGAGTTGTTCACCACGGCGTTCGGCTATCCGATACGCGGGGACGTGATGCTGCCGGTGGTGCCGCCGCCGTGGCTGGCCGCCGTGCTCACCCCGCTGCCGCTGGTCGTGCTGTTCGTGACCGTGTTCCTGATGGGCGAGCTGGTCACGGCCATCGCGACCCGGCTGTTGGGGCCTTCTTCTGCGGAGCGGTTGTCCGTGCTGGAGGAGCGGACCGAGCGGCTACTGGAGCGGACCCGGATCGCGCGCGAGCTGCACGACACGATCGGGCACGCGCTGACCGTGGCCGTGGTCCAGGCCGGGGCGGCGCGGGCGGCCGGTGATCCGGCTTTCACCGAACGGGCGTTGACCGCGATCGAGGAGACCGGCCGGACGGCTCTTGAGGACCTGGACCGGGTCCTGTCGGTACTTCGGGACTCCGGCCCGCGGCCGTCGCAGCGGCCGACGCTCGCGGACGCGGACCGGCTGCTGGACTCGACCCGGGCCTCCGGGGCCGAGGTGCGCGCCCGACTGAGTGGCCCGCTGGAGTCGTTGCCCGGGCCCGTCACCCGGGAGGCGTACCGGATCCTGCAGGAGGCGCTCACGAACGTGTTGCGGCACTGCGGTCCCGTCCCGGTCGAAGTGCGGGTGGAAATGACGGGTGGAAAGCTGGAATTGGAGGTGTCGAATCCGTTGCCCGAGGGGCAGGGGTCCCCGGGCGGCGGCAGCGGCAGCGGTCTGCGCGGCATGCGGGAGCGGGCCGCGCTGCTCGGGGGCGCGGCCGAGTCCGGTCCGTACGAGGGGAGATGGCGGGTGCGCGCCCGGCTTCCGCTCAGCACATAAGCTGAACGGATGCCGGTTACCGTACTGCTCGTCGACGACGAACCCCTGGTGCGTGCGGGTCTGCGCGCCGTTCTCGATGCCCAGCCCGACATCGAGGTGGTCGGCGAGGCCGCCGACGGGGCGGCCGTGGTCCCGCTGGTCCGCCAACTGCGGCCGGACGTGGTGGCCATGGACGTGCGGATGCCGCTGCTGGACGGGATCGAGGCGACCAAGGCGGTGCTGAAGAGCGTCGACAAGCCGCCGAAGATCCTGGTGGTCACCACCTTCGAGAACGACGAGTACGTGTACCGGGCGCTGCGGGCGGGCGCGGACGGCTTCCTGCTGAAGCGGGCCCGCCCGTCGGAGATCGTGCACGCGGTGCGGCTGATCGCGGAGGGCGAGACGCTGCTCTTCCCGACCGCGGTGCGGTCGCTGGCCGCGGAGTACGGGAGCACCGGGGCGCGGGCCCGGCTGGAGCGGGCCGCGCTGACCGAGCGGGAGGAGGCGGTGCTGCGGTTGATGGCGCGGGGGCTGACCAACGCGGAGATCGCGGCCGAGATGTTCGTGGGGACCGAGACCGTGAAGTCCCATGTGAGCGCGGTGCTGTCGAAGCTCGGCGCGCGTGACCGGACCCAGGCGGTGATCGCGGCGTACGAGTCGGGCTTCGTCGTCCCGACCTGACCGACGCCGGCCGAGGCCATCGACCACCCCGGACCGCCAACGAGCACCCCGGACCGCCCCGGACCGCCGGGCCCGGCGGGGGCGCATCTCGCTGCCGCGGCGGGTGCGCAGTACGATCCGGCTGACAGGCTCGCCAGCTGGGAGGACAGACGTTGGGGCAGCTGACCGGCGGAGATCCCTCTCTGCTCCGGCGGATCAATTCGGCCGTGGTGCTGCGCGCCCTGCGCGCCGCCCAGTCGCCGACCCTCACCGACCTCACCCGGGCGACCGGGCTGTCCCGGCCGACCGTCGAGGGCGTGGTGGAGGGGCTGATCGGCACCGGGCTGGTCGTCGAGGCCGACGCTGACGGGGGTGCCCGGCGCCAGGGGCGGCCGGCCCGCCGTTTCCGGTTCCGGGCCGAGGCCGGGCATCTGCTCGGCATCGAGATCGGTTCCCACCGGATCGCGGTGCTGCTGTCCGGGCTGGACGGGCGGGTGATCGGCGCCGGCACCAAGGACGTCGCCGAGACGGCGTCCGCGGACGAGCGGTTGGAGCGCGTCCGGGCGGCGGTGGCCGATCTGCTGCGCCGGGCCGGCGTACCGCGGGACTCCCTGCGGGCCGTCGGGGTCGGCAGCCCCGGCATCGTCGAGGCGGACGGCACGGTCCGCCTGGGCACGGCGCTGCCCGGCTGGACCGGGCTGCCGCTCGGGGACCGGCTGCGGCGCTCCTTCCGCTGCCCGGTCCAGGTGGAGAACGACGCCAACGCGGCGGCCCTCGCCGAGCACTGGAAGGGGGCCGCGCAGGACACCGACGACATGGTGTTCGTGATGGCCGGCCTCAGCCCGGGGGCCGGCTCGCTGATCGGCGGCCGGCTGCACCGCGGCTTCGGCGGGGCCGCCGGCGAGATCGGTGCGCTCCACCTGCTGGGCCGCGAGGCGACGCCCGAGCGGCTGCTGTCCACCACGGGCGAACCGTTGCACCCGCTGGACGAGCAGGCCGTGGCGGAGGTCTTCGCGATGGCCGGGCGGGGCGACGAGCGGGCCGTGGCCGCGGTGGAACGGTTCATCCAGCGCCTGGTGCACGACGTGGCGGCCCTGGTCCTGGCGATGGACCCGGAACTGGTGGTGGTCGGCGGCTGGGCGGCCGGCCTGGACGGGGTCCTGGACCCGCTGCGCCGGGAGCTGGAGCGCTACTGCCTCCGTCCCCCGCGGGTGGCCCAGTCCCTGCTCGGCGAGGCGGCTGTGGCCACCGGGGCGCTGCGGCTGGCGCTGGACCAGGTGGAGGCGGAGCTCTTCGCCGTGGAGATGACGGTCACCGCGCGCCGCCGCTGAGCCGCGCCCCCGCGCGCCCCGCCCGGCCTAGGCCCTGGCCCCGGTCTCGCCCGGCCCCCTCCTGCGTACGGCCCCCTCCTGCGTACGGCCCCCTCCGTCGTACGGCCCCCTCCGGCGTACGGCCCCCTCCGGCGTACGGCCCCCTCCGGCGGGTGCCGGACCGGGGGCCGTCGGGGTGCGGGGGCGGGCGCAGGTCAGGACGCGGCGCGGGTCTCGTGGGCTATTTCGACGTCGCCCGAGTCACCGAAGGTGAGCCGGCAGGTGTCCGCGCGGTACGTGGCGACGGAGACGGCCGCCGTGCCCCCGGCGGTGAGGAAGCGGGTGGTGACCACCAGCACCGGGGCTCCGGGCAGGCGGTCCAGCTCCTTGGCGTCGTCGGCGCGGGCGGAGCCGAGCTCGACCGAGCGGTCCTGGCCCTCCAGGGCCAGTCGCTGCAGCTCGCGCAGCACGGCACGGGCGCGGGCGGCCCCCGCGGGCGCGTCGATCGCGGAGAGCCCGGGCACGGAGGCCGCGGGCACGTACAGCAGTTCGGCTGCGACGGCCTGGCCCTGGGTGATCCGGGTCCGGCGCACGGTGTGCACGGGCTGGTCGGCGGGGACGCCCAGCAGCTTGAGGGCCGCGGCGGGCACGGGCGCGTCGACGGCGTCGACGGCCTCCCAGCCGTCGGCGGCTTCGCCGGGCCAGCTGTGGCGGGGGGTGCCGACGGCGACACCGACCCGCGGCGGGGCGACGGTGGTGCCGACTCCGCGGCGGCGCTGCAGGCGGCCTTCCAGTTCGAGCTGCTCCAGCGCCTGGCGCAGGGTCGCGCGCGCCACTCCGAAGCGGGCGGCGAGCTCCCGCTCGTTCGGCAGGACCTCCCCGACGGCGAAGTCCTGGTCGAGTGCCTCGCTCAGAACGGTCTTCAGGTGCCAGTACTTCGGCTCCGGCACCGTTTCCAGCTGCGTGGTCCCCACCCTGACTCCTCCTGCCATCGCTGCAATCGCCGTGTTCCAGCGGCAGTTCCGCGCCTTTGTTTATTAAAGGTTCCTGCACTATCCCTTGCGACCATAGGTCGGTGCAGCACCTTGGTCAAGACCAATCCTCACCCCTTTACCGGGCAGATCGGGCATACGCATCAAGCCGTTCATACGATGTTCGCGCCGCCCTCAAGGGCGTGCCATGCGATCCGGACTCGACTGCTCCGACACGCCGGAGGCTTGTAGTCAAGGCCTACCGGACGGTAATCATGACCATAGCGATTACTGACAGCCTGTCTCACACGCCTCCACCCGACGAGGAGCAGCATGACGGCCACGGTCTCCTTCCCGATCGACTCGCCGCTGGGCCCCCGCACCGCCACCGTCACCTACGAGCGCAAGGGATCCGGCGAACCGCTCCTCCTGCTCCACGGCATAGGCCACCACCTCCAGGCCTGGCACCCGGTGACCGACATCCTCGCCTCCGAGCACGATGTGATCGCCGTCGATCTGCCCGGCTTCGGCCTCTCCGAGCCCCTGCCCGACGGGGTCCCCTACGACCTCCCCACCGTCGCCGCCGCGCTCGGCTCGCTCTGCGCGGCCCTGGGAGCCGAACGCCCGCACGTCGTCGGCAACTCCCTCGGCGGCCTCCTCGCCCTCGAGATGGGCCGCGGCAGCCTGGCCCGCTCGGTCACCGCGCTCTCCCCCGCGGGCTTCTGGACCGAGGCCGAGCGCAGGTACGCCTTCGCCACGCTGCGCGCGATGCGCGTCGGTGCGCTGGCCCTGCCGCTGTCCACCCTGGAGCGGCTCTCGCAGAGCGCCGCCGGCCGGACGGCCCTCACCGGCACCATCTACGCGCGCCCGGCCCGCCGTTCGCCCGCGGCCGTGGTCGCCGAGACCCTCGCCCTGCGCGAGGCCACCGGATTCGAGGAGACCCTGGCGGCGGGCCGCTCCGTACGGTTCACCGAGGACGTCCCCGGGCTGCCGGTCACCATCGCCTGGGGCTCCCGGGACCGGCTGCTGCTGCCCCGCCAGGGCGTGCGGGCCAAGCACGTCGTGCCGGGTGCCCGCCTGGTGCGGCTGCCCGGCTGTGGCCACGTCCCGATGAACGACGACCCGGCGCTGGTCGTGCGGGTGGTCCTGGACACGGTGCGGGCGACCGCGAACACCGAGGTGGGATGACGTCCGGCGGCTGTTCATCCGGGGTTCGCGTGTGCGACGCGGGCGGGCCGGGGTGCCTCGGCACACTGGTCCGACCCTTCCCCGGTCGGCCCTGGAGACGCTCCGATGGCACCCATGCCGTACACCCGACGGTCCCTGCTCGGCGGTTCGATCGCCGTTCCGGTGGGCCTTGCCCTGTCCGGCTCGCTCGGCACGCAGGCGTTCGCCTCGTCCACCGCCACCGCCACCGCCACCTCGGGCCGGACCGCGGGCGCGGTCGGGACCGCGGCGGCCCCGGCCTTCGCCCGCTCGGGCCGGCCGAGCGCGCCGTGGGGCGTCCAGTCCGGTGAGATCACCGCCCATTCGGCCACCGTCTGGACGCGCTCGGACCGCCCGGCGCGGATGTACGTCCAGACCTCCCCGAGCGAGTCCTTCCGCTACGGCGTCCGCCACCACGGCGGCCCCTACCTCGGCCCCGGCACCGACCACACCGGCACCGTCACCCTGCGCGACCTTCCCCCCGGCCAGGAGATCCACTACCGGGTCGTCCTGGCCGATCCGGGCGACCCGCGCCGCTGCAGCCGGCCGGTGCAGGGCTCGTTCCGCACCACCCCCGTATCGCGCCGCCGGAACGTGCGCTTCCTGTGGTCGGGGGACCTCGCGGGCCAGGGCTGGGGCATCAACCCCGACCTCGGCGGCTATCGCGTCTTCGACGAGATGCGGCTGCGCGACCCCGACTTCTTCCTCTTCAGCGGGGACACGGTCTACGCCGACGGGCCCCTCCAGGCCTCGGTCCCGCTGCGCGACGGCACCACCTGGCACAACGTCACCACCGAGGAGAAGTCGAAGGTCGCCGAGACCCTGGACGAGTTCCGCGGCACCTTCCGCTACAACCTCCTCGACCGCAACCTGCGCGACTTCAACGCCCACGTGCCGGTCCTCGCCCAGTGGGACGACCACGAGGTGCGCAACAACTGGTACCCCGGCCAGTTGCTGGACGACCCCCGCTACACCGTCCGGGACGTCGACACCCTCGCCTCCCGCGCCCGCCGGGCCTTCGGCGAGTACTTCCCCGTCACCGACCTGCGCGGCGGCCGCGCCGAGGGCCGGATGTACCGGGTGATGCGGTACGGCCCGCTGCTCGACGTGTTCGTGCTCGACATGCGCACCCACCGCAACGCCAACTCCCCCGGCCGCCAGACCGACGACCCGATCGGCATCCTGGGCGCCGAGCAGCTGGCCTGGCTCAAGCGCGAGCTGTCGCGGTCGCGGGCCGCCTGGAAGGCGATCGCCGCGGACATGCCGCTCGGGGTCGTCGTGCCCGACGGCGCCGCGAACTTCGAGGCCGTCGCCCAGGGCGACCCGGGCGCGCCGCTGGGCCGCGAGCTCCAGATCGCCGAGCTCCTGCGCCACATCAAGCACCAGCGCATCACGGGCACCCTCTGGCTGACCGCGGACGTCCATTACACGGCCGCGCACCACTACGCCCCCGAGCGGGCCGCCTTCGCCGACTTCGCGCCCTTCTGGGAGTTCGTCTCCGGCCCCGTCGGGGCGGGCGGCTTCCCCGCCGGCAGGCTGGACGCGACGTTCGGACCCCGCACGGCGTTCGTCCAGTCGGCCCCGTTCGCGAACACGTCGCCGTCCGAGAACCCCCCGTACTACGGGGAGGTCGAGATCGACGGCGACTCCGGGGAACTGACCGTGCGGTTGCGGCGCCAGGGCGGTGCCGTACTCTTCACCAAGACGCTCCAGCCGGGCCGCATGGGTCAGTAAGGCGGCCGCCGGGAGCGGCAATCAGGGCGAAATCGGCCAGATGGACGCTTAACCGAGCGGTCACAGATCGTTCGTAACCACGCAACACCCCTGCGTCACAGTGGCATGCATGACTGAACGCACGCACGCCGCCGCCCACCGCTCCCACCGCCACCACCACTGGCGCCGCGACGTCGTCGAGCTGGCCGCGCTCTTCTGCGCCGTCGCGGTCGCCGACGGCATCGCGAACCTCGTCGTGCACGGCCCGAGCGGCCCCGCCCTGCTGGTCGCCTCGGCCGTCGCGCTCCTGGTGACGGCGGCGTTCCACACCTGGTGGGCGCGCCGCCACAGCCATGCACCGCCGCCCGCACGCGCGGGCCGCTCCGATACGGGTGCCGCCGGCCCGGCCACGGCTCCGGCCCCGGCGGCCCCCGCCCGGTCCGCGGCGGGCTCCCCCGACGACGGGGCGACCGCCACGGCCGCGCTGTGGCGGATGCGGACGACGGTGCGCGACGAGCCCGGCAGCCTCGCCGCCCTGTGCACGGCACTCGCCTCGCACGGCGTGGACATCCTGAACCTGCAGACGCATCCGCTGCCCGAGGGCGGCACCGTGGACGAGTTCCTGCTGCGCGCCCCGCAGCAGCTGCCGCCCGCCGAGCTCACCCGTGCGGCCGCCGGCGCCGGCGGCAGGGACACCTGGATCGAGCGGGCCGACGCGCACGACCTCGTCGACACCCCGACCCGGGTGCTGGGCCTGGCGACCCGTACCGCACTGGACGCCGCTGAACTGCCGCTGGCGCTGCGCCAACTGCTCGGCCGCTGCACCATCCACTCCATCCCGGCGACCAGCCTCTCCGGCCGTCCCAACGTCGGCGCGGACGCCCCCGTCGAGGGCGTCCTCGAAGCGACCGTGATGCGGCTGCGCGACCCCTCGGGCGGTGCCCTCACCGTGGAACGGCCCCATCTGCCGTTCACACCGACCGAGTTCGCCCGCGTCCGGGCCCTCGTCGAGCTCGACGCCCGGCTCGGCCCGCGCATCCCGCGCAGCCAGGACGTGCTGACCCTGCCCGAGGGCAACGAGATCACCGTGCGCCGCGCCGACCGGTCCGACCTGCCCGCCGCCCGCGCGATGCACGACCGCTGCTCCGAGCGCACCCTGGGCCTGCGCTACCACGGCCCGGTCGCCGACGCCGACCGCTACCTCGACCACCTGCTGAGCCCGCGCTTCGGCCGCACGCTGGCCGCGACCACCGCCTCCGGCAAGCTGGTCGCCCTCGGCCACCTGCTGTGGGACGGGGACGAGACCGAGGTCGCGCTCCTGATCGAGGACGACTGGCAGCGCCGCGGGATCGGCTCCGAGCTGCTGCGCCGGCTCGTCGCGCTGGCCGTCGAAGCCCGCTGCTCCAGCGTGTACGCCGTGACCCAGTCCTCCAACACCGGCATGGTCGCTGCCATGCGCGGCCTCGGCCTCCCCCTCGACTACCTGGTCGAGGACGGCACCCTCGTCATCACCGCCCGCCTCGACGGGGCACCCGTCGGCACCGGGCTCCCGCACGGGCTGCCCCGCGCGGCCCTGAACGCGCAGCGTCATCAGGCCGACAGCGAACGGTGATGACGCGGACCCTTCGTGCATACGAAGATGTCCGCATGTCAGACACCCTCAGCAGCGACATCGCGTCCCGGCTGCCCCGTCAGGTCGCCGACGCCTACGTCGACGACCTCATCGCCCTCGACCCCATCACGGGTACCTACCTCGGTGTCGCCGCGAGCTCCGGCAGGCTCCCGGACTTCTCGCCGGCCGGCCGTGCGGCCGTGGCCGACCTGGCCCGCGCCACGCTCGCGCGGCTCGACGCGGCCGAGCGGCTGCCCGGCGCGGACGGCGACGCCGAGCGCCGCTGCGCCCGCCTGCTGCGTGAGCGCCTCACCGCCGAACTCGCCGTGCACGAGGCGGACGAGGACCTGCGAGCCGTCAGCAACATCCACTCCCCCGCACACTCGATCCGCGAGGTCTTCCCGCTGACCCCGGCGGACACGGACGAGGACTGGGCCGCGATCGCCGAACGGATGCGCGCGGTGCCCGCCGCCCTGGCGGGCTACCGCGAGAGCCTGCAACTCGGGCTCGACCGCGGCCTGTACGGCGGTCCGCGCGCTACCGACACCTTCATCGGCCAGCTCACCACCTGGGCCGGCGAGGACGCCCCCGGCGACGGTGACGGCGGCACTGCGGGCGTCGGCTTCTTCGGCGAGTTCGCCGCCCGCGGCCCGCAGGCCCTGCGCACCGAACTGGAGCAGGCGGCCGGCGCCGCGACCGCCGCCCTCACCGAACTGCGCGACTGGATGCGCGCGGTGTACGCCCCGGCCGTCGCCGGCGCCCCGGACGCGGTGGGCCGCGAGCGCTACGCCCGCTGGTCGCGCTACTTCAACGGCACGGACCTCGACCTGGACGAGGCGTACGCCTACGGCTGGTCGGAGTACCACCGGCTGCTGGCCGAGATGAAGGTCGAGGCGGCCAGGATCCTGCCCGGCGCCGGCCCCTGGGACGCGCTGCGGCACCTGGACGAGCACGGCACCCGCATCGGCGTCGACGAGGTCCAGTCCTGGCTGCAGGGCCTGATGGACGAGGCCATCGAGAACCTGGACGGCACCCACTTCGAACTCGCCGAGCGGGTCAAGCGGGTGGAGTCCCGCATCGCCCCGGCGGGCGGCGCCGCGGCCCCGTACTACACGAGCCCGTCCGAGGACTTCTCCCGCCCCGGCCGCACCTGGCTGCCGACGATGGGACAGACCCGCTTCCCCGTCTACGACCTGGTCTCCACCTGGTACCACGAGGGGGTTCCGGGCCACCACCTCCAGCTCGCGCAGTGGACGCACGTCGCGGACCGGCTCTCCCGCTACCAGGCGTCCGTCGGCCTGGTCAGCGCCAACGTCGAGGGCTGGGCGCTGTACGCGGAGCGCCTGATGGACGAGCTGGGCTACCTGAAGGACGCCGAGCAGCGCCTGGGCTACCTCGACTGCCAGATGATGCGGGCCGCGCGGGTCATCGTGGACATCGGCATGCACCTGGGCCTGGAGATCCCGGCGGACTCGCCGTTCCACCCGGGCGAGCGCTGGACCGTGGACCTGGCGCAGGAGTTCTTCGCGCAGCACAACAGCCGGCCCGCGGACTTCATCGAGAGCGAGGTGACCCGCTACCTGTCGATGCCGGGCCAGGCGATCGGCTACAAGCTGGGCGAGCGCGCCTGGCTGCTGGGCCGGGACAACGCCCGGGCCGCGCACGGCGAGGCGTTCGACCTGAAGGCGTGGCACATGGCGGCGCTCTCGCAGGGTTCGCTGGGCCTGGACGACCTGGTGGACGAGCTGTCGCAGCTCTGACCCGGGGCACCGGTCCCGCGCGTACGGGCCGCCCGCTGCCCCGAGGGGATGCGGGCGGCCCGTACGACCGTCGGCAGCAGCATCAGCAGCCGCAGTGGTCGGAGCCGGTGGGCGCGGTCAGCGGGTCGGCCTCGGCGCGCTGCCGGCTGCCCTGCCAGGTCTCGACCTCGAAGCCCTCGCGGATCCAGTACTCGATGCCGCCGAGCATCTCCTTGACCTGGAAGCCGAGCCGGGCCAGGGCGAGCGCGGAGCGGGTGGCGCCGTTGCAGCCGGGGCCCCAGCAGTACGTGACCACGGGGACGGTCTTGTCGAGGAGCTGCTCGGCCTGCTGGGGGACCAGGGCGGTCGGCAGGTGGACCGCTCCGGGGACGTGGGCCTGGTCCCAGGCGGGGGTGGAGCGGGAGTCGACGAGCTGGAAGCCGAGGGCGGCGCCCTGCTCGCGGTGGGCCCTGAAGGCGGCGGCGACGTCGGACACGTCCGCGTGGAAGGCGAGGCTGGCGGCGAAGTAGGCGGCGGCCGCGGCGGGGGTGGCCGGGGGAACCCGGAGTACGGGGTTCTCGGGCGCGGCGGAGCCGGCAGAGCCGGAGGCCGAAGCGGAAGCGGAGGTGGACTGGGCGGGCTGTGTCGTCGTCATGTCAGCGAATCTATGAGCCTATTGATCACCCGGAAAGGGACTTTCCCCGGCATTCCTCTTGTTTGACCGGGGATTCCCCTGCTACACCAGCCGTATGACCGAGTATTCCCCCGACGCCACCGATTGGCGCATTCTGGCAGCCCTCCAGGAGGACGGTCGGGCCAGCTTCGCCGACCTCGCCCGCGCCGTCTCCATGTCGGCCAGCGCCGTCACCGAGCGGGTGCGCCGCCTGGAGGAGGCCGGAGTGATCACCGGGTACACGGCCGTGGTGGACCCGGAGAAGCTGGGCAAGTCGATCCTGGCACTGGTGCGGCTGCGCTATCCGCACGGCAACTACAAGCCGTTCCACGATCTGCTGGAGGCGACGCCGGAGATCCTGGAGGCCCACCACGTCACAGGCGACGACTGCTTCGTGCTGAAGGTCGCCGCCCGCTCGATGGGCCATCTGGAGGAGGTCGCCGGCCGCATCTCCGGGCTCGGCGCCGTCACCACGAGCGTCGTGTACTCCTCGCCGCTGCCCCGCCGCCCGCTCAGTCCGTGACGGCGGCCGTGCGGTGCCTGACCGCCGAGCCGCCGCGCTGTTTGACGACCTCCAGCTGTGCCTGCACACGGGTCCTGAGGTCGGCGACATGGCTCACGATGCCGACGCTGCGGTCCCGCTCGCGCAGCGAGTCCAGGACGTCGAGGACCTCGTCGAGCGCCTGGTCGTCCAGACTGCCGAAGCCCTCGTCGATGAAGAGGGTGTCCAGGCGTACGCCGCCCGCCTCGTCGGAGACCACGTCGGCCAGACCGAGGGCGAGGGCGAGGGAGGCGAAGAAGGTCTCTCCGCCGGACAGGGTGGCGGTGTCGCGCTCGCTGCCGGTCCAGGCGTCCACCACGTGCAGCCCGAGACCGGAGCGTCCACGGCCGCTCGCCTTGGCGTCGGAGTGGACGAGGGTGTAGCGGCCGCCGGACATCTTCAGCAGCCGGACCGTCGCCGCGGCCGCGACCTGCTCCAGGCGGGCCGCCAGCACGTACGCCTCCAGCCTCATCTTGCGCTCGTTGTCGGCGGAGGTGCCCGCGGTCAGGCCGGCCAGCCGGGCCACCCGCTCGTAGGCCTCGCGCAGCGGGCCGAGGGCGCGCAGCTCGTGCTCGGCCTGCCGGGAGAGCCGGTCCAGCTCCGCGCACCGCACCTGCGCCGCGTCGACGGCGGAGGAGGCGGAGCGCACCAGTGCCTCGGCCCGCTCGGCCTCGGCCCCGGCGGCGTGCGGGTCGGCCGGGGGCAGGGCGGCCGCGGCCGCGGTGTCGGCCTCGCCGCGGCGGTCGGCGAGCGTCGCCTCCTCGGCCCGCCAGGCGTCCAGGCGGTGCTGGAGCGCGCTGCGTTCACGGTCCGGGAGCACGGCGGCGGCCGCAGCCTCGACGGTGTCGAAGCCGGCCTTGAAGGCGGCGTCGGCGAGCTGGCCGTCGGCCTCCTTGAGCCGGGCGGCGGCGGTCTCGGAGCGGCGCAGCGCGGTTCCGGCGGCGGCGACGATCCGGACCCGGTCCTCCAGGATCCGGGCGCGGGCGGCGAGGGTGGGCTCGTTTCCGCGGAGCAGGGCCAGCCCGGCCTCCAGCGAGGCCTGCTCCCCGTCCAGGGCCTCGCGCAGGGAGGCCCTGGCGGCGGCCCGGCGTTCGGCCTCGAGCCGGTCGGTGCTGCGTGCGGCGTGCTCGCGTTCGGCACGGGCCAGCCGCTCGCGGGCGGCGTGCAGGCCGGCCGCGGCGGCGTGGGCGGCGGCGTGCCGGGAGCTGAGGTCCGCGGCCAGGGCGATCAGGTCGGCGGTGGTGGCGTCGCCCGCGGCGGCCGCGGCCCCGGCGCGGGCCTCCTGGGCGGCGGCGAGGGCCCGCTCGACGGCGGCCCTGCGCTCCTCGGCGTGCTCGTAGCGGGCGTGGGCGGCGTCCTCGGCGGCCCGGTCCACGTGCCCGGGGGCGGGGCGGGCCGGGTCGGGGTGCGCGTCGGAGCCGCACACCGTGCACGGCTCGCCCGCCACCAGCGCCGCGGCCAGCTCGGCGGCGATCCCGCGCAGCCGGGCCTCCTTGAGCTCCAGCCACGTCTCCCGGGCCGTGGCCGACTCCTCGCGTACGGCGGCCAGTTCGCCGGCGGCGCGCTGCGCGTCGGCGTCCAGCGCGTCGCGCCGCCGGGCCGCCTCCAGGCGGAGCCGGACGGGCTCCAGCTTCCCGGCGAGCTGCTCGGCCAGGGTCGCGGCCTGCTGTGCGGCGTCGACGCGGCCGACGAGCGCGGCGCGGGCCTCCTCCCAGCCGGCCAGCCACTCGGCGGACTCGCGCAGCTGCTCCTCGGCGGCGCGGGCCTCGCGCTCCAGGGCGGCCCGCTCGCGGCCGATCTCGGCGCTGCGCTCCTCGGCGCGCCGGCCGGCGCCCAGCGCGCCGAGGTCCTCCCGCAGCCGCTGCTCCTCGGCGGCCAGCTGCTCCGGCCCGGCCCCCGCCAGGGGCGGGGGCAGTTCGGCGCGGGCGGCCGCCTCCGCGCCGACGGCGGCCAGGTGGGCGGCCTCGGCCGCGCCGCGCAGTTCCAGGGCGGGCGCGACGAGGGCGGCGCGGCCGGCCCGGTCGAGGAGTTCGCGGATCCGCTGCCGTTCGGGGGCCGCTTCGGCGAGGAGGGCGGCCCGGCGCGCGGTCTCGGCGTGCCGGCGCTGCAGCCGGTCGAGCTCGCGGGCCTCCTCCGCGGCCCTGCGGGCGGCGGCGTGCCGGCCCTCGACGGCGGCCAGCGCGTACTCGGTGACGGTGAGCCGCTCCCGGGCGGCGCAGCGCGCGACGGCGGCCCAGGCCCGGACGGCCCCGGCGAGGCCGGGGTCGCCGGGCTGGTGGCCGGGCATGGGCCAGGCCCGCAGGTCGGCGCTGTCGCCGGCCGCCTGGGCGAGCCGCTGCGCGGTGCCGAGGACCTTCTCGTCGCCGGCTCGGACCCTGGCCTCGGCGGCCCGGCGGCGCTCGGCGAGCAGGGTCTCGACGGCGGCGAAGCGGCGGGTGTCGAAGAGGCGGCTCAGCAGGCGGATGCGGGCCTGCTCGTCGGCGCGCAGGAAGCGGGCGAACTCGCCCTGCGGCAGCAGGACGACCTGGCAGAACTGCTCCCGGCTCATGCCGAGCAGCTGCTCGACCTCCTCGCCGATCTCCTGGTGGGAGCGGCTGAGGGCGGCCCACTGCTGCCCGTCGAACTCGCGCAGCCAGCTCTGCGGCTTGTCCTTGGTGGTGCCGGTGCCGCGCTTCTTCGGCCGGTCCTGTTCGGGGCGCCGGGTGATCTCCAGGCGCCGCCCGCCGGCGGTGAGTTCGAGGGTGACCTCGGTCGGGGTGGCGGGCGCGGCGTGGTCGCTGCGCAGGCTGGTGCCGGGGGCCTGGCGGGCGCCGGGAACGGACCCGTACAGGGCGAAGCAGACGGCGTCCAGGACGGAGGTCTTGCCCGCGCCGGTGGGTCCGTGCAGCAGGAAGATCCCGGCGGCGGACAGGGCGTCGAAGTCGATCTCCTGGGGTTCGGCGAACGGGCCGAAGGCGGTGATCCGGAGCCGGTGCAGCCTCATCGGCGGGCCTCCTGGAGGCCCTCGGCGGCCGCGGTGCGGACGTCCTCGAAGGCGGCCTGGAGCACGGCCCGTTCGGCCTCGTCGGCGCCGCCGCCGCGGACGTGGGCGACGAAGTCCTCGGCGATCTCCTGGTCGCTGCGGCCGCGGAGCCGCTGGGCGTAGGTGGCGCCGCCGTCCTCCTCGCGGCCCTCGGGGTCGAAGGCGAGGCTCAGGACGTGCGGGAAGCGGGCTGCGAGGCGGGCCATGGGGTCGTCGGGGCGTACCGGGTCGGTGAGGGTGGCCTCGATCCAGGACTCCTCGTGCGCGGTGTGCGCCGGGTCCTCCAGCAGCGCGGCGAGGGGGCCGCGCAGCCGGGCGAGCCGCCGCGGCACGGGGGTGTCGATCCGCTCGGCGGTGATCTCCCCGGCGGGGCCGAGGTCGACGAGCCACGTGGTCTTGCGGTGGTCGGCCTCGGAGAAGGAGTAGGCCAGCGGGGAACCGGAGTAGCGGACCCGCTCGTTGATGGTCTGGCAGCCGTGGAGGTGGCCGAGGGCGGCGTAGTCGACCCCGTCGAAAACGGAGGCGGGTACGGCCTCGACGCCGCCGACGGCGATGTCGCGTTCGCTGTCGCTGGCCCGGCCGCCGGTGACGAAGGCGTGGGCGAGGACCACGGAGCGGGTCCCGGGGGTACGGCCGGCGAGGTCGGCCCGGATGCGGTCCATGGCCGCGCCGAGGACCGCCTCGTGGCTGACCCGTTCGGCGCCGATCGCATCCTTGACCAGGGCCGGCTCCAGGTAGGGCAGCCCGTACAGCGCCACGTCGCCGTGTGCGTCGGACAGCACCACCGGGTCGGCGCAGCCCTCGGGGTCGGTCCTGAGGTGGATGCCGGCCCGGCCGATCAGCCCGGCCCCGACGCCGAGGCGGCGGGCGGAGTCGTGGTTCCCGGAGATCATGACGGTGGGGACGCCGAGGTCGGCGAGGCGGTGCAGGGCGCGGTCGAAGAGCGCGACGGCGGGCAGCGGGGGCACCGCCCGGTCGTACACGTCGCCGGCGACGAGGACCGCGTCGACCTCGTGCTCGCGGACGGTGTCCACGAGGTGGTCGATGAACGCGGCCTGGGCTCCGAGCAGGTTGACGCGGTGGAAGGACCGGCCGAGGTGCCAGTCGGAGGTGTGCAGGAGCCTCACTCGCCGGCCCCGCCGGCCGCCACTGCGCACATGTCCGTCCGCCCCCTGTATCGCCCGTATCGCCCTGGCCGTCCGATGAACCCCTCTACGCTAACGCCTCGCCGGGGTCCTCAGGGCGCGTACGTCTCACCGCCGAGGGTGAGGGCGGCGGTGCCGGCCGAGGTGTCGGCGAGCCAGGCCTCGAAGCCGGGCAGGTCGGCCTCGGGCAGGGCGACCTCGATCTCGACGGCGGCCCCGTAGCGCAGGTCGACGACGGTCCGGCCGGTGGACCGCAGATCGTTCTGGATCTTGCCGGCGCGCTGGTGGTCGACGGTCACGGTGGCCAGCCGGTAGCGGCGGCGGGTGACGGTGCCGAGCACGTCGAGGGCCTCGCCGACGACGCCCCCGTAGGCGCGGATGAGGCCGCCGGCGCCGAGCTTCACGCCGCCGTAGTAGCGGGTGACCACGGCGACCGCGTACCGGACGTCGCGGCGCATCAGCATCTGCAGCATGGGCACGCCGGCGGTGCCGCCGGGCTCGCCGTCGTCGCTGGCCTTCTGGACGGAGGCGTCGGCGCCGATGACGTAGGCGTAGCAGTTGTGCGTGGCGGTGGGGTGTTCGCGGCGGACGCGGGCCACGAACTCCTGGGCTTCCTGCTCGGTCGCGGCGGGCGCGAGGGAGCACAGGAACCGCGAGCGGTTGATCTCGGACTCGTGGACGCCCTCGCGGGCCACCGTCGCGTACTGGTCGGACTTCACCGCTCCACCCTAAGCCGTGCTTGGAAGCGGTCCGCCCGCACGAAGCCCGCCCGCGCGCACCCCCGCCGAACCCGTCGCGGGGAATCCGCGGCGCGGGGTTCGTGTTGTCCACGGCTGCGGTCCGGAGCACCGGGCGCACCCGCCGGGCAGGGGCCCGGACGAGACATCAGGAGGCGGCACCCGTGTACGGCGACCCGGCAACCATCCGCAGGATCCTCACCGAACTCGGCGACACCTGGGCCGTGGTGGGCCTGTCCAACAACCAGGACCGGGCCGCCTACGGGGTGGCGCGCGTGCTCCAGCGGTTCGGGAAGCGGGTGGTTCCCGTGCACCCGAAGGCCGAGACGGTGCTCGGGGAGCAGGGGTACGCCTCGCTCGCGGAGATCCCGTTCGAGGTGGACGTGGTGGACGTGTTCGTGAACAGCGCGCTGGCGGGGCAGGTCGCGGACGAGGCGGTGGCCGCGGGCGCCGGCGCCGTGTGGTTCCAGCTCGGCGTGGTGGACGAGGCCGCGTTCGCCCGTACCCGCGAGGCGGGCCTGGAGATGGTGATGGACCGCTGCCCCGCTATTGAGATTCCCGCCCTGTAGCCGTGCCGCCCACGGGCGGGATGGAGACGGCCAGGGTCATCTCCATCGGCTCCCCGCCCTCGTTGCGGTACGCGTGCGGGGTGTCGGCCTCGAAGGAGACGGCACCGCCGGCCGGGACGGCGTACCGGCCCTCGCCGACCAGCAGGGTCAGTTCCCCGGCCGTGACGTGCAGCATCTCGAAGGTGCCGGACGGGTGCGCGTCGGATTCGGCGCCCTCGCCCGGCTCCAGGCGGTAGCTCCACATCTCGACGGGGCCGCGCCGGTCGTCGCCCAGGAGCATGCTCGCGCCGCTGCCCGCCCCGGTGCTCCACATCCGCACCCCCTGGCCCGGCAGGACGACGTGGACGCGCGGGGTCCGGTCACGGTCCAGCAGGGTGGTGATGCTCACACCCAGGGCGTCGGCAAGCTTCACGGTCGTGCCGACGCTGGGGTTGGTACGGGCCTGCTCGATCTGGATGATCATCCCGCGGCTGACCCCGGCGCGGGCGGCCAGGGCCTCCAGGGTGAAGCCCCGCTCGCCGCGCCAGTGGCGGAGGTTCCGGGCGAGCGCCTGCGTGAGCTGTTCGAAGTCCGACACCATTCCGTCCAAGATTTTGGATTCCCAAGTCCAACAGGCTGAACTATCGTGTGGGGTACCCACTACTGCACCCCACCGTTCACCGCACTGTACTGCGAGGCCCCCGCATGACCCCCCTCTTCGCCCTGGCCACGGCCCTGCTCTGGGGCCTCGCGGACTTCGGCGGCGGACTGCTGACCCGCCGGTTGCCGGCCCTGACCGTGGTCGTGGCCTCGCAGGTGCTCGCCGTCCTGGCGCTCGGCTCGGTCGTGGTCGCCACCTCGGCCTGGCAGGAGGCCGGGCCGCAACTGTGGTTCGCGGTCGCCGCGGGCCTGGTCGGCCCCGTCGCCATGTTCAGCTTCTACAAGGCGCTGGCGCTCGGACCGATGGGCGTGGTCTCGCCGCTGGGCTCGCTCGGCGTCGTCGTGCCCGTCGCGGTCGGGCTCGCGATGGGCGAGCAGCCCGGGCTCGGCCAGGTCACCGGGATCGCGATCGCCGTCGTCGGCATCGTCCTCGCGGGCGGACCGGAGCTGCGCGGGGCGCCCGTACAGCGCCAGGCGGTGGTCCTGACCCTGACGGCGGCCTTCGGCTTCGGCGCGGTGATGGCGCTGATCTCGCACGCCTCCGACTCGGTGACCGGGCTGTTCCTCGCCCTGTTCGTCCAGCGCGTGACGAATGTGGTCGCGGGCGGCGGCGTCCTGTGGGTGCGGAGCCGGCGCGGCGCGCCCGCCCTGCCCGAGGGCACGGGTCTGCGGACCCTGTGGCGGCTGCTGCCGGCGCTGGGCTTCGTCGGGCTCGCCGACGTCGCGGCGAACGGCACCTACTCCGTGGCCGCGCAGAACGGCCCGGTCACCGTCGCCGCCGTGCTCTCCTCGCTCTACCCGGTGATCACCGCCCTCGCCGCCTTCGCCGTGCTGCGCGAGCGGCTGCGCGCGGTCCAGGCGGCCGGCGCCGGACTGGCCCTCGCCGGAACGGTTCTGCTGGCAGCCGGCTAGTGCTGCGGCCCGCCGGACCCGCCGCCCGCGACGGCCGTCGCCTGCCCGGGCTCCTGCTCCCGCGCCAGCACGGCCGCGTCCTCCTCCGCCCCGGCAGCCCGCTGCTCCACTTCCGCGAGCTCCGCCAGGGCCCGGAGCTGGCCCGAGGTCATCCCGTCCGGGATCGGCACCGGGGCGGGGGTGCGCAGCGGTGGCTGCCAGCCCGCCTCCTGGGTCCACCGGCGGACGATGCGCGCCGGGGCTCCGGCCACCACCGCGTGGTCGGGCACCTCGCCGCGCACCACGGAACCGGCGGCCACCACCACGTTGCGGCCGAGCCGCGCCCCCGGGAGGATCACCGCGCCCGTGCCGAGCCAGCAGCCGGGTCCTATCTCCACCGGTTCGCTGCGCGGCCACTGCCGGCCGATCGGCTCGTGGGGGTCGTCGTAGCTGTGGTTGGTGGAGGTGATGTACACCCCAGGCCCGCAGAAGGTGTCGTTGCCGATGGTGATGGGGGCGTCGGCGATGACGTGGGAGTCCCGGCCGAGGACCACGCCGTTGCCGATGACCAGCACGGGCTCGGTGCCGAGGTCGAGGCCCGGCAGCATGCCGGCCGTCAGGGTGACCTGCTCCGCGATGATGCAGCACTCGCCGAGGTGGATCCACGGCTCACCGAAGACGGTGCCCTGGGGGAAGGCGAGGCGGGTGCCCTCCCCGATCGTGCCGAAGCGCAGCCCGCCGGTGGTCCGGGCGGTGACCGCACCGGCCTGCTGCATCCAGCGCCAGACGCCGTGGGCGATCCGGCCCGCGACGCGGCGGCGCAGGGTGGTCAGGGATGAGAACGTGTTCTGGTTCTTCGGCACCGGGCCACGTTAACGCGCCGGGTGCCAGGACCGCGCCGTGATCTTCACCCCATCGCCGGCACGCGCGCGGCGTGCCCTACGGTGCGGGTAGCGCGACACGTCAGCCACACCGGGTACACCAGGCACACCAGACCCGGCGGACACAGGACTGAGGAAGAAGAACATGACGGAACACGCGGACCTCGGCAGCGCCGGCCGGGCACTCGTCGCGGGCGTGGGTGGCAAGACCCCCCGGATCGACCCGACCGCCTTCACGGCGCCGACCTCCGTGGTGGTCGGCGACGTCACCCTCGCCCCGGGCGCCAGCATCTGGTACTCGGCGGTGCTGCGCGCCGACTGCGGGCCGATCGCGCTCGGCGCCGACAGCAACGTGCAGGACAACTGCACCCTGCACGTGGACCCCGGGTTCCCGGTCTCCGTCGGCGAGCGCGTCTCCGTCGGCCACAACGCCGTGGTGCACGGCTGCACGGTGGAGGACGACTGCCTGATCGGCATGGGCGCGACCGTCCTCAACGGCGCGGTGATCGGCGCCGGCTCGCTGGTGGCCGCGCAGGCACTGGTGCCGCAGGGCATGGTGGTCCCGCCCGGCTCGCTGGTCGCCGGTGTGCCGGCCAAGGTGCGGCGCCCGCTGACCGAGGAGGAGCGCGAGGGCATCAAGCTCAACGCCGCGATGTACCGGGAGCTGGCGGAGCAGCACCGCGCCGCGGTCACCCGGGGCGAGTAGCCCTCCCGTACGCCGTCCGTCCCGGTGGCCGCCGTACGCAGCTCAGTGCTCGGCGGGCACCGGCGCGGCCGCGGAGTCGCCGGCGGCGGCCTTCTTCATCCGGCTGCGCATCACCAGCATCACGGTGACGCCGATCACCAGGGCCAGCACCAGGGCCACCCACGAGAAGCCCTTCAGCCAGGGCTCCGCGACGATGCCGATGGAGTAGATGACGGCCGTGGTGCCGCCCGCCCAGAGGATGCCGCCGAAGACGTTGGCGATGAGGAACTTCCAGTACGGCATGTGGAGCACGCCCGCCAGCGGCCCTGCGAAGATCCGCAGCAGCGCCACGAACCGCCCGAAGAACACCGCCCACATGCCCCACCGCTCGAAGGCGTGCTCGGCCTGGGCCACCTGCGCCGGTCCGAAGTGCTTGGGGAAGCGCCGCCCCAGCCTCTCCAGCAGCGGCTTCCCGCCGCGGCGGCCGATCGCGTAGCCGATCGAGTCGCCCACGATCGCGCCGGTCGTCGCGCAGATCCCGAGGACCACCGGGTCGATGTCCCCGTGCTGGGAGGCCAGCAGGGCCGAGCTGACCAGGATGATCTCGCCCGGCAGCGGGATGCCGAGGCTCTCGAGCCCGATGACCAGGCCCACCAGGAGATAGATGCTGACCGCCGGAATGTGCTCCAGCCATTCCTGGATGTGCACCGGTGCGCCCTCCGATTCGTCCGGTGTCCCGGCGCGTCCCGCGTGACACGCCGAACGGGCAGCCTATCTGCTCCCGGCGGCGGCCTCGACGACAGCCTCGCCGCGCAGCGGCAGGTCCCGGGAGGAGCGGCCCGCGAACACCTCGCGCCGGCCCGTCCCCTGCGCCCAGGCCCGCCGCTGCGGGTCCCACGACGACAGCGCCCGGATGTCGACGTCGACGGTGACCCGGCGGGCCTCGCCCGGCGCCAGGGTGACCCGCCGGTAGCCGGCCAGCGCCCGCACCGGCTGGTCGAACCCGAGCTCCGCGGAGGGGCCCACGTACACCTGGGCCACCTCGGTCCCCTTCCTGCGGCCGGTGTTGCGGAGGGTGAACTCCGCGCGCAGCCCGCCGCGCTCCGGCCGCACCACCAGGTCCCGGTACTCCCAGCTCGTGTACGAGAGCCCGTGCCCGAACACGAACAGCGGCTCCACGCGCTGTGCGTCGTACCAGCGGTGCCCGGCGAGAACGCCCTCGGAGAACTCCTGCCGGCCGCCCACCCCGGGGTAGCGCAGCGGGTCCCCGCCGAAGGGGGTCCGCTTCTCGTCGGCCGGGAAGGTCTGGGTGAGCCGCCCGCCCGGGTCGGTGTCCCCGAACAGGACGGCGGCCGTGGCCGCGGCCCCCTCCTGGCCGGGGTAGTACATCTGCAGGACGGCCCCGGTGCGGGCGAGCCAGGGCATGGTGGTGCTGGAGGGCGTGTTGAGCACCACCGCCGTACGGGGGTTGGCCCGGGCGACGGCCTCGACGAGTCGGGTCTGGCCGCCGGGAAGCCCCAGCGAACTGCGGTCACTGCCCTCGCCGGCGTCCTCGTACGCGAAGAGGACCACGCTGCGGGCGGCCTTGGCCGCCTCGACGGCATCGGCGACGTCCGCTGCCCGGGTCGCCCCCGTGGTGTGGCGCAGCCGGAACCGGCCGCCCTTCGCCCCGCCCTCCGCGAAGACGGCGAGCCGGTGGGGGCCGGCCTTGAGGGCGAGGGTGCGGCGGCGGACGGCGAGCCCGTCGGGGGCGGAGCCGAGCAGTCCGCCCGTGGCGGACTCCGCCGCGCCCTGCCGCACGGGGAACAGTTCCTCGCCGTCGAGGCGCACGCCCGGCGGGGTGCCGGTGTGGTGGACGAGCAGCGTCCATTCGTCGTCCTCGGCGAGGGTGAACTCCGCCTCGTGGCTCCAGGTCCGCCCGGCGGGCACGCTCCGGTCGTCCAGGTCCGCGGCCGGGACCAGCAGGTCCGCCGGCAGCGGCCGGCCGTACAGGTCCTCGCCGAGGGCGTGGCGCACGGTGGCCCCGCTCCCGGCGCGGCGTCTGATGGCGGTGAGCGGGGCGGCCGCCCGGTCGGGGACCACGTGGCCGCTGCCGCCGCCACTGACGAAGGGCACCAGGGCGGTGGGCCCGATCACGGCGATGGAGCGGGCGGCCGCCCCGGCCAGCGGCAGGGTGTCGCGCTCGTTGCGGAGCAGCACCGCTCCGGCCGTGGCGACCCGGCGGGCGGTCCGCGCCCCGGCGCCCGGGTCGCGGGCGGGGCGGGGAGGGCGCTCGGCGTCGAGCAGCCCGAACCGGTCCATGGTGGCCAGGATCCGGCGTACGGCCTGGTCGACGGCTTCCTCGGGGACGGTGCCGGCGCGCACCGCCTCTTGCAGCGGGGCGCCGAAGCGGGTGCCGTCGGGCAGTTCCATGTCGAGCCCCGCCCCGAGGGCGGCGAGCGTGCTGTGCGCGGCGTCCGGGGCGGACACCACCCAGCCGTCGAAACCCCAGTGCCCGCGCAGCAGTTCGTCGAGCAGCGGCCGGCTCTGGCCGGCGTGGGTGCCGTTGACCTTGTGGTGGGCGCCCATCACGGCGCCCGCTCCGGCGGTCACGGCCGCTTCGAAGCCGCGCAGTTCCGTTTCGTGGAGGGTGCGCTCGGCGGCGATGACGTCGACGGTCTCGCGGCCGTGCTCCTGGTTGCCGGGGGCGAAGTGCTTGACGGCGGCCACGGCGCCCTCATCCTGGATGCCGCGGACGACCTCCGCGACCAGGTCCGCCGTCAGCCGCGGGTCCTCGGAGAAGGCCTCGAAGTTCCGGCCGGCGTACGGGGTGCGGATCAGGTTGGCCAGGGGTGCGAGGAGGACGTCCTGGCCGAGGGCGCGGGCCTCCCTGCCGAGGGTCCTGCCGTACTCGCGGGCCAGCGCGGGGTCGAAGGCGGAGGCCAGCATGACCGGCGCGGGCAGCGCGGTGGCCGGGCGGGCCACCCGTACGCCGGCCGGGCCGTCGGCGAGCCGCAGCGGCGGGATGCCGAGGCGCGGTACGCCGGGGAGGTAGCCGGTCTGGCCGAGCGCGGCCGGGTCGGGGGCGCCGTGCAGGAGGGCGGTCTTCTCCTCCAGGGTCAGCCGGTCGAGGAGGGCTTCCACGCGGGCGGCGCTGCCGGGCCGGGCGGGGCCTGCGGCGCGGGCGGCTCCGGAGGCCGGGCCGGGCGGGCCGGCTGCGCCGGCGGGGGCGGTACGGGCGCTGCCGCCGGGCGGTACCGCGGGGGTGCAGCCCGCCGCGCCGAGGGCCGCGCCGACCGCGCCGATCAGCCGGAGCGCGGAACGTCTGGACACGGCCTCGGTCATGACACTCCCTGCGGCTCCGGTCGGCGGGAGCGGCCCGCGCCGGACCGCTCCCGGCCCCCACTGTGCCCCCGTGCGGGCTCGCTGGCCCGGGGACGCGCCACCGCGGCGGGCAGGTTCAGCCCTGCGGCGGCTGCTCGACGGTGTCGGCGGCCTGCCGGGCGCCCTCCTGCGACTGGATCCGCGCCTCGGTGCGGTGCCCGCGGGCGATGTAGTCGCGTACGACGGCCTCCACCGCGTCCTGCGGCGAGCCGACCCCGGCGAGGAGCATCACCTCGACCACGAGTTCGGCGTCGAGGCTGATGTCGACTCTGGCACGGCCGCCGGCCATGGGCCCTCCCCTTGTGCGTCGGCCGCCGCGGTCACGGTCGTCGTCGCGGCGTACGCACGGGTTCTGGCCGCGCGGGGGCGCCCTGAAACGCGGGTGGGGCCGCGCCGGGTACGGCGCGGCCCCACTCTTCCCCCGGGGAACGTGTGGTCATGCGTTGGGGCGCAGGGTCCACACGACGGTCATTTCGCCGGTCACGGCCTCGTCGTCGCGCTGGATGGCGATGGTGACCGGGAACTCCGGGCGGCCGCCCGCATCGAGCTCGGCGACGATCTCGGCGGCCGGTCGGCCGAGCGTGGCGGTGGCCGTGACCACGCCCTTGGCGAGCTTCTTGTAGGCGATCTCGGCCTTCACGGCGAGCGGCACGGCGCGCGAGAGCTGGTCGCCGAAGGCGGCCAGGACGATGGCGCCGCTGGCGGACTCGGCGAGGGTGAACATGGCGCCGGCGTGCGGACCGCCCACGTGGTTGTGGTAGTCCGGCTGGTCGGGCAGGCGGACGACCGCGCGCTCGGGGGTGGTCTCCAGGAACTCGAGGTTCAGGGTCCGGGCCATCGGCACGGTCGCGGCGAGCAGTTCGCCCACGTTCATCTGGTCTGCGCTCATGGCAGGCGATGTTACCCACGAGTAGATGCCCTTGACCAGACCTGGCGCGGGGGCGGCCGTGGCTCCTGTCAGCCACTCCCACTATCGTTACCGGCCATGTGGCCAGGACAGCAGCAGCCGCCCGGGGGACAGCAGAACCCTCAGGACGCGCAACACAATCCGTACCAGCAGCAGCCGCCGGGACAGCCGGGACAGCCGGGACAGCCGGGACAGCCCAACCCGTACCAGCAGCAGCCGGGTTACGGGTACCCGCAGGCGGGCTACCAGGCGCCGGCCCAGCCGTGGACCCAGCCCCAGCAGGCCGTTCCGGCCCCGCCGAGCGGCGGCGGGGGCGGCGGGCTCTCCACCAAGACGGTGGCCATCGTCGCCGTGTCCGCGGTGGTCGTGGCCGCGGCGGCGACCGGCGCCTTCGTCCTCACCCGGGACGACAAGGGCGAGGAACAGAACAACAAGCCCGCCGCCGCCTCCTCGGCACCGCAGACGCCCCCGGCCCCGGCCTCCCCGACCGACAACCCGCGCGCGGGCGGAGAGGTCAAGCCGGTCATCCCCGGCTGGAAGACCGTGGTCAACACGAAGTACAGCGCCGCCTACGACGTGCCCGCCGACTGGAACGTGAACAACGCCGGCGTGTCCATCTCGATCGCCGACGAGAAGGACGGCAAGCCCGTCATCACCATGTCCGGCACCGCGACCCTCAAGGAGGAGTGGTGCACGATCGACAAGGACAAGGACGGCAGGCTGGAGAAGTTCTCGCTCGCGGACACGGGCATCAAGGGCGCCCAGGGAGCCAAGGACACCCAGCAGGTGGCGACCGACAACACGGGCACCTGGGTCTGGGCCGCCTACGCCCAGCAGGAGCCCAAGGGAACGGTCAAGGTGACCGACCCCAAGGAGTACACGACGGCCTCCGGCCTCAAGGGCCACATGGTGATCGCCACCGCTCCCAACGTGAAGAAGGAGCACAAGTGCTCCTCCGACGGCAAGGCGGTCGGGTTCGCCTTCAAGAACGGTGAGGGCGACTTCGCCAGCTTCGTGATGGTCGGCGCGGCGGGCGTCAAGGACGAGGTCGCCGCCGACGTCTACGAGAAGATGCTCAGCTCCATCCGGCTGCTGCCCAAGCAGTAGCCGGTCCGCCGGCCCCGGCCGGAAGGCCGCCGGGTAATCCGTTTGGATTACCCGGCCCGGGCCGGGGATAGTCCGGGGGTGAGTTCCCGTGCCGCCCTCCCCGTCCCCCGCCGCCGGCCCGACTGGGCCGGGCGCAACTACGCGCTGCTCACGGCCGCCGCCGTCATCACCAACCTCGGCAGCCAGGGGGCGCTCATCGCCTCGGCGTTCGCCGTCCTGGAGGCGGGCGGCTCGGCCGGGGACGTCGGCCTGGTGGCGGCGGCCCGCACCCTGCCGCTGGTCCTCTTCCTGCTGATCGGCGGCGCGGTCGCCGACCGGCTGCCGCGCCACCGCGTGATGGTCGCGGCCAACGCCCTCAACTGCCTGTCGCAGGCCGCCTTCGCCGTCCTCGTCCTCGCCGGGGACCCGCAGCTGTGGCAGATGATGCTGCTCACCGCGCTCTGCGGCACCGGCACGGCCTTCTTCAACCCGGCCGCCGAGGGCATGCTGTTCGCCAGCGTCTCCGCCGGGCACGCCAACCGCGCCTTCGCCCTCTTCCGGATGGCCGTGAACGGCGCCGGCATCGGCGGAGCCGCCCTCGGTGGCGCGCTGATCGCCGCCTTCGGGCCCGGCTGGGTGCTGGCCGTGGACGCGGCAGCGTTCGCCCTGGCCGGAGCGCTGCGCGCCGCCCTGGACGTGAGCCGCGTCGCGGCTCCGGCGCCGAGCGGCGGCCTGCTGGCCGATCTGCGCGAGGGCTGGGTGGAGGTCCGTACCCGCCCCTGGCTGTGGGGGATCGTGCTCCAGTTCTCGGTGGTCGTCGCCGTCGTCGGTGCGGCGGACGCCGTGTACGGACCGCTCGTGGCCCGCGACCGGCTGGGCGGGCCCGCCCCCTGGGGCCTGGCCCTCTCCCTCTTCGGGGTCGGCACCATCGCCGGCGCCGTGGTGATGATGCTGTGGAAGCCGCGCCGGCTGCTGCTGGTGGGCACCCTGTGCGTGTTCCCGCTCGCGCTGCCGTCGGCGGGGCTGGCGGTGCCGCTGCCCGTGTGGGCCCTGTGCGCGGTGATGTTCGTGAGCGGCACGGCCGTCGAGGTGTTCGGTGTGAACTGGATGACGGCCCTGCACCAGGAGATCCCGCCGGAGAAGTTCTCCCGGGTCTCCGCCTATGACTGGTTCGGCTCGGTGTCGCTGCTGCCGCTGGCCACCGCCGTGGCGGGGCCGGTCGAGTCGGCCTTCGGCCGTACCGCCGCGCTGTGGGGGTGCGCCACGCTGGTCGTGGCGGTCACGGCCGCGGTCCTCGCCGTTCCGGACGTCCGCCGGCTCACGCGCGGGCCCGGGTCCGCGAAGACCGGCTCGGCCGGGGTCCCGGCAGCGGCCCCGGCTGCGGGAGCCTGCCCCGCGGAGCACTGAGGCCGGCACGGCCGGGCGGCGGCAGGGACGTCGGGCCCGCGCGGGCGGCCTCGGCCGCTGCGCCCCCGTCGGGCGGACTCAGCCGATGCCGAACGCCCCGTCGGGCGGCTCGGGGGAGCCCGCGGCTTCGGCGTCGACCACCGGTGCCGCCCGGCCCACGAACCGGTCCAGCTCTGGGCCGACCACCACCCGCGCGGGGAAGGCGTCCGCCGCGCACCGCCGGGCCAGGGCCCCGACCGGCAGCTCCCGGTCCCCGGCGAGCAGCACGGCGTTGCCGAAGCGGCGCCCGCGCAGCACACCCGGCTCCGCGACGAGGGCGACCTGCCCGAACACGGCGCGGAAGGTGGCGAGCTGGCCGCGGAGGAAGTCGAACGGCGCCCCGTCGGCCAGGTTCGCCGCGTAGAGCCCGCCCGGTCGCAGGACCCGCGCCGCCTCCCGCGCGTACTCCAGGGAGGTCAGCGCGGCCGGCACCCGCGAGCCGCCGAACACGTCAGCCACGATCACGTCAGCGCCCGCCGGGGCCGCGCCCTCCAGCCAGGCCCGTGCGTCCGCCGCGTGCACCGTGATCCCGGACCCGGCCGGGAGCGGCAGGTGCTCCTCGACCAGGCCCACGAGGGCCGCGTCGAACTCCACGACGGTCTGCCGGGAGCCCGTCCGGGTCGCCGCCGCGTACCGGGGCAGCATCAGCGCGCCGCCGCCGAGGTGCAGCAGGTCCAGGGCGGCGCGGGGCTCCGCGGCGCAGTCCAGGACGTGGGCGAGGCGGCGTGCGTACTCGAACTCCAGGTGCTCCGGGTCGTCGAGGTCCACGTACGACTGCGGGGCCCCGTCGACGGTCAGCAGCCAGGCCCGGTCCCGGTCCACGTCCGGCATCAGCTTGGCGGTGCCCTGGCCCACGGCCCGGATCACCGGGATCTGTTCCTCGCTCACCGCACCATTGTCCGGCAGCCGCACGGCCCGCCCGTACGAGGGCCCGTACGGCAGCCCGCACGCGGGTCGGCGTTCCCGCGCCCGCCCTGGCGCGGGCCGCCGGCCCCAGGCCTCCGTAGGCGCCGTCAGCCCGCCCACACCGCGGCGGCCTCGGCGGCGTGCCGCACGGCCTGGGCGAGACCGGCCCGGGCCGCCGGGGCCCGTCGTGCCGGGTCCAGGACGTTGCGCCCGAAGGCCTTGCGGGCCTCGGCGGACGGGGTGATCAGCAGCACCCGGGCGCCCGCCTCCCGCAGCCGCGCCGCCTGGGCGGCCGGCGCGGGGACGTGCCCGGAGCCGAGGGTCATCGGGGCGAGGACGACCACCCGGTCGCAGCCGGCGGCGAGGTCCGCGTTGGCCGCGGAGCGCATCCCCCCGTCGATGTAGCGGCGCTCCCCCACCGTCACCGGCGGCCACACCCCGGGCACCGCGCAGCTCGCCGAGACGGCGTCCACCAGGCCGGTGCCGCTGTCCCGGTCGAAGGCGGCGAGTTCGCCGCTGAGCGCGTCGACCGCGGTGACCACGAGCCGCCGCCCGGCGGGCCATTCGTGCGAGACCAGCCGGGCCGCGATGACCTTGCGCCGCTCCGCCTCCTCGCCCGTGTCGGCGGCCAGCGCCATCCCCCCGACGCGCCTGCGGTAGGCGGCTCCGTCGCGCGAGCGGAGCATCGCCAGCGCGTACCGGGCGACGAGCCCGCCGCCGAACCGGGCCACGGGCTCGCCCGCGGGGTCGGCGAGCTGGCGCTCGTACAGCTCGCGCGGAGTGAGCCGGCCGGAGGCCAGTTGGGCGCCGACGAGCGAGCCCGCGGAGGTGCCGACGACCAGGTCGGCGCCGAACAGGTCCACGCCCGCCTGCGCGAGCCCGTACAGGATCCCGGACTCCCAGCCGATTCCGGTCAGCCCTCCGCCGCCGAGCACCAGTGCCGTGCCTGCGCCGCCCGTGCCGCCCATGCCGTCCGCGCCTCCTCGTGTCACGCCGTGTGGTGACGGCAGTCTGGCGTACGGGGACCGCCGCCACCAGGCCGGGGCGCCTCAGTCCAGGACCGTCGTCACCGTCCCCGCGCCGACCGTGCGCCCGCCCTCGCGGATCGCGAAGCCGAGCCCCGCCTCCAGCGGCACGTCCCGGCCGAGCTCGACGGTCATGGCGACCGTGTCGCCCGGCCGGGCCACCGCGGCCGCGCCCAGGTCCACGTCACCGACCACGTCGGCGGTGCGGATGTAGAACTGCGGCCGGTACCCGGTCGACAGCGGGGTGGTGCGCCCGCCCTCCCGCGCGGACAGCACGTACACCTGCGCGGTGAAGCGCCGCCTCGGCTCCACGCTGCCGGGCGCGGCGACCACCTGCCCGCGGCGCACCCCGTCGCGCGGCACCCCGCGCAGCAGCAGCGCCACGGTGTCCCCGGCCTCGGCGGACTCCATCGGCTTGCCGAAGGTCTCCAGGCCGGTGACCACGGTCTCCACCGGCTCGGCGTCGCCGCCGAGGACGCTGACCCGGTCGCCGGGGCGCACCCGCCCGCGCTCGACGGATCCGGTGACGACGGTCCCGCGCCCGGTGATGGTCAGCACGTTCTCCACCGGCAGCAGGAACGGCGCGTCCGTGTACCGCACCGGCATCGGGACGTACGTGTCCACCGCGTCCAGCAGCGCCTCGATCGCCCCGGTCCAGCGCGGGTCGCCGTCGAGCGCCCCGAGCCCGGAGACCCGTACGACCGGTGCGCCGTCGCCGCCGTAGCCGTGGGCGGTGAGCAGCTCGCGGACCTCCAGCTCGACCAGGTCGGTCAGCTCGGGGTCACCGGCGTCGGCCTTGTTGAGGGCGACGACGATGTGGTCGACGCCGACCTGCCGGGCGAGGAGCACGTGCTCGGCGGTTTGCGGCATGACCCCGTCGAGCGCGGAGACGACGAGGATCGCGCCGTCGAGCTGGGCGGCGCCGGTGACCATGTTCTTGACGTAGTCGGCGTGGCCGGGCATGTCGACGTGGGCGTAGTGCCGGGTGTCGGTCTCGTACTCGACGTGCGCGAGGTTGATGGTGATGCCGCGCCGGGCCTCCTCCGGCGCCCGGTCGATGCGGTCGAAGGGTACGTAGGAGGCGCCGCCCCGGTCGGCGAGGACCTTGGTGATGGCGGCGGTGAGGGTGGTCTTGCCGTGGTCGACGTGACCCATGGTGCCGATGTTGAGGTGCGGCTTGGTGCGCACGAAGGCCGTCTTGGCCATGATGTCCCTTCCCGTGTACATGGCGCTGCTGCGGCCGGCCGAAGCCGGCACAGGACCCCTGGGGCCGGCCGACCCTCCCCCTGCGGGGTCCGCCGGACTGTCCGGGAAGGGTCAGCTTCGTGCGCCGTCGACCGCGGCGAAGGCCGGTGCCTCGAAGAGCAGGACGGCAGCCTTCGGCGCGTCCGCGACTGCGGACGGCGCTGCGGGGAAGGCGTACCGGGACATGGGGCAGATGCTCCCGCACCGGCAGCGCCCACGTCGAACGAATTTCCGACTGATGAACTTCCGTTGAATTCCGGGGACGACCGGAACCCCTTCCCGGAGGGCCGATCACCCCCGGGAGGCGCTGCACGGGGCCGCGGCGGACGCCGGCCGTTCCTCCGCATGAGGCCTGGATTACGGCAGGGCGCCGCATACGTCGGATACCCTCCCCGGATGTCCCTCCTCCTGGCGCCGTGGACCCGGCTGTCGCTGCTCGTCGTGCTGCTGCTCGCGTCCGGCGTGTGCGTGCTGCTGTTCGAGCCCCAGCGCATCCTGTCGGAGGGGTGGCCGCCCGGGCTGCCGGTGGGCACGGCGGCGGTGGTGTTCGCAGGCGCGTACGGTCTGGGCACCGCGGCCCTCGTGCCGCGGCCGCTGCTGAACCTGGCCGCCGGGGCGTTGTTCGGCGTCCCGTTCGGCCTGGCCGCCGCGGTGGCCGGCTCGGTCCTGGGAGCCGGGATCTCCTTCGGCCTGGGTCGGGCCATGGGCCAGGACGCACTGCGCCCGATGCTGCGGGGGCGCTGGCTGCTCGCGGCCGACGACCAGCTGGCCCGGCACGGCTTCCGCTCGATGCTGGCCGTCCGGGTCTTCCCCGGGCTGCCGTTCGCGGCCGCCAACTACTGCGCCGCGGTCTCCCGTTGCGGCTGGCTGCCGTTCCTGGCCGCCACCGCGATCGGCGTCGTGCCGAACACCGCGGCGTACGTCGTCGCCGGGGCCAGCGCCTCGTCGCCGGGCTCGCCGGCCTTCCTCCTCTCGTTCGGGTTCATCGCCGCGTCCCTGGTGGCGGCCGCCGCCGTCGGGTGGCGCAAGCGGCACCGGCTCGCGCGCCCGGCGCGACCCGCGGACCGGGGACCGCTGCACGAGCAGCCCCCTGTGGTCGGAGCCGCGTCCCACGGGCCCTAGCATCGGACCCGAACTTCCCGACGATCACAAGGACGAACGCACCCCGACATGAGCTGGTTCGAATCCCTAATCCTCGGTCTCGTCCAGGGGCTTACGGAGTTCCTCCCGATCTCCTCCAGCGCCCATCTCCGGCTGACCGCGGCGTTCGCCGGCTGGGAGGACCCGGGCGCGGCCTTCACCGCGATCACCCAGATCGGCACCGAGGCCGCCGTGCTGATCTACTTCCGCAAGGACATCGCGAAGATCGTCTCCACCTGGTTCCGCTCGCTGTACACGAAGTCGCTGCGTGCCGACCAGGACGCCAAGATGGGCTGGCTGGTGATCGTCGGCTCGATCCCGATCGGCGTGCTGGGCCTGCTGTTCAAGGACCAGATCGAGGGCCCCTTCCGCGACCTGCGGCTGACCGCCACCACCCTCATCGTCATGGGCGTCGTGCTCGGTGCCGCCGACCGGCTGGCGGCCCGGGACGAGGAGGGCGGCCGGCACCGCGCCGTCCGCGAGCGCAAGACCCTGCGCGAGCTGGGCGTCAGGGACGGCCTGATCTTCGGTGTGTGCCAGGCCATGGCGCTGGTCCCGGGCGTCTCCCGGTCCGGTGCGACGATCTCCGGTGGTCTGCTGATGGGCTTCACCCGCGAAGCCGCCGCCCGCTACTCCTTCCTCCTCGCCATCCCGGCCGTGCTGGCCTCCGGCGGACTGGAGCTGAAGCACATCGGCGAGGGTCCCGTCTCCTGGGGCCAGACGATCTTCGCGACGATCATCGCGTTCGCCGTCGGCTACGCCGTCATCGCCTGGTTCATGCGCTTCATTACCACCAAGAGCTTCATGCCCTTCGTGATCTACCGCATCCTGCTCGGCATCCTGCTGTTCGTCCTCGTCAGCATGGGCGTGCTGAGCCCCCACGCCGCCGAGTCGGCGGGCTAGGACGGTCCCGCGCTCACCGCTTTGCGTGAACCCCAGGCCGCCCGGGAACGTTCCCGGGCGGCCTTCGCGTCGTTGTGCCCGAAGAGTGTCGGAGTCCCGAAGCCGAGCAGCAGGGGGTACCCCATGGGACGAGTGGTGCTGGAGCGGTTCCCGGCGGGGAGCCCGAGGGGAAGCTGGCCCGCCGAGGAGTACGCCGCCCAGCGGATGCGCGAGGGCGTGCCCGCCGAGGTGGTGATGGACCTGGCCAGCGACGCGTTCCTGGTCGTGGTCCGCCAGCGGGAGCCGTATTCCGGCCACTGACCGCGGCCCGGTCGGACTGGCAGGCGCACGCCCCTTGGCGCGGCCGCCCGACGCCCCCACACTGACCCGATGACGCAGCGTGTGGATCTCGCCTCGGTCATGGACCGACTGGCGATCGACGAGGTGGTCACGGGGTACGCGAGGGCCGTGGACGACGGCGACTGGGCGGCGTACCGCGCACTCTTCGCGCCCGGCGGGCGCGCCGACTACAGCTCGGCCGGCGGCATCGAGGGCCCGGCCGAGGAGGTGGCGGACTGGCTCGCGCAGGCCGTGCAACTGTTCCCGGTGCGCCAGCACCTGATCGTCAACCGGCTGGTCCGGCTGGCCGACGCCGGCGGCTGGGCCGCCGACCGGGCCGAGGTCCTGGCCGATTTCGTCAACCCCATGAGGCTCGACGGCAGCGGCGCCGGCGGGCCCGTGACCGTCCCCAACTTCGTCGCCGCCGGCCGCTACACCTTCGACCTGGCCCGCACTCCTCGCGACGGCTGGCGGCTGGCCCGGGTCACCGTGCACGAGAGGTGGCGCCACGTCTCCGCGTGAGCGGCCGGGAGGGCCCTGTCCCACACTGGAAGCGGAGGCGCTCATGGTCAAGGTCCCGAGGCGTACCCGGTACTGGCGTGCGGCCGCGGCGACCGCCGCGGGCGCGCTGCCGTGCCTCGCCTTTCCCGCCCCCGCGCTGTGGTGGTGGGCGTACGTCGCCCTCGTGCCCTGGATGCTGCTGCTGAGGTCGGCGCCGACCGGGCGACGGGCGGCCTGGGAGGGCTGGCTGGGCGGCGCCGGGTTCATCGTGGCCGTGCACCACTGGCTGCTGCCCAGCCTGCACGTGTTCCTGCTGCCGATCGCGGCCCTGCTGGGCCTGCTCTGGATCCCCTGGGCACTGCTGGTGCGCGAGTTGCTCGGCGGGACCCCGGGGCCGGGTCGGGCGGCGGCCGCCCTGGTGCTCGTCCCCGCGGGGTGGCTGCTGTCGGAGCTGGTTCGGTCCTGGCAGGGGCTGGGCGGGCCGTGGGGGCTGCTGGGGGCGAGCCAGTGGCAGGTGCCGCCGGTACTGCGACTCGCCTCGGTGGGCGGGGTGTGGCTGGTGAGCCTGCTGGTGGTGGCGGTGAACTGCGCGGTGGTGCTGCTGATCACGGAGCCCCGGGCCCGGGTCCCGGCACTGGCCGGGGTCGCGGGGTGCGCGGTGCTGACGGGGGCCGTGTGGCTGTGGCTGCCGCGGCCGGAGGCCTCGGGCCTGCTCCGGGTGGCCGTCGTCCAGCCGGGCGTGGTGGCGGACGGCCCCGACAGCGCGGAGCGGCGCTTCGCCGCCGGGGAGCGGCTGACCCGGACCCTGGCCGGCAGGCCGCTGGACCTGGTGGTGTGGGGGGAGAGCAGCGTGGGCGCGGACCTGGCGGCCCGCCCGGACCTGTCCCGGCGGCTGGCCGCACTGTCCGCGGAACTGGGGGCTCCGCTGCTGGTCAACGTCGACGCCCGGCAGCCGGCGGCCCGGCGCCCGGCGACCGCGGCCGCAGCCGCGCCGGAGCGCCCGGCCGTGGGCGGGGGCGGCGGGGAAGGCATCTTCAAGAGGTCGGTGCTGGTCGGCCCGCGCGGTCCGACGGGCGACCGGTACGACAAGATGCGCCTGGTCCCGTTCGGCGAGTACGTCCCGGCCCGGTCCCTGCTCGGCTGGGCCACCTCGGTCGGCCGGGCCGCGGGCGAGGACCGGCGCAGCGGCGCGGCCCCGGTGCTGATGGAGCTGCCGGGCGGGCCGGCCGGGATGCGGATCGGCCCGCTGGTCTGCTTCGAGTCGGCCTTCCCCGACATGAGCCGCCACCTCGTCCGCGACGGGGCCGGCCTGCTCGTCACCCAGTCGGCCACCTCCACCTTCCAGAGCAGCTGGGCCCCGGCCCAGCACGCCTCGCTCGGCGCGCTGCGCGCCGCGGAGACCGGCCGCCCGGTGGTGCACGCCACCCTCACCGGCATCAGCTCCGTCTACGGCCCCGCCGGCGGACGGATCGGCGCGCCGCTGCCCGTCTCGGCGAGCACGGCCCGGGTGTACGAGGTCCCGCTCGCCCGCGGCACGACGCCCTACGTCCGCTTCGGCGACTGGCCGGTGGGTGTCGGCCTCGCGCTGCTCGCGGTGTACTGCACCGTCGAGGGGACCCGTTCGCTGCGGCTCAGAAGGCCTGCTCCAGAGCGGCCAGCACCACCCGCTCGCACAGCTCGTGGGTCAGCAGGGCGTCCCGGGCGCTGACCGCCTTCCCGGCCGCGACGGCCTCCAGGAAGGTGTCGACGGCCTGCTCGATGCCGCGCTGGCGGGCCACGGGCACCCAGTCGCCGCGGCGGCGCACGGTCGGCTGACCGCGGTGGTCGACGACCTCGGCGAGGTTCACGACCTGCCGCTTGCTGTCCTGCCCGGACACCTCCAGGACCTCCTCCGCCGACCCGGACCGCCGGTTCATGATCCCGAGCGCGGTGAAGCCGGGCCCGGACAGCTGCAGCACGACCTGGTCCATCAGCCCGTCCCGGACCCGGGCCCGTACGTCGACGTGGTCGGCCTCGCCGGGCAGCAGGAAGCGCAGGGTGTCGACGACGTGGATGAAGTCGTCGAGGACGAGGGTCCGCGGGTCCTCGGGCAGCCCCACCCGGTTCTTCTGCAGGACGATCAGGTCGCGCGGGTGCTCGACGCACTGGGCGTAGCCGGGCGCGTGGCGGCGGTTGAAGCCCACGGCGAGCGGGACCCGGCGCGCCTCGGCGAGCTCCACCAGGCGCCGCGAGTCGGCGATCTCGTAGGCCAGCGGCTTGTCCACGTACGTCGGCACGCCGGCGTCGAGCAGCCGGGCGACGATCTCGGGGTGGACGTCGGTCGGGGCGTGCACGAACGCCGCGCCGAGGCCCTGGGCCAGCAGGGCGTCGAGGTCGGTGTGGCGGCGCTCCGCCGGGACGTGGTGGCCCTCCCCGACCCGCTCCAGGGTGGCGGGGGTACGGGTCTGCAGGTGCAGCTCCAGGCCGGGCCGGGCCGTGAGCACGGGCAGGTACGCCTTCTGCGCGATGTCGCCCAGTCCGATGACGCCGACCTTCACCGCGGACCTCCAGGTGTTTGCTTGTGGACCCCCGCAGCTTAATCCCTGGTGGAGACCGGCCGGTTGGCCCGAGGATGGCGGCCATGACGACGACTTCGGGATCACACCGCACCGAGCCCTCCACCTCCGCCGACGAGCGCGCGATGCTGGAGGGCTGGCTGGACTACCACCGCGCCACCCTCGCCTGGAAGTGCGAGGGCCTCGGGGAGGAGGAGCTGCACCGCATGCCGCTGCCGCCCTCCGAACTGAGCCTGATGGGCCTCGTCCGGCACATGGCGGAGGTGGAGCGGTACTGGTTCCGGGAGATCATGCTGGGCGAGGACCTGCCCGACCTGTACAGCACCCGGGAGGACCGGGACGGCGACTTCCACTTCACCCCGCAGGACACCTTCGCCGAAGCGGAGCGGGTGTGGCGGACCGAGGTGGAGCTGGCCCGGGAGGCCGCGGCGGGCCGTTCGCTGGAGCTGATGTCGAAGCCGGAGAGCCACCACCGGGGCGAGGAGTTCAGCCTGCGCTGGGTCTACACCCACATGATCGAGGAGTATGCCCGCCACAACGGCCACGCGGATCTCCTGCGCGAGCAGATCGACGGCGCCACCGGCGACTGACGCCGGTCCGGGCCGGGGGGTGGGGGTGTCCGGGGGACGCGGCGTCACCCGTGCGGAGTGAATATCGGCTCCGGGTTTCCGCAACGGGGTCCTCGCACAGCAGAGTTGCCCGAGTGCACCCAACCCGAACCACGACGAAGCTGCTGCTCTCCGTCGCCTGCGCCGTCTCGGCGGTGTCCGGCTGTGTGAATGTGACCCCCGCCCCGGTGCAGCCGGCGGGCGCTCCCGGAACCACGGGCGCCGCGCCGCAGCACGAGGCGCGCGGCGAGCCGGGGACGGCCCCGGTGGAGGTCCAGGCACCCGCCCTGGAGGCGCTCAAGGCGTTGCCGGAGCAGTCCGCGCGGCCGGCGGCCACCGCCGCCGGGCACGGCCGGGCTCCGGTCGCCCCGGCGGCAGCGGTCGGAGCGGCCGCCCGGGAGGCCCCGAAGGCCGTACCGCCGGTCCCGGACATCCCCGAGCCGCGCGGGGCCGCGAAGCCGGCATCGGGGAGCAGGTCGAACCGCCCCGATCCGCTGGACCCGAAGACCGGGGTGGCACGCGGGCTGGCGGAGAAGCTGCCCGTCCGGCCCGCCGACGTGTGCGCGATGGGCCGCAGGCACGGCCGCTGGGCCTCGGACAGCCCGGAGGCCCGGATCTGCGAGGGAGTCCACGGCGGCTGACGCCCGTACGCCCCCTCACGTCCCTACCGCCGCCCCGCGCGGCCCCCCGCTGCCGGCGGGTCCGGCGGGCGTCAGGGGTGCTGCTCCGGGAACGGTCTGGGCTCCCTGCCCGGGTTCCCGGCCAGCAGCCGTTCCAGGCGCGTCAGGGCGGCCCGTACGCCGTCGCCGTATCCGTAGCCGTCGTCGGGGAGCACCCCGGCGGCGGCCCAGGCGCGGGCCAGGTGGACCCGCGCCTCTTCGGGGCGCTGCAGCTTCAGGTAGTCGGCGGCGAGGCTCAGGTGGAGGGAGGGATAGAGCACCCGAACGGCCGGATCCGGCCCTTCTGCCGGCTCCTCTCCGGGCTCCACCCCCTGCTCCGGCCCGGCCCCCTGCTCCGGCTGCGGCCCGTCCCGCGGCCCGCAGGCGGCGGTCAGGGCGCGCAGGTCCCAGGCCAGCTCGTCGGCGGGGTCGTCCTGGGCGTCGGCCATGTAGTGCGCGAGGGTGCACCGGTGGAGGCCGGCGGCGTCCTCGCCGAGCTCGGTCCACAGGTCGCGGAGCCGGTTGCGGGCCTCCTCGCGGTCCCCGGCGTGCAGCAGGATGACCGCCTGGCCGATCCGGGTCATGACGGCGTCCTCCGACGCCTCCTGCTGCTCGGTCACCGCGGCCTCCGGCTGGGTCTGCCAGACCTGCTCCGGTCTGATCGTGACGACGCTAGCCGGAGCTGCCGCCCGTGGCGCCGAGGCGCGGTCGGGGCTCAGCCCAGGTCCGGGATCCGCCAGTCGATCGGCGCATGGCCCTGCGCGGCGACGGCCTCGTTGATCTGCGTGAAGGGCCGGGAGCCGAAGAACTTCTTCGCCGACAGCGGGGACGGGTGGGCGCCCTTGACGACCACGTGGCGCTCCTCGTCGATCAGCGGAAGCTTCTTCTGCGCGTACGCGCCCCACAGCACGAAGACGGCCGGGTCCGGGCGGGCGGCCACCGCGCGGATCACCGCGTCGGTGAACTTCTCCCAGCCCTTGCCCTTGTGCGAGTTGGCCTCGCCCTCGCGGACGGTGAGCACCGCGTTGAGCAGCAGGACGCCCTGCTCCGCCCACGGCATCAGGTAGCCGTTGTCCGGGACGGGGATGCCGAGCTCCGCGTGCATCTCCTTGTAGATGTTGCGCAGCGACGGCGGCGTCTTGACGCCCGGCCGGACGGAGAAGCAGAGGCCGTGGCCCTGGCCGGCGCCGTGGTAGGGGTCCTGGCCGAGGACCAGGACCTTCACCTTCTCGAAGGGGGTGGCCTCGAGGGCCGCGAAGACCTGCTCGCGGGGCGGGTAGACCGGCCCGTTCGCCCGCTCCTTCTCGACGAACTCGGTGAGCTCCTTGAAGTAGGGCTGTTCCAGCTCCTCGCCGAGGACGGGGAGCCAGGACTCGGGCAGCATCTGGGGCACGGCGACAACCTCCGGTAGTACAAGTCTGCGCAACTGCGTGGTGCGACAGCTCAAGAACCTACCGGTGCCCACTGACAACGCTTCACCCGCCGGGGTCCGAAGACCCCGGCGCAGCGGCTACCAGCTGGTCTTGCGGTACAGCTCCCACATCTGGAAGACGGTCTGCGGGTCCAGGGCCCGCTCGCCGCCCGCGATGTCCTCGCGCGCGGCGACGTACAGCTTGCCCTGCCACAGCGGCAGCAGCCGGACGTCCTCGGCGAAGATCTGCTGCGCGCGCTCGAACTGCTGGACCCCGGCGGCGCGGTCGCCCTCGCGGCGGGACTTGGGCAGCAGGTCGGTGAGGATCTCGGCGGGCTCGTACGGGGTACCGACCGCGTTCTCCTTGCCGACGAACGGCGCGATGAAGTTGTCCGGGTCCGGGAAGTCGGGGAACCAGCCTCGGCCGAAGACCGGGTACTGACCGCTCTTGTAGCCCTCCTGGAAGGTCTTCCAGGGCTGGCTGCGCAGGGTGACCTTGAACAGGCCGCTCTCGTCGAGCTGGCGCTTGATCTCGGTGAACTCGTCGGCCGTGGAGGCGCCGTAGCGGTCGGTGGTGTACCAGAAGGTCAGCTCGACCGGCTGGTTGATCCCGGCGTCCTTGAGGATCTTCTTGGCCTTGGCGACGTCGGACTGGCCGTACTTGTCGTAGAAGGGCGTCTTGTGACCCACGACCCCCTTGGGGACCATCGAGTACAGCGGCTCGGCGGTGCCCTGGTAGACCTTGGAGACGATCGCCCCGCGGTCGATGACCTGCGCGATCGCCTGGCGCACCGGCGGCTTGTTGACGTTGGGGTCCTGGGGGTTGAACACCAGGTAGCGGATCTCGGCGCCGACGTTCTCGACGACCTGCACGCCCTGCGCGTGGGCGGCGGGCGACTGCAGGTCCTTGATCTGCGGGGCGGACAGGCCTCGGTAGGTGGCGTCGATCTCCTTGTTCTTCAGCGCGGCGACCATCTGGGTGGCGTCGGCGAAGTAGCGGATGGTGACGCCGTCGTTGCGGCGGTTCGCGAAGCCGCTGTAGCCGGCGTTCTTGCCGAGGACGGCCTCGCTGCCCTCCTTGTACGAGTCGAGCAGGTACGGGCCGGAGCCGGTGATCTTGCCGTCCTCGCGGACCTTGTCGGCCGGGTAGTCCTTGGGCGCGACCAGCGAGGCGGCGGGCGAACCGAGGACGAAGGGGAAGGTCGCGTCGGGCGTCTTCAGGTGGAAGACGACGGTCTGCGCGTCAGGGGTCTCGATCTTGTCGAGGCTGCCGAAGAGGTCCTTCGGGCCGACCTTGGAGCCGATGGTCCGGATCCGGTCGATCGAGTACTTGACGGCCTTGGCGTCGAGCGCCTCGCCGTTGGAGAACTTCAGGCCCTTGCGCAGGGTGCAGCGGTACGACTCGTTGGCGGCGTCGGTGAACTCGCAGTTCTGGGCGGCGTCCGGCTGGGGCTTGGACGAGCCCGTGGGGAACGCCAGCAGGGTCTGGTAGACGTTGCGGTACAGCTCCCAGGAGCCGTCCCACGCGGCGGCCGGATCGAGGGTGCTCGGGGCGCTCGTCGTGCCGACGACGATTCTCTTCTCGGCGTCTTTGCTGTCGTCGGAAAGCATGCCGCATCCGGCGAGCAGGGATATGGACGCAAGGGCCGCAGTGATCTGCAGGCTTCTGGTCCGGTTGGACACGTGCACGCTCCTCGATCTGCCAGGGGTGCGGCAAACCCTAGCGCAGTGCGTCACAAATCCAATGGGTAGGTTTGGTGTGACACTTGACCGATTTCGCGCACGTTCGGTACGTATTTGCCTCCCGGCGGGAGGCAAATACGTCCGATTATCGATCAGTGAACCCCGGCATTGAGGAACATTCCTCCGTCGACGACCAGAGTTTGGCCGGTGATCCATTCCGCTTGCGCAGAGGTAAGAAATGCCGCAGCTCCACCGATGTCCGCCGGAACGCCCAGGCGGCCGAGCGGATAGGCCGCGGCGGCCTCCGCCTCCCGGCCCTCGTAGAGCGCCTGCGCGAACCTGGTCTTCACCACCGCCGGCGCGATCGCGTTGACGCGGACCCCCGGGGCCATCTCGTGCGCGAGCTGCAGGGTGAGGTTGACCATGGCGGCCTTGCTCATCCCGTAGGCGCCGATGAAGGGCGAGGCGGAGACGCCGGCGATCGAGGCGATGTTCACGATCGCGCCGCCGTTGTCCTTCTGCCAGGCGTGCCAGGTGCGCTGGGCGAACCCCAGCGCGGAGATCACGTTGGTCTCGAAGACCTTGCGGGCGACGTTCAGGTCCAGGTCCGCGATCGGGCCGAAGACCGGGTTGGTGCCCGCGTTGTTGATCAGGAAGTCGACCCGCCCGAAGGCCTCCATCGTGCGCTCGACGGCGACGGCCTGGTGGCCCTCGTCGTGCGCCTTGCCGGCGACGCCGATCACCCGGTCCGCGCCGAGCCGCTCGACGGCCTCCTTCAGCGCGTCCTCGCCGCGGCCGGTGATGCACACCCGGTCGCCCCGGGCCACCAGCGCCTCGGCGATGCCGTAGCCGATGCCCCGGCTCGCGCCGGTGACCAGCGCGACCCTGCCGCTGTCCGTTCCCTCGTACGCCATGACCGCGTCCCGTCCCTCGTCAGTTGAGCGGGCCGCCGGCCACGTACAGGACCTGGCCGGAGACGAAGCCCGCGGCCTCGCCCGTGAAGAAGGCGATCGCGTTGGCGATGTCGTCCGGGGTGCCGACGCGCTGCACCGGGATCTGGGTGGCCGCGGCGGCCTGGAAGTCCTCGAAGCCCATGCCGACGCGGGCCGCCGTCTGGGCGGTCATCTCCGTGGCGATGAAGCCGGGGGCGACGGCGTTGGCGGTGACGCCGAACTTGCCGAGCTCGATGGCCAGGGTCTTGGTGAAGCCCTGCAACCCCGCCTTGGCGGCGGAGTAGTTGAGCTGGCCGCGGTTGCCGAGGGCCGAGCTGCTGGAGAGGTTGACGATGCGGCCGAACTTGGCGTCCACCATGTACTTCTGACAGGCCCTCGCCATCAGGAACGCGCCGCGCAGGTGCACGTTCATGACGGTGTCCCAGTCGGTGTCGCTCATCTTGAACAGCAGGTTGTCGCGCAGCACGCCGGCGTTGTTGACCAGGATGGTCGGGGCGCCGAGCTCGCTCGCGACGCGTCCGACGGCCGCCTCCACCTGCGCCGCGTCCGACACGTCGCAGCCGACCGCGAGGGCCTTGCCGCCGGCGCGGGTGACGGCCTCGACGGTGTCCTTGCAGGCCGCCTCGTCGAGGTCGAGTACGGCGACCGCCCGGCCCTCGGCGGCCAGGCGCACGGCGGTGGCCGCGCCGATGCCCCGGGCCGCCCCGGTCACGACGGCGACGCGCTGCTCGGTGGTGGACATGCTGGATCTCCTCGCCCTTGGAATCCTCTGGGCGGTCGCCCATGGGTGAGCAACCGCTTAGTAGCTTCAGCTGAGGAGACGCTAGGAGCCGCGGCACCCGGTGTCAACGGCGCCGGGCCCGGGGGGCGCGGGGTCGAACGGATCAGCGCACCAACAGGTCGAGCAGCCGTTCCACTTCGGCCTCGGGGTCGGCCGTCAGCCCGGTGTGCACCGGACCCGGCTGCACCACCGTGCTGCGCGGCGCGATCAGCCAGCGGAACCGGCGGCCCGCGTCGTCGCCCGCCGCCTGGCCGGCCTGCTCACCGCCGCTGCACACGCCCTCCACCCCGCGCAGCGCCGCCCGTACGCCGGTCACGTCGGCCTGCGGGTCCAGCGCGAGGAGCTTCGCCTCGTCGAGGTGGGTGCGCGCGGCGACGTACGAGCGCGCCCGGCAGTAGACGATCACTCCGGCGTTGAAGCACTCGCCGCGCTCCACCCGGGGCACCACGCGCACCAGCGCGTACTCGAACACGTCCCGCTTGGTCACTCGTTGCCGCTCTTCTGCTTGGTCCTGGTCTTGTGGGGCCACTCGGTGAGGTGATCGGTCAGCCAGCCCGGCGGCTTCTGCGGGGCCTTCACCTGCGGCTCCATGGAGATCCTCTCGTGGATCACGGCCGCGCGCGGCAGCAGGGCCGCCACGTAGGCGCGTCGCACCGCGTCGGGCGAGTCGAAGCCGGGCTCGTCGACCAGCCACTCGTCGGGTACGTCGGCGGCCACCTCGGTCAGCAGCTCCTCGGTGACCAGGGGCGCGAGCTCGGCGGCGGCCGCCGCGAAGTCGGGGCCGGCGGGGGCCAGGGCGTGATCGGAGGCGTTGTAGGGCTTGGCCGCGGCGCTCTGCGCGGTGGGCCAGTTGTGGTGCCAGATCATGGTGGCGCCGTGGTCGATGAGCCACAGGTCGCCGTGCCAGACCAGCATGTTCGGGTTGCGCCAGGACCGGTCGACGTTGTTGACGAGGGCGTCGAACCAGACCACGCGGCCGGCCTCGACCGGGTCGACCTGGTAGGCGAGCGGGTCGAAGCCGAGGGAGCCGGGCAGGTAGTCCATCCCGAGGTTGAGGCCGCCGCTGGCCTTGAGCAGCTCCTGCACCTCCTGGTCGGGCTCGGCGAGCCCGATGACGGGATCGAGCTGCATCTGCACCAGGCGCGGCACCCGCAGGCCCAGCCGCTGGGCCAGGCGGCCGCAGATGACCTCGGCGACCAGGGTCTTGCGGCCCTGGCCGGCTCCGGTGAACTTCATGACGTAGGTCCCGAGGTCGTCGGCCTCGACGATCCCGGGAAGCGAGCCGCCCTCACGCAGGGGCGTGACGTAGCGGGTCGCGATCACTTCGGACAGCATCCGCCCAGGTTACGGCGGTCAACGCGGTGGGGCCCACGCATTTGTCAGCGCGGCGGCGGTGGTCAGCTCGGCGACCAGGGAGAGCGAGTTGCGGACGACCTCCGCGGTGTAGGCGGCGGGCACCCCGGCGATGGCGTCGACGGGGACCACGACCCGGTAGCCGAGGTTGACGGCGTCGAAGACGGTGTTCGGGATCGCGATGTTGGAGGAGACGCCGGCGACGACGAGGGTGCGGACGCCGAGGTTGCGCAGCAGGGCGTCCACGTCGGTCCCGGCCAGCGGCGAGAGGCCGTGCAGGCGGCGCACCACCAGGTCCTCCTCGGCGACCCGGATGGGCGGCGCGATCCGGACCGCCCGGCTCCCGGACAGCTGGCGCACCGGGAGCCGGTCCGCGGCCCGGAACAGCCGGGCGTTGGCACCGGCCCCCCGGCCGTCCGGGCGCCGTTCGGCGACGGCGTGCAGCACCTGTACGCCCGCCGTGTGCGCGGCGTCCACCAGCGCGGCCACCCGCTCCAGCATCCCGGAGTCCCGGGCCTCCGCGGCGAGTTCGGGCAGGGCGCTCTCCTCGCCGACGACGCCGTTCTGGCACTCGACCGTGAGCAGAGCGGTGGTTTCGGGATCGGGTCGGGTCATGGCTCCCCCTGGCGTGGCGGCCGACGAGCCCGCATGATTCCTGACACACAGTCAGATGTGAAGGGGTGGGTGCGGTACGGATGGAAGGCCTGGAGCGGACGGACGGCGCACGCGCGACCCAGCGGCGGGGCCGACGGATCATGATGACGGACGAGGAGGTGGACGCCTTCCTGCGCGAGCAGCGCACCTGCCGGGTGGCGACCGTCTCGCCGGACGGTCGCCCGCACGTGGGCGCCCTGTGGTTCGCCTGGGACGGCACCGCGCTGTGGCTGTACTCGCTCACCCGCAGCCGCCGCTGGTCCGACCTGCGCCGGGACCCGCGGGTCTCGGTGGTCGTGGACGCGGGCGAGTCGTACGGGGAGCTGCGCGGGGTCGAGCTGTCGGGCCGCGCGGTCTTCGTCGGCGAGGCTCCGCGTACGGGCGGGCCGTGCCCGGAGCTGGCGGACGTGGAGCGGATCTTCCCGGTCAAGAACTTCGGGATCGCGGAGATGCCGCACGACGGGCGGCACGCCTGGATCCGCCTCGCCCCTGACGCGGTGGTCTCCTGGGACTTCCGCAAGCTGTAGGGGCCGCGCGCGGAGCCCGTACGCCGCCTCAGAGCCCCGCGGCGACCTCACCGAGGGCGTCGACCGCGGCCCGGATCGAGGGCCTCCGGTCGGCGTCGGCCCGCCAGACCACGTAGACGTGCCGGCGGACGGCCTCGGCCACCGGCAGCAGGCGCACGCCCGGGGGCACCGGACCGCGGCCGAGCCGCGGGGTCACGCACACACCGAGCCCGGCCTCGACGAAGGCCAGCTGGGTGTGGTGCTCCTCGGCGATGTGCCGGATGCGCGGCTCCACCCCGAGGCCGCGCAGGGTGTAGACGAGCCACTCGTGGCAGAACTGGCCCTCGTTCCAGGAGATCCACTCGTCGGCGGCGAACTCGCCGAGGGAGATGCGCGCGCGGTCGGCCAGCGGGTGGCCGACGGGCACCGCGATGTCGCAGGCGTCGTCCAGGAGGTGGGCGCGGGCGAGCTCGGCCGGCACCGCCATCCGCTTGTTGTGCCAGTCGATGGCCAGGGCCAGGTCGAGGTCGCCGCGCACGACCGCGGCCATGCTCTCCTCCGGTTCCTGCTCGCGCACCAGGGGCCGCAGGCCGGGGTGGGCGGCGGCCAGCGCGGTCAGCGTCCCGGGCAGCAGGCCGCGCATCGCCGTGGGGAACGCCCCGATCCGCAGTTCGCCGACGGCCCGGCCGCGCTGCGCCTCGACGTCGGCCTGGGCCACCTCCACCTGGGAGAGGATCCGGGCCGCGTGCTCGGCGAGGAGCCGCCCGGCGTCCGTGAGGCGGACCCCGCGCCCGTTCCTGGCCAGCAGCGGCTGGCCGATCTCCCGCTCCAGCTTGGCCATCTGCTGGGACACCGCGGAGGTGGTGACGTGCAGTCCGTCGGCCGCACCGCTCACGGAGCCGTGGCGGGCGAGGGCGTCGAGGGTGCGCAGGCGCTCCAGGTTCAACATGTAAGCGATACTACGCCGTCGCACCAAAACAATCTCGCTTGTCCTACGTAGTTGAGCGGAGCAGAGTAATCCTCATGAGCGCACCCGCCACACCCCGACCCACGCCGCCGCCGGCCGCCGCCCCCGCCTCCCAGCCCGCCCGGTCCGGGTCCGTCCGGTCCGCGCGGACCGTCCGCTCCGCCCTGCTGGACTGGCGCCTGCGTTTCGCGCTCCTGTCGGTGGTCTGGGGCTTCAGCTTCCTCCTGATCAAGGTGGGCACCCAGGGGTACGCCCCGTTCCACGTCGCCCTGGGCCGGGTGTTCTTCGGGGCGCTGGCCCTGCTGGCGGTGCTCCTGGTCCGGCGCGAACCGCTGCCCCGCGGTCGGCGTACCTGGGCCCACCTCACCGTCGCGGCGCTGCTGCTCAACACGCTGCCGTTCTCGCTCTTCTCGTACGCGGAGCTGACGATCCCGTCCGGCCTGGCCGGCATCTGCAACGCCACCTCCCCGCTGTGGGGGATGGTGCTGTCGCTGGTCGCGCTGTCCGAGGACCGCCCGACCCGGCGCCGGGTCGCCGGGCTCGGCCTGGGCTTCCTCGGGGTGCTGACGGTCCTCGGGGCATGGCAGGGCTTCTCCGGCGTCGACGCCGAGGGCACCGCCCTGGCCCTGATGGCCTCGCTCTGCTACCCCGTCGGCTGGATCTACGTCCGCCGCACCCTGGCCTCGGTACCGGGCTCCCCCGTGGCCCTGACCGGCGGGCAGCTGCTCGTCTCCACGCTCCAGCTGCTGCTGGTCAGCTCCCTGTTCACGACGGCGCCGACGGGGCTGCCGCTGTGGCCGACGCTGGCCGTGGTCGCCCTGGGGGCGCTCGGCACGGGCATGGCCCTGCAGATGCAGTACGGCCTGGTGGCGGAGGTCGGCCCGACCACGGCCCAGATGGTCACCTACTTCATCCCGGTCATCGCCACCGCGGCCGGCGTCGTGCTGCTGGGCGAGCAGCTCCACTGGAACACGCCGGTGGGCGCGGCGATCGTCCTGGCGGGCGCCGCCCTCACCCAGACCCGCCGCCGCTAGTGCTGTGACCGGGGTCGGGCACGGCCGGTTCGCCGGTTCGCCGGTCCGGCGGTCGCTCAGTCGAAGCGGCCGGTCGGGACCGGGCGCACCGCCGCCGCGAGGGCCTCGGCGAGGGGGGCGACCTCGGCGGCGTCCAGCCCGGACACCGTCACCCGCACGCCCGGCCCCGACCGCACGCGGAACCGGCTGCCCGGCGCCACCGCCCAGCCGGCCGCCAGCATCCGCGTCACCACCCCCGTCTCGTCGGCGACGGGCACCCACACGTTCATCCCGCTGCGCCCGTGCGCCCGTACCCCGCGCTCCGTCAGGGCGGCGACCAGGGCGTCCCGCCGCTGCGCGTACGCGCGTGCCACCGCGGCCGGGTCGACCAGCCCGGAGGACCACAGGTCGGCCACCGCGTACTGGAGCACCCGGCTCACCCATCCCGGTCCGAGGCGCTGGCGTCCGCGCACCCGGTCCAGGGTCACCGCGTCGCCGGTCAGCACCGCCAGGCGGAGGTCCGGTCCGTACGCCTTCGCCGTGGACCGCACCAGCGCCCAGTGCCGGGTCACCCCGCCGAGCGGGTGCAGGGGGACGTCGACGATGCCGTGCCCGTGGTCGTCCTCGATCACCAGCACCTGCTGGTGGGCCGCCAGCACCGCCCGCAGCTCCGTCGCCCGCCGTGCGCTGACGGCCGCGCCGGTCGGGTTCTGCGCCCGGGAGGTCACCACGAGCGCCCGGGCCCCCTGCTGCAGCGCCTGCTCGACGCCCGCGGCCGACGGCCCCTCGTCGTCCACGGCCACCGGCTCCGCCCGCAGGCCCAGCGCCGCCACCAGGTCCAGCACGCTCCCCCAGCCCGGGTCCTCCAGGGCGACGGCGTCCCCGGGGCGCAGGTGCGCGGTCAGCACCCGCTCGATCCCGTCCAGCGCGCCCGAGGTCACGGCCAGCGGCCCCGCCGGCACCCCGTCCGCGTCGAACCCGGCGCGGGCCGGTCGCGCCAGCTCCGGCGCGACCGGGTCGTGCCCGTACAGGGTCGGCGCCTGGACGTGCCGCGCCGCGGCGGCGGCCAGCGCGGCGTCGAGCGGCGGCAGCAGTCGTACGTCCGGATTGCCGGAGGCCACGTCCCGCGCGCCGGGCGGCACGGCCGGCCGCAGCTGGTCCCGCGGAGCCGTGGCGGGCCTGCCGCGCACCCGGCTGCCGCGCCGTCCGTCGGTCTCGATGACCCCGCGGTCCCGCAGGGTGCGGTAGGCGGCGGCCACGGTGTTCGGGTTCACCCCCAGCCCGGCGGCGAGCTCCCGCATCGGCGGCAGCAGCGTGCCGGGCGCGAGCGCACCCGACCCCACGCCCGACTCCACGCTCGCCGCGATCTCCGATGCGCGGCGCCCTACGATCCGATACTCTCCTAGCACAAAGCCGATTATGCACTAGTGCAATGGAGTTGCGCCATGACCGCCACGACCGAGACCGCAGGGACCACCGGGTCGGCAGCGGGAACCACCGGGCCGGCCGGCGCGTACGAGCCCACCGACCGCACGGTTCCGAGCCGCTCCCGCGAGCGGGCGCGCTACGACCGGGCGACCGTCCACGCGATACTCGACCAGGCCTACGTCTGCCACCTCGGCTTCGTCCGCGACGGCGCCCCGGTGGTCCTGCCGACGCTGTACGCCCGGGTGGGCGAGACCCTCTACGTCCACGGCTCCACCGGCTCGCGCCCGCTGCTGGCCGCGGGTCAGGCAGACCCGGGGCTGCCGGTCTGCCTGACCGTGACGCACGTGGACGGCCTCGTTCTGGCGCGCTCGGCGTTCCACCACTCGCTCAACTACCGCTCCGTGGTCGTGCACGGCACCGCCCACCAGGTGACCGACGAGGACGAGCGCCGCACGGCCCTGGACGCCCTGGTCGACCACGTCGTGCCTGGCCGCTCGGCCGACTGCCGGCCCGCGAACGCCAAGGAGCTCGCCGCGACCGCCGTGATCCGCCTGGACCTGGCCGAGGTGTCCGCCAAGGTGCGGACCGGCGGTCCGAACGACGACCCCGAGGACCTGGACCTGCCCTACTGGTCGGGCGTGGTCCCCGTCGCGCCCGCGCACGGGACCCCGGTCCCGGCCGCGGACCTGGCCCCCGGGACCGCCGCTCCGGACTACCTCGCTGCGCTCTGAGCCGGGGCGGCGGCCGGCCGCTCCGCGTCGGCGGGCGTGTCGGCGGCGGGGCCTGCGCCGGCCGGCCGCCGCGCCTCGGCGGCGATCAGCCCGCCCACCGCACCGAGCAGCAGGACGGTGCCCAGCACCACCGCACCGGTCAGCCGCTCCCCGAGCACGAGCACGGCGATCACCGCCGCGCTGACCGGCTCGATCAGCATGATCACCGACACGGTCGCGGCCCGGACCGCCGCCGCCCCGGTGAAGTACAGGGCGTAGGCGAGGGCCGTCGGCACGGTGGCGACGTACACCAGCAGCCACAGCACCCGTGCCGGCTCCGCGGTGTGCGGCAGCAGCCCCTCCACGGCGGCGAGCGGCAGCAGGCACACCGCCCCCACCCCGGCCGACCAGGCGGTGGTGACGAGCGGATCGCCCGCCGCCCCACGCCGCCCGAGGGAGCGGGCCCGCAGGGTCATGCCGGCGTACCCGGCGGCCGAGGCGAGGGCCCAGCCGACGCCGACCGGCCGGACCTCCCCGGACCCGCCGCCGAGGACAAGCACGACGAGCCCGGCGAGCGCTCCGGCGACGGCGGCCACCCCGCCCGCGCCGAGCCGCTCGCCCATCCGGTACCAGGCCCCGACGGCGATCAGCACGGGCCCGGCGCCGAGGGTGACCACGGTGCCGACGGCGAGGCCGGTCTCCTGCACGGCGGCGAAGTAGGCGGCCTGGAAGAGCGTGAACAGCAGCCCGGTCCCGACGAGCGAGCGCACGGAGGGGCGGGGCGCGACCGCCGCGCCGCGCGGCCGGGCCCGGCGCACCCGGCTGCGTACGGCGAGCACGCCGAGCAGCACCGCGAGGCCGCCCGCGCAGCGCCAGAAGGTCAGGGCGAGCGGACCGAGGTCACTGGCCAGGTACAGCAGGGAAGCGGCAGCTCCGGCGGTGCCCCAGGCGGCGCCGGCGATGACGAGGAACAGCAGACTGCGCCCGGAAGCGGGCGAGTGGTACGACACGTGGTTCTCCGCGCATGCGTGAAGGATGAAAGGGACGGCTCATCGCTTCGCGGGCAGCACGGACCTCCCGGGGTCCTCCCGGGCCGGGTCCTGGTTCACATGGCGTGGGCCGCCCGCGCTAGGCGGCGGGCGGCGGAAGCACGGTCGAATGCATGCCCGCCACCCTATGCGCTGGTCGCTTGCCGGTCCACCGGGACCGGCGCGAGCCCCTCCGCTTCGTCCGCCCGCCCCTCTGCCGGCGTCGGCGCCGGCCGGGCGGTCTGGGCGATGAATGCGCCGCCCAGCACCAGCGCGCCACCGATGACCTGCGGCGTCGACAGGTGCTCACCGAGCAGGATCCAGGCGAAGACGGTGGCGACGACGGCCTCCAGGAAGGCCACGACGGCGGCCACCTGCGGCGAGAGGCTGCGCACGGACACGACACCGGTGAGGTACGCGAACACGGTCGCGACGAGCACGACCCAGGCGAGCAGCAGCGGTGCGGGCACCGGCGTGTCCCCCATCAGGGCCTCGCCGCCCAGCACCTGCCAGTCGATCTCCCAGGGGCGGGCGATGGCCGTCATCACGAGCGCGCCGACGAGCATGCCGTACGCGATCACGCCGATCGGGTCGGGAGCGTCGTCGCCGTCGGCCCCCTGGTCGGCGAAGACGAAGTAGAAGGCCTGGCAGCAGGCGGCGCAGAGGCCGAGCAGCACGCCCAGCGCGTCCAGCTTCAGCCCGGCCCACACCTCGACGACGGACGCCAGTCCTACGACGGCCACCGCGGCGCCGGCCGCGGCCGCCCGGGTCACCGGCTTGCGCTGCACGAAGCGGATCCAGCCGAGCAGCAGCGCGGGCCCGAGGTACTCCAGGAGCAGCGCCACACCGACGGGGATACGGGACAGGGAGGCGAAGTAGAAGGCCTGCACGCCCGCGACGGCGACGATGCCGAAGCCGGCGAGCAGCAGCGGTTTGCGGCGCACCAGGGCCCGGTGCCGCCAGGCCAGCGGGGACAGCACCAGCGCCGCCCCGCCCACCCTGAGCCAGACCATGTGCAGCGGGTCCAGCCCCGCTTCGATCAGCGGCTTGGCCGCCACTCCCGAACCGCCGAACGCGAAAGCGGAGACCAGCGCGAGGCCGAGTCCGGCGTTCCTCCCAGTCGCTTGCATCCGGCCATCATGACAGGGCTTGTCATGAGCGTCACGACCGTGACGCCTGTTGAGACACAGCTGATATCCGCGGTGACCAGCGACTGTAATCTGACGAGTAGTCAGTATTGAATGTTCCGCCTGCCAGGGCTACGTTCCGCCGCACGTACCCGACGAGAGGGGTGGCCGCATGGCAGAAGTGACGGCGGAATCGCGCATCGAGGCGTCCCCCGCACGGCTCTGGGCCCAGCTGACGGACTGGCCGGCGTACGGCCGGTGGAGCATGACGCACACCGACTTCCCGAAGGGCGGGCCCGAGACCCTCGCGGTCGGCGCGACCTTCGCGGAGAACATGAAGATGATGGGCTTCCCCGCCGAGGTCGTCTGGACCGTCTCGGAGCTGGAGGAGGAGCGCGTCTTCGCCATCACCGGCAAGGGCCCGATGGGGGTCGCCGTCCTCACCCGCTACACCCTGTCCCCCGACGGCGGGGCCACCGTCGTCCGGATCGACGGGGAGTTCACCGGCGCGGCCGTCTCCCTGATGGCGGGCAAGCTCAAGGACTCCGCCACCGCCGCCCTGAACGAATCGCTGCGCAGGCTCGCCGGCCTGGTCGCCTGACCCCGCCTCCGGAGGACGGCCACCGCACGCGCGGGCGCGCCCCGCGGGAGGTCGCGCGGGGCGCGCCACGCCCGTCGGCCACCGGGCTCAGTGCTCGTCGGCCAGGATCAGGTAGAGCTTCTTCCGGGCGTCGTTGATCACGGCGAGCGCCTTCTCGCGCTGCTCGGGCGTACCGGTCTTGAAGACCTGACCGAAGGCCTCCATCAGGCCGATCCCGGCCGTCCGGACCTCGTGCATCGCCTCGAAGTCGACGCCGCGCCCGGCCTCGGCCCAGGGGGCCTCCGGCCCCGACTCGGCCTCGGTACGCCCGGCGTCGGTGAGCGTGAAGAGCTTCTTGCCGCCCTCGCTCTCGCTCGCGATGAGACCCTCGTCCTCCAGCAGCTGCAGGGTCGGGTAGACCGAGCCGGGGCTGGGCTTCCAGGCCCCGCCGCTGCGCTCGCCGATCTCCTGGATCATCTCGTAGCCGTGCATCGGGCGGTCCTTGAGCAGCGCCAGGATCGAGGCGCGCACGTCGCCCCGCCGGGCCCGGCCGCGCATGCCGCCGCGCCCGCCGCGGCCACCGAAGGGGCCGCCGCCGAAGGGCGGGCCGAACGGGCCGAAGGCGGCACGGCGCCCGATGAACTCCTCCCGACGGTCGGGCCCGCAGCGCCCGTGGCCCCGACCGTGCTCGTGACCGTGTCCGTGCTGTCCGCGTGAACGCATGACCGCGCTCCTTTCGCCATCCGTCTTTCCGGTGCTCCGGGTATCGCTCCTGCGATGACTCAACTATCGCCAATGGATCGCGATGCGTCAACGATATATCGGAAACTGGTACCGAACACACCTGTGACCAGTCCACTCCTCCCGGATTGGCGTTTGTCCGCGATCAAGGAACGGGCCTACCGTCGGGCCATGCGCCTCCGAATCGTCGACGCCTTCACCGACCGCCCCTTCGGCGGCAATCCCGCCGGCGTGCTGCTCCTGGACGACGGCTTCCCCCCGGACGCCTGGCTCCAGCAGGTCGCCGCCGAGGTCAACCTCTCCGAGACGGCGTTCGCCCACCCCCTGCCGCCCGGCGGGGACGCCGACTGGGCCCTGCGCTGGTTCACCCCGACCGCCGAGGTCGACATGTGCGGCCACGCCACCCTGGCCACCGCACACGTCCTCGCCGCCGGCGGCCTCGCCCGGGGCCCGATCCGGTTCTCCGCCCGCTGCGGCGCCCTCAGCGCCGAGACCGCCGAGGACGGCACCGTCACCCTGGACTTCCCGACCTCCGACCTGACGCCCGTCGCGCCCGACCCCGCCGTGCACGCGGCCCTCGGCGCCGACATCCGGTCCGTCCACGACACGTCCGCGCACGTCGGGGACCTGGTCGTCGAGCTGGCCGACGAGCGGACCGTACGCGGGCTCACCCCCGACATCGCCGCCCTGCGCGGCTACGCCCGCCGCGGGGTGATCGTCACCGCACGGGCCGAGGACCCCTCCCGCGGCTACGACTTCGTCTCCCGCGGCTTCTTCCCGGCCTTCGGGATCGACGAGGACCCGGTCACCGGCAGCGCCCACACCGCCCTCGCCCCGTTCTGGGCCGAACGCCTGGGCCGCACACGACTGACCGGCCTGCAGGGCGGCGCCCGCACCGGCCTGGTGCGCGTCACCCTGGCGGGCGACCGCACCCTCCTGACCGGGAACGCCGTCACCGTCATCGACGGGGAGCTGCTCACCCGCCCCTGAACCATCCGCCCGCCGCCGGCCCCCCGGAACCGGGTACTACGAGGGGGTCGGCAGCCAGCCCACCTTGCCCGCGAGCAGCGCGTACCCGCCGAAGGCCACGACGTCGAGCAGGGCGTGCGCGACGACCAGCGGCATCACCCGCCCCCACCGGCGGTAGGCCACCACGAAGACCGCGCCCATCACCATGTTGCCGACGAAACCGCCGATCCCCTGGTAGAGGTGGTACGAACCGCGCAGCAGCGAGCTGGCCACCAGCGAACCCGTCGGGGACCAGCCCAGCTGGTCGAGCCGGCGCAGCAGGTAGGCCAGCACGATGACCTCCTCCACCACGGAGTTCTGCACCGCGGAGAGGATCAGCACCGGGAACTTCCACCACACATCAGGCAGCGCCTCGGGCACCACCGTGAGGTTGAACCCGCTCGCCCGCGCCGCCAGGTAGAACGCCAGCCCGGCGCTCCCGATCCCCGCCGCCACCAGCGCCCCTCGCGCCAGGTCCCAGCCGGGCCGGGTGCGGTCGAAGCCCAGCGCGCGCAGTCCCGGCACGCCCTCCCGGGTCAGCAGGTGGGCGACCAGCAGCACGGGCACCAGGGCGGTGCAGATCCCGAAGAGCTGCCAGGCCAGGTCCAACCAGGGCCGACCCGGCGCGTACGAGCCGTTGAGCGTGGCGGCCTGGTCCTTCAGGCCGCCGGGCTTGGTCAGCGAGCCTATGAAGCTGATCAGCGAGGAGACGGCGCTCGCGCCCAGCGACAGGGCGAGCACGAGCAGCGTCTCGGTGCGCAGCAGGCTCCGCCGCCCGTCCTCGTCCAACGACCCGACCACCGGCTCCTGCTGCGCCCGCACGTTCGACTCCCGTTCCGCCATCCCGTTCCGACCACCCCATACTGCCTCTTCGGCGGCGGAACGGGATCAGCGGACGGCGTTCCGGCTGCTGCGACGAGCCGGACCCGGCCCGGGCTCAGGGCCTCCGGGCCGGCACCGGCGCCCCCCTCTCCTGGGCGGGCAGGCCGACCGGCCAGGTGTGCACGGGGTCGCCCTGGTGCATCAGCTCGCTGTAGCGGCGGGTGATCGCGGCGAGCGCCGCGTCCCGGTCCAGGCCGGACGCGAGCGCCCGGTGGTAGGTGTCCACCTGCCAGGTCGCCCCGTTGACGCGCCGCCGGCAGCGCTCCTCGATGATGCCGAGGTAGTGGTCCCGGTCGGCCCGCTCGACGCCCCAGGCGTCCAGGCCGGCTGCCGCCATCGGCAGCAGCTCGTCCAGCACCAGCCGCACGGCGGGGACGCTGGCCAGTCCGCCGCCGCGGCCGCGGCGCGGCCACCGCAGCCGGGCGTCGATCCCGTACCGGCAGGCCGCGTCGAAGTTGGCCTCGGCCTCGGCGAACGGCAGCCGGGTCCACACCGGGCGCGGCTCGTCGGCGAGGGTGCGGACGAGCCCGTAGTAGAAGGCGGCGTTCGCGACGACGTCGGCGACCGTCGGCCCGGCCGGCAGCACGCGGTTCTCCACCCGCAGGTGCGGCACCCCGTCGGCGACCCCGTACACGGGCCGGTTCCAGCGGTAGACGGTGCCGTTGTGCAGGACCAGCTCCTGCAGGCTCGGCACCCCGCCCTCGGCGAGCACCCGCAGCGGCTCCTCCTCGTCGCAGATGGGCAGCAGGGCGGGGAAGAAGCGGACGTTCTCCGCGAAGAGCTCGTACGCCGAGTCCACCCAGCGCTCCCCGAACCAGGTGCGCGGCCGCACCCCCTGCGCCTGGAGCTCGGGCGGCCGGGTGTCGGTGGCCTGCGTGAACAGCGGCGGCCGCGACTCCCGCCACAGCTCGTGCCCGAACAGGAAGGGCGAGTTGGCGCCGACGGCTATCTGCACGGCGGTCACCGCCTGGGCGGCGTTCCACACGTCGGAGAACCGGGCCGGCGTCACCTGCAGGTGCAGCTGTACGGAGGTGCAGGCGGCCTCCGGCACGATCGACCCGGTGCTCCAGGTCAACCGTTCCACCCCGTCGATGTCGAGGAGGAAGTCCTCGCCGCGCAGCATCAGGATCTGCTCGTTCAGCAGCGAGTAGCGGTCCACCGCCGAGAGGTTGGCGGTGACCAGGTCGGAGCGGGTGATCGTCGGCAGGATGCCGATCATCACCACGCCCGCGTCGATCGCCGCGGCCTGCCGGTGGGCATAGCCGAGCCCTGCGCTCAGCTCTTCGGCGAGCTGGTCGAATACCCGGCCGCCGAGCCGGTGCGGAAGTACGTTCACCTCCAGGTTGAACATTCCGAGTTCGGTCTGGAAATCCTGGCTCGCAATGCGATCGAGAACCTGGGCATTCAGCATTCTCGGCATCCCGTCGGCCCCCGCCAGATTCAGCTCGATCTCCAGCCCCATCATGTTCTTGGGGCGGTCGAACCGCTTCTCCGCCAGAAGCCGCTCCAGTCCCTCCAGGCACTCGTGGAGCTTCCTCCGATACCGCTGGCGATCGGACAGGTCGAATCCGCCCGCCACGACCTTCTCCCCCATCGAAGCGTCCCTCCTCGAGTGGGCATCGCCCGGGCATCCGGACGCGCCTGTACGGTCGATGATGCCCCGGAGGCGAGATCTGTAACGCGGCGGGGAGGGGCGCGGCGGGGAGCGTGCGCCGGTTTGGCCGAAGGGCGCCATGGCACATTCACCTGGCAAGCAACTGTATGCAAATTCCGCGTCGGTTTTGCCGGTTCCGGATAATCGGCGCTTTCCAGCCGAGCCCCCGTCAGGTAACCTCCGAGGTCAGCGCGACGTGTTCGCGTGTATCCGGCATGGATGCCATGTCAGCGGGACCGGTAAGCGCCTTGCCCGGAATAGCCGGGCAGGCTAGCCGAAACACTGCGTGAACACATGTCGTATAAACTCCGCAAACGAGGCAGAGAGTTGGCGCGCGGCCATTGCCCCTCAGCCCCCCTCTGGCCCCAGAATGCGACAGCGCCGTCCGCACCTGCCCCTGATCCACAGGTCTCCCAAGTGAGAGGCGACCCACCATGCCGCTGCATGTCCCCCCGGCTCCCGCGCCTGCCCTGCGCAGCGTCCTCGCGGCACTCGGTTCCCCCGCAGCCCTCGCGGCGGGCACCCCCGCCCTGCGCGCCGTGCAGGGTCCGCTGACCGCCGAGCTGCCGCTGCCGGTCCACGTCCTCGACCGGCTCGGCATGTCCCAGCCGGCCGCCCCGGCCCGTCCGCCCCGCACCCGGCTGACCGGCTGGCGGTTCCTGATCCGCAGCGGCGACCGGCACATCGCGGCCGCGGACACCCGGCTGACCGCGGACGGCTGGGTCTTCTCCCATTTCTTCGAGGGTCCCTACGTCGCCGCCACCGAGCGGGCGCTGCGGCAGGCGGAGGCGCTCGGCAACAGCTACCAGCCCCGGCTGCTGTCCGTACCGGAGCTGTACATGCTGACCCTCTGGCTGCACGGCGCCGTCGGAGCCGATGCCTCCGCCGGGCTTCCGGCCGCTGCGGACCTGCTGGTGCCACTGGCCCCGGCGCCGCCCGGCATCGCCCCGTACCGGCCGCATCCGGTGTCCGAGCTGCTGCCCGTCATGACGCACCGGCTCACTCCCCCGGCCCCGCCGGTGCGGCCACCACTGGCCGCTCCGGCCGCCTGAGCTCGACCCCTCCCCCCGGACGGCCCATCCGGCGTAGTCCTGCCGGGCCACCCGCGAACCACCCGAAATGACAGGGGAGTTGGGATGAACCGCCCGCACGGGTGATGCGTCATCAATCTGTGAGGACAGCTGCCGGAAATCCCTGCGGACCGAGGTCCGGAGGGCAACACTGGGACTGACCACTTCTAGTCGTCGACCACGGGGGGCGGCCATGAACAAGGCATCGAGCCGCAGCACACAGACCACACCGCAGCGAAAGAACGCATCCATGTGCCAGCACCAGCCAGCGTGCCCGTCAGCCGACTCCGCCGACCGGGAGGCCGCGAAGCCCGTGGCCAACCACCCGGAACAGGGCTGGAGCCTGCTGTGCAACGGTGTCCTGCTGTTCGAGGACACCGGCGAGCTGCTGCCGGACGGCCAGATCATCGCACCGCACCGCCCTCTCGTGGCGGCGCAGGCGGCCTAGCCGACGCCGGCTCGACGGAACGCCGGAACTGCCGAAGCCGAAGGGGCCAGCCCGGGAGCGATTCTCCCGGGCCGGCCCCTTCAGCGTGCAGTCACCTCACACTTCTGTGTCAGGTCCCGCGGATCAGGCGTCGTACTCGTCCAGCGGCGGGCAGGAGCAGACCAGGTTCCGGTCGCCGAAGGCACCGTCGATGCGGCGCACCGGCGGCCAGTACTTCTCGGACGCCGAGACGCCGCCGGGGAAGACGGCCTCGTCCCGGGTGTACGGGTGCGGCCACTCGCCGCCCAGCGCCGCCGCGGTGTGCGGGGCGTTGCGCAGCGGGTTGTCCTCCACCGGCCACTCGCCGGTGGCGACCCGCTCGACCTCGGCGCGGATGGCGATCATCGCGTCGCAGAACCGGTCGATTTCGGCGAGGTCCTCGGACTCCGTCGGCTCGATCATCAGCGTGCCGGCCACCGGGAAGGACATGGTCGGGGCGTGGAAGCCGTAGTCGATCAGACGCTTGGCGATGTCGTCCACGCTCACGCCCGTCGCCTTCGACAGCGGACGCAGGTCGATGATGCACTCGTGCGCGACCAGGTTGCCCGGGCCGGTGTAGAGCACCGGGTAGTGCGGCTCCAGGCGCTTGGCGATGTAGTTGGCGCCGAGCACGGCCACCTGGGTGGCGCGCTTGAGGCCCTCGCCGCCCATCAGGCGCACGTACGACCACGAGATCGGCAGGATGCCGGCCGATCCCCACGGCGCGGCCGAGATCGGGCCGACGCCCGTCTCCGGGCCGGCGGTCGGCTGCAGCGGGTGGTTCGGCAGGTACGGGGCCAGGTGGGCCCGGACACCGACCGGACCGACGCCCGGACCGCCACCGCCGTGCGGGATGCAGAAGGTCTTGTGCAGGTTCAGGTGGGAGACGTCGCCGCCGAAGTGCCCCGGCTTGGCGAGGCCGACCAGGGCGTTCAGGTTGGCACCGTCGACGTAGACCTGGCCGCCGGCCTCGTGGACCTGGGCGCAGATGTCGGCGACGTGCTCCTCGAACACGCCGTGCGTGGACGGGTAGGTGATCATCAGCACGGCGAGCTCGTCGCGGTACTGCTCGATCTTGGCGCGCAGGTCGTCCGTGTCCACCTCGCCGTCGTCCGCCGTCTTGACGACGACGACCTTCATACCGGCCATCACGGCGCTGGCGGCGTTGGTGCCGTGCGCGGAGGACGGGATGAGGCAGACGGTGCGCTGCTCGTCGCCGTTCGCGCGGTGGTAGGCGCGGACGGCGAGCAGGCCGGCGAGCTCGCCCTGGGAGCCCGCGTTCGGCTGGATGGAGACCTTGTCGTAGCCGGTCACCTCGCAGAGACGTTCCTCCAGCTCGTTGATGAGCGTGAGGTACCCCTCGGCCTGCTCGACCGGGGCGAACGGGTGCAGCTGGCCGAACTCCGGCCAGGTCACCGGCTCCATCTCGGTGGTCGCGTTGAGCTTCATCGTGCAGGAGCCCAGCGGGATCATGCCGCGGTCCAGCGCGTAGTCCTTGTCCGCGAGCTTGCGCAGGTAGCGCAGCATCGCGGTCTCGGAGCGGTGCTGGTGGAAGACCGGGTGCGCGAGGTACTCGTCCGAGCGCAGCAGGCCCTCGGGCAGCGCGTCGGCGGTGGTCCCGTCCAGCGCCTCGATGTCCGCCGTGACGCCGAAGGCGGCCCAGACGGCCTCGATGTGGGCGCGCAGGGTCGTCTCGTCGACGGAGACGGAGACGTGGTCGGCGTCGACCTGGAACAGGTTGACCCCGCCCTCGCGGGCGGCGGCCACGACCTCGGCGGCCTTGCCGGGCACCCGGGCGGTCAGGGTGTCGAAGTACGAGCCGTGCACGAGCTCGACCCCGCCGGACGTCAGACCGGCCGCCAGCAGGGCGGTGTAGCGGTGCGTGCGGCGGGCGATCGTCCTCAGGCCCTCGGGACCGTGGTAGACGGCGTACATGCCGGCCATGACGGCGAGCAGCACCTGCGCGGTGCAGATGTTGCTGGTGGCCTTCTCACGGCGGATGTGCTGCTCGCGGGTCTGCAGGGCCAGGCGGTACGCCTTGTTGCCGTCCGCGTCCACCGAGACGCCGACGAGGCGGCCGGGCAGCGAGCGGGCGTGCTTGTCCTGGACGGCCATGTAGCCGGCGTGCGGGCCACCGAAGCCCATCGGGACGCCGAAGCGCTGGGTGGTGCCGACGGCGATGTCCGCGCCCAGGGCACCCGGGGAGGTCAGCAGGGTCAGCGCGAGCAGGTCGGCGGCGACGGCGACGATCGCGCCGAGCTCGTGGGCCTGGTCGATGACCGGCTTGATGTCCCGGACGGCACCGGAGGCGCCGGGGTACTGGACGAGGACGCCGTAGACGCCGCGCTCGGCGATCTCGGCCGGGATGCCGGCGGACAGGTCGGCGACGACGACCTCGATGCCGATCGGCTCGGCGCGGGTCTCGATCACGGCGATGGTCTGCGGCAGGGCGTCGGCGTCGACGAGGAACACGTTGCCCTTGGCCCTGCCGACGCGGCGGGCCAGGGTCATGGCCTCGGCGGCGGCGGTGCCCTCGTCGAGCAGGGAGGCGCCCGAGGTCGGCAGGCCGGTCAGGTCGGCGACGACGGTCTGGAAGTTCAGCAGGGCTTCCAGGCGGCCCTGGGAGATCTCGGGCTGGTACGGCGTGTACGCGGTGTACCAGGCCGGGTTCTCCATCACGTTGCGCAGGATCACCGGCGGGGTGAAGGTCCCGTAGTAGCCGAGACCGATCATCGAGGTCATGACCTGGTTGCGGCCGGCCAGGGCGCGCAGCTCGGCCAGCACCTCGGCCTCGGTCCGCGCCTCGGGGAGGTTGAGCGCCTCGGCGGTCTTGATGACGTCCGGTACCGCGGCGGCGGTCAGTTCGTCGAGCGAGCCGTAGCCCACGTGGGCGAGCATCTTGGCCTGCGCCTCGGCGTCCGGGCCGATGTGGCGCTGCTCGAAGGGGATGCCTCGCTCCAGCTGGGAGAGCGGAATGCGGTTGGCGGTCATGTACGGAGGCCTCCTGGGTCGTACGACCTGCGAGGGGCGCCACGACGCGGGCGCCCGGACGGCCTCCCCCTCTGTCATCTCAACCTGAGAGCTTCACCGGCTCCTGCGGAGGTCGTCCACGGGGGCCGGCTTTCACCGTCGGTGAGGGGTGGAACCGGCACTACGGGCCCGGCGCCGCCCCTGCTTTCCAGAGTGGCCTCGTCCGTGCGGTACGTATGCCTGAGAGATTCCGGGGAGGATTTGCTCCTTCGGCGCCTCCGTAAGAACTCGGTGGAGGACTCTCCCGCACAGGGTCAGCAGCCACCACCCAGCCTACCAGCGAGGTTCCCGGACCTCCCTCGAGTGGCCCCCTCCAGGGAAATGGCCTTTTGTTGTCATTACGGAGGAGTTGCGACCACGTGGAGGGACCGTGCAGACAGATATCGATCCCCGCAGCCTGATCGGCCGCAAGGCGTTCGACCGCAACGGCACCAAGATCGGAACCGTCGACGAGGTCTACCTCGACGATGCCACCGGCGTCCCGGAGTGGGCCGCCGTCCGGACCGGTTTGTTCAGTCGGGACGCCTTCGTCCCCCTGGAGCCGAGCGAGCTGGTGGGCGACACCCTGCACGTCCCGTTCGAGCGCTCGCTGATCAAGGACGCCCCGGACTTCGGCGTGGGCCGCCATCTGTCCCCCGAACAGGAGTTGCAGCTCTACCACCACTACGGGCTGGACGTCTCCCTCCCCTCCGACTTCACGTTCAACGGTGATTTCGGCCACGTGGCCAACGGCGAGCAGGGCGAGGAGTAGCCCGGCCCGCCCCGGTCACCCGGCCCGCCCCACCAGGGGCAGCGGATCGGACGGCTCCAGATCGGGGTCGTCCACCCGGAAGGTGCGGACCCGGCCCGGAGCGGATCCGGGCTGCTCGAACCGCACCGTCACCCGCCCGAGACCACTGCCCTGCACCCATCCCGGTCCGTAGACGGCGTGGCGGACGTCACGCCCGGCCGCCCAGCGCCGCTCACGGGCCCGCTCCGACTCCTCGGCCGATCCGGCGGTCGCACCGGTCACCTCGTGGCCCGTAGCGGCCCCAGGGGCCTCCTGCGCCCCTTCCGGTCCCTCGCCCCCGCCGGCCACCGCAAGCCCTGCGGGCCCTTCCGGCCCGGCCCCCTCGTCGGGGGCGTCGTCCGCGTCCCCGGCCACTTCGGCGGCTTCGGCGGCGGCCCGGGACTGTGCGAACAGGTCCTCCTGCGTGAAGTCCGCGAGCCCGGTCACGCCCACGCCCAGCAACCGCACCCCGCCGGTGGTGTCCACCACCTCCAGCAGCCGCGCGGCGGCCTCCCGGACGACCGCAGGATCGTCCGTGGGCCCGCGCAGGGTCTCGGACCGGGTCAGCGTCGAGAAGTCGTACCGCCGCACCTTCAGCACGATCGTGCGCCCCGAGTGCCCGGAGGCCCGCAGCCGCTGCACGCACCGGTCGGCGAGCCGCTGCACCTCGATCCGGATGCGGACCCGGTCGTGCAGGTCCACGTCGAAGGTGTCCTCCACCGACACCGACTTCGCGTCGCGCTCGGCGACCACGGGCCGGTCGTCCAGGCCCAGGGCCATCCGGTACAGCCCCACCCCGTGCGACCGCCCGATCAGCCGGACCAGCTCGTCCTCCCCGGCCTCGACGAGCTCCCCGACCGTGGTGATCCCGGCCCGCCGCAGGTGCTCCCCGGTGGCCGGCCCCACCCCGGGCAGGGTGCGCACGGACATCGGCGCGAGCAGTTCCCGCTCGGTGCCGGGCTCGATCAGCAGCAGCCCGTCCGGCTTGGCCTCCTCGGAGGCCACCTTCGCGAGCATCTTCGACCCGGCCAGCCCCACCGAGCCGGTCAGGCCCGTCGCGGCCAGGATGTCCGCCCGCAACCTCTCCCCGGTCTCCCGGGCGGACCGGGAGTCCCGGGCGCTGCCGCCCGCCTCCAGGTCGACGAAGGCCTCGTCGAGGCTCAGCGGCTCCACGAGCGGGGAGAGTTCCCGCAGCAGGCCCATCACGATGTCGCTGACCGAGCGGTACAGCTCGAAGCGGGGGACCAGGTAGGCGCCGTTCGGGCAGAGCCGCCTGGCCTGGGCCGTCGGCATCGCCGAGTGGACCCCGAAGCGCCTGGCCTCGTACGAGGCGGTGGCCACCACCCCGCGCGGCCCCAACCCGCCGACGATCACGGCCTTCCCGCGCAGGCTCGGCTTCGACGCCTGCTCCACCGAGGCGTAGAAGGCGTCCATGTCGAGATGGAGGATGGTCGGCGCGGATCTCACGGCACCGATGCTGCCCTACGCCACTGACAATGCCGAGGCCGGGCGGGCAGGCGGGCGGCGGACGGGGTCCGCGGGGTTCAACCGGCCCGGTTGCGGCGGGCCGCCAGCTCGTCGGCCGGGTTGTGCCCGACCACGGTCTCGCCGGTGTCGACCCGCTCGCCGTGCAACTGCGACAGGGCCTTCTCCACGTCCCGCCAGACCACGCCCACGGCGATGCCGAAGATCCCCTGGCCGCCCTGGAGCAGCCGCACCACCTGCTCCGGCGAGGTGCACTCGTACACGGAGGCGCCGTCGCTCATCAGCGTCATGCGCTCCAGGTCCGAGAATCCGCGCTCCCTCAGGTGCTGGACGGCGTTGCGGATGTTCTGCAGGGCGACGCCGGTGTCCAGGAAACGCTTCACGATCTTGAGGACGACCACGTCCTTGAAGCTGTACAGGCGCTGGGTCCCGGAGCCGTACGCGGGGCGCACCGTGGGCTCCACCAGCCCGGTCCGCGCCCAGTAGTCGAGCTGCCGGTAGGTGATGCCGGCCGCCGCGCAGGCGGTCGGCCCGCGGTAGCCCACCTGCTCGGCCGTCTGGGAGCCGCCGTCCGACGCCGTCGGCGAGGTCTCCGGCTGGCGGCGCGCGGAGCCCGTCGTACTCCCGAGGAGCGGGTACGGCCCACCGTCACTCCGTGCGGGGATGCCCCCGGTCGTACCGTCGCCCGTGACTCTCACGCCGACCCTCCGTCCTTGACCTGCCCCCTCGAAGGTAGGCAGTCACCAGGGGTGCGTCAACGATCGCCACACTCGGCACGCCGAGTGATAATCACCCTGAGAGTGGTTTCCCGTGCCCTTCGAAGGGGCAAGGTTAACTGAATGGGGCGAAGGTCTCATCGGCTTTGACAAGTTCGATGTCTCACTGCTGCGGCCCGGTACCGAAGTCCTCCGGCGAAATCTGGTCGAGGAACTCGCGGAACTTCTCCACCTCGTCCTCCTGCTCGTCCGGGATGGCGATTCCGGCGTCGTCCAGCACGCCGTCGCTGCCGTAGATCGGCGTTCCCGTCCGCAGGGCCAGCGCTATGGCGTCGGACGGCCGCGCGCTCACCTCGACCCCGCTGGAGAAGACCAGCTCCGCGTAGAAGACGCCCTCCCGCAGATCCGTGATGCGGACCTCGGTGAGCTCTTCGCCCAGCGCCTCCAGCACGTCCTTGAACAGGTCGTGGGTCAGCGGACGGGCAGGGGCCATGCCCTGCTGCGCGAAGGCGATCGCGGTCGCCTCCCCCGGTCCGATCCAGATGGGGAGGTACCGGTCGCCTCCCACTTCACGCAGGAGCACGATCGGCTGGTTGGAGGGCATTTCCACCCGGACACCCACAACATCGAGCTCGTTCACAAAGCAACCCTAGGACCTGCCCGGCAGGTTTGGGTAGTCGGGGCCGAGCCGGTCAGTGCAGCCGCACCCCGAGGGCCGCTTGCACCAGCACCTCGTGGAGCCGTACGGACAGCCCCGCGAGCTCTCTCGCGGTGGCCTCCGCATGGGCCCTGGTCTGGGGGTTGCGATGCCGTCTCAGCGGGGCCACGACCTGCTCCACGAGACCCGCCTCCCGGTCCGCGGCCGCCTTCATGGCCCGCAGGTGGCGGGGCTCCAGCCCGAACCGGCCCAGATCGGCCACCAGCCGGGCCACGGTCAGCGCATCGCCGTCGTACCCGCCCCCCGGAGCCTCCGCGAGCAGCCCGTACGACTCCCATTCGGCCAACTGGGCCTCGTCCACCTCGGCCGCGGCGATCAGCTCGGCCCGGCCGACGCGGGTGCCGGCGGGCAGCTCGCGCCCCGACCGGGTCGCAAGGGACCCGGCCCCGGCTCCGGCCGCCGCGGCCGGCTCCGCGGCGTCGCCGTGCGCCGCGGGCGCCGGGATCCGCACCTGCTCACCACGGTCCAGCGCGTCCAGCTGCTCGCGGATGACCTTCAGCGGCATGTAGTGGTCGCGCTGCAGGCGCAGGATGCGGCCCAGCCGCTCGACGTCCGCGGTGCTGAACTTGCGGTAACCGGAGGGCGTGCGTCTGGGCTCGACGAGCCCCTCCGCCTCCAGGAAACGGATCTTCGAGATCGTGACCTCGGGGAACTCTTCGCGCAGCATCGTGAGCACCGTGCCGATGCTCACCAGCCGCCCGGCCGAGGCGGCGGTGCCGTTCCCGGCACCGCCTGTCGGAGTACGCAGCACAGGACCTCCCTGGGGTTCCCCCCGGACGGAGTCCGGGAAGGGTCAGACGCCCCGCAGGCTCGCGTAGAAGACCAGCCGGTACTTGCCGATCTGCACCTCGTCCCCGTTGTGCAACGGGACCGAGTCGATCGGCTCACGGTTGACGTACGTGCCGTTGAGGCTGCCTACGTCGGCGACGGTGAAGCCGCCGTCCTGGCTCCTGCGGAACTCGACATGCCGCCGGGAGACGGTGACGTCGTCCAGGAAGATGTCGCTCTGCGGGTGCCGGCCCGCCGTGGTCAGCTCGCCGTCCAGCAGGAAGCGGCTGCCCGAGTTGGGGCCGCGCCGCACGATCAGCAGGGCGGATCCCGCGGGCAGCGCCTCCACCGCGGCCTGGGCCTCGGGGGACAGCGCCGACGACACGTGCTGTCCCGACACCTCGGCCTCGTAGGCCTCCAGGCCCGAGATCGAGATGGTGGACGTGGTCTCCGAGGCACGCTCCGGCGTCAGACCCGCCCGAAGCGGCGCCCCGCAGTTGGAGCAGAACCGGCTGGCCGCATCGCTGCGGTGGCCGCACCTGCTGCAGACCTGCTCGGCCGACATGGACGGCTCCTCGTGCCGCGGGTACCCCGCGGAGGCGTCGGTGGCGTACGGGTCGGGAGCAAACCCTCCACCCGTACTCGAGGTTGATGATTCCCCGAAACCTATGCGTCCGGTACCGGCAGGGTCAACAGCCGACGCGCCCGGAACGTCACCCACACCCGCGACCTCGTCCCGGAAGAGCGGCCGGTCCCCCTGGACCTGTGCCTCCCCCTGCCCCGCACGGGGCTCTGCCGCGGCGGCTTCCTCGCGGTTCTTCTTACCGAACAACTTCTCAAACAACTTCACGGGCGATTCCCCTTGAACGAAACAGACCCGCCCGTGGGGCAGGACGAACTCCGAATGCACATACCTGCCGACCCGGACATCCTCACAACGTCCGCAACCACCAGACAGTTTCCACCACGCGCCACGACTTCAGTGCGTCGACCCCCCGCAGGCACCAGCCCGCGCAGGACCCTCCGCTCTCCGCCCCGCATCACGACGATGACGACCGAGCGTAGTCAGGCTGCTTCGCAGCCCGCAAGGCGTCCACAATGATCTTCGCCGACCGTGTGACGGCAACAGTGGCCTGTTCCTTCTCCAGTGTCTGCACCACACCACCCGGGATGTTCAGCGCCGGCTCCAGATCCTGCGGCTTGCCGATCACCTTGAACTCGTAGGGCTGTGTGATCTTCTTACCATCGATGGCGATGTGGCCCCCCTCGTCCGAGAAGTACGAGCCCGCCACCACGCGCACCCCGTTGATCTGGATCGCCTCGGCGCCCGCGGCCCGCAGCTCCTGGAGCGCGTCCAGCAGCTGGTCGGACTCCACCTGGCCCTTCGGATCCGTGATCTTCAGTGTGATGCCCGGCCCCTGCGCCGCCACCGTACCGGCCAGGATGCCCAGTTGGCGCTCCTTTTCGACGGTCTGCCGGCGCGCCTCCTCGGCCTGGTTGGAGCTGCTCTCCAACTCCTTGCGCTGGTCCTCCAGCTGCTGCTTCTCGTCCTCCAGGCGCTTGGTCCGGCCGTCCAGCTCGTCGAGGATCCGCACCAGGTCCTCCTGACGGGCCCCGCGCAGCGCGCTGGAGTCGCTGTTCGACCGCACCTGGATCGCCAGACCCAGGCCCAGCACGAACAGCAGGAGCGCCACGATCAGTTGGGCCCGGCTCACCCGCGGCGGCCACAGCCCGGCCGCGAGTCGCTGCCGCCCCGTGGTCTCCGGCCCGTCCGTGCCGTCCGTCCCGGCGGGCGACGCGGCGGGCGTGGCGGGCTCATCGGGCTCGACGGGTCCGGTGGGCTCGACGGGTCCGGTGGGCTCGACGGCCGCGGCGGGCTCGGTGGACGCAACGGGCTCGGTGGGCCCGGTGGGCCCGGTGGGCTCGGTGGGCTCGGCAGGCGGCTTCCCGGGCCGGGGTGCGGGCTGCTCCCCGTCCCGCGGCGGCCCGTCCGGCCGGGCCTCCCGCGGAGGCTGCTCGGGGCCCTTCGGCTCCTCGGGCGGGGTGTCGTTCGTACCCATCGGCCTCACGCCCGGAACACGTGCCGGCGGATGGCCGCGGCGTTGGAGAAGATGCGGATGCCGAGGACGACCACGACGCCCGTGGACAGCTGGGAGCCGACGCCCAGCTTGTCGCCGAGGAAGACGATCAGCGCGGCCACGACCACGTTCGACAGGAACGACACCACGAAGACCTTGTCCACGAAGATGCCGTCCAGCATCGCGCGCAGGCCTCCGAACACCGCGTCCAGCGCCGCCACCACGGCGATCGGCAGATACGGCTCGACGACGGCCGGCACTTCGGGCCGGACCAGAAGTCCGACCACCACTCCGGCCACGAGGCCCAGTACCGCGATCACGATGCACCCTTCTTCGGCTCTTCTGCTGTGGCTGTCCGTACGGTCAGGCTTGACGCGGCGGGCAGCCGCACGTCGTCCACGGGGGTCAGCGAGTACCGGATCCCGTAGCTCTCCTGGAGCACGTGCAGGTACTGGCCGTCCACGGAGTCCTGGAACACGGTGCCGAGCCGTTTCTTGTCCCCTACCGCCAGCACCTCGTACGGCGGTACCAGCGGCCTGTTGTCGACCAGTATCGCGTCACCCGCGGCCCGGATGGCGGACAGTGCCGTCAGGCGCTGCCCGTTGATGGAGATCGCCTCGGCTCCTGCCTGCCAGAGCCCGTTGACGATCCGCTGCATGTCCCGGTCACGCAGCCGCCCGGTGTCGGAGAACCCGGTGTTCTCCCGCGGCTTGCCGCCGCCCGCCGCGGAGGAGCCCTTGGCGTCGTCCACGACCAGCTTGAGTCCGGGACCGCGGACCTCCGAGGCACCGGACAGCAGTGTCACCAGCTGCCCCTGGTCCCCGCCGTGCTGCTTGAGCGCCTGGCGTTGGCGGCGAGCGACGTCCGCCCGCAGCCGCTCGATGTCCCGCTCCAGGCCGTCCGCCCGCCCGTCGGCCACCTGGACCCGGTCGATCAGCTCCTGGCGCTCCTTGGCGAGCACCGGAGCGGAGAACTGTGCCTGGGCCGCGCCGAGCGTGACGACCATGGCGGCCAGGACGAGTCCGGCGGCCAGCCCCAGCTTGGCCCGGAGGGTCCGCGGGAGTCCTGCCGTGCCGTCGGCCTCGCGCCGGGCGGACGCCTCCGCATACCCCTCGTCGAGGCTGTGGTCCATCACGTGCGTCAGCAGCGACATGGACGCGTCCGGGCGCGCCGACGGGGTCGGCGCCGAGCTCCGGTTGTGGGGCGGCTGCGGCATGCCGCTCATCGTCGCACGTCGGCGCCGCCCGCACCGAATGCGCCCGAACGGTGGACCGGGCACGACGCTCCGTACCCGGTCCACCACGGTCCTACCGGCCCCGGGTCAGTGCCCGGAGCCGTCCACTACTCCGGCCCACTCCTCCAGCAGGGCCTGCGCGGAGGCGTCGTCGGGGCCCTCCGCCCACAGGTGCGTGACCGCTTCCGCCGGGTCCGGCAGGACCAGCGCCCACCGCCCGTCGGCCTCGACCACCCGCACCCCGTCGGTGGTGTCCACCTGCCGGTCGCCGGCGGCTTCCACGACCCGCCGCATCACGAGGCCCTTGACCGCCCACGGGGTGGGCACGTCCCGCTTGAGCACGTGCGCACGTGGTATCCGCGCGTCGATCTGGCTCAGCGTGAGCTGGGTCCGCGCCACCAGCCCGATCAGCTGCACGAAGGCCGCCGACCCGTCGAACACGCTGCTGAACTCGGGGACGATGTACCCGCCCCGCCCGTCCCCGCCGAAGATCGTGTTCTCGGCGCGGCCCACCCGGGTCAGGTCGTCGGGCGAGGTGGTCGTCCACTCGACCTGCGTCCCGTGGTACGCCGCCACCTGCTCCGCGATCCGGGTCGTGGTGACGGGCAGGGCCACCCTGCCGCTGCGCTTCTCCGCGGCCACGAGGTCCAGGAGGACCAGCAGCGCCCGGTCGTCCTCGATGATCCGCCCGCGCTCGTCGACCAGCGAGATCCGCTCGCCGACGGGGTCGAACCGCACCCCGAACGCGGCCCGGGCCGAGGCCACGATCTCGCCGAGCCGGACCAGCCCGGCCCGTCGGGACTCCGCGGTCTCGGTCGGCCGGGACTCGTCGAGCCCGGGATTGATCGTCAGGGCGTCCACCTCGAGTCGGCCGAGGAGACTGGGCAGGACGAGTCCGGCGCTGCCGTTGGAGGCGTCGACCACCACTTTCAGCCCGGAGTCCGCGATGCCGGTGGTATCGACCTGCCTCAGCAGTGAACCGGTGTACGAGTCGAAGATGCTGGACGGGAAGTGGAGGTCACCGATCTCGCCCGGGAAGGCGCGACGGTACTCCTGGCGTGCGAAAACGCGGTCCAGCTTGCGCTGCTGTGCCTGCGAGAGGTCGGCCCCGCGCTCGTCGAGGAACATGATGTCCACGGAGTCCGGGACGCCGGGCGAGGTCCGCAGCATGATCCCGCCGGCGCTGCCGCGTGCGGTCTGCTGTCTCGCGACGGGCAGCGGCACGTTCTCCAGGTCGCGCACGTCGATCGCGCTGGCCTGGAGGGCCGAGATCACCGCCCGTTTCAGCGCGCGGGCGCCGCGGGAGTGGTCGCGGGCGGTGGTGACGATCGCCCCCTTCTTGAGCATGGTGGCGTACGCGCCGGCCAGCCGCACCACCAGTTCGGGGGTGATCTCCACGTTCAGGATGCCGGTGACGCCGCGGGCGCCGAACAGGTGTGCCTGTCCGCGGGACTCCCAGATGACGGAGGTGTTGACGAAGGCGCCGGCCTCGATCGTCTTGAAGGGGTAGACGCGTACGTTCCCCTGGACGATGGACTCCTCGCCGACGAGGCACTCGTCACCGATGACGGCGCCGTCCTCGATCCGGGCGGCCCGCATGATGTCGGTGTTCTTGCCGATGACGCAGCCGCGCAGGTTGCTGTGGGGGCCGATGTACACGTTGTCGTGGACCACGGACTTGTGCAGGAAGGCGCCGCTCTTGACGACGACGTTGGACCCCACGACGGTGTGCTCGCGGATCTCGACGCCGGCCTCGACCTTGGCGTAGTCCCCGATGTAGAGCGGGCCGCGCAGGACCGCGTCGGGGCTCACCTCGGCGCCTTCTGCGATCCACACGCCGGGCGAGATCTCGAAGCCGTCCATCTCGACCTGGACCTTGCCTTCGAGCACGTCGGCCTGGGCCTTGACGTAGCTCTCATGGGTGCCGACGTCCTCCCAGTAGCCCTCGGCGACGTAGCCGTAGATCGGCCGGCCTTCCTTCATCAGCTGGGGGAAGACATCGCCGGACCAGTCCACCGGAACGTCCGGCTCTACGTAATTGAAGACCTCTGGCTCCATGACGTAGATGCCGGTGTTCACGGTGTCGGAGAACACCTGGCCCCAGGTCGGCTTCTCAAGGAAGCGCTCGACCTTGCCCTCCTCGTCGACGATGGTGATGCCGAATTCCAGCGGGTTGGGCACCCGGGTGAGGCACACGGTGACGAGTGCGCCGTGCTGTTTGTGGAAGCGGATGAGATCGGTGAGGTCGAAGTCGGTGAGCGCATCGCCGGAGATGACGAGGAAAGCGTCGTCCTTCAGGGCCTCCTCGGCGTTCTTCACACTGCCGGCAGTGCCGAGTGGCTTCTCCTCATTGGCATAGGTGAGCTCCATTCCGAGCTCTTCGCCGTCACCGAAATAGTTCTTGACGAGTGAAGCCAGGAACTGAACGGTGACCACGGTTTCGCTGAGCCCATGCCGCTTGAGCAGCCTGAGCACGTGCTCCATGATCGGCCGGTTGGCGACCGGCAGGAGCGGCTTGGGCATGCTCGAGGTCATGGGGCGAAGGCGAGTGCCTTCGCCACCGGCCATCACGACGGCCTTCATGTCGGAAGAGTCCTCCTCGGGAGACGACGTTCCAGCCGACCTCACCCGTCCCGGGCGGTGACGCCGCAACTCTTCCGTGTCGGACCGGCACCGAGCGGGTTCAATCGGCCGCGGTATCCGCCTTCACGAGTCGGCGGACCTGCACCACGTAAAGGATTCCTGCCCACCAGTAGAGCGTTGTACCCCATCCGGCGAACGCCCATCCGAAAACTGCCCCCATCCAGGCCAACCAACCCGTACCGTCGCTGAGCAACAGCAGCGGGAAGGCGTACATCAGGTTGAAGGTGGCGGCCTTGCCGAGGAAGTTGACCTGCGGCGGCGGATAGCCGTGGCGGCGCAGGATCGCGACCATCACCAGGAGCATCAGATCGCGCGCCAGGAGGGCCCCGGTGAGCCACAGCGGGAGAATGTCCCGATAGGTGAGGCCGAAGAGCGTGGACAGGATGTACAGCCGGTCCGCGGCCGGGTCCAGGAGCCGTCCGAGGCTGCTGATCTGATTCCAGCGCCGCGCGAGCTTGCCGTCCAGGTAGTCACTGACCCCGCTGAGCATGAGCACGGCGAGCGCCCATGCGTCGTACTCCGCCAGAATCAGCCAGAGGAACAGGGGCACGCCGGCGAGGCGGGCCATGCTCAGGATGTTCGGAATGGTGAAAATTCGGTCCGTCTGAACCCGAGTCTCCTGGACCTCCACTCGGGGGCCTCCACTGTTGAACGTACGAACGATGCCACTCGACCCTAGCAGGAAGGCGTGTGCCCCCTGAACGCAGAAAAGCCCCGCACCGAGCCCTTGACAGGCTGGTGCGGGGCTTCCCGCAATGATTGTTCGGCGGCGTCCTACTCTCCCACAGGGTCCCCCCTGCAGTACCATCGGCGCTGAAAGGCTTAGCTTCCGGGTTCGGAATGTAACCGGGCGTTTCCCTAACGCTATGACCACCGAAACACTATGAAGTTGAACTCAAGCCGGCATGGCGAGTTCGTTGCTTCAGAACTAACACAGTGGACGCGAGCAACTGAGGACAAGCCCTCGGCCTATTAGTACCAGTCAGCTCCACCCGTTACCGGGCTTCCACATCTGGCCTATCAACCCAGTCGTCTACTGGGAGCCTTACCCTCTCAAGGAGGTGGGAATACTCATCTTGAAGCAGGCTTCCCGCTTAGATGCTTTCAGCGGTTATCCCTCCCGAACGTAGCCAACCAGCCATGCCCTTGGCAGGACAACTGGCACACCAGAGGTTCGTCCGTCCCGGTCCTCTCGTACTAGGGACAGCCCTTCTCAATATTCCTACGCGCACAGCGGATAGGGACCGAACTGTCTCACGACGTTCTAAACCCAGCTCGCGTACCGCTTTAATGGGCGAACAGCCCAACCCTTGGGACCGACTCCAGCCCCAGGATGCGACGAGCCGACATCGAGGTGCCAAACCATCCCGTCGATATGGACTCTTGGGGAAGATCAGCCTGTTATCCCCGGGGTACCTTTTATCCGTTGAGCGACGGCGCTTCCACAAGCCACCGCCGGATCACTAGTCCCGACTTTCGTCCCTGCTCGACCCGTCGGTCTCACAGTCAAGCTCCCTTGTGCACTTACACTCAACACCTGATTGCCAACCAGGCTGAGGGAACCTTTGGGCGCCTCCGTTACCCTTTGGGAGGCAACCGCCCCAGTTAAACTACCCATCAGACACTGTCCCTGATCCGGATCACGGACCGAGGTTAGACATCCAGCACGACCAGAGTGGTATTTCAACGGCGACTCCACAACCACTGGCGTGGCTGCTTCAAAGTCTCCCACCTATCCTACACAAGCCGAACCGAACACCAATATCAAACTGTAGTAAAGGTCCCGGGGTCTTTCCGTCCTGCTGCGCGAAACGAGCATCTTTACTCGTAGTGCAATTTCACCGGGCCTATGGTTGAGACAGTCGAGAAGTCGTTACGCCATTCGTGCAGGTCGGAACTTACCCGACAAGGAATTTCGCTACCTTAGGATGGTTATAGTTACCACCGCCGTTTACTGGCGCTTAAGTTCTCAGCTTCGCAACCCCGAAAGGTCACTAACCGGTCCCCTTAACGTTCCAGCACCGGGCAGGCGTCAGTCCGTATACATCGCCTTACGGCTTCGCACGGACCTGTGTTTTTAGTAAACAGTCGCTTCTCGCTGGTCTCTGCGGCCACCCCCAGCTCAGAGTGCAAGACTCATCACCAAGCGTGGCCCCCCTTCTCCCGAAGTTACGGGGGCATTTTGCCGAGTTCCTTAACCATAGTTCACCCGAACGCCTCGGTATTCTCTACCTGACCACCTGAGTCGGTTTAGGGTACGGGCCGCCATGAAACTCGCTAGAGGCTTTTCTCGACAGCATAGGATCATCCACTTCGCCACAATCGGCTCGGCATCAGGTCTCAACCTTCATGAGGGACGGATTTGCCTACCCCTCGGCCTACACCCTTACCCCGGGACAACCACCGCCCGGGCTGGACTACCTTCCTGCGTCACCCCA
>NZ_CP196181.1:4740000-6360000 GCF_051550185.1 Streptomyces pallidus (ex Mingjun et al. 2026) | reverse complement strand
CGCGACCTGCTCGCGGGGGCCGGGGAGTACATGGCCGGGCGGGTGGCCGACCTGGACGACGTACGCAACCGCATCGTGGCGCGCCTGCTGGGCGTGCCGATGCCGGGCGTACCGGACAGCAACGAGCCCTACGTGCTGATCGCGCGGGACCTGGCACCCGCCGACACGGCGCTGCTCGACCCGTCGCTGGTGCTCGGCTTCGTCACCGAGGAGGGCGGCCCGACCAGCCACAGCGCCATCCTCGCGCGGGCGCTGGGCGTACCCGCGGTCGTGGCGCTGCCGGGCGCCGGCGAGATCGCGGAGGGCACCGTGGTCGCCGTGGACGGCTCGACGGGTGAGGTCTTCGTCGAGCCGAGCGACGAGAAGAAGGCCGGGCTGGAGGCCGCGGCCGCCGAGCGCAAGGCTGCGCTGGCCGCCTCGTCCGGTCCGGGTGCGACGTCCGACGGGCACAAGGTGCCGCTGCTCGCCAACGTCGGCGGGCCGGCGGACGTCCCGGCCGCCGTCGAGGCCGGGGCGGAGGGCGTGGGTCTGTTCCGCACCGAGTTCCTCTTCCTGGACGACGGCAAGAAGGCGCCGTCCGAGGAGAAGCAGGTCGAGTCCTACCGCAAGGTCCTCGAGGCCTTCCCCGAGGGCCGGGTCGTCGTGCGTGTGCTGGATGCCGGCGCCGACAAGCCGCTGGACTTCCTGACGCCGGCCGACGAGCCGAACCCGGCGCTGGGCGTGCGCGGCCTGCGCACCCTGCTGGACCACCCGGAGGTGCTGCGGACCCAGCTGACCGCGCTGGCCAAGGCGGCCGACGGCCTGCCGGTCCACCTGGAGGTCATGGCGCCGATGGTGGCCGACCGGGTCGACGCGAAGGCGTTCGCCGACGCCTGCCGTGCGGCCGGGCTGCAGGCGAAGTTCGGGGCGATGGTGGAGATCCCCTCCGCTGCGCTGCGGGCGCGCTCGATCCTGCAGGAGGTCGAGTTCCTGTCGCTGGGCACCAATGACCTGGCGCAGTACACCTTCGCCGCCGACCGGCAGGTCGGTGCGGTGTCGCGGCTCCAGGACCCGTGGCAGCCGGCGCTGCTCGACCTGGTCGCCATGGCGGCCGAGGCCGCCCGGGCCGAGGGGAAGAGCTGCGGCGTCTGCGGTGAGGCCGCTTCCGACCCGCTGCTGGCCTGTGTGCTGACGGGTCTGGGGGTCACCTCCCTGTCGATGGGTGCTGCTTCGATCCCGTACGTGCGGGCGACGCTCGCCAAGTACACGCTGGCCCAGTGCCGGCGGGCGGCGGCCGCGGCGCGTGCGGCGGACAGCGCCGAGGAGGCGCGGGTCGCCGCGCAGGCGGTGCTGTCCGGCGAGTAGCCGGTCGGTGCATCCGGTTCCGGCGTCGGTGTGACCCCGGTCCGGTCGAGGGGCCTTCGCCGTGCCGGCGGGGGCCCTCGACCGTTCCGTCCGGGTCCGGCCGGCTACCTCGGGCCGTGGTGCGGGTCGGGGCCGTCCACCTCGTATCCCGGGCAGTATTCGACGCCGTGCTCCGGGGCCACGGGTTCCCCGGTGTCGGCGTCGGTGCAGTACGCGTTGAAGACCGCCGCTGCGGAGAGCGCCACCAGGCGGCCCCGGTCGAGGCGCCATCCGTGGACGCGGTCGCCGGAGTCGGCGCCGGTGGTGCGCAGTACCAGTCCCCCGGGGCCACCGAGGGCGAGGCCGGCGGCCAGGACGGTCACGAAGTCGAGGCTCTCGCGTCCGTCGAACCACGGCGTGGCGTCCGAGTCGCCCCGGCCGCCCGGTGCGTCCGGGCCGGGGACGGTGACCGGTAGGTGCCCGGGCGGGGGTGGGGGCGTCTCGGTGTGGAGCACCGCGACGAGCTGCTGGTCCTGGGTGGGGATGCTGCAGACGAGGTGGTGGTGGCCCGGCCCGGCTCCCCGGACGAGCCGGGTGAGCACGTCGGCGGCCCGTTCGAAGGAGGAGCGGCCGATGTCCTCGCCGCAGTCGGCGCAGGTGCCGACGTCGGAGAGCAGCGTGGTGGCGTACTCCCACGTGGCCTGGCGGACGGCCTCGTCCATCAGGAGCGGGACGATCTCCTCGATGGGACGGCCCGTGTAGGGCAGGCCGGGTCCGGTGCCGGCGAGTTCGGCGGTGTAGCGGCTGCGGGATGCGGGGCTGTCCGGGTCGAGGCGCTGCTCGGCGCAGAAATCGGCGTACGCCTCGGGCTCGAAGAGGGCCACGGTCGTGTGGATGCCCTGGGCGGCGAGGGACCTGAGGAGGTCGTCGACGTGGCGCAGGTAGTCCTGGTGGTCGTCGAAGGCGAAGCTGCCGTAGCGGCGCATGGCCGCGAAGTCCCCGGGGTCGGCGAGGAGGCCGACGGTGCCGGGGATCTCGCGGCGCAGCATGCGGCGCTTGGCCGGGCCGCTGGTGCGGTCAGTGGTGGTGTCGCTGGTGGTGTGGTGCGTGCCGGACATGCTTCCCCCCTGGGTGCGCAATCAATTGCTCACCCAGGGTAATCGCGGCCACTGACAGTGACCTCAGGAGCCGTTGCGGGCACCGCTGCGGCTGCGGGCCAGCTCCTCGTAGAAGTGCAGGAGGTCGAGGTCGTCGACCGAGCCCGGGTTGACGGCCTTCTCCATGGGCGTGCCCTGGAGCAGGCGCTTGACCGGGACCTCGATGCGCTTGCCGGTGAGGGTGTGCGGGATGCCCGGCACCTCGATGACCTCGTCGGGCACGTGCCGCGGGGAGAGCTCCTCGCGGATCGTGGCCTTGATGCGGCCGCGCAGGTCGTCGTCGAGGGTGGCGCCCGGCGCGAGGTGGACGAACAGCGGCATCCAGTAGCCGCCGTTCGGCTCCTCCAGACCGATGACCAGCGACTCCTTGATCTCGGGAAGGCGTTCGACGGCCTCGTAGATGTCGGCCGAGCCCATCCGGACGCCCTGCCGGTTGAGGGTGGAGTCCGAGCGGCCGTGGATCACCACCGAGCCGTGGTCCGTGAGGGTGATCCAGTCGCCGTGCCGCCAGACGCCCGGGAACATCTCGAAGTAGCTGTCGCGGTAGCGGCTGCCGTCCGGGTCGTTCCAGAAGTAGATCGGCATGGAGGGCATGGGGTTGGTGACGACGAGCTCGCCGACCTCCCCGCTGAGCGGCTTGCCGGAGGGGTCCCACGACTGCAGGTCCGTGCCCAGGCAGGGGGCCTGGAGCTCGCCGATGTGGACCGGGAGGGTGGGGACGGCGCCGGCGAAGCAGCTGCAGACGTCCGTGCCGCCGCTGACGGAGGCGATCCACAGGTCCTCCGCGACCTCGTCGTGCAGCCAGCGGAAGCCGTCGGGCGGCAGCGGCGAGCCCGTGGTCGCGACGCACTTCACGGCGGACAGGTCGTGGTCGCGCGAGGGGTGGACCCCGGCCTTGCGGCAGGCCATGACGTAGGCGGCCGAGGTGCCGTACAGGGTGGCCCGGGTCCGCTCGGCGATGCTCCACTGGGCGCCGGTGTCGGGGTAGCCGGGGCTGCCGTCGTAGAGGACCACGGTGGTGCCCGTCAGCAGGCCGGATACGAGGAAGTTCCACATCATCCAGCCGGTGGAGGTGTACCAGAAGAACCGGTCCTCCGGCCCGAGGTCGCAGTGCAGGCCCAGCTGCTTGAGGTGCTCCAGGAGGATGCCGCCCTGCGACTGCACGATCGCCTTGGGCAGGCCGGTGGTGCCGGAGGAGTACAGCACCCACAGGGGGTGGTCGAAGGGGACCGGCTCGAACACCGGCTCGGTGCGGGCGGAGGTCAGGTCCGCCCAGGTCAGGGCGCCGTCGGGGGACGGCGTGCCGAGCAGCGGGATGTGCACGACGGCGCGCAGCGAGGGCAGGTCCGCGCGGAGCTCGGTGACGGTGTCGCGGCGGTCGTGCTCCTTGCCGCCGTAGCGGTAGCCGTCGACGGTGAACAGGACGACCGGCTCGACCTGCTGGAAGCGGTCGAGCACGCTGCGGGCGCCGAAGTCGGGGGCGCAGGAGGTCCAGACCCCGCCGACGGCGGCGGTGGCGAGGAGCGCGACGACGGCCTCGGGGATGTTGGGGAGGTAGCCGCTGACCCGGTCGCCGGGGCGCACGCCGAGGGCGCGCAGCTCGGCGGCGAGCGCGCCGACCTGGCCGCGGAGGTCGGCCCAGGTGAGGGGGGTGGTGTCGTGGGTCTCGTCCACGTACAGCAGGGCGGCGTCCTCGGCGCGGGCCGGGTCCTCGGCGGCGCGCAGGGCGTGCTCGGCGTAGTTGAGGGTGGCGCCGGTGAACCAGCGCGCGCCCGGCATGGAGCGGTCCGCGAGGACGGATGCGTACGGGGTGGTGAACCGTACGTCGAACCACTCGGCGACGGCCTGCCAGAAGGTGTCGAGCTCGGCGACGGACCAGGCGTGCAGCGCGGGGTAGCCGCCGTCCGCGGGGGCCCCGTGGTGCTCGGCCGCCCACGCCTGGAAGGCGGTGATGCGGGCCCCGGCGATCCGGTCGGGCCCCGGGGACCAGAGGGGTTCCGGCTGGGTGGTCGAGGTCATGGGTCGGCTCCCGGTCAGTCTGCGGCTCGCGTGGGTGCGCGCGGGGTGTGCGTACCGTGCCATCGCGCGGTGGGTGTGTGCGCGGCGGCACACAGGGACGATGCCATGTGATCCACCTCCGCACCAGAGGTGCCGGGGAGCTCGATGGACGGGTGAACGGAAGCTGAACGCAGCCCGCTGGGTCGGCGGCCGGTGGCAGGGTGATCGGCATGAACGGTCGCGAACTGGTGCGTGCGGTGAAAGAGATCGGTACGGAGCGCGGGCGGCGCGCCTGGCGTTCGGCGCTGCGCCACCGGCGCGCGGACGCGGTGGGACTGCCGCGCCGGGGGCGGGAGCGGGCGCGCGTGCCGGGGCTGCTGACGGGTGCGGAGGCGAGGCCGGGCGGCGGGGTCCTGCGGTTCGCCCGTTCGGAGCTGCTCGTACGGATCGCGGCGGGCGGGGTCGTGTTCTGGAGCTGGGACGGGGCCGCGGCGACGCCCTCGTACGCGGTGGTCGGCGACGGGCCGGAGCCCGACCCCCGGGCCGTGCTGGAACCGGACACCGGCGGCGGGTGGCGGGTGGTGTCGGAGCGGGTCACGGTGGCCGTGTCCCGGCACGGCGCGGTGGAGGTGCGCACACCGGGCGGCGTGGTGCTGCGACGGGAGCGGCCGCCGCGGTGGTGGGAGGCGGAGGGCGCCGCCGGCGGTGGGGCGCGGTGGGCCGTGCGGGCCGAGGTGCCGGCCGACGCCCGGTTCTTCGGACTCGGCGGGCGGGCCTCGGGGCCGAGGCTGCGCGACGGCGCGTACCGGCTGTGGAACACCGACCCCAAGGGCGGCTTCGGCCCCGGCGACGACCCCCTGTACATCACCATGCCGGTGCAGATGGTGGTCGCGGACGCGGGCACCCACCTGGTCTTCCACGACAACCCCTGGGACGGGCGGGTGGTGCTCCGGGAGGGCGCGGAGGGCGCCGGCTCCGGTCCCGACCGGCCGGGGGCGTGCGAGCTGCGCATGGGCGGCGGGCCACTGCGGTGCTGGGTGCTGGTCGGCGCACCGGCCCGGATCCTGCAGGGCTGGTCGGCCCTGACCGGCGCCCCCGCCGTTCCGCCCGCCTGGGCGCTGGGCTACCAGCACGCGCGGTGGGGGTTCGGCAGCGCGGAGGAGGTGCGGCGCGTGGTGTCCGGATACCGGGAGCGCGGGCTCGCGCTGTCGGCCGTGCACCTGGACATCGACCACTACGCGCAGCACCGGGTGTTCACCGTGGACGGCGAGCGGTTCCCGGACCTGCCCGGGCTGGCCCGGGAGTTGCGGGAGCAGGGCGTACGGCTCGTGTCGATCATCGACCCGGCGGTGAAGGTCGGCGACCCGGTGCACACCGCCGGCCGGGCGGTGGGGCCGGCCGGGGCGTTCGTACGGGATGCCCGGGGGGAGGAGGTGCGGGGCGAGGTCTGGCCGGGCGAGTGCGCGTACCCGGACTTCACTGATCCGGCGGTGCGCGAGTGGTGGGGCGGGCTGTACGAGGAGCGGCTGGCGCAGGGGTTCTCCGGGGTCTGGCACGACATGAACGAGCCCGTGTCCTTCGCCCCGTTCGGGGACCCGACGCTGCCCAGGTCGGCCCGGCACGCCATGGACGGGGCCGGCGGGGACCACCGGTCCGGGCACAACGTGTACGCGCTGGGCATGGCCCGGGCCGGGTGGGAGGGTCTGGTCCGGCTGCGGCCGCACGAGCGGCCGTTCCTGTTCTCCCGGTCCGGGTGGGCGGGCATGCAGCGGTACGGGGGCACCTGGTCGGGGGACGTGGAGACCGGCTGGGCGGGGCTGCGGGCCTCACTGGCGCTGGTGCTGGGGCTGGGACTGTGCGGGGTGCCGTACTCGGGGCCGGACGTGGGCGGGTTCGGCGGTTCGCCGTCGCCGGAGCTGTACCTGCGGTGGCTGCAGCTGGGCGCCTACCTGCCGCTGTTCCGGACCCACTCGGCGATCTGGGCGGGGCGGCGGGAGCCCTGGGAGTTCGGGCCCGAGGTGGAGCGCAGCGCCGGGACCGTACTGGCGGAGCGGGAGCGGCTGCGGCCGTACTTCCTGACGTTGGCGCAGCTCGCGCGGCGGACCGGGGCCCCGTACGTGCGGCCGCTGTGGTGGGGGGCGCCCGAGGACCGGGCGCTACGGGACTGCGAGGACGCGTTCCTGCTGGGCGACGCCCTGCTGGTGGCGCCGGTGCTGGAACCAGGCGCCGACCGGCGGGCCGTCCGGCTGCCGCGGGGGCGCTGGTACGACACCGCGACCGGGACGGCGTACGAGGGCCCGGGCCGGATCCTGCTCGACGCCCCGGCGGACCGGATCCCGGTGCTGGCGCGGGCGGGCGCCGTCGTCCCGGTCCGCGGGCCCGGGGGCGAGGGGGTGGCCCTGGAGGCGTGGGCGCCGGAGCGCGGGCGCACGGGGGGCGGGGTGCTGATCCGGGACCCGGGGCCGGGCTTCGGGCCGGGCGAGGTGGAGCGGTACACGGTGCGGTGGGCCGGGGATGCGGTGGTGGTGGAGCACGAGAGCGGGGGGCGGGTCGCGGGGGCTGTGGTGCGAGGGGTGGGCGCGGGTGCCCAGGATGGGGTGGATGCGGATGCGGATGCGGATGCGGGTGCGGGAGTCGGTGCGGGCGCGAGTGGGGGTGCGGGTGTCGGCACTGGCTCGGATGCGACCGGTGCTCTCGCGTACGAGCCCGACTCCGCGGACGATGTAGGTCCGCTATAGGGGCTCGGGGGACCCGCCCGAGCGCGGCGCACCGGCCGTGCCGCAGTGGAGCGGCCGTACGAGGTGGACGCGTGCCAGCTGCTCGCGGTGTGGGCGCTGGTCGTCGCCGCGGGCTTCGTACTGGAACTGCCGGTGCAGGCGGCGGGAGGAACGGCGAGGCCCTGCTCCGCCGTGGCCCCCGCTCAGGTGTAGGTGCCCGCGAACCAGGCTGCGGCTGCGCGCGTGTGGAGGGGGAAGGCCAGTTCGGCCGGGGTGCGCAGGACGTGCCAGCCCTCGGTTTCGGCCGTGGGCGTCGACGGGGGCAGGGTCGTCACCGGGCGCGGCGGGAGGAGGCCGAAGACCAGCAGGTGGCCGCCCGGGGAGCTCATGGCGTCGGCGAGGGTGACGTCCTCGGCGCGGGCGTGGACGCCCGTCTCCTCGCGCAGTTCGCGGACGACCGCCTCGTGCCAGTCCTCGCCGAAGTCCATGAAGCCGCCCGGGAGGGCGATGCCGCCCAGGGCGGGTTCGATGGTGCGGGTGATCACCAGCAGGCCGGTGCCCGCGGTGTCCTCGACGGGCAGCAGGGCGACCGCCACCGGGAGCGGGTTGCGGTAGGTGACGACCCCGCAGGCGCCGCACGTACGGGGCCAGTCGGCGGTGTCGAACAGTGCTCCGCACGTGGAGCAGTGCGAGTCCCTCAGGTGTGGCGGCATCCCGCGATGGTATGCCAAGGGGCATGCGGATGGCGGTGGTTGCGGGGTGCGTGGCGGTGCTGGCCGGCGGGTCGGGCGCGACGGGGTTCGCGGTGCTGGCGGACGTGGATCCGACCATCGGCCAGGACGTCCGGTACGCCACCCCGCACAATTTCACGGGCCGCGCCGTCGACGGCTACGAGGAACCGACGTGCCTGCTGGCCCGGCCGGCGGCCGAGGCGTTGCGCAGGGCCCAGCGGGCGTTGCTGGTGCGGGGGTACTCGCTGCTGGTGTACGACTGCTACCGGCCGCAGCGGGCCGTCGACCGGTTCGTGCAGTGGGCCGCCGACCCGGAAGACCATGGGACGAAGGCCGAGTTCTACCCGCGGGTCGACAAGGCGCGGCTGATCCCGGACGGGTACATCGCCGAGCGGTCCGGGCACAGCCGTGGGAGCACGGTGGACGTGACGCTGGTGCGGCTGCCGCTGCGGCGCGCGGTGGACATGGGGACGCCGTTCGACCTCTTCGACCCGCTGTCGCACACCGACGGCCCCCGCGTTCCGGCCGCCGCGCGGGCCAACCGGCAGTTGCTGAAGCGGGTGCTCGGGGCCGAGGGGTTCGTGAACCTGCCCGCGGAGTGGTGGCACTTCACGTTCGAGCCGGAGGCGTTTCCCGACACCTACTTCGACTTCCCGGTCGCTGTGCGTTCCGTGCGCGGCGTGGCAGACTGCGACTCCTGACGCTCCATCAGATGGTTCTGTGCTGCTCGGGAGGGGTCTTGGAACGCACAGCTGCACCCGTCGTGGACGGGTGGTTCACCGACACCGGAGCGAAGGGCGGCTTCCGGCTGCTCGGCACCCGGTGCTCCGCCTGCGCCGCGGTGTTCTTCCCGCGCGAGGACGCCCACTGCCGCAACCCCCGCTGCCCCGGCGACGGCGAACTGGCCGAGGTGCCGCTGTCGCCGCGGGGCCGGGTGTGGTCGTACACCGACGGGCGCTACCGGCCGCCCGCACCGTACGTGTCCGATCCGGACGTGCCCTGGGAGCCGTACACCCTGGTCGCGGTGGAGCTGGAGGCCGAGGGGATGGTCGTGCTCGGGCAGGGCGCGCCCGGGGTCACGGTCGCCGACCTGGCGGTGGGGATGGAGGTCGAGGTCGTCGGCGGGGTGCTGGAAGGCGACGGCCGGGGTGCCGGTCCGGTCGACGGCCGGGGCGGCGCGGTACCGGGTCCGTACACCACCTGGTGGTTCCGGCCCGTCACCGCAGCCGCAGCGGGCGGTGCCTCGTGAGCGGGGCCGCCGATGTCGCCGTGCTCGGGGCCGGGATGCATCCGTGGGGCAAGTGGGGCCGCGGCTTCGTCGTGTACGGGCGCGTGGCCGCGCGGGCGGCGCTCGCCGACGCGGGGCTGGACTGGACCGACGTCCGGTCCGTCGTGGGGGCGGACACGGTGCGCTCCGGCTACCCCGGTTACGTGGCCGGGGCGACCTTCGCCCGGGCGCTGGGCTGGCAGGGCGCGCGGGTGACCAGCGTGTACGCGGCGTGCGCTTCGGGGGCCCAGGCGATCGGTGCGGCCCGGGCGCAGATCCTCGCGGGGCTCGCGGACGTGGTGCTGGTGGTCGGGGCGGACGCGGCGCCGAAAGGGTTCTTCGCCCCGGCGGGCGGGGACCGGCCGGACGATCCGGACTGGCTGCGGTTCCGGCTGCTGGGGGCCACCAATCCGGCCTATTTCGCGTTGTACGCCCGCCGCAGGATGGCGCTGTACGGGGACACGCCGGAGGACTTCGCCCGGGTCAAGGTCAAGAACGCGGCGGCGGGCGCCCTCAACCCCCTCGCCCGCTACCGCAAGGCGGTGACCGCCGGGGAGGTGGCGGCGTCGGCGGTGGTGGCCGATCCGCTGCGGCTGCTCGACATCTGCGCGACGTCGGACGGGGGTGCGGCGCTGGTGCTGAGCAGCATGGACTTCGCGCGTGCGCGCGGGGTGGCGGACCCGGTGCGGATCCGGGCGGTGTCGACGGTGACTCCGGTGTACCCGCGGACGGTCCTGGACCTGCCGGACATCGCCACCGACGCGCGGACGGGTGCGACGCCGGCGCCGGACTCGTTCCGGGCGTCCATCGCCCGGGCCGCGTACGAGGAGGCCGGTATCGGGCCGGAGGACCTCTCGCTCGCCGAGGTGTACGACCTGTCCACCGCGCTGGAGCTGCAGTGGTACGAGGACATCGGCCTGTGCGGGCAGGGCGAGGGGGCGGCGCTGCTGCGCAAGGGGGTGACCGCGCCGGGCGGCCGGGTGCCGGTCAACTCCAGTGGCGGGCTGGCCTCCTTCGGGGAGGCGGTGCCGGCGCAGGCGATCGCGCAGGTGTGCGAGCTGACGTGGCAGTTGCGGGGTACGGCCGGGGAGCGGCAGGTGCCGGGGGCACGGGTCGGGATCACCGCGAACCAGGGGCTGTTCGGCCACGGGTCGGCGGTCGTCGCCGTACGGTGACGGGCCCGCCGTACGGTGACCGACCTCTCGGCGGAGGGCCCGGCGGGTCGGTACAGGACGTCCGAAACGAGTACTGCGCTCGTGCTTGACGGCCCCCGGCGGCGGGTTCACACTCGCTCCACGGTCTCGCGCGCAGGCCCGGATCCCCCCCCATGAGAGCCGCGGCCCGTACCCCAGTCGGCGGGGGTACGGGCCGCCTGCGCGCGGTGGGCGGCTCCGTACGGCGCCGTGTGCTCAGGTGCCCGCGGGCAGGCTCCGGCGGCGGGCGCGCGCCAACGACATCGCGTGCTCCACGACCCCGACCAGGACGTCCTTGACGGACTCCCGGTCGCGCGCGTCGCACAGCAGCACCGGTACCCCGGGGTCGAGGTCGAGTGCCTCGCGCACGGACACCACCGGGTGGCGGTCGGCGCCGTCGAAGCAGTTGACGGCGACCGTGAAGGGGATCTCGCGGCGTTCGAAGTAGTCCACGGCCGCGAAGCAGTCGGCGAGGCGGCGGGTGTCGGCGAGGACGACCGCGCCGAGCGCGCCCTGGGCCAGTTCGTCCCAGAGGAACCAGAAGCGGTCCTGGCCGGGGGTGCCGAAGAGGTACAGGACCAGGTCCTCGCGCAGCGTGATGCGCCCGAAGTCCATGGCCACCGTCGTGGTGCTCTTGCTCTCCACTCCCCCGGTGTCGTCGATGCCGACGCCGGGCTCGGAGAGGTCCTCCTCGGTCCGCAGCGGTCTGATCTCGCTGATGGCGCCGACCAGGGTGGTCTTGCCGACCCCGAAGCCGCCCGCGACGAGGATCTTCAGGGTCAGTGGCTCGACCGGGGACACGGCGTGCATGGCACCGGTGCGGCTAGAGCGCCCGAAGGCCATCGATCACCTCACGCAGAATGGATTCATCGGGTAGTTCGGCCGGCGGTACCGGCCGGGTCACATGGACCAGTTCCTCGTCGGCCAGGTCCCCGATCAGGACCCGTACGACACCGACCGCGAGGTCGAGTTCGGCCGCGAGCTCGGCGACCGACTGCGGCCGCTCGCGGCACAGGTCGAGGATGTGGCCGTGCTCCGGGGACAGGTTCATCTCCCAGACCGGATCGTCGGCCGCCGGTTCGGCGACGACGAGCGCGATCAGGTCGAGGCGGTGCTGGCCGGCGTGGCTGGTCCGGCCGCGGGTCATCGCGTACGGGCGGACGACCGGGCCGGCTTCGTCGTCGAACCAGTGGGCGTGGGCGGGGTCCGGTGCGGCGCCCGCACCGTGGCCACGGTGATCCATGTAGTCCCCGTGGTTGCTGTGGTTCCCGTGGTCCGGCTGGTCCCGGTGGTCCTGGCCTGGATCGCTCATACGGTCCGTTTCACCCCCCGGCTGGCAGCCCGGAGCGCGGTGCGGTCGACAGGTGGTCGCCCACCCGCTTGACCATCAAGGTCATCTCGTAGGCGACCTGCCCCACGTCGGAGTCGGCGTCGGAGAGCACGGCCAGGCAGCTGCCCTCCCCGGCGGCCATGACGAACAGGAAGGCCTCGTCCAGCTCGACCACGGTCTGGCGGACGCTGCCGGAGTCGAAGTGCCGTCCGACGCCCTTGGCCAGGCTGTGGAAGCCGGAGGCCACGGCGGCCAGGTGCTCGCTGTCCTCGCGGGTCAGGTCCTTGGAGCTGCCGGTGGGCAGGCCGTCCCCGGAGAGGATCACTGCCTTTCGGATGCTGCCGACCCGGTCGACGAGTTCGTCGAGCAGCCAGTTGAGCTGACCGGAGCCGCGGCTCCGGGTGTCGTTTCCGGTCTGCGGTGCGGTCATCGACCGTCCCCCTCGTTCTCGTTCTCGCTCTGGTGCGCAGGACCGGTGGCGGAGCTGGTCCCCGTCCCGGCCTCGTACTGCTGCTGGGCCTGCTGTTCACGGCCCGCCGTCCAGCCTCGCTGGAGGGCGGACATGCGCTTGCGTACTTCCTCGGCGTCCCGGTCGGTCACCGGGTCGGCCGCGGCTTCGGCGGGTGCCGTGCCCCGGTCCTTCCTCAGCTGCGGCGCCAGGCTGGCCTGGCGGATGCGCTTGGGCAGTACGCCGGGGCCGGCGGCTGCCTGGGGCGGCTGGGCAGGTGCCTGCCGGGGGGCCTGCCCGGGATCACCCGCGGGCCGCCCCGGCTGGACCGCGGAGACCGGGCGGGGCTCCACCCGGCGGCCGTGCTCGGCGACGAGCGTCGGAGTGGGGCGGCGGCGCGGCAGGGGCACGGGGCCGGAGCCCCGGGCGCCGTCGGGGCGGGAGCCGCGCAGCGGGTCGGAGCGGTGGCTGTCGAGCCTGACCGGGCCGGTGGGGGACAGCGGCTCCCGTTCGCGGTCCCGGCCCGTCCCCCGGTCGGAATGCGCCCGGTCGGCGGGGTGGAGTCCCAGCAGGGCGCTGCGCGGGGTGCCGCGGGGCGGGGTCTCGTCGTCGAGGGTGGCCATGGCAGGGCTGCCGACGGCGCCGTTCAGCCCGCCGATGCCGGGGGCCGCCCCGTCCAGGGCGGCGGGATCGTCGAGGCCGTCGAGGTCGAGCGCGCCGAGGGGGGCCTCCAGCTCGACGGGGCGGCGGCGGTCCCCGGAGCGCAGGGGCCGGCCGGCGGCGGGGGCGTGCCGCAGGGCCGTCGGGGCGGTGCGGGCGGGCCGCTTGCCGCCGGCGCCGGGCGCGGAGCCGGGCCTGCCGTGCTTGGCGTCGCCGACGCGGAGGCCGGTGCCGTTGGTGTCGGGGGCGTCGGTCAGCAGGGCGGCGGGGAGGAAGACCACGGCGGTGGTGCCCCCGTACGGGCTGGGCTGGAGGACGACCTTGACGCCGTGGCGCTGGGCGAGGCGGCTGACGACGAAGAGGCCGAGGCGGTCGGTGTCGGACAGCTCGAACTCGGGGGTCTCGGCGAGCCGGAGGTTCGCGTCGAGCAGGGCTTCGGGGTTCATGCCGAGGCCGCGGTCGTGGATCTCCAGGGTGAAGCCGTTGGCGACGTGCTCGCCGTGCACCTGGACCGCGGTGTGCGGGGGCGAGAAGACGGTGGCGTTCTCGAGGAGTTCGGCGACGAGGTGGGTGACGTCGGCGACGGCGGGGCCGGCGATGCCGAGGCGCGGCAGTCGGCGTACCTCGATGCGCTCGTAGTCCTCCACCTCGGCGACGGCGGCCCGGACGACGTCCATGAGCTGGACGGGCTTGCGCCACTGCCGGGACGGGGCGGCGCCGGAGAGGATGACGAGGCCCTCGGCGTGGCGGCGCATGCGGGTGGTCATGTGGTCGAGGCGGAAGAGGTCGGCGAGCTCCTCGGCGTCCTCGGTGCGCCGTTCCATGGTGTCGAGCAGGGTGAGCTGGCGGTGCAGGAGGACCTGGTTGCGGCGGGCGAGGTTGACGAAGACCTCGGAGACGCCCTTGCGGAGCTCGGCCTGTTTGACGGCTGCCTCGACGGCCGCGCGCTGGAGGGTGTTGAGGGCCTGGCCGACCTGGCCGACCTCGTCCTTCTCGTATTCGAGGCGGGGGGCCTCGGTCTCCACGTCGACGTGTTCGCCGGCGGCGAGGCGGCGCATGACGGCGGGCAGCCGGACGCCGGAGACCTCGTGGGCCTCCTTGCGCAGCCGGGACAGGTCGCGGACGAGGTCGCGGCCGATGCGCACGGAGAGGACGACGGAGACGAGGAGGGCGAGGAAGCCGATGACGCCGGCGACGGCCGCCTGGAGGAGGACGCTCTTGGCGACGGGCTCGACGCGCTTCTGGTAGCGGTCGCCGGCGGCCGTGCCCATGGTGGCGAGGTCGTCGAGGACCTTGTTCGCGGCCTCGTCCCACTGGGCCGGGGTGATGCTGCGCGGGTTCTTGCCGGCGCCGCCGGCGAGGAACCGTTCCTCCGCGTCGCGCAGGGGCTTGGTCTGGGGGCCGCTCCAGTACTGCTCGAAGATCTCCCGGTCGGTGGCGGGGAGGATGGCGAGGTTGAAGCCGTAGAGCAGGTTCCGGTTGGCGGCGAGGTCCGAGACGTGCCGGAGGTCGGCGGTGGCGACGTTGCGGGCGGCGAGGGCGGAGGCGATGACGGCGTCCTCGCGGGAGAGCGTCTCGCGGGCGCGGGTGATGCCCACGAGGGCGCGGCCCTGCTTGTCCATCTCCACGTTCTCCAGGGCGTGGAGGTTCATGAGGAAGTCGTAGCAGGGGTCGACCAGGCGGCTGTAGAGCTCCAGCGCCTGGTTGGGGTCGAGGGTGTTCTGGTCGACGGAGCGGCGCAGTGCGCCGATGCCGTGGAAGGCGTCGAGGATGGAGTTCAGCCGCTGGGCGGCCGGGGTGGTGAGCTCCTCGGAGACCTCGGGGTCCTTGGCGTTCTTGCTGATGCGGTCGACGAGTTCGTCGGTGGCGGCGCGCCGCTTGGCCAGTTCGGCGGTGGCGGCGGAGGCGCGGGGGTCGCCGATGACGACCAGGGTCTGGCGGCGTTCCTTCTGCAGGACGCGGACGACGTCCTCGATGGGGTAGCCGACCTTGTCGATGACGTAGGCGACGTCGAGGAGTTGGAGCGCCTCGCGGCCGGTGACGACGGTGGAGAAGCTCCAGAGCGCGGTGAGGGAGACGAGCGGCACGAGCAGCAGCGCCACGATCTTCCGGCGGATGGACTTCCCGCGAAGCCGCATGGCCTCCCCAGCCTCCCCCAGCCCAATCCCGCGCAGGGGACTGGTGTTCCGTCGTACAAACGGCGTGAGCCTACTACTGCCGGGTGCGGCCTTCGAAGGCATGTCCGGGCGTTTTCGGCCTGACGCCCGGGCGTAGATCACGAGTTGTCCGATACTTCCGGTCAAGTGCAGCCCGTTATGTGGCAGATGACACTTCGTGGGGTCTAGGTCCCCTCGATGGGACGGATGGCTGGAATTCTTCCTTCCGTCGTCTCGACAGGGGGCGGTGGGGGCCGGCGGAGCGGGAGGAACCACGCGATGCGGGAATCTCTCGGCGTCGTCGTACGTCTACCTGTTCGAGGGGATTCGTCGGGTGGGGGTCGTTCGGCCGGGGGCGGCCGGGTAGACATGACCGGCAGTACGGAGGGGAGGGCGCGGTCATGGGGATCTACGGGGACAGGGACGCGGAAGCGGGAGCGGCGGCCGGGGCGGACGGGGCGAGGAAGCCGCTGTGGCAGGAGGAGCCGGTCGGGCGGCGACGACTGCCGGATCCGGTGCGGGAGTCGGCGGTGCGGGCGGTGTTGATCGTGGCCGTCACCCTGACGGGGGCGACGATCACGTTCTTCCTCACGCTCACCGGCTCCTGGCTGGCCTTTCCGATGGCGCTGGTGTCGATAGCCGGGACCGTCGTGGCCACCTGGTCCGTGCTGGACGTGCTGATCACCCGACAGATGTGGAACCAGCGGCACGGGGTGCTGTCGGAGCCGAGCAGTACGGTGCGCAGCACGCGGCGGGAGGCGCGCCGGGCCCGGCGGGAGGCCCGCTCGGCCGGCCGAATACCGCGGAACGGCAGGCCGCCGGCCGCGTGGCCGTCGACGGCCGGCGACTCCCGCTACGGGGCGCCCTCGGGCCGGGGCTGAGCCGCCGCCCCGCCGCGGACCGGGGAGGCCGGTCCGCGGGCGGGAGCGGGAGCGGTCAGGACGCCGCGGCGCTGCGACGGAACATGCGGGTCGCCGTGATCTCGCCGTGGATCGTCTCGCCCTCGGCGGACGGCTGCGGCAGGCCGGGGCGCAGGTGCTCCTCGACGCTGATGTACTTCAGGCCGGCCCGCAGGTCCGCGTCGTTGCGCAGCCGGATGACCAGCGGGAACTCGGCGAGGGCCGTCGTGTCGAACAGGCCCGTGGTGTACAGCAGCTGGACGCCGAGCGCGTCGGACACGGCCCGCTGGAGTTCCAGCAGATAGGTGGCGTTGGCGCGACCGATGGGGTTGTCGAGGAACAAGGTGCCCGCGTGGCGGTGCTTGTCGCGGCCGCGGTCGTTGCTGCGCAGGGCCGCCATGGTGCAGTAGAGCGCGATCGCGGCGGTCAGCAGCTGGCCGCCGGAGAAGACGTCGCCCATCTGGCCGACGGGCACGCGCTCGGCGCGCAGCACGGCGTCCGGCTTGAGGATCTCCACCGCGATGCCCTTGGGCTCCAGGGCTGCCTGGACGCCGCGCAGCAGCAGGGACATGCCGTCGCGGCGCCCCTCGCCGAACGCGGCGTTCTTCTTGACCGCCGAGCGGGTGGCGTCGTCGATGACCTCGCCGAGGCGTTCGACGAGGGTGGCCTGGTCGGGTTCCTCGAAGCGGATGCGCAGGAACTCCTGGCCGGACCATTCGCCGAGGCCCTCGGGGAGCCGGGAGAGGCGCTGCGCGGAGCGCAGGGTCGCCAGCGCGGACTCCACCAGTCCGCGGAGCCGGTCGACGATGCTGTCGCGGTTGCGTTCCAGCTGTGCGAGCTCGTCGGTGAGGACGCGCAGGCGGGGCGCGAAGGCGGCCGCCCAGGCCGCGGCGTGCTCGGGCAGGGCGGAGGCGGGCAGTTCGCGGATCTGCTGGCGCGCGGGGGTGCGCACCTGCTCGTAGCGGTTCGCGTTGGCGTGCCGGACGAGGATGTCGCTCGCCTCGCGGACGGCGGCCTCGGCGGCGGAGAGGTCGGCGGCCGCGGCGCGCAGGGCGCGGCGGGTTTCGGCGGCCGACTGCCGGGCCTCTTCCAGGGTGCCGGTGTGGGCGGCCGGCTCCTGCTCGTCCTCGTGCGGGGTGTGGTCGCGCAGCTGGTCCCGCAGGAGGGCGGCGGTCTCGTCGAAGCCGCCGGCTCCGTCCTCGGCGGCGCGGTGGGCGCGCAGCAGGTCGGCGTGGGCGGCGCGGGCGGCCTCCACCGCGGCGGTGTGGGCGGCGAGCTGGGCGGTGGCGGTGCGCAGCAGGACCTGTGCCTGTTCGACGTCCTCGGGGATCATCTCCTCGGGCAGGTCGGTGTGGGCGTCGCCGTCGGCGGGGGCGTGTCGTTCGGCTTCGCCGCGGAGCCGGCCGAGCTGCTCGCTGGCCGCGGAGGCGCGGCCCTCCAGCATCTGGACGAGGGCCTCGGCGCGGGCGGCGGCCGCTTGGCGGGAGGGGCCGTCGGCGCCGTCGGTGCCTTCGAGGAGCTGGGCGGCGCGGGTGCGGACCTTGTTGGTGAGGCGGTCGAGTTCGGCGAGGGCAGCGCTCTCGTCGCTCTCGGCGCGGGCCTGTTCGGCGCGCAGGTCGGCGCCGACGCCCACCTTCTCGTAGAGCTGGGAGGCGGCCCGGTAGGCCTCGCGGAGGTCGGGCAGCGGGCGGTGCCCGTCCGGGGCGGCGGTCTCGTCCTCGGGGAGGGATTCGGGGGCGCCGGCGATCTCGGCGCGTTCGGCGCGCAGGGCGCGGGCGGTGCGGCGGGCGTCGTCGGCGGCGCGCTGGGCGGCGCGGCGGTCCTCGTCGGCGGCGCGGGCCCGGTCGAGGCAGATCTCGGCGCGGGCCTCGCACTCGGCGGCCTCGTCGGCGAGTTCGCGGGCCTTGGCCTGCCAGCCGGCGCGTTCGCGCAGGCGGAAGGCGAGGCCGGCGAGGGCGTCGGCGGCGCGGCGGGCACGCTGGGCGGCGTCCTGGCGCTCGTCGCGGACGCGGGCGGCCTCGGCGGAGACCTCCTCGGCCTCGGCGCGGGCGGTGCGGGCCTCGGCGAGTTCGGCGTCGGCCTCCTCGGCGAAGGCGCGGGCGGCGGTGGCCTGCTCGGCGAGCTCGGTGAGGCGGCCGGGCGGGCAACCGGTGCGCCAGGAGGCGAGCCGGGCGGCGAGTTCGCGGTCCCCGGCGAGGCGGGCGGCGAGGTCGCGGATCTCGGTGTCGCGGGCGGTGGCGCGGGCGCGCAGGGCCTGGCGTTCCTCGTCGGCGGCGTGCTCGTCGTGCATGGCCGGGTTCGGCGGGACGATGAAGATGCCGGAGGCGTCCGCGGCGGGGTCGACGCCGGCCGGGGGGACGGGAGCGAGGAGGGCCGCGGCCGTACCGACGGCGACGGTGGAGCGGGGCAGCAGGGCGGCGCCGCCGAGGACCTCGCGGGCCCGGGTGTGGGTGTCGGGGTCGGTGATGATGACGCCGTCGACGAGTTCGGGGCGGGCCGCGAGCACGGCGGCGTGGTCGGCGGGGGCGACGGACTGGGCGAGGTAGCGCCAGCCGGGCAGGGCCGGGATGCCGTGCTCACCGAGGTACTCGACGGTGGCCAGGACGTCGGGGCCGGGCGGCAGGAGGCCGCCGTCACCGAGGGCGCCGAGGATGCGGGCGTCGTCGGCGGCTGCGGTGCGCAGGTCGAAGAGCTGGCGTTCGGCGGAGGTGACGGCGTCCCCGAGGAGGGCGCGCAGGTCCTCGGCGTTCCGGTCGAGGTCGGCGGCGGAGAGTCCGCCGGCGGCCGCGTCGTGGGCCGGATCGGCGTCGGGGGCGGTGGCCGCGGCCGGGGCGCCGTCGGCGCCGCGCGGGCGGGGGACGGTGGCGGGCCGGGCGGCGGACGGGAGGCCGAGGAGTTCGGCGAGGCGGGGGGCTTCGGCCAGGGAGGCGGCGGCCAGCTGTTCGGCGGCGTGGGCGGCCTCGGCGGCGTCGGCGGCGTCCGCGGCCCGGGCGGCGGTGAGTTCGGCACGGGATTCCGCGGCGGCGGCCTCCCGGGCGGTGTCGGCGGCGGTGCGGGCGGCGTCCCGGGCCTCGTCCCAGGCGGCGACGGCGACGGTTTCGGCATCGCTGGCGGCGAGGGCGGCGCGGGCCGGATCGGCGTCGGGGGCGGAGTCGTCGAGCCAGCCGGCGCGGACGGCCTCGGCGGTCTCCTGCTGGACCTCGGCGAGCCGGGCCCGCAGGTGCTCGGCCTCGCTGCGGGCGCGCTGGGCGGCGGTGGCGGCGGCGGTGGCGTCCCGGTGGGCGGCCTCACCGGCGGCCTGGAGGGTGGCGGAGCGCTCCTCCTCCTCGTTGGCGAGGTCCTCGCCCTGTTCGGCGGCGGTGTGCAGGGCCCGTACGAGGGCGGCGGCGGCCGAGGCGCGGGCGGCGAGGGCCGGGGCGGCGTCCCGCTCGGCCTCCAGGATGGCGGCGGCGACGCGGGCGGAGCGGTCGGCGGCGGCGCGGTGGCGCAGCACGGTCTCGGCGGCCTGCCAGGCGGCGTGCAGGGTGCGGGCCTCGAGGAGTTCGCGGCGCTGGGCGGTGGCGGCCTTGTCGGCGACGGTGAGGGCCAGCGAGGCGTGCCGGTAGGCGAGTTCGGCGGCGATGGCGGCGCTGCGGTCGCGGGCGGCTTCGGCGGCGGTCACTCCGTGGGCGGCGCCGGTGACGCGCTGGGCGAGGTCGGCGGCGCGGCCGCGTTCCTGGGCGGCGCGCGCGGACAGCCGGCGGGCGAGGGTGCGGGTACGGCGCTCGGCTCCGGCGTGCACGTCGCGGAGCCGGGAGCGGGTCTCCGCGGCCTCGACGATCTTGGTGAGGAGGTCCACGGAGCCGGCGGTGAAGTCCCGTTCGGCCATCAGCTCGGCGCGGCGGCCGAGCTTGTTGCCGAAGCCGTGGACGAGGTCGGCGAGGCCGTCGGTGTCGCGGGTGTCGGTGACGGCGCGCAGCAGGAGGTCGGTGAAGTCGGAGTCCTTCTTGACCGCGAAGAGGCCCGCGGCCTCGCCCTCGTCGGCGTTCATCTCGCGCTGGTAGCGGAAGAGCTCGGGGTCGAGGCCGAGTTCGGTGAGGTGCTCGTTCCAGCGGTCGTGGATCTCTTCGAAGTACACCTCGAGGTGCGGGTACGTCTTGCCTGCCTCGGTGAGGGCGTCGCGGAAGCCCTTCATGGTGCGGCGGCGGCCCTGGGCTCCGGAGGCGCCCTCGACGGGCGGGCGGACGGCGGTGGCCTCGGCGACGGGCAGGTTGTCCAGGCTGAGGCCCGGGCCGGGGCGGAAGGAGTACCAGGCCTCGGCGAACTTGCGCGGGTCGTTGGAGACCTGGCGGCCGCGCCATTCGCTGACCTTGCCGACGACGACGCATTCGCCGGTCTGGGTGTGCTGCCATTCCAGGGCGACGTGGCCGCAGTCGTCGGCGAGCAGGAACTTGCGCAGCACGCCGGAGCTGGCGCCGCCGAGGGTGTTGCGGTGGCCGGGCAGCATCACCGAGAAGATCAGCTTGAGCAGGACGGACTTGCCGCCGCCGTTCTCCAGGAAGAGCACGCCGGCGGGCGCGGGGCGGCGCGGCGGGCCGGTGGGCTCGTCCTCGAAGAACTCCGCCTGGGTGGGTGCCGGGTGGGGCACCGGATCGCCGACTCCGCGCAGGTCGAGCACGGTGTCGGCGTAGCGTGCGCCGGCGGGCCCGATGGAGTAGAGGCGGATCCGGGACAGCTCGTACATGGCGGCGGGCTCTCGTGGTGTCTGGTGGGTGGTACGGGACGTGCGGTGGGGGCGGGGGCCCGGTGAGCGCGGGGCTCAGGCGTGGAAGGGCAGGCCGGCGTCGGGGGCGAGCTCCAGGTCGTCGCCCTCGGGCGGCGGGAGGAGGCTGGCGGTGCCGTCGCCGACGGGGACCACTCCGAGTTCGAGGAGTTCGGCCATGGCCGCGCTGCCCGCCATGTCTCGGACCTGGAGCTGGTAGCGGGGGGTGGTGCGGTAGGTGCCGCCGGCGTCGTCGCCGGTGCGCTGGAGGAAGCCGGAGTCGGTGAGGAAGGCGGCGGCCTTGCCGACGATGCCGGTGGTCGAGCCGGCGAGGCGCCGGGCGTCCTTGGTGGCGCCGGTGGCGCTGCGGCGGGCGTAGACGCGCCAGGCGGCCTCCAGGCCGGGGGCGTCGCTGGCCGGGTCGGTGTTCTCGCCGGTCTCCTCGGCCCGCTCCTCCAGGCGGCGGCAGGCCTGGCGGACGAAGGCGTCGACGCCGTTGACGGTGACGCGGCCGATGTAGCCGTCGTCGGCGAGGTCCTCGGGTCGGGGGAAGGCGAGGGCGGCGAGAGCGAGGTGGGCGAGGCCGTGCAGGAAGCGGTCGCCGGAGTCGGCGGTGGTGCGGCGGGCGTAGTCGCCCATCCGGACGGCGAAGACGGAGTCCTCGCCGGCGGCGACGGCCATGCCGGCGCGCGGGGACACTTCCAGGACGACGAGCCCGAGGCCGGTGGCGACGGCGTCGGCGAGGCGGCCGAAGGCGGGGTCCTCGCGGTAGCGGCGCAGAAGTTCGGCGTACTCGGCGTCGCGGGCGGGCAGCAGCTTGGGCTGGAGGCCGAAGGCGACGAGCCGGGCCGCGTCCGCGGCGTCGGCGGGGGTCACGTGTGAGCCGCCCGGGGCGGACGGCGCCGTCGGGGCGTCGGCCTCGCTCCACGCGGGGTGCTCGGCGTGGTGGTCGCTCACGGGTACTGCCTCTCGTGGTGTGCGGTGGTGGTGCGGGTGCGCGCGGCGGCGGCGTGCGGCCGGGTCGGGTGCGGGGCGGCGGCGGACGGGGCGCCGGCGCGGGACCAGGCTCCGGCGCGGGACCGGGCGCCCGCGCGGGGGGTCATGCGGCCTCCGTGCGGTCCGCGGTCATCGCGGCGGCGTCGAGCAGGGCGGTGCCGACGATCAGATCGGCGCCGCCGAACTCGGGATCGTCGAGCTCGGTGCCGTCGTCCACCGCGAACAGAAGCTGCTCCTCGCCCTGCCGGTATGCAGTGCCGACGGCCGGGCTGGCGGCGTGGACGGCCAGCAGGGCCACCAGGTACGGCAGCTCCGGGTCGGTGCGGCGGGCCTCGGCGAGCAGCCCGGACAGCCGGCGCGGCGCGTCGGGCGGCAGGGCCAGGAGCTCCGTCGCGGCGGCGAGCTGCTCCTCGCTGAAGCGGCTGTCGTCGGGGGTGGCGATGAGGTCCGGCTCCGGCATCTCCGCGCCGAGGTGTTCCCGTTCGACGGGCGGGGTCAGCAGGATGTCGACCAGGTCGGTGACGCGGACGGAGACGGGGATGCGCTGGCCGGTGCCGGAGGCGAAGAAGGCGTCGGTGACGCGGGTCGCCTCGGCCACGGGGAGCGACAGCAGGGGGGCCACCAGCTGCCCGTACAGGTCGATCCCTGAGGTCGGCGCGGGAGCGGCGAAGGCTTGCCGGTCCTGTTCGGCGCGGAACAGCGGGCCTGCTTCGAGCAGCCGTGACTGGAGCTGGGTGTGGCGGCGGATGCAGTCCTTGACGATGTCGACGAGTTCGGCGGCGCGCCGCTTGTTCTCCGGCTCCTCCGCCTCGTCGCGGACCTTGCGGATGTTCGTCAGGATGGCGTTCTCGTGCCGGTACCGGTCGGCGACGTGGTCGAGGGCCTCGTCGATCATGTCGGGTACGGACTGCAGCCAGTCGACGGCGCGGACGTTGCGCCGGGTCGCCTCCAGGGTGCGGCGCAGGGTCTCGGCGTACTGGACGGTGCGGTAGCGGGCCTGCTCGGCGGCGAGCTGGGCGTCGGCGAGGCGGCCGCGGCTGACCAGGACCTCCAGCTTGACCTCGGCGGCGATCTGCGCGCTGGTGACGTCGGTGTCGAGGGCGCCGACGAGGACGTTGACGGCCTCGTCGGTGGTGCGCAGGTAGACGGCGCCGCCGTAGCCGGGGACCTCTTCGAGGAGTTTGAAGTCGTAGTCGCGGCGGACGTACACGCCGTCGGGGCCGAAGGTGCCGTAGATCGCACGGAAGCCGCGGTCGACGCTGCCGACGTTGATCAGGTTCTCGAGGACCCAGCGGGCCACGCGCTCGTGCTCGGCCGTCGGCCGGTCCGGGGCCTGGGCGGCGATGCGCGGCAGCAGCCGGGCCACTATCTGGTCGTGGTCGGCCCCGGTGTCGAAGTCCATGTGGAGGGTGACCAGGTCGATCGCGGCGAGGGCGACTTCGGCCATCGCGTAGATCCCGTACTCGCCGGCGAGGTTGGCCTTGCGCACGTCGAGGTCGTGGAGGGGGGCGGTGCAGGCGAGCGCGCGCAGCCGCCGGGCCAGGCCCTCGTCGGCGGCCGGGCCCGGCGCCGGGGACGGAAGGGTCTTCGCCGGGGCAGGGAGAGTCACGGACAAAGATTAGGCGCTGACAGGGACAACAGCCCAAACGGCACGGTTCGGCCCGATCGGTCCGGCGCCCGATGGGCCTCCGGACCGGGCGGTCACGGCACTAGGCTCACGCCATGGCTTCCATGATCACACCTCTGATCGATCTCAATGCCGACCTGGGTGAGGGTTTCGGGCGCTGGACGCTCACCGACGACGAGGCCCTGCTGTCCGTCGTGACCAGTGCCAACGTCGCCTGCGGCTTCCATGCCGGGGACCCGTCCATCATGCGGCGGGTGTGCGAGCTCGCCGCGCAGCGGGGGGCGCGGATCGGCGCGCAGGTGTCGTACCGGGATCTGGCGGGCTTCGGGCGGCGGGCGATGGACGTGCCGGCGGACGTGCTGGCGGACGAGGTGGCCTACCAGATCGGGGCGCTGGAGGTGTTCGCGCGGGCGGCCGGCTCCCGGGTGTCGTACGTGAAACCGCATGGCGCGCTGTACAACCGCACCGTGCACGACGCGGGGCAGGCGGCCGCGGTCGTCGCCGGTGTCCGCACGGCGGCCGGGCCGGACCGCGATCTGCCGGTCCTCGGCCTGCCGGGGTCGCTGCTGCTGGCCGCGGCGGAGACGGCCGGGCTGACGCCCGTCCCGGAGGCGTTCGCGGACCGGGCGTACACGCCGGCCGGGACGCTGGTGCCGCGCGGGGAGCCGGGGGCGGTGCTGCACGACGCGGACGCGGTGGTCGCGCGGGCGGTGGCCATGGCCGCCGACGGCGCGGTCGAGGCCGCCGACGGGTCCCGGATCGCGGTGCCGGCGCGCTCGCTGTGCCTGCACGGGGACACCCCGGGCGCGGCCGGGCTCGCCCGGCGCGTGCGGCAGGCCCTGGAGGCGGCGGGCGTACAGGTGGAGGCCTTCACGTGAGGGCCCTGGTGGTGGGCGGCGGGGCGGTGCTGGTCGAGCTGGACTCGGCGGCGGAAGTGGCCGCGCTCCACGCCGAGGTGCTGCGCCGGCGCGCCGCGGGCGCGCTGGGGCCCGTACGGGACGTCGTGCCGGCCGCGCGGACGGTGCTGCTGGACGGGGTGAGGGAGCCGCGGGCGCTGGCGGAGCGGATCGTGCGCTGGGAGGTGCCGCCGCTCACGGAGGCGGAGGGGCCGCTGGTCACCGTCCCGGTCCGGTACGACGGGCCGGACCTGGCGGAGGTGGCCGGGCGGTGGCGGATGCGGGAGCGGGAGGTGGCGGAGGTCGTCGGGTCGGTGGTGTTCCGGGTGGCGTTCTGCGGGTTCGCGCCCGGCTTCGGGTACCTGACCGGGCTGCCGGAGCGCTTCCACCTGCCCCGGCGGGACACGCCGCGCACCGCGGTCCCGGCGGGTTCGCTGGCGCTGGCGGGAGAGTACGCCGGGGTGTACCCGCGCTCCTCCCCCGGCGGCTGGCAGCTGATCGGGACCACGGACGCGGTGCTGTGGGATCCGGCGCGGGAGCCCGCGGCCCTCTTCGCGCCGGGGGTGCGGGTGCGGTTCGAGGAGGTGGCCGGGTGAGCGGGGCGCAGCCGGGGGCGAGGGCGCTGGAGGTGGTCCGGCCGGGAGCGCTGACCACGCTCCAGGACGCGGGCCGGCCCGGATACGCGCACCTGGGGGTGGGGCGGTCGGGCGCGCTGGACGCGGCCGCGTACGCCCTGGCCAACCGGCTGGTGGGCAATCCGCCGGACGCGGCGGTCCTGGAGACCACCCTGGACGGGGTGGGGTTGCGGGCCGGCTCCGCGGGCGCGGTGACGGTGGCGGTCACGGGCGCGCCCTGCGCGGTACGGGTGGCGGGCCGTCCGGTGGCCTGGGGGGCGCCGGTCCGGGTCCCGGCGGGTGCGGAGCTGGAGGTGGGCCGGGCGGAGTCGGGGGTGCGCAGCTACCTGGCCGTGCGGGGCGGCTTCGCCGTGCCGCCGGTCCTCGGCAGTCGCTCGACGGACCTGCTGTCGGGGCTGGGGCCGGCCGTGCCGGCGGCCGGGAGCGTACTGCCGGTGGGGCCGGCCGGGCCGGATCCGCTGGGCGGGGCGGACGTCGTGCCGGCGCCGGGGGCTCCGGCGGAGCTGGTGCTCCCGCTCGGGCCGGGCCCGCGGGCGGACTGGTTCGAGCCGGCCTCGCTGGCCGGGCTGTGGCGTTCGGTGTTCCGGGTGTCGGCGCGGTCGAACCGGATCGGCCTGCGCACCGAGGCGGGCACCCCGCTGGTCCGCTCCCGCGGCGGGGAGCTGCCGAGCGAGGGCATGGTGCTGGGCGCCGTGCAGGTGCCGCCGGACGGGCTCCCGGTGGTGTTCCTGGCCGACCATCCGGTGACCGGTGGCTACCCGGTGGTGGGCGTGGTCCCGCCGGGCCCGGCCCTGGACGCCGCGGCGCAGGCCCGGCCGGGTGTCCCGGTGCGCTTCACGCAGTGCCGCGGGGGCCTGCGCGGGGGCCGGTGAAACGCTCCGGGGGGCTTCGGCCAAGTACGGGGTGAGAGGGGCCGAAGGGGTCCTGCGGACAGGGGGAGGGTGCCGGGTGAGCAGCCCGAGGAGGGAGACCGGGCCACCGGATCTCACCACGCACGAGGGATTCGGGGCGTTCTACGCCGAGCACGTCGACGACGTGCTCCGCTTCGTGACCCGCCGGGTCGCCGACCCGCACCTCGCCGCGGACCTGACGGCGGACGTGTTCCTCGCCGCCATGGGAGCTGCCGGCACCTACCGGCCGGGCCGTGGTGCGCCGATCGCGTGGCTGTTCGGCATAGCCCGCAACGTAGTGGCCGGGCACGCCCGGGGGCGGGCGCGCGAGAGCGGCGCCCTGGCGCGGCTCAGCGGGCGCAGGCTGCTCGACGCGGAGGACGTGGCGGCGCTCGAGGAGCGGATCGACGCCGAGCGGGCCTTCCGGGTCCTGGCCGAGCGCCACGCGACGCTGTCGGAGCCGCTGCGCGCGGCCCTGGACATGGTGGTCGTCGACGAGCTGACCCCGGCCGAGGCGGCGCTGGCCCTGGGAGTCACCCAGGCGACGGTCCGCGTCCGCCTGCACCGCGCCCGGCGCGCCTTGCGCGCGGCGGTTCCCGCGTCCGACGTTCCCGGATCCCGTCTGGAGGCAACGCGATGACCAGCAGGCCCACTGCGTTCGAGGAGAAGCTGAAGGCGGCGCTGCTGGCGAGGATGCCGGAAGCGCCCGCTCCCGCCCCGGCCCGCTCGTTCGCCAGGCGGTACGGGATCCCGCTGGCCGTGGCCGTTGCGACGGCCGTGGCGGCAGGGCTGGTGGTGGCCCTTCCCGGTTCCGGCCGGGACGGCTCGCTGCCGGCGCAGGTGTCCACGAACCCCACGCCGACGGTTCCTCCCCCTCCGACGGGCTCCGCCGCGACGGCGGTTCCGTCGCCGCCCCTTCCGACCGGGTCGGCCGCGACCTCGGTCTCGCCCGCGCCGACCCGGGACAGCAGCGGGAGCATCACGGTCGACATGCCCCGGCACAGCCAGATTCCGGGACTGGTGGAGCAGCTGCGGGCGCTGGGGGTCCCGGTCGTGCTCATGCCGAAGAAGGCCAGGTCGGAGTGCCCGCATTGGAGCGGGGGCTACCGGGGGCCGCAGTACCTTCCGGGGACCACGACCCACGATCCGGACAGCGAGCTCCGCCAGCGCGAGGGCGACAGGACGGTGATGAAGATCAACTCCAAGACCGTCCCTCCGGGCTACACCCTGGTGTTCGGGTGGCCCGACCGGCAGCCGACCAGTGAGTCGTCGACCAGCTTCGGTGTGAAGGAGACCTCGAAGCTGACGCCGTGCGAGATAGACAACTCCCCGGAGCTGGACCCGGTGTCTCCGACCGGTGCGCCGCCGCCGGAGTAGCGGGGCGCGGACCCCGTACGCGCCGTGGGCCCGGCCCCCCTTCGAGGGGGCCGGGCCCACGGCGTTGCGTGCGGGCGGCCGGGACCGGCGGCTAGACGGTCGACTCGGGGGTGATGCGGCTGCGGACGGCGGACTGGACGTCCTCCTCCTCCGCCGGATCCGACGCCAGGCGGCGCAGCCTCGGGGCGACGCGGACGTCGGCGGTCTCGGCGTGACGGGCGGCCACCTCGCGGGTGGTCTCCTCGCAGTCCCACAGGCACTCGACCGCGAAGCCCGACGCGAACGTGGGGTCGGTGCCCGCGAGGGCGCGGGCGGCGCGGCCGCGGAGGTGGGAGGAGGCCGTCTCGCGGTAGACGTGCCGCAGGACGGGCGCCGCGCAGCCGATGGCGAGCCGGCCGGCGCCGTCGACGAGGGCGTACAGGCGGGCGGAGTCCGGGCCGGAGCCGCGGACGGTGGAGCGCAGGGCGCCGAGGACCAGGTGTGCGTCCTCGGCTTCGCCGTGGGCGGCGAGGAGGGCGGCGGCGGCCTCGCCGAGGGCGTCGGGCCGCTGGACCCAGCTGCGGGCCCGGTCGAGGGCGGTGGGGCCGGTCATGCGTTCGTAGGCGGCGACGGCGGGTTCGTCGGCGGCGGCCTCGATGAGGTCCAGGACGACCGGGTTCTCCGGTTCGGCGAGGACCAGGTGGTGCAGGGCGGTGGCCCGGGCGGCGTCGCCGGCGGCTCCGGCGGCCGCGGCGAGGATGGTGCCGCGGTCCTCGGGGGAGGCCACGGCGGCGAGACAGCGTGCGGCGGGCACGTGCAGGGGGGTGCCGCGGCGAAGGCCCTCGGCGGCCCAGTCGAAGACGGCCTGGACGCCCCAGCCGGGCCGGGGGCCGTTGGGGGTGAGTTGGCGCTGCCAGCGGTCGAAGGAGCCCTGGCGGCGCGCCGCGCCGAGGCGGGCGCCGTACCGGGCGGTCTCCTCCCACAGGCACCACGGGCGGGGCTCGTAGGCGTCGCGGACGGCGGCGGCCAGCCGCGCCTCGCCCTCCGCCGTGGCGGGGAAGCGGGCGAGCACGGGCTCGGCCAGGGACAGCAGTCCCTCGTCGTCGTCGCGCAGGGCGAGCTCGTCGAGGGCCCAGGCCCAGTTGGCGCCGGAGGCCGCGTACCGGCGCAACAGGATGAGGGCGTCGTCGCGCCCGTACGAGGCCAGGTGGCCCAGGACGGACAGGGCGAGGCCGGTCCGGTGGTCGCTGTCGTCGACGAGGTCGTCGACGCTGAAGAGGTGGCTCTCGATCTCGCCCAGGGGACCGTCGAGGTCCAGGTACAGGCGGGCGTAGTACAGGGAGCGGTTCTCCACCTGCCAGTCCTGGCGCGGGTCACGGAGCACGCACTGGTTGAGGGCCTGGAGGGCCTCGGCCCGGGGGGCCGCGAGTGCGTGGAGGGTGCCGTCGCCGCGGCCCCGCTGGAGGAGCCCGAGCAGGGTGCCGCTTGGCGCTATGACTGGTTCGAACATGGGAATGGCCTCAAATCAAGCTGGGGACGCAACCGGGAAACAGGGTTCACAGGGCCGCGTAACAGCATGTGAGGACGTCCGCCGTCGTCTTGTTCCGCTCGATGTAGACCATTGCCTTCTCACTCTCGTCGGTGCTTCGCGACCAGGGCCGGCCGGGGGGGTACGCAGGAGGTGGCCGGGACACGGTCCGTCGTGTCCTGCCCCCTCCTGCCCGTCCGTCGTGCTCGCGAATCGAATCCGACGCCATGATGACCCAGCCGGTTTGTGCGCCGCGACCACATTTACGGCCGCCGTGACCAACCCGTGAGCTCGGCGCCGGGTCACACCATGCCAGGTCACGCCCAGAAGCGGACTACTTGACTCCGAAGAGTTCGAGGAGGTCCGCCTTGGCGAACATGCGGGCGGTGTCCACGGCCGAGGGGGTCCCGGCGTGCGGGTCGGCCCCGGCGGCGAGGAGGGCTCGGATGACGGCCTCCTCGCCCTTGAAGACCGCTCCGGCGAGCGGGGTCTGACCCCGGTCGTTGGCGCGGTCGGCCTCGGCCCCGCGCTGGAGCAGGGCCGTGACGGTCTCGGCGTGGCCGTGGTAGGCGGCCAGCATGACGAGGGTGTCGCCGCGGTCGTTGGTGAGGTTGGCCGGGACGCCTGCGTCGACGTAGGCGGCGAGCACGGCGGTCTCGCCCTGCCGGGCGAGGTCGAAGACCTTGGTGGCCAGCTCGATGACGTCCGCGTCGGGGGCGTCCTCGGATCCCCTGTCGGTGGGCTGGTGCTCGCTCATCGGTCGCGTTCCGCCTTCCACTCGTGCGCGTGCATTCGGGTGAATCGCCAGGGTAGCGCCCCGACCTGCACCGACGGGGTCCGTGTCCTCGGCGCGAGCACCCTCCGGCCGACAGTTGGGGCCCCGCGGCGATCCGGCCGGCCGCCCGGGCTGAGCCGGTCAAGTGAAAGAACCGGAAATTCACCCGTACGCACCTTTTATCGCATTGATACTTCCTGTGAGCTTGGGACAACTGATGGTGACTGTCCCCACCCACCAGGAGAAAACCTCATGATCCTCTCCATTTCAGGCGTCGTCCTGCTCGGCATCATCGCCTTCCTCTTCTTCAAGAAGGACGGGATGAAGCTCAGCCACGCCTTCGTCTGCGCACTGTTCGGCTTCTTCCTCGCCGGATCCGCCATCGCCCCGAGCATCACGGCGAGTACGGCGAGCCTCGCGAGCCTGCTCGGCGGGATCAAGCTCTAGCCCCCCCGCCCCCACCGCACCACACCTCCAGGAGACGCCCGTGGCCCGGCGCCCACTCCCCCGCCTCCTCGGCAGCGGCATCCTGTCGCCCGCCCGGGGACGCGAGCTCGCCCGAACGGCCGCCGACGGTGCCACGGACGTCCTCCATCCGCTGCTGGTCATCGCGCGCGGCCTGCGCCTCCTGGCCGCGGCCGCCCGACGCCGGTGGGCCGCCACCCCCAAGGACAGGCGCGGTCCCGCCCTGTTCCTGGCGGCTTCCGTCGTCCTCGTCCTCGCGCTCGCCCCCTACGGTCCCCTCCTCGCCATGGCCGCCCTCATGGCGGCCGCGGCCTGGCGGGGCCGCGAGCGCAACCCCGTCAAGGCCGGTCCGAGCGAGGCCGAGCTCGAACGGCTCGCCTCCCTGTACGAGGCGCTCGTGCCCTACTTCGCCGTCCCGGAGGACCCCAGCCCGCTCTTCGCGCACGGCGGGGAGTGGCAGCGGGCCTTCAGCGACCACGCCTTCGACGGTGCGGGCCGGATCACCCGGCTCCGGATCCGCTACCCGGCGTACTTCACGGACGGCGAGCCCGCTTCCCGGGCCCGGATCGAGGCCCTGCTGCACGCAAAGTCCGGGCGCGGCCGGGAGTACCTCTTCGACTGGGACGAGGAGGGCAACCGGCTGGACCTGCGGGTCCTGGACCCCCTGCCGACGGACACCGTCGTCCAGCCGTTCGTCACCTCGCCCACGGAGACCGTGCTGGGGTTCACCGACGCGGACGGCGTGCCGCGCACCCTGCCCGTGGCGGAGGAAGGCGGTCAGCGCGACGCGCCGCCGGTGATCTGGCGCACCGGGCCGCGGTCCGCCGAGCCGCACCTGCTGGCCGTCGGCCATCCGGGCAGCGGTACCTCCACCCTGCTGCGCTCGATCGCCCTGCAGGCGCTGCGGCACGGCGGCGAGGTCCTGGTCGTCGAGGGCGGCGGCAGCGGCGAGTTCTCCTGCCTGTCGGGCCGCAGCGGCGTCCCGGCCGTGGAGTGCGGGCCGGCCGGGGCGCTGGCCGCCCTGGACTGGGCGGCGCACGAGACCGAGCGCCGCCTCGTCGCCGCGCTCCGGGCCCGCGAGGCCGGACGCCCCGTCCCCGAGGACGCCCGGAGGCCGCTGTGGATCCTGCTGGACCGGCCCGGCGTGCTCGCCGACGTCGCGGCGGCCGAGGGGGCTCCCGACCCGTTCGGCCGGCTGCAGGTACCCCTGCGGCACGGCCGCGCCGCAGGGGTCACGGTGGTGGTGGCCGAGCAGTTCGACGAGCTGGAGCTCCTGGGCGACGCGGTCTGGCAGCACACGCGGGCCCGGGTCGTGCTCGGCCCCGCCTCGGCCCGGCAGATCGGCGACGTGCTGGGGCTGCCGCCGCACACCACGCCGACCGCGCACGTGCCGCCGGGCCGCGGGTACGCCCGGATCGGCTCCGGGCCGGTGCACCGCCTCCAGGTACCCGCGGCGCCGGACCCGTACGACGAGGACGCGGAGCCGGCGCACCGGCAGGCGGTGCTGGAGCTGCTGCCGGCCCGCGTACAGCCTGGCCCGGGCGGCGGTGGCCAGGGCGGCAGGGGCCCGGCCGGCGGCCCCGGCGACCGGACCCCTGCGACCAAGTCGCCGCACGTCCAGCCCCCGGCGCAGGGGCAGGGGCCGCAGACCGGCGCCGCGGACCGGAACCCGGAGGTCCCGGCGGAGGCCCCCTGAGGCGCTACGCCACGAAGGTGCGCGGGGGCTCCGCGCCGCTGCCGCCCGCGCCCGTGCCGACCAGCCGGGCGGCCGCCGCGAGTCGGACCGCGGCCTCGTCGGCCACCGGCCCGCCGACGGTGAAGGGCAGCCGGACGTAGCCCTCGAAGGCCCCGTCCACGCCGAACCGAGGGCCCGAGGGGACCCGCACGCCGACCCGCTCCCCGACCTCGGCCAACCGCGAGCCGGAGAGCCCGCCGGCCCGGGCCCACAGGGTGAGCCCGCCCTGCGGGACCTCGAACTCCCAGTCGGGCAGCTCCCGGCGCACCGCGGCGACCAGCGCGTCCCGGTTCTCCCGGGCCTGTTCGCGGCGCAGCCCCACGGCCTCCTGCCAGCCGCCGGTCCGCATCAGCCAGTTCAGGGCCAGCTGTTCCAGCACCGGTGTGCCGAGGTCGGCGTAGGCGCGGGCCGCGACGAGGCTGCGGATCACGTCGGGGGCGGCACGGACCCAGCCGATCCGCAGGCCGGCCCAGAAGGCCTTGCTGGCGGAACCGACGGTGATCACGGTGGAGCCGGCCGGGTCGAAGGAGCAGACGGGCCGGGGCATGTCCAGGTCGGGGTCGAGCCGGAGCTCGGCCATGGTCTCGTCGACGACGAGGACGGTGCCGGCGGAGCGCGCGGCCTCGACCATGGCCCGGCGCTGGTCCGCGGAGGCCAGGGCGCCGGTCGGGTTGTGGAAGTCGGCGACGACGTAGGCGAGGCGGGGGGCGGCGTCGCGCAGCACCTGCCGCCAGACGGACAGGTCCCAGCCGGCCAGCCCGTCGGCCATGGCGACCGGTACGAGCCGGAGGCCTGCGGCGCGCATCAGCTGGAGGATGTTGGCGTAGGAGGGGGACTCGACGGCGACCCGCTCGCCGCGGCCGGCGAAGAGGCTGCAGATGGCGTCCATGGCGCCCATGGCCCCGGTGGTCACCATGATCTGCTCGGGCATGGTGGGGATGCCGCGCTCGGTGTACCGGTCGGCGAGCATCCGGCGCAGGGCTGGCAGTCCGGCGGGGTAGTCGCCGTGCGTGTGCGCGTACGGGGGCAGTTCCTCCAGGGCGCCCTGTACGGCCTTGGTGAGCCAGGGCTCGGGGGCCGGGAGCGCGGCGCAGCCGAGGTCGATCATCGAGCCGAGGGACTCGGGCGGCAGCGGTTCCAGGCCGCGGGCGGGCAGCGGGTTGCCGGCCGGTACGGAGGTCCAGCTGCCGGCGCCGCGGCGGGATTCGAGGAAACCCTCGCCGCGCAGGGCCTCGTAGGCGGCGGCGACGGTGGTGCGCGAGACGGACAGGGCGACGGCGAGCTCGCGCTCGGCGGGCAGCCGGGCCGCGACCGGAACGCGTCCTTCGAGGACGAGCAGCCGGATCCCGTCGGCCAGGGAGCGGTACGCGGGCGGCTTGCGCGCGCCGGGGACGGCGGGCCGCTGGTTTTGGGAGGTGATGAGCCGCGCGAGCTGCGCGGCTCCCACTGCCGAGGTCCACTCCGCCATCGCGTCCGGTCCACCTTCCTCGGATTGGCCCCTCCGGGCGCCGACCGCGCCCCGGATTGGATTGCCTTGGAAGGCTCAGGGTGCCACGGCGGGACCGCTGGGGCCAGGGCGGGGTGGCGCGGTGCGGCACGGGCCCGCCGCGCCCGTGGGTCGGGGCACGCGGGCGCGCCCGCACCCGGACGCCGCACCCGGACGCTGCCCCGGCGTTCACCGGGGCTCCACGAAGAGGCTGCCGGAGAGCTGTGAGGAGGGGGCATACTGCGGCGGTGACGCACGCAAGCCTTCGCCATCCGTATCTGGACCACCCCGCGCCGATCGCCTTCGCCCACCGGGGCGGGGCCGCGGACGGGATGGAGAACACCGCCGCGGCCTTCCGGCGGGCCGCCGAGGCCGGGTACCGGTACTTCGAGACCGATGTGCACGCCACGGCCGACGGCAAGCTGGTCGCCTTCCACGACGCGACGCTGGACCGGGTGACCGACGGCCGGGGCCGGATCCGCGAGCAGCAGTGGAAGGCACTGCGGCAGGTCCGGGTGGGGGGCAGTGAGCCGCTCGCGCTGTTCGAGGACCTGCTGGAGGAGTTCCCGGACGCCCGGTGGAACGTCGACATCAAGGCGGAGTCGGCGCTGTACCCGCTGGTCAACCTGATCGCCCGGGCGCAGGTGTGGGACCGGGTGTGCGTGGGTTCGTTCTCGGAGAGCCGGGTGGCGCGGGCCCACAAGGTCGCCGGGCCGCGGCTGGCGACCTCGTACGGCGTGCGCGGGATCCTCGGGCTGCGGCTGCGCTCGTTCGCGATCCCGGCGGCACTGCGGGCGGGCGCGGTGGCGGCGCAGGTACCCGAGACGCAGGGCGGGATCCGGGTGGTCGACCGCCGGTTCGTGCGCGCCGCGCACGCACGGGGGCTGCAGGTCCACGTGTGGACCGTGAACGATCCGGAACGTATGGAGGCTCTCCTCGACCTGGGAGTCGATGGCATCATGACCGACCGGATCGACATCTTGCGCACGGTGCTGGAGCGGCGCGGGGCCTGGGCCTGAGAGGGCTGCGGGGCCGCCGCGCGGTATCCGGAATACCGCGCGACACCGGAACCGCAAGGGGGCACGCATGAGTGCGCAGACGACGGACGAGGCGGGGACCGGCTCAGAGGACGGCAGACCGGCCGCTGCGGCGGCCTCGCGCAAACGCGAACAGCAGGGGTGGTACTTCTACGACTTCGCCGTGTCGGTGTACTCGGCGAGCGTGCTGACGCTGTTCCTGGGGCCGTACCTGACGTCCGTGGCGAAGGCGGCCGCGGACCCCGAGGGGTTCGTGCACCCGCTGGGGATTCCGGTGCGGGCCGGTTCGTACTTCGCGTACGCGGTGTCGGCGTCGGTGGTCCTGGCCGTGCTGCTCATGCCGCTGGTGGGAGCGCTCGCGGACCGGACCGGCCGGAAGAAGCCGCTGCTGGCGGTGGCCGCGTACGTGGGCGCGGCGGCCACGACGGGCATGTTCTTCCTCCAGGGCGACCGCTACCTGCTGGGCGGGCTGCTGCTGGTCGTCGCGAACGCCGCGCTGTCGGTGTCGATGGTGCTCTACAACGCGTACCTGCCGCAGATCTCCACCCCGGACGAGCGCGACACCGTCTCCTCGCGTGGCTGGGCCTTCGGCTACACCGCGGGCTCGCTGATGCTGGTCGTGAACCTCGCGCTCTACCTGGGCCACGACACCTTCGGGATGTCCGAGGGCATGGCGGTGCGGATCTGCCTCGCCTCGGCGGGCCTGTGGTGGGGGGCGTTCGCGCTGATCCCGTTGCGCCGGCTCCGGGACCGGGCGGTCGTGCCCGAGCCGGGTGCGGCCCCGGCCGTCAGCGGCTGGAAGCAGCTCGTCGCCACGCTGAAGGACATGCGGCGCTACCCGCTGACCCTGTCCTTCCTGCTGGCGTACCTGATCTACAACGACGGCGTGCAGACGGTGATCTCGCAGGCCTCGGTCTACGGCGCGGAGGAGCTGGAGCTCGAACAGTCCACGCTGATCTCCGCGGTGCTGCTGGTGCAGGTCCTAGCGGTGGCGGGGGCCCTGGCGATGGGCCGGCTCGCGGGCCGCTACGGGGCCAAGCGCACGATCCTGGGTTCGCTGGCCGCGTGGGCGCTGACGCTCGGGGCCGGCTACTTCCTGCCGGCGCGGACCCCGATGTGGTTCTTCGCACTCGCCGCGATGATCGGGCTGGTACTGGGCGGCAGCCAGGCGCTGTCGCGCTCGCTGTTCTCCCACCTGGTCCCGGCGGGCAAGGAGGCCGAGTACTTCTCCGCGTACGAGATGAGCGACCGCGGCCTGAGCTGGGTCGGACCGCTGGTCTTCGGCCTGACGTACCAGGTCACGGGCAGCTACCGCGACGCGATCGTCTCGCTGGTGGTCTTCTTCGCACTGGGTTTCGTGCTGCTGGCCCGGGTGCCGGTGCGGCGCGCGGTGGAGGCGGCGGGCAATCCTGTTCCGGAGCGGATCTGACGGCGGCCCCGGCCGTGATCAGGACATGGCCGGGCCCCGTCCGGCGGGCGGTCGGAGGCCGGATTTCCATGCGATTTCCGAACGGATTTCGCCGTCGAAGCAAAGGGCCGGTAGTGTACGCCTTTGGCCTGCCAGGCGGACCGTTACTGCGCGCTGAAGAAGTGAAGACGTTGGGTGACATCTGCTGCCAGATGTGACAAAACGGGCATTGGTGGGTACAACAAGGGGCGGCACGACGGGCGACGCATCACCCGGAGCGGGAATCTATACCGCCGACCGGACGTTGACCGGATGACGACGACAGCGACACCTGTCCTGTGGGCGACAAGCCCGGGAGGCACGATTCATGAGTGAGCGAGCTCTCCGCGGTACGCGGCTCGTGGTTACCAGCTACGAGACGGACCGCGGTATCGATCTGGCCCCGCGCCAGGCGGTGGAGTACGCATGCCAGAACGGACATCGATTCGAGATGCCGTTCTCGGTTGAGGCAGAGATTCCGCCGGAGTGGGAGTGCAAGGCGTGCGGCGCCATGGCACTCCTGGTCGACGGGGACGGGCCCGAGGAGAAGAAGGGCAAGCCCGCGCGAACGCACTGGGACATGCTCATGGAGCGGCGTACCCGCGAGGAGCTTGAGGAGGTGCTGGCCGAGAGGCTGGCCGTCCTGCGCTCCGGTGCCATGAACATCGCCGTGCACCCGCGGGACAGCCGCAAGTCCGCCTGACGGTCGGACGACACGTCCACCCGAGGGTCGGACGAGGAGAACAAGCCGAGGGCCCCCGCCACAATCCGTGGCGGGGGCCCTCGGCTTGCCCCGTGCGACCCGGACTCGACCTGTGCGCTCGGGCTCGACCCGTGCGTACGGGCCCGACCCCGTCCGGCGGGACTCGTCCTCGTACGCGGATCAGGGTGCCAGCGGCGGCCGGTACCCGGCGTCCGAGCCCGGGCGGGGCTGCGGTTCCGGCCGGTCCTCGCGGATGACCTCGCCCTGGACGACCTTGCCGTCGGGCTGGTGGATGCGGGCCTGCTGGAAGGCGCCGGCGAAGCTCCCTGCCCGAGCCGCGGACATCCTGCGCTCCAGGAGGCTGCCGGCGCGACGGCTTATCCGGGCCCGGACCGGCGGGATCAGGCACAGCAGGCCCGCCACGTCGGAGAGCAGGCCCGGAAGGATCAGGAGCAGGCCGGCCAGCATGGTGAGGGCGTTGCCCGTGCCCGCCCGTGGCGCGGCGGGCGGCTGCCCCTGCTGGGCCTGCTGGACGGTGTCGGTGAGGTTCTTGAAGGCGCGGCGGCCGGCTCGCTTGACGACCACGGCGCCGAGCACGATCCCACCGGCGATCAGTGCGGCGACGGTGAGGCCGCCCGCCGCGTCGGCGACCAGGCTGAGCAGCCAGATCTCCAGGACCACCCAGGCGGCAACCGCCAGGGGCAGGAACGTGCGGGCAGGCGAGCGCCGCCGGTGGGCCGTCGAAGTGGGTGCGCCGGTCGTCATGTCATCCAGTGTGCCCGGGCCCGGATAAAAGCGGGCTCAGCCGGAGGTACCGGGCAACCCCTAGGGGTTGCCCGGCGGCCGGCCGGGCCGTGCCGACCCGAGGCGGGTCAGGCCCCGCCCTTGCCCCGGGAGCGGTGCTTGTCCAGGCCGGCCAGCTTGGCCGCGTGCGACTGCAGGCCCCACTGGGTGACCCGCCACAGGGCCTCGACCACGATGTCCCGGCTCATCTTGCTGTCGCCGAACTCCCGCTCGACGAAGGTGATCGGCACCTCCACGACGCGGAAGCCCGCGCGCACGGCCCGGCGGGCCAGGTCCACCTGGAAGCAGTACCCGGCGGAGGCGACCTGCTCCAGGCCCAGCCCCTCCAGGGTCTCGCGGCGGAAGGCGCGGTAGCCGCCGGTCACGTCGCGGATCGGGACGTCGAGCATCAGCCGGGAGTAGGTCGAGCCGCCGCGCGAGAGGAACTCGCGGCTCTTGGGCCAGTTCACCACCCGGCCGCCGGGCACCCAGCGCGAGCCGAGCACCAGGTCCGCGCCGGCCAGCGCGGTGAGCAGGCGCGGCAGCTCCTCCGGCTGGTGGGAGCCGTCCGCGTCCATCTCGACGAGCACGCCGTAGTCGCGCTCCAGGCCCCAGGTGAAGCCGGCGAGGTAGGCGGCGCCCAGCCCCTCCTTGCCCTTGCGGTGCAGGACGTGCACGTGGTCGTCGGCGGCCGCCAGCTCGTCGGCGAGCTTGCCGGTGCCGTCGGGGCTGTTGTCGTCCGCGACCAGGACGTGCGCCTCGGGCACGGCCGAGCGCACGCGGGCGACGATCGGCCCGATGTTCTCCGCCTCGTTGTAGGTCGGGATGATCACCAAGGTCGTGCCGAGCGGTCCGTGGGCTCGCTGTCCGCCGTCGCTCACTGGGTCCGCCTTCGTGTTCTCGTACGTCCTGTCACAGGGAATGACTTTAGAACAGTGGTCGGGGCCCGCGGTCCTTCGGGCCGGTACGGCTCCCGCCGGATGCGGGCGGACGTGACCGTTGTCTGCTGGACCGCGGGTCCCCGGCACGGGCCACCTGCCGCCCGGCGAAACCTTCCGCCGCCCCCGAGGCGCGGGCGCGCCGGGCAGACCGTTCCGCCCGGACGGACGTCGGGTGGTGGACCCGGCCGAACCTGTCCGGGCGCGGCGGCGGGCACCGAACCCGGGCCCCGGCGGATCACCCCTGTGGCCGTACGAACACCTCCCGGCCGCCGACGACGGTCGCGAGGCACACCGGGAGGTCCCGGCCGGGGGTCAGGTCGGGCAGTCCGGGGGTGCCGGAGCGGGGGTCGGTGGACCAGCGGGCGACCCGGTCGTCGGGGGCCTGGACGATCAGTTCGTCGGTCTCCCACAGGACGTAGTCGGCGGGGGCGCCGGGCACCAGCACGCCCGCCCCGTCACGGCCGAGCGCCCGCCAGCCGCCGCGGGTGTGGGCGGTGAAGGCGGCCCGGACGGAGATGCGGTGCTCGGGGGTGCGGTGGAAGGCGGCGGCCCGGACGGTGCCCCAGGGGTCGAAGGGGGTGACGGGGGCGTCGGAGCCGAAGGCCAGCGGCACCCCGGCCTTGAGCAGGGCGGCGAACGGGTTGAGCGTACGGGCCCGCTCGGCCCCGAGCCGGTCCGCGTACATGCCGTCCTCGCCGCCCCAGGCGGCGTCGAACGCGGGCTGCACGGAGGCGGTCAGGCCCAGCTCCGCGAACGCGGCGATGGTCTGCGGGGTCATCATCTCGGCGTGCTCGACGCGGTGCCGGGCGGCGCGGACGCGGGCGAGGCCGAGCCGGGCGGCCGCCGTGCGGAAGCCCTCGACGACGGCGGTGAGGGCGGCGTCGCCGATGGCGTGGAACCCGGCCTGGAGGCCCGCCTCCGTGCACGCGGTGACGTGCTCGGCGATCTCGGCCGCGTCGAGGTAGCCGGTGCCGGTGGAGTGCGCGGCGTCGGCGTACGGGGCGTGCAGGCAGGCCGTGTGGGAGCCGAGGGCGCCGTCCGCGAAGAGGTCGCCGGCGGCGCCGATGGCACCGAGGGCCTTGGCCTGCTCCAGGTCGCGGTCCGCCCAGTAGCCGAAGACCCGCGGGCCGGGCCGCTCCCGGGCGAGGTTCAGCAGGTCGGCGAAGTCCTCGGCGGAGGAGATGTCGGGGCCGCCGCACTCGTGGACGGAGCCGATGCCGAGGGAGGCGGCGTGGTCGAGGGCGGCCCGCTGGGCCTCGGCGCGCTGCACCGGGGTGACGGCGGCGAGGGCGGCCTTGCGGACGGCGTGGTGGTCGTCGCGGGTCAGCGGCTCGTCGCCGCGGACGGTGACGGCGGGGACGAGGTCCAGCAGAGCGGTGGTGACCACGGCGGAGTGGACGTCGATGCGACTGAGGTAGAGCGGGCGGCCGCCGGCCGCCTCGTCGAGCTCGGCGCGGTGGGGGGCGCGGCGCTCCGGCCAGCGGGCGGCGTCCCAGCCGTGGCCCAGCAGGACGCGGTCGCCGGGGCGGCGGGCGGCGTGGGCGCGGACCATCTGGAGGGCCTCGGTGAGCGAGGCGGCGCCGGAGAGGTCCAGTCCGGTCAGGGCGAGGCCTGCGGAGGTGGTGTGGACGTGCGCGTCGGTGAACGCGGGGGTGACGAGCGCTCCGTCGAGGTCGACGACCTCGTCCACGCCCTGCGCGAAGGCGTCGGCGGCGCCCTCGGAGCCGACCCAGGCGATGTGGCCGCGTTCGACGACCATCGCGGTGGCGAACGGGTCCGCGGGGCTGTGGACCTCGCCGCCGCGCAGGAGGACGGTCCGGTCGGGGGCCGAGGCGGATGCGATTGCTCCGGCGTCGTCGGCGGAGGGGGCGGTGCGGTCAGTCATGCGCACCAGTCTCCCGGTTCGCGGGGGCCGGTTCGACCGCGCCCCCCTGTGTTCCGCTCGCGCCCGCCTGCGTTCCGACTCGCACCCCCGCTGCGTTCCGGCCCGCTCCCCCGTCGGCGGGCCGCCGGTCGTCGACGTCAGATGCGGGGCGGCCGGGCCTCGTACGGGGTGGACAGGACGACGGTGGTGCGGGTGGAGACGTGGGCGAGGGCGCGCAGCCGGCCGAGGAGGTCCTCCAGTTCGAGCGGGGTGGCGACCCTGACCTTGAGGATGTAGTTCTCGTCGCCGGCGACGCTGTGGCAGGCCTCGATCTCCGGTACGCCGGCGAGCCGGTCCGCGATGTCGTCGGGGGCGCTGGGGTCGAAGGGCTTGACCGAGATGAAGGCCGTCAGGGGCAGGCCGACGGCCTCGGGGTCGACCACGGCCGCGTAGCCGCGGATCACGCCGCGCTGCTCCAGGCGGCGTACCCGCTGGTGGACCGCCGACGTGGACAGTCCCGTGGCCTTGCCCAGGTCCGTGTAGCTCATCCGCCCGTCCCGCACCAGCAGATCCACGATCTGGCGGTCCAGTTCCTCCATAGCGCTCATAGCCGCTCAACCTACGGCCCAAAAGCGGTCCGGGCACAGTGCTGTCCGCCCACAAGTGGCACCTGCGGCGGGCATGTGACCAAAGCCACAAGGGTATGCCCTACTGCGCCGGCTTGTTGTGGTTACTCGTGCCGCGCGACGGGAAGTGCTTGCTGTGGCCGAGGCCGAAGAACATCGCCCGCCCGGCCCACCCAAGGGGGAGTACATCCATGCAGAACACCAAGCGCACCGGTCGCACCGAACCGGAGCCCCTGGATCCCGGCGCGGTCGACTACGCCGACGACGCCGACTACCTCGATGACGGCGAGGGGTTCGAGATCCGCCACGCGATCTGCCCCGACTGCGGCCAGCCGATCGCCCTCGTCGCGGACGAGGAGTACCTGCCGGAGCACGCGCTCTGCCCGAGCCCGTGGAACCCGTTCGGGCTGACCGTGTGCGCGGGTACGGGCCGTCCGGCCGCCGACGCGCTGCCCGCCGCAGAATCGGCGGACGCGGACTCCCAGGAGCTGGAGGTCGTCATGCTGACGCTGCCCCAGGGCCTGGACTGGCGCACCCAGCCGTTCTCCCACGTGGGCGGGCCCGGCTCGCGTCCGGTGCGGCTCGCGGCCGCTGTCCCGCTGCAGCGGAGCCGGCACGCGCAGGCCGCCTGACCTGGACGGAAGGGCCTGGCCGCGGGGCGTGGCGGGCCGATGACCGGGCCCGGGCCGATGCGGCCCGGGCCTCAGCCGTACCGCTCCCAGTACGTGCCGCGCACCATGGCGTCGAGGGTGGCGTGGTGCAGGATCAGCCGGTCGGGGTCGGCCGGTACCTCCACCTCCCCGAAGTGGGCCTGCCGGTAGGCGATGCGGAGCATGACGATCCCGTGCCGCAGGGCGGCGTAGAGGGTGTGGAACTCCATGTCGCGCGGGGTGTGCCCGGTGAGTTCGGCGTAGCGTCGTTCGAGGTCCTCGCGGCGCAGGAAGCCGGGCAGGCCGCCCTGGCCGAAGCCGGTGGTCAGGTCCTGGAAGAAGCGGTGCAGGTAGACGGTCCAGCCGAGGTCGACCTCGCGCGGGGCGAGGGCGGCCATCTCCCAGTCCAGTACGGCGACGGGTGCGAAGCCGTCGTAGACGACGTTGCCGATGCGGGCGTCACCCCAGTTGAGGACGGCGGGGCCCTCGTCGGCGGGCCACAGCTCTTCCAGGCGGTCGAAGCAGCGCTCCAGCAGCGGGGACGGCGCGAGTCCGTCCACCACCCAGGCGTAGTAGGCGCGTTGGGCGTCGACGTGCCGGCGCAGCGGGCTGCCCGGTCCGCCGGGGAGGAGGAACTCGGCCTCCCCGGCGGGGAACTGGTCGTGCAGGCGGCCCAGGAGGGAGATGCTCGCCTCCTGGAGTGCGGCGCGTTCGGCGTCGGTGGCGTCGTACAGCCAGTTGCCCTCGTAGGTGTAGGGCATGACGTCGGGCGGGACCCGGCCTTCGGCGCGGGCCATGACGAAGAAGGGGGCGCCGAGCGGGCCGGGGTCCTCCTCCAGCCAGTGCACGCGCGGCACGGGTACGTCGGTGTGGGCGGCGACCAGGCTCATGACCCGGTGCTGGCGGCCCATGTCGTAGGCGGGGAAGACGGTGTAGGCGGCCGGGTCCGCGGCGAGGCGCAGGGCGCAGGCGCGGACCGGGGTGTCGGGGTGCTCGATGTCGAAGAGCAGCGTCTCGCTGGACATGCCGTTGGAGGCGGGGACGCGGACGCCGGACACGCGGGCGCCGGGGAGGAGGCCGTCGAGCCAGGAGGTCAGGCGCCGGGCGAGCTCTTCGGGCTCCCGGGTGGAGGTGCGGGGACGTGGTGCCGGTGCTGCTGCCATGACTGTGACTGCCCCTCTTCCTGTGTGCGGTCGGTCGTCCGCTACGGGGCGACCGAGGCGAAGTCGGCGAAGCCGCTGGGGTCGTGGCGGCCGAAGCTGCCGTGCTCGAAGATGCCGTGGCCGGTGCGCCCGTCGAGGGTGAAGCGGGCCGAGTGGTCGGTGACGCCGTAGGCGGCCAAGGGGTGGGCGGCGGGGTCGGAGAGGTCGAGGACGCGGCGGTCGGTCCAGCCGCGGCCCTGCCAGGTGCCGTGCTGCCAGTCGGCGGCGGGCGGGTAGCCGGCGCCGACGGCGAGCGGGGAGGAGCCGAGGACCTGCACGCCGAGTTCGAGGGGCTTGCGGGCGGGGTCGGTGAGGTGGACGACGGCGCTCTCGGGGTGCCGGGTGCCGGGGCGGTAGCGGATGTCGGTGTGGGGCCAGCCGAGTTGGACGTCGGGGCGGCCGCTGCCGTCGGGGAAGACCTGGACGGCTTCGTTGAGGGTCCGGTGGCCGTCGGCGTCCTCCTGGACGATGACCATGACGAACCGGTCCGGGAAGCGGACGGGGATCCAGAGCCAGTGGAAGCCCTCGGTCCGGTGTTCCTCGGCGGCGCGGCCGCCGTCCTCGCCGGGGATGGGGCGGACGCCCCAGCTGCGGTCGCGGGTGCCGGTCCAGGCGTCGGGGGTGAGGGTGTGCTCCTCGCCGTCGGCGCGCAGGATGCCGGTGACGTGGCCGGCCTGGACGAAGCGGCGGCCTTCGAGGATGAGCCGGTCGCCGCGCCGCTGGGTGTGGTGCGGTTCCCAGACGGCGGGGAACTCGGCGGTCCAGGTGAGGTCGAAGGAGAGGCCGTCGGGGTCGGCGGGGTCGGGGTCGCAGCGCAGGGTGAGCCGCTTCAGGGGTTCCTCGACGGTGAGGCGCAGCGGGCCGACGGCGAGGTTCATGCGGTCGTCGGTGAGGGCGTCGGAGGCGCGGACGGCGAGGAGCCGGTCCCCGGTGCGGAGGGTGGCGTAGGCGTCGATGACCCCGGTGTTGGGGTAGACGCCGAGGCCGGCGATGAGGACGGCCCGGCCGGCGTGGTCGAAGACGTGGAAGATGCAGCGGTCGTAGGCGTTGCGGTCGCCGGTGACGACGTGCTTCATCGACAGCGGGGCCTGGTGGATGGGGTACTCGTCCAGGGGGATCGGGCGGTCCGCGGGCATGGCGCAGCTCCAGGGGCACGGGGGCGGTGCGGGCGCGGTGCGTGATGCGGATCTGACGGTACGTCAGGCGAGAGCTCCCCGGCCACACCTCCGACATCCCTGACACCCCGACACACCGGCCGCCCGCGTCGGGGCGAGGCGCCGCCCGGGGACGCCTCGAACGGAAACCCGGCGGGCGAGTGCGGTTACCCGCCGGTCGGGCGCGCGTTGCTCCGGATATGACCGCACTCGACACGTCGGCACCGAGAACGGGCCGACGCCGCTGCCCGGCGCCGCACACCGCCGAAGAATCGGTTCACCACCGGCAGTCCGACCCGCCGATCTACCGCGCACTGCTGGCCCGCTGGGCCGCCGACGGCCGCACCCTCCCGGGCCACCGCGACCCGGAGTGGTCCCGCGTCGCAACGTCCCCGATCTGGCCGGCGGGATCCCCGTTCGAGAGCTGATGCCGCCGTGCCCGCGGTTCCCACGGCGGCCGGCCCGCTACGCGGCGGCCTCAACAGGGAGGTGGCGCCGTGGGACCGCCCTCCTTGAACGTCTTCCAGATCGTGGCCGGCGCCAGGACCTGGGCCGGGAAGAACGCCACCGAGGCGATGCGCATCTGGTAGACGTACGAGACCAGGCCGGCACTGGTGGGCCAGTACCGGCGCTCGCTCTCGAAGGTCTGCACGTCCATGAACAGGCCGGTCAGCGTGGTCACCGACGCGAAGGCGGCGATGACGCCCACCGCGACCGGGACGGTCTGCCCGGCGACCACGGAGATCACGTGCTCGGCCGCGACCGGTACGGCGAAGCCGATGGTCACGCAGAACGCCTTCGCCGGGCCGTTGCGCCCCGGGAGGTCCCGCCACAGCGGGCCCGGCCGGGCGGGCCGGGCCTGCCGGGGCGCGTCAGCGGGATTCGGGGCCGGCCAGGTGGCGGGCGATGACCATGCGCTGGATCTGGTTGGTGCCCTCGACGATCTGGAGCACCTTGGCCTCGCGCATCAGGCGCTCCACCGGGAAGTCCTGGGTGTAGCCGTAGCCGCCGAGGATCTGGACGGCGTCCGTGGTGACGGCCATGGCGGCGTCCGTGCAGAACAGCTTGGCCATCGCCGCCTGCCGGGAGAACGGCTTGCCCGCGTCGCGCAGCCGCGCCGCCGCCAGGTACAGGGACCGGCCCGCCTCGATCCGGGTCGCCATGTCGGCGAGCATGAAGCGCAGCCCCTGGAAGTCGGCGATGGGGCGGCCGAACTGCGTACGTCCCTGCGCGTAGGCCAGGGACTCGTCCAGGGCGGCCTGGGCGATGCCGATGGCGCAGGCGGCGATGCCGAGGCGGCCGGCGTCCAGGGCGGCCAGGGCGATGGTGAAGCCCTGCCCCTCCTCGCCGATGCGCCGGGCGTCGGGAACGCGGACGCCGTCGAAGTGCAGCTGGGCGGTGGGCGAGCCCTTCATGCCCATCTTCTTCTCGGGGACGGCCGCGGAGAGGCCCTCGGCGTCGCCCGGCACGAGGAAGGCCGTGATGCCCTTGGGGCCCTCGCCGCCGGTGCGGGCGAGGACGGTGTAGAAGTCGGCGACCCCGCCGTGGGTGATCCAGGCCTTGGTGCCGCTGATGATCCAGTCGTCGCCGTCGCGGACGGCCTTGGTGGCGAGCGAGGCGGCGTCGGAGCCGGCGGCCGGCTCGGAGAGGCAGTAGGCGCCGAGCAGTCCGCCGCCGAGCATGGCGGGCAGGTGGGCGGCCCGCTGCTCCTTGGTGCCGTAGCCGGCCAGGCCGTGGCAGGCCAGGGAGTGGACGCTGACGCCGAGGCCGACGGTCAGGCGGGCCGCGGCGAGCTCCTCCAGGACCTGGAGGTAGACCTCGTAGGGCTGGTCGCCGCCGCCGTACTCGCTGTCGTACGGCAGACCCAGCAGGCCGGACTCGGACAACAGGGTGAAGACCTCGCGCGGGAAGTGCCCGGCCTCCTCCTCTTCGGCGGCCCGCGGGCTAATCTCCCGCTGGGTGATCTCACGTACGAGCGCGAGGAGGTCCCGGGACTCCTCGGTGGGCAGCTGACGGTCCACCGGCTGCGGGGCGCGGTCGATCATGGCGGCGCTCTCCTCCCTCGTGGGCACGGCGGCGACGCGTGAGGTGTGGGACGCGCCGCCGGGTAACGGTGCTCTTACAGCCGATACTGCCCTCCCGGATCACGGAAGGGGCAGTTCAGAGGCTGCGGCGGCATGAGTATGCCCGATCAGGAGCTTCCCGTCACCGGGGCAAGATCACGAGAGAATGCGCAGGCAGAGGGCGGTTGCGGACACTCCGGGACGAACCCTCGGCGGTCGTCCGCGGCACCGGGCGGGGCGGCGGCCGCATCCGCCGAACGGGCGGGCCGGGGCCGCTGACGTGCGCACGAGGGCGCGGCCCAGGGACGTGCACGCACAACGGGCCTGCGTCGGGCGGGAGTTCGGCTCAGCCCGCCGCGGACACGGGGTTCCCGGGGGTGCGGCCGGGGAGCCCGCGCAACCCTGCGGCGGTCAGATCCAGCCGAGCTGGGTGACGAACATGGCGACGACCACCACGAGGGTCCAGCCGAGCACGTGCTCCAGCCAGGAGGAATCGTCCGTGGGGCCTCCGGTGCGGACCCGGGTCCGGGCGGGGGCGGCGGGGGCGGCGGTGTGTGCGGTCATGCCGTCCAATGTGCCAGCGTTCGCGGCTTTCGCGGTAGAGACGAGGGTCACTGGTGGCGCGCCTCACGTCGTGCGGCGCGCCGCCGGGCCCCGGCCGTCGTACGACCGGGGCCCGGTGTGCCGGGGCGCCCGTGCGGGCCGCCGTCCCCGGCGCCGGGGTGTCCGGCACCGGGGAGGCAACGGCTCAGGCGCGGTTGCGGCCCGCCATGCCCGCCATGGCCAGGGCCAGCAGCAGGGCGACGCCGCCCGTGATGACGTTGCTGACCACGGTACGGGTCGTGTCGACGTTGCCGGAGATGCACCACGGGGCCAGGATCGTCCAGGCTCCGATCGCGACCGCGGTCCACGCCATGGCGTGGGTGCGCTCGTAGGCCGAGCCGAGCCCGCTCATGCACAGGCAGTACGCGAGGCCGGCTATCAGGTTGTTCACCGCCAGCGAGGTGAGGTTGCTGAATCCCGCGATCCACGGCGATGCCGCCAGGTACAGGCCCGTGATGAGGGCCAGTGCCTCCACGGCCTGGGCGGCCGGTGTGCTGGTGACCCGCTCGAACCGCGAGCGCATCTCGGCGAGGTCGGGGTGGTGTTCGATGCTGTGGGTGGTCATGGCGGGCCGCCTCCCGTGAAGACTTTATGTGCCCTTTATGGCTTTATGTTGCGCTTGTCCTTTCTCCAGGTCAACGGGTGGCGCGGCCCTTTCAGCGGACCTCCCGGCAACTCCGCTCACAGCACCCCGACGGCCTTCAGCGCCACGATCTGGGCGATGGCCGGGCGGGCCGGGGCGTAGAGGTAGCAGACGCCCCCGGAGCCGGACGCGACCTTGCCCGCGGTGTTGTAGCGCTTGGTGCGCAGCCAGACGTTCTCCCACTCGCGCCGCTTGTACACCCGGCGGACGGCGGAGTTGTCCCGCGCGTTCGGGTCGTTGGCGACGATGTCACCGGCCGCGGTGAAGCCCACGACGGTCATCAGGTGGCCGGCGGTGCCGTAGCCCGCGCCGGTCAGCTCCTCGGCGCGGAAGGACTGCGAGGTGATCACGGGGATGCCGGAGCGGACCAGGGCCTCCAGGTCGGTGAGGGAGCGCAGCCGGGTGACGACGCCGGCGAGCCCCTCGTAGGTGGCGGCGTAGGCGGCGTTGAAGGGCCAGTTCCCGCATCCCCGGTAGGCGTTGTCGTACGTGGCCCGGGCCGCTTGGCAGACCTGCGGGTCGCTGTAGCCGCGGTCCACCCACTCCAGGTCCTTCGCGGCGGGCTTGCGGCCCCAGTACTCGATGACCATCTGGGAGGAGGTGGGGCTGCACCAGGCCTCGCCGCCGTTGTCGTACTCCGGGTACCGGCCGGCGTGGACCTCCTGCGAGTAGCGGGGCACCTTCAGCTCGTGGGCCTGCCCGGAGGGGGTGGAGGCGGTGACGGTGAAGCGGTCCGGGACGTCCGAGGTCACGGCGCCGGCCAGCCACACCGTGGGGCCGTCCGCGGCGCCGGGCCTGCGGTGCAGGGTGAGGCGCAGCTGCCACGCCGCGATGCGCAGCCCCGCCGTCCGGGCGGGCGCGTCCACGGCGAGGGTGTCGGTCCACACGGTGGACCGGCCGTCGGTCTGCCCGTCCACGGAGGTCCGGCGGATGTCCGCTTCGCCGGAGGCCCAGCGGCCCATGACGTACCAGGGGCCGGTGGTGCCGTCGCCGTACGTGGGGCGCAGATCGACCTGGATCCAGGTGCCGGCGGGGGTGGCGGCGTTCCAGGAGGCGATGACCTCGGTTCCGGGGACGGACGAGCGGTGTACCGGGGAGGTCCACACGGCGTACTCCCAGGTGCTCTTCCTCCCGGTGTGCGGGTCGGTGTACTCGGTGCGGCCCGCCGGGGTGGTGATCCTCAGGCCGGGGCGGGCGCCGGCGAGGACGGTGGTGCCCCGGTGGGTGCCGGCCTGCCAGTGGCCGCCGGAGAACCAGAACCGGTTGTCCACGGTGGCACGGGCGGCTGCCCCGGCCCCGGCACCCGCGTCGGCCTCGGCGCCGGCCGCGGCACCGCCGGCGGCGCCGGACCCGGCGGTCCCCGTACCGGCCGCACCGGCCCCGCCCGACTGCGCCGGACCGCCCGGCTGTCCGGCAGCCGCCGCGGCCCGGCCGCCGGGGACGGTGACTGCCGCGGCGGCGGCCGCGAGGGCGACGGCCAGGACGGTCCTGCGTGGTGTGGGTGCGGTCATCGCGGAATCCCCCAGTGGGTCGGTGAGGCGGATGGGTTCCCCACCCTTCCAGTTCCCGGCTGCGGGGCGGCGACGCCCGGGCCCCGTGTCGGGGTGAACCCGTGTGCGCCGGGTCCGGCCGTAGGCTGGCCGGGTGGAGTCACACCAGTCGCTCGCGACTCTCGCGCCGCTCATACCGCTCGCGCGCGCGATCAGCGCCCTGCCCCCGTCCCTCGGCCCCGTACGGCTGATCGGGATCGACGGGCACGCCGGATCCGGGAAGAGCACCTTCGCCGGGCGGCTCGCCGAGACCCTGGGCGGGGCGCCCGTACTGCACCTGGACGACGTGGCCACCCACGAGGAGCTCTTCGCCTGGCCGGACCGGCTGCGCGCGCAGGTCCTGGAGCCGCTCGCCGCCGGGCGCCCGGCCCGCTGGACGCCGTACGACTGGGTGGCGGGGCGGTTCGGTCCCGAGCAGGTGCTGGAACCGGCCCCCGTGCTGATCGTCGAGGGCGTGGGGGCCGGGCGGCGCGCGCTGCGCCCGCACCTGGCGCGGCTGCTGTGGATGGAGACCCCGCGCACCGAGTCCTGGGGGCGGGGACGGCACCGGGACGGGTGTGAGCTCGCCGACTTCTGGGACGGATGGGAGCGCGCGGAGCTCGCGCACTTCTCGGATGACCCTTCGCGCCCCTTCGCGGACACTCTGGTGCGCCAGAGCGGTACGGGATACGAGTGGTCTTCCGGGGCGGGAGCGACCGCCGGAACGGCGGCTTCCGTCACTGAAGGTGACGTACCCGCCCGCTCCTGAGTCCCTCCGGAAAAGCGCTTGCGCAGGCGTTCCCCGGCCTGCTTGACCTCGGCCCCACACCGGCCTTACGTTCTGAATGCGCGGTCTTTCCAGGCCGCAGCGGACGCGAAGCCCCCGATTGTTCCCCCGTGATCGGGGGCTTCGTTCTGCCCCGGCCCCGCCCCGCACCCCCGCCGTCCCGGGCCGAAGCCCCCGCGATCTTCACCCTGAGTCACCTCGGCCCCTGCGGCGCCCCGCGGACCCGTACCCGCCGCACCCTACGTAAGGTGCGTCGCCGCAGGTACGATGCAGCCCTGATTTCATCGGCACGGCGAACAACTCGCGGGAGCGACGCGGGTGTTGCCGGGCACCACGGGGGCAGGCTTGTGGGGGACGTGATGGATTTCGGGACGCCGGGCACTCCGCACGCCCCAGCCGAACTCGCCTGGTTGCGCGGAGTGGACGCCTGCACCATGGGCGCCTACCCGCAGGCCGAGGAGGAGTTCCGGACGGCCGTCCGGCTCGATCCCTCGATGGCCGACGCCTGGCTCGGCCTGCACGCGCTGCGCGTGGACACCACGACCGCGTTATTGCGCATGTACACCCACCGCGACCGCTTCGGCGAGCAACGGACCCGGCACCGCCGGACCCTGAACTCCTGGTACTGGCTGGGCTGGTGGGTCCAGCCGGTACTGGAGAGCCGACGCGACCTGCTGCTCGCCCACGCCTCGCACTGGCTCGACGGCCGCCACGTGCCCGAACTGGACCAGGCACTGGCCGCACTGCCGCCCGTGGACACCGATCCGCAGGTCCGCTTCCTGCACGCCTGCCGGGCCTACCTCGTCAAGGACTGGGATCAGCTGGTCCGGCACACCGAACCCCTCGTCGACGACCCGCTGCTCGGCATCGAGGCCGGACTGTTCGGCGGGATGGCCCGGGTCCGCCTGGAGATGTACGGACAGGCCGAGCCGATGCTCTCGGCCGCCCTGATGCGCTGCCGCAGCGAGCAGCCCCAACGCAAGGAGCTGCGGTACTGGCTGGCCCGGGCCCACGAGGGGACCGGCCGCAGCGCGGCGGCCCTGCCGCTGTACCGGGCCGTGCACCGGGTCGACCCGGCGTTCATGGACACCGCGGCGCGGCTGACCGCGATCGAGGACAGCGAGGACTGCGACGGGTACGCCGGCTACGCCGGAACCGGCTACGAGGCCTACGGCGGGCACGGCGTGAACCAGGCCGGCGGCTTCGCCGCGGTGACCCTGGGCGGCGGCCCGGTGCAGGACGTGGGCGTCGCGGCCGACGGGCAGCCGGAGCCCCCGGACCCGCTGGCCGTTCCCGACCCGCCCGCGCCGCGGTTCGGCGGGCCGGCGGGCGGCCGGGGCGAGGGCGTACGCCACCACAAGACGTCCCTCCCCGGGCAGGGCGCGCCCGAAGGGCTGCCGGCCGGGCCCGCGGACCCGGAACTCCTGGCCGAGGCACTCGCGGAACTGGAGCGGATGGTCGGCCTGGAACCGGTGAAACGGCAGGTCAAGGCGCTCTCGGCGCAACTGCACATGGCGCGGCTACGGGCTGGCCAGGGCCTGCCCGTACAACCCCCCAAACGGCACTTCGTCTTCTCCGGCCCCTCCGGCACGGGCAAGACCACCGTGGCACGGATCCTCGGCCGGGTGTTCTACGCACTCGGGCTGCTGGGCGGCGACCACCTGGTGGAGGCCCAACGAGCCGACCTGGTCGGCGAGTTCCTGGGGCAGACCGCAGTCAAGGCCAACGAGCTGATCGATTCGGCGATCGGCGGGGTCCTCTTCGTCGACGAGGCGTACAGCCTGTCCAACTCGGGCTACAGCAAGGGCGACGCGTACGGGGACGAAGCCCTGCAGGTGCTGCTGAAACGGGCGGAGGACAACCGGGACCACCTGGTGGTGATCCTGGCCGGGTACCCCGCCGGAATGGACCGGCTGCTGTCCACCAACCCGGGGCTGTCCTCGCGGTTCACCACCCGGGTGGACTTCCCCAGCTACCGGCCGCCCGAACTGACCGCGATCGGGGAGGTCCTCGCCGACGGCAACGGCGACTGCTGGGACGAGGAGGCGCTGGACGAACTGCGCAGCATCAGCACGCACGTGGTCGAGCAGGGCTGGATCGACGAGCTGGGGAACGGGCGGTTCCTGCGCACGCTGTACGAGAAGAGCTGCGCCTACCGTGACCTGCGGTTGGCGGGGTTCTTCGGGGAGCCCACGCGGGAGGATCTGGCGACACTGCGGTTGCCGGACCTGATGCAGGCGTACGGGGAGGTCCTCTCGGGGCGGGGCCCCCAGAACCGCCCCCACCCGGACCCGCCGCCACCCCCGCTGTAGCACCACCGCGCCGCGCACGCCCGCCCTGCCCAGCGCCGCCGGACCGCCCGCCCTGCCCAGCGCCGCCGGACCGCCCGCCCTGCCCAGCGCCGCCGGACCGCCCGCCCTGCCCAGCGCCGCCGGACCGCCCGGCGTGCCGCCGACTGCGGCCGCCGCCGTCCGCCACATGCCGCGGGCTCTGGTCGCGGGGCCGCCGCAGCCGCCGCGCCCGCCGCCGTGACCGCTGCGACGCCGCGGGGGCGCGGGGGCGCGGGGGCCGCTGCGCGGAGCCACTCCCCCACCCCGCCCCTTCCCGAAACCGTGGGCTCCGCCCCCGGCCCCGCGCCTCAAGCGCCGGCGGGGCTCGAACTCGGATCAACGCGCCTCAATCGCCGGCGCGGCTCACGACTCGGGGCTCCGCCCCGGACCCCGCGCCTCGAACGCCGGCGGGGCTTGGAATTGCCGGCGGCGCCGGAATCGCCGCGGAGCGGGACCATCCAGCCCGCGCGGCGTTTGAGCGCACCGGGCGCGCAGCGCCCGGAACGGGTCCGGGGCGGAGCCCCGAATCGCCAGCCCCGCCGGCGTTTGAGGCACAGGGGGTCCGGGGGCGGAGCCCACGGTTTCGGGAAGGGGCGGGGTGGGGGACGGCCCCGCAGGGTCCGCCCCCGCACGTGCGGGCCCAGTTCCCGCGGGAGCCGTGCCGGCAGGGCGCGGGAGCAGCCCTGCACGGGTCCGGGTTGCGGGGCTCCGCACCGTGGGCCGGACACGGGGCTCGCGGAGGTCCGGTGCGGAGCCCCGCCGGGACCCGGTGCGGAGCCCCGCCGCGACCCGGGGCCGGAGCCCCGCCGCGACCCGGGGCCGGAGCCTCGGCGGGGCCGGGGCGGGGCCCTGCGGGGACCAGGGCGGGGCCTTGCGGCGGGCCGGGGCGGGGCCGCGGGGGGCGTCAGGCGGTCAGGGCGCGTTGGGGGTCACGGCGGGCCGGGATGCGGTGGGCCGGGTCCCGGACCTCGCCGACCAGCATCTCCAGCACGTCCTCCAACGCGACCAGGCCGAGGATCCGGCCTCCCGGGTCCGCCACCTGCGCCAGGTGGGTGGCGTCGTGCCGCATGACGCTCAGCGCGTCGTCCAGCGGAAGCGTGGCGGACAGTGTCGGCATGCGCCGCCACACCCGCTGCGGCACCGCCCGTTCCCGGTCCTCCAGTTCGAGGACGTCCTTCACGTGCACGTAGCCCATGAAGGCGCCGCCCTCCGAGCGGACGGGGAACCGGGAGTACCCGGTGCGGACCGTCAGCTGCTCGATCTGCCGCGGCGTGGCCCCGGGCCCGACCGTGACCAGCCGGTCGCGGGCGAGCAGCACGTCCGTCACCCGGCGGCTCCCCAGCTCCAGGGCGTCCTCCAGCCGCTCCTGCTCGCGCGGTTCGAGGAGCCCGGCCTGCCGGGAGTCCTCGACGAGCCGGCCGAGCTGGGCGCTGGTGTACACGGCCTCCACCTCGTCCTTCGGCTCGACCTTGAAGAGCCGCAGCACGACGGCGGCGCAGGCGCCGAGCGCGGTCGTGATCGGCCCGCAGAGGCGGGCGAACGCGACCAGGCCGGGGCTGAACCACAGGGCGGTCCGCTCGGGGGCGGCCATCGCGAGGTTCTTGGGGACCATCTCGCCGATGACGAGGTGCAGGAAGACCACGGCGGCGAGCGCGACGGCGTATCCGAGGGGGTGGATCAGGCCCTGCGGGACGTGGAGGGCGTGGAAGACGGGTTCCAGCAGCCGGGCCACGGTGGGTTCGGCGACCGCGCCGAGGGTGAGCGAGCACAGGGTGATGCCGAACTGGGCGGCGGCCATCATCCGCGGGAGGTTCTCCAGGCCGTGGAGGACCTGGCGGGCCCGTTTGGACCCGGCCGCGAGGGGCTCGATCTGGCTGCGGCGTACGGAGACGAGGGCGAACTCGGCGCCGACGAAGAAGCCGTTGGCGAGGACGAGGAGCAGGGCGAACAGGAGTTGGAGCGCGCTCACCGGCCCGCCGCCTCGAGTTCGGCCGGGGCGGCCTGGCTGGGCGCGGTGCGCACCAGGCGGACCCGTTCGGCGCGGTAGCGGCCGACCTGGCGGACGGAGAGCTTCCAGCCGGGGAGTTCGGCCCGGTCGCCGGGGGCGGGGATGCGGCCGAGGAGGTCCGCGACGAGGCCGGCGACGGTCTCGTACGGGCCGTCGGGCACGTCCAGGCCTATCCGGCGCAGGGTCTGCACGCGGCAGCTGCCGTCGGCCTCCCAGGACGGGCGGCCGTCCTCGGCGGGGACCGCGGCCAGCTCGGGGCTGCCGTCCTCGGCGAAGTCGTGCTCGTCGCGGACTTCGCCCACGAGCTCCTCCACGATGTCCTCCAGGGTGACGACGCCCGCGGTGCCGCCGTACTCGTCGACGACCACGGCCATCGGCTGTTCGCTGCGCAGCCGCTCCAGCAGCGGCTGCACCGGCAGGGAGCCGGGCACCAGCAGCGGGGGGACGCTGATCCGGGCCACGGTGGTGCGGGCGCGTTCGGCTTCGGGCACGGCGAGGGCGTCCTTGAGGTGGACGACGCCGGTGACCTCGTCGATGCGCTCGCGGTAGACCGGGAAGCGGGACAGGCCGGTGGCTCGGGTGAGGTTGAGCACGTCGGCGGCGGTGGCCGTGTGCTGGAGGGCGCTGACCTTCACCCGGGGGGTCATCACGAGCTGGGCCGTGAGCTCGCCGAGCGAGAGGGTCCGGACGAAGAGGTCGGCGGTGTCCTGTTCGAGGGCGCCGGCCTGGGCCGAGTGGCGGACCAGGGAGACCAGTTCGCCGGGGGTGCGGGCGGAGGCGATCTCCTCGGCCGGCTCCACGCCGAAGGCCCGTACGAGCCGGTTGGCGACGGCGTTGAGGCCGGCGATGACCGGCCGGAAGGCGCGGGAGAACACGGCCTGCGGGCCGGCCACGAAGCGCGCCACCTGGAGCGGTCGGGAGACCGCCCAGTTCTTCGGGACGAGTTCGCCGACGACCATCTGGACGGCCGAGGCGAGCAGCATGCCGATGCCGACGGCGACGCCGGAGACGGCTCCGGCGGGCAGGCCGGTGGCCTCCAGCGGCCCGGCCAGCAGTGCGGCGAGGGCCGGTTCGGCGAGCATGCCGACCACGAGGGAGGTGATGGTGATGCCGAGCTGGGTGCCGGAGAGCTGGAACGACAGCTCTCGCAGGGCCTTGACCACCGTACGGGCACGGCGGTCGCCGTCGGCTGCGGCGCGTTCGGCCTCGGGCCGCTCCACCGTGACCAGGCCGAACTCGGCCGCCACGAAGAAGCCGTTGGCGAGGATCAGGGCGAAGGCCGCTAGGAGCAGGAGTAGCGGGATGGTCATGCGGCCGCCTCCGCGGGGAGGGCGGCGCGGGTACTACCGGACGGTCCGTCCATTGCCGGAGGGGGTCACTCCTCGAGTTGCAGGTGCCCACGGGCCTCGGGGTCCCGGGGCCGGCGGAAGGGCGCACGGCTGCGCCCCGCCACCAGGGTAGTCATTGAGATCGCCGCCGCAATGGGACGCAGCGGTCCGCTTGTCGGCGGCGGCCGTCTCAGTGGTCGTGGCGCCCGGTTCCGCGGGCTTCGGCGAGGGCGCGCAGGGCGCGGGCGTCGCCGATGGCCTGCTGCTTGGCCACGCCGGGCTGGATGCCGAGGGCGGGCAGGCTGGTGCCGTCGCTGAGGTCCAGGAACACCCAGGGGTCGCCCGGGCGGAGGTTGACGCGCAGGATCTGCGCCCACTCCAGGCGGCGGGTGGTGGTGAGGTTGACCACGGTGACGCCCGTCTCGTCCGCGACCACCTTGGGGCGGCTGAGCAGGACGAGGACGGAGGTCAGCAGGACGGCGGTGAAGAGGAAGCTGATCCGCTCCCCGCCGCTGAGGTTCTCCAGCATGACGGCGATCGCTGTGATCGTGGCGAACATGGCGAGCCCGACGCTCAGGAGCACGACCCGGGTGCGGGTCGGCCGGAAGGTGACCGGCAGGGCGGGCAGTGCGGGCGGGGCGGCGGACTCGGCCATGGTGCTGGTGATGCCTTCTTCAGGGGGCGTACGGGTCGGGCGACGGCGTACGGGCGGGCGTACGGGTCTGCGTACGCGTCACAGGCGGCAGGCGTGGATCGAGGTGGTGAGGATCGCGCGGGCGCCGAGTTCGTACAGGTCGTCCATGATCCGCTGGGCGTCCTTGGCGGGGACCATCGCGCGGACGGCGACCCAGCCCTCGTTGTGCAGCGGGGAGACCGTCGGGGACTCCAGGCCCGGGGTGAGGGCGACGGCTCGTTCGAGGTGCTCGGCGCGGCAGTCGTAGTCCATCATCACGTAGCTGCGGGCGACGAGGACGCCCTGGAGGCGCCGCAGGAACTGCTGCACCTGCGGGTTGTCCGTCTCGGCGCCGGTGCGGCGGACGACGATGGCCTCGGACTTGAGGATCGGCTCGCCGATGACTTCGAGGCCGGCGTTGCGCAGGCTGGTGCCGGTCTCGACGACGTCCGCGATGATCTCGGCGACGCCGAGCTGGATGGCGGTCTCGACCGCGCCGTCCAGGTGCACGACGGAGGCGTCGACGCCCTGGTCGGCGAGGTGCTTGGCGACGATGCCCTCGTAGGAGGTGGCGATGGTCATCCCGTGGAAGTCCTCGGGGCCCTTCGCGGTGCCGGGCCTGGTGGCGTAGCGGAAGGTGGACCTGCCGAAGCCGAGGGGAAGGATCTCCTCGGCGTTGGCGCCCGAGTCGAGCAGGAGGTCGCGGCCGGTGATGCCCACGTCGAGGCGGCCGGAGGCGACGTAGATCGCGATGTCCTTGGGGCGGAGGTAGAAGAACTCCACCTCGTTCTCGAGGTCGACGACCACGAGCTCCTTGGACTCCTTGCGCTGGCGGTAGCCGGCCTCATGGAGCATCGCCGACGCCGCTCCGGAGAGTGAGCCCTTGTTGGGGACGGCGATGCGCAGCATGAGGCTTCCTTCAGTGCGGGGTGCGATGGGTGTGGGTGCTGTGGGTGTGTCTAGAGGTGCTTGTAGACATCGTCGAGGGAGATCCCGCGCGCCACCATCATCACCTGGACGTGGTACAGCAGCTGGGAGATCTCCTCGGCGGCGGCTTCCTTGCCCTCGTACTCGGCGGCCATCCAGACCTCGGCGGCCTCCTCGACGACCTTCTTGCCGATGGCGTGGACGCCCTTGGCGACCAGTTCGGCTGTGCGGGAGGTGCCGGGATCGCCGGCGGCGGCCTTGGCCTGGAGCTCCGTGAAGAGCTCTTCGAAGGTCTTGAGGGGTTCGTTCGCCATGATGGTCCTCAGAATACGGGGTTGTCGGCCGCCACTCAGCGCCAGGGTTCGCTGACGGACCGCAGGGTGGCTGCGGTGGAGACGGCGGCGATGACCGCTTCGTGCCCCTTGTCCTCGTTCGACCCCTCAAGGCCGGCGCGGTCCAGCGCCTGTTCCTCGTTGTCGCAGGTCAGAACACCGAAGCCGACGGGGACTCCGGTGTCGATCGACACCTGTACCAGGCCCTGGGTGACGCCCTGGCAGACGTAGTCGAAGTGCGGGGTGCCGCCGCGGATGACCACGCCGAGGGCGACGACGGCATCGTAACCGCGACCGGCGAGTACCTTGGCCACCACCGGCAGCTCGAAGCTGCCGGGGACGCGGAGCACGGTGGGCTCGTCGATGCCCAGCTCGTGCAGGGCGCGCAGGGCGCCGTCGACGAGACCGTCCATGACCTTCTCGTGCCACTGCGCCGCGATGACGGCGACCCGCAGGTCTCCGCAGTTCCTCACGCTCAGTTCGGGTGCGCCCTTGCCGCTCACTGCTGTGCTCCTCGGTGGTTCGTGTTCGTGTGTTCGTGGTGGTGGTGCGTGGTCCGGGTGTACGGATGCACGGACGTACGGGGTCGTGTCGTGCTACTGGTTGCCGCAGGCGGCGGGCACGGTCTCGCCCAGCCACGGCAGGTCGTGTCCCATCCGGTCCCGCTTGGTGCGCAGGTACCGCAGATTGTGCTCGCCCGCCTCGATCGGCATCGGCTCCCGGTCGTTGACGGCGATGCCGTGCCGGACGAGGGCGGCGGTCTTGTCGGGGTTGTTGGTCAGCAGCCGGACGCTGCGGACGCCGAGGTCGGCGAGGATCTGCGCGCCGGCGGCGTAGTCGCGGGCGTCGGCCGGGAGGCCGAGTTCGAGGTTGGCGTCGAGGGTGTCACGGCCGCGCTCCTGGAGCTCGTACGCGCGCAGCTTGGACACCAGTCCGATGCCGCGTCCCTCGTGACCGCGGAGGTAGACGACGACGCCGCGGCCCTCCTCCTTGATGCGGGCCATGGAGGCGTGCAGCTGGGGGCCGCAGTCGCAGCGCAGGGAGTGGAAGATGTCGCCGGTCAGGCATTCGGAGTGGACCCGGACGAGGACGTCCTCGCCCTGGCCGACCTCGCCGTGGACGAGGGCGACGTGTTCGACGCCGTCCACGGTGGAGCGGTAGCCGTACGCGGTGAAGTCGCCGAAGGAGGTCGGCAGGGTGACCTCGGCCTCGCGGTGGACGGTCGGCTCGGCGGAGCGCAGGTAGTCGATCAGGTCGGCGATGGAGATGATCGACAGGCCGTGCTTGCGGGCGAACGGGATCAGCTCGGGCAGCCGGAGCATGACGCCGTCCTCGCCGGCGATCTCGACGATCGCACCGACGGGGCGCAGGCCGGCGAGACGGGCGAGGTCGACGGCGGCCTCGGTGTGGCCGTTGCGGACGAGGACGCCGCCGGGCTTGGCGCGCAGCGGGAAGATGTGGCCGGGGCGGACGAAGTCGGAGGGCTCGCAGGATCCGTCGGCGAGCAGGCGCAGGGTGGTGGCGCGGTCGGCGGCGGAGATGCCGGTGGTGACGCCGTGCGAGGCGGTCGCGTCGACGGAGACGGTGAAGGCGGTCTTCATCGACTCGGTGTTGTTCTGCACCATCTGGGGCAGTTCGAGCCGGTCCAGCTCGGGGCCCTCCATGGGGGCGCAGATCAGCCCGCGGCACTCGCTCATCATGAACGCGACGATCTCGGGCGTGATCTTCTCGGCGGCGACGACGAGGTCGCCCTCGTTCTCGCGGTCCTCGTCGTCGACGACGACCACGGGCCGGCCGGCCGCGATGTCGCGGATGGCCTGCTCGACGGGGTCGAGCCGGAAGGACTCCTCGAGGAGGGCGTCGAAGTCGGGGACGGGCTTGAGGGTGGTCATGCCGTTGCTCCTTCCAGGGCCGGGGCGGTGGTGGTGCGCGAGCGCTGGTACCAGTCGTGCGCGCCCCACAGGACGAGCGCGAAGTAGACGACGTAGACGAGGCCGGAGAAGGCCAGGCCGTTGGTGAAGGCGAGGGGGACGCCGACGAGGTCGACGAGGAGCCAGGCGAACCAGAACTCCACGAGGCCGCGGGCCTGGGCGACCATCGCCACGACGGTGCCGACGAAGATGTAGGCGTCGGCCCACGGGCTCCACGACAGGTCCGGGTAGAGGGTGAACAGGCCGCCGACGGCGAGGGTGCCGAGGGCCGCGCCGGCCAGGAGCAGCCCGCGCTCGGCCCAGGTGCCGGTGCGTACGGCGAGGGAGCCGTCCTGGGCCTGCCGCTTGCCGCGGTGCCAGGCGCTCCAGCCCCAGGCGGCCACGCCGATGACGAGGAGCTGCTTGCCGACGCCGCCGGAGAGGTGGGCGGAGGCGTAGGCGGCGACGAGGACGACGCCGGAGAGCAGCTGGGCGGGCCAGGTCCAGATGGAGCGGCGCCAGCCGAGGGCGAGGGCGGCGAGGCCGATCAGGTTGCCGATCATGTCGGACCAGATGACCTTCTGTCCGAAGACGGTGAACGCCTCTGCGTTGAGCCAGCTCAGGGCGGTCACCGGTCGGTCTCCTTCGCTTCGTCGGCGCGTGCGGCGAGGGGGTCGACGCCGGCGGCGAGCAGGCGCTCGACGTACTTGGCGAGGACGTCGACCTCCAGGTTGACCGGGTCGCCGGGCTGCTTGATGCCGAGCGTGGTCAGCGCGAGGGTGGTGGGGATGAGGCTGATGGTGAAGTGGTCGGCGGCGGCCTCGACCACGGTGAGGCTGACGCCGTCGACGGTGATGGAGCCCTTCTCCACGACGTACCTCGCGAGGCCCGCCGGGAGGGAGACCTTGACGATCTCCCAGTGCTCGGAGGGGGTGCGCGCGAGGATCGTGCCGGTGCCGTCCACGTGCCCCTGGACGAGGTGGCCGCCGAGCCGTCCGCCGAGCGCCATGGGGCGCTCCAGGTTGACGCGGGAGCCGGCCTGCAGGGCGCCGAGGCTGGAGCGGTTGAGGGTCTCCTGCATGACGTCGGCGGTGAACTCGCCGTCGGCGGTGTCCACGACGGTCAGGCAGACCCCGTTGACGGCGATGGAGTCGCCGTGCTTGGCGCCGTCGGTGACGAGGGGGCCGCGCAGGCGGAAGCGGGAGGCTTCCGAGAGCTGCTCGACGGCGGTGACCTCACCCAGTTCTTCGACGATTCCGGTGAACACTCAGTGCTCCTTGTGGGCGGTGGTGGGGACGGCGGTGATGCGCAGGTCGGTGCCGGTGCGGACGGCCTCGGTGATCTCCAGGCGGACCGCCCGGGCGATGGTGGTGATGCCGGCTCCGGCGAGGGCGGCGGGTCCGGCGCCGAGGAGGGCCGGGGCGACGTAGCCGATGACGCGGTCGACGGCGCCGGCTTCGAGGAAGGCTCCGGCCAGGGTGGGGCCGCCTTCGAGGAAGAGGGCGCGGACGCCGCGGGCGTAGAGCGCGGTGAGCAGGTCGTGGACGCCGACGCGGCCGTCGTGCAGGGGCAGCCGGAGCACGGCGGTGCCGGGCGGCAGGTGCCGGGTGTCGGCGTCCTCGCCGACGACGAGCAGGGTGGGTGCGGCGTCGTCGAGGATGCGGGCGGTCGGCAGGAGGGTGGCGCGGGTGTCGAGGGCGACGCGCAGCGGCTGGGTGGCGCCGTCGATGCCGCGCACGGCGAGGTGCGGGTCGTCGGCGCGCAGGGTGCCGCCGCCGACGAGGACGGCGTCGGACTCGGCGCGCAGGCGGTGGACGTCGGCGCGGGACTCCGGGGAGGTGATCCAGCGGCTGGTGCCGTCGGCGGCGGCGCTGCGTCCGTCGAGGGTGGCGGCGTACTTCCAGGTCACGTGGGGCCGGCCGAGTCGTACGGCGGTCAGCCAGGCGGCGTTGCCGGCCTCGGCCTCGGCCTGGAGGAACCCGCCCTCGGCGGGGATCCCGGCGGCGCGCAGGGTGGTGGCGCCGCCGCTGGCCTGCGGGTTCGGGTCGGGGACGGCGTAGACGACGCGGCTGATGCCGGCCTCGATCAGGGCCTGGGCGCAGGGGCCGGTGCGGCCGGTGTGGTTGCAGGGCTCCAGGGTGACGTAGGCGGTGGCGCCGCGGGCGGCGGTGCCGGCCGCGCGCAGGGCGTGGACCTCCGCGTGCGGGCCGCCGGCGCGCTGGTGCCAGCCCTCGCCGACGACGGTGCCGGAGGCGTCGGTGATGACGCAGCCGACGACCGGGTTGGGGCTGGTGGAGCCGAGGCCGCGGGCCGCGAGCTCGACGGCGCGGCGCATGGCGCGGGCGTCCGCCTCCGCTTCGTGCGGTGCGTGCGCGGCGTGGGGTGCCACCGGGTCCTCCTGCCTCTTCGGGCACGGACTCCGGGGCCTGTCGGGCTACGACAGATGAGCGGTACAGGCACGCGGGGACGCCGAGGCCGGAGGAACGGTCCGCTCGGTACGCGTCCCGGGAGGACGCGTACGGGGACCGCCGACGGCGGCGTACCGGTGTGACTGCCCGCCGCGCACTTCCTCCCATCCGGACTTTAACCGTCGGTCCAGGAATTTCACCTGGTCAACCGGCCGCTGGCTGCGGACGGGTCGCGGACTATACCGCCGGTTCGGAATTGCACCGACCCCGGAGTGCGCTGCTTCTACTGGTACTCCTGCCAGTCTGCCACGGGCGATCGGGAGCCATGCGGGAGAAATGCTGTGGCCTGAGTCACAAGCGGGCGGTTCCGGCGGAGTCCGTCAAGTGCACCGGGATTGGTCCAGACCTATTGACGACTTGGTCTAGTCCTCTTAACGTTCCCTTCACCCTCCCCGGGAGACAGCCCGTCAGATGTGCGCACGTCGCGGGCCGACACGCACCACTTCCCTGCCTGTTGTGTCCTGCACTCCTCCCTTCCCCAGGAGGCACCATGCTGTCCCCCACACGCACGAGAGCACTGCTCCTGGCAGCCGGCGCGGCGATCGCCGGACTGCTGGCGGGCGGGCTCTCGGCGGGCGTCTCGCACGCCGCCGACAACGAGTCCTGCCGGCCGGACGGCCTCCACCGGACCCCCGGGATCGACGTCCCGTACTGCTCGGTCTACGACGCCGAGGGCCGCGAGAAGATGGGCTCCGACCACCAGCGGCGCGTGATCGGCTACTTCACCGGCTGGCGCACCGGCAAGAACGGCCAGCCCGCCTACCTCGCGAACGACATCCCGTGGGACAAGATCACCCACATCAACTACGCCTTCGCCCACGTCGGCGGCGACCACAGGATCTCGGTCGGCTCGGACGGCCCGGACAACGCCGCCACCGGCATGACCTGGCCGGGCGTGGCCGGGGCCGAGATGGACCCGGCGCTCCCCTACAAGGGCCACTTCAACCTGCTGACGAAGTACAAGAAGCAGCACCCGGACGTGAAGACGCTGATCTCGGTGGGCGGCTGGGCCGAGACCGGCGGCTACTTCGACGACAACGGCGCCCGGGTGGCCTCCGGCGGCTTCTACGCGATGGCGACCAACCCGGACGGCTCCGTCAACCAGGCGGGCATCAACACCTTCGCCGACTCCGCCGTCGCCTTCGTCAAGAAGTACGGCTTCAACGGCGTCGACATCGACTACGAGTACCCGACGTCGATGAAGGACGCGGGCAACCCGCTGGACTGGTCCACGGCCAACGCCCGCCGGGCCGGTCTGGTCAAGGGCTACGACGCGCTGATGAAGACCCTGCGCGAGAAGCTGGACCGGGCCGGAGCCGCCGACGGCAGGCACTACCTGCTGACCGTGGCCGCCCCCTCCTCCGGCTACCTGCTGCGCGGCATGGAGACGTACCAGATGCAGAAGTACCTGGACTACGTCGGCATGGAGACGTACCAGATGCAGAAGTACCTGGACTACGTCAACATCATGTCCTACGACCTGCACGGCGCGTGGAACGAGTACGTCGGCCCCAACGCCTCCCTCTTCGACGACGGCAAGGACGGCGAACTCGCCGCCGCCGGCGTCTACGGCTCCCAGCAGTACGGCGGCATCGGCTACCTCAACACCGACTGGGCGTACCACTACTTCCGCGGTTCCATGCCGGCCGGCCGGATCAACATCGGGCTGCCGTACTACACCCGCGGGCACAAGAACGTGCAGGGCGGAACCGACGGGCTGTGGGGCAGGGCCGCGGCCGCCGGCTGCCCGGCCGGCTCGGGCCTGACCAAGTGCGGTGACGGTGCGGTCGGCATCGACAACCTGTGGCACGACAAGGACGACAACGGCAACGAGGCCCCGGCGGGCTCGAACCCGATGTGGCACGCCAAGAACCTGGAGAAGGGGATCGTCGGCGACTACGTCACCCGGTACGGCTTCCCGGCGAACACCACCCTGACCGGCACCTACGTCCGCAAGTACGACGCCGCCCTCGTCGCGCCCTGGCTGTGGAACGCGCAGAAGAGGGTGTTCCTGTCCACCGAGGACGAGCAGTCCGTGGCCGCCAAGGCCGACTACGTGGTCGACCGCGGCATCGGCGGGACCATGGTGTGGGAGATGGCGGGCGACTACGCCTGGAACGCCGCCAAGGGCCAGTACGAGATGGGCTCCACGCTCACCTCGCTGATGTACGACAAGTTCAGGGCCGCGACCCCGTACGGGGCGAAGAAGGCCGGCGCCACCGCGCTGCCGGACCGGGCCGTCGACGTGAAGGTCGAGTTCACCGACTTCAAGCTCGGCGACTCGAACTACCCGATCACCCCCAAGATCAAGATCACCAACAACACCGGGGTCGCGCTGCCCGGCGGCACCGAGTTCCAGTTCGACTACGCGACCTCGGCCCCGAACAACGCCTCCGACCAGTCCGGCTTCGGCACCAAGGTGATCAGCAGCGGCCACACCGGCCCCAACACCGGCGGTCTGAAGGGCGACTTCCACCGGGTGTCGCTGAAGCTGCCGGCCTGGCAGTCGCTGACCCCGGGCGCCTCCGTCGACCTGGCGTTCAACTACTACCTGCCGGTGTCCACCCCCTCCAACTGGACGGTGAGCGTCTCCGGCACCACGTACGCCCTGGCCGGCGACCTGGCACGCGGCACCACTCTGGTGGAACCGGGCGGCGGCTCCCAGCCCCCGACGAGCCAGCCGCCCACCAGCCAGCCGCCCACGAGCCAGCCCCCGACCAGCCCGCCGCCGGGCGGCACCTGCACGAACCCGGCGTACGTGGCGGGCGGCGTCTACACCGGCGGGACGGTCGTCTCCCACAAGGGCCGCAACTGGAGGGCCCAGTGGTGGACGCAGAACGAGGAGCCCGGCACCACCGGAGACTGGGGCGTCTGGAAGGACCTGGGCGCCTGCTGACCCCGGGCGGCAGCTCCGGGGACGGACCGCGCGGCCCGAGGGGGTCGAGACGTGAGGACCCGGTGGCCCGGCGGCCGCCGGGTCCTCGCCGCCCGCCGGGTCCCTCCGCGAGGCCCGCACGCCCGGCCCGCCCGCCCGCCCGCCGGATCGGTGCGCCCGTACCCTGCTGCGGTGACCCATTCCGCCGCCGCCCGCACCGCGCAGTTCGAGGAGCACCGGTCCCGGATGTTCGGCATCGCCTACCGCATGCTCGGCTCCGCCGGCGAGGCCGAGGACACCGTCCAGGACGCCTGGCTGCGGTGGAGCGCGGCGGACCGCGGCGACGTCGAACACCCCGGCGCCTGGCTGGCGAAGGCCGTCACCCACCTGTGCCTGAACCGGCTCACCTCGGCGCGCGCCCGGCGCGAGGAGTACGTCGGGCCCTGGCTGCCGGAGCCCGTCCTCACCGACTCGGGCGCGCTCGGGCCGCTGGAGTCGGCGGAGCAGCGCGACAGCGTGTCGATGGCCCTGCTGCTCCTGCTGGAACAGCTCACTCCGGTGGAGCGGGCCGTGTACGTGCTGCGCGAGGCCTTCGCGTACGGCCACCGGGAGATCGCCGGACTCCTCGACCTGTCCGAGGCCAACTGCCGGCAGCTCCACCGGCGGGCGTCGGCCCGGGTGGCGCAGGGCCGGGCCGCGGAAGGCCGGTCGGCGACCCCGGGGCGGGGGCGCTTCGAGGCGGACCTGGCGCGCTGGCGCGGGCTGGTGGCGGCCTTCCTCGCGGCGGCCCGGGACGGCGACCTGGCCCGGCTGGAGGGCATGCTCACCGCCGACGTGCGGTACGTGTCGGACGGCGGCGGCGTGGTGAGCGCGGCGCGGCGGCCGGTCGTCGGCCGGGACCGGGTGGCCCGGTTCCTGGTCGGGGCGCTGCAGAAGTACGCCGCGGGCCTCCCGCTCGACCTCGCCGTGGTCAACGGGGAGCCCGCGCTGGTCGTCGGCGGCTCCGGGGTGCTGGTGGTGGAGTTCGAGGACGGGCTGGTGCGGGACGTGCGGGCGGTGGTCAACCCGTACAAGTTGCAGTTCCTGCGGCGGCAGCTGTCACATTCCTGACCGCTGTCCAATCCCTGCTGGTGAAAGCGACTCCCCAGGGAAGGTACGGACACCATGAGCACGATCCTCGTCACGGGCGGTACGGGAACCCTCGGCACGCCGGTCCTCGCCCGGCTCCGGGCGGCGGGCCACGACGTGCGGGCCCTCAGCCGGCGCTCCCGGGAGCACCCGGTCGACCTGACGGACGGCCGGGGGCTGGACGCGGCGATGGCGGGCGCGGAGGTGGTCGTGCACTGCGCGTCCAGTCCGCGCGGCGGGGACGACGTGGCCGCCGGGCACCTCATCGAGGCGGCCCGGCGGGCGGGGACCGTCACGAACGTCGTCTACATCTCCATCGTGGGCGTGGACGTGGTCCCGTTCGGCTACTACCGGGTCAAGCACCGGGTGGAGCGGATGCTCCTGGAGTCGGGGCTGGGCGTGACCATCCTGCGGACGACGCAGTTCCACGACCTGGTGGCGACGGTCACGGACACCGTCGCGAAGGTGCCGCTGCTGCCGGTCGTGCTGCCGAAGGGCGTACGGGTGCAGCCGGTCTCCGTGGTAGAGGTCGCCGACCGGATGGCCGAGCTGGCGGTGCCCCTCCCGGCGGGCCGGGTCCCGGACATGGGCGGGCCCGAGGTGCGCACGCTGGTGGAGCTGGGGCAGGCGTACCTGGAGGCGACGGGCCGCGGCGGGCGCCGGGTGCTCGCGCTGCCGCTGGCGGGCAAGGCGTACGCGGCCTTCCGGCGCGGCGGCAACCTGACCCCGCAGCACGCGGTCGGCAAGGTCACCTTCGCCGACTACCTGGCCGACCGGTCCTGAGCCGGGCGGTCCTGAGCCGGGCGGCAGCCGCCCGGGGCGCGGCGCGGGGCGCACCGGGGGCGGGCGGCGACCGCGCCGTCAGGTGCCGAAGAGGACCGCCTGGGCGGCGTCGGCCGCGGCGAGCCGGGCTCCGGCGAGGACCGCCGGGTCACCGAGGGCGGTGGCCCGGACGGAGGTCGGTACGGGGGTCAGGGCGGCGAGCCGGCGGGCGACACGGTCCGCGAGGGCGGTTCCGCCCGCGTGGCCGGTCTCCCCGCCGAGCACCACGCACCCGGGGTCGAGGACGGCGGTGACGGCGGCCGCGCCGAGGGCGATCCGCTCGGCGAGGGCGTCGAGGAAGGCGTCCCCGGCGGCTCCGGCCACCGCGTCCCGCACCGGCCCGGTGAAGCCGTGCGCGGCTGCGAGCCCGGCCACCGCGGCCCGGCCGGCCAGGCTGTGGAAGCCGCCCGCGCAGTCGGCGCCGGAGGGCAGGGCCCCCGTGCCCGGCACGGGGAGGAAGCCGATCTCGCCCGCGCCGCCGGAGGCCCCCCGGCGCAACCGGCCGTCCAGGACCACGGCCGCGCCGACGCCGGCGCCGAGCCACAGCAGGACGAAGGAGTCCGCGTCGCGGGCGGCGCCCACGCGCTGCTCGGCCAGTGCGGCCAGGTTGGTCTCGTTCTCCACGGCGACCTGTGCGGGCAGCCGCCGCCGGAGGGCGGCCAGCAGGTCCCGGTGCCAGGCCGGTAGCCCGGCCGTGCTGCGCAGTTCCCCGCCGGCCCGGGCCACCAGGCCGGGGGCGCCGACCACCACCGTGTGCAGCCGGTCCGCGCCCGCCTCGGCCGCCAGCGCTTCCAGTGCGTCCACGGCCTCCTCGACCGCGTCCACGGGCAGCGCCCGTTCGGCCAGGGGGCGACCGAGCAGGTCGGTGACCACGGCGGTCGCGCTGTCGGTCCGTACGTCCAGCGCCGCGAGGTGGGCGCGGCGGGCGACGATCCCGTACACCCGGGCGTTGGGGCCGCGGCGCTGCTCGCCGGACTCCCCCACGACCTCGACCAGCCCGGCCTCGGTGAGCCGCTCGACCAGGTCGGCCACCGAGGGGCGGGACAGGCCGGTGAGCGCCTTGAGCTGAGCGGCCGTCAGGGGGCCCTCCTCCCGCAGCAGGCGCAGGGCGAGGCGGTCGTTGAGGGCGCGGGCCGTGCTCGGCGAGGCGGGGGACGGGGCGGCGGTGGGCCGGACCTTGGCAGCAGTCACGGCCCCATCCTAAGGAGCTCTCCTTACCATCAGGCAGCCTTCCTGATAGTTTCGTGCCCATGACCGGGGAATCCGATCCCAGCCCCGCGCGGCTGCGCCGCGCCCGCCTCGCCATCGCCGCCGTCTTCTGCATCCACGGGGCAGTCACCGGCTCCTTCGCCACCCGCATCCCCTGGATCCAGGACCACGCCCAGCTCGGGGCGGGCGCCCTCGGCCTCGCCCTCGCCTTCCCCGCGCTCGGCGCGGCGCTCGCCATGCCGCTGGCCGGGCGGGTCAACCACCGCCTCGGGGCCCGGCCCGCGCTGCGCGTGATGCTGGCCCTGTGGACGCTGTCCCTCGCCCTGCCCTCCCTGGCCCCGAACCTGCCGGCACTGTGCGCGGCGCTCTTCACCTACGGCGCCGCCTCCGGAATGTCGGACGTGGCCATGAACGCGCTCGGCGTGGAGACCGAGAACCGGCTCGGCCGCTCGGTGATGTCCTCGCTGCACGGGATGTGGAGCGCGGGCGCCCTGCTGGGTTCGGCCGCCGGTACCGCCGCCGCGCACACGGGGGCGGGGGCGCAGCTGCACCACCTGCTGGCCGCGCTGGTGCTGACCGCGGCCGGGCTGGCCGCCGTACAGGGCGTACTGGACCTGCGCAGCGGGGCGGACGAGCCGGCGCCGCCGCACTTCGCGCGGCCGCCGGCGTCCGTGCTGCTGATCGGCCTGATCGGGTTCTGCGCGGTCTTCGCGGAGGGGGCGAGCCTGGACTGGTCGGCGGTCTACCTGCGGGACGTGCTGGACTCGGACGCCGGTCTCGCGGCCGCGAGCACCACGGCGTTCGCGCTCACCATGACCCTCGCGCGGCTCGCCGGGGACCGGGTGGTGGACCGGTTCGGGGCGGTGCGGACGGTCCGGGCGGGCGGGGCGCTGGCCACGGCGGGGGGCCTGCTGGTGGTGACGGCCCGGCATCCGGCCGCGGCCATGGCGGGCTTCGGGCTGATCGGGCTCGGCGTCGCGGTGGTGGTGCCGCTGGCCTTCGCGGCGGCCGGGCGCAGCGGGCCGGCGCCCGCACAGGCCATCGCGGGGGTCGCGACGATCACGTACACGTCCGGGCTGATCGCCCCGTCGGCGATCGGCGCGGTGGCGGACGCGACCTCGCTCGTGGTGTCCTTCGGGCTGGTCACGCTGCTGGCCTTCGGGCTGACCGTGGGGGCGACGGCGCTGCGACCGCGGCCCGCCGTCGAGAAGGGGGCCGTGCCCACCAATCGGGACGAACCCACCGGTATGCGGCCGTAATATAACGCTGGCCGCGGCGAGCTGACCGATCCTCCGCGGCCAGGATGCTTCAACGACCGGCTCGACGGAAATGGTGGGTGGGACATGGGCCTCGGCGTGCGCTGGACCCTGCACGGAGACGGGCGGATCCCCGCCCCCGGCGCGGTGGTGCGGCCGGACGAGCGGCTGACGTGGCCGCGGACCGCGGGGCTGGGCGCCCAGCACGTCGTGGCGATGTTCGGGGCGAGTTTCGTCGCTCCGGTCCTGATGGGCCTGGACCCCAACCTGGCGATCATGATGTCGGGTGTGGCCACGATCGTCTTCCTGTTGGCCACGCGCGGCCGGGTGCCCTCGTACCTGGGTTGCTCGCTGTCCTTCGTGGGCGTGGCGGCGGCGATCCGCGCCTCGGGCGGGGACAGCGCGGTGGTCACCGGCGCCCTGTTCACCGTCGGCGTGGCCCTGTTCCTGGCCGGGCTCGTGGTGCAGCGGTTCGGCGCGCGGATCATCCACACCGTGATGCCGCCGGTGGTGACCGGTGCGGTGGTCATGCTGATCGGCTTCAACCTGGCGCCGGTGACGGCCTCGACGTACTGGCCGCAGGACCAGTGGACGGCCCTGCTGACGATGCTGGCCACCGGGCTGGCCGTGGTCTGCCTGCGCGGGTTCTGGTCGCGCATCGCGATCTTCCTCGGGCTGGTCTTCGGGTATGCGGTCTCCGCCCTCTTCGACCTCCTCTTCGGCATGATCCATTCGCCGGCCGGCGACACCGAGCCGGTGGACCACTGGCGGCTCGACCTCTCCGGGGTCGCGAAGGCCGACTGGATCGGCCTGCCCGCCTTCCACGCCCCGCGGTTCGAGTGGTCGGCGGTCCTCGTCGCCCTGCCCGTGGTCATCGCCCTGATCGCCGAGAACGCCGGGCACATCAAGGCCGTCGCCGAGATGACCGGCGACCCGCTCGACGACACCCTCGGCACGGCCATCGCCGCCGACGGCGCCGCGTCCATGCTGTCCACCGCCGTCGGCGGCCCGCCGAACACCACCTACTCCGAGAACATCGGCGTCATGGCCGCCACGCGCGTCTACTCGACGGCCGCCTACTGGGCGGCGGCCGGCTTCGCCCTCCTCTTCGGCCTGTGCCCCAAGTTCGGCGCGGTCGTCGCCGCGATCCCCGGCGGGGTGCTCGGCGGGATCACCGTCATCCTCTACGGCATGATCGGCCTGCTCGGCGCCCAGATCTGGCTCAACGGCCGGGTGGACCTGCGCAATCCGCTGAACCTGGTGCCGGCCGCGGCGGGCGTCATCATCGGCATCGGCGGGGTCAGGCTCCAGCTGTCCGACTCCTTCGAGATCGGCGGGATCGCCCTCGGCACGCTGGTCGTGATCACCGGCTACCACACGCTGCGCTACTTCGCCCCCGCGCACATGAAGGAGCAGGAACCACTGCTCGACGAGGGCACCTCCACGTACGACGCGGACGCCGGCAACGGTGACGGCGGCACCGGGACCGCCGGCGGCGCGGACGGGCGCCCCTGAGCCGGTTCGCCCGAACCGGCGAAGCAGACGGCCAAGTTCCCCGGATGCGGGCCGCCGGCTGGGACCCTGCCTCCCGTGGACGAAGTGCTCGCGCGGATGCGCGCCCTGGACGAACGGCTCCCCGCGCGGGACGGCGTTGCCGTCTTCAACCGGGTGTACCTGACGGTGACGGAGACGCTGCACGAGCGCATCCGCCGCGGGGAGTTCCCCGCGCCCCGGCGTGCGGAGACGCTCAGCGTGCGGTTCGCGCAGCGGTACCTGGCGGCCGTGGAGGCGGACCGGGCCCCCGCCTGCTGGCGGCCGCTGCTGCAGTACCGGCGCCACCCCGGGGTACGGCCCCTGCAGCACGCGCTGGCCGGGATCAACGCCCACGTCGGCCACGACCTGGCACTGGCGGTGGTCGCCACCTGCCGGGCGCTGGGCTGCGAACCGCGGGCGCTGGAGGCCGACTTCGACCGGGTCGGTGACGCCCTGGTCAGCCTGGAGGAGCGGATCCGGGAGGACCTGATGCCGGGCCCCGACCTGCTGGAGGTCGCCGACCCGCTGACGCACCTGCTCGGCTCGTGGAGCCTGGAACGGGCCCGCGGGGCCGCCTGGTCGGCGGCCCGCCTGCTGTGGGGGCTGCGCCGCTCCCCCGACCTGGCGGAGGAGTTCACGGAGTCGCTGGACGCGGGCGTGGGCCTGGTGGGCCGCTGCCTCCTGACCCCGACCGGCTGACGGCTCCCGCCGGGCCGCCGTCGGCAAGGCCGGGCGTGCTCGCATACGGTCGGGCCGTGACCAGCTTCGCCACGCACCGCCGCCGTGTCCACAACGTCTCCCGCCCGCCCCGCCGGCGGCTGTCGGCCCTGTGGACCTGCCTGACGGAGTTCGCCCCGTACGGTTTCCGCGCGACCTACCACCACCTGACGGTGAGCGCCGGGATCCCGGCCCGGCTGGAGGACGATCCGGGTGCGCTCGTGTGGGCGGTGGAGGAACTGCACGCCGCGCGGGAGCTGTGGCGGGCCGAGTACGCCGCCTGGCAGGTCCGGCGGACCGTCCAGAAGGCTTCGGGCGTACGCGTGCCGAACCCGCCGGAGCCGGCGCGGCGCCTGTGGTGTCCCGATCCCGAGTTCCACCCGGACGAGCCCTTGCACGTCGTCATGGCTCGGATCCTGCGCACCGCGTCCGGGGCCCCGGAGGGCTGCCCGGTCTGCGGGACGGACCGCGGCACCCGGGTCCTCCGCGACGGCCACCACCGCCACCGACTCTGCGCGGGCTGCGGGGTGAGCCTCGGCGCCACCCCGACGGCGCGGGACGGGGCGGTGCTGGCCGCGCGGGCGGAGCACTGGCGGCTGGTGTGGCGCCGGTCGGCGCCGCCCCGGGATCCGGTGGCGGGGGCCGCGCCGCACGCAGCGGGCGCCCCCGGGCATTGAGAACGGGCCGCCGCCGCGCTGTGCACGCGGGGGCGGCCCGTGGTCGCGGGGGCTGCGGAGGTCAGTCCTCCGGCAGCTCGACCGGGGCGATCTCGTCGTAGACGTCGCCCGGGCCCGGGTTGGTGGAGTCCGTGGCACCGCCGAGGTGGTGCATGACGCCCCAGACCGCGTTCAGCGCCGTCTGCACGGCACCCTCGGCCCAGCCGGCCGTCCAGGAGATGTCGTCGCCGGCGAGGAAGATGCCGCGCTTGTCCTCCGGGAGGCGGTCCTGCATGAAGTGGGTGAACAGGCGCCGCTGGTAGCGGTAGTGACCCGGCAGGTTGGCCTTGAACGCGCCCATGAAGTAGGGCTCGTTCTCCCAGGAGACGGTCACCGGGTTGCCGATGATGTGGCGGCGGATGTCGACCTTGGGGTAGATCTCGCCGAGGGATTTCAGCATGACCTCCATCCGCTCGTTCGCGGACAGCGGGAGCCACTTCAGGCTGTCGTCGCACCAGGTGTACGACAGGCAGATCACGGCCGGCTGGTCCGGGCCGTTGTCGAGGAGGTAGGTGCCGCGGGTCATGCGGTCCGTGAGCGTCATCGACATGACGTCGCGGCCGGTCTCCTCGTCCTTGTCCAGCCAGAACGGCCGGTCGACCGGGACGAACAGCTTGGAGGACTCCATGTAGTGGGTGCGCTCCATCGCCGTCCAGTGGTCGATGGGGAAGAGCGAGTCGTCGCACTCGATCTTGGACAGCAGCATCCAGGACTGGGCCGTGAAGATCGCGGCACGGTAGGTGCGGATGTCGCCGGAGGCGTCGGTGACCGTGATGCGGTTGCCGGCCGTGCGGTGCAGGCGGGTCACCGCGGGGCGCGGGGTGCCGTCGTGCAGGGAGGACAGCGAGGTGCCCTGGGCCCAGTGGATGATCTTCTCGGGCTCGCGCTCCCACAGGCGCAGCGGCAGCTGCTGGGAGCCGCCGACGATGCCGCGGTGGTGGTCGTCGGCCTCGGTGTAGACGACGCGGAGGATCTCCAGGATGGAGTTCGGGAAGTCGGTGTCCCAGCCGCCGGTGCCGAAGCCGACCTGGCCGAAGATCTCGCGCTTGCGGAAGGACTGGAAGGCCTCCGACTCGCACAGGTAGCCGTAGAACGTCTGGTTGTCGAGCTTCTCGACGAGCTTGGCCCAGATCTCGCGGATGCGCGGGACGTCGCGCTCGCGCATCGCGGTGTTCATGTCGGAGAAGTCGGCGCCCTCCTCCAGGCAGGCGTTCCACGCCTCGGCGACGTCGCGGTAGATCTGCGGGAGGTCGGCGATCGTCTCGGCGTAGTGGCTCTCGCCCTTGAGGTCCACGACCGTCGAGGGGGTGGCCTCGGCCAGCGGGTTCGGGAACGGCTCGGTCTTCAGGCCGACGAGGTCGATGTAGTGCTGCAGGGCGGTGGAGGAGGGCGGGAAGCGCATGGCGCCCATCTCCGCGGTGAGCCCCTCGGTGCCGGTGCCCTCGAAGCCGACGGTGCGCAGGCGGCCGCCGATCTGGTCCGCCTCGTAGACGACGGGCTTGAGGCCCATCTTCATGAGCTCGTAGGCGGAGATGATGCCGGAAAGGCCGCCGCCGATGACCGCGACCTCGGTGCCGTGCTCGGTCGCCGGTATCTGGCCCAGGCCCGCCGGGTGGGCGAGGAAGTCGTCGTACGCGTACGGGAAGTCCGGGCCGAACATGGTGATCGGCGGCTGGCCGTCGCTGTGCGGGACGGCGGTGGTGGGCACCGTGGACGTCATGGGGTACGACTCCTTGCAGGGTGGGGCAGGGGGGAGGACGGAGCGGGCCGGGTGGCCGGGGGCGGGCCGGGGCGGGCCGGGTGGCTCAGACGAGGGAGGAGTAGAGCCCGGGGCGGCGGTCGCGGAGGTAGGGGTTGTTCTCGCGCGAGTTCCGCAGCAGTTCGGGATCGGCCTCGCCGATCACCATCTCCTCGCCGCGGCCGGCCCGGGTGCGGGTGACCCCGTCCGGGGAGGCGAGGCAGCTGAGTCCGACGAACTCGAACTCGCCTTCCGGGCCGGTGCGGTTGACGTACGCGATGTACATCTGGCTCTCGAAGGCCCGCACGGGGACGAGCTGTTCGGCGACGAACTGGAACGGGTGCATCTGCGCGGTCGGCACGAGGAGGAGGTCGGTGCCGGCCAGCGCGTGCGCCCGGACGTTCTCCGGGAACTCCACGTCGTAGCAGATCATGATGCCGATGCGGAGGCCGTTCAGCTCGGCCTGGACGACCTGGACGTCGCCGGGGGTGAAGGCCTCCTGCTCGAAGCAGCCGAACAGGTGCGTCTTGCGGTAGTTCGCGAGGCGGGCCCCGTCCGGGCCGACGAGCTGCGCCGAGTTGTAGACGGTCTCGCCGTCCCGCTCCGGGTAGCCGTACAGGACGGCGAGCCCGTGGCGGCGGGCGATCTCGCCGATGGCGCGGGCCGACATGCCGTCGGCGGCCTCGGCGAGGGAGGCGATGTCCTCGACCGGCAGTGCGTAGCCGGTCAGGAACATCTCGGAGGTCACGAGGAGCCCGGAGCCGGCCTCGGCGGCGCGGGCCGCGGCCTCGTCGAGCGCCTTCAGGTTCACGGCGGTGTCGCCGAGAACTCCGGAGCTCTGGAGGAGGGCGGTGCGCAGCGGGGGCATGGGCGTACCTCTGTGGCAGATGGGGCGTGGTGTCCTATGAAGGTACGGTTACGCGTTCGACCCCGACAAGCCGTGACCGTTGCGCTGCGCGCATCGATTCGTTGCGCGTTTGTCCGCCGGTGCGGCGATTCGTTGCGCGGGCGCGCGGGGTTCCTCGTCACGGCGGGACGGAACGGGCCTCGGGGCACCGCTGCGGGCGGGCGGCCGGAAGTCGGGTCGCCGCAGGTCGTCCAGCATATCGGCCGTCGTCGGCGCGGGCCGTGGGCCCGTCCGGCGCTCCACGGGGCATAAAGCCGCCCGCGACCGTTGCTGACCATGGTGACCGTCGTACCGAGCAGTCTGTCGGCGGTGCGCGGGGCCGTCGAAACGCTGTGCCGGGGCCCGGGCGCGCCGTCCGATGGAGAGGAGCGTCCCGCACATGTCGCCCGAAACCGAGACCGCAGCGCCCGCGCACGTCCTGGACAACCCGGTCTGGGCCGCGCTGAACGGCCCCGGCGGCGGCGCCTTCGCCGAGACCGCGCCTGGCGGGCTCGCCGCCCGCTACACCGCCGACACCTCCCCGTTCGCGGCGCTGGCGGACCCGGGGGACCCGCGCGCCTGGGCCGACCTGGCGGAGCTGGTGGGGCCGGACGCGCCGGTGTGGGTCACCGGGCTGCTGACCCCGCCGGACGGGTGGACGACGGTGCTCTCGATCGGCGGGGTCCAGCTGGACGGTTCGGCGGTCCGGGCCGAGCACGCGCCGGAGGCGGTGCGGCTGGGCCCGGCGGACGTGCCGGAGATGCTGGAACTGGTGGAGCTGACGAAGCCGGGGCCGTTCCTGGACCGGACCGTCGAGCTGGGCACCTACCTGGGGATACGGCACGAGGGGCGGCTCGTCGCGATGGCGGGCGAGCGGATGCGGCCGCCGGGCTGGTCGGAGATCAGCGCGGTGTGCACGCACCCCGACCACCGGGGGCGGGGGCTCGCCGCGCGGCTGGTCCGGGCGGTGGCGGCGGAGGTCGTGGCCCGCGGCGAGCAGCCGTTCCTGCACGCCGCGGCGGACAACACGGGGGCGATCGCCCTGTACGAGTCGATGGGCTTCGCCCTGCGCCGCCGCCCGGCCTTCATCGGCCTGCGCACCCCGGCGGCCCCGCAGTCGTGACCCGGCCCCCGCCCTCGGCCCTCCAGGGGCGGAATCGCGCCATCCGGTGCGGGGCGGGGCGGTCGGCAGGTTTGGCGGGGCGTCGAGCGGTCACACGCGGACTCATCGACGACAGGAGGTACACCGCCATGAACGACGTCTCACGGCTGCCGGGGGCCGCGTACCACCACTGGCAGTGGCAGCTGCGCGCGGCCTGCCGGAACCTGGGCCCCGGCCGCTTCTACCACCCGGCGGGCGAGCGGGGTCCGGAGCGGGATGAGCGCGACGGGGCGGCCAAGCGGGTGTGCGCGGTCTGCCCGGTGCGGGTCGCGTGCCTGGAGCACGCCCTGCGGACGCGCGAGCCCTTCGGGGTGTGGGGCGGACTGACGGAGGAGGAGCGGCGGATGCTGCTGGCCCGCCGACAGGCCGTCGGGGCCGACCCGGCGCCCGCGGCCGCGGCCCGCGGCGGCCGGTGAGCGCCGCCCCCGCCCCCGCCCCCGCGGGGCGCGGTGCGGGTAGGCGGAAGGCCCCCGGCACGATGTGCCGGGGGCCTTCCGTCGTACCTCTGCTGCCGCCGCGGGCCGTGGGGACCCGTCTCCTGCCGGGCCCCTACGCGGGGGCGCCGGAGGTGAAGCGGCGCAGGAGCGGGGAGAGGACGAGCACGGACTTGGTGCGCTCCACGAAGGGCTCGCCCGCGATGCGCTCCAGGACCCGCTCGAAGTGCCGCATGTCGGAGGCGAAGACCTGGACCAGGGCGTCCGCGTCGCCGGTCACGGTCGACGCGGACACCACCTCCGGGTACCGCTCCAGTCCCCGTCGGATGTCGTCCGGGGAGGTGTTGTGGCGGCAGTAGATCTCGATGAAACCCTCGGTTTCCCAGCCCATGGCGGCGGGGTCGACGCGGACGGTGAAGCCGGTGATGGCCCCTTCGGCGCGCAGCCGGTCCACCCGCCGCTTCACGGCGGGGGCGGAGAGTCCGACCTCGGAGCCGATGTCCGCGTAGGAGCGGCGGGCGTCCTCGGCGAGGGCGTGCACGATGCGTTCGTCGAGATCGTTCAGTCGCACTGCGGGTGGATCACATTTCTGCTGTGGCCACTTCTTCCGTGGCCAGTCGGGAGCGGCGGATGCCGTAGCTGAAGTACACCACGAGGCCGACCGCCATCCAGCCACCGAAGACCATCCACGTGGCCATATCGAGGCTGAACATCATGTAGCCGCAGGCGAGGAAGCCCAGGATCGGCGTGACCGGGAAGAGCGCCACCTTGAAGGTGCGCGGCATGTCGGGCTTGGTGCGGCGCAGGACGATCACGGCGACGTTGACCAGGCCGAAGGCGAAGAGGGTGCCGATGCTGGTGGCGTCGGCGAGCTTGCCCAACGGGATGAAGGCCGCGAGGACGCCGCAGAAGACGGAGACGAGGACGACGTTGGCGCGGGGGGCGCCGGTCTTCTCGTCGACCTTGGCGAAGACCTTGGGGACGAGGCCGTCGCGGGACATCGCGAAGAGGATGCGGGTCTGGCCGTAGAGGACGGCGAAGACGACGGAGAAGATCGCGATCACGGCGCCGGCGGCGAGGACGACGCCCCAGACGCTGGTGCCGGTGACGTCGGTCATGATCTGGGCGAGCGCGGCCTCGGTGCCCTCGAAGTCCTGCCACGGCATGGCGCCGACGGCGACGAAGGCGACGAGGACGTAGAGGACGGTGACGATGCCCAGCGACAGCATGATCGCGCGCGGCAGGTCCTTCTTCGGGTTCTTGGCTTCCTCACCGGCGGTGGAGGCGGCGTCGAAGCCGATGTACGAGAAGAAGAGGGTGGAGGCGGCGGCGCTGATACCGGTGACGCCGAGCGGGGCGAGCGGCGTGTAGTTGCCGGACTTGATGCCCATGACGCCGATGCCGATGAAGAGCAGCAGGGTGACGATCTTCACCGCGACCATGATCGAGTTGACCGTGGCGCTCTCCTTGGCGCCGCGCATCAGGAAGACCATCGAGAGCAGGACGACGACCAGCGCCGGCAGGTTGATGAAGCCGCCCTCGCCCAGCGGTGCGGAGACCGACTCGGGGATGGTGACGCCGATGGTCCCGTCGAGGAGCTCATTGAGGTACTGGCCCCAGCCGACGGCCACGGCCGCGACGGAGACGGCGTACTCCAGGACCAGGCACCAGCCGCAGATCCAGGCTATGAACTCGCCCATGGTGGCGTACGCGTACGAGTACGAGGAGCCCGAGACCGGAACGGAGCCGGCCAGCTCGGCGTAGGAGAGGGCCGAGAAGAGCGCGGTCAGGCCCGCGATGATGAAGGAGATCGTCACGGCGGGGCCGGCCTTGGGGGCGGCGGTGCCGAGGACGACGAAGATGCCGGTGCCCAGGGTGGCGCCGATGCTGATCATGGTCAGCTGCCACATCGTGAGCGAGCGGCGCAGCGTGCCGCCCTCACCCTGGCCACCCTCGGCGACGAGCTGCTCGACGGGCTTGCGGCGGAGCAGCGGGTTCACAGACCCCCGCGACTCCTTCGGGAGCGGCGGCGCCTGGTCGTGGTCGAGCACGAGGGGACTCCTTTGACACTGCGGATGGGGGTTGAGGCATCGGCCGCAGCGATCCGGAGCAGGACGCAGACAGGTGTCTGGGCATGGGCGGACCGCCGAGCAGGCGGACCGCGCCACTCCACGTACAGCGAGTGAGCCTACGAGCTGAGAGATACCGCCCGTAATGCACCATCCTTGCACATTGGCGCACGATCGTTGCACGGATCCGTTCTGAGCAGCCCTTTGTTGCACGCGGATGATCGATCAGTGCGTGAATCGCCCAAACCGTCCTTCTTGACAGACCGTCAGAATTGCCGCAGCGTGCGGCCATGGATGCCGACACCACGGCCACCGCCTGGCTCGATCCGCAGCCCTTCCTGCGCGGGGTCGCCTGGCTCGACCGCGGCCGCCCGGTCCGCGCCGATCCCGACGACACCCTGCGGCTGCCCTGGGACACCGGCGAGCGGGCCACGCTGCCGATCGGGGTGCGGCTGGAGTTCACCGCGGACGACACGGCGCGCGCCCTGGAGATCCACTACCGGGCCACCGTCCCCGGCCCCACCGACGCGCTGCGTGACCTCTCCCACGGCTTCGCCCTGTGGGACCGCCACGGCATGGTCCGCGAGGTGTGGACCGACCCGGCCCCCGAGGCCGTCGTCCGGATCGGCCTGCCCGGTGGGCCCGGCCCCTTCACCGTCCACCCGCCCGAGGCGCAGTCCCCGCTGATCCTGGGCCTGCGCGGGATCGGCGGCCCCGTCGCCCCGGCGCCGGCCGCGCCGCGCTGGGTGGTGCACGGCGACTCGATCACCGAGGGCTGGTGGTCGACCCGCCCCGCCCACGGCTGGCCGGCCGTCGCCGGGCGGGCGCTCGGCTGGGACACGATCAACCTCGGGTACGCGGGCGCCGCGCGCGGCGAGCTCGCCACCGCCGAGCAGCTCGCCGCCCTCCCCGCCGACGTCCTCACCCTCGCCTTCGGCACCAACTGCTGGTCCCGCGTGCCGCATTCGGCACCCCTGCTGTACGAGACCACCCGCACCTTCCTCGACCTGGTCCGCCAGGGGCACCCCCGCACCCCGCTGCTGCTGGTCTCCCCGGTGCTGCGGCCCGACGCCGAGCGCACCCCGAACCGGCTCGGCGCCACCCTGGGCGCCCTGCGCGACGCGATGGAGCGGGCCGCCCGGGACCGGGTCGCCGCCGGGGACGACCGGCTGGCCCTGCTGCCCGGCCGGGACCTGCTCGGACCCGAGCACCTGGAGGACGGGCTGCACCCCAATGACGCCGGACACCGGGCGATGGGCCTTGCTGTGGTCACGGCTCTGCGGCGGGCCGGGTTCGACGGCGGCTGAGTGAAACACCCCACACCGCCCGCCGTGAACAGACCGGGCTCCCCACCCCGTGTCCTGAGCACAGTTGCCGACGCACCGCACATCGGGGCGCCGGACACGGGAACACCGACGTGGGAGAGATCGAGATGGGCATCAAGCGCGGAACCACCCTGGCCACCGTGGCGGTCTTCGTCGCACTGACCGCCACGGCCTGCGGCCAGGGCGAGACCAAGGCCGGCGCGGTCAAGCCGGCGGGGGCCGCCGCGCAGGCGGGTTCGGAGTACGGCTCGGACTACGGCTCGGGCGGCGACGCGGGTGCGGGCGCGAACCCGGGCACCAAGGCCGCCGGGCAGCTGGCGATCGCGCAGACCGAGCAGCTCGGCCAGGTCCTCACCGACAGCGCCGGCTTCACCCTCTACCGCTTCGACAAGGACACCCCCAAGCCGCCGAAGTCCAACTGCGACGGCGACTGCGCCAAGGCCTGGCCCGCGGTCGCGGCCGGCGACGTCACCGCCGCCTCGGGCATGGACGCGTCCGTGCTCGGCGAGGTCGTCCGCAGCGACGGCAGCAAGCAGCTGACGGTGGGCGGCTGGCCGGTGTACCGCTACGCCAAGGACACCAAGGCCGGCGAGCAGAACGGCCAGGGCGTCGGCGGCACCTGGTTCGCGCTCGCCCCCGACGGCAAGAAGGCCGCCAAGGGGGCCGGCAGCTCCGGCTCTGGCTCCGGTGAGGGCTCCGGCGGCGCCGCCCCGGCCCAGGGGTCCCTGTCCGTGGCGAAGGACCCCAAGCTCGGCGACCACATCGTCGACGGCAACGGCATGACGGTCTACCGCTTCAAGAAGGACACCGCCTGGCCGATGGCCTCCAACTGCACCGGCGACTGCGTGGCCAAGTGGCCGGTCGTGCCCCCGGTGGACAAGGCCAACGCCAAGGGCATCATCGAGAAGGGCTTCTCGGTCCTCGACCGCCCCGACGGCAAGAAGCAGCAGAGCGTCGACTGCTGGCCCATCTACACCTTCACCGGCGACAAGAAGCCCGGTGACACCAACGGCCAGGGCGTCGGCGGCACCTGGTACGCCGTCTCCCCCGACGGCAAGCTGATCACCATCTCCTGACCCCTTCCCCTCACCTCCCCCCCACCCTGCGAGCCGCGCGGCCCCCCGCCTCCCCCTCCCCCGGCGGGCGGGCCGCGCACCGTTCCGCCACGGCGCGCCGCTCCCTACACTCTCGTCGCATGCTGCGCGTACTGGCCGTCGACGACGAGAAGCCGCTCCTCGAGGAACTCCTGTACCTGCTGCGGTCCGACGACCGCGTCCTGAGCGCCGAAGGCGCCTGCGACGCGACCGGGGCCCTGCGCCGGATCACCCGCGCGCTGGAGAGCGGGCCCGACGGGGCCGACGCCATCGACGTGGTCTTCCTCGACATCCACATGGCCGGGCTCACCGGCCTCGACGTCGCCCGCCTGCTGGCCGGGTTCGCGCATCCGCCGCTGGTCGTGTTCGTCACCGCCCACGAGGGCTTCGCCGTACAGGCCTTCGACCTCAAGGCCGTGGACTACGTCCTCAAGCCGGTCCGGCCGGAGCGGCTGGCCGAGGCCGTCCGGCGGGCCAGCGACCACCTCGGCCGCAGCGCCGCGCAGCGGCCGCCCGGCGCGGCCGGCCCGCCCGGCCCGCCCGCGGTGCCGCTGGCCGGCCCGGCACGGCACCGCCCCGCCCCGGACACCGCCGCGGCCCCCGCCGCGGGGAGCGCGGCCGCGGCCGCCGCCGACCGCGCCCAGGACCTGATCGCCGTCGAGCTCGGCGGGGTCACCCGGTTCGTGGCCATCGCCGACATCGCCTACGTCGAGGCCCAGGGGGACTACGCCCGGCTGCACACCGACGCCGGCAGCCACCTGGTCCGCATCCCGCTGTCCACCCTGGAGGAGCGCTGGGCACCCCGCGGGTTCGTCCGCATCCACCGCCGCCACCTGGTGGCACTGCGCAGGATCGACGAGCTGCGGATCGACGCCGGCACCACCAGCGTCCGCATCGGCGCCGCCGAGCTCCAGGTCAGCCGCCGGCACGCGCGCCAGCTGCGGGACCTGCTGATGCGCCAGGCGACCGGCTGATCCGCCGACCGTCCGGCGCGCGGCCGGGCCGTTCGTCGCGTCGCACGGGACGTACGGCGCCCCAGCCGTGCCGTCGGTCGCAAGGGCGGCGGTCGCATGCGCCCGGCCCCCCGGCCGCCCCTATCGTGGGAACGCGGGTCATCAGCGAAGGTCAGGGAAGGGGGGTGGGTGCCGATGGCCGAGATCCAGGCGCTGCTCGACGCAGTGGCCGGACTGCCCCGGACCCGGCCGGCCGGTCCCGCCGAGGCCGAGGTGCTCCTCGCCCGGCTGCGCAGCGCCGCCGCCCGCTGGGCCGACGTCCTGTACGCGGTGAACGAGGGGTCCCACCTCCAGCTCCCGCCCCGGGCTGAGGCCGCACTGCGGCTGGCCTTCCGGCGCGCCGAGGACTCGTACGTGGAGCTGGAGATCGCTCTGCGGGACTGCACGGACCACCGCGACCCCGCGCCCTGAAGCCCCCGAGGCGCCTCCCGAGGCGCCTTCGCAGGCACCTCCGCAGGTCCCGGGTGGCCGACGGCAGGCCCCGGAACACGCCGGATCCCGCCTGTCGCGGGCCGGTTGCGCTGCGTAGAATCCGGTCACCCCGCCCTCCCCCCTCCCCGGCCGAAGGACCCCCGGTGAACCAGACGTACGCGCTGACCGCGGTCACCGTCGTCGTCCTGGTGACGGTCCTGGTCGGCGCGCTGGGCCTGCGGATATCACGGACCACCTCCGACTTCTACGTCGCCTCGCGCACCGTGGGCCCCCGCCTCAACGCAGCGGCCATCAGCGGGGAGTACCTCTCCGCGGCCTCCTTCCTGGGGGTGGCGGGGCTGGTGATGCTCCAGGGGCCCGACATGCTCTGGTACCCGCTGGGCTACACCGCCGGCTACCTGGTGCTGCTGGCCCTCGTGGCGGCCCCGCTGCGCCGCTCGGGCGCGTACACGCTGCCCGACTTCGCCGAGGCCCGCCTCCAGTCGCAGGCGGTGCGCCGGACCGCGGTGCTGTTCGTGGTCGGGGTCGGCTGGCTGTACCTCCTGCCGCAGTTGCAGGGCGCCGGGCTGACCCTGGAGATCCTGACCGGGGCCCCGCACTGGGTGGGCGGGGTCGTCGTCGCCTCCGTGGTGACCGCGGCCGTGGCGGCCGGCGGCATGCGCAGCATCACCTTCGTGCAGGCCTTCCAGTACTGGCTCAAGCTCACCGCGCTGCTGGTCCCCGCGTTCTTCCTGCTGGCCGCCTGGGCCGGGGACGGCGCGCCCCGGGCCTCCTTCGACGCCCCGGCGGCCTTCCGCGAGCACACCGCGGTCACCCTCGCCGAGGACGTCCGCCTCATCCTGGACGCACCGCTGACGGTGACCGTCACCGGGCAGGTGGACGGCCGGACGCACACGGACGCCCTGCTGACCCTCCCGGCCGGGGAACACCTCGTACGGGCCCCTGCGCGGCTGGAGTTCACGCCCGGCACCCCCGTCCCGCTGTCCCGGCCGGCCGCCGGGGCCGGGGCCTCGCGCTGGTCGCAGCCGCTGGGCGGGGACCGGCAGGCGTTCGGCCTGTACGCGACGTACGGGCTGATCCTGGCGACCTTCCTGGGCACGATGGGGCTGCCGCACGTCGCGGTGCGGTTCTACACGAGCCCCAACGGCCCGGCCGCGCGCCGCACCACCCTGGCGGTGCTCGCCCTGCTCGGCTTCTTCTACCTGCTGCCGCCGTTGTACGGGGCCCTCGGCCGGACCTACGTGCCCGAGCTGGCGCTGACCGGCGACGCCGACGCGGCGGTGCTGGTGCTGCCGGAGCGGATGCTGGGCGGACTGCTCGGGGAGCTGCTGGGGGCGCTGCTGGCCGGGGGCGCGTTCGCGGCGTTCCTGTCGACGGCCTCGGGGCTGACCATGGCGGTGGCCGGGGTGCTGCACCAGGACGTGCTGGCCCGGCGAGGGGTGCGGACCTTCCGCATCGCGGTGCTGGTGGCGATGCTGGTGCCGCTGGCCGGGAGCGTGGCCCTGGCGGACGTACCGGTGGCGGACGCGGTGGGGCTGGCGTTCGCGGTGTCGGCCTCGTCGTTCTGTCCGCTGCTGGTGCTGGGGATCTGGTGGCGCGGCCTGACCCCGCCCGGGGCGGTCGCCGGCATGGTCACGGGCGGCGGGGCGGCGCTGGGCGCGGTGCTGGCGACCCGGGCGGGGCTGGCCCGGGAGGGCTGGGCGCACGCGCTGCTGGCCTGGCCGGCGGCCTGGTCGGTGCCGCTGGGCTTCATGACCATGGCGCTGGTGTCGGTGGCGACCCGGTCGCGGGTCCCGGCGGGGACGGCGGCGACCCTGGCCCGGCTGCACCTGCCGGAGAGCGTGGCCGGGGCCCTGCCGGGCGGCGGCCGCCCGGACCACGGGCGTACGGGCCGCGGCCGTACGGGCGGCAGGCGTACGGGCTGCCGGCGTGCGGGCGGTGCTCGAACCACCGGAGGCACGGCGTGACCACGGCGCTGCTGGCCGCCTCGGCGGTGTCGGGGGCGGTGCTACTGGTCCTGGGCTGGGCGGGCGGGCGGTGGCACGCCCGGCGCGCCGAGCGGGCGGCCGGCCCGGACCTGGGCACTCCGGTGGAGCGGGCCACGTTCCACACCCTGTACACCGCGGCGCTGGCCGCTCCCCCGCTGCGCGCCGGGCTGACCGAGGACGCCGCGCGCAAGGCCGCCCGCCGGCTGCGCTCCCTGCTGGGGACGGAGGCGCTGTGCCTGACGGACCGGGATGCGGTGCTGGCCTGGGACGGGCCGGGCGCCGACCACCACCAGCGGCGGGCGATGGCCCGGGTCGCGGTCATGCTGGACTCGGGGCGGAGCCAGAGCGTGCGGACCGAGTGCCAGCGGCCCGACTGCCCGCTGAAGTGGGCGGTGGTCGCCCCGCTCACCGGCGAGGACGGGGTGCTGGGGGCGCTGGTGGCGTACGGCTCGCGGGAGTCGGCGGTGCTGGTGCGGGCGGCGACCGAGGTGGCGCGGTGGGTGTCGGTGCAGCTGGAGCTGGCCGAGCTGGACCGGTCGCGGACCCGGCTGATGGAGGCGGAGATCAAGGCGCTGCGGGCGCAGATCTCCCCGCACTTCATCTTCAACTCCCTGGCCGCGATCGCCTCGTTCGTCCGGACCGACCCGGAGCGGGCCCGTGACCTGCTGCTGGAGTTCGCCGACTTCACCCGCTACTCCTTCCGCAGGCACGGGGAGTTCACCACGCTCGCCGAGGAGCTGCGGTCCATCGAGCAGTACCTGGCCCTGGCGGGGGCCCGGTTCGGGGACCGGCTGAAGGTGACCCTGCAGGTGGCTCCCGAGGTGCTGCCGGTGGCGCTGCCGTTCCTGTGCCTGCAGCCGCTGGTGGAGAACGCGGTCAAGCACGGGCTGGAGAACTCCGCCGGGGAGTGCCTGATCACGATCGCCGCCCGGGACGCGGGGGCGGAGGCGGTGATCAGCATCGAGGACAACGGGGTGGGGATGGACCCGACCCTGCTGCGGCGGATCCTGGCCGGGGAGCAGGCCGGCTCCTCGTCCGGGATCGGGCTGACGAACGTGGACGAGCGGATCCGGCAGGTCTACGGGGACGCGTACGGGCCGGTGATCGAGACGGGCGTCGGGGCCGGCATGAAGGTCACCCTGCGGATCCCCAAGTACCGGGCGGGCGTGCACAGCTCCGCCCCCGGGGAGCAGCGCCCCCGCCCCTGACCAGGCCTGGCCTCCGCCTGACCAGGCCGGGCCGCCCCCGGAACGCCGGTGGCCCCGGGCCCGTCCGCGAGGAACGGGCCCGGGGCCACCGGGACGACCCGGGTGGGCCTCAGGGGCGGGTCAGCTCCAGCTGGCGTGGAGCGGCTTGCCCTCGGCGTAGCCGGCCGCGGACTGGACGCCGACGACGGCGTTCTCGGCGAACTCGGCCAGGGAGCCCGCGCCCGCGTAGGTGCAGGAGGAGCGGACACCGGCGATGATCGAGTCGATCAGGTCCTCGACGCCCGGGCGCTGGGGGTCGAGGAACATGCGGGAGGTGGAGATGCCCTCCTCGAACAGCGCCTTGCGGGCGCGGTCGTAGGCGGACTCCTCCGAGGTGCGGTTGCGGACGGCGCGGGCCGAGGCCATGCCGAAGGACTCCTTGTAGAGCCGGCCGTCGGCGGTCTGCTGGAGGTCGCCCGGGGACTCGTAGGTGCCCGCGAACCAGGAGCCGATCATCACGTTGGACGCGCCGGCCGCCAGGGCCATGGCCACGTCGCGCGGGTGGCGGACGCCGCCGTCGGCCCAGACGTGCTTGCCGTACTTCCTGGCCTCGGCGGCGCACTCCAGCACCGCGGAGAACTGCGGGCGGCCCACGCCGGTCATCATGCGGGTGGTGCACATGGCGCCGGGGCCCACGCCGACCTTGATGATGTCGGCGCCGGCGTCGACGAGGTCCTTGACGCCCTCGGCGGCGACGATGTTGCCCGCGACGATCGGGACCTGCGGGTCCAGCGCGCGCACGGCCCTGACCGCGTTGATCATCGACTCCTGGTGGCCGTGGGCCGTGTCGATGACGAGGGTGTCGACGCCCGCGTCGAGGAGCTGCTTGGCCTTGCCGACGTAGTCGCCGTTGATGCCGATGGCCGCGGCGATGCGCAGCTTGCCGGCGGCGTCGGTGGCCGGGGTGTACAGGGTCGCGCGGAGGGCGCCCTTGCGGGTCAGGATGCCGACGAGGCGGCCGTCCCCGTCGACGGCGGGGGCCAGCTTGCGGTGGCCGGCGTCGAGCTGGTTGAAGGCCTCGCGGGGGTCGATGTCGGCGTCGATGAGCAGGAGCTCCTTCGACATGACCTCGGAGAGCTGGGTGAAGCGGTCCACGCCGGTCAGGTCGTGGTCGGTGACCACGCCGATCGGGCGGTTGTCGGCGTCGACGACGACACCGGCGCCGTGGGCCCGCTTGGGCAGCAGCGACAGGGCGTCGGCGACGGTCTGGGTGGGCGCCAGCGTGATCGGGGTGTCGAGCACGTGGTGGCGGGTCTTGACCCAGGAGATGACGTCGGTGACGACCTCGATCGGGATGTCCTGCGGGATGACCACGAGGCCGCCGCGGCGGGCTACGGTCTCGGCCATCCGGCGGCCCGCGATGGCGGTCATGTTCGCCACGACGAGCGGGATGGTGGTGCCGGTGCCGTCGGGCGACGCGAGGTCGACGCCCTGGCGGGAACCGACCGCAGAACGGCTCGGCACCATGAACACATCGTCGTACGTCAGGTCGTACGGCGGCTTCAGGTCATTGAGGAAACGCACGTGCAGAACATCCCAGTCAGTCGGAGGATCCCGTCATACCCATGCGGGGCAGCCGGGAAAACGCACGTACTTCATTCTCCCACGGACCGGCACGAATGCCGCCCGGGCCGATCGTCCAGGACGTGGCGGACCCTCTCGTGGCTTCCTACGGGACATGACCCCGAAAGGCCGCGAGAGGGATCCGGGCCACGGTGCGCCCCCGTCCGGGGCGGGTTCCGGCGGACGGGTCAGCGGATGTACGCGCGCCGGGCGCTCTGGCCGGGGATGAACGGCCGGGGAGGCAGCACCGGCGCCGGGCCGGTTCGGGCGGCGCTGGTGGCGGGTGCCGTGGCGGTGACGGCGGGCGCGGCGCCGGTGGGGCGGCCCGCCGGGGTGACGGCGGCGCGGGCGGGGCCGAGGGGGCCGCGGGCGGGGCCGGGGTATCCGGCGCCGGCGGACGTCCGGCCACGGGAGCCGAGCAGCATGGACGCGTGGGCGACGCTCGCGAGGGTGGCGTGGTGGTGCCAGCCGCGGAAGGAGCGGCCCTCGAAGTCACGGATGCCGACGGGTTCGCAGGTCTCGGCGAAGTCGAGGGACACCCGGTCGGTGAGTTTGGCCAGCAGGAAGAGCTGGGCCAGGGGCCGGTCGCCGATGTTGGTGATCCAGAACTCGGTGGGCATCAGCGCCGCCTCCGTCCAGGCGCCCATGAGCAGCAGCGGGGTCGGCGGGAGCGGTACGGGACGGTCCTCGCCGGGAGCGGCGAGGATGGCGGCCGAGGTCAGCAGGGTCACCGCTCCCTCGGCCCGGCCGTGCCGGGTCCACTCGACGACGCGCCGCTGGGAGCGCAGGGAGTCGATCAGCTCGCGGGCGGGCGCCGTGTACGGACCGGGCCGCTGGCGGCCGGCGCCGCCGAAGGAGACCGGCAGCGAGCCGTCGACCTTGAAGACGAACGGGATGTCCTGGAGGGTGAAGGACTCGACGCAGCTGGCGACGTCGCCGCCCGCGACCTCCATCACCACGGGCCGCCGCTGGAGCTGCCAGGTGGCGGCCATCCGCTGGACGGCGTGCACGGCGTCCTGGGCGGGGGTGAGCGAGCGCGCCGTGTCGGGGATCCCGGCCCGGCGGCGGCGCAGCAGTTCGCTCGTCCAGGGCGCGGGCAGGGTGAGGGTCCACTCGACGGGGAAGCTGGACTCGCTGGAGGCGAGCCAGATCCCGCTGGCCTGCTGGCAGTTGGCGGTGCGGCCGAGCTGGGGGACGAACTGCCGGCCGACGCCGACGGAGCGGTCGCCCGCCTTCTCGATGACCATGGGCCGGACCACCCAGGCGAGCGGGCGCTGGGCGGTGCGTTCGAGGTACTGGGCGAGCGAGCGCCGTACGGGGGTCCAGTCCCACGGCGACTTGCTGATGAACTGCTGGAGGCTCTGCTCGACGGAACTCGCTCCCGTTCCGGCGATGTTGCGGATCGTTTTCTTCCCGCTGGTGCGCACGAGGCCGTTGAGATATACGCGGGCCCAGTTTCGCTGGTCCCGCCGGGGTAACGATTCGAAGAACAGAGAGATCAGGACGTCGATCAATTCGGAGATTTCCTTGGCGGATTCCTCCGGCAGCACTGTTCGAGCCATCTGGGCCTCCCCCGCGACCACTAGATCCAATACCCTACTTGACGGCCCCAAACGGCCGTAGGCCGTGGCGGCTACTTCCTGAGGTCGCTGGCAGATTCGAGCCGCTCTTCTTCTACCACGAGGGGGATGGGGATCTGGTTCGCCGCATAGTAGAGCGCAATGACGAAGTGTGCGACGAGAGTGAGGGTGGCGGAGAAGAGTGACAGGACGACGGTGAGCGGGTAGGCGACGGCGCCCAGACCGAAGCGCATGCGGGTGGCGCGGGCGCCTTCCCGGTCGACGTGTTCGTGGAACAGGTGGCCGACCCGGGTGACGTACCACCAGAAGGCCAGGAAGGCGAGCGCGTAGGCGACGGTGACCGAACTGTAGAGCACCGCGGCCGAGTTGGCGGAGCTGCCGCCGTGGACGAGGTGTTCCGCGAGGACGGTGGTGGTGTACGGGATCACCGATACCACCATCAGCACCACGAGATTCAGGAACAACAGGGGTCGGTCCACTCGCTTGAGATGCGTGAAGATGGTGTGGTGGTTCACCCACATCACGCCGATGATGAGGAAACTCACCACGTACGCCGCATAGTGCGGCCACTGTTCCCACACGCCGTGCCAGAAGTCGGATCCCGTCTCCTCCGGAACCTTGAGCTCCAGGACCAGAATCGTGATGACGATGGCGAATACACCATCGCTGAATGCCTCGATACGACCGGTTTCGCGTTCCATGACCTCCCCTTAGCCATTTCCCTACGCGCACGGGGAGGGCGCTGCCCCGCCCTCCCCGCACACGCTACCCGGATATCGCCGGTCAGCTCCCGAAGCCGGCGGTCTGGCGCCAGATCCGGCCATCGCGGACCACCAGTGTCCCGAATGCGTGCTCCGGCGCGCCGTTCAGATTCATGATCGCCCGGTAGAAGATCGTGTCGTCGGTCTCGATGTACTCCTTCAGTTCCACCAGGGTCGGCTTCAGCGTCAGGTAGCCGGCGAACGTCTCGCGCACGGCGTCGATCCCGACCGAGGCGCCCTCGAAGCGGACCAGCACGGCGTCGTCGGTGTAGTTCTTCATCACCGCGTCGATGTCCAGCGCGGCGAGCGCGTCCATCTGCCGGACGAAGACCGGGTGCAGCTTGGAGATGTCGTACGTGGCCATGGCGACTCCGTTTCAACTGGTGGTGGTGGGTTCGGACGGTGGTTCGGCGCAGGCGGCGGCCGCGCCCAGCGGCAGCCGGACGATCATCCGGGTCTCCCCCGGACGCGAGCGGGCCGTGATCGACCCGCGGTGGCGCTGGGTCACGATGCGGTAGCTGAGGTGCAGCCCGAGGCCGGTTCCCTTGCCCACGTCCTTGGTCGTGTAGAAGGGCTCGAAGATCCGCGGCAGGGAGTCCTCGGGGATCCCCCGCCCGGTATCGGCCACTTCCACGACCAGGCAGGCGCCCTCGGCCCGCACCCGCAGGGTGAGGGTGCCGGAGCCCTCCATGGCCTCGGCCGCGTTGTCGACCAGGTTCGTCCACACCTGGTTCAGCTCGCTCGGGTAGCCCGTCAGTTCGGGCAGGTCCGGTTCGTACGCGCGCACGATGGTGATGCCGACGAGCTTGGCACGCAGCACGACCAGCGTGTTCTCCAGTCCGTCGGGCACCGCGAAGCGCTGCTCGGGCGCCCGGTCGAGATTGGCGTAATCACGGGTGGCAGCGACCAGTTGGGAGATCCTCGGACCGGCCGCGCGCAGCTCCGCGGCCAGCGCCCGGACCTCCAGCAGGGCCGCCAGGTGGTCCAGGGCGACGGGCAGGGCCGGCTCTCCGATGCCCTCCAGCCGCTCCAGCAGCCAGCCCAGCTCCAGCCCGAGGTCGGCGATTCCCGCGCCGAGCAGGCCGGGGCGCTCGGCGCCCGCCTCCTCCGCCCAGTCGGCGACCTCCTCCTCGGCGTCGGCCTGCGCGAGCGGGTCGGTGGTGGCGGGCGGGGGCAGCTTGTCCAGCTCCTCCGCCACCCGGTCCAGTACGGCGCGCTCCGCGCCGCCCGCGGCGGCGCCCCAGGCGTGGGCGCTGCGGGTGAGCCGGTCCAGGGCCGGCGAGAGCTCCTGGGCCGCCCGGGCGACGGCGGCCGCCGGGTTGTTCAGCTCGTGCGCGAGGCCCGCGGCGAGCGTCCCGAGGGCCTCGACGGTGGCCCGTTTGCGGGCCTGCACCTCGGAGGACTTGATCCGCCAGGCCAACACGGGGATCAGCACGGCCGCCACGCCGTTGCAGCGGGTCAGCATCTCGAAGAACACCGGCTTCGGGTAGGCGACCACGATCGTCGCCGGCCCGCTCGCGGCGGCCGTGGCCACGTACGCGCCGTCCGTCAGCAGCGGCAGCTCGCCGGTGAAGCGGTGCGCGGCCGAGGGCTTGCCGTCGTGGTCCTCGGCGGCGACGCCCTCCTCCTCGGTGGAGTGCCGGGTGAGCACCTCCTCCCGGCCGTCCACGACCTTGGTGACGACCAGCCCGCCCGAGAGCAGGACGTGGAAGCCGGTGGCCTCCTCCCCGTCGCGGAAGAGGACCTCCCCGTCGGCGAGGACCCGGGGCTCGGAGACCGAGACCAGCCAGTCGAGCTGCTCCCCGGTCAGCGCGGCGAAGACCTCCAGCCCGGCGAGGGCCCGGCGCAGGTCGATGCCGCCCGGGTCGGTGCCCCCCGGGTCGGTGCCCCCCGGATCGGTGGCGCCCGGATCGGTGGCGCCCGGGTCGGTGGCGTCGGCGGCGCTCACGGCGTACTCCCTTCGGCCCGGGTCCGGGCGGCCAGCCGCAGCGTGGCGGTCAGGGCCAGGACGCACACCCCGGCGACGGCGGCCATGAAGCCGACGGAGGTGCGGTGCAGCCCGTGGATGTTGGTGAGCAGTCCGGCGAGCACCGCCGGGACGCTCATCGCGAGGTACGCGAAGACGTAGACGGCGGCGGTCAGTTCGCCCCGGTGTTCCGGTTCGGCCAGGGCGCTCAGCGCCCGGAAGGCACCGAGGAAGGCCGCGCCCCAGCCGCTGCCGAGGACGGCGGTGCCGGCCAGGAACACCGCGGCGGAGCCGGTCCACAGGGCGAGCAGGACCAGTGCGAGCCCGGCGAGCAGCCCGCACAGGCCGAGGACGGCGGTCCGCAGCGGTGCGGTGCGGCCCAGCAGCAGCTGGGCCGCGGTGGCGGAGCCCGCCAGCAGGGCCACGGTGGCCCCGCCGACGAGGTAGTTGGTGCTCCGCAGCAGCGACAGGGCCAGGTGCGGCCCGAGCGAGAGGTAGAAGCCGCCGACGGTCCAGACGGCGACGACGGTGAGCACGAGCACGGCGAACCGGCCGCGCACGGCGGCCGGGACCCCGATCCGGTGCGGGACGACCCGCCAGCTGCGCCCGCCCGGGCCGAGCGGGGCGCTCTCCCGCATCCGGGCGACCCCGACCAGCGTGGCCGCGAACGCGGCGACGAGCAGCAGGTAGCTGAGCACCGTCGGGGCGGGCGCGTACTGGACCAGGAGCCCGGCTCCGATCCCGCCCAGCCCGATGCCCACCGTCGGCCCCGCACTGTTGACCTGGGCGCCGAGGGCGGGCCGCGAGCGCGGGGCGAGTTCCAGCAGGGCCGCCCCCATCGCCCCGGTGGCCAGGCCCACGGCGAGCCCCTGCACGGCGCGGGCGGCGAGCAGCAGCGCGGGCCCCTGGGCGCCGGCGAACAGTCCCATGGAGGCGATCGCCAGGACCAGCCCGGCGCCCAGCACGGGGCGCCGGCCCAGGGTGTCGGACAGGGACCCGAAGAGCAGGAGCCCGAGCAGGACGGTGACGGCGTACACGGCGAAGACGACGGTGACCATCCCGGAGGACAGGCCCCATCTCTCCTGGTAGAGCACGTAGAGGGCGGACGGTACGGAGGAGGAGAGCATCAGCAGGACGAGGACCGCGCCCACGACCCAGAAACCGGAACCTTCGGTGCCGGAGGCGTGGCCCCCGGAGCCGGCGGCCGGCGGGCCACCCGGGCGCGGGTGGACCCCCGCGGTCGTCCTGGTCACGTCGGCCACTCCTGTCGGTTCCGCGTGGTGGGCGGTCAGGCGAGGGCCCGTTCCGCCCTCTGCAGCGCGCGGGCGGTGAGTACTCCCGCGAGGTGGCCGAGGTACTCGGCCGAGGCACCGCGCCCGGGGACGAACAGCTCCCGGGGCTCGGCGCGGAAGGCCGCCAGCACGGCCTCGGTGGTGTACGGGCCCCCGAGCAGCCGGGCCTCGACCCCGCGCAGCCGCAGCGCGCGGGCGGTGGCCCCGGTGACCGCGATCCGCGGCCCCTCGGGGGTGATCCGCACGGCGGCGGCGCACACCGGGTAGCGCGTCGCCCGGTCGGCCGTCTTCTCGAAGGCGGCGGCCGGCCCGGCGGCGGGCACCAGCAGTGCGGTGATCACGGCACCGGGCGGCGGCCCGTCGCTCTCCAGTTCCTCGGCGGTGGCGGTGGTGCGCCCGCCGGGGCCGGCCAGTTCGACCACCGCGCCGGCGGCGATGGCGGCCGCGGGCAGGTCGGTGGCGCGCGGCCCGCGGACGGCCAGGTTGCCCCCGGCGGTCCCGAGGTTGCGGACCTGGGGGTCGCCGTTGGCGCGGGCGGCCGCGGCGAGCTCCGGGGCCTCGGCGAGCACGAGCGGGTCGGCGGCGAGCTCGGCGAGGGTGGTGAGCGCGCCGATCCGGATCCCGCCGGGGGTGCGGGTGATGCCCCGCAGCTCCGGGAGCCGGCGTACGTCGACGAGCAGGCGGGCGCTGTCCTGCCCGGCGCGCAGGGCGGGCAGCAGGCTCTGGCCGCCGGCCAGCACCCGGGCGTCCGGGGTGCCGGAGAGCAGGTCCAGGGCCTCGGCGAGGCCGGCGGGCCGGACGTAGTCGAAGTCGGTGAGGATCACTGGGCTTCTCCTCGCAGGCGGCGCCAGACCTTCTCGGGGGTGAGCGGCATGTCGATGTGGGTGACGCCCAGGTCGGACAGGGCGTCGACGACGGCGTTGACGACGGCCGCGGCGGGCGGCACGGTCGCGATCTCGCCGGCGCCCTTGGCGCCGAGCACGTTGTGCGGGCTGGGCGTGACCGTCCGGTCGAGCGTGAAGAACGGCGCGTCCGCCGCGCGCGGCAGGGCGTAGCTGCCGAGGTCGCGGGTGAGGAGGATGCCCTGCTCGTCGTAGACGGCGGCCTCCATCAGGGCCTGGCCGAGGCCGTGGAGGATGCTGCCCTCGATCTGGCCGCGCACCACCTTGGGGTTGCCGATGTTCCCGGCGTCGTCGACGGCCGTGTACGCCACCACCTCCGTCTCGCCGGTGAGTTCGTCGATCTCGACGACGGCGACGTGCGTGCCGAAGGGGTAGTTGAAGTCCGGCGGGTCGAAGTGGGTGGTCTCGTCGAGGGCCGGCTCGATCTCGGGGGGCAGCCCCCAGCCGTACCAGAGGGCCATCGCCATCTCGGAGAACGTCTTGCCGTTGTCGGGGTTGCCCGCCTCGTGGACCCGGCCGGCGTCGTAGACGACCTGGTCCTCGGGGACGCCGAGGAGCACCGCTCCGGCCCTGACCATCTTGGCCTTGATCTTGCGGGCGGTGAGGGCGACCGCGGGCGCGGCCATGCTGTACGAGCGGGAGCCGTAGGTGCCCTGCCCGTACGGGGCCTTCAGCGTGTCCCCCTCGTACACCCGGACGGCGGCCGGGTCGATGCCCAGCTCGGCGGCGGCGACCTGCGCGAAGACCGTGCCGTGGCTCTGGCCGGTGGAGGCGGAGCCGACGGTGACGGCGACCTCGCCGGTGGGGTGGACGCGGATGTTGGCGCTCTCCCAGGTGCCGCCCAGCATGCCCTCCTGGGACATGCGGGTGGAGGGGCCGACGCCGCAGATGGCGACGTAGGTGGCGAGCCCGACGCCGAGGCGCTTGCCGCGGGTGCGGGCCTCGGCCTTGCGGGCGGGCATGTCGGCGTAGCCGGCCAGCCGCAGGGCCTTGTCGAAGTTGTGGGCGTAGTCCCCGGAGTCGTACGTCCAGCCGAGGCCGTTGTCGTACGGGAAGCGGTCGTTCGGCACCAGGTTGACGCGGCGGACCTCGGCCGGGTCCATGCCGATCTCGCCGGCGTACCGGTCGACGAGGCGTTCCATCAGGAACGCGGCCTCGGCGCGGCCGCTGCCGCGCTGGGCGCCGAGCGGCACGGTGTTGGTGAAGGCGGCGTAGACCTCGCAGAACGCGGCGGGGATCGCGTACATGCCGGTGATGGAGCGGCCCATGAGGGCGGTGGCGACGCCGGGGCCGATGGTCGACGGGTAGCCGCCGAGGTTGGCGTAGCTGGTGCAGCGCACGGCGGTGATGCGGCCGTCGCGGGTGCCGGCGAGGGTGACGTGCTGGCGGTGGTCGCGGCCCTGGACGGTGGAGTTCATCAGGCCGGTGCGGGTGTCCACCCACTTCACGGGCCGGCCGAGCGCCTTGGACAGCAGCAGGACCAGCGCCATGTCGGGGTACAGGTAGCCCTTGGTGCCGAAGCTGCCGCCGACGGTCGGGGCGATCACCCGGAGCTGGTTGAAGGGGATGCCGAGGACCAGTGCGGACAGCAGGAAGCGGTGGTTGTGCGGGCCCTGGGTGGTGGCGTACAGGGTGTACTCGCCGGTGGCGGCGTTGTAGTCGCCGACGGCGGCGCGGGGTTCGATGGGGCTGTTGATGGTGCGCTGGTTGACCAGGTCGAGTTCGACGGTCACCTCCGCCGCGGCGATGGCCGCGTCGGTGCTCTCCCTGTCCCCGCAGGTCCAGTACGCGTTGAGGTTGCCCGGGACGGCCTCGTGCAGCTGCGGGGCGCCGTCGGCGAGGGCGTGGTCGGCGCGGGTGACCACGGGCAGCGGCTCGTACTCGACGGCGATGGCGGCCAGGGCCGCGGCGGCCTGCTGCGGGGTCTCGGCGACGACCGCGGCGACCGGGTCGCCGACGTGCCGGACGGTGTCGCCGGACAGGACCGGGCGGGCGCCGGGAAGTCCGTAGGGGTGGGGCGGGAAGTGGCTCTCGACGCCGCCGGGGATCCAGATGCAGGGCAGCGGCATGACGTCGGCGAAGTCGGCGGCGGTGGCCACCTTCAGCACCCCGGGCAGCTGCTCGGCGGCCTTCGTCTCGATCGACAGGATCCGCGCGTGGGCGAGCGGGCTGCCGAGGATGGCCATGTGGGTGGTGCCGGGCAGGTTGACGTCGGCGACGTACACCGCCTCCCCGCGCAGCAGCTGCGGGTCCTCGCGGGCGTCGAGGGGCACGCCGAGCACGCTGCCGCCCGGATCCCGGTCCTGTGACTCCACCCGGTCCTGCTCCTGTTCCCGGACCGGGCTCTCCCCCGTCACTGCGGTCATGTCCTCACCCCTCCTGTCCGGACGCGGTGGCGGGCACGGCCGCGCTCTCCCCGAGGCCCTCGCGGACCTCGGCCCGGGCGGCGGCGCAGGCGCGCTGCACGCCCCGTACGACGCTGTGGTAGCCGGTGCAGCGGCACAGGTTGCCGGTGAGCCACTCGCGGATCTCGGGCTCGGTCGGGGCCGCGCGGCCGGCGGCGTCGTCGGTGAGCGCGGTCTCGACGAGCTCGCCGAGGGCCATGACCATGCCGGGGGTGCAGAACCCGCACTGGGTGCCGTGCTCCTCGCGCAGCGCCTCCTGCAGGCCGGTGAGCCCGCCGTCCTCCGCGGCGACGCCCTCGATGGTGGTCACCGAGGAGCCGGCGGCCGCCGCGGTGAGGACCAGGCAGCTCTTGACGGACCGGCCGTCGAGGCGGACGACGCAGGAGCCGCACTGCCCGGTGTCGCAGCCGACCTTGGTGCCGGTGAGGCCGAGGCCGTCCCGGAGCCGTTCCACGAGCAGTTCGGTCGGTCGGGCCGAGAACCGCTCGGGTCTTCCGTTCACGTTCAGTGAGAGATCCATGCCAGCGCCTGCGCTTCCGTGAGCGGCCGGTTGAAAAGTGGCCCGCCGGGCTGCTGGAGAATTCCTCCGGAGTGCAGCGGGCCGGTGTCGACGGCGGCGAATCCGAGATCCGTGATGATTCCCGCGACGATTTCCTTCGCTTTTCCGTCGTCGCCCGCCGTGAAATGGGCCAGGCGCTCGCCCTGGGCGGTGCCGGCCACGGCGAGTGTTTCGTAATGCATGGTGTTCAGGGACTTCACGACCCGGGCGCCGGGGTACCACTCCGCGACGAGTTCGCTGGAGGTGCGTCCGCCGAGGTCGGCGGGGGTGCCCGGGCCGCTGAACGCGTTGGTGGCGTCCACCAGGAGCCGGTCGCGCAGGGAGTCCGGCGGGAGCAGCCCGCGGACGGCGGCGTGGGGCAGCATCAGCACCAGGAGGTCGGCCCGTTCGGCGGCCTCGGCGGGGTGCGCCGCCGAGGCCGCCGGGCCCAGTTCGGCCAGTAGGGGGCCGACGGACCGCGGGCCGCGGGCGTTCGCCAGCACGACCTCGTGGCCGGCGGCCACCAGGATGCGTGCCAGGACGGAGCCGATCCGCCCGGTGCCGATGATGCCTGTGCGCATGTGCCGCTCCTCGTCGTGGGCGGTGGTTGCCGGGTGGCGGCGGCCGGGCCGCCGTGGCCGTCGGACTGTCGGGCCGTCAGTCCATGCCGATCCAGACCGACTTGGTCTGGGTGTAGCTCTCGAGGGATTCGGGTCCGCATTCGCGCCCGTAGCCGGAGGCCTTGTAGCCGCCGTAGGGCACCGAGGGGTCGTACTGGTTGTAGCAGTTGACCCAGACCGTGCCGGCCTTGATCTGGGAGGCGACCCGGTGCGCCCGCCGCAGGTCCTTGGTGTGGACGCCGGCGGCGAGCCCGTAGGCGCTGTCGTTGGCGATGCGGATGGCGTCTTCCTCGGTGTCGAAGGGGATGATCGACAGCACGGGGCCGAAGATCTCCTCCTGGGCGATGCGCATGCCGTTGTCGACGCCGGTGAAGACGGTCGGCAGGAAGTACAGGCCCTGGCTGGAGGCGCCCTCGGGGGTCCAGCCGGTGCCGCCGGTGCGCAGGACGGCGCCTTCCTTCTCGCCGATCTCGATGTAGGAGCTGACCTTCTCGAACTGGCCGCGGTGGGCCAGCGGCCCGAAGAGGGTCTCCGGGTCGCGCGGGTCGCCGGGCTTGAGGGCGGCGGCCCGGCGGACCAGGCGCTCGACGAGTTCGTCGTGGATCGGGCGCTGGAGCAGCAGCCGGGAGCCGGCGGTGCAGATCTCGCCCTTGTTGTAGTAGATGCCGAAGAAGGCGAGTTCCTCGGCGGCGTCGAGGTCGGCGTCGGCGAAGACGATGTTGGCGGACTTGCCGCCGAGCTCCATCGTGACCTTCTTCAGGGTGCCGGCCGACTTGCGGATGATCGACTGGCCGACGGCGGTGGAGCCGGTGAAGGCGATCTTGTCGATGCCGGGGTGGTCGGTGAGGGTCTCGCCGAGTTCCACACCGGGACCGGTGATCACGTTGAGCACGCCGTCCGGGATCTCCGCCTCCTGGAAGAGCTCGGCGATCTTCAGGGCGGTGAGCGGGGTGGCCGGGGAGGGCTTGTGGACGACCGTGTTCCCCGCCGCGAGAGCCGGTGCGATCTTCGTCATCGACAGCAGCAGCGGGAAGTTGAAGGGGGTGATGGCGCAGACCACGCCGAGCGGCTCGCGCAGGGTGTAGGCCAGCTGGCCGCCGGCCGGGGCCCGGGAGGAGCCGTCGACGCGGGTGACGGCTCCGGCGTAGTAGTGCATCAGCTGGGCGGCCATGGGGGCGTCGACCGTGCTGGAGAAGGCGAACGGCTTGCCCATGTCCACCGTCTCCAGCAGGGCGATCTCCTCCAGGTCGCGTTCGATGAGTTCCCCGACCCGGTTCAGCCGCAGGGCGCGCTCCTGGGCGGACAGTCTGCTCCAGGGACCCTCCTCGTACGCCGTGCGGGCGGCGGTCACGGCCGCGTCCGCGTCGGCGGTGGTGGCCTGGGCCACCGGTACGATCTCCTGTCCGTCCACGGGGCTGATGTCCGGCTCGGTCCGGCCGTCCTGCGCCGGTACCCACTTGCCGCCGATGAACAGCTTCCCGGGGTTGGCCAAGGGCTGGTCGCTGAGCGCGCGCCTGGTCATGGCTGAAGCCTTCCGGTGTCGGGGGTGCGGGGGTGCTAGCCCTTCGCGAGCTGTTGCAGGAACGTCTCGGCGAGGGCCTTCGATGAGTACGGGTTCTGGCCGGTGGTGAGCTTGCGGTCGACGACGACGTGGGAGTCCCAGATCACGTCGGCCTTCTCGTAGCGGGCGCCGAGCCGGGTCAGCTCGGTCTCCAGGATCAGCGGGAGCCGGCCGGCCATGCTGGTGACCAGTTCCTCGCTGTGCGAGAAGGCGGTCATCCGGTAGCCCTCGAAGGGCCAGCGGCCCTCACCGTCGCGCAGGGCGAGCAGCGCGGTGTGGCCGTGGCAGACGGTGGCGATCGGCTTGTCCTGGGCGATGGCCCAGCGCAGGACCTGCGCGAGGGCGTCGGACTTGGGGAGGTCTCCGATGGCGCCGTGGCCGCCGCTGACGTACAGGCCGTCGTACCCGGCGACGTCCTGCTCGGTCAGGGACTCCACGGCGAGGGGGGACTTGAGCTGGGGGGTGTTCTCGATGACTCTGACGTACTCGGCGGCGTTGGCCGCGTCCTCGTCGGGCGAGCCCTGGGGGCGGACCCACTGGAGGAACTTGGGGTCGATGCTGGTCTCGTCCACGGTGGGGGTCCGGCCGCCGACCGTCGCGACGTCCACGGTGTGGCCCGCTGCGGTGAACTGGCTGTAGGGGACCACGAATTCCTCGGCCCAGAATCCGGAGGGGTGCTCTTCTCCGTCCAGCAGGTGGAGGGTTGCCTTGGCCGTCATGACGACAAGAATCTTCATGACTTCTTTCTCCTTGTTCAGGAATCGCTGCCGATTCAACACGCCGCTCGCGGAGGGCGTAAGGGGGGAGCGTCAGGCGCGGGATACTTCGTCACGTGCGTCCAACGCGGAGATGATGGTGCGGAATTCACCGACCAGGGGGTGGTCGGGATGGGCTTCGGCGAATATGCGTTCGCCGTACAGGGCCGCCATTTCCGGGACGTACGGGAGGATTCCGGCCAGGGGGGCTCCGTACACCTCCTCGGCCCGGCGGCGGGCCTCGTCCCGGTCGATCCCGACTGGGGCCATGCTCACGACAAGTGCGCGGCGGCAGGCGAGCCGCCCGGCGAGGGCGATCGTCTCCTCCACCCCCATCAGGTCGATGCGGTCCGCCCTTGCCATGATCATCAGTACGTCGGCACTCGCCATGGCGGCCACCGACTCGTTGTTCAGCCCTGCATGCGTGTCGAGCAGCAGGACGTCCAGACCGTAGTGGTCCGCGAGCCGGTCGAAGCCCTCCGGCAGCAGCCCGACGTCGTACCCGCTCGCCATGAGCTCGCGCAGCGCCGCCGTCCCGGTCCGGGCCGGCACGACGTACGGCCCGCGCGGGCCCGCCCGCCGCGCGGCCGCCTCGATCTCGCACCGCCCGAGCAGGTAGTCGGCCAGGGAGGGACCCGGGCCGAGCCGGAAGAGCAGGTCGAGGGTGGGCGACTGGATGTCGGTGTCGACCACCCCCACCCGGCGCCCCTCGCCCGCCAGCAGCAGGGCCAGGTTCGCCAGGACCGAGGACTTCCCGGTGCCGCCGCGGTGCGAGTGCACCACGATGGTCCGGGCCATCAGGCCACCGCCGTACGGGCCGGGGCGGGACGGTCCGCCACGGCCACGGCCGGGCCGCCGTGCGGCCCCCGCGCCGCACGTGGCCGGTGCAGGGCCAGCATGGTCACGTCGTCGTGCTGTTCGGCTGTGCCGGTGTGCTCGCGTACGGCCGCGTCCATCCGGTCCACCACCTCACTGCCGCTCCCCGGGGGGCCGGCGAGCAGCTCCAGCATCCGCGCGTCCCCGAGGAAGGTGCCGTCGGGGCAACGGGCCTCCGGCACTCCGTCGGTGAACACGAACAGCGTGTCCCCGTGGTTCACCTGGGCGTAGCCGAGCGTGAACACGCAGTCGGGGAGCACCCCGACGGCCGGCCCGGTGACCTCCAGCGCGAGCGGTTCCCCGCCGTCGGCACGCAGCAGCAGCGGCGGGTTGTGGCCGCCGTTGATGTAGACGAGGCTGCCGGTCAGCGGGTCGAGCACACCGAAGAACAGGGTGGCGAAGTAGCCCTGCCTGAGGTGGTTGCGCGTCAGGTACCCGTTGGTGGCGGTGACCGCGTTGAGCAGCGGCGTGGCGCCGACGACCGGGATGCGGCGGCTGCCGCCCGAGCGCCCCGCGGCCACCAGGTGCTGGAGTCCGCTGTTCTCCGCGGTGTGCCGCAGCAGGGAACGGATCAGGGCCATGAAGAGCGCCGCCCCGACCCCCTTGTCGCAGACGTCGGCGACGACGACGGCGAGCCGGCGGCCGCGGGATATCTCGAAGACGTCGTAGAAGTCCCCCGCGACCTGCCGGGCGGGCCGGAACCGGACGTCGATCTCCCAGCCCTCGGGAACCGGCAGGGCGTCCGGCAGGAAGCCGGCCTGGATCTCGCGGCCGATCTCCAGCTCCTTCTCGTAGCCCATCAGCTCGGCCCGGGCGTCGGCCTCGCGCAGGGTGCGGCCGAGTCCGGCGCGCTCCGAGCAGCTGTGCAGCCGGGCCCCCACCAGGGCGGGCAGGAACGGGGGGACGAGGTAGTCGTGGCCGAGCCGGACGTGCTGCTCCAGGGCGGCGAACCCGGTCATCGTCCAGACGACGACGATCGGCGCCCCGGCCCAGCCGCGCAGCCGGCGTACGGCCAGGCGTACGGCCTCCCCCTCGGTCTCCGCCGGGGCGAGCAGCACGTCGGCGACGGGCAGCGCGTCCGGCGGGCCGCCGAGCAGCTCGCGCAGGGTGAGTCCGACCAGCTCCGCGTCCATCAGGCGCAGCGCGTGGAGGAGGTCACCCGGCGGCGGCGGGTACTCGTCGAGGATGATCACGGTGGTGGAGGGCATCGGTCCGTCCCCTCGGCTGTGACGGTCAGCGTGCTGATGTTGCGGCCGTCCCTGCGTACGTAGCCGAACTCGTCCACGCTGGTCAGGGCCAGGTGGATGCCGAGTCCGCCGATCCGCCGGTGCTCGGGGGGAGTCCCGGGGGCGGGCGGCACCCGCCCTGCGACGGGGTCGAAGGCGGGCGCGCCGTCCACCAGGACGATCTGCACCCGGCCGGGGCCGGAGCGGCCGCGGACGGTGATCCGCCCGCCGCCGCCCCGGTACCCGTGCATGACGATGTTCGTGGCCAGCTCGTCCACGGCCAGCCGGATCCGGTACGTGGCCCGCTTGTCCAGGCCCGCCCGGGCGGCCAGCCCCAGGACGAACGCGGCGATGTCGCCCAGCGCCCCCAGCTCGGCGGGCACCTCCAGTTCGGCGGGCGTCCTCGCCACGTCGACCGTCTCTCCCGTGTGGCTCACTCGTCGGAGAGGACGATGCTGCGGTCCAGCCCGGCCGTCCGGATGGTCCGGGAGACGGGCTCGATCGCGCCGACCACCTTGATGGTCACGTGGTCCGCGACCTTCTGCTGGGCGAAGACCAGGGACCGCAGACCGGCGCTGGCCATGTAGCCGACCCCCGCCATCCTGATCTCGACCGTGGCCGTGCCGTGCCCGGCGGCCTTCTCGATGGTCTGGTGGAACTCCGGCGCGGTCTTGGCGTCCAGCTCGCCCGCCAGCTCGATCACGGTGGTGTCGCCCTCGATGCTCAGGGACACGGAAAGCGGCATGTCAGGTCTCCTTCGGCCGTACGGGTCGTGAGGGTGCGGTCGGATCCCGCCGCGGGGCGGCGCCCCGCGGCGGGGACGCGGCTAGAGCGCGCGGTCCGGGTCGGGCGTGCGGCCGACCAGGATCACCACCGAGCGCGGACCGATCAGGTACTTCCCGGCGTTCTCCAGCTCGGGCTCCGAGCCCGGGCTGCGGATGTCGTGCGGGGCCTCGGCCCCGGTGTCCGCGAACAGGTGCCAGCTGCGCCCGTGGGGCAGCGCCGGCAGCTCCAGGTCGTGCGCCTCCCAGTGGGAGTTCATGGCCACGTAGACCACGTCGTCGTCCCCGACGCCGCAGCGGGCCACCGCCAGCATCCGGCTCTCGCCCGACCAGTCGGGCTGCCAGGCCCGCGCGCCGTGCCAGCTGATGTCCGGCAGTCCCAGATCCTCGCGGATCTGCCCGGTGGGGTGGCAGGTGGAGCGCAGCTCCCGGTGACGTCCCCGGAAGGCGATCATCTCCCGGGTGAAGCGCAGCAGTTCGGCGCTCTCGTCGACCTGGTCCCAGTCGAACCAGGACAGTTCGTTGTCCTGGCAGTAGGTGTTGTTGTTGCCCTGCTGGGTGCGGCCCACCTCGTCGCCGGCCAGCAGCATCGGGATGCCCTGGCTGGTGAAGAGCATCGCCATGGCGTTCTTCATCTGGCGCAGCCGCAGCGCGTTCACCGCGGGGTCGTCGGTGGGTCCCTCCGCCCCGCAGTTCCAGCTGTTGTTGTCGTTCGCCCCGTCGTTGTTGCCCTCGCCGTTGGCCTCGTTGTGCTTGTCGTTGTACGAGACGAGGTCGGCCAGGGTGAAGCCGTCGTGGGCGGTGAGGAAGTTGACCGAGGCGGAGGTGCCGCGGCCGGAGTACAGGTCCGGCGAGCCGGCGAGCCGGGTGGCCAGCTCCCCGGCGACCCCGGGGTCGCCCTTGAGGAAGCGGCGTACCGTGTCGCGGTACTTGCCGTTCCACTCCGCCCAGCGGCCGTACGCCGGGAAGTTGCCGACCTCGTAGAGGCCGCCGGCGTCCCAGGCCTCGGCGATGAGCTTGGTGTGCCGCAGCACCGGGTCGTAGGCGAGCAGTTCCAGCAGCGGCGGGTTGGGCAGCGGCGTGCCGTCCGGGGACCGGCCGAGGATGGCCGCGAGGTCGAAGCGGAAGCCGTCGATGTGGTAGTCGGCCACCCAGTGGCGCAGGCAGTCGAGGACGAAGTTCCGCACGACCGGGTGGTTGCAGTTGACGGTGTTGCCCGTGCCGCTGAAGTTGAAGTAGTACCCCTCCGGCGTGAGCATGTAGTACGTGGCGTTGTCGAGGCCCTTGAAGGAGATCGTCGGGCCCTGCTCGTTGCCCTCGGCGGTGTGGTTGAAGACCACGTCGAGGATGACCTCGATGCCGGCCGCGTGCAGGTCCTTGATCAGGGTGCGGAACTCGTCGCCCTGCATCCCGTAGCGTCCGGTGGCCGCGTAGCCGGCCTTGGGCGCGAAGAACGAGACGGTGTTGTAGCCCCAGTAGTCGTAGAGCCGCTCGCCCGTCTCCGGGTTGGTCCGCGGGTTGTCGCTCTCGTCGAACTCGAACACCGGGAGCAGCTCGATGCAGTTGATCCCGAGCTCCTTCAGGTACGGGATCTTCTCCCGCAGCCCCGCGAACGTGCCGGGGGCGGTGACCTGCGAGGACGGGTGCCGGGTGAAGCCGCGCACATGGGCCTCGTAGACGACGAGGTCCTCGGCGGGCAGCCGCAGCGGGGTGTCGTCGCCCCAGTCGAAGTCCTGCAGGCAGACCCGGGAGCGGTACTGGTAGCCGCGGCTGCGGTCGGGCTCCACGCCCCACACGTCCCGGCCGGCGATCAGCCGGGCGTACGGGTCGGAGAGGACCTGGCGGGCGTCGAAGCGGTGGCCGGTGATCGGGTCGTAGGGGCCGTCGGCCCGGTACCCGTACTCGATGTTCTCGTGGTCGAGGCCGAAGACCGTCATGGCGAAGACGCTGCCGGTGCGGAATTCCTCGGGGAACTCCAGTTCGGCCATCGGCTCGGGCTCTCCGCGCTTGTAGATGACCAGGGTCATGGAGGTGGCCTGGTCGGAGTAGACGGAGAAACTGACCCCGCCGGGGACCACGTTGGCCCCGAAGGGGTACGGCTTGCCCGCGCGGACGCGGTACCCGCCCACTTCGTGGGTCGGGTACGCGTCGACGCGCAGGACCTGCTCGGACGTCACCTCGGTCATCGGGCGACCGTGCTCTCGACCGCGGGCCGGGTGCGACCCGTGGCCCGGGCGCCGGCCTTCGCCTTGGCCTCGGCCTCGGCCGCCTCGCCCGTCTCGAAGAAGTCGAGGAAGCCGGTGGCCGACATGACGAACCGGACTTCCTCGCTCACCCCGTACAGGGTGACGGCGACGCCGGCGTGCTGGGCCTCGCGGTACACGACCAGCAGCGTGCGCAGGCCCGCGCTGGAGACGTACGTGACGGCCGTGAGGTCGATGCGCAGCGGCCGGCCCTGGCGGACCAGCGGCAGGAGCGCCGCCAGCAGTTGTCCCGAGGTCTCGCTGTTGATCTCGCCGGTGGCGACGAGCACGGTGCCCGTCCTGTTGCGGCGTTCCTTCACGTTCAGAGTCATGGCTTGCTTTCCCCTTCTGTCGGGGCGCCCCCCGTTGAGCGCTATGACGTCACCGGCCGCAGCCGGACCTTCACCTTGACCCGCCCCTGGACGTCGGGCAGCCGGACCGTGAGCCCGTCCGCGTCGAAGTCCGTGTACGGCTTCTCGTCGATCTCGACGGACGCGATCCGCACCGAGCCCGCCGGCAGCAGGTCGGGCGAGACGCGCAGCACGCGGTCGGGCAGGTCGGTCGGGTCGGGCTTGAAGTGGAAGTCCATCTCCCGGCCGTTGATGAGCAGGTTGTTGTACACGGCGGCGAGGTAGCAGAGCTCCGCCGAGTGGTACATGGACATCGAGTGGCTGCCCTTGAGCCGCTCGGTTCCGAGCAGGTACGGCGTACCGCTCGCGAGGACGTTGAAGTAGACGGCTCCCTCGTCGTGGTCGAGGAAGAAGGTGTTGTAGAAGGACTCGGCCTGCCGGGCCTCGCGCAGGAACGCCTCGCCGCCGATCGTGCCGTGCAGGATGAGGTAGGCGAGGATCGCCTGCTCCTGCTGCCACCAGGCCTTGCGGTCGTGCCAGGCGAAACGGTACGCCTCCTGGTCGCCCTGCTTGATCCGCTCGACCACGTCGTACCAGCCGCCGCGCTGCCGGTCGCTGCCGACCTCCGGCATGATGTCGCCGATCTTCCGGGCGAGCTCGGCGTATGCGGGCTTGGCCTTCAGCGAGTTCATCCGCATCAGGTTCCAGGCGATCTTCAGGTTGTGGCCGACGACCGCGCGGTTCTGCTGCCAGCTGTGCTCGGTGTCGTGCGACCAGTCGCGGAAGAAGCGCTCCTGGACGAAGGGGCTGCGCCCGTAGTCCGGGAACCGCTCCGCGATGGTGTCGAAGGTGTACTCCAGGAAGTCGGCGTACTTCTGGTCGCCGGTCGCCAGGTACAGGTTGATCAGGTACGCGGGCGCGTGGTCGCCGACCGAGTTCCAGTTCTTGCGCTCGGCGTTCTCACCGAGGGACTCGTGGTCCGGGCTGAACAGGATCGGGTCGATGTGCGAGTAGTAGCCGCCCTGCTCGCGGTCCAGGAAGAACTTGTCGAAGAGCCGGATGGTGGCGTCGGCGTCGCTCTTGATCCGCACGTCGCCGGTGACCCGGTAGGTCTGGATCGGGCCGGCCAGGGCGTAGATCTGCTCGTACATCGGGATCGCGTCGTAGTCGTCGGAGAACTCCGAGGTGAACAGCTTCTTCTCGGAGTCCCCGTCCACGCTGATGCCGTGGTACCAGTAGACGACGTCTTCCTCGCTGTCCACGACCCGCATGTGCTTGCGCAGGTACTCGGTACCGCGCTCGGCGACCTCCAGGTACTCGTCCTTGCCGGTCAGCAGGTAGGCCGAGGCCATGCCGTACACCAGCCGGGAGATCGTGTCGGTCTCCTGGACGTGGCTGGCGGTCTTGTCGCCGCCGAGCCGGATCTCGGTGCGGTACTCGTTGAAGTCGACGGGCCCGTCGCCGAACTGGGCCCGCTTGTAGAAGTCGGCCAGCGACTCGATCTGCTTGATCCACCAGCCCGACTCCTCGAACCGGTAGTCCTCGGCGCCGCGGCCCAGGAACACCAGGCGCTTGGCGTCGAACCGGCCGCCGTGCTCGGGGTAGTGGACCCCGTAGGCGAAGAGGAACCGGCCGGGCGAGAGCATCTCGTCGATGTGCCCGGAGGCGTCGATGTACGGCTCGTCGAGGTTGCGGACCAGCTCGGCGCTGGGGCCGGAGGCCACCGAGACGTCGAACTCGCGGCCGTCCGAGGTCTTCAGGCGCAGCAGGCGGGAGGCGCTGTCGAACCGGCTGACGTAGCCCGCGATGGTGTCGGAGAAGGAGAAGCTCACGGCGTCCGCCATGTCATGCACCGTCCTTGTCGTGAGAGCGGTCGTCCTCGAATCCCTGACTGACCTCGACGATCACCCCGTCGGGGTCGCGGACCCACACGGTCCGCCAGCCGCAGATGAAGTCGTCGAAGTCGAGCGGCCCCAGGGTCACTTCGGCCGCGTCGCCCAGCTCCGCCAGGAACGCGTCCACGCTGTCGGTCTGGAAGGCCAGGTGGCGCATCCGGCCCGGCTCCTGCGGCCCGTCTCCCCCAGCAGCGCTGGGGGGACCCCCCGGTGCCGTACGGGCCGGCCCGGTACCGGAGGCGAAGAGCTCCAGGTACGCGTCCCCCCGGCGCAGGAACACGATCTGCGACTCGCCGAGGTCCACGACCCGGGCCCGGCTGAAGCCGAAGTACCGGGTGTAGAACTCCTCGGTCGCCTTCTGGTCGACGCAGTTCAGGCCCACGTGCGACCAGTCCATCCGGCGCATCAGCCGGCCCTCCGCCCCCGGTCGGCCGCGAGCAGGTCGATGATGCGGCGGGCGAAGAGGTGGTGGTGGGCGCCCGTGCGCCCGGTGACGAGGTCCCCGTCGACCACCACGTCCTCGTCGACGTACTGGGCGCCCATGTTGCGGACGTCGCCGATCAGGTTGTTGTGGCACACCACCTTGCGGCCGCGGACCTTCCCCGGGATCGAGGAGGCCAGCCACATGCCGTGGCAGATGATCCCCTTGAGGACGGTCGGCTCGTCGAACGCCCGCCGCAGCAGGTCCGTCGCCGGCGCGAGGACGTCCACGTCCTCGGTGTAGCGGAGCCGGTCGGCGACCATGCCCGAGGGCACGATGACCGCCGCGTACCGGCGCAGCTCCTCGTCGTCGATCCCCTCCAGGGACCGGTCGGCGGTGAACGGGGCCCGGTACTCGTGCCCGGTGAAGGTGATCGAGTCGTTGCCCCACAGCCGGGTCAGGAAGTCGACCTCCGCCCCCTCCTCGGCGAACCGGCGCTGGTAGTAGAAGATCTCCGGCTCGTAGAAGTCGCTCTCCACCAGGACCGCGATCCGGGTCCCGCTCAGCGCGCCCTCGCGCAGCACGGCCTCAGCCACGGGACAGCCCCCCTCTGCCGCGGAGGAAGTCCGCCGCGCGCTCGGCGATCATCGCGATCGCGGTGTGGCAGTTGCCCGACGGGACCGCGGGCATCACGCTCGCGTCGACGACGCGCATGTTGCGCACGCCGTGCACGCGCAGCTCCGGGTCGACGACGGCGAGGTCGTCGACGCCCATGCGGCAGGAGCCGGACTGGTGGTGGTAGCTCTCCGACTTCTGCTTCACGAAGGTCCGCAGCTCGTCGTCGGTGGCCGGGCCCGGGCCGGGCTGCAGCTCCTGCTTGTACCAGGGCGAGAACGCGGAGGTCGCGAAGATCTCCCGGGCCACCTTGACGCCCTGCACCATCCGCTCCAGGTCCCAGCGGTCGCCCAGGTAGTTCGGGTTGACCAGCGGGTGGGCCAGCGGGTCGGCGCTGGCGAGCCGGATCCAGCCGCGCGAGACGGGCCGTACGACCCCGGGCAGGATGCTCACCGTGTTCGGGTGGTCCCTGCCGACGATCACGTCGAACGGGACGTGGACGAAGGCGATCTGCAGGTCCGGGGCGGGCAGCCCGGGGCGCGACGACAGGAACAGCGCGCTCTCGGACAGGTTCTGCGCCGGAGCCGGCAGCTCCTGCGTGACCTCGGCCATCAGCCCGGTCAGCACGTGGTTGTGGAAGTTCTCGCCGACGCCGGGCACCGCCGCGGTGACGGCGATGCCGTGCTCCCGCAGCTGCTCCGGGTGGCCGATGCCGGAGAGCAGCAGCAGCTTGGGGGACTCGATCGCCCCGGCCGCCACGATCACCTCCCGGCGGGCCCGTACGGTGTGCAGTCCGGGCGCGGAGGCGGTGCTGTGGCCGTCCCGGACGGTCCGGCCGGGGATCTCCGCGGTCGGGGCCAGCTGTACGTACTCGACCCCGGTGCAGGTGTCGCCGTCGAAGAGCAGCCGCGTGCTCTGGGCGCTGGTGCGCAGGGTCAGGTTGGGTCGGGCCAGCGCCGGCTCCAGCCAGGCGGCGAGCGCCCCCTGGCGGCGGCCGTCGGCGACGTCGATGTGGTGCCAGCCGGTGCCGAAGAGGCCGCGGCGGGGCCCGTCGGTGTTGAAGTCGGCGATCTCCTCGTGGCCGAGCTCGACGGCGGCGTCGATGAAGGCCCGCGAGACCGGGTTGGGCTGGTGGCGGCCGGCGTGGGTGACCCGCTGCGGGCCCGTGGTGCCGGTGGTGGCGGCGGTCGCGTCCTCCTGGGCCTCCAGGCGGGCGAAGTACGGCAGGACGTCCTCGTGGGCCCAGCCGGCCGCGCCCTGGTAGGCCCAGTTGTCGAAGTCCGAGGCGTGGCCCCGGATGTGCATCATGATGTACAGGTTGCTGCTGCCGCCGGGGCCCTTGCCGCGCGGTTCGTAGGTGCGGCGGCCGTCCAGCCCGGGCTGCGGGACGCTGGTGTAGCCCCAGTCGACGGGCCCGCCGAGCAGCTTGTACCAGGAGGACGGGTCGTCCACCTCGGGCGGGATGCGGTTGCCTCCCGCCTCCAGGACCAGGACGGAGACGTCGGGGTCCTCGCTCAGCCGGTTGGCGAGGACGCTGCCGGCGGTACCGGCTCCGACGACGACGTAGTCGTACTCAGCTGCGGCCGTCACGTCTCCCCCTCATCCCTGGCCCAGCACCTGGAACGGGACGGTGTCGTGGTAGTTCGCCATGTAGGCGATCTTCCCGTCCGCGATCCGGAAGAAGTTCATGACCTCGGCCTCGATCGCCTCGCCGGAGGCGCTGACGGCACTGAGGTGGGAGACGGCCGCGGCCTTCTCCCCGCCGGCGTCGACGATGAAGTGCACGGGCCGGTTCTGGAAGACGCGGTACATCGTCCCCATGCCCTTCATCATCGAGCGCAGCACCTCCAGCCCCTCGATGTGCCCGGCGAGCTGCTCGTCCATGACCTGCTCGTCGGCGAACAGGTCGCACCAGCGGTCCCAGTCCCCGGCGTTGGCGTATTCGTAGTACTTTCGAAGGATTTCCGTTGCGTCGTCCACAGTGGTCATCGCGCTCCCCTCCCCTATCGGTCCCTGCGGGTTCCGTCCGGCGTCATCGACGCCCAGAACTGGCTGAACGCGGTCGCCGAGTCCCCGAAGAGCCCGTCGCGGCCCTCCACGATCCGGCCGTCCCGCCACCGCATGAAGTGGAAGACCGGGTAGTCCATCCGCTCGTACGGCGATGCGGCCGCCGGGTCGGCGCCGTCCCGCAGGGCGGTGTTGCGGCAGACGTCGGCACTGCAGTCCTCGCCGGTGAGGACGGCCTCGATCTCCATCCGGAAGGTGCCGCCCGTGAGCTTGTGGGTCCGGCCCATCAGCTCCAGGAAGTCGTCGAGGCTCTCGTACCAGCCCGCCAGCGGGTGGTTGCCCGGCACGAGCCAGCGCAGGTCCTCGGCGTAGAACTCCAGGATGCGCGCCCGGTCACCGGAGCCGAGGGCCCGGTAGGCCGCCTCGACCCGCTCCCGTGTCACTTCGGTCATCGTCGTCGCTCCTCGCTCGCCGGCGCTCAGAGGGAGGCCGAACCGGGCATCGCGGCCAGCTCGTTGACGGTGTACTGCTTGATCAGCGGCCCCTGCGGGCCCGCCACCACCGTCCACGTCTGGTCGGCGTCGAACCCGAGCCAGGTGCTGCGGGCGGCCGGCGCGTCCCAGATCCTGGCCTGCCAGTTCACGAGGACCCGGACGACGGCCCGGTCGCCCTCGATGACCGGCTCCACCTTCGTGACCGTGTGCACCTCGTCGAAGAACCGGTGGGTGACGGCCTCGTACCAGCGGCCGAACCCCTCGTGCCCGAGGAAGGTGTCCTCGGGGACCTTGAACTCCAGGTCCTCGGTGATCAGGGCGAGCACCTGGTCGGCCGGCACGTGCCGGTCCAGTGCCACGTACCAGTTCTCGGCGAACGTGCGGATCGCGTCCTCGGTCAGCTGCTGCCGCTCGGCGGGCATGCGGTCTCCTCCTGTCCGTACGGGGTGGTGCCGTGACTGCTCTGCTCGGATGCGGGTGCCGGCTCAGACCTGGACGTCCACGAGGAACGGACCGGGGTGCTCCAGCATCCGGACCGCGGCCGCCGCGGCCTCGTCCGGCTTCTCCACCCGCGTCCCCCCGGCACCGAGCGACCGGGCCAGCCCGGCGAAGTCGATCTCCGGGTGGGACAGGTCGAAGGAGCCCGGGAAGCCGTGCTGCGGGATGTCCCGCTCCCGCCAGTACTGGGCGATGTTGTCGTCCAGCAGCCGGTACTTGCGGTTGTTGCAGACCACGAACTTGGCGTCGACGCCGTGCCGCACCGCGGTCCACAGCGCCTGGTAGGTGTACATCGCCCCGCCGTCCCCGGCGAAGCCGACCACCACCCGGTCCGGCCGGGCCAGCTTGACCCCGACCGCGCCCGGGAAGCCCACCCCGAGCGAGCCGCCGCGGGTCAGGTGGTAGTCGCCGGGCCGCTCCGCCGGCAGGTACCGCGTGACCAGCGGCGAGGTGGTCAGCGCCTCGTCGAAGACGATCAGGTCCCCGCCGGTCCGCTCGGCCAGGGTGCGCAGGAAGACCGCCATCGGCGTGCCGTCCTCCCCGTCCCCGGCGGAACGGGCCGCGAGCGCCCGCTCCCGGGTGCGGGCGTCCACCCGGGCGGCCGCCGCGGCCCGCTGCCGCGGGCTCAGCCGCTCCTCCAGTACGCCGGCCAGCGCGCGCAGCGCCTGCCGCGGGTCGGCGGCCAGTCCGAGGTCCACCGGGTGGTTCTTGGCGATCTCGTAGGCGTTCAGGTCGATGTGGACGACCCGGGCGCCGGCCCGGAAGGGGCTGTCCAGCTCGGGGAAAACCTCCGGGAAGACGTAGGTGCCCACGATCAGCACCCCGTCCGCGTCCCCGACCAGCTCCTTGCTGTGCGGGCCGAACATGTGCCCCGTCTGCCCGCGGCGCAGCGGGTGCGAGGCCGCGATGTTCACCTCGGAGGAGTCCACCTCGTACACGTCGGCGCCGAGCAGCTCGGCGACGGCGACCAGCTCGCGCTGCGCCCCGGAGAGCGCGACCCCGTCGCCGACCAGGACCACGGGCCGCTCGGCGGAGGCCAGCAGCTCGGCCGCGCGCCCCACGGAGGCCGGGGACGGCGACACGTCCGTGAGCGGCACCGCGGCCGGCAGGACCGGCTCGGAGTTGAGCTCGTCCAGCACGTCCATCGGCAGCGCCACGAACACCGGGCCGCGCGGCGGGGTCAGGGCGATCTTCACCGCCCGGCGCAGGGTGCGCAGCACGGACCGCGGATCGGTGACCCGGGTCGCGTACTTGGTCACCGGCTTGGCCAGGGCCACCAGGTCGCAGGCCATCTGCGCGTCCATGGCGTCGTAGCGGACCCCCGCGTCGCCGGCGACCACGACCAGCGGGGTGTGGCCGCGCAGCGACTGGTAGAGCATCCCGATGCCGTTGCCGAGGCCCACGCCGGAGTGCAGCTGGAGCAGGGCCGCACCCCCGGTGGCCCGGGCGTAGCCGTCGGCGATGCCGGCGGCCACCGTCTCCTGGAGGGCGAGGACGTACCGGAAGTCCTCCGCGGCGTCCGCCGCGTCGAGGAATCCCTGCTCCACCGTCCCCGGATTTCCGAACATCACCGTCAGGCCGTCGGCCTTGAACTGGTCGATCAGCCTTTCCCGTCCGGGAGTGGCTCCCATGAATTCCCCTTCTTTCCCCAGGGTTTCCGGATTACCAGCCGTAGCGGGTGAGGCCGTCCTCCAGGACTTCCACGATCTTCTGCCCCGTCAGGTACGAGTCGGGGGTGGAGCGGCCCGTCACGAACGGGTAGTCGACGATCACCGACAGCGGGTGGCCGAAATTCCCGTGATAGGCCCCGTCGGGTCCGGTCGCGTCGCGCAGGATGTACTCCAGCGGGTACGGCGGCGGGCCCATGTTGAAATCGGTACCGAGGAATCCGGTGCCGTCCTTGTAGTCGTACTCCTTGCAGTGGCCCGTCACGTGCTTGCCGCGGATGATGCTCTCGCGGTCGCCCCAGTCGCGGGCGAAGGCGAGGCAGGCGACGCCGTAGCACTCGGCCGCCACGACCTTGTCGGCGTTCTTGAAGGCCAGGATCAGCGCGTGCACGCGCTCGTTGTTGGCCAGGTCGGCGATGGGCCCGCTGCCGCCGACGATGAGGATCGCGTCGTAGTCGGAGACGTCCTCGGCGAGCCGGTCCAGGTCGCGGTGGTACTGCTCGAGCTTGCGCAGGTAGCCCTCGTCGCTCGTGTACGGGCGCTCGGGCACCCACGCCTCGATGTCGAGCGGCGAGTCCAGCCGGCTCGACTGCTCGAATTCCCGCCCCAGCCGGGCGTTCTCCTCGGTGGTCACCGAGCGGCCCAGCGGGGGGTCGACGTAGTTCGCGTCGAGGCTCGGCGGAAGTGCGTGTGCGCGCTTTCCGGTCGGCGTGGCGAACACGACCTCGTAGCCCCGCTCGTCGAACTTCGAGACCGGGCCTATCAGTTCCTCCGCCCAGTAACCGTGTTCGGAGACAATGACCAGAATCTTTCTGCTCACGGATTCCTCCAGGCGCCGCCTGTTGTGTTGGCGTCCCCCACACTGCTTGTGCCCGGGAGGCTGCGTCAAAGCGCCGGTGTGCGACTTCGTGAGGTAGCGGCGCACCTGTTGGGGGCACCTCAGGAAGTCGTCCGCGGAGGTCATGAAGTAGCCCCGGGACTTCCTGACCTCGGCCGAATCACTGAACCGTTCACGGACCCGGCGCCTATCGTCTGGACGCGCCGTGAATCACGGGCGCGCGGAGGACGAGCACTGCGCGGACGAGGAGAGGGACGGGGACGATGACCACGGGCCTGTTGTGCACACACACCGATCAGATACGCCCGGTGGAGCCGGGCAGCGAGGGCTGCGAGGAGTGCCTGGCCCTCGGCGACAGCTGGGTGCACCTGCGGATGTGCCTGAGCTGCGGGCACGTCGGATGCTGTGACTCCTCCAAGAACCGCCACGCCACCCGGCACTTCCGCACCACCGACCACCCGATCGCGGCCTCGCACGAGCCGGGCGAGGCCTGGGCCTGGTGCTACGCCGACAAGCTGATGCTGGACCCGGCATGAGCGCGGCCCCCGAGCGCACCAAGGGCGCGACCGCTGCCACTGCCTCTGCCACCACCACGCCCGCGACGACCGCCGCAGCCCCCCAGGGCGCCGCGGCCGCCGAGCGGGCGGAGAACCGCAAGCCGGTCATCCTGGCCGTGGACGACGACCCGCAGGTGCTGCGGGCCGTCCGCCGGGACCTGCGCAGCGCCTACGGCGACCGGTACCGGGTCCTCGGCGCCTCCTCGGCCGCCGACGCCCTCAAGATCCTCGACTCCCTCGACGAGCGCGGCCACGACCCCGCGCTGTTCCTCGTCGACCAGCGGATGCCCGACGTCACCGGGGTCGAGTTCCTCCTGGAGGCCGTCAGCCGCTTCCCCGACGCCCGCCGGGTGCTGCTCACCGCCTACGCGGAGACCGACGCGGCCATCACCGCCATCAACCGGGTCCGCCTGGACTACTACCTGCTCAAGCCCTGGGACCCGCCGCACGAGCGGCTCTTCCCGGTCCTGGACGACCTGCTCTCGGACTGGCTCGCCACCTACCGCCCCGCGTACGACGGCATCATCGTCGCCGGCCACCTCGTCGCCCCCGGCACGCACGCCGTCCGCGACTTCTTCACCCGCAACGGCCAGCCGTTCCGCTTCCTCAACGTCGAGCGGGACCCGGAGGCGCTGACCCTGATCGCGGCCCAGCCCGACGCGACCCTGCCCCTCGTCCGCTTCCCGGACGGCTCGGTGCTCTCCGCCCCGAGCGACACCGAGCTCGCCCGCCGCCTGGGCCTGGCGACCACCGCCTCCCGCCCGCACTACGAGTGCGTCATCGTCGGAGCGGGCCCGGCGGGCCTCGCGGCGGGGGTGTACGCGGCCTCCGAGGGCCTGTCCACTCTGATGCTGGACTCCCGCGCCCCGGGCGGCCAGGCCGGCACCTCCAGCCTGATCGAGAACTACCTCGGCTTCCCCTCGGGCCTGTCCGGCGGCGACCTGACGCGCCGGGCCACCATCCAGGCCTCCCGGTTCGGCGCCGAGATCCTGCACCCGGTGGAGGTGGTCTCGCTGACCCGGGACGACCCCGCGAAGATCCTCACCCTGTCCGACGGCACCGAGATCAGCGCCGAGACGGTGCTGCTGGCGACCGGGGTCTCGTACAACCGCCTCCAGGCTCCGGGCGCGGAGCGCTTCGAGGGCGCCGGCCTGTACTACGGCGCGGCCACCACCGAGAGCTCGGCCTGCATCTCGCAGCACGTGTACATCGTGGGCGGGGCGAACTCGGCCGGCCAGGCGGCGGTCCACTTCGCGAAGTACGCGGCCCGGGTCACGGTGCTGGTGCGGGCGGACTCGCTGGACGCGAGCATGTCCCGCTACCTGATCGACGAGATCGAGCGCACCCCGAACATCGAGGTGAAGGTCCGCACGACGGTGGTCCGCCTGGACGGCGGCGAACACCTGGAGAGGCTGACCCTGCACGACGCGGCGACCGGCGGGGACACCGAGGTCCCGGCCCGCTTCATGTTCACCTTCATCGGTGCGCGCCCGCACACGGACTGGCTGTCGGGCGTGGTCGAGCGCGACGAGTACGGCTTCGTCCTCACCGGCTCCGACCTGGTCGCCAACGGGGGCGAGCTGCCGGCCGAGTGGAGCGTGGAACGGGCCCCGTACCCCTTGGAGACCAGCGTCCCGGGGGTCTTCGCGGCCGGCGACGTCCGGGCCCACTCGGTCAAGCGGGTGGCGTCGGGCGTGGGCGAGGGCGCGATGGCGGTCTCCCTGATCCACCGGTACCGCTCGATGGGCTGACGGCGGAGAAGCGGCCGGGGAGACGGACGAGGAAGCGGACGAGGATCCCGGTGGGCTGAGAGCGAACAGGAGGCGGGAGCGGCCGCGAACCCCTTGCGATCAAGCACGCTTCGGATGCAACGTCGATTACATGATTACATCCGAGCAGAGCGAGCAGCTGCGCACCTGGTTCGCGGACCGCCTTCCGGTGGACGTCTACGAGTCCCTGGTCGAGGTGGCGGTCGACCGCGAGGAGATCACGGTCGTCGGCACCCTCCCGGCCAACGAGTCGGTCAAGGCGTTCCGCGAGCGCACGCGCCACCAGCGCATGGAGGTGGCCGGCGAGGCGGAGGAGCTCTACCGCCGCAAGGTCGCCTGGGCCGTCCAGTCCGGAGACGACCGCATCCTGTTCACCCACCTGGCGGTCCCGGTGATGACGCGCCTGCGCCAGCCGGAACGCCAGGTCCTCGACACCCTGGTCGAGGGCGGAGTGGCCCGCAGCCGGGCCGACGCGCTCGCCTGGTGCGTCCGCCTGGTCGGGCGCAACACGGACGCGTGGTTGACCGAGCTCCGCGACTCCCTGGCCAAGGTCCGCGAGGTCCGCGAGGCGGGTCCGGACCGGACGCCCGACGCCGAAGCCGAAGCCGACTCCCAGAAGTCTGGGTCGGAATGACGAAAGGGCCCCGCGTCGCGGCATGATCGCGCAAGGCTTGGCCGCGACCGACGCCCGACGCCCGACGTCCCGACCCAGGGAGAGGCAGGCAGCATGACCACCACCGTCGAATACATCCGCTACCGGATCGCATTGGACGACCAGCAGGCCTTCGAGGACTCGTACCGGCAGGCCGCCGAGTCCCTGGCCGCCTCACCCGAGTGCATCGACTACGAGCTCACCCGCTGCGAGGAGGAGAACGACCGCGAGCGCTACATCCTCCGCATCCGCTGGACCTCGGTCGACGCCCACCTGAACGGATTCCGCAAGGGCGAGCACTTCCCGGCGTTCTTCAACGCGATCCGCCCGTACGTGAAGGCCATCGAGGAGATGCAGCACTACCGCGTCACCGACGTGGCCGGCCCGGGAAAGGCCTCGTCCCCGTCATGAGCACCACCCCCACACCCGGCACCACCCCCACCATCTACGAGTGGATGGGCGGGGAGGAGGCGATGAACCGCCTCACGGAGGCCTTCTACGGCCACGCCCTGCAGGACGAGATCCTCGCCCCCGTCTTCGCCGGCATGGACGCGGAGCACCCCCGGCACGTCGCGGTCTGGCTGTCGGAGGTCTTCGGCGGCCCGGCCGACTACACGGCCCACCACGGCGGCCACCAGCACATGGCCACCAAGCACCTGGGCCGCGGCATCACCGAGCGACAGCGCCGCCGCTGGGTGGACCTGCTGATGGACACCGCCGACGAGGTCGGCCTCCCGACGGACCCGGAGTTCCGCGCCGTGTTCGCGTACTACATCGAGTGGGGCACCCGCATGGCCCTGATCTACTCGGGGCCCAATCCGCCCCCGGTGGACGCGGCCGAGATCCCGGTCTGGTCGTGGGGCCAGACCCCGCCGTGGATCCCGAAGTCCTGAACCCGACGCAGACACCCCCGAGCCCCTGGCGGGTCCGGCCCGAGCCGCTCCCGCCGGGGGTTCGCCGACTCCCGGCCCCGGCGGCGTTCGAGGCGCAGGGGCTCCGGGTCCGGGGCGGAGCCCCGGTTCCGGGAAGGGGCGGGGAGGGGGACTACGCCCGCGCAGCGGCCACCACCACCTCCAATGCCGGCCCGCCCTCCACGGCCCCCCAGTAGGCACTGGCCTCCGCCAGCACCTCCCGCAGCACATCCCAGTCCCCCGGCCGCGCCTCCTCCAGCTCACGCCAGCCCGTCACCACCACCAGCCGCCCCGCGCCGGCTCCCCCCGGCTGCGGCAGCCAGGACAGGTCCCTCAGGCAGTCCGCCAGCGCGTCCCAGTTCCGCCCGAACCACTCGGGCAGCCGGAACGCCTCCGCGCACGCGTCCATCAGCCGCGCCTTCGTCCGTACGCCGTCGAGGTCGAGCCGTACGACCGCCCACCCCGCCGCCTCGGCGGCAGCCAAGGCCGGGTCGAGCGGATGCGGGTGCGAGCCCGGGTCCGTCGTCATCGAAGAACCGCCTTGAACGAGTCGTAGTGGTCGTCGGAGTAGTAGAACTCCCCGCCCCGCCCGGTCACGATCCGCCGCGACCCGCGATCGCGCTCCCCCGGCGTCTTCACCGTGTACTCGCGGTAGTAGCCGCGCTCCTGCCGCGGCAGCACCTTCTCGAAGTTCCCGAACACGGTCCCGTCCTGCCGGTACGGGTACGGCCCGCCCTCGTCGATCAGCGCGAGCACGTCACGCGCCTGCCGCGGCAGTTCCTCGGCCCGTACGGTCGCCATGCCCGCGGCCCAGGCGGGCGCGCTGACCCGCGTAGCGCCGTCGGCGGACGGCCCACCGCCGACCCCGCCGCACGCGGCGAGCACCAGGCAGGACAACAGGGCCCCCAGCAACCGGCCGAGGCCGAGGCGGAGCCGCGGGCGCGGAAGTGGCGGCGGGAGCGAGGGCGGCAGCAGTGATCGGGGCACGGTCCGGAAGATCATGCCCCGATCGTGTCAAAAGGGACCGTTCACCCGCGCGCGCACCGCTGACACCGCCCCCGCACCGCGGCTCACTCGTCCGGGTCGGCCCGGTCCAGCGCCGGCCGCAGGCCCGGCGCCGACTCGGTCAGCAGGTAGTCCGCGACGGCCGTGTCGGTGACCAGGCTGGTCACCAGGCCGGAGCGCAGCACCGCACCGATCGCGGCGGCCTTGCGCAGCCCGCCCGCGATGGCCACGACCTCGGGGATCCGGCGCAGCCGGTCCGCCTCGACGGTGATGCACCGCTCGCCGAGGTCGCGGCCGACCCGCCGGCCGTCCTTGTCGAAGAGGTGCGCGGACATCTCGGCGGCGACACCGAGCGAGGCGTAGTGCGCCCGCTCCTCGTCCGTGAGCATGTCGTGGACGGTGGAGATGCCCGGCTCCCAGGAGCCGATGGACACCGCCGCGACCGTCACCTTGTCGAAGTACTCGAAGGCCCGCGCGATGCCCGTCTGGTTGCGGAGCGCGGCCGCGGTCGCCGGGTCGGGCAGCAGCATCGGGGCGTAGATGGGGTGCGCGTCGCCGCCCGAGACCTGGGCGGCGCGGCGTACGGCCTCCACGGAGCCGCGCTCGGCCGTGCCGGCGTCGTACACGCCGGTGAGCTGGACCACCGTGCACTGCGGGAGACGACGCAGGGAGGCGGCCATGTGGATGGTCGAACGGCCCCAGGCGAGCCCCAGGACATCGCCCTCGCTGACGAGCTCGCCGAGCAGGTCGGCCGCGACGGCACCGAGGTTCTCCGGGTCGGGGGCGTCGTCGGCCGTGTCGGCCGGGGACTCCACGACGACCGCGTGGCGCAGCCCGTAGCGGGCGCGGAGCGCGTCGGAGCGCTCCGCGTCCAGCTCGGCCGGCACGCGGATCTCGATGCGGACGAGGTCGCGTTCAAGGGCGGTCTCCAGGACCCTGGCCACCTTGAAGCGGCTCACGCCGAACTCCTCGGCGATCTGGATCTTGGACTTGCCCTCCAGGTAGAAGCGGCGGGCCATGGCCGCCGCCTGCACCAGCTCCGCGGGTCCCATCCGCAGGGCTGAGCGTCCCGCCGACACACCAGACACCGCGATCTCCTCACTGCTGTTCACACTCTCGACTCGTCGTTCATCCTGTCAGATCCGACGGCCGTTGATCAGCCTGGACAGCTCCCGTTCACCGAGCCGTCCACCAACCCTTGATTTTGTTGTTTCCGCAGCCCCGATGAGCTCAGTGGTCGCACACCCAGGGGGCCGCGGCGATCGCCACGTCCGCCTGCTCGCGCAGGGTACGGACGGCAGCCGCCGGGGCGACCGCTCCGTAGACCGCGCTGCCCGCCACGAACACGTCGGCGCCCGCCTCCGCGCACCGCTCGATGGTCGTGGCCGAAACCCCGCCGTCGACCTGGAGCCACATGTCCAGGCCGTGCTTGGTGATCAGCTCCCGGGTGCGACGGATCTTGGGGAGCATGATGTCCAGGAACGCCTGGCCGCCGAAGCCCGGCTCGACCGTCATGATCAGGACCATGTCGAGCTCGGGGAGGATGTCCTCGTACTGCTCGATCGGCGTGGCCGGCTTGAGCGCCATGGCCGCCCGGGCGCCCTTGGCCCGGATCTCGCGCGCGAGACGGACGGGCGCGGCGGCGGCCTCGGCGTGGAAGGTGACGGAGCCAGCGCCGGCCTCGATGTACTGCGGCGCCCAGCGGTCCGGGTCCTCGATCATCAGGTGCAGGTCGAGCGGCGTGTCGGTGGCCCGGCTCAGGGACTCCACGACGGGCACGCCGAGGGTGAGGTTCGGGACGAAATGGTTGTCCATGACGTCGACGTGCAGCCAGTCGGCGCCCTCGACGGCCTTGGCCTCCTCGGCAAGGCGGGCGAAGTCGGCGGACAGGATGCTGGGGGAAATCTGAGCGGCCATGACCCAAGCCTGCCATGCCTCCGCGCACTTCTGGCCACGACCCCGCATCTCGACGTCGCCGTAGCACCGCTTAACGGCGTGCGGAGATCGATTAACTGGTGCTTCGAGATGGGCATCCACCACGGTTCCGTACATGACACCCCCACTCCCGACGGACCCTTCCACCGCCGCCCACCCGAGGGAAACGAACCACCCCTTGGGCCGGACCACGCCACTCTCCGCTCGCCGGCCACGGAGCCGCACCCCGCGGCGGGCAGGGAATCGCCGGCGGATGCGGATTCGGCCGTGGCCGGGGCGCGGGCGGGGACGGGGGCCGTACGCGGGTGGCGGCGGAAACACGACCCGGCGGTCGCCTCCGACCCCGGGGCCGGGCCTTGGCGTGACCACGCCCGCGCCCAGCTGCTCGGCTCCGGTCCCGCGTAGCGGCAGCCCCCGCCGCGCCCTGCCCGCGGCGCCGCGTCTACGCCGTGCGGCGCAGCAGGGCCAGGTACATCGCGTCCGTGCCGTGGAGGTGGGGCCAGAGCTGGACGTCGGGACCCTCGCCGAGGCCCGGGACGCCCTGCATGTAGGGGCGGGCGTCGATGAGTTCGGCCGAGATCGGGCGGGCGGCTGCGCCGCGGCCCTTCAGGACGTCGTCGACGACGACCCGCGTCTCCGCCAGGTGCGGCGAGCACGTCGCGTAGCCCACGACGCCCCCGACCCGCACCGCGGCCAGCGCCTCCCGCAGGAGGGCGCGCTGCAGCGGCGCGAAGCCCTCCAGGTCCTGCGGCCGGCGCCGCCAGCGCGCCTCGGGGCGGCGGCGCAGCGCGCCCAGCCCCGAGCACGGCACGTCCATCAGGACCCGGTCGAACGAGCCCGGCAGCCAGGCGGGGCGGGTGCCGTCGGCGGCGATGACCTGGTAGGGGCCCGGGTTGCCGGACAGGGCCCGCTCGACGAGGCCGGCCCGGTGCGGCTGCTTCTCGGAGGCGAGCAGGAAGGCGCCGCGCTGCGCCGCGAGCGCGCCGAGCAGGGCGGCCTTGCCGCCCGGGCCGGCGCAGCCGTCGAGCCAGCGCTCGTCGCGGCCCTCGACGGGGACGGCCGCCAGGGCCATCGCCACGAGCTGGCTGCCCTCGTCCTGGACGCCGGCGCGGCCCTCGCGCACCGCCTCCAGGGCGCCGGGCTCGCCGCCCTCGGCCATCCGGACGGCGTACGGGGACCAGCGGCCGGGCAGGGCCGCGCCCTCGCCGACCGCGGCCGTCAGTTCCTCGGGGGTGGAGCGGCCCGGCCGGGCGACGAGCGTGACCTCGGGGCGCTCGTTGTCGGCTTCCAGCAGGTCCTCGATCCCGGCCCGCCCGCCGCCGAGGGCGTCCCACAGGGCGCTGACCACCCAGCGCGGGTGGGAGTGGTACACGGCGAGGTGTTCCTCGGCGTCGTCCTCGTACGGCGGGGCCACCCGCTCCAGCCAGGCGTCGAGGTCGTGCGCGGCGATCTTGCGCAGGACGGCGTTGACGAACTTGGCTCGGCCGTCGCCCAGCACCACGCGGGCCAGTTCGACGCTCGCCGAGACCGCCGCGTGGGTCGGGATGCGGGTGCCGAGGAGCTGGTGGGCCCCGAGCGAGAGGACGTCGAGGACCGGCGGGTCGACCTCGCGCAGCGGGCGGTCGATGCAGGCGCTGATGATCGCGTCGTACGTCCCCTGCCGCCGCAGCGTCCCGTACACGAGCTCGGTGGCCAGTGCGGCGTCCCGGGCCTCGAAGTCCTCGTTCTGGCGGGCCTTGCGCAGCAGGGGCGGCAGGACGAGGTTGGCGTACGCGTCGCGTTCGTCCACCGCCCGCAGCGCCTCGAAGGCCAGGATCCGGACCGGGTCCTTCTTGGGCCGGCGGTACGGCTTGGGCTGCTTGCCGCCGGGGGCGGCGGGACGACGGCGGGGCTGTTCGCTCACGTGAAAGGTGCTCCGGAAATGGATATACGGGGTGAAATGGGCGTCCGGGGTTCAGGTTACGCCGTCGCGAGCTGCTCGCCCGCGGCGATGCGGACGCCGCGCGCCCAGTCGGCGCCGCGCATCGGCTTCTTGCCCTGGGGCTGCACCCAGAGCAGCTCCACGGCGTGCGAGCCGGTGCCGACGTAGACGTTGTTCTTGGCCGGGGCCAGTGCGCCGGGCGCCAGGTCCGTGCGGTCCGGCACCATGCCCACCGAAATGATCTTCAGTCGCTCGCCGCGGAACACGGTCCACGCCCCGGGCGCGGGGGTGCAGCCGCGGACCACGCGGTCGGCGCGCATCGCCGGCGCCGTCCAGTCGACGCGCGCGTCCTCGACGGTGATCTTGGGCGCGATGGAGACCCCGTCCGCCGGCTGCTCGACGGCCCGCAGGGTGCCGTCCTCGATCCCGTCCATGGTGGCGGCGAGCAGCCCGGCGCCGGCGAAGGCCAGGCGGGTCAGCAGGTCCCCGCTGGTGTCGGTGGGCCGGATCTCCTCGGTCAGGACCCCGTAGACCGGTCCGGTGTCGAGGCCCTCCTCGATGCGGAACGTGGAGGCGCCGGTGACCTGGTCCCCCGCCATGATGGAGTGCTGGACGGGCGCGGCCCCGCGCCAGGCCGGGAGCAGCGAGAAGTGCAGGTTGACCCACCCGTGGCGGGGGATCTCGAGGGCGCTCTTGGGGATGATCGCGCCGTAGGCGACGACCGGGCAGCAGTCCGGGGCGATCTCGCGCAGCCGGGCCTGGAACGCCGGGTCGCGCGGCCGCTCCGGCTTGAGGACCTCGATGCCGGCCTCCTCGGCGCGCTCGGCGACCGGGCTGGCGACGAGCCGGCGGCCGCGGCCGGCCGGGGCGTCGGGCCGGGTGACGACGGCCGCGACCTCGTGCCGCCCGGAGGCGATCAGGGCGTCCAGGGCGGGCACGGCGACCTCGGGGGTGCCTGCGAAGACGAGCTTCACTGGGGGTCTACCTCGCTATTCTCGCTCGCGATCTCGGCTAGTCAACAGCGCACCAGTCTATGGGGCCGACCCGGAGGGAACCCGCTCGGGCCGCGATCCGGCCGCTCAGGGGGCGTACGTACACACGCGCGCCTCTCGCATATGCCGACACGCCCCCGAAGCGTGACTTCCTCCACGGGTGGCGCGTTGGTCAAGAGAGATTGACCGAAACCGGGCCGCGCAAGATCGGTGTCTGCGGCCCTGTCCGCTCTTCAGCACCGGTTCGAGAGGCTTCTTCATGGCCGACCACGCCACCCACGACGCCCAAGCGCGGGCCAGTCTTCACCTGTTGGTGCGGGACATCGAGCGGGTCCGCCGGCAGGTGGATGCGCTGCGCACGCTCACCGCTCAGCTGGGCAATGTCTACCGCCCCCGCCGCTCCGGACCCTCCACGGGTTTCGTCGTCTACGGGCGCGCGCCCGCCCCCACCGTCCGGCTCGCGCAGGAACTGCGGGACAGCGTCGAGACGCTGGTCACCGCGGCGGTGGACTTCGACCGCTCGCTCGGCTTCTCGTGGGACGCGGTCGGCTCGGCGCTCGGCGTCACCAAGCAGGCCGTGCACCGGCGGTACGGCGCACGGCGGGCGCAGGCCGCCGAGGCGGCCGAGCCGCTGGCCGAGGGCACCGCGACGCGGACCCTCGGACCGCTGCCCACGGTTCCGGCGGCCCGCTCGGTGCCGCCCCAGCCGGTGCGCGAGGAGACCCAGGCTGCCGGGGCCGGATCCCGCCCGGCGGCCCTGCCCGGCCCCCGGAACGGCTGACCCCCGCGACGCCCGCCGCGGGACGCCGACCCCCGCCGGCCGGCGCGCTGACACCATGACCGCAACGCCCCCGCCGGCCCCGCCGACGGGGGCGTTCGGTCGCACAGCGGCGCTCGGCAGTCGGACCACGGCGGACGCACCGCACCGGCCGAACCGCAGCCGCACCCCCCAGCCCCCGCCGCCTCGGCCCGTCAGCCGATGTCCAGCGGGTCGATCCGGACCCGGACCGCCTCCGCAGCCGACACCCCCCGCGCCATCCGCGCCGCCTGGGCGGCCTTGAGCGCGGCGGCCAGCGCGGCCCCGCTGCCCGGCGGCACCCGGACCAGGGCCCGCTCCCCGGGGGACGGTTCCCCGCGGCGCCCCGGCAGCGGTACGGGGCCCAGCACCTCGGCGTCCGCCGGCAGGGCGGCATCCGCCAGGAAGGACTCCACCGCCTCGCCCCGCCCGACGACGGCGGCCATCCGGGACACCGGCGGGAAGCCGAGTTCGGCCCGCTCCGCGAGCTCCCGCACCGCGTGACCCACCGGGTCCCAGCGCACCAGGGCCTGGACCGGCCGCAGCGTCGGTTCGGCGACCACCACGACCTGCCCCTCGCCGCGCACCAGCGAGGCGGCCGCGATCCACCGCCGCAACGCCTCCTCGCCGGCCCGCAGGTCGGGCCGGGTCAGCATGGCCCAGCCGTCCAGGAGCAGCGCGGCCGCGTACCCGTCGCCGGCCGCGACGGGTTCGGCGCCGGGGGTGGACACCACCAGCGCGGGCCGGTCGGGCACCTCGTCCAGGACGTGGTCGCGCCCGGAGGTCCGTACGGGCACGGCCGGGAAGGCCCGCCCCAGTTCCTCGGCGGTCCGTCGGGCACCCACGACCTGGGCGCGCAGCCGGAACGAGCCGCACTCCTCGCAGTGCCACGACGGCTCGGGCCGCCCGCACCACCCGCAGGTGAGGTCCCGCGCGTCGGGGGCCTCCAGCGGGCCCGCGCAGGCCCGGCAGCGTGCGGGGGTGCGGCAGCGCTCGCAGGCCAGCCGGGGGACGTAGCCGCGCCGCGGGACCTGGACGAGGACGGGGCCGGTCTTCAGCCCGTCCCGGACGGTCTCCCAGGCCAGGGAGGGCAGGCGCGCGGCACGGGCCGCCTCGTCCCGGGCGAGGAGTTCGTCGCCGACGGTGCGGATGCGGGGGGCGCAGGCGCGGACCGTGTCGCGGTCCGCGGTCAGGGGTCGGGCCCAGCCCGATGCGACGAGCTGGGCGGCCTCGACGGTGCAGCCGGTGCTGCCGGCGAGGAATCCGCAGCCCTCGCTGACGGCGCGCAGCTCCAGCACCTCGCGGACGTGCGGGAAGGGGGCGCGGTCTTCGCTGTGGCTGGAGTCCCCGTCGTCCCAGACGGCGACGAGTCCGAGGTCCCGTACGGGGGCGAACATCGCGGCCCGCGTCCCGACGACGGCGCGTACGGAGCCGCGGTGGACGGCGAGCCATTCCCGGTAGCGCTTCTCGGGGCCGGACTCGGCGGTCAGCAGGGCGTGCCGCCCCTCGCCGAGCAGGACGGTGAGCGCGGTGTCGACGCGGGCGGCGGTGCGGCCGTCGGGCAGTACGGCGAGGGCGCCGCGGCCGGAGGCGAGGGTGGCCGCCATGGCCAGGGCGAGCTCGTCGGCCCAGCCGGGGCCGGGCAGGGCCGTCCAGACGGCGCGCGGGATGCCGCCCCCGGCGAGGGACCGCAGGAAGGCGGGTCCGGCGCCGTAGCGGGTCCAGCCGCCGGGGTCGGGGGCGGCGGGCGGGGGCAGCGGCTCCGGGGAGGGCTTGGCTTCGGCGCGGGCGTTGCGCGGGGGCAGGGCGAGCTGGAGGACGTCGGCGAGGCTGCCGGCGTACCGGTCGGCGACGGCCCGGGCGAGGGCGAGCATGCCGGGGGTGAGGACGACCTCGGGCGAGACGACGTGGGCCAGGGCGGCCAGCGCCCCGCTGTAGTCGGACTCGGCGCGCCGCTCGACGATGAACCCGTCGATCAGCCGGCCGCCCTCGCGGCGCCCGCCGTGGACGTGGTGGGAGCCGGCGCCGAAGCGGACGCGGACGCGGACGCCGGGCTGCGCGGCCTCGGAGAGTTCTTCGGGGACGGCGTAGTCCCAGAGCTGGTCGAGGTGGAGGACGCCCTTGTTGACGAGGACCCGGGCGATCGGCAGGTCGTGGGCGAGGGCGGCGCCCCGCCAGGTGCGCGGCTTGGCCTTGGGTGCCTTGGCCTTCGCTTCGGCGACCATCTCCCGGATGAGCGCGAGCTGCTCCGGCGGGCCGCCGGGACCCTGGTCCCCGCCCCGCCTGCCGGCCTCGTTCTCGCTGCTCACACCGCATTCTTACCAAAGCCCACCGACAACGTCGGCGCCCGAGGCCCGCTCCCGGGGCCTGCTCCGGCGACGGGGGTCCGCCCCGGTGGACAGCACGGCTGGTCCCCAGCGCAGCTCCTCGGCTGCCTGCGCCGCTTCCTCGCGCACCGTGGCCAGGACGTGGTCCAGGAGCAGGGGTTCGATGCCGTCCGCCCCGTCGGCTTCCCGGCCGGTTCGATCAGCGCTGTCGTCCGCGGGTGGGCGTCCACGGCCGGGGAGTACGCCGAAGGGCCCCGGACCTGGCGGTCCGGGGCCCTTCAGGCAGGCGGGTGCAGGCGGGCCTACAGGCCGGCGGCGGCGCGCAGGGCGTCGACGCGGTCGGTGCGCTCCCAGGTGAAGTCCGGCAGCTCGCGGCCGAAGTGGCCGTAGGCGGCGGTCTGGGCGTAGATCGGGCGCAGCAGGTCGAGGTCGCGGATGATGGCGGCCGGGCGGAGGTCGAAGACCTCGCCGATGGCGTCCTCGATCCTGGCGACGTCGACCTTGGCGGTGCCGAAGGTCTCGACGAAGAGGCCGACGGGCTCGGCCTTGCCGATGGCGTACGCGACCTGGACCTCGCAGCGCGAGGCGAGGCCGGCGGCGACCACGTTCTTCGCGACCCAGCGCATCGCGTAGGCGGCCGAGCGGTCGACCTTCGACGGGTCCTTGCCGGAGAAGGCGCCGCCGCCGTGGCGGGCCATGCCGCCGTACGTGTCGATGATGATCTTGCGGCCGGTGAGGCCGGCGTCGCCCATCGGGCCGCCGATCTCGAAGCGGCCGGTCGGGTTCACCAGCAGGCGGTAGCCGTCCGTGTCGAGCTTGATGCCGTCCTCGACGAGCTCCTTGAGCACGTGCTCGACGACGAACTCGCGGATGTCGGGGGCGAGCAGCGAGTCGAGGTCGATGTCCGAGGCGTGCTGCGAGGACACGACCACCGTGTCGAGGCGGACGGCCTTGTCGCCGTCGTACTCGATGGTGACCTGGGTCTTGCCGTCGGGGCGCAGGTAGGGGATGGTCCCGTTCTTGCGGACCTCGGACAGGCGGCGGGAGAGCCGGTGCGCGAGGTGGATCGGGAGGGGCATCAGCTCGGGCGTCTCGTCGCACGCGTAGCCGAACATCAGGCCCTGGTCGCCGGCGCCCTGCTGGTCCAGCTCGTCCTCGTCGCCCTCGACACGCTGCTCGTAGGCGGTGTCGACACCCTGCGCGATGTCCGCGGACTGCGCGCCGATGGACACCGACACGCCGCAGGAGGCGCCGTCGAAGCCCTTCTTCGAGGAGTCGTAGCCGATCTCGAGGATCTTGTCGCGGACGAGCTGCGCGATCGGCGCGTACGCCTTCGTCGTCACCTCGCCGGCGATGTGCACGAGACCGGTCGTGATGAGCGTCTCCACGGCCACGCGCGAGGTCGGGTCCTCGGTGAGGAGCGCGTCGAGGATCGTGTCGCTGATCTGGTCAGCGATCTTGTCGGGGTGGCCCTCGGTGACGGACTCCGAGGTGAACAGGCGGCGGGACACATCGCTCCCTGGGGTTGCAGCGGCTGCTGGCTGATCATTTGGCGAAACCTTACCGGGGGCTGCGCCCGGTCACGTTCCGAATGCAGTTTATCGGTCGCCACCGTTTGCCGGACCACCCGTCTCGCCTTCTGGGAGGCGTGTGACCTGCGGCACTCCATTCTGGCTCATGGAATCGGCTGGGAGAAGGGCCCCTTCGTCAGGCGAGTCGCCGGGCCACCTGGTCCCAAATCGCGTCCGCCAGGGCTTCCTTGGGACCGTAGGGGACGGCGCTCTCCTGGCCATCGGAGGAAAGGATCACCGCTTCGTTCTCCTCCGAACCAAAGGTCTTCGTCTCACCGACCTCGTTCACGACGAGAAGATCACACTTCTTGCGGAGGAGTTTGGCGCGCCCGTTGGCCAGGACTTCGTCAGTTTCGGCGGCGAAGCCGACGACGACCTGCCCCTCCCGGGCCCGGTCGGCCGAGACCTCGGCGAGGACGTCGGGGTTGCGGACGAGGGCGACGGGGGCGGGCTCCTGGCCCTCCTGCTTCTTGATCTTGCCGGAGGCGTACGCGGCCGGCCGGAAGTCGGCCACGGCCGCGGCCATGACGACCACGTCGGCGTCGGCGGCCGCCTTGAGCACCGCCTCCCTCAGCTGCACGGCCGTGCCGACGCGCACGACGTCGGCTCCGGCCGGGTCGGCGAGCGCGGTGTTGGCGGCGACGAGGGTCACCCGGGCGCCGCGGGCCACGGCGGTGCGGGCCAGCGCGTAGCCCTGCTTGCCGGAGGAGCGGTTGCCGAGGAAGCGGACCGGGTCGAGGGGCTCGCGGGTGCCGCCCGCGCTGATCACGACGTGGCGTCCGGCCAGGTCGGGCTCGGCCACCCCGCGGGCCAGGACCCGGACGCAGACCTCGTAGATCTCCTCCGGGTCGGGCAGCCGGCCCTTGCCGGTGTCCTTGCCGGTGAGCCGGCCGACCGCCGGCTCGATCACGACGGCGCCGCGGCGGCGCAGCGTGGCCACGTTCTCCTGGGTGGCGGGGTGCTCCCACATCTCGGTGTGCATGGCGGGGGCGAAGACCACCGGGCAGCGGGCCGTGAGCAGGGTGTTGGTGAGCAGGTCGTCGGCCAGCCCGTGGGCGGCCTTGGCCAGCATGTCGGCGGTGGCGGGGGCGACGACGACGAGGTCGGCGGACTGGCCGATGCGCACGTGCGGCACCTCGTGGACGGTCTCCCAGACCTCCGTGCCGGCCGGGTTCCCGGAGAGGGCGGCCCAGGTGGCCTCGCCGACGAAGTTCAGGGCGGACGCGGTGGGCACCACCCGTACGTCATGGCCCGATTCGGTCAGCCGGCGCAGCAGCTCGCACGCCTTGTAGGCGGCGATGCCGCCGCTCACCCCGAGCACGACCTTCGGCTTGACCACCACACACGCCCCTTCGGCTGACCGTTGCTACGTACCAATGACACACCACAGGCCCGGCAGGTGTGCTGCCGGGCCTGTGGTGCAAGGAATTCTCGGTGCCTTACTGGACCGGGGCCTCGATGGCCTCGGAGGTCAGCAGACCCGCGTTGATCTCGCGCAGCGCGATCGAAAGCGGCTTCTCGTGGACGTGGGTGTCCACCAGGGGGCCGACGTACTCGAGCAGGCCCTCACCGAGCTGCGAGTAGTACGCGTTGATCTGACGCGCGCGCTTGGCCGCGTAGATCACGAGGCTGTACTTCGAGTCCGTGGCCTCGAGCAGCTCGTCGATCGGCGGGTTGATGATGCCCTCGGGCGCAGTGATGGAAGAGGACACGCTCTACCTTCCGAAGATTACGGGTGAAAGATCAGTCGCCGGCCGATCGGGTCATCCGGAGCGGATGGGTCATCGGCAGGTGGTCACACAACGTCCATCAAGGCTAGCAGCTCGCGCGCCACGTCCTCGACGGAGGTGTTGACCAGGGTGGTGTCGAACTCGGACTCGGCCGCCAGCTCGACCTTGGCGGACTCCAGGCGGCGCTCGATGACCTCGGCGGACTCGGTGCCCCGGCCGGTGAGCCGGCGGACCAGCTCCTCCCAGCTCGGCGGTGCCAGGAAGACCAGCTGGGCCTCGGGCATCGACTCGCGGACCAGGCGGGCGCCCTGGAGATCGATCTCCAGGAGGACGGGCTCGCCGTTCTCCAGGCGCTCGGTCACCGCGCCGCGCGGTGTGCCGTAGCGGTTGCCCGCGAATTCGGCCCACTCCAGCAGCTCGCCGTTGGCGATCAGCTTGTCGAACTCGTCGTCGTTGACGAAGAAGTAGTGGACTCCGTGTCGCTCACCGGGCCGCGGCTTGCGGGTGGTGGCCGACACCGAGAGCCACACCTCGGGGTGGACCTTGCGCATATGCGCGACGACCGTGCTCTTGCCGACCCCCGAGGGGCCGGAGAGCACGGTCAGCCGCGGACGAACCTCTGCTGCCATAGAGCGATTATCCAGGTTCTCGGGACTGCCTGAGAACGCCGGACGAACTCCGGGCGGCACGTCAGCCGGCAGGGGTGCCGAACTCACGCTCCAGGGAGGCGATCTGGTTGGAGCCGAGACCTCGGACACGCCGGGACTCGGAGATGCCGAGGCGCTCCATGATCTGCTTGGCGCGGACCTTGCCCACACCAGGCAGGGACTCCAGCAGGGCGGAGACCTTCATCTTGCCGATGACGTCGTTCTCCTGGCCCGTCTTGATGACCTCTTGGAGCGAGGCGCCGGAGTGCTTGAGTCGATTCTTCACCTCGGCCCGCTCCCGGCGAGCCGCGGCGGCCTTTTCGAGCGCGGCTGCGCGCTGTTCAGGGGTAAGGGGCGGAAGAGCCACGCCTACGTCACCTCGGATGTCGAACTGTCGGATATACGGACCGGCGCGGAACCCGAGGGCGCCACACCAGGCGAGGTCCCGAACAGCGGTGGAACTCGTTCGCTGCTCGTTCACTCTGGTCGGAGACTAGCGGCCGCGGCCGCTCCAGTCAGCGAGAACAGACGAAAAGTCCTGGTCAGCCTCCACTGAACCGTACATCACGGACAAACCACCCCGGTTTTGTCCGGTGAAAGACGTTCGATTTTCGTCAGACCGTACGACGAGCACCCCGGTCGGCGCCGTCAGCCGGCGACGGCCTTCCGGATCTCGTCCGCGAAACGGAATGCCGATTCGCGCAGCGCGCCGGCGTCCGGACCGTGTCGCAGCACCCCGCGCGACACGTTCGGGACGACGTTGCGCACGGCCGTCCCGAAGACCCGCGGCAGATCGGCCGCCTCCGCACCCTGCGCGCCGATGCCGGGGGCGAGCAGCGGACCGTTGATGTCCAGGTCGAAGGAGGACAGGTCGCCCAGGGTCGCGCCGACGACCGCGCCGAAGGACCCCATGGGAGCGGCGCCCGCGTTCTCCTCGGCGAGGTGGGCCAGCATGGTCGCGCCGATGGTCCGGCCGTCCTCGCGGACCGCCCGCTGGACCTCGGCGCCCTCCGGGTTCGAGGTCAGGGCGAGGACGAACAGGCCGGCGCCGGAGGCACGGGCCAGCTCCACGGCGGGGGCCAGCGAGCCGTAGCCCAGGTACGGGGAGACCGTCAGGGCGTCGGAGAACAGCGGCGAGTCCTGGTGCAGGAAGGTCTCGGCGTACGCGGCCATGGTGGAGCCGATGTCGCCGCGCTTGGCGTCCATGACGACGAGGGTGCCGGCGGCGCGGGCGTCGGCGACGGTCTGCTCCAGCACCGCGATGCCGCGCGAGCCGAAGCGCTCGAAGAAGGCCGCCTGCGGCTTGAACACGGCCACCGAGTCGGCGAGCGCCTCGACGACGGTGCGGGAGAACCGCTCCAGGCCGGCGACGTCGTCGTTCAGCCCCCAGGAGGACAGCAGGGAGGCGTGCGGGTCGATGCCGACGCAGAGCGGGCCCCGCTCGTCCATGGCGGAGCGCAGGCGGGTGCCGAAGGAGGGGTTCACTGGGCGGCCTTTCGGGTCTCGGCGCCGACGGCCTCGGCGAGGGTGGCGTACGGGCTGGCGGCGAGGCGTGCGGCCAGGCCCTTGTGGATGGCGCGGGCGTAGAACGGGCCCTCGTAGATGAACGCGCTGTAGCCCTGGATGAGCGTGGCGCCCGCCAGGATCCGCTGCCAGGCGTCCTCGGCGTTCTCGATGCCCCCGACACCGACGAGCACCAGCCGGTCGCCCACGCGGGCGTACAGGCGGCGCAGGACCTCCAGGGAGCGCTGCTTGACGGGGGCGCCCGACAGGCCGCCGGTCTCCTTGACCAGGGCGGGGTCGGACTTCAGGCCGAGGCCCTCGCGGGCGATGGTGGTGTTGGTGGCGATGATGCCGTCCAGGCCGAGCTCCAGGGCGAGGTCGGCGACCGCGTCCACGTCCTCGTCGGCGAGGTCGGGCGCGATCTTCACCAGGAGCGGGACGCGCCGGTCGGTGACGGTGCGGTCGGCGGCCTCGCGGACGGCCGTCAGCAGCGGGCGCAGGGACTCGGTGGCCTGGAGGTTGCGCAGGCCCGGGGTGTTCGGCGAGGAGACGTTGACGACGAGGTAGTCGGCGTGGCGGGCCAGACGCTCGGTGGAGGTGACGTAGTCCGCCACGGCCTCCTCCTCCGGCACGACCTTGGTCTTGCCGATGTTGACCCCGACGACGGTCCGGAAGACCGCCTTGCGGGCCGCCAGGCGGGCCGCCACGGCCGCGGAGCCCTCGTTGTTGAAGCCCATCCGGTTGATCAGCGCGCGGTCCGGCACGAGGCGGAACAGCCGCTTCTTGGGGTTGCCGGGCTGGGCCTGGGCGGTGACGGTGCCGATCTCGACGTGGTCGAAGCCGAGCATGGACATGCCGTCGATGGCCACCGCGTTCTTGTCGAAGCCCGCGGCGAGGCCGAAGGGGCCGTGCATGCGCAGGCCGAGGGCCTCGGTGCGCAGCTCCTGGTGCCGCGGGGCGAGGGCGGCGGCGGCGAAGGTGCGCAGGACGGGGGTGCGGGCGGCCAGGCGGATCCAGCGGAAGGCCAGGTAGTGGGCCTCCTCGGGGTCCATCCGCTTGAAGACCAGGTTGAAGAACAGCTTGTACATGGTTCGGAAGATCCCTCGTGCGCTCATGGGGAGGGGGACACCACCGCGCGTCGCGCTCGTGGTGTCCCCCTGTTGTCCGTACGGGCCGTCAGTCGCGTGCGGCGGTCAGGTGTTCGGCGTGCTCCTGGAGGGAGCGGACGCCGACCTCGCCGTGGCCGAGGGCCTCGATGCCCTGGACGGCCGCGGCGAGTGCCTGGACCGTGGTCAGGCACGGGACGCCGCGGGCCACGGCCGCGGTGCGGATCTCGTAGCCGTCGAGGCGGCCGCCGGTGCCGTACGGGGTGTTGACGATCAGGTCGACCTGGCCGTCGTGGATGAGCTGGACGACGGTCTTCTCGCCGCCGGGGCCCTCGCCCTCGCTGAGCTTGCGCACCACGGTGGCGTTGATGCCGTTGCGGCGCAGCACCTCGGCGGTGCCGGAGGTGGCGAGCAGCTCGAAGCCGTGGGCGACGAGCTCGCGGGCCGGGAAGACCATCGAGCGCTTGTCGCGGTTGGCGACGGAGATGAACGCGCGGCCCTTGGTGGGCAGCGGGCCGTAGGCGCCGGCCTGCGACTTGGCGTAGGCGGTGCCGAAGACCGAGTCGATGCCCATGACCTCGCCGGTGGAGCGCATCTCCGGGCCGAGGACGGTGTCCACGCCGCGGCCGTGGATGTCGCGGAAGCGCGACCACGGCATCACGGCCTCCTTGACGGAGATCGGCGCGTCGAGCGGCAGGGTGCCGCCGTCGCCGGTCTTCGGCAGCATGCCCTCGGCGCGCAGCTCGGCGATGGTGGCGCCGAGCGAGATGCGGGCGGCGGCCTTCGCGAGCGGGACCGCGGTGGCCTTCGAGGTGAAGGGGACGGTGCGGGAGGCGCGCGGGTTGGCTTCGAGGACGTAGAGGATGTCGCCGGCCATCGCGAACTGGATGTTGATCAGGCCGCGGACGCCGACGCCCTTGGCGATGGCCTCGGTGGAGGCGCGCAGGCGCTTGATGTCGAAGCCGCCGAGGGTGATCGGGGGCAGGGCGCAGGCCGAGTCGCCGGAGTGGATGCCGGCCTCCTCGATGTGCTCCATGACGCCGCCGAGGTAGAGCTCGGTGCCGTCGTAGAGGGCGTCGACGTCGATCTCGATCGCGTCGTCGAGGAAGCGGTCGACCAGCACCGGGCGGGTCGGGGAGATCTCGGTGGACTCGGCGATGTACGACTCCAGGCGCGCCTCGTCGTAGACGATCTCCATGCCGCGGCCGCCGAGCACGTAGGACGGGCGGACGAGGACCGGGTAGCCGATCTCGTCGGCGATGGCCTTCGCACCCGCGAAGGTGGTGGCGGTGCCGTGCTTGGGGGCGGGCAGGCCGGCCTCGGCGAGGACCCGGCCGAACGCGCCGCGGTCCTCGGCGGCGTGGATGGCCTCGGGCGAGGTGCCGACGACGGGGACGCCGTTGTCCTTGAGGGCCTGGGCGAGGCCCAGCGGGGTCTGGCCGCCGAGCTGGACGACGACGCCCGCGATCGGGCCGGCGAGGGACTCGGCGTGGACGATCTCCAGCACGTCCTCGAGCGTGAGGGGCTCGAAGTACAGGCGGTCGGAGGTGTCGTAGTCGGTGGAGACGGTCTCCGGGTTGCAGTTGACCATCACGGTCTCGTAGCCGGCGTCGCTCAGGGCGAAGGAGGCGTGGACGCAGGAGTAGTCGAACTCGATGCCCTGGCCGATGCGGTTCGGGCCGGAGCCGAGGATGATCACCGCGGGCTTCTCGCGGGGCGCGACCTCGGACTCCTCGTCGTAGGACGAGTAGAAGTACGGGGTCTTCGCGGCGAACTCGGCGGCGCAGGTGTCGACCGTCTTGTAGACCGGGCGGACGCCGAGGGCGTGGCGCAGCTCGCGGACGACGTCCTCGCGCAGGCCGCGGATCTCGGCGATCTGGGTGTCGGAGAAGCCGTGCCGCTTGGCCTCGGCGAGCAGCTCGGGGTCGAGGCGCTCGGCGGAGGCGAGCTCGTCGGCGATCTCCTTGATCAGGAAGAGCTGGTCGACGAACCACGGGTCGATCTTCGTGGCCTCGAACACCTCCTCCTGGGTGGCGCCGGCGCGGATGGCCTGCATGACGGTGTTGATGCGGCCGTCGGTCGGGCGGACCGCGGCCAGGAGCAGTTCGGCCTTGTCGCCGGGCTCGCCGGTGAAGGCGAACTGCGAGCCCTTCTTCTCCAGGGAGCGCAGGGCCTTCTGGAGGGCCTCGGTGAAGTTGCGGCCGATGGCCATGGCCTCGCCGACCGACTTCATGGTGGTGGTGAGGGTGGCGTCGGCGGCCGGGAACTTCTCGAAGGCGAAGCGGGGGGCCTTGACGACGACGTAGTCGAGGGTCGGCTCGAAGGAGGCCGGCGTCTTCTCGGTGATGTCGTTGGGGATCTCGTCGAGCGTGTAGCCGACGGCCAGCTTGGCGGCGATCTTGGCGATCGGGAAGCCGGTCGCCTTGGAGGCGAGCGCCGAGGACCGGGAGACGCGCGGGTTCATCTCGATGACGATGATGCGGCCGTCGTCCGGGTTGACCGCGAACTGGATGTTGCAGCCGCCGGTGTCGACGCCGACCTCGCGGATGATCGCGATGCCGATGTCGCGCAGGCGCTGGTACTCCCGGTCGGTGAGGGTCATCGCGGGGGCGACGGTGATCGAGTCGCCGGTGTGGACGCCCATCGGGTCGAAGTTCTCGATGGAGCAGACGACCACGACGTTGTCGGCCTTGTCGCGCATCAGCTCCAGCTCGTACTCCTTCCAGCCGAGGATGGACTCCTCCAGGAGCACCTCGGTGGTCGGGGAGAGCGTGAGGCCCTGGCCGGCGATGCGGCGCAGCTCGTCCTCGTCGTGGGCGAAGCCGGAGCCGGCGCCGCCCATGGTGAAGGAGGGGCGGACGACGACGGGGTAGCCACCGAGGGTGTCCACGCCGGCGATGACCTCGTCCATGGTGTGGCAGATGACCGAGCGGGCGGACTCGCCGTGGCCGATCTTGCGGCGGACCTCCTCGACGACCTCCTTGAAGAGGTCGCGGTCCTCGCCCTTGTTGATGGCCTCGACGTTGGCGCCGATGAGCTCGACGTTGTACTTCTCCAGCACCCCCTGCTCGTGCATGGAGATGGCGGTGTTCAGGGCCGTCTGGCCGCCGAGGGTGGGCAGGAGGGCGTCGGGGCGCTCCTTGGCGATGATCTTCTCGACGAACTCGGGGGTGATCGGCTCGACGTAGGTGGCGTCGGCGATCTCCGGGTCGGTCATGATCGTCGCGGGGTTGGAGTTGACCAGGATGACCCGCAGGCCCTCGGCCTTGAGGATGCGGCAGGCCTGGGTTCCGGAGTAGTCGAACTCGGCGGCCTGGCCGATGACGATCGGGCCGGAGCCGATGACCAGGACGGACTGGATATCGGTGCGCTTAGGCACGCTCGGCCTCCATCAGGGATACGAAGCGGTCGAAGAGGTACGCGGCGTCGTGCGGGCCAGCGGCCGCCTCGGGGTGGTACTGGACGCTGAAGGCCGGCTGGTCGAGCAGCTGGAGGCCCTCCACCACGTTGTCGTTGAGGCAGACGTGGGAGACCTCGGCGCGGCCGTAGGGGGTCTCGGAGACCTTGTCGAGGGGCGCGTCGACGGCGAAGCCGTGGTTGTGCGCGGTGACCTCGACCTTGCCGGTGGTGCGGTCCTGGACCGGCTGGTTGATGCCGCGGTGGCCGTACTTCAGCTTGTAGGTGCCGAAGCCGAGGGAGCGGCCGAGGATCTGGTTGCCGAAGCAGATGCCGAAGAGCGGCGTCCTGCGCTCCAGGACGCCCTGCATGACGGAGACGGCGTGGTCGGCGGTGGCCGGGTCGCCGGGGCCGTTGGAGAAGAACACGCCGTCCGGGGAGACCGCGTAGACGTCCTCGACGGTGGCGGTGGCGGGCAGCACGTGGACCTCGATGCCGCGCTCGGCCATCCGGTGCGGGGTCATGCCCTTGATGCCGAGGTCAATGGCGGCGACGGTGAACTTCGCTGCACCGATCGGGACGGCTCCGCCGTCGGGGCCGATCGCGGGGACGACGTACGGCTCCTTGGTGGCGACCTCGGCGGAGAGGTCGGCGCCCTTCATCTGGGGGGACTCCTGGACGCGGGCCAGCAGGACCTCGTCGCGGACGCCCTCGAAGGCCTCGCCGGAGAAGATGCCGACGCGCATGGCGCCGCGCTCGCGCAGGTGGCGGGTGAGGGCGCGGGTGTCGATGCCGCTGATGCCGACGACGCCCTGGGCGGCGAGCTCCTCGTCCAGGGAGCGCTGGGCGCGCCAGTTGGAGGGGATGCGGGCGGGGTCGCGGACGACGTAGCCGGAGACCCAGATGCGCGCGGACTCGGGGTCCTCGTCGTTGACGCCGGTGTTGCCGACGTGCGGGGCGGTCATCACGACGACCTGCCGGTGGTACGACGGGTCGGTGAGGGTCTCCTGGTAGCCGGTCATCCCGGTGGAGAACACGGCCTCGCCGAAGGTCTCCCCCACTGCGCCGTAGGCGCGGCCGCGGAAGGTGCGGCCGTCCTCAAGGACGAGTACGGCGGGAGCTTTGGCTGCTCCCCTGGTGGAGGTCGTCATCGTTCGGCGCCTTCCGTCGTGGTGGATGTGTTCATGGAATTGATGGCTTCGACCCAGGCGGCGTGTTCGGCCGCCCGGTCGGAGCGGAAGCCGGAGTCGATCAGCGTGTCGCCGTGCGCCCAGGTGACGACGAGCAGACCGCCCTCGGTGAGTACCTTGCCCGCGATCCCCTTGTCGAGGCGGGCGCCGCGCAGCTGCGCGGCCGGTACGAAGAAGTCGGTGGCACCCGGACGGACCACTTCGAGGCCCTCGTCCGTGAGCGTGAGTTCGACGCGGCTGCGCACGCCCAGACCGTGGGCGACGATCCGGTCGAGCCACTGCCCGGCGGTGGTGGACCCGTGGTACCGGCCGGTGAGGGCCAGCCGGTGCTCGGGGAGTCCGCCGGGGGCGGCGGGCAGGTCCGGCAGGCCGTTCTGCAGGGCGCCGCGCCATTTCCAGCCCTGCCGCATCAGCCAGTACACGAAGGCGATGAAGACGAGCAGACCGATCACCCACGCGATGCGGGCGCCCCAGTCCGTCACCTCCGCCGACTTCCGTTCGGCGGCCTCTGCGGCCAGTCGGATTGCTCCAGGTGTCACGCCAGTTTCCCGTCCACGACCGTTGTACGGCCCCGCAGGAAGGTGTGAGTCACGCGCCCCGGAAGCTCGCGGCCCTCGTAGGGCGTGTTGCGGCTGCGGGAGGCGAAGTGTGCGGGGTCCACGACACCACGGTACGAGGTGTCGACGAGCACCAGGTTCGCGGGTTCACCTGCCGAGACGGGGCGTCCGTGGTGCGGGAGGCCGCCGATGCGGGCGGGGGCGAAGGACATGCGCTCGGCGACGCCGGCCCAGTCGAGGAGGCCGGTCTCGACCATCGTCTGCTGGACGACGGAGAGGGCGGTCTCCAGGCCGACCATGCCCATGGCGGCCGCGGCCCACTCGCAGTCCTTGTCCTCGTGCGGGTGCGGGGCGTGGTCGGTGGCGACGATGTCGATCGTGCCGTCGGCGAGGGCCTCGCGCAGGGCCAGCACGTCGCGCTCGGTGCGCAGCGGCGGGTTGACCTTGTAGACGGGGTTGTAGGAGCGGACCAGCTCGTCGGTGAGGAGGAGGTGGTGCGGGGTGACCTCGGCGGTGACGTCGATGCCGCGGGACTTGGCCCAGCGGACGATCTCGACGCTGCCGGCGGTGGAGAGGTGGCAGATGTGGACGCGGGAGCCGACGTGCTCGGCGAGGAGGACGTCGCGGGCGATGATCGACTCCTCGGCGACGGCCGGCCAGCCGCCGAGACCCAGCTCGGCGGAGACGACGCCCTCGTTCATCTGGGCGCCCTCGGTGAGGCGGGGCTCCTGGGCGTGCTGGGCGATGACGCCGCCGAAGGCCTTCACGTACTCCAGGGCGCGGCGCATGATCACGGCGTCGTCGACGCACTTGCCGTCGTCGGAGAAGACGGTGACGCGGGCGGCGGACTCGTGCATGGCGCCGAGCTCGGAGAGCTTCTTGCCCTCCAGGCCGACGGTGACGGCGCCGATGGGCTGCACGTCGCAGTAGCCGGCCTCCTGGCCGAGGCGGTAGACCTGCTCGACGACGCCGGCGGTGTCGGCGACGGGGAAGGTGTTCGCCATGGCGAAGACGGCCGTGTAGCCGCCGGACGCCGCGGCGCGGGTGCCGGTCAGGACGGTCTCGGAGTCCTCGCGGCCGGGCTCGCGCAGGTGGGTGTGGAGGTCGACGAGGCCCGGGAGGAGGACCTGGCCGGCGGCCTCGATGACGGTGGCGCCGTCGGCGGGGAGGTCCTGGCCGACCTCGGCGATGGTCTCGCCGTCGATCAGGACGTCCTGCGCCTCGCCGCCGAGGATCTTCGCACCGCGGATAAGGATCTTGGTCATGGTTACTTGGTCTCCTCGGCGTGAGAGGGGCGGCGTGCAGCGCCTCCGTCAAGGGCGGCGGTGGGCGACGGGCGGGAGGGGGCGGTGCTGGTGGTGACGGCGGGCTCGGAGCCGCCGAGCAGCAGGTACAGGACGGCCATGCGGATGGACACGCCGTTGGCGACCTGCTCGACGACCGTGCAGCGGTCGGAGTCGGCGACCTCGGCGGTGATCTCCATGCCGCGGACCATCGGCCCGGGGTGCATGACGACGGCGTGCTCGGGCATCTTCGCCATCCGGGCGCCGTCCAGCCCGTAGCGGCGGGAGTACTCGCGCTCGGTGGGGAAGAACGCGGCGTTCATCCGTTCGCGCTGCACGCGCAGCATCATGACGGCGTCGGACTTGGGCAGCACCTCGTCGAGGCTGTAGGAGACCTCGCAGGGCCAGGTGCCGACGCCGACGGGCAGCAGGGTGGGCGGGGCCACGAGGGTGACCTCGGCGCCGAGGGTGTGCAGCAGGTCGACGTTGGAGCGGGCGACGCGGCTGTGCAGGACGTCGCCGACGATGGTGATCCGGCGGCCGTCGAGGCCCTTGCCGAGGCCGGCGTCGCGGCCGACGAGACGGCGGCGCATGGTGAAGGCGTCCAGCAGGGCCTGGGTGGGGTGCTGGTGGGTTCCGTCGCCGGCGTTGATGACGGGCGCGTCGATCCAGCCGGAGGTCGCGAGCCGGTAGGGGGCGCCGGAGGCGTGGTGGCGGATGACGACGGCGTCGACGCCCATCGCCTCCAGGGTCTGGGCGGTGTCCTTGAGGGATTCGCCCTTGGACACCGAGGAGCCCTTGGCCGCGAAGTTGATCACGTCGGCGGAGAGCCGCTTCTCGGCGGCCTCGAAGGAGATCCGGGTGCGGGTGGAGTCCTCGAAGAACAGGTTGCAGATCGTGCGGCCGCGGAGGGTCGGCAGCTTCTTTATCGGCCGGTCGGCGACCCGGGCCATTTCCTCGGCGGTGTCGAGGATCAGGACGGCGTCGTCGCGCGTCAGGTCGGCGGCCGAGATGAGGTGGCGCTTCATCTGGGTGCTCCGTAAGTCGGGAGAGGGCAGAGCGGCGGGGCTGGCTCGCCGGCGTGCGGGCAGGGCAGGCCGGCGCGCGGGCCCCGGGAACGGGGCCCATCACTCGTACGGGCGTACGGGGGTCCGTGGGTACGGCTACGGCTACTGAGCGGCCGCGGGGGCGGTCTGCTGGCCGAGCAGTACGGCGTCACGGCCGTCCTCCTCATCGAGCTGGACCTTGACGGTCTCCCGCAGCGACGTGGGGAGGTTCTTGCCGACGTAGTCCGCGCGGATCGGCAGCTCGCGGTGGCCGCGGTCGACGAGGACCGCGAGCTGCACGGCGCGGGGACGGCCGAGGTCGCCGAGGGCGTCGAGGGCGGCCCGGATGGTGCGGCCGGAGAAGAGGACGTCGTCGACGAGGACGACGAGGCGGCCGTCGATGTCGTCACCGGGGATCTCGGTGCGGCCGATGGCTCGGGCCGGCTTCATCCGCAGGTCGTCGCGGTACATGGTGATGTCGAGGGACCCGACCGGGATCTTCGATCCCGTGATCTCTTCGAGCTTGGCGGCCAGCCGGCGGGCGAGGAACACGCCGCGGGTGGGAATGCCGAGGAGCACCACGTCGTCGGCGCCCTTGGCGCGTTCGACGATCTCGTGGGCGATGCGGGTCAAGACCCGCGCGATGTCCTGTGCCTCGAGCACGGGGCGCATCGCGTCGGTGCCGACGGCACCGTCGTTCTGGGCAGCCTGAGCGTCCATGGAAAGGACCTCCTTCTCCGCCTCACGGGACGGACCTTAAAGGACGTCTGTACAACGCCGTCCACGTTACCAGGGGGATCGGTGTGCAACCGAACCGGGGCGGTGCGCGGCCGCTCGTACGTGGGCGGGCGACGCCATTCGGCTTGACGCATCCAAGTCACGCTGCGTAACCTCACAGTGAGTTACCAGCCGCGCGGCGGAGCCGCATGGTCTCCATGTAGTCACAGCGTCACAGCGTCCGGGAGCGTTATGTCCAGCGAATACGCCAAACAGCTCGGGGCCAAGCTCCGCGCCATCCGCACCCAGCAGGGCCTCTCCCTCCACGGTGTCGAGGAGAAGTCGCAGGGCCGTTGGAAGGCCGTGGTGGTCGGTTCGTACGAGCGCGGGGACCGCGCCGTGACCGTCCAGCGTCTTGCCGAGCTGGCGGACTTCTACGGGGTGCCGGTGCAGGAGCTGCTGCCGGGCACCACCCCCGGCGGTGCGGCCGAGCCGCCGCCGAAGCTGCGTCTCGACCTGGAGCGCCTGGCGGGCGTCCCCGCCGAGAAGGCCGGCCCGCTCCAGCGTTACGCGGCGACCATCCAGAGCCAGCGCGGCGACTACAACGGCAAGGTGCTGTCGATCCGCCAGGACGACCTGCGCACCCTTGCGGTCATCTACGACCAGTCGCCCTCGGTCCTGACGGAGCAGCTGATCAGCTGGGGCGTCCTGGATGCGGACGCGCGTCGCGCCGTGGCGCACGAGGACGCCTGATCCCGGTCCCCGGGACCAGCAGAAACGTTACCGGTGTGGGCCGGGAGCCTGAAGGGGCTCCCGGCCCACACCGGTTTCCGCCTCCGTGGCACCGTACGCCTCCGACGGGCGCGGGAGCGGACAGACGAAAGGACCCGCTGCGCTGCTGCGCTGCGGGCCCCTGCGTCGTGCCGGCGGCCGCCGAGGGCGCTACTCGCCCCGGCGCAGGCTCGGCTTCAGGTCCTTGAAGCGGGCCAGGAGGCCGTTGACGAACGCGGGCGACTCGTCCGTGGAGAACTCCTTGGCCAGCTGCACGGCCTCGTCGATGGCCACGGCGTCCGGGGTGTCGTCCACCCAGATCAGCTCGTACGCACCGAGCCGCAGGATGTTCCGGTCGGCGACCGGCATGCGGTCGAGCTCCCAGTCCACGGCGTAGGTGACGATCAGGTCGTCGATGCGGTTCACCTTGTCGGCGTAGCCCTCGACGAGATCCATCGTGAAGGCGTTGACCGGCGGCTGCCGGTCGTCCGACCGCGCGTGGCGGACCCAGTCCGCGAGGACCTCGCGCACGGGCACCCCGCGCTGGTCGGCCTCGAAGAGGATCTGGAAGGCGCGCTTGCGCGCGTTGCTGCGGGCAGCCACGGTTAGCTGCTCACCCGGCCGAGGTAGTCGCTGGTGCGGGTGTCGACCTTGACCTTCTCGCCGGTGGTGACGAAGAGGGGGACCTGGATCTCGTGGCCGGTCTCCAGGGTCGCCGGCTTGGTGCCGCCGGTGGAGCGGTCGCCCTGGACGCCCGGGTCGGTGTGCTGGATGGTCAGCTCGACCGCGGCCGGGAGCTCGACGTAGAGCACCGATCCCTCGTGCTGCGCCACGGAGGCGGTGAAGCCCTCGATGAGGAAGTTGGCGGCGTCGCCGACGGCCTTGCGGTCGACGTGCAGCTGGTCGTAGGTCTGCATGTCCATGAAGACGAAGTAGTCGCCGTCCATGTACGAGAACTGCATGTCGCGGCGGTCGATGGTGGCCGTCTCGACCTTCACGCCCGCGTTGAAGGTCTTGTCGACGACCTTGCCGGAGAGCACGTTCTTGAGCTTGGTGCGCACGAAGGCCGGGCCCTTGCCGGGCTTGACGTGCTGGAACTCGACGACGGACCAGAGCTGGTCACCGTCGAGCTTGAGCACCATGCCGTTCTTGAGGTCGTTCGTGGAAGCCACGGTTGCGGAATCTCCTGCACTGGAAGGCCAGGGGTGCGCGCCTCAGTCCGGCACGCCGGACTACAGTGCGAGCAGCTCCTTGGTCGTAATGGTGAGTAGCTCGGGACCGCCGTCCGCCTCGGGGCGTACGACGAGCGTGTCATCGATCCGGACTCCGCCCCGGCCCGGGAGGTGGACCCCCGGTTCGACGGTGACCGGCACGCAAGCGTCCAGTTTACCCATTGCCGTAGGTGCAAGCTGCGGGTCCTCGTCGATTTCCAGGCCGACTCCGTGCCCGGTCGAGGGCGCGAGGGCCTCGGCGTGGCCTGCGGAGTCGAGGACGGAGCGGGCCGCACGGTCCACGTCCCGGTAGGCGGCTCCGGGCAGCAGTGCCTCCCGTCCGGCCCGCTGGGCGGCGAAGACGACGTCGTACAGCTCGATCTGCCAGTCGGCCGGGCTGGTTCCGATCACGAAGGTCCGGCCGATCTCGCAGCGGTAGCCGCGGTAGTTCGCCCCGAGGCACACGGAGAGGAAGTCGCCCTCCTCGACGCGCCGGTCGGAGGGCCGGTGCCTGGAACGCCCGGAGTGGGGCCCGGTGCCGACGGAGGTCGGGAAGGCCGGGCCGTCGGCCCCGTGGTCGACGAGCCGGCGCTCCAGTTCCAGGGCGAGGTGGCGTTCGGTGCGGCCGACGAGGATCGACTCCAGCAGTTCGCCCAGGGCCTGGTCGGCGATCTCGGCGGCGATCCGCAGGCAGGCGATCTCCTCCTCGTCCTTGACCAGGCGCTGCTGTTCCACGGCGGTGCCGAGGTCGGTGAGCCGCAGCTTGGGCGCGACGGATCCCAGGGCGCGGTGCCGGGCGACGGTGAGGTGGTGCTCCTCGACCGCGAGGGACTCGGCGTCAGCCGATCCGGCCAGGTCGGCGGCGGCGACCGCGGCGTCGGCGCCCGGGGTGGGCAGGGCGCTGACCGCGAGCCGTTCGTCGAGGCGTCCCTCGTCGAGCTCCCCGGTGGGCGGCCCGACGGTGAACAGGGTGTCCTCGGCTCCCGGTCCGACGAGCAGGACGGCGCCGCGCGGGGATCCCCCGGCGAGGTAGCGGACGTTCGCCGGACGCGTGATCAGTGCGGCGGCGTTCCCGGCGGCGGCACAGCGGTCGCGAAGCAGGCCACGGCGGGCCGCGTACACGTCTGACATGTCTTCGAGACTACGAGCGACCGGCGCATCCGGCCCGGTGGGCACCTCCGTCCGGGGCCGGCCCCGGAGGGGCGGCGGGTCAGAAGGCCGAGGCGGTGATCGCGCGGGCCAGGGCCTCGTCCAGGGCCCGGGCGGTGCCCTCCACGTCCAGGTCGGAGTTGTCGATGATCGGCAGGCCGGAGCCGTACCAGCCGGCCATCCGGCCGTGGATCCGGGCGACCTCCTCGTCGGAGAGGCGGCGGTTGCCGGAGCGCTGGGCGTTGCGCTCCAGGACGATCTCCAGGCCGGGCAGCAGCACCACCGGCAGCAGGGTCGGGCCGACGTGGCGCTTCCAGCCGCCGAGGCCCACGACGGGGCGGTCGGGGAAGACGGCGTCGTCGAGGATGCAGGAGATCCCGTTGGCCAGGAAGTTGCGGGCGGCGAAGCCGCAGGTGCGGCGGGCCAGCCGGTACTGGGCCTCGGACTGGTCGTTCCAGCCGGCCTGGGGGTCGGCGAAGCCCGAGCAGACCCACTCGCGGACGTCGTCGAGGCTGATGTGCGCGGTGGGTACGGGCCGCGAGCCCGCCCAGTGCCGGGCGACCGTGGTCTTGCCGGCGCCGGCCGGCCCGATGAGCAGGACGGCCAGCACGGCCGTGCCCGTGCCGCCGCCCGCCCCCGGCCCGGCGGCAGCGGGGCCGGGAACGGCCGCGACGGGCGGCAGCGGGATGTGGCCGGTGGCGTCCTGCCCGGGCGGCGGCAGGTGCGGCGGCACCTGCGGGTGCGGGGCCGGGGGCCAGCCCTGCGCGGGCGGTATCGGCGGCTGCGGGGGCACCGCCGGCTGGTGTCCCGGCGGCCCCCAGCCACCGCTGCCGGCCGCCCCCACTCCCTGGTGCATCCGCTGCCACTCCGTCTCGTTCCACCGACTGATGCGAGAACGTTATATGACTGCGGCGGTGCCGCCCACCAGCACCGTCAGCGGTCGACCTCGTCCGCGAGGGCCCGCAGCGCCAGCCGGTACGAGCCGATCCCGAAGCCCGCCACCGTGCCCGTCGCCACCGAGGCGATGACGGACGTGTGCCGGAACTCCTCCCGGGCGTACGGGTTCGAGATGTGCACCTCGATCAGCGGGGCGGTGCGCTGGGCGGCCGCGTCCCGCATGCCGTACGAGTAGTGCGTGAACGCACCGGGGTTGATGACCACCGGGACCTTCCCGTCGGCCGCCTCGTGGAGCCAACGGATCATCTCGCCCTCGTCGTTGGTCTCGCGGACCTCGACGTCGAAGCCGAGCTCCGCGCCCAGCTCCCGGCAGGTCTCGACGAGCCCGGCGTACGAGGTGGCCCCGTACACGTCGGGCTCGCGGGAGCCGAGCCGGCCGAGGTTGGGGCCGTTCAGCACCAGGACCCGGCGGCTCATGCCGAGACCTCGCCGTAGGCGGCGATCAGGTGCGCCGGGTCGGGGCCCTCCAGCACGGTCGGCTTGGCCAGGCCGTCGAGGACGATGAAGCGCAGCAGGTTGCCGCGGGACTTCTTGTCGACCTGCATGGTCTGGAGCAGCTTGGGCCACTGGTCGCCGCGGTAGGTGAGCGGCAGGCCGACGGAGGCCAGGATCTGCTTGTGCCGTTCGGCGGTGGCGTCGTCCAGGCGGCCCGCGAGTCGGCCCAGTTCGGCGGCGAAGACCATGCCGACCGAGACGGCCGCGCCGTGCCGCCACTTGTAGCGCTCGTTCTTCTCGATGGCGTGCGCGAGGGTGTGGCCGTAGTTGAGGATCTCCCGCAGGCCCGACTCCTTCAGATCGCTGGAGACGACGTCCGCCTTGACCTGGATCGAGCGGACGACGAGCTCCGCGGTGTGCGGACCGTCCGGGGTGCGGGCGGCGGCCGGGTCCTCCTCGATCAGGTCGAGGATGGCGGGGTCGGCGATGAAGCCGGCCTTGATGATCTCGGCGAGGCCGCTGACGTAGTCGTTGACCGGCAGCGATTCGAGCGCCGCGAGGTCGCACAGCACGCCGGCGGGCGGGTGGAAGGAGCCCACCAGGTTCTTGCCCTCGGCCGTGTTGATGCCGGTCTTGCCGCCGACGGCCGCGTCGACCATCGCGAGGACGGTGGTCGGTACGGCGATCCAGCGCACGCCGCGCAGCCAGGTGGCCGCGACGAAGCCGGCCAGGTCGGTGGTGGCCCCGCCGCCGACGCCGACGATCACGTCGGTGCGGGTGAAGCCGGACTGGCCGAGCGCCTTCCAGCAGTACGCGGCCACCTCGGCCGTCTTGGCCTCCTCGGCGTTCGGCACCTGGATGGCGATCGCCTCGTAGCCCTGGTCGGCGAGGTCGTCGCGCAGGGCCTCGCCGGTCGAGGCCAGCGCCTCGGGGTGGATCACGGCGACCCGCTGGGCCTTGGTGCCGATCAGCGCGCCGAGCTCGCCGAGCAGCTGCCGGCCGACCAGCACGTCGTACGGGTCGTGGCCGGCGCTTCCGCCGACGTGGATCCGCGTCACCTGGTCTGTCATACGTCCTTCAACTCCAGAGCGTCGAGGACCGCCTGGGCGACCTCTTCGGGGGTGCGGTCGTCGGTGGGCACCTCGACGCGCGCGACTTCGGTGTACAGGGGGCGGCGGGCCTCCATCAGCTCGCGCCACTGGCGGCGCGGGTTGACGGCGAGCAGCGGGCGGGCGGCGCCCAGGCCCACGCGCCGGACGGCCTCCTCGACGTCCATCGAGAGGTAGGCGACCGGCAGGTCGGACAGCAGCCGGCGGGTGTCCTCGTCGAGGACGGCTCCACCGCCGAGGGCGAGGACTCCGGTGTGCTCGGCGACGGCCGCGGCGACCGCCTGCCGTTCCAGCTCACGGAAGTACGGCTCGCCCTCGTCGACGAAGATGTCCGAGACGGGACGGCCCTGGGCCGCCACGATGTCGGCGTCCGTGTCCCGGTAGGGGACGCCGAGCCGGCGGGCCAGCAACTGCCCCACCGTGGACTTGCCGGATCCCATGGGGCCGACGAGGACGACCAGGGGTCCGCCGGTCACCGGATCTGGAGGTTGTCGAGGTACGACTGCACGTTGCGGCGGGTCTCGGCCACCGAGTCGCCGCCGAACTTCTCCACCACGGCGTCCGCGAGGACCAGCGCGACCATGGCCTCGGCGACGATGCCGGCCGCGGGGACGGCGCAGACGTCGGAGCGCTGGTGGTGCGCGGCCGCCGCCTCGCCGGTGGCGACGTCGATCGTGGCCAGGGCGCGCGGGACGGTCGCGATGGGCTTCATCGCGGCGCGGACGCGCAGCAGCTCGCCGGTGGTCAGGCCGCCCTCGGTGCCACCGGAGCGGCCGGAGGTGCGCTTGATGCCGTCAGGGGTGGCGACGATCTCGTCGTGGGCCTGGGAGCCGGGGACGCGGGCGAGTTCGAAGCCGTCGCCGACCTCGACGCCCTTGATCGCCTGGATGCCCATCAGCGCCGCCGCGAGGCGGGCGTCGAGGCGGCGGTCCCAGTGGACGTGCGAGCCGAGGCCGACCGGGACGCCGTAGGCGAGGACCTCGACGACGCCGCCGAGGGTGTCGCCGTCCTTGTGGGCCTGGTCGATCTCCGCGACCATCGCCTTCGACGCGTCCGCGTCCAGGCACCGCACCGGGTCGGCGTCCAGCTTCTCGACGTCCGCCGGGGTCGGGTAGACGCCGTACGGGGCCTTCGCCGCGGCCAGTTCGACGACGTGCGAGACGATCTCGATGCCGGCGGCCTCCTTCAGGAAGGAGCGCGCCACCGCGCCGAGGGCGACGCGGGCGGCGGTCTCACGGGCGCTGGCGCGCTCCAGGATCGGCCGTGCCTCGTCGAAGCCGTACTTCTGCATGCCGGCCAGGTCGGCGTGGCCCGGGCGCGGCCGGGTCAGCGGCGCGTTGCGGCCGGTCTCCTTCAGCTCCGAGGGGTCGACGGGGTCGGCCGACATGACCTTCTCCCACTTCGGCCACTCGGTGTTCCCGACCATCACGGCGACGGGCGAGCCCAGGGACAGCCCGTGCCGGACACCGCCCAGGAACGTCACCTCGTCCTGCTCGAACTTCATCCGCGCACCACGCCCGTACCCGAGCCGGCGCCGCGCGAGGTGGTCGGCAACCAGCTCCGTGGTCACCGGAACGCCGGCGGGAAGCCCCTCCAGCGTCGCCACCAGCGCCGGACCGTGCGACTCCCCAGCGGTCAGCCAACGCAACCTGCTCAACGATGCTCCTCATGCTCGCGCCTGGTACAGCGGCGGCGCGGTCCTGGGGGCACCTCCCAGCGGTAGCTGGGGGCGCGCGGCCCGGACCCGCCATACCCGATCCTCCCACGTCCGGGCCGGTGCGCCGGTCCCGGTCCAGCTGGCGGGACGGTGGTGCACCCGTCCCACCCTGGCCGGTGCCGCCGCGCCCGGACAAGATCGGCCGCCGCAGTGCATCAGGTGTGCCCGCGGCGTCGGATCACGGAGGCCGGCCCGGCGGGGTGCCGGACCGGTGTGGTGCGGGTCAGGGGGGCGGGATCAATGGCGTGCGGGATTCAGTGGTGCCGGTCGCGCAGGGCGGCCTCGCCCGCGGCGCGCATCGCGGCCAGCGGCCCGGCGGGGCAGCCGGTCATCTGCTCGACCTGCAGGACCGCCTGGTGGACCAGGAGGTCCAGGCCGCCGAGGAGTCGCCCACCACGCTCGGACCAGGCGGCCGCGAGGGCGGTCGGCCAGGGCTCGTAGAGCACGTCGAAGAGGGTGCCGGGGGCGTCCGGGACAGCGCTGACCAGCTTGTCCGTGGCGCCGGCCGGGGTGGTGGCGATCACCAGGGGGGCGGCGAGGGCCTCGGCGGCGTGCGACCACTCCTCGGTGCGGACGGGGACGCCGAGCCGCTCGCCCCACTGGAGCATCTCGTCGGCGCGCAGCCGGGAGCGGACGTAGGCGGTGACCTCGCCGGTGCAGATCCGGGCGAGGGCGGCCAGGGCGGAGGAGGCGGTGGCGCCGGCGCCGAGGATGGCGGCGCTCTCCACCTTGTCGACGCCGCGCTCGTGGAGGGCGGCGACGATCCCGGGGATGTCGGTGTTGTCGCCGAGGCGGCGGCCGTCCTCGGTGAGGACGACCGTGTTGACCGCCTCGACGGCGGCGGCGGTGTCGCTGATGCCGTCGAGGAGCGGGATGATCGCCCGCTTGAGCGGCATGGTCAGGGACAGCCCGGCCCATTCGGGGCCGAGGCCGGAGACGAACTCGGGGAGCGCGGCCTCGTCGACCTCGAAGCGGTCGTAGGACCAGTCGGCGAGGCCGAGCTCCTGGTACGCGGCGCGGTGCAACACCGGTGAGAGTGAGTGCTCGATCGGTGAACCCAGCACCGCGGCCCGTATGCGTGACATCTGTTCCTACCTACCCGCCGGTCTTCTGCTGCTTCTGACGCGCGTTGAACTCCGCGACCAGTTTCTCGTGTTCGGCGAAGGTCTTGGTGAAGGTCGTCGTGTTTCCGTCGACCGACACGAAGAACATCCAGCCGCCCTTGTCCGGGTCGAGTGCGGCGTTGAGGGCTTCGCTGCCCGGGTTGCTGATCGGTCCCGGGGTGAGGCCCTTGTAGAGGTAGGTGTTGTAGGGGTTGTCGAGCTTGCGCGTCTCCTCGCGGGAGACGTTGATGTTGTTCGTGCCCTTGAGGTAGTTGATCGTCGAGTCGAACTCGAGCTTCTGGTTCGTGACGTCGTTGGTCTTCTTCAGGCGGTTGTAGATGACCTCGGACATCTTGCGGAAGTCGTCGTGCTTGTTGCCCTCGACCTGCACCAGGCTCGCGACCGTGACCAGCTGGAGCGGGGTGTCCAGGCCCAGGGACTTCGCCTTGGCCTCGAAGCCGAGGTTGGCGTACTGGTCGCTGGCGTTGCGGACCATCTGCTTGAGCAGCGTTTCGGGAGTCGTTTCCTTGGTGACGTCGTAGCGCGCCGGGAACAGGAACCCTTCCAGCGGGTCCTTGATCTTCTGGTTGTCGGCGGCCCAGGCGGGCAGGCCCAGGCCCTTGGGGTCGCGCTTGGCGATCTCCGCCGTGGTGCCCGCGGGCTTCTGGAGCTTCTTGTCGATCATCTCGTACACCTCGACGGCCCGCTTGCCCTCGGGGAGGACGAGGACGTTGAGCTTCGAGGGGTCGATCATCACCTTGACGGCAGCCGCGGCCGACATCTTCTTCTTGAGCGTGTAGACGCCGGGCTGGATGGAGGTGCCCTTCGTGTTCGCCGTGGCGGCGGCGACGAACGCCTCCGTGCTGGCGACCACGCCGTGCTCCTTGAGGATGCGGCCCATCGCCATGAGCCCGGCACCGTTGGGGATCTGCACCTCGACGGACTCGGAGGTGCCCTCGCCCGTGTAGTCCTCGGCCGCGCCGAACCGCGCCTTGAGGTAGTTGTAGCCGTAGTAGCCGCCACCGCCGATCAGACCGACGATCACGAGGGACGCGACCAGGCAGGCTGCGCCGCTCCGCTTCGGCTTGTCCTTGCCCTTCCCCTTGCCCTTCGAACGGCCGCCGCGGCGCCCGCCGCGGCCTGCGTCGGCCCCCGAGGCGGTGTCCTCGTCCTCGTCGTCCTCGTCGCCTTCAGGTTCCGCTTCCGGATCGCGAGCCGGGCGGCGGCGGCCCGGGGGCTCCGGCGGCGGGTAGGACTCCTCGGTGCCGTAGGTGTCGGGGGCCTCGCCCGGATAGCCGCCCGCGGGCTGCTGGGCGTAGGGCTCCGCGCCTGCGTACGGGTCGGCGGCCGGGTACGCGTCGTGCGCCTGCGGTTCCGGCTCCGGGTACGCCTGCGTGGCCTGCTGGGCCTGCGGGTCGGCCATGGCGTACTGGCCCTGGCCGGTGTCCCAGGGCTGGCCGCCGTAGGTCTGCTGCTGTTGCTGCTGCGGGTGGCCGTGCGCGTGCGCGTGCTGCGGACCGTGCGGGTGCATCTGCTGCTGGTCCTGCTGCGGGGCGGGGTAGCCCTGCATCTGGTCCGGGTACGGGCCCTGCTGGTGCTGGGCGTACTGCTGCTGGTACTGCGGCTCCTGCGGATACTGCTGCTGCGGGCCGCCGTAAGGCATCTGGCCCTGCTGGGCCTCGTGCCCGTTCCACCCGGGGTCGCCGTACAGCGGATCCCCCGGGTGCCACGGTTCGGAGCCAGGGCCCCGGCCATATTCAGTCATCGATCCCCTAGAGCCGCGAGACGGAGTGCTCATGGCTCGCGCCGCCAGGGCACCCGGTTCCGCCTCTGAAGTGGTGGGCGACGACTGTTCGAATGTCGCCGCGTCTCGCGGAACGTTACCGTACCGCGATCAGACAACCACTTCGACGCACTCGCCAGGCGGATTACCCGATACCCGTTCGGTCTCAAGAGCGTTCTGGAGGATCACCACAGCGGCGGCCTGGTCGATGACCGAGCGGCCCTTCTTGGCGTTGCGGCCGGAGGCACGCAGGCCCTGGGCCGCGGTGACCGTGGTCATCCGCTCGTCCACCAGGCGGACCACCACCGGCTTGATGCCCTTGGCGAGTTCGGCGGCGAAGGACCGCACCTTGGCCGCGGCCGGCCCTTCCCGCCCGCTGAGCGAGCGGGGCAGACCGACCACGACCTCCAGGGGTTCGTACTCCTCGACGAGCTGCCGCAGCCGCCGGTGGGCGAAGGGGATGTCCCGGCCCGGAACGGTTTCCACCGGTGTGGCGAGCACCCCGTCGGGGTCGCAGGTGGCGACCCCGATCCGGGCGTCCCCGACGTCGATGGCGATACGGCGACCGCGGCGCAGTGTCATGGTCAGACCGTCTCCACGACCAGGCGCTCGACCGCGGCGATGGCGTCCGGGACGGCGGCCGGGTTCTGACCGCCGCCCTGGGCCACGTCCGGCTTGCCGCCTCCGCCGCCGCCGAGGGTCTTGGCGGCGGTACGGACCAGGTCGCCGGCCTTGAGACCGCGTTCGCGAGCGGCCTCGTTGGTGGCGATCACGGTCAGCGGCCGCTCGTTGGCCGTGGCGAACAGCGCCACGACGGCCGGGCGGTCGCCCTGGATGCGGCCGCGCACGTCGAGGACCAGCTTGCGCAGGTCGTCGGCGCCGGTGCCGTCCGGCACCTGGCCCACGACGAGGGCGACGCCGCGGATGTCCTGGGCGTTCTCGGCGAGGCCGGCGGCGGCCTGGAGGACCTTCTCCGCGCGGAACTTCTCGATCTCCTTCTCGGCGTCCTTCAGCTTGCCGAGCATGGAGGCGATCTTCTCCGGCAGCTCCTCCGAACGGCCCTTGACCAGCTCCTGGAGCTGGGCGACGACCGTGTGCTCCTTGGCGAGGAAGTTGTAGGCGTCCACACCGACGAGGGCCTCGACACGGCGCACGCCGGAGCCGATCGAGGACTCGCCGAGCAGCTTCACCAGGCCCAGCTGGGCGGTGTTGCCGACGTGCGTGCCGCCGCACAGCTCCTTGGAGAAGTCGCCGATGGTGACGACGCGGACCTGCTCGCCGTACTTCTCGCCGAACTCGGCGATGGCGCCCTGCTTCTTCGCCTCGTCGATGCTCATGATCTCGGCCGTGACCTCCAGCTCGCGGGAGAGCACGTCGTTGATCTTCTGCTCGACGTCGGTGAGGACCGTGCCGGGGACGGCGTTCGGCGAACCGAAGTCGAAGCGGAATCGGCCGGGGCTGTTCTCGGAACCGGCCTGGGCGGCGGTCGGGCCGAGGGCGTCGCGCAGCGCCTGGTGGGTCAGGTGCGTGGCCGAGTGGGCGCGGGCGATGGCCCGGCGGCGCTTGATGTCGATGGCGGCGTACGCGGAGGCGCCCACCGTCACCTCGCCGACCTGGACGGAGCCCTTGTGGACGGAGACGCCGGGGACCGGCTGCTGGACGTCGCGGACCTCGATGACGGCGCCGGTGTCGAGCTTGATGCGGCCCTGGTCGGCGAGCTGGCCGCCGCCCTCGGCGTAGAACGGGGTGCGGTCCAGGACGACCTCGACCTCGTCGCCCTCGGAGGCGGCGGGCGCGGAGACGCCGTTGACCAGCATGCCCACGATGGTGGCCTCGCCCTGGTTGGTGGCGTAGCCGGTGAACTCGGTGCCGCCGGCGGTGTCGGCGATCTCCCGGTAGGCGGAGACGTCGGCGTGGCCGGTCTTCTTGGCCTTGGCGTCGGCCTTGGCGCGGTCGCGCTGCTCCTGCATCAGGCGGCGGAAGCCGGTCTCGTCCACGGAGAGGCCCTGTTCGGCGGCCATCTCCAGGGTGAGGTCGATCGGGAAGCCCCAGGTGTCGTGGAGCAGGAACGCCTTGTCGCCGGAGAGGACGGTGCCGCCGGCGGCCTTGGTCTCGGTCACGGCGGTGTCGAGGATGTTGGTGCCGCCCTTGAGGGCCTTCAGGAACGCGGCCTCCTCGGCGAGGGCCACGGTCTCGATGCGCTTGCGCTCGGTGACGAGCTCCGGGTACTGCTGGCCCATCGTGTCGATCACGACGTCGATGAGTTCCTTGACCACGGGGCCGGTGGCACCCATGAGGCGCATGTTGCGGATGGCGCGGCGCATGATGCGGCGCAGCACGTAGCCGCGGCCCTCGTTGCCGGGCGTGACGCCGTCGCCGATGAGCATGGCGGAGGTGCGCATGTGGTCGGCGACCACGCGCATCGAGACGTCGGTGTCCTTGGCCTGGCCGTAGCGGACGCCGGTCAGCTCGGTGGCCTTGTCCATGACCACGCGCAGGGTGTCGGTCTCGTACATGTTCTGCACGCCCTGCAGGATCATCGCCAGGCGTTCGAGACCGAGGCCCGTGTCGATGTTCTTCGACGGCAGGTCACCGAGGATCGGGAAGTCCTCCTTGCCGTCGCCGGCGCCCCGCTCGTACTGCATGAAGACGAGGTTCCAGATCTCCACGTACCGCTCGTCGTTGACGGCGGGGCCGCCCTCGACGCCGAACTCGGGGCCGCGGTCGTAGTTGATCTCGGAGCAGGGGCCGCAGGGGCCGGGCACGCCCATGGACCAGAAGTTGTCCTTCTTGCCCAGGCGCTGAATGCGCTCGGCGGGGACGCCGATCACGTCGCGCCAGATCGTCTCGGCCTCGTCGTCGTCGAGGTAGACGGTGATCCAGAGCTTCTCCGGCTCCAGGCCGTAGCCGCCCTTGTCCTGGGGCGTGGTGAGCAGCTCCCAGGCCAGCTTGATGGCGCCTTCCTTGAAGTAGTCGCCGAAGGAGAAGTTGCCGCACATCTGGAAGAACGTGCCGTGGCGGGTGGTCTTGCCGACCTCTTCGATGTCCGGGGTACGGACGCACTTCTGCACGCTGGTGGCCCGCGGGGCGGGCGGCTTGGTCTCACCGAGGAAGTACGGCTTGAACGGGACCATGCCCGCGTTGACCAGGAGCAGAGTCGGGTCGTCCGCGATGAGCGACGCCGAAGGGACGACGGTGTGACCGCGCTCCTCGAAGAAGCTCAGCCAGCGGCGGCGAATCTCAGCCGACTCCATCAGTGGTCCTCATTCCGGTTGATGTGGGAGAAGTTCGGTCGGGTGGTCCCGCGGTGCGGGTCGTTCTCAAGGGCCTGCAGTCGCCGCGGCCCGGGGAGGGCGGTGACGTTGCCCGGCCGGTCGGGGTCCTGGTGCAGCCCCAGTGCGTCATTCAGCTCGTCCTCGCGCTGGGACATTCCCGCCTTGACGTCGAGGGCGAACTCCTTGAGGCGGTGGCCCGCCTCCACGGCCTTGTCTGCGGCCTGGGCGGCAAGGCTCTCCGGCGTCAGCTTCCTGAGCTGGCGGTGGACCTTGTTGGTGGCCCACACGCCGGCGGCTGCGCCGGCGGTGAACCAGAAGGCTCGGCGGAACATCGGCGTGGGTCAGCCCTTCTGCTTCCGGCGCCGGGCCGCCGGCACCGTACGTCCAACGATCACGGTACGTCGCTCAGCGGCGGGCGCACCCTCCTGGGTCCGGCCCAGGGCCTTGCGGACCCCGTAGCCGAAGGCGGCGACCTTGACCAGCGGGCCGCCGAAGGTGGAGGCCACGGTGGACGACAGCGCGGACGCGTTGGAGGTGACCTCCTGGACGTCGCTGGCGATGGCGTCGACCCGGTCGAGCTGGGTGCGCGCGGAGCGGACGGTCGTGGAGGCGTCCGCCAACAGCGGCACGGCCTGGTCGGTCACCTCGGCCACCAGCCTGGTCGTCGCCTTGAGCACCTGGGCCAGCCTCGCCAGCGCCACGGCCAGGAAGGAGACCAGAATTGCCCAGAAGACGGCCACGAGGATCCCGGCCACCTCTCCACCGGACACGTTGCACCGCTCTCTGCATGTTGATCGCTACGTAGAAAAGTCGTTCTCCGACCCTATCGCGCCGGAGATACGCAGCCGTACCGGAAATCCCGGCCCGCGGGCCCGCAGGACTCCGGAAACAATCTTGCCCCGCGGCCGGCCGGCGCCCGCGGGCGGGGTGCCCGGTCGGCGGGGGCCGGAAAACAGGAAGCCCGCCGGCTCCCCCGAGGGGGAACCGGCGGGCTGACCAGCCTGTGAGGCTACGCCTGCCGAATGATCAGCGGGCGTAGTACTCGACGACGAGCTGCTCGTCGCAGATGACCGGGATTTCCTTGCGGTTCGGGTCGCGGTCCAGGCGGAAGGCCAGGGCCTTCAGGTTGACCTGCAGGTAGCGCGGGGTCTCGCCCTCGCCTGCGTAGCCACCCTCACGGGCGATCTGGAACGGAACCTTCTCGCGGCTGCGCTCGCGAACGGTGATGACGTCGTCCGGGCGGACACGGAACGACGGCTTGTCGACCTTCGCGCCGTTGACCTCGATGTGGCCGTGGACGACCATCTGGCGGGCCTGGTAGATGGTGCGGGCGATGCCCGAACGCAGGACCAGGGCGTCGAGACGACGCTCGAGCTCGACGACCAGCGCCTCGCCCGTCTTGCCCTCGGCCTTCTTCGCGCGGTCGTACGCGCGGGCCATCTGACGCTCGGAGATGTCGTACTGAGCGCGCAGACGCTGCTTCTCGAGCAGACGGACCTTGTAGTCCGAGGTCTGCTTGCGGCCACGGCCGTGCTCGCCCGGCGGGTAGGGGCGGGCCTCGAAGTACTTGACGGCCTTCGGCGTCAGGGCGATGCCGAGAGCGCGCGACTTCTTGACCTTGGGTCGCTTCTGGTTCACGGGGAACCTACCTCCATGTAAGTTAGGTGAGGCTTACCTTATCGAGGAGGACGTAATGTCTCGACCGCATGGGATCCCCCTGCCCAGTGCGCATCGGAGTTCGGATTCCAACGAAACGGAATCCGCTTTCGACGACGATAGGCAAGGTCAGCCGCGTCCCAGGGAAGGCGTTCGGCAGCTCACCGGAGCCGAACGCGTACGAACCCTCGTAGAGTCCAACGCCTCAGTATCCCTCACCCTGCCCGGTGCTCGTGACCAGGGAGAGTGGTGGACAGGGATGCCGGCCGCTGCGACCGTCACCCCGGACGGGGACGTGATCCTCCTGGTATCAGGGGGTTCCACGGCTGCCAGGGCTGCCGCACACGCCCAGGACGACGACCTCACCGCCGTGATCGAGATCACGGACGTGGCGCCGGTGTCCGTGCCCCATCGTATCCGAGGCCGCGCATGGCTCGCCGGGTGGCTGACCGGGGTCGGCGACGAGGACCGCGCCGCCTGCGCCGCCCTGCTCGCCGAGCGCCACCCCGTGGGCGAGCTGCTGCGGCTGCACGGCAGCCCGCAGTGGGTGCTGCTGCGGCTGGAGGTCGGCGACATCTCGGTGGACGACCTGTGGGGAGCCGAGCGCGTGGATCCCGACGACCTCGCCGCGGCCGAGCCCGACCCCGTCGCCGCCCACGAGACCGAGCTCCTCCAGCACCTCGCCGCCGCCCACCGCGACCGGATCGCCGACCTCGGCTCCCTGCTGGGACCGCGGGAGAGCACGGGCCTGACCGCCGTCCCCCTCGCCCTGGACCGGCTCGGCCTGCGCGTCCGCTTCACCTGCCCGCGCTCGGCGTCCTCCTTCGACGCCCGCTTCGACTTCCCCACCCCCGTCGGCGACGTCCACGGCCTGCACCGGGCCATGCAGAACCTCTTCGCCGCCGCCGGCGGCTAGGAGCCGCGCAGCCGCTCGCGGACCTTCTCCACCACGTCCGCGTACCGCGCCTCCGCGCCGTAGCGCGTCGGCTCGTAGTACCGCTTGCCGTGCACCGCGTCCGGGGCGTACTGCTGCGCCGCGATGGCGCCCGGCACGTCGTGCGGGTACACGTAGCCCACCGCGTGCCCGAGCTTCGCCGCGCCCTTGTAGTGCCCGTCCCGCAGGTGCGCCGGCACCGTCCCCGCCAGGCCCGCCCGGACGTCCGCGAGCGCCGCACCGATCGCGGTCGTCGCCGTGTTCGACTTCGGGGCCAGCGCCAGCGCGATCGTCGCGTGCGACAGGGTCAGCGCCGCCTCCGGGAAGCCGATCATCGCCACCGCCTGGGCCGCGGCCACCGCGAGCGGCAGGGCCGTCGGATCCGCCAGGCCGATGTCCTCGCTGGCGGAGATCATCAGCCGCCGCGCGATGAACCGCGGGTCCTCCCCCGCCTCGATCATCCGGGCCAGGTAGTGCAGGGCCGCGTCCACGTCCGAGCCGCGGATCGACTTGATCAGCGCGCTCGCCACGTCGTAGTGCTGGTCGCCGTCCCGGTCGTAGGCCACGGCCGCCCGGTCGACCGTCTCCTCCACCGTCTTCAGGCTGATGTCGCCCTCACCCTTGGCCAGTGCCGCACCGGCAGCGGCCTCCAGCGCCGTCAGGGCCCGTCGGGCGTCACCGCCCGCGATCCGCAGCAGGTGCGCCTCGGCGTCCGCCGGGAGGGAGACGGCCCCGCCCAGGCCCCGCTCCTCGGTCAGGGCCCGGCGCATCAGGGCGCTCAGGTCGTCGTCGGTCAGCGGTTCCAGGGTCAGCAGCAGCGAGCGCGACAGCAACGGGGAGATGACCGAGAAGTACGGGTTCTCCGTCGTCGCCGCGATCAGCGTCACCCAGCGGTTCTCCACGGCCGGGAGCAGCGAGTCCTGCTGGGCCTTGCTGAAGCGGTGGATCTCGTCGAGGAAGAGGACGGTCTCCTTGCCGTACCCGCCGGCCGCGCGCCGGGCGCCCTCGATGACCGCCCGGACCTCCTTCACGCCCGCGGTGATGGCGGAGAGCTCCACGAAACGCTTCTGCGTCGCCTGGCTCACCACGTACGCGAGGGTGGTCTTGCCGATGCCGGGCGGTCCCCACAGGATCACCGACGACGGGCCGGCCGGACCGCCCGCGCCCTCCCCGACCAGCCGCCGCAGCGGCGAGCCGGGCTTCAGCAGGTGCTGCTGTCCGACGACCTCGTCCAGGTTGCGCGGGCGCATCCGGACGGCGAGCGGGGAGCTCGCCGGGTCCTTCTCCTGGCGCTCTTCGGCTGCGGCGGTGAACAGGTCTGGTTCCACACGGGAAGCCTAAGCGCTCCCGCCGACAGCCCGGGGCGGCTCAGGAGGTCCAGAAGTCCCACCAGCGGGTCAGGATCAGCATGCCGATGATCCCGACGTGCAGGACCGGCAGCACCCAGGTGAACTCGTCGAGGAAGCCGCGCAGCCAGCCCGGGGCGGGCAGCATGCCCTCGCGGACGTTGTGCGCGGTGACGTACCAGAACATGAAGATCGTGGCGACCCAGGCCAGGGAGCACCACAGGCACAGGGCGTTGATGTTGTACAGCGACTGGTAGGTCAGCCAGGCGCAGAAGACGACGCCGAAGAGGCAGCCGGCGTTGAAGGTCAGCCAGTACCAGGGGCGGAAGCGGGCCCCGGCCAGCACGCTCATGCCGACGCAGATCACGATGCCGTAGGCGACGAGGCCGAGCATCGGGTTCGGGAAGCCGAACACCGCCGCCTGCTCGCTCTTCATGATGCTGCCGCAGGAGACGACCGGGTTGAGGCTGCAGCCCGGCGTGAAGTTCGGGTCCTCGAGCAGCTTGAACTTGTCGATCGTGATCACCCAGGCCGCCAGCAGCCCGGCCGCGCCGGTGATCACCAGCAGCCAGGCCAGCGCCCGGCTCGCGCCGACGGTCCGCACGGTCTTGTCGCCTGTAGTCGTCATGCGGTGCATTCTGCCGCACGGACCTGTGGGCCGGACCGGGAAGCGGCTGGAGCCCGCAGCGGTGTGCCGGTCCGGCAAGTGCTCGCGGCCGGCACGGGGTTGGGGCCGGACTGCGGCGCGTGCGCCGTCCGGCCCCACCTCGTCACGCGAGCTTCGCGCGCACGCTCTCGACCAGGGCGTCCAGCGTCACGGCCGTCTGCTCGCCGGACTCCATGTCCTTGAGCTGGACGACGCCCTCGGCCAGGTCGCGGTCCCCCGCGACGATCGCGAGGCGGGCACCCGAGCGGTTCGCGTCCTTCATGGCGCCCTTGAGCCCCTTGCCGCCGAACGAGAAGTCCGCCGCGATGCCCTCCTTCGCGAGGCGGGCACCCGAGCGGTTCGCGTCCTTCATGGCGCCCTTGAGCCCCTTGCCGCCGAACGAGAAGTCCGCCGCGATGCCCTCCTTGCGCAGCTCGACGACCTTGCCGAACAGCAGCCGGCGGGCCTCGTCGCCGATGGCGACGGCGAAGACGCTGGTGGCCGCCGGGATGTCCAGCTCGACGCCCTCGGCCTCCAGGGCCAGGACCGTGCGGTCCACGCCGAGCGCCCAGCCCACGGACGGCAGCGCCGGGCCGCCGATCATCTCGGACAGGCCGTCGTAACGGCCGCCGCCGCCGACCGCGGACTGGGAGCCGAGGCCGTCGTGGACGAACTCGAAGGTGGTGCGGGTGTAGTAGTCCAGGCCGCGGACCAGCTTCGGGTCGTCCTCGAAGACCACCCCGGCCGCGGTGACGAGCGCGCGCACCTCCTCGTGGTACGCCTTGCAGGCGTCGCACAGGTAGTCGCGCAGCAGCGGGGCGTCGACCAGCTGCTTCTGGACGTCGGCCCGCTTGTCGTCGAGCACCCGCAGCGGGTTGATCTCGGCGCGGCGCAGGGTCTCCTCGTCGAGGTCCAGCCCGCGCAGGAAGGTCTGGAGCGCCTCGCGGTAGACCGGGCGGCACTCCTTGTCGCCGAGCGAGTTCAGCAGGATGCGGAAGTCGCGCAGGCCCAGGGAGCGGTAGGCCTGGTCGGCCAGGATGATCAGCTCGGCGTCCAGGGCCGGGTCCTCGGCACCGATGGCCTCGGCACCGACCTGCGAGAAGTGGCGGTAGCGGCCCTTCTGCGGGCGCTCGTAGCGGTAGTACGAGCCGGAGTACCAGAGCTTGACCGGGAGGTTGCCCTGCTTGTGCAGGCTGGCTTCCAGGGCCGCGCGCAACACGGACGCCGTACCTTCGGGGCGAAGAGCGAGCTTGTCTCCGCCCTTCGTTTCAAAGGCGTACATCTCCTTGGTGACGATGTCGGTGGACTCGCCGACACCGCGGGCGAACAGGTCGACGTCCTCGAAGCCCGGCGTCTCCACGTACCCGTAGCCCGCCTTGCGCAGCGGCGCGGAGATGGCCTCGCGGACGGCCAGGTACTTCGCCGAGAACGGCGGGATCAGGTCGTACGTGCCCTTGGGGGCCTTGAAGGTGCTCACGAAAGTCTCGTCACATTCCTCGTCGTGGAGCGGCGGTCGGGTCCGCTCCCAGGCCGGCGGCGACCTCCCGCAGGTACGGGTTGGTCGCGCGTTCGCGGCCGATGGTGGTCTGGGGACCGTGGCCGGACAGCACCACGGTCGAGTCGTCGAGCGGCAGGCACACGCGGGCCAGCGAGTCGAGCATCTCGGCGTGGGAGCCGCCGGGCAGGTCGGTGCGTCCGATGGAGCCGGCGAAGAGCAGGTCGCCCGAGAAGAACACCGAGGGGATGTCGGCCTGCTCGGGCATCCGGAAGGTCACCGACCCCCTGGTATGGCCGGGCGCGTGCGACACCGTGAAGTCGAGGCCGGCCAGCTTCAGCGCGGCGCCGTCGCTGAGCTCGCGGACGTCGTCCGGCTCGCCGACGGTGATCTCGCCCATGAGCGGCATGCCGATGGAGCGGCCGAGGGCCTTCTCGGGGTCGCTCATCATGTAGCGGTCCTCCGGGTGGATCCAGGCGGGAACCTCGTGGGCTCCGCACACCGGGACCACCGAGGCCACGTGGTCGATGTGGCCGTGGGTGAGGACGACCGCGACGGGCTTGAGCCGATGCTTCTTCAGCGTCTCCTCGACTCCCCGGGTGGCCTGGTGGCCCGGGTCGATGATCACGCACTCCTCGCCTGCGGCGGGGGCGACCACGTAGCAGTTGGTCCCCCAGGCCCCGGCGGGGAACCCGGCAATCAGCACGTTCGTCCTCATTCATGTCCGGCGGGAGGGTCGGCAGCGGCCGTCGATCGCCAATGCTGCTGCTCAGAGCCTACCGGCGCGGCTCGTTCCACAGCGAACCCATATACGGTACGGCCTAACCGAGCGCGCACAGCGGTACCAGACACGTACAAGGAGACGACCCGGTGGTCACGAGCGATCAGCGGCGGCGACAGCTCGCCAGGGAGAAGTTCGAGCGTCAGCAGCAGCGTCGGGCCGAGGCCCGCCGCAAGGGGCGGCAGCGGGCGATGGTGATCGGCGCGGCGGTGGCCGTGGTGATCGCCGCGCTGGTCGGCCTGATCGCCGGCGGCGTCTTCGACTCGGGCAAGAAGGACGAGGCGGCGGACCCGTCCGCGAGCCCGTCGGCGGCGCCGACGCCGAAGCAGTCCCCGGCGCCGGCGATGGCGATCGACCAGAAGGCCAAGTACACCTTCGCGCTGAAGACGAGCGCCGGTGAGGTCAAGGTCGAGATGGACGCGGCGAAGACCCCGGAGACCGTCAACTCGTTCAAGGCGCTGGCGGACAAGGGGTTCTTCGACAACACCAAGTGCCACCGCCTGACCACTTCCGGGATCTACGTGCTGCAGTGCGGCGACCCGGAGGGCACCGGCATGGGCGGCCCCGGCTACACGATCGCGGACGAGAACCTCGACGCCCTCGGCAAGCCGAACGAGCAGGGCCAGGTGATCTACCCGGCGGGCACGGTGGCGATGGCCAACACCGGCCGCCCGCACACCGGCGGCAGCCAGTTCTTCCTGGTCTACAAGGACAGCCCGCTGGCGCCGTCCTACACGCCGTTCGGGAAGATCGACGCGGCGGGCCTGAAGGCGCTGGAGGAGGTCGCCAAGGCCGGTACGGCGGAGGGCGGCCAGGACGGGGCCCCCAAGACCCCGGTGGTGATCCAGAAGGGCACCGTCACCCAGAACTGACGGCCGGGCGGCCCGCCGGGCCGGCCCCGCGCCCCCCGCGGCGATATTCCGTCGTGCGGGATGCGGACAGCCGGCCCGGCGGTCGCCTATGTTGGCGTTGTGCAGGGCGGGCGCTGCCCGCCCCAGGAAACTGTGGACGATGCCCGGGGGTGGACCCCCTCGCAGGCATCAGGTGGAGGAGGCGCTGTGAGCAGCGACCCGTGGGGCCGCGTCGACGAGACGGGCACCGTGTACGTGCGTACTGCCGAGGGGGAGAAGGTCGTCGGCTCGTGGCAGGCGGGCACCCCCGAGGAGGCCCTGGCCTACTTCGAGCGCAAGTACGAGGGCCTGGTGGTCGAGATCGGCCTCCTCGAGCGGCGGGTGCGGACCACCGATCTGTCCGCCAAGGACGCCCAGACGGCGATCGAGCACCTGCGCGCGCAGGTGGAGGAGCACCACGCGGTGGGTGACCTGGACGCGCTGCGCGTGCGGCTGGACAAGCTCGTCGCGGACGTGGATGCGCGCCGCGAGGAGCGCAAGGCGCAGAAGGCCAAGCAGGCGGACGAGGCCCGGACGGCGAAGGAGACCCTGGTCGCCGAGGCCGAGGAGCTGGCGCAGAGCGACCAGTGGCGGTCCGCGGGCGAGCGGCTGCGGGCGCTGGTGGACACCTGGAAGGGGCTGCCCCGGCTGGACCGCAAGTCCGACGACGAGCTGTGGCACCGGTTCTCGCACGCCCGTTCCGCCTTCTCCAAGCGCCGCAAGGCGCACTTCGCGGCGCTCGACGCGCAGCGCGAGGACGCCCGCAAGGTCAAGGAGAGGCTGGTCGCGGAGGCCGAGTCGCTGTCGAAGTCGACGGACTGGGGTCCGACGGCCGCCCGCTACCGCGAGCTGATGGCGGACTGGAAGGCGGCGGGCCGGGCTCAGCGCGAGGCCGAGGACGACCTGTGGAACCGTTTCCGCGGTGCGCAGGACGTGTTCTTCGCGGCGCGCAGCGAGGTGTTCGCCGAGCGCGACGCCGAGCAGGTGGAGAACCTGAAGCTGAAGGAGGAGCTGGCCGAGGAGGCCGAGAAGCTCGTCCCGGTGACGGACCTGAAGGCGGCCCGGGCCGCGTTCCGCTCGATCAACGAGCGCTGGGAGGCCATCGGCCACGTGCCGCGGGACGCCCGTGGTCGGGTGGAGGGCCGGATGCACGCGGTGGAGCGGGCGATCCAGGAGGCCGAGGAGGGCGAGTGGCGCCGTACGAACCCGGAGGCGCGGGCCCGTGCGGCCGGTCTGACGGGTCAGCTGCAGGCCGCGGTGGACAAGCTGCGCGCTGAGATCGACGCGGCGCGCGCGGCGGGCAACAACGCCAAGGCCGACAAGCTGGCGCGCGAGCTGGAGGGCCGTCAGGCCCTGCTGGACCAGGCGCTGAAGGGCCTGGAGGAGTTCGGCGGCTGAGCCGCCGGTCGGACGCACGGGGGCCCCGGTACGCGATCGCGTACCGGGGCCCCCGTGCGTCCGACCCGGGCCGAGCGGCCCGGGCCGGGTACGGCGTACGGCCTACGGCCTGCGGGCGGAGGTGACGCGGTAGACGTCGTAGACGCCCTCGACGCCCCGTACGGCCTTCAGGACGTGGCCGAGGTGCTTCGGGTCGCCCATCTCGAAGGTGAACCGGGAGGTGGCCACCCGGTCGCGGGAGGTCTGCACGGCCGCCGAGAGGATGTTCACGTGCTGGTCCGACAGGACCCGGGTGACGTCCGACAGGAGGCGGGAGCGGTCCAGGGCCTCGACCTGGATGGCGACCAGGAAGACGGAGGACTGGGTGGGCGCCCACTCGACCTCCAGGATCCGCTCGGGCTGCTGGGAGAGGGAGTCCACGTTGACGCAGTCCGCGCGGTGAACCGATACGCCACTGCCGCGGGTGACGAACCCGATGATGGGGTCGCCGGGGACCGGGGTGCAGCAGCGGGCCAGCTTGACCCACACGTCGTCGACGCCCTTGACGACGACGCCGGGGTCGGCGCTGCCGCGCCGCTTGGTGCGGGCGCGGGACGGCGGGACGCTCTCCTCGATGTCCTCGTTGGCGGCCTCCTCGCCGCCGAGGGCCTGCACCAGTTTCTGGACGACGCCCTGCGCGGCCACGTGGCCCTCGCCGATCGCCGCGTACAGCGAGGAGATGTCGGGGTAGCGCATCTCGTGGGCGAGGGTGACGAGGGAGTCGCCGGTGAGGATGCGCTGGATCGGCAGGTTCTGCTTGCGCATGGCCCGCGCGATGGCGTCCTTGCCGTGCTCGATGGCCTCGTCGCGGCGCTCCTTGGAGAACCAGCCGCGGATCTTGTTGCGGGCCCGCGGGGACTTGACGAAGCCGAGCCAGTCCCTGGAGGGGCCGGCGCCCTCGGCCTTGGAGGTGAAGACCTCGACGAGGTCGCCGTTGTCGAGGGTGGACTCCAGCGGGACGAGGCGGCCGTTGACGCGGGCGCCTATGGTGCGGTGGCCGACCTCGGTGTGGACGGCGTACGCGAAGTCCACGGGGGTGGCACCGGCGGGCAGGGCGATGACGTCGCCCTTGGGGGTGAAGACGAAGACCTCGTTGCGGGAGAGGTCGAAGCGCAGCGAGTCGAGGAACTCGCCCGGGTCCTCGGTCTCCTTCTGCCAGTCCAGCAGCTGGCGCAGCCAGGCCATGTCGTTGACCGTGTCCTGGCCGGCGCTGCCCTTGGCGGCCTGCGGGACGTCGGTGCGGATCTTGGAGGCGCCGGCGACGGTCTGCTGCTTGTACTTCCAGTGCGCGGCGATGCCGTACTCGGCCCGGCGGTGCATGTCGAAGGTGCGGATCTGCAGCTCGACCGGCTTGCCGTTGGGCCCGATGACCGTCGTGTGGAGCGACTGGTACATGTTGAACTTGGGCATCGCGATGTAGTCCTTGAACCGCCCCGGAACCGGGTTCCAGCGGGCGTGGACGGTGCCCAGTGCCGCGTAGCAGTCGCGGACGGTGTCGACGAGGACGCGGATGCCGACCAGGTCGTAGATCTCCGCGAAGTCGCGCCCGCGGACGATCATCTTCTGGTAGACGCTGTAGTAGTGCTTGGGCCGGCCGGTGACGGTGGCCTTGATGCGGGCGGCTCTGAGGTCGGTCTGCACCTCGTCGGTGACGATGGCGAGGTATTCGTCGCGCTTGGGGGCGCGCTCGGCGACGAGGCGGACGATCTCGTCGTACATCTTGGGGTAGAGGATCGCGAAGGAGAGGTCCTCCAGCTCCCACTTGATGGTGTTCATGCCCAGCCGGTGGGCCAGCGGGGCGTAGATCTCCAGGGTCTCGCGGGCCTTCTTCTCCTGCTTCTCCCGCTTGAGGTAGCGCATGGTGCGCATGTTGTGCAGGCGGTCGGCGAGCTTGATGACGAGGACGCGGGGGTCCTTGGCCATGGCGACGACCATCTTGCGGACGGTCTCGGCCTGGGCGGCCTCGCCGAACTTGACCCGGTCGAGCTTGGTGACGCCGTCGACGAGGAGGGCCACGGCGTCGCCGAAGTCGCGGCGCAGGTCCTCCAGCCCGTAGTCGGTGTCCTCGACGGTGTCGTGGAGCAGGCCGGCCATCAGGGTGGCCGGGTCCATCCCGAGCTCGGCGAGGATGGTGGTGACCGCGAGCGGGTGCGTGATGTACGGGTCGCCGCTCTTGCGCTTCTGGCCGCGGTGCCAGCGTTCGGCGACCTGGTAGGCCTGCTCGATCTGGCGGAGGGTGGCCGTCTCGATCTTCGGGTCGTTGCTGCGGACTATGCGCAGCAGGGGTTCCAGGACCGGGTTGTACGGGTTGGAACGCTGGACTCCGAGGCGGGCGAGCCGGGCGCGCACGCGATTGGAGGACCCTGCGGGCTTCGTCGGCGCGGGCCGCGCCGGGGCGGGCTTCGCGAGTGGCGCCGGCGGGGGCGTGGCAGGGGACGCCGCGGCCTTGTCGGCCTGGGGGTCGGGCTGCGCGGCGGAGAGTGGCTGGACCTCGTCTGGCAAGAGCGCTCCTCTGGGAGTCCCCCCGGACGGAGTCCGGGGGAGGATCCGGGGCCCCGGTCAGGTCCGGACATCCCATGGTAGCGAGGGTTCCGCCAGCCTGTTCCCCCTGCCCGGATCGCGGGCGTCCGCCTCCGGAGCGCCGTTGCCGGGCGGCGGGTGCCCGGTCCGCGGCCGGTCGGGGCCGGACGTGCCGGAGCGGCGGGCACCGGGAGGATCCCCGGTGCCCGCCGCTCCGCTGCGCCGTTCGGTCGTCAGACGACGATCAGGGCGTCCAGTGGTGCGCCCGCGAGGGCGTCGGCCAGGCGCTCGCGTCCCGGCAGGAACGACAGCTCCATGAGCACCGCGACGCCGGCGACCTCGGCGCCGGCCCGGCGGATCAGCGACAGCGAGGCGTGGGCCGTGCCGCCGGTGGCCAGGACGTCGTCGATGACCATGACCCGGTCGCCCGTGCGCAGGTCCTCGGCGTGGACCTCGATCTCGGCGGTGCCGTACTCCAGCTCGTACGCCTGGGCGAGGGTCGCCCCGGGCAGCTTGCCCGCCTTGCGGACCGGCACGAAGCCGATGCCCGCCTGGACGGCCACGGGGGCGGCGAGGATGAACCCGCGCGCCTCCAGGCCGACGATCTTGGTCGCGCCGTAGCGGGCGGCCAGTCGGGCGAGGGTGTCCGTCAGCGCGGCGAACGCCGCCGGGTCGGCGAGCAGCGGGGTGATGTCCTTGAACATCACGCCCGGCTTCGGGTAGTCGGGCACGTCCTTGATGCGGCTGAGGAGCAGCTCGCGGACCTCGGGGGACAGTGCGGTCATCGCCGGCGCCCCGCTGCCCGGCCCTGAGCCACGACCTGCGGCGCGTCCCCGGTGTCGTACGCCTCGTCCTCCACGGACTCGCCCTTGGCGGCCGCGGCGGCCCGCTTGGCGAGGACCCGCTTGCGCAGGGCCTTCATCGCCGGCTCGCGCTCCTTGAGGTCCACGACCAGCGGGGTCGCGATGAAGATCGAGGAGTACGCGCCGGCCGCGAGGCCGACGAACAGCGACAGCGAGATGTCGTTCAGCATGCCGGCGCCCAGGAAGCCGCCGCCGATGAACAGCAGGCCGGCGACCGGGAGGAGGGCGACGACCGTGGTGTTGATCGAGCGGACCAGGGTGCCGTTGATGCTGCGGTTGGCGACCTCGCCGAAGGTGTACCGGGTCTGCTTCGTGATGTCCTTCGAGCTCTCCTTCAGACCGTCGAAGACGACGACGGTGTCGTAGAGGGAGTAGCCGAGGATCGTCAGCAGACCGATCACGGTGCCCGGGGTGACCTCGAAGCCGACGAGCGCGTAGACGCCGACGGTGATGGTGAGGTCGTGGATCAGGGCGATCAGCGCGGCGACCGCCATGCGCCACTCGAAGGCGATGGCCAGGTAGATGACCACGAGGATCATGAAGATGCCGAGACCGGTCCAGGCCTTGTTCGCGATCTGCTCGCCCCAGCTGGGGCCGACCAGGTCCGCGTTGATGTCCTGCTCCGGCATCTTCAGGCCGGCCGCCAGCTCCTTCTTCACGTCGTTGGCGGCGTTGGTGTCCAGGCTGGCGATCTGGATGCGCAGGGTGCCGTTGCCCAGCTTCTGGACGATCGCCGCGTGGCCGGAGGCCTCCTTGGCGAGCTCACGGGCCCTGGTGTCCGAGACGGTCGTCTTGGCGGTGGTGAAGACGGCACCGCCCTTGAACTCGATCCCCATGTTGAGGCCCTGGACGGCCAGGCCCACGATCGCCGTGATGGTGATCAGGATCGAGACGCCGTACCAGATGAAGCGCTTGCCGACGAAGTCGTAGCCGACCTCGCCGCGGTACAGCTTGGCGCCGATGTCTCCGAGCTTCGACATCTCACGCCTCCTTTGCGTCGACGGGGGCGGGGGTGCGGCGGCGGGAGCTCCGCAGCGGCGGGCGGGCGCCCAGGCGCTTCGGGTCCAGGCCGGACCACGGGTGGCCGCTGGAGAAGAACTTCGTCCGGGCCATCAGTGTCATGAGCGGCTTGGTGAAGAGGAACACCACGACCACGTCGAGCAGGGTGGTCAGGCCGAGCGTGAAGGCGAAGCCCTGCACCTTGCCGACGGTGACGATGAACAGCACCGCGGCGGCCAGGAACGACACGAAGTCGGAGACCAGGATGGTGCGCCGGGCGCGCGGCCAGGCCCGCTCGACGGCGGGGCGCAGGGTGCGGCCCTCGCGGATCTCGTCGCGGATGCGCTCGAAGTACACGATGAACGAGTCCGCGGTGATGCCGATCGCGACGATGGCACCGCACACGGCGGGCAGGTTCAGGGCGAAGCCGATTCCCTTGCCCATCAGCGCCATGAGCGTGTACGTGAGGACCGCCGAGACACCGAGGCTGAGGATGGCGATGAACGCCAGGCCCCGGTAGTACACGAGCAGGTAGATCACGACGAGCACGAGGCCGATGGCGCCCGCGATGAGGCCGGCCTTGAGCTGCTCGCCGCCGAGGGCGGCGGTGACGGTGGTGACGCTGTCCTCGCTGAAGGAGAGCGGCAGGGCGCCGTACGAGAGCATGTTGCCCAGGTCCTGCGCGGACTGCTGGGTGAAGCCGCCGGAGATCTCGGCGTTGCCGCCGGTCAGGGCCTGGCTGACGGAGGGGTCGGAGATGACCTTGCCGTCGAGGACGATCGCGAACTGGTTCTGCGGGGCCTGCTTGGTGGCCAGCTCACCGGTGATCTTGGCGAACTTGTCGGCGCCCTTGTCGGTGAACTGCATCGTGACGATCCACTGGCCGCGCTGCGGGTCGATGACGCCCTTGGCTTCCTTGACGTCCGTACCGGCGACACCGGCCGGACCGAGGATCCACTTGCCCCAGGCGGTGCCGCGCTGGCCGCAGGCGAGCGTCGGCTCCTCGGGCTTGACGCCCTTGCCGGCGGCGGCGCGCTGCTTCTCGTCGGTGCAGTCCAGGGCGGCGAACTTGGCCTGGAGGTCGGCGGCGGCCGCGTCCGCGCCCGAGGGGGTCGGGACGGGGGACGGGGCGGCCTTGTTGTCGTCTGCCTTCTTCGACTCGCTCGCCGAGGGCGAGGGAGAGGCCGTGGCGGCGGGGGCCTTGAGGGCCTCACTGACCGCGCGGCCCTGGGAAGTGGCGCTGGACGACGGGGTGGGCTTGGCGTTGCCCTCGGCCTTGGGGGCACCGGAGGTGCTCGCGGACGGGCTCGGCGTGGCCGCGGGGGCGGCCGGGGCGCCGTCGGCGAACGCCAGGACCGGGCGGAAGTAGAGCTGGGCGGTGGTGCCGACCTGCTCGCGGGCCTGCTGCTCGTTCACACCCTTGGGGATGTTCACGATGATGTGGTCGCGGCCCTGGGTCTGGACCTCGGCCTCCGAGACGCCGAGACCGTTGACGCGGCGGTCGATGATGCCGACGGCCGTGTTCATGTTGGTCTCGTTGACCGCGTCCGGCTTGCCCGGTTCGCTCTTCGCCTTGAGGGTGATGGTCGTACCGCCCGCGAGGTCGATGCCCAGGCGGGGGGTCGTCTGCTTAGAGAGGAACATCCCCGCGGTGAGCGCCACCATCGCGATCAGGATGATGGCCAGGGCGCGGCCCGGCCTCCCCTGAGCCCCCGTGGGCCGTCGGCCCTTCTTCGGTGCTGCCACCTTGTCGTATCTCCCTGTCCAACCGTCCGGGCGGCGCTTCGGTCAGCGCGCGGACGGCCACGAAAATGTGTGGTGGGGACCCCTGCCCCCCGCAGAAGTATCACTGGCGGGGACCGCGCGGCGGCCGGTCGGGCGCCGTCGCGGTCCCCGGGCGCGTGCTACTTCGCGCCGGCCTCGCCGTCGCCCTTGTCGTTCTTCGGCTCGTCGCCCTCGGCGGCGTCCTTCTTGCCCAGGTCGAGCTTCGGCTCGGTCTCGTCCTTGGTCAGGGAGGAGATGTCGTCGGGGACGACGGGCGCGTCGTCGTGGCCGGCCGGCTCCTCGGTGCCGTGGACGATGCGGTTGTACTCCGCGTCGTCCAGCACGGCGGCGACCGCCATCTTCGCGTAGATCGCGTGGACGCCGGGGGCCACCTCAAGGGTGACGGTGTCGTCACCGATCTCCTTGACCGTGGCGTACATGCCGCCGATGGTGCGGATACCGGTGCCGGGCGACATCTGGTCGCGCATCTGCGCGGCCTGCTGCTGCTTCTTCTTCGCGGAGCGGGTCATCAGGATCATCGCCCCGATGAGCACGATGAACGGGAGGAATGTCACGAGATTCACGGGACGGAGATCCTTCGCACGACCGCCGGGGAGACGGCCTTGTTCTACGGGGGGTGGGCACGCCGACCCGAAGGGTCGGCATCGGCGGAGTCTAGGCGAGTCCGCACCGATGGAACAACGCCCAGCATGGCACCGCGGTTCCCGGCCGGGCGAACCTCCGCGCCGTCACGCCCCGAACAGGCCCTGCTGGCCGGCGGTTCCGGCGCCGCCCTGCTGCGGCGGAACGAGTCCCAGGTGGGCCCATGCCGCGGGGGTCGCGATCCGGCCCCGCGGGGTGCGGGCGAGCAGCCCCTCGCGGACGAGGAAGGGCTCGGCGACCTCCTCGACGGTCTCGCGCTCCTCGCCCACGGCGACGGCCAGGGTGGACAGGCCGACGGGGCCGCCGCCGAACAGCTTGAGGAGGGCCTCCAGCACGGCCCGGTCCAGGCGGTCGAGGCCGCGGGCGTCCACCTCGTAGACCTGGAGGGCGGTGGCGGCCACCTCGCGGGTGACGACCCCGTCGGCACGGACCTGGGCGTAGTCCCGGACACGGCGCAGCAGGCGGTTGGCGATGCGCGGGGTGCCGCGGGAGCGGCCGGCGATCTCGGCGGCGCCGGCGGTGTCGATCTCGACGTCGAGGAGGCGGGCGGAGCGCTGGATGACGCGTTCCAGCTCCTCCGGGGCGTAGAACTCCATGTGCCCGGTGAAGCCGAAGCGGTCGCGCAGCGGCGGCGGCAGCAGCCCGGCCCGGGTGGTCGCGCCGACGAGGGTGAACGGGGGCAGTTCCAGCGGGATGGCGGTGGCGCCGGGGCCCTTGCCGACGATCACGTCGACGCGGAAGTCCTCCATGGCCATGTACAGCATCTCCTCGGCGGGCCGGGACATGCGGTGGATCTCGTCGAGGAAGAGGACCTCGCCCTCCTGGAGGGAGGAGAGGATCGCGGCGAGGTCGCCGGCGTGCTGGATGGCGGGGCCGGAGGTGATCCGGATGGGTGCCCCCATCTCGGCGGCGATGATCATCGAAAGGGTGGTCTTGCCGAGACCGGGGGCGCCGGAGAGCAGGACGTGGTCGGCGGTGGCGCCGCGCTGCTTGGCGGCCTTGAGGACCAGGTCGAGCTGCTGGCGGACCTTCTCCTGGCCGACGAACTCGTCGAGGTCCTTGGGGCGCAGGGCCGCCTCGACGGCGGTGTCCTCGCCGTCCGCGGCCGGCGCGACAATGCGCTCGCTGTCGTCGTCCCAGTTCACGGTGTCAGTCTGCCTTCTCGGTTCGTACGGTGATCGGCTGCCGGGCGGCGGGGCGCTCGCGGGCCGGCGATGGGGCGGGCGGCTCAGCGGGCGCGGTTGAGGGACTGCAGGGCGGCGCGGAGCAGCTGCGGGACCGGGGCGGATCCGCCCTCGGCGATGGCGGCCTCGGCCTGCGGGGTGACGGCCACGACGGCGTCCTCGGCCTCGCGGGAGGCGTAGCCGAGGCCGATGAGGGCGGCGGAGAGCTGCTCGGTCCAGGGGGCGGGGCCGGTGGCGGCCGCGCGCTGGGCGCCGACCAGGGCGCCGGTGCCCAGGGGGGCGCCGAGCTTGCCCTTCAGTTCGAGGAGGAGCTTCTGGGCGCCCTTCTTGCCGATCCCGGGGACGGCGGTCAGGGCCTTCTCGTCGCCCGACTCCACGGCCCGGCGCAGCGCGTCCGGGCTGTGGACGCCGAGCATGGCCTGGGCGAGGCGCGGTCCGACGCCGCTGGCGGTCTGGAGCAGCTCGAAGACCTGCCGCTCGTCGTCGTCGGCGAAGCCGTACAGGGTGAGCGAGTCCTCCCGGACGACCAGGGTGGTGGCCAGCCGGGCGCTCTCGCCCACGCGCAGGCCGGCGATGGTGTTCGGGGTGCACTGCACGGCCATGCCCACTCCCCCGACCTCGACGACGGCCAGGGTGGGGCTGAGGGCGGCGACCGGGCCGCTGACGAAGGCGATCATCGGGTACGGCCTTTCGTGGTGTGCAGGGCGACCGCCTGCTGGAGGCGGCTCTGGGCGGGGGCGCGCCAGATGTGGCAGATGGCGAGGGCCAGGGCGTCCGCGGCGTCGGCGGGCCTGGGCGGGGCGGAGAGCCGCAGCAGCCGGGTGACCATCGCGCCGACCTGGGCCTTGTCGGCCCGGCCGGTGCCGGTGACGGCGGCCTTGACCTCGCTGGGGGTGTGCAGGGCGACGGGTATGCCGCGGCGGGCGGCGCACAGCATGGCGACGGCGCTGGCCTGGGCGGTGCCCATGACCGTGCTGACGTTGTGCTGGCTGAAGACGCGTTCGACGGCGACGACTTCCGGGCGGTGCTCGTCGAGCCACTGCTCGATGCCCCGCTCCACGGCGACGAGCCGGTCGCCGAGCTCCGCCTCGACCGGCGTACGGACGACGCCGACGCCGAGCATGGTCAGGGCGCGGCCGGCCACGCCCTCCACCACGCCGATGCCGCAGCGTGTCAGCCCCGGGTCCACGCCGAGTACGCGCACTGCACCCGCCCCTTCTCGGTCCGTCTGTGCGTGCAGGCTATCGGGTGGCACCGACAACGCAGCGGGCCGACGGGGTGTGTTCCCCGTCGGCCCGTCTGACCTGCTGTGGAGTGGGGACGCCGGTCAGGCGTCGACCTTCTCCATGACCTCGTCCGAGACGTCGAAGTTGGCGAAGACGTTCTGGACGTCGTCGCTGTCCTCCAGCGCGTCGATCAGCTTGAAGATCTTCCGCGCGCCCTCCTCGTCGAGCTCGACCTGCATGGTCGGGACGAAGCTGGAGTCCGCCGAGTCGTAGTCGATGCCGGCTTCCTGGAGCGCGGTGCGGACCGCGACCAGGTCGGTGGCCTCGCTGATGATCTCGAAGGTGTCGCCGTTGTCGTTGACCTCTTCGGCACCCGCCTCGAGCACCGCGCCGAGGACGTCGTCCTCGCTCAGCTCGCCCTTGGGCAGGATGATGACGCCCTTGCGGTTGAACAGGTACGAGACCGAGCCCGGGTCGGCCATCGAGCCGCCGTTGCGGGTCATGGCGACGCGCACGTCGGACGCGGCACGGTTGCGGTTGTCGGTGAGGCACTCGATGAGCACCGCGACACCGTTGGGACCGTAGCCCTCGTACATGATCGTCTCGTAGTCGGCGCCGCCGGCCTCGAGGCCGCCGCCGCGCTTGACCGCGGAGTCGATGTTCTTGTTCGGGACGGACTGCTTCTTCGCCTTCTGCACGGCGTCGAACAGCGTCGGGTTGCCGTCGATGTCGGGACCGCCCATACGGGCCGCGACCTCGATGTTCTTGATCAGCTTCGCGAAGAGCTTGCCGCGCTTGGCATCGATCACGGCCTTCTTGTGCTTCGTCGTAGCCCATTTAGAGTGGCCGGACATCCGCCTGTCTCCTTCGCGTAACCAACATGGTGTTCGCCTCTGATCCTACCGGGCGTCGATTACAGCCCCGTGCGCACCATGTCGACGAAATAGGCGTGGACGCGGTCGTCTCCGGTCAGCTCCGGGTGGAAGGAGGTGGCCAGGACGTTGCCCTGCCGGACGGCGACCGTGTGGCCGTCGTACGTGGCCAGGACCTCGGCCTCGGCTCCGACCGACTCCACCCACGGGGCGCGGATGAAGACGCCCTCGACGGGGCCTCCCTCGATGCCCGCGAAGTCGATCTTCGCTTCGAAGGACTCGTTCTGGCGGCCGAAGGCGTTGCGGCGGACGATCATGTCGATGCCGCCGAGCGTCTCCTGGTCCTCGCGGCCGTCGAGCAGCTTGTCGGCGAGCATGATCATGCCGGCGCAGGTGCCGTACACCGGCATGCCGGCGCGCACGCGCTCGCGCAGCGGCTGGAGCATGCCGAACAGGACGGCGAGCTTCGACATGGTCGTGGACTCACCGCCGGGGATCACCAGGGCGTCGACCTCGGCGAGTTCCTCGGGGCGCCGGACCGGCCTGGCCACGGCGTCCGCCGCGGCCAGGGCGATCAGGTGCTCCCGGACGTCGCCCTGGAGGGCCAGGACGCCGATGACGGGGGGGTTGCTCATCTCGGGGGTGCCTTACCAGCCGCGGTTGGCGTAGCGCTCGGCCTCGGGCAGGGTGTCGCAGTTGATGCCGACCATGGCCTCGCCCAGGTTGCGGGACGCGTCCGCGATGATCTTCGGGTCGTCGAAGAAGGTGGTGGCCTTCACGATGGCGGCGGCGCGCTTGGCCGGGTCGCCCGACTTGAAGATGCCGGAGCCGACGAAGACGCCCTCGGCGCCGAGCTGGCGCATCAGCGCGGCGTCGGCCGGGGTGGCGACACCGCCGGCGGAGAACAGCACGACCGGGAGCTTGCCGAGCTCGGCGACCTCCTTGACGAGCTCGTACGGGGCGCGCAGCTCCTTGGCGGCGGCGTACAGCTCGTTGTTGTCGAAGCCGCGCAGCTTGGCGATCTCGTTCTTGATCTGGCGCAGGTGGCGGACGGCCTCGACGACGTTGCCGGTGCCGGCCTCGCCCTTGGAGCGGATCATGGCCGCGCCCTCGGCGATGCGGCGCAGGGCCTCGCCCAGGTTGGTGGCGCCGCAGACGAAGGGGGTGGTGAAAGCCCACTTGTCGGAGTGGTTGACCTCGTCGGCCGGGGTCAGGACCTCGGACTCGTCGATGTAGTCGACACCGAGGGACTGCAGCACCTGGGCCTCGACGAAGTGGCCGATGCGGGACTTGGCCATGACCGGGATGGAGACCGCGTCGATGATCTCCTCGATCATGTTCGGGTCGGACATGCGGGCCACGCCGCCGTCCTTGCGGATGTCCGCGGGGACCCGCTCCAGGGCCATGACGGCCACGGCGCCGGCGTCCTCGGCGATCTTCGCCTGCTCGGCGTTGACCACGTCCATGATCACGCCGCCCTTGAGCTGCTCGGCCATGCCGCGCTTGACGCGAGCGGTGCCGGTCTCGGGGGTCTGCGGGGTGGAGGAAAGCGTGCTCACGGGTGAACCTCACTCGAAGGGAAGACGACGCTGCAAAGGTGCTGGGCCGAGCAAACCCTTCCCGTCCAGGCCACCGCAAGGGCCAATGAGGAGCCGGTGGCTCCTTTCGACTTGGCCAATGGGTACAACTACGGCCGGTCCGCGAGGTACGTCGGCGGCTCGTCGTCCATCTCGAAGGCCAGCGGGAACGGGGCGTGCCCGGCCAGCCGGAACCAGCGGACCTTGCGGTGCCGGCGCAGGGCCCGCGCCGCCCGTACGGCGTCGTTGTGGAAACGGCGGGCCATGGGTACCCGGCGCACGGCCGCGGCGAGCTCCCCGGCGGCGGCCTCGCCGCCGGGCGCGGCCTTGAGCTCCTCCACCTGGGCGGCGTCGGCGAACACCGCGCGCAGGGCCTGGCTGAGCTCGCTCTCGGCGACCTCGCGGTGCTCCTCGTCCGCCTGCCGGGCGGCGTGCGCGGCCTCGTACAGCACGATCGAGGAGGCCGGGTCGAGCGCACCGGAGGTGGCCACCTCCACCACCACCGAGGCGCGGCGGACCAGTTGCGCATCCAGGGCGGCGCGGGCGGCGTCCATCCGGGTGTGGAGCCGGTCCAGCCGTCCGGCGGTCCAGCTGAGGTAGACCCCGATGACGGCGAGGACCAGGGCGGTCCAGACAAGGGTTTCGATCACGGCCCGCGACTCTACCGTCCGGTTCGCCCCGGGCTCCGCCCCGGCCCCGGGACCGCCGGCCGGACCGGCGACGACGGCCGGACCGGCGACGACGGCCGGACCGGGAACGGAAACGGCATCGGGCCGGGCAGCGGAACCGGATCAGGCCGACGGGTCGCGGGTGAGGCCCAGCCGGGACCGCAGGGACACGCGCTCGTCGGTGGCCACGGCCGAGGCTCCGTCGGTCACGGTCTCGTAGACGGCGAGGATGTCGGCCCCGACCGTCGACCAGTCGAAGCGGCGCACGTGCGCGGAGCCGCGCGCGCTGAGCTCCGCCCGCCGCCCGGGATCGCGCAGCAGCTTCACCGCGGCCGCGGCCAGCGCGTCGGCGTCCTCGTTCGCGAACAGCTCGCCCGCCGCGCCCTGGTCCAGGACCTGGGCGAACGCGTCCAGGTCGGAGGCCAGGACGGCGGCCCCGGCCGAGAGGGCCTCGACGAGGATGATCCCGAAGCTCTCGCCGCCGGTGTTGGGGGCGACGTACACGTCGACGCTGCGCAGCAGCCGCGCCTTGTCCTCGTCCGAGACCATGCCGAGGAACTCCACGCGGGAGCGCAGTTCGGCGGGTAGGGCGGCCACGGCCTCCTCCTCGTCGCCCCGCCCCGCGACGAGGAGCCGGACGTCGGGGCACTCCGCGGCGATCCGCGGGAACGCCGCCATCAGCACCGGAAGGCCCTTGCGCGGCTCGTCGATGCGCCCGATGAACCCGAGGGTCCGCCCGGCCCATTCGGCCTTCGGCTCGGCGGAGGCGAAGAAGTCCACGTCGACGCCGTTCGGGATCACCACGGCGTCCCCGCCGAGGTGCTCCACGAGGGTGCGCCGCGCGTACTCGCTGACCGCGATCCGCGCGCTGATCTTCTCCAGCGCCGGCTGGAGGATCGGGTACGCCGCGATCATGGCCCGGGACCGCGGGTTCGAGGTGTGGAAGGTGGCCACGATCGGGCCCTGTGCGGCCCAGCAGGAGAGCAGCCCCAGCGACGGCGAGGCCGGCTCGTGGATGTGGATCACGTCGAAGACGCCGTCGTGCAGCCAGCGCCGCACCCGCGCCGCCGACAGGAACCCGAAGTTCAGCCGCGCCACCGAGCCGTTGTAGGGGACCGGCACCGCCCGCCCGGCCGAGACCACGTACGGCGGGAGGGGGGTCTCGTCGTCCGCCGGGGCGAGCACCGACACGTCGTGGCCGAGGCGGATCAGGTGCTCGGCGAGGTCCCGGATGTGGAACTGGACGCCGCCGGGCACGTCCCACGAGTACGGGCAGACAATGCCGATCTTCACGCGGAGCGCTCCTCCAGGTCGTCCAGCCACAGCCGCTGGAGCATGTGCCAGTCCTGCGGGTGGTCGGCGATGCCCTGCGCGAAGGCGTCGGCCACCGCCTGCGTCATGGCGGCGGTCTTCTCGGTCCGGGTCCCGGTCCCGGGGACCTCCACCTCGGGGTGGATCCGGCCGCACAGCTTGGGCGTGTCCCCGTAGTACAGGGTGACGGGCAGCAGGGCCGCGCCGGTCTGCTGCGCGAGCAGGGCCGGTCCGGCCGGCATCCGGGCGGTCGCGCCGAAGAAGTCCACCTCGACCCCGGACGCGGACAGGTCCCGGTCGGCGACGAGGCAGATCAGGCCACCGGCACGGAGCCGGCGGGCGAGCGTGCCGAAGGCGGCGCCGCCGCTGTGCGGCAGCACCTCCATCCCGAGGCTCTCGCGGTAGGCGACGAAGCGGTCGTAGAGCGACTCGGGCTTCAGCCGCTCGGCGACGGTGGTGAAGGGGATGCCGAGGTGCCCGGTGACCCAGGCGCCGGCGAGGTCCCAGTTGGCCAGGTGGGGCAGGGCGACGACGACCCCCCGGCCGGAGGCGACGGCCTCCTTGAGGATGTGGTCGTCCTTGATGGACACGTCGGTGCCGAACCGCGCCGGGTCCATCGCCGGCAGCCGGAACGACTCCATCCAGTACCGCATGTACGAGCGCATGCCCGCCTGCGACAGCTCCCGGAGCCGCTCGGGCCCGGCCTCCGGCACGACCCGGGCGAGGTTCGCCTCCAGCCGCAGCACGCCCTTGCCGCGGCGCCGCCACGCGACATCGGCGATCCGCCGGCCGAGGGCCACGGCCGCCGGCTCGGGCAGCTTCTTCACGCCGGCCCAGCCGAGCCCGTACAGCCCGTCGACCAGGCGGTCCTGTGCCGCGCCCATCAGGCCGCACCCGGCCCGGACGCGGCGGCCGCGGCATCGGCCTCGGCGGCCTCCCGGCGCACGGTGACCACGCGCTGGATCAGCGTGACCAGCGAGCCGGCCGCCACCACCCACAGCGCGACGGGCAGCAGCACGCCGAGCCACGAGGGCGCGCCGAAGGTCTGCAGCCCGGACAGCCCGGCCGCGACCAGCGAGATCACCAGCCGCTCGGCGCGCTCGACGAGCCCGTTGACCGCCACCGGCAGGCCGATCGACTCGCCCCGGGCCTTGGTGTACGAGACGACCTGGCCGCTGGCCAGGCAGAAGATCGCCACCGCGCACAGCGCGTTGTCGTCGCCCAGACCCGCGTACCACAGCGCGAGACCACCGAAGATCGCCGCGTCGGCGACCCGGTCGAGGGTGGAGTCGAGGAAGGCGCCCCAGCGGCTGGAGACCCCGGCCTGGCGGGCCATGTTCCCGTCCACCAGGTCGGAGAAGACGAAGAGCGTGATGGTGATGGTGCCCCAGAAGAACTCGCCCCGCGGGAAGAAGACGAGGGCCCCGGCCACCACCCCGGCCGTGCCGATGAGCGTGACCGCGTCCGGGCTCACCCCCCGCCGGAGGAGAAAAGCGGCGAATGGCGTGAGAACACGCGTGAAGAACGCACGCGCGTACTTGTTCAGCATGGCCTTCCCGGAGGGTCGCTGGGCCGTACGGCCCCGTCGGCCACCGGCTGGCCCATCGTAGCCAGCGGCCCGGGGCGACATACCCGCGCACCCACCGGTTTCGTGCCGGGCGATCGACCGGGACCGGTCCGGCCACGCGCCCGCCGTGCGCCGGACGGCGGCGCGTATTACATATGGACGCAGAGTGACGCCGGTGCAAAGCTCGAAGGACGCCGATCACCTCCTCACCGTCACCCCGGGAGGCACGAGCATCATGGGAGCCACATCACACCAAGCCGGAGCCGCCGGCAGGGCACCGACGGCCGACCGGCCCTCGTCCGTACGGAACGTCGTGCTGGTCGGCCACAGCGGAGCCGGCAAGACCACGCTCGTCGAAGCCCTCGCCCTCACCGCCGGAGCCGTGACCAGGGCGGGCCGGGTCGAGGACGGGGCCACCGTCTCCGATTACGACGAGATCGAGCACCGCCAGCAGCGTTCCGTGCAGCTCTCCCTCGTCCCCGTCGAATGGGGCGGGGTCAAGGTCAACATCCTGGACACCCCCGGATACGCCGACTTCGTCGGCGAGCTCAGGGCCGGTCTGCGCGCCGCGGACGCGGCCCTCTTCGTCGTCTCCTCCTCGGACGGCATCGACGGCGCCACCCGCATGCTCTGGGAGGAGTGCCAGGCCGTCGGCATGCCCCGCGCCATCGTCGTCACCCATCTGGAGGCGGCCCGCGCCGACTACGCCCAGATGGCCTCGGTCTGCGGGGAGGCCTTCGGCGCCGACGACCCCGACGCCGTCGTCCCCCTCTACCTCCCGCTGTACGGGCCCGCCGGGCCCGACGGGCACGCACCCGTCACCGGCCTGCTCGGGCTGCTCTCCCAACGGGTGTACGAGTACGACAGCGGATCCCGCGTCGAACGCGACCCCACCCCCGGGGAGCTCGAACAGATCGCGGAGGCCCGCGCCCGCCTGATCGAGGGAATCATCGCCGAGAGCGAGGACGAGACCCTCATGGACCGCTACCTCGGCGGTGAGGACATCGACATCAAGACCCTCGTCGACGACCTGGAGCGCGCCGTCGCCCGCGGGACCTTCCACCCGGTCCTCATGGCCGCGCCCGCCGCGGACGGCGCCCGCCAGGGACTCGGCACCGTCGAACTCCTCGAACTGATCACCGGCGGCTTCCCCACCCCCCTCGAAGCCGCCCCCGTCCCCGTCACCACCCCCGACGGCGCCGAACGCCCCGCCGCCACCTGCGACCCCGACGGCCCCCTCGTCGCCGAGGTCGTCAAGACCTCCTCCGACCCCTACGTCGGCCGCATCTCCCTCGTGCGGGTCTTCTCCGGCACCCTCCGCCCCGAGCAGACCGTCCACGTCAGCGGCCACGGCCTCGCCGACCGCGGCCACGAGGACCACGACGTCGACGAGCGCATCGGCGCCCTCACCTCCCCCTTCGGAAAACAGCAGCGCCCCCTCACCCAGGTCATCGCCGGCGACCTGGCCTGCGTGGCCAAACTGGGCCGCGCCGAAACCGGCGACACACTCTCCGCCAAGGACGGCCCCCTGCTGATGGAGCCCTGGCGGATGCCCGACCCGCTCCTCCCGATCGCCATCGAGGCCCACAGCAAGGCCGACGAGGACAAGCTCTCCCAGGGCCTGGCCCGCCTCGTCGCCGAGGACCCCACCATGCGGCTGGAGCAGAACCCGGACACCCACCAGCTGGTCCTGTGGTGCCTGGGCGAAGCCCACCAGGACGTCGCCCTCGAACGCCTGCGCACCCGCTACGGCGTCCAGGTCGACCCGGTCCCCCACAAGGTCAGCCTGCGCGAGACCTTCGGCGCGAAGGCCGCCGGCCGGGGCCGGCACGTCAAACAGTCCGGCGGCCACGGCCAGTTCGCCATCTGCGAGATCGAGGTCGAGCCCCTCCCGGCGGGCAGCGGCATCGAGTTCGTCGACAAGGTCGTCGGCGGCGCCGTGCCCCGGCAGTTCATCCCCTCCGTCGAGAAGGGCGTACGGCACCAGGCCGCCCGCGGCGTGGCCGCCGGCTACCCCCTCGTCGACGTCCGGGTCACCCTCCGCGACGGCAAGGCCCACTCCGTGGACTCCTCCGACGCCGCCTTCCAAACCGCCGGCGCGCTCGCCCTGCGCGAGGCCGCCGCCGAAGTCCCCATCCACCTCCTCGAACCCGTCGCCGAACTCACCGTCCTCGTGCCCGACGACTACGTCGGCCCCGTCATGAGCGATCTCGCCGGCCGGCGCGGCCGCGTCGTCGGCACCGAGCAGGCCGCCCTGGGACGCACCCTGGTCCGCGCCGACATCCCCGAGATCGAGATCAGCCGCTACGCGATCGACCTGCGCTCCGTCTCGCACGGCACCGGCAGCTTCACCCGCACCTACGCCCGGCACGAACCGATGCCCCCGCACATCGCCGACAAGGTGCGCGAACAGCTGGAGAAGGGAAGCACTCTGACGTAGTGCCAGGGAGCCGCCCGACCAACCCGCTTGCGGCGGGCGGCATTTCCCTGTCCCATGACCGTGGGGGCAGATACGCCGATAGGCTCATCCGCGCACGACGGCACGACGCACAGCGATGGGGGCAGCGGTGGCGGACGACGGATTCGACTTCAGGCCGGGGGCGCAGATCCCTCTCCAGGGCGGTGGCGGCCAGACCGCCGCGACCAACGCCCTCGCCTCGGCGGCCTACCGCGACGGCGGGAAGGACACCAAGCTGTCCTCCCTGCTCGAAGCGAACAACGAGTACCACTCCTCCACCATCAAGCCGCCGAGAATCTCCCTCTTCGAGCCGAACCTCGGCGAGGCCTTCTGCCGCGCCGTGGAGGCCCGGACCCTCCCGGGCGGCCGCAAGCCGATCATCCAGTCCTTCGGCGCCGACCCGCAGACCGTCGTGGAACACTGCCTGGCCGCCTCCCACATCCGCAGGGAACGCGACCGCAAGCTGCGCCTGATCATGCTGGTCGCCGGGGTGGTCTTCCTCCCCGGCCTGCTGCTGTGGCTGGGCCTGTTCCAGCTCCGCAAGAGCCTGCTCGGCAGCGAGAAGTACGCCTCCTGGATGAGCACCCTCGTCCTCGTCGGCATCGGCGTCCTCGCAGCCGTCATGATGTTCCGGCTGCCGTTCGACGGCTTCCTCGGCCTCTACCTGCGCGGCATGATCATCGTCCCCGCGCTCGGCTGGTTCCTCGCCCGCCGCATCTGCGAGTCCACCGCCGCCGACCTGCGCTCCCGCTGGGACGGCCTGCTCTCCGGCGACGGCATCGGCGCCAAGATCCCCGAAGCGGTGCCCGGCAACCCCGACGAGAAGGCCCGTGAGGACCTGCGCCACGCCCTGGCCAAGCTCACCGCCGAGAACCGCAGCAACGCGGTCTTCTACGCCGGCCCGAAGGGGATCCTCGGCATGGGCACCCGCTGGGGCAGCTGGCAGCTCGCCGAGGAACTGACCCCGAAGACCGAGGGCGCGGACATCCACCCGTTCCGCAGCTGGGACGTCATAAGGGCCATCGACACCGAACTGCGCAAACTGGAGCGCGGCCCGCTGCACACCGGCGGGCTCCCGCCCGCGTCCGTCCAGCACTGGATCGTCGCCCCGGTCAGCGAGGGCGCCGCCGAGGTGACCCGCCCGTCGGGCGCGGACGTGGACACCTTCCTCGTCAAACCGCACGAGATCACCCGCATCTGCAACGAGCAGCAGTTCAGCGGCGGCAACCGGCACTACCTGGGCATCCAGTACCCGCTGTGGGACGGCCAGCTCGTGATCACCATGCTGGTCACGGTGACCGTCCTCTACAAGACGCTGCGGGTGGAGGTCACCGGCCACGCCCTCGGCCCGGTCCACGGCCTGTTCGGCACGAAGTCCAAGGCGCCGGTGGTGGAAGTGCCCAAGTCGATCCGGTTCTGGGAGACCGTGGAGCGCCCGCTGCCCCTGGTCGACGCCCAGGAGGTGGTCCGGCTCGCCGTCCGCGCCCCGCTGACCTGGTACCCGCCGCTGCTGGACTACTTCGGCGGCAAGCTGGTGCTGCCCGAGCCCTTCGGCGCCCGCCACGTGTGGGCGGGCCAGCCGTGGCGCAACCGCTTCATGGCCGACGACGCGCTGCGCGCCGCGACCCCGGTGCTGCGCGCCGTCCACGCCGCCGCAATGCGGGTCCTCGACGAGAACGGCGTCGACGTCGAGCGCTTCGGCAACCGCTCGATGATCGTCAGCGGCCTGGTCCAGGACGCGTCCCCGCGCAAGGCCGACGTCTACGACGCGTAGGCGCTCCGCGGGCGGCCGGACCGCGAAACCACGGGCCGGTGGGGGCTGGTCGCGCAGTTCCCCGCGCCCCTTCGGGGTGCGGCCGCCCGGCCCGGAGGGTGGTCCGGGAGGCGGCGCGCGGCCGGCACCCGGACCCGACGGAACCGTTTCGGCCCGGTCGGCTCAGTCGTTCGGCCAGGCGTCGGCGAGCATCTGCCGGGTGTCGGCGAGCAGCTGCGGCAGCACCTTCGTGTGGCCGACCACGGGCATGAAGTTCGTGTCCCCGCCCCAGCGGGGCACGATGTGCTGGTGCAGGTGCGCGGCGATGCCCGCGCCCGCCGCCGAACCCTGGTTCATGCCGATGTTGAAGCCGTGCGCCCCGGACGCCTTGCGCAGCGCGACCATGGCCCGCTTGGTCAGTTCGGCCAGCTCGGCCGTCTCGGCCGCGTCCAACTCCGTGTAGTCGGCCACGTGCCGGTACGGGACCACCATCAGGTGGCCGCCGTTGTACGGGTAGAGGTTCAGCACGGCGTAGACGTGCTTGCCCCGCGCGACGACCAGGCCGTCCCGGTCGGACATCTCCGGGATCCCGCAGAAGGGGCAACCGTCCCCGGCCTCCGGGCCGCTGGGCTTGTTCTCGCCCTGGATGTAGGCCATGCGGTGGGGCGTCCACAGCCGCTGGAACGAGTCCTGCGTCCCGACGCCATTCTGCTGCTCCGGCTGAGTCGTCATGTCATGCAGCATATGACCTTGTCGTGGCGCGGCGTGTCGCCGGGGCGGAGATCGCCCCGCGGCCGGGGATCCTGGCCGGATGCACGAAGTACCGGCCGAGCGCAGGCAGCGCTGGGAAGACCTCACCGAGGTCCCCCTGCTGATCGCCTCGCTGCTCTACCTCGCCGCCTACGCCGTCCACGTCCTCGTCCCGTCGGCGGAGGGCTGGGTGCACACCCTCGCGCTCGTCGTCATCGGCACCACCTGGCTGTGCTTCCTCGTGGACTACCTGGTCCGGATGTGGCTGAGCGGCCTGCGCCCGCTGCGCTTCCTGCGCGCCCACGTGCTCGACACCCTGGTCCTGCTGCTGCCGCTGCTGCGCCCGCTGCGGCTGGTGCAGATCTACATGGCCCTGCAGCGCCGGCGGGACAAGCCGCGGATGGACCTGTACCAGCGGGTGGTCGCGTACGCCGGGACTGCCGCGCTGCTGCTGGGCTTCGCCGGCGCCCTGGCGGTGTACCAGCAGGAGCGGTACGCCCCCGGGGCGAGCATCGTCACCTTCGGGGACTCGGTCTGGTGGGTGTGCGCGACGCTGACGACCGTCGGGTACGGGGACGTGGTCCCGGTGACGAGGGCGGGCCGCACGATCGCCGCCCTCATGATGGCCTTCGGCATGGCGCTCCTGGGGGCGGTGACGGGCTCGTTCTCGTCGTGGCTCGTCCAGGTCTTCGAACGCGACGAGAGGAGGCCCCCGCGGAACGGGAAGACCCCCGGGAAGTGAGACTTCCCGGGGGCTTCAGCCCCGCTGGCGCGGGGAGCAGGTCGCGGGTAGGTGTGGCCCACGGCACAGGTCCGGATCACCCCCGCTCACGCGCGGAGCAGATCACACCTGGACCCGGCGCTCCACCACGTCAACGAGCTTGGCCAGCGCCGCGTCACGCGGGATGCCGTTCTCCTGCGAACCGTCGCGGTAGCGGAAGGAGACGGTGCCCGCGGCCATGTCGTCGTCACCGACGATGATCATGAACGGGACCTTCTGCTTCTGCCAGGTCCGGATCTTCTTCTGCATGCGGTCGGAGGAGGCGTCCACCTCGACCCGCAGGCCCTTCTTCTTCGCCTCGGCTGCGAACTCCTTCAGGTAGTCCACGTGCGCGTCGCCGATCGGGATGCCGACGGCCTGGACCGGGGCGAGCCACGGCGGCATGGCGCCCGCGTAGTGCTCCAGGAGCACCGCGAAGAACCGCTCGATGCTACCGAACAGCGCACGGTGGATCATGACCGGGCGCTGGCGGGAGCCGTCGGCCGCGGTGTACTCCAGGTCGAAGCGCTCCGGCAGGTTGAAGTCGAGCTGGACGGTCGACATCTGCCAGGTGCGGCCGATGGCGTCGCGCGCCTGCACGGAGATCTTCGGGCCGTAGAAGGCCGCGCCGCCCGGGTCAGGGGTCAGCGGGAGGCCCTGCTTCTCGGCGACCTGCTGGAGGACGGCGGTGGCCTCCTCCCACGCCTCGTCCGAGCCGACGAACTTCTCCGGGTCCTTGGTGGACAGTTCCAGGTAGAAGTCGGTCAGGCCGTAGTCGCGCAGCAGGTTCAGCACGAAGCTGAGGGTGCGGTCCAGCTCCTCCGCCATCTGCTCGCGGGTGCAGTAGATGTGCGCGTCGTCCTGGGTGAAGCCGCGGGCGCGGGTCAGGCCGTGGACCACGCCGGACTTCTCGTACCGGTACACGGTGCCGAATTCGAACAACCGCAGGGGCAGTTCCCTGTACGAGCGCCCGCGGGCGTCGAAGATCAGGTTGTGCATCGGGCAGTTCATGGGCTTGAGGTAGTAGTCGGTACCACCGTCGAGCTGCATGGGGGGGTACATGCCCTCCGCGTACCAGTCCAGGTGACCGCTCTTCTCGAAGAGCTGGCCCTTGGTGGCGTGCGGCGAGTAGACGAACTCGTAGTCCTCCTCCTCGTGCCGCTTGCGGCTGTAGTCCTCCATGACCCGGCGGATGATGCCGCCCTTGGGGTGGAAGACGGCCAGGCCGGAGCCGATCTCGTCCGGGACGGAGAAGAGGTCCAGCTCGGTGCCGAGGCGGCGGTGGTCGCGCTTCTCGGCCTCGGCGAGGAAGTCGAGGTGGGCCTTCAGCTCGTCCTTCGACGGCCAGGCGGTGCCGTAGATGCGCTGGAGCTGCTTGTTCTTCTCGCTGCCGCGCCAGTACGCCGACGCGTTGCGCATGAGCTTGAACGCCGGGATGTTGCGGGTGGTGGGCAGGTGGGGACCGCGGCAGAGGTCCCGCCAGCACAGCTCGCCGGTCTTGGCGTCCAGGTTGTCGTAGATGGTCAGCTCGCCGGCGCCCACCTCGACGTTCGCGCCGTCGTCGGTCGACGCGGAGCCCTTGATGCCGATGAGCTCCAGCTTGTAGGGCTCGTCGGCGAGCTCCTCGCGGGCCGCCTCGTCGGTGACCACGCGGCGGGAGAACTTCTGGCCGCGCTTCTGGATCTCCTGCATCCGCTTCTCGATGGCCTTGAGGTCATCGGGGGTGAAGGGCGTCGCGACGTCGAAGTCGTAGTAGAAGCCGTCCCGGACCGGCGGGCCGATGCCCAGCTTGGCCTCGGGGAAGAGCTCCTGCACGGCCTGCGCCATGACGTGGGCGGTGGAGTGGCGCAGGATGTCGAGGCCGTCCGGGGAGGAGATCTCCACGGGCTCGACGGTCTCGCCGTCCTGGACGGCGTAGGAGAGGTCCTTGAGCTCGCCCGCCACGCGCGCGGCGATCACGGTGCGCTCGTCGGCGAAGAGGTCGGCGGCAGTAGTGCCCGTGGCCACCACGCGCTCGTCCCGCTCGGAATCGCGTTGGATGATCACACGGACGTCTGACACCGGTTTCTCCTGACTGAAGGGATGCGGCAGCGAACGCTGCGCGTCTGAATCGTACCGAGAGCGGCGGCCCGCCCGCGAAACGGTTATGCCTGTTCCGCGCACGGCGTGAACACGTGTTCGCTACCGTGGGGGCATGGCGACGACGACCTGGCCGGTACGGCCCCTGGACCTGGGCCACGACGCGACCGCGGCCGCCGTGCACCGCATCGGCCGGGCGGCGTACGCGGTGGAGGCGGAGCTGATCGGCTTCGACGGCATCCCGGCGCTGGGCGAGAGCCTCGCCGAGCTGCGGGCGCGGCCGCTGCGCTGGCTGGGGGCGGTGGCCGGCGGGGACGCGGGCGTGGAGGACGGGCCGCTCGCCGGATTCGTGGCCTGGGAGCGGCAGCCGGACGGCTCGGTGTGCGTGGACCGGCTGTGCGCGGACCCGGCCTTCTTCCGGCAGGGCGTGGCCTCGCTGCTGCTGCGGGCGCTGCTGGCGCAGGTGCCGGCCGAGCAGCCGGTCACCGTGTCGACGGGCGCGGCGAACGCCCCGGCGGTGGCCCTGTACGAGCGCTTCGGTTTCGTCCGCGGGGCGGACTTCTCCCCCGCGCCCGGCCTGGTCATGGCCTCGTTCACCCTCGCCCCCCGCACCGGTCACGCGGGCCGGTCCACCGCCTAGTCCTCGGCGGCCAGGACGTCCGACGGGTCGAGGGACTCGTCCATCGACTTGATCAGCCGGTCGCGCTGGGCCTCGTCCAGAGGGACGGCCCGCACGTCGGTGATCTCGGTGACGCGGCGGAAGCCGCCCCGGCGCTGGAGCCGCCCGGTGACCCTGATCGGCACTCCGGCGAGGTGGGCGTGCCCGGCCACCCGGTACGCCCGCTCGTCCAGGGCCATTCGCACCTCCGGCACGTCGGCCCCGGACAGCACCTGGACGCGGACCGCCCCGCCGACCGCGGGTGTGGTGCGGCGCATGCGGACCACCGTGCCGGTGATCTGTACGGGGACGGAGGGCTCGTGCCGGGTGTAGCGGGCCGACGCCTCGCGGAGCGCGGGCAGGTCGCCCGGGGAGAACTCCACCGGTTCCGGGCGGGCCGCGCACCCGGCGGGTGCTCCGGCGGCCGGCGCCCAGGCCAGCGCGATCCGGGCCCCCTCCGAACCGCTGACGAGGTCGATGAGCGCGTCGGCGAGCTCCCGGCTGACCCCGGCCCGGACCGCCGCGTCGAAGGCCTCCATCCCGCCGGCGGTGCGCCGGTAGTCCACGGCTTCGCGGGCCGCGTGCAGGGCGTGGTGCAGCCGGGTCACGGTGCCGCGGCCGCCCGCGACGGGCAGGTAGGCGGTGAGCCGGCCGCCTGCGGAGGACGGCCCGGCGACCACCGCGTCCAGGTCCCGTTCGGCCTGCCGGCGGTGCCGGGCCCCGTAGTAGCCGGCGGTGGACCGGGCCGCGAGCGCCCCGGCGAGCAGCAGGGCGTGGGCGGCCGCGCGCAGGTGGTCCTCCACGGTCAGGGGCCGCTGGTTGCGGCCCGGGGTCCGGGGGACCTGCGGGTTCTGCCGCTCCCAGCGGACCTCGTCGCTGGGGACGCTCAGCCCGTGGAGCACCTCTCGGGCGCAGGGCAGGCCGCCGTGGGCGAGCGCGGCGAGCGCCTCCTCCAGCAGGTCGGTGCAGTCGGAGAAGGCGCGGGACTCCGGGACGAGGATGCTGGTGGCCGTCCGGGCCGCCGGGCTGGGCGCGGGCGGTGTCCAGCGCCCGTAGCGTCCTGCTGCGCCGCCGCTGCGCCGCCAGCCGTTCCGGCGCAGGAGGACGCCGAAGACGGCCGGGTCGACCCGTGCGGGGTCGGGGAGGGTTCCCGCTCCGGTGCGGTCGCCGAACTCCTGCAGGGCGGCGGGCGGTTCGAGGCGCGGTGGCGGACGGTGCATCAGGGTGTCCCTCCCGACCCGACGCGGGTCATGATCTCGCACAGCGCGCGGTCGTCGAAGATCCGTGTGGTGGGGATCCGGACGGTGGTGCGGCGCCGGCCGGTCACGGGGTGCCCGGCGAGGTTGGTCCAGTAGCAGCAGTGCCGCAGGTCGAGCCGGTCGTGCCCGGCGGACAGCCATCGGTCGCGCTCGCGCGGGACGATCATCACGACGAGGATCTTGTGCACGGCGACCGGGGTGCGGGCCAGCTTCACCAGGTGTTCGTTGTCGAGGGTGAAGGCGAAGGAGGGGCCGGGGGGTTCGGGCGGGATCTGGTAGGTCGCCTTCAGCTGCACCTTGATGGTGACCTCGTCGTCCACGACGTGCTCGGGGGCGCCGTGGCTGACCTGCCAGTCGATGCCGTTGTCGGGGAAGGGCTGGGACAGCGAGCAGCCGGCGGCGGCCGCGACGGCGTGCAGGTATCCCACTTGGAGGGTCTCCATGCAGGCGGTGGTGGCGAGTGTGCCGCGCAGCGGTGCGGGGCGCGCCTCGTCGCGCGCACCCGTGCGCCCCTGCAGCACCCCGCCCGGTTCGGGCTGGGTGAGTGCCATGGCCGGATGCTCCCCGTGCCCTTGCGGGCTGTGGCCGGATGAGAGCGGGTGGGGTGACGGCCGGTCATGTGTGCGGTCCCCCAGGGAGGTTGTCTCCCCAGCGGGCGGGCCGCAAACGGCGTACGGCGCAAACGGGCCGGGTATCACGGATTCGGGCAAGGGTGGCGTGTTCGACGTACGCCCCATCTGCCGATCGTGGACGAGGAGTTCGCCATGACACGCTGGTACGAGGGCCCGCTGGCCGCATTCGACACGGAGACGACCGGGGTGGACGTGGAGCAGGACCGGATCGTGTCCGCCGCTCTCGTCGTGCAGGAGTGCGCGGGCGGCCGGGTCCGCCAGACGCGCTGGCTGGTCAATCCAGGGGTGCCGGTGCCGCCGGGGGCCACGGAAGTGCACGGCCTGACGGACGAGTACCTCCAGCACAACGGCCGGTGGCCGGCGCCGGTCGTGGAGGAGATAGCCCGGGCCCTGGCGGAGCAGCAGGTCGCGGGCCGCCCGGTGGTGGTGATGAACGCTCCGTTCGACCTGACCCTGCTGGACCGGGAGTTGCGCCGGCACCGGGCGTCCTCGCTGGCCCGGTACCTGGACAACCGGCCGCTGACGGTGCTGGACCCGCGGGTGCTGGACAAGCACCTGGACCGGTACCGCAAGGGGCGGCGGACGTTGACGGACCTGTGCGAGCACTACGGGATAGAGCTGGAGGGCGCGCACGACGCGGCGGCGGACGCGCTGGCCTCGCTGGAGGTCGTACGGGCGGTGGGCCGGCGGTTCGCGGGCCGGCTGGAGCGGCTCACCCCGGCCGAACTGCACACCCTGCAGGCGGTGTGGCACGCGGCGCAGGCACGCGGGCTGCAGGCGTGGTTCGCCCGGCAGGGCACGCCGGAGGCGGTGGATCCGCACTGGCCGCTGCGGCCGGAGGTGTCGACGGCGGCGTGAGGCGGGCGGAGTGCGGGACGGCCGGGGGCGGCCTGGGACGGTCCGGAATGCGGAAGGCCGGTCCGTCGTACGACGGACCGGCCTCTCCCGGTGGGCGATACTGGGATCGAACCAGTGACCCCTTCGGTGTGAACGAAGTGCTCTCCCGCTGAGCTAATCGCCCGGGAACGCACTGAACAATACAAGAGCCACGGGGTCTGGTTCAAACCGCGTCCGCACCGGGCGCCAGCCGGGCCGCCAGGGCGCGCCGTCCGGCCCGCATCATCAGCGCGTGGTTGAGCCGGAACAGCGGCCGCGCGGGCAGGGACAGCCGGCGCAGCAGCGGCCGCCGCAGCTCGACCTCCTGCTCGTAGAGCACCCGCGTCCCGCCGCCGCCCCGCGGGTGCGGGCGGACGGTCCACCGCACCCAGCCGTCCACGTCGCCGTGCAGGGCGGCCTCCAGGATCCGGTGCCGGGGGTCGCGCAGCAGTTCGGCGGCTGTGATCCGGATCTCGTACGGGAGGGCGGAGCGGATGCGCAGGGCGCTGCTGTGCGCGTCGATCCGCTCGACCGCGCGGACCTGCGGCCACCAGGTCCCGTAGTCGTCGGCCTGCTCCAGTACGGCGTAGACGTGGGCGGGCGGGGCGTCGAGGTCCCACCGGCTGCGGAAGCGGTAGCGGCTCCACCGGGCGCGGCTGCTGCGGTCCATGCCCTCAGTCTGGCGTGCGGGGCGGGTGCTGGGGGCGTACTCAGCGCGGAAATGAGTACGTGCGCCCATACCCCCGGGGCGTGACCGGCGCCACACTCCGAGCATGAACATGCCTCTGCCGCCCGCCGAGGAGCTGGCGCTGATCGACCGTGAGCTGGCGCAACTCGATGCCCGGCGCGGGTACTTGCTCGACCGTCGGGCCTGGCTGCTACAGCTTGCGGCGCCGTCCGCGGCGCTGTCCGGGATGCCGGTCACGCCGCCCGTGCGTGCGGCGGAGGCGTCGGGCCGGGGTGCGCAGAACGTGCTGCTGACGCTGGGTGCGGTGCTGCTGGCGGTGGCCGCTCTGGCGTTCACGCTGGTCAGCTGGGGTTCCCTGGGGATCGGGGGGCGCTCGGCGGTGCTGGGCGTGGTGACCGGGGCGGCCCTGGGCGCGCCGGCGCTGCTGCTGCGGCGCGGGCTGCGGTCGACGGCCGAGTCGGTGGCGGCGGTCGGGCTGCTGCTGACGGTGCTGGACGCGTACGCGGTGCACGCGGTGGCCCTGCCGGGCAGCGGTGGTACGGGGTACGCGGCCGCGGCGTCGGCGGTGCTGGCGGTGGTGTGGGCGGTGTACGCGGTCGCGCTGCCGGGGCTGGTGGTCCCGGCCGCGGGGGCGGTGCTCGCCGCGCAGCTCCCGCTGCCGCTGGCGGCGCTCGCCGCGGATCGGGGCCCGGTGGGGCTCGGCTGGGCGCTGCTGGGGACCGCGGTCCTGGACTGCGTCCTGGCGGTGTCCGGGGGCTTCGCCGCACGGCTGTGGCCACGGGCGGCCCGGACGGTTCCGGCGGTGTGGGTCCTGGCGGCGGTGTGCGGCGCCGGGGCGCTGCTGTGCGCGCTGCCGGAGCTGCTGACGGCGGCGACGGCGGCCGCGGCCGTGGATCCCGCGCTGCTGGCCGCGGGGTGCGCGGCGCTGGGCGTCGCGGTGGCCTGGCGGGTGCCGGCCGCGTCGGGCGCCGCGCTGGCGGGCGGCCTGGCGGCGGTGGCGGCGTTCGCCGGCCCGGTCCGGCCGGAGCTGGCGACGGGCTGGCCGGTGGTGGTGTGCCTGCTGCTCGCGCTGCCGCTGCTGGGCGCGGCCGCGGTGGCCGCACTGCCGGCGGCGGTGCGGCGCGGGCTGGGTCGGGCGGGAGCCGTGGTTTCGGCGGGGGCCGCCGTGTGGGGCCTCGCGTCGACCCTGGGGCCGCTGCTGTCGCGCGTGGCCGTGGCCCGGGAGGCATGGACCCCGGCGGTCCCGGCCGGCGTGGCGGCGTCCGGCCCGGGCACCCCCGCGGTCGCGACCCTGCTGATCGCAGCGCTGGCCGCATGGTGCGCGGCCCGCCTCCTGCCCCCGTCCCGCCCGGGCGGGACGGTGACGGCCGCCGCAGGCCCGGACGGGGTCGGTACGGGAACGGCCGGCGCGGGCGTGTCGGGGGCGGCGGCCGCGCGGGCGGTCGCGGTCGTGTGCGGCTGGGCCGGGCTGTTCACGGCACCGATGGGCCGGGGCCTGCCGGTGACGCTGGTGCTCGGCGCACAGCTGGCGGTCACCGCGGCGGCCGCCGCGGTCGCGCTGCGGACGGCGACCGGCGCCGGGAACCCGGCCGGCACGGGCGTGACGGGCACGACGGGTGCCGCGGGCACGGCGAGCTCCTCGGACTCCGCCGGAGCCGGAGTCGCGGCCGGTGGTGTGGGACGGGTGGCAGCGGTGTGCGCCGCGGCCGGGGCCGTGGACGTGGCCCTCGCCGCGCTGGACGGGCGCTGGGCCACGTTCGCGGTGTTCGGGCTGCTCGGTGCGGGGGCTTCCGCGGCGGCCCGGCACCGCAGCGCCCCGGCGGACCTGCGGGCGGGCGCGGCGGTGTGCGCCGTCGGGTTCGCGGCGGCGACGGTGGCGGCGGTGTGCGCGCTGGCGGGGGTCGCGGTGGCCTGGTGGGCGCTGCCGCTGCTGGCGGTGGCAGCGGCTCCGGTGGCCGCGGGGCCGCGGTGGGGCCGGGTGCGTACGGCCACGGAGGCGGCCGGGGCCGGGGTGGGCGCGGTGGCGCTCGCCGTGGCCGGCCGGGATCCGGCGGTGCTGTCGCTGGCGTGTGCGCTGGCCGCGGTGGTCTGCGCGGGGGCGGCCGTCCGGCCGGAGCGGCGCCGGCTGGGCTGGGCGGCGGCGGTGCTGGGCGTCGCGGCGGCGTGGCTGCGGCTGTGGGTGTCCGGGGTGACGGTGACGGAGGCGTACACGCTGCCGGTGACGGTCGCGTCCCTGGCGGTGGGTCTGCTGCGCCGCCGCAGGGACCCGGAGGCCTCGTCCTGGACGGCGTACGGGCCGGGGCTGGCGGCGACGCTGCTGCCCGGCCTGGTCGAGGCCTGGCAGGACCCGTACTGGCTGCGGCCTCTGCTGCTCGGCGCGGCGGCGCTCGCGGTGACCCTGGTGGGCGCGCACCGCAGGCTCCAGGCCCCGCTGCTGCTGGGGGGCGGGGTCCTGGCCGCGGTGGCCCTGCACGAGCTGGCCCCGTACGTGGTGCAGGTGGTCGGGGTGCTGCCGCGCTGGCTGCCGCCGGCCCTGGCGGGGCTGCTGCTCCTGGTGGTCGGGGCGACGTACGAGAAGCGGCTGCGGGACGCGCGCCGGCTCCGGGCCGCGCTGGGCCGCTTCCGGTGAGGCCGCTGCCAGGGGTCCCGGGCCGGTGGGCCGCCACCCGAGGGGGCCTGCACCGTGCGGCCGTTCCGGTGAAAAACACCGAGGGTCCGGAGACGGTCTACGTCTCCGGACCCTCGGTCCGGGTGGGCGATACTGGGTTCGAACCAGTGACCCCTTCGGTGTGAACGAAGTGCTCTCCCACTGAGCTAATCGCCCGGGCACACCGCAAACATTACCCCATGTCAGCGGTGCTCTTTGACCATCACTGGTCCTTGAGGTCCCACGGCATGGTGAGGCCGTACTTCCACAGGTAGAACCCGATCAGCGCGCCGGCGATCACGAGCCCGACGGTGGTCAGGATGATGTTGCGGCGGCGCACCTTCGGGTCGAGGGCCTTCTGTGCGGCTTCTGTGACCTTGCGCTTCGTCCAGGCCAGGACGAGGTGGGCCCAGGCGAACTCGGTGGCCCAGATCGCCAGGCCCGCGAAGATCGCGACCCATCCGGGACCGGGCAGGACGAGCATGGCCACGCCCGCGGCGATCACGGCGAGGCCGACGACGAAGACGCCGACCTGCCAGCTGACGTGCAGCGATCGGCTGCGTCGGATGAACGCGGGCGCCTTCGACACGTGCGTCTTCTCCGTGGTGGTCGCGGCGTTCTCGGCGCCGGCGTCGGTGCCGGGCTCGCCGGCTGCGGACCCGCGGGCCTCGCGGTCACTCCCCGTATTCATGGGCCCGAATCTACCGGAGCCGGAAGCACACGGGTATGGCGGTGTGGATCCGCCGTCCGAGTGACCCAGAGGTCCGCAAAACGGTCAGAGGGGTTTACAACGGCACCGTAGGTGGCATGTCGATTTCGCCGACGTGCGAATCCCCGAGCGCACACTGAGCGAAAGGCCCTGGCGCTTATGAACACCACGGTCAGCTGCGAGCTGCACCTGCGCCTCGTTGTGTCGAGCGAGTCCTCACTGCCTGTTCCCGCGGGCCTGCGGTATGACACGGCCGATCCCTACGCCGTGCACGCCACCTTCCACACCGGCGCCGAGGAGACGGTCGAATGGGTGTTCGCCCGCGACCTCCTCGCGGAGGGTCTCCACCGGCCCACCGGAACCGGGGACGTCCGCGTCTGGCCGTCCCGCAGCCACGGTCAGGGCGTCGTCTGCATCGCCCTGAGCTCACCGGAGGGAGAAGCACTGCTCGAAGCCCCCGCCCGGGCGCTCGAGTCATTCCTCAAGCGCACGGACGCCGCGGTCCCGCCCGGGACCGAACACCGGCACTTCGACCTGGACAAGGAGCTCTCGCACATCCTGGCGGAGAGCTGAGCCAGCCCCCGCGGGGAGCGCCCCCGGCGGCAGCCGGGGACCACTGCGCACCGTCCGACTCGGGGCGACGGTGCGGGCTGGGGAAAACCACATAGGCGGTGCCGGCGCTGTTCTCGCGGGAGCCTCCCGCGAGGGCGGCGCCGGTGTGCTTGTCCGCACCGGCCGTCGACACCGGGGCACCTCCCGGCGGCGACCGGTGGAGGCTAGAGTCGGCCCCCAAGCGGCGGCACCGGCCCGTCGCCGCAGGCCCGGCCACAGGGAGCGAGTTCCGTGCAGATCCCCCACGACACCCGTGGCGCGCTCGACGTCGTCGTCGCGCTGGTGAACACCGCGGCCGAGGCGGACCAGCCCGACGGGCTCGCGGACGTCGGTTCGCTGCGCGAGTTCGTCCGCGAGCACAAGATCAGTGACGTCGGCGACCTGGGCGCCCGCGACCTGGCCGGCGTGCGCGCCGTCCGCGGCAAGCTCGCCCAGATCTTCGCGGCGCCGAACGCCCGCGTCGCGGCCGGACTGGTCAACGAACTGGTCGCCACGGCCGGCACGACCCCCCAGTTGACCAACCACGACGGCTACGACTGGCACGTCCACTACTTCGCCCCCGGCGCCTCGCTCGGCGACCACCTCGCGGCGGACGGCGGCATGGCACTGGCCTTCATCGTGGTCTCCGGCGAGCAGGAGCGACTGCGCCGCTGCGAGGCCCCCGACTGCCGGCGGGCCTTCGTGGATCTGTCCCGCAACCGCTCGCGGCGCTACTGCGACAGCCGGACCTGCGGGAACCGGCTGCACGTGGCGGCGTACCGGGCGCGGCGCAAGGAGGCCGACGCCGGGGCGTCAGAGCAGGAAGAGGTCGTGCACGGCGGCGAGCAGCAGCAGGGTGCCGATCACCCCTAGGAAGATCATCAGGGGTGGCTGGGAAAGCGCGAAGAGGCAGCCTCGCGGCTCCTCGGCAACGGGGGCGGGAGCCGCGGCCGGCGCGGGAACCGTCGGCTCACCCTGCGATGTCTCGAGCATGTCGGGGCGATGATGACCCAGCGCACCGGCGCAGTGCCCCCAACACGCGAGCGTTCGCGCGGGAGTTCACCCCTTCTCGTCATCCGCGCGGCAAACCGGGTGCGGCGGCTCAGATTCCGTGCTTCTTCAGGATCGCCTCGATGTCCGAGAAGTCGTCGTCGGACGCGGGCTTCGGCCGGCCCGCCGCCTGCCCGAGGGAGGGCGCGGACGCGGCGGGCGCGACGGCGTCCCGCGCGGCGCTCCCCCGGGCCGCCCGCGGGGCCTTCCCGGGCTTGCCGGCGTTCGCGGCCGCCGGCTCGTTCCGCCCCGCCTTGCCGAGGCCGCGGCGCTCGACCGCACGCGTGGCGGCGAACAGCGCCCAGGCGAGCGCGAGGACGCCGAAGCCCGCCCACACGGTCGGCTTGAAGACGATGTCGGAGGCCCACGCCACCGCGCCGGTCAGCACGAGCCCGGCCGGCACCAGGGCGTACGCCGCGATCCGCGCGGCCGTGCGGAAGCGCTTGCGGTAGGCGGCCACCGCGGCGATGCCCAGGCCTGCCGCGGCCAGCGCGGAACATATGGTCTCGGCGAGCATGCGGTCCTCCAGGGCAGTGCCGTCAGGGCGGTTCTCCGTCCCCCGTCCATCCTGCACCGGGCGCCGCCGGCGGGGCCACGCACCGGACGGCGCCGCGCCGGATCTCCGGGACATCTCGGGGTCCGCCTCCTCCTCAGGGGGTGGGCGGCGCCACCGGGGTCCGGCGGCTGGGAGACTGTCCGCATGACCGATTCCGTGATCCTCGACGTCTGGTGCGAGCTCCAGTGCTCGGACTGCCACCGCGCTCTGGACGACGTACGCGCCCTGCGGGCCCGCTACGGCGGCCGGCTGGACATCCGGCTGCGCCACTTCCCGCTGGAGAAGCACAAGCACGCCTTCGCCGCGGCGCAGGCCGCCGAGGAGGCGGCCGAGCAGGGGCAGGGCTGGCCGTACGCGGAGGCGGTCCTCGCCCGCAGCGCGGAGCTGGGCGAGCGCGGCGAGGCCGTGCTGCTCGATGTGGCGCGTGAACTCGGTCTCGACGTCGAGGAGTTCGACACCGCCCTGATCGACGGACGGCATATCCTGATCGTCGACGCCGACCACGCCGAGGGCAAGGCGATCGGTGTGACGGGCACGCCCACGTACGTGATCGGCGGCGAGCGCCTGGACGGCGGCAAGAGCCAGGAGGGCCTGCGCGCCCGCATCGAGGAGATCGCGGACCGGCTGCTCGCCGAGAGCGCGAGCTAGCGGGAGCCGGTCTGAGCCGGGAGGCCGGGGAGCGGAGGCCGGGCTAGATCAGGTCCTTGGTGTAGTTCAGCCCGGTCGGGCGGTAGCCGAGCGACTCGTAGAGCCGCAGTGCGGGGACGTTCCCCGAGAAGACGTGGAGTCCCAGGGTGCGCTCGCCCGCGCCGACGGCGGCGCGTTCGGCGAGCAGCATCAGGGCCCGGCCGTGTCCGCGGCCGCGGTGCTGCTCGCCGACCGCGACGTCGTAGACGTAGGCCCCCTCGTCGTTCCGTCCCACCCAGACCGTGCCGACGGACGCCCCCGCGGCCTCCAGGACGAGGAGGTGCGTGCCGGGCGTGGCCGGCCCCTGGGGCAGGCCGCGGGCGTGGTCGTCCTGCGACTTGGCCCGGGCGGCCTCGGCCGGCATGCCGCGGCTGATCATGTCCTCGGTGTAGCCCTGGACGGCCCTGGGCAGCCATTGCGCGTACTCGGCTGCCGTCATCGGCCGGCCGAGGACCCCGGCCGGCAGTGCGGGCGGGCCGTCGGGGAGTTCCTTGGCCATGTTGCGGCTGTACTCGACGTACCCGAGGGCCTCGGCCAGGCGGATCCCGCCCGGCGACCCTGCCGGCACGACGGCCCGGATGCGGCGGCACCCCCAGCCGCGCAGGACCTCCTCCGCGGCGAGCGCGGCGACGGTGGCGCGGCCCCGGCCGCGGTCGGGCGGGTCCACGGCCAGGTCCCGGATCTCCCCGACCTCCGGGCCGAACGGGCTGTCGCAGGCGATGAGCAGCGCGCCGACGCGCCTGCTGTTGACCCGGATCTCGTAGGGGCGCGAGCGGGCGCCGCCGGCGCCCTGCTGGAGCGGCCCGCTGGGCCGCAGGGTGGTGGTCATCCCTGTGGTTCTACCCGCCCCGCGGAGGTGTGCACAGCGGATTTCCGGGCCGTGCGGCCGCTGCGGGGCGGGGTGCTGTCGGGCGGGGTCGGCTACGGGTCGAGGTCGTCGGCGGCGCGCGCGTCGAAGGTCCGCATGGCGGCGGTCGTGACGGGTCCCGGGGCGGCCGTGGCGAGCGGGCGGCCGTCGATGCGGCGGACGGCCTGCACGTCGCGGAGGGTGGAGGTCAGGAAGACCTCCTCGGCGCGGTCCAGTACGTCGAAGGGCAGGTCGGTCTCCTTGGCGCCGGCCCATTCGACGACGAGGGCGCGGGTGATCCCGGCGAGGCAGCCGGAGGACAGGGGCGGGGTGTGCAGTTCCCCGTCCAGGACGACGAACACGTTGGAGCCGGTGCCCTCGCAGAGCCGGCCGAGGGTGTTGGCGAACAGGGCCTCGGAGGCCGCGGCCTTGTTGGCGGCGGCGAGCGCGACGACGTTCTCCGCGTAGGAGGTGCTCTTCAGCCCGGCCACGGCGGAGCGTTCGTTGCGCACCCAGGGCACGGTGATCACCGAGGTGGTGTCCGGCCTGCGGGTGGTCTCGCCGACGGCGACGACCAGGGTGGGCCCGGAGTCGCCGCGGTCGGAGCCGAGCGGCGAGAGCCCGCCGGTGTAGGTGATCCGCAGCCGGCCGAGGGGCACGGGGTTGGCGTCGAGGACGGCCTCACAGGCCCGGCGGACCTCGTCCGGGTCCGGGTCGGGCAGGCCGAGGCCGCGGGCGGAGCGGGTCAGCCGTTCCACGTGGCGGGTGAGGGCGAAGACCCGGCCCCCTTCCGCCTTCAGGGTCTCGAACACCCCGTCGCCGACGGTCAGCCCGTGGTCGAACACGGACACCCGTGCGCTTTCGGCGTCCCGCAGCGCGCCGTCGAGCCAGATCATCACCGTACGATCCCTCCGCTCAGCCAGGGGTGGATGTCACCGCATGCTGCCCCGACGCTACCCGCAGCAACCGGGCCGCCTTGAGCTCGGTCTCGGCCCATTCGCGGTCCGGATCGGAGCCCCAGGTGATGCCGGCGCCGGTGCCGAAGAGCAGGCGCGGGCCGCCGGGCGCCTGCCGGTCGATCCAGAAGGTGCGGATGCCGACGGCGAGTTCGGCGGTGCCGCGGTCGGCGTCGACCCAGCCGATGCCGCCGCAGTAGGGGCCGCGCGGGGCGGTCTCCAGGGCTTCGATGATCCGCAGGGCGGAGGACTTGGGCGCGCCGGTGACGGAGCCGGGCGGGAAGGTCGCGGCGAGCAGTTCCGGCCAGCCGGCGCCGTCGGCCAGTTCCCCGCTGACGGTGGAGACGAGGTGGACCAGACCCGGATGCTCCTCGACGGCGCACAGTTCGGGGACGGTGACGGAGCCGGTGGCGCAGACCCGGCCCAGGTCGTTGCGGACCAGGTCCACGATCATCACGTTCTCGGCGTGGTCCTTGGGCAGCAGGTCCGCGGCGGTGCGGCCGGTGCCCTTGATCGGGCCGGACTCCACGTGGTGCCCGGCCCGGCGCAGGAACAGCTCGGGCGAGGCGGTGGCTATCTCGACGCCGTGCGCCGGGAGGCGGATCGTTCCGGCGTACGGGGCCGGGTTGCCGCGGGCGAGCAGCGCCGTCAGGGCGTCCACGTCGGCGCCGTCCGGGTCGGGCAGCGGTGCGGACATCACGCGGCAGAGGTTGGCCTGGTAGACCTCGCCGGCGGCTATGTGCGCGCGGATGCGGCGGACGCCGGCGGTGTAAGCGGCCCGGTCCAGGGAGGAGGACCACGCGTCGGCGGCGGGGCCGCGCCAGGCCCCCGGGGCGGGCTCGGGGACTGGCGCGGGGCGTACGTCGCCGAACCGCGCGCAGACCAGACGTCCCTCGAAGTCTGCGGCGACCGCCCAGAAGCCGGAGGAGTCGAGGGCCGCGGGGTCGCTCGTGACGTCGCGGAGATCGGTCGCGAGGAGGCCGCCGAAGCGGGCCAGGGGAAGCAGGTCGTGCACGGCTGCGAGTCTATGACCGGTGGCGGAAAGCCGCCGTGGAGGTGTCCGGCGGGTGACCGGTGGTGATCGGGTGGCAGCACGCTGCGGAAACGCGTTTTTGAGCTGGCCCGGGAATCCGCTAGAGTTCAACACGTCGCCAGGGAGCGAAGGGGAAAAACCCCGGAGCGAACAGGGTGACAGTGCGGACGTAGCTCAGTTGGTAGAGCACCACCTTGCCAAGGTGGATGTCGCGAGTTCGAGTCTCGTCGTCCGCTCTGAGGTGGGGGATCTTCCCGAGAGCCCCCGCAGCTCCGAGGTGGAGTGGCCGAGAGGCGAGGCAACGGCCTGCAAAGCCGTCTACACGGGTTCAAATCCCGTCTCCACCTCCAAGGACGATTAGCTCAGCGGGAGAGCGCTTCCCTGACACGGAAGAGGTCACTGGTTCAATCCCAGTATCGTCCACCGGATCTTCGGGTCCCCCGCGCGATTAGCTCAGCGGGAGAGCGCTTCCCTGACACGGAAGAGGTCACTGGTTCAATCCCAGTATCGCGCACGCAGTATCCTGCAACACCTTGTTTGACCTGCGGCTTTCGGGCCGTGGAGCCCGCGCGATTAGCTCAGCGGGAGAGCGCTTCCCTGACACGGAAGAGGTCACTGGTTCAATCCCAGTATCGCGCACCGACCGGGAGCCCCGGCCGTCTCGACGGCCGGGGCTCCCGCGTTTCCACCCGGGGGTTCCGCCGGAGGGGGTGCGCGGCCCGGCTAGTGCTGTGCCGGGGCGCGGGCCGCCGTGTCGGGTGGGAGCGCGGCGATCCGGGCGCAGGACTCCACCATCAGCCGTTCCACGTCGTCGAGTCGGCGGCGGTTCTCGGCCGAACGTGCCAGGGCGAGGGCGGCGGTCTGCACGGTCAGGGCGCGGGCCGCGAGGTCGAGGGCCCGCCGGGGATCGCGGCCGGGCGGCCCGGCGGCCGGCCCCCCGGCGGCCCGGTAGGCGTCGAGGAACCGGCCCCAGGCGTCGGCGCTGAGCACCCCGGCCGCGTACCAGGCGGCGGGCCGGGCCAGGTCCCAGGCCGGGGTCCCGACGCCGAGGTCGTCGACGTCGATGAGCCGCCAGCCGTCGGCGGCGCCGCCCCGCACCAGCTGGCCCAGGTGGAGGTCCCCGTGGCACAGGACCCCGCCCGGCGGCGCCGGGGCCGTCCCGCGCACCCAGGCGGGCAGGGTGCGGGCGGCCTCCCGGACCACTGCGGGGCCGAGGCCCGGTTCGAAGCGGTGGCCGCGGAGTCCTTGGGAGGCGGCGCGGGAGAGCCGACCGAGGGCGCGGGAGAGCTTGGCGGGGCCGCGCATGGGCGGGAGCGGGCCCGGGAGCCCGTCGAGCGGCACCTGGTGCAGGGCGGCCAGCAGCCGGGCGGCGGCCTCCCAGGGGGCGGCCTCCGGGAGGCCGGGGTCGACCGGGGCCCCGTACGGCCACAGGGAGACCGGGCGGCCGCGCAGCAGGTCCGCCCCGGGGCGGAGCGGGGGCAGCAGGACGCCGACGAGGGCCCGGTCGGCGGCGATCCGCATCCGGACGGCGAGGTCGTCGCAGTCGCTGTCGGCGGCGTGGGCCTTGGCGACGATGCCGCCGCAGCGGACGACGGTCCCGTCCTCCCGGTCGGCGAGGAGCTCGTACGGGGCCGCGGGCTCGCCGGTGGCGTAGGCGGCCAGTGCGGCGGGCAGCGGCGCCGCGGGGGCGGGCACGAAGCCCTTCCCGAGGCGCCGGGCGGCGTGCTCCTGGTTCATCGCGGCTCCCGAACGGTCGTCACTCGCCCTCTCGGGAGCAGGTTACGGAAAGGCGGCCGGCATGACCGGTCGTGCGGGGCGTTCGGGGCGTTCGGGGACGGTCTCCGGCGTTCCGGGCCATGCGTGAGCGTGCTGCCCGTGCGACTCCCCAGTCGCACGGGCAGCACCCTTCACCTGCCGTCCGCCGCTCCCCCGTCCCCACGGGGTTCGGCGGGCTGATGTCCCGGTCCGGGCCGCTCTCCCGGACCCGGGGCGCCGCTCAGCGCCCCAGCATCACGCCCACGGACGACGCCTGTGCCGCCACCTGGTCGAAGCCTCCGAAGAGGAAGAGCAGGAGGGCGGCCAGGGGGATGACCATGGCGGCGGCCACCAGCGGGTGGCGCGTACCGGACTCGTGGGCGTTGAACGCGAAGGCCTTGCGTCCGTGCCGTGCCGTGTCCGCCATGGTCCTCTCCCCTGTCGTGTGGCTGCGGCGGCCCGGGACCTCGGGGGACGAGAACGTCGCCCGCCGCATGTCCTCAACACTAGGGGGGCGGGGATGGCGCGGCGTCCTGCTCTCGTACCCATTGGAGGGCCTCCAGGAGGATGACGGGGCGCCTCCGGCGTACTCCGCTGGGTGGAGACCTCACCCGCGGGTTGGGGGATCTCCCGGAGGGGCCGCACGGGGCTGCAGCCGGGCTTGATCGCGGAAGATGACCGGAGGGTAGTGAATTCGCTCACTTCCGTCACTCCCCGCACACGCGTGTCGGCGTACGGGGCACCTGAACGACCGCCCGGCTCACGAGCCCCGCGCACGGGCCCACCGCCCGCCGGGCAGCACTCCCCGCCGAGCACCGGGAAACACCAACCCCCTTGCTCCGACGGTGTTTTGACGACCCATCCCCTCAGCGGCGGCGCACCCCACCCGGTGCTGAGACACCCTCAAGTGGGCGCCGCCGCACAGACGATCGGTTACCGGGGCGAGGGCGCGGCCTCTGAGCGCTCGTGCCGGATCGTCCGTAAGCTGTGCCACGTCAACAGGACGACCGGGCAGCGGGGTGGACATGGCGATGATGCGGCTCCGGCGCGAGGACCCGCGTGTCGTCGGCTCGTTCAGGCTGCACCGGCGGCTCGGCGCCGGCGGGATGGGCGTGGTCTACCTGGGGTCCGACCGGCGCGGGCAGCGCGTCGCCCTCAAGGTGATCCGGCCCGACCTGGCCGAGGACCAGGAGTTCCGTTCCCGGTTCGCCCGGGAGGTGTCCGCCGCGCGGCGGATCCGCGGCGGGTGCACGGCGCGCCTGGTGGCCGCGGACCTGGAGGCCGAGCGGCCGTGGTTCGCCACCCAGTACGTGCCCGGGCCGTCGCTGCACGACAAGGTGGCCGAGGACGGCCCCCTCACGGCCGCCCAGATCGCCGCGATCGGCGCCGCCCTGTCGGAGGGCCTGGTCGCCGTCCACGAGGCCGGGGTGGTGCACCGGGACCTCAAGCCGTCGAACATCCTGCTGTCGCCCAAGGGGCCGCGGATCATCGACTTCGGCATCGCCTGGGCCACCGGCGCCAGCACCCTCACCCACGTCGGCACCGCCGTGGGCTCCCCCGGTTTCCTCGCGCCCGAGCAGGTGCGCGGTGCGGCCGTCACGCCGGCCACCGACGTCTTCGCGCTGGGCGCCACCCTCGCGTACGCGGCGACCGCCGACTCCCCCTTCGGGCACGGCAGTTCCGAGGTGATGCTGTACCGCGTGGTGCACGAGGAACCCCACCTGGTCGGCGTCCCCGACGCGCTCGCGCCGCTCGTACGGGCCTGCCTGGCCAAGGACCCGGAGGACCGGCCCACCACGCTGCAGCTGTCGATGCGGCTGAAGGAGATCGCCGCCCGCGAGGCCCAGGGCCTGTCCGACGGCCGGCCGCCCGCGCAGCGGATGCCGCGCTCCGACCGGCCGACGGGGCGGCTGCCACAGCCGTATCCGGACGACCGCGGGGAGCGGCGGGAGCGGCGCACGGGCGGCACGCCGACCCCGCAGGCGGTGGGCAGGGCCGCCGTCCGGGGTGCGGTGGAGGGCCCGTCCTCGCGACCGTCCTCGCCGCGGAACCCGGGCGGGCCGTCGTCCCGGCCGACCGCCGGTCGTACGGGCGGCCGCCCGGCCCCGCGTACGACGGGGGCGGGGCGGCGTCCCTCCCGGCCGGACCCTCGGCTGATGCGGCAGCGGTTGATCGTGTTCGTCGTGGTGACGCTGATCGTGGCCCTCGGCATCGCCGCGGCCCAGAAGCTCTGACGTGACGTGCTCCCCGCCCTAAAGGACGGGGATTCCAGCCCGGGCCGTCTGGCCCTTCCGGGGGCTTCCTGCTTCACGGCGCTGTGCGGGCACAGGTGCCCGTCTCACCGGCGCTCCACAGGCAGGTTGAGCAGACCTGGGAGGTCGGCTCGAAGCGGCCGATCCTGCCGAAGTACCGTCCGTGCTCGGCGGCCTTGTACTCCAGCATGCCGAGGAACGCCGACCATCCGGCGTCGTACACGGACTTGGAGAGGCGGGTGCGGGCAAGGCCGGACACCGTGAGGTCTTCCACGTACACCGCTTGGTTCTCGCGGATGATGCGCGTGGATTCCTTGTGGTGCCAGTCCCTGCGCCGGTCCGCCACGCGGGCGTGCTGGCGCGCGACCTTGACGCGGGCCTTGGCCCGGTTCTTCGATCCCTTGGCCTTGCGGCTGAGGTCCTTCTGCAACCGAGAGGACCGCGAACGCCGAGAGGCCGAGGTCGATACCGGCCTCGGCGGTCGTCTCGGGCAGGAACTCGGGATCGGTGTCCACGACGAACGAGGCCCAGTACCGGCCGGCCGCGTCCATCGTGACCGTGACCGAGGTCGGGGCGGCCGGAAGGGGACGCGACCAGCGCACCCGCAGGTCTCCGACCTTGGCCACGTACAGACGGCCGTTGCCGCGCAGGCCGAACCCGTGGGCGGTGGGGCGGATGGACTGCCGGTTGTCCCGCTTGGACTTGAACCGGGGCGGCGCGACCTTCGGGCCCTTCCGCTTGCCGGTGACGGAGGCGAAGAAGTTCCGGTACGCGGTGTGCAGGTCTCTGAGGGACTGCACCAGGACGACGGAGGACACCTCGGCCAGCCACGCCCGTTCGTCGGTGCGCTTGGCGGCGGGTGTCCGGCCTCGTGAACAGCCTCAAGGGCGTCTCCGCCCGCATCCTGCGCCGGGACTCCACCGGCGCGTGAACCGGGCGATCATGCACGGCCCCTTCTGGTCGCCCCGTTACTTCGCGGCCTCCTGCGGCGGCGCCCCGCTCACGGTGGTACGGCAGTACATCGAGCAGCAGCGCCGGCCGCTTCAGCTTCGCTCTGCGGACCGTACCGGCTCACCCCGCCCTGAAGGACGGGGCTTGCGCCGGGCACATCACGGTCAGGCCCGGGGGCGGGTCGCGTAGAAGGCCACTGCGGAGGCCGCGGCGACGTTGAGGGAGTCGATGCCCTCGGCCATCGGGATCCGGACCCATTCGTCGGCGGCGCGCAGGGCGTGCGTCGACAGACCGTGCCCCTCCGAGCCCAGCATGATCGCGCAGCGTTCGAAGCGCTCCGGCGGGATCTGGTCGAGCGGAGTCGCCTTGGGGCTCGGCGTCATGGCCAGGAGGCGGTAGCCCGCCTCCCGTACCTTCTCCAGGTCTGCCGGCCAGGAGTCGAGGCGGGCGTACGGCACGGAGAAGACAGATCCCATGGACACCTTGATGGCCCGCCGGTAGAGCGGGTCGGCGCAGTCCGGGGACAGGAGTATCGCGCTGATGCCGAGGGCGGCGGCGCTGCGGAACGCGGCGCCCAGGTTGGCGTGGTCGACGAACCCCTCGAAGACCGCGATGCGCTGTCCGGCCCCGTCCCCCGCCAGCAGCTCGGCCGCCTCCGGCAGCGGCTTGCGCTGCATGGAGGCGAGGGCGCCGCGGTGCACGTGGTAGCCGGTGACCCGCTCGGCGAGCTCCGGGCTGACGGCGTACACCGGGGCGGGCAGCTCGTCGATGACGTCCCGCATGACGTCGACCCACTTGGCGGACAGCAGCATCGAGCGCATCTCGAACCCGGCGTCCTTGGCCCGTCTGATGACCTTCTCGCCCTCGGCGATGAACAGGCCCTCCTCGGGTTCGCGGCGGCGCCGCAGCTCCACGTCGGTCAGGCCGGTGTAGTCGCGCAGGCGCGGGTCGTCGGGGTCCTCGACGGTGATGAGATCAGCCACAGGGTGATACTGCCTTGTCCTGGGTGGGGTGCCAACGCCCCTGTCGGGCGGCGGGGGTTCAGTGGGTCGGGGGCGTGGGGCCGGTCTCCGCGACCCGTACGACGTCGCCGACGACGATGACGGCGGGCGGCCGGACGTCCTCGGCCCGCACCCGCTCGCCGACGGTGGCCAGCGTGGCGTCGACCCGCCGCTGGGCGGCGGTGGTGCCCTCCTGGACCACGGCGACCGGGGTGTCGGCCGGGCGGCCGTGCCGGACCAGGGCCTCCGCGATCAAGCCGATCTTGTCGACCCCCATGAGGATCACCAGGGTGCCGGTCAGCCGGGCCAGCGAGGCCCAGTCCACCAGGGACCGCGGGTCGTCGGGCCCGACGTGCCCGCTCACCACGGTGAACTCGTGCGCGACGCCCCTGTGCGTGACCGGGATCCCGACGGCCGCGGGCACGGAAATGGAGCTGGAGATCCCGGGAACCACCGTGCACGCGATCCCCGCCTCGGCGAGCGCCTGGAGCTCCTCCATGCCCCGCCCGAAGACGTACGGGTCCCCGCCCTTGAGCCGGACCACGGCCTTGCCGGCCTTGGCGTGCTCGATCAGGGCGTTGTTGATGGCCTCCTGGGCCATGTAGCGCCCGTACGGGATCTTCGCGGCGTCGATCACCTCGACGTGCGGCGGGAGTTCGTCGAGCAGGTCGCGCGGCCCGAGCCGGTCGGCGATGACGACGTCCGCCTCGGCGAGCAGACGCCGACCCCGCACGGTGATCAGGTCCGGGTCCCCCGGCCCGCCCCCGACGAGCGCCACACCGGCCTGCTGCCGGCCGCGGTGCGCCGGGGCGGTGAGGGAGCCGTCGCGGAGCCCCTCGACCACCGCATCGCGCACGGCGGCCGAACGGCGCGGGTCGTTTCCGGTGAGCACGGCCACGGTGACGCCTTCGACGCGGCCGGTGGCCGGCGTCCAGGCGGTGGCGGCGGAAGCGTCGTCGGCGCGGACGCACCAGACCCGCTCGCGCTCGGCCTCGGCGGAGGCCTGCTCGTTGACCTCGCGGTGCTGGGTGGCGATCAGCGCGTACCAGGCGCCGGCGAGGTCGCCGTCCCGGTAGCGGCGGCGCTCCCAACGGATCTCACCGGTCTCGGCCATCGCGTCGACGGACGGGGTCGCGGACGGCGAGACGAGAACGACGTCGGCACCGGCCGCGAGGAGCGCGGGCAGGCGGCGCTGGGCGACCTGGCCGCCGCCGATGACGACGACGCGCCGGCCGGCGAGGCGGAGTCCTACAGGGTAGGCGGGGTGTGCCATGGCGGTTGCGGCTCCTGATGCGGCGGGTCTGCGGGCCGCTGCTGCGCTGGAGCGGCTTGTCTTCGTGACGTGCGGTTTCGTTGTCCGGGTCCACGATAAGGCCCCGGGCCCGCGCGCCAACCCCGGGCCCCGGCGAAGCGCGGCCCCGACCACGGGCCGGGCCGCCCGGCTTCCTCGGGCTCCACCCGCAGCCCGCCCGCCGCCTGCCTGTCGGCCGCCCCGCGCCCCGCGCCCCGACCACCGGCACGAGGCCGGAGCGGGCGCCCCGCATCCCTGACGGGGCCGCCTCTCGACCCGTCCCCCTGGCCGTCCTTCGGGGGCGTCCCGGCAGCTCTTTGGCATTCCGCGGCGGGACGGGCGGTCAAGGGTGGCCGAAGGCCATCGCGCAGCGACGCGACGCAGGAGCGCCCTTGAGGGGCCGGCCCGCACGGGGAGGACAATGGGCGGCCGGGAAGCCCCCGTACGGTCTCCGACGCCGCCAGGGGGCAAAGCCGAGGGTGGCTGGGCCGCGGGAGCGGGGCGGGAAGGGGGCGGGGGCCAACCCCCGCACCGCTGCGCCTCAAACGCCGGCGGGGCTGGATTCGGCGGTCCGGGCAGCCGAACCGGCAGGACCGGCGTAAGCCGACGACAGCGCAACCAGCCGGCGGGGGTGGAAATGGCCCCAGACCGCGGCTGCGAAACGCCAGCGAAGCGTCCTCGGGACGGCGGCAGCATCCGTGACGACCCGGCGGCCCGAGCGGGCCGCGCCGAGCAGGCCCCGCAGACCGAGCCAGCCGAGCCGGGCCAATGGGCCGACCGCACAAGCCGACCAACCGGCCGGGCAGCCAGTCCGGGCCCCCGAGCCAGCGGCGAGCCGGACCAACCACGCAGGCCGAGCAGGGCCGCCGGGCCGAGCCGAGCAGACCGAGCCGGGCCAGTGGGCCGGCCGGACGAGCCACCGGGCGGGCAGGCAGGCCGGGCGGGCGGGCCGGGCCGGCGAGTGGGCCGGGCCGGCGGGTGGGGAAGGGGTCCCGGGTCTGGCGGCTGTGGGGGCAGCCGCCCGCTCCCGCTACTTCTCCGTGACGCCCGCCGAGTCGAACGTGGCGACCTCGTGCATCGCGCGGGCCGCGCTCTGGACCAGCGGGAGGGCCAGCAGGGCGCCCGTGCCCTCGCCGAGGCGGAGGTCCAGGTCGACCAGCGGGCGCATGCCCAGCTTGTTCAGGGCGGCGACGTGCCCGGGCTCCGCGCTGCGGTGGCCGGCGATGCACGCCGAGAGGGACTCGGGTGCGATGGCCCGGGCCACCAGGGCGGCCGCGCCGACGCTGACGCCGTCGAGGATGACCGGCGTGCGCAGCGACGCGCCGCCGAGGATCATGCCGACGATCGCCGCGTGCTCCAGGCCGCCGATGGCCGCGAGGACGCCGATCGGGTCCGCGGGGTCGGGCTGGTGCAGTTCGAGGGCGCGCCGGACCACGTCGACCTTGCGGGCGTGCGTCTCGTCGTTGATGCCGGTGCCGCGGCCCGTCACCTCCGACGGGTCGGTGCCGGTGAACACCGAGATCAGGGCGGCGGAGATCGTGGTGTTGGCGATGCCCATCTCGCCGGTCAGCAGGGCCTTGTTGCCGGCGGCGACGAGGTCGCGGGCCGTCTCGATGCCGACCTCGATGGCCGCGACCGCTTCCTCGCGGGTCATGGCCGGGCCGGCCGTGAGGTCGGCGGTGCCGGGGCGGACCTTGCGGGGCAGCAGGCCGGTGGTGGGCGGCAGTTCGCCGGCGACGCCGACGTCGATCACGCAGACCTCGGCGCCGACCTGGTTGGCGAACGCGTTGCAGACCGCGCCGCCGCCCAGGAAGTTGGCCACCATCTGCGTGGTGACCTCCTGGGGCCAGGGGGTGACGCCCTGGGCGTGGACGCCGTGGTCGCCCGCGAAGATCGCTACGGCCGCGGGCTCCGGGATCGGCGGGGGGCAGACCCGGGACAGGCCGGCCAGCTGCGCCGAGATGATCTCCAGCATGCCGAGGGCCCCGGCGGGCTTCGTCATGCGCTTCTGGCGCTCCCAGGCCTCGCCCAGCGCCTTCGCGTCGAGCGGGCGGATGCTGGCGACGGTCTCGGAGAGCAGGTCGTGCGGCTCCTCGCCGGGCAGCGCGCGGCGCCCGTACGTCTCCTCGTGGACGACCCACGCCAGGGGCCGCCGCTGCGACCAGCCGGCCTGCGCCAGTTCGGGCTCGTCCGGGAACTCGTCGACGTAGCCGACGCACAGGTAGGCGACGACTTCGAGGTGCTCGGGGAGGCCGAGCTCGCGCACCATCTCGCGCTCGTCGAAGAAGCTGACCCAGCCGACGCCGAGGCCTTCGGCGCGCGCGGCGAGCCAGAGGTTCTCGACGGCGAGGGCGGAGGAGTACGGGGCCATCTGCGGCTGGGTGTGCCGGCCGAGGGTGTGGCGGCCGCCGCGGGTGGGGTCGGCGGTGACGACGATGTTGACCGGGGTGTCGAGGATGGCCTCGATCTTCAGTTCCTTGAACTGCTTCGCCCGGCCCTTGGGCAGCGACTTCGCGTAGGCCTCGCGCTGGCGCTGGGCGAGTTCGTGCATCGCCCGGCGGGTCTCGGCGGAGCGGATGACGACGAAGTCCCAGGGCTGGGAGTGGCCGACGCTGGGCGCGTGGTGGGCGGCTTCGAGGACGCGCAGCAGCACCTCGTGCGGGATCGGGTCGGTGCGGAAGCCGTTGCGGATGTCGCGGCGCTCGCGCATGACGCGCAGGACGGCCTCGCGCTCGGCGTCGGCATAGCCGGGGGCGGCCTCGCCCGGGGACGGCTCCACGATCCCGTCCTCGGCGGCCTGCTCCTCGGCGGCCGGCTCGTCCGTGGCCTGCCCCTCGACGGCGGGCTCACCTACGGCGGGCTCCTCGGCGGCGGACTGCTCGGCCGCCGCGGCCTCGTCGCCCGAACCCTCGGCGGGGGCTGCGGCCGGCTCCTCGGCGGCAGCCGCAGCCGCATCAGCGGCGACGGGCTCGGCTCCGGCCGGCTCGGCCACGCCCTCCGCGGGCGCGGGCACGGCCACGGGCTCGGGCTGCGCCGCGGCTTCGGCCTGGACCGGGGCGGCGGGCTCCGCGACAGCGGCAGCGTCGGCCGCCGCCACCACGGCTTCGGCGGGGACGGGCTGCACGCCCTCCGCGGGCTGGGCGGGGGCGGCCGCGGCGGGCTCCGCCGGCGCCGCGGCAGGGACCTCGGCCCCGGGCTGCTCGGCCGCCGCGACGGGCTCGGCCTGCGACTGCGGCTCGGCCTGGGGCACCTGCGGGGCCTCGGGGCTCTCGACGGCCTGGGGGGCCACCGGGACCTCGGCGGCTTCGGGGGCGGCTGCCGGCTCCGGCGCGGGCACGGCGACGGCCTCGGCCGCCGGAACGGCCTCCGGCGCGGGCGCGGCGACGTCCTCGGCAGCAGGGGGCTCCGGCGCGGCCGCGACGGCGACGTCGGCGGCGGGGGCAGCGGTGGCTGCAGGGGCCGGCTCCGCCGCCGCGGCGGGCTGGGCCTGCTCCGCGGGTACGGGCTGCGGCTGCTCGGGCTGGGCCGGCGCCGCCTCGGTGGCGGCCGCCTGCTCGGGCCCGACGGCGACCGCGGGCTGGCCGGACTGGGCGGGATCGACGGGCTGGTCGGCCACAACGGGCTGGCCAGCGGCAACAGGCTGGTCGGCGGCAACGGGCTGACCGGCCTCGACGGGCTGACCGGCCTCGACGGGCTGACCGTCAGCAGCAACAGGCTGGCCGGCGGCCTCGACCGGCTGACCGTCGCCCGCGGCAGCCTGACCGTTCTCCGCAACCTGGGCAGGCTGGGGCTCGCCCTGAACGGGCTGAACGGACTGAACGCCCTGAACGGCCTGCACGGGCTGTTCCGGCTGGCCGGCCTGGGGTGCGGCGGGCTGGCCGGCCTGGGCGGGGACGACGGCCTCGGCGGCGGCTGCCGGCTGCGGCGTCGCGGGGGCCTGCTCGGCCCCCCACGGGGCGCCGGCCTGCGGCGGGATCTCGCCGAGCTGGGGCCCGGCGGGTACGCCGCCTTCCGCGCGCGGCACGTCGAGGTACTCGGGACCGAGGGTCGGCGGCCCTGCCTGGGCCATCGGCACCGGCACCGGCATCGGGGCCACGGGCGTGCCGGCCGGGGGCGTGGCGGTGGCGACCGGAGCGCCGGGGGCGGCCGGCGCCGTCGCCGTCGCCGTCGCCGTCGGGGGCATGGGAGCCATCGGGGCGGCCGGCCCGCGGTCGGCGAGCGAGCGGACGACGCCGGCGCCGTTGGTGGCTTCGGGGACGGGGGGACCCATGTGCAGCGGCCGGCGGGCGTGGCCGACGGGCGCGGCCGGGGGGACGGGGCCCAGCGGGGAGGCCGGGGCGCCCGTGGGCGGCGGCACGAGGCCGCCGAGGTTCAGGGCGCCGGAGTCGCGGCCGCCGGCCTCGTGGGCGCCGAGGCTGTACGCGGCCGGGTCGGGGAAGCCGGGGGCGGTGTGGCCGGGGTCCACGTAACCGGTCTGCGCCATGGCCTGCGCCTGGGCCTGGGCCATGGCCTGCGCCTGGGGGTCGGCGTAGTCGGCGTACTCGGCGTAGGGCGCGTCGCCGTACGAGGTTTCGACGGGGTAGGCGGGCGCCGGCGGGACGATCTGCGGGTCGCTCCACGCTCCGCCCTGGCCGTGTCCGCTCGGCATCAGCAGCAGTTCCTCGTCCTCCGGCTCGGCCGGGTTGTCCACGAGGTCCTGGAAGGCGTAGCCCCCCGGGACGGGAGCGGGGACGGAGCCCGGGTGCGGGACCGGAGCGGGAATGCCCTGCTGATCCACCATGCCCGCGTTGCCCGCGTTGTCCGGGAGCCCCTCGCCCGGTACCTGGCCGGTGTCAGTCATGCGTACCCCTCGCCCATCGTGTTGCCTCTTCGATCGCCCGGCGCCCACATGACCCAACGAGCGGAGTTGCCGTGGGACGCGTGCGTCGTGCGTACGCCCCGTGCGACAACCAGTAAGCATTGTCGCGCCCGTTCGCCACCATGGCGGCCATTACCGCCATGGTCTGCTGTGGACTGCGCCACGTCGCGCGTCTTGTCGTGCCGCCGCCCCAGGACGTGCCCGGGACGTTCCGGGGACGTACCCGGGACGTTCCGGGCACCCACCCCTAGACGTACCAGGGCAGTACCAGGGCAGTACGACGATCGGCCAGCCTACCGCGGGCTCAGGCCTGGCGGTTCACCGGGCGCTCGGCTGCCAGGAGGAACACGACGGAACGGTCCTGTTCGCTCCAGGAGCGGGTGTCCAGCCCGACGGACTGCAGCAGGGCGCATTCGACGGTGTAGCCGCCCTCGGCCAGGACGCGTCCGATGGCTTCCGCTTCGTCGCGGGTGGAGGCGTGGCTGACGATCCGCTCGGGGCGCCGGTCTGCGACGGCCGCGACGACCGCGGCTCCCCCGCCGCCGACGCGGACGACGTCCGGTTCGGGGAGGTCCTCCAGGACGTGGGGGGCGCGTCCGGCGACGACTTGGAGCTGTACGGCGCGGGCGCGGGCGGCTGCGCCGGCGCGTTCGCAGGCGCGCGGGTCGGCGTCGACGGCGATGACGGCGGCGCCGAAGGCGGCGGCTTCCACGGCGAAGGCGCCGGAGCCGGAGCCGATGTCCCAGACGAGATCGCCGGTGCGCGGTCCGAGCCGGGCGAGCTGGGCGGCGCGCAGCAGGGCGGATTCCCCTTCGGCGGCGTGGGGCAGGGGGCGGGCCCAGCCGCGTTCGGTGGTGCGGGCGGGGTTCAGGCCGAGCAGCCAGGGCGGGTCGGCGGCGATGGTGCGGCCACCGATGACGATGACGACGTTGGGGTTGCGCCAGGTGTGGTCGGGGGCCTTGTCGGAGGTGACGACGGTGACCTGCTCGCGGTCGGTGCCGAGTTCCTCGCAGATGACGAAGGTGCGGTGGACGGGGCCGAGCAGCAGGGCGAGTTCGGCGGGGCCGGCGCCGGGCGAGGTGAGGACGGCGACCTTGCCGTGGGCGCGGCAGACGTTGACGGCGCGGCGCAGCGTGCGCGGGTGGGCGACGACGACCTGGGCGTCGTCCCAGGGCATGCCGGCGCGGGCGAAGGCGGCGGCGACCGAGGAGACGGCGGGGACGACCTCGACCTCGAGTCCGTGCTCGGGGGCGCGCAGGGTGCGGACGGCGCCGAAGAAGCCGGGGTCGCCGTCGGCGAAGACGACGGCGCTGCCGCGGTGGCGGGCGATGCGGCGGGCGGCGAGGTCGAGGCTGCCGAGGCGGATGCGTTCGGCGGCGGGCGGGACCTCGGGGAGTGCGAGGTGGTGGGCGGCGCCGGCCACGAGGGTGGCGGCCGAGAGCGCGGACCGGGCGGCCGCGGTCAGGGGGGAGCCGTCCCAGCCGATCACCGTGACCCGGTCGGCCATCGTCGTCTGTCTCCTGCTGCGGTGGGGGGCGGGCGAAGTGTCGTCGGGGGGACGGGCAGGTCGAGACTACCCGGCCGGCGGTTCAGTTCCAGTCGGCGCAGACGCGGTGGCCGCCTGCGTCGGCCCGGTGCACGACGGCGTGTCCGTAGCCGTCCTGGCCGGCGTAGTCGTCGGCGTCCTCCAGGTCCTCGGGGAGGAGGCTCCAGACGATGAGGTCGGTGCGGGTGCCGGTCCAGGTGCCGTCGGTGTTCTGTGCGCGCACTATCCACGCGTTGCGCAGGACGCCCTCGCTGATGCAGCCGATCTTCTGGGCGACCTGCTGGGAGGCGGTGTTGTCGGCGGCGGTGCGGATTTCGAGGCGTTCGAAGCGCTGGTCGTGGAAGAGCCATTGGGCGACGGCGAGTACGGATTCGCTGGCGTAGCCCTCGCCGCGGGCCCAGGGGGCGGTGACGTAGCCGACCTCGGTACTGCGGGTGCGCCAGTCGGTGTTCTTCAGGTGCACGCTGCCGACGAGGCGCTGGGTGAGGAACTCGGAGACGGCGAAGGCGATGCCGCGGCCTTCGGTGCGCTCGGTGTGGGAGTGGCGGGTGGCCCAGGCGTGGGCGTCGGCGTGGGTGTAGGGGTGGGGCAGGGAGGTCCAGGCGGTGACCTGCTCGTCGTTCATCATCTCGGCGAGCGCGGTGACGTCTTCCAGCTCGAAGGGGCGCAGCACCAGCCGGTCCGTGCTGATGGTGACGTCCGGGAAGGTGGTAGTCATGCGCAGCTCCATGCCTGGGAGGTGGGGCGACCGTGGTGCGGGACCGAGTGTGCGGGGCGCCGTCGTGCGGGCCGTTCAGCCACAGCATGCAGCATCGCCCGGCGGATGTGCATGGCCGCCCCTGCCCGGAAGCGGGCAGGCCGCGGCCCCGCGCGCCGGGGAGGGCGCGCGGGGCCGTGTGCACTGGTGGCGCGGGGTGCGCCGGGTGCGGTGGGTACCGCGGGTCAGGAGGCGGGGGTGCCGGCCGCGGGGACGACCGAGCCCTGGTACTTGTCCTCGATGAACTTCCTGACCTCGGGGGAGCCGAGGAGGCGGGCGAGCTTCTCGATCCGCGGGTCCTTCTCGTTGCCGGCCTTGACCGCGAGGAAGTTGGCGTACGGGTTGCCCTCGGCCTTCTCCAGGGCCAGGGCGTCCTTGGCGGGCGAGAGCTTGGCTTCGAGGGCGTAGTTGCCGTTGATGACGGCGGCGTCGACGTCGTTCAGGGCGCGCGGGACGGTGGCGGCCTCCAGCTCCTTGAACTCCAGGCCCTTCTTGTCGGTGATGTCGGACAGCTTGGCGCTGGTGCCGACGCCTTCCTTGAGGGTGATCAGGTTGTTCGCGGCGAGGAGCTGGAGGGCGCGGCCCTCGTTGGTGGTGTCGTTGGGGACGGCGACGGTCTGGCCGGCCTTGAGGTCGGCGAGGGCCTTGACCTTCTTGGAGTAGAGGCCGAGGGGCTCCAGGTGCACGTTCACGACGGGCACGATGTGGGTGCCGTTCTTCTTGTTGAAGTCGTCGAGGTACGGCTTGTGCTGGAAGAAGTTGGCGCCGACCTGGCCCTGCTCGGTGGCGGTGTTGGGCAGGACGTAGTCCGTGAACTCCTTGACCTCCAGCTTGAGGCCTTCCTTGGCCGCGAGCTTGTCCTTGACGAAGTTCAGGATGTCGGCGTGCGGGCTCGGGGAGGCCGCGACGACGAGGGGCTTGGTCTCGTCGACCTTGCCGTCGCCGCTCGCGGAGGAGGGGTCCGAGGAGCTGCCGCAGGCGGTGAGGCCGAGGGCGAGCGCGGCGGAGGCGGCGGCGATGGCGGTGAGCTTGGTGTTCTTACGCACGAAGAGTGCCTTTCATGTGGTGCAAGTGCGCAGGGGGTGCGCGGGTCTTGCGGGTGGTGGCCCAAGCACGACAAGTGCGGGCTCTGCGGGGTGGGGGGTTGTGGGGGTTCGTGGGGTTCGTGGGGCCCGCGCGGGAGCCGGGGGCTGACGGGTCCGCCGGGTGGCGGTCAGGCCGTGCGGCCCCGGCGGGCGAGGAGGCGGACCAGGCCGTCGCCGGCGAGCTGGATCACCGTGACGACGGCGATCAGGATCACGACGGTGGCGATCATGAATCCGGTCTCGAAGCGCTGGAAGCCGTAGGTGACGGCCTTGGAGCCGAGGCCCTCGCCGCCGACCGCGCCGGCCATGGCGGAGTAGCCGACGAGGGTGATGAGGGTGGTGGTGACGCCGGCCACCAGCGAGGGCAGGGCCTGCGGGAGGAGCACCTTGCCGACGATGGTGGGGATGCCGCCGCCCATGGACTCGACGGCTTCGACGAGACCGTGGTCCACCTCGCGGACGGCCGTCTCGACGAGGCGGGCGAAGAAGGGGACGGCGCCGATGGCGAGCGGGACGATCATCGCGGTGGGGCCGATGAAGGTGCCGACGACGGCGGTGGTGACCGGGATCAGGGCGATCAGCAGGATGATGAACGGCAGCGAGCGGCCGATGTTCACGATCACGCCGATGGCCTTGTTGAGCGGCCGGTTCTGCAGGAGGCCGCCCTTGTCGGTGAGGACGAGGAGGATCCCGAGGGGAAGTCCGCCGAGGACGGTGACCAGGGTGGACCACAGGACCATGTAGAGGGTGTCGTACGTGCCCTGGGTGAGCAGGGGCTGCATCTCGGACCAGGTCACTGGGCACCATCCTTGACGAGCTGGGCGAGCTCGGCGTCAACGTCTGTGTCTTCGGCGGCTGTGTCTTCGGCGGCTGCGGTCGCGGTCGGGGCCGCGGCCGCGGGGGTGTCGGCGTCGTCGACGACCTCGATCTGGAGGCCCTGCTCGCGCAGGAAGCCCACCGGGACGACGTTGTCCTCGTACCGGCCGGGGAGTTCGATGCGCATGCGGCCGATCTGGCGGCCGGCGACGGTGTCCATGGCGGCGCCGAGGATCGAGATGTCGATGTTGTAGGTGCGCGACAGCTGGGAGATGACCGGCTGGGTCGCGGACTCGCCGTGGAAGGTGACGTCGACGACGGTGCGGTCGGGGCCGGTGGCCTCGCCGCTCACCGGGAAGAGCTCGGCGGCGAGTTCGGAGCCGGGGGTGGCGAGCAGTTCGGCGACGGTGCCGGTCTCGACGATCCGACCCCGCTTCATGAGGGCGGCGGAGTCGCAGATCGTCTTGACGACGTCCATCTCGTGCGTGATGAGCAGGACGGTCAGGCCGAGCTGGCGGTTGAGGTCGCGCAGCAGCTGGAGGATGGAGCGGGTGGTCTCGGGGTCCAGGGCGCTGGTGGCCTCGTCGGAGAGGAGCACCTTGGGGTCGCCGGCGAGGGCGCGGGCGATGCCCACGCGCTGCTTCTGGCCGCCGGAGAGCTGGCCGGGGTAGGCCTTGGCCTTGTCGGCGAGGCCGACGAGGTCGAGGAGTTCGAGGGCCTTGCGGGAACGTTCGCCGCGGGGGTGGCCGAGGATCTCCAGGGGGAGTTCGATGTTGGCCTGGACGGTGCGCGAGGACAGCAGGTTGAAGTGCTGGAAGACCATGCCGATGCGGCTGCGGGCCTCGCGCAGCTCGCGGCCGGCGCGGCGGCCGCGGCCGGCCAGGGCCGTGAGGTCGACGCCGTCCACGGTCACGGTGCCGGAGGTGGGGCGCTCCAGCAGGTTGACGCAGCGGATGAGGGAGGACTTGCCGGCGCCGCTCTGGCCGATGACTCCGAAGACCTCGCCCTCGCGGACGTGGAGGTCGACGCCGTCGAGGGCGGTGACCTCGCGGCCGCGGGACTGGTAGACCTTGGTGAGGCCCGATGTGGTGATCACAGGAATTCCGTCGCTGTCGAGTGCGCGGCGCAGGCTGGTGCCGGCCGGGCACGGGGCAAACATCTGGGGACGCGATACGGGTCGAACCGGAAGTTTTCGGCGGTTTCCACGCATGCGCGGGGCGGGAGCTATCCGTTCCGTTTCCTGCCGCTGCCGTGCAGCGGCGGGCCGGACGGGCTCGGCCGGTCTCGCTTCGGGGCGCGAGACGGGAGGAGAGGGGCCCTCAGAAGGCGCACATTCGACACATACAACGAGCACCGGGCGTCATCGTCGCCTCGGTCGCAAGGGTGCGGCTGCTCGTCGTGGTCATGGGCCCCAGTAAAGCAGACATGCCCCTTCTACGATCAAAACTGTCCGCATAGCGGACACAATTCGGCCGTATACCGGACGCCCGATGCATCCCAGCCCCTGCCCCGAGGCGCCGCTCCGACCCGCTGACCTGCACGGATCCTCGGCGTCCCGGATCCGCGCCAGGCCGCCGGCAGGCCCTGCGCCGGCCCGTCAGCGGGCCACCCTGTGGTCAAGACCACTGTCGGGGCCGGGCAGGGGGCCGGGTGCGGCGCACGGGGGCGGGGCACGGGGGCGGGCGCAGCGCCCCGGGCGGCCCGTAATACGCTCGCTGCATGCTCGACGCCCTGACGGTCGCCCTCGGCGCGGCCGCCCTCGCCCTCGCCGCCTGGTGCGGCTACGCCGCGCTGCGGGACCAGCCGACCAAGGACTGGCACTTCATCGGCATGGGCGTGGTGAGCCTGCTGGCCCTCGCCCAGCTGGTGGTCGGCGTGGTCATGCTGGCCTCGGGCGGGAAGCCCGACGAGGGTTCGGTGATCTTCGTGGCCTATCTGCTGGGCGCCTTCGCCGCGGTCCCGGCCGCGGGGCTGCTCTCGCTGACCGAGCGGACCAAATGGGGTTCGGTGACGGTGGCCGCCGGCGCGGTCGTCCTCGCCGTCCTGGAAGTACGGCTCTACGACATCTGGGGGACCCCCGGTGCCTGACACCGACACGACCACCGGGCCGGCCGACGGCAGCGCTCCCGCGGCGCGCAAGCGGCTGGTCTCCGGACCGGGGCTGCTGCTGGTCTGGGTGTACGGCGTGATCACGGTCGGCGCGGTCTCGCGCTCCGTCTACCAGATCTCCACCGAGTTCGACCGGGCGCCGCTGCCGTACACGCTGACCGGCCTGGCCGCCCTGGTCTACTGCTTCATCACGTACTCGCTGGTGCGCGGCGGGGAGACCGCCCGCAGGGCGGCGCGGCTGTGCTGCGCCGCCGAGCTCGCCGGCGTGCTGATCGTGGGGACGTGGACGCTGGTGCGCCCCGAGGCCTTCCCCGACTCCACCGTGTGGTCGCAGTTCGGGATGGGGTACCTGTTCATCCCGGTGGTCCTGCCGGTCACCGGGATGCTCTGGCTGCGCGTCAGGCGCTGACCGCGAAGTCGGCGGCGCCCGCCTCCTTCTCCAGGATCAGCAGCTTCACGCCGTCGCTGGCGGTGCGTCCGCCGACCTGTACGTAGCCGGCGTTGTGGTAGAGGCGCAGGTTGGACTCGCTCTTGTGGCCGGTGTGCAGCCGGAAGCGGGCCGGGGCCCCGTCGCGGGCCGCGAGGGCCTCTTCGACGGCGCGCAGCAGCCGGGCGCCGAGGCCGTGGCCCTGCATGCGCGGGTGCACGCAGAGCTTGGCGATCCGGCCGGTGCCCTCCTCGTCGATGCTGCCGCGGACGGCGCCGACCACCTCGTCGCCGAGCCGGGCGACGAGTACGGTGCCGGACGCGAGCTCCGTCCTGAGGGAGTCCAGGGACTGGGTGAGCGGCTGGATGCGGTAGTTGCCGTACAGCTCGGCCTCGCGCTGGAAGGCCAGGTACTGGAGTTTGAGGATCTGCTCGCCGTCCTCGTCCACCGCCGCCGAAATGGTCACGCTCATGCCCATATGCGCACGCCTCCTGCTCACCTGGTAGCCCGCTGGTCTACCGCTCCCTTCCCCGAAGGCGAGGAGCCGCAACCTCCGCCGCGAGCATTCTGCGCAGACATCCCAGGCAGCGGGAACGGACCGGCCCCAAACTTCCTTGTGAGATACCCAACTCCCCTGCGATTTCACGGTATGTCAAGTCTCTGGGCGAGAGAAGTGCCTGCATCAGCTCCGGGCAGCGTCCGGGCAATCGGGCGACCGCCGATCGGAGGGCCCGCTTCTCCTCCCGGTGCATCAGGGCCTCTTCGGGCGCGGCGCCGGCGTTCCCGGGGCGGCAGCCGTACGGGATCTCCCGGCGGGCGCGCCGCCGGGCGACGCGGGCCTCGGCGCGCACGGCCCGACGCAGCCAGCGGGCCGGTTCGGCGGGGGCGGGGCCGTGTTCCAGCAGCCTGACCCAGACGGCCTGTTCCAGGTCGGCCGCGTCCACGCCGGTGCCCGGAGCCTCTGCGGCCGCCTCGGCGGAGAGCAGCGGGCCCAGTTCGTTCAGCAGATCGGAGTCCTTCAGCAGGTCCATGCCGGGCGGGACGCGCGGGCCGTGCCGGGCGGTTTCCCCGCCCGGCACAACTCCCCCGAAGGCGGTGTTCCGGCTGTGGGTTGACGTCTGCCGCTAGTGACCGCGGCCGGGGCGGAAGGCCTCCGCCGCGAGCAGCCCGGTGTCCGGGTTGTCGGTGAAGATGCCGTCGATGCCCTGCTCGAAGTAGGTCCGGAAGGCGCCGAAGGCGTCGCCGTACGCGGCCGGGTCGGTGCCCTTGCGGTACTCGGCGGGCAGGAAGTTGTTCTCGTTGCGCGCGGTGTAGGGGTGCAGCACGAGGCCCTGCGCGTGGGCGTCCTTGACCAGGGTGGTCGGGGTGCCGAGCCGGCCGGCCGCGTCGCGGGGCAGGATCAGGTCCAGGGTGGGGCCGATGCCCTGGGCGAAGCGGGCGATCCACTTCAGCCCCTCGGGCTTGACCAGGTCCGCCACCGTGCGGGGGTCCTTGGCCTGTTCGAAGTCCCAGGGGCGGGTGTTCGCGGCCCCGAGCAGGACCACGCGCGGCGCCGACACCAGCCGGCCGAGGCGCTGGATGCTGGACGGTTCGAAGGACTGCAGGAACACCGGGGCGCCCCGGCCGTCGCGACCGTAGCAACGCAGGAGCCGGGCGAGCGGCTCCTCCAGGCCGAGGCCGAGGGAGCGGAAGTAGCTGGGGTGCTTGGTCTCGACGTGCAGCCAGACGCGCTTGCCGCGGCGCCCGCCCTCCCGGTCGGCCCAGCGCAGCACCTCCTCGAAGGTGGGCACGTCCCAGCGGCCGTCGTAGAGGGTGCCCCGCTGGCGCAGGGCGGGGATGCGCTCCTTGGCGCGGAGGGTCTTCAGCTCGGCGAGGGTGAAGTCCTCGGTGAACCAGCCGGTGACGGCGACCCCGTCGACGGTCTTGGTGGTGCGACGGGAGGCGAACTCGGGGTGGTCGGCGACGTCCGTGGTGCCGCCGATCTCGTTCTCGTGACGGCACACCAGGTGGCCGTCGCGCGTGGGCACGAGGTCCTGCTCGACCACGTCGGCGCCCAGGTCGAGGGCGAGGGCGTACGAGCCGAGGGTGTGCTCGGGCCGGTAGCCGCTGGCTCCGCGGTGGCCGATGACCAGCGGGACGGGCAGGTCCTCGTACCCGCCGCCGTGGCGCGCCTGCCCGGCTGCCGCCGCCTCCGCGGACCGGCCCGGCTCGGCGGGCTCCGCCGCGTGCGCGGCCCCGGTGCCGAGCCCGGCCGTGCCGGTGCCCGCCGCCAGGACGACCGCCCCCAGGACCGTGCGCCGTGCTGCCCCACCCTGCGTCATGAGTGCCACTCCCGTCGTCTGAGGGGCCCCGGCCCCCGGCCCGGCAGTCCGGCGGCCCGGCGGCCCGGATCGGACTGCCGATCGTAGGCAGGAGCCGGTGGCGGACAGGGGGGTACCGGCCGAACATGGCGCGAACGTGCGTCAACACGGGGTTTCGACCTCGTGAACCCGATGTGCGAGCGCACCTGACCCACGAGTATCGTCCTCACCTGCACGACCGCCGTGTCGTGCGAAGCCGCTTCTCGATGCCGGAGGGCTCACGTTGTTCCGTACCGCGCTCATCAAGGCCACCGTCGGACCGGTCATGCGCATGATGTTCCGCACCCGTGTGGAGGGCATCGAGAACATCCCCGGCTCCGGCCCGGTGATCCTGGCGGGCAACCACCTGACCTTCATCGACTCCATGATCCTGCCGCTGGTGTGCGACCGGACGGTCCACTTCATCGGCAAGGACGAGTACGTGACCGGCAAGGGCGTCAAGGGCCGCGCCATGGCCTGGTTCTTCACCGGCGCCGGCATGATCCCCGTGGACCGCGACGGTGCCAACGGCGGCGTCGCCGCCCTGATGACCGGCCGCCGGATCCTGGAGGAGGGCAAGATCTTCGGGATCTACCCGGAGGGCACCCGCTCCCCCGACGGCCGTCTCTACCGCGGCCGCACCGGCATCGCCCGCCTGACCCTGATGACCGGCGCCCCCGTGGTCCCGTTCGCGGTCGTCGGCACGGACAAGCTCCAGCCCGGCGGCAAGGGCATGCCCCGCCCGGGCCGGGTCACCATCCGCTTCGGCGCACCGATGGAGTTCTCCCGCTACGAGGGCATGGACCGCGACCGGTACGTGCTGCGCGCCATCACCGACTCGGTGATGGCCGAGGTCATGCGGCTGTCGGGGCAGGAGTACGTGGACATGTACGCCACGAAGGCGAAGGCCGCCTGACCCCGCCCGGCCCGGGGCGGCCCACGCCCCGGGCCGCAGTACGGCCTACTGCCGCTGGAGTGAGCGGCTGACGCCCGCCGCGGTCGTCGTGGCGAGCACCCAGCCGGTCACGATCAGCAGGTACGACAGCCACTGGCCCCAGCCGCGGGGCGCGAAGGCCTGCTCCTGGCCGAAGCCGATGATCGGCAACAGCAGGTCGAGGGTGTAGAAGACCGGGTTGAACTCGGGAGCCTCGCCCGCCTTCAGCGGCGGGGGCGGCCGCAGCCCGTACGCGAGCGAGCCCGTCAGCAGCAGGGCCAGCAGCCAGCCCGCCGCGCGCAGCGGCCGGAAACCGTAGCCCACGGTGGCGTCCTGGAGCACCCCCCACAGGCGGGTGTGCCGGGGCAGGGTGCGCCGGTGCCGGCGCAGCTTGGCGAGCTGCACGGTCCGGGCGGCGGCCTCGTCGCCGGTGGTGCGGTAGGCCGCGGCCAGCTGCTCGTAGGCGTACGGCAGGTAGCCGGACTCCTCGCGCTCCAGGGCGGGCAGCCGCTCCCCCGGCGGCAGGTGCGGGGCGAGGGTGCGGTAGGTCAGGCCGTCGATGCGGATCCGGTCGGGCCAGGTCCCGGGTTCGACGTGCAGCAGGTCGAGGGTGGAGCGGCGCAGGTTCACCGCGCCCTGCACCGGCTCGCAGCGGTTGAGCCAGAGCTCGCCGATGGTGCAGCTGGAGGCGCGCAGGGCGGTCTCGCCGGGGGCGTGGAAGCGGGCCCGGGTGAAGATGACCTGGCCGGGGATGCGGGAGCCGGTGAGGTTGACCATGCCGCGGGCGTCGAGCCGGTGGGCGCGCAGGTCGGTGCCGACGGTGAGGGTCTCCGCGTGCAGGGCGATGCCGCCGGGGGCGTGGAGGCGGGCGCCGTCGAGCTGGATCTGGCCCCTGACGGTGGCGCCGTTGATGCGGGTCTGGCCGTGCACGGTGAGGCCCATGGCGATGACGTCGGTGCCGATGTCGGCATGGTTGAGCTGGAGCGGGGGCCCGTCGGCCGCCTCGGCCGCCGGGGTGGCGTCGGTGGTGCCGGGATCGCCCGGGGTGCCGGTATCTCCCGGGGTGCCGGCGTCGCCCGGGGTGCCGGGGGTGCCGATCACGGCCCGTTCCAGGAAGAGCCCGCCGGATATCCGCGCGCCCTGGAGGCGGAGGCGTCCGGTGACGCGACAGCCGGTGAGCCTGAGGACGAGGTCGGCGCGGAGGTTGGCGGCCATCAGGCCGGGCAGAACCGAGTCGGACAGGACGAGGGCGCGGAGCTGGGCCCCGTACAGGACCGGGGTGCGTTCGAACCAGCAGGCCTGGAGGCGGATGCCGTGCTCGATCGTCGCGTACGTCCAGTCGATCGCGCCGGTGATGCGGGCGCCCTTGACCGTGAGGCCGCAGACCAGGCCGTCGGCGGGGCTCCCGCTCAGCAGGAGGGCGATGAGCACCTCGGCGCGCAGGGTCCGCTCGGGGCCCCAGTCCGCGCCGTCGGCGGCGTCCTCGTCGGGGTGCTCCCGGAAGTCGACGCCCTCACCGCGCGGGAAGGCCTCCCAGACGCGGCGCTCGGCGGTGGTCAGGTCGGTGATCTCCATCGCGGGGATGGTGTCGCGCACGTCGACGGAGTGTCAACCGCGTGCACGACACCACCCTTTGGGTGTACGGCTCAGTGGTGGGCGGCGGCGCCCTCCTGCAGCTTCTGCCCCCTGAGCAGGAACCAGGCGGCCACGGCGGTGGCCAGCAGGACCAGGGCGCTGACGCCGGAGGCGTAGTGCAGGCCGTCCACGAAGGCGTCCCGGGCGGAGTCCAGCAGCGTGCGGCCGGTCTGCGGGTCCAGTGCGCCGGAGGCTTCGACGGCGCCACCCAGCGATTCGTGCGCGGCGTGGGCGAGCGGCGCGGGCACCCCGGCGGGGGCGGTGAAGCCCTGGTAGACGCCGGTGACGACGGACCCGAGGAGGGCGATGCCGAGGGCGGCGCCCAGCTCGTACGCGGTCTCGGAGACGGCCGAGGCGGCGCCGGCCTGCTCCTTGGGGACGCTGGAGAGGATCACGTCGGCGGTGACGGTGAAGGAGAAGCCCGCGCCGAGGCCGACGACGAGCAGGGACGCGCCGAGCAGCGCGTAGCCGCTGTCCTGCCGGACCAGGGTGAGCGCGCCCAGGGCCAGGCCTATCGCGCCGAGGCCGCCGGCCACGACGGACCGGACGGAGAACCGGCGGGCCCACTGGCCCGCGACCAGGCCGGTGACGACCGCGCCGATGGCGGCGGGCAGTTCGGCGAGGCCGGCCTCCAGCGGCTCGCGGCCCTGGACCAGCTGGAGGAACTGGGAGAGGAAGAACAGCAGGCCGGAGAGGCCGAAGACGGTGAGGAGGTCGGCGACGACCGCCCCGGAGAAGCCGCGGTCCTTGAACAGCCGCATGTCGAGCAGCGGCGCGGGCAGCGCGAACTGGCGGCGCACGAAGGCGTACAGGGCGCCCGCACCGATCACGACGGCGAGGCCGGCGTCCCAGGTGGCGCCGTGGGTGGCGGCTTCCTTGACGGCGTATACGACGCCGATGACGCCGACGAGGGAGAGGGCGACGCTGATCAGGTCCCAGGGCCCGGCGACCGGGTTCTTGGACTCGGGCAGCAGCTTGACGCCGACGAGGACCAGGACGATCATCACGGGCAGGTTGATGAGGAAGACCGAGCCCCAGTAGAAGTGCTGGAGCAGCGCCCCGCCGACGACGGGGCCGACGGCCGCGCCCGCGGAGGCGGTGGCACCCCAGATGCCGATGGCGAGGCTGCGCTCGCGCGGGTCGGTGAAGATGTTCCGGATCAGCGCGAGGGTGGACGGCATGAGGGTCGCGCCGGCCACGCCGAGCAGGGCCCGCGCCGCGATCATCATCTCGGGGCTGCTGGCGTGGGCGGTGAGGACGGACACGGCGCCGAACGCGGTCGCACCCGTCAGGAGGAGCTTCTTGCGGCCGATGCGGTCGCCGAGGGAGCCCATGGAGACGAGCAGGCCGGCGATGACGAAGGAGTAGATGTCGCCGATCCAGAGCAGCTGGGTGCCGGACGGTTCGAGGTCCTCGGAGAGGGACGGGGTGGCGAGGCCGAGGACGGTGGCGTCGACGGCGACGAGGAGGACGGCCAGTACCAGCACGGCCAGCGCGAGCCAGCGCCCGCGGCTGCCGCCCGCACCGGTCTCCACCCCCGTCCGGGGCTTCAGCTGCTCGGTTGCGGTCATGTCCTATCACTCCGTTGCGCGCCACCGAGCAGAAGCTCGATGATCATGTGTTGGAAGTCCTTGGAGGCCACGCGGCCGTCCATGACGGCCCAGGCGCAGGTGCCGATGAGCCCGTAGAGGGCCTCGGTGAGCCAGGCGGGGCTCAGGTCGATCCGGATGTCGCCCTCGGCCTGACCGCGCCGGAACAGTGCGCCGACGCGGGCGTCGAGCCGGGCCCAGCCCTCGTTGACCTGGTCGCCTTCGAACAGCTGGTTCTCGGTGACGAGGAAGGCCAGCAGCTCGGCGTTGTCCTCGCTCTCGGCGACGAGCCGACGCAGCGCCTCCGGCGCGGTGCCCTCGTCGAGGCGCGCCCGGTCGAAGGCTTCCTCGAACTCGCGGATGCCGAGTTCCTCCAGGGCCCGTACGAGGGCGTCGCGCCCGGCGAAGTGCCGGTGGAGGGTCGCGCGGCCGATTCCGGCGGCGCGGGCGACCTCGTCCATCGTGGCGGTCGACTTGCGGGAGAGCAGGGCTGCGGCGTCGCGGAGCACCTGGTCACGATCCATGGCCATGAGACAACGATACATCAAATGAGACGTCGATGTCTCATTTTAATGGACGGGTGCCCTCGGGGTCCGGAAAGGAAGACTCTGCGCATGACGACGAAGCCGCTGCTGCTGATCGACGTGGACGGACCCCTGAACCCGTACGCGGCGCAGCCCCAGCGCCGCCCGGCGGGGTACGCCACCCACCGGATGCGGCCCACGGGATGGACGGAGGCCGAGAGCCGCAAGCCGCTGCGCGTGTGGCTGAACCCCGCGCACGGCGCCGCGCTGCTCGCCCTGGCCGGCTCGTACGAGCTGGTCTGGGCCACCACCTGGAAGGACGAGGCGAACGACTGGATAGGTCCGCACCTGGGCCTGCCGCGGCTCCCGTTCATCGACTGGCCGCAGATGCACGGCCGCGCACCGCGCGGCACCTTCTGGAAGACGCAGTACGTCCTCGACTACGCGGGCGAGAGGGAGTTCGCCTGGGTCGACGACGACATCACGGATCTGGACCGCGAGTACGTCGACCAACGCCACCCCTTCCGGGCCCTGTTGATGCGGATCGACGAACGGATCGGGCTGGCCCGGCCGGACTTCGAAAAGCTCGCCGAGTGGGTGGCGGGGTGACGGCGCGGCAACTTTGATCACGGCTCCGGGAGTACCTAGCATGCCCATGCCACCCCCATGCCACTTTCCCCGCGCCCTGCCGCCCGACGAAAGCGACCCATGCGCATCCAGCGGATCCTCGCCACGACCGCCGCCCTCACCTGCCTCACCACCCTCTCCGCGTGCAAGGAAGGCGGCCAGGCGGCCCCACCGGGCGCATCCGCCTCCTCCGCCCCCTCGGCCTCCGCCGGGGCGGCCGGGGGCGCGGCCGCCGACGGCCCGCTCGTCAGGGCGCAGCAGTACATGCGCCAGTGGGCCGGGTGCGAGAACCTGAGCGCGAAGGCCGACGACCCGAGGATCCCGCGGGGCGCCTTCCCCAAGGTCGGGCAGTGGTCGGTGACGGAGATCGGCGTCTGCAGCACCACGGCCGAGAAGAGCGACATCGTCATCGCCGTCCCCGGCGACATGAAGGAGTTCCAGGCGGGCTACAAGAAGTACGTCATGGACAGGATCGCCGGCGGCGACGGGGCCTACGGGCTCTTCAGCAACGTGATCGTCGGCAAGGACTTCGTCGCGTTCCCCACCCTGCCGAAGACCTCCATGGCCCTGGTCCGCTCCGAGATGCGCGTCCTGACCTGCAACCCGACCGCCCCCGTACCCCAGGGCTACAAGCGGGAGAAGCCCCTGGTCGAGGACTGCAACCTCAGCGACTTCGTCCCCGCCGAGGACGGCTCGGGCAGCCCGAACTTCGAAACGCCGCAGAACCCGTCCGGGCAGGAGAAGCCCGGCCAGCCGAAGAACGGCAGCCTCGGGCTCCCGCGGGCGGGCAGCATCGCCGAGCTCCGCGCGCTCGTGAACAACAGTCCCCTGGCCTGCAAGGAGCACTTCTCCACCGATCCCGAGGCGGTGGCGATCGAGTCCATCGACTACCAGCCGGCGATCAAGGGCAACGCGGCGGACTGGGGCGTGACCGGCCGCGCCCTGTGCGGCCAGCCGGCCGGGGAGCGGCGCGCCCACGCCCTCAGCTGGCTCGACACCGTCGGCGACATGAGGAAGCTCCAGACGAAGGCGAAGGCCGCCCAGCAGGCCGACCTGAAGGACGACGGGAAGCTGCGGGCGACCGCCAGCATGCTGCTCGTCGGCGAGAACATCGCCGTCGAGACCAACGACCGGGCGGCCCGGTTCGTCCTGTACCAGCAGCAGTTCCTCTACCTGAACTGCACGCCCGGCTTCTCCGCCCCGTCCGGGTACCGGCTGGAGAAGTCCCAGGTCGAGGGCTGCGTCCTGACCAACTACGAGCCGGACCACCCGGTGGGCTGAGCACGCGGCGCGAACGCGACGGAGGGGCGGCCGGAGCCAGGCTCCGGCCGCCCCTCCGGGCATCCCGCGGCGTGCGGACGTACAGGGCCCGGGCCCCCGAGGGGGCGAAGGGCGTGCGGGCCCGCAAGGCCGCGGACGTACGGGGGCAGCCCCTGCGGCTGCGGCTGCGGCTGCGGCTACTGCTTGTGCACGGCCCAGGCGTGCTGGATCACGAGGTCCGCCTTGAGCTCGGTGAGCTGGAGGGCCACCGCCGAGGGCGCGGTGCCGCCGCGGCCGTTGCGCGAGGCCAGCGCGCCGGGGACGTTCAGGACCGTCCGGACCTCGGGCGTCAGGTGCTCGGAGATCTTGGCGAACTGGTCGTCGGTGAGCTCGTCGAGCTCGATGCCGAGCACCTCGCACTCCTTGACGCACTCGCCGGCCACCTCGTGCGCCACCCGGAACGGCACGCCCTGCTTGACCAGCCACTCCGCGATGTCCGTGGCGAGGGAGAAGCCGGCCGGAGCCAGTTCCTCCATGCGCTCCCGGTTGACCGTGAGCGTCGCCATCATCCCGGTGAAGGCCGGGAGCAGGACCTCGAGGGTGTCACAGGAGTCGAAGACCGGCTCCTTGTCCTCCTGGAGGTCCCGGTTGTAGGCGAGCGGGAGGGCCTTGAGGGTGGCGAGCAGACCGGTCAGGTTGCCGATGAGCCGACCGGACTTGCCGCGCGCCAGCTCTGCGATGTCCGGGTTCTTCTTCTGCGGCATGATCGAGGAGCCGGTGGAGAAGGCGTCGTGCAGGGTCACGAAGGAGAACTCCTTCGTGTTCCAGATGATGACCTCCTCCGCGATCCGGGACAGGTTGATCCCGATCATGGCGGTGATGAAGGCGAACTCGGCGACGAAGTCGCGGGAGGCCGTGCCGTCGATCGAGTTGCCGACCGAGCCGCGCTCGAAGCCGAGGTCCGCGGCGACCGCCTCCGGGTCCAGGCCCAGCGAGGATCCGGCGAGGGCGCCGGATCCGTACGGGGAGACCGCGGTGCGGGTGTCCCACTGGCGCAGCCGCTCGGCGTCCCGGGACAGCGACTGGACGTGGGCGAGCACGTGGTGCGCGAAGAGCACCGGCTGGGCGTGCTGGAGGTGGGTGCGACCGGGCATGGCCACGTCCGGGTGGGTCTCGGCGAGGCCGACCAGCGCGTCCTGGAGCTCGGCGAGCAGGCCGCCGATGATCCGGGCGTGGTCGCGCAGGTACATCCGGAAGAGGGTGGCCACCTGGTCGTTGCGGGACCGGCCGGCGCGCAGCTTGCCGCCGAGCTCGGCGCCGAGCCGCTCCAGCAGACCGCGCTCCAGGGCGGTGTGCACGTCCTCGTCGGCGATGGTGCCGGTGAAGGAGCCGTCGGCGACGTCCGCCTCCAGCCGGTCCAGGCCGGCGATCATGCGGTCGAGCTCGTCGGCGGTGAGCAGCCCGGCCTTGTGCAGCACGCGGGCGTGGGCACGGGAGCCGGCGATGTCGTAGGGGGCGAGGCGCCAGTCGAAGTGGACGGACGCGGAAAGCTTCGCCAGGGCCTCGGCGGGGCCGTCGGCGAACCGGCCGCCCCAGAGCCGGACGTCACCGTTGTTGCTGCTCACTGCTGATGCTCCTCGATCGCTGCATGGCTTCGGGTGGGGAACGGCCTCCCCGCCGCGCAGGTAACGGGGAGGCCGGCCGTCACGGGGTGCCCGCGCCGCGGGCACCGGGGTCAGCCCAGGTCGCGCTTGGCAGCGATCTTCGCGGAGAGGGCGAAGATGTCGATGAAGCCCTGGGCCTTGGACTGGTCGAAGGTGTCGCCGGTGTCGTAGGTGGCGAGGTTGAAGTCGTACAGCGACTCGTCCGACTTCCGGCCGGTGACGACGGCGCGGCCGCCGTGCAGGGTCATCCGGATGTCACCGGTGACGTGCTGGTTGGCCTCGTTGATGAAGCCGTCCAGCGCCCGCTTGAGCGGGGAGAACCACAGGCCGTCGTAGACGAGCTCGCCCCAGCGCTGCTCGACCTGCCTCTTGTAGCGGGCCAGCTCGCGCTCGACGGTGACGTTCTCCAGCTCCTGGTGGGCGGTGATCAGCGCGATCGCGCCCGGGGCCTCGTACACCTCGCGGGACTTGATGCCGACGAGGCGGTCCTCGACCATGTCGATCCGGCCGATGCCCTGGGCGCCGGCCCGCTCGTTGAGCTGCTGGATGGCCTGGAGGACGGTGACGGGCCGGCCGTCGATGGCGACCGGGACGCCCTCCTTGAAGGAGATGACGACCTCGTCGGGCTCGCGCGGGGTGGCCGGGTTGGAGGTGTACTCGTAGATGTCCTCGATCGGCGCGTTCCAGATGTCCTCGAGGAAGCCCGTCTCGACGGCGCGGCCGAAGACGTTCTGGTCGATGGAGTACGGGGACTTCTTGGTGGTGGCGATCGGCAGGTTCTTCGCCTCGCAGAAGGCGATGGCCTTGTCCCGGGTCATCGCGTAGTCGCGGACCGGGGCGATGCACTTGAGGTCGGGGCCGAGGGCCTGGATGCCGGCCTCGAAGCGGACCTGGTCGTTGCCCTTGCCGGTGCAGCCGTGGGCGACGATGCCGGCGCCGTGCTTCTTCGCGGCGGCGACCAGGTGCTTGACGATGGTGGGGCGGGAGAGCGCCGAGACCAGCGGGTAGCGGTCCATGTAGAGGGCGTTCGCCTTGATCGCCGGAAGGCAGTACTCGTTGGCGAACTCGTCCTTGGCGTCCGCGACCTCGGCTTCGACGGCACCGCAGGCGAGCGCGCGCTTGCGGATGACGTCCAGGTCCTCGCCGCCCTGGCCGACGTCCACGGCAACGGCGATGACCTCGGCGCCCGTCTCCTCGGCGATCCAGCCGATGGCGACGGAGGTGTCCAGGCCGCCCGAGTAGGCGAGTACGACGCGCTCGGTCACGGGTTTCTCCTTACGGTGCATTCCAGCGATGGGCATAACTATGCACTGCTCCGTATGTTTCGTCAATCGGCTGGATGGGCGCGCGCCTGACCAGCGGAAATATCGGCAGCGCCTTTCGCCTCCCGCCGAGTACGCTCCCGCTGCCGGGCGGCGGATCGCGCCACGGCGGGGCACCGGTCGAGCCGGGGAGGGCACGTGGCGGGGAGAAGGACGTGGGACGCGCACGCGGGGCGCACCGCGGCGCAGGCGCTGCTGTGCGGCGGCGAGGTCCCGGCCGGCGGGGTGCTGCGGAACCGCGGCCCGGAGGCCTGGCTGGCCTTCGACGCGCACGTACGCAGGACACTCGCCGGCCGGACCGGCTCGGGCGGGGCCGGCGCTGCGGGACCGGGCGGACCCGGCGCCGTGGGGCCTGGCGGGCCCGGTTCCGCCCGGCTCAGCGGGCCGGGCGGGACGGTGCGGCCTCGCCGCGGGCTGCTGCGCCGCACCGCCCGGCCCGTCGGGACGCCGCTGGAGGTGCTGCTGTGCCACCCCGACGGCCGGGTGCGGGAGGAGGCGCTCGGCGCGAGGCACGCCCCGGTGCCGCTGCCGCTCGTGGTGGTCCGCTGCACCGACCCGGTCCCTCAGGTCCGTGCACGGGCCCGCCGGCTGCTGGTCAGGGCGCTGGCCGCCGACGCCCCGTACACGGTCTCCACCGCGGTCCCGCTCGTCCTGCGGCTCGCCGGACGGGAGCGGGGCGCCTGGGCGGTCGAGCTGTTCGAAGCCGCCCTGCGGCTCCGGCCGCCGCGCCCCGGACAGTGGTGGGAGGTCGGCCTGCTCACGGGCCCGCCGTCCCGCAGGGAGGCGGACGGGATACTGGCCGGACTGCGCCGCGCGGCACATCCGCCGACCCGCCGCTTCGCCGCCCGCATCAGCCTCGCCCGCGGTGTCCTGGACCTGCCGGAGCTGGCCCGGCACGCCGGCGCCGAACGGGATCCGGCGACGGCGCGGATCTGGGCCGACGCCGCCCTCACGGCACTCGCGGCGGCACGGGCCGACACCCCGGCGGCCCATGCGGCGATCGACGCACTGCTCGGCAGCCCCCTCCCCGGGGTGCGCTCGGCCGGGGTCACCGCCCTGCGCGCGGCCGGGCGGACCGCCGAGGCCGACCGGTACCTCGCCGACCGCTCCGCCCCGGTCCGGGCCTGTGCGCGGTGGCTCGTCGGCCAGGACGGCGGTCAACCGCACGCCCGCTACCGCCGGCTGGTCAGCGACCCGGCCGGCCCGTCCCCGTACGCGGTGGCCGGCCTCGCCGAATGCGGCCGCGCCGACGACGTACCCCTGCTGCGGGAGCTGCTCGGGCACCCCGTCGGCCGGGTGCGCGCCGCCGCGCTGGCCGGACTGCGGCAGCTGGGCGCCGTCCCCGGCAGCACCGAACTGCTGGCGCTGCTGGACGACCCGGCCCCGTCCGTGGCACGCGAGGCCTGCCTGGCCCTGCTCCCGGTGGCCGGCCGGCTGGACCCCGGTCCGCTGGTCGCCCGCTGCACCCCGCGGGCGGGCCTGCACGTCCGCCGTGCGGCCTTCCGGGTGTTGCGCGCGCGGGGCGGGATCGAGGGGCTGCGGGCCGCGGTGGCCCTGTCCTCGGACTGGGAACCGAAGCTGCGCGGGGTGGCGCGGGCGACCGTACGCGGCTGGGACTGGCGGCTCGCCCGGTGCACCGGGCAGTCGGACCCGGCGGAGCTCGCCGCCCTGCTCCGCAGGTCCGCCCACCTGTTCAGCGCGGCGGAGCTGGCGGACCGACGGGCCCGTCTGCGGTCGGTGGAATGAAATCCCGTTCCCCGGGGAGGCGTTCGGCGCGGGACGATGTCCCCATGGGAAAACTGTACGAACGCATGGACGGCCGGCTGCGCACCTTCATCGAGGAGCAGCCGGTCTTCTTCACCGCGACGGCCCCGCTGGCGGCGGACGGCCACGTCAACCTGTCCCCCAAGGGCCGCAAGGGGACCCTCGTCGTCATCGACGAACTGACGCTCGCCTACCTCGACTTCGGCGGCAGCGGCGCCGAGACCATCGCCCACGTCCGGGAGAACGGCCGGATCACCCTGATGTGGTGCGCGTTCGACGGACGGCCGACCATCGTGCGGGTGCACGGCCGGGCCGAGGCCGTCTTCCGCGACGACCCGCGCTGGGGCGAGCTGATCGGCCGGTTCGCACAGGCCGACGGGCCGAGCGCGCGGGCGGTCATCGTCGTGCACGCGAAGCGGATCTCCGACTCCTGCGGGTTCGCCGTCCCCTTCATGGAGTACGGGGGCGAGCGCTCGCTCCATGCGGAGTACTTCGGCCGCCAGACGGACGAGGAGTTCGCCGCGTACTGCGAGCGGAAGGAGTACGTGGGGGTGAGTGTCGACGGCCTGCCTGCGCTGCCCCTGCCCCTTCCTCCGCGTACCGTCTGACATGTGCTCCGTACCGCTCTCGCAACCGGCTCACTGATCGTCACCGCCCTGCTCCCCCAGAACAGTCCGACGCTGCCGGACCAGCTCGCCGACACCGGCGGCGGCAGCCAGCTCATCACCGCCGTCGCACCCGCCGCCGGATCCACCACCGGACGGGTGGTCTGGTGGGAGCTGCTGGCGGGGCACTGGATCGAGAAGGGCAGCACCGACGCCCGGTTCGGGTCCAAGGGCCTGACCGACGGCGCGACCCGCGTCCAGGGCACGAACACCACCCCGACCGGCCTGTACGCCCTCCCGTACGCCTTCGGCATCCGTCGGGCCCCGGCCGGGACGGAGTACACCTACAGGCGGGTGACGGCCAACTCGTGGTGGTGCCAGGACATCGCCTCGACCAGCTACAACCGCTGGGTGGAGCCGCTGCCGGCGGACTGCGCGCCGGGCGAGTCCGAGCACCTGGTGACGTACGCGCGGCAGTACGCGCACGCCATGGTCATCGCCTACAACTACGACCAGCCGGTCCTCGGCCGCGGGGCGGGCATCTTCCTGCACGTCAACGGCAGGGGCGCGACGGCCGGCTGCGTGTCGGTGCCGGCGGAGGCGATGCGTGCGATCCTCCGCTGGGCCGATCCCGTGCGCAAACCGCACATCGTGATCGGCACGGCGTCCGGCGACCTGGCGATCACCCGCTACTGACGGCCCTCCTCCGCCCGGGCCTGCCGGACCGCAGCGGTCCGGCAGGCCCGGGCGGAGGCGTCAGCCTTCCTTCTGGGCCAGGCGGAGCAGGTGGTCGGCGAGGGCCTGGCCGCCCGCCGGGTCGCGGCTGATGAGCATCAGCGTGTCGTCGCCGGCGATGGTGCCGAGGACGTCGTGCAGTTCGGCCTGGTCGATCGCCGAGGCGAGGAACTGCGCGGCACCCGGCGGGGTGCGCAGGACGACGAGGTTCGCGGAGGCCTCCGCCGAGATCAGCAGTTCACCGGAGAGGCGCCGCATGCGCTCCTCCTTCGCCGACTCGCCGAGCGGGGCCTGCGGGGTGCGGAAGCCGCCCTCGCTGGGAACCGCGTAGATCAGCTCGCCGCCGGTGTTGCGGATCTTCACCGCGCCCAGCTCGTCGAGGTCCCGGGAGAGCGTCGCCTGGGTGACGCTCAGTCCGTCGTCGGCGAGCAGCTTGGCCAGCTGGCTCTGGGAGCGGACCGGCTGCCGGTTCAGGATGTCCACGATCCGGCGGTGGCGGGCGGTGCGCGTCTGGGGAACGGAAGGACCTCCACCGGCATCCGCCTGGGAGGACCCCCACTGCTCGTTGTCCTGCGCCTGGCTCATCGTCGTCTCATTCCCCGGTTCGTCCGTCCCCGTTGGCTGCGTCGAGGATGCCGGGCAGGGCCTGGAGGAACGCGTCCGCCTCGGCCTCGGTCAGCACGTACGGGGGCATGAGCCGTACGACGTCGGGGGCGGGCGCGTTGACCAGGAAGCCGGCGTCCTGGGCCGCCTGCTGCACCTGCGGTGCGTACGGCCCGGTCAGCACGATACCCAGGAGGAGGCCCTCCCCCCGGACATGGGAGACCAGCGGGTGGCCGCTGCCGCCGCGGAGGCCTTCGATTCCGGAGCGCAGCCGCTCGCCGAGGGCCTTGACCTCGTCGAGGAGTCCGTCCGCGGCGATGGTGTCGAGGACGGCGAGGCCGGCGGCGCAGGCGACCGGGTTCCCGCCGAAGGTGGTGCCGTGCTGGCCGGGTTGCAGGAGGTCCGCGGCCGGCCCGAAGGCGGCCACGGCGCCGATCGGGAGACCGCCGCCGAGGCCCTTCGCGAGTGTGACGAGGTCGGGGTCGACGCCCTCGTGGGCCTGGTGCTCGAACCAGTGGCCGCAGCGCCCGATGCCGGTCTGCACCTCGTCGAGGACGAGGAGGGTGCCGGTGGCGCGGGTGATCTCGCGTGCGGCCTTGAGGTAGCCGGGGGGCGGGACGACGACGCCGTTCTCGCCCTGGATCGGCTCGATGACGACGAGTGCGGTGTTCTCGGTGACGGCGGCCCTCAGGGCTTCGGCGTCACCGTAGGGGACGTGCGTGACGTCGCCGGGCAGCGGGCGGAACGGGCCCTGCTTCGCGGGCTGGCCGGTGAGCGCGAGGGCGCCCATGGTGCGGCCGTGGAAGCCGCCCTCGGTGGCGACCATGTGGGACCGCCCGGTCAGCCGGCCGATCTTGAAGGCGGCTTCGAGTGCCTCGGCGCCGGAGTTGCAGAAGAAAATCCGGCCGGGGCGGCCGAAGAGCTGGAGCAGCCGCTCGCCGAGGGCGAGGACGGGCTCGGAGGCGTAGAGGTTGGAGACGTGGCCGAGGGTGGAGACCTGGGCGGTCACGGCCGAGACGATCGCGGGGTGGGCGTGGCCGAGGGCGTTGACGGCGACCCCGCCGACGAGGTCGGTGTACTGCTTGCCGTCGGCGTCCCAGACCTGGGCGCCTTCGCCGCGGACGAGGGCCACGGCGGGCGTGCCGTAGTTGTTCGTGAGCGCGGCCTGCCAGCGGGCGGCGTACTCCTGATTGGCGGTCATGACGTCCTCCCTCCCGGGGTGGTGAGCGGCTTCGGGTCCGGCACGACCATCGTGCCGATCCCTTCGTCGGTGAAGATCTCCAGCAGGATCGAGTGCTGGACGCGCCCGTCGATCACCCTGGCGGTGCGCACCCCGTTGCGTACGGCGTGCAGGCAGCCCTCCATCTTGGGGACCATGCCGCTGGACAGCTCGGGCAGCAGCTCCTCCAGCTGGCTGACGGTGAGCCGGCTGATCACCTCGTCGCTGTGCGGCCAGTCGGCGTAGAGGCCCTCGACGTCGGTGAGGACCATCAGCGTCTCGGCTCCGAGCGCGGCGGCGAGCGCGGCGGCGGCGGTGTCGGCGTTGACGTTGTAGACGTGCCCGTCGTCGGCGCTGCGCGCGATGGAGGAGATCACCGGGATGCGGCCGTCGGCGAGCAGGGCCTCGATGGCACCGGTGTCGATGGCGGTGATCTCGCCGACCCGGCCGATGTCCACCTGCTCCCCGTCGATCTCGGGCATGTGCCGGACCGCGGAGATGGTCTGGGCGTCCTCGCCGGTCATGCCGACGGCGAGCGGGCCGTGCTGGTTGAGCAGGCCCACCAGCTCGCGCTGGACACGGCCGGCGAGCACCATCCGCACGACGTCCATGGCTTCCGGGGTGGTCACCCGCAGGCCGGCCTTGAACTCGCTGACCAGGCCTTCCTTGTCGAGCTGGGCGTTGATCTGGGGGCCGCCCCCGTGCACGACGACCGGGCGGATCCCGGCGTGCCGGAGGAAGACCACGTCCTGTGCGAACGCGGCCTTGAGCTCGTCGTCGACCATGGCGTTGCCGCCGAACTTGATCACGACCGTCCTGCCGTGGTGGCGGGTCAGCCAGGGCAGCGCTTCGATGAGGATCTGCGCCTTCGGGAGGGCGGTGTGCTTCCGCGCGGTACCGGTCATGAGCTGTAGGCGCTGTTCTCGTGGACGTACTCGGCGGTCAGGTCGTTGGCCCAGATGACGGCGGACTCTTCGCCGTGGGACAGGTCCGCGGTGATGCGCACCTCGCGGTCCTTCATGCTGACCAGGTCGCGGTCCTCGCCGACCGAGCCGTTCTTGCAGACCCACACGCCGTTGATGGCGACGTTCAGCCGGTCGGGGTCGAAGGCGGCCCCGGTGGTGCCGATGGCGGAGAGCACCCGGCCCCAGTTGGGGTCCTCGCCGTGGATGGCGCACTTGAGGAGGTTGTTGCGGGCGATGGACCGGCCGACCTCGACGGCGTCGGCCTCGCTGGCCGCGCCGACGACCTCGATGCGGATGTCCTTGCTCGCGCCCTCGGCGTCGCCGATGAGCTGACGGGCGAGGTCGTCGCAGACGGTCCGCACGGCCTCGGCGAAGTCCTCGTACGCCGGTACCTGCCCGGAGGCTCCGGAGGCGAGCAGCAGCACGGTGTCGTTGGTGGACATGCAGCCGTCGGAGTCGACCCGGTCGAAGGTGGTGCGGGTGGCGGAGCGCAGGGCCCGGTCGAGGGTGGCGCTGTCCAGGTCGGCGTCGGTGGTGAGGACGACGAGCATGGTGGCCAGGCCCGGTGCGAGCATGCCGGCGCCCTTGGCCATGCCGCCGACCGTCCAGCCCCCGCGCGTGACCGCGGCGGTCTTGTGGACGGTGTCGGTGGTCTTGATGGCGATGGCGGCGGCCTCGCCGCCGTCCGTGGAGAGGGCGGCGACGGCGGTGTCCACGCCGGGCAGCAGCCGGTCCATGGGGAGCAGGACGCCGATCAGGCCGGTGGAGGCGACGGCCACCTCGCCGGCGTTGTGCTCGCCGCCGAGGGCCTCGGCGACCTTCTCGGCGGTGGCGTGGGTGTCCTGGAAGCCCTTGGGGCCGGTGCAGGCGTTGGCACCGCCTGAGTTGAGGACGACGGCGCTGACGGTGCCGCCGCGCAGGACCTGCTCGGACCAGCGGACGGGGGCGGCCTTGACGCGGTTGGAGGTGAACACGCCGGCCGCGGCCAGGCGGGGCCCGTTGTTGACCACGAGGGCGAGGTCCGGGTTGCCGTTCTCCTTGATCCCCGCGGCGATTCCCGCCGCGGTGAATCCCTGTGCTGCCGTGACCGTCACTGCGTCTCCTCGTTCGCTTCTTCCGTCGTCGTCCGCAGCCCGGCGGCTGCGTGCAGGGCGCTCGTTACGGCGCTCACGGTGCGACTCCGATCGTGGACAGCCCCAGGCTCTCGCGGAGCCCGAGGGCGATGTTCATGCTCTGGACCGCGCCGCCGGCGGTGCCCTTGGTGAGGTTGTCGATGGCGCTGACCGCGATGATCCGCTGCGCGGCCCCGTCGTGGGCGACCTGGATCTGAACGGCGTTGGAACCGTAGACGGATGCCGTGGCCGGCCACTGGCCCTCGGGCAGCAGGTGGACGAAGGGCTCGTCCGCGTACGCCTTCTCGTACGCCGCGCGCACCGCGTCGGCGGTGGTGCCGGGGAGGGCCTTGGCGGAGCAGGTGGCGAGGATGCCGCGGGACATGGGCGCCAGGGTGGGGGTGAAGGAGACGGAGACCCGCTGCCCGGCGATCGGGGACAGGTTCTGCACCATCTCGGGGGTGTGCCGGTGGCCGCCGCCCACCCCGTACGGCGTCACCGAGCCCATGACCTCGGAGCCGAGCAGGTGCGGCTTGAGGGCCTTGCCGGCGCCGGAGGTGCCCGTGGCGGCCACGATCACGGCTTCCGGCTCGGCGAGCCGAGCGGCGTAGACCGGGTAGAGGGCGAGGGAGACCGCGGTGGGGAAGCACCCGGGGACCGCGATGCGCTTGGCCCCCTCCAGCGCGGCCCGGCCACCGGGCAGCTCGGGCAGACCGTAGGGCCAGGTGCCGGCGTGCGGGGCTCCGTAGAACCTGTCCCAGTCCGCGGAGTCCTTCAGCCGGTGGTCGGCTCCCATGTCGACGACGAGCACGTCGGGGCCGAGCTCGGCGGCGACGGCGCCGGACTGCCCGTGGGGCAGGGCGAGGAAGACCACGTCGTGGCCGGCGAGGACCTCGGCGGTGGTCGGCTCCAGGACGCGGTCGGCGAGCGGGAGCAGGTGGGGCTGGAGGGAGCCGAACCGCTGGCCGGCGTTGGAGTGGCCGGTGAGCGCGCCGATCTCCACCTCGGGGTGGGCCAGGAGCAGGCGCAGGAGCTCACCGCCCGCGTATCCGCTCGCTCCGGCCACTGCTGCACGTACCACCATCGGACCCTCCTGTTGGGATGGCATGACTATACGTAGCGCCGCAGTTTTATGCAATGTAGGTGATGTTGCCTCCCCCGGCCGTCGCCCCGCTGACCTGCGGCTGTGCGGGGCAGCGGCCGGGGGAGCGTGTCAGGCGCAGGTGACGGCCCGGCGAATCGCCGCCAGCGAACGCGCCACGTCCGTGTCGGTGGTCGACCAGTTGCTCACCGAGATCCGCATGACGCGCCGGCCGTGCCAGGTGGAGCCGCTGATCCAGGTGTCGCCTTCGGCGAGCAGCCGGGCGAGGACCCGGTCGGTGCGGTCGTCGCTGCCGAAGGAGGCGCAGACCTGGGTGAACACCACCTCGTTGAGGACGGTCGCGCCGTCGATCCCGGCGATCCCGTCGGCGAAGGCGCAGGCGTGCCGGCAGAGCCGGTCGACGAGGTCGGCCACCCCCGAGCGGCCGAGGGACCTGAGCACCGCCCACACGGGGAAGGCCCGGCCGCGCCGGGACAGCTCGGGGACCTTGTCGACCGGGTCGCCCAGCTCGTCGTGGATGAGGTAGTCGCCGCGCTGGCCCATCGCCGCCCGCAGCGCGGACGGGTCGCGCACGACGGCGAGGCCGCAGTCGTAGGGGACGTTGAGGGTCTTGTGGGCGTCGGTGGCCCAGGAGTCGGCGTCCGCGCAGCCGGCCGTCAGGTGTGCGTGCGCCGGGGAGACCGCCGCCCACAGGCCGAAGGCCCCGTCGACGTGCACCCATGCGTCCGCCCCGCGGGCGGCGCGGATCGCCTCGGGGAAGGGGTCGAAGGCGCCGGAGTGGATGTCCCCGGCCTGGAGGACCACGATCGTCGGGCCCGGTCCGCGCCCCGCCAGGGTGCGGCGCAGGGCCTCGGGGTCGATGCGCCCCTGGGCGTCCGCCGGCACGGTCTCGGGTGCGCCGAGCCCCAGGTAGCGCAGGGCCAGGTCGACGGCGATGTGGCGGTCGGCGCCGGCGACGACCCGGACGGGCGGGCCGCCGGCGAGCCCGTCGTGGGCGGCGTTCCAGCCGGCGGCGCGCAGCACCGCGTCGCGGCCGGCGGCGAGGCAGGTGAAGTTCGCCGTGGTGGCGCCGGTGGTGAAGCCGACCGCGCTGCCGCCGGGCAGGCCGAGCAGGTCGAGCAGCCACCCGCTCGCGATGTCCTCGGCCGCCGCGTAGGCGGGCGAGGCGGCGCGCATCACGCAGTTCTGGTCCCAGGCGCTGACCAGCCAGTCCGCGGCCAGCGCGGCCGGCTCCGTGCCGCCGACCACGAACCCGTGGAAGCGGCCGCTGGGGAACGCCGTCAGGCCCGGCTCGCAGGCCTCGGCCATCAGGTCGACGACCTCGGCGGGTACGCCGGGGCCGTCGGGCAGCTCGGTACCGAGCGCCCGCACGACCTCGTCGGCCGAGGCGCGGGCGGGCACCCGCCGCTCGGAGAGGCTCGCCAGCCAGCGCACGGCGTGCCCGTGCGCCCGTCGGAGCGCGGCCTCGCGCGCGTCCATACCTCGGACTATGGGACGGTCGCCGCCCCGTTGCAAGCGGCGGCCGCGGCCGGCCGTCAGGTCAGCGGGTGGCGGACCCAGACGTTCGGCTCCACGTACGCCGCGTAGCCCTGGACCGGGTCGCAGTGGACCGGGGTGAGGGCCCCGGGCACGTGGACCGGGCCGGCCGTGTCGAAGGGCAGGCCCGTCCAGGCGCGCCATTCGTCCAGGGAACCGGTGACCGTCATCGACAGCGGCGCGATCGAGTCGATCACCGCGCCGGCCCGGACGTGGACGCGCAGCCACGGGTCGTACGGCAGGCCGTCCTCGCGGGTGCGGTACGCGTACTCCTGCATCGGGGTGTCGGGCTCGGCCGGCTTGCCGCTCGGCCGCACCGGGGCCACCACCTCGGCGAAGCCGCGCGCACGGGCGTTGTCCCGCATCGCGGCCAGCATCCGCCCGGACAGGCCCTCACCCTGGCGGCCGGTGTCGACGCTGATCTCGACCGCGCTCACCGTGTCGGGCTCGATGCCGCGCCGCAGGTCGGAGAAGGCCCACATGACGACCTGGTCCCAGCCGCGGGCCGGCAGCACCCCGTCCCGGCCGGGCGCGTGCAGCGCGAACGGCACGCTGAAGCCGCGGGCGACCACCGTGTCGCCGTCCAGGGCGACCAACACGTACTCGGGCAGCTCCGACACCATCCGCGGGTACAGCAGCCAGGCGAGCGAGTCGTTGCCCGAGAACGCGGGCCACGAGTCCTCCATGTCGTACAGCCGCTCGGCGAGTTCGGGGCGCCCGGCGATCGTGGTGATCTCTATTCCGTTCATGTGCGCAGGTTAGGGGCGTTGCGGCGGCGACTCCACCGGATTAGGCGGGGGCCTGGAGCGAGAGGTGCCAGTGCCCCGACCAGCCGGTCAGGGTGATGGTCGACAGCGGCCGGACGTCCACGTTCCAGTACGTCTGCGGGGCGGCCCCGAGCGCGTACACCAGGGCGGCCCGCACCACCGAGGGCTCCGCGACCGCGACGATCGCGCCCCCGTCGTCGGCGGGCCGGGTGTCGAGCCAGCCGCCGATGCGGGAGATGAAGGCGAGGAGGGACTCGCCGCCGTGCGGGGTGGCGAGCGGGTCGCTGAGCCAGAGCTCCACCGCGCCGGGCTCTCGCGTGGCGACCTCGGCCAGGGTCAGTCCCCGCCAGCGGCCCATGTCGCACTCGCGCAGCGCCGGTTGGGCGAGCGGCGCGTACCCGAGGGCCCGGCCGGTGGCCCGGCTGCGCGGGCCGGGCGAGCAGTAGCGCAGTTCGGCGGCGCCCAGGGGCACCAGGCCGTGCGCGGCGGCCGACAGGGTGCGCCAGCCCTCGTCGTCGAGCGGGCGGTCGTCGTCGAAGCGCTCGGCGAGCAGTGCGGAGCCGCGGGCTGCAGCGACGAGCGAAACCCGAACGTTCATGCGGCGATGGTGGGCCGCGGGCCGCACCGGGTCAAGCGTCCGGACCGACGGCGCCGACGGGCTCCTCCCCCAGCCCGTCGCGCAGCCCGTCGCGCAGTCGGCGGACGGCCTCGCCGAGTTCCGCCGCGCCCGAGACCCCGGCGAAGCTCAGCCGTACGTACGGACCGGGGGGCTCCGCGCAGAAGTACGGGCGCCCGGGCGTGACCGCGACCCCGGCCCGCAGGGCGGCGGCCGCGAAGGCCGCCTCGTCGACCTCGCCGCCGGGGCGGGCCCAGAGCTGGAAGCCGCCGGTCGGCAGTCGGTCCGGCCGCAACCCGGGCAGTCCGCGGCGCAGCGCGCCGGCCAGCACGTCGCGCCGGTGACGCAGTTCGGCGGCGACCGTGCGCAGGTGGCGGGGCCAGGCCGGGGCGCCGACGAGTTCGAGGGCGGCCTCCTGGAGGGGGCGCGGCACGAAGAAGCTGTCCACGACCTGGATGGCGCGCAGCCGGTCCAGGACGGGGCCGCGGGCGGCGAGCGCGCCCACCCGCAGGCTCGGTGAGGTGATCTTGGTGAGTGACCGGACGTGCACGACGACCCCGTCGTGGTCCTCGGCGGCCAGGGTCGGGGGCAGCGGCGCGGCGTCCTCGTGGGCGAGGGCGCGGGCGTAGTCGTCCTCGACGACGAACGCCCCGGCCGCCCGCGCGATGCGCAGCACCTCGGCCCGCCGCTCGGGGGCGAGCACCGCGCCCGTGGGGTTCTGGAAGAGCGGCTGGCATACGAACACCCGTGCCCCGGTGGCTTCGAACGCGGCGGCCAGCAGCTCCGTCCGGACACCGTCCGCGTCGACGGGGACGGGCACGGGCCGGCACCCCGAAGCCCGGGCGATCGACAGCAGCCCGGGGTAGGTCGGCGACTCCACCAGGATCGGCGCCCCCGGCGGGGCCAGCGCCCGTACGGCGGTGGTCAGCGCGCTCTGCCCGCCCGCGGTGACCAGCACGTCGGCGGCGGAGACGGAACCGCCGATCTCGCGGGCGAACCAGTCGCGCAGCTCGGGCAGTCCTTCCACGGGCGGCCGCCCCCAGGCGCCGGGGCGCCGGCCGGCCCGGGCCAGGGCGGCGGCCATGGCCCGCTCGGGCTGGAGGGAGGGGTGCAGGTAGCCGCCGTTGAGCTCGATCACCCCGGTCGGCGGGGTCGCGAGGGAGCCGAGGACCCCGGAGGCGTCGACGGAGCGGGGGATGACCTCGCCGGCTCCCTCGGCGCTGAGGGCCACCTCCTGCCAGGAGGTGTCGCCGGCCGCGGGCTCGGCGGTGCGGGGGGCGGCCCGGAAGGCGCCGGCGCCGGGCCGGGTGACCACGAGGCCCTCGGCGGCGAGCTGGGCGAGGGCGCGGGAGACGGTGACGGGGCTGACCCGGAAGCGCTCCACGAGGGCCCGGCTCGACGGCAGCTTTCCACCTACCGAGTAGCGGTCCAGTTCGGAGCGCAGGACGTCCGCCAGTTCCGCCACACTGCTACGCTCATACATGAGAGCAAAGAATAGCGCTACCCCCTCCACCACGATAGCGGTCGCCATCCCGGGCGGAACCGGGGCCGGGACCGCGGGCCGTGCGGGGACCGGGACCGCGGCCGGCACCGCGCTCGCCTGCCTCGGGGTCGTCGCCTTCTCCCTGACCTTCCCCGCCACCGCCTGGGGCCTGGAGGGCTTCGGCCCCTGGAGCTTCGTCGCGCTGCGCAGCGTGCTCGCCGCCCTGCTCGCGGGCGTCTTCCTGCTGGCCGGGCGGGTCGCGCTGCCCGCCCGCGGGCACTGGGCGGGGCTGGCCGTGGTCGTCGGGGGCGTGGTCGTCGGATTCCCGCTGCTCACCACCCTGGCGCTGACCACTTCCACCACCTCGCACGCCGCCGTCGTGGTCGGGCTGCTGCCGCTCACCACGGCGGCCCTGTCCGCCCTGCGCACCGGCGTGCGGCCCTCGCGCCGGTTCTGGGCCGCGGCCGTCGCCGGAGCCGCCGTCGTCCTCGGCTTCACCCTGGCGGAGAGCGGCGGCTCGCTCTCCGCCGGCGACGGCTACCTGTTCGGGGCCCTGCTGGCCTGCGCCGCCGGGTACACCGAGGGTGCCCGGCTGGCCCGCGCCATGCCGGGCTGGCAGGTCATCGGCTGGGCGCTGGTGCTGGCCCTTCCGCTCACCCTCGCCGGTTCGGTGCTGGGGCTGGCGTACGAGCCGGTGCGGCTGACCGCCCACGGGCTGGCGGGCCTGGCGTGGGCGGCCGCGGGCTCCACCTTCCTCGGCCTGTACGTCTGGTACCGGGGCATGGCGGAGATCGGGGCCCCGCGGGCCAGCCAGCTCCAGTTGGCGCAGCCGCTGCTGACGCTCGTGTGGTCGGTGGCGCTGCTGGGCGAGCGGCTGTCGCCGGCCGCGCCGGCGGCCGCCTGCGCGGTGCTGGTCTGCATCGCCCTGACCCAGCGGGCTTAATCGGGACAATCCGCCGTAAACTGTCGTCACCGGACCGAGACCGCCTCCGAGGAGGTCAGCTTATGCGCGCGACCGAAGGCGACCAGTTGCTGCAGCACGGCAGAGTCGTGGGGCAGCACGACAAGGTCGGCGAGATCACTCAGGTACTGGGCGAAAACGGCAGCCCGCCCTACCGGGTCCGTTTCGCCGACGGCCACGAAGCCCTGATGTCCCCGGGCCCCGACTGCGTCGTGAAGCACCCGGAGGAACCCCGGCACTGATGCGGCGCAGCGGCGGCCCCGCGCCTCAGCGGGGCGGCACCGTCGTCGGGTAGTGGTCGGCGACCACCCTGGCCATCGCTCCATTGGGGTCCGCGGCCACCTGCTTCGCGGAGAAGTAGGCGTGGCCGCGGACCTCGGCGTACCGGCTCGCGAGGGTCAGGTGCCGGGACAGCTCGGCCGGATCGCGCCAGGCGGCCGTCGCGCTGTCGCGTTCGCAGCGGTACAGCGCCTCCCCGATGTACAGGTCGACGTCCGTCCCCGCGACGGTCTGCGCCCACCACGGGACGAGCTTCGCGTAGTCGGCCGTCGGATGGCCGATGTGCCAGTAGGCCTGCGGCACCACGTAGTCGATCCAGCCCTCGCGCACCCACATGCGGGTGTCCGCGTACAGGTCGTCGTACGTGGCCAGGGACTTGGTGTCCGAGCCGAGCGGATCCCGGTCCCGGTTGCGCCACACGGCGAACGGGCTGATGCCGAACCGGGCCGAGGGCCGTACCGACCGCACCTTCTCGGACATCTCCCGGACCAGCGCGTCGATGTTGGAACGGCGCCAGTCGGCGCGCGTGGCGAAGCCCGATCCGTGGCGCGCGTACGCGTCGTCGTCGTCGAAGTACTCCCCCGCGACGGGGTACGGGTAGAAGTAGTCGTCCCAGTGCACCCCGTCCAGCGCGTAGCGGGAGACGGCGTCGAGCATGGCCTCCTGTACGAAGGCGCGCACCTCGGGCAGCCCGGGGTTGTAGTACAGCTTGCCGCCGTACGGGACCGTCCAGCCCGGGTTGCGGCGGGCCGGGTGCGAGGACGCCAGGCGTGTGGGATCGGTGTGGTTGTTCGCCACCCGGTACGGGTTGAACCAGGCGTGCAGCTCCAATCCCCTGGCATGGGCGTCGGCGACGGCCGTGCCCAGCGGGTCCCAGCCCGGGTCGGCGCCCTGCCGGCCCGTCAGCCACTGCGACCAGGGTTCCCGGGCACCCGGCCACATCGCGTCGGCGGTGGGCCGGACCTGGAGGAACACCGCGTTCAGTCGGTTCGCGACGGCGGCGTCGAAGAGGGAGGACAGCTCGTCGCGCTGCTCCCCGGCGCCCAGCCCGGGCGCGGAGGGCCAGTCCACGTTCTCCACGGAGGCGATCCACATGCCGCGGAACTCCGGGGCGGCCTTCCGTCGCACCCCCGGCCGCCGCGCCGGCGCTGCCGCCGGCTGCGCTGCAGCGGGCTGCGCCGCTTCCGCTCCCCGCGCCGACTCCGCCGCCCGCGCCGGGCTCCCCGCGGCGGCGGCGATCACCCCCGCGGCTCCCGCCAGCAGTCCCCGCCGACCGATGTACGTCATGTGACGACTCCGTTCCGTTGCGTGACATCCCCTGTCTGCGCCCAGCATGCCCGCCCCGGCCCGCCACCACCGGCAAGATCGGGGGTAACGTCGGGGGGCGTGGCGGGCGCCGGATTGCAGTGACCACTGACGACAACGGGGGACCCGCCGACGACGGAGCAGCGAAAGGCACGAAGTGACTGACCTCCCTTCCGACATCACACGGGTCGGCGTAGTGGGCTGTGGCCAGATGGGTGCCGGCATCGCCGAGGTGTGCGCCCGCAGCGGTCTCGACGTGAAGGTCGCCGAGACGACGGGCGAGGCCCTGGAGCTCGGACGGACCCGGCTGCACAACTCGCTGACCAAGGCCGCCGCCCGCGGCAAGATCAGCGAGGAGGAGCGGGACGCCACCCTGGCCCGCCTCTCCTTCACCACCGACCTCGGCGAGTTCGCCGACCGCGACCTGGTCATCGAGGCGGTCGTCGAGAACGAGCAGGTCAAGACGGAGATCTTCCAGGTCCTCGACCAGGTGATCACCCGCCCCGACGCCATCCTCGCCTCGAACACCTCGTCGATCCCGCTGGTCAAGCTGGCCGTCGCGACCTCCCGGCCCGACCAGGTCATCGGCATCCACTTCTTCAACCCGGCCCCGGTGCAGAAGCTCGTCGAGCTGATCCCGGCGCTGACCACCGGCGAGGAGACCATCAAGCGGGCCGAGGCCCTGGTGCAGAACGTCCTCGGCAAGCACGCCATCCGCGCCCAGGACCGCTCCGGCTTCGTGGTCAACGCGCTGCTGGTCCCGTACCTGCTGTCCGCGATCCGGATGTTCGAGTCGGGCATCGCGAGCCGCGAGGACATCGACAACGGCATGGAGTTCGGCTGCGCCCACCCCATGGGCCCGCTCAAGCTCTCCGACCTGATCGGCCTCGACACGATCGCCTCGATCGCCGACTCGATGTACTCGGAGTTCAAGGAGCCCCTGTACGCCGCTCCCCCGCTGCTCCAGCGCATGGTCGACGCCGGCCGCCTCGGCCGCAAGACCGGCTCGGGCTTCTACGCCTACGGCTGAGCCACCCCGCCCGCCCCGCCGCCCGGGCCGGGACCCGGCGGCAGTGTGAGAAGAGCCTCGGTCGTCCTCGCGACGACCGAGGTACCGGTAGGGTCCTGCGGTGAAGTCGTCCCCCTCCTCCCCCGCCGAGCCGGGCGCCCGGCTCGGCTGGCTCGACGCGCTGCGCGGTGTCGCCGCCCTCATCGTGGCCCTGCACCACTTCGACGTCCTGCGGATGTTCCCCCACCGGGACACCGTCACGCAGCACTTCGACATGGGCCTGTTCGGCGTGATGCTCTTCTTCATCGTCAGCGGCTACATCATCCCGGCCTCGCTGGAGCGCCGCGGCGACGTCCGGGCGTTCTGGATCGGCCGGATCTTCCGGATCTACCCGGCCCTGATCGCCGCCCTGGTCGTCTCGATCATGATGCTGCCGGCGGGCGACGGGGCGGTCTCGCTGCTGAGCACCGGCGACGACACCGCGTCGCTGGTCGCGAACGGCCTGATGCTCCAGGACATGCTCGGGGTCACCAACAGCATGAACGTCACCTGGACGCTCTGCTACGAGATGGTCTTCTACTTCTTCGTGACCGCCCTGTTCACCCGCGGACTGCACCGCCACAGCGGCCCGATCGCCGTGGCCTGCGCCGCCGCGGCCCTGGGGGTCGGCACGGCCGTCGGGGGCGGGCTGCTGTCCACCGGACTCGGCTCGACCCGACTGCTCCTGCTGATCGTCACGCCGGTCGCGCTCGCCGGCCTCGCCGGGGTCCTCAGCGGCAGGCGGTGGGCGACCGGCGCGGGCGCCGCACTGCTGGCCGGGCTCGGCCTGGTGCTGACCACGCTGAACGGCCGGGCACCCTGGTTCGAGACCTGGATGATCTTCGCCACGATGTTCGCCGGCACGGCCGTCCACCGGGCGCAGCACGCTGCCCCCTCCGGCCGGATCCGCACCCTGTCGCTGCTGTCCTGCGGGTTCGTGGTCGTCGCGGGCGTGCTCGTCGGATGGCTGTACAACCGGGGCGGCCACGCGCACGACACCTGGACGGCGAGCTGGAAGGCCTGGTCCCTGTCCTACCTGGCCGCGTGGGCCGTGTTCGGGCTCGGGTTCCTGCTGCGCGGGCGCCGCTTCCCACGGGTGCTGACCTGGCTGGGTGCGGTCAGCTTCTCGGTGTACCTGCTGCACTTCCCGCTGCTGCGCACGATCGGCCCGCTGGTCGGGGTGCCGCCGCAGCCCTCGTCCGCGCTGGGCCGCCTCGTGTGGACCGTCCTGTTCCTCTCGGTGGTGCTGGTCGCGAGCCAGCTGCTGTACCGCCTGGTGGAGCTGCCGGTGCAGAACCTCGGCCGGCGCGTCCAGCGGGCTGCCGACCGGCGGTGGCCCCGTGCCGGGGCCGGCACCCGGGCCGATCTGGTGCCCCCGCAGCGGGCTGCCGCGGAGGAACCGGTCCGGGCGGGTGCCGGCGGGCGGAGCGGCGGCTAGCCCAGCCGCAGGTGGTGGAGGAGGAGCAGGCCGGCGGCCATGTTCGCGGCCGGGACCTCGCCGCGGGCGATCATCTCCGGCACGAGTTTCAACGGCACCCACTCGCGCCGCGAGGACTCGAAGTCGTCCTGGGGCCGGCCCGTGTACGTGGCCCCCTCCGACCAGAAGAGGTGGTGACGGGCGTCGGTGAGCCCGTTGGAGGGCTCCACGGTCAGCAGGTGGTGCAGCGGGCCGGGCCGCCAGCCCGACTCCTCCTCCATCTCCCGGGCCGCCGCCTGCGCGAGGTCCTCGCCGTCCTCGACCACGCCCGCGGGCAGTTCCCAGCCCCAGCTGTCGGTGATGAAGCGGTGCCGCCACAACAGCAGCACCTCGTCGGCCTCGTTGACGGCCGTGGCGGCGGCGACCGGCCGCAGCCGGATCACGAAGTGGTCCAGGTGCCGGCCGTCGGGAAGTTCCACATCGGCGAGGTTCACGTCGAACCAACGGTTCTTGTACACGGTCTGCTCACTCAGGTTCGTCCACTGCACGGTTCTGCCACCTTCCGGATCGTCGGTGGCAACATGGCAGCAGCCGCGGCGGTCACAGCGGAACGCGCAGCGCCTCGTCGATGAGCCGTGCCGTCTCCGCGGCGCCCTGGCAGCCGCTGCTCAGCAGTTGTTCGCGGACGGCCCGCAGCCGGTCCCGCAGCCGCAGCGACTCCATCCCCCTGACCCGTTCGGCCATTTCTGCGGCCGTGGCCGCCGCCCCGTCCGCCTCCCCCTGCCGCAGCTGGACCTCGCACAGCATCGCCAGCCGGTGGACCCGGCCGCGGTCGTGGGCGGGGGTGCCGACCGCGGCGGCCGCCTGCTCGTGCGCGGCGTCGAGGTCCCCGAGGCTCAGCAGGGCCTCGGCCACCTGGACGTTGACCAGCCCGGGCTGGACGTATCCGGTCTCGTCCGGCTCCGAGCCCGGCCGGATCCGCCCGGCGGCCGCCTCGGCGTGCCGGATACAGGCCAACGCGGCAGCAGGGTCGCCGAGTTGGGCGTACGCCTTGGCCTGCATCGCGTACAGGTCGGCGGTCAGGGCCGGGGTGGTGTCCCGGCTCGCGCAGCGCAGTGCGGCCTCGGCGAAGGCGACGGCCTGGCGGTGTTCGCGCAGGTGCAGGGACTGGTTGACGAGCAGCGCGATGACGTACGCGCCGAGCCCCCGGTCCCCGCTGGCCTTGGCCAGCCGCAGCGCCTGGTGGAAGTAGCGCTGGGCGAGGCCGTGGGCGTCGGAGTCGTACGCGCAGATCCCCGCGACGGCCACCAGGGATCCGGCGGCCCGGTGCAGCCTGCGGCCCAGCTCGTCGGGGTAGCTGCCGCGCAGCATGGGCGCGGTCTCGCTGCCGAGGAAGCGGACGATGCGGGCCCGGGTGGCGACCCCGCCGGACCGGCGGTACATCAGCTCGTAGTGGGCGCGGGCGGCCCGCAGGATCTCGATGTGCTCGGGCCCGATCCGCAGCGGCCCGTCGCGGGACACGTCGGCGTCCTCCGGCGGGTTCTCCCACTCCCAGACGGGGATCACGGCGGGGGTGCCGGTGACCGCCTCGGTGGTGAGCAGCGGGAAGCGCCCCTGCTGGTCGGAGCGCCACAGGGCGGCGGCCCGGTCGACGAAGCCCCGGAGCGGGGAGGAGTGCGGGCCGGTGGGCTGGCCGGGCAGCCCGAGGCCGACGTCGTCCAGGGAGACCGGGCGGCGGAGCCGGCCGCCGAGCACCTCGCAGATCAGGTCGGGGACCTGGCCGCGCGGCCGCTGTCCCTTCAACCAACGGGTGACGGCGGTGTGTTCGTAGCGCAGGGCGAGACCGCGGGACCGGCCCGCCTGGTTCACGTGCGCGGCGAGGCCGGCGTGGGACATGCCCGCCTCGGCGAGGAGGGCGTCGAGCAGGGTGTTGGGCTGCATGGGCCCCTCCAAGGGCTCGTCGGTCTCAGGCTAGTGGGTGCGGGGTTCACCCGGGGTGTGAAACGAGTACGCGCATAAATGCGATACGCACTCTGCCGCGGGGGCCCCGAGAGCGGTTCACTGAAGAGCCTCGCCAAAGAGGCAGCCCGGGTCGTCGGCTCCCCCTCGTACAGTGCGACGACCCGCACCGCGCCGCCCGTCGTGCTGTCTGCCCGACACTCCACGGCAGGCGGGCGGCGCGCCTCGGCGCCCGCCGGCACCCGGTTGGTCACCGGGTCCCGGCGGGGGCCGGGAGGAACGCGCGCCGGGCCCTCCCACCGGGGCCCGGTGTGCGGTTCCGGTCGCCGCCCCGGTCCGGGGTTCAGGCGCAGCGGTCGCTGCGGAGGACCAGCAGGGCGACGTCGTCGGTGAGTCGCCCGCCGGTGTGCCGCAGCAGTGCGGCGTGGACTCCCGCGACCAGCCTCGCGGGCGCGGGCGCCGGCGTCCCGGCCAGGATCCCGGCCAGGACGCGGGGCAGCGGGAAGAACCGGCCGGCGGCGTCGCGGGCGTCCTCGGCACCGTCGGTGTGCAGGAACAGGAGCTCCCCGGGGCGCAGTTGGCCGCAGTCCCCGGCCACCAGCCCGTCGGGCACGGGAACCACCCCGAGCGGTGGCAGCGGCTCGCCCCCGTCGAGCACCCGCACCCCCTCCGCCGCGGGTTCCCCGTCCGCTGCCCGTTCCGGCGGCGGCCGGAGCGCACACCTCCTCCTCGTCCGGGGCGCGGCCCCTGCGGGCCCCGCCGACGGGTACGCCACCGGTCCGGGCGGCGCCGGGACCGGGGACGCGGCGGCGGGGACGGCCCCGCAGTGCTCCAGGGCCCCGTCCGGCCGGCGCAGCAGAACGGGCCACGGGTGCCCGCAGTTGAGGGCCGTCACGGCCCCGTCCCGCCCGATCTCCAGCAGCAGCACCGTCACGAACTCCTCCGCGGAGGGCGATTCGGGCTCGGCCGGGCAGGCCGACGGGTGTTCCGCCCGCGCCCGCTGCCGCACGTGCCGGGCGAGCGCCCGCTCCATGCGCCGCAGCACCCCGGCCAGCGCGGCCTCGTCGTAGGCCGCCTCACGGAAGGCGCCGAGCACCGCCGCCGCGGCCGCCAGCGCCGGCAGGCCGTGGCCGCGTACGTCCCCGATGACGACCCGCACCCCGTACGGGGTCGGGACGGCCTCGTACAGGTCGCCGCCGACCGCCGCGCCCCGGCTCGCCGACAGCTGGGCCGCCGCCACCGCGAGGCCCTCGATCCGCGCCGGCAGGGGCCGCAGCAGCGCCCGCTGGGCGGCGCCGGCGATCTCCTGGGAGCGTCTGAGCCGGGCCTTCAGGCCGCGCCGGACGTGCAGGACGCAACCGGCGGCGAGGAGCAGGAAGGCGGCGCAGCTGGCCAGCCCGGCCCACAGCGGCCGGCCGGGCGCGGACAGTTCCCATGACACCGCGGCGCCGCCCCACGTGAGGACGCCCGCCCGGCGCAGCTGGGGCATCTCCCCACGCGTGATCATCCCTGGGACTCCCGTGTCCGGCCCTGGGCACCCGGCCGCCTCGATTCTTTCGACCCGCCCCGCCCCGGGGACACGGCTGGAGGGGGTTCTCACCCGAATGAGTGAGGGGCGCATCCGGTTCCCCGGATGCGCCCCTCACCTGGCCCTACGTCTGCTGACGGCGTCGCCTACGCGCCGCGCAGCACCGCCCCCGTGTGCTCGGTGGCCAGCGCCACCGCCGCGTCGCGGGCGGCCGTGGACTCCTCGACCGTCAGCGTGCGGTCGGCCGCGCGGAAGCGCAGCGCGTACGCCAGGGACTTCTTGCCCTCGCCGACCTGCTCACCGGTGAACACGTCGAACAGCCGCAGCGATTCGAGCAGTTCGCCCGCGCCCTTGCGCAGCGCCGCCTCGACGTGGGCCGCCGGGACGGACGCGTCGACGATCAGCGCGACGTCCTGGGTCGCCACCGGGAAGGAGGAGATCCGGGGCGCGACCACGGCCTCGCCGCCGGCCGCCGCGAGGCGGTCCAGGTCGAGCTCCATCGCGCTGGTGCGGGCGGGCAGGCCCAGCGCCTTCACGACGCGCGGGTGCAGCTCGCCGGCGTGACCGATGACCTGCTCGACCCCGTCGAGGGTGACGACGAGCTCGGCGCACCGGCCCGGGTGCCAGGGGCCGTACTGGCCCTGGCGGACCACCAGCTCCGCACCGGCCTCGACGGCCAGCGTGCGGGCGGCCTGGACGGCGTCCGCCCAGTCGGCGGGGCGGCCCTTGCCCCACCAGCCGGCCTGCTCGCGCGCACCGGCCAGCACGACCGCGGCGTACCGCGGCTGTGCCGGCAGGGCGGCGTCGAGCGTGGCGATCTCCTCGTCCGTGGGACGGCGGTCGACGGGCAGCCGCACCGCGACGCCCGCCCGGTCGCCGGCCCGGAAGACCGAGCCTGTCTCGAACAGGGCGAGGTCGTGGCTGCCGCGGCTGTCGTTGCGGCGCAGCGCGTGGAGCAGGCCCGGCAGCAGCGTGGTGCGCAGCGCCGGCTCCTCGTCGGAGAGCGGGTTGACCAGCTTCACGACCTGGCGGGCGGCGTCGTGCGCGGGAAGCTGGAGCTGGTCGAAGACCTGCTCGCCGAGGAACGGGTAGTTCAGCGCCTCGACGTAGCCGGCCCCGGCCAGCGCCCGGCCGACCCGGCGGTGCAACTGCTGGCGGGCGGTCAGACCGCGGCCGGAGGGCACCTGGGGCAGGGTCGACGGGAGGTTGGCGTAGCCCTCCAGCCGGATGACCTCTTCGGCGAGGTCGTTCGGCGCGGCGAGGTCGGGCCGCCACGACGGGACGGTGACGACGAGCTCGTCCTGGCCGTAGACGTCGCAGCCGACCTCCTGGAGGCGGCGGACGACGGTCTCGCGGCCGTAGTCCATGCCCGCGACCCTGTCCGGGTGGTCCGCGCGCATCGCGATGGTGCGCGGGGCGCCCGGGGCGACGAGCTCGGTCACGCCGGCCTCGGCGGTGCCGCCGGCGAGCAGCACCAGCAGGTCGACGGTCCGCTGCGCGGCCGCGGAGGCCGCCTGCGGGTCGACGCCGCGCTCGAAGCGCTTGGAGGACTCCGAGGACAGCTTGTGGCGGCGGGCGGTGCGGGAGATCGCGATCGGGTCGAAGTGCGCGGCCTCGATGACGACGTCCGTGGTGCCGGTGACCTGGCCGGTCTCCGGGTCCGTGACGGAGTCGGCGATCTCGGTGTCGGCGCCGCCCATGACACCCGCGAGGCCGATCGGCCCGCTGTTGTCGGTGATCACCAGGTCCTCGGCGTCGAGGGTGCGCTTGACCCCGTCGAGGGTGGTGAACTTCTCGCCCTGCTCGGCCCGCCGGACGCCGATGGCGCCGTCCAGGCGGGAGCGGTCGTAGGCGTGCAGCGGCTGGCCCAGTTCGAGCATCACGTAGTTCGTGACGTCGACGGCGAGGGAGATCGGGCGCATGCCCGCCTTCTGCAGGCGGCGCTTGAGCCAGATCGGGGACTTCGCCTCGGGGTCCAGGCCCGTGACGGTGCGCGCGGTGAAGCGGTCGCAGCCGGCCGGGTCGTTGATCTTGACGAGGTAGCCGTACGAGTTGGGCGCCGGGACGTCGAGCAGCGCCGGGTCGCGCAGCGGCAGGCCGTACGCGGTGGCGGTCTCGCGGGCCACACCGCGCATCGACAGGCAGTAGCCGCGGTCCGGGGTGACGGCGATGTCGAGGACCTCGTCGACGAGCTGCAGCAGCTCGATCGCGTCGGTGCCGACCTCGTGCTCCGGCGGCAGCACGATGATGCCGTGCGTGCCGTCGTCGCCCATCCCGAGCTCGTCGCCCGAGCAGATCATGCCGTGCGAGTTCCTGCCGTACGTCTTGCGCGCGGCGATGGCGAAGTCGCCGGGCAGGACGGCGCCGGGCAGGGCCACGACGACCTTGTCGCCGACGGCGAAGTTGCGGGCGCCGCAGACGATCTCCTGGGGCTCGCCGGTGCCGTTGGCCTGGCCGACGTCGACGGTGCAGAAGCGGATCGGCTTCTTGAAGCCCTCCAGCTCCTCGATGGTCAGCACCTGGCCGACGGCGAGGGGGCCGGTCAGGTCGGCGCCGAGCTGCTCGACGGTCTCGACCTCCAGACCGGCGTCGATGAGCTTGGCCTGCACGTCACGACCGGTCTCGCCCGCAGGCAGGTCGACGTACTCCCGCAGCCAAGAAAGCGGGACCCGCATCAGATCTCCATCCCGAACGGCCGGGTGAACCGGACGTCACCCTCGACCATGTCTCGCATGTCTTCCACGTTGTGCCGGAACATCAGCATCCGCTCGATGCCGAAGCCGAAGGCGAACCCGCTGTACTTCTCGGGGTCCACACCGCAGGCGGTGAGCACCTTCGGGTTGACCATGCCGCAGCCGCCGAGCTCGATCCAGCCCTCGCTGGAGCAGGTGCGGCAGGGACGGTCGGGGTTGCCCACCGACGCGCCGCGGCACACGTAGCACTGCATGTCCATCTCGGCGGACGGCTCGGTGAACGGGAAGAAGTTCGGGCGCAGCCGGGTGGTCACGTCGTCGCCGAAGAGCGCCTTGACCATGTGGTCGATGGTGCCCTTCAGGTCGGCCATGGTCAGGCCCTCGTCGACGGCGAGCAGCTCGACCTGGTGGAAGACCGGGGTGTGCGTGGCGTCGAGCTCGTCGGTGCGGTACACGCGGCCCGGGCAGACGACGTAGACGGGCGGCTCGCGGCGTTCGAGCAGCGAGCGGGCCTGCACGGGCGAGGTGTGCGTGCGCAGCACGACGCCGGACTCGTCGCCCTCGACCCCCTCGGGGCCCTGGACGAAGAAGGTGTCCTGCATCTGCCGGGCCGGGTGGTCGGGCGTGAAGTTGAGGGCGTCGAAGTTGAACCACTCCGCCTCCACCTCGGGGCCCTCGGCGACCTCGTAGCCCATGGCGACGAAGACGTCCGCGATGCGGTCCATCAGCGTCGTCAGGGGGTGGCGGGCGCCTGCGGGGACGCGGTCGTACGGCAGCGTGACGTCCACGGCCTCCTCGACCAGCACGCGCTCGTCGCGCTCGGCCTCCAGCTGGGCGAGGCGCTCCGCGTACGCCTTGTTCACGGCGCCGCGGGCCTGGCCCACGCGCTTGCCCGCCTCGGCCTTGGCCTGCGGGGGCAGCGCGCCGATCTCGCGGTTGGCGAGGGCGAGCGGCGAGGTGCCGCCCGCGTGGGCGGTCTTCGCGTGCGCCAGTTCGTCGAGGTCGCCGGCGGCCGCGAAGGCGGCGAGCGCCTCGTCCCGCATGCGCTCGATCTCTTCCGGTTTCAGTGCCTCGACCTCGACAGGGTCGTACGACTTGTTGGGTGCCGACATCTCTTCCCGTACTTCCGATGGGCTGGCTGGAGGTCCCCGCTCGACACAAGGAGCTCGACACAAGGACACAAAGGTGCCAAAGGACGAGTCTACGGGCCGCGGGGGAGGTGAGGAGCCCGAGGGCCGCCTGGCGAGACGCTCCGCAGTGCTGGTGCTACTGCGCGAGGTACGCCGGCGCGCCGACGGGCAGGATAAATCGGAACTCTGCGCCGCCGCCGGGGCCGCGGCCGACCGTGATGGTGCCGCCGTGGGCTTCCACGATGCCCTTGACGATGTACAGGCCCAGGCCGGTGCCGCCGCGCTTGCTGCCCCGCCAGAAGCGGGTGAAGACGCGGCCCATCGACTCCTCGGGGATACCGGGGCCCTCATCGGTCACGGTGACGGCGGTTCCCTTCTCGGTCTTGCCCGCGGCGTTCGTCAGGCTGGTCGGCGATACGTCGATGGTGACCGTTCCCTCGCCGTGGCGCACGGCATTTTCCAGCAGGTTGCCGAGGATCTGGTCGATCTTGTCCGGGTCGGCCCACAGCGCGGGCAGGGAGCGGCTGACGCGGACGAGGAACCGGTCGGGAGCCTGGCCGTTCGCGGTGAGGGCCTGGACGTGCCGGCCGACGGCGGTGGCGATGTCGACGGGCTGGCGGCGGACCTCCAGGCGCCCGGAGTCGATGCGCGAGATGTCGAGGAGTTCGGCGATCAGGCGGGTGATGCGGCCGGCGTCGGCGTCGACGGTCTCCAGCATCAGGCGCTTCTGGTCGTCGGTGAACCGCTCCCATTTGGCGAGCAGGGTCGCGGTGAACCCCTTGACGGAGGTCAGGGGGGAGCGCAGTTCGTGGGCGACGGTGGCGATCAGCTCGGCGTGGCTGCGCTCGGTGCGGCGGCGGGCCTCGGTGCCGCGCAGGGTGACGACGAGGCGGCGCAGCGGGCCGGTCGGGTGGGCGCGGACGTACCGGGCGGAGACGAGGACCTCGCGGCCACCGGGGAGCAGCAGGTTCCGTTCGGGCTGGCCGCGCCGGGTGGCGAGGCCCCCGTACGGGTCGGTGAGGGCCCACCAGCGGCGGCCGTCGAGGTCCTCCAGCGGCAGCGCCCGGTCGATGCGGGCGCCGAGGGCCTCGGCGGGGGCGAGGGCGGTGATGCGGGCGGCGGCGGTGTTGAAGCAGATGACCCGGCCGGTGTCGTCGGCGATGACGAGCCCGTCGGGCAGGTCGTCGGGGTCGACCCCGAGGCCGGCCAGGTCGGCGGCGTCCGGGCCGGTGCGGCCGCCCGGGGGCTGCGCGGGCACGGCCCCCAGGGAGGGCGCCCCCGCCGCGTTCGTGGCCGCTGGCGAGCTGTTCGTACCGACGGTCATGTCCCCGTACCCCACATCTCCGAGTAGCGCAGTGGGCCCCCCGGGCGGCCACATTACTAGCTGGGGGTCACGGAGCGGCACCCTCCGGGCGCCCGCTGTGCACGCGCGGAAGCATAGAGGCACACCGCGGCGGCCGTGGCGAGGTTCAGGCTTTCCGCCTTGCCGTGGATCGGGACGCGTACGACGGCGTCGGCGAGCGCCCGGGTCTCCTCCGGCAGGCCCCAGGCCTCGTTGCCGAAGACCCAGGCCGTGGGGCCGCCCATGGTGCCGGCGTCGAGCTCGGCGTCCAGGTCGTCCTCACCGGCCCCGTCGGCGGCCAGGATCCGCACCCCGGCCGCCCGCAGCCCCTCGACGGCCCGCTCCACGGGCACGCCGACGGCGACGGGCAGGTGGAAGAGGGAGCCCACGGAGGCGCGCACGGACTTCGGGTTGTACAGGTCGACGGAGGCGTCGGTCAGCACCACGGCGTCGGCGCCGGCGGCGTCGGCGCAGCGGAGCACGGTGCCGGCGTTCCCGGGGTCGCGGACGTGCGCGAGGACGGCGACGAGCCGGGGCCGGGCGGCGAGGACCTCCTCGAACGGCGAGTCGAGGAAGTTGCAGACGCCGACGATCCCCTGCGGGGTGACGGTCTGGGAGACCTCGGCGAGCACCTCGTCGGAGGCGTGGTGGACGCGGACGCCGGCGGCGCGGGCGGCGTCGATGATGTCGCCGTAGCGCTCGGCGGCCTCGACGGTCGCGAACAGCTCGATCAGGGTGTGGCCGGTGGCCCCGCGGTGCTCCACGGCCTCGCGGACGGCCTGCGGGCCCTCGGCGAGGAAGCGGCGCTCCTTGGTGCGGAAGTTGCGCCGTGCCAGCCGCCTGGCGGCGGCCACCCGCGGGGACCGGGGGGAGATCAGCTCGGCGGGGGCGGGGGTTCCCATGGTCGGTCGGCTCGCTTCCGTGCGTACTGCGGGTGTGCTGCGGTCTGACAGGGGCGGGGCGGGGTGCGGCGTGGCGCCGTGCGGGCCCCACACGCGCCGGACCCGCAGGCACAGGGCCTGCGGGTCCGGGCTGAAGCCAGTGAAGGCCTGCTGCGTAAGCGAGGTGCTTAGGCGGCGGCGGGGGCCTTCGGGGCGTTCACGTCGGCCGGGAGCGCCTTCTGGGCGACCTCGACCAGCGCGGCGAACGCGTTGGCGTCGTTGACGGCCAGCTCCGCGAGGATCTTGCGGTCCACCTCGATGTTGGCGGCCTTCAGACCCTGGATGAGGCGGTTGTACGTCATGCCGTTCTGGCGGGCAGCGGCGTTGATGCGCTGGATCCACAGCTGACGGAAGTCGCCCTTGCGCTTCTTGCGGTCGTTGAAGTTGTAGACCAGCGAGTGGGTGACCTGCTCCTTGGCCTTGCGGTACAGGCGCGAACGCTGACCGCGGTAGCCGGAGGCCGCCTCGAGGATCGCCCGGCGCTTCTTGTGGGCGTTTACTGCCCGCTTGACGCGTGCCACTTTTTAACTCCTTGTAGCGGGGCCGCGGGTGTGTTCACGCGGCCCGAAAGTTCGATGGGGTACCGGTCTTGGCATCCCGCCCCGGTGGGGGCAGGGGATGTCAGATGCCGAGAAGCTTCTTGATCTTCGCGGCGTCGCCCGGGGCCATCTCGGCGTTGCCGGTGAGGCGACGCGTCAGCTTGGACGACTTGTGCTCGAGCAGGTGGCGCTTGCCGGCGCGCTCACGGAGCACCTTGCCGGAGCCGGTGACCTTGAAGCGCTTCTTGGTACCGCTGTGCGTCTTGTTCTTCGGCATGGCGCCGTTATCTCCTCGTCAGTGGCGTTCCCGCCGGTCCGGTACCGGACCGGCCTGCGGGAACGTCATGGTGTGTCGGTGATCCGGGACCGGATGCCCCGGGATCAGGCCTCGGCCTGTGCCTCGTCGGCGGCGTCGGCGGCGTCGGCGTCGGCCTCGGCAGGGGCGACCTGGTCGCCCTCCGTGGCGTCCGCTTCCTTGGCGGCGGCCGCACCCTGGCGCTCGGCCTTGCGGGCGGCCTGGGCCTCGCGGGCTTCGGCCATCGCCTCGGTCTTCTTCTTGTGGGGACCGAGAACCATGATCATGTTGCGGCCGTCCTGCTTCGGGTTCGACTCGACGAAACCGAGCTCCTGGACGTCCTCCGCCAGACGCTGCAGCAGTCGGTAGCCGAGCTCCGGCCGGGACTGCTCGCGACCACGGAACATGATCGTGATCTTGACCTTGTCGCCCTGCTTGAGGAACCGAACGACGTGACCCTTCTTGGTGTCGTAGTCGTGCGGGTCGATCTTCGGCCGGAGCTTCATCTCCTTGATGACCGTGTGCGCCTGGTTCTTGCGCGCCTCACGGGCCTTCATGGCCGACTCGTACTTGAACTTGCCGTAGTCCATGAGCTTGCAGACCGGCGGCCGGGCAGACGCTGCGACCTCGACAAGGTCCAGGTCGTACTCCTGCGCGAGTTCGAGCGCCTTCGCAAGCGGGACGATACCCACCTGTTCGCCGCTGGGACCGACGAGTCGCACCTCAGGGACACGAATCCGATCGTTGATGCGGGGCTCGGTGCTGATGGATCCTCCTCGGTAGCACCACACGGCTGTCAGGCAGACAGCCGCTGACGTCTGTGTCGTCACGACCGACCGCGGCAGGGAAACAAAAATGCCCCGCCGGGCACAGGCAGGGGCTCCAATGACAACCGGAGCACCGCCGCGTGCACACCGCGGGGCGCAGACTCGGGCGGCTTTCCATCGTCCGTACGGAACGATGGATGCCGCCTGACCGGTGACCCGCCGCCCCGGAGGACGGTCAGGTGGGAGAACGGAGCCTCCACTTGTGGGCCGGTGACATGCGTCTCCGGCCGGTCGTTAGCCCAATATAGCATTCCGCGCCAGGGCCGCTCACCCGGTGCCGGGTCGGGGGCCCGCACCACCCGGCTTATCGTGTGGGACATGACTGACGCGACCCCCTCCCCCGCCGCCGAGGCCGACCAGGCCCCCGACTACGACGCCCTGACGCGTGACATCGCGGACGTGCCCGCCGTCGAGGTGATCACCACGGTGGCCGTTCACCTGCTGAGCGCCGCGGCGGTCAACCTGGGCCTCGACAAGCCGGACTCCGAGCACAAGGACCTCGACGAGGCCCGCAAGCTGATCACCGCCCTCGCCGGCCTGGTCACCGCCAGCGCCACCGAGATCAGCTCCTTCCACGCGGCCCCCCTGCGTGACGGCCTGAAGTCGCTCCAGCTCGCGTTCCGCGAGGCGTCCGTCGTCCAGGACGAGCCGGGCCAGGGCCCGGGCGAGAAGTTCACCGGACCCGTCTACGCCTGACGGGCGGACGCCCGGTCGGCAGGCCGGGGCCGCGCTACGGGAACGGCATCGGGAAGGGCCGGGGCGCTACGCCCCGGCCCTTCCCGTTTTCGTGCTTCTTCTCACTCCGCCGGCACCGCCGCAGCGGCCGGCGGACGCCGGCAGTCCGGTCAGCGGGTGAAGAGCGCCTCCCCCGGCGGGGCCGCGGCCGTCTCGGGGAGCAGCGCCAGGTCCAGCCCGTGCACCAGGCGGGCCCGCAGGGTCTCGTCGGCGGCGAGCGCCTCGGCGATCCGGCGGGCCGCGGCCCCGGCCTCGGGGCCGGCGGCCAGGACGACCGCGAGGATCCCGTCGGCGTCCGCACCGGCCGGGACCAGGTGGGCGCGGAGCACGGCGGGCTCCGCCGCCACGGCGGCCCGTACGGCCTCCCGCACCGCCGGGTCGGCCAGCGGATCGGCGTCGGTGCGGCCCTCGGCCAGTGCGCGCAGCGCGGAGCCGGTGAGCTGGTAGGTCACGGGGCCGGCCATGTCCAGGAGCAGGGTGTCGGCCTTCTCGTGCGCGACGGCGGCCAGCGCCTGGCGCAGCGGTACGGCCACGGGCCGGGCACCCGGGTCCCACAGCGCGAGCGAGGCGGTCGAGGTGAACGCGGGCAGCGCGCGCCGGTTCCCCGCCTGCAGGGTGGGCACGGCCATGTCGCTGGTCTTCTCACGCTTCAGGCCCGTCTCCGGGTCGGTCTCGACGTCGCCGAGGACGGCGACGACCGGGACCAGCAGCCGGGCTTCCCGGAGCGCGGCCAGCAGCTCCGGCTCCTTCGCCCGGTCCTCGGACCAGGCGGCCAGGGCCGCGCTCAGCCGGGGGTCGGCGGAACCGTCGTCGTCGGAAAAACCGGGATTGGGGATGGTTTTGTTCGCCACAGTTCCCCGACCCTATCCCGCGCCCCGGGCCGGGCCCGACGCGCGGTGGGCGGCGGCGGGGCGGGAGCGGCGGTCGGGCCCGAAGCCGGTCGGGCCCGACCCGGGCGCGGTCAGTCGTCGTCAGGCGTGCCGCGCGGCTCTGGGCCGGCGGGCCAGTACGGCGGCCAGGGCGAGCAGCGCCAGCCCGGTGCCCGCGGCCGCCGGGACGCGGAGGCGTTCCGCCCGGCCGGCGGGGCGGCCCGGCTCGGGGCCCGGGCCGAAGTACCGCTGTCCGGCCGCGACGGGCGCGGGGAGCGCCGGCTCGGGGCGCAGGGACTCCGCGGCCTGGAGGGCTGCGACGGGGTCCACGAGGCCGTGGCCGCGGGAGTCGTCGCGGCCGCCGACCGGGGCGTCGGCGGCGGTGTCCTGGAGCAGCTTCTTGATCTGGGCCGGGGACAGGTCCGGGTGGGCGGCCTTGAGGAGGGCGACGGTGCCGGAGACGAAGGCGGCGGCCGCGCTCGTCCCCCAGCCCTCGTAGTAGGCGCGGTCGGGGTCGGCGATGACGACGTCCACTCCGGGGGCGCTGACGCTGGCGTACCAGTTGCGGGTGGAGAAGGCGGCCTTGCGGCCGCTGCGGTCCACGGCGGTGACGGCGATGACGCCGGGGTAGGCCGCCGGGTAGGAGGCGTGGTCGCCCTCGCGGCCGCCGTTGCCGGCGGAGGCGACCACGACGACGCCCTTGGCGAGGGCGTACTGGACGGCCTCGTCCTCGGCGGCCTCGTGGTGGGCGGAGTCGCTGTCGTCGCCGAGCGAGAGGTTGATGACGTCCGCGCCGTGGTCGGCGGCCCAGCGGATGCCCTCGGCGAGGGCGCCGCCCCTGTTCTGGCGGGCCTTGGCCCGGTCGGGGTCGCCCTCCTCCAGGATCACCCGGACGGGCAGGACCTTCGCCTGCGGGGCGATGCCGAGGACGCCCTGGCGGCGGTTGCGGCCGTGGCCGCGCCCGGCGATGATCCCGGCCATCGCCGTGCCGTGGCGGGCCCAGGGGCGGTCGCCGGGGCCGGCGCCCGTGCCGACGAGGTCGGTGCCGTCGAGGACCTGTCCGGCGAGGTCGGGGTGGGTGGAGTCGACGCCGGTGTCGAGGACGGCGACGGTGACGCCGTCGCCCTGGGTGATGCCCCAGGCCTCCTCGGCGCGCAGGGCGGTCAGGGCCCACTGCCGGTCGCGTACGGCGTCGGCGACGGCCGGGGGCGCGGTGGCGACGACGAGGACGGCGCCGAGGGCGAGGGCCGCGGCGGAGCGGGGGCGGCTCATCGGGCGGCCCCCGCGGAGCCGGGAGCCGCGGGGGGCGCGGCGGGCGCCGGTGTCGCGGTGGCCGCCGGTGTCGCGGTGGCCGCGGCCGCCGTGCCCCTCGACGCCGTGGCGGGCGTCGGGGAGGCGAGGGAGCGGACGGTGCCCTCCATCCGGTCCGCGACGGCCTTGGCCTCGTGCCCGAGGCCGGCCTGGGCGACGGCGCCGGTGGCGTTCTTCCGCATAGCGTCCTCGGCGGGGACGGGCGCCTCCAGGGTGCGGCCGTCGGCGAACGCGGAGACGGCGTAGACGACGACCGGGGCGTCGGGCAGCACGGACGCCGTCCAGGCGGCGCGGCGGGCGTCCGCGAAGCCGTACGCCGGCGGGGCGGTGAGCCGGCCCCGCAGGCCGTCCATCGCGGTGGCGTCGGCGGGGGTGAACACCATGCCGACGGCGATCAGGGAGCTGTGCGTGGCGTCGGCGTAGGTGGCGCGCAGGACGCGGGTGCAGCCGGTGGGGGCGAGGGCGGCCTGCCAGTCGGGGGCGAGGGCGGGCCCGCAGTCGGAGTCGGGGGCGAGCGCGACCCGTGTCCAGGTGCGGTCGGCGCCGCCGGGGCCGGAGTCGGCTCCGGTCAGGACGGGCGGGAAGAGGGTGTCCGCGGGCGCCGCGCGCCAGAGGGAGGCGGCGGTGCGGTAGGCGGCCTCGGGGGTGGGCGGGCGGCCGGCGGCGTGCCGTTCGGCCCAGCCGGTGAGGGCGGCGGCTGCCAGCAGGCCGGTGCCGAGGACGGCGCAGAGGGCGGCGGCCGCGGTACGGGCCGCGCCGCGGGAGGGGCGCGCGTCGGGATCGTGCCCGGGCCCGGGCTCGGGGTCGGCCAGGGCCGCGGTGTGCGGTGTCGACGTGCTCATCCGGCGGCTCCGCCCCCCGTTTCGTACGGCTGCCTCCGGGGTACTTTACGCGGCTGCTCCGCACGCCCCGGCCCTGCGGCCGGGTGCGACGGCAGGGGGCCACGGCCGCCGGGGCGGGTGCGACGCGGGGGTTACCCGAGGGTACGACGGCGTGGCAAGCTGCGGCCATGACTGCTGCCGCCGGTGGGGACCGGGCCCGGTACGACCGGGCCACCGCGCATCTCGACGCGCCGTTGGCGGTCGTGGACCTCGACGCGTTCGACGCCAATGCCGACGACCTCGTGCGCCGGGCCGGCGGGAAGCCGGTCCGGGTCGCGAGCAAGTCGGTGCGCTGCCGGGCGTTGCTCGAACGGGTCCTGGCCCGGCCGGGGTTCGCCGGGATCATGTCGTACACCCTCGCGGAGTCGCTCTGGCTGGCCCGCTCGGGGTTCGAGGACGTGCTGCTGGCCTACCCGTCCGCCGACCGCGCCGGCTTCGCCGAACTCGCCGGCGACCCGAAGCTGGCCGGGGCCGTCACCGTCATGGTCGACGACCCGGCGCAGCTGGAGCTGATCGACCGGTCCCGGGGCGGCGGCACCCAGGAGGTCCGGGTCTGCCTGGAACTGGACACCGCGCTGCGGTTGCTCGGCGGCCGGGTCCGGATCGGCGCCCGGCGCTCGCCGCTGCGCGAGCCCGCGCAACTGGCGGCGCTCGCCCGTACGGTCGCGGCCCGGCCGGGGTTCCGGGTGGTCGGGCTGATGGGGTACGAGGGCCATGTCGCCGGGGTCGGCGACGCGCTGGCCGGGCGTCCGCTGAGGTCCCGGGCGATCCGGCTGATGCAGGCGGCGGCCCGCCGGGAGCTGGCCGCCCGCCGCGCGGAGGCGGTGCGGGCGGTGCGGGCGGTGGTCCCGGACCTGGAGTTCGTCAACGGCGGCGGCACGGGCAGCGTGCAGCAGACGGCCGCCGAGGACGCGGTCACGGAGGTCGCGGCCGGGTCCGGGCTGTACGTGCCGCGGCTGTTCGACAACTACACCTCCTTCCGCGGCCGTCCGGCGGCACTGTTCGCCCAGCCGGTGGTGCGGCGGCCGGGCGTGGGCGTGGTGACGGTGCTCGGCGGCGGCTACCCGGCCTCGGGCGCGGCCGGCGCCGACCGGCTGCCCGAGCCGTACCTCCCGCCGGGGCTCCGCTACGACCCGCAGGAGGGCGCCGGGGAGGTGCAGACCCCGCTGCTCGGTGCCGCCGCCGACGACCTGCTGATCGGCGACCGGGTGTGGTTCCGCCACGCGAAGGCGGGCGAGATGTGCGAGCGCTTCGACGTCCTGCACCTCATCGAGGGCGACCGCGTGGCAGCGGTCGCCCCCACCTACCGCGGTGAGGGCCGCACCTTCCTGTAGTGGTGAGCCGGATGGGGAGCCCCGACGTGCGCACGAGCGCGGACGACCTCGTCGAGCACGTCCGGGACAGCGGGCTCGACGTGGTCGCGGTCCCGGGTGACGGGCCCGGTCCCTCGGTGGCGGACGCCTGGCGTGCCGTGGCCGGGTTCGGGGTGGAGCCGTGCGCCTCGATCGAGTTCGTCGCCCGCTCCGCGTCAGGCGACCACATCTGCGGGATCACCGCGGAGGAGTACGACTACTGGGTCGTCAGCCTCGCCCTCTAGCCGTGGCCGGCGCACTCTTCCCGACCCAGCACTAGTTCGACGGCTGGTGGACGGTGTCGGTCTGGTCCGGGATGACGGTGCCGTCGGGGCGGCGGACCGGGGCGGGGGTGCCGTCGCGTTCGGTGTAGCCGCTCGTGGAGCACGGGTAGGGGGTGGTCCGCTGCGGCTTCGGCTCGATGAACATGGGGTTGACGATCCAGCGGCCGTCGCCGTTGTCGTAGGCCCGGCACATCAGCTCGTTCTTGTTGCGGTTGACCACCAGTCGCAGGGCGGTGGCGTCGCGCAGGAACGAGACGTCGGTGTCGGAGTCGCCGGCGGCGAAGACCTGGCGGCGGGCGGCCGGCTGGACCTTCTGCGCGGCGGCACCGCGCACGCCGAGCACCTCCTGGTTGATCCAGCAGCGCTTGCCGTCGATGTACGTGATCATGCTGTCGGCCCCGTCGGGGACCGAGCCGCAGCCCTGGAGGCGGGGGGTCAACCGCCCGCCGCGGCCGGTGGTGTTCCGGATGCCGATGACGTGGTCGGCGGCGATGCCCGCGCCCTCGGCCCAGACCTCGACCACGGGCTGCGGGGAGGCGGAGCTGATCCAGACGTCGAAGCCGGCCGTGCGCAGGGCGCCGATGAGCTCCTGCTGCTGGTCGTAGTAGCGGACCCAGGCGGTGGCGGTGCCGCTGCCCACCCGCTGCTTCGCGCCGACGGGCGCGGCCAGGTTCTCGGTGCGGGCCGCGGCGGCGAAGGAGCGGATCTCGCGGGCGGTCCAGCCCTGCTGGAGCTGGGCGAGCCAGGCGTACGAGGGCTCGGTGGTCCGGCGGTCCCAGCCGACGAAGGCGGGGGCTCCGGCCCGGGTGGCGCCGGTGCCGTAGACGGCGTTGACCTCGTCGGCGCAGGCGGTGCCGGCCGGGGTGCCGGTGGGCAGGGGCGCGCCGGGGGCGGCGAGGCCGTCGCAGGCGGCGGCGAGGGCGGTGGCGGCCTGGTCGGTGAGGAACCGGCTGGTGGTGTGCCAGTCGCCGTCGGCGGGGCGGCGGATCTTGCCGTTGCGCAGCAGCCAGAACATGGTGGCGTCGCCGACGTCGTTCTTGACGACGGTGTTGTCCCAGTCGAAGACGGCGACGGGCTTGGCGCGGTTCGGCCGGTACGGGTTGCAGCGGCCGTAGCGGTCGAGGAGTTCCTGGAGGCGGGCCCGGTTGTCGCCGTACCAGGCGGCGGTCAGGCGCGGGGTGGCGCAGTGGCCTGGTGCCCGGCCGGCGGCGTGGGCGGCCGGCCCGGCGGCGGTGAGGGCGCCCGCGGCGATCACGGCGGCGGTGCCTGCGGCCAGGAGGCGGCTGCGGGCTGCGGGGCTCCGGGCGGGGCGGGGAGCGGTACGGGGGGCGGGGCGGGGGGCGGTGGTTCGGGGCACGGGCGGGTGCTCCTCTCCGGGCGGAGGTCGTCGGGGCCGGGTGCATGGGACAGCCGGGCGTCGTACGACGCCCGGCTGCGGGTGGGTGGAGCGGCGGGCCGTGGTGGTCCGGTGCGGCTACAGGGGGGTGACGTACGCGCCGGAGATGCCGCCGTCGACGAGGAAGTCGGTGGCGTTGATGAAGGAGGAGTCGTCGCTGGCGAGGAAGGCCACGGCCGCGGCGATCTCGGTGGCCTCGGCGAACCGGCCGACGGGGATGTGCACGAGGCGGCGGGCGGCCCGCTCGGGGTCCTTGGCGAACAGCTCCTGGAGCAGCGGCGTGTTCACCGGGCCCGGGCACAGGGCGTTGACGCGGATGCCCTCGCGGGCGAACTGGACGCCGAGTTCGCGGGACATGGCGAGCACACCGCCCTTGGAGGCGGTGTAGGAGATCTGGGAGGTGGCCGCGCCCATGATCGCCACGAAGGAGGCGGTGTTGATGATGGAGCCGCGGCCCTGGCGCTGCATGTAGGGCAGGGCGGCCTTGCAGCACAGGTAGACGGAGGTGAGGTTGACGTCCTGGACGCGCTTCCAGGCCTCCAGGCCGGTGGTGAGGATGGAGTCGTCGTCGGGGGGCGAGATGCCGGCGTTGTTGAAGGCGATGTCGACGGAGCCGTAGGTGTCGAAGGCGGTCTTGAAGAGGGCCTCGACGTCCTCAGGGCTGGTGACGTCGACCTTGACGAAGGTGCCGCCGACCTCCTCGGCGGCGGCCTTGCCGGCGGTCTCGTCGATGTCGGCGCAGACGACGTTGGCGCCCTCGGAGGCCAGGCGGCGGGCGGTGGCGAGGCCGATGCCGCTGCCGGCCCCGGTGATGACGGCGGTGCGGCCGACCAGGCGGCGGCAGACGATCTCTTCGGTGGGCTGGGCGGTCATGGTTCAGGCCTCCGTGCTGATGAAGACGTTCTTGGTCTCGGTGAATGCGGTGAGGGCGTCGGGTCCGAGCTCGCGGCCGAGTCCGGACTGCTTGTAGCCGCCGAAGGGCGTCCAGTAGCGGACGCTGCTGTGGGAGTTGACGGACAGGTTGCCGGCGGCGACGGCGCGGGAGACGCGCAGTGCGCGGCCGACGTCGCGGGTCCAGAGGGAGCCGGAGAGGCCGTACTCGGTCGCGTTGGCCAGGCGTACGGCGTCCTCCTCGTCCTCGAAGGGGAGGACGACGGCGACGGGTCCGAAGACCTCCTCGGCGGCCACGGGCGCGGTGGGGGCGACGTCCGTGACGAGGGTCGGGGGGTACCAGAAGCCGGGGCCGTCGGGGGCGGTGCCGCGGACGGCGGTGAGGTCGTCGGTGACGTAGGAGCGGACGCGGTCCAGTTGGGCGCGCGAGATCAGGGGTCCCATCTGGGTCTTCTCGTCGCCCGGGTCGCCGACGACGACCCCTTCGATGCCGGGCGCGACCAGGGCGAGGAAGCGGTCGTACACGGTCCGCTGGACGAGGATGCGGGTCCGGGCGCAGCAGTCCTGGCCGGTGTTGTCGAGGAAGGACATCGGTGCGGAGGCGGCGGCCGCCTCCAGGTCCGCGTCGGCGAAGACGATGTTGGGGCTCTTGCCGCCGAGTTCGAGGGTGACGCGCTTCACCCGGTCGGCGCACTTGGCCATGATCTGCTTGCCGACGCGGGTGGAGCCGGTGAAGACGATCTTCGCGACCCCGGGGTGTTCGACGAGGGCGTCGCCGGCGGTGTCCCCGCGGCCGGGGAGCACCTGGAAGAGGTGCTCGGGGATCCCGGCGTCGAGGGCGAGTTCGGCGAGGCGCAGCGCGGTGAGGGGGGTGGTCTCGGCGGGCTTGAGGATGACGGCGTTGCCCGCGGCGAGCGCCGGGGCCAGGCCCCAGGCGGCGATCGGCATGGGGAAGTTCCAGGGGGCGATGACGCCGATCACGCCGAGGGGTTCGAGGAAGGTGACGTCGATGCCGCCGGGGACGGGGATCTGCCGGCCGGAGAGCCGCTCGACCCCGCCGGCGGCGAAGTCGAGCAGGTCGCGTACGTTGCCCGCCTCCCAGCGGGCGTTGCCGATGGTGTGGCCGGCCTCCTGGACCTCCAGGCGGGCCAGTTCCTCGACGTGCCCGTCGACGACCGCGGCGAAGCGGCGCAGCAGTCGGGCCCGGTCGGCGGGGGCGGCGGCCGCCCAGGCGCGCTGGGCCGCGGCGGCGCGGGCGACGGCGGCGTCCACATCGTCCCGTGTGGCGGCCGGGACGATGGCGACGGTTTCCTCGGTGGCCGGGTTCAGAACCCTCAGGTGGTCGGGGGCCAGCGCGTCGGACACGTGGTGCCTCTCAGACGTTCGGATCAGGGGTGCGGTGCCGGGCACGGGCCGGGCTACAGGCGTTCGAAGGAGCGGCGCCGCTCCCAGTCGGTGACGGCGGAGTCGTAGGCGTCCAGTTCGACGCGGGCCATGTTGAGGTAGTGGGCGACGACCTCGGGGCCGAAGGCGGCCTTGGCGATCTCGCTGTTCTCCCAGAGCTCCGCGGCCTCGCGAAGGGTGGCGGGGACGTGGGCGTAGTCGCCGGTGTAGGCGTTGCCGGGGCAGGCCTCGGGCAGTTCGAGGCCGTTCTCGATGCCGTACAGGCCGGCCGCGACCAGGCCGGCGACGGCCAGGTAGGGGTTGACGTCGCCGCCGGGGAGGCGGTTCTCGAAGCGCATGGAGCGCCCGTGGCCGACCACCCGGAGGGCGCAGGTCCGGTTGTCCATGCCCCAGGCGACGGCGGTCGGGGCGAAGGATCCCGGCCGGAAGCGCTTGTACGAGTTGATGTTCGGGGCGTAGAGAAGGGAGAAGTCGCGCAGCGCGGCGAGCTGGCCGGCCAGGAAGTGCCGCATGACGGGGGACATGCCGTGGTGCGGGCCGTCCCCGTCGCCGGCCATCGCGTTGCGTCCGTCGGCGTCGGTGAGCGAGAGGTGGATGTGACAGGAGTTGCCCTCGCGCTCGTCGAACTTGGCCATGAAGGTGAGCGAGACGCCCTCCTGGGCGGCGATCTCCTTGGCCCCGGTCTTGTAGACGGAGTGCTGGTCGCAGGTGGTCAGGGCCTCGTCGTAGCGGAAGGCGATCTCGTGCTGGCCGAGGTTGCACTCCCCCTTCGCGGACTCCACGACCAGGCCGGCGCCCTGCATCTCGTTGCGGATCCGGCGCAGCAGGGGCTCGATGCGGCCGGTGCCGAGGACGGAGTAGTCGATGTTGTACTGGTTGGCGGGGGTCAGCCCGCGGTAGCCGGAGTCCCAGGCGTGCTCGTAGCTGTCCTTGAAGACCATGAACTCCAGCTCGGTGCCGACCATGGCCGTGTAGCCGTGCTCGGCGAGGCGCTCCAGCTGGCGGCGCAGGATCTGCCGGGGGGCGGCGGTGACGGGCGCGCCGTCGTTCCAGGCGAGGTCCGCGAGGAGCAGGGCGCTGCCGGGGTGCCAGGGGATCCGGCGCAGGGTGGCGAGGTCGGGGTGCATGGCGAAGTCGCCGTAGCCCCGTTCCCAGGAGGACATCTCGTAGCCGTCGACGGTGTTCATGTCGGTGTCGACGGCGAGGAGGTAGTTGCAGCCCTCCGTACCGTGCTCCATGACCTCGTCGACGAAGAACTGTGCGGCGAACCGCTTGCCCTGGAGCCGCCCCTGCATGTCGGGGAAGGCCAGGACGACTGTGTCGATCTCGCCGGCGGCTACGAGGGCGCGGAGCTCCTCGGGCGCGAGCGGCGGCATGCGGTCTACCACGGGGATCTCTCCTTCGGTGAGCCGAGGAGGCCTAAGGTATTGAACAGAACCATTGCTTGGGAAGGGGTGGAACGGAGATGACCGACACGGCGGGCGAGAGCGGCGGGACGGCGCGGCTGAATCCCGTGCTGCGGCAGGTGCGGGCGGGCAACGGTTTCGAGGAGGCGCTCGAACAGATCCTCCAGGTGGTCCGGCTGGGCCTGGTGCCGGGCGGGGAACGGCTGCCGCCCGAGCGGGAGTTGGCGGAGGCGATGGGCATCAGCCGGGTCACCCTGCGCGAGGTGCTCAAGGTGCTGCAGGAGCAGGGCCTGGTGGAGGCGCGCCGCGGGCGGTACGGCGGAACGTTCGTGCTGCCCCGCCCCGACACCCCGGTCGGCGGCACCGAGGACGAGCTGCGCCGGCGCGTGGCGGGCGTGGACCTGGAGGACGTCCTGCGGTTCCGCGAGGTGCTGGAAGTGGGCGCCGCCGGGCTGTGCGCCTCCCAGGGGCTGCCCGAAGGGGGCTCCGAGCGGCTGCTCGGCGCCCTGGCCGCCACGCACGACGCGCCCCTGGCCGACTACCGCCGCCGGGACACCCTCTTCCACCTCGCCCTGTGCGAGCTCGCCGGATCGGCCACGCTCACCGCCCAGTACGCCGCCGTCCGCGCCACCGTCAACGACCTGCTGGACTGCATCCCGCTGCTGGTGCGCAACCTGGAGCACTCGCAGGCGCAGCACACCGCGCTCGTGGACGCGGTGCTGGAGCGCAACGCCGACGCGGCCCGCGAGGTCATGCGCGAGCACTGCTGCGGCACGGCGGCGCTGCTGCGCGGGTTCCTCGCCTGAGCGGGGCGCCCCGGACGCCACTGGCGAGAGCTTTTCGTAACCCTCGTTTTACGCAGGGGTCTTGCGCTCCCCACCCCACTGACGCAAAGGTACGCGGCACAACCATTGTCCCGGGCAGGAGCGACGCACATGGCCGACGACACCGGGGCACGGCTGACAGCCGTGCCCGAAACCACCAGATCCCCCGAGGGCGGCGACGACTACCTCCAGCGGCGCACCCTGCGGCGCGGCAGCGCCGGCTGGCTGCTGCTGACCGGCCTCGGCGTCGCCTACGTCGTCTCCGGCGACTTCTCCGGCTGGAACGTCGGGCTCGCCCAGGGCGGTTTCGGCGGACTCGCCGTGGCCACCGTCCTCATGGGCGCGATGTACGCGTGCCTCGTGTTCTCCCTCGCGGAGCTGTCCGCGATCCTGCCCACGGCGGGCGGCGGCTACGGCTTCGCCCGCCGTGCGCTGGGCCCCTGGGGCGGCTTCCTCACCGGCACCGCGATCCTCATCGAGTACATCCTGGCGCCGGCCGCGATCGTCATCTTCATCGGCGACTACGTCGAGTCCCTGCACCTCTTCGGCCTCACCTCCGGCTGGCCCGTCTACCTCGCCTGCTTCGCGATCTTCATCGGCATCCACCTGTGGGGCGTCGGCGAGGCCCTGCGCTTCTCCCTCGTCGTCACCGCGATCGCCGTCGTCGCCCTGGTCGTCTTCGCGGTCGGCGCGTTCACCGGGTTCGACCCGGGGCGGCTCGACGACATCCCCGTCGACACCGCCGCGCTCGGCGCCAACTCCTGGCTGCCGATGGGCCTGCTGGGCATCTGGGCGGCGTTCCCCTTCGGCATGTGGTTCTTCCTCGGCGTGGAGGGCGTGCCGCTGGCGGCCGAGGAGGCCAAGGACCCGGTGCGCTCGATGCCTCGGGCCCTGTCGACCTCCATGGCCATCCTGGTGCTGCTGGCCCTCGTCACCTTCCTCGCCTCGACCGGGGCGCGCGGCGCCGACGCCATCAAGGACGCCGGCAACCCGCTCGTCGTGGCCCTGGAGGGCAACCCGGACCTGGGCTGGCTGAAGACCTTCGTCAACTACGCGGGCCTCGCCGGGCTCGTGGCCTCGTTCTTCTCCCTGATCTACGCCGGCTCGCGCCAGCTGTTCGCCCTGTCCCGCGCCGGCTACCTGCCGCGCTTCCTGTCCCTGACCTCGCGCCGCAAGGCCCCGTACCTGGGCCTGCTCATCCCCGGTGCGATCGGCTTCGCCCTCGCCGCCGCCACCGGCAACGGCCCGCGCATGCTCAACATCGCGGTGTTCGGCGCGACCATCTCCTACGCCCTGATGGCCCTGTCGCACATCGTGCTGCGGCGCCGCGAACCGGGGCTGGAGCGCCCGTACCGCACGCCCGGCGGCATCGCGACCTCCTCGGCGGCCTTCCTCCTCGCCCTGTCCGCCCTGGTGGCCACCTTCCTGGTGGACAAGGACGCCGCCTTCATCGCCCTGGGCGTGTACGCCGTCGCCCTCGGCTACTTCGCGTTCTACAGTCGGCACCACCTGGTGGCCTCGGCTCCGGAGGAGGAGTTCGCCGCGCTGGCCCGGGCCGAGGCGGAGCTGACCCGGGACTGACCGACCCCGCCAACGGCCCCGCCGCCGGCACCCCGTCGACCCCCACCCTTCGACCCCCTCCCCCGAACCGCCCCTGGAGGTGGCACTCGTGCCCAGGCCGCTCATCGGCATCACCACCTACGTGGAGGAATCCACCCGCTTCCGGGTGTGGGACGTCCCGACGTCCCTCGTCCCCGCCGGGTACTACGAACTCGTCCAGGCGGCGGGCGGCGCGGCCGTGCTGCTCCCGCCGGACGAACCCGGAACCGCGGCGGAGGTGTTGAGCCGGGTGGACGGCCTGGTCGTCGCCGGCGGCCCCGACCTGGACCCGGTCCGCTACGGGGCCGCGCGCGACCCGCGTACGGGCCCGCCCGCCACGCAGCGGGACGAGTGGGAGCTCGCCCTCATCGGGGCCGCCCTGGCGGCGGGCCGCCCGCTGCTCGGCATCTGCCGGGGCATGCAGGCGTTGAACGTGGCCCTGGGCGGCACGCTGGTCCAGCACATCGACGGCCACGTGGAGGCCCCGGGCGTCATGTCGTGGCACCCGGTCCGCCCGGTCGCCGGCACCCGGTACGCCGGGCTCGTCCCGGAGGAGGCGGAGGTGCCGACGTACCACCACCAGGCGGTGGAGCGGCTGGGCCGCGGCCTGATCGCGTCGGCCCACGCGGTGGACGGCACGGTCGAGGCGATCGAGCTGCCGGACCCCGACCGGTGGGTGGTGGGCGTCCAGTGGCATCCGGAGCGGGACAAGGACACCCGCGTCCTGGCCGCCCTGGTGGCCGCGGCGGCCGCGCGCTGACGTCCTCCCGGCCTCCCGGCCCGCCGGACGGCGCCGACGTGCGGGGCGTCCGGCGGGTCGGAAGACTGGAGTCATGACGAACAAGGCAGTCCTGGAGGGCGGACCGGGCGACCTGCCCGAGCGGGTCGTCGAGGCCCCCGCCCCGGGCGATGACGTGAAGATCCGGCACCGCGGAGGGTACGAGCACTTCCGGGCCACGGCGCGGCAGCAGGACAGTCCGCAGGGCCGCCTGCCCGTGTTCGAATGGTGGGAACGGACCGAGATCGCCGAATGACGAGGCGCGTCATGACACACACCGCGGAATGGAAGGTCGGTGTCTCGCTGACGGAGGAGGGCGGCACCACCCGCGCCCGGGCCGTCCTGGACACCGGGACCACGCAGCTCGTCGGCCGCGGCTCGGCGCGCTGCAACCCCGAGGACGTGGAGGTGCCGGCCATCGGCGACGAGCTCGCCGCGAGCCGGGCCATGCGGGACCTCGCCGGCCAGCTGATGCGCGCCGCCGACCGCGACCTGGCCGCGATGGGCGCCGTCCCCGAACCGCCGCGCACCTCCTACGGCTGGCCCCAGGACGCCGAAGACCCCACTCGCCGCGGCCGCTGACGCTTCCCGGTTCCCGGCGCCCCCGGGGTGGCCCCGCCGGTCATCCGGGTGCGGGCCGCCCGCGCCTTGACGCGCAGTTCCCGGCGCCATGGCCACCCCCGTCAGGGGCGCGGGGAACTGCGCGAGGAACCGCACCCGACCCGCACACGAAGAACCGGCCGAGCCACCCCAGGGGCGCGGTGAACTGCGCGAACGACCACAGCGGACCCGCACCGAAGGCACCGGCGGGGCTACGCCCTGACCCGGGTCAGCGACAGCAGGTCCCTGGCCGGGCCGGCCGGCCTGGCCCCCGCCGGCCACACGGCCCGCAACGCCCGCCCCAACGCCGCCCCGGACACGGGAACCTCCACCAGCCGCCGCGCGGCCAGCTCGTCCCCCACCGCCAGCTCCGACAGCACGCACGGCCCCGCCCCGCTCACCGCGGCCGCCTTCACCGCGGTGGTCGACGCCAGCTCCAGCAGCGGCGCGGCCAGCCCCCCGCATCCGGCGAGGGCCCCGTCCAGCACCTGCCGGGTCCCCGACCCCCGCTCCCGCAGGATCAGCGGGGTCGCGGCCAGCTCGGCCGCGGTCACCGCACCCGCCCGCCGCGCCCAGGGGTGCCCGGGGGCCACCGCGACCACCAGCCGGTCCTGCGCGATCACCACCGCGTCCAGCCCGTCGGGCACGGTCAGCCCCTCCACGAAGCCCAGGTCCGCCTCGTGCGCGAGCACCCGCTGCGCGACCACCGCCGAGTTCCCGGCGTGCAGCGACACCGCCGTTCCGGGCCGCTGGCCGCGCAGCGCGACCAGCCAGCCCGGCAGCAGGTACTCGGCGATGGTCATGCTGGCGGCGACCCGCAGGCGGGAGTCCCGCCGGCCGCGCAGCGCCTGCGCGCCCGCGTCGAAGGCCTCGGCGGCCTCGACGACCCGTCGCGCCCAGTCCGTGACGAGCGCCCCCTCCGCGGTGAGCGTGGACCCCCGCGGCGAGCGGTCGACCAGGGCGACGCCGAGCCGGGTCTCCATGGCCCGGATGCGGCTGCTGGCCGCGGGCTGGGTGATGCCCATCCGCTTCGCGGCCCCGCTGAGGCTGCCGACACGGGCGACCTGGAGCAGCAGTTCCAGCGCGCCGAGGTCCGGCACCCGGTGCACCAGCGGAATCCACTCCTCATTACCCATAAAGTCAGTTTATGGCCTCATAGAAACGCGGCCCCTGCCGCGCGGCCCGCCGCGGCACCACGCTGGGGCCCATGGCCACCACCCTCGTCCGACCGGACGAACACCCCTCCCGGAGCGACCGGGCGGCCCACAAGGCCGGCCCGGGGCCCGCAGCCCCCGCCCCCGCCCGCTTCCCGGCCCTGCGCCACCTCGGCCCGAACTGGTACGCGTGCGTCATGGGCACCGCCATCGTCGCCAACGCGGGGGCCACGCTCCCGTACCAGCTGCCCGGGCAGCGCACGGCCTGCCAGATCGTCTGGGCGCTGTCCGCCGCAGCCCTCGCCGTCCTCCTCGCCGCCCGCGCCGGCCACTGGCTGCACCACCGCGACCAGGCCCGCGCACACCTCCTCGACCCGGCCGTCGCCCCCTTCTACGGCTGCCTGTCCATGGCCCTGCTGGCCGTGGGCGCCGGCACCCTGGTCGTCGGCAGGGACCTGATCGGGGAGCCGGCCGCGGTCGCCGCCGACGCGCTGCTGTTCACCGCCGGCACCGCGGTCGGGCTGCTCATGGCCGTGCTCGTGCCCTACCTGATGGTCGTCCGGCACGAGATCGACGCCGCCCAGGCCGGCCCCGTCTGGCTGCTGCCGCTCGTCTCCCCGATGGTCTCCGCGGCCACCGGCCCCCTGCTGGTCCCGCACCTGCCGGCCGGCCAGGCCCGGGAGGCGCTGCTGCTGGCCTGCTACGCCATGTTCGGGCTGAGCCTGCTGGCGACCCTGCTGCTGCTCCCGATGGTCTTCGGGCGGCTGCTCACCACCGGCCCGCTGCCGCTGCTGCTGACGCCGACGCTGTTCCTGGTCCTGGGCCCGCTCGGGCAGTCCACCACCGCGGTCAACCAGCTGGCCGACGTGGCCCCGCTGGCCGTCGGAGCCCCGTACGCGGGCGCGCTCGGCGCGTTCGCGGTCGTCTACGGGGTGCCGGTGACGGGATTCGCGCTGCTGTGGCTGGCGCTGGCCACCGCACTGCTGGTCCGCGCGGCCCGCGCCGGGATGGGTTTCGCGATGACCTGGTGGGCGCTGACCTTCCCCGTCGGCACCTGTGTCACCGGCGCCGCGGGCCTGGCCCGGCACACCGGGCTGACCGCGTTCGCCTGGCTGGCCGCCGCCCTGTACGTCGCCCTGCTGGCCGCGTGGCTGCTGGCCGCCGGGCACACCCTGCGCGGCCTGGCGGCGGGGCGGCTGCTGCCCCGCTAGCCGGCCGCGGCCAGGGCCGCCGCCAGCACCTGCGGGGCCTCGGCGAGCGAGGGCCCGTACCAGGTCAGGTGGCGGCCGCTGACCAGGGCGGCCGGACGGCCCGGGAACGCCTCCGGGCCGTCCTCGCGCGTGAAGGCGTACGGCTCGTCGGGCAGCACCACCAGATCGCAGTCGGCGGCGGCCAGCTCCGCCAGGGGCACCTTCGGGTAGCGCTCCGGGTGGCTGGCGTAGACGTTGTGCACGCCGAGCCGCGCCAGCAGGTCCCCCGCGAAGGTGTCCCGGCCGAGCACCATCCAGGGCCGCCGCCACACCGGGACGACGGCCCGCACGCCCTCCGCCGGCGCCGCCCGCGCCCAGGCGGCCTCGGCCTCGTCCAGCCAGCGCGGCCGGGCCAGCCCCAGGGCGCCCACCAGCAGCCGGTCCAGCTCGGCGAAGGCCTGCGGCAGCCCGCGGACCTCCGTGACCAGCACTTCCAGCCCGGCCGCGCGCAGCGCCGCCAGGTCGGGGGCCCGGTTCTCCTCCTCGTTGGCGACGACCAGGTCGGGCCGGAGCGCGGCCACGGCGGCGACGTCCGGGTTCTTGGTGCCCCCGATGCGCACGGCACCCTGCCGGCCGAGGTCGGCCGGGTGGGTGCACCAGTCGGTGACGCCGACCAGCAGGCCGGGGGCGGTGGCGGCCACCGCCTCGGTCAGCGAGGGCACCAGGGAGACGACCCGCACCGCCGCTCAGCGCCCCGGCTCGGGCGGCTCGAAGGTGGCGTGGATGTGCTCCCCGACCGCGACGACCACGATCCGGGTGTCCTCGGTGACGGCCCGCCAGCGGTGGCGCACCCCGCCGGACAGGAACAGGGCGTCGCCGTTCTCCAGCCGGTACGCCCGCCCCTCGGCCTCCACCTGGCAGGCCCCGGAGACGACGTACATCAGCTCGTCGTTGCGGTGCTGGTACTCACGGCCCGCGTCCTGGTCGCCGGTGAACTCCAGCGCGTGCAGCTGGTGGTGCCCCCGGACCAGGGGCCGCACGCCCGGGACCGGCCCCAGCCCCGAGTCGTCCCCCGCCCGTACGAGGTCGACGGTGCGCGCGGTGTCGGACGCGGCCAGCAGCTCGACGGCGGTGGTCTCCAACGCGTCGGCGACCCGTTCGAGGGAGCGCATGCTGGGCCGGGCCCGCTCGTTCTCTATCTGGCTGAGGAAGGGCACCGAGAGGCCGCTGCGCGCGGACACGGCCGCGAGGGTCAGGTGGAGCGCCCGGCGCCGCTTGCGCACGGCCACGCCCACCCGGAGCGGTTCCTTGGCGTCCTTGTCCCGTTCCTTGTCGTCCGAGCCGTCCCTGTCGTCCATGGCGGGGCTGCCCTCCCCTTGTCACGTAAGTCGGCCTTGTCACGTAAGTGGGCCTAGTCAGGTCTGTCGGCCGTGTCAGGTCTGTCGGCGTACATCGGCGTCCGTCGCACGGGGTGTGCTGTAAGCACCTTACGCAGCAACCGCCCCCGGTTTCGCGCCCGTGGGCGGACCGGGCTACTCCACGGGTGAAACTCCTGTGCCATGTCCGATCGCTCATGCGGCCACTTTGCGTCCTCCTGGCCGTAACCCTGCGGCGTCGGTGGGGTGCGGCATCATCGTCGTCGTGACGACGACTCGACGGCTGATGCTGCTGGACACCGCCTCCCTCTACTTCCGCGCCTACTTCGGCGTACCGGACTCCGTGAAGGCCCCGGACGGCACCCCGGTCAACGCGGTGCGCGGACTCCTCGACTTCATCGCCCGCCTGGTGCAGGACCACCGCCCCGACGAACTGGTCGCGTGCATGGACGCCGACTGGCGGCCGCACTGGCGGGTGGAGCTGATCCCCTCCTACAAGGCGCACCGGGTCGCGCAGGAGACCCCGGCGGGACTGCCGGACGTGGAGGAGACCCCCGACACCCTGGCGCCCCAGGTGCCGATCATCGAGGCGGCGCTGGACGCGTTCGGGATCGCGCGGGTGGGGGTCGCCGGGTACGAGGCGGACGACGTGATCGGCACGCTGACGGCGCGGGCCGCCGGCCCGGTGGACATCGTCACCGGCGACCGGGACCTCTACCAGCTGGTCGACGACGCCCGGCAGCGGCGCGTGCTGTACCCGCTGAAGGGGGTCGGGACCCTCCAGGTCACCGACGAGGCGTGGCTGCGCGCCAAGTACGGGGTCGACGGCCCGGGCTACGCGGACCTGGCCCTGCTGCGCGGCGACCCGAGCGACGGCCTCCCCGGGGTGCCGGGGATCGGCGAGAAGACGGCGGCGAAGCTGCTGGACACCTACGGGAGCCTGGCCGGGATCATCGCCGCGGTCGAGGACCCTTCGTCGAAACTGACGCCCATGCAGCGCAAGCGGCTGGACGAGTCCCGGCCGTACCTGGCGGTGGCCCCCAAGGTGGTCCGGGTGGCCACCGACGTGCCGCTTCCCGTGTTCGACCCGGCCCTGCCGGCGGCCCCGGCACAGCCGGAACTCGTCGATGCACTTGCCCACCGGTGGGGTCTGGGCGGCGCGGTGTCGCGCCTGCGGGGCGCACTCCTTCCCTGAGATGCTAACTTAGGTAATCCTAAGTTTCAGGGGAGTCAGGGGAGACGCCGTGGCAGAAGGACGCGCCCGCAAGGTCGGCACCGCAGTCGTCGTGCGGACCGAGCGGCTGACGCCGCACATGGTGCGGGTGGTTCTCGGTGGCGCCGGACTGGCCCGCTTCAGCGCGGGCGAGTTCACGGACCACTACATCAAGCTGCTGTTCGCGCCGGAGGGCGTCACCTACCCCTCCCCGTGGGACCTGGACCGCATCCGCGCCCAGTACCCGCGGGCCGCGTGGCCGCGCCAGCGCGCGTACACGGTCCGCAGCTGGGACCCGACCCACCTGGAGCTGACCGTCGACTTCGTCGTCCACGGCGACGAGGGGCTGGCCGGCCCGTGGGCCGCCCGCGCCCAGCCGGGCGAGCTCGTCCGCTTCCTCGGCCCGGGCGGCGCGTACGCCCCGGCCCCCGAGGCCGACTGGCACCTGCTCGCCGGCGACGAGAGCGCGCTGCCGGCGATCGCCGCGGCGATGGAGCGGATGCCGGCCGGCGCCCGGGTCCACGCCCTGGTGGAGATCGACGGCCCCGAGGACGAGCAGAAGATCGCGACGCCGGACGGCATCGTCCCCGTGTGGCTGCACCGCGGGACCCGCCCGGTGGGCGAGGCCCTGGTCGAGGCGGTCAGGGCCCTCGACTTCCCCACCCGCGACGTGCACGCCTTCGTCCACGGCGAGGCGGGCTTCGTCAAGGAGCTCCGCCGCCACCTGCGCCTGGAGCGGGGCATCCCGAAGGAGCGCCTGTCGATCTCGGGCTACTGGCGCCTCGGCGAGACCGACGAGGGCTGGCGGGCGATCAAGGGCGAGTGGAACGCGCGGATCCTCGCGGAGCAGGAAGCCGCGGCCTGACCCGGACGGCCGAACGGGCGGGTCCGCCGCACCGGCCCGACAATGAGGGTTATGCGTACCCGCCTCGCGGTCACGGCGGCGGGAACCGCGCTGGCGCTGGCCGCGGCCGTCCCGGTCGCGGCCGCCCCCAGCCCGCCGCCGCCCCCGAAGCCCCGGCTGACGGACCAGGACGTCGCCACCGCGGTGGACCGCCTGCCCGCCTCCATCACGGCGGGGATGCGCAGCACGGGGGTGCCCGGGGTGTCCGTGGCCGTCGTCCACGACGACGAGGTCGTGTACCTCAAGGGGTTCGGCGTGCGGCGCACCGGCGAGAGCGGTGCGATCGGCCCCGACACGGTCTTCCAGATCGCCTCGCTCTCCAAGCCTGTCTCCTCCACCGTCGTCGCCGGCACCATGAAGGACCCGGCCGAATGGGACCGGCACACCGAGCTGCCCGGCTTCGCCCTCAAGGACCCCTGGGTCACCGGGCACGTCACCACCGCCGACCTGTTCTCCCACCGCAGCGGCCTGCCCGACCACGCCGGCGACCTCCTGGAGGACCTGGGACACGACCGGGCGTACGTCCTGGACCACCTGCGGCTGCTGCCCCTCTCACCGTTCCGGGCGAGCTACGCGTACACCAACTTCGGGCTCACCGCAGCGGCCGAGGCCGTCGCCCGCGCCCACGGCACCAGCTGGCAGAAGCTCAGCGCCGACACCCTGTTCAAGCCCGCCGGCATGACCCGTACCAGCACCGAGTTCTCCGCCTTCGCCACCGCGCCCGACCACGCCGCCACCCACGTGAAGAACCCCGACGGCACCTGGTCCCCCCGCTACGTACGCGATCCGGACGCCCAGGCCCCGGCCGGCGGGGTCAGCTCCACCGCCCGCGACCTGGCCCGCTGGATGCGGCTCCAGCTCGGCGACGGCACCCTCGACGGGAAACGGATCGTCCCCGCCGGGACGCTGGCCCGCACGCACCTGCCCGAGATCGTGGCACAGGCCACCACCCCGACCGGCCGACCCCAGTTCTACGGGCTCGGCTGGAACGTCACCTACGACGACGCGGGACGGCTGCGGCTCAGCCACTCCGGTGCCTTCGACCTCGGCGCCAACACCAACGTCACCCTGCTGCCCCTGGAACGGCTCGGCATCGTCGTCCTCACCAACGGGGCCCCGGTCGGCCTCGCCGACGCCATCGCCGAGGACTTCTTCGACACCGCCGAGCACGGCGCGCCCACCACCGACTGGCTGTCCCTGTTCGCCTCGCTGTACGCGCGGCTCGATCCGAAGGCCTCCACGACCGACTACGCCCGTCCGCCCGCGGGCGCCGCCCCGCCGCGCGCCGACTCCGCGTACACCGGCACGTACGACAACGCGTACTACGGCAGGGCGACGGTCACCGCGGACCCCGGCGGCGGCCTCACCCTGTCGCTGGGCCCCGGGCCCCGGCGCCATCCGCTGCGGCACTACGCCGGCGACACGTTCAGCTTCGAGACCTCCGGGGAGAACGCCGTCGGCCGCACCGGCGTGTTCTTCAAGGACGGCACGATGCGCATCGAGTACCTGGACGAGGAACACCTGGGCACCTTCACCCGGCAGCAGCCGTAGCCCGCCGGCCACTGCCCTAGCCTGGAGCCGATGAGAAGCAGAACCCGCATACCCCCCGCACCGCTCCCCCAGATCGACGGCATCGACCCGGTCCGGCTGCGGCTGCCCACCGTCCGCGACGGCAGATGGCCCGACCTCGGCAGCTACCTCACCGAGCGCTACGCGGGCACCCGCGGCGCCGAGTCCATGGCCCGCCTGCTGCACGCCGGCCGGATCCTCGGCCCCGGCGGGCGGGTGCTGCGCGCGGCGGACCCCTACGAGCCGGGCGCGTACCTGTGGTTCCACCGGGACATGGACCCCGAGCCCGTGGTGCCCTTCCCGATCGGCGTGGTGTACCGGGACGCCCACCTGCTGGTGGTGGACAAGCCGCACTTCCTGGCGACCACCCCGCGCGGCAGCCACATCGTGCAGACCGCCCTGGCCCGGCTGCGCAGCGAGCTGGACCTGCCCGAGCTGAGCCCGGCGCACCGCCTGGACCGGCTCACGGCCGGCCTGGTGATGTTCAGCATCCGGCCCGAGGACCGCGGCGCCTACCAGGGGCTCTTCCAGGAGCGGCGGGTGGGCAAGGAGTACGAGGCCCTCGCCGTCCACGACCCGGCGGTCGAGCTGCCCCGCACCGTCCGCAGCCGGATCGAGAAGGTCCGCGGGATCATCGGCGCGAGCGAGGTCCCGGGCGGCGAACCGAACGCCGAGACCTCGCTGGAACTCCTCGACACCGCGGGCGCCCTGGGCCGCTACCGGCTGGTCCCGCACACCGGCCGCACCCACCAGCTGCGGGTGCACATGAACGGTCTCGGCCTGCCCATCCTCGGCGACCCGGTGTACCCGGAGGTCACCGACCCGGCCCCGGACGACTTCCGGCGGCCGCTGCAACTCCTCGCCCGCACCCTGGCGTTCACCGACCCGGTGACCGGCATCGAGCACCGCTTCGAGTCCGGTTTGGAACTGCTCGCCTGGCGGGACCGCGCCGCCTGGGAGGCCGGGCCGCCGGCCGGGTAGCAGCGGGGTGCGGCCGGAGGGGGACGTCAGACCTCTCGTTGGAGTACGCGACGTGCGTCGGGTCCTGGTACGCGCCCCGGCCGTCGGAGCTGGGCGTGAGGGACAGCAGCATGCCGCCGGGCGCGAGGAGCCGGTACAGCTCGTTGATCAGCGGGATCTTCTGCGGCACGTGCTCCAGGAAGTCGACGGCGCGGACCAGGCCCACCGAGCCGTCGGCCAGGTCCAGCGGGTCCGGCAGCGTCGCGACGATGTCGACGCCGTCCCGGGAGTGGCGGTCGACGCCCGCGTAGCCGGGCGGCTTGCGGTGGGCCGCCCCCGGGTCCAGGGCGAGCAGCCCGCGCCGCCGGGCCCAGGCGAGCGTGTTCGCCTCGACCTGTCGTACAGGGCGACCGTCTCGCGCTGGATGTGGGCGCTGACCTCGGAGTCCCGCTGCGTGCTGTCCGGGTGCACGCGCTACAGGTACAGGCAGCGGGGGACGTCACGCCGCGGCCGGCGCACCCCGCGCCCCGCCCTACCCGGCGCGGCCCCCGCCCTGGCTGCCAGCCCCCGCACCCACCCCGGCCACCTCCACCGGCCCGGCCACCTCGACCCCGGCCACCCCCGCCGCCCCGCCCGGATCCGCCTCGCGTGCGACGCCCGCGATCCGCAGCGCCGCGTCCGCCGTGGCTTCCGCGAAGGCGGCGACCGGGCGGGCGGGGTCGTAGCGGTGGATCAGCATGACGCCCTCGATCAACCCGAAGACCAGGTCGCCCCGCAGCGCCAACCCGGCCCGGTCCCCGCCGAGTTCGACGCCGACGGAGGTGGCTCCGAGCAACGCCCCGTAGGCCTCGCGCAGTTCGCCCCGCAGCTGGCGGAACCGGCTGAACCGGGCTCCCGCCACCTCGGGCAGCAGGTACAGCGCGCCCAGGTCGTACGGCCCCCCGCACAGCAGCAGCACGTCCGAGCGGCACAGCTCCCACAGCCGCTGCGCTGCGGGTCGCCCTGTGTCGGCGAGGAGCCGCCGGGCCAGCCGCAGAGAGGGGGCGACCGTGGACTCCAGGAGTTCGGCGAGGAGTTCTTCCTTGCCGGCGAAGTAGTGGTACATCGTGGCCTGGCGCATCCCGGCCCGCTCGGCCACGCTCCGCGTGGTGGTGGCCGCGTACCCCCGTGCGGTGAACAGCTCGGCCGCCGCGCGGAGGAGTTCCTCGCGCGGCGGCCGGCCGCTGCGTTCCTTCAGCCGGTCGGCGCGCGGCCGGCCGACCCGTCTCGGTCCTTCGCCCGTTCCCCCGGTCATGGCTCGATCGTCCCACAGGGGCACCCCGGAGTGATCATGGCAAGAGATGCGATCCGGCCATGCCCCCCTTCGGAGGAAGCCCCAAGAGGGGCTAGCCGACCGAGCTGTACGCCACCACGCCCCGCAGGAGGGCGTCGACCGCCTTGCGTGCGTTGCGCGCCACGGTGCTTCCGCTGCCGCTGCCGCCCCCGGTGGACGCTGACGCTGACGCCGGCGCGGCCGCGGCGATCTGCCCGAGCACGTCGATGACCTGCTTGCACCAGCGTACGAAGTCGCCGGCCGGCATCTCGGCCTCGCGCAGCACCTCGTCCAGGCCCTTGCCGGACGCCCACTCGTAGGCGGCCCACGCGAAGCCGAGGTCCGGCTCGCGCTGTCCCACGCCCTCGGCCTGGTTGATGCGGTGCTCCTCCTCCAGCGCGTCGAGGCGGCCCCAGATGCGGACCATCTCGCCGAGGGCGGCCTTCGCGGCGCCGCCGGGCACCTTCGGCGTCACCGCGTCGTCGGACTGCCGTGCCTCGAAGACCAGCGCGGAGACGCAGGCGGCCAGCTCGGCCGGGTTCAGGCCTTCCCAGACTCCCTCGCGCAGGCATTCGGAGGCCAGCAGGTCGAGCTCGCCGTAGAGCCGGGCGAGCCGCTTGCCGTGCTCGGTGACCTCGTCCTCGCGCAGGTAGTCCAGCTCGGTCAGGAGCCGGTGGATCCGGTCGAAGGTGCGGGCGATGGTGTTCGTCCGGCCCTCGATGCGCCGCTCCAGCGCCTGGGTGTCCCGCTTGAGCCGGTGGTAGCGCTCCGCCCAGCGGGCGTGGTCCTCGCGCTCGTCGCAGCCGTGGCAGGGGTGCGCCCGCAGTTCGGCGCGCAGCCGGGCGATCTGGCGGTCGTCGGCGGCGGCGGCCCGGCCGCGGCGGCCCCTCTCGGGGGTGACGTGCCCGGCCTTGGCCCGCAGTTGGGAGGCGAGGTCGCGGCGGGACTGCGGGGAGCGGGCGTTGAAGTTCCGCGGGATCCGCATCCGGTCGATGGCTTCGACCGGCACCGGGAAGTCGATCGACGCGAGCCGCTTGACCTGCCGTTCGGCGGTGAGGACGAGCGGGCGCGGGCCCTCGGCGTACTCCTGGCCGCGGTACCCGTGGACCCGGCCGGCGGGCACGCCGGGGTCGAGGACGAGGGCGAGCCCGGCGAACTTGCCGGTGGGGACGTGGATGATGTCGCCCGGCTTGAGCTTCTCCAGGGAGTCGGCGGCCTGGGCCCGGCGCTGGGCCGCGCCCTGCTTGGCCAGTTCCGTCTCGCGGTCCTTCAGGTCGCGGCGCAGCTGCGCGTACTCCTCGAAGTTCCCGAGGTGGCAGGTCATGCCCTCGCGGTAGCCGGTGAGGCCCTCCTCGTTGCGCTGGACCTGCCGGGAGATCCCGACGACGGAGCGGTCGGCCTGGAACTGCGCGAAGGAGGTCTCCAGCAGCTCGCGCGAGCGGTGCCGCCCGAACTGCTGCACCAGGTTGACCGCCATGTTGTACGAGGGTTTGAAGCTGGAGCGCAGCGGATACGTGCGGGTGCCGGCGAGACCGGCGAGCGCGGCCGGGTCCATGCCGCGCTGCCACAGGACCACGGCGTGGCCCTCGACGTCGATGCCGCGGCGGCCGGCGCGGCCGGTCAGCTGCGTGTACTCGCCGGGGGTGATGTCGGCGTGCTGTTCGCCGTTCCACTTGACCAGCTTCTCCAGGATCACCGTGCGCGCGGGCATGTTGATGCCGAGCGCCAGGGTCTCGGTGGCGAAGACTGCCTTGACCAGGCCGCGGACGAAGAGCTCCTCCACGACCTCCTTGAAGGTGGGCAGCATGCCGGCGTGGTGCGCGGCGATGCCGCGTTCGAGGCCTTCGAGCCACTCGTAGTACCCGAGGACGTGGAGGTCCTCGGCGGGGATGGACGCCGTCCGCTCCTCGACGATCTCACGGACCTTCAGGCGGGCCGACTCGTCGTTGAGCCGCAGGCCGGCGAAGAGGCACTGCTGGACGGCTGCCTCGCAGCCGGCCCTGCTGAAGATGAAGTTGATGGCGGGCAGGAGCCCGTCGCCGTCGAGGCGGGCGATCACCTCGGGGCGGCCCGGGGTCCAGATCCGGTTGCGGGAGCGCCGCTCGCGCTCGCGGTCGGCCTCGCGGACCATCTTGCCGCGCCGCCGGTCCTTGGGGTTGTAGCCGCGGCTGTTCTCCTCGCGGGCCATGCGCAGCAGGTCGGGGTTGACCTCGCGGCGGCCGGAGCCGCGGCCTCCGTGGTCGGTCTCCTCCTCGAAGAGGTCGTGGATCCGGCGGCCGGCCATGACGTGCTGCCACAGCGGGACGGGCCGCTCCTCGGAGACGATCACCTCGGTGTCGCCGCGGACCGTGTCGAGCCAGTCGCCGAACTCCTCGGCGTTGGACACGGTGGCCGACAGGGACACCAGCGTCACGGACTCGGGGAGGTGGATGATCACTTCCTCCCAGACGGCTCCGCGGAACCGGTCGGAGAGGTAGTGCACCTCGTCCATCACGACGTAGCCGAGGCCCAGCAGGGACTGCGAGCCCGCGTACAGCATGTTGCGGAGCACCTCGGTGGTCATGACGACCACGGGCGCCTCGGAGTTCACGCTGTTGTCGCCGGTCAGCAGGCCGACGCGGTCGGCGCCGTAGCGCTTGACGAGGTCGGCGTACTTCTGGTTCGACAGGGCCTTGATCGGTGTCGTGTAGAAGCACTTGCGCCCCTGGCGCAGGGCCAGGTGCACGGCGAACTCGCCGACGATGGTCTTGCCCGAGCCGGTCGGGGCGGCGACCAGCACGCCCTTGCCGGCCTCCAGTGCCTTGCAGGCGTCGACCTGGTACGCGTCCAGGTCGAAGTCGTACAGCTCGCGGAAGGGGGCCAGGGCGGTGGCTTCCTCGGCGGCGCGGATCCGGGCAGCGGCGTACCGCTCGGCGGGTGAGAGTTCTTCGGTCATCTTGCTGTCGAGCCTACCCGCCGCCCCTGACAACAGTCGCGATCTTTATGACCGGTCCGGGGCCCGGGGCGGCCGCGGCGTCAGCCGAGGATCCGTGCGGCCGCGGGGACGCACTCGGCGGTGACCGGCAGCGGCCCGACCCGCTCGCCGTCGGCGTAGGCGGTCAGGCCCGCGGCCTCCAGCGTGACCTTCGCGGCCCGGTGGACGGTGACCTTGGGGTGGTCGAGGTGGGTCCCCTTGTAGACCTGCGGGAACACCGTCAGCAGGGTGGTCCGGCTGCAGTCGCCGACGACCACGACGTCGAAGAGCCCGTCGTCGGGGACGGCGTCGGCGCAGATCCGCATGCCGCCCCCGTAGGAGGATCCGTTGCCGACGGCGACCAGGGTGGCCTCGGTCTCGACGGCGGGGCCGTCGTCGAGGGTGATCCGGTACCGGAAGGGCCGGAAGGCAGCCAGTTCCGCGATCATCGCCAGGTCGTACTTGAAGCGGCCGGCGGGCAGCCGCATCCGGTTGCCGCGGTCGTTGACCCGGGAGTCGAAGCCGGAGCAGAGCACGGTCCCGAACCAGGTCCCGGCCACCCGTCCGAGGTCGATCTCCCGCAGCCGGCTCTCCTTGAGGGCCTCGGCGGCCAGCCGTGCCGCCCGGGCGGGTTCCCGCACGGGCAGGCCCAGGGAGCGGGCGAAGTCGTTGCCGGTGCCCGCCGCGATCACCCCGAGCGGCACCAGGGTCCCGGCCAGGGCCTGCAGGGCGAGGGAGACCACGCCGTCGCCACCGACGGCGATCACCGCCCCGGTTCCCTCGCGGACGGCCGTGCGCAGCCGCGCGAGGGCGTCCTCGGCGTCCGTGCCGACGACGGTGCGGACGTGGAAGCCGGCGTCCCGGAGCGCGGACGCGGCCGGCTGCGCGGAGTGCGCGCCCCGGCCGCGTCCTGCGGTGGGATTGACGAAGAGGGTGATCTCAGCGCTCACCGCAGGGAATGTACCTGCCGGGTGGCGCCGTCGTAACCGTCAGGTGGCGTCGTCGTAACCGTTGATCTTCCGGCGTCCGCCGTCGGTCTGCTCGGGCAGCGGCGTGGGTGCGGCCACCGCCTCCACCCCGCCGATCGGGGCGGGCGTGAGGTCGAGCTCGGCGGCCTCGTCGTCGGCGAGCAGCGCATCGGGGTTGTTGCGGCGCCGCCTGCGGTCGTTGACCAGGCAGATCCCGAGGGCGACGAAGTACAGGGCGACGATCGGGGCGGCCAGCGACAGCATCGTCAGCGGGTCGCCGGTCGGCGTCGCGAACGCCGCGAAGACGGTGATGCCGAGGACCATCGCGCGCCACCAGCTCGCGAGCCGCTTCGCGGTGAGGACCCCGGTGAAGTTCAGCAGGATCAGCAGCAGCGGCAGCTCGAAGGCCAGCCCGAAGACGATGACCATGCGGGTGACCAGGTCGAGGTAGTCGTCGACCGGGAGCAGGTTGCGCGCGTGCTCAGGGGTGAATTCGAGCAGGATCGTGGCGGTCTGCGGCAGCAGCTTGTACGCGAGTACCGCGCCGGCACCGAAGAGCGGCGCGCCGATCGCGACGAAGCCGATCGCGTACTTCTTCTCGTGGCCGTGCAGGCCGGGCGCGACGAAGGCCCACAGCTGGTACAGCCAGACCGGGGCGGAGAGGACCACGCCGGCGGTGAGCGAGACCTTGAGGGCGATAGAGAACGGCGCGATGAGGCCGTTCACGGTCATGTCGGCGCAGGGCCGGCCGTTGCGCTGCGAGACCACGCCGTCGGTGCAGCCGACGGAGTCGAGCATCGGCTTCAGCATGAAGTCGATGACGTCCTTGTAGTAGACGGCCGCCACCACGGTGATCACGAGGATCGCCAGGACCGACTTCAGCAGGCGGTTTCTCAGCTCACGCAGGTGCTCGACGAGAGGCATCCGCCCTTCGGCGTCCTTCTCCTGCCGCTTGCCCTGCTTGTCTTGCTTGCGGGCGGTCTTGAGCAACCCACGTCCCTTGTCTCGTTGCAGATGACCGGCGCGACCGTGATCGCGACCACGGCGCGGACCGCGGTCGTGACCGGCGGATCAGCCCTGGGCGGTGTGGTTCGGCTCGCCGACGGGGCGGGAGCTGGTCACGTCGCCGGGGGCCGCCTTGATGGTGCGCGGGGCAGCCTGCTGCGGGGCCGGGTCGGCGGTGCGCGCGGCGTCCTCCGCGGCGCTCTCGCTCTTCATGGCCTTGGCCTCGCTCTTGAGGATACGGGCCGACTTGCCGAGGGAGCGGGCCATCTCGGGGAGCTTCTTCGCACCGAACAGGAGCACGATGACCGCGATGATCAGAAGGATCTCGAGGGGCTTCAGATTGCCGATCATGTGTGTCTTCCTTCTCACCGAAACGGCTGGTTGTGGTGGCAACGGCATCGGACCGTGATCCTCGGACCGCTCCAAGGATCGTAACCCCCGGGGGTTAACGACCGGCAATCCCCCGGGGTACCACGCCTTGCGCGCGGCTGCGTCCGACGGTACGGGTCGCGTCCCGCACTTTCCATACACCTGCCGGACGCGATACCAGCCGGACGCGGATGGCTCAGCGGTGCGCGGTCTCGCGGCCGGCCCGGGCCAGGTCCTCCGCCGCCCGCTCCAGGTCCCCGGAGGCGGCCGTGATCCGGCGGCTGGCGAGCGCGACCTGACCGGACAGCCGCCGGACCTCGGCGAAGACGCGCAGCGCCAGGACGGCGAGGACGGTGAGCCCGAGGAATCCCAGGGCGATAGCGAGCATCGGCCACAGCATGGGACGAGCCTAGGCCACCGCTCCGTCAGACACTGCGCAGGGTGCTGACACCGCCGCCGGTGAGCAGTTCCACGATGCGCTCACCGGCCGGTTTGCGGACGGACGCGGCGCACTCGGGGCAGGTGAAGGAGTAGAACGTGGTCCGCCGGCTACCGCCGATGACCAGCCGCAGGGCGGCCGCGTCCAGCTCGAAGCGGGCCCGGCAGTCGGGACAGGCGGCCCTGAAGGAGACCGGCCCCGCCACGGCGGGCCGTCCCGGCGGCCCCGCGGCGCCCTGCCCGCCCCGCGGCCCAGACATTCGCGACATCCTCGGCGCTCCCCTCGCGGTTCTTCTTCCCTGCCCAACCGCCGCGCCGGGCGCGGCCGCCGCCGGCCCGGTCGGCCCCGCGCGCTGCGGTCCGGCCCCGGCGGTGCGGGCTCAGCCCTGTTCCCCGTACCCGGCCAGTGCCTCGCGGGCCGCCTGCCGTGCGCTCTGCGCCAGCTCCGGCGGCGACACGATCCGGCCGTCGCGGCCCAGCCGCAGCGCGAGGCGGCGCAGCGAACCCGGGTCGGGGCTGCGCAGCGTGATCCGCAGGCCGCCGTCGGCGAGTTCCTCGGCGCTGTCGTGCGGGTAGTACTCGGCCACCCAGCGGCCGGCCGGGCCCACCTCGACGACGACCTGCGGGTCCTCGGCGGCCGGCTGGACCAGCCCGACGGACAGGTCGCGCGGCTCGATGGCGGGCGGCTCGGAGCGCTCGTCGAGCAGTCGGATCTCGGCCACCCGGTCGAGGCGGAAGGTGCGCCGCGCCTCGGAGAGGTGGCACCACCCCTCCATGTACGTGTGGCCCACCGCGAAGAGGCGGATCGGGTCGACGGTGCGCTCGGTGAGCTCGTCGCGCGCGGGCGAGTAGTAGCGCAGCCACAGCCGACGGCGCTCGGCGATGGCCCGGTCGACGTCGGCGAAGACGCCGCCCTCGGACTCGAAGGTCACCGACAGCCGGGAGCTGGCCCCGGCGACCTCCCCGGCGGCCGCCTCCAGCTTGGCGGTGGCGCGCAGCAGGGCGTCCCGGTCGCTCTCGCGCAGCCCGGGCAGGGTGGCGACGGCGCGGGCCGCCACCAGCAGGGCGGTGGCCTCGTCGGCGGCCAGGCGCAGCGGCTCGGCGGTGGACTCACCGGAGGCGTCGGCGTTGTGCCACCAGATGCGCTCGCCGTCGGTGTCGATGTCGAGCAGGTCGCCGCCGCGGAAGCTGGTGCCGCACATCGGCAGCACGTCGAGGTCGGAGATGAGCTCGTCCTCGGTGATCCCGAAGGCGCGGGCGACGTCGGCGACGTGCGCGCCGGGGCGCTCGCGCAGGTAGGTCACCAGGGACAGCATCCGGCGGGTCTGGTCGATGGCGTTGGCGGCCATGCTGGTAGGTCTCCCCCTCAGGGCACGTCGTGCGTACGGTGCGGTGTGCGGATGGTGCGGCGGACGGGATCGGGTGCGGGGCCGGTACGCGACCGGTGCGGGCACGGCCGCGGTCGCGGCCCGCTGCCCCTGGCCGAGTGGCGGGCCGCCTCCCTGCGGCCCGGGGCGGCCTCAGCCCGCGGCGACGGCGCGCAGCCGGTCCACCACGTCCGCCCGCAGGTCGGCGGGCTCCACCACCACGACGTCCGGACCGAACTCGACGAGCCAGGCGTCGAGCCCGTGCCCGTACGGGATCTCCAGCTCGTCCCAGCCGTCCGCGACGCCCTCGCGGGTGGCGGTGGCCTTGGCCCGCAGCGGGTAGCCGGCGCCGGCCCGCAGCCGGATCACGGCGGTGCGGTCCGCGCTCTCCCCGGCCCAGCCCGCGACGGTTTCGCGGACGGTGACCACGTCCGGGACCTCGGCGGTGTACGTACCGGCCCGGGAGCGGACCTTGCCGGTGATCCGGGAGAGCCGGAACACCCGCTCCGCCCCGCGGTCGCGGTCGTGGCCGGCCAGGTACCAGTGGCCGCGCCAGCACTCCAGGGCCCACGGCTCCACCTGCCGGGTCTCCGGCCGGGCGGCGGTGGACTTGCGGTAGTCGAAGACCACGGGCCGGCGGTCGCGGCAGGCCAGCATCAGCGGTTCGAAGGCGGCCTCGTGGACCGGGATGCGCGGCTCGATGGCGCTGTGCTGGCCCTCGTACGGGTCCTCCGCCTCCGGCATGCCGCCGGCCCGAAGCTTCTGCAGGGCGCCGCTGGCGGCGCCGGCGAGGCGGGCCTGCTGCCAGACCTTGGCCGCCAGGCCCAGGGCGGCCGCCTCCTCGGCGTCCAGGGAGACGGGCGGCAGCCGGTTGCTGTCACGGCGGGCGAGGTAGCCGGTCTCGCCCTCCAGGTTCTCCACGGTCTCGATGACGAGGCCGAGCTCGCGCAGGTCGTCCTTGTCCCGCTCGAACATGCGGTTGAAGGACTCGTCGTTGCCCGCTTCCATGTACGCCTCGATGGAGCCGCGCAGCTCGCGCTTGCTCAACGGCCGGCGGGTCCCCAGCAGGCACAGCGCCAGATTCATCAGCCGCTCGGCCTTGGCAATCGCCATCGACGCCCTTCCGCCCTTCTCCCATTACATGTCCGTGACCGTTGACCGTACCGCCCCGGCGCTCCGGGGCAAAAGCGAGGGCCCCCGCCTCGCGGCAGGGGCCCTCGTACCCGTCAGGGGCGGCTGGTTCAGCCGACGCCCATCAGGTCGCAGACGAAGATCAGCGTCTCGCCCGGCTGGATGGCCGGGGTCGGGCTGTGGTCGCCGTAGGCGAGGTGGGCGGGGATGGTCAGCTTGCGGCGGCCGCCGACCTTCATGCCCTGGACGCCCTGGTCCCAGCCCTTGATGACCTGGCCGATGCCCAGGACGAACGGCAGCGGGGCGCCGCGGTTCCAGGAGGCGTCGAACTCCTCGCCGGTGGAGAAGGCCACGCCGACGTAGTGGACGGAGACCTTCTGACCGGCCTCGGCCACCGGGCCGTCGCCCTCCCAGATGTCCTCGATGACGAGGTCCTTCGGGGCCGGGCCCTCGGGGAAGTCGATCTCGGGCTTCTCGAGCTGGTCGCTCACGTGAACTGCTCCTCAGAAAAACGTACGGGCCCTCCCGACGGTGGCCGGGAGGACAACCGGGACAGTCTTACATCACCGCGAGGATGTCGAGGCTGAACACCAGCGTCGAGTTCGCCGGGATCGTGCCCTTGGCCTCCGCGCCGAAGCCCTGGTCCGGCGGGATCACCAGCAGGATGCGGCTGCCGGCCTTCTTGCCGACCAGGCCCTCCTTGAGGCCCTTGACCGAGATCTGGTCCATCGGCCAGGTCACCGTCTGGTCCAGGGCGTACGTGCTCTCGAAGGTCTTGTCGTCCTTCCACGTCTTGCCGTGGAACTTCACGACGACGCTGTCGGTGTCCTTGACGGCCGGGCCGTCACCCTCCAGCACGTAGTTCGAGACCAGCTTGGCCGGCGGCTCGCTGTCCTTCGGGACCGTCACGGAGACTTCCTTGCCGTCCGTGTTCGTACCGACCTTGGGCAGGGCCTTGTCCTCCTGCGGGACCTCCTTGCCCGTCGCCGAGACGGGAACGCTGGTTCCCTTGACGATGTCCACGACGAAGACCAGCGTGGCGTTCGGCTTGATCTTGTCGCCGGAACCCTTGGCTCCGTAGCCCATGTCCGGCGGGATCACCAGCTCCAGCCGGCTGCCGACCTTCTTGCCCTCCAGGCCCTGGTCCCACCCCTTGATGACCATGCCGGCACCGATCGTCACCTCGAACGGCTTGCCCTTGCCGAAGCTCTGGTCGAACGGCTCCTTGCCGTCCCAGACCTGGCCGAGGTAGTTGACCTGGGCGACGTCGCCCTTCTTCAGCGCCGGGCCGGTGCCCTCGCTGATGGTCTCCACCTTCAGCTCCTTCGGCGGGTCGCCCTCGCCCTTGGACAGCTTCGGGGTCTCTCCGAACTTGGCGCCCTCGGTGATCGCGGGCACCCCGTTCTTCATATCGGCGGAGTCGGAGCCACTGTCGCCACAGGCTGCCGTGGACAGCAGCAGAGCGGGTACGACCAGCAGGCCGGCAAGTCGGCGCACGTGTTCCTCAGATCTCAGACGGCAACGGTCGTCGCCACTCTAAGGTGTGCCAGGGCCTCGTACGAGATCCGTACGAGGCCCTGGCCGCAATCAGTGCGATGTCACATGCCAGCGATCAGCTTCTCCACCCGGTCATCCACCGACCGGAACGGGTCCTTGCACAGCACCGTCCGCTGCGCCTGGTCGTTCAGCTTCAGGTGCACCCAGTCCACCGTGAAGTCCCGCCGCTGCTCCTGCGCCCGCCGGATGAAATCACCCCGCAACCGCGCCCGCGTCGTCTGCGGCGGCACCGACTTCCCCTCGAAGATCTTGAGGTCGTTGCAGATCCGCGTCGCCTGCCCCTTGCGCTCCAGCAGGTAGTACAGCCCCCGCCGACGGTGGATGTCGTGGTACGCGAGGTCTATCTGGGCCACCCGCGGATTCGACATGGTCATGCCGTGCTTGGCCCGGTACCGCTCGATCAGCTGGTACTTCATGACCCAGTCGATCTCCGTCGCGATCCGGTCCAGGTCCTGCGCCTCGACCGCGTCCAGCGTCCGGCCCCACAACTCCAGCACCTGCTCCACCGTGCCGGAACGGATCCCCCGGCGCTCGGCGAAGTCCACCGCCTTGTCGTAGTACTCGCGCTGGATCTCCAACGCCGAGGCCTCGCGCCCACTCGCCAGACGCACCTTGCGCTGACCCGTGGTGTCGTGACTGACCTCCCGGATCGCCCGGATCGGGTTCTCCAGGGTCAGGTCCCGCATCACCGTGCCCGCCTCGATCATCCGCAGCACCAGGTCGGTGGCCCCGACCTTCAGCAGCATCGTCGTCTCGGACATGTTCGAGTCCCCGACGATCACGTGCAGCCGGCGGTACCGCTCGGCGTCCGCGTGCGGCTCGTCACGCGTGTTGATGATCGGCCGGGACCGCGTCGTCGCGGAGCTGACGCCCTCCCAGATGTGCTCGGCCCGCTGGCTCACGCAGTAGACGGCACCCCGCGGCGTCTGCAGCACCTTGCCCGCCCCGCAGATCAGCTGCCGCGTGACGAGGAACGGAATGAGGATGTCCGCCAGGCGGGAGAATTCCCCGTGCCGCGCCACCAGATAGTTCTCGTGGCAGCCGTACGAGTTTCCCGCCGAGTCGGTGTTGTTCTTGAAGAGGTAGACGTCGCCCGCGATCCCCTCCTCGTGCAGGCGGCGTTCGGCGTCGACCAACAGACCTTCGAGAATGCGCTCGCCGGCCTTGTCGTGGGTGACGAGTTCCGTCACGTTGTCACATTCGGGAGTTGCATATTCCGGATGCGATCCCACATCGAGGTACAGACGGGCACCGTTCCGCAGGAACACATTGCTGCTGCGGCCCCATGACACGACACGGCGGAAGAGGTAGCGCGCCACTTCGTCAGGAGACAGTCGGCGCTGTCCCCTGAACGTGCACGTGACGCCGTACTCGTTCTCCAGCCCGAAAATGCGGCGGTCCATGACTGAACATTACGCCTTTGGCCCCCGTCTGAAACCGGCTTCGGGAACGCCGTTTCGATCAGTTCCCGACGAGCCGGGCCTCCGCCGCCTCCGCAGCACCCGCCGCCGACCCCGCCACCGTCCGCGAACGCCCCGGAGCAGCAAGGACCCGCTGAGTCGCCGTCAGCACCACCAACGCCGCCGCACCCGCCACGCACGCCACACCGAACCCGGTCACCGTACCGCCCAGTTCCACGGCCGGACCCGCCACCGCCGTACCCGCGGCCGCACCCACCCCGAAGAACGTCACCAACCAGGAGAACGCCTCCGTGACCGTACCCGCCGGCGCATGCCGGTCCACGACGATGAACGCACACGCGATCGTCGGCGCCAGGAACACCCCCGCAAGAGCCGTCAGCGCCGTCATGACCACCGGACCGGGGGTCGACAGCAGCGGCAGATAGCCCAGCGCCAGGAACCCCACCAGCAGCCGCAGCCGCCGCTCCGGCGCCCCGCTCCACTGCCGGGCCCCGTACGCCACACCACCCACGAGCGCACCCAGACCCAGGGCCGCCATCAACCAGCCGTACACCGCCTGACCACCGTTGCGGTCGGAGTAGGCGATCGCCGCCACCGTGATCGACCCCAGGGCCATGCCCACGAAGAAGAAGGAGCCGAGCAGCGCCCGCAGCCCCGACGAACGCAGCGCACCCAGCCAGTGCGCCTCACGCGGCTCGGAACGCCACGCACGAGAGGGCTCGGACATCACCACCGACAGCGCACCGAGCACACCCAGAGCGTTGATCACCAGCAGGGCCCCCGCCGGACTCCACAGCGCGACGGACACCGTCACGATCAGCGGCCCGACGGTGTACATGACCTCCTGGGCCACGGCGTCCAGCGCGTACGCGGCGTGCACCCGCTCCTCCCGGCCACCGAGCACGCTCGGCCACAGCGCCCGAAGCCCGCCCTCCAGCGGCGGGGAGAAGAAACCGGCGACCACCATCGCGGCGTACGCGACCGCCGCCGAGCCCGTGCCCGCCAGCGCCAGCCAGGCCATGCCCAGCGCGGCCACCACGGCGGACGGCAGCTGGACCCGGGGCTGCCCGTACAGGTCCACCGCGCGACCCAGCAGCGGCTGACCCACGGCATTGGCCACACCGTAGACGGCGGCGAGAGCACCCGCGAGGCTGTAGCTGCCCCCCTCGGCCCGGACGAACAGCACGATCGCGATCGCGGCCGTGGCGTTCGGCAGCCGGCCGACGAGCGTGCCCGCCAGCAGCCGCGCCGCATGCCTGGTCCTGAGCAGCTCCGCGTATCCCGCGGCCATCTCCGCCCCCTTCTGCCCGGACCTGCCGGGGTAATACGTATAACTAGGCGGGTCATACGTACCATGGCCGCAGCCCGGGGGTCCAGCCGCACGACCGGCCCCACCCCTCCCACCTCGCCTTACAGGAGACCCGTGTGACGAGACCCACCAGCAGGGACGTCGCCACCGCCGCCGGAGTCTCCCAGGCCACCGTCTCCCTCGTCCTCGGCGACAAATGGCGCGGCCGCATCTCCGAGCGCACCGCCGACCTCGTCCGCACCACCGCCGCCGACCTCGGCTACCGCCCCAACCTCGCCGCCCGCAACCTCCGCCTCGGCAGCACCCGCACCGCCCTCCTCGTCGTCCCCGCCCTCACCAACGAGTTCTTCGCCCGCGTCTACACCGGAGCCGCCCGCGTCGCCGCCGCACACGGCTTCGGCGTCGTCCTCTACCCCTCCCCCGACGGCACCGGCCCCGCCCGCGACCCCTTCGCCTCCGCCCGCGCCGCCCTCGACGGGGTCATCGCCTCCTCCATGGCCGCCGGCGCCCTCGACGCCATCGGCGGCGACGGACTCCCCCTCGTCATGCTCGACAGCGCCCCCGGCTCCGGCCGCGCCGCCGCCCACGTCAACCTCGCCATGGCCGACGGCATCCGCCAGGTCACCGAACACCTCCAGGCCCTCGGGCACCGCCGCTTCCTCCACTTCGCCGCCGCCGTCGACTCCTGGACCTTCGACGTCCGCGCCCAGGCCCTCGCCCGCCTCCTCGGCCCCCACACCGAGCTCCGCACCGTCCGGGCCCCCCTCGACGTCACCGAGGCCCGCACCGCCATGGAAGCCGCCCTCGCCGACCCCGCCGCCCGACCCACCGCCGTCATCTGCGACGACGACATCCTCGCCGTCGGCGCCTGCAAGGCCGCCCGCCGACTCGGCCTGCGCGTCCCCGACGACCTCTCCGTGACCGGCATCGACGACCTCGCCCTCGCCACCGCCGTCGAACCCGAACTCACCACCCTCCGCCTGCCCGCGGAACGCGTCGGCGAACAGGGCATGGCCGCCCTCCTCGCCGTCCTCGACGGCACCCCCTGGACCGCCCCGGACATCCCCGTCGACCTCGTCGTACGCGCCTCCACGGCACCCCCACCGACCACCCACCCCTGAAACACCGCACAAAACACGAACCGCCCCGGCCCCACCTCCGAAGAGACAGGACCGGGGCGGAACACGCATCCGCGAACCGGAAACGACGCCTACTCGGCGTCCTCCTCCGGACCCTCGTCGTTCGACACCGCATCGGCCTGCACCGCCGCCGGAACATCCGCCTCCAGCAACCGCGCCAACTGCCGACCGCGGATCCGCTTGAACTTCCGCTGCTGCGCCCGCGTCCGGTCCAGCACCGCCACCTCCAGCCGCTCCGCCGGAATGGTCTTGTCCGCACCGTTCGCCTGACTGGACAGCGCCTGCACTGCCAGCTTCAACGCCTCCGACAGGGTCATCCCCTCCCGGTGGCGCTGATCGAGGTAGCTGCTGATCTGCTCCGCATTGCCACCGACCGCGACCGAACCGTGCTCGTCCACGATCGACCCGTCGTGCGGCAACCGGTAGATCTGGTCACCCGCCGCGGTCGTACCGACCTCGGCCACGACCAACTCCACCTCGTACGGCTTCTCACCCGCACTGGAGAAGATCGTGCCGAGCGTCTGCGCGTACACGTTCGCCAGCCCACGCGCCGTCACATCGTCACGGTCGTAGGTGTACCCGCGCAGGTCCGCGTAGCGCACACCCCCGATCCGCAGGTTCTCGTACTCGTTGTACTTGCCGGCGGCCGCGAAGCCGATCCGGTCGTAGATCTCGCTGAACTTGTGCAGCGCACGGGACGGGTTCTCACCGACGAACACGATGCCGTCGGCGTACTGCAGCACGACAAGGCTGCGACCGCGGGCGATGCCCTTGCGGGCGTATTCCGCCCGGTCGGCCATCGCCTGCTGCGGGGAGACGTAGAACGGAGTCGACACCGGCTGACCGTCCCTTTCTTCTGGGCTCCTGAGGGGCTGTTACGGATCAGAGCAGGGCGGCGCGCGGGCCGTCCGGCTCCTGGAGGCGGCGGTCGGTGACCTTGCGGGCCAGAGCCTGGGACTCGTCCTCGGTCAGCCGCCGGAAGCCCTCGTCGGTGATGACGGTGACGATCGGATAGATGTTGCGGTAGAGGTCCGGTCCGCCGGTCGCCGAGTCGTCGTCGGCGGCGTCGTACAGCGCCTGGACGACCAGCGTGGTGGCCTGCTCCTCCGTCAGGTCCGGCCGGTACAGCTTCTTCATCGACCCGCGGGCGAAGATCGAACCCGAACCGGTGGCGGCGTAGCCGTGCTCCTCGGAGCGGCCGCCGGTCACGTCGTAGGAGAAGATGCGGCCCTTCTCCTTGCCCTCGTCGTAGCCCGCGAAGAGCGGGACCACGGCCAGGCCCTGCATGGCCATGCCCAGATTGCTCCGGATCATGGTGGAGAGCCGGTTCGCCTTGCCCTCCAGGGAGAGGGTCGCCCCCTCCACCTTCTCGAAGTGCTCCAGCTCCAGCTGGAACAGCTTCACCATCTCCACGGCCAGGCCGGCCGTGCCGGCGATGCCGACCGCGGAGTACTCGTCCGCCGGGAACACCTTCTCGATGTCCCGCTGCGCGATCATGTTGCCCATCGTCGCCCGCCGGTCACCGGCGAGGACCACCCCGCCGGGGAAGGTGGCGGCCACGATGGTCGTGCCGTGCGGCGCCTCGACGATCCCCTCCGGAAGCTTCCGGTTGCCCGGCAGGAGCTCCGGCTGGTGATCCGCCAGGAAGTCCATGAAGGACGACGACCCCGGCGTCAGGAAGGCTGCCGGCAGACGCCCTGTGCCACGAGTGTTGGGTTCCACAGGTTTCCTTCCACGTAAGCGGCTGCACGCCTTATGACGTCCGGCCGATCCTTGAACTGCCCCAGGGCTGCGTTGCAGCTGAAGCACAGTACGCCTCGGACCTTACCCGTCTGATGATCGTGATCAACGTGCTCGGCGGGGGCATCCCGGCAGATCACGCACACGCCACCCTGAGCTGCGATCATCTCGTCGCGCTCGGCCTCGGTAATGCCGTACTTCCGCATGAAGTAACTCGCCCTGTTGCGCTTCGCCCGACACGAACGGCAATAGCTGGACCATCCGTCCGAGGTGGTCTTGTTGGGCTCCCATTCCGAGTGCGGCTTGATCTCTTCGCACTGCGGACACCGTTTGTGGCCGGACGGCACGTCCACCTTGACCCGCACCGTCCGCCCTTTCGCCTCCTGCCGGGCTTTGTAGTACTCCGCCCAACACTCGCGGCAGTAGGCCTGTAAGCCGTCGGCCGCCGAGCGGTTGCTCGCGAACTCCCCCCGCGGTTTGTCCTGCTTGCATCGCGAACACCGCTTGGTGCCCTCGGACACTCACCTTACCCCCCACCTTCGATTCGAAGGTCAAATGGCCTTACTGGCCACCTTTCTGAACGAACGACCGCACGAAGTCCTCAGCATTCTCCTCGAGGACATCGTCAATCTCGTCAAGTACGGAGTCGACGTCGTCGGAGAGCTTCTCCTGCCGCTCCTTGAGGTCGGACTGTGCTTCCGCGGCCTGCTCCTCGACCTCCTCGGTCGAGCGAGTGGCCTTCTGCTGTCCGCCGCCGGTGTCCTTGGTCGCCATGTCTACCTCACCCCGCTCGGTTCGCACGCTCGTGACGAGGGACCCCGGGATTCGGGATCCCTCAAGATCAGACCCTACTTCGGACCCTACAAGGAGGGCCGGGCTTTCGTCCCGGTACTTTGACAACGTCCGGGTGTTCCCATGATTCCCGGGAGAGGGGGCTTTCAGGCCCCCTCCCGGGAGCCGTTCAGTTCCCGCTGAGCACCCGCACCAGGTCCTCCGCCGTCCGGCAGCGGTCCAGCAGCTCCTTGACGTGCTTGCGGGTACCCCGCAGGGGTTCCAGGGTCGGGACGCGCTGGAGGGAGTCGCGGCCCGGCAGGTCGAAGATCACCGAGTCCCAGGAGGCCGCGGCGACGTCGTCCGCGTACTGCTCCAGGCACCGCCCGCGGAAGTACGCCCGGGTGTCCTCCGGCGGCTTCGCGGAGGCCCGCTCCACGGCCTCCTCCTCCACCAGCCGCTTCATCTTGCCGCGGGCCACCAGGCGGTTGTACAGGCCCTTGTCGGGCCGTACGTCCGCGTACTGGAGGTCGACCAGGTGGAGCCGGGCGGCGTCCCAGCCGAGCCCGTCGCGCCGCCGGTATCCCTCCAGGATCTGCCGCTTGGCGATCCAGTCCAGCTCGCCGGCGAGGCTCATCGGATCGCTCTCCAGCCGCCCCAGGACGTCCTCCCAGCGGGACAGCACGTCCTTGGTCTGCTCGTCCGCGTCGGCCCCGAACCGCTCCTCCACGTACTTGCGCGCCAGCTCGAAGTACTCCATCTGCAGTTGCACGGCGGTCAGGGTGCGGCCGCTGCGCAGCGTGATCAGGTGGCGCAGGTCGGGGTCGTGGGAGACCTGGTGGAGGGTGCGGACGGGTTGTTCGACGGCGAGGTCGACGGTGATGAACCCGTCCTCGATCATGGACAGGACCAGTGCGGTGGTGCCGAGTTTGAGGTAGGTGGAGATCTCGGAGAGGTTGGCGTCGCCGATGATCACGTGGAGGCGGCGGTACTTCTCTGCGTCCGAGTGGGGCTCGTCGCGGGTGTTGATGATGGGCCGTTTGAGGGTGGTTTCGAGGCCGACCTCGACCTCGAAGTAGTCGGCGCGCTGGCTGATCTGGAAGCCGTGTTCGCGGCCGTCCTGGCCGATGCCGACGCGGCCGGCGCCGGTGATCACCTGGCGGGAGACGAAGAAGGGGGTGAGGTGGCGCACGATCTCCGAGAAGGGGGTCTCCCGCTTCATCAGGTAGTTCTCGTGCGTGCCGTAGGAGGCGCCCTTGTTGTCGGTGTTGTTCTTGTAGAGCTGGATCGGCTGGGCGCCGGGGAGCTGGGCGGCGCGTACGGCGGCCTCGGCCATGATCCGTTCGCCGGCCTTGTCCCAGAGGACGGCGTCCAGGGGGTTGGTGATTTCCGGGGAGCTGTATTCGGGGTGGGCGTGGTCGACGTAGAGTCGTGCGCCGTTGGTCAGGATGACGTTGGCCAGGCCGATGTCCTCGTCGGTGAGCTGGCTGCTGTCGGCGGCCTCGCGGGCGAGGTCGAAGCCGCGGGCGTCCCGCAGCGGGTTCTCCTCCTCGAAGTCCCAGCGGGCGCGTCGCGCCCGGTGCATCGCCGCCGCGTAGGCGTTGACGATCTGGGACGAGGTGAGCATGGCATTGGCGTTCGGGTGACCGGGGACGGAGATCCCGTACTCCGTCTCGATTCCCATTACTCGCCGTACGGTCATGCGGCCCTCCTTGCCCGGCGGCGCCCCCGTTCGGGAGCGGCGCTCAAGTACCGCTGGTGGTCCGGTGCGTGTGCGGTGCCCGACCCCGCACTGCGGATGCGGCGGTACGGATGAGCCTAGAACCACTCCACGCCGGTGGGGAGATCGTTTCAATCCTTTGGCTGCGCCCCGTCACGGCTGAAAAGCGGTCGGTGATGCTGTCGGTAAAGCAGTCGGCTGCGGGTGCCCGGTGGGGCACCCGCAGCCGCCTCCGATCAGAGGTACTGGCCGGTGTTCGCCACCGTGTCGATGGAGCGTCCGGTGTCCGCGCCCTGCTTTCCGGTGACGAGGGTGCGGATGAAGACGATCCGCTCGCCCTTCTTTCCGGAGATCCGGGCCCAGTCGTCCGGGTTGGTGGTGTTGGGCAGGTCTTCGTTCTCCTTGAACTCGTCCACGCAGGCCTGGAGGAGGTGGGAGACGCGCAGACCCTTCTGGTTGTGTTCGAGGAAGGCCTTGATGGCCATCTTCTTGGCCCGGTCGACGATGTTCTGGATCATCGCGCCGGAGTTGAAGTCCTTGAAGTAGAGGACTTCCTTGTCGCCGTTGGCGTACGTGACCTCGAGGAAGCGGTTCTCCTCGGTTTCGGCGTACATCTGCTCGACGACGGTCTGGATCATGCTGTGGACGGCGACCTCGGAGGATCCCTGGTGCTCGGCCAGGTCGTCGGCGTGGAGCGGGAGGGAGGCCTTGAGGTACTTGGCGAAGATGTCCCTCGCGGCTTCGGCGTCCGGGCGCTCGATCTTGATCTTCACGTCGAGGCGGCCGGGGCGGAGGATCGCGGGGTCGATCATGTCCTCGCGGTTGGAGGCGCCGATGACGATGACGTTCTCCAGGCCTTCCACGCCGTCGATCTCGGCGAGGAGCTGGGGGACGATGGTGTTCTCCACGTCCGAGCTGACGCCGGATCCCCGGGTGCGGAAGAGGGATTCCATCTCGTCGAAGAAGACGATGACGGGGGTGCCCTCGCCTGCCTTCTCCCGGGCGCGCTGGAAGACGAGGCGGATGTGGCGTTCGGTTTCGCCGACGTACTTGTTGAGGAGTTCGGGGCCCTTGATGTTCAGGAAGTAGGACTTCCCGGCGGGCTGGCCGGTGACCTCGGCGACCTTCTTGGCAAGGGAGTTGGCGACGGCCTTGGCGATGAGCGTCTTGCCGCAGCCGGGCGGGCCGTAGAGCAGGATGCCCTTGGGGGGCCGCAGTTCGTGTTCCTTGAACAGGTCCGGGTAGAGGTAGGGGAGCTCGACGGCGTCGCGGATCAGCTCGATCTGGTCGCCCAGGCCGCCGATCTTGTCGTAGTCGATGTCCGGGACCTCTTCGAGGACGAGTTCTTCGACCTCGCTCTTGGGGACCACTTCGTAGACGTAGCCGGAGCGGGGTTCGAGCAGGAGGGCGTCGCCGGGGCGGATGGTGGCGTCCAGCAGCGGCTCGGCGAGCCTGACCACCCGTTCCTCGTCGGTGTGCCCGATGACCAGGGCGCGCTCGCCGTCCTCGAGGATTTCCTTGAGGGTGACGATGTCCCCGGCCCGCTCGAATTCCATGGCCTCGACCACGTTGAGGGCCTCGTTGAGCATGACTTCCTGGCCGCGCCGGAGCTCGTCCGAGTCGACGCTGGGGCTGACGTTCACGCGGAGCTTGCGGCCCCCCGTGAAGATGTCGACGGTGTCGTCCTCGTTCGCCTGGAGGAAGACTCCGAATCCGGCCGGCGGCTGTGCGAGCCGGTCGACTTCCTCCTTGAGGGCGACGATCTGGTCGCGTGCCTCACGGAGCGTATTTGCCAGTCGCTCGTTTTGTGCGGATACGCCGGCCAGGTTTGTCTGGAGCTCGACGATCCGCTCCTCGAGAATCCTCGTGTGTCGCGGAGAGTCGGCGAGCTTACGTCGCAGGACGGCGATTTCCTGCTCGAGATAGGCAACCTGACCGGCGGGGTCCTCGGACCCCCGCCCCGGCCGGATGCCGCGGTTGATGTCGTCGTCGTGGGCTGCCACGGTCCTCACCTCCTCCAAGGGGAGCTGGACGCTTCCTGACCCTACCTGGGCTGGTGGTGATTGAAACCCCTAGATCACAAAGACGGTAGAGGTGTGTCCGATCTTCACCCTTGCGTACTCCCTCACGCCAGGGGAATACCCACCCTTCAACATCGGAAAGCAGCCGGTTGTAAGGTCGAGGAGTTCAACACCCGTCAGCCTGGAAGCGACTTGCCGCCGGCACATGGCGGGAATCGGATCATTCAGGGCAGGAACGGCGGGAGATATGACCGTGCAGCAGGAGGCAACCGGCGGGGGCGCTGCCGACGGCGGGCAGGCCGGGGAGCCGCTGGAGGTCTGGATCGATCAGGACCTGTGCACCGGCGACGGGATCTGCGTGCAGTACGCGCCGGAGGTGTTTGAGCTGGACATCGACGGTCTGGCGTACGTGAAGGGCGCCGAGGACGAGTTGCTGGTGGAGCCGGGGGCGACGACCCGGGTTCCGTTGCCGCTGCTTCAGGACGTGGTGGATTCGGTGAAGGACTGCCCGGGTGACTGCATCCACGTGCGGCGGGTTGCGGACGGGGTCGAGGTCTACGGTCCCGACGCGGAGTGATGGTTCAAACACTCCCGGCGGAAGTCCGCGTCAGCTCCTGGCGGAATTTTCCGCCGCTCCAGCGCCACTTGGCGAGCTGCTCGACGTCGGGGCTGTAGCGGGGGACGTCGGGTGAGGAGTAGCCGAGGAGGCGTGCGGTGATGGTGCCGTCACGGATCGTGAGGTCGGTGGCGGTCTGTCGGCGTGTGGTGTCGAGGAGGGTGGCGACGACGCGGGGTGGGGCGCCGGCGGTGGGGTTCTGGGCGAGTACGTAGATGGCGTGGGGCGGGGTGCCGGATCCTGCGTCGCAGCGGACGGCGGCCACGGTCTCGGGGCGGTGGTCTCCGTCGAGGTCGCCCTGGGCGGTGGCGGTGACGGCTGTGGGGGCGCCTTTGCAGTCGAGGGGCCAGGTGACGGCGGCCGGGTCGGGGGCGTCGGCGGGTGCGGGAGCGGGTCGTGCGGCGGGCTCGGGGGTGGCGGGGCCGGCGGCGGTGGCCTCGGGTTGGAGGAGTCCCGCGCCGGCTATGACGGCGGCCATGGCGCAGGCGGTGGCGAGCCAGTGGAGGGGCCCGGTGTTGCTGTGGGCCGGGTTGTCGAGGGTGGGGGCCGGCGTGGCGGTGCGGTGCGGCACGCGGGGTGTCTCCTGTGCAGGCGGTGACGGTGACGGCGAGCCAGCATCGTGTCACACCTCACAGGAGGGTGGAACGGGTGGGTCGGTGGTCCGCCGCCCGTGCGCCCGGGCAACGTGAAGGCGCTGCGGTGCAGTTCCCGCGGGTGGCGGGGGAACTGCGCCGCAGCGCCTGTGTGTTGTACGTGGGCGGGGCCGTGGGTCAGCCGCGGTCGCCGGAGGCGGTGGGGCTGCTGCCCGGGCCTTCGTAGTCCTCGCCGTACGCGCCCTTGGCGGGGCGGCGGCGGCGCATCGGGGGCTCGACGCCGTCCGCGAGGCGGCGGGCGGTGACGAGGAAGCCGGTGTGTCCGATCATCCGGTGGTCGGGTCGGACGGCGAGGCCCTCGACGTGCCAGTTGCGGATCATCGATTCCCAGGGCTGCGGTTCGGCGAAGCAGCCGATCTCGCGGATGGACTCGACGGTCTTGGACAGCTGGGTGGTGGTGGCCACGTAGCAGCACAGGATGCCGCCGGGGACCAGGGCCTTGGAGACGGCTTCCAGGCATTCCCAGGGGGCGAGCATGTCGAGGATGACGCGGTCGACGTCGGTGTCGGACAGGTTGTCCTGGAGGTCGCCGACGGTGAGCTGCCATGCGGGGTGGGGGCCGCCGAAGTAGCGCTCGACGTTCTCCTGGGCGATCTGGGCGAAGTCCGCGCGGCGCTCGTAGCTGTGGAGCATGCCCTGGTCGCCGATGGCGCGCAGCAGGAAGCTGCTCAGGGAGCCGGAGCCCACTCCCGCTTCCACGACGCGTGCGCCGGGGAAGATGTCGGCGAAGGCCAGGATCTGGCCCGCGTCCTTGGGGTAGACCACGGCGGCGCCGCGGGGCATGGACAGGACGTAGTCGGGGAGCAGGGGGCGCAGCGCGAGGTACGCGACGTTTCCCGTGGTTCGGACAACACTGCCCTCGGGAGCGCCGATCAGCTCGTCGTGCGGGAAGGAACCCTTGTGGGTGTGGAAGTTCTTCCCGGCTTCGAGCGTGAACGTGTAGTGGCGTCCCTTGGGGTCGGTGAGCTGGACCTGGTCCCCGACCTTGAAGGGCCCGCGACGGCGGGCGGCACCGGTCGGTTCGGACATGTGACCAGTGTATTGGCTTCAGGGGCGGGGCCGTGCCATGGCCTTCACGAAGGCCTTTTCGACGTCGAGGGTGGACAGGACGCCGTAGACGTGGCCGCTGGTTTCGAGAACGAGGTATTCGGTGGCGGGGGTGGCGCGGAGGTGGTCGAGGAGTTCTTCGCCGGTGAGCTCCGCGGAAACCTTCATGCCGTCGGTGAGGTCTTGGGCGAGGGTGTCGACGGCGACCCAGGGGCGGCGGTGTTCGGGGACGGAGGCGATGGCGCTTTCGCGGACGATGGCGGTGGGTTCGCCGTGGCCGTCGACGATGACGATGGCGCGGGCGCCGTAGGCGTTGGCGCGGCGCAGGGCTTCGGAGAGGGGGGTGGTGTTCTCGACGGGGACGGCGCGGCGGGTGAGGGTGCGGGCGCGGAGTTCGGGGAGGTGTTCGCGCAGGCGGGCCATGCGCAGGCTGTTGCCGGCGCCGGTCCAGATGATGGCGGCGAGGATGGCGGCGAGGAGGGCGTCCATGACGGTGCTCATGCCGCCGATCTCGTCGCCGGGGGTGCCGAGGAGTCCGGTGTGGGTGATGAGGGGGAGGCCGAGGAGGACGGCGATGGCGAGGGCGCGGCCGACCCAGGCGGCGGCGATGGTGCCGGTCATGGGTTTGCCGGTGATGCCCCAGATGACGGCGCGGAGCATGCGGCCGCCGTCGAGGGGGAGGCCGGGGAGGAGGTTGAAGGCGGCGACGAGGAGGTTGGAGATCATGAGGCCGGCGAGGAGGACGCCGGGGACGGTGGCGGGGTCGACGGCGTTCATGCCGAGGTAGAAGGCACCGGCGAGGAGGAGGGAGAGGAGGGGGCCGACGAAGGCGAGGACGAATTCGCGGCCGGGGGTTTCGGATTCCTTCTCGATTTCGGAGACGCCGCCGAAGAACTGGAGCTGGATGCGCCGTACGGGGAGGTGGAAGCGGAGGGCGGCGACGGTGTGGGCGAGCTCGTGGACGAGGACGGAGGCGTAGAAGGCGACGGCGAAGAAGAGGGAGACGAGGTAGCGGGCGGGGCCGAGGTCGGGGAGGACGCGGTCGAGCTGGTCGCCGAAGACCCAGGTGATGAGGGCGGCGACGAGGAACCAGCTGGGCGAGACGTAGACGGGCACGCCGAAGGGGCGGCCCATGAGGATGCCGCCGCCCGGTCCGGGGCGTTTGCCCGGGCGATGGCCGGTCTCGTCGGTGTCTGCCACTGCTGTCCTTCGTTCGGTGCTGTCCGGCGTTGGTGGGGCCGGTGGTCTTCCCAGTGTGGTTCACGGGCCGTCCGGCGGGTCGGGCCGGGGCTGCGCGGTAGCGCGGCGTGATGCTCCGATCATGCAGTGCGAGGGGGCCCGGCGTCGATGGTATGCGCGTGGCTGTCCGTGGCGGGTCGTAGGGTTTTGTGCATGACGATGAGCCCCGGTTCCCTTTCCGGCGCCTCGGATGCCGATGTGGCACCGGGCGCGGCGGTACCCGTTTCGCTGTCGCCTTCGCGGGCGAGCGATTTCATGCAGTGTCCGCTGTTGTACCGGTTTCGGGTGATCGACAGGTTGCCGGAGAAGCCGAGTGCGGCGGCGACGCGGGGGACGCTGGTGCATGCGGTGCTGGAGCGGTTGTTCGATGCTCCGGCGCAGGAGCGGACGGCGGTGCGGGCGAGGGCGCTGGTGCCGGGGCAGTGGGAGCGGCTGCTGGAGGCGAAGCCGGAGCTGTCGGAGTTGTTTCCGGGTGGGGACGAGGGGGCGGGGCTGGCGCGTTGGCTGTCGGAGGCCGAGGCGTTGGTGGAGCGGTGGTTCACGTTGGAGGACCCGACGCGGCTGGAGCCGGTGGAGCGGGAGTTCTTCGTGGAGGCGGAGCTGGAGTCGGGGCTGCGGTTGCGGGGGATCATCGACCGGGTGGACGTGGCGGCGTCGGGTGAGGTGCGGATCGTCGACTACAAGACGGGCAAGGCGCCGCGGCCGGAGTACGCCGAGGGTGCGTTGTTCCAGATGAAGTTCTACGCGTTGGTGGTGTGGCGGCTGAAGCGGGTGGTGCCGCGGCGGCTGCAGCTGGTGTATCTGGGCAGTGGTGACGTGTTGACGTACGACCCGGTGATGGCGGACCTGGAGCGGGTGGAGCGCAAGCTGCTGGCGCTGTGGGAGGCGATCAAGGAGGCGACGGCGACGGGTGACTGGCGGCCGCGGCCGACGAAGCTGTGCGGTTGGTGTGATCACCGGGCGGTGTGTCCGGAGTTCGGGGGTACTCCTCCGGTGTATCCGCTGCCGGTGGTGCCGCGTCAGGGGGTCGGTGGGGCGCGTCCGGCGGAATCCTGATCATCCGATCAGGGCAGAATGGGGGCGTCCTGCCGAGTGGCCTTACGAATCAGAGGTGTCCCCCGTGGCGATCCGCGTCCTCCTGGTCGATGACCAGCCGTTGCTGCGCACCGGCTTCCGGATGATCTTGGAGGCGGAGCAGGACCTGGCGGTGGTCGGGGAGGCCGGGGACGGTGTGCAGGCGCTGGAGCAGGTGCGGGCGTTGCAGCCGGACGTGGTGCTGATGGACATCCGGATGCCGCGGATGGACGGGGTGGAGGCGACTCGGCAGATCACCGGGCCGGGGCGGGACGGTCCGGCGAAGGTGCTGGTGCTGACCACCTTCGATCTCGACGAGTACGTGGTGCAGGCGCTGCGTGCGGGGGCGAGCGGTTTCCTGTTGAAGGATGCGCCGGCGCATGAGTTGGTGCAGGCGATCCGGGTGGTGGCCGGTGGTGAGGCGATGCTCGCGCCGAGCATCACGCGGCGGTTGTTGGACAAGTACGCGGAGCACCTGCCGTCGGGCGAGGAGCGGGTCCCGGACACGCTCGGTTCGCTGACGGAGCGTGAGGTCGAGGTGTTGAAGCTGGTGGCGCGGGGGTTGTCGAACGCGGAGATCGCGGCGGACCTGTTCGTGAGTGAGACCACGGTGAAGACGCACGTGGGGCACGTGTTGACGAAGTTGGGGTTGCGCGACCGGGTGCAGGCGGCGGTGTACGCGTACGAGAGCGGTCTGGTGCGGCCGGGCGCTGCGCAGTAGTGCCGCGGGCCGGCGTGCCCGGTGCGGAACGGGACCGGCCCGTGCCGCCTCCGGTGGGAGGTGGCACGGGCCGGTTCGTGTGCGTGGGGCTGTCAGCCCTTGGCGATCTCCCAGAAGCGGAAGACGGTGGAGGCGTCGAGCGACCACTGCAGGCCGGTGACGTTCTGGCGGGTCACCGCGTACTGCTTGCTCTGCCACAGCGGCAGGAGCGGGATCTCGTCGGCGACGATGTCCTGCAGGCGGGTGTAGTCGGGGGTGGCCGCGGTGCGGTCGGACTTGGAGGCGGTCGCCGGGATGATCGTCCCGGTGATCTCCTTGTTGTCGTAGTTGTTGCGCAGGACGCTGTCCGGTCCGAAGAACGGCTGCGTGAAGTTGTCGGCGTCGGGGAAGTCGGGGACCCAGCCGCGGACGTACACGCCGTACTTGCCGGCGTCGATGTCCTTCTCGTACTGGTCGTACTCGACGGACTTGACCTCGGCGTCGAACAGGCCGCTGTCGTTGAGCTGCTTGGCGATCAGCTGCATTTCCTGGTCGGTGGCCGGACCGTAGCGGGCGGGCGTCGAGTACAGGTTGAGCTTCACCTTGTCCTTGATGCCGGCGGCACGCAGGACGGCCTCGGCCTTCTTCGGCTGGGGGCTGCCGCCGTAGCGGTCGAAGAAGGCGGTGGTGTGGGAGCCGATGCCGGCCGGGATGACCGAGTACAGCGAGGTCGCGGTGCCCTCGTAGACGTCCTTGACGAGCGCTTCGCGGTCGACGAGGTAGGCGATGGCCTTGCGGACGGGGAGCTTGCCGACGACCTCGTCCTTCATGTTGAAGACGAGGTGCTGGACCTCGGCGCCGGTGCCCTGGACGACCTCGACGCTGTTGTTGCCGGTCTTGGTGGAGGACAGGCTGGCGATGTCCTTGGCGGCGAGGCCGCGGAAGGCGAAGTCGACGTCGCCGCTCTCCAGGACCTTCCTCAGGGCGGCCTGGTCGTGGTTGAAGAACTTCAGCGTGACGCCGGTGTTCTTGGCCTTGGCCTTGCCGGTGTAGGCCTCGTTGACCGAGAAGTTGGCGCTCTTCTCGTTCATGGAGTCGAGCTTGTAGACGCCGGAGCCGATGGCCTTGTTGTCCGTGCGGAGCTTGTCGGCCGGGTACTCGCTGCTGTCGACGATGGAGCCCGCACCCGAGGCGATCTTGCTGGGGAAGGTCGCGTCGGAGGTCTTGAGGCGGAAGACGACGGTCTTGTCGTCGGGGGTGTCGATGCCGGCGATCGACGACAGCATGACGGCGGGGCCGTTCGGGTCGTTGATCTTCAGCGTGCGCTCGAAGGAGAACTTGACGTCCTTCGAGGTGAGGGGGTGGCCGTTGCTGAACTTCAGGCCGGCCCGCAGGGTGCACTTGAACACCTTGCTGTCGGCGCCCTCGAAGTTGCAGGCCTGGGCGGCGTCGGGCTCCGGAGTCGTGCCGCCCTTGGGGAAGCTCAGCAGCGACTGGAAGACGTTGTTGAAGAGCAGCCAGGAGCCCGGGTCGTAACCGGATGCGGGGTCGGTGGACTTCACCTTGTCGGATATTCCCATGACCACGCCCTTGCCGCCCTCGGCGGCGGGGCCATCGGTCGAACCGCAACCGCTGAGCAGCGCGGCGGCGGTGGCTGCGCCGAGCGGGGCTGCCAACCACTGGTTACGTCTCATCGCACGAACGTCCTTCTTGCTGAATCGTTGCGCCGGCCAGCGACACCCGCCGCCGGTTGCTGTGCTTCTCAGCCGCTGACACCGCGGCCGAGTTCCCACAGCTGGAGGTCGGAGATGGCGTTGACCGACCACTCCACTCCGGTGATCCCGTCGCGCGCGGCGACGTACTGCTTGCCCTGCCACAGGGGCAGGACGGGCACGTCCTCGGCGACGATGTCCTGCATCTCCGAGATCGCGGGGCCGGCGACGTTGCGGTCGACGGCCTTGCGGGACTCGGGGATGAGCTTGGTGCGCACCGTGCTGTTGGCGTACGGCGTGCCCAGGAAGTTGTCCTCGCCCAGGAAGGGGGCGAGGAAGTTGTCGGGGTCCGCGTAGTCGGGGAACCAGCCGAGCCCGTAGGCGGCGTAGTCGCCCTTCTTCTGCGCGGGGCGGAAGTCGTTCCAGTCGGAGCCCTGGACGGTGATGTCGAACAGCTGGGTGGAGTTCAGCTGGTTCTTCAGGGCCTCGAACTCGTTGGCCGTGCCGTCGCCGTAGTGGTCCTTGGTGTAGTTCAGCGTCAGCTTGACCGGGGTCTTGATGCCGGCGTCCTTGAGCAGGGCAGCGGCCTTGGCGGTGTTGGCCTCGCCGTACTTGTTGCGGAACGAGTTGACGTGGCCGGCGACGGAGGAGGGGACCAGGGAGTACAGCGGCTGGGCGGACTTGCCGTAGACCTTGGAGATGACGGCGTTGCGGTCGACGGCGGCGGCGAGGGCCTGCCGTACGGCCTTGTCCTTGACGGCCGGGGCCTCGGTGTTGAAGCCGATGTAGCGGATCTCCAGGCCGGGCATCTGGGTCAGCTTGACGCCCTTGGGCGGGTTCGCGGAGAACTCGGTGATCTGGGCGGGCGACAGGGTGCGCGAGATCATGTGGATGCGCCCGTCGGTGAGCGCCTTGCCCATGGCGGTGGAGTCGTCGAAGGTGCGCAGTTCGACCTTGTCGTTCTGCAGCTTGAGGTCGCCCTTGTAGTGCGGGTTCTTGGTGAACACGGCGCGGACGAGGTGGTCGCCCTTGACTTCGGCCTTCATCGTGTACGGGCCGGAGCCGTCGACGGCGAAGCCGCCGCGCAGCTTCTTGGCGTCGTAGTTCTTCTCGCTGAGGATGCCGGCGGCGGGCGTGGAGAGCTTGTGCGGGAAGGTCGCGTCGGGGGCGTTCAGGTGGAACACGACCGTGTCGGCGCTCTTGACCTCGACGGTGTCGATGGTGGACAGCAGCGAGGAGGGGCCGTTCTCGGCGTTGATGGCGCGGACGCGGTCGATGGAGAACTTGACGTCCTTGGCGGTGAGGGGCTCGCCGTCGGCGAACTTCAGGCCGGGACGCAGGGTGCAGCGGTAGCTCTCGTTGCCGTTGTCGGTGAAGCGGCAGTCGGACGCCGCTTCGGGGACGGGCTGGCCGCCGCCGCGGGGGGTGTGCATCAGGGTCTGGACGGTCTGCCGCAGGACGTTCCAGGTGCTGGCGTCGTAGGCGTACGCCGGGTCGAACGGTGCGGGGGCGTAGTCGGCCGCCTCGTACCGGTCGGTGGTGCCGACGACGATCGCTCCGGTTCCTGCTCCTCCGCCCGTGGCGCTGCCGCATGCGGCGAGCGCGGGCGTGAGCAGTCCGGCCGCGGCCGTCAGCACCAGGGTCTTGCGGTTCATGCTGGAAGTACTCCCTTGACCGGCACTTGTTCAAAGCGGCGTAAAGGGCACCTCGCGACGGTCGCCCGTTCAGGGCGGAACGATCGGGCCGGTTTTATGACGATCGGTCCACGCAATCCCGACACAGGGGTATGCGTCCGGGAGTGCTGCGGTGTGGCGGAGTGCCCGCGTCGACATTAGTGGGCTATGAGGGGATGGCTTGAACTGGCAGGACTTGGGGTGTAATCGCACGGTGATGGGAGCGGACTGCCTGTCAGTGCCGGGGGCGTCCCAGATGGGGTCAGGAGATCACCAATCCGGACACAAGGGAACCTTGCCGAGCCCCGGGACAGGTCGGTCGGGGGCGTTTCGGGTGACGAAGGTCACCCGGCCCGGGCGCCACGGAAAGGATGGGATTCCGGCCGCCCGGCCATGGAACGAAAGATCGTTCCGCGGGCGGTGGCGCCAGGTCCGGCCCGCTCGGAGACGGAGCGTGTGCGGGTCAGTTCATCGGTGTGATGAGGGCCCGGAGGAAGGCCAGGTCCACGTCCTCCAGGGAGCGGACCACGGTGCGCCCGGGGGCGGGGGCGATGAGGCCGACCGAGGGGACGGCGATGACGCGGCAGCCGGCCGCCTCCGCGGCCGCGACGCCGGTGGCGGTGTCCTCGATGACGGCGCAGCGCGAGGGGTGGGCGCCGAGGGTGCGGGCGGCCAGCAGGTAGGGGTCCGGGTGCGGCTTGGTGCGCGGCACCTCGTCGCCGGCCACGGTCGTGGTGAAGCGCTCGGGGCCGAGGGAGCCCAGGATCCGGTCGATGACCCGCCGGTGGGAGGCGGAGACGAGAGCCGTGGGCACGTTGTGCCGGGCCAGCTCGGACAGGAGCCGCTCGGCGCCCGGCATGAGCGGCACCTGGTCGGCGATCCGGGCCTCGAAGCGCTCGTTGAGCAGGACGCTCAGTTCGGCCAGGTCGACGGTCACCCCGGTGGCCTCGATCAGGAAGCCCAGGCTCCGGCTCATCGGGCCGCCGACGACGACGTCCCGCCAGGACTCCTCCAGTCGGTGGCCCAGCTCGGCGAAGACGTCCACTTCGGCGTCCCACCAGAAGCCCTCGGTGTCGACCAGCGTCCCGTCCATGTCGAGCAGCACCGCCTGCAGGGCCGACCCGTCGGCCGTACGGGCGATGGAGACGGGAACGGTACTGGTCATGCGCACACCTCGCGGAAGGGACGAGAAGGCCGGTCGCCTCTTCCCGCGCGGGGCTACCCCCGGGGAACAGGCGACCGGCCTGTATGGGGCCGACCAGTGTACGTCCAACTGCCTCAGCGTGCGTTGAAATACTTCGCTTCGGGGTGGTGGATGACGATCGCGTCGGTGGACTGCTCCGGGTGGAGCTGGAACTCCTCCGACAGGAGGACCCCGATCCGCTCGGGCCGGAGCAGGTCGGCGATCTTCGCCCGGTCCTCCAGGTCCGGGCAGGCACCGTAGCCGAGCGAGAAGCGGGCGCCGCGGTACTTCAGGGCGAACATGTCCTCGACGTCGGCCGGGTCCTCCCCGCCGAAGCCGAGCTCGGCGCGGACCCGGGCGTGCCAGTACTCGGCGAGGGCCTCGGCGAGCTGGACGGACAGGCCGTGCAGTTCCAGGTAGTCGCGGTAGGAGTCGGTCTCGAACAGCTTGGCGGTGGCCTCGCCGATCTTCGAGCCGACGGTGACGACCTGCAGGCCGACGACGTCCCTCTCGCCGGACTCCTCCGGGCGGAAGAAGTCCGCCAGGCACAGCCGCCGGCCTCGGCGCTGGCGCGGGAAGGTGAACCGGGTCCGTTCGTTGCCCTGCTCGTCGAGGATGATCAGGTCCTCGCCCTTGGAGACGCAGGGGAAGTAGCCGTAGACCACGGCCGCTTCCAGCAGGTTCTGCGTGTGGAGCGTGTCCAGCAGGCCGCGCAGCCGGGGCCGGCCCTCGGTCTCGACGAGCTCCTCGTAGCCGGGCCCGCCGGCACGGGCCTGCTTCAGGCCCCACTGGCCCTTGAACAGGGCGCCCTCGTCCAGCCAGGACGCGTAGTCCTTGAGCGGGATGCCCTTGACGACCCTGGTCCCCCAGAACGGCGGCGTGGGCACCGGGTTGTCGACCGCGACGTCCGAGCGGCCGCCGGGCTCCTCCGCCTCGTCGCTCTGCAGCAGGGGGGCGGCGCGCTGGGCGACGCGGCGCTGCTTGAGTTCGGGCAGGGTCGCGCCCGGGACGCCGCGCTTCACGGCGATCAGGGCGTCCATCAGGCGCAGGCCCTCGAAGGCGTCGCGGGCGTAGCGGACCTCGCCGTCGTAGATCTCGTGGAGGTCCTGTTCGACGTAGGCGCGGGTGAGCGCGGCGCCGCCGAGGATGACCGGGTAGGCGGCGGCCAGCTTGCGCTGGTTGAGCTCCTCCAGGTTCTCCTTCATGATCACCGTGGACTTCACCAGCAGCCCGGACATGCCGATCACGTCCGCGTTGTGTTCCTGCGCCGCCTCCACGATCGCGGAAACCGGCTGCTTGATGCCGATGTTGACCACGTTGTAGCCGTTGTTCGACAAGATGATGTCGACCAGGTTCTTGCCGATGTCGTGCACGTCGCCGCGGACGGTGGCCAGGACGATGGTGCCCTTGCCCTCCGCGTCCGACTTCTCCATGTGCGGCTCCAGATGGGCCACCGCCGTCTTCATCACCTCGGCCGACTGCAACACGAACGGCAGCTGCATCTGCCCGGACCCGAACAACTCGCCGACGACCTTCATGCCCTCCAGCAGCGTGTCGTTGACGATGTCCAGGGCGGGACGGGTCTGCAGGGCCTCGTCGAGGTCCGCCTCCAGGCCGTTCTTCTCGCCGTCGATGATCCGCCTCTGGAGCCGCTCCTCCAGCGGCAGCGCCAGGAGCTCCTCGGCGCGCCCGGCCTTGAGTGACTTCGTGTTGACGCCCTCGAAGAGGGCCATCAGCTTCTGCAGCGGGTCGTAGCCCTCGGAGCGCCGGTCGTAGATCAGGTCCAGGGCGGTGGAGACCTGCTCCTCGTCGAACCGGGCGATCGGCAGGATCTTCGACGCGTGCACGATCGCCGAGTCCAGACCCGCCTTGACGCACTCGTCCAGGAAGACCGAGTTGAGCAGGACACGGGCGGCCGGGTTCAGACCGAAGGAGATGTTCGACAGGCCGAGCGTGGTCTGGACATCCGGGTGCCGGCGCTTCAGCTCCCGGATCGCCTCGATGGTGGCGATGCCGTCGCCGCGGGACTCCTCCTGGCCGGTGCAGATGGTGAAGGTGAGGGTGTCGATGAGGATGTCGGACTCGCCGATCCCCCAGTTCTCCGTCAGGTCCGCGATCAGCCGCTCCGCGACGGCCACCTTGTGTTCGACGGTACGGGCCTGGCCCTCCTCGTCGATCGTCAGCGCGATCAGCGCCGCACCGTGCTCCTGCGCCAACCGGGTGACCTTCGCGAATCGGGAATCGGGGCCGTCACCGTCCTCGTAGTTGACCGAGTTGATGACCGCACGCCCACCCAGTTTCTCCAGACCCGCCCGGATGACCTCCACCTCGGTCGAGTCCAACACGATCGGCAGGGTCGAGGCGGTCGCGAACCGACCCGCCAGCTCCTCCATGTCCGCGACACCGTCACGGCCGACGTAGTCCACGCACAGGTCGAGCATGTGCGCGCCCTCGCGGATCTGGTCGCGGGCCATCTCCACACAGTCGTCCCACCGGCCCTCCAACATGGCCTCGCGGAACTTCTTCGACCCGTTCGCGTTCGTCCGCTCACCGATCGCCATGTACGAGGTGTCCTGACGGAACGGCACCGTCTGGTACAGGGACGACGCGCCCGGCTCCGGCCGCGGCTCCCGCACCGCCGGAGCCAGCCCGCGCACCCGCTCCACGACCTGCCGCAGGTGCTCCGGTGTCGTACCGCAGCACCCGCCCACCAGCGACAGCCCGTACTCGCGGACGAAGGTCTCCTGGGCGTCCGCCAGCTCCGGAGCGGTCAGCGGATAGTGCGCGCCGTCCTTGGTGAGGACCGGCAGGCCCGCGTTCGGCATGCAGGAGAGGGGGATGCGGGCGTTGCGGGCCAGGTAGCGCAGGTGCTCGCTCATCTCGGCCGGGCCGGTGGCGCAGTTCAGGCCGATCATGTCGATGCCCAGCGGCTCCAGCGAGGTCAGCGCCGCACCGATCTCGGAGCCCAGCAGCATCGTCCCGGTGGTCTCCACCGTGACGGAGCAGATCAGCGGGACCGACACCCCGAGCGCCTCCATGGCGCGCCGGGCGCCGATGACGGAGGCCTTGGTCTGGAGGAGGTCCTGGGTGGTCTCCACCAGCAGCGCGTCCGCCCCGCCGGACAGCAGGCCCTCGGCGTTGGTCTGGTAGGCGTCGCGGATCGCGTCGTACGGGATGTGGCCGAGGGTCGGCAGTTTCGTGCCCGGGCCCATGGAGCCGAGGACCCAGCGCTGCCGGCCGGTCTCCGCGGTGAACCGGTCGGCCACCTCGCGGGCCACCAGGGCGCCGGCCTCGGACAGCTCGAAGTTGCGTTCGGGGATGTCGTACTCGCCCAGTGCGGTGAAGTTCGCGCCGAAGGTGTTGGTCTCGACGCAGTCCACGCCGACCGCGAAGTAGGCCTCGTGCACCGAGCGCACGATGTCGGGCCGGGTCACGTTCAGGACCTCGTTGCAGCCCTCCAGCTGCTGGAAGTCCTCAAGGGTGGGCTCCTGCGCCTGGAGCATCGTTCCCATGGCCCCGTCGGCGACGACCACGCGGGTCGCGAGCGCCTCTCGGAGGGCATCGGCCCGGGTCTGGGTGTCTGCGGGCGGGTTCGGCAACGAGGCCATGAGAGCTCCCTGGGATGCGACGGCTGTCGGCTTTGCACCCTTGCTGTGTCAAGGGTGCACGCGGTCAGGGTAACCGCGCCTTCGCAACCCCGGTGAGGGCGTCCCACGTGGCGGACTGCATCCTGTGCCGGGGAGTCGGTCGGGTGTGCCCCGGGCGGCCTCGGCTTGAACATATGGCCAACCATGCGCAAGGTCGACATGGGCCGATAGTGTTCAGCATTGTCGAACTTCGTCAGCAGGAGGCTGCGCACCATGGCACGGAACATCCAGTCGCTCGAACGAGCCGCTGCGATGCTGCGGCTCCTTGCCGGCGGTGAGCGCCGCCTCGGCCTGTCGGACATCGCGAGCGCCCTGGGGCTGGCCAAGGGCACGGCGCACGGCATCCTGCGCACGCTCCAGGCCGAGGGCTTCGTCGAGCAGGACCCGGCGTCCGGCCGCTACCAGCTGGGCGCGGAGCTGCTGCGCCTGGGCAACAGCTACCTGGACGTGCACGAGCTGCGCGCGCGGGCGCTGGTGTGGACGGACGACCTGGCCCGGGCGAGCGGCGAGAGCGTGTACGTGGGCGTGCTGCACAAGAGCGGGGTGCTGATCATGCACCACGTCTTCCGCCCCGACGACAGCCGCCAGGTGCTGGAGGTGGGGGCCATGCAGCCGCTGCACTCCACGGCGCTGGGCAAGGTGCTGTCGGCGTACGACCCGGTCGCCCACACCGAGGCCCTGGAGGCCGAGCGCGAGGCGTTCACGCCGCGCACGGTCACGGACGGGGCGGGCTTCGAAGAGGTGCTGGACCTGACCCGGGCGCGCGGCTGGGCCTCGGACGTCGAGGAGACCTGGGAGGGCGTCGCCTCGGTGGCTGCGCCCATCCACGACCGCCGCCGGATGCCGGTGGGCGCGGTGGCGGTGGCCGGTGCGGTGGAGCGGGTCTGCGGGGAGTCCGGGGAGCCGCGGGCGAGCCTGGTGGCGTCGGTGCGCGACTGCGCGCGGGCGGTTTCCCGCGACCTCGGCGCGGGCCGGTTCTAGCCCCTCACCCATACGTTCTCGGCCACTCCATGGCCGTTTTCTGCCGTCTTGCTGGCATATATCGGCCATTGGATGGCTTGTTTCGATCTACCGCACGGCGTGGTAACGATCCGACACATTGGCCTGGCCAACCCTTGACGCGTTCTTCACCTGGGCGAAAAACTGCCGTTCATCGGTCGGCATTGTCGAACACCTACCGGCAATACGCGCTAGGGTGGGACAAGGCCAAGGACCGGTGAACCACTCACCGAGTGCGCGCACGCGGGCCGGGACGACCCCGTGTCCGCGCACCCCTGGACGTAAGACAAAGGAGTCGCGGGTGTCCAGCTCCGACATCTTCCTCGGCGAGACCATCGGTACCGCCCTGCTCACCCTGCTCGGCGGTGGTGTCTGCGCCGCCGTGACCCTCAAGAGCTCCAAGGCCCGCAACGCAGGCTGGCTCTCGATCACCTTCGGCTGGGGTTTCGCCGTACTGATCGCCGCCTACGTCTCCGCCCCGCTCTCCGGTGCACACCTCAACCCGGCGGTCACCGTCGGCCTCGCAGTCAAGAACGGCGACTGGAGCGACACTCCGGTCTACTTCGCCGGCCAGCTCCTCGGCGCCATGCTCGGCGCCGTCCTGATGTGGGTCACCTACTACGGCCAGTTCGCCGCCCACCTGGCGGACCCGGAGCACATACGTGACGCCAAGCTCGGCCCGGAGGACCCCCACCCGCACGACGTCGCCGGCCCGGTCCTCGGGATCTTCTCCACCGGCCCCGAGATCCGCAACGTGGTCCAGAACCTGGCCACCGAGATCATCGGCACGGCCGTCCTGGTCCTGGCGATCCTGACCCAGGGCCTGCAGGACGACGGCAAGGGCCTCGGCGTCATCGGCGTCCTCATCACCTCCTTCGTCGTCGTCGGCATCGGCCTCTCCCTCGGCGGCCCGACCGGCTACGCCATCAACCCGGTCCGCGACCTCGGTCCGCGTATCGTCCACGCCCTGCTCCCGCTGCCCAACAAGGGCGGCTCCGACTGGGGTTACTCCTGGATCCCGGTGGTCGGCCCGCTCGTCGGCGCCGTCATCGCCGGCGGTCTGTACAACGTCGCGTTCGCCTGATCAGCACGGCCCCGCGCTCGTAAGATCCGCACCGCCCACCTGATTCCGCACTCTTCATAGACCTGCCAGGAGCAGCCACATGACCAGCAGCACCGGCCCGTTCATCGCCGCCATCGACCAGGGCACCACCTCCTCCCGCTGCATCGTCTTCGACCGCGACGGCCGCATCGTCGCCGTCGACCAGAAGGAGCACGAGCAGATCTTCCCGAAGCCGGGCTGGGTCGAGCACGACGCCAAGGAGATCTGGGTCAACGTCCAGGAGGTGGTCGCCGGCGCCATCGCCAAGGCCGAGATCACCGCCGCCGACGTCAAGGCGATCGGCATCACCAACCAGCGCGAGACCACCGTCCTGTGGGACAGGAACACCGGCGAGCCGGTGCACAACGCGCTGGTCTGGCAGGACACCCGCACCGACGCCCTGTGCAAGGAGCTCGGCCGCAACGTCGGCCAGGACCGCTTCCGCCGCGAGACGGGCCTGCCGCTCGCCTCGTACTTCGCGGGCCCGAAGGTCCGCTGGCTGCTCGACAACGTCGAGGGCCTGCGGGAGCGCGCCGAAGCCGGCGACATCCTCTTCGGCACCATGGACTCCTGGGTCATCTGGAACCTGACCGGCGGCGCCGAGGGCGGCGTGCACGTCACCGACGTCACCAACGCCTCCCGCACGATGCTCATGAACCTGCACACGCTCGCCTGGGACGAGCGCATCGCGGAGTCCATGGACGTCCCGCTGAACGTCCTCCCCGAGATCAGGTCCTCCGCCGAGGTCTACGGCCACGTCAAGGACGGCGTCCTCGCCGGCGTCCCCGTCGCCTCGGCGCTCGGCGACCAGCAGGCCGCCCTCTTCGGCCAGACCTGCTTCGCCGAGGGCGAGGCCAAGTCCACCTACGGCACCGGAACGTTCATGCTGATGAACACCGGCGACAAGGTCATCAACTCCTACAGCGGCCTGCTGACCACGGTCGGCTACCAGATCGGCGACCAGAAGCCGGTCTACGCCCTGGAGGGCTCCATCGCCGTCACCGGCTCGCTCGTCCAGTGGATGCGCGACCAGATGGGCCTGATCAAGTCCGCGGCCGAGATCGAGACCCTGGCCTCCTCCGTCGAGGACAACGGCGGCGCCTACTTCGTGCCCGCCTTCTCCGGCCTGTTCGCCCCGTACTGGCGCTCCGACGCCCGCGGTGTGATCGCCGGCCTCACGCGGTACGTCACGAAGGCGCACATCGCCCGTGCCGTCCTGGAGGCCACCGCCTGGCAGACCCGCGAGATCACCGACGCCATGACCAAGGACTCGGGCGTCGAGCTGACGGCCCTCAAGGTCGACGGCGGCATGACCTCCAACAACCTGCTGATGCAGACGCTCTCCGACTTCCTGGACGCCCCCGTGGTCCGTCCGATGGTCGCCGAGACCACCTGCCTCGGCGCCGCCTACGCCGCCGGCCTCGCCGTCGGCTTCTGGCCGGACACCGACGCCCTGCGCGCCAACTGGCGCCGCGCGGCCGAGTGGACCCCGCGGATGCCCGCCGACCAGCGGGACCGCGAGTACAAGAACTGGCTCAAGGCCGTCGAGCGGTCCATGGGCTGGATCGACGAGGAAAACGCCGGCTGACCGCACCAGCCGACGAACCGATGAGGAGCTGAAGAGATCATGAGCACCCTGCAGAGCGTCCCCGCCCTGGGAACGCACCCGACCGCCGGCTCGAACGCGAGCCGCGCCGAGACCCGTGAGCAGCTGTCGAAGGCCACGTACGACCTGCTGGTCATCGGCGGCGGAATCCTGGGCACCTCGGTGGCCTGGCACGCCGCGCAGTCGGGTCTGCGGGTGGCCATGGTGGACGCCGGCGACTTCGCCGGCGCCACCTCCTCCGCCTCCTCCAAGCTCGTCCACGGCGGCCTGCGCTACCTGCAGACCGGCGCGGTCAAGCTGGTGGCCGAGAACCACCACGAGCGGCGGGTGCTGGCCAAGGACGTGGCCCCGCACCTGGTCAACCCGCTCACCTTCTACCTGCCGGTCTACAAGGGCGGTCCGGTGGGTGCGGCCAAGCTGGGCGCGGGCGTCTTCGCCTACTCCGCCCTCTCGGCCTTCGGCGACGGCATGGGCAAGGTCATATCCCCCGCCCGTGCCGTCGCCGACAACCCCGGTCTGAGGACGGACAACCTCAAGGCCGTCGCGGTCTACTACGACCACCAGATGAACGACTCCCGCGTCGCCGTCATGACGGTCCGCGCGGCCGTCGAGTCCGGTGCGGTCGTCCTCAACCACGCCGAGGTCACCGGCCTGCGCATGACGCGCGGCCGGGTCTCCGGTGCCGAGCTCAAGGACCGCCTCGACGGCACCGAGTTCGGCGTCGACGCCCGCGTCGTGCTCAACGCCACCGGCCCGTGGGTGGACCACCTGCGGCGCATGGAGGACAAGCACGCGCTGCCGTCGATCCGCCTCTCCAAGGGCGCGCACATCGTCATGAAGCGCAAGTCGCCGTGGAAGGCCGCCATGGCCACCCCGATCGACAAGTACCGCATCACCTTCGCCCTGCCGTGGGAGGACCAGCTGCTGCTGGGCACCACCGACGAGGTGTACGAGGGCGACCCGGCGGACGTCCGCGCCACCGAGAAGGACATCCAGCAGATCCTGGACGAGGCCGCCTTCTCCGTGAAGGACGCCGACCTGGACCGCTCCCTGATGACGTACGCCTTCGCCGGCCTGCGCGTGCTGCCCGGCGGCCCCGGCGGTGTCGAGAAGGCCAAGCGCGAGACGGTCGTCTCCGAGGGTGCCGGCGGCATGCTGTCGGTGGCCGGCGGCAAGTGGACCACGTACCGCCACATCGGCCGCGTGGTCATGGACAAGCTGGCCAAGCTCCCGGGCAGCCCGCTGACCGACGACATGGAGCCGGTGAAGTCGCTGGTCCGCCGGGTCCCGCTGCCCGGTGTCGCCAACCCCAACGCGGTCGCGCACCGCCTGCTCGTCGACCGCGAACCCGGCGCCCGCATGGACCCGCTGACCGCCCGCCACCTGGCCTCCCACTACGGCTCGCTCGCCTTCGACATCGCCCGCCTGGCGAACGAGGACCCGTCGCTGGCCGAGCGGATCCACCCGGACGGCCCGGAGATCTGGGCGCAGGTCGCCTACGCCCGCGACTTCGAGTGGGCCGAGACCGTCGACGACGTGCTCCGCCGCCGCACCACGGTGACCATCCGCGGTCTGGACGACGACGCGGTCCGCGGCCGCGTCGAGGAGATGCTGGGCCGCAAGGCATAGCCTCCGGCAAGGTGGGGAAGAGGGGCGGTTCCGAGGGGAACCGCCCCTCTGTCGTGGGCTGTGGCCGCCGTCCCCACAAGGCTTAGGCTGGCCCACGTACACAAGGAACTTGGGAAGGAGACCTGGGTGATCGAGCTTGAGGGCGTGCCCGAGCTGATCGACCCGGTCATGGTGGCCGCGTTCGAGGGCTGGAACGACGCGGGTGACGCGGCCTCCGGTGCGGTCGCGCACCTGGACCGGGAGTGGAAGGGAGAGGTCTTCGCGGCGCTCGACGCCGAGGACTACTACGACTTCCAGGTCAACCGGCCGACGGTGTGGCTGGACAACGGGGTACGGAAGATCACCTGGCCGACGACGCGGCTGTCCGTCGTGCGCATCGGCGGCGCGAACCCGCGCGACCTCGTGCTCGTACGGGGCATCGAACCGTCGATGCGGTGGCGGTCGTTCTGCAACGAACTCCTCGGCTTCGCCCACGAACTGGGCGTCGAGATGGTGGTCATCCTCGGCGCCCTGCTCGGTGACACCCCGCACACCCGCCCGGTGCCGGTCAGCGGGGTCACCTCCGATCCCGACCTGGCGCGCACCATGCACCTGGAGGAGACCAAGTACGAGGGGCCGACCGGCATCGTCGGCATCCTCCAGGAGGCCTGCACCCACGCCGGGGTCCCCGCCGTGTCCCTGTGGGCGGCGGTCCCCCACTACGTCTCCCAGCCGCCCAACCCGAAGGCCACGCTCGCCCTGCTGAACCGGCTGGAGGACCTCCTCGACCTGCGGATCCCGCTCGGCGAGCTGCCCGAGGACGCGCGGGCCTGGCAGCTGGGGGTGGACCAACTGGCCGCGGAGGACAGCGAGGTCGCCGAGTACGTGCAGACGCTGGAGGAGGCGCGGGACACCGCGGACCTGCCGGAGGCGTCCGGGGACGCCATCGCCCGGGAGTTCGAGCGGTACCTGCGGAGGCGGGATCCGGGCACCGAGCCGGGGCCCGGCGGGGCCGCGGGGGACGGGTCGTACCTGCGGGACACCTCGTCCGGGCGGACGCGGCCGCCGCGGCGGGCCGCGGACCCGGACCGCGGTCCGGACCCCGAGTCCGGGTCCGGACCGGGACAGGAGCCGGGCGACGACGACACCACGGGCCCCGGGGAGCCACCCCAGCCGTAGGGGCGCCGGGGCGATGGCGCCGGGGCGGTCCGGCCCCGCCGGCGTGGGACGCGGGGTCGGGGCCGCGGAGCGTCCGGGCGCAGCCCGTCCGGCCTCTGCGGCCGGCGGCTGCGCCCGGGGGTGTTACAGGGCCACGCCGAGGAGGGCGTCCACCGTGCGGGTGACCAGACCCGGGGCCGCGGTGTCGGTGCCGTCCGTGGCGTTCTGGGCGTCGACCCAGCGGTCGACGGCCGCGAGCGCCGCCGGCGCGTCCAGGTCGTCGGCGAGGGCCGCGCGGACCTCCTCGACCAGCGCGTCGGCCGGAATGCCGTCCGGGCGGGACACGGCCGCGCGCCAGCGCGCCAGGCGGGCCTCCGCCTCCGCGAGGACCCCGTCCGTCCACTCCCAGTCAGAGCGGTAGTGGTGCGCCAGCAGGGCCAGGCGGATCGCCGCCGGGTCGACGCCGGCCCGCCGCAGGGCGGAGACGAAGACCAGGTTGCCCTTGGACTTCGACATCTTCTCGCCGTGCAGCGCGACCATGCCCGCGTGCACGTACGCCTTGGCCATCGGGAACTCGCCGGTCAGGACCTGCGCGTGCGAGGCGCCCATCTCGTGGTGCGGGAACGCCAGGTCGGATCCGCCGCCCTGGATGTCGAAGCCCATGCCCAGGTGGTCCAGGGCGATGGCCACGCACTCGATGTGCCAGCCGGGGCGGCCCCGGCCGAGGGAGCCGCCGTCCCAGCTGGGCTCGCCCGGCCGCGCGGCCATCCACAGCATCGGGTCGAGCGGGTTCTTCTTGCCCGGGCGGTCCGGGTCCCCGCCGCGCTCCGCGGACAGCAGGCGCATGGCCTCCGCGTCGAGGTTCGACACGCCGCCGAAGTGGGTGTCGGACTCCACCGAGAAGTAGACGTCCCCGTCCAGCTCGTACGCCGCGCCCGCGTCCCGCAGCCGCTCCACCAGCGGCACGATGCCCGGTATGGCCTCGACGGCGCCGATGTAGTGCTGCGGCGGCAGGATCCGCAGGGCGGTCATGTCCTCGCGGAACAGGGCCGTCTCGCGCTCCGCGAGCTCGGTCCAGTCGTGGCCGTCGCGCAGGGCCCGCTCCAGGAGGGGGTCGTCGACGTCCGTGACGTTCTGTACGTAGTGAACCTGCCGCTTGGTGTCGAGCCACACGCGCTGAACGAGGTCGAACGCGTTGTAGGTCGCCGCATGACCGATGTGGGTCGCGTCGTACGGGGTGATGCCGCAGACGTAGATGCGGGCGACGGGCCCGGGGTCGAGGGTGATCTTCCCCTGGGTCGCGGTGTCGTGGATCTGGAGGTCGCGGCCCTTACCAGGAAGGGCGGGGACCTCAGAAGCGGGCCAGGCATGCATGTGTCGAGCCTAACCGGACGCCTGTTCCTCGAACGAACCGGACCGCACTGTTGGCCGAATAGGCACTCTTGCGGTCCCACGCGGGCTGTGCATGCCGGGTCCGGCCTGCTCAGACGGGGGGCCAGGGGATCGCCGGCCACTGCCCGGAGGGCTCGGGGTGGACGCCCGTGCGCCGCAGACGGGACACGCGGGCCCGCACGGCGGCCAGCTCGGCGGGTGTGATCAGTTCGGCCAGCCGGGTGGCGAGCCGGCCCCCGGCCGCGAGCTGCCGCTCCAGGCCGGTCAGCACCTCGCGCGCCTCGTCCGTCAGCGGTTCGCCGGCCCAGCCCCACAGCAGGGTGCGCAGCTTGTCCTCCACGTGGAAGGTCACGCCGTGGTCGATGCCGTAGAGGCGGCCGTCGGGTGCGGCCAGCAGGTGGCCGCCCTTGCGGTCGCCGTTGTTGATCACGGCGTCGAGGACGGCGAGGCGGCGCAGCCGGGGGTCGTCGGCGTGGACGAGGAGCGCGGTGCGGCCCTCGCCGACGTCGGCGAGGGCGACCGGCTTCCAGCCCTCGCCCGCCTCCTCGCCCTCGACCAGGGCCAGCAGCCCGTCCGCCCCGGTGGCCCCGTCGGCCCCGTCGGCCCCGTCAGCCGCTATCCACTGCTGGACCATGCCCTCCCCGTACGGCCCGTCGCGCAGCACCGTCGGCGGCACCAGGCCCCAGCCGGTGGCCTCGGAGACCAGGTAGGCGGCGACCTCCCGGCGGGCGAGGTTGCCGTCGGGGAAGTCCCACAGCGGGCGCTCGCCCTTGACCGGCTTGTACACGCAGTCGGCGCGTACGCCCCCGTACTCCACCGTGCACAGCAGCACGGCGTTCGACGCGCCGGAGATCCGGCCGACGACCGTCAGCTCGCCCTTGGCGAGCAGCTCTTCCCGCTCCCCCGTGGTGTTCACACCTGGCGCCGGTAGCCGTTCTGGCGCGGGCACACGTGCCCCTCGGGGTCGAGCGGAAGGCTGCACAGCGGGCACGGCGGCCGGCCGGCGTTGACCACGTCCAGGGCCCGCTTGGCGAAGGCCCGGGCCTGGGCGCCGGTGAGGCGGACCCGCAGCATCGGCGGGCCGTTCTCCTCGTCCTGGAGGAGCCGCTCCTCGGCCTCGGCGAGGTCCTCCTCGGAGTCGGCGTCGAGTTCCACCAGCGCCTGGGCCTCGACGATCATCCGCTGGTGTTCACCGTCCCAGGCGAGGGCCATGGTCCCGACGCGGAACTCCTCCTCGACGGGGACGTCCAGGGGGGCCGTGTCGGCTGCCTCGGCGGGGGCCACGGCCGGGACCGGGGCATTGCCGCCGGTGCGCCGTACGACCTCGTCCAGCAGTTCGTCCATCCGCTCGGCGAGCGCCGCGACCTGGGTCTTCTCCAGGGAGACGCTGGTGGTGCGGTGGCCGGCGGAGGCCTGCAGGAAGAACGTACGGCGTCCCGGCAGACCGACCGTGCCGGCCACGAAGCGGTCCGGCGGGTCGTAGAGGAACACCTGACGGGGCACGTCCAGTCTCCAAGTCTGGGGGTCCCCCCGGACGGAGTCTGGGGAGGCGGGGCGGGGCGCACGGGCAGGGGCGGGTTCACGCCCATGTGTTGGCCCATCCACCCTACTGCGCCGTTCGATCACGCCGCTCCCGCGCCGCCGCCCACGACGGCGTTCCCCCCGTCCTCGGTGGCCGCTTCGAAGGTCTCCGTGTCGGCCGCGGCCGCGTCGGGTTCCCGGGCGGGGCGCGGGGCGAGCGAGCCGAAGTCGCCGGTGTCGCCGAGCCGGAGCAGGAACGGCCGGCTGGGCGTGTAGCGGACGGCGGTGACCGAGCAGGGGTCGACGTGGAGCCGCTGGAACAGGTCCAGGTGCATGCCGAGGGCGTCCGCCACCAGGGCCTTGATGATGTCCCCGTGCGAGCACATCAGGAAGACGGCGTCGCTGCCGTGCTCCTCCTCGATCCGGGCGTTCCACTCCCGTACGCAGTCCACGGCGCGTGCCTGCATGGTGCGCAGCGACTCGCCGCCGGGGAAGACCGCGGCCGACGGATGGTGCTGGACGATCTTCATCAGGGGTTCGTCGGCGAGTTCGGACAGCTTGCGGTTCGACCAGTCCCCGTAGTGGCATTCGCCGATCCGCTCGTCGGTGTGCAGCGGCAGGTCCGGGCGCGCGGCGAGCAGCGGCGCGAGGGTCTCCCGGCAGCGCTGGAGCGGGCTGGTGACGGCGGCGGCGAGGGGCACCGCGGCCAGTCGTTCGGGGAGGGCCGCGGCCTGTTCGGCGCCGCGCCGGTCGAGGGCCACGCCGGGCGTCCATCCGGCGAGCAGCCCTGCGGTGTTGGCGGTGGACCGCCCGTGTCGTACGAGGATCAGCGTGGCCATGGCGCCAAGAGTAGGCCCTGGCGTGCGGGAACAGGACGGGGACGGCGGGGCCCGGATGCGGGTCCGGCGCGGGCGGGGCACAATGCCGGGCGTGATTGTCGACTGCGCGATGTACCGGAACGGCCGCCGCTCCGCCGCACCCGAGGACTTCTCGGACGCCCTGGACATGGCCCGGGCGGCGGGTGACGCGTTCGTCTGGGTCGGCGTGCACGAACCGACGGAGGAGGAATTCGAGCACGTCAGCCGCGAGTTCGGGCTGCACCGGCTGGCCGTGGAGGACGCGCTGACCGCGCACCAGCGGCCGAAGCTGGAGGTGTACGACGATTCGCTGTTCGTCGTCCTCAAGCCGGTGCTGTACGACGACGAAGCGGACACGGTGACCACCGGCGAGCTGATGGTCTTCATCGGCGACTCGTTCGTGGTCACCGTCCGGCACGGCGAGGGGGCGGCGCTGGCCGACGTACGGCGCCGGCTGGAGCAGGAGCCCGAGGTGCTGCGGCACGGGCCGACGGCGGTGCTGTACGCGGTCGCGGACGCGGTGGTGGACCACTACATGGAGGTGGCCGACGAGCTCCAGGTGGACCTGGAGGAGCTGGAGACCGACGTCTTCGCGCCGACCGGCCAGGACACCCGGCACACCGCCGCCCGGATCTACGGCTTCAAGCGGCAGGTGCTGGAGTTCCGGCGGGCCGCGGGCCCGTTGGCGCTGCCGATGGAACGGCTCGCGTTCGGGGGCGTGCCGTTCGTGCACGGGCCCGCGCAGCCCTTCTTCCGCGATGTCGCCGACCACCTGGCGAAGGCGAACGAGCACGTGGAGGGCCTGGACCGGCTGCTGTCGGACGCGCTGTCCGCGCACCTGGCCCAGGTGGGCGTCCGGCAGAACGACGACATGCGCAAGATCTCCGCGTGGGCGGCGATGGCGGCCGTGCCGACCATGGTGGCGGGGATCTACGGGATGAACTTCGACCGGATGCCGGAGCTGCGGAACCCGTGGGGCTATCCCGCGGTGCTGGCGGTGATGGCGGCGGCCTGCCTGGGGCTGCACCGGCTGTTCAAGACCCGCGGCTGGCTGTAGCGGCGGGGCGGGCCGCGCCCTACGCGTACTCGGGGGCGGTGACGGGCGGGGGCGTGCTGCCGAGGGCGTCGCGCCGCTCGGGCGGGCGCAGGCTGATCATGCGGTGCCAGCCTGCGAACCGCTCGTACGCGTACATCCCGTGGATCCCGGCGGCGAGCGCGGCCGACTTGGGGGCGGGCCAGCGCAGCAGCCGGCCCATGTGCGCCATGACGGCGAGGCTCACGTCCCGGTAGACGGCGATCTCGGCGAGGGCGCTCTCGCGCAGCACCCGCTGGATGGTCCTGCCGTGTCCCTGGCGGGCGAGGCGGAGGAGTTCCTCGTGGCAGTAGGACAGGTGGTTGTCCTCGTCGTGGCTGATCATGCGGATGGCCTTGCCGACCGTCGGGTGGTCCCCGAAGTGCCGGACGAGCATGTCCATCTGGTCGGCGGCGCGCTGTTCGGTGACCCGGCTGTGCGCGAGGTAGACGACGATGTCCTCCTCCGTCAGCCGCTGCTCGGCCCGCAGCCTGGTGTGGGCGAGGCCGATGCCGCGCCGCTCCAGCAGCATCGTGTAGTCGGTCTCGGGCGGTACCGGGACGGCGGGCAGGCCGCGCCGGCGCAGCAGCGCCTGGAAGATGCGGCCGTGCTTGTCCTCGTCGGCGCCGTGCCGGGTGATCTTGGGGGCGAGGTCGCGCATGCTGGCGGGCACCAGGGCCGCGATCCGGGCGTTCTCCCAACCGCCCTGGGTCTCCCCGCTGGCGGCGATGGAGCAGAACAGCTGGAAGGAGTCGTCGTTGTCGACGATCTCCTGGAAGATGCTGCGGGCAGAGAGCATGCATCGAGTCAACGGCCGATCCCGCGGGCGGGCAACCGATGGGTCGCACTACTCGGCCGAATGAACGACGCACGGGGGTGAACCGGGGGCGTAACCCGGCGGACGCCGCGCGCGTTGTTGACTGTGTCGGCCGTGGCGGGGAAGACCCCCCGAGCCCCCACCACGGCCGCAGGCGTCACGCCCGGGCCCGGGCCGCCCCCCGGCGGTCGGGCCCGGGCGCCTCCGGGATCAGGCGAGGCCGGCCCGCTCCAGGGCCTCCGTGCCGGCACGCAGGGCCGTGATCCGCTCGTCCAGGGTGAACCCGGCCGGGGCGAGCGTCAGGGTGGTGACCCCGGCCTCGGCGTAGGCCCGCATGCCGTCCGCGATGCGCTCCACGGAGCCGAGCAGGGTGGTGGAGTCGATCAGGGAGTGGGGGACGGCCGCGGCGGCGCCCGTCTTGTCGCCCGCCAGGTACTTGTCCTGGATCTCGGCGGCCTCCTTCTCGTAGCCCATGCGCTGGGCGAGCTGGTTGTAGAAGTTCTGCTTGCGGCTGCCCATGCCACCCACGTACAGGGCGGTGTACGGGCGGAACATGTCCGCGAGGGCGGTCACGTCCTCGCCGACGGCCAGCGGCACGGTCGGGCAGACGTCGAAGCCGTCCATGGTCAGCCCGGCCTTCTCGCGCCCGGCCCGGATGTGGGTGAGGGCGGTGGCCTCCAGGTGCTCGGCCGCCGGGAAGATCAGCAGGGCGCCGTCGGCGATCTCGCCGGTCTGCTCCAGGTTCTTCGGGCCGATGGCGGCGATGTAGAGCGGGATGCGCTCGCGCTCCGGGTGCACGGTCAGCTTGATGGGCTTGCCGGGGCCGCCCGGCAGCGGCAGGGTCCAGTGCTCGCCCTCGTAGGAGAGGCGCTCGCGGGTCATCGCCCGGCGGACGATCTCCACGTACTCGCGGGTCCGGGCGAGGGGCTTGTCGAACTTCACGCCGTACCAGCCCTCGGAGACCTGGGGGCCGGAGACGCCGAGGCCGAGCCGGAACCGGCCCTTGGTGAGCGAGTCCAGGGTGGCGGCCGTCATGGCGGTCATCGCGGGCTGGCGGGCCGGGATCTGCATGATCGCGGAGCCGACGTCGATGCGCTCGGTCTGGGCGGCGACCCAGGAGAGCACGGTCGGCGCGTCGGAGCCGTAGGCCTCGGCGGCCCAGCACACGTCGTAGCCGAGGCGGTCCGCCTCCTGGGCCACGGCGAGGTTGTCCGCGTCCATGCCGGCGCCCCAGTAGCCGAGATTGATGCCGAGCCGCATGTGTCGTCCCCTTACCGGTTTACCGATCAGTAACGTCGTTGTGAGCAGGGACTGTAGCGCGCCCGGGTCCGCCACGTCAGCGTCCCAGTAGTCTCAGCGGTCATGGAGCAGAGGCATCTCGGCCGCACCGGCCTGCGCGTGTCCCGGATCGGCCTCGGCACCCTGACCTGGGGCCGGTCGGCGGACGGGCCGGACGAGGCGGGCGCCGCCGAGCAGTTGAAAGCCTTCTGGGACGCGGGCGGCACCCTCGTCGACACGGCCGACGTGTACGGCGGCGGCGAGGCGGAGTACCTGCTCGGGCAGCTCGTCGGCGGGCTGGTGCCGCGCCGGGAGCTGGTCATCGCCACCAAGGCGGGCGGTGTCGCGGACCCGGACCGGCGCTTCGACGGCTCGCGCGGGCACCTGCTGGCCGCCCTGGACGACTCGCTGGCCCGGCTGGGCACCGACTACGTGGACCTGTGGCAGCTCCACGCCTTCGACCCGGCGACCCCGCTGGAGGAGACCCTGCAGGCGCTGGACCTGGCCGTGAGCAGCGGGCGGGCCCGCTACGCGGGGGTGTCGGAGTTCAGCGGCTGGCAGCTGGCGAAGGCGGCCACCTGGCAGCTGGCCGCGTCGGGCGCGGGCCGGACCCGGCTGGCCAGCACCCAGATGGAGTACTCGCTGCTGCAGCGCGGTGTGGAACGGGAGGTGCTGCCGGCGGCGCTGGACCTGGGGGTCGGCCTGCTGCCGTCGTCACCGCTGGGCCGCGGGGTGCTGACGGGCAAGTACCGGGACGGGGTCCCTGCGGACTCCCGGGGCGCGTCGCCCACCATGGGCGCCTTCGTGGAGCCGTACCTGGACGAGGCGGCCGGGCGGATCGTGGACGCGGTCAGGACGGCCGCCCAGGGGCTGGCGGTGACACCGCTCCAGGTGGCGCTGGCGTGGGTGCGGGACCGGCCGGGGGTGGCCGCACCGGTCGTCGGCGCGCGGACGGCCGCACAGCTGGCGGAGGCGCTGTCGGTGGAGGCGCTTAGTCTTCCGGAGGAGATCCGCCGGGCACTGGACGACGTGTCGGCCCCGGTGCACCGCTACCCCGACCAGGACTGGAGCACGCTGTGAGTACGGACCGCCACGCCGCCGAGCCGGCCTCCCCCGGCCCGCAGGGCGAGGCCCCGAAGGCCACCGGACCCGCCGCCGCGGCGGCCGGCGCCCCGGGCCCGGCCCCCGGCGAGCCGCCGACGGCGGCCACAGCGCCCCCCTCCCCCGAAGCCCCGGGCGTCGCCGCGGCCGACGCGGGCGCCGAAGCCGGGGACGACGCCCCCGTGCCCGAGGCCGCCACCGCGGAGGCCGCGGAGCCCGCCGCCGCCCCGGCCGACACCGACACCGGTGCCGGCACCGCAGACCCGGAGGACGGCCCCGCCGCACCGGCCGGCGCCGGCGACGACACGGCAGAGCCGGACAGCAGCTCCGGACCCGCGGAGGCTGCCGCCACCGCCGGCACCGGGGACGGCTCCGCCGAAGCCGGGGACGAGCCCGCGGAGGCCGAGAGCCGCTCCGACGGCACGGAGGCCGACGCGGCCGGCGGCGCCGGGGGGCCGGCTGCGGAGCCCACGCTTTCCGAAAGGGGCGGGGAGGGGGAGGGCCCCGCAGGGCCCGAGCCCACCCCCACCGCCGAAGGCGACGCCGCGGCCCCGCAGCTGAGCGAGGCCCAGGCCGAACTCGCCGCCCAGCGCGTGGAGCGCGACCGCATCGCCCGCCGCAAGGCGCAGCGCCAGGCCCCGGTCGAGGCAGGCGCCAAGCTGAGCGGCACGGCCGCCGACCTGCTGGCCGCCGTACGGGCCGTGGAGAGCGGGGAGAAGCCCTCCCCCCGCTACTTCGACGAGGCCCCGACCGCCCCGCGCAGGCCCGCCCCGGCCCCGGCCCCCTCGCCGGCGACCCCGCCCCGCCCCCGCCCGGCGGCCGCGGCGGCCCCCGCCGCCCCTCCCGCGGCGAGCGTCGAGGCCGTACGGGCCGTCCTGGCCCGCGGCGGCGCCCCCGAGCAGCTCGCCGCCCCGGCCGCCTCCGCCCTCGGCGAGACGGCCGCCGAAGAGCTCGTGGAGAACCCCTGGCGGCTGCTGGCCCTGGCGGGGATCCGCCCGACCCAGGCGGACTCCTTCGCCCGGGCCCTGCTGGGCCCCGCCGCGGGCCCGGGCGACGAGCGGCGCGCCGCCGCCCTCGTCGGCTGGCTGCTGGAGCAGGCCGCCGTCAAGGGGCACACCGCCCTGGAGGCGCCCACCCTGGAGTCGGCGCTGGCCCAGTACGGCGTTCCGCAGCCGGCCGAGGCCCTGGAGCAGGCCGTCGCCGAGGGCCTGGTCCTGGTGTTCCACGAGCCGCTGGGCGCGCCCGTCGCGGACGGCGAGGAGGGCGCGGAGGGCGAGGAGCAGCCCGTACGGGTGCTGATGGGCCTGGAGGCGTACGCGCTGGCCGAGGAGAGCCTGGCCGACGGCCTGGCCCGGCTGGCCGGCACCTTCACCGGCGTCGGGGACGCCGCCGCCTGGCAGGAGGCCGCCACCGGCACGGGCGCCGACCTGATCCGCGCGGTCGCCGCGCACGGCCTGGTCGTCCACACCGGCGGCGAGGCGGCCCGCGCCGAGCCGCTGGCCCTGCTGGAGGCCGCCGGGAAGCTGGGCCTGCGCACCTGCCTGGCCGCGCACGCGCCGGCGCACGCGTCCGCGCCGGCGACCGCGCAGGGTGCCGTCACCGTGGCCGGGCTGCTGGCCGGGACCGAGGGGCCGGAGCGGGACGCGGACGGGCAGTTCGCGCTGGACCTGCTCGTGGTGCTGGACGCGCCGCAGCTGGACGTGGAGAGCGCCGCCGAGCTGGTGGAGTCGGTGCCGGACGGGGCCCGGCTGGTGCTGTCCGGGGACCCGGCGGTGCTCGGGTCGGCGGGCCCGGGGCGGGTGTTCGCCGACGTGCTGGCGGCCCGCGCCTGCCCGCAGGTGGTCTCCCGCATCCCGGATCCGGGCCCGCTCGGCGAACTGGTCTCGGGCATCGGGATCGGTGAGCTCAACCAGGTCGAGGCCCCCGGCAAGGAGGTCGTCATCGTCCCCGTGCGCGACGCCGGGGAGGCGGTGCACCGCACCGTGCAGCTGGTGGCGGAGTCCGTGCCGCGGGCCTTCGGGATCGCCGCGGACGGCATCCAGGTGATCACCCCGGGCCATGGCGGCCCGGCGGGCACCCGGGCGCTGAACGCGGCGCTGAAGGAGCGGCTGAACCCGGGCCCGGCCCGGTTCGACGGCTTCGACCCCGGCGACCGGATCGTCCACGTGCCCTCGCCGGGCCGGGCCGTTCCGGGCCGGGTGGTCTCGGCGGACGCGCAGGGCCTGCACCTGGAGACCGCGGGCGGGCGGATCGTCGTACCGAAGGAGCAGGTGGCGGCGCTGGTGCGGCACGGCTGGGCGGTGACGGCGCACCAGGCCGTCGGCATGCGCTGGCCGGCCGTGGTCGCCGTGCTGCCGGGTGATGCGGCGCCGGCGCTGTCGCGGGACTGGGTGTACACGGCGTTCGGCCGGGCCGAGCGGCACCTGTCGGTGGTGCACGGTGTCGACCAGGCGCTGCCGCGCGCCGTCGCGGAGGTGCTGCCGAAGCCGCGCACGACCCGGCTGGCCGGGCTGCTGCGGACGTTGGCGGCGGCCGCCGGGGAGCAGCCGGAGTAGCGGCTGTCCGAGCGGACGAGCGCGGCCCCCGCCCTGCCCGGGCGGGGGCCGCGTCGCGTTCCGGCCTCGGGACGGATCAGGCGGGGGCGAAGCCGGGCTCCGCCGCCTCGTCGTCCTCGTCCGCCTCCTCGTCCGCGTCCTCGTCGTCGAAGACGGAACTGACGTCGAAGCGGTGCAGCACGTCCTGCGGATCGGTGTTCTGGAAGGGCGAGCCCAGCCATTCCCCCGGCTCCGCGGCCTCGCGCGAGGCGGCGACCCAGAGCGTCGAGTCACCCTCCTCCAGGCCGAAGTCCTTGGCCCGCGACGCGATTTCGTCGGGCTCGTACTCCCCGAAGAGGACGCCGAGCGCTCCGGCGGTGCCGCCGTCATGGACGAGTTCCGCCTCCCTGTCGTGCGCCGCGACCCGGTCGGCCTGGGCGATCAGCCGCGCGGGCTTGGCGACGGTGTAGTCGCGGCGGATGAGCACGCTGAACGCGGCGGGCTCCGCCGGGCCGCGGTACGGGGCTCCGTCCTCGGGCGTGGGGATCTCGAACGGCGTGACCTCGTCGTACCGGTCGTAGAGCAGTTCGTCGTACTCCTCGGCGGCGGCGGCGAGTTCGTTGAATGCGGCGTAGACGGCCGGGTCCTCGTCCCCGATCCTGCTCTCGACCGCGGCGAGGTGACGGTCGATGGCGGCCTTGACCGCCTCGGCGGCGGCGCGTACCTCGGCAACAGTGGGCAGAGCGGCATCAGACATAGTGCAGACGCTATCCGTAGCGGGGCCGTGCCCGCACAATAGATGCGATGCCGGAATACGAATTTGTCGACGTGTACGTGCCCCGCGGGGTTCCCCGCAGCGAGGCGACCCGACTGCTGACCGACCATGCCGAGTACGGGCACTGGGAGCTCGACCGGCTGACCCTCCACCGGGACGGCAGCCGGCGCGTGCGGCTGCGACGGCGGATCATCCGTCAGGTCCGCGCCACCTGGTGACGCGGGCCCCGGGGTGCGGGGCCCGCGTCGTGAGGGCCCGTCAGGCCGTGGTGCGGGCGCGCCGGTAGAGCAGGGCGCCGGCCAGGAGCGTCCCGGCGGCGAGCGGAAGCCCCACGCCGAGGACGTCACCGGCACCGGTCGCCGCGAGCCCGGCCTGCCGGGCGGCCGCGACCCCGACCCCGGTCCCCGGGGTACCGGGCGTACCGGGCGTACCGGGCTGCGCCGGAGTACCCGGCTGCCCGGGCGTACCCGGAGTGCCGGGCTGCGCCGGGGTACCGGGCTGACCGGGCTGACCCGGAGTACCGGGCTGACCCGGAGTGCCAGGCTGACCCGGAGTACCGGGCTGACCCGGGGTGCCAGGCTGACCCGGAGTACCGGGCTGACCCGGGGTGCCAGGCTGACCCGGAGTACCGGGCTGACCCGGGGTGCCAGGCTGACCCGGAGTACCGGGCTGACCCGGCTGCCCGGGGGTGCCGGGCGTACCCGGCGGGGTGCCCGGGTGCTCGCCCTCGTCGCACGGCCCGTCCGGCCCGCCGGGCTGCCCCGGGTGTCCGGGGTGACCGGGCTGGCCGGGATACCCGGGGTGACCGGGGTTCCCCGAGTGGCCGCCGGGCTGGCCCGGCTTGCTCGGCTTGCTCGGCTTGCCCGGCTTCGCCGCTTCGTTGGAACAGCGGTTACCGAAGGCCGGGTTGAGGCCCCCGACGACCGTGACCGTGTTCCCGCAGGCGTTCACCGGGACGTCCACGGGCGCCTGGACGTTGTTCCCGGACAGGACGCCCGGGGAGTTCGCCGCACGGCCGGCCGCGCCGGAGTCCGCGTGCGCGTATCCCCCGCCCAGCGCGAGCACGCCCCCTGCCGCCGCCATGGTGATCAGGGTCTTCCTGGTGACCGCTGCTTGTCGTCGCATCTGTGTGTTCCCCCAGCTGAAAAACGAACGGCCGGGCCCTGAAGCCCGGCGGCCCCGGAACGCTGGAATGCGTTCCGGGGCCCAAAGACTTCAGGTACGTCAGGCGTTGACGCAGGTGTTGCCGAAGGCCGGGTTCAGCAGGCCGACACCGTCGATGGTGTTGCCGCAGATGTTCACCGGGATGTGGACCGGGACCTGGACGACGTTGCCGGACAGGACACCGGGGGAGCCGATGGCCGCACCCTGGGCGCCCGCGTCGGCCACGGCCAGACCCGCACCCGCGAGAACCAGACCACCGGTGGCGGCAGCAGCGGCCACAACCTTCTTGAGCATTGTTCCTCCTAGTAGGCAATGCGGTCCCAGCCGCGGACCGCACCACCTGTAACGAGGAGGGATCACCGGGGCTACGAGCGTATGAGCGCATTCACTCTTCTCAGTGGAATGCGCACACCTTCGCGATTCTCAGCAGTTGTCGATGAACCGGTCGAGCACCCGTACGCCGAACTTCAGCCCGTCCACCGGCACCCGCTCGTCCACTCCGTGGAACATGCCCGCGAAGTCCAGCTCCGGCGGCAGCTGCAGCGGCGCGAAGCCGAAGCAGCGGATGCCGAGGTCGTCGAAGGACTTGGCGTCGGTGCCGCCGGAGAGCATGTACGGGACCGCGCGGGCGATCGGGTCCTCCGCCTTGAGGGCGCCCTGCATGGCGTCCACGAGCCGGCCGTCGAAGTCGGTCTCCAGGGCCTTGTCGCCGTGCACGTCCTCCCGCTTGACGCGCGGGCCGAGGATCCGGTCGAGGTCGGCGAAGAACTCGTCCTCGTAGCCGGGCAGGAAGCGGCCGTCCACGTGGGCGGTGGCCTGGCCGGGGATCACGTTCACCTTGTAGCCGGCGCCCAGCATGGTCGGCGCGGCCGAGTTCCGCAGCGTGGCCCCGACCATCTTGGCGATGCCGCCCAGCTTGGCGAGGGTGGCGTCCATGTCGTCGGGGTCGAGGGGGGTGCCCAGCGCGTCCGAGAGCTCGTCCAGGAAGGACCGCACGGTCTTGGTGACGCGCACCGGCCACTGGTGGCGGCCGAGCCGCCCCACGGCCTCGCACAGCTCCGTGATCGCGTTGTCGTTGTTGGTCATCGAGCCGTGGCCCGCCGTGCCCTCGACGGTGAGCCGCATCCAGTGCATGCCCTTCTGGGCGGTCTCCACGAGGTACAGCCGCAGGTTCTCGTTGACGGTGAAGGAGAAGCCGCCCACCTCGCCGATGGCCTCGGTGACCCCCTCGAAGAGCCCGGGGTGCTTGTCCACGAGGTACCGCGCCCCGTACAGGCCGCCCGCCTCCTCGTCGGCGAGGAAGGCCAGCACGATGTCCCTCGGCGGCTTGCGGCCGCTGCGCAGCCGGTCGCGGACGACGGCCAGCGTCATCGCGTCCATGTCCTTCATGTCGACGGCGCCGCGGCCCCACACGCACCCGTCGGCGATCTCGCCGGAGAACGGGTCGTACGTCCAGTCGGCGGCGTTCGCCGGGACCACGTCGGTGTGGCCGTGGATGAGCAGGGCGGGACGGGAGGGGTCCTCGCCCTCGATGCGGGCGACGGTCGAGGCCCTCCCCTTGTGGGACTCGAAGATCTGCGGCTCCAGCCCGACCTCGGCGAGCTTCTCGGCGACCCACTCGGCGGCCTGGCGCTCGCCGGGACCGGAGTGGTCCCCGTAGTTGCTGGTGTCGATCCGGATGAGGTCCCTGCAGAGGTCGACGACCTCGTCCTCGCCGGAGACGGTCCTGCCCGCGCTCGACTGGCTCACGCTGCTTCCTCCCACTGGTCGGTCCGACTGCCTCCCCATCCTCCCGCTTCGACCCGCTCCGCCCAAGGGCGATCCCCGGCCGCGAGGGGGGTGATCGAGCACCCCGGAATGTTTGGTAATGTTTTCCACGTCGGAACGGCCAAGGGCCGCGAGACAGACACCTAGTCCGGGTGGCGGAATGGCAGACGCGCTAGCTTGAGGTGCTAGTGCCCTTTATCGGGCGTGGGGGTTCAAGTCCCCCCTCGGACACCAGCGGAGACCCCAGTCGATCTGGGGTCTTTCTGTTTCTCCGGCTGCACGCGGCCAACCCGGTGGCCACGACCGAACGCCTCTGGTCGGACCAGTGCCGAGGAGCCGACGGCCATCGCGGCCCGCTCCCGACTCCTCCCCGAAGCGGCACCGCCGCTGGGGCGGGACTACGCTGGGGGTGTGATCGAGAATCTTCCCCCTTGCCCGAAATGCTCTTGCGTGTACACCTATGAGATGAACGCGCTCGTGGTCTGCCCCGAGTGCGGCCACGAGTGGGTCCCCGCCGAGGAGGGGGCCTCCGACGCGGACGCGGCCGGTGAGCGGGTCGTCCGGGACTCCGTCGGCAACGTCCTGCAGGACGGGGACACCGTCACCGTCGTCAAGGCGCTCAAGGTGAAGGGGAGCGCCTCCGGGATCAAGGCCGGCACCAAGGTGCGCAACATCCGCCTCGTGGACGGCGTCGACGGCCACGACATCGACTGCCGCATCGAGGGCTTCGGCGCCATGCAGCTGAAGTCCGGCGTGGTGAAGAAGGCCTGAGCCGGGTCCTCGGCGGGGCGTGGACCCCGCGGGACCCGCGGAGACCCGCGAGGACGACGAAGGACCCCCTGCCGGGCCGGCAGGGGGTCCTTCGTCGTTCGGGGCGTCAGCGGCGGGCGGCGATCTCCGCCACCCGGCGGCGGACCAGGTACCAGCCGCCGACGAACAGGGCGGCGATGACCGGGACGCACAGGACCGTGGTGCGGCCCACGCCGCCGTCACACCACATCAGGACCAGCACCGAGGCGAGGAAGACCAGGGTGATGATCTGGGTGTACGGGGCCCAGGGGAGCCGGTAGTGCGGGCGCTCGACCAGGCCCTGCTGCGAGCGGCGCCAGAAGAACAGCGAGCAGATCATGACCATCGCCCAGGTGCCGAGGATGCCGAGCGAGGCGAAGTTCAGGACGAGCTCGAAGGCGTCCTTCGGCATGAGGTAGTTCAGGCCGACGCCGGCGAGGCCGAAGGCGGCGGTGAACAGGACGCCGCCGTAGGGCACCTTGCCCTTGTTCATGCGGGCGGTGAACTTCGGGGCGGAACCGGACATGGCCATCGAGCGCAGGATGCGGCCGGTGGAGTACAGGCCGGAGTTCAGGCTGGAGAGGGCCGCGGTCAGCACGACGAGGTTCATGATGCCGGCGGTGCCGGGGATGCCGAGCTTGTCGAAGACGGTGACGAAGGGGCTCTGGTCCGAGGAGTACTCGGTGTACGGGAGCAGCATCGCGAGCAGCACGACGGAGCCGACGTAGAAGAGGCCGACGCGCCACATGATCGAGTTGATCGCCTTCGGCATGATCTTCTCGGGGTTCTCGGTCTCGCCGGCGGCGACGCCGCAGAGCTCGACGGAGGCGTAGGCGAAGACCACACCCTGGACCACGAGGAGCATCGGGAGGACGCCGGAGGGGAAGATGCCGCCGTTGTCGGTGATGGTGGACAGGCCCGGGGTGTGGCCGCCGATGTCGTGGCTGGTGGCGACCAGGTAGATGGCGACGACCAGGAAGATCGCCAGGGCGGCGACCTTGATGAGGGAGAACCAGAACTCCATCTCGCCGAAGTACTTCACCGAGATCAGGTTCGCGGTGAGGACCACGGCGAGGGCGATCAGGGCCAGGACCCACTGCGGGATGCTGGTGAACATCGACCAGAAGTGCGCGTAGGTGGCGGCGGCCGTGATGTCGGCCACAGTGGTCGTGGACCAGTTCAGGAAGTACAGCCAGCCGGCCGTGTAAGCGCCCTTCTCCCCCATGAACTCGCGCGCGTACGAGACGAACGCGCCGGAGGAGGGGCGGTAGAGGACGAGCTCGCCGAGGGCCCGTACGACGAAGAAGGCGAAGATGCCGCACACCGCGTACGCGATCGCGAGGGAGGGGCCCGCGCCGGCGAGCCGGCCGCCGGCGCCGAGGAAGAGGCCGGTGCCTATCGCCCCGCCGATGGCGATCATGTTGATGTGGCGGGACTTGAGGTCCTTGCTGTAACCCTCGTCACCTGCGTCGACGTGGGAGGCGGTGGCCGAGGCGGGGGCCTCGGTCAATGTGCGGTCACTCATGTGGGACTTCGCCTTCGTGGGTGGGACAGGCAGGTCCGGGCCGCCGTGCAGGGGAGCTGGGTGGTGTCACCTGTGCGGGGGTCCGGTGGTTTTTGTCGCCATAGGAGACCATGAGCCCCGGCCATGGCCAAAACCCGCCCCCTAGTACAGAGGCCCCCGACGACCTTGGAAACAGGTGTCGGGGGCCTCGTACGGGGTGAAAGCGAGGGCGGGGGGGGGTCTGTCGGACCGGTCCCGTCGCCTGCGACCGACCGGTCCTTCGCGCGGTCAGTCGTGCGGTCCGTCATGCGGGGCGGTCAGTCGCGCGGGGCGGCCTCCGCGGCCTGGTCGAGCCGGAAGGCCTCGTTCCCCAGACCGATCCGGGCGTGCACCTCGGGCTTCCGGCTGCGCAGCACGAGCCCGTACAGCAGGCCGCCCACGGCGGCGGCGCCGATGATGCCGGGCAGCACCCAGCTGAGCACCGAGCCCTCCCCGGCGCCGACCAGGACCCCGAAGTCCTTGACGGTGTACACGGCGATGCCGAGGAGGGCGAGGCCGGCGGCTCCGGCGGCCAGGAGCCGCCAGAGCTGGGCGGCGGCGGTGCCGCGGCGGACGAAGAAGGCGATGACGGCGACGGAGGCCGTGGCCATGAGAAGTGTCACGCCGAGGGCGCCGACGCTGCCCATCCAGGTGAACAGGTGCAGCACGGGCGCGGTGGGGTCGCCGTCCGGCTTGTCGTCGGTGACGGCGAACGCGAGGACGACGACGGCGGCGACGGCGGTCTGGAGCAGGGAGCCGGTGGCGGGGGCGCCGGTGCCCGGGTTGGTGCGCCCGAACGCGGCGGGGAGGAGGCCCTCGCGGCCCATGGCGAAGGCGTAGCGGGCGACGACGTTGTGGAAGCTGAGCATCGCCGCGAACATGCCGGTCACGAACAGGACGTGCAGGACGTCGGTGAAGCCGGCGCCGAGGCGTTCCTCGGTGAGCTGGAACAGCAGGCCGGGGCCTGCCTCCGCGGCGGTCCTCACGACCTCGGCGGGGCCGGTGGCGACGGTGAGGGCCCAGGCGCTGAGCGCGAAGAAGAGGGCGACGAAGCCGACGGCGAGGAACATCACGCGGGAGACGACGAGGTGCGGCTTGCTGGTCTCCTCGGCGTAGACCGGGGACTGCTCGAAGCCGACGAACGCGGCGATGCAGAAGCACAGGGCGGTGCCGAGGCCGGCGCCGCCGAGCGTGGCCGGGTTGAAGGCGTGCAGGGACAGGCCCTGCGGGCCGGGGTCGGCGAGGGCTGCGACGTCGAAGACGACGACGAGGGCGCACTCGATGAGGAGCAGGACGCCGAGGACCCGCGCGTTCAGGTCGATCTTGAGCCAGCCGAGCGCGCCGGTGACGGCGACGGCGGCCAGGGCGGGGATCCACCAGGCGACGTCGGTCTTGAGGTAGGTGGCGAACAGGCCGGACATCTCGAAGCCGAGGATGCCGTAGACGCCGACCTGCATGGCGCTGTACGCGACGAGGGCGACCAGTGAGGCGCCCGCGCCGGCGGTGGGGCCGAGGCCGCGGGCGATGTACGCGTAGAAGGCGCCGGCGTTGTGGACGTGGCGGCTCATCTCGGCGTAGCCGACGCCGAAGAGGGCGAGCACGATGCCGAGGATGACGAACAGCAGGGGCTGCCCGACGATGCCCATCACGCCGAAGGTGGTGGGCATCACCCCGGCGACCACCATCAGGGGGGCGCTGGCCGCCAGTACGGAGAGCAGCAGGCCGGCCGTGCCGAGGCGGTTGGCGCGCAGGGCCCGCTCCTGGCCCTTGTACGTGCGGATCTCGGCGGTGCCGGGCGGGGTGCCGAGCGTGGTGGGTCTGCCCGTCGCCATGGGGGGTGTCCTTTCGGGGGAAGGAGGTCGAGCGGTACGGGGGGTGGTGCGTCGGCGGCCCGCCGTCAGGTGCCGAGGGCGGCGTTGCGGGCGGCGAGGAACGCCTTGCGGGGGTCGAGGTCGGGGTAGGACCAGGGGGCGCGGGTGGCGTGGCTGCCGATGCGGTGGAAGAGGGCGGCGGCCTCGGCGGGGCGGCCCTCGCACAGCTTGGCGTGGGCGAGGAAGTTGAGGTCGACCCGGTTGCGGGGGTGGTCCTCGCGCTCCCACTCCAGCCACCAGTCGAAGGCGGCGCGCAGCACCTGTCGGGCGCGGCGGCTGGACCAGTGGGCGGCGGCGCCGTCGGGGGTGCGGCCGTGGGCGGCGGCGAGGACGCGGTAGCGCTCGGCGTGGGCGATGACCGGGAGGACGGCGAGCGGGGAGTCGGCCGGGGACTCCTCGGCGGCCCAGGCGGCGAAGTCGTACACCTCGTGGAGCGGGTCCTGGCCGGAGGAGGGGGCGTGCTCCGCGAGGCGGGCGACCATCAGGTGGTGGGCGTGGTGGTGCTCCCGGTGCCGGGCCCGGACCTGGTCGAAGTGGCGGCTGAACTCCTCCTGGGAGCCGAAGGCGCGGGACAGCATGAGCAGGCCGAGCCAGGGGGTGGGGTCGGCGGGCAGCAGGGCGGCGGCCCGGTGGCAGGCCTCCTCGGCGGCCTCCGGGGTGCCCTTGCGGCGCAGTGCGGTGAAGACGGCGGCGCAGGCGAGGAGGGTGGCGGCGTCGGCGCTGTCGGGTTCGGCGAGCAGCCACTCGTCGGCCCAGGCGCTCGCGGCCGGGGTCTCGGCGAGGACGACGATCCGGTGGCCGCGGCGGTCCCAGTCGTCCGCCGTGCCGGCCAGCAGGGCGCGGGCCCTGGCCCACCGGCCCTGGGTGAACTGGGTGCGGACGTCGACGAGCTCGGTGTCGCACAGGGCCGGGTCGAAGAGCTGGGCCTCCCGCTTGCGGGCGCGGCCGAGGGGCGGCGGAGGCGGGGACATCCGCGGTTTTCCCTCCAGGGACACGGGCGCGGGCGGACGGTTCGGCACGTACGACGGGAACGGGAACGACGGGGGCCGCGGGCGCGACACGGGATGATCACGCACAGCAAACCGGTAGGTACAGCTCCGAGTCAAGGTCCAGTCCACTGCGTGGCGCGTTTCAACTGGTGCTGACTGGCGCAGAGTTGAGGTTGCCGTTCGGCTTCGGGGTGGGTGTCGGGGCAGGTCGTAGGGTGGGCGCATGACGACCTACGAAGACCTTCCTCCTTATCCGCTGGGTTTCCCGGGGCCGCTGCGGGACGCGCTGGTGGCGGCCGCGCTGAGCGGCGCGAAGACCGCCACGACGGGCCTGCTGCCGGAGTACGAGGCCGAGGGCGAGCCGCTGCCCGAGCCGGGCGACCGGAGCGTGCTGGTGGACTCGGACGAGCGGGCGGTGGCGGTGGTGGAGGTCACGGAGGTGCGGGTGGTGCGGCTCGCCGACGTGGACCTCCAGCACGCGCTGGACGAGGGCGAGGGGTACGCGTCGGTGGCCGAATGGCGCGCCTCGCACGAGCGCTTCTGGCACAGCGACCCGATCCGGGAGGCGCTCGGCGATCCGGACTACACGGTCGACGACGACACCCTTGTGATCGCGGAGCGGTTCCGGATCGTCGAGCGGATCGGCTGAAACGGCACGGCCCCGCCGCTCAGCCCACGGCCGTCGCCGCGGCCCGGCCGGCCGCGCGGCCCGAGAAGATGCAGCCGCCGAGGAACGTGCCCTCCAGCGCCCGGTAGCCGTGCACCCCGCCGCCCCCGAAGCCGGCCGCCTCACCGGCGGCGTACAGGCCGGGCAGCGGGTCGCCGGACTCGGTGAGCACCCGGGAGGACAGGTCGGTCTCCAGCCCGCCGAGGGACTTGCGGGTCAGGACGGACAGCCGTACGGCGATCAGCGGGCCGGCCGCCGGGTCCAGGATCCGGTGCGGGGCGGCGGTGCGGATCAGCCTGTCGCCGAGGTACTTGCGGGCGCCCCGGATGGCGGTGACCTGGAGGTCCTTGGTGAAGGGGTTGGCGATCTCCCGGTCCCGCGCCTCGATCTCCCGGCGGACGGTCGCCTCGTCGAGCAGGTCCTCCCCGGTGACCGCGTTCATGCCGCGGACCAGGGCGGACAGGTCGCGTTCGACGACGAAGTCCGCGCCGCGGTCCATGAACGCCTGTACCGGCGCCGGCACCGCCTGCCGGGCGCGGTCGACGACGTCCCGCACGGACCTGCCGGTGAGGTCGGGGTTCTGCTCGGAGCCGGAGAGGCCGAACTCCTTGCCGATGATGCGCCGGTTGAGCACGAACCAGGTGTGGTCGTGGCCGGTCCGCATGATGTGGTCGAGGGTGCCCAGGGTGTCGAAGCCGGGGAAGAGCGGTACGGGCAGCCGGCTGCCGGTGGCGTCCAGCCAGAGCGAGGAGGGGCCGGGCAGGATGCGGATGCCGTGGCGGGCCCAGACCGGGTTCCAGTTCTCGATGCCCTCGGTGTAGTGCCACATCCGGTCGCCGTTGACGTGGTGGGCGCCGGCGTCCTCGGCGATGCCCAGCATCAGCCCGTCCACGTGCGCCGGAACCCCCGAGAGCATCCGCTGCGGCGGGGTGCCGAGCCGGGCGGGCCACTGCTTGCGCACGAGGTCGTGGTTGCCGCCGATGCCACCGCTGGCCACGATCAAGGCCTGGGCGCGCAGCGAGAAGGTGCCGACGACCTTGCGGCTGCTCGCGGTGCCGCGTTCGGCGGCGGACGGCTCCAGGAGCTCGCCGGTCACGGTGTCCAGGGCGCCCGCGGTCCGGGACAGCCCGGTGACGCGGTGGCGGAAGCCCAGCCGGACCAGGCCCCGGTCGGCCCCGGAGCGGACCCGCCGGGCGAAGGGTTCGACCAGGCCGGGGCCGGTGCCCCAGGTGATGTGGAAACGGGGTACGGAGTTGCCGTGCCCGAGGGCGCCGTAGCCGCCCCGTTCGGCCCAGCCGACCACGGGGAAGAAGCGGACGCCCTGCGCGTGCAGCCAGGGCCGCTTCTCGCCGGCGGCGAAGTCGACGTACGCCTCGGCCCAGCGGCGGGGCCAGGTGTCCTCCGGCCGGTCGAATCCGGCGGTGCCGAGCCAGTCCTGGAGGGCGAGGGCGCGGCTGTCCTTGATCCGCATCCGGCGCTGTTCGGGCGAGTTCACGAAGAACAGGCCGCCGAAGGACCAGTGCGCCTGGCCGCCGAGGGACTGCTCGGGCTCCTGGTCGAGCAGGATCACCGTGCGTCCCGCGTCGACGAGTTCGGCGGTGGCCACGAGGCCCGCGAGCCCGGCCCCGATCACGATCACGTCTGCGTCGTACGTCATGTGAAGTCGTCCTCCGGTCGCTGGTGGGGCAGATCCTTGGCTACGGAGCGGTAACCCGTCAATGGCGGTGGTTGGATGAACCCCGTGAGTGCTGCTGATGAAGTGCTGGACGTGGTGGACCGCGAGGACCGGGTGACCGGGCGGGCGCCGCGGGGCGAGGTGTACGCGCGCGGGCTGATCCACCGGTGCGTGTTCGCGCTGGCCACGGATGCGGCGGGGCGGGTGTTCGTGCACCGGCGGACCGCGTCGAAGCTGGTGTTCCCCTCGCACTACGACATGTTCGTGGGCGGGGTGCTCGGCGCCGGCGAGGACTACGCCTCCGCCGCGCTGCGGGAGGCCGAGGAGGAGCTGGGGGTGTCCGGGCTGGCGCAGCCGGAACCGCTGTTCAAGTTCCTGTACGAGGGTCCGGGCGGGGCGTGGTGGTCGTACGTGCACGAGGTGCGCTGCGAGCTGCCGGTGCGGCCGCAGGAGTCCGAGGTGGCCTGGCACGCCTGGCTGTCCGAGGAGGAGCTGGAGGCCCGGGTCGACGGCGGCGAGTGGCCCTTCGTGCCGGACGGGCTGGAGGCGTACCGGCGGCTGCGGGCCTTCCGTGCGGCCCGGAAGCAGACCGGGACGCAGGCCGGGACGTAGATTGGCCGGGTGATCGACTTCGGCAAGGACCTCCGGCTCTGGTTCGCTCCGCAGCGGCTGCAGGACGAGGGCGAGACGCCCGACTACCGCTTCTCCCTGGCCAACGAGCGGACCTTCCTGGCCTGGATCCGCACCTCCCTCGCGCTGGTGGGCGGTGGTTTCGCGGTGGACCAGTTCCTGCCGGACCTGCGCTGGGGCGTGCGCGTCGGGATGGCGCTGGCCCTGCTGGGGGTGGGCGTGGCCTGCGCGCTGCGGGCGGTGAACCACTGGGCGCGCTGCGAGCGGGCCATGCGGCGCGGCGAGGACCTGCCGTTGTCCCGGTTCCCGGTGCTGCTGGGCCTGGGGGTGGGGCTGGTCGCGGCGGCGATGGTGGTGGTCGTGCTGCTCGGCTGGACGGAGAGGGGGTGACGCGGTGACGGGTCCGTCCGCGGCGGCCGGCGGCCGGGACGCGGGGCTCCAGCCGGAGCGGACCCGGCTGGCCTGGCGGCGTACGACGCTGTCCTGCTCGGTGGTGGCGGTGCTGGCGCTGCGGCAGGCGCTGCGCGGCTCGGGCGCCTCGACGGAGCTGGCCGGGGCCGCGGTGATCGCGCTGGTGTGGCTGCTGTTCCTGTGGGTCGCGCACCGGCGGATCCGGGAGCTGGCCGTGGTCCGGCCGGCGGCGCTCGGGGCGCGGGCCGCGCTGGCGGCGGTGGGGTGCGCGGTGGCGCTGGCGGTGTTCGCGGTGGCGGTCATCCTCTGAGCGGCGGGGTCGGTCACCCGCTGAGCGACGGGGCGTTCATCGGCCGATCGGACCGTCGGATCGTGTGACCTGTCCCCGCCACCCGGTACGCAACGGGCAAACCGGGAGGTAGCGCACTAGCCTCTGCGCCATGACGATCCTGCACCAGGAACACACCACGCACGAGCACGAGCACGACCACGCGCACGGCCCCGACTGCGGGCACATGCAGGTCGCGCACGGCGACCACGTGGACTACGCCCACGACGGCCACCTGCACCGCGAACACGACGGCCACTGGGACGAGTGCGAGACGACCGCCCACACCCGGCACGAGGGCCACGCGCACACGCACGGCGAGGGCTGCGGCCACGACTCCGTCCGGCACGGCGACCACCTGGACTACCTGCACGACGGCCACCGGCACGCCGCGCACGACGGCCACTACGACGACCACTGACCCGCCCCCTCTCCCGCGGGAGCGGCCCCGGCTGGCAGGATGCCGATCACCTGTCGCAGCAACCCGGGGAGAGTGCAGATGACCGCCGAGCAGCCCTACGTCGTCCAGCCCGCGGACGGGGTGTACGCCTACGTCCAGCCGGACGGCGGCTGGTGCCTCAACAACGCCGGCTTCGTCAGCGACGGCGGGCGGACGCTGCTCGTCGACACCGCCGCCACCGAGCGCAGGGCGGTGGCCCTGCGCGAGGCGGTCGCCGCGGCCGGGGTGCCGCTGCCGCGGACCGTCGTCAACACCCACCACCACGGCGACCACACCTACGGCAACGGCGTGTTCGCCCCGGAGGCCCTGATCGTCGGGCACGACAGCGCCCGCGCCGAGCAGCTCGCCGCCGGGCACCAGTTGGAGATGATCTGGCCGGCGACCGACTTCGGCGCGATCGACATCACCCCGCCCGACCTCACCTACAACGACCGGATGACCCTGCACCTCGGCGCCACCGAGGTGCAGGTCGTCCACCCGGGCGTGGCGCACACGACCGGGGACTCGATCGTCTGGCTGCCCCGGCAGCGGGTCGTCTTCACCGGCGACCTGATCTTCTCCGGGGGCACCCCGTTCCTGGCCATGGGCTCGCTGGCCGGTTCGCTGCGGGCGCTGGAGCTGCTGCGCTCCCTGGACGCCGAGACCGTCGTCCCGGGGCACGGGCCGCTGACCGACCCGTCGGCGTACGACTCCACCGAGCGCTACCTGCGGTACGTGGCCGAGCTCGCCCGGGAGGGCGAGGCCAAGGGGCTGGAGCCGCTCGAGGTGGCGCGGGCGGCGGACCTCGGGGAGTTCGCGGCCTGGCGGGAGAGCGAGCGGCTGGTGGCGAACCTGCACCGGGCGTACGCGGAGCTGGCGGGACGGCCGGAGGGCGCGCCGCTGGACATCGCGGCGGTGCTGAGGGACATGACGGTGATGAACGGCGGGCAGCCCATCCTCTGCCACGCCTGAGCCCGGTACCCGGGGCCGGGGACCCGGGACCCGAGGCCTGCGACCCGGGCGCGGGACTCGGGGCGCCCCTGGCCCGTGCCCGGGGTCGCGCGCACTGGACGACATACCGACTGGTCGGCATGATGGCTCCGTCACCGTCAACTTCCGTACGGAGGTGTGCACCATGACCTCAGCCCCCGACCCGGCCGGCGGCCCCCGGGGCCTCGACCTGGAGCGGCTGCGCGGCCATCTGGACCGCGTGCGCCCGGGGCTCCTGGCCGGGCCGCTGCGCGGTCGGCTGATCGAAGGCGGCCGGTCGAACCTCACGTACGAGGTCACCGACGGGGCCGCCCGATGGGTGGTGCGCCGCCCGCCGCTCGGCCACGTCCTGGCCACGGCCCACGACATGCGCCGCGAGCACCGGGTCATCGAGGCACTGCACGGCACGGCCGTCCCGGTGCCCGAGCCCCTCCTGCTGTGCGAGGACGAGTCGGTGCTCGGGGCGCCGTTCTACGTCATGGAGTTCGTGGACGGGGTCCCCTACCGCACCGCCGGGAAGCTGGCCGCGCTGGGGTCCGAGCGCACCCGGCGGGTGGTGCTGGGCCTGGTGGACACCCTGGTCGAGCTGCACGCGGTGGACCCGCGGGAGGTAGGCCTCGGCGACTTCGGCCGGCCCGAGGGCTTCCTGGACCGGCAGCTGCGCCGCTGGGCCAAGCAGCTCGCGGCCTCCCGCGGCCGGGATCTCGCCGGCATCGACGAGCTGCACGGGGCGCTCGGCCGGGCCCTGCCCCCCTCCCCCGCCGCCACCGTCGTGCACGGGGACTACCGGCTCGACAACGTGCTGGTCGGCGGGCCGGAGGACACCGTCCGGGCGGTGCTGGACTGGGAGATGTCCACCCTCGGCGACCCGCTGACCGACCTCGGGCTGCTCGTGATGTACAGCTCCGACCTGGGGCTCGCCGACTCGCCCGTCAGCACGACGAGCGCCGCTCCGGGCCACCCGGCGCCGGCCGAACTGATCGAGCGGTACGCCGCCCGCTCCGGCCGGGACACCGGGGCGGTCGCCTGGTACACGGCCTTCGCCTGGTTCAAGCTCGCCGTGATCCTGGAGGGCATCCACTACCGCTGGACCCTCGGGCAGACGGTGGGCGAGGGATTCGACCGGATCGGCGAACTGGTCCCGGTCTTCATCGAGCACGGTCTGCACACCCTCCAGGAAGGCTGAGGCACCCCGCCATGGATTTCGCATTCGACGCCCGGACCCAGGAACTCCGCGAGCGGCTCCTCGCGTTCATGGAGGAGTACGTGTACCCGGCGGAGCCCGTCGCCGCCGAGCAACGTGCGCGGCTGGCCTCGCCCTGGGACACCCCGGCCGTGTTCGCGGAGCTGAAGGCCGAGGCGCGCCGCCGCGGCCTGTGGAACCTCTTCCTGCCCGACGCGCGCTACGGCGCCGGCCTGACCAACCTGCAGTACGCCCCGCTCGCCGAGATCACCGGCCGTAGCCCGCACCTGGCCCCGACGGCGACGAACTGCGCCGCCCCGGACACCGGGAACATGGAGCTGCTCGCCCAGTTCGGCAGCGAGCAGCAGCGCAAGCAGTGGCTGGAGCCGCTGCTGGAGGGGGAGGTCCGGTCGGCGTTCGCGATGACGGAGCCCGAGGTGGCCTCCTCGGACGCCACCAACATCGAGACCCGGATCGAGCGCTCCGCGAGCGGGGACGCGTACGTGGTCACCGGGCGCAAGTGGTTCATCTCGGGCGCGATGAACCCGGACTGCCGGGTGTTCATCGTGATGGGCAAGACCGATCCCGACGGGGCGGATCCGCGCCGCCAGCAGTCGATGGTCCTGGTCCCGCGCGACACCCCGGGCGTCGAGGTCCGCCGGGCGATGACCGTGTACGGGTACGAGGACCACGACCACGGCGGACACGCCGAGGTGGTCTTCGACGGGGCGCGGGTGCCGGCCGCGAACCTGATCGGCGAGGAGGGCGGGGGCTTCGCGATCGCCCAGGCCCGGCTGGGCCCAGGCCGGATCCACCACTGCATGCGGCTGATCGGCATGGCGGAGCGGGCGATCGAGCTGATGTGCCGGCGCGCGGTGGGACGTACGGCCTTCGGCAAGGAGCTGGCCGCGCAGGGCGTCGTGCAGAACTGGATCGCGGACGCCCGGGTCACGGTGGAGCAGCTGCGGCTGCTGGTGCTGAAGACGGCCTGGCTGATGGACACGGTCGGCAACCGCGGGGCGCACACCGAGATCCAGGCCATCAAGATCGCCACCCCGCGGGCGGTGGTGCGCATCCTGGACGACGCGGTGCAGCTGCACGGTGCGGGCGGGGTGAGCCAGGACTTCCCGCTGGCCGAGCTGTGGGCGGCGGCGCGGACGCTGCGGCTCGCGGACGGGCCGGACGAGGTGCACCAGCGCTCGCTGGCCCACCGGGAGCTGAAGCGGTACCGCTGACCCGGCCGCGCCGGCTCCGTAGGGCCGTCCTACGGGCGGAGGGCGCGCAGCAGCAGGTCGGCGAGATGGTCGGCGACCTGCTGCGGGGTGAGCGGGCCGTCCGCCCGGTACCAGGTGGACAGGTGGTGGACGGAGCCGAAGTGGTAGTCCACCACCAGGTCGGCGGGGGTGGCGGTGGAGAACACGCCGCTGCGCTGGCCCTCTTCGATCAGGGCGCGGAAGCGTTCGTGGTAGCGCCGCCGCTCCGCCCGCACCTGCTTGTACTTCTCCGGGCTGAGCTGGTGCATCGAGCGGAAGAAGATCATCGCGTCGTCGAGGTTCTCGATGGTGGTGACCACGACGTCGGCCGCGGCGGCGCGCAGCCGCTCCTCGACGGGCGCGTCGGACTCGGCCACCGCGTCGAGGCGCTGCTGCTGGAGGCGCAGCATCCGCGCGTACACCTCGTGCAGCAGGTCGTCCTTGGAACCGAAGTAGTGGTAGAGGGCGCCCTTGGTGACCCCGGCCGCCTCGACGATCTCCTGGACGGAGGTACGGTCGTAGCCGCGCTCGGCGAACAGGCGCGTGGCCACGGCCAGGAGCCGCTGCGGCACCGGGGTCTCCTGGGTGCCCTCGGGCTCCGTCGTCCTGGCAGCCATGGCGCTGGCCCTCCCATTCTGTTCTGCGGCCGGTGCGGCCGACTGTACGACCATCCGACTGTTTTCAGCCACGGTCGCGCAGTTCCCGTCGCAGGATCTTGCCACTCGTCGTCTTCGGCAGGACGGGCAGGACCTCCACCTGGCGCGGGTACTTGTACGCGGCCATGCGGGCGGCACAGTGCGCGGCGAGCTCCGCCGGCCCGACCGAGAAGCCGGGGCGCAGGCTCACGTACGCCTTCACGGTCTCCCCGCGGTACGGGTCGGGGACGCCGACGACGGCGGCCTCACGGACGGCGGGGTGGGTGTAGAGGACGTCCTCGACCTCGCGCGGCCAGACCTTGAAGCCGGCGGCGTTGATCATGTCCTTCTTGCGGTCGACGACGTAGAGCCAGCCGTCCCGGTCCATGAACCCGACGTCCCCGGTGCGCAGTTCGCCCTCGGGGAAGGCGCGGGCGGTCTGCTCCGGCAGGCCCCAGTAGCCGGACGCGACCTGCGGGCCGCGGACGGCGATCTCCCCGGTCTCGCCGAGGGGCACCTCGGCGCCCCGGTCGTCGAGGATGCGGACGGCGGTGTCGGCGCCGGGCAGGCCGACCGCCAGGGTGCCGGAGGCCGGGTCGACGGGCGCTTCGAGGTGCGGGGGGACGGAGGCGACGGCGGCGGTGGACTCCGTGAGGCCGTATCCGTTGCGCAGGTGGAGGCCGTAGGCGGTGCGCAGTCGTGCGACCAGCGCCGGCGGGAGGGGGGCGCCGCCGGACGAGGTCACCCGGAACGAGGCGAAGTGGTCCGGGGTGGCGGCGGGGTGGGCGGTCAGGGCCATGAAGGCCGTGGCGGGGCCGATGGTGTAGGCGGGCCGGTGTTCGAGGAAGGCGTCGAGGACGGTGCCCGCGTCGAAGCGGTGCGCGAGGACGAGGGTGCCGGCGTTGAGGAAGCAGGCGGCGAGTTCGCAGACCATGCCGGTGATGTGGAAGAGCGGGGCGAGGGCGAAGTAGCCCGAGCCCTCGGCGATCGGGTGGCCGCTGACCTGCCTGCGGGCGTTGTGGGTGAGCGCACCGTGCTGGTTCATCGCACCCTTGGGGGTGCCGCTGGTGCCGGAGGTGTAGCTGATGAGCGCGGTGTCGGCGGCGGTGAGCCCGGGGTCGGGCGGGGCCGGGTGGCCCCGGTGGGCGACAGCGGCGAAGTCGGCGGCGTCGGGCGCCTGCGGCTGCCGCCCGGGCCGCAGGACGCGTACGTCGTCGCGGGTCTGGAAGTCCAGCTCGGAGGCGGTCAGCGTGGTCCGTACGGCGGTCCCGGCGGCGGCGCCGCGCAGGTGCGCCGACCAGGCGCGGTCGTCGCAGATCAGCGCGGCGGCGCCGGAGTCGCGCAGGATGTGCCGGGCCTCGGCCTCCTTGTACATGGGGTTGAGGGGGACGACGACGGCCCCGGCCTTCCAGGCGGCGAGGACGGCCAGCGCGAAGTGCGGGGTGTTCTGCAGCAGGACGGCGACCCGGTCGCCGCGGCCGATGCCGTGCTCGGCGAGGTGTCCGGCGACCGAGTCGGAGAGCGCGTCCGCCCGCGCGTAGCTGGTGCGGCCGTCGAAGTAGGCGAGCGCGGTCCGCCCGGGGGCGCGGGCGACGGCCGCCCGGAAGGCGTGCAGCACGCTGGGCGGGGCGTCCACGGGGGCGCGTTGGGCCGGGCTGAGGAGGTTCAGCCACGGCTTGGCGGCATACGGGGAGTCCGGGACCGGAGGCGGGGGCGGGGCCGGCGCCGGGCTCGACGGCGGGATCACCTGCTCTCCCATTTCTGCTGGAGGTGGTTCATGCCGTTCAGCCAGCGGTCGGGGTCGGTGGCGCGCGCGATGTGGAAGTCCGCCACCTCGGGGTGCGGGAGGATCAAGAACCGGCCCTTCTCCATACCGTCGAACAGTGCGTCCACCACCGCCTCCGGCTCGATCGCGGTCGGTGCGAGGACGAGTTCGCCCGCGGAGCCCGCAGCCGTCAGCATGTCGGTGCGGACGCCTTGCGGGCAGATGGCGTGGACCTGGATGCCGCGGTGGCGGTAGGTCAGCGAGAGCCACTCCGCGAAGGCGAGCGCACCGTGCTTGGTGACACTGTACGGGGCCGCTCCGATCATGGTGAGCAGCCCGGCGGCCGAGACGGTAGACACGAAGCGTCCGCTTCCGCGCTCCAGCCAGTGCGGGAGCAGCACCCGGGCGGCCCGGACGTGCGCCATGACGTTGGTGTCCCAGGCCGCCTCCCACACGGCCTCGTCGACGAACGCGTCGCCGCCGGAGGCGAGTCCCGCGTTCGCGCAGTAGACGTCCACCTCGCCGCCGAGGGCCTCGCGGGCCTCGTCGGCGGCGGTGGAGGCGTCGCCGGGGAGCGCGATCGCACGGTCGCCGATCGCGCCGGCCACCGCGGCGGCCCTGGCCGCGTCGAGGTCGTTGACGACGACGGTCGCGCCCTCGGCGGCGAAGCGGCGGGCGAGGGCGGCACCGATGCCGCCGCCCGCGCCGGTGACGACGACTCGCTGGTCCTGGTACGGGCGTGCACTCGCGCTCACGGGATCACCTTCCTGGGGACGTCGCTGTGTTCGGTGCCGCCGGCGCCGGACGCCCGGCAGACTAACCGGTCGGTATGTCGGGGAGGAAGAGGGCCGGGGCCTAGCGTGGCGGCATGACGCTGAGGCTGTCGCTATCGCGACGGGGGCTGATGGGACTGGCGGGGAAGGCGAGCGCGGCCAGCGCCCTGGGGGCTGCGGGGGCACTCGGGGCCGGACGGGCGACGGCGGCGGGCGCACCCCGCACGTCGCACGCGGCGGACCGGGTGCGGACGGGCTTCGAGGTGCTCGCCGCGGACGGGTACGCCGTGCTCGACGGACAGCGGGTCGGGGTGGTCACCAACCCCACCGGGATCACCGCCGACGCCCGCCATCTGGTCGACGTCCTGCACGCCGACGCCCGGGTCCGCCTGGTCGCGGTGTTCGGGCCCGAGCACGGCTTCCGCGGAACGGCGCAGGCCGGCGACTCGGAGGGGGCCGGCCGGGATCCGGCGACGGGGCTGCCGGTGTACGACACGTACGGCAAGAGCGGGCAGCTGCTGGCGGACGTGTTCACGGCGGCCTGCGTCGACACCGTGGTCTTCGACATCCAGGACGTGGGGGCGCGCTTCTACACCTACATCTGGACCCTCTACGACTGCATGCGGGCGGCAGCGCTGGCCGGCAAGGCCGTCGTCGTCTTGGACCGGCCCAACCCGATGGGCGGGCGGCGGGCCGCCGGACCCGTGCTGGAGCGGGCGTACGCGAGCTTCGTGGGCCGGGAGCCGATCGCGCTGGCGCACGGGATGACGGCGGCCGAGCTGGCGCTGCTGTTCAACGGGGAGTTCCTGGCGGCGGATCCGGTCCGCCTGCAGACCGTACCGATGACCGGCTGGCGGCGGGACTGCTTCTTCGACGGGACCGGACTGCCGTGGGTGCCGCCGAGCCCGAACATGCCGACCCCGGGCACGGCCCTCGCGTACGCCGGCACCTGCCTGTTCGAGGGCACCAACCTGTCGGAGGGGCGCGGGACGGCGACGCCCTTCGAGGTGCTGGGCGCGGAGGGCATCGACCGGCGGTGGGCGGAGGCGGCCGACGCGCTGGGGCTGCCGGGCGTGTGGTTCCGGGAGGCGTACTTCACACCGACCTTCTCCAAGCACGTCGGGAAGGTGTGCGGCGGGGTCCGGCTGATCGTGCACGACCGCCAGGCCTTCGATCCGGTCCGGGCGGGGATCGGGCTGCTGGTGACGGCGCGCCGGACGTGGAGCGGGTTCGCCTGGCGGTCGGACCACTGGATCGACCGGCTGACCGGCTCGGACCGGGTGCGGCGGCTGGTGGACGCGGAGGCGGGCGTGGAGGAGATCGCGGCCGACTGGGCGGCGGGGCTGGAGCGGTTCGCGGAGGTGCGGGAGCGGTACCTGCTCTATCCACCGCACTAGGCGCTGCACGCGAGGGCGCCGCCTCCGGTGGGCGCGGTGCCCGTTGGCCGCCGGATCCGGTGGGCGCGGGGGTCTGGCCGGGTGGGGGCCGCAGCAGGATGCTGTACGCCACGGCACGGCCGGCACGGCAACGGTGGGCGAGCGCGGAGGGGGAACCCATGGCGGCGAGAACGGGCGGAACGGCGGGTGCGGCCGGGACGGCGGGTGCGGCCGGGACGGCGGGTGCGGCCGGGATCGGGGTCGGCCCGTATGCGGAGCTGACGTTCGACGCCGAGGGCGACCCGGACGGGGCCGCGCTGCGGGCGGTGGCGGCTCTGGAGGCCACGGACCTGCTGGTCTTCGCGCACGGCTGGAACAGCGAGCGGTCCACCTCGACCCGCCTGTACGACCGGTTCTTCGCCCCCTTCCCGGGGCTGGTGGGGCCGGGGGTACGGCTGGGGTACGTGGGTGTCGTCTGGCCCTCGATCCGGTTCTCGGACGAGCCCATTCCCGATTTCGACTCCCCCGCGGCGCTCACCGAGCCCGGCGACGGGACGGCCCTGGACCCCGCCACCCGGGAAGCGCTCGGGGCGTTCTGGCCGGGGCGGGGTGCGGAGCTGGACCGCATAGCCGAACTGCTGCGGGAGCGTCCCGGCTCTGCGGAGGCACTCACCGAGTTCGGCACGCTGGTACGGGAGCTGGCCGGTGCGGGTGACGGTTCCGGTTCCGGTTCCGGTAACGGTTCACGGGAGGTTCCCGCCATATTCGCCGAGGACGTGCGCACGGTGTGTCGTGCACTCGCCGACGGGTTCGCCGCGGCGGGCGGCCCCACGGGGGAGGACCCCGCGGCCGAGGACCCCGCCGGGCCCGGGTTCGCCCTCGGCGACGTCCCGCGCGGGCTGTGGCGCGGCGCGAAGGAGCTGCTGCGGCAGGCCACGTACTACCAGATGAAGAAGCGCGCCGGGGTCGTCGGCGAGCGCGGCCTCGGCCCCGTCCTCGCGGAGCTGGCCGGGCGGCGGCCGGACCTGCGCGTCCACCTGATCGGCCACAGCTTCGGGGCCCGGCTGGTGTCCTTCGCGCTGCGCGCGGTGCCGGACGGCGCCGGGTACGTGAAGTCCGTGACGCTGCTCCAAGGAGCCTTCTCGCACTACGCGTTCACCGACCGGCTCCCGCACGACCGCGACCGCGGCGGCGCCCTGCGCGGCCTGCAGCACCGGGTCGACGGGCCGGTCGTGGCGTGCCATTCCGCACACGACGCGGCGCTCGGGGTCTTCTACCCGCTGGCCTCCCGGACGGCAGGCGATTCGGCCGGTCTGCTCGGCTTCGACGAGCGGTGGGGCGCGGTCGGGTACGACGGGGTGCAGGCGGTGCCGGACGTGCCGCGGCTGACCCTGGACCAGGCACTGCGCGACGGCGTCCCGGCGGCCGGTTGCGTCAGCGTGGACACGGCGTCCGTGGTGCGCCGCGGCGGTCCGCCCGCGGGGGCGCACAGTGACATCTGCCACCCGGAGCTGGCACGGGTCGTGGTGTCCGCGGGGCGCATGGGGCGCTGAGTTCCGGCCATGTGCCACCCGTACGCCTCGACCGCCCCCGCATGCGCCCGCACCCGACCGGGCATGTTGGGCACATCTCACGGTGCGTCGTCGTGCGACCGAGCGCGGCGCCGCGATGTGGACTTGGGCGCGCGAGGCGGAGGTGAAGGTGTGATGGCAGGTTTCCGGAGTCTGGCCTACCAGGTGCGGGATGCGCGCAACGACCGTGCCCTGCGGCGCCATTCGCTGCGCCGCTGCCTGGAGCGGTTCGCCCCGTACGGGCACCGGGCGACGTGGTGGCACCTGTGCGACCGGCACGGGATCGCCCCCGAGGACCGGGGGGCGGACCCGCAGCGGCTGGTGGCCGCGCTGGAGGAGTTGGAGGAGGCGCGGGCGGTCTGGCTCGACTACGAGCGGCAGTTCGCGGAGCGGCGACGGCGCGAGAAGCACCACGGGCTGCGCCGGCCGGAGTGGGCGTGGAACGGCAGCGGCGACGCCGTGGTCCGCTGCGCCGACCCGGGGGTGCGGCCGGACGGCACCCTGGCCGAGGTGCTGCGCCGGCTGGTCACGGCCCTGGAATCGGAGCCGGGGACGGGCTGCCCGGTCTGCGGTGAGCAGGAGCTGCACTGGCCCGCGCCGGTGCCGGGACCCAGACGGGGGCCCGGGCCGGGACGCGCGGCGGGACACGGAACCGGTTCGGGTCGTGCCGCGGGATCCGGGGCCGGGCAGCGACAGCACCGGGCCGGGAGCCTGGCGGGGCACGGGCCGTGGGCGGGAGCGTGGGCCTGGGACGGCCCGGTCTGCGCGGGCTGCGGGATCGTGGTGCCCAGGCCGGCGCTCGCGGACTCGGCCTGGACGTCCCCGGCGGACGGGATGCGGCCGTCGGTGCCGGTGCCGGTGTCGGTGTCGGCTTCGGCCGGGGCGGCGTGAGCCTGCGGCTGCAGGTGTCGCTGAACGGTGCGCGCGGCGCCGCCGAGGGCGCCGCCGTGCCGCTGTCGCCCGGGGACCTGGCGGAGTCGGCGCTCGGGGCGGTCGCGGCCGGGGCCGTGGAGGTGCTGGTGCACCCGCGGACGCCGTGCGGGCGGGAGAGCCCGTCGCCGCGGGTGGTGGGGCCGCTGCTGGAGGCGTTGCGGGGCGCGGGGGTCTCCGTACCGCTGTCGGTGTGCGCGGGCATCGCCGCCGAGCCCGATCCGGGCGGGCGGCTGGAGCGGGTCCGGTCCTGGAGGGTGCTCCCGGACCGGGCCGCCGTGCACTTCGCGGAGCCGGGGGCGGCGGAGCTGGCCCGGGTGCTGCTGGCCCGGGGCGTGGCGGTGGACGCGGTGGTCACGCTGTCCGGCGTGCCGGAGGAGGGCGCGATGGCCGCGACGGGCTGCGCGGCCGGGGCGGCGGGGTTCGGGGCGCTGGCGCGGTTCCTCGCCTCGCGGGCTCCGGAGCCGGCGGGCCGCGCACGGGTCCGGCCCGCGGCGGAACTGGCGGTGGTGCCCGCGGCGGCCGACCCGGCCGTGGTGGCGGGCCTGGTGGCCGCGCTGCGCCGGCCGGCGGTGGGGTCGCTGCTGCTGTACGGGCGGGAGGCCGCGGCCTGGCCGGTGCTGCGGCTGGCCGTGCGCTGCGGCGCGGATGCGCGGATCGGGCTGGGCGACGTACTGCGGCTGCCCGACGGGCGGCCGGCCGGCTCGAACGCCGCGCTGGTGGCGGCGGCGCACGAGGTGGCCGGGGCGGGTACGGGGACGGCCGGTGGCGGCGCCTTCCGGTGGTGAGGGTGCTACAGCCGGGAGCCGGTGAGCCGTTCGCCGAAGACGTCGTCCGGGTTGGACAGGGCGCAGGTCTTCAGGGACAGGCAGCCGCAGCCGATGCAGTCGGTGAGGTGGTCGCGCAGCCGCTCCAGCTGCGTGATGCGCTGTTCGAGCTCGCTGCGCCACAGGTCGGAGAGCCGGGCCCAGTCCTCCTTGGTGGGGGTGCGCTCCTCGGGCAGTTCGGCGAGGGCGTCGCGGATCGCGGCGAGGGGGATCCCGACGCGCTGTGCGGCGCGTACGAAGGCCACCCGGCGCAGCGCGTCGCGGCTGTAGCGGCGCTGGTTGCCGGCGGTGCGGCGGCTGCTGATCAGGCCCTTGGTCTCGTAGAAGTGGAGCGCGGAGACGGCCGCGCCGCTGCGCGCGGACAGCTGGCCGACGGTGAGTTCGTGGACTTTCTCGGGAATCTGCGGCACGAGGCCGAGGGTAGTCGGCCCACCGGGGATCCGTTGACATATACATGCGACCCCCGCATGCTGAGCAAGCGCTTATTCGACTGGAAGAGGAAGAGGGCAGGGGCATGGCCGAGCCGAGGGTCTTCACGTCCGCCGAGGAACTGCGCGCCGCGATCGGTGAGACGCTCGGCCCCAGCGGGTGGCTGGAGGTGGACCAGAAGCGGATCGACCTGTTCGCCGACGCCACGGGCGACCACCAGTGGATCCACGTGGACCCGGAGCGGGCCGCGTCCGGACCCTTCGGCTCCACGATCGCGCACGGCTATCTGACGCTCTCGCTGCTGCCGAGCCTCGTCCCGCAGGTCATGCGGGTCGAGGGCATGCGGATGGGCGTCAACTACGGGACGGACAAGGTCCGCTTCCCGGCGCCGGTCCCGGTCGGCTCGCGGCTGCGGGCCACCGCCGTGATCACCGACGTCACGGAGGCGGGTGGCGGCGTACAGGTCGCGGCGACGGTCACGATCGAGCGCGAGGGCGGCGACAAGCCGGTGTGCGTGGCCCAGTCGGTGTCGCGGTACTACTTCTGAACTACTCCTGACCGGGCGCCGCGCCCACCATGCGCAGGACGAGTCCGGCGTAGAGCTCGCCGACCTCCTCCGGCGTGCGCCGGCCGGCGGTGTTGAACCAGCGGGCCACGTCGATGCACAGGGACAGCACGGCGAGCGTGGTGCCGGGGACGTCCGGGACCCTGAACTCCCCCGCCGCGACGCCGTCGGTGAGGATGCGGCGCACGACGGCGTCGCTCTGCCGGCGCAGTGCCACGATCTCGGAGCGGTGCTCCGGAGCCAGGGCCTCCAGCTCGTACTGGACCACGCGGGCGGTGGTGTGGTGCGCCGCGTGCCACAGCACGAAGGACCGCACGGCCGCCCCGAGCCGGTCGGCCGCGGAGCCCGGGCCGGCGGCGGCGGTCTCCAGGATGTCGAGGGCCTTGTCGTGGCCGATCCGGCTGATCCGGTGGAGCAGCTCTTCCTTGGTCTTGTAGTGGATGTAGAGCGCGGCCGGGCTCATGCCCGCCCGGCCGGCGATGTCACGGGTGGTCGTGGCGTGGTACCCGCGCTCGGCGAACGCCTCGACGGCGGCGATCAGCAGCCGCCGCGCGGCGTCGGGGGTGACCTCCGACCAGGGCCGGTAGCCGCCCGTCGTCTCCGCCGCGCTGTCCATCGCTCGCCCACCTTCTCGTCACCTTCGGAAGGAATACCTTACCGGAGGGTGAGCAAGCGCTTAGCGCCTTGCGGGAACGCGGGCCGGGCCCGGCGGGGCGGGGCGGGGGGCGGGGCTGGGCGTCCTCAGAAGGCGGAGACGCCGGTGCGGGCGCGGCCGATCAGCAGCTTCTGTATCTGGCTGGTGCCCTCGTACAGGGTCATCACACGGGCGTCGCGCAGCAGCTTGCCCGCCGGGTACTCGTCGATGTAGCCGTAACCACCGTGCACCTGGAGGGCGTTGCTCGCGGCGCGGACGGCGGCCTCGGAGGCGAACAGCTTGGCGGTCGACGCCTCTGCGGCGAAGGGCTGCCCGCGGTCGATCAGGTCGGCCACCCGCCAGGTCAGCAGGCGGGCCGCGTCCACGTCCACCGAGATGTCGGCGATCAGCTCCTGGACGAGCTGGTGGTGGGCGATGGGCCGGCCGAACTGCTCGCGCCCGGCCGCGTACGAGACGGCCGCGTCCAGTGCCGCCTGCGCGATGCCCACGCATCCGGCGGCGACCGACATCCGCCCCTTGGCCAGGGCGGACATGGCCACGGAGAAGCCCTTGCCCTCCGGGCCGAGCATCGCGGAGGCCGGTACGCGGACCCGGTCGAGGACGAGTTCGGCGGTGGCCTGGCCGCGCAGGCCGAGCTTGCCGTGGATCTCGTGGCGGGTGAAGCCGGGGGCGTCGGTGGGAACGAGGAAGGCGGAGATCCCGCGGTGCCCGGGCTGCCCGCCGGTGCGGGCGAAGACGAGGGCGAGGTCGGCCCAGGTGCCGTTGGTGATGAACATCTTGGTGCCGGTCAGGACGTACGCGTCCCCCTCGCGCTCGGCGCGGGTGGTCAGGGCGGCGGCGTCGGAGCCGGTACCGGGCTCGGTCAGGCCGAAGCAGCCGAGTGCCTCGCCGGAGCAGAGGCGGGGCAGCCAGGCGCGCTTCTGCTCCTCGCTCCCCCAGGCGGCGAGGGTCTTGGCGACCAGGCCGAGGGAGACGGAGACGATGCCGCGCACGGCGGAGTCGCCGCGGCCGAGCTCCTCGGTGACGAGCGCGTAGGCGAGGTGGTCGCCGCCGGAGCCGCCGTACTCCTCGGGAACGGTGAGGCCGAGGAAGCCGAGGTCGCCGAGCTTCTTCACGACGGCCCGGTCCACGCTCTCGGCGCGGTCCCACTCGGCGGCGTACGGGGCCACCTCGCGCTCGGTGAACTCGCGGGCGAGGCGGCGCACCGCGGTCTGCTCCGCGCTGAGTTCAAGGTTCACCGGGCACCTCCGGGGAGTGGGCGGGGCGGCTGCACGGGGGCGGCGGCTCCCGACGGCTTTAACTAGCAGCGGTAGTTTCGAGGGGGCAGGCCCTACTATGTGGCGCATGGCCAGACCGCGCAAGCCCCTGCTCAGCCGAGACCTCATCGTCGAGGCGGCGGGCGCGCTGGTGGACGCGGAAGGGCTGGAAGCGGTCTCGACACGGCGGCTGGCGGCCGCGCTGGGAGTCAGCGGCCCCTCTCTCTACAACCACTTCCGCACCAAGGACGAGATCCTGGACGCGGTGGCGGACGCGGTGAGTGCGCGGGTCGACCTGTCGGTGTTCGAGGACGTGGCGGGGGGCGGCCGGGACTGGCGGGAGGCGCTGCGCGCCTGGGCGCACTCGTACCGGGACGCGCTGGCCGACCACCCCAACATCGTGCCGGTGCTGGCGCGCGGCCCGGGGCGGCGCCCGGCGGGACTGCGGCTGGCCGACGCGGTGTTCGGGGCGATGACGGCGGCCGGGTGGCCCCCGGCGCAGGCGACCCGGATCGGCGCGCTGATGCGGTACTTCATCCTGGGCTCGGCGGTGGGGTCCTTCGCCCGGGGTTTCGTGGACGACGAGGCCGCGTACGACCCGGCGGACTACCCCCACCTGGGCCGGGCCCACCTGCTGGCCGAGCGGCAGCGCGAGGTGGACGAGGGCGCGTTCGAAACGGGCCTGACCGCCCTGCTGGACGGCCTGGCCCTGCAGTTCGAGGCCCTGGCCGTGGCCGCGCGGCAGGAGGACTGACGCGCGACCGGGCCGGAAGGCCGGCGGGGTCTAGAACACGACGAGGGAGCGGCCGCCCCTGCCGGCCAGCATCGCGTCGAAGGCGCCGGGGATGCCGTCGAGGGCGATCCGTTCGGTGACCATCGAGCCCAGGTCCAGGCGGCCGGCGCGGACGTGCTCGGCCAGCACCGGAAGGTCGCGGGCCGGGTCGCTGTTCCCGTAGACGCAGCCGGTGAGGGTGCGGGCGAAGTGGAATATCTCCAGGGCGTGGAAGGCGACCTGCTGCTCCTTGCCGCCGATGCCGACGACGGTGGTGCGGCCGCCGCGGCGGGTGCACTCCCAGGCCGCGCGGATGGACTCGGCCCGGCCGACGCACTCCACGGCGACGTCCGCGCCCTGCCCGCCGGTGAGCCCGCGGATCTCCTTGGCGGTGGTGTCGGAGGCGAGGACGAAGGCGCTGGCTCCGGCCGCGCGGGCCAGCTCCTCCTTGGCGGGGGAGACGTCCACGGCCACGATCGGGCCCGCCCCGGCGATCCGCGCGGCCTGCAGGGCGGCGAGGCCGACCCCGCCGACCCCGAAGACGGCGACGGACTCGCCGGAGCGCACCCGGGCGCTGTGGTGGACGGCGCCGTATCCGGTGAGCACCGCACAACCGAGCAGAGCGGCCTCGGCGAGCGGGATGCCGGCGGGCGCGGGCAGCACGCAGTTGGCCGTGACGACGGTCTCCTCGGCGAACGCGGCCACGTTGAGCCCCGGGTGCAGCGGCGTGCCGTCGGCGTCGTGGGCGTGGACGGCGCCGACCCCGGTGAGGGCCTTCGCGCAGAGCCAGACCTCGCCGATGGAGCAGTGGTGGCACTCCCCGCAGGACGGGGACCAGTTGAGCACCACGCCGTCGCCGGGAGCGACATGGGTGACCCCCTCCCCCACGGCGAGCACCGTGCCCGCCCCCTCGTGGCCGAGGACGGCGGGGACGGGGACCTTCATGGTGCCGTTGGTGAGGGAGAGGTCCGAGTGGCAGACCCCTGCTGCGGCGAGCCTCACCCGGACCTGTCCCGGGCCGGGATCGGGCAGCACGATCTCCCGTATCTCCAGCGGGGCTCCGACGGCGGGCAGGATGGCGGCGCGGACCATGGTCGATTCCGTCTCTCGGACTAGGGGGCGGGGCGGTGCAGGACGGGGCGGAGCAGGGCGGGACGGGACCGGACGGGAGCCGGCGGCGGGCCCCGCGGGCGGGTCAGAACTGCAGCGACTTGGTCTGGAGGTACTCCGCCAGACCGTGCGGGCCGAGCTCGCGCCCCACGCCCGACTGCTTGTAGCCGCCGAAGGGCGCGAGCCGGTTGAAACGGCCGCCGTTGATGTCCACCTGGCCGGTGTCCATGCGCCGCGCGAAGGCCACCGCGGTCTCCTCGTCGGCCGCCCAGACGGCGCCGCCGAGACCGTACACGGTGCCGTTGGCGATGCGCAGGGCGTCGTCCTGGTCCTCGTACGGGAGGATCGACAGCACGGGGCCGAAGATCTCCTCCTGGGCGATGGTCATCTCGGGGGTGACGTCGGCGAAGACGGTGGGGGCGATGTAGTAGCCGCGCTCGTGCGGGGCGTCCGGGCCGCCGGCGACGAGGCGGGCGCCCTCCTCGATGCCCTTGGCGATGTATCCGCGCACACGGTCGCGCTGCTTGGCGTTGACCACCGGGCCGAGGCGGGTGCCCGGCTGCCGGGGGTCGCCGCAGGGGTACGCGGCGACGGCGGCGGCCGCGAGCGAGACCGCCTCCTCGTACTGGTCGCGGTGGACGAGCATGCGCGTGAGCGCGTTGCAGCTCTGCCCGGAGTTGTTCATGACGTGGCCCACGCCCGCCGCGACGGCCTTGGCCAGGTCGGCCCCGGGCAGGATGACGTTGGCCGACTTGCCGCCGAGTTCGAGGGCGACGCGCTTGACGGCGGCACCGGCCACGGCGCCGATCTGCTTCCCGACCGCGGTGGAGCCGGTGAAGGAGACCATGTCGACCCCTTCGTGTGCGGCCAGCGCCTGCCCGGCGACCGGACCGGTCCCGGTCACCAGGTTGAACACCCCGGCCGGAATGCCCGCCTCGTGCACGGCTTCGGCGAAGAGCTGTGCGGTCAGCGGGGTGTCCTCGGCCGGCTTGAGGACGAGGGTGCAGCCGGCGGCGAGGGCGGGCGCCACCTTGGCAACGATCTGGTGCAGGGGGTAGTTCCAGGGCGTGATGGCCCCGACCACGCCGACCGGCTCCAGCAGCACGGTCGAGTTCCCGATCCGCTCCTCGAAGGCGTACGAGGCACCCAGTTCGGCGAAGGAGGAGGCGACGGCGATCGGCGCCCCGACGTGGACCATCTCGGAGAAGCCGACCGGCGCGCCGAGCTCGGCGGTGATGATCTCGGTGAACTCGGCCTTGCGGGCGACCATGGCGTCGCGCACCGCCCCGACCAGGGCCGCCCGCTCGGCCGGGGGCGTGGCCGCCCAGCCGGGCAGGGCCGCGCGGGCCGCGCGCACGGCCGCGTCCACGTCGTCGGCGGTGCCGGCCGGGACCCCGCCGATGCTCTGCTCGTCGGCGGGGTTGACGACCTCGATCCGGTCGCGACCGGCGGCGGGCCGCCATTCGCCGGCGATGTACATCCCGTCGTGGGCCTTCATGGCATTCCTCCCGAGCACGCACGAGCGCGTAGACCTGACCCCGTGCGGACAGCCTACAAACTAGCGTCGGTAGTTTTTTGGGCGCCCGGCTCGGGCCCGGTCAGATGAGGCCGAAAAGCATCCCCGCCGCGAGGACGACGAGGGAGGTGAGCGCCGCCCATTTCACGGTGAAGCGGGTGTGGTCGCCGAACTCGACCCCGGCCATGCCGACGAGGACGTAGACGGCCGGGACCAGCGGGCTGGACATGTGCAGCGCCTGGCCGACGAGGGAGGCGCGGGCGATGGCCAGCGGGGAGACCCCGTGGGCGGCGCCGGCCTCGGCGAGCACGGGCAGGACGCCGAAGTAGAAGCCGTCGTTGGACATGAAGTAGGTGAGCGGCAGGCTGAGCAGGCCGGTGACCAGGGCCATGTGCGGGCCCATGCCCTCGGGGACGGCGTCGACGAGCCAGTCGGCCATGTGCTTGACCATGCCGGTACCGCTGAGGACGCCGGTGAAGACGGCGGCCGCGAAGACCATGCCGGCGACGTTCAGGACGTTGTCCGCGTGGGCGGCGAGCCGGGTCTTCTGGTCGGGCATGTGCGGGAAGTTGACGGTGAGGGCGAGGGCGGCACCGAGGAGGAACAGCACCGGGATGGGCAGCAGCTCCGTGATCATCGCGGCGAGGAGGGCGATGGTGAGGCCGGCGTTGAACCAGTAGAGGCGGGGGCGGAGGGTCGGGCGGAGGGGGTCGAGCCCCTGGAAGCCGCCGTCCTGCGGCCCGTCGGCGGCGGAGACGCCGGAGGCGGACCCGGAAGCGGCCCCTGAAGCGGACCCGGACCCGGGTGCTGGGACGAGGGCGGGGGCGGGGGCGGAGCCCGAACCGGAGTCGGCACCGCCACCGCCGTGGGCACGGGTGTCGGCACCGGCGCCGGCGTCGACGGATCCCTTGCCGGCGGTGACCAGCTGCGGCGCGGACTCGTCGGCACCCACGTCGTTCCCGTCGGCGTCGGCGGGGAGCGCCAGGGTGCCGACCCGGCGGCGTTCCTTCAGGCCGAGGACGTAGGCGAGGGCGAACACGCACAGCAGACCGACCGCCAGGGCGGGGATCATCGGCACGAAGATGTCGGCGGCGTCGAGCTTCAGGGCCGTGGCGGCGCGGGCCGTGGGGCCGCCCCAGGGGAGGGTGTTCATGACGCCGTTGGCGGTGGCGGCGACGCCCGTCATGACGACGAGGCTGAGGCCGAGCCGCTTGTAGAGCGGGTACATGGCGGAGACGGTGATCATGAAGGTGGTCGAGCCGTCGCCGTCGAGGGAGACGATCGCGGCGAGGACCGCCGTCCCGACCACGACGCGCATGGGGTCGGCCTTGCAGAAGCGCAGGATGCCGCGCACGATCGGGTCGAACAGGCCGACGTCGATCATCAGCCCGAAGTAGACGATGGCGAACATCAGCATGGCGGCGGTCGGCGCGAGTTTGCCGACGCCGTCGATGACGTAGTCGCCGAGGTGGGCACTCTTGCCTGCGAACACGCAGAAGAGCGCGGGAATGAGGACGAGCGCCGCGATGGGCGACATTTTCTTCATCATGATCAGGACCAGGAAGGTGGCGATCATGGCGAAGCCGAGGAAGGTCAGCATGCAGGGAACGTAGGGGTCGCCTCCGGAGCCCAACAAGACGTCCGCGTGTGAGCAATACGAGCAAAACCCCAGCTCAGGGCAGGGGTGTGAGTTCGACGGGGAACCCGTTGAGGACGGCCGTGCCGGACAGCGGGTCGAGCAGGGTGCCGTCGAGGAGCTGGTTGACGTTGGCGCCGGGCGCGGCGGCGGCCACCGACAGGCGGGCGCCGTCGCGGTCGTGGCCCCAGCCGTGCGGGAGGCTCACCACGCCGGTGCGAACGGTGTCGGTCACCTCGACCGGGACCTCCAGGCTGCCGCCGCCGCCGGTGATCCGGGCGCGGCCGCCCTCGGTGAGCCCGATCCGGGCGGCGTCCAGGGGGTTCACCTGGAGGGTGCAGCGGTTGGAACCTCCGGTGAGGGCCGGGACGTTGTGCAACCAGCTGTTGTTCGACCGCAGGTGGCGGCGGCCGACGAGCACCAGGGCGGCGGGGCGTTCGGCGAGCGCCGCGTGCAGCCGGGGCAGCTCGGCCGCGATCGGGGCGGGGAGCAGCTCGATCCTGCCGCTGCGCGTCCTCAGTACGCCCGGGAGCCGGGGCCGCAGCGGGCCCAGGTCGATGCCGTGCGGGTGCGCGAGCAGTCGCTCCAGGCCCAGCCCGTCCGGGCCGGGCCGCTCGCCGTCCGGTTGCCGTGCGCCCGGCGCCTCGCCCCGGGCGGCCGGGGTCGTGCCCTCTCCCCGGGCGCCGAAGAGGTCGCCGTACGGTCCGAGTCGGAGCATCAGGTCGAGCCGGCGCTCCGGGCCGCTCTCCCCGGCGAGCAGCCCGGCGAGGTGCGCCGGGTCCTGGCCGTGGAGCGGTGAGTGCGGGTCGGCGGTCTCCTTGGCGAGCGTGGCCAGGACGACCGGCTCGTCGACCGCGGCTGCGGCGTCTGGGACGGCGGCGCCGTGCAGTCCCGCGACGGCGAGGACGAGGCGGGCGTGGATCTCGCACTCGTCGAGCAGTCCCGCCTCCAGCGGGACGGCGGGGCGGGTGTAGCGGGCCTGGTTGCGGATGGCGAAGCCGTTGAAGGCGAAGTCGTGGTGCGCGCTCTGGGAGGGCGGCGGGGGCGGCAGCACGACGTGGGCGTGGCGGGAGGTCTCGTTCAGGTACGGGTCGACGCTGACCATGAAGTCGAGACCGGCCAGGGCCGCGTCGAGGCGCCGTCCGTCGGGGGCGGACAGCACCGGGTTCGCGGCGATGGCGACCAGGGCCCGGATCCTGCCCTCGCCCGGCGTCTCGATCTCCTCGGCCAGGGCGGCGACGGGCAGTTCGGACTTGGCCTCGGGGTGGCCGCTGACCCGGCTGTGCCAGCGGCCCACGGCGAAGCCCTTGCCGGGTCCCGCGGGGCGCGGCCGCGGGCCGGCGGCCGGGAGCGGGAAGAGGGCCCCGCCCGGCCGGTCCAGGTTGCCGGTCAGGATGTTGAGTACGTCGACGAGCCAGCTGGCGAGGGTGCCGTACGCGACGGTGCAGCTGCCCATCCGCCCGTACACGGCGGCGGTGGGCGCGGCCGCCAGATCGCGGGCGAGGACGCGGATCTCGGTGGCCGTGAGGTCGCAGGCGGGGGCGACGGCCTCAGGAGTGAAACTCGCGAGGGCGTCGCCGAGTTCCCCGAGGCCGAGGAGGTGTTCCCCGAGGGCGCCGGGGGCGGCGAGACGCTCGGCGAGCAGCGTGTGCGCCAGGGCCGCCAGCAGCAGGGCGTCGCTGCCGGGGCGGGGGGCGAGGTGGCGGTCGGCGAGGCGGGCGGTGCGGGTGCGGCGCGGGTCGACGACGACGAGGGTGCCGCCGCGGGCGCGCAGCGCCTTGAGCCGGCCCGGGAAGTCGGGGGCGGTGCACAGGGAGCCGTTGGACTCGACGGGGTTGGCGCCGATCAGGAGCAGGAAGTCGGTGCGGTCGAGGTCCGGGACCGGGATGGCGAACGGGTCGCCGAAGAGGAGTCCGCTGGAGACGTGCTTGGGCATCTGGTCGAGGGTGCTGGCGGTGAAGAGGTTGCGCGTGCCGAGGGACTTGAGGAGGAGGGGCGGATAGAGGGCGCCGGCCATGGTGTGGACGTTCGGGTTGCCGAGGACGACGCCCACGGACTGGGCGCCGTGCTCCTGCACGAGGGCCGGGAGAGCGGTGGCGACGGCCTCGAAGGCCTCGTTCCAGCCGGCCTCGCGGAGCCGTCCGCCGCGGCGGACGAGGGGGGTACGCAGTCGGTCGGGATCGGAGTCGAGCGCGCCGAAGGCCGCTCCCTTGGGGCAGATGAAGCCGCGGCTGAAGACGTCGTCGCGGTCCCCGCGGACGCCGGTGACGGTGCTGCCGTCGATGGTGAGGGACAGGCCGCAGGTGGCCTCGCAGAGGGGGCAGATGCGCAGGGCGGTGCGGGGCATGGGCCCTCCAGGGGCGTCAGGCTGCGGCACGAGCACGTGGACGGAGAGCATACCGACCGGTTGGCACGCTGGGGAGGTGCGCGCGGGAGGACGTCACGCCGGGCGGTCAGTCGAGGGCGCGGGCCAGGTAGGCGTGCATCATGGCGCGGATTTCCGTCACGATCGCCGGATCGCCCGCCGGGTCGGTGCGGAAGGCCAGCTTGGTCAGCGCGTCGGTTGCCTCGACGGCGACGAGGACGGCCCGCTCCAGGTCCGGGTCGGGGCTCAGGCCCAGGTGCGCTCCGAGGAGTTCGGTGAGGCGCACGGCGACCAGCCGGTTGGGGTCGGCGGCGGGGCCCTCCTCGGGCGGGACGGGCACCCCGAAGTCGACGAGCGCGAAACCGGGGACGCTGCGCTTCATGGCCAGGTACTCGTCCAGTACGGCGTCGACGACCGGCCGCCAGTCCTCGGCCGGGAGGTCGGCGAGGCGCTCCGCGATGGCCTCGGTGTAGCGGTCGAGGTTGCGGTGGGCGAGGGCGATGGCCATGGCCCGCTTGTTGCCGAAGAAGCGGTAGACCGAGCCGATCGGCACGCCGGCGCGCAGGGCCACGGTCCGGGTGCTGAGGTTCTCGTAGCCGGTCTCGTCCAGGAGGTCGGCGCAGGCGTCGAGGATCCGGGCGAGCCGTTCGGCGCTGCGCTGCTGGACCGGCGTACGGCGCAAGGGGTGGGTGGGCGGCACGGGGTCCATCATGCCGCTCGGGCACGCGGTTTCAGCCGTCGTTCCGGGCGCGGTGTCCGGTGCTGCATCAGTTCAGCAGGAGTCCGATGCCGCCCAGGGTGTACGTGACCATCAGCGCGAGCATGGGGAGCTGTCCGGTCACGGCCCGGTGCGGCGGGAAGAGGCGTACGGCGCGGTCGTGCGCGGCGACGACACCGAGGACGTGGCCGGTGACGACGGCGACGACCTGGAGGGCGGCGAGGGCGGCGGATCCCAAGGGGGGCAAGGGATCCGGGCCGTTGTCAGTGCCGAGTGCCATGCTTACCGTGCGTGGTCCTTCGGTTACGAGAAGGGAGAAGTAGTGGGCGGTGAGATAGCCGAGCGCGATCGGCACGAGTGAGTGCGCGAAGGCGGTGAGGGGTCCGGGGTGCGGGCCGCTGACCAGGCGGGTGGCCGCCGCGCACAGGCAGTAGAGGGTGGCGACGAGGGCGATGGAAGCGAGCAGTCCGAGGGTGGCCGTGGGGGTGCGGCCCAGGGGGGAGGTCTGGAGGGTGTCGATCCATGCGGGGTGGTCGCTGAAGCCGTCGTAGGCGGTGGAGCCGAGCAGCACGCAGACGGTGGCGACGAGTCCGGGCCGCTCGGGCGTCGCGTCGAGTCCGTGGAAGGGGTTGCGGAGCACGAGACGGCCGTCGCTGCGGCGGCCGAGGGGGGAGAGCCGGGCCAGGAGGGCGGAGTACGCCTCGAAGGCGTCCCCGTCGTCGAACCAGCGCTCGCCGAAGCGGGCGGCGAGCGCCAGGTGGGCGCTGGTGTAGGCGGCGAGAGCGATCAGGAGGGTGGTGGTGGATGCGGGATCGGGTGCGGCGAGTTCGAGCCAGGTGAAGCCGAACAGTCCGGCGGCGGCGGGCCACTGGCCGAGCCGGGCGGGAAGGGGGGCGGGCCGGTGCGGGGCCGGCCGCAGGCGGCGCAGCGGGCTGTGCAGGAGGCGGTGCAGGGTGCGTAGCGGGTTGAGGAGGCGCCAGACGGGGCCGAGGAGGAGGGAGGCGGGTATGAGGCCGACCCAGAAGAGGACGTAGACGGCGCCGGGGCCGGGATTGCGGTCGGGGTCGTCGGGAGCGAGGAGGAGGGAGGCGAGCAGGGCCAGGTAGGCGGCGAGGCCGAGGGCGCGGAGGCCGCCGCGGGTCGTGGGCGCGTCGGCGACCCGCTGGAGGCCGGCCGGCAGGGCGAGGCCGGACCGGTCACCACGGAAGCGGGAGGACGACCACAGGAGACCGAGGGCGAGGAAGGAGACGAAGAGTGCGGTGAAGGCACCGGCGAACGCGTAGAAGGGAGAGATCGGGAGATCGTGCTGGGAGCCGATGCCGTGCGCGAGCACGGTGAGCGGGTCCCCGGCGGCCGGGTCCAGGACCACGCCCCGGCCGCCGGGCCCGCCTCCGGGTTCGCCCGCGGCCCCGCCGGCGGACTGCGCGTACGGGGGCGGGAACGGGGTCATCGGACGAGGAGCTGGGTCAGCACGAGGCGGGACTCGTGGGTCTCGACCTCGAACAGGCCCGTGCGGTCGGCCGTCAGCACCAGGGTGGCCTCCTGGCCTGCCGGCAGGGCGAGTTCCTTGTCGTAGCCGTGGACGTGCAGGGTGTCCGCGCGGTCACTGGTGACGCGCAGGGCGACGCTCTCGCCGCGCTTGAGCTCGGTGCGGCCGGGGGCGGGGACGACCCTGCCGTCCCGGACGGTGATGGTGACCGTACGGTCCGCCTGCGCGGGGGCGGGTGCGGGCGGGGACCCCGGCGGGGGTGCCGCATGGCTGTGGCCGCCTGACGCACCCGGGGCGGCGGCGGAGAGCTGTGCGGTGCCCTCGACCGGTTTCCCGGAGACCGCCCAGGCGGTGTGGTCGTCCGCGTAGAGGCGGACGGTCAGGGTGTGCGGGCCCTCGGGCACCTGCGCCGCGGGCAGGTGGTACCAGGGACCGTAGAGGCGGGCCAGCTTGCGGCCGTCGAGCTCCAGGTGGGCGTGGCCGGCGCCCGGGAGGGCGGCGCCGCCGGCGCTCTCGGGGGTGAAGCGGAAGTTCTCCACCGCCAGTTGGAGGTTCCAGCCGTCCTCGGAGTCGGGGTGGACGGTGACCCGCACCTCGGGCGCCCGCGCGGCGGGGACCTCGCGCAGGCGGTGGCCGGTGCCGTCGACGGCGTCGAGGAGCGTTCCCGTGCTGCCGGTGGCCTGCTCGTGGCTGGTGCCGGGCTTGTGGTGGGTCGTGGCCCGGCCGCCGCACCCCGCCACGGCGCCGCCGAGCACCACCCCGACGGCAAGCACCGCCACGGCCCGCCGCCACGCCCCGCCGGCGCGCAACGCCGCCCCCCGGCGCGGGCCGGCCCCGCCGCCGGGCCGGCAGGGGGGCGGCTCGGTGCCGGGGAGCGGGCCGTCGGGCGTGGGGGGACGGGTGTTGTCGGGGGGCCCGGCGGGGGCTGCGGGGTGGGCGGTCACTGCGGTCTCCAGGGGTCGGGGCCGTCGGGCGGGACGGCGGGTGGCGGCTCCCCGTTGGGGCCGTGGTGCCCCGCGGGACGGCACTCCCCAGCGGGCTGCGGCTCCCCGCGGGCTGCGGGTCCTCTTGGGCTCGGCTCCCCGCGGGCTGCGGGTTCTCGTGGTCGGCGCACCGCGGGGGCCGCCGGTGGGGTCAGGCGGGGACGGGTACGGGGCGGGGGCGGGGGGCGGAGGCGGCAGCGGCCCAGAGGGTCCAGACGACGGCCACGACGGCGCGGGCCCAGGCGGGGCCGATCGGGATCCAGGGGATCATCAGGACGGCCTTGTCGAAGGCGTCGAGCAGGGTGAGCGCCGCCAGGAGCAGGGTGAGCCGGGCCAGCCAGGGGCGGTCGGCGTGCAGGGCGAGGCCGGCGCCCGCCCACCACAGGCCCAGCAGGAGCAGGGCCAGGGCCGGGACGGCGGTGGGGGTGAGCGGCAGTGTGGAGCCGGCCACGTCCAGGGCCAGCCCGGCCAGGCCGAGCAGGGACGCGGCCGTGCCCAGGCGGGAGTGCCGCAGGCGGCGCCACCACAGCACTCCGCCGACCAGCAGCAGCACGGCCGCCGTGGCCAGCGCGATCTGGGTCTCCACCCGGGCCGGGCCGCGCGCCCCGTACCAGTCGCAGCCGGCCGGGAGCCTGCGGGCCTGCACGTTGTAGTCGGCGCAGACGAGCAGCTGGGCGAGTTTCACCGGCTCGCCGACCAGACGGGCCGATCCGCCGGACACGGCACCCCGGCGCTCCCCGCACCGCGGGAGCGTGCCCGGGCTGGAGCCGTCCGGGCCGGGCTGCCAGCAGTTGCCGCGGCCCTGGCCGTCCCACCACACGTCCATGCCGTTGGGGTGGACGGCGCCGGACTTGTCCTTGCCGAGGACGTTTCCGGCGTACCGGTTGTGGTGCGAGGTGTCGGTCTGCTTGGACCACTCGCCCTCGCCCCGGATGAACGCGGGCACGGCCGACAGGAAGAAGCCCGCGCGGCGGTGGCCGTACACCCAGTTCTGCTCGTAGACGTTCCAGTTGCCGCCCGCGGTGATGATGCCGGTGCCCGGCGGCATGGAGATCTGCGGGCAGACCACGCCCTGCTCGTAGCCGCGTTCGACGGGCGGCTTGGCGCAGGTGCCGTCGGCGACGTACCGGTAGTAGTCCTGGTTGTTGTCGTGGATCAGGTTCCGCTCGAACTTGGCGTGGTTCTGCGGGAGTCCGGGGTGTCCGGGGAAGGCGCTGTCCATCGAGGCGCCGCCCATGTTCTGGTCGAACTCGTTGTCGTGCACCCACACCGAGTCCCCGGCGGTGCCGGAGTAGCCGACCATGTTGTGGTGGCTGCGGCAGCCGGTGATCTCGATCGAGTAGCGGGGGACGTCGTAGCCGCGGCCGTCGTTGATGTCGGAGGCGCTGCCCGGGTAGATGCCGGAGTCGCCGTTCCCGTACGACTCGCAGTTCCTGTACAGGCCGTGGTCGCTGGCGAAGGTCAGGAAGCCGTACTCGTCGTTCCAGCGGGTCAGTACGTCGTCGATGACGAACCCGTCGGCGGCGAGGACGTACAGGGAGTTGAAGGTGGTGCGCTGGGCGGTGAAGTTGCGGAAGTAGACGCCGTCGGACCTGTCGGCGCGGATGGCGTTCAGCTTCTGGTACTTCGCGTCGACGACCACGTCGAGACGGGTCGCGCCGGTGCCCTCGATCTGCAGGTCCTTCTTGCCGAGGACGGCGACGAGGTTCTGGTTGTGCGGACAGCGCGCCTGCTGCTCGTAGGACAGGATCTGGTAGCCGAGCGCGGAGGAGGGGGCCTTCAGGGCGGCGCACTCCCCCGTCGGCTGCGGCAGTGACGGCTCCTCCTCGTACAGGCCGGGGAGGATCGCGATGTTCACGCCGGGGCGGTCCACGGCGTCGACGGCTTCCTGGAGGTGCCGGTAGCCGCTCTTCTCGCACCGCTCGTACAGGGCCAGGTTGCGCTGCCGCAGGGTTTCGGGGAACGCGGCGATCCGGCGTTCGAAGGCGGGCCGGTCGGTCTTGCAGACGAGCAGGTCGGGCTCGGTCGCGCGGTACTGCGGCACGGATCCCGAGCCGTCGGGGAGGGTCACGGGGCGCTCTTCGTGCGCGCGGGCGGCGGGTGCGGCCGCGAGGAGCGCCAGGAAGGCGAGGAGCAGGGCGAGGGCGGCGGTGAGCAGGGCGCTGGAACGAGCCTTGAGGGTGGCGGAGAGCGGGACGGAGAGCGGGACGGCAAGGGGGGCGGCGAAAGGGGCGGTGAGGGGGGCCGCCGGCACGGCAGGGGACCTGCGGGTCCACGGGGTCCACGACATGCGCGCGAGAGTAGAGCAATGTTCATGTTTTGTGAGCCCCCGCGGCACGCCCAATCCGCACGCGGCCCGCCGCCGAGCGCCATTGACGCGACGGGGACGGAATCCTACTGTCAGGCATAGGATTCCTTCGACAGAGTGGAAGAGCCATGAGCGAGCAGGCCAGGAAGACGGCCGAGGCCCTGGAGTACCTCACCGGTTTCGGCAACGAGCACAGCTCGGAGGCCGTCCCGGGCGCCCTCCCCGCAGGCCGCAACTCGCCCCAGCGCGCCCCCCTCGGCCTGTACGCGGAGCAGCTCAGCGGCAGCGCCTTCACCGAGCCGCGCAAGCACAACCGCCGCTCGTGGCTGTACCGGATCCGCCCCTCGGCCGCGCACCCGCCGTTCACCCGCATCGACAACGGCGCCCTGCGCTCCGCCCCCTTCACCGAGTCCCCTGCCGACCCCAACCGCCTGCGCTGGAACCCGACGCCCGACCCGGCCCCGGGCACCGACTTCCTCTCCGGCCTGTGGACGCTCGGCGGCAACGGCGACGCCACACAGCGCTCCGGCATGGCGATCCACCTCTACTCCGCCAACACCGACATGACGGACCGGGTCTTCAGCGACTCCGACGGCGAGCTGCTGATCGTCCCGGAGCGCGGCGGCCTGCTGCTGCGCACCGAGCTCGGCCTGCTCGCCGCGAAGCCGGGCGAGGTGGCGCTGATCCCGCGCGGCGTCCGTTTCCGCGTCGAGCTGCTCGACGACACCGCCCGCGGGTACGTCTGCGAGAACTACGGGCGCCCCTTCGAGCTGCCGGACCTGGGCCCGATCGGCGCCAACGGCCTCGCTGCCGCCCGGGACTTCCGGGCGCCGGTGGCGGCGTACGAGGACGAGGACCGCCCGACCGAGGTGGTGAACAAGTTCTGCGGCAACCTGTGGTCCGCGACGTACGACCACTCGCCGCTGGACGTGGTCGCCTGGTACGGCACGCACACCCCGTACGTCTACGACATGCGCCGCTTCAACGTCCTGGGCTCCATCAGCTACGACCACCCGGACCCGTCGATCTTCACGGTGCTGACCTCGCCCTCCGACACGCCCGGGCTGGCGGGCGTGGACTTCGTGGTCTTCGCGCCGCGCTGGCTGGTCGGCGAGGACACCTTCCGTCCGCCGTACTTCCACCGCAACGTGATGAGCGAGTACATGGGCCTGATCGAGGGTGCCTACGACGCCAAGGCGGAGGGCTTCGTCCCCGGCGGCGGCTCCCTGCACAACATGATGTCGGCGCACGGCCCGGACCGGGACACCTTCGACAAGGCCAGCGCCGCCGAGCTGAAGCCGCAGAAGATCGACGACGGTCTGGCCTTCATGTTCGAGACCCGCTGGCCGATCGCCGTCACCGCCCAGGCGGCCGGCGCCGGGCACCTCCAGCCCGCGTACGACGACGTATGGCAGGGGCTGGAGCGCCACTTCCGCGCCTAAGATGCCCCCGGCCCCTCCCTCCCCCGGCCCGCCGCCTCGGAACGGGAGGGGCCGACACCCGACACCCCGTCCGTACGGAGAACGACCGTGACCGCCTTCGCTCCCGATTCTCTGGTACTCAACCGGAAGCTGCCGCTCTGGTACCAGGTGTCACAGTCGCTGCGCGCCTCCATACTGGGCCGCACCCCGGACGCCTCGCTGCGCCTGCCCACCGAGGAGCAGCTCGCCGAGCACTACGGGGTGAGCGTGCTGACGATGCGCCAGGCACTGAAGGAGTTGGAGGGCGAGGGGCTGATCAGCCGGCACCGGCGGCGCGGCACCTTCATCGAACCGGGCGCGCGGCGCGGGGCCCCGGTGCGGCTGCTGGGCTCGGTCGACACGATCGTGGCGCAGCAGTCGGGCGACCGCACGACGGTCCTCGGCCGTGAGCGGACCCCGGTGTCCGGGGAGTTGCTGGAGCACTTCCCGGACACGGCGGAGGTGGTCACGTACCGGCGGCTGCGGCACGACGGCGAGAGCGGCGAACCGACGAACTGGGCGGAGAACGCCGTCCGCGCCGAGATCGCGGACCTGGTGGACGTGGCGGACCTGGCGCGCTGGCCGATGACGAAGGTGCTGCGCGATGTCGTCGGGGTGCGGATCAGCCGGATCACGGACACGGTGGAGGCGCGGCTCGCCGACCCGGAGACGGCCGAGCTGCTCGACGTGCCGCTGCTGAGCCCGATCCTGCACTACACGGGCGTGACCTACGACGAGGACGGCAGGGTCGTGGACGTGGCGCGGATCCGGTACCGGGGGGACCGCTTCTCGTTCACGGTGACCGTCGAGGCCCACTGAGGCGACGCCCGCCGGGTGGAGGGCCAGCGAGCGGGCGGCCGCGCAGCAAGCGGGGGCCGGGGCCAACGGTCCAGCCCGGCCCGAGCGGGCCCGATCCGGGCCGAGCGGGCCCTACCCGGCCTGGCCTGACCCGACCCGGTGCCGCGCGCGCCGGAGCCGGGGCGCTACTTCCTGTCGTCGTCCGCGCTGCGCTCGCCCTCCGCCTGGGACGGGGTGGTGCGCATCGTGTCCGGGTGGTGGTGGGCCGCGCGCTCCTTCTCGTCCATGTCCTCGTCGAGGCGCTCGCCCTCGGCCTGCGACGGAGTCGAGTATTCGTCGTACTGGCTCATGGCCACTCCCCGCATCCGCAGTTTCGTACGCTCCGCATGTTTCGGACGTTCCACAGATCCCGTACATGCACATCCCGTACATAAGGAGCGTAACGCTTCGGTCTGCGCACAGCTCTGCGGGCCGCCCGGCCCCTGCAGCGCCTCGCTACCATCTGCCGGGTGAGCGAAGACGTACCGCTGCTGGACGATCTGATGCCCTGGGCCGTGAGCGGCCCGCGCCTCGGCCGCACCTGGGTCGCGGCCCCCGACCCGGATGCCCTGCGGACCCGCTGGGCGGTCCTGGCCGGGGCCGAAGGAGCCGAGCGGGAGCGGCTGTTCCGCCCGACCCGGCTGCGCTCGCCCGCCCTCGGGGCGGCCGCCCTGCCCGGCCAGCGCTCCGCCTCCACGGCCGGCTTCGCCGATGCGCCCGGCCCCTGCCCCGATCCGGTGCGGGTGCTGTACGCCCCCTTCGACGAGCAGTGGCTCCTGCCCGACCAGCGGCTCATCGACGCCTCGCGGCCGCAGCTGTGGCGGGTCCTGGACGAGCACCAGCTCTTCCTCGTCGAGGCACCCGCCACCGGCCCGGAAGGCCCGCTGGTCACCCGGCACCTCCCGACGGTCCGGCCGGCCGGCGTCCGCCCGCTGCACCGCCGCCCCGGCGGCGCCGAGCCGAACCTGGCGCCCGGCCTGCCGGAACTGCTGGGCGAGCGCTACGGCGGCCCGGTCACCCCGCAGGACGTGCTGTGCTGGGTCCTCGCGGCGGGCCGGCCGGGCCCGCGCGGCCACGAGGTGCCGCTCGCCGCCGACCCGGAGCGCTGGCGCGCCGGGCTGGACCTCGGCCGGCGGCTGCTCGCGGTGCAGGTGCGCGGGGTGGGTGGCGGTGAGCCGCCCCGGCTGCCGGGCGGACGCAGGCCGTACGTGCGCTCGGCGATCCGGGGCTGGCCCGACGGGCTCGGCTGGGACCCGGAGACCGGGACGCTGGCCCTCGGCTCCGGGACCGTGTCCCCGGTGCCGCGGGCCGCCTGGGAGTACGAGCTGCCGGGCACGCCCGCCGGGGCCGGCGGTACGGCAGCGGGCACGCGGGTGCTGCAGGCCTGGTTCGCCGCCCGCTGCGCCCACCGGGACCGCGCAGCCGAGGGGCTGGATGCGCTCGGGCCGGCAGAGTGGCCGCAGGCCTGGACCTCGGAGCTGCTGGCCCTGGTGACCACGCTGGCACTGCTGGCCGATCTGCGCCCGGAGCGGGAGGCGTTCGCACCGGGGCCGCCGCTGTCCCGCACCGACCTGGTGGCGGCGGGGGTGCTGCCGCCGCCGCGGTGGGCCCGGCGGCCGGCCTCCGTACTGGACCACCAGGAGGAGGGCCCGGGCGGGCAGTTCGCACTGCTCTGACCGGGGCCGTGCCCGGAGCCGAGAGCCCGGAGCCGGATCCTCGGATCACCCGGGTCCCCCGCGCCGGCCGCCCTACGCGGTGTCCCAGCCGCCGAGCAGCCGGTCCATCGAGCGGTCGAACACCGCACCCATGTCCGCGGTCGCCTCCGCCACCGGGTAGGCGTCCGCCAGCGCGGCCCCGAGCAGCGGGTACCGCCCGGTCCCGAGCGCCGAGCCCAGCCAGGCCGTGCGCACCGCCGTCTCCTCGGCCTCGCTCCAGGGCAGCGCGCGGGCCCGCTCGGCCATGGCGAGCTCCCCGGCCACGAACGTCGCCACCGAGCCGTTGACCGACGCGACGAGCTCCAGCTTCTCGGCGCCCGACAGCTCCAGCGGGGCCAGGCAGGCCAGGCTGTGCTCCAGGTAGCGCAGGGCGTTCGGGCTGAACCCGTAGACCGGGGTCAGCAGCCGCGGCAGCCAGGGGTGGCGGTGCATCAGCTGCCGGGTCTGGCGGGCCAGGGCCAACAGGTCGGCCCGCCAGTCGCCGGTGGGCGCGGTGAACTCGTACTCCCCGCTGACCGCGTCGACCATCAGCTCGTACAGGTCCTCCTTGCGCGGCACGTAGTTGTACAGGGACATCGTCCCGGCGCCGATGCCCGCGGCCACGCGCCGCATGGAGACGGCGTCGATCCCCTCCGCGTCGGCGATCCGCACCGCCTCGGCCGCTATCGACTCGCGGGTGTGCGCGGGGCGGGGTCCGCGGCCGGCGCGCTGCGGGCGGGTCCAGATCACTTCGGGGTCAGCGGGGCGCCCGCTGGGTGTCATCGCTCATCACCTCGCCACCATCCTAGGTACGTACGTCGTACGCAGAGGCTGGGGCCGCGGCAGGGCGTTCTACGGGGTGGGGGTGACAGGAGCCGCCCCCACCCCGTAGACATCGACGTCATGGAACACTCGCCCGAACCCCTGCCGCTGGACGGGATCACGGTCGTCGCCGTCGAGCAGGCCGTCTCCGCGCCCTTCGCCACCCGCCAGCTCGCCGATCTCGGTGCCCGGGTGATCAAGGTGGAGCGCCCCGACGGCGGCGACTTCGCCCGCGCCTACGACACGGCCGCGCACGGCCTGGCCTCGCACTTCGTCTGGGCCAACCGCGGCAAGGAGTCGATCGCCCTGGACCTGAAGGACCCGCGCGGCCTGGAGGTCCTGCACGGACTGCTCGACGGGGCGGACGTGTTCGTCCAGAACCTGGCGCAGGGTGCGGCGGCCCGGCTGGGGCTGGACTCGGCCGCGCTGTGCGCGCGGTACCCGCGGCTGGTCGCGGTGGACGTCTCCGGGTACGGCGCCGAGGGCCCGTACGCCCACAAGCGCGCCTACGACATGCTCGTGCAGTGCGAGGCGGGGCTGGTCTCGGTGACGGGCACCCCGGAGCAGCCCGTCAAGGCCGGCGTCCCGGCCGCGGACATCGCGGCGGCCATGTACGCCTTCTCGGGGGTCCTCGCGGCGCTGGTGCGGCGCGGGGTCACGGGGCGCGGGGGCCGGGTGGAGGTGTCCATGCTCGACGCGCTCGCCGAGTGGATGGGGCATCCCCTGCACCACACGATGCACGGTGGGCGGCAGCCGGACCGGACGGGACTGGCGCATGCGGTGATCGCCCCGTACGACGCGTACGTGACGGCGGACGGCGACCGGGTGCTGCTGTCGGTGCAGAACGACCGGGAGTGGCGCCGGCTCGCCGAACAGGTGCTCCAGCGGCCCGAGCTGGCGGAGGATCCGGCGTTCGCGACGAACGCGGCGCGCACCCGCGGGCGGGAGGAGACGGATGCCGTGGTGGCTCGGGCGCTGTCCCGGCTGGACGCCGGCGAGGCGATCGGGCGGCTGGAAGCAGCGGGCATCGCCTGCGCCCGGCTGAACTCGGTGGCGCAGCTCGCGGAGCACCCGCAGCTGACGGCACGGGACCGCTGGCGTCAGGTGGACTCACCGGTCGGCCCTCTACGGGCCCTGCTGCCGCCCATCGGCCTGCCGGGAGGCCCGGCACCGCACATGGGTGCGGTGCCCGCGCTCGGCGAACACACCGAGGCCCTGCTGCGCGCCCTGGGGATGTCGGGCGCGCAGATCACGACGCTGCGCCGGGATGGAGTGATTGCGTAGGGCCGGGCGAAACTTCTCGGGGTCGGGGACAGTTCTACGAGCGGCGGCTGCCGAAGAGCGAGCGGCGCAGGCGGCGCAGCGGCGCGAAGAGCGAGACGCGCGCGCTCCGGCTGCGCAGCCGGTGCGTGTGGTCGCGAGCGGTGAGCTCGCGCATCAGCAGGGTCGCCTCGGCGACTTCCCGGTGGGGGACGGCAGGTCCGCCCAGCACGGCGAGGTGGCGGTCGAGGCGCGAGCTGGTCGCGCTGCCGCCGCACGTGATGGCAGGCACGCGGGGCGGCCTGCTGCGCATTGCTATCTGTTCCATCTTTCTCTCCCCACCCGTACGAAGGCACCCGGCCCGGGCAGGTTAACCCTATCGCCCCCGCGATGCCCGCGGGTATCCCGGTGGTGTGAATTACCCCTATGCGTCGGGGAGTTGACGATTACTCAGCGAAGTCGACGGTTACTCTCCGTAACGCCAGGGCGGCCCGGGGGTCACGGAGGGCGATTCCCGCCCGCGCGGCAGGGGTCAGGCGGCCGACACTGCGGTAACGTGGAGTGACCACCCGATGACGCATCGCCGCCACACCGACGCAGGGGGTGCGCGGATGCATTGGACGCACAGGGGGCGCGCGTGACGGACGACCGGGGTGGCACGGAGGGCCCGGAGAACACGGAGAGCACGGAGGAGGAGCCGGGCGCGCCCGCGGGCTCGCGCCCGGGTCGGGCCGTCGCGGGCCGGTACCGGCTGCTCGCCCTGCTGGGCCGGGGCGGCATGGGCGTCGTGTGGCGGGCCCGGGACGAGGTCCTGGCGCGCGAGGTGGCCGTCAAGGAGGTACGGGCGCCGGCGGGGCTGGACGGGGCCGAGGTCGGACGGCTGTACCGGCGGCTCGAACGGGAGGCCTGGGCGGCGGCCCGGGTCTCGCACCGCGGGGTCGTCACCATCTACGACGTGGTCACGGAGGAGGGCCGCCCGTGGATCGTCATGGAGCTGGTCCGCGGGCTCTCGCTGGCCGAGGTGCTGGAGGCGGACGGGCCGCTGACCCCGCAGCGCGCCGCCCACCTCGGGGAGCAGGTCCTGGCCGCGCTGCGGGCCGCGCACGGGGTGGGGGTGCTGCACCGGGACGTCAAGCCCGCCAACGTACTGCTGGCCAATGACGGCAGGGTGGTGCTGAGCGACTTCGGGATCGCCCGCCTGGAGGGCACTGCGGCGATCACGAGGACGGGCGAGGTGGTGGGCTCGCCCGAGTTCCTCGCCCCGGAGCGGGCGTTGGGGCGCGAGCCGGGCCCCGCCTCGGACCTGTGGTCGCTGGGCGTACTGCTGTACGCGGCCGTCGAGGGCGTCTCGCCGTTCCGCCGGGACACCCCGCTGTCCACGCTGCAGGCCGCGGTCGACGGGGAGTTGCCGCCGCCGCGCCGGGCCGGGCCGCTGGCGCCCGTACTGGAGGGACTGCTGCGCAAGGACCCGGACGAGCGACTGCCTGCGGAGGAGGCGGCCCGGATGCTGCGGGTCGTCGGCGCGGGCGGGACCGTACGGGACCCGGGCGGGCCGCGGTCCGGCACGGGAGCGGGGACCAGGGCGGGGGCGGGGGCCGGGACGGGGGCGGGGACCGGGACGGGGGCGACACCGCCGCTTCCGATGCCCGGGCCGGCCGCCACCGTACCGGCCGTCCCCGCGCCCGACCCCGGCTCCGGGCACGGCCCGGAGTACGCCTCCGGATACGGCCCAGAGGACGGCTCCGGGCGCCCGGGGCGGGCCGGGGCGGTGCTGGCCGTCGGGATCGTGGTGCTGCTGCTGGCGGTGGTGGCCCTGGGCTGGCTGCTGCTGCGGGACCGCCCGGCCGGGGACGCCTCCGGTTCGGGCGGCGGTCCGGCCGCCACGGGCGGTGGCGCCCCGTCGGGCTCGGCGGGCCCCTCCGGCAAGACGGGCTCCGCGGCCCCGGGTTCGGCCCCGGCCTCCGCATCGGCGTCCACTGCATTCGCGTCGGCGTCCGCGTCCGCGTCGGCGTCCGCGTCCGCATCCGGCTCCGACTCCGACTCCGGCTCGGCCTCGGTGTCGCCGTCGGCCGCGCCCTCGCCGCGGGTCGTGGTCTCCGTCCGTGCCGTGCGCGGGGAGTACCGCGGGACCTGCCCGCCGGCCGCCTCGCGGGCACCGGCCTTCACCGCCGCCGTCGAGGTCGAGCCGCGGCCGGCGGTGCTGGAGTACCGGTGGGTGACGCGGAGCGGAACGCCCGCCGGCCCCGGCTGGCAGTCCGTCACATATACCGCGGACGGGCCGGCGAGCCGGCAGTTGGAGCACACCGCCCTCGGGTACCGCGCGGGCGGGACCCTCGACGACGCGGTCCGCCTGGAGGTGCGGGGGCCGGTGCCGGTGGTCTCGGAGTGGGCGGGGTTCTCGGTGACGTGCGAGGAGGCGGCCCCGACGGGCGGGGTCGCCTCCCCCGGTGCGAGCGGGTCGCCGGGTCCGGCTGCGTCGCCGGACCCGGCGCCCGCGCCCTGAGGCCTGCCCCGCGGGGCAGGCGGGTCAGGCCTTGCTGCGGAAGACGGGCAGGTAGCCGCCGGACTGGCCGGCCGCGGTCGGGTGGTACGACTCGACGATGTTGAGCCAGTTGACGCTGTGCAGCCACGCGTCGCCGGAGCAGATCTCGTGGCCGGTGAAGGCGCCGGCGACCGAGGCGAAGGTGAAGCCGTGGGCGGTGGCGCGCTTGCTGATCGCGGCGTTCAGGTGGTCCGCCGCGCCGTTGATGGCCGAGCGTTCGCCCTCGGTGAGGCCGGCGACGCAGGTGCCGTTCAGCTTGTAGAAGCGGGGGTAGCCGAGGACGACGACGCGGGCGGAGGGCGCCCGGCCGCGGATGGCGTCGTAGACCTGGTCGAGCTGGCCGGGCAGGGTGGCGTCGACGTACGCCTTGGCCTGGTTGATGCGGTTGACACAGGTGGACTCGGACTGGAGCACACAGGTCGTCATGACGTCGGAGAAGCCGGCGTCATTGCCGCCGATGGTGATGCTGACCAGGTCGGTGCCGGAGTTCAGCGGGCCGAGCTGGCCGGAGAGGACGTCGCCCGTGCGGGCGCCGGAGCAGGCGGTGAAGGCGAAGGACTGCGGGGAGTTGGCGGCGGCCCACAGGGCCGGGTAGGCGCGGTTGGTCCGCTTGCATGCGCCGCTGGAGCTGTCGTAGTTGCCGGCGCCGACGCCGGAGGAGTACGAGTCGCCGAGGGCGACGTAGCCGAAGTCGGCGGCGGCGCCGGCCTGGCCGGCGCCGAACAGGACGGCGCCCGCGGCGAGTAAGAGGGAGGAGGTCCAGGCGGCGAGGCGTGGCAGGCGTCCCAAGGGCATGGTGCGGCTCCTCAAGGGGTGTGGGGGGGACTCAGGAGTCGGGGTTACTCCTGAGTCCGTGGTACAAGGAGCCCGGGATGGCTGGAAGTGTCCATGCCAAGAATTTTTGGCGCAGACTTGTGCCCCGAATCTTCACGGCCACGGCGTTTGGCGGAGGCCGGCACGCACCCGTTCCGGCGAAACACGGGTGCACAGGGGCAGTTCGTGCCGGATCATGGGCGCCATGTCAGCCAACCCGCATGATGCGCTGCCGATCCGGCTCAACGTCGACGACAGCGATTCGCCCTCGGACGTCGTGGACGCGCTCTTCCTCGGCCGGTTCGCGTCCGGCGAGCAGCCGTACTCGCGCAGCGTCACCATCGAGCGGGTCAAGGCCGAGGCGACCCTGCTACCGGCCGGGGCCACCGTGCTGCGCTCGTCACGCGACTCCGACCGAAGCGCCGTCCTGGCGGAGGGCGCCGGCTGGACGGTGCTCGTGTCCCGCTGGAGCAGGGGTGCGGACGTGACGGTGACGGCGGTCAGCGACGAACTCGCGGCGGGGGTGCTCGGCGAGGCCACCGAGGGGGCCCAGGACGAACCCGAACCGCAGCCGGAGAACGTCACGATGGGGTTCTGGTACGTCTCCCCGCGCCGGGGCCCGTACCGCACGACGCGCCAGATCAGCGCGGGGACCTGGGCGGAGGTGCGGTCGAACTACACCGCGCCGGTGGCCTCGGCGATGGACCGGCTGATGAAGGTGACCCCGGACGACATCGCCGGACGGCTCCTGCTGCTGCACGGGCCGCCCGGGACGGGGAAGACCTCGGCGCTGCGGACCCTGGCCCGGTCGTGGCGGGACTGGTGCCAGGTGGACTGCGTCCTGGACCCGGAGCGGCTGTTCAACGACGTCGGCTACCTGATGGACATCGCGATCGGCGAGGACGAGGGCACGGCGAAGGGCCGCTGGCGGCTGCTCCTGCTGGAGGACTGCGACGAGCTGATCCGCGGCGAGGCGCGGCACACCGCCGGCCAGGCCCTGTCGCGGCTGCTGAACCTGACGGACGGGCTGCTCGGCCAGGGCCGCAACGTGCTGGTCGGGGTGACCACGAACGAGGACCTGGAGCGGCTGCACCCGGCGGTGGTCCGGCCCGGGCGCTGCCTGGCCCGCATCGAGGTCGGCAGGCTGACGCACCGCGAGGCCGTGGAATGGCTGGGCGGCGACGAGGGCGTCTCCCGCGAGGGCGCCACCCTGGCCGAGCTGTTCGCGCTGCGCCGGGGCACGGGCCCGGCGGCCGTCCTGCCGCCGCAGGGCCACGGCGCGGACGCCGGCCTGTACCTCTGATCCTGGCTCGGGGCGGCGCCGCCACCCCGGCCGCCGCGCGGTACCGGCTCTCCGGCACCGCGCGGCGGCGGTGTCTCCCGTACGCCGGGCCCCTGGGCCGCGAGAATGGGCAGCGGACCCGTGTCCCGGGGACGGGCCGGAGTCCGTCGGTGCCCCGGGGCAGCCCGAACGACCCCGACCCGGAGAGAGCCGACCGTGCCCGACGCCCCGCACGAGAACCCGTACCCCGACACCCACGTCCTCGGCGAGGGCCCCGAACCCCACCCGCAGCTGAAGCCGGTCCTCGCCCTGATGGGCCACTGGCACGGCGGTGGCAGCGGCCAGTACCCGACGCTGGAGCAGGACTTCCGGTACCGGCAGGAGATCGCTTTCAGCCATGACGGCAGGCCCTTCCTGCGCTACGAGTCGCGCGCATGGCTCGTGGACGGGGCGGGCACGGCCCTGCGCCCGGCAGGACGGGAGAGCGGCTGGTGGCGGGTGCTGCCCGACACCTCCCTGGAGGTGGTCCTGGCCCACCCCAGCGGCATCGTGGAGACCTACCTCGGCTCGGTCACCGGCTCGGGCGGGGGCGGCGAGCTCGTCGTCGAGCTCGCCACGGACACGGTGGCGTGCACCCCCCGGGCCAAGGAGGTCACCGGCATGCGGCGCCGGTACGTGCTGCGCGACGGCGAGTTGTCGATCGAGCAGGACATGGCGGCCCTGGGCCTCCCGCTGGAGCACCACCTGAGCGCCCGGCTCCGTCCCCGGCTGCCGTAGCCCGCGGCCACCCGCCGGACCGTCGGACCCCGGCCTCGGCCTCGGCTCCGACCCCGGCTACTCGCCGTAGCGCGCGCGCAGGGCGTCCAGGGCGGTCGCCGTCGCCTCGTCGAAGGTCAGGCCCAGCCGCTGCGCCCGTTCGGCGAAGGCCTGCGCTGCGGCGGCCGCCTCCCGGACGGCGGTGTCGCCGGCGGCCGCGACGAACGTGCCGTGCCGGCCCCGCGTCTCGATCACCCCGTCCGCCTCCAGCACCCGGTACGCCTTCGCCACCGTGTTCGCCGCGAGCCCGAGCTCCTCCGCGAAGCCCCGTACGGTCGGCAGCTTGAATCCCACCGGCAGCCGGCCCGTCCTCGCCGCCTCGGCGATCTGCGCGCGCAGCTGCTCGTACGGGGCGGCCGCGCCGGCCGATCCGTCGATCCGGATGTTCAGGTTCGTCGAGGTCACCCGGCTGATTCTTCCCCATCCGGCGGAAAATCCGGAGGCGTTCGCCGGCGTCCCGCACTTACCGTCGCCGCATGACCGTATCGATCCGCGACCTCCGCCGCGGCGACCCCTCGGACGTGGCGGCCGTGGTCCGCGTGCGCCGTGCGGCGCTGCCGTTCATGATCTCCACTGCCGAGGGCGTGGCCTTCGAACTGGACGGCGCCCACCCCGGCGAACACCGCCGCATCCTGGTCGCCGAGGACGGCGACGGCCTCGTCGTCGGAACCGCCCAGGTCGGCATCGCCCACGACAGCACCGAGCCGGGCCGGGCCTTCGCCAACGTCCACGTGCACCCCGACCACCGCGGCCGCGGCGCGGGCACCGGCCTGCTGCGTGCGGCCGAGGAGCACGTCTCGGCCCACGGCGGGGTCGAGGTGTTCTCCTGGGTGCCCGACGAGGCCCCCTCGCGCGCCTACGCCGAGCGCCGCGGCTACCGCCCGAGCCGTTCCGCGCACTTCCTGCGCCTGGACCTGACCTCCGCCGAACTGCCGCCGTACCCGCAGGAGCTGCCGCCCGGCGTGGAGCTGCGGCCCGGCTCCGCGTTCGCCGGCGACCCGCGCCCGCTGTTCGAGGCGGACGCGGCGGTGACTGCGGACGAGCCGGGTGACGTGCCCCTCGTCCTGGACGACTACGCGGACTGGCTGCGCACCGTCTGGCAGGACCCGGAGCTGGACCACGGGCTGACCTCGGTCGTCCTCGTCGACGGGGTCGTGGCCGCGTTCGCCGCGGCCCGCACCGACGGCGGGACCCGCTACGGCTCGGCGATGACCGGCACCCTCGCCGGCTTCCGCGGCCGCGGCCTGGCCAAGCTCGCCAAGACGGACTCCCTGCACCGGGCGCGGGCGGCCGGCTACCGGGAGGCCTTCACCGGCAACGACACCGGGAACGGGGCGATGCTCGCCGTCAACCGGTGGTTCGGGTACGAGGTCTGCGCGAGCGAGGTCCGCTTCGTACGGCGGCTCGACGGCGAACGGCAGGTGACGGTGGCCCTGTCCAAGGCCGGCCGGACCAAGATCCGATATCCGGCGGAGGTGGTGGCCGACACCGGCGACCGGATCACCGTACGGGCGCCGTGGGCGGCGGACGGGGTACGGGACTTCGGGTTCGTGCGCTTCGAGCCGGGCGACGTGTTCACCGAGCACTTCTGGCGGACGCGCTGGTACGCGGTGAAGGAGGTGCGGACCGGCGCGGGGGTGCTCAAGGGCTGGTACTGCGACGTCACCCGCCCGGCCGTGGTGGACGGCGGGGAGATCCGGGTGGTGGACCTCGACCTCGACCTGTGGGTGTCGGCGGACGGCTCGTCGGTGCTGCGGCTGGACGAGGACGAGTTCGCGGCGAGCGGCCTCGCGGACAGCGACCCGCGGGCGGCCGCCGAGGCGGTGAGGGCCCTCGACGCCCTGGAGCACCAGGCCCACGCACCGTCGGGTCTGGGCGCCCTCCTCGCCTGACGGGGCGCCGGCGGGGTTTCCTCAGGGGCTGCTTACCGGCGGCTTAAGCGGAGCCTAAGGATCTCCGGGAGGGGCCTCGGGCGGGTGGAACGGGCCGGTGGGGCGGCTAGCTTGGCGGAGCCGGGGAGGGTCGGCGCGCGGTGCCGGAGCCCACGGGGGGCGGCGCCGCACCGCCCGGTTCCCGGCACCTCCACCGCCCCGGGGCCCGGCCCCGGGCTCCGCCGCCCGCTCCGAGGAGAGCCTCCCATGCCCGCTCGCCACCGTCGCCGGACCCTCACCCGTATCGCCGCGGCCGGCGTGGCCCCGCTCGCGGTGGCCGTGTCCGCCGCCGCGCCCGCGGCCGCCCACGGATCCATGACGGACCCGGTCAGCCGGGTCGCGGCCTGCTACGCGGAGGGGCCGGAGTCGCCGAAGTCGGCGGCCTGCAAGGCGGCCGTGGCCGCCAGCGGGACCCAGGCCTTCTACGACTGGAACGCGGTCAACATCGCCGATGCGGCCGGCCGCCACCGGTCGCTGATCCCGAGCGGCCGGCTGTGCTCCGCGGGCAACGACAAGTACCGCGGCCTGGACCTGCCGCGCGCCGACTGGCCTGCGAGCCCGATGGCGGCCGGCCCGCACACCTTCCGCTACAAGGGGACCGCCCCGCACCGGGGCACCTTCGAGCTGTACGTCACCAAGGACGGCTACGACCCGTCGAAGCCGCTGACCTGGTCGGACCTGGAGCCCGCCCCGTTCGCGAAGGCCACCGACCCGGGTATGCAGGGCGGCGACTACGTGTTCTCCGGCACCGTCCCGAACAAATCCGGCCGGCACCTGGTCTACAGCATCTGGCAGCGCTCGGACAGCCCGGAGGCCTTCTACACCTGCTCGGACGTGGTCTTCGGCAAGGACAACGGAGGCAGTGGCGGCAGCAACGGCAACGGCGGCGGCGTCCCGACCGCGAAGCCCAGCGGCAAGCCGGGCGCCGAACCGGACACCGGGACCTCCGAGCCCCCCGCCCCCGCCCCCGAGGCCCCGACGGACCGCCAGATCACCGACGGGCAGGGCAGGTCCTCGGTGGAGCACCACGGCCACGGCGACGACGACCCGAGGACGAACGGCGTCACCGCGCTCGGCGCGGCCGCGACGGACGCGCCCACGGGTGGTGGCACCGACCTGGCGCAGACCGGCGGCAGCAGCGCCACCCCGGCGATCGCGATCGCCGGGGTGGGTGTGCTGGCCGTCGGCTCGGCCGTGCTGTTCGCGGTGGCCCGCCGCCGGGCGACGGCCGGCCGCCACGGCCGCGTCTAGGCGTGCGCCTCAGTCGAAGATCGAGGCGCAGGTGGTCCGTTCGGCGTGTGCGGGGTCGAGGGCGTTGAGCGCCTCGTGCCAGGCGATCCGGTCGGTGAGCCCGATGGCGACGTGCTCGGACAGGTCCAGCGGGCACAGGTCCTGCAGGACGACGTTGCGCACGTTGCTCCCGGTGCCCTGCAGGAAGCCGCTGCGGTACGGCGTGACCACCTCGTCGTACTTCGTGGCGATCACCGTGTACTGGACGCCGGGCACGGTGTCCCCGCCCGCGTTCAGCTTCGTGAGGAAGGGGGATCCGGTGATCTGGTCGGCCAGGCCCGGCGTCTTGGAGTTGATCAGGTCCTCGGCGCCGGGGAAGTACGGGAGCAGTGCGGTGAGGCCGGACAGGGTCGTGCCGTGGTTGTCGGGCGCCAGTCCGATCAGCGCGTTGACCTTGGCGGCGCCGCCGAGGAACTTGAGGTAGTAGTTCGGCATCATGCCGCCCTGGGAGTGGCCGACGATGTCGACCTCGGCGGCGCCGCTGGCGGCGAGCACCTGGTCGACGAAGACGGCGAGCTGGCCGGCGGACTTGTCGGCGGGGCCCAGCCCGTGGAAGAAGGGGACGCCGGGCAGCTGGCCGTAGTCGAGCGAGTAGACGCAGTACCCGCGGTGGACGAGGTACGGGGCGAACCCGAGCCAGTTGTCTACGGAGTTGCCGAGGGTGCCGTGCACGAGGACCACCGGGCGGGGGTGGGCGGCGGACGGCTTGCAGGACCAGTTGTTCCAGCCGCTGCTCGGTGCGGAGGCGGCCTGTGCCGCGCCCGTGGGGGCGGCGAGGGCGGCGGCGGTGAGGACGAGGACGGCCAGCGGGCGGAGCAGGCGTCGCAGCCAGGGCAGCATCGGGTGATCTCCTTGCGGCTCAAGGGGAATGGACGTGGGGGCTCATCCCGTGATCCGGATCACAAGGCGTGCTGCTGACGCCAAATTACGGTCGAGTAGCAAAACTGGGAAGTTACGCGTCAGTAAAAAATGCGCGCCGCGCCGCCTCGTCGGCTATGCCGCCCTACGCCGCCCTGTGGAAGGTGGTGGCCGGGCGGACCGTTCCGGGGCCGAAACGCGCGTTCGCGCGGTCGACGGCCGCCTCCACCGTCAGCCGCGCCTCGCGGACCGGGTCCAACGACAGCTGCCGGGACACCCGCTCGGAATCCGTCAGGTCCTCGGCGCGCAGCACCATGCCGGTCAGCCGGGCCCGTTGCAGTCCGGCCGCGTCCAGCAGGCGGTACGCCGCCGCCCGCAGGTCCTCGTCGTGCGCGGACGGCTCCGGGAGCCGGCGGGCCTTCTCCCAGTGCCCGCCGCCGGCGAACCGGAGGGTCAGCGACACGGACCGGGCCGCCTGGCGGCGTCCGCGCAGCACCGCCCCCAGCCGGACGACCAGGCCGAGGAGCACGGCCCGGGTGTGCGGGCCGTCGAGCTCGTGCCGGGTGAACCCGGTCCGGACGGCGGCCGATGCGGGCAGGTCCTTCGGGGTGACGGGGCGCGGGTCGATCCCGCGTGCGCGCTCCGCGGCCAGCCGACCGGCCCGCCGGCCCAGGATCCGCTCGACGGTGCCCGGGGAGACGGACGCCACCGCGCCGACGGTGTGCAGCCCGTACCCGCGCAGCGCCTCCGCCTGCCGGGAGCCGATGCCGTGCAGTTCCTCCACCGGCAGCGGTCCCAGGAAGCCGGCCGCGTCGCCCTCCGGCACGGCCAGGACGCCGCCGGGCGCGGGCACCCGGGCGGAGGCCGTGGCCGCCACCGCCCAGGTCGCGGCGACCCCGATCCGTACGTCCGTACCCAGCCGGGCCACGGCGCGCAGCCGCACCAGCTCGGCGATCCGGCGGGCGTCCGCGTCGAAGTAGCGCCGGGCGCCGCGTACGTGGACCAGCGCCGCCCGGGGCGGCAGCGCCTGGACCGTCGGAGAGAACTCCCGCAGCAGCTCCAGGACTTCGCGGTACCCCTCCTCGGACACCGCCGGGGCGCACCGGACGTGCAGGACGCCGTTCTCCGGGGCCGTCATCCCGCGCTCCCCGGGCTGGAGTGCCACAGCTTGCGGCCGGTCGCGGCGCGCTCGCCGGCGGGCTGGAGGTCGGCCCACGGGTTCATCTCGTACCCGGTGGGCAGGTGGATGCGGCGCCCGGAGTCGGCGGACGGCGCGCCGGATCCGGCGGAGCCCGCACCGGATCCGGTCCCGTCCGTGCCCGGCGGGGGCTCCGCCAGCCGGGCCGCGACCGCGGCCGGGCCGCCGGAGCGGCGCAGTTCCACCAGCTCGGCCAGGTTCCAGGCGGCCGCGCCGACCACGCTGAGGCTCTGCGGTCCGCGCCGCTGCACGACGCCCCTGACCAGCAGCAGGAACGAGTGGAAGACGGTGTGTGCGCAGGCTTCGTGGCTGTCGTCGAAGAAGGCCAGGTCGACCAGGCCCGTCCCGTCGTCCAGGGTCGTGAAGACGACCCGCTTACCGGACCGGATCGGCGGGGTCTGGGTGGCCGCCTTGGCCCCCGCGACCAGCACGGTCCGACCGTGCTCGACCTCGCGCAGCCGGCGCGCCGGGATCACGCCCAGCTCGGCCAGGAAGGCCTGGTGGTCGCCCATCAGGTGCCGCGAGGCGTCCATCCCGAGGACGCCCAGCTCCGCGCTGAGCCGCTCCTCGTCGGTCAGGTCGGGCAGGCCGGCCGGGGCCGTCGACCGCCCGCCGCCCAGCGGGAGCTGGGCGCTGCCGCGGGCCGCGGCCGGCCGCTGGGCACCGTGCAGCTCGGCCAGGTGCAGCAGCAGGTCGCGCCGGTTGACGCCGAAGGCGTCCAACGCCCCGACCTGGGCGAGTCGTTGGGCGACCGGGTGGCCGGGGTGGGCCCGGTCCCAGAAGTCGCGCAGCGATCCGTACGGCTGCCCGTCCTCGATGCGCAGCGCCTCGGCCCCGCTGATGCCGTGGACGTCGGACAGGGCCAGCCGGAGCCCCCACACCGCGGGTTCGCCGGGCACCGGTTCGATGCGGTGCGCCACCGCCGACCGGTTCACGTCCAGCGGCAGCACCGGCACGCCGCGCCGCCGCGCGTCCGCGAGCAGCAGCCGCTTCGGGTACATCCCGGGGTCGTGGGTGAGCAGTCCGGCGTAGAACGCCGCCGGGTGGTGCGCCTTCAGCCAGGCCGACTGGTACGTGGGCACGGCGAAGGCCACCGCGTGCGCCTTGCAGAAGCCGTAGCTGCCGAACGCCTCCACGATCTCCCAGGTCCGGCCGATCACCTCGGCCGAGTAGCCCCGTTCGGCCGCCCGCGCCGTGAACCACGCCTTGATCCGCTGCTGTGACTCGGGGTCGGACAGCCCGCGGCGGACCCGGTCCGCCTCGTCCCGCCCGCAGCCGGTCAGGACGTGCACGATCTCGATGATCTGCTCGTGGAAGACCACCACCCCGTACGTCTCCTCCAGCGCCGGCGCCAGGTCGGGGTGCGGGAAGCGGACGGGGGCCCGCCCGTGCCGGGCCTCGATGAACGGCCGCACCATGTCGGCGGCCACCGGGCCGGGCCGGAACAGCGAGATGTCGACGACCAGGTCGTGGAAGGTCGACGGCTGGAGCCGCCCCACCAGGTCGCGTTGGCCCGGCGACTCTATCTGGAAGCAGCCCAGTGTCTCCGCCGAGCGGATGAGCTCGTACGTCGCCCGGTCGCCCGGCGGGACCTGCGCGGGGTCGTCCAGATCGAGCTCCTCGCCGGTGGTACGCCGGATCTCCGCGACGGCGTGCGCCATCGCGGACTGCATCCGTACGCCCAGCACGTCGAGTTTGAGCAGGCCGAGGTCCTCCACGTCGTCCTTGTCGAACTGGGACATGGGGAAGCCCTCGCCGCTGGTGGGCACCACGGGGGTGCGGGCGAGCAGGGAGGCGTCGGAGAGCAGCACCCCGCACGGGTGCATGGCGGTCCCGCGCGGCAGCGCGTCCAGCGCCTCGACGAGCTCCCACAGCCGCCCGTGCTCCTCCTCGCGCACGCCGCGCAGCTCGGGCAGTTCGGCGAGTGCGGCGCGGGCGTCGCGGGCCCGGACGTGCGGGAAGGCCTTGGCGAGCCGGTCGACGACGGCCGGGTCCATGGACAGGGCGGCGCCGACGTCGCGGACGGCGTGCCGGACCCGGTAGGTCTCGGGCATGGAGACGGTGGCGACGCGCTCGGTGCCGAACCGGTCGATGATCCTGCGGTAGACCTCCAGCCGGCGGGCGGACTCCACGTCGATGTCGATGTCGGGCAGGACGTGGCGGCGCTTGGACAGGAAGCGCTCCATCAGCAGGCCCTGGGCGACGGGGTCGGCGTGGGCGATGCCGAGCAGGTGGTTGACGAGGGAGCCGGCGCCGGAGCCGCGGGCGGCCACGCGGATGCCCATCTCCCGTACGTCGTCCACGACCCGGGCGACCGTCAGGAAGTACGAGGCGTAGCCGTGGTAGGCGATGATGTCGAGCTCGTGGTGCATCCGCTCCCAGTAGGCGGGGTCGCCGGCGTAGCCGCGCAGCACCATGCCGGCGGAGGCCCGGGAGGCGAGGACCCGCTGGGCGGTGCGGTGGGCGGCGCCGACGAGGTGGGCCTCGGGGAAGTGCACGGAGCCGATGCCGAGGTCGTCCTCGGGGTCCACCGCGCAGGCCTGGGCGGTGCGCCGGGTCTCCTCGAGCAGCCGGCGGGCGTCGCCCGGGCCGAGGCCGGCGGCCCGGGCGATCCGGTCGGCGGTCTCGGCCATGGCGGCCGGGCCCTTGAGCCAGCGCTCCCCGCTGTCGAGGGGACCGCGGGGGTCGACGGGGACCAGGCGGCGGGCCGCGTCGAGGACGTCGGCGACCGGGCCCTGCCCGGGGTCGGCGTAGCGGACGGCGTTGGTCAGCACGGCCGGGACGCCCTGTTCGGCGGCGAAGCCGACGGTGCGGGCGGCCAGCCGCAGCGAGCCGGGGCCGGTCCCGCTGCGGCCGTGGTGGACGGCCTCCAGGCGCAGGGAGTCCCCGAAGACCTCCCGCCAGGGCGCGAGCAGCCGCGCGGCCCGGTCGGGCCGGCCCGCGGCCAGGGCGCGCCCCACCTCGGAGCCGGGGCCGAGCAGGACGTACACGCCCGTGCCGTGCAGGGCGTCCCAGGGCAGTACGGGCGGCCCGCCCGGGATGCCGGGGGCTCCCGCGGTGCCGTCGGCCCGCCCGGCGTGGGCGGGCAGGGCGGCGTGGGCGGCGGTGACCATGCGGCACAGCTCGGCCCAGCCGGCGGCGCCGTCGCGGGCGAGGAAGACGGCGCGGGGCGCGGACTCGTCCACGAAGGCTCCGCCCCTGACGGGGGTCCGCCGCCGGTACGACGCCTCGGCGCCGGGGCCGCCCGACGCGGACGCGGACGCGGATGCGGGTGCGGGTGCGGGTGCGGGTGCGGGTGCAGCCGACACGGCCAGGTCGGTCCCGAACAGCGGCCGGATCCCGGCCTTCGCGCACGCCTTCGCGAACCGCACCGCACCCGCGAGGGTGTCCCGGTCGGTCAGGGCGAGGGCGTCCATGCCCCGCTCGGCGGCACGCTCCGCCAGCCGTTCCGGGTGCGAGCCTCCGTAGCGCATGGAGAACCCCGAGACGGTGTGCAGATGCGTAAACCCGGGCACCCGCGGCCTCCTGCTTCGTTCGTCGAACACCTCCCCCGTGTCCACCATAAAGCAATTCGAATATCCGTGCGAAACGTTTGTTCGATCATCCACGGATCACCAGCCGCTAGCCCGTTCGGCCCGCCCCTGCTGCGCCCCGCCCCCGGCCCGACCAGCGTGGGGACCATGACCCAGAGCACCGACGCGGGCCCCTCCGGCGGGTTCGCCGCCGAGTTCAAGGACGCCGTGACCATCCGGGCGGCCCTGCTGGTCCTGGGCGTACTGGCCCTCCAGCTCGCCTTCATCGCCTCGTACGTCGGGGCCTTCCACCAGCCCCGGCCCCGGGAGATCCCCCTCGCCGTCACCGCGCCCGTCCCGGGCGTCGCCGAACAGTCGGTGCGGCAGCTCCGCACGCTGCCCGGCACCCCGCTCGACCCGCGCGCGGTGCCGGACGAGGCGGCCGCGCTCCGGCAGATCGAGCACCGGGACGCGGACGGCGCCCTGGTCGTCGACCCGGGTGGTACGACGGACCGGCTGCTGGTCGCGAGCGGCGCCGGAGCCTCGCTCTCCCAGGCCCTGGAGCAGGTGGTCCGGCTCGCCGAGGAGTCCCAGGGGCGCAGCCTCCAGGTGGTGGACGCGGTCCCGGCCGCCGCGGGCGACGCGCGCGGCCTGACCTCCTTCTACCTGGTCGTCGGCTGGTGCGTCGGCGGCTACCTGTGCGCCGCGATCCTGGCGGTCAGCGCCGGCGCCCGGCCCGCCAACACCACCCGCGCGGCCATCCGGCTCGGCGTGCTCCTGCTGTACGCGGTCGTCGCCGGACTGTTCGGTGCGCTGATCGCGGGCCCGGTCCTGGACGCCCTGCCCGGCGGCACCGCGGCCCTGTGGGGGCTGGGCACCCTCGTCGTCCTCGCGGTCGGCGCGCTCACCCTGGCCTGCCAGGGCCTGGCCGGGGTGGTCGGTATCGGCCTGGCGATCCTGCTGGTGGTGGTGCTCGGCAACCCGAGCTCGGGCGGCGCCTATCCGTACCCGCTGCTGCCGCCGTTCTGGAGCGCCATCGGCCCGGCCCTGCCGCCGGGGGCCGGTACGTACGCCGCGCGCTCGATCGCGTACTTCCACGGCAACGGGGCGGCCGGGGCGGTGCTGGTGCTGGCCGCCTGGGCGGTGGTCGGCGCGGCCGTCACCCTGGCCTGTGCGGCCGTCCGCAAGGGCCGCCCGGGGGCCGCCGTGGGCAGCGGGCCCCCCGACGGCGCCGGACGGCCCGAGACCGGGGCGGACGACGACCGCGCGCCGGCGGCCGGCCGCTGAACCGCCGGGCGGGGCCGCCGGGCCGCCGGGCCGTCGAACTGCTACGGGCGGTCGGTGCCCCGCGGCTCGAAGAGCCGGTCGGCGTGGCGCAGGGCGTGCAGTGCGACCGTCCTGCCGAGGACGACGCCCGCCTCGTCGGCCGAGCGGCTGTGGATCCCCGAGAAGACGCGGGCGTCGACGTTGTCGCGGGTCAGCTCCGCCCAGCCGGTGTAGGTCCGGTGCACGCCGGGCGCGGTCGGGCTGGTCAGGGAGAAGGGGGCGGTGCGGGCCCCGACGAGGGCGCCCAGGACGGTCTCGGAGGCCCCCGCGTAGGTGGTGTGGCCGCTGGGGTAGTCGGGGTGGGCCGGGGTCGGGTGCAGCGGCGTCCAGGCCGGGTCGGGGGCGATCGAGCCGGTCCGGATGGCGGTGACGGGGCGCCAGCGGGTGTACGCGTACTTGCTGTCGGAGGTGGCGATCTGCGTGTCGACCAGGGCCGCGTGGTACAGGGCGACCAGCTCCGCGCGCCCGGCGGCCGAGCGGTGCGAGCGGGTCACGGCCACCCGTAGCGGCTCGGTGTAGAGGGTCAGCGAGGGGCCGTACCAGAACTCGGCGGTCTCGGTCTGGCGGGGGGTGCGCACGGTGCTGTCGGCCTTCCCGTACGCCCGCACCTCGGCGAGGTCGGCCCGGTAGCGGCGGGAGTCGAGCGCGGGCGGCGGGCCGAGCCGGTACTGGGAGGGGGAGTCCAGCAGGAAGGGCTTGGCGGTGCGGTTGCCGTACTGGATGGCGGGGGCGTAGCCGTCGGGCGTCGGCTGCCATACGCCGGGGGCGGCGGGCGGCACGGTGAAGGGCGCGTTCACGGACTCCGGGTCGAGCCCGTCGCCCTCGCGCTCGGCGAGGGCGGCCCGGGCCTGCCGCTCCCCGGCGGCGACACCCCGCTCCTCGGCGGGGCCGTCGGGGATCCGGTCGAGGGTGGCGGCGAGGGCGGCGTCCAGCTCGGCCGCGCGGGCGGGGGCGAGGGAGAGCAGGGCGCCGTGGACGGCGGAGGCGACCGCCGCGTCCTCGAAGGCGGCCCGGTCGCGGCCGACCGGGGCCTCCCGGGCCGCGCGCGCGGCGGCCAGCCAACTGATCGCCCAGGTGCGGCTGTTGGTGATCTGGGTCGGCGCTCCCGCGGCGGCGACGGTCTCGGCGGTGGTGTCGTACCACTCGCGTACGACGGCCCCGCCGTCCGCGGCCGGGACCGGGGCGGCCTGGGCGGCCGGGACGGCGGCGGTGGCTGCCAGCGCCAGCGCGGCTCCGAGGGACAGCAGGGCGGAGCGGGACGGCTTCACGGACACTCCTGGTTGAGGGCGACGCGGTGTACCGGCAATGCGGCCCCGACGCTAACCAGCCGCCGCGGACCGGCACAACGGCCCCAACGCGCCACGTCCGTCCCGAAACACCCCCTGGCGGGTGCGGACGTCGACCACCGCGCCGGTTCCACTGCCGTCCGTCCCCCTGCCGCCGCACACGGTGGTGGGGCTCGCCCCCGGGGACGCCGCCGGGCTGGACCGGTGCGTCGGCATGACCCCGTACCCGACGCCGAGCCCCCGCCCGGTTCGGATGCTGTTGGCAAATCCGCCCCGTTGGATCTCATCCAGCGGGGCGGAGTGCTGCGAAGGGTGAGGTGCGCGTGCGGGCGAGAGGTCTGCTTGTGAGCCGGGCATCGAGACGGGCGAGGTTGATGGCGGCGCCGGTGAAATGGTGTTGGACTCGGGTCTTGGAAAGGCCGCGGTAGCAGGATCTGCGCAGGCCGAACGCCTGGACGGCTTGGGAGATGGTGCCCTCGGCCCCGGCGCGGTGGCCGTAACGCCGTTGCCACTGCTCGGTGTCCTGCTCGGCCCGTGCCCGCTGAAGGATCTCGTGCTCGACCCGTGGCCGGAACGTGAGCGCGCGGCCGTGGGGCGAGTCGGTTCAGGACGTCTTCAGATCGCACCGGCCGCACTCGCGGGCCGGGAACTTGACGCGGGTCACGGGGGTGCCCCGATGGCTGGTGGTCTCACGCCAGATGGTGTTCTGCTTGCCTCCAGAGCAGGTGACGGAGTGCTGGTCCCAGTCGATGTGAAGCGGGTGTTGTCGAAGTGCCCCGGTACGACCTGCTGGCGTGAGCTGATCGGTTTGACCGGACCGACCAGTTCCAGCTGATGATCACGGCGGGCGTGTCGGATCTGCTCGGCGTCGATGTATCCGGCGTCCACCAGGTGCTCGTCTGGCAGAAGACCGCGCTCGGCCAAGGCGGTGTGGATGTCTTCCAGGACAGCATCGTCGTTGACCGGTGCCGGGGTGGTGTGAACGTGGGCAATCAGGTGCGGGGCGTCCGGCTCGCAGGTCTCGTTGAGGTGAACCTTGTAGCCGGACCAGCCCAGATCCCGTTTGGCCCCGGTCCTCGCCTCAGGCTCATACGGGCTGCGTAAGCGGATCAGGCCGGGTGGAAGGTCCTTGGGCTCACGCCAGCGCACGACGCCGTCGGCGAGCTGAAACTGCTGCACCCACGTCCGGCGCAAGAACTCCACCGCGGGCAGGCTCCGCAGGCCAGGCGGAGCCGAGGGTGACCAGACGGCCTCCAACAGGACCATGCCATCGGCTCCGCACTGGTCGCCGTGTGCGACCCGGGCGGCCCACCGGGAGGGGAAACGACTGTCCTCCGGCCGGGCCGAATAGCGGTCGAACCACTCCGGCGCAGCCAGTGCACCCAGCCAGTACCCGGTCGTCTTGGCGACCTCGTTCAGCGCTGCCCGCAAGGTTTCGGCCACGAACTCCAGCCGGTTCAGGTCCCTGGTCACGGCCAGCACATGCGTGGCGTCCGTGCGCTGCCGTTTGCCCGCCTTGACCAGCCCGGCCTGCCCGGCCGCCCGCAGCACCGCATCGAACACCGCCCGGTCCGCGTCCGCCTCGACCAGCCGGGCCCGGAACTCGCTGAGCACCGAGAAGTCGAAACCGGTGTCGGTCAGCTCCAGCGACAGGGCGTACTTCCAGTCCAGACGCGAGCGGACCGCGTGCGCGGCTTGCCGGTCGGTCAGACCCTCCGAGAACTGCAACACCGACACCATCGCCAGCCGGGCCGGCGACACCGCCGGCCGTCCCCGCACAGGGAACAGCTCCTCGAAGTCAGCATCGGTGAAGACCGGCCCGAGCGCATCACGCATCCGCATCGCCAGACAGCCCTTCGGGAACACCGCACGCGCCACCCGTGCCGTTCCCTCCGGGATCTCCGCCAGCTCCACTCCACGCAACGACACGAACCCACCCCTGAACACGACGACGGCCTGCACCACCCCAACGGGGTCGTACAGGCCGTCGTCACGCAGGCCCCGGATTTACCAACAGCATCCGGTTCGGGTGGGGGCTCGTGATCACGCCCGGTGGGGGCGGAGGTGCCGTCAGGGCCGCGGCAGGCGTCAGTAGACGCCGGCCGCGGCAGGCGTCAGTAGACGCTGACCCCGTAGGCGTTCAGGGCCTCGACGACCGGCTGGAAGAAGGTCGTTCCGCCCGTGGTGCAGTTGCCGCTGCCGCCGGAGGTGAGGCCGATCGCGCGGGTGCCGGAGTAGAGCGGGCCGCCGCTGTCGCCCGGTTCGGCGCAGACGTTGGTCCGGATCAGGCCGTAGACGATGTCGCCGCCGCCGTAGTTCACGGTGGCGTTGAGGCCGGTCACGGACCCGCTGTGGGTACCGGTGGTGGAGCCGCGCCGGGTCACGGACATGCCGGTGGTGGCGTTGGCGGCGCTGGTGATGTCCTGGCTGCCGACGGTGCCGGGGTGGGCGAGGGCGGCGTTGTCGTAGCGGACCAGGCCGTAGTCGTTGCTCGGGAAGCTGGAGCCCACGGTCGGGCCGATCGCCGTGGTGCGCGCGGAGTTCGTCCACCAGGTGCCCGCGCCGTCGGTGCAGTGGCCGGCGGTCAGCATGTAGTAGGTGCTCCCGCTGCGCACGTTGAAGCCGAGTGAGCAGCGCCAGCTCGACGCGTACACCGCGTCACCGCCGGAGACCAGCTTGCGCAGGGTGCCCGGGATGCGCTCGACACGCAGGGCGGCGGCGTCGGCTCCGGCCTCCGCGCGGATCCTGGCGAGGTCGGTAGCGGTGACGGTGGAGTCGGCGGCGACCACCAGGGTCCCGTTGGCGGGGTCGGTGTACCAGGCGGTGCCGGCGACGTCGGCGCGTTCCACGGCGGCGCCCGCCGAGGCGAGCCGGGCCGCGCTGAAACCGCTGTCGGCGTTCGCGGCGGTGGGGGCGGCGAGCCCGGCGACGGCGGCCAGGCCGGCGGCAACCGCGAGCAGCCGGGTACGGGTGATGCTCTTGATCCTCACTTGTCGTCCTCCCGGGAGGGGTCTGGGGCCCGGCGCGCGTGGGGCGGCCGGAGCCCGTGAGGCGCAGCCGGGGGTACGGCGGGCGCACTGTTTTTAGTCGTGCCCCTGACAAACTCCCGGACAGTCGCTGTCGGGAGTGTCGTGGCGCCGGTCACGGGCGGCAAGGGCAACTTTCGGCCTCCGTCCCCCCGCCGCCGGGCCGTCGCGGGAGCGTCTGCGACATCGTTCATGCCGCTCAGCCCTTCCACACCGGCCCCCGCGGGAACCGCGCCCTACGCCGTCCGGGTCTGCGACCGGTTCCGCGTAGGCGGCCTGACGGGGGATCGGCGGGCCGCCGCCGCGCCGTCACGCGGCCCGCTCCCGCCTCCCCCGTCCTGTCGGTGCCTTCCGGCCCGCGGCCCTTCCCGGTCTTGCCGGCCCTCCCGGTTCAGCTGCAGCCGCAGTCGCAGTCGCAGCAGCCCCCGTCGCAGCAGTTGCAGCAGTCACAGTTGCAGTTGCCGCAGTCGCAGTCGTCGCACCACGCGTCCCGCTTCTTCCGGGACCACGGGCCCTCGTGCTCCGTGCAGCACAACTGGCAGGTGCAGAACAGCCCCACGGCCACCGCGCAACCGGCGAGCAGCCCGCGCCGCGGCTTCTGCGGGGGCATCCCGGGACCGCCCGGCCCGCCCGGGCCGCCACCGTGAGGGCCGCCTCCGTAGGGTCCGCCGCCGTAGGGTCCGCCGCCGTGGGGACCGCCGTACTGGCCGCCGCCGTACTGGCCGCCGCCGTACTGACCGCCGCCGGGCGGGTTCCCGCCGTAGGGGTTGCCGCCGTACGGGCCTCCCCCGTACGGGTTCCCGCCGCCCTGGCCGTAGCCCTGCGGCGGTGCTCCGAAGCCGCCGCCCTGCCCGACCGCGTTCATGGCCGTGTGACCGCAGGAGCGGCTGCCGAAGGCGCGGTCCACGGAGGTCCGCAGCTCGTGCACCAGCAACCGGTGCGCCAGGCCCCCGTCCACGAACTCGACCTCCTTCAGGGCGAGCCGGATGCCGTGGAGCGCGTCGTCGCACAGCCGCCGGGCCTCGGCGAGCGGGGTCCCGGTGGCGGTCAGCGGGTTCCAGGCGCCGTTCTCCGCGTCCGCGGACCGGTCCTCGACGGCGTCCAGCAGGTGCGCGAGCCGGCCGAAGTACCGGCCGGCCTCCGCGAGCGGGGCGGCGTTGCCCGGCCGTCCGGCCAGCTGCGCGGTGTGCGCGAAGGCGGCGGCCGTCGCGGTCTCCGTCGGCTCGGTCACCACGAGCACCGGCGTCCCCGGGCCTGCCAGCGCCTCGATGTCCGTCTGCCGGTCGACGGCGTCGAGGAGCACGGCGGTGTCGAAGCCGAGCGCGGCTCCGGTACGGGCGCCCGCGCGGTCCCAGCCGCGGGCCACCCGGCGCGCGGCGGCGGCGATCGGGGCGCGGGCCAACAGCCCGTCCCGGTCGGCCACGTGGTCCCGCACCTTCGCCGAGGCGAGCACGAGCGAGACGGCGGCGGCGAGCCGCGCCCCCTCGCCGTTGGCCACGGCGGCCGTGCGCATGCCGCGCAACGGGCAGGGGCCGGCGGTGCGCCGGGCGCCGGGGGCCGGGCCCGACTGAGCCTCCGTCAGGACGGATATGAGAAGCCCGTCGTAGTTGGTCACGATCCGGGCGAACTGTCCGTGATCTCCGCGAAGTGCCAGGCAGAGCCCGCAGAGATGGGCCATCCACTCCGTCTTGAAACGCTCCCCGAGCCGGTGCGTGCAGGGTCTGACGATGCCGAACAAACCAGGTCCCCCGAGTGTCAATCGCTTGCGAGACGGGCATCGTACCGATCCGGTTCGGTCACCCGTACGTCCCCGCCGCCCACCCGGACGGCGGCAGTCATCGTATTTTCACTCAGTCAGCAGTGGGGCCGACCAGGATCCTGACGGTGCAACGGATGTTCTGCACCAGTACCGTCACGAAAACCGTGCGCGGCGGCTATCCACTTGGCGCGTTGTCAGCATCATGGACGACCATAGGGACAGCGGAGAGAAACAGACCGACCGCGGTGAGAGAGGAGGCGTCCATGGGTTCGGTACGCAAGGCGAGCGCTTGGCTGGGTCTCGTGGAGGACAGCGACGACGAGCGCTACTACGACGACGACTACGCGGAGGCCCCGCACGGTTCCGTGGCGGGGCCGGGCGACCAGTGGGTCACCGACCCCCGGGTCAGGGTCGCGTCGGAGTCGGCCGTCGAGCAGGGCCGCCGGATCGCCACCGTCACGCCGGACGGGTTCCGTGACGCGCGCGCCATCGGCGAGCTCTTCCGCGAGGGCGTCCCGGTGATCGTGAACCTCTCGCAGATGGACCCGTCCGACGCCAAGCGCGTGGTCGACTTCGCGGCCGGCCTGACCTTCGGCCTGCGCGGCTCGATCGAGCGGGTGGCGACCAGGGTCTTCCTGCTGACCCCGGCCGACACCCAGATCGTGAGCGGCGAGTCCGGCGGCCGCTCGCGCGACTTCTTCAACCAGAGCTGAGGCAGGGCCTCACCGGAAGGCGTCGAGCCCGGTGAGCGCCTTGCCCAGCACCAGCTGGTGCATCTCCACGGTGCCCTCGTAGGTGAGCACCGACTCCAGGTTGGTGGCGTGCCGCATGACGGGGTACTCGAGCGAGATCCCGTTGGCACCGAGGATCGTCCGCGCGGTACGGCAGATGTCGATGGCCTCGCGGACGTTGTTGAGCTTGCCGAAGCTGATCTGCTCCGGCCGCAGGGTGCCCGCGTCCATGCGGCGGCCGAGGTGGTGGGCGAGCAGGATGCCCTTGTGGAGCTCCAGCGCCATGTCGGCGAGCTTCGCCTGGGTGAGCTGGAAGCCGCCGATCGGCCGGCCGAACTGCTCCCGCGTCCGCGCGTAGTCGAGCGCGGCCTCGAAACTGGCGCGCGCCGCGCCCATGGATCCCCAGACGATCCCGTACCGCGCGTGGCTGAGACAGCCCAGCGGTCCCTTGAGCCCCGTGACCCCCGGCAGCACCGCGTCGGCGGGCAGTCGCACGTCGTCCATGACCAGCTCGCTGGTGACCGAGGCGCGCAGCGACCACTTGTGCTTGATCTCGGGCGCCGAGAAGCCGGCGGAGTCGGTGGGTACGGCGAAGCCGCGGATCCCCTCGTCGGTCTGCGCCCAGACCACGGCCACCGCCGCCACGGACCCGTTGGTGATCCACATCTTGCGGCCGTTCAGGATCCAGTCGGAGCCGTCGCGCTTGGCGTACGTGCGCATGGCCGCGGGGTCGGAGCCGATGTCGGGCTCGGTCAGGCCGAAGCAGCCGATGAGTTCGCCGGCCGCCATGCCGGGGAGCCAGCGCTGCTTCTGCTCCTCCGAGCCGTACTTCCAGATCGCGTACATGGCGAGGGAGCCCTGGACGGAGACCAGCGAGCGGATCCCGGAGTCGGCGGCCTCCAGCTCCAGGCAGGCCAGTCCGTACTGCACGGCGGTGGCGCCCGCGCAGCCGTACCCCTGGAGCGACATGCCGAGGGCGCCGATGGCGCCGAGCTCGCGGGCCAGCTCGCGGATCACCGGCAGCTCACCGGTCTCGTACCACTCGGCGACGTACGGGAGGACCCGGTCGGCGGCCCAGCCGCGGACGGTGTCGCGGACGGCGAGGTCCTCGGGGCTGAGGAGCTCGTCGAGCCCGAGCGGATCGGTGGGGACGAAGGACACGGGGCCTCCCGGCGCCGAAGGGTGAACCTAGCGGTGCAAGTTTGACCTTGCCGCCGCCCCCGGTCCACCCCCGGCCGGGCCGGCGAGGGCGTCACGGCCGGACCGCGCCGGGCCGGGGATCCGCGGGCGCTCGGCGTCGGGGTCCGCGTCCGGGGCGCCGTCGGCCCCGGCGGTGACGACGTCAGCGGTGGCCCCGGAGCCGGCGGTGGCGTCGGAGCCGGTCTGCTCGGGGACGTCGGCGCACTCCATGACCCGCGGCAGCTTCAGCGCCATCACGGCCCCGGCGAGCAGCAGGACGGCGCTGACCACCAGCGTGATGTGCAGGCCCTGCACGAACGAGTGACGGGCCGCGCCGAACAGCGACTCACCCGCGGCGCCGCCCAGCTTCCCGGCGATCTGGTAGGCCTCGCCCAGCGAGTTCGCCGCACCCTTGGCGTCCTCGGGCGACACGCCGGGGACGTCCAGCAGCCCCGGCGCGTAGGCGGCGTTCATGACGCTGCCGAGCAGGGCGATGCCCATGCCGGCGCCCAGCTGGTACGAGGTCTCGCCTATGGAGGCCGCCCCGCCCGCCGTCTCCGCGGGAGCCTCGCTCAGCATCGACTCGTACGCGGCGAAGAGGGTGGTCTGGAGCCCGAAGCCGAGCAGGACGAACCCGACGGTGAGCAGGACGGGCCGGTCGTGCTCGCCCATGAGCGTCAGCAGCAGCACGGCGAAGGCGGTCAGTACGAAGCCCAGCGACACCATGGTGCGCGGCCCGACCCGGGCGAGCGTGTACGAGCCGGTGGCCCCGGCGGCCATGGCCGCGAAGGTCAGCGGCAGCAGCCGCAGACCGGTTTCGAGGGGGCTGAGCTCCAGCACGAGCTGGAGGTACTGGACGGCGAGCAGTTCGAGGCCGACCAGGGCCAGCATGGCGAGCACGATGCACCCGACGGAGGTGGAGAAGGCGGCCCGGGCGAACATCCGCATGTCGATGAGCGGGTGCTCGCGGTGCTTCTGCCGGCGCGTGAACAGCACCAGCAGGACCACGCCGAGCAGCAGCGGCAGCAGCGACTCGGCGTCGAGGAGGCGGCGCTCGGCGCCGAGCCGCTTGACCCCGAGGACCACGCCGAGCACACCGCCGGCGGCCATCAGCGCGCCGAGTACGTCCCACGGCCCGTCGGCGGCGCCCCTGGACTCGGGCAGCAGCCAGCGTCCGAGCGGCAGGATCAGCGCCATCAGCGGAATGTTGATCAGGAAGACCGAGCCCCACCAGAAGTGCTCGATGAGGAAGCCGCCGAGGACCGGGCCGCTGGCCGCGCCGATGGCGGCGACGGCGGTCCAGATGCCGATGGCCAGGGCGCGCTCGCGCCGGTCGGGGAAGACCTGGCGCAGGATCGACAGGGTCGCCGGCATGATCATCGCGCCGCCGACGCCGAGCAGGGCGCGGGCGACGATGAGGATCTGGGCGTGGTCGGCGAAGGCCGCGAGGGCGGAGGCCGCACCGAAGAGGCTGTAGCCGAGCAGGAGTATCCGGCGGCGCCCGATCCGGTCGCCGAGGGTTCCGAAGAGGATCAGCAGAGCGGCGCACACCAGCGGGTAGGCGTCGACGATCCACAGCAGCTCGACGGAGCTGGGGCGCAGGTCCTCGGTGACGGAGGGGACGGCGACGTGCAGGATCGTCGCGTCGAGCGCGACGAGGACCAGGCTGACGCACAGCACGGCGAGGACGACCCAGCGGTTGGCCCCGCCGGAGGCCGCGCGCAGCAGCGCCCCGAGGGACGGGCGGCCGGCGGGCGCCGTGGGGGTGGGTCTGCTGTCGGCGGTCCTGCGGTCGGCCGCGTTGGTCCCCGACATGCATGTACCTCCCAGATGAATCGCTCGCACTCGGCGGACCAGCGTCTCGGCGGAGCCGCCAGGGTGGGGGACGGGGCGGCGTCCTACGGGGTCCGGCATCGACATGCGAGTGAACGGTCAGCGTACGCGAGTCCGCCTGTCCGGCACGTGGCCAAGCTCTCATCGCGACGGCGGCCGCACTGTGGCGTACGCCACTCACCCCACCCGCTCCCCTCCCCCGCCCTCCCTCCCCGTACACGCCTGGTCACCGCGTGTGGTTCTGCCCGCTCGGCGGCTGCGGCCGCCACGGATAATCATGCCCGTGAAAGATCATGGTTTTCGCCGGGTTGCGCCGGCCCTGGCCGTTTTCGCAGCGGTCCGGCTGCTCGGGCTGGGCGCGCTGGCGGCGTGGGGCGCGGCGGCCGGCAGCAGCCCGCACCGGCTGCTGTCGGCGCGCTGGGACTCCCTCTGGTACGCGCGCATCGCCGCCGAGGGGTACGGACACGAGGTGGCCCTGCCGGGCGGGGTCGTCCACTCCGACCTGGCCTTCTTCCCGCTGCTGCCGTGGCTGGAGCGGCTGGTCGCCGCGCCGACGGGGCTGGGGTACGGCTCGGCGGGCCTGGTGGTCTCGGCGGTGGCCGGGCTCGCCGCGGCCTGGGGGATCTTCGCGGTCACCGACCTGGTGTGCGGTCGGCGGGACCTCGGCGTCGACGGCCGCCGGGCGGGGGTGTTCGCGGTCGGTGTCTGGGCCGCACTGCCCGTCGGCGTCGTGCAGTCCATGGCGTACAGCGAGTCCCTGTTCACGGCACTGGCCGCCTGGGCGCTGTACGCGGCCCTGCGCGGCCGGTGGGTCGCGGCGGGACTTCTCGCGGCCGGGGCGGGGCTGACCCGGCCGGTCGGCGCCGCGGTGGTCGCGGCGGTGTGGGTGGCGCTCGTCCTGGCCCGGCGGCGCGGCGAACGCTCCTGGCGGATGGCGGCGGGGGCGGCCCTGGCCCCGGCGGGGGCGGCGGCGTACGGGTTGTGGGTGGGCGCGTACACCGGGGGCGGCCTGCTCGGCTACCTCGACGTACAGGCCGGCTGGGGCAACGGCTTCGACGGCGGGCTCGCCTTCGCACGGTTCGTCGGGGCCAAGCTGGTCTCGGGCGCGGCCCCGGCGGCGATCGGGCTGATCGCCGGCGTGGTGCTGGTGCTGTGGCTGTACGCGCTGTGCGTGCGGCAGGGGCAGCCGGCCGTGCTGCTGGTGTACTCCGGGATCGTCGTCGCGCTGGCGCTGGGCGCGTCGGCGTACTTCGGGTCCAAGCCGCGGCTGCTGCTGCCGGCCTTCCCGCTGCTGCTGCCGGCGGCGGTGGCACTGGCCCGCGCGCGGCCGGGGCGGGCGGCCGCGGTGCTGGGGGGCGTGGCACTGGCGTCGGCGGTGTACGGGGCGTTCTGGCTGAACGGGTCGGGGCCGCCGTAGGCGAAGGGGCGGGGCGGGAGGGGCGACACCGCGGGCCGGACCCGGGGCGCACGCCTCCACGCCGCCGCCGCCCGCACACCACCCCGGCCCGCGCCGCCGCGCCGCGCCCCGCCCACGCAACGGAATGGATCATTCCGATCCATCTTTCGGCAAAGGAATTGGGCGCCGCCGATAAAGCCCGGGCAGGGGTGCGAAACAATGACCGGGGCCAATGGATCGGACACTCCAACTAATGCCTTAATCCCAGGAATTAAGTGCCGCGTGAGACCAACTCCACATCACATGGTCATCACAAACCCGGTGATTCGCCCGGGCTGACCAGCGGCGCGCGGTAACGTCGATTGACGTGCGTACCGACCAAATCCTGTCCCGGCTGGAGCGGGTGTTCGCCCGACTGGACCGGGAACCCGAGCGACCGGCTCATCTGCAAACACCGCAGATGAGCCGGCACCGCGTCGTGCTCTTCGGAGCGACCCTCGCCTTCTACCTCGCGATCGTGGTGGCCGTACTGACCACGTCCTGGCTCGTCCGCCTGGACTGGCAGGTCATGTTCTTCCGGCCGTACGACCAGTGGCCGCAGCTGCACGCCTTCCTCGACTACCTCGTCGTGCTGGGGCAGCGCGGGCCCACCGCGGTCATGGTCGCCGCATGGCTCGGCTGGCGCTCCTGGCGGCAGCACACCCTCCGCCCGCTGATCACCCTCGGCGTGGCGCTGCTCCTGCTCAACATCACCGTGGGCGCCGTCAAGCTGGGCCTCGGCCGCCTCGGCCCGCACTACGCCACCACGATCGGCTCCGCCGAGCTGTTCGCCGGCGGCGACATATTTCCTTCCGGCCACACCGCGAACGCCGTCGTGACCTGGGGCATCCTGGCCTACCTGGCATCCACCACGGTCACCCGGCGGGTGCTGTCCGTGGTCTCCGCGGTCGTCTCGCTGAGCGTCGGCGCCACCACCGTCTACCTCGGCACCCACTGGGTCAGCGACGTCCTGCTCGGCTGGTCCGCCGGCCTGCTGATCATGCTCGCGCTGCCCTGGTTCGAGCCGCTGATCTCCGGTGTCGAGGCCTGGGTGTTCGAGCGGCGGGAGGGGATGCGGCGCCGCGTCGAAGCCGGAACGGTGCCCGCGCCGGTCGCCGGCGCACTCGTCCCGCTGCTCTCCGCGGGCGGCAAGTGGCAGCCCCCGCGCATCGCCGGAACGGGCGGCTCCGGGGCAGCGGCGGGAGCCCCGGCCGCAGCCCGGGCCGCGGGCGCGGCAGCCGGCGCGGCGGTGCCGGGTCAGGCCACCGGCCCGGCGTCCGCGCAGGCCGGAGCCGCGGCCGCGCACGCAGCGGTGCCCCGGCCCGCGCACCACGCCGGCCGGGCACACCTGGTCCGCTCCGAGCGGGTACCGGGCACCCCGGGCGGCGTCCGGCGCCCGGGGCACGCCGAACGGGCCCCCGCGGGACGCGCCGCCGCCCGCCCGGCCACCAACGGCTGAGGCCGGGCCTGGGGGACGGAGGCACCGGGGCGGTACGCACACCACCCTCACCTCCCCCTCCACCCCCGCACCGCACGCCGGAGGGGGCGGGCCGGGCCGCCCGCCCGGCCGGCCCCCTCCGTCCGAACCTCCCGAACGTCAGCATCGCGCCCGGAGGTTCGTCCGTACCGGGTCACGCTTCTGTCACGGAATGTCGACAGTTCCCCGGGCCCCCGGAGTTCTCCGGAAGTGGCGCACGGGCCGCGTACGACTCCCGACGCCGCATTCTTTATCCGGCCCTTGGTGGAACCGGTGCCGCACGCCCCGGGAAGCGCCGCGGGACCTATGCCGGACCGGGCCGGGACAGCTGCCCGACCCCATTCGCATTCCGTTAGAGAACGTCTGAATTCCGCGGCCCGATTGCCCCGGAGCGACCGGCGGACACACCGCCCGGGCCTCCCGGAATCCCTACTCCCTCTCGACGGCAGCGGTCCCGCCCGCCCGGTCCAGGGCCCGCCCGAGGAGGTCCCGCGCCGCCCGGATACGGTCGGTCAGCTCCTGCGGCTCGACCACCTCGAACTCGCAGCCGAGCAGCATCACGTGGATGACGAGCACGTCGAGGCTGGTGGCCCCGGTGCGCAGCAGGCAGCTCTTGTCGTCGACCGGTTCCAGGGCCCCTTCGCTCGGCCCGATCAGCCGCGCCGCCTCCTCGGCCGGCAGCCCCAGCCGCAGCACCGCACGGGCGGCGTAAGCGCCCTGGGCCACGCCCCGGGACACGTATGCCGCTAGGTCCGGCGCGGGGGCCGGGCGCGGGACGAACCGCGGCCCGTGCGGAGGCCTGGGCTCGATCCGGTCGGCGCGGAAGGTCCGCCAGTCCTGCCGCTCCACGTCCCAGGCGACCAGGTACCAGCGCCGCTCGGTGCACACCAGCCGGTGCGGCTCCACCACCCGCCGCGAGGCGCTTCCGGCGTGGTCCCGGTAGGCGAAGCGCAGCCGCTCGTTGTCCCGGCAGGCCGCGGCGAGCTCGGCCAGCACGGAGGGGTCGACGGCGCTCCGCTCCGGCGCGCGCAGCATCGGGACGGTGAACTCGTCGATCGCCGACACCCGCCGCCGCAGCCGCCCCGGCAGGACCTGCTCCAGCTTGGCCAGCGCCCGTACGGAGGCCTCGCCGATCCCCTCGACCCCGTTCCCGGCGGCGGTGCGCAGGCCCACCGCGACGGCCACCGCCTCGTCGTCGTCGAGCAGCAGCGGCGGCAGCTCGGCCCCGGCGCCCAACTGGTAGCCGCCGCCGGTGCCGGGGGTGGCGTTCACGGGATAGCCGAGCTCCCGCAGCCGCTCCACGTCGCGGCGCACCGTCCTCGGGGTCACGCCGAGTCGCTCCGCGAGGTCGGCGCCGGTCCATTCGCGGTGGGCCTGCAACAGGGACAGCAGGCGCAGCAGTCGTGCGGAGGTCTCCAGCATGCCGAGCAGTGTGCCAGCGTCGGCGGTACCGCCCTGCGACGGCCCGCTCCCCGCCCCGTGCCACCGCACCCCGCAGTCGGCCGACGGGCCACCGCCGGCCGCAGGAGCGGCCCTCGACTGCCCGGCCCGGAGAGGGCGCGCGGGGGACGCCGCCGCCGCGCGACGTACGACGCCCCACGCGGCGAAGCCCGTTCGCCACACGGACGAGTGAGCCCGACGCCCCGCACGGCCCCGCACGGCCCCGCACGGCTTCGCACGGCCTCGCCGGGCCGCCGGGCCGCCGCGGTCGAGCGGTCGGGACGGGCAGCGGAGAGGCACTCGCCCGCCCCCGCGAAGTACGGCCCGTGACGCGGGGTTCAACGACCGGGGCGCGGAACGGCCCACCCCGGCCGGGCCCGGTAGGGCGGCTCGGGCTCGGCCGAGGACACGGACCCCGGGCCCGCAGGGGCCGACCTCGACGGCGGTACGGGCGCGGGCGGCGCGGGCGGCGCGGGCGGCGCGGGCGGCGCGGGCGGGGCAGCGGGAGCCGGTGCAGGCGGCTTGTCGGGCCCCGGCGGTCGGGCGGGCAGGGGTACCGGCGGCGACTTCGGCGGGGGTGCGAGCGGGGGGAGGGCCAGCAGGGCGCCGGGGGTGATCGCCCGGGGATGCGGGCCGATCAGGGAGCGGTTGGCCTCGTACAGCGCCTGCCAGCCGCCCTGAACCCGGCGTCGGCGGGCAATGCCTTCGAGCGTGTCCCCGGCCCGCACCACGTGCGCCCGACCCGCCAGCCCGTACCGCTTCGCGCACACCGGCCAGGCCTCCCACCCCTGCCAGGCCAGGACCTCCTCCGCCACCAGGATCTGCTGCTCCCGGCCGGCCAGGTCGGCCCGCGCCGCGAACGCCAGCCCCCCGTACTCCTCCCAGGTCCGCTGCCGGAACTGCAACCCGCCGTAGAAGCCGTTGCCGGTGTTGATCGCCCAGCGCCCGCTGCTCTCGCAGTCGGCCACGCAGTCCCAGGGCCACTCCGCGCCCGGCCCGCAGTCCCCCGGTCCGCTGCCGATGGTCCCGGGCGAGCCGGGGTGCGCCGCTCCCACGGGTCCGGGCGCCGGCGGCGGAGGGGCCGCGCCGGCTCCCGACGGGAGTACGAGAACGAGAGCCAGCGCGGCGACGGCGGCAGCCGCCGAAGCGGCCCGCCGGATCCGGGGGTCGGGCATCGGGTCACGCTACGCAGCCCGCTGGCCCGCACCCCGCCGCGCCACGCGGAAGGGCCCCGCGCCCCGCCCGAACCCCACCCGGTCGGCGGATCCCGCGGCCGCTCCCGCGGCGGGCCCGCCACGACGCTTCCCCGGCAGACCTCCGGCCGCGCCCGCCGCAGGCCCCGCGCAGCCCCGTCCAAACGCGCAGCTCCGGCCAGCAACTGCGCACAAAACGGCAACAGTTGGCCCGAAAACAACGCAGTGGTGCGGCCGTTCACCCCTCCGGGGGTCGGGTTCGATTCCGTTCCCTCCGACGGCGTGACCCCGGCCGCCGCTCCCCCGTTGATCCGGCAGGCCGGGAACCGCTCGGCCCGCCCCTGCTTGCCTAGCCCGAGGAGCCACCCCGTGCCCCGCATGCTCGACGTCAGTGATGAGGTACGTGCCGAGATCGGTGACGAAGAAGCCGAGAGGCTGCTCACCGGCGACGACGCACCGCGCAGTTACGACTGCACCTCCTGCCGCACCCCCGGGGACCCGGAGACCGACCGCACCAGCACCGTGCTGTTCGTCGGCGAGGAGACCGCCGTCCTCGCCTTCGCCCACGCCGGCTGCATCCCCTCCCAGGTCGTGAACGTCTCCGAGGAGCAGCTGCAGGGCGCCGTCCGCAGCATCACCGGCGACAGCCCCGCCCCGGAGTCCGCGGCCCCCGGCGCGCCCGGCTCCGTGCCGCGGAGCGTGCCCGGCGGCCAGGCCGTCCTCGGCATCACCAGCGGCCTGGTCCTGATCGGCGGCGAGCTGCACCCCGCGCTCGTCGTCGAGCCGACCGCGCCGATCGCCCGCCCGGGCAGCGACGGGCCCGGCGACGACTTCCTGCCGCTCCTCATCGAGCAGGGCTTCATCCCCGTCACCGACACCGCCGGGGTCCCCTCCCCGCTCGCCGGCTGGTCGGTGCTGCTCGCCGCGGGCCAGCTGCACGCCGTGCTCCAGCCGGACCCCAAGGGCGGCAAGCCGGTCGCCTGGTGGCAGGCGCACCAGGCCCTGTCGGTCACCGACGGCTGGCGGGCCGCCGTCAACAAGACCCAGCGCGTCCTCGTCTACGCCGCCCCCGTCGGCTCCATCGGCCAGCAGCCCCGCGAGGACCTGCTGCGCGACGCCCTCGACCGGGCCGCGGCGGCCGGCCAGCTCGTCGCCGCCTCGATGCCCCTGGCAGGTACCCCGGGCGCCTGACGCCGAGGGACCCGGAAGCGGACGGCCCGCCCCTCACCAGGGGGGCGGGTCGGACGTGCGCCGGGGGTGTGCGGTCCGCCCCGCGCACCCCCGGCGATCTGCGTTTTCTGCCCTCCGGGCCGCATCCGCAGGGGCCCGGGGTCGTTTGCTGATACGTGCATTCATACGACCCCTCCCGAGCCCCTGCCCATCCGAGCACCGTCTCCCCGATGCGCCCCGTACGGGACCGGGACGGCGCACCCGCCGCCGCCTCGCACACCCCCATCTACGACACGCTGTACTCGGAGTACCTGCGCGCCTTCCGGGCCCTCCCCGGCGACCGGACCGGCGAGGAGGACCTCGCCTTCACCTCGTTCACGTACGCCGGCTCCTACACCGGCTCCGTGACCGCCCCCGGCACGTACGGCAGCGGCTGGAGCGGCTCCTCCGCCTGGCACCCCGACTGGCAGTCCGCGTACCCGGCGGTGCCGCAGCCCGCGTACGCGTACGCCGCCACCGGCACCGCGACCGGCACGTACGCGTACGCGTACGGCAACGGGCGGCAGCACCAGTCCGGGATGCACCACATCCCGGCGGCCCTGCCGCCCGCTCCGCGCCGGGGCTACTGACCCCTCGGACCCGGGGAGACCCCGCCAGACCCGCTACTTCTTCTTGTGCTGGGCGCCGCGCTTCTCGCGCACCCGCACGGAGATGTGGATCGGGGTGCCCTCGAAACCGAACTCCTCGCGCAGACGGCGCTCGATGAAACGCCGGTAGCCGTGCTCCAGGAAGCCGGAGGCGAAGAGCACGAACCGCGGCGGCTTGCTGCCCGCCTGGGTGCCGAACAGGATGCGGGGCTGCTTGCCGCCGCGGATCGGGTGCGGGTGCGCCGCGACGATCTCGCCGAGGAAGGCGTTCAGCCGGCCGGTCGGGACGCGCGTCTCCCAGCCCGCGAGGGCGGTCTCGATCGCCGGGACCAGCTTCTCCATGTGGCGGCCCGTCATCGCGGAGACGTTGACCCGGGGCGCCCAGGAGACCTGCTGCATCTCGGTCTCGATCTCGCGCTCGAGGTAGTAGCGGCGCTCCTCGTCGAGCTGGTCCCACTTGTTGTACGCGATCACGACGGCGCGCCCGGCCTCGACGGCCATGGTGATGATGCGCTGGTCCTGGACGCTGATGTTCTCGCTGGCGTCGATCAGGATGACCGCGACCTCCGCCTTCTCGACGGCGGCGGCCGTGCGCAGCGAGGCGTAGTAGTCGGCGCCCTGCTGGAGGTGGACGCGCTTGCGGATACCGGCGGTGTCGACGAACTTCCAGGTGACGCCACCGAGTTCGATCAGCTCGTCGACCGGGTCGCGGGTGGTGCCGGCCAGCTCGTTGACGACGACCCGCTCCTCCTTGGCGACCTTGTTCAGGAGGGAGGACTTGCCGACGTTCGGGCGGCCGATGAGCGCGATGCGGCGCGGCCCGCCGAGCTGGCCGCCGCCGAAGGTCTGCGCCGGGGCCTCCGGCAGCGCCTCCAGGACGGCGTCGAGCAGGTCGCCCGTACCGCGGCCGTGCAGCGAGGACACCGGGTAGGGCATGCCGAGGCCGAGGGACCACAGCGTGGTCGCGTCGGCCTCGCCGGCCTGGCCGTCGACCTTGTTCGCGCACAGGACGACGGGCTTGCCGGCGCGGCGCAGCAGCTTGACGACGGCCTCGTCGCTGTCGGTGGCGCCGACCTTGGAGTCGACGACGAAGACGACGGCGTCGGCGGTCTCGATGGCGTACTCGGCCTGGGCGGCGACGGAGGCGTCGATGCCGAGGACGTCCTGCTCCCAGCCGCCGGTGTCGACGACCTTGAAGCGGCGGCCGGCCCATTCGGCCTCGTAGGTGACGCGGTCGCGGGTGACGCCCGGCTTGTCCTCGACGACCGCCTCGCGGCGGCCGATGATGCGGTTCACCAGGGTCGACTTGCCGACGTTGGGGCGGCCGACGACGGCGAGGACGGGCAGCGGGCCGTGGCCCGCCGCCTCGATCGCGTCCTCGACGTCCTCCAGGTCGAAGCCTTCCTCCGCGGCGAGCTCCATGAACTCCGCGTACTCGGCGTCGCCGAGCGCTCCGTGGTCGTGCTGGTCGTTCATGAAGTCCGTTCCTCGTCGTTCGTGGTGATCGGTGGCGGCCGGGCGGGGATCGCCGGGCGGGGATCCCCGCGGCGTCCGCGGGCGCTGCCCGCGGCGGCCGCCACTACTGGGTCAAGTCTCGCTCAGCGCCCGGTGAGGCGCTTGGCGTCGGCCAGGTGTGCCGTGAGCCTGCTCTGGATGCGGACGGTGGCCTCGTCCAGGGCGGTGCGGGTGCGGCGGCCGGTGCCGTCGCCCGCGTCGAAGGGGGAGCCGAAGACGATGTCGACCCGGCTCTTGAACGGCGGCAGCCCCCGTATCAGCCGCCCCTGGCGGTCGGTGCTGCCGAGGACGGCGACGGGCACGACGGGCGCGCCCGAGCGGACCGCGAAGTAGGCGAGGCCCGCGCGCAGCGAGGCGAAGTCGCCCTCCCCCCGCGTGCCCTCGGGGAAGATCCCCAGGGCACCGCCGTTCTCGAGGACCGCCAGCGCCTTCGAGATCGCGGTGCGGTCGGTGCCCGAGCGGTCGACCTTGACCTGGCCGATGCCGTCGAGGAAGGTCCCGAGCGGGCCGACGTACGCCTCCTTCTTGATCAGGAAGTGCAGCGGCCGGGGCGCCGTGCCCATGACCATGGGCCCGTCGATGTTGTGGGCGTGGTTGACGGCGAGGATGACGGGGCCCGAGGCGGGCACGCGCCAGGCTCCCAGTACCCGGGGCTTCCACAGCCCGTACATGAGCCCGACGCCGATCCGCCGGCCGACCGCCGCACCCTTGAGGGAGGGCGTGTCGCTCACTTGCGGCCCGCCCCCGCCCGCTGCTCCTCGACCAGGGTCACGACGCACTCGATGACCTGCTCCAGGGTCAGCTCGGTGGTGTCCACCTCGACGGCGTCTGCGGCCTTGGCCAGCGGGGAGGTCTTGCGGCCGGAGTCGGCCGCGTCCCGCTTGATCAGGGCTTCCCTGGTGGCGGCCAGGTCGCCGGCCTCCTTGCCGCGCAGCTCGCCGTTGCGGCGGGCGGCGCGGGCCTCGGCGGAGGCGGTGAGGAAGATCTTGAGGTCGGCGTCGGGGAGGACGGTGGTGCCGATGTCCCGGCCCTCGACGACGATGCCGCCCTCGTCGGTGGCGGCCGCGGCGATGGTGCGCTGCAGCTCGGTGATCAGGGTGCGGACCTCCGGGACGGCGCTGACGGCGCTGACCTTGGAGGTGACCTCCTGGGTGCGGATCGGGCCGGAGGCGTCGAGTCCGTCGACGGTGATCGTCGGCGCGGCCGGGTCCGTCCCGGAGACGATGGTCGGCTTGCCGGCGGCCACGGCGATGGCCTGCGGGTCGTCGGTGTCGACGCCGTTGCTGATCATCCACCAGGTGATGGCCCGGTACTGGGCACCGGTGTCCAGGTAGCGCAGCCCGAGCTTGGCGGCCACGGCCTTGGAGGTGCTGGACTTGCCCGTGCCGGAGGGACCGTCGATGGCGACGATCACGGCGGACGGAGCTGCGGTTTCCACGGTGCGGGCACCTTCCTGGTTGCGCGGGCGTGTCAGGGCGCGACAAAGCACCCCTGTCCAAGGTTACCGGCCCGCGCCACGAGCACCGCCCGCCCGGTCCCGGACCAGGGCCGCGGGGCGGGCGGGGCGGGGTCGCGACCCGGCCGGGGCGGGCCCGGAGCCCGGGCGGGGGGGCGGGGCGGGGAGCCCGGCCGGGGCGGGCCCGAAGCCGCGGGTGACTCCTGCTCGGCGACCGCCGGGGCCGCGGGTGGCGTGGCGCGGGTCGCGGGTGGCGTGGCGCGGGTGACTACTGCTGGCGCAGGGCCCAGCCGCGGTCGCGGAGCTCGGCCGTGAGGGCGGCCGCGGCCCGCGGCTCCACCATCAGCTGCACCAGGCCCGCCTGCTGCCCGGTGGCGTGCTCTATCCGGACGTCCTCGATGTTGACCCCGGCCCGGCCCGCGTCCGCGAAGATCCGGGCGAGCTCGCCCGGCTGGTCGCTGATCAGGACGGCCACCGTCTCGTACGCCATCGGAGCCGAGCCGTGCTTGCCGGGCACCCGCTCCCGGCCCGTGTTGCCGCGGCGCAGCACGTCCTCGATGCCGGAGGCGCCGTCGCGCCGCTGCTCCACGTCGGCGGACTCCAGGGCCCGCAGCGCTTCGACCGTGGCGTCCAGGTCGGCGGCGATGCCGGCGAGGACGTCGGCGACCGGCCCCGGGTTCGCGGAGAGGATCTCCACCCACATCCGCGGGTCGGAGGCGGCGATCCGGGTGACGTCCCGGATGCCCTGGCCGCAGAGGCGTACGGCGGTCTCGTCGGCCTCCTCCAGGCGGGCGGCGACCATGCTGGACACCAGCTGCGGGGTGTGGGAGACGAGGGCGACCGCGCGGTCGTGCGCGTCGGCGTCCATGACGACGGGCACGGCCTTGCAGAGGGCGACCAGCTCCAGCGCCAGGTTCAGCACCTCGTGGTCGGTGTCCCGGGTCGGGGTCAGCACCCACGGCCGGCCCTCGAAGAGGTCCGCGGTCGCGGCGAGCGGCCCGGACCGCTCCTTGCCGGCCATGGGGTGGGTGCCGATGTAGGCGGCGGTGTCCACGCCGAGGGCCGCCAGCTCCCGCCGCGGCCCGCCCTTGACGCTGGCCACGTCCACGTACGCCCGGGCCAGGCCCCGGCCGATCGCCTCGGCGAGGGTGGCGGCCACGTGGGCCGGCGGTACGGCGATGACGACGAGGTCGACCGGGCCGTCGGGCGCCTTGTCGGTGCCGGCGCCGAGGGAGGCGGCGGTACGGGCCTGGGCCGGGTCGTGGTCGGCCAGGTGGACGGCGATGCCGCGGGCGGACAGGGCGAGCGCCACGGAGGTGCCGATCAGGCCGGTTCCGATGACGGCGGCGGTTCTCACGGGCGCTCCAGGGGTGGCGGTGTTGCGTTACGGCACGTCAGGGCCAGCCTAGCCAGCGCCCGCGCCGTACCGGAAAGCGGAACGGATCGAGGCGGGGTGGGGCCCGGCGCGACGGACGAGGGCGGGAGGCGGGCGGGGCGGAGGCGGGACGGGGACGGGGACGCGGGCGGGGGCGGGCGGCGGTGCCGCGTCACGGGCGGATCGGGGGCGCGGGCTGCGGTAGAACGATCCGCATGATCTTCCACATCGTCCCGCTCGCCGACTGGACCGCGGCACCCGACCTCCCGTACGCCCCGCCCTCCCTCGACTCCGAGGGGTTCGTGCACTGCTCCGCGGACCGCCCGACGGCGCTCGCGATCGCGGACGCGCACTACCGGGACGTCCCCGGGCCGCTCCTGGCCGTCGAACTGGACGAACGGGCCCTGACGTCGGAGGTCAGCCGGGAGGGTGCATCGGGCGGCCGCTACCCGCACGTCCACGGCCCGCTGGACCGGGCGGCCGTGATCCGTCTCTGGGAGGTGGTCCGCCCGGCCGGGGGCCCCGCGGAGCTGGCCCCGTGGGAACCGGGTGCCTGATCCGGCGGCGCGGCGGGCTGCACCCGGGCCCGCCGCGCGCCAGGATGCTCCTCGCGAACCCCACCCCGCACCCGGCGACCCCGGCCGTCCGGCGCCCGGGCACCCGCCGCGGCCTTGAACGAGGAGCACCGCATGAGCAACCCGTCCCGACGCACCGTACTGGCGGCGGGAACCGTCGCCGCCCTGTCCGGCGCGGCCCTCACCGGCTGCGGCAGCGACGGCGAGGAGTCCGCGCAGACCCCGCCGAAGGGCGAATCCCCCGAGGCCGCCACCCCCGCCCCCGAGGGCACGCCCGCGGCATCGCCCACGACGGGCGGTGACGCGTCGGAGGCGCTCGTGCAGGCATCGGCGGTGCCGGTGGGCGGCGGCACGGTCGTCACCGCCAAGAAGCTGGTGGTCACCCAGCCGTCGGCCGGGACCTTCCGCTGCTTCACGGCGGTGTGCACGCACCAGGGCTGCATCGTGAACAAGGTGGCCGACGGCACGATCGACTGCCCCTGTCACGGCAGCAGGTTCAACATGTCGGACGGCGCGGTGGTGCACGGCCCGGCGACCCGCCCGCTGGCCCAGAAGAAGATCACGGTCTCCCCGTCGGGCGCCATCACCCTGGCCTGACCCCGCCTCCTTAATCCTTTCGCGGGACGGGCGCCCGGACGCATACCCTCCCGGAATGGACCAGCACACCCTCGTACGCGACCACACGGTCTACGCGTGCGTCATGGGCTCCCGGGCGTTCGGCCTGGCGACGGAGTCGAGCGACACCGACCGGCGCGGCGTGTACCTCGCCCCGACGCCGCTGTTCTGGCGCTTCGAGAAGCCGCCGACCCACGTGGAGGGTCCGCGGGAGGAGCAGTTCAGCTGGGAGCTGGAGCGGCTGTGCGAGCTCGCCCTGCGCGCCAACCCGAACATCCTGGAGGTCCTGCACTCCCCCCTCGTGGAGACCCTCACCCCGGTCGGGGAGGAGCTCCTCTCGCTCCGCGAGGCGTTCCTCTCCCGCCGGGCCCACGCCACCTTCACCCGGTACGCGGCCTCGCAGCACGCGAAGCTCCGGACGGACGTCCGCATCCACGGCGCCCCGCGCTGGAAGCACGCCATGCACCTGGTCCGGCTGCTGCTGTCCTGCCGCGACCTCCTCCGCACGGGCCGCCTGACGATCGACGCCACCCCGCACCGCGACCGCCTCCTCGCCCTGAAGCACGGCGAACTGACCTGGCCGGAGGTGGAGTCCTGGATGACCCGCCTGACGGAGGAGTCCGAAGCGGCCCTGACCACCACCCCCCTCCCGGAGGCACCGGACCACGCCCGGGTGCAGTCCTTCCTCGTCCGCACCCGCCGGGCTAGCGCCGCGCCCTGACGGGCACCCTGTCAAAGGGACCGGCCCGGACTGAGAACAGTCCGGGCCGGTCGATCGGGCGTGCCGTGGAGGGTTCAGCGGTGCGTGACGAGCACGTGCGCGTCACCGGTGCGGGATCCTGCGATGCCCGCCAGAGCCGCGTCGAAGCCCGGCTTCACCCAGCCCTGCCACGAGCCGTTCACGTAACGGACGTTGTGGTAGGCAATGCCGTCGGGTCCCACGGAGACCAGCTGCGCGTCACCGGTGGACATCCCCGTGATGGCCACACTGGTGGCACCGTCCACTCCGCCGATCGGGTTCCAACCCTGCCAGCTGCCGTTGAGGAACCTGGCGTCATGGTATTGACGGCCGTCGTTGCCCACGGCCACGACCTGGGCGTCGCCGCTCGGCATGCCCGCAATGGCCACCGAGGATGCCACGAAGTTGGGAGCCCCGCCGTATCCGTTCATGGTGTTCCAGCCCTGCCATCCGCCGTTGACGTAGCGCGCGTTGTGGTAGAGCTTGCCGTCCAGCCCGGTGATCACGACCTGGAGATCGCCGTTCGGCATGCCCGTGGCGGCAACCGCGCGGGCGCTCCAGTTCGACACCGGGTTCCAGCCTTGCCAGGTTCCGTCACGGAACCTGGCGTTGTGGTAGATCCGTCCGTCGCCCCCGATGGAGATGACCTGCGCGTCGCCGTTCGGCATGCCCGCGATGGCCTCTTCCTTCGAGGTCCAGGTGGAAGAGCCGCCCGTCCCGTCGACGGCACCCCAAGCGGTCCAGGTACCGGTCGTGTAGCGGGCTCGGTGATAGAGCTTGCCGTCGATTCCGGTGCCAAGTACCTGCGCTGATCCGTCAGGGGTCGTGGTGATGGCCTGTTCGCTTCCCTGGAAGTAGCCGGCGCTGCCGACTCCGTCGAGGGGGCTGAAGGGGGCCCAGTCCCCGGCAGTGGACCGGATCGAGTGGAAGAACGCCCCCGTGGGAGCGGGGTGTGTGTCGGCACCGGCCTTCACCACGCCGAGCGGGATCCACCCGTTGGTGCTGGCCTTGTCGCCGCCGTTCCAGGCGTAGACCTTCGCGCTCTCGTTCGTTCCGGCCAGGATGTAGTCGGCGTTCGCGTCCGCGGTGAAGGCACCGAACTGCACCAGCTGGTGGTTGGTCGTGAAGCCGGCAGTGACCTGGCCAAGGGCCTGCCAGCCCCCGGCGCCGTCGCCTCCCTTGTTGAGGAGGACCTCGACGCCGCCGTCGGGCTTGATGCGGTGGTAGTCGGCCTTGCCGTCACCGTCGAAGTCCGCCCAGCGGACGGCTGCACGGTCGGCGGTCAGGCCGGTGGTGACCTTGGCGGGGGCCTGCCAGCCGCCCGCACCGTCGCCACCCTTGTTCAGCTGTACCGTCACCTCGCCGGAGTCTCCGAACGTGAAGCGGTCGGACTTGCCGTCGCCGTCGAAGTCGGCCAGCCGGACCATGGTGGGATCGATGGCCGGTCCGGTGTGGACCTTGCCGATGTCCTTCCATCCACCCTTGATGCCACCGCCCTGGTTGAGCTTGACGGTGAGGGAGCCGTCGGGGTTGAGGAGCTGGTAGTCGGCCTTGCCGTCGCCGTCGAAGTCGGCCAGCCGGACCCGGGTTCGTTCGTCGCGCGTCGCGTCGAAGACCTTGCCCAGCCACTTCCAGCCGCCGTTGGTGTCACCGCCGTAGTTCACCCACACGGAGAGGGAGCCGTCCTCGCCGAACAGGTGGTAGTCGAGCTTGCCGTCACCGTCGAAGTCTGCCCAGCGGACACGGTCGTGGGGGTTGCCGACCTCGTTGCCGGCCACCGTGACGTGGGCCTGCTGGGTGTCTATGACGAACTCGGCGCCGAAGGAGTGACCCGTGGCGTCAGGTGCCTTGGCCGGCCACCCGGAGACCTTGTTGTCGGCCTTGCGTGCCCAGAGGTCCGGCAGACCGTCGCCGGTGATGTCGCCGACCGACCCGATCGTCGGGTAAGCGGCCTCGCCGAACCCTGATCCGATCTTGACCCGCGTGGCTGCGTTGCCCCAGGTGGTGAGGTCGAGGTTGCCGTCCGGCCCCTTGGTCCCGTGGGAGCGGAACAGATCACCGGTGGTGTTGTCACGGAGCCAGAGGTCGGGGACTGCGTCCCCGTTGAGGTCACCGGGCGCGATGACCGTGAACCGGTCCCAGTCGCCGCTGCCGACCAGGACCGGCTCGCCGCTTCCGGCGAGCTGGTTGATGTCCGGGAAGTACGCCCAGAGCTGCTTGCCCTGCCTGACCAGGAGGTCGGCCACCGAGTCGCCGTTCAGGTCACCCGGTGTGACGATCTGTTCGGCGTTGTACCAGTGGTCGTTCCCGTTCCAGTCGTCTCCGTAGTCGCAGCCCTCGGCCGGGTTCTTCACGGGGCAGTCGACCTCGAGCTCGATGGGGTTGTGCACGGTGCCCAGGCCGTCGTTGGAGTAGGCCCACAGCTTGTTCTTCTGCGCGTTCCCCACGTACTGCAGCGACACGAGGTCGTTGGAGCCGTCGCCGTCCCAGTCGCCCAGGGAGGCGACGCGGGCCCCGGTGAAGGCCAGCCCCTGGGAGGCGGCCGACGCGGTGAACTTGGAGTTGCCCTGACCGGTGTAGGCATAGAGCTGGCCCTTGGCGTCCGCGGACCAGATGTCGCGGAACCCGTCGCCGTTGATGTCACCCGGACCGTCGACGGTCGCGGTGCGGGCCGCGCAGAAGTGGTAGGTGCTCGTGTCGGAGCGGTTGCCGGCCTTGTCGACGCTGTACGCGTGGACGAGGTGCGGACCCGTGCCGGGCGGGACGAGGACGGCGCTGGCCCCGGGTACGACCGACCGCAGACGCGAGTCGAAGTCGGAGTAGTACCAGATCTCCTTCACGTCGGTGACGCCGTTGGCGCCGAAGGTGAACGTACCGGGGGTGCGGGCCTTGCCCGTGGACGCCGGCCAGCTCTTCGAGCAGTCGGGGAACTGGGCGGAACCCACCACGGGCGGCGTGCTGGGCCGGCTGCGGTCCACTTCGAAGGAGCACGAGGCGGACCACTCCGACGAGGCCTCGTCCTGGTCCTTCGCCCGGATCCGCCACGAGTAGGTGCCGCCGGCCAGGGCGTCGTCGGGGACGGACCAGGTCACGACCCTGCCCTTGAGCGCCGGAACCGCCTGCTTCGCGATCGGGGTGGCCTGGCCGGTTTTGTACAGCTCGAACTCGGCCTGCAGGTTTCCGCCGTCGGTGTCGTCGAGTGTCGCGAACAGGCTGATCCGTGCGTTGCCGATCAGCCCTCCCTCCGTGCAGGAGGTGGACGGCGACGTGCCCATGCCCGCCGGGGCGTGCGGGGGGTTGTTGTACTCGGTCTCCAGCGTGATCGTCTTCGGGTCGAAGCGCTTCCACTGGTAGACGTCGCCCTCGTTCGGCGCGTAGAGGCCCAGGGTCACGGAGGACCAGCCGTTGGCGGCCGACTCCTGTGCTGCCCTGGTCGCGTCGAACTCGAGGTTGCCCGCGGCGCAGGACGATCCCCAGCCCTTCGCGTCGGTAACCGTGTCGATCCGGCGGACCTTGCCGGGCTGGTTGTTCCACGTGGTCGACGGGGAGATCGGACCCGTCTGCCACAGTTCCACGGGCGTCTTGGTGCAGGACCAGGCCCACGTCTCCTTGACGCGGAACGTGGACTTGGTGACCTTGGCGCCCTTCAGGTTGGACGTGTCGAGCTGGAAGAAGGAGCGGGAGAGACCGTTGGTCTCGCTCTCGTAGCCGACGCGGACGTCTTCCTTGGTGTTCCAGTACGACTTGTTGGGCCAGGCGCGGTAGGCCCACGCCCAGTTCTGCCGCTCCCCCCAGGCGATCGACGGGTCGATGTACACGGGGTACTTCGTGGAGCTGTCGGCGAGGAGGGACTGGTCCGGCTTGATCTCCAGGCTGCCGCCCGCAACGGTCGTCGGCATCTGCGCGTTCTTCGCCCCGGACGGCGCCACGAACGCGTCGGCCGGTGCCGGCACAGCGCCCCCGTCGGCGGCCGCGGCGCGCGCAGCACCGGCCTTCGCCTGCGGAGCGGCCGCAGCGGTAGCGGCGCCTGCGGTCGTCGTCGAGTCCCACATCATCGGGGCGGATGCCGTGAACACGGTCTGGCCGACGGGGTTCGCGGCCTTGATCAGGCCGGTACCGGCATCGGTCGACACGTTCAGGCCCACGGTGTCGAGCTTGAACCTCAGGGTGGCCAGTTCGGGGTTCTTCGCCGCGGCCGCCGTCTTGACGACGAGGAGCTGCGAGAAGCCCTCGACCTCCGCCTTGAGCTGGAGGTCCACGTCGGGCAGCACGTTCGCGTACGTGGCTACGTTCCCGGCCAGGGTCGGCTTGGGCAGCGCCTTGGCCCAGGTGAGGGACAGCGTACGGCCGTCCTTCACCCCGGACAGCAGCGGCCCGGTGCCGCCGCCCGAGAACCTCACGGAGACGGGGGCCGCCTTGGAGACGACCGCACCGTCCGCCGCGAACTGCAGCGTCGGGTCGACCGGCACCCAGGCCGCACCGCGACGCACGCGCACGGTGGTCCCGTAGCGCTTCACCGTCCACTTGCCGGTCGGCAGGGCCCACGTGTCCGATGACGGAGTACGGGCCGAAACCAGCTCATAGGGCTGGCCGGTTTCTTTCGCTTTCTTGAGGGCGAAGTCCTCTTTGCTCATAGAGCCGTCCGCCACGGGATCGGTCGATACCGCCGCTGCGGCCGGAGGGGCCGCGCCAGCCAATCCGGAACCTATTATTCCCCCCGTGAGGACCAGCGAGAAACCGGCCAGAAAAAGGCCGTTTCCGCGCAGACCCCGGCGGGATCTCCTTCTGCTCACACAAACCCCCACACATAAAGCCCAGGTATATCCGGCGCGACTCTACCGGCCCTGACCGACACGCCGACCACGCCCCCACCTGCACCTTCGAGGCATCCGTGGCATCGATGTCCGACATTGGGGCACTTGATCACCTTTATATTCCTTGGATGGCATCGCAGGGGATTTGAGAGATCTGACGAAGTGTCCGACTTGTCGGGCGACCCTGTTAGTCTGCGCTCGCCTATTTCTCAGAACAGCAATTGGGGTGGGGTGTGAGAAGATTTCGCGTGCGAGGATTTTCGGCAGCATTGGCTGCCGTTGTTCTCGCCGGTGTGCTGCCCGGTGCAGCCGTAGCGGCAGAGGCCAAAAACGGCCCGCCATTGCCTGGACTCAAGCAGCCGAAGGCGGTCAAGGTCACGAAGGTGGCCACCGGCGGTGCCAAACGACCGGACGCGGCCGCCCGGGCTTCCAAGGACAAGCCGAAGGCCGACTGGCCTGCCGCGGGCTCGGGCGAGGTGTCCCTGGCCACCGGCGGCCCGGCGGGCAAGCTACCCGTCTCGCTGGCCCCGGCGGACGCGGGCTTCTCCAAGTCCGCGCTCCTCAAGGCCGCCCCGACGGCCGGGGTCGACGATCCGGGTCGGGTGAAGGTCTCCCTGACCGGCAAGGACGCGGCCCGCAAGGCCGGCGTCGACGGCGTCCTGATGTCGCTCACGCGCACCGACGGGCCCGCCGGCGCCGTCCCGGCCAAGGTCGAGGTGGACTACAACGCGTTCCGCCAGGCCTACGGCGGCGACTACGCAGCCCGCCTGCACCTGGTGGAACTTCCGGCGTGCGCGCTGACGACCCCCGAGCGGGCCGAATGCCGCACGCAGAAGCCGCTGCCGACACGGAACGACACGACCAAGGGCAAGGTGTCCGCCCAGGTCACCACCGCCGGCGGTGCCGGGTCCGCGCCGAAGTCAGCGAAGATGGCGATGTCCGCCGCAGCAGCCGCCTCGGGAGCGACGGTACTCGCCGCGACGGCGGGTGCGGCCGGTTCGACGGGCGACTACAAGGCCACGTCCCTCCAGCCGTCGGGATCCTGGAACGCGGGCGGCTCGACCGGCGCGTTCTCCTGGTCGTACAAGGTCGACGTACCGACCGTGCCCGGCGGCCTCGACCCAAGCATCTCCCTCGGCTACTCCTCGCAGAGCGTGGACGGGCGGACGTCCGCCTCGAACAACCAGGCCTCCTGGATCGGTGACGGCTGGGCCTGGGAGCCGGGCTTCGTCGAGCGCAAGTACAAGTCCTGCGAGGACGACAAGACCGGCGGCACGAACACCACCAAGGTCGGCGACCTCTGCTGGTTCAACGACAACGCCACCCTGTCCCTCGGCGGCAAGTCGACCGAGCTGGTCTTCGAGAAGGACAAGGGCTGGCACCCGGCGTCCGACTCGGGCGAGAAGGTCGAGAAGCTGACCGGCGCCTCCAACGGCGACAACGACGGTGAGCACTGGAAGGTCACCACGACCGACGGCACCCAGTACTACTTCGGCCTCAACCGCCTGCCGGGGTGGAAGGACGCCACGACGCCGACGACGAACTCGGCGTGGACGGTCCCGGTCTTCGGCAACCAGGCGGGAGAGCCCTGCTACAACTCCTCCTTCGCCTCAGCCTGGTGCCAGCAGGCCTGGCGCTGGCAGCTGGACTACGTGGTCGCCCCCGGTGGGGACGCGATGGCGTACTACTGGAGGACCGAGACCAACAACTACGGCCGCAACGTGTCGTCGACGACCGGCAAGGCCACGGTCACGCAGTACGTCCGCGGCGGCTGGCTGGACCACATCGACTACGGTCTCCGCTCCGACTCCGTCTACACGGCGAAGGCTGCGGGCCAGGTCCTCTTCGAGGTGGACGAGCGCTGCCTGAGCGGCTGCGGCACCTTCGACGAGACGAACGCGAAGAACTGGCCGGACTCCCCGTACGACCTGTTCTGCAAGGACGGCTCGACGGAGTGCAAGGACAGGTACTCGCCGACGTTCTGGTCGCGCATGCGCCTGACCGGCATCAAGACCCGGCTGCTCACCGGCGGCCTGTACCAGGACGTCGACTCCTGGTCCCTGCAGCAGAGCTTCCCGCCCTCGGGCGACGGCATCTCGACCCCGATGTGGCTGAAGTCCATCACCCGGACCGGCAAGGCCGGCGACGGCCCGGACATCACGCTGCCGCCGGTGACGTTCGCGGGCGAGCAGCGCCCGAACCGCGTCGACAAGACCGGTGACGGCCTGGCCCCGTTCGTCCGCCTGCGCGTGTACCAGGTCACCACGGAGACGGGCGGCACCATCGGCGTCACGTACTCCCAGCCCGAGTGCACGGCGACGACGCTCCCGAAGCCCGACGAGACGAACACGACGCGCTGCTACCCGGTGAAGTGGGCCTTCGAGGGCGACACGGCGAAGCTGGACTGGTTCAACAGCTATGTCGTGACCCAGGTCGTCGAGGGCGACAACCTCGCCGACTCCCCCGACAAGGTGACCTCGTACGCCTACCTGGGCGGCGCCGCCTGGGCGAAGAGCAACGACGAGTTCACCAAGGCCGAGGACCGCGTGCACTCCGTGGCCCGCGGCTACGAGAGGGTCCAGACCCGCACGGGCGCCGCGAACGACCGCAAGACCCTGTCCGAGACCCGCTACTTCCGGGGCCTGGACGGCAAGGAGGTCAAGGACTCGGCGGGCGTCGCAGTGGTCGACCGCGACGAGTTCGCGGGCATGCCGCGCGAGACGGCCACCTACAACGGTGACGACATCGCCGAGCTGGTGACCGCCACCTCCTCCACCCCGTGGCGCTCGGCCGCAGTGGCCACCCGCAAGCGGACCGGCCTGCCGGACCTGGTGGCGTACAAGACGGGCACGGAGAAGCAGTCCACCCGGACGGTGGTGACCGGCGGCGTCCGCACCGTGGAGTCGACGAGCCACTTCGACGACTACGGCATGATTGACTCGGTCTCGGAGACCGGTGACACGGCCAAGTCCGGCGACGAGAAGTGCACGACCACCTCCTACGCCCGCAACACCGACACCTGGATCCTGAACAGGATCAACCGGGTGGAGACGGTCGCCGTTCCGTGCGGTACGACCGTGAACCGGCCGACCGACGTCGTCAAGGACGTCCGGACGTACTTCGACAACGGCACACTGGGCGCCGTCCCCGGACCCGGCCTGCCCACGAAGATCGAGACGATCAACTCCAAGGGCGACGGCTACGACCTCGTCTCCTCGGTGCCGAGCACGTGCGGCACCGCGAAGAACCAGCTCTGCTACGACGTCCACGGCCGCCAGCTGGCCTCCGCGGACCCGTACGGGCAGGTCACGACGACGGTCTACGCCCCGGTGACGGGTGAGGCCCCGACGTCCCTGGTCGTGACGAACCCCAAGGGACACGTCACCACCTCGGTCATCGACCCGCTGCGGGCCCAGCCCCGCCAGGTGACCGACGCGAACGGCAAGGCGACCACCACCGAGTACGACGCGCTCGGCCGCGTGGCCAAGGTCTGGGCACCGAACCGGCCCGTGGCCGCCAACCCGGACTCTCCGACCCGCAGCTTCGACTACCTGATCCGCAACGACGGCCCGGTGGTCGTCACCACGAAGTCGCTCACCCACGACTACAAGTACGCGGTCGCCTACTCCATCCAGGACGGCCTGCTGCGCGAGCGGCAGACCCAGACGCAGTCCCCCGACCTGGTGGGTCGTCTGATCACCGAGACGTTCTACAACACGCTCGGCCAGGCGTGGCGCACCTCGGGCAGCTACTACGCCGACGGGGCTCCCTCGGCACAACTGGTGACGGGCCAGGAGACCGCCTACCCGGCGTCCACGGACACCGAGTACGACGGTGCGGGCCGTGCCACGGCCGTCATCGCGAGGAAGTTCGGGACGGAGACCAAGCGCACGACCACGACGTACACGGGTGACACGACCACGGTCGTCCCCCCGCAGGGTGGCACGGTGTCCACGACCGTGGTGGACGCCCTGGGTCGCACGGTCGAGCTGAAGCAGTACACGGATCCCGCACGCACGGCTTCGCAGTCGACCACGTACGCCTACGACAAGGCCGGCCGACTCGCCCAGGTCACCGACCCGAGCTCGGCGAAGTGGACGTACACCTACGACGTCAGCGGCCAGCAGATCGAGTCGTCCGACCCGGACAAGGGAGTCACCAAGACCGCGTACGACGCGGGCGGCCGTCCGACCGACATCACGGACGCCCGCAACATCACCCTGCACACCGACTACGACGAACTCGGCCGCCCCACCGCGGTCAAGCAGGGCGCGACCACGCTCACGTCCACGGTGTACGACACGGTGGCCAAGGGCCAGACGACGAAGTCGACGCGCTACGTGGACGGCAAGGCCTTCGAGTCGGAGGTGCTGTTCTACAACGACCTGTACCAGCCGCTGACGACGAAGGTCACCATCCCGGCCACACCCGACACCGGGGCTCTGGCGGGCACCTACCAGTGGACCCAGAGCTACAACCTCACCGGCCAGCCCCTGGCCACGAAGCAGCCGGCGATCGGCGACCTGCCCGCGGAGACCGTCGGCAACACGTACAAGTCGGTTTCCGGCCTCCTCAACAGCATGGGGGCGGGCAACAGCCGCCTGGTCACGGCAATGACGTACGACCACTACGGCCGCGGCATCCGCCAGGAGCTGGGCGCTGCGGGCCAGCGCCTGTACCGGACGACGGAGTACGACGAGCACACGGGTGAGGTCACCCGCGTCTTCACCGACCGCGACGTCGCCCCGCAGCGGATCGAGGACACCAAGTACGGCTACAACCCTGCGGGTAGCCTCACGTCCATCGCAGCGGCCTACGGCCAGGACGCCACCCGCACCACCGACACCCAGTGCGTCACCCTCGACTCCCTCAACCGCATCTCGGAGGCGTGGACCAACAGGGGCGAGACGTGCGCGCCGACACCGTCGGCGCCCGTGATCGGCGGCGAGGACCCGTACTGGACGTCGTACACCTACGACGCGGTCGGCAACCGCAAGACGGAGACCAAGCACAAGACGGCCTCCGGTCCGACGGCGGACACGGTCCGCACGTACGCCGCTCCCACTGCGGGCAAGCACGACCTGCCGAAGGTCACCCAGACCGGCACCGACCCGCACGACGAGACGTTCACCTACGACGCCTCGGGCAACACCAAGACCCGCAAGACCAGCGGGAGCGCCGAGACCCAGTACCTGACGTGGGACGTCGAGGGCCACCTCAAGTCCCTCGACCAGGGCACGTCCAGCAGCACCTTCCTCTACGACACCGCCGGCCAGCGCCTGCTGCGCAAGGACTCCACGGGCACCACGCTCTACCTCCCCGGTGGCAACGAACTCCGCCAGGACAAGTCGGGGGCCGTCAAGGGCACCCGCTACTACGGCAGCGTGGCGATGCGGGAGAACGGCAAGCTGACGTTCCTCCTCGCCGACCACCACGGCACCGGCACGGCCCAGATCACGGCGGACGCCACCCAGACCGTCACCCGTCGCAAGACGGGCATGTTCGGCGAGGAGCGCGGCCTCAAGCCCACCGGTTGGGCGGGCGACAAGGGCTTCGTCGGCGGAACCAAGGACACCGACAGTGGCCTGACCCACCTCGGCGCCCGCGAGTACGACCCGCTGATCGGCCGCTTCGTCTCGGTCGACCCGATCATGGACCTGACGAAGTCGCAGCAGATGCACGGCTACGTCTACTCCAGCAACAACCCGGTCTCCCTCAGCGACGCCTCGGGCCTCCAGGAAACCGACTGCTACCACGGCCTCTGCGGCGGCCACTACAACCCCCGCGACGACAACCTAGACGTGGACGACCCGGCCCGCCCGAAGGCGATCACCGGCAGCTACTACACGTACAACAAGTACCGTCGCCCCACCCTGCTGGAGAACGACTACGGCCTGTCCATCCGCCTGCCGAAGAAGAACCAGCAGAAGTTCATCCAGATCTACATCAAGCACTACCTGAAGGAGACCCAGAAGTTCCACCTCGGCTTCTCCGAGCAGGATGACTGGATCAACAAGACGCAGGCCATGATTGACGCCTGCGACCAGCTCGGCTGCGAGGAGCTGGGTTGGTACGTGAAGCAGCACGGCGACGCTGTCTCAGCGGTCTACGGCCTCGGCTTCGGCGAGAACGTCAACATCAACGGCGCCTCCCCGAAGTGGAAGGCAGACAACCGCGGAAAGATCCCGACTGGCAGGCAGGGCGGCTGCAAGTGCTTCTTGGCCGGCACCGAGGTCCTGATGGCCGACGGAAGCACGAAGAAGATCGAGGACGTGAGGCTCGGTGACGAGGTACTCGCCACCGACCCCCGCTCCGGCGAGACCGGCAAGCGCGCAGTTACCCGCGTCATCGTCACGGAGGACGACAAACAGTTCAACAAGCTCTCCATAGCCACCGAACAGGGAGTCCAAGAACTAACCGCAACCCACGAGCACCCCTTCTGGTCCCCCTCCGAGAACGCCTGGCTGGAAGCCCGCGACCTGAAGCCCGGAATGTCGCTCCTGACAGCTGAGGGAACAACGGCCATCCTGACGTCGAACCACCCGTTCGACCAGCACGCCAAAACCTACAACCTGACGGTCGAAGACCTCCACACGTACTATGTGCTGGCGGGCGGCACTGCTGTACTAGCCCACAATTCTTCATGCGAACCAATTGTGGCTAATGGAGCCTCACTTGAGGGTATTTCAGTGTCTGAGATGACGCGAATCCAGAATGCCGCTAACAGTAGAGGTGTGAGCATCGCGGTTGTCGGCAGTCGGGTCAAGGGGCCGAGATCGGAGAGCAATCCACGCGGATATCATGCAGAATCAGACTGGGACTATGTAATAACAGGAATAAATGCCCGAACAAAAAGCAGGATCTCAAGCTCTCTGCCAAAGGCGGATGTATCTCTCGGCAGGGGAAGAAGGCAGGACATTTTCACCGGCGAGCTGGTGGAGACCGAGCCTTACGTGTTGTTCCACCCCCAGAGGTAAATAATGCAGCATCATGAGAACGGAAGCCGTCTTCTGGCGGTCGAGGGAAACTACGCCATCATTCAGGTGGAGGGCAGGAATTTTCCCGCCGCCGCCATACAGGGAGACTCCCTCAAGATCCTCCAAGAGGCCCTACAAGAACTCGCCAACTCTCTCGATAACGGCGACATCACAGAAGCGCGCTTTCCTTTGGAAGAAGTGAAAGTAGCAATTGAGGAGTTGCTTGGACTGTACGAGGAAACTTCTCGGCGGCTTGGCTTCAAGTTGCCCTACATGCCCTAGCTGTACTGATCACGAGCGTTGTTAACAGCTGGCGGGGCTTGATCATGGCGAAGACCTCCGGTGTGGTGGAGGTGTCTAAGCTGCACCGCACACGGAGGTCTTCGTGTCCCACCGTAATGCCCGCCTGACTGTGCACGGCAGGCGGATCCTCGTCGAACGCATCATGTCGGGGCGTCCGGTCGCGCATGTCGCAGCCGAGACGGGCATATCAAGGCCCACGGCCCACAAGTGGCTCCGCCGCTGGAAGGCCGAAGGCGAGGCGGGCCTAGCCGACCGCTCCAGCCGGCCCGGCGCCACCCCGCACCGGACACCTTCCACGGTGGAAGGCCAGGTTTGTGACCTGAGGCGGACCCGCAAGCTCGGCCCCGCGCGGATCGGCCCGATCCTCGGGCTGCCCCCGTCCACCGTGCACCGCATCCTGGCCCGCCACGGGCTGAACCGCCTGGCCTGGCTCGACCGCCCCACCGGCACCGTGATCCGCCGCTACGAGCGCAACCGCCCGGGCGAGCTGGTCCACGTCGACGTGAAAAAACTCGGCCGGATCCCCGACGGAGGCGGCTGGCGCGTCCACGGACGGCAGGACGGCTGCCGGGACCGCGGCCGCCGCATCGGCTTCGACTACATCCACTCCGCCGTCGACGACCACAGCCGCCTGGCCTACAGCGAGGTCCACCCCGACGAGAAGGTCGCGACCTGCGCGGGCTTCCTCACCCGCGCGGCCGCGTTCTTCCACACCCACGGCATCACCCGCATCGAACGGGTCCTGACCGACAACGCGTGGGCCTACCGCAAGGGCCTGGCCTGGAAGACCGTCCTGGCCGAACTCGGCGCGACCGGCAAGCTCACCCGCGCCTACCGGCCGCAGACGAACGGCAAGGTCGAACGCTTCAACCGCACCCTGCTCGACGAATGGGCCTACCTACGGCCCTACACCTCAAACACCGAGCGGACCGAAGCCCTGGCAGACTTCCTGCACACCTACAACCACCACCGCTGCCACACCGCACTGGGCGGACACCCGCCCATCAGCCGCGTCAACAACGCTGCGAGTCAATACACCTAGCCGACCAGCGTCGGACAGCGGCTTCCGGCGGGTCCTCCTTCGAGTAGACGGCCTGCTCCACCAGTGCGCCGAAGCGTAGGGGCCGTCCCCGCCTCACGGCAGCGTCAGCGGCTCTTCCCACCGTTACACCCGCCCGTTTCCGGCGTGATCTTCAGTACGCCGAAGGGGTATCACCTGAGGGTCCTGCCGGCTATGCCGGACAGGGCCTCAGGGCTGTTTCAGACTCCCCCCGGGCGTCCCAGAGGGCGGCGAATGTGAGGAGGTCCTCGCGGTATTCGATGGCGGAGGTCCACTCCTGCGGCCAGGCCGTGGCGCCGAGGTGGGCTCCTGCGAAGGCGCCCGCGAGGCAGGCTATGGAGTCCGAGTCGCCTGCGGTGCAGGCGGCGCGGCGGAGGGCCGTCAGGGGCTCGTCCGGGAAGAGGAGGAAGCACTGGAGGGCGGTGGCGAGGGCTTCTTCCGCTATCCAGCCTTCGCCGGTGGTGAGGCAGGGGTCCGTTTCCGGGGACGGGTTGCGCAGGGCCGCCGTCAGGCGGTCGAGGGCCGACAGGCATTCGTCCCAGCCGCGGGCCATGAAGGATTCCGGGGTGGCGTCCGAGGCGGTGCGCGTCCAGAGGTCGCCCAGCCAGCGCTCGTGGTAGCGGGTGCGGTTGTCCAGGGCGTACGAGCGGAGCAGGCCGACCAGGCCCGTGACCTCCGCGCCGCGGGACAGGAGGTACACCGCCCTCGCCGTCAGGTCCGAGGCGGCCAGGGCGGTGGGGTGGCCGTGGGTCAGGGCCGACTGGAGCTGGGCGGCGCCGGCGCGCTCCTCCTCCGTCCAGCCGGGGACGAGGCCGATCGGGGCCACGCGCATGTTCGCGCCGCAGCCCTTGGAGCCGGTCTGGCTGGCGTCCCGCCAGTCCCGCGCCCGGTCCTGGAGGAGGTCGCAGGCCCGCAGGCAGGTGTTGCCGGGGGCGCGGTTGTTCTCCGGGGACCGGTACCAGGCCACGTACTCCTCGCGGACCGGGGCGGTGAGGCTCTCCGGGGTCAGCGGGCCGCGGTCCGTGGCCGTGCGGATGGCGCGGGCCAGGGCGAGGGTCATCTGGGTGTCGTCCGTGACGATCGCCGGTCGCGGCAGGCGCATCTGCCGCCACGGGCCGGTCTTCGCCAGGATCGTCGGGACGTCGTTGAACTCCGTGGGGAAGCCCAGCGCGTCCCCGAGGGCGAGGCCCAGGAGGGAGCCCGTCGCGGCGCGTTTCGTCGCCTTCACCGTCGTCGTCATGTCGTCAGGGGTCCTTCCGTGGGCGTCGGGCGGAGCAGCGGGGGGTGCAGGGCGGTGGCCGGGCCGGCCCGGTAGAGGGCGGCCGGTTTGCCGCGTCCTCCGGTGAGGCGGGCGGCTCCCGGCACGGCTTCGACGAAGCCGGGGGTGGCGAGGACCTTGCGGCGGAAGTTGGGCCGGTCCAGGGCGGTGTCCCAGACCGTCTCGTAGACGGACTGGAGTTCCCCGAGGGTGAACTCGGGCGGGCAGAACGCGGTGGCCAGGCAGGTGTACTCCAGCTTCGCGCCGACCCGGGAGCGGGCGTCGGCGAGGATCACCGCGTGGTCGAAGGCCAGCCGACCTGTCTCCCCCACCGGCACCCAGCGGGCGCGGTCCGCGTCGCCGCCGCCCCCTTCCGCCGGTTCGGGCATGTCCGGGACGAGGGCGGTGAAGGCCACCGACACCACCCGCATGCGGGGGTCCCGGTCCGGGTCGCTGTACGTGCGCAGCTGCTCCAGGTGGAGGGCCGCGACCACCGGCTCCGGCAGGCCGGTCTCCTCGGCCAGTTCGCGGCGGGCCGCCGCCTCCGCCGATTCGCGGGGCAGGACGAAGCCGCCGGGGAGCGCCCAGGCGCCCGCGTACGGGTCCTGCCCGCGCCGGATCAGCAGGACGTGGAGGGCGCCGTCGCGGACGGTGAGGACGGCCAGGTCGACCGTCACCGCGAAGGGGGCGAAGGCGTACGGGTCGTAGGACGGGTCGGTCATCGTCCGTCAGCGCCTTTCCGGGAGGGGGGCGGTGAAGTGCCAGCCCTCGGCGAGGAGTTCGTCGACCGCCTCGACCGCCGTCCGCAGGCGGGTTTCGCGGTCACCGCGGATGATCACGTGGCGCCGGCCGGTCCGGTTCAGTTCCGCGCGGAAGCGGTCCGTCATCCACGGCCGCAGGTGCGGGCCGTCGCGCAGGCCGTCGTCCTCGAAGGGGACGTCCGCGTGGTCCGTCAGCAGGTACAGGTCGCGTCGGCGCAGGGCCCCGATCCGCTCGACCTCCTCGTTGCGGCCGCCCGTGTACCGCTCGTGCCAGATGCCGGTCGCGAAGGAGTCGGTGTCGCAGAAGAGGACGGGCGAGCCGGCGCGGGCCGCCCGCTCCTCGTCCTCGTCCTGGCGGCGGGCGATGACCGGGAACTCGTCGGAGGTGAACTCCACGTCCTCCCAGGTCGCCGCCGGGTCTGCGGCGCGGGCGGCCGCGAGCTTCTCCTCGCTGTACCGGCGCCCGTACTCGGCGACCCAGCCCGTCTCCGCCCACACCCCGCCGCGCCCCCGGTAGTGCTCGGCGAGCGCGCGGGACAGCGTCGTCGTCCCGGTGGACTCGGCGCCGAGGACGACGACCCGCCGGGCCAGCGCGCCCCGCACCGCCGGGCCCAGGTGCTCCCAGCAGCGGACGGGGTCGGCGCGGACGGCGGTCCCGGAGACGGGGAAGCGGGTCCGGTCGGGGTCGACGAGGACCTCCTCGGCCCCGAACCGCCGGGCGAGTTCCGTCCCGTACTCCTCCGAGGTGAAGACGGCGTCCACCGGCTCGGGCACGGCGCCCCGGAAGACCGCCATGTGCGCGTCCCAGATCGCCGGGTCGTGCAGGTCGACCGGGATGTCGTCGACCGCGCCGACGACCCGTACGCCCGCCTGCCGGTGCGTCTCGCGCATCCAGGCGACCCGGTCGGCGAGCGGCACCGACTCCACCGAGGCCGCGCACACCAGCACGGTCAGCCGCTCGCACTGCGCGGCCGCGCTGTCCACCAGGTGGTGGTGGCCGGCGTGCGGCGGGTAGAACTTGCCCAGCACCAGCCCGTGGGCGTACCGCCGGGCCGTGCCGCCGCTCGTACCGCCGCTCATGCCGCCGCCTCCGCGGTCGTGCGCCCGGCGGCGCCCGGCAGCGTGCGCCGCCAGCCGACGAGCCCGGCCACGCACAGCGCGAGGAAACCGACGTAGAGGCCGGCGGTCAGGTACAGGCCCTTGTACGCGTACAGCGGGATGTAGACCAGGTCGGCGGCGATCCACAGCCACCACGATTCGACGAGTTTGCGGCACTGGCCGTACGTGGCCGTGAGCGAGAGCCCGGTGGTCAGCGCGTCCCAGAACGGGACGGTGGAGTCGGTGGCCCGGTCCAGCAGCAGCGTGAGGGCGAGCACCCCCACCGCCCCCGCCGCGGCCAGTGCGGCCCATTCGGTGCGCGTGGTGCGGCGCACCGGCAGGACCCCGGCGGTTCCTGGTCCACCCCCGTGGGTCCAGGACCACCAGCCGTACGCGGCGAGGGCGATGAAGACGATCTGCAGTCCGGCGTCGGCGTACAGGCCGGACTGCGCGAACAGCACGATGAAGAAGACGTTGTTGGCGATGCCGACCGGCCAGTTGGCGACATGCTGTCGGGCCACGAGCCAGACGCACAGCGCCCCGGTGGCGAACCCGAGAACTTCGGTCCAGCTCACGAGAGCATCGACCCCCCTCACTCCTTTTATAGTCATCCTGACTATAAACAGGGCCGGGGGTGTCGGGCAAGCAAAAAGCCCGCAGTGCCACAGGGCACTGCGGGCTCCGTCGCGACGGGCCTGGGCGGCTCCGTCCTACAGGCCGACCTCGCGCATCAGCATGCCGACCTCGGTGTTGCTGAGGCGGCGCAGCCAGCCCGACTTCTGGTCGCCCAGCTCGATCGGGCCGAAGGCGGTCCGGACGAGCTTCTCGACCGGGAAACCGGCCTCCGCGAGCATGCGGCGGACGATGTGCTTGCGGCCCTCGTGGAGGGTCACCTCGACCATGTAGTTCTTGCCTACCTGGTCGATGACGCGGAAGTGGTCGGCGCGCGCCCAGCCGTCCTCCAGCTCGATGCCGTCCTTGAGCTTCTTGCCGATGTCGCGGGGCAGCGGGCCGGTGATGTGGGCGACGTACGTCTTCTTCACGCCGTACTTCGGGTGCGTGAGGCGGTGGGCCAGCTCACCGTGGTTGGTGAGGATGATGACGCCCTCGGTCTCCGTGTCGAGACGGCCCACGTGGAAGAGCCGGGTCTCGCGGTTGGTGACGTAGTCGCCCAGGCACTGCCGGCCGTCCGGGTCCTCCATGGTGGAGACGACACCGACCGGCTTGTTCAGCACGAAGAACAGGTGCGACTGGGTGGCGACGGTCAGACCGTCGACCTTGATCTCGTCCTTGGGCAGGACCCGCTTGCCCTGCTCGGTGACGATCTCGCCGTTGACCTCGACGCGGGCCTGCTCGATCAGCTCCTCGCAGGCGCGCCGCGAGCCCATGCCGGCCCGGGCGAGCACCTTCTGCAGCCGCTCGCCCTCCTGCTCGGCGCCCGGGAAGGTCTTCGGGGTCCTGATCACCGGCTTGTCCGCGTACCGGTCGCGGACGCGCTCCTCGATCCGGGCCTCGAACTCGCGCGACCGGGAGGGGCCGCCGTAGCCGGCCTCGCCGCGCCGGGCGCCGCCGCCCTGGCCGCCGTAGCCGCCCTGACCGCGCTGGCCGCCGCGGTAGCCGCCCTGGCCGCCCTGGGAGCTGCCGGGCTTCTTCGGGCCGCCCTTGGCGCCGCCGCGCGCGGCCGCACCGCGGGAGCCGCGGGTGCGCTCGCCCTCGGGGCCGACGTCGTAGAGACGCTCCTCCGGACGCGGGCGACGCGGGCGCTGCGGGGCGCCGCCCGCCCTGTCGTCGCGCGCGTTGCCGGCGCCGCGGTAGTTGCCGCGCCCGCGTCCGTCTCCGCCCTTGCGGCTGCCGCCGCCGCCCGTGTTCCGGTTGCCGCCGTTGCCGTTGCCGCTGCTTCGCATCAAAGTTCCGTCGTCTTGTCGTCTTCTTCGGTGTCCGGTGCGTCCGGATCGAACGACGGAACACCTTCCTGCGTCTCAGCTTCGATCGCGTCCGCCTCGGGGAGGAAGGGCGCGAGCTCCGGGAGCTCGTCCAGGCCGCGCAGGCCCATCCGCTCCAGAAAGTAGTTCGTCGTCCTGTACAGGATCGCACCTGTTTCGGGTTCCGTGCCCGCCTCGGCCACCAGACCCCGCTGGAGCAGGGTCCGCATGACCCCGTCGCAGTTCACTCCGCGCACCGCCGAGACCCTGGAGCGGCTGACCGGCTGCCGGTACGCGACCACGGCCAGGGTCTCCAGGGCGGCCTGGGTGAGGCGGGCCTGCTGCCCGTCCAGGACGAACCGCTCGACGGCGGCCGCGTACCGGGGGCGGGTGTAGAAGCGCCAGCCGCCCGCGACGAGCCGCAGCTCGAAGCCGCGCTGCTGGACGGTGTACTCGTCGGCCAGCTCGCGCAGGGCGGTCGCGACCTCGCGGGGGGTGCGGTCGAGGACCTTCGCGAGGTGCGCCTCGGTCGCCGGCTCGTCCACCACCATGAGGACGGCCTCCAGTGCGGGCTTCAGCGCCATCCCGGCGACGCCGCCTCCGGTGTCGTCGGTGTCGTCGGTGTCTGCGGTGTCGTCGGCTCTGCCGGGGTCGCTCATGCGCTCGTACGCTCGTTCCACGTACCCATTCTCATTCCGTGACCTCCACGGGCCGGTCGAACTCGTCCGTCACGACGGGCATGCCGTCGCCGTCCCCGCCCGTCCACCGGACGGTGAGGGTCCGCAGCGCCTCCTCCTGGTCGAGGACCACCGCCTTCTCGCGGTACAGCTCCAGGAGGGCGAGGAAGCGGGCGACGACGGTGAGGGTGTCGCCGGTGTCCTCGGTGAGGTCCTGGAAGGTGGCGGTGCCGCGCGCCTTGAGGAGCGCGACCACCAGGGCCGCCTGCTCGCGCACACTGACCAGCGGCGCGTGGATGTGGTCCACGTAGACCTGCGGCTGGGCCCTGGGCTGCATGGCCTTGACCGCGAGGCGGGCGAACCCCTCCGCGCCGATGCTGATGACGACGTCGGGCAGGAGCTCGGCGTGGTGCGGTTCGAGGCCGACGGTGCGGGGGTAGCGCTTGCCCTCGGCCTCGTTGCGCTCCTCCAGGAGGGAGGCGATCTGCTTGTACGCGCGGTACTGGAGCAGGCGCGCGAAGAGCAGGTCGCGGGCTTCGAGGAGGGCGAGGTCGGCCTCGTCCTCCACCTCGGCGGTGGGCAGCAGCCGGGCGGCCTTGAGGTCGAGCAGGGTCGCCGCGACCACCAGGAACTCGGTGGTCTGGTCGAGGTCCCACTCCGGGCCCATGGCGCGGATGTGCGCCATGAACTCGTCGGTGACCTTGGAGAGGGCGACCTCGGTGACGTCGAGTTTGTGCCGGGAGATCAGCTGGAGCAGCAGGTCGAACGGCCCCTCGAAGTTGTCGAGCCGCAACGTGAACCGCCCGTCGCCGACCTGCGCCCCGTCCCGGCCCCCGCCGTCCGCCGCCTCCGCCGCCGCCTCGACCCCCTCCACTGCTTCCGCCGCCTCGACTGCCTCCTTCACCTCGGCGGGCTCGACACGGTCGGCCGGCTCGACGGGCTCGGTGGGCCGGGCGGAGGCAGGGAGGGACGCCTCCGGCACCTCCTGGGCCTCAGGGATGCCCTGCGGTACCGCAGCAGGGGCTTCAGCGGCTGCCTGAGCGGCTTCGGGGGCGCCGCCGGCGTCCGGGTGCGCCACGCCGGGCGCAGGCTGCTCGGCGGCCGTCTGCGGCCGCGCGGGCGCGGGCGCGGCGGGCACGCCCGGGCCACGCCCCAGGGTCCGGCGGGGCGGGCGGCCGGGGTCGGCGGGAGAGGGCATCGCAGTCCAGGGTGGTACGGAAGGTCGGGCCGATGGGCCACCCCCAAGGCTCCCACGAACCACGGCACCCACGGCCCCCGGACCCACCCGCGGCCGGGCACCGACGCGAAGGCGCGACGAGGAGCCGGGCGCGGGCCGGGCCGACGGGCGGGTTCGGCCGGCCGGGACCCGACGAGCCTGCGGGCCGACAGCGTGGCCCGCGGCGGAGACGGGCGGCCCCGGACAACGACCGACGGCCGGGCCGGCCGGGCTGCCGAGGCGGGGCCGGTGACTACCGTGGCGGGGGCGGCCGCGGAGCCGGGGGCCGGGCCGGCTACCGGGACAGAACGGCAGCGCCGGCGGCAGTCGCCTCGGGGCCCGGGCGCGGAGGCGTCAGCGGCCGCGGAGGCGGCGGACCAGGATGCTGGCGTCGCCGCGGGATTCCAGGTCCGCCAGGACGACCGCCACCGCTTCACGGACGATGCGGCCGCGGTCCACCGCGAGGCCGTGTTCGCCGCGGAGCACCAGGCGGGCGTGCTCCAGGTCCATCAGCTCCTCGGCGGAGACGTAGACCGTGATCTTCTCGTCGTGCCGCTCACGCCCGCTGGGTCGGCGGCTCGCCGTCCGGCCCGGGGCCTTGCCGCGCCGGGCGGGCGGGTTGACAGAACCTTCCTGCGGCCGCCGCGGGGCTCCCACCACCGGGTCCGTGCGGTCCGTGCCGGCCGCCGCCTCCCGGCCGCCACGGCCCTCCCCCGACGGGGACGGGGCCGGCCCCGAGGCCGCCGAGTGCTCCGGCGGGGCCTCCGGGGCCTCCTCGCCGCCCCGCTTCGGCGAGGACGACTGCAGCGCCATCCCACCGGTCGTACGGAAGAGTTCGTCGGCTCCGGGCAGACTCACTCGGCGTGACACCGGGCGAGCACCTCCCTGGCCAACTGGCGGTAGGCGGCGGCGCCGACGGAGTTCGAGGCGTACGTGGTGATCGGCTCGCCGGCGACCGTGGTCTCCGGGAAGCGCACCGTACGGCCGATGACCGTGTGGTACACGTGGTCGTCGAAGGCCTCGACGACGCGCGCCAGCACCTCGCGGCTGTGCACCGTGCGGGAGTCGTACATCGTGGCGAGGATGCCGTCGAGCTCCAGCTCGGGGTTGAGCCGCTCCTGCACCTTCTCGATGGTCTCCGTGAGGAGGGCGACGCCGCGCAGGGCGAAGAACTCGCATTCCAGCGGCACGATGACCTTGTGAGCCGCCGTCAGGGCGTTCACGGTCAGCAGGCCGAGCGAGGGCTGGCAGTCGATGACGATGTAGTCGTAGTCGTTCATCAGGGGCTTGAGCGCCCGCTGCAGCGTCGACTCGCGCGCGACCTCGCTGACCAGCTGCACCTCGGCGGCGGACAGGTCGATGTTGCTCGGCAGCAGGTCCATGTTGGGGACCGCCGTCTTGAGCAGCACCTCGTCGGCCGACATGCCCCGCTCCATGAGCAGGTTGTAGACCGTCAGGTCGAGTTCCATCGGGTTCACGCCGAGACCCACGGACAGGGCGCCCTGCGGGTCGAAGTCGACGAGCAGCACGCGGCGCCCGTACTCGGCGAGCGCGGCACCCAGGTTGATGGTGGACGTGGTCTTGCCCACGCCGCCCTTCTGGTTGCACATCGCGATGATCTTCGCGGGACCGTGGTCGGTCAGCGGACCCGGGATCGGGAAGTACGGCAGGGGCCGCCCGGTGGGGCCGATCCGCTCGCGGCGCTGGCGGGCAGCGTCGGGGGCGAGGGTGGCCGCGTACTCGGGGTCGGGCTCGTACTCCGCGTCGGGGTCGTAGAAGTGCCCCTCGGGCACCTGGTCGTAGTCGGCGAAACCAATGGGCGTATCGCCGCTGTGGTCGCCGGCCGTGGAGTTCACGTCTAGGCCGTCCATGCTCTTTTGGGGCGTCGTCATGTGCTGGTGGTTTGCGAAGGTGCGGACTGCGACGGAGCCGACAGCTTCGAGCCCGGCCGGGCCCTGGCCCCGCTCAGACGTTCCTGCTCGACCACCCCCAGGAGTAAATGTCGACTCATTCACAAGTCGTCTTACCTCCTCGGACGTGACCAGGACACTTATCGATAGGTCAGCGTGGCACCATGCCGACGGTTGGCGACTCTATGGCGTGTCACCGCTCAGCGGCAACACAATCCACTGGACCGGCAACGATGTGTCGGCATCCGAACACCACTCTGTCAAGGGCGTCCGGCCCACCTCTGTGAAGTTTCGCAGGTGCGCGAAAGGGTTAAAGGGTTACGTTCGAGGCGAGTTGAACGGCGGACGCAGTCCCTCCGCAAACGCGTCCGGCCGGACCTTGCGGGCAAGGTCCGGCCGGATACGTGATATTGACGTCAGTCGTTGACGGGGCGGTCGGGTCAGCCGAGCAGCGCGCCGAGCTCGACGGACTCCAGGCCGTGGGCCTCGGCGACCGGGCCGTAAACGACCTTGCCGTCATGGGTGTTGAGGCCCAGTGCCAGCGCGGGGTCACGGCGCAGCGCCTCGACCCAACCGAGGTTCGCGAGCTGCACGATGTAGGGCAGCGTGGCGTTCGTCAGCGCGTAGGTGGAGGTGTTCGGAACCGCGCCCGGCATGTTGGCGACGCAGTAGAAGACCGAGTCGTGGACCTGGAAGGTCGGCTCGGCGTGGGTGGTCGGACGGGAGTCCTCGAAGCAGCCGCCCTGGTCGATGGCAATGTCGACAAGGACACTTCCGGGCTTCATCTTGGCGACGAGCTCGTTGGTGACCAGCTTCGGGGCCTTCGCACCCGGGATCAGCACAGCGCCGATGACGAGGTCGGCCTCGATGACGGCCTTCTCCAGCTCGTACGCGTTCGAGACGATCGTCTTCACCTTGGTGCCGAAGACCTTGTCGGCCTCGCGGAGCTTGTTGATGTCCCGGTCGAGCAGGGTCACGTGGAAGCCCATGCCGATGGCGATCTGCACCGCGTTCCAGCCGGAGACGCCGCCGCCGATGACGACGCACTCGCCGGCGTGGGTGCCGGGGACGCCGCCGGGGAGCACGCCGCGGCCGCCCGCCGAGCGCATCAGGTGGTAGGCGCCGACCTGCGGGGCCAGGCGGCCCGCGACCTCGGACATCGGGGCGAGCAGCGGGAGCGCGCGGTTGGCGAGCTCGACCGTCTCGTACGCGATGGCGGTGGTGCCGGACTCCAGCAGCGCGTCCGTGCACTCGCGGGAGGCCGCCAGGTGCAGGTAGGTGAAGAGGGTCTGGTCCTTGCGGAGGCGGTGGTACTCCTCGGCGATGGGCTCCTTGACCTTCAGCAGCAGGTCGGCGGTCGCCCAGACCTCGTCGGCGGTGGCGAGGATCTCGGCACCGGCGGCGACGTACTCGGCGTCCGTGATCGAAGAGCCGACACCGGCGTTCTGCTCGACGAAGACCTGGTGGCCGTTGCGGACCAGCTCATGCACGCCGGCGGGCGTGATGGCGACCCGGAACTCGTTGTTCTTGACCTCGCGGGGGATGCCGACCTTCATCGTCGATCACGGTCCTTGGCTCAGGGGAAATTACGGGGCACTTCCATACATACCCGTCCACAAGGCGCGCAACGGGATGCACCACGAGATGACGTGGTGGAGCCAGTCTAATGAAGGATGAGGCGCTGTCTAGCCTTGCAAACCAATAATCTCAGTCGTTACCACTGCGGATTTCGCAGGCCGCGGGGTCGTCTCCCAGCAACTTGTCGGCCGCTGACCGGTGCAGACGCGCAGCCGCCGGATCGCCCAGCCGGTCGAGGGTGTCGGCGAGGCGCACCTGCAGCGCCGCCTGAAGGCGCAGGTCCCCGGCCCGCCGGGCAAGATCGACCGCCTCGCGGCAGGTGTGCAGCGATTCCTCGGGCCGTCCGGCGTACTCCTGGATTCGCGCCATCTCGCTCAGCGCCTTCGCCTGCCCCGGTACGTCGGCCAGCCGCCGGTAGCCCGCGGCCGCCGCGCGCCAGCTGCGCAGCGCGTCCCCGTACCGGCCCGCGTGGGTGTAGGCGTTGCCGAGCCGCCCGTACAGCCGGGCCTCGTCCTCGCGCTCGCCGCGCGCCAGGGCCTGGGCCAGGGCCCGGCCGAACCAGTCGGCGGCCCGGTGCCAGTCGCTGAGCTCCTGGTAGGCGCCGCCTACGGATTCCATCGCCCGGCCGGTGGCGTACGGGTCGTTCGCCGCCCGCCCGGCGTCCAGCGCGGCCCGGTAGCGTTCGAGTGCCTCGCGGGTCCGGCCGGTCTCGGCGTCCAGGTCGGCCAGGTTCAGCAGGGCCGCGGCCTGCTCGCGGTGCAGGCTGCGGCGCTCGGCCACGTCCAGGACCAGCCGGTGCAGCCCGTACAGCTCGGGCGCGGCGGCCGCGGTGCCGCGGTGCTCGGCGAGGGCCCGGACGAGTCCGGCGACGATCCGGCGGGCCAGGGTGTCCAGTCCCCCGTCGGCCACGGCCAGCTGGGCGGCCGCGGACAGGGCGGGCAGCCGGGTGTCGAGCCAGGTGGCGGCGGACCGCCGGTCGGGGAAGCGGAGTGCGCGCGGCACCCCCTCCAGCAGATCCCGTACGTCCTCCCCCTCCGCGGCGGCCATGACCTGGCAGGAATGCAGCAGGCGTACGGTGCGCTCCAGCATCCGGGCCCGGGCGAGCTGGACCTCGGCGGGCCGCTCCCGGGTTTCGAGCAGCGGGCGGATCAGCGGGACGAGGCAGCCGGGCAGCAGGAACAGGCCGTCGGCGCCGTGCCGGACGAGGCCCAGCCCGGCGAACTCCTCGAGGACCGACTGGGCGGCGGCGACGGAGCAGCCGGCGAGGGCGGAGGCGGTGTGCGAGTCGACGATGCCGGCGGGCGCGAGCGGCAGCAGCCGCAGGGTCCGCTGGGCGGGCTGCGGCAGGGACTCGTAGACGAGCCGGAAGCCGCGGCCGAGCGGGCCTTCCCCGTCGGACGGCATGTCGTGCAGCTGCTTGGCGGTGTCGGAAACGGAAGCCTTGGGGTGGGCGGCGAGCCAACCACCGACGAGGGCGAGTACGGCCGGCTGCCTGTCGCACACCTCGGCGAGCTTCTCGGCGGCGCGCGGGTCGACGGCGATCCGGGTGGTTCCGATGTGCTGGGCGAGCACCTCCACGGCGGAGGCGGTGTCCAGGCCGCCCAGGGTGCAGGGGCGCACGTCCGGGATGCCGGTCAGCGGCCCCTCGGCGGTGAGGACGACCAGGCAGTCCGGGTTGTCGGGCAGCAGGGCGTCGACCTGGTAGGGGTCGGAGGCGTCGTCGACGAGGAGGACGGCCCGCCGCGCCGAGAGGGCCGTGCGCAGCGCGGAGCTGAGCTCGTCCTCGGCCGCGCCGGGCGGGGTGGGCTCGCCGAGCCCCTCCAGGAGGGTGCGCAGGGCGCGTTCGGTGGCGATGGGCCGCCCGCCGGGCGCGGTCAGCCGGACCCGGAGCAGGCCGTCCGGGTAGTCGGCGGCGATCTCGCGGACGAAGGCCTCGGCGAGGGCGGTGCGGCCCGAGCCGGGGCGTCCGGCGATCAACAGCAGGCGTGCCCGGGGGGCCTTGGCCTTGCGGCCCGAGAGGGTGTCGAGCCCCGTGCGCGCGATGTCCTCGCGCAGCTCCTTCAGCTCCCGCCGCCGCCCGACGAAATCCGCCACGGATCCGCTCCTCTCCCTGCCTTCGGGGTGCGAGCGTAGTTCACGCTGAGCGACGACCCGTGGGGAGCGCGGCGGGCACATCGCCCGATCGGATCAGCCGATGGTCACACCGCACCCCGGACGGCCCACGCGGCCGCGGCGGCCGCCCCGCCGGTCGGCCCGCCGGCGGCCCCGCCGGTCACGCCTCGTAGGGACGCGCAGGCCAGGGGGCCTCGGGGCCGCGCAGGGCGTCGAGGCCGCCCGGCGCGGCCAGCGCCGCGGACAGCGCGAGCACGCCGGTGACCAGTCCCGGGTTGCCGAGCCGGCCTTCGAGGACGCCGCGGACCAGGTCGGTGAGGGGAACGCGGGCCACCTCCATGTCCGCCTCCTCCTCGGAGACGGCGTACCGCTCCCCCTCGGCCTCGGAGAGGTCCCGGGCCAGGAAGATCCGGATCGCCTCGTCCGAGCCTCCCGGGGAGGCGAAGAAGTCGGCCAGCACCCGCCAGTCCCCGGCGCTGACGTGCGCCTCCTCGTACAGCTCGCGCCGGGCCGCGTGCAGCGGGTTCTCCCCCGGTACGTCCAGCAGGCCGGCCGGCAGCTCCCACAGCTTGTGCCGCACGGGGTGCCGGTACTGCCGCAGCACGAGCACGGCGCCGTCGGCGTCCAGCGCCAGCACGCACACCGAACCGGGGTGCACCTGGTAGTCGCGGCGGGCCAGGGTGCCGTCCGGCATCCGCACCTCGTCCGAGCTGACCGACGTCTTGGCCCCTCGGAACGGGACCCGGGAGTCGACGGTCTCCCACGACTCGGCGGTGTCTGCGATGCCCATGGTCATGCCCGCTACCTCTCCCCAGAACGCGATGACGGCCGGGGCGGGATCCGTTCCCTGCCCCGGCCGTCTACCGTATGCGGTCAGCGCCTCACCCGGCGGACTGCTGCCGCTCCACCGCCGCCTTCACCAGGCCGGCGAAGAGCGGGTGCGGGCGCGTCGGGCGCGAGCGCAGCTCCGGGTGGGCCTGGGTGGCCACCAGGTAGGGGTGCACCTCGCGCGGGTACTCGACGTACTCGACGAGCTTGTTGTCCGGGGAGGTGCCGGAGAAGACGACGCCCGCCTTCTTCTCCAGCTCGCCGCGGTAGGCGTTGTTCACCTCGTAGCGGTGGCGGTGGCGCTCGTCCACGTAGGCCTGGTCGCCGTAGACCTCGCGGACGATCGAGCCCTCGGCCAGCTTGGCCGGGTACATGCCCAGGCGCATGGTGCCGCCGAGGTCGCCGGCGCCCTCGACGAAGGCGAGCTGCTCCTCCATGGTCGAGATGACCGGGTGCGGTGTGGACGGGTCGAACTCGGTGGAGTTGGCCTCGGGGATGCCGGCCAGGTTGCGGGCGGCCTCGATGACCACGCACTGCAGGCCCAGGCACAGGCCGAGCAGCGGGATCTTGTTCTCGCGGGCGTAGGTGATCGCGCCGACCTTGCCGTCGACACCGCGGTCGCCGAAGCCGCCGGGGACGCAGATCGCGTCGACGTCGGACAGCTGGGCGGCGGCGCCGGCCGGGGTCTTGCAGTCGTCCGACGTGACCCACTTGATCTTGACGCGGGCGCGGTTGGCGAAGCCGCCGGCGCGCAGCGCCTCGGTGACCGACAGATAGGCGTCGGGCAGGTCGATGTACTTGCCGACGAGCGCGACGGCGACCTCGTGGTCGGGGTTGTGGACGCGGTCGAGGAGGTCCTCCCAGACGGTCCAGTCCACGTCGCGGAACGGCAGGTCGAGCTTGCGCACGACGTACGCGTCGAGGCCCTCGGTGTGCAGGACCTTCGGGATGTCGTAGATGGACTTCGCGTCGATGGCGGCGACCACGGCCGCCTCGTCCACGTCGCACATCAGCGAGATCTTGCGCTTGATGGAGGTCGGGACGTCCCGGTCGGCGCGCAGCACGATCGCGTCGGGCTGGATGCCGATGTTGCGCAGGGCCGCGACCGAGTGCTGGGTCGGCTTGGTCTTCAGCTCGCCGGAGGGGCCGATGTAGGGCAGCAGCGAGATGTGCACGACGAAGACGTTGTCGCGGCCGACCTCGTGGCGGACCTGGCGGACGGTCTCCAGGAACGGCAGCGACTCGATGTCGCCGACCGTGCCGCCGACCTCGGTGATGACGACGTCGACGTCGTCGGTCGCCATGCGCCGGATGCGGTGCTTGATCTCGTTGGTGATGTGCGGGATGACCTGCACGGTGTCACCGAGGTACTCGCCGCGCCGCTCCTTGGCGATGACGGTGGAGTACACCTGGCCGGTGGTGACGTTGGCCGAGCCGTCGAGGTCGACGTCCAGGAAGCGCTCGTAGTGGCCGATGTCCAGGTCGGTCTCGGCGCCGTCGTTGGTGACGAACACCTCGCCGTGCTGGAACGGGTTCATCGTGCCCGGGTCGACGTTCAGGTACGGGTCGAGCTTCTGCATCGTGACCCGAAGGCCCCGAGCCTTCAGCAGGGCACCCAGGCTGGAGGCCGTCAGGCCCTTGCCGAGGGACGAAGCGACACCCCCGGTGACGAAGATGTGCTTGGTCGTCGTGGATTTGGGCGGCATCGCCAAGAGGGGGCTCCCGTGGTCGCGAAGTGAGGTGCGTCCGGCGCCGGCCACCGTCGAACCGGAAGGTCTCTGGGGGCGCCGAAGCTGCGGTTTCGGGGTGCCTGATGCCCACAGGCGGACCACCGATCCACGGGGTACCAGCCTATCAGCGCCCGGGGCGCTCCGCCTCCGGGCACGCGGCGCGACGTGGGACCCGACCGCCAGCTACCGCATGGCGTACCGCCGATCGGGCGACATCCGCCCTGGTCACCCGTTCGGACGAGCGGCACTGTCCCCGGACTTCGAGAGATCACTAGGGTGCCGTCATATCCTGCTCGAATATCGCTGCACATCGCCGCCGAGCAGTCCGGCAGACGGCGTAACCCGGCCGCATCCGGAATCATGAGCTCAGTGCGGGGATCCACACACGGAAGACCGCGCAACCGCGCAATGCAAGCGCCCTTCGGGGCGGACGTGGCCGTTTCGACTGGAGAAGCAACGTGTCCGGGCGCATCGAGGATTACGCACTGATCGGAGACACGCAGACCGCCGCACTGGTCTGCCGGGACGGGTCGGTGGACTGGCTGTGCCTGCCACGGTTCGACTCCCACGCCGTCTTCGCGAGCCTTCTCGGCACGGAGGACCACGGGTTCTGGCGGATCGGGCCGGCGGGCTCCGGGGCGCCGTACGCCGACCGCCGCCGCTACCAGGGCGATTCGCTGGTCCTGGAATCGGAGTGGGACACCGCGGACGGCACCGTCCGCGTCATCGACTTCATGCCGCCGCGCGAGGACCACGCCCCGCAGCTGGTCCGCATCGTCGAGGGCGTCACCGGGAGCGTGCGGATGCGCTCGGCGCTGCGCATGCGGTTCAGCTACGGGCGGGTGGTGCCCTGGGTGCACAAGGTGGACGCGCGGACCGTCGCCGTCGCCGGCCCCGACTCGGTCTGGCTGGACTCCGACGTGCCGACGTACGGCGAGGACCTGACGACGTACTCCGACTTCACCGTCGGCCCGGGCGACCGGGTGGCCTTCTGCATCAGCTGGCAGGCCTCGCACCGCGGCGCGCCGGAGGTCCCCGACGCCGCGGCGGCGCTGACCGCCACCACCGCGTTCTGGCGGGAGTGGGTCGACCACTGCACGTACCACGGCCCCTACCGGGAGGCCGTGATCCGCTCCCTGATCACCCTGAAGGCGCTGACGTACGGGCCCACCGGCGGCATCGTCGCCGCCCCCACCACCTCCCTGCCCGAGGAGATCGGCGGGGTCCGGAACTGGGACTACCGCTACACCTGGCTCAGGGACGCGGCGATCACCCTCTCCTCGCTGCTGCGCACCGGCTACCGCGAGGAGGCCCAGGCCTGGCGCGAGTGGCTGCTGCGCGCGGTCGCCGGCGACCCCGACAACCTGCAGATCATGTACGGCATCGCGGGCGAGCGGGAGCTCGGCGAGACCGAGCTGGACTGGCTGCCGGGCTACGAGGACTCCCGCCCGGTCCGGGTCGGCAACGGAGCCGCGCACCAGCTCCAGCTGGACGTGTACGGCGAGGTCACCGAGGCCCTGCACCTGGCCCACATGACGGGCCTGGCCCGCAACGACTACGCCCAGGGGCTCCAGCTGAAGCTGATCCGCTACCTGGAGACGCACTGGGACCAGCCGGACGAGGGCATCTGGGAGGTCCGCGGACCGCGCCGGCACTTCGTGCACTCGAAGGTGATGGCGTGGGTGGCGGTGGACCGCACGATCAAGCTGATCGAGAGCGGTGACGCGGAGGGCCCGCTGGACCGGTGGCGCGAGCTGCGCGACGAGATCCACCAGGACGTGTGCGAGAAGGGCTACGACAAGGAACGCAACACCTTCACGCAGTCGTACGGCTCGAAGGAGCTGGACGCCTCCCTGCTGCTGATCCCGCAGATGGGCTTCCTCCCGCCGGACGACAAGCGGGTCATCGGCACCATCGAGGCGATCCAGCGCGAGCTGTCCACGCCCGACGGGTTCATCCTGCGCTACCCCACGGCCGGCGAGGAGGCCGGCGTGGACGGCCTGGAGGGCGACGAGGGCGCCTTCCTGGCCTGCTCGTTCTGGATGGCCGACGACCTCGCGATGATCGGCCGGGTCGACGAGGCCCGCCACCTCTTCGAGCGGCTGCTGGCCCTGCGCAACGACCTGGGGTTGCTGGCGGAGGAGTGGGACCCGCGGCTGCAGCGGCAGGTCGGCAACTTCCCGCAGGCCTTCAGCCACGTCCCGCTGATCGACACGGCCCTGCGGCTGACCGCGAGCGGCGCGTACGGCGGCTGACCCGGCCGGACCCCGCCTACGGGAGGTGGGGTCCGACGAGTCCGCCTACGCTGGAATGGTCCTTTGCCCTCCCGGCGGAAAGGGGCAGCCATGGCTCCCCTCTCGAAGGCGGGCACGGCGCTTGCCGCGCTCCGCGAGGATCTGGCCGGCGACGTCTTCGCGCCCGGCGACGCGGGCTACGACGAGGCCCGGCGCGTCTTCAACGCGATGATCGACCGCAGGCCTGCCGTCATCGCCCAGTGCGAGGGCGTCGCGGACGTGGTCACGGCCGTCCGCTTCGCCCGGGACCTGGACCTGCACGTCGGCGTGCGCGGCGGCGGCCACAGCGTCGCCGGCATGGCCCTCAACGACGGCGGGGTGGTCGTCGACCTGCGCCGGATGCACGAGGTGACCGTGCACCCGGCGGCCCGGGCCGTCCGCGCGGAGGGCGGGGCCACGATGAGCCACCTGGACCGGGCCTGCCAGCCGTACGGCCTGGCCACGACGGGCGGCCGGGCCTCCACCACGGGCCTGGGCGGCTACGTGCTGGGCGGCGGCAGCGGCTGGCTGGACCGGAAGTTCGGGCTGGCCGTCGACAACCTGCTGGGCGTGGAACTGGTGACCGCGGACGGCATGGTGGTCGAGGCGACCGCCGAGGAGAACCCGGAGCTGTTCTGGGCGCTGCACGGCGGCGGCGGGAACTTCGGCATCGCCACCTCCCTCACCCTGCGGCTGCACGAACTGCCCGCGTTCTCCTTCGCCCTGGTGCTGGCCCTGCCCGAGCACGGGCCGGCCCTGACCCGCGCCTACCGCGAGGTCGTCGAGAGCGGCCCCGACGACGTCGGCGGGGGCATCCTCTACCTGACCGGCTCGCCGGACGACTTCATGCCCGAGCACCTCGTCGGCACGCTGCTGGCCGCGGCGGTCATGACGTACGCGGGCCCGGAGGAGGGCGTCCGCAAGCTCGCGGCGCCGCTGCTGGCCGTCCCGCACGAGGTGGAGGTCGTCGCGGCGCCGCCGTACGCCGACTTCCAGTGCATGCTCGACGACCCTCCCGACATGCGCAACTACTGGTCGGCCGAGTACCTGACCGGCATCCCGGACGAGATGCTCGACGTGTTCTGCGCCCGCGCGGCCGACATGCCGGTGCCGTCCGGCTGCCAGCACGTGCTGTTCCCGCAGGGCGGTGCGATCGCCGCCGGGCCGCCGCAGTGGCCGGTCCCGTACCGGGACGCGCCGTGGGTGGTGCACCCGTTCGGGATCTGGGAGGACCCGGCCGACGACGTGCGCGCCGTCCAGTGGGTCAAGGCCGTACGGGCCGACGCGCAGCCGTGGAGCACCGGCGCCGTGTACCTCAACTTCACCGGCGACGAGGGCCCGGAGCGGGTCGTGGCGGGTCTCGGGGCGGAGAACGTGCGCCGACTGGCCGAGGTGAAACGGCAGTACGACCCGGACAACGTCTTCCGCTTCAACCACAACATCAGGCCGTTGTAGCGGCGGAACGGGCCGTGCGTTAGCGTCCCGCGCTATGGACAACCAGGGCGGGATCACCGTTCAGCGGGCACTGGAGCTACCCGGGCTGCGCAGCGGCTTGCCGGAGGTGGTGGCCTGCGCCGACCGCCTCGGCCGGACCGTGCGCTGGGTGCACGCGGGCGAGGTCCCGAACATCGCGTCCCTGCTCAAGGGCGGGGAACTGCTGCTGACCACGGGCCTGGGCCTGGGCACCCGGCCCGCCGAGCAGCGGGCCTTCGTCCGCCGCCTCGCCGAACGGGGCATCGCCGCCCTGGTCGTCGAGCTCGGCCCGCGCTTCACCCGGCTCCCGGCCACCCTCGTGGACACGGCGCAGGCGGTCGGGCTGCCGCTCGTCCAACTGCACCGCGAGGTCCCCTTCGTGGCCGTGACGGAGGAGGTCCACACCGAGATCGTCAACGGCCACTTCGCACTGCTCCAGCGCGCCGAGGAAGTCCACCGCCGGTGCACGGAAGCCCTGCTGAGCGGCGGCGGCATCCCCCAGGTGCTGCACATCCTGGCCGACTTCACCGCGAACCCGGTGTTCCTCGAGACCCCCGACGGCCAACTCCTCTACGGGGCCGGCCCGGTGGCCGGGGAGGCCGCCGCCGATCCCCTCCAGGTGTGGGAAGGACTGCGCGGCCAGCGCGAGGCCGGCCCGTCGGGCCACACCGTCGTCGTCGACGTGCCCGGAGGCGGCCCCGGCACCGGCTCGGTCCGGGCGCGGCTCGTCCTGCTCGGGGTGTCGGCGCCGCCGATGCCCGTGCACCGGATGGCGGCCGAGCGGACCGCCGGCGTACTGGCCGTCGTCCTGATGCAGGCCCGGCAGGAGGAGGAACTCGCCGCCCGCGGCCGCGGCGACTTCCTCACCGACCTGGCCGAGGGGCGGATCTCCGCCGAGGACGCCCCGGCGCAGGCGCGGGTCCTCGGCTTCCGGCCGGGAGCCGGACCGCTGCTGCCCGTCGTGATGCGGCTGTCCACGGACCTCGGGCCGGCGGGAAACTGGGCCGTGCTGGCCCGCGCCGTCCTGGAGGAACTGTCCGCGGTCGGCGTGCCGGTGCTGCTCGGGGTCCGGCCGGTCGAGGGCCGCGTACCGCTGCTGGTGTCCCTGCGGGCCGAGTCGGAGCGGACCGCGGTCGCCGACCGGGTCGCGGCCGCGCTGCGGGCCGGGGTCGAACGGGCCGGGCTGGACCGGGCCGCCGCCCCGCCGGCGGTCGTCGTCGGGGTCGCGGGCGGCTGGGCGGCCGTCTCCGCCGGGCTGCGGCACGCGGCCGAGACCGCCACCGCCGCCCACGGGCTGCCCGCCCGGCCCTGGTACGACGCCCGGCGCCTGGACATCGACCTGCTGCTGTGGCGGCTGCGGGAACATCCCGACCTGGCGGCCTTCGTGGACCGGGCGATCGGGCCCCTGCGGGCCCATGACGCGGCGTCGCGGCCGCCGCTGCTGCCGACGCTGGAGACGTACCTGGCGCATGCGGGGCGGAAGGCGGAGACGGCGCGCGAGCTGCACCTGAACCGGCAGACGCTGTACAACCGGCTGGCCCGGATCTCGGAGCTGCTGGGTACGGACCTCGACGACCCGGAGACGGTGCTCTCGCTGAGCCTGGCCCTGCGGGCGCGCCGCCACGCGTCCCCGTCCTGACGCGCCCGCCGGGCGCAGGTGGCGCCCCCTGCCCGCTGCCGGGCGGCCCGGGTGCGGGTACGGCCCTGCGGGCGGCATGCCGCACCCCGCCCCTTCCCGGAACCGTGGACTCCGCCCCCCGGCCCTCCGGTGCCTCGAACGCCGGCGGGGCCGAGGCATCGGGGCTGCGCCCCGGTCCCCGTTTCCGTGCGCTGCGCGCCCGGTGCGCTCAAACGCCGCGCGGGCTGGACATCCCGGCCCCGCCGGCGCATTCCGCGTTCGGGGCGCGGGGGTGGGTGCACCGGGCCCGGGGTCAGGGGTGGCGCCATACCAGGGTGTAGCGCCAGAACAGCCGGCGGCGCAACCGCACCCCCGGCAGCACGGCTTGGGCCTCCCGGACGATGTCGGTGAAGGCCAGCTCCGGCGCGCGGGTCGGCGCCGTCATCGCCACCGGCCGCGGCCCGCGCCGCCCGCGGTTCTTCAGCCAGCCCATGGCGGCGTTGGCCGGTACCGCCACCGCCCCCAGGAGGTGGTCCACCGGCGTCCGGGCCTGCGCCAGCCCGACGACCACCAGCGTCCCTCCGGGCGCGAGGCGCCGCCGGAAGCAGCTCAGCGCCCGGTCGAACGGCATGTGGTGGATCGCCGCGACGCACGTGATCACGTCGTACGGGCCGCCCGGGAGTTCGGGGTCGGCCACCGCGTCCGCGACGGTGTACTCCACGGGAAGCGCGGCAGGGGTCAGTTCCCGGGCCCGGTCCGTGATCCCCTGGTCGGAATCGACCGCCGTCACGCGGGCCGCCCGCCCGGCGAGGAGCCTCGCGAGGTCCCCGCTGCCGGAGCCGACGTCCAGGGCGCGCTCGAAGCGCTTCGGCAGCTGCCGCAGGATCCAGCGGTGGTAGTGGGCGTTGTGGTCCCACGGGTGGGCGGCGTTGAAGCGTTCGAGGGCCCGCAGCACACCGGGCGTGAGGGTCTTCGTCTTCATCCGGTCAGTCCATCACGCCGTCCGCTCAGCGCCGGCGGTCCATCAGTTCGTCGTAGACGGCGAGGACCTGGGCGACCGCGTCGTCCTCCGACGGCCAGGTCGCCGACTGGGCGCGGCCCGCCGCGGCCAGCTCGGCCCTCCGGGCCGGGTCCGACAGGAGCGCGGAGACCGCCTCGGTCAGGGCGGGCGCGTCCCCGTACGGGAGCAGCACCCCCGCGTCCCCGACCAGCTCCGGCACGCCCCCCACCGCCGTCGCGACCAGCGGCACGCCCAGCCTCAGTGCTTCCTGCGCCAGCAGCGACCGCGCCTCCCACCGGCTGGGCAGCACCGCCACGTCGGCCGCGGCGAGCAGCTGCACCGCGTCCCGGCGCCGCCCGAGCAGCCGGACCGGCAGCCCCTCGGCTTCGATCCGCCGGGACAGCTCCCCGCGCTGCGGGCCCTCCCCCGCGATCACCACCAGCGGTACGGGTTCCAGCGCCCGCCAGGCCCTCGCCGCGTCCAGCAGGACGGTGTACCCGCGGTGCGGGACCAGGCTCCCGATCGCGATCACCAGCGGCCGCCCGACCGCGCCCAGCTCGGCCCGCACCTTGCCCGGGTCCGTGCCCGGGGCGGGGCCGCCGCCGGCTCCGGTGGGGGCGGCGGGCCGGGCCAGCCGGGCGTCCCGGGCGCCGCGGGCCCGTGCGAGGTCCACCTGGTCGGTGGAGGCGCCGAGGACCACGGCCGCGGCCCGCGCGACCTGTCGTTCGACGAGGCGTCCGAGCCGCCCCAGCGGCCCTTCGGGGGCCGGCTCGCCGCCCTGCCAGGTGACCACGAGCGGCACGCGGCGCCCGCGCAGCGCCAGCAGGGCCCGCACCGCCGCCCGTACGCCGTGCGCGTGCACCACGTCCGCTCCGGCGCAGGCGGACCGCAGGGCGCTCACCGCGTCCGGCGCGAACTGTGCTCCGGCGCCGGTGAAGTCGTACTCCCCTTCCGCTTCGACGGGGGCGCACACCGTGACGCGCACCCCGCGCGCGGCGAGACCGGTCGCGAGGGACCGTACGTGCGCGCTGCTGGCCGCGCCGGCACCGCCGAGCACCTGGACGGTGCGCAGGGGCGGCCGGCCGTACGGCTGTGCGGGGGCCGGAATCCGGACCGGGGAGCTGCTCACGGCTCGAAGCTCCTGGATGAGGGGGCAGAGTCGCCGCCCAGGATGCCAGCCCGCACGCGCGTTCCGGGACCATACGGGTGCTGATCCCGCACGAGATACCGTCACACGCCCCCGAGCGTCACCCACACGGCGTAGCGCCTCGTCATCCCGACGCCACCTTCGCGCCACCCCACGCCTCCCCCCACGCCTCCCCACTCGCCACCCCCGCCGGTGGCCGCCGCCAGCGGCCGACGCGCGTCCACGCGGCGCGCGTACAAGCGGGTGGTGCCGGACGCGTGGTCCCGGCGCGTACGCCGAGGGCCCGGAGCGCCGTGCGCTCCGGGCCCTCGCGGCTCGTGGTCGTGCCGCTACGCGTCGGCGCGTGCCGCCGCGAGCAGTTCCTCGGCGTGCGCCCGCGCGGACACCGAGTCCTCGTGACCCGCCAGCATGCGCGACAGCTCGCGGACGCGGTCCTCGCCCTCCAGGACGGTGACGCCGCTGCGGGTCACCGAGCCGTCGTTGGTCTTCTCGACCAGAAGTTGCCGGTCCGCGAAGGCCGCCACCTGCGGCAGGTGGGTGACGACGACGACCTGCGCCGACTTGGCGAGCTTCGCCAGGCGCCGGCCGATCTCGACCGCCGCCTTGCCGCCGACGCCCGCGTCGACCTCGTCGAAGAGGTACGTCGGGACGGGGTCGGAACCCGCGAAGACGACCTCGACGGCCAGCATGACGCGCGACAGCTCACCGCCGGAGGCGCCCTTGGCGATCGGCCGCGGCTGCGCGCCGGGGTGCGGGGCGAGCAGCAGCTCGACCTCGTCGGCGCCCGAGGGCCCGTAGGCGACGCGCCGGCCGCCGACCTCGACGCCGTCCTCGTCCTCCGTCTGGCGGACGTCGATGGTCACCCGGGCGTGCGGCATCGCCAGCGAGGCCAGCTCCTCCGTGACGGCGGAGGCGAACCGGGTGGCGGCCTCCGTCCGGGCGTCCGTCAGGGCCTGGGCCAGCTGCGAGAGTTCGGCGGCGAGCCCGTCCCGCTCGGCGGCGAGCTCGGTGATCCGCTCGTCGTCGCCGTCGAGTTCCAGCAGTCGCGCGGAGCCCTGCTCGGCCCACTCCAGGACGGCGTCGATCGAGTCGCCGTACTTGCGGGTGAGCTGGGTCAGGGCCGCCCGCCGCTCCTCCACCGCGGCGAGCCGCAGCGGATCGGCGTCGAGGTCGTCGGCGTACCCGGCGAGCTCGCCGGCCACGTCGGTGAGCAGGATCTGGAGCTCCCCGATCCGCTCTGCGAGGGAGCCGAGCACCGGGTCGTGGGACCGTACGGCCTCCAGGGCCCGGTGTGCGCCCGCGACGAGCGTGTTCGCGTCGACGCCCTCCGGGTCCTCGACGTTGCCGGCGAGCGCCGCGTGCGCGATCTGCGCCGCCGAGGCGAGCGCTTCGGCGTGGCCGAGCCGCTCGGCCTCCGCCGCCAGCTCGGCGTCCTCGCCGGGCAGCGGTTCCACGGCCGCGACCTCCTCCAGCCCGAAGCGGAGCAGGTCGGCCTCCTGGGCCCGTTCCCGGGCGCGCGTGGTGATCTCGTCGAGCTCGGTGGCGACGGCGCGCAGCCGCCGGTACGCGGCCGCGTACTTCTCCAGCGGGACCGCGACGGCGTCGCCTGCGTACCGGTCGAGGGCCTGTCGCTGGCGGGCGGGCCGCAGCAGGCCCTGCTGGTCGGTCTGGCCGTGGACGGCGATCAGGTCGTCCGCGAGCTCGCCGAGCAGGCCGACGGGCACGGCCCGGCCGCCGACGTGGGCGCGGGAGCGCCCTTCGGCGGACACGGTCCGGCTGATCAGCAGGGTGCCGTCGTCGAGCTCGGCTCCGGCCTCCTCGGCCCGGACGGCCGCGGGCGCGCCGGGGCGCATGACGATCCGGCCCTCCACGACCGCCGCCTTGGCGCCGATCCGGACGAGGGCCGGGTCAGCGCGCCCGCCGAGCAGCAGCCCGAGGCTGGTGACGACCATCGTCTTGCCCGCGCCGGTCTCGCCGGTCACCGCGGTGAAACCGGGCGACAGCTCGACCACCGCGTCGTCGATGACCCCGAGTGACCGTATCCGCATCTCCTCAAGCACGGGACGACCATACCGAGGTTTGACCGGTGTCATGTGACGTCACCCGTCGAGAATTCTCCGAACGAATGTGCTATTAACGACACCCCGGCGGGCCCGCGCTCGGGCGCCGCCGCGGCGCTAGTGGGGCGCGCCGCGCCAACCCGACACGGGCAGCGCGAACTTGGCGACGAGCCGGTCCGTGAACGACGCGTGGTGCAGCCGGGCGAGCCGCACCGGCACCGCACCACGGCGGACCTCCACCCGCGCCCCGGCGGGCAGCTCCAGCATGCGCCGACCGTCGCACCACAGCACCCCGTGCGGGGCGCCGGCCTGCACCTCCACGGCCAGCACCGAGTCCGGCGAGGTCACCAGCGGCTTGGCGAACAGCGCGTGGGCACTGATGGGCACCATCAGCAGCGCCTCCACCTCCGGCCAGACCACCGGCCCGCCGGCCGAGAAGGCGTACGCCGTCGAGCCCGTCGGGGTGGCGCAGACGATCCCGTCGCAGCCGAAGCCGGACACCGGGCGCCCGTCGATCTCCAGGACCACCTCGAGCATCCGCTCGGGGGCCGCCTTCTGCACCGCGGCCTCGTTGAGCGCCCAGTCGCGGTGGACCACGTCGCCGTTGGTCCGCACGAGCACGTCGAGGGTCATCCGGTCCTCGACCTCGTACGCCCGCGTGACCACCCGGTCGACGACCTTGTCGAGGTCGTCGCGCTCGGCCTCGGCGAGGAAGCCCACGTGCCCCAGGTTGACGCCCAGCATCGGCACCCCCGAGCCGCGCGCGAACTCCGCGCCGCGCAGCAGGGTCCCGTCGCCGCCCAGCACGATCAGCAGCTCACAGCCCTCCAGCGCCTCCGGCGTACCCTCGGGCACCAGTTCGACCTCGGGCGGCAGCGGCAGGTCCCGCGCCTCGTTCTTCACGACGCGCACGCCCAGGCCGCACCTGAGCAGCCCCTGGACGACCAGCTCGGCGCTGCGGATGGCCGCCGGCCGGCCGGTGTGCGCGACCAGGAACACGGTCCGGCCCGCCGCCAGGGGCCCGCCCCGCGCGACGGCGGCCTCCACACCCGTACGGGCCGTGTGACCCGTGGAAGCCGTTGAACCCGTTGAACCGTTCGATCCCGCTGAATCTGTCACTGCGGCCCCTCCGCCACTGCACGGTCGACATCCTCCGGGTCGAGTGCCGGTGCCCCCGCCCTCAGCCACAGAAAGTACTCCACGTTGCCGGACGGGCCCGGCAGCGGACTCGCGGTCACCCCGAGCACCCCCAGCCCCAGTGCCGCCGCCTGCGCGGCGACCCCGCGCACGGCCTCGGCCCGCAGCTCGGGGCTGCGCACCACGCCGCCGCTGCCGAGCCGCTCCTTGCCGACCTCGAACTGCGGCTTGACCATCAGCACCAGGTCCGCGCCCGGCGCGCAGCAGGCGACGAGGGCCGGCAGCACCAGGCCGATCGAGATGAAGGACAAGTCACCGACGACGAGGTCGACCGGGATCCCGTCGATCTGCTCCAGGGTGAGCTCACGGACGTTGGTGCGGTCCTTCACGGTGACCCGGTCGTCGCTCTGCAGCGACCAGGCGAGCTGCCCGTACCCCACGTCGACGGCCATCACGTGGGCTGCGCCCGAGCGAAGCAGCACGTCCGTGAAGCCGCCGGTGGAGGCGCCGGCGTCCAGGGCGCGGCGGCCCTCGACGACGAGCCCCTGCGGCAGGAAGGCGGCGAGTGCGCCCGCCAGCTTGTGGCCGCCCCGGGAGACGTAGTCGGGGTCGCTGTCGTCCTTGAGGACGACGAGGGCCGCGCTGGTCTCGACCTGGGTGGCCGGCTTGGTCGCGGTGGTCCCGCCGACGGTGACCCGGCCGGCGGCGATCAGCTGCGCGGCGTGCTCCCGCGAGCGGGCCATGCTGCGGCGTACCAGTTCGGCGTCCAGGCGGCGGCGTGCCACTCCTGCCACGTTCGGTTCAGCTCCTGTTTTCGTACGGTCCGGGGGCGGGTGCTGCGTCCAGCGCGGTCAGCGCGTCACGCAGGCCCCTGTGCACATCCTCGTACACCGCGACGTGTCCGTCCGCCGTGAGGTGGTCGGCTTCGGCCAGCCGCTCCAGGTGCGCGTCCACCGCGGCGTGCCCGGTGGGGGTCCGTACGAGGCCCAGCGGCGCGGGACCGCCGGGCTCCACGGCGGCCTCCGGCCCCTCGGGGGCCGCGGCTGTGTCGGGCGCTTCGTCGCTCATGCCCCGACGCTACCGCGAAGCACGCGAGCGACCACCCGCGGCTCTGCGGTACGGTCGAGATCACGATGGCTACGATCCAGGAGTGCCGGGCGGCACTCGACCGACTTTCCGACAACCTGCTGCGGGCCGACGGCGACGTGCGCGGCGCGGCCGCCCTCGACCGCTCCCTGAGCTGCCACATCACCGACCTGGACCAGACCTTCACGGGTCGCCTCGACGGCGGCCGGATCAGGGTCGACGCGGTCTCCCCCGGGCCGCCCGCCGCCAAGGCGCAGATCCGGCTGGCGATGACCGGCGACGACCTGGTCGCGATGGTCGGGGGCGAGCTGGCCTTCGCCAAGGCCTGGGCCTCGGGCCGGGTCCGGCTGGAGGCGGGCGTACGCGACCTGTTCCGGCTCAGGAAGCTGCTCTAGCGACCGCGCCCCAGCGCATCGGCACGGGCGGGCGCAGGACCCGCCCCCGACCCCTCAGCCGGTGGCTGCCCCGGCCCGCGGCGCGGTGCGCGCGGACGTGCGCGCCGCCGGGATGACCAGCGGCGTCCCGGTCTCGGGGTCGTCGATGATCCGGCAGCGCAGCCCGAAGACCTCCTCCACCAGCTCGGCGGTGACCACCTCGGCCGGCGGCCCCTCCGCGACGACCTTCCCGCCCCGCATGGCGATCAGGTGCGTGGCGTAGCGGGCGGCGTGGTTGAGGTCGTGCAGGACGGCGACGAGGGTCCGCCCCTGGTTCTCGTGGAGCTCGGCGCACAGGTCCAGCACGTCGATCTGGTGCTGGATGTCCAGGTAGGTGGTCGGCTCGTCCAGCAGCAGCAGCGGCGTCTGCTGGGCGAGGGCCATGGCGATCCACACGCGCTGGCGCTGGCCGCCCGACAGCTCGTCCACGCTGCGGTCGGCGAGGTCGGCGACCCCGGTCGAGGCCATCGACTCCCGGACGATCCGCTCGTCCTCCTTCGACCACTGCCGCAGCAGCCCCTGGTGGGGGTAGCGGCCGCGGGCGACGAGGTCGGCGACGGTGATCCCGTCGGGGGCGACGGAGGACTGCGGCAGCAGGCCCAGGGTCTTCGCGACCTTCTTCGCCGGCAGGGAGCCGATGGCCTGCCCGTCGAGCAGCACCTGCCCGGCGGCGGGCTTCAGCATCCGGGAGAGGGCGCGCAGGAGCGTGGACTTGCCGCACGCGTTGGGTCCGACGATCACCGTGAAGGAGTGGTCGGGGATCTCCACGGAGAGGTTCTCGGCGATGACCCGCTGCTCGTAGCCGAGGGTCACGTTCTGCGCGGTCAGCCGCTGCTGCACCTGCGTACTCCTTGAGTTGGTCATATACGTCCCGCCCTGCGCTCGGTGACGAGCAGCCAGAGCAGATAGACACCGCCGACGAGCCCGGTCAGGACGCCCACGGGCAGCTGGTCGGCGCCGAACGCCCGCTGCGAGGCCCAGTCGGACAGCATCAGCAGGACGGCGCCCATGAGCGCTCCGGTGAGCAGGTTCGACCCGGGCGAGCAGGTGAGGCGGCGGGCCAGCTGGGGCGCGGCGAGCGCGACGAAGCTGATCGGCCCGGCCGCGGCGGCCGCCGCGGTGGTGAGCAGGATGGCCGCCAGCATGAGCAGCATCCGCATGCGCTCGACCCGCACCCCGAGGGCGTACGCGGCGTCGTCGCCCATCTCGGTCATCCGCAGGGCCCGGCCCTGCCCGAGGACCAGCGGGAACAGCACCGCGCAGGTCGCCAGCAGCGGCCACACCTGGCTCCAGTCCCGGCCGGCGAGCGAGCCGGTCAGCCAGACCATCGCCCGGGTGGCGTCGACGAGCTGGGCCTTGGTCAGCAGGTACTGGATGGCGGCGACGAGCATGGCGGAGGTGCCGATGCCGACGAGGACCAGCCGGTAGCCGCTGATGCCGCCCTTGTACGACACGAGGTAGACGAAGACGCCGGTGAGCACGCCGCCGGCCAGCGCGCCGGCCGCGACCGTGTTCGCGTCGCCCTTGAACAGGACGATCACGACGAGGGCGCCGACGGCCGAGCCGTAGTGGAAGCCGAGCAGGTCCGGGGAGCCGAGCGGGTTGCGGGACAGCGACTGGAAGATCGACCCGGACATACCGAGCGCGGCGCCGACGAGCAGGGCGACGAGGACCCGCGGCAGCCGCAGGTCGTTGACGATGAAGTCCTGCGCGGGCGTGCCGTCGCCCAGCAGGGTCTGTACGACGTCCGCCGGCGGGATCTCGAAGTCGCCGGTGCCGATCAGCAGGACGGCCAGCGCCGCCACGGCGGCGGTGAGCAGCAGCCCGGCGGCCAGTGCCCGCGGCTCCACGCGCAGCGACAGCCCGCCTGGGCCGCGCAGGGTCCGGGTCGGGGAGCCGAACCGGATTCGGCCCGGTCGGAGTTCGACGGTCACAGCTGGGCCATCCTCTTGCGCCGGACGAGGTAGATGAAGACGGGTCCGCCGACGAGGGCGGTGACGATGCCGACCTGGAGCTCGGCGGGCCGGGTGACGACCCGGCCGATGACGTCCGCGCCCAGCAGCAGGACCGGCGACAGCACCGCCGAGTAGGCGAGCACCCACCGCATGTCGGGGCCGGTGATGATGCGGGCCAGGTGCGGGATCATCAGCCCGATGAAGACGACCGGCCCGCAGGCGGCGGTCGCGGCCCCGCACAGCAGGGTGATGGCGGCCATGGCCGCGATCCGGGTCCGGGTGAGGTGGGCGCCGAGCGCCCGCGCCGTGTCGTCGCCCATGGCCATCGCGTTGAGCGGTCGGCCCAGCGCGAGCGCGAGGACCGCGCCGGCGAGGAGGAACGGGGCCACCTGCCGGACGGTGTCCATGTTGGCCGAGGCCAGCGAGCCCACCGTCCAGAAGCGGAGCTTGTCGAGCGCCTTGCTGTCCATCAGCTGCACGGCGTTGATGTAGCCGGTGAGGGCGGCGCTGGCCGCCATGCCCGCGAGCGCGAGGCGCACCGGCGTGGCACTGCGGCTGCCGCCGAGGACGTACACGACGACCGAGACGACGGCGGCGCCCAGCAGGGCCCACCACACGAACGCGGTCAGGCTGGAGGCCCCGAGGAAGCTGATGGCGGACACGACGGCGGCCGCCGCCCCGGCGTTGACGCCGAGGATGCCGGGCTCGGCCAGCGGGTTGCGGGTCAGCGCCTGCATCACCGCACCGGACAGCCCGAGCCCGACCCCGACCATCAGCCCGAGGAGGGTGCGCGGGATCCGCAGATCGCGCACCACCACGTCGGAGGGTGTCCCCGCGTAGTGGAACAGGCCGTGCCAGACCTCGTCGAGCGGCATCTGCTTGGCGCCGACCGCGATGCTCGCCACCGCGACGAGGGCCAGGACCGCGAAGGCGCCGACCAGACCGGTGGCGCGCACCGCGTGCCGCGCGCGCGGGGCGGCCGCCGGCGCCGCGCTCTGTTCAGGGGGACTCTCGACCAACACGCAGGTTAGGTTAGCCTACCCTCCGCGCGTTCTTGATCCCCGCTCCCCGCCGATGCTGGCGCTACAGCCCGGTCCTGGCCAGGGCCTTCCCCGCGTCCAGGGTGCAGGAGCCGTCCCCCGCCCACGTCCACGCGGCCGCGCACAGCGCCCGCAGCCCGTCGACCGGGTCGCCCGCACCGTGCAGTTCGAGGACGCCGTCACCGGCGACCGCGGTCCAGCCCCCGCAGCCGAAGCCCTCCCCGGCCGCCGTGACCTCCGGCTGCCCGGTGAGCAGCCCGCGCAGGTCGCGGTCCACGTACGTGGGCCGGTGCCGGGGCTCGGCCCGCAGCAGCTGCGCCCCGTCCGCGATGCCGGTGAGCACCAGCAGCGAGTCCACCTCGCCGTTGAACGCCCCCTCGATGTCGGTGTCCAGCCGGTCCCCGACCACCAGCGGCCGCTCCGCCCCGGTCCGCAGGACGGTCTCCCGGTGCATCGGGGGCAGCGGCTTGCCCGCCACCTGCGGCTCGGCGCCCGTGGCGATCCGTACGACCTCCACCGCCGCCCCGTTGCCCGGGCCGATGCCGCGGCCCGTCGGGATCGTCAGATCGGTGTTGGACGCGTACCAGGGCACGCCGCGGTTGACGGCGAACGAGGCCTCCGCGAGCCGCCCCCACGGCAGTTCGGGCCCCCCGTACCCCTGGACGACCGCGGCGAGGCCCTCCTCGTCGGCGGAGTCCACCGGCACCAGCCCGCGCTCGCGCAGCGCGACCCGCAGTCCTTCCCCGCCGATGACCAGCACCTTCGCACCCGGCGCCACCTGCTCCGAGATCAGCCGGGCCACGGCCTGCGCCGAGGTGATCACCTCGGCGGCCTCGGTGGGGATCCCCAGCTCGGCCAGGTGCGCGGCCACGGCGTCGGGCGTCCGCAGCGCGTTGTTCGTGACGTACGCCAGGTGCATGCCCCCGGCCCGGGCCGCGGCCAGCGACTCCACCGCGTACCCGATCGCCTCGCCGCCCGCGTACACGACACCGTCGAGATCCAGCAAAGCGGTGTCGTACGCCTGGTGCAGGGCGAGTTCGCTGCCTGCCGGACTGGTCCTGCTCCGCCGGGTCATCCTGTCCACTCCCTGTCGGCTCGATCCGCTCGATCTTCGATCGATCTCGGCCACACGCCGGCCGAGCGTTTCCTCGCTCGATCATCCCGCATCCCGAGACGCGCCTTACCATGCACCAATGACCACTTCTGCCACCACGCACGCCGGGCTGCGCCTGATCCCCTTCCACGGCCTGCGCTACGTCCCGGAACGCGTCGGCAGTCTGGCCGCCGTCACCTCACCGCCGTACGACGTGGTGGTGCGCCCCGACGGCGTCGACTACCTGGAGTCCGCCGACCCGCACAACATCGTCCGCCTGATCCTTCCGCAGGCCGACACACCGGACGCGCGCAACGAGCAGGCCGCGCAGACGCTGGAGGACTGGCTGGCCAAGGGCGTCCTGAGCGCGGACCCGGAGCCCGCCCTGTACGTCTACGAGCAGCGCACGGACCGGGTGCTGCAGCGCGGCGTCATCGGCGCCCTGGCCCTGTCGACGGCGGACGACGGCATCGTCCTCCCGCACGAGGACGTCATGCCGCACGTGGTCACGGACCGGGCGGGGCTGATGCGGGCCACGTCCGCGAACCTGGAGCCGCTCCTCCTCACCTACCGGGGCGGCGACGCCGCGGCCGGCGCGGCCGAGGTCGTCGAGCGGACCGCCCAGAGCACGCCCCTGCTGGCGACGACCACCGAGGACGGGGTCCGGCACCGGCTGTGGGCGGTCATCGACCCCGTCGACCAGGACGCCATCACCGCCGACCTGCGCCGCCGCCAGGCGCTGATCGCCGACGGGCACCACCGCTGGGCGACGTACCTGCGCCTCCAGCAGGAGCACGAGTCCCCGACGCCGTGGGATTTCGGCCTCGTCCTCCTCGTCGACACGGTCCGCTACCCGCTGCAGGTGCGGGCCATCCACCGGATGCTGCACCGCCTTCCGGTCGCCGATGCCCTGGCCGCGGTGGAGGGGAGCTTCCGGGTCCGCCGGGTCGACGGCCCGCTGCCGCTGGCCCTGGAGGCCCTCGGGGAAGCCTCGGAACGGGGCAACGCCTTCCTCCTCACCGGTGACGGCACCTTCCACCTGGTCACCGACCCGGATCCGGAGCTGCTGGAGCGGACCGTGCGCCGGGACCGGCCCGAGGCCTGGCGCCGGCTGGACGCGACCGTGCTGCACGCGACGCTCCTCGACACCCTGTGGCAGATCCCGGACACGCCCGACCAGATCACGTACATCCACGACGCTTCGGCCACGGTCGCCATGGCCGAGCGGCACGGCGGCACCGCGGTCCTGCTGTACCCGGTGCGCGAGGAGGTCGTACGGGCGCTGGCCCGCCAGGGCGTGACGATGCCCCGCAAGTCGACCTCGTTCGGCCCGAAGCCGGCGACGGGCCTGGTCCTGCGCAGCCTGGCCTGACGCGGGCCGCGGGTTGGCGCCGGACACGGCAGAGGGCGGCACCCCTTCGGGGGTGCCGCCCTCTCTCATTCGTTCCGGTGATCAGGCCTTGTCGCCGTCACGGACCTCGTCCTCGACGACCACGATCTCGTCGGCGACGTCGACATCGGCGTCGGCCTCGTCGGCGACGTCGACATCGGCGTCGGCCTCGGCGGCGACGTCGACATCGGCGTCGGCCTCGGCGTCGGCCTCGGCGGCGACGTCGGCGTCCGCTTCGGACTGCTCGATCGGCTCGTACTCGTCGTCGTCCTCGTCGTAGTACTCGGTCTGGTCGGAGGCGCGCTCGGCGCGGGCCACCTCGGCGGGGTCCTGGCCGTCGAGGTCGTCCTCGTCCCGGTCGGCGTCCTCGTCGTCGTCCATCGCGTCGACGAACTCGACGCCGTCCAGCTCGGCGAGCCGGTCGGAGGCGTCGGTCGTGCCGTCCCGGTCCGCCTCGATGGCCTTGGCGAACCACTCGCGGGCCTCGTCCTCGCGGCCGGCCGCGAGCAGGGCGTCGGCGTAGGCGTAGCGCAGGCGCGCGGTCCACGACTGCACGGTGTTCGAGGCCAGCTCGGGGCTCTGCAGGGTGACGATGGCGGCGTCGAGCTGCCCCATGTCACGCCGCGCGCCCGCGGCGACCAGGCGCATCTCGACCTGGCCGGCCTTGTCGAGCTTCTGCACCTCGGGCTCGCCGGCCATGGCCAGGGCCCGCTCCGGACGGCCGAGGCCGCGCTCGCAGTCGGCCATGATCGGCCACAGCTCGACGGAGCCGGTCATGCGCTTGGCGGCACGGAACTCCGCGAGCGCCTCGCTGTACTTCTGCACGGCGTAGGCGGCGAAGCCGGCGGCCTCGCGGACGGCGGCGACGCGGGAGGCCAGTCGCAGGGCGATGCGGGAGTACCCGTACGCGCGCTCCGGCTCCTCGTCGATCAGGCGGGCGACCATGACCAGGTTTCGGGAGACCTCTTCGGCCAGGCCCTTGGGCAGGCTCAGCAGCTCCTGGCGGACATCGGCGTCGATCTCCATGCCGGTGACGTCCTCGTCGATCGGCAGGCGCTTGACCGGCTCGCGGTCACGGTCGCGGTCCGGACGCCCGCCGTCGCGGTCGCGGTCTCCGCGGTAGCCGCCGCGGTCGTCGCGGCCACGGTAACCGCCGCGGTCACCCCGGTCGTCCCGGCGCCCGTACGAGGGACGCTCACCGCGGTCGTCACGGCGGTAGCCGCCGCGGTCGTCACGGCGCTCGCCCCGGTCGTCACGGCGCGGGTACGAGGGACGGTCACCGCGGTCGTCGCGACGCGGGTAGGACGGGCGGTCGTCGCGGCGCTCGTCACGACGGAACCCACCGCGCTCATCGTCCCGGCGCGGGTACGAGGGGCGGTCGCCCCGGTCGTCACGGCGCGGGTACGAGGGACGCTCACCGCGGTCGTCACGGCGGAAGGACGGACGGTCACCGCGGTCGTCACGGCGCGGGTAGGACGGGCGGTCCTCACGGCGACCGTAGGACGGGCGGTCGTCGCGGCGCTCGTCACGACGGAACCCACCGCGCTCATCGTCCCGGCGCGGGTACGAGGGGCGGTCGCCCCGGTCGTCACGGCGGAAGGACGGACGGTCACCGCGGTCGTCACGGCGGAAGGACGGACGCTCGCCCCGGTCGTCACGGCGCGGGTAGGACGGGCGGTCCTCACGGCGACCGTAGGACGGGCGGTCGTCGCGGCGCTCGTCACGACGGAACCCACCGCGCTCATCGTCCCGGCGCGGGTACGAGGGGCGGTCGCCCCGGTCGTCACGGCGCGGGTACGAGGGACGCTCACCGCGGTCGTCACGGCGGAAGGACGGACGCTCGCCCCGGTCGTCACGGCGCGGGTAGGACGGGCGGTCGCCGCGGTCGTCGCGGCGGAAGGACGGACGCTCGTCGTCGCGGCGGAAGCCGCCGCCGTAGGGGCGGTCGCCCCGGTCGTCGCGGCGCGGGTACGACGGGCGGTCGCCGCCGCGGTCGTCACGGCCCCCGCGGTAACCACCCCGGTCGCCGCCGCGGTCGCCGCCGCGGTCGCCGCCGGCGGGACGGCCGTAACGGTCGTCGTCGCGCCGCCCGTAGGAGGGGCGGTCGCCGCGGTCGTCGCGGCGCGGGTAGGAGGGGCGGTCGCCGCCCCGGTCGTCGCGGCGGAAGCCGCCACCGTACGGGCGGCCACCGCGGTCGTCGCGGCGGAACGGGCGGTCGCCGCCGCGGTCGTCACGGCCCCCGCGGTAGCCACCCCGGTCACCGCCGTCGTTGCGACGGGGCTCGCGCTCCGGACGGTCGTCGGGAGAGTTGGACATGGGTGTGACTCCTGTCTTCGGGGTACCGCTAGTCATTCTCGCGCAACCGCACCGTGGCCGCGCTTCGGCGTAAAAGAGGGGAAAAACAAAAAAGGACCCTTGGTCCAGCGTTGAACGCTGGACCAAGGGTCCTGAAAGATTGTTCGGCGGCGTCCTACTCTCCCACAGGGTCCCCCCTGCAGTACCATCGGCGCTGAAAGGCTTAGCTTCCGGGTTCGGAATGTAACCGGGCGTTTCCCTAACGCTATGACCACCGAAACCCTATCGGTTTCGAGCGAACAAGCACACTCTGTAGTTGTGTTCCAGCTCTAGAAACCAGCAACTGTTCGTTGCTTCAGAACTAACACAGTGGACGCGAGCAACTGAGGACAAGCCCTCGGCCTATTAGTACCAGTCAGCTCCACCCGTTACCGGGCTTCCACATCTGGCCTATCAACCCAGTCGTCTACTGGGAGCCTTACCCTCTCAAGGAGGTGGGAATACTCATCTTGAAGCAGGCTTCCCGCTTAGATGCTTTCAGCGGTTATCCCTCCCGAACGTAGCCAACCAGCCATGCCCTTGGCAGGACAACTGGCACACCAGAGGTTCGTCCGTCCCGGTCCTCTCGTACTAGGGACAGCCCTTCTCAATATTCCTACGCGCACAGCGGATAGGGACCGAACTGTCTCACGACGTTCTAAACCCAGCTCGCGTACCGCTTTAATGGGCGAACAGCCCAACCCTTGGGACCGACTCCAGCCCCAGGATGCGACGAGCCGACATCGAGGTGCCAAACCATCCCGTCGATATGGACTCTTGGGGAAGATCAGCCTGTTATCCCCGGGGTACCTTTTATCCGTTGAGCGACGGCGCTTCCACAAGCCACCGCCGGATCACTAGTCCCGACTTTCGTCCCTGCTCGACCCGTCGGTCTCACAGTCAAGCTCCCTTGTGCACTTACACTCAACACCTGATTGCCAACCAGGCTGAGGGAACCTTTGGGCGCCTCCGTTACCCTTTGGGAGGCAACCGCCCCAGTTAAACTACCCATCAGACACTGTCCCTGATCCGGATCACGGACCGAGGTTAGACATCCAGCACGACCAGAGTGGTATTTCAACGGCGACTCCACAACCACTGGCGTGGCTGCTTCAAAGTCTCCCACCTATCCTACACAAGCCGAACCGAACACCAATATCAAACTGTAGTAAAGGTCCCGGGGTCTTTCCGTCCTGCTGCGCGAAACGAGCATCTTTACTCGTAGTGCAATTTCACCGGGCCTATGGTTGAGACAGTCGAGAAGTCGTTACGCCATTCGTGCAGGTCGGAACTTACCCGACAAGGAATTTCGCTACCTTAGGATGGTTATAGTTACCACCGCCGTTTACTGGCGCTTAAGTTCTCAGCTTCGCAACCCCGAAAGGTCACTAACCGGTCCCCTTAACGTTCCAGCACCGGGCAGGCGTCAGTCCGTATACATCGCCTTACGGCTTCGCACGGACCTGTGTTTTTAGTAAACAGTCGCTTCTCGCTGGTCTCTGCGGCCACCCCCAGCTCAGAGTGCAAGACTCATCACCAAGCGTGGCCCCCCTTCTCCCGAAGTTACGGGGGCATTTTGCCGAGTTCCTTAACCATAGTTCACCCGAACGCCTCGGTATTCTCTACCTGACCACCTGAGTCGGTTTAGGGTACGGGCCGCCATGAAACTCGCTAGAGGCTTTTCTCGACAGCATAGGATCATCCACTTCGCCACAATCGGCTCGGCATCAGGTCTCAACCTTCATGAGGGACGGATTTGCCTACCCCTCGGCCTACACCCTTACCCCGGGACAACCACCGCCCGGGCTGGACTACCTTCCTGCGTCACCCCATCGCTTACCTACTACAAGTCTGGTCCGTCGGCTCCACCACTCCCCTCAACTCCGAAGAGATCAGGGCGGCTTCACGGACTTAGCATCGCTCGCCTCGATATTGGGCGTTTCAAAGCGGGTACCGGAATATCAACCGGTTGTCCATCGACTACGCCTGTCGGCCTCGCCTTAGGTCCCGACTTACCCTGGGCAGATCAGCTTGACCCAGGAACCCTTAGTCAATCGGCGCAAGAGTTTCTCACTCTTGTATCGCTACTCATGCCTGCATTCTCACTCGTGAACCGTCCACAACTACCTTCCGGTGCTGCTTCACCCGGCACACGACGCTCCCCTACCCATCACAGCAGGCGTTGGCCCTATTGCTGCAATGACACGACTTCGGCGGTACGCTTGAGCCCCGCTACATTGTCGGCGCGGAATCACTTGACCAGTGAGCTATTACGCACTCTTTCAAGGGTGGCTGCTTCTAAGCCAACCTCCTGGTTGTCTCTGCGACTCCACATCCTTTCCCACTTAGCGTACGCTTAGGGGCCTTAGTCGATGCTCTGGGCTGTTTCCCTCTCGACCATGGAGCTTATCCCCCACAGTCTCACTGCCGTGCTCTCACTTACCGGCATTCGGAGTTTGGCTAAGGTCAGTAACCCGGTAGGGCCCATCGCCTATCCAGTGCTCTACCTCCGGCAAGAAACACACGACGCTGCACCTAAATGCATTTCGGGGAGAACCAGCTATCACGGAGTTTGATTGGCCTTTCACCCCTAACCACAGGTCATCCCCCAGGTTTTCAACCCTGGTGGGTTCGGTCCTCCACGAAGTCTTACCTCCGCTTCAACCTGCCCATGGCTAGATCACTCCGCTTCGGGTCTAGAGCGTGCAACTCAATCGCCCTATTCGGACTCGCTTTCGCTACGGCTTCCCCACACGGGTTAACCTCGCTACACACCGCTAACTCGCAGGCTCATTCTTCAAAAGGCACGCAGTCACGAAGATCCGAAGATCTCGACGCTCCCACGGCTTGTAGGCACACGGTTTCAGGTACTATTTCACTCCGCTCCCGCGGTACTTTTCACCATTCCCTCACGGTACTATCCGCTATCGGTCACCAGGGAATATTTAGGCTTAGCGGGTGGTCCCGCCAGATTCACACGGGATTTCTCGGGCCCCGTGCTACTTGGGAGATGAGCAAGCAAGCCGCTGATGTTTCGTCTACGGGGGTCTTACCCTCTACGCCGGACCTTTCGCATGTCCTTCGACTACACCAACGGTTTCTGACTCGCCTCACAGCCGGCAGACTGTGAAAGCTCATTCCCACAACCCCACATGCGCAACCCCTGCCGGGTATCACACGCATACGGTTTGGCCTCATCCGGTTTCGCTCGCCACTACTCCCGGAATCACGGTTGTTTTCTCTTCCTGAGGGTACTGAGATGTTTCACTTCCCCTCGTTCCCTCCACACTGCCTATGTGTTCAGCAGTGGGTGACAGCCCATGACGACTGCCGGGTTTCCCCATTCGGACACCCCCGGATCAAAGCTCAGTTGGCAGCTCCCCGGGGCCTATCGCGGCCTCTCACGTCCTTCATCGGTTCCTGGTGCCAAGGCATCCACCGTGCGCCCTTAAAAACTTGGCCACAGATGCTCGCGTCCACTGTGTAGTTCTCAAACAACGACCAGCCACCCATCACCCCACCCGACAAGCAGGTGAGTTCACTGGGGCCGGCACTGAAGACTGACCAACGGCCGTGCCTTCAGGACCCAACAACGTGCCAAGCACGATCCCTCAAGATCTCATCACGTTCCACGCCGAAGCAGTACTAGTGAAGGACTCTCACGATCGCGCCAACTAATCAACGTTCCACCCATGAGCTGACCGTGCAGAACGTTTGCCTGCAATCGGTACTGTGCTCCTTAGAAAGGAGGTGATCCAGCCGCACCTTCCGGTACGGCTACCTTGTTACGACTTCGTCCCAATCGCCAGTCCCACCTTCGACAGCTCCCTCCACAAGGGTTGGGCCACCGGCTTCGGGTGTTACCGACTTTCGTGACGTGACGGGCGGTGTGTACAAGGCCCGGGAACGTATTCACCGCAGCAATGCTGATCTGCGATTACTAGCGACTCCGACTTCATGGGGTCGAGTTGCAGACCCCAATCCGAACTGAGACCGGCTTTTTGAGATTCGCTCCACCTCACGGTATCGCAGCTCATTGTACCGGCCATTGTAGCACGTGTGCAGCCCAAGACATAAGGGGCATGATGACTTGACGTCGTCCCCACCTTCCTCCGAGTTGACCCCGGCGGTCTCCTGTGAGTCCCCATCACCCCGAAGGGCATGCTGGCAACACAGGACAAGGGTTGCGCTCGTTGCGGGACTTAACCCAACATCTCACGACACGAGCTGACGACAGCCATGCACCACCTGTATACCGACCACAAGGGGGGCACTATCTCTAATGCTTTCCGGTATATGTCAAGCCTTGGTAAGGTTCTTCGCGTTGCGTCGAATTAAGCCACATGCTCCGCCGCTTGTGCGGGCCCCCGTCAATTCCTTTGAGTTTTAGCCTTGCGGCCGTACTCCCCAGGCGGGGAACTTAATGCGTTAGCTGCGGCACCGACGACGTGGAATGTCGCCAACACCTAGTTCCCAACGTTTACGGCGTGGACTACCAGGGTATCTAATCCTGTTCGCTCCCCACGCTTTCGCTCCTCAGCGTCAGTAATGGCCCAGAGATCCGCCTTCGCCACCGGTGTTCCTCCTGATATCTGCGCATTTCACCGCTACACCAGGAATTCCGATCTCCCCTACCACACTCTAGCCAGCCCGTATCGAATGCAGACCCGAGGTTAAGCCTCGGGCTTTCACATCCGACGTGACAAGCCGCCTACGAGCTCTTTACGCCCAATAATTCCGGACAACGCTTGCGCCCTACGTATTACCGCGGCTGCTGGCACGTAGTTAGCCGGCGCTTCTTCTGCAGGTACCGTCACTCTCGCTTCTTCCCTGCTGAAAGAGGTTTACAACCCGAAGGCCGTCATCCCTCACGCGGCGTCGCTGCATCAGGCTTTCGCCCATTGTGCAATATTCCCCACTGCTGCCTCCCGTAGGAGTCTGGGCCGTGTCTCAGTCCCAGTGTGGCCGGTCGCCCTCTCAGGCCGGCTACCCGTCGTCGCCTTGGTAGGCCATTACCCCACCAACAAGCTGATAGGCCGCGGGCTCATCCTTCACCGCCGGAGCTTTCCACCACAGGAGATGCCTCCCGCAGTCGTATCCGGTATTAGACCCCGTTTCCAGGGCTTGTCCCAGAGTGAAGGGCAGATTGCCCACGTGTTACTCACCCGTTCGCCACTAATCCACCCCGAAGGGCTTCATCGTTCGACTTGCATGTGTTAAGCACGCCGCCAGCGTTCGTCCTGAGCCAGGATCAAACTCTCCATGAATGATTACCCGTAATCGGGTGCACACATCACGGTGAGCGGGTCAGCCACGGTCGGAATATGACCGACTGACCACTGCGTCCTCGCTGTGTTTGTCGCCTACAAGCGCCCCACTAGTGGGCCCTGCAGGCCTTTTCAAAGGAACCTCATCCACCTAAGTGGACGGGGTATCAACTTCTGGCGTTGATTTTTGGCACGCTGTTGAGTTCTCAAGGAACGGACGCTTCCTTCGTACTCACCCTCTCGGGCTTTCCTCCGGGCTTTCGTTCTCGCGTTTCCCACTCTATCAGAGTGTTTCGCGCTCCGCTTTCCGGTTCTTCGCTTTCGCGCTTTCCCTTTCGGCGTCCACCACTTTAGCGCTTATCCCGTGCAACTCATAATCGAGCCGCTGGATTCGAATTCGGGCATGCCGAATTCGACCCCGTCAGGGGTGCGTAGTAGGTGGTGGTTTGCCGCTCCGGGGGCTGTCGATGACAGTGACCCGTTCAAGCGGCTCGGGCTACGTTAGGCGTCCGCCCAGGGTGAGTCAAGTTGAGCGGCGGCGCGGCGCGTGGGCGCGATAGGGGCTCACCGTGGGGTCGTGCGTGATCCAGTAGCGGTACGGATGGGCCGCTCCCGCGCCGCCGACGCCCGTGCGCGGACCGTTGCTCACCAGGTCGGGCGGGGTGGGGCTGCCCTCCAGCAGGGAAAGGGGGGAATCGGGGCCGGCGCAGAGGTCCGCGCCGTCGAGGGAGCGGTCCACCTCCAGAGCGGTCGCCAGGCGGGCCGGCCCTTTGGCGAGTTCCCTGTCGTTTCTGGCCGAAAGTCGACGTTTGCGAGCCAGGTCCCTGCCCACGGTGATCTCCCCCGCGCGCAGCAGCACCCCGCTGGCGCGGCCCGCCGGACCGCACACCAGGTTGAGGCTGAACCACATGCCGTAGATGAAGTAGACGTACGCGTGTCCGGGTGGGCCGAACATCGACGCGTTGCGCTCGGTGCGTCCGCGGTAGGCGTGGGAGCCGGGGTCGGCCTCGCCCTCGTACGCCTCGACCTCCGTGATGCGCAGTTCGATGGGGCCCTCGGGAGTACGGCGGACCAGGATGCGGCCGAGGAGGTCCGGGGCCACCGTGAGGACCGGCCGGTCGAAGAAGGACCGGGGCAGGGGCGTACGGTCGGTGCGCGCGCTCATCCGGTCGAGCGTAGTGGAACGGACACGCCTGCAACCGGGCCCTAAGGTTCCGCGTTGGTAAGGGTTAGTCGAACGAGTCCTTCAAGGGGAGTCAGAGCATGGGGTTCAAGAAGCTGTTCGCCGCACTGGGTGCCGGTGGTGCCTCGGTGGACACGATCATCACCGAGCCGAACGTCGTGCCTGGCGGGATCGTCCAGGGCGAGGTCCGTATCCAGGGCGGGTCGGTGGAGCAGCAGATCGAGGGTCTGTCCCTGGGTCTGCAGGCGCGGGTCGAGGTCGAGGGCGGCGACCAGGAGTACAAGCAGGACATCGTCTTCACCAAGCAGCGCCTCGGCGGTGCCTTCAAGGTCCAGCCGGGCGCCCTGCACGTGGTGCCGTTCGGGCTGGAGATCCCCGCGGAGACCCCGATCACCCACTTCGAGGGTCAGCACCTGCACGGGATGAACATCGGGGTGAGCACCGAGCTGGAGATCGCGCGGGCGGTGGACGCCGGCGACCTCGACCCGATCAACGTCCACCCGGTGCCGGCGCAGCAGGCGATCCTGGACGCGTTCCGCCGGCTGGGCTTCACCTTCCGCAGCGCGGACATGGAGCGCGGGCACATTCGCGGCACGCGGCAGACGCTGCCGTTCTACCAGGAGATCGAGTTCCTGCCGCCGGCGCAGTACCGCGGCCTGAACCAGGTCGAGCTGACCTTCGTCTCGGACGGCAACGAGATGGACGTCGTCCTGGAGATGGACAAGAAGTCGGGCCTGTTCACGGAGGGCAGCGACACCTACCGCTGCTTCCAGGTGGGCCTGCACTCCTACCAGGGAACCGACTGGGCGGCGTACCTCAACGAGTGGATCGCGTCCGTGGGTTCGCAGCGCAACTGGTTCTAGGCTCGGGCCGGGTACCGGGCCAGTCCGGCCCGGTACCGGTTCGCGATCAGGAGGTTCAGCAGTGGCCGAGCAGAACAGGGCACCTCTTCCGCACGACTTCCACCCGGAGGTCCCCGCGTTCTCGGTGGTGAGCGACGACCTGGAGCCCGGCGCCGACCTCGGCGACGGTCAGGTCCTGCAGGGCGGGAACGTCTCGCCGCACCTGCGGTGGGAGGGCTTCCCCGCGGGGACGAAGAGCTTCGCGGTGACGTGCTTCGACCCGGACGCCCCCACGGGCAGCGGGTTCTGGCACTGGGTGCTGTTCGACCTGCCCGCCTCGGTCACCGAGCTGCCGGCGGGTGCGGGCAGCGGGAAGTTCGAGGGCCTGCCGGCCGGTGCCGTGCACGTGCGCAACGACTACGGCACGAAGGACTTCGGCGGGGCGGCCCCGCCGGCCGGGGAGCGGCACCGCTACGTGTTCACCGTGTACGCGGTGGACCAGGAGAAGCTGGGCCCGGGCGGGGACGTCTCCCCGGCCGTGGTCGGCTTCAACCTGCGTTTCCACTCGCTGGGTCGGGCCCAGCTGATCGGTGAGTACGAGGCCCCCCAGAACTGATCGTTCGCCTTCCGTTTGCCCGGTCCTGGTCTGAAGGCGGCCAGGACCGGGCATTTTTTATTGCGTTGTCCCGCGTGGCGCGCGCGGCCAGAGTGGTTGCGGGCCCTGCCGCCAGGGTGGTCGCGGGCCTGCGCACGGGAGGTGGGCGAGAATGCGGGACACGCTGGTGCTGAATGCGAGCTTCGAGCCGCTGTCGACGGTGACGTTGAACCGGGCCGTCGTTCTGGTGCTCCAGGACAAGGCCGTCGTCGAGCAGTCGCACCCCGAACTGCGTGTCCGCGGGGCCACCATGGATCTGCCGATGCCGCGGGTGATCAGGTTGTGCCGGTACGTCCGGGTTCCGTTCCGAAGACACGCGGCGTGGTCGCGGCGGGGGGTGCTGGTCCGGGACCAGCACCGGTGCGCGTACTGCGGGAAGCGGGCGACGACCGTGGACCATGTGGTGCCGCGGGCGCAGGGCGGTGGGGACACCTGGCTGAACACGGTGGCGTCCTGCGCCGAGGACAACCACCGCAAGGCGGACCGGACTCCGGAGGAGGCGGGCATGCCGCTGCTGCGCGAGCCGTTCGTGCCCTCGCCGGCGGACGCGATGCTGCTGGCCCTGGGCGCGCGGGGGCAGGACGCGCTGCCGGAGTGGCTGGCGCCCTCGGCCTAGTCCCGTACGGCGCCCCGGTGCGGCGCGGCGGCCCGCCCCCCACCTGGGGGACGGGCCGCCGCCGTGTTCGTACGGGGTGTACGAGCGCGGGGGTTCAGCGCAGCAGCAGCTGGACGATGGCGAGGGTGCCGACCACGACGATCACCGCGCGGAGTGCGGTGGGCGGGAGGCGACGGCCGACCTTCGCGCCGATCTGGCCGCCTATGGTCGAGCCGACGGCGATGAGGAGGACGGCGGTCCAGTCGAAGTCGGCGACGAAGAGGAAGAAGACGGCGGCGATGCCGTTGACGAGGGCGGCGAGGACGTTCTTGACGGCGTTGATGCGCTGCATGTCGTCGTGGAGCAGCAGCCCCATCAGGGCGAGGTAGAGCACGCCCTGGGCGGCGCCGAAGTAGCCGCCGTACGCGCTGGCGGCGAGCATGCCGCCGAGGAGGACGGGCCCGCCGTCGGGGTGGCCGCCGTCCCGTCCGGCGGCTTCCTGGCGGCGGCGCAGGGCGGCCGCGAGGCGGGGCTGGAGGACGACGAGGACGAGCGCGAGCCCGATGAGGACGGGCACGATCGTGTCGAAGGACTCCGACGGCAGGGTGAGGAGCAGGACGGCGCCGGCGAGACCGCCGACGAGCGAGACGGCGCCGAGGCGGATGATGCGGCGGCGCTGGCCGCGGAGCTCCTTGCGGTAGCCGAAGGCTCCGCTGAGCGAACCGGGCACCAGGCCGAGGGTGTTGGAGACGTTGGCGGTGACCGGGCTGAGTCCGGTGGCGAGCAGCACCGGGAAGGTGATGAGGGTGCCGGAGCCGACGATCGTGTTGATGGTGCCGGCGCCGATGCCGGCCGCGAACACGGCGAGTGATTCCCAGATGGACATGGACTGGGCCATCCCCTTTGCATGAGTGAGACGCCTCCCCGCCATGAAGGTCGAGGGGCCGTACTGATCATGCAGGAGGGGACGGGCCCGTGGTTCCGCGGGTCAGTCGATCGGGGGCTGCTCGCGGCGTTCCGTGCCGTTGCTCCCGTTGTGTCCGTGGCCGTTGGTGGTGCCGTTCCCGGCGGTCTTGGTGGTGTTGAGCGGGTTGAAGCCCGAACCGCCGTTCACGGGGCCGAAGTTGCCCATGGCGCCGGAGAGGCCCTTGAGGGCGTCGCCGATCTCGCTGGGCACGATCCAGAGCTTGTTGGCGTCGCCCTCGGCGAGCTTGGGGAGCATCTGGAGGTACTGGTAGGCGAGGAGCTTCTGGTCGGCGTCGCCGGCGTGGATGGACTCGAAGACCGTACGGATGGCCTGGGCCTCGCCCTCGGCCTTGAGGGCGGCGGCCCTGGCCTCGCCCTCGGCGCGGAGGATGGCGGACTGCTTCTCGCCCTCGGCCTTGAGGATCTCGGACTGGCGGACGCCCTCGGCCTGGAGGATGGAGGCGCGCTTGTCGCGGTCGGCGCGCATCTGCTTCTCCATCGAGTCCTGGATGGAGGTCGGCGGGTCGATGGCCTTGAGCTCGACGCGGTTGACGCGGATGCCCCACTTGCCGGTGGCCTCGTCGAGGACGCCGCGCAGGGCGGCGTTGATCTCCTCGCGGGAGGTGAGGGTCCGCTCCAGGTCCATGCCGCCGATGATGTTGCGCAGGGTGGTGACGGTGAGCTGCTCGATGGCCTGGATGTAGCTGGCGACCTCGTACGTCGCGGCGCGGGCGTCGGTGACCTGGTAGTAGATGACCGTGTCGATGTTGACGACCAGGTTGTCCTGGGTGATGACCGGCTGCGGCGGGAACGGCACGACCTGCTCGCGGAGGTCGATGCGGTTGCGGATGGAGTCGATGAACGGGACCACGATGTTGAGGCCCGCGTTGAGGGTGCGGGTGTAGCGGCCGAACCGTTCGACGATGGCTGCACTGGCCTGCGGGATCACCTGGATCGTCTTGACCAGTGCGATGAAGACCAGAACCACCAGAATGATCAGGACGATGATGATCGGTTGCATGCGGTTCCCCGTGCCCTTCCGGCTGTCTGTACTGCCCCGTTGAATCGGAGTCTCGCAGACCCCGGGGCCGCGGGTCGGCTGCTTGGCTCAGAAGCTCACATGACGACGGCGGTGGCTCCGTCGATCTCCACGACGTCCACCTGCTGCCCGGGTTCGAAGGTGCTGTCCGCGTCGAGGCTGCGGGCGGACCAGATTTCGCCGGCGAGTTTGATCCGGCCCCCGGTGCCGTCGACGCGTTCGACGACGAGGGCCGTTCTGCCCTTCAACGCGTCGACTCCGGTGCGGTGTTGGGGCCGCTCGCGATGGTGGTTGGCGATCGAGCGGACGACGGCGGTGAGTGCGACCGACACGATGACGAAGACGAGGACCTGGGCGACCGCTCCCCCGCCGAGGGCCGCCGTGACGGCGGCCGCGAGCGCACCGACGGCGAACATGCCGAACTCCGGCATGGCCGTCAGGACGAGGGGGATGCCGAGCCCGACCGCGCCTATGAGCCACCACACCCATGCGTCGATGTTCACGTCGTCATGGTAGGTCCGGCGGGCGCGGTCGGGACAGGGTGCGACTAACGCAGGGGCAGGCCCTGGGCGGTCCAGCGGTCGTTGTCGTGGCGCTCGACGACGAGGGGGAGGCCGAAGCAGAGGGACAGGTTGCGGGAGGTGAGTTCGAGGTCGATGGGTCCGGCGGTGACGACCTTGCCCTGGCGGATCATCAGGACGTGGGTGAAGCCGGGGGCGATCTCCTCGACGTGGTGCGTGACCATCGCCATGGAGGGGGCGAGGGGGTCGCGGGCGAGGCGGCCGAGGCGGCGTACGAGGTCCTCGCGGCCGCCGAGGTCGAGGCCGGCGGCGGGCTCGTCGAGGAGGAGGAGCTCGGGGTCGGTCATCAGGGCGCGGGCGATCAGGGTGCGCTTGCGCTCGCCCTCGGAGAGGGTGCCGAACTTCCGGTCGAGGTAGTCGCTCATGCCGAGCCGGTCGAGGAAGGCGCGGGCGCGCTGCTCGTCGACGGCCTCGTACTCCTCCTGCCAGGTCGCCGTCATGCCGTACGCGGCGGTGAGGACGGTCTGGAGGACGGTCTGCTTCTTGGGGAGCTTGTCGGCCATCGCGATGCCGGCGATGCCGATGCGCGGGCGCAGCTCGAACACGTCCACCTTGCCCAGGGTGCTGCCGAGGATGGTGGCGGTGCCCTTGGTGGGGAAGAGGTAGCTGGACGCGATGTTGAGCAGGGTGGTCTTCCCGGCGCCGTTGGGGCCGAGGATGACCCAGCGCTCCCCTTCCTTGACCGACCAGGAGACCTGGTCCACCAGAGCCCGGCCCTCGCGGACCACGGATACGTCCACCAGCTCCAGTACATCGCTCATGAGCGCGTTGTCTCCCCTTGCAGTCTTGGTTCGTCAGTGCACCGGTAGGCGCAGCCCCAGGGGAAAACCTACGCCACTCGGGGAGGGGTCCGGGCGCGGGCCCGGCTGCGGGGCCGGATCCGGGCCCGTCCGTAGAGTGGGGGGATGCTTTTCGAACCACGTTCAGGGCGGCTGGCCGCCTGGGGGAACGCGCTGCTGTCCGGTCTCGTCTCGCCCGACGAGGCCGCGATGTCGATCGTGGGCGAGGACGCCGTGCACCGGGTGGCGGGGCTGCCGGGCGAGGAGGCCCCGGTGGGGCTCACGCTGGCACTGGGCCGGCTGCGGGCACTGGGGGTGACCGGGCTGCGGGTGGCGCTGCCGGTGCCGGGGCACCCGCTGGGGCTGAGCGGGCCCGCGGAGTTCAACGAGCGGGCGCTGGAGGCCGGCGAGGCGGTCGTCGCGATGGGCGCGGCGCTGGGTCTGGTGCCGGAGGTCACGGAGGCGGGGCCGGCGGGGGACGTGCACGTGGAGGTGGTGTGGCACTGCCTGCCGGTGCGGGAGGCGCCGCCCGCGGACGTGCCGTCGCTCGGCGAGGCGGAGCGGGAGCTGGCCGAGGGGATGCGCGAGGCGACGGTCGTGCTGACGCGGCTGGACGTGGCGGCGTCGGGGCCGGCGGCCGAGGCCGCGCTGTCGGCGTACCGGGCGCGGGCGGAAGCCGGGCGGGAGGCGCTGGCTCCGGGGTATCCGGCGCGGGCGGTGCGGGTGCTGGCGCTGGCGCAGCGGGTGGCCCTGCTGGTGTCGCTGGCGTACGAGCGCGGGCACGGGGGTGCGGTGGCGGCCTCGGAGATGGCGGCGCGGGCGGAGGCCCTGCGGCCGGTGGAGCGGGTGGCGCGGCGGGCGCTGGTGGCGGCGTACAACGCGGCGGTGGAGGAGCGGGAGCGCGGCTGACGGCGACCGGTCGGGGCCCGGCCGTGAGGAGCCCGGCCGGGCCGGACCCTGCGGGCCGCTCCGGGTGCGGGGCGGCCCCGCCTCCCGGGGAGAGTGGGGAGAGGCGGGGCCGGTGGCGGGGGGCGGCGCGTCAGTGGTTGACGCCGGCGTTGCCCCAGACGCCGTTCAGCAGGCCGACGACGGTGACCGTGTTGCCGACCGCGTTCACGGGGACGTGCACGGGGGCCTGGACCAGGTTCCCCGAGGCCACGCCGGGCGAGCCCGCGGCCTCGCCGCAGGCGGAGGCACCGCTGCCGTGCGCCGCGGAGACGCCGGCTCCCGCGGCAAGGAGGCTGCCCGCGATCAGGGTGATGGCAGTGGCCTTCTTGGTGTTCTTCACGTTCTCGTCCTCCAGGCATCTGCCGCGGGCGTCCGCCGCGGCACGCCATGGAGAACGGTCGCCCGGCGCGGGGGATACGCCATGTGGGCGACATACACCCGACGGTATGAAAATCCTCAACGGCGCTGGACGCCGTCAGCCGGCGGTGCCGTGCCGGACGGCCCACAGGGCCGCCTGGGTGCGGTCCGCGAGGTCCAGCTTCATCAGGATGTTCGAGACGTGCGTCTTGACGGTCTTCTCCGACAGGACGAGTGCGCGGGCGATCTCCCGGTTCGAGCGGCCGTCCGCGATGAGGGCAAGGACCTCCTGCTCCCGCTCGGTCAGCGAGCCGCCGCGGCCGGACCCGGACTGCTCCTCCTGGGAGAGGAGTGCTTCGGCCACCTCCGGCTGGAGCACCACGTGCCCGGCGTGGACGGAGCGGATGGCTCCGGCCAGGGCGTCGGGGTCGACGTCCTTGTAGACGTATCCCGCGGCGCCGGCGCGCAGGGCCGGGACGACCGTCCGCTGCTCGGTGAAGCTGGTGACGACGAGGACCCGGGCCGGGTTGGCGAGGACGCGCAGGCGGCGCAGGGCCTCGATGCCGTCGGTGCCCGGCATGGTGACGTCCATCAGGATCACGTCGGGCCGCAGTTCCTCGGCGCGGGCCACGCCCTCCTCCCCGTCGGCCGCCTCGCCGACCACCTCGATGTCGTCCTGGACCTCCAGGAACGTGCGCAGGCCCCGCCGGACCACCTGGTGGTCGTCGACGAGCAGTACTCCGATGCGGGTCCGCCCGGGCGTGTCAGCCACCGGGCACCTCCATCTCGATCGTGGTGCCCGAACCGGGCGCCGAGTGCACGGTCAGGCGGCCGCCGACGCCGCCGGCCCGGTCCCGCATGGAGACCAGGCCCAGGTGGCGGCCGGCCGCGCGGACCGCCCGGGGGTCGAAGCCGCGGCCGTCGTCCTCGACGGTGAGGACGGCGCCCGGGCCGCGGCGGGCGAGGACGACCTCGACGCGTTCGGCGTCCGCGTGCCGCAGGGCGTTGTGGAGGGCCTCCTGGGCGACCCGGAGCAGGGCTTCCTCCTGGGCGGCGGGCAGCGCGCGTACGCCGTCGCAGGTGAAGGTGACGCGGGCGCTGTGGGCGCGGTCGAGGACCCGGACCTGGCCGCGGAGGGTGGCGGCCAGCCCGTCCTCGTCGAGGCCGGCGGGGCGCAGCTCGGTGACGGCGGCGCGCAGTTCGTCGGCGGCCTCGGCGGCGAGCACGGCGACCTGGTGCAGTTCCTCCTTGGCGCGGGCCGGGTCGCGGTCGACGAGGGCGGCGGCGGCCTGGGCGGTCAGGCGCAGGGAGAACAGCTTCTGGCTGACGGCGTCGTGCAGCTCGTGGGCGAGGCGGGAGCGCTCCTCGGTGATGGTCAGCTCGCGGCTGCGCTCGTAGAGCCGGGCGTTGGTGAGGGCGATCGCCGCGTGCTGGGCGAGGAGGCCGAGGAGCTCCTCGTCCTCGTCGGTGAAGCCGCCGGGGACCCGCTTGTCGGCGAGGAAGAGGGCGCCGAGGGTCTCCTCGCCGTCCCGGATGGGCTGGCCGAGGAAGTCGGACATCTCGGGGTGGCCGGCGGGCCAGCCCTCGAAGCGGGGGTCCTTGCGCACGTCGGCGAACCGCTCGGCTTCCTCCTGGTGGAGCATCGCGGCGAGGATGCCGTGCTGGCGGGGCAGCGGGCCGATGCGGCGCCACTGGTCCTCGCTGATGCCGTCGACGACGAACTGGGCGAAGCCGCCGTGGTCGTCCGGGACGCCGAGGGCCGCGTAGCGGGCGTCGAGCAGTTCGCGGGCGGAGACGACGATCGTGCGCAGGACGTCGCGCACCTCCAGTCGGCGGCTCATGGCGAGCAGTGCGGTGCTCACGGCGGCGAGTCCGCTGCGCGGTCCGTTGTGCATGGGGTCACCGTACTCGCGGCGCTGACCTGCGGGATCGGGCCGCGGGCCTAGGCCCGTGGGCGGGCGGGGGTCCTCCTCGGGGAGGAGGGCGGCGGGCGGATGCGGTCCTCGGGGTGGAGGCCGTGGGCCGGTGACGTCGTCCGTACGTCGCAGGGCGTGACGGAACGAATTGCGGTGGCAACGGTTGGCGATGCCGTTACACGGCCGATGTGAGCCCGCGCATAGGACCCACGTCACTTACGAAGGCACGTAGTGGACGCGTAAAGGTCGCATCAGTGCTGTTCTGTCCGGTGTCCGGGGGGAAATTCCACATCTGGGCGGGGCCCCTGATCCACTAAGCAGGATCGTACGTCACACCTTTGCACCAGGATTTTGCCGCCGCTAAGAATTGCTCCCGCCGCACGGCACCGCGGATCCCCAGATCCTCCCGGCGTCCTCCTGCGGCCCCCGCGATTCGAAGAGGTTGCTACCGCATGTCCAAGACCAGCATTCGTGGCCGTCGCATGACGAAGGCGCACAAGATGTCCTTCGCCGCCGTCGCCACCGTCGGTGCCGCTGCCGTTGCCGCCACCCTCGTCCCCGGCGGTGCCGCCAACACCGGTACGGCCGAGGCCGCCGTCGCCGCCCCCGTGGCGATGACCGCCCAGACCACCCTGACCGCCCAGCAGGCCGTCGCCGCCCAGGACGCGGCCGCCGCGGCCAAGGCCAAGGCCGACGCCGCAGCCGCCGCCGCCGCCGCGAAGGCCAAGGCCGAGGCCGCGGCGAAGAAGGCCCGCGCGCAGGCCGCCAGCCGTGCGGCCGCCCGCAAGCCGGTCTTCGCGAACAACCTGGACGGCTGGATCAAGGAAGCGCTCTTCATCATGAAGAAGGAGGGCATCCCGGGCACCTACGCGGGCATCCACAAGAACGTGATGCGCGAGTCCTCGGGCAACCCGCTGGCCATCAACAACTGGGACATCAACGCCAAGAACGGCATCCCGTCCAAGGGTCTGCTCCAGGTCATCTACCCGACCTTCAAGGCCTACCACGTGCCGGGCACCAAGTTCGACCAGTACGACCCGGTCGCCAACATCGTCGCCGCCTGCAACTACGCGGCCGACCGCTACGGCACCATCGACAACGTGAACAGCGCCTACTAGGCACCTCGCGGACACCTCCGCAGCAACTCTTCGAACGCCTCAGGGCGGTACCCGCGATCCGGGTACCGCCCTGAGGCGCTTGTGCGTCGCGCGGTCGCGCTGCCGCCGCTAGTTGCGCATGACCTCGGGCTCGTGGCGGCGCAGCAGGCGCTGCACCGCGAAGCCGCAGGCGATGCCGAGGGCGAGCAGGACGATGATGTTCAGCGTCCACTGGCCGCCGGTGGGGTCCCACAGCGGGTCGGTGTTCTCCGGGTGCTGCTGGTCGAACGGCGCCATCAGCTTGGCCAGGTTCAGGGTGGTGCCGGCGGCGGCGATGGCCCAGCGGGAGGGCATCAGCCAGGCGAACTGCTCCAGGCCGGGCTTGTCGTAGATCTGGAACAGCAGGCCCGTGAACACGACCTGGATGATCGCGAACATGACCAGCAGCGGCATGGTCTTCTCGGCGGTCTTCACCAGCGAGGAGATGACCAGGCCGAACATCATCGAGGTGAGGCCGAGCGCGATCACCGAGATGCACAGCTCGGTGGCCGGGTCCATGAACACGCCCTCGACGGGGAGCTTGCGCGGGGTGAACGCGATCGCGCACATGATCCCGCTCTGGAGGGCCGTGATGACGCCGAGGACGATCACCTTCGACATCAGGTACGCCGAACGGGACAGGCCCGTCGCGCGTTCCCGCTCGTAGATGACCCGCTCCTTGATCAGCTCACGGACCGAGTTGGCGGAACCGGAGAAGCACATGCCGACCGCGAGGATCAGCATGATCGTTCCGGCGTCGCCGTTGAAGCGGCTCGGCGGCGTCGGCGGTGCGAGGCCGAACTTCGCCGGGATCACGGTGGAGACGATGCCGATGACCGCGGGCATGATCACCATGAGGGCGAGGAAGCCCTTGTCGGAGGCGATGACCGACAGGTAGCGGCGCATCAGGGTCCACAGCTGCGAGCCCCAGGCCTGCGGCTTCGGCGGGATCATCTGCTGCGGCGGCATGGCCACCGACTGCGGGGCGACCGCGTCGAGGTCGGCGGCGTACAGCTGGTAGTGCTGCGAGCCCTTCCAGCGGCCGGCCCAGTCGTAGTCGCGGTAGTTCTCGAACGCCGAGAAGACGTCCGCCCACGTGGCGTAGCCGAAGAAGTTGAGCGCCTCGTCCGGCGGGCCGAAGTAGGCCACCGAACCGCCCGGGGCCATGACCAGCAGCTTGTCGCACAGCGACAGCTCGGCCACGGAGTGGGTGACGACGAGGACCGTGCGGCCGTCGTCGGCGAGGCCGCGCAGCAGCTGCATGACGTCGCGGTCCATGCCCGGGTCGAGGCCGGAGGTCGGCTCGTCCAGGAAGATCAGCGACGGCTTGGTGAGCAGCTCCAGGGCCACGGACACGCGCTTGCGCTGACCACCCGAGAGCGCGGTGATCTTCTTGTCCTTGTGGATGTCGAGCTTCAGCTCGCGCAGCACCTCGTCGATGCGCGCGGCGCGCTCGGACTCGGCGGTGTCGCCGGGGAAGCGGAGCTTGGCCGCGTACTTCAGGGCGGTCGCGACCTTCAGCTCCTTGTGCAGGATGTCGTCCTGCGGGACCAGGCCGATGCGCTGGCGGAGCTCCGCGAACTGCTTGTACAGGTTGCGGTTGTCGTAGAGGACTTCGCCCTGGTCGGCGGGCCGGTAGCCGGTCAGCGCCTTGAGGAGGGTCGACTTGCCGGAACCGGACGGGCCGATGACGCCGATCAGCGACTTCTCCGGGACGCCGAAGGTGACGTCCTTGAGGATCTGCTTGCCGCCGTCGACCGTGACCGTGAGGTGGCGGGCGGAGAAGGAGACGTCACCGGAGTCGACGAACTCCTCCAGCCGGTCGCCGACGATCCGGAACGTGGAGTGGCCGACGCCGACGATGTCGTTCGGGCCGAGCAGCGCCGAGCCGGACTTGGCCAGCGGCTGGCCGTTGACGTAGGTGCCGTTGTGGCTGCCGAGGTCGTGGATCTCGAAGCGGCCGCCGGCGGAGCGGAACTCCGCGTGGTGCCGCGAGACCTGCAGGTCGGAGACGACGAGCTCGTTGTCCAGGGCACGGCCGATGCGCATGACGCGGCCGACGGCGATCTGGTGGAAGGTCGTCGGGCTGCGGTCGCCGCCGTGGCCGGCGGGCGCGCCCTGCTGCTGCGGGAAGTGCTGCTGCTGGGCGGGCGCCTGCTGCTGCGGCTGGGGCCACCCCTGCTGCTGGGCCGGAGGCTGGTACGCCGGGGCGGCCTGCGCCTGGGCCGGGGCCTGGTAGGCGGGAGCCGGGGCCTGGTAGGCCGGGGCCTGCTGCTGCGGCACGGCGGCCTGCTGCGGCGCGCCGGCAACGCTCAGATCCAGCCGCGGCCCGTCCGTGGCGTTGCCGAGGTGGACCGGCGTGCCCGGCACGAGCTCCACCTGCTGGACCCGCGCACCCCGCACGTACGTGCCGTTGGTGCTGCCGTGGTCCTCGATGCCCCAACCCCGGCCGTTCCAAGCGATGGTGGCGTGCCGCCAGGAAACCCGGGCGTCATCGATCACCACGTCTCCCTGGGGGTCGCGCCCCAGCGAGTACGACCTGGACGGATCCAGCGTCCAGGTCCTTCCATTCAATTCCAGTACGAGTTCCGGCACTCCAGCCCCACTTAGGTCCCCCGAGAATCCCCCTGGCCGTCAGGGAGTCCGACGCCAGGGAGTCTAGGGATGGCTAACATCCGGGGGAACTATTTCAGGCCTGCGCCCACATGTGGAATCGGGGCCTTGCCGGGCCGCCGGCGGACCGCGGGGGCAAGTCGCCCGGAGCGTGCGATACGGGACTTCTTGATCGACGATTCCGGCCCCGCCGCCGCCTCTGAGCGGGGGAAACCGATCCCGGTGGGTGGGACGGGCCTGACGCCCCCGCGGGCCGGGAAGATACGGTGAGGGCACCATGAGCGCTTCGCAGACCTCAGACGTCCCCACCCTCCTCGTCAAGATCTTCGGTAAGGACCGTCCCGGGATCACCGCGGGACTGTTCGACACCCTGGCCGCCTTCTCCGTCGACGTGGTCGACATCGAGCAGGTCGTCACCCGTGGCCGCATCGTGCTGTGCGCCCTCGTCACCACGCCCAAGCACGGCACCGAGGGCGAGCTGCGGGCCACCGTCCACAGCTGGGCCGAGTCGCTCAAGATGCAGGCGGAGATCCTGTCCGGCACCGGCGACAACCGGCCGCGCGGCACCGGCCGCTCCCACGTCACCGTGCTCGGCCACCCGCTGACCGCCGAGTCCACGGCGGCGGTCGCCGCCCGGATCACCGCCACGGGCGGCAACATCGACCGTATCTTCCGGCTCGCCAAGTATCCGGTGACGGCGGTCGAGTTCGCCGTGTCCGGCTGCGAGACGGAGCCGCTGCGCACCGCGCTGGCCACGGCCGCGGCACACATCGGCGTCGACGTGGCGGTGGTCTCGGCGGGCCTGCACCGGCGGGCCCAGCGCCTGATCGTCATGGACGTGGACTCGACCCTGATCCAGGACGAGGTCATCGAGCTGTTCGCCGCGCACGCGGGCTGCGAGCCCGAGGTGGCCGCAGTGACCGAGCGGGCCATGCGCGGCGAACTGGACTTCGAGCAGTCGCTGCACGCCCGGGTGGCGCTGCTGGCGGGGCTGGACGCCTCGGTGGTGGAGAAGGTCCGGGCCGAGGTGCGGCTGACCCCCGGGGCGCGGACGCTGATCCGCACCCTCAAGCAGCTCGGCTACCAGGTGGGCGTGGTCTCCGGCGGGTTCACGCAGGTCACGGACGATCTGCGGGAGCGGCTGGGGCTGGACTTCGCCTCCGCCAACACCCTGGAGATCGTCGACGGCAAGCTCACCGGCCGGGTCACGGGCGAGATCGTGGACCGGGCCGGGAAGGCCCGGCTGCTGCGCCGCTTCGCGCAGGAGGCCGGCGTACCGCTGGAGCAGACGGTGGCGATCGGCGACGGCGCGAACGACCTGGACATGCTGAACGCGGCCGGGCTGGGGGTGGCCTTCAACGCCAAGCCGGTGGTCCGCGAGGCCGCGCACACCGCGGTCAACGTGCCGTTCCTGGACACCGTGCTGTACCTGCTCGGGATCACCCGCGAGGAGGTCGAGGCCGCCGGCCTGACCTGACCGGTCCGCCCGTCCGCGCACGGGTACGGCCGCGCGCACGGCAACGGGGACGGGCCCCGGCGGTTCGACCGCCGGGGCCCGTCCCCTCGTCCTGCAGGCCCCGCCGCGGGCCGGTGGTCAGTGGTCCGCGGGCGTCCAGAAGTCGAGCAGCGTGCCCACTCCGTGTTCCAGGGACTTCCAGGACCCCGTGAAGGAGACGACCGCGAGCGCGGCGGTCGGGAAGCCGCTGCGGGTCATCCGGGCCAGGGCGTCGCCCTCGACGCGGCCGGCGAGGGCGTCGGCGAGGGCGTGCATGCCGGGGTTGTGTCCGATCACGAGGAGGTCCGCGACCTCGTCGGGGGTTTCGTTGAGGAGGGCGATGAGCTCGCCGAGCGAGGCTTCGTACAGCCTCTCCTCGTACACGGTCTTCGGGCGGTGCGGCAGTTCCTGGACGGCGAGCTTCCACGTCTCGCGGGTGCGGGCTGCGGTGGAGCAGAGGGCCAGGTCGAAGGCGATGCCGGCCTCGGCCAGCTTCAGTCCGGCGGCCGGTGCCTCCTTGCGGCCGCGTTCCGCCAGCGGGCGGTCGTGGTCGGCCACCTGGGGCCAGTCGGCCTTGGCGTGCCGGAGGAGGACGATCCTGCGGGGTGTGTCGGCGCTCATGGCCCCAGCTTCGCACGGATCGGGCCGTGCAGCGGAGGGTGTTGGGGGCCCGTCCGCGCACGGGAGGCGCACCTGCGGCGTGCGCGGCTCACGCGGCCGCGCGGGCCGGATCAGCCGGCGGCGCGCAGCAGCTGTTCGCTGACCTGGAGCAGGGGGGCGGTCTCGTCGGCGGTGGCCTGGATCTCGCCGGATCCTGCGAGGAGCAGCAGCAGGAGGCCGAAGGCGAGGGCGGGCAGGGCCAGGGCCCACCAGTGCAGGCGGACGTCGGCGCCGGCGGTGCGGTGGACGGGGGCGGGCGGGGTGGCCGGCATGGGGGCCTTCCGGGGTGTGCGGAGGGGAGGGGCTCGTCCTTCGAATCTAGGGATCCGAAGGCGCCGTTCCCATCAGGGGCGCACCCCACCCGACCCTGAACCCCGCCCCCTAGGGGTCGGTGGGGGCAGCCCCACCCCCTGCCGGGTCAGGGCGAGGCGAGGGTCGCGATGACGGCGATGATCACGGTGACGACGAGCATCGCGCCGAGCACGGCGCCGAGCTTCTTGCGGCCGTCCTGGGGGTTGGGGTCGAGTACGGGCGACATGCCGTTCAGTCTCGCACGCCGCCGTCGTCCTCGATCGTGCGGTCCCGGCCCGCGAGCACGCCCAGGGCGATCTGCGGGACCAGCAGGCAGCTCATCAGGGTCAGCGGCAGGTCCCAGCCGCCGCTGTGCTGGTAGAGGGTGCCGATGAGCAGGGGGCCGGGGATGGAGACGAGATAGCCGGTGCTCTGGGCGAAGGCGGAGAGTCGGGCGACGCCGGCCGGGCTCTTCGCGCGCATCCCGATCATGGTGATGGCGAGGGGGAAGGCGCAGTTGGAGATGCCGAGCAGGAGGGCCCACGCCCAGGCGCCGGCGGCGGGGGCGAGGTGCAGGCCGGTGTAGCCGATGAGGCCGAAGACGCCGAGGCCGACGGCGATGGGGCCCTGGTTGCGCATCCGGCCGGCCAGGTTGGGGATGACGAAGGCCAGCGGGACGCCCATGACCATGGTGACGGCGAGCAGGACGCCCGCGGTCCCGGCGGAGACCCCGGCGTCGCGGAAGATCTGCGGGAGCCAGCCCATGGTGATGTACGCGCCGGTGGCCTGGAGGCCGAAGTAGCCGGCCAGGGCCCAGGCGGTGCGGCTGCGGACGACGCTCGGGCCGGCGGCCGCGGCGGGTGCGGCGCCCGCGGCGGTCCGCTGCTCGCGCCGGACGGAGGCGGCCAGCGGCAGCCAGGGCAGTACGGCGGCCACCGCGAGCACGGCCCAGACCAGCAGGCCGGTGCGCCAGCTGCCGCCGAGGGCGGAGGTCAGCGGGACGGTGGCGGCGGCGGCCAGCGAGGTGCCCACGGCCAGGGCCATGGAGTACAGGCCGGTCATGGTGCCGAGTCGGTCGGGGAACCAGCGCTTGACGATCACCGGGAGCAGCACGTTGGTCAGGGCTATGCCGGCCAGGGACAGGGCGCTGGCGGCGAGGAATCCGGCGGCGCCGGTGGCGAAGGGGCGGATCAGCAGTCCTGCGGCGACGGCGGCCATGCCCGCGCAGACGACGGTCGCCGGGCCGAAGCGGCGGGAGAGGCGGGGTGCGGTGACGCCGACGACGGCGAAGCAGAGGGCCGGGACGGAGGTGATCAGTCCGGCGACGGTGCCGCTCATGCCGAGGCCGGTGCGGACCTCCTCGAAGAGGGCGCCGAGGCTGGTGATGGCGGGCCGCAGGTTGAGGGCTGCCAGGACGATGCCGACGACGAGGAGCGGTCCGAGCCATCCGCGCCGGGCGGCCTCGGGCGCGGGGTCCGCCGCGGCGGGGCCGGTCCGTGCGGCGGGGAGGAGGGTCGCGGGGGTTGCGGGGGTTGCGGGCGCGGCGGTCCGGCGGTCGATCGTCTGGGTCTCGTCGTCCAACATTCGCCCATCATAGAATCATGGGATGATTGGCTGTCCAGTCAGTCGTCGTTCGGCCGCCCGGCCCCCGGAGAGGACTCCCGCCCGTATGCCACCACTGACCTCGCCCCGCCGATCCGCCCTGGTCGATCAGGTGATCGCCCAGCTCAGGAACCAGATCACGTCCGGCGAATGGCCGGTCGGCGCCCGCATCCCCACCGAGCCGGAGCTGGTGGAGATGCTCGGGGTGGCCCGCAACACCGTCCGCGAGGCCGTCCGGGCCCTGGCCCACAACGGACTGCTGGACATCCGCCAGGGTTCGGGGACGTACGTGCTCGCCACGAGCGAGCTGGCCGGGGTGATGCACCGCCGCTTCGCCGGGGCCGACCCCCGGCACATCGCCGAGGTCCGCTCGACGCTGGAGTCGGCCGCGGCCCGGCTGGCGGCGCAGCGGCGCACCGAGCGGGACATGGCGCAGTTGGACGCGCTGCTGGCGCGGCGCGACGGGGCCTGGGCGAGCGGGGACGCGGAGTTGTTCGTGGCGGCGGACGTCGCGCTGCACATGGCGGTGGTGGCCGCCTCGCACAACGAGGTGCTGACCGGGCTCTACGCGGACCTCGGCGACCTGGTGGCCGAGTGGCTGCGCTGGGACGTGGGCGTGGACCTGGATCCGGCGGGGCTCCTGGACCACGCCCGGCTGATCGAGGCGATCCGGCGCGGGGACGGGGACACGGCGGCCTCGGAGGCGGCCGGCTACCCGTTCACCTGCCTGGGCCGGATGGAGCAGGACCCGGCGTAGGCGCGCCGGAGGACACGGCGCCGGGCCCGGTGGGCGCGGGGCGCGGGGTGCGGCCCGGGGCTCGGGGCTCGGCCTGAGTGAGGCGCGGCGGGGCCCGGGGCGGGGTCATGCCCTCCGGTGGCTGACCCAGGTCGAGCGGACTTCCTTCCAGCACCGGCCGACGAGCTCGGCCCGGCCGGCCGGGCCGACGGCCACGGCGTTGCCGTCCCCGTCCAGGTCCCACCAGCGGTCGCATTCGACGTGCAGCCGGACCAGGTCGGTCTCCGGGTAGCTGTTGTGGCAGTACGCGGTGACCAGCGTGCCCTCGACGACCGTGTCGCAGTCCGCGCCGAACAGGTCGGCGGTCGGGGTCGGGGCGGCCCGTGCGGGGGGCTCGGCGGGCATCTCGGCGAGGTCCACGCCGGTGGGCGTGGCCGGGCCGGACCCGGCCACCTGGTCAGCGCCCTCGGGGCGGGCGAGCACGCCCGGGATCAGGAATCCCGCCAGGACCACCGAGGTCACCAGCAGCGCAACCGCCCGGTTCGGCCTCGCAGGCACGCCCGTACCTCCTCCCGGCAGGAGCCGGGAAGATCCCGACCTGGCCAGTTTGCAGTCTTCTGCCCCGGTTTTCGACTCGGGAAGATCCGGTCGGCCCTCGCAAATCTGGTCGAGGGTGCAGACCCCGCCCTCCCGCGTCCCGTCCCCGGAACGCGGAAAACGGCGGCGGCCGCGCCTCCCCCCGGGGGGAGGCGCGGCCGCCGCCGTACGCCGTTGCGCGTGCCGCTCAGGCACCCATCGCGTGCAGACCGCCGTCCACGTGGACGATCTCACCGGTGGTCTTCGGGAACCAGTCCGACAGCAGGGCGACCACGCCGCGGCCCGCGGGCTCCGGGTCGGTCATGTCCCACTCCAGCATCGAGCGGTGGTTCCAGGTGTCCGCCAGGTCGGAGAAGCCCGGGATGGACTTCGCGGCCATCGAGCCGAGCGGGCCGGCCGAGACCAGGTTGCAGCGGATGTTCTCCTTGCCCAGGTCGCGGGCGAGGTAGCGGCTGGTGGCCTCCAGGGCGGCCTTGGCCGGGCCCATCCAGTCGTACTGCGGCCAGGCGAACTGCGCGTCGAAGGTGAGGCCGACGACGGCCGCGCCCTCCGCCGGGAACAGCGGCTTGCAGGCCATGGTCAGCGACTTCAGCGAGAACGCCGAGACGTGCATGGCGGTGGCGACCGACTCGAACGGGGTGTTCAGGAAGTTGCCGCCGAGGGCGTCCTGCGGCGCGAAGCCGATCGAGTGGACGACGCCGTCGAGGCCGCCGAGCTCGTCGCGGACGAGGCCCTCCAGGCGGGCGAGGTGCTCGTCGTTCGTGACGTCGAGCTCGATCACCTTGACCGGCTTCGGCAGCTTCTTGGCGATGCGCTCGGTCAGGGTCGGCCGCGGCCACGCGGTGAGGATGACCTCGGCGCCCTGCTCCTGGGCCAGCTTGGCGGCGTGGAAGGCGATGGACGACTCCATCAGCACACCCGTGATGAGGATGCGCTTGCCGTCGAGGATTCCGCTCATGGTGATCAGTGACCCATGCCCAATCCGCCGTCAACGGGAATGACGGCTCCGGTGATGTACGCGGCGTCGTCGGACGCCAGGAAGCTGACGGCAGCCGCGATCTCCTCGGGCTGCGCGTAGCGCGCGAGCGGCACGTTCGCCACGATGGCCGCGCGCTGCTCGTCGGTGAGCACCTTCGTCATGTCCGTGTCGACGAAGCCGGGGGCCACGACGTTGAAGGTGATGTTCCGCGAGCCCAGCTCACGGGCGAGGGAACGGGCGAAGCCGACCAGCGCGGCCTTGGAGGCGGCGTAGTTGGCCTGGCCGGCCGAGCCCAGGAGGCCGACGACCGAGGAGATCAGGACGACGCGGCCCTTCTTGGCCCGCAGCATGCCGCGGTTGGCGCGCTTGACCACGCGGAAGGTACCGGTGAGGTTGGTGTCGAGGACGGAGCTGAAGTCCTCCTCGGACATGCGCATCAGCAGCGTGTCCTTGGTGATGCCGGCGTTGGCCACCAGCACCTCGACCGCGCCGTGCGCGTCCTCGATCTCCTTGTAGGCCTGCTCCACCTGCTCCGAGTCGGTGATGTCGCAGCGGACCGCCAGGACGCCGAGCGCGGTGAGCTCCTGCGGCGGCTCGCCCGAGCGGTACGTGATCGCGACCTTGTCGCCAGCCTGCGCGAAGGCTCGGGCGATGGCGAGGCCGATGCCCCGGTTTCCTCCGGTGACGAGAACCGAGCGGCTCAACGGATCACCCTTTCGACTAGCGGTCTGAGTACCAGAAACCTATAGGCCGCTCCTGCCGCGCGCAGAATCGGTCTCCCACAGGGCCGCGGGACGGGCTCTGTCGAATCCCTACAGAAAGTGGTAGGCACGAGCGGCCCGGGCGCGCCATGATCGGGGGGACCGGCTCCGACCCCCGGGAGGACTTCCGTGCCCCATTCCATCGACGCGGCCTTCACCGCGCTGCCCCTGCGGGCGCTCGCCGACGCGGCGCTCGCCCGGGCCCGCGCGCTGGGCTCCGAACACGCCGACTTCCGGCTGGAGCGGATCCGCAGCGCTTCCTGGCGGCTGCGGGACGCCAAGCCGTCGGGCGGGTCCGACACCACCGACCTCGGGTACGCGGTCCGGGTGGTGCACGGGGGCGCCTGGGGCTTCGCCTCCGGCGTCGACCTGACCATGGACGGCGCCGCCCGCGTTGCCTCGCAGGCCGTGGCCATGGCCAAGCTGTCGGCCCAGGTCATCAAGGCCGCGGGCGCCGACGAGAGGGTGGAGCTCGCCGACGAGCCCGTGCACGCGGACAAGACGTGGATCTCCGCCTACGACGTGGACCCGTTCGACGTGCCGGACGCCGACAAGGCGGCCCTGCTCGCCGACTGGAGCGCGCGGCTGCTCGCGGCCGACGGGGTCGCGCACGTCGACGCCTCGCTGCTCGCCGTGCACGAGAACAAGTTCTACGCCGACACCGCCGGCACCATGACCACGCAGCAGCGGGTGCGCATCCACCCGCAGCTGACCGCGGTCGCCGTGAACGGCACCACCGGCGAGTTCGACTCGATGCGCACCATCGCCCCGCCGGCCGGCCGCGGCTGGGAGTACCTGACCGGCACCGGCTGGGACTGGAACGCCGAGCTGGAGGAGATCCCCTCCCTGCTCGCCGAGAAGATGCGGGCGCCAAGCGTCGAGGCCGGCCGCTACGACCTGGTCGTGGACCCGTCGAACCTGTGGCTCACCATCCACGAGTCCATCGGCCACGCCACCGAGCTGGACCGGGCGCTGGGCTACGAGGCGGCGTACGCGGGGACCTCCTTCGCCACCTTCGACCAGCTGAACACGCTGAAGTACGGCTCCGCGATCATGAACGTGACCGGTGACCGCACCGCCGAGCACGGCCTGGCGACCGTCGGCTACGACGACGAGGGCGTCGAGGCGCAGAGCTGGGACCTGGTCAAGGACGGCACCCTGGTCGGCTACCAGCTGGACCGGCGCATCGCGCGGCTGACCGGCCTGGGCCGGTCCAACGGCTGCGCCTTCGCCGACTCCCCCGGGCACGTGCCCGTGCAGCGGATGGCGAACGTGTCGCTGCAGCCGGATCCGGGCGGGCTGTCCACCGAGGACCTGATCGGCGGGGTGGAGCGCGGGATCTACGTGGTCGGCGACCGCTCCTGGTCGATCGACATGCAGCGCTACAACTTCCAGTTCACCGGGCAGCGGTTCTTCCGGATCGAGAACGGCCGGCTGGCCGGGCAGTTGCGCGACGTCGCCTACCAGGCCACCACCACCGACTTCTGGGGCTCCATGGAGAAGGTCGGCGGCCCGCAGACGTACGTCCTGGGCGGCGCCTTCAACTGCGGCAAGGCCCAGCCGGGCCAGGTGGCGGCGGTCTCGCACGGCTGCCCCTCCGCGCTGTTCCGCGACGTGAACATCCTGAACACCACCCAGGAGGCCGGTCGATGAGCCGAACGAAGCCCCACGAGATCGTCGAGCGGGCCCTGGAGCTGTCCACCGCCGACGGCTGCGTCGTCATCGCCGACGAGGAGTCGACGGCCAACCTGCGCTGGGCGGGCAACGCGCTCACCACCAACGGCGTCACCCGCGGCCGGACCCTGACGGTCATCGCCACGGTCGACGGCAAGGAGGGCACGGCCTCGGGGGTCGTCTCGCGCTCCGCCGTGACCGCCGAGGACCTGGAGCCGCTGGTCCGGGCCGCCGAGGCCGCTGCCCGGGGCGCCGGCCCGGCCGAGGACGCGCAGCCGCTGGTCACCGGCACCCCCGTCTCGCCGGACTTCGCCGACGCCCCGGCCGAGACCTCCTCGGCGGTGTTCGCGGACTTCGCCCCGGCGCTGGGCGAGGCCTTCGCCCGGGCCCGGGCGGGCGGCCGGGAGCTGTACGGCTTCGCCAACCACGAGCTGGTCTCCACGTACGTGGGCACCTCGACGGGGCTGCGGCTGCGCCACGACCAGCCCAACGGCACGCTGGAGCTCAACGCCAAGTCCCCGGACCGGCAGCGCTCGGCCTGGGCCGGCCGCTCCACCCGGGACTTCAAGGACGTCGACCCGACCGCGCTCGACGCGGAGCTGGCCGTACGGCTGGGCTGGGCGGAGCGGCGCTTCGACCTGCCGGCCGGGCGGTACGAGACGCTGCTGCCGCCGACGGCGGTGGCCGACCTGCTGATCTACCAGATGTGGTCGGCGGCGGCCCGGGACGCGGTCGAGGGCCGGACGGTGTTCTCCAAGCCCGGCGGCGGCACCCGGCTCGGGGAGAAGCTGTCCGGGCTGCCGCTGAGCCTGCGCAGCGACCCGAACGCGCCGGGCCTGGAGTCGGCACCGTTCGTGATCGCGCACAGCTCGGGCGACGACGCCTCGGTGTTCGACAACGGCCTGCCCGTCCCGGCGACCGACTGGATCAAGGACGGCGAGCTGACCCGGCTGACCACCACCCGGCACAGCGCGGACCTGACCGGGCTGCCGGTCTCCCCCGGCTTCGGCAACCTGCTGATGGACGCCGGCGGGGAGAAGTCGCTGGAGGAGATGGTCGCCGGAACCGGACGGGGCCTGCTGCTGACCTGCCTGTGGTACATCCGCGAGGTCGACCCGGCGACGCTGCTGCTGACGGGCCTGACCCGGGACGGCGTCTACCTGGTGGAGGACGGGGAGGTCGTCGGCGAGGTCAACAACTTCCGGTTCAACGAGTCCCCGGTGGACCTGCTCTCGCGGGCCGCGGAGGCGGGTCGCCCCGAGAAGACCCTGCCGCGCGAGTGGAGCGACTGGTTCACGCGGGCCTCGATGCCCGCGCTGCGGATCCCGGACTTCAACATGAGCTCGGTCAGCAAGGGCGTCTGAGGCCGCCCCGGCCCGGCGGCCCAGGTCGCCGGGCGTCCGAGGGGGGTGCCCCGCCCGCCTAGACTGGCGGGGAAACCCTTCAACACCCTGTTTCACCTCGTTCAAGGAGAGTCACGACCGTGACGGACATCGTCGACGAACTGAAGTGGCGCGGGCTCTTCGCCCAGTCCACCGACGAAGAAGCGCTGCGCAAGGCGTTCGCGGACGGTCCTGTCACGTTCTATTGCGGGTTCGACCCGACGGCCGCCTCGCTGCACGTGGGACACCTCGTGCAGGTGCTCACCGTGCGCCGCCTCCAGCAGGCCGGTCACCGGCCGCTGGCGCTGGTCGGCGGGGCCACCGGCCAGATCGGCGACCCGCGCCCGACGGCCGAGCGCACCCTGAACGACCCGCAGACCGTCGCCAACTGGGTGACGCGGCTGCGCACGCAGATCGAGCCGTTCCTGTCCTTCGAGGGCGAGAACGCGGCGGTCATGGTGAACAACCTGGACTGGACGGCGGGCCTGTCCGCCATCGAGTTCCTGCGGGACATCGGCAAGCACTTCCGCGTCAACAAGATGCTGACGAAGGACTCCGTGGCCCGCCGTCTGGAGTCGCAGGAGGGCATCAGCTACACGGAGTTCAGCTACCAGCTGCTGCAGGGCATGGACTTCCTGGAGCTGTACCGCCGCCACGGCTGCACCCTCCAGCAGGGCGGGTCCGACCAGTGGGGGAACCTGGTGGCCGGCCTCGACCTGATCCACAAGCTGGAGCCGCAGGCGCAGGTGCACGCGCTGGCGACGCCGCTGATGGTGAAGGCGGACGGCACCAAGTTCGGCAAGACCGAGAGCGGGGCCGTCTGGCTGGACCCGGAGATGACCACGCCGTACGCGTTCTACCAGTTCTGGCTGAACGTGGACGACCGGGACGTCTCCACCTACATGCGGATCCTGTCCTTCAAGTCCCGCGAGGAGCTGGAGGAGCTGGAGGCGCAGACCGCCGAGCGGCCGCAGGCCCGCGCCGCCCAGCGGGCGCTGGCCGAGGAGCTGACGACGCTGGTGCACGGCGCCGACCAGTGCGCCGCCGTGATCGCCGCGTCGAAGGCCCTGTTCGGCCAGGGCGAGCTGGCGGACCTGGACGGGCCCACGCTGGCCGCGGCCCTGTCCGAGCTGCCGCGTGCCGAGGTGGCGGAGCTCGCCCCCGTGGTGGACCTGTTCGCGGAGACCGGACTGGTCGCCAGCAAGTCGGCCGGCCGCCGGACCGTGAAGGAGGGCGGCGCCTACGTGAACAACGTGAAGGTCACCGCCGAGGACGCGGTCCCGGCCGAGGCGGACCTGCTGCACGGCCGCTGGCTGGTGCTGCGCCGCGGCAAGAAGAACCTGGCCGCGGTCGAGGTCACGGGCGCCTGACCAGGGACACGGCCGCACGACGCGGGGGCCGGTCCGGACATCCGTCCGGGCCGGCCCCCGCCGTGTCCGCGCGCGGCCGCGCGCCGCGTCAGGCCGTGCCCTTCCTCCCCCCGCGCACCGAGGCGTAGATCATCTCGCCGAGGGCCACGATCAGGACCGCGCCGGCGAGCTGGAGCAGGTGCCGGGTCCAGTCGATGCCCCGGGTCTCCGCGACGCCCATCCAGCCCGCGACGGCGTTGCCGAGGACGGCACCGACCATGCCGAAGAGCGTGGTCAGCCAGAGCGGCTGGTGCTGTTTGCCCGGGAGGACGGCCTTGGCGATGAGGCCCAGCACGAAACCTACGATGATCGCCCACAACCACTGCATGTCGAGCCTCCTCGTGGCGCGTCGTGCGCAGATGGGCCCAGTGTCGACCCGTCCGGCGTACGTCGCATGCCGGACGCGACCGTTCAGGGGCACCCCCTCTGCTTCCCGCCGCGACCTCGGCGTACCGTGGAAGCGTCCGGGCGGCGGAACGCCCGGGAGTCGGATCGGGCGGTGGAGCGTGCTGCGGAGGAAACCAAAAGGGACCGAGGTCTTCCGGATCACCGGGGCCCGGATGGGCCTCGACGAGGACGTGCGGGGGCGGCAGCGCCGGTACGTGATCTCGATGGCGATCCGGACCCTGTCGGTCATCGCGACGGTGCTCCTGTGGAACGTGGAGCGGTACCTGGCGGTCGTGACGCTCGTCGCGGGCGCACTGCTGCCGTACGTGGCCGTGGTCATCGCCAACGCGGGGCGCGAGTCGACACCCAAGCTGCCCTCGAATTTCCTGCCGCCACCTGCACGTCCGGCGCTGGGCGCGGGAAACCTCAGGAAAACCTCAGATCAATCATGAAGTTCCGGTGCACCGCACCGGGTCGTGCGTGACATACTGCCTACGCGCTCCGCATCCCCCGTCGGAGCGACGGACCGACGCCGGGCAGCTCCCCCCGTGGCTGCTCGGCGTCGCCCTTTCCCGGGGCCGGTTTGTAGGGTTGAGCCGTGAACTCCCCTGACTCCCCCGAGACCCCCACCTGTTCCGCCAAGGGCTGCCGCGCGGCGGCCGTCTGGGTGCTGGCGTGGAACAACCCGAAGCTCCACACCCCGGAGCGGCGCAAGACCTGGCTCGCCTGCGAGGAGCACCGTGAGCACCTGTCGCAGTTCCTCGGGGTCCGCGGCTTCCTCAAGGACGTGGTGGAGCTGACGGAGTGGGTGCAGCCGGAGGGCTCGGAGCGCCGCTAGCCGGGAGAGCGGGCGGACGGGCCCCGGGCGTCCCGGGCCGGACGGGTCCGCAGGGGCGTCGCCTTCGGTCCCGTGGCGCCAGATGGATGAAGCTTCGGGCGGAAGATGGAACGGCAATGTCACCTTCCGTAATGTCGACCTCGCTCGCAGCACATGCCCGAGTCGGGCGGGCGATGAGTGGGCATCCCACGGCGACGGGCCGGCGGCGGTGAAGGCCGGCTCCCGCACCGTGCCTCCTGCGCTCGCCACGAAGTCCTGCGGCCGCCCGAGCAAGGTGGCCTCCCAGCCCTCCCCTACCGCTGCGCACTTCAGGAGAAGAGCATGCCCAAGGGCCTGTCCATCCACATCGGCATCAATGAGATCGACGAGAGCAAGTACGGCACGAAGGCCGAGCTGAAGAACCCCGAGAACGACGCACTGACCATGGCCGGCGTCGCCGCGGCCAACCGGTACGAGACCCTCGCCACCCTGCTCACCAAGGACGCGACCAGCGAGAGGGTGACGGCGTCGCTGAAGGAGGCGGCCTCCCGGCTCACCGGCGGGGACATCCTCCTGCTGACGTACGCGGGCCACGGCGCGCAGGTGCCGGACAAGAACGGCGACGAGCCCGACCGCCGCGACGAGACCTGGGTGCTCTACGACCGCCAGTTCATCGACGACGAGCTGTACGCCCTCTTCGGCTCGTTCGACGAGGACGTGCGCATCCTCGTCCTCTCCGACAGCTGCCACAGCGGGTCGGTGGCCCGGGACCTGTCCCTCTTCCTCGACAAGTCGGAGCTGGAGCGGGCCTTCGACACCAGCGAGCCCGCCGAGGTCCGCACCCGGATGCGGGTGCTGCCGCAGGACGCGCAGTTCCGCAACTACCAGCGCGACCAGGAGCTCTACGACCGGATCCAGCAGACCGTGCCCGCGATGGAGCACGCGGAGATCGGGGCGGACATCCTGCTGATCTCCGGCTGCCAGGACAACCAGACCTCCAGCGACGGAGCCGGCGCCAACGGCCTGTTCACCGAGACCTTCCTCAAGACCTGGAAGAACGGCGCCTTCCAGGGCACGTACTCCAGCCTGCACCGGCAGATCGTCGAGCAGATGCCCTTCTACCAGACCCCGAACCTCTTCCAGGCGGGCAAGGCCAGCGCCGCCTTCACCGGCCAGTCGCCGCTGGCCATCCAGGTCTGAGCGGCTTAGCCGCCGATCGCCGACATCGGACGGTCGGGCTGGAGGAAGGCCGGGTCGTCGAGGCCTGACCCGGCCTTCTTCCCCCACATCGCGGTCTTCCACAGCCCGGCGATCTCCTCGTCGGGGGCGTCGGAGCGCAGGGCCTCGCGCAGGTCCGTCTCCTCGGTGGCGAACAGGCACGTACGGACCTGGCCGTCCGCGGTGAGCCGGGTGCGGTCGCAGGCACTGCAGAAGGGCCGGGTCACGGAGGCGATGACCCCGACGGTGGCCGGGCCGCCGTCGACGGTCCAGCGCTCGGCGGGGGCGGAACCGCGCTCCCCGGCGCCTTCCTCGGTGAGGGTGAAGCGGGTGCGCAGGGAGGCGAGGACGTCGCCCGCCGTGATCATGCCGTCGCGCTTCCAGCCGTGCTGGGCGTCCAGCGGCATCTGCTCGATGAAGCGGAGCTCGTACCCGTTCTCGACGGCCCAGGCCAGCAGGTCGGGGGCCTCGTCGTCGTTCAGGCCGGGCATCAGGACGGCGTTGACCTTGACCGGGGTGAGGCCCGCCGCGCGGGCGGCGGCCATGCCGTCGAGGACGTCCTGGTGCCGGTCGCGCCGGGTGAGCGTCTTGAAGACGTCGGGGCGCAGGGTGTCCAGCGACACGTTCACCCGGTCCAGGCCGGCGGCCTTGAGCGCCTCGGCGGTGCGCTTGAGGCCTATGCCGTTGGTGGTCAGCGACATCCTGGGGCGCGGCTCCAGGGCGGCGCACTGCTCGACGATCCCGACCAGGCCGGGGCGCAGCAGGGGCTCGCCGCCGGTGAAGCGGATCTCGGTGATCCCGAGCCGGGTGACGGCGATGCGGATCAGCCGGACGATCTCCTCGTCGGTGAGCAGGTCGGACTTGCCGAGCCACTGCAGGCCTTCCTCGGGCATGCAGTACGTACAGCGCAGATTGCACCGGTCGGTGAGCGAAACGCGCAGGTCAGTGGCCACGCGGCCATAGGTGTCGAGAAGCACTGTGGGCCCCCTCCCCGATCCGGTTCCTAGGAGATGTGCGCCGCCTGGTTGGAGAGTGCATGCGCTGTGATCGAGCCTACGCGAGACGGGTGGCGCGGCGGGATACCCGTTCGAACCAGAGACGGCGTAGCCGTGTCGTACGGATCTACGACACGGCCGCGCTGCGCGTGCGGGGCGTTCACCGGGCGGGGTGTCAGTGGGCGCCGGTTCCGGTGAGGGAGCGGACCTCCAGCTCGGCGAACTTCTGCGGGTCGGCCTTCTCCTTGGACAGGACGGTGCCCAGCCAGCCCAGCAGGAAGCCGAGCGGGATGGAGACGATGCCGGGGTTCTCCAGCGGGAACCAGTAGAAGTCGGCGTCCTTGAACATCGAGGTGGGCTTTCCGGAGACGACCGGGGAGAACAGCACCAGGACCACCGAGGAGACCAGGCCGCCGTAGATCGACCACAGCGCGCCCCGGGTGGTGAAGCGCTTCCAGAAGAGGCTGTAGAGGATCGTCGGCAGGTTGGCGGAGGCGGCGACCGCGAAGGCGAGGGCGACGAGGCCGGCGACGTTGAGGTCGCGGGCCAGCGCGCCGAGGAAGATCGCGACGGCGCCGATGACGACGGTGGACCAGCGGGCCGCCCGGACCTCCTCCGCCTCGGTGGCGTTGCCCTTGCGGATCACGTTCACGTACAGGTCGTGGGCGAAGGACGAGGAGGAGGCGAGGGTGAGCCCGGCGACGACGGCGAGGATGGTGGCGAAGGCGACCGCGGAGATCACGGCGAGCAGGATCGCGCCGCCGGTGGAGCCGGCGCCGCCGCCGAGTTCCTGGGCGACCAGCGGGGCCGCGGTGTTGCCAGCCTTGTTGGAGGCGATGATGTCGGTCCGCTTGAGCAGGGCGGCGGCGCCGAAGCCGAGGGCGATGGTCATCAGGTAGAAGGCGCCGATGATGCCGATGGCCCAGTTCACGGACTTGCGGGCCGCCTTGGCCGTGGGCACGGTGTAGAAGCGGATCAGGATGTGCGGCAGGCCCGCGGTGCCCAGGACGAGGGCGATGCCGAGGGAGACGAAGTCCAGCTTCGAGGTGGAGTCCTTGCCGTACTTCAGCCCGGGCTCCAGGAACTTGGCGCCCTGGCCGCTGTTCTCCGCGGCGGCGCCGAGCAGGTCGGAGATGTTGAAGTCGAACTTGAGCAGCACCAGGAAGGTGATCAGCAGGGCGCCCGCGATGAGCAGCACCGCCTTGATCATCTGGACCCAGGTGGTGCCCTTCATGCCGCCGATGGTCACGTAGACGATCATCAGGACGCCGACCAGCGCGACCACGGCCACCTTGCCGCCGTCGCTGGTGATACCCAGCAGCAGGGAGACGAGCACGCCCGCGCCCGCCATCTGGGCGAGCAGGTAGAAGATCGAGACCACGATGGTGGAGGTGCCGGCGGCGGTGCGCACGGGCCGCTGGCGCATCCGGAAGGCCAGGACGTCGCCCATGGTGTAGCGGCCCGAGTTCCGCAGCGGCTCGGCGACCAGCAGCAGCGCCACGAGCCAGGCCACGAGGAACCCGATGGAGTAGAGGAAGCCGTCGTAGCCGAAGAGGGCGATGGCGCCGGCGATACCCAGGAAGGACGCGGCGGACATGTAGTCGCCGGAGATGGCGAGGCCGTTCTGGAAGCCGGTGAACTGGCGGCCGCCCGCGTAGAAGTCGGCGGCGTCCCGGGTCTGGCGGCCGGCCCAGACCGTGATGATCAGGGTGGCGACGACGAACAGGCCGAAGAGGGTGATGATCAGCGGCCGGTGCGCGCCGGCGCCGGCCGCGGCCGCGGCCGTGGTGTGCGGCGCCGCGGCCGCCGTGAGGTGCAGCGTCCCGGTCATGCGCCGTTCTCCATCCGCGCCTTGATGGCCTCCGCCTTCGGGTCGAGCTTCTGCGCCGCGTGCCGCGAGTACAGCCAGGCGATGAGGAACGTCGTCGCGAACTGGCCGAGGCCCAGGGCGAGGGCGACGTTGATGTTGCCGAAGAGCTTGGTCCCCATGAAGCCGCCGGCGTAGTTGGACAGCAGGACGTAGAGCAGGTACCAGGCGATGAAGGCGACGGTGAGCGGGAAGGCGAAGGAGCGGTGGGAACGGCGCAGTCCGGCGAACTCGTCGCTCTGCTGGACGGCGGTGAACTGCTCGGCGGTGGGGCTTGCCGTGGTCGTTCCCGCGCTGCCCGGCGGCGGCGCTGCTTCGGTGGTCACGGGGGGCTCTCCTTGTGACGCTGGTGCGGTGGGGACGGACAAATCAACCTCCGTGCGGGGGGACGGCGAACCGGTCCCCCTGTCAACGGCACGGACGAAGGGCCGGCGCGGTTCAACTTCGGCGGATTCTTTGGAAACTGATTCCTCGAACTGATGGCGCAGGGGCGAGCACCGGCACTAGGTTCACCTGTCATGAACCCGTCGTCCTGCGCGACCGCGCACGGACGGCTTTTTCACGGATGATGTGGAGAACCCATGGCTCATCTGGGATCCGGCCGCCGGCGTCTCGCCGTACCGGTCGGCCTGGCGCTCACCGCCTCGCTCGCCTTCCTCCCCTCGGTCGCGGCCTCCGCCGCGCCGCTGGGCACCACGGCGGGCGCCGCCTCGGCGGCGAAGACCGACACCACCGGCCCGAAGCTGTCGTACGTGGCGAACCTGACCGCGTACGGGACGGTGAAGCAGGCGAAGAAGGCCGTCGAGCAGGCGGGCGGCACGGTGGTGACGGCCTATGAGCAGATCGGCGTGGTCGTCGCGCACTCCCAGAACCCGGAGTTCGCCAAGACGCTGCGCGCCCAGCGCAGCCTGTTCGTGTCCGTCGGCGCCACCCGCACGGCCCCCCTGCAGGCGGTGCAGACCACCGACGAGGGCGCCACGCAGAAGCTGAGCGCGGCGGACGCCGCCAAGGCCGCCGCGGCGGCGCAGGCGGGTCAGGAGCCGCTGGAGCCCAACCAGTGGGACCTGCGGACGATCAAGGCCGACCAGGCTCACAAGATCAACGATGGCAGCCCGGACGTCACCGTGGGCGTCATCGACACGGGTGTCGACGACACCCACCCCGATCTCGCGCCGAACTTCTCCCGGGCGCAGTCCGCCAACTGCGTCGGCGGCGTCGCCGACACCTCCGAGGGGGCCTGGCGCCCGTACCCGGACGGCAGCGACCACGGCACCCACGTGGCCGGCACCATAGCCGCGGCCCGCAACGGCATCGGCATCAGCGGTGTCGCCCCGGGCGTCAAGGTCGCCGGCATCAAGGTGAGCGAGCCCGGGACCAGCCTCTTCTACACCGAGGCGGTCCTGTGCGGCTTCATGTTCGCCGCCGAGAAGGGGATCGAGGTGACCAACAACAGCTACTACGTCGACCCGTGGCTCTACAACTGCAAGTCCGACAGCGACCAGGGCGCGCTGGTGGAGGCCCTCTCCCGGGCCACCAAGTACGCGGAGCGCAAGGGCGTGCTGAGCGTCGCCTCGGCGGGCAACTCCAACCACGACCTGGCCGCGGACTCGATCCTCGACGACACGAGCCCGGACGACGCCACCCCGGTCCCGCGGACCATCGACCCGAAGGTCTGCCTGGACCTGCCGACGCAGCTGCCCGGCGTGGTCACGGTCAGCGCGACCGGTGACAAGGGCTTCAAGTCCTACTACTCCAGCTACGGCATCGGCGTCGTCGACGTGGCCGCGCCCGGCGGCGACAAGTACCAGGTCCCGGCGACCCCGGACGCCAACGGCCGCGTGCTGTCGACCCTCCCCGGCGGCGGCTGGGGCTACAAGCAGGGCACCTCGATGGCCGCCCCGCACGCCGCGGGCGTCGCCGCGCTGCTCAAGAGCGCCCACCCGGAGGCCTCGCCGTCGCAGATCCAGCGCCTGATGAAGGCCCAGGCGACCAGGACGGACTGCCCGACGCAGGTGTACGACAGCACGGGCACCCTGGTCGACGCCACCACCTGCACGACCAAGAGGGGCCAGACGGGCTACTACGGCTACGGCGTGATCGACGCCCTGAAGGCCGTGAAGTAACCGCCCACCGCCGACGGCCCACCGCACACCGGTGGCACGGGGCCGGTCGGGGAGCGATCCCCGGCCGGCCCCCGCGTCGTCCGGGGCGTCAGGGCTTGATGATCACCTTGAGGGCGGTGCGGTCGTCCATCGCGCGGTAGCCGTCCGGGACCTCGTCCAGGCCGACGCCGCGGTCGAAGACGGGCGCCGGGTCGATCGCGCCGCTCAGCACGTCCTCCAGGAGCTCCGGGATGTACGCGCGCACCGGGGCCACGCCGCCGCGCAGGCTGATGTTGCGGTCGAACATCACGCCGAGGTCGAGGCCGGTACCGCTGCCGTGCGGGACGCCCACGTAGCCGACGGCGCCGCCGTCGCGGGTGATGTTGACGGCCGTGCGCATCGACTGCTCGGTGCCGACCGCCTCGATGACGGAGTGCGCGCCCCGCCCGCCGGTGAGCTCGCGCACCGCGGCCTCCGCGGCCTCGCCGCGCTCGGCGACCACGTCCGTGGCCCCGAAGAGCTTGGCGATGTCGGTACGGGCCGCGTGCCGGCCCAGGGCGATGATCCGCTCGGCGCCCAGCCGCTTCGCCGCGAGGACACCGCACAGACCGACCGCGCCGTCGCCGACGACGGCCACGGTGGAGCCCGGGCGGACACCCGCGCCCAGCGCCGCGTGGTGCCCGGTGCCCATCACGTCGGACAGCGCGAGCAGTGCGGTCAGCAGGTGGTCGTCGGAGGCGGCCGCGGCGGGCAGCTTCACCAGGGTGCCGTCGGCGTGCGGGACGCGGACGGCCTCGCCCTGGCCGCCGTCGTGGCCGACCGAGCCCCAGAACCCGCCGTGCAGGCACGAGGTGAACAGGCCCTCGGAGCAGAACTCGCAGGTGCCGTCCGACCACATGAACGGCGCGACGACCAGGTCGCCGGCCCGCAGCCCCGACACCTCGGAGCCGGTCTCCTCCACGATGCCGAGGAACTCGTGGCCGATGCGCTGGCCGGGCTGCCGCTGGGCCTCGCCGCGGTAGGCCCACAGGTCGCTGCCGCAGATGCAGGCGCGCAGGACGCGGACGACGGCGTCCCCGGGGTGCTGGACCGCCGCGTCGGGAACCTCCTCCACGCGTATGTCGAACGGGGCGTGGATGACGGTGGCGCGCATGCTGGTACAGCCTCCGGGTCGGGGTGCGGGGGGAATCCGGCCATCGTTGGCCGATACAGCTTCCCTACCGTACGCCTGTCCGACCGCGATCGAGTGCACCGGTCGTCAGCAGGTACTGGGCCGCCGCGTAGGTCGCCATGATCCAGAAGTCGGGGCGGGGCAGCTGCGGCCAGGCGGCGACCCCGCTCGCGATCAGCGAGTCGGACAGCAGGAACAGCGCCCCGCCGACGCCCGCGCGCAGGCCGAACACGCCCGCCCGGCAGGCCATGGCGGTGAGCAGCAGGCTGTAGCAGGCGACCGGGATCCGCAGGTCGGCCGGCAGGTCGCCCCACAGCAGCCCGACGGTGCCGAGCAGGGCGGCGGCGTAGCCGGCGGCCAGGGCGGGCTGCGTCCGGCCCGGGCCGAAGAGGACGAGGTAGCAGACGTGCCCCGCGGCGAAGGAGCCCATGCCGACGAGGAAGGCGGGCTCGGCGTCGAAGAGCAGGGTCAGGTCGCCGCCCCAGCCGAACACCAGGGCCGCGAGCAGCAGCCGCGTGGCCCGGCGCGTGACGGCGTACGCGATGAGCAGCGGCATCAGCAGCGGCTTGAAGACCACGTGGCCGGGGTGCCAGTCGGCGAGCAGCGACACGAGGTCGGCGGCGGTGGCGGCGGCGAAGGCCGCGAGCAGCACCCGGCCGGCGGCGGCGCGGGCCGCGGAAGCCGCGCCGCCGCCACCCGCGCCCGTGCCCGCGCCCGCGCCCGTTCCGTGGGTGCCCGGTCCAGCGGCCGCGGAGGCGGCGGCGCTCACGCGGCCCGCTCCGGGGCGGGCGCCGCGCAGGCGGCCTCAGCGGCGGCCTCAGCGGCGGGGGCGGCGGCGGGGGCGCTGGCGGGGGTGGCGGCGGGCTGCCAGCCGGGGCCGCGGAAGACCCGACCGGCGCGCTCGCGCCAGCTGCGCGCGGCGCGCACGTCGCGGGCGATGGCGGCGTACTCGTGGGTGGCGACGCGCAGCGGGTTGTGGGTGTCGATGTTCTTCGTCAGCCCGAAGACGGGCTTGTCCTCCTCGGGGACCCACGAGCCGAACATCCGGTCCCAGATGATCAGGATCCCGCCGAAGTTGCGGTCGAGGTAGCCGCCCTGGGAGGCGTGGTGGACGCGGTGGTGGGAGGGGGTGTTGAAGACGTACTCGACGGGGCGGGGCAGCTTGTCGATGCGCTCGGTGTGGATCCAGAACTGGTAGAGGAGGTTGACCGAGTAGCAGAAGGCGACGGCCGCCGGGTGCACGCCGAGGGCGATCATCGGCAGGTAGAACGGCCAGGAGGTGGCGCTGGTCCACGGCTGGCGCAGCGCGGTGGTGAGGTTGAACTTCCGGCTGCTGTGGTGGACGACGTGGCAGGCCCACAGGATCCGGATGACGTGGTGCCCGCGGTGCTGCCAGTAGTAGAAGAAGTCCTGGGCGAACAGCATCAGCAGGAAGGTCCACCACAGGAACGGCACCCGCAGCGGGGTCAGTTCGTAGACCGCGGTGTAGATGGCGACGACCGGGATCTTCCACAGGAAGTCGAAGAAGATACTGCCGATGCCCATGGTGAGGCTGGTGACGGCGTCCTTGGTCTCGTACCCGGCGGCGTCCTCGTCGGGATGGATCCGGTAGCTCACCACCTCGATCACGGTGAGCAGCACGAAGGCGGGTATGGACCACAGCACGACATCGGGCAGATTTGGCATGGGCGCACCTTAGGGCGAGTTCCGGGGTGCCGCTAGGGGTTGTTACCGATCAGTATCCGATGGGGTTACCCCGGGTACAAGGGGGAGGACGCGTGACAGGACTCGAAACGGCCGCCTTACGGGCGGCGGGAGCGGCGGCGAGCCGCCTGTGGAGCTCACGGCTCGGGCAGGTGCCCGGCGCAGGACTCACGGACCGGCCGGTTCGACCGGTGCCGCACTGGCAGCGGCCGACGGAACTCGGCGGACCGGAGCTGCGTCGGCTCGCCGAGCGGCTCGCGGACCGGCTGGGCGAAGCCGTGTCCCGACTGCCGGAGCACGAACGACTGGCCGCGCTCGACGCGGTCACCGACGCCTTCGCCGGAGCGGGCCGGCTCGACGCCGACGCCCTCTTCGCGGCGGACCTCGACCCGTCGGAGCTGGCGGCGAAGGTGCCCGTGCCGGCCGCCGCGGGCCTGGGCCCGGCCGCCGAGGCCGCCTGCCGGGACCTGATCCGGCTGGTGTGCGTCCACGCCGCGGAGTACCTGACGACCCTCCCGTCCTTCGGGGCCCGCGCCGATGTGGAACTCGTACGCCGCACGGGCGAGTTGCAGCGCACGGTGCACCGGCTGGCGGAGCGGGCCGACGGGGCGGACCGGGTCGCCGCTACCGCCCACGCCTTCGAGGAGCGGTACGCGCGCTACGTGGCCGACACCCACGGGCGGATCCAGCTGTTCGGCCTGACCACCGGTCGGCGGCGGGAGGAATGGCCGCTGGACCTCGCGTACATCAGCCTCGCGGTGAGCGGCGAGCAGCAGCCGATGCTGCCCGGCGAACCGGGAGTGCACCGGACCACCGTCAAGGCGGAACACGCCCTCGGGGCGGCCGACCGGGTTCTGCTGCGCGGACCGGCCGGCTCCGGCAAGAGCACCCTGGTCCAGTGGCTGGCGCTGCACGCGGCCCGGCGGAGCGGCGGCCCCTGGAGCACCTGCGTCCCGTTCGTCCTGCGGCTGCGCGCGTTCACCACCGCCGAGAACCTGCCGCTGCCGGAGGAGTTCCTCAAGGCCTCGGGGGTGCCGCTGTCGGCCCCGCCCGGGTGGGTCGAGGAGCTGATGCTCGGCGGCCGGGCCCTGGTCCTGGTCGACGGCGTGGACGAGGTCCCGCAGCGCCTGCGCAGCCGTACGGAGACCTGGCTGCGCTCCCTCGTCTCGGCCTTCCCGAAGGCGCGGTACGTGGTGACCACCCGCCCCTCGGCGGTCCCCGAGGACTGGCTCGCCGGGCAGGGCTTCGTACCGCACTCGCTGCTGCCGATGGAGCGCGAGGACGTGGCCGCGTTCATCGCGCACTGGCACGCGGCGGCCCGCGCCGAAGCCGGCCCCACCGGAGAGGACTTCGACGCGTACGAGGCCTCCCTGCGGGAAGCGGTCTCCGCCCGCCGGGACCTGGGCCGGCTGGCCACCAACCCCTTGATGTGCGCCCTGCTGTGCGCCCTGAACCGGGACCGGCGGATGCAGCTCCCCCGCGCCCGCAAGGAGCTGTACGACGCCGCGCTGGACATGCTGCTGGTCCGGCGGGACACGGAGCGGGAGATAGCCGGGGTCGAGGGGGTCGACCTCACCCGGGACGAACAGATCGTGCTGCTCCAGCGGTTCGCCTACTGGCTGATCCGCAACGGTCAGGTCGAGGCGGGCCGCGACGAGGCCGTCGAACTGGTGGAGGAGTGGCTGGAGGGCATGCCGCAGGTCCGCGAGCAGGCGGGTGCGGAACAGGTGTTCGCGCACCTGCTGATCCGCAGCGGGCTGCTGCGCGAGCCGGTGCCGGGTGCGGTGGACTTCGTCCACCGCACGTTCCAGGACTACCTGGGCGCCAAGGCGGCGGTGGAGTCCCGGGACTTCGGCGTGCTGGTGAAGAACGCGCAGGACGACACCTGGGACGACGTGGTCCGCATGGCCGTGGGCCACGCGCGGCCGGACGAACGGACCCGCATCCTGCGGGGGCTGCTGAAGCGCGCGGACAAGGTCAAGGGCGCCCGCAACCGGCTGGTCCTGCTGGCCGCGGCCTGCCTGGAACACGCCCCGGAACTGGACCCGTCCCTCCGCCGCGAGATCCAGTCCCGCACCGCCGAACTCCTCCCGCCGCGCAGCCGCCGCCAGGCCGAGGAGCTGGCAAAGGCGGGGGAACTCGTCCTGGAGCTGCTGCCCCACGGCGACGGCCTGGACGCCGCCACGGCCGAGGCGGTCGTCCTCACCGCTGCGGGGGTCGGCGGCCCCCGGGCCATGGAGGTCATCGCCCGGTTCCGGTCGGACGGGCGCATCCGGGTGGCGCAGGCCCTCTCCGAGAGCTGGGGCCGCTTCGACGCCGCCGAGTACGCGCAGGCGGTACTGGGCGACGCCGACCTGGGCGAGGCCAACCTGTTGGTGAACGCGGCCGAACAGGCCGCGCAGCTCCACCGTCTCACCCACCTCAAGCGGGTGAACATGCACTGGGCTCCCGGCCTGCGAGCGGTGCTGGAGCAGCGCCGGGACCTCGAGTGGCTGTTCGTCTACCGCAACGACGCCCTCGACGATCTCGCCCCGCTGCGCGGCATGGACCGCCTCGACTTCCTCGGCCTGTCGACGTGCCCGAACATCCGCGACCTCGGGCCGCTGGCCGATCTCCCGCTGCGCAACCTGAGCCTCTACCTGCTGCGGGACGGCCTGTCGATGGACCCGCTGCGTCCGCTCGCCCTCGAACACCTGGGGCTCGGCTACCGGCCCCCGGTGGACCGGGTCGGCGAACTTCCGGTGTCGGAGGGCCTGCAGTCGCTGTCCCTCGGGCTGGGCGCCCGCGACCTCGCACTCGACGGACTGGACCGCTGGCAGAAGCTCAGCAGCCTGGCCATATGCGGCGACGCCCACGTGCGGCAGCTCGTGGCGCACCGCCCCCGCCCGGCACTGACCGGCCTGGACATCGCCGAGGCGGCGGTCGAACCGGACCGGCTGACCCACCTCGAGGGACTGACCCGCCTGTCGCTGAGCCGGTGCACGGTCGGCGGCTCACTGCGGCCCCTCGCCGGGCTCCCCCGCTTCGAGCGCCTCACCGTCTACCGGGCCGAGGGGCCCGTGGACCTCGCCCCGCTCGCCGATGCGGAGCACATCGTGATCGAGGTGGTCGGCGATATGGCGGTCAACGGGGCCGAGGCCTTCCCGCCGGAGCGGCTCGTGCGGTGGGGCTGAGCCGCCCGGCGGGAGCCGTTCGTCACCAGACCCGGACCGAGCCCCCGCGGGCGAAGGCCGGGCTGGTGGCGTCCGGCGGGGGCTCCGGCAGGGGCTCGGCGATCTCCGCGACCGTCGGCCCGTGCTTCGCCGCGAGCGCGTCCAGCAGCGCCGGGTCGAAGCCGTAGACGCGGGCCGCGTTGCCGCCGACCATCGCCGCGACCTCCTCCCGCGGCAGGCCCGCGTACGCGATGCGCAGGCCCTCGCGGGAGTACGGCGTGGTGCCCTCGTCGTGGGGGTAGTCGCAGCCCCACATGATCTTGTCGAGGCCGATCCGGTGGCGCAGCGGTACCTCGTGCGGCCGCATGAAGCTGGCGCCCACGAAGCAGTTGTCCCGCCAGACCTCGCTCGGCCCCCTCCCCATGGCCTCGGCCAGCCCGGCGCCGAACTTGGACTCCGCGGTGGACGCAGCTGCCACCAGTCGGCCGTGGTAGTAGTCCAGCATGTCGAGCACGCCCGGGATCCAGCCGGATCCCTGCTCGGTCAGGACCAGTTTCAGGCCGGGGTGGCGGCGGAAGGCCCCGCCGAAGACCAGGTGCCACAGGGCGCGGTGGGAGAACCAGGTGGTCTCCACCATGAACACCGCGCGGGCGGCCGGTTCGTCCCCCAGCGGCGGCGAGGCGGAGCCGCCGTGGTGGTTGACGGGCACGTCCAGCTCGTCGCAGACCGCCCAGATCGGGTCGTAGGCCTGCGCGTACAGCTCCGGGACGCCGCTGCCGGGCGGGGCTCCGGGGAGCAGGATGCCGCCGGTCAGGCCGGCCTCCTTCGTGCGGCGGACCTCCCGTACCGCCTCGTCGACGTCGTTCAGCAGGATCTGCGCCACGCCCGCGCGGCGGCCGGGGGCCCGCGCGCAGAAGTCGGCGAGCCAGCGGTTGTGCGCGCGCAGGCCGGCCCAGCGCTGTTCGAACTCGGCCCGGGTCGGTGCCGGGGCCATCAGGGAGGCGCTGGGGAAGAACGGCGGGATGGTGTTGGGGAAGACCACTTCGGCGACGATGCCGTCGGCCTCCAGGTCGGCCAGCCGCCGGTCGGAGTCCCAGTTGCGGTCGGCGGTGTCGGCGAGGAGGTCCTCGTACGGGTTGACGTAGCCGGCGGCCCAGGCGTCGAAGTCGTCGTGGTGGCGCTTCTCCAGGTACGGCTTGTAGTCGAGGAGGTCGGCGCCCGCGTGGCAGTCCGCGGAGATCACCGTGTAGCGGTCCTGCGTCACGGCGCCACCCCCAGGACGGGGAAGTCGCCGCCGGTCAGCCAGTGCCGGCCGGTCTCGCGGGAGCGGGCCCAGGACGCCTCGACCGCGGCCTGGTCCGCGGGCTGGCCGAGGTCCGCCGGGGTGGGGCCGATGCGGCGGGCGGTCGGGGCGAGCTTCGCCGTGTCGAAGCCGAAGGCCTCGGCGGCGGCCAGGCCCAGCATCCGGCGGGTCTCGGCGACGGGGATGTCGTGGAAGGTGTCGCGGAGCCACTGCCGGGTGGCGGGCCAGGTGCCTTCGGGGTGCGGGAAGTCGGAGCCCCACAGGATGTTGTCCACGCCGATCTCGTACCGCTGGGCGAGTTCGCGCCGCTTGGTGTTGGTCGCGCAGATGAACACCTGCCGGTCCAGGTACTCGCTGGGCGGCCGCTTCAGCTCGGCGAACGGGCTGAGCTTCTTGCCGCCGTGGGCGCCGAGGTAGAGCCGGTCCATGAACCACAGCTGGTTGGGCAGCCACCAGCAGCCGGCCTCGGCGATGCCGAACCTGAGCCCCGGGTGCCGTTCGAAGACCCCGGACCAGAGCAGGAACCACAGCGGGCGGGCGGGCCACCAGGTGACCTCGGAGACGTAGATCCCGAGGTGGTCGCCGTACTCGTGGCGGGGCGCGGCCCCGGAGTGGGTGACGACCGGCATGCCGGTCGCGGCGGCGGCCGCCCAGACCGGGTCGTAGCGGCGGTCGTGGTACGGGGCCCTGTCGACCCACATGGAGGGGATCATCAGGGCGCCCAGGCCGGACTCCTTGGCCCGGTGGATCTCCGCGACGACCTGGTCGGGGTCGCCGGTGACGGGCAGCAGGGCCACCCCGCAGTGGCGTTCGGGGTGCTCGGAGACGAACTCGGCGAGCCAGCGGTTGTGCGCCCGGGCCCCGGCCATGCCGAGCTCGGGGTCCTGGTCGCCGGAGAGTCCGAGGCCCACGCCGAAGGGCGCGGCGGTCTGGCTGTCCACGGCGTCGGCGTCGGGGAAGACGACCTCGGCGGCCACCCCGTCGCCGTCGAGTTCCTTGAGTCGCCGGACGGTGTCCCAGCCGCCCTTGAGGCCCTCCTCGTGGTCGTGGAACCACTTCGCGGCGAAGGCCTCGTTGCGGATGCCGAGGCGGGTGGCCTCCTCGCGGCGGGCGTCGCGCTGGTCGAGGAACTCGTCGAACGCGCGGTGGAAGCGGGGGTCGAGGTAGGGGCGGTACCGCTCGGTGGGCAGTCCGGCGTGGCAGTCGGAGGAGATGACCAGGTACGGGTCGTCGTACGCGCTGTCGCTGGCACGGTCGCTCAACGGTGGCTCCTCAGTCGAGGATGAAGTTCTCCAGGTAGGCGGGATCGGCGCGGTCGAGCATGGACTGCGACCGGGCGCGGATCTGGCGGTCGCTGTGTTCGCTCGGCGGCAGCATCCAGAAGCGGTCGGCGCGGATCCCGTCGACGACGTGGGCGGCGACCTCCTCGACGGGGGTGAACCGCACCTCGTGGCCGGCGTCCCGCATGGCGCTCTCGTACTGGTCGAGGGTGCGGTACGGGGTCCTGCGGGGCCGCTGCTTGGCGTACCGCTCGGGGCGGTTGCGGTGGGACTCCCACAGTCCGGTGCGGAGCATGTGCGGTCCGGGGAAGAGGACGGACGCGCCGACGGGTGCGCCCTCGGCCTTGAGGTGGGCGTAGAGGCATTCGGTCATGGTGACCACGGCCGCCTTGGTGACGGCGTAGACGGAGGCGGTGGGCAGGGGGGCGATGCCGCCGTCGCCGGAGGAGGTGTTGACGACGTGGCCGGGGTGGCCGGCGGCGATCATGCGGGGGACGAAGGCCTGGACGCCGTGGAAGACGCCCCACACGTTGACGGAGAAGGCCCACTGCCAGTCGGCGGGTTCGTGCTCCCACATCCGGCCTTCGGCGCCGGAGCCGACGCCGGCGTTGTTGCAGAGCACGTGGACGGCACCGAAGGCCTCGTACGCGGTGTCGGCGAGGGCGAGGACGGCCTCGCGGTCGCCGACGTCGACGCGGACGGGGAGCACCTCGGCGCCCTCCGCGGTGAGCTCGCCGGCGGCCTTGTGCAGGGCGGTCTCCTCCACGTCGCCGAGGACGACCCGGAGGCCCTCGGCGGCGAAGCTGCGGGCCATGGCGAGTCCGATGCCGCTGGCGGCTCCGGTGACGACGGCGGTCTGGCCGGCTTCGAGCCGCATCTCACGCGCTCCCTTCGGGCGGGCCGTCGAAGGCCTGCTGGGGGTCGTCGTAGCGCTGGTGGAGGTAGGGCAGGAGGGCCTGGGCGCTGACCCGCTCGACGGCGCGGCCCCGCTGGTCGGTGGTCTTCTCGCCGATGGTGATCTCGACGGTGCGGCGGACGACGAGGTCGGCGACGGGGTCGAACATCGACTCGCGCAGGACGATGTCACCGGTGACGTGCTCCAGCTTGCGGACCTTCTCGTTGCGCGTGCAGTGCACGAGCACCGGATCGTCCTCGAAGCCCGAGCCGTCCACCGCGGGCAGGAACTTGAAGTAGAAGTCGGTCCTGCGGGCCGGTGCGGGCGGCGGCAGCTCCCGGTCGACCGCCCCGCGCACCTCCACGAAGGCGATGCCGTGCCGGGCGAGCGAGGCCCGGACGACGAGCCCGTCGCGCTCGACGGCGACCTCGCCCAGCTTCTTCGGCTCGCCGAAGACCTCGCGGCCGCCGGTCAGCGCGCGCTCGTGGGTCATGGGCATCACCAGCGGGTACCAGCCGTCGACGCCGCCGTGCCGGGCGGCGACCGCCACCGACCCGGCGCCCAGTGGGTAGCCGGGCAGGTCGACCCGGCTGACGGTGGCCCGGACCAGGGGCCGTTCGGCGGGCTTCAGCGGGGGCGGCAGGACCGCCGCCACCACGTCGGGGTCGGTCTCCCAGACGGCCACCACACCGGTGGACCAGATGTCGGGGAGGCTGGAGCTCCTCGCACGCGAGGCCGTGATCTCGGCCTCGGTGCGCGCTCCGTACCGTACGCGTGCCATGGTTCGCACCACCCTTCTGGGGTCCCCCGGACGAGTCCGGGGGAGGTTCTGTAACACAGTTACACCGACCCCGATGAAGGGTAAAGACCCCCGCACACAGCGAAACTGACGGTGCGACAGATTTGCCACGGATTGGCGGCGACCGCCCATGGCCAGGTCCGCGCTCACCCGCGACGAGGTGCTCCGGGCGGCCGCCCGCCTGGTCAGGCAGCACGGGCCGGCCGCCCTGACCATGCGCCGGCTCGCCGCCGAGCTGGGCACGGCGGTGACCTCCATCTACTGGCACGTCGGCAACCGCGAATCCCTCCTCGACGCACTCGTCGAGCTCACCGTGCGCCAGATGGGCGCGATCCGGCCGGTCGGCCGCACCCCCACCGAGCGGGTCGTCTCCGTGGCCCTGGCCCTGCGCCGCGAGCTGCGGGCGCACCCGCACCTGATCGCGATGGTGCACGAGCGGGGGCTCACCGAGCGGATGTTCCTGCCCGCCCAGCAGGCGCTGGTCCGCGAGGTGCACGCGGCGGGGCTGCGTGGGGCGCGGGCGGCGGACGCGGTCCGGGCCGTCCAGTTCCAGGCGGTGGGCTTCGTCCTGGTCGAGCGGAACCGGGAGCGCTCCCCCGCCCAGTCCCCGGCCGAGGGAGAGCTGTGGGACCTTCAGGCCCCCGCGGACCCGGCCCTGTCCCGGGCACTGGCCCGCCCCGCCGACCCGGAGCGGCTGTTCCTGCTCTCCGTACGCGCCCTGGTGACCGCGCTCCTGGGGCCCGGTGGCAGCGGACCGGGCTCCCCGCCGCGGCCGGAATCCGACCCCGGCGGGGAACGGGCTGTCGGTGCGGGCCCGTATCCTCTGTGACCATGCTCGACGACCGTACGACCGCAGAGACGACCTGGCCGACCGCGTACCCCACGGGGTACGCGGTCGTCGACGTGGAGACCACCGGGCTCGCACGCGACGACCGGATAGTCTCCGCGGCCGTCTACCGGCTCGACGCGCAGGGCAACGTGGAGGACCACTGGTACACCCTGGTCAACCCCCAGCGCGATCCGGGCCCGGTCTGGATCCACGGTCTGACCAGCGAAATGCTCCAGGAGGCGCCCCTGTTCAAGGACGTCGCCGAGGAGTTCGCCGAGCGCCTCGACGGCCGGGTGCTGGTCGCCCACAACGCCATGTTCGACTGGCAGATGATCGCCCGGGAGTACGCGCGGGCCGCCGGGACCGCGCCGGTCCGTCAGCGGCTGTGCACCATCGCCCTGTCGAAGGAGCTGGCCCTCCCGCTGCCCAACCACAAGCTGGAGTCGCTCGCCGCGCACTTCGGCGTGGTCCAGCAGCGCGCCCACCACGCCCTGGACGACGCCCGCGTCCTGGCGGAGGCGTTCCGCCCCTCGCTGCACGCCGCCGCGCAGGGCGGGGTGCGGCTGCCGCTGCTGGAGTGCCGGCCGCTGACGGAGTGGTCGGACTCCCCCGCCACCGCGCGGATCGGCCACCAGGCCTCGTACCGCGGCAGCAGCTGGCGGCCCTCGCGCAAGCGTCCGCCGTGCCCGCACCCCAACCCGGGGCGCTACACGGACGGCGAGCCGCTGAAGCAGGGCATGCGGGTCGCCTTCTCGGGCGACACCTCGGTCGACCGCGAGCTGTTGGAGGACCGGGCGGTCGAGGCGGGTCTGCACGTCGCGACGAGTGTGTCGCGGCTCACGAGCCTGCTCGTGACGAACGACCCCGACTCGGCGACCTCGAAGACCGTCAAGGCGAAGGCCTACGGAACACCGGTGGTCGACGAGGCGGCCTTCACCCAGCTGCTGCGGGACGTGGCTGCGGCAGACGGGTGAGCGTCGGGCGACTCGCCCGGCGCCCGCTTCCCCGGCCCGCCCCGCGGTCCCACCCTGTGGCGCATGGCACGTTGTGAGGTCTGCGGAAACGATTACGGCATGTCCTTCGAGGTGCACGCGCAGGGCGCCGTGCACGTCTTCGACTGCTTCTCCTGCGCCATCCACCGCATGGCGCCGATCTGCGAGCACTGCCGGGTACAGATCATCGGGCAGGGCGTGGAGGTGCAGGGCCAGTGGTACTGCGGCGCCCACTGCGCCCGCGCCGAGGGAAAGGCGGGCATCGTCGACCGCGTGTGACGCGCGCCCCTTCCACCCCCTGTCGCCCCGTCGGCTCCCCTCCCCCACCCCGCGCTACCCGTCCTTCCCTCCGACCCGCTCCCGACCCCGGACGGCCACCCGGCTGCCGGGGTCCTCGCGGCTGGGGGTACCGTCGTGGGCGTGTACCGCTTTGTGCTGACCCGGCAGTGGGTGACCCTCACCCTCTTCGCCCTCGTCCTCATCCCCGTGATGATCAAGCTGGGGTTCTGGCAGTACCACCGCCACGAGCACCGGGTCGCCCAGAACGAGCTGATCGCGACCAACCTGACCGCGAAGCCGGTGCCCGTCACCGAGCTGACCTCCCCCGGACACCTGGTCCCGCGGTCCGACTACTGGCGGGCCGTCACCGCCACCGGTACGTACGACACCGCGCACGAGGTGGTCGTCCGGATGCGCACCTCCAACAACGACAAGGTCGGCTTCCACGTCGTGACCCCGCTCGTGCTGGCCGACGGCCGGGTCCTGCTGGTCAACCGCGGCTGGGTGGCGGGCGGCGACGACCCGCGCGCCTACCCGCCGGTGCCGGCCGCGCCCTCCGGCGAGGTGACGGTCACGGGCCGGCTGAAGGCCGACGAGACCAGCCGCGGCAGCGGCATCAAGGACCGCAAGGGGCTGCCGGACCGCCAGGTCATGCTGATCAACAGCGAGCAGCAGGCGGCGTCCCTCGGCCGGCCCGTCCTCGGCGGCTACCTGGAGCTCGCCTCCCCGGCCCCGGCGGACGGCACGCCCGAGCCGGTCGCCGAGCCCGACCACGACTCGATCGGCGCGCACATGGCCTACGCGGTGCAGTGGTGGCTGTTCGCCGCCTCGGTGCCGGTGGGCTGGCTGGTCCTCGTACGGCGGGAGAAGCGCGACCGGCAGGCCGCGGCGGCCGCCGCCGATGCCCCCGTGCGGGAGCCGGCTCCGACGGTGTGACGCGGACCGCAGCACGCGCAGCCCGTTACGGTGCGGGTCTGCACGGCGTAGGTTGTCGGACATGGATCTTGGACTGAAGGACCGTGTCTACATCGTCACCGGCGCCACCCGCGGCCTGGGCTTCGCCTCCGCGCGCGAGCTCGCCGCGGACGGCGCCCGCGTCGTGGTGTCGGGCCGTGACGAGGAGCGGGCCGCAGCGGCCGCTGCGGCGCTCGGCCCGAACGCGCTGGGGGTCGCGGCCGACAACGCCGACCCGGAGGCCGCCGGCCGGCTCATCGCCACGGCGAAGGAGCGCTTCGGCCGCTTCGACGGCATCCTCGTCAGCGTCGGCGGCCCTGCGCCCGGCTCGGCGGCCACCACCACCGACGCGCAGTGGGCGCAGGCGTTCGACGCGGTGTTCCTGGGCGCGGTGCGCCTGGCCCGGGCGGCGGCGGCCGAACTGGGCGAGGGCGGGGTCATCGGGTTCGTCCTGTCGGGGTCGGTCCACGAGCCGATCCCCGGCCTGACCATCTCGAACGGCCTGCGGCCCGGGCTGGCCGGGTTCGCCAAGTCCCTCTCGGTGGAGCTCGGGCCGCGGGGCATCCGGGTGGTCGGGCTGCTGCCGGCCCGGATCGACACGGACCGGGTGCGGGAGCTGGACTCGCTGTCGGGCGATGTGCGGGCGGCCCGCGCGGCCAACGAGGCCCACATCCCGCTGGGCCGCTACGGCACCCCGGAGGAGTTCGGCCGGACCGCGGCGTTCCTGCTGTCGCCGGCGGCCTCGTACCTGACGGGTGTGATGCTGCCGGTCGACGGCGGCTTCCGGCACGGCTTCTGACGGGCCGCCCCGCCGGGCCCCGGTCGGCGGGGGGCCACGGGGCCGTCAGGTGACGCGGCTGGCACGGTGCCTGGGCACGCGGAGCCGGGCCTCGGCCGGGAGCCCGGCGAGACCCGTCGAGGTACGGGCGTGGCCGAGCACCGGCCCGGCCAGCGCGGCCAGCGCATCGGCCGGGACGGCGTACGGCTCCAGTTCCAGGGCCAGCCGCAGGCTCGGCGCGCCGCGCCGACCGCGCAGTACGACGCGGCAGCGGGCGACCCCGGCCAGGGCTCCGGCCTCCGCGGCCACCGCCTCCTCCAGCGCGCGGCCCCGGAGCACGGCGAACTCCCCGTCACCGGTGTCGACCACCACGGCCGGCAACCGCGGGCGGCGCAGTTGGGCCAGCAGCCACCACAGGGCGAGCAGCACGCACAGCGCCAGTCCGGCGGCGACGGCCCACCACCAGCCCCCGGCCTGCCAGTGCTCGCGCCGGGTCTGCGCCGCGAGCAGCGGGGCGTGGCGGCCGCCGAGCGGCGGCGCCGCCGCCAGCAGTCCCGCGCCGGCGGCGAGGAGGACGAGCCCCACCAGGCCGAGCAGAATCCGGTTGACTGTCCGGAGCACGGGGCTCACCTCTTCCCTTCGGCGGCCCGGGTGACCCGTACCCGCGGCTGCGGCGGATGGGCGAGGCCCAGTTCGCCGATGCCGACGGTGAGTACGGCCTCCAGGTCGGCCCGTACGGCGTCCAGTTCGCGGAAGTGCGAGGCGGCCCGCACGGCGACCCGGGTGCGACCCACCCGCACCCGCGCGGACCGCACCCCGGACACCTCCATGGCCCGGTCCCGCAGCACCAGTGCGGCGTCCTTCCGGCCGAGCCCGGCCCGGATCCCGGCGCCGTCCCCCTCGTCGGGGGGCAGCATCGGCAGCACGCCGCGCAGCCCGGGGGTGAGGGCCAGCACCAGCAGGACCGCCCCGGCCACGACGAGGACCCCGGCGGCGACGAGCACCTCCGGGTCGGCGGGCGTGTACTCGGCCAGCCGGGCGGCGAGGTAGCGGCGCCACTGCATGCCGGGTCGGTCGGCCCGTACCGCGGCGAGGTCGTAGAGGAACAGGCCCGCCGCCCCGAGCAGGACGAGCGCGGTGAGCGCGGCCGGAATCCGCCGGGCCGACCAGAACCGGCCGGCGTGGGGCGGGCGGCCCGGGGCGTGGTCGCCGCGGCGGCGGCCACCGCGCCCGCGGGGACCCTTCCCGCTGCCCGTCCCGCGCGCGCCCGCCCCGCGGCCGGCCGTCGCCGGATCCGCCGGTTCGGGGGCCGTCACCGCAGTTTCCGGTCCCGTACGGCGGCACTGCGGATGTGCGCGGAGTGCAGGTGCTCGATGTCGATGTCGACCTCCGGTACGGCCATGCCGGCGCAGTCCTCGACGCGCCGGACCACCTGGCGGCGCACGGCCGCGCAGCTCTCGGCGAGGTCGGACGGGTAGCCGAGCTCCAGGCTCACCCGGACCCGCGCGATGTCGTGGTGCACGGTCACGGCGGCGTGCGGCGGGGCCGCACCCCCCGGCCCGGCGCCCCTGGGCGGCCCGCCCGGCCGTACGGCCAGCGCCTCCCGGGCCGCCTGGGCCGCGATCTTGGCCACGACCCGGTCGGCGATGTGGGTGGCCCCCCGCTCGGCGGGCGGCACCCGGGCCGGCACGCCACCGGCCTGGTCCCCGCCGACCGGTGGCGTGCCGGCCGGGACCCGGCCGACCTGCGGGCCGCCCTTCGACCGGGTGCCCTTCGGCCGGGTGCCTTTCGGCGGAGTGTCCTTCGCCGGTGTGCTCATCGGCGGCTCACCTTCACCTGCCACGGTCGCGCGGGCGGAAGAAGTCGCCGGGTTCCAGATCCCCGTCCAGGAACCGGCCGGCGATGAAGCCGACCGCACCGAGCGCCGCGACCAGCAGGAACGCGCCGAAGCCCCCGAAGTAGCCGGCGAACGCCAGCGCCATGCCGGCGAAGAGGCCGACGGCAGCCATCCTCATGCGGGCTCCCTCACTGGAGTCGGGGCTCCGGTTGCTCCTCGTCCGGCTCGTCGGGCAGTTTGACGTCACTGACCGCGATGTTGACCTCGACGACCTCCAGGCCCGTCATCCGCTCGACGGCCGAGATCACGTTCAGCCGGACGGCGCTGGCCACGTCCCGGATGGACACCCCGTAGTCGACGACGATCTCCAGGTCGAGGGCCGTCTGCACCTCGCCCACCTCGGCCTTCACCCCGCGGGTGACGGACGTTTTGGCCCCGCCCGGGACCCGGTCGCGGACGGCCCCGAAGGTCCGGGACAGTCCGCTGCCGCTGCCCATGGCATGGACGCCCTCGACCTCTCGGGCGGCGAGTCCGGCGATCTTCTCGACCACGCCGTCGGAGACGGTCGTACGGCCGCGGTCGGCGGGGTCGCGGGCGGCGCCCCCGGAAGCGGATTCGGTCATCGCGTGTCCCTTCGCGCGGATGGAATCACTCGCACCACCACGGTAAGCGCGCGGACGCCGCGGCGCCCCGGGACTACGCCGGTCGGCCCGGCATACGGCCCCGCCACCGGCGTACGGGACCGGTGGGCGGGGCCCGGCGGAACGGGAGAGGGCCGGCGCCGGGCCCGGCCGTCAGTCGGAGAGTCCGGCCAGGTCGCGCAGGCGGCGGGCCTGGGCGGCGCGCTCGGCGGCGCGCTGGTCGTCGTACGCGCGGGACGGAGCGCCGCGCAGCAGCGCCTTGGTCTCGATCACCGCGTCCCGCGGCGGGGCCAGCAGCGCCGAGGTGAGGTCCTGGACCGCGGCGTCGAGTTCGTCCGCGGGGACGACGAGGTTGGCGAGCCCGATCCGCTCGGCCTCCTCGGCGTGCACGAAGCGGCCCGTCGCGCAGATCTCGAGCGCGCGGGCGTAGCCGACGAGGGAGGTCAGCGGCTGGGTGCCCGCCAGGTCGGGGACCAGTCCCAGGCTGGTCTCGCGCATGGCGAACTGGACGTCGTCGGCGACGACGCGGAGGTCGCATGCGAGGGCCAGCTGGAAGCCCGCGCCGATCGCGTGTCCCTGCACGGCGGCGATGGAGACGATGTCGTTGCGGCGCCACCAGGTGAAGGCCTCCTGGTACTCGGCGATGGTGGAGTCGAGCAGTTCGTCCGAACCGCGCGCCAGGTCGAGGAAGGAGGGCTCACCCTCGAAGCCCTCGGGGGTGAACGCCTGCCGGTCGAGCCCGGCGGAGAAGGATTTGCCCTCGCCGCGCAGCACCACGACCCGGACGGTGCCCGGCAGCGACCGTCCGGCCTCCGTCAACGCCCGCCAGAGCGCGGGGGACTGAGCGTTTCGCTTGGCCGGATTGGTCAGTGTCACCGTGGCGACGGCGTCGTCCACGGTGAGCCGTACGCCATCCTTGTCGAGCAGAGCCATCGGGTGCCTCCGGTGGTGTGCAGTCGGCCGCAGTCTCGGCCCAAGTGACTGCACAGTAACCACCCGGTCGACCGGTCGGTCGACCGGGGGTCACCGAAGGAACCGCGGTTCAGGCAGGCAAGCGTTGGTCTTTCCCGGCCCCGGGCCTGACGGTCGGGGCCGCGATCAGATCGAAGTCGCCTTCTTCCCGCGTGTCGCGCCACCGCGACCGCGCAGCACGACTCCGGACTCGCTGAGCATCCGGTGGACGAATCCGTAGGACCGGCCGGTTTCCTCGGCCAGCGCACGGATACTCGCACCGGAGTCGTACTTCTTCTTCAGGTCTGCCGCGAGCTTGTCGCGCGCGGCGCCGGTCACCCGGCTGCCCTTCTTCAGAGTCTCGGCCACCCGTGCCTCCTCATGGGAAGTGCGCTCTGGACTTCTCATGATCACCCCTCCCCGGCTTCCTGGCCACCCATTCAGCAAGGTCGGTACGACGGCATTTCCCCAGGCATGGACACACAAGCGGAACGGAATCTCCGCTTCCGCTGCATGACGTCCGTCACATTTCTCCGTCCGCGCAAGGAATCACCAGGTCAGACGGTGGGAACCGAAAAAACACGGCCCCGGGGCGCCTTCCCGAGAAAGCGCGGCCAGGGCCGTCGTACAGAGCGCAGCGGTACGAGACCGTCTCACTCAGATGATGGAGAACGTCTGAGCCGAATGATCCATAAGGAACTGGATCAACCCGCCGGGCGGTCGCCGGGCACCGCGGGGCGGCCGCCCGGCGACGCCCGAGCGTCAGGCGAGGGCGACGAGGTCCCGGTAGTCCGGGCCCCACATGTCCTCGACGCCGTCCGGGAGCAGGATGATCCGCTCCGGCTCCAGGGCGTCGACCGCGCCCTCGTCGTGCGTGACGAGGATGACGGCGCCCTTGTAGGTGCGCAGCGCCCCGAGGATCTCCTCGCGGCTGGCCGGGTCGAGGTTGTTGGTGGGCTCGTCGAGGAGCAGGACGTTCGCCGAGGAGACGACCAGCGTCGCGAGCGCGAGGCGGGTCTTCTCGCCGCCGGAGAGGACGCCGGCGGGCTTGTCGACGTCGTCGCCGGAGAACAGGAAGGAGCCGAGCGTCTTGCGGACGTCCACCAGGTCCATGTCGGGCGCGGCGGAGCGCATGTTCTCCAGGACGCTGCGGTCCGGGTCCAGGGTCTCGTGCTCCTGGGCGTAGTAGCCGAGCTTGAGGCCGTGGCCGGGGGTGACGGCGCCGGTGTCCGGTGCCTCGGTGCCCGACAGCAGGCGCAGCAGGGTGGTCTTGCCGGCGCCGTTGAGGCCGAGGATGACGACCCGGGAGCCCTTGTCGATGGCCAGGTCGACGTCGGTGAAGATCTCCAGCGAGCCGTACGACTTCGACAGTCCCTCGGCGGTGAGCGGCGTCTTCCCGCACGGCGCGGGCTCGGGGAAGCGCAGCTTGGCGACCTTGTCCTGGGCGCGCACGGCCTCCAGGCCGGCCAGCAGCCGGTCTGCGCGCTTGGCCATGTTCTGCGCGGCGACGGTCTTGGTGGCCTTGGCGCGCATCTTGTCGGCCTGCGCGTTGAGGGCCGCGGCCTTCTTCTCGGCGTTCTGGCGCTCGCGCTTGCGGCGCTTCTCGTCGGCCTCGCGCTGCTGCTGGTAGAGCTTCCAGCCCATGTTGTAGACGTCGATGACCGAGCGGTTGGCGTCGAGGTAGAAGACCTTGTTGACCACCGTCTCGACGAGGTCGACGTCGTGGGAGATCACGATGAAGCCGCCGCGGTAGGTCTTGAGGTAGTCCCGCAGCCAGACGATCGAGTCGGCGTCGAGGTGGTTCGTGGGCTCGTCGAGGAGCAGGGTGTCGGCGTCCGAGAAGAGGATCCGCGCGAGCTCGACGCGGCGGCGCTGACCGCCGGAGAGCGTGTGCAGCGGCTGGCCGAGGACCCGGTCCGGCAGACCGAGGGCGGCCGAGATGGTGGCCGCCTCGGACTCGGCGGCGTAGCCGCCCTTGGTGAGGAACTCGGTCTCCTGGCGCTCGTACTGGCGCAGGGCCTTCTCCCGGGTGGCGCCGGAGCCGTTGGCGATGCGGTCCTCGTTGGCGCGCATCTTCTTGATCAGCACGTCGAGGCCGCGGGCGGACAGGATCCGGTCGCGGGCGAGGACGTCGAGGTCGCCCGTACGCGGATCCTGCGGCAGGTAGCCGACCTCACCCGAACGGGTGATGGCGCCGGCGGCGGGCTGTCCTTCGCCGGCGAGGCACTTGGTGAGGGTGGTCTTGCCCGCTCCGTTGCGGCCGACCAGGCCGATGCGGTCGCCCTTGGCGACGCGGAAGGAGGCGGACTCGATGAGGATGCGGGCGCCGGCGCGCAGCTCGATGCCGGTAGCGGTGATCAAGGAAATGCTCCAGGGCGGTGGGAACGGCGGAAGGGGGCGGGTGCGAGCTTCGACGCCGCTAATCCGCGAGGAGATTTGCCATGGGATTCATTCTACCGGGGGTGCGCAACCTGTTTTCGGGCGCAGGCGCCGCGCGGGGGCGCGGGCCCTGGCGGCGCAGGCCGGGGCGCGCGCCGGGAGGGGCCGGGCGCTACTCGCCGCAGGGGTGGGCACGCGGAACCGAGGGCGGTGCGCCCCGTGCAGTTCGACGATGACGCCGACCTGGACACCTCCCAGGTCGAGGACGTGCGCGGCAGCCGCGTCCCGGGCGGGAGGGCCGCCATCGGCGGCGTCGCCGGGCTCGTCGCGCTGGTCCTCGGGCTGCTGTTCGGGATGGGGCCGGACGAGCTCGGGCTGTCCTCGGGGGAGCCGGAGGTGCGGGCGAGCGCCGCGTCGGCCGGCGAGGTACAGCCCAGCTGCCGGACCGGACGGGACGGGACGCGAACGCACGGCGGGACTGCCGGCCGGTCGCGGTCGTGGGCGACACGCAGGCCTTCGGGCGGGAGGGGTTCGCCCGGCGTGGCCTCGGGGTGTACGCCCCGCGTCGACGGTCTCTTCGGCCGCTGATCGACGACCGGATCCGGCAGCAGGTCCAGGTCCGGGTGACGCCGGAGGCCTGGACGCACGGCTCGTCGGTGCAGCGCCGGGCAGTGGTTCCTCCACGGGTACCGGACCGGTGACCCGGCCCGCTGCAACACCTTCCGGTGACCGCCGTCCGGTTGCGGTGACCGCCTTCCGGCCGTCTTCGGTGCCGACTGCCATGCTGTTGCGCAGGTCACGTTCACGAGCACACGCACGAGCCGACAAGGGGTGATCGTCATGGCCGGACAGCCGTCCGTCCTTCCCGCTCTCGTCTACCGCGACGCGAAGGCCGCGATCCGGCAGCTGACGGAGGCGTTCGGGTTCACCCGGGTCGCGGTGTACGAGGGCGAGGACGGCACGGTGAGACACGCCGAGCTCTCGTACGGCCCGGGTGCGGTCATGCTCGGCAGCAGGGGGACGGGCGGCGTCTTCGACGCGGCGATGGCGGGCGCGGGCCCGACCGGCATCTACGTGGTGGTCGACGACGTGGACGCGCACCACCGGCGGGCCGTGGAGCACGGGGCGGAGATCCTGATGGAGCCCACCGACCAGGACTACGGGTCGCGGGACTACATGGCCCGGGACGTCGAGGGCAACGTCTGGAGTTTCGGGACGTACGCGCCGCAGCTCTGACGCCCGCGGCGCGTCCCTCCTCACGCCCGGCCGGTAGCCGTCCGGCCGGTCCGCCGCCCGGTCAGGCCCCGCCGGTGTGGACCTGGAAGGCGGCCCGGCGGACCGCCTTGGCCAGGGCCGGGTCCGGGTGTGCGGCGGCCAGCGCCACCAGGACCTGCACGGTGCGGGGGTGGCCGACCGCGCGGACCTCGTCCAGCAGCCGCGGGACCGTGGTCCGGACGGCCGAGTCGAGGTGGCGGGCCAGCAGGCCGGCCTCGCCGTGGTCGGCGATGGCGGCCGCGGTGTCGACCCAGAGCCACGTCGACTCCTCGGGGGTGAGGACGTCCGGGGCCTCGTCGGGGTCGATCCCGTCGTGCTCGGCGAGCCAGAGCAGGGCGTACGGCCGCAGGGCGGGCTCGCTGGCGGCGGCGCGGACCTCGGGCTCGGCGGGGGCGCCGACGACGCGGAGGGCCTCGAAGGCGAGGCCCCGCAGGAGGGCGTCGTCGCCGCGGGCGGCACCCAGCAGCTCGCCGACGGCGTGGCCGACGGGCCGGGCGGCGAGCCAGGCCCGGTATTCGGCGCGGGCCGGACCGGGGGTGAGGCCGGCGCAGCCGTGCAGCATGGCGGCGGCGGACTGCTCGATGTTCCCTGCGGGGCTCTGCGCGGCGACGCAGATCTGCTCCAGCTTGACCCAGACGGCCCAACTGCCGAGCGGGGTCAGCGAGGCCTGCGCCGGGCCGAGGGTGACGGCGTCCACCGCGGCGAGGCCGCCGAGCGCCCAGCGCAGCAGCCGGGAGAGCGGGACGTGGGCCGCCGGGCCGCCGACCGCGGGGGCCGCGACCGCGACGGCTGCCGGGTCCTCGGAGGCGGGTTCCGGTGCCTCGCCCGGAGCGGTCCCGTCGGACGTTCCCCCGCGCGCGGAGGTGTCGTACGGCACCTCGCACCGCTCGTCGCGGAGTTCGGCGACGCGCTGGCCGAGCAGGTCCAGCAGGTCCGGGACGGTCACGGGGCCGGCGGACAGCTGGAGCAGCGAGAGCAGCTGGGGCATCGCCTCGACGACCTCGGCGACGCCGGCGGGGGCGATGTCGGCGGGCGCGGGGTGCACCAGCGACCAGGCGTCGAACAGGGCGACCCAGCCGCGCAGGACGGCGCTGTCGTCGCTGTCCCAGGCGCGCAGTCGCCAGCCCGGCCGGGCGTGGCCGCCGTGCACCTCGACGAGCCCGGCGAGCCGGGCCCGGTCCCAGCCGGCCCGGATCTGCCCGTGCGTCAGGCCCAGTTCTTCGGAGGCCCTTTCGACGTCCGCTGCGGGCAGGGCTCCGGCCGGGGCGGGCCGTCGTCCGTCGCCCGCCCCGAGGTTGCGTTCGGCCCAGCGGGCGAGCCGCACGGCGTCGGCGAGCGAGGCCCGGGCCCGGGCGGCGAGTTCGGCCGTGGCGGGGGTGCCCGCCGGGGGCCTGGAGGCCGACCGGGTGCGTCGGTCCGTCACCGCCTTGCGGGCTGTTGCGACGGAGCGCGGGGAGACGAGTCGGAGTCTGGAGTCGCGAACCAACTGCTCATCAGGCTTTCGGGACGTCACGGAAAGAAGTCTCGCCCGTCACCGGCCGAAAGCCCAAACGGAACCAGCCGTTACCGCAGCTCAACGAATGAATATTTCAGACAAATCACCACCCCTGCCCCTGCGTGCACACGGGCTTCACATCAGGGGGGTGAGGAAGCGGCGCAAGGCTTCCTCGTACCCGTGCGGGTCGGCGTTCCACATCGCCCCGTGCGGGGCGTCCAGGACGGTCCGCAGCGTGACGAGGTCGGGCCGGGCCTGGGCGAGCCTGCGGGAGGGCTCCCAGGGGGCGAGGGCGTCCCCGGGCCCGTGGAAGATCAGCACGGGGACGCGCAGCCCGCCCGGGTCCTCCCCGGGCCGCTGGTGGCCGGCCCGCAGTCCGGCGCGGCCCTCGGCGGCGCGCACGGCGAAGGGCACCAGGGCGGCCGGGGTGTGCCGCGCGGTGACGAGCGCGCGCAGGGTGGCGTGCCAGTCGAGCACCGGCGAGTCGAGGACGAGGCCGGCGATGCGGTCGGCGAGGGCGGAGCGCTCGGCGGCGTGCAGGGCCATGGCGGCTCCGGTGGACCAGCCGTGGAGGACGACGCGGCGGGCGCCGTAGCGCAGGGCGTAGCGGATGGCGGCGTCCACGTCGCGCCACTCCGATTCACCGAGGTGGCCGAGGCCGTCCGGGGAGGCGGGGGCGCCGGCGTCGCCGCGGTAGGAGAGGGCGAGGACGGGCAGCCGGAGGCGGTGCAGCAGCGGCATGACCACCATCGGGTGCTCGCGGCCGGCGCCGAGCCCGTGGACGGCGATGACCCAGGTGCCGCGGGTGGCGGGCACGAACCAGGCGGGCAGGGCGCCGAGCTCGCCGGGGACGTCCACGTCGGCGTACTCCAGCCCGAGGGCGCTGCCCGGGTCGCCGGCGTGGACCTGGGGGGTGAGGGCGACGCGGGCCCCGGGGACGAGGCTGCCGTGGGTGACGGCCAGGAGCCGGCGGACGACGGTGTCGGGGTCGGGGGCGGCGCCGCCCAGGACCGACCCGACGATGGCGTGCACCCCCGGTCCGGCCAGGCCGTAGGTGCCGGGCCGCAACGAGGCCAGGGAGCGGGTCAGTGCGACGCGGCCCGGGCCGGTGGAGTGGACGCTCAGCCTGGGCCCGCCGGGCAGGGGCCGGCCGGGGCGGGGACGCAGGGCGGCGTCGGCGGCGTAGCGGCCGGCCGCGACCGCGGCCGCGCCGGCGCCGACGAGGGTGGTGGCGACGGCTGCGGCCGTCGCAGTGGCGGTACGCACCGCTCCAGTGTCGAGGCGGGAGGGCGGGCGGGCCACCGGGGAACGGGCCGACCGTGCGGCCGACGGGAAGCGGAACCCCGGCCGCGGGGGCCGGAGCGGGGGCGCGGGGCCGTGTCCGCGAGGACTCCGACGGGGTGATGTGGATCACTTTCGACTCCGCTTCGAGGCCCGCCGGGGGCCCGGACGGCCGGGCCGGAGGGTTCGTTAACCCCGCTTTGACATGCATTAATCGACATATGGACCCTGAAACCAGGACGAACAGCGGAGTGGGGCGTCGAGCAGGTCCACCACTCGGACGATGCCAGTTCATCTTCCGTTCACCCAGGTTGCCTACGGTCGGCGAGCCACTGACGCCAAACAGAAGCCTGGGTAAATGGAGCACATAACGCTTCTCCTCGGGATCGTGATCATCACCGCTCTCGTGTTCGACTTCACGAACGGTTTCCACGACACAGCCAACGCGATGGCGACCACCATCTCGACTGGCGCCCTCAAGCCCAAGACGGCGGTGGCCATGTCCGCCGTGCTCAACCTCGTCGGCGCTTTCATGTCCGTGGAGGTCGCCAAGACGATCTCCAAGGGCCTCGTCAACGAAGAGGGCATCCAGCCCGAAGTGATCTTCGCTGCCCTGGTCGGCGCGATCCTCTGGAACCTCGTGACCTGGCTGGTCGGTCTGCCGTCCAGCTCGTCGCACGCCCTGATGGGCGGTCTGATCGGTGCCGCGGTCGCCTCCGCCGGCATCGGCGCAGTCAACGGCGACGTCATCGTCACCAAGGTGCTCATCCCGGCCGTCGCCGCGCCGATCGTGGCCGGTGTGGCCTCGATGCTGGCCGCACGGGTCACGTACAAGCTCGGCAGCCGGGTCGGCGAGAAGACCTCCGCCAAGGGCTACCGCGCCGGCCAGATCGCCTCCGCCGGCCTGGTCTCCCTCGCGCACGGCACCAACGACGCGCAGAAGACCATGGGCATCATCACCCTGGCGCTCGTCGCCGGCGGCGCCCTGCACTCCGGTGCGAACCCGCCGGTCTGGGTCATCGTCTCCGCCGGCACGGCCATCGCGCTCGGCACCTACCTGGGCGGCTGGCGCATCATCCGCACCATGGGCAAGGGCCTGACCGACCTCCAGCCGCAGCAGGGCTTCGCCGCCCAGACCTCGGCCGCGAGCGTCATCCTGGCCTCCTCCAGCCTCGGCTTCTCCCTCTCCACCACCCACGCCTGCTCCGGCGCGGTCATGGGTGCCGGCCTGGGCCGCAAGGGCGGTGTGGTCCGCTGGTCCACCGCCACCCGCATGTTCGTCGCGTGGGGTCTGACCCTGCCGGCCGCCGCCCTGGTCTCCGCGCTCGCCGAGATGGTCATGCGCACCGGTGACGTCGGCGTTGCCGCCGTCACGCTCTTCCTCGTCGGCTCCTGCGTGGCCATCTGGCTGATCTCGCGTCGCAAGGTCGTCGACCACAGCAACGTCAACGACGTCCAGCCGGTCGACGTCGAGGCCCCGGGCGTGGTCACCACGGCCATGGCCGCCGTCACCGTCCCGCCGACCGCCGCCGCCGTGGCGGGCGAGGACCTGAAGGCCACCATTCCGGCGCCCGCCCCGTCGACCCCCACGGCCCCCGCGGCCACGGTCTGACCCCGCGAACAACAGAGGAATCCGCAGTATGAAGATCGACTGGGCAGCCCTCGGCTCCGTCTTCGGGGTCAGCCTCTCCGCCACCGTCGCCCTCGTGGCCCTGTTCACCCTGGGCCTGGTGGGCCTGTCGAAGCACGAGGCCGCCACCGAGCAGGGCGGCGCCGCCACCCTGGCCCGCAGCGGTGCCTACGCCTGCTTCGCGGTCGTCGCCGCGGCCGTCGCGTACGGCATCTACCTGATCGTCAGCTGACGACGCGGGCACCACGCGCGAAAGCTCCCTCCGGGTTCTCCCGGGGGGAGCTTTCGCGTGTCCTCGGACGCCTCCCGGAGCGCGTCCCGGGCGGCGTCCGCAGGGGCCTTCGTGGGGGCCTTCGTGGGGGCGTCCGCGACCGGTGCGTGTGACCTGCCTCGCCGCAGGTCAACGGCGAGTTGACGGGCGTTCGCGGTGCGTGGTGGACTGCCCGAGCCATCACGGCGGCATGGAGAGGAAGTCCGGTGCGAATCCGGCGCGGTCCCGCCACTGTCACCGGGGCGCACGCGACGCGTGCGGTCCGGGAGCCAGGAACTCTCGCCGCCGGACACGTCGAACCAGGGCGCGGACCCTGAGTGAGGACAGACCTGCAACCATGCGTGCCGACCGCGTCTTCGCGTACGGCGCCACGGCGGGCCTGATCGGCGACCGGATCCTCGGCGATCCGCGTCGCGGGCACCCCGTGGCCGCTTTCGGACGGGCCGCCGCCGCCGTCGAACGCGCCCTGTGGCGCGACGACCGGGCCCGCGGCGCCGTCCACACCCTCGTCTGCGTGGGGGGCACGGCCGCCGTCGGCGCGCTGGCCGCCCGCGCCGTGCGCTCCCGGTCCGCGACCGCCCGGATCGCCCTGACCGCCGCCGCCACCTGGGCCGTCGTCGGTGGCACCACGCTGGGCCGCGAGGCCCGCGCCATCGGCGGGGCGCTCGCCGCCGGGGACGCCGAGGTGGCACGGGAGCGGCTGCCGCACCTGTGCGGGCGCGACCCGCAGGCCCTGGACGAGCAGCAGATGGCCCGCGCCGTCGTCGAGTCCGTCGCCGAGAACACCTCCGACGCGGTGGTCGGGGCCCTCGTGTGGGGCGCCGTCGCCGGCGTCCCCGGGCTGCTGGCCTTCCGCGCCGTGAACACCCTCGACGCCATGGTCGGCCACAAGTCGCCCCGCCACCTGCGCTACGGCTGGGCCTCCGCCCGGCTCGACGACCTCGCGGGCTGGCCCGGCGCCCGGCTGACCGCGCTCGCGGCCGTCGTCGCCGGACCGGACCGGCGGGGGGCCGTACGGGCCTGGCGCGCCGACGCCGCCGCGCACCCGAGCCCCAACGCCGGGCCGGTGGAGGCCTCCTTCGCGGGGGCCCTCGGCGTACGGCTCGGCGGCACCCTCTCGTACGGCGGGCGGGTCGAGCACCGGGCCGTGCTGAACGGTGCGGCGGGCCGGCCGGTGGAACTCGCCGACATCGAGCGGGCGGTACGGCTCTCGCAGCAGGTGACGTGGCTGGCACTCGGGACCTGCGCGGCCCTGCGGTACGCGGTGTCGCGCCGGCCGGGGAAGCCGGGACGGACGGGCAAGTCGGCGAAGGGACGGGCATGAGCGGCACGAAGCGGGCGGGGGGACTCCTCGTCGCCGGTACGACGTCGGACGCGGGCAAGAGCGTGGTCACGGCGGGCATCTGCCGCTGGCTGGCCCGCCAGGGCGTGAAGGTGGCGCCGTTCAAGGCGCAGAACATGTCGCTCAACTCGTTCGTGACCCGCGAGGGCGCCGAGATCGGGCGGGCACAGGCCATGCAGGCGCAGGCGGCGGGCGTCGAACCGACCGCGCTGATGAACCCCGTACTGCTCAAGCCCGGCAGCGACCGCAGCAGCCAGGTGGTGCTGCTGGGCAAGCCGGTGGGCGAGATGAGCGCCCGCGGCTACCACGGCGGCCGCCAGGAGCAGCTGCTCGGCGTCGTCACGGACTGCCTGGAGCAGCTGCGGGGCACGTATGACGCCGTGATCTGCGAGGGGGCGGGCAGTCCGGCCGAGATCAACCTGCGCCGGACCGACATCGTGAACATGGGGATCGCGCGGGCCGCGCGCTTCCCCGTCGTCGTGGTCGGCGACATCGACCGCGGCGGGGTCTTCGCGTCCTTCTTCGGGACCACGGCGCTGCTGTCGCAGGCCGACCAGTCGCTGATCGCGGGCTACCTGGTGAACAAGTTCCGGGGCGACGTCTCGCTGCTGGAGCCGGGCATGGAGATGCTGCGGTCCCTCACCGGCCGTGCCACGTACGGGGTCCTGCCCTACCGGCACGGGCTCGGCATCGACGAGGAGGACGGTCTGCGGGTCTCCCTGCGCGGAGCCGTGCGCGAGTCGGTCGTCGCCCCGCCGGTCGGCGCGGACGTGCTGCGGGTCGCGGTCTGCGCGGTGCCGCTGATGTCCAACTTCACGGACGTCGACGCGCTGGCGGCGGAACCGGGCGTGGTCGTGCGGTTCGTGGACCGGGCCGAGGAACTCGCCGACGCGGACCTGGTCGTCGTACCCGGCACCCGCGGAACGGTGAAGGCCCTGCAGTGGCTGCGCGAGCGCGGGCTCGCCGATGCGCTGGTGCGGCGCGCCGCGCAGGGGCGGCCGGTGCTCGGCATCTGCGGCGGCTTCCAGGCGCTCGGCCGGCGGATCGAGGACGAGGTCGAGTCGAAGGCGGGCGTGGTCGAGGGACTCGGGCTGCTGCCGGTCCGGGTCCGCTTCGCGCAGGAGAAGACACTGGCCCGGCCGACCGGCTCGGCGCTGGGCGAGCCCGTCGACGGGTACGAGATCCACCACGGCGTGGCCGAGGTGCTGGGCGGGGAGCCGTTCCTGGACGGCTGCCGGGTCGGCGCGGTCTGGGGCACCCACTGGCACGGCTCGCTGGAGTCGGACGCGTTCCGCCGGGCCTTCCTGCGGGAGGTCGCGGCAGCGGCCGGCCGCCGGTTCGTGCCCGCCCCGGACACGTCCTTCGCGGGGCTCCGCGAGGAGCAGCTCGACCTGCTCGGCGACCTGATCGAGGAACACGCCGACACCGGAGCCCTGCTCCGCCTGATCGAGGGCGGCGCCCCCGCGGCCCTCCCCTTCCTCCCGCCGGGGGCGCCGTGACCACCACCATCCCCGCACGTGCGGGGAGCACAGAAGCACCTCGACCAGGTGGTCGTGCAGCAGCGGGTCAGCCCTGTCGAGGCAGGGAGCACGCAGCCAGTCCGGTTCCCCCCGGACACCTGAGCGTGCGCATCGACGACAAGCCACTCGAAGGAGTGATCGGTTCATGAGCAGCGCCCTCTTCCCCTTCTCGGCCGTGGTCGGCCAGGACGACCTCCGGCTGGCGCTGCTGCTCAACGCCGTCAGCCCGGCGGTCGGCGGGGTGCTGGTGCGCGGCGAGAAGGGTACGGCCAAATCGACGGCGGTGCGCGCGCTTTCCGCCGTACTGCCGGAGGTCGACGTCGTGCCCGGCTGCCGCTTCAGCTGCGCGCCCGCCGTCCCGGACCCGGCCTGCCCTGACGGCCCCCACGAGCCGGGCCCCGGTACGGCACGGCCCGCCCGGATGGTGGAGCTGCCGGTCGGCGCCTCCGAGGACCGCCTGGTCGGCGCGCTCGACATCGAACGGGCTCTCGCCGACGGGGTGAAGGCCTTCGAGCCGGGCCTGCTCGCGGCCGCGCACCGCGGCATCCTCTACGTCGACGAGGTCAATCTGCTCCATGATCACTTGGTGGACTCGTTGCTGGACGCCGCCGCCATGGGCAGTTGCCACATCGAGCGCGAAGGCGTGTCGGTCCGGCACGCCGCGCGGTTCCTGCTCGTCGGCACGATGAACCCGGAAGAGGGCGAGCTGCGCCCGCAGTTGCTCGACCGGTTCGGGCTGACCGTGGAGGTGGCCGCCTCCCGGGAGCCGGAGCAGCGCGTCGAGGTGGTCCGGCGCAGGCTCGCCTACGAGGACGACCCCGCCGCCTTCGCCGCCCGCTGGGCCGGTGACGAGGCCGAGGTCCGGGCCGGTGTGGTGGCCGCACGGGCCCTGCTGCCGAAGGTCCGGCTGGGCGACAGCGCGTTGCTGATGATCGCGGCGGTCTGCGCCGGCTTCGAGGTGGACGGCATGCGCGCCGACATCGTCATGGCCCGCACGGCGGCCGCACTGGCCGCCTGGGCCGGGCGTACGGCGGTGCTGAAGGAGGACGTCCGGCAGGCCGCACTGCTGGCCCTCCCCCACCGCCGGCGCCGGAACCCCTTCGACGCGCCGGGGTTGGACGAGGCCAGGCTCGACGAGATCCTGGACGGCTTCGCCGACGACGAGCCCGAGCCGGAGCCGGACCCCGAGCCGGACCCGGATCCGGGTCCGGAGGGTCCGGAGGGTCCCGACGACAACGGTGGCGGCCCCGACGGCGGCGGGGTTCCCCCGCAGGGCGGGCCCGATGCGCCGGAGGAGGCCCACGAGCCCGCCGACGCCGACGCCGACCCGGGGACCGACACCGACTCCCCCGCCCCCGCCCCGCAGCCCCCCGCCCCGCAGCCCGCCGCCGGGCAGGGCGGGGACGCGCCCGAGCAGGCTGCCGTACGGGCCGCAGAGCCGTTCCGGACGAAGATGTTCAGCGTGCCGGGCCTCGGCGAGGGCGCGTCCGGCCGCCGTTCACGCGCCCGCACCGCGCACGGCCGTACCACCGGCGCCCAGCGCCCGCGCGGCCAGCTGACGAAGCTGCACCTGGCCGCGACCCTGCACGCCGCCGCCCCGCACCAGAAGGCCCGCGGACGCAGCGGCCGCGGGCTCGTGGTCCGCAAGGACGACCTGCGCCAGGCCACCCGGGAGGGCCGCGAGGGCAACCTCGTGCTCTTCGTCGTCGACGCCTCCGGCTCGATGGCCGCCCGGCAGCGCATGGGCGCGGTCAAGGGCGCCGTGCTGTCGCTGCTGCTGGACGCCTACCAGCGCCGCGACAAGGTCGGCCTGATCACCTTCCGCGGTTCCGGCGCCGACCTGGCGCTGCCGCCCACCTCCTCGGTGGACGCGGCCGCCGTCCGGCTGGAGCGGCTGCCGACCGGCGGCCGCACCCCGCTCGCCGCGGGCCTGCTGAAGGCGCGCGAGGTGCTGCGGATCGAGCGGCTGCGGGACCCGAGCCGCCGCCCGCTGCTGGTGGTCGTCACCGACGGGCGGGCCACTTCGGCCGGTGCCCTGGCCGGCGACGCCCGTGGGCTGGCGGCGCGCAGTGCCCGGCTGCTGGCGGCCGACGGGGTCGCCTCGGTGGTGGTGGACTGCGAGTCCGGCCCGGTCCGGCTCGGCCTGGCCGGGGCGCTGGCCGCGGAGCTCGGCGGTCCGGCCGTGACGCTGGAGGGGCTGCGGGCCGACGCGCTGGCCGGGCTCGTGAAGAACGTACGCACGTCGGCGATGTCGCCGTCGTCATCGCACACCAACAGGAGGGCCGCGTAATGCCGCAGGGACAGCCGACCGTCATCCCCGACGACGGACTCACCACCCGTCAGCGCCGCAACCGCCCGCTCGTCCTCGTCCACACCGGGCCGGGCAAGGGCAAGTCGACGGCTGCGTTCGGGCTGGCGCTGCGCGCCTGGAACCAGGGCTGGCCGATCGGGGTGTTCCAGTTCGTCAAGTCGGCGAAGTGGAAGGTGGGCGAGGAGAACGCGCTGAAGGTCCTCGGCGCCTCCGGCGAGGGCGGCGCCGTCGTCTGGCACAAGATGGGCGAGGGCTGGTCCTGGGTGCAGCGGGACGCGCAGCTCGACAACGAGCAGGCGGCCAAGGAGGGCTGGGAGCAGGTCAAGCGGGACCTGGCCGCCGAGACGCACCGGCTGTACGTGCTGGACGAGTTCGCGTACCCGATGAAGTGGGGCTGGATCGACGTCGACGAGGTCATCGAGGTGCTCCGCAACCGGCCGGGCACCCAGCACGTGGTGATCACGGGCCGGGACGCACCGGAGAAGCTGATGGAGTTCGCCGACCTCGTCACGGAGATGACGAAGGTCAAGCACCCGATGGACGCGGGCCAGAAGGGCCAGAAGGGCATCGAGTGGTGACCACGCACGTGTCGGGCGTGCCGCGCCTGGTGATCGCCGCGCCCTCGTCGGGCAGCGGCAAGACCACCGTCGCGACGGGCCTGATGGCGGCCTTCGCGGGGCGCGGCCTGGCCGTGTCCCCGCACAAGGCCGGCCCTGACTACATCGACCCCGGCTACCACGCCCTGGCCACGGGGCGGCCGGGGCGCAACCTCGACGCGTTCATGTGCGGGCCGGAGCTGGTCGCGCCGCTGTTCGCGCACGGGGCCGCGGACTGCGACCTGGCGGTCGTCGAGGGCGTCATGGGGCTCTACGACGGGGCCGCGGGCCGCGGTGAGCTGGCGTCGACGGCGCAGGTCGCGAAGCTGCTGCGGGCGCCGGTCGTGCTCGTGGTCGACGCGTCCTCGCAGTCGCGGTCGGTGGCGGCGCTGGTGCACGGCTTCGCCTCGTTCGACCCGCAGGTGCGGCTCGGCGGGGTGATCCTGAACAAGGTCGGGTCCGACCGGCACGAGGCGATGCTGCGGGAGGCGCTGGAGGAGGCGGGCACCCCGGTGCTGGGCGTCCTGCGGCGGGCCCCGCAGGTGTCGGCGCCGTCGCGGCACCTGGGGCTGGTGCCGGTGGCCGAGCGCCGGGCTGACGCGGTGGCCTCGGTGGCGGCGCTGGCGGAGCAGGTCCGGGCCGGCTGCGATCTTGAGGCGTTGCTGGCGCTGGCCCGGTCGGCGCCGCCGCTGGCCTGCACCGTCTGGTCCCCCGAGCAGGCGCTGGCCGGGGCCCGGGGGCGTACGGCGGTCGACCCGACTGCCGCGGCCGACGGGTCCGCCGCGGCCGCCGGCCCGACTCCCGGCCCCGGCGCGGTCCCGGGACGGCGGCCCGTGGTCGCCGTCGCCGGCGGGGCGGCGTTCACGTTCTCGTACGCCGAGCACGCCGAGCTGCTCACCGCGGCCGGCGCCGAGGTCGTCACCTTCGACCCGCTGCGCGACGAGCAGCTGCCGGAGCACACCGCCGGCCTGGTGGTCGGCGGCGGTTTCCCGGAGGTGTACGCCCCCGAGCTCTCGGCCAACGAGCCGCTGCGCAGGGCGGTTGCGGACTTCGCCGCCGCCGGCGGGCCGGTCGCCGCCGAATGCGCCGGGCTGCTGTACCTGGCGCGGAGCCTCGACGGCAAGCCCATGTGCGGGGTGCTGGACGCCGAGGCCCGGATGTCGCAGCGCCTGACCCTCGGCTACCGGGAGGCCGTGGCCGTGTCGGACAGCTCCCTCGCCGCGGCCGGAACCCGGCTGCGCGGCCACGAGTTCCACCGCACGGTGATCGAGCCGGGCGCCGGCGAGACCCCCGCCTGGGGGTTCACGCACCCGGAGCGGCGCGTCGAGGGGTTCGTCCGGCAGGGCGTCCACGCCAGCTACCTCCACACCCACTGGGCGGCGGAGCCCTCCGTCGCCCGCCGCTTCGTCGCGTCGGCGGCGGCCCGGCCGTGAGCTCATTCCGCCAGGCCCACCACGAGCCAGATCCCGGCCACCCCGCCCACGGTGCACAGCAGCGTGGAAAGGGCCGGATGCTCGTGGTGTGCCTCGGGCAGGATCTCGGCGGCCGCGAGGTAGAGCAGGGCCCCGCCGAAGAACCCGAGGTACGCCCCGAGCGGTTCCTCCGGAAGGGTGAACAGCGCAGTGGACGCCGCACCCACCACCGGGGCCGCGGCGTCCGCCAGCAGCATCAGCTGCGCGCGCCGGCGCGCGTTCCCGTACACGCGGGTGAGGGTGTACGTGTTGAAGCCGTCGGCGAAGTCGTGGGTGACCACGGCCAGCGCCACGGCCGCACCCATCCCGCCGCCGACCTGGAAGGCCGCGCCCAGTGCCACCCCGTCGGCGAGGCTGTGCACGACCATCGCCGCGGCCGCCGTCAGTCCGACCTGCGGGATGCGGCCGGTCTCGGCGCCGTGCGCCGCGTGGCGCACGGCGAGCAGGCGCTCCCCGACGTGCGCGGTGAGGAAGCCGGCCACGAAGAGCAGCAGGGCGAGCGGGACCCCGAACACCGGGCGGTCGGCGGCCTCCAGCGATTCGGGCAGCAGGTCGAGGCCGACCACGCCCAGCATCAGCCCGCCGGCCAGGCCCAGGACGAGGTGGCGGCGGTCGGTGACGCGCTGCGCCGTCCACCCGCCAGCGAGGGTCATCAGGAACGCGCCCAGCGCCACGATCACGGCCATGTGCCCCTGAATACCGACTGCGGGCCGCACGTGCACGTCCGCGCGCGGTCCGCGGGCGACGCACCATTGACGACTACGGAGGGGACTTGAGCCCGGTGGGTGACTACGCGACGCAGCTGGTGGTCGGGGTCGGCGGACGGGCCGGGGTGTCCGTGGCCGAGGTCTGCGCCCTGGTCGAGGAGACGCTGCGCGGGGCCGGTCTGTCCTCGGGTGCGGTGAAGGCGCTGGCCACGGTGGAGACGAAGGCGTGCGAGGCGGGGATCGCCGGCGCGGCGGAACGTTTCGGCGTGCCGCTGCTCAGCTACCCGGCGGAGCAGCTGGCCGGGGTCGCCGTACCGCACCCTTCCGACGTGGTGCGGGACGCCGCCGGGACCTCCTCGGTGGCGGAGGCGGCCGCGCTCGCGACGGGCGGCGAACTCCTCGTCCCGAAGCGGCGGTCGGTGGCCGCGACGTGCGCGGTGGCGACGGCGCAGGCGCACGACCTGCGGCACCACGGGGACGCTGAGGTGCGGGGCGACGGCGCGTCGTTGGTGGACCTCGCGGTGAACGTACGGGCGCACATGCCCCCGGCCTGGCTCAAGCAGCGCATCGCGGCGTCGCTCGACGCCCTCTCCGCGTACCCCGACGGCCGCACCGCCCGCGCGGCGGTGGCGGAGCGGCACGGGCTGCCGGTCGAGCGGGTGCTGTTGACGGCCGGGGCCGCGGAGGCGTTCGTGCTGATCGCGCGGGCCCTCGACGCGCAGTGGCCGGTGGTGGTCCACCCGCAGTTCACGGAGCCGGAGGCGGCGCTGCGGGATGCGGGGCACCAGGTGGAGCGGGTCGTGCTGCGGGCGGCGGACGGGTTCCGGTTGGATCCGGCGGCGGTGCCGGAGGAGGCGGACCTGGTGGTGGTCGGCAATCCGACCAACCCGACGTCGGTCCTGCACCCGGCGGCGACGCTGGCCGCGCTGGCCCGGCCGGGCCGGATCCTGGTCGTGGACGAGGCGTTCATGGACGCCGTTCCGGGCGAGCGGGAGGCAGTGGCCGGGCGGACCGACACCCCGGGCCTGGTGGTGCTGCGGAGCCTGACGAAGACGTGGGGGCTGGCGGGGCTGCGGATCGGCTACGTGCTGGCCGAACCGGAGGTGATCGCGAAGCTGGCGGCGGCGCAGCCGCTGTGGCCGGTGTCGACGCCGGCCCTGGTGGCGGCCGAGGCGTGCATGACGCCGCGGGCGCTGGCGGAGGCGGAGGCCGCGGCCCGGCAGATCGAGGCGGACCGGGACCACCTGCTGGCCGGGCTCGCCGAGTTCGAGGAGGTCTCGGTGTCGGGGGTGGCGCAGGGCCCGTTCGTGCTGATCCGGGTCCCGGGGGCGGCGGAGGTCCGGGCCCGGCTGCGGAACCTCGGCTTCGCGGTGCGCCGCGGGGACACCTTCCCGGGCCTGGACGACTCCTGGCTGCGGCTGGCGGTGCGGGACCGCGCGACGACGGGTCGTCTCCTCCAGGCCCTGGACCGCGCCCTCGCCCTGACGGCCCGCTGAGCCGGCCCGTCCCGCGGGCCGGCGGCACCGGCCCGCGGCCCTGACCTCCGGCCCGGGGCGCGGCTCTGACCTGCGGCGGAGCGGAATCCGTCGCGGGGGACCCGATTGGCGGTACGGGCCCGTGTGGGTGATGATCGGCGCATCGGCACGGAGACACGGGGGGATCCGCGATGAAGGCAGCCGCCAAGGCGGGCGTGGCAGTGGCAGGACTGGCAGTGGTGGGCGGCGCGGTGTTCGCCGCCTCCACCCTGCTGGACGGGGGCGGGGAGGACCGCGGTACGGCCGGGGAGCAGCGGCTCGCCGGGGGCAGGACCGGCCAGGGCAGCGGGAAGGGGAAGGGCGGGGACCAGGCGGGGCCCGCAGCTCCCGCCGACGCCCGCCCGTTCACGTTGCTCGGGACCGGCGACACCATCCCGTACCCGTCGATCATCCAGCAGGCGGCGGACGACGCGAAGGGCAGCGGCCAGAGCCACGACTTCGGGAAGATACTGGCCGGGGTCAAGCCCCTGGTGGCCGCCGCCGACCTGGCGATATGCCACCACGAGATACCGTACGGCCGGCCCGGCGGCCCCTACACCGGGTACCCGGCCTTCAAGGCCCCGCACCAGCTCGCCGACGCGTTGAAGGACGCCGGCTACGACAGCTGCTCCACGGGTTCGAACCACACCCTGGACGACGGCTACGACGGTGTCGTCCGCACCCTCGACCACCTCGACCGGGTCGGCATCAAGCACGTCGGCTCGGCCCGCAGCGCCGAGGAGGCCAAGGCTCCGGCGGTGCTCTCCGCGGGCGGCGCGAAGGTCGCCCAGCTGGACTACACGTACGGCACGAACGGCATCCCGCTCCCGTCCGGCAAGCCCTGGGCCGTCAACCTCCTCGACCAGAACCGGATCATCGCCGACGCGCGGGCGGCGCGGGCCGCCGGGGCGCACGTGGTCGTCCTCAGCGTCCACTGGGGCACCGAGTGGCAGACGGCTCCCGACCAGCAGCAGCGCGACCTGGCGCAGGCGTTGACCGCCTCGCGCGGCCCGGACGGGCTCCCGGACATCGATCTGATCCTCGGTACGCACAACCACGTGCCGCAGCCCTACGAGAAGATCAACGGTACCTGGGTGGTCTTCGGCATGGGCGACCAGATCGCCAGCTTCTACGAGCCCGAGAAGCTGCGCGGCAACATGTCGTCGATCCCCCGGTTCACCTTCGCCCCGTCGACCGCGCATCCGGGCCGCTGGGACGTGGTCAAGGCCGAGTACCTGACCCAGTTCTCGGACCGGGGCGGTCCGTTCCGCGTCGTGTGCACCTCCTGTGCCGCCGACGGCGGCGGGTCCGGGGCCAAGCGGTCCGAGTACGCCGCCGTCGACAAGCAGGTCAGCGAGGCCGTGCTGTCGCGCGGAGCCGACAAGCAGGGCCTCCAGCACGCGACGCGCTGAGCCGGCCCGCCCCCTCCAGCCGGGCCGGGTCCGCGTCGCCGCGGGCTGCGGGGCCGCGCCCCGCGTCACGGGGTACGACCGGCCCCGTCACGAGGTGCGGCCGCGCCCGGTCACGAGGTGCGGCCGCGCCGGGTCACGACGAGCGCGACCGCTCCGATGCCGAGCAGCACCAGTGCGCCTCCGGCGACGAACGGGGTGAGCGAACCGCCGCCGGTCTCGGCCAGGTTGGCGTCCGTGGTGATGCCGGACCCGGTGCCGGATGCGCCGGTCTGCGGCTTGATGTCGGGCCGGCCGCCCGTGTCGGTGGCGGGCCCGGTGCCGGGGCCCCCGGACGGGGGCGGCCCGGCCGGGGACTCGCAGCGCGCCTCGGCGAGGACGATCTCGCCCTCGACCTGCGCCACGTTCAGGTTCAGGGGGTTCACGGACACCTTGAGGCGGAGCGCGGCCGCGGCGGCGGTGGTGGAGGTGGTCTCCTTCGCCGAGAGGTCCAGGCTGACCAGGCCGACCCCCGGGACCTCCACCTTGGACGGGCCGCCCGCGGAGAGGGTGACCTTCTTGCCGAGCACGGTGGCCGCGCCCAGCACGTTGGCCTCGGCCTGCGGCTTCTTCCCGGCCTCGCACACGGCCTTGGAGGTGACCTCCTCGACCTCGATCAGGGAGAGCGCGGGCAGTCCGGGCACGTGCACCCGGGCGTGGGCCAGGTTGGCCTCGGCCACGGCACGCTGCTCGTCCGCGGTGGCCTTGGAGGTGGCCACGTCGGCGCGGAGCACACTGACCGGCTTTCCTCCTTCGGCGCCGTCCACGGCGACGGTGAGGGCGGTCTTCTCGGCGGTGGCCGGGGCGCTGACCTCGTTCAGCGTGGTCTTCAGCGGGACGTGGACGGCCTTGTTGAGCAGGCCCACGTCCAGTCCGGCGCGCAGCACGACGGCGCCGGCCCTGCCCTCGCCCCCGCCGCCCGTGCCGGGGCGGCCGCCCGTGGCGGCGGCGGGCGGGGCGGTGAGCAGGGCGAGCGCCCCTGCGGCGAGCAGGGCGGCCGCGGGCGTGCGGAAGGTGTTGCGGTTCACGGTGGGAAACCCCCAGGGAGATGGGAGCCGTCGCGCGCCAATGGGGGACATCGCGCACGGGACGGCCTACTACCCCCGGAATCTTTTACGCACGGAGAGTGAAGGGACAGCCACCTGAGGTGAGTTCATTCCAACGGGTGGTTTCCATGCACGTATTCGATTAATTGGGCACCACAAGGAACGGGAGTTCATTTCCGCCACAGGCACGTGCGCGTCGTGTCCGCCTCGGAGCCCCGGTCGGCCATTTCCAACGACCGCCGGGACGCCCAGGTCACGCGGCGTCAACGGGCGCCGTCAACCGGTTCGTCAACCGACCCCGCCAGCCGTGCTGTCGTGCTCAGGCGCGGACGGTGCCGTTCACGACCACCCGCAGCGGCTGCGCCAGCGCCCGTACGTCGGCCCGCGGGTCGGTGCCGTACACCACGAGGTCGGCGGACGCGCCCTCGGTGAGCCCCGGCCTGCCGAGCCACGCGCGCGCCGCCCAGGTCGTCGCGGACAGGGCGTCCAGCGGCGGGATCCCTGCCCGCACCAGCTCCGAGACCTCGTCCGCGACCAGGCCGTGCGGCAGGGAGCCGCCCGCGTCCGTGCCGACGTACACCGCGATGCCCGCGTCCCAGGCCGCGCGCACGGTGTCGTACCGGCGCTCGTGCAGCCGCCGCATGTGCGCCGACCAGCGCGGGAACTTGGCCTCGCCGCCCGCCGCCAGCTTCGGGAACGTGGCGATGTTCACCAGGGTCGGGACGATCGCCACCCCGCGCTCCGCGAACAGCGGGATGGTGTCCTCGGTGAGCCCGGTGGCGTGCTCGACGCAGTCGATGCCCGCCTCGACCAGGTCGCGCAGCGAGTCCTCCGCGAAGCAGTGCGCGGTGACCCGGGCACCCAGCCGGTGCGCCTCGGCGATGGCCGCCTCGACCTCGGCGCGCGGCCAGCAGGCCGTCAGGTCGCCGGCGTCGCGGTCGATCCAGTCGCCGACGAGCTTCACCCAGCCGTCGCCGCGCCGCGCCTCGCGGCCCACGTACGCGACGAGGTCGGCGGGCTCGATCTCGTGCGCGTAGTTGCGGATGTAGCGGCGGGTGCGGGCGATGTGCCGGCCCGCCCGGATGATCTTCGGCAGGTCTTCGCGGTCGTCGATCCAGCGGGTGTCCGAGGGGGAACCGGCGTCGCGGATGAGCAGGGTGCCGGCGTCGCGGTCGGTCAGGGCCTGCCGCTCGGCGGTCTCCGCGTCGACCGGACCGTGGGCGTCCAGCCCCACGTGGCAGTGCGCGTCGACCAGGCCCGGCAGGACCCAGCCGGACACCGTGGTCGTCCCGCGTGCGCCGGCCGGGCGCTCGTAGGAGATCCGGCCGCCGACCACCCAGAGCTCGTCGCGCACGTCGTCCGGGCCGACGAGCACCCGCCCCTTCACATGCAGCACGTCATCGGTCATGTCCCGCACTGTACGTGCGCGGTCGATAGGCTCGTCCGGCAACCCCGGACGAAATGAGCACCGCCGTGACCCACCCCCTGCTGGACCTTCCACCGCTCACCGCCGAGCACTTCGCGTCGATCGAGCGGAAGGTCGCGGACCTGCTGCGCACCCGTCAGGACGTGGTGATCACCCAGGGCGAGGCGCTGCTGCCGCTGGAGGGGTGCATCCGCTCCGGGGCCCGGCCCGGCTCGACCGCGCTGAACGTGGTCACCGGCCCGTACGGCAACACCTTCGGCAACTGGCTGCGCGACTGCGGGGCGACGGTGGTGGACCTGGCGGTGCCCTTCGACACGGCGGTGACCGCCGGGCAGGTCGCGGCCGCGCTGGAGCAGCACCCGCAGATCGACTTCGTGTCGCTGGTGCACGCGGAGGCGGCGACCGGCAACACCAACCCGGTCGCGGAGATCGGCGAGGCGGTACGGGCCCACGGGGCGCTGTTCATGCTGGACGCGGTCGCGTCGGTGGCCGCGGAGCCGCTGCTCGTGGACGCGTGGGGCGTCGACCTGTGCGTGATCGGCGCGCAGAAGGCGATGGGCGGCCCGGCCGGCGTCTCGGCGGTGTCGGTGTCGGAGCGGGCCTGGGAGCGCTTCGCGGGGAACCCGGCCGCACCGCGCCGTTCCTACCTGTCCCTGCTGGACTGGAAGGAGCGCTGGATCGACGGCGGCCGTACGGCGCTGCTGCACGCGCCGGCGCAGCTGGAGATGCTCGCGCTGGAGGCCTGCCTGGACCGGATCACGGCCGAGGGACTGACCGCCGTGGCGGGCCGTCATGCGGCGGCAGCGGCGGCCACCCGTGCGGGTGCGGCGGCGCTCGGCCTCGCCCCGTTCGTGGGGCGCGCCGCCGAGGCCGCGCCGGTGGCCACGACGCTGCGCGTGGCGGACGCCTCGGAGGTGACGGCCAAGGCGCTGGCCGCCGACCCGTCAGCCCCCGTCGCGGCCGGGGGCGGTGCGCTCGCCGGGGAGATGGTCCGGGTCAACCACTACGGCCCGGCCGCGTCCCGGGAAGCGGTGCACGCCGCCCTCGCGGCCCTCGCCGCGGCCCTGTCGACGGACCCGGCCGAAGCGCTGGCCGCGGCGGACGGGGCCTGGGCGGCGGCCACGAGCTGAGCGCTCCCCCACCCCTGTGCCCGCAGCCCCGCCCGCGTCCGGCCAGGACGGGGGCGGGGCTGCGGGGTCGTTACGCCTGGGGAACGGCGCAGGCGCCGTCCGGGTCACAGGCGTCGGCCGTCGGGGCCGGCTCGACCGGCTCGCGGCCGGCCCAGGCCTGCTCCAGGGCGCGGGTGAACACCTCGGCCGGCTGCCCGCCGGAGATCCCGTAACGGCGGTCCAGGACGAAGAACGGCACCGCGTTGGCCCCGAGTTCCGCGGCCTCCCGCTCGTCGGCCCGCACCTGCGCGGCGTACGCGGAGTCGTCCGCGAGGACGGCACGGACCTCGGCCTCCGCCAGACCGGCCGCCACGCCGAGCGCGACCAGCACCTCGGGGTCGAAGACGGACCGCTCCTCGGCGAAGTTCGCGCGGAACGCCAGGTCGAGCAGCTCCTCCTGGCGGCCGTGGGCGGCGGCCAGGTGCAGCAGCCGGTGGATGTCGAACGTGTTGCCGTGGTCGCGGCCCTCGGTGCGGTACTCCAGCCCCTCCGCACGGGCGGTCTCCGCGACGTGCTCCTCCATGCCGCGCGCCTCGTCGAGGGTGCGGCCGTACTTCTTGGCGAGCATGTCCACGACGGGCGCGGTGACGCCCCTGGCGCTGTTCGGGTCGAGCTCGAAGGACCGGAAGACGACCTCCACCTCGTCGCGGTGCGCGAAGGCGGCCAGCCCCTTGGCGAACCGGGCCTTGCCGATGTAGCACCACGGGCAGGCGATGTCGCTCCAGATCTCGACGCGCATGTTCCTTCTTCTCTCGGTTCTCTCGGTTCGGGTGGACGCCCCGGCCGGGGCCGAGGCGGTTTCACGTTCAACCACCACCCGGAGCGTCTCATTCCCCGGACCGGGGTCCGATCCCGGACCGGGGTGCGACCTCCAGCCAGAGCGTCAGGTGCGAGCCGGAGCGGGGGAGGTCGGGATCCGGACGCCAGCCGTGGCGGGCGTAGAAGGCCTGGGCGCGGAGGTTGTGCTCGTACACCTCCAGCCGCACCCGGTCGGCGCCGGCGGCGCGCCAGGCGTCGAGGCATGCGGCGTGCAGGGCGGCGCCCGTGCCGCGCCGCCAGTGCGCGGGGTCGACGTGGAGCTGGGTCAGGGTGGTCCCGTCCGCGGCGGTGCGGAACGCGGCGACCCCGGTCAGCCGGCCGTCCTCCTCCGCGCACAGCACCCTCCCCTCGGCCGCGGTGCGGGCCACGGCACGGGTCCAGCCCTCGCGGGAGCGCACGAGTTCGGCCTCGTCCGCGTAGGCCTCCTGCGGGACGCGGCCCCGGTAGTAGGTGGCCCGGGCCCTGGCGTGGAGGGCGGCTATGGCATCGACGTCGGCGGGGTGCGCAGCTCTGATCATGGAGCAGAAACGCGCCGGGAACCGTGTCGGTTCCCGGCGCGCGGGGCGGTGCGCGGAGGCCGGCTACTTCTTCAGCCAGGCCTCCATCATCTTCTGCGCGATGGGGGCGGCCAGCCGGCCGCCGCCGATCTCGGAGCGGTCGGTGTCCGAGTTCTCGATCATCACGGCGACGGCGATCTGCTTGCCGTTCGCCTTCCCGTACGAGGTGAACCAGGCCAGCGGCGGCAGGCTGTTCTTCACGCCGCGCTGGGCCGTGCCCGTCTTGCCGCCGACCTCGGCGCCCGACACCTGCGCGGGCTTGCCACCGCCCTCGGCGACGACGGTCTTCATGGCGTCCCGCAGCATCCCGGCCGTCTTCGGGCTCATGACCTGCTGGACCTTCGGGTTCTTGAAGCTCTCCAGCACGGTGCCGCCCGAGTCGGTGACCTCGGACACCGAGTGCGGGGCGACGAGCTTGCCGTCGTTCTGGATCGCGGCCGTCACCATGGCCATCTGCAGCGGGGTGGCCTGCACGTCGAACTGGCCGATGCCGGTGAGCGCGACCTGGTCGACGGACATCTTCTTCGACGGGTACTTGCTCGGCACCCGGGTCGTGACCGGGGTCTCGACGTTGGTGTTGAAGCCGAGCTTCTCGGCCGTCGCGCGCATCTTGTCCTGGCCCAGCTTGGACGCCAGCTCGGCGAAGACGTTGTTGCAGGACAGCCGCAGGGCGGTGCGCGCGGAGACGTTGTTGCAGGCGGCGGAGCCGGCCTCGCTGGGCAGCTGGGTCCTCGTCCCCGGGATGGTGTACGGGTCGGGGGTGCCGGTCGGCGCGTCCAGGTTCGTGACCAGCCCGTTCTCGATGGCCGCCGCCAGGGTGACCAGCTTGAAGGTGGAGCCGGGCGCCTGCGGCTTGCGCAGCGCCACGTTCTCCATGGCCTTGCCGTTGTCGGCGGACAGCTCCTTCCAGGCCTCGGCGTCGTTGGCACCGGAGATGCGGCCCGGGTCGAAGGAGGGGTTGTTCACGAGGGCGAGGATCTCGCCGGTCGCGGGGTCGATCGCGACGGCGGAGCCCTGCTTTCCGTCCAGCGCGTCGTACGCGGCCTTCTGGACGCCCTTGTCGACGGTGGTCAGGACGTTGCCCGGCGAGGCCCGCCGGTTGGTGAGCATGTCCATCACGGTCTTCAGGCGGTCGTCCGAGCCGTTGAGGACCTTCTTGTAGACGCCCTCGATCATGCTCGTGCCGTAGGCCTGCGAGCTGTACCCGGTGAGCGGCGCGTACAGCGGGCCGTCGACGTAGGTCCGCTTGTACCCGAAGTCCTTGCCGCCCGTCTTGACCGAGCCGGTGATCGCCTCCCCGCCCACGATGATGTTGCCCAGCGGGTTCTCGTACTGCCCGATGAGGTTCCGCCGGTTGTTCTCGTTGTCTGCGAGGGCCTGGCCTTGGTAGGCCTGCACCCAGGTGACCCGGAGAAGCAGGGCCAGCACGAGGAGCAGGCAGAAGACCGACGCACGCCTGATCGTCTTGTTCATCTTCCGGAAGGACGTGCGAGTGCGGCCGGGCGTTCCGCCCTGTCCCGATTGTGGCCGGGTTCTCAGTTTTTCTTCATGTTGTCGCCCCCCGCACGACGAAGCCCCCCTCGTAGGCGGCGATGACGGCCTGGGTGCGGTCGCGGGAGCCGGTCTTGGCCAGGACGGCGGCGACGTGCGTCTTGACGGTCTGCGGGCCGACCCCGAGGCGTGCGCTCATCTCGTGGTTGGACAGCCCGCCGGCCATCAGGCGCAGCACGTCCGCCTCCCGGTCGGTGAGCCGGGCCACCCAGGGGGCGGGGGCGCCCGCCGCGGTGGCCGCGTGGGAGGCGGCCAGGGAGCGGACCGCTGCCGGGAACAGCAGCGAGTCGCCGCGGGCCACCAGCCGGACGGCGCCGAGCAGCTCGTCCGGATCGGCCCGCTTCAGCAGGAACCCGGAGGCGCCCGCGCGCAGCGCGTCGTACACGTACGCGTCGTTCTCGAAGGTGGTCACGACGATGATCCGCGGCGGTTCGGGCAGGGTCGCGAGGATCTGCTCCGTGGCCCGGATGCCGTCGATCCCGGGCATCCGGACGTCCATCAGCACCAGGTCGGGGACCAGCTCGCGGACCGCGGAGACGGCCTCGGCACCGGAGGCCGCCTCCCCCACGACCTCCAGGTCCGATTCCGCTTCGAGGATGACCCGCAGGGCGGTGCGTACCATCCGCTCGTCGTCGGCGAGCACGATGCGCAGCGGCGGCCGGCTCATCGGGAGCCTCCGCCGGGACCCCCGCCGAGCGGGAGGACGGCCCGCAGCCGCCACAGCCCCTCGTGCGGGCCCGCTTCGACGGTGCCGCCCAGCAGGGCCGCCCGCTCCGCGGCGCCGCGCAGCCCGCGGCCCCCGGTGGTGCGGTCCGGGAGGGCCTCCCCGAGCCCCGGTGGATTGGTCATGGTGATCTCCAGTTCGCGGTGGGTGCTGTCCTTGCCGCCCGGCGCGTCCCGCGCGTCCGTTACGGCGATGCGCAGCTCGACGGGGCCGGCGCCGTGCCGCAGTGCGTTGCTCAGGCCCTCCTGCACGATCCGGTACGCCTCGCGGGAGGCGATCGCCGGCAGCTGTGCCCAGTCCCCCGCCGGTCCGGGGTCCTGGCGGGAGGTGACGGTGGTGCCCGCGGCCCGGGTACGGGCCAGCAGCCCGTCCAGGTCGGCGGCGAGCGTCGGTGCGGGCGCGGCGTCCGGCCGGGCCCGGTCCCCGTCCCGCAGCAGGCCCAGAACGGTGTCCAGCTCGCCCACCGTGCGCCGCGTGGTGTCCTCGATCGCCGCCAGCGCCTCCCGTACGAACGCGGGGTCGCTGTCGAGGACCCGCCGGGCCGCGACCGCCTGGAGGGTGACGGCGCTCAGGGCGTGCCCGACCGCGTCGTGCAGCTCGCGGGCGAGCCGGTTGCGCACGGCCAGGTCGGCGGCCCGCTCCTCGGCCGCGGCCAGCCGGTCCGCCGGCGTCGGCCCCAGCAGGACGGGGGCGAGCCGGGCCAGCAGCGCCCCGGCCCCGGCGGCGCACAGCAGGAGCCCCACCAGCAGGCCGATCCCGAGGAAGGGGGCGACGTAGGGGTCGGCAGCGGTGCTGAGCAGACCCGAGCCGACCGGCATGTCCCGCAGCGCGCTCACGAAGGGCAGCAGGAGCAGCACCACCGCCATGGGCGGCACCGCGAGGCTCATCCCGCTGACCAGTGCGCCGATCCCCAGGTGCAGGGACCACCAGGCGGCCGTCCTCCCCCGGGCCGCCCAGGACCGGGCGGGCCCCTCGGCCAGCTGCTCCCCCGGCACCCCGCACAGCGCCCGCACCGCGACCACCGACATCTGCCGGACCAGCCCCAGGAGGCCCGTCACCGCGGCCAGCGGCACAGACACCCCGTAGGCGATGAAGGTCAGCGGGGTGGAGGCGAGCGCGTTCGTCCCGGCGATGACGCCGACCACCACCTGCGCCAGCAGGAAGTACGGCATCAGCAGGGCCCCGCCGAGTATCAGGTGCACCCAGCGCAGCCGGGCCCGCGACCCCAGCAGCCGCCCCGAACCGCCCGGCATCCGGGCCGCCGGCGCCCCCGTGTCCCTCACCCGACCCCCCTTCATCGCTCCGCCCGTCGCTCCGCTTCCGCCCGGGCCGGATCCCCCAACGGTCCGGGCCCGCTCCGGTCCGGGCGCGCTCCGGTCCGTCCCTCTGCGCCGCCCGGTGCCGGGCCGGTCCGTTCCCGTGCGGCCGGCTCAGGCCGCGAGCCGTGAACGGGTGAACCGGGCCAGGACGACCGCGCAGAGGCCTCCGACGATCACCTGGCCAGCGTAGGCGAGGTAGATCATCGGCGAGAGTCGTTCGGAGTCGCCGAACTCCAGCCCCAGCACCGCCGTGAGCAGCCACAGCCCCCAGCCCAGCGACGCCGACGACCCGATCCAGGCGAGGGCCAGCGGCCGCCGCACCCGAACTCCCCCGCCCCGGCCCAGCAGTAGCGCCCCGGCACCCGCCGCCAGTGCGCACAGCCCGTGGACCGCCGAGATCACGCCGCTCTCCGCCGAGTACTGCGCGACCTGCCGCGCGCTCAGCCAAGCCGCCCCACCGAACGCCCAGTACAGGTGTATCGCGCCCACAGCGGCACCGACCGTGGCCGCGACCCCCGCCACCACCCCCGTGGGCGACGGGAGCCGCGTTCCCGGCGGGCCCTGCCAGCACCGGCCCCACCGCTCGCGCGCATAGGGCGCGAACAGCCCGGCCAGGGCGAGTCCCTGGACGATGAAGCCGCCGTAGACGACGGGGTACACCCAGTCGTCGAGGAACGGCCCCCGCGCGGCCTTCACCGCGTCCCCCGCCCCCAGGCCCAGCGCCCTGACCACGAGTTGGCCGGGGAAGCCGGTCAGGATCGGGGTGAGCAGCCCGGTGGCCGTGTAGACGGGCACGATCAGCAGCGGGCCGGGCACCCGTCTGCCCCAGGGCCGGGTGAGCAGCAGGGCGAGCACGATCACGCAGGCGTCCATCGCCATCGTGACGGCGTTGGCCACGGCGGGCAGCGGCCCGGGCTCCAGCAGCACGCTGCCGTCCGGTATGCCGATGCGGCTCCCCGCCAGCCAGGCACCCTTCAGGACCAGGTACGGCACGGTGGCGATGACGGCCGCCGCCCGCAGGACCCCCGTACCCGCGGGCACCGTGATCGTCGGACGCACCGCGCCCGTCCGCGTTCTCGGCTCCGCGCCGGCCGACAGGTCGGCCGACGGGCCGGTCGGCGGGTCTCTCGGTGGCGCGGCGCCCGGTGGCGCGGCGGGATTCGTCGGGTGGTCGCCGGGCGGGTCGGTCATGCGTCGCATCGCTCGTGTCGTCGTCATGGCTCAACAGTCGCGTGCCCGGCGCCCCGCCACCTCCCCCGTGAAGGTGAACCGCCTCCCCCGCGCGGGGGAGGCGCCCTCATCCCGGTGCCCCCTCACATGCGCCGGGCCACCACCGACAGCCGGTCCCGGGCCGCGAACAGCGCGGCCTTGATCGCCTCCTCGTGGTCCGCCGTCAGCCGGGCCACCGGCACCGAGCAGCTCACCGCGTCCCGCGCCGGCGTCCGATAGGGCACGGCCACCCCGAAGCAGCGCAGCCCGAGCGTGTTCTCCTCCCGGTCCACCGCGTACCCCTGCTCCCGCACCGCCGCCAGCTCCTCGATGAGCTGCTCCCGGTCGGTGACGGTGTGTTCGGTGACGGCGTCCAGCCGCCGCGGCAGCAGCGCGCGCACCTCGTCGTCGGTGTGCGTGGCGAGCAGCGCCTTGCCCAGCGCGGTCGAGTGCACGGGCAGCCGTCGCCCGACCCGGGTGAACGGCCGCAGGTAGTGCTGGGACTGGCGGGTGGCCAGGTAGACGACGCTCCGCCCGTCCATCCGGGCCAGGTGAATCGTTTCGGTGGTGTCCTCGGAGAGCCGGTCCAGAGTGGGCCGGGCCGCCGCGACCACCTCGTCCCCGTCGATGTAGGAGCTGCCGACGAGCAGGGCACGCACGCCGATGCCGTACCGCGTGCCCGTGGCGTCCGTCTCCACCCAGCCCAGGTTCACGAGCGTGCGCAGCAGCATGTAGAGGCTGGACTTGGGCAGGTCCAGGTCGTGCTGGATGTCGGCGAGGCTGTGCAGGCCCGGCCGGGCCGCGAAGTGCTCCAGCAACACCACCGTGCGGACGGCGGACTTCACGGCCGCCGGGGCCGCGCCCGCCGCCCCGCCGGGCTCCCCGGAGCCACCCGGGCCACCCGGACCGCCGCCCCCGTCCACCGCCACCGCCGCCGCCCCGTCGAACTCGATGCGCTCACCTCTGGCCATTCGCCTTCCTGCCCCTCTTGTTCTCTTGTCACGCGAAAGACGCGGAAATAGAGTCCGGAACGGATGGAGATCATTCACCCATCGGAACGGCGTTCAGAATACTGAACGCCGCCGTGCGGGTCGGCGTAGATCCAGGAGGCAGTGCGGCATGGCAGGGACACCAGTCTGGAGTGTGGACCCCCGCACCGGGAAGCAGCGGGCCCAGGTCGCCGTGGAGGCCGGCTCCCCGGAGGTGGACGAAGCCGTCCGCGCGGCGCACGCCGCCCGCACGGCGCTCGCGGACCGCACCGCGCGCATCGCGTTCCTGCGCGCCGCGGCGGACCTGCTCGACGCGGCCGCGGAGCAGGTGGTCGAGGCCGCCGACGCCGAGACCGCGCTCGGACCGGCCCGACTCGGCGGCGAACTCGCCCGCACCACCGGCCAGCTGCGCGCCTTCGCCGCCGCCGTCGCCGACGGCGGCTACCTCGACATCCGGATCGACCGGGCGGACCCCGCCCTCGCCCCGCCGCGGCCCGAGCTGCGCCGCTACAAGGTGCCGCTCGGCGTGGTCGCCGTCTACGCCGCCTCCAACTTCCCGCTCGCGTTCTCGGTCCCCGGCGGGGACACCGCCAGCGCGCTGGCCGCCGGCTGCCCGGTGGTCGTCAAGGCGCACCCCGACCATCCGGCCACCTCCGAGCTGTGCGCCTCGCTACTGCGCCGGGCGGCGGTGGCCACCGGCCTGCCGGGCGAAGTGGTGACCGTCCTCCACGGCTTCGACGCGGGCCTGGAGCTGATCCGCCACCCGCTCGTCACCGCCGCCGGGTTCACGGGCTCGCTGCGCGGTGGGCGCGCGCTGTTCGACGCGGCCGCCGCACGCCCCGTCCCCATCCCCTTCCACGGCGAACTCGGCTCCCTCAACCCGGTCGTCGTCACCCCGGACGCCGCCGCCGAGCGCGCCGAGGAGATCGGCACCGGGCTCGCGGGCGCGGTCACCCTCGGCGTCGGCCAGTTCTGCGTCAAGCCGGGCCTGGTCCTCGTCCCGGAGGGCACGGCCGGGGACCGGCTCGCCTCGGCCCTGGCCAAGGCGCTCGGCGAGACCGGCCCGGGTGTCCTGCTCGACCACCGGATGCGGGACAACTTCGTCGCGGGCGTCGCCGAGCGGGCCGCGCTGCCCGGTGTCACCGCGCCCGTCACTCCGGGTCCCGCCGGGGAGCACGCGGTCGGCGCGGGCTACCTGGCCGTGTCCGCCGCGAGCCTGCTGGCCGGCCCGGCGTACGAGGTGCTGCTGGAGGAGTGCTTCGGCCCGGTGACCGTCGTCGTCCGGTACGCCGACCAGGAGGAGGCCGGGGCGGTGCTCGACCTGCTCCCCGGCAACCTCAGCGCCACCCTCCAGCTGTCCGCCGCCGAGGCGCAGGGCGCCCCCGGCCCGGCGGCGGAGCTGGTCTCCCGCGTCACGGCGCTGGCCGGACGGGTCGTGGTCAACGGCTGGCCGACCGGGGTCGCGGTGGCACCGGCGCAACACCACGGCGGCCCCTACCCGGCCGCGACCTCGCACTCCACCTCGGTCGGGGCCACCGCGATCGAGCGGTGGCTGCGCCCGGTCGCCTACCAGTCCGTGCCGGACCCACTGCTTCCGGCGGAGCTGCGCGAGGCGAACCCGCTGGGGCTGCCGCGCCGCGTCACCGAGGCACCGGAGCAGCCGATCAGGTGAATCCGACGGGGCCGAAGGGTCCGGCGGGGCCGGCCGTTCACGTCGATCGGCCGATCCGGTCGACCCGACGAACCGGGGGGAGCGGGCGACCCGGTCCGCCCCCGCAAAACCCGTTGCCGACCCCGCTCCGGGCGGGGCAGGCTGCGCTCCATGCCGAGACCGCAGGGATTCACGTACGAGCAGAGGGGCGACGGCAGCGTCGTCATCACCCACCGCGGCCGGGCCGCGGGCACCTTGCGCGGAGCCCGCGCCGAGAAGTTCCTGGCCGAGGTGGAGGCCGGCGACGCGCAGCTCGTGATGGCCCGCTGGACCGGCGCGTACAGGTTCGGCAACGAGCGCACGGCGAAGAACCACCCCCGCAACCGCCGCTGAGGCATCCCCCACCCGGCCGGTCCCCGGGATTTCCGGGGGAACGGCACGCCGCCCCCGGTCGTTCTCCGGGCATGACCGCTATGACCCCTGGTTCCAATCTGCCGCTCAATGCCGTCCGGGTGACGGTGGACGTGGCCGCCCCGGTGCGGCTCGACGTCTCGGGGCTGCTCCTCGCGGCCGACGGCAAGGTGCGCTCCGACGCCGACTTCATTTTCTACAACCAGCCGTCCGGGCCCGGTGTCGGCTACCGCTCCGGCGGCGGGACGGCCCCCGACTCCGTCACCGTGGACACGGGCGGCCTGCCGCCCGGCATCGAGCGCATCGTGGTCACCGCCAGCCCGGATGCGGCGGGGCAGACCTTCCAGGGCGTCGAGCCCACCGCCACCGTGCGCAACGCGGACACAGGGGCGGTGATCGCCACCTTCACCCCGCCCCAGCTGGGCACCGAGACGGCGCTCGTCGTCGTCGAGGTCTACCAGCGGGGCGGCGTGTGGAAGGTGCGCGCGGTGGGCCAGGGGTACGCGAACGGCCTCGCCGGCATCGCCACCGACTTCGGGGTCTCGGTGGACGAGGAACCGGCCGCCCCGGCCCCCGCGTCCGCCCCGCAGACCCCCGCCGCCCCGGTTCCCCCGGTCGCCCCGCCGGTCACCGTCCCCCCGCCGGCCCCGGTCCCGGTCGCGGCCCCGCCCGCGGCACCCGCCGCCGCTCCGGCCGGCACCGGGAAGATCAACCTCGACAAGGGCCGGGTCAGCCTCCAGAAGAACCAGACCGTGTCCCTCGTCAAGAACGGCCGCCCGCTGCTCTCCCAGGTGCAGATGGGCCTCGGCTGGGAACCCGCCTACCGAGGCCGGGACATCGACCTCGACGCGTCCGTCATCGCGTACGGCCCGCAGCGCAACCACATCGACAGCTGCTACTTCGGCAGACTGACCATCCTGGGTGGCGCCATCCGCCACTCGGGCGACAACCTCACCGGCGAGGGCGCCGGGGACGACGAGGTGATCACCGTGGACCTCGGTCGGCTGCCCGCCGAGGCGACGGGCCTGGTCTTCACCGTGAACTCCTTCTCCGGCCAGAAGTTCACCGAGGTCGCCAAGGCCTACTGCCGCCTGATCGACGCGGCCAGCGGCGAGGAGCTCGTCCGCTTCGACCTCACCGGCGCCGAACCGCAGACCGGCGTGATGATGGCGAAGCTGATCCGGCAGTTCTCGGGCGAATGGGAGATGACGGCCATCGGGGAGTTTGTGAAGTCCCGCACAGTGCGCGGCATGGTGAAGCCCGGCGCCGAGACACTCTGAGCAGGTGGGCGGGCACGTGCAGCGAGCGCCGACGGCCCGGCCGCCGGCGAAGGTGATGGATTACACCCCTAAACCGGGGGTGACGGTCCGTGCCCGCCCGTAGCCTGGAAACCATGTACAGCACACTCAGGCCCGCGGGTCCCGCCCGCCCGTCCGCCGCAGAGGCGAACGAGGCGATACGGCACCTCGTCGAGACCCGGGTGGATGACGAATGGCCCGCAGCGGCTTACGAGTTCCTACTCGAGCAATGGGCCAGCGCCAGCCGCGCCGACACCGTCGAGGTCGCCGCCGCCCCATGAGGGCGGCGGCGCAGCCGTATCCCCGGCCCGGCCGTGTCCGTCAGCGCGGCCCGCGCCGCCACGGCCCGGTGATGGCCAGCATGATGCCCGGCTCCTGGATGCAGGCGAACAGCGTGCGCCCGTCGGGGGAGAAGCAGACCCCCGCGAACTCGGAGTACTCGGGCTCCTCCGCCGTCCCGATGTTCAGCTCGTTGCGCGCGATCGGATAGGTGCGGCCCGACTCGGTGGCGCCGAACAGGTGCTGGAGGCCCTCGCCGTCCTCGGCGATGACGAGCCCGCCGTACGGGGAGACCGTGATGTTGTCGGGGCCGTCGTCGGCCGCGCCCCCCGCCGGGTCCGGGTTCACCCCGAGCAGCACCTTCAGCGTGATCGTGCGCCGCTTGGGGTCGTAGAACCACACCTGCCCGTCGTGCGCGGCGCCCGGGCTCTCCTCCCGCGCGTACGACGAGACGAAGTACGCACCGCCGTCGGCCCACCACATGCCTTCGAGCTTGCGCGCACGCGTCACCGCACCGTCCCCGAACTGCTTGCGCACCGACACCGTCTGCGCGTCGCGGTCCGGTACGGCGACCCAGTCGACCCCGTAGACCGCGCCGGCCCTCGTCGCCCGAGACAGGTCGTCCACGAACCGGCCGCCGCCGTCGAAGCACTTGGCGGCCGCGAGCACGCCCGCGTCGGCCGCGAGGGTACGGAGCCTGCCGCGCCCGTGGCGGAAGCCGCTCGGCGGGGTCCAGCGGTAGAGCAGTCCGTTGGGGCCGGAGGCGTCCTCGGTCAGGTAGGCGTGGCCGAGGCGCGGGTCGACGACGACGGCCTCGTGCGCGTACCGGCCCAGGGCCTTGACGGGCTGCGGGTCCCGGTTGGCGCGGCGGTCGTGCGGGTCGACCTCGAACACGTAGCCGTGGTCCTTGGTCATGCCGTTCTTGCCGGCCCGGTCCTCGGTCTCCTCACAGGTGAGCCAGGTGCCCCAGGGGGTGGCGCCGCCGGCGCAGTTGGTCGACGTACCGGCGATGCCGACCCATTCGGCGAGCTCGCCGCCGCGGCGGACCTCGACGACCGTGCAGCCGCCGGCCGCCGCCGGGTCGTAGACGAGGCCCTCGGCGAGCGGCACGGGGTGGGCCCAGTCGGCCCGCTCGCCCTTGAGCTCGTGGTTGTTGACGAGGAGCGTGACCCCGCGGTGGCCCTCGAAGGCGGCCGTGCCGTCGTGCTTCTGCGGGGTGGACTCGCCCGATTCGAGGGTGGTGACACCGCTGTGGGTGAGGATGCGGTACCGGAATCCGGCGGGGAGGGCGAGGATCCCGGCCGGGTCGGACAGGAGCGGGCCGTAGCCGGGCTCGCAGGGGCGGCCGTGCTCGTCGCGGTGCGGGCCGTCGCCGGCCGCCAGCGCCCCCGGGGCGGTGGCGAGGGCGCCTACGGTCCCGGTGAGCGCGACCCCTGCACCGGCGGCGACGGTACGGGCAGTGAAGTCTCTACGGCTGAGTGGCATCGGGTCACTCCAGGGGTGTGGGAGGTGGTGCGCCTGTCGTTCGCGAGCGGAGGTGCCGCGCGGCGGCCGGGGGCTGCCGCGCGGCGCACACGCTCGCACCCGCACGTGAACGGCGGCTGAATTACCCCCGGGGCGGAACCGTCCGTTCACCGCCCGGCCGCAATGACCGACACCCACTCAGGAACGTCTCGTTCCGCCCCCTCCGCCCGCGGGGCGGCGCCCTCCCGCGCCCCCTGCTGCCCTCCCCCCTTTTTTTGCGGCCCCGTCGCGGCGCCCTTTGTGGTCTCCTGTGCCTCAGATGCGCCGCGAGCGGGCCTTGTACGCCGCCTTGCGGGCTTCCTTGGCCGCCTTCCTGTCCGGGTGCAGCCGGCCCATCGCCTCCAGCACCTCCCCCGCCGCCGGGTGCTCCACCCGCCAGGCCTGGTCGAAGAACCCCGTGTGGTGGGCGGTCAGGGACTCCATCAGCAGCGGCAGTTCGTCCGCGTCCGGGTCGGTGGCCAGTTGCGCGGCGATCGTGTCGACGGTCAGCCAGTACACCATCGCCCCTGCCGGCGCCGGGACGTCGGCCGCCCCGCGCTCGGCGAGCCACACCCGGGCGAGCCCGCCCAGCTCCGGGTCGTCCAGCACCGCCCGGACCGCCGGCTCGGCGGCCGGGCCGGCCGACGCGAGGGCCTGCTGGCAGCGCAGCCGGCGCAGCGGGGCACCCTGGTCCGCGCCGCGGGCCGCGGCCAGCAGTTCGGCCACCGCGGCGGGCAGTTCGCGCCCGGTGAGCCACTGCGCGATCTCTGCCTGGGCGGCACCCTCGGGGTAGTCGCAGACCGCGTCGAGGAGCGCGTCCGCACCCTTGTCGGCCAGTTCGCCGACGGCGGGGGCCCCGATGCCGGCCTCCCGCATCCGCGCGCGGAGCCCGTACAGGCCGAGCGGGGTGAGGCGGACCATCCCGTACCGGGACACCTCCTCCGCGTCGAGTTCGCGCGGGCCGGTCCCGGCGGCGGACTCCTCGTCGTCGGTCTCCGCCAACACCGCCTCGTCGACGGGCCGGTACTCGACCAGCCCGATCGGCTCCAGCTGCCGGAACTGGTCGTCCAGGCGCATCATCGCGTCCGAGACCTGCTCCAGCACGGCGTCCGTGGGCCGGGCCATGCCGTCCGGAACCACCATGGAGGCGGCGAGCACGGGCAGCGGCACCGCGCCGCCCCGTTCGGCGCCGCCCTCGGCGACGGTGAGCAGGTAGAGGTTGGCGAGGACCCCGTCGAGGAAGTCGGCCTCGCGCTGCGGGTTCCAGTCGAGCCGGTCGAAGTCGATGGTGCCGCCCTGGTCCAGCGCGTCGACGAGGTCGACGAGTTCGGGCACCGCGGCGTCGGCGAGGACGGCGTCCAGGGCGGACAGCCACAGGTCGAGCACCTCGGCGGGCGCGCCGCCGGTGACCAGCGCCAGGTCCTCGCCGGCCGCCGCACCGCCGAACTCGCCGGCCCCGCCGGACTGCGGCCCCTGCGCCCCGCCCGTCTCCGACCCGCCCGTCTCCGACCCGTCCGCCTCCGGTCCGGTCAGCTCCACCAGGCCCGTGTCCAGGGCCACCCGCCACGCCTGGCTGGCGTCCGCGCGCGCGTCCTCGTCGGCGGGGTCGAGTCCGAGCGCCGCAGCGGCCTCGGGCAGCTGCGCCGGGTCGAGTTCGCCGTTGCCGTCGACCTGCGTGCCGGGGCCGACCCAGCGGGCCAGCCGCACGGCGCGGGCGAACAGGGGGGCGGCGAGGGCCTCCCGGGCGAGTTCCGCGTCGGAGGGCAGCCGTACCGGCGGCAGGATGGAACGCGACTCTGCGGACATGGGATGGGTCTCCTCGCGGGCGCGGTCGGTCGGAGGCCGTCAGCGGCCGTCCGGCGCACCAGAGTAGACGCAATTCGGACGTGTCCGGCGGTCATACCTTTGGTTCATCTCACAGTCGGCTTCCGTATGCCCTGGAGGTCTTGACAACATCACTGGTCAACAAGGAAATTGACGCGCGTAGACATTAGGGGGACCCCGGGGATCCCTGCGGACCGGCCGCGCCCGGCCCGTCGACCACCGTAGATTCCCGGCCATTTCGCACCGCAGTACCGCAGCACGGCACCACGGCACGCCGCTGTACCGCACGCGCAGTACCGCGACCGACCCTCCGCTTTCCTCCTCCACACACCGGAGTACCTGACCATGCACTCCTCGCACCCCCGCTCCGCCGCCGTCGCGGCCCTCGTCGCGGGCGCCCTCGCCACCGGCCTGCTCACGGGCACGGCCGACGCGGCCGAAGGCACCGCGACCGACGGGGCCGTCCGCATCCACGACATCCAGGGCACCACCCGGATATCCCCGCTGAACGGCAAGCAGGTCGCCGACGTCGCGGGCATCGTGACGGGTGTGCGCACCTACGGCTCGCGCGGCTTCTGGATGCAGGACCCCGACGCCGACGACGACGCGGCCACCAGCGAGGGCATCTTCGTCTTCACGGGCTCGGCCCCGACCGTCGCCGTCGGCGACGCGGTCAAGGTCTCCGGCCTGGTCGGCGAGTACATCCCCGGCGGTGTGAACTCCGGCAACCAGTCGGTGACGCAGATCTCCAAGCCGGCCGTCACCGTGGTCTCCTCGGGCAACGCCCTGCCCGAGGCCACCGCCGTCAACGAGTACACCGTGCCCGCCGCGTACGCCCCCGCGGGCGACCCGGCCGCCGCCGGCAGCATCAACGGCCTGACCCTGGACCCCTCGCGCTACGCCCTGGACTTCTACGAGTCCCTGGAGGGCATGAACGTCTCCATCGGCACCTCGCGCGTGGTCGGTGCCACCGCCGCCGAGTACGGCGAGCTGTGGGTCACCGTCAAGGGCTGGGAGAACAACGTCAAGCGCGGCGGCACCCTCTACGGCTCGTACGAGGCCCAGAACACCGGCCGCCTGAAGGTCCAGCAGCTGGCCCCGCTCGCGCAGCAGCCCTTCCCGGTCGCCAACGTCGGCGACAAGCTGACGGGCACCACCGAGGGCCCGCTGGACTTCAACCAGTTCGGCGGCTACACCCTGGTGGCCCGCACCCTGGGCACCCTCGCCAAGGGCACCCTCGCCCCCGAGAAGACCAAGGCGCAGGCGCAGGGCGAGCTCGCGGTCGCCACGTACAACGTGGAGAACCTCGACCCGACCGACCCGCAGGAGAAGTTCGACGCGCTCGCGAAGGCGGTCGTGGAGAACCTGGCCTCGCCCGACATCCTGGCCCTGGAGGAGATCCAGGACGACAACGGCGCCAAGAACGACGGCACGGTGTCCGCGGAGCAGACCCTGACCAAGTTCACGGCGGCGATCGCGGCCGCGGGCGGTCCGTCCTACCAGTGGCGCACCATCAACCCGTCGAACAACCAGGACGGCGGCGAGCCCGGCGGCAACATCCGCCAGGTGTTCCTCTTCAACCCCGCCCGGGTCTCCTTCACCGACCGCGCCGCCGGCGACGCCACCACCGCGACCGGTGTGACGACGGACAAGGGCCACGCGGCCCTCACCCACTCCCCGGGCCGCATCGACCCGGCGAACCCCGCGTGGAAGGACAGCCGAAAGCCGCTGGCCGGCGAGTTCGTCTTCCGCGGCCGCACCGTCTTCGTCATCGCCAACCACTTCGGTTCGAAGGGCGGCGACGAGGCCCTGACCTCCCACCACCAGCCGCCGGTGCGCTCCTCCGAGGCCAAGCGGCTGCAGCAGGCGCAGGCCGTGAACACCTTCGTCAAGGAGCTCCTGGCGGCCGACAAGGACGCCAAGGTCCTCGCCCTCGGCGACATCAACGACTTCGAGTTCTCCGACACGGCGAAGGCGCTCGAGGACGGCGGCGCGCTGTACTCGGCCATCAAGTCGCTGCCGAAGTCGGAGCGCTACTCGTACGTCTTCCAGGGCAACGCCCAGGTGCTGGACCAGATCCTGGTCAGCCCGGCCGTCAGGGGCTACACGTACGACAGCGTGCACATCAACGCGGAGTTCTCGGCGCAGAACAGCGACCACGACCCGCAGGTGCTGCGCTTCCGCCCGTAACACCACCGCACCGCACCGCCGTGCAGCCGCAGCCCCGTGGGACGACCCACGGGGCTGCGGCCTCCGGTCCGCAGGGGGCCCGGCCGCCGTCCCGGCCGGGCCCCCTGCCACACTTCCGGTCATGATCTTCCGTGAGGCCACCCGCCAGGACCTGCCGGTCGTACTCGCCCTGCTCGCCGACGACGGGACGGAACGGGCCGGGGTCAGCGGGGCCCACGAGCGGGCCTTCGCCGCCATCGAGGCGGACGCCCGCAACGAGCTGCTGGTCCTCGTCGACGCGGACGACGTGGTGGGCTGCCTGCAGTTGACGTACGTCCCCGGCCTCGGGCAGGGCGGCCGCGAGCGGGCGCTCGTGGAGGCGGTACGGATCCGCGCGGACCGTCGCGGCGACGGCCTGGGCGCCGAGCTGATGCGGCTCGCCGTGGAGCGGGCCCGCGGGCGCGGCTGCGGGCTGGTCCAACTGACCAGCAACAAGCGGCGCGGCGCCGCCCACCGGTTCTACGAGCGGCTCGGCTTCGCCCGCAGCCACGAGGGCTTCAAACTGCACCTGTGCCAAGACCCGGACCAGCACCCGGAGCCGTGAGCGAGGATGCGGGTACCCCCTGACCCGGGGGCCCGGTGGTTCCGAGGCGGGGAAAACGGGCACACCGGGGGAGTTGGGGACTTTTGCCCCTGGCGTGACGCTCGCCACATCCCGGCCCCTTCGGCCCGGGTTGTGGTGTTGAGTGAGTGCACGCCCGGTCTTGCCCAGCCCGTCGCCCGGAGGTCCGCGTGCTTCCCTCGATCTCCCCCGCCCAGGAAATCGGCCTCGCCATCCTGCTCGTGGCCGTCGGCCTGTGGCTGGCCGGCTGTGGCCGCATGCTGTGGGGCCCCCGCTTCGACGACCAGCCGGAGCCCGAGTCCCGCATCGGCCGCGCCGATCTCAGCGCGATCCCCGCGCAGCGCCGCCGGGACGCGCACCCGATGGAGTCGGTCGAGCTGACCGAGGCGGAGGAGGAGGCCTTCGCGGGCCTGGTCCGCTCGATCCGCAGCCTCCCCCAGCACTGACCCGCCGCCCGACCGCGGCCCCGGCCTCGCCGCCCGGCCCCCGGAACACGTGCGGCCGGTGTGCGCTCCCCCGCTCGGGGAGGGAGCGCGCACCGGCCGTGCGGCCGACCGCAGGGGTCAGTTGTGGCTGTGGAGGACGTCGTTCAGACCGCCCCAGACCGCGTTGTTCGGGCGGGCCTCGACGGCGCCGGTGACGGAGTTGCGACGGAAGAGGATGTTGCTGGCGCCCGACAGGGTCAGGGCCTTGACGATCTCGCCGTCCGGCAGGGTGACGCGGGTGCCCGCGGTGAGGTAGAGGCCGGCCTCGACGACGCACTCGTCGCCCAGCGCGATGCCGATGCCCGCCTCCGCGCCGATCAGGCAGCGCTCGCCGACCGAGATGATCTGCTTGCCGCCACCGGACAGGGTGCCCATGGTGGAGGCGCCGCCACCGATGTCGGAGCCGTCGCCGATCACGACGCCCGCGGAGATGCGGCCCTCGACCATGGAGGTGCCGAGGGTGCCGGCGTTGAAGTTGACGAAGCCCTCGTGCATGACGGTGGTGCCCTCGGCGAGGTGCGCGCCGAGGCGGACCCGGTCCGCGTCGGCGATGCGCACGCCCTTGGGGGCGACGTAGTCGGTCATCCGCGGGAACTTGTCGATCGAGGTGACCTGGAGGTGCAGGCCCTCGGCGCGCGCGTTCAGGCGCACGGTCTCGACCTGGTCCACGGCGACCGGGCCGAGGGAGGTCCAGGCGACGTTGGCGAGCAGGCCGAAGACGCCGTCCAGGTTCTGGCCGTGCGGCTTGACCAGCCGGTGGCTGAGCAGGTGCAGGCGCAGGTACGCGTCGTGCGCGTCCAGCGGCTTGTCCTCAAGGGAGGCGATCACGGTGCGGACGGCCACGACCTCGACGCCGCGGACCTCGTCCTTGCGGATCGCCTTGGCCGCGGCGGCGCCCAGGAGTTCGACGGCCTGCTCGGCGGTGAGGCGCTCGGTGCCGGCGGGGCCGGGCTCGGCGACCAGCTCGGGAGCGGGGAACCAGGCGTCGAGGACGGTGCCGTCGGCGGCGAGGGTGGCAAGTCCGGCGGCCGCGGCGCCGGTGGTACGGGAAGCAGTCATACGGGAAACCTAACCGGCCGCGGCCCGAGGTAGCGAACCGGTCTCAGGTGCCGGGCGAAGCCCGTGTCGCGCCGCGCGCCGGGCCGCGCACAGCACCGCGGCGCCCGCCCCGCCGGCCAGCAGCGCGCACAGCGGCCACAGCAGCCCGGGCGCGGCCGCGTACAGGGCGCCGCCGAGCGGCGGGCCGAGGACGACGCCGCTGACGGAGACCCCGGCGTACAGGCTCTGGAACCGGCCGATGGCGTGCTCGGGCGCCTGGTCGGCGACGTAGGCGGTGGCGGTGGTCTTGTAGAGGATCTCGCCGAGGCTCAGCAGCACGATCATCGAGGCCGCGGTCCCGACCCCCGCTCCGGGCAGCAGCGCCGCGTAGCCGGCCCCGACCAGCAGCAGCCCGGCCCCGATGACGGGCAGCGGCGGCCGGGCGCGCAGGGCGACGGCGGCGGGCAGTTCCAGCAGCAGGATGACGGCGCCGTTGAGGGCGATCACATAGCCGAAGTCCCGGGTGTCGAGGCCGTGGTCGGCGAGGTAGACGGGGAAGGTGCCGTACTGCTGGCGGTAGACGAGGTCGGTCACCAGGATCGCGCCGAGGAGGACGAGCACGGCGGGCCGGGCCCGCAGCTCCGCCCACAGGCCGGGCGCCCCGCCCGGGGCGGCGGCGGGGGTGCGGGCGGCGGCGCGGGCGGGGACGACCCGTGCCGTCCACAGCGCGAAGAAGAGGGTGCCGAGGCCGTCGCCGAGGAAGAGCCAGTCGTACGAGAGCCCGGTCGCGATCAGTGCGCCGAGCGGCGGGCCGAGGGTGAAGCCGCCGTTGGAGACGCAGCGCACGACGGCGAAGGCCTGGCGGCGGGCGCCCTCGGGGACGGTCACCGCGACCAGCGCCGAGTTGGCGGCCCTGACGACGCCGGAGGCGTACTGGGCGAGCGGCAGGGCTGCGTACAGCCCTGCGGCGGGCAGCAGCGGGAAGGCCGTGAGGGTGAGGCCGCCGAGGGCGGAGGCGGCGAGCAGCACCCGGCGGTGGCCGAAGCGGTCGCCGTACCAGCCGCCGGTGAAGTTCCCGGCGACGAGGCCGATGCCGCCGATGCCGGTGACCAGTCCCGCCTGGGCGGTGCCGAGGCCGCGCGGGCCGGTCAGGTACAGGAAGACGAAGACGAAGGTGAAGCTGACGACGGCGTTGACGAACACGCCCGCCGCCAGCAGCCACACCACTTTGGGCACGTCCCTCAGCCCTTGCACCATGCCGGCCGCTCCCCCGTGGGTGTGAGTGGATGATCAGTGAGTTCCTTTTGGGAACGGACTATGTCAGCATGACAGCCTTGGGTCAACGGACGAAGGAGTTCCCATGGCCCAGCGCACGCACCTCGGCGACGCCGACTGCTCGATCGCCCAGGCCCTCGACGTGGTGGGCGACTGGTGGACGCTGCTGGTCGTGCGCGACGCCGCGCGCGGGCTGCACCGCTTCGAGGAGTTCCAGCGCGAGCTCGGGATGTCCCGGAAGGTGCTGGCCGAGCGGCTGAAGCTGCTGGTCGAGGCCGGGGTGTTGACGCGCGAGCCGTACCAGGAGCGCCCGGTGCGGCACGAGTACCGGCTGACCCCGCGCGGACGGGGGCTGCTGCCGGTCCTGGTCGCCCTCCAGGACTGGGGTGACACGTGGGTGCTGGGAGAGGGAGAGATGACGGCGACGACACAGGAGGCCTCGCGGGAGGCCGCGCGGGTGCACGGGCTGCGTGGCCGGCGCGTACCGGAGCTGCTGCTGCCGGACCGGTTCGGCGAGCTGCGCGACCCGGTCGCGGGCGACACCCCGTTCACGGTCCTGTACTGCTTCCCCGGCGCCTACGCCCGGGCCGCGTCCTACCCTCCCGGCTGGGCCGGGATCCCGGGCGCGAGGGGCTGCACGCTGGAGTCGTGCACGTACCGCGACCAGCTCGCGGAGTTCACGGCGGCCGGCGCGACGGTCCACGGGGTCTCGACCCAGCGGCCCGACGAGCAGCGGGAGTTCGCGGAGGCCGAGCGGCTGCGCTTCCCGCTGCTCTCGGACGCGGAGCTGGGCCTGACGGCGGCCCTGCGGCTGCCGACGTTCCGCGCGGCGGGGGTGAGCCGGATCAAGCGGTTGACGCTCGTGCTGGACCGGGAGCGGACGGTGCGCGAGGTGATCTACCCGATCACGGACATCGAGGCGAGCGTCGCCGCCGCCCTGGCCGCGGTACGCGGCGCCGCCTGAGGGCGGCCCCGGGCGGTCCGGTCAGCCCTCCGGACGTGGGGCCGGGGCGAGGAGGCGGCCCAGGACCTCGCGGGCGTACCCCGCGTCGTACGGCGCGTCCGTCAGCAGCACCTGGAGGCTGATCCCGTCCATCACCGCGACCAGCGCCCGGGCGGTCACCGGATCGGTCCGCTCCGCCAGGGCCGCGGAGACCGACTCGCACCACTCGGCGGCCACGGGCCGCAGCGCGGGGCGGCGCAGCGCCGCGAGGTAGAGGTCGTACTCCAGCTCCGCCCGCCCCCGGTCCGCCCCGAGGAACTCCCCGAGCAGCGCGGCGAGCGCCCCGGCGAGGTCGGCTTCCGGGTCGGCCAGGGCGGGCGAGGCGGCGACGGTCGCGGCGAAGCCCTCGTTCGCCTGCCGGAGAGCGGCGACCAGCAGCTCGTCCAGCGTCCTGAAGTGGTAGGTGGTCGAGCCGAGCGGGACGTCCGCCTCCGCGGCCACCGTGCGGTGGCTCAGCCCGGCGATGCCCTTGGCGCCGACCACGCGGATCGCCGCGTCGATGATCCGCTGCCGGCGTTCCGGGTCGTGGCGGCGGACCCCGGCGGCGCCCATCAGTGGGCCCCGCTGAGGTTGACGAGCACGACCCCCGCGATGATCAGCGCGATCCCGGCGAGCTTCGCCGCGGTCGCCGCCTCCCCCATGAACACCATCCCTATGGCGGCGATGGCGGCGGTGCCGACGCCGGCCCATATCGCGTAGGCGGTGCCCACCGACATCGACTTCAGGGTCTGGGCGAGCAGCGTGAAGGCGACGAGGTACCCCACGACCGTGGCCAGCGAGGGCCACGGCTTCGTGAACCCTTCGCTGAACTTCATGGCGGTGGTCCCGGCGACCTCGGCGGCGATGGCTGCGGCGAGCAGTACGTAGGGCACGTGCACGACGGTACACAACGTTGTGGACGGCCGTACACATCCCCCCCGTTATGTTTTTCGCGGTCCTGCAATGGGGCCGCTGGCCTCCGGGCCCGGTATGACTGTGTCCCCTCTGTCGAACGGATGACCTGGGGGGTGGTGTCGCCGGGCCCGGCAGGTGCCGTCGGAGACGCTGATGAGAGACCCGGCCACCGTCCGGTCCGGCGCAATGCCGGGCAGATACGTGGGCGGCAGGTCTGCATAACGTGGATGCGCGAGCACGGTGCCACCGCCGAGGCCGGCACGGTCAACACCTGCGGAAGGTTGCGATGTTAGACACCGAAGGCATAGGCGTCTTCCTCGGGATGGACGTCGGCAAGACGGCCCACCACGGCCACGGGCTCACCCCGGCCGGGAAGAAGGTCTTCGACAAGCCGATGCCCAACAGCGAACCGAAGCTGCGGGCCGTCTTCGACAAGCTCAAAGCCAAGTTCGGCAGCGTCCTGGTGATCGTGGACCAGCCCGCCTCGATCGGGGCTCTCCCGCTGACCGTCGCCCGCGACGCCGGCTGCGAGGTCGCCTATCTGCCCGGACTGGCGATGCGGCGGATCGCCGACCTGTATCCGGGGGAGGCGAAGACCGACGCGAAGGACGCGGCGGTGATCGCGGACGCGGCCCGCACCATGCCCCACACCCTGCGTTCACTGGAGCTGACCGACGAGATCACCGCCGAGCTGACCGTCCTGACCGGCTTCGACCAGGACCTCGCCGCCGAGGCCACCCGCACCAGCAACCGGATACGCGGCCTGCTCACCCAGTTCCACCCGTCGCTGGAGCGCGTGCTCGGACCGCGACTGGACCACCCCGCCGTCACCTGGCTCCTGGAGCGCTACGGATCCCCGGCCGCACTGCGCAAGGCCGGCCGCCGCAGACTCGTCGAGGTAATCCGGCCCAAGGCCCCGCGCATGGCCGACAGGCTGATCGACGACATCTTCAACGCCCTCGACGAACAGACCGTCGTCGTCCCCGGCACGGGCACCCTCGACGTGGTCATCCCCTCGCTGGCCCGCGCGCTCGCCGCGGTCCACGAACAGCGCCGAGCCCTGGAAACCCAGATCAACACCCTGCTGGAGGCCCACCCTCTTCACCCGGTCCTGACCTCGATGCCCGGAGTCGGAGTCAGGACCGCCGCCGTCCTGCTGGTCACCGTCGGCGACGGGACCGGCTTCCCCACCGCCAGCCACCTCGCCTCCTACGCCGGCCTCGCCCCCACCACCAGGTCGTCAGGGACCTCGATCCACGGCGAACACGCACCCAGAGGCGGAAACCGGCAGCTCAAACGCGCCATGTTCCTCTCCGCCTTCGCCTGCATGAACGCCGACCCCGCCTCACGCACCTACTACGACCGGCAACGAGCACGCGGCAAAACCCACACCCAAGCCCTCCTCCGACTCGCCCGCCAACGCATCAGCGTCCTCTTCGCCATGCTCCGCGACGGCACCTTCTACGAATCCCGACCCCCCACCGTCACCCTCGCCGCATAACCACCCCAAACAACCCAAACCCGGCACCGCACCCTTGACGAAGGACATAGAGACACCCCCCCCGGCGCCGGGAGGAGCCGAGAAGCATGGGGCATGGGGCATGGGGCGTGGGGCGTCAGCCCAGCGTGAACCAGGCCGTGCGGGCCTTCTTCCACTCCGGGTGCGCCAGGTCCTTGGCCTCGATCCCGTCGCCGTACAGGTCTGCCGAGCCCGAGTCGGTGACCAGCTGCACCCGCGCGCCCGGCACCGACAGGTCGGGCACCGCGACGACGGCCTCCCAGCCGCCCGGGTCGGTCGTCGGCAGGTCGGCGCGCTTGACCGGGGCGTGGCCGGGGACGCCGTCCCACTGGTAGAGGGCGTACGGGTCGGAGTTGTCGTCCGCGGCCCAGGAGCCGGCCAGGATCAGGTACTGCCCGGCCGCGTTCTTCTTCACGTCCCGTACGGACAGCCCGCCGAGGTCCAGCTCGACGCCCGCCCCGAAGACCGCCTCGGCCCCGCTGGAGAGCACCTCGTCGAAGTTGGTGACGGGGACGAGCAGCGCCTTCCCGCCGGGGACGGCCGGGGCCAGCGGGGCCCGGAAGCCGAGGTATGCGGTGGTGGTGGAGCCGGGGGCGAACTCCAGGCCCTCCACGTTGAAGCCGTCGATCTGCTTGGGCGCCTGGCCCGCGGCGGTGCCGGCGGCGAAACCGTAGCGGTTGCCGTTCGCGGTGTCCCAGGAGACCAGGTCGTCGCGGAGCTTCTTGTAGGAGCGCCCGTACGTGAGCTGCGCCGACGAGCCGGAACCGGTCAGCTCGGTGGTGAAGACGGTGTTGCGCGGGGCCTTGTACTCGCCGTCCTTGTTGTTGCCGAGCGAGCCGGTCCAGTAGATGGTGTCGCCGACCAGCGTCCCGCCCTCGATGTCGACCTCCTTGGTGACACCGAGCTGCGAGCCGAAGTCCCAGGTGCGCACGGGCGCGCCGGAGCGGGAGCGGTCGTACAGCCGCAGCACGTTGGACTCGTCGTCGGCGACGACCGCGTACCCGCCGCCGACCTCGACGGCGGCCGAGGCGTCCGCGGAGCCGGTGAAGTACCGCGCGTCGGCAGGGTTCTGGACCGCGGCCGAGGCCGCGTAGGAGAGGGTCCTGGTGGCGCTCTTTCCGCCCAGGCCGACCACCTCGACGGTGAGGTCGGTGTAGCCGCGGCCCCGCGCGGCGACGGCGAGCTGGCGCACCGCCCCGGTTCCGGTGACGGTGACGTCCCCGGTCCCGGCGACCGAGGCCTTGCTCGACGCGGTGGCGCTGACCGTCAGCGCGGAGGCGTCGGCACCGCTCTGACCGACCGTCACGTCCACGACCGGGTCGCCGACGGCTCCGACGGCGCCCGACAGGTAGGAGGCGGACAGCGCGATGGTCGGGGTGCCGTAGGCGACCGCCTGCGCCGGCATGCTCGCCGCGGCGAGCAGCAGCGCCGCGATTCCGGTGATGGACCACTGCTTCTTCATCGGTGACCCCCGCGTTCGGATCCGGACGAGGGCCGTCCCCCGACGGCCGTCGATAAGGTTCGGCCATGGTGGCCAACTCCCGGTGCACGCCGCGCGTCCGCCGCACGAACAGCGAGGGCCCCCGGCACGTTCGTGCCGGGGGCCCTCGGGGTCCCGCTCCGCGGTGTGCGGAAGGTGTCAGACGTTGAAGCCGAGCGCGCGCAGCTGCTCACGACCGTCGTCCGTGATCTTGTCCGGGCCCCACGGCGGCATCCAGACCCAGTTGATGCGCAGTTCGTTGACGATGCCCTCCGTCGCGGACTTCGCCTGGTCCTCGATGACGTCCGTCAGCGGGCAGGCCGCCGAGGTCAGCGTCATGTCGAGGGTGGCGATGTTCGCGTCGTCGATGTGGATGCCGTAGATCAGGCCCAGGTTGACGACGTCGATGCCCAGCTCGGGGTCGACCACGTCGTAGAGGGCCTCGCGGACCTCCTCCTCCGTGGCCGGCTTGATCGACGCCTCGGGCGTCGCGTTCTCGGTCATGCCGTCTTCCTCTCCGCGCCGCCCAGCACCTGGGCGGTCGCGTCCTTCCACGCCATCCAGCTCAGCAGAGCACACTTGACGCGCGCGGGGTACTTGGAGACGCCGGCGAACGCGACCGCGTCCTCCAGCACCTCCTCCATCTCCTCGTCCGGCTCGATCTTGCCCTTGGACTGCATCAGCTCCAGGAAGGTGGCCTGGATCCGCTGCGCCTCGGACAGCTGCTTGCCGACGAGCAGCTCGTTCAGCACGGACGCGCTGGCCTGGCTGATCGAGCAGCCCTGGCCCTCGTACGAGACGTCGGTGAGCGTCTCGCCGTCGTACTTCACACGCAGCGTGATCTCGTCGCCACACGTCGGATTGACGTGGTGCACCTCGGCGTCGCCCTCGCGCAGGCCACGCCCGTGCGGGTGCTTGTAGTGGTCCAGGATCAGTTCCTGGTACATCGAATCCAGCTTCACCAGTGCAGCGCTCCTACGCGAAGAAGTTCCGTACGTGCTCCAGCCCGTCGACCAGCGCGTCGACCTCGGCCGGAGAGGAGTACAGGTAGAAAGACGCTCGCGTGGTCGCAGGAATTCCGTACCGCAGGCAGACCGGGCGGGCGCAGTGGTGTCCCACCCGGACGGCGATGCCCTGCTCGTCCAGGACCTGGCCGACGTCGTGCGGGTGGATGTCGCCGAGCACGAAGGAGATCGCGGCCCCGCGGTCCTCGGCCGTGGTGGGGCCGATGATCCGCAGGTCGGGGACCTCCTGCAGGCGCTTCACCGCGTACTCGGTGATCGCGTGCTCATGGGCGGCGATCTTGTCCATGCCGATCGCGGACAGGTAGTCCACGGCCGCGCCGAGGCCGACGGCCTGGGCGATCGGGGGGGTACCCGCCTCGAACTTGTGGGGCGCCGGGGCGTACGTCGACGAGTGCATCGAGACGGTCTCGATCATCTCGCCGCCGCCGAGGAACGGGGGCAGGTCCTCCAGGAGCTCCTGGCGGCCCCACAGGACGCCGATGCCGGTCGGGCCGCACATCTTGTGGCCGGTGAAGGCCACGAAGTCGGCGCCGAGGGCCTGGACGTCCAGGGGCATGTGCGGAGCGGCCTGCGAGGCGTCGATCAGCACCAGCGCGCCGACCTCCTGCGCGCGCCGGACGATCGTCTCGACCGGGTTGACGGTGCCGAGCAGGTTGGAGACCAGCGTGAAGGAGACGATCTTCGTCTTCTCCGTGATGACCTCTTCGATGTTCGACAGGTCGAGCCGGCCGTCGTCGGTGAGGCCGAACCACTTCAGCTTCGCGCCGGTGCGCTGCGACAGCAGCTGCCACGGGACGATGTTGGAGTGGTGCTCCATCTCGGTGATGGCGATCTCGGTCTCGCGGTCGACCCGGTAGGGCTCTTCGGCCCAGCCGAGCATGTTCGCGACGAGGTTGAGCGACTCCGAGGCGTTCTTGGTGAAGATCACCTCGTCGCGGCTCGGCGCGTTGATGAAGGCGGCCACCTTGTCGCGGGCGCCCTCGTACAGTGCCGTGGCCTCCTCGGCGACCAAGTACACGCCGCGGTGGACGTTGGCGTTGTGCCGCTCGTAGTACTCGTTCAGCGCGTCGAGCACCTGGCGCGGCTTCTGCGAGGTCGCCGCGGAGTCCAGGTAAACGATCTTCTTCCCGTCATGGACCACACGATCCAGCAGGGGGAAGTCCTTGCGGATCGCCTCGATGTCGAGGAGGCCAGGCAGCTGTGTCACGCGGTCGCGCCACCCTTCACGTACTTGTCGTAGCCCTCCGACTCCAGCTGGTCGGCCAGCTCTGCGCCGCCGGACTCGGCGATGCGGCCGTTCGCGAAGACGTGCACGAAGTCGGGCTTGATGTAGCGCAGGATGCGCGTGTAGTGGGTGATCAGCAGGGTGCCGACCTCGCCGGTCTCGCGGACGCGGTTGACGCCCTCGGAGACGATGCGCAGGGCGTCGACGTCGAGGCCGGAGTCGGTCTCGTCGAGGATCGCGATCTTCGGCTTGAGGAGCTCCAGCTGGAGGATCTCGTGGCGCTTCTTCTCACCGCCGGAGAAGCCCTCGTTGACGTTGCGCTCGGCGAAGGCGGGGTCCATCTGGAGCCGCTCCATGGCCTCCTTGACCTCCTTCACCCAGGTACGCAGCTTGGGGGCCTCGCCGCGGACGGCGGTGGCGGAGGTGCGCAGGAAGTTGGAGACCGAGACGCCGGGGACCTCGACCGGGTACTGCATGGCGAGGAAGACGCCGGCGCGGGCGCGCTCGTCGACGGACATCTCCAGGACGTCCTCGCCGTCGAGGGTCACCGAGCCACCCGTGATGGTGTACTTCGGGTGGCCGGCGAGCGAGTACGCCAGGGTGGACTTGCCGGAGCCGTTCGGGCCCATGATCGCGTGCGTCTCACCCTGCTTGACGGTGAGGTCGACACCCTTGAGGATCTCGCGGGCGCCGTTCTCCGCTTCGACGGAGACGTGCAGGTCGTGGATTTCAAGCGTTGCCATGGGTGCCTCAGGACTCCTGGGTGAGAGAGACGAGCACGTCGTCCCCTTCGATCTTTACGGGGTATACGGGAACGGGGCGCGTCGCGGGCAGGCCGGACGGCTTGCCGGTGCGCAGGTCGAAGGCCGATCCGTGCAGCCAGCACTCGATCATGCAGTCCTCGACCTCGCCCTCCGAGAGCGAGACGTTCGCGTGCGAGCAGATGTCGTTGATCGCGTACACCGATCCCTCGGTGGACACGATGGACACCGGCGTGCCGTCGAGCTCCACCCGCTTGGGGGTGTTCTCCTCCAGCTCGCTCAGCGCACAGGCCTTGATGTAGGTCGTCATCAGACGGACGCCTCGAGCTCGGCCTCGATCTTGGCGATGAGGCGCTCCTCGATGTCGTCGACACCGATCTGCTGGACGAGCTCGGCGAAGAAGCCGCGCACGACCAGGCGGCGGGCCTCGTCGGCGGGGATGCCGCGGGCCTGCAGGTAGAACAGCTGCTCGTCGTCGAAGCGGCCGGTCGCGGAGGCGTGGCCGGCGCCGACGATCTCGCCGGTCTCGATCTCCAGGTTCGGCACCGAGTCGACGCGCGCGCCGTCCGTGAGGACGAGGTTGCGGTTCATCTCGTAGGTGTCGGTGCCCTCGGCGCTCTTCTCGATCAGGACGTCGCCGATCCAGACGGCGTGGGCGTCCTGGCCCTGGAGCGCACCCTTGTAGACCACGTGGGACTTGCAGTGCGGGGCGTCGTGGGTGACCAGGAGGCGGTGCTCCTGGTGCTGGCCGGCGTCGGTGAAGTACAGGCCGAGCATTTCGGCCTCGCCGCCGGGGCCGGCGTAGCGCACGCGCGGGTGGATGCGGACGACGTCACCGCCGAAGGTGACGACGACCGACTTGAAGCTGGCGTCGCGGCCGAGCAGCGCGTTGTGCTGGGAGGTGTGGACGGCGGTGTCGTCCCAGTCCTGCACGGACACGAAGGTCACCTTGGCGCCGTCGCCGACGAGGACGTCGACGTTGGCGGCGCGCACGCCGTCACCGGTGTGGTCGATGACGATGATCGCCTCGGCGAACGGCTTGATGTCGAAGACGGTGTGGCCGAAGGTCGTGCCGCCCTCGCCGTGCAGGGCGACGCGGATCGGCTCGGCGAGCACGGTCTCCTTGGGCACGGTGACGACCGTGGCCTTGGCGAACGAGGTGAAGGCCTGGGCGGCGACCCGGTCCACCGGGGTGCCGGCCTTGCCGATGCGCTCGTCGTCGCGCTCGACCGACTCGACGGTGACGCCCTCGGGCGCGTCGATCTGGGCCTTCATGCTGCCGTTGGCCACGGCGGTGCCGTCGTGGAGTCCGCGCAGCCGCCCCAGCGGGGTGAAGCGCCACTCCTCCTCGCGGCCGTGCGGGATGGGGAAGTCCGCCACGTCGAAGGACGGCGGCGCGCTCATCCGGGTGGCGACGGTGGACTCGGCGGCCACCGCGATGGAGCCGGCGGTGGTGGAGCCCACCGGAAGGTTCTGAGCATCAGCCATGGCTGTCGTTCTGCTCACTCTCTTTAAAGAACACTGCCTACGTCAAAGAATGTGCTGCGGGACTGCGGCGGGCCGGGACTAGCCGACCGAGCCCTCCATCTGCAGCTCGATCAGCCGGTTGAGCTCCAGCGCGTACTCCATCGGCAGCTCCTTGGCGATCGGCTCGACGAAGCCGCGCACGATCATCGCCATGGCCTCGAACTCGCTCAGGCCGCGGGCCATCAGGTAGAAGAGCTGGTCCTCGGAGACCTTGGAGACCGTCGCCTCGTGGCCCATCGTCACGTCGTCCTCGCGGACGTCGACGTACGGGTAGGTGTCGGAGCGGGAGATGGTGTCGACGAGCAGGGCGTCGCACAGGACGTTGCTCTTCGATCCGGCCGCGCCCTCGCCGATCTCGACCAGGCCGCGGTAGGAGGTGCGGCCACCGCCGCGCGCCACCGACTTGGAGACGATGTTCGAGGAGGTGTTCGGGCCGCCCACCGCCGCGCGCCACCGACTTGGAGACGATGTTCGAGGAGGTGTTCGGCGCCATGTGGACCATCTTGGAGCCGGCGTCCTGGTGCTGGCCCTCGCCCGCGAAGGCGATGGACAGGGTCTCGCCCTTGGCGTGCTCGCCCATCAGGTAGACGGCCGGGTACTTCATGGTGACCTTGGAGCCGATGTTGCCGTCGATCCACTCCATGGTCGCGCCCTCGTAGGCCACGGCGCGCTTGGTGACCAGGTTGTAGACGTTGTTCGACCAGTTCTGGATCGTCGTGTAGCGGCAGCGACCGCCCTTCTTCACGATGATCTCGACCACGGCGGAGTGCAGCGAGTCCGAGGAGTAGATCGGGGCGGTGCAGCCCTCGACGTAGTGGACGTAGGCGTCCTCGTCGACGATGATCAGCGTCCGCTCGAACTGGCCCATGTTCTCCGTGTTGATGCGGAAGTAGGCCTGGAGCGGGATCTCCACGTGCACGCCCTTCGGCACGTAGATGAAGGAGCCGCCCGACCACACGGCGGTGTTCAGCGAGGCGAACTTGTTGTCGCCGACCGGGATGACGGTGCCGAAGTACTCCTTGAAGAGCTCCTCGTGCTCCTTCAGCGCGGTGTCGGTGTCGACGAAGATGACGCCCTGCTCCTCCAGGTCCTCGCGGATCTGGTGGTAGACGACCTCGGACTCGTACTGGGCCGCGACACCGGCGACGAGGCGCTGCTTCTCCGCCTCCGGGATGCCGAGCTTGTCGTACGTGTTCTTGATGTCCTCGGGCAGTTCCTCCCAGGAAGCGGCCTGCTTCTCGGTGGAGCGCACGAAGTACTTGATGTTGTCGAAGTCGATGCCGGACAGGTCGGAACCCCAGGTCGGCATGGGCTTCTTGTCGAAGAGCTTCAGGCCCTTGAGGCGGAGCTTCAGCATCCACTCGGGCTCGTTCTTCTTCGCCGAGATGTCCCGGACGACCTCTTCCGACAGGCCTCGCTTGGCCGCCGCGCCCGCCTCGTCGGAGTCGGCCCAGCCGTACTCGTAGTTGCCCAGACCCTCGAGCTCAGGGTGAGCAGTCTCCGTGGTCATGCGGGGTTCCTCCCGGCCGTGCTTGCAGATGCTGATGTGTTGGACTGTGCTGTGCCCGCGCCACGCGGGATGAAGGTGGTGCACACCCCGTCGCCGTGGGCGATGGTGGCGAGGCGCTGCACATGGGTCCCGAGCAGACGGGAGAAGACCTCGGTCTCCGCCTCGCAGAGCTGCGGGAACTGCTCGGCTACGTGGGCCACCGGGCAGTGGTGCTGGCAGAGCTGTTCACCGCTGTGCGGACCGGGAGCGCTCTTCGCCGTAGCAGCGTACCCGTCCGCGGTCAACGCCTTGGCAAGGGCCTCGGTGCGGTCCGCGGGGGCCGCTGCGTCGACCGACGTGCGGTACGCCTCGGCCTGGGCCTCCATGCGCGCCCTGGCGAAGGCGGCCACGGCCGCCTCGCCCTTCTCGCCCCCGCCGGCCGACTGCGCGATCCAGCGCATGGCGTCCGCGGCGAGAGAGTCGTAGGACTGGTCGAAGGCGTCGCGGCCGCAGTCGGTGAGCGCGAAGACCTTGGCCGGCCGGCCCCGGGTGCGCGTGCCGTACACCCGCTGCTCACGGGCTTCGACCACGTCGTCGGTGACGAGCGTGTCGAGGTGGCGGCGGACGGCGGCCTGGGTGAGGCCGAGACGCGCGGCGAGGTCGGCGACGGTGGACGGACCGTGGTCCAGGATGGACCGCGCGACCCGGTTGCGGGTGGACCGCTCCCCGGTAGCGAGTTCCCCCTGGGGGGTCTCGATCAGCCGTTCGCCGTATTTCACAACGCCATTGTTGCGTAATTACCTGAGGACCGACAAGCCGTGACGGACGCCACGCCTGGTGTCCTCCATCACTAAGGGTTACCTAACCTATCTACGGAGAGTGAGGAACGGGCCGGTGCCCAGGCGCCTGGCCAGCGGTGATGCCCGGGTCGGGGGAACCTTGCCCCGGCGCCCCTGAGCGGCCCTACCGCTCCGTAGACTCACCCGCATGAGCAACGACCCCGCCGTGGAGATCCGCGGACTGGTGAAGCGGTACGGCCCCAGAACGGCGGTCGACGGCCTCGACCTCACCGTCCGCAGGGGCTCGGTCACCGCGGTCCTCGGCCCCAACGGCGCGGGCAAGACGACCACCGTCGAAACCTGCGAGGGGTACCTGCGCCCCGACGCCGGGACCGTGCGCGTCCTCGGCCTCGATCCGTTCGCCCAGGCCGCGGCCCTGCGCCCACGGATCGGCGTCATGCTCCAGTCCGGCGGCGTCTACTCCGGGGCCCGCGCCGTCGAGATGCTGCGCCACATGGCCCGGCTCCACGCCGACCCCCTCGACGTGGACGGCCTGGTCGAGCGGCTCGGGCTCGGCGGCTGCGGCCGCACCCCCTACCGCCGGCTCTCCGGGGGCCAGCAGCAGCGCCTGTCGCTGGCCATGGCCGTGGTGGGGCGCCCGGAACTGGTCTTCCTGGACGAGCCGACCGCGGGCCTGGACCCGCAGGCCCGCCGCGCGACCTGGGAGCTCGTACGGGAGCTGCGCACCGACGGGGTCGGCGTCGTGCTCACCACCCACCACATGGACGAGGCCGAGCAGCTCGCCGACGAGGTGGCCGTCATCGACGCCGGCCGGGTGATCGCCCACGGCAGCCCCGAGCAGCTGTGCCGCGGCGGCGCCGAGAACACCCTGCGCTTCACCGGCCGCCCCTCCCTCGACCTCGCCTCCCTGCTCAAGGCGCTGCCCGACGGCACCCAGGCCGCCGAGCTCACCCCGGGCGTCTACCGGGTCACCGGCGACGTCGACCCGCAGATGCTGGCCACCGTCACCTCCTGGTGCGCCCAGAACGGGGTCATGCCGGACAGCCTCTCGGTGGAGCGGCACACCCTCGAAGACGTCTTTCTGGAGCTCACCGGTAAGGAGCTGCGCGCATGAGCGCCGGTACGTTCGCCCCCCGCCCGGGGGCCGCGCCCGTGTCCCGCATGATCCTCGCCCAGACGGCGCTGGAGACCCGGATGCTGCTGCGCAACGGGGAGCAGCTGCTGCTGACGGTGATCATCCCGGCCCTGTTGCTGACCCTGTTCTCCGTGGTCGACATCGTCGACACCGGGGACGGGAAGTCCGTGGACTTCCTGGCCCCGGGCGTGCTCGCGCTGGCCGTGATGTCCACCGCCTTCACCGGGCAGGCCATCGCCACCGGCTTCGACCGGCGCTACGGCGTGCTCAAGCGGCTCGGCGCCTCGCCGCTGCCGCGCTGGGCGCTGATGGCCGCCAAGACGCTGTCCGTGCTGGTCACGGAGGTGCTCCAGGTCGTACTGCTGACCGTGATCGCGCTGGGCCTGGGCTGGTCCCCGCAGGGGAACCCGCTGTCGGTGGCGCTGCTGCTCCTGCTGGGCACGGCCGCGTTCTCCGGGCTGGGGCTGCTGATGGCGGGCACGCTCAAGGCCGAGGTGACGCTGGCCGCCGCGAACCTGGTGTTCCTGCTGCTCCTGGTGGGCGGCGGGGTGATCGTGCCGCTGGACAGGTTCCCCGGCGCGGTCCAGGCGGTGCTCGGCCTGCTGCCGATCTCGGCCCTGTCCGACGGGCTGCGCGAGGTGCTCCGGCACGGGGCCGCGCTGCCGTGGGACGACGTCGCCGTGCTGGCCGGGTGGGCCGTCCTCGGCCTCGGCGCCGCCGGGAAGCTCTTCCGCTGGGAGTGAATCCCGGCCCCCGGACGTTGGTCCTGCTGACCACCGGCGCCGCCGCACAGGGGCGGCGCCCACCAGGACGCCGGGGGGCGGACAGATGGGGGAACGGGAAGCCGCATTGCGGCTGGACGAGCAGTGGACACGGATCCGGTCGGGGGCGGAGCCGGCCGAGTACGCCGCGGCGGAGACGCTGCTCGGGGAGCTGATCTCCGCGCTGCGGGAGCCGGCCGCGGACGACCCCGAGTGCGCGGCGCGCCTCGGGCTGCGGCTGGGCGACCTGGCGGCCCGCCGGTTCTCCGGCGGGGACCGGGCCGGGGCGCTGGCGGCGATCGAGGAGGGCCTGCGGTACGCGCAGCAGGCTGCCGGGCACGCGCCGGAGTACGCCCGCTGGTACGCGCGGGGACTGATCAACCAGGGGGTGTGGCTGGCCTGGCCGCTCAGCGACGCCGACCGGCTGCCCCGCTACCCGCTGGGCGCGGCGGCGGAGCACGGCCCGAGCGCCATCGAGCGGGCGGCGGGCGAGCGGGCCCGGGACCTGACCCGGGCCGCGGTGGAGGTCTGGGGCGGCCTGGACCGGGAGGACCCGGTCAACCGGCGGGGTCTGGCCCAGGCCGAGGTGTTCCTCGCGGACCGGCTGGCGGAGCTGGGCCTCGCCGAGGAGGCGGTGGCGTGGGCGGTGGACGCCGAGGAGGGCTTCCGCCGGATGCTGCTCGCCGGCCCGGGCCCGGAGGAGGCCCGGGAGGCGGAGGAGGCCCTCGACCACATAGGCCGGCAGCTCGGGCTGCGGCTGCGCTTCCTGTCCCTCGACGCGCTGGTGAACCTGCGTGCGCGGGGGCTGCTGCCCGAGCGGCTGCTGCCGCAGGCGGTGGTGGCGGCCCGGATCGGCGGGGCGGCCGAGGCCGTGATCGCGGACCGGCTGGGGCTGGAGGCCGAGCAGGTGCGGACGATGCTGGACGTCACCCCGTGGCTGGCGGTGTGGCGCTTCGAGGTGCGCGGCCCCGACGGGCTGTGGGAGGCCCAGGGGCAGGGGGACCCCTGGCGCGGCAGCGCCGAAGTGCGCAACCGCACGGCCGAGGACATCGGGACCGAACTCGTGAGGAGCTTCCGGGCGTCCCCGGACCACCCCGGCGACAGCACCTACTGGCGCGTCCTCGTCTGGTGGCACGAGGAGGGCGATCCCTCCGGGGCCCGGTTCCGGCTGCTCGTCGGCCCCGGACCGCGCGGGGGCGACCCCGAGGCGACCCCCTCGTGAAAGTTTGCACAAGGGGCCGCCTACGATAGGGGGCGTGTTTAACCCCCTCGCCTACCTCGCCGCCCGCTGGACGCCCTCACCCCGGATCGTCCAGCGTGCCGCACTCGCCGCACTCACCATGACCGTCGTCATCGTCGTCACCGGTGGCGCCGTACGGCTGACCGGGTCCGGTCTGGGCTGCGACACCTGGCCCAAGTGCACCGACGACAGCCTGATCACCACCCAGGCCCAGGGCATCCACGGCGCCATCGAGTTCGGCAACCGCATGCTCACCTACGTGGTGAGCGCGGCCGTCGGCTGGTGCATCCTGGCCGCCCGGTGCGCCAAGCCGTGGCGCCGGTCGCTGACCAGGCTCGGCTGGGCGCAGTTCTGGATCGTCGGCGCCAACGCCGTGCTCGGCGGGATCACCGTCCACACCAAGCTCAACCCGTGGAGCGTGGCCGGGCACTTCCTGCTCGCCACCGCGCTGATCACCGTCACCACGCTCACCTGGCAGCGCGCCCGTGAGGGTGACGGCGCCGCCAGGCCGCGGGTGCCGGGTCCGGTGCGCAAGCTGTCGTGGGCCCTGCTCGCGGCCGCGGTCGTGCTGATCGCCGCGGGCACGGTGGTGACCGGCTCGGGGCCGCACGCCGGGGACAGCAGCGAGGTGCCGCGGATGCCGTTCGACTGGGAGACCACGGCCCACGTGCACGCCGTGGCCGCCTGGGCGGTGTGCGCGCTCGCCGTCGCCATGTGGCTGGTGCTCCGGGTGGTGGACGCCCCGGACGACACCCGGGCCCGCGCCCGGGACCTGATCCTCGTCCTCCTCGCGCAGGGCGCCATCGGCTACGTGCAGTTCTTCACGGACCTGCCCGCGGTCCTGGTCGGCGCCCACATGCTGGGCTCCTGCCTGGTGTGGATCGCGGTGCTCCGCGTCGCGCTGAGCCTGCGGGAGCGCCCGGTGGAGCAGCCGGAGATCCCGGCGCAGAGCGACCCGCAGCTCGCCGCTCTCTGATCCGCCGGGTCCGACAGCCGACCGCGCACCCGAGCCGGGCCGTCCTCCGTGGCGGCCCGGCCCCGTCGTGCCCGCGGCTCCTGCGGCTCCCGCGGCGCCGGCCGTGTCAGGGGCGTTCGTCGAGCCGGTAGACCCGCCGGGCGTTGCCGGCCGCGACCATCGCGGCCACCCGCTCGGCGTCCCGCCGGGACCAGGCCCCCTCCCCCACCCAGCCGCCGAGCACCCGGCCCAGCGCCTCCCGGAACGCCAGTGCACCCACCGCGTGCAGTTCGGGCAGCCGCCGCCCGCCGCTGGAGAACAGCAGCTTGCCGAACGGGACGATCTCCAACAGCTCGGCGAGGACCGCCGGAGCCCGGGCGCCGCTCTGCGCGAGGGCCGCCCCCAGGTCGGCGTGGACGTGCGGGAACGCGGCCGCCAGTCGGGCGGTGCGCCGGTGGTACGGGTAGCCGCCGAGCAGCACCAGTCGGCTCCCCGGCCCCTCGGTGGCCCGGACGAAGTCGGCCAGCAGCGCCGGATCGGCCTGCTCCGCCCGCCGCCCCGGCTCCCCGCCGCCCGTGTGCAGCTGGAGCGGCAGCCCGGTCGCCACCGCACTCCACAGCAGGTGTCGCAGCAGCACGGGATCGCGTACGGCCCCGCCCGCGGTGCGCTGGGCCAGCCACCGCCCGGCGGCCCCGCGCACCTCCCCCGGTCCTGGCGGATCGGGGCAGTGGGCGAGGGCGGCGGGGTAGCCCGCGTCGGGGCCGCAGGTGAAGGCGACGGCCCCGGCTGCGGCGTGGTGGACGGCCTCGGCGAGGTTGGCGAGGAAGGCTGCGACGGTCCCCGAGGTGTCGGCGACCTGCTCGGCCAGCGGCTCCAGCCGGACGAGTTCAAGGGCATCGGCGTCACCCGCGAGGGCGAGTTCCTTGGGCCCGGTGAGGTCGCCCGGCTCGCCGGTGTCGACCAGGCGGGCGGCGACGCCGGAGCCGCGCAGGAGTCTGCGCCCCGTCTCGGCCGCGCCGAGTTCGCGCCGCCGGGCCAGGTACCGGGCGGGGGCGCAGTGGGCTTCCAGACCGAGCAGCGGCGGGCACCAGCGGCGCACGGCGAAGCCGGTCTGGGTGTCGAAGAAGGTGGTCCCGGGGGCGGGCGGCCCGGCCGGGGCGGACAGCTGGGCCTCGAAGGTGCCCAGGCCCAGCTCGGTGCGGAGCAGTCCGTGGCAGTACTGGTCCACCAGGGGCGGCGTTTCGATCATCCGGGCATCCCGTTGCGGACGTGGGGGGCTTCCACACGTCCTAACGGGTGAGCGGGGTGTGAGGTGTTGCTCGCGCTGTTGACCGAGCGGGCCCCGTACGGGCTCAGGCGGCCGGGTTGGCCGTCCCGCCGAGCTGGATGCCGGCCATCCGGGTCCACTCGTACGGGCCGGTCCTCACGCGGGCGGCGAAGTCGCCGTCGAACTCCTCGTGGAGGGTGAGCCCGGCCTTCTCGGCGGCCTTCTCGGCCACCGCGTAGCTCGGGGCGACCAGGTCGCCCCAGCCGCCGTCCGTGCCGACGAGCACGATCCGGGTGCCGGCCTGGCCGATGTGCGCCAGCTGGCCCTCGGCGCCGCCGTGCTGCCGCGCGAAGGCGCCGATCTGCTTGGCCAGCTTCGCGGCGGCCCGGTCCTGCTTCTTGGTCTCTGCGGTGGTGTCAGCCATGGACAGCATGCTACCGGCGAGTAATCAGCGGAGGAAGGGATCCACGGCCACGGCCACGAACAGCAGCGACACGTAGGTGATGGACCAGTGGAACAGGCGCATCTCCTTGAGCTTCGCGCCGGTCACGCCCGCCTTCGCCCGCGCGTGCAGCGCGTGCGCCTCCCAGAGCCACCAGCCGCCCGCCGCCAGGGCGACCGCGGTGTAGAACCAGCCGGTGTAGCCCAGCGGGGTCAGCAGCAGCGAGACGCCGACCATCACCCAGCTGTAGAGGACGATCTGCCGGGCGACGGCCTTGTTGCCGGCGACGACCGGCAGCATCGGCACGCCGACGCGCGCGTAGTCGTCCTTCACCTTCATGGACAGCGGCCAGTAGTGCGGGGGCGTCCAGAAGAAGATGACGAGGAAGAGGATGACGGCGGCCAAGGAGACCTCGTTGCGCACCGAGGACCAGCCGATGAGCACCGGCATGCAGCCCGCGATGCCGCCCCAGACGATGTTCTGGGTGGTGCGCCGCTTCAACAGCATCGTGTAGACGACGACGTAGAAGAGGAGTGCGCCGAGGGCGAGGGCGGCGGACAGCCAGTTGACGAGCAGCCCGAACCACAGCGTCGACACCACGCCCAGGGTGATGCCGAAGACCAGGCACTCGCGGGGGCTGACCATGCCGGTGACCAGGGGACGCTGCGCTGTGCGGTCCATCAGCGCGTCGATGTCGCGGTCGATGTACATGTTCAGCGCGTTCGCGCCGCCGGCGGACAGGTAGCCGCCGAAGCAGGTCGCGAGGACCAGCCACAGCGACGGCACGCCCTGCTCCGCGAGGAACATCACCGGCACTGTGGTGATCAGCAGAAGTTCGATGATCCGCGGCTTGGTCAAAGCCACAAAAGCCTTCGCACGGGCCCCGAACGGCCGGTGGCCGGGGCTCGTCCCGAGCACCCCCGAAGGACGGGATTCGACGGCCGTCACGCACACCCCTGACAGAGAATCCAGCAAGTTCCGGACATGTTGGACCGGTAAAGACTTGCGCGTACCACGCCACTTTAGACGTTGCGCTCAGCGCGCCCTGCGCGGGGGTCGCCTCGTGTTGGTCCGATCGCGGTCGGCAACGTTCTGACGGACTGCGCGCACTCGAATAGCTGCACGCCGCGGCGGGGGTAGGCTCGGAATCGCCGGTGCACGGTACGTGACCGGGAACCGACATCTGGAGAGGAGCCCTGACCCACGGTGACCACCAAGCCGACGACCACAGAGCTCGAATGGACCGATCTGGACCAGCGGGCCGTCGACACCGCCCGCATCCTGGCCGCCGATGCGGTCCAGAAGGTCGGGAACGGCCACCCGGGCACGGCGATGAGCCTCGCCCCGGCCGCCTACACCCTTTTCCAGAAGGTGATGCGGCACGACCCGGCGGACCCGGACTGGGTCGGGCGTGACCGCTTCGTGCTCTCCGCCGGTCACTCGTCGCTGACCCTCTACACCCAGCTGTACCTGGCCGGCTTCGGCCTGGAGCTGGACGACCTCAAGGCCTTCCGCACCTGGGGCTCGAAGACCCCGGGCCACCCGGAGTACGGCCACACCAAGGGCGTCGAGACCACCACCGGCCCGCTCGGCCAGGGTGTCGCGAACGCGGTGGGCATGGCGATGGCCGCCCGCTACGAGCGCGGCCTGTTCGACCCGGAGGCCGCCCCGGGCACCTCCCCCTTCGACCACATGGTCTACTGCATCGCCGGTGACGGCTGCCTCCAGGAGGGCATCTCCGCCGAGGCCTCCTCCCTCGCGGGCCACCAGAAGCTCGGCAACCTGGTGCTGCTGTGGGACGACAACCACATCTCCATCGAGGGCGACACGGAGACGGCCGTCTCCGAGGACACCGTCAGGCGCTACGAGGCGTACGGCTGGCACGTCCAGCGCATCGAGCAGCAGGCCAACGGCGACATCGACCCCAAGGCCCTGTACGAGGCCCTGGCCGCCGCCAAGGCCGAGACCGAGCGCCCCTCCTTCATCGCGATGCGCTCGATCATCGCCTGGCCCGCCCCGCACGCCCAGGGCACCGAGGCCTCCCACGGCTCGGCCCTCGGCGACGACGAGGTGGCGGCCACCAAGCGCGTCCTCGGCTTCGACCCGGAGCAGTCCTTCGAGGTCTCCGACGCCGTCATCGGCCACACCCGCCAGGCGCTGGACCGCGGCCGCGAGGCCCGGGCCGCCTGGGACAAGGACCTCTCCGCCTGGCGCACCGCCAACCCGGAGCGCGCGGCCGAGTTCGACCGCATCCAGGCCAACGAGCTGCCCGAGGGCTGGGAGGACAAGCTCCCCGTCTTCGAGCCCGGCACCGGTGTCGCCACCCGCGCCGCCTCCGGCAAGGTGCTCGCCGCCCTCGGCGCGGTCATCCCGGAGCTGTGGGGCGGCTCGGCCGACCTGGCCGGCTCGAACAACACCACCATCGACAAGAACTCCTCGTTCCTGCCGAAGGGCAACCCGCTGCCGGAGGCCGACCCGTACGGCCGCACCATCCACTTCGGCATCCGCGAGCACTCCATGGCCGCCGCCATGAACGGCATCGCCCTGCACGGCCACACCCGCATCTACGGCGGCACCTTCCTGGTGTTCTCCGACTACATGCGCAACGCGGTGCGGCTGTCGGCCCTGATGCACCTGCCGGTGACGTACGTGTGGACGCACGACTCCATCGGCCTCGGCGAGGACGGCCCGACCCACCAGCCGGTCGAGCACCTCGCCTCGCTGCGTGCCATCCCCGGTCTGGCGGTCGTCCGCCCGGCCGACGCGAACGAGACGGCGATCGCCTGGCGCGAGATCCTCAAGCGCCACACCAAGGTCTTCGGCAAGGGCACCCCGCACGGCCTTGCACTGACCCGCCAGGGCGTCCCGACCTACGAGCGCAACGAGGACGCGGCCAAGGGCGGCTACGTGCTGTTCGAGGCCGAGGGCGGCGACGCCCGGGTCGTGCTCATCGGCACCGGCTCCGAGGTCCAGCTCGCCGTCGCCGCCCGTGAGGCGCTGCAGGCCGAGGGCATCCCGACCCGGGTCGTGTCGATGCCGTCCGTCGAGTGGTTCGAGGAGCAGGACCAGGCGTACAAGGACAGCGTCCTGCCGCCGGCCGTGAAGGCGCGCGTCGCGGTCGAGGCGGGCATCGGCCTGACCTGGCACCGCTACGTGGGCGACGCGGGCCGCATCGTCTCCCTCGAGCACTTCGGTGCCTCGGCCGACGCCAAGGTGCTGTTCCGCGAGTTCGGCTTCACCGCCGAGGCCGTTGCCGCGGCCGCCAAGGAATCGATCGAAGCCGCGCGCTGACGCCGGTACGAACACCAGTAGGAGATGCAATTCCCATGACAGACGCACTCAAGCGCCTCTCCGACGAGGGCGTGGCGATCTGGCTGGACGACCTGTCCCGCAAGCGCATCACGTCGGGCAACCTGGCGGAGCTCGTCGACGAGTCGCACGTCGTCGGCGTCACCACCAACCCGTCGATCTTCCAGAAGGCGATCAGCAGCGGCGACGGCTACGAGCAGCAGCTCGCGGACCTGGCCGCCCGCAAGGTCACCGTCGACGAGGCCATCCGCATGATCACGACGGCGGACGTCCGCGACGCCGCCGACATCCTGCGCCCGGTCTTCGACCGGACCGACGGCCAGGACGGCCGCGTGTCGATCGAGGTCGACCCGCGCCTGGCCCACGACACCGCGGCGACGATCGCCGAGGCCAAGCAGCTCGCCTGGCTGGTGGACCGCCCGAACACGCTGATCAAGATCCCGGCGACCAGGGCCGGCCTGCCGGCGATCGCCGAGGTCATCGGCAAGGGCATCAGCGTCAACGTCACGCTGATCTTCTCGCTGGAGCGCTACCGCGAGGTCATGGACGCGTACCTGACCGGTCTGGAGAAGGCGAAGGCCGCGGGCCTGGACCTGTCCGAGATCCACTCGGTCGCCTCCTTCTTCGTGTCCCGCGTGGACTCCGAGATCGACAAGCGCCTGGACGCGCTGGGCACGGACGAGGCCAAGGCCCTGAAGGGCAAGGCCGCGCTCGCCAACGCCCGCCTGGCCTACGAGGCCTACGAGGAGGTCTTCTCCTCCGACCGCTGGGCCGCCCTGGAGCGCCTGGGCGCCAACAAGCAGCGCGCGCTGTGGGCCTCGACCGGCGTCAAGGACCCGGCGTACAAGGACACCCTGTACGTGGTCGACCTGGTCGCCCCGAACACGGTGAACACCATGCCGGAGGCCACCCTGGAGGCCACCGCCGACCACGGCGAGGTCACGGGCGACACGGTGCGCGGCACCTACGAGCAGTCGCGCGCGGAGCTCGATGCGGTCGCGAAGCTCGGCATCTCGTACGACGATGTGGTGCAGCTGCTTGAGGACGAGGGCGTCGAGAAGTTCGAGGCGTCCTGGAACGACCTGCTGAAGTCCACCGAGGCGGAGCTGGAGCGCCTCGCTCCCACGGAGGCCTGAGCACTTTGTCTGCATACGGAGCGAACCCGCTTCGTGACGCACAGGACCGGCGGCTCCCGCGCATCGCGGGGCCGTCCGGTCTGGTCATTTTCGGCGTTACGGGTGACCTGTCGCGCAAGAAGCTGATGCCCGCCGTCTACGACCTGGCCAACCGCGGCCTGCTGCCGCCGGGCTTCTCGCTGATCGGCTTCGCCCGCCGGGAGTGGGAGCACGAGGACTTCGCCCAGGAGGTGTACGAGGCCGTCAAGCAGCACGCGCGCACACCCTTCCGCGAAGAGGTGTGGCAGCAGCTGGTGCAGGGCTGCCGCTTCGTCCAGGGCGACTTCGACGACGACCAGGCCTTCGAGACCCTGAAGGCGACGATCGAGGAGCTCGACAAGCAGCAGGGAACGGGCGGCAACTTCGCCTTCTACCTGTCCGTGCCGCCGAAGTTCTTCCCGAAGGTCGTCCAGCAGCTCAAGGACCACGGGCTGGCGCAGAAGGAGGGCTCCTGGCGGCGCGCCGTCATCGAGAAGCCCTTCGGCCACAACCTGAAGAGCGCCGAGGAGCTCAACAAGGTCGTCCACGAGGTCTTCCCCCGGGACGAGGTCTTCCGCATCGACCACTACCTGGGCAAGGAGACCGTCCAGAACATCCTGGCGCTCCGCTTCGCCAACACGATGTTCGAGCCGATCTGGAACCGGTCGTACGTCGACCACGTGCAGATCACCATGGCCGAGGACATCGGCATCGGCGGCCGGGCCGGCTACTACGACGGCATCGGCGCGGCCCGCGACGTCATCCAGAACCACCTGCTCCAGCTGCTCGCGCTGACCGCGATGGAGGAGCCCGGCTCCTTCCACCCCAAGGCGCTGGTGGCGGAGAAGCTGAAGGTGCTCAGCGCCGTCGAGATCCCCGAGGACCTCGGCAAGCACACCGTGCGCGGCCAGTACACCTCCGCGTGGCAGGGCGGCGAGAAGGTCGTCGGCTACCTCGAAGAGGACGGCATCGACCCGAACTCGAAGACCGACACCTACGCGGCCATCCGCCTGGAGATCAACAACCGTCGCTGGGCGGGCGTGCCGTTCTACCTGCGGACGGGCAAGCGCCTGGGCCGCCGGGTCACCGAGATCGCGGTGGTCTTCAAGCGGGCCCCGTACCTGCCCTTCGAGTCGGGCGCGACCGAGGAGCTGGGGCAGAACGCCCTGGTCATCCGGGTCCAGCCGGACGAGGGCATCACGGTGCGCTTCGGTTCCAAGGTCCCCGGCACCTCCATGGAGGTCCGGGACGTCACGATGGACTTCGCGTACGGCGAGTCCTTCACGGAGTCGAGTCCCGAGGCGTACGAGCGGCTGATCCTCGACGTCCTGCTGGGTGACGCGAACCTCTTCCCGCGCCACCAGGAGGTCGAGCTGTCCTGGAACATCCTCGACCCGATCGAGGAGTACTGGGACAAGCACGGCAAGCCCGCCCAGTACACGGCGGGTACCTGGGGGCCGGTCGAGGCGGACGAGATGCTCGCACGAGACGGACGGAGCTGGCGCCGGCCATGAAGATCGACCTCACGGAGACCACCTCCAGCAAGATCAACGCCGCGCTGGTGCAGGCACGCCGGGACATCGGCACGCCGGCCGTCGGCATGGTCCTCACGCTGGTGATCGTGACCGACGAGGAGAACGCGTACGACGCGCTCAAGTCGGCGAACGACGCGTCCCACGAGCACCCCTCGCGGATCATCGTCGTCATCAAGCGGGGTAGCCGTTCGCCGCGCAGCCGCCGCGACGCCCGTCTCGACGCGGAAGTCCGCGTCGGCGCGGACGCCGGTTCGGGTGAAACGGTGGTGCTCCGCCTCCACGGTGAGCTGGTCAACCACGCCGACTCCGTGGTCCTCCCCCTGCTCCTGCCGGACGCCCCGGTGGTCGTCTGGTGGCCGGAGGGTGCCCCGTCGGACCTGGCGGGCAACCCGCTGGGCGCGCTCGGCCAGCGCCGGATCGCGGACACGTACGCCTGCGAGGACCCCATCGGGGTGCTGGCGGGGCGGGCGGCCGCGTACGCCCCCGGGGACACGGACCTGTCCTGGACCCGGATCACGCCGTGGCGCTCCATGCTGGCGGCGGCCCTGGACCAGCAGGCCTTCCAGATCGTCTCGGCGGTCGTCGAGGGCGAGGACGAGAACCCGAGCTGCGAGCTGCTGGCCATGTGGCTGGCGGACCGCCTGAAGGTGCCCGTCCGGCGCACCCGGTCGGCGGGCCCCGGCCTGACGTCGGTGCACCTGGAGACCAAGGACGGCGAGATCGTCCTGGACCGGGCGGACGGTTCGCTGGCGACGCTGCGCATGCCGGGCCAGCCCGACCGGAGCGTGGCGCTCAAGCGCCGCGACACGGCCGAGCTGCTGGCGGAGGAGCTGCGCCGGCTCGACCCGGACAACATCTACGCGTCCGCGCTGAAGTTCGGCGTGGCGAAGCTGGAGTCGGCCCGAACCCAGGCCGCTCCGACCGGGGCGGCGCCCTCCGCCTCGGCCTCGGACTCGGCCGCGGCGGAGGCCGAGGCGGTCGCCGAAGCCGTCGCCGACGCCGAAGCCGGAGCCCCGGCGGCCGACGCGGCCGGTTCCGCGTCCGCGGCCAAGGGCGGCAAGTCCGCCGGCAAGGCGGCCGCGCCGGCCAAGAAGGCCTCGGCCAAGCAGTGAAGCACGACGGCCGCCGGCCGGTCCGCCTCCCGTTCACGGGGGTGCGGTCCGGTCGGCGGCCGAGCCATTTCCTGACGAAGAAGGCGGCAACAACATGGGTATGACGACTCCCCAGGTCGTCGTCCACCGGGACAAGGAGCTGATGGCCCAGGCCGCGGCCGCCCGGCTCATCACGAAGATCGTGGACGCGCAGGCGGCCCGCGGCAGCGCCTCGGTGGTCCTCACGGGCGGCCGCAACGGCAACGGGCTCCTCGCGGCGCTCGCGGCGGCCCCGGCCCGGGACGCGGTCGACTGGTCCCGCCTTGACCTGTGGTGGGGCGACGAGCGGTACGTCCCGGCCGACGACCCCGAGCGCAATCACGTCCAGGCCCGGGAGGCGCTGCTCGACGCGGTCCCGGTGGACCCGGCGCGGGTCCACGTGATGCCCGCCTCGGACGGCCCGTACGGCAGTGACGTGGACGCGGCGGCCGCGGCGTACGCGGAGGAGCTGCGCCGGGCCGCGGAGCCGGAGGACCACGGTCCGGTGCCCCGCTTCGACGTGCTGATGCTGGGCGTCGGCCCGGACACGCACGTGGCCTCGCTGTTCCCGGAGCACCCGGCGGCGCGCGAGACCGACCGCATGGTCGTCGGCGTCCACGGTGCCCCGAAGCCGCCGCCGACCCGCGTCTCGCTGACCCTGCCGGCCATCCGCGCGGCCCGCGAGGTGTGGCTGCTGGCGGCGGGCGAGGACAAGGCGGGCGCGGTGGCGATCGCACTCGGCGGGGCCGGCGAGCTGCAGGCCCCGGCCGCGGCGGCGTACGGGCGCTCGCGCACCCTGTGGCTGCTGGACCGGGCCGCGGCGGCGAAGCTCCCGGCGGGCATGTACCCGCCGGCCTCGGCCTGACCCCGGGCGGCCCCGGCCGACCCGGGGCGGGATCCGCCGCCGTCCCCGCCCGCATGCACGAGGGCCCGCCCCTCCCGGATTCCACCGGGAGGGGCGGGCCCTCGGCGCGTGTCGCGGACGGCGGACGGCCACGGGCGGCCGCCGCCGGGGTCAGGAACGGCCGCGCAGCGAGCGGTACGTGGCCACCAGGCCGCGGGTCGAGGCGTCGAGGCCCGGGACGTCGGCGCCCTCGGTCAGGGCCGGCTCCACCCGCTTGGCCAGGACCTTGCCGAGCTCCACGCCCCACTGGTCGAAGGAGTCGATGTTCCAGACGGCGCCCTGGACGAACACCTTGTGCTCGTACAGCGCGATCAGCTGGCCCAGGACCGACGGGGTCAGCTCGGCGGCCAGGATCGTGGTCGTCGGGTGGTTGCCGCGGAAGGTCTTGTGCGGGACGAGGGCCTCCGGCACGCCCTCGGCGCGGACCTCGTCCGCGGTCTTGCCGAAGGCCAGCGCCTGCGTCTGCGCGAAGAAGTTCGCCATCAGCAGGTCGTGTTGGGCGGCCAGCGCCGGGGGCAGTTCGGCCACGGGGTGGGCGAAGCCGATGAAGTCCGCCGGGATCACCTTCGTGCCCTGGTGGATCAACTGGTAGTACGCGTGCTGCCCGTTGGTGCCGGGCGTGCCCCACACGACCGGGCCGGTCTGCCAGTCCACCGGGCGGCCGTCGCGGTCCACGGACTTGCCGTTGGACTCCATGTCGAGCTGCTGGAGGTAGGCGGTGAACCGCGACAGGTAGTGGCTGTAGGGCAGGACGGCGTGCGACTGGGCGTCGTGGAAGGCCCCGTACCAGATCCCGAGGAGGCCGAGCAGCAGCGGGGCGTTCTGCTCGGCGGGCGCGGTACGGAAGTGCTCGTCCATCAGCCGGAAGCCGCCCAGGAGTTCGCGGAAGCGGCCGGGGCCGATCGCGATCATCAGGGAGAGGCCGATGGCCGAGTCGAAGGAGTAGCGGCCGCCGACCCAGTCCCAGAACTCGAACATGTTGGCCGGGTCGATGCCGAAGTCCGACACCTTCTCGGCGTTGGTGGACAGCGCCACGAAGTGCCGTGCCACGGCGGCCTGGTCGCCGCCGAGGCCGTCGAGCAGCCAGGCGCGCGCCGATTCGGCGTTGGTGATGGTCTCGATGGTGGTGAAGGTCTTGGAGGCGATGATGAACAGGGTCCGCGCCGGGTCGAGGTCGCGCACCGCCTCGTGCAGGTCGGCGCCGTCCACGTTGGAGACGAAGCGCACGGTCAGGTCGCGGTCGGTGAAGGCGCGCAGCGCCTCGTAGGCCATGGCCGGGCCCAGGTCGGAGCCGCCGATGCCGATGTTGACGACGTTGGTGATGCGCTCGCCGGTGAAGCCGGTCCACTCCCCCGAGCGGACGCGGTCGCTGAACGCGGCCATCTTGTCGAGGACGGCGTGCACACGGGGGACGACGTTCTCGCCGTCCACCTCGATGACCGCGTCGGGGGCGGCGCGCAGCGCGGTGTGCAGGACGGCCCGGTCCTCGGTGGTGTTGATCTTCTCGCCGCGGAACATGGCCTCGCGCAGTGCGGCCACGCCGGTCGCGTCCGCCAGCTCGCGCAGCAGCGCCAGCGTCTCGTCCGTCACGAGGTTCTTGGAGTAGTCGATGTGCAGGTCCCCGACCCGCAGCGTGTAGTCCGCGCCCCGGCCCGGCGCCGCCTCGAACAGTTCGCGCAGATGCGTCTGTCCGAGCTCTTCCCGGTGCTTGCCGAGGGCAAGCCACTCGGGGGTCCGGTTGAGCCTCACACGGCTGTCTGCGTTCATTTCGGACATCAACCCGTTTCTTCCGTCCTGTCGTGCCCCGCCGATCACCAACTTAAGGGATCGGAAGGGGGCCCACCGCATGCGAAGGGGCCCGGCCCGCAGGAGAACACTCCTGCGGGCCGGGCCCCTGTCACATCGTCACCGCGCGTTCGTCAGATCTCGCCGCGGAGCTTGGCGAGCGCCTCGGCGAGGATCGCCTCGCCGTCGGCGTCCGTGCGCCGCTCCCGTACGTACGCCAGGTGCGTCTTGTAGGGCTCGGTGCGGGGCGGCGCCGGGGGGTTGTCCCGGTCCTGCCCGGCCGGGAACCCGCAGCGCGGGCAGTCCCAGGTGTCCGGCACCTGCGCGTCGCTGGCGAAGCTGGGCTGCGTCTCGTGCCCGTTGGAGCACCAGAACGAGATGCGCAGGCGGGGTGCGGACTCACCGCGCTCCGCCTCGCCCATCGGCCCCGCCCCGACCCGGCTGCCCCGGATCGCGTTGCCACTTGCCACGGTCGTAACTCCCTGCGTGATGGTGCCGCGAAGCGTGAGTGGATTCCGCCGCGGGCGCCCCAGTCTACGTAAGGCCCAACGGACGTCCAGCAAATGGAGTTACTCACTCCAGGCTGCGGACGCCGTCTTCATGATAGGCAGGGCGGGGCCGGCCGGACGGGCCGAATGGCGAGAACCGACGGCTTCCCGAACGGGTCAGCCCGACGACTTGGTGAGCAGGCCCAGCGCCACGATGCACGCGAACCACAGCAGACCGACCACGATGGTGATGCGGTCGAGGTTGCGCTCGGCGACCGAGGAGCCGCCGACCGACGACTGCATGCCGCCGCCGAACATGTCCGAGAGGCCGCCGCCCTTGCCCTTGTGCATCAGCACGAGCAGCATCAGCAGGGCGCTGAACACGATCAGGGCAATCGAGAACCCCATAACCACGGCTGGTTCCTACTTTCTGGCTTCTCTTGGCTTCCGGCTGTGCTGGACGTGCGCGGGGGCCAGTGGCTGCTGGTTCAGCCCCCTGGCCCCCGCAAGAGTACGACGGATCCGCCCCGCCGCCTACTCGCTGCCGCGAGCGTCCGGCCTGCGTGCGGACCCGGCGCGACTACTGGTCCCGGAACCGGACGATCTTGACGAACTCGTCCACGTCGAGGGACGCACCGCCCACGAGGGCGCCGTCGACGTCCGGCTGGGCCATGATCGCCGCGATGTTGCCGCCCTTGACCGAGCCGCCGTACTGGATGCGGACCTTGTCGGCCAGCTCCTGGGAGTACAGCTCGGCGAGACGGCCGCGGACGGCCCCGCAGACCTCCTGGGCGTCCTCGGGGGTGGCGACCTCGCCGGTGCCGATGGCCCAGACGGGCTCGTAGGCGATCACGACGGTCTCGGCCTGGTCGGCCGGGACGTCCTTGAGACCGCCGTCGACCTGGGCGAGGGTGTGCGCGACCTGGTTGCCGGCCTTGCGGACGTCGAGGCCCTCGCCGACGCACAGGATCGGGGTGAGGCCGTTGCGGAACGCGGCCTTGACCTTGGCGTTGCAGATCTCGTCGGTCTCGCCGTGGTACTGGCGGCGCTCGCTGTGGCCGACGGCCACGTACGTGCACTTCAGCTTCGAGAGCATCGGGCCGGAGATCTCGCCGGTGTAGGCGCCGGAGTCCTGCGCCGAGATGTCCTGGGCGCCGTACTTGATCTTCAGCTTGTCGCCCTCGACCAGCGTCTGCACCGAGCGCAGGTCGGTGAAGGGCACGAGGACGGCGACCTCGACGGCGTCGTGGTCCTTGTCGGAGAGGGCGAAGGCGAGCTTCTGGGTGTGGGCGATGGCCTCGAGGTGGTTGAGGTTCATCTTCCAGTTGCCCGCCATCAGCGGGGTGCGCGTGGTCATGCGGGGTCAGACCTCCAGTGCAGCGATGCCGGGGAGCGACTTGCCCTCGAGGTACTTGAGGGAGGCGCCGCCGCCGGTAGAGATGTGGCCGAAAGCGTTCTCGTCGAAGCCGAGCGTACGCACGGCCGCGGCGGAGTCACCGCCGCCGACGACGGTGAACGCGGGGCTGTCGACGAGGGCCTGCGCGATCGCGCGGGTGCCGCCGGCGTAGTCGGGGTGCTCGAAGACGCCCACCGGGCCGTTCCAGAAGACGGTCTCGGCGTCGGCGATCTTCGAAGCGTACAGCTCACGGGTCCTGGGACCGATGTCCAGGCCCTCCTTGTCGGCGGGGATCTTGTCCGCGTCGACGGTGACGTACTCGGCCGGGGTCTTGCCCTTGAGGTCGGGGAACTCCGAGGAGGCGAGGATGTCGACCGGCAGGACGAGCTCGACGCCGTTCGCCTCGGCCCGGGCCATGTACTCCTTGACCTTCTCCACCTGGTCCTTCTGGAGCAGGGAGATGCCGACCTCGTAGCCCTTGGCGTACAGGAAGGTGTACGCCATGCCGCCGCCGATCAGCAGGCGGTCGGCCTTGCCGAGCAGCTCGTCGATGACGGCGAGCTTGTCGGAGACCTTGGCGCCGCCCAGGACGACGACGTAGGGGCGCTTGACCTCGGCGGTCAGCTTCTTCAGGACGCCGACCTCGGTGGCGATCAGGAAGCCGGCCGCGTGCGGGAGGCGCGCCGGCAGGTCGAAGACCGAGGCGTGCTTGCGGTGGACGGCGCCGAAGCCGTCGCCGACGTAGACGTCGGCCAGCTCGGCGAGCTGGTCGGCGAAGGCGCCGCGCTCGGCGTCGTCCTTGGACGTCTCGCCGGCGTTGAAGCGCAGGTTCTCCAGGACGGCGACCTGGCCGTCGGCGAGCTTCGCGACGGTCTCCCGGGCCGAGGCGCCGACGGTGTCGGTGGCGAAGGCCACCTCGGCGCCGAGCAGTTCGCCGAGCCGCTGGGCGGCCGGGGCGAGGGAGAAGGCCGGGTCCGGGGCGCCCTTCGGGCGGCCCAGGTGCGAGGCGACGACCACGCGGGCGCCGGCCTCGGCGAGCTTCGCGATGGTCGGCTGCACGGCGCGGATGCGGCCGTCGTCGGTGATCTTGTCACCGGCGAGCGGCACGTTGAGGTCCGCGCGCACGAAGACCCTCTTGCCGGAGACGCCCTCGGCGAGGAGTTCGTCGATCGTCTTCATCTGTTTCTACTCCTTGTCCCCCGGCACCGGCGGTGCCCGGTGCGGGGTGGGTGGGACAGGCAAGCAACAGGGCCCGTACAACGCTTCATCGCGCTGCGCGGACCCTGTGCTCACATCTTCGTGTTCGGCTTTGGTGCCCGACGAACCTTAGAGCTGACCGCCGACGAAGACGGTGAGGTCGACGAGGCGGTTGGAGTAGCCCCACTCGTTGTCGTACCAGCCGACGACCTTGACCTGCTTGCCCTGGACCATCGTCAGGGAGGAGTCGAACGTGCAGGAGGCGGGCCAGTTCACGATGTCGGAGGAGACGATCGGGTCCTCGGTGTAGTCCAGGATGCCCTTCAGCTGGCCCTCGGCGGCCTTCTGGAAGGCGGTGTTGATCTCTTCCTTGGTCGTCTCGCGGTCCAGCTCGATGACGAGGTCGGTGACCGAGCCGGTGGGGACCGGGACGCGCATGGCGATGCCGTCCAGCTTGCCCTTGAGCTGCGGGAGGACCAGGGCGGTGGCCTTGGCGGCACCGGTGGAGGTCGGGATGATGTTCTCGGCGGCGGCGCGGGCGCGGCGCAGGTCCGAGTGCGGGAAGTCCAGGATGCGCTGGTCGTTCGTGTACGCGTGGACCGTGGTCATCATGCCCTTGACGATGCCGAAGTTCTCGTCGAGGACCTTGGCCATCGGCGCCACGCAGTTGGTGGTGCAGGAGGCGTTGGAGATGACGTGGTGGTGCGCCGCGTCGTACTTGTCCTGGTTGACGCCCATCACGATGGTGATGTCCTCGTCCTTGGCCGGAGCCGAGATGAGGACCTTCTTCGCGCCGGCGGCGAGGTGCTTGGCGGCGTCGGCCTTCTTCGTGAAGATGCCGGTCGACTCGATGACGATGTCGGCGCCCAGCTCGCCCCAGGGGAGGTTGGCGGGGTCGCGCTCGGCGAAGGTCTTGAAGGTGTTGCCGCCGACCGTGATGGTGTCCTCGGTGTGCGTGACCTCCTGCTTGAGGCGGCCGAGGATGCTGTCGTACTTGAGGAGGTGCACCAGGGTGGCGTTGTCCGTCAGGTCGTTGACACCGACGATCTCGATGTCCGCCCCCTGCTCCAGGAGAGCTCGGAAGTAGTTGCGGCCAATGCGGCCAAAACCGTTGATTCCTACGCGGATCGTCACGAACCGATCTCCTCGTTGGTGCGCCGGTCTGTGCGCCGGCGAGCTGTAAATGGGATGTCCCCGACCGCTTACGACCCTACCTCTCCGTGAGCTTGCGAGTGACATCGTCCAAGGGCTGACACGCCCCCGGGGCCCGCACCGGGAGGCCGGTGCGGAACCCTCGGGCCTCGGCCCCCGTCACGCACGGTGAGCTGCGGTCGGGCCTTCGATCAGTGGTGCAGCGAACGGAGCGCCTTACCGATCAGTACGGCACGGTCCCGCGCCGTCGACAGGTGCTCCAGACCGAATCCGAGCAGGACGGTGTTACGCGTGGTGACCGATGCGTAGGACTTGAACAGCTCGCCGGAGACGGACCAGTCGCCCGGGACGTCGGGGCTTCCGGCGGGTCCGGCCCGCACCGTCCAGGCTCCCGGGGAGCCCTCGAAACCGTCAGTGGCCTGGTCCACCGACCCGACGGACAGGCGCGCGTCGTCGAGGAAGACGCCGCGGCCGCCCTCGCTCCCGTCGGTGATGTAGGAGAAGGAGAGCTCGACCGTCTTCCCCGCGTAGGCGCTCAGGTCGAAGGAGACCTGCTTCCAGCCGTCGGAGGACCCGGTGAAGCTGTGCCACGCGCCGCTGCTGCCCGTTGCGGTGCAGCCGTCGGCGCCGAGGGTCAGGTAGTGGCCGAGGAACGGGTGGCCGCCGAGGAAGAAGCCGGCGGCGCAGTCCGCCGGGACCTGGGAGCGGGTGAGGCCGCCGGCCTCGGGCAGCGTGGTCCAGTCCTCCGCGCCGGCGGTGCGGGCCTCCAGGACCGCGTGGTCGTAGCCGAGCTCGGTGTTCCAGTGGAGGGCGGCCTTGAGCTGCGGCCGGGCGGCCGCGGTGACCTTGGTGAGGTCGATGGTGCGGGTCAGCCGCTTCCAGTCGTCGTCGGCGTGGGCGGCCGCGGCCATCCCGGTGCCGGTGTAGGGGGCGTACGGGTTCACGACGCCGGCGTAGCTGCCGCCCTGCGCGCTCTTGAACTGCGGGAACTGCGCCGGGGGCAGGGCCTCGGAGGTCACCGTGTACGCGCCGGGGGTGTCCAGCGGGTTGCCCGCCGCGTCGTCCACGGGCCCCTGGGCGCCGGCCAGGGCTCCGGCGCCGTTGAAGCCGGTGGCGCCGCGGGCTCCGGCGCGACCGTACGCGCCGAGGTAGTACTGGCTGAAGTCGTCGGTCAGGGCGGGTCCGACCTGGGCGTCGCCGCCGGCCAGTTCGCCGGCCTCGACCAGCCGGCCGCCCTCGTTGAGGAAGTCGCGCACGGCGAGCTGGGTGGCGCCGCCGGGCTCGGCGGCGCCGGTGTAGTGGACGGCGGTGCGGAAGTGGGAGAGGACGCCGAGGTGGTGCGGGGCGCCGCGCTCGGCCACGTCCCAGACGGCCGCGGACCGGCCGGCCGCGCGCAGGGCGTCGACGTAGGTCTGCGCGTGCCGGGCCGTGGCGCCCTCCTCGGCGATCACCAGCACGTCGGCGCGGGGCCGCTGGGCCACGGTGTACGTGAAGTGCTCGCTGGAGACCTTCCGGCCGGACTCGTCGCGGCCGGTGAACCAGACCTCGACGCGGTCGCCGGGTCCGGCGCCGTCCACCTGCGCCCGGTACTGGTCGAACCAGTTGTTGTCCTCGCCGCCGTAGACGGAGCCGCCCTTCCAGGCGCGCAGTCCCGCGTCGTGCGTCCGGCCGCCGTTGATGCGGTACGTGAGCCGCTTGTCCTTCAGCGCCTTGCGGGCCGTGACGGAGACCGGCTGGTCCTGGCCGCGGACCGCGTAGGAGGTGGTGAAGGGGTCGAGGGTGAAGTCGGCGGCGGTCAGGCCCACCGGGGACTTCGGGCGGTCGGGGCGGGTGGCGCTCTCGGCGACGGCGAGGGCGAAGGGGACGTTCTTGGCGAACTCCGCCTGGATCAGCTTCTCGTCGTCGGGGAAGGTGAAGCCGGAGCGGCAGTCCTCGGGCCGCCAGCGGTCGTTCGGATCGCTGGCGGACGCCGTCTGGCAGGTCGTCATCTCCGGCGTGAACATCATGATGCCGTTGACGTTGGACGCGTGGCCGTCGGCCTCGCCGTTGGTGGTGTAGAGCTCCGACGACAGCTGCGGGTGGTAGCCGGGGACGGCCGGGTTCTCCGGGGTGCCGGCCAGCGCCTTGTAGGCGACGTCGTCCGGAGTGCCTGTGGCCACCTGCCAGCCCACCCCGTAGAGCAGCAGCTCGGCGGCGGAGTGGTAGTTGACCGCGTACCGGAAGCCGATGCGCTTCTCGAACCGGTCGAGGGCGACGGTCTCGGGTTCGGAGGAGGCCCGCGGGCCGCGGTAGGTCTCGCTCGACGGGTTCGGCGAGGAACCCTCGTTGTCGTAGCCCCACTTGTAGGTGAAGTTCCGGTTGAGGTCGACGCCGTCCCCGGTGGTGGTCTTCCCGTCGCCGTTGTTGTCGGCCAGGTTCTTGCGCCACAGCCGCTTGCCGTCGGGGGCGTGGGTGTAGTCGTACCCGTCGGGGTTGGCGGAGAGCAGGAACCACAGCTCGGTGGAGTCCACCAGGGCGGTGATCCGCGGGTCCTTGCCGTAGTTGTCGAGGGTGTGGTGCATCAGCCGCCGGGTCATCTCGGGGGTGATCCACTCGCGGGCGTGCTGGTTGGACATGTACAGCACGGACGGCTTCCCGCCGTCGCGGACGCGGTCGGCGTCCTTGCTGACCTTCAGCGCGAGGATGTCCTTGCCCTGGACGGTCTTGCCGATGGAGACGACCTTCGTCAGGGCCGGGTGCTCCTGGGCCGTCCTGAGGACCTCCTCCTGGAGGCCGCCCTTGCCGCTGTACGGGCGGAAGACCCCGTCGCCGGGGGCCTGGGCGCGGGCCGACTGCCCCACCCGCCGCTCGGCGAGCCGGATCCCGCGGGCGGAGAGCTTCCCGGCCTGGGAGGGGGTGAGGATCAGCTCGACGCGGGCCGTACCCGTCTGCGGGGCGCGCTCGGTGAGCTCGTGGGCGTCCTGGCCGGCGGCGAGGACGAGGGGGATCTGCTCCTTGGTGACGTCGGCCTCGTAGACGCGTACGTCGTCGGTATCGGTGTCGGCGCCCGGGGCGGTGTCCGCCGCGGGGCGCGCATGGGCCGCCGGGAGGGCGGCCAGGGTGGTGCCTAAGAGGAGTGCGCCGGCGGCGAGGATCGATCTCGTGAGGTGCCTCATGTGCCCCCCTGGGCGTCGTCAGCCACGAAAGCGAAATGGTGTGCACGACAGGCTCACGAGAGCCCATGTTCATGTCAATGGGGCCTCGTGGGATTGAGCCGCCGCGCGGCAGGGGCCGGCACGTGACGCGGACTGCGACGTGCGGACCCCTGCCGCTCGGCGTACGGGCAGCAGGGCTGCCGAGCGCTCAGCGGGAGCTGCTGCGACGGGTCGGCGACCGACTGCGGACCCGTTGTGGCCGACGCGCGGTTCCCCGCACCCCCGGAGGGGCGCTGCCACACCACCGTCGGCCCCGCCGCGGCGGCTCATCCGGCCAGGTTGTCGGCCATCTCGTCGCTGAGGTTCGACTCCGTGCCGGGGATGCCGAGGTCCTGGGCCCGCTTGTCGGCCATCGCGAGCAGGCGCCGGATCCGGCCCGCGACCGCGTCCTTGGTCAGCGGCGGGTCGGCGAGCGCACCGAGCTCCTCCAGGGAGGCCTGCTTGTGCTCCATGCGCAGCCGGCCCGCGGCGGCGAGGTGCTCGGGGACCTCCTCGCCGAGGATCTCCAGGGCACGCTGGACGCGGGCCCCGGCGGCCACGGCGGCCCGCGCCGAGCGGCGCAGGTTGGCGTCGTCGAAGTTGGCGAGGCGGTTCGCGGTGGCGCGGACCTCGCGGCGCATCCGCCGCTCCTCCCAGGCGAGCACCGACTCGTGGGCGCCGAGCCGGGTCAGCAGGGCGCCGATGGCGTCGCCGTCGCGGACGACGACCCGGTCCACGCCGCGCACCTCGCGCGCCTTGGCGGCGATGGAGAGCCGGCGGGCGGCGCCCACCAGGGCCAGCGCGGCCTCCGGGCCGGGGCAGGTGACCTCCAGGGAGGAGGACCGGCCCGGCTCGGTGAGCGAGCCGTGGGCCAGGAAGGCCCCGCGCCAGGCCGCCTCCGCGTCACACGTGGCCCCGGAGACCACCTGCGGGGGAAGACCCCGGATGGGGCGGCCGCGGCCGTCCACGAGCCCCGTCTGGCGCGCCAGCTGGTCCCCCCCGGCCACGACCCGGACGACGTACCGGCTGCCGCGGCGCAGACCGCCGGGGGCCATGACCACCAGGTCCGACGAGTGGCCGAAAATCTCCAGGATGTCCTTGCGCAGGCGGCGGGCGGCGATCCCGGTGTCCAGCTCCGCCTCGATGACGATCCGGCCGCTCACCAGGTGCAGCCCGCCCGCGAACCGAAGGATCGCCGAGACCTCCGCCTTCCTGCAGCAGGTCCGGGTGACGGGGAGCCGGGAGATCTCATCCTTCACCGCTGGCGTCATCGCCATGGGCCGATCCTTCCATGCATCCGAAAAATACGGTCGTACGCGGCGGCCAGCAGCTCCGGGTCGTGCTTCGGGGAGCCGTCCTCCCTGGCCACCCGCGCCAGCTCGACCGCGGCGCCGAAGCGCTGCGCGGCATCGGCGAGGGACTCGCGGTCGGGCACGGCGGCCTGGTCGGCCAGCACCACGTCCAGGGCGAGTTTAGGGGCGTGTCGGGCCAAAACCTCCAAATGACGCTGCGGAGAGAAGCCCTCTGTTTCGCCGGGCTGCGGAGCCAGGTTCAGCGAGAGGACCCGCCGCGCCTTGGTCTCCATCAGCGCGTCCAGCAGCTCCGGCACCAGCAGGTGCGGGATCACGGACGAGAACCAGGAACCGGGGCCCAGCACCACCCAGTCCGCGTCCAGGACCGCGGCGACGGCCTCCGGCACGGCCGGCGGGTCGCTCGGCACGACGTGCACGGACAGCACCTCGCCGGGGGTGGTGGCGACGGTGGCCTGCCCGCGGACGGTGTCGACGTCCCCGGGCCGGGCCGGGTCGTGGCCCCTGACCATGGCCTGGAGCTCCAGCGGTACCGCCGACATCGGCAGCACCCGGCCCTGCGCGCCGAGCAGCCTGCCGACCAGGTCAAGGGCCTGGACGGGGTCGCCGAGCTGCTCCCACAGGGCCACGATGAGCAGGTTGCCCACCGCGTGCTCGTGGAGGTCGCCGGCGGACTGGAAGCGGTGCTGGATGACGCGCGCCCAGGTCTGACCCCAGTCGTCGTCGCCGCACAGGGCGGCCAGTGCCTTGCGGAGGTCGCCGGGCGGGAGCACGCCGAGCTCCTCGCGCAGCCGGCCGCTGGAGCCGCCGTCGTCCGCGACGGTGACCACGGCCGTGAGTTCGCCGGTGATCCGGCGCAGGGCGGCCAGGGAGGCCGACAGCCCCATGCCGCCGCCGAGCGCGACGACCTTGGGGGCGGCCCCCTTGGGGACCGCGCCGCGACGCGGCGCGGTGCGGCCGGCGATGCCCTCGCCCCGCCCCGGGGTGAGGCGGCGCAGGCGGCGCAGCCTCAGGGTGCGTCCGGTCACTCGCGCCCCATGTCCCGGTGGACCACGACGGTCTCGACCCCTTCGGAGGCGAGGCGGGCGGCGAGCTTCTCGGACATGGCGACGCTGCGGTGCTTGCCGCCCGTGCAGCCGACGGCGATGGTCACGTACCGCTTGCCCTCGCGGCGGTAGCCCGCGGCGATGAGCTGGAGCAGCTCCGTGTAGCGGTCCAGGAACTCCTTGGAGCCGGGCTGGCTGAAGACGTAGCCCGACACCTCGGGGTTCAGCCCGGTGAAGGGGCGCAGCTCGGGCACCCAGTGCGGGTTCGGGATGAAACGGCAGTCGACGACGAGGTCGGCGTCGACGGGCAGGCCGTACTTGTAGCCGAAGGACATGACGGTGGCCCGCAGTTCGGGCTCCTCGTCGCCGGCGAACCGGGCGTCCATCTTGGCGCGCAGCTCGTGCACGTTCAGGCTGGAGGTGTCGATCACCAGGTCGGCGTCGCCGCGCAGCTCGCGCAGCAGGTCGCGCTCGGCGGCGATGCCGTCGACGATGCGGCCCTCGCCCTGCAGCGGGTGCGGGCGGCGGACGGACTCGAAGCGGCGCACCAGGGCCTCGTCGGAGGACTCCAGGAACACGATGCGCCGGGTCACCCCGCGCAGTTCGAGGTCGGCGAGGGCCTCGCGCAGGGCGTCGAAGAACTGGCGGCCGCGGACGTCGACGACGACGGCGATCCGCGCCACGTTGCCCTGCGAGCGGGCGCCGAGCTCCACCATGGTGGGGATCAGCGCCGGCGGGAGGTTGTCCACGACGAACCAGCCGAGGTCCTCCAGGCACTTCGCCGCGGTGCTGCGGCCGGCCCCGGACATCCCGGAGATGATCACCAGCTCGGGGATGGCGGCCTCGGCGCTCTCGCCGGGCTCTGGTGTCGTGCCCGTACTCACCTGTGCTCCGTCTCGGTCGTACTCGGTCTCGTGCTCGGTCATTGATCGGTCCCCCGTTCGGACGACGTCCCCCAGCTGCCGCTGGGCGGTACCCCCACCGCGGACGCGGGGGTCTCATCCTCAATGATCTCCCCCGTCGCCGTGTTGACGGCAGGAGCGGCGGGGGCCGCCCGGGCGAGGGCCGCGGCCACGGTCTCGGCCGTCTTGCGTCCTATGCCCGGGACCTCGCAGATCTGGTCGATTGTCGCCTGCCGGAGCTTCTTCACCGAACCGAAGTGCTTGATCAAGGCCTGTTTGCGCGTGTCGCCGAGCCCGGGCACCTCGTCCAGGGGCCCCGCCTTGAGCCGTTTGCCTCGCTTGCTCCGCTGGTACTGGATGGCGAAACGGTGGGCTTCGTCACGTACCCGCTGGAGCAGGTACAGGCCCTCGCTGGTGCGGGGCAGGACGACGGGGTCGTCCTCGCCGGGCAGCCACACCTCCTCCAGCCGCTTGGCCAGCCCGCACACGGCGACGTCGTCGATGCCGAGCTCCTCCAGGGCCCGCCGGGCGGCGGCCACCTGGGGCTGCCCGCCGTCGACGACGACGAGCTGCGGCGGGTAGGCGAAGCGCTTGGGGCGCCCGTCGTCCTGCGCGGAGATCTCCTGCGCCCCGGGGCCGTCCTCGTCCTCGGGGGCCCACTCGCCGGTCTTCAGCTTCTCCTGGAGGTAGCGGCGGAAGCGGCGGGAGACCACCTCGTGCATCGAGCGGACGTCGTCCTGCCCCGCGAAGGACTTGATCTGGAAACGCCGGTACTCGCTCTTGCGGGCGAGCCCGTCCTCGAAGACGACCATCGACGCCACCACGTCGTCGCCCTGGAGGTGGGAGATGTCGTAGCACTCGATGCGCAGCGGGGCGCTGTCGAGGTCGAGGGCCTCGGCGATCTCCTCCAGAGCCCGGGAGCGGGTGGTCAGGTCGGCGGCGCGCTTGGTCTTGTGCAGGGCCAGGGCCTGCAGGGCGTTGCGGTGGACGGTCTCCATCAGGGCCTTCTTGTCCCCGCGCTGCGGAACCCGCAGGCTCACCAGGGAGCCGCGCCGCGCGGCGAGCCACTGGCCGAGGGCGGCGTCGTCCTCGGGCAGGGCCGGGACCAGTACCTCCTTGGGGACGGCCTCGCCGGTCTCCTCCCCGTACAGCTGCTGCAGGGCGTGCTCGACGAGCCCGGCCGTGTCGACGGCCTCGACCTTGTCGGTGACCCAGCCGCGCTGGCCGCGGACCCGGCCGCCCCGCACGTGGAAGATCTGCACGGCGGCCTCCAGCTCGTCCTCGGCGACCGCGATCAGGTCGGCGTCGGTGGCGTCCGCGAGCACGACCGCGTTCTTCTCCATGGCGCGGCGCAGCGCCCCTATGTCGTCGCGCAGCCGGGCGGCCTTCTCGTACTCCATCTCCTCGGCGGCCTCGTGCATCTGCTGCTCCAGGCGGGAGAGGTACGCGCCCGTCCGCCCGGCCATGAAGTCGCAGAAGTCCTCGGCCAGTTCCCGGTGCTCCTCGGCGCTGACCCGGCCGACGCAGGGCGCGGAGCACTTGCCGATGTAGCCGAGCAGGCAGGGGCGGCCGATCTGCGCGGACCGCTTGAACACGCCGGCGGAGCAGGTGCGCACCGGAAACACCCGGAGCATCAGGTCGACGGTCTCGCGGATGGCCCAGGCGTGCGCGTACGGCCCGAAGTACCGCACGCCCTTCTTCTTGGGCCCGCGCATGACCTGGACCCGGGGGAAGTCCTCGTTCATGGTCACGGCGAGGGAGGGGTAGCTCTTGTCGTCCCGGTACTTCACGTTGAACCGGGGGTCGTACTCCTTGATCCAGGAGTACTCCAGTTGGAGGGCCTCGACCTCGGTGGACACCACGGTCCACTCCACGGAGGCGGCGGTGGTGACCATGGTGGCGGTACGGGGGTGCAGCCCGGCGACGTCCTGGAAGTAGTTCGCCAGGCGCTGGCGCAGGCTCTTGGCCTTCCCGACGTAGATCACCCGGCGGTGCTCGTCACGGAAGCGGTAGACGCCCGGGGAGTCGGGGACCTGCCCCGGCTGGGGGCGGTAGCTGGAAGGGTCGGCCATGCCGCCACCCTACTGTCGCCCACCGACAACCCGAACGCCCCGCGCCCCCACCTCGCAGGGCCTCCCCCTGTCCACCGGACACCGAGCCGTCGGCGCAGCCTCGCTCCCCCGGACTCGGGGCCGGGCGCGGGCCGCACGGAGCCGGGTCAAGGGCGCGAAGCCCCGTCAGGGGCGCGGGGAACCGCGCGCCCGGCCCACCGCCGCCTCAGCCCGCGATCAGCTTGCCGCCCTCGGCCCGGACGGGAACGGCGGGCAGCGGGTCGGTGGCCGGCCCGCGCAGCACCTTGCCGGTGGCCACGTCGAAGCGGCTGCCGTGGCAGGGGCAGTTGCCCTGACCCTCGACGATCTTGTCCAGCACGCAGCCGGCGTGCGTGCACTGCGCGCTGAACGCCTTGTACTGCCCCTCCGCCGGGCAGCTGACGACGAGCTTGTTCTCCCGGTACAGCTTCGCGCCGCCGACCGGCACGTCGGCCGCGGCGCCCAGCTCCACGGGGGCGGTGGGGACGGCCGGGGAGCCGGCGCCGCTGTGGGACTCGGTGGAGCAGGCGGTGAGCGCCGCACCGGCCCCGGCGGCCCCGACGATCGCGGCGGCGCCCTTGAGCACGGTTCGGCGGGCTGCGGGCTGCGGCGCGGGCATGCGGTTCTCCTGGCGTGAGGGTCTTAGGCCCGTCTGACGATACCGGCGGCGGATGGGATACCTTCCCCCGCGTGATCGTCGTCGGTGGAGAAGCCCTGATCGACCTCGTGCCCGTGGCGCTGCCGCCGGGTGCGCTGCTGCCGCGGCCCGGCGGGGGCCCGTACAACACCGCCGTGGCGCTGGGCCGGCTCGGCGCGGAGGTCGCCTTCTGCTCCCGGGTGTCCCGCGACGGGTTCGGCGAGGGTTTGCTGGCGGGCCTGCGGGCGGCGGGCGTGGACTGCTCGCTGGTGCAGCGCGGCCCGGAGCCGACCACGCTGGCCGTGCCGTCGCTGGGCCCGGACGGCTCGGCGGCGTACGGCTTCTACGTGGAGGGCACCGCGGACCGGCTGTTCCGGCTGCCCGGGGCACTGCCGCGGGAGGCCCAGGCCCTGGCGCTCGGCACCTGCTCGCTCGTGCTGGAGCCGGGGGCGAGCGCGTACGAGGCCCTGCTGCGCCGGGAGGCCGGGCGCGGGCTGCTGACCTTGCTGGACCCGAACGTGCGGCCGGCGCTGGTGGCGGATCCGGCGGCGTACCGGGCCCGGTTCCTGGGCTGGCTGCCGTCGGTGTCGGTGCTCAAGCTGTCGGAGGCCGACGCCGACTGGCTCGGCGGGCGGGTCGCGGACTGGCTGGCGGCTGGGCCGTCGGCGGTGGTGCTGACCCGCGGGGCGCAGGGGATGAGCGTGTGGACGCGCGAGGGCGAGCGGTACTCGGTGCCTTCGCCGGCGGTGGCCGTGGCGGACACGATCGGTGCGGGCGACACGGTCAGCGCGGCGCTGTTGCACCGCCTGGCGGCGCCGGGCGGCGGCCCGGCAGGCGGGGTGGACTGGCCCGAGGTCCTGGCCTTCGCCGCCCGCGCGGCGGCGCTGACCTGCACCCGAACGGGAGCCGAGCCGCCGTACGCGGCCGAGCTCGGCTGACCCCGGCCGGGGCGGGACGGCGCAGGCAGCCGACCGCCCCTGCCCGGGGGACGTCCTCGGGCAGGGGCGGGGCCTGCACTGCGCCGCGCCGCAGCGGGCGCGGCTACGCCTTGCGGGAGCGGGCCGCGGTCTTCTTCGCCACGGTCTTCTTGGCCGCCGCGGTCTTGGCGGCCGTCTTCCGGGTGGCCGTCTTCTTCGCCGGGGCGGCGACCGGGGCCGCGTCGGAGATCCGCTCCGCCCCGAGGATGTCGCGCAGGAACTTGCCCGTGTGGCTCGCACCCACGGACGCCACCTGCTCGGGGGTGCCCTCGGCGACGACGAGGCCGCCGCCGTAGCCGCCCTCGGGGCCCATGTCGATGACCCAGTCCGCGGTCTTGATGACGTCCAGGTTGTGCTCGATGACGATCACCGAGTTGCCCTTGTCCACCAGCCCCGACAGCACCTTGATCAGCTTCGAGATGTCCTCGAAGTGCAGGCCGGTCGTGGGCTCGTCCAGGACGTACACGGTCCGGCCCGTCGACCGCTTCTGGAGCTCCGACGCCAGCTTGACGCGCTGCGCCTCGCCGCCCGACAGGGTCGGGGCGGACTGGCCGAGCCGGACGTACCCGAGGCCGACCTCGGTGAGCGTCTTCAGGTGCCGGGCGATCGTGGGGACCGCCTCGAAGAACTCCAGCGCCTCCTCGATCGGCATGTTGAGGACCTCGGCGATGGACTTGCCCTTGTAGTGGACCTCCAGCGTCTCCCGGTTGTACCGGTCGCCGTGGCAGACCTCGCAGGGGACGTACACGTCCGGCAGGAAGTTCATCTCGATCTTGATCGTGCCGTCGCCGGAGCAGTTCTCGCACCGGCCGCCCTTGACGTTGAAGGAGAAGCGGCCCGGCAGGTAGCCGCGCACCTTCGCCTCCATCGTCTCCGCGAACAGCTTGCGGATGTTGTCGAAGACGCCTGTGTACGTCGCCGGGTTGGAGCGCGGGGTGCGGCCGATCGGCGACTGGTCGACGTGCACCACCTTGTCGACGAGGTCGTCGCCGTCGACGCGGGTGTGGCGGCCCGGCACCGAGCGGGCGCCGTTCAGCTCGCGCGCGAGGTGCGTGTACAGGATGTCGTTGACCAGCGTCGACTTGCCCGAGCCGGACACGCCGGTGACGGCCGTGAGCACGCCCAGCGGGAAGGAGACGTCGATGTCCCGCAGGTTGTTCTCCTTGGCCCCGTGGACCGTGAGCTTCCGGTTGCCGTTGACGGGCCGGCGCACGTCCGGCACGGCGATGGACCTCTTGCCGGACAGGTACTGCCCGGTCATCGAGGCACTGTTGTCCAGGAGCTCCTTGAGCGAGCCGCTGTGGACGACCTTGCCGCCGTGCTCGCCGGCGCCGGGGCCGATGTCGACGACCCAGTCGGCGGTCTTGATGGTGTCCTCGTCGTGCTCGACGACGATCAGGGTGTTGCCCATGTCGCGGAGCCGGACGAGGGTCTCGATCAGCCGGTGGTTGTCGCGCTGGTGCAGGCCGATGGACGGCTCGTCCAGCACGTAGAGCACGCCGACCAGGCCGGATCCGATCTGCGTGGCCAGCCGGATGCGCTGGGCCTCGCCGCCCGACAGGGTGCCGGCGGCGCGGTTCAGCGACAGGTAGTCCAGGCCCACGTCGACGAGGAAGCGGAGCCGCTCGTTGACCTCCTTGAGGACCCGCTCGGCGATCTTCTTGTCGCGGGCGTCGAGCCGGAGCCGGCCCAGGAAGTCCGCGCACTCGCTGATCGACATCGCGGCGACCTCGGCGATGGACTTCTCCATCACCGTCACCGCCAGCACGATCGGCTTGAGGCGGGTGCCCTCACAGGTGGGGCAGGGCACCTCGCGCATGTAGCCCTCGAAGCGCTCGCGGCTGGCGTCGCTCTCGGACTCCGCGTGCCGGCGCCGGACGAACGGCACGGCGCCCTCGAAGGCCGTGGTGTAGGCGCGCTCGCGGCCGTAGCGGTTGCGGTAGCGGACCTCGATCTGCGTCTTGTGCCCGTACAGCAGGGCCTTCCTGGCCCGCAGCGGCAGCCCGGCCCAGGGGATGTCCGTACGGAAGCCCAGCTCGCCGGCGAGCGCGCCGATGAGCCGCTGGAAGTAGTCCTTGGTGTGGCCGAGCGACCACGGCGAGACGGCGCCCTCGTCGAGGGACTTCTCCTCGTCGGGGACGATCAGCTCCGGGTCGACCTCCATGCGCGTACCGATGCCGGTGCACTCGGGGCAGGCGCCGAAGGGCGAGTTGAAGGAGAAGGAGCGCGGCTCCAGCTCCTCGAAGGACAGGTCGTCGTACGGGCAGTACAGGTGCTCGGAGTACATCCGCTCGCGCTCGGGGTCGTCCTCGGGGAGGTCGACGAAGTCCAGGATCACCATGCCGCCGGAGAGGCCGAGGGCGGTCTCGACGGAGTCGGTGAGCCGGCGCTTGGCACTGTCCTTGACGGTGAGGCGGTCGACGACCACCTCGATGGTGTGCTTCTCCTGCTTCTTCAGGGTCGGCGGCTCGGAGAGCTGGATGGTCTCCCCGTCCACCCGGGCCCGGCTGTAGCCCTTGGTCTGCAGGTCCGCGAAGAGGTCGACGAACTCGCCCTTGCGCTCGCGCACCAGCGGCGAGAGCACCTGGAAGCGGCTGCCCTCGGGCAGGGCGAGCACCTTGTCGACGATCGCCTGCGGCGACTGCCGGGAGATCGGGCGGCGGCACTCGGGGCAGTGGGGCTTGCCGATGCGCGCGAAGAGCAGGCGGAGGTAGTCGTAGACCTCGGTGATGGTGCCGACCGTCGAGCGCGGGTTGCGCGAGGTCGACTTCTGGTCGATCGAGACCGCCGGGGAGAGGCCCTCGATGAAGTCCACGTCGGGCTTGTCCATCTGGCCCAGGAACTGGCGGGCGTACGACGAGAGCGACTCGACGTAGCGTCGCTGCCCCTCGGCGAAGATCGTGTCGAAGGCCAGGGAGGACTTGCCGGACCCGGACAGACCGGTGAAGACGATGAGCGAGTCGCGGGGCAGGTCGAGCGAGACGTTCTTGAGGTTGTGCTCGCGAGCGCCACGAACGATGAGTCGGTCGGTCACGCCGGTCCGCACCTTTCTTGAGAGAGCGGGGGCACGGGCCCCCGTCCCAGGGTATGGGGGGCGCCTCTGCAGTGGGGTCGGGATGGGAGTCGAGCTGGACTTCCGAGCGTATAGCACGCGCATTCGATTTACGGCACTCCGCCGACTGCTTCACCCGTTCGTGTGGCCAGCGGCCCGCGCCACTAGGCTCGGCCCCATGACCGATCATGAGCACGACCTGCAAGTTGTACGTGAAGCCACGGAGCGGCTGCTGACCGCGGTCGCGAAACTGGACAACGCCGCCCTGGCCCAGGAGTCACACCTCCCGGGCTGGAGCCGCGGCCACGTGCTCACCCACCTCTCGCGCAACGCCGACGCCCTCGTCAACGTCTTCGCGGGCCGGCCCATGTACGACAGCGCCGACGCCCGGGACGCGGACATCGAGCGGGGCTCCGGTCGCCCGCTCCCGGAGCAGCTCGCCGACCTGCGCGCCAGCCACGACCGCTTCATGGCCCAGACCGAGGGCGCCCAGGACTGGTCCCGCACCGTCGAGCTGCGGAACGGCGTCACCGACCTGGCGTCCAACGTGCCGTTCCGCCGCCTCGTCGAGATCGAGCTGCACCACGTCGACCTGAACGTCGGCTACGGGCTGGAGGACCTCCCGGAGGAGTTCACCGGCCGCGAGATCGACTTCCTCGCGGACCGCTGGTCCGCGCACCCCGAGGTGCCGCCCACCCTGCTGGTCGCCGCCGACGGCCGCACCTGGCGCACGGGCCCGGCCGGTGAGCCCGCCGTCACCGTCTCCGGCCCGGCCGCCGGGCTGCTGGCCTGGCTGGCCGGCCGCGGCGACAAGGGCGCCTCGCTGACCACCTCGGGCGGGCCCCTCCCGACCCTCCCCCCGCTCTAGGATCAGCACATGACGTACACCGGAGCGGTCAAGGTCGGCGGTCCCGCCGACGTACACGAACTTGCGGACCTGATGATCTCCAAGGTCGCGGTGGGCCCCATGGACAACAACGCCTATCTGCTGCGGTGCCGGGCCACCGGCGAGCAGCTGCTGATCGACGCGGCCGCCGAACCCCAGACGCTGCTGAACCTGATCGGCGACGACGGCATCGCGTCCGTGGTCACCACCCACCAGCACGGCGACCACTGGCAGGCCCTGGCGGAGGTGGTCGAGGCGACCGGCGCGCGCACGTACGCCGGCGCCCTCGACGCGGAGGGCATCCCGGTCCCCACCGACGTGCCCGTCGCGGACGGGGACGTGATCAAGGTCGGCCGGGTCGGACTGACCGCCCGGCACCTGGTCGGCCACACCCCCGGCTCGATCGCCCTGGTCTACGACGACCCGCACGGGCACGCGCACGTGTTCACCGGGGACTGCCTCTTCCCCGGCGGCGTCGGCAACACCCACGACGACCCGGAGGCCTTCACCCGCCTCCTCGACGACGTCGAGCAGAAGCTGTTCGGCGAACTCCCGGACGAGACCTGGGTGTACCCGGGCCACGGCAACGACACCACGCTCGGGGCCGAGCGGCCGCATCTGGCCGAGTGGCGCGAGCGCGGCTGGTAGGTCTCGGTCACCCCTGCGGGCCCGTGCACTCGTTCCGGTCGAAGATGACCGAACGCCCGTCCCGGGGGTGCGGGGAGGGGTAACTGCTGCACCATGCAACAGGATCCCTCCCCGCCCCCGGTTCCCCGGTCCCCCTCGATGCTGCGCCTCGCGTCGGCCGCACTGGCCGGCACCGCCGTCGAGTTCTACGACTTCTTCGTCTACGGCACGGCCGCGGCCCTGGTCCTCGGCCCGCTCTTCTTCCCCTCGTTCTCCCCGCTCGCCGGAACCCTGGCCGCCTTCGGCACGTTCGGGGTCGGCTTCCTCGCCCGCCCGCTGGGCTCGGCGCTCTTCGGGCACGTCGGCGACCGGTACGGCCGGCGTCCGGTGCTGCTCGCCTCGCTGCTGCTGACCGGGCTGGCGACGGTGGCGGTCGGCTGCGTGCCCACGTACGCCTCCATCGGGCTGGCCGCCCCGGTACTGCTGCTGGTGCTCCGCTTCCTCCAGGGCCTCGGCCTCGGCGGCGAGTGGGGCGGTGCGGTGCTGGTGACCGCGGAGCACGCCCCCGAGGGGCGGCGCGGGCTGTGGTCGAGCTTCCCGCAGGTGGGCCCGTCGGTGGGCTTCCTGCTGGCCAACGGCATCACGCTGGCGCTGTCCGCGACGCTGTCCGACGCCCAGTTCGCGGCCTGGGGCTGGCGGCTGCCGTTCTGGGCGGCGGGGCTCCTGGCCCTGGCCGGGCTGTGGCTGCGCCGCTCGGTCGAGGAGACCCCGCAGTTCCGCGCCCTCGCCGAGTCCGGGCAGCGTGCCGAGGCCCCGCTGGCGGAGGTGCTGCGCGGGCACTGGCGGCTGATCCTGCTGACCGGCGGATCACTGGCCGCGGCGTACGCGGTCTTCTACGGGGTCACCACCTGGTCCCTCGCCTACGGCACCGAGCACCTCGGGGCGGACCGCACCACGATGCTGGTCTGCGTCATGACCGGGGTCGGGATCATGGCGATGTGGACGCCGGTGGCGGCGGTCCTCGGCGACCGCTGGGGCCGGCGCCCGCTGTGCCTCGCCGGCTGTGCGGCGTGCGCGCTGTGGATGTTCCCGTTCGTGGCGCTGCTCGGGACGGCGGACGCGGTGCCGATGGCGGTGGGCGCGGTCGGCGCGCTGCTGTGCATCGGGACGGTCCTGGCGGTGATCGGCGCGTACCTGCCGGAGCTGTACGCCCCGCGGATCCGCTGCACGGGCGCGGCCGTCGGCTACAACCTGGGCGGGGTGCTGGGCGGGGCGCTGACCCCGATCGTGGCGACGGCACTGGCGGACGGCTCCGGTCCGCCGTGGGGCGTGGCGGCGTACCTGGGCGGGATCGCGCTGGTCAGCCTGGCCTGCTTCGCGCTGCTGCCGGAGACCAATCCGGAGCGGGTGCGGCGGGCTGCGCACACGGAGACGGGGGCGGCCGAAGCGGCCGCCCCCGTGTAGCCCCGGACCGGGGCGCCGTACCTGCCGTGCGGGCGTCAGGCCTCGATGTCCTCCGGGGCCTGCTCGCCGTCGCGGCGGGCGGCCGGGACGGCGGTCGCCTCGGCGGCCGCCTGCTTCTTCGAGGCCATCAGGCTGGTGAGGGTGGTGATGACGAGGACACCGCAGATGACGCCCAGGGAGACCGGGATGGAGATCTGCGGGACGTGGAGCCCGGACTCGTGCAGCGCGTGGAGGACCAGCTTGACGCCGATGAAGCCGAGGATGACGGACAGGCCGTAGCTGAGGTGGACCAGCTTCTTGAGCAGGCCGCCGATGAGGAAGTACAGCTGGCGCAGCCCCATCAGGGCGAAGGCGTTGGCCGTGAAGACGATGTACGGGTCCTGGGTGAGGCCGAAGATCGCGGGGATCGAGTCCAGGGCGAACAGCACGTCGGTGGTGCCGATGGCGAGCATGACCACCATCAGCGGGGTCAGGATGCGCTTGCCGTGGTTCGTGATGAACAGCTTGGTGCCGTGGTAGCGGTCGGCGACGCCGAACTTCTTCTCGATGGACTTCAGGAGGCGGTTCTCCTCGAACTCGTCCTCCTCCTCACCGGCCCGGGCCTCCTGGATGAGCTTCCAGGCGGTGTAGACCAGGAAGGCGCCGAAGAGGTAGAAGACCCAGGAGAAGTTGGCGATGATCGCGGCGCCGGCGGCGATGAAGACCGCGCGCAGGACCAGGGCGATCAGCACGCCGACGAGCAGCACGCGCTGCTGGAGGTGCGAGGGCACCGAGAACTTCGCCATGATCAGGACGAAGACGAAGAGGTTGTCGACGCTCAGGGACTTCTCGGTGATGAAGCCGGCGAAGAACTCCTGGGAGGCCTGCGCGTTGCCGAAGTACAGCAGGCCGAGGCCGAACAGACCGGCGAGGACGATCCAGACGACGGTCCAGGTGCCGGCTTCCCTGATCGACACGTCGTGCGGTTTGCGGCCGATGAAGAAATCGGCGCCGATGAGGATGCCGAGACCGAGAACGGTCAGCACCCATACGTTCAACGAAAGATCCACGGTTCAGGCCTCCGGCAGATGGCTTGGCACACAGGTCAGCGACATCGCTGCCGGAGGTCTCTTCCACCCGGGCGGCCCCCTGGGGGCCGTGGGCCGGCGCCCCGGGACTCATCGGTCCGTACTGACGGGCACGCCGTAGCAGGAAAGCAGGAATACTCCCCTCCGCGGGCACCAGAGTACCCGCGGAGGACCGGAAAGGTAAAGGGAAGACCAAGGGCTGGTCACGGGCGGGCATGGCGGCGGGCCGTGGCGACCCGCTGCAGCGCCTCCTCCAGGACCAGGCTGCCGGGCGGCGGCAGGTCGGGTTCGAAGGTCCAGTGGTGGCCGACCCACGGGTCCGCGAGGTGGTCGTCGGGCACCGGGGTCAGCCGCATCAGCGAACGCCACAGCGGGTCCAGCAGGGGCCCGTACGCCGAGGCCTCGTCCCGGTCGGCCACCAGCAGCAGGTGCACACCGACCGCCGGGCCCTCGTCGGCCAGGTAGCGCAGCTGCGTGACGGCCCGGTCGTCGAAGCCGTGCGGGAAGTCGTGCACGATCAGCAGCTGCTCGGCCGTGTCCACGTCGGGCGGCAGCTCCTCGGGCGCGCCGGCCCGCAGCGCCATCTGTACGAGGTCCACCCGGCGGGTCAGCCGGGCCAGGGTCTCGGAGACCCCGGCCGCCCCGGCCGCGGGCGGCGCGGCCAGCACGCCGGAGTGCACCAGCGGGCCCAAGGAGGCGGCTGCGGCCCCCGCCGCGTCGATGACGTGGACGGAGAACCGGCCGGCGGGATGGACGGCGAGCAGCCGCGCCGCGTGCGCGACGGCCATGTCCATGGCGGCCTTGCGGAGCCGGTCGGTGTCGGTGGCCATCGCGGCCTCTGAGCCCGTGCGGCCGTTGTCGATCCACAGGCCGCGCTCCAGCGGGACCCGTACGAGCATGGGGATCCGCAGGTCCGGCCGCTCCGGCAGGTGCAGGTCCCCGAGGCGCAGGGCCATCGGGGCTTCTTCCGGCAGTGCGTGCCCCTGCCAGACGGGGTCGGACCAGCGGGCGTACGCGGCCGGCAGGGCCGGTTCGACCACGCCGGACTCGGCGGCGAGCTGGGCGAGGTCCCGGTCGAGGGCGGCCTTGGCCTGGGCGACGAGCTCCTCGCGGCGGGCCCGGGCCGCCGCCTGGGCGGGGGCGCCGGTCGTACGGTCACGGGGGTCGGACAGGGCCTGGTCGAGCTCGCGGTCGAGCCGGGAGTCGGCGAAGTCGCAGGCGCTGCGGTACGCCGCGACCGTCCGGGCCAGGTCCTCGAACATGCCCCAGACCTGGTTGTAGAGCCGCTCGTCCATGGACCAGCCGGAGGCGTCGCCCGCGACGGGGGCGGGCGGCTCGCCGGGCCGGCCGGGCGCGGCGGCCGCGGGTGCGGGCTCGGGGGGTTCGCTGGTGCGGCGGCGGCGCGGGTGCACGTAGTCGACGGTCGGGGGCCCGCCCGAGGTGTCCGCCGGGCCGGCCGACGGAGCGGCGGGGCCCGGCGCGCCCGGGTACGGGACGCCCGGGACCGGGACGGTGGCAGGCTCGGGATCCTGCCGCCCGGTCGCCCCCGTGGGGCCCGTGGTCCCTGTAGGCCCCGTCGGCCCGGGGACCGCGAGGCCCTGCGGCGGGGTGGGCGCCGCAGTGGCCGGTACGGGTGCGCGCGTGCGGCCGTCCGCCGCGGCCGCCCCCGCCACCGCGGAGGCCAGCTCCGCGGCCGCCGGGGCGTTCAGCCCGGCGTCGGCGAGCAGTGCGGCGAGCCCGCCGGCGTACCCCTGGCCGACGGCGCGGACCTTCCAGGCGCCCTGGCGGCGGTACAGCTCAAGGGCGACGACGGCGGTCTCCGGGTCCAGGCCGGTCAGCGCGTACCCGGCGAGCGGGTCGCCCGCCGGGCCTGTCACGGCCGCGTACGGGGCCGGGACCGCCCCGAACCGGGTCGGGCCGCCGGGCGGCAGCGCGAGCACCAGCTTGACCTGGTCCACGGCGGGCCCGACGGCGCCGAGGTCGACCGCGAAGCGGTGCTCGGCCGCGGCAGCGCCCGGCACCTGCAGCCCGGGCAGGGCCGGGGAGCCGGGGTGGGCCAGCGCGCCGGGACCGGTGAGCCGGCCCTCGCCGTCGCAGACGGCGGCCAGGGCGAGCACCGGTGCGCCCGCCGTGACCCTGATCTCCACCCGGCTCTGGGACAGGGGGTGGTTCTGCCCCCGGACCAGTTCGGCCGTCATCGTGCAGCCCTCCCCCGTGGCCTCGTCTTCCGTTTCCGCCGTGTCTGCCTACAGGTGCGGCACGATCGCCGGCATCAGGTCCTGGAACGTGCGGCCGTTGGCCGCGGCGCCCAGTGCCGTCATCTGCCAGCCGCCGCCGGAGCGCGACACCTTGGCCATGATCTGCGCCGTGTACTCGCCGCCGCCGTCGAGCGTGTAGCGGGCCAGCTCCTGGCCGTTGGTCTCGTCGACGAGGCGGCAGAACGCGTTCTGCACCTCCTGGAACGTCTGCCCGGTGAACGAGTTCACCGTGAAGACGATCGTGTCGATGTGGACCGGGACGCGCTGGAGGTCGACGAGGATCGACTCGTCGTCCCCGCCCTGGCCGGCACCGCCGATCAGGTTGTCGCCGGTGTGCCGGACCGAGCCGTCGTCGCTCTGCAGGTGCCGGAAGAACACCACGTCCACCGGCTGCTTCTCGGCGAACAGCACCGCCGAGGCGTCCAGGTCGATCTCCCGGGTCCGCGAGCCGAACAGGCCGCGGCGCTTGGCCGCCTGCCAGCCGAGCCCCATGCGGACCGACGTCAGCGAGCCGCCGTCACCCTTCGTCAGACTGATGGCCTGACCCTTGGTCAAGTTGACCGTCACGCGCTGTCCCCTTTCCATAGCCACCCCCAGGCAGCGTGTACCTGCGGCTGCGCCAACCCTACTGACCTCGGCGGGGGTCAGGCGAGGCCCGCCTCCTTCATCTGCCGCAGCTCCTTCTTCAGCTCGCCGACCTCGTCCCGGATCCGCGCCGCGACCTCGAACTGGAGCTCGGCCGCGGCGGCCCGCATCCGCTCGGTCATCTGCTCGATGAGCGAGGCCAGTTCCTCGGCCGGGCGGTCCGTCGGAGCCACGGCGGCCCGGCCGCCCTTGGCCGCCTTGCCGCCCTTGGCCGCCTTGCCGGTCGCCGCCTTCGCGGCCCCCGAGAGGGCGGGCACCGGGGCCTTGGCGCCCTTGCCGTCCTTCGCCTGGCGGTATCCGCTGCCGAGCAGCTGCTCGGTGTCCAGCTCCTCGCGGGCGATGGTGGCGACGATGTCGTTGATCTTCTTGCGCAGCGGCTGCGGGTCGATCCCGTTCGCCTTGTTGTAGGCGATCTGCTTCTCCCGGCGCCGGTTGGTCTCCTCGATGGCCTTCTCCATCGCCGGGGTCATCTTGTCCGCGTACATGTGGACCTGGCCGGAGACGTTGCGCGCGGCACGGCCGATGGTCTGGATCAGCGAGGTGCCCGAGCGCAGGAAGCCCTCCTTGTCGGCGTCGAGGATCGCCACCAGGGACACCTCGGGCAGGTCGAGGCCCTCGCGCAGCAGGTTGATGCCGACCAGCACGTCGTACTCGCCGGCGCGCAGCTCGCGCAGCAGCTCGACGCGGCGCAGCGTGTCCACGTCGCTGTGCAGGTAGCGCACCGCGATGCCGAGTTCCAGGAAGTAGTCCGTGAGGTCCTCGGCCATCTTCTTGGTGAGGGTGGTGACCAGGACGCGCTCGTCCCGCTCCACGCGCTGGCGGATCTCGTGCACCAGGTCGTCGATCTGCCCCTCGGTGGGCTTGACGACGACCTCGGGGTCGACGAGGCCGGTGGGGCGGATGATCTGCTCGACGAAGCCGTCGCCGCGGGAGAGCTCGTACGGGCCGGGGGTCGCCGACAGGTAGACCGTCTGGCCGACCCGCTCCAGGAACTCCTCCCACTTCAGGGGCCGGTTGTCGAGCGCGGACGGCAGCCGGAAGCCGTGGTCGACGAGGGTCCGCTTGCGCGAGGCGTCGCCCTCGTACATCGCGCCGATCTGCGGCACCGTGACGTGCGACTCGTCGATGACCAGGAGGAAGTCGTCCGGGAAGTAGTCGAGGAGGGTGTGCGGCGGGGAGCCGGGCTCGCGGCCGTCCATGTGCAGCGAGTAGTTCTCGATGCCGGAGCAGGAGCCGATCTGCTGCATCATCTCCAGGTCGTACGTGGTGCGCATGCGCAGCCGCTGGGCCTCCAGCAGCTTGCCCTGCTTCTCCAGCTCCCCCAGGCGCTGGGCGAGCTCCGTCTCGATGCCGCGGATCGCGTTCTGCATGCGCTCGGGGCCCGCGACGTAGTGGCTGGCCGGGAAGACGTACAGCTCGCGGTCCTCGCTGATCACCTCGCCGGTCAGCGGGTGCAGCGTGGACAGGGCCTCGATCTCGTCGCCGAACATCTCGATGCGGACGGCCAGTTCCTCGTAGACCGGGAAGATCTCGACGGTGTCGCCGCGCACCCGGAAGGTGCCGCGGGTGAAGGCCATGTCGTTGCGGGTGTACTGGATGTCCACGAAGCGGCGCAGCAGCTGGTCCCGGTCGATCTCCTCGCCGACCTTGAGGGGGACCATACGGTCGACGTACTCCTGCGGCGTACCGAGGCCGTAGATGCAGGAGACGGAGGCGACCACGACGACGTCCCGCCGGGTGAGCAGCGAGTTCGTCGCGGAGTGGCGCAGCCGCTCCACCTCCTCGTTGATCGAGGAGTCCTTCTCGATGTACGTGTCCGACTGCGGAACGTACGCCTCGGGCTGATAGTAGTCGTAGTACGAGACGAAGTACTCGACCGCATTGTTCGGGAGGAGCTCTCGGAACTCGTTCGCCAGCTGGGCGGCGAGCGTCTTGTTCGGCGCCATCACCAGGGTGGGCCGCTGGAGCTTCTCGATCATCCAGGCGGTCGTCGCCGACTTGCCGGTGCCGGTCGCGCCCAGCAGGACGACATCCTTCTCACCTGCGCGGATGCGCTTTTCCAGCTCGGCGATGGCCGTCGGCTGGTCACCGCTGGGCTGGTAGGAGCTGACGACCTCGAAAGGCGCCACCGTGCGTTCGATCTTCGATACGGGCCGCATGACTCCACCGTACGACCCGCCACTGACACCCACGCACGCGCGCGGCCCGCGGACGCGGACGGGCGCGGGCCCCGGCGCGGCGGGGCGCGCCCGGAACGCCTCCCCCTTTCTGGTCCGTTTGTCGTAGTTCGGTGGCGGCCGGTGATCTTCAACCCCATGATCGCTCCAACGGACACCGAAGTCGCCGCGCCGCGGCAACGGCTGCCGTTCTGCGCCCGCTTGACACCGGAGCAGGGTTCACGACCCGAGGAGAACGCACATGCACGTCCGACCCTCCGCAGCGGCCGCCGCCGCCTTCCTGGGCTTCGCTCTCAGCGCGCTGAGCGGGACGGCCACGTCCGCCGCCGCCGACCCGCGGTCCCCCGCCGGCCGGCCGGGGGTGCCGGGCCCCGTCGTGTACGCCCACCGGGGGGCTTCGGCGTACGCCCCGGAGAACACGCTGGCCTCGGTGGACACGGCGATGCGGCTGGGCTTCGACTGGGTCGAGAACGACGTCCAGCGCACCGGGGACGGAGAGCTGGTCGTGATCCACGACGACACCCTGGCGCGCACCACGAACGTGGAGGAGGTGTTCCCGGACCGGGCGCCCTGGCGGGTGCGGGACTTCACGGCGGCGGAGATCGCGCAGCTCGACGCGGGAAGCTGGTTCGCGCCGGCGTACGCCGGCGCCCGGGTGCCGACGCTGCGGGAGTACCTGGCCCGGGTGGAGCGCAACCGGCAGCGGCTGCTGCTGGAGATCAAGAAGCCGGAGCTCTACCCCGGGATCGAGGCGCAGACCCTGGAGCTTCTGGAGGAGACGGGCTGGCTGGACGCGGACCACGTGCAGCGCCGTCTGGTCGTGCAGAGCTTCAGCACCGACACCGTGCACATCGTGCACGAGCTGCGCCCGGACCTGCTGACGGCGTTCCTGGGCACGCCGAAGGTCGCCGACCTGCCGAAGTACGCCGCGTTCACCGACCGCATCAACCCCTGGCACACCACCATCTCGGCGGAGTGGGTGGCGGCGGTGCACGGGCTGGCGGGGCCGCACGGCAGGACGATGGAGGTGGACACCTGGATCGTGGACGACGCGGTGACCGCCCGGAAGGTCCGGGGTATGAAGGTGGACGGGATCATCACCAACGCCCCGGACGTGGTGCGGCAGGCGGTGATCGGCGGCTTCGCCCACTGATCCGGGCCGGGCGGTCCGGGCCGGGCGGTCCGGACCGGTGGGTGCGTCGGGGCTGTCGGTGGCCGCCCGTACGGTGGAGGGGTGGACACCACCGAGCGGCCGCGCGGGCCGCACCTGGAATGGACCGTCGTCGCGAGCGACATCGGTCCGCTGCTGCTGGCCGCGACCCCGGAGGGCCTGGTCAAGGTCGAGTTCCATGCCGGTCCGGACCGGGTCGAGCGGATGGCCGGCGCCCTGGCGTCCCGGCTCGGCGCCGACGCGCGGCGGCCGGCGCCGGGCGAGGAGGTGCTGCTCGCCGAGCCGGTGCGCCAGCTCGCCGCGTACTTCGCCGGCTCGCTGCGCCGCTTCGAACTACCGCTCGACTGGCGGCTGAGCTCCGGCTTCAACCGGACGGTGCTCCAGGAACTGGACCGCTCGGTGCCGTACGGGTCGGTCGTCGGGTACGGGGAGCTGGCCGCCCGCGTCGGGCAGCCGGGCGCGGCCCAGGCCGTGGGCCATGCCATGGGGTCCAATCCGCTGCCGCTGGTGGTGGCCTGCCACCGGGTCGTGGAGAACGACGGGGGGATCGGCGGCTTCGGCGGCGGGGTGGAGACCAAGCGGATCCTGCTGGCGCTGGAGGGCGTGCTCCCGCAGCCGCTGTTCTGACGGCCGTGCGACCGGCAGGAGGGCGGGTCGGGACCGGCCGGTCGGGTTCGGGCCGGGTTCGGGCCGGTTCGGGCCGGTTCGGGGGGCTCCGAGCGGTGTCCTTCCAGTTCCGCCAGCCGGTAAGGGGTGGGAAACTGCTGCGGTGACTACTCCCGCCGCACCTGGCTCCGCCGCTCCCGCCGCCCTCCCGACGCGCCGTCCGGGGCGTCCGCAGTGAGCGCCGCGCCCGGCACCGGATCGGGCACCGGCACCGGCACCGGCACCGGCCGGCCCGACGTGGCCGTGGACCCGGCCGAGCTGCCCCGGCTGCGCCGCCGCACCTCCGTCGTACTGATCACCTCCCAGATCCTGGGCGGCCTCGGCGTGCCCGTCAGCATCGCCCTCACCCCTGCCCTGGCCACCGAGGTCAGCGGCACCGAGGCGCTGTCCGGGCTCGCCTCCACCGCCGCCGTGGTCGGCGCGGCGCTCGTCTCGCTGCCCCTCGCCGCCCTGATGACGGCGCGGGGCCGCCGGCTGGGTCTGGTCCTCGGGTACGCGATCGGGGCCACGGGCGCGGCCCTGGTGGTGCTGGCCGCAGCCGTCCGGAACTTCCCGCTGCTGATGCTCGGCATGGCCGCGTTCGGAGCCGCCTCCTCCGCCAACCTCCAGGCCCGCTTCGCCGCCGCCGACCTGGCTGCCCCGGACCACCGGGCCCGGGCCATCTCCGTCGTGGTCTGGGCGTCCACCATCGGCGCGGTGCTCGGCCCCAACCTGTCCGCCCCCGCCAGCCGCACCTTCGCCGGTACCTCCATACCCGAGACGGCGGGCCCCTTCCTGTGGGCCGGCGCCGTCTTCGTCCTCACCGGCACGCTGCTCGCCGTGCTCCTGCGGCCCGACCCGCTGCTGACGGCCCGGGCGCTGGCCGGGGCCGACGAGCACGTCCGCGGGGGCCACTCGGTGCGCGCCGGGTTCGCGGCGGTCAAGGCCTCCCCTCGGGCGCGGCTCGCGTTGACCACCGTCGCGGTGTCGCACACCACGATGGTCTCGATCATGGTGATGACCCCGGTCGACCTCGGCCACCACGGCGCCGGGATCCAGCTCGTCGGCCTGGTGATCAGCGGCCACATCGCCGGCATGTTCGCCTTCTCGCCGGTCATGGGCTGGCTGTCGGACCGGCTCGGCCGGCTGTCCGTGATCGGCCTGGCGGCCGGCCTGCTGTCGCTGGCCGCGCTGCTCGCCGGCACCGCGGGCCCGCGCCACGGGCAGAGCGCGCTCGGCCTGTTCCTGCTGGGCCTCGGCTGGTCGGCCGGCATGGTGTCCGGCTCGGCGCTGCTGACGGACTCGGTGCCCACCCGTGCCCGGGCCGCCGTACAGGGCCTGAGCGACCTGACGATGAACACCTGCGCGGGCGTCGGCGGCGCCCTGGCCGGCCTGGTCATGGCGGAGGCGGGCTACGGCTGGCTGAACGCGATCGGGGCCTCGCTACTGCTGCCGATGGCGGTGCTCGCCCTGTTCACCGCGCGCCGCCACCCTGCGGTCAAAAGCTGATGTGGTAGGCCTTGCGCAGCGTCTCGTGAACGGTCCAGGTGGTCCGGTCGCCCGCGCGGAGCAGACCGGCGGAGCCGGGCCCGACCTCCAGGGTCGCGCCGCCCTCGACCTCGATGGTGGCGCGGCCGCTGACGACGACGAACAGCTCGTTCGCCTCGACGTCCGTGACCACGCCCGGGGTGATCTGCCAGATGCCGCGCACCTGCGTGCCGTCCGGGGACTCCCACAGCACCTTGCCCGTCACGACGGGGGCGCCGGAGACGATCTGGCCCGGGTCCAGCTCCTCGGCTTCCAGTTCGGCGTCCGGAACGTCCGGGACGGAGACGGCGAAGGAGGCGGGGGCCGACGCGGCGGCGGCCGCGGTGTCGTGGTCGCTGGTGCTCATGGGGCGCCAGCGTAGTGCGGCCCGTCGGGCCGGGGAGTGGCCACTGTGTCCAGCGCTGCCGGGCCGGGCGAGGCATCCTGTCGGGGACGGCGACAACCGGCCACTGCACGGGCACCGCGTTTGGCGGTGCTGATCGCGTGCCAGGGATGGGGGCATGTCACAGCACACAGCATCCGCGCCCCCGCCCCCGCCCGGCACTCCCGTCCTGTCCGAGGAAGTCCGCGAGGCGCTGGAGCAGGGGCAGCCGGTCGTGGCCCTGGAGTCCACGATCATCACGCACGGCCTGCCGCGCCCGCGCAACCTGGCGGTGGCGGCCGAGCTGGAGGCGATCGTCCGCGCCGAGGGGGCCGTTCCGGCCACCGTCGCCGTCGTGGACGGGGTTCCCCACGTGGGACTGGACAAGGAGCAGCTGGAGCGGATCGCGGGCGGCGAGGGGGTGCGCAAGCTCGGCCACCGGGACCTCGCCCCCGCCGTCGCGGCGGGCGCGACCGGCGCGACGACGGTGTCGGCGACGGCCTTCCTGGCCGCGCGGGCCGGGCTGCGGGTCTTCGCCACGGGCGGGCTGGGCGGCGTTCACCGGGAGTGGGCGCAGACCCAGGACGAGTCGGCGGACCTGCAGCTGCTGGCGCGGACGCGGATCACGGTGGTGTGCGCCGGGGTGAAGTCGATCCTGGACGTGCCGGCCACCCTGCAGAGGCTGGAGACGCTGGGGGTGACCGTGCTGGGGTACGGGACGGAACGTTTCCCCGGCTTCTACCTGGCCAGTTCCGGCGAGCCGGTGGACTGGACCGTGCACCGGCCGGAGGAGGTGGCGGAGGTGATGGCCGCTCAGGACCGGTTGGGCGGGCCGGATTCCGCGCTCCTGGTGGCCCATCCGGTGGACAAGGCGGAGCAGCTGGATCCGGGCCTGCACGACCGGGTGCTCGCGGAGGCCCTCGACGAGTGCCGGAGGCGGGGGATCACGGGGCAGGAGGTGACCCCGTTCCTGCTGGGCTTCCTGGTGCGGGCGACGGGCGGGGCCTCGCTGGAGGCCAATCTGGCGGCGGTACGGGGCAACGTGGCCCTCGGGGCCAGGATCGCCGGGGCCTGGGCGGCCCGCCCGTGACGGCGGCCGGCCCGGGGCCGGAACCGGAGCCGGGCGCGGGGCCGGAACCGGAGCCGGGCGCGGGGCCGGAACCGGAGCCGGGCGCGGGGCCGGACGCAGCAGCGGATGCGGGGCCGGATGCGGGGCGGGCCCCGGAGCCGGATGAGGGTTCCGGATCGGGAACCGGAGGCGGATCCGGAGGCGGATCCGGAGGCGGAGGCGCGCTGCTGGTCGTCGGGGACGTGGTCACCGACGTGGTGGCGGTGCACCCGGAGCCGCTGGTTCCGGCCACCGACACGGCGGCTCGGATCCGGACCCTGCCCGGTGGCGCCGGGGCCAACGCGGCCTGCTGGGCGGCCCGCTCCGGGGTCGCCGACGTACGCCTCCTCGCGCGGGTGGGCGCGGAGTCGGCCCAGTGGCACGAGCGGGCCCTGCTGGCCGGCGGGGTGCGGCCGCGACTGGTGGTCGACCCGGACGAGCCGACGGGGACGGTGGTGGCGCTGGTCGGCAACGACACGGAGCGGACCTTCCTGACCGACAGCGGGGCCGCACTGCGGCTCTCCCCCGCCGACTGGACGCCCGACCTGCTGGACGGGGTCGCCCACCTGCACCTCTCCGGCTACCTGTACTTCTCCGACGGCAGCCGCGAGCTCGCCCTGGTCGCGCTGCGGGCCGCCCGCGCCCGAGGGGTACCGGTGAGCGTGGACCCGGCCTCGGCGGGCTTCCTGGTCGTGCTGGGGCCGCAGCGCTTCCTGGGCGCCGTGGCGGGGGTGGACGTCCTGCTGCCCAACGAGGACGAGGCCCTGCTGCTGGCCGGGCTGCCGCGGACCGCCGGGGCGGCCCGGGCGGCGGCGGAGCTGAGCCGCCTGGTGCCTCTGGTGGTGGTGACCCGGGGCGCGGCCGGGGCGCTGGTGGCGCAGGGCGGCCGGGTCACCGCGGAAGTGGCCGCGGAGCCGGTGCGGGCGGTGGACTCCACGGGCGCGGGGGACGCGTTCACCGGCGGGTTCCTGGCGGCCCGGCTCGCCGGCGCCGACCCGGCGGAGGCGGCCCGGGCCGGCTGCCGGTCGGCGGCCCGGGCGGTCACCCGACTGGGCGGACGCCCGTAGCGGCCGGGAGGGTGGACCGCGTCAGCGGCTCAGGCCCGTCCAGGCGGGGTGGCGCGGATCGTCGGCCCGGACCACGGCGTCGGCCAGCGAGGCGGGGTCGGTCTCGGCCTCGTAGCGGGCGAAGGCGGGCAGGGTCCAGCGGGCGGCCTCCTCGGTACGGCGGGCCAGCGCGCCCGGCGAGAGCCGGACGTGCACGCTGAGGTCGAAGGGGAACCAGCGGCCCAGCAGGAGCGGTCCGTGCACGATCACGACGGCGCCCGGCGGCAGTTCGGTGTACGGGCTGCGGGTCGCCCGGTCGGTCACCGGGTCCCACAGGTCGGGCAGCACCCGCCCGGTGCCGTCCGGGTCGGTGGGGCCGAACACCTCCCGCCAGAGGGCGGCGGTGTCGTACCAGCCGCCGAGGTAGGAGTCGACGTCCTCGCGGCCGTACTCGAAGCGCAGCGAGGCCGGCCGCAGGAAGCCCTCGGCCGGGACCACGAGGGCGGTCCGGCCGCGGCCGCGCAGCGCCTCGGCGAGCAGCCCGGCGAGCAGCCCGGTGTCGGCGGCGGGTGCGCCGTCGATGCCGACGCGCCGCCAACCCGCCTCCGCCGCCCGGGTTCCGTGGTCGTCCAGATGGGCGGCGAGCCGCTCGGCCATCCGCTGCCAGGTGATCGCTTCGAGGTGCACGGGCCCATTGTCAGTGCCGGCCCCTAACTTTTCGTCACGAGGGAACACCGGCGGGATCGAGCCGTCGGGCCCGGCCTTGGGGAGGGGTCTGTCATGGCTCGCGAGACGACGTATCTGGAGCTGTCCCAGGAGGGCGGCGGCGCGCACAAGTTCTACGAGGTGACGGTGGACGGCACCGCGGTCTCGGTGCGGTACGGGCGCATCGGCGCGGCGGGCCAGCTGCAGAACTCGACGTTCCCGACGGCCGAGAAGGCCCGGGCGGCCGCCGCCAAGAAGATCGGCGAGAAGGTCCGCAAGGGGTACGCGCCGGCAGTGCAGGGCCAGCGCGCGGCCCGGCCGGTGACCCGCCGGCAGGTGGCGTCCGCGCCGTCGACGGCACGCGCGGTCGCCCCGGTGCTGTGGCGGTTCCGCACGGGCGCCTCGGCGTTCGGGATCCACGTGGACGAGGACCGCTGCTGGGTCGGCAACCAGGCGGGCGACGTCTACACGCTCAGCCACGGCGGGGAGGTGCTGGCCCGCTACTCGCTGCCGGACGGGGTGAAGTGCCTGGTGGCGGACGACTTCTGGATCTATGCGGGTTGTGACGACGGCGCCGTGTACGACCTGTCGTCGAAGGTCCCGTTCAAGGCGTACGCCATCGCCGAGGACGTGGACATCTTCTGGCTGGACATCCGGGAGGGCGTGCTCAACGTCTCCGACGCGAACGGCGGTCTGACGGTCATCGACCACGAGGACGAGTTCCAATGGTCGCGGCGGTCCGCCGGGGCCCACGCCTGGATGGTGCGGGCGGACGAGCACGCCGTCTACCACGGCCACACGAACGGCGTCACGGCGTACGCCCCGGACGGCAGCGGCGAGTTGTGGCACACCAGGACCGCGGGCGGGGTGCTGTTCGGCTGGCAGGAGGAGCACGCGGTGTTCGCCGGGACGGGCCGCCACACCGTGCAGCGGCTGGCGAAGGACACCGGCGCGATCGAGGCCTCGTACCGCTGTGATGCGGCGGTGTACTCCTGCGCGACCTCCCCCGACGGCCGCCATGTCTTCGCCGGTGACTCCGCGTCCTCCGTCTACTGCTTCGACGCGGCCGGGAACCGGCTGTGGAAGCTCGGCACGGGCAGCGGCTCGGCCCTGTCCATGCAGTACCTGGACGAGCGGCTGTACCTGGTGACCACGGACGGCTCGCTGGTCTGCGTGGACGCGAGCGAGGCGGCGATCGGCGCGGCCCAGCGGGGCACGGTGCCGACGGCCCGGGACGTGAAGTCCGCCGCCGCCCTGCCGGTGTTCACCCCGGCGGCTTCGGCCGCTGCGGTGGCGAGCGTGTCGGTGGCCGCGGCCCCGGCCGACGGTGTGGTGGTGGAGTGCGTGCAGCAGGGCAACCGGATGCGGGTGCAGGTGGTCTCGGGCGGGTTCGAGCCCTCGTGGAACGTGCAGTTTCCGCGCGGGATCCGGGAGCCGGGGGCCCGGTACGTGGTGGACGGGCTGCATGCGGCCTCGGGCGGCTTCTACCGGGTGCGCGGGGAGATACGCCGCCTGGTGTGAGCGGGAGCCGCCCCTGCCGGAACGGATGCCGCGGGGGCGGTCACCAGGCGTGGCCCGGGCAGGCGCAGGAGGCGGCCGCGGGCGGGGCCTCGGCGGGCGCGGAGAAGGCCTCGCCCTCGGCGAGCGTGCTGGTCACGTACAGCACGACCGGTTCGGTGCCGGGGTTGCGGCCGAGGTGGGGGTGGTCGGGGCCGGCGGGTTCGATGAAGCTGGTTCCGGCCCGGTGGACGACGGTGCTGCCGTCGTGCAGGATCCGGGTGAGCGTCCCGGACTTGACCAGGGCGATCAGCGGGACCCGGTGGAAGTGCCAGCCGGTGCAGGCGCCGGGCGCGATGACGACCTCCCGCCCGGCGAGGTCCGCCGCACCGGCCTCGGAACCCGGGCGCGTGCCGGAGCCGGGTATGCCGGGGCCGGGTATGCCGGAGCCGGGTATGCCGGAGCCGGGCACCGCCCGGCGCTCCGCCGTCGTCTGACGTCCGCTCATGTCTCCCCCTCGGTCTCGGGTGACCCGGGCGTCACAGCTGCACCACAGGCCCCGGCCCCCACGGTAAGCGACTTCCCGAATTCGAGGGACAGTTGGCCAATCCCACGCTGTCGTCCCGCACAAGGTGATAAGGGAGCCGAACGGCGGTATCACACGGTCATGAGCCTGGTCGTGTTCGAGTCGGCGAAGCCGATCCACTGCGCGCAGTGCCGCCGGGGCCCGCTGCGGCACCTGGTGCGCGAGGCGGGCGTGCCGCGCTGCCTGGACTGTGCGGACCTCGGCCACCTGGTCTACCTGCCGCGCGGGGACGCCGCGCTCACCCGCCGGGCGCGCGAGGCCAGTTCGCTGTCCGCGGTCGTCGTCCGCTTCAACAAGCGGCGCCGCCGCTACGAGCGGCAGGGCATCCTCGTCGAGGATCCGGCCCTGGCGCGGGCCGAGCGCGCGTGCCTGGCGGACGCGGATGCGCGGGCGCGCCGGCGGGAGCGCGACCGGCTGCGCCGCGCGGCGGAGGACACCCGGTTCACTGCGGCGTTCGCGGCGGAGATACGGCGGCTGTTCCCGGGCTGCCCGGCCGACCGGGCGGCGGCGATCGCCGCGCACGCCTCGGTGCGGGGCAGCGGGCGGGTCGGGCGCACCTCGGCCGGGCGGGCGCTGGACGAGCTGGCCGTGACGGTGGCGGTGCGGGCGGCGGTACGGCACGTCGACACCGAGTACGACGCGCTGCTGATGGCGGGCGTGCCGCGGTTCGCGGCCCGCGCCCGGCTGGCCGCGCAGATCGACGCGGTCCTGGACGCCTGGCGGATCCCGCCGGCCGCCGCGGAGCCCGCGCCGGTGTCCGGACCGGGCCCCGACACCGGGGACCGGGCGGGGGCCGGGGCCGGGCAGGTCACCGCCCCTCGGGGCGCGGCCGTGCCGGGCCCCGAGGGGCGGTGACCCTGCGGGCGCCGCGGTCCTACCGGAGGCGGTGGCGCCGGTAGAGCAGCACTCCGCCGAGGAGCAGGGCCCCACTGCCGGGCAGCAGGTAGCCGAGGCCTTCGGACCCGGTGTGGGCGAGGGCTCCGGGGGTGTGCTCCTGCTCCTGTTCCGGAGCGGGCGGGGTCACCGGGCGCGGAGGCGTCGGCTTCTCCACGGGCTTGGGCGGCTGCACGGGCTTGACCGGCTGCGGCGGCTTGGGCCCGCTGGGCTGCTCGCCGTTGACCGACGTGTTGCCGGTGGAGGGGTTGCCGACGCCGACGATGTTCACCGAGTTGCCGCTGATGTTGACCGGGAGCTTGACCGGCAGCTGGATCGCGTTGCCGCTCACCACCCCGGGGGAGTCCTTCGCGGTTCCCTCGGCGTGGGTGCTGCCGCTGGTGGCGGACCCGGAGCCCGCCGACGGGCCGGCGTCGGCGTTGGCGCAGCTGTTGCCCGCCGCCGGGTTGAGCAGTCCGACGATGCTGACGGTGTTCCCGCACACGTTGACCGGGGTGTGCACGGGCAGCTGCACCAGGTTTCCGGACAGCAGCCCAGGCGAGCGCTCGGTCTTCCCGCTCGCGTCCGCGTCGGCGTAGGCGAAGCCGCCCACACCCCCGATCGCGAGTCCGCCTCCCGCGACCACCGTCGCGATCAGGCCGTTCCGGCGACTGTGACGCATCAGTTTTCCTGCCTTCCGGAAAAGTTCACGGGCGCTGCACTGCACCCGCATCGGAGACAACGCGTCAAAACCCGTTCGGGTTATAGGGCCGATAGGCATTTCACTCCATCGTGTAGCGGGTACGGGCTGGTTCATGACCACCGATCGCCCTTTGCTCCTGCTCGACGTGGACGGCCCCCTCAACCCCTTCCGGTCCCGTCTGGCGGGCCTGCGCGGGTACACCAGCCACCGGATGCGACCCACCGTCTGGATGTCGTACCGGAGCCCGGACTCGCGCAGCGCTCGGCGCGGTCTGCGGGTCCGCCTGCACCCGTCGCACGGCGCACGACTGCTCGCCCTGCCGTTCGAACTGGCCTGGGCCACGACCTGGATGGACGAGGCCAACACGATGGTCGCCCCGCACATCGGACTCCCCGGCGACCTGCCGTACGTCGAGTGGCCGGAGCTGTTCGCCCGCGACCCCGACGGGCTGTCGTGGAAGACCCGCACCCTGCTCGCCTGGGCGGCGGGCCGGCCCTTCGCCTGGGTCGACGACATGATCAACGCGCGGGACCGTGAGTGGGTCGCCGCCCACCACCCGGCGCCCGCCCTGCTGCTGCGCATCCACCCCCGCCACGGCCTGCGCGACCGGGACTTCACCGCCCTCGGCAGCTGGGCGGCCGGAATCAGTACGGGAGCGCGCTGACCGGGTCGGCGCAGGGGCGGCCGACGGGCCACCAGTCCTCGCTGCCCGGCCGGGACTCGTACGCGTACCAGAGCCCGTCACGGCCGAGCCGCAGTTGCCGGTTGCCCGAGGTCAGCCGGTTGCGCTCGGGCCGGAACGAGCCGCGGGACGCGGCCAGGAGCGCCGGCCGGGCCCGGTCGAAGGGGCCGGCCGGCGGATCCCACGGCTCGTCGAGGGCGGTCAGCGCGGGCAGGCCGCCCTGGCGCCAGGCCGCGGCGGCCCGGGCGAGGTCGGTCGTGGTGCGGCCGGTGGCCCGGGCCAGGTCCCGGTAGAGGGCCCGGGCGGCGCCGGTCAGGCCCGCGGTGTGGTGCGCGGACGCCAGGCGGACGGCGTCCTGCCACAGGGTGAGCCCCCCGATCGGGTCCTCGCCGGTGCGCAGCAGCGCCAGCGCCCGGGCGGCCGCGTCCGTGGCGAGCTGGTCCAGCGCCAGCGGGTCCGGTGCGCCCGGCACGTCCGGCTCGTCCGGGCAGGCCGGCGGCAGCCCGGGCACGGCGGGCGGGGCCGGCGGGGCCGGCAGCGGGGGCAGGGTGGTGCGGGCCAGTGCGGCACGCGCCGGCACCCCGGGGAAGTCCGGTGCCGCGGCGGGCTGTTCGCGCGCGGCATGGGCGGCGTTGCGGCGGGCCAGCTCGTCAAGGAGCTCCCGCTCGCCGCGGCCGCGCAGGAGCAGCAGCAGGAAGGGGTCCTCGTCGAGCAGGCGGGCCGCCCGGTGGCACAGGGCCGCGGCGTGCTTGCACGGCGGCCGGGCCGTGTCCGGGCAGGAGCAGCGCGGCAGGATCTCGCCCGGCCCGGGCAGGATCCGCCCCGCCAGGGACTGCGGGACCTCCCGCTCCAACAGGGCGGCCAGCGCCGCCGGGTCCGCGGCGGCCGCCTCCAGCAGCTCGTCCCACCCGGCGGCGTCGAACGGGGTGAGCGCCAGTTCCGTGCGGTACGGGCGGGCCCGGCTGCCCCGGACGTAGGCGACGATCCGGCCGGGCGTGACCGTGACGGCCTCCACGTGGCCCTCCGCCGCGTACGCCCGCCCGCGGGCCAGGCGCGCCGGGTCCCGGGCCACGAGCTCCAGGGCCGACACCCAGGCCCGGCCCCACCAGCTGGAGGCTTCCGGACCGGCGGGCACGGTCTCGAAGGTGCGGCGGCGGTCCTCCCGCGTCGTGATCATGCGGGCCTCCTCAGGGAGACGAGGTCGGCGAGTTCGCGGTCGGTCAGCTCGGTCAGGGCCGCCTCCCCCGAGCCGAGGACGGCGTCGGCCAGCGCCCGCTTCGCCTCCAGCAGTTCGGCGATCCGGTCCTCCACGGTGCCCTCGGCGATGATCCGGTGGACCTGGACGGGCTGGTCCTGGCCGATGCGGTAGGCGCGGTCGGTGGCCTGCTCCTCGACGGCCGGGTTCCACCAGCGGTCGAAGTGGACGACGTGTCCGGCGCGGGTGAGGTTCAGCCCGGTGCCGGCGGCCTTCAGGGACAGCACGAACACCGGGACCTCACCGGACTGGAAGCGGTCGACGAGTTCCTCGCGCTGCGCGACCGGGGTCCCGCCGTGCAGGAACTGGTGCGAGATCCCGCGGGCCGCCAGGTGCCGCTCGATGATCCGGCCCATGGTCACGTACTGGGTGAAGACCAGCACCGAGCCGTTCTCCGCGAGGATCGTGTCCAGCAGCTCGTCCAGCAGGGCCAGCTTGCCGGAGCGGTGCGGGATCCGGGGCCGCTCCTCCTTCAGGTACTGCGCGGGGTGGTTGCATATCTGCTTCAGCGAGGCCAGCAGCTTCATGATCATGCCGCGTCGTTCCATGCCCTCGCTGGCCCCGATCACGGCCATCGCCTCGTCCACCGCGGCCTGGTAGAGCGAGACCTGCTCGCGGGTGAGGGAGACCGGGTGGTCGGTCTCGGTCTTCGGGGGCAGTTCTGGGGCGATGCCCGGGTCGGACTTCCGGCGCCGCAGCAGGAACGGCCGGACGAGCGCCGCCAGCCGGGCCACCGCCGCCTCGTTGCCCCCGTCCTCCTCCTGCTGGTGCTCCACCGGCCGGGCGTGCCGGGCCCGGAAGGTCGTCAGCGGCCCGAGTAGACCGGGCGTGGTCCAGTCGAGCAGCGCCCACAGCTCGGAGAGGTTGTTCTCCACCGGGGTGCCGGTGAGCGCCACCCGGGCCGGGGAGGGGATGGTGCGCAGCGCCTTGGCCGTCGCCGAGTGCGGGTTCTTCACGTGCTGCGCCTCGTCGGCGACGACCATGCCCCAGGCCTGCCCGGCGAGCCGGGCCGCGCTCGCGCGCATCGTCCCGTACGTGGTGAGGACGAATCCCCCGGCCAGGCCGTCGAGACTGCGGCCACCGCCGTGGAAGCGGCGCACCGGGACCCCCGGCGCGAACTTCTCGATCTCCCGCTGCCAGTTGCCGAGCAGGGACGCCGGGCAGACGACGAGGGTGGGCTCGGGGCGGTCGCGGTGCAGGTGGAGCGCGATCAGCGTGACGGTCTTGCCCAGGCCCATGTCGTCGGCGAGGCAGCCGCCGAGGCCGAGCGAGGTCATCAGGTCCAGCCAGGCCAGGCCGCGGGCCTGGTAGTCGCGCAGGGTTGCCTTCAGGCCGACGGGCTGCGGCAGCGGGGCGAGGTCGCCGGTGAGCCGCTCCCTGAGGGCGGCCAGGGCGCCGACCGGCACGGCCTCCACCTCCTGCCCGTCGACCTCGGCCGTGCCCGTCAGGACGGTCGCCAGCGCGTCCACCGGGTCCAGCAGGCCCAGGTCCCGCTTGCGGGCCTTGCGGACCAGCTCGGGATCGACGCGCACCCACTGGTCGCGCAGCCGCACCACGGGCCGGTGCGCCCGGGCGAGCGCCTCCATCTCGGACGGGGTGAGCCGGTCGCCGCCCAGGGCGAGTTCCCAGGAGAACGAGAAGAGCTGCTCGGCGTCGAAGAAGGCGGTGCCGTCGATGGCGGAGCCGGGCGCGGCGGACCGGACGACGGCGGTCGCCGACAGCGTACGGGCCAGCTCGCGCGGCCAGTGGACGGGCACCCCGGCGGCGGCCAGCCGGGTCGCGGCGGTGCCGAGGAGGTCTTCGAGCTCCGGGTCGGACAGCGGCAGCAGGTCGGGGACGGGCCGGTCCAGCAGGCGCAGCAGCGGCGGCCAGACGCGGGCGGCCCGGCGCAGGGCGAGGACGGCGTCGATGCGGGCGCGCGGCCCGAAGCCGGCGGGGGCGGCGCCGGCCCACAGCTGCGCGGCGTCGATGACGAGCGTGGGGTCGGCCAGGCTGTGCACCTGGACGACGGCGGCGCCCGCCCGCCGCAGCTCCACCCGCCCGGCACCCTCCGCCGCGGTGCCCGCACCGGAACCCGCGCCGGCTTCCGCGCCCGCTTCGGCCGGCGCCTGCGCCCCGGCGCCGGAGTCGAAGAGGCTGAAGGAGGACAGGTCCAGCAGCAGCGAGATCCCCACTCCGGCGTCGGCTCCGGCCGCGACCTGCGCCGCCCAGTCCCGTATGCCGGGCACCCGCTGCGGCTCCTGGGCGGCGAACGGCCGCCCGGCGGCCACGGGCGCGGCCGGGGTCCGGGGCAGGCAGTCGGTGACGGCGTCGAGGAAGGCACGGACCAGGGCCTCCGGCTCGGGCAGCTGGAGCGGCCTGCGGCCGGGCAGCGGGGTGGCGTACCCCTCGCAGGGGAGGGCGGCGGCGACCGCGCGGAGGTGGCCGACGTCCTCGGCGTCGAGCGGGCCGGCGCGCCAGGCGTCGACGTCGTCCGGGGTGAGCCCGGGCAGCAGCCGGCCGCGGGCGGCGAGCGTGAGCGCATGGGTGGCGGCCGTGCCCCAGGCACGGGTCGCCGGATGGGTGACGGCGCTGCGCGGGGCCCGGACCAGCAGGGGCAGCGCGTCGGCGACGGCGAGGGTCACGGCGGGCACGGTCCGCGTCCGCACGCCGGTTCCGTGCGGCCGCACCACCTCCATGCGCGTCCCCGTCCCCTCCGGGACCTCGGGCAGCGGGTCGCCGTCCGGCGCCCAGAACGCGATCCGGCCCTGGCGCGGGACGGGGGCGGGCAGGAAGACGGCGGCGTGGCGCAGCAGCATCTGCTGCGGCGGTTGCGGTGTCACACGTGCCCCCTTCCCTGCCGTTCTCCCGGACGGACGACGCCTCGTCTTCCGTGTCTTCCGCCGAGTTTAGGCGCGCACTGTGACAATCCCCGCTGACCTGCGCGTTCCCGCCGTGCGGAGGGCCGGTGGCACCATGGGACGTGGGCCCGTACGACCGTCACGACCAGCCGTCAGGCGATGAGGCGATGTGCCGATGCGTACCGGAAACGAACCGTTGACCGCCCGCAGTCCACTGCGGCTGCGGTTCTGGCTGAGCTTGTGGGGACTGGTCTGGGCGGCCGGGGGAACGGTCCTGTTCTCTCTGACCGACCGCCCCGGCTGGGCGGCGGCATGCGCAGTGGTCGCGGTCCTGGCGACGGTGGACATGGCCGTGGTGGCCCACCACATCCACCAGGGCCCGCACTACCAGCCGGGCCGGGACATCCCCCCGTACGAGCCCCCGCGACACTAGCGTCCCGACACGCACGAACCCCGCACGGACCCCGCGCACAGGAACCCCGGCGCACGGGAACCCGGGCGGGGCCGTCAGGCGGGGCCCGGCTCGTCGAAGCGGGCTGCCGCCACGTAGTCCGGGCGGGGGTCCAGGGCGGCTGCGAGTCGGAAGTGCCGGCGGGCCTGGTCGGGCCGGCCCGCGCGCTCGTGGGTGCGGGCCAGCGCGAAGTGGGCGAAGGCGTTGTCCGGCTCGCGCTCCACGATCAGCTCGAACTCCCGGGTGGCACGCCGCAGTTGGGCCGAGGCGAAGTAGGCGCGGGCCCGCAGCAGGCGGGCGGCCATGCCCTCCGGGTGGGCGGCTATGACCGAGTCGAGGAGCCTCACCGCCCCGTGCGGGTCGCGGGCGGCCAGCAGTTGCTCGGCGGCGCGGAAGTCGATGACGTGCGTCTCGGGCGACGAGGACGGTGGGCCGGGCGACGCGGCCTGCGGCGCGGTGTCGGTCACGGTCTGCTCCTTCCCTCTCCTCCCGCGTTCAACGCGACGAGGAGCTCGTCAGTTCCCGGCGGAAGCGGCCTTCGCCCGCTCGGTCAGCTCCTCCCACACCGCACGCACCTGGGGCTCCAGCGCCTCCAGCGGCCCGTCGTTGTCGATCACGAGGGTCGCCACGGCGAGCCGCTGCTCCCGGGTGGCCTGGGCGGCCATCCGGGCCCGGGCTTCGTCCTCGGCCATCCCCCGCAGGGCGGTGAGCCGGGCGAGCTGGGTCTGCGGGGCGGCGTCGACGACGACCACGAGGTCGTACAGCGGGGCGAGGCCGTTCTCCGTGAGCAGCGGTACGTCGTGCACCACGATGGCGTCGGGGCCCGCGGCGGCTTCCAGCTCGGCCGACCTGGCCCTGACCAGCGGGTGCACGATGCCGTTGAGGGTGTGGAGCTTGGCCTGGTCGGTGAAGACGATCGATCCGAGCTTCGGCCGGTCCAGCGTGCCGTCGGGGGTCAGCACGGACTCCCCGAATGCGGCGACGACGGCCGCGAGGCCGGGCGTGCCCGGTTCGACGACCTCCCGCGCGATGCGGTCGGAGTCGACGAGGATCGCCCCGTACCCCGCGAGCAGCCGTGAGACCTCGCTCTTGCCCGCGCCGATGCCACCGGTGAGTCCTACCCTGAGCACGCTACTGCCTCCGCCCCTCGTCCCCGCCCGCGCGGGAAAGCAGCTGCCGGCACCCGCGAGAGCGCCCAGGCTAGCGGATCAGTCCCGGGCGATCAGCCCTCGCCCTCGCGTTCGGCGAGGAACCGCTCGAACTCGCGGCCGATCTCGTCGGCGGAAGGGATCTCCACCGGCTCGGCGATCATGTTGCCGCGGGTCTCGGCTCCGGCCGCCGCGTCGTACTGGTGCTCCAGGCCCTGGACCAGGGCGACCAGTTCCTCGTCGCCCTCGCGGATCTGCCGGTCGATCTCGGTCTGGGTGCGGTGCGCCTCCGTGCGCAGCGCATGGGCCACGGCGGGCAGGACGAGCCCGGTGGCGGCAGTGATCGCCTCCAGCACGGTCAGCGCGGCGTCCGGGTACGGGGAACGGGCGATGTAGTGCGGTACGTGCGCGGCGACGCCCAGCACGTCGTGCCCGGCCTGGCCGAGGCGGAACTCGACGAGCGCTTCGGCGCTCCCGGGCACCTGGGCCTCGTCGAAGGGGCTGTGGTGGCCCGGCATGAGGTCGGTGCGGTTGCCGTGCGGGGTGATGCCGACGGGCCGGGTGTGCGGGACGCCCATGGGGATGCCGTGGAAGTTGACCGAGAGGCGGACGCCGAGGCGCTCGACGATCTGCCGGACGGCGGCCGCGAAGCGTTCCCACTCCACGTCCGGCTCGGGGCCGGAGAGCAGCAGGAACGGGGCGCCGGTGGCGTCCTGGACGAGGCGGACCTCCAGGCGGGGCTCCTCGAACTCCGTCCAGTGGTCGCGCCGGAAGGTGAGCAGGGGCCGCCGGGCCCGGTAGTCGACCAGCCGGTCGGCGTCGAACCGGGCGACGACCTGGTGGGGCAGGCCGTCGAGCAGCCGCTCGACGATCTGTTCCCCGGTCTCGCCGGCGTCGATGTACCCCTCGAAGTGGTAGAGCATGACCAGTCCGGCCGAGTCCTGGGCCAGTGCCAGGTCAGCAACCGCCAGGCCCTTCGCATCCCATTCGTACAAACCCCGTGGATCAAGCACCGTCACCGCTCCTCCTCGCCGCGTTCTCTGGCGTGAACGTCCGGCGGGGTCGCACCATTCCCCGTCGCGGCGATTCAACGGGCAGTGCCGGAAGTGGTGATGAGGGTTCCGGCAGATGGCGCCGGAGGGTGTCGGGCACTGCCGGGAACGGCAGTGAGGCCCGCCCCCCGAGGGGGACGGGCCTCACCTTCAGCTCAGCTCACTCCCGGACCGATCCGGGTGTGTGCGGTGTGCTGCGATCCTGCGATCAGCTCTGGCCGCCGGCCAGCTTCTCGCGGAGCGCGGCCAGGGCCTCGTCGGAGGCCAGGGCGCCCGAGGTCTCGTCCGACTCCGAGGAGTAGGAACCACCCGAGATGCCCGCACCGGCGTTGCCGGCGGCCGGGGCGGCGGCACCCTCGGCAGCGGCGGCCTCGTCGGCCTCGCGGCTCTTGATGACCTGCGCCTGGTGCTGCTCGAAGCGCGCCTGCGCCTCGGCGTACTGGCGCTCCCAGGCCTCGCGCTGCGCCTCGTAGCCCTCGAGCCAGTCGTTGGTCTCGGGGTCGAAGCCCTCGGGGTAGATGTAGTTGCCCTGGTCGTCGTAGGACGCGGCCATGCCGTACAGGGTCGGGTCGAACTCGACCGACGCCGGGTCGGCACCGAAGGACTCGTTGGCCTGCTTCAGGGACAGCGAGATCCGGCGACGCTCCAGGTCGATGTCGATGACCTTGACGAAGATCTCGTCGTTGACCTGGACGACCTGCTCCGGGATCTCCACGTGGCGCTCGGCCAGCTCGGAGATGTGGACCAGACCCTCGATGCCCTCGTCCACGCGGACGAACGCACCGAACGGAACCAGCTTGGTGACCTTACCCGGGACGACCTGGCCGATCTGGTGGGTCCGGGCGAACTGCTGCCACGGGTCCTCCTGCGTCGCCTTCAGCGACAGGGAGACACGCTCACGGTCCATGTCGACGTCGAGGACCTCGACGGTGACTTCCTGGCCGACCTCGACGACCTCGGACGGGTGGTCGATGTGCTTCCAGGACAGCTCGGAGACGTGGACCAGACCGTCGACGCCACCCAGGTCCACGAAGGCACCGAAGTTGACGATCGAGGAGACGACGCCGGAGCGGACCTGACCCTTCTGCAGGGTGGTGAGGAACGTCTGGCGGACCTCGGACTGGGTCTGCTCGAGCCAGGCGCGGCGGGACAGGACCACGTTGTTGCGGTTCTTGTCCAGCTCGATGATCTTCGCCTCGAGCTCCTTGCCCACGTAGGGCTGCAGGTCGCGGACACGGCGCATCTCGACCAGGGAGGCCGGGAGGAAGCCGCGGAGGCCGATGTCGAGGATGAGACCACCCTTGACGACCTCGATGACGGTACCGGTGACGATGCCGTCCTCTTCCTTGATCTTCTCGATGGTGCCCCAGGCACGCTCGTACTGGGCGCGCTTCTTCGAGAGGATCAGGCGGCCTTCCTTGTCCTCCTTCTGGAGGACAAGGGCCTCGATCTCGTCGCCGACCTTGACGACCTCGTTCGGGTCGACGTCGTGCTTGATCGAGAGCTCGCGGCTCGGGATGACGCCTTCGGTCTTGTAGCCGATGTCGAGCAGGACCTCGTCCCGGTCGACCTTCACGATGACGCCGTCGACGATGTCGCCGTCGTTGAAGTACTTGATCGTCTCGTCGATCGCGGCGAGGAAGGCTTCCTCGTTACCGATGTCGTTGACCGCAACCTGCGGAGTGGTGGCGGTGGTCTCGGTGCTGCTCGTCATGTGGGAAAGGGCTCCGGTACGGACATGAAGTCGTAGGTACTGCTACGCCGGGAGCCCTTATCGGCACCTGCCGAAGAAGCCGGACAGCCTAGGAAGCCCAAGCCGCCGGAAGCGGCAGGGCCTCGAGAACCGAGGGGACATCAACAGATGCAAGCGCAGCCTGCTAGGTCTGAGGAGCACAGGCTCGCAGCGCAACTTGTAGCATACGGGGATGGCCGGACGGGGTCAATGCGCGAAGGCGCACACCCAGGGCGGATCACCGCACAACCGGCACAATTCATGGGCGGGCAGGCACGAATGGCCTCCCCGACCTCTTTCGCAGACTACGACGACGGGCCCCATGAACCAAGAGGACTACGCCCCCGAACACGCGCCCGGCACGCATGGCGACACCGCGGACGACGCTTTCGCCACGCGCCGTGACACCGACGAAGCGGAGAGCAGCCGGGCGAGCCGCTCCTGGTGGGACCGCAACGCGGACGACTACCAGCGCGAGCACGGCGCCTTCCTCGGCGACGACCGCTTCGTCTGGGGCCCCGAGGGCCTGGACGAGGCCGATGCCGCCCTGCTCGGCCCGACGGATTCCCTGAAGGGCAAGGTCGTCCTGGAGATCGGCGCCGGCGCCGCCCAGTGCTCCCGCTGGCTGGCCGCCCGGGGCGCCCGCCCGGTGGCCCTCGACCTCTCCCACCGGCAGCTCCAGCACGCCCTGCGCATCGACGGCGGCTCGGTCCCCCTGGTGGAGGCGGACGCCGGGCAGCTGCCCTTCCGCGACGGCGTCTTCGACCTGGCCTGTTCCGCGTACGGGGCGGTCCCCTTCGTCGCCGACCCGGTGAACGTCATGCGGGAGGTGCACCGCGTCCTGCGGCCCGGGGGCCGCTGGGTCTTCTCCGTCACCCACCCCATCCGCTGGGCCTTCCCGGACGAGCCGGGCCCGGAGGGGCTGTCGGTGGCGGCCTCGTACTTCGACCGGACCCCGTACGTCGAGCAGGACGAGCAGGGGCGCGCCGTGTACGTCGAGCACCACCGCACCCTCGGCGACCGGGTCCGCGACGTGGTGGCGGGCGGGTTCCGCCTGATCGACCTGGTGGAGCCGGAGTGGCCCGCCTGGAACGGCCAGGAGTGGGGCGGCTGGTCCCCGCTGCGCGGCAACCTGATCCCCGGCACCGCGATCTTCGTGTGCGAGCGGGCGGACGGGGCCTGAGCCGTGCCCGTACGCACCTCCGCCCTCGACGCCCTCCCCGTACGGGAAGCCCTGCCCGCGCTCGCCTCGGCCCTGGACGGCCACGGCACCGCGGTGCTGTGCGCGCCGCCCGGCACCGGCAAGACCACGCTGGTGCCGCTGGCCCTGGCCGGGCTGGTCGGCGGCGGCCCGCGACGCCGGGTCGTCGTGGCCGAGCCCCGGCGGATCGCCGCCCGGGCCGCGGCGCGGCGGATGGCCTGGCTGCTGGGCGGGCGAGTGGGCGGCGCGGTCGGCTTCACGGTGCGCGGGGAGCGGGCGGTGGGCCCCGACACGGTGGTGGAGGTGGTCACCACCGGTGTCCTGCTGCAGCGGCTCCAGCGGGACCAGGAGCTGGCCGGCGTGGACGTGGTCGTCCTGGACGAGTGCCACGAGCGGCACCTGGACGCCGACACGGTCGCCGCGTTCCTGCTGGACGTACGGGAGGCCCTGCGCCCGGAGCTGCAGCTGGTCGCGGCGTCGGCGACGACCGACGCGGAGGGCTGGGCGCGGCTGCTCGGCGGCGCCCCGGTGGTGCGGGCGGAGGGCGTCTCGTACCCGGTGGAGACGGTGTGGGCCCCGCCGGCCCGGCCGGTACGGCCGCCGCACGGAATGCGCGTGGACCCGGCGCAGCTGGCGCACGTGGCCGCGGTGGTGCGGCGGGCGCTGTCCGAGCGCACCGGGGACGTGCTGTGCTTCCTGCCCGGCACCGGCGAGATCGGCCGGGTGGCCGGGCTGCTGGCCGGCATCGACGCGGAGGTGCTCCAGGTCCACGGCCGGGCCCCGGCGGCGGTCCAGGACGCGGCGCTCACCCCGGCCGGCCACCGGCGGGTGATCCTGTCCACGGCGGTGGCCGAGTCGAGCCTCACCGTGCCCGGGGTGCGGGTGGTGGTGGACTCGGGGCTGGCCCGCGAGCCGCGGACGGACCATGCGCGGGGTCTGGGCGCGCTGACGACCGTACGGGCCTCCCGTGCGGCGGCCCGGCAGCGGGCCGGGCGCGCAGGGCGCGAGGCGCCGGGGACGGTGTACCGGTGCTGGGCGGAGGCGGAGCACGGGCGGTTGCCGGCGTTCCCCGCGCCGGAGATACGGCTGGCGGACCTGACCGCGTTCGCGCTGCACGCGGCCTGCTGGGGTGATCCCGACGCGTCGGGGCTGGCGCTGCTGGACCCGCCGCCGGCGGGGGCCATGGCGGCGGCGCGGTCCGTGCTGTCCGCGGTGGGCGCGCTGGACACGGCCGGGCGGGTCACCCCGCGGGGCGCGGCCATGTCCCGGCTCGGCCTGCACCCGCGGCTGGCCCGGGCCCTGCTGGACGGGGCGGCGGCGCCGGACGTGGCCGGGCGGCGGGTGGCGGAGGTGGTGGCGCTCCTGAGCGAGGAGCCGCCGCGGGAGTACGGGGACGACCTGGTCGCGGCCTGGCGCACCGTACGGTCCCAGCGGGGCGAGCGCGGCGGAGCCGTCGGAGCCCCGGGCGGCGGGGCTGCCGGTGCCGGTGGGCGCGGCGGGGGTGACGGCTATGCGGGGCGTTGGCGCGCCGAGACCGGGCGGCTGGTCGCGGCGTTGGCCGCCGCGGGGGCCCACTCCCCCGCCCCGCCCCATCCCGCTGTATCCGACAGCCGCTGCGCGGCGGGCGGGGCGGGCGACCCCGGCCGCCGCCTGGCGGACGCTGCGCGCCCGATCCGGGGCTCCGCCCCGGACCCCGCTCCTCAAACGCCGGAGGGGCTGATTTCAGCTGAAGCGCCGGCTTCGCCGGAGGAGCGGGTTTCGCCGAAGGGGCTGGTTGCACCCGAAGCGCCGGCTTCGCCGGAGGGGCCGGTTTCGCCGGAGGGGCTCGTTTCACGCGACGGGTCGGCTTCGCCGGAAGGGTCGGATCTTCCGGCCGGCGTCTTCGAAGGCGCTGGGGGTGCCCGTTCAGCCCCGCCGGCGTTTGAGGCGCGGGGGTGTGGGGGCGGAGCCCCCGCGATCGGTCCGGGCGGAGCCCGGGGAACGGGCGAAGGGCGGGTAGGGGACGTCCCACCCGGCGGCCACGCCACCGCCGGTCCGGGCCGACCGGGCCGACCGGGCCGACCGGGCCGACCGGGCCGAGGAACCCCGCGACCCGCCGGGTGGCAGCCCGAGGGGGACGGCCGAGCGGCGCCCGGCGTGCCGGCGGCGGCCGACGACCACGTCGCCGGGCTCGTCGTCGCGCTCGCCTTCCCCGAGCGCGTGGCCCGCAACCGCGGCGGGGGCCAGTACCTCATGGCCTCCGGCACGGGAGCCGCGCTCCCTGACGGCTCCCGGCTCGCCACCGCCGGCGACTGGCTCGCCGTCGCGGTGGCCGACCGCAGCACCGGCTCCGCCGACGCCCGCATCCGGCTGGCCGCCGTCCTCGACGAGGCCACGGCCCGGGCCGCCGCCGAGCACCTGTACTCGTCCTCCGAGGAGGTCCACTGGGACGCGGGGGCCGCGGACGTGGTCGCGCGCGCCGTACAGCGCCTCGGCGCGATCGAGCTCGCGGCCCGCCCCCTGCGCGCCCCGGACCCCGCCCTGGTGCGCCGGGCCCTGCTCGACGGCCTCGCGGCCGAGGGCCCGGGCGCGCTGCTGCGCTGGTCGCCGGACGCCCTGGCGCTGCGCGAGCGCCTCGCGTTCCTGCACCGCACCCTGGGCGCCCCCTGGCCGGACGTGTCCGACACGGCCCTGCTGGCCCGCCCGGCGGAGGACTGGCTGGAGCCGGAGCTGTCCTCGGCCCGGCGCCGCGCCGACCTCGCGCGGATCGACGCCGGCCAGGCCCTGACCCGGCTGCTGCCGTGGGCCACCGGTGAGGCGGCCCGCCTGGACGAGTTGGCCCCGGAGCGGATCGAGGTGCCGAGCGGTTCCCGGATCCGGGTGGACTACTCGGCCGAGCAGCCCGTCCTCGCGGTGAAGCTGCAGGAGCTGTTCGGGCTCGCCGAGACTCCGCGGGTGGCGGGGGTGCCCGTCCTGGTGCACCTGCTGTCGCCGGCGGGGCGGCCCGCGGCGGTCACCGCGGACCTGGCCTCGTTCTGGCAGGGCGGCTACCGGGCCGTCCGCGCCGAGCTCCGCGGCCGCTACCCGAAGCACCCGTGGCCGGAGGACCCGGCGACGGCCGAGCCGACCCGGCACACCAACGCCCGCCTCAGGCGCTGACCCCGTCCCCGGCTCCGGCCCCCACCCCGGCCGCAGCTGTCCTGCGGCCGCGTGCCTCCAGCCACAGGGCCGCCCCGAGCAGCGCGAGCCCGGCGGCGGCGAGCCCGGCCGGGGCGTACGTGTGGAGGGCGAGGACCTTCGTGCGGTTCGACCGGACCAGGTCGACGGTGTACCGGCTGTAGTCCGCGCGCATCTTCACGTGCCCGGCGAAGACGGTGAGCCGGCCTTCCGGCGCCCCGGCGGCGATGCCGCCGCGCATCTCCTGTTCGACGACCTGTTCGGCGTTGACGGGCGCGCCGGTGACCGGTTCGACCCAGAACATCGCCTTGGCCTTGTACCAGAGGCTGGTGCCGGTGCTCTGCTCGAAGGTCGCCGGGTCGATGCCCTCGATCGGCATCTTCTTGGGCAGGGGGACCTTCGTCCAGGGCACGTCCTGTTCGTAGTAGTAGACGTCCATGCCGCGGAAGGTGCGCGGGCCGACGTAGTGGATCGGGGACGAGGTGCGGGTCTGGGCGTCGAAGTAGAGGTAGTCGCGCGGCTCTGTGAAGAACGGCCACTTGAACTCGATGCCCTCCCTTTTGACGGGGTCGCCGTCCACGGCCTCGCCGGGGGCGTGGACGGGCGCCTGCGTGTGGGCGTCGAAGACGTAGCGCTCGGGGATCTGGGAGACCGTCTTCCCGTCGGGTCCCGCGATGTGGGAGAGGGTGTCCCAGACGACGACGTCCCGGCCCGTGTGCGCCTCGATCTCCCGCGACGCCTCCACGTCGCCCTTGAGGGTCTGGACGATCGTGACCTTGTCGACCTTCTTGGGCTGCATGCCGCCGGTGTAGTCGAGGAGGGTCGCGTCCTTCGCCTCCAGGACCATCTCCTGGTACTGGTTCGGCGGGATCTTGGCGAGCCGGGGGTACGCGTACCAGCGCAGCAGCGGCGCGAGGGCGGTGCAGAACACCGCGAGGGCGATGAGGACGAGGCTCGCTCGGCGTCGCACGTCCCGCCCCCTCACTGCTGCCCGGGGGCGGCGGGCGCGGTGGTGAGCAGCGGTCTGGGCGAGGTCATGCCTTCCTGCGCCCCGAGCGCCGTCACGGCGAACGCGAGGGCCAGCGCGGCGGCAAGACCGATGGCGGCGGCGGCGAGTGCGCGCATACCGGGCCTCCGGATCTGATGGGGCGTCAGGGCGGGGGCACCGTAGCAACGCGCGTGCGAGATGAGAACCGTTCGGCTACGGGGTTCGCGTGCCGTCCCGCGCCGGGCCCGGGGAGGGGGACCCGGCCGGGGACGCGGACGGCTCGGCCGCGGAGGGCGACGGCCGGACGCTCGCCGTGGGGCTGGGCGTCGGCCGGGGCGTGGCCGTGGACTTGGGCGTCGGGCTCGGCGTCGGGGTGGACTTCGGACTCGGCGTCGGCGTCGGCGTCGGGGTGGGCGTCGGGCTCGGCGTCGGGGTTGGCGTCGGGCTCGGCGTCGGCGTTGGCGTCGGGCTCGGCGTCGGCGTCGGGGTCGGGCTCGGCGTCGGCGTCGGCGTCGGGGTCGGGGTGGGTGTGGGCGTGGACGCGGGTGAAGGCTTCGGCCGGGGCTGCGGCTTCGCGGGTGCGGCCGCGCCGCCTCCCGCGTTCGGGACCGCGTGCGCCCCGTTGAGGTAGTACGCGAGCCAGGACCGCACCGTCCGCAGGTATTCCGAGGAGTGGTTGTAGGAGAGGACGGCCCGGTCCACGTCCGCGTCCACCCGCAGGTCGCGGCTGCCCGCGCACAGGTAGCGGCCGGCGGCGAGGGCGGCGTCGTACACGTTGCCGGGGTTGCGCAGGCCGTCGCCGTCGGCGTCCTGGCCCCAGGCGGCCCAGGTGGACGGGATGAACTGCATGGGCCCGACGGCGCGGTCGTAGGCGGCGTCCCCGTCGTAGCGGCCGCCGTCCGTGTCGCGGATCGTCGCGAAGCCGTTGCCGTTCAGGACCGGTCCGAGGACCGGGGTCAGGGTGGTGCCGGCGGCGTCGACACGTCCGCCGCCCGCGTGCCCCGACTCGACCTTGCCGATGGCCGCGAGGAGCTGCCAGCGCAGTCCGCAGCCCGGATCGCTGCGGCCGATCCGCTCCTCGGCCCGCTGGTAGGCGGCCAGCACGGTCGCCGGTATCCCCTGCGCACCCGCCGCGCCGCCCAGGACGACGGGCTGGTTGGGGGCTGCGGCCGCCTCGCCGGGGCCGGTCGGCGGCTGGGTTCCGCCGTCCGGCAGGAGGCCCGCCGGCGGCTCCGGGCTGGCGAGGGGCGGGAGTTCGGTGAGGTAGGCGCCGTCGCCGCCGTCCGCGCCGCCGTCCTGCGTCGGCGCCGCGGCAGGCGGCACGCCCTCCCCGACGACGACCGTGCGAGGGCCGGGCGGGGCCTGCGAGGCGGTCACCGCGGCCGCCACCAGTGCGCACGCCACGGCGGCGGTCGCTCCCCTGCGCAGCCTGCCACGAGCCGTCCACCGAGCCGACATGAGCCGGTCCCCTCCCCCTCGACGTCGGCGTGACCCTACGTCAACTCCCTTCACACCGCACCGATTCGCGGCCGGGCCTTCACCACTTCCCCACGCCATGTGCAGGTCACGCATACTGGCCGGACCCGTTCGGGACGCATTGACCCGAAGTGAAGAAACGGTCACCCGCCGTGACCCGGGACCCCGCCCCGCCGCTCGACCCGTTGTCCGCCGAACCGCCAAGAGGTGCCGTGCCCTTCACACTCAGCCATGCCGCCGCCGTCCTGCCCGCCGTACGCCGCACCGGCCGGGCGCGCGGCCCGCTCGTCGCCTCCGCGCTCGTCCTCGGCTCGTTCGCGCCCGACACGTTCTACTTCGCGGACGCCGTCGTCGGCGGCGTCATGCGGTACGGGGCGTTCACGCACTCGCTGCCCGGCGTGCTGACCGCCGACGCCGTCCTGACCGCCGTGCTCGCCGCCTGCTGGCTGCTGCTGCGCGAACCGCTCGTGGCGCTGCTGCCGAGGGCCCGCCAAGGCCGCGTCCACGCCCTGGTCCGGGGCGAGGAATGGCGGGGCGGACCGAACGGAAGGGGCGGACCGGGCGCGCGGCGGCCGGCGGCGCTCGCGCTGTGGTTCTACCTCTCGGCGGTGCTGGGCTCGCTCACGCATGTCGTCTGGGACAGCTTCACGCACCTGGACCGGTGGGGGACCAACGCCCTGCCCCGGCTCGGCGAACCGCTGGCGTTCGGGTACCCGCTCTACACCTACCTCCAGTACGGCTCGTCGGCGGTCGCGGCCGGCGGTTTGCTCTGGTTCGCGGTGACGGCCGTGCGCCGGACGTCCGACCGGCCCGCGCCGGCGGCGGTGCCGACGCTGAGCAGGGCCGAGGCACTGGGCTCGGCCGCGCTGGTGGCCGGGTGCACGGCCGTCGGGGTGACGACGCGGGTACTGCGCTTCTTCACGTTCTACGACCGGATCCGCTCGCCCCTCGACATCGTCCCGACCGTCTGCTTCGGCGCGGGCGCCGGCCTCGCGGTGGGCCTGCTGCTGTACGCGGCCCTGGTGCGGCTGCGGCACCGCCGCCCGGCCCGTGACGACGCCCACGCCCACGACGTGCGGGACGCCCCGCAGGACCGGAGCGGCGGCGGGCGCCCCGCGGACACGGAGTCGCCGGAACCCCTGCGCACCGGGTGAGCCCGCCCGCACACCGTGCACGTGCGCCCGCCCCCGCCGGACGGCGGGGGCGGGCGCGGGCACATGGCGCACCGGGCTCCGGGCTCCGGGTCAGTGCGCGGCGGACTCCCAGTCGGGGCCGACGCCCACGGACACGTCCAGCGGGGCCCGCAGCTCGACGGCGGCGGCCATCTCGCGGCGCACCAGCTCCTCGACCCGCTCGCGCTCGCCCGGGGCGATCTCCAGCACGATTTCGTCATGGACCTGGAGCAGCATCCGCGACGTCAGGCCCGCCTCGGCGATCGCCCGGTCCACGCGCAGCATGGCGACCTTGACGATGTCGGCGGCGGTGCCCTGGATCGGGGCGTTCAGCGCCATCCGCTCGGCGGCCTCGCGGCGCTGCCGGTTGTCGCTGGCCAGGTCCGGCAGGTAGCGGCGGCGTCCGAAGATCGTCGCCGTGTAGCCGGTGGCACGGGCCTCGTCGACGACGCGCTGCAGGTAGTCCCGGACCCCGCCGAACCGCTCGAAGAACGTCTCCATGAGCCCGCGCGCCTCGGCCGGCTCGATCCCGAGCTGCTGGGAGAGGCCGAAGGCGGAGAGCCCGTACGCGAGCCCGTACGACATCGCCTTGATCTTGCGGCGCATCTCGGGGTCGACGGCGGAGCGCTCCACGCCGAACACCTGGGAGGCGACGGTGGTGTGCAGGTCCTCACCGGAGAGGAAGGCCTGGATCAGGCCCTCGTCCTCGGACAGGTGGGCCATGACGCGCAGCTCGATCTGGCTGTAGTCGGCGGTCATGAGGGACTCGTAGCCCTCGCCGACGACGAACCCGCGGCGGATGGCACGTCCCTCGTCGGTGCGCACCGGCACGTTCTGCAGGTTGGGGTCGGTGGAGGACAGGCGCCCCGTGGCGGCGGTGGTCTGGCTGAAGCTGGTGTGCACCCGGCCGTCGGCGGCGATCGTCTTGACCAGGCCCTCCACGGTGACCCGCAGCTTGGCCTGCTCCCGGTGCCGCAGCATGATCACGGGCAGTTCGTGGTCGGTCTGCGTGGCCAGCCACGCCAGCGCGTCCGCGTCCGTGGTGTAGCCGGTCTTGGTCTTCTTGGTCTTCGGCAGGTCCAGCTCGCCGAAGAAGACCTCCTGGAGCTGCTTGGGCGAGCCGAGGTTGAACTCGTGGCCCACCGACGCGTGCGCCTCCTTCACCGCCTGCTGCACGGCTCCGGCGAACTGTTGCTCCATGGCCGTCAGGTGGTCGCGGTCGGCGGCGATGCCGGACCGCTCCATCCGGGCCAGCAGCTCGGAGGTGGGCAGCTCCATGTCGTGGAGCAGGTCGGCGGCGCCGACCTCCACCAGCTTGCCGGTGAAGGCCTCGCCGAGGTCCAGGACGGCGCGGGCCTGCGCCATCAGCGCCTCCGCCTCGGCGGTCTCGTCGGCGCCGAAGGCCAGTTGGCCGTCGACCGCGGCGGGCTGGAGCTCGCGGCCCAGGTACTCCACCGACAGCGCGTCCAGCGCGAAGGACCGCCGGCCCGGCTTGGCCAGGTACGCGGCGAGCGCGGTGTCCATGGTGACGCCGTCCAGGCGCCAGCCGTGCTCGGGGAAGACCCGCATCAGGACCTTGGCGTTGTGCACGACCTTGGGCCGGTCCGGGTCGCCGGCCCAGGCCGCGAACGCCTGCTCGTCGGCCTCGTCCAGCGCGGACGGGTCGAACCATGCGGCCGCCCCGCCGGCCGCGGCCAGCGCGATCTCGGCGATGCTGCCCTGGCCCAGCGCCCAGCTGTCCACGGTGGAGACGCCGAGGGGGCCGCCGCCGTGGGCCGCGAGCCACGGCGCGAGCTCGCCCGTGCCCAGCACGGACGCGTCCAGCTCCACGCCGGGGGCCGGAGCCGGGGCCTCCTCGTGGCCGGCGCCCGGGTCCACCGCCAGCAGCCGCTCGCGCAGCGAGGCGTTGCGGATCTCCAGCACGTCCAGCACGCCGGTCACGGCGGACCGGTCGTACGGGGCGCGCTCCAGGTCGGCCGGGGTCTTCTCCAGCGCCACGTCCCGGACCATCTCGGTCAGGACCCGGTTGAGCTTCACGGCCTCCAGGTGGTCGCGGAAGTTCTGCCCGGCCTTGCCCTTGACCTCCTCGGCGCGCTCCACCAGCTCCGCGAACGACCCGAACTGGTTGATCCACTTGGCGGCGGTCTTCTCGCCGACGCCCGGGATGCCCGGCAGGTTGTCCGACGGGTCGCCGCGCAGCGCCGCGAAGTCCGGGTACTGCTGCGGGGTCAGCCCGTACTTCTCCACGACCTTCTCCGGCGTGAAGCGGGTCAGCTCGGAGACGCCCTTCGTCGGGTACAGCACCGTGGTGTGCTCGGAGACCAGCTGGAAGGAGTCCCGGTCGCCGGTGACGATCAGCACCTCGAATCCGAGCGCCTCCGCCTGCGTCGCCAGCGTCGCGATCACGTCGTCGGCCTCGAAGCCGTCGACGGCGAACCGCGGCACGTTCATCGCGTCCAGCAGCTCGCCGATCAGCTCCACCTGCCCCTTGAACTCGTCCGGGGTCGAGGAGCGGTTCGCCTTGTACTCCGGGAACTCCGTCGAGCGCCACGTCTTGCGCGAGACGTCGAACGCCACCGCGAAGTGCGTGGGCGCCTCGTCGCGCAGCGTGTTCGCCAGCATCGACGCGAAGCCGTAGATCGCGTTCGTCGGCTGGCCGGTCACCGTGGTGAAGTTCTCCGCGGGCAGCGCGAAGAACGCCCGGTACGCCAGGGAGTGCCCGTCCATGAGCATCAGGCGGGGGCGGGCCGCTGCGGTCGTCTGGTCGGTCTTCTTCGATGCGTTCTCTGCCACGCCCCCGATCCTAGGCGCCCCCGCCGACAATTCCGGCGTCGGCGATCACCGCCCCGGTCATGACAGGATCGGGCGCGAATGCGAAGCGCGCGGCCATGCCGGCGCACTGCCCGACGTGCTCAAAGGGGAGCGACATGGCCACGAAGCCGCCCGCAGATGATCCCGTACAGGACGCGCCGCAGGTCGCGCCCCCCAAGCGCGCCGCGGCGGGCCTGCCCGCGATCGGACACACGCTGCGGATCGCGCAGGCCCAGATGGGGGTGGCGCGCACCGCCCGCACCCTGCTCAAGGTCAACCAGAAGGACGGCTTCGACTGCCCGGGCTGCGCCTGGCCCGAGGGCGACAAGCGGCACACCGCCGAGTTCTGCGAGAACGGCGCCAAGGCGGTCGCCGAGGAGGCCACGCTGCGCCGGGTCACCCCGGACTTCTTCGCCGCCCACCCGCTCGACGACCTCGCGGGCCGCTCCGGTTACTGGCTGGGCCAGCAGGGCCGGATCACCCGGCCGATGCTCCTGGAGCGGGGGGCGCAGCCCGACGGCGCCGACCGGTACGAGGCCGTCAGCTGGGAGCGCGCCTTCGAGATCATCGCCGAGGAGCTGAACGCCCTCGCCTCGCCCGACGAGGCCCTCTTCTACACCTCCGGCCGCACCAGCAACGAGGCCGCGTTCCTCTTCCAGCTCTTCGCCCGCGAGTTCGGCACGAACAACCTGCCCGACTGCTCCAACATGTGCCACGAGTCCTCGGGCTCCGCCCTCACCGAGACCATAGGGATCGGCAAGGGCAGCGTCTCCCTGGAGGACCTCCACCAGGCCGACCTGATCATCGTCGCCGGGCAGAACCCGGGCACCAACCACCCCCGCATGCTCTCCGCGCTGGAGAAGGCCAAGGCCTCCGGCGCGAAGATCATCTCGGTGAACCCGCTGCCCGAGGCCGGCACCGAGCGGTTCAAGAACCCCCAGACCCCCCTCGGCATGCTCCGCGGCACCCCGCTGAGCGACCTGTTCCTGCAGATCCGCATCGGCGGCGACCAGGCCCTCTTCCGCCTCCTGAACAAGCTGGTGATCGAGACGGAGGGCGCCGTCGACGAGGACTTCGTCCGCGAGCACACCCACGGCTACGAGGACCTCGCCGCCGCCGCCGAGGAGGCCGACTGGGCCGAGACCCTCACCGCCACCGGCCTGACCCGGCCCGAGATCGAGCGCGCCCTCGCCATGGTCCTGGCCTCCGAGCGCACCATCGTCTGCTGGGCCATGGGCCTGACCCAGCACAAGCACGCCGTCGCCACCATCCGCGAGGTCGTCAACCTGCTCCTGCTCCGCGGCAACATCGGCCGCCCCGGCGCCGGCGTCTGCCCCGTCCGCGGGCACTCCAACGTCCAGGGCGACCGCACCATGGGCATCTTCGAACGCCCCGCCCCCGCCTTCCTCGACGCCCTCGACCGGGAATTCGGCATCACCTCGCCGCGGCACCACGGCTACGACGTGGTCCGCTCCATCGAGGCCCTGCGCGACGGCAAGGCCAAGGTCCTCTTCGCAATGGGCGGCAACTTCGTCGGCGCGACCCCCGACACCGAGGTCACCGAGGCCGCGATCCGCCGCGCCTCGCTGACGGTGCACGTCTCCACCAAGCTCAACCGCTCCCACGCGGTCACCGGCCGCCGGGCCCTGATCCTTCCGACGCTGGGCCGCACCGACAAGGACGTCCAGGCCTCGGGGCGGCAGTTCGTCACCGTCGAGGACTCCATGGGCATGGTCCACGCCTCCCGCGGCAACCTCGCCCCGGCCTCCCCGCACCTGCTGTCCGAGCCGGCGATCGTGGCGCGCATGGCCCGCGCCGTCCTCGGCGACGCCTCCACGACCCCCTGGGAGGAGTTCGAGCGGGACTACGCCGCCATCCGCGACCGGATCTCCCGCGTCGTCCCGGGCTTCGAGGACTTCAACGCCCGCGCCGCCCGCCCCGAGGGCTTCCGGCTCCCGCACGCCCCCCGCGACGAGCGCCGCTTCCCGACGGCGACCGGCAAGGCCAACTTCACCGCCGCCCCCGTGGAGTACCCGCGGCTCCCCGAGGGCCGGCTGCTGCTGCAGACCCTGCGCAGCCACGACCAGTACAACACCACGATCTACGGCCTCGACGACCGCTACCGCGGGATCACCGGCGGCCGCCGCATCGTCATGGTCCACCCCGAGGACGCCGCCGAGCTCGGCCTCGCCGACGGCTCCTACACGGACCTGGTCGGCGAGTGGAAGGACGGCGTGGAGCGACGCGCCCCCGGCTTCCGCGTCGTCCACTACCCCACCGCCCGCGGCTGCGCGGCGGCCTACTACCCCGAGACGAACGTGCTCGTCCCGCTGGACTCCACCGCCGACACCAGCAACACCCCCGCCAGCAAGTCCGTCGTCGTGCGCTTCGAACCGGCCTGATAGAACGACGTCAGGACAAGATGGTTAACGATCGTTGACGAACGGAGCCGGCCCATGGGCGAGCAGCACGCTGTGAAGTTCCCGCAGGAGGTCCTGGACGAGTACGCGGCCCTGGGCATCGACCTGCCCGCGCTGTTCTCGGCGGGCCACCTCGGCGAGCGGATGGACATCCGCATCCTGGAGGCGGCCCCCGACCGGGTGGTGGGCACGATGCCGGTCGAGGGCAACACCCAGCCCTACGGGCTCCTGCACGGCGGCGCCTCCGCGGTGCTCGCCGAGACCCTCGGGTCGATCGGCGCCATGCTCCACGGCGGCATCACCAGGATCGCCGTCGGCGTGGACCTGAACTGCACCCACCACCGCGGGGTCCGCTCCGGCCTCGTCACCGGCGTCGCCACACCCGTGCACCGCGGCCGATCCACCGCCACCTACGAGATCGTGATCAGCGACGAGCAGGACCGGCGGGTGTGCAGCGCCCGCCTCACCTGCCTGCTGCGCGACGCCGGCGCCGGCGACGGCGCCACCGCGGCCGCGCAGGCCTGACCCGGCCCGCTCCACCGGTCCCCACGGGCCCGGACCCCCGCTCCCGCCCGGGGCGGGGGTCCGGGCCCGCGCCGTGCCCGCCTCCACCCCTCCCCCGCCTCCGCTCCTCCCCGGCCCCGCCTCCGCGCTCCTCCCGCGGCCCCGTCAGCCACGCCGACCGCCCGGAATCCGCCAGTCCGGACCCGCCCCGCACACGGCCGTTGCGTCACCCAAGGTGACGGCCTACCGTCGCCTGCATGGGCACCCAGCCACCCCGCGCGGCCCGGTACGGCGCCGCTGCGCTCCTCACGACCCTCGCTCTCGGGGCGGGCTCCGGCTGCGCGGCCGGCGGCCCGAAGTCCCCCCAGGAGGCCGCCCCGAGCCCTTCCCCACCCGCCCGGATCTGCACAACTCTGGTGTCCTACTGGGCGAAAGAGGCCCTCAAGGGCAGTTACTGGGCCGGGCTGGACTGGGAGCAGAAGGGGATGTCCAACGCGCAGTACGCGATCCACGAGGAAGCCGTCGCCGCAGGTCGCGCCGAAGAGCGAACTGCCAGTAGGGACAAGGCACTTGAGCTGATCGACCGGCTCGTCGCGCAGCGCTGCACGGAACGGGACGGGGCCACCTGGAGCTCCGAGAACTGGCGGCCGCCCAGCCCGGCCGGGTAACCGGAATCCCGAGCGCACTGTCCGGCTTCCGGTCATCCGGGGCGGGTACGGCCGGGCCGCGGTTCGAGGGCGTTCCGCCCGTTTCGGTCACGGTCCGACCGCACGAAGCGGATCAAGGACCGTCATTACCATCAGTAATGCGCACGCCCGACAGAATCGCCCTTTTCCCTCACGGAAAGCCGCCCTGGGGATTCTTTCGGACACGCGCTGCGACATTCGGCCCGATTTGATCTATGACAGGACCATGAGGCCCTCAAGCCCCTTAGAGAACCGGGGAATTCTCACGATGCGGACGCCCAACAGCGTCGCCAAACGCCCGATCTGTCCGAACTCCCGCCGCCCATTCTTGGCCTTGGCATAACAAGACAGTCACATCCTCCTTTCCCCGCTCCCCCGCGCTCGCCACCTCGGCCTAGAGTCACGGCCAGTCACCGCGCCACAGAGCGCAAACCAGCACGGCCGTGGAACTCCCAGTGCGGCCCGGCTCCCGTTCGGCGCCCTCAACTCGAGGGCGGCCGCGCCAGGGAAAGGAAGAATCGTGCGACACCGTTCTCTGCTTGTCCTCACGACCGTGATCACCACGGGAGCCCTCACCCTTACCGCCTGCGGCTCCCGCGACGCGGGCAAGACCGGGGACAAGGCCGACGGCTCCAAGACCGTCGTCGTCATCGGCGTTGACGCCCCCCTCACCGGCTCCCTTTCCGCTCTCGGCCAGGGCATCAAGAACTCCGTTGACCTCGCGGCCAAGACCGCGAACAAGAACAACGAAGTCCCCGGCGTGGAATTCAAGGTCGAAGGCCTTGACGACCAGGCAGTTCCTGCCTCCGGACAGGCAAACGCCACCAAGCTCGTAGGCAACAAGGACGTTCTCGGCGTCGTCGGCCCCCTGAACTCGGGCGTCGCCCAGCAGATGCAGGGCGTCTTCGCCTCCGCCAACCTCGCCCAGGTCTCCCCGGCCAACACCAACCCGGCCCTCAGCCAGGGCGACAACTGGGGCAAGGGCGAGTTCAAGCGCCCCTTCAAGACCTACTTCCGCACCGCCGCCACCGACGTCGTCCAGGGCAAGTTCGCCGCCCAGTACCTCTTCAAGGACGCCGGCAAGAAGAAGGTCTTCGTCGTCGACGACAAGCAGACCTACGGCGCCGGCCTCGCCGGCATCTTCGCCGAGGAGTTCAAGAAGCTCGGCGGCGAGGTCGTCGGCACCGACCACGTCACCGTGAAGGAGACCGACTTCTCCTCCACCGCCGACAAGGTCAAGTCCTCCGGCGCCGACTCCGTCTACTTCGGCGGCCAGTACCCCGAGGGCGGCCTGCTCTCCGACCAGATCAAGAAGACCGGCGCCAACGTCCCGCTCTTCGGTGGTGACGGCATCTACGACCCGGCCTTCATCTCCGCCTCCGCCGAGGCCAACGACGGCGACCTCGCCACCTCCATCGGCGCCCCCGTCGAGAAGCTCGACACCGCCAAGAAGTTCATCGAGGACTACAAGGCGGGCGGCTACAAGGACCCGTACGCGGCCTACGGCGGCTACTCCTACGACGCCGGCTGGGCCGTCATCCAGGCCGTCAAGGCCGTCGTCGCCGCCAACGGCGGCAAGGTCCCGACCGACGCCCGCGCCAAGGTCGTCGAGGCCCTCGGCAAGGTCTCCTTCGACGGCGTCACCGGCAAGGTCTCCTTCGACGAGTACGGCGACACCACCAACAAGCAGCTCACGGTCTACAAGGTCGAGGGCGGCAAGTGGATCGACGTCAAGAGCGACACCTTCAACCAGTAGTCGCCACGCCTGACGGCAGCCACACCTGAACCACCCCCCAAGAACCAAGCCGCGCGAGGGCGCAAACAGCGCCCTCGCGCGGACTCTTATCCGACACGCACATCGGAGGCCCTGCGGTGCACGAACTGCCGCAACAGCTGGCCAACGGCCTTTCCCTCGGTGCCCTCTACGGCCTCATCGCCATCGGGTACACCATGGTTTACGGCATCGTCCAGCTCATCAACTTCGCCCACGGCGAGATCTTCATGATCGGGGGCTTCGGCGCCCTCACCACCTACACCGCACTCCCGAGCGGAACCTCGCTCCTGGTGGCGATACCCCTCATGATCCTCGGAGGCGCCCTCGCCTCCGTCGCCGTGGCGACCGCGGCGGAACGCTTCGCCTACCGGCCACTGCGCAGCGCCCCCCGCCTGGCACCCCTCATCACCGCCATCGGCCTCTCGATCGCGCTCCAGCAGCTCGTCTGGCAGTTCTACCCGGACGCCAAGAAGGCAGTGACCTTCCCCGAGTTCACCGGCAAGGCGTTCCAGATCACCGACAACCTCGCGATCCAGCGCTCCGACGCCTTCGTCCTGGCCCTGGCCCCGCTCTGCATGCTCGCCCTCGGCGTCTTCGTCTCCAAGAGCCGCAGCGGCCGCGCCATGCAGGCCACCGCCCAGGACCCCGACACCGCCAAGCTCATGGGCATCAACACCGACCGCATCATCGTCATGGCCTTCGCCATCGGTGCCGCGTTCGCCGCCGTCGCCGCCGTCGCCTACGGCGTCGACAAGGGCCAGATCAACTTCGAGATGGGCTTCATCCTCGGACTCAAGGCCTTCACCGCAGCCGTCCTCGGCGGCATCGGCAACATCTACGGCGCCATGGTCGGCGGCGTCGTCCTCGGCCTCGCCGAATCGCTCTCGATCGCCTACATCGAGGACATCCCGGGCATGCAGCAGCTCGGCGGCGGCGCCTGGTCCAACGTCTGGGCCTTCGTGCTCCTCATCGTCGTCCTCCTCGTACGGCCCCAAGGCCTGCTCGGCCAGCGCGTCACGGATCGGGCGTGAGAACCATGACCACCAACGAAGCCACCCTCAGCCCCGCCGTGGTCGAGGAGACCGACAACAGCACCACCCTGCTGTACGCCATCGCCGGCGGCTCCCTCCTCACCGTCATCAGCGCCTTCACCGCCTGGACCTGGACCGCCGCCTTCCCCGGCGACCTCACCATCTACGGCAACCCGGCGCCCCTGCAGCTCCTCACGCTCTTCGGCGCCCTGCTGACCGCGCTCTACGCCCTCTCCGCCCTGGGCACCAAGGGCCTCGGCTGGCTCGCCCCCAAGGGCGCCACCCAGGCCCTGCGGTTCCTCGCCCTGGGCGCCGCCGCCACCACCTGGTTCACCGCGATCGCCATCTCGGTCGAACTCGGCGGCGTCGTCAACCTCGAACCCGGTGCCTACCTCGCCCTCGTCGCCTCCCTGATCCCGGCCATCGCCGCGTTCAAGCTCACCGACGACACCCGCAAGGCCGCCGCCACCACCACGAAGCTGCCCTCCTGGGCCGAGATCCTGATCATCGTCGGCGTCTACGCCCTCGCCCTCTTCGTGATCACCTTCGGCATCGACACCGATGACAAGGAACCGCAGCTCTTCGTCGCGTACCTGATCACGGTCAGCCTCGCCGCCACCGGCCTCATCAAGTCCGGTGTCACCGACCGCTTCGCCGAGATCACCGCGAACCACCGCCAGGTCGCCGTCATCGCGACCGCGGCCGCCTTCATCGCCTTCCCCCTCATCCAGCAGAGCGGCGACACCTACACCCTCATCGCGGTCAACATCCTGATCTTCGCGACCGTCGCCCTCGGCCTCAACGTCGTCGTCGGCCTCGCCGGCCTCCTCGACCTCGGCTACGTCGCCTTCCTCGGCGTCGGCGCCTACACCGCCGCCCTGGTCTCCGGAAGCACCGCCTCCGCCTTCGGCCTCCACCTCCCCTTCTGGGCCGCCGTCATCGTCGGCGCCCTCGCCTCCCTGGTCTTCGGCGTCGTCATCGGCGCCCCGACCCTCCGCCTGCGCGGCGACTACCTCGCCATCGTCACCCTCGGCTTCGGAGAAATCTTCCGCATCGCCATGGGCAACCTCGACGGCACCTCCGGCCCCCAGGTCACCAACGGCCCCAACGGCATCCCGAACATCCCCCACCTCGAACTCTTCGGGTGGAACTTCGGGGAATCCCACAACGTCCTCGGCATCACCCTCGGCGCCTACGCCAACTACTACCTCCTGATGCTGCTGGTCATGGCCCTGGTCATCCTGGTCTTCGCCCGCGCCGGCAACAGCCGCATCGGACGCGCCTGGGTCGCCATCCGCGAGGACGAGACCGCCGCCGAAGCCATGGGCATCAACGGCTTCCGCGTCAAGCTCATCGCCTTCGCCCTCGGCGCCACCCTCGCCGGCCTCGCCGGCACCGTCCAGGCCCACGTCAACACCACGGTCGTCCCCGAGAACTACGTCTTCGCCGGACCCGTACCCCCCAACTCCGCGTTCCTCCTCGCCGCCGTCATCCTCGGCGGCATGGGAACCATCCGCGGACCCATCCTCGGCTCCGCACTCCTCTTCCTGATCCCCGCGAAGCTCCAGTTCCTCCAGGACTACCAGCTCCTCGGATTCGGCATCGCCCTCATCCTGCTCATGCGCCTGCGCCCCGAAGGCCTCATCGCCAACAAGCGCGCACAGCTCGAGTTCCACGACGACACCGCCGACCAGGCTCCCACCGACCTGGCCACGGCCAAGGCGGGTGCGTGAACACCATGACGACCACCACCGACACCACCACCAAGCCCGCCGCCACCCCGGCCGGCGAGACGGTCCTCCAGGCCAGCGGCGTCACCATGCGCTTCGGCGGCCTCACCGCCGTCAAGGGCGTCGACCTCCAGGTCAACTCCGGCGAGATCGTCGGTCTCATCGGCCCCAACGGCGCCGGCAAGACCACCTTCTTCAACTGCCTCACCGGCCTGTACGTCCCCACCGAGGGCACCGTCAGCTACAAGGGCACCGTTCTGCCGCCCAAGCCGCACCTGGTCACCAAGGCCGGCATCGCCCGCACCTTCCAGAACATCCGGCTCTTCGCCAACATGACGGTCCTGGAGAACGTCCTCGTCGGACGCCACACCCGGACCAAGGAAGGCCTCTGGTCGGCCCTCCTGCGCGGCCCCGGCTTCAAGAAGGCCGAAGCCGCCTCCGAGGCCCGAGCCATGGAACTCCTGGAGTTCATCGGCCTGGAGCACAAGGCCCAGCACCTGGCGAAGAACCTCCCCTACGGCGAGCAGCGCAAGCTCGAAATCGCCCGCGCCCTCGCCAGCGACCCCGGCCTCCTGCTCCTCGACGAGCCCACGGCCGGCATGAACCCGCAGGAAACCCGCGCCGCGGAAGAGCTCATCTTCGCCATCCGCGACATGGGCATCGCCGTCCTCGTCATCGAGCACGACATGCGGTTCATCTTCAACCTCTGCGACCGCGTCGCCTGCCTCGTCCAGGGCGAGAAGCTCATCGAGGGCACCGCCTCCGAGGTCCAGGGCGACGAGCGCGTCATCGCCGCCTACCTCGGCGAACCCTTCGAACCCCCGGCCGCCGAGGGCGAGGAGTCCGAGGCTGCCGAGGCTGCGGCGGCCGAGGCCACGGAGACCGAGGCCGAGTCCGCCGAGGCCGAGGCCGAGGAGACCGAAACCCCCGCGGCCGACGCCGAGGCGACGGAAGCCGAGGCGGCCGACGCCGAGGCGACGGAAGCCGAGGCGGCCGACGCCGAGGCGACGGAAGCCGAGGCGGCCGACGCCGAGGAGACCGAAACCCCCGAGGCGGCGGAAGCCGCCGACACCGCGGACGCCGACACGACCGAGGCGACGGAGACGGAGGCCGACACCACGGACGCCCCCGCCCCCACCACCGAGGCGGCAGCCGCGGACAGCACCACCAGCAAGGACGGAGAAGCCAAGTGACCGCACTCCTCGAGGTCAACGACCTCAAGGTGGCCTACGGCAAGATCGAAGCCGTCAAGGGCATCTCCTTCACCGTCGAGCAGGGCCAGATCGTCTGCCTCGTCGGCACCAACGGCGCCGGCAAGACCACCACCCTGCGCACCCTGTCCGGACTCATCAAGCCCCGCTCCGGCAGCATCACCTTCGACGGCCAGCCCCTGGGCACCGTCCCCGCCCACAAGATCGTCTCCCTGGGCCTCGCCCACTCCCCCGAGGGCCGCCACATCTTCCCCCGGCTGACGATCGCCGAGAACCTCCAGCTCGGAGCCTTCCTCCGCAGCGACAAGGACGGCATCGAGAAGGACATCCAGCGCGCCTACGAGATGTTCCCCATCCTGGGCGAACGCCGCAAGCAGGCCGCCGGCACCCTCTCGGGCGGTGAGCAGCAGATGCTCGCCATGGGACGGGCCCTCATGTCCCGCCCCAAGCTCCTCATGCTGGACGAGCCCTCCATGGGCCTCTCCCCGCTGATGATGCACAAGATCATGGCCACCATCGCCGAGCTCAAGTCCACGGGCACCACCATCCTGCTCGTCGAGCAGAACGCCCAGGCCGCCCTCTCGCTGGCCGACCAGGCCCACGTGATGGAGATCGGCAAGATCGTGCTCTCGGGCACCGGCCAGGAACTGCTCCACAACGAGGACGTCCGCAAGGCCTACCTCGGCGAGGACTGACCCCGCCACACCCCGCACGACGCGTGAGGCCCGCCACCGCAACCCGGTGGCGGGCCTCACGCGTTGCCGCGCGCACGCGGCGTTCGGCGTTCTGAGTTCCGGAACTACCCCTTGGCGGCGTTCTTCTTCTCCTCGGCGTCCTCGATGACCGCCTCCGCGACCTGCTGCATCGACATGCGCCGGTCCATCGACGTCTTCTGGATCCACCGGAACGCCGCCGGCTCCGTCAGCCCGTACTGCGTCTGCAGGATGCTCTTGGCCCGGTCCACCAGCTTCCGGGTCTCCAGCCGCTGGGAGAGGTCCGCGACCTCCTGCTCCAGCGCGCGCAGCTCCGCGAAGCGGGAGACGGCCATCTCGATGGCCGGCACCACGTCGCTCTTGCTGAACGGCTTCACCAGGTACGCCATGGCCCCGGCGTCCCGGGCCCGCTCGACGAGGTCGCGCTGCGAGAACGCGGTCAGCATCAGGACCGGCGCGATGGACTCCTGCGCGATCTTCTCCGCGGCGGAGATCCCGTCCAGGACGGGCATCTTCACGTCGAGGATGACGAGGTCCGGCCGGTGCTCACGGGCCAGCTCGACGGCGCGCTGGCCGTCGCCGGCCTCGCCGACCACCGAATAGCCCTCTTCCTCCAGCATCTCCTTGAGGTCGAGACGGATGAGCGCCTCGTCCTCGGCGATGACGACGCGGGTCGTCAGCGGCGGAACGTGCGACTGGTCGGCGTCGGGCGTGGGCGTCGACTCGTGCTCGGCGGTCACGGATGCTCCTTCTTGCGGGCATATCAAGCTCCCCTGAGCCTACCTAGCTACGGTATGGTGGTGTCCCGTAGGGCTCCCCTGAGCCTTCGTTTCTTAGGCCCCAGTACTCCAACCGGTTAGAGAGGCCGCTCTCAAACAGCGGACAGTGTGGGTTCGAATCCCACCTGGGGCACTTTTCTTAGATTCCATGGTCACGCGAAAATCGCGGGGTCATCACTCGTTCCAGGGACGCTCCCCCGTTTCGGGCCACTTGCAGCATTCTTTTGAGTCAATGTCGCGCACATGTACGACATCGCCACCCGTCGACGAGCCCTCGCTCTTGTCGAGCAAGGTCGCAGCCTGAACTCGGTGAGCACCGAGACGGGCATCTCCCGTTCCGCACTTCGCGCCTGGCAGATCCGTATCGAGCCGCTCCCCCGCACGGGGCGGGACGCCGAATGCGCCGGCCCCGCCGACCCTGCGGCCTACGTCTATCTGCTCGGCCTCTATCTCGGGGACGGCTGCATCAGCCCCCACCCACGCGGGGGACACCACCTGCGCATCGCCTGCGCGGACGCCTGGCCCGGCCTGATCGAGCTATGCCGGACGGCGATATCCGCCGTCCGGCCGGACAACCGGGTCTACGTCCTGAAGCGGTCCGGTTGTGTGATGGTGACCAGCTTCGGACACCACTGGACCTGCCTGTTCCCGCAGCACGGGCCGGGCAAGAAGCACGATCGTCGGATCGTCCTGGAAGAGTGGCAGCAGGACATCGTGGATGCCCACCCCTGGGCCTTCGTCCGCGGTCTGATCCACTCCGACGGGTGCCGGATCACCAACTGGACCGTCCGCAACGGCAAGCGGTACGAGTACCCGCGGTACTTCTTCACCAACAAGTCGGCAGACGTCACTGCCCTCTTGACGAGCACCCTGGACCGCCTCGGGGTGAGCTGGAGCCGCGCCAACCAGCAGAACGTCTCGGTCGCCCGCAAGGCGTCCGTGGCGCTCATGGACCTGCACGTCGGGCCGAAGCACTAGCTACTGGCGGGCGTAGGAGCCGATGCCGACCAGGCAGTAGACGTACTCGTTGATGGGGACGCCGTTGCGGGTGTAGCGGTGGGAGAACGCGTACTGGGTCCTGGGGTTGGCGTCGCAGCGGCTCATGTCGGAGGTGAGGGAGAAGCGCTGGATGACGCGGTAGTGGGCGTCCGGCGCAGAGCAGGGGACCTCGTCGACGTTGTTGACGCGGGTGGCGGTGGTGGAGTCGGGGAGGGTGCCGTTGAGGCAGGTGCCCTCGTCGTAGGGGCTGGGGTCCGGGGCCGAGGGGATGGGGGACGGTGCGCCCGGGAGGTTGAGGGTGGGGAGCGCGGGCGGTGACCAGGACGGGGCTGCGCGGGTGGGGGTGGGGTGGCTGCCGGTGGCCGTGGGGCCGGCGTCGTCGTCGTTGACCAGGGCGGCTATGCCTGCGATCAGGCCTGCGGCGATGAGGAGGCCCAGGAGGCAGCCGAGGGGGTTGGTCTTCTTCGGTGCGGGGGCGCCGGCTATGCGGACGCGGAGGAGGACGTCGGTGGCGCCGAGTTGGCCGCGGACGAGTTCGCCGTCGCGGGCGGGTGGGACGCGGAGGTCGGCGGTGGTGCCGTTCTGGAGGGGGAGGGTGATGACGACGCCGGCGGCGGCCTGCTGGGGTGTGAGGGTGATGGGGATTTCCTGTTGCGACACCGGCTGCTCCAAGGGTGGGGGGACGTCCGGGATTGTGCCGGGTGCGGGGGTGGTGACGCAGGCATTCCGGTGGAGTGTGGTCGGTTCGGTACGCAGGAACGCCCCCGCCTTCGTGGGGCGGGGGCGTGCAGGGTGCGGGCGCGGGTCGCGGGTCGGCGGGTCAGCGGACGGCGTCGCCGATGTGGTGGACGCGGACCAGGTTGGTGGTGCCGGTGACGCCGGGGGGCGAGCCGGCGGTGATGACGACGGTGTCGCCGGGTACGCAGCGGCCGATGCGCAGGAGTTCTTCTTCGACCTGGGCGACCATGGCGTCGGTGGAGTCGACGTGGGGGCCGAGGAACGTTTCGGTGCCCCAGGTGAGGTTGAGCTGGGAGCGGGTGGCGGGGTCGGGGGTGAAGGCGAGGAGGGGGATGGGTGAGCGGTAGCGGGAGAGCCTGCGGACGGTGTCGCCGCTCTGGGTGAAGGCGACGAGGAATTTGGCGCCGAGGAAGTCGCCGATCTCGGCGGCTGCGCGGGCGACCGCTCCGGCTTGGGTGCGGGGTTTGTTGCGTTCGGTGAGTGGGGGGAGGCCCTTGGCGAGGATGTCCTGTTCGGCGGCTTCGACGATGCGGGCCATGGTGGTGACGGTTTCGACGGGGTGTTTGCCGACGCTGGTTTCGCCGGAGAGCATGACGGCGTCGGTGCCGTCGATGACGGCGTTGGCGACGTCGGAGGCTTCGGCGCGGGTGGGCCTTGAGTTCTCGATCATCGATTCGAGCATCTGGGTGGCGACGATGACCGGTTTGGCGTTGCGCTTGGCGAGTTTGATGGCGCGCTTCTGGACGAGGGGGACTTGTTCGAGGGGCATTTCGACGCCAAGGTCGCCGCGGGCCACCATGATGCCGTCGAAGGCGGCGACGATGTCGTCGATGTTGTCGACGGCTTGGGGTTTTTCGATTTTGGCGATGACGGGGAGGCGTCGGCCTTCCTCGTCCATGATGCGGTGGACGTCTTCGATGTCGCTGCCGTTGCGGACGAAGGAGAGGGCGATGACGTCGGCGCCGGTGCGCAGGGCCCAGCGGAGGTCTTCGGTGTCCTTGTCGGAGAGGGCGGGGACGGAGACGGCGACTCCGGGGAGGTTGAGTCCCTTGTGGTCGGAGACCATGCCGCCTTCGATGACGTGGGTGTGGATGCGGGGGCCGTCGACGGCGGTGACTTCGAGGGTGACGCGGCCGTCGTCGACGAGGATGCGTTCGCCGGGGGTGACGTCGGTGGCGAGGCCCTGGTAGGTGGTGCTGCAGGTGTGGCGGTCGCCGGGGGTGTGTTCGGTGGTGATGGTGAAGGTGTCGCCGCGTTCAAGGAGTACGGGTCCTTCGGCGAAGCGTCCGAGTCGGATCTTCGGGCCTTGAAGGTCGACGAGGATGCCGACGCTGCGGCCGGTTTCGTCGGAGGCCTTGCGTACGCGGAGGTAGCGCTCCTCGTGTTCGGCGTAGGTGCCGTGGCTGAGGTTGAGGCGGGCGATGTCCATTCCGGCTTCGACCAGGGTTTTGATCCGCTCGTAGGAGCCGGTGGCGGGGCCCAGGGTGCATACGATTTTTGCTCGGCGCATGGGGGGAGCGTATGCCCTACCGGGGGGTAGGTAATGGGGTCCGGGTGTCTGCTCAACAACCTTTGGTTGAAGGGTTGTTGACAATAGTTGCATGTGCGTGGGGGTGCTCTGATGAGCACCCCCACGGGCGGTTTTCAGAGCCGGGGCGGGGTCATGGTGAAGCGGGCGTTGACCTGGGCGCGGACGGTTTGGCGCTGGGGTTCGAGGTCGAGGGGCGGGGCGGCGGTCTCGGCGTCGGTGAAGGCCATGGAGCGGACGGCGCCGGCGGGGGCGGCGGCGGTGAAGGGCATGGCGTTCTCGGCGCCTTCGTCGGCGAGTTCGACGAGGGCGGTGAGGTCGGCGCCGAGGGCGGCGGCGTATTCGCGGGCGCGTTGGACGGCTTCGAGGACGGCTTGGCGGCGGGCTTCGCCGTGGGCGGGTGAGGTGGGGCGCAGGGACCACCAGGGGCCGTCGACGTGGGTGAGTTCGAGGTCGGCGAGGCGGGTGGTGAGTTCGCCGAGGGCGGTGAAGTCGGTGAGTTCGGCGGTGATGTGGACGCGGCCGTGGTAGGCGCGGATGCGTTCGCCGCGGCCGTGGCGGGTGAGTTCGGGGGTGATGGAGAAGGCGCCGGTTTCGGTTTTCTCGACGGCTTCGCCGTAGGTCTTGATGAGTTCGAGGGCGGCGTTGTTGCGGCGGGTGAGGTCTTCGAGGGCGGTGCGTCGGTCGGTGCCGCGGGCGCTGACGGTGATGCCGATGCGGGCGATCTCGGGGTCGACTTCGAGGAGGGCTTCTCCGCGGACGGCGACGCGGGGGGTGTCGGGGGTGCCGTAGGGCGGGTGGGGTGCGTCGTGGGTGGTGGTCATGGTTTCACTGTGGCACTGCCGGCGGTCGGAGGTCATCGGATCGAGATGCGGAGGGGGGTGGTTCGCTTGTTACCGATGGGTCAGAATCTACGCGCGTTGTCAGCCACTTCAAGACGACGCCTGAACAGGGGAGATGACATGGCGTTGGACCGCAGGACGTTTCTGGGGACGTCGGCCGCTACGGGTGCGGCCGTGGCGCTGACGGGGGCCGCGGGCAGCCCGGCTGCCGCGGCGGCCTCGGCGGATCCGGGTTCGCGGCAGCCGCGGACGTATGCGTTCACGGTGATGGGGACGACCGATCTGCACGGGAACGTCTTCAACTGGGACTACTTCACGGACAAGGAGTTCGACGACAAGGCGCACAACGACGTGGGTCTGGCGAAGATCTCGACGCTGGTGAACCGGGTGCGGGCGGAGAAGGGGCGGTGCAACACGCTGCTCATCGACGCGGGTGACACCATCCAGGGCACGCAGCTGTCGTACTACTACGCGAAGGTGGATCCGATCACGGCGCGCCGGGGTCCGGTGCACCCGATGGCGCAGGCGATGAACGCGATCGGCTATGACGCGGCGGCGCTGGGCAACCACGAGTTCAACTACGGCATTCCGGTGCTGCGGAAGTTCCAGGAGCAGTGTGATTTTCCGCTGCTGGGGGCGAACGCGCTGGATGCGAAGTCGCTGCGGCCGGCGTTCCCTCCGTACAGCATGCACCGGTTGCGGACTCCGCAGGGGCGGGACGTGAAGGTGGCGGTGCTGGGTCTGACGAATCCGGGCATCGCGATCTGGGACAAGGCCCATGTGCAGGGGAAGATGACGTTCCCGGGGCTGGAGGAGCAGGCGGCGAAGTACGTGCCGAAGCTGCGGTCGATGGGTGCGGACGTGGTGATCGTGTCGGCGCATTCGGGGTCGAGCGGTACGTCTTCGTACGGTGACCAGCTGCCGTACGTCGAGAACGCGGCGGGTCTGGTGGCGGAGCAGGTGCCGGGGATCGACGCGATCCTGGTGGGGCACGCGCACACGGAGATCCCGGAGTACCGGGTGAAGAACAAGGCGACCGGCAAGGACGTGGTGCTGTCGGAGCCGTTGAAGTGGGGTCAGCGGCTGACGCTGTTCGACTTCGAGCTGACGTGGGCGAAGGGCTCGTGGTCGGTGGCGAAGGTGTCGGCGCGGGTGCTGAACTCGAACGAGGTCGAGGAGGACCCGGAGATCGTCCGGCTGTTGTCGGACGAGCACCGGAAGGTGGTGCAGTACGTCAACCAGGTGATCGGTACGTCGACGCAGGGGATGTCGTCGGCGGACGGTCCGGTCAAGGACGTGCCGATCATCGATCTGATCAACCACGTGCAGGCGGAGACGGTGAAGGGGGCCCTGGCCGGTACGGAGTGGGCGTCGCTGCCGGTGCTGTCGCAGGCTTCGTGCTTCTCGCGGACGGCGGTGATCCCGGAGGGGAAGGTGACGCTGCGGGATGCGGCGGGGCTGTACCCGTTCGAGAACACGCTCGAGGCGCGGGTGCTGACCGGTGCGCAGCTGAAGGACTATCTGGAGTATTCGGCCCGGTACTTCGTGCAGACGGCTGCGGATGCGGTGGTGGATCCGGCGAAGCTGACGAACGCGGAGGGCGTCCCGGACTACAACTACGACGCGGTGTACGGGCTGGTGTACGACATCGACATCGCGCAGCCCAAGGGTTCGCGGATTTCGGGGCTGTCGTTCCAGGGCAAGCCGGTGGATCCGCAGGCGCGGTTCGTGTTGGCGGTGAACAACTACCGGGCGTCGGGTGGTGGGGCGTTCCCGCACGTGCCGCAGGCGAAGCAGGTGTGGGCGAATTCCGACGAGATCCGCAACACGATCATCTCGTGGGTGAAGGCGAAGGGGACGATCGATCCGTCGCAGTTCGCGTCGGTGGACTGGCGTCTGACGCGGGCCGGCGTTCCCGTCTTCTGATCCCGGTCCTGAGGGGGTCCTGATCCCTGCGGGGTCAGGGGCGTTCGGCCAGTGGGAGCAGTTCGATCGTGGGTGTGGGGCGGGGCTGCTCCCGCTGTTCGAGGCCGAAGGTGGTGAAGGCGGTGCGGGTGGGTTCCGGGTAGGGGTTCTCGCCCGTGAGGGTGTTGAGGATGGTGGCGCTGCGTCGGGCGGTGAGGCCGAGGTCGGGGGCTCCGATGCCGTGGGTGTGGCGTTCGCCGTTCTGGACGAAGATGCTGCCGGTGATGGTGGGGGCGAGGACCATGCGGTGGTGTTCGTCGATGCGGGGGCGTCCGGAGGAGTCGCGGCGCAGGTAGGGGTCGAGTCCTGCGAGGAGGGGGAAGAGGGCTCGTTCCCGGTAGCCGGTGGCGAGGACGACGGCGTCGGTGGTGAGGCGGGAGCGGGTGCCCTGCTGGGTGTGTTCGAGGTGGAGTTCGACCTTGGTGGTGGCGACGCGGCCGGCGGTGCGGACGGTGACTCCGGGGGTGAGGAGGGTGTCGGGCCAGCCGCCGTGGAGGGTGCGGGTGTAGAGCTCGTGGTGGATGGCGGCGATGGTGGCGGGGTGGATGCCCTTGTGGAGCTGCCATTGGGTGGGCAGGAGCCGGTCGCGGACGGGTTCGGGGAGGGAGTGGAAGTAGCGGGTGTAGTCGGGGGTGAAGTGTTCGAGGCCGAGCTTGGTGTGTTCCCTGGGGGCGAAGGAGGGGGTGCGGGTGAGCCAGGTGAGGCGTTCGCGGCCGGCGGGGCGGGCGCGGAGGAGGTCGAGGAAGACTTCGGCGCCGGACTGGCCTGATCCGATGACGGTGACGTGGTCGGCGGCGAGGATGCGGGTGCGGTGGTCGAGGTAGTCGGCGGCGTGGATGACGGGGACGGTGGGGGCGTCGGCGAGGGGGCGCAGGGGGTCGGGGACGTGGGGTGCGGTGCCGATGCCGAGGGCGAGGTGGCGGGTGTGGGTGCGGCCGAGGGCTTCGGCTTCGCCGTCGGCGCCGATGCGGGTGTGGTCGACTTCGAAGAGGCCGCGTTCGGGGTTCCAGCGGACGGCGTCGACCTGGTGGCCGAAGTGGAGTCCGGGGAGGCGGCCGGCGACCCAGCGGCAGTAGGCGTCGTATTCGGCGCGGGGGATGTGGAGCTGCTGGGTGAAGTAGAAGGGGTGGAGCCGGTCCTTGTGCTTGAGGTAGTTGAGGTAGGTCCAGGGGCTGGTGGGGTCGGCGAGGGTGACGAGGTCGGCGAGGAAGGGGACTTGGAGGGTGGTGCCGTCGAGGAGGAGCCCGGGGTGCCAGTGGAAGTCGCGGTGTCGTTCGTAGAAGGCGGTGGCGAGTTCGCCGGTTCCTTGGGCGGGCAGGCCGTGGGCGAGGGCGGCGAGGGAGAGGTTGTTGGGGCCGATGCCGATTCCGACGAGGTCGAGGGGTGCATCGGGGGGTGCGGTCATCGGTGGTGTCCTCGGGGGCGGGTCGGGTGGGGGGCGGCCGGCCCTGTGGTGGCAGGGCTTGGCGCAGGTGCTGCGGCGGTGGCGGCCCGGGCACCCGCCGGATACAACGAGCCAGACCCGAATGGGGTAACCGCCCGGGGGTGGGGACGCGGTGCGGCCGCCGTCCCGGTGGGGTCGGGCGGCGGCCGCATGGTGGTGCCGGGGGGTGGTGCGGGTCAGGCCTGGCGGATGCGGAGGGCGCGGGCGAGGTCGTCGAGCTGGTCGGTGAGGCCGCGGTGCAGGCGGGGGACGAGGTCGGGGTCGGTGAGGGCGGCCTGGCCGGTCTTGAGGTGCTCGGCGTCGACGGCGTGGGCGGGGAAGGCGTGGTGGGCGGCGGCCGCGGCGATGGCGGGGCCGCGGCGGGTGGCCAGGGCGATGGCGTCGGGGTAGTAGCGGGGTACGTAGGCGTGGACGAGGTCGGCCTGTTCGGGCTGCCAGAAGCCGCGGGCGGTGGCGGTGAAGAGGTAGTTGGACAGGCTGTCGTCGTGGAAGAGGCGGTTCCAGGCGGTGGCCTTGGCCTCGGTGGTGGGTAGGGAGGCGCGGCAGCGGGCGGCTCCCTCCTCGCCGGTGGCGCTGGGGTCTGCGGCGAGGGCGGCTTCGATGGCGGCTTCGTCGACGGCGCCGAGGACGCTGAGGCGGGCGAGGATGCGCCAGCGCAGTTCGGGGTCGAGGGCGGGGCCGCCGGGGACGGTGTCGTCGTCGAGCCAGGCGGTGAGGGTGTCGGGCTGGGCGGCGCTGTCGATGAGGACGCGTACGGCGGCCAGGCGCAGGCCGGGGTCGGTGCCGTCCTCGGTGCGGCGCAGCAGGGCGCGGGCGATGGAGGTGATCGCGGCGAGGGCTGCGGGGCGGTGTTCGGGGGTGAGGTAGTGGTCGGCGATCTCGGTGCGGGTGAAGGTGAGGACGCCCTGGACGACGGCGAGGTCGGCTTCGTGGGGGAGGTGGGTCTCGGCGGTGGCGAGGTAGGAGGCGGGGGCGAGTTCGCCGTCGCGGACCATGTCGCGCAGGGCGTTCCACACGACGGTGCGGGTGAGCGGGTCGGGGAGCGCGGAGAGGCTGCGCAGGGCGGTGTCGAGGGAGGTTCCGTCGAGGCGGATCTTGGCGTAGCTGAGGTCGGTGTCGTTGAGGAGGAGGAGTGCGGGGCGGGGTCCGTCGGCGGAGAGGACCTCGTCGGTGGGGACGTCGAGGGTGAGGGGTTCGCGGGCTTCGAGGGTGCTGTCGGGTTCGCGGTCGTAGAGGCCGACGGCGATGTGGTGGGGGCGGGTGCCGTGGTGGTCGACGGTGAGGGTCCAGCCGCCGTGGCCCTCTTCGATGCGGGGGGTGAGGGTGTCGATGCCGGTGGTGCGCAGCCAGGTGTCGGCCCAGGCGTGGACGTCGCGGTCGGTGTGGGCGGCGAGGGAGTCGACGAAGTCGGCGAGTGAGGCGTTGGCGAACTTGTGGCGGGCGAAGTGGGTGTTGATGCCGGCGAGGAAGTCCTTCTCGCCCATCCAGGCGACGAGTTGGCGCAGGGCGGAGGCGCCCTTGGCGTAGGAGATGCCGTCGAAGTTGAGGAGGGCGGAGTCGGTGTCGGGGACGGCGGCGGCGTCGGGGGCGACGGCGTGGGTGGAGGGCCGCTGGTCGGCGTCGTAGCCCCAGGGCTTGCGTTCCATGCCGAATTCGGTCCAGGTGCCGGTGAAGCGGGTGGCTTCGGTGAGGGTCTGGTAGCCCATGTACTCGGCGAAGGACTCGTTGAGCCAGATGTCGTCCCACCAGCGGAGGGTGACGAGGTCGCCGAACCACATGTGGGCCATCTCGTGGGCGATGACCATGGCGCGGCGCTGGCGTTCGGCGTCGGTGACGGCGGAGCGGAAGACGTACTGGTCGCGGAAGGTGACCAGGCCGGGGTTCTCCATGGCGCCGGCGTTGAACTCGGGCACGAAGGCCTGGTCGTAGGAGTCGAAGGGGTAGGGCTCGGTGAACTTCTCGTGGTAGCGGTCGTAGCAGGCGGTGGTGACGGCGAGGATCTCGTCGGCGTCGGCGTCGAGGTGGGGGGCGAGGGAGCGGCGGCAGTGGATGCCGAAGGGCAGGCCGGCGTGTTCGGTGCGGATGCTGTGCCAGGGGCCTGCGGCGACGGCGGCGAGGTAGGTGGAGATGACGGGGGTGGGGGCGGAGGTCCAGATGCCGGCGCCGTCGGTGTCGCGGTCGCCGGTACGGGTGGTGATGCCGTTGGCGAGGACGGTCCAGTGGGCGGGGGCGGTGACCGTGAACTCGAAGACGGCCTTGAGGTCGGGCTGGTCGAAGGCCGGGTAGACGCGCTGGACGTCGTCGAGGAACAGCTGGGTGTAAACGTAGGTCTCGCCGTCCGCGGGGTCGGTGAAGCGGTGCAGGCCCTCGCCGGTGCGGGAGTAGCGCATGCGGGTGTCGAGGCGCAGTTCGTGGGGGCCTTCGGCGAGGCCGGTGAGGGGCAGGCGGTTGCCGCTGAGGGTGGCCGGGTCCAGGGGGTGGCCGTCGAGTTCGGCGGAGCGCAGCTCGTCCGGCTTGAGCTCCACGAAGGTGTCGCCGGCGGTGCGGGCGGTGAAGCGGATGACGGTCGTGGAGTCGAAGGTGTCCTCGCCGCCGGTGAGGTCGAGGGCGACGGCGTAGTGGTGGACGTCGAGGAGCCGGGCTCGGGCTTGCGCTTCGTTGCGCGTCAGTGCGGACATGGGGCCCATGCTGCCCGAAGGGTGGGCCCGGGCCGCCTAGTCTTCGCGCGCAGCGATCGTCTCGTGGTGCCGGATCACTTCGGCGATGATGAAGTTCAGGAGCTTCTCGGCGAAGGCCGGGTCGAGCTTGGCGTTCTCGGCGAGCTGGCGCAGGCGGGCGATCTGGTTGGCCTCGCGCTGCGGGTCGGCGGGGGGCAGGTGGTGGCGGGCCTTGAGGTGGCCGACCTGCTGGGTGCACTTGAAGCGTTCGGCGAGCATGTGGACCACGGCGGCGTCGATGTTGTCGATGCTGTCGCGCAGGCGGGCCAGCTCTGCGGTGGCGTCGGCGTCGGGCGCGTCGGGGTGGCTGTTGTTCATGGTCACCGAGAATACGTGGCGGTCGGGGGGCGGGGGGCCGGCCGGCCGATCGGTGAGACGGTACGGCCCCGAGCTGCCGGTGCGCTGCCGGTGCGCTGCCGCTACGGGGGCGGGGGCGCCGGTTCCGCTGCCGGTTCGCTGCCGCTGCGAGGGCCGGGGCGGGGCGCATCCGGTACGGCGGCGGGAGCTGGGGGCCGAATCCGGTGCGGGCCCGTAGGCCGGGGGGCGGGCCTATACGGGTCCCGGGCCGGGGGGCGGCGCAGCCGCGCCCCGGGCCGGGGGGCGGCGCAGCCGGTACGGGGCCCGGAGGGCCGGGGCGGTCTGTGCAGGGCCCGAAGGGCCGGGGCGCAGCCGGTACGGGGCTGGGGGCGGGCCGGGCCGTGGCCGGTGCGGGGGTTGGGGGTCGGGGGCGCAGCGGGTACGGCGGTCGGGGGCCTGGCCGGGGGCGCCGGTGCCAGGGTGGTGCGCGGCCCGGCGAGGGGCTTGTCAACCGCGGCGGCGGGGTGTGCGTCTCTCCGGTGGGTGGGCGGGTGGTCCGCCGTGGAGGTGCGCGGGGGCCTGCCGCCGAGGCCGAGGGGTGGTGGCGATCACTGTGCGTGGGTCGTGCCGGCGGTTCGCGGGGTGGGTGCCCGGCGGGGGCCCCTGTGCGGGGCGCCCGCCGGGCCGGGGCCGGTCAGAGGTTCGCGGCCGCTGCCTTGATAGCGGCGGCGAAGGTCGAGACCTCGGTGTAGACGCCGGGGTAGTTGGGTCGGGCGCAGCCCTGGCCCCAGCTGACGATGCCGACCTGGATCCAGTTGTTGGCGTCGTCGCGGCGGAACATGGGGCCGCCGGAGTCGCCCTGGCAGGTGTCGACGCCGCCCTGGGCGTAGCCGGCGCAGATCTCCTCGGCGGGGACGAGGGAGTCGCCGTAGGAGCTCTTGCAGGAGGCGTCGGAGACGAAGGGGACGCTGGCCTTGAGCAGGTAGCGCTGCTGGCCGCCGCCTTCGCGGGCGGCGCCCCAGCCGGCGACGGTGAAGGTGCCGGTGTCGTACTGCTTGGTCTCGGCGATCTTGAGGGTGGGCAGGTTGATCGGCTTGGCGAGCTTGATCAGGGCCCAGTCCTTGCCCTGGCCGTCGTAGCCGGGCGCCTGGAGGACCTTGGTGGACTTGACCTTGATGGCGCTGCTGCTGTTGAGGTCGACGACGCCGGCGGTGGCGGTGATGGAGGTGTTGTTGCCGGAGCCGTTCACGCAGTGGGCGGCGGTCAGCACGATCTGCTGGGTGTAGAGGGCTCCGCCGCAGCCCATGGAGAGGCGCACCATGAAGGGGAACTCGCCCTGGGCGGCGCGGGTGCCGCCGACGACGGGGTTCGGGGAGGCGGTGGCGGTGCCGGGCTGGAGGCTGGCGGCGGCGAGGGCGACGGCGCCGACGGCGAGGGTGCGCTTGAGGAGGGTGCCGAGGGTCGTGGACACAGTCAACACACTGCCTTTCGTGGGGGGTTGGGCCGTGCGCGTCATCGGGTGAATGACACGTACATGTCACACCCGGCGCTGTGCGGGCTTCAAGGACCCGTTTTCGGACACCGACGTTCGGGAGGTGCGGCATGACCGCCCACCGCGGCCGCGGCAGCCCCGTCGAGCACGGCTTTCCCCGTCTCGCCACCGTCCGCGCGGCGATCACCGCCCTGCTGCGGCGGCTGCCGGATGACGGGATCCGGCCGTACGCCGTGGGCCTCTCCCCCGCCGACGCCGCCTTCGCCGACGCCGACGACCTCCACCTCGGTGCGCACCGCGTGGCCTCCGCTGTCGTCACCGCGCTGGGGCTGCCGGACGCCCGGATGGTGGTCGCGTTCCGCCCGATGCAGGAGGCGGCCACCGTCGAACTGGCCGCCGGCCCCGAGTACTTCGTCGAGGTCAACGACCGCTTCCGCACCCACCGCCGCGATCTGGCCGCGGCCCTGGCCCACGAGGCCACCCACGTCCTGCTGCACCGGCTCGGCCTGCACTTCCCCACCACCGCGGACGACGAGGTCCTCACCGACACCGCGGCAGCCCTGCTGGGCGTGGGCTGGCTGCTCCTCGACGCCTACCGGGAGGACGCGCTCGGCCACCAGAAGCTCGGCTACCTGACGCCGGAGGAGTTCGGGTACGTCCTCGCCAAGCGGGAGCTGCTGGTGGGCGAGGACCCCTCCACCCGGTTCACCAGCCCGCAGGCGTACGAGGCCTACGTACGCGGACGCGCGCTCGCCGACCGGGACCTGCGCCGGGCCCCCCTGGCGGCGGCGGACGCGGCGGAGCGCCGCCGGTACGCGCGCGAGCGCCGCGCCCGGGCGGAGGCGGCCGGTCCGGGCGCCGGCGGTCCGGGCGCGGCCGGTCCGGGCACCGGCGGTCCGGCGGCGGGCAGGTCCTGGGCGGGCCGCGGCGCCGCCCCCGGGTACCGCTTCGAGCGGGACGGCGGCGGTCTGCGGGTGACCTTCGACTGTCCGGTGTGCGGGCAGCGGCTCCGGCTGCCGGTGGCGGGGCGGCTGCGGGCCCGCTGCGGGTTGTGCCGAACGGTCCTGGACTGCGACACGTAGCCGGCGCACCGGGGCGCCCGGCCGGGGCCGCCCCTCCCCGCCCGGGGGCGCTCAGACCTCGTCGGCGACGCGGTCGTCGTCGTCCTCCCCGGTGCCGCGCGGCCAGTGGTGGGAACGGATCTCCAGGAGGGCGATCCGGAGGGCGACGTACGCCAGACAGATCCACAGCAAGACATGCGGCCAGTCCATGCAGCCGGACTGCCCGGCCCGGTGGGGCGGAACACTCGCGTCCGGCGGATGCACCGCACAACTTGTCGGCCCGGACGCGGTTGGGGGAGGGGGTGCAGTGGGTAGTGATACCCCATCGCACAAGTGCCGGACCGGTCCCGACCCCTCGCCAGGGGGCCGGGGCCGATCCGTGTCCGGGCCGGGTCGCCGCGCGGCCGCCCCCGCCGGCCGCCCCGCCGGTCCGCCCCGATGTCAGGGTGCCGGTTCCGCCCCGTACACCGGGTGCGGCGGCCGGGCCGAGGCCAGGAGGCCCGTGGCGGCCTCGCCGGCCTCCGCCGGGGTCCAGCGGGCGCCGCGGTCGGCGCTGGGGCCGGGGTGCCAGCCCTCCATCACCGTGATCCGGCCGCCCTCGGCCTCGAAGACGCGGCCCGTGACCCCCGCCGAGGCGTCACTGCCGAGCCACACCACCAGCGGGGAGACGTTCTCCGGGGCCATCGCGTCGAACTTCCCCTCCCCCGGCGCCGCCATGGTCCGCGCGAAGACCTCCTCCGTCATCCGGGTCCGCGCGGCCGGGGCGATGGCGTTGACCTGCACCCCGTACCGGTCCAGCTCCGCCGCCGCGACCAGCGTCAGGCCGAGGACGCCCGCCTTGGCCGCGCTGTAGCAGCCCTGCCCGACCGAGCCGGCCAGGCCGGCGCCCGACGAGGTGTTCACCACCCGCGCCGCGACCCGGCGGCCCGCCTTGGCCTCCGCCCGCCAGTACGCCGCCGCGTGCTTCAGCGGCAGGAAGTGCCCCTTCAGGTGCACCCGCACCACCGCGTCCCAGTCGTCCTCCGCCAGGTTGACGAGCATCCGGTCGCGCAGGAAGCCCGCGTTGTTGACCAGGGTGTCCAGCCGGCCGAACGCGTCCAGCGCGCAGTCGACCAGCGAGGCCGCGCCCTGCGCCGTGGCGATGTCCCCGCCGTGCGCCACCGCCTCCCCGCCGCGCGCCCGGATCTCGGCGACGACCCGCGCCGCCGGGCCGCCGGGGCCCTCCGCGCCGAACCCGGCGCCGCCCGCGGCGACCGCGCCGCCGGGCTCTCCCTCCCGGCCCACGTCCAGGTCGTTGACGACGACCTTCGCCCCCTCCGCCGCGAACGCCAGCGCATGGGCCCGGCCCAGCCCCCGCCCCGCGCCGGTCACCGCGACGACCCGCCCCCGCGCCATGCCACCGGCCGCGCCGGCCGCGCCGCCCGTGCCACCGGCCCTCCCGCTCGCCCTGCCGAATGCCGTGCCGTCCGCCATGTCAGTCCTCCTTGTTGGCCGTTGCCGCGTCCAGGAACGCGGGGCGCTCGCCGCCGCCGTGCACCAGCAGGCTCGCCCCGCTCACGTACCCCGCCCGGTCCGAGGCCAGGAACACCGCCGCCGCGCCCACGTCGGCCGGCTCGGCCAGCCGGCCCAGCGGGACGGTGGCCGCCACCGCCGCGACCCCGGCGGCGTCCCCGTAGTGCAGGTGCGCCAGTTCGGTCCGCACCATGCCCAGCACCAGCGTGTTCACCCGCACCTCGGGCGCCCACTCGACCGCCATGGAGCGCGCCAGGTGCTCCAGGCCCGCCTTGGCGGCCCCGTACGCCGCCGTCCCCGGCGAGGGCCGGGATCCGCTGACGCTGCCGACCATCAGCACCGAGCCGCGCGCGGCGCGCAGCAGCGGGTAGGCGGCGAGCGAAGCGGTCATCGGGGCGAGCAGGTTCAGTTCGAACACGCGGGCGTGCCGGTCGGCGTCGCCGTCGGCCAGCGGCCGGTACGGGGTGCCGCCGGCGTTGTTGACCAGGCAGTCGAGGCGTCCGTGGGAGCGGGCGAGGGCGTCGAAGAAGTCCTGTACGGCGCCGGGTCGGCGCAGGTCGAGCGGGGTGTGGGCGGCCGTGCGGCCGGCTGCGGTGACCGGCCGGTCGGGTGGGCGGCGGGCGCAGACGACGACGTCCGCCCCGGCTTCGAGGAACGACCGGGCGATGCCGGCGCCGACGCCGCGGGTGCCGCCGGTGATGACGGCGACCCTCCCGTCGAGCTCCATGGGCTGCTACCTTCCTCGCCTAACAAACGTTTGGTGGAAAGGTAGCTGATGCGCTCATGGGTGTCTCCACCTCCCGCCCCGGCAAGGGCATCGCACTGGTCACCGTCGACTACCCGCCCGTCAACGCGCTGCCCGTCCGCGGCTGGTACGAGCTCGCCGACGCCGTGCGCGCGGCGGGCCGCGACCCGGACCACCGGTGCGTGGTGCTGGCCGCCGAGGGCCGGGGCTTCAACGCCGGGGTCGACATCAAGGAGATGCAGCGGGACCCCGGGCACGACCGTCTGATCGGCGCCAACCGGGGCTGCTACGAGGCGTTCGCGGCGGTGTACGAGTGCGAGGTGCCGGTGGTCGCGGCCGTGCACGGGTTCTGCCTGGGCGGCGGCATCGGGCTCGTCGGCAACGCGGACGCGATCGTCGCCTCCGACGACGCCACGTTCGGCCTGCCCGAGCTCGACCGGGGCGCCCTCGGTGCCGCGACCCACCTGGCCCGGCTGGTCCCGCAGCACCTGATGCGCGCCCTGTACTACACCTCGCGCACGGCGACCGCGGCCGAGCTGCACGGGCACGGGTCGGTGTGGGAGGTGGTCCCCCGGGAGCGGCTGCGGGAGGCGGCGCTGGCGCTGGCGGCCGAGATCGCCCGGAAGGACGGGTACCTGATCCGGCTGGCCAAGGCGGCGATCAACGGCATCGACCCGGTGGACGTGCGCCGCAGCTACCGCTTCGAGCAGGGGTTCACGTTCGAGGCCAACCTCAGCGGGGTGGCCGACCGGGTCCGCGACACGTTCGGGAAGGCGGGAAGCGCATGACGGCCGACGGCGGCAAGGTGATGTCCCCCGAGGAGGTCGTGGGGCGGCTGCGCAGCGGGATGACGCTCGGGATCGGCGGCTGGGGGTCGCGGCGCAAGCCGATGGCCCTGGTGCGGGCACTGCTCCGCTCCGAGATCAGCGATCTCACCGTGGTCTCGTACGGCGGCCCCGACGTCGGCCTCCTCGCGGCCGCCGGCCGGATCCGCCACCTCGTGGCCCCGTTCGCCACGCTCGACTCCATCCCGCTGGAGCCGCACTTCCGCGCCGCCCGCGAGGCCGGCGCCCTCACCCTGACCGAGCTCGACGAGGCCATGTTCATGTGGGGCCTGCACGCCGCCGCCAACCGGCTGCCGTTCCTGCCCGTGCGCGCCGGCCTCGGCTCCGACGTCATGCGGGTCAACCCGCACCTGCGGACGGTGACCTCGCCCTATGCGGACGGCGAGGAGCTCGTCGCCGTGCCCGCGCTGCGGATGGACGCCGCGCTCGTCCACCTGAACCGCGCCGACCGGTTCGGCAACGGGCAGTACCTGGGCCCGGACCCGTACTTCGACGACCTGTTCTGCGAGGCGGCCGACACCGCGTACGTCTCCTGCGAGCAGCTCGTCGGGACGGCCGACCTCGCCAAGGCCGGGCCCCCGCAGTCCCTGCTCGTCAGCCGACACAGCGTCACCGGGGTCGTGGAGACCCCGCACGGCGCGCACTTCACCTCCTGCGTCCCCGACCACGGGCGCGACGAGGCCTTCCAGAAGTTGTACGCGACCACGCCCTGGCCCGAGTTCGCCGCCCGCTTCCTGTCCGGGCCGGACGAGCACGCCTACCAGAGCGCGGTCCGGGCCTGGCACGAGGAGCAGCAATGACCACACCGGCATCTCCCGCACCCTCCCCCTCCCCCGCCTCCGCCTCCGCCGCGGGGCCGGCGCCCGGGCCCGCGGCGAGTCGCGCCGAGTTCTGCGTGATCGCCTGCGCCGAGGCGTGGCGGGGCGACGGCGAGGTGCTCGCCAGCCCGATGGGCCTGATCCCCTCGCTGGGGGCCCGGCTGGCGCGCCGGACCTTCTCCCCCGATCTGCTGCTGACCGACGGCGAGGCCCTGCTCGTGGGGCCGGACGGGGAGGTCGAGGGCTGGCTCCCGTACCGCCGCCACCTCACGATGGTCGCCGGCGGGCGGCGGCACGTGATGATGGGCGCGAGCCAGCTCGACCGGTACGGCAACCAGAACATCTCCTGTATCGGCGACTGGGAGCGGCCGACCCGGCAGCTCCTCGGGGTGCGGGGCGCGCCCGTCAACACCGTCAACAACCCGGTGAGCTACTGGGTGCCCCGGCATTCGCCGCGGGTGTTCGTCGAGCGGGTCGACATGGTCAGCGGCGTCGGCTACGACCGGGCCGCGGCGGCGGGGGTGACCCGCTTCCACCGGATCCCGCGCGTGGTCAGCGACCTCGGGGTGTTCGACTTCGAGACGCCGGACCGGTCCATGCGGCTGGCCTCCCTGCACCCGGGCGTCACCGTCGGGGAGGTCCGGGCCGCCACCGGGTTCGCGCTGGCCGTGCCCGAGGAGGTCCCGTACACGCGGCGGCCGACCGGGGAGGAGCTGCGGCTGATCCGCGACGTCCTGGATCCGCAGGGCCGGCGCGAGCGGGAAGTGCGGGGCTGAGGCCGTGGAGACGGCGCTGACCAGGCTGGTCGGGGTGCGCCACCCGATCGTGCAGACGGGCATGGGCTGGGTGTCGGGGCCCCGGCTGGTGTCGGCGGCGGCGCGGGCCGGGGCGCTGGGCATCCTGGCGTCGGCGACGATGACGCCGGAGCAGCTGCGGGCGGCGGTGCGCGAGGTCAGGTCCCGTACGGACGCCCCGTTCGGGGTCAATCTGAGGGCGGACGCGGGGGACGCGGCCGAGCGGGTGCGGCTGATCGTCGAGGAGGGCGTCCGGGTCGCGTCGTTCGCGCTCGCGCCGTCGAGGGAGCTCGTCGCCCGGCTGAAGGACGCGGGCGTGGTGGTGATCCCGTCGGTCGGGGCCCGCCGGCACGCCGAGAAGGTGGCGGCCTGGGGGGCCGACGCGGTGATCGTGCAGGGCGGCGAGGGCGGTGGGCACACCGGGGAGGTGGCGACGACGGTGCTGCTGCCGCAGGTGGTCGACGCCGTGGACATCCCGGTGGTCGCGGCGGGCGGCTTCCGCGACGGCCGCGGCCTGGTCGCGGCGCTGTCGTACGGGGCGGCGGGCATCGCGATGGGCACCCGCTTCCTGCTGACGTCCGACTCGACGGTGCCGGACCCGGTCAAGGCCCGCTACCTGGCGGCCGGGGTCAAGGACATCACCGTCACCACGGCCGTCGACGGGCTGCCGCACCGGATGCTGCGCACCGAGCTGGTCGCCGCCCTGGAGCGGTCGGGCCGGGCCGGGGCGCTGCTGCGGGCGGTCCGGCACGCGGCCGGGTTCCGCAGGCTGTCGGGCCTGTCCTGGTCGCGGATGGTGCGCGACGGGCTGGCGATGCGGCACGGCAAGGACCTGTCCTGGAGCCAGGTGCTGCTCGCCGCGAACACCCCCATGCTCCTCAGGGCGTCCATGGTCGAGGGCCGTACGGACCTCGGCGTCATGGCGTCGGGCCAGGTCGCCGGCGTGATCGAGGACCTGCCGTCGTGTGCGGAGCTCGTCGGCCGGGTCATGGCCGAGGCGGAGTCCGTGCTGGCCCGGCTGGAACAGCTGACCGTGTCCGACACCCTGCCGCCGGCAGGGTGATCCCCCTTCTGCGCCACAGGAGTCGACACCGATGAGCCGTGCCCGAACCCGCCCCGCGACCGCGACGGTGGCCGCCGCCGCGGCGGCGCTCGCCTGCGTCGCCGCCCTCACCGCGGCGGCTGCCGTGCCCGCAGCCGCGCAGCAGCAGTCGCAGGCGGCTGCGACCGGTGCCGGGGCCGCGGCGGAAACGATCCGTCAGCTTCCCCTGCAGGGCGCGGTCAACGTCCGCGACCTGGGCGGCTACCGCACCTGGACGGGGGGCCAGGTCCGCCAGGGCCTGGTCTACCGCTCCGACGCGCTGAACCGGCTGACCCCCGCCGACCTCGGCGCCGTCTCCGGGCTGGGCCTGGCGAAGGTCGTGGACTTCCGGATCCCGCTGGAGGTGCAGTACGACGGCCCCGACCGGCTGCCCGCCGGTCCGACGCCGGTCTCCCGCCCGGTCAGCGACCTCGGCCTGTTCGCCACGCTCGTCGGCGTGATCGGCAGCGGCGACCCGGCCCGGCAGGAGGAGGTCCTGGGCGGCGGCCGCGCCGAGGCCTACATGCGGGAGGTGTACCGCACGTTCGTGACCTCCCCGGAGAACCGGGCGCAGTTCGGGGCGACCCTGCGGGAGCTGGCGCAGGGCAGCGGGCCGCTGCTGTTCCACTGCACGTCGGGCAAGGACCGGACGGGCTGGCTGAGCTACGTGCTGCTGCGCGCCGTCACGGTGCCGGAGGAGTCCGCGGAGCGGGACTACCTGGCGTCGAACACCTTCCGGGCGGCGTACGACGCCCGGGTGCGCGAGGCGCTCAGGCGGTCGGGGCGGATGCAGGACCCGGATCTGCTGATCCCGCTCCAGGAGGTCCGCGTCGGCTACCTGGACGCGGCGAACACCCAGCTGGAGGCGGACTACGGCGGCTTCTACGGCTATCTGACGGACGGGCTGGGACTGGACCTGCGCACGCTGGCGAAACTCCGGTCCCGGCTGGTCCGCTAGTGCTGCGGCCGGAAAGGTCTGCCGGCTCGCGGCGTCCGGTGCGGTGCGTCGCAAGTGAAGTCGACGGCGGTTCGGCGGTGTCCCGAAGGGGCGCGGGGAACTGTGCGACCGGCCACGACGGGCGCGCGGACGATCGCCGACCCCTCGGGGTCTTCCCGCGGAGCGCTCAGGCCCCGGCGCCGGAGCGGCGGCCGCCGCCGGCCCCGCCCGCGCGACCCCCGCCGGAGCGGGCACCGCCCGAGCGGCCGCCGCCCTGGGGCGCACCGGTGCGGCCCGCGCCGGTGCGGGGGCGGCGCGGCCGGCCCTCGCCGCCCGTGCCGGCGGTGGCTGCGGTGGCGGGAGCGCCCTGGGCGCCGCCCTGTCCGCCGCTGCGGCCGCGGCCGGAGCGGCGCCGGCCGCCCGAACCGGAACCCGAACCGGAGCCGGAGCGGCCGCCGTTGCGGGGCTTCGGCGGGGTGGGCTGCGGCACCTCCAGGACGACGGGGACGCCGGAGGGCACCCGGGCGCCGGTCAGCCGGGTCAGTTCCTCGTCGGAGGACTTGATCTGGGCGGTGCGCGGGGAGATCCCGGCGTCCGACATCAGGCGGGACATGTCCCGCTTCTGGTCGGGCAGCACCAGCGTCACGACGCTGCCGGACTCGCCGGCGCGGGCGGTGCGGCCGCCGCGGTGCAGGTAGTCCTTGTGGTCGGTGGGCGGGTCCACGTTGACGACGAGGTCGAGGTCGTCGATGTGGATGCCGCGGGCGGCCACGTTGGTCGCGATCAGCGCGGTGACCTCGCCGGTCTTGAACCAGTCGAGGGTCCGGTTGCGCTGCGGCTGCGAGCGGCCGCCGTGCAGTCCGGAGGCGCGGACGCCCTCGGCGAGGAGCCGCTTGACCATGCGGTCGACACCGCGCTTGGTGTCCACGAACATGATCACGCGGCCGTCGCGGGCGGCGATGCGGGTCGCCACGGCCCGCTTGTCCGTCTCGTCCATGACGTACAGGACGTGGTGCTCCATGGTGGTGACCGCGCCCGCCGACGGGTCGACGGAGTGGCCGACCGGGTCGTTCAGGAACATCTTGACGAGCTTGTCGATGTTCTTGTCGAGCGTGGCCGAGAACAGCAGCCGCTGGCCGTCGGGCTCGACGAGCTTCAGCAGGGCCGTGACCTGGGGCATGAAGCCCATGTCGGTCATCTGGTCGGCCTCGTCGAGGACGGTGATCGAGACCTGGTCGAGGACGGCGTCGCCGCGGTCTATCAGGTCCTTCAGGCGGCCGGGCGTGGCGACGAGCACCTCGGCGCCGCGGCGCAGGGCGCCCGCCTGCCGGTTGATGGACATGCCGCCGACGACGGTCGCGAGGCGCAGGTTCAGCGACGTGGCGTACGGGGTGAGGGCGTCGGTGACCTGCTGGGCGAGCTCGCGGGTCGGTACGAGGACCAGCGCGAGCGGCGCCTTGGGCTGCGCCCGGCGGCCGGCGGTGCGGGCGAGCAGGGCCAGGCCGAAGGCGAGGGTCTTGCCGGAGCCGGTGCGGCCGCGGCCGAGCAGGTCACGGCCGGCGAGGGAGTTCGGGAGGGTGGCGGCCTGGATCGGGAAGGGCTCGGTGACGCCCTGGGCTGCGAGGGTCTTCAGCAGCGCCTCGGGCAGGTCCATGTCCTCGAAGGCGGCGGCCGGCGGGAGGGCGGGCACGACCGGCTCGGGCATGGTGAATTCCTGGGGCCTGGGGACGACGGGCGCAGACTTCTGCCGCCCCGCGCCAGTCTTCGGACGTCCCTGGGCCGCATCTCGACCCCGGCTGGGGCGGCGGCTGGGACGTGCGGAGCTGGAGCTGGTCATGCGGGAAAGCCCTTCCTGGAACCGGCAGGTGCAACAAAGGTCGAGAGAGCACGCAAGCCGGGGCCCGCACCTCTCGGTGCGGGCCCCGGCGTGTGGAACGCGTCAGGCAGGCAGGATGTTCTCGGCCTGCGGGCCCTTCTGGCCCTGGGTGACGTCGAAGGACACGCGCTGACCCTCGGTGAGCTCACGGTAGCCCTGGGTGGCGATGTTCGAGTAGTGGGCGAAGACGTCCGGGCCGCCGCCGTCCTGCTCGATGAAGCCGAAGCCCTTTTCCGAGTTGAACCACTTCACGGTGCCGAGTGCCATGTTGAATCTCCCTGATCAGGCGGCAAGGGCCCCATCCGGCGATTCCGGCGAGAAAACAATAAAAGCGCCTGAGGAAGAATGTCCCGTCAGGCGCGCATAAAGTTCATGGGTACCACAACTGCAACGCCCCCTAAGCTAGCACACATCACCGGGGCCGGACCGGAGTAAACCGGAGCCGGACCGGAGCCGGACCGGAGCCGGGGCCGCGACCGGGGCCGCGACGGGGGCGGCCGCCGGTCCCGCCCGTCACAGACGCTCGATGATGGTGACGTTGGCCTGGCCTCCGCCCTCGCACATCGTCTGGAGGCCGAAGCGGCCGCCGGTGCGCTCCAGTTCGTGCAGGAGCGTGGTCATCAGCTTCACTCCGGTCGCGCCCAGCGGGTGGCCGAGGGCGATCGCGCCGCCGTTGACGTTGACCCGCTCGGGGTCGGCGCCGGTCTCCTTCAGCCAGGCGAGGACGACGGGGGCGAAGGCCTCGTTGATCTCCACGAGGTCGATGTCGTCGAGGGACATGCCGGCCTTCTTCAGGGCGTGGGCGGTGGCCGGGATGGGCGCGGACAGCATGCGGATGGGGTCCTCGCCGCGGACCGACAGGTGGTGGATGCGGGCCCGCGGCCGTAGGCCGTGCTCGGCGACGGCCCGTTCGGAGGCGATGAGCAGGGCCGCGGCCCCGTCGGAGACCTGGGAGGAGACCGCCGCGGTGATCGTGCCGCCCTCGACGACGGGCTTCAGGGCGGCCATCCGCTCCAGGCTGGTGTCGCGGCGGGGGCCCTCGTCGTGCACGACGCCGCCGTGGGGGGCGGTCTCGCGGTCGAAGCGGCCCTCGTCGGTCGCACGGACCGCCCGCTGGTGGGAGCGGAGCGCGTACTCCTCCATGTCCCGGCGGCTGATCCCCCATCTGCGGGCGATCAGCTCGGCGCCGTGGAACTGGTTGACGGGCGCGTCGCCGTAGCGGGCCCGCCAGCCGGCGCTGCCCGCGTACGGGCCCCCGGTCAGGCCGAGCGGTTCGGCCGCCTGCCGGGAGGCGAAGGCGATGGGGACCATCGACATGTTCTGGGTGCCGCCGGCGACCACGAGGTCCTGCGTACCGGAGAGCACGCCCTGGGCCGCGAAGTGGACGGCCTGCTGCGAGGACCCGCACTGGCGGTCCACGGTGACGCCCGGCACCTCCTGGGGCAGTCCGGCCGCCAGCCAGGCCGTCCGGGCGATGTCGCCGGCCTGCGGCCCGACGGTGTCCAGGCAGCCGAAGACGACGTCGTCCACGGCGGCCGGGTCGATCCCGGTGCGCTCGACGAGGGCGGTGAGGACGTGGGCGCCGAGGTCGGCCGGGTGGACCGTGCTGAGCCCTCCCCCGCGCCGCCCCACGGGGGTGCGTACGGCGTCGATGACGTAGGCCTCGGGCATGGCGGCTCCTCGGGTCGTGGGCCCGCGCGGGTCGCGGGTCAGCTGCGCTGGGAGATGCCGTCCAGGACCATCGACAGGTACTGGCGGGCGATCTCCTCGGGGCTGTGCTGTCCTCCCGGCCGGTACCAGGACGCCGCCACCCACACCGTGTCGCGGACGAAGCGGTAGGTGAGGCGGATGTCGAGGTCGGCCCGGAAGACGCGGGCGGCGACCCCGCGTTCCAGCGTCCCCAGCCAGGCCTTCTCGAACTTGGCCTGCGAGGCGGCGAGGTAGTGGAAGCGGGGCTGGTCGGTGAGGTGGCGTGCCTCCTTCTGGTAGATCGCGACGGCGGCGCGGTGCCGGTCGATCTCGCGGAAGGACTCGGTGACGAGGGCCTCGATGGTCTCCCGGGGGCCGAGTCCGGCGGCGAGGACGGCGTCGTAGCCCTCCCACAGCTCGTTCAGGAAGGTGGAGAGGATCTCGTCGAGCATCGACTCCTTGGAATCGAAGTGGTAGTAGAGGCTGCCGGCGAGCATGCCGGCGGCGTCGGCGATCTTGCGGACGGTGGTGGCGTTGTAGCCCTGGGCGGCGAACACCTCGGCGGCGGTGTCGAGGAGTTCGCGGCGGCGGTCGGGAGTGGCGGCCACCTGGGCCTTCTTCTTGTTCGTCGTCTCGTTCGTTGGCACGCGCCCATTCTCGGGCCAGCGCTGCTGCCGCTAGGCCCGCTGACTGCTGACCGACACGGTCTCGCCGGTCATGTACGAGGAGTAGCCGCTGGCCAGGAAGACGATGACGTTGGCGACCTCCCACGGCTCGGCGTACCTGCCGAAGGCCTCGCGGGCCGTCAGCTCGCGCAGCAGTTCCTCGCTGGTGACCTTGGCCAGGTGCGGGTGCATGGCCAGGCTGGGGGCGACGGCGTTGACCCGTACGCCGAACGCGGCCGCCTCCAGGGCGGCACAGCGGGTCAGGGCCATCACCCCGGCCTTGGCGGCGGCGTAGTGGGCCTGGCCGGCCTGGGCGCGCCAGCCGATGACGGAGGCGTTGTTGACGATGGCGCCGCCGCCGTGCGGGGGCGGGGCGGTGCGGGCTCCGGCGGCGGTCCTGAAGGAGCGCAGGGCGGCGCGGGTGCAGCGGAAGGTTCCGTTCAGGGTGACGTCGAGGACGCGGCCCCACTGGTCGTCGGTCATGTCGACGAGGGCGGCGGTGCCGCCGAGGCCGGCGTTGTTGACGACGACGTCGAGATGGCCGTGGGTGCGTTCGGCGTGCGCGAAGAGGGCCTGGACCTGGGTCTCGTCGGTGACGTCGCACGGCAGGGAGGTGACCCGGTCCGGTCCGAACTCGGCGGCGAGCGCCTCCTCGGTCTCCTTCAGGCGGCGGGCGTGGGCGTCGCCGAGGACGACGCGGGCGCCTTCCTGGAGGAAGCGGCGGGCGGTGGCCCCGCCGATACCGGCTCCGGCGGCGGCGGTGACGACGGCGCTGCGGCCGTCGAGCAGCCCGTGCCCGGGGACGGGGACGGGGACGGGAACGGGCGCGGCGGGGGGTGTGGGCGGATCGGGTGGTGGGGGCGGCCCTGGCGGTGCGGGGGTGTTCACGTCGGTGCCTCCTCGGTGCCTGCGCCCGCGCCGGGGGCCGTCCGTACGGCCGGCTGCGGTTCCGGTGGCGGCGCCCTCGACTCCGGTCACACCCGCACGTTAACCTACCAAACACTTGTTAGGGAAGCGGGGAGGCGAGCGCCTGATGGACCTGACCCATCCGCCGGAGGTGGAGGCCTTCCGGGCCGAGGCCCGGGACTGGCTCGCCCGCCACGTCCCCGCCTCCCGGCTGCCCTCCCTGGAGACCGCGGAGGGCTTCGCCGCCCACCGCGCCTGGGAGGCGCGGCTGCACGCGGACCGCTGGTCGGTGGTGTCCTGGCCCGAGGAGTACGGGGGCCGGGGCGCGGACATCGAGCGGTGGCTGGTCTTCGAGGAGGAGTACTGGGCCGCGGGCGCGCCCGGCCGGGTCTCGCAGAACGGCATCAGTCTGCTCGCTCCCACCCTCTTCGACCACGGGACCGAGGAGCAGCGGGCCCGGGTGCTGCCGTCCATGGCGGCTGGGGAGGTGGTCTGGGCGCAGGCGTGGTCCGAGCCGGAGGCCGGCTCCGACCTGGCCGCGCTGACCTCGAAGGCGGTGCGGACGGACGGCGGCTGGCTGCTGTCCGGCCAGAAGACCTGGTCCTCGCGGGCCGCGTTCGCCGACCGGGCCTTCGGGATCTTCCGTTCCGACCCGGAGGCGGCCCGACCGCACCACGGGCTGACGTACCTGATGTTCGACCTGCGGGCGCCGGGCGTGACGGTCCGGCCGATCGGGCGCCTCGACGGCAAGCCCGCCTTCGCCGAACTCTTCCTCGACGGGGTCTTCGTACCGGACGAGGACGTGATCGGGGAGCCCGGGCAGGGCTGGCGGATCGCGATGTCCACCACCGGGAACGAGCGGGGGCTGACCCTGCGCTCCCCCGGACGGTTCCTGGCCGCGGCGGACCGGCTGGCCGCGCTGTGGCGGGCGGCCGGCGGCGGGCCGGGGGGCGCGCTGGCGGACCGGGTGGCGGACGCCGTGGCCGGGGCCCGCGCCTACGAGCTGTTCACCTGGACGAACGCCTCGCGGTTCGCGGCGGGCGAGGCGATCGGCGCCGAGTCCAGCCTCAACAAGGTGTTCTGGAGCGAGTACGACATCGCCCTGCACGAGACGGCGCTGGACCTGCTCGGCCCGGACGGCGAACTGGCCGACGGGGAGTGGGCCGAGCCGTGGGTGTTCTCCCTGGCCGGCCCCATCTACGCGGGCACCAACGAGATCCAGCGCGACATCATCGCCGAGCGGCTGCTCGGCCTCCCGAAGGGCCGCCGCTGATGCGCTTCCTGCCGACCGGGGAACAGTCGGAGTTCGCCCGTACGCTGCGCAGGCTGCTCGGCGCCTCGGACCTGCCGGCGGCGGTCCGCGCCTGGCAGGCCGGCGACACCGGGCCGGGCCTGGGGGTGTGGCGGAAGCTGGCCGGTACGGGGCTGTTCGCGCTGCCCGTCCCCGAGGCGTACGGCGGGCTGGGCCCCCTCCCGGTGGAACTGGCCTCGGGCTTCGTGGAACTGGGCCGGGCCTGCGTGCCGGGACCGCTGGTGGAGACGGCGACCGCGTCGGTGCTGCTCGCGGCGCTGGGCGCGCAGGGGGCGGGCGGGGCCGATGCGGCGGAGGCGGCCGAGGTGTCGAAGCGCTTCCTCCCGGCCCTGGCCGGGGGCGCCGCCCGGGCCACGGTCGTGCTGCCGGGCGGCGGACCGTACGCGCTGGACGCGGACACCGCGGACCTCCGCTTCACGGTGTCGGCCGACGGGGAGCTCCGGCTGGCCCCGGCGCCGGACCCCGGGGCGGTACGGGTCTCCCAGGACCCGGCGCGACGGCTGGCCGCGCTGCCGCCGGGCGGCGAACTGCTGGCTTCCGGGCCCGCGGTGCTCGCGGCGGCGGCCACCGCGCTGCGCTGGGCGCGGCTGCTGACGGCCGCGCAGTGCGTGGGGCTGGGCGAGGCGCTGCTGGCGCGGACGGTGGAGTTCGTGAAGCAGCGCAGCCAGTTCGGCACGCCGATCGGTGGCTTCCAGGCGGTGAAGCACCGGCTGGCGGACGTACTGATCCGTCTGGAGTTCGCCGAGCCGGTGCTCCGGGCCGGCGCCCTGGCCCTGGCGGACGGCCCGCCCGGCGGGCCGGGCACGGGCGGCGCCGGGACGGGGGCCGGCCGGAGTGCGGTCGATGACGTGGCCGTGGCGAAGCTGATGGCCGGGGAGGCGGCGTACGCCGCGGCCCGGGCCGCGCTGCAGCTGCACGGCGCCGTCGGCTACACCGAGGAGCTGGACCTCTCGCTGTGGCTGCGCAAGGCCCGCCCCCTGCGGGACGCATGGGGCACCCCGCAGGACTGCCGGGCGGCGCTCGTGGCCCGGGCGCCCGGTCAGGCAGCCAGGTTCAGCTGCCAGGAGACGCCGAACCGGTCGTTGACCCAGCCGAAGCGGGCGCTGAACCCGTAGTCGCCCACGGGCATCAGCTCGGCGCCCTGCTCGGCGAGGGCCTCGTAGAGGCGGTCGAGTTCGTCCTCGGAGTCGCACTGGACGAAGAGGGAGACCGCCGGCGTGAAGCCGAACTCGTGCTTGACGTAGCTGTCGATGCACATGAACTGCTGCCCGGCGAGGGAGAACGTGGCGTACTGCACGCTGCCCTCGGGGCCGGGGCCCCCGGCGCCGTAGCGGGTGATGTCGAGGACCTCGGCGTCGTCGAAGAGCGAGGTGTAGAAGGCCATGGCCTCCTCCGCCCTGCCCTCGAACATCAGGAACGTGGTGATCTTCTGCGGTGCCGAGGCCATCGTCGCGTCTGCCTTCCCGGGTGGGGTGGGAGCCTTCCGGGGCCGAGGTTAGGGCACGCCCGTGACACCGGCCCGGCGGCTCACGGGGCCCTGCCCGCCCTCCGGGTCAGAGTTCGGGCAGGGCGGCAGCGGCTCCGGCGGCGCGCCCGCTGGTTCGTTCATCCGTACGCGCCAGCCGTCCTCGCCGCCGGCGCCGTCGAGGCGGACGTGGAGCACCTTGGTCCGGCCCGTACCGGGGAAGCGGAGCACCACCGTCTGGCGGGCGTCGCCGGGGTCGCAGAAGACCGCCGTGGCCTTCCCCGCGGCTTCCCCGCCGAACTCGGCGATCCAGCGGCGCGCCGTGTCCGCCCGTTGCCGCGGCGGGGCGTCGCCGGTGGCGAGGTCCTCCAGCCGGTCCGGGGAGCCGTCGGCGATCCGCCAGACGACCTGCTGGACGAGGCGCAGCGAACCGGCGGACGGATAGCCCTCCACCCGCAGCGGGGCGTGGCGGTCGAAGTCCTCGGCGTAGCGGACGTCGGCCCCGGCGGCGGCGCCGAGGGGCGCGCACGCGGCCAGGGCGGCGCAGCACAGCACGGGCAGGGCGGCGGCACGCGCGACACGGCTGAGCGGCGGGGTCGGGCCGGGCGCCGGTATCCGTCTCATACGCGGGCCACGTCGACGGTGGTGACGTAGCACTCCTCGACCGTGCCGTCCGGGAAGAGCGGGCGCAGCAGGGCCCGTTCGGCGTCCAGGAACCGGCGGGTGCGGTCGGGGCCGAGGACGAGGAACGCCGAATGGCTGGCCAGGTTGGCGAGGTGCGCGTCGAGGGGGATCCGGCGCGACCACCGCACGGCGCGGGTGGTGAACGCCGGCTCGGCGGGCAGCAGCCGGGGCGGGGTGACGTCGCCGCGGAAGAAGCCGCGGATCCGGGCCTCCTGCTCGGCGATCCAGTCGACGGCGGTGTCCGGGTCGTTCCACCACAGTGCGAGCGCGCCGCCGGGGCGCAGGACGCGCCGGGCCTCGGGGACGGCCCGGGCGGGGTCGGTCCAGTGCCAGGCCTGGGCGTAGGTGAGCAGGTCGAACGCGGAGCCGGCGAGGGGCAGGCGGTTGCCGTCGCCGCGTACGAGGGGGAGGTGCGGGTGGGCCCGCCGGAACTCGGCGGCCATGCCGTCGCCCGGCTCGACGGCGAGGACGCGCGCCCCGCGGGCGTGCAGCAGGGCGGTGGAGATGCCGGTCCCCGCGCCGACGTCGGCCACCCTGGCCCCGCGCAGCGGCCGCCCGGCGAGTTCCTCGACGGCGTCGAACAGCCCGGCGGGGTAGCCGGGCCGGTGCGCGGCGTACAGCGGGGCGGCACGGTCGAAGGACCGGGCCCGGGCCCGCGGGTGCAGCTCGGGGGCGGGCCCGGCGCCGGGGGCGGGGCTGGAGGTGCGGGTGGGCTCCGACCCGGGGGTGGATCCGGGGGTGGATCCGGAGGTGGATCCGGAGGTGGCCTCGGAGCCGGGTGCGGGCTCGGGGGTGGGCGTCATGCGGGCATTCTTTTCGATCTCCCGGGCCGCCCGCCAGCCGGAGCCGGCGGGCCGGTCGCGTCAGGCGCGGCGCCGCCGCGGGCGCGGCCTGCGCACGTACCGGCGCAGGGTGGCGACCTGGACGAGGAGCAGTACCGCGGCCGCCGGGCCGGCCGCGATCGCCGGCGGATCCGGCAGCGCCCCGGCCCTGGCGGCGAGCTCGACGACGCCCACGGCGGCGAGCGCGACCGCGAAGCGCGGGGTGAACTCGGCGTCGGTGCCGTGCAGTACGCCCGAGCCGACGACGAAGACGGCCAGCAGCACCGGGATCCACGGCGCCGACCCCCGCAGCAGCAGCACGGCACCGTACTCCACCACCAGGAGGACCAGGGTGCGCAGCAGCATCGACCACATCGACATGCACACATCATGCCCGGAGGGCCCTCACGGGCACGGGGCCCGGGGGTCTCCGGTACCGGCACCGCGGCGCCACCCCCTGCCGTACCCTCGGCCCATGACGGCCAGCGCGATCGACCTCCGCAAGATCGAAGAGACCGCCCCGGCCCTGGTGAGCCTCTACAAGAGCGCCGGGACCGCGCTGCGCGAGCACGGGCTGGAGGGCGGCCGCGCCTGCGTCTACCTGGTCCTCGACTACTCGGGATCGATGCGCCCGTACTACCGCGACGGCACCGTGCAGGCGCTCGCCGACCGGGTGCTCGGCCTGTCGGCGCATCTGGACGACGACGGCCGCGTCCCCGTGGTGTTCTTCTCCACCGGCGTCGACGCCGTCGAGGAGATCCCGCTCGCCGGACACGCCGGCCGCGTCGCCGAGATCGCCTCCCGCCTCGGCCACATGGGCAAGACCTCGTACGAAGCGGCGATGGACGCGGTCATCGACCACTACCTGGACTCGGGATCGGCGCGTCCCGCCCTGGTCGTCTTCCAGACGGACGGCGGCCCCGTCAGCCGGTTCGCCGCCGAGAAGTACCTCTGCAAGGCGGCCGGGATGCCGCTCTTCTGGCAGTTCGTGGGCTTCGGCGACACCCACAGCAAGCAGTTCGACTTCCTGCGCCGCCTCGACGAACTGCCCGTGCCGGCCCGTCGGGTGGTCGACAACGCGGGCTACTTCCACGCCGGCCCCGACCCCCGTGCGGTCCCGGACCGGGACCTGTACGACCGGCTCGTCGGCGAGTTCCCGGCCTGGCTGGCGGCGGCCCGGGCGGCGGGCATCGTGCGCGCCTGACCGGCGGCGACCGGTACCGCGCGCTTTGATGGACGTATGACGACGAACAACTGGGCAGCGTTCGAGAAACAGGAACCGGAACTCGCGGCCACCGTCCGGGCCCGCTTCGCGCAGTACCCCCACCACGTCCTCGGCACCCTGCGCAAGGACGGCTCCCCGCGACTGACCGGTCTGAACGTCGACATCCGCGGCGGGGAGCTGTGGCTCGGCATGATGCAGGGCTCCATGAAGGCCCGCGACCTCCAGCGCGACCCGCGGTTCGCCCTGCACAGCAACCCGGGCGAGGGCGAGGCCATGCCCGACGGGGACGCGCGGATCTCCGGGCGCGCGATCGAGCAGCTGGACCCGCCCGAGCTGCACCGGTACGCCGAGGAGACGCAGACCCCGCACCCGTTCCACCTGTTCCACACCGACCTGACGGAGGTCGTCCACATCCGCGTCGAGGTCGACGAGCTGGTGATCCGCACCTGGACCCCGCAGCGCGGGCTGCACACCTTCCGCCGGGGCGATGACGACGAACCGCCGCGCGAGGACCCGGCGTAGGAAGCCGTTCCGGCGCGGCGACGGGCGGCCGGATGCCGCGGGCGGGCGGTGCGCACCCCCACGGCGCACCGCCCGCCCCGCCCCCGGCCGGAACCCCCGCCCCGGCCGGAGGCCGGTCAGCAGGACTTGGCGTCCGGCGGCGGGATGAACACGGTGTCGAGGACCCGCTCGTCGGTGAAGTCGACCGAGGTCCACTTCAGCGAGGTCGAGCCGCTGCGGAAGCTGAGCTCGTCCGGCAGCTCGTCGGCGGTGATGTCCGTGCCGACGTACACGACGGACAGCGTGCCGGAGCAGTTCTGCGCGCCGGGCGGCCGGCTGTCGGGGGCCATGCCGTCCTGCGGGCCCACGTTCACGGTGAGCGTGGCGATCGGCGCGTACCTGAACGAGTACTGGGCCGAGCCCGAGGTGGCGCGCTTCACGTCCACCCGGAAGTGGCCCAGCCGCACCGGGACCGGCGAGCAGGGCCGCCGGGTCGGCTCCGCGAACAGGTGCACCCCGCTGTCGGTGGCGAACACGGCCATGGGAAGCCCGGGTTCGCTGTTCTTCAGGTGCTTGAGGTAGTCGCGCCGTTCCGTCTCGCCCATGTCCGCCGTGGGCACGCACGACGGGGTCGGAGCCGGCCGGGCCGCGGGCGTCGGCGTCGGCGAGGCGGCCGGAGGGGACGACGACGGGGGCTTGGAAGCGAACGGATCGGACAGGGAGGTCCTGGAGGCCCCCGAGCCCGCGCACCCCGCGAGCGCGAGCGCAGGGACGGCCAGTAAGGGAACGACGAGCACACGGATTCGGCGCAATGCGGCCTCCTCGTCAGGCGCAGCCGGTGTCCTTCCGATGCTGGCACCCGGGCCCGCGCAGCGGCATCCGTAGAACCGCTTACGTATCCCGGCCGTCCGTTGCGGGTACCGGAAGTCCTGGGGGGGAGGGTCACCATGACGGACAGGTTTCCACTGGTCGGCCGGGGGGCCGAACTGGAACGGCTGGAGGCGGTGCTCGACGGGCGCGGAGGCCGGCCGGGCGTCGTCGACCTGACGGGCTCGGCGGGGATCGGCAAGAGCCGGCTGCTGACCGAGTTGTGCGAACGGGCCGCCGACCGCGGGATGGCGGTACTGCGCGGCCGGGCCACCGAGTACGAACGGCACATTCCGTTCCGGCTGTTCACCGACGCCTTCGCCGACCTGGACCCGGAGCTGCTGCACGACCTGGACCCGCAGTCTCCGGCGGCTCCGGTCCTGTACGGGGTCGGGCCGGGCGGGGCGGTCGGGGTGGCCGGGGCCGGGCCCGCGGACCGGTTCGCCGCGCACCGCGCCACCGCCCGGCTGCTCGCCGAGCTGGCCGGGCGCGGCGGGACCGGCCTGCTCATCGCCCTCGACGACCTGCACTGGGCCGACCCCGCCTCGTTGGAGCTCCTCGACCACCTCGTGCGGCATCCGCTGCGCGCGCCCGTCGTGATCATCGTGGCCCGGCGGGACCGGCAGACCTCGCCCTCCCTCACGGCCGCGCTCACCCGGGGCATCGACGCCGGGGCCGTGCTGCGCCTGGACCTCGGGCCCCTCGCCGAGGACACCTGCCGGGAGCACCTCGCCGCCGGGCTGCCGCCCGGCCGGGCCGCCCGGCTGTACGCGGCCAGCGAGGGCAACCCGCTGTACTTCCTGACCCTGCTCCAGGGACAGTCCGCCAGCGCGGTCCCGGCCGGCGGGCTGGCCACCCTGCTCCTCGACGAGCTGAGCCCGCTGACCGCCGCGCAGCGCCGCACCGCCGAGGCGGTCGCCGTCCTCGGCGACCACAGCACGCCGCCGCTGCTGGCCCTGACCGCGGCGGCCCCCGACCTCGCCGGGCTCCACGCGGACCTGAGCGCGCTGGCCCGCCGGGACCTGCTGCGCCCTGGGCCGGGCGGAAGGTGGTCGCTGCGGCATCCGGTGCTGCGGGCCGTGGTCCACGAGAACACCGAACACCACCGGCGCGCCGGGATGCACCGGCGGGCCGCCGCCGCGCTGGCCGGCGCCGGCGCGGCCGCGTCCGTACGGGCGCACCACGTGGAGCGGGCGCTGACCGGCTGGGACCCGGAGCTGGCCGACGTCCTGCTGGAGGCGGCCGGGCAGTCCGAGACCACCGCCCCCGCGAGCAGCGCGCACTGGCTGGGGGTGGTGCTGCGGGTCATGCCCGACACGCCCCCGTACACCGCGCGCCGGCGGGAACTGCTGCTGAAGCGGGCGCGGGCGCTGAGCGTGTGCGGGAAGCTGCGCGAGAGCCGGGACCTGCTGCACGAGGTGATCGCCGCGATACCGGCGGACGGCGGCGGCGCGGGGGCCGGACCCGCCGGCGGGGACGACGGGAACGGCGGGGACGGCCGGGACGGCGCCGTGATGCGGGCGGCCGCGGTCACCCTGTGCGCGTCGATGGAACGGCACCTCGGCCAGTACCGGGCCTCCGTGGCCCTCCTGCGCCGGGAGTTGCGCAGGCGGCCCGCCCCCGGGCCCGCCGAGGCGGTCGCCCTCGGCCTGGAACTGGGCTCCTCCGCACCGCACGCCTCGGCTTACCAGGACGTCCGGGCGGAGCTGCTCCACACGTACGAGCTGGCCCGGACCCTCGGCGACGAGCCGGCCGCCGCGGGCGCGCTGGCGATCTCGGCGCTCGGGGAGGCGTACGACGGGAACCTGCCCGCGGCCCGGGAGTACACCGACCGCGCCGGGGCCTGCGTGGACGCCCTCCCCGACCGCGACCTCGCGGACTCGTGCGAGCCGCTGGCCCGGCTCGGCTGGGCCGAGTTCTACCTGGAACGGTACGAGGACGCCGAGCGGCACGCCGACCGGGGCGTGGCCATCGCCCGGCGGCGCGGGCCGCTGCACCTGCTGCCCCACCTGCTGCTGTGCAAGGCGATCGTCCACACGCACTCCTGCCGGCTGGGCTCGGCCCTGGACCTGGTGGACGAGGCCGAGAGCATCGCCCGCGGCATCGGCAGTGACGAGTTGGTGGCACTGGTCCTGGCGAACAAGGCCCAGGTGCTGATCGCCGCGCAGCCGCCCGGCGACGGCGTGGCACTGGCCGTCGCCGAGGAGGCGGTCGCCGCGCTCGGACCGCGGACCAGCTGGTGGGCGTCCCTGGCGTGGTGCGTGATGGGCTACGCCGCCCTGCACGCCGGGGACGCGCCGCGCGCCCGGTCGGCGATCCTGCGGGCGGGCGGGCCGGACCAGGCGGGGCTGCAGCCGTCGATGCGGCCGCTGTTCCTGGAGGTCCTGGTCACCGCGGCCGTGGTCACCGGCGATCTGGCCGACGCCGAGCAGTGGGCGCGGCGGGCCCGCCGCGAGGCGGAGCACCTGGGCCTGCCCGTCCAACGGGCGTCGGCCCTGCGGAGCGAGGGCCAGGTGCTGGCCGCGCAGGGGGCTGCGGCCGCGGCGGCCCGGCGGTACGCACTGGCCGCGGAGGAGGCCGCCCGCTCCGGCGCGGCCCTGTGGGAGGCCCAGTCCCTGCTCCTGGGCGCGTCCCTGACGGCCGAGTCGGGCAGGGCCGACGCGGCGGAACGCATGTGGCAGCGCGGCCACCGCCTGGCCGAATGGGGCGGCGCCAAGCTCCTGACGGACCTGGCGGACCTGTTACGACCGGCGCGGCAGACCGCGCCGCTGGCGCCGGCCACCCCCGGCCTGCCGAGGACATCGGGCCTACCTGGCCTGACACGACGGGAACAGGAGATCGCGTCCCTGGTGGCCGAGGGCCTCACCACCCCTGCCATCGCGGCGCGCCTGTACCTCAGCCCGCGCACGGTGGACACCCACCTCTCCCACATCTTCCGCAAGACGGGCGTCACGAGCCGCTCGGCCCTCGCCGCCCTCACGGCCCGCACCACAAGCACTGTCAGAGGCAGCACCTAACGTGGAGCACCTCGGGCTCGACCGACCCGAGGATTCCAAGGGGGAGAAATGCAGCACACGTTGACGGGCCGCAAGGCCTTTGCGGCGGCGGCGCTGGCCTCGGCACTGGCGTTGACCGCCGGAACGGGCCAGGCCTCGGCACAGGACGAGCTCATCGGCTACCCGGGCCCCGACGGGCTGATCTGGGTGCAGGAGCAGAGGGGTTCCGGCGGCTTCGTCTCGGGCGGCCTCGCCGCCTGGCTGGACACGTACACCACGTTCGCCTGTGAGGGCGGCGGCAGCATCGAGGTGGCCTTCCGCCTCGATGAGCACCCGGACCGCGACCCGGCCCCCTTCACGCTGGCCTGCCCGGTCGGTGACCCGGCCCGCGTCACGGTCCCCCTCGGCACCGGCCTCCACGGCGGCTTCCAGGCCGCGGTGACGGCCTCGTCCCCGTCCACGCGCTGGGGCGCAACGGTGGTCCAGCCGGAGTAGGGGAGGCGCGGCGCAGTCTCCAGCGGCGGCGGCCGGGACCTGGCGGTCCCGGGGCATGAGGGTGCCGCGGGGCGGAGCACGGGGGCGGCTGCTCTGACGAGGGCCGCTCCTGCCCCTCGTGCCACGCGCCACGGCGCCCGCCGTCCCTGGTCGGGGAAGGTGGCGGGCGCCGTGTCGAGTTCCGTACGCCGTTGTACGGCCCGTGTGAGGGGCCTCCCGCGTCAGCGGGAGGGGGTTACTGCAGGGAGGTCCGCGGTCAGACCGCCAGGGCGCGGTCCGTCGGCTTCACCGGGTACGGGAGGGTGCTGCTGCCCGTCAGGTAGCGGTCCACGCCGCGGGCCGCGGAGCGGCCCTCGGCGATGGCCCACACGATGAGGGACTGGCCGCGGCCGGCGTCGCCGGCGACGAAGACGCCGTCGACGTTGGTGGCGTAGGCGGCGTCGCGGGCGACGTTGCCCCGCTCGTCCAGCGCGAGGCCGAACTGCTCGACCAGGCCGTTGGACCGGTCGGTGCCGGTGAAGCCCATGGCGAGGGTGACGAGCTGGGCGGGGATGCGGCGCTCGGTGCCCTGGCGCTGGACCAGCTTGCCGTCGACGAAGTCGACCTCGACCAGGTGGAGGGCCTGGACGTTGCCGTCCTCGTCGCCTTCGAAGTGGGTGGTGGAGACCGAGTAGACCCGCTCGCCGCCCTCCTCGTGGGCCGAGGTGACCTTGTAGAGCATGGGGAAGGTCGGCCACGGCTGGGAGACCGCGTTCCGCTCCTCGTTGGGGCGGGGCATGATCTCCAGCTGGGTGACCGAGAGGGCGCCCTGGCGGTGGGCGGTGCCGACGCAGTCGGCGCCGGTGTCGCCGCCGCCGATCACGACGACGTGCTTGCCCTCGGCCGTGATGGGCGGGGCGACGAAGTCGCCCTCCTGGACCTTGTTGGCGAGCGGCAGGTACTCCATGGCGAAGTGGACGCCGTTCAGCTCCCGGCCCGGGACCGGCAGGTCGCGGGAGACGGTGGCGCCGGCGGCGATGACGACGGCGTCGAACCGCTTGCGCAGGTCGGTGGCGGTGATGTCGCGGCCGACCTCGATGCCGGTGCGGAACTTGGTGCCCTCCGCGCGCATCTGCTCGATGCGGCGGTTGATGTGCACCTTCTCCATCTTGAACTCGGGGATGCCGTAGCGCAGCAGGCCGCCGATGCGGTCGGCGCGCTCGTACACGACGACGGTGTGGCCGGCGCGGGTCAGCTGCTGGGCCGCGGCGAGGCCGGCCGGGCCGGAGCCGATGACCGCGGCGGTCTTGCCGGAGAGGCGTTCGGGGGCCTGCGGGGCGACGCCGCCGTTGTCCCACGCCTTGTCGATGATGGAGACCTCGACGTTCTTGATGGTGACGGCCGGCTGGTTGATGCCGAGCACGCACGCCGACTCGCACGGGGCGGGGCACAGGCGGCCCGTGAACTCCGGGAAGTTGTTGGTGGCGTGCAGGCGCTCCGACGCGGCCGCCCAGTCCTCGCGGTAGGCGTAGTCGTTCCACTCGGGGATCAGGTTCCCCAGCGGGCAGCCGTTGTGGCAGAACGGGATGCCGCAGTCCATGCAGCGGCCGGCCTGCTCGCTGATGATGGGGAGCAGGGAGCCGCGGACGTAGACCTCGTTCCAGTCCTTGAGCCGCTCCTCCACCGGGCGGGAGCAGGCGGTCTGGCGGGTGGTGGTGAGGAAGCCCTTCGGGTCAGCCATGGGTCGCCGCCTCCATCATCTTCTCGGTGGTCTCGGACTCCGAGAGTCCGGCCCGCTCAGCGGCGTCCTTGGCGGCGAGCACTGCCTTGTACGTGGTCGGGATGATCTTGCTGAAGCGGGCCGCCGAGGCGGGCCAGTCAGCGAGGAGCTTCGCGGCGACGGTCGAGCCGGTCTCCTCCTCGTGGCGGCGCACCACATCGTGCAGCCACTGCTCGTCCTCGTCGGAGAGGGCTTCGACGGCCCCCGCGTTGCCGGCGTTGACCTGGTGGGGGTCGAGGTCGATGACGTACGCGACGCCGCCGGACATGCCGGCCGCGAAGTTGCGGCCGGTCTCGCCGAGGACGACGGCGGTGCCGCCGGTCATGTACTCGCAGCCGTGGTCGCCCACGCCTTCCGAGACGACCAGGGCGCCGGAGTTGCGGACGCAGAACCGTTCGCCGGTGCGGCCGCGCAGGAACATCTCGCCGCCGGTGGCGCCGTAGCCGATGGTGTTGCCGGCGATGGTGCTGTATTCGGCGAGGTGGTCGGCGGCGCGGTCCGGGCGGACGACGATGCGGCCGCCGGAGAGGCCCTTGCCGACGTAGTCGTTGGCGTCGCCTTCGAGGCGGAGGGTGATGCCCTTCGGCAGGAAGGCGCCGAAGGACTGGCCGGCGGAGCCGGTGAAGGTGAGGTCGATGGTGTCGGCGGGCAGGCCCGCGCCGCCGAACTTCTTGGTGACCTCGTGGCCGAGCATGGTGCCGACGGTGCGGTTGATGTTGCGGATGGCGACCTGGGCGCGGACGGGCTGGGCCTCCTCGGCGGTGGCCGCGTTCAGGGCGTCGGCGGCGAGCTCGATGAGCTCGTTGTCGAGGGCCTTCTCCAGGCCGTGGTCCTGCGGGACCAGGGCGTGGCGGACGGCACCCTCGGGCAGGTCCGGCACGTGGAAGAGCGGCTCCAGGTCCAGGCCCTGCGCCTTCCAGTGGGTGACGGCCTCGGTGGTGTCGAGCAGTTCGGCGCGGCCGACGGCCTCCTCGATGGAGCGGAAGCCCAGCTCGGCGAGGAGCTCGCGGACCTCTTCGGCGATGAACTCGAAGAAGTTGACGACGAATTCGGGCTTGCCGGAGAAGCGGTCGCGCAGGACCGGGTTCTGGGTGGCGATGCCGACCGGGCAGGTGTCGAGGTGGCAGACGCGCATCATGACGCAGCCGGAGACGACGAGCGGGGCGGTGGCGAAGCCGAACTCCTCGGCGCCCAGCAGGGCGGCGATGACGACGTCGCGGCCGGTCTTGAGCTGGCCGTCGGTCTGGACGACGATCCGGTCGCGCAGCCCGTTGAGCAGCAGGGTCTGCTGGGTTTCGGCGAGGCCGAGCTCCCAGGGGCCGCCCGCGTGCTTGAGCGAGGTGAGCGGGGAGGCGCCGGTGCCGCCGTCGTGGCCGGAGATGAGGACGACGTCCGCGTGGGCCTTGGAGACGCCCGCGGCGACCGTTCCGACGCCGACCTCGGAGACCAGCTTCACGTGGACGCGGGCGGCCGGGTTGGCGTTCTTCAGGTCGTGGATGAGCTGGGCGAGGTCCTCGATGGAGTAGATGTCGTGGTGCGGCGGCGGGGAGATCAGGCCGACGCCCGGGGTGGAGTGCCGGGTCCTGGCGACCCACGGGTACACCTTGTGGCCGGGCAGCTGGCCGCCCTCGCCGGGCTTGGCGCCCTGGGCCATCTTGATCTGGATGTCGTCCGCGTTGACCAGGTACTCGCTGGTGACGCCGAAGCGGCCGGAGGCGACCTGCTTGATCGACGAGCGGCGCGCCGGGTCGTAGAGGCGGTCCGGGTCCTCGCCGCCCTCGCCGGTGTTGGACTTGCCGCCCAGCTGGTTCATGGCGATGGCGAGGGTCTCGTGCGCCTCCTTGGAGATGGAGCCGTACGACATGGCGCCGGTGGAGAAGCGCTTGACGATCTCGGAGACGGGCTCGACCTCGTCCACGGGGATGGCCGGGCGGTCGGACTTGAAGCCGAACAGGCCGCGGAGCGTCATCAGGCGCTCGGACTGCTCGTTCACCCGGTCCGTGTACTTCTTGAAGATGTCGTACCGGCGGTTGCGGGTGGCGTGCTGGAGACGGAAGACCGTCTCCGGGTCGAACAGGTGCGGCTCGCCCTCGCGGCGCCACTGGTACTCGCCGCCGATCTCCAGCGCGCGGTGCGCGGGGGCGATCCCGGAGGCCGGGTAGGCCTTGGCGTGGCGGGCGGCGACCTCCTTGGCGATGACGTCGAGGCCGGCGCCGCCGATCTTGGTGGCGGTGCCCTGGAAGTACGTCTCGACGAACTGCTCGTCGAGGCCGACGGCCTCGAAGACCTGGGCGCCGCGGTAGGAGGCGACGGTGGAGATGCCCATCTTGGACATGACCTTCAGGACGCCCTTGCCGAGGGCGTAGATCAGGTTCCGGATGGCCTTCTCGGGCTCGATGCCCTCGATGAAGGTGCCGTCGCGCAGCAGGTCCTCGACGGACTCCATGGCGAGGTACGGGTTGACGGCGGCGGCGCCGTAGCCGATGAGCAGGGCGACGTGGTGGACCTCGCGGACGTCGCCGGCCTCGACGAGCAGGCCGACCTGGGTGCGCTGCTTGGTGGCGATGAGGTGGTGGTGGACTGCGGCGGTCAGCAGCAGCGACGGGATCGGCGCGTGCTCGGCGTCCGAGTGGCGGTCCGACAGGACGATCAGGCGGGCGCCGTTCGCGATGGCCGCGTCGGCCTCGGCGCGGATCTCGGCGATGCGGGCGGCGAGCGCGTCGGCGCCGCCGGAGACCCGGTAGAGGCCGGAGAGGGTGGCCGCCTTCATGCCGGGCATGTCGCCGTCGGCGTTGATGTGGATGAGCTTGGCCAGCTCGTCGTTGTCGATCACCGGGAAGGGGAGCGTGACGCTGCGGCAGGACGCGGCGGTGGGCTCCAGCAGGTTGCCCTGCGGGCCGAGCGAGGACACGAGCGAGGTGACGAGCTCCTCGCGGATGGCGTCCAGCGGCGGGTTGGTGACCTGCGCGAAGAGCTGGGTGAAGTAGTCGAAGAGGAGCCGGGGCCGCTCGGAGAGCGCGGCGATCGGGGAGTCGGTGCCCATGGAGCCGATCGGCTCGGCTCCGGCGCGGGCCATCGGGGCGAGGATGACGCGGAGCTCTTCCTCGGTGTAGCCGAAGGTCTGCTGGCGGCGGGTGACCGAGGCGTGGGTGTGGACGACGTGCTCGCGCTCGGGCAGGTCGGTGAGTTCGATCTCGCCGGACTCCAGCCATTCGGCGTACGGGGCGGCGGCGGCCAGCTCGGCCTTGATCTCGTCGTCCTCGATGATCCGGTTCTGGGCGGTGTCGACGAGGAACATCCTGCCGGGCTGGAGGCGGCCCTTGCGGACGACCTTGGCGGGGTCGATGTCGAGGACGCCGACCTCGGAGGAGAGCACGACGAGGCCCTCGTCGGTGACCCAGTAGCGGCCGGGGCGCAGACCGTTGCGGTCGAGGACCGCGCCGACCTGCGTGCCGTCGGTGAAGGTGACGCAGGCCGGGCCGTCCCAGGGCTCCATCATCGTGGAGTGGTACTGGTAGAAGGCGCGCCGGGCCGGGTCCATGGAGGTGTGGTTCTCCCAGGCCTCCGGGATCATCATCAGCACGGCGTGGGGCAGCGAGCGGCCGCCGAGGTGCAGGAGCTCCAGGACCTCGTCGAAGGAGGCGGAGTCGGAGGCGTCCGGGGTGCAGATGGGGAAGATCCGGTCGAGTGCGCCCTGGCCGAAGGCCTCGGTGGCGAGCTGGGACTCGCGGGCCCGCATCCAGTTCCGGTTGCCCTTGACCGTGTTGATCTCGCCGTTGTGGGCGACGAACCGGTACGGGTGTGCGAGCGGCCAGGACGGAAACGTGTTGGTGGAGAACCGGGAGTGGACCAGGGCGAGCGCCGAGGCGAAGCGGCGGTCGGAGAGGTCCGGGAAGAAGGGCTCCAGCTGGCCGGTGGTCAGCATGCCCTTGTAGACGATGGTGCGGGCGGACAGCGAGGGGAAGTAGACCCCGGCCTCGCGTTCGGCGCGCTTGCGCAGCACGAAGGCCTTGCGGTCCAGGGCGATCCCGGTGGTCTCGCCGTCGGTGACGAAGAGCTGCGAGAAGGCCGGCATGGTGGCGCGGGCGCCGTTGCCGAGCAGGTCGGGGGTGACCGGGACCTCGCGCCAGCCGAGGACGGTGAGGCCCTCCTCGGCGGCGACGGCCTCGATCTGTTCCACGGCGACGGCCCGTGCGGCGGCGTCGGCGGGGAGGAAGGCGATGCCGACGGCGTACGCGCCGGCGGCGGGGAGCGGGAATCCGGCGGCCTCGCGCAGGAAGGCGTCCGGGACCTGGCAGAGGATGCCGGCTCCGTCGCCGGAATCCGGCTCGGAGCCGGTGGCGCCGCGGTGCTCGAGGTTCCGCAGTACGGTCAGCGCTTGTTCGACCAGCGCGTGGCCGGCCTCGCCGCTGAGGTTGGCCACGAAGCCGACGCCGCAGGCGTCGTGCTCGTTGCGCGGGTCGTACATGCCCTGTCGGGCGGGGCGACCGTCCATGTGCGACCAGGCGGCGCTGCTGGGGCCGGTCGCGGAGTGCGTGGATGCGGAACGCATCGGCTCTCCCGTCGTCGTCGTGGCATTGGTGCATAGCCGAGGGACGACGTTGGCCCTCTGCGAAATTTCGTGCAGGTTACATGATGGCCGGTATCCCGGGAAGCGGATATCAGCGTTTCACCATGCGGACACCGCACGGGGCAGAGATGGTGTGCTCAAGGGTCTGGCACGGGGTGTGGCGTTGCAGGTCAGAGTGGATCGCGGCGTGTGCCGCGGCACGACGCTGGGCGGGGGTCCGGCGCAGGTTCATGGGCATCGTTGCCCTGCGCGCCCTGCTCTGTGATGCCCGGCGGACACGGACTTGAAACCGCAGGGTAACGGACTACTTATGTTGCGCTCTGCATAGTGTCTCATTGGTTGTGCGGTCAGCCTATGGCTGCGCCGATCCAGGTTCCCAGGATGTACGTCACACCCGCGGCCGCGCCACCCAGCAGGAGCTGCCGCAGGCCGCTGTACCACCAGGACCGGGCGGTGACCTTGGAGACGACGGCCCCGCAGGCGAAGAGTCCGACCAGGGCGAGCAGCACCGCGGGCCACAGGGCGGTGGCTCCGAGCAGGTAGGGCAGGACGGGCAGCAGTGCGCCCAGCGCGAAGGAGCCGAACGAGGAGGCCGCGGCGACCAGCGGCGACGGCAGGTCGTCGGGGTCGATCCCGAGCTCCTCGCGGGCGTGGATCTCCAGGGCCTGCTCGGGGTCGCGGGACAGCTGCACGGCGACCTCGCGGGCGAGGGCGGGGGTGACGCCGCGCGAGACGTAGAGCTCGGCCAGCTCTTCCATCTCGTCGACGGGGTGCTTGCGCAACTGCTGCCGCTCGACGTCGAGTTCGGCGAGGACCAGCTCGCGCTGCGAGGCGACCGAGGTGTACTCGCCGGCGGCCATCGAGAAGGCGCCGGCCGCGAGACCGGCCAGTCCGGTGATGACGACGGTGTGCGGGGCGACGGCGCCGCCGGCCACGCCGGTCATCAGGGCGAGGTTGGAGACGAGGCCGTCCATGGCACCGAACACGGCCGGCCGCAGCCAGCCGCCGTTGACGTCCCGGTGGGTGTGGTTGTCCCGGTGGGCCGTGTGCAGCGGTGCTTCTATGTCGATGATGGACATGCGACGTGTCTCCCCTTTTGTCCGTACGGTGGGCGCACGGGAGCCCTGGCACGCTCCGCCCCCTCAACACCTCGAAACTACGCACGATTTCTGTGGCCCGCCAGCAAGGAAGGCCGTACTTACCTGGGCATTTGGTGGTCGGCGACCGGGTGACGACGGCGCGGGCGGGGTGTTTCGCGACGACCGACAAACCGTATGTCGTGACACAAATCCCCCTAGGGGTCACGACGGGCCCCGTCCAGCCCCCTCGGATGGAGAGGCGCGCGCCATGGAGCTCACCGCTGCACGCACTCCGGGCGGTCCCTGCCCCCCACAGGTCCTCCTCGCACGGTCCAGGGGCGCCCTCCTGGGCCTCGCGGTGGGCGATGCGCTGGGCGCCCCGGCGGAGAACATGAAACCGTCGCAGATCCGGGCGCAGTGGGGGCGGATCGAGGGCTTCGTCACCGGGGACCCGACCGGCACCGACGACACGGAATACGCGATCTTCTCGGGGCTGTTGCTCGCCCGCCACGGCTCGGCGCTGACCGTCGCGCACGTGGAACGCGCCTGGCACCACTGGATCGCCGACCTGGACGAGGGGCCGTTCCGCGGGGCGGGGTTCTCCGAGCGGGGCACGCTGGAGAACCTGCGCCGCGGACTCGCGGCGCCCATCTCGGCGCAGCACCGGCACGCCTGGTCGGACGGGCTGGCGATGCGGGCGGCGCCGTTCGGGGTGTTCGCGGCGGGCCGGCCCGCCGAGGCCGCCCGGCTCGTCGCGATCGACGGCACCGTCAGCCACGACGGGGAGGGCATCTACGGCGGCCAGGCCGTCGCCGCGGGCGTCGCGGCGGCGATGGCCGGGGCCGGGCCCGCGTCGGTGGTCTCCGCCGCCCTGTCGGTCATCCCGTCGGACTCCTGGACCGCCCGCTCCCTGCGGCGGGCCGTGACCGCCGCCCCGCGCGGCGAACGGGCCGTCCGCTCCGCGGTGGTCATCGGCGGCTACCCGTGGACCGACCTCGCCCCGGAGGCCGTCGGCCTGGCCTTCGGGGCGTTCGCCGCCTGCCGTGGGGACTTCGCCGAATCGGTGCTCACCGCGGTGAACATGGGCCGCGACGCGGACACCACGGCGGCCGTGGCGGGCGCCCTCGCCGGGGCGCTGGGCGGCGTCGACGCCATCCCCGAGGCGTGGGCGTCGGCGATCGGGCCGGTACGCGGCCGGTGCCTGCCGTCGATGCGCGGCTACCGCGTCGTGGACGTCGCCGACCTCCTCACCCCGGAATCCGAGACCCCCCGATGACCCCACCGCAGGCCCCCGACCCGGCGCCCCACGCTCCCACCCCGGCCCGGCCCGGGGCCGCACGTCCCCCGGCCCCCGCCCCGGCCGCCCCGGCCGCCCCGGTCCTCGCCCGCGGCGACGGCCTCGCCCCGCAACCGGACGAGCGGCCGGGCGCGACCGCGGTGTGGCCCCCGCCCCGCCGCCCCGACGCCGACGGCCCGCCCGCGGCGCTGCCGGGCGACACGGGCGGGGCCGTGCCGCGCAGCGGCCCCGGGGTCCCGCCGAGCGGCCTTTCCACGCCGGTGCCGCGCCGCGTGCCCGGCGCTGCGGCGGGCGGCGGCCCCGGAGCCATGGCGGGCGACAAGCCCGGGACCGTGACGGGCGGCGGGCCCGGGACCGTGGCCGGCGGCGGGCCCGAAGCCATGGCGGGCGACAAGCCCGCGACGGTGGCCGGCGGCGGCCCCGGGACCGTGACGGGCGGCAGGCCCGCGACCGTGGCCCGTGGCGGGCCCGCGACCGGCTCACAGGGCGGGCCCGGGGCCAGGGCCGCCTGCACACCCGCAGCCGTCGCGCACGGCGGGCTCGGGGTCGCCGCCGGGGATGTGGCCGGATGGACGGGGGCGGGCAGCGGGCTCGGGGTCGCGGCCGGCAGCCGGGCCCCGGCGGGCAGCGCGCCCGCGGCCGGACCGGGCGCCGGCCTCGGCGGTGGCGCGGGTTGCGGCGGGGAGGCGCGGCGGGGGCGGATCGAAGGGCTGCTGCTCGGGCTCGCGGCCGGGGACGCCGCCGGGTGGCCGGCCGCTCGGCACCGGGCCAGCCGGATGCCCGAGTGGACCCGCCGGCTCACCCGTGAGCTGGACACGTTCGCCGAGCAGAACGCCACCACCACCCTCCCCGTCCCCATCGCCCTGAACCAGCCACCGGAGCCCCTGCTGCTCGGCCCGTCCGACGACGCCGAGTGGGCGGCCTTCGCCGCCGAGTCCGTGCTCACCGCCGCCGAGGGCCTGCTCAGCGACCTCAGCCGGTCCCGCCGGATGCGGGCCGCGATCGACCTCGCCTGGAACGCCCTGGCCAGCGAGATCGCCGCCGCCGCGGACCGCGCCCCCGAGGTCGAGTCCGCCGTGCTGCCGCTGCGCGCCCGGATCTCGGTACGGGCCGGCCTCGGCAACCTCGCCGCCGGGCTGCGTCCGCCCGCCACCGGCCATGACAACCCGCACTACTTCGACGACGCCGCGTGCGTCCGCGCCTGCGTCCTCGCCGCCGTCCACCCCGGCGACCCGGCCGCGGCCGCCGACCTCGCCGAGTTCGACGCCCGCTACACGCAGGACGGGGACGGCGTCCACGGCGCGCGGGCCATGGCCGCCGCCGTCGCCGCGGCCCTCGCCGGCGCGGACCCCGACACCGCCGTCGAGGCCGCCCTCGCCCAGCTCCCCGAGGCCACGGAGATCGGCCGCAACGCCCGCCACGCCGTCAAGCTCGCCCGTACCCACACGGAGGGCGGCGGCGCCTTCGCCATCGTCCCCACCCTCGAACACGAGATCGTCGACCACGTCTACAGCTACGGCATCGCCGCCGCCGAGACCGTCCCGGTCGCCCTCGCCCTGGCCACTGCCTCCCGCGGCCGTGTGATCGACGCCGTGCCCGCCGCGGCCTGCCTGTCCCGGGTCGCGGACTCCGCCCCGGCCCTCGCCGGCGCGCTCACCGGCGCCCTCGGCGGCGGCGACTCCGTCCCCGCCGCCTGGCGCGAGGCCTGCCGGATCCTCTCCGGCTGCGCCCTGCCCCGCCTCGCCGGCACCGACCTCGTCGAACTCGCCGCGCTGCTCGCTCGCACGGAACTCACCTCACCCAAGGGATGATTCGGACATGACGCTCACTCTGGAGGACCGGGCGGCCGGCTGCCTCGTCGGGGCCGCCGTCGGCGACGCCCTCGGCGGCCCGGTGGAGGGCTGGTCCCCGGACCAGATCGCGCAGCGCCACGGCGGCCGCGTCCACGGCATCGTCGGCCCCTGGTACGAGGACTGGCGCACCGCCCGCCCCATCGCCCCGTACCACAAGGGCGACGGCCGCGTCACCGACGACACCCTCATGACGCACGCCCTGGTCCGGGTCTACGAGGCCGTACGGGACCACCTGGACGCGTACGCGGTCGCCGAGCACCTGGTCCCCGACCTGATGACCCGGCCGCGGTGGATCCCGGAGCTGGAGGCCGAGGCCCTCCCCCTCCAGCGGGTCTTCCTCGCCGAGAAGTGGATCGTGGCCCGTCTGCACTACGGGCACGCCGACCCGCGCGAGGCCGGCACCGGGAACATCGTCAACTGCGGTGCGGCGATGTACGCGGCGCCGGTCGGCATCGTCAACGCCGGCAATCCGGCGGGCGCGTACGCGGAGGCGCTGGACATCGCGGGCGCCCACCAGTCCTCGTACGGGCGGGAGGCCGCCGGGGTCCTCGCGGCGGCCGTCGCCGCCGCGTGCGCGCCGGGGGCGACGGTGTCGTCGGTGGTGGACGCCGCGCTCGCCCTGGCCAAGGACGGTACGCGGGCCGCGATCGAGGCGGTCTGCGAAGTGGCCGGGCGCCACCGGGACTTCGAGTCGGCGCTGGGGCCGCTGCGGGCGGCGGTGGCCCCCTACGACTCGGTCGGACCGGACTACCGCGCGCCGTCGCTGGCCGCCCGGCGGCCGTCCCGGGTGCACTCGATCGAGGAGCTGCCGGTCGCGCTCGGCATGCTCGTCGTGGCGGGCGGCGCGTACGAGGACGCCGTGCTCGGCGCGGTCAACTACGGGCGGGACTGCGACTCCACCGCCACCATGGCGGGGGCGGTCGCCGGGGCGCTGTCGGGCGGGGCCGCGGTGCCGGCGGGCTGGGCCAAGCAGGTCGCGGAGGCCAGCCGGCTCGACCTGCACGCGCCGGCGGCGGCGCTGGCGGCGGTGGCCCGGGAGGTCTTCGCCCTGGACCGGTCGCGGCGCCGCGCCCACGAGGCGGCCTTCGCGACGATCGCGGGCCTGTGAGGGGCGCGCCGGGCGGCGGGCTGCGGCTGACCTGGGTGCAGCCGGAGGACCTCGTCGGCCACGAGCTGCGGCAGGCCGCGCAGGACGGGCGGGACGCGGAGCCGCTGCTGCGCCGCTGGCTGGCGGCGGGCGGCCGTCCGGCCCCCGCCCGGGCCGGCGCCTCGGCCGACCCGGCCCCGCCGGAACTCCGGGACCTGGCCGTCCGGCTCCTGGCCGAACTGGCCGCCCTCCCCCGCCCCTCCTCCCCCGCCGGGCCCGGGGCCGTGCCGACCGGACCCGCCACCGCCCCGTCAGCCGGGCGCACCGGGGCGCAGAGCGCCGGGGCCCGGAGTGGTGGGGGGCCGGGCGGTGGGTTGGTGGGGCGGCTGGAGGCGGCCTGGACGGGGCGGGCCGTGGGGTGCGTGCTCGGGAAGCCGGTGGAGAAGCTGCCGCTGGAGGGGATCAGGGCGCTGGCCCGGGCGGCTGGGAACTGGCCGCTGGACGACTGGTTCACCGCCCGCGGCGTGCCGCCCGACCTGCTGGCCGCGTACCCGTGGAACCGCCGCTCCGCCGCCACCTCCCTCGCCGAGAACATCGACGGCGCGCCCGAGGACGACGACCTCGACTACCCGCTGCTGAACCTGCTGCTCGTGCGGCGCCACGGCCGCCGCTTCACCACCGCCGACGTCGGCCGGCTGTGGCTCGACGAGCTCCCCGCCGGCCGGACCTTCACCGCCGAGCGCATCGCCTACCGGAACCTGCTGCTCGGGCTGGAGCCCCCGGCGACCGCCACCCACCACAACCCCTTCCGGGAGTGGATCGGCGCCCTCATCCGCGCCGACGTCCACGGCTGGACCAACCCCGGCGACCCGTGGGCCGCCGCCGAGCAGGCCGGCCGGGACGCCGCGCTCAGCCACACCGGCAACGGCCTGTACGCCGCCCGGTTCGCCGCGGCGGCCATCGCGGAGGCGGCGTCCGGCCGGGCCGACGTGCACGGCGCGCTGCGGGCCGGGCTGGCCGTCGTACCACCCGGCGCGCGCCTCGCCGAGGCCGTCCGCCACGCGATCCGGGCGGCGCGAGAGGAACGGGACTTCGACCGCGTCGTGGACCGGCTGCACGCCCGCTACGGTCACTACCACTGGGTCCACTCCGTCCCCAACACCGCGCTCGTCGCCGCTGCCCTGACCCACGCGGACGGTGACTTCACCCGTTCGGTCTGCCGTGCCGTCTCAGGCGGCTGGGACACCGACTCCAACGGGGCGACCGCCGGCTCGATCGCCGCCCTGGTGGCCGGCCGGGTCCCGGACCGCTGGGCCGCGCCCCTGAGGAACCGCCTGGCGACCACCGTCGCCGGCTTCGACGGCATCGGCTTCGACACCCTCGCCCAGCTCACCGCACAGGAGGCAGCACGCTCATGACGGCCATCGCCGTGCTCGGCAGTACGAACATGGACCTCGTCGCCTACGTCCCCAAGGCCCCCCGGCTCGGGGAGACCGTCACCGGCCGCGCGTTCCGCACCGTCCCCGGCGGCAAGGGCGCCAACCAGGCCGTCGCCGCCGCCCGGTGCGGGGCGGAGGTGGTGATGATCGGCGCGGTCGGCGCCGACGAGTTCGGCGTACGGCTGCGCTCCGCGCTCACCTCGGCCGGGGTCGACACGGCGGGCCTGCGGACCGTGGAGGGCGCCAGCGGCACCGCGCACATCACCGTCGACGACGAGGGCGGCAACAGCATCATCGTCATCCCCGGCGCCAACGCCCGGGTGACGGACCTGGAGGCGGGCGACGAGGCGCGGATCGCCGCCGCCGGGGCGCTGCTGCTCCAGCTGGAGGTGCCGCTGTCCGCGGTGCGGGCGGCCGCCCGCACGGCCCGCGCGCACGGCGTGCGGACGGTGCTGACGCCGGCGCCGGCGCAGCCGCTGCCGGCGGAGCTGTTGTCCTCGGTGGACCTGCTGGTGCCCAACGAGCACGAGGTGGCGGCGCTGACCGGCCTGACGGACCCCCGCCAGGCGGCCGCGGCACTGCTGGAGCGGGTTCCGGAGGTGGTGGTCACGCTGGGCGCGGCGGGCGCGCTGTACGCGGTGCGGGGGCGGGAGCCGTACGTGGTGCCCGCGCCCCGGGTGCGGGCGGTGGACTCCACGGCGGCCGGGGACACGTTCGTCGGGGCGCTGGCGGTGGCGCTGGGCGAGGGCCGGCCGGTACGGGAGGCACTGGCGTGGGCGGCGACGGCGGCGTCCCTGTCGGTGCAGCGGCCGGGGGCCCAGGACTCGATGCCGGCGCGGGCCGAGACGGACGCGGCCTTCACCGCCGGCGCCCGGTCATGACCCCGACCGCGCCGGACACCGAGCTGCCCGACCCGGGTACCGAGCCGCCCGACCCGGACACCGGCGCCGGGGCCGCGGGCGGGGCCGGACCGCTCGCCGGGCTGCGCGTGCTCGACCTCGCCACGTTGTTCGCCGGGCCCCTCGCCGCCACGCTGCTCGGCGACTTCGGGGCCGAGGTGGTCAAGGTCGAGCATCCGGGCCGCCCCGACCCTTCCCGCGGGCACGGCCCCGCCAAGGACGGGATCGGCCTGTGGTGGAAGCTGCTGGGCCGGAACAAGCGGACGATGACCCTCGACCTGTCCGCCCCCGGCGGCCGGGACACCCTGCTGCGGCTGGCCGCCACCGCCGACGTGGTCGTCGAGAACTTCCGCCCCGGAACCCTGGAGCGGTGGGGCCTCGGCTGGGACGAGCTGTCCGCCGCCAACCCGCGGCTGGTCCTCGCCCGGGTCACGGCCTTCGGCCAGCAGGGCCCGTACGCGCGCCGCCCCGGATTCGGCACCCTCGCGGAGGCCATGAGCGGTTTCGCCGCGATCACCGGGGAGCCGGACGGCCCGCCGACCCTGCCGCCGTTCGGGCTGGCCGATTCGATCGCCGCGCTGACCTGCGCGTACGCGGTGATGACGGCGCTCGCCGGCCGGGACCGCACCGGCCGCGGGCAGGTCGTGGACCTGGCGATCATCGAGCCGATCCTGACCGTGTTGGGCCCGCACCCGCTCTGGTACGACCAGCTCGGCTACGTCCAGCCGCGCACCGGGAACCGCTCCGTCAACAACGCCCCCCGCAACACCTACCGCAGCGCAGACGGCCGCTGGCTGGCGGTCTCCACCTCGGCGCAGTCCGTGGCGGAACGGGTGCTGCGCCTGGTCGGCCGGCCCGAGCTGGCGGCCGAGCCGTGGTTCGCGTCCGGCTCCGACCGGGCCGCCCACGCGCCCGTGCTCGACGCGGCGGTCGGCGACTGGATCGCCCGCCACAAGGCCGACGACGTGGTCGCCGCCTTCGAGGAGGCGGAGGCGGCGATCGCCCGGGTGTACGACGTACGGGACGTCCTGGCCGATCCGCAGTTCGCGGCCCTGGACTCCGTCACGGAGGTCGAGGACCCGGAGCTCGGCCCGCTCCGGATGCAGAACGTCCTCTTCCGTCTGTCCGAGACCCCCGGCGGGATCCGCTGGGCGGGCCGCCCGCACGGCGCGGACACCGACGCCGTCCTCACCGAGCTCGGCCTGACCGGGGCCGAGATCAGCGCGCTCCGGATGGAGGGGGCCCTATGATCCTGACCTGGCTCTACGTACCCGGCGACCGCGCGGGGGTGGTCGCGAAGGCCCTGCACTCGGGGGCCGACGCCGTCATCGTCGACCTGGAGGACGCGGTGTCGGCCTCCCGCAAGGAGTACGCCCGCGCCGCCACCGCGGAGCTGCTCGCCGAGCGGCCCCCGGTCGCCGTCCACGTCCGCGTCAACGCCCTCGACTCCCCCTGGGGCGGAGCCGACCTGGCCGCGCTGACCGGGCTGCGCGGCCTGTCCGGGCTGCGGCTGCCGAAGGTCACCGCCCCGCAGCAGGTCGCCCAGGCCGCGGACCGCACCGGCGGACTGGCCCTGCACGCCCTGCTGGAATCGGCGCTGGCGGTGGAGCGTGCGTACGACATCGCCCGCGCGCACCCCGCCCTGCGCGGGCTGTCCCTGGGGGAGGCCGATCTCTGCGCCGACCTGGGCATCTGCGGGGAGGCGGGGCTGGACTGGCCGCGTTCGCGGGTGGTGGTGGCCGCCCGGGCGGCCGGGCTGGCGCCGCCCGCCCAGTCGGTGTTCCCCGACATCCGGGACATGGAGGCGCTCGCCGCGTCCTGCGCCCGGGGGCGGGCGCTGGGCTTCCTGGGCCGGGCGGCGATCCACCCGCGGCAGCTGCCGGTGATCGAGCGGGCCTACCTGCCCGCCCCGGAGGAGGTCAGCGCCGCCGAGGAGATCGTCGCGGCGGCGCGGCGCAGCCCCGGGGCGGTGGCCCTGCCCGACGGCCGGTTCGTGGACCCGGCGGTGCTGGCGGGTGCGGAGCGGGTGGTCGCGCTGTCCCGCCGCGAGTCGCCGGCCTACTCCTGAGCCGTCCGCCCCGGCGGCCGGCCGGTCCTCGGGCGGCGGGCTGCCGGGCCGCGTCCCGGGATCTCAGGCGTTGAGGGGCGACCAGAGCCACTGGCCGCCGACGCGGACGTACAGCCGCTTGTTCGTCGAGTCGACGGCCATGGTGCCGTCCACGGGCTGCCGGGTGAACGAGGCGTCGGTGACCGGGCCGGGGACCAGTCGCAGCGGCGGGTTGGCCGCGTTCCTGGTGGGGACGGTGCCGCCGGACTGCCCGCCCTTGGTGCCGTAGCTGTTCTCCACCCGGAAGTCGCCGGTGCTCGACTGTTCGTAGTAGACGTGCGGGCCGGCGGGTGCGGTCTCGTACAGGCCGACGACGTTGCGGAGGACGGCGGTGGAGCCGGGGCCGGAGTAAAGGGCGACTCCCGCGTTGACGGTGGGCTTGCCGCCGTTGGCGATGACCACGTTCTCCAGGGCGCTGGCGGCGGCCGCCCAGGCAATGACGTTCTGCGCGGTGGCGGGGGCTCCGGGGGCGAAGTCGCCGGCGTAGCAGTAGATGTTGGTGGCGTAGACGTGCCGGCAGCCGGCGTCGGTCTTCAGATGGGGGCCGCCCTGCATGCGGGAGGTCTCGAACTTGCAGTCCGTGAGGTAGATCCCGTTGGGGTTGTTGGTGGTGACGGCGCCCTGGCCGATCCACAGCGCTCCGGTGCCGAAGGCTTCCAGGCGGCAGCCGACGAAGTGGATCTGGTTGACGTTGTCCTCGCTGTGGCCCCAGGTGCCCTTGGCGGCGGAGGAGGCGTTGCGCAGCCAGACGTTGGGCTGCGTGGTGCTGCCGGCGGGGCCGGTGCACTCCTCGATGACGAGGTTGTAGAAGCGGGAGTCCCAGAATTCCACGGCGTCGATGCACATGTCGTTGTTGGCCGACATGAAGAGGTCGCGGAAGTAGGAGTTGTTGTTGTAGTAGAGCTCCAGCAGCAGGCCGGTCTTGCGGTTGCCGTTGAAGCCCAGGTTCTCGATGGAGCAGTAGCGGCGGTGCGTGGCGCCGGTGGAGTAGGCGGGGCCGGTGCCCGACATCTTCAGCAGGGTGCAGTCGGCGCCCTTGAGCAGTGTGGAGGTCTTCGCGCCGGAGCCGGTCAGGCGGATCCCGTCGCCGTCGACGCTGAGGGCCGCGGTCTTCCCGGCGGCGGGCCGCACCAGGTAGGTCCCGGCGGGGAAGTGGACGGTGCCGCCGCCGGCGGTGCGGGCGGCGTCGAGGGCCCGCTGGATGGCGGGCGTGTCGTCGGTGGCGCCGTCGCCGACGGCGCCGTACGCCTTGACGTCGAACCAGTCCGGAACGGATGCCGCGGCGGCCGGCGCGGCTGCGGATATGGAGGCCGCGCCGGCCAGTCCGGCGACGGCTCCGGCCCCGGTGAGCAGCACCCTGCGGCGCTCGGTCATGTCGTCCAGCCCCTCACGTTGTGGATCTTCGGGGGTGATCATGCCAAACGGGGGTACGGCGAGAGGGGCGCCACGCTGCGGCGTGGCGCCCCTCTCGGCGGTGTGCTGTCCGGCCGACCCGGGCCGGGACGGGGTCAGAGCTTCTCGGCCCCGGGCTGGGCGTCGGCGGTGTTCGCGGCCGGAGCGGCTGCCTCGGCCGGCTCGGAGCCGCCGGCCGCGGGCTCCGCGACCGCGGCCGCCTTGGCCTCGGCAGCCTTGTCGTCCCCGGTCTTCGCGTCGGCGGCCTTCACGTCCGCGGCCTTCGCACCAGCGGCCCCGGTGTCCTCGGCCTTCGCGTCCCCCGCCTTCGCGGCGGCGTCCCCGTCCGGGCCGCGGTCGGGCTCGACGACCGTCTCGCGGCCCGGACGCAGCTTCGCGGAGAGCACGAAGTAGGTCACGGCCAGCAGGAAGACGATGATCGAGGTCCAGACGTTGAGCCGTACGCCGAGGATGTGGTGGGCCTCGTCGACCCGCATGTACTCGATCCAGCTGCGCCCGACGCAGTACGCGGCCACGTACAGGGCGAAGGCGCGGCCGTGGCCGAGCTTGAACCGCTTGTCGGCCCACAGCACGAGCCCGGCGACCCCGAGGCACCACAGCGACTCGTACAGGAAGGTCGGGTGGTAGGTGCCTGCGACCCGGTTGGCGCCGTCGCTGATCTTCACCGCCCACGGCAGGTCGGTGGCGCGTCCGTAGAGCTCCTGGTTGAACCAGTTGCCCCACCGGCCGATGGCCTGGGCCAGGGCGATGCCGGGGGCCAGGGCGTCGGCCCAGGCCGGCAGCGGGATGCCGCGCAGGCGGCAGCCGATCCAGGCACCGAGCGCGCCGAGGGCGATCGCGCCCCAGATGCCGAGGCCGCCCTCCCAGATCTTGAAGGCGTCGACCCAGTTGCGGCCTTCGCCGAAGTACAGCTGGTAGTCGGTGATCACGTGGTAGAGGCGGCCGCCGACCAGGCCGAACGGAACCGCCCACACGGCGATGTCCGCGACCGTGCCCGGCTTTCCGCCGCGTGCGATCCAGCGCTTGTTACCGAGCCAGACGGCGACGAAGACACCGATGATGATGCAGAACGCGTAGCCGCGCAGCGGGATCGGTCCGAGGTGGACCACGCCGGTCGACGGACTGGGGATGTAGGCAAGTTCCATGGCAGGTCCGACGCTACCTTGCCGGGCGGTGCTGACCGCAACCCGCCCGGCAAGCTGCCATCAAATCGACACCTCGTGTGCACGGCGCTCCCGGACCGGAGCGTCTCGTTCCATCGGCTGGCCTCAGCCCTGTCCGCCGGTCCCCTTCGCCCGCGGTCCCGGCGAGGCCGAGGACCCGGGAGCCGAGGCCGACGGGGACGCCGAGGCCTTCCCCCCACCGGTGGTGGCGGTGCCCTTGGCCGCGGCCTCCACCTGCTCCTTCAGCTTCTGCGGCGTGAGCGGGTTGGCCTGGTCGGCGAAAATGTCCTTGCCGTTCAGCTGAATGGTGGGGGTGCCCCGGAAGTTCCCGGCCCGGAACGCCTCGTGCGACTTGGCCACCCAGCTGTTGTGGGTCCCCTCCTCGACGCACTGGCGGAAGGCGGGGGTGTCCAGCCCTTCGACCTTGCCGGCGAGCTCGATCAGCTTGGCGTTCTTGCCGTAGGCGTCGTCGGTCTCCTGCGGCTGGTTCTGGAACAGCACGTCGTGGTACTCGGGGAACTTCCCGGCGTCCTGCGCGCACGCGGCGGCGTTGGCGGCCTTCAGGGAGCCACTGCCGCCCATGTTCCCGTCGATCAGGGTGACCAGGTGGTACTCGCCCTTGAGCAGGCCCTTGGCCTCCAGCTCGTGGACGGTGTCCTTGTAGTTGACCTCGAAGGCCTTGCAGGCGGGGCAGCGGAAGTCCTCCCACACGGTCAGCGTGGACCTGGCCTCGCTGCTGCCGGTCGGAACGGCCAGGGCGTCCTTGCCGGCTGCGCCGGAGGGGGCCGTCACCGGGCCGGCCGCCTCCTTGCCGCCCTTGCCGGCGTTGGCCGCGATCAGGCCGACGACGGCCGCCAGGGCCAGTACGCCGACGACCGCCCCCACCACGACGAGCGTCCGCCGGCGCTTGTCCTTCTGCTTCTCCCGCTCGCGCTCCACTTGGAGCCGCTCTCGGGCCGATCGTTTCGCTTGGCGGTCTGCACCGTCGTTCTTCTCGCTCACGGTCGGCCAAACGAAGCAGGGAGGCACTCCCGTGCCCCCCTGCTCCCAGATCCACCCGATCGGGCTACAGAACCCCTGCGCGGCCCTGCCCGGGTCAGCTCCTGCGTACGCCTTCCGCAAGTTCGCCCGCCAGCGACCGCACGGCCGCCAGCCCGGCCGGCAGGTCCGGCGCGTCCAGCAGCAGCTTCACGAAGGCCGAGCCGACGATCACACCGTCGGCGAAGCCGGCGACCTCCTTGGCCTGGACGGCGTTGGAGACGCCGAGGCCGACGCAGACCGGGAGCTCGGTGGTCGTGCGGGTGCGGCGGACCAGCTCCTGGGCCTCGTTGCCGACCGACTCGCGGGTGCCGGTGACGCCCATCAGGGAGGCGGCGTAGACGAAGCCGGAACCGGCGGCCGTGATGGTCGCCAGCCGCTCGTCCTTGCTGCTGGGGGCGACGACGAAGACGGTGGCCAGTCCGTGCTCGTCGGCGTGCTCGCGCCACAGCGCGGACTCCTGGACCGGCAGGTCCGGCAGGATGCAGCCGGCGCCGCCCGCCGCGGCGAGCTCGGCGGCGAACCGCTCCACACCGTAGCGGTCGATCGGGTTCCAGTACGTCATCACCAGCACCGGGGCCCCGGTCGCCTCGTGCGCCTCGCGCACGGTGCGCAGCACGTCGGCGATCTTGACGCCGCCGCGCAGGGCGATGTCGTCGGCCGTCTGGATGACCGCGCCGTCGAGGACGGGGTCGCTGTGCGGAAGGCCGACCTCGACGATGTCGGCGCCGCCCTCGATGACGGCCTTGACGGCCTCGATGCCGCCGTCGACGGTCGGGAAGCCCGCCGGGAGGTAGGCGACGAGGGCGGCGCGGTCCTCGGCCTTCGCCTTGGCGAGGGTGTCGCTCAGCAGCTGGATGCGGCCGGTCTTCTCGTTGCTCACTTCGACTCCCCCTCGGCGTTGTCGTACAGCCCGAAGTAGCGGGCGGCGGTGTCCATGTCCTTGTCCCCGCGGCCGGACAGGTTGACCACGATCAGGCCCTCCTCGCCCAGCTCGCGGCCGAGGTCCAGGGCGCCGGCGAGGGCGTGGGCCGATTCGATGGCCGGGATGATGCCCTCGGTGCGCGAGAGCAGGCGCAGGGCCTGCATCGCGGCGTCGTCGGTGACCGCGCGGTACTCGCCGCGGCCGGTGTCCTTGAGGAAGGAGTGCTCCGGGCCGATGCCGGGGTAGTCGAGGCCGGCCGAGATGGAGTACGGCTCGGTGATCTGGCCCTCCTCGTCCTGGAGGACGTAGGAGCGGGAGCCGTGCAGGATGCCGGGCTCGCCGGCCGTGAGGGTGGCCGCGTGCTCGCCGGTCTCGACGCCGTGCCCGGCGGGCTCGAACCCGACGAGGCGGACCTCGGTGTCGGGGATGAAGGCGTGGAAGAGGCCGATGGCGTTGGAACCGCCGCCGACGCAGGCGGCGACGGCGTCGGGCAGCCGGCCGGCGCGCTCCAGGATCTGGCGTCGGGCCTCGACGCCGATGACGCGGTGGAAGTCGCGGACCATGGCGGGGAAGGGGTGCGGGCCGGCGACGGTGCCGAAGAGGTAGTGGGTGCGGTCGACGTTGGCGACCCAGTCGCGGAAGGCCTCGTTGATGGCGTCCTTGAGGGTGCGCGAGCCGGACTTCACCGCGATGACCTCGGCGCCGAGCATGCGCATGCGGGCCACGTTCAGGGCCTGGCGCTGGGTGTCGACCTCGCCCATGTAGATGGTGCAGTCGAGGCCGAAGAGGGCGCAGGCGGTGGCGGTGGCCACGCCGTGCTGGCCGGCGCCGGTCTCGGCGATGACGCGGGTCTTGCCCATGCGCTTGGTGAGCAGCGCCTGGCCCAGCACGTTGTTGATCTTGTGCGAGCCGGTGTGGTTGAGGTCCTCGCGCTTGAGGAAGATCCGGGCGCCGCCGGCGTGCTCGGCGAAGCGGGGTACCTCGGTGAGGGCGCTCGGGCGGCCGGTGTAGTTGACCATGAGGTCGTTCAGCTCGGCCGCGAAGGCCGGGTCGTCCTTGGCCTTCTGGTACTCGACGGCCACCTCGTCCACGGCGGCGACGAGCGCCTCCGGGATGAACTTGCCGCCGAAGTCGCCGAAGTAGCCCTCGGCGTTGGGGACGTGACCCTCCGGGTCCGGGATGAAGAACTCGCTGGCGCTGGACATGCCCAGTCACTCCTACGGGATGCGTGGTGCGGCGGGTGGTGGTCACCGTAGTGCGCCGCCCGCCCGGTCCGCGCACACCACACCCCGGGCGGGGTGCGGGCGGGTACGGTGCGGGGGGCCCGTGCCCCGGGGCGGCCGGTGGGCCGGCCCGTGGGGGCGGTGGGCCGTGCGGAACCGGCCCGTGGCAGGTGTGCCTGCCGGGCGGAAGGGGTCCGCTACAGCGCGTCTCCGCGACGCCATCGCATGCCGTTGACCTGGCCGGGTTCGGAGCCGATCACGTACCGCACCCGCCGCCCGTGGACGCGCCGGGCCGGGGCGCGGCAGCCGCGGGGGCGGCAGCCGCGCGCCAGGGGCGCGTGGGCCGTCGGCACGCCTACGGCCGGGCCGTGGCCCGGGCGCGTGCGGACGGAGGGGCGGTGGGTGGGCATGGGTCGGGTCAGCTCCGGCCGTGGCGCAGGGCGGGGTGGGCGCCGGCGGCGACGAGGTCGGCCACGGCCGCCTTCGGGTCGCGTCCGGTCACCAGGGACTCGCCGACGAGGACGGCGTCCGCGCCCTCGTTGGCGTAGGCGATCAGGTCGTGCGGGCCGCGGATGCCGGACTCGGCGACCTTGACGATGTGGGCCGGGATCTCGCCGACGACGCGCTCGAAGGTGGAGCGGTCGACGGTGAGGTCCTTGAGGTTGCGGGCGTTCACGCCGATGATCTTCGCGCCGGCCGCGACCGCGCGCTCGATCTCCTCCTCGTCGTGGACCTCGACGAGCGGGGTGAGGCCGATGGACTCGGCCCGCTCGATGAGGGAGACGAGGGCCTCCTGCTCCAGGGCCGCGACGATCAGCAGCACGAGGTCGGCGCCGTAGGCGCGGGCCTCCCACAGCTGGTAGGCCGTGACGATGAAGTCCTTGCGGAGGATCGGGATGTCCACGCGTGCGCGGACGGCCTCCAGGTCGGCCAGCGAGCCGCCGAAACGGCGCTGCTCGGTGAGGACGGAGATGACCGCCGCACCGCCCGCCTCGTAGTCGGCGGCGAGTCCGGCGGGATCGGCGATCGCGGCCAGCGCGCCCTTGGAGGGGCTGGAGCGCTTGACCTCGCAGATCACCTTGACGCCGTCGCCGCGCAGGGCCGCGACGCCGTCCTTGGCCTGGGGCGCCTTGGCGGCACGCTCCTTGAGCTCGTCGAGGCTCACGCGGGCCTGCCGTTCGGCAAGGTCTTCGCGGACCCCTTCGATGATCTCGTCGAGCACACTCACGCGAGCGGCCCCCTTCCGGGTCGATGACGGTCGGCCGCCTCACAGACACGTACGACTGCAAGGTCAGCAATCAAATGGTATCCGCCCCGGGCGTCGCTCTCCGCACGCACTTGACGGATGTCCATTACCTGGACATTCGGAATCTCGGCTTCATATAAGGCCTCACGGGGCCAACGCGGATCCGAACGGCAGGTTCCGGACGACGGAGAAGACCAGCGCGACCCCGCCGAGGGCCCACCAATACGGTGCGGGCAGGGCAAAACGCCGGGTCGGAGCACCACGCCAGGCCCGGACGAGCCATCCGACCATGACCACGGCGAAGACGAAGTAGCCGATCACGGCCAAGGCATTCTGCCCGAAAGCCGTGATCAGATCGCCGTGGGCGAACGCGTGGGCACTGCGCAGTCCGCCGCATCCGGGACACAGGATTCCGGTGATGCGGAAAAGCGGGCAGACCGGATAGTGGCCGGGTTCATTGGGATCCACGGCGCCCACGTACGCAAATGCCGCGGCGGCCGAGCCCAGCCAGAGCGCCGGGGAGGCAAGCCTGCGGGCCCGGGAGGCGGGCGCGGCGGGGACCGGCGGCACGGGCCCGGTGAAGGGCGCGGGGGAGGTGCGGGGGGCGTCCACGCGCTGATTCTCCTCGGTCATGGCAAAAGGCGCAGCCCCACCGGGCCGCGCCTTTGCGTCTCCGCTGCGGGGCGAGGGCCCCGGAGGGTCAGGCCTTGGAGGCGGCGATGACCTTGGCGAGGTCGTCGTGGGCGGGCTTCGGAGCACCCATGCCCGCGGCCCGCATGGCCAGGCCCACGACACCGCCCAGCGCGACGACGGCCATACCGGCCCAGAACCCGACCGGGTTCGCCAGCACCATGAAGGCGCCGGCGACGCAGAAACCGATGAAGGCGATGACGACACCGGTCCAGGCGGCCGGGGTGTGTCCGTGGTTGCTGCCCGCCATGAGTTGCTCCTCGTTTTGCTCTGTCGCACGTGCTGTCCCGCACGCTCGGTGCTCATTGTCCCGCACCGCGTGCGGTGGGTGGTCAGCGGGTGGGGTCCTCGCCGCGGTCCAGGGCCTTCCACAGGTCCTCGGGCCGGTCCGGGTCCACTGCGGCGGGCCGGCGGGTACGGGCGCCGCCGTCGCGCTCGTACCGGCCGCCCATCGCGGGCCAGGTGCGGCCGTGGCGCAGGGCCAACAGCCCGGCGGCCAGGATCAGGACGCCGCCGACGGCGGTGACGTACGGCCAGGCGGTGTGCGCCAGGGCGCCCACCTGCGCCGCCGTGTCGGCGGTGGCCCGGGCGGCCTGCGCGTCCAGGGCCTGCCGGTCGTCGGCGGCCAGCACCGCGGCGACGGCCGCGCCGAGGCCGCTCAGGGCCAGCAGGGCGGAGACCAGCAGCCGGCCCGTGCCGCGTACGGCGAACACCGCGACCAGGGCGGCGAGGCCGACGATGGCGAGGGCGGCGGGCAGACCGGTGACGGCCTGGCCGTCGGCGGTCACCGGGAGCGAGCCGCCGCCGACGGCTGCGGTGCCCCGGGCCCACACCCGGCCGGAGCCGAGCAGGACGACGGTGGCGCCGAGCGCGCCGAGCAGCAGGGCGGCGGCCACGCTGCGGCGGCCTCCGCGGCCCGCGGGGGCCTCGGAGGCCGCCGGGGCGCCGGTGTCGTTTCGGGGTGGGGGTACGGCACTCACGTACCCACTATCCCCTACCGCCTCAGGAGCCGTGGAGGCGGTTCGCCGCGGCCACCGCGCGCAGCACGGCGGACGCCTTGTTGCGGCACTCGTCGTCCTCCAGCTCCGGCACCGAGTCGGCGACCACGCCCGCGCCGGCCTGCACGTACGCGGTGCCGTCGCGGAGCAGGGCGGTGCGGATGGCGATGGCGGTGTCGGAGTCCCCGGCGAAGTCGAGGTAGCCGACGCAGCCGCCGTACAGGCCGCGGCGCGAGGGCTCCAGCTCCTCGATGATCTGCATGGCGCGCGGCTTGGGCGCGCCGGACAGGGTGCCGGCCGGGAAGCAGGCGGTGAGCACGTCGAAGGCGGTCCGGCCCTCGGCGACGCGCCCGGTGACGGTGGACACGATGTGCATGACGTGCGAGTACCGCTCGATGCTCATGAAGTCGACGACCTCGACGGAGCCCGGTTCGCAGACCCGGCCCAGGTCGTTGCGGCCCAGGTCGACGAGCATCAGGTGCTCGGCCCGCTCCTTGGGGTCGGCCAGCAGTTCCTCGGCGAGCTCGTGGTCCTCCTGCGGGGTGGCGCCGCGGTGGCGGGTGCCCGCGATGGGGTGCACCATGGCCCGGCCGTCCTCGACCTTGACCAGGGCCTCTGGGCTGGAGCCGACGACGTCGAAGCCGTTCTCGAAGCGGAAGAGGTACATGTACGGGGACGGGTTGGTGGCCCGCAGGATCCGGTACACGTCCAGCGCGGAGGCACGGCAGGGCGTCTCGAACCGCTGCGAGGGCACCACCTGGAAGGCCTCGCCGGCCCGGATCCGCTCCTTGATGTCCTCGACGGCGGCCTGGTACTTCTCGCCGCCCCACAGGGCGGAGAACTCGGGCAGCTCGGAGGCGGGCAGCGGGGCCGGCGTGTACGGGGCGGGCCGGGCGAGGTCGGCCTCCATGGCGTCGAGGCGGGCGACGGCGTCGGCGTAGGCCTCGTCGACGCCCGTGTCGAGGTCGTTGTGGTTGATCGCGTTGGCGATGAGCTGGACCGTGCCGTCCCAGTGGTCGAGGACCGCCAGGTCGGAGGTGAGGAGCATGGTCAGCTCGGGCAGCCGGAGGTCGTCGGTGCCGTGGTCGCCGATGCGTTCCAGACGGCGCACGATGTCGTAGCCCAGGTAGCCGACCATGCCGCCGGTGAAGGGCGGCATCCCGGTGGCGAGGTCGCGCGGGGTGTGCAGGGCCTGGACGGTGGCGCGCAGGGCCTCCAGCGGGTCACCGCCGGTGGGGACGCCCACGGGCGGGGTGCCGATCCAGTGGGCCTGGCCGTCGCGGACGGTGAGGGTGGCGTCGCTGCGGACGCCGACGAAGGAGTAGCGCGACCAGGAGCGGCCGTTCTCGGCGGACTCCAGCAGGAAGGTGCCCGGGCGTTCGGCGGCGAGCTTGCGGTAGAGGGCGACGGGGGTGTCCCCGTCGGCCAGCAGCTTGCGGCTCACGGGGATCACCCGGCGGTCGGCGGCGAGCTTGCGGAACTGTTCGAGATCCATGGATGGGGTTACCTGTCTGCCTGGTCGGCGGCCAGCGGAAGGACATCGGCGTCGAAGCACGTACGGGCGCCCGTGTGGCAGGCGGCGCCTACCTGGTCGACCTTGACGAGCACGGTGTCGGCGTCGCAGTCGAGCGCGACGGACTTCACGTGCTGGACATGGCCGGACGTGTCCCCCTTGACCCAGTACTCCTGCCGGCTGCGCGACCAGTAGGTGCAGCGGCCGGTGGTCAGGGTGCGGTGCAGCGCCTCGTCGTCCATCCACCCGAGCATGAGCACCTCACCGGTGTCGTACTGCTGGGCGATGGCCGGGACCAGGCCGTCGGCGGAGCGCTTGAGCCGGGCGGCGATGGCGGGGTCGAGGGAGGAGGTACTCATGCGGGCCATTGTGCCGCGCCGGACGGGCGGTTATGGATCACCGTCCGCCTGATGGGAAGGCGGACGGACGGGTTCCGGCCGTAGGCTTGCCCGCATGTCGATGCATGCCAAGCGTGAACGCCTGCTGCTGGCGGACTTGTTGGAGGCGGCGGGGCCGTCGGCGCCCACGCTGTGCGAGGGCTGGCTGACCAGGGACCTCGCCGCGCACGTGGTGGTGCGGGAGCGGCGCCCGGACGCGGCGGGCGGCCTGCTGCTGAACGTGCTGAAGGACCGGCTGGCCAGGGCGATGGCCGAGTACGCGGCCAAGCCGTACGAGGAGCTGATCCAGCTGATCCGGACGGGGCCGCCCAAGCTGTCCCCGTACGCGCTGAAGCAGATCGACGAGGCGGCGAACGCGGTGGAGTTCTACGTCCACGCCGAGGACGTCCGGCGGGCCCAGCCGGACTGGTCGCCGCGCGAGCTGGACCCCGTCTTCTCGGACGCGCTGTGGTCCCGGCTGGAGAGGCTGTCCCGGCTGACGGGCCGCCGCTCGCCGGTGGGGCTCGTGCTGCGCCGGCCGAACGGCCAGACGGCCGTGGCCCACAAGGGCACGCCGGTGGTGACGGTGACGGGCGAGCCGGGTGAGCTGACGCTGTTCTGCTTCGGGCGGCAGTCCGCGGCCGCGGTGGAACTGGACGGCGAGAAGGAGGCCGTCGCCCGCCTCACCACGGCCCAACTGGGCCTCTAGCCCCGCCGCCGCCCGCCCCCGGCCTCCCGACACCGGGCTGGGAGATCCAGCCCCGCCGGCGTTTGAGGCGCTGGGGGTCCCCCCAGCGGTAGCTGGGGGAGGGTCCGGGGGCGGAGCCCACGGTTTCGGGAAGGGGCGGGGCGGGGCGGGGACAGGCTCCGCGCGGTGGCAGCGGCAGTGGCAGCTGCGGCCGGACGGGGTCAGCGGACCGGGTGGCCGGCCTCGCGGAGGGTGGCCTTGACCTCGGCGATGCGGAGGTCGCCGAAGTGGAAGACCGAGGCGGCGAGAACCGCATCGGCTCCGGCGTCGACGGCCGGCGGGAAGTGCTCCAGCCTGCCGGCGCCGCCCGAGGCGATCACCGGGACGCTGACGTGCTTGCGGACGGCGGCGATCATCTCGGTGTCGTAGCCGTCCTTGGTGCCGTCGGCGTCCATCGAGTTGAGCAGGATCTCGCCGGCGCCCAGTTCGGCGGCGCGGTGGGCCCACTCGACGGCGTCGAGGCCGGTGCCCCGGCGACCGCCGTGCGTGGTCACCTCGAAGGAGCCGGACGCGGTGCGCCGGGCGTCGACGGACAGGACGAGGACCTGCCGGCCGAAGCGCTCGGCGATCTCCTGGATCAGCTCGGGCCGCGCGATGGCGGCGGTGTTGACGCCGACCTTGTCCGCGCCGGCCCGCAGCAGCTTGTCCACGTCGTCCGCGGTGCGGACGCCGCCGCCGACGGTGAGCGGGATGAAGACCTGCTCGGCGGTCCGCCGCACCACGTCGTAGGTGGTCTCGCGGTTGCCGGACGAGGCGGTGATGTCGAGGAAGGTCAGCTCGTCGGCGCCCTCGGCGTCGTACAGCCTGGCCATCTCGACGGGGTCGCCGGCGTCGCGCAGGTTCTGGAAGTTGACGCCCTTGACGACGCGGCCGTTGTCCACGTCAAGGCAGGGGATCACCCGTACGGCGAGTGACATCAGGACTCCCCTCGGAAGGCTTCGACCTCGACTTCGACGACCAGGCCGGGGTCGATGAAGCCGGACACGATGATCATGGATGCGGCGGGGCGGACGTCGCCGAAGAGCTCCTTGTGGGCCCGGCCGACCTCGTCCACGTCCCGCGCATGGGTCAGGTACATGCGGGTGCGGACGACGTGCTCGGCGCCCAGGCCCGCCTGCCCCAGTGCGTCGACGGCGACGCGGAAGGCGTTGACCGCCTGCTCGTACGGCCCGCCGGCGACGACCTTGCCGTCGACGACCGAGGTGCAGCCCGAGACCAGCACCAGCCCGTTGGGCAGTTCGACCGCGCGGGAGGAGCCCACGGCGTCCTCCCAGGGACCGCCGGAGGAGTACCGGCGGATCGCGTCGGCTCCGCTCATGCGCCGGCCACCACCCGCAGCGCCTCTTCCAGGGTGAAGGCCTTCGCGTACAGGGCCTTGCCGACGATGGCGCCCTCGACGCCCAGCGGCACCAGCTCGGCCAGTGCCCGCAGGTCGTCCAGCGACGAGATGCCGCCGGAGGCCACGACGGGCCGGTCGGTGGCCGCGCAGACGTTCCGCAGGAGTTCCAGGTTGGGGCCGGTCAGGGTGCCGTCGCGGCCGATGTCGGTGACGACGTAGCGGGCGCAGCCCTCGGCGTCCAGGCGGGCGAGGGTCTCGTAGAGGTCGCCGCCGTCGCTGGTCCAGCCGCGGCCCTTGAGGGTCGTGCCGCGGACGTCGAGGCCGATGGCGATCCGGTCGCCGTACTCGGCGATGGCCTTGGCGGCCCACTCGGGGGTCTCCAGGGCGGCGGTGCCGAGGTTGACGCGGGTGCAGCCGGTGGCGAGGGCCGCCTCCAGGGTGGCGTCGTCGCGGATGCCGCCGGAGAGCTCGACCTTGATGTCCATGGCGCGGGTGATCTCGGCGACCAGGGCCCGGTTGTCGCCGGTGCCGAAGGCGGCGTCCAGGTCGACCAGGTGCAGCCAGTCGGCGCCGGCGCGCTGCCAGGCGAGGGCCGCCTCCAGCGGGGAGCCGTAGGAGGTCTCGCTGCCGGACTCGCCGTGCACGAGGCGGACGGCCTGGCCGTCGCGGACGTCGACCGCGGGGAGGAGTTCCAGCGGCTGTGCTGCGGGCTCGGTCATCACAGGGTCTCGATCCAGTTGGTGAGGAGCTGGGCTCCGGCGTCGCCGGACTTCTCGGGGTGGAACTGGGTGGCCCACAGGGCCCCGTTCTCCACCGCCGCGACGAAGCGCTCGCCGTGGGTGGCCCAGGTGACCTTGGGGCTGGCGATCCGCGCGTTGGTGACCTCCAGGCTCCAGTCGTGGGCCGCGTAGGAGTGCACGAAGTAGAACCGGGCGTCGTCGTCCAGGCCTGCGAAGGCCTGGCTGTCGGCGGGGGCCTCGACGGTGTTCCAGCCCATGTGGGGCACGACGGGGGCCTTGAGCGGGCCGACGGTGCCGGGCCACTCGTCGAGGCCCTCGGTCTCGACGCCGTGCTCGATGCCGCGTTCGAAGAGGATCTGCATGCCGACGCAGATGCCCATGACCGGGCGGCCGCCGGAGAGCCGGCGGCCGATGATCCAGTCGCCGCGGACGGACTTCAGGCCCTGCATGCAGGCGGAGAAGGCGCCGACGCCGGGCACGAGGAGGCCGTCGGCGTCCATGGCCTTGTCGTAGTCGCGGGTGATCTCGACGTCCGCGCCGACGCGGGCGAGGGCCCGCTCGGCGGAGCGGACGTTGCCGAAGCCGTAGTCGAGGACGACGACCGACTTGGTGGGGCGGGATGCGCTCATGTCCAGATTCCTTGGATCCGCAGGACTCCGGCGGCGAGACACATCGCGGAGCCGATGGCGAGCAGGACGACGACCGACTTGGGCATCTGCTGCTTCTGGAAGGAGTAGACGCCGCCGGCCAGGAACAGGCCGACGACGATGAGGACGGTGCTGAGGCCGGTCACGGCTAGAGGGCGCCCTTCGTCGAGGGCAGGATGCCCGCGGCGGCCGCGCGCGGGTCGAGCTCGCTGGCGTAGCGCAGGGCCCGGGCCAGGGCCTTGAACTGGCACTCCACGATGTGGTGGGCGTTGCGGCCGTACGGGACGTGGACGTGGAGGGCGATCTGCGCCTGGGCGACGAAGGACTCCAGGATGTGCCGGGTCATCGTCGTGTCGTACGCGCCGATCATCGGGGCCATGTTCTCGGGCTCGGTGTGCACGAGGTAGGGGCGGCCCGACAGGTCCACGGTCACCTGGGCGAGGGACTCGTCCAGGGGGACGGTGCAGTTGCCGAAGCGGTAGATGCCCACCTTGTCGCCGAGGGCCTGCTTGAAGGCGGCGCCGAGGGCGAGGGCGGTGTCCTCGATGGTGTGGTGACTGTCGATGTGCAGGTCGCCGTCGGTCTTGACGGTGAGGTCGAACATGCCGTGGCGGCCGAGCTGGTCGAGCATGTGGTCGTAGAAGCCGACGCCGGTGGAGACGTCGACCTGCCCGGTGCCGTCGAGGTTTATCTCGACGAGGACGGAGGTCTCCTTCGTGGTCCGCTCGACCCGTCCGATGCGGCTCATGCGTGCTGCTCCTTCTTCAGTGCGCGAACCGCTTCCAGGAACGCGTCGTTCTCGGCCGGGGTGCCCGCGGTGACCCGCAGCCATCCCGGCACGCCGTTGTCCCGGACCAGGACGCCCCGGTCGAGGATCTGCTGCCAGGCGGTGTGGGAGTCCGCGAACTTCCCGAACTGGATGAAGTTGGCGTCGGACTCGGTGACCTCGTAGCCGGTCGCCCGGAGTTCGGCGACGAGGCGGTCCCGCTCGGCCTTGAGCTGCTCGACGTAGCCGAGCAGGGTGTCGGTGTGCTCCAGGGCCGCGAGGGCGGTGGCCTGGGTGACGGCCGACAGGTGGTACGGCAGGCGCACCAGCTGCACGGCGTCGACGACGGCCGGGTGCGCGGCGAGGTAGCCCAGGCGCAGTCCGGCGGCGCCGAAGGCCTTGGACATGGTCCGGGAGACCACCAGGTTCGGGCGGCCCTCGATCAGCGGGAGGAGGGAGTCCCGGTGGGAGAACTCGACGTAGGCCTCGTCCACGATCACCAGGGACGGCTTGGCCGCCTGCGCGGCCTCGTAGAGGGCGAGGACGGTCTCCGCCTCGACCGCGGTGCCCGTGGGGTTGTTGGGCGAGGTGACGAAGACGACGTCGGGTGCGTTCTCGGTGATGGCCTGCTCGGCGGCCGCCACGTCGATGGTGAAGTCGTCGCGGCGCGGGCCGGAGATCCAGCCGGTGCCGGTGCCGCGGGCGATCAGCGCGTGCATCGAGTACGAGGGCTCGAAACCGATCGCGGTGCGGCCGGGCCCGCCGAAGGTCTGGAGCAGCTGCTGGATGACCTCGTTGGAACCGTTGGCGGCCCAGACGTTCTCCAGGGCGACCCGGTGCCCGCCGGTCCGGGTGAGGTACGCGGCCAGCGCGGTCCGCAGCTCGACGGCGTCCCGGTCGGGGTAGCGGTTGAGGGTGCGGGCCGCGTCGGCGACGCGCTCGGCGATCCGCCGTACGAGTTCCTCGGGGAGCTCGTACGGGTTCTCGTTGGTGTTCAGCTGGACGGGTACGTCGAGCTGCGGGGCCCCGTAGGGCGTCTTGCCGCGCAGCTCGTCGCGGATGGGGAGGTCGTCGATGCCGACGGCCCGGTCGGCGCCGTCGGCCCTGTCGATGCTGTCGTACGTGCTCACTGGCCGGGGACCTTCCACCCGAAGCGCGCCTTGAGGGCGGCGCCGTGCGCGGGCAGGTCCTCGGCCTCGGCCAGCGTCACCACGTGGTGGGTGACCTCGGCGAGCGCGTCGCGCGTGTAGTCGACGATGTGGATGCCGCGCAGGAACGACTGTACGGACAGGCCGGAGGAGTGGCAGGCGCAGCCGCCGGTGGGCAGGACGTGGTTCGACCCGGCGCAGTAGTCGCCGAGCGAGACCGGGGCCCACGGGCCGACGAAGATCGCGCCGGCGTTGCGGACGCGGGCGGCCCGGGCGGCGGCGTCGGCGGTCTGGATCTCCAGGTGTTCGGCGCCGTACGCGTCGACGACCTTCAGGCCGTCCTCCAGGCTGTCGACCAGCACGATCGCGGACTGCTTGCCGGCGAGCGCCGGGCGGATCCGGTCCTCGACGTGCTTGGTGGCCGCGACCTGCGGCTCCAGTTCCTTCTCGACGGCGGCCGCGAGGTCCTCGGAGTCGGTGACGAGGACGGCGGCGGCCAGCGGGTCGTGCTCGGCCTGGCTGATCAGGTCGGCGGCGACGTGCACCGGGTCGGCGGTGGAGTCGGCGAGGACGGCGATCTCGGTCGGGCCGGCCTCGGTGTCGATGCCGATCTTCCCGGTGAAGTAGCGCTTGGCGGCGGCGACCCAGATGTTGCCGGGGCCGGTGACCATGTTGACCGGCAGGCAGTCCTCGGTGCCGTACGCGAACATCGCGACGGCGACGGCGCCGCCCACCGCGTACACCTCGTCGACGCCGAGCAGGGCGCAGGCGGCGAGGATCGTCGGGTGCGGCAGGCCGTCGAACTCGGCCTGCGGCGGGGAGGCCAGGGCGATGGACTCCACGCCCGCCTCCTGGGCCGGGACGACGTTCATCACGACGGAGGACGGGTACACCGAGCGGCCGCCGGGTGCGTACAGGCCGACGCGCTCGACCGGAACCCACTTCTCGGTCACGGTGCCGCCGGGGACCACCTGGGTGGTGTGCTCGGTGCGGCGCTGCGCGCGGTGGACGGTCCGGGCGCGGCGGATCGACTCCTCGAGGGCCGCGCGGACCGCCGGGTCGAGCTCGTCGAGGGCCTTGGCGAGGGCCTCGGCGGGCACCCTGACCTGTTCCAGCCGCACGCCGTCGAACTTCTGCGCGTACTCGATCAGCGCCGCGGTGCCACGATGATGGACGTCCTCGCAGATGGGCCGCACCTTCTCCAGGGCGGCTTCCACGTCGAACTCGGCACGGGGAAGCAGGTCGCGCAGGGCTGCGCCCTCGGGGAGGGCGTTGCCGCGCAGATCGATACGAGAGATCACCTCCCAATTCTCTCAGACCGGCTCCCACGGCCGTCCGCCCGTATCACTGGCTGATACACGCCCCGGCTGTCACCGCCTCCCCCTAACGTTCCCGGTACACGGATGTACGGCGGAGGGGGACCGCATGGCCGAGGCACCGCGCGCCGACGAGGAGCCGGCGGACCTCGGCGACGCCGAGCGCCTGATGTGGCGGGCGTTCCGCACGGGCAGCGTGTGCGATCTGAGCGCCCGGGCGGCCGAGCTGGACGACCCGCACGGCGACCGGACCTGGGACGCCCGGCGCAGTGTCCGGGCCGACGTGGTGTCGCTGCTGCTGCTCCACGGCCCGCCGCCGGTTCCGGGCCGGGTGGCGTCGCTGAAGCTGCGCGGGGTGCGGATCACGGGCCGCTTGGACCTGTCGGGCGGCACCGTGGAGCCGTACGTCGAACTCCAGTCCTGCCGCTTCGACAGCGAGGTCCAGCTGTCCGAGGCCCGGTTCGGCACGCTGCGGCTGGTCGACTGCGCGATACCCCGGTTGGACGCCTCCCGCCTGCACACCGAGGGCGATCTGCACCTGCCGCGCTGCCGGGTGGCGCGGGGCATACGGCTGACCGACGCGCAGATCGGCACGGACCTGCTGATCAGCCAGGCGGTGGTGCAGCGGGACGGCCGGGGCCGGGCCGTCGCCGCGGACGGCATGGCGGTGGCGCAGGACTTCCAGGGCGAGCTGCTGGAGACGTACGGGGAGCTGAGCCTGCGCGGCTCGAAGGTCGGCGGGTCGATGAACCTGCGCGGGGCCCGGCTGCGCAACCCGTACGGGCGGCGGGCGCTGAACGCCCCGCAGCTGACGGTGGAGCGGACGCTGTACCTGACCTCGATAGCGGTGGACTACGTGCCCGGCGACTCCGGTTCCTCCACTCCTCCGTACGGCCTGGGCCAGACCCCGGCGCGCGGGCAGCGGGCCCGCCGCTTCGAGTGCCGGGGCGGGCTGCGCCTGGACGACGGCCGCTTCGGGGACGCCGTGGACCTGTACGGGGCCCGGTTCCTGCTGGCCGAGGAGCAGGAGGTGTCGCTGCGCCGGATCCAGACGCCGGAGCTGCGGTTCGTGGGCGAGAAGCCGGAGCGGGGACGGGTGGTGCTGTCGGGGGCCAAGGTGGTCAAGCTGGTGGACGCCTCCACCAGCTGGCCCGACCCGGGCGGGGTGTCGATCGAGGGCTTCGTCTACGAGAACCTCGCGCCCCGCGGCCACTTCCCGCTGGCGCGGCGGCTGGAGTGGGTGGCGGCGGCCACCCGGGAGTACTCGCCGGAGCCCTACGAGCGGCTGGCCGCCGTCCTGCGGGCCAGCGGCGAGGACGCCGATGCCCGGGAGGTGCTGCTGGCCAAGCAGCGCCGGCGGCGGGCGACGCTGCCGCCGGCGGCGAAGGCCTGGGGGTACCTGCAGGACTGGACGGTGGCCTACGGGTACCGGCCGGGCCGGGCCGCGCTGTGGATGGTGCTGCTGTGGGCGGCGGGCGCGCTGCTGTTCGCGCAGATCACCCCGGCGGCGATCAAGCCGGACGAGCACCCCGAGTGGAACGCGCTGCTCTACGCCCTGGACCTGCTGCTTCCGGTCATCGACCTGGGCCAACAGGGCCAGTGGATGATGAAGGGCTACTGGCAGTGGGGCTCGGCGGTGCTGGTCCTGCTGGGGTGGATCTTGGCGACGACGGTGGCGGCGGGAGCGTCGCGGCTGCTCCGCCGCGGCTGACGGACCAGGCAGAACCGAGGTGACAGGGCCCTCCCCCCGGCCACTACCCTGTGCCTCGTGACCACCGTTCGCCTGCCCCTCTTCCCGCTGAACTCGGTGCTTTTCCCCGGACTGGTGCTGCCGCTGAACGTCTTCGAGGAGCGTTATCGCGCCATGATGCGGGAGCTGCTGAAGACGGGCGAGGACGAGCCGCGCCGCTTCGCGGTCGTCGCGATCCGCGACGGCCGGGAGGTCGCACCGACCGCACCCGGCATGCCGGACCAGACGGCCCTGCCCGAGCGCGGCCCGGCCGCGGGCTTCGGCCCGGACCCGGTCCAGGCGTTCCACCGGGTGGGCTGCATCGCCGATGCGGCCACGATCCGGGAGCGGCAGGACGGCAGCTTCGAGGTCCTGGCGACGGGCACGACCCGGGTGCGCCTGCTGTCGGTGGACGCCTCGGGCCCGTTCCTCGTGGCCGAGCTGGAGGAACTGGCCGAGGAGCCGGGCGAGGGCGCGGGCGCGCTGGCGGAGGGGGTGCTGCGGGCGTTCCGGACGTACCAGAAGCGGCTGGCCGGGGCCCGGGAGCGGTCGCTGGCCTCGGCGGCGGAGCTGCCCGACGAGCCGTCGGTGGTGTCGTACCTGGTGGCCGCGGCCGCGGTGCTGGACACCCCGACGAAGCAGCGGCTGCTGCAGGCTCCGGACACGGCGACGCGGCTGGCGGAGGAGCTGAAGCTGCTGCGCGCGGAGACGGCGCTGATCCGGCACCTTCCGTCGCTGCCCGCGGTGGACCTGACGCGGATGCCGACCAGCCCCAACTGACCCAGCACAGCCAGAACCGATCGGGAGCCCTGCCTGATGGCGAAGAAGAAGGCCGCGTCCGCGGCGACCCCGGCGATCGTCGCGCTCACCGCGGCCGGAGCGGACTTCACCACGCACGCCTACGAGCACGATCCGGCGCACCCCTCGTACGGGCAGGAGGCGGCCGAGGCGATGGGCGTGAGCCCGGACCAGGTCTTCAAGACGCTCGTCACTGACGCGGACGGGGTGCTGACGGTGGCGGTGGTCCCGGTGTCGGGCAGCCTCGACCTGAAGGCCCTGGCCTCCGCCGTCGGCGCGAAGAAGGCGGTGATGGCGGATCCGTCGCTGGCAGAGCGCACCACGGGGTACGTGGTGGGCGGGATCTCCCCGCTGGGGCAGCGCAAGCGGCTGCGGACCGTCGTTGACTCCTCGGCCGAGGGGCACCCCACCATCTGCGTGTCGGCCGGGCGGCGCGGGCTGGAGGTCGAGCTGACGCCCGCCACGCTGGCCGCACTGACGGCGGCCACCCTGGCCCCGATCGCCCGCGCCTGAGCCGTACGGCCGTCAGGACCGCGGCGGCTCCTGGTGCGCCGGGTCGGCGTGGACGTGCGGCGGCGGGTAGACGGCGGCGGGACCGGGCTCGCCGGCGACGGCCGGTTCGCGGTCGGGCTCCGGGTCGTACGGGCTCCACAGGGCCGTCAGGCCGAGGTGGACGAGGAGCGCGGTCATCGGCCAGGCCAGCAGCACCCCGTACGCGAGGAGCTCCAGCGGCGCGTCGAACGGCACGCCCTTGCCCGCCGCGGCTGCGGCGGCGGCCACGTCGCCGGAGCCGCCCAGCCATTCGCCGGTGCGCATGCCCAGCCAGGCGGCGGCGCAGGAGCCGATGCCCAGCCCGATCACCTGCGGGACGCCGCCGCGGCGGCGCCACAGGAAGAGGAGGACGGCGGCGAGCACGCCCATTCCGAGGGAGAGCAGCAGGAACGTGCCGTCGGCCCCTATCCGGGCCTCGCTCTCGGTGTTGCGCAGGAAGACGGCCTGCCCGTTGGACACGTACTGCGCCCGCGGTGCCAGCCACGCCCACAGCAGCCCGAGCAGCGCCCCGGAGGCTCCCACGACGAGGGCGACGGCGGCCCCGTCGCGGACGTCCCCGGCGGTGACACCGGGTGCGGCCGGCCGGGCGGGCGGCGGTTCGACGGGGGGCGGGGTGGTCACGGGTTCGCTCACCCCCACATCGTGCCAGGTGTGCCGGGCGGGGGCGGAACCGGCGTCAGCGGACGGCGGCCCGCCGGTAGGCCCAGGTGGCGACGGACAGCGACAGCACGCCCACGGCTCCGCACACGGCGAGGTCGGCGGCGACGAGCGCCCAGTCGGGGTGCGGTGCGAAGGTGCGGGCGAAGGCCTCGACCCCGTACGTCGACGGCAGCAGGTCCCGCGCCCACACGATCACGTCGGGCATCCGCTCGGCGGGCAGCACGCCCAGCAGCAGCGCCGCCGACATGCCGAGCTGCCCGGCCAGCGTGGCCAGCTCCTGGCGCGGGGCGAGCAGGCCGAGGGCCGCGCCGAGGCCGGCGAGGGCCGCCCCGGCCAGCGGGACGACCGCGGCCAGGATCCACAGCCCGCCCAGGGGCAGCCCGAACAGCAGGCAGCCGAAGACGGCCGTGACCAGGGTGCCGGGCAGGGTGAAGGAGGCGTACGCGGCGGCCGCGCCCAGCACCACGGAGGCGGGCGGGACGGGCAGCGTGGCGTAGTGGTCCAGCCCGCCGCCGGCCCGCAGCTGGCCGAAGTACTGGGCGAGCAGGTTCAGCGCGACGAACGCGACGACCAGCACCGAGGAGCCGGCCACGACGGCCTGCGCCTCCGTGCCGCCGTCGACCACGCCCCGCATCAGGACCATGATCCCGACGGACTGGAAGGTGGCGACGAACAGCAGCGGGATCCGGGCCACCCGGGCCCGGGACAGCTGTGCCCGGTAGACGGCGGCCAGCGCGGGCAGGAAGCGGGCCCGGGGGGCCAGCGCGCCCGCGGCGGCGGTGTCCGCCGGCACGACTGCGGCTGCGGCTGCGTCGGCAGTGGTCACGACTTCACCAGACCCTTCGTGGCGCGCCCGCCCAGCGCGAGGTAGACGTCCTCCAGGCTCGGGGTCGCCAGCTTGAAGTCGTCGAGGGCGGCGAAGGCCGGCCCGCCGGTCACCGCGGCCACCGCGGCCCGGGCCTCGTCGGGCGGGAGCCGCAGCACCCATCGGCGCCCCGACTCGGTGGCCGTCGCGGCGAGCGCGGCGACCTCGGGGACGTCCAGGGGCGGCGCGGTCCGCCACACGAGTTCCAGGCGGACCTCGTCGGAGACGCGGGCCTTCAGTGCGGCGGGCGTGTCGCAGGCGATGACCCGGCCCTGGTCGATGACGGCGACCCGGTCGAGGACGGTCTCGGCCTCGATGACGTTGTGGGTGACGAGCAGGACGGTGGCGCCGTGCCGGGCGCGCCGCCGGTCCACGGCCGACCACACGGCCCGCCGGGCGACGGGGTCCATGCCGGTGGTGGGCTCGTCGAGGACCAGCACCTGCCGCTCCCCGACCAGGGCGGCGGCGAAGCAGGCCAGCCGCCGCTGCCCGCCGGACAGCTTCTTCAGGGGCCGCCCGGCGATCGGGGTCAGTCCGAGCTCCTCCAGGACGGCGTCCCGCGCGGCGCGGGCGTCGCGGGCGCCGAGGCCGCGCAGCCGCCCGGTGGTCTCGGCGGCGAGGGCGACGGTGAGCTCGTCGAGGGCGGTGGACTCCTGGCCGAGGTAGGCGAGGAGGCGGGCCGCGCGTTCGGGGTGGCGTACGAGGTCGTGGCCGAGGAGGGTCACGGTGCCGGAGTCGGGCCGCAGCAGGCCGGTCAGCTGCCGGACCAGGGTGGACTTGCCGGCGCCGTTGGGGCCGAGCAGGCCGAAGACCTCGCCGCGCCGGACGTCCAGGCAGATCCCGTCGTTGGCGCGGGTCCGGGGCAGGGCGGGGGCCCCGCGCCGGCCGCGCACGGCGGGATAGGTCTTGACCAGGTCACGCACCGTGCAGACGACGCCGTCCGCCGCCGGCGGCGCCGCGGCCGCCGTCGTGCTGCGGCTGCCCTGCGGTTTCGCTGGTGCTGTGCCCGTACTCACGAGGGAGCAGCCTACGCGGCCCCGGGCCCTACTCGGGCGTCGGGGTCGTCGGGAGGGCCGGGGCGGCGGTCGGTGCGCCCGGTACCCGCTCGGCCGCGGCGCGGACGTCGATCTCCCGCCAGAACCCGGCGCGGATGGCGTAGCGGTCGTGTTCGTCGATCTGGTCGTCCTTGTGGGCGAGCAGGCCGAACCGGGCGGCGTAGCGCAGCAGCTCCCCGTCGATGCGGTGCGGGATGCGCGGGTACATGGTGGCGAGTTTCTGCAGGTGGACGGTTTCCGGGAGGCGTTCCATCCAGCGCCGGGCGAAGACCTGGCCGACCTCGAAGGGGTCGCCGCCGACGGTGGTGATGTCCTCCTCGCGGTCGGCCCAGCGCTGTTCGGCGCTGGTGAGCTGGGCGAGGGTGGGCAGCGAGGCGGTCTCGGCGGGTTCGCCGAGCGGGCCGGGCCGGTCGATCCAGCCCCGGTCGGAGGACCAGCGCAGGGCGCTGGCCGGGGACGGGGTGACGGCGTGCCCGTGCGGGGGGCCGGGCTGGTGGCCGGGCGCGCGCAGGGAGCCGGCGAGGTCCTTGGGGGTGGGTACGGCCCGGCCGCCGGCCGCGGGTGCGGGTACGGGGGCGGCGCCGGCCTCGGGGGCGACCGGGGCGGGGGCGGCGGCCGGGGCGGCGGCGTTGGCGGCGGCGCTGCGGGCGGCCTCGGCGAGGGCGGCTTCGGGCAGCGGGGCGGAGAGGATCGCGGCGATCTCGGGGCGCGGTGCTGGCGGTGGTGAGCAGAGCCCGGCGAGGTCCTTGGCGCGGACGGCGCGGGTGATCCAGGCGCGGTCGAGGACGCGGCGCTCGTCGGCCTCGGCGACGAGGTCCTCGGACTGGTTGTAGTCGCCGTCGGCGGCCTGGACGGCCCAGAGGTGGACGGCGACGCCGTGCTCCTTGGCGGACATCAGGCCGGGCAGGAGGTCCCCGTCGCCGGTGACGAGCACGACGTCGGAGCAGGCGCGGTTGCGGGCCAGTTCGGTGAGCTCGGCGTGCATGGCGGCGTCCACGCCCTTCTGCGCCCAGCGGCCGTCGCTACGGGTCAGGGCGCCGAGGCGGACGGTGACGCGGGGCATGACGCGCAGTCGGCGGTGTTCGGGCTGGGGCACCCGGTCGGGCGCACCGTCGAACCAGTAGATGCGCAGCAGGGGCTGTTGGGTGTCGGCCTCGGCCCGCTCGCGCAGGCCGTGGATGAGGGCGGCGTGGTCGACGGTGATGCGGGAGCGGGAGGGCTCCCCCGCGAGAAGGCTTGCGGCGGCGCCCAGCAGATAGCCGGCGTCCACCAGGACGACGCAGCGGTCCACGCGTTCCACCTCTTCCGTGGGGGGGATCCTCTGGTTTTCCCCGAGTCTGCCCGACCACACGGGTGTTGACGGCCGGAACTGGATCATCGGCGTGGCGTATCTCACGGTTTTCGGGGCGCGGGCGGTCGGCGACACCAGGGAAAGATCCAAAATGCGCGGTTTGTGGTGCTGTGTGAGTGTGAAGGCGGTCCTGGCCCCTAGACCCTCACGGAGGCTCCACCATGGCCAAGAACAAGAACCAGAAGCAGCCGAAGCAGGCGACGCGCTCATCGTCGGAAGCCTCGAAGGGCTCGCAGGAGACGTCGTCCGAGTCCTCGTCCTCGTCGCCGAGTCCGATGGATATGGCGCGCAAGGGCAAGCAGAAGCGCTTCGGCCACAACTGACGCCGCCGTCCGGCGCCGCGGGCGCCGGAGGCAGATGCGCGAGGGCGCGCCCGGAGGAGTTCCCGGGCGCGCCCTCTGCTGTCGTGCGCCGGTGTGCGCGGTCCGGCCGGCTGCCGTCAGCCGGCCAGGCAGGACGGTCCGAGGAGCACCTTGAGGTCGCCGAAGAGGGCCGGGTCGGGCTGGACCCGGTGCCGGTCGAGGCGCAGGACGGTGGTGGACCGGGGCCCCTGGAGCTTGATCCGGACCTCGGTGTTGCCCTTGTGGTGGCGGAGGATCTCGCCCAGCCGGGTGACCATCGGAGGGGTGACCTTGAGGGTGGGGATGGTGAGGACGACGGGGGCGTTGGTCCCGGCGGAGGACAGGTCGGGGACCATCAGCTCCATGGCGACCAGCCGGGGCACGTCCTCCCGCTTGTCGAGGCGGCCCTTGACGAAGACGACCGCGTCCTCGACCAGCTGGGTGGAGACGAGCTGGTAGGTGGCCGGGAAGAACATGCACTCGATGGAGCCGGCGAGGTCCTCGACGGTGGCGATGGCCCAGGCGTTGCCCTGCTTGGTCATCTTCCGCTGGAGGCCCGAGATGATGCCGCCGATGGTGACCACCGCGCCGTCGGCGTGCTCGCCGCCGGTGAGCTGGGAGATGCCCGCGTCCGTCTTGTCGGACAGGACGTGCTCCAGGCCGAAGAGCGGGTGGTCGGAGACGTACAGGCCGAGCATCTCGCGCTCCTGGGCGAGCAGGTAGGATTTCTCCCACTCGACGTCGGAGAACTCGACGTCGAGGCCGAATCCGGGCTCGTCGCCGCCCTCGTCGCCCATGGCGCCGAACAGGTCGAACTGGCCCTCGGCCTCCTTGCGCTTGACCGCGACGACGGTGTCGATCATCGGCTCGTGCTGGGCGACGAGGCCCTTGCGGGTGTGGCCCATCTCGTCGAAGGCGCCGGCCTTGATCAGCGACTCGATGGTGCGCTTGTTGCAGACCACGGCCTCGACCTTGTCGAGGAAGTCGGGGAAGGAGCTGTACTTCCCCTTGGCCTTGCGGGTCTTGATGATCGAGTCCACGACGTTCTGGCCGACGTTGCGGACGGCGGTGAGGCCGAAGAGGATCACGTCGTCGCCCTGGGCGGCGAAGTTCGACTCGGACTCGTTCACGTTCGGCGGGAGCACCTTGATGCCCATGCGGCGGCACTCGTTCAGGTAGACGGCGGACTTGTCCTTGTCGTCCTTGACCGAGGTGAGCAGGCCCGCCATGTACTCGGCGGGGTGGTTGGCCTTGAGGTAGGCGGTCCAGTAGGAGACCAGGCCGTACGCGGCGGAGTGGGCCTTGTTGAAGGCGTAGCCGGCGAAGGGGACCAGGACGTCCCACAGGGCCTGGATGGCCTCGTCGGAGTAGCCGTTCTTGCGGGCGCCGGCCTGGAAGATCGTGAAGTTCTTCGCGAGCTCCTCGGGCTTCTTCTTGCCCATGACGCGGCGCAGGATGTCGGCCTCGCCGAGCGAGTAGCCGGCGATGATCTGGGCGGCCTTCTGCACCTGCTCCTGGTAGACGATCAGGCCGTAGGTGACCGCGAGCACCTCTTCGAGCGGCTTCTCCAGCTCGGGGTGGATCGGGGTGATCTCCTGCTGCTTGTTCTTGCGCAGCGCGTAGTTCGTGTGCGAGTTCATGCCCATCGGGCCCGGGCGGTACAGCGCGGACACGGCGGAGATGTCTTCGAAGTTGTCGGGCTTCATCAGGCGCAGCAGCGAGCGCATGGGGCCGCCGTCGAACTGGAAGACGCCGAGGGTGTCGCCGCGCTGGAGCAGCTCGAAGGTCTTGGGGTCGTCGAGCGGGAGGGCCAGGAGGTCGATGTCGATCCCCTTGTTGGCCTTCACCATCTTGACGGCGTCGTCCATGATCGTGAGATTGCGCAGGCCGAGGAAGTCCATCTTCAGCAGGCCGAGCGACTCGCAGCTCGGGTAGTCCCACTGGGTGATGGTGACGCCGTCCGTGTGCCTCACCCAGACGGGCACGTGGTCGGTGATCTTCTCACTGGACATGATGACGCCGGCGGCGTGCACGCCCATCTGGCGGACCAGGCCCTCGACGCCGCGGGCGGTGTCGATGACCTTCTTCACGTCCGGCTCGTTCTCGTACATCCCGCGGATCTCGCCGGCCTCGCCGTAGCGGGGGTGCGAGGGGTCGAGGATGCCGGAGAGCGGGATGCCCTTGCCGAGGACGTCGGCGGGCATGGCCTTGGTGAGCCGGTCTCCCATGGCGTACGGGTAGCCGAGGACGCGCGCGGAGTCCTTGATCGCGTTCTTGGCCTTGATGGTGCCGTAGGTGCCGATCATGGCGACCTTGTCCTGGCCGTACTTCTCGGTCACGTACCTGATCACCTCGACGCGCCTGCGCTCGTCGAAGTCGATGTCGACGTCGGGCATCGAGATGCGCTCGGGGTTGAGGAAGCGCTCGAAGATCAGGCCGTGCGGGATGGGGTCGAGGTCGGTGATGCCGAGGGCGTAGGCGACGATCGAGCCGGCCGCGGAGCCTCGGCCGGGGCCCACCGCGATGCCCTGGTTCTTGGCCCACATGATGAAGTCGGCGACCACGAGGAAGTAGCCGGGGAAACCCATCGAGATGATCGTGTCCATCTCGTACTCGACCTGCTTCATGCGGTCCTCGGGGATGCCGCCCGGGAAGCGGCGGTGCATCCCCTTCATGGTCTCCTCGCGGAACCAGGTGACCTCGGTGTAGCCCTCCGGGATGTCGAACTTCGGCATCAGGTTCCGGAACTTGAACATGCCCTCGGTGTCGACCTGCTCCGCGACCAGGCGGGTGTTGGCGCAGCCCTCCTGCCAGGCGTCCGAGGAGTCGATGGCGTACATCTCCTCGGTGGACTTCAGGTAGTAGCCGGAGCCGTCGAACCGGAAGCGGTCCGGGTCGGAGAGGTTCTTGCCGGTCTGGATGCACAGCAGGGCGTCGTGCGCGGCGGCCTCGTGCGCGTACGTGTAGTGGGAGTCGTTGGTGACCAGCGGCGGGATGCCGAGCTTCTTGCCGATCTCCAGCAGGCCGTCGCGGACCCGGCGCTCGATCTCGATGCCGTGGTCCATCAGCTCCAGGAAGTAGCGGCCCTCGCCGAAGATGTCCTTGTAGTCGGAGGCGGCCTTGATCGCCTCGTCGAACTGGCCGAGGCGCAGTCGGGTCTGCACCTCGCCGGAGGGGCAGCCGGTGGAGGCGATCAGGCCCTCCGACCACTGGGCGATGGTCTCCTTGTCCATGCGGGGCCACTTCGTGAGCCAGCCCTCGGCGTAGGCGTCCGAGGACAGCCGGAAGAGGTTGTGCAGGCCGGTGGCGTTCGCCGCCCAGATCGTCTTGTGGGTGTAACCGCCGGAGCCGGAGACGTCGTCCCGCTTCTGGTGCGGCTGGCCCCACTGGATCCTCCGCTTGTTGCGGCGGGACTCGGGAGCCACGTACGCCTCGATGCCGATGATCGGGGTGATCCCGGCCTTCTGCGCGGAGTGGAAGAAGTCGTACGCGCCGTGCAGGTTGCCGTGGTCGGACATGGCGATGTGCGACATGCCCATCTCGTTGCACGCCGCGAACATGTCCTTCAGCCGCGCGGCACCGTCCAGCAGCGAGTACTGGGTGTGGACGTGCAGGTGCGTGAACGGCGTCTTGGCCACGGCGCGGGACCTCCGGGGGCGGGTGCAGGGGGCAACTTCGAATCCTACGTCCCACGGGTGACACATTCCGGGCACCTGACGGTACGGTCGGGCGTTGCAGAACCAGGTGGTCCCGCACGGCGTCCAGTCGGTCGGAACCCGTACCAGCCCGTGCACCAGGAGGCACCCCGCCATGGCGGTCCCCGAGACGGCGAGCGAACAGCGCGCCGAACAGATACTGGATGTCTTCGACACCGCCTTCGGCGAGCTGCTCGCCGCCGACCCCGCCGCCTTCGAGGTCAAATTCCGGAAGATGGCGGCTTCCGCTTTCGCCTTCTACCGGGGCACGGCGTGCCTCTTCTACGCCGACCTGGAGCGCGAGCGGCACGGCGGCCCCTACCTGGACGACCGGACCGGCCGGGTGTGGATCCACGGCGACCTGCACGCCGAGAACTTCGGCACCTACATGGACGCCACCGGCCGCCTCGTCTTCAACGTGAACGACTTCGACGAGGCGTACGTCGGCCCCTTCACCTGGGACCTCAAGCGGTTCGCGGCCTCCGTGGCCCTGATCGGCTACACCAAGGCGCTCAGCGACGACCAGATCGGCGAGCTGGTGCGGATCTACGCCGCCGCCTACCGGGAGCGGATCCACGTCCTGGCCACCGGCACCAAGCCCTCCGACACGCCGGAGTTCCCCTCCTTCACCCTGGACACCTCCCAGGGCCCGCTGCTGGCCGCCCTGCGCTCGGCCCGCTCCCGCACCCGGTTCGCCCTCCTGGACTCCATGACCGAGATCCGGGACTACGAGCGCCGCTTCACCTCCGGCGGCGGCTCCGTCGAGCTGGACGCGGCGACCCGGTACAAGGTGCTGGCCGCCTTCGACTCCTACCTGGAGACCCTGCCCGACGAGTCCCTGGTGCGCCCGGACTCCTACCGGGTCAAGGACGTGGTGGGCCGCCGGGGCGTCGGCATCGGGTCGGCGGGGCTGCCCTCGTACAACATCCTGCTGGAGGGCCACAGCGACGCCCTGGAGAACGACGTCGTGATCTACCTCAAGCAGGCGCAGACCCCGGCCGTGTCCCGGCACATCACCGACCGGGCGGTACGGGAGTACTTCCGCCACGAGGGGCACCGCACGGTGATCTCCCAGCGCGCCCTGCAGGCGCACGCCGACCCGTGGCTGGGCTGGACCGAGCTGGACGGGGCCGGCCAGCTGGTCGCCGAGGTCTCCCCGTACGCGGTGGACCTGGACTGGTCGGACCTGGACGACCCGGAGGAGATCGCGGCCGTGGTCGCGGACCTGGGCCGGGCCACGGCGACCATGCACGCCTCGGCCGACGAGGCGGAGAGCGGCCACAGCCTCGTCCCCTTCTCCACGGAGCGGGCCATCGACGCCGCGATCGCCACCGACGAGGAGGGCTTCGCCGAGCTCCTGGTGGACTTCGCGCACGCCTACGGTGCCCGGGCCCGCGCCGACCACCAGCTCTTCGTGGACCTGTTCCGCAACGGCCGGATCCGGCCGTAGCAGCGTCCGCGCCCGGACCCGGGGCCCTGCGTTCACAGAAAGTCATGGCACACTCGCGGCGATGGACATATCAGGAGCAGGGCTGAGGGGGCTGCGGGCCGCGCTGTTCAGCGCGGTCGTCGTGCTGCTGTCGGCCGGCTCGCACGTCCTCATCGCGGGGGTGCCGCTGCCGCCGGTCCCGGCCGCCGGGGCCTTCGCCTCCGTGTTCCTGATCGCCTGGGCGCTGGCGGGCCGGGAGCGGGGCTTCGGCCCGATCGCCGGGCTGCTGGTCCCGCTGGAACTGGCTGCCGACACCGTCTTCACCGCCGGCCAGCACGTCTGCTACGGGCCCTCCGGTGGCCCGGTATCCGGCCCGTTGCGGGCGCTGGGCCTGCACGAGCTGTGCGCCGGGACCCCGCTGGGCGGCCCGCTGGCCGAGCTGTCCGGTGCCGCCGGCCGTTCCGCGGTCCTGCCCGCCGCGGCCGGGGCGTGGACGCCGTGGCTCCTGCTCGCCGCCCACGTCTCCGTCGGGCTGCTGGCCGCCGTCTGGCTGCGGTACGGCGAGCGGGCGCTGGGGCAGCTGCTGGGCGCGGTGGCCGCGCTCGCCTTCCGCCCGCTGGGGCTGGCGGCGGCCTCGGCGGGGGTGGGCTCCGGCCGCCCGGCCGGGCCCGGCCCGCGCCCGGGCCATGCGGGCCCGGCGGCCCGGACCCGTTTCCCGGTCCACTCCGTGGGGCTGCGGGGGCCTCCCGTACGCGGCGCGCTCGTGCGCGCGTGACGTCCTCAGGACGTCCGTACGGAACACCCCCTCATCACCCGTCACACCCCACGGAGATCACCATGAGTGCACGCAACAACCAGGCCAACAAGGCGGCGGCCCGCGAGCGGCTGCGCATCGAGCGCGAGAAGCAGGCGAAGAGGGACAAGGCCCGCCGCCAGGTCTTCGTGGCCGGCGCGGTCGTCGCCGTGCTGGCCCTGGCCGGCGGCATAGGCTACGCCGTCGTCCAGGCCAACCAGCCCGACGAATGGGAGAAGGCCGCGACGGCGGAGCTGGTCGCCCCGAAGAACACCTCGGGCGAGAACGGCACGACGGTCGTCCTGGGCAAGCCCGACGCCAAGAAGACGCTGGAGCTGTACGAGGACGCGCGCTGCCCGATCTGCTCCCAGTTCGAGCAGAAGGTCGGCCCGCAGATCAAGAAGGACGTCGAGGCGGGCAAGTACAAGCTCCAGTTCGTCGGGGCCACCTTCCTGGACAAGGGCTTCGGCGGCAGCGGCTCGAAGAACGCCCTGAGCGCGCTGGGGGCGGCCCTGAACGTCAGCCCCGAGGCGTTCGCGGAGTACAAGGCGGCGCTGTACTCGCAGGAGAACCACCCGGACGAGCGGGACGACAAGTTCGGCAAGGACGAGTACCTGCTGAAGGTCGCCGACCAGGTCCCGGCGCTCAAGGGCAACGCCGAGTTCAAGAAGGCCGTCGAGGACGGCACGTACAACCGGTGGGCGGTCGAGATGTCGAAGGTCTTCGACAAGGCGGGCCTGGAGGGCACGCCGTCGCTGAAGATGGACGGCAAGAAGATCGAGATCAAGATGACCCCGGACGAGTTCACGGCGGCGGTCGACAAGGCCATCGCGGGCTGATGACGAACCGCCGGTAACCTCCGGCGCGCAACGGGCGGGCGGACTCCCAGAGTTCGTCCGCCCGTTGCTTTCCCAGGACTGTACCCGCGGTTATACCCGTCAGTAATATGACCAGCCGTGACCAGTCAACTCACCTCCCCCACCGCGGCGACTCCCCGCCGCCGTACGGTCGTCAAGGCCGCAGCCGCCACCGCGGCGCTCACGCCCTTCGCGACGGCCGCCCTGGGCATATCCCCCGCCTCCGCAGCCGCGGGCGGACCCGCCTTCCTGCACGGTGTCGCCTCCGGCGACCCGCTGCCCGACGGGATCCTGCTGTGGACCCGCGTCACCCCCGTCCCCGAGGCCGTCCCCGGCTCCGGCGTCGGCCCGGCCACCCAGGTGGGCTGGGAAGTGGCCGAGGACCGGGCGTTCTCCCGGGTCGTCGCGAGCGGCGCCGTCACCGCGACCGCCGCCTCCGACCACACGGTCAAGGCGGACGTCCGCGGACTGAAGCCGCAGACCACGTACTTCTACCGGTTCACCGCCGGCAGCACCGTCTCCCCGGTCGGGCGCACCCTGACCGCCCCCCGCCACGACGCGGCGACCCCCTCCGTCCGCTTCGGCGTCGTGTCCTGCGCCAACTGGGAGGCCGGCTACTTCTCGGCCTACCGCCACCTGGCCGCCCGCAACGACCTGCACGCGGTCCTGCACCTCGGCGACTACGTCTACGAGTACCAGAGCGGGGGCTACCCCGAGGAGAAGTACGTCGTACGCCGGCACGAGCCGCTGCACGAGATCACCACCCTCGCCGACTACCGGACCCGGCACGGCAAGTACAAGACGGACACCGACCTCCAGGCCCTGCACGCCGCGCACGCCATCGTCGCCATCTGGGACGACCACGAGTTCGCCAACGACGCCTGGTCGGGCGGCGCGGAGAACCACACCCCGGGGACCGAGGGCGACTGGGCGACCCGTGCGGCCGCCGCCAAGCAGGCCTACTTCGAGTGGATGCCGGTGCGCGCCTCGACCGCCGGCACGGTCTACCGCCGCCTGCGCTTCGGCTCCCTCGCCGACCTGCACCTGCTGGACCTGCGCAGCTTCCGCTCCCAGCAGGTCAAGGTGGGCAGCGGCGCGGTGGACGACCCGGAGCGCACCATCACCGGGCGCGCCCAGTTGGACTGGCTCAAGTCGGGCCTGGCGAGTTCGAACGCCACCTGGAAACTGGTCGGCACCTCGGTGATGATCTCCCCGGTCGCGTTCGGGTCCCTGCCGGCGCACCTGCTGGCGCCGCTGACGAAGCTCCTCGGCCTCCCCGAGGGCGGGATCGCCATCAGCACGGACCAGTGGGACGGCTACACCGACGACCGCAAGGAACTGCTGGGTCACCTCAAGGACCGGAACATCAGGAACACGGTGTTCCTGACCGGCGACATCCACATGGCCTGGGCCAACGAGGTCCCGGTGAACATGGCGACGTACCCGGGCTCGGGTACGGCCGCGACGGAGTTCGTGGTGACGTCGGTGACCTCCGACAACATCGACGACATCCTGCACGTGCCCGCGAACACCGCCTCGCTGGCGGCCGAAGCCGCCATCAGGGCCGCGAACTGGCACGTGAAGTGGCTCGACATGGATGCCCACGGGTACGGCGTGCTGGACGTGACGTCCGAACGGTCCCAGATGGACTACTACGTCCTGTCCGACAAGCGGAGGCAGGACGCCACGTCCGCGTGGTCCCGTTCGTACCGCACGCTGAACGGCACGCAGAAGGTGGAACGCGTCTGGGCGCCGGTGGGCTGACCCGAACCTGACTGACGTTTCATCAAAATTGCTGCAAGAGGGGGCACTTGGTGCAGCCCAAGTGCCCCCTCAACCTCAGAAGCAACAAATCTTTTACTTCCAGGTCTTGCTAGATGCATGACATGGACACATAAGCTTCGCGCCAGCGTGAGGAAATCCCTCACCCCCCACCACGCTTGCGAGGAGTTCCACGTGCGCGCTTCCGCCCGCATATCCCCCATGCTCCGCCGCCGCCTCATGGCCCCCGCCGTCCTGGCCGGCGCCCTGGCGTTCGCCCCCGTCTCCGCCTCCACCACCCTGGCCGCCGCCGCGCCGACCGGCGCCGAGCAGTGCGCCCAGGACGCCTCGGCCCCCGCCAACGCCCGTGTCGCCCGCCCCAAGGACGAGCACGCCGCCGAGCCCAACGAGGTGACGGAGGCCCAGGTCAAGGCCATGGACGCCGACCTGGCCAAGAAGCTCGCCCAGGTCGGCCCGCAGCGCCAGATGCGCGCCGCCGAGGCGACCACCGCGACGACCATCCCGGTCTACTTCCACGTCATCCACAGCGGCACCCAGGGCAAGCTGTCCGCCACGGACATCAACAACCAGATCGCCGTCCTCAACGCCGCCTACAGCGGCCAGGGCACCGGGAACGTCAACTCCGGCTACCAGTTCCAGCTGGTGTCCACCGACTACACGGACAACGCCTCCTGGTACAACGTCTCCGACGGCACCCAGGCCGAGAAGGACATGAAGAACACCCTGCGCAAGGGCGGCGCCAACGCGCTGAACGTCTACACGGCCAACCTCGGCGGCGGCCTGCTCGGCTGGGCGACCTTCCCGAGCTCCTACGCCTCGCAGCCGAAGATGGACGGCGTCGTCCTGCTCAACTCCTCGCTGCCGGGCGGCTCCTCCGCCAACTACAACGAGGGCGACACCGCCACCCACGAGGTCGGCCACTGGATGGGCCTGTACCACACCTTCCAGGGCGGCTGCAGCGGAAGCGGCGACTCCGTCTCCGACACGCCGGCCGAGAAGACCGCCGCGTACGAGTGCCCGGAGAACCGCGACTCCTGCACCAGCAAGGCCGGCAAGGACCCGATCCACAACTTCATGGACTACACGTACGACTCCTGCATGTACCAGTTCACCGCCGGCCAGGTGGCCCGCATGCAGAGCATGTGGAGCGCCTACCGCGGCTGAACCGGCCACGGCTGACGCACGAGGGGCAGGGCACGCCGTGTGCCCTGCCCTTCGTGGCGTCTTGTGCGGCGTCTTGTGCGGCGTCTTCCTACAGGCTGTCGAGGAAGGCGAGCGCCGCCCTCCAGGTCTGCTCCGCCGCCTCAGCGTCGTAGTCGTCGAGGTCCGGGTCCGTGAACAGGTGCCCGGCCCCCGGGTAACGGTGGATCTCGACGTCCGCGCCGGCCCGCTGCATCCGCAGGTACCAGGCCGTCAGCCAGTCGTGCGGCTCGAACGGATCCGGGTCCGCGACGTGCAGTTGCACCGGCAGGTCGTCGACCGCGGTGCCCTCCTCCAGGTCGGCCGTACCGTGCAGGAGCAGCAGCCCGCGCGCCTTCTCGTCGGCCAGCGCCAGGTGCTGGGCGAGGGAGCCGCCGAAGGAGAAGCCCGCGTACACGAGCCCCTCGTCGGAGTGCGGGGCGGCGGCCAGCACCGCGCGCCGGAGCAGCTCGTCCCGGCCGGTCTCGTCCCGGAACTCCATGCCCTCCTCGACGGTTTCGAAGGTGCGCCCCTCGAAGAGGTCGGGCACCTGGACCCGGTGTCCGGCCGCGCGCAGCCGGTCGGCCGCCGCGTGCACCGCGGGCCGCAGCCCGTACGTCGAATGGAAGAGCACGATGTTCATGCACACCATCGTGCCAGTTTCCGCGCGCCCGCTGCGGTTAGGTTCACGTCCATGGACACGGACACCGTTCTGCGCCCGGCCCTGGTCGTCGGCGGCGTGCTGGCCGTCACCCTCCTCGCCGGCGGGCTGCTGGACCTGCTGCTGCGCCGCGCCGACGCCCGCCACGGCGAGACCCCGCTGTGGGGGCTGCTGCGCCACTGCCGCACCCCGTTCCGGCTGACCCTGGCCACCACCCTGCTCTACGGCTCCTACCGCGAGGCCCGGATCCTGCCCGCGCACGGCGGGGCCGTCGGCCGCGCCCTCACCCTCGTACTGATCGGCTCGGCCTCCTGGCTGCTGGTGCGCATCGCGACGGCGGTCGTGGACTCCACGTACGTCCGCTACGCCCTGCGGACCCCCGACGAGGCGCGCGTGCGCCGGGTCCGCACCCAGGTGACGCTGATCCACCGGGTGGTCACCGCGGCGGTCGTCGTGATCGCGGCCGGGGCCATGCTGCTGACCTTCCCGGCGATGCGGACGGTCGGCGCGTCCCTGCTGGCCTCGGCTGGCATCATCGGCATCGTCGCCGGCATCGCCGCCCAGTCCCTGCTCGGCAACCTCTTCGCCGGACTGCAGATCGCCTTCGGAGACACCGTGCGCATCGGCGACACCGTCGTCGTGGACCGCGAGTGGGGCACCGTCGAGGAGATCACCCTCACCTTCCTCGTGGTCCGTACCTGGGACGAGCGCCGGATCACCATGCCCGTGTCGTACTTCACGAGCAAGCCGTACGAGAACTGGTCGCGCGGCGGCGCCGAGATGACCGGCACCGTCTTCTGGCACCTCGACCACAGCACCCCGCTGGAGCCGATGCGCGAACAGCTGCGGCAGATCCTGAAGGAGGTGCCCGAATGGGACGGCCGGACCGCCGGCCTCGCTGTGACGGGCACCACACCGCACACCATCCAGGTCCGCGCCGTCGTCAGCGCCGGGGACGCCTCCGACATCTGGACCGTCCGCTGCGCGGTCCGCGAGCGCATGATCGCCTGGCTGGCGGACCGGCACCCGTACGCCCTGCCCCGCATCGCCACGTCCCCGGCGCCGGCCCCGCCCCCGCCCCCGCCCCGCACCGCCCGGGACGACGACGCCGCCGACGCCGCGGACCCGGTGGACGGCGCCGGCACGACCGGATCCGGCTGAGCGGCCGGGAGCCGCTGACCGGCCGAGCGGGCGCGGGCCGGCTACGGGGTGCGCAGGCTGCGCACGTCCAGGTGGCGCAGCACCCGGTCCACCACCTCCGGGTCCGCCCCCGGCTCGCTGCGCGCGGCCAGCACCTCGTGCCGGGCCGCGGACATCATCTCCCGCTGGATCCGCTGGACGTCCCGCAGCCGCTGGACCCGCTGCACGTACGCCTCCCGCCGCTCCTCGTCCACCATGTCGGGGCTGATCCTGGCCCCCATGTCGTACGCCCGCCGCTGGAGCTGCTCCATCAGGTCCTCCGGCAGCTCCTCCACCTCCTCGATCTCCTTCAGCCGCCGCCGCGCCGCCCTGGCCGCGCGGATCGCGAGCCGGCGCCGCATCTCCCGCTCGGCGTCGGTGTCGGCCTCCACGCCGAGGCGGCGCACCAGCCACGGCAGGGTCAGCCCCTGGCACACCAGCGTCACCATGATCACGGCGAAGGCGATGAAGACGATCTCCTGCCGCGCGGGGAAGGGCCCGCCCCCGTCGACCGTGTACGGCAGGGCCAGCGCGAGCGCCACCGAGGCCACCCCGCGCATCCCCGCCCACCACATCACCACGCTCTCCCGCCAGGTGAGCGGGATCTCCTCGGCGTAGTCGCGCCGCGTGTGGAGCCGCTGCGCGAGCCAGGCGGCCGGCAGCAGCCACACCAGCCGCACCAGGACGACCACGGCCACGACCGCGGCGGCCCAGCCCGCCATCTGCAGGGCGCGGCCGCTCGCCACGCCCAGCACGTGGTGCAGTTCGAGCCCGATCAGTCCGAACGCCACGCCCGTGACGAGCGTGTCGACGACCTCCCAGAAGGTGTGCCCGGCCAGCCGCCCCAGCACGTCGTCCGCGTCGTTCGCGTACTCGGCGAGGAACAGGGCGGTCGTCAGCACGGCCAGCACCCCCGACCCCATGAACGTCTCGGCCAGCACGTACGCCACGAACGGCACCAGGAGCGTCAGCCCGATCTGCAAGGTGGCGTCGCCGAGCCGCCCCATGAGCGCGTTCGCCGCCCACCCGAGGCCGAGGCCGACGGCGACGGCCACCACGGCGGACAGGACGAACTCCCCCACCGCGTCCGGCCAGGAGAAGCTGCCGCTCACGACGGCGGCGACGGCCACGTGGTAGAGCACGATCGCGGTGACGTCGTTGAACAGCCCCTCGCCCTCCAGGATGGACACCAGGCGGCGGGGCAGCCCGAGCGATCCGGCGACCGCGGTGGCCGCGACCGGATCGGGCGGGGCGACGAGCGCGCCCAGCGCGACCGCTGCGGCCACTGGCAGCCCGGGGACGACGGCGTGCGCGACGGCGGCGACGGCCGCGGTCGTGACGAACACCAGGGCGACGGCCAGCAGCAGGATGGGCCGGACGTTGGCGGCGAACTGCCGCCAGGAGGTGCGCTGCGCGGAGGCGTAGAGCAGCGGGGGCAGCACCAGCGGCAGGATGAAGTCGGGCGGGATGTCCACGTTCGGCACGACGGGGACGAGCGCGAGCACCACCCCGGCGATCGTCATGAGGACGGGCGCGGGGAGGCCGAGCCGGTCCCCCAGCGGTACGGTGACGACCGCGCCGAGCAGCAGCACGAAGAGCAGGGCGAGCTGTTCCACCCGCCCACCCTGCCGCATCCGGCGCCCGGCACCCGTCAGGCGCGGCACCCGTCAGGTGCGGCACCCGTCAGGTGCGGCACCCGTCAGGTGCGTGGACCCCGGGCCGTGCGCTACGGGAGGGGGCGCCGCATCGAGCGGTGCGGGATACCCGCTTCCTCGAACTCGGGCCCGTAGGCCTCGTATCCGAGCCGCTCGTAGAAGCCCAGGGCGTGCGTCTGGGCCCCGAGGTCGACGGCGCGGAGCCCGAGCTCGGCCGCCTCCGCCTCGATCGCCCGGACCAGCGCGGCCCCGACGCCGAGCCCGCGGGCGGCGGCCGTCACCGCGAGCCGGCCGAGCGAGCCGATCGCCGGGTCACCGGTCTTGCCGAGGGCGGCCGGCCCGTGCAGCAGCCGGCCGGTGCCGAGCGGGGTCCCGTCCGGCGCCACGGCCAGGACGTGGACCGCCCCGGCGTCGTACGCGTCGTACTCGATCGACTCCGGCACGGACTGCTCGACGACGAACACCTCGGTCCGCACGGCGAAGCAGGCTTCCAGGTCCTCCGGCGAGACGGCCCGCCGGACGGTGAAGGCCGTGTGCCGCCCGCTCATTCGCTCTCGGCGCGGATGACGTCCAGCGCGTGCTGGAGGTCGTCGGGGTACTTGCTCTCGAACTCCACCCACTGCCCGTCCGCCGGGTGCTCGAAGCCGAGGCGCACCGCGTGCAGCCACTGGCGGGTCAGTTTCAGGCGCTTGGCGATCGTCGGGTCGGCGCCGTAGGTGAGGTCGCCGACGCACGGGTGCCGGTGGGCGGACATGTGCACGCGGATCTGGTGGGTGCGGCCCGTCTCCAGCTTGATGTCCAGCAGCGACGCGGCCCGGAAGGCCTCGATCAGGTCGTAGTGGGTGACCGACGGCTTGCCGTCCTGGATCACGGCCCACTTGTAGTCGGCGCTGGGGTGCCGGCCGATGGGCGCGTCGATGGTGCCGCTCATCGGGTCCGGGTGGCCCTGGACCAGCGCGTGGTAGCGCTTGTCCACGACGCGCTCGCGGAACTGGTTCTTCAGCGAGGTGTAGGCGCGCTCCGACTTGGCCACGGCCATCAGACCGGAGGTGCCGACGTCGAGGCGGTGCACGATGCCCTGGCGCTCGGCGGCGCCGGAGGTGGAGATCCGGTAGCCGGCGGCGGCCAGGCCGCCGATGACGGTGGTGCCGGTCCAGCCGGGGCTCGGGTGGGCGGCGACACCGACGGGCTTCATGATGACCACGATGTCGTCGTCGTCGTGGACGATCTCCATGCCGGGCACCGGCTCGGCGACGACCTCGACCGGGCGGGGCGGGGCGGGCATCTCCACTTCGAGCCAGGCACCGCCGTGCACGCGCTCGGACTTCCCGACGACGCTGCCGTCGACCGAGACCTTCCCCGCGGCGGCGAGCTCGGCGGCCTTGGTCCGGGAGAACCCGAACATGCGGGAGATGGCGGCGTCGACGCGCTCGCCTTCTAGGCCGTCGGGAACGGGCAGGGTGCGGATCTCGGGAATCGTGCTCACCCGTCGAGTATGCCGGACGCGGCGCGGCCCCGGGTCCGGTCCGCTGCCGCCCTCAGTCCTTGTGGACGGTGCCGTCCGGGTCCAGGCCCTTGAACGAGAGCAGCACGATCAGGATGCCGCCGCACACGATGGCGGTGTCGGCGAGGTTGAAGACGGCGAAGTGCGCGGGCGAGATGAAATCCACCACAGCGCCCCGGAACACGCCCGGCGAGCGGAAGACCCGGTCCGTCAGGTTGCCCAGCGCACCGCCGAGCAGCAGGCCCAGCGCGATCGCCCAGGGCAGGCTGTAGAGCTTGCGGGCGAGCCGGACGATCACGACGATCACGGTGGCCGCGATCACGGTGAAGATGATCGTGAAGGCCTCGCCGAAGCCGAAGGCCGCTCCCGGGTTGCGGACCGCCTCGAACTTCAGCAGGTCCCCGATGATCCGGATCGGCGGCTGGTGCTCCAGCTCCGCCACGACGACCATCTTGGTGCCGAGGTCCACCAGATACGCGAGGACCGCCACCACCAGCAGCGCCGCGATCCGCCGGCGCCCCTTGGGCGCCGCGGGCTCGGGCTGGGCTTCGTCCCCGACCTCGGGCGTACCGATGATGCGCTCCGCCTCTGCCACGTGAGTCCCTCGAACTAGCGCGAACCGGGTTGCGATGACACAGCCCTGTCAGGTTCCTGGACCCTGACCAGACACGAGAGTACGTCAGGGTCGCCCCGGGCGCGCCCCCCGGGCCGGACCGGGGACCGGGGCGGACCCGCACGTCCGGCCTAGTGCCGGCGCTCCTGTTTCTGCTTGCAGTCCACGCAGAGCGTGGCCCGCGGGAAGGCCTGCATGCGGGCCTTGCCGATGGGCTGCCCGCAGCTCTCGCAGAGCCCGTACGTGCCCGCGTCCAGCCGCTCCAGGGCACGCTCGGTCTGCTCCAGCATCTCGCGGGCGTTGGCGGCGAGGGCCATCTCGGACTCGCGGGTGATGTTCTTGGTCCCGGTGTCGGCCTGGTCGTCGCCCGCCCCGTCGCCGGAATCCCGCATCAGGCCGGTGATGGCCTCCTCCGAGGCCAGCAGCTCGTCGCGCAGCCGCTCCGCCTCGGTCTCCAGCTCGGTCCGGGCCTCGGCGACCTCCGCCGGGGTCCACGGGTCCTCGCCGGGCCGTACGGCGAGCTCGCCGGGGGCGGCCGTCGCCCTCGCCTTCGGCAGCCCGCTGGTGGCGGCCCCGGCCGTCTTCCTGGCCGTGCCGGTGCTCTTCCTGGCAACCACTTTCCGGGCTCCCGTCTGTTGCGCGGCCTGCGCCGCCCCCTGGGCCCCGGCCGCTGCGGCCGGGGCTTTCCTCGCGGTCGTCGCAGTCGTCCTCGCGGCCTTCTTCGCGACCGCCGAGGTCCTGCGGGCGGTGGTCTTCACGGCGGTCCGGGCGGCTCCCTTCGCGGCCGGCTCCACCGCCGCCTTCGTCGTGTCCGCCTTCTTCGCATCGGCCTTCTTCGCGTCCGCCTCAGCGGTCCCGGCCGCGGTCCTCGCGTCCGCCGACTTCTCGGAGGCCTTCACCGACGCCTTGCCGGCCGCCTTCGCGGTCGCGCCGTCGGCCTTCTCCACCGCGCCGTCCGCCTTCCGGGCCGAAGCCGCGCCCTTGGCAGCCGAAGCCTTCGCGGCGGCCTTTCCGACAGCCTTCTCGGGAGTGCTCCCGGCGGTCTTTCTCGCCACCATGGCCGCGGCCCCTTCACATACTGTGACCTTGCTCGCGAATCGTGCCGGAACGATAAATCGCCTCCCGCGCCTCGGCAACGGGGCACGCGTCCGCCCCGGTCGACCTGCATCCGTTGTGCCCAGCCCACGGCCGGGTAATCCGCCCCCGACCTGCCGCCTCGTCCCGCGCGGGCGCGTCGGACCGTTCGGGTCACGCCGTCCACCCGACCGCCGCCCCGGCACCGGCACCGGCCGGGGCCCCACCGCGCCCCACCCGGGAAATCCGGTCTGCCGCGGCCGCCCCCGCCCCGTACACTGGCCCCAGCGAAAGGCATGGACGGGGACGAGTAGCGTCGGACGCAGCCGTGAGCGACCCGGGGACGGTGAGAGCCCGGGGGCGAGCGCGACGTGAAGGATCACCCCTGAGCCGCCGGAAGAAAGCCGCCACGGGCCCGCACGGAGGCCCCGGCGGCAAGTAGAACCGGCTTCGCACCCCAATGAGGGGGCCGCCGGACCCGTCCGGTGGCCAAGGAGGGTGGTACCGCGGGAGCGTGTCCTCGACGGAGGGGGCGGCGACTCTCGTCCCTCCGGACGGAAGCGCCACACCGCCGGAGGAAGAGTTCAGCCTCATGACCACACCGCCGCAGTACCGCCCGGTACCCGCCCAGGTCGACCTGCCCGCCCTCGAACACGCCGTTCTCGAGTTCTGGCACGAGAACAAGACCTTCGCCAAGACCCTGGAGCAGTCCGAGGGCCGCCCGGAGTGGGTCTTCTACGAGGGCCCGCCCACCGCGAACGGCATGCCCGGCGCGCACCACATCGAGGCCCGCGTCTTCAAGGACGTCTTCCCCCGCTTCCGCACCATGCGCGGCTACCACGTGGCCCGCAAGGCCGGCTGGGACTGCCACGGCCTGCCCGTCGAGCTCGCCGTCGAGAAGGAGCTCGGCTTCAACGGCAAGCAGGACATCGAGGCCTACGGCATCGCCGAGTTCAACGCCAAGTGCCGCGAGTCCGTCACCCGCCACACCGACGCGTTCGCCGAGCTCACCACCCGCATGGGCTACTGGGTCGACCTCGACGAGGCCTACCGGACCATGGACCCCGAGTACGTCGAGTCCGTGTGGTGGTCGCTGAAGGAGATCTTCAACAAGGGCCTGCTGGTCCAGGACCACCGCGTCGCCCCCTGGTGCCCGCGCTGCGGCACCGGCCTGTCCGACCACGAGCTGGCCCAGGGCTACGAGACGGTCGTCGACCCCTCCGTCTACGTGCGCTTCCCGCTGACCTCCGGCCCGCTCGCCGGCGAGGCCGCCCTGGTCGTGTGGACCACCACCCCGTGGACCCTGGTCTCCAACACCGCGGTCGCCGCGCACCCGGACGTCACGTACGTCGTGGCGACCAACGGCGAGGAGAAGCTGGTCGTCGCCCAGCCGCTGCTGGAGAAGGCCCTCGGCGAGGGCTGGGAGGCCACCGGCCAGACCTTCACCGGCAGGGAGATGGAGCGCTGGACCTACCGGCGCCCCTTCGAGCTGGTCCCCTTCGACTCCCCCGCCCACTTCGTGGTCAACGCCGACTACGTCACCACCGAGGACGGCACCGGCCTGGTCCACCAGGCCCCCGCCTTCGGCGCCGACGACCTCGCGGTCTGCCGCGCCTACGGCCTGCCCGTCGTGAACCCGGTCCGGCCCGACGGCACCTTCGCCGAGGACGTGCCGCTCGTCGGCGGCGTCTTCTTCAAGAAGGCCGACGAGAAGCTCACCGCCGACCTCGACGCCCGCGGCCTGCTCTTCAAGCACATCGCCTACGAGCACAGCTACCCGCACTGCTGGCGCTGCCACACCGCGCTGCTCTACTACGCGCAGCCCTCCTGGTACATCCGCACCACCGCCGTCAAGGACGCGATGCTGCGGGAGAACGAGAAGACCAACTGGTTCCCCGAGTCGGTCAAGCAGGGCCGCTTCGGCGACTGGCTGAACAACAACATCGACTGGGCGCTGTCCCGCAACCGGTACTGGGGCACCCCGCTGCCGATCTGGCGCTGCGAGGACGACCACCTCACCTGCGTCGGCTCCCGCGCCGAGCTGTCGGAGCTGTCCGGGCAGGACCACTCGGCCCTGGACCCGCACCGCCCGTACATCGACGACGTGACCTTCCCCTGCACCGCGGAGGGCTGCGCGCACACCGCGGTCCGCGTGCCCGAGGTGATCGACGCCTGGTACGACTCGGGCTCGATGCCGTTCGCGCAGTGGGGCTACCCGTACAAGAACAAGGAAGTCTTCGAGAAGCGCTACCCGGCGCAGTTCATCTCGGAGGCGATCGACCAGACCCGCGGGTGGTTCTACACCCTGATGGCGGTCGGCACGCTGGTCTTCGACAAGTCCTCGTACGAGAACGTCGTCTGCCTGGGCCACATCCTCGCCGAGGACGGCCGCAAGATGTCCAAGCACCTGGGCAACATCCTCCAGCCGATCCCGCTCATGGACCAGCACGGCGCCGACGCGGTGCGCTGGTTCATGGCGGCCGGCGGCTCGCCGTGGGCGGCCCGCCGCGTCGGCCACGGCACCATCCAGGAGGTCGTCCGCAAGACGCTCCTCACCTACTGGAACACGGTCGCCTTCCAGGCCCTGTACGCCCGTACGTCGAACTGGGCGCCGTCCGCCGCCGACCCGGCGCCGGCCGACCGCACCGTACTGGACCGCTGGCTGCTCTCCGAGCTGCACGCGCTGGTCGGCGAGGTCACGGACGCCATGGAGGCGTACGACACCCAGCGTGCCGGCAAGCTGCTGTCCGCCTTCGTCGACGACCTGTCCAACTGGTACGTGCGCCGGTCGCGCCGCCGGTTCTGGCAGGGCGACAAGGCGGCGCTGCGCACCCTCCACGACGTGGTCGAGACGATCACCCGCCTGATGGCGCCCCTCACCCCCTTCATCACGGAGCGGGTCTGGCAGGACATGGTCGTCCCGGTCACCCCGGACGCGCCCGAGTCCGTGCACCTGTCGGCGTGGCCGGAGGCGGACGCGGCGCTCGTGGACCCCGTGCTGTCCCAGCAGATGCTGCTGGTCCGCCGCCTCGTCGAGCTGGGCCGCGCCACGCGCGCCGAGTCCGGGGTCAAGACCCGCCAGCCGCTCTCCCGGGCGCTGGTCGCCGCGGCCGGCTTCGACGCGCTCTCCACCGAGCTGCACGCCCAGATCACCGAGGAGCTGAACGTCAGCTCGCTGGCCTCCCTGTCGGAGGTCGGCGGCTCGCTCGTCGACACCACGGCGAAGGCGAACTTCCGGGCGCTCGGCAAGCGGTTCGGCAAGGGCGTCCAGGACGTGGCGAAGGCCGTGGCCGCGGCGGACGCTGCGGCCCTGTCGCTCGCGCTGCGCTCGGGCGAGGCCACGGTGGAGGTGAACGGCGAGCCGGTCACCCTCACCCCCGAGGAGGTCATCATCACGGAGACCCCGCGCGAGGGCTGGTCGGTGGCCTCCGACTCCGGCGCCACCGTCGCCCTGGACCTGGAGATCACCCCCGAGCTGCGGCTCGCGGGCCTGGCGCGCGACGCGATCCGCCTCATCCAGGAGGCCCGCAAGAACTCGGGCCTCGACGTCGCGGACCGGATCGCCCTGCGGTGGTCCGCCACGGACCCCGAGGTCGTCACCGCCCTGACCGACCACTCCGGGCTGATCGCGGACGAGGTCCTGGCCACGGACTTCGCGCAGGGTGAGGCCGACGGGTCGTACGGGTCGCCGTTCACGGACGAACCCCTGACCCTCGCCTTCCGCCTCCGCAAGGCGTAACGGCCGACGCACCGGAACGGCGCCCCGGATCCCGGGGCGCCGTTCTGCTTTCCGGCTGCCTGCACGCAGGGGAGCGGACCGGATTCGAACCGGCGTCCTCCCTCTTGCAGAGAAGGCGCGACGACCTCTGCGCTACCGCCCCCTGCGCAGCCCACCCTACCGACGCCCCACCCGACGCCCGAGGGACCACCGGGCCGCTTCAGCCCGCCCGACGCCTCAGGCCCACCCCAGCCCGCCCGACGCCTGAGGGCAACCCCGGCCCGCCCGACGCCTGAGGGCCGCTTCAGCCCGCCCGACGCCTGAGGGCACCTCCCGCCCACCCGACGCCCTGGGGCCGCTTCAGCCCGCCCGGCGATTGAGGGCACCAGCAGCCCGCCCGGCGATTGAGGGCCGCTTCAGCCCGCCCGGCGATTGAGGGCAGAAGTGGTGAAGGGGCGGGGAGGGGATCAGCCCCGCAGGGGAGCCGCACCCGCGGCGGCGGAGACGGGAAGCACACCGGGTACGGAAGACAAACGGGCCGGGCCCGGGTTCCTGAGGAACCCGGGCCCGGCCCGTGGTGACTGTCGACTGCCGACGACGACGTCAGTTGTCGTCCTCGTCGATGAGGAAGCCGCGCATCGGCGACGGCGCCTGCATCGGCTGCGGCGCAGCCGGCCGCACCGGAGCCATCGGCTGCGTCATGGCCGGAGACATCTGCTGCTGCCCACCGTACGACGGCCCACCCATCGGCGAGGGACCGCCCATCGGCGACGGGCCGCTCATCGGGGACGGGCCGCCCATCCCCATGGAGCCGGCCGGAGCCATGGACGGCGTCGGCGAGGCCGGCAGCGCCGGACCGGCCGGGTTCCGCGGCGGGGCCAGGGAGTCGTCGGCCTGGGTCTCCAGCTGGCGCAGCTGCGACTCCAGGTAGGACTTCAGACGCGTACGGTACTCGCGCTCGAAGCCCCGCAGGTCCTCGACCTTGCGCTCCAGCGTGGCCCGCGCGGACTCCAGCGAGCCCATCGCGACGCGGTGCTTCTCCTGCGCGTCCCGCTCCAGCGCGTCGGCCTTGGCGCGGGCGTCCCGCTCCAGGCCCTCGGCGCGGCTGCGCGCCTCGCCGACGATCTTGTTGGCCTCGGAACGGGCCTCCGCGATCGCCTGGTCGGCGGTCTGCTGGGCCAGGGACAGGACACGGGCGGCGCTGTCGCCACCGGGGCCCTGCTGCGGGAGCTGCGGCTGCGGCTGCTGCATGGGCTGCATCTGCTGCATCTGCTGCCCCATCGGCTGCATCTGCTGGCCCATCGGCTGCATCTGCTGCCCCATGGGCTGCATCTGCTGGCCGAGCGGGTTCTGGCCGCCCATCGACTGCTGACCACCCATGGTGTGCATGGGGCCGCCCATCGGGCCGGGGCCACCGGGACCCTGCGGGCCGCCCGGGCCGCCCATCGGGCCGGGGCCGGCCGGGAGCTGCGGCTGACCGCCCGGGAGCTGCGGCTGGCCACCCGGCAGCTGCGGCGGACCCATCTGCGGCGGGCCCTGCTGGGCCGGCGGGCCGGATATGGCCGCGGGCACGGGACCGCCGGGGCGCTGGTCCTGGGGTTCCGGCTTGCGCATGCCTTGCTGCTGCTGGTTCTGCGCGGCGGCGCGCGTGGCTGCGGCCAGCTTGGCGCGCAGGTCCTCGTTCTCGCGCAGCAGGCGCGTCAGCTCGGCTTCGACCTCGTCGAGGAAGGCATCGACCTCGTCCTCGTCATAGCCTTCTCGGAGGCGGACGGTCGTGAACTGCTTGTTCCGCACGTCCTCGGGAGTCAGCGGCATGTCTTCTTCACCTCTACGTAGTCGTCGGCAGTCGGCAAGACCGTATCGGGACTGTCCCCGCGCGTGCGGGAAAGCTCATCGTTCACACGCTTCTCGCAGCTGTGCTCACGAAGCTGATGAGGATGTAAACGATGATCATCAGAACGAAGAAGGACAGGTCGAGTGCCACGCCCCCGAGACGCAACGGCGGAATGAACCGCCTGAGAAGCTTGAGCGGCGGATCGGTGACAGTGTAGGTCGCCTCCAGGACGACCACCATCGCCTTGCCGGGTGTCCACGAACGTGCGAACTGGAAGACGTAGTCCATCACCAGTCGGAAGATCAGCACGATGAGGAAGCACATCAGCGCGATGTAGACCACCTGTAGTGCGACGCCCATCCCGCGCTTCCCTCTCCCCTGCTCTCACTCTCGTTCCGCCCCGTGTCTGACGGATCGGTCTAGCTTTGGTTGAAGAACCCGCCCTCCGCGATGCGGGCCTTGTCCTCCGCCGTGACATCGACGTTAGCAGGCGAGAGCAGGAACACCTTCTGTGTCACGCGTTCAATGCTGCCGTGCAATCCGAACACGAGACCGGCCGCAAAGTCGACAAGTCGCTTTGCGTCCGTGTCGTCCATCTCCGTGAGGTTCATGATCACCGGAGTGCCCTCACGGAAGTGTTCCCCGATGGTACGGGCCTCGTTGTAGGTCCGGGGGTGCAGCGTCGTGATGCGGTACGGCTCCCGCTCGGAGACGACCTTGGGCATGATCACGGGGGCGTTCTTCTCCACGTTCGAGCGTTCAGGTGTGATGGATGCCACGGGGGCGATTCGCGCAGGACGTCCACTGTCGACCGGCGCGGGCACGGGCTCCCGCTGGGGCGGGGGCTGCACCGCTCGGACCGGCTCTTCCGGGACGGGCGGCTGGTGCACGGGCTGCTGCTGGCGCCGGCGATCCCGCTCCGGTTCCGGCTCGGGTTCGAACTCGTCGTCGGGGTCGTACCCCGGGTTGTCGTACCGGTCGTCCTCCACGAGGCCGAGGTAGACCGCCATCTTGCGCATCGCGCCGGCCATTCTCTGAGTCCTCCGCTCTGTGGTGGATCGCCCTGTCGCAGGTGTGTCGCTGTGTCACCAAAGTCACCAACTGCCCGCGATCCACTTGGTCTGTCCGCCCTCCAGCGGAAATGACCATATTTTCTGCTGTGGTCCGACTTTCTTCGCGACGTTACCCGAGCCGGGGTCTCGCGCCGAGTACCGCAGTGCCGACGCGTACATGTGTCGCACCGGCCGCAACGGCCTCTTCCAGGTCTGCGCTCATCCCGGCCGACACCATCGTGGCAGCCGGATGGTCCGCGCGCAGGCGGGATGACAATTCCACCAGCCGCTCGAAAGCGTCCCGTTCGCGCCCTGCGTAGGGACCGGCCAGCGGAGCCACGGTCATCACACCGTCGATCCGCAGTCCCGGCGCCCCGGCCACGAGGTCCGCGAGTTCGGCGAGCTGTTCCGGGGCGGCGCCGCCGCGGTCGCCGCGCTCCCCCGACTCGGCGTCGAGGGCGATCTGCACGAGGCAACCGAGCTCCCGCCCGCCCTGCTGCGCCGCCGCGGAGAGCGCGGTGACCAGCCGGGGCCGGTCGACCGACTGCACCACATGTGCATATCCGGCAACGGAACGGGCTTTGTTGGTCTGCAACTGGCCGACGAAGTGCCAGGTGAGCGGCAGATCCGCGCAGGCCGCCGCCTTGGGGGCGGCGTCCTGGTCGCGATTTTCCGCAACATGACGGACACCCAACTCCGCCAGCAGTCGTACGTCGCTCGCGGGGTAGGTCTTGGTGACGACGATGAGCGTCACCTCGTCCCGCGCACGCCCCGCGGCGGCACAGGCGGAGGAGATGCGCTCCTCCACCCGTGCGAGGTTCTCCGCGAGTTCCGACTTACGATCCGTCATCAACTAGTCCAACCAGACATATCCGGCAAGCCGCCCGGTCACCCGGTCGCGGCGGTACGAGAAGTGGTCCCGCGACTCCAGTGTGCAGACCGGCGAGCGGTGCCTGTTCACCACCCCCGCCTCGGCGAGCTGGGCGTGCACCCCGGCGACCACGTCGACGGCGGGGGTCCCCCAACTCGTCTCGGCCCGGGCCGCCGGGACGACCGCGGCCACCTCGTCGCGCATGGCGGCGGGCACCTCGTAGCAGCGGCCGCAGACCGCCGGGCCGGTGCGGGCGATGATCCGCCCCGGCTCGGCCCCGAGCGAGACCATCGCCTCGACGGCGGCGGGCACCACTCCGGCGACCAGCCCGGGCCGCCCGGCGTGGGCGGCGCCGGCGACCCCGGCGACGGGGTCGGCCAGCAGCACCGGAGTGCAGTCCGCGGTGAGCACCGCCAGGGCCAGGCCCCGGCCGGCGGTCACCACCGCGTCCACCTCGGGGACGGCCGCGCCGCGCTCCCAGGGTCCGGTGACCACGGCGACGTCCTTGCCGTGGACCTGGTTCATCCAGACCACCCGGTCCGGCTCGACGCCCAGGGCCCCGGCCGCGATCGCGCGGTTCGCCAGAACGGCGGCCGGGTCGTCTCCGACCGCGCCGCCGAGATTGAGCTCCTCGTACGGAACGGCGCTCACCCCGCCCCACCGGTCGGTGAAGGCGAAGTGGGCGCCGCTCTCCTCGTGCTGCCCCAGCGTCACTTCAGGAAGTCCGGTACGTCCAGTTCCTCCGCCGGGCTGTCCTGGTAGGGACGGGCCGTGGGGACCTGCGGCGCGGGGGGCGCGACCTCGACCGGGGCGACCGGCTCGACCGGAGCCGGGGGCTCCTCGCGCGGGGTCACGGTGCCGAGGCCGCCGAAGGCCGGGCGGACCGGCTCGGGGGCGCGGACCGGGGCCGGGGCCGGCTCCTCGCGCTTGGTGGAGGCGGCACCGATGACGTTGTCGCGGCGGGCCGGCGGCTGACCGCCGTCGAAGCCGGCGGCGATGACGGTGACGCGCACCTCGTCGCCGAGGGCGTCGTCGATGACGGCACCGAAGATGATGTTCGCCTCGGGGTGCGCGGCCTCGCTGACCAGCTGGGCGGCCTCGTTGATCTCGAACAGGCCGAGGTCGGAGCCGCCGGAGATGGACAGCAGGACGCCGCGGGCACCGTCGATGGAGGCCTCCAGGAGCGGCGAGGAGATCGCCATCTCGGCGGCGGCCACCGCGCGGTCGTCGCCGCGGGCCGAGCCGATGCCCATGAGGGCCGAGCCGGCCTCGGACATCACGGACTTGACGTCGGCGAAGTCGAGGTTGATCAGACCCGGGGTGGTGATGAGGTCGGTGATGCCCTGGACGCCGGAGAGCAGGACCTGGTCCGCGGACTTGAAGGCGTCCAGGACCGAGACCTGGCGGTCCGAGATGGACAGCAGCCGGTCGTTGGGGATGACGATGAGGGTGTCGACCTCTTCGCGGAGGGCGGCGATGCCGTCCTCGGCCTGGTTGGCGCGGCGGCGGCCCTCGAAGGTGAACGGGCGGGTGACCACGCCGATCGTCAGGGCGCCGAGCGAGCGCGCGATGTTGGCGACGACCGGGGCGCCGCCGGTGCCGGTGCCGCCGCCCTCGCCCGCGGTGACGAAGACCATGTCGGCCCCCTTGAGGACCTCCTCGATCTCCTCGCGGTGGTCCTCGGCCGCCTTGCGGCCGACCTCGGGGTTGGCTCCGGCGCCGAGGCCCCGGGTGAGTTCGCGGCCGACGTCGAGCTTGACGTCGGCGTCGCTCATCAACAGGGCCTGGGCGTCCGTGTTGATGGCGATGAACTCGACGCCTTTGAGACCGACCTCGATCATCCGGTTGATGGCATTGACACCACCGCCGCCGACACCGATGACCTTGATGACTGCGAGGTAGTTCTGCGGTGCTGCCACGTCGAAGGCCTCTCGCCTCGAGTTACGTGTCGTCGCTTCGCGGGCCTGCGCTGCGACGACTGATGCCGAAATGTGGGACGGTCCGAACGCGCCGACCCGAACCCTAACCCTGAAGTTTAGGGTTAAGTGTGTGCCTGCTCCCTGGACTCTTCCGAACAGGACACTAAGTCGACAAGTAGCGCGTGTTCAACGAACACGCCGAACCTCCCGTTTTTCTTTTCACCCTATGTGATCACCCGTATCGGTGGCCAACCAGGGTGCGTCGCCGCGCGACCCGACGTCAACTCCCGGACACCGCAGGGGCGGTGGGGACGCTCACGTCGAAGCGGGCAGCCCCGGGTGCGGCTTTGAGCAGAGCGGTCAGCGCACGCCCCTTCGCCTCCCCCTGCTCCCCGCTCCCCCACACGACCGTGCGGCCCCGGGTCAACTCCAGGACGATCGCGTCGTACGAGCCCACCTTGACCTGCACGGTCTCCTTGGCGACCGGCTCCGGGAGGTCTCCGGCGACGCCCACGGCCTCGCGCAGCAGCCGCTGCTCGTCGAAGCGGCGGCCGCCCGGTGACCGCGCCGCGTTCAATTCGAGGAGCGGTACGCCGCCGGGTGCTTTCGCAACCGTGTCGAATCGGACGCCCGAAGCGTCCACTTCCACGAAGTTGGCGTCCTTTTTGAGGAGCAGGACGGGTTTGCGTTCCGTCACTTTGAGACCGATTCCGCGGGGCCAGGCCCGGACCACATCGACCGAATCGACGCGGGGCAGCCGTTCGCGCACCCGCTGCGCGATCTCGTCGGTGTCCACGGCCACGAGCGGGGCGCCGACCGGCACGGCCGCGGCGGTCAGGACCTGTTCGGAGGTCAGCACCTGCGTTCCGCTGGTGGTCACCTTCTCGATCCGCAGCCACGCGGACCCGTAGAGCACCCAGCAGACGCCGCCGGCGAGCAGCGCGACGGCCGAGGCGACGGCCACCAGGCGGCCCCGGCCGCGCAGCCGCCGGACGAGGCGGAGCACGCCGGACCTCGGCGCGGACGCGGCCCTCGCGGCCTTGGCGACCCTGGCGGTACTGCCGGCCTTCGCGGACTTCGGCGCCTTGGCGGGCTGGGCGGGCTTCGCCGCCTCCGGCCGCTTCGGCGCCCGGGGCGGCTTCGGTGCGGCGGGCGGCTGGGGAGAGCCGGAGCCCTTGCCCTTGCGGGCGGGCCGGTCGGAACCGGGTGTCCCGCGCTGTGCGGTGTTCGCTCCGGCCACTCCTGTGCCTCCTGCGTCTGCGCTGTACCGCCTCAGCGGTTCCGGTGGGCGGCGATCGCCTCGTGCACCATCGCGACCAGCAGCTCGTCGGCGTCCCGGCGGCCGAACTCGGAGGCGGCGCGGGACATCTCGTACAGGCGGTGCGGGTCGGACAGCACCGGCAGGACGTTGCCGAGCACCCAGTCGGGCGTCAGCTCCGCGTCGTCGACGAGCAGGCCGCCGCCGGCCTTGACCACCGGCTGGGCGTTGAGCCGCTGTTCGCCGTTGCCGATCGGCAGCGGGACGTACGCGGCGGGGAGCCCGACGGCGGAGAGTTCGGCGACGGTCATCGCGCCCGCGCGGCACAGCATCATGTCGGCGGCGGCGTACGCGAGGTCCATCCGGTCCACGTACGGTACCGGGACGTAGGGCGGCATCCCGGGCATGTTGTCGACGTGCGGCATTTCGTTCTTCGGACCGACCGCGTGCAGGATCTGGATCCCGGAGCGCTGGAGGGTCGGGGCGACCTGCTGCATGGTCTCGTTGAGGCGGCGGGCGCCCTGCGAGCCGCCGGAGACGAGCAGCGTCGGCAGGTTGGGGTCCAGGCCGAAGGTGGCGCGGGCCTCGGGTCGGGCCGCGGCCCGGTCCAGGGTGGCGATGGTGCGGCGCAGCGGGATGCCGACGTAGCGGGCCCCGCGGAGCTTGCTGTCGGGCGTGGAGACGGCGACGGCGTGCGCGTAGCGGGAGCCGATCTTGTTGGCCAGGCCGGGGCGGGCGTTGGCCTCGTGGACGATGATCGGCACGCCGAGCCGCTTGGCCGCGAGGTAGCCGGGCAGCGCCACGTAGCCGCCGAAGCCGACGACGACGTCGGCCTTGGTGCGCTCCAGGATCTCCTCGGCGGCCTTGATGGTGCCGCGCAGCCGCCCCGGGACGGTGATGAGCTCGGGGGTGGGCTTGCGGGGCAGCGGGACCGCGGGGATCAGGCCCAGCTCGTAGCCGCGCTCGGGCACGAGACGGGTTTCGAGCCCGCGCTCGGTGCCGAGGGCGGTGATGCCCACGGAGGGGTCCTGCCTGCGCAGGGCGTCCGCGAGGGCGAGCGCGGGCTCGATGTGGCCGGCGGTCCCCCCACCGGCGAGTACGACATGCACCGAAATTCACCGCTCTCCGGACGGACGCCTCTTGACGCGCCGTCTCATCGACTTCCATCTCTGCCCGGTCCGCTTCCAGCCCGACTTCGGCCGGCGCATCGCGAGCGCCGCACGCGCGGCCGGCTCCTCCCGCGCGAAGGCGATGAGCAGTCCGACCGCGAACATGGTCGGCAGCAGGGCGGAGCCGCCGTACGAGAACAGCGGGAGCGGGACTCCGGCGATCGGCAGCAGGCCGAGCACCGCACCGATGTTGATCACGGCCTGGGCCGTGATCCAGGTGGTCACGCCTCCCGCGGCATAGCGTACGAAGGAGTCCTCCGTGCGTCCGGCCACGCGGATACCCGCATAGCCTAGAGCCGCGAACAGGGCGAGTACCGACAGCGTCCCCGCCAGGCCCAGTTCCTCCCCGGTGATGGCGAAGATGAAGTCGGTGTGGGCTTCCGGCAGTTGACCCCATTTTTCCACGCTGGCCCCCAAACCGGAACCGAACCATCCGCCCGAGGCGAGGGCGTAGATCCCGTGTACGGCCTGCCAGCAGAGGTCGTTTTTGCCCGGATCCGTCGCTCCGAGGCAGGCGAGCCGGTCCATGCGGTGGGGGCTGGTCCTGATCAGCAGTGCGACGATCACACCCGCGAAGGCCAGCACCGCCACGAAGAGCCGGGTGGGGGCGCCGGCGAGCCAGAGCAGGCCGAACAGGACGGCGCCGAGGATCATGGCGGTGCCCATGTCCCCGCCGAGCATGATCAACCCGAGCAGCAGGAAGGCCACCGGCACGAGCGGCACCAGCAGGTGCTTCCACTGGGTCAGCAGGCCCCTGTCGCCCTTGCGGGCCAGCAGGTCGGCGCCCCACAGGATCAGCGCCAGCTTGCCGAACTCGCTGGGCTGGAGCATGAACGGTCCGCCGAGGGAGATCCAGTTCTGGTTGCCGTTGATCGACACCCCTATCCCGGGGACCTGCACCAGGACCATCAGGAACAGGGTTCCGGCGAGCACCGGGTAGGACAGCGCCCGGTGCAGCTTCACGGGCATCCGGGAGGCGACGAGCAGCAGCCCGGTGCCGATCAGGGCGGCCACGAACTGCTTCTTGAAGAAGTAGGCGTCGCCCAGTCCCAGCTGGAGCGCTTTGATCATCGAGGCCGAGTAGACCATCACCAGGCCGAGCACGGTGATGAGCAGGGAACTGCCGAAGATCAGGTAATAGGCGGTGAGGGGTCGGTCCCAGGCCCGGCGCAGCTGCCGCTGGGTGCGCCGCAGCCGGGTCAGCGGCCCGCCCCCGGCGGGCCGCCGCGCTCCCGGCACCGGGCGCCTGCGGCCCTGGACCCTGACGGCCCGCAGGCCCTTCAAGGGCCCCGCGGCGGACTTCCCCGCGGACGGCCGCCGCCCGGGCAGCACCTGCTTGGCCGGCATCTGTGACCTTCCCCTCCACTCTTACGCGGCGGGCGGCCGCCCGGTCGGAGAGCAGGCTCCTGCCTAGGCGCTCTCGGCGGCCAGTTCCCGCACCGCGTCCGCGAAGGCGTCCCCGCGCTTGTTGTAGTTCGCGAACATGTCCATCGACGCACAGGCGGGCGCCAGCAGGACCGTGTCGCCGGGCTCGGCGAGCCGGGCCGCCTCCCGGACCGCCGCGAGCATCGCCCCAGTGTCGGTCCGGTCGAGGTCGACGACCGGGACATCGGGGGCGTGTCGCGCCAGCGCCTCGGCGATGAGCGCCCGGTCGGCGCCGATCAGCACCGCGCCGCGCATCCGCGCGGCCGACTTCTGCACGAGTTCGTCGAAGGTCGCGCCCTTGGCGAGGCCGCCCGCGATCCACACGACGGGCTCGTACGCGGCCAGGGAGGCCTCCGCGGCGTGGGTGTTGGTGGCCTTGGAGTCGTCGACGTACGCGACCCCGGCGACCTCGTCCACGTACGCCACCCGGTGCGCGTCCGGGCGGAAGTCGCGCAGCCCGTCGCGGACCGCGCGCGGCGGGACGCCGAAGGCACGGGCGAGGGCCGCCGCGGCGAGCGCGTTGGCGATGTTGTGCGGGGCGGGCGGGGTGACGTCCGAGACCTCGGCGAGCTCCTGGGCGTTCTTCTGCCGGTTCTCGACGAAGGCGCGGTCGACGAGGATGCCGTCGACGACGCCGAGCATGGAGGGGCCGGGGGCGCCGAGGGTGAAGCCGATGGCGCGGCAGCCCTCCACGACGTCGGCCCCCTCGACGAGCCGCTCGGTGGCGGGGTCGGCCACGTTGTACACGCAGGCGACCGTGTTGCCCTCGTAGATCCGGCCCTTGTCGGCGGCGTACGCCTCCATCGAGCCGTGCCAGTCGAGGTGGTCCGGCGCCAGGTTGAGGACGGCCGCCGAGTGGGCGCGCACGGAGGGCGCCCAGTGCAGCTGGTAGCTGGAGAGCTCGACGGCCAGGACGTCGTACTCCTCCTCGCCCAGCACGACGTCGATGATCGGGGTGCCGATGTTGCCGACGGCCGCGGTCCTCAGGCCGGCGGCCTTCAGGATCGAGGCGAGCATCTGGGTCGTGGTGGTCTTGCCGTTCGTCCCGGTGATCGCGAGCCACGGGGCGGGCGTCCGCCCGGGGCGGGACCCGCGCAGCTGCCAGGCGATCTCGACGTCGCCGACGACGTCGACGCCGGCGGCCGCGGCGGCGGCGAACAGCGGGCTGTCCGGCTTCCAGCCGGGCGAGGTCACGACGAGGTCGGTGCCCTTCGGCAGCGTCTCGGCGTCGCCGAGGCGGACGGAGACGCCGAGGTCCGCGGGTTCCGCGGCCTTGGCGCGGTGGCCCTCGCCGTCCCCGCCGTCCACGACGGTGACCGATGCGCCGAGGCCGGCCAGGGCGCGGGCGGCGCTGATGCCGCTCACGCCGAGACCGGCGACGGTGATGTTCATGCCCTGCCAGGGGGTCACTTGTCGGCTGCCCATCCCGCGTAGAAGAGTCCGAGGCCGACGATCACGCACATGCCCTGGATGATCCAGAAACGGACCACCACGAGCACTTCGGACCAGCCCTTGAGTTCGAAGTGGTGCTGCAGCGGCGCCATCCGGAAGACACGCTTCCCGGTCAGCCGGAACGAGCCGACCTGGATGACCACCGAGAGGGTGATGAGCACGAAGAGGCCGCCGAGGAGGGCGATCAGGAACTCCGTGCGGGAGCAGATCGCCAGGCCGGCGAGTGCGCCGCCGAGGGCCAGCGAGCCGGTGTCACCCATGAAGATCTTGGCGGGCGAGGTGTTCCACCACAGGAAGCCGAAGCAGGCGCCCATGAGCGCGGACGCCACGACCGCGAGGTCGAGCGGGTCGCGCACCTCGAAGCAGGCGTTGGGGTTGGTCAGGGTCTGCGCGTTGGCGCAGGACTCCTGGAACTGCCACACGCCGATGAACGTGTAGGCGCCGAAGACCATCACGGCGGCGCCGGTGGCCAGGCCGTCCAGACCGTCCGTCAGGTTCACGCCGTTGGACATGGCCAGGATCATGAACAGCGCCCAGACCACGAACAGGACGGGGCCGATCGACCAGCCGAAGTCGTTGACGAACGACAGCTTGGTGGAGGCCGGGGCGAGCCCGCGGGCGTCCTTGAACTGCAGCGCCAGCACGGCGAAGGCGATGCCGACGATCAGCTGGCCGGCCATCTTGGCCTTGGCCCGCAGACCGAGCGAGCGTCGCTTGACGATCTTGATGTAGTCGTCGAGGTAACCGACGAGGCCCATACCGGCCATCAGGAACAGCACCAGGACACCGGAGAGCGACGGCGACTGGCCGGTCAGCACCTTCGTCAGGGCGTACGCGATGAGCGTGGCCAGGATGAAGGAGATACCGCCCATGGTGGGCGTGCCCTTCTTCCCGAGGTGGCCGCGCGGGCCGTCGTCGCGGATGAACTGGCCGTAGCCCTTGCGGGCCAGCAGCTTGATCAGCAGCGGGGTGCCGATGACGGTGAGGAACATACCGATGACACCCGCGAACAGGATCTGCCTCATCGGCCGGCGACCTCGCCCTCGGCGCCGTCGAGCAGCGCCTGAGCGACCCGCTCCAGGCCGATCGACCTGGAAGCCTTCACCAGCACGACGTCACCCGGGCGCAGTTCACTGCGCAACAGGTCGATCGCCGCCTGCGCGTCGGACACGAGCACCGACTCCTCACCCCACGAACCCTCGTTATAGGCGCCCAGTTGCAGCCAGGACGCTTCCCTGCCCCCGACTGCGACGAGCTTGCTCACGTTGAGCCGGACGGCAAGCCGTCCCACCGCGTCGTGCTCGGCCAGCGCGGCGTCGCCGAGCTCGGCCATGGGACCGAGCACCGCCCACGTGCGCCCCCCGTTCGCCCTGGCGGCACCGCCCATGGCGGCCAGCGCGCGCAGTGCGGCCCGCATGGACTCGGGGTTCGCGTTGTAGGCGTCGTTGACGACCGTGACGCCGTCCGCTCGCTCGGTGACCTCCATCCGCCACCGGGACAAGGTGCCCGCTCCGGAGAGCGCGGTGGCGATCTCGTCGACGGACATGCCCAGCACGTGGGCGACGGCGGCCGCGGCAAGCGCGTTCGACACGTGGTGCTCACCGTACAGGCGCAAGGTCACTTCACCGCACCCGGTGGGTGTGTGAAGTGTGAAGGAGGGCTGTCCGGCAGGTGTCATCCGGACCTCCGACGCTCGTACGTCGGCGTCCTCGGCCTCGCCGAAGAGCAGCGTGCGGGCCGCGGTGCGGGCGGACATCGCCCGCACCAGGGGGTCGTCGGCGTTGAGGACGGCGACTCCGCCGTCGGCAGCGGCGGGCAGGGCCTCGACCAGCTCGCCCTTGGCGACGGCGATCTGCTCGCGGCCGCCGAACTCGCCGATGTGGGCGGTGCCGACGTTGAGCACGACGCCGATGCGCGGCGGGGTCAGGCCGGTGAGGTAGGCGATGTGCCCGATGCCTCGGGCGCCCATCTCCAGCACCAGGTGCCGGGTTTCCGCGGTGGCGCGCAGCGCGGTGAGCGGCAGGCCGATCTCGTTGTTGAGGGAGCCGGGGGTCCACACGGTGGGCGCGTGGGCCTGGAGCACCTGGGCGATGAGGTCCTTGGTGGAGGTCTTGCCGGCGGAGCCGGTCAGGGCCACCACGTCGGTGCCGAGGCGCTGCACGACGGCCCGGGCGAGGGCGCCGAGCGCCGTCTCGACGTCGGGGACGACGATCGCGGGAACGCCGACGGGCCGGGCGGCGAGGACGGCCGCCGCACCGGAGTCGACGGCCCCCTTCGCGTAGTCGTGGCCGTCGACGTGCTCGCCCGCGAAGGCGGCGAACAGGCTGCCGGCCTCCACTTGGCGGGAGTCGATGACGACGGGCCCGGTGATCCGCACGGACGGATCCGGTATGTCGTGGGGCCGCCCGCCGGTGATGTCGGCGATCTCGGCGAGGGAAAGGGCGATCACTGGTTCACCTCGGCCTGGGGAACGTTCACGTCGTGCTGCCGCGCGGCTCGGTCGCGCGCGGCCTGTGCCTCGATGGCGGTGCGGAGCACCGCGCGGTCGTCGAAGGGGCGTACGACACCGGCGGTGTCCTGGCCCTGCTCGTGGCCCTTGCCGGCCACCAGCACGGTGTCACCGGGCTCGGCGCGCGCCACGGCGGCGGCGATGGCCGCGGCCCGGTCGGCGTCGACGAGGACCGTGCCGCGCTCCTCGGCGGGCACGGAGACGGCGCCCTCGAACATGGCGGCGAGGATCTTCAGCGGGTCCTCGGAGCGCGGGTTGTCCGAGGTCAGGACCGCGGTGTCGGCGAACCGGGCCGCCGCGGCGCCCATCGGGCCGCGCTTGGTGGTGTCGCGGTCGCCGCCGCAGCCGAGCACGATGTGCAGCCGGCCCGCGGTGACCTCGCGCAGCGCCCGCAGCACCGATTCGACGGCGTCGGTCTTGTGCGCGTAGTCGACGACGGCGAGGTACGGCTGCCCCGCGTCGACCCGCTCCAGGCGGCCGGGGACGCCGGGGACCGCGGCGATGCCGTCGGCGGCGGTCTGGGGGTCGAGGCCGGCGGCGGCGAGGGTGGCGATCGCGGCGACGGTGTTGGCGACGTTGAACGGGCCGGGCAGCGGGGCCCTGGCCGACACGCGCTCCCCGTTCGGGCCGAGCACGGTCAGGGTGGAGTCCATGTGCCCGAAGACGACGTCCTCGGCGCGCCAGTCGGCGCCCGGGTCGCCGGCGGCGGAGAAGGTGACGACCGGGATCGCCGACTCCTTGGCGAGGCGGCGGCCGTACTCGTCGTCGACGTTGACCACGCCCAGGCGGGCCCGACGCTCGGTGAAGAGCTGGGCCTTGGCCTGGAAGTAGTCCTCCATGTCGGAGTGGAACTCCATGTGCTCCGGGCTCAGGTTGTTGAAGACGGCGACGTCGAAGACGCAGCCGTCGACCCGGCCGAGCACCAGGGCGTGGCTGGAGACCTCCATGGCGACGGCCTCGACGCCGCGTTCGCGCATGACGGCGAACAGGGCCTGGAGGTCGGTGGCCTCGGGGGTGGTCCGCTCGGACTTGATGCGCTCGTCGCCGATGCGCATCTCGACGGTGCCGACCAGTCCGGTGGGGCGGCCCGCACCGCGCAGGCCGCCCTCGACGAGGTACGCCGTGGTGGTCTTGCCGGAGGTTCCGGTGATGCCGATCTGGAGCAGGCCCTCGCCGGGGTGGCCGTAGATCGCGGCGGCGAGCTCGCCCATCCGGCCGCGGGGGTCCGCGACGGCGAGCACCGGCAGGCCGGTCGCGGCGGCGCGCTCGGCGCCCGCCGGGTCGGTCAGCACGGCCGCGGCGCCGCGGGAGGCGGCCTGGGCGGCGAAGTCGGCACCGTGCATCCGGGCGCCGGGCAGGGCCGCGTACAGGTCACCGGGGCGCACGGCACGGGAGTCGTGCGTGATCCCGGTGATCAGCGGGTCCGACGGCCCGGGCGCGGCGGCGGGGTCCACCAGGGCCGCGAGCTCCCGGAGCGGGGTCGGGCGGGCGGTCGTGGGCCGCGGCGCGCCCGGCGGCGTTGCCGGGGCGTCGTGCTGGGTGGTTCTGGGCTGATCAGCGTGGGGCACGGCGGTGAGCGTACCGGGCGCGGCGGGCCGGTCGCGAAGCGAGGGCCCGCCCGGGACGGGGCCGGAGGGCTGGTTCCCGGGTTTCGGGGTGATCGTTGTCACTGGTGGTGCCTCACGGGTCTGCGGGACGGGACGGGCGGGCCGGGCGGGTCACCGGCCGGACTGCGGGGAGTTCTGGGGGGTGGCCCGGGGGCCGGGTTCGTAGGTGACCGGGAGGCCTGCCGGGGCGCTTCCGGTGGGGGCCACCTGGAGGGTCTTGAGGGCGAACTCCATGACCTTCTTGTAGATGGGGCCGCACACCTGGCCGCCGAAGTAGCTTCCCTTGGTCGGGTTCTGGACGGCGCAGTAGACGGTGATGCGGGGGTTGTCGGCGGGGGCGAAACCGGCGAAGGACGCGGTGTAGCCCTTGTAGCGGCCGGTGGCCGGATCCACCCGGTTGGACGTGCCCGTCTTGCCGCCGACGCGGTAGCCGGGGATGCGGGCCTTGGTGCCGGTGCCCTCCTGGTCGTCGACGACGGACTCGAGCATCTCGGAGAGGGTCTTGGCGGTCTCCCTGCTGATCACACGGGTCTGCTCGGGGGCCGGCGCGGGGGTGAAGCGGCCGTCGGGGCCCTTGGTGCCGCGGACCAGGGTGGGCTCGATGCGGACCCCGCCGTTGGCGATGGTGGAGTACACGGAGGCCGCCTGCATGGCGTTCAGGGACAGGCCCTGGCCGAAGGGGATCGTGTACTGCTGGGAGGTCGACCAGGCCTCGGGGCGGGCGAGGATGCCGCGGGACTCGCCCGGGTAGTTCAGCCCCGTCGGCTGCCCGATGCCGAACTTGGTCAGGTACGAGTACAGGACCTTGTTGGCCTCGGGCTGGGTGGCGCCGAGCTGGCCGGTGGCCAGGATGGTGCCGATGTTGGAGGACTTGGCGAGGACCCCGTTGAGGGTCAGGTACCAGGTCGGGTGGTCGATGTCGTCCTTGAACAGCCGGTCGCCGCGGTGGAGCCGGTTCGGGACCTCGACGCGGGTGTCGGCGGTGGCCTTCTTCTCCTCCAGCACGGCGGCCATGGAGATGACCTTGGCCGTGGAGCCGGGCTCGTACACGTCCTGGAGGGCCGCGTTGCCCATGGCGGCGGAGCTGGCCCGGCTGAGGTCGTTGGGGTCGAAGCCGGGGGCGTTGGCCATGGCCAGTACCTCGCCGGTGCGGGTGTCCTGGACGACGACGTAGCCGCGGTCGGCCTCGGACTTCTGGACCTGCTCGGTGATGGCGCTCTGCGCCGCCCACTGGATGTCCCGGTCGATGGTCAGCTCGACGTCCTCGCCGGGCACGGCGGGCTTGCCGCTGGACCCGGCGGTGGGCACGCGGCGGCCGCCGGACTGGGCGTAGGTGATGGTGCCGTCCTTGCCCGCCAGCTTCCGGTCGAGGGCTGACTCCATGCCGCCGGCGCCCTTGCCCTCGGCGTTGACGTAGCCCAGTATCCCGGCGGCCAGGTCCCCGCCCGGGTACACCCGCTTGCTGCTGTCCTCGTTGAACACGCCGGCCAGGACGTTGGCGCCGGGGCCGTTGTTCCGCTTGTCGGCGATGGCCTTCTCGGCGAAGACCCGTTTGAGGTCCTTGATCTGGTTCCAGACCTGGGGGGTCTGGCGGCGGGCGAGGACGACGTAGCGGGTGTTCTTGGTCTTCAGCCGGGCGGTGAGCTCCCCTGCGTCGGCGTTCAGGATGGGCGCGAGGAGGGCGGCGGCCTGCTCGGGGGCGTCGGGCGCCTTGCTCTCCTGCGGGGTGAACATCTTGGGGTCGGCGGTGATGTCGTACGCGTCGACGCTGGTGGCGAGGGCGACGCCCCTGCGATCGGTGATCTCGCCGCGCTCGGCGGCCAGGGTGTAGCTGGCGAAGCGGTTCTCGGAGGCCTTGGCCGAGTACGTCGCGGCGTCGACGGCCTGTACCTGGAGCAGCCGTACGACGAAGGCCAGCATCACGAGGGCCAGTCCGACGCCGACCAGGCGCAGGCGGGGCCGCGGGCTGCCGAGCCGGATCGTGTGCGGGGTGCGGCCCGCGGGGGGCCGACGGGTCGCGGGGCGGGTGCCGGGCCGCGGCCGGTCGGTGCCGCCGGGGCCGGGCCGCCCGGGGCCGGGCCGCCCGGGGCCGGGCACCTTCCGCCGCGGCGGCTCCTGCGGGCTCACCCGGCCACCTCCGGGTGCCGCGACTCCGGCGCGCCGGGGCGGGGGGATCGCGGGGCGGGGAGAGGCCCCGGGAGGGTCCGGGTCACGACGTCACCTGCCTGGGTTCGGGGTGGGCTGGGGCCCGGGCTGGGGGGCGGACGCCGCCGGGCCCGGCGCGGCGGGGGCGTTCGCCGGGGGCGGGCTCTGCGCCGGCGCGCCGGGCGGCGCCGCCGGGGTTCCGGACGCGACCGGGGGTGCGGCGGGGGGCGTGGCCGGCGGGGCGGCCGGTGTCGGGGACTCGGCGACGGCGGCGGTTCCGGTGACCTTGCCGTCGGGGCCGACGAAGACGGGGCTGCCGCCGGGGACCATGCCCAGTTCCTGGGCGCGGCGCTGGAGCGCGTCGGGCGCCGAGTAGGCGTCGACGTCCCGCTGGAGGGCCTGTTCCTCGTCGGTCAGCGCGGTGGTCTCCTTCTTCAGCCGGGACAGCTGGAAGGAGCCCTCGTTCAGGGCGGAGTTCAGCAGCAGCAGGGTGATCAGCCCGCCGGCGAGCAGCGCCACCACGAGCAGGACGAACGGCGTGCGCGCCGCCTGTCCCGCCGCGGGGCCGCGCAGTCGCCCCGGTCCCGCCGGCCCGGCCCCGCCCCTGTTCACGCGTTCGCCTCCCGGATCCGCTCCACTCCGCGGAAGCGGGCCGGGGCGGCCCGCCGGTTCTCGGCGATCTCCTCCTCGGTGGGCAGTTCGGCGCCGCGGGTGAGGAGCTTCAGCTTCGGCAGGTACTTCTCGGGGACCACCGGCAGGCCCGGCGGGGCGGTGGAGGCGGCCCCGGCGGCGAAGACCTGCTTGACGAGGCGGTCCTCCAGGGAGTGGTAGGAGAGCACCGCGATGCGGCCGCCCACCGCGATGCGGTCCACGGCTGCCGGAACGGCCCGTTCCAGGACGGACAGCTCGCCGTTGACCTCGATGCGCAGCGCCTGGAAGGTGCGCTTGGCCGGGTTGCCGCCGGTGCGCTTGGCCGCCTGCGGCAGGGCGTCGCGGATCAGCTCGACGAGCCGGGCGCTGTTGGTGAACGGCTCCTTCGCGCGCTCGCGCACGATCGCCGAGACGATCCGCTTGGCCTGCTTCTCCTCGCCGTACTGGCGCAGGATCCGTACGAGCTCGCCCGGCGGGTAGGTGTTGAGGACCTCGGCGGCGCTGACGCCGGTCGTCTGGTCCATGCGCATGTCCAGCGGCGCGTCCTGTGCGTAGGCGAACCCGCGGTCGGCCTCGTCGAGCTGCATGGAGGAGACGCCGAGGTCGAAGAGGATGCCCTGGACGGTCGGGATGCCGAGGCGGTCCAGTACGTCGGGCAGCTCGTCGTAGACGGCGTGGACGAGGACGGCCCGGTCCCCGAAGGGGGCCAGCCGCTCGCCGGAGAGGCGCAGGGCCTCCTTGTCGCGGTCGAGGCCGATCAGACGGGCCTCGGGGAATCGGGTCAGCAGGGCCTCGCTGTGGCCTCCGAGGCCGAGGGTGCAGTCGACGACGACGGCCCCCGGCTTCTGGAGCGCCGGGGCCAACAGGTCCAGGCACCGCTGGAGCATCACCGGGACGTGTCGGGACTCGCTGGTCAAAGCGCCCTCTCAGATAACGGCGCGGCAGGCATACGCCGCGCCGCGCACGCGGAGTGTTACCAAGGGGCCGGGCGGCCGGTCAGGGCCGGGCTCCGGCCGGTTCGCGTCACTTTAGTGCACTGCCCCGCGCGGTCAACGAACCGCCCGCGCGCGCCGTAGCGGCTGTCCCCCGAGGAACCCCCGAAAGCCGCGAATCACCCGAACGGCCGCCCCCCGCCCACTCCTGTGGGTTAGCTCACAACAAGACTGGTTGACCTTCTTTGTCCACCCTCACTCCATGCCACGACCAGCGGTGACCACTACCGTCGTAGGCATGACGACTTCCGCATCCCTGCCCGCAGGCTCCGCCGAACTGCCCCCCGGCGGGTCCGTCACCGATCAGCTGGTAGCGGCGAACCGCAGGTATGCCGCGACCTTCCAGGACCCCGGCATGGATGCCCGGCCGGTACTCCGCGTCGCGGTCGTGGCCTGCATGGACGCCCGTCTCGACCTGCACAAGGCGCTCGGCCTGGAGCTGGGCGACTGCCACACGATCCGCAACGCGGGCGGCGTCGTCACCGACGACACGATCCGCTCGCTCACCATCAGCCAGCGCGCCCTCGGCACCCGCAGCGTCATACTCATCCACCACACCGGCTGCGGCCTGGAGAGCCTCACCGAGGACTTCCGGCACGAGCTGGAGGACGAGGTCGGCCAGCGGCCCGCCTGGGCCGTCGAGGCCTTCCGGGACGTTGACCAGGACGTTCGCCAGTCCATGCAGCGGGTCCGCACCAACCCCTTCCTGCCCCACCGCGACGATGTGCGAGGCTTCGTCTTCGACGTGCACACCGGGCTCCTGCGGGAGATCGATCCGGCCTCGTGAGTGACACAGCCCCGTGACGCCGTCAACAATGCGGGGATGACGCCGCCCGGAATCCCGTCCGGGCCGGCGTCCGTGTTGGGGTGGGCCGTCACGCGCGAAGGACGTCGGCCCTACCGGAAAGGGCCGAGGAGTACCAGGTGACGACGTATGACGACAGAGCGAGCCTCGCGGATCTGACGAGCACGGCCGAGCGCGTGCGCGACTCGGTCGAGACCGTGATCGAGGGCAAGCCCGAGGTCGTGCGGATCGCGCTGACCGTGCTGCTCGCCGAGGGCCACCTGCTGATCGAGGACGTGCCCGGCGTCGGCAAGACCATGCTCGCCAAGGCCCTCGCCAAGTCGATCGACTGCTCGGTGCAGCGCATCCAGTTCACGCCGGACCTGCTGCCCTCCGACATCACCGGCGTCAGCATCTACGACCAGCAGCGCCGCGAGTTCGAGTTCAAGCCCGGCGCGATCTTCGCCCAGATCGTCATCGGCGACGAGATCAACCGCGCCTCGCCCAAGACCCAGTCCGCGCTGCTGGAGTCCATGGAGGAGCGGCAGGTCACCATCGACGGCACGACCTACGCCCTGCCGAGCCCCTTCATGGTGGTCGCCACCCAGAACCCGGTGGAGATGGAGGGCACCTACCCGCTGCCCGAGGCCCAGCGCGACCGCTTCATGGCCCGCGTCTCCGTCGGCTACCCCAGCCCGGACGCCGAGCTGCAGATGCTCGACGTGCACGGCGGGCTGTCGCCGCTCGACGACCTCCAGGCCGTCGCGCACGCCCACGACATCACCAAGCTGATCGACGCCGTCCGCGACGTGTACGTGGCCGAGCCGGTCAAGCGCTACGTCGTCGACCTGGTCTCCGCCACCCGCAGCCACCCCGACCTGCGCCTGGGCGCCTCGCCCCGGGCCACCCTGCACCTGCTGCGCGCCGTGAAGGCCTCGGCCGCCCTGTCCGGCCGCGACTACGTCCTGCCCGACGACGCCCAGGCCCTGGCCGGCCCGGTCCTCGCGCACCGGCTGCTGCCCACCGCGCAGGCCCAGCTCAACCGGCGCACCGCCGAGCAGGTCGTCCAGGACATCGTGCAGCGCACCCCCGTCCCGGCCGCCCGGGGCCGCAGCGACATACCGCCCGCCGCCGGCGTCCGGGGCTTCTGATGGGTGCCGGTGCCCCTGGCGGCGCCGGCGGCGTGAGCCGGGGTCCGGGGCGGGGCGGGCTGCGCGCCTCGCTGGCGGGGCTGACCACCCGCGGCCGGTCCTTCCTGGCCGCGGGGACCGCCGCCGCCGCCTGCGCGTACGTGCTCGGCCAGGGCGAACTGCTCCGGGTCGGGCTGCTGCTGGCCGCCCTGCCGCTGGTCTGCGTCCTCGCCCTGCACCGCACCCGCCACCGGGTCGCCGGCAGCCGCCGGCTCACCCCGGCCCGGGTACCCGCCGGCGCCGAGGCCCGGGTGCAGCTGCGCGTCGACAACGTTTCCCGGCTGCCCACCGGGCTGCTGATGCTGCAGGACCGGGTCCCCTACGTGCTCGGGCCCCGGCCCCGCTTCGTGCTGGACCGCGTCGAGCCGGGCGGGCGCCGTGAGGTGTCCTACCGGGTCCGCTCCGACCTGCGCGGCCGCTACCCGCTGGGCCCGCTCCAGCTGCGGCTGACCGACCCGTTCGGGCTGGTCGAGCTGACCCGCTCGTTCAGCACGTACGACCTGCTCACCGTCGTCCCGCGGACCGAGGAGCTGCCGGCGGCCCGGCTGACCGGCGAGACCTCCGGCTACGGCGACGGCAGCCGCCGCGCCCTGGCCCTGGCGGGCGACGACGACGTGATCCCGCGCGGTTACCGGCGCGGCGACGACCTGCGCCGGGTGCACTGGCGCTCCACCGCCCGCTACGGCGAACTGATGGTGCGCCGCGAGGAACAGCCGCAGCGCAGCCGGGCCACCGTCCTGCTGGACACCCGGGCGGTCGCCTTCGAGGGCGCCGGCCCGGACTCCGCCTTCGAGTGGGCCGTGTCGGCGGCCGCCTCGACCCTCGTGCACCTGCTGGAGCGGGGCTTCGCCGTGCGGCTGCTCACCGACACCGGGAGCGCGGTGCCCGGCGAGGGCGGCGGCTTCTCCTCCGGCGGCTCGGAGTCCGCCGAGGCCTCCGGGCTGATGATGGACACCCTCGCGGTCGTCGGGCACTCCGACGGCGCGGGCCTCTCGCGCGCGTACGACGCCCTGCGCAGCGGCGACGGCGGCGGGGGCGGTACGGGCGCCGGCGGCGAGGGGCTGCTCGTCGCCTTCCTCGGCGACCTGGACGACGTACAGACGGAAACGGCGGCGAAGATGCGCGGGCGCAGCGGGGCCGCGGTGGCCTTCGTCCTGGACCCGGACCGCTGGGCCGGGCGCCCGGGCGGGCGGGCGGAGGAGCGGCTGCACCGGCTGCGCGAGACGGGCTGGACGGCGCTGGCCGTGCCGCCCGGGGCGGCGTTCGGTGACCTGTGGCGGCAGGCCGGCAGTGCACCGCTGGGTGCGGAGACCTCGGGAGGCCGGTCATGAGCGGGCGGGCGCGGCTGACGCTGTTCGCGGCACTGGCGACGCTGATGACCTCGTGGTCGCTGGCCTCGCTGGTGGAGTCGTCGGGCTGGCTGCTCCAGGCGGGCCTGCTGCTGGCCGTGCAGAGCGGGGTGGGGGCGGCGGCCCGGCGGGTGCCGATGGCGCGCTGGCTGACCGTGGCCTGCCAGGCGTTGGTGTCGCTGCTGGTGCTGGTCTTCCTCTTCGCGGGGAAGGGCGAGTCCACCGGCACCGGGCCCATGGCCTACCTGGTGACGGACGTCGGCGCGTTGTTCCGGCGCGGCGTGCAGGACGTGGCCGAGTTCGCGATACCGGCGCCGCTGACGGACGGCATCCGACTGCTGCTGCTGGCCGGGGTGCTGCTGATCGGGCTGCTGGTGGACCTGCTGGCGGTGACGCTGCGCAGCGCCGCGGCGGCCGGGCTGCCGCTGCTCGCGCTGTACTCGGTGGCCGCCGGGCTGTCCGGCGGCCAGGGCGGCGCCTGGTTCGCGTTCCTGCTGGCCGGCGGCGGCTACCTGGTGCTGCTGCTGGCCGAGGGCCGGGACCGGCTGGCCCAGTGGGGCCGGGTCTTCGGCGCGGCCCCGCCCGGGCGGGTGTCGGCGGCCTCCGGGTACGGGGGCGGCGCGGGCTCGGGCCAGGCGGTGTCCCCCGTGCGCACCGGTCGGCGGATCGGCGCGGTGGCGCTGGGCGTCGCGCTGGCGGTGCCGGCGGTGCTGCCCCCGCTGGGTGGCGGGCTGCTGGCCCGCCAGGGCGAGGCCGAGGCCGGCGGGAACGGGGTCGGCGGGACCATCTCGGCGGTCAACCCGCTCGTCTCGCTGCAGGGCAGCCTGAACGCGCAGGACAACCGGGTGGTGCTGAAGTACCGCACGGACAGCCCGCAGCTGAGCGACCAGTACCTGCGGATCCTGGCGCTGGACGAGTTCAACGGCGTCAAGTGGGAGGCCTCGCCGCGCGCCCTGACCGACGTGCCCGAGCGGCTGCCGGTCCCGCCCGGCCTGGGCGAGCAGGTCCGCAAGAACGCCGTCGAGGTCCGCACCAACCTCTCCGCGGCCGACACGTACGCGCAGCGGTACCTGCCGATGCCGTACCCGGCGACGTCCGTGGACATCCCCGGCAAGTGGCGGTTCGAGCCGGTCGGCCGGACCCTCGTCGGGGACCAGCTGGGCAAGGACCGCTACCAGAACGTCCAGGGCGCGGTGTACCAGGTGCGCAGCCTGCTGCTGCGGCCGACGGCGGCGCAGCTGAAGGCCGCCCCGGAGCCGGACCGGGCGGTCCGCGAGGAGTACACGAGGCTGCCGGACAACCTGCCGCCGGTGGTCGCGGAGACCGCCCGCCAGGTCACCAGGGGCGCGAAGGACGACTACACGCGCGCCGTGGCCCTGCAGGACTTCTTCGCGGTGAGCGGCGGGTTCCGCTACGACACGAAGGTGGCCTCGGGGACCGGGCCGACGGCCATCGCCCGGTTCCTGGAGGACAAGGAGGGCTTCTGCGTCCACTTCGCGTTCTCGATGGCGGCGATGTCGCGTTCGCTCGGCATCCCGGCGCGGGTGGCGGTGGGCTTCACCCCGGGCGAGCGGCAGGCGGACGGCAGCGTCAACGTGACCATGCGGGACGCGCACGCCTGGCCGGAGCTGTACTTCGAGGGCATCGGCTGGACCCGGTTCGAGCCCACGCCGCGGCAGGGCATCAGCCTGCCGGACTACTCGCGCACCGACCGGCCGGCGGCGCAGCCCTCGGCCCCGGCCCCGCTGCCGTCGCAGAGCGCGGCGCAGCCGTCGGCGGAGCCGTCGAAGGCCGACGCCTGCCCGCCGGAGCTGAAGAAGCTGGGCGAGTGCGGCGGCGCCGCGCCGCAGCAGAACGCGGGCGGCGGGGGCGGCGGCCCGTCGGTGACGGCGGTGCTCGGCTGGACGGGCGCGGTGCTGGCGCTGCTGGCCGTCCCGCTGCTGCCGCTGCTGTGGCGCAGCCGGGTCCGGGCCCGGCGGCTGGCCGCCGACGGAGTCCTGCCGGCCTGGCAGGAGTTGGGCGACGCCGCCTGGGACGTGGGCATCGCCCCGGACGGGGCCCTGTCGCCGCGCCGGGCCGCGTCCCGGCTGGTGGAGTCGGGCCGGCTGGAGCCGGAGGCCGCAGAGGCGGTGCACCGGGTCGCCGGGGCGCTGGAGCGCGCGCTGTACGCCCCGCCCGGCGCGGACCCGTACCGGCCGGCGCAGGACGTGCTGCTGGCGCGGGCCGCGCTGCTGGCCGGGGTGGGCCGGCTCGGCCGGCTGCGGGCGCTGCTGCTGCCGCGCTCCGCGGTCCGGTTGCGCTGGGCGGCCGAGGCGCGCCGCGACGCCTGGGCGGAGGCGGTCCGCGGCCGGCTGGCCGGACTGGCCCGGCTGGTGGCGCGTATCCCGCGGCCGCGGCTGCGCCTGCCGATGCGGGACCGCGGCTGAGGCGCGGCGCTACGTGAAAACGCCGGCGCGGCGAGGCTCGATCCCCCCGAGCCCCGCCGCGCCGGCGTTACAGCACCACCGGGGTCCCACTCCCCCTGTTTCCCGGTGACGGCGGAAGACCCGGTCCGCACCGGCCGCCCCGTGTCGGCGGTCCGGACCGGGCCCCCGTCCGTTGCCCCCAGTCTGTCGTCCGCGCAGGTGGGGGCCCATCCGCGCAGGTACTCATTTCCTCGCGTGAGTACGGGTACTCAGGCTCCGCGGCGGACCGGCGGCAGGCCCCACCAGTTGTACGCGGCCGGGCCCGCCGGCAGAACCGCCGATCGGGGGGCGGCGGTCAGCGGTTGCCGCTGACCCGTCCGCGCAGCAGCAGCGACAGCGCCGAGTGGACGTCGTCCAGCGACCGCTCGCGCTGGAAGGACTGCCAGTCCAGTGCGGCCACCAGCACCATCCCGACCAGCGCGGCCGCGGTCAGCGGCACGTCGATCTCCGCGCTGAGCTCGCCGCGCTCCACGCCCTCGCGCAGCACGGTCTCCACGACGGCCACCGCCTCCCGGCGGACCACCATGAGGGTGCCCTGCCAGGTCCGGTTGGTGCGCCACAGTTCGGCCACGTACAGCTGGGTGAAGGCGGGGTAGCGGTCGATGAAGACCAGGCCGGCCCGGATCATCGCGTCGAGCGCCTCGACCCGGTTGCCGCCGTTCGCCTCGGTCTCCTCGGCCGCCGCCCGCAGGGAGGCGGTGAGCAGTCCGACGCCGTGCCGCAGCAGCTCCTCGAAGAGCTCGTTCTTGCTGGCGAAGTTGTAGTAGACGGTGCCCTTCGCGACGCCCGCCCGCTCGGCGATCTCGTCGACCGTGGTCGCGGAGAAGCCCTGTTCGGCGATGAGGGTGACGGCCGCTTCGTAGAGCTTCTGGCGCGTCGCCTGGCGGCGGCCGCCGCCGGCGGTGGTGCTACTGCTGTCCATGTGGCTGATTCTCACAGGTCACCCGGTCCCTAGAGACTCAGTTCGGGGTGGAGCCGGTCCATCGTCCAGACCTGCTTGCCGCGGGCGGCGAGCGAGGTGAGGGCGAGGGCGCCCGCGGTGAAGGCGAGCAGGACCGCGCCGCCCTGCCAGACGGGGGCCAGGTCGCCGCCGGTGATCAGGCGGCGCAGGCCCTCGACGATGTACGACATCGGCAGGTACGGGTGGATGGCGTTGAAGAAGCCCGGGCTGGTCTCGACGGGGTAGGTACCGCCGGCCGAGGTCAGCTGGAGCATCAGCACGGCCAGCACCAGGATCCGGCCCGCGGCGCCGAACTTGGCGTTCAGCCACTGCACGATCGCCGCGAAGCAGCCGGTGACCAGGACCAGGAAGCCGATGGTCAGGGCCGGGTGCTCCATCTCCAGGCCGAGGCCCCAGTGCAGGACGGACATCAGCATGCCGACCTGGAGGGCGCCGAGACCGGCCACGGGCAGCCAGCCGGCGAGCGCGATCCGCCAGGGCGAGGCACCGGCGGCCAGGGCGCGCCGGTTCATCGGCGCGATCAGCATGTACGCGACCATCGCGCCGACCCAGAGGGAGAGCGGGATGAAGTACGGGGCGAAGCCGGTGCCGTAGTTGGGCGCCTTGTGCAGGGACTGGTTCGCGAGCTTGATGGGGTCGGCCATGACCTCGGTGCGGGCGTCGCGCTGCTGCTGGTCGTAGTCCGGGATCTTGCCGACGCCCTCGTGCAGGCCGTCGGCCAGGCTGCCGTTGCCGTCGGCCAGCTTGTACAGGCCGCCGTCGAGGCTGTGCGCACCGTCGCCGATCTTGCCGACGCCGTCACCGATGGCCGCGGAGCCGCTGGTGGCCTTGCCGAGGCCGGCGTGCAGCTGGGACATGCCGTCGGCGACCTTGTGGGCGCCGTCGTTGAGGGCGTTGATGGCGGCGGCCTTCGCGTCGAGCTTGGCAGACAGCTCGGGGGCGCCCGTCGCGAGCTTTCGGGCCTTCTGCTCCAGGTCGCCGAGCTGCTTGCGGAGCGTGGCGATGTCGCCGTTCGAGTCCTTGGCCAGGGTGTCGACGTCGCCGGTGAGCCGGGCGGCTTCGGCGGTGGTGTCCTTCAGCTTCTTCAGGTTGTCGCAGCTGGCCGGGAGCGGCTTGGCGACGGCCCCCGTGCAGGTGCGAGTGTAGGTGTCGGCGGCCAGGTCCGCGGCCTGCTTGCTGACCCTGGCGGCGGCGGGGGCCTTCTTGGTGAAGGCGTCGAGGTGGTTGCTGACGACCTTGGCGGTGTCGGCCACGAGCAGGGCCGCGTCGGCGACCTGCTTGGGGTTCTGAAGGTACGGGCGGGTCTGGGAGGCGATGCCGTTGAACTGGTCGGCGAGCTGCTGGGTGCCGTCGGCGACGCCCTTCGAGCCGGACTTCAGCTTGGCGGCGGCCGAGCCCAGCTTCTCCAGCCCGCCGGTGAGCTCGCCGTTCTTCTGCTCGACCTTGTCGAGGTTGTCGGCGATCTCCTTCGCGCCCTCCTGGGCCTTGGTCGCGCCGTCCTTGAGCTTGGAGGCACCGTCGGCGGCCTCGGCGGTCTTGTCGTGCAGGTCGGAGAAGGAGACGAAGATCTTGTCGAGGAACTTCCGGGAGGCGTTCGTGGAGGCCGCGGTGCGGACCTCGGCGAACACCGTGCGGGAGATCGAGCCGACGATGTAGTTGTTCGCGTCGTTGGTGCGGACCTGGAGGGCCCCGGTGGTCGGGTCGTCACCGGAGCTGGAGGCGATCTTCTCGCTGAAGTCGGCCGGCATGGTCAGGGACAGGTAGTACTTCCCGTCCTCCATGCCCTTGGCCGCCTCCTTCGCGCTCACCTCGTGCCACTCGAAGGTCTTGCTGTCGCGCAGCTTCCTCGTGATGTCCGCGCCGGCCTCCAGGCGGTTGCCGTCGACGGTGGCGCCCTTGTCGGCGTTGACCAGGGCGACGGGCACCCGGTCGAGGCGGCTGTACGGGTCCCAGAAGGACCACAGGTACAGGGCTCCGTAGAGCAGCGGCAGCAGGAGCAGCGCGACGAGGGCGGCCCGGGGCAGCTTCCCCCGCCCGAACCGCTTCAGCTCAAGCGCGGCCAGTTTCGGCGAGCGCATCGTCCGTCCCCTTCGTGTCGTCTGTCTCGTCTTCGGGCCGGTCGTCGGCCCCGGAACCGTCCGTGGCGCCCTCGGCCCCGCCCTTCGTCACGGGCTTCGTCTCGGCCGTGCCGGTGTCCGTCGCCGCGGGCTTCGCGGTGTCCTTCCGGGGAGGCTTCGATTCGGGCTTCGCGGCGGGCTTCGGCCCGGGCTTCGCCTCGGGCTCGGCGCCCGTGCGCAGGACCCGTACGCCCTGCGGGGCCTGGCTGCAGACGGCGAGGACGGTGGTCCCCGCCTCGGCGATCGAGCGGAGCATGGCCCAGGCCTCGGCGCGCTCGGCGTCCGAGAGCTTGAGGTCGAGGTCGTCCAGGGCCAGCAGCCGCGGGGAGCCCAGCAGCGCGATGGCCACGGACAGCCGGACGGCCTCCAGGCGGTCGAGGTCCCGGACGGAGGTGCGCGGGCCCTTGGGCAGCGTGTCCAGGTCCAGGCCGGCGGCGGCCAGGGCGGCGTCGATACGGTCCGCGGTGGCGGTGCGGCGCTCGCCGCGGGGCCGCAGCAGGGCGCGGACCGGGCCCTCGTAGCGGCGCTGGAGCAGCGCGCCCTCGCGCAGCTGCTCGCCGACGGTGAGGGCCTGGTCGAGGTCGTTGACCCCGGAGACCGGGCCGAGGGCGGCCACGCGCCGGACGGCGGCCATGCGCTTCGGCAGGCGGTGTCCGGCGACCTCGGCGTGGCCCTCGCTCGGCTTCATGCGCCCGGTGAGGGCGAGGAGCAGACAGGTCCGGCCGCTGCCCGAGGGGCCCTCCAGGGCGATGAGCGAGCCGGGACCGGCATCGATGCCCACCCCCCGGAACACCCAGCCGCGCGGGCCCTTGAGTCCGAAGTTCTCGGCTTTGACGGCCGCGCCGTGCGGGCTGTCCACGCCGACCCCCTCTCTTTTGAACTGACCGGTCAGTTCAAAAGTTACCACCCCTGGGCCGACCCCGCACGGAGGGGGGTGAACCGACCCGGGAATCCCGCAGAGCCGCAGGTCGGCGCGATTGTCAGTGGCGGCCGTCACGATGGACCCACGGCACGGAACCAAGCGCCGGGAAGAGCAGCAGTACGCAACGACAGGAGGTTCGTCATGGCCACACCGTCCCCGTCCCCTGTCCATCCCGTCCCGCGCAGGTCGGCAGCCCCGCCGGCCGCGCTCGACCTGCTCGACAAAGCACGCGGCGGCCTCGCCGAGGCCGCACGGCTGACCCGCCCCAACGAGCGCTACGCCACCGCCCACCTCGCCGCCCTGCGCGTCGCCGCGGCGGTGCTCGCCGCCCGGGCGCGGCCCGAGCCGCCGCACCCGCGGCGCCGGCCCCGCATCCGCAGCGCCTGGGAGGTCCTCCCCGAGCTCGCGCCGGAACTGGCCGAGTGGAGCGCCCTGTTCGCCTCCGGCGCCGACCGCCGGGCCCGGGCCGAGGCCGGCATACCCGACGCGGCGAGCAGCGAGGACGCGGACTACCTCCTGCGCGCCGCGTCGATGTTCCTGCGGCTGGTCGAGCGGATGCTGGCGCTCCAGCCCGTGACGCAGACCCTGCCGCAGCCCCGGCCGGAGCGCCCTGAGGCGGGATGAGCTGCGAGACTGCCGAAGGCAATAGGGTGGGACCCGGATAGCCCGCCCTTACCGCGCCGAGGAGTCATCAGCCGTGTCGGACACTTCCCGCCCCCGCGCCTCCCTCCGCACCGCCGTGGTGTGGGAGGTCCTCAAGGAGGCCCTCGACCGCCGGGTGAAGGCGACCGGGAGGGACGTGCTGGACGTGCTCGACACCGGTGGCGGCACCGGCAAGTTCGCCGTGCCGGTGGCCCGCCTGGGCCACCGGGTCACCGTCGTCGACCCCAGCCCGAACGCCCTGTTCGGCCTGGAGCGCCGGGTCTCCGAGGCGGGCGTGGCCGACCTGGTCCGCGGGGTGCAGGGCGACGCCCAGGGCCTGCTCGACGTGGTCGAGCGGGAGTCGTACGACGTGGTGCTCTGCCACGGCGTGCTGGAGTACGTGGACGACCCGGCCGAGGGCGCGGCCAACGCGGTGGCGGCCCTGCGCCCCGGCGGCACGCTGAGCCTGCTCGCGGCCGGCCTCGGCGGGGCCGTCGTCGCCCGGGCCCTCGCCGGCCACTTCACCGAGGCCCGCACCGCCCTCGGCGACCCGGCCGGCCGCTGGGGCGACGGCGACCCCGTGCCGCGGCGCTTCACCGCCGAACAGCTCGCCGAGCTGGTCGCCGGAGTGGGGCTGGAGGTCGGCGCGGTGCACGGGGTGCGCGTCTTCGCCGACCTCGTCCCGGGCGTCCTCGTGGACACCGAGCCCGGCGCCGTGGAGGCACTCCTGCGCCTGGAAGAGGCCGCCGCGGAGCTGCCCGCCTTCCACGCCATCGCCACGCAATTGCACGTACTCGGCGAGAAGCGCGCCTGAATTCCCGGCCCGGAAGGCCCGGCGGAATCCGCCGGGCCTTCCGCTTCCGGCCCCCCCTCCACCGCCCGGCCTGCACCGTATGATCGTGGGACGCGACCGGCATGGCGGACGGACCGGTGGGGAATAAGGGCCTCACGGCCGTCCCTGCGGCGGTACGTTTGGCGCAGTGCTTTGTTGTGGGGCAGTGCCTTTCCGGCAGTGCATTTTCGAACCTGGCGTGGAGGGCGGGTATCACGGGGGCGATTCCCCGCCTATCCTGAAGGGGACCCCTGGTCGCTACCCCCCGCGACCGAAGGATGAGGAGGACTCCCGTGCCGCTCTCGGAGCACGAGCAGCGAATGCTCGAGCAGATGGAGCGAGCGCTGTACGCCGAAGATCCCAAGTTCGCGACAGCGCTTGAGGGAAGCGGACTGCGTACGTACACCCGGCGTCGGGTCTACCAGGCAGTCGCAGGCATTGTGGTGGGTATCGCGCTCCTCATGACCGGTGTGATCATCCCGAACGTACTGTGGGTCAGCGTGGTGGGTTTCCTCGTCATGCTGGGCTGCACGGTCCTCGTGGTCACCGGTTGGCGCAAGGCGCCCAAGCCTGGCGAGCACCCCGTCTCCGGACGTGCAGGAGGTTCGGCCCACGGCCGCAACCGGCAGCGTCGGTCGATGATGACCCGCATCGAGGAGCGGTGGCAGCGCCGCCGCGACGAGCAGGGGCACTAGGACCCCGCACGGACACGGTTGAGGGGGCGGCTGCCGCACGGCGGCCGCCCCCTCCCGGCTCCGGCCGCAGCGTCCGGGTTTCCCCCGTCCGCCCACCGGATCGGCCGCGCTGCGCGATGATGGCCCGGTGAGTGTCCTTCCCCTGGTCTTCACCAGCGGCTGGGCCAGCGGGATCAACGCCTACGCCGTGGTCCTCCTGCTCGGCCTGTTCGGCGCGGCCGGACTGACCGACGAGGTGCCCGCCTCCCTGCAGCGCACCGACGTGCTGGTCGTCGCCGGCGTGCTGTTCCTCTGCGAGGCCGTCGCCGACAAGATCCCGTACGTGGACTCCGTCTGGGACGCCGTCCACACCGTCGTCCGGCCCGTCGCCGGGGCCGTGGTCGGCGCCCTGCTCGCCGGCCAGAGCGGCTCGCTCCCCGAGCTAGCCGCCGGCGCGATCGGCGGCTCCACCGCCCTGGCGAGCCATGCCGTCAAGGCCGGCACCCGGATGGCGGTCAACACCTCCCCCGAGCCGGTCAGCAACCTCGTGCTGAGCACCGCCGAGGACCTCGGCGTCGCCGCCGTCGTCACCCTCGCCGTGTTCCACCCCGTCGCCGCCGCGGTGACCGCCGCCGTCCTGCTCGCCGCCGGCCTCGCCGTGCTCGTCCTCCTGTGGTCCCGGATCCGCCGCTTCCTGCGCCGGCGGGCCCAGCGCCGCGAGGAGAAGCGCCTGGCCGTGGAGTACGGGGAGGGCGGACCGGAAGCCCGCCCCGGACCGGCCGCACCGGCACCCGGACCACCCCGCTAGCCCCCCCCGGCCGCTCGATAGGGTCGGAGCCATGGCACGAATTGCGGTGATCGGCGCCGGCATGGGCGCGATGGCCACGGCGGCCCGGCTGGCCGTGGCGGGGCACCAGGTGACGGTGTACGAACGGGGTTCCACCTACGGCGGCTCGCTCGGCCGCTTCGAGTGGAAGGGATTCGCCTTCGACACGGGCCCGGGGCTGCTGCACCTGCCCGCCGTCTACCGCGACCTGTTCGTCAAGACCGGCAAGCGGCGCCTGGAGGACTGCGTCGACCTCGTCCAGGTCGATCCGGCCGTCCGCCACGTCCTCGCCGACGGAACCTCCGTCACCCTCCCCGGCGCCTCCCGCGGCGGCGCCGCGGCCGCCCTCGACCAGGCCTTCGGCACGGGCGCCGGCGACCGCTGGGCCGCCGTGCTGAACCGCGCCCGGGACGCCTGGGACGCCACCCGCCGCCCCCTCCTGGAAGAGCCGCTGCGCGCCGACTGGCGGGCCCTGGGCAGCGACCCGTACCCCGCGGTGCGCAGGAGCGGGCTGCTGCGCCGCCGTCCCCCGACCCTCGCCGAGGTCGCCGCACGTGAACTGGGGGGGCAGCTCGGCGAACTGCTGGCGGCCCGGGTCCGCGCGTACGGGCTCGACCCGGCGACCGCGCCCGCCTCCGCGGCCGTGCTGCCCTACATGGAGCAGACCTTCGGCAGCTGGTACGTGCGCGGCGGGATGCGTGCCCTGGCGACCGCCCTGTACGAGCGCTGCCGCGAGCGGAAGGTCGAGTTCGTCTTCGACGCGCCGGTCCGGGACGTCCTGGCCCGCGGGGGCCGGGCGGCCGGGGTTCTGCTGGCCGACGGCACCGAGCACCCGGCCGACCACGTGGTGTGCGGGGTCGACCCGCGGCAGCTGTCCGTACCCCTGCCGCCCGACGGCGTCCCCGCCGGGGCCTCGGCCCCGGCCGCCCGGTACACCCTGCTGCTCGCGCTGCGCGGAGCCCGCCCCGCCGACACCGTGCACCGCACCCTCGTCCACTCCTCCGCCACGCAGCTCACCGTGCTGCGCCCCGACGACCCGGCCGTCCGGCCCGACGCCGACCACGAGGCCGTCACCGTCAGCGCGGTGTGCGCCCCCGCCGGCGGGACCACCGCGGCACCCGACCCGGAGGCCCTGCTGGACCTCGCCGCCCGGGCCGTGCCGGGGCTGCGCGAGCGGCTGCTGTGGTGGGAGGCGCGCACCCCGGCCGACGTCGAGGCGGCCACCGGGGCGGTCGGCGGAGCGGTGCCCGCGCCCTCGCTCGCCGGGGCCGGCGGCCGGCTGCTGCACCCCGCGAACTCCACGGCGCTGACCGGGCTGTACCTCGCGGGCGGCTGGGCGCACCCCGGCGGCGGGCTGGCGCACGCGGGGATGACCGGGGCGCTGGTGGCCGGGCTGATCGTGGAGGGCGCGGACTTCCGCGGCTCGCAGTGAGCGCGTTCCGGGCCCGCACCGGGCCGCCCCGGCCTCCACTGCGGAGTCCGGGGCGGTGCTGCTCTCAGTAGCGGTACTGCTCGTACTCGCCGGAACCCTGGTACGGGTACTGCTGGGGCTGCTGGGGCTGCTGCTGCGGGTACGCCCCGCCCTGGCCGTCGGCCGGGTAGGGCTGGGCGACGTCCCGCTGCTGCGGCACCCACACCCCGCCGGGCGGGGTGTCCATCCCGTACTGGTCCTGCCCGGCGGCGCCGCCGGCGTACGGGTCGGCGGCCTGGCCGCCGTACGGGGTGTAGTCGTACGGCTGCTGCGGGATGACGCCGCCGCCGGTGCCGATGTACGGGTCCGAGTAGGCGGCGTAGACCTGCTGCTCGCCGCCGGGCTGGTAGGCGCCGGGGTAGCCGTAGCCGCCCTGCGCCTGCGGGTCCTGGTAGGCGGCGTAGCCGTGGGCGTCCTGCTCGGCCGTGGTGAACGGCGAGGCGAACGCGGCCGTCTGCCCGGCGTCGGCGCCGGGCGCGAAGCTCTGTATCCCGTACGAGCCGGTGTCCTCGGGCAGCGGCTCCGGGCTGTAGAGCTCCTCCGTCGCGGCGCGGAACCGCGGCTGGGGGGTCCGCCCGGACTCCGCGGCCCCGTCGGCGCCCGCCTCCGGGTCCGCCGGCCCGCCCGCGGCGTCGGCACCGAACTCCAGCCCCGTGACCTCCAGCGCGGGCTCGGACCGCGGCCCGCCCGCCCGGCGGCGCCGGGCGGAACCCTTCGACGGGGCGGAGTCCCCGCCCTTGCCGCCCTTGCCGGCCCTGCCCTTGCCTTCCTTGCCCTTGCGCAGCGCCCAGCCGGCCTCGAAGCCCTTGCGGAAGGACAACGTCACCAGCGTCTGACCCACCGCGAACGCGAGCGCGCCCCCGACGATGACCGGCACCGACGGCAGGACCACCCCGGCGACCACGCCGAGGAACCCGGCGAACGCGAGCAGCCGCCAGCGCAGCCGGGCCTTGTACTGCATCAGGACCTCGGCAAGCAGCCACAGCGCGACGAAACCGAACGCGACGTAGAGGACCGTCATTCCCATGCGTGGCACCCCTCGGTACGGCCGCCCTGGGGTACGGCCGATCAGGCCCGCTGGTGCAGGCCCAGGTTCTCGTAGATCTCGAGAGTCGCCGTGGAGTTGTTCAGCGTGATGAAGTGCAGCCCCGGGACACCCTCGGACAGCAGTCGCGCGCAGAACTCCGTGGCGAACTCGATCCCCATGGAGCGTACAGCGGCCGGATCGTCCTTGACGGCGAGCATGCGCTCTTTCACGGCGTCGGGGAAGACCGCATTGCTGAGTTGGGGCAGCCGGTCCAGCTGCTTGATGGCCACAACAGGCATGACCTCAGGGATGATCGGCGTGTCGCAGCCCGCCTTTCCGGCGCTGTCGCGGAGCCGCAGATAATTCTCCGGATCGAAGAACATCTGGGTGATCGCATAGTCCGCACCGGCGCGGCACTTGTCCACGAAGTGCCGGATGTCCGTATCCCAGTCGTCGGAGCGCGGGTGCATCTCCGGGAAGGCCGCGACGCCCACGCAGAAATCGCCCGATTCCTTCAGCAGCCGGACCAGGTCGGCCGCGTAGTGCACCCCTTCGGGGTGCGGCACCCACGGGCCCATGGGGTCACCCGGCGGGTCGCCGCGCACGGCGAGCATGTTGCGGATGCCGGCGTCGGCGAACTGGCCGATCACGTGGCGCAGCTGGGCCACCGAGTGGTCGACGGCCGTGAGGTGCGCGACGGGCGTCAGCGTGGTGTCGGCGGCGATCTCCTGGGTGGCCTTGACGGTGCCGCCCCGGGTGGAGCCGCCGGCACCGTACGTCACGGACACGAAGCTCGGGGACACCGCCTCGATCCGGCGCAGCGCGTTCCAGAGGTTGCGCTCGCCCTTCTCGGTCTTGGGAGCCCAGAACTCGAAGGAGTACGAGGGGTCCCCGGACGCCAGCAGTTCGCGGACCGTGCGTGCACGGTCCGGTCGGGTGGAAGCGGTACCAAGGGCCATACGGGCAGGTTAGACGCGCGTCCGCGCACGCCGAAGCCCTGTCCGTGATGTGGACAGGTTTTTGGACACTTAGGAGACGCGGTTCCGGATACGCCGGGCGAGGTCCGCCGCGGCGGCCCCCGGGTCGGAGGCCTCGGTCAGGGCGCGGACGACGACGACCCGGGTGGCGCCGGCGTCGAGGACCTCGTCGAGGTTGCCGGCGTCGATGCCGCCGATGGCGAACCAGGGGCGGTCCTGCTGCAGGGAGGCCGCGTACCGGACCAGGCCGAGGCCGGGCGCGGGCCGGCCGGGCTTGGTGGGGGTGGGCCAGCAGGGGCCGGTGCAGAAGTAGTCCACGCCCGGCTCGGCGACCGCGGCGTCGACCTCGGACTCGGCGTGGCAGGAACGGCCTATCAGCACCCCCTCGCCGAGGACGGCGCGGGCGGCGGGCACCGGGATGTCCCCCTGGCCGAGGTGCAGGACGTCGGAGCCGATGGCGTGCGCGACGTCGGCGCGGTCGTTGACCGCGAGGAGCTTGCCGTGCCGGCGGGCGGCGTCGGCGAACACCCGGAGGTGGTCGAGCTCCTCGGCGGCCTCCATGCCCTTGTCTCGGAGCTGGACGACGTCCACCCCGCCGGCGAGGACGGCGTCGAGGAACTCGGGGAGGTCCCCCTGCCGCTTGCGGGCGTCCGTGCACAGGTAGAGCCTGGCGTCGGAGAGCTGCTGGGCGTTGGCGGACATGGGTACCCCCTGGTGGGCGCGGCGAACGCGGGCCGCTCCCGGCGGCCCGCGTCCCGCGGATGGATCAGTCGGCTCGGGTCAGAGAGCGAGCGCCTGGGCGCGGCGCTTGACCTCCGTGCCGCGATTCTCGCGCAGCGCCTGCACGGGGGTGCCGGGCAGGGTCTCGTCGGCGGTGAAGAGCCACTCCAGCATCTCCTCGTCGGAGAAGCCGTCGTCGCGCAGGACCGTCAGCAGACCGGTGAGGCCCTTGACGAGCTTGGTGCCGTCGATGAAGTCGGCGGGGACCTGCAGGGTGCGGTTCTCGCCGCGGCGAACGGCGATCAGCTGACCTTCCTTGACCAGCTGGCGGACCCGGGTCACTTCGACGTCCAGCATCTCGGCGATGTCGGGCAGGTGGAGCCAGGCGGGGACAAGGGCATCGATCTTGGTGTCAATCTCGGTCACGGCACAAGCCTGCCACCTCCCGGGCGCCGCCGGTACCCGGGCCGATCCGTCCGGGGCCGTACGGGCGTCCCGCCCGGCCCGGGCGCCCGTACGGAGGCTCCGCCGCGCTACCGCGCGGCGGCCACGGCCGACTTCAGCGGAGTGGCCGGATCCGACACCCGGCCGGGGTCGACGGCGGTGCCGGTCTCGATCAGCTTGCGGCCCTGGGCGAGGTCCCGCGGCCGACCCACGGCGAGGATCGCCACCAGCGACCCGGCGCGCAGCCAGCACACCGACCAGCCCTGCTCGCCGGGGTCGCCCCGCCACAACAGCGTGTCGGCGTCCGCGTGGTGGCCGGCGTACTGGACGAACCGCCCGAACTGCTCGGACCAGAAGTACGGCACCGGGTCGTAGACCTGGAGCGCCGCCCCGGCCGGGGGCAGCCCCTCCGCCTCGGCCCGGGCCTCGGCCAGGATGTTCGCCGCGACGACCCGCGGCCCCTGCAGCGCGTTGTCCCAGTGGTGCACCAGCAGCCGCGCCCCGTAACGCGCCGACGGGAACGAGGCGCAGTCACCGACCGCGTACACCCCCGGCACCGAGGTCCGCAGATGGGCGTCCGCCGTGACCGAGCCGTCGGCGCCGAGCGCGACGCCGGACCCGGCCAGCCAGCGCGTCGCCGGCCGCGCCCCGATGCCCACGACCACCGCTCCGGCGGGCAGCTCCCGGCCGTCCGCGAGCAGGACCCGCCCGGACTCCACCGAGGCGACCTTGGCGGAGGTCAGCAGGTCCGCCCCCACCTCCTCGTACCAGCCGGCCATCGGGGCGGCGACCTCGGCCGGCAGGGCGCCCGCCAGCACCCGGTCCGCAGCCTCGACCACCGTCACGGTGCAGCCCGCCTCCCGGGCCGCGGTGGCGAACTCCGCGCCGATCCACCCGGCGCCGACGACGACGGTGGCCGGGGTCCGGGCCAGCACCGGCCGCAGCCGGGCCGCGTCGTCGAGGGTGCGCAGCAGGTGGACGCCCGGGACGCCCTCGGCGCCGGGCAGGGTCAGCGGTTCGGCACCGGTCGCCAGGACCAGCACCCCGTAGGGGACCGGGCCGGCCTCGGTGTCCACTTCGCGGTCGGCGGCCCGCAGCCCGGTCACCTCGACGCCGAGCCGGAGCTCGATGCCCAGGCCCTCGAAGTCGACGTCGAAGGCGGAGTCCTCGGCCTTGCCGAGCAGGACCGCCTTGGACAGCGGGGGCCGGTCGTACGGCTGGTGGGGCTCGGCGCCCAGCAGGGTCACGGGGCCCGTCCAGCCCTGCTCACGGAGGGCCACGGCGGTCTGCACCCCGGCCATTCCGGCGCCGACGATGAGGACGCCGTTCTGAGTCTGTTCGGTCTGCTCGCTCACGCGACCCACCCTAGTCAGCACGATCGGTGAGGAGGCGGTGCACCGGCGGCCGCGTCCCGGCTCTCTCCCGCTCGCCGAAGGGGAACGGCTACTGTGGCCACCGTACCTGTCGCGGGAGCCCGGACGCACCGGGCTGAGAGGGAGGCTGGCCGGCCTCCGACCGTCCGAACCTGATCCGGGTCATGCCGGCGAAGGGAGGGGCTGGACGCCCATGCACTCGTCCAAGGGATCCGCGGTGGCCGCGGGGTTCGACGTCCTCGTCATCGGGGGCGGGATCATCGGCCTCGTCACGGCCTGGAGGGCGGCCCGGCGCGGGCTGCGCACCGCCCTCGCCGACCCGGCGCCCGGCGGCGGCGCCGCCCAGGTCGCGGCGGGCATGCTCGCCGCCGTCACCGAACTGCACTACGGCGAGGAGACCCTGCTGGGCCTGGGCCTCGCCTCCGCCGCCCGCTATCCGGAATTCGTCGCCGAACTCGCCGACGCCAGCGGCGGCATGGACGTCGGCTACCGGGCGTGCGGCACGCTCGCCGTCGCCCTCGACGCCGACGACCGGCTCCACCTGCGCGAGCTGCACGCCCTCCAGCGCCGCTGCGGCCTGGAGTCCGAGTGGCTCACCGGCCGCGAGTGCCGCCGCCTGGAACCGATGCTCGCCCCCGGCGTCCGCGGCGGCCTGCGCGTCGACGGCGACCACCAGGTCGACCCGCGGCGGCTCGCGGCCGCCCTGCTGGCCGCCTGCGAACGCGCCGGCGTCGACATCCACCGGGCGACCGCCGAACGGCTGCTGGTCACCGCCGACCGGGCGGCCGGCGCGCTGCTCGACGACGGCACCGCGCTCTCCGCCGACCAGGTGGTCCTGGCCGCGGGCTCGCTCAGCGGCCGGCTGGCCGGCGTCCCCGACGAGGCGCTGCCGCCCGTCCGGCCGGTGAAGGGGCAGGTGCTGCGGCTCGCGGTGCCGGCCCCGTACGCGCCGTTCCTGTCGCGGACGGTACGGGCGGTCGTACGCGGCAGCCACGTGTACCTGGTGCCGCGCGAGAACGGCGAGCTCGTCATCGGCGCCACCAGCGAGGAACTCGGCTGGGACACCACCGTCACCGCCGGCGGGGTGTACGAACTCCTCCGCGACGCACACGAGTTGGTGCCCGGCATCACCGAACTGCCGCTCACCGAGACCCGGGCCGGGCTGCGCCCCGGCTCCCCCGACAACGCCCCGCTGCTCGGCCCCACCGCCCTGCCCGGCCTGCACGTGGCCACCGGGCACTACCGCAACGGGGTGCTGCTGACCCCCGTCACCGGCGACGCCATGGCCGAGCTGCTCGCCACCGGCGTCCTGCCCGAGGCCGCCCGGCCGTTCGGCCCGCGCCGCTTCTCCCCCGCACGTCAGGAGTCGTACGCATGACCATCTCCGTCAACGGCGAGCCGCGCGAGCTCGCGCCCGGCACCACCCTCGACGTGGTGGTCGCCTCCCTCACCACCGCCCCCTCCGGGGTCGCGGCCGCACTCAACGAGACCGTGGTCCCGCGCGGGCGGTGGCCGCACACCGCGGTCGGCGACGGCGACCGGGTCGAGGTCCTCACCGCGGTCCAGGGAGGCTGAGCACCATGGCGGACGACGCATTCGTCCTCGGCGGCCGGACCTTCTCCTCCCGCCTGATCATGGGCACCGGCGGGGCGCCCAGCCTGGAGGTGCTGGAACACGCCCTCCTCGCCTCCGGTACGGAACTCACCACGGTCGCGATGCGCCGGCTCGACCCGGCCGTGCAGGGCTCCGTCCTCGGCGTCCTCGACAAGCTCGGCATCGCGGTCCTGCCGAACACGGCCGGCTGCTACACCGCCGGCGAGGCGGTGCTCACGGCCCGGCTGGCCCGGGAGGCGCTCGGCACCGACTGGATCAAGCTGGAGGTCATCGCCGACGAGCGGACCCTCCTGCCCGACGGGGAGGAACTGCTCGCCGCCGCCGAAACCCTGGTGGACGACGGTTTCACGGTGCTGCCGTACACCAACGACGACCCGGTGCTGGCCCGGAAGCTGGAGGACGCCGGCTGCGCGGCCGTCATGCCGCTCGGCTCGCCCATCGGGTCGGGCATGGGCATCCGCAACCCGCACAACTTCGAACTGATCGTGGAGCGGGCGGGGGTGCCGGTGATCCTGGACGCGGGTGCGGGAACCGCCTCCGACGTCGCGCTGGCCATGGAGCTCGGCTGCGCCGGGGTCATGCTGGCTTCCGCCGTGACGCGGGCGCAGGTGCCGGTGCTGATGGCGGGGGCGATGCGGGACGCGGTGTCCGCGGGGCGGCTCGCGTTCCGTGCGGGGCGCATCCCGCAGCGGCGCTTCGCGCACGCCTCGTCCCCGGGCGAGGGCCGCGCCGCCCTCGACCCGGAACGCCCGGCCTTCTGACCGCCGCCGCTGCCGCCGTTGCCGCCGTTGCCGCTGCGCGGAGCCGTTCCGCACCCCGCCCCTTCCCCGACCGGGGCTCCGCCCCCGACCCGTTCCGGGCGCTGCGCGCCCGGTGCGCTCAGACGCCGCGCGGCCTGGATCGCGGCAGCGGCGGCGGCGAAGGGTGGGTCGCGTCACAGCTGTGCTGCAAGGCATGGCCGCCCCCGGCCCGCGCAGCGCACCGGCTCGTAGGATGGCCCGGTGGACACGACCCTGGATGACCCGCTCGTCGGGCAGACGCTCGACGGCCGCTACCGCATCGACGCCCGCATCGCGGCAGGCGGCATGGCCACGGTCTACCGGGCCCTGGACACCCGCCTCGACCGCATCCTCGCGCTGAAGGTGATGCACCCGGCGCTGGCCGCGGACGCCGCCTTCGTCGACCGGTTCATCCGCGAGGCGAAGTCCGTGGCCCGGCTCGCGCACCCCAACGTGGTGGCCGTGTTCGACCAGGGCACGGACGGCCCGTACACGTACCTGGCCATGGAGTACGTCTCCGGCTGCACCCTGCGCGACGTGCTGCGCGAGCGCGGCGCGCTCCAGCCGCGGGCCGCGCTGGACGTGCTGGAGCCGGTCCTCGCCGCGCTGGGGGCCGCGCACCGGGCCGGTTTCGTGCACCGGGACATGAAGCCCGAGAACGTCCTGATCGGTGACGACGGCCGGGTGAAGGTGGCCGACTTCGGGCTGGTCCGGTCCGTGGACACGGTCACGAGCACCACCGGCGCGGTCCTCGGCACCGTCTCCTACCTCGCGCCCGAGCAGATCGAGAACGGCGTCACGGACACCCGTGTCGACGTCTACGCCTGCGGTGTGGTGCTGTACGAGATGCTGACCGGCGACAAGCCGCACACCGGCGGCACCCCGGCCCAGGTGCTGTACCGCCACCTGCACGAGGACGTCCCGCCCCCGTCGGCCGCGGTCCCCGGGCTGCCGGTCGCGCTGGACGAGCTGGTCGTGCAGGCCACCGCCCGCACGCCGGACCTGCGTCCGTACGACGCCGCGGCGCTGCTCGGGCTGGCCCTGGACGCCCGGAGCCGGCTGACGGACGTCGAGCTGGACGCCGTACCGCCGCAGGCCCACGCCGAGGTGCGGTCGTCCGCCGAGGACCGTACGAGCGTCATACCGCGTACCGCGGGTGCCCGGCAGCCCGTGGAGCACACCTCCCTGCTGGCCGAGCCGCCGCTGCCCGGGCCGGCCGCGCAGGCCCCGGCGCCGGAGTCGGCCCCGGGCCGGGCCCGGGCCGGGGTGCGGGTGCGGCGCGGCCCGCTGCTGGTGGTGGCGGCCGTACTGCTGGCCCTCGGCATCGGCACGGGCGTCTGGTACATCGGCTCCGGCCAGTTCACCAAGGTCCCCAACCTGCTCGGCAAGACGGAGGCGGAGGCCCGCTCGGAGCTGTCCGCGGCCGGGCTCGGCGTGAAGCGGGTCGACCGGAAGTTCAGCGACGCCTTCGACCGCGGGACGGTCATGGCCAGCGACCCGCAGGGCGCGAAGCGCATCCGCGGCAACGGTGCGGTGGTGCTGACCGTCTCCCGCGGCCCGGAGGTCGTGGTGGTGCCCGACGTGAAGGGCCGCCCGCTGGAGGCGGCGAAGGCGGAGCTGACCAAGACCGGTCTGGCCCCGGGCATCGTCACGCAGGCGTTCAACGAGGACGTGCCGCAGGGTTCGGTGATCTCCACCGAGCCGAACGGCGGGCAGAAGCGGGCCCCCGACACCGCGGTGTCGATCACGGTGAGCAAGGGCCGGCCGGTGCCGGTGCCGAGCGTGGCCGGCAAGCCCCTGGACCAGGCCCGGACCGCGCTACAGGACCTCGGCCTCAAGGTCGAGACGGCTCCCGACGAGATCAACTCGCCGTTCCCGGCCGGCACGGTCGCCAACCAGTCGGTGGGTGCGGGCGCCCAGGCCGCGGCCGGTGACACGGTCGTGCTCACGGCCTCGAAGGGTCCGCGCCAGGTCCCGGTGCCGAACGTGGTCGGGCTGGAGGCGGACGCGGCCCGCAGGACGCTGGAGGCCGCGGGCTTCAAGGTGAAGGTGGAGAGGGCCTTCCTGAACTTCACCAACATCGTGGACGTGCAGTCGGTGCCGGGCGGCCAGAACGCCCCGGAAGGCAGCCAGATCGTCCTGCGGATCAAGGGGCTGTAGCGGGGATGGACACTGCGGCCATGCGCAACCCCGTGGGCGGGCACGTCCCGGTGGCGGGCGGGCTCGCCACCGTCGGGCTGTCGTACGCGCGGGAGCTGGCGGCCGAGGCGGTGCAGGTCTTCGTGGCCAATCCGCGCGGCTGGGCCACCCCGGCGGGGAACCCGGCCCAGGACGAACTGTTCCGGGCCGGCTGCGAGGCCGGGTCGATCCCGGCCTACGTGCACGCCCCCTATCTGATCAACTTCGGCTCGCACACCGGGGCGACGGTGGAGCGGTCGGTGGAGTCGCTGCGCCACTCGCTGCGCCGGGGCCGGGCGATCGGCGCGCTGGGCGTGGTCGTGCACACCGGGTCGGCGACCGGGGGCCGGCCCCGCGAGGCGGCGTACGCGCAGATCAGGCAGCACGTGCTGCCGCTGCTGGACGAGCTGGTGCACGACGACGACCCGATGCTGCTGCTGGAGTCCACGGCCGGGCAGGGCTCCTCGCTGTGCTCGCGGACCTGGGACTTCGGCCCGTACTTCGACGCGCTCGACCACCACCCGAAGCTGGGCGTCTGCCTGGACACCTGCCACGCCTTCGCGGCCGGGCACGACCTGGCGGAGCCGGGCGGTGTGAAGCAGACGCTGGACCTGCTCGTCGACACGGTGGGCGAGGGGCGGCTGAAGCTGGTCCACGCGAACGACTCGAAGGAGGGCGTGGGAGCGCACAAGGACCGCCACGCCAACATCGGTCAGGGCCACATCGGCCGGGAGGCCTTCGGGGAGTTGTTCACGCACCCCGCGATGGAGGGGGTGCCGCTGATCATCGAGACGCCGGGCGGCAAGGAGGGGCACGCGGCCGACGTGGCGCTGCTCAAGGAGCTGCGCGCCCTGCACTGAGCCCGGCCCGGGCGGGCCCGGGGGGCTCGCCGCCGGGCTACAGCTCGGGGCCGTCCCCGGGCTCCTCCTGGTAGGAGTAGCGCTGCTCGCGCCAGGGGTCGCCGATGTTGTGGTAGCCCCGCTCCTCCCAGAACCCGCGCCGGTCGGCGGTCATGTACTCGACGCCGCGGACCCACTTCGGGCCCTTCCACGCGTACAGGTGGGGCACGACGAGCCGAACCGGGAAACCGTGCTCGGCGGTGAGCGGTTCACCGCCCTGGTGGGTGGCGAAGACGGTCCGGTCCGAGGCGAAGTCGGCGAGCCGCAGGTTGGAGCTGAAGCCGTACTCGGCCCACACCATCACGTGCGTGACCTGCGGCCCGGGCGGGGCGAGGGCGAGGATCTCGCGGGCGAGGACCCCGCCCCATTCGGCCCCGAGCATGCTGAACTTCGTCACGCAGTGCAGGTCGGCGACGACCGACTCGAAGGGCAGGGCCGTGAACTGCTCGTGGTTCCAGCAGTGCTTCTCGCCGTCGGCGGTCGCGCCGAAGACACGGAACTCCCAGCGTTCCGGCTTGAACTTGGGCACGGGCCCGTAGTGGGTGACCGGCCAGCCCCGCTGAAGCCGCTGCCCCGGTGGAAGCTCCGGCTGTTCTGCTCCCGGAGATTCCCGGCTTTCCGGCTGACCCATGACTCCATGGTGACAGACGCGGCGGGGTGGTCATGACCAGGCACGGGCCGATTCGGACATGTCACAGCAACTCCCACTAAGGAGGCACTTACTGGACGGCCCCCGACGGCGGTGCAAGGATGCGCGCAACCGATCCGTCACTTGCTGACTTTGCCTGGAAGGAGCCTCTGCGATGCAGGGCGACCCCGAGGTCCTCGAGTTTCTGAACGAGCAGCTGACCGGCGAGCTCACGGCCGTCAACCAGTACTGGCTCCACTACCGGATCCAGGACAACAAGGGTTGGACCAAACTCGCCGAGTACACCCGCTCCGAGTCCATCGACGAGATGAAGCACGCGGACAAGCTCACCGAACGCATCCTGATGCTCGACGGGCTCCCGAACTACCAGCGCCTCTTCCACGTTCGTGTGGGGCAGACCCTGACCGAGATGTTCCAGGCGGACCGCCAGGTGGAGGTCGAGGCGATCGACCGGCTCAAGCGGGGCATCGAGGTGATGCGCGGCAAGAGCGACATCACGTCGGCGCGCCTGTTCGAGGACATCCTGGCGGACGAGGAGCACCACATCGACTACCTCGACACCCAGCTGGAGCTCATCGAGACCCTCGGCGAGCCGCTCTACATCGCCCAGCTGATCGAGCAGCCGGAGAGCTGACCCGCGGCCCGGCGCGGAGCCGGGCGGGAGCCGCGGGTTCCTAGGCGGCTTCGGCGAGCTCGGGGGCGGGCGCCAGCACGGACGCCGCCCGGCCCGTCTCCAGCAGCTCGCGGCGGGGGCACGCCCCGCGGCCGAGCAGGCCCTGGATGGTGCGCACGCAGGAGCCGCAGTCGGTTCCGGCCTTGGTGACGGACGCTATCTGGCGGGGGGTGCAGGCCCCGGCGGCCGCGTGCTCCTTGACCTGCTGGTCGGTGACACCGAAGCAAGAGCAGACGTACACGCGGTTCACCTCCCGGTCAGGAATGCCTTCGAAGCCATCCCCTATTCGGTGAGGCTTACCTAACCGTACCCAAAGTCGGGGTGGCCGAAAAGTCCCCGGTACGGCGGTGGGGCGCGGATCACATCGATCCGCGCCCCACTGTCACGAGCTGCTCACCGGCAGCCGCCGGCGCGACAAAACGCGCCTGCTGCCGGCACCTGTCGCTACTGGTCCCGGTACATCTCGGCGACCAGGAACGCCAGGTCCAGGGACTGGCTGCGGTTCAGGCGGGGGTCGCAGGCCGTCTCGTAGCGCTGGTGCAGGTCGTCGACGAAGATCTCGTCGCCGCCGCCCACGCACTCGGTGACGTCGTCACCGGTGAGCTCGACGTGGATGCCGCCCGGGTGGGTGCCCAGCGCCTTGTGGACCTCGAAGAAGCCCTTGACCTCGTCGAGGACGTCGTCGAAGCGGCGCGTCTTGTGGCCGGAGGCCGCCTCGAAGGTGTTGCCGTGCATCGGGTCGGTGACCCAGGCGACCGTCGCGCCCGAGGCCGTGACCTTCTCGACCAGCTCGGGGAGCTTGTCGCGGACCTTGTCGGCGCCCATGCGGACGACGAAGGTCAGCCGGCCCGGCTCGCGGTCCGGGTCCAGCCGGTCGATGTACGTCAGCGCCTCGTCCACCGTGGTGGTGGGGCCGAGCTTGATGCCGACCGGGTTCGCGATCTGCGAGCAGAACTCGATGTGCGCGTGGTCGAGCTGGCGGGTGCGCTCACCGATCCAGACCATGTGGCCGGAGGTGTCGTACAGCTTGCCGGTGCGCGAGTCGGTGCGGGTCAGCGCGCCCTCGTAGTCGAGCAGCAGCGCCTCGTGCGAGGAGTAGAACTCCACCGCCTTGAACTCGGCCGGGTCGGTGCCACAGGCCTTCATGAAGTTCAGCGCGTTGTCGATCTCCCGCGCGAGCTGCTCGTAGCGCTGCCCGGACGGGGAGGACTTCACGAAGTCCTGGTTCCAGGCGTGCACCTGGCGCAGGTCGGCGTAGCCACCCGTGGTGAAGGCGCGCACCAGGTTCAGCGTCGACGCCGACGCGTGGTACATGCGCTTGAGCCGCTCGGGGTCCGGGACGCGGGCCTCGGCGGTGAAGTCGAAGCCGTTGACGGAGTCGCCGCGGTAGGTCGGCAGGGTCACCCCGTCGCGGGTCTCGGTGTCCTTCGAGCGGGGCTTGGAGTACTGGCCGGCGATCCGGCCGACCTTGACCACGGGCACGGAGGCCGCGTAGGTCAGGACGGCGCTCATCTGGAGCAGCGTCTTCAGCTTGGCGCGGATGTGGTCGGCGGACACGGCGTCGAAGGCCTCGGCGCAGTCGCCGCCCTGCAGCAGGAACGCCTCGCCCTTGGCGACGGCTCCCAGACGGGCACGCAGCTGGTCGCATTCGCCCGCGAAGACGAGCGGAGGATACGACTCGAGGTCCGCGACGACAGCGCGCAGGGCCTCGGCATCGGGGTACGAAGGCTGCTGCGCCGCGGGCAGGTCTCGCCAGGTCGCCTTGACGGCGGGGGCGTGGGTTTCAGCGTTCACGGTCACACCTACACATTAAGGGCTCGCACCTCGCGTCCAGCCGGATGACCATCAGGTGAGACAGACGTCTCCTGTGGTGTCACCCGCCCCCCCGTATGTGGTCGGCGGACCGCGGGCAGGTCTCGCCAGGTCGCCTTGACGGCGGGGGCGTGGGTTTCAGCGTTCACGGTCACACCTACACATTAAGGGCTCGCACCTCGCGTCCAGCCGGATGACCATCAGGTGAGACAGACGTCTCCTGTGGTGTCACCCGCCCCCACCGCCTCCCCCGGTGGGCTAGGGTTCGTCCCGTGTACGCGCATTCCTGCCAGAACTGGTGGTGGACCGCTCCCGGCGGCCCGCCTCCCTCGCGTACCCACTGACACGAGCGACACGAAGGCCGCCCCGAGGGGCGGCCTTCGGTGTTTTCCGAGGCCCGGCCGTCCCTCCCCTTCCGGAAGGACGCCCGACCACCCATGGACCAACACACCGGCACGACCGGCAGTCGGCTGCTCGACCTGCTCCGCGACGACTGCCCGCCGTTCGCCCTGCTGCGCCGGCGCACCCCCGGCCGCGACCACGACACCGTCGAGGTGCTGATCGGCGCCGTCCACGAGGCCGAACACCTCGCCGACCTGCCCGTGCGCCCCCTGCCGACCCTGGCCCTGGTGCCGTTCCGGCAGATCCGCGAGCGCGGCTTCGACGTCCGCGACGACGGCACCCCGCTCGCCGTGCTGGCCGCGCGGGAGGCGTACGAGGTCCCGCTCGCCGAGGCCCTCGCCGTGCTGCCCGCGCACGCGGTGCGGGTCGAGGACGACGGCTTCGACGTACCCGACGCGCAGTACGCGCAGACCGTGCGGCGGGTCGTGGAGGACGAGATCGGCCGCGGCGAGGGCGCGAACTTCGTCATCCGCCGCACCTTCCGGGGCCGGATCGACGGCTTCGACCGGGCCGACGCCCTCGCGCTGTTCCGGCGGCTGCTGCTGGGCGAGCGGGGGGCGTACTGGACGTACGTCGTCCACACGGGCGACCGGACCCTCGTGGGGGCGAGCCCCGAGGTGCACGTGCGGATGGCCGGCGGCACGGTCGTGATGAACCCGATCAGCGGAACGTACCGCTACCCGGCCGGCGGCCCCACCGCCGGATCGCTCCTTGAGTTCCTCGGCGACCGCAAGGAGACCGAGGAGCTGTCGATGGTGGTCGACGAGGAGCTGAAGATGATGTGCACGGTCGGCGACCGCGGCGGGGTCGTCGTCGGGCCGCGGCTGAAGGAGATGGCGCACCTGGCGCACACCGAGTACGAGCTGCGCGGCCGGTCCTCGCTGGACGTGCGGGAGGTGCTGCGCGAGACGATGTTCGCGGCGACGGTCACCGGTTCGCCGGTGCAGAACGCCTGCCGGGTCATCGAACGGTACGAGGCCGGCGGCCGCGGCTACTACGCGGGGGCGCTGGCGCTGCTGGGCGTCGACGCGGCCGGGGCGCAGACCCTGGACTCGCCGATCCTGATCCGTACGGCGGACATCGCCGCGGACGGCACCGTGCGCGTGCCGGTGGGCGCCACGCTGGTGCGGCACTCGGATCCGGCGGGTGAGGTCGCCGAGACCCATGCGAAGGCGGCGGGGGTGCTGGCCGCGCTCGGGGTCGGGCCGGCGGCCCCGGGTTCCGGGGAGGGGCCGGCGGCGTACGGGCGGGGCGCGGCGGAACTGGCGGCGGACCCCCGGGTGGCGGCGGCGCTGGCCGCCCGGCGCCGGGACCTGGCGCCGTTCTGGCTGCGGATGCAGGAGCAGCCGGCGGCCGCGGCGGGGCACTGCCTGGTGGTGGACGGGGAGGACACCTTCACGGCGATGCTGGCCCACGTGCTGCGGGCGGCGGGCCTGTCGGTGACGGTGCGCCGCTTCGACGAGCCGGGGCTGCGGGAGGCCGCCCTCGCGCACGAGGGGCCGGTCGTGCTGGGTCCGGGGCCGGGCGACCCGGCGGACGGAGCCGACCCGAAGATGCGGCTGCTGCGCGGGTTGGCGCGGGAGCTGCTGGCGGGGCACACGGGCGGACTGCTCGGGGTGTGCCTGGGCCACGAGCTGATCGCGGCCGAGCTGGGGCTGCCGCTGGTCCGCAAGGCGGAGCCGGCGCAGGGGGCGCAGGTGGGGATCGACCTGTTCGGGGCGCGTGAGGTGGTCGGCTTCTACAACACGTTCACGGCGTCCTGCGACGACGAGACCGCGGCGGAGCTGTCCGCGCACGGGGTGGAGGTCGCCCGGGACACCGCGACGGGCGAGGTGCACGCGCTGCGGTGCGCGGCCCGCGGCTTCGCGGGGGTGCAGTTCCACCCGGAGTCGGTGCTGACCCTGCGCGGGGCGGAGCTGCTGCCCGCGCTCCTGGCGGGCGTCCGCGACCCGGCCGCCCGGGCCTGACCGGCGTCCCGCCCGCCCGGAGCCGGGGGACCGAGGTCCGGTGCCCGGAGGAGCCTACGCCGGCTCGGGGCGGCGGGAGCGCAGGGTTCGGACGAGCTGGCAGCCGACCACCGGACCCAGCGGCAGCAGGACGTACGGGAGCAGGTCGATCCGGCCGAGGGCGAGAACGGCCGGGGCGGGCACGCTGAGCAGCTGGTCGGCGAAGGTGAGCCACCGGTCGGTGCGCCGTCCGGGCTCGGCGCGCAGGGCGGACCGCAGGGTCCGGGCGGCGCACACGAGCTGGACGAGGGCGAGCGCGAGCAGCAGCCACCGGAGGGCGAGGGGTATGTCCACGCGGCCGAATGTAAGGGGTGATCACCGGCGCGGGAGCGTCGGGGGACGGTCGGGCGGGGAGCGGGGGGGTGAACGGAGGGTCTTCCCGCCGGGCCCGGCCGGCCGGTGGCCGGAGAACGGGCCATGGGCCGCCCGTCACGCTGCGGCCCATGCCCGCGCCCGCGGCCCGGCTCAGCCGAAGAACACGCCGGCCTCCCGGTAGAGCGCCGGATCCACCGTCTTCAGCTTCGCCGTCGCCTCCGCCAGGGGTACGCGCACGATGTCCGTGCCCTTGAGGGCGACCATGGTGCCGAAGTCGCCGTCGTGGACGGCGTCGATGGCGTGCAGGCCGAACCGGGTGGCGAGCCACCGGTCGAAGGCGCTCGGCGTGCCGCCCCGCTGGATGTGGCCGAGCACCGTGGTCCGGGCCTCCTTGCCGGTACGGGCCTCGATCTCCTTGGCCAGCCACTCGCCGACGCCGGACAGCCGGACGTGCCCGAAGGAGTCGGTGGTGGCGTCCTTGAGCACCATCTCCCCGTCCGTGGGCATGGCCCCTTCCGCGACGACCACGATCGGCGCGTAGCTGGCCTTGAACCGGGAGGTCACCCAGGCGCACACCTGGTCCACGTCGAAGCGCTGCTCGGGGATGAGGATGACGTTGGCGCCGCCCGCGAGCCCCGAGTGCAGGGCGATCCAGCCGGCGTGCCGGCCCATCACCTCGACGACCAGCACCCGCATGTGCGACTCGGCGGTGGTGTGCAGCCGGTCGATGGCCTCGGTGGCGATGCCGACGGCGGTGTCGAAGCCGAAGGTGTAGTCCGTCGCCGACAGGTCGTTGTCGATGGTCTTCGGCACGCCGACGCAGGGGACGCCGTACTCCCCGGACAGTTTGGCGGCCACGCCGAGGGTGTCCTCGCCGCCGATCGCGATGAGCGCCTCGACCTCGTGCTTGGCGAGGGTGTCCTTGATCCGGCGGACGCCGTCCTGCTGCTTGAACGGGTTGGTCCGCGAGGAGCCGAGGATGGTTCCGCCGCGCGGCAGGATGCCGCGGACGGCGGGGATGCCGAGCGGGACGACGTCCCCTTCGACCGCCCCGCGCCAGCCGTCCTTGAAGCCGACGAACTCGCAGCCGTACTCCTGTACGCCCTTGCGGACGACGGCCCGGATGACCGCGTTGAGCCCGGGGCAGTCGCCGCCGCCGGTCAGCACTCCGACCTTCATGGGATCTCCCTTCGCCACGGGGCCGCACAGGCCCGCACGACGGTCACGCTAGTGGTGACGCAGGTCACATCAAGGGCTCCGGGAGGGGCAATTCCGGTGGAATTGCGAGGCGTTGCGTCCGCCCGTTCACTCGTACGAGGACGTAAGTACGACGTACGGCACCGCTTACGCGTCGTCGAGCCCGCGCTCTATCGCGTACCGGACGAGCTCCACCCGGTTGTGCAACTGGAGCTTGCCCAGGGTGTTCTGGACGTGGTTCTGCACCGTGCGGTGGGAGATGACGAGCCGCTCCGCGATCTGCTTGTACGACAGCCCCTTGGCCACCAGTCGCAGCACTTCGGTCTCCCGGTCCGTCAGCCGCGGGGCGGTCGGCTCGTCGGGGGCGGCGGGCACCGGGTCCGTGGCCAGCCGCCGGTACTCGCCGAGGACCAGCCCGGCGAGGCCCGGCGTGAACACCGGGTCGCCGGCGGCCGTGCGGCGCACCGCGTCGATCAGCTCCTGGGCGCCCGCGGACTTCATCAGGTAGCCGGTCGCACCGGACTTGACCGCTTCGAGGACGTCGGCGTGCTCGCCGCTCGCGGACAGCACGAGGACCCGCAGGGCGGGGTTGGCGCCGACGAGCTCCTTGCAGACCTGCACGCCGGGCAGCCCGGGCAGGTTGAGGTCGAGGACCAGGACGTGGGGTGCGGCCGCGCGGGCGCGGCGCACGGCCTCCGGGCCGTCGCCGGCGGTGGCGACCACGTCGAAGCCGGCGGCGGCGAGGTCGCGGGCGACCGCGTCCCGCCACATCGGGTGGTCGTCGACGACCATCACCTTGATCTCGCCGAGGTCGTGCTGCTCGTCCTGCCCGGTCGGGCGGGTCGCCTGGGTCGGCTGGGTCATCGGGTCCTCCCCCTGGGTACTTTCAGTTCCACTTCGGTGCCCTGCCCGGGGACGGACACCAGCTCGGCGGTGCCGCCGAGATCGCGCAGCCTGCCGCGGATGGACAGGGCCACGCCCATCCGCCCCTCGCCCTCGGCCTGGTCGAGACGGCCGGCGGGGATGCCGGGGCCGTCGTCGCGGACGGTCACGATCACCTCGTCGCCCCAGTCCTCGACCAGGATCCAGGCGCGGGCGCCCTCGCCGGCGTGCTGGCGCACGTTGTCCAGGGCGGCGCCGACGGCGGAGGCCAGCTCCCGTGCCGCGGCCGCCGGCAGCAGGACGGGCGTGCCCGGCTCGGCGAAGCTGACCTTCGCGCCGGCGTGCGGGGCGAGCAGGGTCCGCAGGTCGGTCTCGCCCTCGTCGGCGGGCTCGTCCACCTCGTACGTGTCCACCAGCGCGCCGAGGGACTCGTCGCGGGAGACCCGGGAGGTGTGCACCAGCCCGCTGGAGACCAGGGTGCGCAGGGCGACCTCCTGTTCCCCGGCCATCCGGCCGAGTTCGGCGGCCTCGCCGCCCAGCTCGGTGCCGCGCCGCTGGACCATGGCGAGGACCTGGAGGACCCCGTCGTGGATGTCGCGGGCGAGGCGCTCGCGCTCGCGGGTGGCGGCCTCGATCTCCAGGGCGCGGGCCAGGGTGGCCTCACTGGCCCGGGCGACCTCCACGACGTACCCGATGGCGACGGAGGCGACCCAGACCAGCAGGACGTTGTGCACGGTGTCGCGGGTGGGCTCGCCGCGCTGGACGACGTTGGCGGCGGCCACGAAGCTCGACGCGACGCAGGCCCACCGCCAGCCGCCCTTGAGGGCGAAGCCGAGGACGGCGCCCGCGGTCCAGATGGTCGGCAGGGTGGGGCCGCCCGCGGTGATGCGCTCGTGGGTGTCGGCGAGCGGGGTCAGCAGGATGCCGACGAGGGCCACGGAGAGGTCCGCGACGAGGAAGCGCTTGGTGCAGACGGCGGCTCCGGCCGCCCTGCGCCGGGTGGCCAGGGTCCAGGCGGCGAGGACGGCGAGGTAGCCGGCCGCGATCCAGGGCCGGTCGAAGTCGCGGTACGCCGAGGCGAACAGCAGGACCGCGTAGACCATGGTGATCAGCCGGTAGGCGGTCAGCGCCCGCCACAGCGGCTGCTCCACCGACATGCGCACGACGCGCTCGCGTTTCACCATCCCCCACCCCTTGCGGGCGGTCCCGCCCCCTTCGCCGCCGGCCGGGCGGCCCGGCCGGGGGCCGGGCCCGCTCGTGCCGGCTCCGCTACTCCGCGTTCTTGTCCGTGGCGGCCTTGGCGGCCTTCGCCGCCTCCTTCTCGGCCTTCTCGGCGTCGGCGATCTGCCGCTTGGCCGCCGTCGCGTAGATGTCGACGTACTCCTGGCCGGACAGCTTCATGATCTCGTACATGACCTCGTCGGTGACCGAGCGCAGGATGAAGCGGTCGCCGTCCATGCCCTGGTAGCGGCTGAAGTCCAGCGGCTTGCCGATCCGGATGCCGGGGCGCATCAGCTTCGGGACGATCTTGCCGGGCGGCTGGATCTTCTCCGTGTCGATCATCGCCACGGGGATCACGGGCGCGCCGGTGGCCAGCGCCACGCGGGCCAGGCCGCCGGGCTTGCCGCGGTAGAGGCGGCCGTCGGGTGAACGCGTGCCCTCGGGGTAGATACCGAACAGCTCCCCGCGCTCGATGACCTCGATGCCGCTCTTGATGGCGGCCTCGCCGGCTCCGCGCGCGCCGGAGCGGTCCACCGGGAGCTGGCCGACGCCCTTGAAGAAGGCGGCCGTCAGCTTGCCCTTCACGCCCGGGGACGTGAAGTACTCGGCCTTCGCGATGAAGGTCACCTTCCGGTCGAGGACGGCCGGCAGGAAGAACGAGTCCGAGAAGGACAGGTGGTTGCTCGCCAGGATCGCCGGCCCCTCGGCGGGAATGTTCTCGAGGCCCTCCACCCAAGGCCTGAAGGCGAGCTTCAGGGAGCCCCCGATGGAGAACTTCATTGCGCCGTAGATCAACTCGAAAGCCTTCCTGTGTCCTGTCGAACAGACCTTAACCCGTGGCTCGCACCGAGGGCGCCCGACGGCCCTGGTCGGTGCCACTCCGGTCGCGTACGGTGAAGTCACACAGCGCTACGCACCCCCGTGCCCCCCTTGACGAAGGAGTCCCCGGTGCCCGTCCTCCCTGGAGCCGAGCCGTTCCGCCACGAGGGCGGAGAGGTCGGCGTACTGCTCTGCCACGGCTTCACCGGCTCCCCGCAGTCGCTGCGCCCCTGGGCCGAGTACCTCGCCGAGCAGGGGCTGACCGTATCGCTGCCGCTGCTCCCGGGGCACGGGACGCGCTGGGAGGACATGCAGCTCACCGGCTGGCAGGACTGGTACGCGGAGGTGGACCGGGCACTGCGGCAGCTGCTGGACCGGTGCGGCCGGGTCTTCGTGTTCGGGCTGTCGATGGGCGGGGCGCTGACCCTGCGGCTCGCGGCGAAGCACGGGGACGCCATCAGCGGCATCGTGCTCGTCAACCCGGCCAACAAGGTCCACGACCCGCTGGCGTTCGCCCTTCCCGTGGCCAAGCACTTCGTGCGGTCGACGCCGGGCATTGCGAGCGACATCGCCAAGCCGGGCTCGGAGGAGGTCGGCTACGACCGGGTCCCCACCCGTGCCGCGCACTCGCTGCGGGAGTTCCTGCGGCTCGTGGACGGTGAGCTGCCGCAGGTGACGCAGCCGGTGCTGCTGCTGCACAGCCCGCAGGACCACGTGGTCCCGCCGGTGGACTCGGCGCGGATCCTGTCGCGGATCTCGTCGACGGACGTGACCGAGACGCTTCTGGAACAGAGCTACCACGTGGCGACGTTGGACTACGACGCGGAGCGGATCTTCGAGGACAGCTACGCGTTCGTCGGACGGATCGCACAGGGCGTCGTCGGCAGGGAAGGGGCGGCCAGCGGTGGCTGAACACGAGGAGTCCCCGGGGGGCGTACCCCCGCTGGACGAGGAAGCGGCGTGGGCGGCGATCGTCGCCGGGTACGGGCAGGAGCCGCCCGACCCGCCGGGCGCGCGGCCGTTCCGCCCGATCGAGAACCTGATGCTGCCGGAGGAGGACGTGGAGCCGCTGCAGCCCAAGGACTCGGAAGAGCCGAAGACGCCCAAGACGCCGAAGGCGCCGGAGGAGGACGCCCCGCCGACGCCGCTCGGCAGCTCGGTGGTGTTCGCCCCGGGCGTCGGCCTCGGCGGACCCGGCCCCCGGGACCATGTGCTGGCCGACCCGGACGACGCCGACGAAGCGGACGAGGGCCACTTCGTGCAGCCCGAGCCGGAGCTGCCGCCAGCTGACACGACGGCGAAGTTCGCGTGGCTGGCGGTGGTCGGCGGGCCGGTGCTGCTGCTGGTGGCGGTGCTGTTGCAGTGGGACATGACCTGGTGGCTGACGACGCTGTGCATCGGCGGCTTCCTCGGCGGCTTCGCCACCCTCATCGCCCGCATGCAGCAGGGCGACGACGAAGACGACGACCCGGGCCGAGGCGCAGTGGTCTGACCCCCGCGCCCCGAAGGGGCGCGGGGAACCGCGCGATCAACCGCCCGCGGCCCGCGGCGCACTCACCGGCAGCCGCACCACCGCCAGCACCGGCAAGTGGTCACTCGCCGCGGTGAGATCCGCCTCCACCACCCCGTCCAACCCCACCGGCACGCCACACCCCAGCACCTCCACCCCCCGCGTGGCGAACACCGCGTCGATCCGCCGCCCCGCCCCGCCACCACCGCCGGCCCCGCCGCCCCCGCGGCCCCTCGGCACGAAGGTGTGCTCCCCGCCCCACGGGGCGACGGCCCGGCAGTCCTGGAGCGCCCCGGCGAGCCGCCGGAAGGCCGGCCCCTCCGGGGTCTCGTTCACGTCCCCCGCCGCGATCCCGTACGGCGCACCGGCGGCCCCGAGCCGCACCAGCAGCTCCTCCGCGTGCGCCTGCCGCTCCCGCGCGTCCAGCGGCAGGTGGGCGCTCAGCACCGCGACCCTGGCGCCGCCGAAGCGGACCACGGCGGTGGCGAAGCCCCGCCGGTGCAGCCCGGGCGTGAGCGGGAGCAGCACGTCCTCGGTCCGCTCCACGAAGGCCCGCAGCGAGCACAGCAGCAGCGGCCCGGCGGCGGTCGCCCCGCCCGACAGGACCACCAGGTCGCATGTGGCGGCCAGCCGCGCCGCGTGCTTGCGCCAGCGGAAGAACCGCGGGGCCTCCTGGACGAAGACCAGGTCGGGGGCGCAGGCGCGGATCACCCGGGCCAGCGCGTCCTCGTCGTCGCGCAGGGAGCGGATGTTGTAGGTGAGGACGCGGACGACGGCGGAGCCGTCGGCCTCGGTACGGGACGCCGGCAGGTCCGGCAGCGCGGGGGCGGCGGGCTGCGCGGGCCGGGCGGGCAGGCGAGAACGTGAACGCGAACGCGAAGTCAGGTCCATACCCGGCAACATAGCCACCCGGCCCGCCGTGCCCCAGGGGGCGCGGCGGGCCGGGTGTGCGGGCGCTGGCGTGCGCGGGGCCTTGGCGTCGGCCCCGCCGGGCGGGTCAGCCCTGCCGGGCGAGGTCCGCCGCGCCGACGAGTCCGGCCTTGCCGCCGAGCTGGGCGGCGAGCACCTGCGCGTGCGGGCGCCATGCGCCGCCGATCAGCCACCGCTTGAAGGACTTGCGGATCGGGTCGAGGACGAGGTCGCCCTCGTCGGAGACGCCGCCGCCGACGATGAACGCCGAGGGGTCGAAGAGCGAGGCCAGGTCGGCGAGGCCGGCGCCGGCCCAGCGGGCCAGTTCGCGGAAGGAGTCGACGGCCACCGGGTCGCCCTGGCGGGCGGCCTCGCTGATGTGCTTGCCCTCGATGCCCTCGGGGGTGCCGTCGCCGAGGGCGAGCAGCAGGGCCGCGTTCTCGGGGGTGGCGTTGGCCCGCTGCTTGGCGTAGCGGACGAGGGCGCGCCCGGAGGCGTACTGCTCCCAGCAGCCCTGGCTGCCGCAGCCGCACAGCAGGCCGTCGGGGACGACCCGGATGTGCCCGAACTCGGCGGCCACGCCGAACCGGCCGCGGCGCAGTTTGTTGCCGATGATGATGCCGCCGCCGAGGCCGGTGCCGAGGGTGATGCAGATGACGTCCTCGTGGCCCTGGCCCGCGCCGAAGCGGTATTCGCCCCAGGCGGCGCAGTTCGCGTCGTTCTCGACGACGACGGGCAGGCCGATGCGCTGCTCGACCTTGTCCTTGAGCGGCTCGTGCCGCCAGTTGATGTTCGGCGCGAACAGTACGGTCGCGCGCTTGTCGTCCACGTAGCCGGCGGCGCCGATGCCGACGGCCTCGATGGTGTGGTTGCTGCTGACTTCGGTCACTGCGGCGCAGATCGCGTCGGTCACGCCGTCCGCGGTCGGCGGGGTGGGCACCTTGTACGTCTCAAGGATGGTGCCCTCTTCGTCGACCACGCCGGCCGCGATCTTCGTGCCGCCGATGTCGACGCCGATGGTGAGTCCCATTAGTCCCTCGGTTTCCGGTCAAACCCCGCCACGGCCAACCGTACCCGAGGGCGGTGCCGTCTCAGTCGAGGTCGATGTGCTGGGACGGGCCGGTTCCGCCCTCGTCCCGGGGGTCGGAGCCGTCGCCGGCGGGCCGGTCGGGGCCGGGGCCGGGGGTGGTGTCGCCGCGGGTCCAGCGGCGTTCGTGGCCTTCGACGGCCGAGCGGTAGGCGGCGAGGAGCTCGGATCCGGCCGCGGCGAGGTGGCCGAAGACCTCGGGGTTGCGTTCGACGACGGGCTTGGCGGCGGCCTTCGCCTGGTCGACGATCTGCCGCACGGCGCCCTGGGCGGTGGCTCCGAGCAGCGGGTTGTTCAGGGCGGACACCTTGTCGGCGACGGCCTCGAACAGTTTGAACAGTTCCTCGGCGGCGGTTCCGGGCCCGGTCCCGGACCCGGTGCCGTCGTGCCGGGAGCGGCGGCGCTCCTGCTCGGCGGCGAGGTCCTCGGCGCAGGCCTCGGCCCAGGCGTCGTCGTCGGCGGGACGGTCGGTGGCCTCGCTCATGGCGGACTCTCCTGCGGCAGCTGCGGGACGTGCGGTGCTATGTGGTGCGGTGCTATGTGGTGCGGTGCGATGGGGTGTGGTGCGGTGGGTACGGGTGGCGTACGGCTCGGTACTGCGTCGCGCGTACGCGCTCGTCGTGCACTGCTTTCGACGTTACCCGAACGGGGGTACGCCGTTCAGGGCCGGCGCGGCCACAGCGCCGGGTCGGGGGTGAAACGGATCCGCAGGGCGCCGTCGGTGAGGGCGGCGCCGGTGACGGTGCAACGGCGCAGCGCGGAGGGCAGGGAAACGATCCTCCGGTACGGGCCGGCCGCGATCAGCAGTTCGTCGCCGCGCCGGACCAGGTCGAGGTCGCGCTTGTGCGCGCCGGGCAGCGGAACCGCCCAGACGAGTACCCCGTCCTCGGCGAGCCGGTCCTCGACGGCCCAGTCGCGGGGGGCCGGCGGGGCGTCCGGTGCGAGCCCGGGGGTCCCGGCGAGCCGGGCCAGGTCCTCGGGGGCGCGGGGGGCTCGGCCGAGGTGGGGCAGCGGGACCACGGGCCGGCCGGTGTCGGCGGCCCACTGGGCGGCGTACTTCTCCTGCTCGGCGGCGAGCCCGGCGAGCCAGGGGTCGGGCGAGCCCTGCGGCACGGTGCGGTTGGCGACGATCCCGTCGACGGGCAGTTGCAGGAGGGCGGCGCCGACCAGCCCCGTCCGCAGGGCGGTGTCGGCGGCGGGGCCGGGCTCGGCGACCAGGCGCAGGGAGGTGGTGGCGGCCTCGACGACGCGCTGGACGGCGGCCAGCTCCTCGTCCCAGCGGGCGGCGGCCTCGTACAGCCACTGCGCGGGCATGGGGACGCCGGCCAGCTGGGCGAGTACGGGGCGCAGGGCGCGGGCGGCCTGCCGTTCGGCGGGCAGCAGCCGGGCCAGGTAGCGGCGCAGCTGCCCGGGCAGGGCCAGGGCGGCCAGGGCCTGGTGCAGCGGGGGCAGGTCGACGACGACGAGGTCGGTGTCGGGGGCGGCGGCGGCCCGGCGCAGGGCGCGCAGCAGGGCGAACTGTTCGGCGCCGGGCAGTTCGGTGAGCTCCTCGGCGCCGAGCGGCCGGGAGCCGAGCATGCCGAGGAGTGCGGAGCCGCGTTCCTGGAGGGCGGCGAGCTCGGCGCGGAACTCCCCGCCGGAGTCGACGCGCGCCACCAGGATCCCGCCGGCGGGCACCGCGGTCAGCCCGTCGGCGACCTCGACGGCTTCCCCGGCGGGTTCCCCGACCAGGGCGGTGACGGGGTGCGCCGGGCCGCCGCAGGACGCGGGGTCGCCGGACAGCAGCAGCACCCGCTTCCCGGCCCGGGCGGCGGCGGCCGCGGTGACCGCGGCGACGGTGGTCCGCCCGGCCCCGCCGGGGCCGGTGACGAGCAGGGTGCGCACGTGGATCAGGCCGACCCGGTCGATTCGACGCGCTTCTTCAGTCCGGCCAGGGCCCGGTCGATGATGACCTTCTCGGCCTTGCGCTTGATCATGCCGAGCATGGGGATCTTGACGTCCACGGTCAGCTGGTAGGTGACCTCGGTGCGCGTGCCGCCGTCGACGGGGGCGAGCCGGTAGGAGCCGTCGAGCTGGCGCAGCATCTGGGACCTGTCGAGGGTCCAGCTGACCTCGTCGGTGCCCTTCCAGGTGTAGGCGAGGGTGTGGTCGTCCTTGATCGCGCCGGCGTCGAGGAGGAGGCGGACCTTCTCCGCGCGGCCCTGGGCGTCGGTCGACAGCACCTCGGCCTCCTTCACCTCACCGGTCCACTCGGGGTAGCGGGCGAAGTCGGCGATCACGGCCATGACGTCGGCCGGCGCCGCATCGATCGTGATGCTCGAGCTGGTGTGTTCCGCCATCGCGGTCGCTCCTCCAGGACTGGGGCACCTCCCAGCGGCAGCTGGGGGATTTCGAGGGTGTGTGCGGCCTACGGCCGCCGCGTGCAGGCTACCGTGCGTGCGGAGGTCACCACTCCATGGCCCAGGGCCTTCCGGTGGCGGCGAAGTGTCCGACGTTCACGCACTCCGTGCCGCCGATCCGCATCCGCCGGGCCAGCGGCTGGTGCACGTGCCCGAAGAGGGCGTACCGGGGCCGGGTCCGGCGGATCGCGGCGAGCAGGGCCTCGCTGCCCCGCTCGAAGCGGCGGGCGACGGTGTCGTAGCAGAGCTCGGGGACCTCCGGCGGGATGTGCGAGCAGAGCACGTCCACCTCGCCGAGGGCCTCGACCTTGGCGGCGTACTCCTCCTCGTCTACCTCGTACGGGGTGCGCATGGGGGAGGGCAGGCCGCCGCCGACGAAGCCGAAGACGCGGCCGCCGATCTCGGCGCGCTGGCCGTCGAGGACGGTGGTGCCGGCGCCGGCGTACTCCTGCCACAGGCCCGGCATGTCGACGTTGCCGTAGGTGGCGTACGTGGGCTGCGGGAACGCGGCGAACATCTCGGCGTACTGGCGGCGGACCGCCTCCTCGATCAGGCGTTCCCGGTCCAGGCCCTGCCAGAGCCGGCGGCCGAAGGCGCGGGCCTCCTCGAAGCGGCGGGCGGTGCGCAGCTCGACGATCCGGTCTGCGTTCTCGACGCCGAAGATGTCGGGGAAGATGCCGCGGGAGTGGTCGGCGTAGTCGAGGAAGAGGACGAGGTCGCCGAGGCAGATCAGCGCGTCGGCGCCGTCCCCGGCGCGGGCGAGCGCCTCGGTGTTGCCGTGGACGTCACTGACGACGTGAACGCGCGTACCGCTTTTCCTGCCACCTGTGCTCCCACCCATGGGCCCACCCTAGGGGGGCCGGAGGGGCGGCGCGGGTAGAGGGGGTGGCACCAGGGGTCCTACCTGCGGTTACTTCCGAGTCGTTGACTGGGTCGACTAATGTCGGCAGGGCAGTGCCGCGTCATGTGACGCACGGAACATCTGGCCGGTTCCCCCTATCGGGAACCCACTACCGGTGGGTAACGTCCGGTCGGTCCACACGGTGGCGATGGCGCCCAGAGGAGCAGTTGTCTTGCGCGAGTTCAGCCTTCCGGCCCTGTACGAGGTCCCGTCGGACGGGAACCTGACGGATCTCATCCGCCGCAACGCAGCGCAGCATCCGGACACCGCCGTCATGGGGCGCAAGGTCGGCGGCCGGTGGGAGGACGTCACGGCGAAGGAGTTCCTCGCCGAGGTCCGCGCCACCGCCAAGGGCCTGATCGCGGCCGGTGTGCGGCCCGGTGACCGGGTCGGCCTGATCTCCCGCACCCGCTACGAGTGGGTGCTGATCGACTTCGCGATCTGGACCGCGGGCGGCGTTACCGTGCCCGTGTACGAGACCAGCTCGCCGGAGCAGATCCAGTGGATCCTCGGCGACTCCGGGGCCGTCGCGGTGGTCGTGGAGGGCTCGGCCCACAGCGAGGCCGTGGCCTCGCTGCGCGACCGGCTGCCGGAGCTGCGCGAGGTCTGGGAGATCGATCAGGGCGCCGCGGAGACGCTGAAGGCCGCGGGCGCCGGGATCTCCGACGCCGAGGTCGACGAGCGCAGCTCGCTGGCGAACGCCGACGACCCGGCCACCATCGTCTACACCTCGGGCACCACCGGCCGCCCCAAGGGCTGTGTGCTGACCCACCGCAACTTCTTCGCCGAGTGCGGCAACGTGGTGGAGCGGCTGAGCCCGCTGTTCCGCACGGGCGAGTGCTCGGTGCTGCTGTTCCTGCCGGCCGCGCACGTCTTCGGGCGCCTGGTGGAGGTGGCGGCCGTGCTGGCGCCGATCCGCCTGGGCTGCGTACCGGACATCAGGAACCTGACGGACGAGCTCCAGTCCTTCCGGCCGACGCTGATCCTCGGCGTGCCGCGGGTCTTCGAGAAGGTCTACAACTCGGCGCGCGCCAAGGCCCAGGCCGACGGCAAGGGCAAGATCTTCGACGCGGCGGCCGAGACGGCCATCGCGTACAGCCGGGCGCTGGACACCCCGGCCGGCCCGTCCTTCGGCCTGCGGCTGAAGCACAAGCTGTTCTCGAAGCTGGTCTACCGCAAGCTGCACGCGGTCCTCGGCGGCCGCGGCGAGTACGCGATCTCCGGCGGCGCGCCGCTGGGCGAGCGCCTCGGCCACTTCTTCCGCGGCATCGGCTTCACGGTGCTGGAGGGCTACGGCCTGACGGAGTCCTGCGCGGCGACGGCGTTCAACCCGTGGGACCGGCCGAAGATCGGCTCGGTGGGCCAGCCGCTGCCCGGCTCGGTGGTGCGGATCGCCGACGACGGCGAGGTGCTGCTCCACGGCGAGCAGGTCTTCCAGGGCTACTGGCAGAACGAGGCGGCGACCGCCGAGGCGCTCACCGACGGCTGGTTCCACACCGGCGACGTCGGCACCCTCGACGAGGACGGCTACCTCACCATCACCGGCCGCAAGAAGGAGCTCATCGTCACGGCGGGCGGCAAGAACGTCGCCCCCGCGGTGATCGAGGACCGGATCCGGGCGCACGCGCTGGTCGCGGAGTGCATGGTGGTGGGCGACGCTCGGCCCTTCGTGGCGGCGCTGGTCACCATCGACGAGGAGTTCCTCGGCCGTTGGGCCGCGGAGAACGGCAAGCCGGCCGGCTCGACGGCGGCGGACCTGCGCGAGGACGCGGACCTCATCGCCGCCGTCCAGAAGGCCGTGGACGACGGCAACGCGGCGGTCTCCAAGGCGGAATCGGTGCGGAAATTCCGCATTCTGCCCTCCCAGTTCACGGAGGAGTCGGGCCACATCACGCCGTCGCTGAAGCTGAAGCGCAACGTGGTGGCGAAGGACTTCGCCCACGAGATCGAGGCGCTCTACACCTCCTGAGCGCCGGGCCCCGGCCCCTGGCCCGGGTCCCCGCCGGTCCGCCCGCTGCGCGTCAGCGGGGGTCCTCGGCGAGGATCCGGGCCATGTTGCGTTCCGCGAGGGCGGTGATGGTGACGAACGGGTTCACGCCGAGCGACCCCGGGACCAGCGAGCCGTCGACGACGTACAGCCCCCGGTGGCCCCTGGCACGGCCGTGGTCGTCGGTCGCCTCGCCGAGGACGCAGCCGCCGAGGGGGTGGTAGGTGAAATCGTCCGCGAAGGGCCTGTTCCCGCCGAACAGGTCGTACCGGTAGATGGTGACGTTGGTCCGGTTGATGCGGTCGAACAGGCTCCTCGCGGCGGCCACGGCGGGCGCGTTCTGCTCGCGCCGCCACTGCAGCCGCACCGAGTCGGTGGCCGAGTCGTACGTGAAGTGCCCGCGCTCGGGGTTCTTCGTGATGGCCAGGTACATCGAGACCCAGTGCTCGATGCCCATCGGCAGCGGGGCGATCTCGGCGAAGACCGGGTTGGCGGCGTTGTCCCAGTCGTCGATGCCCAGGGCGGGCATGGTGGCCTGGCGGGCGCCGACGGTGTCCCACAGGTGGTTGGCGCGGGCGGTCATGACGTTGCCGTTGGGGCCCCAGCCGAGGCCGACCTTCTCGCTCAGCGCGGGCAGGGTGCCGCGCTCGCGGGCCCGCACCAGGATCTCGGTGGTGCCGAGGCTCCCGGCGCCGAGGAAGAGCTGCCGGCAGCCGAGTTCGCGGACCTGCGTCACCCGCCCGGACAGGTCGATGCCGTGGACGGTGAGCACGTAGGTGCCGTCCGGCTCCTGCCGTACGCCGACCACGCGCTGCAGGGTCTCGATGGTGACGTTCCCGGTGCCGAGGGCGGCCGCCAGGTAGGTCTTGTCCACGCTCCTCTTGCCGTGGTTGTTGCCGTAGATGACCTCGCCGGCCAGGGCGGAGCGGGCCACGGTGCCGGCCGCCTCGCGCTGCATGTACCCGAAGTCGTACACGTTGGGCACGAACACGGTCCGCAGGCCGGTGTTGCGGGCGTGCTTGCGGGAGACGCGGGCGAAGCGGTACCAGTCGGTGGACTCGAACCAGGCCGGGTCGACGTCGTTCACGCCGAGCATGGCGCGGGCGCGCGGGAAGTACGTGCCGTACATCTCGTCGGCGTCGACGCGGGGCAGCACCTCCTGGAAGTAGGAGCGGCGCGGCGTGGGCGCCATGCCGCCGTTGACGAGGGAGCCGCCGCCGACGCCGCGGCCGACGTAGACGGACATGTCGCCGTGGTGCACGCGGTCGAGGACGCCGGGATAGGGGCTGATGTCCCGGTTGACGACGTCGAGCCAGAGGAAGGTCGCGAGCGGGGCCTCGGTGCGCGTGCGGAACCACATGGACCGGTGGTCGGGGGCGGAGGTCGAGGGGAAGACCCTGCCGTCCGGGCCGGGGGTGTTCCACAGCCGTCCCATTTCGAGGACGACGGTACGGACGCCGGCCTGCCCGAGGCGGAGGGCCGCCACGGCGGCGCCGTAGCCGGAGCCGACGACGACGGCGGGGGCGTACTGCGCGGCGGGGGGTTCGGCCGCGGCGGCGGAGCCGGGGCCGATGCGGGTGAAGCCGAGGGCTGCGGCGGTCTGGAGTGCGCCGACACCCAGGAAGTGACGGCGCGTCAGGTGGGGGTTCATGCCCGCATGATGGGCGGAACCAGACCTTCCGCCCATACCCGGCGCAGCCACGATCAACCGTGACAGTCCCTTCTGTCGACACCGTCCGCTGCACCGCCGGGTCCGCTGCGCGGGCCGTCCACGGCCGGTGCGCAGTTCTCCGCGCCCCTGATGGGGCCCTGCCGGGGGCGCGGGGAACTGCGCGAGCAACCACGGCCGGCCCGCAGGCCGGGGTCCGGGGCCGGCCCCGGTTCCGGGAAGGGGCGAGTGGGGAAAAGGCCCGCGCAGCGGAACGGGCCGCGGCCCGACGGCCGCGCGGGCGGCGGGAGCGGGCGGCTACAACAGGGCGCGGAGGTGGTCGGCCAGCAGGTCCCACCGCCACCGCTCCTCCACCCACGCCCGGCCCCGCTCCCCCATCCGCCGCCGCAGCTGCGGATCCTGGAGCAGGGCCACGATGCGGTCCGCCGCGTCCCCGGGGGCGCCGCCCCGGACCACCCACCCGGTCTCCCCGTCCAGCACCGCGTCCGGCGCCCCGCCGGAGTCCCCCGCCACCACCGGCAGACCGGTGGCCGAGGCCTCCAGGTAGACGATCCCGAGCCCCTCGACGTCCAGCCCGCCCCGCCGGGTCCGGCACGGCATGGCGAAGACGTCGCCGGCCCCGTAGTGGGCGGGCAGCTCGGACCAGGGGACGGCCCCGGTGAAGACCACGGAGTCCGCGACCCCCGTCTCGCCGGCCAGCTTCCGCAGGTCGGCCTCGTACGGCCCGCCGCCGACGATCAGCAGCACGGCGTCCGGCACCGCCGCCAGGATCTGCGGCATGGACCGGATCAGGGTGTCCTGTCCCTTCCGCGGCACGAGCCGCGAGACGCACACCACGACCGGGCGGTCCGAGAGCCCGAGCCGGGCGCGGATCTCGTCGCCGCCCGACTCCGGGTGGAAGGTCTTCTCGTCCACGCCGGGCGGCAGTTGGACCATCCGGTCCGCCGCCGCACCGGTCAGTGCCGAGGCGATCCGGGAGCGCGTGTACTCGCCCAGGTAGGTGAGGGTGTCCGTGCCCTCGCCGATCCGGCGCAGCAGCTGCCGCGCCGCCGGCAGCTGCGCCCAGCCGGCCTCGTGCCCGTGCGTGGTCGCCACGATGCGCCGCGCCCCGGCCCGGCGCAGGGCCGGGGCCATCAGGCCGAGCGGGGCGGCGGCCCCGAACCACACGGACTCACAGCCGTGCTCGCGCAGCAGTCCCACCGCCCGGCGGGTGACCCGCGGGGTCGGCAGCAGCATGGTCGTCCGGTCGCGCACGACCTGGAAGGGCTGCTCGGCGTCGAAGGCGGCGGTGGCCTGGCGGCCCTCCGCGCCGTGCTTCCAGGTGGAGGCGTAGACGACGATCCGGTCGGGGTCCAGGCGCAGGGCCATGTTGTGGAGGAAGGCCTGGATGCCGCCCGGGCGCGGCGGGAAGTCGTTGGTCACGATCAGCGTCTTGTGCATCGCCTGCCGACAGTACCGGACGGCCCCGCGGGCCCGCCCCCTACGGCCCGGCCCCCCGCGGCGGCGCGCCCTGAGCCGCCGGGGTGCCGGAGCCGAGGTCGGCGCGCAGGGCCTGCCGCCAGGCCTCCGTCAGGGCGGCCCCGTCCGTGCCGAGGGCCTCCCGGAGGGCGGCCGGGAGCTGCTCGCGGCCCGCGCGGGCGTACAGGTCGACGAGGGCCGCGTCCCCCCACCGCCGTGCGACGAGCCGGCAGGCCAGCCAGGCGCCCTCGTACGCCCGGGACAGCGCTTCGGGGTCGGCGCCGAAGGCGAAGTCCTCGTTCCGCGGCAGCTGCGCGGGCGGTCGCCCGGCGCGGACCGCACGGCCGAGGGCGGGTGCGGCGCGCTCGGGGGCGGGGTCCGTGCCGCGGTACGCCGCCCAGTCGGCGAAGCCTTCGGAGAGCCACAGCGGGGTCGTGGCGGTGGTCGCCGAGCGGGTGGCGACGTGGGTGGTCTCGTGGGTGAGGACGACGGCCCGGCCCTCGGCGGTGAGTTCGGCGTAGCCCTGGGGGTTGACGACGATCCGGTCGGCGGGGGCGGGGCCGCCGCCGACGCTGCCGGTGGTGACGGCGGCCATGCCCCGGTACTCGGCGGCCGGCCGCCCGAGCAGCGCCGCCATCGCGTCCACCGATCCGGGGACCAGCACCACGACCCGCCCGGCCCACGGCCGCGGCCAGGCGGCGTTCACCGCGGGCACCGCCCGGTCGGCCTCGGCGGCGATCGCGGACAGGGTCGGGCCGTCCTGCCCGGTGCCGAGGACGAGGCTGTGCGCGCCCCGGACCACGGCCACCGGCCCCTGGTCCCACAGCTGCGGCGGGGCGCCGGGGGCGGGGGCGTCGCCGGTCACCCGCCACTGCCCTCCGGCCAGGCCCAGCCGCACCTCGCGGGCGGAGCCGGCCGCGGCGGTGTCGTGGCCGGCGAGCCGGTAGCGCAGCTCGGCGGTGGCGGTGGCGCGCGCCCCGTCCCGCCGGACGCCGGTGACCTCGTAGGCCCAGCCCTCCAGCGGGATCCCGGCGAGCTGCGCGGGCGGCTGCCGGGCCCAGGCGGCGACGGCGGCGCGGACGTCGCGGTCGGCGGTGCCGTCGGTGTGGGCGGTGCGGGCGGTGTCGCCCGGCGCGGGCGCGGACGCGGGCGCGGTGCAGCCGGCGAGCAGCCCGCTCACCAGCCCGCAGAGCAGCAGGAACACCAGCGGCGGCAGCTGCCGCGGTGCGGCGGCTCGGCGGCGCGGGGGCATCCGCCGATCCTAGTGCTGTGGCCGGGCCCCGCTCAGGGGCGGGTGACGGAGGACACCGGCATCATGCCGACGGGGTCGTAGCGGACCCGGGCCCCGGGGTGGGGGGCGTGCACGACCTGGCCGTTGCCGACGTACATGCCGACGTGGCTGGCGTCGGAGCGGTAGGTCACCAGGTCCCCGGGCCGGGCCTCGGACAGCGGGACCCGGCGGCCGGCGTACCGCTGGGCCTGCGAGGTGCGCGGCAGGGAGACGCCGGCCTGCCGGTACGACCACACCATCAGCCCGGAGCAGTCGAAGCCGGTGGGGCCGGTGGCGCCCCAGATGTAGGGCCGTCCCACGACGGAGCGGGCGGCCCGCACGGCTGCCGCGGCGCGACCGGAGGAGGGGCCGGGGGAGCCGCCGGCGGACGGGTCGGGCAGGGCGTCCGCGCGGCCGTCGGAGCGGGAGGCCCGCTCGAAGTCGGCGCGTTCCTCGGCGGGCATGGAGTTGAGCAGCTGCCGGGCCGCGGCGAGCTTGGCCGTGACGACGCGTTTCTGCCGGGCCACGTCGGCCCGTACGGCTTCGAGTTCGGCGAGCCGGCGCGCGGCCTCGCTGCGCTCCTGGCCGAGCTTGCGCTGCTCCTTGCGCAGTTCGTCGAGCTGCCGGGTCTGGCGGTCGGTCAGCCGGCCGAGGGTGGCGGCCCTGTCGAGGTATTCGTCGGGGTCTTCGGACAGCATCAACTCGACGGCGGGGTCGATGCCGCCGGAGCGGTACTGGGCTCCGGCGAAGGCGCCGAGGAGGCCGCGCATGGTGTTGATGCGCTCCTGACCGCGGGCCAGTCGGTCCTGGGCGCGGCCGATCTCGGTGCGGAGCCGGTCGGCGTGCTCCCCCGCCTCGTTGAAGCGTTCGGTGGCCCGTTCGGCTTCCTCGTAGAGCCGGTCGACCTGGGCGCGGACGCTCGCCGAGGGCTCCTTCAGCAGGTCCGGTGCGGCGCTGGCGGGCACTGCGGTGATGGCGGCGGCGGTGGCCGCCGCGGCGGCCACGGTCAGGATGCCGACCTTGGTGTACCGGTCGAGGCTGCCGGGTCCGGACCGGCGGTGGGACGCCATGCGGACCGCTCCCTTCCGCTGCGCGGGACCGGGTCCGTCCCCCGTGGACGGCCGTGTGCCGGGTTCCGCGCTGGCAGACAGTAGCCGCGCGGCTACCCGACGGCCAACGACCGCCGCGGGCCGCACGTGCCGGCGCCCCGCCCCAGACGCAGGTCATGGGCGGGGCGCGGGGTCAGGGCGGGGCCGTGCAATTCGCCCGGATGGGCGGTGTGGAACGGCGCCGGGCGGTCGGGGGCCGCGGTCAGACGCGGACGCCGAACTGGAACGGCATGTTGTTGATCGACTCGTACTTGATGCCGCCGCGCGGGTTCGAGGCGTGCAACACGATCCCGTTGCCGGCGTACAGGCCGACGTGGTGCAGGTCCGAGTAGAAGAACACCAGGTCGCCGGGCTGGAGCTGGCTGCGGCCGATCCGGGTGCCGTCGTTGACCTGGGTGTAGGTGGTGCGCGAGATGCTGACGCCCGCCTGCTTGTACGCCCACTGCGTCAGCCCGGAGCAGTCGAAGGCGCTGGGGCCGGTGGCGCCGGAGACGTACGCGTAGCCCAGCTTGGTCTTGGCGGCCTCCAGGGCGGCGCCGGCCCGGCCGGAGGCCTTGACGTTGCCGAGGTCGGCGCGTTCGGTCTCGCTCCGGCTGGCGCGGCCTTCCTCGTCCTTGAGCTGCTGGCGCTCCTGCGCGGTCAGGGTGTTGAGGAGGGACTGGGCCTCGGCGAGCTTGCCCTGCGAGGCCTTCTTCTTCTCGCCGAGTTCCTTGCGGGTGGCGTCGAGGTCGGCGAGCTTGCCGGCGGCCTCCTGGCGCTGCTGCGCGAGGCTGCGCTGCTTGGCCTGGATCTTCTGGACGGCTTCGACCTGCTTGCCCGTCAGCTGCTGGAGGGTGGAGGCCTTGTCGAGGAAGGTCTCGGGGTCGCCGGAGAGGAAGAGGGCGACGGACTGGTCCATGCCGCCGGTGCGGTACTGGGCGCTGGCCATCGAACCGAGCGTGGAGCGCAACTGGTTGAGCTCCTCCTGGCCGCGGGCGACCTGGTCCTGGAGCTGGCTGATCTCCTTCTCCAGCTTCTCCTGGCGCTCCTTGGCCTGGTTGGACTTCTCGGTGGCCTGCTCCGCCTCCTCGTAGAGGGCGTCGACCTTCGCCTTGACCTCGTCCTTGCCGGGCTGGTTGGGCGCGGCGGAGGCGCTGTGCGCGGAGAGGGCGACGGCCGCGGCGGCCGTGGCGGTGAGGACGGTCACGCGGGCGCGGCCCGGCTGCTTGGGTCGACGGTGGGACGCCACGAGCCGGGCTCCTTTACTCGCACCGCCGGGAGAGGGGGCGCGGCGCGTCACGCGCGCGCAGGCCGGCGACACCCCCGCCGACACCCCGAATGGGTGATCTACCGCACGAAGGTTTGAGCAGACCCTAGTGACCCCCGCTTGATCACTTCAAATCCCCTCCGGAAAAAACCCGGCCCCCGACCAGGTTCTTTACCTTCACTGCACGCTCCGTACCGGCGAGTTGACGGTACGTTCCCCAACGGTGCGACCAAATCGGGCATTACGTCGAGGAGTTAGGAAACGCGCGAAAGCCGCTTCAGGAGCAAAGCGGACGTTACGGGTCGGGCTCCGGCCGCCGCCACCCCGTCGGCCACCTCGCGGTCCGTCGAGACCACGACCACCGGCCGGCCCGGCGGCTCCGCGCGCACCAGCTGGCGGATCAGCTCGTCCGCCGTGACGCCCGGCTTGGAGAACAGCACCCGCACCCCGCGCGGTGGCGCCAGCAGCACCGGCGCGGCCAGCTCCGCCCCGTCGAAGACGCAGGTGATCTCCGCGCCGGTCTGCGCGGCCAGCATCGACAGCCCGCCCAGCAGCCGCAGCCGCTGCTTCTCCAGCGGCATCGTCGGATAGCCGGTCTTGGTCACGTTGTAGCCGTCGACGACGAGGTGCACCTGAGGCAGCGCCAACAACTGGTCCAGCAGCGCCGGATCGGTCTCCGACAGCGCCCGCGCCGCGATGTCCTTCGGACTCATCCGGCCCGGCTCCACCGCGTCCACCGTCTCGGCGGGCCGCGTCGACACCGGTGGCAGCGCCAGTTCCCGGCGCAGCCCCTGGGCCGCGTCCAGCACCGTGTCCAGCAGCAGCCGCAGCCGCATGTCCTCGACGCTGCGGCCCTCGCGCACGGCCCGGCGGGAGGTCTCCAGCGCCGCCTCGGCCTCCGCCAGCCGGGACTTGAGCCGGCGCGACTCGCTCTCGGCGGCCGCCACCTGCCCGGCCGCCTCGGCACGGATCCCCTCGATCTCGGCCGTCAGCTTGCGCAGGGCCGCCTCGCCCCGCTTGACGTCGCTCAGGGCGCTGCGCAGCTTGCGCTGAAGCGATTCCGCTTCCTTCCGGGCCGCCTCCAGCTCGCCGCGCACCTGCTCGCCGCCGTGCCGCTGGAGCTCCCGCACGTGGGCCAGCTCCTCGCGGAGCCGGTCCGCCTCGCGCCGCGCCTCCTCGTCCGCCCGCTCGGCGTCGACGCGCTGCGCCTCCTCGCCCGCGGCGGCCACCATCTTCACCCAGCCCGGCGGCCGCAGGACGTACGCGGCGGCGGCCACGTCCAGCGGGTCGGCGGCCGCGGGCGGGGCGCCGGACTCCAGCGCCCCGGCCAGCTCCGCCTGGGCCTCGCGCACCTTCTCGGCGACGCGGCCGCGGAAGACGGCGTCCGTCTCCACGGCCGCGGCCATGGCGTTGCCCGCGAACTTGGCGCGCCGACTCGGGGTGAACCGGGCGTACTGGCGCAGCTGTCCCGGCAGGTCCGCGACCGTCAGGGCGCCGAAGGCGTCCGAGACGAGCGCGACGACCCTGCGCCGCACGCCCTCCGGCAGCGGGCGGTCGAGCACCTCGGCGGCGGCGTCGGCCGCATCGGCCGGGTCAGCGCCGCTTCCTGGCTCCACAATCCGTCACCCCTACCGTGTCTTCTCGGTGGGGCGCGGCTCCGTCAGGAGTCCGCGCCCGGCCTGTCCACAAGTTCGATCTGGTCCACCGCGTTGCACCAGCGGCAGCGGACCGACTCGATGGTCTCACTGACCACCTCGCGCTCCTCGACCTTGGGCTCCCCGGCGAGGTCCAGGTGGACGTACTCCACGACCTTCGACGAACGAGTGACGTCGAAACGCGTGAGGTTGCCGCACAGGGTGCAACGCCACCGGGTGCCGTCGGTCGGCAGGGGAACCGTCATCAGGCCGCACTCTCCTTCGTAGCTCTTTCAATTAAAGCCGCCGTCCGTAGGAATCGGCGGACCGCAGCACGTAACCCTACGGCCTGCCGGGGCGTGGGAAGGGGCCGGTCGGGTCATGCTCAATCGCATGATCGTAAAGTGGCGGACCCTGCGCACGGCCGCCCGGGGCCCGGTGGTCACCCACGCGCTGATCGCCGCCTGCTGCGCGGTGTTCCTGGTCGGTCCGGCCTCGGGCCTGAACCCCTCGTACGGGACCGGTGACCGGCTGCTGGAGACGGGGACCGCGTACTTCCGGCACTGGGGCGTGGTCCCGGACGAACTGTTCGGGGGGTCCGTGCGGGCGCTGCTGACCCCGCTGACCGCCCTGTTCGTCCACGGCAGCTGGCTGCACCTGCTGGGCAACCTGCTCTTCCTGCACGTCTTCGGGGCGATGACGGAGGAGCGGATGGGCCGCGCCGCCTTCCTCTGCTTCTACGTCTGCACGGGCTACCTCGCGCTCGCGGCGTACGCCGCGGCCAACGCCGCCTCCGGGGAGACGCTGGTCGGCGCGTCGGGTGCGATCTCCGCCGTGCTGGGGGCGTTCCTGTACCTGTTCCCGCGCGCCCGGGTGACGAGCCTGTTCCCCTTCCTGTTCTTCCTGCCGCTGCGGTTGCCCGCATGGCTCGTGCTGCTGTTCTGGTTCGCCCTGCAGTGGGTGGCGGCGCACCGGGCGGGCAGCGGACCCGGGGTGGCGTACCTGGCGCACCTGGTGGGCTTCTCCCTCGGCTTCGTCCACGCATGGGTGCGCTACCGGCGTACGACTAGAGTGAGGCGACCAGCGACGGCCACCGAGGGAGACAGCCAGCCATGATCACCGCGATCGTGCTCATCAAGACCAGCGTGGACCGCATCCCCGAGATCGCCGAGTCCATCGCGGCGCTGGACAACGTGAGCGAGGTCTACTCCGTCACGGGCACCTACGACCTCATCGCCCTGGTGCGCGTGGCCCGCCACGACAACCTGGCGGACATCATCCCCGGCCGCATCAGCAAGATCCCGGGCGTGGAGGCGACGGACACGCACGTGGCGTTCCGCACCTACTCCCAGCACGACCTGGAAGCGGCCTTCGCCATCGGCCTGGACAACTAGCCGCCGCGCGCCGGCGCCCGTCGCCGCGTCGCCGCTCGTCGCCGCGCCCGGCGTCAGAGCCGCGGCAGGGCCTCGCCGGGCCCTGCCGGCCGGCGCTCGGCGAGCCAGAACAGGTAGCCGCGCAGGTAGTCCGCGAGGTCCCCGTCGATGTGGGCGAGGTACGCCCGCGCCCCGCCGGCCGCCTCCCGCTCGCCCTCGTGCAGGGACACGGACCAGGTGCGCTCGATGCGCGCGGCCCACTCGCGGACCCGTTCCCGTTCCCGCCACCAGTCCCTGACCAGCTCGGGGGTCCAGTGCGCGTCCCCGTCGGCTCCGTATCCGGCAAAGGGGTCGCACTCCGCGGCGCACAGCAGGTCGTGGGTCTCCTGCTGCGTGCGCGGCTGGCGGTAGACGAACTCCTGGCCGTACTCGTCGTCGTACATCACGTGACCGGGCGCGCACAGCCGTCCGGTCCAGCAGGTGTCGGTGTCGGCCGCGTAGAACGGCCCGGGGACGTCCCGCCAGCTGCGCTTCTCCCACAGGCCGGGCTCGGCCGCCGACCAGTCCGCGGCGACGAGACCGCAGCCGGGGGTCCACTGGGGCAGCGGGTGTCCGGCGGCTGCCCGGACGGTCGGCAGCGGGTCCCAGTAGGCGGTGTGCGTCACGGCCGGAAGCATGTCACACGGCGGGGACGCAGCGGCCGTCCTCCGTGCGGTACTGCCACCGGGCGCCCTCGGTGACCAGCTCCCGGACCGCGCGGACGAACCGCTCCACGTGCTCGTCGGGGGTGCCGGCGCCGAAGCTCACCCGGATCGCGTTCAGCGACCTCTCCCCCGGCGCGGCTTCCGGCGCCCCGCACGCGCCGGGCTCCTGCGGGGCGCTGCCGAGCAGGGTGCGCACCAGCGGGTGGGCGCAGAACAGGCCGTCGCGGACGCCGATGCCGTACTCGGCCGACAGGGCCGCGGCGAAGTGGGAGCTGTTCCAGCCCTCCACCACGAACGAGAGGACGCCGACGCGCGGGGCGTCGTCCCCGAACAGGGAGAGGATCCGGACCTGCGGGACGTCCGCGAGGCCCGCGCGGACCCGCGCGATCAGCTCGTGCTCGCGGGCGACGAGCCGGTCGAAGCCCGCCTCGGTCAGGGCGCGGCAGGCCGAGGCGATGGCGTAGACGCCGATGACGTTGGGGGATCCGGCCTCGTGCCGGGCGGCCGTGGTGTGCCATTCGACGTCGACGCCGCCGTCCGCGCGGCGGGCGACGGTACGGGAGGCCCCGCCGCCGGCCAGGTACGGCTGCGCCTGCCGGAGCCAGTCGGCCCGGCCGGCCAGCACGCCCGAGCCGAAGGGCGCGTACAGCTTGTGCCCGGAGAAGGCCACCCAGTCCACGTCGAGGTCCCGTACGGAAACGGGGTGGTGGGGGGCCAGCTGGGCGGCGTCGAGGACGATCCGGGCGCCGTGGGCGTGCGCGGCGGCGGCGAGCTCCCGCACCGGCCACAGCTCTCCGGTGACGTTGGAGGCGCCGGTGACGCAGACGAGGGCCGGGCCGTGGGGGTCGCGGTCGGCGAGGGCCCGCTCCAGGGTGGCGACGGCCTCGTCCGGGGTGCGCGGCGCGTCGAGGTAGGCGACCCGGGCGTCGTCCCACGGCAGCAGCGAGGCGTGGTGCTCGGTCTCGAAGACGAAGACCCGGCAGTCGGCGGGCAGGGCGGAGGCGAGCAGGTTGAGGGAGTCGGTGGTGGAGCGGGTGAAGACCACCTGGTCGGCCGGACGGCAGTCGAGGAACGCGGCGACCGCGGCCCGGCTCTGCTCGAACAGGTCGGTGGAGAGCTGCGAGAGGTAGCCCGCCCCGCGGTGCACGCTGCCGTAGTAGGGGGCGTACGCGGCGACGTCGTCCCAGACGCGCTGCAGGGCGGGGGCGCTGGCGGCGTAGTCGAGGGCCGCGTAGGTGACTTCGCCGCCGGTGACGAGCGGGACGGTGACGTCGCGGCCGAGGACCGGGAGCGGCCCGGCACAGGCGGCGCCGTCGGCGTCGGAGACCGCGGACGCGCTGGTGACGGGGGCGGCGGAAGCGGCGACGACGGTGGCGGCGGTGGCGGTGGCGGCGTTCAGGAATGCGGACATGGCGGAATCTCCCGGCGGGCAGGGCGGAACGGCTTCGGACGTCACCCGTCCGCGGGTACGGCGCAGCGGCCGGCCGGGGGACGGGGAGTGCCTCGGAGCACGGGTCGGGCCGGGGCGTACGCGGCTGCCCGGGTACGCGCGGGGAAGGGACCCTGTCCGAGGGGTGGAGAAGGGGCGGAGCCGCCCTATCGCATTCGCTTGCTCACGGAAAACGCTCCTCGAGGACCAGGACCCCTGGTGTCGAGGGATCCGCGCTTGCCGCGGACCTCGCTGCCCGCGGCCTGGTCATCACCCGGGGCACCCCGCCACGGAAGGAGGGTTGCCGGACAGCAAGCCGGGGCCAAAACGCTGTCACTCGTGACCTGGTCAGTCATCCTGCCACAGGATCCGGCACGCGCAAGACCCCGGTCCGCATGCCGGACCGGGGTCTTGGCTGAAAATGATCTGTCAGGTTCAGGCGTTGCTGGCGGCCACCCAGCGCTCCAGGGCGGCCTGGGCCGCGCCCGAGTCGATGGCCCCCGCGGCCCGCTCGATGCCCGCCCGGATCTGCTCCTCCAGGGACCCGCTGCCCGGGTCCAGGGCCACGAGGGCGGCGGCCGAGTTCAGCAGCACCGCGTCCCGTACGGGGCCGGTCTCGCCGGCCAGCAGCCGCCGGGCGACGTCCGCGTTGTACGAGGCGTCGGCGCCCCGCAGCTCCGCGACGTCCACCAGGCCGATCCCCACGTCGCGCGGGTCGAAGGCCTGCTCCTGCACCCGCCCGTCGCGCACCCACCAGACCCGGGAGGTGGCGGTGGTGGTCAGTTCGTCCAGGCCGTCGTCCCCGCGGAACACCAGGGCCGAGGAGCCCCGCTCCGCGAGCACGCCCGCGACGATGGGCGCCATCCGGGCGTCGGCGACGCCGGTGGCCTGCGCCCGGACCCGCGCCGGGTTCGTCAGCGGGCCGAGGAAGTTGAAGGTGGTGCGGATGCCCAGCTCGCGGCGGGCCGGGGCCACGTGCCGCAGCGCCGGGTGGAACTTCACGGCGAAGCAGAAGGTGATGCCGGCCTCCTCGGCGACCCGGGCCACCCGGGCCGGGGCCAGGTCCAGGTTGACGCCCAGCTTCTCCAGCACGTCGGAGGCCCCGCTCGCCGAGGACGCGGCCCGGTTGCCGTGCTTGACCACCTTGGCGCCGGCTCCGGCCACCACGATGGAGGACATGGTCGAGATGTTCACGGTCTTGGCGCCGTCGCCGCCGGTGCCGACGATGTCCACGGTCCGGCCGGGCACCTCGATCAGGTTGGCGTGCGCGTACATGGTCCGCACCAGGCCGTTGATCTCCTCGACCGTCTCCCCCTTGGCCCGCAGGGCGACCGCGAAGCCCGCGATCTGGGCGTCGGTGGCCTCCCCGCGCATGATCCGGTCCATGGCCCACGCCGTGTCGTCGGCGTGCAGGTCCCGGCCCGAGAGCAGCGCGTCCAGTACGGTCGGCCAGGCACGGGCCGCCACGCTGTCGCCGCCTGCCGGGGTCACAACGTTCATGGTCCGCTCCTGAGGGTCCACAGTCGAATGAGAAGAGGCCTTCAGCCTATCCAGGCCGGGAGACGGCGAAGAGCCCCGTCCGTTCGCTGGACGGGGCTCTTGCCGTGGGCGACACCGGGACTGACCGAAATCAGACCCTCACGCGGGATCAGTGGTGGCCGTGGCCGCTCTGGATCTCCTTGTACTCCTCCACCGTGGGCTTCGGAATCTGGTTGCCTTCGCCGTACATGCCCTGGCTGAGCTTGGCGCGGAGCTTCTCCGACGCCTTGGCCTTCCGCTCGACGCCGTTCTCGTCGACCGTCGGGCCAAGCTCCAGCGGCTTGTACTGCTCGTGCGCCGTGAGCGTGTGCAGCTTGGCCTGGTCCAGGGGCTCGTGGACCTCGATGAACTCACCGTGCGGCAGCCGCTTGATGACACCGGTCTCACGACCGTGCAGCACCTTGTCGTGGTCCCGGCGCTGCAGGCCGAGGCAGATCCGCTTGGTGGCGATGAACGCGACCACCGGGACGACGAAGAAGCCGATGCGGACGAACCAGGTGATGTTGTTGATCGAGAGGTGGAAGTACTGGGCGAACATGTCGTTGCCACCGCCGACCAGGAGCACGATGTACTCCGCGATCCAGGCGACACCGAACGCCGTACGGGTCGGAGCGTTGCGCGGGCGGTCCAGGATGTGGTGCTCGCGCTTGTCGCCGGTGACCCAGGACTCGATGAACGGCCACACCGCGATCGCGCCGAGGACCACCGGGAAGATCACCAGCGGGATGAACACGCCCAGGACGAGCGTGTGGCCCCACAGGTTGATCTCCCAACCGGGCATGGCACGGATCAGGCCTTCCGGCATACCCATGTACCAGTCGGGCTGCGCACCGGTGGACACGTGGTCCGGGCGGTACGGGCCGAGCGCCCAGATCGGGTTGATCGAGGCGATCGCCGCGATGGCCGCGATGACACCGAAGACCAGGAAGAAGAAGCCTCCGGCCTTGGCCATGTAGACCGGCAGCAGCGGCATGCCGACGACGTTGTCGTTGGTCTTGCCGGGGCCCGCGAACTGGGTGTGCTTGTGGTAGAAGACCAGGATCAGGTGGGCCACCAGCAGGCCCATCATGATGCCGGGCAGCAGCAGGATGTGGATCGAGTAGAACCGGGCGACGAAGTCGCCGCCGGGGAACTCGCCGCCGAAGAGGAAGAACGAGATGTACGTGCCGACGACCGGCACGGACAGGATCGCGCCCTCCATGAAGCGGACACCGGTGCCCGAGAGCAGGTCGTCCGGCAGGGAGTAACCGGTGAAGCCGGTGAACATGCCGAGGACCAGCAGCAGGAAGCCGAAGACCCAGTTGACCTCACGCGGCTTGCGGAACGCGCCGGTGAAGAAGACGCGCATCATGTGCACGACCATGCCGGCGACGAAGATCAGCGCGGCCCAGTGGTGGATCTGCCGGATGAGCAGACCACCGCGGACGTCGAAGCTGATGTCCAGCGTCGAGGCGAAGGCCTCGGACATCCGGACGCCCTGCATCGGCACGTACGAGCCGTGGTACACGACCTCGTTCATGCTCGGGTGGAAGAACAGCGTCAGGTACACACCCGTGAGGATGATGATGATGAAGCTGTAGAGGCAGACCTCACCCAGCATGAAGGACCAGTGGTCCGGGAAGATCTTGCGCATGTTCGCCTTGGCGAGGGTGTAGATGCCCAGGCGGCCGTCCGCCCAGTCAGCCACGCGCTCGCCGGCGGGCGCCTTGCGCTTCGTGTCAGTGGCGGTACTCATCCGCGCTCCCAGAATGCAGGACCGACGGGCTCCTCGAAGTCGCCGAGCGCCTCAAGGAAACCTTCGCGGTTCACGCCGATCCGCAGCTGCGGAAGTGCGTGGCCGGCGGGACCGAAGATCACGCGACCGCCGTCGGAGAGGTCGAAGGTGGACTGGTGGCACGGGCAGAGCACGTGGTGCGTCTGCTGCTCGTACAGGCTGATCGGGCAGCCGACGTGGGTGCAGATCTTCGAGTAGGCGACGATGCCGTCGTGGGACCACTCGAGTTCCTGCTTGTCCTTGATGTCCTCCGGCTTGATGCGGACGATCATCAGGGCGGCCTTGGCGATCTCGTTGTTGAAGTCGTGCGCGTCCTCCTCCAGGCCCTCGGGCATGACGAAGGTCAGCGAACCGACCGGGACGTCCTCGGGACGCAGCGGCTCCAGAGTGTTCTGGTTGATGAGCAGCTTGCCCTTGGCCCACAGGGTGTGGCGCAGCTTCTGCTCGGGCAGCGGGCCCAGGTCGCGCATGATCACGACGGCGGACAGCGGCAGCATGGCCAGCGCGCCGAGCATCGTGTTGCGGATCAGCGGACGGCGGGCGATGCCGGACTCGTTCGCACCGTCGGCGAAGTCCTGCATGACCTTCGCCTTGACCTCGGGCGAAGCCGCGACCTCGTGGCGGTCGTCGGCGACCTCGACGTCCGACATCAGGGTGCGGGCCCAGTGGACCGCGCCCGCGCCGATGCAGAAGAGGGCCAGGCCGAGGCTGATGCCCAGGGCGAAGTTGAGCGCGCTGATCTTCCCGAGCGGGAAGAGGAACACGATCTTGTCGACCGGGATGACCACGTAGGACGCGATGAACGCGACCGTGGCCAGCATCGACACCGTGAACAGCATCGCCACGGTGCGCTCGGAGCGCCTCGCGGCCCGCTCGTCGATGTCCTGGATACGCGGCTTGTGGACCGGCAGGCCCGGGTCCGCGAAGGGGTCGTCCGCGACCGCTACACCGGCGTGGTGCTCGTCGCCCTGCTCGCTCGGCAGGTGCTTTTCTTCGGGAATGTCTTGGCTACTCATGACTTCTTGGCCTTAGCGGTGTGGGCCGCGACCCAGACGGCGACAGCGATCAGCGCACCCAGACCGAAGATCCAGCCGAACAGGCCCTCCGAGACGGGGCCGAGGCCGCCGAGCTTCAGACCGCCGGGGCTGACGGACTTCTCGCCGTTCACGTTCTGGAGGTACGCGATGATGTCCTTCTTCTGCTTCTCCGGCATCGTGGTGTCGGGGAAGGAGGGCATGTTCTGCGGGCCGGTGAGCATGGCCTCGTAGATGTGCTTCGGCGAGACGCCCTCGAGGTTCGGGGCGTACTTGCCGTCGGTCAGCGCGCCGCCCTCGCCGGTGAAGTTGTGGCACTGCGCGCAGTTGTTGCGGAACAGCTCGCCACCCTTGGCGACGTCGGCGCCGGCCGGGTTGTACTGCTTCTCGGTGGGCGTGATCGGACCGGCGCCGAGGGAGGCGATGTACGCCGCCAGCTGGTCGATCTGCGCCTGCGAGTAGATGGTGGGCTTCTTCGGCACCTGGGCGCCGGGCTGCTGGGCGGGCATACGGCCCGTGCTCACCTGGAAGTCGACGGCCGCGGAGCCGACGCCGACCAGGCTGGGGCCGTCAGTGGTTCCCTGACCGCCGGTTCCGTGGCAGCTTGCGCAACCCACGGCGTAGAGCTTCTGGCCCTCCTCGATGGCGAGGGACTGGGCGGTTTCATCGGCCTGCGCCTTGCCCGCGGGGGCGAAGGCGGCGTACAGCCCCCCAGTGGCCGCCAGCGCGAGGAGTAGAACGACGACCGCCGCCAGCGGATGGCGTCGTCGTGCGGAGAGCTTTTTCACGGATTACCCCGGTGTCAGGATCTTCTGCGTCGGTGTTTCTGGCTGTCGGTGCCGGGTCTGGCCCGGTGACGTGTTCGCTACTTGATCAGGTAGATCGTCGCGAAGAGGCCGATCCAGACGACATCGACGAAGTGCCAGTAGTAGGACACGACGATGGCCGACGTGGCCTGTTCGTGGGTGAACCTCTTGGCGGCGTACGTCCGGCCGAGGACCAGCAGGAAGGCGATGAGGCCGCCCGTCACGTGCAGGCCGTGGAAGCCGGTGGTCAGGTAGAAGACCGAGCCGTACGGTCCGGACGAGAGCGAGATGCCCTCGTGCTTGACCAGCTCGGTGTACTCGAACACCTGGCCGCCGATGAAGATCGCGCCCATGACGAACGTGATGATGAACCACGTCCGGAGCTTCTTCACGTCACCGCGCTCGGCGGCGAAGACGCCGAGCTGGCAGGTGAGGGAGGAGAGCACCAGGATCGTGGTGTTCGTCGCCGAGAAGGGCAGGTTCAGGGCCGATGCCTGTTCCGTCCAATACTCGGCGCCCGTCACCGATCGCAGGGTGAAGTACATCGCGAAGAGGGCCGCGAAGAACATCAGCTCGGAACTCAACCAGATGATGGTTCCGACGCTGACGAGGTTCGGTCGATTGACCGTCGGGTGCGCGTGCCCGGTATCTACTGTCGTTGCTGTCGCCACGACCGACATTATGTCGGTCGCTTATCCGGCCCTCACGCCGGGGGGTGCCGTTCGGAGTGTCCGGTGCCCGTGCAGGGCCCGAACGGCCCATCGACCAGGCGTGCGCGAGGGTGTGCGAACCGATGTTGACACCGGGTCGGGAGGAGTAGCATCCCGCGCAACACCAACGTGGTTCACGGCAGCGTGGAGGAACGAAATGCGGTCGACTGCACGGGTTCTGGTCTACAGCGACGACGCGAACACCCGGCAGCAGGTGCGCCTGGCGGCCGGCCGCCGGCCCGCCGCGGACCTGCCGCCGGTGGAGTTCACGGAGTGCGCCACGCTGCCCGCCGTCCTGGCCGAGCTGGACGCGGGCGGCATCGACGTGTGCGTCCTGGACGGGGAGGCCGTCCCGGCCGGCGGCATGGGGGTGTGCCGGCAGATCAAGGACGAGGTCTTCCGCTGCCCGCCGGTGCTGTTGCTGATGGGCCGTCCGCAGGACGCATGGCTGGCCACCTGGAGCCGTGCGGACGCGGCGGTGACCCTTCCGGTCGACCCGGTGGAGTTCGCGGACGCCCTGGCGCGCCTGCTGCGCGCGCGGCTGTCCCTGGACGCCTAGCGCTGGCGGGCGGCGGGTGCGCAGGGCCGCGTACGGTCCCCTGCGCACCGGCCGCGGGCCGCTCCTGCCGCGGTGGGCCCCGGCGCCGGTGCGGGGCTCAGACCCGCGGGCGCAGCCGGGCCTGGTCGACGGGGGTGCGGCCGTCCTGGGTGTCCTTGAGCAGGGCGCTGCCCTGGCGCCAGTCCTTCCAGTTCATGTTCCAGTCGCCGTAGCCGTTGCCGAAGGCGGGCATGTCCTCGCCGATGCTGTTGACGACCTGCACGACGTCGCCCTCGGTGATGTTCTCGAAGAACCAGGCCGCGTTGCCCGTGCTCATGCCGGTGCAGCCGTGGCTGACGTTCTCGTAGCCCTGGGAGCCGACGGACCACGGGGCGGCGTGGACGTATTCACCACTCCAGGTGACACGGGTGGCGTAGTAGACGGGCAGGTCGTAGTTCTCGCTGCCGCCGATGCCCACGGTGTCGCCGCGCATCCGGACGAAGTACTGCTTGCCGAGCACCACCTTGACGCCGTTGCGGGTGGAGAAGCCCGGCTTGCCGGTGGTCACCGGAATGGTGTTGATCACTTCTCCGTTGCGTTTGAACGTGAGGCTGTGGGAGGCGGCGTCGGTGAGGACCTCGACGCGGTCCCCGATCTCCAGCCTGACCGGCTTGCTGGCTGCGCCGTGCATGGCCCCGGTGATCCTGACGCCCTCCAGATTGCTCCGTACGGAGACGGTGGAGTGCGCGGGCCAGTACTCCTTGGGCCTGAAATGGAGGTGCTTGTCGTCGACCCAGTGCCAGGCGCCCTCGACGCCGGGCGGGGTGTCGACGACCAGGCCCTTCTCCACGACCGCGCGGGCGGCCCGGTCCGTGACGGGCTCGTCCAGTTCGGCCGTGATGGGCTGTCCGACGCCGTATTTGCCGTCCAACGGGCCGAATTCGACCCTCAGGACCTTCTTGGCCGGAGTGGTGTCGAACGTCAGCGTGCGCTGCCCGGGAGCGCCCCGTTCGTCCTCCGTGCTCACGGTGACCGTGTAACGCGTTCCGGCGGCCATGGGGGCGGTGCTGTGCCAGCGGTCGCCCGTGGCGGTGAGTTCGCCCGCCAGGCGGCGACCGAGGCCGTCCACGGCGGTGACGTCGGTGATGCGGCCGCCGGCCGACCTGGCGGTGACCTCCAGGGGGCGGTTGTGGTCGACCGGGCGGCCGCCCTGGGCCTGGTTGAAAGCGACCTGGTCGCCCGCGTCGTAGGGGCGGGCGGACAGCGGGTTGTCGCCGGGCCCGCATGCGGTGGCGCCGGCACCGAGGGACGCGGCCATCAGGGAGCAACCGACGACCGTCCAGAGACGCGGTGAGTGCTTCATGGGGCCAACGCTATGAAAATCAGACAAAAACGGCGCGTGGTGTCACTCCAAAAGAGGGGCCCGGACTCCTCCCTTGGAGGAGTCCGGGCCCCGGACACCGGCCGTCTGGCCGGGTACTGCCTGACCGCTACTGGTTCTGGTTCTCACCGCGGTAGTACTCGTACACCCAGCCCCACAGGCCGATCAGGATGATCGGGGCCGAGAAGTACATGAGCCACCAGCCGAAGATGACGCCCATGAAGGCGAGCGCACCACCGATGGCCAGCGAGAGCGGCTGCCAGCTGTGCGGGGAGAAGAACCCCAGCTCGCCGGCCTCGTCGGCGACTTCGGCCTCCAGGTTGTCCTGGGCCATCTCGTCGACGCGCTTGGCCGTGAAGGCCAGGTAGTAGCCGATCATCACGCTCAGGCCGAAGGCCAGGAAGAGCGCGGTGGTCCCCACGGGCTCCTTCGACCACACGCCGTACACGACGGCCATGATCAGAATGAAGGCGGAGAGCCAGAGGAACATCTTGCCCTGGATCTTCACTTGCCGGCCTCCTTGGCACCGGTGACGGCCTTGGCGCCGTGGTCCTCGAAGTGGTCGAGAGCCGCGATCTCCGGGTGGTGGAGGTCGAAGGCCGGCGACTCACTGCGAATGCGCGGCAGGGTGAGGAAGTTGTGCCGCGGCGGCGGGCAGGACGTCGCCCACTCGAGCGAACGGCCGTAGCCCCACGGGTCGTCGACCTCGATCTTCTTGCCGTACTTGGCGGTCTTCCAGACGTTGTACATGAACGGCAGCATCGACAGGCCGAGCACGAAGGAGCTGATCGTCGAGATCGTGTTCAGCGTGGTGAAACCGTCGGCGGCGAGGTAGTCCGCGTAACGACGCGGCATGCCCTCGGCGCCCAGCCAGTGCTGCACCAGGAAGGTGCCGTGGAAGCCGATGAACAGCGTCCAGAAGGTGATCTTGCCGAGACGCTCGTCCAGCATCTTGCCGGTGAACTTGGGCCACCAGAAGTGGAAGCCGGCGAACATCGCGAACACCACGGTGCCGAAGACGACGTAGTGGAAGTGCGCGACGACGAAGTACGAGTCGGAGACCTGGAAGTCCATCGGGGGCGAGGCCAGGATGACGCCGGTCAGGCCACCGAAGGTGAAGGTGACCAGGAAGCCGATCGTCCAGAGCATCGGGGTCTCGAAGGACAGCGAGCCCTTCCACATGGTGCCGATCCAGTTGAAGAACTTCACACCGGTCGGGACCGCGATCAGGAAGGTCATGAAGGAGAAGAACGGCAGCAGCACACCGCCGGTGACGTACATGTGGTGCGCCCACACCGTCACCGAGAGACCGGCGATCGCGATCGTCGCGGCGATCAGACCGATGTAACCGAACATCGGCTTACGGCTGAAGACCGGAATGATCTCGGAAACGATACCGAAGAACGGTAGGGCGATGATGTACACCTCTGGGTGTCCGAAGAACCAGAAGAGGTGTTGCCAGAGCAGTGCGCCGCCGTTGGCCGCGTCGAAGACGTGGGCCCCGAACTTGCGGTCGGCCTCCAGCGCGAAGAGCGCGGCGGCCAGCACCGGGAAGGCGAGCAGGACCAGGACACCGGTCAGCAGCACGTTCCAGGTGAAGATCGGCATGCGGAACATCGTCATGCCCGGAGCGCGCATGCAGATGATCGTGGTGATGAAGTTGACCGAGCCGAGGATGGTGCCGAAGCCGGAGAAGGCCAGACCCATGATCCACATGTCGGCGCCGATGCCCGGCGAGCGGACCGCGTCCGACAGCGGGGAGTAGGCGAACCAGCCGAAGTCGGCCGCACCGTTCGGGGTGACGAAGCCGGCCACCGCGATGGTCGAGCCGAAGAGGTACAGCCAGTACGCGAACATGTTCAGCCGCGGGAACGCCACGTCGGGCGCACCGATCTGCAGCGGCATGATCCAGTTCGCGAAGCCGGCGAACAGCGGCGTGGCGAACATCAGCAGCATGATCGTGCCATGCATGGTGAACGCCTGGTTGAACTGCTCGTTCGACATGATCTGCGTGCCCGGACGGGCCAGCTCGGCGCGCATGAAGAGCGCCAGGAGACCGCCGATCAGGAAGAACACGAACGACGTGACCAGGTACAGCGTACCGATGGTCTTGTGGTCGGTCGTGGTCAACCACTTCACGGCCACGCTGCCGGGCTGCCTGCGCCGCACCGGCAGCTCGTTTTCATACGAGTCGGCGGCGGCACCCTGGGATTCGTTGAGGATGCTCACAGTTTGTTCGTCTCCGCATTCCGGGCCGGGTCGGTCTGCTTGATGCCGGCCGGGAGGAAGCCGGTCTGCCCCTTCTCGGCCAGTTCCTTCAGGTGCGCCCGGTATTCCTCGGGCGAGACGACCTTGACGTTGAAGAGCATCCGGGAGTGGTCGACACCGCAGAGCTCGGCGCACTTACCCATGAAGACGCCCTCCTGGGAAGGCGTGACCTCGAAGACGTTGGTGTGGCCCGGGATGACGTCCTGCTTGAAGAGGAACGGAACCACCCAGAACGAGTGGATGACGTCGTTCGAGGACAGGATGAAGCGGACCTTCTCGCCCTTGGGGAGCCAGAGGGTCGGACCCGGGTTACCCGTCTCCGGGTTCCTGTCGCCGGGGATGCCCTTCTCGTAGACGCCTTCGGCGCCCGCCGGGAAGTCCTTGGTGAAGCGGTCCGGAATGGAGGCCAGCTCCTTGGGAGCCTTGCCCCCCTTCGGGGTCGCCCCGTCACCGTCGACGTTCTCGATGTAGTTGAAGCCCCAGCTCCACTGGAACCCGACCACGTTGATGGTGTGCGCCGGCTTCGAGAGGGCGAGGAGCTTGGACTCGTCACGTGCGGTGAAGTAGAACAGCACCGAGACGATGATGAGCGGGACCACGGTGTACAGCGCCTCGATGGGCATGTTGTACCGGGTCTGCGGGGGGACCTCCACCTTCGTCCGGCTGCGCCGGTGGAAGATGACGCTCCACAGGATCAGGCCCCACACCAGGATGCCGGTGACCAGAGCGGCCGCCCAGGACCCCTGCCACAGGGACAGGATGCGGGGCGCCTCCTCCGTGACGGGGTAGGGGAATCCGAGGCGGGGGAAGTCTTCCCAGTTGTACGAGCAACCAGTGGCGGTCGCCAGAACCACGCCCGCAGTCAGCGCCTGCAGCAGCTTCCGCCGCATCGGGCGCCGCGGCGAGCGGTCGGAGCCGTAGGGACTCACGTAGCGCCTTCCCGAGAGTCTCGGCCCGCGCGGCCGGCCGCGGCCGTGTTCGGGTCGGTCGCCGGCCCTGACGCAGGCAGGGGTTTGGATGTTTATGCGGACCAAACCCTACTGGACGCTATTTGGGGTCGCGCGGGGAGGGTGCCCAACGCGCCGCTACTGCCCCCGAAGGGATGGATCCGCCGTACGGGGGACGGGCGGACACCCCCTGAACGGCGGGCTCCGGGGCGTATCTGACGGCCCCTGACCTGCTCTGCACGCCGGCTCCCGTTAGCGTGACCGGATGCCGTACTTCGACACCGCGTCCGCCGCCCCGCTGCACCCCGTGGCCCGGCAGGCCCTCCAGGCCTCGCTGGACGAGGGCTGGGCCGACCCCGCCCGACTGTACCGCGAGGGCCGGCGCGCGCGGCTCCTGCTGGACGCGGCGCGCGAGGCGGCCGCCGAGGCGGTGGGCTGCCGCCCCGACGAGCTCGTGTTCACTCCTTCGGGGACGCATGCCGTTCACTCGGGCATCGCGGGGGCCCTCGCCGGGCGCCGGCGCATCGGCGGCCACCTGCTCGTGTCCGCCGTCGAACACAGTTCCGTGCTCCATGCGGCCGAGGCGCACGAGGCGGCCGGCGGCAGCACCGCCCGGGTCCCGGTGGACCGGACGGGCGCGGCCTCGGCGGCCGGGTACGCCTCCGCCCTCACCCCCTCCACCGCGCTCGCCTGCCTGCAGTCGGCCAACCACGAGGTGGGCACGGTGCAGCCGGTGGCGGAGGTGGCCGAGGTGTGCGCGGCCGCCGGGGTGCCCCTGTTCGTGGACGCAGCGCAGTCGCTGGGCTGGGGTCCGGTCGAGGGCGGCTGGTCGCTGCTGGCCGCGAGCGCCCACAAGTGGGGCGGGCCGGCGGGCGTCGGCCTGCTGGCCGTCCGCAAGGGTGTCCGGTTCCCACCCCAGGGCCCGGCCGACGAGCGGGAGTCGGGCCGCTCCCCCGGCTTCCCCAACCTCCCGGCCGTCGTGGCGGCCGCCGCGTCGCTGCGCGCGGTGCGGGCCGAGGCGGAGGCCGAGGCGGCCCGGCTGCGGGTGCTGGTGGACCGGATCCGGCGGCGGGTGGCCCGGCTGGTGCCGGACGTGGAGGTGGTCGGCGATCCCGTGCGGCGGCTGCCGCACCTCGTCACCTTCTCCTGCCTGTACGTCGACGGCGAGACCCTGCTCCACGAGCTGGACCGCGCCGGCTACTCCGTCTCCTCCGGCTCCTCCTGCACCAGCTCCACCCTGACCCCGAGTCATGTGCTGCGGGCGATGGGCGTGCTGTCCGAGGGCAACGTTCGGGTCTCGCTGCCGCGGGGGACGACCGCGGAGGAGGTCAACGGCTTCCTGGAGGTCCTGCCCGGCGTGGTGGCCGGCGTACGGGCCACGCTCGGCGCGGCCGAGCCGGAGCCGCGGGCCCCCGTCGCCGATTCGCTGGAGGTCGACGCCCTGGGCCTGCGCTGCCCGCAGCCGGTGATCGAGCTGGCCCGGTCCATCGGCAGCGTCCCGGTCGGCGGGACCGTCACCGTCCTGTCGGACGACGAGGTGGCCCGGCTGGACATCCCGGCGTGGTGCTCGATGCGCGGCCACACCTACCTCGGGGAGTCGCCCCGCCCGACGGGGACGGCGTACACCGTCCGCCGCGAGCTCTGACCGGGCGGGGCTGCGCGCCCCGCCCGGTGCCGAGCGGCCGGTCCCGAGAGGCCGGGGTCCAGAGAGGCCGGGTTTACGCGGCCAGGTGCTCGCGGACCTCGGCGGCGGCGTCCTCGCCGTACGCCTTGGTGAAGCGCTCCATGAAGTGGGCGCGGGCCAGGGTGTACTCCTGGGTGCCCAGCGTCTCGATCACGAGGGTGGCCAGCATGCAGCCGACCTGCGCGGCGCGCTCCAGGCCGACGCCCCAGCCGAGGCCGGCCAGGAAGCCGGCGCGGAAGGCGTCGCCGACGCCGGTCGGGTCGACCTTGGCGGTCTCCTCCGGGCAGCCGACCGTGATGGTCTCCTCGCCGTCGCGCTCGATCCGGACGCCGCGCGAGCCGAGGGTGGTGACGCGGGTGCCGACCTTGGCGAGGATCTCCTCGTCGCTCCAGCCGGACTTCGACTCGATGAGGCCCTTCTCGTACTCGTTGGAGAAGAGGTAGGTCGCACCGTCCATCAGGGTGCGGATGTTCTCGCCGTCCATGCGGGCGATCTGCTGGGAGAAGTCCGCGGCGAAGGGGATGCCGCGCGTCCGGCACTCCTCGGTGTGGCGGAGCATCGCCTCGGGGTCGTCGGCGCCGATGAGGACGAGGTCGAGGCCGCCGACGCGGTCCGCGACGGCCTTCAGCTCGATCAGGCGGGCCTCGCTCATCGCGCCCGTGTAGAAGGAGCCGATCTGGTTGTGGTCGGCGTCCGTGGTGCAGACGAAGCGGGCGGTGTGCAGCACCTCGGAGATACGCACGGAGGCGGTGTCGACGCCGTGCCGGTCCAGCCAGGCGCGGTACTCGTCGAAGTCCGAGCCGGCCGCGCCGACCAGGACCGGGCGCAGGCCGAGCTGGCCCATGCCGAAGCAGATGTTCGGGCCGACCCCGCCCCGCCGCACGTCGAGGTTGTCGACGAGGAAGGAGAGGGAGACCGTGTGCAGCTGCTCCGCGACGAACTGGTCGGCGAAGCGGCCGGGGAAGGTCATGAGGTGGTCGGTGGCGATGGAGCCGGTGACTGCGATACGCACGGCGTGGATGCTCCTGCGAGGACGGCGAGGTTGACATTCAACGCTACCCGGTAACGGCCCCGCCGCCGACCGCCCGAAACTACCCCGTAGTAGGCCTTTCTTCGCCCGACGTGACGCGCCTACCGTGCCCCCATGACCTATACCGATGGATTCGGCTACGGAGAGTACGCTTCCGACACGCGGCCGGGTTTTGCGCGGCTGCTCGGCGACTGCGCCAGGATGGCCCCGCACTGGGGGGTCCCGGCGGACCCGCGGCCGACCAGGGTGGCGCCCTCGCAGATCCACGGGATCAGCGTTCCGCCCGCCTCGGCCCGGCTGATCGCCTCCACCGCCCAGTACGGCGATTAGGGCGCGCGGAACCGGTTTCGCCCCTGTTCCGTCACACCCGCATCAGCCAGCCACGGCGGTACGGGCGAAGGAGCATGCGGTGACCACCGAACAACCCGACACATCACGCGGCACACGGCGGCGGCCGGCCTGGGCCATCGGCTCGATCGCGGCGGCCGTCCTGCTCGCGGGCGGCGGCACGGCCTACTGGGCGTCGACGGCGCACGGCGACGGCCGACCGGGCGGCCGTACGGGGGACAGCGCGGCCGCGGCGCCCCGCGTCGCGCCGAGCCCCTCCGGGCCGGGCATCGCCCCCGGGGAACCGGACCCGCGGGGCAGCGGGGTGACCTACCGGGCGGAGGGCCAGCTCCCGTCGGCCCCGGCGGCCGCGCCCTCGTACGCCGCGACGGGCGAGGTCACCGCCGAGGAGGCGGCCCGGCTCGCGGCGGCCCTCGGCATCGCGGGCGCCCCGCGGCAGAGTGGCGACGACTGGCAGGTCGGGGAGGGCGCCGACGGCTTCGGGCCGCGGCTCACGGTGAGCCGGAACGCGCCGGGCAGCTGGACCTTCACCCGCTTCCACTCGGGCGGCGGCGCGGGCGACGACTGCAAGCGCGGCAAGGACACCTGCGGGCCGGCCACCCTCCCCCAGGGCGCGGACGGCGGCGGCAGCGGCAAGCCCGCCGCAGGTGGGGGCGGCAGCCCGGTGGGCGAGGAGGCCGCCAGGGCGGCGGCCGCCCCGGTGCTCGCGGCGGTCGGCCAGGCCGGGGCCCGGCTGGACGCCCGCCTCACGCAGGGCTCCGTACGCGTGGTGACGGCCGACCCGGTGATCGGCGGAATGCCCACCCAGGGCTGGGCCACCAGGATCAGCGTGGGTGCGGACGGCCAGGTGGTGGCGGGCAGCGGCGAGCTGAAGGAACCGGCCCGGGCGGGCGAGCAGCCGGTGGTGGGGGCCGCGGAGGCCCTGGAACGGCTGAACCGGGCGTCGGGCGGGGGCGGCGGCGCGGACCGCGGGCCGAGCGGCTGCGCGACCTCCGTCCCGCTGACCCCGGAGGTCCCCGGGCCCTCGGACCCGCTGCCCTGCAACCCGGAGCCGCGGCCGATCAAGCCGCCGCGGACCGAGACCGTGAAGGGCGCGGTGCTGGGGCTGGCCCCCGGGACCGTGAACGGGGCGCGGGGCCTGGTACCCGCCTGGCACTTCGAGGTGGCGGGCAAGGACGGCGCGGCCGGGCACACGGTGGTCCAGCCGGCCGCGGCGGACGGCTCCGGCAGCGGCGACTCCGCCCGCCCGGCCCCGACGGGCGCCGGCCGGACGGTGCCCGGGTTCTCGTACACGGAGGCCGACCGGAAGCTGACGGTGAACTTCTGGGGCGGGGTGTGCAGCACCTACGCGCTGGAGGCCCGCGAGGAGGCCGGCTCGGTGATGGTGCGGATCACCGACACCCCGAACGAGCCGGGCCGGGCCTGCATCCTGATCGCCCAGGAGATGACCGCCACGGCGACCCTGAAGCAGCCGCTGGGCGACCGCAAGGTCATCGACGCCACCACGGGCAAGCCCCTCCCCCACCAGTAGCGGGGGCCGGCGCCCCGGGCCGAACCCGGCACCGAACGCGGCGAAGCCCCCTCCCGGGAGCTTCGCCGCATTCCGGACTCAGCCCTTCTCGCCCATGGCCGCCCGCAGCCAGTCGAGCGCGCCCTGGCCGAGCAGTTCGTCGGCCAGCCGCTTGCCGGTCTCGGTCGCCATCCTGGCTCGGCTGTTATCGATCCACCGTTGCGCGGCCCCGTATCCCTGGGCCTTGTACTCGATTCCCTGGAGCAGGCACTCCAGTTTGTCGGCGTCGCGCGCGCAGACCGCCTCGGGCGAGTCCTGGGCCTCGTACTCGGCGACCAGTTCCCGGATCGCCGACGCCAGCACCTCGGGCATGCCCGCGGTCTGGTCGGCCGTGACGGCCTGCGGGTCGGCACCGGCCGCGTACTTCTTCCCCAGGTGGTTGACGTCCCCGGTACGGGTCTCCTGCGTGTCGTGCCAGACCGCGAGGAACGCCGCCCGCCCCGGGTCGGCACCCTCCAGCCCGGCGATGACGGACGCCATGAGCGAGGTGCGCCACGAGTGCTCTGCGACGCTCTCGGGGTCGTTGACGCCCGCCATCCACCAGCCGGTGCGGCGGGTGTGCTTGAGCGTGCCGGCTTCGTAGAGGAAGCGGGCCACCGCGGACAGGTCGTCAGCCACTGGTTCTCCTTCTCACGCCTCGGCGAGGCGCATCGCGTACCGGATGCCCTCCGGCCTTCGGATCCACCCTCTCGCCCTTCGGATCCGGGCAGGCGTCTTCGTGCGATCTGGATCACACGGACGGGGCCCTGCCCCCCTACCCTGTGGGTGACGAGCTGCTAGGAGAGGGGCAAGGCCGCTATGTCCACCGACACCACCCCGGACCCTTACGCCGAACCGCTGGTGTTCGGTCAGAGAATGCAGATCCTCCGCCAACGGCGCGGGCTCACCCGCGAACAGCTCGGCGGCCTCGTGGCCCGCTCCGGGTCGTGGGTGAAGGCGGTCGAGTCCGGCCGGCTGAAGACACCTGCCCTGCCGGTCATCCTGAGGATCGCCGAAGTGCTGCGCGTACGGGACCTGTCCGACCTCACCGGGAACCAGTCCATGCGCGCCGACCTCTTCACCGGCCCCGGGCACCCGCGGTTCGCGGCCGTCCGCGAGGCCCTGAACGCCTTCCCGATCGCCGGTGACCGGGAGGCTCCCCCCACCGCGCACCTGAAGGCACGCCTCGCCCGTGCGTGGTCGGCGCGGCATTCGGCGCCGAACCACCGCGAGGTGGTGGGCGCGCTGTTGCCCGATCTGATCCGGGACGCGCAGGCGTCCGTCCGGCAGGCCGAAACGATCGCCGACCGCAAAGCCGCCCAGGCCCGGCTGGCCGAGGTGTACGCCCTCGCCCAGTTCTTCTGTGCCTACCAGCCCGACGCGCCGCTCCTGTGGCGGGTGGCCGAGAGGGGCATGACGGCGGCCCAGGACTCCGAGGACCCGCATGCGCTGGGCCTTGCCGCCTGGCTCACCACCCACGCCCACCGTGACAGCGGGGCGTACGACGCCGCGGACGCCATCACGGTGGAGACCCTCCGGTACCTGGAGCCGCTGCTCCCGGACGCCGGCACGGACGTACGGGCCGTGGCCGGCGCGTTGACCGTCGAGGCCGGCCTGACGGCTGCGAAGCGCGGGGAGACCGGGACGGCACGGCGGTACTGGGACGAGGCCCGCACGCTCGCGGAGTCACTGCCGGCCGCCTACTTCCACCCGGTCACGTCGTTCTCGCGAGCGGTCATCGGCGCGCACGCGGTCACGGTGGCGGTCGAGCTGCGGGCGGGCCGGGAGTCGGCGCGGCAGGCCGCCCGCGCGGAGGCGGAGACGATTCCGTCCCGGCCGCGGCGGGCCCGGCACCGGATCGAGCAGGCACGCGGCTACCACCTCGACGCGCAACCCGATGTGGCGCTGGCTACCCTCGCGCAGGCCCACGAGACCGCACCGGAGACCGTGCAGTACAACGGCTATGCCCGCCGCATCATCCTGGAAGAGGCCGAGTCGAAGAGCCCGGCCCGACGCCGCCGGGCGTCCGAACTGGCGCAGCGCCTCGGCCTTCTGAGGGCCTGAAACAAAGGGGCACGATCCGTGCCCCTGCCGCCACGCCCCGCGCCCTACCGTCGTCGCACCACTCGCTGACGACGGTAGGGAGCAGGGCCATGGACGTACGCGAGAGCCCCGGGACGGAGCGCTTGGGATCCTCGGTACCGCACGCCTGGATCGGACGGCACGTCAGGGACGCGAACACCGGTCGGTCCGGCCGCTTGATGGACGTCACGGTCGAGCGCGAGCCCGGCACCGCCAACGGGCGCCACGACGTCGCCTGGATCCGCGGCCGGGACGCGCGGGAGTTCACCATCCCCGCCGCACGGATGCGGCGGCCGTCGTGACTGCACGGACCACGGCCTGCCCCGAGGTGCCGCTCCCCCACTCCTTCCGGGACCTCAGCATCGAGCAGGCGCGCGGCTACGCGTGCGTCGCCTGCGGCAAGCTGCTGGAAGGCCCCCGGGTCTACCGCGGCGTCGTCATGGGCCACGACGGCGGCTACCTCCTCGACGCCGACGTGTGGGCCTGCGCGCCGGGAGGCTCGCCGTGACGGACCCGGCCACCTACCCGACCGGCAGGTACATCTGCCGGCCGTCGCCCTGCCCCGGCTGCGGGGCGGAGCCGCTGCCGCTCGGAGGCCCCGAGGGCGGCGCCGTACTGCACGAGGCCGGTTGCCGTCGCGCCGGACCGCGGGACCCCGTCGGCGTCCGGCCGCGACGGGAGGCCCCGTAACCGGTTCCGCCGCCGGACGACCGCACCGCGAACCGGACGCGTACCTGCCGGGCCTGTCGGTGGGCGTCGCCCGGCCGGACCGTTCTCCTCTAAGGTCGATCGGTTACGTTCTGCACGTGAGGAGTTGCGGTGAGTGAAGATCCTCGAGAGGTGCCGCGCGGGGTGTGGGTCGACCCCCGGTTCCGCGAGCTGGTGGCGGGCTGGGACAGGTCGCGGGTCGAGCACCGGCCCGGGGGGTGGCCCCGCCGGGTCTGCCCCCACGGGTTCGGGATGACCGTCATGGTCGATCCGGAATCCCACGCACCGCGGAACGTCCAGTGCGGAGCCTGCTACGCGCCCGGGGCCTGAGGCAGGCCCGGGGACCCCGCCGGTCAGACGGCCTCCGCCCCGCGGGCGCGCCAGGACGCCGGAAAGGCCCCCGGTGCCGTGCAGGCGCCGGGGGCCCTCCGTGGGCGTGGCGCGGTTCCCCGGTGGACGGGGTTCCGCAGCTCTGGCCGGGGTTTAGCTGAACGAGTCGCCGCAGGCGCAGGAGCCGGTGGCGTTCGGGTTGTCGATCGTGAAGCCCTGCTTCTCGATGGTGTCGACGAAGTCGATCGAGGCGCCCTGGAGGTAGGGGGAGCTCATCCGGTCCGTGACGACCTTCACGCCGCCGAAGTCCTTGACGACGTCCCCGTCGAGGGAGCGCTCGTCGAAGAAGAGCTGGTAGCGCAGGCCGGAGCAGCCGCCGGGCTGGACGGCGACGCGGAGCGCCAGGTCATCGCGGCCCTCCTGCTCCAGAAGGGTCCTGACCTTCTCGGCGGCGGCGTCGGACAGGAGGATGCCGTCGCTCACAGTGGTCTTGTCGTCCTGTACGGACATCTGCATTCACTCCCGAAGTGGGGCGGCTCCCCGCCTCAGGCAGGGAAACGTCGGACTCTTGCCGTCGATGGCAACGAGCGGGGCCGCGGATTCATTCCGGACCCGACGCGTGTTTCAGTCATTCATGCTCGCACACCGGGGCGGACCGGAGGGCCGGGCGCAGCGACGGGTTCGTCACGCGGGTTGGCCGCGGGCGAATGCGTCACATCGACACAATGGCCATCGTCAAAGTGACGTGAACCGGCTATCATAGATAGCGTCAAATAGACGAGAAGTCGAAACTGAAGTCTCGTAGTCGCAGAACAGAAAGGGTGCGTGTCGTGACCACCGCCCAGCCTTTGGACGTCCAGCCGACGCCCCTTGCCCTGCTGCTGCTCGGCCGCGAAGCCGACCCCAAGAGCGAGCGCGGGGTGGAGTGCCCCGGCGACCTGCCCTCGCCGTCGGACCCGGACCTGGTGGCACGCGCCCGCGCGGCCAAGGAGAAGCTCGGCGACAAGGTCTTCATCCTCGGCCACCACTACCAGCGGGACGAGGTCATCGAGTTCGCCGACGTCACCGGCGACTCCTTCAAGCTCGCCCGTGACGCGGCCGCCAAGCCGGAGGCCGAGTACATCGTCTTCTGCGGCGTCCACTTCATGGCCGAGTCCGCGGACATCCTGACCGGCGACGACCAGAAGGTCGTCCTGCCGGACCTGGCCGCCGGCTGCTCGATGGCCGACATGGCCACCGCCGAGCAGGTCGCCGAGTGCTGGGACGTGCTGACGGAGGCGGGCATAGCCGACGTGACGGTCCCCGTCTCGTACATGAACTCCTCCGCCGACATCAAGGCCTTCACCGGCAAGCACGGCGGCCTGATCTGCACGTCCTCCAACGCGAAGCGGGCCCTGGACTGGGCCTTCGAGCAGGGGGAGAAGGTGCTCTTCCTGCCGGACCAGCACCTGGGCCGCAACACCGCCGTCCGCGACATGGGCATGTCCCTCGACGACTGCGTCGTCTACAACCCGCACAAGCCGAACGGCGGGCTGACCGCCGAGCAGCTGCGCGGCGCGAAGATGATCCTGTGGCGCGGTCACTGCTCGGTCCACGGCCGCTTCTCGCTGGACTCGGTCAACGACGTCCGCGAGCGCATCCCCGGCGTGAACGTGCTGGTCCACCCGGAGTGCAAGCACGAGGTCGTGGCGGCCGCGGACTACGTCGGCTCGACGGAGTACATCATCAACACGCTGGAGGCGGCCCCGGCCGGCTCCAAGTGGGCCATCGGCACCGAGCTGAACCTGGTCAAGCGCCTGGCGAACCGTTTCGGCCCGGAGGGCAAGGAGGTCGTCTTCCTCGACCGGACGGTCTGCTTCTGCTCGACGATGAACCGCATCGACCTGCCGCACCTGGTGTGGGCCCTGGAGTCCCTCGCCGAGGGCACCCTGGTGAACCAGATCCAGGTCGACAAGGAGACCGAGAGCTTCGCCAAGCTCGCCCTGGAGCGCATGCTCGCCCTCCCGTAACCGCCTGCAGCTGAAGGGGCGCCCGCCGCACGGCCCGGGCGCCCCTTCGCCGTGTCGGCGCGCAGCCGACCGGACCACTACCGCAGGCGCCCGCTCGGCGTGCGCACCAGCCTGGGGGCATGGCCTGTTCCCCGAAGGGGCTCTTCCAGGCGGGGCACACCTGGGTCGCCACGATCGCCGGTCTCGGCGCGCTGGTGCTCTCGGTGTACAACTTCCTGGAGGCCCAGAAGGACCCGACCACCGAGGTCATGCTGCCGCACTCCTTGAAGGTGGAGGCCGAGACGGCCGGCATCTCGGTGTTCCTCCAGCCGACCGTCTTCACGCGCTTCGGCACCGAGGACACGGAGTTGGTGAAAGACGTCCGGCTGCGCCTGCGCCTGCGCTCCCCGGGTCCCGCAGTCAACGACAGACCGGACTTCTATTGGGGGCAGGTGGTGAAGTGGACGGCACGGTACGAGCCGACCGACGCCGCCTGCGCCAAGACCGGCACCAGCCCTCAGGCGGACGCCGCCTGCGAGAAGGCCCTCAGCGCGCCGCCGGACATCTGGTGGGAGTTCGAATCGGAACCCGCGCCGTTCATCGTCACCCAGAGCGCCCCGCAGAGACCGTCGATCCAGTTCAGGACGCACAACTGGAAACTCACCCCGGGGCGGTACGACGGGAGCCTGACCCTGGTGAGGGCGAGCACCCGGTCACCGCTCGAGCGGACGTTCTGTCTCGTCCTCGGGGCGGGCGACGCCAAGCGGATCAAGCAGCAGAAGACGACCTGGTGGGAGTTCCGCAACGACGTTCGCCGTTCCACGGACCACTGCTACCGCTGGTACGAGTGAAGGCAGCCCGGAAACGTCCGGAGGGCCGCCCCTCGATCAAGGGGCGGCCCTTCGGCTCCGGCGCGATCCGGTTGTGCTCCGACGTGCCGGTGCGCCCGGCCCGCGCACGCGGGCCGGGCGGCGGATCAGACCCCGGCCGGGGTCTGCTCGTCGGCCTCGGTCTCGGCGTGCTGCGGGGCCGGGGCCGGGACGGCCGCACGGCGGGCCGTGCGCTTGGCCCGGCGGCGCTCCTTGCGGAGCTCGACCATCGTGTAGAGGGTCGGCACGAGCAGCAGCGTCAGCAGGGTCGAGGAGACCAGGCCGCCGATCACGACGACCGCCAGCGGCTGCGAGATGAACCCGCCCTCGCCGGTGACGCCGAGCGCCATCGGGAGCAGCGCGAAGATCGTCGCCAGGGCCGTCATGAGGATCGGCCGCAGACGGTGCCGGCCGCCCTCGATGACCGCTTCGACGACGCCCAGGCCCTGGGCCCGGTACTGGTTGACCAGGTCGATCAGGACGATCGCGTTGGTCACGACGATGCCGATGAGCATCAGCATGCCGATCATGGCCGGTACGCCCATGGGGGTGCCGGTGACCAGCAGCAGGCCCAGGGCGCCGGTCGCCGCGAACGGGATCGAGACCAGCAGGATCAGCGGCTGCACCAGCGACCGGAACGTGGCCACCAGCAGCATGAACACGATCGCGATGGCCGCGAGCATGGCCAGGCCCAGCTGAGCGAAGGCCTCGCCCTGGTCCTCGGAGACGCCGCCGATGGTGGCGGTGGCGCCCTCGGGCAGCTTCAGCGCGCTGATCTTCGTCTGGAGCTCGGCGCCGATGGCGCCGGTGTTGTCGCCGACCGGCTTGGCGGTGACGGTCGCGGCGCGGGCGCCGTCGATGCGGGTCATCGACACCGGGCCGGGCACGACCTTGACCTCGGCGATGTCGCCGAGCTTGGCCGGGCCGACGGGGAGCGCCTGCAGCTGGGCCAGGGTGGTGGCGGGCTGCGCGGACTTGATGACGATGTCCCGCTCGGTGTTGTCCAGGACGGCCTTGCCCGCCGGGGTGCCGCGTACGGCCTGGGCGACGAGCGCGCCGAGCGCGGCCTGGTTCAGGCCGGCGTCGGCGGTCTTCGGGGTGGCGGTCACCGAGATGCGGGGCAGGGACTGGGAGAGGTCGCTCTGTACGTCGGTGACGTCCTTGAGGGTGGCCATCTCGGCCCGGACCTGCTCGGCGGCCTTGGCGAGGACGCCGGCGTCGCCCGCCTTGACGACGACGCTGAGGTTCTGGCTGCCGAAGCCGCCGCCCGCGGAGATGCTGGTGTCGCCGATGCCGTCGAGCTTGCCGAGGGTCTCCTCCAGCCGCTTCTTGACGGCCTCGCTGTCGCCGGCGTCGTCCAGCACGACCTGGTAGGTGGCCTGGTTGGAGCCGGTGCCGCCGCCGAAGGCGGCCATGAAGCCGGAGGAGCCGACGGTGACCTGGTAGTCCTTGACGCCCTTGACCCCGGTGAGGGCCTTCTCCACCTTACGGCTCGCCTCGTCGGCGGCGGCCAGCGAGGCGCCGGCCGGGAGCTGCTGCTTGACGGTGAGGACGGCCTGCTCGCCCTGGTCGAAGAAGTTCGTCTTCAGCAGGGGGGTCATGCCGAGGGTGCCGACGAAGACCACGGCGGCCAGTACGAGGGTGCTCGCCCGGCGGCGGGTGACCAGGCCGAGGGCCCGGGCGTAGCCGCGCTGCATGCGGCTCTTCGCCTCCTTCTCCTCGGCCTCGCGGCGCGCCTTCTCCGCGCTCTCGGCGTCGCCGGCGGTCACGCCCTTCGGGGCGCGCAGGAACCAGTACGAGAGCACCGGGACGACCGTCAGGGACACCAGCAGCGAGGCCAGCAGGGACGCGGCGACGGTGAGGGAGAACGGTCCGAAGAACTCGCCGACCATGCCGCCGACGAAGCCGATGGGCAGGAAGACGGCGACGGTGGTGAGCGTCGAGGAGGTGACCGCGCCGGCGACCTCCTTGACGGCGGTGAGGATGGCGTCCTCGCGCTCCTCGCCGTAGCCGAGGTGGCGCTTGATGTTCTCCAGGACCACGATCGAGTCGTCGACGACGCGGCCGATCGCGATGGTGAGGGCGCCCAGGGTCAGCATGTTGAGCGACAGGTCCTCGGCCCACAGCACGATCAGCGCGAGGACGACGGACAGCGGGATGGAGACCGCGGTGACCAGCGTCGAGCGCAGCGAGGCGAGGAAGACCAGGATCACGATCACCGCGAAGAGCAGGCCGAGCATGCCCTCGGTGGTGAGGCTGGAGATGGACTTGGCGACCGGCGGGCCCTGGTCGGCGACGACGGTGAGCTCGGCGCCGGAGCCGAGCGCGGTGCGCAGCTCGGGCAGCTTCTCCTTGACGGCGTCCGAGATGGCGACGGCGCTGCCGTCCTTGTCCATGGTCAGGACGACGGCGAGGCTGGGCTTGCCGTTGGTGCGGGTGATCGAGACCGGCTTGGCGGGCTCCTGCTTGACGGAGGCCACGTCGCCGAGGCGGACGGCCGACCTGGCGGAGCCGGGGCCGGGGCTCAGGCGGAGGTCCTCCAGCTGGGCGAGGGAGGTGTAGCCGCCGCCGACGCGGACGGTCCGGTTCTTGCCCTCCTCGTCGAAGGAGCCGGCGGGCACGGCCGCGCCGCCCGCCTGGAGGCCCTGGGCGAGGGCGGCGCCGTCGAGGCCGGCCGCCGCGAGCTTGGCGTTGTCCGGGGTGACGGTGACCTGGAGCTCCTGGGCGCCGTCGACGGTGACCTGGCCGACGCCCTTGATGTCCTCCAGGACGGGGACGACGCTGCGGCCGAGCTGGTCGGCGAGGGCCTGCTGGTCCTTGTCGGAGGTGACGGCGAGGACGACGGTGGGCATGTCGTCGGTGGAGCCGGCGATGACCTGGGGGTCGACGTCGGCGGGCAGCCGGACGCGGGCCCGGTTCACGGCCTGCTGGACGTCGGCGACGAGCTGCTTGGTGCTGCTGTCGCCGTAGTCGAACGTGGCCATGATCAGGGCATTGCCCTCGCTGGCGGTGGACGTGATGCCGGTGATGCCGTCCACGCCCTTGAGGTTGGCCTCGATCGGCTCGATGACCTGCTTCTCCACCACGTCGGGGGAAGCGCCCTGGTACGGGGCGAGCACGGAGACCATCGGCAGTTCGATGGAGGGCAGCAGCTGCTGCTTGAGCTGCGGGATGGCTATGGCGCCGAAGAGCAGCGCGGTGATCGACACGAGGCCGATGAGCGCTCTTTGGGCCAGGCTGAATCGGGACAGCCAGGACATGGGCGTGGGTTTCTCTCTGCAGTCGGTCTGGGCAGGGCCGGCCGAGAGGGCCGCGAAAGCCGCGGCCGGCACTCAAGCCTCGCCCATGCCGGGAGGCCGCTGCGTCGCCCCCAGGTCCTGTCCTCACCCGCGGCATACCGCGCCTGTAGTACACGCACGAGTACGAAGGTGTACGGCGGACGCTACTCGGAGCGCGGCCGGACCAGCCCCGATTCGTAGGCGATGACGACGAGCCCGGCCCGGTCGCGGGCGCCGAGCTTGGCCATGGCCCGGTTCACGTGGGTCTTGACGGTGAGCGGGCTGACCTGGAGCCGCCCGGCGATCTCGTCGTTGGACAGGCCGCCGGCCACCTGGACGAGGACCTCGCGCTCCCGGCCGGTCAGCGGGGCGAGCCGCTCGGCGTCCTCGGCGGCCGGCGCGCCGGAGCCGCCGCCCTGTGCGAGGAAGGTGGCGATGAGCCCCTTGGTGGCGGCCGGGGAGAGCAGGGCCTCGCCGGCGGCGGCGACCCGGATGGCGTTGAGCAGTTCCTCCGGTTCGGCGCCCTTGCCGAGGAAGCCGGAGGCGCCGGCCCGCAGGGCCGAGGCGACGTACTCGTCGACCTCGAAGGTCGTCAGCATGACCACCCGGACCGTGGCGAGCCCCGGGTCCTGGCTGATCGTGCGGGTGGCGGCGAGGCCGTCGGTGCCGGGCATCCGGATGTCCATGAGGACCACGTCGGGCAGGGTGCGGCGGGCGAGCTCGACGGCCTGGGCCCCGTCGCAGGCCTCGCCCACGACCTCCATGTCGGGCTCGGAGTCGACGAGCACCTTGAAGGCGCTGCGGAGCAGGGCCTGGTCGTCGGCGAGCAGCACCTTGATGGGCGTCGGCGTCTCTTCCACGGCCCCGACCCTACGTGCCGCGGGAGGGCCGCCGGGCACGCGGGGCGGTCAGCCCAGGGCGAGGACGATCAGGGCGGCCGCCGCGGAGGCCTCGGCCAGGGCGCCGAAGACGTCCCCGGTGACCCCGCCGAAGCGGTGCACGCAGCGGCGCAGCAGCAACTCGGCCGCCGTCAGGGCCACCAGGACCGCGGCCGCCTGCCGGACGGCGGCGAGCGGGCCCAGCGGCAGGGCGGCGGCCGCGGCCAGGACCGTGACGGCGGCGGCGGCCAGCGCGGCCGCGGCCCGCGGGACCACCCCGGCGACGGCCGCGCCCAGCCCTTCGAGGCGGGCGGGGGGGACGCCGTCCCGGGAGGCCAGGGTCATGGCGAGGCGGGCGGTGACGGCCGCGACGACGGCCGCGGAGGCGCCGCGGACCCAGCCCTCGGCGTAGGCGTCGGTGAGCGCCCCGACCTGGATCAGCAGCAGGAGGAGCAGGGCGACCACCCCGAAGGGGCCGATGTCGGACCGCTTCATGACGCGCAGGGCCTCGGCGGCCGGTTTGGCGCAGCCCAGCCCGTCGGCGGTGTCGGCGAGGCCGTCGAGGTGCAGTCCCCGGGTCAGGGCGGCGGGTACGGCAACGGTGACGGCGGCGGCGAGCAGCGGGCCCCCGCCGAGCAGCAGCAGGAGGGTGCCGGCGGCGGCGGCGAGTACGCCGACGACGAGTCCGGCGAGCGGCGCGCAGGCCATGCCGGTGCGGGCCGCGGGCCGGTCCCAGCGGGTGATGCGGGCGGGCAGCACGGTGAGCGTGCCGAACGCGAAGCGGATCCCGTCGGGGAGCGAGGCGCGTTCTGCGGGCGGGACCAGGCGCGAGGGCGGGGGCTGGTCGTCGAACGTATCTGTCATCGGCGCGAACGCTACCCGCTCATCCCTCCCGGTAAATTGCCCAATGCGGGATAAAAGGGGAAGCTGCCACAACAAGGAGCTGGCGGTATGGGTCACTGGTGGTACCGGAACATCGTCGAGCCGGGAAAGCTCCCGCTGCTCCTCGCGCTGCTGTCGTTCGTGACGTCGTTCCTGGTCACCCGTGTCATCACCCGTCTGATCCGGGCCGGCCGGGGGCCGTTCAGGAACGTCACGCCGGGCGGCCTGCACGTCCACCACGTGGTACCGGGGGTGGTCCTCGTGATCATCGGCGGCTTCGGTTCCGTCGCCAGCGGCGGGCGCGGCCCCGGTTCGCTGGTCTCGGCGGTGCTCTTCGGGCTGGGCGCGGGCCTGGTCCTGGACGAGTTCGCGCTGATCCTGCACCTCGACGACGTCTACTGGAGCGAGCAGGGCCGCAAGAGCGTCGAGATCGTGGTGCTCACGGCCGCGCTGGTGGCGCTGGTGCTGAGCGGGTTCCTGCCGTTCGGGGTCAACGACCTGACGGCGGACGAGCGGCAGAACCGCGGTCTGGTGGCGATGAACACCGCCCTGAACTTCTTCCTGGCCCTGGTCGCCCTGTGGAAGGGCAAGGCGCGGACCGCGCTGTTCGGGGTCGTGATCCCGTTCGTGGCGCTGATCGGCGCGGTCCGGCTGGCCCGGCCCGGCTCCCCGTACGCGAAGCGGTTCTACGCGAACCGGCCGCGGGCCCGCGCCAAGGCGGGCCTGCGGGCCTTCCACCACGACCGGCGCTGGGCGGCCAAGCGCCGCCGCTTCGAGAACTTCATCGGGGGGACCCCCGACCCGGAGCGGGCGGCGGCCCCGAAGGAACCGCCGCCGCCGTGACCTGGTGCCGCCGCCACCGTCACCCCGTACCGCCGGGGCCGGCGGTCAGCCCGGGATGAGCCCGCCGTCGTCGAGCATCTCCCGGACCTCGGCGAGCGAGGCGTCGGGCGCGGGCAGGATCAACTCGGACGGTTCCAGCGCGTCGTCGGGCAGTGGCGCGCCGAGCTGCCGCACGGCGTCGAGCAGCGCGTGCAGCGTGCGCCGGAAGCCCGCCTCGTCGCCGCCCTCCATCTCCGCGAGCAGCTCGTCGTCCAGCCTGTTGAGCTCGGCGAAGTGGCTGTCCGCCACCGTCACCTGACCTTCCCCCATGATCCGGACAATCATGACGGGCCCCGTCCTACTGCTTGTCGAACCGGTGCTGGGTCTGCGACTGCTGGGCGGTACCGGGGGCGCCGCCCTCGATGGCCTGCTGCTGCGCGGACGGGCCGCCGGCCAGCTCCGCCTTCATCCGCTGGAGCTCCAGCTCCACGTCCGTGCCGCCCGAGAGGCGGTCCAGCTCGGCCTGGATGTCGTCCTTGGCGCCGAGCCCGCTCTGGTCGTCGAGGGCGCCGGAGGCCAGCAGCTCGTCGATCGCGCCGGCGCGGGCCTGCAGCTGGGCGGTCTTGTCCTCGGCCCGCTGGATGGCCAGGCCGACGTCGCTCATCTCCTCGGAGATGCCGGAGAAGGACTCGGCGATCCGGGTCTGGGCCTGGGCCGCGGTGTAGGTGGCCTTGATGGTCTCCTTCTTCGTACGGAAGGCGTCCACCTTGGCCTGGAGGCGCTGCGCGGCCAGGGTCAGCTTCTCCTCCTCGCCCTGCAGGGTCTCGTGCTGCACCTGGAGGTCGCTGACCTGCTGCTGGAGGGAGGCGCGGCGGGACAGCGCCTCGCGGGCCAGGTCCTCGCGGCCGAGCGCCAGCGCCTTGCGGCCCTGGTCCTCCAGCTTGGCGGACTGGGTCTGGAGCTGGTTGAGCTGCAGTTCCAGGCGCTTGCGGGAGGTGGCGACGTCCGCGACGCCGCGGCGCACCTTCTGCAGCAGCTCCAGCTGCTTCTGGTACGAGTAGTCGAGGGTCTCGCGCGGGTCCTCGGCCCGGTCAAGGGCCTTGTTCGCCTTCGCGCGGAAGATCATCCCCATACGCTTCATGACACCGCTCATGGGCTTCGCGCGCCCCCTTCTGACGGACTTCGCTCCAGGTCACCAACAGAACCCACAGTACGGGCCCTGTCTCCATTACCGCACTGTTCGTGAGCGGATGCGCTCCTCCTCCAGGACGACTGTGCCGTCGCCCTTGTCAGGCGGAAGGAGGAGGGGATCCCCCGACGCGCCCCGCACGAACCCTGCACCGCTCCAGACGCCCGCCGTTGCCGGATCGTTCCCGAGCGGGGTGGGGTACCGGTGCGCAACCACGTAGGCTTGGGTTTTGTGTTTGGTAGCCGTTCCTCCAAGGAAGAGAAGGCCGCCGCCACCGACAAGGTGAGCGCAGACCTCTCGAAGTCCCGTGACCCGCAGGCCCCCAAGGGCCGCCCGACGCCGAAGCGCGCCGTGGCCCAGTCGCAGCGCAAGGCTGCGGTGGTCTCCACCGGCGACCGCAAGGAGGACGCCCGCCGTGCCCGTGAGCGGCGCCGGGTCGAGCTGGCCAAGCAGCGCGAGGCGCTGGCCAGCGGCGACGAGCGCTACCTGCCGGCCCGCGACAAGGGTCCCGTGCGCCGCTTCGTCCGCGACTTCGTCGACTCCCGCTTCTGCGTCGCCGAGATGTTCCTGCCGCTGGCCGTGATCATCCTGGTGCTCAGCATGATCCGGCAGCCGCAGATCCAGAACGTGGCCCTGCTGCTCTGGCTCGCCGTGATCGCCCTGATCATCCTCGACTCGATCGGTCTGGCGTTCCGCCTGCGCAAGGCCCTGAACGAGCGCTTCGCCGACCAGCCGCGCCGCGGCGCCGTCGCGTACGGCCTGATGCGTACCCTCCAGATGCGCCGCCTGCGCCTGCCGAAGCCGCAGGTCAAGCGCGGGGAACGGCCCTGAGCGCAGACAGGCCCGGGGGGGCGGGGGACGGATTCGCGCAGGGCGCCAGGCTGTGGCTCGAAGGCCTGGGCGGCCTGCGCAACGCCGTCCGCCAAGAACTCGTGGGCCGGCAGGTCGATGAGCAGATCGCGCAGCGCTTCCCGGTCGGACAGCGGCTGCGCGTCCTGGACGTGGGCATGGGCCAGGGCACCCAGGCGCTGCGGCTCGCCCGCGCCGGGCACCGGGTGACCGGCCTGGAGCAGGACCCTGGGATGCTGGCCGTGGCCCGCGCGGCGCTGGAGGCCGAGCCCGCCGGCATCCAGGACCGGGTCGAGCTGCTGGAGGGGGACGGGCGCGAGACCGGCGCCCACTTCACCCCGGGCAGCTTCGACATCGTGCTGTGCCACGGCGTACTGATGTACGTGGCCGAGCCGGACGGCATGCTGGCCGGGCTGGCCCGGATGCTCGCCCCCGGCGGGCTGCTGTCCCTGCTGGTGCGCAACGGCGACGCGCTCGCGATGCGGCCCGGGCTGGACGGCGACTGGTCGGCCGCCCTGTCCGCCTTCGACAGCGTCGACTACACCAACCGGCTGGGCCTGGAGGTACGGGCCGACCGGCTCGCCGATCTCACGTCCACGCTGTCCGGGATCGGCGCCCCCCTGCACACCTGGTACGGGGTGCGCGTCTTCACCGACGGCACCGAGGCCGGCGGGACGCTCCCCCCGGACGAGGACCTGGAGCGGCTCCTGGCCGCCGAGGACCGCGCCGGGCGGACCGACCCCTACCGCGGGGTGGCGGCGCTGCTGCACCTGTGCGGCGTCCGCGGCTGACCACCGCTCCACCGCACCACCTCCCGTACGGCCCCCGGCACGCGGCGGCCCCGGGCCCCTGCCGGGACCCGGGGCGCGCACTCCGCCCGGATCAGGCGTCCAGCGCCTCGCGCAGGCTCATCGCGTACAGCTCGGTCCCGCTGTCGTCGGACAGCTTCACCCGCTCGGTACCGCCCTCAAGCAGTTCCTTCCAGTACTCCCCGATCCAGGACTCCGCGTCGCCCTGCGTGGTGAACTCCTCCGGGGTGACCGCAGGGGTCGTCTCGCTGCCGTCGGCCGTCTCGAAACGCCACGTCCACGCCATGTCCGCCTCCGTTGCTCGTCCGCTGCTCGCCTTGAGTCTGCCCGCAGAGTAGCCGGGCGCGCACCAGTCCCGGGGACGCGGGAGGATCTTCTCGTGGAACTCACTCTGCTCGGCACCGGTACCCCCGCAGGACTGCCCCGCCCCGGCTGTCCCTGCGCCGCCTGCGCGGTCTCCGTCGGCCCCCGGGCGCGCGCCGCGACGTCCGTGCTCGTGGACGGGGCCCTGCTGCTCGACCTGACCCCCGGGGCGGTCCTGGCCGGGGCCCGGGCCGGGCACTCGCTGGCCGGCGTGCGGCAGGTCCTGCTGACCCATCCGCACGACGGGCCCGCCGTGGAGCTGCCGCCCGGGCTGCCCGCGGCCGTGCGGGTGCCCGACGGGCGGGAGCTCGCGGTGATCAGCGGCCACCGGGTGCGGGCGGTGCCGATGGACGCGCCGGGCACCGGGTACGAGGTGACCGGCCCGGACGGCAGCAGGCTGCTCTACCTGCCCCCGGGGGCGGCGCCGGCCGGGCAGCAGCGCGGCGGGCTCGGCTTCCCGCAGCGCCCGTACGACATGGTCCTCGCGGACGTGCTGGGCCGGCCGGAGGCGCTGGCCCGGCTCCGGGCGGAGGGCGCCGCCGGGCCCACCACGGACGTGATCGCGGTGCACCTGGACCACGACACCCCGCCGGGGCGCGAGCTGGAGCGGCGGTGCGCGGCGGCCGGGGCGCGCGCGGTGCCGGACGGGACGACGGTGACCGTGGGCGAGTACCACGCGGTGCCGGACCTGCCGCGCCGGACGCTGGTGCTGGGCGGCGCCCGCTCGGGGAAGTCCGTGGAGGCGGAGCGGCGGCTGGCGGGCTTCCCGGAGGTGCTCTACGCGGCCACCTCCGGAACCCGCGAGGGCGACCCGGAGTGGGCGGCACGGGTCGGACTGCACCGGGACCGGCGGCCCGGGAACTGGCGGACGGTGGAGACCTGCGAGCTGGCGCCGCTGCTGAGGGAGGGCGGGCCGCCGCTGCTGATCGACTGCCTGGCGCTGTGGCTGACGGACGCCATGGACCGGGCGGGCGCCTGGGACGACGCCGTGTGGGCGGGCCGCGGCCGCAAGGAGCTGCAGGGGCGGGTGGCGGAGCTGGTGGCGGCCCTGCGGGCGACGCGCCGCACGGTGGTGGCCGTCAGCAACGAGGTCGGCTCGGGGGTCGTGCCCGCGACCGCCTCGGGCCGCCGCTTCCGGGACGAGCTCGGGCGGCTGAACAACGCGGTGGCGGGCGAGTGCGAGCACGTCCTGCTGGTGGTCGCCGGGCAGGCGCTGGTCCTGAAGGACTGATCCCGGCCGTCCGGCGGCCGGGGCGTTCCGGAGCCCGGAGAGGGCCCCGGTCGGGCCGGGCGCGGGGCTGCCGGACCGCCCGGAAACGGGGTGCGGGGCGGGGCCCGCAGAGGGGCTTGGGCAGGGCCTTACCGGCTGTACGCTCTGGCAGATGACCACCCTGAATCTCGACGACTTCTCCGATCTGATCGAGCGCCCCGACGGCGGCGTCCGCCGCGACGCCGAGGAGCGCCGTGCTCGGCTGGCCGTGCCGGCCGGGGCGCTGGGGCGGCTCGACGAGCTCGCCGAGTGGCTGGCCGCCGCGCAGGGGCGGGTTCCGGTCGAGCCGATCGAGCGGCCCCGGGTCGTCCTGTTCGCCGCCGACCACGGGATCGCCTCCGCCGGGGTGTCCGCCCGGGCCGCCGGCAGCGCCCACGAACTGGTGCGCTCCGTGCTCGACGGGGCGGGGCCCGTCGCGATCCTCGCCGGGCGGTTCGGGGCCTCGGTGCGGGTCGTGGACGCCGGCCTGGACTGCGAGCCCGGCCTGCTGCCCGAGGACGTGGTCCGGCACCGCGTGCGCCGCGGCAGCGGCCGGATCGACGTCGAGGACGCCCTCACCCGCGAGGAGGCCGAGGAGGCGATCCGGCTCGGCATGCGCATCGCCGACGAGGAGGCCGATTCCGGCACCGACCTGGTCGTCCTCGGGGACCTGAGCGTCGGCGGCACCACCATCGCCGCGGTGCTCGTCGCCGCGCTGTGCGGCACCGACGCCTCGGTGGTCACCGGGCGCGGCGGGCAGCCCATCGACGACCTGACCTGGATGCGCAAGTGCGCGGCGATCCGGGACGCGCTGCGCCGGGCCCGGCCGGTCCTCGGCGACCAGGTGGCGCTGCTCGCGGCGGTCGGCGGGGCGGACGTCGCCGCGATCACCGGCTTCCTGCTCCAGTGCGCGGTGCGCCGTACGCCGGTGATCCTCGACGGGGTCGTCTCGGCGGCCTGCGGACTGGTGGCCCAGCGGGCCGCGTTCCGCTCCCCGGACTGGTGGCTGGCCGGCCAGGCGAGCGGCGAACCCGGCCAGGCGAAGGCACTTGACCGGATGGCGCTCAACCCCGTGCTCTCGCACGGCGTCACCGTAGGGGAGGGAACCGGGGCCTTGCTGGCGCTCCCCCTGGTCCAGGCGGCTGCCGCACTCGCGGCGGAGCTGCCGGAGCGGGCCGCGCCGGAGCCGGAGCAGGAGGACTGAACCGGCGGGGAGCCGGGGCCGCGACCGGCCGTGGCTCCCCGATCCGGCCAGCCGTGGTCGGTGGCGCCCCATATGATCGCGTTTCATGGGAGAGGCCCGCTTGACCAGCGCAGATATTGACCGGAATGCCGCAAAGACGGCACAGGCCCCGCGTGCCCGACAGGCGCCGCAGGACCGACAGGACCGACAGCCCGCCAAAGCCGACGCCACCGCCAAGGACGGGGCGAAGGGCGCCGCGAAGGACACCGCGAGGGACGCCGACGGGAAGAAGGACGAGGGCGGCGGCCGCGGATCCGTCCGCTCCCGCCGCAGCGCCGCCTTCGCGGTGTGGTACCTGCGCGCCGTCACCTTCGTGAACTTCCTCAGCGCGGTGTGGGTGTCCCTCGGCCAGGACCTGCGCCGCCACAACACCGAGGACTTCTACACCCCGTACCTGCTCACGGCGGGCTTCGCGTCCGGCCTGTTCTCGCTGCTGCTCGCCGTCACCATGGGCCGGCGCAAGCGGGCCGCGTGGATCCTGAACCTGGTACTGGCCGGACTGCTCCTGATGGCCTTCGCCGTCGCCGCCTTCGCCCCGTGCACCGGCGGCGAGTTGGACGTCTGCTACCCGGAGTTCCGCGACCACACCCAGAACTGGGTGTCGCTCGTCCTGACCGCGTCGTTCGTCGGCGCCCTGCTGCTGGGCCGCAAGGAGTTCTACGCCAAGGGCGACCGCTCCAACCCCAAGCTGGCCACCGCCGTCGCCGCCGTCGGCCTGCTCGTCACCTCGCTGCTCGCCGCGCTGATCGTCGGCGCCGCCAACACCGACCCGGACGCCTCGAAGGCCACGTTCCTCGCCCGCTGGCGCTACGGCGCGATGCGCCTGATCACCCTGGACCCCGACGCCCGCGACTACGCGGCCATCACCACCCCCGCCTGGGTGGACGTCGTCATCAACGTCATGTCGATGGTGCTGCTGCTCGCGGTGCTGCTCGCCGCGTTCCGCTCCCGCCGGGCCGTGGACCCGATCACCGAGGAGGACGAGGAGAAGCTGCGGGCGCTGCTGGCCAGGCAGGGCGACCGCGACTCCCTCGGCTACTTCGCGCTGCGCCGCGAGAAGTCCGTCATCTGGTCCCCCACCGGGAAGGCGGCCGTCACCTACCGCGTCGTCGGCGGTGTCTCCCTTGCCTCCGGCGACCCGATCGGCGACCCCGAGGCCTGGCCCGGCGCCATCGACCCGTGGCTGGCCGAGGCCCGCGAGCACGGCTGGGTGCCCGCCGTGATGGGCGCGAGCGAGGAGGCGGGGCAGATCTACGCCCGGCACGGCCTGGACGCGCTGGAGCTGGGCGACGAGGCGATCGTCGAGACCGCCGAGTTCACCCTGGAGGGCCGTGCGATGCGGACCGTCCGGCAGGCCTTCAACCGGGTCAAGCGGGCCGGCTACGGCGTCCGCATCCGCCGGCACGCCGACATCCCCGCCGAGGAGATGGCCGAGCTGGTGCGCCGCGCCGACGACTGGCGCGACGGCGCCACCGAGCGCGGCTTCTCCATGGCGCTGGGCCGCCTCGGCGACCCGGCCGACGGCCAGTGCGTGATGCTGGAGTGCACCGACGGCAACGGCGACCTGCGGGCGCTGCTGTCCTTCGTGCCCTGGGGCCCCAAGGGCCTGTCGCTGGACCTGATGCGCCGTGACCGCGACTCCGAGAACGGTCTGATGGAGTTCATGGTCATCGAACTCCTCGAACGCTCGAAGGAGATCGGCGTCACACAGGTCTCGCTCAACTTCGCGATGTTCCGCTCGGTCTTCGAACGGGGGTCCAAGCTGGGCGCGGGTCCGGTGCTGCGCATGTGGCGCTCGCTGCTGAGCTTCTTCTCCCGCTGGTGGCAGATCGAGTCCCTCTACCGGGCCAACGCCAAATACCGGCCGATCTGGGAGCCGCGGTTCATGCTCTTCGAGAAGAGCTCCGACCTGCTGCGGATCGGCATCGCCGCGGGCCGGGCCGAGGGCTTCCTGGAGGCTCCCGGGCTGCCCAAGTGGCTCAACCGCAGACATCTGGAGACCAATCGTTGACAGCGTGGACGACGACCCCACTGCGGCGTTTCGCCCGCCGTGAGTGGGGGCCCCTGTGCGGGACCGTCCGGGAGGCCCTCGTCCGCGACCGCTGGCGGGCCCTCCCGATGACCCTGGGGGCCGTCTGCCTGACCTTCGTCTTCCAGATCGTCCAGAACACGTCCTGGGGGTTCCGGCCCGTCCAGAACCTCGGGTCGGTCAAGGCCACCGACCCGTTCTGGCTGGCCCTGCTGCGGACCCCGCTGTCGCTGTTCGTCCCCGCGCTTGACCTGCCGGTGTGGGGGGCCCTCGTCCAGATCCTGCTGGTGTTCGGGATCGCGGAGATCTGCATCGGCTGGTGGCGCACGCTGGCCTTCGGCTACGTCGCCACCCTCGCCGGGACCACGTACGCCCGGCTCGGGCTCGCGCTGGGGCCCGACCACCCCCTCGGCCTGCCGCTGTCCGACCGGGTCGTCAACGACACCGGCCCGTCGGCGGCGGTCGTCGGCCTCGCCCTCTACCTGTGCTGGCGCCACCGCGCGCACCTGACCGGCGCCCTGGTGGTCATCGCCATGATCGGCGAGGTCCTGGTCAAGGACAACCTGGCCGGCAAGGAGCACCTCGCCGCCATCGCCGCCGTCCTCGGCCTGTGCCTGGCCCTCGCCGCGCGGGGCCCGCAGCGCGCCGCCACCCCGCTGCGGCGGCGCCCGCTGCCGCCCGCGGCCGCGCCCCCACGGCCCCGCCCGCACCGCTGACCCCGTTCTCCGGCGGCCGGACCACCCGGGCCGGAGCAGGCCGTACCGTATCGGGGTGACGACAGACCTCGGGCCGTTCCCCGCCACCCGGAGGTGGCTGCGGGCCCATCCGCTGGCCATCGACGCCGTCCTCGCGCTCGGGGCGCTCGTAGCGATGGTCCTCGGCTCGTTCGTCGACCCGCGCGGCCCGCACGGGCCCACCTTCGGCACCCGCACCCCCGATCCGCTGTCGCTGGTGCTGATGCTGCTGGCCGCGGCGGCCCTCGTCTTCCGGCGGCTGCGCACCCGCGCCGTGCTCGCCGCCACCATCGGGCTGTCCGTGGTGGAACTCGCCTCCGGCGAACCCCGGGCGCCCGTCGCCATGGCCGCCGTGATCGCCCTGTACACGCTGGCCTCCCGCACCGACCGGCCCACCACCTGGCGCCTCGGCCTGCTGACCATGGCCGGCCTGACGGGGGTGGCCATGCTGGCCTCCGGCCCGCTGCCCTGGTACTCGCAGGAGAACGTCGGCGTGTTCGCCTGGACCGGCATGGCCGCGGCCGCTGGCGACGCGGTCCGCAGCCGGCGGGCCTTCGTCGACGCCATCCGGGAGCGGGCCGAGCGGGCGGAGCGGACCCGCGAGGAGGAGGCCCGGCGTCGGGTCGCCGAGGAGCGGCTGCGGATCGCCCGCGACCTGCACGACGTGGTCGCCCACCACATCGCCCTGGTCAACGTGCAGGCCGGGGTGGCCGCGCACGTCATGGACAAGCGCCCCGACCAGGCCAAGGAGGCCCTGGCCCACGTACGGGACGCCAGCCGCTCGGCGCTGAACGAGCTGCGCGCCACGGTCGGACTGCTGCGCCAGTCCGGCGATCCGGAGGCGCCGACCGAGCCGGCCCCGGGGCTGGCCCGGCTCGACGAGCTGGTGGACACCTTCCGGCACGCCGGGCTGCCGGTGAAGGTGATGGTGGACCTGGACCCGGAGCCGAGCCGGGACGGCGGTCCGCTGCCGGCGGCCGTGGACCTGGCGGCGTACCGGGTCATCCAGGAGGCGCTGACCAACGTGCGCAAGCACGCGGGCCCGGGCGCCAGCGCCGAGGTCAGCGTGGTCCGGGTGGGCGCCTCCACCGAGGTCACCGTCCTCGACGACGGCGGCGGCAGCGGCAGCGACGCGGCCCCCTCCGCGGCGGCCGCCGCGGAGGGCGGCGGGCACGGGCTCCTCGGGATGCGGGAGCGGGCCGGCGCCCTGGGCGGCTCCTGCTTCGCCGGGCCCCGCTACGGCGGCGGCTACCGGGTGCACGTCGTCCTGCCCGTCACGTGAGGTGGGGTGGGGTGGGGCGGAGTGCGGCGGCGCGGGACGGGCGCGGGATCTCAGCAGGTCTTGCGCCAGGCCCCCAGCTCGTACTCCTTCTGCAGGGAGCTGAACTTCAGCTTCCGCGTGAGGCCGCAGAACCGGCTCGTCGGAAGCTCGTACTCGACGTGGAAGACGGCCTTCCCCGCCTTGACGAACGGGACCAGCTCCTGGCACTCCTCGTACTGGACGCACTGCTCGTTGACCGCGAAGTCGAAGTCGCCCACCAGCTGGGGGATCTGGTCCAGGTCGTTCTTCAGCCCGACCGCGAGCCCCCGGTCGTGGGCGAGCCGTGCGACCAGCCGGTTGTAGAGCAGTTGGTCCTCGGCGGTCAGCGGGAACCCGGTGTCGTTGGCGTAGCCGTCCATGTTGTCCGGTTCCACCGCGTCGAAGCCCTTGTCCCGGCACATGTCGATGCGCTTGGCCATCAGCGGCTCCAGCTCGGCGCGGCGCCGGACGTCCAGCCAGCGCTCGCCCTCCCAGCCGTTGCCCTTGCCGAGGAGCTCCGCGGGGAAGGCCGCCGCGTCGGGCCGGAAGTCCTCCCAGGCCCCCGTGGACAGGTAGCAGATGGTCCGGCGCCCGGCCCTCTTCAGCGTCTCGACCTGCTCCGCGGTCGTGGTGAAGCCGTCGACGTCGTACACGGACGCCTCCACGGAGGTGTCGAGCTTCCCCGTGAGCTGCCACTGCCATCCGGTGCCGGGCCGCGGCTGCCAGCGCCCCTCCGGCGCGGGGGCCAGGCCCGGGTCCGGTTCCCCGCCGTCCGGCTCGGCGGTGCAGGCCGCCAGGAGCAGCAGCGGTACGAGCAGCAGCGCCGCCCCGAGCCGCCGCAGCGGACGCCTGCGCCGCGGGTGCCGGGGCGCCGGACCGGACGCCGCCGGGCCCCTCACGGCGCGTCCCGGAGCGCGTTCGGGAGGGTGCCCCAGGGGTGCGCGCCGGTCCCGGGGACCGCGCAGTGCACGGCGGCCCGCCGCTGCCGGGCGAGTTCGGCGGCGGGCGCGCCCGGCGGGACGGCGTACACGAGGTGGCAGAACCGGTCGGCGGGGTGGTCGGCGGTCCAGGAGGGCACGGCCGCGTTCCGGTAGGCGTCCCAGGGCCCTTCGAAGGTGACGAGGAGGTCGGCGAGTTCGGCGTAGCCGGGGTCCGGGTGGACGCCGTGGTTGAGGACGAGGGTGCGGGCGCCGGCGGCCCGGGCGGCGACGGCGAGCCGGCCGTAGTGGCCGAGCAGCGCCGGGTCGGGGGCGGCCTGGTCGAGGAAGGCCCCGTCGGCGCCGTACCAGTCGCGGTGGCGCAGCAGGTCCCGGACGACGTCGGCGTGGGGACGGCGCCCGTAGTCGGTGTCGGCGTAGCCGAGGACGGGCACTCCGGCGTCGCGCAGCCGCTCGGCGACGACGGCGAACCGTGCGTCGCGGGCCTCGCCCGGCCCGCTGGCCGGGTTGAGGACCACCGAGTGGAGCCGGCCCGCGGAGCGGATCAGCAGCTCCCAGTCGTCGGGCCGGTCGTCGGGGTGCTCGTAGAGCGGCACCAGCAGCATGGGGTCCTTCTTCTCAGACGGGTCAGGTCGGGTCGTACGGGGCACGGAGGGCGTACGGGGGCGCGGGCGCGGTCAGCGGTGTGCCGTCGCCCTGCCGAGGAACAGGCAGACCAGCGCGGCGAGGGCGGCCGCGGCCGTGCCCGCCACGACCAGCTGCACCAGCCGGGGCTGCCCGACCCCCAGCAGCAGGGCCAGGCTCTGCGCGAGGGCCGCGGAGGCGCAGACGGCGGCGGCGGCCCGGACCGCGCCGAAGGACTGCAGCAGCAGCCCCGTCCACATCACACCGCCGAGCAGCAGCAGCGTCGCGACGCGGACCCCGGTCATGCCCGGCGCGCCGGGCCAGAACAGGGTTCCCACCACGCCGAGGACGAGGAGCACCGCCAGGTACACGGCCATGCAGCGGGCCAGCGTGCCGAGCATCCGCAGCCGGAACTGCCGGGGCGAGCGGGCCGCCCGCAGCCCGGCGAGGCTCCTGCTGCGGAACCGGTGGAGCAGCCACTCGGCGGGCCCCATGCTCAGCGTGAGCGCCACCGCGGAGGGCGCGGCGACGGCTTCGGCCGGGCCGCCGGCGAGGACCTCGCCCAGCGCGGCGTACAGCACCAGCAGGCCGGTGCCGAGGCCGAACACCCCGTACGGGACGGACTCGCCGAGCCGGGGCCCGCGCGGGCCGTACTCCTCCTCGGCGCCGCGCAGCATCCGCCAGCGCACCGGACCGCCCGGCCCGCCCGGCCCGCCCGGGAGCCGGCCGCGGCCCCGGCCGGGGCGCCGGTCCGACCGGTCGCGGACCCGCCGCGCGAGGGCCCGTACGCCGGGGGCAAGCGGCAGTTCGCGCAGCGCCAGCGTGCAGGCGGCCAGCAGGGACACGAGGAGCAGGGCCACGCGCAGGGGCACGGGCAGGTCGGTGAAGAGCGCGAGGACGGCCCCCGCGGTCATGGGCGCGAGCGCGGCGACGAGCAGCCGCTCCCGGCCGAGGACCAGCAGGACGGTGGCGGCCCCGACGTACACGGCCTGCCCGGCGGCGAAGGCGTGGCTGAACGGCGGCCCGCCGGGGACGGTGAGCGCGGCGGCGATGCCGAGCAGGGCGCCGGTGGGGGCGCCGACGAGCAGGGTCCGCCCGGCGGCGGCCCGGTCGCCCAGGCCCAGCCAGGAGTAGGCGCGGTGGGACAGGGTCTGGTCCCACACCCAGCCGACGAGGGCCCCGGCGAGCAGGGTGAGGGTTCCGGCGGGCAGTCCGAGCCGGTCCGGCGGGCCCTCCAGCAGCGGTGCGCCGAGGACGTAGGCGAGGCCGGGCAGGGCGAAGATCACCCCGCGGAGCAGGCAGGCGGCGAGGGACACCTTCCAGGGGTCGGTGCGCTCCTCCGGCTCGGGGAAGGCCCGCGGCACCCGGGTGTACAGCTGCTCGGCGAGGTCGAAGGAGTCGCGGCGGCCGTAGGTGAGCCGGATGTGCTCGTCGGTCATCCCGTCGGACTCCAGGATGGCGGCGATCTCGTCGGGGTGGACGGCGGCCGCGATGAACCCGTCCAGGCGCCCGGCGAGTTCGTCCATCGGGTCGGCCGCGGTGTCCCCGGCCCCCGCCGCGGTGCGGCGGGGGCGCGGGAGGGCGGGCAGGGTGTCGCCGCCGGGGACGCGCAGCCAGAGGGATCCGCTCACCACGGGCTCCCGTCGGCCGCGAGTTCCCGGTACCAGGGGTCGGCGAGCCGCTGGGTCCAGTGGTCACCCTCGTGGACGGGCAGGACGGGTTGGCCGGCGAGTTCGCGGTAGATGTGCCGGAAGCCGTCCACGGACTGGTGGAGGGTGAACTTCTCGACGACCCGTTTGCGGGAGAGCCGGCCCAGCTCGGCGCGGCGCCGGTCGTCGCGGAGCAGGGCGAGCGCGGCGCGGGCCATGGTCTCGGGTTCGCGCGGCGGGACGACGAGGCCGGTGTCGCCGACGGCCTCGCGGACCCCGCCGACGTCGGTGGAGACGGTGGTCCGCCCGCAGGACATGGCCTCGATGATGCTGAACGGGAAGCCCTCGCTGATGCTGGAGAGCATCACGATGCTGCCGGCGGCGTAGGCCTTGGCGACCTCCGCGATCCGGCCCTCGTAGGTGATCCCGTCCCCGACCCCGAGTTCGGCGGCGAGCTTCTCCAGGCGGAGCCTGTAGTCCTCGCAGCCGGCCGGGACGGGGCCGAACAGGCGCAGCCGCAGGGCGGGCAGCTCGGCGCGCATGAACGCGTAGGCGCGGATGAGGGTTTCGAGGTCCTTGATCGGGTCGATGCGCCCGCACCAGCTGAGGGTGGGCACCTCGGGTTCGGGGCCGGCCTCGGGGAAGGCGTACGGGTCGACGCCGTTGTAGACGGTGCGGATCCGGTCGGCGTCCGCTCCGCCCCGCTCCTCCCAGCGGCGGTTGTACTGGTTGCAGGGGGTGATCAGGTCGGCCTGCCGGTAGCCCTCGGAGTTGAGCTCGCGGTAGAAGCCGAGGACGAGGGCCTTGACGGGCCAGCGCTCGGCGGCCCGGCGGTAGCCGAGGTAGCGCTCGCGCAGGTAGATGCCGTGCTCGGTGAGCAGGAACGGCACCCCGTCGAGGTGTTTGGCGGCGAGCGCGGGCAGGGTGGCGAGGCCGCTGCTGACGGCGTGGGCGACGCTGTCGGGCGGGATCCGTACGGCCAGCGGGCGCAGCGCGTGTTCCAGCAGGTCGGTGGCGGTGAGCGCGTCGTGGACGGTGGGTGCGGCGGCGGCCGTGGGCAGGCCCGGGCGGGTCCACACGGCCATCATCAGGCGCAGGACCGTTTCGGAACGCAGGGCGTGGGCGAGCCGGCCGGAGCGGGCGAGCACGGCGAGTTCGCGCAGCGCCTCGGAGAACCCGCCGTGCCCGGGGGCGGGGGTCCGCCCGGCGGTGGCCGGCGGGGGGCCGAGTAAGGAGAGGAGGAAGGCCTCGTAGGTCTCGGCGAACCGGCGGTGCTCCTTGCCGCGCAGGGCCGTGCCGCGGCCGCGGCTGCGGCCGGGGGCGGGTCCCCACAGGGGGAAGGCGGTGTGCCGGTAGACGTTGCGCGGCAGTTCCCAGGTGACCGGCTCGCGGCCGGTGCCGGTCAGGGCTATGACGTTGAAGTCGACCTCCGGCATGCCCCGCACCAGCTGGTCGCACCAGGTGCTGACTCCCCCGTGGACGTGCGGATAGGTTCCTTCGGTGAGCATGGTGACGTGACGCCCATGGCTCATTGCGGTATGTCCCCCCGGACTGTGATGTTGTGAGGCTCGCAGGGCTGCGGCCGAGCGGGGATGGGACCCGCTCGGCCGGTGGGATCGGGTGCGGCCGCGGTCAGCCGGGCAGGCGGAGCGTGACCGAGCTCTGCAGTGGCTCCGGGCCGGTCCAGGCCGAGCGGTTGCCGGCGTAGGCCGTGCCGAAGTCGGCCGTGCCCAGCAGGAGCTGCTTCTTGGTGCCGTTCGGCGCGGTGATCGGGGCGAGGACCCCGGAGGGGGCCTTGACGGTGACGGCGGTGCCGATCCGGTACGCGGTGACCCGGCCCGCGGCGAGCGCCTTGTCCCAGGCGGCGCGGCGGCCGAGTTCGGTGCCGATCTCCTTCATGCTCTGGTTCACGATCGGCGTGTTGGGCGCGTACAGGGTGCGGTAGGTGTCGAGGACCCGGTCCAGGACGGGGTAGAGGGTGCGGTCCTCGGCGAGGTTGGACTGGTGGACGTAGTGCGGGCGCGGGTCGTTGGCCAGGACGTGGCGCAGGGCGGTGCGGGCCTCGGCGGGCACGATGTGTTCGAGGTACCCGGTGGCGGTGTCGAGGGGGGCGGGCAGGCAGGTGGAGGTCGCCGGGTTGTCCTCGCAGATGCCGCTGCCGCCCTGGGCGCGGCTGGTGTAGAGCCAGTTGTACTCGTCGGCCATCTCCGCGTTGGTGCCCGTGTTGTAGTACACGTTCATCGGGTGGCGGGGGACGGTCTGGGCGGCGCCGACGGGCCGCTGCGCCGGCTCGCGCGAGTTGTCGCTGCCGACCCACCTGACCCCGTTGTCGGCGAGCGCGCCCGCGAGGTTGGGGTTGTCCTGGCCCTGCTGCGGGAGGGTCTTCAGGCCGGAGTGCTCGCCGGTGACGAGCTCGGTGCGGTCGACGCTGATGCCCTTGGACGTCGCCCAGTTGACGTTGTCGCGGATCTGGGCGGAGATCTCGGCGCGACTCATCCAGGTGACGGTGCCGCTCGCGTCCTTGACGCAGGTCCAGGGGACGGTGGTGGTGTCCTGGATGCAGCCGAGGAACGGGTGGGTGTAGGTGTGGTTGAGCCAGCGGTACTTGGCCCGGTCCGCGACGAGTTGTGCGGTGAGGGCGTCGGTCCCGCCGTTCTCGGCTTTCCACTCCTCGCCGGCGCCGCCGTTGAAGAGCATGTCGAGCTTGAAGTCCTTGGCCTGCTGCCACTGCGCCGCGTACTGGGCGTCGGCGGCGGACATCCGGATGGTGCTCTCCTTGCCCTCGCCGCCCGCGCAGGCGTAGTCGCCGGGGGTGCAGTCGAGCTCCTTGTTCCAGCGGGCGTCCGGGGCGAAGACGTCGTCGACGTGGACCGCGAACCAGCTGCGGCTCTGGCCGAGGTGGACGCCCTGGGTCAGCCAGTCGACGATGCCGCGGGCGAGCAGCCGGAACTGCTGCTGGTACTGGTTGTAGCCGAAGGTGACGACCAGTTCGCTGCGGCCGTCGTGGGTGTACTCGCCGACCAGCGAGGCGCGGCCGGAGCCGACGGGCGCGTCCACGTAGCTGGTGTAGCCGGCCCGGGGCCTGCCCATGAAGCCGTAGCTCTCGGGGACCAGGGCGGAGTTGTCCTCGAAGGCGACCTGGCCGCCGAGGTAGCCGAAGGGGCCCGCCTTGCCGGCCGCGGTGACGGCCGCCTGCGTGCCGTCGAGCTGGCCGCTGTAGCCGCCGTTGTCGGTGTACTCCAGGCCCACGCCCGGGTGGGCCCAGGTGTAGGCGTCGACCTGGCGGATCCCGTACGCGGTCTCGTACGCGACGAGCGCCGCCATCTCGGCCGAGCCCTCCCCGAACGGGTTCTCGTTCGGCAGCACGACGCCCTGGTACTTCGCGCGCGGCCGTCCGTCGACGACGTCGCTGAGGAACGCCGCGTCGATCACCGGGCGACCGCTGCCGCCCAGCTGGACGCGCGTGTAGGGCACCCCCGTGTCGCGGAGCTCGGCGGTGATCGCCTCCACCGAACTGCCGCCGTCGTCGACGACGAGGACTCTCAGGTCGATGCGCGGTGTGGTGGCGGCCGCCTGGGCGGACGCGCCGGGCAATGCCACGGATACCAGCGCTGCGACGGCCATTGCGGCCGCAACCCTGTTCATCCGGCTTTTGTTGACCATTTCGGCCTTTCCCCCCGCAGGCACTCTCGACTACGGCCCTTGGCGGTAGGCCGGGCCGAGGAGGCTCTGTGGAAATCATGCAAAGGGACCCCGCGTCCCCTTGCGAGAGTGGCTCGAGTCTCGCGGCTCCGTTCAGGTCTAACGGGCAAACCTGGAACAGAGACCACAGACGGGTGAACCCGCGAGCGGCCAAGTCGAACAACTTGCCAAACCCCGGAATGGCGTACGGTCGAGCCGCTGAGCGTAGGCTCATTTCTGGCGGCCGTTCGGGCCGGAATACGATCGCTCCGGATGGCCGTTCCACCCACTCGGCCCACAACACAAACGGAAGCGAGACTTCACCACCGTGACTGCTCTGACTCTCAGCACTGCCGGCGCGGCGACGCTGCGCGCCGACGCCCTCGTGGTCGGCGTCGCGAAGGGCCCGAAGGGCCCCGTCGTGGCACCGGGCGCCGAGGCCGTGGACAACGCGTACGACGGGAAGCTCGCCGCCGTGCTCGACGCCATGGGCGCCTCGGGCGCCGAAGGCGAGACCACCAAGCTGCCGGCCCCGGACGGCCTCAAGGTCCCGGTCGTGCTGGCGGTCGGCCTCGGCCCGGTGCCGGGCGACGAGGAGTCCTACGACGAGGAGGCGCTGCGCCGCGCCGCCGGCGCCGCCGCCCGCGCGCTGCACGGCAGCAAGAAGGCCGCCTTCGCGCTCCCCCTCGAGGACGCCTCCGCCGTCACCGCCGTCGCCGAGGGCGCACTGCTCGGTGCCTACGCCTTCACCACCTACCAGGGCGGCGAGAAGAAGGCCGCCAAGAACGGCGGCCCGAAGCTCCCGCTCGCCGAGGTGGCCCTGCTCGGCGCCAAGCCGCGCGACAAGGAGCACAAGGCCGCGGCCGAGCGCGCCGTCGTCGTCGCGTCCGAGGTCAACACCGCCCGCGACCTGATCAACACCCCGCCGAACGACCTCACCCCGGCCTCCTTCGCCGCCATCGCGTCGGCGACCGGCAAGGAGCACGGCCTCAAGGTCCAGGTCCTGGACGAGAAGGCGCTGGTCAAGGGCGGCTACGGCGGCATCATGGGCGTCGGCAAGGGCTCCGAGAACCCGCCGCGCCTGGTGAAGATCGCCTACACCCACCCGGACGCCGGGAAGCACCTCGCGTTCGTCGGCAAGGGCATCACCTACGACTCGGGCGGCATCTCCCTGAAGCCGGCCGGCCACAACGAGACCATGAAGTGCGACATGTCCGGCGCCGCCGCCGTCTTCGCCGCCGTGGTCGCCGTGGCCCGCCTGGGCCTGGCCGTCAACGTCACCGGCTGGCTCGCGCTCGCCGAGAACATGCCCTCCGGCTCCGCGACCCGCCCCGGCGACGTGCTGCGCATGTACAGCGGCAAGACCGTCGAGGTCCTCAACACCGACGCCGAGGGCCGCCTCGTCCTGGCAGACGCCCTGACCAAGGCCTCGGAGGAGAACCCGGACGCGATCGTCGACGTCGCGACCCTGACCGGCGCGATGGTGCTGGCGCTGGGCCACCGCACCTTCGGCATCATGGCCAACGACGACGCCTTCCGTACGTCGGTCCACGAGATCGCCGAGGAGGTCGGCGAGGCCTCCTGGCCGATGCCGCTCCCCGCCGACCTGCGCAAGGGCATGGACTCCCCCACCGCCGACATCGCCAACATGGGCGAGCGCATGGGCGGCGGCCTGGTGGCCGGCCTCTTCCTCCAGGAGTTCATCGGCGACGGCATCACCTGGGCGCACCTGGACATCGCGGGCCCGGCCTTCCACGAGGGCGCCCCGTACGGCTACACCCCCAAGGGCGGCACCGGCTCCTCCGTGCGCACCCTGGTGCGGCTGGCCGAGCGCACCGCCACCGGCGACCTGGGCTGAGGCCGCCGCCGCGCCCGGCGCGGTACGACGCTTGACATGTGACGCACAACGCACCCCGGCCCCCTGAGCACTCACCGACAAGGGGCCGGGTGTTCACCCACAACGAAATCCGTAGGTTTCTACGCTTCGGTAACCCCTGCTTCCGGCAGAACGACCCGTCGCAGTCCGGGCCCGGCGTCCCGTGTTCCCGCGACAAATGCGAAGATGGGTTCTCGGCAGGACAGGGCCCACCACAGGGCCGAAGAAACAAGCGGCCGAACACCAGCCGCCGCCCGGTCACAGAGGACCGGTGCCCGGCGCACATGCATGGAGGACGTGACGTGGCGAACGACGCCAGCACCGTTTTCGACCTAGTGATCCTCGGCGGTGGCAGTGGCGGCTACGCCGCGGCCCTGCGCGCTGCCCAGCTGGGTCTGGACGTTGCCCTGATCGAGAAGAACAAGCTCGGCGGCACCTGCCTGCACAACGGCTGCATCCCCACCAAGGCTCTGCTGCACGCGGGCGAGATCGCGGACCAGGCGCGCGAGGCCGCGCAGTTCGGCGTGAAGACCTCCTTCGAGGGCATCGACATCGCCGGTGTGCACAAGTACAAGGACGACGTGATCGCCGGCCTGTACAAGGGCCTGCAGGGCCTGGTCGCCTCCCGCAAGGTGACCTACATCGAGGGTGAGGGCCGCCTGTCCTCCCCGACCTCGGTCGACGTGAACGGGCAGCGCATCCAGGGCCGCCACGTCCTGCTGGCGACCGGCTCCGTGCCGAAGTCGCTCCCGGGCCTGACCATCGACGGCAACCGGATCATCTCCTCCGACCACGCGCTGGTCCTGGACCGCGTCCCGCAGTCGGCGATCATCCTCGGCGGCGGCGTGATCGGCGTCGAGTTCGCCTCGGCGTGGAAGTCCTTCGGCACGGACGTCACCATCATCGAGGGCCTGAAGCACCTCGTCCCGGTCGAGGACGAGAACAGCTCCAAGATCCTTGAGCGCTCCTTCCGCAAGCGCGGCATCAAGTTCAACCTCGGCACCTTCTTCGACAAGGCCGAGTACACCGAGAACGGCGTCCGGGTCACCCTGGCCGACGGCAAGACCTTCGAGGCCGAGGTGCTGCTGGTCGCCATCGGCCGCGGTCCGGTCTCCCAGGGCCTGGGCTACGAGGAGCAGGGCGTCGCGATGGACCGCGGCTACGTCCTGGTCGACGAGTACATGCAGACCAACGTGCCGACCATCTCGGCCGTCGGTGACCTCGTCCCGACCCTGCAGCTCGCGCACGTCGGTTTCGCCGAGGGCATCCTGGTCGCGGAGCGCCTGGCCGGCCTGAAGGTCGTCCCGATCGACTACGACGGCGTGCCGCGCGTGACCTACTGCCACCCCGAGGTCGCCTCCGTCGGCATCACCGAGGCCAAGGCCAAGGAGATCTACGGTGCGGACAAGGTCGTGGCCCTGAAGTACAACCTGGCGGGCAACGGCAAGAGCAAGATCCTGAAGACCGCGGGCGAGATCAAGCTCGTCCAGGTCAAGGACGGTGCCGTGGTCGGCGTCCACATGGTCGGTGACCGGATGGGCGAGCAGGTCGGCGAGGCCCAGCTGATCTACAACTGGGAAGCCCTGCCGGCCGAGGTCGCGCAGCTCATCCACGCGCACCCGACCCAGAACGAGGCGCTCGGCGAGGCCCACCTGGCCCTGGCCGGCAAGCCGCTGCACGCACACGACTAATCAGTCACGGGCGCGACGACCACAACCGCACCATTCGTAAGGAGCAACTGAAACCATGGCGGTTTCTGTAACCCTTCCGGCGCTCGGCGAGAGCGTCACCGAGGGCACTGTCACCCGCTGGCTGAAGGCCGAGGGCGAGCGCGTCGAGGCCGACGAGCCGCTGCTCGAGGTCTCGACCGACAAGGTCGACACCGAGATCCCCTCCCCCGTGTCCGGCATCCTGGCCTCCATCAAGGTCGCTGAGGACGAGACCGTCGAGGTCGGCGCCGAGCTGGCCGTCATCGACGACGGCTCCGGCGCCCCGGCCGCCGCCCCGGCACCGGCCGTCGAGACGGTCGCCGCTCCGGATGCCGTCCCGGCCCCGGTCGCCGAGGCGCCTGCCGCTGCCCCGGCCCCCGTCGCCGAGGCCCCCGCGGCCGCCGCCCCGGCCGCGTCCGGCACCGACGTCGTGCTGCCCGCCCTGGGCGAGTCCGTCACCGAGGGCACCGTCACCCGCTGGCTGAAGGCCGTCGGCGAGACGGTCGAGGCCGACGAGCCGCTGCTCGAGGTCTCCACCGACAAGGTCGACACCGAGATCCCCGCGCCGGTCTCCGGCACGCTGCTGGAGATCCTGGTCGGCGAGGACGAGACCGCCGAGGTCGGCGCCCGTCTGGCCGTCATCGGCGTCGCGGGCGCTGCCCCGGCCGCCGCCGCGGCTCCGGCCGCTCCGGCCCCGGCCGCCGCTCCGGCTCCGGCTCCGGCTCCGGCTGCCGCTCCGGCTGCTCCGGCTCCGGCTGCCCCGGCGCCCGCCCCGGTGGCTCCGGCCGCTCCGGTCGCCGCCCCGGCGCCGGTCCAGGCCGCCGCTCCGGTCGCCGCCCCGGCTCCGGTCGCCCCGGCCGCTCCCGTCGCGCCGGCGGCTCCCGCCGGTGACGAGGGCGCGTACGTGACCCCGCTGGTCCGCAAGCTGGCCTCCGAGGCCGGCGTCAACCTGAACACGGTCACGGGCACCGGCGTCGGTGGCCGTATCCGCAAGCAGGACGTCCTGGCCGCCGCCGAGGCCGCCAAGGCCGCTGCCGCCGCCCCGGCCCCGGCCGCCGCTGCTGCTCCGGCCGCTGCCGCCGCGGTGTCCGAGCTGCGCGGTCAGACGGTCAAGATGACCCGCATGCGCAAGGTCATCGGCGACAACATGATGAAGGCCCTGCACTCGCAGGCGCAGCTGTCGTCCGTGGTCGAGGTGGACGTCACCAAGATCATGAAGCTGCGCGAGAAGGCCAAGGCCGGCTTCCTCGCCCGCGAGGGCGTCAAGCTGTCCCCGATGCCGTTCTTCGTCAAGGCCGCGGCCCAGGCGCTGAAGGCCCACGCGGTCGTCAACGCCCGGATCAACGACGACGAGGGCACCATCACCTACTTCGACTCGGAGAACATCGGCATCGCCGTGGACTCCGAGAAGGGCCTGATGACCCCGGTCATCAAGGGTGCCGGTGACCTCAACCTGGCCGGTATCGCCAAGGCGACCGCCGAGCTGGCCGGCAAGGTCCGCAGCAACAAGATCACCCCGGACGAGCTGTCCGGCGCGACCTTCACCATCAGCAACACCGGCTCCCGCGGCGCCCTGTTCGACACGGTCATCGTGCCGCCGAACCAGGTCGCGATCCTGGGCATCGGTGCCACGGTGAAGCGCCCGGTGGTCATGGAGACCGCCGAGGGCACCGTGATCGGCGCCCGCGACATGACGTACCTGACCCTGTCCTACGACCACCGTCTGGTGGACGGCGCGGACGCGGCCCGGTACCTCTCGGCCGTGAAGGCGATCCTGGAGGCCGGCGAGTTCGAGGTCGAGCTCGGCCTGTAAGGCCCCCGCTGTCGATCGACGGCAGCACATACGGCGCCCCTGTCCGGATTCCACTCCGGGCGGGGGCGCCGTCGTCGTACCCTGCGGTCCGGAAGATCCGGATCCGCAAGCACGGGAGCCACGGTTGTAACCAGCCTCACCCCGGCCTCCCCGACCGCGGACGCTCGCCGTGGGCCTACTGCGCCGTATTGTCTACGCATCAGACCGCGCACGATCAGACCCGCACGTTCAGACTCCGCACGCCGCTCCAGGAGATGAAGCCCCGATGATCACCCCACCCGTCGTGCACTCGCTGCGCGAGCAGATCCGCGAGCACATCGTGGAGGGGATCGTCAGCGGGCGCTGGAAGCCCGGCGAGCGGATCGTCGAGCGGCGGATCGCGGTCGAGCTGGAGGTCAGCCAGACGCCGGTGCGCGAGGCGCTGCGCGAGCTGGAGACGCTGCGGCTGATCGAGTCGGCGCCGAACAAGGGCGTCCGTGTGCGGAACCTCACGGCGGCGGACCTGGAGGAGATCTACCCGGTCCGGGCCGGTCTGGAGCAGATCGCGGCGGAGCTGGCCGCTCCGCGGCTGGCGGCGGACTGTTCGGCGTTGGAGCCGCACGTGGCGGCCCTGTGGGACGCCGACCGGGCGTCGGACGGCACGGCGCAGGTGCGGCACACGGTCGGGTTCCACCGGGAGATGGTGCGGGCGGCCGGGAACAGCGTGCTGCTGCACACCTGGGAGGGCCTGGGCATCGAGGTGTTCACGGCGCTGTCGATCCGCTGGCTGGGGACCGTGCAGAAGTCGTACGCGGAGGAGCACGCGGCGCTCGTCGAGGCCTTCCGGAACCAGGATCCGGACATCGGGGTGCTGGTGAAGCGGCATGTGCTCGGGTGCGCGCCCCGCGCCTGACGTCCTCGACCTGGGCCCTCTTTGTCCCGATTCGCCCGGCACGCGGTGTCTGAATCGCTGGCACCGCGTGCCGACTTTTCGTTGATGCCCCTTAACTTCACCGCAATCGTTTGATCGATCATCGATCAGGGATTTACAGTCTTGACGGGCCCCAACCGGGTCCGCCCACCCTGTCCTGCCCGTCAGGGATTTTCTTCACCACCTCTCCTTTGTCCGGAAGGCGGCGCACACCGATGTCCGACCCCGTAGGAAAGCTTCCGAGCGAGCTCGACCAGCTCCCGGACCGCGACACCGAAGAGACCGCCGAATGGGCGGCCTCGCTCGACGCCGTCGCCCAGGCCGCCGGTACGCGCCGCGCCGAATACCTGCTCCGCCGCACCCTCCAGCACGCCGAGGCCGCCGGCCTGGCCCTGCCGAAGCTGCTGGAGACGGACTACGTCAACACCATCCCCACCTCCGCCGAGCCGGCCTTCCCCGGTGACGAGGAGATGGAGGCCCGCATCACCGCGTGGAACCGCTGGAACGCGGCCGCCATGGTGACCCGCGGCTCGAAGTACGGCGTCGGCGGCCACATCGCCACCTTCGCCTCGGCGGCCTGGCTCTACGAGACCGGCTTCCAGCACTTCTTCCGCGGCAAGGAGAGCGACGGCTCGGGCGACCAGATCTACGTCCAGGGTCACGCCTCCCCGGGCATCTACGCCCGCGCCTTCCTCGACGGGCGCATCTCCGAGCAGCAGCTCGACAACTTCCGCCAGGAGGCCGGCGGCAACGGCCTGCCCTCCTACCCGCACCCGCGGCGCCTGCCCTGGCTGTGGGAGTTCCCCACGGTCTCCATGGGCCTCGGCCCGCTGTCCGCGATCTACCAGGCGCGGTTCAACCGCTACCTGGAGAACCGCGGCATCAAGGACACCTCCAACTCCCACGTCTGGGCCTTCCTGGGCGACGGCGAGATGGACGAGCCCGAGTCGACCGCGGCCCTCGCGCTCGCGGCCCGCGAAGGCCTGGACAACCTGACCTTCGTCATCAACTGCAACCTGCAGCGCCTCGACGGCCCGGTGCGCGCGAACTTCCGCGTCGTGCAGGAGCTGGAGGGCGCCTTCCGCGGCGCCGGCTGGAACGTCGTCAAGACGCTGTGGGGCAACGCCTGGGACGAGCTGTTCGCGCTCGACACCACCGGCGCCCTGGTCCGCCGCCTGCGCGAGACCCCGGACGCGCAGTTCCAGACGTACGCCACCCGTGACGCGGCCTACATCCGCGAGCGCTTCTTCGGCGGCGACCCGGCCCTGGTGGCCATGGGGCAGCTGCTGAGCGACGCGAAGATCGCCGAGTGCTTCCACACCTCGCGCGGCGGCCACGAGCCCCGCAAGGTCTACGCCGCGTACAAGGCCGCCCTGGCGCACAAGGGCGCGCCGACGGTGATCCTGGCGCAGACCGTCAAGGGCTACACCCTGGGCACCGGGTTCGAGTCGAAGAACGCGAACCACCAGATGAAGAAGCTGACGATCGACGAGTTCAAGGGCATGCGCGACCTGCTCGGGCTCCCGATCCCGGACAGCGCCTTCGCGGACGGCGTGGTTCCGTACGGCCACCCGGGCGCCGACTCCCCCGAGGTCCGCTACCTGCACGAGCGCCGTGCGGCCCTCGGCGGCCTCGCCCCGGCCCGCAAGGTCCACCACGTGGCCCTGCCGCAGCCGGCCGACAAGTCCTACGCGCCGCTGCTCAAGGGCTCCGGCAAGCAGGAGATGGCCACCACCATGGCGTTCGTCCGCCTGGTGAAGGACCTGATGCGGGACAAGGAGACCGGCCGCCGCTGGGTGCCGATCGTCCCCGACGAGGCCCGTACCTTCGGCATGGAGTCCCTCTTCCCGTCGGCCGGCATCTACTCGCCGCTGGGCCAGACGTACGAGCCGGTCGACCGCGACCAGCTGATGTACTACAAGGAGGCCAAGGACGGCCAGATCCTCAACGAGGGGATCACCGAGGCCGGCGCCATGGCCGACTTCATCGCAGCCGCCACGTCGTACGCGACGCACGGCGAGACGATGATCCCGTTCTACATCTTCTACTCGATGTTCGGCTGGCAGCGCACGGGCGACCAGATGTGGCAGCTCGCCGACCAGCTCGGCAAGGGCTTCATCGTGGGCGCCACCGCCGGCCGCACCACGCTGACCGGTGAGGGCCTCCAGCACGCCGACGGCCACTCGCACCTGATCGCGGCCACCAACCCGGCCTCGCTCAACTACGACCCGGCCTTCGCGTACGAGATCGCGGTGATCGTCAAGGACGGTCTGGAGCGGATGTACGGGGAGAACCCCGAGGACGTCTTCTACTACCTGACGGTCTACAACGAGCCGAAGCCGCAGCCGGCCATGCCCGCGGGCGTGGAAGAGGGCATCGTCAAGGGCCTGTACCGGTTCAACACCTCCGCCGACCTGGGCGGGGACGCGCCGGCCGCGGACGCCCCGAAGATCCAGCTGATGGCCTCGGGTACGGCGATCCACTGGATCCTGGAGGCCCAGAAGCTGCTGGCCGCCGAGTGGAACGTGGCCGCCGACGTGTGGTCCGCCACCTCCTGGGGCGAGCTGCGCCGCGAGGCGCTGGAGTGCGACGAGGCGCTGCTGCGCGGCGAGGAGCGCACCCCGTACGTCACCCGCGTGCTGGAGGGTGCCCCGGGCCCGGTACTGGCCGTCTCCGACTGGATGCGCCAGGTCCCGGACCAGATCAGCCAGTGGGTCCCGCAGGACTACACCTCGCTGGGCACGGACGGCTTCGGCCTCTCCGACACCCGTGACGGGGCCCGCCGCCACTTCGGCGTCGACGCCCAGTCCATCGTGGTCGCGGCCCTGGCCCAGCTCGCCCGCCGCGGCGAGGTGCCGGCGTCCTCCGTCAAGGAGGCCCGCGAGCGCTACGGCCTGTAGGCCGTACCGTCTGCCGTGACCGGAGGCGGCCCTTCCCTGCGGGGGAGGGCCGCCTCCGGCGTTCCACGGCGCTCCCCGGCGTTCCAGGGTCCCGGCGGTGTTCGGGCAGCGGCGGGCGCACTGTCGGATTCTCGCGGTGGCGGGCTCACGGCGGACCCGTGATGCTGGTCCCGTGATGGACGAGACGGAGTTCTGGGAGATCGTCGACAGCACCCGCGAGGCCGCCGAGGGCGACCCCGAGGAACACGCCGAGCTGCTCGTGGAGCGGCTGGCGCAGCTCGATCCGGACTCCGTCCTGGATTTCGCCCGGCACTTCGAGTCCCGGTACAACCGGGCGTACACCTGGGACCTGTGGGGCGCGGCCTGGGTGCTGCTGGACGGGGCGAGCGACGACGCGTTCGACTACTTCCGGTGCTGGCTGATCGGCCAGGGGCGGGAGGTGTTCGAGGGCGCGGTGCACGACCCCGACCAGCTGGCCGAGCTCCTCGACGAGTTCGACGAGGAGCTCGACGGGGACGGCGAGGAGCTCGGGTACGCGGCGGACGAGGCGTACGAGCAGCTGACCGGAACGGTCGCGCCGGACCTCGGTGTCCCGCTCCAGCCGGCGGAGCCGGAGGGCACCGCGCTGGACTTCGAGAACGAAGCGGTGCTGGCGGAGCGCTTCCCCCGGTTGTGGGAGCGCTTCAGGTCCTGATGCGCCGGCGAGGGGGGGCGGGGTGGGGTCCGGCTCCGGGTCCGGGTCAGTAGTGCGTGCCGCCGTCGATGCGGATCTCCGTGCCGGTGATGAAGGCACCGTCGTCCGAGGCCAGCATGGCGACGACGCCGGCGACGGTCTCCGGGCCGGCGAAGCCCTGGCCGAGGGCCGGGGCGAGCTTCGCGAACAGGCTCCAGTCGGTGTCCTCGGGCAGGCCGGGGCCGGTGCCGGTCGTCATGCCGCTCTCGATGGAGCCGGGGGCGACGGCGACGAAGCGCAGGCCCTGCTTGCTGTACTCGGCGGCCAGGGCGTGGGTCATGGACTGGATGCCGCCCTTGCTGGCCGCGTACGCGGACATGTAGGGGTGGGCGAACGAGGCCGAGGTGGAGCTGAAGTTCACGACGACCGGCTTGTCGCCCTCCAGCAGCGCCGGCAGGGCTTCGCGGATCATCAGGAAGGTGCCGGTGAGGTTGACCGTGATGATCTTGTTCCACAGGTCCAGGCTGGTCTGGTGGGTGTGCGCGGAACGCAGGATGCCCGCGGCGTTGACCAGCGCGTCGAGCCCGCCGAGGAGCCCGACGGCGGCGGCGACGCCGGCCTGCACCGAGGCCTCGTCGGATATGTCGAGGACGGCGGTGGTGAGCCGGTCCTCGTGGCCGGCGGCGCGGGCCTGGTCGGCGGTCTCCTTGAGGCCGGCCTCGTTGACGTCCACGGTGTGGACGCGGCCGCCCTCGGCGAGGATGCGGTGGACGGTGGCGCGGCCGATGCCGGAGCCGCCGCCGGTGATGAGGACACGGCGTCCTTCGAAACGGTTCATGGGGCGAGCGTACCGCCGCGATGACACGCTTTGCCAGTATGTCAAAATGCGCATCGCGGGCAGGGTCGAGTTGTAGGCTTCAGGCGTGAGATCCCCTCGTCCGTACTCCCCCCAGACCGGCCCCGGAGCGCAGTCGCTGACCGAGCGCCGCAAGGCCGCCACCCAGCTCGACATCGCCCGCGCCGCCTGCGCCCTGTTCGCCGAGCGCGGCCCCGACGGCACCACCGCCGAGGACATCGCGCACCGCGCGGGCGTCGCCCTGCGCACGTTCTACCGCTACTTCCGCAACAAGCAGGAGGCCGTCGGCCCGCTGCTCGCGACCGGCGGCGAGCGGTGGCGCGGCGTGCTCGCGGAGGAGGCCCCCGGCACCCCGCTCGGCGAGGCCCTCGAACGCGCCGTCACCCGCTCCCTCACCGACCCCCAGACCGTCGAGGAGGGGCTGGAGGTGACCCGCGGCCTGCTCCGCGCGGCGGCCGACGACCCGGCGCTGCGCGCCGTCTGGTACCGCGTGAACCAGGACTCCGAGGAGCAGCTCGTCCCGGTGATCGCCCGGCTGGCCGGCGAGGGCGCCGACCCGCTCGGGGTCCGCCTGGTCGCCGCGGCGGCGACGGACGCGATCCGCATCGCCCTGGAACTGTGGGCGACGACGGACGCCCCGCGGACCGGCCCGGCCTCCCCCGCCGAGCTGGCGGTCCGCGGCCTGCGCGAGCTGACCGGGGCGATGCCGCTGGTCGTGCGGTCGGGCGGGGCCGGCGGTGTCAGAGGAACCGGTCGGCCTTCAGCGTGAGCTGCTCGGCGAAGTAGTCGGCCGCGTCCGGCCGCATCCGGGCCAGGGCGACCATCGCGGAGACGATGACGTCGGCCACCTCGGCCTGGACGTCGTCCCAGCTGTGCGAGTTCCCCTTGCGCGGGTTGGTGCTCTTGGCGCCGATCACGGCCTCGGCGGCCTCCCCGAACTCCTCGCCGATCTTGAGGATCTGCAGGGTCACGCTCTCCTCGTGCGGCATCCCGCGCTCGCGGTCGTGCGCGTCGAACGTGGCGGCGAGGGCGGCGACGGTCTTCCACTGATCATCCATGCCCCGAACCTAGCGGGTGCGCACCGCCCGTGAAACAAGATCAAAAAAGAGAGCCGCCCCCGGCGCCGGAACGGCACCGGGGGCGGCTCTCCACCCGCCTGCGGCTTAGAGGTCGAAGTAGAGCTCGAACTCGTGGGGGTGGGGGCGCTGGGCGATCGGGGCGATCTCGTGGGTGCGCTTGTAGTCGATCCACGTCTCGATCAGGTCGGAGGTGAAGACACCGCCGGCGAGGAGGTACTCGTGGTCCTCCTCCAGGGCCTTGAGGACGTCCTCCAGGCTGGACGGGACCTGCGGGACGCTCGCGTGCTCGTCGGGGGCGAGCTCGTAGAGGTCCTTGTCGATCGGCTCCATCGGCTCGATCTTGTTCTTGACACCGTCGAGGCCCGCGAGCAGCAGCGCCGAGAAGGCGAGGTACGGGTTGGAGGACGGGTCCGGGGCGCGGAACTCGACGCGCTTGGCCTTCGGGTTCGAGCCCGTGATCGGGATGCGCATGGCGGCGGAGCGGTTGCGCTGCGAGTACACCAGGTTGACCGGCGCCTCGAAGCCCGGCACCAGGCGGTGGTACGAGTTCACCGTCGGGTTGGTGAAGGCGAGCAGCGACGGGGCGTGCTTGAGGATGCCGCCGATGTAGTAGCGGGCGGTGTCCGACAGGCCCGCGTAGCCGGCCTCGTCGTAGAAGAGCGGCTCGCCGCCCTGCCACAGCGACTGGTGGACGTGCATGCCCGAGCCGTTGTCACCGAAGATCGGCTTCGGCATGAAGGTCGCGGTCTTGCCGTTGCGCCAGGCGACGTTCTTCACGATGTACTTGAAGAGCATCAGGTCGTCGGCCGCGGCGAGCAGCGTGTTGAACTTGTAGTTGATCTCGGCCTGGCCGCCGGTGCCGACCTCGTGGTGCTGGCGCTCGACCTGGAGGCCCTGGGCGTCCAGCTCCAGGGAGATCTCGGCGCGCAGGTCGGCGAAGTGGTCGACCGGGGCGACCGGGAAGTAGCCGCCCTTGTAGCGGACCTTGTAGCCGCGGTTGTTCTCCTCGGAGCCGGTGTTCCAGGCGCCGGCCTCGGAGTCGATGTGGTAGAAGCCCTCGTTCGCGGTGGTCGCGAAGCGGACGCTGTCGAAGATGTAGAACTCGGCCTCGGGACCGAAGAACGCGGTGTCCGCGATGCCGGTGGAGGCGAGGTACGCCTCGGCCTTCTTCGCGATGTTGCGCGGGTCGCGGCTGTAGGCCTCGCCCGTGATCGGGTCGTGGATGAAGAAGTTGATGTTCAGCGTCTTGTCGCGACGGAACGGGTCCAGGCGCGCGGTGGTGATGTCGGCGCGCAGAGCCATGTCGGACTCGTGGATGGCCTGGAAGCCGCGGATCGAGGAACCGTCGAAGGCGAGCTCCTCCGCCGGGTCGAACGCCCGCGCCGGGATGGTGAAGTGCTGCATCACACCAGGCAGGTCACAGAAGCGGACGTCGACGAACTTGACGTCGTTCTCCTCGATGTACTGCTTCACTTCGTCGGCGTTCTGGAACATCCAACTCCTCCTACTCCCGACCCGGGGCGGGGACGGGCTGCATAGCTCGTGGTGCGTCAGTGCGGTGCCGCACGCTGACCCGACCATAGGCAGACGGGATTTCCCAAGCATGACCCATTTGTTTCGCACAAGTTAACCAGGGTCCGGCCGGAGTGGCTCGTCACGCCACAGGTACCGTGGTCGGGTGGACAACAGGCAAGCAATGGGATCGTGGCTCTCCGGCCCCCGCGCGGCGGCCGAGGACATGGGCGTCGACTTCGGCTACCCGGGCCAGCGGCTCGGCCTGCCCCAGGAGGGATCCGGCTCCGCGGCGCGTTTCGGGCGCCGCCTGGGCGGCGTGGCCATCGACTGGATCGCCTGCCAGGTGATCGCATACGGGCTGATCACCGGCGGCGACGCGACGGCGACGGGCAACTGGACGCTGCTGCTCTTCGTGGTGCTGAGCATCCTGACCGTCGGCACCGTGGGCTTCACTCCCGGGAAGCGGCTCGTGGGCCTGCGCGTGGTCGCGGAGGACGGCGGCCGGCTCGGCTTCGGCCGGGTGGTGCTGCGCACGCTGCTGCTGGCCCTGGTCATCCCGGCGCTGGTCTGGGACCGCGACGGCCGCGGCCTGCACGACCGGGCGGCCCGCGCCGTCCAGGTCCGCATCTGAGCCGGACGCAGGACGCGAACGCAGCGCAGGAACGACGACAGGGGCGCCCCCGAGCCGATGGCTGCGGGGGCGCCCCTGTCGTCGCGTGTCGTGTGTCGTGCGCCGTGTGCGGTGCGCCGTATACGAAAAGCGGCTCAGCGCATCAGCACGTCACCGCATCAGCGCATCTTTCCGCCGCGCGGCATCCGCATGCCCTTCGGCATGGGGCCCTTCGGCAGCGGCATGTTGCTCATGAGGTCGCCCATGGCGCGCAGCTTGTCGTTGGCCTGGGTCACCTGCGGCCCGGAGAGCACGCGCGGCAGCTTGAGCAGGGTCGTGCGGAGCTTCTTCAGCGGGACCTGGCCCTCGCCGGTGCCCACGATGAAGTCGTTCACCGGGACGTCCGGCATGATGCGCGCGAGCTTGCGCTTCTCGGCGGCCAGCAGGGGCTTCACCCGGTTGGCGTTGCCTTCGGCGATCAGGACCACGCCCGCCTTGCCCACGGCCCGGTGGACGATGTCCTGGCTGCGGTTCATCGCGATGGCGGGGGTGGTCGTCCAGCCCCGGCCCACGTTGTCCAGTACGGCCGCGGCCGCTCCCGGCTGGCCTTCCATCTGCCCGAAGGCCGCCCGCTCGGCGCGGCGCCCGAAGACGATCGCCGCCGCGAGGAACGCCACCAGGAAGCCCAGGATGCCCAGGTAGACCGGGTGGTCGATCAGGAAGCCGATCCCGAGGAAGACACCGAAGGTGATGAGTCCGACGGCCGCAAGGATCAGACCGACCTTCGGGTCGGCCTTGCGCGTCATGTTGTACGTGAGGGCGATCTGCTTCAGTCGCCCTGGTGTCGCAGCAGTCTCTGCGTTTGCCTTCCTCGCCATACAGCGAAGTTTACGTGGCCTGTGGGGCCCGGGTCGCCGCGGCCTCGAGTACGTGCTCGGTTTCGACGCGGTCCTTCGCGCGGCGGCGGTCCTCCAGGACCGCGGTCCAGGCATTGCGGCGGGCACCGCTCATGAGCAGCGATTCGAGGCCCCTGAAGGCCTCTGCGAACGACGGAATGGCGATGGCGCGTACGGGCGCGGCCTGCATGGTCTCGTTCCCTTTCACGGTGCTCACGTCGGTCCGGAAGGCGCACGGCGGGGGTGTCGGGGGTGTGCGACGGCGTGCGCGGCGCGTTGACCTATCGTCACTGATTGGTGTTACCAGGGCATGGCCGGCCGGTCAAACGGTGATGAAACATTTACGCGGCCCGTCGGATCTCTTCCCTCGAAGAGCCTACGGGCCGCGTCCATGCGACATTACTAGCCGGTAAGTTTTGTGCGTGACGTCACACGCTGCTACGCCACGACTCCGCTGCGCTTGTCCATGGCCTGCTGGTAGAGGCGCCCGGCCCGGTACGAGGAGCGGACCAGCGGGCCCGACATCACACCGGAGAAGCCGATCTCCTCGGCCTCCTTCGCCAGCTCGACGAACTCGGCCGGCTTCACCCAGCGCTCGACGGGGTGGTGCCGCGGCGACGGGCGCAGGTACTGGGTGATGGTGATGAGCTCGCAACCGGCCTCGTGCAGGTCGCGCAGGGCCTGCGAGACCTCCTCGCGCTCCTCGCCCATGCCGAGGATCAGGTTCGACTTGGTGACCAGGCCGTACGCGCGGGCCTTGGTGATCACTTCGAGGGAGCGCTCGTAGCGGAAGCCCGGGCGGATCCGGCGGAAGATCCGCGGAACCGTCTCGACGTTGTGCGCGAAGACCTCGGGACGGGAGGCGAAGACCTCCTCCAGCAGCTCCGGGACCGCGTTGAAGTCGGGTGCCAGCAGCTCGACCTTGGTGTGGCCGCCCTCGCGGCCCGCCGTCTGCTGGTGGATCTGGCGCACGGTCTCCGCGTACAGCCAGGCGCCGCCGTCCTCCAGGTCGTCGCGGGCGACGCCGGTGATGGTGGCGTAGTTCAGGTCCATCGTGACGACCGACTCGCCGACGCGGCGGGGCTCGTCCCGGTCCAGGGCCTCGGGCTTGCCGGTGTCGATCTGGCAGAAGTCACAGCGCCGGGTGCACTGGTCGCCGCCGATGAGGAAGGTGGCCTCGCGGTCCTCCCAGCATTCGTAGATGTTCGGACAACCGGCTTCCTGGCACACCGTGTGCAGGCCCTCGCCCTTCACGAGGTTCTGCATCTTCGTGTACTCGGGACCCATCTTCGCCCGGGTCTTGATCCACTCGGGCTTGCGCTCGATGGGGGTCTGGCTGTTACGGACCTCCAGGCGCAGCATCTTGCGTCCGTCGGGTGCGACTGCGGACACGACCGGCTCCCTGTGACTGTGATTCCTCGGCGCCCACCAGGGTACGCCCGTAATTCGTACGCTCTTACGTCGGCCAACCTGCGGGCGGGCGGACGCATTCCCCGGCGGCTACGCCCCCGGGACGGTCTCGATCTCCCGCGGCCGCAGCTCGGCGTGCTCCAGCACGTCCTTCAGGTGCTTCTCGACCACCGGCAGCACCTCGGCCACGGTGACCTCGCGGCCCAGTTCGTACGAGAGGGACGTCACACCGGCGTCGCGGATGCCGCAGGGCACGATCCGGTCGAACCAGGTGGTGTCGGGGTTCACGTTGAACGAGAAGCCGTGCATCGTGACGCCCTTGGCGACGCGGATGCCGATCGCGGCCAGCTTGCGGTCCTCGCGGCGCTGCCCGGCGTTGGACGGGGCGTACTCGGGGCCGTTCAGACGGGCGTCGAACTCCTCGTCCTCCAGGCGCGGGTCGAGGTCCAGGGACAGGCCGCCGATCTTCGGGCGCTGCTCCAGCGGATCGCCCAGCACCCACACGCCGGAGCGGCCCTCCACCCGGGTGGTCTCCAGGCCGAAGTCGGCGGCGGTGCGGATCAGCGCCTCCTCAAGCCGGCGCACGTGCGCGACGACGTCCACCGGCCGCGGCAGCTTCATGATCGGGTAGCCGACCAGCTGGCCCGGGCCGTGCCAGGTGATCTTGCCGCCGCGGTCCACGTCGACGACGGGCGTGCCGTCGAGGGGGCGCTCGCTGTCGGCGGTGCGCCGCCCGGCCGTGTACACCGGCGGGTGCTCCAGCAGGAGGCAGGTGTCCTCGATCTCGTCCGCGAAGCGGGCGGCGTGGACCCGGCGCTGCTCTTCCCAGGCCTCGGTGTACTCGACGTAGTCGTCGGGTCCGAAGCCCAGATGGACAAACCCAAGCTCAGCCACGACAGCGCCTCCTCGTTGAACCTGCTGTGTGCACGTATCGCACCAGCCAAGAGTACGGCGGCCGGCCACGGCCGCTCCGGCGGCCCTCAGCCACCCGTCCCCGGCCCCCGCCCGGCCTCCGCTCCCGGCCCGGGCAGCGACGGCGGCCGCCTGCGCCCCCTGGCCGGCCGGTCCGGGTCCTCGTCCGCACGCGGCAGCCGCCGGTGCCCCTCGGAATGGTCGTTGACCCAGCCGCACACCCCGCACGCGTACCGCCCGTCCAGACCCGCGATGTACGTACCGCACCGGCGGCACTCCGCCTCGGTGATCTCGGGTGCGCGCAGCGGCGCCGCGGTGGAGTCGGCGGGCGGCTCCGCCCTGGTCGGCCTGCGGGTCATGGGGCGCAGCGTACGCGGCGGGCGTCGACGCGGCCGTAAAGAGCCCCACCGATTCTGCACACGATCGGATGAATATGGGGCACAGAGGACGGCACAGGGGAAGTTCGCCGCTACATTCACGCCGTTCACAGGGCCGAACCTCCGGTCCGTCACGTCAGGAAACCGTGGAGCCGATGACGGAACGCCCCGCCCAGCACGTCCCCAACCGGCAGCTCGCGGCACTGATCGCGGAAGCCGGGTTCTCCAACGCAGGTCTGGCCCGCCGCGTCGACCAGCTGGGCCTGGAACACGGCCTCGACCTGCGGTACGACAAGACCTCCGTCACGCGGTGGCTGCGCGGCCAGCAACCCCGAGGAACCACCCCCGCACTGATCGCCGAGGTGTTCACCCGGCGCCTGGGCCGCCGGCTCTCCGCCCAGGACCTCGGCCTGGACGCCTGTGCGCCCGTCTACGCGGGCCTGGAGTTCGCGGCCACCCCGGAGGAGGCCGTCGACATCGCCAGCGGACTGTGGCGCAAGGACTCCGGCTCCCACGCCGAACTGCGGAAGATCGCCTTCACCCCGGCCGGGCTGGTCGTCCCCAGCCGGGACTGGCTCATCGGCCGGCCCGACGAGCACGTGGGCCGCGGCGCCGACCCGGCCGCCGCGGCCCGGGTCCCCGCCCAGGGCCGGAGCACCGTCCCCCGCCAGCGGCAGGTCGACCGCGGCCCGGGCCAGCGCGTCACGGGCGGGGACATCGCCGCACTGCGCTCGGTCAGCGAACTCTTCAAGACCCTGGACCAGACGTACGGCGGCGGGCACGCCCGCCAGGCCCTGGTGCGCTACCTGGAGCACGAGGCCGAGCCGATGCTGCGCGGCACCTACGGCGAGACCACGGGCCGCCGGCTCTTCGCGGCCGCCGCCGACCTGACCCGGCTCGCCGGCTGGACCTCGTACGACATCGCCGCGCACGGGCTCGCCCAGCGCTACTTCGTCCAGGCGCTGCGGCTGGCGCAGGCCGCCGCGGACCGGCCATACGGGGCGTACGTGCTGGTCACCATGAGCCGGCAGGCGGTCTACCTCGGCCACGGCCGGGAGGCGGTGCAGCTGGCCCGCGTCGCCCAGCAGGGCGTCGGCTCCGGGCCCCCGCCGCTGGTCCAGGCGCTGCTGCACTCGGCGGAGGCCCGCGGGCACGCCGTGCTCGGCGAGGTCCGGGCCGCGACGGCCGCGCTGGTCCGGGCCGAGCGGGCGCTGGGCGCGGCCCGGCCCGGGGACGACGTGCCGCACTGGGCACGGTTCTTCGACGAGGCCCAGCTGGCCGACGAGTTCGGGCACTGCCACCGGGACCTCCAGCAGTACCGGGCCTCGGCTCAGCACGCGGAGCACTCGCTCCAGTTGCGGGCTCCGGCGCTCGCCCGCTCGCGGCTGTTCAGCCGGGTGGTGCTGGCCACGGCCCGGCTGGGGCTGGGCGAGCTGGACCAGGCGTGCGCCCTGGGCGCGGAGGCGGCGCAGCAGGCGACGGAGATGCGGTCGGTGCGGGCGGTGGAGTACGTACGGGACTTCGAGCGCCGGCTGGAGCCGTACCGGGACGCGGCGGCCGTACGCACCTACCGGGACCGGGTCGCGGCACTGTCCTGAGCCCCGGCACGCGGGGGCTGCGGGCGCGGGCGCGGGTCCGGGTACGGGCGGGGGCCGGGTCCAGGCGGGGTGCGGACCGTGCGCACGGGTGCGGGCCCGGCCCCCGGTGCGGGGAACCGGGCCCTTGCCCTGTGGTTCTTCTCAGGCCACCGCCGGGAGGACGGCCCCGGCGCTGACCGGCAGCCGGATGCCGAAGTCGCGCAGGACGGCGGTGGCGGCGCGGCGGGCCGAGTGCAGGGCACCCTGCACGGTGTTGGCATCGCGGTGGTCGCCACACACGTACAGCCCGGCCAGCACCCGCACCGGGCGGCGCAGGTCGTAGGGCGGCGGCATCGCGGGCACGGCCTCCGGGGCGTGGTGGACGGCCAGCAGCTCCCAGTCCCGGGTGGCGGTCCCGTACAGCCGGGCGAGGCGCGAGGCGACGGTGCGCACGGGTGGCGGCGGGCCGAGGACGGTCGTGGTGACCAGGCTCCGGCCGACCGGGGCCCGCGTCGGGTCGACCGCGCTCATCACGGCGGTGTGCGCGACGGGCCAGCGGGGATCGCCGTCGAGCAGCAGCGAGCCGTCCCAGGGCAGCCGGGCCGGGGTGGCGTGGTGGATGACGGTGACCTCGTGGAAGTCCGGCACCCGCAGCCCCGGCAGCAGCTCGGCGGCGGCCCGCGCCCCCGTGGCCAGGACCAGGGAGCGGCAGCTGAAGTCGCCGTGCTCCTCGGTGGTGACCCGCTGGGTCGCCACCGACGTGACCCGGACCCCGGTGCGCACGGTGCCGGGCGGCAGCGCGGCCGCCAGCAGCCCCGGCAGGGCCGCGGCCCCGCCCTCGGGCACGGCGAGCCGGCCGCGGGCGAAGGTCCGCAGGGCCAGGTCGGCGACGCGGCTGGAGGTGGTGAGCTCCGGGTCGCGCAGCAGGGCGGCGAGCAGCGGGCGCAGGGTGGTGCCGGGGGCCCGGGAGCCGAGGGCGGCCGCGGCCGTGCGCTCGGGCCGGGCCAGCAGGCGCTCGACGGGCAGCGCGGCGAGCCGGCCGAGGTGGGCGCTGAGCCGGGCCTGGTCGAGGGACCGGCTGGCCAGCGCGCGGGCCGGGGTCATGACGCCGGCCCGCAACTGCCGGCCGTCGGTGTGGACGAGCACCCCGGGCGCGAAGGGCCGCAGGACCAGGCCGGCCAGGCCGGGGGTCCGGTCGAGCTCCGTGTACGAGGTGTTGAGGAGCTGGCCGACCCGGTCGAGCCGGAAGCCGTCGGTCTGCTCGGTGGCCATCCGGCCGCCGGGGTCCTCTGCCGCCTCCAGGACGGTGACGGTGACCCCTGCCGCGATCAGGTGCTGTGCCGCCGCGAGTCCTGAGACCCCGGCTCCTACGATGACGACGTCCGCATGCTGTGCGGTGCGGTGCGAGCTGCTGAGCACGTGCCCCTCCCCGAGGTCGGCGCGGCTGTGTGGGGATCCTCCTTCCCCCAACGGGCTTCGGGGGAACCCTTGTTGGGTGCGGTATTGCGGTCGGATCCGGTCGCATTGCGGTCGCATCCGGGTCACGAACGGTCGCACGGTGTCCAGCCTCGGGCGGTGGGCCGGGGCGCCGGGAGGGGTCAGGGCTCGGAGCGGGAGAGAGCGGCGCGGAGTGCGTCTTCGATGCGCGGGTGGCGGAACGTGAAGCCCGACTCCAACAGGCGTGCGGGCCGGGCCCGCTGACTGCCCAGCACGTCCTGGGAGAGCTCCCCGAGGACGAGCCGCAGCACCGGCGCCGGCACCGCCAGCAGCGTCGGGCGGTGCAGGACGCGGCCCATCGCGGCGGTGACCTCGCGGTTCGTCGGCGGTTCGGGGGCGGTCAGGTTGACCGGGCCGGACAGCTGCGGGCTCACGACGAGGTGCCGCAGGGCCGCGATCTCGTCGTACAGGGAGATGAACGGCCAGAACTGGCGGCCGTCGCCCAACCGCCCGCCGATCCCGGCCCGGAAGACAGGGAACATCCGCCCCCACGCCCCGCCCTTGCCGGAAACCACCAGTCCGGTACGGGCGAGCACCGTCCGCACCCCGGCCTCCCGGGCCGGGGCGGCGGCCGCCTCCCACTCCACGCACACCTCCGGCAGGAACCCGCGGCCCGCCGGGGCCGTCTCGTCGACGGTGCGGTCGCCGGTGTCGCCGTAGTAGCCGACGGCGGAGCCGCTGACGAACACCTGCGGCGGCTCGTCCATCGCGGCCACGGCCCGCGCCACGGCGGCGGTGCCGTCCACCCGGCTGTCCCGGATCTCCTTCTTGTACGCCGCCGTCCAGCGGTGGTCGCCGATCCCCGCCCCGGCCAGGTGGACCACCGCCGCGCAGCCGGCGAGCCCGGCCGGGTCGACGTACCCGCGGCGGGGGTCCCACCGCGCTTCGTCGGGCGCCGCCGGCTCCCGCCGCACGAAGCGGACCACGTCGTGACCGTCGGCCCGCAGGGACCGTACGAGGGCGCTGCCGATGAGACCGGTCGACCCGGTGACCGCGATACGCATGACCCCCATGATGCGGTGCGAAGACCCCGGACGGGTGGGGAACCGCCCGGCGTGGCCGGTCAGGACTCAGGTCTCGGGTATCGGACCTCAGGCCGCGCCGATCCAGGTGCCCACCGAGTACGTGACCGCCATCGCCAGGGCGCCGCCCGTGACGTTGCGCAGCACCGCGCGCCCGGCCGGGGCCCCGCCCAGCCGGGCGCTGGTCACCCCGCACAGCACCAGCGCCGCCACCACGGACGCCATCGTGACGGGGACCCGCTGTGACGGCCCCGGCAGCAGGATCGCCAGCAGCGGCAGCAGGGCCCCCACCGTGAACGCGGCCAGGCTGGCGAACGCCGCGTGCCAGGGGTTGGCCAGTTCGTCCGGGTTGATGCCGAGCTCCACCCGGGCGTGGGCCCGCAACGCGTCCCGCTCCGTCAGCTGCTCCGCCGCCTCCCGGGCCACCTCGGCGCTCAGGCCGCGGGCGGCCAACAGCTGCGTCAGCTCGTCGAGCTCCGCCTCCGGCTCCTGCACCAGCTCCCGTCGCTCCTGGTCCAGCGCCGCCCGCTCGGAGTCCCGCTGCGAGCTGACCGACACGTACTCCCCCGCCGCCATCGACAGCGACCCCGCCAGCAGGCCGGCCACCCCCGCCGCCAGGATCTCCGGACGCGAGGTGGTCGACCCGGCCACGCCCACCACCAGCCCGGCGGTGGAGATGATCCCGTCGTTCGCGCCGAGCACCCCGGCCCGCAGCCAGTTCAGCCGGGTGCTCATGCCCGCGCCGTGCGCCTGGTCACCGTCCGGGGGCGTCGGAGTCGCATCCGTCACGGAACCACTGTCCGCGCCGGGGCGCCCGGCGGCCACCCGGCGGACCGGCCGGGCGGACCGGCCGGCGGACCGCCCGGGGTGCGCGGCCCGGACCCCCGTACCAGGGTGGAGGGGTGAGAGGGCTGAGACGCCGACGCCGGCAGGAGCCGGGCTGGCTGCGCGGGGCACCGCCGCCGCGCTGGGCCCGGCTCGCACCCGTGGTGGCGCTGGTGGTGCTGGTGCTCGCGCAGCGCCTCACCCCCGGCGACATCGAGCTGGGCTTCTTCCTGGCGGGTCTGCCACCGGTGGCCGCGTTCGCCTACGGGGCCGCCGGCACCGCCGTCTTCGCCGGGCTGGTGCTGACGCTGCTCGGCCTGCCGTGGGCCGGGATCGCGAACCCGCGCGGTACCGACCTGGCCACGGTCGCCGCCGTCGGGCTGCTCAGCGTCGTGATCGCCTGGGTCCGCCGGCGGCGCGACACCCAGCTGGTCAACGTGCGGACCGTCGCGGAGGCCGCCCAGCTCGCCGTCCTGCCGCCCGTGCCGGAACGGGTCGGCCCGGTGCGCTGCGCCGGCCTCTACCGGGCGGCGCAGCACGGCACCCTGGTCGGCGGCGACCTGTACGACGTACGGGCCGGGCCCTACGGGGTGCGGGCCCTGGTCGGAGACGTGCAGGGGCACGGTCTCGCGGCGGTCGGCACGGTCGCGGCGCTGCTCGGCGCCTTCCGCGAGGGGGTCCTCGACGACCCGGAGCTCACGGAGGTCGCGGCCCGGCTGGACCGCAGACTCCAGGCGGACGCAGCAGCACCGGAGGCGGGCTCGGGGATGGGCTCGGGGCCAGGGACCGGGACGGGAACGGGGAAGGGAACGGAGAAGGGAAAGGGGAAGGGTTCAGGGTCGGGGCCGAGGTCGGGCTCCTCGGGGGCGCTGGGCCTGGTCGGGCCGGGGGCGACCGGCTCGGCGGGGGCGCCGCTGGATCGGGCGGGGCTGCCGGGATCGCTGAACTCGGCGGAGGCGCCGGGCTCCCCGGGGTCGCAGGCGCCGCCTGGATCGCGGAGGGCACCGGGGACGCAGGGTGCACCAGCTGCGTCGGGCTCATCGGATGCGTCGGGCGAACCGGCCCTGGGCGGCTCGGCGGAGGCGGCGTTCGAGCTCGGGCATCCGGAGCTGTTCGCCACGGCACTGCTGCTGGAGTTCCCGCCCGGCCTGGACCTCGTACGGATCGTCTCGTGCGGGCATCCGCCCGCGCTGCTGCTGCGCGGGTCCGGCGTGTCGGAGGTGGCCGTGGAGCCGGGCCCGCCGCTGGGGCTCGGACTCACCGCCCCGGAGGACACCGCGGTGACGGGCGTCGCGCTGCTTCCCGGCGACCGGCTGCTCGCCTACACCGACGGGGTCACGGAGGCCCGCGACGGGTCGGGGTTCTTCTACCCCCTGGCCACCCGCGTCCCCGTCGTGGCGACCCCCGCGCCGGCGGACCCGGCCGGGCTGGTCGGCGCGCTGTGGCAGGACCTGGTGGCCTTCACCGGGGGCGGACCCGGCGACGACGTGGCCCTGCTGGTCCTGTCGCTCGAACGGCGGTCGCAGCCGGACGGGCGGCATCCCTAGAGTCGCCGGGGCTCGCACCGTACGTGACCGTTCCGCCCCCGACCGCCGTGGGAAGCCGCCGTGTCCATGCTGCTGATCCGAGGAACGTTCAAGGTGTCCGGCGGCGCCCGCCCGGACGGCGACACCCTCCCGTTCATCCCGGACGACGTGGCCGAATGGAAGCTCGTACCGGGCTGCCGGCGGATCCTGCCCGCCGCGGACGGCCGCGCCCCCGTACGGCTGGAGGCCGTCGACGCCCTGGAGACCCACTACGGCACCGGCGAGCAGGAGCGGCACCAGCCGCTCAAGTTCGCCCACCGGGCCGCGGACGAACTGCTGACCTGGCTCGGCTTCACGCACGTCCAGCGCCACGACGACGAAACCGTCACCACGGTCCCCGAACAGGTCCCCGGCTACGTCCTCACCCGCGGCACCGACGTCCACGGCCGCTGCGTCGCCCTCGTCGGCCGCCGCGTCCCGCCCGCGTACAGCGGCTACTGGATCGAGGTCGACGAGAAGCGGCTGCAGAAGACCGCCAACCATCACCTCGTGGCATCCGGCCTCGCCTACCCCACCTTCTACACCGGCCTCCCCGGCTTCCTGCGCGACGCCCTCGCCGCCGCGGCCCAGGCGGCACGGGCGGCCACCACCCCCGAGAAGCGGGGGCTGTGGGCCGACGACGTCACCCTCACCGGGGCGAAGATCACCGGCATGTCCTCCCTCACCGCGTACAACGGCGCGGTGATCCTCCCGAAGCTGTTCCGCCGCCTGAAGGACTACCTGGAGCTCAAGCCGGCGGACCCGTCGCTGACCTGCTTCCCGGCCTTCCTGGCAGGAGCCGCGGACACCTACCGCATCCCGCAGCGGCCGAAGCCGATCACCGGGCTGCAACACATCGTGGAGATCAGCGACGGACACACGGTGCGGATGACGCACCACGCGGAGGAGATCGTCTTCGAGGAGAAGTGAGCGAGGCACGAGGAGCGAGAGGCGGGAAGGCGACACGGCAGCCGGGACGGTGGGGTGGATCCTGCCGGAGTGGTCCGGTCCGGCAGGATCCGACGGCGCTCCGCCCGGGCGAGGGGTGGTCAGCCCGCGTTGCTCACGATGTACGCGCGCACCAGCCTGCACGTCGTGTTCGACGGCCGGTGGATCCCCGTCCGCACGGCCATCGTGCGGATCTTGCGGTTGGTGGCGCGCCGGGCGTCGTACGTGCCCGAGTCCAGCAGGGATATCGCCAGCCGCATCGCCTTCAGCCGGCGGTTGTGGCTCTCGTACCACTCCCGGGGGAGCCCCGCGGGCAGCGGCTTCTTCTTGACGGGCCGAAGCGTCTTGGCAGTGGCCATCTACAGCCTCCCAAACGGTAGTTGGCGTCCTGTCGTACTCCCTCGATTTTACCGGGGGGCACTGACAGAAGCCCCTGGCCAGACGGGCTCTGGCTAGGCTGGACACCATGGAGATCTGGATCAATCCCGCCTGCTCGAAGTGCCGGAGCGCGCTGACGCTGCTCGACGCGGAAGGCGCCGAGTACACGGTGCGCCGCTACCTGGAGGACGTACCGTCCGAGGCCGAGATCCGCGCGGTCCTGGACCGGCTCGGCCTGGAGCCCTGGGACATCACCCGCACCTCGGACCCCCTTGCGAAGGAGACCGGCGTACGCGACCTCCCCCGCGAGGAGACCGACGAGGCCAGGTCCCGCTGGATCGCCCACCTGGCCGCCCACCCGAAGCTCATCCAGCGCCCCATCATCACGGCCGACGACGGCACGGCCGTGGTCGCCCGCACGGACGAAGCCGTCCGCGAAGCCCTGTCACGACGCGGCTGAGGGAAGGGGCGGGGGGCAGCTGGGCTGGCGGCGACAGAGCTGACGGACCGGCCGGGACGTCGGGCCGCTGGCCGGCTGGCCGGCTGGCCGGCTGGCGTCAACGTCCGCGCGCGGGCCCCGCTTACGCTCCCCCGTATGACGTCCGACGACACCGGTACCGCCCCCGGCCCCGGCCCGGCCGGCGGCGCCGACCTGCATCTGGAGCTCCCTCCGCACGGCGCCCGCCGCACCGCCCTCGCCCAGGCCCTCCGCGAAGCCGTCCGCAACGGCCGGCTCGCGGGCGGGACCCGGCTGCCGCCCTACCGGGCCCTGGCCGCCGACCTCGGGCTGGCCCGCAACGCCGTCGCCGACGCGTACGCCGAACTCGTCGCCGAGGGCTGGTTCACCGCCCGGCAGGGCTCCGGCACCCGGGTCGCCGAGGGGGCGGCCACCGCCGCCGCACCGACCGCCCCGGCCGCGCCCGCCCCCGCGGGTCCCCGTCACGACCTGCTCCAGGGCAAGCCCGACCCCGCCGCCTTCCCCCGGGGCGCCTGGTCCACCAGCGCCCGGCGGGCCCTGGCCCAGGCACCCACCGAGGCCTTCGGGCCGGGGGACCCGCAGGGACGGCCGGAGCTGCGGAGGGCGCTGGCTGCATACCTGTCCCGGGCGCGGGGCGTGCGTACCGGCCCGGAGAACATCGTCGTCTGCTCCGGCTTCGCGAACGGCCTGCGCCTCCTCGCGTCGCTGCGGCCCCGCGACTGGGCCGTCGAGGAGTACGGGCTCCCCTTCCACCACGGCATCCTCGACGCCGCCGGGGTGCGCCCGCACCCCGTCCCTGTGGACGAGGACGGCGCGCGCACCGACCTCGTACCGGCGCGGGCCCGCACCCTGCTCCTCACCCCCGCCCACCAGTTCCCGACGGGCGCCCGGCTGCTGCCTGCGCGGCGGGCGGCGGCCGTGGAGTGGGCCCGCGCCACGGGCGGGCTGATCGTGGAGGACGACTACGACGGAGAGTTCCGCTACGACCGCAAGCCGGTCGGCGCCGTCCAGGGCCTGGACCCCGGTCACGTGGTCCACGCGGGCTCCCTCAGCAAGTCCCTGTCCCCCGCGATCCGACTCGGCTGGCTGGTTCTACCGGACGACCTGGTCGGGCAGGTCCTCACGGCGAAGGGGCAACGGGAATCCTGGGCCAGCGCCCTGGACCAGCTGACGCTGGCCGACTTCATCGAATGCGGCGCGTACGACCGCCACATCCGGCGCATGCGACAGTGCTACCGCGCCCGCCGCGACCGGCTCGCCGAAGCCCTGGCCTCCCGCGTCCCGCAGGCCCCGGTGACCGGCATCTCGGCCGGGCTCCACGCGGTCGTCGACCTCCCGCCGGGGACGGAGGCCGCCGCCCTGGCGGCGGCCCGCGCCGCGGGCCTCTCCCTGGACGGCCTCTCGTCCTACCACCACCCGGCGGCCCCGACCCCGCCCCGCGAGGGCCTGGTGGTCGGCTACGCCGCACCCCCGGAGGCGGCGTTCGGCAGAGCGGTGGAAGCGCTGGTGGGGGTGGTACGGGGGGCGGTGGAGGGGTGAGGGGGCGGGAGGAGGAGGCGGGCCAGGAGCGGAGGAGGCGGGATGCCCGCACCCGGAGTCGGAGCAGCATCCGGGGGTTTCCCGGTAGCCCATCGTCCTTCCGGTGCGGGCCGGCCAGTAAAGGGCGCTCCCTCCGGTCGCGTCGCTGCGCGATGGCCTTCGGCCACCCTTGACAGGCCGACCCACCCCGGAATGCCAAAGAGCTACCGGGAAACCCCCGAAGGATGGCCAGGGGGCACGACAACCAGAAACGGCCCCCGCCAGAGCAGCAGACCCCCGGCTCCGCCCCGCAGCATCCCAGGCGCCCGGGACCGCCAGGTCCCGACCCCCGCCGGCCGCGCGGGCACCAAAAGACGCCCCCAAGACCCGGATCCGAGCCCGCCCGGGAGCGCTGGGCGCCCGACCAGCCAGAAATGTTGACGACAAGCCCATCCAGCCCGCCCAACGCCCCACATCGCTACGCGCTCCTCTCTGCTCGGCGACTGACCGCCGCCTGGGGCCGGTAGGCGCCCCACATCGCTACGCGCTCCTCTCTGCTCGGCGACCGACCGCCGGCGGGGGCCGATGGGCGCCCCACATCGCTACGCGCTTCTCTCTTCTCGGCGACTGACCGCCGCCTGGGGCCGGTAGGCGCCCCACATCGCTACGCGCTCCTCTCTGCTCGGCGACCGACCGCCGGCGGGGGCTGGTAGCGGGGGTGGCGCAACTGGGCTGTTGAGTGGGGCGATTGCGTAGGCTGACGGGGTGACGGAAGAGTTGCTGCGACTGACGGTTCTCGGGTCTGCGACGCCGTATGCCAGCGCGGACAATCCGTGCTCGGGGTACTTGCTCTCCAGTGGGAGCACGCGTGTGTGGGTGGACGCCGGCAGTGGGACGCTCGGTCCACTGCAGCGGTACTGCGGACTGGACGAGCTGGACGCCGTGTGGATCTCGCATCTGCACGCAGACCACAGCGCCGATCTGCTCACCGCCTATTACGGGGCCCTGTACGCGGACATCCGACTCGACGCGCCGATTCCCCTCTACGGGCCGCCCGGTATCGCCGACAGGCTCGCCGGGTTTCTCAGCAACACGCCGGTTCGCAGCCCGATCGAGTCCGCATTTGACGTCACTGAGTTGTACGACGGTCACGAGGTGACCGTCGGGTCCATTCGGCTCACCAGTCGGGAAGTCGCCCACGGTATCCCGGCCTTCACCCTGCGCGCCGAGGCCGCGGGCGGGACGCTCGTCTACTCCGGCGACACGGAACCGTGCGCCCGCCTGAACGCTCTCGCCGACGGTTGCGACGTCCTGCTGTGTGAAGCGGACAGTGCGGAACCCGTCGAGGGCCACCACACGCCTGAAGACGCAGGTGACACCGCCAGCGCGGCCCGAGTGGGTCGCCTGATCGTTACGCACGTCGGCCGTTCCCTCACACCGCAAGCGGCACTGGCACGCGCCGCAACCCGCTACGACGGCCCCATCGACTACGCCACACCAGGCCTGACCATCCACATCTCTCCACTGCACTGACCACCCCGCCCGCCCCTCCAGCTGACCGCCACCCCGAACGATCCGCCGGTCGCCGAACAGACCCCTGCGCGCAGCGGCCACCGCGCTTACCCCCAATACGGCCGCCAGTCGCCGAGCTAACCGCCGCACGTCGTGATCTGATCACGCCTACCGGCCCCCGACGGCGGTCAGTCGCCGAGAAGAGAGAAGCGCGTAGCGATGTGGGGCGCCCATCGGCCCCCGCCGGCGGTCGGTCGCCGAGCAGAGAGGAGCGCGTAGCGATGTGGGGCGCCTACCGGCCCCAGGCGGCGGTCAGTCGCCGAGAAGAGAGAAGCGCGTAGCGATGTGGGGCGTTGGGCGGGCTGGATGGGCTTGTCGTCAACATTTCTGGCTGGTCGGGCGCCCAGCGCTCCCGGGCGGGCTCGGATCCGGGTCTTGGGGGCGTCTTTTGGTGCCCGCGCGGCTGGCGGGGGTCGGGACCTGGCGGTCCCGGGCGCCTGGGATGCTGCGGGGCGGAGCCGGGGGTCTGCTGCTCTGGCGGGGGCCGTTTCTGGTTGTCGTGCCCCCTGGCCATCCTTCGGGGGTTTCCCGGTAGCTCTTTGGCATTCCGGGGTGGGTCGGCCTGTCAAGGGTGGCCGAAGGCCATCGCGCAGCGACGCGACCGGAGGGAGCGCCCTTTACTGGCCGGCCCGCACCGGAAGGACGATGGGCTACCGGGAAACCCCCGGATGCTGCTCCGACTCCGGGTGCGGGCATCCCGCCTCCTCCGCTCCTGGCCCGCCTCCTCCTCCCGCCCCCTCACCCTCCCCTTCCCCGTCCTCATCTTCTCCTCACGCGCCGACCTCGTAGGCTGTATTCCCGACAGAAGGGACATTGCGCAGCAAACGGACGGAGCCGTCTTGACCGCCCTCCACCGCGACCGTTACGACCACCGCGACCGCCACACCCATCCCGTCATGCCTTGTAGCCCTCACAACCCCCACAACCCCCATACCGCCCCTACCGCCTCTACCGACCCCAGCGCCGCAACCACCCCCACCCCCACCCCGGCCCACCGTGGAGCCGACTGGATGTTCTGCGGGGTGTACGGGACCGTGCTTGCGGCCGGACTGTTGGCCGCGCTCGACGAGAAGGGGGCCACGTACACCCCGTTCGGGGACGCCGGCTGGGTGTTCGTGACCGCCGCCGCGGCGGCCCTCGCGCACGGGTACGCGCACCACATGGCCGCCCACCAGCCCGGCTCCGCCGGGCACCGGTGGCGGATGCTGGTGCAGGAGGTGCTGCACGAGTGGCCGCTGATCGCCGCCACGCTCCCGACCGTCCTCCTGCTCGTCGTCGCCGGGTTCGCCCACTGGGACGCCCCCGTGGTGACGTCGGTCGGCCTCGGCGCGAACACGTTGCTGCTGTTCGCCTGGGGTTCCTTCGTGGCGCGGCGGGTGGGCTACGGGCTCGGCGCCTCGCTGCGGATCGGGGCCGCGGACTCCGCCATCGGGGTGGTCATCATCGCGGCCAACGCCGTGATCAAATAAGTCACTTTTCAGACCGCCGTTTTCGGTCCAGACCGTAGTGTGCGTGGCTGTCGCCGCCCGCCCGGACCCCGAAGGTGCTGGCCTGGTTCGGGGGGGCACGTTTCCACGAACAGGAGACCCATGCCTACCGCACTGCTCAAGCACGGGGTGCGAGCGGCGGCTTTAGCCGCTCTCGTCCTCGCCACGTCCCTCGGCGCTCCGGCCGCCGTCGCCGCCCCGGTGGCGGATCAGGTCGCCCTTCAGGAACAGGCCACCTCTGCGGGCCTCGACCGACGAGCGCCGAAGCCGATCGACGTGAAGATCAACGGGTCCGGAATCACGGCACCGGAGTCCGCACCGGCCGGCCTGGTGTCGTTCCGGGTCACGTCCGACGACCCGAACGGGCGCTTCCTTCAGGCTTTCCGCCCGCACCCCGGCGTGACCGTGGAACAGGTGCTGGCCGATCTCGCCAAGGCCGTCAGCCGCCAGCCGATCCCCACCGCCGAGGGCATGCTGGCGGTGCGCGACGAGGCGGAGATGTTCGGCGGGGCCCAGGTCACTGCCTCGGTGTCGGAGACGTTCACCACCCCGATCACCGCGGGCGAGGTCGTCCTGCTGGACTTCACCGCCTTCCTCCAGGACCCGACGCACCCCATCACCCGGACCCTCCAGCTCCAGGGCAGCCAGAGGCCGAGCCTGCCGACGGGCTTCCCCGACAGCTTCGTGCTCGCGCGGGAGACCCCGGACGGTCCCCGTTTCGACATCCACGGCCTGGACCGGACGAGCGACACCATCCTGGTGCACAACTCCACGCAGGAGCTGCACGAGATGGGCATACAGCCCGTCGCACCGGGCACCACGGACGCCCAGATCCAGGCCATCTTCGACCGCACCGCACCCGGCCCGCTGCCCTACACCGGGCGGTCCGTCGGTCTCGGCGTCCTCTCCCCCGGACGCTCCGTGCTGCTGGAGATACGGAACCTGCCCCCGGGTACGTACGTGGTCGGCTGCTTCGCGCCTGACGGTAAGGCCGGCATCCCGGACGCGATCAAGGGCATGCACAAGGTCGTCGTACTCACCTGACGCGGACCCCGGCTCCGGCCCCGGTCATCCGGAGCCGAAGCCGGGGCAGCGGCAGCACCGGCGGCAGCGGCACCGGCAGCACCGGCCACCAAACCCGCAGCCGGCACCCCCCTCACACCCCCAGCTGCCCCTCCGCCTCCCCCAGGATCTCCGTCAGCCGGGCCGCGAAGCGGGCGTCTCGCCGGTCCGGTACGCCCGTCCGAGCAGCGGTGAGCAGCGCGTCCAGCGCCCGCCCGTACGCCCCTGGGACATCGCTCCAGTTGGGCAGCGAGAAGACCCCCTCGGCCCCCCGCACCTCTAGCCCCACCCCGGCGGCCGCGACGGGCGCGCCGAGGCTGAGCACGGCGGTGCTCGCCGCGCCCGAGGTGTGGCGCAGGGCCAGCTGGACCACGTCGGAGGGCCCGCGGGCGGCGGTGACGGAGGTGACGTCGCCCAGGACGGGGATGAGGACGGACAGGGCGTGGGGGCCGACGTCCCACAGTCCGCCCTTGGCCTTGCGCCAGGGCGAGTCGGCGTAGGCGCTGGGCGTGCCGTCGGGCGGGAAGACGGCGCCGAGCCAGTGGGCGGCGGCGGTGAACCAGCCGGTGCGGCCGGCCTGCTCCTCGACCCAGGCTGCGGCGGGTTCGGCGAAGCGGAGGGTGAGGAAGACGACGGAGGCGACGCCGTGCCGGTCGGCGGCGTCGGCGACGGCGCGGGCGTCGGCAACGGTGGTGGCGACGGGCTTGTCGAGCAGCAGTCCGCAGCCGGCCTCGGCGGCGCGTACGGCGAGGGGTGCCTGTACGTCGGGCGGGAGGGCGAAGGCGGCGACGTCGCAGTCGGCGAAGAGGGCGTCGGGGTCGTCGTAGACCTTCACGCCGTACGTGTCGGCCAGCTCGGCGGCGGCTTCGGGCCGGCGGCCCCACACGCCCGCGAACTCGGAGCCCGTGTGGGCGGCGAGGGCGGGGGCGTGGGTGCGGTGGGCCCAGGGGCCGGTGCCCAGGAGCCCCACGCGGGGCCGGGCGACGGGCGGACGGGTGGGTTCCGCGGGGTCGCTTGCGCGGGTCAAATCGTACGAACTGCTCACCCGCCCAGTCTGCCGCACTCGCACGGATGCGCTGACCGCAACCCGCACGAGCCACCCGACCTGCGGTGCACACCCGGTAACACGGGGTTCACACATGGGCAACGGCTGAGAAATCGCCACGAGGCACGCTGCGGTCTACACCGCAGCGATCGACCGTACGACCGGACGAGCACACGACCGGACGAGCACACGACCGGACGAGCGGACAAGCGGACATCCGCACTCGTAACACCAGCACACCTGCAGAACCACACACCGCAGCACCCGCAGAGTCTGCGCCGGAGCGACGCACCGTAAGGATGGGGCCCGTGAGCTACAAGGCTGAGTACATCTGGATCGACGGCACCGAGCCGACGGCCAAGCTGCGCTCCAAGACGAAGATCCTCGCCGACGGCGCCGAGCTGCCGATCTGGGGCTTCGACGGATCGAGCACCAACCAGGCCGAGGGTCACGCGTCCGACCGGGTCCTCCAGCCGGTGTTCTCCTGTCCGGACCCGATCCGCGGCGGGGACAACGTCCTCGTGCTCTGCGAGGTCCTGAACATCGACATGACCCCGCACGAGTCCAACACCCGCGCGCTGCTCCGTCCGGTCGCCGAGAAGTTCGCCGCGCAGGAGGCGATCTTCGGTATCGAGCAGGAGTACACCTTCTTCGACGGTCAGCGCCCGCTCGGCTTCCCGGTCGGCGGCTTCCCCGCCGCGCAGGGCGGCTACTACTGCGGTGTCGGCTCGGACGAGATCTTCGGCCGCGAGATCGTGGAGAAGCACCTCGACCACTGCCTGGCGGCGGGCCTGGACATCTCCGGCATCAACGCCGAGGTCATGCCCGGCCAGTGGGAGTTCCAGGTGGGTCCGCTCAGCCCGCTGGAGGTCGCGGACCAGCTGTGGATCGCCCGCTGGCTGCTGTACCGCACCGCCGAGGAGTTCAACGTCTCGGCGACGCTGAACCCGAAGCCGGTGAAGGGCGACTGGAACGGCGCCGGTGCGCACACCAACTTCTCGACGAAGGCGATGCGCGAGGACTACCGCGCGATCATCGCGGCGTGCGAGGCGCTGGGCGAGGGCAGCAAGCCGCTGGACCACGTCAAGAACTACGGCGCGGGCATCGACGAGCGCCTGACGGGTCTGCACGAGACGGCCCCGTGGAACGAGTTCAGCTACGGCGTCTCCGACCGCGGCGCGTCGGTCCGCATCCCGTGGCAGGTGGAGAAGGACGGCAAGGGCTACATCGAGGACCGCCGTCCGAACGCCAACGTGGACCCGTACGTCGTGACCCGCCTGATCACGGACACCTGCTGCGCCGGCCTGGAGAAGGCCGGCCTCGTCTGAGACGGGTTTCCCGGCCCCGTGTGGGGCGGGGCGCGCGCCCGCCCGGCCCCACACGGCACACACCGTCACGCGCATGCCCGTCGGGCCCGTCCTCCGGTCCGGCGGGCATGCGCGTCTTCGATGCGTGTCCACCATGCGATGCGGATCCGCGAAACCGCTCCGTGGTCCGGACTCCCTTCAAACTGGCGCAACCTGACGGTTTGTCCGCCCTGCGAGGGGTTTGACGAAGCCTTGATTGCTGAATTTGAGATTCCGGTCCATCGGTTGAGACGAGACCTGCCCCGAGCCGAGGGCGTCTGCTTCAATGGGCACATGGCCAGCCACTCGCACACCTCGACCGGTCGCAGCGACCTCGAGCCGTTCTGGCCCTCCCGTCAGGACCATGACTTCGACCGGGTGTGTTGCCGCGCGACGAACGCGCCGGCCCTCTAAAGCCTTCCGGGATCGACCACCACCCCTCCCCCAAGGCCTTCGGTCTGCGCGGTGCAACGAGGACGTAGCACGTACGTACATCGCCTACGCACGCACGTCTCCTCCCGACCGCTTCGCGTGAAAGAGCTGACCACTCATGCCTCAGACCCGTTCCCTGACGTCCGCCGCCTCCGCTGCTGCGACCGCCACCCTTCCCTTCCCCTCTCCGGCCGAGTCCCCCTCCTCCGTCCCCGTCCCCGTCCCCGGCCCCGGCCCCGTCTCCTCCCCCTCCCCGTCCGCTCCGCGGCACCGCTTGCGGGCCGTCGCGCCGGACGAGGTCGCCCGCGTGGTCGACCTGCTGCCGCCCGGCGCCACCTGGCTGCCCGCGCCCCAGCACGCTCTGCCGGTGCTGCCGGGCCGGCCGCCGATGATCGGCTACCTGGTCCTGGTGCCGGCCGACCAGCAACCGCCCTTCGCCTTCGCCCCGCAGGCCGTCCCCACCTCGGCCCCCACCTCGGCCCCCACCCCGGTGCGCACCCCCGCACCCGATCCCGCACCCGGCTCCGCTCGCCACGCCGCCCCTGCCGCCACCGGGGACGGCGTGGTCCGGATCGACGCGGCGCGGCGCACCGCCGAGGTCGACGGTCGGGTGCTGGACCTCACCTACCTGGAGTTCGAACTGCTGGCGCACCTGGTCGCGCACCCGCACCGGGTGCACACCCGGGACCAGCTGGTGACCACGGTCTGGGGCTACGGCCACGTGGGCGACGGCCGGACCGTGGACGTCCACGTCGCCCGCCTGCGCCGCAAGCTGGGCGCCGCCCGCCGGGGCGCGATCCAGACGGTTCGCCGGGTGGGCTACAAGTACGCCCCCTGAGCGCGTCCTCTGAGTGCGCCCCCGAGTACGACTACGACGGTGGGCCCGTACTCCCTCGTGGAGTACGGGCCCACCCGGCTCGCTCAGGGCCGCGTTCGACGGGACGTCACCCGGCGGTCGGCGTCCCGGTGCGGCGCACCGCGACGGCGCCGAGCAGCACGTCGATCGCCAGGAACGCCACGAGGCTCATGCCGAGCAGCGGTACGAACCACCCGACCACCGCGGTCACCGCCAGCAGCGGCAGCAGCATGCCCACGGGCACCTTCCGCCAGGCGCCGCGCGGCTGGGCGCGGCCGGCGGAGAGGGTGCGGTCCTTGGTGGGCCGGCGCAGCCACCACATCCGGTAGCCCCAGAAGATCAGGAACATCAGGGCGACGGCGAGGGCGGCCAGCGCGATCTGGTTGGCGAGCCCGAAGGTCTGGCCCATGTGGAGGTCGATGCCGAACCGGGTCAGCTTGGCGAGGGCGGGGTAGTCGGAGAAGTAGAGGACGTCGATGACCCTGCCGTCGGCGGGGTTGACGGCGACGGTGTCCAGGTGGACCGGGAACTCCTTGTCCTTCTCCTTGACCACGTACCCCTTGCCCTTGGCCGGGAGCGTCACCTGGAGGTTCTCGGTGGCGCCCGCGGCGCGGGCGGCGGCCACGGCCTTGTCGATGCCGATGTCGGCCGTGGCCGGCGCCGGGGGCATCTCCATGTCCTCGGTCATGACGTGGCCGGCGTGCTCGCCGCCCGCGTCGGTGGCGCCCCCGCCGGGGGTGAGCGTGGCGGAGACGTTCGGGGTGGCGCCGCCGAGGCGGTCCTGGAGCTGGCCGATGTTCTCGCCGGCGTACTTCGACCAGGTCAGGCCGGTGGCGGAGAGGGCGACGAGCCCGGTGACGGCCCAGAGGCCGACGACGCCGTGCCAGGAGAGGGTCTTGCGGCGGCCGGTGGCCTTGCGGTCGGGCAGGACGAGCTGCGCCTTGCGGGAGCGGCGCCGGCCGGTCCACAGGGCGAGGCCTCCGAGGGCGACCACCCACAGCCAGCTCGCGGCGAGTTCGCTGTAGTTCCGGCCGAACTCGCCGAGCTGGAGGCTGGAGTGGAACTCGCTGAGCCAGGCGCGCACGGGCAGTGCGTCACCGGAGGTGGTGAGCACGCCGTTGACGTGGGCCGTATACGGGTCGACGAAGGCGGTGCGGGTCTGGCCCTCGGCGAGACCGGGGGCCTCCATGATCACGCGGGTGGTCGCCTCGGCGTCGGGGGCGGGCCAGACGGCGACGACCTTGCCGCCGGGCTCGGCGGCCTTGGCGGCGGAGACCTGGGTGCTGAGCGGCACCGTGCTCTCGCCGACCTGGTCGACGGTCAGCTCGTCGGCGTAAATGATCTTCTCGGCCTGCCAGGAGCCGGCGTAGAGGAGCCCGGTGGCGGCGGCGAGGAACAGCAGCGGGGCGATCAGGATGCCCGCGTAGAAGTGCATGCGCAGCAGCAGCGGCCGCAGCGCGGCCCAGGTACCGGGCTTCGCGGCGGGGGCGGCGCCGGCCGCCCCGGCGGTGGCGGTGTCAGCGGCGGATGCGGCGTCAGCGGCGGTGACCGCCTCGGTGGTGCTGGCGGCGGCCGCCTCGGCGGTGGCGGTGGCGTCGTCGTCCCGGGTACGGGTACGGGCGCCTTGGGCCTCGTCAAGAGACATGGGTCGTCCTAGGTGTTGGCGAAGACGGGGGTGGACCGGCCCCGGGTCTTGCCGCGCGCCCCACCACGACGGCAGGACGGAAGGTGCGCCGGTCAGGCGCAGGCGGGACGGCCGGGGGCCGTGACGTGGAGGCTTCGCCGACGGGGCGGCCCGCGCCGCACGAGGGTGTGCGCGTGCACGGCTCCGCGCAGCCTGCGCGGGGGCGCGTACGAGGGCCGCCGGACGGGAGGGCGCGGCACGAGGACGGCGCGGGCCCGCACCAGGGCGAGGGCGCGGGCGAGGGGACGGGCCGCGAGCAGGGCGGTGGCGCCTAGGGCGGCGACGAGCCGGAAGAGGGCGGCTTCGCCCCAGGCGAGCCAGGCGGCGCAGAGCAGCCCGGCGAGGACGTGGGCGGCGATCATGCCGAGGCCGCCGTTTCCGGCCATCGCGAGGAGGTCGGCGGCCGGCCCGGCGGGACCTCCAGTGGCTCCGGCCATGTCGGCCGTGCCCGGCATGCCGGCGGACGCCCCGCCCGCACCGCTGACCGCGTCCGCCCCGCTCAGCGCGGCTTCCACGTGGTGATGTCCGGGCACAGGCACGGACACGGGCTCGGGCAGGTGCCGTAGGGCGTGGTCGGCCTGGTGGGCGTGGTGCGCCTGGTGGGCGGCGTGACCGGAGAGACCACCGGTGCGGCTCGCGCCGGGGCCACCGCTACCGCTCGTGGCCTGGGTCCCGGAGAAGACCAGGTGCAGGACGCCCTGCACGGCGAGCACCGCCGCGCCGATCCCCACGGGCCCCCGGCGCCGCCCGGCGGCGAGCCAGGCGAGGCCGCCGGTGACGGCGAAGGCACCCAGAAGGCCCAGCGGCGGGACGTCCGTACCGGACATGTGGGCGTGTCCCGCGGCGCCCAGGGCCGTGCACACCGCCGCGAACATCGCGGCTCGTGCGGCGCGTATCGGCGCTGGGCTTTCTGACATGGCCGGATCATGCTGCCACAGGCCCCGCCTCGGTGCACCGGAGGGTGGTATCCGATCATGGTCGGGTGAATCCGATGCCAAGGCCGCCGATAGCCGGCGCGGTGTACGCGGGCGGGGTCCAGCTCGGGGCGTACGCCCTGGAACGGCTGGGCCCGGTCGACCGCGAGCAGGTCCTGCGGGACTGTTCGACCAACGTCGACAACCTCTCCGCCGGGCGCTGGGAGACGCTGCTGAGCAGCGCCGTCGTGGTCGAGGAGCCCATGCCGCTGCCGTACGCGCTGCTGCTGGTCGCCGTCCTCGGGTACGCGGAGTACGCGTACGGGGTGTGGTGGACGGCGGCGGTGTTCCTGTTCGGGCACGTCACGGCGACCCTCATGGTCTACGGGGTGCTGCGCGGGCGGGCCGGTCCGCAGACCCGGCGGGCCCTGGACGTGGGCACCAGCTATGGCTTCAACGCCGTGCTCGGGGCGTTGACCTCGGCGCTTCCGCGGGGCCGGTCCCGTACGGCCGCCCGGGTCGGACTGCTGGCGGTGGCGGCGCAGCCGCTGTTGCGACGGGAGCGGACCTTCACGGACGCCGGGCACCTGGTGGCCCTGGGTGTCGGTGTGGGGGTCTCCCTCGTCTTCGATTACCTATCCGGGACGAATCGTCCGAAAATCGGATGACTCGAAACGATGACCTGAAGCCCGGACCGATCACCATCACCTCTTCGCGCCACGCGCACCCGCCGACCGATGGAGCCGCCACGATGACCGCCACCGCCACCCCGTCCACCACCGTCGCCAACCTCCGCGACCTCGGCGGTACGCCGCTCGCCGGCGGCCGTACCGTCCGGCCCGGCCTGGTGCTGCGCTCGGGCCAGCTCGACCGGCTCGACGTCGACACCGACCCGGCCGTGGCCGCGCTGGGCCTGCGCACGGTCATCGACTTCCGCACCGTCGCCGAGCGCGCCGACCACCCGGACCGCATACCCGAGGGCGTGCGCCACCTGATCGGCGACGTTCTGTCGGACAAGCTGAACTCCGGGCAGGTGCCGGCGGCGACGCAGCTCAAGGACCTGTTGTCGGACCCGGTGGTCGCGGAGGAGCACCTGGGCGGCGGCAAGATCCAGGCCCTGTTCGCGGACACGTACCGGGCGTTCGTGCACACGGCCTCCGCGCAGGCCGCGTACCGGATGCTGCTCACCGAGCTGGCGGACCCGGAGGCGGGCCCGGTCCTGTTCCACTGCACGGCCGGCAAGGACCGCACCGGCTGGGGCGCGACGATCGTCCTGGCGCTGCTCGGGGCGGACGACGACACCCTGATGGCCGAGTACCTGGCGGTGAATCCGGCGGTGAAGCAGGCCTTCGCACGCATGATCGAGGGCTTCACGATGGCCGGCGGGAACCCGGACATCGCGCTGGCGCTGATCGGGGTGTTCCCCGAGTACCTGGAGGCGGCACTGGACGAGGTCCGCACGCGGTACGGCTCGATGGAGAAGTACGTCCGCGAGGGGCTCGGCGTCTCCGACGAGACGGTCGAGGCCCTGCGCGCCCGCCTGGCGGCCTGACCCCCGCCCCGAGCCCCTACGGACCGCCGCCCCCTGATCCGCACGGCCCGGACCCGCCTTCAGCCCCGCCATTCGACCCGAACGTGTGATCAGGGGGCGGTAACCATCCGGCCGTTCGCTCGTTCAGCTGAACGTGACTGCGCCGGACACCGCCACCCGCCCCCCGTCTCCCTCGACGCCCGACGTCGAGCAGGCCGAGGCCGCGATCGTCGAGCACTACCCACGGCTGGTGCGGCTCGCCTACCTGGTGCTGCCGCCCTCCCTGGGCCGGCACCGGCGCGTGCTCACCGCCCACTCGCTGGCCCAGCGCGCGCTGCCGCGCGGGAGGCGGGCCGGCGGGAAGGCCGCGGCCGGGGGGCGGCGGCGCGGCGTCCCGGGCCAGCGCGGCGACCACCCCGGCAACCACCGCGGTAGTCACCGCGGCGATCACCGTGGCGGCGGCACGGGCCCGGGCGCCGACCGCGGGTACGCGTACGTCCGGCTGCAGGTGCTGCGCTCCGCCCTGGAGGCGGGGGTCCCGCTGACCTTCCGGGCGCTGCCCAAGCGGTCCCAGTTGCCCGCGCCGCTCCCCCAGGTGTGGGGGCTGCGGCTGTTCCCGCGGTCCGGCGGGGCCGAGGAACTGGCCCTGGACCAGTGGCTCGCCACGCTCGACGGGCCGGGCCGGGCCGCTTGCGTACTGCGGGCGCTGGAGCGGCTGCCGGAGCCGGAGGTGCTGCGGGTGCTCGCCGCGGCCGGGGTGGCCGACCCGCAGGCGGCGGTCGCGGAGTCCGGGGATCCGGCCCATGACCGGCTGTTCGCCTCCCCCGAGTTCGATCCGTGCGTGCTGCAGGCGCGGCCCACCGATCTGCTGCGTCGCCGCCGCTTCGGGCGGGCCGCGCTGGCCGCCGGGGCCGCCCTCGCCGTCTGCGGGGTGCTGCTGGCGCTGCCGGGCGGCGGCTGGGGCGCGGACGGGGCCGCGGCCCCGCCGTACGCGCGCAACGAGGCCGTGGAGCAGGCCATGGATCCGGCCAAGCTGATCCGGGTCACCCCGACGCTGTGGCGTACGTCGTCCCGTACGGGCTTCTCGACCTGGCCTGCCCGCGGCGACCGCGTGAACGACACCGGGCTGCTGCGCCGGGCGCTGGCCGTGTGGGCGCGGCCCGGCAAGCAGGTCGTCGCCTCGGCCACGCCGGGCACCCCGCCCGGGCCGCCGATGGGCCCGCCGCAGCTGCTGTTCGCGGGCACGGTCGACCAGGCGGTGGTGGTCCTGCTGTACGACGGCCTGCGCGTGGTCCGGTACGCCGAGCCGCGCGCCGGAACGGCGGTGGCCGCCCTCGACTTCGCGCGCACGGACGGGGCGTCGGCGGAGACCGCCGCGGGGCTGGTGTTGAGCCGGGTCGACGGGAACGTCCGCTACCTGATCGCGCCGTGGGCGTCGGGGGTGGGCCTGCGGGACCTGCTGAAGCCGGGCGAGGCCACCGTTCCGCTGAAGTTGGGTCCGGACGGGGTCACACCGCCGGTGCCGAGCCCCGCCCCCGGGGGCAACTGCACCGGCTGGAACGCGCTGTCGCTGACCGGCGAGGGCGCCACCCGACTGGTGACGGACCTGGGCGAGCTGACCCCGGCCCGGCTGACCGCGGGCGCGCCGGGTGCCGAGCGGGACGTCGCGGAGGGCGGGGAGCTCAGCGACTGGTCGCGGATCGCCTGCCTGCTGCCGTCGGTGCGCTCCGCCGGTGTGCGGACGGTCAACGCCTGGACGTACGCCAAGCAGCAGCTTCCCGAGGGCGAGGGCACGGCGACCTGGCTGTGCACGCGGGCGGAGACCTGGGCGGGCGTGCAGGACCGGGTCCAGGCCCAGTTCCTGACCCCTGGCGCCCCGTTGGCCGCGCAGACGGCCAAGGCGGAGGGCTCGCCGGCGTGCGGCCCGCGGGAGCCGCGGGTGCTGGCGGGCGTGCTGTGGAAGTCGAAGGCGGGCCAGTGGTACGCCCTGGCGGCGGGCAGTGCGCAGTTCGCGTCGCTGTCGGCGTCGGGCGGCGGGGTGAACGGCTCGGCGGCGGGCAACCGCCTGGCGGTGAAGGCACCGGCGGGCGCCCTGGTCGAGCTTTCGGGCAAGCTCACGGACGGCACGAAGGCCAAGGCCCTGGGCCAGTAGCAGCCCACCTCCCCTCCCCTGCACGGGCGAGCTCCCCAGCACCGGCGGATTCCCCCTCCCCGACATCGACGGGGTCCCCGGCAGCGACAGGCACCCCGGCTGCGGCGGGCGTTCAGGAGTGTGCTCCTCCCACGGGCTCCGGGGAGCCGGACAGCAGCGCGGGCCAGTCCTGCCCCGCGGCCCAGTCGGCGAACGTGTGCCAGCCGACCTCGGGGTGCTCGCGTCGCAGCCGGGCGGTGTCGACGTCGAGCCCGTGGGTGGTGAAGTAGGCGAACATGGCGGCCAGGTCCTCGGACCAGGTGCGGACCTGCGCGAGCGGCACTTCCTGGTGGATGACCGGACGGCCGGCGGCGGCCGCGAGGGCCTCCGCGATCCGGGCGGGAGTGAGCTCGTCGCCGGCGAGGTCGATGCGGCGGCCGGCGAACTCGGCGCGGCGGCCGAGGACCAGCGCCGCGAACGAGCCGATGTCGGCGACGGATATGAGGGTGAGCGGACGGTCCTCGGGCATGGGCCAGGCGAAGAAGCCCTCGCGCAGACCGTCGAGGCTCCAGCCGGTGGCGTGGTTGTCCATGAAGGCGGCCGGGCCGAGCACGGTCCAGGGCACTCCGGCGGCCCGCAGGTGCTGCTCGATGAGGTGCTTGCTCTCGTAGTGCGGGATGCCGGTGCCGCGGTCGGCGTGGGCCGCGGAGGTGAACACGATGTGCCCGAGGCGGGCGTCCGCCGCCGCGTCGACGAGGGTGCGGCCCTGCCGGGTCTCGGTGGCGATGTCGGTGCCGAACGGGGTGGTGACCGCGAAGACCGAATCCGCCCCGGTGAGCGCGGCGTCGAGCGAGGCGCGGTCGTCGAAGTCGGCGCGGCGCACGTCGGCTCCGAGGTGGCGCAGGGCCTCAGCGGCGGGTGAGGCGGGGTCGCGGGTGAGTGCGCGGACGTGGTGGCCCGCGGCGATCAGGGCTCGGGCGGTGGCCCCGCCCTGGGCTCCGGTGGCTCCGGTGACGGCGACGGTGAGCACGGTTTCCCCCATGAGGTCGAACGGCAGCGGCGCATGACCCGGCGTCACACACTCTCTGCGTTGCGCATTAACTGCGCTACGCAGAAGACTAGCGGACGGAGAAGGGATTCCCAACCCCTCCTCACGTCAGTACATTGACGCCATGTCTAATAAGCCGCTGTCGGAACGCACCGGGCTCAAGGCGCGCAACGTGTCCTTCGGCTGGGAGGACACCCCGCTCCACTGGCTGCCCGGCGACCCCTTCGCCACGCACACCATCAACGTGCTGCACCTGCTCCTGCCCGCCGGCGAGCGCTGGTTCGTGCACGTCTACAAGCAGGTGCTCCCGCACATCAGGGACGAGCAGCTCCGTGCGGACGTCATCGGCTTCATCGGCCAGGAAGCCATGCACGCCGCCGCGCACGACGACGTCCTCCCCCACCTCAAGCGGCTCGGCCTGGACCCCACCCCGTACACCGCCCAGGTGGACTGGCTCTTCGAGAAGCTGCTCGGTGACCGCACCCTGCCGCCCGGCCGGGCCCGGCACTGGTGACTCATGGAGCGCGTCGCGATGATCGCGGCGATCGAGCACTACACGGCGTTCCTCGGCGACTGGGTGCTGAACGCCGACGAGTTGGACCGGCGCGGCGCCGACCCGATGATGCTCGACCTGCTGCGCTGGCACGGTGCGGAGGAGGTCGAGCACCGCTCGGTGGCCTTCGACCTGTTCATGCACGTCGACGGCGGCTACCGGCGCCGGGTCCGGACCTGGGCCACCGCCTTCGCCGCCCTCGTCTTCCTCTGGCAGCGCGGCACCCGCTTCTTCATGGAGAACGACCCGCACCTGCCCGACGCCAGGGCCTCGTTCGGCCAGTTCTTCCGGGCCGGGCAGCAGGGCACGCTGCCGTCCACCGGGGCGATGGTCAGGTCGATCCCGACCTACCTCTCCCGCACCTACCACCCGTCCCAGGAGGGGTCCACCGCCCAGGCAGCCGCCTACCTGGCCTCCTCCCCCGGCGCGAACGGCGGTGTCCGACCGTGAGCAGCAGCCGCACCCTGACCCTGACGGCGTTCGCGGGCGCCGCGTGGCTGGCGAAGCGCGCCCTGCGCCGGCGCATATCCCGCTCGCCCCTCTGGCCGCTGCCCGCCCTGGAGACCCCGGTCTCCGGGTACTCGCCGCGCCGCCGTCTGCGCGCCCGGATCGTGTCGCGCACCGAACCGGCGCAGGGGGTGGTCCGGCTGACCGTGGAGTCCCCGGAGCTGCCGGCCTGGACGCCGGGCGCGCACGTCGACGTCACGCTCCCCTCCGGCCGGGTCCGCCAGTACAGCCTGTGCGGCGACCCCGCCGACACCGGGCGGTACACGATCGCGATCCGGCTGGTCGAGGACGGCCGCGGCGGCTCCCGCGAGGCCCACGCCCGACTCGTCGAGGGCGCCGAGCTGGAGCTCCGCCCGCCGCGCAACCGCTTCGCGCTGGAGCCCGCGCCCGCGTACGTCTTCGTCGCGGGCGGCATCGGCATCACCCCGGTCCTGCCGATGCTCGGGGCCGCCACCGCCGCCGGGGCGGACTGGTCCCTGCTGTACGGGGGCCGTTCCCGGGCCTCGATGCCGTTCCTGCCCGAACTCGCCGGGTACGGGGACCGGGTCACCGTGGTCCCGGAGGACGAGGCGGGCCTGCCCGACCTGGCCGGGCTGCTCTCCGGTACCGCCCCGGACGCCCTGGTCTACTGCTGCGGCCCGGAGCCCCTGATGACCGCGGTCCTCGCCGCCGTCCCGGACCCCGGGGCCGTCCGCCTGGAGCGGTTCTCCCCGTCCGCGTTCTCCCCGTCCGCGTCCCCCGCCGAGGCCCGGCCCTTCACCGTCGACCTGGCCCGCTCGGGCCGTACGGTCGAGGTCGGTCCCGGCGAATCCACCCTGGCCGCGGTCCGCCGGGTGCTGCCGGACACCCCGTACTCCTGCGAGCAGGGCTTCTGCGGGACCTGCCGGCAACGGGTCCTGGCGGGCGGGGTGGACCACCGCGACGAGCTCCTCACGGACGGGGAACGGGAGGGTTCGATGCTCCTGTGCGTGTCGCGCGCGAAGGGGGACCGTCTGCTCCTCGACCTGTAAGGACCGCCCCGGACCTGCGGGTATGTGAGGACGTCCGGGGACGGCCGGTCGCCCGGGGGCGAAGTAGGGTGTCCGCATGACAACCGGGGTGCGACGCAGGATGGGTGTCGAGGAGCGGCGGCAGCAGCTCATCGGGGTGGCCCTGGAGCTGTTCAGCAACAGGTCTCCCGACGATGTGTCGATCGACGAGATCGCAGCGGCGGCGGGTATATCGCGGCCGCTCGTCTACCACTATTTTCCCGGCAAGTTGAGCCTCTACGAGGCTGCGCTGCGCCGCGCGGCGGACGATCTGGCGCAGCGGTTCGTGGAACCGCACGAGGGTCCGCTCGGGGCGCGGCTGCTGCGCGTGATGGGCCGGTTCTTCGCGTTCGTGGAGGATCACGGGCCCGGTTTCTCCGCGCTGATGCGCGGGGGGCCGGCGGTCGGCTCGACGCGGACCAACGCGATGATCGACGAGGTCCGGCAGGCGGCGTACGACGAGATCGTCAAGCACCTCGGGATCGAGAGGCCGCCGGCGCGGCTGGCGCTGGTGGTGCGGTCGTGGGTGTCGCTGGCCGAGTCCACGGCGTTGATCTGGCTGGAGGGCCGGGAGATCCCGCGTGCCGAACTGGAGTTGCAGCTGGTGCACGATTTCGCGGCGCTGGCCGCGGTGAGTGCCGCGTACGACGCCGAGATGGCCGGGATCATGGCGCGGATCCTGGCGGGCGAGCCGGCGGACGGGCCGTTCGGCGAACTGGTGGGCCGCCTCGCGGCGTTGGTCCCCGTGGCACAGGACCCGACACCGGAACCGACACCGGAACCGACACCGGAACCGACACCGGAACCGGAGCCGGACCCGCACTGATGATCGCGTGATAATACGCGCGTGATCATTGATGACGAAGGGATCCTGTTCCGGCGGGCCGTGGAGAAGGACGCCGCCGCGCTGGCGGCCTTGTTCGACCGGGCCGCCCAGTGGATGCAGAAGAACGGGATCGAGCAGTGGACGCCCGGGGACAAGGACGTCGCGCACTTCACGCAGCGGATGCGCGAGGGTGAGGTGTGGCTCGCGGGGGACGCCGGGGGGCGGATCACCGGGGCGTACGAGCTGTGGTGGTCGGACGAGGACGCCTGGGGCGTGCAGCCTCCGGTCGCCGGCTACGTGCACCGGCTGATGGTGGAACGCAGAACCGCGCCCGCGGGGACCGGCCGGCGGCTGCTCGAACACGCCGAGCGCCGGATCGCCGGTTCCGGTCTGCCGCGGGCGCGGCTGGACTGCGTCTCCACCAACCCCCGGCTGCTCGCGTACTACCAGGACGCGGGCTACCGGGTGGTCGGGGAGTTCCCCCGCAAGAAGGGCAAGGACGGCCGCGTCTACGGGGTGGTGCTGCTGGAGAAGCGCCTCGACCGGCTCAGCGTCGTGTGAAGACCGCGATCGTACGGCCGGGGATGCGGAACTCTCCCTTCTCCGCGTCGTACGAGGACTGCTTCACGACCGCGTCGGAGCCGGCGGCCTGCACGGGGTGCAGGGTGTAGCCGGTTCCGGCGAGGCCGGGGATCCGCTGTTCCTGGGCGTCGGGCGTGGCGTTGAACACGACCACCAGGCGGCCCAGCGTCATGGTGATCACTCCGGGGGTCTCGTCCTTCCCCGAGAGCGGGAAGGCGAGCGCGTCCTGTACCTCCCGGGCCGTGCCCAGTCCGAAGCCGGGTTCGGTGGTCCGGATCCTCAGCAGGTCCCGGTAGGCGGCCGAGGCGCCGGTGATCTCCGCGCAGCCGGGGGCGGGCCCGGTCAGCAGCGGCTTGGCGTACGGCCACTTGGAGCGGTTGTCCGCGGCCGGCGGCAGGCCCCTGCCGAAGCCGTTGCCGTCGCGGCAGTCCCAGTGGACGGCGTTGAACCAGTCACCGCTGTCGTACGAGTTGCGGTCCAGGGACTTCGAACGGAGCAGGTCGGTCCCGGCCTGCGACAGGGCGGGCCCCTGGGAGAGCGCGGTGACGCCCATCGCCAGCACCTGCATCCGGGCCCGGTCGCCGACCGGGCTGCCCTGGGGCAGCTTGTAGGCGAGGGCGTCGGCGAGCGTCTCGTTGTCGTGGGCGTCGGCGTAGGCGAGGGCGTCGCCGGGCGCGGCCGCGTATCCGGCGGGGGCGCCGTTGTAGTCCACCTCGGAGCCCTTGACCCGGCGTCCCGCGGTGTCGGTGAAGGTGTAGGAGGCGAGGTTCCCGGACAGGCCGACCTTGATCAGGTCCTGGTCGTGCAGCAGGCGCGCCCGCTGCTCGGCGGCGGTCCCGTTGGCGGGGGACCCGTTCGGTGCCGTGAACAGCCCGGAGGCGAAGCCCTGGACGCGCGGGTCCTCGTCGAAGGGGCCTCCGCCCCTGACGGCGTCGCGGGCCCGGTCGGAGAAGGTCGCGATCCCGGTCCCGGCCATGTTCAGCTGCGTGGCCTGGACGAACCGCGCGTCGTTCGCGACCTCGCCGAAGTTCCAGCCCTCCCCGTACAGGATGATCTTCTTGCCGTCCACGCCGTCCTTCTCCACCGTCAGGGCGTCGAGGGCCCGCCGCACGGCGAGGATGTTGTCCTTCGGGTGGTGGCCCATCAGGTCGAAGCGGAAGCCGTCGACCTTGTACTCCTTGGCCCAGGTGACGACGGAGTCCACCACGAGGCGGCCCATCATGGCGTTCTCGGGGGCCGTGTTGGCGCAGCACGTCGACGTGGCGACGCTGCCGTCGGCCAGCAGCCGCTGGTAGTAGCCGGGGACGATCCGGTCCAGGACGGACTTGCCGTCCTGCCCGGCGGCCACGGTGTGGTTGTAGACGACGTCCATCACGGTCCGCAGGCCGGCCCCGTTGAGTCCCTGCACCATCCTGCGGAACTCGACGGTCCTGGCCGTCCCGTTCGGGTCGCTCGCGTACGAGCCCTCGGGGACGGTGTAGTGCAGCGGGTCGTAGCCCCAGTTGTACGAGTCCTTCGCCGCCGCCGCGGCGACGCAGGCCTGCTGCTGCTCGGAGTCGGGTGCGTAGACCTTCAGGTCGCAGGCGGGCTCGGTGCGGTCCTCCCGCTTCTCGGGGATGGTGCCGATGTCGAAGGCCGGCAGCAGGTGGACGTACGAGGTCCCGGCGGCCGCGAGGTCGCGCAGGTGCCGCATGCCGGCCGAGTCGCGGTCGGTGAAGGCCAGGTACTGGCCGGGGTGCTTGCTGGTGGGGTCGGCGACGGAGAAGTCCCGGACGTGGAGTTCCTGGATCTGCGCCGAGGTGAACGGCACCGCGGCGGGCTTGCGCAGCTGCCGCCAGCCGGGCGGGGCCAGCTTGGGGTCGGCGAGGTCCACCACCAGGCTCGACGTGGAGTCGACGGTCAGCGCGGTGGAGTACGGGTCGGTCACCACGTTGCGCACTGTCTGCCGGGCTGCGGGCGCCCACACGGTCACGGCGTAGCGGTACGGCTTCCCGGTCCAGGACCGCTCGCCCCGCACCGACCAGACACCGGTGGCGTCGTCGCGCCGCATGGGCAGGACGCGGCCGTCGAGTTCGAGCTCGACCTTGCGGGCGGTCGGCGCCCACACCGACAGCGAGGGCCGGCCGTCCTCGAAGACGGGTCCGAGCGCGGCCTGCGTGGCGTACAGGTCGTCGAGGACCCCGGCGAGCTGCACACCGGTGGCCGCCAGCACGGCCCCGTTGGCGGCCCGGGCGGAGGCGACGACCTGCCCCCGCAGCGCGTCCCGCACCCGTCCCCGGTCCCTGGCGTCGACGCTGAACGCGGCCTGGGCGGCGAGGTGCGGGAACTTCTGCTTCTGCGCGTCGGTGAGCTTGGTCGAGGTCAGCCGCAGCCACTGCGCCGCCCCGGTCAGCGTGCCGTTCTCGGCCTTGACCGTCCCCTCCGCGGATGCGAGCAGCTGCACGGAGGCGGCCCCTGCCGGGGCGTTCCAGACGACGGTGTCCCGGTCGATCCAGACGGCCTGCGCCTTGCCGAGGTCGATCCCGGCTGCCGCGCCCGCGGGCTGCGGCAGCAGGTAGGCGGGCTGCCCGCCGAGCATCCACACCTCGTGCCCCGACGCCTTCAGGTCGAGCGACTGGTCCGAGGGGAGGTCCTTGTCGTCCCCCCGGTGGACGATGTAGCTGAGGGAGCCGGCCCCCGCGGCGAGCGGCACCTCGAAGACGGCGCCGTAGGCGTCGAACCGGGCGGGCGCCAGCGGCTTGGCCCAGTCGGTGGGGTTCGCGGCCCCGGTCCACACGTGCAGGCCCCAGCCGTCGTAGGCGCCGTCGGCCCGCTTGTAGTGCAGTACGGCCTTGCCCTGGTCCTGCGGCGGTTGGGCGGGCCGCTCGGTCTGTGCGGCCTCCTTGCCCTGCTCCACCCAGACCTCGCCGCTGCGCGTCACGTCCAGTGTGCGGTCGGCGGCGACGTCCTTGTTGCCGTCCTTGTCGATCACGAGGTACCCGATGGAGGAGGCGCCGGGCTTGAGCTTGACCCAGGCGAAGGCGCCGTACGCGTCCCGACCGACGAAGTCGTGCCCGGCGGGCCAGGGCGTGGTCTCCCCGTCGGCGATGTCCCCCCAGGCGTAGAGCCGCCAGTTGGTGTAGTCGCCGTCGGGCCGCCGGTAGTGGACGACGGCGTAGTCGCGCTGCGTGGCCGTGGGGACGCCCACGGGCGGGAGCTGTCCGGCCACGGTGTCGCCGAGGGCGCTCGCGGTGCGTCCGGCGGAGTCGACGGCCACGGCCTTGTATCGCAGCGGGGTGCCGACCGGGGCGTTGACGTACTGGGTGACCTGGTACGGGGCGTGGTCGGCGGAGCCGAGCACCTGCCACGGGCCGTTGCCGACCTGGGCGGCGAACACGACGCGGTTGAGCCCGCCGCCGCTGACGTCCGCGGAGACCCGGACGGTCCCGGCGGCGCCCGCAGCGGGTGCCTTCAGGGTCACGGCGGGCTTGGAGGCGGCGCCGGCCAGCGGCTCGACACCCCGCAGCACGACGGACCCGAGGGCGGGCACGACCACCGTCAGCCTGCCGGCGGCGGAGGCGCGGACGAGCGCGGTGCCGCCGTACAGGGTGCGGTACTGGGCGCCGGCGGGGGCGTTGATCTCGACGGTCCGCGACTCGGTGCCGTTGTTGGCGGCGACGAGGTACTCGGTCCGGGTGCGGGCGTCGGTGCGGGCGAAGGCGTAGACCGGACCGTCCGCCAGCCGCTCGCTCTGGATGCCGTCGCGCAGCGCAGGGTGTTCCCGGGTCAGCTTGGACAGTGCGGCGACCTGACGGTAGAGCGGGTGCTGCTGGTCGTACGCGTCACTGGCGTGCGTGCGCGGGGTCCCGAGCTGGTCGTCGTCGAGGTAGTCGGCGATCTTCGTGGCGAAGAGGGGTTGCCGGGCGTCCTTGTCGCCGCCCGCTCCGGTGAATCCCTGCTCGTCGCCGGAGTAGACGACGGGGTTGCCGCGGGAGAAGAACATCAGCTCGTTGGCGAGCCGGTACCGGTCCAGGAGTTCCTGCTCGCTCGCGCCGGGCCGGTCCTGCTTGAGGAAGGTGCCGAACCGTCCCATGTCGTGGTTCCCGAGGAACGTGACCTGCTCGTAGGCGTTGGCCTTGTCCGTGGTGTACCGGTAGTCCTCGGCGAGGACTCCCGCCAGCCGGCCGGCGGCCGCGCCCTGGGAGGCGTACGCGCGGATGGCGTCCTGCATCGGGAAGTCGAGGGTGGCGTCCAGCCGGCCCCGCGTCACGTAGGGCGAGGTGACGGCCGGGTCGGCCGAGTAGACCTCTCCGAACATGAAGAAGTCCTTGCGCCCCTGCTTGGCGGCGTACTTGTCCAGGGCGGTGGCCCACTGCGTCCAGAACTCGGTGTTGACGTGCTTGACGGTGTCGATGCGGAATCCGTCGACGCCGAAGTCCTTGACCCACTTCTCGTAGATCTTCTCCATGCCGCTGACGACCTCGGGCCGCTCGGTCCACAGGTCGTCGAGCCCGAAGAAGTCGCCCTGCTCCGAGGACTCGCCGGCGAAGGTGGAGTCGCCCCGGTTGTGGTACATGGCGGGGTCGTTGAGCCACGCCGGCACCTTGAGGTTCTTCTTCTCGTCGGGCACGAAGGGCGTGCGGGGGAAGGACGGGGTTCCGGTGGCGGGGAACGGGCGCTTGCCGTCCGCGTAGTCGGCGTCGTCGAAGGGGACGCCGTCCTTCGTCAGGTACGGGAAGGCCCCCTTCGACAGGTAGCCGTAGGACTGCTCCCGGTAGTCGACGACGTCGGCCGTGTGGTTGGTGATCACGTCGAAGAAGACCTTCATCCCCTTCTGGTGGGCCTTCTCCACGAGCTTCGACAGGTCGGCGTTGGTCCCGAAGTGCGGGTCCACCTGCGTGAAGTCGGTGATCCAGTAGCCGTGGTAGCCGGCCGAGACGTCGTCGCCCCTGCCCTGCACCGGCTGGTTCTTGAAGATCGGCGCCATCCAGAGGGCGGTGGTGCCCAGCCCCTTGATGTAGTCGAGCCGGTCCGTCAGCCCCTTGAGGTCACCCCCCTGGTAGAACCCCTTGTCCGTCGGGTCCAGGCCGGTCTGCAGCCGGCCGCCGCTGAGGCCTCCCGTGTCGTTGCGGGGGTCGCCGTTGGCGAACCGGTCCGGGAGGACGAAGTAGAACTGCTCCCGCGTGAGGTCGTGCCGCGCGGGCTCGGCGGCCAGTCTGGAATCCGACGGCGGGCCCGGGGGTCTTCCGGCGGCCTCGGCGGGCAGGGCGGGCAGGAGCGTCACGGCCAGTGCGGCGGCGAGGACTCCTGCGGCAGGGCGTATCAAGGCGGCTCTCCTTGGTTACGTGAAGAGGGCCGCCCGGCGGTGGCGGGGTCCCTTACTGGGTGCCGGGCGGCCCTGGTCTGTGGGGCGTCAGTTGCGCCAGGTGTCGTTGAGAACGACCTTGTTGCTCGCCGGAACGGTGGCGGTGCGGTTGGCACCGCTCTCCCAGGTGACGTTCCCGGCGGCGTCCTTGCGGACGTACTTGTACGAGAACGCCGTGCCGGGCGGAAGGGTCACGTCGAGCTTCCACACCGGGTACGCGGAGGGGTCGAGCTTCACGGCACCGGCCGGGCTCCAGTTCCCCAGTTCGGCACGGTCCCCGGTGACGTAGACGTCCTGTCCGGGCACGGTGGTGGCGTTCACACCGAACGAGGCACCGGCCGGGGTGCTCGCCGGGCTCCCGCAGTTCCGCGCGCCCACGTGGACGGCGAGCGCCGCGTTGCTCCCGATCGTGGCGGTGAGCGTGCCGTCCGCCCCGACGGAGACGATCCTTGCGCTCTGCACGTCGCAGTAGTCGCCCGCCGGCAGCGACGTCTGGAAGGTCCGCGTCAGAGCGGCTCCCTCGTGGTTGATGGCCACGAACGCCTTGCCGCCCCGACCGAACGCGATCTGGTCGTTGCCGTTGTCCCACCAGTTGGTCACGCCCTGCCCGCGCGCCGCGTTCCGGAAGCCGACCATGGAGGAGATCTCCGGCCACGCGTGCTGGCACTTCCAGCCGTCGCGGTAGCACGCGGTGACCTGCCCGCCGTTCGGCGGCCCGGCGTCCTTGTCGGTCCACTCGTACCCGGAGTGCACGTCCGGCGACCCGTACGGCCAGGCCAGCATGAACACGCTGGCCAGCGTGTAGTCGGCGCCGTTCTTGTAGGTGAGCGTGTCGCCCACGCGCTCGGTGTCGTGGTTGTCCACGAAGACCCCGGCGCTGCCGGAGGGCATGTGGCCCCAGCCCTCGCCGAAGTTCTTCAGGTAGGCGAGTCTTTCGTCCTGGAAGACCCGCTTGAGGTCCCGCGCGTAGCGGAACTCCTGGACGTCGCCGTTGCCCAGGTACTCGCTCGGCGACACCGCCTCGCCGACCCCGTGGATGGCCTCCTGCTTCCAGTAGGCGCCCGGATTCGTCAGCCGTGACTTGATGTCGGCGAGGTCGGCGGCCGGCATGTGCTTGGCGGCGTCGATCCGGAAGCCGTCGACGCCCAGCGACAGCAGGTCGTTCAGGTAGGAGGCGATCCGCCCCCGCACGTGGTCCTCGCCCGTGTCCAGGTCGGCGAGGTGCACCAACTCGCAGTTCTGGACGTTGCCGCGGTCCTGGTAGTTGGTGATCTCGGCCCGGCAGTCGTCCATGTCGGCGCCGGAGTACGTCCCCGGGTACGCGTACTTGGTATACGCGCTGCCACCGGTCCCGACGCCGTCACCGGCGGCCATGTGGTTGATGACGGAGTCGGCGACGACCTTCACCCCGGCCGCGTGGCAGGTGTCGACCATCGCCTTGAACGCGGCCCGGTCCCCGAGCCGACCGGCGATCTTGTAGCTGACGGGCTGGTACGAGGTCCACCACTGCGGCCCCTGGATGTGCTCCTGCGGCGGTGACACCTGGACGTACCCGTACCCGGCGGGCCCCAGGGTCTCGGTGCACGCCCGGGCCACGGACTCGAAGCGCCACTCGAACAGCACGGCCGTGACGTCCTTGTCGCCGGGCGCCGCGGCGACGGCCTGCGGGGCCTGCGCGGTCAGCGTGGCGGCGGCCAGCGCGGCGACGGCGAAGAGCCCGGCGGCGCTCGCTCTGGCAGGTCTGGCAGCTCTGACAGACATGTGGGGCCCTCCTGGCGGAAGAGGTGGGGGGATTGCAGTGACCGTAGGGGCCGACACCAGACTGTTGCAAGAGCTTGCGCAAGAGATTGCAGAATTGTTTCCTGGCGGCCATCTCCCCACCGGGCCCCGCCTGTTGGCCGGCACCGGTGAAAGGACGATGGGCGGCCGGGAGATCCCAGCCGCCCATCCACCCCCGACCAAGGGGAACTCGTGGTGCGGTGCGGGCCGGGCCCGCACCGCGCTACCCGTCCGGAACTCAGTCCCCGCGCGGCGCCGTTCCCGTGGACCCGCGGACCACCAGCTCCGGCTGGAACACGTACTCGGTGCGCTGCACCGGCGTACCGCCCACGGCCTCCAGCAGCGCCCCGACCGCAGCGGTCGCCATGGCGCGCACGGGCTGCCGCACCGTCGTCAGCGGCGGATCGGTGAACGCGATCAGCGGCGAGTCGTCGTACCCCACCACCGAGACGTCCTCGGGCACCCGCAGCCCGCGCTCCCGCACCGCGCGTATCACGCCGAGCGCCATCGGGTCGCTGCCGCAGACGATGCCGGTGCAGCCGCGGTCGAGCAGGGCGCCGCCCGCGGCGTGCCCGCCCTCGACGGTGAAGAGGGTGCGCTGGATGAGCCCGTCGGCCTCCGCCCCCGGCACCGCCGCGGTGAACCCCTGCTCCTTGCGGGCCGACGGAACGTACCGGGTCGGCCCGATGGCCAGCCCGATCTTCCGGTGCCCGAGGTCTTCCAGGTGCCGTACGGCCATTTCGGCGGCGGCCCGGTCGTCCGGGGATATGAAGGGTGCGTTCACGTGCTCGTTGAACCCGTTGATCATCACGAACGGCACCCCGCGCGAGCTGAGCCGCTGGTACCGGGCGGGATCGGCGAGCGCGTCCGCGTGCAGCCCGGACAGGAAGACGATGCCGGTGACCCCGCGCTCCTCCAGCTGCTCGACGAGCTCGTCCTCCGTGGCCCCGCCGGGCGTCTGCGTGCAGAGCACCGGCGTGTACCCGTGTCCGGCCAGCGCCTGTTCGATGACCTGGGCGAAGGCAGGGAAGATCGGGTTGGTGAGCTCGGGTATGAGCAGCCCGACGAGCCCGTTGCTGCGCCTGCGCAGCCGCACGGGCCGTTCGTAGCCGAGCAGGTCCATCGCGGCCAGCACCCTGTGCCGGGTGCCGGCCGCGACGCCCGCCTTGCCGTTGAGGACCCGGCTGACGGTCGCCTCGCTGACCTGGGCCTGCGCGGCGATGTCCGTCAGCCGGAGCGGGGAGGTCACCCCTGCCACCACACCGCCGTGTCGGCGGGCAGCACGCCCGGCTCGGTGAGCTCGCCGCTGGCGAGCAGGACCGTGCCCGGTGCGGGCAGCGCGACCGGCTCCGCGGTGGTGTTGGCGGTGCAGACGAAGGCGCCCCGCCGGAACGCCAGCACGCCCTCCGGTGCCGGGAGCCACTCCACCGCGTCGCCGGCGCCGAGGTCGGTGTTCTCCCGCCGGATCCGCAGCGCGCTGCGGTACAGCTCCAGCGTGGAGGCCGGGTCGCCGGTCTGCGCCTCGACGCTCAGCGCGGCCCATTCCGCGGGCTGCGGCAGCCAGCTCCCGCCGTCGCCGAAGCCGTACGGGGCTTCGGTGCCGCTCCACGGGATCGGCACGCGGCATCCGTCGCGCAGGCCGTCCTGCCCGTTCTCCTTGAAGAACGACGGGTCCTGGCGCACCTCGTCCGGCAGGTCGACGACCTCGGGCAGGCCGAGCTCCTCGCCCTGGTAGACGTACGCCGAGCCGGGCAGGGCCAGCATGACCAGCGCTGCGGCGCGCGCCCGCCGCAGCCCCGCCTCCGCGTCGCCCTCACCGAACCGGGTGGCGTGCCGGACGACGTCGTGGTTGGACAGCACCCAGGTGCTGGGGGCGCCGACGGGACGCATCGCGTCGAGCGAGTCGTCGATGGTGGCGCGCAGGGCGTCCGCGTTCCAGTCGGTGGTCAGGTAGTGGAAGTTGAACGCCTGGTGCAGTTCGTCGTGGCGCACGTAGAGGGCGGTGCGGTCGGCGCTGGGCGTCCAGGCCTCGGCGACGCCGATGCGGTCCCCGGCGTACTCGTCGAGGACCTTGCGCCAGGCGCGGTAGATCTCGTGGACGCCGTCCTGGTCGAAGAAGGGCAGGACCTGGTTGCCGAGCAGCTTCAGCTGCTCGTCGCGGCCGAGGTCGGGCAGTCCGGGCGCCTTGACCAGGCCGTGCGCGACGTCGATGCGGAAGCCGTCGACGCCGAGGTCGAGCCAGAACCGGAGCACGGACCGGAACTCGTCCTGCACGGCCGGGTGGTCCCAGTTGAAGTCGGGCTGCTCGGGGGCGAAGAGGTGCAGGTACCACTCCCCGTCCGCGACCCGCGTCCAGGCCGGACCGCCGAAGATGGACTCCCAGTCGTTCGGGGGCTCCTCCCCGTTCTCCCCGCGCCCGGGCCGGAAGTGGAAGCGCTCGCGCAGCGGCGTTCCGGGGCCTTCCCGCAGTGCCTGCTTGAACCATTCGTGCTGGTCGGAGCAGTGGTTGGGGACGAGGTCGACGATGATGCGCAGGCCCAGTTCGTGGGCTTCGCGGATCACGGCGTCGGCGTCGTGCAGGGTGCCGAACATGGGGTCGATGGCCCGGTAGTCGGCGACGTCGTAGCCGGCGTCGGCCTGCGGGGAGGCGTAGAACGGGCTGAGCCAGACGGCGTCGACGCCCAGCTCCTTGAGGTAGGGCAGTCTGCTGCGGATGCCTTCGAGGTCCCCCATGCCGTCTCCGTTGGAGTCGGCGAAGCTGCGCGGATAGACCTGGTAGATCACCGCTTCTCTCCACCAGCCGGGCGCAGTGCCGGTGGCGGTGGGGAGTGTTTCGGCGAGGTGCTGGGTCATGACGTCCTTGGTTGGGTTCGGGCCGGGGGTACGGATGGACGGGCGGGCGCGGGTGGTCAGCCCTTGGTGGCGCCCGCCGTCATCCCGGCGACGAGGTGACGCTGGGCGAAGACGAAGAAGACGGCGGCGGGGATCGCGATGAGGACCGAGGCGGCCGTCATCGGACCCCAGTTGGCGGTGTACTGCGTGACGAAGGTCTGCAGGCCGCCCGCGAGGGTGAGGTTCTCGTCACCGACCATGAACGCGGAGGCGTACGCGACCTCGCCCCAGGCGGTGATGAACGAGTAGAAGCCGGTGACGGCCAGGCCGGGCTTGGCCAGCGGCAGGATGAGGCGCCAGAAGGTGCCGAAGGGGTTGAGTCCGTCGACCCGGCCGGATTCGTCGATCTCGACCGGGATGGTGTCGAAGAAGCCCTTCATCATCCAGGCGCAGAACGGCACGGCGATGGTCAGGTAGGTGATGATCAGTCCGACGGGCTGGTTGAGCAGCCCGAGCTGCCCCATCAGGTTGTAGAGCGGGACGATCAGGATGGCCATGGGGAACATCTGCGTGATCAGCAGGGTCCACATGAGCGGCTTCATGCCCGGGAACCTGAACCGGCTGACGGCGTACCCCGTGGTCGCGGCGATGAACACGCCGAGCACGGTCGTGATGCCGGCCACCAGCACGGAGTTGCCGAACCAGGTGAAGAAGGAGGTCTGCTCCACCAGGTAGCGGTAGTTCTCGAGGGTGGGTTCCTTGACGAAGTCGGTGGTGATCGCGTGCTTCGCGGGCTTGAGGGAGGTCAGGAGCACCCACAGCACGGGGAAGACGGCGATCACGGAGGCGACGACGAGGGTCGCGTGCAGCCCGACGGAGGCGAGCGGGGACCGCTTGCCGCGCTCGCGCACGCCGGCGGTTCGGTCGGTCGTGGAGGTGGCCACGGTCGTCACCACACCTCTCCCTGCTTGCGCAGCGCCCGTCGGTAGACCAGCGCGAAGATCATGAGGAGGGCGAGGATGAGCACGCCCCAGGTGGCGGAGCCGGCGAAGTCGCGCGGGCTCGCCACGAACGCCTGCCGGAAGGCCTGGGTGACCAGGATCTCGGTGGCGTCACCCGGTCCGCCCCGCGTCAGCAGGAAGATCACCGGGAACATGTTGAAGGTCCAGATGGTGGAGAGCAGGATCACGGTCATGCTCACCGAGCGCAGCCCGGGCAGGGTGATGTGCCGGAAGCGCTGCCAGGTGCTGGCGCCGTCCATCTCGGCGGCTTCGTAGAGCTCGCCGGGGATGGACTGGAGGCCGCCGAGGAGGGCGACCATCATGAAGGGGATGCCGAGCCACACGTTGACGGCGATGACGGAGACCTTGGCCCAGGTCGGGTCGTCGAGCCACGGGACGGCCGCGATGCCGCCGCCTTCGAGGATCTTGTTGAGGATGCCGTTGTCGCGGTTGAAGAGGAACCGCCAGGCGAAGACCGAGACGAAGCCGGGCACGGCCCAGGGCAGGATGAGCGCCATCCGGTAGACGGCACGGCCCTTGAACTCCCGGTTCAGCATGTTGGCCAGGGCCAGCCCCAGGGCGAAGGTGATGGACACGCACGCGACGGTCCACAGCACCGTCCACAGCAGCCGCTGCGTGAACACCGGGTCGGCGAGGACGGCCGTGTAGTTGTCGAGCCCGACGAACTCGTACGTGGCATCGATGTGATTGGCGCCGATCGTACGGGCGACATTGCGCTCGTTGGCGTTCGTCAGCGACAGGTAGACGCCGCGCACGAGCGGCCAGCCGATGATGACGCCGAGCACGATCACGACCGGGGCCACCATGGCCCAGGCGTACCAGTGCGTCGCGAAAGCACGCTTGAGCCCGCCGCGGTCCGCGGCGCGCTTCTTCGGGTTCGAGCCCTCAGCCGTGCGGCTCCGGCCGCGGGCGGCGACGTGCTCGTCGTCGCCCGCGGCCGTTGCCACCGACTGGCTGGTGTCAGCAGCCATGGTCTTCGTTACTTCCAGCCCTTGAGGATCTTGCGGAACTCGGCGCCGGCGGCCTTGGCGGCGTCCTCGGGGGTCGAGGCGCCGGTGACGGCCTTGGTGTATTCGACCTTCAGCGGCTCGAAGAGGGAGCCGTTCTCCGGGATCCAGGCGCGCTCGACGGCCTTGTCCACGGCCGGCTTGAAGAACTGGACCATCTCGTTGGACTTGACGTCGGCCTGGTCGTAGGCGGCGGTCCGGGTCGGGAGCAGGCTGAGCTCCCTGGCGGACTGGACCTGGACGTCCTGCGAGGTCATGTACTCGACGAAGGCGTGCGCGGCGGCGCGGTTCTTCGACCCGGCGTAGACGGCGAGGTCGTGGCCGCCCTGCGGGCCGCCCGCCTTGACCGAGCCGGCCGGGACCGGGGCGATGCCCAGGTTGGCCTTGTCCGCGAACTGCTCGCCGGCGTAGGTGTCCTTGATCCCCCAGGGGCCGTTGATCATCATGGCGACCTGGCCGGTCTTGAAGGCGGTCTGCATGTTCTGGTAGCCGTCGGTGGAGTTGGTGACGGCTGCACCGGAGGCGACCAGGTCACGGGCGGCCTTGAACGCCTTGACGCCGGCCTCGTTGTCGACCGTGACGGTCTTGTTCTTCGCGTCGACCAGGTCGCCGCCCTCGCCGTAGATCAGCGGGAGGAACCAGTAGGAGTCGTCGCCGCGGAGGTACAGGCCGGTCTTGCCGGTCTTCGCCTTGATCGCGGCGGCGGCGGTCTTCAGCTCCTCCAGGTTCTTGGGGGGCTGGACACCGGCGTCGGCGAGCATCTTCTTGTTGTAGAAGAGGCCGAGGCTGTCGATGACCTGCGGGACGGCGTAGGTCTTGCCCTCGTACTTGCCGCTGGCCGCGGCCTGCGGCAGGAACTCGGCGTCGACCTTCTTGGCGGTGTCGGCCGGGACCTGGTCCAGGTAGCCGAGCGAGGCGAAGTCGGCGACCCAGCCGACGTCGGCGCGGATCACGTCGGGGGCCTCGGAGCCGCTGCTGAAGGCGTTCTTGACCTTGTTCTGCGCGTCGCCGTACGGGACGTTGACGTACTTGACGGTCACCTTCGGGTGCTTCGCGGTGAACGCCTCGGCGATCTTCTGGAAGCTGGCCTTCTCGGCATCGTTCGAGGTGTCCCACCACGTGACCGTGCCGGAGAGCTCCCCGCCGGCCTGGGTACCGCCGTCGTCCTTGGTGTCACCGCCGCAAGCCGTCGCCGCGAGCGCCAGGGTCGCGACCAGCGCGGTGGCCGCTATGCCACGCCGCATATGAACTCCTTCGATGATCCCGGCCGCTCCCTCGCGGTCCCGAGTTGCAGGGAACGTAACAAGCCTGAAAGCCGTCCGAAAGAGCTTGCGGCAATTTTCTGCAAGCGGGGCCGATCGTTACATCCGTGTGTCCTGACGGTTGCCGCTGCTTGCTGGTCGTTCGAACTTCCGTCGGGTCGTCAGCCCTGCAAGCAGGCCGTAAGGAGGCCCTCGGCAGACCGCAACCAGGGGGCATGTGGGCGCGTTGACACCGATATGACCCATGAGCTGACCGCCCCCGGGCTTGCAAGCGCTTCCAGCAAGGCCACTGAAAGCGCTGTCGACGATCGCGGCGGCTGGTGGCGCGATGCCGTCATCTACCAGGTGTACGTCCGCTCCTTCGCGGACAGCGACGGCGACGGCGTCGGCGACCTGCGCGGGGTGCGCTCCCGACTGCCCCACCTGGCCCGGCTCGGCGTCGACGCCGTGTGGCTGACCCCCTTCTACGTCTCCCCGCAGGCCGACGGCGGCTACGACGTCGCCGACTACCGGGCCGTCGACCCCCTCTTCGGGGACCTCGCCGACGCCGACGACCTCGTCCGCGCCGCCCACGCCCTGGGCCTGCGGGTCATCGTCGACGTCGTCCCCAACCACACCTCCGACCTGCACCCCTGGTTCCGGGAGGCCCTGGCCGCCGGCCCGGCGGGCCCGGCCCGGGCCCGCTACCACTTCCGCCCGGGCCGCGGCGCGGACGGCTCGACCCCTCCGAACGACTGGGAGTCCGTCTTCGGCGGCCCCGCCTGGACCCGCACCCCGGACGGCGACTGGTACCTGCACCTGTTCGCCCCCCAGCAGCCCGACCTGAACTGGGAGCACCCCGAGGTCGCGGAGGAGTTCGCCTCCGTCCTGCGCTTCTGGCTCGACCTCGGCGTCGACGGCTTCCGCATCGACGTCGCCCACGGCATGGTCAAGGCGCCCGGCCTCCCCGACATCGGCCGGGGCGCCCAGGCCACCCTGATCGGCACCGAGCCGCTCCCCTTCTTCGACCAGGACGGCGTGCACGAGATCCACCGCGCCTGGCGCCGCCTCCTGGACTCGTACGAGGGCCCGCGCATCGGCGTCGCCGAGGCCTGGGCGCCGTCCTCCGAGCGGCTCGCGCTGTACGTCCGGCCCGACGAGCTGCACCAGGCGTTCAACTTCCGGTTCCTGAACTGCCCCTGGGACGCGCCCGCGATGCGCACGGTGATCGAGGAGTCGCTCGCCGCGACCACCGCCGTCGGCGCCCCGACGACCTGGGTGCTGTCCAACCACGACGTCGTACGGCACGTCACCCGCTACGGCGACGGCGACGGCCCGCGCGGCCTGGCCCGGGCGCGGGCCGCCGCCCTGCTGATGCTGGCGCTGCCCGGGTCGGCGTACCTCTACCAGGGCGAGGAGCTCGGCCTGCCCGAGGTGACCGACCTGCCCGACGAGGTCCGCCGGGATCCGGCGTTCCGCCGGACCGCCGGGCAGGACGGGCTGCGCGACGGCTGCCGCATCCCGCTGCCCTGGTCCGGCGAGGAGCCGCCGTACGGCTTCGGCCCGTCCACCCGGAGCTGGCTGCCGCAGCCCCGCAGCTGGGGCGCGCTGACCGTCGCCGCGCAGACCGGCGATCCGCGCTCCACCCTGGAGCTGTACCGGGCGGCCCTGGAGCTGCGGCGGGCCCTGCCGGGCCTCGGCTCCCCGGACGCGGGCCCGCTGACCTGGCGGTCCGCTCCGGAGGGCGTGCTGCTGTTCACCCGGCCAGGCTTCGCCTGCACGCTCAACACCCGGCCCGAGCTGCTCGAACTGCCCTCGCCGGGCCGCCCCGTGCTCTCCAGCGCCCCCGTCGAGACGGACGGCCGGACCGTCCGTCTTCCCCCGGATTCGTGCACCTGGTGGGTTTTGTAGTGCGCGACCGGTACAGTCCAATCCCGTGACCGCACGGCTTGCCGACATCGCAGCCCAGGCGGGGGTCAGCGAAGCCACAGTCAGCCGCGTGCTCAACGGCAAGCCCGGTGTGGCCGCAGGCACCCGCGAATCAGTGCTGGCCGCGCTCGACGTGCTCGGCTACGAACGCCCGGTCAAGCTGCGCCAGCGCAGCGCGGGCCTGGTCGGGCTGATCACCCCCGAGCTGGACAACCCCATCTTCCCGGCGCTCGCCCAGGTCATCGGCCAGGCGTTGACCCGCCAGGGGTACACGCCCGTGCTCGCGACGCAGACCCCCGGCGGGTCCACCGAGGACGAGCTGACCGAGATGCTGGTCGACCGCGGGGTCTCCGGGATCATCTTCGTCTCGGGTCTGCACGCCGACACGACCGCCGACATGGGCCGCTACGAGCAACTGAGGGCGAAGGGTGTCCCCTTTGTCCTTATCAATGGCTTTTCCGACAAGGTGCAGGCCCCCTTCGTCTCCCCGGACGACCGGGCGGCGATGCAGCTGGCGGTCACCCACCTGACGGCGCTCGGCCACACCCGGATCGGGCTGGCGGTCGGCCCGAAGCGGTTCGTCCCCGTCCTGCGCAAGATCGAGGGATTCCGCCTCGGCATGAAGGAGCGCCTCGGCCTGGACGAGTCGGCGGTCGAGGAGCTCGTCCAGCACTCCCTCTACAGCCTGGAGGGCGGGCAGGCCGCCGCCACGGCGCTGATAGCGCGCGGCTGCACGGCGATCGTGTGCGCCAGCGACATGATGGCGCTCGGCGCGATCCGGGCCGCCCGGCAGCAGGGGCGGCGCGTGCCGCAGGACGTGTCGGTGGTCGGCTTCGACGACTCGCCGCTCATAGCGTTCACCGACCCGCCGCTCACCACGATCCGGCAGCCCGTCCAGGCCATGGGCCAGGCCGCCGTGCGCACCCTGCTGGAGGAGATCGGCGGCACGCCGGCCCCGCACAGCGAGTTCGTCTTCCTGCCCGAGCTGGTGGTCCGCGGATCGACCGCGTCCGGCCCCGAGCAGCACCGGGGGCCTTCGTAGCGGGCGGTCCCCCCGGGCGCCCCGGATCCGGCCCCCGCGGGGCCCTTCCGGGGCCCGTCATCCCCAGGACTGACCGACTGCAGGCGAGACCGTACCGAGGGATGATCGAAGGCAGGAAGCCATCTGGCAGACTCTCGTCCCATGGGTGAAGCGAGCGTGAAGGCACTGGAAACCGGGACGGACGTCTCGTCATCCCCCGTGACCGACGACGACGCCGCCCGGCCCGACCGCCAGCGCACCCTGCTCACCCGTCTGCGGGCCCCGCGTCGGCCCCGGATCTGGTTCGAGATCCTGCTCATCGCGGTCAGCTACTGGACGTACTCGCTCATCCGCAACGCCGTACCGGAGCAGAAGTCGATCGCCCTGGCGAACGCCGACTGGCTGTGGCACGTCGAGCACGTCCTCGGCATCGCGGTGGAGAAGACCGTCAACCACGCCGTGAACTCGGTGACGTGGCTGATCGTCGGCATGAACTACTACTACGCCACGCTCCACTTCGTGGTGACCCTCGGCGTGCTCGCCTGGATCTACCGCTGTCATCCGGGGCGGTACGCAGCCACCCGCCTCGTCCTCTTCGCCACCACGGGCGTGGCGCTGGTCGGCTACTACTTCTTCCCGCTGGCGCCGCCCCGGCTGATGGACGGCGAGGGCTTCATCGACACGGTGCTGGTCCACCACACCTGGGGCTCCATGGCCTCGGGCAACCTCAAGAACATGTCGAACCAGTACGCCGCCATGCCGTCCATGCACATCGGCTGGTCGCTGTGGTGCGGGCTGACGGTCTACGCGGTGGCGGCGGCTCCGTGGGCGCGGATCCTGGGCCTGCTCTACCCGACGGCCACGCTGGTCGTCATCGTGGCCACCGCCAACCACTTCTGGCTGGACGCGGCCGGCGGCATGCTGTGCCTCGCCTTCGGCTACGCGGTGTCCCGCACCTGGTACGGCGGTCTCCCCCACCGCCTGCCCCGCCACCCCGTCCACACGGGCCCGCACCCGGCGACCGCCGCCCTGCTGAACCGGTTCCGCACTTCGCGGGGCTGACCCGCGGCCCTGCCGTCCGACACCCCTGCCGTCCCGGCCCCCCTGCACCCGGCTGCCCGGAAGAAACGGTGGCGCGCAACCCCCGCCCCTCGGCCGAGGCGGTACTCGCCGCACTGCCCGAGCTCGCCCCCCACGCACGGGACGCGGTCCTGCTCCACCCCGAACCCGGTGAGCCGGGCGTCGACAGCAGCTCGATCGGCGGGCCGCTGCTGTGGCCGGCGGACGAGCCGTGGCCCGTGTGCTCCCTGCCCGACGAGACCGGCGGCCCCGACGGCGGGCCCGCCACGGCCATGGTGCCGGTCGCCCAGATCTTCCGGCGCGACGTCACCGGCCCCTGGTGGCCCGACGGCGCCGACGCGCTACGACGAGGACGGCCCCCTGCCCCGGGCCCGCACCGTCACTGCCGAGCCCGTCACCGACTTCCCCTACCGGGAGGAACTGCCCGAGGAGCTCCGCCCCCGGCTGGCGGAGCTGGTCCGCGTGACCGGCCCGGAGGGCAGTGACGTCATCACCCGCCTCGCCGGCTGGAAGCTGGGCGGCTGGCCGACCTGGCACCTGCACCACCCCGCGGTGTTCGCCTGCGCCGACTGCGGCACGCCCATGACGCTCCTGTTCACGGCGGCCAGCGACCCCGAGACGGGCGTGGTCGTCGGCCGCTACGGCGACCTCCGGATCTTCACCTGCCCGGCAGACCACCGCCACGGCTTCCAGGTGGACCTGCACTGACCGGCCCTCGCGGCCCTCACAGCACGTGGGGGCCGGGGTAGGCGGTCTCCAGGTAGGCGGTGGTCGTGCCGTCGCCGTTGTCGTCGAGCAGAACCTCGAACGCGGATCCGTACGAGGTGGTGAAGCGGTGGATCGGGTAGACCCGGGAGGCGTCCAGCCGCAGGCGGAACGCCTTCATCGTGGGCTTGTCGAAGGGCGGATCGGTCGCCCTGATCCAGCCCCCGTTGTACGAGTCACCTTCCCTCGGCCATCGGCTCCACGGCCGCGCTTCGAGGTCGACCCCCTGCGCCCGCAGGTAACCGTCCATGCAGTCCTTCGGGACGGTGAAGCTGATCTCCACGCCGTCCGGCGGCCAGAACTCCTGGTGGTCCCGGTAGCTGTGCTCGACCCTGTCACAGTCGGGGAGCTCCAGGTGGAGGGCGTCCAGCACTTCCTGCCTGCTGTGGCCGCATCCCGCGAGCAGGGGTGCCGCGAGCAGCGCGGCCAGCGCTGCCGCACCCGTCCGTACACGCCGCTTGCGGTCCCCGGCCGCCGGTCGATCCGTCCGCACGCGCGCCCCCTTGATCTTTTCGAACGTGTTCAGAATACACGTCGCGCGGGCGGCCCTACTGCTCGCCGAAGAGCATCCACTTCTCCGGGGTGCCGAGCGGGGCGAAGCCGGAGCGGGCGTAGACGCCGTGCGCGTCGGCGGTGGCGAGGAGGATCCGGCGCAGCCCGTGCGGCTCCAGGTGCGCCTTGACGGCCTCGACGAGCGCCCCGCCGAGCCCCTTGCCGCGGGCACCGGGGTCCACGTACACGTCGCACAGCCAGGCGAAGGTGGCCAGGTCGGTGACGACGCGGGCGTAGGCGACCTGGGCTCCGGAGGCGCGGTCGTAGACGCCGAAGTTCAGGGAGCTCGCGACGGCGGTGTCGTGCTTCTGGCGGCTGCGGCCCAGCGCCCAGTACGCGTCCTCGGAGAGCCAGCGGTGGGTCAGGCCGACGTCGATCCGGGCGGTGTCGGTGGAGATCTCGTAGCCGTCGGGCAGTTCGTTCGTCATCCCCGCATCCAAACAGCGCCCGCCGGGCCCCGGCCAGCGGTTATCCCGGGATGTGGGACCCGATGCCGGCCAGGGCCTCGGTGAGGGTGCGGGTGAAGGTGTCGTCGGCGAGGATGCGGTGCCGTTCCCAGGCGTAGTCGAGCCGTGTCTCGCGTTCGAGCAGCCGGGTCAGTACGGGCCGTGCGGCGGCGGCCGGGGCGCCGATCTCGCCGAGGTGCCGGACCGCGAGCGGTGTCGGGTACGCGACGTGCCCGTCCCACTCCGGGTCGACGGCCGCCAGCAGCACCGGCACCGCCGGCTCCGGATCACCGGTGATCCGCCACCAGGCGTGGGCGGCGGCCACCCGGGTCCAGGCGCCGGGCGAGTCCATGAGCGCGCGTACGGCTGCGGTGTGCGGGGCTGCGGCCGGGCCGAAGTCGGCCAGGTAGGGCAGGACGCGGCTGCCGCGCCCGGACGCCAGGTCGGCCGCGTAGCTGCGGAGGGCGAGGGAGTCGTCCCCGGTCACGCGGGAGTGCGCCCAGGCGGCCGTCCGCACCCCGCGCCAGACGCCCCGGGCATCGGGCCCGTACGGGCCGGGCGGCCGTCCCGCCCCGGTGGCGAACTCGGCCAGCCGACCCGCGGCCGGAGCCGCCGCCGGGCCGATCCGGCCGAGGACGCGGGCGGCGCCGTGGGCGTACGGGCCCTCCAGACACGCCACCACCTCGGGCAGGGCGGGAGCCGCCTCGGGACCCAGGGCGGCAAGGACGCTGAGGGCGAAGGCGTTCCCCCCGGCGGCCTGCTCCGCCACCAGGTCGCGCCGCAGCAGGGGCAGCAGCTCGGCCGCGGGGAGCGCCGCCAGTGCGGGGGCGGCGTGGCCGCCGTCCCGCCAGAGCCGTCCCTGCACGGCGAGGCGGTGCAGGCCCGGCATGGCCCGCACGTCGCCGATGCCGGCGAGAGCGAACGCCAGCTGGCCTATCAGGTAGTCGTGGGGGTCGCGGAGCAGGCTGTCGAGCCGGTCCGCGAGCTGGTCCGCGTACGGAGCCGCGGCCCGGCCGGCCTGGATCAGCACCTGCTGCGCCGACCAGTAGACCTCCGGGCCGGAGGATGCAGCTGCCTCGACGATGGTGTCCCAGACCGCCGGCCGCGGCCGCCGCAGCCGGAGCACCGTCTCGGCGGCCGCGTCCACCTTCCGCTGGCGGAGCCGTGCTCTAGGCACCGGCGACGGCCACGAACCCGGCCCAGGCGGAGGGGCTCAGCGCGAGGCGGCCGCCGTCGGGGACCTTGGAGTCGCGGACGAGGACCCTTCCGGGGAGGTGGGCGACCTCTACGCACTCCGGGCCATCGTTGGTGCTGTAGCTGCTCTTCGTCCAGGCGACTTCTACGCACTCATTGCTGTCACTCGCGCTGTAGCTGCTCTTGACCCACGTCAGTTCGGAAAGGTCCTCGGCAGAGGGCTTGATGCTCATGTCTCTCCCAGCGCTTTCTCGATGAAGGCTCGCGACTCCCGGGGACTGAGAGCCTGGGATCGGATGATCCCATAGCGCAGTTCGAGGAGTTGAATGTCCCGGGGATCCGTGATCAAGCGGCTCGCCACCTGCGATTCGCAGTAGGCGACTGTGGAGCCCTCCTCCAACTTGACCACCTGGATGTGGCCGCCCATCCCGGCGTGGTCCTCGCACTTCGTCGGCATGACCTGGATCTCGACGTTCCGCATCGCCCCGACATCCAGCAAGTGTTCCAACTGCGCGCGCAGCACTGCCGGACCCCCGATCGTCCGCTCCAGTGTGACCTGCTCCAGCACGAAGGTCAGGGCGGGCATCGGGTGCCGGTGAAAGATCGCCTGGCGGGCCATGCGCGCCGCAACGTAGCGGTCCACCTGATCCGGCGAGTAGGCGGGCCGCCGGATCTCGTACAGCGCCCTCGCGTAGTCCTCGGTCTGTAGCAGTCCGTGCAGGTTGTGGTTCCCGTAGGCGCCAAGCTCAACCGCCTGGGCCTCCAACTTGGCCAGATCGCGGACCTTCTTGGGGTAGCGGGCCTTTTCGACGTCGACCTTCATCGCCGCGATCCTCCCACCCGCCTCCAGCACCTCGTCCGCCTTGTCCAGGAACTCGGGGCGGGGAATGCGGGTACCGCGCTCGATCTTGTAGATCAGATTCGGGCCGTAACCCATCCTCTTGCCGAACTGAGCCGCATCAAGCCCGGCGGCCTCGCGCCACATTTTCAACTGGCGTCCCACCGTGGCGATGACCGCCCCGGATTCGTCTTCGGGATCGAGTTCCCAACTCGATTCGTCGGCGCCGTCTGCGTTCACTTCCAACCTCCGATGGACCGGGAGGACAGCACGGGACAGCCTTGGACAACCGCTGTACACGGCGCCCTCAGCTCTGTTCAGGTTACGCACGAATGGCCACGCTGAGTCACGTGAATCAGGAAAACTCCCTCGACGCCGTCCTCCCCGCAACCCCGCGCGGCGCTCGCGCAGCTCGCGCGCTCACGGTGCACCAACTCACGGAACATCGGCTTCCGTTCACCGAGGCGGCACAGGTCGTCGCCGAGCTCGCCGCGAACGCCGTCACGCACGGGAGGGTCCAGGGGCGGAGCTTCCGGCTGCGGCTGTACATCAACCCAGGGCCTACGCTCCGTATCGAGGTGTCGGACACCCGGGCCGAGGACGTACCACCCACAGTCGCCGAACTTCCGTCACCCGAAGAGGAATCGGGGCGCGGGCTCGTTCTGGTGTCGAGCTTGGCTGCTCGCTGGGGAACGGATCAAGGCCCCGTACCCCTGAAAACGGTGTGGGCGGAATTGGACCTAGTCGGTCCGCTTTCGCCGGATCGAGGTTTCCACGACCCGGTAGGCCACACACCGGTAACGCTCGACGCCTAATGACTAAATAACCGGGGGGAAATGACCTTTCCCAACCTCCCCCCTCCCCCTCTCACCCGGTCGGGTGAATTGCGTCAACTCGGCTGGCGCATATGCAGATCCGCAGTGCAGAGTCGGCCTCGATACGCCCCACAAACGCATTCGGCCCTCGCATGGGACTGCCATCCCGCCGCGAGGGCCTGACCACAGCGGAAGAGAACAGCTTCCTCATGGCTGACCAGCAGCTTAGCGCGCCCACGCGCGCCCTGTCGGGTATCCGACACATCAACCGCACCCACCACACCCGGTTCGTCGTGATCGGCAACCACCTCGCCCAGCACGAGGCGTTGAGCCTGACCGCGATCGGGCTGGCGGCACACATCCAGTCGCTGCCGCCGGGCGCGAAGGTGACCATCAAGGCGCTGGCCGGGCGCTTCCCCGAGGGCGAGGTGCGGATCGCCACCGCCCTGCGCGAGCTGGAGGAGCACGGCTACCTGGGCCGCTACCAGGAGCGCATGCCGTCGGGCCGGGTCGTGACGTACACGGTGTCGTACAACAACCCCCCGGCGCTGAGGGCGGAGGCGAGGAGGGGTGGCGACGAGCCGCCCCCGGAGCCGCCCGAGCCGGACGACGACGGTGGCGGCGACGGTGGCGGTGGCCGCCCCGCCCCCTCGGACGAGGAACCCCCCGCCCCGCAGCCGGAGGCACCGTCGCCGCTCCCGGAGCCGGAGACGGAGGCGGCCCAGACCCCCGAGGCGGACGCGGAGGCGCGTTCGCTGCTGGCCCGGATGCGGTTGCGGGACCCCCGGCTGGTGCTGTCGGAGCGGGACGTGGCCCGGCTCGCCCCGGCCGTGGCCGCCTGGCTGGAACGCGGCCTGACCCCGAGCGCCGTCGGCGCCACCCTGACCCGCGCCCTCCCCCTGACCCCGATCCACTCCCCGTACGGGCTCCTCGCCCACCGCCTGCGCGAGCTGATCCCGCCGCCGATCCCGGCCGGCCCGGCGATCCGCCCGCCGGGCCCGGACCGGACGATCCACCCGCTCCAGTGCTGCGAATCCTGCGGCAAGGCCTACCGCGCCCCCACCCGCGGCGGCACCTGCGGCCCCTGCACCCGCGCCATGGACCCGACGAAAGTCGCTTAGCGGGGCCTGCCGGGCCCTGCGACAGTCGGCGCATGAGCCACCCCACGCCCGCCCCCGCCGACGAAACGCCCCTGACCGCCGAGGAGTACGCGGCCGTGCACACGGCCGTCGCCACCGGCGCCGGGCGTCGGAGCGACGGACGCCCGTGGACGCTCAACGCACTCTTCGAGGCATGGCAGGACCTCGTGGAGGAAGTGGAAGAGGGCTACGGATGGTGCGCGCCGGAGCTCGACGACGACCTGTGGTGTCGTACCGCGCTCGCCAGGGTCTGGCGACTGCTGCCGCCACGGGTGCAGGCCCTGCGCCGCCCCCAACTCGACGAACTGGACGCCCGCTTCCGTACGGCCACCATCCCCTGGCCCGACCGGGACGAGGAACCGCCCCAGTGGTGGACGCGGCGCATTCCCCGGATTCTCGAAGTCGAGGCCGGAGAACAGCTCTGGGAGGGGTGGCCGATGGGCTGGGGCACGATGCCGTTCCCCAAACCGGCCGAGGTCACGGTCGTCGAATGACGACCCGGACTCAACGGTCGCGATGCAGCCGCTCGTAGGCGGCCACACCGAGGGCGATGCCCCAGACCAGGAACAGCCCGTACCAGAACAGCCCCCACACGGCGTCCGGGTGCGCGTCCTTGGCGGCGAAGGCGGGTGCGGAAACGACCCGTCCGGCAGCGAGCAGGTACTGCAGGGCGAAGTAGGTGAAGCCCCAGAGGCTCATGCCGAACGAGGCGATCAGCGCGGGGACGGCGAGCAGGCGGCGCGGCAGTCGGCGCCCCCACGGCCGGACCAGGGCCAGCGCCAGGACCGCACCGAAGACGGCGACCCCGCCCATCCCCCAGTAGCCGACGGCCGCCTCCCAGGTGCCGTGCGGGGCGCCGGCGAAATCACCGGGGAAGGTGGCTCCGATGCCCGCACCCCACCAGAAGTGCGGGGCGGCGTACGCGAGGGCCGCCACCGCGGCCACGTACCCGGAGTACCCGACCCGCCGTCCGCGCGGCGCACCGGGCGTCGCCGCGACCGCTCCCCGTACCTGTGCTGTTGCCTGCGCCATGGGGTCCCCCGTGCTGCTCGTACCGGTGCGGCGGAGGCCCTGCGCCTCCCGCCGGGAACCACCCTGTCCGAGCCCGGCCCTCACCGGATCGCCCGCACGCACGGACCCGTCTCACCCGTACGGGGGAGGCCCGACTACGCGGGGTCGGCCCCAGTCGGGCAGCAGGTCCCAAGAGCTGCGCCCCAGCCACTCGGCGAAGGTGACCGGCCGCCCGCCGCCCCCGTGGTCGAGGGAGAGCGGGATGATCAGGTCGTGGGTGGCGCGGCCGTCCCACCACACCGTGCCGGCCAGCGGGCCGGACAGCGCGAGCAGCGTGGCGAAGCCGCAACCGTGCTCCTGGAGGACCACGGCGCCGGCCGTCTTCCGGTCCTGGAACTCCTCGTACTCCGCGTCCCAGGCACCCCAGGCGGCCGCGGCCGACGGCCCGTCGGGGAAGTCCTCCCACCGGGGCTCCCGGCCGTCCAACTCGGCCTCCGCGGCCGCGTACGAGTCGGGGTGCGGGAAGGGCAGCGGCAGCAGCTCGGCCAGGGTCTGATCGTTCCCGGCCCACCACCAGCCCTCCGCACCCCGCTCAAGGCGAGCGACCTCCCCACCGGCGCTGACACCGACCAGGTACGCCCGGTACTCGGCCGGAAAGCAGACCCCGAGCTCCCGCTCGGCCTCGGCCACCTCGCCCTCGGTCAACGGCGGGGGCGGGGTCGGAGGCGGGAGCGGTGAAGGACGGTGCACGCGGCCACCCTAGACGGGGTGTCGGAGGCGTCGGCTAGGGTGCGCGGATGATGTTCGAACATGGGCGGTTTTCGGCCGCCGTCGGGGACTTCGAAACGGCCGTACGGGCCCAGGACGCGGACACGGCGGAGCGTGCGTTCGCGCAGCTGACGCAGGGTTTCGGCCAGGCGACGGACGCCGAGCTGCACGCGGCGGGGCCTCGGTTCTCCGCCCTGCTCGGGGAGGTGCCGCCCGGGCCGCGGGCGGTGGTGGCCGTGATGACGGGGGCGTGCGTCGAACGCGGAGCCGACCCGCTGGCCTGCGCGCCCGGCGTGTTCGCGGGCGCCCTGGACGCCTTCGAGAAGGCCGCCGTCTTCTGCGAGCGGTGGGAGGCTGCCGGCCGCGGCGAGCTGCCCGATCACGAGGGCGAGGGCCTGGAGGAGGCCGACTTCGAACGGATCGGCTACGAGCCCGTCATGGCCTGGCAGGCGCTGCCGCAGTTCGAGATGGCCTGCGTGGCACTGCTCAACTCGCCGCGGGTACGCCGCGAGCTCCCCGTCCGTGAGGAGTTGCGGGCCGCCGTGGCCCGGACCGAGGAACTGTCCGGCGAGCAGTTCAAGTGCCTCGCGTACGCCCTCGCCGTCCTCGACGACGAGCCGCTCGTCGCGCTCGACCGCAGCACCGGCACCGGCTTCGCGCTGCGCGTCTCCGGCATCGGCGACAACTTCCAGCTCCACACGCTCCTCGCCGACGCCCTGATCGGCCGGGGGCTCGTGGCCGGTGAAGCGCCGTCGGCGGAGGCGGTCGCCTGCTGCCGCGACCGGGACGGCATGGTGCCGACGACCGGCTCCTTCAACCTGGTCGGCGCCGACGGCGAGTGGATCTGGAACGAGGGCAACCCGGCGGACATCCCCGCCGTCGACGGCGTACGCATCGTGGTCCTCGACCCGCCCCCGTACAGCAGGAGCTGGCCCGCGGGCCGCTTCTTCCCCGGGATGACGGGCGAGCTCGTGTACGAGCGCACCCTCGCCCCACAGGAGTCCGCCGCCCTCCTCGCCCAGGTAACCAACCCCACCCGCTGACGCGGGAGGCCACCCCCTGAACGCCTCGGTCCGGGCCAGAACCGGATCCGCACACCTGTCTCATTCTGTGCGTGTCGGAACAGCAAAACGGGGCCTCTACCAGCACATCATGCAGGCTGACGTTCGATTGCGAACGGCTGCGGGTGCGCGGTCCGGCTGGCTGGCTGAAGGGCTTCGGGGTGGGGTTCGACGAGGAATGGGGCGCACTGCGCGCCGAGGCTGCAACGCGCGTGCCGTCGCGGGCCGTTGATCCGTACGAGGTGGCGCGGGAGGCAGCGGCGCAGCGCTTGGAGGACTTCCGGGACGGTGTCGTTCTGGTGCCGTTGGACGACGAGGGCGGTCTGTGGACGGCGCAGGTCGGCGGTCTCGACTGGATCTGCGCGTTCTCCGACGAGGAGGCCCTGTACCGGTTCGCCGTGGAGCGCGACGAGACCGGCCGGGAGTGGCCGTACCGGCGCATCGGCGGGGCCCGGCTGTTGGACGAGGTGCTGCCGGCGCTGGACTTCCCGTGCGGCGTGGCGTTGAACGCCGCCGGCCCGGAGGGTGCGGTGTTCCCGCCGGTGCGCGGGATCGTTCCCGATGCGGTGGCGCTGGACGGGGAGCGTGCGGCGTGAGCGGGGACGACAAGGACCTCGACGTCTCGAAGCAGGCGCTGGGCCAGATAGCGAAGGGCATCACCGACACCCTGTCCGAGCTGAAGGAGCTCGGCATGGTCGGCGACGCGAGCATGGGCCGCGGCTTCTCCAAGCTGGCCCTGTCGGGCGTGCAGACGGGCCACGAGGGCCTGACCACCACCCTGAAGACGTTCTGCGAGCGCTGGGAGTGGGGGGTGCGGACCCTCGTCCAGCAGGGCAACGCCTTCGCCGCGAACGTGGGCCTGTCAGCCGGCCTGATCCACGAGCAGGACCAGTACGTCCAGGGCGCCTTCAAGATCGCGGTGAACGCCGGGATGGGCAACCCGTACGCCTCGGAGGACGAGATCACGAAGAAGGGCTGGGGCGAGGTCCTGTCCGACAACCCCTACACGCAGATCCGGGACGCGGACTACAGCCCCGAGTCCGGCGCACGCGCCGCCGAGAACAGCAAGGAGGCCTGGAAGACCGCGATCCGCGACGCGAACACCTCCGACGTCCTGCTGTCCAACCAGGTCATCGACGCGGTCGGACTGGGCGACGAGCAGGACGCCTTCGTCGAGGGCGTGGTCGGCCCGGCTCCCCAGCAGGCACCGCAGGCGGAGGGCGAGCGCTGATGACGGACTGGGGCGACCTGGTCAACAAGGGCCTGGAGAAGGCGGAGCACGGCTGGGACTCCGCCATGAAGTCGGTCGGGGAGGGCGTCGACAAGGCCACCGACGGCATCGGCGCCGCACTCGACTACGTCGGCGCCCACGACGCGGCCGACAAGGTGGAGGACTGGGGCGACGGCTTCGCCTCCGGCATGGGCGCCACGGTGCGCGAGCAGGACCTCGGCGAGACCGAGCAGGCGAACGAACTCGTCCACGGCTCGCCGACCGCGATCCGAGAGTCCGCGCTGCACCTGAAGGACTTCCAGTCGGCGTTCGAAGGCGTCGGCGAAGGCATGCGCGCCCTGGACACCGAGCACTGGAAGGGCGCGGCGGCCGACGCGTTCCGCGAGAAGTTCGCCCTGCACCCCGGCGACTGGCTCCGCGCCGCAGCCGCCTGCGAATCCGCCGCCCAGGCCCTGTCCGTGTACGCGGAGACCGTCGAATGGGCGCAGGTCCAGGCGCAGCTGGCCATCGAGGCCTACCGGCAGGGCAAGAAGGCCACCGCGGACGCCAAGGCCGCCCACGACAAGGCCCTCACGACGTACGAGGCGGCCGCAGCGTCCGGCGGTGACGCCGGACCGCGGCCGACCGATCCCGGCGACGTGGGCAAGGCGAGCCGCGACCGCGCCGAGGAGATCCTGAAGTCGGCCCGCAGTCAGCGCGACGACGTCGCCCGAACGGCTCAGACGGCCCTCGATGCGGCACTCGAACACGCCCCGGCGAAGCCCTCCGCCTCGCAGCGGGCCCTGGCGAACGCCATCGACCACGAGGGCGCCCAGGCCGTCGAGCTGGCCCACGTCCTCGGCGGCGCGGTCAAGGGCGCGGCGGGCACCGTCAACTACGCCCGGGGGCTGAACCCCTTCGACCCGTACAACCTGACCCACCCCGCGGAGCACGCCGAGCACGTCAACATGACGCTGGCGGGCCTCGTCTCCCAGGCCTCCCACCCCGAACGCATACCCGGACCGCTGATCGACTCCTTCCTGGCCGACAGGTACGAGTTCGGCGGCCGCCTCATACCGGAGTTCTTCGGCCCCAAGGGCGCGGGCCTGACCCGTACCGGGGCCCGCATCGCGGACGACCTGGCCAAGCACCCGAAGGCGCCGCGGGGCCCGAAGGAGCCGGGCAGAACCCCGTCCGCAGGCGACGAGCTGCGCAAGGACCCGCACGGGACGTCCCGCGAAGGGGACTGCAAGACCTGCCGCGAGGACCCGGTCGACGTCGCCACGGGCCGGATGATCCTCCCGCAGACCGACCTCGTCCTCCCCGGGGCCCTGCCCCTCGTACTCAGCCGCACCTTCGAGTCGTCGTACCGCCTGGGCCGCTGGTTCGGCCCCACCTGGTCCTCCACCCTCGACCAACGCCTGGAATTCGACGACGAGGGCATCGTCCTCGTCAGCGAGGACGGCAGCCTCCTCGGCTACCCGCACCCGTCACCCGGTGCTCCCGTCCTCCCCCACCTGGGCCGGCCCTGGCCGCTGGAACAGCAGTCGGACGGCGGCTACACCATCACCGACCCCGACACGGGCCGCGTCCGCCACTTCACGCACGACGGTCTGCTGATACAGGTCGACGACCGCAACGGCGCCTGGATCGCCTACGCGTACGACGAGGCCGGCGCCCCCACCGCCGTCTCCCACAGCGGCGGCTACGAGGTCCGCCTGACGACCTCGGACGGCCGGATAACCGGCCTCGCGCTCGGCGACGGCACGCAGGTCCTCAGCTACGGCTACACCGACGGCCACCTCACCGAGGTCACCAACTCCTCCGGCCGCCCCCTCCGCTTCGGCTACGACGACCTGGGCCGGATCACCTCCTGGACCGACACCAACGACCGCCACTTCGACTACGTCTACGACGACGAACACCGCTGCATCGCGCAGTCGGGCACCAACGGCCACCTGAACGTCCGCTTCGCCTACGAGCCGGGCCGCACCACCCTCACCGACTCCCTCGGCCACCGCACGCAGTTCCTGGTCAACGACCGCGCCCAGATCACCGCGGAGATCGACCCCACGGGCGCCACCACCCACTTCGAACACGACCGCCGCAACCGCCTGCTCGCGCGCACGGACCCCCTGGGCCACACGACCCGCCTCACCTACGACGAGGACGGTCGCCTGACCACCGTGACCCGCCCGGACGGCCGCGTATCGCGGGCGGAATACAACGCACTCGGCCTGCCGGTGAAGCTGATCGCCTCGGACGGCAGGGTGACCCGCCAGACGTACGACGAACACGGCAACCGGACCTCGGTGACCGACCCGTCCGGCACCACGACGCGCTGTACCTACGACATCCGGGGCCACCTTTCCTCGGTGACGGACGCGCTGGGCAACACCACCACGGTCCGCTGCGACCCGGCAGGCCAGGTCACCTCGGCAACGGACCCCCTGGGCGGGACGACGACCTACCTCCGCGATGCCTTCGGACGCCCGACCGCCGTCACCGACCCGCTGGGCCGCACCACACGCCTCACGTGGAGCGTCGAGGGCCGCCTCCTGCACCGCCGGCACCCCGACGGCACCGAGGAATCATGGACCTATGACGGCGAAGGCAACTGCCTGACCCACACGGACCCGATCGGCGGCACCACGGTCTCCGAGTACGGCGACTTCGACCTCCTCACCGCCCGCACCGGCCCCGACGGCACCCGCCACACCTTCGACCACGACACACAGCTCCGCCTCACAGGTGTCACCAACCCCCAGGGCCTCACCTGGACCTACACCTACGACCCGGCCGGACGCCTCGCCTCCGAAACGGACTTCGACGCACGCACGCTCACGTACGCGTACGACGCGGCCGGCCGCCTCACGTCGAGCACCAACACCGCGGGCGAGACGACCACCTACGAACACAACACACTCGGCCAAGCGGTCCGCAAGGACAGGGCAGGCCTGGTCACCACGTACGAGTACGACGCCTTCGACGCCCTGGCCAAGGCGTCCTCACCCGATGCCACCGTCACCTGGCTGCGCGACGGCACGGGCAGGCTCCTTTCGGAGACGGTGAACGGCCGCACCCTCACGTACGGCTACGACACCCTGGGCCGCCGCACCAGCCGGACGACGCCCACGGGCGCCGAGTCCCGCTGGACGTACGACGCAGCAGGCCGACCCGCCTCCCTCACCACCGCCGGCCGCACCGTGACCTTCGAGCGGGACGCAGCCGGCCAGGAGCTGACGAGAACCGTCGGCGAGCCCCTCTCCCTCACGCACGAGTACGACGTCATGGGCCGCCGCACCGCCCAGTCGGTCATCGGCCGGGGCGGGCGCACCCTCCAACGGCGCGGCTACAGCTACCGCGCCGACGGCTACCTCACGGGCATCGACGACTCCCTCACCGGTCTGCGCACCTTCACCCTCGACGCGGCCGCCCGCGTCACGGCCGTGGATGCGGCCTCCTGGTCCGAGCGGTACGCCTACGACGAGGCCGGCAACCAGACCAGAGCCTCCTGGCCGACCGACCACCCCGGATCGGAAGCCCAGGGCGAGCGCACCTACGCGGGCACCCGCATCACCCGCGCCGGCTCGATCCGCTACGAGCACGACGCCCTGGGCCGCGTCACCCTCCGCCAGAAGACCCGCCTCTCCCGCAAACCGGACACCTGGCGCTACGAGTGGAGCCCTGAAAGCCAACTGGTCGGGGTGGTCACCCCGGACGGCACCCGCTGGCGCTACCGCTACGACCCGCTGGGCCGCCGCACGGCCAAGCAGCGCCTTTCGGACACCGGCGAGGTGGCCGAGGAAACCCTGTTCACCTGGGACGGCACCACCCTCTGCGAGGAAACAACCGGCCACGTCACCCTGACCTGGACCCACCAGGGCCTCCACCCCGTCACCCAGACGGAACACATCGACCAGTCGGAGATCGACGACCGCTTCTTCGCTATCGTCACGGACCTGGTCGGCACCCCCACCCACCTCCTCGCGGAGGACGGCACCACGGCGTGGCACACCCGCAGCACCCTGTGGGGCACCACAACCTGGAACCGCGACGCGACGGCCTACACCCCGCTCCGCTTCCCCGGCCAGTACTACGACCCCGAATCCGGCCTCCACCACAACTACTTCCGCACCTACGACCCCGAAACCGCCCGCTACCTCACCCCGGACCCCCTGGGCCTCACCCCCGCCCCCAACCCCGCCACCTACACCCACAACCCCCACACCTGGTCGGATCCGTTTGGCCTCACGCCCTGCGAAGAGGCCAAGAAGATCGCAGATGCCAAGCAGGAGACTGTTCTTGGGCCTAACGTGCCAGCACGGACCGAGGCCAGTGTCGGGTGGACGGACAGCTTCAACTACAAGAAGACGTTCTTCAACGAGCACCCGGACCTAGAAGGGAAGGTAGTTGTTCATCACGCCATCGAGCAGCAGACCTTGAAGCGCTACCCCGGCCTCTTCAAGCCGGAGGAAATACACTCACTTGAGAACCTGCGCGGCATCCCAAAAGGTGATATCAACAGCCGAATTCACCTCAGTGAGATTAGGGTATCCTGGAACGAATTCTACAACAATCACCCGAACCCCACTCGGCAGCAGGTACTGGATCACGTGACCAAAGTCGACGATATGCTGGGACATTGGTTCAGTCCAAGGACCCGATAAAATCAGCGAGTTGAGCAAGAGAGGAAAGTAACGTGTGGTTGGAGCTCATTATGGAGCACGCGGGAGCCGAAACAACGCCGCCCGCAACCCCCTCCGAACTTGAACGTCTGGAGACGGCCCTGGGGCAACCTCTGCCGAATTCGTTGCGAAGTCTCCTCCTGGAGACCAACGGCGTTTCGGATGAATACGGCAATTGCGCCGTCTGGGGAGTCGACCAGATCATCGAGGTGAATCTCGCCTTTCGCAGCGACCCTTCCTATCGGGCCCTCTACATGCCTTTCGAGTCGCTAATGTTCTTCGGTGAGAGCGGCGGGGGGGATCAGTTTGCCTTTGTTCGCACCCCGAGCCGAGATGAGGTCTTCGCCTGGGATCACGAAACGGATAGCCGCATTTGGATCTCTCCCGGCTTGGACTCTTTTCTGCGGAGCGCTCTCACGCACACCGGCGAGGACTGGTACCGAACCTGAGGTCGACCGGCTTACCGGCCGCACACCTTTCGTAGCTGACCGACCCCGTCGACACATGCCGCCTTGAGCTTCTGGCGCCCCCGCCGCGGAAGAACAACATAAGGTAGGCAGCCTCTCAAATCTGCGGACTGAGGACGCGTGGGATCGAGGCCGATGGAGCCCGACCCGATCTTGCGGTAATCCGCGAGATGATCGCCAAGTAAGGCCGTCAGCCGGCGTAGAAGAGGGCGTCGACGATGGCGCGGGCGCGGCGGGTGGTGCGGCGGTAGGCGTCCAGCATCTCGCCGACCGTGCCCTCCGCGTAGCCGAGGTAGCGGCCGACCGCTGCCAGTTCGCGGGCCTCCGTCGGGAAGGTGTCCCCGGCGCGGCCGCGGACCAGCATCACCGCGTTGCGGACGCGGGTGGCCAGGATCCAGGCCTCGTCCAGGACCTGCGCCTCCTCGGCGGGGATCAGGCCGGCCTCCTGCGCGGCGGCCAGGGCCTCGCGGGTGCGGGTGGTGCGCAGGGCCGGTACGTCCCGGGCGTGCCGCATCTGGAGCAGCTGGACGGTCCACTCGACGTCGCTGAGGCCGCCTCGGCCCAGCTTCGTGTGGAGGGTCGGGTCGGCGCCGCGCGGCAGGCGTTCCGACTCCATGCGGGCCTTGAGGCGGCGGATCTCGCGGACGGCGTCGTCGCCGAGGCCGTCGGCGGGGTAGCGCAGCGGGTCGATCAGTTCGATGAAGCGGCGGCCGAGGTCGGGGTCGCCGGCGACGGGTGCGGCGCGCAGCAGGGCCTGGCTCTCCCAGGTGAGCGACCAGCGGCGGTAGTACGCGGCGTACGAGGCGAGGGTGCGGACGAGGGGGCCGGAGCGGCCTTCGGGGCGCAGGTCGGCGTCGATGAGCAGTGGCGGGTCGGCGGTGGGGAGTTGGAGGAGGCGGCGCATCTCGGCGATGACGGTCTGGGCGGCCTTCGCGGCTTCCTGTTCGTCGACGCCGTCGCGGGGTTCGTGGACGAACAGGACGTCGGCGTCGGAGCCGTAGCCGAGCTCGTGGCCGCCGAACCGGCCGACGCCGATGACGGCGAACCGGGTGGGCAGGGTGTCGCCCCACTGGTCGCGGACGGCGGCGCGCAGGGCTCCGGCGACGGTGGCGGCGGTGAGGTCGGACACGGCGCGGCCGACCCGGTCGACGAGGGCCCCGTGGTCCGTTTCGGCGGGGCTGTCCTCCGTACCGTACGAGGCGATGATGTCGGCGGCGGCGGTACGGAAGAGTTCGCGCCGGCGGACCCCGCGCGCGGCGGTGACGGCGGCCTCGGCGCTGTCGGCGCGGCCGACGGCGGCGAGCACCTCCTGCTCCAGGGCTTCGCGCGTACGCGGCTGGAGGCCCTCGGGGTCGCCGAGCAGGGCGACGGCCTCGGGGGCGCGCATCAGCAGGTCGGGGGCGAGGCGGCCGGCGGACAGGACGCGGGCCAGGTTCTCGGCGGCGGCGCCCTCGTCGCGCAGCAGGCGCAGGTACCAGGGGGTCTTGCCGAGGGCGTCGGAGACCTTGCGGAAGCCCAGCAGGCCGGCGTCCGGGTCGGCGGAGTCAGCGAACCAGCCCAGCATGACCGGCAGCAGGGTCCGCTGGATGGCGGCCTTGCGGGTGACGCCGGAGGCGAGGGCCTCCAGGTGGCGCAGGGCGGCGACCGGGTCGGCGTACCCGAGGGCTTCGAGGCGCTGGCCGGCGGCGCGCGGTGAGAGCCGGGTCTCGCCGGGGGCGAGCTGGGCGACGGCGTCGAGGAGCGGGCGGTAGAAGAGCTTCTCGTGCAGGCGGCGGACGACGGTGGCGTGGCGGCGCCAGGCCTTGTTGAGTTCGACGACGGGTTCGGTGCGCAGGCCGAGGGAGCGGCCGAGGCGGCGCAGGTCGGCCTCGTCCTCCGGGACGAGGTGGGTGCGGCGCAGGCGGTGGAGCTGGATGCGGTGCTCCATGGCGCGCAGGAAGCGGTACGCGTCGTTCAGCTGGGCGGCGTCGGCCCGCCCGACGTAGCCGCCGGCGGCGAGGGCGTGCAGGGCGTCGAGGGTGGTACCGGAGCGCAGGGTGGCGTCGCTGCGGCCGTGGACGAGCTGGAGCAGCTGCACGGCGAACTCGACGTCGCGCAGGCCGCCGGGGCCGAGCTTCAGCTCGCGGTCGACCTGGGAGACGGGGATGTTGTCGACGACGCGGCGGCGCATCTGCTGGACGTCGGCGACGAAGTTCTCACGTTCGGCGGCCTGCCAGACGAGGGGGCTTATGGCGTCGATGTACGCCGCGCCGAGCTCCTGGTCGCCGGCGACGGCGCGGGCCTTGAGGAGGGCCTGGAACTCCCAGGTCTTCGCCCAGCGTTGGTAGTAGGCGAGGTGGGAGGAGAGGGTGCGGACGAGGGGGCCGTTGCGGCCCTCGGGGCGGAGGTTCGCGTCGACGGGCCAGATGCTGCCCTCGACGGTGGTCTCGGAGCAGATGCGCATGAGGTGGGAGGCGAGGCGGGTGGCGGCCTGGAGCGCCTTGGGCTCGTCGCTGGTGGCGGCGGCACTGCCGTTGGCTCCGCCGGTGCCGTTGGCTCCGCCGGTCCCGTTGGCTCCGTTCGGTCCGCCGTTCCCGGCGTTCCCGCCGTTCGCGTTCGTGCCGGCGGCGGCTTCCGCGACGAAGATGACGTCCACGTCGGAGACGTAGTTCAGCTCGTTGCCGCCGCACTTGCCCATGGCGATGACGGCGAGGCGGCACCGCGCCGCGTCCTCCGGGGCGGCCGCGCTCGCGATGCGCAGGGCGGCGCGGAGGGTGGCCGTGGCGAGGTCGGCCAGCTCGGCGGCGGTCTGGGCGACGTCGATGGTGCCGCAGACGTCGCGGGCGGCGATGGAGAGCAGGCAGCGGCGGTACGCGACGCGCAGCGCGACGGGGTCGTGCGCCTCGGCCAGGCCCTGTTCGAACTCGGCGAGGCCGGGGTGCAGGTCGGCGGCCTCGTACGTGATGAGGGCGTGCCAGTCGCGGGGGTGGCGGGCGAGGTGGTCGGCGAGGGCCTCCGAGGCGCCGAGGACGCCGAGGAGACGGTCGCGCAGCGGCTTGGAGCTGGTGAGGGTGTCGAGGAGGCCGGGCCGTTCCCCGGCGGGCTGCGCCTCGGCGAGGCGGGCGAGGCCACGGAGGGCGAGGTCGGGGTCGGCGGTGCCGCCGAGGGCGTCGAGGAGCACCGGATCGGTGTTCACGGGGGCCAGCGCGTCGGACTCCAGCAGCCGGGCCGCGGCCGAGGGGTCGGTGAAACCGCTGCGCAGCAGCCTCGTGAAGGTGCTGCTCCTGCGTCCCGGGACCGTCATCTGGTCGCCTCCCGCGTCCCGCGTCCGTACGTCGCTCACCGCATCGGCCCTCGCGGGCCTTGGAGGGAGCCTATCCGGAGCAGGCGTTCGACTCACCGGGGAGCGGGCGGGTGCTCGGGTTGTGGCGCAACGTTGCATATCCTGACGCCGATTCTCAGATTGTCAGATTTTTATCCGACTTTCTGTCCTGAAGACTGACCACCTTCGGCTGCCCACCCTCCCCGCCGGGGGCTGCGCCTGCCCGCCGACCGACCGGCCGTGAGGACCCACATGCCCGACGGACACCCCGGCCCGGTTCCCGCACCGCGGCCTGACGCCGAGCAGGCCGGCAACACCGCGGGCCACGGCCCCGCCTGGTACCCCGTCACGGCCCACCCGCAGGGCCACGGGTACGGGCCGGGCCACGAGCAGCCCCACACCGGCTACGGGGACCACGAAGGCCACGGCCCCCAGCACGGCCACATACCCGAGCCCGGCCCCGGCATACCGGTGCAGGGGCAGCCGTACCCCGGCGGGCACCCCGGCCCGGCGGAGGCGGCGCAGGCGTGGGCGTGGGCCTGGGAGGGCGGGGCCTGGTCCCCGGGTCACGGCATACCCTCCCCCGCGCCCGGATGGAGCGGCGGCCCCGCCACCGAACCGTCCCCCGCGGCCACTTGGCCCTCCGAGGCCGCCGCACACGCGTCGCCGCGGCCGCCCGGGCAAGGACCCCACGCACAGGCCGGCTTCGGCATACCCACCGCCGAACCGGCACGCCAGGAGCAGACCGGGGCTCCGTTCGTCCCCCACCCCCGCACGGGCGGAGCCACCGCCCCCGACACCGACCCGGCCGCCGGCTTCGGCCCCGACCCGGCCACCGGCCCCGCCCCCGACCCGGCCGCCGGCCCCCACCGGGCAGAGGACGCCGGAGGCCGCGCCGCCCGCCGCAAACGCGCGGCCAGGACCGAAGCCCGAGTCGAAGCCAGAGCCGACGCCGACGCCGACGTCGAAGCCACGGCGAACGGCGGTGGCCGGGCGCGCCGCCGGGCCCGTACGGACGGCACCACCCCCGACGGAACCGGGGCCGGCGCCGGACGCCGCACCGCGCGCCGGGCCCGTACCGCGCGCCGGGCCCGTACCGCGAACAGCCCCGGATCGGGCCCCGGCCCCGGCTCCCGCGGGCGGCGGGTCGTCAAGCTCGTCGGGGGCTTCGCGGCCCTCGCCGCCACGGGCATGTTGGTCCTGCGCGGCTCCGACGCCCTCGCCGGAGTCCGGGCCGGCCTCCCCACCGCCCCCGGCTCCGCGTCCGCCCCCGCATCCATATCCGCCGCCACGCCCGCATCCGGGAAGAACGGGCCCGCGGCGCAGTCCGAGCGCCCGGCCGGATCCCCCGCACTCCCCTCGACGGGGGCCGGTACCGGCCCCGGAGCCAGGACCGGAACCGGAACCGGACCCGGAACCGCGGCCGCCGCCCCCGATGCCGGCGGCCAGGTCCTCCAGGTCGTCGCCCACCCCGACGACGACCTGTACTTCATGAACCCCGACCTGCGGTACTCCCTCGCCGCCGGCCACCGCCTCACCACCGTCTACCTCACCTCCGGCGAAGCCGACGGCATCAACGCCGGCGCCGCCAAGCGGGCCACCACCCCGCCCGACAAGCCGGCCTACGCCGAGGCCCGACAGAACGGCATCCGCGCCGCCTACGCCCAGATGGCCACCGGCGACCGCACCAGCGCGTGGAAGCGCACCTCCGTCCCCACCAAGGGCGGCGGCCACGCCGAGGTCGACGTGCTCGCCGCCCGGCCCGAGGTCAACCTCGTCTGGCTGCAACTCCGCGAGGCCGGCACCGTCTACGACGCCGTGCCCGAGAGCCTGCGCGGCCTGTGGGACGGCAAGGCGGCCCGCCTGGAGTCGGTGCTGGCCTCGGGCAGCCCGGTCAAGCAGCGGTTCTCGTACTCCAAGGACCAGCTGGTGCAGACCCTCGCCGGCGTGCTGGAGCAGTACGGGCCGACGACCGTCCGCGCCCAGGACCCGACCCCCGGCCGGTACCCGGACACGAAGAAGTACACCGACCACCAGGACCACTTCTACGGCGCCCGCTTCCTGCAGGCCGCCCTCGCCGCGTACGCGAAGGACGTGCCCGCCACCGACCGCCCGCACTTCGCCGTGCAGAACTACGTCGGCTACTTCAACGGCTCCCTGCCCGGCAACCTGGCCGCCGACGAGGCCAAGGAGAAGCTCGACATCATGGGCATATACGCCTGGGTCGACCGGCAGAACCACTGCGGCAGCACCGCCGGCTGCGGCGACCTCAAGGTCGCCGACCGCCCCGAGGGCAACAACTGGACCTCGTCCGTCAACTACGCCCGCGGCTCCGGCACGTCCTGGCTGGCCTCCGACAAGGAGCACGGCCTGTGGGCCTTCAAGGCGCTCGACGGCCAGGTCGCCGTGTGGCACCGGGCCGGGCCGCTCGGCCCCTGGACCGGCCCGCGCCTCCTCCCCGGCACCGGCATGGACCCGGGCGTGTCGGCCGTCGCCCTCCAGGACGGCCGGATCGCGGTCTTCACCACCCGCACCTCCTTCGGTGCCCGCCCCGCGGACTACCGGCGCGAGGTCGTGTACGCGGTCCAGAAGCGTCCGGGGGCGGAGGAGTTCGGCGACTGGCAGTCCCTCGGCACCCCCGAGACCGCCGACGACACCTGGACCTCCGACATCAGTGCCCCGGCCGTCTCGGCCGACGGCACCTGGACCTCCGACATCAGTGCCCCGGCCGTCTCGGCCGACGGCACCGGCCGGCTCGCCGCGTACGTACGCGACGGCGCGAGCACCCTGCGCGGGCGCGTGCAGCGCGCGGACGGCACCTGGGGCCCGTGGGAGCAGCACGGCGGCACCGACCTGCACGGCACCCCGGCCACCGCGACCGATGCCGCCGGCCGGCGCATGGTGTTCACGGCGACGACCAGGTCGGTGACCGGCTGGGTGCAGCCGAAGCCGGGCGCCGCGCTGGGGCCGGCGACGCCGACGGGGCTGCCGGACACCACGCTGCCGCTGACGGTGGACGGGCGCGAGGGCGGCGTACGCATCTGGTTCCGCAAGCCGGGCTCGGGCGACGTCCGCACCGCCCTGGTCACCGCCGAGGACAAGGCCGGCGGCGGCAGCGCGGCCGCCGCCACGGGCCTGAAGGCGGGCGGCGTCACGGACCTCGGCGGACTCCAGGGCTTCGGCGCGGTCGCGGCCAGCGGACACGTCCTGGCGGGCCGCGCGGCCGGCGGGCAGCTGGGCTCCGACCTGGGCCGGGGCCGGCCGTGGGCGCGGTCGCCGCTGATGTTCGTCGGCGCCCCGGCCGCGGTGCAGACCGGCACGCTGACCGGCAGGAACACGGTCAGCCTGGCCGTCGTCGGGCTGGACGCGCGGCTGTACGTGACCTCCTCGGTCGGCGGGGAGGCGAAGGCGGGGACGAGCGGGGGCGGGAACGCGTACCTGACGCCGTGGCAGCCGGTCGCCCCGCGCCCCGCCAAACCATGACGGATCACCATGAACAACACCCATGAGCCTTCCGGAAAGCCGGTTTCGTAGGACGAAATCGCGATTCCGCTGAACCAAGTTGCGGGTTTCGGCCTCTCTCTGACTGTTCAGCGGTTTTTCCCGTCCGGAACGACCCGAAGGCCAGGCCAGCCGATGCCCCTTGCCCGCCGCCCCTTCCTCCTCGCGGCCCTGCTCCCGGTGCTCACCGTCGGCGCGACCGGCGTGCTCGCCATCGCCACCGGGGAGCAGACGTCGGCCGAGGCGATCCGCGAGGGCGGTCCGGCCACGGCCCTGCCGGCGAGCGTCACGAGCGGCTCGATCGTCCAGGTCGTCGCCCACCCGGACGACGACCTGTTCTTCATGAACCCGGACCTCAGCCGCACCCTCACCACCACCGGAACCGGAACCGGAACCGGAACGGGCAGCGGCACCGGCACCGGCACCGGCACCACGCTCACCACCGTCTACCTGACCTCCGGCGAGGCCGACGGCCGCAACGAGGCCCGCGGCGGCTCCGCCTGGGACCCGGATCAGCCCGCCGACCGCGCCCACTACGCGGAGGCCCGGCAGAACGGCATCCGCGCCGCCTACGCCCAGATGGTCACCGGCGACCGCACCAGCGCGTGGAAGCGCACCGCGATACCCACCGAGGGCGGCGGCCACGCCGAGCTCGACGTCCTCATCGCCAAGCCCGAGGTCAACCTCGTCTGGCTGCAGCTGCGCGAGGCCCGCAACCCCACCGCCGAGAACCCGGACAGCCTGCGCGGCCTGTGGAACGGGAAGATACCCGCGCTCGGCGCCCAGCTGTCCTCCGCGAGCCCGGTCAAGCAGCCGTACGCGTACACCAAGGACCAGACGGTGCAGGCGATAGCCGGGATCCTGGCCCGGTACCGGCCGACGACGATACGCATGCAGGACCCGACCCCCGGCCGCTACCCCGACACCGGCAAGTACACCGACCACCAGGACCACATGTACGGCGCCCGCTTCGTGCAGGCCGCCACCGCCGCATACGCCGAACGGGTCACGGAGCGCCCGCGGTTCACCGTGCAGAGCTACCTCGGCTACCACAACGGCACCCTGCCGCACTCCCTGGACCCGCAGACCGCCGAGACGAAGATCGGGTTCCTCAAGACGTACGCCTGGCAGGACCGCGAGAACCACTGCGGAAGCCCCTCCGGCTGCGGCGACCGCAAGGTCGCGGGCAGCCCCACCGGCCGCAACTGGGCCCAGTCCCTGCGCTACGCCCGCGGCGACAACGCCTCCTGGCTGACCACCGGCACCCCCGGCCGGCTCTGGGCCTTCGCCACCCTCGACGGCCGGCTGGCCGTCTGGACCCGGCAGGGCACCGCCCCCGGCCAGTGGTCCGGCCCGGACCTGCTCCCCGGCGCCGGCATCGACCCGGGCGTCAGCACCGCCCGCCTGCCGGACGGCCGCATAGCGGTCCTGGCCACCCGCACCACCCTGCACCCCGACTACCGGCGCGAGGCCGTGTACGCCGTCCAGTCCGCGCCCGACGGCCCGTTCGGCCCCTGGCAGTCCCTCGACACCCCCGAGACCGCCGACGACGAGGGCACCTCCGCGATCAGCACCCCGGCGGCCTCGGTGTCCCCGGACGGGCGCCTCACCGCGTACGTACGCGACTCCCGGCGCACCCTGCGCGCCCGCGAGCAGCAGCCCGACGGCAGCTTCGGCCCGTGGCGGAACCTGGGCGGCGAGGACCTGCAGAGCGACCCGGTGACGGCGACCGACGCCGCCGGGCGGCTCCACGTGTACGCCACCACCGGCAAGACGGTCCTGGCCTGGATCCGGCCCGCCCCGGGCGCGCCGCTGGAAGGCCCCTTCCCGACGGGCCTGCCGGCGACCACGGTCCCGCTCACGGTGGCCCCCGAGGGCGCGGGGATCCGCCTGTACTTCCGCCGCCCGGACTCGGGCGTGGTCCGTACGGCCCTGGTCACGGCGGGCCCGGCAGCCGGGGCGAAGCCCCACGTCTCCAGCGTGTCGGAGGTGGGCGGCCGGGCGGGCTACGGCGCGGTCGGCGTGGCGGGCCGCCTCCTGTCGGGCCGGGCGGACAAGGGCACGGTCGGCACGACGGGCCTGGGCGGCCCCCCGGCCTGGGCGGAATCGAAGATGCTCTACGCCGGCGCCCCCTCGGGCATCCTCGAACAGACGGGCGCGACGACGACAGCCGTCCTGGGCCTGGACGCAGCCCTCCACATCACCACCACCCCACCCCCCAACCCCAAACCCCCCCACCCCACCTGGCACCGCGCGGTCACCTCTTCCATATCGGGGCAGGGCCGTTGAGCCACTGGCGCCTGCTGCGAAGCCGGCGCCCACTGATTCCGCACGGCGCTCGGGCCACCGGTGCACAAGGAACAAACAAACAGGCCCAGATCGCAGCGATCTGGGCCTCCGGCATGACAGCGCAGGTCCTACCCGATCACCGCTTCGTGATAGCGGCCTCTGCGTCGACCTCGGCAAAGAACGCGTCGGCAATGGCGCGGTTGCGCTCGACGTCGGTAAGCGACTCGCCGAGGATACGACCCGCAAGCTCGGTGGCCAGCCCGAGGACATCCTCGCGAAGCTCGGCCTCCGCAATGACTCGGTCCGCCTCCAGCTGCACGGAGGAGGCGGCGACCAGCTCATCGCGTGCCCTCTGACCCTCTGCACGAACGGCGGCAACCAGCGCTACCCCCTCCTCATGCGCAGCCTGGCGGAGCTGAGCGGCTTCGCGACGGGCGGCGGCCAGCTCGGCCTCGTACCGGGCACGGACGTGCTGCGCCTCCAGTTGAGCCGCCTCGGCCAGTGCCAACGTACCGTCGGTGGCGGCCTCCCGTTCCGCAAGAGTCTTCGCGATCCGAGGCAGCACGACCTTTGCTATCAGGGTGAAGACCAACAGGAAGCAGAGCGATCCGAATACTAGTTCGACGAGGTTCGGTTCCAGGGGTCCCATGGTCTGATCATAATGGCGCAGAGCGATCCCCACTCTGGGCACCGGCCTCCTCTCAGGCCAGCAAACGCCTTGCTAGTGCTGTGACCGGGAACGTTTGCCGGGTTGCTCGTTGTGCTGGTCGGATGTGACGACTTCGACTGGCATGGGGAGGCGGGATGGCGTTACCGGTCAGGGTCCGCGGGCTAACCGAGCAGGAGGGGCAGAAGCTTCAGCACATCGTTCGGCGGGGCAGCACCAGCTCGGTGCGGTTCAGGCGGGCGATGATGCTGCTGGCCTCCGCTGGCGGCAGCACGGTCCCGGTGATCGCGCGGCTGGTCCAGGCGGACGAGGACACCGTCCGCGACGTGATCCACCGCTTCAACGAGATCGGGCTCGCATGCCTGGACCCTCGGTGGGCGGGAGGCCGTCCCCGCCTGCTGAATCGTGACGACGAGGACTTCGTCGTCCAGACGGCCACCACCCGCCCGACCGCGCTGGGCAAGCCCTTCACCCGCTGGTCGGTCCGCAAACTCGCCGATCACCTGCGGCGCAACATCTCCCGGCCCGTCCGGATCGGCCGGGAAGCCCTGCGCTGCCTGCTGGCCCGCCGGGGGATCTCCTTCCAGCGCACGAAGACCTGGAAGGAGTCCCCGGACCCGGCCTTCGACGCCAAGCTGGCCCGGATCGAATACGCGGTCAACAAGCGTCCCGACCGCACGTTCGCCTTCGACGAGTTCGGCCCCCTCGGCATCCGTCCGACCGCCGGATCCTGCTGGAAGAAGCAGGGCCGGCCCGACCGGCTGCCGGCCACCTTCCGCCGCACCCACGGCATCACCTACTTCCACGGCTGCTACTCGGTCGGCGACGACAAACTGTGGGGCATCAACCGCAGGCGCAAAGGCATCGACCACACCTGGGCCGCCCTGCGATCGATCCGGGCCGCCCGCCCGGACGGCGCCCCGATCTACGTGATCCTCGACAACCTCTCCGCCCACCTGAACTGGAAAATCCGCAGGTGGGCGGACCGAAACAAGGTCGAGCTGTGCTTCACGCCGACCTACGCGTCCTGGGCGAACCCCATCGAGGCCCACTTCGGGCCGCTGCGGCAGTTCACCCTGGCCAACTCCAACCATCCGAACCACACCGTCCAGACCCGGTCCCTGCACGCCTACCTGCGCTGGCGCAACCAGAACGCCCGCCACCCCGACGTCCTCGCCGCACAACGACGCGAACGCGCCCGCATCCGAAGCGAGAAAGGCCTCCGCTGGGGCGGCAGACCACTACCAACCGCAGCCTGACCACCCGACCCGGCAAACGTTCCCGGTCACAGCACTAGACAAGGGATTTGCATACGCGTCAGCCCTGCCCTTCAACGAGGAAGCGCTCGACACTTGTCTTCCCCGTACCCGTCGGCCCACACGGCCCGTGCGCGGTGAGACGACTCGGGGCCGGCGACGCGCGGTCGCCGGCCCCGAGTGCGAGTTGCGGCCGGAACGACATCCAGCCTGCGATCAGAGGACCGGGAGGTTCTTGCGGAGTTCGAAGGCCGTGACCTCCGAGCGGTACTCCTCCCATTCCTGCTTCTTGTTGCGGAGGAAGAAGTCGAAGACGTGTTCGCCGAGGGTTTCGGCGACCAGTTCGCTCTTCTCCATCAGGGAGATCGCCTCGCCGAGGTTCTGCGGGAGGGGTTCGATGCCCATCGCGCGGCGCTCCGCGTCCGACAGCGCCCACACGTCGTCGTCGGCGCCGGCCGGGAGTTCGTAGCCCTCCTCGATGCCCTTCAGGCCGGCGGCGAGGAGGACGGCGTACGTGAGGTACGGGTTGGCGCCCGAGTCGATCGAGCGGACCTCGATGCGGGAGGAGCCCATCTTGCCCGGCTTGTACATCGGGACGCGGATCAGCGCCGAGCGGTTGTTGTGGCCCCAGCAGATGTAGGAGGGCGCCTCGCCGCCGGAGCCGGCGGTGCGGGAGGAGCCGCCCCAGATCCGCTTGTACGAGTTGACCCACTGGTTGGTGACGGCCGAGGTCTCCGCCGCGTGGCGCAGCAGACCCGCGATGAAGGACCGGCCGACCTTCGAGAGCTGGTACTCGGCGCCGGACTCGTAGAAGGCGTTGCGGTCGCCCTCGAAGAGGGAGAGGTGGGTGTGCATGCCGGAGCCCGGGTATTCGGAGAAGGGCTTCGGCATGAACGTGGCCTGGACGCCCTGCTCCAGGGCGACCTGCTTCATGACCAGGCGGAAGGTCATGATGTTGTCGGCGGTGGACAGGGCGTCGGCGTAGCGCAGGTCGATCTCCTGCTGGCCGGGGGCGCCCTCGTGGTGGCTGAACTCGACCGAGATGCCCATGGATTCGAGCATGGTGATCGCCTGACGGCGGAAGTCCATGCCGACGTTCTGCGGGGTGTGGTCGAAGTAGCCGGAGTTGTCCGCCGGGACGGGGCGGGAGCCGTCCAGCGGCTTGTCCTTCAGCAGGAAGAACTCGATCTCCGGGTGGGTGTAGAAGGTGAAGCCCAGGTCGGAGGTCTTGGCCAGGATCCGCTTCAGGACGAAGCGGGGGTCGGCGAAGGACGGGGAGCCGTCCGGCATGAGGATGTCGCAGAACATGCGGGCGGTGCCGGGGGCCTCGGCGCGCCACGGCAGTATCTGGAAGGTCCCCGGGTCCGGCTTGGCGATCATGTCGGACTCGTAGACCCGCGCGAAGCCCTCGATGGCCGAGCCGTCGAAGCCGATGCCTTCGTCGAAGGCCTGTTCCAGCTCGGCCGGGGCGACGGCCACGGACTTCAGGAAGCCCAGCACATCGGTGAACCACAGGCGCACGAAGCGGATGTCGCGCTCCTCCAGCGTCCGGAGGACGAATTCCTGCTGCTTGTCCATGCCTTCATCCTCGCAGTTCAGACGGCTTGTGCACCACCGCCCCCAAGGGTGGGCGCACAGGGGGCGGGCCCAGTATCGCCAGTCGCGGTTTCCGCCACATTACGCACCCCGCAAAGGTCGTGGCACCCCGCACTGACCTTGGACCCGTCATGAGCACTACCATCTGCGGCCATGGGGGGACGGGAGCACACGCGGCACGGGCGCATCGGGCGTCACCTGCCCCGCCGTGCCCTCATCACGGTCGCCCTCTCCGTGCTGCTCGGCGCGCTGCTGCTGTGCACACGCCCGGGTGAGCCGCACGCCGTGACCGCCGCCGGGGCAGCGGCGCCTTCCAGGGCCGTCCTCGCCGGTCATGTGCATCCGCCCGCGCCCGCGCACGCCGTCTGCGCGTCGCACGACGGCCTGCCGGGCTGCTCCCCCTTCTCCCACGTCACGCCCGGCGTCCTGCCCGCCCCGCCGCCCGCCGTTCCGGTGGCGGCGGCCGTCGCGGCCCCCGTCGCGCGCGTCGCCGACGCCGGGCGGGCCCGCCCGCACGGCACCCTCGCCCGGGCGCCCGACCTCCACGCCCTCCAGGTGTTGCGGACCTGACGGGTCCGGGCGCTGCCACTGCGCGCCCCCGACCGGATCCACACCTCCACCCCCCTCAGCAAAGGACAAGGGCACATGGCCGGCACCACCCGGAACGACCAGCACTCCCCCCAGGCGCGCATAGCCGAGATGCGCCGGGCCGAAAAGGCCCGCGAGCGCCGCAACAAGACCATCGCGATCACTGCCGCGGTGGCCGTCGTCGCCGGCCTCGTCGGCTTCGGCGCATGGGTACTGATCGACCAGAAGAACAAGGAGAAGGCCGACGCCGCGGCACTCGAAGCCGCCCGTACGGCCCCCATCGCCCAGGAGCAGACCTGGGAGGCCAAGTCGCTGGGCCGCAACCACGTCGAGACCCCGGTGACGTACCCGATGAACCCGCCGGTCGGCGGCGACCACAGCCCCCGCTGGATGAACTGCAACGGCGACGTCTACCACGAGCCGGTCCCGCAGGTGAACGCCGTGCACTCGCTGGAGCACGGCGCGGTCTGGGTGACGTACAACGACAAGGCCCCGCAGGCCGAGGTCGACAAGCTCGCCGAGACGGTGGCGAAGACCCCGTACTCGCTGATGAGCCCGGTCAAGGAGCAGTCGGGTGCCATCGTGCTGAGCGCCTGGGGCAAGCAGGTCGCCGTGGACAGCGCGTCCGACCCGCGGGTGAAGCAGTTCTTCACCAAGTACGTGCAGGGCCCGCAGACGCCCGAGCCGGGCGCGGCCTGCACCAACGGGCTGGCCGGCAAGTGAGGCGTACGTACTGGGCCACGGGCACGGCGGTCCTGCTCGCGCTCGTGTTCGCGGTGGCGGCCACGGTCGCCGCCGCGAGCGGCGGCTCCGGGTCCGGCTCCGGGTCCGGGTCGGCGCGTGAGCAGCGGACGCCGGCCCCGTACTCGCCGGACGCGGGCTTCGCCCGGGACATGGCGGTGCACCACCAGCAGGCGGTGGAGATGTCCTTCGTCGTGCGCGACCGCACGCAGGACGAGGCGGTCCGCAGCCTCGCCTACGACATCGCCAACACCCAGGCCAACCAGCGCGGCATGCTGCTGGGCTGGCTCGACCTGTGGGGCCTGCCGAAGGTGCTGGCCGGCGAGCCGCCGATGTCGTGGATGTCGACCGGGGACGGCGCGGGCGCGGACGGTCACGGCAGCGGCCACGCCGACGGCAGCGGCCGCGCCGGGCACGCCATGGGCGGCGTCACCGCCCGGCCGGGCGCGCTCATGCCCGGCATGGCGACCAAGGACGAGCTCGCCGCGCTCGGCGCCGCCCAGGGCCGGGACGCGGAGGTGCTCTACCTCCAGCTGATGACCGACCACCACAAGGGCGGCGTCGCCATGGCCCAGGGCTGCGCGACGCAGTGCCGGACCCCGGCGGAGCGGGCGCTCGCCCAGGGCATGGTCGACGCCCAGCAGTCGGAGCTCACCCTGATGGCGGACATGCTGCGACAGCGCGGGGCTGCGCCGCGCGGGTGACGGTACACGCCCGTACGGTGGTGGGAGGGCGCCCTTACCGGCCCTCCCACCACCGGCCTCCCGAGGGCGTCGACGAGGCGGGCGCGACCGCGCCCGGCCCCCGCAACGGCATGCTCAGGAGGTTTTCCCCTATGACCACCGCGGCAGAAATCATGCACCCCGGAGCGCAGTGGATCCCCGCCACGGAGACCCTGGACCGGGCCGCCGAACTCATGGGCCGGCTCGGCGTGGGCGCGCTGCCCGTCAGCGACGCCGACGAACGGCTCTGCGGCATCATCACCGACCGCGACATCGTCGTGAAGTGCGTGGCCAAGGGCCACGACCCGGCGAAGATCACCTGCGGCGACCTGTGCGAGGGCACCCCGCGCTGGATAGCCGCCGACGCCGACGTCTCCGCCGTCCTGGACGAGATGGAGTCCCACCAGATCAAGCGGCTCCCCGTCATCGAGAACAAGCGCCTGGTCGGCATGATCAGCGAAGCCGACCTCGCCCAGCACCTCCCGGAGACCCAGCTCGCGGAATTCGTCGAGAAGGTCTACGCCCGCCGCTGAGGAAGCGCCGCAGCGCCCGGGGAGGCGCTCAGGACCGCTCGCGCCGTCACGGCCGGGCGGTCCAGCATGACCAGGTGGCCGGCGGGGGCGGCGGTCTCGAAGCGGGCGCCGAGGACGGCCGCCAGACCCCGCTGGCGGTCGAGCCAGCGCAGGGCCGCGGCCGAGCCCGAACCGTCGTACCCGGCGACGACCGTGGCGGGGGCGGTCAGCGGCCGGCCCCGCCGCAGCGCGAGGACCTCGGCGGCCATGTCCGGGTAGCGGGCGTTCTCCAGCAGGATCCCGCGCCACACCCGGCCGCTGCGGTAGCAGCGGTGTACGAGGTCCCGCGCGGCCGGGTCGCCCCCACCGGTCCGGGACAGGCGCACGGCGGCCCGCCGGGCCGCGGGCCCCGCGGCGGCCGGGATGCCGGCGGCCGTCAGGGCCCGGCCGAGCGCACGGGCCGCACCGGTGCGCAGCCCGGCGGGCAGGACCGTACGGGGCTGCTCCTCCACGCTGCCGTCGACGAGGACCAGGGCGGCGGTGCGCTCCGGGTACAGGCGGGCGAAGGCCTCGGCGTGGAAGGCGGCGAGGGAGTGCCCGACCACGGTGACCGGAACCCGGCCCGGGCCGCCCAGCGCGTCCAGCAGCCCGGCGATCCGGCGGGCCTCCCCGGCGGCGGTCGGCGGGGCGGCGGCGGGACCGCTCAGGCCGTGCCCGGGCCGGTCGAACCGGATCACGGTCCGGCCGGCGGCGACGAGCAGCGCCGCGACCGGGTCCCAGTCGAACCAGGCCATGGCCAGCCCGGCGCTCAGCACCACGGGCGGCCCGCTGCCCTCGGCGACGGCGTGCAGGGGGACCCCCTCCACCACCACGTGGAGCGGGACCCCGTCCGCCGACCGGACGAAGCGCGGCGGGACGCCCGTGGCCGTCACGTACGGCGCTCCCGGTGCACGGAGTAGGCCAGCAGCCCGAGCCAGAGCGCCACGAGCAGCACCTGCATGCGCTGCCCGGCCCCGAGCGCCCAGGTGCCGCGCCCGGCGGTGAACAGGGCGATGGCGGTCAGGGTCCAGGCGGTGGCGATGAGCTCCAGGACGACCAGGGTGGGCCCGTACTCGGCGAGCGGCGCGAAACGGCCGTAGCGGCGGGCGGCGACGGTGAGGGCGACGATCCCGACGAGGGCGCCGGTCATGGCGAGGCTGCTGCTGACGGCATGGGCCTGATGGGTCGCCGGAACCAGCCCTGCGGTCTCCAGCGCGGCGCACTCCGGGTCCACGGTGGGGGTGCAGCTCAGCGGCAGCCAGGCGTCGGCGGCGGTGGCCGCACCGAAGAGGGTGACCCCGGCCCAGCCGAGGACGGCCCAGGCGCGGCGGCAGTCCGCGTGCCACCGGAGCCGGACCAGGGCCAGCAGGCCGCCGGTGAAGGCGAGCAGGCCGGCGGTGAAGTCGGTGGCCCGGAAGAGCCCGCCGAGCGGCTGGTCCTGGGCGGCGAGCTCGCTGACGTACGTCTCGATGGGGTTCAGGCCGGTGGAGAGGACGACCTCCATGACCCAGGCCGTGTAGGCGGTGGCGGCCAGTCCGATCAGAACGGCGATGGCCTGCGGCCCCCTGGACCTCCCGAACCTCCCGCGTCCCCCGCGTCCCCCGGAGGTCCCGGCGTCCTCGGTGCCCCCGGTGCCGCGGGGGCCCCCGACCCCGACCTCCCCTGGGCCGTGGGAGCCCGTGCGGCCCTCGCGTTTCGCCGTTCCGCTTCGCCCCGATTTCCCTATCCTTGCGGCTTTCGTGGTCATGTTCCCCATCATCCTTAACACGGCCGTACCGGCCTCTCGTTCGGATACCCACCCGGGGTAGGGTTCCGGGGATGGGCGCGCCCCGTTTCCGCGCACAGCCCCGCGAGCCGCCCGGCGGCGTCCCGGCCGTCCGAGTCGGTCCCACGCCTTGGAGGACGTACCCCCGGCCGCTCGCGTTGCCTCGCCCCCCGAGTGCGTCGGGCCACACCCCTCCCCCCACGCGCGCCGCCGGACCCGACCGAAGCGGGCACGGGATGTCGGGTCCGGCACCGCGAACCGTTCCTACGGTGGGGACCGCACAGAGGAAGGAGGCCGGGATGCTGGAGCAGTTGAACCGGGCCATGGACCACATCGAGGACCACCTCCACGGCGACGTGGACGCGGCCGAACTGGCGCGGATCGCCATGACGTCGGAGTACCACTTCCGGCGGCTGTTCTCCGCACTGGCGGGGATCCCGCTGTCGGAGTACGTCCGGCGCAGGCGGCTCACCGTCGCGGGCGCCGAGGTGCTGGCCGGCGAGCGCACCCTGCTCGACATCGCCGTACGCCACGGGTACACGTCCGCCGAGGCCTTCGGCCGGGCGTTCCGCGCGGTGCACGGCATCGGCCCGGGCGAGGCGCGGCGCACCGGTGCGGTCCTGCGCGCGCAGCCCCGGATGTCCTTCCGCCTCGTCGTCGAAGGGAGTACGACCATGCAGTACCGGATCGTGGAGAAGGCGGAGTTCCGGATCGTCGGCCGAAAGGCGCGGGTGCCGCTCGTCCACGAGGGGGTGAACCCGGCCATCGTCTCGTTCGTCGAGGCGGTCGGGCCGGAGCTGGCCGAGCGGATCACCGGGCTGTCCGACCAGGAGCCGGCCGGCATCGTCTCGGTGACCGAACACCTGGGCGACAGCCGGGAGGAGGGCGTCGAGCTCGACTACCACCTCGCGGTGGTCACCGGCGCGGGGGCCGCCGAGATCCCGGCGGACCTCGACGTCCGGGTCGTCCCGGCCGGCGCCTGGGCCGTCTTCGCGAACACCGGCCCCTTCCCGCAGGCCCTGCAGTCCCTGTGGCGGGACGTCTACGCGCAGTGGTTCCCGTCCAACCCGTACGCGCTCCGGCCCGGGCCGGAGATCCTGCGCACCCCGCGCTCGGTGGACGGAGCGGACGTGACGACCGAGCTGTGGATCCCCGTGGAGCGCACCTCGGCCTGACGGGGGGCCACGGGGCGACCGGTCCTGCCCTCCGCGACCCTCGGAGGGCAGGACCGAAAGCTTTTGGCCACGCACGAAGCACCGTGGCAGTCTTTCCGATCATCAGACCGCCTGCTTCGATCGAACGAGGACGTTCCCGCCGCATGAGCACGCCTCCGAACCCGCCCGGCCCGTCCGACCCTGCCGGCCCGCCCGGCCCGTCCACGGAGCCCGAAGGCACGCCCGCACCCCGGCCGGAGGCGACCCCGACGCCGGACGAACCCGCGGACGCCCCTGCCGGAACCGCGCCGACGCCGACGTCGACGCCCGACCTGTCGGAGCCGGCCGAAGCAGCGCCCCCGCTCTCCCTCACGAAGACCCCGGCCCCGGCGCCGAACCCGGCCCCGGCCCCGGCCGCGACGCCTGCCCCTGCCGCCGCCCCCGCCCCCGCCGAGCCCGCCGCGCCCGCACCGGCCGCCGCCGCGGCGAAGGCCGACCCGTGGGCCACCCCGGCTCCGGGATCCGCCACCGCCCCCGCCCCTGCCCCCGCCCCGGCTCCGGCTCCGGCCCCCGCCGCCCACCACGGCTTCGCCGCGCCCTCCCCCGCCCCCGGCTACGGCGGGCCCGTACCGCCGCAGGCGCCCGGGCCGTGGGGTGCGCCCGGGGCCGGCGGCTCCTGGGGGCTCCAGCCCGCGCCCGTCACCAACGGCCTGGCCGTCGCCGCCCTCGTCGTCGGCCTGATATCGCTACCCCTCGGCCCGATCCCGTTCGCCTTCTGGCTCGGCGCCGTCCTCGGCGTGACCGCGGTCGGCCTCGGCATCGGCGCCATCACCCGCGCCTCCACCGGAGCGGGCCGCAAGGCCATGTCCGTCGTCGGCACGGTCCTCGGCGCGCTCGGCATCGCCGCCTCCATCAGCGGCTACTTCTTCACCCAGACCGTGATCGACCGCCTCGCCGACGAGGCCGCCGAGATCCACTTCGAAGACCCCGAACTCGGCCCGGGCGCCGAGGAGCCCTGGCCGCCGAACCCGTCCGCGCGCCCCACGCCCCCCCTGCCGAAGCCGTCGCGCTCCGCACCGCCCGCGGGCCCCGGCATGACCACGCCGCTGCCGTTCGGCGAGACGTACACGTACCCGAACGGCATCAAGGTCAGCCTGTCCGCGCCGAAGGAGTACGTGTCGAAGAACAGGTACTCCACCGTCGGCAACGCGGTGCAGATCACGCTGACCATCACCAACGGCACGGCCGAGAACCACAACGTCATCCACGCCGTGCCCGAGGTCCGCGACGACAAGGGCATGACCGCGAAGCTCGCCTTCGACGGCGGCGACATGCCCAAGTTCATCCGCGGCGACATCCTGCCCGGCCAGTCCGCCAGCGGGATCATCACCTACGAGGTGCCCGAGGGCACCACCAGCCTGAACGCCTCGATCTCCCCCGGCATCCTGATGCCCAGCGCGAAGTTCGCCGGCCCGATCGGCTGATCCGACAGCAACCGAGGGGCGGCCGGGAGGCCGCCGGATCCCTTGGGGCACGGGGCTTCCAGGACATCGCGTCAGAAAGACGATTAGACTGGGCCCCGTGCCTCAACTACGCCTCGCGCTGAATCAGATCGACTCGCACGTCGGCAACGTCTCCGCCAACGCCGACTCCGTCGTCCACTGGACCCGGCACGCCTCCGAGCAGGGCGCCCACCTCGCGGCGTTCCCCGAGATGATGCTGACCGGGTACCCCGTCGAGGACCTCGCCCTGCGTTCCTCCTTCGTCGAGGCCTCCCGCGCCGCCCTGAGCGGACTCGCCGAACGGCTGGCGGCCGAGGGCCTGGGAGAGCTGCCGGTCATCGTCGGCTACCTCGACCGCTCCGAGCGGGCCGCCCCGCGCCTGGGCCGGCCGGCCGGGTCCCCGGAGAACGCCGCCGCCGTCCTGCACCGCGGCGAGGTGGTGCTCCGCTTCGCCAAGCACCACCTTCCCAACTACGGCGTGTTCGACGAGTTCCGCTACTTCGTGCCCGGCGACACCCAGCCCGTGATCCGCGTCCGCGGCGTCGACGTGGCCCTGGCCATCTGCGAGGACCTGTGGCAGGACGGCGGCCGGGTGCCCGCCACCCGCTCCGCCGGGGCCGGCCTGCTGATCTCCGTGAACGCCTCCCCGTACGAGCGCGAGAAGGACGACGTCCGCCTGGAGCTGGTGCAGAAGCGGGCCCAGGAGGCGGGCTGCACGCTGGCCTACCTCGCGATGATCGGCGGCCAGGACGAACTCGTCTTCGACGGCGACTCCATCGTCGTCGGCGCCGACGGCCGGGTCATCGCCCGTGCCCCGCAGTTCTCCGAGGGCTGCGTCCTCGTCGACCTCGACCTGCCCGCGGCACTGGCCGAAGCCCCGGAGGGCACCGTCGACGACGGGCTGCGGATCGACCGCGTGGTCCTGTCCGAGGAGCCGGTCGAGCCGTACGAGCCGGCCGTCCCCGGTGGTTACGCCGACCGCCTCGACGACGACGAGGAGGTGTACGACGCGCTGGTCGTGGGCCTGCGCGCGTACGTCAGGAAGAACGGGTTCCGCTCCGTCCTGATCGGGCTCTCCGGCGGCATCGACTCGGCGCTCGTCGCCGCCATCGCCTGCGACGCGGTCGGCGCGCAGAACGTGTACGGCATCTCGATGCCCTCGAAGTACTCCTCGGAGCACTCCAAGGGCGATGCCGCCGAACTGGCCCGCCGCACCGGCCTGAACTTCCGCACCGTCCCGATCGAGCCCATGTTCGACGCGTACATGGGGGCGCTGGGGCTGAGCGGCCTGGCCGAGGAGAACCTGCAGTCCCGGCTGCGCGGCACGATGCTGATGGCGGTGTCCAACCAGGAGGGCCACATCGTCCTGGCCCCGGGCAACAAGTCGGAGCTCGCCGTCGGCTACTCCACCCTGTACGGCGACTCGGTCGGCGCGTACGGCCCGATCAAGGACGTGTACAAGACGGACGTCTTCCGGCTCGCCCGCTACCGCAACCGGGCCGCGGCCGAGCGCGGGGAGACCCCGCCCATCCCGGAGAACTCCATCGCGAAGCCGCCCAGCGCCGAACTGCGGCCGGGCCAGGTGGACACGGACTCGCTGCCGGACTACCCGGTGCTGGACGCGATCCTGGCGCTGTACGTGGACCGCGACCAGGGCATCGAGGCCATCGTCGCCGCCGGCTTCGACCGGGAGCTCGTCGCCAGGACCCTGCGGATGGTGGACACCGCCGAGTACAAGCGCCGCCAGTACCCGCCCGGCACGAAGATCTCCGCGAAGGGCTTCGGCAAGGACCGCCGGCTGCCCATCACGAACGGCTGGCGCGAGCGCGGCTGAGCGCGGCCGGGGCGCGGGCACCCGGCACCCGTGCCCCGGCGGGGCGGCAGCGGGGGCGGCAGCGGCTACTTGGTCACGGTCACCCGGGCCGCGACCGGCAGGTGGTCGCTGCCGGTCTGCGGCAGGGTCCAGGAGGCCTCCGGCTTCATCCCGCGGACCATGATCTGGTCGATCCGGGCCATCGGGAACGCCGCCGGCCAGCTGAAGCCGAAGCCGTCGCCCGCCGCGCCCTGGGTGGAGCGCATCTGCGAGGTGACCTCGGACAGGGAGCGGTCGTTCATCGTGCCGTTGAGGTCGCCGAGCAGGATGACCTTCCGCAGCGGCTCGGCGGCGAGCGCGCCGCCCAGCGCGTCCGCGCTCTTGTCGCGCTGGTTGGCGGTGAAGCCGGCGTTCAGCTTCACCCGGACGGACGGCAGGTGGGCCACGAACACGGCGACCTGCCCCTGCGGGGTGTCGACGGTGGTGCGCATGGCCCGGGTCCAGCCCAGCCTGATGTCGACGGGCCGGCTGGAGCCCAGCGGGTACTTGCTCCACACGCCGACGGTCCCCTCCACGGCGTGGTACTTGTACGTGGCCGCCAGCGCCTGCTCGTAGACGGGGACGGCGCTGCCCTTGAGCTCGGTCAGGGCCAGGACGTCGGCCCCGGCGCCGGCCACCGACCGGGCGGTGCCGCGCGGGTCGGGGTTGTCGGCGTCGACGTTGTGGGCGGCGACCACCAGGTTGCCGCCGGAGCCCGACTTGTCGGTGACCAGGCCGCCGAAGAGGTTCGCCCACACGACGGCCGTCAGCAGTATCGCGACCAGCGCGGTCGCGGACCTGCGGACCACCGCGGCGACGAGCAGGGCCGGGACGAACAGCCCCAGCCAGGGCAGGAACGTCTCGGTGAGGCTGCCCAGGTTGCCCACGCTGTTGGGCAGCTCGGCGTGGAAGATCATGACGAGTGCGAGCAGCAGGGCGACCGCCGCGATCACGACCCCCCGCCGCCAGATCCCCGGGTCGTGCCGCAGCCCGGCCAGGCGGTGCCGGAGCCGGGATCCGCGGGGCTCGGGCTCCGAGCCGCCGTGCCCCGTCTCCGTCATGTACGCCTGTGCCATGCCACTGCCCTCGCTGCCGTGCTCGCGCTCCGTCCCCCCACCATGACCCTAGGCGATGGACGCAGCCTTCCGTGCCGTTGTTCCGGCCGTACGTCCGGGAGGACGAACGGCCATACGGCCCAGGTTCCGGTTGTCACGAAACGCGCACATTCGGTCAGGAACCAGAGGATTCCCGGAACCGGCGCGGAGCCGCCGCGAAGTGTGACCGGACGGTCGCCCCCTCCACTTTCGCGGCCGGCCGGGCAGGTGCCACCATGGGGGTGAGTCCGGGGACGCCGTGAGGGCGCCTCGAGATGACATCAAGGAGCAGTTGCAATGACGCATGCCGTTTCGCCTGCCCGCGAAGCCGCCTCCCCCACCCTGTACGGAGGCACGGGCACCCGACGGATCACCGTCCGCGACCTGACGCTCGCCAAGGAGCGCGGCGAGAAGTGGCCCATGCTCACCGCCTACGACGCGATGACCGCGTCCGTCTTCGACGAGGCCGGCATCCCGGTCGTGCTCGTCGGCGACTCGATGGGCAACTGTCACCTCGGCTACGAGAACACCGTGCCGGTGACCATGGACGAGATGACGCTGCTGTCCGCGGCCGTGGTGCGCGGCACCCGGCGCGCGATGGTCGTCGGTGACCTGCCGTTCGGCTCCTACCAGGAAGGCGCCGTCCAGGCGCTGCGCAGTGCCACCCGGCTCGTCAAGGAGGCCGGCGTCGGCGCCGTGAAGCTGGAGGGCGGCGAGCGTTCGCTGCGCCAGACCGAGCTGATCGTGCAGTCCGGCATCCCCGTCATGTCCCACCTGGGCCTGACCCCGCAGTCCGTCAACGCCATGGGCTACCGGGTCCAGGGCCGCGGCGACGAGGCGGCGCACCAGTTGCTCCGCGACGCGAAGGCGGCGCAGGACGCGGGGGCCTTCGCGGTGGTGCTGGAGCTCGTACCGGCCGAGCTGGCCGCCGAGGTCACCCGGTCGCTGCACATCCCGACGGTCGGCATCGGCGCGGGCGCGGACTGCGACGCGCAGGTGCTGGTGTGGACCGACATGATGGGCCTGACCGGCGGCAGGATGCCGAAGTTCGTGAAGCAGTACGCGAACCTGCGCGCGACCATGACGGACGCGGCGAAGGCGTTCGCCGAGGACGTGGTCGGCGGAACGTTCCCGCAGGAGCAGCACTCCTTCCACTGACCCCCGCCCGGTGCCCGTCGGCCCGGCCCCGTCCGGGCCGGCGGGCCGCCGTCGGCCGGTTGTCGGTGCGGCCACCCGCTCGTCGGCGGGCTGTCGGTCGGCTGTCGGTGCTCTGTCGGTGACGGCTGGTCCCATGGGGACATGACGCGAAACGACAAGAATCCCCGGAACGGCGCGAACGCCGTGGAGGTACGGGGACTGGTCAAGCACTTCGGCTCGACCAAGGCCCTCGACGGGGTCGACCTGGACGTCCGCGAGGGCACGGTGCTCGGCGTCCTCGGCCCCAACGGCGCCGGCAAGACCACCCTGGTGCGCTGCCTGTCCACCCTCCTCGTGCCGGACGCCGGCACGGCGGTGGTCGCCGGCTACGACGTGGTCCGCCAGCCGCGGCAGCTGCGCCGCACCATAGGCCTCACCGGCCAGTACGCCTCGGTCGACGAGAAGCTGTCCGGCTGGGAGAACCTGTACATGATCGGCCGGCTGCTGGACCTGTCCCGCAAGGACGCCCGGTCCCGCGCCGACGAGCTGCTGGAGCGGTTCTCCCTCACCGAGGCCGCGAAGAAGGCCGCGACCCACTACTCGGGCGGCATGCGGCGCCGCCTCGACCTGGCCGCCTCCATGATCGGCCGCCCGGCCGTGCTCTACCTGGACGAGCCGACCACCGGCCTGGACCCCCGTACCCGCAACGAGGTGTGGGACGAGGTCCAGCGGATGGTCGCCGAGGGCGCCACCGTCCTCCTCACCACCCAGTACATGGAGGAGGCCGAGCAGCTCGCCCACGAGCTGACGGTCATCGACAAGGGCCGGGTCATCGCCAAGGGCGAGGTCGACGAGCTGAAGGCCCGCGTCGGCGGGCGGACGCTGCGGGTCCGCCCCGTGTCCGCCTCCGACCTGCCGGGCATGGCCCGCGCGCTGGCCGAGGCCGGGCTCGACGGGGTCGCCGGCTCGCAGGCCGTACCGGACGAGGGCGTGCTGCTGGTGCCGATCCTGAGCGACGACCAGCTGACGGCCGTGGTCGGCCTGCTGGCCGCCCGCGGGTACGCCATCGCGGACCTCGGCACGTACCTGCCCAGCCTGGACGAGGTGTTCCTCGCCATCACGGGCCACAAGCCCACCCTCGACCACGACCTGCCCCAGCGGACCGAGGAGGTCGCGGCATGAGCACCGTCACCACGAAGAAGGCCGCCGCCACGGCGCCCGCGCCGGCCGCCGCCGCGGTGCCGGCCGGCGAGGGCCGGATCGGCCTGCGGGCCAACCTGCGGCACATCGGCGCGCTGTCGCGCCGCAACGTCCTGCAGATCAAGGCCGACCCCGAGTCGATGTTCGACGTGCTCCTCATGCCGATCATCTTCACGCTGCTGTTCGTGTTCGTCTTCGGCGGCGCGATCTCCGGCAAGGGCAACCAGGACCTGTACGTCAACTACGTGGTGCCCGGCCTGATGGCGATGATGGGCATGAACATCGCCATGGGGGTCGGCAGCGGCGTCAACGACGACTTCAAGAAGGGCGTGATGGACCGCTTCCGGTCCATGCCGATCGCCCGGTCGTCCGTACTCCTCGCGAAGATCATCGTCGAGCTCGGTCGCATGATGGTCGCCATCGCGATCCTGCTCGCCGTTGGCTTCCTGCTGGGCCTGTCCATCAAGACCTCGGTGCTGCACCTCCTTATGGCCATCGGCCTGTCCGCCGTCTTCGGCGCCTCGCTGATGTGGATCTTCATGCTGCTCGGGCTCGCCCTGCCGACCGCGCAGGCCGTCCAGGGCATCGCGATGCTGGTGCTCATGCCGCTCGAGTTCGGCAGCTCCGTCTTCGCCCCGACGTCGACGATGCCGGACTGGCTCCAGGCCTTCACCGACTGGAACCCGTTGTCCAACCTGGCCGACGCGGCACGCGGCCTGATCAACGGCGGTCCCGTCGCCCACTCGGTGTGGATGGTCCTCGGCTGGTCGCTGGCCATCACGGTGGTCACGATGCCGCTCGCGGTCCGCAAGTTCCGCGACAAGACCTGATCCGGGCGGACGGTCCGCTCCGGATCACGTCCCGGACGGGCCCCGCGCGGGGGCCGGGTCAGACGAGGGCGGTGGCCTCCTCCAGGGTGAGGCCGCCGCCCTCGGCGTACGCCGCCTCGTACGCGGCGTCGCCGAGCACCGCCCGGGACAGCTCCTCCGCCAGGGCGGAGTCCTCGCGTTCGGTGCTGACGGGGAAGTGCCCGGTGGGCAGCAGGGCCCGGTACGCGCCGAGCAGCCGCGCCGCGTCGTACGCCTGCGAGGGCCCGCCGAGGGTCGCCCGGGAGCGGGCCGCCATCAAGAGGTACACGGCGGGCAGTTGGGGGGCGACCATCAGGGCGAGGGGCTCCCCGGCGGTGGGCACGGCCTGCCGGAGCAGCACCAGCGCCTCCTCGGGCCGGCCGTCCTGGTTCTCCAGCCAGGCCAGGGTGCCGAGCAGGAACCCGTCGAAGATGGCGAACGCGCCGAAGGCGAACTCCTCGCGCAGCCGCTGGAGCTGGGCCCGGCCCTCGGGGATGCGGCCGCTGCGCCCGTAGCAGGAGGCCAGGAACATGCGGGCGGCCGGCAGTGCCTCGTTGCCGTACGCCTGGTGGGTGCGCAGGACCTCGGTGAGCAGTTCCTCGGCCTCGGCGGCCCGGCCGCTCTCGATCAGGACCCCGGCCATCCGCACCCGCAGGACCGTGACCTGGGAGGATGCGCCGAGCCGCTCGGCGTACTCGATGGCGGAGCGGAAGTCCGCGGCGGCGAGCTCGTACCGGCCGCGCTTCTCGTGGGACTCGGCGCGTGCGGACAGGGCCTCCGCGCAGCCCCAGTCGTCGCCGAGTTCGGTGAACAGGGCCAGGCTCTCGTCGGCGTCGCGGGCGGCGTCGCCGGCCCAGGAGGCCCGGTTGGCCAGGATGTTGGCGCGCAGCTGGAGGGCGCCCGCCAGCTCCCAGCGGTAGTCGAGGGCGCGGGCGGTGTCGACGGTGGCGTCGACGACCCGCTGGAGCAGGTCCGGGTCCCCGGAGAGCATCGCGGCGTAGACCCACAGCGAGCCCGGGGCGTGACAGGTCTGCGGCAGGCCGGGCCGGTAGGCGGCGACGATCCCCTCGATCTGGTGCCGGACCTCCGGGGACGTCCAGCTCTCGTTCTCGTGGTCGCGGGCGGCGAGCTGGGTCAGGCGGATGCCGCGCCAGGCCTCGGTGAGCAGCTCCCCGCCGTACGGCGGGGGCGTGTCGACGAGGCGCTCGTACACGGGCTCGGCGGGGGTGACGGGCGCTCGGAAGGGGTCCGGGCCGAGGGCGCTGGCGGCGTTCGCCCAGTGCCGGGACTCGGAGCGCAGGTCGTGCATCTGCCAGTACCAGACGAGGGAGTGGACCAGGCACAGCACCTCGTCGGTGTCGCGGGCGGCGAGGGCGCGGCGCAGGGCGGTACGGACGTTCTCGTACTCGGTGGCGAGGCGTTCGGCGGCGGCGCGCTGGCCGTGGCCGCGGAGCAGCGGCTCGGTGGTGCGGGCGAGCTCCCGGTAGTGGACGAGGTGGCGCCGCTCGGTGGCGGCCCGGTCGCCGGGGGCCTCGTCCAGCCGTTCGCCGGCGTACTCGGCCACGGTCTCCAGGAGCCGGTAGCGCATGCCGTCGGGGGTGGGGGCGGCGGTGACGAGGGACTTGTCGACGAGGGAGCCGAGGAGGAACGCGACGTCGGCGCCGTCCCGCGGGGTGTCGGCGCAGACGGCCTCGGCGGCGGCCAGGTCGCAGCCGCCGGCGAAGACGGACAGCCGGGCGAGGACGGTCCGCTCGGGGGAGTCGAGCAGGTCCCAGGACCAGTCGACGACTGCGCGCAGGGTCTGCTGGCGGGGCAGGACGGTACGGGCGCCGCTGGTCAGCAGCCGGAAGCGGTCGTCGAGCCGGTCGGCGATCTGGCGGGGCGTGAGCAGCCGCAGCCGCGCCGCGGCGAGCTCGATGGCGAGCGGCAGCCCGTCGAGGCGGCGGCAGATCTCGGCGGCCGCCTCGGGGTCGTCGCCCGTGGTGAAGCCGGGCCGGGCGGCGGCGCCGCGGTCGCCGAGCAGCCGCAGCGCGACCGGGTCGGGCAGCGGCTCCACCGGGCGCAGGAACTCTCCGGGTACGCCGAGCGGTTCACGGCTGGTGGCCAGGATCCGTACGCCGGGGCAGTGGGTGAGGAGGCGCTCGGCGAGCTCGGCGGCGGCGCCGACGACGTGCTCGCAGTTGTCCAGGATCAGCAGGAGCCGCAGCCGGGCGCAGTGCTCGGTGAGCCGGTCCAGCGGGTGGTCGCCGGCGCGCTCGGTCAGCACCCGCAGCTCCTCGGTGGAGGCGCCGCGCAGCTTGGTCTCGCGGGCCCCGAGGGCGGTGAGCACGGCCTCGGGGACGTCCTCCGGGTCGTCGACGGGGGCCAGCTCGGCGAGCCACACGCCGTCGGGCCAGTCCGCCGGGGCGTGGGTCTCGGCGGCCTCCTGCGACAGCCGGGTCTTGCCGGCCCCGCCGGGCCCGAGCAGGGTGACCAGCCGCGCCTGCGCCAGGTCCCCTCCGATGGCCCGTATGTCGTCCTCCCGCCCGACGAAGGTGGTCAGCCGCGCCCGCAGGTTCCCCCGGCCCCGGGCCGGCCCGGCGTGGTGCTGCTGCGGCGGGTGGGCCGCGTGAGCCGGGTGGGGGGAGGGGGCCGGTGCGTCGGGGAGCACCGGGGCGGGGCCGGCACCGGGGCCCCGGGAGGACCCCGCGGTGGGACCACCGGCGGGCGGGACGACGGACGGGGCTGCGTGGGCCCCGGCGGGCGCGGCGGCAGCGGCGGTCTCGCCTGAGCGGTGCGGGACGTCGGGCCGGGCGTCGGACCAGTCGTCGGGCCGGGCGTCGGGCCGGGCGTCGGGCGGGGACAGCAGGGCGGCGTGGAGGGTGCGCAGGGCGGGGCCCGGGTCGGCGCCCAGCCGGTCGGCGAGGTCCTGCCGGACCTCCTCGTAGGCGGCCAGGGCCTCGGCCGCGCGCCCGCAGTCCCGCAGCGCCCGGATCCGGAGCGCCTGCAGCGGCTCGTCCAGCGGATGCTGCGCGCACAGCGCCGCGAGCTCCGGCAGCACGCGGGCCGCCTCGCCGAGGTCGAGGGCCGCGGCGAGCCGCCCGCGGTGCGCGTCCCTGCGTACGGCCTCCCAGCGCGCGGCCTCCGGCCCCGGGTCGGGGAGGTCGGCGAGCGCGGGGCCGCGCCACAGGGCGAGGGCCTCGTCGTACTGGGCGGCCGCCTGCGCGGGGTCGGCGTCCGCGGCGGCCGCGGCGGACCGGGCCAGCCCCTCGAAGCGGTACAGGTCGACGTCCTCGCGCCCGGCGGCCAGCAGGTACCCGCCCTCCGCCGACCGCACGGCCTCGTGGCCGAGGGCCCTGCGCAGCCGGGCGACGAGCGCCTGGAGGGCGGCGTTCGCGTCGGCCGGCCGGTCGCCGTCCCACACCTCGGCCACGAGCAGGTCGGCCGGCACCGCCCGCCCCGGCCGCAGCGCGAGCGCGGTGAGCAGGGCGCGCAGGCGCGCGCCGCCGACGGCGACGGTGGTGCCGTCGTCGCGGATGGCCTGGGCGGTGCCGAGAATCGCGTAGCGCACCGGCCCATTGTCCCCGGACCGGTATCCCGGGCGGGCCCCTGCCCGGGGTAGGTTTCGCCGCATGGGTCATCAGAGCACGCGCAGCGACCGGCAGGTCAGTTCCGTCTTCCTCGGCATCGTGGCGGTCATGGCCGTCACCGGCTGGGCGGTGTGGACGGGTTACTCGGCGAGCGCGGGCCTGGCCGTCTTCCTCTTCGTCACGTCGGCGTGGATCGTCTCGCTCTGCCTGCACGAGTACGCGCACGCCCGCACCGCCCTGCACGGCGGCGACCTCACCGTCGGCGCCAAGGGCTACCTGACGCTGAACCCCCTCAAGTACACCCACGCACTGCTGAGCATCGTCCTGCCCGTGATCTTCGTCATCCTCGGCGGCCTGGGCCTGCCCGGCGGGGCGGTGTACATCGAGCGGGACCGGGTGCAGGGCCGCTGGAAGCACAGCCTGATCTCGGCTGCGGGCCCGCTGACGAACGTGGCGTTCGCTGCGGTGTGCACCGCCCCGTTCTGGCTGGGCGCCGTCGACGGCGTCCCGCTCGCCTTCCGCTTCGCGCTGGCCTTCCTCGCGCTGCTCCAGGTCTCCGCGGCGATCCTGAACTTCCTGCCGGTGCCGGGCCTGGACGGCTACGGCATCATCGAGCCCTGGCTGTCGTACCGGGTGCGCCGCGAAATAGCGCCGCTGGCGCCGTTCGGCCTGATCGCCGTGTTCGCGCTGCTGTGGGTCCCGGCGGTCAACGCGGCCTTCTTCGGCGCGGTCGAGGGCGTACTGGCCGGGTTGGGCGTCTCGGACGTGGAGACGTACTGCGGCCACGGCCTGTACCGCTTCTGGCAGGAGACGGACGGCCTCTGCACCGTCCCCCAGGCCGAATAGCGGGCCGAGCGGCCCGGCTCCGCGTCCCCCTCGGACCGGGGCTCCAGCCGCAGGACCGGGGCGCGGTCGCTCACGCGCGCCTGGTTCCGCGACGCACTAGCCGGCGGAGCCGGAGGCCTTGCGGGCCTTGTCCTTGCGCACGTAGTACCAGGCCATGTTGGACGTGAGGCCGGCGAGCAGCACCCACACGATCCCCAGGAAGCTGCCCTCGACGAAGGCGACCACGGCCGCCGCCACGGACAGGGCGCAGACGACGATGGCGAAGACGGCAAGGCGGGGCATGGGGTACGGCTCCTCGGCGGGCGAAAGGGGTGTCAAGCCCCTCCAGTGTCCCCCATGCCCCGCAGTCCCCCCGCAAAGGCACCCGGCCGAGGTGCCCGCCTCGGTCCGGCGGCCCGTTTTCCCGTTCGGCTGATCTTGCGCACGGTGCGCCGCTATCGTGCGCCGCAAGCGTGCCGCACGGCTCGCGCTTGAGCACCGCAGCAGAACGACCAGTCCGGCCTGCACGGTCCGCCGCCGCCCCGGCCGGGCGAGTGGGGGGGTACCGCATGCAAGAGATCACCAAGGGCGCCAACGTCAGCCTGACCGCGCTCGGCGAGGACTCCGGATCCGTGGTGGTGAGCCTGGGCTGGAGCAGTACGTCGGGCTCGGGCGACGCCGACGTCTCCGTCCTCCTCGTGGGCGCGGACGGCAAGGTCCGCGGCGAGAACGACTTCTACTTCTACAACAACCCGGCCGCGGCCGACGGCAGTGTGCAGCTGCTGGGGAAGACCCCCACGGGCAACGGCGACGAGGACCGCATCAGCGTCGACCTCACCGCCATCCCTGAGGACGTCGCCCGGATCGTGGTGGCCGCCAGCCAGTACGGCAGCGCCCGTTTCGGCGACCTCGACGACCTGCGGATGACCGTCTCGGACCGGTCCGGCGAGCCGCTGGTCGGCTTCTCCATCGAGGACGCGGGCGCGGAGACGGCCTTCATCTTCGGCGAGCTGTACCGGCGGGGCGAGGAGTGGAAGTTCCGGGCCGTCGGCCAGGGGTATGAGAGCGGCCTGGCAGGTCTGGCGACCGACTTCGGCATCGAGGTGCTCGACGAGACCGAACCGGGTGGGGCGGCGGACGGGGACCGGGGACCGACCGGACCGGCCGCGGCCGGTCCGGCCACCGGGTCGGCACAGCCCTCCGCCGGAACGGGAGGCGGCGCCGCGGCCGCAGCCACAAGCGGAGTCACAGGATCCGGTGCGGCCGCCGGGGAGGCCCCGGCGGCCGCACCGGCCCCCGCCGTCCCGGCCCAGCGAGCAGGCCGGGGCGCGCGGACCACGAAGAAGAAGGTCACCCTGCCGAAGGTGGCCGGGAAGTCGCTCGCCGAGAACGACTCCTGGCGCCGGGCGCGCCTGTTCCCGGCCCCGACGCTCAAGAGCGACAAGGAGCGGGAGGTGCGCGCCACGTCGGTCCTGCTGTCCGTGATGGCCGAGGTGCCGGAGTTCGGGCGCCGGCTCACCGCCGGGTTCGGCGCGCCCGCGGGCCGGATGCAGACCTTCACCGAGGTGTCCCTCCCCCACGGCGACACGCCCCGGCGGCCGGACGGCGTCATCCGCGTCGAGCGGGCCGGCAAGCTGTGGACGGCGCTGCTGGAGACGAAGACGAACGGCAATGCGCTGAAGCAGGAGCAGGTCCAGGAGTACGTGGACATCGCCGCGCGCCGCGGCTACGAGGCCGTGATCACCCTCTCCAACGACGTGGCCCTCGAAGGCGCGGCCGTGGTGAACGTCAAGATCGACGGTCGGCGCAAGCACAAGGTCAGTCTCTGGCACCTGTCGTGGGCGGAGGTGGCGCACCAGGCACAGATGCTGATCCACCACGAGGGCGTCGGCAACGCCGCGCACGCCTGGCTCCTCCAGGAGCTCCTGGCCTACTTGCGGCACGATCAGTCCGGCTGTCAGGGCTTCCAGAACATGGGCCCGGCGTGGGTGCCCGTGCGCAGGGGGATCGAGGACGAGACGCTCGGCATCGGGGACGAGCGCGCCGTAGCCGTCGTGGAGAGCTGGGAGCGGCTCATCCGCCAGGTGTGCCTGCGCGTCGGCGGCGAGCTGGGGCAGAAGGCACTGCCCGTGCAGCGCGCCCGGCGCGGCAGCGCCCCCGGGGCCCGGCGGGCGGAGGCGGCCGAGGCGTTGTGCCGGGACGGCCGGCTCTGTGCGGAGATGCGGATCGACGGCACGAGCAGTGTCATCGCCGTGACCGCCGACCTGCGGACGGGGAAGATCCGCACGTCGGCCGAGGTGCCGGCGCCGGAAGGCTCCTACCCGCTGTCGTCCGCGAAGCGGCTCGTGCGGATGCTCGCCGAGGCTCCCGCGGACCTGCACGTCGAGACCCTCGTCGAGAGCGGGCACGGGCCGCGGGGCACCTTGGAGCGGCTGCGTCCGGAACCGGGCGACCTGCTGCCCGGCAACGGGGCGCAGCTCACCGGGTTCCGGCTGTCGCTGATCAAGGGCATGGGCAGCACCCGGGGGAACGCCGAGTCGGGCTTCATCCGCAGCGTGGACGATGCCGTGGACCGCTTCTACCACGGGGTGCTGGCGCACGTGGGCGCTTTCGAGGGCCGTCCGGGCCGCCGCGGCTGAGGCGCGGCGGCCCGGCCCGGGGACGCCGGAGGCTCAGACGTCGGTGATGCGGAGGCCCGAGTGGGCCTTGTAGCGGCGGTTGGCGGAGATGAGGTTCGCGACCAGGGACTCGACCTGGTGGGCGTTGCGCAGGCGGCCGGCGAAGACGCCGCGCATGCCGGGGATGCGGCCGGCCAGGGCCTGGACGATGTCCGTGTCGGCGCGGGACTCGCCGAGGACCATCACGTCGGTGTCGATCTCCTCGACCGTCTCGTCCTGGAGCAGGACCGCCGAGAGGTGGTGGAAGGCGGCCGTGACGCGGGAGTCCGGGAGGAGGGCGGCGGCCTGCTGGGCGGCGCTGCCCTCCTCGACCTGGAGGGCGTAGGCGCCCTGCTTGTCGAAGCCGAGGGGGTTGACGCAGTCCACGACGAGCTTGCCCGCGAGGTCCTCGCGCAGGGCCTCCAGGGTCTTCGCGTGGCCCTCCCACGGCACCGCGATGATCACGATGTCGCTGCGGCGCGCGCATTCGGCGTTGTCCGCGCCCTCCACGCCCAGGCCCAGTTCGGCGGCGGCGTGCGCCGCACGGTCGGCGGCGCGGGAGCCGATGATCACCTTCTGGCCGGCCTTGGCGAGCCGGTAGGCCAGGCCGCGGCCCTGGTCGCCGGTGCCGCCGAGGACGCCGACGACGAGGCCGGAGACGTCCGGCAGGTCCCACGGGTCCTTCGCGGCGGGCTTCTGTGTGCTGTCAGTGGAGGTCATGGGGTGAGCGTAATGCCGGGCCCCGGGCGATCGAACAGGCATCGGTGGTGCCCGGGGGCGGGGCCGGTTCGTGTCGTTGCGGGCGGCGGCAGGGCGGGCGGACGGGCGGGGCGCAGTCCGCCCGCCCGCCCCGCCCGTCCCGCCCGTCCGCTCGTCCCGCTCGCCCGCGTCCGGGCCGTCAGGTGGTCGTGCCCTCGTCGTCCTCGCGGGACTTGTCGTTCCACTTGGGGTCGTTCTGCCATTCGAGGTTGCGCTCCCGCGCGGTCTCCATGGCGTGGGCGGCCTCCTCGGGGGTGGCGTACGGGCCGAAACGGTCCTTCGCCGGGCACTCGGGCCCCTCCTCGACCTTCTGGTGCACCAGGCAGTAGTACCACTCGCCCGGTTTGCCCACCTGACGCTTCTTGAACAGGGCCATCGTCCTCGGGCTCCTCTCGCCGCCGGCTCTGCGGCACTCTGCGCCGGTCTCCGCTGTTCTCTGCCGCCATGCTGCCCCATCCCCGCTGGATACACTCGCTTGCATGTCTGGCCAGTCGCTGCTCGTCCCCGGCGAGCTCTCTCCGACCCGTTCCGTTCCCGGCAACATCCGCCGGCCCGAGTACGTGGGCAAGCCCGCGCCCACCCCGTACACCGGACCGGAGGTGCAGTCGGCCGAGACCATCGAGGCCATGCGCACCGCCGGCCGGATCGCCGCGCAGGCGATGGAGGAGGCGGCGAAGCTGATCGCCCCCGGGGTGACCACCGACGCACTGGACCGGGTGGCGCACGAGTACATGTGCGACCACGGCGCCTACCCGTCGACGCTCGGCTACCGGGGCTTCCCGAAGTCCCTGTGCTCCTCGGTCAACGAGGTCATCTGCCACGGCATCCCCGACTCCACGGTGCTGCGCGACGGCGACATCGTGAACCTGGACGTCACCGCGTACATCGGCGGCGTGCACGGCGACAACAACGCCACCTACCTGTGCGGGGACGTGGACGACGAGTCCCGACTGCTGGTGGAGCGCACCCGGGAGGCCCTGAACCGGGCCATCAAGGCGGTCAAGCCGGGCCGGCAGGTCAACGTCATCGGGCGGGTCATCGAGTCGTACGCGAAGCGGTTCGGCTACGGCGTGGTCCGTGACTTCACCGGTCACGGCATCAACTCGTCCTTCCACTCCGGCCTGATCATCCCGCACTACGACAGCCCGCACGCCACAACGGTGATGCAGCCGGGGATGACCTTCACGATCGAGCCGATGCTGACGCTGGGCACCCACGAGTACGACATGTGGGAGGACGGCTGGACCGTCGTCACGAAGGACCGGAAGCGGACCGCGCAGTTCGAGCACACACTGGTGGTGACGGACACGGGAGCCGACATCCTCACCCTGCCGTAGGGGCCCCGCCGACGAGGTTTCGACCCCGGGGGCGTTTTACCGACAACACGTCGGGAACACATTGACTTAGGTAAGCCTAAGTAAGAGGATCGGGGCGCGGCGGTCACCCGTGCCGCCGTGCCCGCATCCACGCCCGACGGAGGTCTTGTCTTGGACGCCTTCTCCACGGTCATCCGTGTCGCTTCGCACGAGCAGCACACCGAGGCGGAGTCCTCGACGTTCATGAGCGACCTGCTCGGCGGCCGCCTCGGGGTGGACGCGTACGCGCGCTACACCGAGCAGCTGTGGTTCGTGTACCGGGCCCTGGAGGACGCCGCCCAAGCCCTCCGCGACGACCCGGTCGCGGGCCCCTTCATACGGCCCGAGCTGATGCGCGTCGCCGAGATCGAGCGCGACCTGGCCCATCTGCGCGGCCCGTCCTGGCGGGAGACGCTGGTGGCGCTGCCCGCCACCGGGGCGTACGCGGACCGGATCTCCGAGTGCGCGGCCACCTGGCCCGGCGGGTACGTCGCCCACCACTACACGCGCTACCTGGGCGACCTCTCCGGCGGCCAGATCATCCGCGACAAGGCGGAGCGGACCTGGGGCTTCGAGCGCAAGGGCGACGGCGTCCGGTTCTACGTGTTCGCCGCCATCGCCAACCCGGCCTCCTTCAAGCGGCAGTACCGCGAGCTGCTGGACGCGATCGCCGCGGACGACCTGGAGAAGCAGCGCATCGTCGACGAGTGCAAGCGCGCCTTCGACTACAACGGCGCGGTCTTCCGGCAGCTGGGGGAGGAGTTCCCGCTCAGCGCCTGAGCCCACCCGCCTCCCCGCCTCGCCACGTCCTCGCGGGCTCGCGCCCGCGGGGAGGCGTGCGCTCAGCGCATCGGGCCGCCCATGCGGCCGTACACCGGTCCCGCCTGGGGCGGGGTGTCGAAGCGGACGCGGCCGCCGATCTCGACGCTGCCGTCCGGGCCGGGGGCGGTGAGGATCTGCGAACCCGCGCCCTGGGTGATGTTCAGGGCGCGGTTCAGCTGTGCCGTCAGCAGCACCGCCGCCGAGCCGGTGGCCTCGTCCTCGGCGATGATCCCGTCCGGGCGCCGCGGGAAGCCGCGGGCCCGGATCCGGCCCGCGGCCTCGTCCTCCCAGGCCCACGCGTACAGCCAGCCCTCGCCCGGCGGCGGGGCGGGCAGCGCGTCGACGTCGGCGGGGGTCGCGTACTGCTCGGTGCGCTTGCCCTCCACCCACTCGGGCCGGGCGGTGATCCAGGTGAACTCCCCGTCGTACCGGGCCCACACCTCGCCGGCGGGCGGCTGGAGCTCCTCGATGTCCAGCAGCCAGGCGACCCCGACCAGCGGGTGGCCCGCGAAGGACATCCGCGTGCCGGGCGTACGGATGTCGACGACCCCGCGCTCGGGGTCGTCGACGAACACCGTCTCGCTGTAGCCGAGTTCGGCGGCCAGGGCCTGCCGCGCCTCGTCGTCGGGGCAGGTCCGGCCGTCGCGTACGACACCGAGCACGTTGCCGAACCGGCCGTCGCCCGCGCAGAAGACCCTGAGTACGTCGAGATCGTTCACGCGGGCATTCAAACACGGCGCGGTTAAGTACGAACTCAGGGCCGGGCCCTGCTCAGGGCATGGTCACGTCCGGATCAGATCCCGCTCAGGAGCGGGCGGTGCGCCGCCTGCGGGCCAGGGACAGGGCTCCCGCGCCGGCCACGACGGCCGCGCCGGAGGCCGCGAGCAGCGCCCCGGCCGGGACCTCGGCGCCGGTGGCGGCGAGCTTTCCGCCACCCGGGCCGCCGGTGCCGCCGCCGACCGTGCTGGCGGACCCGGCGGTGGTGGTGCTGCCGCTTGTGCCGGAGCCGGCAGTGCCGCCGGTCCCGGTCGGGGTGGGCGCGGTGCCGGGCAGGGCGGCGTCCTTGTCGACGGTCACCGACAGGGTGACCGGGTCGGCCGGCTTGCCCTCGGCGTAGTCGGGGCTGGGGGCGCCGATCGCCGCGGAGCCCTCGGCGGTGAAGGCTGCCGGGACGGATGCCAGGGTGAGGACCCCGCCGCTGGTGCGGTAGTCGGCCTTCGACAGGTCGAGGGTGGCGAAGGGGACGTCCGCCTTGGTCGCCCCGGGTGTCTTCACGTCCAGGACCAGCGTGCCCTTCTTGCCCTCCGCGTTGACCCGCAGGTTGGTGAAGGTCATGTCGATGCGGTGGTCGGGCCGCTGGAAGCGGAGGCTGCCGGCGAAGGAGGCGTCCAGCTTCTGCCGGACGGCGTCGAGTTCGCCCTTGCCGAAGGCGAAGGAGAAGCTGGTGCCCGCGGCCACCGCGCCGCCGGCCGGGGTGACGGAGCCGCCGCCCTTCACCACGTACGTACGGAACGACTCCTTCACGCCCCAGGTCAGCCGGCCGCCGACCAGCTGCTGCGGCCCGCCCGAAGACGGGGAGCCCGCGCCCGGCGAGGGCGCGAGGGTGGGCGCGGGCCCGCCGTTCGACGCCGACGGGGAAGGCGCCGTCGAAGGGGACGGCGAGGGCGCGGACGGCGACGGCGGGGTGGGCTTGCCGAACTCCAGGGCCGCGGTGAGCGGGTCGCCGGCCAAGCCGGCGTACTGCTCGGAGCCGAGCTGGTCGGCGGCCTCCTTGGTGAGGGTGGTGGCGAGCCGGTCCATCGCGCGGCCGGTGAAGGCGACGTCGGCCAGCGGGACGTCACGGGCGAGCGTGCCGTTCTTGGTGACGTCCGCGGTGAGCTTCTTGGTGCCCGTGTCGATGCGGAGGTTGGCGAGGGTGACCTTGAAGCCGTGGGCCGTGGACTCGAAGGTGACGCTGCCCTTGAAGGCGGCGGTCACGACGTGGCCGCCGTCCTTGTCGTACGCACCGGTGGCGGAGGGGAAGCGGAAGGATCCGTCCGCGTTGGCCTCGGCGCCGTCGGCCGGGGTGATCGTGCCCTTGGCCATGCCCGTGACGTACGCCCGGTAGCGCGCCAGGACGCCCCAGTCGAGGGTGCCGTTCACGATCGGCAGGGGCGCGGCGGCGGGGACGGCGGCAGCCGGGGCGGCGGGCGCGGGCGCTGCGCCCACGGCCGTGGCGGGCATGGCGAGGACGGTGACGCCGAGCGCGGCGGCGGTGACGACGGCCGCCGCGAGGGCTGTGGAGCGGCGGCGGGTGGATGAGGACATGGGCTGGATCTCCTGAGGGGTACGGGGGTGGCGTGCAGCCGTGTGAGGCGTGCGGGACGGGTGGCTCAGGGGTGGCCCGGCTGTGCACCGGAGGCGGACTCGGCCACGGAAGCGGAAGCGGACTCGGCCGCGGAGGCGGCCCGCGCGCGGCGGCGCCGCAGCGCCAGCAGCCATCCGGCGCCGCCGGCCGGCACCAGGAGGGCCGCGGCGAGGGCGGCGTACAGCCCGGCGTCCGACCCTCCGCCGGACCGCGGCGCGGTGGCGGACGGCCCTGCGGCCGGGGAGGCGGTCGTCTGCGGGCCGGCGGGCGTCGCCCGGGCGGAGCCCAGGTCGGGCAGGGCGGGCAGGTGGGCGGTGGCGTCGAGGGCGACGGCGAGGGATACGGGGTCCATCTCGGTGCCGGCCCTGTACATGGAGCCGAGGGCCCGGGAGCCGTCCTCGGTCAGGGTGGCCCGGGCCTCGGCGAGGGTGGCGAGCGCGCCCTCGGTCTTCAGGCCGGCCGCGTCGAACTCGACGAGCGGGACGGCGGGCTTCGTGTCCCCGCCGGTGGTGACGTCGGTGCTGAGGACGCCCTTGCCGCCCTCCACCCTGACGACGACCTTGCCGAGCTTGAGGTCGAGGTGGGCGCCGGTGAAGTGGACGGTGCCGGCGAAGGCGGCGTCGAGGGTGCCCTTCCGGCCGTCGTACGCGCCCTTGCCCTGCGGGAAGCGGAACAACGCCCCACCGTCCTGGGCGCCCTCGGCGAGGGTCCACCTGCCCTGGCCCACGGCGCCGGTGACGTACTCGCGGAAGGTGCGCCGCACGCCCCAGTCGACGGCCGCGTCGGTGAACGCGCCCCGCCCGGCGGGGGTCTGCGCACCGGGGGAGGCCCCGGCCGCGGCGCTCGGGGACGGCGAGGGAGCCGCGGCCGGGGCGGACCGGACGTCGACGGAGAGCGTGATCGGGTCGAGCGGGGTGCCGGCCGGGTAGTAGCCGGCGAAGGCCTGGGCGCCCTGCTCGGTGAGGGTGGCGGGTACGTTGGTGAGGGCGAGCGGGCTGCCGCTGCCCCTCATGTCGATGCCTCCGAGGCCGAGGGTGGCGAAGGGGACCCGGGAGAGGCTGGTGGTCCGGCCGGTGCCCTCGGCCCTGCCGACGACGTCCGCGTAGAGGGTGCCGCTGCCGCCTTCGATCCGGATCGCGGGCCTGCTGATCGTCAGGTCCAGCTCGTGGGTGCCGTCGGGCTTCGGATGGCCGTGGAAGGCGACGCCACCGCTGAAGGCCGCTTCGAAGGCACCGGTGTCGGGGTCGTAGGTGCCGGTGGCCGAGTGGAAGCGGAACAGGCTTCCGCCGACCGTGGCGGCTCCGCCCCTCAGCTGGAATACGCCTTTTGCGACCGGGCCGGTGACGTAACTCTGGAAGGACGACTTGAGGCCCCAGTCGAGCCTGCCGCCCTGCACGGCACGGCTCACCGCGTGGGCTCCGGCGGCGGGTAGCAGGGCCGCGAGCAGAGCCGCCAGGGTCGCCGCGAGGGCGACGGCGAACGGGCGGACGGGGCGTGCGGACATCGATGTCCCCTCCAGGACCTGGTTAGTAAGGTTAGGCTAACCTAAGCTATCCCGATCGGGAGTGGAACCCCTCCACCCGACGGACCATCAGCCGGACGACCAGGACGGTGCCTTCGTGCCTACGCCCGCCGCGGCAGCCCCCCGCCCCACCCGCCGATTCCCCGGGGGCCACCCCCGCGGCCGCCGTCCCGCCCGCGGCCACCTCGTGCTCGGCCGGCTCGCCCTCGGCCGCTTCGCCCTCGCCTTCTGCGCCCTGGCGACGGCCGCCGCCGTCACCGGCTGCGCGCACACGGACCCGCCCGGCGCGGGCCCCTCCGCCCGCAGCGCCGCCGCGCCCCCGGACCGGGTGGAGCCCCTCTCCCCCGCCCCGGTGCCCGCCCTCCCGGTGACCGTGCCCTCGGCCGACGGCAGCCCGGTGACGGTCGCGTCCGCCGACCGCGTGGTGCCGCTGACCGGCAGCCTCAACGAGATCGTCCACACCCTCGGCCTCGGCCCCCGGGTCGTCGCCCGCGACATCACCGCCACCTTCGAACAGGCCGCGCAGCTGCCCGTGGTGACCCGGGGTCACGAGGTCTCCGCCGAGAGCGTGCTGTCCCTGCGCCCCACGCTGGTCCTGGCCGAGACCACCACCGGCCCCGCCGAGGCCGTCCGGCAGATCCGCGACGCGGGCATTCCGCTGCTGGTGGTTGCCCCGGCCAAGTCCCTGGAGGACGTACCCCGGAGGATCGACGCCGTGGCCGCCGCGCTGGGCGTCGAGGACGCCGGGACGCGGCTGAACCAGCGCACCGCCGAGCGGATCGCCGCGGCCCGGGCGGGGGTGCCGGCGCAGGCCGCCGCCCCGGGGAAACGGCCCCGGGTGGCGTTCCTGTACCTTCGCGGCTCCGCGTCCGTGTACCTGATGGGCGGCTCCGACTCCGGGGCGTCCTCGCTGCTGGAGGCCGCGGGCGCCGTCGACACCGGCAAGGAGTCCGGCCTCGGCAAGGACTTCACCCCGATCACCAGCGAGGCCCTCGCGGCCGCCGCGCCCGACGCCCTCCTCGTCATGTCCAGGGGCCTGGAGTCCGTCGGCGGCCCGGACGGCCTGGTGAAGATCCCCGGGGTCGCCCAGACACCGGCCGGCATGGACCGCCGCGTGATCAGCATCGACGACGGGGTCCTCCTCAACTACGGGCCCCGCACCGACCAGGTGCTCGCCTCGCTCGTCACCCAGCTCTACGGCGGGGCCTGACATGGGCGACCGCACCACGGAACCCGCCGCCGGGACGGCAGCACCCCCGGCCGCACCCGCACCGGCCCCCACGCCCGCACCGGCGCCCGTGCCCGGGTACGCGCCCGGGTCCGCGACCGCCGGCGCCGACCCTGCCGCCGCCGCCGACCCCGGCCGCCGGGGACCGGGCGCCCGGGGCCGCCGGGGCGCCCGGCTGGTCGCCGGGCTCGGCGCCGTGCTCGTCCTGCTCGCGCTCGCCTCCGCCGGCGCCGGGGCGTACGAGATCCCGCTCGGGGACGTCCTCGGCTCCCTCCGGCACCACCTGGGCCTCGGCGGGGCCCCGCTCGACCGGGTCGGCGAGAGCGTGCTGTGGAACGTACGCCTCCCCCGCGTCGCCCTCGCCCTGCTCGTCGGGGCCAGCCTGGGCTGCGCGGGAGCCCTGATGCAGGGGGTGTTCGGCAATCCGCTCGCCGAGCCCGGCGTCATCGGCATCTCGGCGGGCGCCGCCGTCGGCGCGGTCGCCGCCATCGGCCTCGGCCTCGGCTTCCTCGGCAACTGGACCGTCACCGCCTGCGCGTTCACCGCCGGCCTGCTCACGGTCGGCGCCGTGTACCTGCTGTCGCGGACCGGCGGCCGGACCGAGGTCGTCACCCTCGTCCTCACCGGCATCGCCGTCAACGCCTTCGCGGGCGCCCTCATCGGCCTGTGCGTCTTCTTCGCGGACAGCGGCCAGGTCAACCAGATCACCTTCTGGCAGCTCGGCTCCCTCGCCCAGGCCACCTGGCCCAAGGTGCTGGCCGTCCTGCCCTGCACCGCCGCCGGACTGGTCCTCGCCCCCTGCTACGCCCGCCGGCTGGACCTCCTCTCCCTCGGCGAACGGCCCGCCCGCCACCTCGGCGTGGACGTCGAGCGGCTGCGGCTCACGCTCATCGTCGTCGTCGCCCTGCTGACCGCGGCCGCCGTCGCCGTGGCCGGCGTCATCACCTTCGTCGGCCTGCTCGTCCCGCACCTGCTGCGCATGGCGAACGGCCCCGGCCACCGCTTCCTGGTCCCCGGCAGCGCCCTGGCCGGTGCGGCGGTGCTGCTCTCGGGCGACCTCGCCGCCCGGACCGTGGCCGCCCCGGCGGAGCTGCCGCTCGGGGTGCTCACCGCACTGGTCGGCAGCCCGTTCTTCTTCTGGCTGCTGCGCCGCACCCGCCGTGGGCAGGGAGGCTGGGCATGACCGCCGCCACCGCACCCGCCGGCTTCCGCTTCCTTCGGCGGCGCCGGCACACCGTCCCCGAACGCCGCCCCGCGGGCACCGCCGTCGCCGAGGCCGCCGGCCTGCACGCCCGCCTCGGCGGACGCCCGGTCCTCGCCGGGATCGACCTGGCGGCCCGCGCCGGTGAAGTGCTGGCCCTGGTCGGCCCGAACGGCGCCGGCAAGTCCACGCTGCTCGCCGCGCTCGCCGCCGACCTGCCCCCCGCCGCGGGCACCGTACGGATCGACGGGCGCCCGGCGGGCGAGTGGACGGCCCCGGAGCTGGCCCTGCGCCGGGCCGTGCTCCCCCAGGCCGCGGAGCTCTCCTTCCCGTTCACCGTGGTGGAGGTCGTACGGATGGGCCGCGCGCCCTGGGCCGGCACCGGCACCGCCGGCACCGGGGCCGACGAGGAGGCCGTGACCCGGGCGATGGCCGCCACGGAGGTGTCCGGTTTCGCCGACCGCCACTTCACCGCCCTGTCCGGCGGAGAAAGGGCCCGGGTGGCACTGGCCCGGGCGCTGGCCCAACAGGCCCCGCTGCTGCTGCTCGACGAGCCGACGGCGGCCCTCGACCTGCGCCACCAGGAGCTGGTGCTGCGGATCTGCCGGGAGCGGGCGGCGGCCGGGGACGCGGTGGTCGCGGTCCTGCACGACCTGGGCCTCGCCGCGGCCCACGCCGACCGCATCGCCGTCCTCGACGCCGGGCGGATCGCCGCGGACGGGCCACCGGCCGACGTGCTGCGCGCGGATCTGCTCGGCCGGGTCTACCGGCAGCCCGTGGAGGTCCTGCCACATCCGCGATCCGGGATTCCGCTTGTGGTCCCCGTCCGCGACGCAGACACGACCGCAGTACCGGAGAGTCACTTCGACTTGACTTCCGCTTGACTCTTCCATGGGGTGGCCGTGGGGTCTCCGTGACGACTCCGTGCCCGGAGTCGAAAGGTGTGCGTCAGATCACTGGACGGACGGGTATGGGTCAAGTAAGGCTCAGCTAAGTTAGGTGCGCCTCTCCGGCCGCCCCACCCGGGGGGCCGTCTGCCGCACGCCGTCCGCCGACCCTCGACACCAGGAGCCCCCATGCGTCCCGCCCGCCTCACCGTCCTCACCGCGGCTGCCGCCGTGGCCGCGCTGACGGCCGTCACCGGCTGCGCCGAGAAGGGCGGGTCGGCAGACGGCAAGGCCGTCAAGGTCGCCGCCTCCGACACCGCGTGCGAGGTCTCCGCGACCGAGTTCCCGGCCGGCAAGGTCACGATCGAGGTCGAGAACAAGGGCTCGAAGGTCACCGAGCTGTACGTCCTCTTCCCGGACGACCGGATCGTCACCGAGCGCGAGAACATCGGCCCGGGCACCAAGGCCACCATCACCGCCGAGATGAAGGCCGGCGACTACGAGATCGCCTGCAAGCCCGGCATGAAGGGCGACGGCATCCGCCAGAAGGTCAAGGCCACCGGCAACGGCGCCGCCGAGAAGCGCAGCCCCGAGCTGGACGCAGCGGTCGCCGGCTACCGCAAGTACGTGCAGGAGCAGGCAGACGAGACCCTCCCCGCGGCCAAGGCGTTCGCGGACGCGGTCAAGGCCGGCGACCTGGAGGCCGCCAAGAAGGCGTACGCGACGTCCCGCATCGGCTGGGAGCGCACCGAGCCCGTCGCCGAGTCCTTCGGCGACATCGACCCGAAGGTCGACGTCCGTGAGGACGGCCTGGAGGCCGGCCAGGACCCGGCGAAGGACTGGACCGGCTGGCACCGCCTGGAGAAGTCGCTGTGGGCCGACGGCAAGATCGGCGACGAGGAGAAGAAGCTCGCCGACCAGCTGATCACGGACCTGACCGACTGGCAGAAGAAGGTCGGCCAGGCGGAGATCACCCCCACCTCCATCGCCAACGGCGCCAAGGAGCTCCTCGACGAGGTCGCGACCGGCAAGGTGACGGGCGAGGAGGAGCGCTACAGCCACACCGACCTGGTCGACTTCAAGGCCAACGTCGAGGGCGCGCAGAAGGCGTACGAGCTGCTGAAGCCGGTCGCGGCGAAGAACGACGCCGAGCTCGCCAAGCAGCTCGACACCCAGTTCGCCGCGCTGAACGCGCTGCTGGACAAGTACCGCGCGGACAAGAACACGTACGAGTTCACCTCCTACGACAAGGTCGGCGAGACCGAGCGCAAGGAGCTGTCGGACGGCGTCAACGCGCTGGCCGAGCCGCTCTCGAAGCTGGCCGCCGCGGTCGCCAAGTAATCCCGGCAACGGTCAACAGCAGGCGGGAGAACCCGGAATGACTGAATCTGTGCCGGCCCAGGCCGGCCGCCCCTCGCGGCGCTCCGTGCTCGGCTGGGGCGGGGCCGGGCTGACGCTCGGCGCCGCCGCGGCCGGCGGTGCGGCGGCGGCCCTCGTCCCCTCGTCCGACCTGGCGCCGGCGGCCTCCGCCGGCGGCGCGGTGCCCTTCCACGGCCCGCACCAGGCGGGTATCGCCAGCGCGGTCCAGGACCGCCTGCACTTCGCGGCGTTCGACGTGAAGACGAAGGACCGCGCCGAGCTCGTGAAGCTGCTCAAGGACTGGACCGAGGCGGCCCGCCTGATGACGGCCGGCCGGCCCGTCGGCGACGCCTACGAGGGCCTGCCCGAGGCCCCGCCGACCGACACCGGCGAGGCCCTCGGCCTCAAGCCGTCCCGGCTGACGCTGACGGTCGGCTTCGGCCCGGGCCTGTTCGCCAAGGACCGCTTCGGCCTGGAGGGCAAGCGCCCGGAGGCGCTGGTGGACCTGGAGCTGTTCCCCGGCGACAACCTGGACCCGGCCCGCTCCGGCGGCGACCTGTGCGTCCAGGCCTGCGCCGACGACCCGCAGGTCGCCGTGCACGCCATCCGCCAGCTCGCCCGCATCGGCTTCGGCAAGGTCGCGATGCGCTGGTCGCAGCTCGGCTTCGGCAAGACCTCCTCGACCACCCCGGACGAGCAGACCCCGCGCAACATGATGGGCTTCAAGGACGGCACCCGGAACATCTCCGGGACCGACAAGGCGGCCCTCGACAAGCACGTGTGGGTCGGGGCGGAGGACGGCAGCGCCTGGATGACGGGCGGCTCGTACCTGGTCGCCCGCCGCATCCGGATGAACATCGAGACCTGGGACCGCACCCCCCTGCAGGAGCAGGAGGACATCTTCGGCCGCGACAAGGGCGAGGGTGCGGCGGTCGGCAAGTCCAAGGAGCGCGACGAGCCGTTCCTGAAGGCGATGAAGCCGGAGGCGCACGTCCGCCTCGCGCACCCCGACAGCAACAACGGGGCGACGATCCTGCGCCGCGGCTACAGCTTCACCGACGGCACGGACGGGCTGGGCCGGCTCGACGCGGGCCTGTTCTTCATCGCCTACCAGCGCGACGTCCGCAAGGGCTTCATCCCGATCCAGCGCCAGCTGGCGAAGTCCGACGGCCTCAACGAGTACATCCAGCACGTGGGTTCGGCGATCTTCGCCGTCCCGCCGGGCGTCCACGACAAGGACGACTGGTGGGGCCGGACCCTGTTCGCCTGACGGGTCCGCACACGAGGAGAACGACGTGTTCAGCAACTATCTGATCGGCCTGCGCGAGGGGCTGGAGGCCAGCCTGGTCGTCTGCATCCTCATCGCGTACCTGGTCAAGACCGACAACCGGGACAAGCTGCCGCCGCTGTGGCTGGGCGTGGGCCTCGCGGCCGCGATCAGCCTGGCCTTCGGGGCCGCGCTCGAATTCGGCACCTCGGAGCTGACGTTCCAGGCGCAGGAGGCGATCGGCGGCAGCCTGTCGATCGTCGCGGTCGGCCTGGTGACGTGGATGGTCTTCTGGATGAAGCGCACCGCGCGGCACCTGAAGGCCGAGCTCCACGGCAAGCTCGACGCGGCCCTGGCCATGGGCACCGGCGCCCTGGTGGCGACGGCGTTCCTGGCCGTCGGCCGCGAGGGGCTGGAGACCTCGCTGTTCGTGTGGCGGTCCGTGCACGCCGCCGGTGACGGCTCCGCGCCGCTGGTCGGCGTCCTGCTGGGCCTCGGCACGTCGGTCCTGCTGGGCTGGCTGTTCTACCGGGGCGCGCTGCGGATCAACCTGTCGAAGTTCTTCACCTGGACGGGCGCGATGCTCGTCGTGGTCGCCGCGGGCGTGCTCGCGTACGGCGTGCACGACCTCCAGGAGGCCGAGTTCCTGCCCGGCCTGGCGAACAAGGCCTTCGACATCAGCGGGACCATCCCGCCGGACAGCTGGTACGGGACCCTGCTGAAGGGCACGTTCAACTTCCAGCCGGACCCGACCTGGCTCCAGCTCGGGGTGTGGGCCCTCTACCTCGTCCCCACGCTGGCCCTCTTCCTCGCGCAGGGCGCGGGGCGCCGGCCGCAGCCCGCGGCGCAGCAGGCCCCGGCCGCTGCCGCGGAGGCGCAGCCCGGCGCGTAGACCGCGCCGCCCGTACCTACGAAGGGCCCCGGACCGTGTGTCCGGGGCCCTTCCGCGTGGACGTACGGGTACGGACGGACGGGCGGGCGCGACGGGCGCTACCGCCGCCGGGGCATCACCAGAGGCGGTCGACGAGCCCCGGGTACAGGCCGATCCGGGTCCCCGCGAAGGCGGCGGCCTCGGCGCGCCCGGCCGGGAAGTCCCCGAGGACCTCCTTGTCGAACCCGGGGTCGTCGGTGGCGAGCGGCTCCTCGGGCGTGCCGCCCACCAGGACCGCGCCCGGCAGCCGGGTGAAGCCGGCCGCCTCGTAGAACCGGGCCAGCGGCCGGTCGCAGCTGAACAGGACCACGTCCACCGCCGGGTCGGCGGCCAGCGCCGCCCGGGCCTCGGCCACCAGCCGGCCTCCGTGGCCGCGGCCCCGGTCCGCCTCCCGGGTCACCACCGCGCTCAGTCCGGCCGCGCGGTACGTGCGCCCCGCGTGCCGGACCGGCTTGTACAGCAGCGCCAGCGAGGCGGCCACCGTCCCGCCGGCGTCCAGCAGCAGCATCGCCAGCGGGGCGAGCCCGGGGTCGTGGCCGTGGCGGTTGCCGGGCCAGGCCTGCTCCTCCAGTTCGACGACCTGGGCCGCGAGCTGCGCGGGCAGGTCCGCCTCGGGGTGGGTGACGATCCTCATCCGGGGATCCGGACGCCGGCGCCGCCGACCCGCACCCGCGGGTCGTCCGCCCGCAGTTCCACCGTGAGGACCCCCGGGCGGCCCATGTCCTGGCCCTGGAGGAGGGTGAGGACGGCCGCCTCGGGGACGAGTCCGAGCTCGCGGGCGTACGCCCCGAAGGCCGCGGCCGCCGCTCCCGTGGCGGGGTCCTCGACGACACCGCCGACCGGGAACGGGTCGCGGACGTGGAAGGTGTCCGGGCCCGCCCGGTGCACGAGCTGGACGGTGGTCAGGTCCAGGCGCCGCATCAGCGCCTCCAGCCGGGCGAAGTCGTAGTCGAGGTCCGCGAGGCGGGCCCGGGTGGCCGCGCCGAGCACCAGGTGGCGGGCCCCGGCGAAGGCGATGCGGGGCGGGAACTGCGGGTCGAGGTCGGCCGCCGGCCAGTCCAGGGCGGCGAGGGCCTCGGCGAGGTCGGCGTCCGCGATCTCCTCGGTGTGCGGCTCGACGCTGGTCAGGACGGCCCGCAGACCCCCGCCGTCGGTGGCGGCCACCGAGACGGGGACGGTGCCTGCGGGCGTGGCGAAGACCAGCTCGCCCGGGCCGATCCGCTCGGCGAGGGCCACGGAGGCGGCCACCGTGGCGTGCCCGCAGAAGGACACCTCCGCCTTGGGGCTGAAGAAGCGCAGGGTGAACGCCCGGCCGGGCGCACCGTCCAGCCCGGGCGGTGGGGCGGACAGGAACGCCGTCTCGCTGTAGCCCAGTCCGGCCGCGATCCGGAGCATCGCGGCGTCGTCCAGGGCGCTCGCGTCGAGCACGACGCCGGCCGGGTTGCCGCCGGCCGGGTCGTCGGAGAAGGCGGTGTAGCGCAGTACCTCGGTCGTCATGATCGCCCCAACCCGTGCCGGGGCCCGACCATTCCCGGCCGCGCCGGGCAACCCGTTCCCGGCCGCGCCCGGTGCCCGTTCCCGGCCGTCGCTCAGCCGCGCCCGATGTACGGCATCGCCGTCGCCATCACCGTCGCGAACTGCACGTTCGCCTCCAACGGCAGCTCCGCCATGTGCAGTACGGTGCGGGCGACATCGGCCGCGTCCATCACCGGCTCCACCGCCAGCTTCCCGTCGGCCTGGAGGATGCCCTGCTGCATCCGCTCGGTCATCTCGGTCGCCGCGTTGCCGATGTCGATCTGGCCGCAGGCGATCCGGTAGGGGCGCCCGTCCAGCGACAGCGACTTGGTCAGCCCCGTCACGGCGTGCTTGGTCGCCGTGTACGCGATCGAGTGCGGGCGCGGCACGTGCGCGGAGATGGAGCCGTTGTTGATGATCCGGCCGCCCTGCGGGTCCTGCTCCTTCATCTGCCGGAACGCCGCCTGCGCGCACAGGAACGCCCCGGTGAGGTTGACGTCCACCACCGAGCGCCAGGCCTCGTAGGGGAGGTCCTCCAGCGGGACGCCGCCTGGGCCGAAGGTGCCCGCGTTGTTGAACAGCAGGTCGAGCCGGCCGTACCGTTCGCGCACCGCCGCGAAGAGCGCGGCCACGTCGTCCGGATCGCTGACGTCCGCCGGTACGCACAGCACGTCCGCGCCGGGCCGGTCCACCGCGGCCGCCGCGGCCGTCTCCCGGAGCGGTTCGCCGCGGCGCCCCGCGACGGCCACCGACCAGCCGGCGCCCGCGAGGGCCAGGGCGACGAAACGGCCGATGCCGGAGCCGGCCCCGGTGACGACGGCGGTCTTCTTCCCACTTGCGTCCATGGGCCCGCAGGGTACGTCACCTGCCGCGGCCGTCCACGGACGTTCCGCCAGCTGAGAGCATGGGGCGGTCAGGGGTGTGGAAGAACGACGAAAGAGACAGGAGTCCCGCATGCCGGAGACAGGCCCCGCGACGGCCTCTGCGCCCGAGCCGTCGACCCCGACGTCCTCCGCTCCCCCGCCCGCTCCCGCCCCGCCGACCGCGGCCGCGCGCCGCACCGGACTGCTCGTCGTCCTCGTGCTCGGCGGCCTCAGCGCCCTCCCCCCGCTGTCCATGGACATGTACCTTCCGGCCCTGCCGCAGGTCGCCTCCGCCCTGTCCAGTCCGGCCGCCACCATCCAGCTCACCCTCACCGCCTGCCTCGCCGGCATGGCGCTGGGCCAGCTCGTCATCGGCCCGATGAGCGACAAGTGGGGGCGCCGCCGCCCCCTGCTGAGCGGCATGGTCCTCTACGTCCTCGCCACCGCGGTCTGCGCCCTCGCGCCCACCGCCGAACTGCTCATCGGCTTCCGCCTGCTCCAGGGCCTGGCCGGATCGGCCGGGATCGTCATCGCCCGCGCCGTCGTCCGCGACCTCTACGACGGCGTCGAGATGGCCCGCTTCTTCTCCACGCTGATGCTCATATCCGGTGTCGCACCGATCGTCGCCCCGCTGATCGGCGCCCAGGTACTGCGTTTCGCGGACTGGCGCGGGATCTTCGTCGTCCTCGCCGCCGTCGGACTCCTCCTGACCCTGGTGGCCTGGCGCAGCCTCGACGAGACCCTGCCGCCCGCCCGGCGGCACACCGGCGGCGTGGGCCACGCGCTGCGGACCATGCGCGGGCTGCTCGCCGACCGCGTCTTCGCCGGCTACACCCTGGCCGGCGGCTTCGCCTTCGCCACCCTGTTCTCGTACATATCCGCCTCGCCCTTCGTGGTGCAGGAGATATACGGGGCTTCCGCGCAGACGTTCAGCCTGCTGTTCGGCCTGAACTCGGTCGGCCTGATCCTCGCCGGGCAGGTCAACGGCAAACTGCTGGTCGGCCGGGTCAGCCTGGACCGGGTGCTGGCCGGCGGGCTCACCGTCGTCAGCGCCGCCGCCGTGGCGCTGCTGCTGATGTCCACCGGGGTGTTCGGGCCCGTCGGCCTGGTCCCGGTCGCCGCCGCGCTGTTCGTCCTGGTCACGGCGATGGGCATGGTCCTGCCGAACACCAACGCCCTCGCCCTGATGCGCACCCCGCACGCCGCCGGCTCCGCCTCGGCGCTGCTCGGCACCGCCTCGTTCCTGGTGGGCGCGGTCGCCTCCCCGCTGGTCGGGGTCGCCGGCGAGGACACGGCCGTGCCGATGGCCGTGGTCCAGGTCGCGTGCGCGCTGCTCGCGCTGGCCTGCCTCCTCGGCATGAGCCGCCCCTGGCAGCAGCGGGAGCCGGCGGGCGGGGCGTGAGGCCGGTGCCCGGAGCGCCGTAAACTTCGCAGGTGAACGCCTCCGCCCCCACCACCGCCGAATCCCTGCGGTCCGCACTGGCCGGACTGCTCGACGGGCTCCCGCCGAAGCAGGCCGCGGCCGCCGTCGAGCGGCTGATCGCCAACTACCGGGGGCGCACCCCCACCGACGCGCCCGTCCTGCGGGACCGGTCCGACGTGGCGGCGTACGCGGCGTACCGGATGCCGGCCACCTTCGAGGCCGTCCGCGGCGCGCTCGCCGGACTCGCCGGGGCCGCCCCGCAGTGGGCCCCGGCCTCGCACGTCGACGTGGGCGGCGGCACCGGCGCGGCGACCTGGGCGGTGGACGCCACCTGGGACGGCCCCCGCACGACCACCGTCCTGGACTGGGCGGAGCCCGCCCTCGCCCTCGGCCGGGAACTGGCCGGGGCCTCAGGCTCGGCGGTGCTGCGCTCCGCCGAGTGGCGGCGGGCCGTCATCGGCTCCGGGATCACCCTGCCCGAGGCCGACCTGGTGACCGTGTCGTACGTCCTCGGCGAGCTGACGCCCGAAGCCCGCCGGGCCGTCGTCGCCGAAGCCGCCCGGGCCGGGCAGGCCGTGGTCCTGATCGAGCCCGGCACACCTGACGGGTACCTGCGCATCCGCGAGGCCCGGGACCAGCTGATCGCGGCCGGGCTGCGGGTCGCCGCGCCCTGCCCGCACGACGGGTCCTGCCCGATCGAGGTCGGGCAGGACTGGTGCCACTTCTCGGCGCGGGTCAGCCGGTCCTCCCTGCACCGGCAGGTCAAGGGCGGTTCGCTGGCGTACGAGGACGAGAAGTTCAGCTACGTGGCCGCCACCCGGTTCCCGGCGGCGCCGGTCCCCTTCCGGATCACGCGCAAGCCGCAGATCCGGAAGGGGCTCGTCCTGCTGGACCTGTGCGGCCCGCAGGAGGAGGGGCTGTCCCGGTCCACCGTGACCAAGCGCCACGGCGACCTGTACAAGGCGGCCCGGGACGCGGAGTGGGGCCAGGAGTGGCCCCCGGCCGACCCCGCGGCCCCGTAACCACCGCCGCCGACCGCGTCCGCCTGAACGTCCGCTACATCCGCAGCTCCTGGGTGCAGCACTTCACGCTGCCGCCGCCCTTGAGCAGCTCCCCGAGGTCCATCGGGACCGGCTCGAACCCGCGGTCGCGCAGCGGTGCCAGCAGCCCGGTCGCCGCCTGCGGGAGCAGGACGTGGCGGCCGTCGGACACCGCGTTCAGGCCGAGCGCGGCCGCGTCCCGGTGGTCGGCGAGCAGCGCGTCCGGGAACAGCCGCCGCAGCACCGCGCGGCTGCCCGGCGAGAAGGCCTCCGGGTGGTACATCACCTCGTCGCCGTCCAGCACGCACAGCGCGGTGTCCAGGTGGTAGTAGCGCGGGTCCACGAGGTCCAGACCGATCACCGGGCGGCCGAAGAACTCCTGGGCCTCGTCGTGCGAGAGCGGACTGGAGCGGAAGCCGCGCCCGGCGAGGATCCAGCTGGCGGTGACGGCGAAGTCGCCCTCGCCCTCGTTGACGTGCGCGGGCTCGTGGACGTCCTGGAAACCGTGGGAGCGGAACCAGTCGAGGTGGATCCGCGCCTCGGGCGCCCGCTCCGGGTGGGCGAACCGGGCACCGAGGACCCGGCCGTCGATGACGAGGGCCCCGTTCGCGGCGAACACCATGTCGGGCAGTGCGGGGTCCGGTTCGAGCGTCTCGACGGTGTGGCCGAGGGAGAGGTAGCGGTCCCTGAGGTCTTCCCACTGGGCCTGTGCGAGGGGCAGGTCCACCGGTTTCGTGGGATCCATCCACGGGTTGATGGAGTACGTGACCTGGAAGTGTGCCGGTGGGCACATCAGGTAGCGCCGGGGTGTGGCGTCTCTGCGCAAAGAAGGCTCCTCACGACTCACGGGCTTGTGGAGAGAATCGTCCCTCCCCCGGGGAGACCGTGCAGTGAACTGTCCGGGTGGTTCGAGGAATGACTCAAAGTCGAGATGTATCGATTGGTAATTTGGCCGAATGAGCAGTAGGAAACCGGACACGAAGGCCCCCGACGCCAGCCGCCGCAGCGACCGCTCGCGGCGGGCCATCCTCGACGCGGCCCTCGCCCTGGTCGGAGAGGTCGGCTACAACAAGCTGACCGTCGAGGCGATCGCCGCCCGCGCCGGCGTCGGCAAGCAGACGATCTACCGGTGGTGGCCGTCGAAGGCCGCGGTCCTGCTCGACGCCTCGCTCGCCCTCGCCGGGGACGCCGGGACCGAGGGGGGCTGGACCGGCTTCCCCGACACCGGGGACCTCGCCGCCGACCTGAAGTACGTACTGCGCGCCACCGTGGACGAGTTCAACGACGAGAAGTACGCGGCCCCCGCCCGCGCCCTCACCGCCGCCGGGGCCACCGACCCCGAGCTCGGCGCCCGCTTCACCGAACAGCTCCTGGAACCGCAGCTCGCGCTGTACGAGGCGCGGCTGCGCACCGCCCAGGAGGCCGGCCAGCTCGCCGCCGACGCGGACCTCCGCCTGACGGTGGAGATGCTCCTCGGACCGCTCACCTACCGCTGGCTCATGCGCACCGCGCCGCTGACCCACGCGTACGCGGACGCCCTGGTGGACGCGGTCCTGTCGGGGGCCCGCGCCTGACCCCGCCCTCCCCGGGCGGGCCGGGGTGGCGAAGGTCACCGCAGCCCCACCGGGTCGCGATCGGCCGACATAAACGCCCTTTTTCTCCAGTCATATGGGGATTTTCCGTCCGTTCGGCTGCCGTTCGCACATGCTTCACCCCCACCCCCCGGTTGGGGAGAGCGGTCACCCGGCCCTCAGGATGGTGGGACGATGTGAGGGTCTGCCGGTGGCCAACGGTGAGGTGAGGGGATAGATGGGGTCCAAGTCCGACCGCGTCAAACGCGGCGAGCAGAGCAGGATTTCGCAGTGGTTGCGCCGCCGCCCGAAACCCTCGCCCGAAGACCCCGCCCAGGCACGCGAAGCGCTGCTGCTGTCGGTCGCCGCCGCCGGCCTGCCGCTCGCCCCCGCCGCCCACCCCGTCGGCTACCGCTGCTCCTGTGACCGCATCGGCTGCCCCACCCCCGCGCGGCACCCCCTCTCCTTCGCCTGGCAGACCCAGTCGACCACCGACCGCGCGCAGATCGAGCGCTGGGCCCGCAACCAGCCCCAGGCCAACTTCATCACCGCGACCGGAATGCTCCACGACGTCCTGGACGTCCCGCTGGAGGCCGGAACCCGCGCCCTGGGCCGCCTCCTCGAGGCCGGCGTCGACGTCGGCCCCGTCGCCGAGTCCGGCGGCACCGGCGACCAGGCCCGGATGCTCTTCTTCACCGCGACCCGCGGCACCCCCGAGGACGAGGACGAGTGGTGGCCGTGCGAGCTGGACTGCCACCCCGAGACGATGGACGAGCACCCCGGCCTGCGGTGGCACTGCCGCGGCAGCTACGTACTGGTACCGCCGGCGGCCCTGCCGGGAGACCATGCGGTGACCTGGGTCCGCGGGATGGAACACCCCCTGCCGGACCCGCTCACCCTGCTGGGCACCCTCACGGACGCCTGCGCCGAATACGCCGGCTCCGCCGACCGGTCCCCCGCAGCCGTGGCCTGGCCCCACCACTGACCGTCCGCCGGCCCCGCCGTGAGACGGCACGGCCGGCCACCCCCGTACGGGTCGGGCCCCGCACACGGCGTGTGCGGGGCCCGACTCGTACGGGGTGCAGAACGACGCCGGCTGTACGCCGGGTTCTGTCACCCGGCGACCTCGCGATCGCCGGGGAGACGGCCATCCATCTAGGACCGGTGTTGCCACCGGCCTCGTGCGGTCTACCCGCGGACTCGGGCGGGCAGCCCTCGATCGTCCGCGCAGAGCCGTCCGGAGACGACTCCTCTTGACCTTGCTCCGAGTGGGGTTTACCTAGCCGCCTGGGTCACCCCAGGCGCTGGTGGTCTCTTACACCACCGTTTCACCCTTACCGGGAGCCGAAGCCCCCGGCGGTCTGTTTTCTGTGGCACTGTCCCGCGGGTCACCCCGGGTGGGCGTTACCCACCACCCTGCCCTGTGGAGCCCGGACGTTCCTCGGCGGGGCCGGAGCCCCGACGCGGCCGTCCGCCGGCGTTGTTCTGCGAACGACCATGCTACCCGCCGCCGCGGCGCAGCTTGACCTTGCCGCAGCGGCAGGGTTTCTACTGGCCGCATGAGGATCGGAGAGATCGCCGCACTCGTCGGGGTCACCACCCGCGCGATCCGGCACTACCACCACGTCGGACTGCTCCCCGAACCGGAGCGCCGCCCCAACCGATACCGGGAGTACAGCGTCCGCGACGCCGTGCTGCTCGCCCGCGTCCGCCGGCTCACCGAGCTCGGGCTCGGCCTGGACGAGGTCCGCGACGTCCTCGCGGACGACGCCGGGCGCGACCTGGAGGAGGTCCTGGAGGAGCTCGACGCCGACCTGGCCCGGCAGGAGACCGCCATCCGGGAGCGCCGGCTCCGGCTCGCCGCACTGCGCGCCGCACCGCCCGGCGCGACCGAACCCGTCTCCCCGGCCCTCGCCGAGCTGCTCGCCCGCGCCCCCGAGACCGGGTCGGCGTCCGCCGCCCTCGACCGCGAGCACCTGACCCTGCTGGACACGGCCGGCGCCGGCGGCGCCGAACTGTACGCCGCGCTCGGCCCGCTGGCCGCCGACCCGGCCGTCCTCGACCTGTACCGACGCCTCGACGACCTCGCCGACGCGCCCGTCGACGACCCGCGGATCGCCCCGCTCGCCGCCGACCTGGTCGCAGCCGTCCCCGACGAGGTGTTCGACGCGATCCCCAGGAGCGGCGGACCGGGCCTCGCGCCGGGCTTCACCGACGCCCTGCTCGCGGAGTACGCCCCCGCACAGGCAGCCGTCGTACGGCTCGTGATGGAAGCGTTCACGCAGCGGGTACGGGCATGAGGCGGATACGCGCGGCACGGATCGCGGCCGGCGCGGTGGTACCCGGCGAACTGCTGCTGGTGCTGGTCCTCGCCGCCGGGGTGCGGCCGCCCGGCTGGGTGACCGGCACGGCCGAGGCGCTCTTCGCCGCCGTGCTGCTGTCCGAGGCGTGGGTGCTGCGCTCGCTGTACGCCGCCGAGCGCGCCCGCGGCGCCCGCCCCGGCGCCGCCGCGCGGGCCGCCGTACGGGCCGTGGTGCCCGCCGCCGTACGCCGGCTGCTGCTCCACGAGCTGCGGGCCATGGCCTCGCTCGCACGGTGGGCGCTGCGCCGCCCGCCGCACGGCGTGGCGGCCGGGGACCTCGCCGCCCGCTACACCGGGCCCCAGACCGCCATGATGTACGGCTTCCTGTTCGTGTCGGTCGTCGAGACCGTCGCGCTGGCCCTCGTCATCCCGTGGCCGGCCGTGCACCGCGCGGTCCTCGTCCTCGACGTCTACGGGGTGCTGCTGCTGCTCGCCCTGCACGCCGCCTGCGTGACCCGGCCGCACGTCGTCCGCGGCGACGGCACCCTGCGGATCCGCTACGGGGCCCTGTTCGACCTGGTCGTCCCGCCCGACGCGGTGGCCGCGGTCCGGGTCGACCGCCGCTACCCGGAAGGACGGCTCGTCACCCTCTCCGAGGACGGGGTGCTGGACCTGATCGTCGGCAGCCAGACCACCGTGACCCTGGAACTGACCCGCCCGCTCGCCTTCACCCGGCCGCTCGGCGCCCGCGCGCACGCCCGTACCGTCCGCTTCCACGCCGACGACCCGGCAGCGGTCGTCGCCGCGGTGCGCGCCGGCCGGGAACCCGCTACGGCAGGCTGAACAGGATCTTGTGCCGGCCGGAGAACGAAGGGTCGGCCCGCTTCAGGGTGACCCGGACCCTCGATCCCAGCACCAGGGCGGAGCCCGCCGTGACCCTGCCGATCACGGCCGGCTCCGCCATGTGCACGGTGCCCTCGTTCGGCTTCGACGGCTTCTCCTCCACGTCGGTGTTGACGACCGTGGCGTCGAAGACGTCGCCCACCCGGTCCATCAGCACCGCGGCCTCCGCCAGGTCCACGGAGCGCCGGCCCACCACGTTCCCCTGCCCCCGAGCCATGTCGCACGGCAGGCCGTACAGGGCCGCGAGCACCCAGGACGGCGGGTCCTGGCCGGCGCACGCCGCCACGCACAACTCGCCGGCGTACCGGTCGACGAGGCGCCGCAGCGGGGCCGTGCAGTGCGTGTACGGCGCCGCGATCGCCGCATGGAGCGTGAGCTCCGGGATCCGGTGGTCGCGGAACGGCGTGTAGACCGACTTCTCCAGCAGGCCGGTGGCCTCGTTGAGGAAGGCCGCGTGCTTCCGGTCCTGCGGATCGAGACGGCGGATCAGCTCCGCGTACGAGACGTGGTGCGGCCAGTCGATGCCCAGGTCCTGGGCGATCAGGCGCAACCGCGTGACCTCGTGGTTCGGGGCCGGCGGCTGGGTCCGCAGGATGCCGGTCCCGCTGTCCAGCATGATCCGGGCCGCGGCCATGCCGGTCATGAGGGAGATCTGCTCGTTCCAGCCGTCCACCGGCAGCTGCGCCCGGTAGTCCAGCCGGAACGACCCGTCCTCAAGGGTGACCTCCTGGTCCGGCAGGGACAGCGAGATCCCGCCCCGCGCGACCTCGACGGCCTCCCGCAGGGCGCCGATGTCGCGCAGCAGGGCCACCGGCTCCTCGGCCGTGCCCGCGTCGACGGCCTGCTGCACGCCCGCGTAGTCGAGCCTGGCCCGGCTGCGGACCAGGGCCCGGCGCACGTGCGCGTGCGTGACCTCGCCGTGCGCGTCGAGGTCGTGCTGCCACAGCAGGGCCGGAACGGTCCGGTCCGGCAGCAGGCTGGCCGCGCCCTCGGAGATCACCGGAGGGTGCAGGGGCACCTTGCCGTCGGGGAGGTACAGCGTCTCCACCCGCTCGTGCGCCTCGGCGTCCAGCGCATCGCCGGGCGAGACGAAGGCCGCCACGTCCGCGATGGCGTAGTGCACGCGGAAGCCGCCGCCCGGCCGCCGCTCCAGGTACATGGCCTGGTCGAGGTCCTTCGAACCCGGCGGATCGATCGTGAAGAACGGCAGGTGGGTGGCGTCCTCGTCGGGCAGCCGGGGCGCGGCCGCGGCGGCCTCCGCCGCCGCGAGCACGGGCGCGGGAAACTCCGTACGGACCTCCAGCTCCGCCCGGAGCTGCTGCAGGGCCGTACGCAGGGCGGCCTCGGCCGCGTCGGACAGGTGCATCAGGCGGCGTGGCATGACCCGAGCGTAGGGCGGCCGGTGCGCCCGGGCGCGGTGAAACGGTCCGTTCGGGAGGGCCTAGGCTGGCTCGTCGGGGCCGCACCCCCGCGCTCGTACGCGAAGAAGGAGAAACCGCCGTGCTCGTGCTGCTGCCGCCGTCCGAGGGAAAGGCCGCCGGAGGCTCCGGCGCGCCCCTGGACACGGGAACGCTGTCGCTGCCCGGACTGGCCGTTGCACGGGCGGCCGTACTGGAGGAACTGGTCGAGCTGTGCTCCGCGGACGAGGACAAGGCCCGCGAGGTGCTCGGGCTGAGCGAGGGGCTGCGGGGCGAGGTCGCGAAGAACGCCGGCCTGCGCAGCGCCCCCGCCCGACCTGCGGGCGAGGTGTACACCGGAGTGCTGTACGACGCGCTGGGACTCGGGGACCTGCCGGCCGGGGCACGGGCCCTCGCCGAGCGGTCGCTGCTGGTGTTCTCCGGGCTGTGGGGCGCCGTCCGCGTCACGGACGCCATCCCCTCCTACCGCTGCTCGATGGGCGTGAAACTGCCCGGGCTGGGCGCGCTCGGCGCGCACTGGCGGACGCCGATGGCGGAGGTCCTGCCCGAAGCCGCCGGGGACGGCCTGGTCCTCGACCTGCGGTCGGCGGCGTACGCGGCGGCCTGGAAGCCGAAGGGTGAGACGGCGGGGCGCACGGCGACCGTGCGGGTGCTGCACGCGCAGGTGGTGGACGGGGTCGAGAAGCGGTCCGTGGTGAGCCACTTCAACAAGGCGACGAAGGGGCGGCTGGTGCGGGACCTGCTGGTCGCGGGGGCCGTCCCCGAGGACCCGGCGGAGCTGGTCGCGGCCCTGCGGGACCTGGGCTACGCGGTGGAGGCTCAGGCCCCGGCGAAGCCCGGCAAGCCGTGGTCCCTCGACGTGATCGTCACCCGGATCCACTGACCCACCCGCCGGGTGCCGCCCGCCGTGCGGAGCATTTCCCCACCCCGCCCCTTCCCGAACCCGGGGCTTCGCCCCGGCCCCCGTTCGCGGGCCGGGTCTTCCAGCCCCGCCGGCGGTTGAGGCGCGGGGGTCCGGGGGCGGAGCCCACGGTTTCGGGAAGGGACGGGGTGGGGAAACGGCTCCGCGCAGCGGCCCCCGCCCCCAGCGGCCAGCACCGCCTAGCGGAGGTGGGACGTGTCGTTGAGGAGGCGGAGCGAGGCGTTCCCGTCGGCGTAGTACGCGACAGCCGTCAGCGAGGCCGCGGAGAGCTCCATCCGGAACAGGGACTCCGGCGGGGCCCCGAGGGCCAGCCGAACAAGGATCTTCACCGGGGTCACATGCGTGACCAGCAGCACCGTACGCCCCGCGTGCGCCGCCAGCAGCCGGTCCCGGGTGGCCGAGATCCGGCGGGTGGCGGCCGCGAAGCTCTCGCCGCCGCCGGTGGGGGCCGCCTTCGGGGAGTCCAGCCAGGCCTGGAGGTCCTCCGGGAACCGCTCCTGCACCTCGGCGAAGGTCAGCCCCTCCCACGCGCCGAAGTCCACCTCGCGCAGGCCCTGTTCGACGGTCACGCCGAGGCCGAGGCGGTCGGCCACGGCCTGGGCGGTCTCGCGGCAGCGCCGCAGCGGGGAGCTGATGACGGTCTGGATGGTGCCGCGGGCGGCGAGCGCCTCGGCCACGGCGTGGGCCTGGCGGCGCCCCGCCGGGGAGAGTTCGGGGTCACTGCCGCCGCTACCGGAGAACCGCTTCTGCGGGGTGAGGGCGGTCTCGCCGTGTCGGAGGAGCACGAACGTGGCCGGCGGGCCCATGTCCGGGCCCCAGCCCTGGGTCCCGCCCTTCGAGGGCTCGGCGGCAGCGGGTGGCGCCACAGGCGCCGTAAGCGCCGCAGGTGCCGCAGGCGCCGCAGGTGCCGACGGCGCCACGACCGCCGACGGGGGCGTCGTCATCGCGAGGGCCGCGCGGACCGCTGCGGCACCGGCCGCCGCGTCCCCGGGCGGCCCCGACGGCGGCGGGGTGGCCAGGGCGCGGGCGGCGGAGGTGTCCAGGGCGGCCGTGGAGGCCGACGGCTCCCACTGCCGACCCAGCCGACCGGCGTCCATCGCCTCGTTGGCGAGCCGGTCCGCGTGCTTGTTCTGCTCGCGCGGGATCCACTCGTACGAGATCTGCGCGCGGGGCAGGATCCGGGCGGCCTCCGCCGCGAGCGGCTTCATGTCGGGGTGCTTGATCTTCCAGCGGCCCGACATCTGCTCGACGACGAGCTTGGAGTCCATCCGGACCTCGACCTGCGCGTCGGGGTCGAGCTCGCGGGCGGCCGTGAGGCCGGCGATGAGTCCCTTGTACTCGGCCACGTTGTTCGTGGCGATGCCGATGTACTCGGCGCGTTCCGCCAGCGTCTCGCCCGTCGCCGGGTCGAGGACGACCGCGCCGTAGCCGGCGGGCCCCGGGTTGCCCCGGGAGCCGCCGTCCGCCTCCACGACCAACCGCGGCATCAGATGCCCGAGTCCGCCGTACGGACCAGGATGCGGCCGCAGGAGTCGTGCCGGACCACCTGGTCGGGGGCGGCGGCCTTGATCTCGTTGATCTCGGACATGTCGAGCTCCAGGCGGCAGCCCTCGCAGCGGCGCTGGTAGAGGCGGGCCGCGCCGACGCCGCCCTGCTTCAGGCGGATCTTCTCGTACAGGGCCATCAGGTCGGCCGGCATGGACGCGACGACGAGCTCGCGGTCCTTGGTGGCCTTCGCGGCCTCGGCGTCGAGCTCGCCGGTGGCGGCGTCGCGGCGGGCGGTGGCGTCGGCGAGCTTGGCTTCGAGGGCGGAGACGCGCTCGGTGTTCTCGGTGACCCGCTCCTGGGCGGCCTCCAGACGCTCCATCACCTCGAGGACGACGTCCTCCAGGTCGGCCTGGCGCTTGGCGAGGGAGACGACCTCGCTCTGCAGGTTCGACAGGTCGCGGGCCGACATGCCGACGCCGGAGTCCAGCCGCTGCTGGTCGCGGGCCGCGCGCTGGCGGACCTGGTCGACGTCCTGCTCCGCCTTGGTCTGCTCGCGGGCGGCGTCGCTCGCCTGCGTCTGCGCCGCCACGAGCAGGTCGCGCTGCTGACTCAGGTCCTTGGTCAGGGAGTCGACCTCGGCGTGCTCGGGCAGCGAGGCGCGCTTGTGGGCGAGCTGGGACAGCCGCAGGTCCAGCGCCTGGACGTCGAGGAGTCGGATCTGGTCGGCGGGCTCGGCGTTCAGTTGGGGGCTCCAGGGGTAGTCGGGGAGTCGGCGGACGGCGCGTGCGCCGTCCAGGGGTCGGTGACGGTGCGCGAGACGTGGGTGCGCAGGCCCCAGCCGTGGCGCTCCGAGACGGCGTCGAGCTGGGCCGCGGCCTGCTCGCACCAGGGCCACTCGGTGGCCCAGTGGGCGGCGTCGACGAGGGCGAGCGGGCTCTGCTCGCGGGCCTCGGAGGCCGGGTGGTGGCGCAGGTCGGCGGTGACGAAGGCGTCCACGCCGGCCTCCCGGACCTGTGCGAACAGGCTGTCGCCGGAGCCGCCGGAGACGGCGACCCGACGGATCGTCATGTCCGGGTCGCCGGCGACGCGGATGCCCTGTGCGGTCCGCGGCAGCCGGGCGGCGGCGCGGGCGGCGAACTCGCGCAGCGTCTCGGGGTGGTCCAGTTCGCAGATCCGGCCGAGGCCGCGGCGGCCCTCGGGGTCGGTCGGGTCCGGCACGAGCGGGCCGGTGATGCGCAGGTCGAGGGCGCCGGCGAGGGCGTCGGAGACGCCCGGGTCGGCGGTGTCGGCGTTGGTGTGGGCGACGTGCAGCGCGATGTCGTTCTTGATGAGGGTGTGCACGGCGCGGCCCTTGAAGGTGCCGGCCGACACGGTGGTGGTGCCGCGCAGGTAGAGGGGGTGGTGGGTGACGAGCAGGTCGGCGCCCAGCTTCACCGCCTCGGCGACGACCTCCTGCACCGGGTCGACGGCGAACAGGACCCGGGTGACCTCGGCATCGGGGTCGCCGCAGACGGTTCCGACCGCGTCCCACTGCTCGGCCCGCGAGGGGGGCCAGAGAGCGTCCAGCGCGGCGATGACTTCAGAGAGACGTGGCACAGGCCAAGGCTACCGTCCGTGCGGGACGGCGGGAGTCCGCCCGGCCCGCCCCCGCCCGCACCCCGGCACCGCCCGCACCGCGCGGGAACGCGCACGGCCGGCCGCGCAGGCACACGCTCCGCCTCCACCACCGCAGAACCGCCGGGTGGCCACCCGTACGTGTGAAGCACCGGGGGTCGCATTGTCCGCCCGAAACGCGAAAACTAGCTTCCTCACCGGAGGTGACGCACGGATGACTGTCTGTGCCATCGAGATCACTACGGCTGCCCCGTTCACCATCGCCGCCGACGGGTCGTACGCTGCCCGGCTGGCCGGCACCGGAGAGGCCCGCTACCCGGAGCGCTGGACCCTCGCGGGCCCCGAGCCGTACGCGGTGCCGCTGCCGCTGGCCCAGCCCGAGGAGGCGGACAGCGAGGTCCTGCCGCTGGCCGACGGGCGGGTGCTGATCCACCGCCGGGTCGCGCAGCGGCACGCCTTCGCCCTGCTGTACCCGACCGGCAGCGCCGGGGCCGGCCCGCGGACCGGGGAACTCCCGCTGGGCTCGGTGGAGCCCGCCGGTGAGGGCGTACGGGTGTCCCTGCTGCCCCCGCCGCCGGACGGGCGGAGCGCCTTCGCCCTGACCGCCTCGGACACGCAGAGCACGGTCTGGCGGGTGGCCGGCGGCCCCTTCGGGCAGGTCGCCAGGATCCCGGGCCGGTGCACGGGCGGCGTCTGGCTGGACCGCGACGGCCTGATGCTGGCACTGGACCGGGAGCTGGACGGCCTCGTCAAGGCCGTCGTGGTGGACCTCGGCGGGAGCGGGGCGGCCTCCCCGCTGCTGCAGATCGCGGAGGGCAGCAACGACCGGCTGCTGCTGGCCGACCCCGACAGCGGGTTGCTGCTGATCCGCTCGGACGCCCCCGGCACGTCCCGCCTGGGCTGGGGCGTCCTGGGCAGCTCCCTACCCGTCCGGTTCCCGGAGTGCCTGCGCGGCGGGGCCGCGGTCCCGTTCGCGGTCCAGCCGGGCCAGGCCCTGATGCCGGAGACCTGCGCGGTCGCGCTGCGGACGGAGGACGGCGCGCTGGGCCTGTGGCGGCCCGCCGACCGGCGCGTCTTCCGGCTGCCCGCGCCCGTCGGCTGGCTCGGCACCGGGCTGTGGAGCCCCGAGGGCCGGCTGCACCTGCCGTACGCCACCCGCGAGGTCCCGTGCGGGATCGCCCGGCTGACGATGCCGCCGGTGCCGGCGCCGGTCCGGCTCGAACCGCCGCCGGCACCGGCCGCACCACGCCCGGTCCCGCTCCAACAGGCACCGCTCCAGCAGGCACCCGTCCCGCAGGCGCCGCTGCCGCAGCCCGCCCGGGTCTGACCCGGGCGGGGACGGGGGCGGGTGGCCGGCGGCGGCTGCGCCCGCGCTAGCCGCGTGCCAGGCCCAGTACCTCGGGCGCGGCGAAGGTCTCGTTCGCCGGGCGCGCCGCGTAGTGCGGGGTGAGGAGGGCGTCCAGCTCCTCGTAGGAGAAGGCCTCCTTGGCGGTGTCGAACTTCGCCGCCACCTTGGGGCGCTCCATGACGGCCACCATCCCGCCGTGGACGACGAACAGCTGCCCGTTGACCCCGGCGGCGGCCGGCGAGGCCAGGTAGCCGACGAGCGGGGAGACGTGCTCGGGGGCGAGCGGGTCGAGCCCGCCGTCCTGCGGTTCCCGGAAGCCGGCGAAGACGTCCTGCGTCATGCGGGTCCGGGCCCGGGGGCAGATGGCGTTGGCCGTCACCCCGTACTTCGCCAGGGCCAGGGCGGTCGAGGTGGTCAGGCCGACGATGCCGCCCTTGGCCGCCGCGTAGTTCGGCTGCCCGGCCGAGCCGCCGAGGAAGGCCTCGGAGGAGGTGTTGACGATCCGGCCGTGGACCGGGCCGCCCGCCGCCTTCGACCGTTCGCGCCAGTGCACGGCCGCGAAGTGGGTGGTGTTGAAGTGGCCCTTGAGGTGGACCCGGATCACCGAGTCCCATTCCTCCTCGGACATCGAGAACACCATCCGGTCGCGCAGGATGCCCGCGTTGTTGACGAGGACGTCGAGCTTGCCGAAGCTGCTCACCGCGAGCTCGACGAGTACGCGCGCCTGCCCGAAGTCGGCGACGTCGCCGGTGTGCGCGACCGCCTGCCCGCCCGCGGCCCGGATCTCCTCGGCCACCTCCTGCGCCGGCCCGGCGGAGGCTTCGCCGGAGCCGTCGCGGCCGGGCTGCCCGAAGTCGTTGACGACCACGCTCGCGCCGAGCCGGGCCAGCTCGACCGCCTCGGCCCGGCCGAGCCCGCGGCCGGCGCCGGTGACGATGGCGGACAGTCCCTCCAGTGGGAGCGTCATGTGCGGGGTTCCTCTCAGATGTCGATGCAGGTGCGCAGGGCGACCCCGGTGCGCATCTGGTCCAGGGCGTCGTTGATCTCGCCGAGCTGCACCCGGTGCGTGATCAGGCCCGCCAGGTCCACCCGCCCGGCCCGCCACAGGGCGATGGTCCGCTCGTACGACCGCAGCACGTCCCCGCCCCCGTACATGGACGGCAGGATCTTCTTCTCGTCGAAGAACAGCGAGAACATGTTGATCGAGTAGTCGTCGTCGAGGGCGCCTGCGCCCACCACGACGACCGAGCCGCCGCGCCGGGTCATCTCGTACGCGGTCCGCACGGTGGCCGACTTGCCGACGACCTCGAAGACGTGGTCGAAGCCCTCGCCGGCCGTGATCCGGTTCCGGGCGTCGGCGAAGGCCTCGGGCGCGACCGCCTCCGTCGCCCCGAAGCGCAGCGCCGCCTCGCGCCGCGACTCCACCGGGTCGACGGCTACGATCTGCGCCGCCCCCTGCACCTTGGCGCCCTGGACGACGGAGATGCCGACGCCGCCGCAGCCGATGACCGCGACCGAGGAGCCGGCCTCCACCTCGGCGGTGTTGATGGCCGCGCCGAGCCCGGTGGTGACCCCGCAGCCGATCAGGGCGGCGATGTCGTACGGCAGGTCGTCGGGGATCTTCACGGCGCAGGCGGCCGGGACGACCATCTCCTCGGCGAAGGTGCCGGTACCGGCGAAGCCGAAGACGTCCCCGCCGCCCGCACGGCGGAAGTTCGGGGTCGCGACGTTCCCGAAGGCCTCCAGGCACAGGTGGCCCTGGCCGCGGCGGCAGGCCGGGCAGTGCCCGCACGGCGGCAGCCAGCAGACCAGGACCCGGTCGCCGACGGCGTGGGTGGTGACGCCGTCGCCGACGTCGACGATCTCACCGGAGCCCTCGTGGCCGGGTATGAAGGGGGCGGGCTGCGGCAGGACGCCGCTCATCGCGGAGAGATCGGAGTGGCACAGGCCGGTGGCCCTGATGCGGATCCGTACCTTCCCGGGGCCGAAGCCCGCGACCTCCATGTCGTCGACGACTTCCAGCTTGTCCTGGCCTATCTCGCTCTGCAGCGCTGCGCGCACGGTGCGGCTCCTCGGCTTCGGGCTTCGCGGGCTTGGGGCTACGGGGCTACGGGGCTACGGCTTCGCGGGTCGCGGGTCGGGGTCGGGCGTTCCCGGCGGTCAGGCGTGTTCGACGACCGTGTCGGCGAGGACCGGCGCGTCGTCCCGGTCCGCGGCGCCCACCTCGACCCGGACCCGGCCCGGCTCCTGCCACATCCGGATCCGCAGGGTCTCCCCGGGGAAGACGATCCCGGCGAAGCGGGTGCGGTAGGCGCGGACCCGGGACACGTCCCCGCCGAGCACGGTGTCGACGACCGCCTTGAGGGTCATCCCGTACGAGCACAGGCCGTGCAGGATGGGCCGGTCGAAGCCGGCCAGCTTGGCGAACTCGGGATCGGCGTGGAGGGGGTTCCAGTCGCCCGAGAGCCGGTACAGCAGCGCCTGCTCCTCGCGGACGGTCCGCTCCTCGACGCGGTCCGGCTCCCGTTCGGGGGTCTGGGAGCGGGCGGAGGGCCCGCGGTCGCCGCCGAAGCCGCCCTCGCCGCGGACGAAGATCTGTGCGTCGCTGGTCCACAGCGGGCCGTCGGCGTCGGCGACCTCGGAGCGCAGCACGATGACCGCGGCCTTGCCCTTGTCCCAGACGGCGGCGACCTTGCTGCTGGACCGGGCGCGCCCCTCGACCGGGATGGGCCGGTGCAGCTCGATGGAGTGGCCGCCGTGCAGGACGGAGGCGAGGTTCACGTCGATCCCGGGTGCGGCGAGGCCGCCCAGCATGGCCATGCCGGCGCCGGCGACGGTCGCGAAGCTGGGGAGGACGTGCAGCCGGGACTCCAGGGTGTAGCGCAGCTCGTCGGGGTCGGTGGCCGGGATCCCGGCCCCGAGGCCGAGGTGGTAGAGCTGGACGTCCTTGTGGTCCCAGGCGATGTCCCCGAGGCGGGGTTCGGCGGCCAGGGCCCTGGCGGCATCGATCGGCATGAGGGTGCTGCTCCCTTGTCCGTGGAAGACCTCGGTGCGGTCGTCCGCACCGTCGGCCGCACCGAGGTCGTGTGCGGGCCGGTCCGGAACGCTCCGGGAGGCGTCGGGGCCGCTGCCCCGGCCGCGCGTTCTAGAACGCGTTCCAGAAACCGGTGAGGGAATGTATAACGCACGCCCCAGCACTTGTGAAGGCTCCTGACATCACGTCAGATCCCTTTGGGTGAAGCGTCCTGCCCGATGTCCGGCCCTCCGTCGCCTAGCCTGACCGGGTGGACGAAATGCCCCGGTCGCACCGCCCGTCCCGCTCCCTGCGGGTCCTGCTCTGGCCGCCCGACCCGGCCCTGGCGACCCTCCTGGGGCTCCAACCGGACATCGAGGTGGTGTCCTCCCCGCTGGAACGCCCGGCGGTGGCCGTGGTGGACGACGTCCCGGCGGTGGCCGAGGTGATGGCGGACGACCCGGAATGCCGCGTCCTGGTCACCACCGGTTCCGCCCACCCCGGACTGCTGGACGCGGTCCTCGCCTCCGGCGCCTCGGGCCTGGTCCTGCGCGACGGCCCGCCGGACGACCTTGCGGAGGCGATCCGCCGGGCGGCGCAGGGCGAGACCGTGGTGGACCCGGCCCTGCGCACCGGATCCTGAGCGGGCACGGGGAAGTCCGGCGGGGGCGCCGCGCCCCGCCAGGGGCGCGGGGAACTGCGCGACCGGCCACGGACGGCCCGCAGGCCGTGCACCGCACACCCCGCGCAGCGCTCAGGCGTCGCGGCGCAGGAGCGTCACCACCGCCGCCCCGCCCAGGCCGATGTTGTGGGCCAGGCCCACCCGCGCCCCGCCGACCTGCCGCGCGCCGGCCTCGCCGCGCAGCTGCCACACCAGTTCCGCCGTCTGCGCGAGACCCGTGGCGCCCAGCGGGTGCCCCTTGGAGATCAGACCGCCGGACGGGTTGACCACCCACCGGCCGCCGTACGTCGTCGCCCCTGACTCGACGAGCCGCCCGGAGTCGCCGTCCGCGCACATGCCGAGCGCCTCGTACGTCAGGAGCTCGTTGACGGAGAAGCAGTCGTGCAGCTCGATCACGTCGACGTCCTCGATGCCGAGGCCGGAGGCCGCGTACGCCTGCCGGGCCGCGGCCGCGCTCATCGGCTTGCCGACGACGTCGATGCAGGAGCCGGAGCCGAAGGACTCGGGGGTGTCCGTCGCCATCGCCTGGCCGGCGATCTCCACCGCCCGGGCGTGCAGCCCGTGCCGGACGAGGAACCGCTCCGAGACGACCACCGCCGCCGCGGCCCCGTCCGAGGTCGGCGAGCACTGCAGCCGGGTCAGCGGCGGGTGGATCGGCTTCGCGGCGAGGACCTCCTCGACCGTGTACGCGTCCTGGAACTGGGCGTTCGGGTTGTTCACGGAGTGCCGGTGGTTCTTCGCCCCGACCGCCGCGAGCTGCGCGGGCGTCGTCCCGTACCGCTCCATGTGCTCGCGGGCGGCGTTGCCGAAGATCTGCGCGGTGGGCGGCGACATGGCGAAGCCGTGCCGGGCGGCCATGATCCCGTAGTGGCGGGCGACCGGCGAGGTGGCGAAGTCGCCGCCGTCGGCGCCGCCTCCGAGGGCGCCCTTCTTCATCTTCTCGAAGCCGAGCGCGAGCACGCAGTCCGCGAGGCCGCCGGCCACGAACTGCCGGGCCATCATCAGCGCGGTGGCGCCCGTCGCGCAGTTGTTGTTCACGTTGTAGACCGGGACGCCGGTCAGCCCGAGCCCGTACACGGCCCGCTGGCCGGCCGTCGAGCCCTGGAAGCAGTAGCCCACCGGCACCTGCTCGACCTGTTCGTAGCCGATGCCCGCGTCCGCGAGCGCCGCCTCGCCCGCCTCCTTCGCCATGTCCCAGTACTGCCAGTCCCGGGACTCCGGCTTCTCGAACCGCGTCATGCCGACGCCCACGACGTACGACTTCATGCCCCTCAGCTCCTTCGATTCCGTTCGGATCCGTCCGCGTCCGTCCGTGTCGTTCAGTCCCTGGGCAGGCCGAGGATCCGCTCGGCGACGACGTTGAGCTGGACCTGGGTGGTGCCGCCGGCGATGGTCAGGCAGCGGGACATCAGCAGCTCGTGCACCGCCCGCTCCCCCGCGCCCTCCCGTACCGCGCCCGCCGGGCCCAGCAGTTCGAGGGCGAGCTCCGCGGTCCGCTGCTGGTGCGGGGTCTGCACGAGCTTGCGCACGGACGCGCCCGCGCCCGGTTCCAGCCCGGACACCTGCTGGAGCGTGGTGCGCAGTCCCATGCAGGCGAGGGCGTGGGCCTCGGCCGCGAGGGCCCCGATGCGGGCGCGGTGGGCCTCGCCGAGTCCGGCGGCCCGGTCGAGGAGGGCCTCGACGCCGGAGCCGAAGGCCAGTTGGTCGGCCATGTGGACGCGTTCGTTGCCGAGGGTGTTGCGGGCGACCTTCCAGCCGTCGCCGGCGGCCCCGACCAGGGCGTCCGCGGGCAGGACGGCACCGTCGAACCAGACCTCGTTGAAGAGGGACTGGCCGGTGATCTCCCGCAGCGGGCGCACGTCGATGCCGGGGGTGCGGCGCATGTCGACGACGAAGTAGCCGAGCCCCCGGTGCTTGGGCGCGTCCGGGTCCGTGCGGGCCAGCAGGATCCCGAAGTCGGCGGTGTGCGCGGAACTCGTCCACACCTTCTGTCCGTTGACCCGCCAGGAGCCGTCCTCCTCCGACCGCTCGGCCCTGGTCCGCAGCCCGGCCAGGTCCGAGCCCGCGCCCGGTTCGGAGAAGAGCTGGCACCAGGCGGTGTCCCCGCGCAGCGTCGGCAGGAGGTAGCGCTCCTGCTGCTCGGGGGTCCCGTAGGCGAGCAGCGAGGGCACCACCCAGGTGGCGATCCCGAGGTCGGCGAGCCGCACCCCGGCCCGGGCCAGCTCCTGCTGGACGACGAGCTGCTCGACCGGTCCGGCGCCGAGGCCGTACGGGGGCGGCAGGTGCGGGGCCGCGTAGCCGGTGGGCGCCAGGGTCCGGCGGGCCGTGGCCGGGTCCTGGCCGCGCGCGGCCTCGGCGGCGCGTCGGGCGGCGGGCCGGTAGTCCTCGGCCTGCTCCGGCAGCTCCAGCCTGAGCTGGCGCCGGACCCCCGCGGACGCCAGGCGCACGGCCCGCAGCCGGTGCTCGTCGCCGGAGCCGAGGAGCTGCCGGGCGACGAGGGCCCGCCGCAGGTGGACGTGCGCGTCGTGCTCCCAGGTGAAGCCGATGCCGCCGAGCACCTGGATGCAGTCCTTGGCGCACGAGTACGCGGCGTCCAGCGCGGTCCCGGCGGCGAGCGCGGCCGTGAGGGAGCGCGGCCCGGCGGGCCCGTCCGCGGCCCGGGCCGCGTCCCAGGCCAGGGCCCGGGCCTGCTCCAGGCGGACCAGCATGTCGGCGCACAGGTGCTTGACCGCCTGGAACCGTCCGATGGGCCGGCCGAACTGCACCCGGACCTTGGCGTACGCGGTGGCGGTGTGCAGGGCCCAGGCGGCGGTGCCGCAGGCGTCGGCGGCGAACAGGGTGCAGGCCAGGTCCCGGACCAGGTCCCCGTCCAGGTCGAGGCGGCGGTCGGGCGGTACGGCGACGGCGCGCGCCCGGACCTCGGCGGTGGGCCGGGTCGGGTCGGCGGCGGCGTGCGCGCGGATCTCCAGCGCGGCGGCGTCCACGGCGTACCAGGAGATGCCGCCGGGACCTCCGTCACCGACGGCGGCAGCGGGCGCGCCGGCGTCGGCGGCCGCCGCGGCGAGCAGCACCAGGTCGGCCTCCCCGGCGCCGAGCACGGGCGGCGCGAGCCCGTCGATCAGGTACCCGCCGCCGGGCGCGGGGGCGGCGGTCAGGGTGCCGGGCCCGAGGGCGACGGCCCCGATCCGGGTGCCGTCGGCGAGCGCGCCCGCGAGTCCGGCCGCTCCGGCCCGCTGGAGCAGGGCGGAGGCCAGGGCGCCGGGCAGGTACGGCCCGGGCAGTGCGGCCCGGCCGGCCTCCTCGACCGCGACGGCCAGGTCGAGGAGGGTGCCGCCGTCGAGGTGGGGTGCGAGCAGCCCGGAGGCTGCGAGCGCGTCCCACCAGGCGGGCCGGGCCCCGGTCCGGGGCGGGCTGTCGAGGAGTTTGCGGACCTCCTCGGGCGGCACGGTCCGGGCCGCCCAGCCGCGTACGGCTTCTGCGAGGTCCCGCTGTTCCTGCGTGATGGCGATGCCCATGCGGATCCCTGCCGCCTCTCCACGTCCCGCGGTCGGCGCCGGCCCGGGCGCGGGCGCCCGGCGGTCCCTGATCGCGGGCAGAGTAGAACACGTTTCATTCTGACGGAAGGTCAGATGGCGGGATCGCGCGGCGACCGTCAGGAACCGGCCATGTCCGAAAAACGCTCTAGCTGACCTCCGCCCCGAATGATCGAATCTGGGGCGTTCCCGGCACCCCCTATAATTCAACTCCAGGACGGAAATCACCCGTGAATTCCATGACGTACGCGGATCTGCACCGCCAGGTATCACTGGACATCGAGGCGGAAATAGAGGCCGCCATCGCGGGACTCGTCCCCACGCCCGACACGGGTACGGCGAAGAGCGCCGCCAAGAGCGCGGTCACCAAACTCCTGCGCCATCAAAAACTGCGGCATCCGCTCTCCGTGCTCCCGATGCTGGTGCACGGAATCGAAACGGGGAATCCCGCTCCCGCCGTCCCGCTGGCCGCCCTGCACGTGCTGTGGTGGACCTCCGCCTGCTATCTCGACGACCTGGCCGACGCCGACGCCCGCCCCCAGGGCTCCCCGCACCCCGCCCCACCCCCGGCCCTCGACCGGAACGAGGCCGTGTTGGCCTCCTTCCTCAGCGGCTCCGTCCTGCCGCTTCGGATCGTCCGGTCGCTGCCGGTGCCGGCGGCCGTGCACGGCCTGCTCACGGCCGAGATCGCAACCGGGTGGGCCGTGGGCGCCGAGGGCCAGCTGGCCGACATGGGCACCGACCCCGCCAGCGCCACCCCCCGCTCGGTCATCACCGGCTACCGCGGGAAATCCGGGGGACCTTTCTCGATGATCACGGCCATGGCCGCGATATTGGCCGGCTCCGACAGCAGGAGAGTGGCGCTCTGGCGCGAGTTCGGCTACGTCTTCGGCATACTCTGGCAAATATTCAACGACCAGGAGGACATCCTCTCCGGCCGCAATGAGGACCTCCTCAACGGGACGGCCACCTACTTGCTGACCTGCGCCCTGGAGGATTCCCCCGGAGCCGCCGCCCGGGAGCGCATCCTCGCCCTGTGCGCCGCCGCCCGGAATTCCGCTCCGGCCCGCACGGAACTCACCCGGACGCTGCTCTCCCCGGCCCTGCTCCACCGCTACCGGGTGGACCTCGAGGCCTTCCGGGCCGACGCCCATCGCATCCTCGGCGTACTGGGCGGGGACGGCCGGTACCTGCCGGTCCTACGGCATCTCGTGGACCACGCGGCCGCCATGCTGCTCCAGCCGGCCCCGGACCGCGAACCGGATCCGGAGGCCGTCCCGGCCCGCGCGGCCTCGGTACAGCCGGTCTAGTGCTGTGGCCGGAAGGGTCTGCCGCCCCGCGGCGTCCGGTGCGGTGCATCGCAAGGCGGAGGGCCGCGGCTCGTACGGGAGCTCGTGGCGCGGTCCGGCAACGCGGCGAGGCGCCGTGCCCGGGGGCACCTCCCAGCGGTAGCCGGGGGAGCGCCGCGAGGCGGTGAACCTTTCCGGTCCCAGCACCAGCCGCACGCACCGGCCGCCCCGGTCGCACCAGCCGACCCGGCCGTGGCGTCCTACCGGGCGGTAGGGCAGCATGGGCCGCTCACGCGCAGTTCAGGAGGAACCCATGGCCCCCGCCACCCCCAAGCCGGAGACCCTCGCCGCCTTCGAGGCCGCCAAGGGGTTCATGCCCGCGACCGAGGGACTCGCCCTGTACGGGGCCGCAGCCGCGGCGGCGACCCTGGGTCTGCCGCTGCTGGAGGTGGGGACGTACTGCGGGCGCTCCACGATCCTGCTGGCCGACGCCGCCCGCGAGGCCGGCGTGAGCGCGATCACGGTCGACCACCACCGCGGCAGCGAGGAGCAGCAGCCCGGCTGGGAGTACCACGACCCGTCCGTCGTGGACCCGGAGGTCGGCCTGATGGACACCCTGCCCACCTTCCGCCGCACCCTGCACCGGGCCGGCCTGGAAGAGCACGTCATCGCGATCGTGGGCCGTTCCCCGCAGGTCGCCGCGGCCTGGGGCGGCAAGCTCGGCTTCGTCTTCATCGACGGCGGCCACACCGACGAGCACGCCACCGGCGACTACGAGGGCTGGGTCCCGCACCTCGCCGAAGGCGGCACGCTCGTCATCCACGACGTGTTCCCGGACCCGGCCGACGGCGGCCAGGCCCCGTACCGGATCTACCTGCGCGCGATGGCCTCCGGTGCCTTCGAGGAGGTCTCGGTGACCGACTCCCTGCGCGTCCTGCGCCGCACCGGCCCGGGCCTGTAGCCCCCGTGCGGGACCCGGGGCCCCGCCGCGGGCCCGGGGGCGGGGCCTGGACGGACCGCCGGTCCGGTCCTATGTGAGGACTATCGCACCGCGCCCTCGGATGGCCCAGTGCCCGTCCCGCGGCGGGCCCCCGGTCTAGGCTCGCGACGTGCGCTACGACGACGACAGCCCCCCGCCCCCCGAGTCCGCCTCCGCGGTCAGCCCGGACCGGCGACGGTTCGCGCGCCGCTCCTCCCTGGCCGTCGCGGCGGCCGTCCTCGCCCCGACCGCCCTGGCCGGGTGGGTCCTGGTCCAGGTGGCCACCGGGGCCGGGGCCGACGACGCCCGGCCGCCGCGGATCGTGATGCCGGCGGCCGGCGCCACGAACGCCTCGCTCACCCCGCCCGCGTCGCCCGCCCCCTCCGCCTCACCCGCAACGACGCCCGGGACCTCCGCCGACAACGCCCTCAGCGGCAAGACCGTCGTGATCGACCCCGGACACAACACCGGCAACTTCAAGCACTCCGCCGAGATCAACAAGAAGGTGGACATCGGCACCACCACCAAGGAGTGCGACGCCACCGGCACCACCACCCACTCCGGCTACATGGAAGCGGAGTTCACCCTCGACGTGTCGCGCCGGCTGCGCACGGTCCTCGAAGCCAGGGGCCTGAAGGTGGTGTTCACGCACGACGGCGAACGCCCCTGGGGCCCCTGCATCGACGAACGCGCCCGCATCGGCAACGAGGCGAAGGCCGACGCCGTGGTCTCCGTCCACGCGGACGGCGTCTCCGAGGGCAGCCGCGGCTACCACGTCATCCTCCCGGCCAAGGTCAAGCGCGGCGCGGCGGACACCGCGGCGATCGTCGGCCCGTCCCGGACCCTCGGCGAGCGGATCGCCGGGAACTTCGCCCGCACCACCGGCTCCGCCCCCGCCAACTACCTCGGCGGCGGCACGGGGTTGGTCGTCCGCGACGACCTCGGCGGCCTCAACCTCTCGACGCGGCCCAAGGTGTTCGTCGAGTGCGGCAACATGCGCGACAGCAAGGACGCGGCGCTGCTGACCAGTCCGGAGTGGCGGCAGAAGGCCGCCCAGGGCATCGCGGACGGCATCGTCGGCTTCCTGGGCGGGTAGTCCACCGAAGGACGCCCGCCCGCCCCGATCCTCTCGGTTGCGGGAAACCTCCGTACCATGGTCCAGCCCGCCCCCCGCTCCTGGATGCGCGACGCGGCACCACGAGACGACCGAGACCGAGAAGGACACCTAAGACGTGAACATCCGCTCCCTCACTCGAGGCGACGGCGTGGTGATCGGAGCAGCGGTGCTGCTGTTCATCGCCTCGTTCCTCGATTTCTACTCCGCGACCGGCCTGGACCTGCCGAGCGTGTGGGACACCGACGTCTACCGCCTGGCGCTGCCGTCCGTCTTCCTGCTGGGCTTCATCGCAGCCGGCCTGATCGTCGGCGGCCGGTTCCTGCCGGAGTCCCGCAAGCTGGCGGGCCTGCCGCTGTCCGCGTGGGGGACGGTGCTCGCGGTCTCGGCCGCCTGGTCCTCCCTGTGGTCGCTGATCACCAGCCCGAGCGGTGCCGACCTGGGCGCTGGCTGCATCATCGCCTTCCTCGCCACCCTGGTGCTGGCCGGCGTCGCCGTCGCCGGCGCGAAGGTCCCGGCGCTCGCCGGACCGCTGGTGCCGGAGTCCCGGCCGGCCGCGCCGACCCCGTTCGGCGGCGGCCAGCCGCAGCCCGGCGGGTACGGCTACCCGGGCGCCCAGCAGCAGCCCGGCTACGGCACCACCCCGCAGCCGGTGCCGCCGTACGGCGGCACCCCGGCACCGGCACCGCAGGAGGCGGCGGCGCCCGCCCCGGCGGCCGACTTCGCCCCGTTCTGGTTCGCGGTGCCGGTGGCCCGCCCCCTCTTCGCCGAGGACGGCTCCCCCACCCCGATCGCCGAACTCGCCCCCGGCACCTGGTACCTGGCGGTGGACCAGCGCGGCCCGGCCACGCTGATCGCGCAGACCCAGGACGGCCGTCGCGGCGTCCTGAACGACACCTCCGGCATCCAGCGCGGCTGACCCCGCCCCCGCCGGACGACGACGGCCCCCCGCCCCTTCCGGGCGGGGGGCCGTTGCCCTACAGTCACCCCGTCATCTGACATATCGTCAGTAGATTTCGGCGGAAGGAAGGCGCCGTGCGCCTGGGACTCGCACTCGGCTACTGGGGCCGCGGCCCCGACCCGGCCCACCTCGCCCTCGCCACCGAGGCCGAGCGGCTCGGCTACACCTCGGTGTGGACCGCCGAGGCCTGGGGGTCGGACGCCTTCACCCCGCTCACCTGGATCGCCGCCCACACCTCCCGGATCCGCCTCGGCACCGCCATCGCCCAGATGGCCGCCCGCAGCCCGACCGCGACCGCCATGCACGCGCTCACCCTCGACCACCTCTCCGGCGGCCGCATGATGCTGGGCCTCGGCCTGTCCGGCCCCCAGGTCGTCGAGGGCTGGTACGGGCGCCCCTTCCCCGCGAGCCCGCTCACCGCCACCCGCGAGTACGTCGACGTCGTCCGCCAGGTGCTGCGCCGCGAAGCCCCCGTCACCCTGGACGGCCGCTTCCACCCCCACCCGTACCAGGGCCCCGACGGCACCGGCCTCGGCCGGGCGCTGCGGCCCATCACCCACCCCCTCCGCTCCGACCTGCCCGTCCTGCTCGGCGCGGAGGGCCCGAGGAACATCGCCCAGACCACCCGGATCGCCGACGGCTGGCTCCCCCTCTACTGGTCGCCCACCCGCACCGACGCGTACCGGGCCTCCCTCACCGACCTCCCCGAGGGCTTCGTGATCGCCCCCATGGCCCGGGCGAAGGTCTGCGAGGACGTCGCCGAGGGGCTCCTGCCGGTCAAGGCGATGCTCGGCTTCTACATCGGCGGCATGGGGCACGCGGCCCGCAACTTCCACGCCGACCTCATGGCGCGCATGGGCTACGCCGACGAGGCCCGCCGCATCCAGGAGCTGTTCCTCGCCGGGCGCCGCGAGGAGGCCGTCCTCGCCGTCCCGGACGCGTTCGCCGACGAGATCAGCCTGGTCGGTCCCCGCGAGCGGATCGCCGAACGCCTGGAGCTGTGGCGCAAGGGCCCGGTCACCGACCTCCTCGTCACGGCCCCGGACCCGCACACCCTGCGCGTCCTGGCCGACCTCAACTCCTGACGGGCGGGCACGGGGCCGGCGGCTCGGGCCGGCCGGCCCCGCCCGGTCTACCCACCCAGCTGGGACAGGCTCGGCACCTTGTCGGTCACCGTGGCGCCCGCGCTCTGGCCGGCGTCCTTCACCCCGCCGATGACGCTCTCGAACGAGCTGATGTCGGCGGAACCGGCCTGCCCCGAACGCAGCTTGGCGGCCAGGCCCTTCAGCGACTCGATGCCCGCCGTCATCGGGGCCACCGCCTTGGACAGCAGCGGGTCGCCCTTGGCGTTGTTCACCGCCGCCTTCAGCCGGTTGTAGGCGAAGCCGCCCGCGAGACCCGCCTTGATCAGCGCGAACGTCCTGCCCTTCGCGCCCTTCTTGAACTTGCCCGCCCGGTACGGCTTGATGATCCACTGGTACGTCGCCCCGGCCGCGAGCCCGGCGTTGACGACGAACCGCGTCTTGGCGAACTTCTGCCGCTCCGCCGACGTCGTCGGCGTCGGCTCGGCCGCGACCGCGGGGACGGCGTCGACGACCCCCAGAGAGGCGGCCTCCGCCCGCATCTGCGCCAGAGCGGCCTGCAGTTCCACGGCATCGATCTGCTCCGCGGGCGCCGCTGCCGACAGGGACACGTTCGCATCCCGGGCCGCCCCCGCCCCGCTACCGCTGCCGCAGCCGGTGACCCCGGTCAGCAGTGCGGTGGACAGCGTCAGCGCCGTGACGGCGCGGCGGACTCGCACGGTTCTGCGTATGGACACGGTTTCCTCCAGGGGGATGAGGAGTCCCCTGGAGCGTCACCCGGGGGCACCGGCCCCGCCACTCGGGCCACCCGTCCGGGCCACCCGACTGGCGCGGCCGCCGCCCCGCCCGCATCATCCGCCGTTACAGCAGTCCGGTTCCAGCCCGGCCGGCAGCTCCTGTCCGCCGAACACCGCCGTCGTGGCCTCGTCACCGCCGAGCGCGGCCACGGCCAGCAGCAGCGACCCGGCCGTCCAGGTGGTCTGCTCGACGGGCCACACCGCACGGTCGTCGAAGACGTATCCGGTCCAGTACATGCCGTTGTCCGCACGCAGGTGCGTGATGGACCGCAGGATCTCCAGCGCCCGGTCCGACTCCCCCATCGCCCACAGCGTGAGCGCGAGTTCGCAGGACTCCCCGCCGGTCACCCACGGGTTCGGCAGGACGCACCGCACGCCCAGCCCCGGGACGACGAACTCGTCCCAGCGCCCGTCGATCCGCTCCTGCGCCTGCGCACCCGTGACCGCCCCGCCCAGGACCGGGTAGTACCAGTCCATCGAGTACCGGTCCTTGTCCAGGAACCGCTCCGGGTGCCGGCGTATCGCATGCCCGAGCGCGCCCGCCGCCAGCTCCCAGTCCGGCTGCGGGTCCTCCCGGTGCTCGGCGATCGCCAGGGCGCAGCGCAGCGCCTGGTGGATGGAGGACGAACCGGTCAGCAGCGCGTCGGTGACGGGCGTGCCGTCCGCCTCGCGCTTCCACCCGATCTCGCCGCCCGGCTGCTGCAGGCCCAGGACGAACTCCACGGCCGCGTGGACGACCGGCCACATCCGCTCCAGGAACCGGTCGTCGCCGGTGGCCAGGTAGTGGTGCCACACCCCGACGGCCACGTAGGCGACGAAGTTGCTCTCCCGCCCGCCGTCCTGCGGCTCGGCGGTGTCCACCCCGTCCGGCCGGTCGGCGTAGGCCGCGTGCCAGGACCCGTCGGCGTTCTGGTGCCGGGCCAGCCACAGGTACGCCCGCTCGGCGGCCTCGTGCTCGCCCGCCGCGTCCAGCGCCATCGCGGCCTCGGTGTGGTCCCACGGGTCCAGGTGGTGGCCGCGGAACCAGGGGATGGCGCCGTCGGACCGCTGGGCGGCGAGGATGCCGGCGACCGTCGCCCTGGCCTCCTCGACCGTCAGCACACCGTCGAGGGCCAGGCGTTCGGTGCGCCCGGTGGAGCTCACTGGGTCGCGCCGACGGGGAGGTGGGGCTTGGTCGCGTACACCACGAGGCTCTTGCCCATGATCGGGTTGAGTGCCTGCTCCGCCAGCCGCGTCGCCAGGGGCTTCTTCATGATGTCCCAGACCAGGAGCTTGTGGTAGGCGCGCACGGGCAGCGCCTTGTCGTTGTCCACGCCGAACGCGCACTTGAGCCACCAGTACGGGGAGTGCAGCGCGTGGGCGTGGTGCGAGCCGTACGGCTTCAGCCCCGCGGCCCGTATCTTCCCGATCAGCTCGTCGGCCTTGTAGATGCGGATGTGCCCGCCCTCGACCTCGTGGTAGGCGTCGCTCAGCGCCCAGCACACCTTCTCCGGCCCGTACCGCGGCACGGTGACGGCGATCCGCCCGCCCGGCTTGAGCACGCGCACCATCTCCGCGAGCACGCCCTTGTCATCGGGGATGTGCTCCATGACCTCGGAGATGATCACCACGTCGAAGGAGTCGTCCGGGAACGGGAGGGCGAGCGCGTCGCCCTCCATGGCCGTGGCGGTCGCGCCGGCCGGGGCCTCGCCGGCCTCCTTCATGGCGGCGAACCACTTGGCGACCTCGCGGATCTCCTCGCCGTTGCGGTCGACCGCGACGACCTGGGCGCCGCGCCGGTAGCACTCGAAGGCGTGGCGGCCTGCGCCGCAGCCCAGATCGAGTACGCGGTCGCCTGCGGCGAGCGGGAACCGGGAGAAATCGACGGTCAGCACGGGGTCCTGCCTTCGCAGTCGCGGGGATGAACGGTGGGAACGATGGAAAACAAGAGTCAGCGGACCCGGCGCGCCTGCTCGATGGCGGCCCGGTAGTGCGCGACGGTGCCCTCGGCGGCCTTGGCCCAGGTGAACCGGGACAGCACCCGCTCCCGTCCGGCAGCACCCAGGCGGGCCCGCAGCTGCGCATCGCCCAGCAGCCGGCCGAGCGCCGCGGCCAGCGCACCCGCGTCGCCGGGCGGCACTGCGAGACAGGTCTCGCCGTCGGGCCCGGCCACCTCCGGAATGGCACCACCCGTGGTGGCGACCAGCGGCGTACCCGTGGCCATGGCCTCGGCCGCCGGCAGCGAGAACCCCTCGTACAGCGAGGGCACGCACGCGACCTGCGCACTGCGCACGAGGTCGACCAGCTCCTGGTCCGTGACGCCCTTGACGAACGTCACGGCGTCCTGCAGCCCGTACGCCTGGATGGCCCGCGCGACGGGCCCTTCCTCGGCCCGCCTGCCCACGACCACGAGGTGGGCGCCGGGCTGCTCGGTACGCAGCTTCGCCAGCGCCTCGACGAGGTACACGAGCCCCTTCAGCGGAACATCGGCACTCGACGTCGTCACGATCCGCCCGGGCACCTCGGCCACGGACGCGTCGGGCGACCACAGCTCGGTGTCCGCCCCGATGTGCACGACGTGGATCCGCTCGCCGCGCACCCCCAGGTGCTCCTCGATCTCCTGCTTCGACGACCCGGAAACCGTCAGCACGGACGGCAGCCGCCGCGCGACGCGCCCCTGCATCCGCGTGAAGGCGTACCACCGCCGCACGGACAGCCGCCTCAGCCGGTCCTTGGCCGCGTCCAGTTCGAGCTTGCGGTCCACGGTGATCGGGTGGTGGATCGTGGTGACCAGCGGCGCGCCCAACTCACCCAACAGCCCGTACCCGAGGGTCTGGTTGTCGTGCACGACGTCGAACTCACCCGCCCGGGCCGCCAGGTGCTTCCGGGCACGCAGCGAGAAGGTCAGCGGCTCGGGAAACCCGCCGGTCCACATGGTGCCGACCTCCACCAGGTCGACCCAGTCCCGGATCTCCTCGCGCTTGGGCGTGCGGAACGGATCGGGCTGGCGGTACAGGTCGAGGCTGGGCAGCTCGGTCAGCGTGGCCCCGCCTTCGAGCACGGGATAGGGCTGCGCCCCGATCACCTCGACGGAGTGTCCGAGCGCGACGAGCTCACGGGAGAGGTGCCGGACGTAGACGCCCTGTCCCCCGCAGAACGGGTTCCCCTTATAGGTCAGGAGCGCGATGCGCAACGGCCGCTCGCCGTCCGTCACGGACCCTGCGAAAGGGCTCGTCACCATGGCCTCTGCGGTCACTCTCGGCCCCCTTCTCCCTGCAACTTTCGCCGGAGCGTAACCGCTCGGATAATGTAGAACAAGTTTCAGACTTGATCCGTCCAAGACACTGAATCTACCGGCCGGAAACCACCACGTAAGAGGCGGAGCAGGTGATTCACGCCACGGCCGCGTCGCCTGCCAGGAGCGCATGGAACGGGGCACATGACAGCGCAACCGAACACGTCGGCATCCCCTCCCCTGACGGAGCGCCAGGAGGCCCGCCGCCGCCGCATCCTGCACGCCAGCGCCCAGCTGGCCAGCCGCGGCGGCTTCGACGCCGTCCAGATGCGCGAGGTCGCCGAGGCGGCCGGCGTCGCCCTGGGCACCCTGTACCGCTACTTCCCCTCGAAGGTGCACCTGCTGGTCGCCACCATGCAGGATCAGCTCCAGCACATGCACACGACACTCCGCAAACGCCCCCCGGCCGCCGACGACCCCGCCGCCCGCGTCGCGGAAACCCTGATGCGCGCCTTCCGCGCCCTCCAGCGCGAACCCCACCTCGCCGACGCCATGGTCCGCGCCCTGACCTTCGCTGACCGCAGCGTCAGCCCCGAGGTGGACACGGTGTCCCGCCTGACGACCGCCATCATCCTGGACGCGATGGGCCTGGACGCCCCGCCCACCGCGGAGCAACTGTCGGCGGTCCGCGTCATCGAGCACACCTGGCACTCGGCCCTGATCACCTGGCTGTCGGGCCGCGCCTCGATCGCCCAGGTCAAAATCGACATCGAAACGGTCTGCCGCCTCATCGACCTGACGGCACCGGAAAAGTCCTGATCCCACCCCCGACCACCCGCACCCGCACCCGCACCCGCACCCGCACCCGCACCCGCACCCGCACCCGCACAGCAAGGCCCACACAGCAAGACCCGCACGGCAAGACCCACAGCAACCCGGCAAGAGGACCAAGGGAAACCCGGCGCCACAGGACGCTCCGGCCCCCACACCCCAAAGCGGGCGGAGCCGAGGCCGCACATCGCCACGCGTCCCCGCCGCCCGGACCCCACCCCCTGGCCGTTCCTCCGGGGCTTCCCGGTAGCTCTTTGGCATTCCGGGGTGGGCCGGTCGGTCAAGGGGGGCCGAAGGCCATCGCGCAGCGACGCGACCAAGGAGCGCCCTTGAGGGACCGGCCCGCGCCGGAAGGACGATGGGCCACCGGGAAGCCCCGGAAACCCCTCCCCGTCCTCTCCTCACTCCTCGGGCGGGAACACGGCCTCCCCGCTCCCGGCCAGCGTGATCATGATGGCCTCGACGGGACACCCTTCGGCCGCCGCCAGGATCGGTTCGTTCGCGTCGACCTCCGCCTCTCGGGGGCGTGACTGGCGCGCCGAGTCCAGGGCGAAGCCCTCCGGGGCGTGGTTCACGCACATCCCGGACCCGATGCAGATCCCCCGGTCCACTTCCACCCGCCACCTGTCACCGCTCACCGCGCCGGCCCCCACTCCCCGTCCTCCCGCCCTTGCCCTCTTCCCCGTCTTCCCCGTCCTCCCCCGCCCTTCAAGCCCCGGCCTCGTACCCACCCGGCAGGTGGATCATCTTGTGCTCCAGGTACTCGCTCAGCCCCTCGGGCCCGAACTCCCGCCCGATCCCGCTGTCCTTGTAGCCGCCGAACGGCCCCAGCATGTCCAGGCTGAACGTGTTGACGTTGAAGGTGCCCGTCCGCACCTGCCGGGCGAAGTCGATGCCGTGCTCGACGTCCGCCGTCCAGACGCTCCCGCTCAGCCCGAACGCCGAGTCGTTCGCGATGCCGAGCGCCTCCCGCTCGTCCGCGTACGGGATCAGGCACACCACGGGCCCGAAGATCTCCTCCCGGGCGATCCGCATCCCGTTGTCAACGTCCCCGAACAGGGTGGGCTCGACGTACCACCCCCGCTCCAGCCCGGCCGGCCGCCCGCCGCCCACGAGCACCTTGGCGCCCTCCTCCTGCCCGATCCGGATGTAGTCCAGCGACCGCTGCTGCTGCCGCCGCGCCACGAGCGGGCCGAGCTGGGTCGCCGGGTCGAGGGGGTCGCCGACCACCAGCGCCCCGGCCGCGGCGGCGAGCGCCTCGGCCACCTCCCCGTAGCGGCTGCGCGGGGCGAGGACCCGGGTCTGGGCGACGCACGCCTGGCCGTTGTTCATCCAGGCCGCGGGGACGATCCCGGCGACGGCGGTCCCCAGGTCGGCGTCCGGCAGCACGACAGCGGCGGACTTCCCGCCCAGTTCCAGGGTGACCCGGGTCAGGTTGCGGGCCGCGACCTCCATGACCCGCTTCCCGGCCGCCACCGACCCGGTGAACGCGACCTTGTCGACACCGGCGTGACCGACCAGGTACTCGCTCACCTCCCGGTCGGCCGGCAGCACCGACAGCACCCCCTCGGGCAGCCCGGCCTCCCGGGCGATGTCGGCGAGGATGTACGAGTCCAGCGGCGCCTCGGGAGACGGCTTGAGGATCACCGTGCACCCGGTCAGCAGCGCGGGCGCGAGCTTCGCCGCGGCCACGAACTGCGGCACGTTCCACGGGATGACGGCCGCGACCACGCCCACCGGCTCCCGGCGCACCAGGATCGGCCCGAGCACGCCCTGGCGGTGCTCCTCGTACGGGTACGCGCGCGCGACCTGGATCGCGGCGTCGTAGACCATCATCGGGCCGAGCGCCTGGGCGAGGATGCTCCATGAGTACGGGGAACCGTTCTGGGAGCTGATCGACCGGGCGATCTCCTCGTGCCGGACGGCGATCGCGTCCTTGATCCGGGTGACCACGGCGATCCGCTCTTCCAGGGGCATCCGGGGCCACGGCCCCTCGTCGAAGGCCCGGCGGGCGGCGGCCACGGCCCGGTCCACATCGCCCCGGGACGCGTGCGGAACGCTGCCGATGACCTGCTCGGTGTGGGGGGAGACGACCTCGATCGTCCCGGTGCCCAACGGGTCCGTCCACTCCCCGCCGATGAACAGCTGCCCGTGTTCCACGCGCTCGGTCATGGCTGGTGCCTCCTCCGGCTTGGCGTTCCCGAACTGATACCAGTTCTAGTTCCAGGAGTCCACGAGCAGGACGGAACCGCGGAAGAGATCCAACGGCTAGCCAGAAAGCCCCCCGAATGGTCGACTTGGGCTACCAATGCAACACGTTCTCATCGGGGAGGCGGCATGCGGCAGGAAGCAGCGAAAAGGCCAGGGGCGAAAACCGAGACGAAAGCCGGGCCGACCCCCACGACCGAACCCGCGCCCCCCAGGACCGAACCCGCACCCCACACGGAACCCCACCCCGCACCCCCCAAGGCCGACGTGATCCACCACGGCGGTGGCGTGGCAGCCATCAAGGTGCCCATCCCGGACAACCCCCTCGGCCACACCCTCGTCCACGTCCTCGACACCGACCGCGGCCCCGTCCTCATCGACACCGGCTGGGACGACCCTCACTCGTGGGACACCCTCACCGCCGGCCTGGAAGCCCTGGGCACCGCGGTCTCCGACGTCCACGGCGTGGTCATCACCCACCACCACCCCGACCACCACGGCCTCTCCGGCAAGGTCCGGGACGTCTCCGGCGCCTGGATCGCCCTGCACGCCGCCGACACCGAGGTCGTCCTGCGGACCCGCTCCGCCGAGCCCTCGGTCTGGCTGGACTACATGACCACCAAGCTCGCCGCCGCCGGGGCCCCCGACGAGCACCTCGCCCCGCTGCGGGCGGCCCGCGCGAGCGGCCGCATGCGCACCCTCCCGGGCCTACGGGCCGCCGTCCCCGACCGGGAGATCGTCCACGGCGAGCTGCTACCGCTGGCCGGGCGCAGACTCCGCGCCGTCTGGACCCCCGGGCACACCCCCGGCCACGTCTGCCTGCACCTGGAGGAAGCCCACCCGGCGAACCTCCCCGGCAGCGGCCGCCTCTTCTCCGGGGACCACCTGCTGCCCGGGATCTCCCCGCACATCGGCCTCTACGAGCACCCGGGGGACACCCGCACCACCGACCCCCTCAGCGACTACCTGGACTCCCTCGAACGCATCGCCCGCCTGAACCCCGCCGAGGTGCTCCCCGCCCACCAGCACGCCTTCACCGACGCCCCCGCCCGGGTCCGCGAGCTGTTGCACCACCACGAGGAGCGGCTGGCCGGACTGTGGGAACTGCTCGCCGAGCCGCTGACCCCGTGGGGGCTGGCGGAACGGATGGAGTGGAACCGTCCCTGGGAGCAGATCCCGTACGACTCCCGCAACATCGCCGTCTCGGAGGCGGAGGCGCACCTGCGCCGCCTGGTGAAACAGGGCCGCGCCGAGCCGGTGCCGGGCAGCACCCCGACCACGTACCGCGCCCTCTGAAGGAGACGGGACGCACCCGACCGCACACCCCCACCCGACCGCACACCCCACACCACGGGTCCCACCCCATCCCGGCGAGGGCCCCACCCTCTCCCCGCTCCCAGTGAGGGCCCCGCCCCCTCCCGTCAAGGCCACCCGCCCCCTACGCCACCAGCACCCTCAATACCGGCCGGTACAGTAAGCCCGTCGTCCACCCTTCCGTACGGGGGAAAGCCGGTGCGATTCCGGCGCTGACCCGCAACCGTGACCCGCCCCGGCCCGCCGGGCGGCAGCCGGACCGCCCCGTACACGAAGGTGCGCGGCTCGTGTCGCCGGAGTCCCCGGCGGCCGGCACCGTCGAGGTCAACGGAGCCGGAGCCCGGTGCCCAGCGCGCGCCTGCCTCCCGCTCCCCAGCACGAGAGGCACCCGCCCGCATGAACATCCGCCGCAGCGCCGCAGCGCTCGCCGCCTCCGCCGTGCTCTGCGCGGGTGCCGCCCCCGCAGCCCTCGCCGCACCCGCCGCACCCGGCTCGCCTGCCGCGCCCGCCCCGTCGGCCTCGACGCCCCCGGTGATCCCCTCGGGCCTGTACGGCAAGAACGACCCCACGTACGACGGCGTCTGGCGGCAGTCCGTCGCGCTGCTCGCCCAGCACACGGTCGGCGTCAAGCCCGCCAAGGAGGCCGTCGCCTGGCTGGCCGGGCAGCAGTGCGCGAACGGCGGCTTCGCCTCCTTCCGCGCGGACGCCGCCGCGGCCTGCGACGCCACGGCGATGTACGACACGAACGCCACCGCGATGGCCGTCCAGGCCCTGAAGGCGCTGGGCGGCCAGGACGCGGCCGTGAAGAAGAGCGTGGACTGGCTGAAGTCCGTCCAGAACGAGGACGGCGGCTGGGCCTTCGTCCCCGGCTCCCCCAGCGACGCCAACTCCACCGCCGTGGTCGTCAGCGCCCTGGGCGTGGCGGGCGAGGAGCCGGCCGCGGTGAAGTCGAAGGCCGGCAAGTCCGCGTACGAGGGCCTGCTCGTGTTCCAGCTGGGCTGCTCCGCCCAGCCGCCCTCCGACGGGGGCGCCTTCGCGTACCAGCCCGCCGACGGGAAGCTGCTGCCCAACGCCGACGCGACGGCCGCCGCGACCCTGGCCGCCCTGGGCAAGGGAGCGGTCGTCGCCCCGGCGGCGAAGGACACCCCCGCGGGCCCGTCGAACTGTCCCGCGGCGGCCGAGCCGGAGGCCGCAGGCCAGGCGGGGGCCGGCTACCTGGCCGAAGCCCTGAAGAAGGGCGGCGACCACCTCATGGCCGTCACCCCCGGCTCGGACCAGCCGACTCCGGACACCGGCAACACCGTCGACGCGGTGATCGCCCTGGCCGCGGCCGGGCACAAGCAGTCGGCGGCGGGCGCGTTGGAGTGGCTGAAGGGCAACTCCGCGGAGTGGGCCAAGGGCAGCCCGGCGGCCCTCGGCACGCTGGTCCTGGCCGCGCACGCGACGGGTACCGACCCGAAGGCGTTCGGCGGCACGGACCTGGTCGCGGCCCTGAACGCCACGGGCCCGGCCCCGCAGGCCGCGGGCACTGCGGAGCCGAACGGCACTGAGAGCAACAGCGACAACGACGACAAGAAGGCCGACTCCGACGACCAGAACATCTGGTGGATGATCGGCGCGGGCGCCGCGGCCGGCGCGGGCATCGGCATCCTGCTGAGCGGCCGCCGCAAGAAGAACCAGCTCTGACATGCCGAGCCTCCGCACCGGCAGGCGCGCGCGTCGCCACCTGCGCATACGCCTGCCCCGGCGCCCGGCGCCGGCCGTACTGGCGCTCCTCCCCCTCCTCCTTTCGCTCCCCCTCCCGCTGATCGCGGCCTCGCCCGCGCTGGCGGCCGGGTACCGCTACTGGTCGTTCTGGGACGGTGCGGGCGGCCATTGGTCGTACGCCACCCAGGGTCCCTCGACGGCCCGCCCGGCCGACGGCTCGGTCCAGGGGTTCCGCTTCGCGGTGAGCAAGGACGCGGCCGCCGAGGCCGCCCGGCCTCGGGCGGCGGCGGACTTCGACGCGGTCTGCTCCGCGACCCCGGCAGCGCCGGGCCGGAAGCGGGTCGCCGTGGTCGTCGACTTCGGCGTGCCCGCCGACGCCCCGGCCGGCGACGCCCCGCCGCAGGACGCCCCGCGCACGGCCTGCGCCCAGCTGGCCCCGGAGGCCACGGCCGCGGAGGCCCTCGCGGAGGTGGCCAAGCCGCTGCGCTACAACAGCGCGGCGCTGCTCTGCGCGATCTCGGGCTATCCGAAGCAGGGCTGCGGCGAGCAGATCGCGGACGCCCCGGGAGCCACGGCGCCGCAGACCGACGACAACGGCGCACCGAAGGGCGACCCGACGGCGGGAGCGGAAGGCCAAGAAACAACGGAGAAGGAGAAGGAGGAGGAGAAGGAAAGCCCGTGGCTGGGCCCCGTGGCCGGCCTCGCAGTGCTGTCCGCCGTGGCGCTGGCCGCTGTCCGGCGATCCGCCCGACGCCGCCGATGACTCCCCGCCCCACTCACCCCACCGGCACCACCGGTACCACCCGCATCGCTGCCCCCGCCCCTGCCTCCACGCGCAGCTACGCCGCCCCGGAAGCCCGGCGCGGCAACGCCCTGCACGCGGGGGCGTGGTGGCTGTGGGCGCTCGGGCTGGCCACCGCCGCTTCGCGGACCACCAACCCGCTCCTCCTCGGGCTGATCATCGCGGTGGCCGGCTACGTCGTCGCCGCGCGCCGCACCGCCGCGCCGTGGGCCCGTTCGTACACCGCCTTCCTCAAGCTCGGCCTGTTCGTGATCGGCCTGCGGCTGCTGTTCTCCGTACTCCTCGGTTCACCGATCCCCGGTACGCACCTCCTCTTCACCCTCCCGGAGGTCCCCCTCCCTGCGTGGGCGCAGGGCATCCGCTTCGGCGGCCGCGTCACGGCCGAGCAGCTCGTCTTCGCGTTCTACGACGGCGCCAAGCTGGCCGCCCTCCTCGTCTGCGTCGGCGCCGCGAACGCCCTCGCCAACCCCGCCCGCCTGTTGAAGTCGCTCCCGGCGGCCCTCTACGAGGCGGGCGTGGCCGTCGTCGTCGCCATGACGTTCGCGCCGAACATGGTCGCCGACGTGGCCCGCCTGCGTACCGCCCGCCGCCTGCGCGGCCGTCCCACCGGCGGCGTCAGGGCGATCCTGCAGATCGGCCTGCCGGTCCTGGAGGGCGCCCTGGAACGGTCCGTCGCGGTCGCCGCCTCGATGGACGCGCGCGGCTACGGCCGTACCGCCCAGGTCCCACCCGTCGTCCGGCACACCACCACCACGCTCACCCTGGGCGGCCTGCTCGGCATGTGTGCGGGCACGTACGGACTGCTCGCCGCCGAAGGGGCCGCGTACGGCCTGCCGGTCCTGCTCGCCGGCCTCGCGCTCGCCCTCGCCGGGCTGCGGCTCGGCGGGCGGCGCAGCGTCCGGACCCGCTACCGGCCGGACCGCTGGGGGGTGCGCGCGTGGCTGGTCGCCGGGTCCGGGGCGGTCGTCGCCGCCGCCCTCGTGTACGCGTCCGGGGCCGACCCGCAGACCCTGCGGCCGGGGGTGGTCCCGCTGACGGCCCCCGTGCTGCCGCTGTGGCCGGCGGTCGCGGTGATGATCGGCCTGCTCCCGGCCGTAGTGGCACCGGTCCCGGGACCACTGGCCGCCCCCACCCGCACCCCCACTCACACCCCCGAACCCGAACCCGAACCGATGCGGGCCCCCGCCCCCCGCCCCGCTCCGCAGAAGGAGGCGTCGCAGTGATCCGCTTCGAGCAGGTGTCGGTCACCTACGACGGCGCGGCGCAGCCCGCCCTCCGCGACGCCGACCTGGTCGTCCCCGAAGGAGAGCTCACGCTGCTGGTCGGCCCGTCGGGCTCCGGCAAGTCCACCCTCCTCGGGGCGGTGTCCGGCCTCGTCCCCCACTTCACGGGCGGCACCCTGCGCGGCCGCGTCACCGTGGACGGCCGGGACACCCGCATCCACCGGCCGCGCGAGCTGGCGGACGTCGTCGGCACGGTCGGCCAGGACCCCCTCTCCCACTTCGTCACGGACGTGGTCGAGGACGAGCTCGCGTACGGCATGGAATCCCTGGGCCTGGCGCCCGCCGTCATGCGCCGCCGCGTCGAGGAGACCCTGGACCTGCTCGGCCTGAACGAGTTGCGCGACCGCCCCCTCGCCTCCCTGTCGGGCGGGCAGCAGCAACGGGTCGCCATCGGCTCGGTCCTGACCACGCACCCCAAGGTGCTGGTCCTGGACGAGCCCACCTCCGCCCTGGACCCGGCGGCCGCGGAGGAGGTCCTCGCGGTGCTCCAGCGGCTGGTCCACGACCTGGGCACCACCGTGCTGATGGCGGAGCACCGCCTGGAGCGGGTCGTCCAGTACGCCGACCGGGTGCTGCTCCTGCCCGGGCCGGGCGCGGCCCCGGTCATCGGAGCCCCCGCGGACATCATGGCCGTCTCGCCCGTACACCCACCGGTGGTCTCGCTGGGCCGGCTGGCCGGCTGGTCCCCGCTCCCCCTGTCGGTACGCGACGCCCGCCGCATGGCACCCCCGCTGCGGGACCGCCTGTCGGAGCTGAGCCCCCCGCACCGGACCACGGCTGCGCCCCCGCGCCCCTCGGCCGACCACCCCGGGACCAGCACCGCGACGACGCCGAAGCCCGAGACGCCAGCGGCAACGGCAACGGCAGTAACGGCAACGCCGCCCCCCGCCCGCCCCGGCCTCCTGACCCGCCTGCTCCGCCGCACCGCCGACACGACCCCCACCCCACACACCACCCAGCACGCCACACACACCCCCCGTACCCAGCACGCCACCCCCGTCGCCCGGGCCCGCGCCCTGTCGGTGCGCCGCGGCCGCGCGGAGGTCCTGCACGGCGTCGACCTCGCGGTGGCGGCCGGTGAGACCGTGGCCCTGATGGGCCGCAACGGCGCGGGCAAGTCCACCCTCCTCGGCGCCCTGGTCGGGACCCTCGCCCCCGCCGGCGGCGAGGTGACGGTCGGCGGCCGGGTGCCGCACCGCACACCGCCGCCGGAGATGGTGCGCCGCGTCGGCCTGGTCCCGCAGGAGCCCCGCGACCTGCTGTACGCCGACACGGTCGCCGCCGAGTGCGCTGCCGCCGACGCCGACGCCGGGGCGGCCCCCGGCACCTGCCGGGACCTGGTGTCGGCGCTGTTGCCCGAGGTGGCCGACGACACCCACCCGCGCGACCTCTCCGAGGGGCAGCGGCTGGCCCTCGCCCTCTCCCTGGTGCTCACCGGCCGGCCGGCGCTGCTGCTGCTCGACGAGCCGACCCGCGGCCTGGACTACGCGGCCAAGGCCCGGCTGGTCGGGATCCTGCGGGAGCTTGCGGCCGACGGGCACGCCATCGTCCTGGCGACGCACGACGTGGAGCTGGCGGCGGAGCTGGCCCACCGGGTGGTCGTCCTGGCCGGCGGTGAGGTCGTCGCGGACGGGCCGACCGCGGAGGTCGTGGTGTCCTCGCCGGCCTTCGCCCCCCAGGTGGCCAAGATCCTGGCGCCGGGGCACTGGCTCACCGTGCCCGAGGTCGCCGCCGCCCTCGCGTCCGCCCCGGCGGCGCAGGGGGCGACGCCGTGAACCCTGTGAACCGCCCCGTCCGGATCGGCCCGCGGGCCGCGGTCGCCCTGGTCCTCGTCACCCTGATCGGCATCGCCGCGTTCGGCTGGCCGCTGCTCGCCGACCGCCAGTCCGGGCTCGCCCACTCCCAGGACGCCCCCTGGCTCTTCGCGGCGCTGCTCCCCCTCCTCGTCGGGGTGGTCGTCGCGACCATCGCCGACCAGGGCATGGACTCCAAAGCGGTGGCGATGCTCGGCGTCCTGGCCGCGGTCGGCGCCGCCCTGCGGCCGCTGGGTGCGGGGACGGCCGGCCTGGAGCCCATGTTCTTCCTGATGGTGCTCAGCGGCCGCGTCCTCGGCCCCGGCTTCGGCTTCGTCCTGGGCTCGGTGACGATGTTCGCGTCGGCCCTGCTCACCGGTGGGGTCGGGCCGTGGATGCCGTTCCAGATGCTGGCCCTCGGCTGGTTCGCGCTGGGTGCCGGGCTGCTGCCCGGGGCGATGGGGGTCCCCCCTGCTCGAGCGAAGCCGAGAGCTTGGGGGAGGGTCCGGGGCCGGGCGGAGCTGCTGATGCTGGCGGCGTACGGGTTCGCGGGCTCGTTCGCGTACGGGACGATCATGAACTTGCAGGGCTGGGTCCTGCTCCAGGGCATGGGGCAGGGCGTGTCGTTCCATCCGGGGGATCCGGTCGCGGCGAACCTGGCCCGGTTCCTCGCGTACTGCCTGGCGACCTCGCTGGGCTGGGACCTGGGCCGGGCCGCACTGACGGTCGTACTGACCCTCACGCTCGGCGGCACGCTGCTGAAGGCGCTGCGCCGGGCGACTCGGAAAGCGGCCTTCGACGCCCCGGTCTCCTTCGATTCAGGGGCCGCAAGTGGCCCGGGACACACCCAGAAATAGGTACAAGCAGCCACAGAAGGTGAAATTCGAGGCCTCAGACGGTGAGGCACCCCACAGGACCCAGGTCACATACGGCCCACCCTAGTAGGCCCGTCACTCCCCCTCGCGGCCCTTCGCCAGCCCTCCCCCAGCCCTCCCCAGCCCTGCCGCAGCCCCTTCGCAGCGCTCTCCCAGACCTCTCGCACCTCGTACGGCACCCACCCCGCCACGAGCGAGCTTCGAGGACCCGTAGTAGAAGGGGGGCTTTGCCAGGGCGGCGACGGCCTGGCTAACTGGTGTTGTCGCCGAGGCGGCCGGGGCGCACAGCCCCCCGCCGGGACGAACCCCTCTCCCTCGCGTGAGTGGCTCACGCATGTCCCCGGCATGCCGCGACCGTCCTTGTCCCCTACGGAAGGCTTTCCGTGTCCCGCTCCGTCATCCGCCGCATCGCCGCTTCCAAGAAGACCCTCGCGGGTTCCGTCGTCGCCCTGGGTGTCGCCGGTTCCATGCTCGCCACGGTTCCCGCCCAGGCGGCCCCGACGAGCGCCAAGGCGATCGCCCAGCAGATGATCAAGGACCCGGCGCAGTTCGCGGCCTTCGACAAGATCGTCTCCCATGAGAGCGGCTGGAACCACACCGCCACGAACGCCTCCTCGGGTGCGTACGGCCTGGTCCAGGCCCTGCCGGCGTCGAAGATGGCCTCCGCCGGTGCCGACTGGAAGACCAACCCGGCCACGCAGATCAAGTGGGGTCTGGACTACATGAACTCCCGCTACGGCTCCCCGGTCCAGGCCTGGAACTTCTGGCAGGCCAACCACTGGTACTAAGCCGGTGGCACCGCGCCGAAGGGCGCCCCACGCAGACTTGGTTCACGCGAACACGCGCCACGCGACCCGCGACCCGCGACCCGCGACCCGCGACCCGCGACCACGTGAACACACGAAGGCCCCGGTGGCCGGCCTCCCCAGGTCCGGCCCCGGGGCCTTCGCCTTCCCATCCCACAGGGGTTCGTGCGGCGCCGGAGGCGCCGTCCGCGGCGCGGCCTCAGAGCCGCTGGATGATCGTTCCGGTGGCCTGCGCCCCGCCCGCGCACATCGTGATCAGGGCGAATTCCCTGTCGCGGCGTTCCAGCTCGTGCAGCGCGGTGGTGATCAGGCGGGCGCCGGTCGCGCCGACGGGGTGGCCGAGGGCGATGCCGCCGCCGTTGACGTTGACCTTCTCCAGGTCCTGTTCGAAGACCTGGGCCCAGCTGAGCACGACGGAGGCGAAGGCCTCGTTGATCTCGACGAGGTCGATGTCCTTGAGGGACATCCCGGCCTTGCCGAGCACGGCCCGCGTCGCGTCGATCGGGCCGTCCAGGTGGTAGTGCGGGTCGGCGCCGACCAGGGCCTGGGCGACGATCCGGGCACGCGGCCTGAGCCGCAGGGCGCGGGCCATCCGCCGGGAGGCCCACATCACGGCCGCGGCGCCGTCCGATATCTGCGAGGAGTTCCCGGCGGTGTGCACGGCGGTCGGCATGACCGGTTTCAGCCCGGCCAGGGCCTCCATGCTGGTGTCGCGCAGGCCCTCGTCGCGGTGGACCAGGCGCCACATGCCCTGACCCCCCGCCTGCTCCTCCTCGGTGGTGGGGACCTGGACGGCGAAGGTCTCGCGCTTGAACCGCTCCTCGGCCCAGGCGGTGGCCGCCCGCTGCTGGGAGAGCAGCCCGAGCCGGTCGACGTCCTCGCGGCCGAGGCCGCGGCGGCGGGCGATCCGTTCGGCCGCCTCGAACTGGTTGGGCAGGTCGACGTTCCACTCGTCCGGGAAGGGCTTGCCCGGGCCGTGCTTGGATCCGGACCCCAGCGGCACCCGGCTCATGGCCTCGACGCCGCAGGCGATGCCGATGTCCATGACACCGCCGGAGATCATGTTGGCGACCATGTGGTTGGCCTGCTGGGAGCTGCCGCACTGGCAGTCCACGGTGGTCGCACCCGTCTCGTACGGCAGGCCCATGGCGAGCCAGGCGGTCCGGGCGGGGTTCATCGACTGCTCGCCGGCGTGGGTGACGGTGCCGCCGACGATCTGCTCGACGCAGTCCGGCTGGATGCCCGTACGGGCGAGGAGCTCGCGGTACGTCTCGCCGAGCAGGTAGGCGGGGTGGAGGTTGGCGAGTGTGCCCCCGCGCTTGCCGATGGGCGTGCGTACGGCTTCGACGATGACGGGTTCCGCGGCCATGAGCTCGTCCTCTCCTGCGCAGTGCCGGCGCGGCGGGCCGTCCCGGCGCCCCGCCTGAACTAGTACGCGTTCTAGTTCTCCTCGCAGTCTTATGACCCCCGGGCCCTGCACGCAAGGGTCTTGCACCCGGCCTCCACGGATTCCCCACGCAACAGTTGGCGCGCTAGCCCTTGTGACTTCTAGAACTCGTTACTACGTTTCAGCCACTTCCACTTCCTGATGGGCCGTCAGACTTGGAGTTGCCCCGATGACCTGTCCCGCGCTGCCCGAGGGCTTCGACGCCACCGACCCCGACCTCCTCCAGGACCGCGTCCCGCTCCCCGAGTTCGCACGGCTCCGGCAGACCGCCCCCGTGTGGTGGTGCGCGCAGCCGCGCGGCATCACCGGATTCGACGACGAGGGCTACTGGGCCGTGACCCGGCACGCGGACGTCAAGTACGTCTCGACGCACCCGGAGTTGTTCTCCTCCACCCTCAACACGGCCATCATCCGCTTCAACCCGCACATCCCGCGGGCGCAGATCGAGGCCCAGCGCCTGATCATGCTGAACATGGACCCGCCGGAGCACACCCGCGTACGCCAGATCGTGCAGCGCGGCTTCACCCCGCGGGCGATCCGGAACCTGGAGGGCGCCCTGCGCGAACGGGCGCGGAACATAGTGGCTCAGGCCCGCACCGGGGCGACGGACACCGCCGCCAGCGGGAGCGGCGGCAGCCAGGACGGCAACAGCGGCGACGGCGGCAACAGCAACAGCAACAGCAACAGCAACAGCGGCGACGGCACCTTCGACTTCGTCACGCGCGTCGCGTGCGAGCTCCCGCTCCAGGCCATCGCCGAGCTGATCGGCGTACCGCAGGAGGACCGGCTGCGCATCTTCGACTGGTCCAACAAGATGATCGCGTACGACGACCCCGAGTACGCCATCACCGAGGCGGTCGGGGCAGAGGCCGCCATGGAGCTCATCGGCTACGCGATGAACATGTCCGCGGCCCGCAAGGAGTGCCCGGCCAAGGACATCGTCACCCAGCTCGTGGCGGCCGAGGGGCAGGGCAACCTGAGCTCCGACGAGTTCGGGTTCTTCGTCCTCCTGCTGGCGGTCGCGGGCAACGAGACCACGCGCAACGCCATCAGCCACGGCATGCACGCGTTCCTGACCCATCCCGAGCAGTGGGAGCTGTACAAGGCGGCCCGGCCGGCGACCGCCGCCGAGGAGATCGTGCGCTGGGCCACCCCCGTGGTGTCCTTCCAGCGGACCGCCACCCAGGACACCGAGTTGGGCGGCCAGAAGATCAAGGCGGGCGACCGGGTCGGGCTGTTCTACTCCTCCGCCAACCACGACCCCGAGGTCTTCGAGAACCCGGACGACTTCGACATCACCCGCGACCCGAACCCGCACCTGGGCTTCGGAGGCGGCGGGCCGCACTTCTGCCTGGGCAAGTCCCTGGCCGTCCTGGAGATAGAGCTGATCTTCAACGCGCTCGCCGACGCCCTGCCCGACCTGCGGCTCGCCGGCGAGCCGCGGCGCCTGCGTGCGGCCTGGCTGAACGGCATCAAGGAGCTCCGGGTCAGCCACGCCTGAGCGGATGTGACAGGACCGGTCCGGGACGGCAGGGGCGGCCTCCTCCCACGCCCGGTCCCTGCCGTTCCCCGGGGGTGCGGCTTCCGCGGCCCGTTCAGGGAGTTCGCCCGATTCCGCGATATTGGGCGCGCTCGACCGGCTTCAACCCGATTCAGCATGATTCGGCGCGAGTCGGGCCGAGTCGGACTGAGTAGACCCGTATCCACCCCCGTCCTCCGGTGTTCTCCGGTGTTCTCCGAGTGTTTTCGTGTTCTCCGTGTTCCCGGAGGGGTTGCACAGAGTGAGGCGACGATCGCGACAAGCTGCGGTAACGGCCCGTCATCGATGCCGTCCGAAGGATTGTCGCGGCGGCGCCGACGCCGTCAGACTGCGCGGATGAACCTCCAGGACAGCGGTATCAACGAGAGCGTGGAGGCGCGCTGGCAGCGTCTGCCGACGACGTGGCGGCTGATGCTCGACCGGGGTGATTCCCAGGCCGCGGCCACGGGGCGGGGCGTCCTCGCACTGATCGAGGCCGCCTCCGCACAACCGGAGCTGCGGCGCCTGTACCCGTTCACCAGCCGCTGCGTACTGCGGTTCGGCACCGGCACCGGCCTGCCGACCGAGACGGACACACCGGCCGTCGAACCGCTGCACGACGGCCGGTTCCGCGTTCTGAACCCCAGCCTCACGCGCGTCATCGGCGAGGCCGATACGGCGGAGGCGGCAGTCGCCCTGCTCCTCGCGCAGTTGCGGGCGGCGCCGGACCAGTGAGCCCGGGCGTCTGACCCCCGCCCGAGTGGCGGGTGTGCCGGCGCGGGCGGATCCTGGCAGAACGCGGCGATCCACCGAAGGGGCGCCGGAGCGGTCGTGCCCGGCGCCCCTACGGCCAGCTCCCGCGACCGGACAGACGCACAGACGGACAGACGGACAGACGGCCGGCCCGTCAGCAGGGGAGCCCGCACCCCGGATGCGCGCGCGGAACACCCGGTCCACCACCGCGGCACAGCCGTTCGGGAACCGAACCCGCGCCCACGCGCCCACGCGCTTACGAGCCGGCGGTTGAACCCGACGACACCCGCGCAACGACCTCCCCCGGGACACCGCGAGTAGCGGGAGCACCGGGCCCATCGCCTCCGGCACCCCGCTGCCCCGGCAGCGTGACCTCCAGCCGGCGCGGCCCGGACAGCGCGTGCACCAGCCCGAACCCGGCGGCGACGACGACGGCTCCGCCGACCGCGTCGAGCACCCAGTGGTTGGCGGTGGCGACGATCGCGCACACCGTGATGAGCGGGTGCAGCGCCCCGAGGAGCTTCTGCCAGGCCTTCGGCGCCAGCACGATGATGACGACCCCGCACCACAGCGACCAGCCGAAGTGCAGCGAGGGCATCGCCGCGTACTGGTTGGAGATCGCGGTCATCGCCCCGTACTGGGGGTTGGCCAGGTCCTGCGGGCCGTGCACGGTGTCGATGAAGCCGAGGCCGGGCATGAGGCGCGGCGGCGCGAGCGGGTAGAGCCAGAAGCCGGCGAGCGCGAGGACGGTGGCCAGGCCCAGGGAGGCGCGCGCCCAGCGGTAGTCGCCGGGCCGGCGCCAGTACAGGACGCCGAGGATGGTCAGCGGGACCACGAAGTGGAACGACGTGTAGTAGAAGTTGAAGGACTTCTCCAGCCAGGCCGTGTGCACCACGGCCTGGTTGACGGCGTGTTCGACGTCGATGCCGAGGGCGCGCTCGATGCGGAGGACCTCGCGGCCGTGCTCCTCGGCGCGGCTACGGCCGGCGGGGGCGGCGGCGCGGATGTGCGAGTAGATCGAGTATCCGACGCGTATGAGGAGCAGTTCCAGCAGCAGGTTGGGCCGCGACAGCACGCGCCGCCAGAACGGCAGCAGCGGCACGGCCCGCCACCGGGCGGCGGCCGGCTGCGCGTACGCGGTCGGAACGGGTTCGCGCCAGTACGGGGAGGAGCGCGGCAGGAACGGCACCGCGCAGGCCGCGGCCAGCGCCGTCAGCAGCAGCACGTTGTCCCGTACGGGGGCCAGCACCGCGATGTTGGGCAGCAGGACGGAGCTGGGCAGGGTCGCGGCGAGGACCACGGCGACGGGCCACACGCGCCGGTCGGCGGCGCGGCTGCCGACCTTGCCCGCCACCGTGAGCAGCACCCACAGCAGCTGGTGGCGCCAGCCGGTCGGGGTCACGGCGACGGCCACGCACCCGGTGACGGCGACGGCGAGGAGCAACTGCCCGTCGCGGGCGTGGTGGACGGCGCGCCGCAGCCCGGTCCAGGCGATGGCGGCGGCGAGGGCCGCGTAGAGCAGGATCTCGGCGGGGCCGGTCAGGCCGAGGCGCAGCAGGGCGCCGTGCACGGACTGGTTGGCGAGGGCGTCGGGGGTGCCGCCGAGGCCGGTGCCGGCGAGGTGGTGCACCCAGTACGTCCACGAGTCGCCGGGCAGGGCCGCCCAGGCGAGGGCGCTCGCGCCGGCGAAGGTGACGGCGGCGGCCCGGGCGGCGGTGCGGCGGCCGGTGCGCCACTGCAGCGGCGCGAAGAGCAGCAGGGCGGGCTGTAGGGCGGCGGCGAGGCCGAGGAGGAAGCCCGCGGGGCGTTCGCCGGGGACGCGGAACACGGCCAGCAGCACCAGCAGCACGGGCAGGACCGGCAGGACGGCGGTCTGGCCGGGCCCGGCGGCCTCCCGGACGGGCAGTGAGACCAGCATCAGGCCGACCAGGGCGGGCGCGGCGAGCAGCGCGGTGCGCCGCGGCACGGGGTCGGGCAGGCCGCGCGCGGCGACGAGCCCGACCGCGGCGACGCACAGCAGGGTCGCGCAGGTCCAGGCCAGCTCCAGCGAGGACGCGGGCGCGGTCGCGGTGAGATCGAGGAGCGGCTTCAGGACGAGCCCGGCGAAGGGGGTCCCGGAGAACTGCCCGGCGTCGTACAGCGAGCCGGGCAGGGCGCCGGGAAGGTGCAGGTCGGCGAGCCATTCGCCGGGCGGCACCCGCAGCACGACCGCGGCCTGCCTGACAGCGAGGACCCCGACGAGCGCCCACAGGAGCAGACGCGCGGCCGCGAGCCGGGTGCTGCCACCGCTTCCGTCGGGCCCGCCTATGACTCCGGCATGTCCGTTCGCACCGCTGTGCTCCGCCGCGTTCGCCACGCCTCGCCGGCCTCCCGCCTGATGAACGCAACCCTGACTTCGCCCGGCTGCCGCGTTGAATTACCCGGACCGACGATATCCCCCGCCGGATCCCTAGGATGGCGGTCATGAGCATCGTGAAGATCAACGTTCTGACCGTGCCCGCCGAGCAGCGGGAAGTGCTGGAGCAGCGGTTCGCCTCGCGGGCGGGCACCGTGGAGGGTTCTGACGGGTTCGAGTGGTTCGAACTGCTGCGTCCGGTGGAGGGCACCGACCAGTACCTGGTCTACACGCGGTGGAGGTCCGAGGAGGACTTCCAGGCGTGGATGGAGGGCCCCATGAAGGCGGCGCACCAGGGCGGGTCCGGTGGCGGCCAGGCAGGGGCCGGGGAGCGGCCGAAGCCGGCGGCGTCGGCGTCGACGGTGTGGTCGTTCGAGGTCGTGCAGCAGGCGGGGCCGAAGGCCGGGGCCTGACCCGCGGGGCCCGGGTAAGCGCAGGGCCGGCGCAGGCAGTGCGGGCAGCGCGGGCAGCGCGGGCAGGAGGCGGGGAGGCCGTCAGCTCCAGAAGGCGTCCTCCTCGTCGATGTCCTGCGTGCACTCGTCGATGTCGCTGATCTTTCCGCCGACGATCGTGAAGAAGAGGCCCTGCTGGACCTCCAGTCCGCGGTCGCCCCGGTCACCGCGGAAGGTGTGCAGGGCGATGCCGTGTCCGCGCCCGTCCACCAACACGGAGTGCAGTTCGACCTCCATGGTGCCGCCGGTCTCCTCGGCGAGCCGGCGGTAGAGGCCGAGGACGGCTTCCCGGCCCTTGTGGTGGCCTGACAGCGGGTTGCTGCCGGGCATGTGGTGGATGACGTCGGCCGTCATCAGCGAGCCCAGGGTGTCCATGTCGCCCTTACCGAAGGCCTCGTAGCCGCGGCGGATCAGGGCAGCGTCAGGGTGTTGGGACATGGCGGTCACGCCCTCCGTCGGTACGATTTAACCCTTTTCCCATCATCGGCCCGCCCCTGTGGATATTCCACGCGACGGAACTCGGCGCGATTCCACAATGGCTCCATGAACATCAACTTCGACACCGAAGCCGCCACCGCCACCGCCACTACCACGGGCACCGCCACTGCCACCGGCACCTGGACCGTCACCGCCGAACACGTCGACACGCCCGACGCCACCGCGCTGCGGCGCGCGTACTACGCGGAAGTCGTCGGCCGCTACTGGAAGCGGCCCGCGACCGAGGCCGAGGTGGACGAGGGGCTGCGGGACGACCCGGCCGACGGGTTGGTCCCGCCGACGGGCCGGTTCGTCGTCGGTCGGCTGGACGGCGCGCCCCTGTCCTGCGGCGGCATACGGATGCTGGACCCCGTCACCGCCGAACTGACCCGGGTGTACGTGGACCCGCGCGCCCGCGGCACCGGCGGCGGCGCTGCGCTGCTCGCCGCGCTGGAGGACGGGGCCCGGGCCCTGGGCGCCGAGCGCGTCCGCCTGGACACGCGATCGGACCTGGTGGAGGCCCGCGCCCTGTACGCGCGGAACGGGTACGCGGAGATACCGGCGTACAACTCGGCCCCGTACGCGGAGCACTGGTTCGAGAAGGGCCTGGCCTGAGTGCGTGCCGTGCCGTGCGGTGCCGTGCCGGTCAGTGGGCGGAATGGTCGCGGCGCGGGGGCGCGTCGTACGGTTCCTCGGCGTCGGAGCCGCAGAGCTCGGCGTTGATGTCCTTGACCAGTTCCGCCAGGTCGGTCGGGCGGTCGGGACTCCACCAGTCGCCGAGCAGCGTGGCGAGGGACTCCTCGCGGGCCTGCGCCAGCTTCGCCGCGTACGCGCGTCCGCGGTCGGTCAGGACCAGCGGCAGCCCGTCCCGTACGACGAGCCCGCGCTCCTCGATCTGGCGGGTGGCCTCGGTGAGCACCTTCAGCGGGACGGCGGTGCGCTCCGCGAGCAGCGCGGGCTCGACCGACCCGTACCGGTTGATCCGTAGCAGCAGCCAGCTGGAGGCGGGCAGCAGGTCCAGCCCGGCCCGTTCGGTGATCTTCTCGTAGACGTGGCGGCGGCCTTCGCGGGTCCCCAGGACCGACAGTGCGCGGGCGACCTCCTCGTGGGAGGAGCGCTGGACGGGATTGGAGGCGAGCGTCTCGGTCACGTCGGGGGCGGTCACAGAGCCGCGCAGCTTGTCCTCCTTGAGGAACCAGGAGACGGCGAAGGCGACGAGCACGACGGGGACGGCGTAGAGGAAGACGTTCGTGATCGATTCGGAGTAGGCGTCGAGCACGGTGGGCTGCACGTCGGCGGGCAGCGTCGCGACGGCCCGGGGGTCCGCCTCCACCTGTGCGATCGTGCCGGGCGGGATGGTGGACCCGGCGAGGGCCGCGGCGAGGTTCTCGTCGAGCCCGCGGGCGAAGACCGTGCCGAAGATCGCGACGCCGAAGGAGGCGCCGATGGAGCGGAAGAACGTCGCTCCGGAGGTGGCGACGCCGAGGTCCTCGTAGCTGACGGCGTTCTGCACGGCCAGTACGAGGACCTGCATCACCAGGCCGAGCCCGAGGCCGAACACGAAGAAGTACGTGCTCATCTCCCAGCTGCCGCTGGTGCGGTGCAGCTGGTGCAGCAGCAGGAGTCCGATCGCGGTCACCCCGGTGCCGAGGATGGGGAAGACCTTCCAGCGGCCGGTGCGGGTGACGATCTGGCCGGATCCGGTGGAGGCGATGAGCATGCCGAGGACCATCGGCAGCATGTGGACGCCGGACAGGGTCGGCGAGACGCCCTGCACGACCTGCAGGAACGTCGGGAGGTAGACCATCGCGCCGAACATCGCGAACCCGACGATGAAGCTGATCACCGAGCAGAGGGTGAAGGTGCGGATGCGGAAGAGAGCGAGCGGGAGGACGGGTTCTGCGGCCCTGCGCTCCGCGAGGACGAACGCGACGAGCAGAACGGCGCTGAGGACGGCGAGGCCGATGATCCGCGCCGATCCCCAGCCCCAGTTGCTGCCGAGGGAGGCGATGAGGACGAGGCAGGTGGCGACGCATGCGATGAGGAACGTGCCGAGGTAGTCGATGGTGTGCTTCGAGCGGCGCCCCGGGATGTGCAAGGTCGTCGAGATGACGCCGAGTGCGACGAGACCGATGGGGAGGTTGATGTAGAAGACCCAGCGCCAGGACAGCTGGTCGACGAACAGGCCGCCGAGGAGCGGTCCGAGGATGCTGGTCGCGCCGAACACGGCTCCGAAGAGGCCTTGGTACCGGCCGCGTTCGCGGGGCGGGACGATGTCGCCGACGAGTGCCATGGACAGCACGATCAGTCCGCCGCCGCCGAGGCCCTGGAGGGCGCGGAACCCGATCAGCTGGGACATGTCCTGGGCGATGCCGCAGAGGGCGGATCCCACGAGGAAGAGGACGATGGCGCCCTGGAACAGTTTCTTGCGCCCGTACTGGTCGCCGAGCTTGCCCCACAGAGGCGTCGCGGCGGTGGAGGCGAGCAGGTACGCGGTGACGACCCAGGACAGGTGCTCCATTCCGCCCAGATCGCTGACGATCGTCGGCAGGGCGGTGGAGACGATGGTCTGGTCGAGGGCGGCGAGCAGCAGGCCCAGCAGCAGCGCGCCGATGGAGGCGAGGACCTCACGGGAGGCGTGTTCGGCGGCGGGGCTGGACCTTCCCGGACCGGAAACGGGATCCGCGGCGCCCTTGGTGACTTCGCCAGCCATCCTCTCCTCCTCAGGCCGGGGCAACATTTCCATCCTGAGCGGTGTGTCCGGTTATGGCCTCTCGGGCGGGTTGGGCGGCCGTTGGCGGGTCTGCATAATCGCAGGCAATGGCCAGGGAGGGAGTCCAGTGAGCGCTGAGCGCTGTCCAGATTGCGACGCCATGGGCGTCGGCTGCGAGTGCGCGCCGGGAGGACCGGGGGGCGGTTTCGAGCCACTGCGCATCCGTCCCTACGTATCGCTGTCCCATCCCGGCGAGTCGGACCCGCTGACGACACAGCCGACGCAGCAGATACCGCTCGCGCCACCGATGCCGCCGATACCGCCGGCGCAGGCGGTGTACGGCGCGGTGACCGCCACGGCGCACGCCCACGCCCACGCCCACGCCCACGCCCACCCGGACGCTGCGGCGGCGCACGGGGACGCCACCCCTGCGTACGGAACACCCTCGGTCTGGCCGGACACACCGCCGCAGGCGTCCTGGCCTGCCCAGACGGCTCCGCTCCCGGCCCCGCACGACCTGGGCGAACTCGGCACGCTCGGGGGAAGGGGAGGGGGTGGGGGTGGGGCCCCCGGGAAGCGGTCCTCGTCGGGCTCCCGCCGGCGCCGCCTCCCGACGGTCCTCGCCGGTGCCGGGACGGTGGTGGCGGTGGGCACGGCGACCCTGGCGTTCGGCATGCTGCCGCACTCCGCCGACAGCGACACGGTCCTCCTGGACGCGAAGCCGACGGGGCCGGCGGCCAGCGTGGCGCCGACCGATCCGGCGGAGACGGCGACCACCTCGGCGGCTCCGTCCCGCAAGGCGTCTGCCACCGGGTCCGCCAGCCACTCCAGATCGGCGTCGGCGTCGCCCAGCCCTTCCCGTTCCTCGGCGCCCGCATCGCCGCCGAGCCCGTCGTCCGCGCCGCGCCCGGCGAGCAGTTCCCCGCCGGCCCCGAAGGGGCCGACGCTGAGGCACGGCGACAGCGGCCCCGAGGTGGAGAAGCTGCAGCGGCAACTCGCGGCCGAGGGCCTGTACCGGGGCAAGTACACCGGCAAGTACGACGACCGCACCGAGAACGCCGTCGCCTGGTTCCAGTGGGAGAACGACATCAAGGGCGACCCGGAGGGCGTCTACGGCCCGCAGACGCGCAGGGTTCTGGAGGGCCGCGGCTGACGTCCCGACCCCGTGGTGGCGCACACCGCCCCTTGTTTTGTATCGTGTAGGAACAAAGTGGTTCCGTCCGCATTCCCTGACCGGTGGACGGAACCACTTGTTCTCTTCTCCCGCCCCGTCTGGAGTCCCGCCGTGCCGGCCAGCGCCACCCCCTCCCCCGTCGTCCTCACCGCCAGGGCCCTGCTCCTGGACATGGACGGCACGCTGGTCAATTCGGACGCGGTGGTCGAGCGCTGCTGGCGCGAGTGGGCGGTCTCCCACGGGCTGGACCCGGAGGCGGCCCTCAAGGTGGTGCACGGCCGCCAGGGGTACGCCACGATGGCCATCCTCCTGCCGGAGCGCCCGATGGAGGTCAACCACGCCGAGAACGCCGTCATGCTCGCGCGGGAGACCGCCGACACGGAGGGCGTGGTCCCGGTCGGCGGGGCCGCGGCGTTCATGGCGGCGATCGGCGGGCTGCCGCACGCCCTCGTCACCTCCGCCGACGCGACCCTGGCCACGGCCCGGATGACCGCGGCCGGCCTGCCGATGCCCGAGGTGCGGGTCACGGCCGAGTGCGTGGGGGCCAGCAAGCCGGACCCCGAAGGCTTCCTCAAGGGCGCCGCCGAACTGGGCGTCGACCCGGCCGACTGCATCGTCTTCGAGGACTCGGGCGCGGGCATAGCAGCCGGCCACGCCGCCGGAATGCGCGTGATCGGCATCGGCCCCCGCGCCGCCGAGCACGCTCCGACGGCCCACGTCCCCGACCTGACCGCCGTCCGCGTCACCACGACCCCGACCGGCGCGATCCACCTCACCCTCACCCCCGCCGCCTGACGCCCCCGGACGCACCCCGGCGCGCCCGCGCTCCGGGAGCTCCCGGAGCGCTTCAGCCTCCGTCGGACCCGCGGGGCACCCCCGGCCCGCCGGCGCCCCGCACCGCCCGCCCCCTCCCGTCAGCTCAGCCCGCGATCGCCTCGTACAGGGAGAACGCGGCGAGGGCGGCCATGACGGCGGCCGCGACCTTGGTGATCAGGCTCAGCGGCACGTACTTCATCAGGGTGCGTCCGCCCAGGATGCCGATGCCCGCGACCGCCCACAGGGCGAGTACGGCGCCGATGCCGACCGAGACGGGGTTGTCGTACCGGGCGGCCAGGTTGGCGGTCATGATCTGTGTGAGGTCGCCGAACTCCGCGACGAGGATCAGCATGAAACCGGCCCCGGAGACCTTCCAGAAGGACTGGTCGGCGGGCGCCTTGACCTCCTCGTCGTCGTCGCCCTTCTTCAGCAGCAGCATGGCCGCGCCCGCGAGGAAGAGGACGCCGACCACGGCCTGGACGAGCCGGTGCGGGAGCAGGGTGAGGACGCTGCCCGCGGCGATGGCGAGTGCGACGTGCACGGCGAAGGCGGCGGCGACGCCGGCGAAGACGTAGGAGGCGCGGTAGCGGGTGCCGAGCATCAGGCCGGCGAGGGCCGTCTTGTCGGGGAGCTCGGCGAGGAAGACGACGCCGAACGCGATGGCCGTGACGGCAATGCTGAAGTTCGCGCTGAACACGGGATGGGACCTCGATCGGGGGCGGGGCGGGCGCCGCCGGTTCCGAGAGACCTGGGGTGTGTCAGGGGTCGCTTCGGCTCGGCGGCGCCCTGACGGTGTTCACATGCGTACGCCCCTGTACGGACGGTTGCAGGTGGACCTGGACAGGACACTGCGGCCGAAGGTCTCGCTGGCGGACCCCGCACGTGCGGCAGTCTGCCTCCGGGCGCCGGCTGGGTGACCCAGCAGTATGTCGACGGTCCGGCGAAGAGCTACTCCCCTTCTGCTCTGACCAGCATACGGGAGCCCGGGGCGGTCCGGACCAGGACTTTGGTCACTTGCGCGCCCTTCCGACACGCCTTCCACACCTTCGGAACCTCAACTTCCGTTTGTTGCGGGAAAGTTGGGGACCCAAACGTGACGTGCCCATGTCGCACCCCTGTAACCTTGCGCCCGCCGTCACGCAATCCGGCGCCGCCACCCTGGCCGGGCCCCTCCGGGGGCCACCCGGCCGCACACCCCCCGCACCCAGGGAGCATCCCCATGGCCCTTTCGGCCCGCATACCCACCGTCTACGCGCGTCGCCTTGGCGTGCTCGCGTCAACAGTTGCGCTCGCCGCCCTCACCTCCCTCGTGAACGCCCCGGTCGCACAGGCCGCCCCGCCCACCCCCATCAGCGCCTCGGCCGCCCGGGCCTACCTCGCCACCGTCACGCCGCGCGCCGAGGGCTCGACCAGCGGCTACAGCCGCAGCCTGTTCCCGCACTGGAGCACCGTCTCCGGCAGCTGCAACACCCGCGAGACCGTTTTGAAGCGGGACGGCCGCAACGTCGTCACCGACGCCAACTGCGCCTCGGTCAGCGGCAGCTGGTACTCCGAGTACGACGGCGCCACCTGGACCGCGGCGGCCGACCTCGACATCGACCACGTCGTCCCGCTCGCCGAGGCCTGGCGCTCCGGCGCCAACTCCTGGACCACCTCCAAGCGCCAGCAGTTCGCCAACGACCTCACCCGCCCGCAGCTCATCGCGGTCACCGACGTCGTCAACCAGGCCAAGGGCGACCAGGACCCGGCCGAGTGGCTGCCGTCCACCACCTCCTACCGCTGCACCTACGCCCGCATGTGGGTCCACGTGAAGCAGTACTGGGGCCTGAGCATGGACTCCGCCGAGAAGACGGCCTTGGTGAACGTCCTGAACGGCTGCTGAGGCCCCCCTGCGGACCGGCCGCGGGCGCAGCCGCTTCCGGCCGTCTGCCGGCCCTCGCCCGAATTCCCCCACCAGGGGGAGGCCAGGCTCCCCCTCGCCGTCGTACCGTGATCGAAGTTACGGAGGAGGGGGAGTTCCATGGCCACGCTGCGCCTGGGGCCGCTGCTGCGCCACGTCGACTGGAACACGGGCGCTTCGGCCACCATATGGGTCGAGACCGACCGCCCGTGCACGGCCGAGGTGCGCTGCGCCGACGGGGCCGCCGGCCGTGTGCGCACGTTCCAGATAGCCGGGCACCACTACGCGTTGGTGCCGGTGACCGGCCTGGCCCCGGGGACCACGACCTCGTACGAGGTGCTGCTCGACGGGGTGCGCGTCTGGCCACTGCCCGACGGTGCCTTCCCGCCGAGCACGATCAGCACCCCCGCCGCGGCCGATGCCGGTCGCCCCGGCCCCGGCCTGCGGATCACGTTCGGATCCTGCCGGCAGGCCGCCCCTCCGGCCGACCGGCGCGGGCCGCACGGGCCGGATGCGCTCGACACCCTCGCGGCGCAGCTCGCCGCCGCCCCTCAGGATCCGCGCCCCGACGTCCTGCTGCTCCTGGGCGACCAGGTGTACGCGGACCAGCTGTCCCGGGAGACCCGGCGGTGGCTGGCGGCCCGCCGCGACCTGCGGGAGGCGCCCGGCGCGCAGGTCGCTGACTACGAGGAGTACACCCGTCTCTACTACGAGTCCTGGCTGGACCCGGAGATCCGCTGGCTCCTGTCGACCGTCCCCAGCCTCCAGATATTCGACGACCACGACGTGGTGGACGACTGGAACACCAGCGCCGCGTGGCTCGCGGAGATGCGGGCGACGCCGTGGTGGCAGGAGCGGGTGATCAGCGGGCTGATGTCGTACTGGGTGTACCAGCACCTGGGCAATCTCTCGCCCGCCGAGCTCGCTGCCGACGCGCTGTACCAGGAGGTGTGCAAGGACGCGGACGGTACGGACGCGCTGCGCGCCTTCGCCGCCGCGGCGGACGCCGACCCGAGCTCGGTGCGCTGGAGCTACCGGCGTGACTTCGGCCGGTCGCGGCTGCTGATGGTGGACACGCGGGCGGCGCGGGTGCTCGCCGAGGACGGGCGGGCCATGCTCGACCCGGCCGAGCAGGAGTGGCTCAGGGAGAACGCCCTGGCCGGTCACGGGGGGTACGACCACCTGCTGATCGGGTCCTCCCTGCCGTGGCTGATGCCGCCGCTGATCCATGACGCGGAGGTGTGGAACGCCGCGCTGTGCCGCGGTGAGCGCGGGCCCCGCTGGGCGCGGATCGGCGAGGACCTGCGGCGGCGCAGCGATCTGGAGCACTGGGCGGCGTTCCCGGCCTCGTTCAAGGCGCTCAGTGATCTGATCGAGGAGGTGGGGACGGGGCCGCGGGCGCCGGCGACGGTGGCGGTGCTGTCGGGGGACGTGCACCACGCGTACGTGGCCGAGCCCCGAATACCGAGCACGGCGCGGCTGTTCCAGCTGACGTGCTCGCCGGTGCACAACTCGATCCCGGCGGTGGTGCGGTGGGGGTTCCGGCTGGGTTGGTCGCGGCTCGGCCGCTGGCTGGGGCGCGGTCTGTCGCGGCACGGGAGGACGGGCCGTCCTCCGCTGAGCTGGCGGCGTACGGGCGGCCCCTGGTTCGGGAACCAGCTGATGACTCTGTCGCTGTCGGGGCGGGTGGCGCGGCTGCGGCTGGAGCAGGCGCGCCGGACGGGCGGAAAGCGGCGGCGTGGCGGCCGGGTGGGCGCGGGCGCCCGGCTGGTGACGGTCCTGGACCGCCGGCTGACGCCGGAGCCCTGAGCGCGGGGAGGGGCGGACGCGGGCCGACGGGCCCCTGCGGCTGACGCGCGGCGCGGCGGGGGCGCCCCCGGCCGTCCGGGGCGGCGCTGCCGGGCGTACGCTGTGTGGCTGTCAAGCCGCCCCTGCCGCTTCCGCGCGACGTCGCGGCGCCTCGTGCCGAGGCACGTCAACCGGACCGGGGGGTCTCGTCTTGTGGGAGAGTCTGGGGTCGCTGACCGCGAGCCCATGGATCTACGCCGTGGTGGCGTTGTCCGTGGTGCTCGACGTGTTCCTTCCGGTGCTGCCGAGCGGGGTGCTGGTGATCACCGCGGCGGCGGCTGCGGCTGCCGCCGGGGCGGCGGGGCCGGTGCCGGTGCCGGTGCCGGAGCAGGTCCCGGACATCGCGGCACTCCTGCTGATCGCCACGACCGCTTCGGTGCTGGGTGACATGGCCGCGTTCCGGCTGGCCCGGCGCGGCGGCGACCGGCTGGAGCGGGCCATCGCCCGTTCCCGGCGCCTGACGCGGGCCCAGGAGCGCCTGGGTACGGCCCTGGCCCGGGGGGGTGGAGCCTTGGTCGTGATCGCCCGGTTCGCTCCGGCCGGCCGTTCGGTGGTGTCGCTGGGCGCGGGGAAGACGCACCGCAAGGTGCGGGAGTTCCTGCCGTGGTCGGCTCTGGCGGGCATGGCCTGGGCCGGTTACAGCGTGGCCTTCGGCTATTACGGCACCCAGTGGCTCGGTGCGGCCTGGCTCGGCACCGCCGTCTCGGTGCTCGCCCTGTTCGCCGCGGGAGCCCTCGCCGCGTTCGTCATCCGCCGCCCGGCCCCCGCAGCGGCGCCGACGGCGTAACGTTCCGCCCCCGGCCGTTCCCCCGGGTGGCGCAGAGAGTCACCCGTTCACCCGGCCCCGATCGCCATCGGCGGCTCGGGCTCCTAACGTCCACAGCACGGTGCGCAACCGAATCCGCGTCACATCCGTGGCCTGGCCGCGCCGTTTCGAGGAGCCCGAGGGAGTTCTCGCCATGCCTGCCAAGCCGTCGAACCGCCCGCTGTTGAGCCTCGCGGTCGCGACGCTCGCAGTCGCCGCCACCGCTGCCGCCCCGCTCCCCGCCGCCCACGCCGTCAGCGGCCCCAACCTCTCGGCCAACGTGTCCCCGACCACCGTCGCCCCCGGCAGCCGGGTCCTGCTCGGCCTGCGGGGCTGCGGCGCCGGCAGCGCGCGGGCCGCGTCGAGCGCGTTCGGCGAGGTGCGGCTGTCGGGGGGCAGCAGCTCCGACATCCTGTCCGGGAGCGCCACCATCCTGCGCGGTGCCTCCACGGGCGTGCACCCCGTCACCTTCGAGTGCGGTGACTTCGGCGGGACGCGCATCACCGTCTCCCTCCAGGTCGCCCCCGGTGCGGCCCGCGGCGGCCAGGGCGGCAGCATCGGCACGGTGAGCCCGGCCCAGATCGCGATCGGCGGCACCCTCGCGGCGAGTGCGCTGGGCGCCGGCATCTGGATCCTGCGCCGCCGGGCCCGTACGTTCTGACCTGCCCCTGTCCCCTGCCCCTTCCGCCCCCGGGCCGGCCGCGTCGGCCCCGGTCACAGCACTAGGCAGGGGTGGTGGCGCCGCGCACCCGGAGCCCGTCCAGCAGGTCGCGCGTCGCGTCGGCGACGGCGGTCACGGCCGCGTCGAAGACCTCCTGGTTGTGCGCGGCGGGCGCCCGGAAGCCGGACACCTTGCGCACGTACTGCAGCGCGGCGGCATGGATCTCCTCCTCGGTGGCCTTCTCGGGGATGGCGGGCGGGCGCAGGGTCTTGATGGAACGGCACATACCCCCACTATCCCGCTAGCGGGGCAGCTCGGCCCCGGACAATTTCATGATCAGGCCGGCTTGCAGCCGGGCGCGCAGTTCGGGGTCGGCCACCTCGTCGAGCAGCCCGACGGCCTGCTGCATGGCCGCGGCGGCCCGGCGGTCCTCCCGCAGGGCGGCGGTCTGGTCGGCCATGTGCCGCAGCGCGATGTCGGCGCGCCGGTGGAACAGCTGCCCTACGAGGGTGACGACCACGCCGACCGAGCTGATGACGATTCCGAGGTAGAGCTCCCCGGTGCTCTCCGCCTTCCAGACCCCGAGCGCGACGCCGACCAGCAGGATCGCGGCCCCCACTCCGGCGAACCGCTGGCTGGTGGCGAAACTGCTGCGCGCCTGCGCCAGCCCGTACGCGTAGTACTCGACCAGTACGGCCGTGAAGCCGGCGTCCCCCCGGGCCTCGGGCCGGTCCCGGCCGTACCCGCGCGGGATGCCTCCGACGTCGGCGTACTTCGGATCCCCGGCCGCCGCCCTCCCCGCGGAGCCGGCGCCCGCACCCGGGCCTTCCCCCGTCCCCTCGCCCGCGGCCGCCCCTGCTTCGGCGAGCTGCGCGACGAGCCGGGCCCGCTCCGCCTCCCGCCGCTGCTCGAATCCGGCCCCCGCCCTCCTCTCCCACACCGCCAGCACGCCGGCGACCCCCAGCAGAGCCGCCCCCACGACACCCCACTCGCCCATCCCCCGACCATCCCACGGCCCTGCCCGTCACCGACACCCCTGCGCCGGGATGCGACCGGATGCGCCGGGATGCGCCGTGCTGACGTGCGGCGCACCCTGTGAGGGACCGTGGGCGCTGCGGCCCACAGCGCCCGCACCGGCGGAGGAGTGGCCCGTGAACCGATACCCGCCCATCGCCGACCACGGCATGGTCGGCGACCTCCAGACCGCGGCCCTGGTGGCCGCGGGAGGAACGATCGGCTGGTGGTGCACGCTGCGATTCGACTCCCCCAGCGTCTTCGCGTCGCTTCTCGACGCGGACCGCGGCGGCTTCTGCCGGTTGGCCGTGGACCTCCCGGAGGGGAACGGTTCGACGGTCCGGCATTTGTACCTGTCCGACACGGCGGTGCTGGTCAACCGGTTCTTGGCGCCGGGCGGCGTGGGCGAGGTCGTCGACTTCGTGCCCGTGGTCACGGACAGGACGCCGACCGACCGGCACCGCCTGGTCAGGGTGGTCCGCGTGGTGCGGGGCAGCCTGCCGTTCTCGTTCAGTTGCCGCCCCCGCTTCGACTACGGGCGGGCCCCGCGGGGCGTTGATCAACCTGGGTTTCGAGGAGGAGGCGAACGCCTTCCGCCACTGGTTGCGCGAGCGTTTCGAGGCGGGCAGGACCCCCTCGGGGGCCCCGTTGCAGATCATGTACCGGATCGACGGCGACCCGCACCTCACGGAGGAGACCCTCGACCACCTGGAGGGCTACATGGGTTCGGCCCCGGTGCGGGCCGGCAACGCGGCGGCGGACCAGGTGCAGATCGACATCTACGGCGAGGCCGCCGATGCCATGGCGCAGGGCCGCGACATGGGCGCCATCCGCGGTTGGAAGGCGGTCGCCGCCATCCTCGACTGGCTGGCCGACAACTGGGACCGGCCCGACGAGGGGATCTGGGAGACCCGGGGCGGGCAGAAGGACTTCACGTACAGCCGGCTGATGACGTGGGTCGCGTTCGACCGCGGCATCCGGATGGCCACCGTGCACTCCCGTCCCGCGGACACGGACCGCTGGGCGGAGGTCCGTGACCGCGTCTTCCAGCAGATCGTGGATCGTGGTTGGAACGACGAGCGGCAGGCGTTCGTTCAGCAGTAGGACACGGACGTGTTGGACGCCTCACTGCTGCTGATGCCGCGGGTCGGTTTCCTGTCGCCCCGGGATCCGGCCTGGCTGAGCACCGTCGACGCCATGGACCGCGAGCTGGTCAACGACAGCCTGGTGTACCGGTACGACCCCGCGGCCCCGCCAGACGGCCTGCGCGGCTCCGAAGGCACGTTCAACCTGTGCAGCTTCCTGTACGTGGAAGCCCTGGCCCGTTCGGGCCGGCTGCAGCAGGCCCGGTACGCCTTCGACAAGATGCTCACGTACGCCAACCACGTCGGTCTCTTCGCCGAGGAGATCGGGCCTTCCGGCGAGCAACTGGGGGACTTCCCGCAGGCGTTCACCCATCTCGCGTTGATCGCGGCGGCCCTGCCGCTCGACGAGCAGCTCGATGCGGCCGAGGCGCGGGGGCCGCGCGCCGGCCGGCCGTGACCCCTTCCGGTCCCAGGCTCGGAGGCAACACCGGTGTCCGATAAGCGCAGTTCGAGCAAGCCGTCGAAGGAGCAGCGCCGGGTCCTCGCCCCGCTCGCCCTCGCCCAGTTCATCTGCAGCTTCGCCGGCTCCGACATGAACGTGATGATCAACGACATCAGCGAGGACCTCGACACGACCGTGCAGGGCGTGCAGAACGCGATCACGATCTTCCTGCTGGTGATGGCGGCGCTGATGATTCCCGGCGGGAAGCTGACCGACCGCTACGGCCGCAAGCGCTGCCTCCTCGCCGGTCTCGTCATCTACGGCATCGGCGCCCTGCTCAGCGCGGCCGCGCCCGGGCTGGGCGTGCTGATCCTCGGCAATTCGATCCTGGAGGGCGTCGGGACGGCCCTGCTCATCCCGCCCGTGTAATCCTGACGACGCTGATCTTCACGGACCTGACCTCACGCGCCCGCGCCTTCGGCGTGATCATGGCGTTGGGCGGGATCGGTGCGGCCGCCGGTCCGCTGATCGGCGGGCTCATCACGTCGGCACTGAGCTGGCGGGCGGCCTTCGTGTTCCAGGCGCTGGTCATCGTCGTGATCGTCGCGCTCAGCCGGCGCATCGAGGACCCCCTGCCGCCCGATCCGACGCGCCCGTTCGACACCACCGGCGCGGTCCTCTCGGCGGTCGGCCTCGTCCTCGTCGTCATGGGCATCCTGGCGGCCGACAACAACGTCTGGCTCATGATCGCCCTGCTCGTGCTCGGCGCCCTCGTCCTCTTCTGCTTCTTCCGCTCGATCCGCGCCAAGGAGCGGGCGGGGCAGGAGCCGCTGCTGTCCACCAGCCTGTTCCACGACCGGACGTCCAACCTGGGTCTGGTCACGCAGAACGTGCAGTGGCTGCTGCTGATGGGCACCTCGTTCACGGTCGCCGCGTACCTCCAGGTCGTCCGCGGCTACGACGCCATCCAGACCGGCGTCATCTTCACTGCGGCCACGCTCGGCCTGCTCGTGTCGTCCCTGGCCGCGGAACGCCTCGCCGAGCGGCGGCCCAGCGGACTCTGATCATGACCGGCTTCCGCGTCACCATCGTCGGCATCGTCGTCCTCATCGCACTGGCCGGCGGCACCCCTAACCCCTGGGCGCTGGCTCCGGGGCTGCTGCTGATCGGGCTGGGCCTCGGCGCGATGCTGACCCCGTCGGTCAACGTCGTCCAGTCGAGCTTCCCCGAAGACGAGCAGGGCGAGATCTCCGGCCTCTCCCGCAGCGTGTCGAACCTCGGCTCGTCCCTCGGCACGGCGGTCGCCGGCACGATCCTGGTCTCGGGCCTCACCAGCAGCGCCTACGCCGCCGCCATGATCACCCTGGCCGTGATCGGCCTGGCCGGCCTGACGGCCGCCACCCTCCTCCCGAGAACCCCCCGCTGAGGGCGGGACTCACTTCCTCTTCCGCAGCCTGCGCATCTTGTCCTCGGCTTCCTTCTTCTTCCGCTGCGCCGCCCCGTACGCGGTCCAGGCCCCCTGGTGCTTGGCACACTGCCCGCTCCCGACGATCGCCTTGTTCCGGCACCGCCCGCCACTCTGCGTGACGGCCCCACACCGCGGCTGCGTCATCCCGCCCCCTCCCGAGTAGACCCCCACCAGGCTGGCGCCCCCTTCCAGCGACGGGAAAGGGGCGCATGCCGGGCACCCCGAAGCGCACGGGTCGCACGGCACGGCCCAGCACCGACGAACCGTCAGGACGGAGCAAACTGCACTGTCCGGCATGCCAGTTCGCCCCCTATCGCATTTGACCCGTCAACTAGAACAACCAGCCCAAAAGTGGACAGGCAACCGCACGCTCGATACGGTCGAGTTGTCGTCACACGGCAGCAGCAGTCGTGATCCGCAAGCCGGTTGACGGGCGTCGAACGCCGGACTGCAGCCAGCCGAAACGACACCTCCCGACGAGCACTGCGGGGCCGGACGCCGCCCCGCCGGCAGGCTCGCCCGCGGCCGCAGCACAGAGTCCGACGATTTTCGACTCCTTACCTCAGTGCGGGCCGAAGCAGACGAGTGGAGACTGATATGGGGGAATTCAGCAGCAAGGCGAAGAGGTTCGGCTCCGCTGTGGTCGTGGCCTCGCTGGCAGCCGCACTCCCCCTGGCGACGGCGGGCACGGCGAACGCCAATCCGGCCTCGGGGCGGGTCAAGCTGGCCGGCAACGCGAGCTGCGAGCGGTTCGAGGACGCATCGGTGACCGAGGTGTCTATCACCCCCAGGGGCAGGTCGGCCAAGGCGGTCCAGCTCTCCGGCGAGGACGTGCAAGAGGCCTACTCGCTCACGTTCACGAACATTCCGAAGGGCAAGGGAATGCAGGCCAACGCCACGGTCAACTGCGTGGACGCCGACGGCCAGCCGCACACCTTCAACAAGAGCATCACGATCACGAGGCCGGCGGGCTCCACGGAAACCCAAGCCGTCAACCTCGCCTAGCACCCACCCGAAAACACACACCACGCCACGCAGAGCCCCCCGCACACCGCCGGGGGCTCCGCAGCGCCCCCGAACCGCCTCCGGAAACGACGAAACGGGCTCCCGGAAAACTCTCCAGAAGCCCGCTCGCACGGAAAATGCCCGTTGAGGCACGGTGGGCGCGGACGGTTTCGAACCGCCGACATCTGCTTTGTAAGCTCGCCCACCCACACACCTGACCGCGGATCTTCCCCAGTCGCTGCGGAGGGAGCGGCCTTACCGTCAGCGCGGATCCGTTGATGTACGTCGACGTTGCCGTCAGCGGCTGCCGTCATGCGCGACTGCCAGGTGCTTCGCATGCCGCCCTACGCACGGCTCTGGAGGCCCCGTGCGTCCCAGGTGTTCGGCAGGTCGGGGGCCTGCCGACTTCGCGGACGCCCCCACCAGTCCACGAATGGGCCGCGTGCTCTGCTGGCTACGGCTGGGGAAAGCTCAGCTTGAGCCACTGCCGCACCGAGTCCACGGTCGTCCTACCGTGTTGCCGGAGCACATCGACGATGTCCCTGCCGCAGACCAGCGCGATCGGATGGCCGTCCTCGTGTACTTCGTCCTGCACCTGCTTATTAAAGAACGAGGTAGTGACCAGCACGCCGAAGTTCCGGTGCCGAAGCCTGGAGATCAGCCGCGAGACCTCGCGTACCCCAACCGAGTTGTCCGCTGCATAGCACTTGGCCTCAAGGGCGAAGTCGATTGCAATGCGGTTGGCCACTGGTCCCAGGACGTAGGTTCCGACGGCGTCCCGCCCTCCGTCACGGCTCGGCCTGGTGATGTCAACAGCCCCCGTGCTCGGCGCGATCAGCCGCCAGATCGCCACCGCACATGCCTCGAAGTCGTGCTCACGGCCCCGGAAGTACTCCCGGATCTCCGCCAGCATGGCCCTGCCGTCGGTGTCTTCCGGCAACTGGTCTGTCTTGGAGCGGATGACGGTAGTGGAGGGCGCGAGCAGCGGGCGGTACACGCGGCTCTCAATCCAAGTCCGCCAGACGCCAGGGCAGTTGCCGCCGAGAGGGTCGCCTCCTGCAAGGAGATGCTCGATCCAGTTGCGCGGAATCCGGTCTTGGTCGAGCACGGTGAAGAGTGACCTGTAGTTCTGGAACCTCTGGCCGGCGGTGGCACGCCAGATGGCGGTCAGCTCATCGTCGGACGTCATGTTTGGGCCGCCGGGAGCAAGCAGTCCGCGGAACCTCACAGATCGGCCGGAAGCCCCTGCCTTCTCGAACAGGAAGAACGGCGGTACACCAACAGTTCGCTCTGCCGCACTGCGGTGAGATGCCGCAAATGCGTCCCTGAGCAGGATGTTCCCGGCCCTAGGGGTGTCGTGGAGCGCGCGGCCTGGAGTCCGGTTGTCGCCGTAGTAGGTGAAGGTGCCGGTCTGCTCGTCGAGGTGGTCGGGCCAGTTCACCTCCCCGCCGCTCGTGTACAGCACTGCTAGACGCACTGTGCCCTTGGCTGGAGAGCCGACGCAGCGGAACCCGCCTTGATTACCCACTCCTCTTATCAGCTTGGACATCGGGTCATCCCCTGTGTTGCCTCTCGTCCCGCCGAGGTAGAGCTTGTCCACCACAAGATCAGCAGAGGCAAGGTCTGCGAATGCGACGTGCGGCTCAGTGGCTGGAGGAAGGGTCATGCCTCCAAGGTCTAGCACCCGGCGCTGACACCCATGCACCCGGAGGCCCTTCAAGGCTGTCCTGTAGGACCCCTGCCCGAGTGGGCTGCACGAACTATCCCTCGCAGCGGCCTCGTGACTACTAAGGTTGCGCCATGACTGATGATCAGAACCTGGCTGCTGAAGTTCCCCTCGCCTTCGAGGACCCGGAGGAGAGCCTTGTCGCAGCTGACTCGGACGTCTTGGACCCTGAGGGCGACGATATCGACAGTGAGCCGGTTCGGGCAGACGATGCTCTGCGCTATTTCGGGGCAGATTTTGATGTCGACGGGCTGGTGAAACGCCTCAACAACGGAACCTTCATAATCCCCACCTTCGAGCCTTTGGCCGAGGACGACATCGCGGGGTTTGAGGGGTTCCAGAGGGGGCTAGTCTGGAAGAAAAAGCAGATGGATCGCTTCATTGAGTCCATCCTGCTCGGCTATCCCGTTCCGGGGATCTTCCTGGTTGAACTGGCCGACCGGCGGTACCTCGTACTCGATGGGCAGCAGCGGCTTACGACGCTGCAAGCGTTCAAGCGGGGCCAATACCGGTCCGCGCGGGGGCTGAGTAAATTCGCGCTCCGGTACGTGGGTAACGACTTCAAGGGTCATACCTACGCGAACCTGGAGCCGACTGCGCAACGGCTCTTTGATAACACCTTCATTCAGGCGACCATCGTCGTGCCGAAGGGCGCAGAGGGAAAGCGGGCCGTTTACTCTCTCTTCGAGAGGATCAATAGCGGCGGCACGAACCTCAAGCCTCAGCAGATCCGAGTCGCCCTGTATGCGGGCGAGACGGTAAATTTCGTGCGCGACCTTAATCAGGATCCGAACTGGAGGGCGCTTTTCGGCCCTCACAATCGGGATTTGAAGGATCACGAGCTGATCCTGCGATCCATCTCGCTGATGCCCACGGCGCGCGGCATCCAGGTCTTCCGTCCGCCGATGGCTCGCTTCCTGAACGATTACCTTGAGGTAAACCAGGACCAACTCCCTCCGGATGCGGAGGGAATTCGGAACCGATTCACCGAGGCAGCGCGCCTGCTTAACCAGGCGCGCGGGCGGGAGGCGCTGAGGATCCGAGGCACACAGGTGAACGCTGCGCACGCTGACGCTGTGCTGGTCGGATTGATGACCGCCCTCGATGACGGAAGCAAGATCGGACCCCAGGACGTTGAAGCTGCCCTCACTGCCCTTCTCAAGAATGACCGATACAAGTATGCGGTGTCGGAGAGTACCTCTCACAGTGGTCAGGTAAGTGCGCGCATCAGCCTCGCCACCAAGGCGTTCCGGGGGGAATCGCTTGCCGACGAACAAGAGTAGTGCTCGGGTCGCCGTACTTGCGATGAAATCCGACTTGGATTCGTCTTATCGGCGTTACAGAGAGGGCTTGACGGCAGTCGACATTCCGCTGCAAGAGGACTTGCACAAGTACATGTGCATACGCCTGTCCGGATACTTGGAACAGTTGATGTTCGAGGCCGTATGCGGTTACATTTCCAGCACCACGGGTGGTGCGGCCCGGAGCTTTGCTCTGTCCTCATTCAGCAAGGCGCCCAATCTGACACCGGAGGCACTGGAGAAGCTGGTGGGGAGGTTCGGGGATGCCTGGAAGTCGGACATAATAGATTTCCTGGATTCGCAAGAGCGCCGGAACTCTTTGGGAAATCTGCTTGCGGTGCGGAATAAGGTCGCGCACGGGCAGAGTTATCGAGGTGGCCAAATGAACGTGGCTACATACAAGCAGCTCGTGGATGACCTCCATTCCTGGGTGGTTTCACGCATGCTGGCGTGACTATTCCGCGGTGCCTGCAGGGCCTGAGTGTGACCGACCCTTTCTTTTGCTCGGTGGGGGCGCGATAGCCCTAGCCGCAATGCCCCTGCTGTCATCCCGTCTGCCGTCGACCCACACGGAGTGATAGCGGGGCAGGCTTCTGGGGCCCAGGCGGAGCGCCCTACTGGACGAACGACCTGGGCCCCAGAAGCCTGGTTTGCTATGGCTGCCTGGGTCGACGACAGACGGGATGACAGTTCCCCACCCGAACCACGAACCGGCCGGCGACCGCACGACTGGCCCCGGGCATCCCGGAGCCGGAGCGCCCCCGCCGGAGGCATCCGTTCTGACAGTCAGCCGACAGAACAGCCCGGGTTCGCTCATCAAGCCCGGGCTGGAGGAGGCGTAGACAGGAGAGCAGACCCGGGGCGACGGGCGCGCGACGCCGCCTTGGGCGGCGGAAGCGCCCTTGATGAGGTAGAGAAGCTCTTATCGCGCAACGGCTTTCAAGACCGCGAAGCCTACGCACTCGGCGCCTGACCAGCGGCTTTAACGCCTCAGACGCGCACGCGGCGCCCAACCTGGCCAAAGGTTGGCCAGGCCCCTCCCCTTAAGGCCCCTTCTCGGGGCTCCGCCTACAGCCCGTCCGAGCCTGCCATCGGGACGGGCATCCCGGAAGCGAGAGAGATTCCCATGGCTGAGTCATCCGCGCTCCTCCCCCGTTACGCTGGCGAGCACCAGCCGACGATCCGGGAGTGTGCGCTGAGGATGGGACCCAAGACGCAGAGGGTCTACGAGACGATCAGGTCTTGGATCGAGTCGGGTCGGTTCGCCCCCGGCGACAAGTTGCCGTCCGAACGCACCCTGAGCGCTGAGCTTGAGATCGGCCGTACTGCGCTGCGGCAGGTGCTCGCCCGGCTTGCGAGCGAGCGCTTCATCAAGGCATATGGTCGCAGCGCCTACCGCATCGTGGGCGGATCCGACGTGCCCGCTCCGGGCGAGCTGGAGCCTTGGAAGATCCATGGCTCCCGCCGCATCTACGAGAACCGTTGGGTGAACCTCGACCTGGTGGACGTGGAACCGCCCGGCGTCGAGCGCTTCGAGCACCACGTCGTCCGCCTTCACCACGTCGCGATCACAGCCGTCGTGGACGAGCAGGATCGCGTGCTCATGCTGTGGCGCTACCGCTTCGTGCCAGAGCAATGGGGCTGGGAACTGCCCGGCGGCATCGTGGACGCCGACGAGGATGCCGCCGTCACGGCCGCCCGGGAGACGGAGGAAGAGACTGGCTGGCGGCCGGCCACGGTCGAGCACGTGGTGACCTACCAGCCGATGATCGGCATGGTGGACTCGCCCCACGAAATCTTCGTGGCCCACGGCGCGACGAAGGTGGGGGAGCCGACCGATGCCGAGGAAACCGGGCATGTCGCGTGGATCCCCCTGGACGAGATCCCGGGGCTGATGGCAGAAGGCAAGCTGATGGGCTCTGGAACGCTCGTCGCCCTGCTGCATCTGCTCTCGTCGCGGCCTACAGCCGCCCGGTAAGCAACTCCACGCGCCTGCGATACCGCACGGACCCTGTGCGGTTCGCCAGTAGCCGTGCCTGCTGAAGGTGCGAGCGCGCTTCGTCCAGTTCACCGCGGGCGAGGTGTGCCTGCGTGAGGTCGCTGTGCAGGCCAGACCTGGCACGAACGAACGATGGGTCGACCGTCCCCAGCGCGGCGTACAGCTCTTCCATCGCCGCACTGTCGCCGAGCGTCGCGAGCACGTTGCCACGCCAGCGAGCAAGGTGGCCACCGTTGAGGAAGATGCTCAGCATGTCGGCGTCTCGGGCCTCCACACCGTCCGGGAGCGTGGCTTCCGCCCGCTCAAGAGCGTGCCGGGCATCGTCACCCATGCCTGCCGCAGCGCACAGCTCAGCTTCCGCCGCGCTCAGCCACGCCTTCAGTCGCGGAGAATGCCGGTCGGCGTAGGTGCGCTGTGCGTCCCGGATCAGTTCGACCGCCATCTCCGGGCGGCCGGCGTCGCGCAGCACGTAGGCCTGCTCCCCCATCGCGTGCGCGAGGTAGAGCGGCGCGTCAGCATCCTGGGCCGCCCGCTTCGCAAGTTCGTAGTGTCGCCATGCCCGCTCGACGGCCCCGGCGTCCAGCGCCTGCCACGCCGCAAGGGTGGCTGCACCGGCCAGAGCGGTTGCGATTGGCCGACGAGTCCCGGGGAGCACGGCGAAGGTCAGCGCGTCCTCCATCCCGGCCAGATGGCCTGCCATCTGGTCTACAAGGCCAGCGGCGCCCATCTGCCGGTCCATCGTCCGCAACAACTCGGTCTGGTCGAAGAACGTCTGCACCATGGTCTCGCTAATGCTCCGTGCCGAGTCGATTCGGCTCAGCAGGTCCTCGTACCCGTCCGTCTGCTGAGGGATCAGCTTCGCTGGCTCACCCCGCAGTTCGGCGTCAGTGACGCCAAGCAGCGGCCGCAGGATCATGGCGTACCGCTCGCTGATGGCGCGCTTGCCGTTCTCCCACTCTGAGACGTAGGTCTTCAGGCTGGCCGTGGACGCGATGTCCAGGAGCCGTTGTTGCGCGTACCGCTCCATTTCGAAGATCAGCCGGTCCTGCGACCATCCCCGCGCCGTCCGTACGGTCCGTAAGCCCATGCCCACGTGCATCGCCTCCCAGCGCGTGCGCGCTCCCGGCCGGTCAACCAAATCGCCGCAGGTGGGAGCGGGTTAACTCCCCTGAGGTTAACCCCAGTTGGCTATCGGCGACCCCTGGTTCCGCCGTTTCCTGAAGTCACGCCAGGCAGCACCGAGGCGCCCCACCGAACAGCGAAGGGGTTGCATCTGGTGCGCACCAGATGCCATCCTTCTGGTGCGCACCAGTTGAACCCTACGGGTTCCGACTAGGTCTGCCCGTACACGCCCGGAGGGCTCTGAAAGGGGCTCTATCCAGGCGTTGACCTGCTGAAACGTGCACTACCAGGAGCCCCGCGGTGGTCGGGGGGAGGGTCCCGGATCCCTTGTCAACCGGAGGGCTTGAGGCCGAAAGGCCATGTCTCCATACGCCTGAAACGGGAGCTCGCTCCCGAAGGAGACAGCAGTACGTGTGCAACCTCTCCGCGGCCCGGCCTGGGTCCGCGGCCGGTTGCCTCCTCCGCCCGACCGCCCTTGGGGCGTACGGGCGGGGTGGGGGAGCTGGAGTTCTTCCCGCTTCACAACGACGTGCAGCCCCCGGCGTAGCCGCGCCGGGGGCTGCTGTTCGGTCCCGTTCCTGTGTGAGAGGAGCAAGACCCAATGAAGTTCATCGCTGCACGTCAAAGCACCGTTACGGTGCTGCCGCCGGACCTGGAGCCCACGGCCGCGGAACTGGACGCGGTCGAGGCCGAGATGCCCGTGGTGCTGGCCGAGGTCGAGTTGCTGGACGCGCTGATCGCGCTGCTGGACCGGCCGGCGTCGGAGTTCGACGGCCGCCGGATCCGCCGGGCGCACCGGCGCGTGTCGGCGGCCCGCCGGGACGCGGCGAACAAGGCGCACACGGTCACCGCCGAGGTGGCCTGATGCACCTGAAGGCGCACATGTCGAACCGGGCCGGATGGCACCTGTTCGTCGTCCTGATGAACGAGACCCGGTGGCCGTCGCACGACTGGCCCGACGGCGCCACGATCCCCACGCTGGCTGAGCGCGCCCGCGTGCTGGCCGACCTCGGTTACGCGGTTGAGCCCGGGACGGAGTGGTCCTGGATCGAGGGGGACCCCGCCGAGGACTGGGACGCGCCGGTGCTGCTGATGGCCAGCGTCTCCGTCCGCCCGATCGGGTCGGGGAGCGAGCTGTGAGCGCCCGCGCGCCGGCGGTGCAGATCCGCGCGTTGGAGCGTCTGCTCGCGTCACTGACGCGGGTGCTGGTGTTCATCTGCACGGTGGCGCTGGTCTTCACCGCGACCAACGTGACGACGTTCGCCATCGATCACCACGTCTCGCCGTGGATCGCGTGGCTGCTGGACCCCATGGTGGCGGTCGCTCTGGGCACGGTGCTGCTCTTCGACGGTCGGCTGTCCGAGTACGGGCTGCGGCCGTCGGGGTGGGCGTCGGTGCTGCGCTGGTTCGCCGGTCTGGCGACGTGGGTGATGAACTGCTGGGGTTCCCTCTGGCCGGAGGGGACGCCCTTCGGCGTCCCCCACAGCGTCGACCCCGCCGGGCTGGTCCTCCACTCCATCCCCCCGGTGCTCCTGATCGCGCTCGCTGAGGCGATCAGCCACTACCGGCAGGCGATCCTGAACAAGATCGAAGACCTGCGGGCCGCCCTGGTGGACACCCCGGCCGCCGAGGTGGATCCCCTGCCCGTCCACCCGGCACAGGCTCCTGCTTCCACCGGCCCGGCCGCCGACACAACGGCGGGGGTCTCGGTGGGCGGCCGCCTGGGGTTGTCGCTGGTCATCTGTGGTGGCGAGCGGGTGTATCCCCTGACCGTCCCCCGCACGTCCACCGTCGTCCCCCTCCATCCCGAGCCGGTCGTGAAGCTGCCCGCGGAGGACGCGAAGCGGATCATCCGCGCGTGCTGGGAGAACGGGGAGTCGATCGGGAAGGCGGCCCTGAAGTCCACCCGGTCCACCTCCTACGTCCACAAGGTCTACACCCAGCTCGCCACCACGTCCTCCCCGCCCGGGGAGGCGGCTCAGTGAGCGCCTTCCCTGTCTACCGGTGGCGACTCGCCCCCGACGGGCTGGCCACCATGCGTCAGCTCCGCGCCGCCGGGCTGCGCCCGGGCGGACAACAGGTGGTCGCGCAGGTGGAACGGCCGCGCCGTCGGCGTCCCCCGCTGGTGGCGTTCCTCTACCGCGTCGACCGGGCCAAGCCCGTTCGCCCCATGAGCCCGGCCAGGCAGGCCGCGCTCGACAAGGCCAACGCCGCCCGCCGTACCTGCCCGACCTGCGGGCGGGACGCCGGTTACGTGATCCCGGCCCGGCTGGGTGAGTGCGTGCCGTGCGCCTTCCCCGGCTCCGAACAGTGCGCCGCCTGAACCCCACCATCGTCGTAAGGAGTTCTGCTGTGTCTCGCCGTACGCGGCCCTCGGCCGCTTCGACCGTGCGGATCCCCCGCCAGCGTGGGGGCCAGCCGGTCATTCTCGTTCTCAGCCCCGAGCCCCCCACCCTGACCACCCGCGCCGCCCAGGCCGCGGGCCGGTGGGCATGGAAGCACCGCCGTTCCTGGGCCCCCACCGCCATCGCCACTACCCTCCTGGTCCTGACCAGCGCGATCCACCTGATCGAGCCCCACACCGGCTGGGCCCTGGCCGTGCTCGCGCTGGCCCCGGCCGGCGTGTGGGCGTGGGGCATGCTGCGCCGCCGTCCCACCTCCCGCCAGGCCGCGGTCTGGCGGGCCCTGCTCGCCGCGTTCACCACGACCGCCGGCGCGTGGATCGCACTGGCAGTCGGGTTCGGCCCGGCCCATCCGGCCCTGCTCACCGCGTGGGCCGTGCTGACGCTCATCTCCCAGACGGGCTGGCTCGTGGCCCGCCGCCTGACTGTCGTGACCGAGAAGGAGACCCGCTGATGGCCAACACCACCTCGGGCATGAACTGGGGCGCGGGCGGCGCCGGATGGAAGACCACCGGTGGGCAGCAGGCGCGCACGCAGCGGGCCCGGACCACGCCGCGGCCGGGTGCGAACGGCTCCCAGAGCAAGACGTTCAACAAGTCTTTCTCGCCCGGCTTCACCCTGAACGTCAACGCCAGCGGCGGCCGCGGCCGCGGCAACAACGGGGGCGGGGGCCGCCGCACCACCGCGGCCGGCGGCGGGCAAGGGTCGAACCGGTCCCTGCTGCCCGCGCCGGAGTTCACCTCCCCGGCCCAGGTCCGCGAGTACTGCAACGCCGTCCGCGCCGCCGGCGTCGCCCTCTCGATCGAGGTCGCCATGGGGGCGGAGATCCTCAAGGCCACCCTCGTGACCGTCCCGGACCCCGACGGCCGCATCGGCGGCTCCCGGTTCCGGGCGGCGAAGGTGGCGCGGAAGATGCAGCGCGCCGCGGACGCCCTGCGGGACGCGGCGAAGAACGCCGCCGCCACCTACGCGACGTTCCAGCAGGAGTACGAGGAAGAGATCAACCGCGTCCGCCACCGTGCCCGCCGCCCGTCGGCGCCGCGCATGGACTGGGGCCAGCTCTAAGGGGGAGTGATGGCAACGACTGAACGCACCACACCAGAGCAGCAGTACGAGGACCAGTTGCGCGGCTCCTCCGACGGGGCCGGGCTGGGCGCGTACGTGCTGCACCGGGCGAAGCCGCACCTGCCGCCGTGGCTGTGCGCGGGCGCTCTGGGGCTGGCCGGCCTGCTGGGCAGCCTCCAGTGGGAGGGCAGCGCCGCCGCCGGCGTCGGCCTCACCCTCGCCTCCGTCGCTCTGACCGGGGTGACGTGGTGGGCGGGCAAGAGCACCGGGCAGCAGCGCCGGCTGCACTCGGCCATCACCGTGGCCGCGGGGTCGGCGTGGCTGACCGGGGCCTGCCTCGCAGGACCGGCCACCGGGCCCCTGCCGGACCTGTACCTGATGGGCGGCCCGGCGCTGGCCCTGTCGTGGAACATCCGCATGGTGCTGCGGCGCAACGTCGACGGCACCGCCGCCGGCGGGGCGGACAAGGGCCTGCTGGAGAAGGTCGGACTCGCCCGGGCGCAGATCGGGGCGACGTCGGTGGAGCCGAACCGGGTCACGGCGAAGATGGCCCTGGAGGCCGGTGAGCAGACCAACGACGACGTGGCGAAGGTGCTGCCGCGGATCGCGTCGGCGCTGGACCTGCCCAAGTCCGCCGTCCGCTACATGCCCGACCCCGACTCCGCCCGCCGCGGCGAACTGGTCATCGTCCCCGAGGACATGTTGGCCCAGGTGATCGAGTATCAGGGGCCTTCGAGTCTGGGCGGCAGCATCGCCGAACCGCTGGTCATCGGCCGCTACGACGACGGCTCCGCCCTGGTGTTGTGGCTCCCCGGGGACCCTGAAATCAAGCGCAACGCCACACACGTCCTGATCGCGGGCGGGACCGGCTCGGGCAAGGGCGAGACCGCCCTGAACCTCATGGCGGAGATCCTCTCCCGCCGTGACGTGCTGCTGTGGGTGTCGGACCCGAAGATGTTCCAGGACTTCCGGCCCCTGCTGCCCGGCATCGACTGGGCCGCGGAGGGCGGACCGGACACCGAGGTCATGGTGGAGGCCATCAAGGCCGTCATCCCCGCCCGCACCCGCTGGCTCGGCGCCCACGGCTACCGCCAGTGGATCCCCGAGGCAGCCGAACGGCAGAACAGCCGGAACCACACCTGCCGCCCGGACGGCCGGCCGTGCGGGTGCCCGGGCATGCCGTTCCTGGTCACCTGGATGGAAGAGGCGGCCAACACGCTCCGGCTGATGGGCGACGACGCGTTCACCGGGATCGCCCAAGAGGCCCGCTCCGCCGGCGTCTCCCTGATCGTGTCCCTGCAGCGCCCCTCGTACGACCAGATGTCCACCTCCACCCGGGCGTCCCTGCCGTCCGTGATCGCACTCGGCTGCGACCCCCGCGACGAAGGCTTCTCCCTCCCCGAGGCGGTCATCGACGCGGGCGCCCACCCGGGCGCGTGGGGAAATCGGCGGCCCGGGTACTGCTACGTGGTCTCACCTGGCATCCCGGAGGACCGCTACCCGTCCCCGGGCCGTACCTTCGCCGTCCCCCACACCGCCACCCCGGCCCTGGAAAACCTGGCCGCGTGGGCGCAGTCCAACGGCGCGACCGCGGACCCGGTCACCGCCGGCGCGGCCCGGGCAGTGGCCGGGCAGAACTACGCCGGGCGCACCGCCCCGGGCGCCGCCCCGGCCCTCCCGCCGACCACCGGCGAGGAGGAGGCGGGGGTGGAAGTGGAATCGTCCGGGCTTCTCGTGGATCCGGAGGACGCCGGTATCGACCCCGCGGCCGATCTTCCCGTCGGGGAGGACGGGGACGACACTCCGCTGTGGGAGTCCCCGGGGCACAAGCCGTCCCCCGAGGAGGCGCGGGAGCTGTTCGCGGACGCGCTGGACGACTTCGAGGCGGCCGGGCGGATGGTGGTCGGTCCGAAGGACTTCATGGACTGGTGCGACCGACACAACCTCTCCCGCCCCTGGGTCTCCGCCCGCCTGAAGGACGCGGCCCTGGACGGCCGGCTGGAGCCGACCTCGGCCACCGGCCGGTGGCGGATCGTCCCCAACCTCAAGATCGCCTGACGCCTGACACCTCCTGACGGTGTCAGGCCGCCGTGACACCCAAACCCCTAGGCAAACCCGCTGTCAGACCCCGTGACACCTACGGTCTGACATCCCTGACAGTGACGCCTGACACCTCACCCTCGGGCCCGCGCCACCCGTCTTCGGCGCGGGCCCGACCCATACCCGGGAGGCATGCACATGCCCCACGAACCCGTCATCCACCACCCGACCCCGGCCGTCTGGCAGCCCACCCCGGCCCCCGTGCCTGGGCCCCTCCTCCCGGCGATACCGGCCGGGGCGGACATCCGTCTGGTGACCCTGCCGGACGGCACCCGCACCCTCGCCTACACCCACCCCACCCCGGCCGCACCGGCCCCCGCCCCGGCGCCCGCGGCAGGCATCCCGGGGTGGGCGAAGACCACCGCGCTGCTCGCCCCGACCGTCGGCGGGGGCATCGGCGCGGCGGGAATCGGAATCGCCTACGCCGCCCCGGGACTCATCGCCATGGCCAACGCCCTCTGGGCCCTCGTCGCGCTCATCGCCGCCGGCGCCGCCCTCCCCCTCCTCCTCCGCGCCGGACGCCCCCGCGGACGGACCGGCACCGCCACGACGCACATCACGCAGCACGTCACCGCGACCGGCCTGTTCGGCCGCGCCACCGGCACCATCCACCACCGCTGAAAGGCGCCAGATGCGCAAGCCTCTGCCCGACCTCATCTCCGACACGGCCGCCCTGCTGTTGGGCCAGCGCACCATCCGCTGCCCGCACCCCGACTGCCCGGTGCGTATCCGCCACCGCGGCATCACCCCCGAGGAGGCCAAGCGGCTGACCGCCCTGGCCACCGACCACACCCGCCACTGATCAGGAGGACTGATGGCTACACGGCTCGTCACCTGCTACGTCGCCGTCTGCGACCTGTGCGGCACCTCCCAGCACGACGAGGGCTACACCCCTCACCTCGACAGCCCCGCCGAAGCCATCGAATACGTCACCAACCCCGGCGACGGCAACGACGGATGGACCCTCACCCCGGACGGAACCCTCGTGTGCGACCAGCGCCGCGACACCGCCCACGAGGACGCCCACGCCGCCGCCGGGAAGCGCATGGGCTCCGACGCCATGAGCGTCACCTTCGCCTGACACAGCCGAGGGCGGCCCCCGTCTCGCCAAAGTCCGGGGCCGCCCTCATCCAGCTCCACTCAAGACCTGGAGGACATCCAGCATGACCCATCCCACCGACATCCGGCGAGAGCGCGTGCTGCGCGTTCTGGACGTGTACTGCTGCCAGGGCGGCGCCGGCCAGGGCTACGCCGACGCCGGATTCGACGTGACCGGCGTCGACATCACGCCCCAGCCCCGCTACCCGCTCGCCTTCCACCAGGGCGACGCCATCGACTTCATCCGCGCCCACGGCGCCGGGTTCGACTTCATCCACGCCTCCCCGCCCTGCCAGCACTACTCCCGCACGCAGAAGATCCGCCACCGCACCCACCCCGACCTGATCGCCCCCACCCGCGCCGCCCTGGAAGCCACCGGACGGCCCTGGGTCATCGAGAACGTCGAAGAAGCCCGCACCGAACTCCGCAACCCCGTAGTGCTGTGCGCGGCCGCGTTCGGCATGCGCACCTACCGCCACCGCCTGTTCGAGACCGGCGGCGGCTTCACCCTCACCCCGCCCCCGCACCCCGCCCACACCGCGCCCCTGACCAAGATGGGCCGCCCCCGCCGCCCGGGGGAGTTCGCCCACTACGTCGGCAACTTCTCCGGCGTCCAGGACGCCCGCGACGACATGCGCGTGCCCTGGATGAACCGCGACGGCATCCGCGAGTGCATCCCCCCGGCCTACACCCGGTGGATCGGCGAACAGGCCCTGGTCCAGCTCACCGCGTGGCAGGTGGCGGCATGAGCGACTTCCTGAACGCCGCACTCGCCATCGCCGCGCGCGGCTGGCCCGTTATCCCGCTGCGGCCCGGCTCCAAGGTGTCCGCCCTCCACGGCGAGACCCGCTGCCCCGGCACCGGGCAGTGCGCCGACGGGCACGCCAAGCCCGAGCAGCGCGCCACCACCCATCCGGACCGGATCCGTAACGCATGGGCGGCTGGGGCGTTCAACGTGGGGTTGGCCACCGGCCCGGCCGGGCTGGTCGTCATCGACCTGGACGCCCCCAAGCCGTCCGACCCGCCCGGCACCCTCCACGGCCGCGAGATCCTCCACAGCCTGTGCACGTCCCTGGGCGAGACCCTCCCCGACACGCACACGGTCGCCACACCGTCCGGCGGGCTGCACCTGTACTTCACCGCCCCCAGGGACACCCGTCCCCGCTCCACGCAGGACATTCTCGGTCGGCACATCGACACTCGCGCCTGGGGCGGCTACGTCGTCGCGCCTGGCAGCACGGTCCCGGCCGGGCGTTACGAGATCAGTGACGACCGGCCCCCCGCGCCGCTCCCCGACTGGGTGCATACGCGGCTGGCTGCCCCGCCCCGGATCAAGGCCGTTTCCCTCCGGCAGAAAGGGGACGGCACCCCTGCGGGCCGCCGGGCCGCGTACGCCGCGGCGGCCCTGCGTAACGAGCAGCGCAACGTCCAAACCGCGGTTGAGGGCGGGCGGAACAAGGCTCTCGTCAGGGCCGCGCGGGCCCTGGGGCGGCTGATCGCGTCCGGCGACCTCGACCGCACGGAGGTTGAGCAGGCTCTTAGCTGGGGGGCGGAAGTGGCCGGTCTGAAGCCTTACGAGTACCGCTCCGCCATCACCAGCGCCCTCAGCTGGTCCATCGCCCACAACCCGACCGGCCGGGCGACGGCATGACCGCGCGCCAACGCCCCCCAGCTAAGAGCCCTCCCGACACCCCGACCGGCATCCGCCCCGCTGAACCGGCCCCCGCCCCGGTCGGCAGTGGCGCGTCGAAGGTCGTCGCCCGTCAGGGCGTCCCTTCTGCTGTTCGCCCTGACCCGCACGGTGGCGACGGGCGACGGCCCGTGGCCTGGCTCCACATCGTCGCCCCGCCTTCCTACGGCGCCACCCCGAGCGCCCGTTCCTGGTGCTCCTGCGGCCGCGACCTCTTCGCCGCCGGACGCGCCAAAACCCTCGCCCTGATCGCCGACCACGAACAGCACCGCACCCTCTGCCCCCTGCTCACCTCCTGTGAAGGGACTGCCGCTGATGAGCGACCCGACCACCACCGACATGCCCATCGACGGCGCCGCGCTGCTTGACGACGTGGAAGCCTTCCACCGCCGCTTCAACGTCTTCCCCACCCAGTCCGCCTACGTCGCGGTGACCCTGTGGGACGCCCACACCCACCTGCTGGACTGCTTCGAGGCCACCCCGCGGCTGGCGTTCCTCTCCCCCGAACCCGGATCCGGCAAGTCCCGCGCCCTGGAGATCGTCGAGACGCTCACCCCCCGGGCCGAGACCACCGTCAACGCCTCCCCGAACTCCCTGTTCCGGCTGGTCGACGCTCCCGAGGGACGCCCCACCCTGCTCTTCGACGAAATCGACACCGTCTTCGGGCCCAAGGCAGGCGACAACGAACCCGTGCGCGGGTTCCTGAACACCGGCTACCGCCGCATCGGCGGCATGCACCGCTGCGTGGGCGACGGCGCGAACCAGAGCGTGCAGAAGTTCTCGTCCTACTGCGCCGTCGCCATGGCCGGGCTCGGCTCCCTCCCCGACACGATCCTGACGCGGTCGGTCATCATCCGCATGCGTCGGCGGGCCCCCAACGAGAAGTGCCAGCCCTACCGCCAGCGCATCCACGAGAAGGAGGGCCACGCCCTACGCGACCGCCTCGCCGCCTGGGCCGACTCCGTCCGGGAGCGGCTCAGCGACGCCTGGCCGGTCCTGCCCGAGGGCATCGTGGACCGGCCGGCGGACGTGTGGGAACCCCTCCTCGCCATCGCGGAAGCGGCAGGCGGCACCTGGCCCGAACGGGCCCGAGCCGCCTGCCTGGAACTGGTCAACGCCGCACACGACGGTGACGAAGCCTCCCTCGGGATCCGGCTGTTGACCGACCTTCGCGACAAGGTGTTCTGCGACGAGGACCGGATCCCGACTGCGGTCATCCTTGAGCGGCTGCTCGGCATGGACGACGGGCCCTGGAACGACCTGGACGACAAGCCCATTACCTCCCGGACCCTGGCCAAGATGCTCGGCCAGTACGTCACCCCCGAGAACAAGCCCATCAAGCCCCGCACTTTCCGCACCCCCACCGGCATTCCGAAGGGCTACTTCGCCGAGGACCTCAGCGACGCCTGGACCCGGTACTGCCCCCCTCCCCCCGGAAAGTCCGCAACAGCCGCAACGCCGCAACAACCGCAGGTCAGCGGGGGTGGATCTGTTGCGGATACCCCTGCCCGTGTCCGCAACACCGCACCGGAAACCGCCACACACCCCGCCCCCGCCACCACCTGACAAACCCCGCCCCGGTGCCGCCACATCCGCCGATGTGGCGGCACCCATCCGCAACAACAACCGGATCCGCAACAAATCCGAGGCTCTGACCTGCACTGTTGCGGCGTTGCGGCTGTTGCGGATCCCCCAAGGCGAAGGAAGACACCCCCTTGTCCCGGAGGTCGCATTGAGTTCGCCCCTGCCCACTACCCACCAGGCGCTGACCGTGCCCGAGGTCATGGAGGCGCTGCGGCTGAGCCGCTTCATGGTCTACAACCTCATTCGCTCGAAGCAGCTCCCGAGCATCACCGTCGGCCGTGCCCGCCGCGTGCCCGCCGACAGCGTTCGCGCCTTCATGGACCGCAAGTTGGAGGAGGCAGCCTGATGGCACGCAAGAGGAACCCGAACGGCGCCGGCAGTATCTGGCAGCGCTCGGACGGGCGTTACGAGGCCCGTGTCTACGTACCCCAGCCCGACGGCACACGCCGCCGGAAGACTGTGTACGGCAAGACCTGGGAGGAGTGCGACACCAAGCGTCAGGAGCTGGTCCGCCGTGACCGCCAGGGCGTGCCGACGCCCACCCGATCGGCCAAGCTCTCCGAGTGGCTGCCGTTCTGGCTGGAGACGTTCGTCAAGAACGACCGCAAGAAGACGACGTACGCGAAGTACGAGACGCACGTCCGCCGGTACCTCATCCCTCACTTGGGGTCCAAGCGCCTGGAGAGCCTGGGCACGCCGGACGTGCGGCGGATGCTGGCCGCGGTGACCGCGCAGACGACCGTGGCCACGGCCAAGGAGTCGCACCGCGTGCTGCGCAGTGCGCTCACGGCTGCCAACCGGGATGAGTTGATCAGTCGGAACGTGGCCCAGCTGGTGTCGGCACCCCGCGTGGTCCAGCGGGAGCTGAAACCGTGGGACCTCGACCAGACGCTGACGTTCCTTGAGGCAGCGCGGCGCGACCCGCTGTACGCGGCTTTCGCACTGGCGGTGGCCCTGGGGCTGCGCCGCGGCGAGATCCTCGGACTCCGCTGGTCGGACATCGACCTGGACCGCCGGACGCTCACCGTGCGGAACCAGATCCAGCGCGTGCAGAAGGAGCTGTACGCCGACTCGACCAAGAACCGGCGCACCCGGGCCATCCCCCTCCCGGAGATGTGCGTGGCGCCGCTGCGCTGGCAGCGTATGCGGCAGGCCGCGCTGCGGGATGCCGCAAAGGGGTGGGAGGAGAGCGACTACGTCTTCACCACCCGCACCGGGCGGCCGGTCGAGCCGCGCAACCTCAGTCGGTCCTTCGAGCGGATCGGCCAGGAAGCGGGCCTGCCGCGGATCCGGCTGCACGATGCGCGGCACGGGTGCGCCACGTTGCTCTTTGCCGCTGGGGTGGCGCCGCGGGTGGTCATGGAGATCCTGGGGCACTCGCAGATCGCCGTCACGATGAACATCTACACCCACGTGACCGACGGCAACCGTCGGGAGGCCATGGGGCACATGGATCGGCTGCTGCGCCGACGGCGCCCTGCGGCCGAGTAGGGCGTTGCCGTCATTTATAGCCGTCAAAGGCCCCCAACCATGATCGGTTGGGGGCCTTTGTGCTGGTGGGCGCGGACGGTTTCGAACCGCCGACATCTGCTTTGTAAGAGCAGCGCTCTACCCCTGAGCTACGCACCCGTGGATGAGTGGACAGCCTACATGGCGGGCACGCCCCCGGCGCAAACCCGTTCGTGTGGGAGAGAATGGACCGGGCATGGCGGAGGCGGGCGCGGTACGGGAGAGGGATTGTGACGACGGCATCCCGGCGGTGGTTCGGTGGGCGGGACGACAGTCGGCGGGCGGACGCCCAAGCGGCCAAGGACGCCGCGGCCGCAGCGTTCTACGAACTGGACACGGCGCAGCGGGACCTGCGGATCTCGATCGAGACCATCGCGGCCGCGGACGCTTCGCCCGCGGCGCGGCAGGCGGGCGAGGGGTTCGCCGCGCTGGGGCAGCGGATCGACCAGGCCAGCCACGTGTACATCGAGGCGGTCGACGCCCACGACCTGGACCGGCCCGAGCTGGACGGTGCCGTCGCGGCGCGGGCGCGGGACCAGCTGACGAGGGCCCGCGAGGAGCTCGTACGGGCGAAGGCGGAGCTGGATCGTTTCGCTCGGGGCATCCAGCCGCTGCTGGACCGGGCCGAGACGCAGCTCGCGCAGGTGGCGCCGGCCCGGGAGCGGGCGAAGGCGGCGCTGCTGGCGGCGAGCACGGCGCTGGACGAGGTCCGCGGGACGGGGATGCGGGCCGATGACCTGGCGGCGCGGCTGGCCGCGCTCGGGCCCGAGCTGACCCTGCTGAACCAGGGCGTCGCCCAGCACGGGGTGCAGGACACCCTGCAGCGCGCGGACCGGATCCTGCGGGACGCCGAGGCGATACGCGCCGAGCTGGCGCGGCTGCCGGAGCGGGCAGCGGAGATCGACCGGCGGCTGGTCAGCCTGCGGACCCGGGCGCAGGCGCTGCGCAACCGGGCGGACCGGGTGGATCCGGTGCTCAGCGAGTTGCGCCGGCGGTTCAGCGCGGCGTGCTGGCAGGACCTGCAGCACGTGCCGGAACAGGCCGTACGGGATGTCGCACGAGCGGAGGAGCAGCTGCGGGAGGCCGCGCGGGCGCGGGAGGAGCAGCGCTGGGCGGACGTGACGGCGCTGATCGACGCGGTACGGGCGGCCCTGGACTCCACGGACGAGGCGGTGTCGGCCGCGCAGGACCGGCTGACCCGGCTGGAGGCGGTGGCCCGGGACCCGCAGCAGGAGGTGCAGCGGACCCGGTTCGTGATCCGGGACGCACAGCGGCTGGCGATGGAGGGCCGCAGCGTGCCGGATCCGCGGCACGCCGGACCTCTGGACGAGTCGGTGGCCCGGGTCGAGCGGGCGCTGGCCTCGCTGGAGGGACGCCACCCCGACTACTGGCACTTCCTCCAGGAGATGGAGGACGTCCGGGCGGTGGTGGGCCGGGTGGTGGCCGACCTGCGGGGCCGGCGCGCCAGCGGCTGAGCCGGGCGGGGCACTGCCGGGGTGCGGGCGGAGCGCGGGCGGGGCAGGAGTTGTCCGGGGGTGGGCATCGGCGGATGCTGGGAGGGACAGGGACGGAGCAGAGGAGGCGGGATGGCTGCCCACACTTCCCACACGGCTCGTTCTTCCCGTAGGGCTCGTGCGTCTCAAGCCGCTTCTGCTTCCGCGGCAGCTGCTGCGCCGCGTGAGGGATATGCGCCTCACGCCGCCTACGGGTGTCACGAGGCCCATGAGAATTACGCGCCCTACGTGCCCCACGAGCCCTACGGGCCGCAGGTGCCGCAGGAGACTCACCGGCTGAGGCGCCGCGTGCGCCGCATGGTGCACCCCGTCGAGGCGCAGCTCGACGAGCACCTGCCCGTCGACCACAAGCTCAGCACGGTGTACCGGGTCGGTGCCGGTCTGACGGGGATCCTGCTCGTCGTCTTCGGGATCCTCGGGCTGACGAACCGGATCGGGTTCTTCGACACCGGCGGCGACCGGGTGCTCTCCCTCAACACCAACGGCGCGCTGAGCGTCCTGTCGATCTGTGTCGGCCTGCTGCTCTTCGTCGGGATGGTGATCGGCGGGAACTTCGCGTCGACGATCAACATCGTGCTCGGCCTGGCCTTCATCGCGAGCGGGTTCGTGAACCTGGCCCTGCTGGACACGGGGCTGAACTTCCTCGCCTTCGAGATCCAGAACGTGCTGTTCAGCTTCGTCGTCGGCGTGATGCTGATGTGGTTCGGGATGTACGGGCGGGTGGGCAGCGCCCTGCCGCACGACAACCCCTACTGGCGGGCCCGCCACCCCGAGCAGGCGGCCCGCGAGGACCGGGCCCGGGCCAGGGCGCACCCAGCGTCCCCCGCCACCGGGCACTGAGCACGACGGCTGGCCCCAGCCGGCCCCTACCCCGGACCCCGTCCCGGCGCCTGGTTTGGCCGGCCTCCCGCACCCCCCGGCGCCTCCGCGGCCGCGGCCAGCAGGGCTTCGGCCGCGGTGGTGCGGGCGTACAGCACCGTCCGGCCGGCCCGGTGGGCGCTGGCCAGGCCGGCGTCGCGCAGTGCGGTCAGGCACTGGGAGACCCGCGCCGGGGAGAGGCCCGTACGGTCGGCGAGCTCGGTGGTGGAAGCCGGGCTGTCCAGCTCCGCCAGGAGCGTGCTGCGCGACCGCCCGAGGACGACCGCCAAGGCCGCGGAGGCCGTCCGGGACCGCGTCTCCCACAGGGAGCCCGCGCCCCGCGCGGGATACACGAGCTGGGGCGGGTCCGGCGGCGCCACCCGGGTGGAGAGCCCCGAGGCCTTGAACGCAGAGGGGATCAGCAGCAGCCCCGGCCCCGCCGCCTCCCGGCTGAGCGCGCGCTGCCGGGACCGCGCAGGGGCCAGCCGCAGGGCGACGCCGTCCCAGTCGGCCTGCGGGTCCAGGTCCGTGAGGAGGCGGACGGCGCCGTGCTCGGCGGACTGCCGGGCCCGGTACAGGACGTCGGCGTCGAGCAGGGCCCGGATCCGGGCCCAGTACGGGGACAGGGCCAGCTCCCAGAAGGCCGCGGCCTCCTCGGCGACCCGGGCCAGCCGGCCGCGTGGATCCGCGTGCAGCGCGCGCAGCCGCGGGCCGAGCCGGCCCTGGTGCTGCCCGAGGTGTTCGAGGTCCCGGCGCACCCGGTCCGCCGGAGTCGCGGTGACGGCGGCGAGCTCCTGCTCCAGTGCGGGCGCGGGGCCGGACGGCGCCGGGGTGAGGAAGTCGGGGGCGTAGCGGGAGGCGGCCGGGATCAGCTCGGCGAGCCAGCCCCGGTCCAGGCCGGACGCGGCCACCCGCGGCCGCACCTGCGCGAGCCAGGGCCCGTGCACGCAACGCCCGGGATATCCGACGGGCCCGGCGCGCCCTGTCACCCGCCCACCAGCCGCCGGACCCTGCCCCGGGACCGGCCCCGGAACCGGCGCCGCGCCCCCCGACCGGGCCAGCAGCCGGAAAGCGGCCATCAACTGCCACATCGGGGACACGGCGAACCGCGTCCGCGCCAGATCGTCCGCCGAGAACGACAGCACCGTCGGCCGGCCCATGAAAGCCCCCCGCCTCCCTCTTCCTCCGCTCAGCCGCCGCCCGCCGCCCGCCGCCCGCCGCCCCGCCGCCCCGCCGCACGGATTCAGCTGGAACGGAATCATTGGCGGCCCACCCTACCCACCGTTGATCATTCCGGCATGACCCCACAGAACATCACCGCCGCGGCCTCGGGCACCTGGAACCTCGGCGACCTCCGCGTCAACCGGATCGGCTTCGGCGCGATGCGGATCACCCAGGACGGCGCCGCCTTCGACCCCGACGCGGCCCCGAGCGACCGCGACCGCGCGATCGGCGTACTGCGCCGCGCGGTCGAGCTGGGCGTGAACCACATCGACACGGCCGCCTTCTACTTCTCCCGTCTGCGCTCCGCCAACGAACTGATCAACCGTGCGCTCGCCCCCTATGCGGACGACCTCGTCATCACCACCAAGGTCGGGCCGAGCCGCGGCCCGTCGGGCTCCTGGATGGACCACGCCACTCCCGAGCAGCTGCGCGGGCAGGTCGAGCAGAACCTGCGCGAGCTGGGCCGGGACCACCTCGACGTGGTCAACCTGCGCATCGTCGGCACCGGGTCCATCGCCGAACGCTTCGGCGCGCTGGCCGAGCTGCGTGAGGCCGGGCTCATCCGCCACCTGGGCCTGTCCAACGTCCGGCCCCACCACCTCACCGAAGCACAGGCCATCGCCCCGGTGGTCTGCGTGCAGAACGCCTACGGTCTGGGCTTCGCCCCGGATCAGCGTGCCGAGCAGCGGGAGTTCGTACGGCTCTGCGGTGAACGGGGTGTCGCGTACGTCCCGTTCTACGCGCTGGCCGGGTCGCGCCGCGAGGCCGGCCTGCGCCCCTCCGACGCCGCCCCGAACCCGCCGAACACCCCGGACACCGCCTCCACCTCCGACGCCGACGCCGCGGCCGCCGCCGTCTCCGCCGTCGCGGACGCCCGCGGGGTGAGCCAGGCCCAGGTGCGGCTGGCGTGGACGCTCCACCTCGGGGACCACGTCCTGGCCATTCCGGGGACCGGCAACCCGGACCACCTGGCCGACAACATCGCCGCGGGCGCGCTGCGCCTTTCCGAGGACGAGCTCCGCCTCCTGGACCCCGACGGCCCTAGTGCCGTGACCCGACCAGCACACCCGGCGCCGGGGACCGCGGACCGGGCGGGGCATCCTCGGTAGCCTTGGGCCATGCCTCGATACGAATTCCGCTGCCGGACCTGCGACGACACCTTTGAGGTCAGCCGTCCCATGGCCGAGTCGTCCGCGCCCGCCGACTGCCCCGCCGGGCACTCCGACACCGTCAAGCTGCTCTCCGCCGTGGCCGTCGGCGGGACCAGCAGCGCCCCCGCCCCGTCCGGCGGAGGCTGCTGCGGCGGCGGAGGCTGCTGCTAGGCCGCCCTGCCCACAGGAGGGACCTGACCGCAGGGCCGGTCGGGCGGTCGGGCGGTCGGGCGGTCGGGCGGTTGGTGTCAGCGCTTGCGCGACAGGGTGAGCCCGTCCGAGATCGCCAGCAGTACGGACTCCATCCGCGGGTCCGCCGCGACGTGCTCGTTGTAGGCGCGGACTCCGGCCGCCGACCCGCTCGTCGCCGTCTCGTCCACGACCGTGCCGTGGAACAGCGTGTTGTCGGTGACGATCAGTCCGCCGGGCCGCATCCGCGGCACGAGCTCCTCCCAGTAGGCGATCTGGTTCTCCTTGTCCGCGTCCACGTACGCCATGTCGACGTGCGGCTCGGCGGGCATGGCCCGGAGCGTGTCCAGGGCCGGGGCGATGCGCAGGTCGATGCGGTCGGCGACGCCGGCCGCCTCCCAGGCCTGCCGCCCGTACGCGGTCCACTCCTCGGAGATGTCGCAGGCGATCAGCAGGCCGTCCGCGGGCATCGCCTGGGCCATGGAGAGGGTCGAGAAGCCGGTGAAGGTGCCGATCTCGACGATGCGGCGGGCCCCGGTCAGCCGGACCAGGAAGGCCAGCAGCGGGCCCTGCTCCTCCGCCGACTGCATGCCGGCGACGTCGGGGAACTCGGCGTACGTCGTCTCCACCAGCCCCCGCTGGATCTCGTCCAGCGGGGGGTTGTGGTCGAGCACGTACCGGTAGAGCTCGTCAGTGATCTTCGTCGTGTTGCCCTTGGTCATGCGCCAAGTGTGCCTACTTGACGGGCAGTCCGGGCGAACGCCCGCACGATCTCCTCGCCCGCCGTGACGCCCTTCTCCGCCAGGGCCGTGACCGTGGGCGCGTGCCAGCCGGCGTCGGCCAGTTCGCCGTGCCCGGGCCGCCAGGCCGTGTCGGCGGCGAGCAGCAGGTCGGCGTCGAGCAGCGAGTCACCGGCCGCCAGGGTCGTGGACGCACCCGTGCGCCGGGCCACTTCGCGCATCGCCGCGCTCTTCGTCAGCGGCCGCGGGACCGCGTAGACCTTGCGGCCCTGGAGCGAGACCGTCCAGCCGCGGGCCTCCGCCCACTCGGCCAGCGCCTTGAGCCACTCCTCCGGGAGCCGGTCGCGTTCGACGACGAGGTACGCGAACAGGTCCTCCGCCACCCGTGCCTTGCGCAGCCAGGCCGGGTCTGCGGTCGCCAGCAGGTGTTGGTGCACCTCCTCCAGCGGGGCGCACTCCTCGGCCAGCCGGGCGGCCACCTGTCGGCGCCAGTCCCGGTCCGGTTCCCCGTCCACGAGCAGCTGCCCGCCGTTGGCGCAGATCGCGTACGGTGCCGGGCGGCCGGGGAAGCGGATGCGCTGGTACTGCTTGCGGGTGCGGGTCGTCGTGGGGACGAACACCACCGAGGGGTCCGCGGTCAGTTCGGCCAGCAGGGCCGCCGCGGTCTCCGTCATGTACGACAGCGGCTTGCTCTCGTGCACCTCCACGCACAGCAGCCGCGGCGCGGCCGCGTCGGGCACGGTCAGGCCGAGGGCCGCCGACGAGTAGATGAGCGTACGGTCGAGATCGCTGGCTACCAGGACAGTCACTTGGAGGTCACGGCCTTTCCGTCGGCGCCGGTCGCGCCGCGCGTGTATCGGGGGTGGATGAGTCCCACGCACGTGTAGGGCAGGCCGTCGACCTCCTCCACCGGCACCCCGCGCTGCTCGGCGAGGAGCCGTACGTGGTCCAGGTCGGGGCCGGCGCCGCGCCGGGCCAGCACCTTCCACGGCACCCGGCGCAGCAGCACGCGGGTGGTCTCGCCGACGCCGGGCTTGACCAGGTTGACGTCGTGGATGCCGTAGTCCTCGCTGATCCGCTCCACGGCGGCCCAGCCCTCCCAGGTCGGGGTGCGGTCGGTCGCGAGGAGCTCCTTGACGTCGGCGTCGACGGCGTCGGCGACCTCCTCGAAGCGGGCGGCGACGGCATCGACGAAATCGACGGAGACGTCGGCTCCGGCGAGCTCGCGGTAGAACTTCGCGCCGTGGAAGTCGGCGGGCCCGACCAGGTCGGACCGGAGCACGGTACGGGATATGAGGCCCGAGACGGTGGAGTTGAGGCAGGCCGAGGGGATCAGGAAGTCCTCGCGGGTGCCGTACGTGGGCACGCACGAGCCGGGGTCGGCCAGGACCACGATGTCCGGGTTGAACGCGGGACCGCCCTCCTGGTCCCGGTGGGCGCGCAGGGCGGCGGACAGCTCGCGGGTGATGGCGCCCTTGCCGGTCCAGCCGTCGACGAAGACGACGTCGGCGGGGTCGTGGTGGGCGGCCAGCCAGCGCAGCGCGTTGGCGTCGATGCCGCGGCCGCGCACGATGGAGACGGCGTAGTGCGGGAGGTCCAGGCCGTGCCGGGCCCGGGCCCAGCGCCGCATCAGCACGCCGACGGGCGTGCCGGCGCGGGCCAGGGAGACCAGGACCGGGGAGGGGGTGCGCTCGGCGAGGACGGTCTCGGTGACCGTGCCGACGGCCCGGGCGATCCGGGCGGCGGAGGCCTCCAGCGCGCTCCGGTAGAGCTCCTGGTACTGGTCGGACGGCTGGTACTCGACGGGGAGCGACTCGGCGTAGTGCGCGCCGCCCGCCTGGATGGCCTCCTCGCGTTCCTCGGTCGGGGCTTCCAGGGCCACGCCGGAGAGGTCCTGGAGCAGCCAGCCGACGTCCTCGGCGGCGTACGAGGAGAAGGCGGGGCCGCGCAGCGGCTCGGGCAGGCGGGGCTGCGGCAGGGCCGGCTCGGGCACGGTCCGCTCGGACATGGTCGGCTCCTGCCGGTCGGGAGTGGCGTCGGGGGCGAGCGGGGGCGTGGGAGTGGGCGCCGCGGGCACGTACGAGGGGACCACGGCGAGCAGGACCTGCCCGGTGTGCGGGGCCAGACGGGCGAGGAGCCCGTCGGCGGCGTGCAGCGCGTCGGTGTCGCCCTGGCCGTCGACCACGGCGACGACGGTGTCGAAGCCTGCGCCGGCGACGTTGTAGGCGTACCGGTCCCCCGGCCCGTCGGCCGGGGCGTCGTGGGCGGGGAAGACGAGCCGGGTGCGGATCGCGTAGCCGGGGTCGTCGACGGCGAGGACGGGCGAGCGGGTGGTGGTGGAGAAGCGGACCTCGCGGGCCGCGCCGGACTCCTCCAGCGCGAGCGCGAGGCGCAGCGGCGCGTACATCAGCTCCTCGTTGCCGAGTACGAGGACGCGGCCGCCGCCGCGGCCGGAGGCGGGGCCCCGTCCGGGGGCGGTGCCCAGCGCGTCGGCGAGCTGCCCGGCCAGTGCGGGCAGGGCGGCCTCCAGGCGGTCGCGGTGCGCGGGGGTGAAGCCGTGGCGCCCGCCGTCGGGCAACCCGGCCGGCCAGGCCAGCTCGACCCGCCTGATGGGGGCGAAGCGGGGCGCGGGGACGGAGCCGGCGGGCGCCGCGGACGCCGCCTGCCGTTCGTACTGCTCGACCAGGGCCTGCCCCTTGGCCATGACCCCGTCGGGCAGGTGCACGGTCCCCGAGGCCAGCGCGAGCAGGTCGACCCGCGCGCCGATCTCGGCGGCGAAGGCGCTGAGCCGCTCGCGGTCGGCGGGGGAGCGCACGTCGACGAGGGCGACGACCACGTAGTGCGTACGGGGGTGGCGGGCGTGCAGGTCGCGGATGGTGTTCAGGACGGTGTTGCCGGTGGAGAACTCGTCGTCCACGAGGACCAGCGGCCCGCCGCCCGCCAGGAGCTTCGGGTCCGCGGGCAGCAGCAGGTGGGAGGTGGCGTGCGAGTGGCTCTCCTCGAAGCCGCCGGCGGCGGCCACTCCCGGCACCGGGCGGCGCGTGGAGTGCAGGTAGGGGGCTGCGCCCAGGCCGTCGGCGACGCAGTGCCCGAGGCCGGTCGCGGTCTCGGCGTAGCCGAGGACCACCGCGGCGGCCGGGTCCTCCCCGGCGGCGTCGAGCAGGGCCCGGACCCTCAGGCCGAGCCCGTACCCGGCGGCGTGGACGGTGCGCGGGGACTGCGGGACGTGCTTGCCGAGCACCTGCGAGACCAGGAGGTGGGCGCGCTTGGGGTTGCGCCGCAGGGCGAGGCCGAGCAGGTCCGCCAGCCCGGGGCCGCGGGAGCCGTCCGCTCCCTCCAGGCGTACGCCCAGCCGGTCCGCGACCCAGGTTCCCGACCACACCGCGTCGATCGTCTTGCCCTTCTCCGCCATCACATCCGTCACACCAGTCACGCCAGTCCAGTCATGCCAGTCACATCGGCCTCGTCAGCCATATCAGCCACGTCCGCGCCCGTACACACTCACACCTGGAGCCCGGCCGTGAGCAGGTCGACGAAGCCGACCTGCTCCCTCGCCACCCCGAACACCTCGGCGCGCAGCATGGTGCGTTCGGCCCAGGCGCGGTGGGGCTTCACCTCGTTCATCTTGTTCGTGTAGGCGGAGCGCATGACGCCGCCGCCGGTGCGCTCGGGGCGCAGGATGTCCTGGGCGTCGCTGAACTCCTCGTGGGAGACCACCGACAGCGCGTGCACGGGCGTGACGTGCGCCGGGTGGATGCAGGTCTTGCCGAGGAGGCCGTTGGCCCGGTCGAGTTCGATCTCGCGCAGCAGCCCGTCGAGGTCGTGCTCGATCAGGGTGGTGCGCAGTTCCTCGGCGCCCTCCTCCAGGAAGGGGCTGCGCCGCAGCTGCGGCTTGAAGAGGCGCTGCTGGCGGCGGAAGTACTCCCAGACGGGGCCGGTCACGGTGAAGCCGGTGCCGTCGGCGCGGCTGAGCACGTTGACCACGTCGGCGATGACCCCGGCGACGATCTGGACGTCGTACGCGGTCATGTCGGGGGTGCGGCGCAGGCCGTACACGGAGCAGAAGTCGGTGACGCCGAGCCGCAGGGCGAGCACGCGCTCGCGGTACCGGTTGACCGCGCGGGAGATCCCGGCGAGGGCTTCGACGCGGGTTTCGAGGTGGAGCAGGTCCGGGGTTTCCAGGACGGGCATGGCGTAGAGCCGCGGGAGGCCGGTGAGGGCCTCCGCCTCGGCCACGGCGTCGAGGAAGGCGGCGCCTCGGCTCGCGGTGAACTTGGGCAGGACGAATCCGGCCAGCCGGTGCACGGAGCCGCCGAGCCGGCGGGCGAGGTCGGGGATCTGCTCGGGGGTGCGGACCCGGATGAAGAGGAGGGGGCTCTCCGGGCCGTCCGCGCCCTGCTCGTCGAGGGCGGCGAACTGGCGCACGAGGTTCTCCTCGGCGCCGTCCACGTCGCCGTCGCTGATGGAGTCCTCCAGGCAGAGGACCATGGAGACGACTCCTCGGGCGGCCTGCTTGCGGATGTCGGCGGCGAGGTTCGGGCGGGTGGCCGGGCTGTAGAGGGTGGCTCCGAGCGCGGCGGCGAGCAGGCGTGCGGGGGAGGCGGCAGTGAACTCGGCCGGCTCCATGTAGAAGAGTTCCTTGCGGACCGCGGGCGATATGTGCCCAAAGTGACGCATGTGCTTCCCCCGTACTGCCTCGGCGGCCCAACTGGCGTGGCCGGTAATAGTACGTACGAATCTCGGTCAAGAGTTCCTCAAGCACATGAAGTTCAGGTAACCCTTATGCACCATGCCCACGGTCGGCGGCCGCGGCAAGGCCCTGCGGGGGGCCGCGTTGTTCCGCGCCGCCCCGGGAGGGCAGGATGACGGGCATGACGCACGCGATGCAGAAGGGCTCGAACATCCCGGTGACCACGGTGGCGGTCCGGGCGGTACTGCGCTGGACCGGCGGTCCCGACGTACCGGACGTGGACGCCTCGGCGCTGCTGGTGGGCCCGGACGGACGGGTGCGCTCGGACGGGGACTTCGTCTTCTACAACCAGCCCCGACACCCCTCCGGGTCGGTGTGGCGGCTCGGCAAGAAGCAGGTCGGCGACTCCGTCACCGACGCCGTCCAGGCGGACCTGCGGACGGTGCCCCCGGTGGTGGACCGGATCCTGGTGGTCGCCTCTGCCGAGGACGTGCCGTTCGAGCGGGTCCACGACCTGCGGATCCTGCTGTACGACGCCACCGCGACCGGCGGCGCCGAACCGCTGGCCTACTTCGACGTACGGCCCGAGACCGGCGCCGAGACGGCGCTGATCTGCGGTGAGCTGTACCGCCGGGGCGACGCCTGGAAGTTCCGCGCGCTCGGCGAGGGCTACTCCGACGGGCTGGTGGGGCTGGCGACCGACCACGGGATCTCGGTGGACGAGAACGCCGCCGAGGGCGCCGAGGGCGCGTCCGCCGGCGCGGGCGCAGCCGGACCCACCTCCGAGCAGACGGCCGCGATGCAGCCGCCGACGCCGCCGCCCGGGCACCAGCCGACGCCGCAGACGCAGGCCCCGCCGGCCGCGCAGCCGGCGTACGGGTACCCGCAGCCGGTGTCCCCGGCGCCGGTGCCGGCCCCCGGCGGCGACCCGTCGTTCCGGCTGCCGGTCCAGGGCCCGCAGTTCGTCCGCCGCTGACGCCGACCGGTGGGGGCGGTCAGGCCTTGGCGCTCTTGTAGCCCCGCCCCCACTGCAGGCCCCACCCGTACAGCCGGTCCAGCTCGGCCTGGAACCCGTACACGAACTTCACCTCGCGGCGCACGACCAGCTCGCCCTTGACGTGCTCCAGGGAGACCACCGCGCAGGAGCGGGCCTGCGGGTGGCGCTCCTCCAGGGGGATCTCGATCCGCGGCCCGGTGATCGGGTACAGGGTGACCAGGGCGTGGGTCCGGTCGAAGGCCGGGGTCTCGTCGTAGATGTAGACGAACACCAGCAGCCGCTTGATCTCGTCCGCATGGTCGAGGTTGACGAAGATCGTCTCGCCGGAGGGCGCACCGAACCGGTCGTCGCCGCTGAGCTTCACGTACGGGGGGCTGTTGACGTCGCCCAGGAGGTTGCCCAGCGGCTGGACGACGCCCCGGGTGCCGTCGGCCAGCTCGTACAGACAGCCGATGTCGAGGTCGACGTTGACCACGCCCTGGGTGTGCCCCTGCACCACGTCCGGCTTGAACAGCTTGAAGGGGTGCCGCAGCAGCTGCCCGCTCTGGCCGCTGCGACCGCCGATGTCGGAGCTGCGCATCCGCCAGGACAGGTTGACGCGCAGATTGCCGTGCACGGCCCCCTGCTTGGTCAGCGACACCGTCGGGTGCCGCTTGGTGAGCTCGATCGCCGAAGAGGCGTTGCCCGAGTCGAACTGCAGGGCGCGGCTGCCCCTGATGCCGTCGAAGAATCCCATCCCCTGTCCCCCCTCACTGCCGGGATCCCCTGATCCCCCTGTGGTCCCCGCGCGGGCCCCCGCACGGGCGCGGCTACGCCGACGGGGCGGCCTTCCGGGTCCGTGGACCCAGCAGGCCGCCCCGCATGGAGCGTTCCGCAATACCGCCGCGGTCATGCCTCGGCGGAAGGTCACGCCTCCGCGGAGGCGCCCTCCAGCTCCAGCCGCTTGTTGCGGCGCACGGAGGACCAGAACGAGGCGGCGATCAGGACCACGCCGATGAGACCGGTGATGATCTCGCTGATCTCGTGCTGGATGGTGACGAGCAGGATGACCGCGAGCGCGCCGATCGCGTAGTGCGCGCCGTGCTCCAGGTAGACGTAGTCGTCCAGGGTGCCCTGGCGGACCAGGTAGACCGTGAGCGAGCGGACGTACATGGCACCGATGCCGAGGCCGAGCGCCATCCAGAAGATGTGGTTGGTGATGGCGAAGGCACCGATGACGCCGTCGAAGGAGAAGGAGGCGTCGAGGACCTCGAGGTAGAGGAACAGGAAGAACGCCGCCTTGCCGGCCAGGCCGACCGCGGAGACCTGCTTGCCCGCTGCCTTGGCCTTCTCCTCCTCCTCGTGCTCGCGCTCCTCTTCCTCCTCCAGCTTGTCCTCGAAGTAGGAGGAGAGGCCGCCGACGATCAGGTAGGTGATCAGACCGGCGACGCCGGCGAGCAGGACGGTGGCGGACTTGTCCGCGTGGCCCGTGCTGGTGTGGGCGTTCGTCGCGAAGGTCATCGCGGTGACCAGGAGGGCGATCAGGGCGATGCACACGGAGAGCATGTCGACCTTGCCGAGCTTGGCCAGCGGCCGCTCCAGCCAGGCGAGCCACTTGTGCTCGCGCTCCTCGAAGACGAAGTCGAGGAAGATCATCAAGAGGAACATGCCGCCGAAGGCCGCGATCGCCGGGTGGGCGTCGGTGACCAGCGCCTCGTACTGGTCAGGGTGGTCCAGGGCCAGCTCGATGGCCTCGATCGGGCCCACCTTGGCGCTGATCGCGACGATGGCCACGGGGAACACCAGCCGCATGCCGAAGACCGCGATCAGGACGCCGACCGTCAGGAAGATCTTCTGCCAGAAGGCGTTCATCTTCTTCAGGATTCCGGCGTTGACGACCGCGTTGTCGAAGGACAGCGAGATTTCGAGGATCGACAGGATCAGCACGATCCCGAACGCCTCCCACCCCCACTGCCAAGCGGCGAAGGCAAGGCCGAGCGCCGTGATGGCGAACGACCAGCCGAAGGTTTTCAGAACCACTGGCACCCCATGTTCTCGTACGGCTTTACGAAACGTTGACCCCGAAGTCTAGAGCGATGCCCCTCAGGCCCGACGCGTACCCCTGACCCACTGCCCGGAACTTCCATTCGCCGCCGTACCGGTACACCTCGCCGAAGATCATTGCGGTCTCGGTCGAGGCGTCCTCGGTGAGGTCGTAGCGGGCCAGCTCCTGGCCGTCCGACTCGTTCACCACGCGGATGAAGGCATTGGTGATCTGCCCGAACGTCTGCCGACGGGCGTCCGCCTCGTGGATGGAGACCGGGAAGACGATCTTGTCGACCTCGGTCGGCACCTTGGTCAGGTCGACGATGATCGACTCGTCGTCGCCGTCACCCTCGCCGGTGAGGTTGTCGCCCGTGTGTTCGACGGAACCCTCGGGGCTCTTGAGGTTGTTGTAGAAGACGAAGTACCGGTCCCCCAGGACCCGGCCGTCGCGGCACATCAGCGCGCTGGCGTCGAGGTCGAAGTCGGCCCCTGTCGTCGAACGCGCGTCCCAGCCCAGACCGACCAGGACCCGGGTGAGGTTCGGTGCGGCCTTGGACAGGGAGACGTTGCCCCCCTTGGCGAGTGTGACGCCCATGTTGAAGTCCTCCCCGGACGACGTGGTGGTCGTGGCCCGCCGCGTGGGCGCGGGCGGGCCGGCAGTGCGGTGGCGCAGTGGTCCAGCAGCGCGGTGGTGCGGCAGTGCGGTGGTGCAAGCGCGTCCGGCGCCGTACACGGGGTGTGCACGGCGCCGGACGGGTGAACAGCAGGCGGGATCAGACGTTGACGCCGAAGTCCCGCGCGATGCCGGCCAGGCCGGAGGCGTAACCCTGGCCGATGGCGCGGAACTTCCACTCCGCGCCGTTGCGGTAGAGCTCGCCGAAGACCATGGCGGTCTCGGTCGAGGCGTCCTCGGAGAGGTCGTAGCGGGCGAGCTCGGTGTTGTCCGCCTGGTTCACGACGCGGATGTACGCGTTGCGCACCTGGCCGAAGCTCTGCTGGCGGCTGTCCGCCTCGTAGATCGAAACCGGGAAGACGATCTTGGCGACGTCGGCCGGGACGCCGGCCAGGTTCACCTTGATCGCCTCGTCGTCGCCCTCGCCCTCACCGGTGAGGTTGTCACCGGTGTGCTCGACCGAGCCGTCCGGGCTCTTCAGGTTGTTGAAGAACACGAAGTTCGAGTCGCTGGTGACCTTGCCCTGGTCGTTGGTCAGGATCGCGCTGGCGTCGAGGTCGAAGTCGACACCGGTGGTGGTGCGAGCGTCCCAGCCCAGACCGACGAGCACTGCCGTCAGGTTCGGCGCGGCCTTGGTCAGCGAGACGTTACCGCCCTTGCTGAGGCTGACTCCCACGGGTCCTCCAATGAATTCATGTCCGGGGCGGTGCCCCTGCCGTGCGATGGGGGCCCTCCCAGCGAGGGCTGGGGGAGCTACCGGATCAACGTGCTGATCCTAGTGACGGGTTCCCGCCGGCATACGGTTTTTGCCCGCGGAACCGCCAGGCCGAACGGGAAGGCGGCTCACAGGCTGTCGAGCGCCTTGATGTACTCGTTCAGGTCACGCGCGTCGGGCAGCCCGTTGACGACGGTCCAGCGCACGGTGCCCTCCTTGTCGATGATGAAGGTGCCGCGGACCGCGCAGCCCTTCTCCTCGTCGAAGACGCCGTACGCGCGGGAGGTCTCGCCGTGCGGCCAGAAGTCGGACAGCAGCGGGTAGTCGAGGCCCTCCTTCTCGGCGAAGACGCGCAGGGTCGGCACCGAGTCGTTGGAGACCGCGAGGAGCTGGACGTCGTCGTTCTGGAAGCGGGGCAGCTGGTCGCGCAGCTCGCACAGCTCGCCGGTGCACACACCGGTGAAGGCGAACGGGTAGAACAGCAGCACCACGGCCTTCTCGCCGCGGAAGTCGGCGAGCCGGACGGTGGCGCCGTGGTTGTCCTTGAGCTCGAAGTCCGGGGCCTTGCTGCCGATCTCGATGGCCATCTGTCGCATCCCTTCGTTCCCGCATCCCTGCGTTCGACTGTTCGAGTGAGAGTGCCAGCCTAGGGGCCGGGACCCGCAGACGCACACACCCCGCCGACGGGGGTCGGCGGGGTGTGTTTCCGCTTGGCTGCGGCGCTCGGCTACGGCGCGTCGTTCAGCGCTTGGACTTGGCGGCCTTGGGGGTCACCAGCTTGCTGGCGGCCCACTCCTTGCCGACGCTGACGGGCCTCGTCTGCGACAGGCCGGCGGTCTCGGCGGCCTCGCTGATGTCGCTGGCCTCGACGTAACCGGGACGGCCCGTCTTCGGGGTCAGCAGCAGGATCAGCGCCGCCTCCTCGACCATCTCGGTGGCGTCGACGAGGGCGTCGGTCAGATCGCCGTCCTCGTTGCGGAACCACAGCAGCACCGCGTCGGCCACGTCGTCGTAGTCCTCGTCGACGAGGTCGTTGCCGATCAGTTCCTCGATCTCATCGCGGAACTCCTGATCGACGTCTTCGTCGTAGCCGATCTCCTGGACCACCTGTTCGGACTGGAAACCCAGCCGGGCGGCCAGGCTCTCCGCGTGGTCCGCGGTCGCGCTCACGGGGTGCCTCCTGCTCATGTTCGGTGAATGTTCTTCGGCCGCGCGCGTACGCGCAGCATTGGGCGTAGTCCACACGGGCGCGGCGGATCGCGCAAGTACCCGGCCGCCGGGACCGCCGAAACGGTGACGATTGCGGCCGTCTCGCCGCAACTTTCAGCCTTCCCGCACGGCCCCGTGGTGATTCATCCCACACCATTGCAGCTGATTCGGCATCGCCTGGGAACTTCTTACCTGTTTGAGGGACCGGACATCCTTGCGGACGGGTGATCGCCGGCTACCGGGAGCGATCCGCTGCCGTGCGGTCGCCGGCGTCCTCACCGAATCGCCCGACTCCAGGGATTACCCACTGGTAAAGATGACGATTCCGACCGAGCGTAAGACCATGGGAGGCGGCGAACCAGGCACGACTCCCCTGACAGCGAAGGAACAGCGTGGCTTCCGCATCCGATCGCAACCCGATCATCATTGGCGGCCTGCCGAGCCAGGTCCCGGACTTCGATCCGGAGGAGACGCGGGAGTGGCTCGACTCCCTCGACGCCGCCGTCGACGAACGCGGCCGTGAGCGGGCCCGCTATCTCATGCTGCGCCTGATCGAGCGGGCCCGCGAGCGGCGCGTGGCCGTGCCCGAGATGCGCAGCTCGGACTACGTCAACACGATCGCGACCAAGGACGAGCCGTTCTTCCCCGGCAACGAGGAGATCGAACGCAAGATCCTCAACGCCACCCGGTGGAACGCGGCCGTCATGGTCTCCCGGGCCCAGCGCCCGGGCATCGGCGTCGGCGGCCACATCGCGACCTTCGCCTCCTCGGCCTCCCTCTACGACGTGGGCTTCAACCACTTCTTCCGGGGCAAGGACGAGGGCGACGGCGGCGACCAGATCTTCTTCCAGGGCCACGCCTCCCCCGGCGTCTACGCCCGCGCCTACCTGCTGGACCGGCTCTCCGAGCAGCAGCTCGACGCGTTCCGCCAGGAGAAGTCGAAGGCCCCGTACGGCCTGTCCAGCTACCCGCACCCGCGGCTGATGCCGGACTTCTGGGAGTTCCCGACGGTCTCGATGGGCCTGGGCCCGATCGGCGCCATCTACCAGGCCCGGATGAACCGCTACATGGAGGCGCGCGGCATCGCGGACACCTCCGCATCACACGTTTGGGCGTACCTCGGCGACGGCGAGATGGACGAACCGGAGTCGCTGGGCCAGCTGTCGCTGGCGGCCCGGGAGGGCCTGGACAACCTCACGTTCGTCGTCAACTGCAACCTGCAGCGCCTCGACGGCCCGGTGCGCGGCAACGGCAAGGTCATCCAGGAACTGGAGTCGATCTTCCGCGGGGCCGGCTGGAACGTCATCAAGCTGATCTGGGACCGCTCCTGGGACCCGCTGCTGGCGCAGGACCGCGACGGCATCCTCGTCAACAAGATGAACTCGACGCCGGACGGCCAGTTCCAGACGTACGCCACCGAGACGGGCGGGTACATCCGGGACCACTTCTTCGGCGACGACCAGCGGCTGCGCGCGATGGTCGCGGACATGACCGACGACCAGATCCTGCACCTGGGGCGCGGCGGCCACGACCACCGCAAGATCTACGCGGCGTACGCGGCGGCCCGCGCCCACAAGGGCCAGCCGACGGTGATCCTGGCGAAGACGATCAAGGGCTGGACGCTCGGCCCGAACTTCGAGGGCCGCAACGCCACGCACCAGATGAAGAAGCTGACGGTCGACGACCTCAAGCGCTTCCGCGACCGCCTGCACATCCCCATCACCGACGGGCAGCTGGAGAGCGGCGCCCCGCCGTACTACCACCCGGGCCGCAACTCGCCGGAGATCCAGTACATGCACGACCGCCGCAAGGCGCTGGGCGGCTACGTCCCGACGCGGGTGGTGCGGGCGAAGCCGCTGGAGCTGCCGGACGACAAGGCGTACGCGGCGGTCAAGAAGGGCTCCGGCCAGCAGTCGATCGCGACGACGATGGCCTTCGTCCGGCTGCTGAAGGACCTGATGCGGGACAAGGAGATCGGCCGGCGGTTCGTGCTGATCGCGCCGGACGAGTACCGCACCTTCGGCATGGACTCGTTCTTCCCGAGCGCCAAGATCTACAACCCGCTGGGGCAGCAGTACGAGTCCGTCGACCGCGAGCTGCTGCTCGCGTACAAGGAGTCCCCGACCGGCCAGATGCTCCACGACGGCATCTCGGAGGCGGGCTGCACGGCCTCGCTGATCGCGGCCGGCTCTGCGTACGCGACGCACGGCGAGCCGCTGATCCCGGTCTACGTCTTCTACTCGATGTTCGGTTTCCAGCGCACGGGTGACCAGTTCTGGCAGATGGCCGACCAGCTGGCCCGCGGCTTCGTCCTGGGGGCGACGGCGGGCCGGACCACCCTGACGGGTGAGGGCCTCCAGCACGCCGACGGCCACTCCCAGCTGCTGGCGGCGACGAACCCGGGGTGCGTCGCGTACGACCCGGCCTACGGCTACGAGATCGCGCACATCGTCAAGGACGGCCTGCGGCGCATGTACGGACCCGAGGCCGAGGACGTCTTCTACTACCTGACCGTCTACAACGAGCCGATCCAGCACCCGGCCGAGCCGGCCAACGTCGACGTGGACGGCATCCTCAAGGGCATCCACCGGGTGGCGACGGGCACGTCCGGCTCCGTCCCGGCACAGATCCTGGCCTCGGGCGTGGCGGTGCCGTGGGCCCTGGAGGCACAGCGGATCCTCGCCGAGGAGTGGAACGTCAAGGCGGACGTCTGGTCGGCGACCTCCTGGAACGAGCTGCGCCGCGAGGCCGTCGCGGTGGAGGAGCACAACCTGCTCCACCCGGAGGAGGAGCAGCGCGTTCCGTACGTGACGCGGAAGCTGTCGGCCGGCGACGGCCCGTTCGTCGCGGTCTCGGACTGGATGCGGGCGGTCCCGGACCAGATCGCACGGTGGGTGCCGGGCGCGTACACCTCCCTGGGTGCGGACGGGTTCGGCTTCGCGGACACGCGGGGTGCGGCGCGGCGCTTCTTCCACATCGACGCCCAGTCGGTGGTGCTGGCGGTGCTGACCGAGCTCGCCAAGGCGGGCCGGGTGGACCGCTCCGCGCTGAAGCAGGCCGTGGACCGCTACCGGCTGCTGGACGTGGCCGCCGCCGATCCGGGCGCGGCGGGCGGCGACGCGTAACGGCGGACCGGGAGGGCCCGGGGGGCTGCGGTGACGGTCGGCGGGCCGGGGTGCGGGTGTGCGCCCCGGCCCGCCGCCGTGCGACGGCCTCCGCACCGCCTGCGCCGGCCAGTGAGCTTTACGCGTTCCTTACGATGCTGCGTATGAAGGAACCGTCCCGCCAGCTGCGGTGGGAGCGGCGGAGCCAGACCCCGCTGCTCGTCCTCGCCGTGGCGTTCGCCGTCGCCTACGCCGTACCGATCGTGGTCCCCGACGCGGACGCGCGGGTGCACCGTGCCTGCACGGTCACCGAGTGGGTGGTGTGGGCGTCGTTCGCCTTCGACTACCTGGTGCGGCTGGCCCTGTCGGAGTCCAAGAAGAGCTTCGTCCGCGGGCACTGGCTGGACCTGACCGCGGTGCTGCTGCCGATGATCCAGCCGCTGCGGCTGCTGCGGCTGGTGTCCACCCTGCTGCTGGTGGGCCGGCGGGCCCGGATGGCCCCGCAGATCAGGCTCACCACGTACGTGGCGGGCGCGGTGGTGGGGCTGATGATGTTCGGCTCCCTGGCGGTGCTGAGCGTGGAGCGGGACGCGCCCGACGGCAACATCCGGAACCTGGGCGACGCCGTGTGGTGGAGCTTCACCACGATGACCACCGTCGGGTACGGCGACCACTCCCCCACCACCGGGCTGGGGCGGGTGCTCGCGGTCGGGCTGATGCTCTCCGGGATCGCCCTGCTCGGGGTGGTCACCGCGAACATCGCGGCCTGGTTCATCGCCCGCTTCGAGTTCGACGACCAGGCCGAGCGCGCGCAGACCGCGGCCATCGCCGAGCTGACCGCGGAGGTACGGGCCCTGCGCGCCGAGGTCGCCCGGCTGGGCGGGACCGCCCCGGACGGGCGGACCGGGGCTCCGGCCCAGGGGTCCGAGGCGGCCCCGGCGGCCGCGGTGGCTCCGGCGGCGGGGCCCGCTAGCGTTCCCACACCTTGAAGGCACGCACCAGGTAGGGCGACTCCGGGAGCTGGACCCCGTCACCGGGGTAGGTCTGGAACTCGCCCGTCTCGGCGCACTCGGCCGACTGGTAGGTGGTCACCGGCCGCCCGGTGCGGTTGACGAGGGACTGGACGCTGGTCCCGGCGGGCAGCGCGGTGCAGCTGTTGACGTCCAGGCTGCTCAGCTCGTGGACGTGCCGCTTGCCCTTGAAGTCGGGCTGCGCCCACAGGCACAGCTGCCCGCTCGCGCAGGGCACCGCCCTCTTCGGCGGCGGGCCCGCGGCGTGCGCGGTGGTGGAGGCGCCGGGCAGGAGGGCGGCCAGCACCAGGGCGGCCACGGCCAGGACCGCATGGGCGCGTCCGGAGGTGGCGCGGGCCGTGGCCGTGGCCGTGGCCGTACGGGACGTGGTGCGGGCGGCGGAGGCAGTGAAGGTGCGGGCCAGCGTGACACCTGTGGGGGAACTCGTACGCATGACGGGTCGACTCCTTGTGGACGTGCCGCCCCGGACCTGTTCCGCAGCGGCTCGGCCACCACGCTGACCTGCGCGGACGGTCCGACGGAAGGGGGTTCGGGCGGGTCCACCCTGATAGGCGACAGCCCCGCCGGAACCGTCCGGCGGGGCTGTGGTGCACAGCGGGTTGACGGCGCAGGGCTCAGACGTGGGCCGCGCCCGCCCCCGCGGCGGCGTTCTCACCGCGCTTGGTGAAGCAGGCCACGACCGCGGCGAGGACCGCGACGACGCCGGCGACGGTGAAGGCGGTGCTCATACCGGACACGAAGGTGTCGTGCGCGACCTTGCTGATGGCGTCGGCGACCGGCTGCGGCGCGCCCTGCGGGACGGGTGCGATGCCGACCTGGACCCCCTTCTCGACGAGGGCCTGCTGCTCGGGGGCGAGCGGCGGCAGCTCCGCGGCCCGCCAGTTGTCCCCGAACGAGTCACCGACCGTGCGGGCCATGACGGCGCCGAGGACGGCGGTGCCGAGGCTGCCGCCGACCTGCATGGCGGCCTGCTGGAGCCCGCCGGCCACACCGGACAGCTCCAGCGGGGCGTTGCCGACGATGACCTCGGTGGCGCCGACCATGACGGGGGCGAGCCCCACGCCGAGGAGGCAGAACCACAGCGACATCTCCAGGGTGCCGGTGCCCGGGGTGAGGCCGGACAGCCCGAAGCAGGCGGCGGCCGTGGCGACCATGCCGGCGACGAGCGGGACGCGCGGTCCGACGGCGGTGATGGCGGCGCCGGCCAGCGGCGAGCCGACGATCATCATGCCGGTCAGCGGCAGCAGGTGCAGGCCGCTGTCGACGGGGCTCATGCCGTGCACGTTCTGCAGGTAGAACGTGACGAAGAACAGGCCGCCCATGAAGGCGAACGCCATCAGGACCATGAGCACGGTGCCCGCGGACAGCGGCAGCGAGCGGAACATCCCCAGCGGGATCAGCGGCTCGCCGGCTCTGGCCTCCCAGACGGCGAAGAGCACGAAGCAGAGCACGGACCCGCCGAGGAACAGCACGGTCAGGGTGTCGCCCCAGCCCCATTCCGAGGCCTTGATCAGCGCCCAGACGAGGGAGAACATCCCGAGCGACAGCAGGCCGATGCCGGGGAGGTCGAAGGAGCGCGGGGCGTTCTCGGCGCGGTGGTCGCGCAGGATGACCAGGCCGAAGACCAGGGCGATGACGCCCACGGGTACGTTGACGAAGAAGACGGACTGCCAGTTGACGTGCTCCACGAGCAGTCCGCCGACGATGGGCCCGCCGGCGGTCGAGGCGCCGATGACCATGCCCCAGATGCCGATGGCCATGTTGAGTTTCTCGGCGGGGAAGGTGGCGCGCAGCAGGCCGAGCGCGGCGGGCATCAGCAGGGCGCCGAACAGGCCCTGGGCCACCCGGAAGCCGACGAGGAACTCGACGCTGGAGGACAGGCCGATCGCGGCGGACGCGCCGGCGAAGCCGACGATGCCGAGGAGGAAGGTCTGGCGGTGGCCGAAACGGTCACCGAGCTTGCCGGCGGTGATGAGGGAGACGGCGAGCGCCAGCAGGTAGCCGTTGGTTATCCACTGGACGTCGGAGAGCGAGGCGCCGAGGTCCTTCTGGATCTCGGGGTTGGCGACGGCGACGATCGTGCCGTCCAGCGTGACCATCATGACGCCGATGGCCACGGCGAAGAGGGTCAACCACGGGTGGCCGCGCAGCCCCGACCGGGACGGCGCCCCACCCGGCTCCTTGGCGGGTGTCCGGTCGTCGCGGCCGTCGACGGTGATCTGATGAGTCATGCGAACAGGCTAGTGACAGCGACTGACACTTCACAGACGGCTTAACGGGGCAGCGGCTGTCACGTCGGTCACAGGTACCCTGACCGCTCACTCAGCGTCAGATCGGGCAGGTGGTCCCGGGCGTTGGAAACCCCGCGCCCGGCACCCGAACCGGGCGGAACCAGCCCGGACCCAGCCCGGACCCAGCCTGAACCCAGCCTGAACCCAGCCCGAGACCAGCCTTGGAAGGACTCCCGCGGTGATGACCGACGAGCGGCCGGCCCCGTCGCCCGGACTGCGCGAGCGCAAGAAGCGGCGCACCCGGGACGCGCTGTTGCGCGCCGCCCTCCTCCTCTTCATCTCGCAGGGGTACGAGCACACCACCGTCGACGAGATCACCGACGCCGTGGACGTCTCCCAGCGCACCTTCTTCCGTTACTTCGCCAACAAGGAGGAGGTCGCCTTCGCGGCCCAGGACCTGGCCGAATCCCACCTGCTCGCCGCCCTGCGGGCCCGGCCCGCCTCGGAGGGCCCCCTCGCGGCCCTGCGCGCCGCGACGCGCGACGTGTGGGACACCCTCGGCGAGGCCCTCGCCGACGTCGTCCCGCTCGACCTGTACATGCGCACCTACCAGCTCATCGAGTCGACCCCGGCGCTGCTCGCCGTCCACCTGCGCCGGGGCGCCGAACTGGAGGAGCAGTTGGCCCGGCTGATCGCGGAGCGCGAGGGCCTGGACGTGGACGCCGACCCGCGCCCCCGGGTGGCCGTCGCCGCGTTCTCCGGTGTGATGCGGGTCACCGGACGGCTGTGGGGGCAGGGCGGGGACGCCAGCGTCGCCGCGCTGCGGGACATGACCGACGCGTACCTCGACGGGATCGGCCCGGCACTCGCCGCGGACTGGCGCTGACACACGGTCAGCAGGAGCGGGGGCGATCGTGAGCCGGGTCACGACGGCCGGGGTGCGGCGGGCCGTGTGGTCGTGAGCCCCGTCACCGTGAGCCCCGTCACCGTGTTCCGGCTCACCCCGTGGCCCCCATCACCCTGTGCCTCAGGGCCCGTTCCGGTCTCATACGCTGGTCCCAGTGAACCTGCCCGGCCTTGCCCACCCCACCGCCATCGGCGCCGATCCGCGCCCTGCCGTCCTGCGCATGCTGCTCGCGCTGGCGGTCGTCTTCATCATGCTGGCGACCACCGGCTGGACCGCCGTCCACCGGCCCGATGCCGGCACCTCGCTGCGGGCCGCCGCCCTCACCGCCTGGTCCACGGCCCGGATCGATGGCCGGCTGGTGCCGTCCGCCGACGCCCCGGTGCGCACGGTGGCCCGGTTCTTCGCCGGCATCGACCCCGGCCAGCGGGCCCGGCTCGCCGACGCCCACCCGTTCGTCGTCGGCAACCTCGACGGGGCGCCCGCCGCCCTGCGCTACCGCGCCAACCTGCGCGCCCTCGCGCTGGCGGAGAAGGCCGAGGAGGCCCGCAGCCGCGACGTCAGCCTGACCCCGGCCGACCGCACCGCGGCCGGTCGGCGCGCCCACCGTTTCGCCTCCCTCGCCCAGCCCGGCCGGCAGATCCTCGCCTTCAACCCCACCGGCGGCGGCCGCGTCGCCGAGGTCTTCGGCGACCTCGACCGGGCCGAGCGGGTCTCGGTGATCGTCCCCGGCGTGGACACCGACGTCCTCACCTTCGAGCGCACGCAGCGCCGGCTGACCGCCCCGGTCGGCATGGCGCAGTCGCTGTACGCGGCCGAGCGCGCCGCCGATCCGGGCAGCCGGACCGCGGTCGTCGCCTGGGCCGACTACACCGCCCCGTCCGGAGTCGGCGTGGACGCGGTCACGGGGCGGATGGCGGTGGACGGCGCCGTACGGCTGGAGGCCCTCGCGGCGGCGCTGCCGGGGGACGCGAGCGTGGCGCTGTTCTGCCACAGCTACGGGTCGGTGGTCTGCGGGGTCGCCGCGCACGCGCTGCCCGACCGGGTGACGGACATCGTCGTCGCCGGCAGTCCGGGGATGCGTGCGGGCTCGGTGGCCGAGCTGCGCACCTCGGCGCGGGTGTGGGCCATGCGGGACTCCGACGACTGGATCGCGGACGTGCCGCACCTGGAGGTCGGCGGTGTGGGGCACGGGGCGGACCCGGTGTCGCCGGAGTTCGGCGCGCGGTTGCTGTCCTCGGCCGGGGCCAAGCGGCATACCGGCTATTTCGAGCCAGGCACGAGCTCCCTGGACAACTTCGCCAAAATCGGAACCGCCACCTTCGACTCGGTGGTCTGCGCGACCGGGGACGATGCCTGCCGCCGTGGAATTTCCGGTACAGAAGCGGACCGACACGCGTAGAGTCCCGGAAATCGGGCCCCGCGCCGAGGGGGACGCACAGGGGCGTGTCCCTTTACCATGTGCCGCATGGGTGACGTACTGGCCGGAAATCATGCCGTCTGGGAGTTCGACTCGGACTCGGTGCTCATCTGCTTCACCCGGGGGATGCGAACGCCAAGGCTGTGGAATGCCCTCGGGGAGCGGCGGATCCCCTTCGAGGCGCTCTCCGCGGTGGAGCTCACCGCCCGCTCGGCCACGGGCCGACGGGACGCGGTGGTGCTGCAGGCTGCGCCGAGACCGGGCGCGGACCCGCTGATGGAGGCCGCCGCGGGGCAGCTGCGCGAGGTCTGCGACCCGTACCGCCTGGTGGTGCCGGGTGACCGGGCCGAGCAGGCGCGGGAGTTCGCCGACCGGCTGCGCGAGCGGCTGGGCCCCGAGGCGGACGAGCCGTCCGAACGCTTCCTGGTGCCGGTCGCGGAGCCGCCGCTGCAGCTGAAGGCGTACGACGCGCGCGTCGGCTTCGACGGCTCGGCGGTCAGCTTCCACTGGTCGCGTACGGGTGCCACCGGCACCAAGTGGAAGGCGGGCGACCAGCGTTATCCGCTCGCGGAGCTGGCCGGAGTCGAATGGCGTTCGCCGGAGGGGCCGGGCGGCCACCTGCGGCTCATACGCCGGGACGGCACCGGGGCCGACCCGCGGCCGGACCACGACCTGGCCGCCGCCGTCTTCGGCACCGGGTACGGGGCCGTGCACGAGTCGCTGCCGTTCGCCGCGGCCGTGCTGGCCGCGCTGCGCGTGCGCACCCCGGTCGCCTCCGTGCCGGCGCCGCGCGCGGACGAGCGCCTGCACCACCTGAGCGAGCTGCACAGCGCGGGCCTGCTGACGGACGCGGAGTACTCGGCCCTGCGGGATCGTTTCACCATCGACCTCCCCGGGGCGTAGCCCCCGGGGAGGTCGCGGCGCCGGCCCGCGTCTGCGGCTACCCCTCGCGGGCCGCCGAGGTGAAGGTCATGTCCGGGTAGCGGTCCCCCGCCACCTGCCCGGCGATCGGCTCCAGCAGGGCCAGCTCCGGCCCGGTGAGCGTGATCCGGGTCGCCGCGGTGTTCTCCGCGAGCCGCTCCGGCCTGCGGGTGCCCGGGATCGGGACCACGGTCAGCGTGTGCACCTGCGCCCGCTGCTGCACCCAGGCCAGCGCGATCTGCGCCGGGGTGGCCCCGTGGGCCCGCGCGACCTGCCGCACCGGCTCCAACAGCGCAGCGTTGGCCTTGGCGTTGTCGCCGGTGAACCGCGGCTGGAAGAGCCGGAAGTCGCCCTCGGACAGCTCCGCCGCGTCCGCGAAGGCGCCGGTCAGGAAGCCGCGGCCGAGCGGGGAGTACGGCACGAAGGCCACGCCCAGCTCCGCCGCCGCGGCCACCGCGCTGCGCTCCACGTCCCGGCTGAACAGGGACCACTCCGACTGGAGCGCGGCGATCGGGTGCACCGCGTACGCCTCGCGCAGCTCCCGCCCGGTGACCTCGCTGAGCCCCAGGTGGCGCACCTTGCCCTCCTGCACCAGCTCCGCCATGGCTCCCACGGATTCGGCCAGCGGGACCTCCGGGTCGCGGCGGTGCATGTAGTACAGGTCGATCACCTCGGTGCCGAGCCGCCTCAGGCTGTCCTCCGCCGCGCGGCGGATGTAGGTCCGGTCGTTGCGTATGCCGCGGTGGTGCGGGTCGTCGGTGCGCTCGATGCCGAACTTGGTGGCGAGGGTCAGCTCCTCGCGGTGCGCGGCGACGAAGGGTGCGAGGAACTCCTCGTTGCGGCCCCGCCCGTAGACGTCCGCGGTGTCGAAGAGGGTGACCCCGGTGTCGAGCGCCGCCCCGAGCGTGGCGCGGGCCGCCGCCTCGTCCGTCTCCCCGTAGAACTCGCTCATGCCCATGCAGCCGAGGCCCTGGACGCCGACGCGCGGGCCACCCTTGCCGAGTTCGACCTGTTCGATGGTGCTGTTCTGCGTCACTGCTGTGCCGCCTTCCCCGTGTAGAGCTCGATCTTGAAGTCCAGTACGGCGAGCGCGTCGCCGAGTTCCGCGATCCGCGCCCGCACCTCGCGCCGGGTCCGCTCCAGGAGCTCGCGCCGCCGGTCGACGGTGTGCTCCCCCTCGCGGACCAGTTCGGCGTAGGTCACCATGTCGGCCACCGACATCCCGGTGGCGCGCAGCTTGCCCACGAAGGACAGCCATTGCAGGTCGGCGTCGCTGAACCGCCGCTGTCCCGAGTGGGAGCGGTCCACGTGCGGCATCAGGCCGATGCGCTCGTACCAGCGCAGGGTGTGCTGGCTCAGCCCGGTCAGGGCCTCGACCTCGCTGATCGTGTACCGCGTCTGCGTCCCTGTCAGGCTCATGGCGACCACGCTAGAACCCTTGAGTGCACTCCAAGCAAGTAGGCTCGGCGGCATGGAGAGCGTGGAGACCCTGGACAGCCTGCGGATCATCGACACCTGGCCGGTACCGACCGCCGCGGCGGCCGTCGTCCGGGCCGACGGGAGCCTGGCGGGCTCCCACGGACCCGTCGACCACCGGTTCGCACTGGCCTCGGTGACCAAGCCGCTCGCGGCGTACGCCGCGCTCGTCGCGTACGAGGAGGGGGCCGTCGAGCTGGACGAGCCCGCGGGCCCCGAGGGTTCCACGATCCGTCACCTGCTGGCGCACACCAGCGGTCTGGCCTTCGACGAGCACCGGGTCATGGCCCCGCCCGGGACGCGCCGGCTGTACTCGAACGCCGGCTTCGAGGTGCTCGGCGACCACATCACCAAGGCCACCGGCATCCCCTTCGCCGAGTACGTGCACCAGGCGGTGTTCGAGCCGCTGGGCATGGCCTCGACCACCCTGGAGGGCTCGCCCGCCAAGGACGGCGTCTCCACCGTGTCGGACCTGGTCCGCTTCGCCGCCGAGCTGCAGGCGCCCCGCCTGCTCGACCCGCGCACGGTCGCCGAGGCCACCACCGTGGTCCACCCCGGCCTCAAGGGCGTGCTCCCCGGCTACGGGCACCAGTCCCCGAACGACTTCGGGCTGGGCGTGGAGATCCGCGGCACCAAGAGCCCGCACTGGACGGGCGCCTCCTCCTCACCGGCCACATTCGGACACTTCGGCCAGGCCGGCACGTTCCTGTGGGTGGACCCCGCCCTGCGCGCCGCCTGCGTGGCGCTGACGGACCGCGCCTTCGGCCCGTGGGCCGTGGAGGCCTGGCCCGGGTTCACGGACGGGGTCGTCGCCGAGCTCTCCGGTCCGCTCTACCGCTGAGCGGACCGCAGGACTACGGGAGCTCCCAGATCAGCAGCTCCCCCGGGGACCCCGCCACCGCCTGGAGGCCCTGCTCCCCGGTGATGCGCGCCGAATCCCCGGGCCCGAGCTCCACGCCGTCCAGCCGCAGGTCGCCGCGGACCACGTGCAGGTAGACCCGCTCCGCGGCGGGAACGGCGACGTGCTCACCGGCGCCCGGCCGCCGCACGTGCAGGACGGCCCCGGCCGCGGGGACCTCGTACGGGGTGCCGTCGGCGAGGCCGCGGACGAGCCGGTACGCGGGCTCCCCGCCGGGGACCAGCGGCGCGAGCCACGTCTGCACGAAGCGCAGCGGCTCCGCGCCGTCGTTGCGTTCGACGTGCCGGGCACCGGACCCGGCGCCGAGGTGCTGGACGTCGCCGGGGCGGATCACTGCCTCCTCGCCGGTGCTGCCCTTGTGCGTCAGCTCACCCTCGACGACCCAGGTGACGATCTCGGTGTGGCTGTGCGGGTGCTCGTCGAAGCCGGCGCCCGGGGCGAGGGCCTCCTCGTTGCAGGCGAGGACCGGGCCGAAGCGCAGGTTGTCCGGGTCGTAGAAGCTGCCGAAGGAGAAGGCGTGCCGGGTGGTGATCCCCGCCTCGGGGTCCCCGCCCGGGTACCGGTCGGCACCGCGGCGTACATCAATCATGGGCCCACGGTAGACCTTGGGTATGAGGGCGCACTCCGCGACGCCGTCCCGATAAGGCAGTCTTGTCCCGTGCCCCAACCCGAACGTGAGCATTCCCCCGCGCATCCCGCTGCCGCCCATCCGCATGCCGCGACGCTGCGGCGACTGGAGAGGTCCTCCGGCCGGCTCGCCGCCAACGCCATCGCGCGCATGGACGAGACCCTGCCGTGGTACCGGGCGATGCCCCCGGAGAACCGGTCCTGGATCGGCCTGGTCGCCCAGGCCGGTATCGCCGCGTTCACCGAATGGTTCCGGCACCCCGAGACCCCGCAGGCGATCTCCACCGACGTGTTCGGGACGGCGCCGCGCGAGCTGACCCGGGCGATCACGCTGCGCCAGACCGTGGAGATGGTCCGCACCACGATCGAGGTCATGGAGGCCGCGATCGAGGAGGTGGCTGCTCCGGGCGACGAGTCGATCCTGCGCGAGGCGCTGCTGGTGTACGCGCGGGAGATCGCGTTCGCGACGGCCCAGGTGTACGCGCAGGCCGCCGAGGCCCGCGGCGCCTGGGACGCCCGGCTGGAGTCCCTGGTGGTCAACGCGGTGCTCTCCGGGGAGGCCGACGAGGGCGCGCTCTCGCGGGCCGCGGCCCTCGGCTGGAACTCACCGGAGCACGTCTGCGTGGTGCTCGGCACCGCACCGGAGGGCGACAGCGAGCTGACGGTCGAGGCGATCCGGCGGGCCGCCCGGCACCACAAGCTCCAGGTGCTCACCGGTGTGCTCGGCGACCGCCTGGTGGTGGTCGCAGGCGGCAGCGACAACCCGCTGCAGGTGGCGAAGTCGCTGATCGGGCCGTTCGCGGCGGGCCCGGTGGTGGCCGGCCCGGTGGTCGGGGACCTGCTGAACGCGACCCGGTCCGCGCAGGCGGCCGCGGCCGGTCTGAAGGCCTGCTCGGCCTGGCAGGACGCCCCGCGGCCGGTGCTCGCGGACGATCTCCTGCCGGAGCGCGCGATCGCCTCGGATCCCTCCGCCCGGGAGCAGCTGGTGGAGGAGATCTACAGACCGCTGGAGGAGGCGGGGTCGGCGCTGCTGGAGACGCTCAGCGTCTACCTGGAGCAGGCGAGCAGTCTCGAAGGGGCCGCGCGGATGCTGTTCGTGCACCCGAACACGGTGCGCTACCGGCTCCGACGTGTGACCGATGTCACCGGCTGGTCGCCTTCTGATGTCCGCTCGGCGTTCACACTGAGGATCGCCCTGATCCTCGGGCGCCTGGCCGACAACGATCAGCAGCCCTAGACTTTTGTTGGACTTCAACAATTACCCTGACGGTTCTTGGTCCCTGTCCCCACGGGCGGCTGGGACCCTCGACAAGAGAGAGTGTGAGGGTGCTCGTACTCGTCGCTCCCGGCCAAGGCGCACAGACGCCCGGCTTCCTGACCCCCTGGCTCGAACTGCCCGGCGCCGCTGACCGCGTCGCCGAGTGGTCGGACGCCATCGGGCTCGACCTTGCCCACTACGGCACGAAGGCGGACGCGGACGAGATCCGCGACACGGCCGTGGCCCAGCCGCTGCTGGTCGCCGCGGGACTGCTCTCCGCTTCGGCGCTGGGTTCCCGTACGGCCTTCGGTGCCGTAGCGGGCCACAGCGTCGGCGAGATCACCGCTGCCGCCTGCGCGGGTGTGCTCTCCGAGACCGACGCGCTGTCGTTCGTGCGGACCCGGGGTCTGGCGATGGCCGAGGCCGCAGCCGTCACCGAGACCGGCATGGCCGCGGTGCTGGGCGGTGACCGCGACGTGGTCGTCGCGCACCTGGAGAAGCTGGGCCTGACCCCGGCCAACATCAACGGCGCGGGCCAGATCGTGGCCGCCGGCACCAAGGAGCAGATCGACGCCCTGGTCGCCGAGAAGCCCGAGGGCTCGACGAAGGTCGTCGCACTGAACGTCGCGGGCGCCTTCCACACGCACCACATGGCTCCCGCGGTCGCGACGCTGGGCGAGGCCGCCAAGGCCCTCGCGCCGGCCGACCCGGCGCTGACGTACGTGTCGAACAAGGACGGTCAGGTCGTCGCCTCGGGCGCCGAGGTCGTCGCCCGTCTGGTGGGCCAGGTCGCGAACCCGGTCCGTTGGGACCTGTGCATGGAGAGGTTCGCCGAGCTCGGTGTCACCGGGATCGTCGAGCTGAGCCCGGGCGGCACCCTGACGGGGCTGGCCAAGCGCGCGCTCAAGGGCGTGCCGAACGTGGCCCTGAAGACCCCGGACGACCTCGCGAAGGCCGCGGCGCTCGTCGCCGAGCAGTCGGCCTGAGAGAAGGAGCCCACACAGCATGTCGAAGATCAAGCCTGCCCAGGGCTCCCCGTACGCCCGCATCATCGGCGTCGGCGGCTACCGCCCGTCCCGGGTCGTCCCCAACGACGTCATCCTGGAGAAGATCGACTCGTCCGACGAGTGGATCCGTTCCCGCTCGGGCATTTCGAGCCGGCACTGGGCCTCGCCCGAGGAGACCGTCGCCGCGATGTCGGTGGAGGCCTCCGGCAAGGCGCTGGCCGCTGCCGGGGTCTCCCCCGAGCAGATCGGCGCCGTGATCGTCTCCACGGTCTCGCACTTCCGGCAGACCCCCGCGGTCGCGACCGAGATCGCCCACCGGATCGGCGCGGTCAAGCCGGCCGCGTTCGACATCTCGGCGGGCTGCGCCGGCTTCGGCTACGGCCTGACCCTGGCCAAGGGCCTCGTCGTCGAGGGCTCGGCTCAGTACGTGCTGGTCATCGGCGTGGAGCGACTGTCGGACCTGACCGACCTGGAGGACCGCGCGACGGCCTTCCTGTTCGGTGACGGCGCCGGCGCCGTGGTCGTCGGCCCCTCGGACGTGCCGGCCATAGGCCCCACGGTGTGGGGCTCGGAGGGCGACAAGTCCGAGACGATCAAGCAGACCGTGCCGTGGGACGAGTACCTCGGCAAGGACGCCGGGGAGAAGTTCCCGGCCATCACGCAGGAGGGCCAGGCGGTGTTCCGCTGGGCCGTCTTCGAGATGGCCAAGGTGGCCCAGCAGGCGCTCGACGCCGCCGGGATCACCCCGGACGACCTGGACGTCTTCATCCCGCACCAGGCCAACATGCGGATCATCGACTCGATGGTGAAGACCCTCAAGCTGCCGGAGCACGTCACGGTCGCCCGTGACGTGGAAACCACCGGCAACACGTCGGCCGCCTCGATCCCGCTCGCGATGGAGCGGCTCCTGGCGACCGGAGCGGCGAAGAGCGGCGACACCGCGCTCGTCATCGGCTTCGGGGCGGGGCTCGTCTACGCCGCGACGGTCGTTACCCTCCCCTAGGACCCGGAACCACATCCGGGCCTGTTCCACCGCAGTCAGCTACAGAAGGAGCGCCACATGGCCGCCACGCAGGAAGAGATCGTCGAGGGTCTGGCGGAGATCGTCAACGAGATCGCCGGTATCCCCGTCGAGGACGTCGAGGTCGACAAGTCGTTCACCGACGACCTGGACGTCGACTCCCTGTCCATGGTCGAGGTCGTCGTCGCCGCCGAAGAGCGCTTCGACGTCAAGATCCCGGACGAGGACGTCAAGGGTCTGCGGACCGTTGGTGACGCCGCCGACTACATCCTGAAGCACCAGGCCTGAGCCTGACGAGCGTTTGTCGCCACCCGGCGGTGGCGCCGTGACAATTCAGCACCCCCTGAGACGTGGAGAAAGAATTCCTGTGAGCCCGACCAATCGCACCGTGGTCGTCACCGGTATCGGCGCAACCACTCCGCTGGGTGGCGACAGCGCTTCGACCTGGGAAGGTCTGCTCGCCGGCCGTTCCGGCGTCAAGCCCCTGGAGGGCGAGCGATTCGCCGAACTCCCGGTCCGCATTGCCGCACCGGTCGCAGTCGACCCGAGCGAAGTCCTTCCGAAGCCGCTCGCGCGCAAGCTGGACCGCTCGGCCCAGTTCGCCGTCATCGCGGCCCGCGAGGCATGGGCCGACGCCGGCTTCAAGGCCCCGGCCGGCGAGGACGAGTCCGTCGCGCCGGACCGCCTCGGCACCGTGATCGCCTCCGGCATCGGCGGTGTCACCACTCTGCTCGACCAGTACGACGTACTGAAGGAAAAGGGTGTGCGCCGGGTCTCCCCGCACACCGTCCCCATGCTCATGCCGAACGGCCCGTCGGCCAACGTCGGCCTGGAGGTCAACGCCCAGGCGGGCGTGCACACTCCGGTCAGCGCCTGCGCCTCCGGCGCCGAGGCCATCGGCTACGCCGTCGAGATGATCCGCACCGGCCGTGCCGACGTGGTCGTCGCGGGCGGCACCGAGGCGGCGATCCACCCGCTGCCGATCGCCGCGTTCGCCAACATGATGGCGATGTCCAAGAACAACGAGAACCCGCAGCACGCCTCCCGCCCGTACGACAAGGGCCGTGACGGCTTCGTCCTCGGCGAGGGCGCGGGCGTCGTGATCCTGGAGTCCGCGGAGCACGCCGCCGCGCGCGGTGCCCGCGTCTACTGCGAGGTGCTGGGCCAGGGCCTGTCCGCGGACAGCCACCACATCGCGCAGCCGGAGCCGACCGGCCGCGGTGTCGCCGCCGCCGTGCAGAACCTGCTCGACAACACCGGCCTGGACCCGGCCGAGCTGGTCCACGTCAACGCGCACGCCACGTCCACCCCGCAGGGTGACACGGCCGAGGTGAAGGCCCTGCGCAAGGTCCTGGGCGACGACCTCGACCACGTCGCGATCTCCGCGACCAAGTCGATGACCGGCCACCTGCTGGGCGGCGCCGGCGGTATCGAGACCGTCGCGACCGTGCTGGCGGTCTACCACCGGACGGCCCCGCCGACCATCAACATCGACGAGCTGGACGAGGACATCACCGCGGACATCGTCCGCGGTGAGCCGCGCAAGCTGCCCGCCGAGGGCCCGATCGCCGCGATCAACAACTCGTTCGGCTTCGGCGGCCACAACGTCACGCTGGGCTTCCGCAGCGTCTGAGCCCGAGGGGGCGCCGTCCGCCGCTCCGCGCCGCGGACGGCGCCCCCCGTACGCGAGAGGCCCACCCGGGATCCACGGGTGGGCCTCTCGCGCATGTCACGGCACTAGACCACCTGGTGCAGCCAGCGCACGGGTGCGCCCTCGCCGGCGTAGCGGAAGGGCTCCAGTTCGTCGTCCCACGGCTTGCCGAGCAGCCGGGAGATCTCCTCTTCCAGGTCGGTCTCGCCGCGTGCGGAGCGGGCGAGGGCGGCCCGCAGCCGGTCCTCGGGGATCAGGATGTCGCCGTGCAGGCCGGTGACGGCGTGGAAGATGCCGAGTTCCGGGGTGGAGCTGTAGCGCTCGCCCTCGGCGGTGCTGCAGGGCTCCGCGGTCACCTCGAAGCGCAGCAGGTGCCAGCCGCGCAGCGCGGAGGCGAGCTTCGACGCGGTGCCCGCCTCGGCCTGCCAGGAGAACTCGGCTCTCCAGGTGCCCGGAGCGGCGGGCTGCCGGATCCAGTCGAGGTTCACCCGCACCCCCAGCACGCCCGCAACAGCCCATTCCACGTGCGGGCAGAGCGCGCGCGGTGCGGAATGCACGTACAGAACTCCACGTGTCGTCACCGGGACCTCCAGTGTGGGACGAGGTCGGGAATAAACTCCAGAAAACGGACAGAATGTGACGTGATGTAATGTAACGGAAATAATCTGACATCGCGCTGCGGGACCTGCGGCCGAAACGCCACGGGGAAAAGCTACCGTGCGGCAGGGGTCATGGTGTGTCGTACGGTCGGTCCGAGGCCGCCAAACCCAGAGCTTTCACTCAGCAGGACGCCCCCGTGAGGATGTGGGGCGACAAGGAGGACCACCCTATGCGCACCACCGCTCCCGTACGCCGCACGCGGCGCGCGCTCGCGGGCGCGGCGGCGGCCACGGCCCTCCTGGCCGGGGCGCTGACCGGGTGTCAGGCGGCCGCCACGCCGGAGCAGGGCGGGCGGGGCGCGCAGGCCGGGCCGCGCTGGAACACCGCGCCCGCGTCGATCGCCGCCGTCGGCGACTCCATCACCCGCGGCTTCGACGCCTGTTCGGTCCTGGCCGACTGCCCGGAGGTCTCCTGGGCCACCGGGAACGACCCCGCGGTCCGCTCGCTCGCCGCGCGGCTGCTCGGCGACGCCGGGGTGGCGACGCGCAGTTGGAACCACGCGGCCACCGGCTCACGGATGGCGGACCTGGAAGGACAGCTGGCCTCGGCCGCCGAGCACAAGCCCGAGCTGGTCACGGTCATGGTGGGCTCGAACGACGCGTGCCGCGCGTCGGCCTCGGCGATGACCCCGGTGACGGAGTTCCGGGCGGGCTTCGAGAAGGCCATCGGAGCGCTGCGCGCTGCCTCACCCACCTCCCAGGTGTACGTCTCCAGCATCCCGGACCTGCAGCGGCTGTGGCAGCAGGGCAAGGACAGCCCCATGGTGCGGCAGGTGTGGAAGCTGGGCATCTGCCAGTCGATGCTCGCCGATCCGCTGTCGTCCGCTGCGTCGGCAACGGCCCGGCGCGAGCAGGTGCGGGCGCGGGTGGTCGAGTACAACGAGGTGCTCCGCGAGGTCTGCGCGAAGGACGCGCTGTGCCGCTACGACGGCGGCGCGGTGTTCCAGTACCCCTTCGCCGCCGACCAGTTGAGCCACTGGGACTGGTTCCACCCCGGCAGGGACGGGCAGGCGCGGCTCGCGGAGCTGGCGCACCGCCAGGTGACCGCCGCCGAGCCGCCGCGCTGACGGCCCGCCCCGGCCGCCGCCCGGCCCCGCCCTGCGGCCCGCGTCGACGGGTGTTTTCCGGCCACCGGCCGCGGCGGTCCGGCATCCTGGGGCGCATGAGGATCGCCGCAGCGCAGCTCACCTGCATACCCGCCGACGTCCCCGGCAACACCGCACGGGCCGCCGCCCTCGCCGCCCGGGCCCGGGAAGCGGGCGCCGGGCTCGTGGTCTTCCCGGAGTTGACCCTCACCGGCTACGAGGCGGCCGTCCTGGCCGCGGACCCGGGCCTGTGGATCGCGGACCCGGACGATCCCCGGCTCGACCCGCTGCGGGCCACCGGCACCGCCGTCGCCGTCAACGCCGCGCTGCGCGCCGACGGCCCGCGGCCCGCCATCGCGACGCTGGTGTACGGGGCGGACGGCGGGCACGTCACGACGTACGCCAAGCAGCACCTGTACCGGCAGGAGCAGGACGTCTTCACGGCGGGCGACCGCGACGGGCATTTCGAACTCGGCGGGATCCGCTTCTCGCTCGGCATCTGCTTCGACAACCACTTCCCCGATCTCGCCGGGCGCGCGGCGGCGGCCGGCTGCCGCGTCCACCTCGCCTCCTCCCTGTACGGGACGGGCGGCGGCGTCGAGGAGCGGGCCACCGTCCACCCCGGGCTGGCGAAGGAACACGGCCTGTACGTGGTCCTCGCCAACCACGTCGGCCGGGCCGGCCCGTGGACCGGATGCGGTCGGGCCGCGATCTGGGCCCCGGGCGGCACCCTGCTCGCCGAGGCGGACGACCGTACGGAGGCGGTGGTGACGGCCGACCTCACCGCTTGACCTGCGGCCCGTCCGGCCCCGGCCGGCCCCGACGGGCCCGCCCCGGACGCGCGGGCCGGTCGGAGGGTCGAGCCGTCGAGGGCGCGTCAGGCGGTCGTCATGCGGCCGCGCAGCCGCGCGGGAGTCGGGTCAGCCGGCTGCCGGCACCCGCGGGCGCTGCTGCCACGGGCGGGCGGCGCCGTCCTGCCCCAGGCCGTCCTCCGGCGCCGCGGGCTCCCGGTCCCGCACCAGCGCCGGCAGCACCACGGCGAACGCCGCGGCCGTGTACACCGCGGTCCACAGCATCCAGCCGCCCGGCGGCGCCCAGTGCGCCGCGAACGGCACCCACGGGCCGGAGGTCCCGACCGCGAAGCGCCGCAGCGTCCAGAAGAACGCCGCCGCGTCGGCGAGCGCCAGCCCGGCCACCGCGAAACCGGTGAGCCTGCGCCAGGGGAAGCTCCCCTCGGGCGACCGGCCCGCGGCGGTCATCACGGCCATCAGCGGCAGGCCCACCGCGAAGGGCAGCAGGTACCGGCCCTGCCACACCATGCCCAGCTTCTCCGCCTGGAGCGTCTGCGCCACCACCGGCACCACCACGATCGCCACGAGCATGCCGAGCAGCGCCACCACCTCGCGGCCCCGCCCGTACACCAGCCCCAGCGCCGTCAGCACCGCGAGCACGCCCAGCCACACCAGCCAGGTGAAGGCCGGGGCCGGGGTGTCCAGCCAGCCGAAGTAGCCGAGCATCTGGTGGACGTACGTCTCGGTGTTGCCGAAGGTCTGCCGCGCGGCCTCCTTCATGGTGAGCGTCTTGGGCGTGTTGATCACCGAGTTGTCCGGGTGGGCGCCCGCCCACAGCAGCGCGCCGACCGTGGCCGCGCCCAGCAGCGCCGTCCACGCCCACAGCGCCTTGCGGCGCAGCACCTGGCCCAGGACGCCCCGCTGCTGCAGGAGCAGGGCGAAGAACACCGCGCCGGCGAACCAGATCAGGCCGAGCGGCCGGATGTTGATCAGCACCAGGCCGCCGATGCCCACCCGGGCGAGCCGCCGGTTCAGCAGCCGCGCGTCGGGCGACATCAGGACCGACAGCAGGGCCGTCCACACCAGGATCCCGGCGGCGATCTCACCGCCGCTCGGGTTGACCATGCCCCCCATGTACAGGGCCATGGGCGTAGCCGCGGCGAAGACGCCGAGCAGGGCCGCCGAGCGGCGCCGCCACTCGGCGGCGGTGACGACCGCGCCGGCCAGCAGTGCGGAGCAGAGCGCCGCAGAGGCCAGCCGCATCAGGTACAGCCCGTGCGGCTCCTTCACGAGCAGGCTCGGCCAGCCCGTCGCCAGGTAGTACGCGGGGTGGTAGCGGCCGGCGGCGGTGGTGACCTGGACGGTCTTCCCGGAGTGCCCGAGGGCGGGCGCACAGGACGCGGGCGTGCCCTCCTTCCAGGCGTAGCACTCGTGCTGCCTGGGCAGCTGCGCGTACCACTGCGGCAGCTGCACCCCGGTCTCGGCGAACTTCCCCTCGATGCCCGCCACCATGTGCGGGACCATCACTTCGGGGCCGCCCAGCTGGCCGCGTGCGACGGCCGCGGCACGGATGAAGTGCGCGTGCTCGTCGGGGGAGCCGCCGAGCGGGGTGGCCGCCGCCCAGGAGGCCGACAGGGCGAAGAACAGCGTGAAGGCGACGGCCCAGAGCCGCTTGGGGGTCCGGGCCGACCAGTCGGCCGCCCGCGTCAGTGCGGAGATCATCGGTTTTCCCGGGTCATCGGATGTAGCTCAGCCAGCCCTGGTCGCCGTCCTTCGAGCATTCGCCCTTGGGTGCGAACTTCGGGCACTTCCCGTCCTGCATCCGGATCGTGTGCGACACCCACGGCAGGATCCGGTACGTGCCGTCCTGCGCGGGCATGTAGCGGTCGGACATGGACGAGGAGACGGTACCGAGCAGCAGCAGGAGCGCGCACAGCGCCCCGATCACCGCGCCTTCCCGACCGGGGAAGCCGGCGCCGGTGCCGCCGGCCGGCTCCACGACGGCGGAGGCGGAAGCAGGAGCGGAACCGGAGGCCGTACGCCGCTCGGCCAGCCGCAGCGAGACCAGGTGGGCCACCAGCGCGCACAGGATCAGCCCGCAGTACAGCAGCTGGTTGTTGGTGCGGGTGTACAGCTGGACCGTCTGCGTCTCGTACATGTGCGAGGCGATGTACATGCGCATCACCCAGGCGCTGATGAACATGGCCGCGATGGTGACCACCAGCGGCTTGCGCAGGCCCAGCCAGATCGCCGCGCCCAGGCAGACGAACGTCACCAGCGCGAACAGCCCGACCCCGCCGAACTCCCCGGGCGGCGGCCAGTCGCCGACCTTGCCCGGCATGTCGGTGCGCCACATCAGGTAGTACGCCGGGTCGGTGAAGTTGTCGAAGCGGAAGTTGTAGTCCTTGGTGGTCTGCCCCTCGACCAGCATGACCTTCAGGTAGCGCCCGGCCACCACCAGGAACGCGCCCAGGGCGGCGCCCATGAAGGCCGCGCCCTTGGCCGGCCCGGTCCGCCACGGGAAGTACAGCAGCGCGGCGAAGAACACGCCGGCCGCGCTCCACAGGAACCAGCCCGAGTAGGTGAGGAAGAGCACGCCCAGGACGGCACCGAACCCGGCGCCCTTGAGCAGCAGCGGCCGCCAGCCCTCGGTGCCGGTGCGGCGCAGGGCCACCACCATCGCCACCAGCACCGGCACGAGCAGCACCAGCACGGTCTGGCTGTACGGCTTGTACGAGTCGATCAGCGCGAAGGCGGGGACCACGCCGAAGGCCAGCGCCCGGACGGGGCTCAGCAGCATCCGCCAGGCCAGGTAGACGAGCGGCCCGAACGCGGCGGCGCCGAGGATCTGCAGGTCCTTGAACGCGTACGCGGCGTTGCCGCCGTGGAACCACTCGGCGTAGTAGCCCAGGGTGTACAGGGGCAGCGGCGGGTAGACCGCAGAGCCGGAGGGGCGGCCGTTGGCGACGGCGTGGGCCCACTCGACGATGCGGCCGCTGTCGCCGTTGAGGCCGAACATCGGCCAGGGCGTTCCCAGCAGCGCGAGCACCGCGCCCGCGGCGACGAAACCGCTGGCCAGGCCCGCGATGCCGGCGGATGCGAGCCGGGTGGCCAGGTCGAAGTGGCGGCCGCGGCGCAGCCGCATCGCGAGCACCACCGCGGCGATGAGCACCAGCCCGAGCAGCGCGAACCGCAGCTGGAGCGCGGCGAGGCCGCTGACCTGGGCGATCCGGTTCAGCGGGTCGAGCCTGAAGCTGCGCGCCAGGACGGGCAGGACCAGGGCGGCGCCGAACGCCACGGCGGCTTCCAGCAGCAGGAGGCCGCCCCGGGTGCGCAGGCCGCGCCCCGGGCCGGGGTCCGCGGGTGCGGGGGTGCGCCCGGCGGCCGGTCCGCTCGGGGCGCCCGGACGCACGTCGGCTGCCCCCTCGGTGCTGACTGTCACTGACGGTGTCCCTACTGCTGGTCGGTGCCGGGCCGGGCGGCCGGTCGAAGGTGCGCAGCAAGCCTCGGCCGGCGTCCGGAGTCCGCCGGGCCGGTGCCCTGGGGCTGGTGGATGGGCCGGGGACGACGGTGCGGGCGGCGGTTCCCCGCTCCACTACCTGGCGTACTGACTTTCGCTGCCGGGCATACTATCGGGCCGCCTCGGCGCGGCAGCGGGACCAGGGCGCCTCGGCGTGGTAGCGGGAGCGGGGACCCCGCTTCCGCCGTCCGGTCCGGCCCACGACGGTCCGGCCGCGCCGGCCCGGCCGCCTCAGCCGAGCGCGCCGAAGCCAGCCAGCACGAACAGCAGCGCCCAACCGCCCATCGCCAGCCAGCCCAGCACCAGGCCGAGCGTCGCCGGCGCCTCGCCCTCCTCGCCGCGGGCCCGGATCTGCGCCTTGGCGATGTGGCCGGTGATCACGGCGCCGGGGGCGGCCATGCCGAGGGTCGGCAAACACAGCACCCCCAGGACGAGTGAGGCGATCGCCATCCCGTTGACCCGCCGTGCCGGCAGGGGCACGGGCATGGTCATCGGCATGGCGACGGGCATCGGCACCGGGTGCCCGGCGAAGGCCGGCGCCACCGGTGCGGCGGCACCGTAGGGGACCGCCATCGGCCCGGCCGGCAGATCGGCCACCAGCTGTGCGAGCTGGCCGTACGTCTGCGCCTGGGAGGCCGCGTCGAAGCGCTGCCCGTACTCCTCGCGGGAGAGGCGGCCCTCCGCGTAGGCGGCCTTGAGGACGTCCACCGTGCGGTCGCGGTCGGTGTGCGAGGCGCGCATCGCGGACGCCGGCAGCTGCGCGGGCTGCCAGGCCTGCCCCGGCTGCACGGACGACACACCGTACGGGGACGCGGGCGGATGGACCGGGTACTGCTGCCCCCACGGCTGCTGAGCCATCCCGCCACCTCCGAAACCCCGCACGCGTCCGTCCGCGCGTCCGTCCAAGAATGGAGGACGAACGCGCTGCCGCAAAGGTTGCCGCTCTGCCGCCCGGGCCTGCGCATGTGATGGGGTGGCCGTCATGACCGACTTCGAGACGATCACGGTTCCGGGCCGCCTGTGCGGATACCCCGGAGTCGCCTTCGGCGGGTACGTCGCCGGGCTGCTGGCCGCGCACGCGGCGGCGGAGGGCGTACGGGTGGACTTCCGCCGGCCCGTGCCCACCGACGCCCCGGTGCGGCTCGCCGCCACCCCGGGCGGCGGAGCCGAGCTGACCGACGGTGCGGACCTGCTGGCCGCGGCCGTCCCGGGCGAGCCGACGACCGAGGCCCCGCCCGCCCCGACCTGGGAACAGGCCCTGGCCGCCGCCGAGGCCTACCGGGCAGCGCCGCCCGACGGTTCGGTGGACTGCTTCGGCTGCGGCCTGGACCGCACCCCGGACACCGGCCTGCGCCTGCACTGCGGCCGGGTGCCCGGCACCGCCCTGGTCGCCACCGCCTGGACCCCCGGCCCGGCGCTCGGCGACGCCGACGGGCTGCTGCCCCCCGAGCTGGTGTGGGGCGCCCTGGACTGCCCGGGCAACGCGGTGGGCCGGCTCCTCGACGACCGGCGGCCCGGCGCGGTCACGGCCGCCCTGTCGGGTCGGCTGCTGCGCCCGGTTCCGGTCGGCGCGGGCCTGGTGTCGTACTCGTGGCTGCTCGGCGGCGAGGGCCGCAAGTACCGTGCGGGCACGGCCCTGGCCACGGCCGAGGGTGAGCTGTGCGCCGTCGGCGAGGCCCTGTGGGTGGAACCCCGCACCGACCGCTGACCGCCGGGCGGAAGCCAAGCGGAAGCTAGGCGGAGGCCGCCTCGTCCCGGAGGAGGTGCCTGCTCCCCCACGTCCCGAGGGGCTCCAGGGCCGCGTTCAGGTCGTGGCCCCGTGGGGTCAGGGAGTACTCCACGCGCGGCGGGACCTCGTCGTAGGCCTCGCGGTGCACCAGGCCGTCCGTCTCCAGCTCGCGCAGCTGGGCGGCGAGCACCTTCTCCGACACTCCCGGGACCAGCCGCCGCAGCTCGCCGAAGCGGCGCGGCCGCTGGTCCAGCTCCCACAGGAGGGAGACCTTCCATTTGCCGTCGATCACGGACATCGCCGCGGCCACACCGCAGTGGTCCGCCCCGGGCCTCCGTGCCCCCGCCATCACGCACTCCTCGCCGTCTGCTCACTCACTTTGAAGTAACCACCCACTCCAAAGTACGTACTTGAGGACCTTCCGGCCCGCCACCAGTCTGAACGCCATGACCGACACGAACACCGCACAGCGCTCCCTCACCCTCCTCGGCCTCGGCGACATGGGCACCGCCCTGGCCCGCACCTGGCTCGCCGCCGGCCACTCCCTGACCGTCTGGAACCGCACCGCCGCCAAGGCCGAGGCCCTCGCCGCCGAAGGCGCCCGCGTCGCCGCGAGCGCCGCCGAGGCGGTGGCGGCGAACGACCTCGTCGTCCTCTGCCTGCTCGACGACGCCAGCGTCGGCTCGACCCTCGACGGCGTCGAGCTGTCCGGCAAGGACCTGGTCAACCTCACCACCGGCACCCCGGGCGAGGGCCGGGCCCGCGCCGCCTGGGCCGAGGCCCGCGGCGCCCGCTTCGTGGACGCCGGGATCATGGGCACCCCGGTGATGATCGGCGCGCCCGAGGCCGGCGGCTACGTCCTCTACAGCGGCTCCCGGGCCCTGTTCGACACCCACCGGGCCGTCCTGGAGGTACCCGCCCCCGCCCGGTACGTCGGCGAGGACCCGGGCCACGCCGCCCTGTACGACGTGGCGCTGCTCAGCGGCATGTACGGGATGTTCGCCGGTATCTCGCACGCCTTCGCGCTCATCGAGGGCGAGGACATCGCCCCGAAGGACCTGGTTCCGCCGCTGTCGGAGTGGCTCGGCGCGATGGGCTTCTTCGTGGGCAACGCGGCCGAGCGGCTGACCTCGGGCGACTTCACCACCGGCGTGGTGTCCAACCTGGCCATGCAGGTGACGGCCTCCGGGACGCTGCTGCGCACCGCGCAGGAGCAGGGGGTCAGCGCGGAGCTGATCGACCCCTACTTCGCGCTGATGCGGCGCCGCCTGGCCGCCGACGAGGCTGCGCACGCCGCTGAGGACACGGCGGGCGCGATCACCCTGCTGCGGCGCTAGTGCGGTGACCGGGCCCGCCGGGCCCCCTCAGGAGGCGTACGGGTTCGGCGGCGGCCCGAAGCCCCCGGCGGGACCCTGCGCGGAACCGGAACCGTCCGCCGGGTACTTCGGGGACTGGGGGTACGGGGCGGGCTGCTGCGCCGGGTACGGGGCGTACGGCTGTGCCTGGGCGGGGTACGGCGCCGAGTGGGCGGCGGCCTGGGCCGACGGCCGGCCCGCGGCATGTCCCGCCGCTTCCCCCTCGGCGGCGGCGCCCTCGTCCTCGCCCTCGTCCTCGTCCCGCAGGTGCCGGACCATGAGCGTGGCCCCGGCCACCGCGCCCGGCATCAGGAACACCGCCACCAGCGGCAGCAGGAAGGCGAGCACCAGCGGCACGCCGAAGCCGAGCGCCATCGCCCGCCGCCCGCGCAGCAGCACGAGCCGGTCCTTCAGCTCGACCCCGCGCCGCTGGAGGGCGACGGCGGTGAGCTCCTCGGCGAGGAAGAAGCCGGACACGCAGAACCCGATGACCGGGATCACGGTCTGGCCGACCACCGGGATGAACCCGAGGGCGAACAGCAGGATCCCGTACAGCGCCACGCGGGCGAGGACCTTCAGGCTGTCCCGAGCCGAGATCCACAGCTCCCGGATCAGCGGCAGCCCGGACTCCGGTGCGTCGCCGCCCTCGCTGCGGTCGACCTGCTCGGACAGCGACTCGTAGAAGGGCTGGCCGATGAGCAGGGTCACGGCGGTGAAGGTGATCACCGCGAGGAACAGTCCGAGGCCGAAGACCAGGGCGGTCAGGAAGCCGCGGAACAGCCCCTGCCAGGGCGAGCTCCAGTCGGCGGCGAAGGGCGTGGCCCAGGACGTCAGGTCGTCGGCCCCGTAGCCGAGGGCGATGAACGCGCCGGCGTACAGCACCAACGAGACCAGTCCCGGCAGCAGGCCGAAGCCCAGCCAGCGCCCGTGACGGAACACCCATCTCTGTCCGGCCAGCAGGTAGCCGAATCCCCCCGCAAGATCACGCATGGGGCCAGCTTACGTCGAAGGCCGCCCACCGGTCGGGTGGGCGGCCTTCGGAACGCGAGCGCGGGTCGGATCAGACGGCGAGCTCGACGGTGATGTTGCCCGCGGTGGCCTTGGAGTACGGGCAGACCTGGTGGGCCTTCTCGATGAGCTCCCTGGCCTTGGCCTCGTCCACGTTCGGGATCACGGCCGAGATCTTCACGATCAGGCCGAAGCCCTCGTCGTTCTTGCCGATGCCGACCTCGGCGGTGACGGTGGACCCGGAGACGTCGGCGTTCTCGTTGCGCGCGACGACGCCGAGCGCGCCCTGGAAGCAGGCGCTGTAGCCGGCCGCGAAGAGCTGCTCCGGGTTGGTTCCGGCGCCGCTGCCGCCCATCTCCTTCGGCGGGTTCACCACGACGTCGAGTTGCCCGTCGCTGGTGGAGACGCGGCCGTCACGGCCGTTCTCCGCAGTGGCCACGGCGGTGTAGAGGACGTCGGACTGCTGGATGGACATGGAAGAGGATCCTCCTGGTGGTCGCCGCGACTCGCGCCCACGATCGCGACGGTTCGGGACGAGCCTAACCGGTGAACGAAACGATCATCTTGCCGGTGTTCTCGCCGCGCAGCATGCCGAGGAAGGCCTCGGTCGCGTTCTCCACGCCCTCGACCACCGTCTCGTCGGCGACGAGCTCGCCCGAGCGCAGCCAGCCGGACACGTCCTTGACGAACTGCGGCTGGAGCGCGGCGTGGTCGCCGACCAGGATGCCCTGCAGGCGCAGCCGCTTGCCGATGACCTGGACCAGGTTGCGGGGGCCGGGGGCCGGCTCGGTGTCGTTGTACTGGGCGATCGCACCGCAGAGGGTGGCGCGGCCGTGCACCTTCAGGGAGGAGATCGCGGCTTCCAGGTGGTCGCCGCCGACGTTGTCGAAGTAGACGTCGATGCCCTCGGGGGCGGCGTCCTTCAGCTGCTCGGCGACAGGGCCGTTCTTGTAGTTGAAGGCGGCGTCGAAGCCGTACTTCTCGGTGAGGAGCGCCACCTTCTCGTCCGAGCCGGCCGAGCCGATGACCCGGGACGCGCCCTTGATCCTCGCGAACTGGCCGACCAGGCTGCCGACCGCGCCCGCCGCGCCGGAGACGAAGACGGCGTCGCCCTCCTTGAAGGAGGCCACCTCGAAGAGGCCGGCGTAGGCGGTCATGCCCGGCATGCCGAGCACGCCGAGGTAGGCGGAGAGCGGGGCGAGGGAGGCGTCGACCTTGGTGGCGTGCGCCGCCTCCACGTCCGCGTACTCGCGCCAGCCGAGGCCGTGCAGGACGTGGTCGCCGACCTCGAAGCCCTCGGCCGCCGAGGCGACGACCTCGCCGACCGCGCCGCCGTCCATCGGCCGGTCCAGCTGGAACGGCGGGATGTAGGACTTCACGTCGTTCATCCGGCCGCGCATGTACGGGTCCACGGACATGTGGAGGTTGCGCACCAGGATCCGGCCGGGGGCCGGAGCGGCGACCGCTACCTCGCGCAGGGCGAAGTCCTCGGCCACCGGCCAGCCCTGGGGGCGGCGGACGAGGTGCCACTCACGGCTGACGGCGGGGATGGCGGGGGTCTCGGACATGGGGCACTCCAGATCGGAAAAATGCTTCAGTACGTGAAACAACCATGCGCCTGGATATTTCATGTTGTCAAGCAAATGGGTACGCTGGATCCATGCCCAGTCGTCGTGTGGATCCCTTGACCGTCGAGGTCGTCGAGCTCATCGGCACCGTCGTGGCCCGCTACCACGAGGAGTACGAGCAGGCCGCCGCCAGCCACCAGCTGACCGGCGCGCAGGCGCGCGTGCTGAACCTGCTCTCCCTGGAGCCGATGGCGATGCGCCGCATCGCGCAGAAGCTGAAGTGCGAGCCCTCCAACATCACCGGCATCGTGGACCGGCTGGAGTCGCGCGGCCTGGTCGAGCGCCGGCCGGACCCGGCCGACCGGCGCGTGAAGCTGGCCGCGCCCACCGAGGAGGGCCTGCAGACGGCGGACCGGCTCCGCGAGTCCCTGGACTTCGCGCGCGAGCCGCTGGCCGGACTGTCGACGGCCGAGCGGGCGGTCCTGCGCGACCTGCTCAAGCGGATGCTGGGCTGACCCGCCCGCACCCCGTCAGCAGAAGATCCACCAGCAGGTCTTCGGCGGCTTCGTGGGCGACGGGCTCGGCACCGGCACGACCGGCTGCGGCGTCCCCGAGCCCGAGGCGCTCGGCGAGGGCTGCCCCGACTGCCCCGGCTTTACGGACGGCCCCTTCCCGGAACCCTGCTGCGACCCGGACCCGCCCGGGGCGGAGGCCGACGCCCCCGGCCCCGGCTGCGCCCCGCTCCCGGCTGAGTCCCCGGACCGGGCCGGCTGCGCGGCGCCCGCGGCGGCCTTCGCGCTCGCCGTGGCCTTGACCGGCTTCAGCGCGGCCGGAGCGCTGGGCCCACCGGTACGGCTGGGCAGGGGGGCGGGCTGCTGCGGACCGTTCTCGTCGGTCAGCGTGACGTTCGCCGCCCGGTCGGTGCGGTCACCGTCGGCCATCACCTGCGCCAGGCCCGCCGACCCGCCGACGGCGACCGCGAGCCCGAGCCCGACGGTGACGACGGTCCGCCGGCGGCGGCGGTTCGCGGCCCGGGCACGGGCGCCGGGCCGGCGCTCGGCGGCGCCGCCGGACAGGACGACGACGGAGTCCGCGTACGGCTCGCCGGTATCCGCCCCGGGCGCTCCCGGGGGTACGGAGGGCCCGTACGGCACGTCTGCGGAGCCGTACGGGGCGGCGGGCGCGACGGGCACACCGGACACGGCGGCGGGCAGGTACTCGGCCGGGGTTCCGCACCCGGCGCACGCCAGTGCGCCGTTGAGGTGCCTCCGGCAGGCGTGGCAGTAGTCCATGGCGGATGTGACGCTACGTGGTTTCCGGCCACATCTACATCGCGAGTTCGTAAAGGTCCTGTGTGGAATCGTGGTCCGCATGACACCGCCGCCCCCTCCACCGCCCCCTCCACCCGTCCCGCCGACGCCGCCGACGCCGCCGGCCGCGCCGCCGCCGGGACCCGGGGCTTTCGGCCGGACCGCCTTCCAGTTGGTGCTGCTGCGGCGGATGGCCGACTTCCGGCCGGAGCTGGCCGAGGAGGCCCGGCGGCGGCTCGGCGGCTCCCTCGCCGAACAGCGGGAGGCCAACCGGCGCTGGCAGGCGATGGTCCGCTCGCCCCGCTCGCGCGGGGCCCTCGCGCGCTACCGCTCGGTGCTCGGCCCACCCGAGTCGACGGCCCCGCGGACCGTCGGCGACCTGGAGTGCGAGGCCCTGCTGTGGCCCCTGCCGCTCTGGCCCGACCTGCGCTTCGAGGTACTGGCCGCGCCGGACGGAGCGGTGTGGAACGAGTGGCTGGTCCGCGCCCCGGGCGCGCCCGGCCCCGTCCTGCGCGCACCGGAGGACCTGCTGCCCTGGTCGGCGACGGTGGACGAGGTGGCACGGGCCTTCGCCCCGGTGCGGCCGTTGGAGGGCACCGCGCCGACCCGGTGGCGGCTGGCCTTCGCCGCGCAGGGGCGGCCCTGCGTGGCCGAGTTCACGTACGGGCTGCTCCAGCGGGTGTCCGTGGACGGCACCGAGCTCGACTCCGGTCGGCCCGGTGCGTGACCCCGGCGTCGCGGATCACCGGGGCACCGCCTCCGCCGGGACGGACCAGCGCTGCGGCCGGAGCCCTGCCGCGCCGCGGACGGCTACTCCGCGAGGAAGGCGCGCACCCCGGCCGAGGTGGCGTCGTCGCCCAGCAGGTCGTTGTGTCCGAGGCAGCCGACCGCCGTGTTGGCCGCCCCGGTCAGCGGGACGCTGCCGCGCGGGCTGACGACCTCGTCGCAGTCCGAGCGGAAGGTCGCGTACCGCACCGCGCCCGGGGTCTCGTCGCCGGAGTTGAGGTTCCGCACCACGTACGAGTTCGGCGTCATGTCCCGGCACGCCTGGTCCCACAGGGCGCACGCCCACGCGGTGGAGGTGCCGTGGTTGGGGCCGGCCAGCGAGACCCAGCGGTCCACGGCCGCGGTGCCGCCGCCGTACTTGACGTACCAGCGGCTGACGAGCGAGCCGAACGAGTGCGAGACGACGTCCACCCGCTCGGCACCGGTCTGCCGGCGGACCTGGTCGACGTACGCGCCCAGCTGGCCGGCCAGGACCTCGTTGACGGACCGGTGGGTGTCGTAGCCCCAGGAGAAGAGCTCCGCGTCGGCGTATCCGGCGGCGCGCAGGTCCGCGCGCAGGGAACCCCAGACGCCGGGGTCGGCGTTGTACCCGTGGACGAGGACCACGGGGCGGTGCGCGGGCGCCGCCGGCCCCGCGGCTCGGGCAGCGTGGGCGGCGCGGGCGCCCGGGAGCAGCAAGAGGAGCGCCGCGCAGAGTGCTGCACAGAGCGGCAGGAGCGCCGTCGGCTTCTGGCGGGGTGTCAGCATCGGCTCCCCTTTACCTTGTTACGCGCGGGTATCGCGGACGGTGCGGGCATGGTGCTGCCTGTCGGTACGGAAATCCACCCCCGTGCAGCACCCGACACCCCGTGTGGCGCACCTCGGCTGGAGCATCCCAACAGGCGCCGTGCCCCATTCGCCCGAGAAGATATGAAATGCAACCGGCAGTCGCCGGTCTTCCAGCATCAGCGCCCTCGGGAGGATCTGCCGTGACCGTCAGTCTTGAGCAGTTGCGCCGCTGCCACGTCGCCGTCGACCTCGGGGCCGCGAGGACCCGCGTGTACGTCAAGGGCGCCGGCCTGGTCGTCGACGAGCCCAGCGCGGCCGCCGTCAACACCCGCACCGGCGCGCTCATCGCCGTCGGCAGCTTCGCCGAGCGGATGACCGGCCGCACGCCCGACTACATCAGGGTCGTCCGCCCCGTCTCCGGCGGCACCGTCGTCGACATCGACATGGCCCAGCGGATGCTGCGCCACCTGCTCGGGGAGAAGCTGCGCCGCGCCCTGCGCCGCAAGCCCCGGCTGCGCGCCGCCGCCTGCACCCCGCACGACGCCGACCCGCTCGCCCAGCGGGCCGCCGTGGAGACGATGGTCGGCCTCGGCGCCCGCCGCGTCGAACTCGTCGACACCCTGATCGCGGCGGCCGTCGGCTGCGGCCTGCCCGTGGAGCAGCCGACCGCGACGATGATCATGGTGTGCGGGGCCGCCGCCACCCAGGTCGCCGTCCTCTCCCTCGGCTCGATCGTCACCGCCCAGCGGATCCCGGTCGGCGGCGAGGCCATCGACCACGCCGTGGTCCAGCACCTGCGCCACGCCCACGAACTGATGCTGCCCAGCCAGGCCGTCCGGCCCCTGCAGCTGGCCCTGCACGGCAACGGCATCACCGACGAGGGGCCCGCCTCCACCCTGATCCACGGCCGCGACGTGGCCACCGGCCTGGCCCGCTCGGTCCACGTCGACACCGCGGCCGTCCGCGACGCCATCCACACCCCGCTCACCGCCGTCCTCGACGGCATCGGCAAGGTGCTGCGGGACTGCCCGCCGGACCTGGTCGCCGACCTGACGGACCGGGGGATCATGATGGTGGGAGGCAGCGCCCTGCTGCCAGGCCTGGACCAGATGCTGCGCGACGCCACCGGCATGCCCGTCGCCATCGCGGAGAGGCCGGACGTGTGCGCCGTGCTCGGCCTCGGCGCGATGCTCGAAGGGAAGGTCGCCCCGATGGTCCTCAACCCGCTGACCGGATGACCCCCGAACGGGAGCTGGTCGCCCCCGGTCAGGGGGCCGGCCTCCCCATGCTGCTGGAGGCGGTCCTCAGCGTCGGGTCCGAGCTGGACCAGGAGGCCACCCTCCAGCACATCGTGGACTCGGCCACGGAACTGTGCGGGGCCCGGTACGGAGCGCTCGGGGTCGTCGACCCCGAGCACGTCCGGCTGACCGAGCTGTACACGGCCGGCATGACCGGGGCCGAGCGGGCCGCGATACCCCGCCTGCCCGACGGCCGCAGCGGCATCCTCGGCGCCCTCATCAGCGACCCGCGCCCGCTGATGCTGGCCGACCTGGGGAAGGACCCGCGTTCGGCCGGCTTCCCGCCGGGCCATCCGCCCATGCACGGCTTCATCGGCGTCCCGATCCGCGTCCACGACGAGGTCTTCGGCAGCCTCTACCTCACCGAGAAGCGCGGCGGAGGCCCCTTCCTGGACGAGGACCTCGCCCTCCTCCAGGTCCTCGCCTCGCAGGCGGGCATCGCCATCGGCAACGCCCGGCTGTACGAGACGGCCCGCCGCCGCGAGCGCTGGATCGAGGGCGCCGCCGCCGTCACCACGGCCCTGCTGGCCGGCAGCCCGGCCGCCGACGCCCTGAGGTGCGTGGCCGAACGGGCCCGGCTGCTGGCGGACGCCGCGGCCGGAGTGATCCTCCAGCCCACCCCCGAGGGCGGCATGGAGATCGTCTCCGCCTCCACCCAGGGCGACCCCGGTGACCTGATCGGCACCACCATCGCCCCCGGATCCGCGGTCCTGGAACAGCTGCTGGGCGGCGAGCCGGTCTTCATCGAGGACTCCGCGACCGACCCGCGCATGACCACCCGCGTCCGCAAGCGCTTCGGCCCGAGCATGATGCTCCCCCTGCAGAGCGGCGGACAGCTGATCGGCACCCTGGCCCTGCCCCGGGGCCGCGGCGGCAAGCCGTACGACGCCGTGGACCGGCGGCTGGCCTCGCAGTTCGCCTCCCAGGCCGCGCTGGCCCTGGTCCTGGCGGACGCCCAGCACGACCGGGAGCAGCTGGCCGTCTACGAGGACCGCGACCGGATCGCCCGGGACCTGCACGACCTGGTCGTCCAGCGGCTGTTCGCGACCGAGATGATGCTGGAGAGCACCAGGAAGCGGTCCGCGGCCGCGAGGACGACCGCGGACACGGCCGGGGCCACGGCCGGGGAGACGAGCGGGGAGACGAACGGGGGCGGCCGGGTCGGGGACGCGGTCGGCGAGGAGCTCGGCCGGGCCGTGGACGAGCTGGACTCCACGATCCAGGAGGTCCGTACCGCCATCTTCGCCCTCCAGCAGCCGCCGGCCGACGTGCCCCCGACGTTCCGCGGCCGGGTGCTGCGGGAGGTGCACGGCGCCGCGGTCCTGCTCGGCTTCGCCCCGTCGGTGCAGTTCACGGGCGCCGTGGAGACCCTGGTCACCGAGCCGGTGGCGAAGGGCCTACTGGCGGCGCTGCGCGGGGCGCTGGCCGCGGCGCACCGGCGCAGCGGGGTCACCTCGATCGAGGTGGAGGTGGACGCGGACGCCGAGCGGATCCGCCTGACGGTGACGGACGACGGCCTCGCGCCCGCCGGTCGGCAGGGGACGACGGTGACGTGGGAGTCGGCCCTCTAGGCGGTGCTCTGCGAGCCGGACGGCGGCCGCTGCGCCGCCCGGAGCGCGATCCGCGTGCTGGACTGGGCCACCCCGGCCTCCCGCTTGAGGCGGCGCAGCAGGGTGTCCAGCGCGGCCGGGTCGGCGGCCCGTGCCCGTACGAGGTAGTCGTACTCCCCCGTCACGTGCACCACTTCGGTGATTCCGGGCAGCCCGGCGACGCGCTGCTCGAACTCCTCGTTGGTGGTGTCCTGCCGGAGGGTCAGGTCGATGAAGACCACGAGCCCGCCCCGGGTGTCGGCGGCCGGGTCCACGATGACGGTGAACCCGCGGATCACCCCGTCCCGCCGCATCCGTCGGACCCGGTCGGCGGTCGCGTTGGCGCTGAGCCCGACGCGGACGCCGAGGTCCCGGAACGAGATCCGCGCATCCTGCTGCAGGATGCCGAGGATTTCCCTGTCGAGGCGGTCCATACCGCGATTCTCGCAGCGGCGGCCGATATTCGCCGCCGCGGCCGCCGCAGCACACCGCACCCTGCCGGGCATGACGGAACTACTGACTCCCGCCCTGGCGGGCACGGTCGCCGGGCTCGGCGTGGCGATGCCGATGGGCGCGATGAGCGTGCTGCTGCTCCAGGAGGCGATGCGCGACCGCCGCACGGCCGTGGCCGCGGCGGCGGGCATCGCGGCCGTGGACCTCGGCTACGCGGCCCTGGCCACCGCACTGGGCCCCTGGGTGGCCTCCCACGTGACCCCGGTCGAGGCGTGGATCCGGCTGGCCGCGGCGGCGATCCTGCTGGCCATCGCCGCGCACGGCCTCCGCGGCGCCGCCCGGGATCCGGGCCCCCCGGTGCCGGGCGCCGTGCCGGCGGGGGCGGGGACGGGGGCGGCGGCCGGGGCGGACCACGGTCACGACGGGGTCGGTGGAGGCAGCGCGCCCGGCCGAGGCGGAGACGGAGCCAGTGGCGGAGGAGGCGGTGGCGGTGGCCGCGCCCGGACCTTCGCCCGCTACGTCGGCCTGACCGCCGTGAACCCCACGACCGCCCTCTACTTCGCCGCCCTCACCACCGCCCAGGCCGCGACCCTGCACACCGCCGCCTCCGCCGCCGCCTTCCTCACCGGCGTCGCCGCCGCCTCCCTCCTCTGGCAGCAGACCCTCGTCGCCGTCGGAGCCCTCGCCGGCCGCAAGGTGCCCGCCCGGGTCCGCGTCTGGACCTTCCGCCTCGGCTACGGCCTCGTCGCCGCCTACGCCGTGAAGGTCGCCCTCCCTCTGCCGTGACCCCATAGGGTGAACCCGTGACGACCCGCCTCTCGGCCCGCGCGGCCATCGCCTCCGTGACCGACCCCGGCAGCTTCGCCGAACTGCCCGTGCCAGCACGGGAGTCGGCCGCCGACGGCCCGCTGGCCTGGACCGGGTACGACGCCTCCCGGACCCGCGCCGCGGACCGGACCGGCGAACAGGAGTCCGTGGTCGTCGGCACCGCCCTGGTCGGCGGCCACCGAGTGGCCCTGGTCTCCTTCGAGTTCGGCTTCCTCGGCGGCTCCCTCGGCGAGCGCACCGGGGACCGGCTCGAAGCGGCGTACGCCCACGCCCGCGAACACCGCCTGCCGCTCGTGTCCCTGATCGCCACCGGCGGCTCCCGGATGCAGGAGGGCATGCTCGCGCTGACCCAACTCCAGCGCGTGGCCCGCCAGTCCGTCCTGACCCGGGCCGCGGGACTCCCCCAGATCGCCGTCCTGCGCGATCCCACCACCGGCGGCGGCTGGGCCACCCTCGGCGCCGGAGCGGACGTCGTCCTCGCACTCCCGGGCGCCCAGGTCGGGTTCGCCGGGTCCCGGGTGCGGCCCGCCGACGCCGACCCGGCGGCCTACACCGCGGAGAGCCAGTACGCCTCCGGGCACGTGGACGCGGTGGTGGAACCCGCCCGGCTGCCCGGCCTGCTGGCCGACTGGCTCCGGATCCTGGCCGCGCCCCGCCCGACCGGGCCCGCCGAACCCCCGGCGGCGCTGGGCGGCGTACCCGGCGCGCCGCCCCCGGCCAGCGGCTGGGACGCCGTACGGCAGGCCCGACACCCCGACCGGCCGCGCGCCGGGGCCTACCTGGACGCGTACTTCACGCTGCGCCTGCCGCTGTCCGGGGACCGGGCCGGCGGCACCGACCCCGGGATGCTGTGCGGCTTCGGGCTGCGGGAGGGACGGGCCGTCGCGTACGCCGCCCAGTGCGGCACGGCGACCCGCCCGGCGGGATACCGCACGGCCGCCCGCACGATCCGGCTCGCGGACCGGCTCGGCATCCCCGTCCTGACCCTGGTGGACACCCCCGGCGCGGCCAACGACGCCGCGGCCGAGCGGGCGGGGGCCGGCGCGGCCATCGCCGACACGTTCGCGGCGGTCGCGGGGGCCGCCGTCCCGGTGACCACCCTCCTCATCGGCGAGGGCGGCTCCGGCGGCGCCCTGGCGCTCGCGGCTCCGGGCAACACCTGGGTCACGCCGGACAGCTACTTCTCCGTCATCGCCCCCGAGCTCGCCGCGGCCATCCTCAAGCGGCCCCCGGCCGAGGCGCCGGCCACCGCCGACCAGCTCCGCATCCGCCCCCAGGACCTCGTGTCCCTGGGTGTCGCCCGCGGCATCGTCGGCCCGACGCCCCGGGCTTGAGCCGGCCGAGGGCAGTACGCGTGCGTCATTCAGCCTGCTGCCCTACGGGATGTCCCGCGGAGGCACGCACCACGGAGTGGCGATGGAACCGTCCGGCTCCCAGCCGAAGCGACGCAACCGAGCGGCGTCCTGGGCCCTACTCAGAGCAGTCAGTGCCCACTCTGCGCACTCCAGGCGTTCCCGGACTGAGTCGGGGCCGTGCAGGGTCCGCAACCAGTGGAGGGCTTCTTCCGCCCTGCCTGTGCTGATCATCAGCCTCGTCGCGCTCGATACGGCGTGAACGGCGTCTGCTTCGGCTGCTACCCGGTACCACCCGACTGCTTCATCGGCCCTTCCCTTCTTTTCCAGGAGTTCGGCCAGTCGCTCCGGTACTCCCCATACGCTGGACGTCGCAAGCACCCTCAGGAGCGCCTCGGCCTCGGCGGTCCGGTCCATTTTCAGCAGCAGCTCCGCACGCTGCCAGGCAACAGCAGGATGCCGAACGCATGTCTGCTGCAGCCAATCATCGGCTTCCTCGATGCGTCCGAGCTCAGTGAGGAGCTTGACCAGCTGTTCCGCCGCCGTAGTGTCTCCCCCGCTTCCCCAGGCTTTGAGGAGCTCGATGGCTTCCTCGACGCGGCCTGCTTCCTTCAGGATCTTTACGGTGGTGCTTATCGGATAGATTGCTCCCGCGCCGCCCTGGCCGGCCAGTTCCACGAGCCACTTCAATAGGGACTCAGTTCCTCCCTCCCGTTCGATCACGGCTGCCGCCCTGTTGGCGGAGAAGAAGTCACCGTCGGCAGCACACTCCCGGAGCAGGCTGAGGCCCTCTGACCGGCGCCCCATGATGAGGAGCATCCGTCCTGCTTCCGCTCGCTGTCCTGTCCGCCGGTAGCCTTGCAGGGCGTCCTCGAAACTCACGCTGTCGAGCACATCAACGAGTGCCTGGTCAAGCCACTCGTCGGGATCTCCGGGATATCCGAGCTCCCACATGAAGTCGGCGCACTCGAGCAGGGAAAGCAACTGCCCCGACCGGGCGCTGCGCAGGCAAAGGTCGGTGGCGCGGTCCCACAGCTCGGCACACGCGCACATGTAGGCCGCGAAGCGCAGCCCCTGCGGGCTGCCCAGTCTGTCCGCCGCCTCGTACCACTCCAGTGCCTCCTCGTACCTCTCCAGCAATTCCAGCAGTTGCGCGGCGTCCAGGGCCGCGGCCGCATTTCCCTTCGTAGCCGCCCGTCGGTACAGGGTCATCGCGGTGTGAGGCAGACCCGACTCCTCGGCAGACAGGCCGAGCCGATGGGAATCGGCAGGGGAGGCGTGGGCCACCAGGCATTCCCACAACAGAGCCGGGGGAGCCTGGTAGCGGCGTTCCTTGCGCCCCACATGGTCCAGCGGGTCGGCAAGGCGGTATCGGATCGTCGTGCCCGTCGGCCGACCGACGCGCGAGCGGATACGTGTGAGCGGGCCCCGGGTACCGCGCTGCGGTTCCGCCGCGTAGGCCAGCGCCTTCTCCAGCCAATCGTCCGACAGCAGCTCGAACTGCAGGTCGGTCATGTAGGCACACGCCGCCTGCTCCAGCAGGTCGAGGGCGATGGCCTCACTGTGTCCGAGCCGCCGCAGGTCCATCGCGGCATCGATTAGTGCCCGCGCGGGCGCAGGAGCATTCAGGCGGCGCTGCAACAACGCCGGGACACCTGCTAGGTACTGCGTGATGTGGCCTTCATCTGCATGACTCAGAGCCAGTTCCAGACGGCGGTCCGTCGTACTGGCCTCGACGAGTCTGCCGAGATCCTGCCCTGCGAACACCTCAGGGACGCGAATCGCTGTGCCGTCAAGGAGGTACCGCGCATGCGCGTGGGGGTCCCGCCCATCCTGGCACGGTTCGGCGGTCAGGACGCTCCAGTACTCGGGCCAGAGCGTCGCCAGTACGAGCACGGGCGCACGACTGCGGTCGCCCAACACTCGACGCAGGGCAGCACCGGCCAGCTCACCCGCGCCAGAGCTGTCGGCAAAGAGAGCACGCTGGGCTTCGTTCAGCCAGATCACGGTCCGCGGGCCGACGGAGTCGAGGTCTGCCAGCAACCTGTCCAACCTACCGGAGTCCAGCGGCTGCCACACCCGCCACGATGGCGGCAGGTATTGCAGCGCTTCCCATAATGCCCGGGTCTTTCCTGTCGACGAGCCTCCGGTCAGCGTGGCCATGGCACTCACACCCCCGACGGCTCGCTTCACCACATTCCGGAGTTCGCGGTCGTGGTCGCGCGGCACGTACGAAGGCAAGGTCAACTGCTCAGAGCCCTCCTCCGCCTCGATCGAACGGTGCACCTCAAGTGTGAACGGATCTAGATCGGCGACGGGGAGACCCAAAGGCTCTATAAGCCGTGCTGCCACCCATGCCTGCCGCACTTGTTCCATGGTGTGGACCGGATCCCAGCCTGCTGCCCGTGCCAGTACGGCGGACACCGAAATGGCGTCGGCCTGCCGGGGCGGCAGCTCCTTGGATCCAATGATGCGATGGATCGTGTCCTTCGAGGGAGCTCCCGGAAGCTGGTCATCTGCGCCGATGAGCTCCGAGAGGCGCGCGACGGGCGGCGAGCCTGCTTCCACGTAGAGCTCATAGAGCAGGTGCTTCAGGTTGGCCAGGGCCCCTGGAGCCGTGCGCGGCCGAGGAATGCTGCGCTGACTCCCGGGCTGATACGCCATGCTGCGATCTCGACTCATCGCGCCATCATCCCGCAGGCCGCTGACACAAGCCGTAGTCATCGCAGCTGGTCGCCGCATCCTGCCCAGTGGCGACAGTGGACCCAGGCGTACTGCCGCTGAAGTGCCCGTCCCCAACATCCGGGAGATCTTGATGAAACACCTGCGCCTCAGTCGCGAGGAGAAGATCCTCGTTACCGCGGTCGTTCTCAACAGCATGGTTACGGTGCTGACCGATCACCTGCTGTCGCTCTTGCAGGTCCTGCTCCTCGGCTAGTGCTGTGACCGTGCTGGTCACAGTCCCTCGTTGATGGCTGCGCTCAGCACGGTCGCTCCGTAGCGGACGGCAAGTTTGTCGTACCTGGTGGCGACGGCGCGTTGGTGCTTGAGGCGGTCAATGCCGCATGACGCGGCTTGTAGTCGTCCCCGCAGCGGCTCCGCGCGAGCCGCGCTTCTGCCGGTTGCGGACTCGGTCCGCCGGGATCGGATCGTTGCCTTGATTCCGCGTCTGCCGTTGTCGGCCGGTTCGACGAAGTAGGGCCGTGCCTCCCGGCAGGCTTGGCAGGCCGGTCGCCCTCCTCGAAGTCGCCACTCGGGTCCGCGTGTATTCGCCCTCCCTGGCCACGACTACGGCTGCGGCGAGCGGGCGTCGTAGCGGGCGAAGCCCCGCCAGCGGGCCGCCAGCAGGGCCAGGACGAGGACGCAGGCGAGGCCCCCGCCCGTGATCGCCACCGTCGGGGAGGCGAGGTCGGCGACGGTCCCGGCGAGGAAGTCGCCGAGCCGCGGCCCGCCCGCGACGACCACGATGAAGACGCCCTGGAGGCGGCCGCGCATCTCGTCCGGGGTGGCGGCCTGCATCATCGTGGAGCGGAACACCATGGAGACGGTGTCCGCGGCGCCGGCCAGGGCGAGGAAGAACAGGCCGAGCCACAGGTTCCGGGTGAGCCCGAACACGGCGACGGCCAGCCCCCACGCGGCCACGGACAGCAGGATCGCCAGCCCGTGCCGCCGGATCCGGCCCTGCCAGCCGGAGAACAGCCCGCCGAGCAGCGCCCCGACGGCGGGCGCCGCGACGAGCAGGCCGACGGTGGTGGCGTCGCCGCCGTACCAGAGCACGGCGACGGCCGGGAACAGCGCCTTGGGCTGGGCCAGGACCATCGCGGCCAGGTCGGAGAAGAAGGTCATCCGGATGTTGGGCCGGGTGCCGAGGAACCGCAGCCCGTCGAGCACGGACGCCCTTCCGCGCGTGCCGCCGTCCCGGTCGGGCAGCATCGCCGGCAGCCGCCACATCGCGTAGAGGGCGGCGGCGAAGGTGACGGCGTCGATCAGGTACGCGGCCTCGTAGCCCCAGCGGCCGACGACGAGCCCGCCGAGGACCGGGCCGAGCATGGTCCCCGAGGTCATCGTCACCGAGTTCAGCGCGTTGGCGGCGGGCAGCTGCTCCGCCGGCAGCAGCCGGGGGATCATGGCGGTCCGGGCGGGACCGCTGAGGGCCCCGCAGACGGCCTGCAGTGCGACGATCGAGTACAGCAGCCAGACCCGGTGGTAGCCGAGCAGCGCGGCGCCCGCCAGCAGCACCGACAGGACGGCCAGGCCCACGGAGCTGTACAGGCCGAGCCTGCGCCGGTCCACGGTGTCGGCGATGGCGCCGCCGTAGAGCCCGAAGACCACGAGCGGGACGAGGGAGAAGAGTCCGACGAGGCCGACGGCGAAGCTGGAGCCGGTGATGTCGTAGACCTGGAGCGAGATCGCCAGGGCGGTCATCGCCTGGCCCATCCAGGAGATGGTGCCGCCGACCCACAGCCGCCGGTAGTCGGGCGAGGTGCGCAGCGGGGTGAGGTCGGCGAATATCCGCGAGAGGCGCCGCGGGGGCGCGGACCCGGGGGCGGGCGTGGGGGTGGGTGCGCTCGTACCGGTCACAGCGGATGATAACCGGCGGCCGTCTCCGGGCCTCGGGCCGGAACGCCGCCCTTCGCGCATACGCAACAGTCGCCCCACCCGGATCCGCGGTTGCAGGCCGCCCGGATCCTTGCCGGTAACTCGCCATCACAGCAGGACATTTGACTGAATCGGCGTGCGCTCACCGCCTGGTGTCGGCTCATGATGAAACGACTCGTATGTCCAGGGAGGCGTAGTGATCGAACCTGGCAACAGCACCACGAGCACCGACAACACGGGCGCGACCGTCAATGCGGACGACGGCGTCCACGCACCCCTGACGGTCGGGGTCGAGGAGGAGTTCCTCCTCGTCGACGCCCGCACCTTCCGGGTGGTCCCGGCCGCCCCCCGTGTCCTCGAGACCGCCGCGGGACTCCCCCACGAGGTCCACGCGGAGGGCACCCGCTACCAGGTGGAGATCTCCACCCCGGTCGCCGACTCGGCCCCGAAGCTGCGCGAGGAGCTGGCGGCGCTGCGGCGCACCCTCTCCCGGGCGGCCCGCGCCCACGGCTGCCGGCTGCTGGCCGCACCCACGCCGGTCATGGCCGTCGAGGGGCCGCTGCACCTGACCGACGACGAGCCGCGCCAGCGCGAGCAGCACCGCCGCTTCGGCGCCCTCACCGACACCCTGGTCAGCTGCGGCCGGCACATCCACATCGGCACCTTCGACGTGGACACGGCGGTCGCCGTGTCCAACCGGGTCAGACCGTGGCTGCCCACCCTGATCGCACTGGCCGCCAACTCGCCGTTCTGGGGCGGCCGTGACACGGCCCACGCCAGCTGGCGCGCGATGGCCTGGTCGGGCTGGCCCTCGGCGGGCCTGCCCCCGCACTTCACGTCCACGGCCCACTTCCGGCGCTCGGTGCAGGCCCTGCTCGGCTCCGGGGCGGCCCTGGACACCAAGATGGTCTACTGGGACCTCCGCCCGTCCGGGCACTGGCCGACGCTCGAGATCCGGGCGCCCGACATGTCCTCCGACATCGACACCGCCATCCTCCAGGCCGAACTGGTCCGCGCCCTGGTGGCCACCGTCCTGGGGGACATCGCACAGGGGCGCCCCGAGCCGGTCGTGCGGGACGACGTCCTGTACCTGGCCCGCTGGCGCGCGGCCCACGACGGCCTGGAGGGCTTCGGCCTGGACCCGTACACGGGGGCCGAACTCCCGGCGGCGGACCTGGCGGAGGCCCTGCTCGACCTGGTGGCCCCGGAGCTGGCGGCCTGCGGCGAGCTGGACCACGCGGCGGAGACCCTGGGCCGCCTGCTCCGCGACGGCTCGGGCGCCCACCGCCAGCGCGCGGCGTACGCCCGCCGCCAGGACCTGAGGGACGTCCTGCGCCACCTCACGGACGAAACGGAGAACGTCTGACCCATCCGGGCCGCAGGCGGGCCACCCCTCCGCCCGCGACCCCGGCCCCCGGAGTGACCAGCGCCACACCCCACGGCCCCGGCACCCCGGGCCCCCGGCCCACCCGAACCCCGGAAAACCAAAGCCGCAGGTGCAATCGTTTCTGCACCTGCGGCTTACGGTGGGGCGGGTGGGACTCGAACCCACGGCCGACGGATTATGAGTCCGCTGCTCTAACCGGCTGAGCTACCGCCCCTTCACGGCGTGGCGCGTACAAGTGTGCGCGCCGTCTGCCGCAGCATAGCCGCTCATACGATCTCCTGCCTCGGCTGGGCCGTGTGATCGGCTTCGCTGTCGGTGGAGACCGGTTTCAGGCCTGCCCGGTTCCACTGACGGGGCAAAAGTTTCGTTCGCGGACAAAAAAGAAGAGGACCCCTCGGGGCCCTCTTCCCTCTGCTCCCCCGACTGGACTCGAACCAGTAACCTGCCGGTTAACAGCCGGCTGCTCTGCCAATTGAGCTACAGGGGACCGCGCTCCCCCGACTGGACTCGAACCAGTAACCTGCCGGTTAACAGCCGGCTGCTCTGCCAATTGAGCTACAGGGGATTGCTGCGTTGCACCGAACGGCCCACCTCCGGCCTTGCCGGGGGGCGAGTGCCCGTTGCGAGTCATAGATTAGCGCAAGCAGGGGGGTGCTCCGCCAATCGGTATCGGCAGCGGGCCGGGCACCACACGACGAAGGGTGGCAGGCATGCGCTACAAGGTCACGTTCGTGAGCGGAGTGGCCCTCGGGTACGTCCTCGGGACGCGGGCCGGGAGGGAACGCTACGAGCAGATGAAGAAGTGCGCGCGGGAGGTCGCGCAGAACCCGGCCGTGCGCAACGTGGCCGAGACCGCCGGCCAGCAGGGGCGCCAGTACGCCGGCAAGGCCTTCACCGCCGTGAGCGACCGGGTCGGGGACGTCCTGCCCGCCTCGGTGGCCGACCGGGTGCGGGTGCTGCGCGGCCGGGCGGGCTCCTCCACCGCCTCCGAGGACGACTGGGGCACGAGCAACACCTGAGCCGTCCGGTCCGCCGGTCCACCCCGGTTCACGCCGCGGTTCGCGCCGCGGTTCACCGCCGCTCCGGGGCCGGTTCGCCGCTGCGGCCATGCCGGATCCGCCGCCCGCCGGGACGGCGGATCCGGGCCTTCCGTGCGGCAGAATTCTCCGTATGGGGATAGTCGCCGGGCTGGACAGCTCTTCCGCCTTCACTCGCATCGTCGTGTGCGACGCCGACACCGGTGCCGTACTGCGCCAGGGCTACGCGCCCCATCCGCAGCCCGCGGGTGACCCGGAGGGCATCCACCCCCACGAGACCGACCCCCAGGCCTGGCTGCTCTCCCTCGGGGAAGCCGCCGGCGGCGGCCTCCTCGAAGGCGTCCAGGCCATCGGCGTCTCCGCGCAGCAGCACGCGCTGCTGCCCCTCGACGCGCAGGGCGCCCTCGTCCGCCCTGCCCTCGTCGGCAACGACAAGCGCGGCCAGGTCGCCGCCGCCGACCTCGTCGAGGCCCTCGGCGGCCGGCAGGCCTGGGCCGAGGCCGTGGGCTCCGTCCCGCACTCCGCACAGCCGGTGGCCAAGCTCGCCTGGCTGGCCCGCAACGAGCCCGACGCCGCCCGCCGGGTGGCGGTGCTGATGTCCCCGCACGACTGGCTGGTCTGGCAGCTGCTGGGCCGGCCCGCCCGGCGCACCACCGACCGCGGCGGGGCCTCCGGGACCGGCTACTGGTCGCCGGCGACCGGCGGCTACCGCCCCGACCTGGTCGAGCTGGCGCTCGGCCACACGGCGCTGCTGCCGGAGGTCCTCGCGCCGGCCGAGGCCGCCGGGATGACCCCGGAGGGGCTGCTGATCTCCGCCGGCACCGGGGAGACCATGGCCGCCGCGCTCGGCCTGGGCCTGGCCCCCGGGGACGCCGTGGTGTCGCTGGGCGCCTCGGGCTCCGTGATGGCCGTCCACCACTCGGCCGTGCAGGAGCCGAGCGGCCTGGTCACCTCCCTCGCCGACGGCAGCGGCATGCACCTGCCGGTGGTGAACACCTCCAACGCGGTACGGGCCCTGCGGGGCACCTCCGACCTGCTGGGCACCGATCTGGAGGGGCTGTCCGACCTGGCGCTGAAGTCGACGCCGGGCGCGCACGGCCTCGTCCTCCTGCCGTACCTGGAGGGCGAGCGCACGCCCGGCCTGCCGCACGCCGCGGGCACCCTGTCCGGGCTGCGGCGCGACTCGATGAAGCCGGAGCACCTGGCGCGGGCCGCCTTCGAGGGCATGCTGTGCGGGCTGGCCGACGCGCTCGACGTGCTGCGCCTGCGCGGGGTCGAGGTCCGCCGGGTGTTCCTGCTGGGCGCGGCGGCCGAGCTGCCCGCCGTCCAGGTGGCGGCCCCCGGGCTGTTCGGTACGCAGGTCGTCGTACCGGCACCCGCCGACTACGCGGCGCTGGGCGCGGCGCGCCAGGCGGCCTGGGCGCTCGGGGTGCAGCGGGGGACGCTGGCCCCGCACACCCCGCCGGTGTGGCCGGCGCCGGCCGCGCAGGTCTTCGAGCCGGGCGAGGACTACCCGGCCTGGCAGGCGGTGCGCCAGCAGTACATCGCGACGCGGGAGCAGATCCACCCGGGCGCCTTCCAGTCGTAGGACCGTGCGGGGGCCTAGGACCCCCTCCTCCTTTTGTCCGGGCTTTGCGAAAACCGGTGGGGTTTGCACGCACAGGTGGCCGAAGATGGGTTGCCCCCCTCGACCGTGCCGACCGGAGCCTGCGCGTGCTCATACGACTTCTGCGGACCCATCTGGGTCCGTACCGCAAACCCATCGTCCTGCTGGTGCTGCTGCAACTGCTCCAGACCAGCGCGAGCCTCTACCTGCCCACGCTGAACGCGGACATCATCGACAAGGGTGTCGTCCACGGCGACACCGGCTACATCCTGCGCTTCGGCGCGCTGATGCTCGGTGTCTCCCTCGTCCAGCTCGGCTGCAACGCCGGCGCCGTCTACTACGGCGCCCGGACCTCCGCGGCGTTCGGCCGCGACGTCCGCGCCGCCGTCTTCGGCCGGGTGCAGAGCTTCTCCGCCCGGGAGCTCGGCCAGTTCGGCGCGCCGTCTCTGATCACCCGTACGACGAACGACGTGCAGCAGGTCCAGATGCTGGTGCTGATGACCTTCACCCTGATGGTCTCGGCGCCGATCATGTGCATCGGCGGCATCGCGATGGCGCTCTCGCTCGACGTGAAGCTGTCGGGCGTCCTGCTGGCCGTGGTGCCCGTCCTCGGCCTGTCCGTCGGCACGATCGTCTGGAAGACGCGCCCGCTGTTCCGCTCGATGCAGCAGCGCCTCGACGTCGTGAACCGGGTGCTGCGCGAGCAGATCACCGGCAACCGGGTGATCCGCGCGTTCGTCCGCGACGACTACGAGAAGGGCCGCTTCCGCGGCGCCAACACCGAGCTGACCGACGTGTCGCTCGCCTCGGGCCGGCTGCTCGCGCTGATGTTCCCCACGGTGATCGTGGTCGTGAACATCTCCAGCGTCGCCGTGATCTGGTTCGGCGCGATGCGGATCGACAGCGGCGGTATGGAGATCGGCCAGCTGACGGCCTTCCTCGCCTACCTGATGCAGATCGTCATGTCCGTGATGATGGCCACGTTCATGTTCATGATGGTGCCGCGCGCCGAGGTCTGCGCCGAGCGCATCCAGGAGGTCCTCGACACCGACTCCAGCGTGGTCCCGCCCGCCGAGCCGGTGACCGAGCTCTCCCGGACCGGGGTGCTGGAGCTGCGCGGCGCCGACTTCCGCTATCCGGGTGCCGAGGCGCCCGTGCTGCGCGGGGTGGACCTGGTGGCCCGCCCCGGCGAGACCACCGCGGTCATCGGCTCGACCGGCAGCGGCAAGTCCACGCTGCTGGGCCTGGTGCCGCGGCTGTTCGACGCGACGGGCGGCCACGTCCTGGTCGACGGCGAGGACGTCCGCCGGCTCGACCCCGAACTGCTGGCCAGGACGGTCGGCCTGGTGCCGCAGAAGCCGTACCTGTTCTCCGGGACGATCGCGTCCAACCTGCGCTACGGGTCCCCCGACGCCACCGACGAGGACCTCTGGCGCGCTCTGGAGGTCGCGCAGGCCGCGGAGTTCGTCTCCGCGCTCGAAGGCGGCCTGGACGCCCCGATCACCCAGGGCGGTACGAACGTCTCCGGCGGCCAGCGCCAGCGCCTGGCCATCGCCCGCACGCTGGTGCAGCGCCCGGAGATCTACCTGTTCGACGACTCCTTCTCGGCCCTGGACTACGCCACGGACGCGGCGCTGCGCGCGGCGCTCGCCCGCGAGACGCAGGACGCGACGGTGGTCATCGTCGCCCAGCGGGTCTCGACGATCCGCGACGCCGACCGGATCATCGTGCTCGACGAGGGCCGGGTCGTGGGCGAGGGACGCCACCAGGAGCTGATGGCCGGCAACGAGACCTACCGGGAGATCGTGCTCTCCCAGCTGACGGAGGCGGAGGCCGCATGAGCGGGCCCGGAGGACGGATGATGGCGGGACCGGCCCAACGGTCCCTGGACTTCAAGGGCTCGGGCAAGCGGCTGCTGCGGCAGCTCGCACAGGACCGGGCCAAGCTGTGGGGCATGGTCGCGGCGGTCTTCGGCAGCGTCGTCTGCACGGTGATCGGCCCCAAGATCCTCGGCAACGCCACCGACCTCGTCTTCGCGGGGATCGTCGGCCGGCAGATGCCGGCCGGGATCACCAAGGAGCAGGCGCTCGACGGGCTGCGCGCCAAGGGCGAGGACGGCATGGCGGACATGCTGTCCGGCACCGAGTTCACCCCCGGTGAGGGCATCGACTTCGGTGCCGTCGGGGTCGTGGCGCTCTGGGCGCTGGCGGTCTTCGTCCTGGCGGGCCTGTTGATGCTGGTGGCGACGCGGCTGTCGAACCACATCATGAACGGCACCGTGTACCGGATGCGCGAGGAGCTCCAGGACAAGCTGGCGCGGCTGCCGCTGTCGTACTTCGACCGGCAGAAGCGCGGCGAGGTGCTCAGCCGGGCCACCAACGACATCGACAACGTCGGGCAGACGCTCCAGCAGACGATGGGGCAGCTGCTGAACTCGCTGCTGACGATCGTCGGCGTGCTCGCGATGATGTTCTGGATCTCGCCGCTGCTGGCGCTGGTGGCGCTGGTGACGATCCCGGTGTCGGTGGTCGTCGCCGCGAAGATCGGCAAGAAGTCGCAGCCGCAGTTCGTGGCGCAGTGGAAGTCCACGGGTGCCCTCAACGCGCACATCGAGGAGATGTACTCGGGCCACACCCTGGTGAAGGTCTTCGGCCGGCAGAAGGAGTCCGCGGCCGTCTTCGCCGAGCAGAACGAGGCGCTGTTCCGGGCCTCGTTCAAGGCGCAGCTGGTCAGCGGCATCATGCAGCCGGTGATGTTCTTCATATCGAACATCAACTACGTGCTGGTGGCGGTCGTCGGTGGTCTGCGGGTGGCCTCGGGCAGCCTGTCGATCGGTGACGTGCAGGCCTTCATCCAGTACTCGCGCCAGTTCTCGATGCCGCTGACGCAGGTCGCGTCGATGGCGAACCTGGTGCAGTCCGGGGTGGCCTCGGCGGAGCGGGTGTACGAGCTGCTCGACGCCGAGGAGCAGGAGCCGGACGTCGCGGTTCCGGAGCGTCCGGAGAAGCTGCGCGGCCAGGTCACGCTGGACAAGGTGGCCTTCCGCTACGAGCCGGACAAGCCGCTGATCGAGAACCTGTCGCTGACCGTCGAGCCCGGCCAGACCGTCGCCATCGTCGGTCCGACGGGCGCCGGGAAGACCACCCTGGTGAACCTGCTCATGCGGTTCTACGAGGTCACCGGCGGCCGGATCGCGCTCGACGGCGTGGACATCGCGAAGATGACCCGCGAGGAGCTGCGCGGCGGCATCGGCATGGTGCTCCAGGACACCTGGCTGTTCGGCGGCACGATCGCGGAGAACATCGCGTACGGGGCCTCGCGCGAGGTCACCCGCGCCGAGATCGAGGAGGCGGCGCGGGCCGCGCACGCCGACCGGTTCGTCCGCACCCTGCCGGACGGCTACGACACCGTCCTGGACGACGAGGGTGCGGGGGTCAGTGCGGGCGAGAAGCAGCTGATCACCATCGCCCGGGCGTTCCTGTCGGACCCGGTGATCCTCGTCCTGGACGAGGCGACCAGCTCCGTGGACACCCGTACCGAGGTGCTGATCCAGAAGGCGATGGCGCGGCTCGCGCACGGCCGCACGTCCTTCGTGATCGCGCACCGGCTCTCCACGATCAGGGACGCGGACGTGATCCTGGTGATGGAGAACGGCTCCATCGTGGAGCAGGGCGCGCACGAGGAGCTGCTGGCGGCGTCGGGCGCGTACGCGCGGCTGTACACGGCGCAGTTCGCGCAGGCGGTCGCCGAGGTCGACTGACCGGACGCGGCCCGGATCGCGGGACGCGGGCGCGGGTACGCGCGTGGGGGCGGGGCGGGATCCGGCGGAGCCGGGCCTGTCCCGCCCCCACGGGCGGGATCCGGCGGAGCCGGGCCTGTCCCGCCCCCGCCGTTCGCGGGGCCGACCGTCAGTCGAGGTAGCCGCGGAGCTGGTCGGCGAAGGCGTGGTCGCGCAGCTTGCCCAGGGTCTTGGACTCGATCTGGCGGATGCGTTCGCGCGTCACGCCGAAGATGCGCCCTATCTCCTCCAGGGTGCGGGGCCTGCCGTCGGCCAGCCCGTACCGCAGCTGGACGACCTTGCGCTCCCGCTCGCCGAGGGTCGACAGGACCGCCTCCAGGTGCTCGCGCAGCAGGAAGAAGGCTGCGGACTCCATGGGCGAGGCCGCGTCCCCGTCCTCGATCAGGTCGCCGAGGGCGACGTCCTCCTCCTCGCCGACCGGCGCGTGCAGCGAGACCGGCTCCTGCGCGAGGCGCAGCACCTCCCGCACCCGCTCCGGCGTCAGTTCCAGGTGGACGGCCACCTCTTCGGCGGTGGGCTCGTAACCGCGTTCCTGGAGCATGCGCCGCTGGACGCGCACGACGCGGTTGATGAGCTCCACCACGTGGACGGGGACGCGGATGGTGCGGGCCTGGTCGGCGAGGGCCCGCGACATCGCCTGCCGGATCCACCAGGTGGCGTAGGTGGAGAACTTGTAGCCGCGCGTGTAGTCGAACTTCTCAACGGCCCGGATCAGGCCGAGGTTCCCCTCCTGCACGAGGTCCAGCATCGTCAGGCCGCGGCCCACGTACCGCTTGGCGACGGAGACGACGAGCCGGAGGTTCGACTCGATCAGGCGCCGCTTGGCCATCCGTCCCATGACGACGAGCTTGTCCAGGTCGAGGGCGAGCCCCAGGTCCAGGTCGGGGGTGTTGCCCAGCTTCTCCTCGGCGAACAGCCCGGCCTCGACGCGCCGCGCGAGCTCGACCTCCTCGGCGGCGCTGAGCAGCGGGATCCTGCCTATCTCGCGCAGGTACTGGCGGAACAGGTCGGCCGAGGGCCCCGTCCCGGCGGGGCCGTCGGCGCGCCGGCGCTGCTCGGGCACCTGCTCGATCAGCTCCAGCACCTCGGGCTCGTCGCCGTCCTCGTCCGCGGCTTCGGCCTCGGCCTCGGCCTCCTGCCCGGTGCCGGGCCCGGGCTCCGTCCGGGGATCCGTCCCGGGCTCGGGATCGGCCTCGGGCTCCCCGCCCTCCGGGGCCTGGGCCGCGACGGCGGGGACGGGCGGGCTCACGTTGACGGTCAGGATCCGGGTCTGCACGGGGGCGACCTCCAGGGCTCCGAGGACGGTGGCACCGCACCTCAGTGTGGGGTACGACACATCGTCGCCACGAGGGGCATGCGGGCACTTTCTGAGCCCGGTGCGTGACCGGATGGTTACCCGCCGGGGGGAACGCCGATGCGGACCGGACGCATGTACGACAGGATCGCCTGCATGTCCGCGTACGAAACCCATGTCACGCTGCACTGCCCGGACGCGGCAGAGCTGGCACGACTCCACGCCTGGGCCGGCGCCCGGGGCCTGAAGGTGACCCACATCGTGCTGGCCCGCGGCCGCATGGTGTCGCAGCCGATGCTGACCCTGCCCGACCGCGACGGCCACGAGGCCCTGGTACCGCTGTTGCGGGCGGCCGGCTTCGACCCGGTCCGGGTCAAGGTGGAGACCGTCCCGTGGACCACGGACCGACCGGGCCCGGGCGGCGGCTACTTCGAGCACCACCTCAAGCTGCTGCTCCCCGCCGGCTTCGACCGGGCCTCCCTGGAGGCCCTCGTCACCCCGCACGGGGCGCACCTGTCGTGGAACGCCCGGCGCGCGGCGCAGGACGGCGGGAGCCACGAGCGGTTCGTCACCCAGCGGTACCGGGGCCCCGCGGGGGCGGCGGGGGCCGGCCGGGCCTGCGACGCGCTGGCCGCCGCGCTGACGGCCGCCGGGTACGACATCCGCGCGCAGGAAAGGGAGTTCGTGCTGCACGACAGCGACCTGTCGGTGGACGACGGGTGGATCGAGGAGGGGGTGGCCGCATGAGCGGCACGCCGTGGGAGCCGTCGATCCCGGGCGGACCGGACGACCCGGCGGAGCCGGCCGAGGAGAGGAGGCGGCGCGGGGCTTCACCGCCGCGCACCCTGCTGGCGGGCGTGGGGCCGCAGGCCCCGTCCGCGGTGACGTTCGATCCGGCGCTGAAGCACTTCGCCGAGGCGTACCGGCCGCTGGATCCGGCGATCGGGGACCCGGCGGTCCGCGAGGCCTGGCTGGGGGCGCGGCGCACCGCGATGGCGGTCGGCCTGCGCGCCGTCCACGCCTCCGGGTGGGCGCCGTCGCTGGTGCTGCGCGGCAGCATGCTGATGGCGCAGTGGTTCGGGGCCGCCGCTCGGGAGCCGCACGACCTGGACTTCGTCGTGGTCCCCGCCGACTGGCGGATCGAGGAGGACCGCACCGGGCGCATGCTCGGCGACATCGCGGCGGCCGCCGAGCGCCTGGCCGGTGATCTGGCCGGAGATCGGGCCGGGCATCCGGCCGAAGGGCTGGACATGCCGGCCGAGGAGGCGGTGTCCGAGTACATCTGGACGTACGAGCGCGTCCCGGGCCGGCGGCTGGTGCTGCCCTGGACCGCACCCGGGCTGCCCGGCGGGCAGGTGCAGCTGGACTTCGTCTTCAACGAGCCGCTGCCGGTTCCCGCCGAGCCGGTGGAGGCGGCCGGGGTGGCGCTGCTCGGCGCCACCCGGGAACTGTCCCTCGCGTGGAAGCTGATGTGGCTCGCCGGGGACCTGTACCCGCAGGGCAAGGACCTCTACGACGCGGTGCTCCTGGCGGAGGGCCGTACCCCTTCGCGCGCGCTGGTGGAGGAGGTGTTCCGGCTGTCCGGCGAGTTCGAGGAGCAGGGACGTACGGCGCGGTTCACGCCCGACGTGTTCGCGGCCTTCGCCCACGTCGACTGGAGCGGCTTCCGCCAGGAGTACCCGGGGCTCCGCGTCGACGAGCGGAGCCTCGCGGAGCGGTTGACGGCCGCCCTGGAACCGGTCTTCACCCAGGACGGTTCGTGAGCGCCCGGCCGGCGCGGGCGGTGGTGGCGGCTAGCGCACCGGTTCGACGCGGACCGCGCAGACCTTGAACTCCGGCATGCGGGAGACGGGGTCCAGGGCCGGGTTGGTCAGGGTGTTGGCGCGGCCCTCGCCCGGCCAGTGGAACGGCATGAAGACCGTGTCGGCGCGGATGGCGTCCGTGATGCGGGCCGGGGCGACGGCGCGGCCGCGGCGGGAGGTGACCGCGAGCGGGTCGCCGTCGGCCACGCCGATACGGGCCGCCAGGCGCGGGTGGAGTTCCACGAACGCGCCGGGGGCGGCCGCGTTCAGCTCGTCGACGCGGCGGGTCTGGGCGCCCGACTGGTACTGGGCGACCACCCGGCCGGTGGTGAGCAGGAACGGGTATGCGGCGTCCGGGACCTCGGCCGCATCGCGGTGGGAGACGGGCACGAAGCGGGCGCGGCCGTCGTCGGTGGCGAACCGCTCCAGGAAGAGCCGCGGCTGCCCCGCGGAGCCCTCGGGGCAGGGCCAGAAGACGCCCTGCTCGCTCTCGATGCGGGCGTAGGAGATGCCCGAGTAGTCGGCCGGGCCGCCGGCAGAGGCCCGCCGGAGCTCCTCGAAGACCTCCTCGGGGGCGGTCGGGAAGCCCTTCTCGACGCCGAGGCGGGCCGCCAGGCCGTGCAGGACCTCCAGATCGCTGCGGACGCCCGGCGGCGGGGTGAGGGCGCGGCGGCGCAGCAGGACGCGGCCCTCCAGGTTGGTGGTGGTGCCGGTCTCCTCCGCCCACTGCGTGACGGGCAGGACCACGTCGGCGAGGGCCGCGGTCTCGGAGAGGACGACGTCCGCGACGGCCAGGAAGTCCAGGGCGCGGATGCGCTCCTCGACGTGCGCGGCGCGGGGGGCCGACACCACCGGGTTGGAGCCCATCAGGAGCAGGGCCCGGACGTCGGTGCCGAGGGCGTCGAGGAGTTCGTAGGCGCTGCGGCCGGGGCCCGGGAGGCTGTCGGGGTCGATGCCCCACACCCCGGCGACGTGGGCGCGGGCGGCCGGGTCGGCCAGTTTGCGGTAGCCGGGGAGCTGGTCGGCCTTCTGGCCGTGCTCGCGGCCGCCCTGGCCGTTGCCCTGGCCGGTGAGGCAGCCGTAGCCGGAGAGGGGGCGGCCGGCGCGGCCGGTGGCCAGGCACAGGTTGATCCAGGCGCCGACGGTGTCGGTGCCCTTGGACTGCTGCTCCGGCCCGCGGGCGGTGAGGACCATCGCGGAGGACGGGGTGCAGAACAGCGAGACGGCCTCCCGCAGCTTCGGCACGGGGACGCCGGTGATCCGCTCGACCAGCTCCGGCCAGTGCGCCATCGCGGCAGCGCGGGCCTCCTCCCAGCCGGTGGTGCGCGCGGCGATGAACTCCTCGTCGGTGTGGCCCTCGGCGACGACCAGGTGCAGCAGGCCCAGCGCGAGGGCGAGATCCGTACCGGGGCGGGGAGCCAGGTGCAGGTCGGCCTGCTCCGCGGTGCGGGTGCGGCGCGGGTCGACGACGATCAGGGTGCCGCCGTTGGCCTTCAGCTCCGTGAGGTAGCGCAGGGCGGGCGGCATGGTCTCGGCGAGGTTGGAGCCGACGAGGACCACGCACCCGGTCCGCGGGACGTCCTCCAGCGGGAACGGCAGCCCGCGGTCCAGGCCGAAGGCCCGCTGGTGGGCGGCGGCGGCCGAGGACATGCAGAAGCGGCCGTTGTAGTCGATCTGCGAGGTGCCGAGGGCGACGCGGGCGAACTTGCCGAGCGCGTACGCCTTCTCGTTGGTCAGCCCGCCGCCGCCGAAGACGCCGACCGCGTCCGGGCCGTGGGTGCGCCGGGTGCCGGCGAGGCCCGCGGCGACGGCGTCGAGGGCCTCCTCCCAGGTGGCCGGTTCGAGCTGCCCCGCGTGGGTGCGGACGAGCGGCTCGGTCAGTCGCACCCGGGAGGAGAGCACGGCGGGGGCGGTGCGGCCCTTGCCGCACAGCGCGCCCCGGTTCACGGGGAAGTCGGCCCGCTCCTCCACCGCTGCCGGGTCCGCCCCCTCCGGAGTGGGGCGGAGCTTCATGCCGCACTGCAGCGCGCAGTACGGGCAGTGCGTGGCGGTGGCGGTCCCGGGCGTGTGCATGGTGCCAGCGTGCGGCGGTGGTGTTACGCGGGCCGCCACCTGACGGTTACACCTGCTGTACGGGCACCTCAGCGCGGCCGCCGCCGCCCGGTGAGGGCCCGGGCGTCACTGCCCGGTCAGGTTCCGCACGGTCAGACCCGCCGTCCAGCCGCCGTCGACCGCCAGCTCGGCGCCGGTGACGTACGCGGCGGCGTCGGAGAGCAGGAAGGCCACCGCGGCGGCCGTCTCCTCGGGCGCTCCGACCCGGCCCAGCGGGGCGCCGGGGAAGTTGCCCGCGCCGGACCTGATGCCGATCTCGGCGGTCATCGGCGTCATCGTCATGCCGGGGTGGACCGAGTTGACCCGGATCCCCGCCTCGGCGAGCTCCACCGCACCGATCTTGGAGAGCCCGCGCACACCCCACTTGGAGGCCCCGTACCCGGCGGTGAGCGCCATGCCGGTGAGGCCGGCCGCGGAGGAGACGTTCACGATGGAGCCGCCACCGTTCGCCCGCAGCAGCGGGACCGCGGTCCGGATGCCGATGAACACGCCGACCAGGTTGGTCTCGACGACCCGGCGGAAGTGCTCGACGCTCTCCTCCTCCAGCAGCGTGCCGGTGGCTATGCCCGCGTTGTTGACGAGCCCGTCGAGCCGGCCGAACTCGGCCACGGCGTGGCCGAGGGCGGCCTGCCAGTCGGCCTCGCTGGTGACGTCGTGCCGCAGGAACCGCGCCGCGCCGCCGAGCTCCGCGGCCGTCCGCGCACCCTCCGCCTCCAGCACGTCGGTGATCAGCACCCGGCCGCCGCCCTCCACGACGGCCCGCGCCGCCGCCGCGCCCAGCCCCCGGGCCCCGCCGGTGACCACCACGACCTTGCCGCTCAGATCCACCACTGCCACGCTTCCCACCCCTGTCCTCGCCCGAACCGGCCTCGCACCCGCCCGACTTCGCCCCCGCCGGCCCGCGGCCGCCCGGCGCGGGCTCCGCGGCCGTGGTCACCGGCAGCGGCCCGGCCGACAGCGCCGCGTCAGTCTCGCAGAGCGCCGAGGGCCCGGGGCACGCCCTGCTCCTTCGGCCCGAGGAAGTGCGGCTCGGGCTTGAAAGCCGCGTCCAGGGCCGCCTTGCCCGCCGCGAACACCTCGCGGGTGCCGCCGTAGTACCAGGTCGCGTCGTGCTCGTCGTCCACGCCGACCCCGTACGAGTCCAGGCCCGCCGTCTCGCACAGGGCGACGGCCCGGCGTATGTGGAAGCCCTGGCTGATCAGCACCGCCCGCTCGACCCCGAATATCTCCCGGGCCCTGACGCAGGAGTCCCACGTGTCGAATCCGGCGTAGTCGCTGACGATGTGCGCGTCCGGCACCCCGTGGCCCGTGAGGTAGGTCCGCATCGCGCCCGGCTCGTCGTACTCGGTGCGGCTGTTGTCGCCGGTGACGAGGACGACCTTGACCTTGCCGGCGCGGTACAGCTCCACGGCCGCGTCGAGCCGGCGGGCCAGGTACGGCGTCGGTCTGCCGTTCCACAGCCCGGCCCCGAACACCACCGCCACCTCGGCCGACGGGGCGTCCGCCGTGCCGCCCAGCCGGTCCGCGGCCACCGCGTGCGTCCACGTCGACGGCAGCAGGGCCAGCACGCAACCCGCCATCACCGCCTGCACGGCCCGCCGCCGGCCGCGCACCCCGCGCGGCAGCCGCGGCCGCAGCAGCGCCGTCGCCCGCACCGCCCGGTCCCACATCCCCGTCCTCCCCGTGCTCCCCGTCGTCCTCGTGGTCCTCATGGTCCCCGTGGCCCTCATGTCCTGTCCCCCCAGCCGCGCTCGCCCCGGACGTCTGTCCGCGTGCCCTGTCCGGGTGTCCCGCGGTCCTCCGCACACACCGTTCGCACAGATTGACGATCGAGTCCGCGGCCCGGGTTCCCCCCATCCCCTCTTTCACTCGTGCGAATGACCGAGTGAGCAGCTTGAAAACACCCGTCATCCCGGCGCAACGCCCCTGCAACCTGCACCCCGCAGGATCGGTTCATGACGGAGCCGGTGCACCCTCCCGAGTCCCCATCCCTCCCGCTTCCCGCCGCCACGGCCGCTGAGCTGCTGACCCGGATCACCGCCCAACTCGGCACGCAGCTGCGCGGACTGCGACCGCCGGGGGCCCGGTCCCACGGAGTCCACGCATGCAGCCCACCCTCGTCGCCGTCGCCCACGGCAGCCGCGACCCGCGCGCCCTCCCCACCGTCCAGGCCCTGGTCGAGCGGATCCGCGAACTGCGCCCCCGCCTCGACGTCCGGCTCGGCCACGTCGAGCTGAACCGGCCGCTGCTCGCCGACACGCTGCGGCGGACCCCCGGCCCGGCCGTCCTCGTCCCCCTCCTCCTCGGCCGCGGGTACCACGTCAAGCGGGACCTGCCCGCGGCCGCGGCCCGGCACGCCGACGCCCGCGTCGCCGCCCCGCTCGGCCCGCACCCGCTGCTCGTCGAGGCCCTGTACGAGCGCCTCCTGGAGGCCGGCTGGAACCCGGACGCCCACACCGCCGTCGTGCTCGCCGCGGCCGGCTCCCGCGACCCCGACGCGGCGGCCGACACCCGGCGCACCGCCACCCTGCTGTCCGAGCGCCTCGGCGGGACGGCCGTCGTCCCGGCCTACGCCTCCGCCGCGGCGCCCGCCGTGCCCGACGCGGTCCGCGCCCTGGCCACCCGCGGCCACCACCGGGTCGCCGTGGCCTCGTACTTCACCGCGCCGGGCCGCTTCGCCGCGCAGGGCGCCGCCGCCGCGACCGGTCCGGCGGCCGCCCCGCTCGGCGCCCACCCGGCCCTGGCCCGCCTCGTCCTGCGGCGCTACGACCAGGCCCTGGCCGCCCCGACGGCCGGGACCGCGCTGGAACTCGCCACCGCCTGAGGACGGGCGGGCCGGATTCCTCGGATTGTCGGCGTCTGCGGTTACCGTCGGAGCATGGAAGGCATGGCAGGCACCTCACCCGTCCGTCCGCACGACCCCGCCGACCCCGCAGGCACCGGGGGACCCGCAGGCCCCTACTCCGCTGCCGACACCGAGCGCTGGGCCCCCGAGCCCGACAAGCGCCCGGGCCGGACCGCCTTCCAGCGCGACCGCGCCCGCGTGCTGCACTCGGCCGCGCTGCGCCGCCTCGCCGGGAAGACCCAGGTCGTCACGCCGGGCAGCCGCTCGTACGACTGGGACGCCAGCCCCCGCACCCGCCTGACGCACTCCCTGGAGTGCGCCCAGGTCGGCCGCGAGCTCGGCGCGGCTCTCGGCTGTGATCCCGACCTGGTGGAAGCGGCCTGCCTCTCGCACGACATGGGCCACCCGCCCTTCGGGCACAACGGCGAGGAGGCGCTGAACGAGTTCGCCAAGGACTGCGGCGGCTTCGAGGGCAACGCGCAGTCGCTGCGCCTGCTGACCCGCCTGGAGCCGAAGCGGTTCACGGCCGATCCGGCGACCGGTGGTGCCGTCAGCGTCGGCCTCAACCTCACCCGGGCCTGCCTGGACGCCGCCACCAAGTACCCCTGGGCCCGCGGCGGCCACCCCGCCGACCCCGACTCGGTCAAGTTCGGCGCGTACGAGGACGACCTGCCCGTCTTCGCGTGGCTGCGCCGCGGCGCGCCCGCCGGCCGCAAGTGCTTCGAGGCCCAGGTCATGGACTGGTCGGACGACGTCGCGTACTCCGTCCACGACTTCGAGGACGGGCTGCACGCCGGGCACATCGACCCCAACCTGCTGTTCGCCGAGCCGGAGCGCGCCGCGATCCGGCAGGTCGCCATCGGCCGGTACGTCCCCGCCGACACCGACCCGGAGGAGTTGCGCGAGGCCCTCGACCGGCTGATGGAGCAGGAGTGGTGGCCGCACGGCTACGACGGCTCGGCCGTCGCCCAGGCCCGTCTGAAGGACGCCACGAGCCAGCTGATCGGCCGGTTCTGCCTGGCCGCCGAGGGCGCCACCCGTGCGACGTACGGCTCGGGCCGGCTGACCCGGTACGCGGCCGAGCTGGTCGTGCCGCGCGAGGCGCGCAACGAGTGCGCGGTCCTCAAGGCCGTCGCCGACCTGTACGTGATACAGCGCGACGAGCAGGAGCGGCTGCGCGCCGACCAGCGCATCGTCCTGGCCGAACTCGCCGAGGCGCTGCTCGCCCGCGCGCCCGAGGGCCTCGACCCCCAGTTCCGTGCGATCTTCGACGGGGCCCCGGACGACAAGGCCCGCAAACGCGCCGTCATCGACCAGATCGCGTGCCTGACCGACGCATCGGCGCGCTCCCTGCACGCCCGGCTCACCCGCCGCACCCACCGCACCGAAGGGTGATCCGATCGGGCCACTCCCCCTTCACGCGGCAGGCTCGGTGCGGGACGCTCGCATGTGGTCGCAAGTGGCGGTGAGGCTATGAGGAGGCATCAGGTGGTCGACGCACACCGGACGTTCGTCATCGTGGGCGCGGGTCTGGCCGGAGCCAAGGCGGCGGAGACGCTGCGCTCCGAGGGGTTCACGGGGCGGGTGATCCTGATCGGCGACGAGCGCGACCACCCGTACGAACGGCCCCCGCTGTCCAAGGGCTACCTCCAGGGCAAGGAGGAGCGCGACAGCGTCTTCGTCCACGAGGCGTCCTGGTACGCCCGCGCCGACGTCGAGCTGCACCTCGGCCAGCCCGCGGTGCACCTCGACCGGGAGGCGAAGAAGGTCGTCCTCGGCGACGGCACCGCCCTGCACTACGACAAGCTGCTGCTCGCCACGGGGGCCGAACCGCGCCGCCTGGACATCCCGGGCACCGGCCTGGCCGGGGTGCACCACCTGCGCCGGCTGGCGCACGCCGAGCGGCTGCGGGCGGTCCTGGCCGGCCTCGGCCGGGACAACGGGCACCTGCTCATCGCGGGCGCCGGCTGGATCGGCCTGGAGGTGGCCGCCGCCGCCCGCGAGTACGGGGCCGAGGTCACCGTGGTCGAGCCGCTGGCCACCCCGCTGCACGGGGTGCTCGGGCCGGAGATCGGCCGCCTCTTCGCCGACCTGCACGCCGAGCACGGCGTCCGCTTCCACTTCGAGACGCGCCTCACCGAGATCGTCGGGCACGACGGCATGGTGCTCGCCGCCCGCACGGACAGCGGTGAGGAGCTCCCGGCGCACGCGGTGCTCGCCGCGATCGGCGCCGCCCCGCGCACGGCGCTGGCCGAGACCTCCGGCCTGGCGCTCGTCGACCGGGAACACGGCGGCGGCATCGCCGTGGACGCCTCGCTGCGCACGTCGGACCCGGACATCTACGCGGTCGGGGACGTGGCGGCCGCCCACCACCCGCTGCTGGGGACCCGGCTGCGCGTCGAGCACTGGGCGAACGCCCTCAACGGCGGCCCGGCCGCCGCGCGGTCCATGCTCGGGCAGGAGATCAGCTACGACCGGGTGCCGTACTTCTTCTCGGACCAGTACGACGTCGGCCTGGAGTACTCGGGGTACGCCCCGGCGGGCGGCTACGACCAGGTCCTCATCCGCGGCGACGCGGCCAAGCGGGAGTTCATCGCGTTCTGGCTGTCGGACGGGCGTGTGCTGGCCGGTATGAACGTGAACGTGTGGGACGTCACGGACGACATTCAGGCCCTGATCAGCTCGAAGGCGCAGGTCAACCGCGAGGCCCTCGCGGATCCGTCGGTTCCGCTCAGCTCGCTGGTGGCGGGCCGGGGCGCCTGAGGGTTTTCCCGCGGCCGGCCGTAGACTTCACGGGTGGCAGGACGGATCAACGACGACGACGTGAAGGCGGTACGGGACGCGGTCCCGATCGACGCCGTGGTCTCCGACTACCTGCAGCTGCGCAACGCCGGCGGCGGCAACCTCAAGGGACTGTGTCCCTTCCACGACGAGAAGTCCCCGTCCTTCCAGGTCAGCCCCAGCAAGGGCCTCTACCACTGCTTCGGCTGCCAGGCGGGCGGGGACACCCTCGACTTCATCATGAAGATCGACCACCTGTCGTTCTCGGAGGCGGTCGAACGGCTGGCCGCCCAGGCGGGCATCACCCTGCGCTACGAGGAGGGCGGCTACACCGCGGGCACCAGCGGCCGCGGCGAGCGGATCCGGCTGGTCGAGGCCCACAAGGCGGCCGCCCAGTTCTACATCGACCAGCTGAACGGTGCCGAGGCGGAGATCGCCCGCAGGTTCCTGGCCGAGCGGGGTTTCGACCAGGCCGCGGCCACCTACTTCAGCGTCGGCTACAGCCCGGCCGGCTGGGACCACCTGACCCGCTTCCTGCGCGGCAAGGGCTTCACCGACCGCGAGCTGATCACCTCGGGCCTGTCCCAGGACAGCCGCAGCGGCAAGCCCATCGACCGCTTCCGCGGCCGGCTCATGTGGCCGATCCGCGACATCAGCGGCGAGGTGGTCGGCTTCGGCGCGCGCAAGCTGCGCGAGGACGACAACGGTCCCAAGTACCTGAACACGCCCGAGACGCCGATCTACAAGAAGTCCCAGGTGCTGTACGGCATCGACCTGGCGAAGAAGGAGATCGCGCGGACCTCGCGGGCGGTGGTCGTCGAGGGCTACACCGACGTGATGGCCTGCCACCTGGCCGGGGTCACCACCGCGATCGCGACCTGTGGCACCGCCTTCGGCGGCGAGCACGTCAAGATCCTGCGCCGGCTGCTGATGGACAACGCCACCGCCGAGGTGATCTTCACCTTCGACGGTGACGCGGCCGGTCAGAAGGCCGCGCTCCGCGCCTTCGAGGACGACCAGAAGTTCGCCGCCGAGACCTCGATCGCCATCACCCCGGGCGGCATGGACCCCTGCGACCTGCGCCTGGCCCAGGGCGACGGGGCCGTGTCCGCGCTGGTGGAGTCCCGCACCCCGCTGTTCGAGTTCGCGCTGCGGCACATCGTGGCCCGGCACAACCTGGAGAACCCGGCGGGCCGCGCGGCCGCCCTCGACGAGGCCGCCCCGATCGTCGCCAACATCAAGAACATCGCGATCCAGCACGAGTCGGCGGTCCAGCTGGCGGGCATGCTCGGCATCCGCGACGAGCAGTTCGTGGTCAAGCGGGTCGCGCAGCTGGCCCGCTGGGCGCGCGAGCGCGGCGGGCGGCCGGGCGCCGGGGACCGGTCTGCCCGGCCTCCGGCCACCGCCGCGGGACGCCCGTACGAGGCCGTGCAGGCGCCGGCCGCCCCCGCGGGCGGTCCCGCGCTCAACCTGCGCAACCCGGTCCACGTGACGGAGCGCGAGCTGCTCAAGCTGGCCCTGCAGCGGCCCGAGCTGGTCTCGCCGGCGTTCGACGCGTACGGGGTGGACGAGTTCACCGCCCCGCCGTACGGGGCGGTCCGCCAGGCGATCCTGGACGCGGGCGGCGTCTCGCTCGGCGGCGACGACTACCTGGCCCGGGTCCGTGCCGCGGCGCCGAACGACACCGTCCGGGCGCTGGTCACCGAACTGGCGGTGGAGGCCATCCGCTCCCGGACGGTCGACGAGGCCTACGCCGGGGTCCAGCTGGTCCAGGTCCGACTGCGCGCGGTCGACCGCCGGGTCCACGAGATCACCGGCACCATGGCCCGGCTGGGCGTACAGGCGCCGCCGGAGCAGCTGGCGGCGGTCCAGGAAGAGCTGTGGGTCCTCCAGCAGTACGGGCAGCGGCTGCGCAACCGCGGCGCCGAGGGGCTGTAACCACCTCGGGAGCGGTCGCTGCGGCCCGGGCCGTACGGTCCGGGCGCGGGCGGGGTCGGCCCGGGCGCGGTCAGCCCGGCGGCAGGGGCCTGCCCGGCGGCCGGCGGCCGAGCCAGTCCCCGCCGGGTATCTCCGTGCCCGACGCGCGCAGCCTGCGGGCCAGCGGCGGGGCCGCCAGGTAGACCCAGGCGGGTGTGCGCGTGCCGTCCGGACGGACCGCGTCGCAGCGGACCCGGTCGTACACGTTCACCGGCAGGCCGGGGCCGTGGAACTCCTCCAGCCGGTCCAGCTCGGCCAGCAACGTCGCGTAGGCGCCCGGTGCCGCGGTGATCAGCTCGCCCACGACCTCCGCCCCCTCCTGCCGGACGGCGTACGGGTAGCCGGGGCCGTCGTACAGCAGCGCGCCGGGAAGCCGGGCGGGGTCCTCGGCCGCGGTGCGGCCGCGCAGGAACAGGGCGTGGTTGACCTCGCCGGGCCGCAGGGTCCCGTACACGAAGAAGGGCAGCTCGGCGCCCACCGGGCCGCCGCCACCTCCGCCGATCGCTGATGTCACGGGCCCTCCGTCTCGTCTCCCCGGACCTGGTCCCGGACCTCCCCCGGGCCCCTCCACGGTACGCACCGCCGTCACCCGGACGGGCCCGGTCCCCCGGTCGGCCGCATCGCGGGCCATGAGCTGCGGGAACACCGACCGCGTCGACTCGGCTGACGCGGCATCAGCAGGCGGCGGCCCGCGCGGAGGGGGTACCACGGGAGCACGACCTCGTGTCTCCACGACCCCGTGTCGCCAGGAGCCATTGCCCCGGGAGCCGCCATGCGCCGTCGCACCGCCCACGTGCTCACCGTCACCGCGCTCACCGCCGCCGCGTTCGCCGGCCCGGTCGCCGGTGCGGTCGCGGGTGGCACTGCGAGCGGGGCCGCGCGCGGGACCGCCGCCGCGGGCCCCGCCAGGCCCGGCTCCGCCCCGGGAGACTTCGCCGTACTGGAGGTCTGGCCCACGTCGGCCGCCCCGGGGGGCACGGTCACCGCCAACACCACGGCCTGCGGGCCGGGCGGGCGCGCCGACGGCGACGCCACCATGGTCGGCGGCGGCCGCTTCAGGCTGGTGCCCGGCACCCACGAGGAGGTGGTCGTCGGGCAGTTCCAGGTCGCCCGCGACACCCGACCGGGCACGTACAGCATCGGCGCGACCTGCACCGACGGGAAGTACGCCAGCGGAGACCTGGTCGTCACCGCACGCGGCCCGCAGGGCCACGTGGCAACCGGGGTGGGTGGTGGGACGACCACCACCGCGAACCCCGTCCGGATCACGGCGGGAGCGGCCCTGCTGGCCGCGGCCGCCGTCGGCGGTACCTGGCTCCTGCGTCGCCGGGCGAGCGGCACGCGGAGCTGACGGGCGCCCACCGCGGCTGCGGCCGCGGTCCGACCGGTACCGCCCCCCGTCGCCCGCCCCGCGAGGTCCCCCCGTTCGCGGGGCCGGGCGACGGCTCACACGCAGGGCCGCCGTACACGGCCGTACACCAAGGGGGCATTGCATGGGCGCCAGCCAGGCCGGCCGCGGCGGGCTCGTCGCGCTCACCGCCTGCATCGGCATCTGGCTCGTCGGCACCGGCTCCGGCGAGCCGGTCGGGCCCCCGCTGCCCTCCCCCGCCGAGGCCCTGAGCGGCAGCGGGCAGGCGCACTACCCGGGCAGCATCGACCCGCTGGCCGGATCCCCGCCGACCCGGATCCGGATCCCGTCCATCCGGGTGGACGCCCCGCTGACCGGGCTCGGCCTGGCCCGCGACGGGAGTCTCGAAGTGCCGCCGCCGGCCCGGCGCGACCTGGCGGGCTGGTACCGGGACGGCACCACCCCGGGCGCCGTGGGCACGGCGGTCGTCGTCGGGCACGTGGACCACGCCTCCGGGCCGGCGGTGTTCTACCGGCTGGGCGCGCTGCACCGCGGGGCGACCGTGGAGGTACCGCGCGCGGACGGACGGACGGCCGTGTTCACCGTCCACGCGGTCGAGGTGTACGACGCGCAGCACTTCCCGGACGCGCGCGTGTACGGGCCCTCACCGCGCGCCGAGCTGCGGGTGATCACCTGCGGCGGGGGCTTCTCGCCCCGGACCGGATACCGGGGGAACGTGGTCGTCTTCGCCCACCTGACGGGCACGTACTGACGGTCCGGACGCGGACGGTGCCCTCAGCCCCACTGCTCGATGCCGAGCTTGACCACGAGGGCCCCGACCACGGTCAGCAGCACCCCGCGGACGAAACCGCTCCCCTTCTTCAGCGCCATCCGCGCCCCGATCATGCCGCCGGCCAGGTTGAAGACCGCCATCAGGGCGGCCAGCTGCCACAGCACCATGCCCTGGTAGGCGAACATCGCGAGCGCGCCCACGTTCGTGCACACGTTGACGATCTTGGCGGTCGCCGAGGCGGTGACCAGGTCCAGGTGGAGCAGCGCGGTCAGGGCGAGGACCAGGAAGGTACCCGTCCCGGGGCCGATGAGCCCGTCGTAGAAACCGATGCCGAGCCCGGCGAGCCCGATGGCGAGCAGTACCCGCTGCCGACTGACCGCGGCGGCCGCCGGCGCGGCGCCGAACGCGGGCCGGAAGGCGACGAACGCGCCGACGACCAGGAGCACCAGCATGATCATCGGGCGCAGGGCGTCCTTGCTGATCCCGCCGGCCAGCGCGGCGCCGCCCATGGATCCGGCAAGGGCCGCCAGACCGATCCGGACGGCGAGTCCCACGTCCACCGGCGCCTTGCGCGCGTACGCCACGGCAGCACCCGTGGTCCCGACGACGGCGACGGCCTTGTTGGTGCCGAGCACCGTTGCGGGGTGGGCGTTGGGCAGGCCGAGCAGCAGGGCCGGCAGGAGCAGCAGTCCGCCGCCGCCCACCACCGCGTCGATCCAGCCGGCCGCGGCGGCGGCCGCGCAGAGGACGATGAGCATGGTCGTTGACATGTCAGGCACACGACGACCCTAAGGACTGGTTCGGTGCAACGGCCATCGATCCCCGGAAACTTGCGCAAAGGTTGAGCTTCGCCCGTGTCCCGACGCCGGCCCCGCCGCCGGCCCCGGTGCCCGCGCCGGCGGCCCGGACCGGGGCCCTGGGAGCCTCACCGCCCGCCGGCCCGCGCGCTGAGGTGGGCGTTCCGTTCGGGTAACAAGCGCGATGCCGAGGGGAAACAGCCTCCCCGCACGCTCGTGTCATGACCTCGGAGCAGCAGCGCGTGGTGGTGATCGGCGGCGGCCTCGCGGGCCTCAGGCTCGCGCAGCGGCTGGGCGCGAGCCCGGCCGTGCGGGTCACCGTCCTCGGCGAGGAGACGCACGTCCCGTACAACCGGGTGCTGCTCGCCGAGGTCCTCGCAGGGCGGTACGCGCCGGAGGTCGCCGCCCTCCCGGATCCCGGCCCGGCGCTGCGGCGGGGGGTGCGAGCGGTCCGGATCGACCGGGCCGCCCGGACGGTGCAGTGCGACGACGGCACCGCGGAACCGTACGACGCCCTGGTCCTGGCCACGGGCTCGAACGCCGTGCTGCCGCCGCTGCGCGGCCTGTTCGAGCCCGGCGGCCCCGCCGGAGCCGGGGCGGCCTCCCGGGAGGGCCAGGACCGGGAACTCCCGGACGGGGTCCACGCGTTCCGGACCATGGACGACTGCCTGGCGCTGTCGGCGGCCGCGACGGCCGGGCCGGGCGGGCCGGGCGGGCGCGCGGTGGTCATCGGCGGTGGCCTGCTCGGCGTGTCCGCGGCCCGCGCGCTGGCCGAGCGGGGCGCCCAGGTCGTGCTGGCCCAGCAGGGCGAGCGCCTGATGGAACGCCAGCTCGACGCGGAGGCCTCGGCGCTGCTGCACGCCCATCTGACCACCCTCGGCATCGAGATCCACACCGAGTGCCGGGTCCGCGGACTGAGCACCTCCCCCCACCCCGGTCCCGCCGCTGGCGCCGGCTCCGGCCGCCGGGTCACCGCCGTCGAGCTCGCCGACGGCTACCGCCTCGACGCCGACCTCGTCGTCCTGGCCTGCGGCGTCCGCCCCCGTACCGGCCTGGCCCGGGCCGCCGGGCTCACCGTCCGCACCGGCATCGTCGTGGACGACCGGCTCCGGACCGACGACCCGCGCATCCACGCCGTCGGCGACTGCGCCGAGCACGCCGGGCGGGTGTACGGCCTGGCCGGCGCCGCACTGGAGCAGGCCGACTCCCTCGCCGCCCTGCTGACCTCCACCGCCCCGCCCGCGCCCGGCTACACCGGAACCCGCGCCCTGACCCGCCTGACCCTCGCGGCCGGCGGCACCGGCCCGCTCGACCTCGCCGCCTTCGGCGAGACCACCCCGCTCCCCGGGGACGACGTGGTCCGACTCTCGGACGCCACCCGCCGGACCTACCGCAAGGTCGTCGTCCGCGGCGACCGGCTCGTCGGCGGCGTCCTCCTCGGCGAGCTCTCCAGCGTCGGCGCCCTCGCCCGCAGCTGGGAGGACGAGGAAGTCCTGACCGACCTGTTCCACCTGCTCACCGACGACGGAGGCTCCTGATCATGGCCGCATCCACGCCCACCCCCGCCATCGTGCTCATCGGCCACGGCATGGTCGGCCAGCGCTACCTGGAGGCGCTCGCCGAGCGCGGAGCCACCGCCACGCACCGGATCACCGTGCTGTGCGAGGAGCCCCGGCCCGCGTACGACCGGGTCCACCTCACCTCGTACTTCTCCGGCAGCAGTCCCCAGGACCTCTCCCTCGTCCCCGCCGGCTTCATGGAGCAGCACGGGATCGCCCTCCACCTCGGCGACCCGGCCGAGAGCATCGACCGCGAGGCCCGTACCGTCACCTCCCGCTCGGGGCGGGTGTTCCCGTACGACGTGCTCGTCCTGGCGACCGGCAGCTACCCCTTCGTGCCGCCCGTGCCCGGCAAGGACGCCCCCGGCTGCTTCGTCTACCGCACCGTCGAGGACCTCCTCGCCATCGAGGAGTACGCCGCGACCCGCACGTCCGGAGCGGTCGTCGGCGGCGGTCTGCTCGGCCTGGAGGCCGCCGGCGCACTCAAGGGGCTCGGGCTGGCCACCCGGATCGTGGAGTTCGCGCCGCGCCTGATGCCCGTACAGGTCGACGAGGGCGGCGGCGCGGCGTTGCTGCGCACCGTCGAGAGCATGGGCCTGACCGTGCACACCGGTGTCGGCACCCAGGAGGTCCTCACCGGCGGGGACGGCCGGGTCAGCGGAATGCTGCTCTCCGACGGCTCCACCGTCGACACGGAACTCGTCGTCTTCTCCGCCGGCGTCCGCCCCCGCGACCAGCTCGCCCGCGACGCGGGCCTGACGGTCGGCGAGCGCGGCGGCATCGCCGTGGACTCGCGCTGCCGCACCTCCGACCCGCGCGTCTACGCCGTCGGCGAATGCGCCCTGGCCGCCGACGGCCGGGTGTACGGCCTCGTCGCCCCCGGCTACGAGATGGCCGAGACCGCCGCCGAGGACCTGCTGGGCCGGGAGAAGGAGTTCACCGGCGCGGACCTGTCCACCAAGCTCAAGCTGCTCGGTGTGGACGTGGCCTCGTTCGGCGACGCGCACGGCACGGCCGAGGACAGCCTCGACGTCGTCTACTCCGACTCCCGCTCGGGCGTCTACAAGAAGCTGGTCGTCTCCCCCGACGGGGTGCTGCTCGGCGGGGTCCTGGTCGGCGACGCCGACGCGTACGGGCTGCTGCGGCCGCTCACCGGCAGCGTCCCGCCCGTCAGCCCGGACCAGCTGGTGCTGCCCGCGGGGCTGTCCCCCGCCGCACAGCTCGGCCCGTCCGCACTCCCCGACACGGCGGTCGTCTGCTCCTGCCACAACGTCACCAAGAAGGCGATCACCGCCTGCGCCACCCTCCCCGAGGTCAAGAAGTGCACCAAGGCGGGCACCGGCTGCGGCGGCTGCGTCAAGGTGATCGAGCAGCTGCTGCCCGCCTCCGCCGACAAGGGCCTGTGCGGCTGCTTCCCGTTCACCCGCGCCGAGCTGTACGAGATCGTCCGCACCCGGCGGCTCACCTCGTACGAGCAGCTCCTCGACGGCCACGGCCGGGAGGGGGCCCGCGGCGGCGACGGCTGCGAGGTCTGCAAGCCGGCCGTCGGCTCGATCATCGCCTCGCTCGCCCCCACCCTCGGCGCGAGCGGGTACGTCCTCGACGGCGAGCAGGCCTCCCTCCAGGACACCAACGACCACTTCCTCGCGAACCTCCAGCGCAACGGCTCGTACTCGGTCGTCCCGCGCATCCCCGGCGGCGAGATCACCCCGGACAAGCTCATCGTGATCGGCGAGGTGGCCCGCGACTTCGGCCTCTACACGAAGATCACCGGCGGGCAGCGCATCGACCTCTTCGGTGCGAGCGTGGACCAGCTCCCGCGGATCTGGGCCCGGCTCGTCGACGCCGGCTTCGAGTCCGGGCACGCGTACGGCAAGGCGCTGCGGACCGTGAAGTCCTGCGTGGGCCGGACCTGGTGCCGCTACGGGGTCCAGGACAGCGTGCGGATGGCCATCGACCTGGAGCTGCGCTACCGGGGCCTGCGCGCCCCGCACAAGCTCAAGTCGGCGGTCTCCGGCTGCACCCGCGAGTGCGCGGAGGCGCAGAGCAAGGACTTCGGCGTGATCGCGACCGCGAACGGCTGGAACCTGTACGTCGGCGGGAACGGCGGGGCCGTCCCGCGCCACGCCGACCTCCTGGCCCAGGACCTGTCCGACGCCGAACTGGTCCGCCTCATCGACCGGTTCCTGATGTTCTACATCCGCACCGCGGACCGGCTGGAGCGCACCTCCACCTGGCTGGACCGGCTGGAGGGCGGCCTGGACCACCTCCGGGACGTCGTGGTGCACGACTCCCTCGGGCTGTGCGAGGAGCTGGAGGCGCTGATGGCGGACCACGTCGCGAACTACCGCGACGAATGGGCCGAGACCTTGGAGGACCCGGAACGGCTGCGCCGGTTCGTCTCCTTCGTCAACGCGCCCGGGGCCCCGGACCCGACCGTCCGGTTCGTGCCCGAACGCGACCAGGTCAAGCCCGACCTGGCGATCCTGACCGGCCGGCAGCCGCTGGAAGCCGTGGGAGGCACCCGATGACCGTGGAACTGCAGGTGGACGAAGGCTGGCTGACGGTGTGCGAGCTGTCCGACATGATCCCGGGGCGGGGGGTGGCGGTGCTGCTGCCCGACGGCGGCCAGGCCGCGGTGTTCCTCGGCCGCTCGGGGTGGACGTACGCCATCGACAACCGGGACCCCTTCACGGGTGCGGCGGTGCTGTCCCGGGGGCTGGTCGGCTGTGTGGAGGGGCAGCCCTTCGTGGCCTCGCCGCTGCTCAAGCAGCGTTTCGACCTGGAGTCGGGCCGCTGCCTGGACGACGAGGAGGTGTCGGTGCGGACCTATCCGGTGCGGACCGCCGTGACCTCGGCCGCGGTGGCCTAGGCGCACCGACCCGCGGCGGCCCGGTCCCGAGCCCGGGCGACGGGCTGCCCGGCGGAGCGGCCGCCGCCGGGCTGTCGAGGGGGCCGCAGTCGGCCCGGGCGGCGGCGGCGCCGCGCAGCATCCGGTGGTCGGAGACCAGGGGGTCGAGGGGCAGGGAGTCGCCCCGGGGGGTCGTGAAGTGGCAGGCGGAGAAGAAGATGTAGTCGATCTTCTTCTCGTTCCAGGTGGGCTCGCCCGAGCGGCACAGCGGGTCCGACCCCGCCGGCGACCCCGCCGTGCAGACGGCGGGGTCGAAGAAGTCGGTGTCGGTCTCGTCGGCCTCCAGGAAGACGCCCTGCCCGCCGTCGCCGACGGCCGGGTCGTAGAAGTGCGTGAGGATGCTGGTGCGCGGCGAGTGGTTGAAGTCGCCGCCGAGTACCACGGGTATGCCCTGGGCCTCCCAGGCCTCGGCCCGGGAAGCCAGCTCCTGCGCTTCGGGGGCGGCGAGCGTGCCGTCGTCCCAGTACAGGTGCACGGAGCAGGCCCAACTGACGCGGCCCCGGAGCAGGCTGCGCACGCAGGGCACGGTGATGGGCTCGCTCTCCCCGCCGACGGTGAGGTCGAGTGCGACGCTGTCCGTGACCGGCCCCTTCACCAGGACCGCGTTGCCGTAGTCGGCGCCGCCGCAGACGGACGCCCGGCCCACGAGGGTGGCGGCGTAGGAGCCGTCGAAGCCGAGCGGGGCGAGCCGGCGGAGGATCTCGTCGTACTGGGGGCGGCAGACCTCCTGGAGGAAGACCTGGTCGGCGTTCCAGGTGGCGACCGCGGCCTGGGTGACGACGCTGTCGATCCGCCGCCGGTCGTCGTACGGGGCGGCGCCGCACATGTTGCCGCAGATGTTGTAGCTGACGAAGCGGAGGGCGGGCGCCGCGTCGGGGGTGACCGTGTCGGCGCGGGCGGGTGACTCCGGGACCGCGGCCCCGGCGAGCGCGAGAGCCAGGAGCAGGGCCAGGGCCAGGACGGGGGCGAGGGCGGGAAGCGGGGCGGGGGTGATCCGGCCGGCCGCGGGCACGCGGGGGCACAGGGGACCACGGCGCATGGGGGCACTCCACGACGGCGGGGGCGGGCGGGCTTCGGTGCCGCGTGACTACCCCGCCGCCGGTGCGGTTCCGCAGGGTGGGCCCCGGCGTACGGGAGCGCGTCGAGAGGGCCCGGGGTCATTGCGATCCCCGGGCCCTCTCGCGTGCTCCGGTCGTCCCGGCGGGCGGTACTGCCGGGCGCCGCTGCCGGCCGCGGCCGGTGCCGGTCCCGGCCCGGGCGCCGGGCGCCGGGTGCCGGGTGCCGGGTGCCGGGTGCCGGTGGCAGGGCCGCCCGGTCAGGCGGCCGAGCGGAGCCGCAGCGCGGCGAGCGGGACGAAGCCCGTGCCGCCCTCACGGTGCAGCGGGGCGTCCGCCCCGGCCAGCCGCCGGTGCATGGCCAGCGCGATCCGCTCGCCCATCGCCTTGGCCCGCTCGGCGACGGGGCCCCGGTGCCGCCCGTCCACGGCCGCGTGCCAGAGCTGCACCCAGCGGCCGAAGTCCTCGGCGGTCATGGCCCGCGCGGCGTGCAGCGCGGCGTGCGGGGCGAAGGGGTCGCGGTCGTACGCGGCGCTGCGGAACAGGGCCCGCTCCCAGAAATCGGTGATCAGGGGCAGGTGGACGTCGAGGTCCGTGCCGGCGATCTCCGTGAAGAACGGGCCGATCCGCCCGTCGGCGAAGGCGGCCGTGTAGAAGCGGCGCAGCACGACCTCGAGGTCGGCGCGGCCGCGGATGTCGTGGTCGGCGGCGGAGGGGTCCATGGCCCCAGCATCCTCGCCGACGCGGGGGCCGGCCAGGGGCGCAAGGTCCCGACGCGTCCGGAATACGGTCCCGTCGTACACGGCTCCTCGGGCCCGGGATCCGTCACGCACAGCGCACGGACGCCTCTCCCGCGGTGGTCGGCACGGCCTTCCGGACCGAACACCCGTGTGGCTTGAAATCGCCGTTGGAATACGGATCTCGCGCCGGATTCCGAACGCCGAGGACCGGATATCGGTGCAGACCGCACCCCGGAACGGCCCCGCGCGAACCTCCGGGCGGCCCCGGAGCGGAACGCCGCGCCCGCACCCGGGCCCCCTCGGCCCGGGTGCGGGCCCGCGCCGGACGCTACGAGGCCACCGCGCCACCCTTGAGCAGCGCGGCCCCGAGGGGCGTCACCGTGTGCAGGACGGCGTTCCCCCGGCGCAGGGTGGTCACCAACCCGGCTTCGCGCATCACGCAGGCGTGCTGGCTCGCGGAGGCCAGCGAGACCCCGGCCCGCCGGGCGAGCTCGCTGGTGGTGGCTCCGTCGCCGATGGCCCGCAGCACCACCGACCGGGTGTGCCCGACGAGCTTGCCCAGGGTGCGCTGGCGCTGCTCCTCCAGGGGGCGAATCGATTCGCTTCCGGTGGGCGCCGAGGCCAGCTGCGCCGCCGCCGGGTAGACCAGCACCGGCGGCAGCTCCGGGTCGTGCAGGGTGACGGCGGTGCGCCGGCAGAAGAACGACGGCTGGAGCAGCAGCCCGCGCCCGCGCAGCCACACGTCGCGGTCCACGGGGTAGTCGCATTCCAGGACCGGGGCCCGCCAGCGCAGCATGGGCGGCAACGAGGCCAGCAGCTCGTCCGCGCCGCCGTCCAGCAGGGCCCGGCCGCGCGCGGCCCGCTCGGCTTCGATCTGGGCCTGGATGTGGTTCCAGTACGGGGCAACGGCCGCCCGGTGGTATCCGCGCAGCTCCGCCAGCAGCCTCGGCAGGTGCTCCGTGCCGCCGTCCATGAATTCCCGCAGCCGCCGCGGCACGCCCGTGTCGCAGCCGCCGCCCGTGCCCGCGGGCATGCCGAAGGCGGCACCCACGCGCGCGCCCGTGCCGAGCAGGGCCAGCTCGCGCCGGATCCGCTCCGGGTGCAGCCCGCGCAGCGCGTCGAGGCCCACGTCCCACCCGTACTGCCCCTCCGCAGGGGTCAGGAAATCAGGGAAATAGCCGCGACTCGGTATGAGCGCGCCGAGCAAGCGTGTTTCACCATTCAACCTGCTGCGGGTTTCCGTACGCCATTCACCGAAGAGCCGGGCATCACGCCGGTCTCTTAAGCGGTGAAAACTCAGAATCGTTTCCCACAACGCATCGGGACGCCCTGCCATCCGCACGCGTGCCAGGTCCACTCCAGTGAAATGGATACGCAGCACCGAACCCCCACCTGTGCAACCGCAATCCCCCCGCCCCATGAGTATGCACGCCGTCACACGACGTCACCACGCCCTTTCGGCCACAGTTGAAACCCCTTTCGGCGGGGGCGTGACAACCGAAATGCTGTACTCCGCCAGACACACTCCAGTGCGACCGAAACGCTCCGTGAAGGCCGTGGGGGGCTTTGCGGGGCCTGGCGGTCGGTCGCACCGGGATGCGCCGACGTGCCTGGCGGATTGACAGCAGGCGGTGGACGGGTGGGGATCCGTCCACCGCCTGCTGGCGTAAAGATTTGTTGAACAACAAAAAATCGCCCGCCTGCCCTCGGGGGTCAGGGAACCCGGGGGCAGGCGGACTCTCAGGCGGCCTCAGCGGGCCTCAGGCGGGCCTCAGCGGCTGTCGCTGCCCGTCGACTCTGCGGCGGCACGACCGGCCTCCAGACGCGCCACCGGAATCCGGAACGGCGAGCAGGAGACGTAGTCGAGACCGACCTCGTGGAAGAAGTGGACGGACTCGGGGTCACCGCCGTGCTCGCCGCAGACGCCGAGCTTGAGGTCGGGGCGGGTGTCCCGGCCGGCCTGGGCGGCGCTGCGGACGAGGGCGCCGACGCCGTCCTTGTCGATGGTCTCGAAGGGCGAGACCCCGAAGATGCCCTTCTCCAGGTACGCGGTGAAGAAGCTGGCCTCGACGTCGTCGCGGGAGAAGCCCCACACCGTCTGGGTCAGGTCGTTCGTGCCGAAGGAGAAGAACTGGGCGGCCTCGGCGATCTGGGCGGCGGTCAGGGCGGCGCGCGGCAGCTCGATCATCGTGCCGATGGTCAGCTTGAGGTTGGTGCCGGTGGCGGCCTCGACCTCGGCGATGATCGCGTCGGCCTCCTCGCGGACGATCTCCAGCTCCTGGACGGTGCCCACGAGCGGGATCATGATCTCGGCGCGCGGGTCGCCCTTGGCGTCCTTGCGCACCGCCGCGGCCTCGGCGATCGCCCGGACCTGCATGGCGAACAGGCCGGGGATGACCAGGCCGAGACGGACACCGCGCAGACCCAGCATGGGGTTCTGCTCGTGCAGCTTGTGGACGGCCTGGAGCAGGCGCAGGTCGTTCTCGTTGGGGTCCTTGCGGGCCTCGGCGAGGGCGACGCGCACCGACAGCTCGGTGATGTCGGGCAGGAACTCGTGCAGCGGCGGGTCGAGCAGGCGGACGGTGACGGGCAGGCCGTCCATCGCCTCGAACAGCTCGATGAAGTCGTTCTTCTGCAGCGGCAGGAGCTCGGTGAGGGCGGCCTCGCGCTCGTCCTCGGTGTCCGCGAGGATCAGGCGCTCGACCATCTCGCGGCGCTCGCCGAGGAACATGTGCTCGGTGCGGCACAGGCCGATGCCCTGGGCGCCGAAGCGGCGGGCGCGCAGCGCGTCCTCGGCGTTGTCGGCGTTGGCGCGCACCCGCAGCCGGCGGACGCGGTCCGCGTAGGCCATGATCCGGTGGACGGCCTGGACGAGCTCGTCGGCGTCGTCGGCGCCGGCGTGCATACGGCCCTCGAAGTACTCGACGACCGGGGACGGTACGACGGGCACCTCGCCCAGGTACACCTTGCCGGTGGAGCCGTCGATGGAGACGACGTCGCCCTCTTCGATGACCGTGTCGCCGACCGTCATCCGGCGGCGCTTGGTGTCGACGTCGAGCTCCTCGGCGCCGCAGACGCAGGTCTTGCCCATGCCGCGGGCGACGACGGCGGCGTGCGAGGTCTTGCCGCCGCGGGAGGTCAGGATGCCCTCGGAGGCGATCATGCCGTCGAGGTCGTCGGGGTTGGTCTCGCGGCGGATGAGGATGACCTTCTCGCCGGAGCGGGACCACTTGACGGCCGTGTACGAGTCGAAGACGGCCTTGCCGACCGCCGCACCCGGGGAGGCGGCGATGCCGCGGCCGAGCAGCTCGGTCTTGGCGTCCTCGTCGAAGCGCGGGAACATCAGCTGCGCGAGCTGGTGGCCGGTGACGCGCTGGAGGGCCTCGGCCTCGTCGATCAGGCCCTGGTCGACGAGCTGGGTGGCGATGCGGAACGCGGCGCCGGCGGTGCGCTTGCCGACGCGGGTCTGGAGCATCCACAGCTGGCCGCGCTCGATCGTGAACTCGATGTCGCAGAGGTCCTTGTAGTGGGTCTCCAGCGTCTCCATGATCTGCATCAGCTGGTCGTACGACTTCTTGTCGAGCTGCTCGAGGTCCGCGAGCGGCACGGTGTTGCGGATGCCGGCGACGACGTCCTCGCCCTGGGCGTTCTGCAGGTAGTCGCCGTAGACGCCCTGGTGGCCGCTGGCGGGGTCGCGGGTGAAGGCGACGCCGGTGCCGGAGTCCGGGCCGAGGTTGCCGAAGACCATCGAGCAGACGTTGACCGCGGTGCCCAGGTCGCCGGGGATGCGCTCCTGGCGGCGGTAGAGCTTGGCCCGGTCGGTGTTCCAGGAGTTGAAGACCGCCTCGACGGCGAGGTCGAGCTGCTCGCGGGCGTCCTGCGGGAACTCGCGGCCGGCCTCCTTCGCGACGATCTTCTTGAAGGCCTTGACCAGCTTCTTGAGGTCGGCGGCGTCGAGGTCGGTGTCGACGGTGACCTTCTTGGCCTCCTTGGCCGCGTCGAGCGCGTCCTCGAAGAGCTCGCCGTCGACGCCGAGGACGGTCTTGCCGAACATCTGGATCAGGCGGCGGTACGAGTCCCACGCGAAGCGCTCGTTGTCGGCCTGGGCGGCGAGGCCGACGACCGAGGCGTCGGAGAGGCCGATGTTGAGGACGGTGTCCATCATGCCGGGCATCGAGAACTTGGCGCCGGAGCGGACGGAGACCAGAAGCGGGTCGTCCGACTGGCCGAGCTTCTTGCCCATCTTCGCTTCGAGGGCGGCGAGGTGGGCGCTGACCTCGTCGCGGAGGGCGGCCGGAGCCTCACCGCTGTCGAGGTACACCTTGCAGGCCTCGGTGGTGATGGTGAAGCCGGGAGGGACCGGCAGACCCAGGTTGGTCATCTCGGCGAGGTTGGCTCCCTTGCCGCCGAGAAGGTCCTTGAGGTCGCGGTTCCCCTCGGTGAAGTCGTAGACGAACTTCTGGTTCTTGTTTTCCGACACGGGTCTCGACTCCTCGAGGACTCGGTGGCTGCCCTGACGGCGAGGAACATACCCAGATCGAAGGCTTATGGGTACGTCCACTTGGCCGACATGCGGCCGTAACCACACGTGCGCCCCTGGATCGAAAGTAACTCGCAGGTAGCCAGAACCTACGAACAGCGTTCACATCCCGAAGGGTGAGCCCCCTATCGAGGCTTGAATGCGCTCGGATGAGCGATCATCGATACATTTGCGTTCAAGAGTTGAACGAACAAAGGGTGGCACCCAGTGCCACCCTTTGGAAGTCTTAGCCGCGATTTTTGCGCTCATGTGAGCGCAACCCCACCCATGCGTGGCGTATGTCACGCCGTCGGCGGCATAGTTTGTCAGCTGATTCTCAGCCTCCGGACGTGTCCAGTTCGGCGTCCTCGCCGACTCCGGCGCAGTCGTACGGATCCTTCAGCCAGCCGTCCGGCAGGACAACCCGGTTGTTTCCGGACGTGCGGCCACGGGGCCCGTCCGCGCTCTCGGGCCACGGCTGGTCCAGGTCGAGCTCGCTCAGATGAGCGTCGAGCTCGGCCAGGGAGGAGGTGACCGCCAGCTTCTTGCGCATCTCGGAACCCACCGAGAAGCCCTTCAGGTACCAGGCCACGTGCTTACGGAAGTCGATCACCCCGCGCGCCTCGTCGCCGATCCACTCCCCCAGCAGTTCCGCATGCCGGTGCATGGTCGCCGCGACCTCGCGCAGCGCGGGCCGGTGGAAGTCCTGCGGGCGCCCCTCGAAGGCCGCCACCAGGTCGTTGAACAGCCACGGCCGCCCCAGGCAGCCGCGTCCGACCACGACGCCGTCGCAGCCCGTCTCGCGCACCATGCGCAGCGCGTCCTCGGCGCACCAGATGTCGCCGTTGCCGAGCACGGGGATCTCCGGGACGTGCTCCTTGAGCCGGGCGATGGCCTCCCAGTCCGCGGTGCCGCCGTAGTGCTGGGCGGTGGTGCGGCCGTGCAGGGCGATGGCGGTGACCCCCTCCTCGACCGCGATCCGGCCGGCGTCCAGGTAGGTGAGGTGGTCGTCGTCGATGCCCTTGCGCATCTTCATGGTCACCGGCAGGTCGCCGGCGCCCGCGACGGCCTCGCGGAGGATGGCGCGCAGCAGGTTCCGCTTGTAGGGCAGGGCGGAGCCGCCGCCCTTGCGGGTCACCTTGGGGACCGGGCAGCCGAAGTTGAGGTCGATGTGGTCGGCGCGGTCCTCCTCGACGATCAGGCGGACCGCCTTGCCGACCGTGACGGGGTCGACCCCGTACAGCTGGATCGAGCGGGGCTTCTCGGTCTCGTCGAAGTGGATCAGCTGCATGGTCTTCTCGTTGCGCTCGACCAGCGCCCGGGTCGTGATCATCTCGCTCACGAACAGCCCCTTGCCGCCGCTGAACTCGCGGCAGAGGGTACGGAACGGGGCGTTGGTGATGCCGGCCATGGGCGCGAGCACCACCGGGGGCTGCACGGTGTGCGGGCCGATCGCGAGGGGGGCGGGGAGCGTGGTCATCCCCCCATTGTGGCCCAGCGGCCTCCCCCTACACATCTCTTTAGTTAGGCGTACTATCGGAAGCATGCAGGAGCCGAGCCGCCGCCGGAGGATGCTGGTGCTGGCGATCTGCTGCACGAGCCTGCTCATGGTCAGCCTCGACAGCACGGTCCTGAACGTCGCACTGCCCTCGATGCGCCGCGAGCTGGGCGCATCGGTCTCCGGCATGCAGTGGACGATCGACGCCTACACCGTGGTCCTGGCCTCGCTGCTGATCCTGGCGGGCTCCACCGCGGACCGCGTCGGGCGCCGTCGGGTGTTCGCCGCCGGCCTGGTCCTCTTCACGGCCGGCTCACTGCTGTGCTCGCTCGCCCCGGGGCTGCACTGGCTCGTCCCGTTCCGGATGGTCCAGGCGGCGGGCGGCTCGATGCTGAACCCCGTCGCCATGTCGATCATCACGAACACCTTCACCGAGCCGCGCGAACGGGCCCGCGCGATCGGCGCCTGGGGCGCGGTGGCCGGCCTGTCCATGGCGGCCGGGCCCGTGATCGGCGGGCTGCTCGTGGAATCGGCGGGCTGGCGGTCGATCTTCTGGGTCAACCTCCCCGTCGGGCTGCTGGGCCTCGCCCTGACCCTGCGCTACGTGCCGGAGTCGCGGGCCGAGCGGCCGCGCCGCCCGGACCCGGTCGGCCAGCTGCTGGTCATCGGCCTCCTCGGGGCGGTCACGTACGGGATCATCGAGGCCCCCGCCCTCGGCTGGCGGTCCCCGGTGATCCTCGGCTGCGCGCTCCTCACCGCGGCCTCGCTGACGGGACTGCTGCTGTACGAGCCCCGGCGGCCCGACCCGCTGATCGACCCGCGGTTCTTCCGCAGCGCCCCCTTCAGCGGGGCCACCGTGATAGCGGTCAGCGCCTTCGCCGCACTGTCCGGGTTCCTGTTCCTGAACACCCTCTTCCTCCAGGACGTACGCGGGCTGGACGCGCTGCACGCGGGGCTGTTCATGCTGCCCATGGCCGCGCTCGCCTTCGCGTGCTCGCTCCTGTCCGGGCTGCTCGTCGCCTCCCGCGGGCCGCGGCTGCCGCTGGTGCTGGCCGGGGCCGCGACGGCCGCCAGCGGGCTGATGTTCGCGGCGTTCTCGGCGGCCGACTCGTACCCGCTGATGTTCACCGGGTACTCCCTCTTCGGGATCGGCGTCGGCCTGGTCAACGCACCCGTCACGAACACGGCCGTCTCCGGCATGCCGCGGGCGCAGGCGGGCGTCGCCGCCGCGATCGCCTCCACGAGCCGGCAGACCGGAGCCACCCTGGGCGTCGCCGTCATCGGTACCGTCCTGGCGGCCGGGGTCGCGGGCGGCGCCGACGGCGCGGGCCTGTCGGACCCCGCGCTCTTCGCCGCGGCCGCCGCTCCGGCCTGGTGGATCATCACCGCCTGCGGCCTGGCCATCCTGGCCGTGGGGCTCGTGACCAGCGGCCGCTGGGCCAGGAAGACGGCCCTGCGGACGGCCCGCAGGTTGGAGCGGGCCGCGGCCTAGCTGTATTGCCCTGTGAGGTTGGGGACGCGGCTGGAGGGTGGCTTGCCTTCGAGTGCGGTGTGTCCGCGGTGGTGATTGTAGGAGTGCAGCCACTGCGGGAATGCCTCGCGCCGTTCGGTCTCTGACCGGTAAGGGCGGGCGTAGGCCCACTCGTCGAGGAGGGTGCGGTTGAAGCGTTCGACCTTGCCGTTGGTCTGGGGCCGGTAGGGCCGGGTTCGCTTGTGGGCGATCCCGGCCGCGGCCAGGGTGTCCCGCCAGGTGTGGGAGCGGTAGCAGGAGCCGTTGTCGGTCAGGACCCGTTCGACGGTGATCCCGGCGTCGGCGAAGAATGCCTGTGCGCGGGTCCAGAACGCGGTGGCGGTCTCCTTGGTCTCGTCGGCCAGGATCTCGCTGTAGGCCAGGCGGGAGTGGTCGTCGACGGCGGTGTGGAGGTAGCTGTAGCCGAGGTTGGGGCGGCCGTGGGCGGTGCGGGGCCGGGCGGGGTCCCGGTGTGCCGAGCTGTTGCGGCCGCCGCGGGCACGGCCGAGGGTTCTGTGTCCGCCGCCGTCGGGGATGTTGCCGAGCTTCTTGATGTCCACATGGACCAGTTCCCCGGGCCGCTCGCGTTCGTAGCGGCGTATGGGCCGGCCGGTGGCCCGGTCCAGGTGCGCCAGGCGGGCCAGGCCGAACCGGGCCAGGACCCGGTGGACGGTCGAGGGCACCAGCCCCAGCAGATACGCGATGCGGGCCGGGCCCCACCGGCGGGCGAGACGGACCTTGATGATCCGGCGCTCGGTGCGGGTCGGCGTGCGGCGGGGGCTGTGCAAGGGGCGGGAGGACCGGTCTGCCATGCCGGCCTCACCCAGGGCCCGGTAGCGGACCGCCCACCGCTGGGCCGTGGTCGGCGAGACCCTGAAACGCTCGGCTGCCCTCCGCAAGGGCCAGCCGTCCTCGACGACGCAGCGGGCCAGGCGCAGACGACCGGTCTCGGTCAGGGGTGCATTACGGTGGGGCATGAGGGCCTTCTGTCGTTCGGTGGAGATGTCGCAATCCACACCGAACCCGGAAGGCCCTCACCCGTTCAAGATGCTCCAACCGAGACCTGCATCACCTGTACACAACCTCCCCGGACAGAACACCTAGTGCTGTGACCGGGAACGTTTGCCGGGTCGGGTGGTCAGGCTGCGGTTGGTAGTGGTCTGCCGCCCCAGCGGAGGCCTTTCTCGCTTCGGATGCGGGCGCGTTCGCGTCGTTGTGCGGCGAGGACGTCGGGGTGGCGGGCGTTCTGGTTGCGCCAGCGCAGGTAGGCGTGCAGGGACCGGGTCTGGACGGTGTGGTTCGGATGGTTGGAGTTGGCCAGGGTGAACTGCCGCAGCGGCCCGAAGTGGGCCTCGATGGGGTTCGCCCAGGACGCGTAGGTCGGCGTGAAGCACAGCTCGACCTTGTTTCGGTCCGCCCACCTGCGGATTTTCCAGTTCAGGTGGGCGGAGAGGTTGTCGAGGATCACGTAGATCGGGGCGCCGTCCGGGCGGGCGGCCCGGATCGATCGCAGGGCGGCCCAGGTGTGGTCGATGCCTTTGCGCCTGCGGTTGATGCCCCACAGTTTGTCGTCGCCGACCGAGTAGCAGCCGTGGAAGTAGGTGATGCCGTGGGTGCGGCGGAAGGTGGCCGGCAGCCGGTCGGGCCGGCCCTGCTTCTTCCAGCAGGATCCGGCGGTCGGACGGATGCCGAGGGGGCCGAACTCGTCGAAGGCGAACGTGCGGTCGGGACGCTTGTTGACCGCGTATTCGATCCGGGCCAGCTTGGCGTCGAAGGCCGGGTCCGGGGACTCCTTCCAGGTCTTCGTGCGCTGGAAGGAGATCCCCCGGCGGGCCAGCAGGCAGCGCAGGGCTTCCCGGCCGATCCGGACGGGCCGGGAGATGTTGCGCCGCAGGTGATCGGCGAGTTTGCGGACCGACCAGCGGGTGAAGGGCTTGCCCAGCGCGGTCGGGCGGGTGGTGGCCGTCTGGACGACGAAGTCCTCGTCGTCACGATTCAGCAGGCGGGGACGGCCTCCCGCCCACCGAGGGTCCAGGCATGCGAGCCCGATCTCGTTGAAGCGGTGGATCACGTCGCGGACGGTGTCCTCGTCCGCCTGGACCAGCCGCGCGATCACCGGGACCGTGCTGCCGCCAGCGGAGGCCAGCAGCATCATCGCCCGCCTGAACCGCACCGAGCTGGTGCTGCCCCGCCGAACGATGTGCTGAAGCTTCTGCCCCTCCTGCTCGGTTAGCCCGCGGACCCTGACCGGTAACGCCATCCCGCCTCCCCATGCCAGTCGAAGTCGTCACATCCGACCAGCACAACGAGCAACCCGGCAAACGTTCCCGGTCACAGCACTAGCCGCCGGCGCCCTCCACCGGCCTCCCTGCATCCGGCTGCCCGCACTTCGACGTCCCCGCGAGGCCCTTCCCGCCCGCGTCTCGGACTCCCTGCCACCCCCTCCGCACCACCCCGGCCCTGACGGGTGACAGATATTGAAATCTGTCACCCGTCATGCCATTCTCGTTTCCATGGAAACGAACCAGAGCACCGGCCCGACCCCCGCCCACCCCCGCCGCACCCTCGGCGCCACCGGCCCCGCCGTCTTCCCGCTCGGCCTCGGCTGCATGGGCATGTCCGCGCTCTACGGCGAGGCAGACCGCGGCGAGTCGATCGCGACCGTCCACGCGGCGCTGGACGCCGGCGTGACACTGCTCGACACCGGCGACTTCTACGGCATGGGCCACAACGAGCTGCTCATCAACGAGGCCCTGCGCACCGCGCCGGCCGCCGCCCGCGAGCAGGCGCTGACCAGCGTGAAGTTCGGCGCGCTGCGTACGGTCGAGGGCGGGTTCACCGGCTACGACGGCCGCCCGGCGGCCGTGAAGAACTTCCTCGCCTACTCGCTGCAACGGCTGGGCCGGGACCACATCGACATCTACCGGATCGCCCGCGTGGACCCGGACGTGCCGATCGAGGAGACGGTCGGCGCCATCGCCGAAGCCGTGGAGGCGGGGCACGTGCGGCACATCGGCCTGTCCGAGGTCGGGGCGCAGACCCTGCGCCGGGCCGCGGCGGTGGCGCCCATTTCCGACCTCCAGATCGAGTACTCGCTGGTCTCCCGCGGCATCGAGGAGGAGATCCTGCCGACCGCCCGCGAGCTCGGCATCGGGGTCACCGCGTACGGGGTCCTCTCCCGCGGCCTGATCAGCGGCCACTTCTCGCGCGACCGGGAGCTGGCGCCCGGCGACTTCCGCGGCATGAGCCCCCGCTTCCGGGGCGAGAACCTCCAGCGGAACCTCGACCTGGTCGAGGCGCTGCGCAAGGTCGCCGAGGGCAAGGGCATCAGCGTGGCCCAGGCCGCCATCGCCTGGGTGCTCTCGCGCGGCGAGGACATCGTTCCGCTGGTCGGCGCCCGCCGCCGGAACCGCCTCGCCGAGGCACTCGGTGCCATGGACGTGGAGCTGACACCGGCCGACCTCACAGCCATTGAAGACGCGGTCCCGGCCGGGGCCGCCGCCGGTGCGCGCTACCCGGAGGCCCAGATGGCCCACCTCGACAGCGAGCACTGAGGCGGCTGTACGGTCGTACCCATGTCACCCGCTGCCGCCGAGCCCCTGACCCCCGAGCGCATCCTCGAAACCACCGAGGAGGTGCTGCGCCGCTTCGGCCCCACCAAGGCAACGGTGGTGGACGTGGCACGCGCCCTGGGCGTCAGCCACGGCAGCGTCTACCGGCACTTCCCGTCGAAGGCGGCGCTGCGCGAGGCCGTCACGGACCGCTGGCTCTCGAAGAGCGTCGACCGCCTGGAGGGGATCGCCTCCGCCTCCGGTGAGAGCGCCCCCACCAAGCTGGAGGCGTGGCTGGAGGCACTGTTCGACGCCAAGCGCCACAAGGCGGGTGACGATCCCGAGCTGTTCGCGACGTACACGGTGCTGCTGGCCGAGAACAGCAGGGTGGTGGACCACCACCTGACCCAGCTGATCGGCCAGCTGGGCCGGATCATCGCCGAGGGGGTCGATGCGGGCACCCTCACCGCCGCGGACGTCCCGGCCGCCGCCCGTGCGGTGTTCGACGCCACCGGGCGGTTCCACGACCCGCAGTACGCGGCCGAGTGGAACTCGCCCACGATCGTCGAGGAGTTCGAGGCGGTCACCGCCCTCGTGGTCCGGGGCCTGCGCGCCTGACGAGGTCCGACCATGGCCGGAATGAATCATCCCGCACGGTTTGATGATCATTTGGCGCGCGTCATGCTTGTTCGTGACTCGTCAAAACTTACGGTTCCCCTACCGCACTTGTCAGGCACCTTCCAGGGGGAACCTTGTCCACTCACACACCTCAGGCAGCACAGCCGGCGCCTCCGGCGCGCTCCGGCGGCGCGGCCGCGATCGGCTGGATCCTGACGATCGGCCTCAACGTGGTCGCGCCGATCATCACCTACAACTACCTGCACGACCACGGCTGGAGCGAGGTCAGCGCACTGCTCATCAGCGGCGCCTGGCCCGTGGTCGACAACATCGTGGTCCTCGCCTGGCGCCGCAAGCTCGACGAGTTCGCCATGGTGACGCTGGCGTTCCTCGTCATCACGGCCGTGGTGTCCCTGGCCGGTGCCAACTCGACCCGCACCCTGCTCATCAAGGACTCCTGCGTCACCGGACTGTTCGGGCTGCTCTGCCTGGCCACCCTGCTCGCGCCGCGCCCGCTGATGTTCTACTTCGGCCGCAAGTTCGCGACCGACGGCACGCCGGAGAGCACCGCCTGGTGGAACGGCCTGTGGCAGCTGGAGGGCTTCCGGCGGACGCAGACCGTGATGACCGCGGTCTGGGGTGTGGCCTACCTCCTGGAGGCGGGCGTGCGCATTGCTCTGGCCTACGTGCTGGACACCGACACGATGGTGGCGATCAGCCCCGTCATGGCCTACGGGGTGCTCGGCGCGCTGGCGCTGTGGACCGTGTACTACGGCAAGAAGGCCAAGGCCGAGGGCGCGCGCCGCGCCGCCGCCAGGGCCGCGGCCGAGGCGGAGGCCGGCCGCACCGCCACGGCCTGACCCCCGGGAACACGACGGTGGCCCGGTGCGCAGCACGCGCACCGGGCCACCGCCCGTTCCAGCGGGACCTAGCAGCCGAGCAGGCGGCTGCCGAGGTAGGCCTGGATCTGGTCCAGGGAGACGCGCTCCTGCTTCATGGTGTCGCGCTCGCGCACGGTCACCGCGTTGTCGTCCAGGGTGTCGAAGTCGACGGTGACGCAGAACGGCGTACCGATCTCGTCCTGGCGGCGGTAGCGGCGGCCGATGGCGCCCGCGTCGTCGAACTCGATGTTCCAGTTCTTGCGCAGGTCGGCGGCGAGGCCCTTGGCCTTCGGCGACAGCTGCGCGTTGCGGGACAGCGGCAGGACGGCGACCTTGATCGGGGCCAGGCGCGGGTCGAGGCGCATCACGGTGCGCTTCTCCATGACGCCCTTGGCGTTCGGGGCCTCGTCCTCGTTGTACGCGTCGAGCATGAAGGCGAGCATGGCGCGGTTGACACCGGCCGCCGGCTCGATGACGTACGGGGTGTAGCGCTCACCGGCCTCCTGGTCGAAGAAGGTGAGGTCCTGACCGGACGCCGCGGAGTGCGCCTTCAGGTCGTAGTCCGTGCGGTTGGCGACGCCCTCCAGCTCGGAGAACTCGCTGCCGCCGAAGTTGAAGCGGTACTCGATGTCGGCGGTGCGCTTCGAGTAGTGGGAGAGCTTCTCCTTCGGGTGCTCGTACCAGCGGATGTTCTCCTCACGGATGCCCAGGTCGCGGTACCAGTTCCACCGCTCCTGCATCCAGTACTCCTGCCACTGCTCGTCCTCGCCCGGCTTGACGAAGAACTCCATCTCCATCTGCTCGAACTCGCGGGTGCGGAAGATGAAGTTGCCGGGCGTGATCTCGTTGCGGAAGGACTTGCCCATCTGCGCGATGCCGAACGGCGGCTTCTTGCGCGAGGAGGTCTGCACGACGGCGAAGTTGGTGAAGATGCCCTGGGCGGTCTCGGGACGCAGGTACGCCTTGGAGCCGGTGTCCTGGGTCGGGCCGAGGTGGGTCTCCAGCATGCCGGAGAACTGCTTCGGCTCGGTGAACTGGCCCTTCACACCGCAGTGGGGGCAGTTGATGTCGGCCAGGCCGTTCTCGGGGAGGCGGCCGTGCTTGGCCTCGTACGCCTCTTCCAGGTGGTCGGCGCGGTGGCGCTTGTGGCAGGCGGTGCACTCGGTCAGCGGGTCCGAGAAGGTGGCGACGTGGCCCGAGGCCACCCAGACCTCGGGGGCCAGGATCACGGAGGAGTCGATGCCGACGACGTCCTCACGGCCGGTGACCATCGCCTTCCACCACTGGCGCTTGATGTTCTCCTTGAGCTCAACACCAAGCGGACCGTAGTCCCAGGCAGCCCTGGAGCCACCGTAGATCTCACTGCACGGGTACACGAAGCCACGGCGCTTGCTCAGGCTGACGATGGTTTCGATCTTGTCGGCGGCCACGGTGCTCTCTTCATGACGAGGACGAACGCGAATGCCTCAGGGTAGCGGCGCCCGCACCCTCCCTTTCAAATCGGTATCCCCTTTCACGGTCCGCCCGACCCCCACGACCAGGGTTTTTGACAACGGTTTCCATTCCTGATGAAAATGGATGTCATGAACGCACGACGCCTCATACCCTCCGCCGCCCTCGCCGGAGCCGTCGCCCTCGCCGCCACGGCCCTCACCGGCTGCTCCGGAGCAGCCGCCTCGAGCACCGGCAAGGACGGCAGGCTCGCCGTGACGGCGTCGTTCTACCCGATGCAGTTCCTCGCCGAGCAGATAGGCGGGGACCACGTGGCCGTCGTCTCCCTGACCAAGCCGGGCGTGGAGCCGCACGACCTGGAGATCACGCCCAAGCAGACCGGCCGGCTCGGCCAGTCCGACGTGGTCGTCTACCTCAAGGGCCTCCAGCCCGCCGTCGACGAGGCCGTCGCCCAGTCCGGCGTGAAGGCCGTCGTCGACGCCGCCGCGCTCACCGAGCTGGAGGCCCACGGCCCCTCCGGCCACGACCACGACCACGCCCACGGCGACGCCCACGCCCACGAGGGCGAGGAGGGCCACGCCGAGGGGCACGCCCACGACCACGGCGAGTCCGGAGCCGACCCGCACCTCTGGCTCGACCCGGCGAAGTACGCCGAGGTCGCCAAGGGCGTCGGCGCGGCCCTGGAGAAGGCCGACCCCGACCACGCCGCGGACTACCGGAAGAACACCGACGAGCTGGTCGGCAAACTCACCGCGCTCGACGCCGAGTTCAAGAACGGCCTGCAGAACACCGCCTCCCGGACCTTCATCACCACCCATGCCGCCTTCGGCTACCTCGCCGAGCGCTACGGCCTCGACCAGGAGGGCATCTCCGGCGTCGACCCCGAGTCCGAGCCGAGCCCCGCCCGGATGAAGGAACTCCAGGAGCTGGCGAAGAAGGAGAATGTCTCCACCGTGTTCTTCGAGACCCTGGCCAGCGACAAGACGGCCAAGAGCCTCGCCACCGACACGGGCCTGAAGACCGACGTCCTCGACCCGCTCGAGGGAATCACCGATCAGTCCCAGGGCGCTGACTACTTCGAGGTCATGCGGTCCAACCTCAAGAACCTGCAGAAGGCGCTCGGGAGCAAGTGATGGCAGTAACGGAGGCGCGTGCCATGGAATCCCAGCCCGCGGAGGTAGCGGACCAGCCCGTCATATCCCTGCGCGGGGCCGTCGCCTCGCTCGGCTCGCGCCCCGTACTGCGCGGGGTGGACCTCACCGTCCGGCGCGGCGAGGTCGTCGCCCTGCTCGGCGCCAACGGCTCCGGCAAGTCCACGGCCGTGCGCGCCGTCGTCGGCCAGGTGCCCCTGTCGGGGGGTGAGCTGTCACTGTTCGGCACGGACTTCAAGCGCTTCCGCGACTGGTCGCGCATCGGCTACGTCCCGCAGCGCACGACCGCCGCCAGCGGCGTCCCGGCCACCGTCCGCGAGGTCGTCTCCGCCGGCCGCCTCGCCCGGTCCCGGTTCGGCATCCTGCGCAAGGCCGACAAGGCCGCCGTCGAGCGGGCCCTGTCCCTGGTCGACATGGACGCGTACGCGCAGTCCTCCGTGAACGCCCTCTCCGGCGGCCAGCACCAGCGCGTGCTCATCGCCCGGGCGCTCGCCGTCGAACCCGAACTACTGATCATGGACGAGCCGATGGCCGGCGTCGACCTCGCCAACCAGGAGGTCCTCGCGGCCGCCCTGCGCGAGCAGGTCGCGGCCGGCTCGACCGTCCTGCTCGTCCTGCACGAGCTGGGCCCGCTGGAGCCGCTGATCGACCGCGCCGTCGTCCTGCGCGACGGCTGCGTCGTCCACGACGGACCGCCCCCGGAGGCGGTGGGCCAGCACGCCCTGCCCGGCCACGACCACGTACACCCCCACGCGGCGCACGACGCCGAGCCCCTGCGGACGGGACTGCTGAGCTGATGGAACTCCTCACCTTCGCCTTCATGCAGCGGGCGCTGCTCGCGGCCGTCCTGGTCGGCCTCACCGCGCCCGCCATCGGTACGTACCTCGTCCAGCGCCGCCAGGCGGTCATGGGCGACGGCATCGGGCACGTGGCCATGACCGGTGTCGCGCTCGGCTTCCTGCTGAACGCCAGCCCGGTGTGGATCGCCACCCTCGTCGCCGTCATCGGCGCGGTCGGCATGGAGCTCATCCGCTCCCGCGGCAGGACGAGCGGCGACATCGCGCTCGCCATGCTGTTCTACGGCGGCCTCGCCGGCGGCGTCATGATCATCAACCTGGCTCCGGGCGGTTCCACCGCCAATCTGACCAGCTACCTCTTCGGCTCCATCACCACCGTCTCCGCCGAGGACGTCACCGCCGTCGTGGTCCTCGCCGCCTTCGTGGTCGCCGTGACCCTGGGCCTGCGCCGGCAGCTGTTCGCCGTCTGCCAGGACGAGGAGTTCGCGCGGGTCACCGGTCTGCCGGTGCGCCTGCTGAACCTGCTCATCGCGGTCACCGCCGCGATCACCGTCACCGTGGCCATGCGGATCGTCGGCCTGCTGCTGGTCAGCGCCATGATGGTGATCCCGGTCGCGGCCGCCCAGCGGATCACCCGCGGCTTCACCGCCACGCTGGCGACGGCCATGGCCATCGGCGTGCTCGTGTCCCTGTCCGGGACCGTGGCCACGTACTACCTCGACGCCCCCTCCGGCGGCACCATCGTGCTGCTCGCCATCGGCGTCTTCATGGTGATGACGGCGCTGTCCGCGCCACTGGCCCGGCGCAGGGCGAAGGCCGCCCGCGCCGCCGAGGCGGTCTGCACCCGGGACGACGTGAAGGTCGATGTGACGGTCTAGGACGGCCGGGGAGGGACCGCCGCCTGGCACAATGGGCGCGAGGCCGACACGAGGAGGAACCGGTGGCGACTGCGCCTGGCGAGACGAATGCCGCGCCAGTACGAGGACGATCCACCCGGCAGCGGGCAGCCGTCGCGGCGGCGCTGGACGAGGTGGACGAGTTCCGCAGCGCCCAGGAGCTGCACGACATGCTCAGGCACCGCGGTGACTCCGTGGGCCTGACCACGGTCTACCGGACCCTCCAGTCCCTCGCCGACGCCGGTGAGGTCGACGTGCTGCGCACCAGCGACGGCGAGTCCGTCTACCGGCGCTGCTCCACCGGGGACCACCACCACCACCTGGTCTGCCGCGGCTGCGGCAAGGCCGTCGAGGTCGAGGGCCCGGCCGTGGAGAAGTGGGCGGAGTCCATCGCCGCCGAGCACGGCTTCGTGAACGTCGCCCACACGGTGGAGATCTTCGGCACCTGCGCCGACTGCGCGGCCGCGGCCGCCTCCTGAGCACTCCCGCCCAACCTGCGGGCCGGTGCTGCGGCCGGAAGGATCACCGCCCCGCCGCGACGCCCGGCACCGCACTAGAGACGGCGCAGGCGGCCGTCCAGGAGCGTCCGCAGCCGGTCCACGTCCCCCGGTTCCCGGACCCCGCGCTTGGGGATCACCGTCATGGCAGCCGCCCCCTTCGCGACGTCCAGCAGGACGAAGGTGTCGGCGGTCTCCGCGTACGCGGGCTGCGCACCCCACTCCAGCCGGGTCGAGGAGCGCGCCGTGGCCACCAGGATCCCGGTCCCGTCCACGCGAGTCCGGGTCTCGCCGGCCCTCGCGAGCAGCCCGGCGAAAGCGCGCGCCTGGAGCCGCGGCCCGAACAGCGCGAGCCCGCAGATCACCAACCCGCCCGCGAGCACGGCCAGGCTCTTGGGCACGGGCTGCCCGACCGCGAGCGTGCCGCCGCCCAGGGCGACGAGCATGACCCCGACGAGGGGCACGAGCCACCGCTGCCGGCGCAGCTCGGGCGTGGCGGTGTTCCGGACCCTGATCGCCTGCGCCAGGTCCGCCGTGGTGACCTCGTAGACGAGCTCGACGGCCGCCTCCCGGCCATCGGCCACGCCCGACCGCCCCATCTCCTGCATGTGCATGACCGGGGAGCCTACAGCCGCGACAGGGCTCCCGCGCCGGCGGCGCGGGAGCCCGGGGGTGACGTCAGACCGCGGAGGTGGGCGGTTCGACCTGGTTCGGGACGGCGCCGCCGAAGCGGCGGTCGCGCTGGGCGTACTCCAGGCAGGCCTGCCACAGGTGACGGCGGTCAAAGTCCGGCCACAGCACGTCCTGGAAGACCATCTCGGCGTACGCGCTCTGCCAGATCAGGTAGTTGGAGGTGCGCTGCTCGCCGCTGGGGCGCAGGAACAGGTCCACGTCCGGCATGTCCGGGTAGTACAGGTACCTGGCGAGGGTCTTCTCGTTGACCTTCGACGGGTCCAGCCGGCCGGCCTTCACGTCCTCGGCGAGCGCCTGGGCGGCGTCGGCGATCTCCGCGCGGCCGCCGTAGTTCATGCAGAAGTACAGGGTCAGCTTGTCGTTGCCCTTGGTCTGCTCCTGCGCGATCTGGAGCTCCTTGGCCACCGACTTCCACAGCTTCGGCATGCGGCCCACCCAGCGCACCCGGATGCCGAGCTCGTCGAGCTGGTCGCGGGTCTTGCGGATGAAGTCGCGGTTGAAGTTCATCAGGAAGCGGACCTCGTCGGGCGAGCGCTTCCAGTTCTCGGTGGAGAAGGCGTACAGGGAGATGCTGCCGACGCCCATCTCGATCGCGCCCTGGAGGACGTCGAGGACCCGCTCGGCGCCCACCTTGTGGCCCTCGGTGCGCGGCAGGCCGCGCTCCTTGGCCCAGCGGCCGTTGCCGTCCATCACGATGGCGACGTGCTGCGGGACCAGCTCGCCGGGGATCTTCGGCGGCCGGGCACCGGTGGGGTGCGGCTCGGGGAGCGTGTACTCGCGGCGGGAGCGTCCCAGGAATCCGCGTACTGCCATGGCGCTTTGGTCTCCGATCTCGGTCACTTCTCTACGTAACGCAAGGAACGCAGCCCGCGCTCCAGATGCCAGTGCAGATAGGCGGAGACGAGTCCGCTCCCCTCGCGCACGTACCGCGGCTCCGCCGCGTCGGCGGTCGCCCAGTCCCCCGTCAGCAGGGCGCTGAGCAGCCCGATGGCCTCAGCTGATGGTACGACGCTGCCGGCCACCCGGCAGTCGCCGCAGACGACCCCGCCCGCGCCGACGGAGAAGTGCCGGTTGGGGCCGTGGATCCCGCACTTCGCGCAGTCGTCGAAGCTGGGCGCGTAGCCGTTGACCGCGAGCGAGCGCAGCAGGAAGGCGTCCAGGATCAGGTTCGGTGCGTGCTCGCCGCGGGAGAGGGTGCGCAGGGCCCCGATGAGCAGCAGGTACTGCTGGACGGCGGGCTCGCCCTCGTTCTCGGTGAACCGCTCGGCGGTCTCCAGCATCACGGTGCCGGCGGTGTAGCGGGCGTAGTCGGTGACGACGCCGTTGCCGTACGGGGCGATGATCTCGGTCTGGGTGCACAGCGGCAGGCTGCGGCCGACGAGTTCGTTGCCGCGGGCGAAGAACTGCACGTCGACGTGGGAGAAAGGTTCCAGCCCGGCGCCGAACTTCGACTTGGTGCGCCGTACCCCGCGGGCGACGGCCCGCACCCGTCCGTGGCCGCGGGTCAGCAACGTGATGATGCGGTCCGCCTCCCCGAGCTTCTGGGTGCGCAGCACGATGCCGTCGTCGCGGAACAGACTCATGCGCCCATTGTCGCCTGTGCGGGGGAAGCGGCGGCCCCCGCCCGGACACCGGTCCGGACGGGGGCCGCACGCCCCTCGGGAGGGCTCAGGAGGCGGGTGCGGGCGCGCCCTCGGCGTCCTGAGCACCCTGGGCGTCGGGTTGGGCGGGCAGCTTCGCCGGGAGGGCCACGGCAGTGTGCGCGTCGTCCCTGCTCAGGCCGTTGAAGACCAGGTTGAGCACGATCGCCGCCGTGGCGCCGAGCGTCACGCCGCTGCCCAGCAACGAGGAGAGGTCCGGGTCCATGTGGTCCTTGAAGAGGACCGGGACGGTGGCCGGGAGCAGGGCGAAGGCCAGGGAGACGCCCACGACCAGCGCGTTCTTCTCCTCCTTGAGGTCGGCTTTGGCGAGGGTCTGGATGCCGGCCAGGGCGACCATGGCGAACATGACGGTCGCGGCCCCGCCGAGGACGCCGTGCGGGACGGAGGCGACGATCGCGGCGGCCTTCGGCAGCAGACCGAGGAGGATCATGAACACGCCGGCCGCGACGACCACGAAGCGGCTCTTGACCTTGGTCATCCGTACGAGGCCGACGTTCTCGGCGAAGGCCACGTACGGGAAGGAGTTGAGCACGCCGCCGAGGGCGGTGGCGGCCCCGTCGGCGCGCAGGGCGCGGGCCACGGTCTCGCTGTCGACCTCCCTGCCGACGATGTCGCCGACGGCGTAGGTGTCGCCGGTCGTCTCGACCATGGTGATCAGCATGACGACGAGCATGAGGACGATCGGGAACCACTCGAACTTCGGCGTCCCGAAGTGGAAGGGGGTCGTGATGCCGATCCAGTCCGCCTGGGAGACGCTGCCGAACTTCGCGTCCCCCAGCAGGAAGGCGACGGCCGTTCCGCCGACCAGGCCGAGCAGGATGGCGATCGAGGACAGGAACGGCCTGCCCAGCCTCATCAGCACCAGGATGAAGAGCATGGTGCCGCCGGCGTAGGCGAAGTGCTTCGGGTCGCCGAAGTCCGGGCTGCCGAGGCCGCCCGCCGCGTCGTTCAGGCCGACCGGCAGCAGCACGATGCCGAGGACCGTGATCACGGTGCCGGTGACGACCGGCGGGAACAGCCGCATGACCGCCCGGAAGGCCTTGGCGGGCAGCCAGGCGAAGGCGAAGGTCGCCATGCCGGCCGTGATGACGGCTCCGTAGACCACCAGGAGGGCCGCGGTGCCCCCGCCGGCGCCGAGGCCGATGGCGATCATCGGGGAGACCGCCGTGAAGGTGACGCCCTGGATCAGCGGGAGGCGGGCGCCGATCCGGCCGATGCCCCATGCCTGGACGATGGAGGCGATGCCGCAGGTGAACAGGTCCGCGTTGATCAGGTAGACCAGGTCTTCGGGGCTCAGCTTCAGTGCGCCGCCGACGATGATCGGGACGATCACCGCGCCGGCGTAGAAGGCGAGTACGTGCTGGAAGCCGTACAGGGCGAGTCGGGGTACGGGAAGCACCTCGTCGACCGGGTGGGTGCTCTGCTCTCCGTCGGCGGAGAGCCGGGCGGCGACACGTGCCATCGGGCTTGCCCTTCAAGAGGTGGTGAACGGGAGGAGGCTGGTTGTCCCTGGGCGAAGTGGGTCGGACCCGTTGGTCCGCCAGGGTTGTCAGTGCGTTCACGTGAATCGAAGCCCCGCTGTGTTACCGGCGGTGTCTCGGCGTGTGACCGGAATTGAACGCCCGTGGGAGGGGGCACACCTATCGTCGACTTCCACAAACTGTCGACGCCTGGGGAAGGCCCGATGTGTGGGTTCCTCCAGTGGTCTACGCCGTCGCGACGGGATATGGCCGGCCGCCGGCCGTTCCCCCGGCCCCGGCCGCACGAACGCTCGGCCCGTCCTGTGCGACCTGCGGCGATGCCCTGCCCGGGCACGCGGACGGCGCGGGCCGTCGGCCCGCGCCGGGTGTCCACGTGCTGGAACCGCCCGCCGCGGCGCAGCCGGAACCCACCCGCCCCGCGGTGTGTTCTCGGCCCGGCGAGGCCGGATCGTTACCTCCGCACGGCCCGTCAGGGGGCCCTTACGGCCGACAGCAGGCGCGCCACCTCGTCGGAGCCCAACCGCAGCGCCGCGCCGACCGTGGCGAGGACCTCGCGTTCGGCGGGGGTGTACGGGCCGTCCGCCAGGGCGATCCGCGCGCCCTGGAGCAGGATCGACGCCCGGCCGGGTGCGGCCAGGTGCGGCGCCAGCGGTTCCAGGGCCTCGTGCAGCTCGATGGCCAGGGCGGCCCCGCAGCAGTCGGGGGCGTCGTACAGCCCGAGCCGGCCCTCCTCGCTGGCCAGCGCCTGGACGAGGGACTCCAACTGCTCCTGGGTGCAGTCCTGGAAGCCCGCCGCCCGGACGGTCGACACGGCGGCCTCCAGCGCGCCGCGCGCGGCGGTGCCGCCCGCCGCGAGCACGGCCAGGGCGACGGTGTGCACGGCGTCGCGCAGCAGCGCGGAGAAGCGGGTGGTGGTGAGCTGGTCGAGGACCTCGGTGTCGAAGCGCTCCCGGCAGCCCTGGCATTCGACGACGGGGCCCGCCTCGCCGCGCGGCAGCAGCGGGACTCCGAGGACGGTGAACCGGCGACGGCCGGTCCGCCGGCGGTAGTTGCGGTCGCCGCCGCAGCCCGGGCAGAAGAACTCCCCGTCGCCCACCGTGCTCCACGTGGTACGGATGCCCCAGACCGCCGGCTTCCGGTCGTCCCCACCCCGAACTGGCAGCACGTCGCACCTCCGTAACTCCCCCGTGGCTTTGCGGGCACGGGCGGGACCCCAGGCGCCATCACCGGGTTGGCGTGATGTTAGCCACATCGGTGAGGATGCGTCAGTCGTGTGACAAGACAACATCCCCCATCGGCAGCACTTGGCCGGTCTGTTCCCCTGCGCCTCCCACAGCGGCCCGCCCGTTGTCCCTACGCTCGCCCGCGTGAACGACACGTCCTGTCTGGTCACGGGGGCTGCGAGCGGGATCGGCCGGGCCACCGCGCGGCTGCTGGCCCGCTCCGGCGCCCGGGTGACCGCGGCCGACATCAACGGCCCCGGGCTGGCCGACCTGCGTACGGAACTGGCCGCCGAGGGCTTCGACGTCACCCTGGTGACCGGTGACGTCGCCGATCCGGAGGACAACCGGGCGATGGTCCGGGCCGCGGTCGAGGCATACGGGCGGCTCGACGTGGCCGTGGCGAACGCCGGGGTGCTGCCGCTTTCGGACGTACGCGAGACCAGTCCGCAGGACTGGGACCGGGTCATGGCGGTGGACGGCCGCGGGATGTTCCTGACCTGCAAGTACGCGATCGAGGCGATGATCGCGCAGCCGGAGGCCGGGGGTGCGCTGGTCTGCGTCTCCTCGATCTCGGGGGTGGCCGGGCAGGCCCGGCAGGCGGCCTACGGGCCGGCGAAGTTCGTCGCGTCGGGGCTGACGAAGCACCTGGCGGTGGAGTGGGCGGCGCACGGGATCCGCGTCAACGCGGTGGCACCGGGGACCATCCGGACGGAGCGGGTGCTCGCGCTGTCGGACGAGCCGGGCGGGCCGGAATACCTCGCCGAGGTGTCCGCAGCGCATCCGATGGGACGGCTCGGGGAGCCGGACGAGGTGGCCCGGGTGATCGCCTTCCTCGCGTCGGACGCGGCCTCGTTCGTGACGGGCGTGGTCCTTCCGGTGGACGGCGGCTACCTGGCCCGCTGAGCGGCCGGCGCAGCGCGCCGGCGGCCCGCGGAACGCCGCTGCCCCGCGCCTCCGGACGGAGGGGCGGGGCAGCGGCGCGCCAGGCGCGGTGACACGGGTGCTGGCAGCCGGTCGTACCGGCCGCAGGCGGATGGTCAGCGGCCGGCGCGGTTGACGGCGGAGACGACCGCCTTCAGCGAGGCGCGCGTGGTGTTGGCGTCGATGCCGATGCCCCACAGGACGCGGCCGTCGATCGCGCACTCGATGTACGAGGCGGCCACGGCGGAGGCGCCCTCGCTCATCGTGTGCTCGGTGTAGTCCAGCAGGCGCGCGTCGATGCCGATGGCGGCCAGCGCGTCGAAGAAGGCCGAGATCGGACCGTTGCCGGTGCCGTTCAGGACCGTCTCCACGCCGTCCACGACCGCCTCGACGGTCAGCGTGTCCGTGCCGTCCTTGTCGGTGGCCGTCGAGCCGGCGCGCAGCTGGATGCGGCCCCACGGGTTGTCGGGGTTGGGCAGGTACTCGTCCGAGAAGATGTCCCAGATGGCCTTCGGGGTGACCTCGCCGCCCTCGGCGTCGGTCATGGCCTGGATGATCTTCGAGAACTCGATCTGCATGCGGCGCGGCAGGTCCAGCTTGTGGTCGTTCTTCAGGACGTACGCGACGCCGCCCTTGCCGGACTGCGAGTTGACGCGGATGACCGCCTCGTAGGAGCGGCCGACGTCCTTGGGGTCGATCGGCAGGTACGGCACGGCCCACTCGATCTCGTCCACCGTCTTGCCCTGGGCGGCCGCGTCGGCCTCCATGGCGTCGAAGCCCTTCTTGATGGCGTCCTGGTGGGAGCCGGAGAAGGCGGTGTACACCAGGTCGCCCGCGTAGGGGTGGCGCGGGTGGACCGGCATCTGGTTGCAGTACTCGCTGGTGCGGCGGATCTCGTCGATCTGCGAGAAGTCGATCTGCGGGTCGATGCCCTGCGAGAACAGGTTCATGCCCAGGGTGATCAGGTCGACGTTGCCGGTGCGCTCGCCCTGCCCGAACAGGCAGCCCTCGATGCGGTCGGCGCCGGCCATCAGCGCCAGCTCGGCGGCGGCGACGGCGGTGCCGCGGTCGTTGTGCGGGTGCACGGAGATGCAGATGTGCTCGCGGCGGGTCAGGTTGCGGGCCATCCACTCGAAGCGGTCCGCGTGCGTGGACGGCGTCGAGCGCTCCACGGTGGCGGGCAGGTTCAGGATGATCTCGCGGCCGGGTCCGGGCTGCCAGACGTCGCAGACGGCCTCGCAGACCTCCAGGGCGAAGTCCAGCTCGGTGTCGGTGAAGATCTCGGGGCTGTACTGGTAGCCGAAGACGGTCTCGGGGCCCAGCAGCTTGTCGGCGTACTCCATGACCAGGCGGGTGCCGTCGACGGCGATCTGCTTGATCTGCTCCTTGGAGCCGCGGAAGACGACCCGGCGGAAGGTCGGGGCGGTGGCGTTGTACAGGTGGACGGTGGCGCGCTTGGCGCCGACCAGCGACTCCACGGTCCGCTCGATCAGGTCCTCGCGGGCCTGGGTCAGGACGGAGATGGTGACGTCGTCCGGGATCGCGCCCTCTTCGATGATGGAGCGGACGAAGGCGAAGTCCGTCTCGCCGGAGGAGGGGAAGCCGACCTCGATCTCCTTGTAGCCCATGCGCACCAGCAGGTCGAACATCTCGCGCTTGCGGGCCGGGGTCATCGGGTCGATCAGCGACTGGTTGCCGTCGCGCAGGTCGGTGGACAGCCAGCGGGGGGCCTCGGTCACGCGCGCGTCCGGCCAGGTGCGGTCAGGCAGGTCGACCTGCTCGTAGCGGCCGTACTTGTGGATCGGCATCCCGGAGGGCTGCTGGGTGTGGGTCGCGTTCGTGATCGGCGTGGGGCGACCGGCGAAGGGGTGCTGACTCATGCGTAGGGCTCCTCGGGTGTCCGCGGGGGGATCGCTGGAACGGCCGACGGCGGTCGTAAACCGCAACACCAGACTCCGCGGGGAGGGGGTCGACCTACGACTACAGACCCTCGCCGCGGCAGCTAAGCAGAAGCAGCCCGAAACGCATGATGGGCCGAGCCTAGCCGAGCCGCGCCGTGGCGCGAGGGACCGTTTCAGTATGCGGGACCCGCCTGTCCGATTTACACCCCTTTATGAATTTCGCCTCTTTCGATCACTGGAGGTCCGGTGGAAGCGTCAACACCGCCGACCGCTTTCAGACAACCGAATGAATCATGGTTGCAGGTAGTGACAGCACCGTGACCCGCTGCCACATTGCCGGGATGGATGCATCCCACGTTCACGCCCCCACCCAGGGCAGTACCCCCCGCCACCCGGTCTTCTGCACCGTCGTGCCGCCGCACCTGCTCGACCGGATCGCCCGGTCCCAGAACGCCCGGCGCGCCGAGGCCGCCCTGCGCACCCTCGAACACGACGGGCCCCTGCGCACCCGGCGCAGGATCACCACCGTCCGCGGATTCGCGCCCCCCACCCTCGGGGCGCCCGTGCCGGACGGGCCCCGCCGGACGATCCACGACGCCCAGCACCGCACCCGGCTGCCCGGGAAGAAGGTCCGCGTCGAGGGCGACCCGGTCGCCCAGGACGCCACCGTCAACCGCGCCTACGCGGGCCTGGGGGCCACGTACGAGCTGCTTTTCTCGGCCTTCGGGCGGCGCTCGATCGACGACGCCGGCCTGCCCCTGAGCGCTTCCGTGCACTACGGCCAGGACTACAACAACGCCTTCTGGGACGGCGAGCAGATGGTCTTCGGCGACGGCGACGGCGACCTCTTCCTCGACTTCACCGTCGCCGTGGACGTCATCGGCCACGAACTCGCCCACGGCGTCACCCAGTACACGGCCAACCTGGAGTACTACGGCCAGTCGGGCGCCCTCAACGAGTCGATGTCCGACGTCTTCGGCTCGCTGATCAAGCAGTACACCCTCGACCAGACGGCCGACCAGGCGGACTGGCTGATCGGCGCCGGCCTGCTCGGCCCCGAGGTCAGCGGGGTCGCACTGCGTTCGATGAAGGCGCCCGGCACCGCGTACGACGACGACGAACTCGGCAAGGACCCGCAGCCGGCCACGATGGACGACTACGTCCGCACGAACCGGGACAACGGCGGCGTCCACATCAACTCCGGCATCCCGAACCACGCCTTCTACCTGGTCGCCACCGACCTCGGCGGCAAGGCGTGGGAGCGCGCCGGGCAGATCTGGTACGACGCGCTGACCGGCGGCGAGCTCAGCGCCGACGCCGACTTCACGGACTTCGCCCGGCTGTCGGCGGCGGCCGCCGCGACCCGCTACGGGGACGGCAGCGCGGAACACCGCGCCCTGCAGAAGGCCTGGGCTGCGGTCGGCCTGGGCTAGGCGGCCGCTGCGGGGTAGAAGGACGGGCATGCGGATTCAGGTGGTACGGACGGGCGGTTTCGCGGGCATCGAGCGCCGGGCCGAGGTGGACACCTCGGGCCGGTCGGACGAGGACGAGTGGCAGGCCCTGGCGCAGCTGGCGCTGCGGCCCGCCGCCGCCTCCCCGGGGGCGGCCCGGGTCCGGGACGGTTTCTCGTACCGGATCACGGTCGACGGGCGGACGGTGACCTGCGAGGAGCCCGACCTGTCGGAGGCCCAGCGGACCCTGATCACAAAGCTGCTCAAGGAAGGTGCCTGAGCAGGGCGCCTTTGCTTGGATGAGCGGATGACGCAGACACTCCTGTCCCGCTTGGAGCAGTACTACGACGCCGTGCCGCGGGCCGGGGGCGCGCGGGCCGAGGACTTCGGCCCGCTGACCCTGTTCGTCCGCGAGGGTGCGGGCTGGCCGTACTACGCGCGGCCCGCACTCGGCAGCACCGGTGCCGGCACCGCCGACGTGGAGCGCGTCCTGGCCCGGCAGCGGCAGTTGGGCGTCCCGGAGTCCTTCGAATGGGTGGCCGAAACCAGCCCCTGGCTGCGGGCCCCCGTCGAAGCGGCCGGCCTGCGGGTGAGCGCGCATCCCCTGATGGTGCTGGAGCCGTCCGCGCAGCCGCTGCCCGCCCATCCGGAGGTGCGGCTCCTCGACGCCGGCGACGAGCTGCTGACGGCGGCCGTGACGGTGCCGCGGCTGGCCTTCGCCGACCCGGGGACCGCGGTCGGCGACACGGGCCCTGCCGAGCTGGCCGTGGCGACGGCCGACCCGTCCGCCCTGGTCCACCGCAACGCCGTGGCCGACCGCCTGGCCTCGGGCCGGACGGCCATGGCCGCGGCGGTGCGCGACGGCGTGGTCCTCGCCGCCGGCCAGTACAACCCGGTCGGCGACGTCGCCGAGGTCGCCGGGGTCGGCACCCTGCCGTCCGCCCGCCGCCAGGGCCTGGCGCTCGCGGTCACCGCGGCGCTGGTCTCGGACGCCGTCGCGCGGGGCGTCCGTACGGTCTTCCTGTCGGCCGGGGACGAGGCGGTGGCCCGGATCTACGCGCGGGCGGGCTTCCGTACGGTGGCCACGGCCCTGATCGCGGAACCCGCGCAGGACGCGGAGCCGGCCGGGGCGTAGCGGGCCGCGGCTCCCGCGGAGGCTTGCCGAAACGGCAAAGGCCTTTGGCCCCGCGGCGGCGGGCGGCGCAGCATCGGGCACGTCCGGAACCCCGGACCAGCAGAGGAAGGGACCCCATGCCCGAGCACGCCCACGAACACCACGACCGGCACGCCCACGACCACTCCCACCACCACGGCGGGTCCCCGTCCGAGCAGCCGGCCGGGGACCAGGAGTTCTGGGACTCCCGCTACGCCGAGAGCGACCGCATCTGGAGCGGCAACCCCAACTCGGCGCTGGTCCGCGAGGTCACCGACCTCGCCCCCGGCAGCGCCCTCGACCTCGGCTGCGGGGAGGGCGCCGACGTCGTGTGGCTGGCCGGCCGGGGCTGGCGGGTCACCGGGACCGACATCTCTCCCGTGGCGCTGGAGCGGGCCGCCGCGCACGCCGCCGATGCGGGCGTCGCCGACCGCGTCGAGCTCCAGCGGCACGACCTGGCCGAGTCCTTCCCCGCCGGGGAGTTCGACCTCGTCTCGGCGTGCTTCCTGCACAACTACGGGGACTTCCCCCGGGCCCGGGTCCTGCGGGCCGCGGCCGCGGCCGTGGCCCCGGGCGGGATCCTGCTGGTCGTCGGCCACGGCGGGTGGGCGACCTGGCAGGAGGACGAGGTCCGCCCGGGGATGCACTTCCCGACCCCCGGCGAGGTGCTCGACCAGCTGGAGCTGCCCGAGGGCGCCTGGGAGGTCCTGCGCGTGGAGGAGTACGTACGGGAGCAGTGCAGCCCGGACGGCCGGACCGGGACCCGCGCGGACAACACGGTGAAGGTGCGCCGGCTGCCGTAGGCGCGGGCCCGGTGGACCGGTCGCACCCGTCGCACCGGTCGCACCCGTCGCACCGGACGCACCCGTCGGACCCGTCCGCACCCGTCGGACCCGTCGGACCCGTCCGCGCGGTGGGGCTAGAAGCCCAGCTTGCGGAGCTGCTTGGGGTCGCGTTGCCAGTCCTTGGCGACCTTCACGTGCAGGTCGAGGAAGACCGGGGTGCCGAGCAGCGCCTCGATGTGCTTGCGCGACTTCATCCCGACCTCCTTCAGGCGGGAGCCCTTGGGGCCGATGATGATGCCCTTCTGGCTGGGCCGCTCGATGTAGACGTTGGCGTGGATGTCGAGCAGCGGCCGGTCCGCCGGGCGGTTCTCCCGGGGGATCATCTCCTCGACCACGACGGCGATGGAGTGCGGGAGCTCGTCGCGGACGCCCTCCAGGGCGGCCTCGCGGATCAGCTCCGCGACCATCACCATCTCGGGCTCGTCGGTGAGGTCGCCCTCCGGGTAGAGCGGGGGGCTCTCCGGCAGCATCGGCGCGATCAGGTCGGCCAGCAGCTGCACCTGGTTGTCGCCGACCGCGGAGACGGGGACGATCTCGGCCCACTCGATGCCCAGCTCGGCTCCGAGCTGCTGGATCGCGATGAGTTGCTCGGCCAGCTGCTTGGACTCGACCAGGTCGGTCTTGGTCACGATGGCGATCTTGGGGGTCTTCTTGATCCCCGCGAGCTCCTTGGCGATGAACTTGTCGCCGGGGCCGAGCTTCTGGTCGGCGGGCAGGCAGAAGCCGATGACGTCGACCTCGGCCCAGGTGGTCCGCACGACGTCGTTCAGCCGCTCGCCGAGCAGGGTGCGCGGCTTGTGCAGGCCGGGGGTGTCGACCAGGACCAGCTGGGCGTCGGGGCGGTGCACGATGCCGCGGACGGTGTGGCGGGTGGTCTGCGGCCGGTTGGAGGTGATCGCGACCTTGGTGCCCACGAGTGCGTTGGTCAGGGTCGACTTCCCCGCGTTGGGGCGGCCGACGAAGCAGGCGAAGCCCGCACGGTGCGGGCGGTGGGACTCGGGGGAACGATCGCTCATACGGGCCATTCTCCCCGATGCCGCCCGGGGCGCCGACCAGACCGCCGCCGCACCGCCGCCGGGCCCGGCCCGGATCACGAGAGGGTGAGCGTCAGGACCGCCCGGTAGGCGCCAGGCGGGGTGTACGGCGGCAGGCGCAGGGAGAGCGCGGCGTCGACCGTGAAACGGGCCGCACCCCCGGCCGGTGGCGACCCGGCCCCGGTGGCCAGGACCGCTCCCTGCGGGCCGACCGGGCCCGGGCTGCCGGACGTACAGCGGCCGGCGGGACCGCCGCCCGGAGCGGACGGGGCTGCGGGAGCGGCCTCGGCGGACGTGCAGGACGGGGTCCAGCTCAGGGCGGCGCCGGGGACGGGCATCCCGTCCGGGCCGGTGAGCTCCGTGATCCTGCCGGTCAGGGTCCAGCCCGCCGGGCCCCCGCGGGTGTCGGTGACCGTGACCGTGCCGATCCGGCCGGGGGCCGCGCCGCCCGCCCCGTACCCGACCGCGCCCAGGGTGATCGCCGCGCCCGCCTGGGCCAGGGACAGCCCGCCGGGTGGCGCGGGCGTGGGCGCCGAGGCGGGCGCCGGGGCGGGCGCCGGGGCGGGAGCGGGGTCGAGCACCGTGTAGGACGCCGGGCGGGAGCCCTCCTGCGGGGTCCACACCGGGCCCTCGTACGCCACGACCGCCGTCGTCGCCGGGTCCCCTACCGGCAGTTCGGCGGCCAGCCGGCCCCACGCGTCCGCCGCGGTCGGCGCCCGGTCCGCGGTCTCGGCGCCGCCCGCCCGGCCGGCCACGGTCACGGGAGCGCCCGGGGTGAAGCCGACTCCGGTGACCCTGACCCGGGCGCCGGGGGCGCCGTGCGCCGCGGCGAGCGAGACCGACCGCAGGTTGGGGCGGGGCAGCGCAGGCGCGGCGAGGCGCGCGGCGACCGGCGCCGACGGCCCGGTGGGGGTGCAGGCGGTGCCGGTGGGGAGGGTGTAGCCGCCCGGGGTGAGGGTGATCTCGCCGGGCGCGGTGACGGTGAACGTGCCCGTCAGGACGAGCTCGGCCGCCTCCGCGGTCGCGTCCGGGCCCACCTCCGCAGGCTCCGGGTCCGGGCCCGTGTCCGAAGGCTCCGCTCCGGCGGTGGGTCGTACGGCCGTGACGACGACCTCCCCCTGCTGGGCGCCGCCCAGCAGGACGTGCCCGGCCGCGACGGGGACTCCGGCCGGCGCCGTCGCGCCGGCCGCGTCTGCGGCGGGGGTCCTGGCCACCCGGTAGGTCACGGTGACCGTGTCGCCGAGGCGCGGCGGCGCGGGGTGGTCGACGGTGATCCGGGCCCCGGTGGTGCCTTCGGCGGGCGGCAGCCCCGTCTCCGGCGACGGCAGGCACTGCGTCGGGAACTCCACCCGCCCCGGGGGAGTCTCCTCCTCGGCGGCAGCGGGCGGGCCCAGCGCGCCTCCGGTGGCGGCCGCGAGCACGGCCAGGCCGACCGCCGCCGACCACCTCCTGCTGCCCGCCGCTGCTCGCACTGGCCGCTCCCCGGTTCCCTCGGCGCCGACAGGGCGCCATTGACGGGCGGGCGGCGGAAGAAGTCAATGCACGCGCCGACCGCTATCTGATGGCCCATCAGGAGACGGCGGGATGCCGCTGCGGCCCGGGCCGCCGTTCCCGCCCGCCGCCCGGAACGTCCGCCGGTACGCCGTCGGACTCACCCCGAGCGCGGCCTGCACGTGCTTGCGCAGCGACTGCGCCGTCCCGAAGCCGGTCTCCCGTGCGACCTGCTCCATCGCCAGGTCCGTCTCCTCCAGCAGCTGCCGGGCCCGCTCCACCCGCTGCGCGGTGATCCACTCGCCCGGGCTGGTGCCGGCCTCCTCCCGGAACCGGCGCGTGAAGGTACGGACCGACATGGACTCCTGCCGGGCCAGGTCGGCCAGCCGCACCGGCTCGTGCAGCCGCCCCAGCACCCAGGCCCGGGCCGTCGCGGTGCTGGCCACCTGCGGCTGCGGCACCGGGCGTTCGACGAACTGGGCCTGCCCGCCGTCCCGGTGCGGCGGTACGACGGTCCGCCGGGCCACGTCGTTGGCGACGGCCGCGCCGTGGTCGCTGCGCACGATGTGGAGGCACAGGTCGATGCCGGCGGCGACCCCGGCGGAGGTCAGCACGTTCCCGTCGTCCGTGTAGAGCACGTCCGGGTCGACCCGGACGGCCGGGAAGAGCCGCTGGAAGTGCTCGGCGTGGAACCAGTGCGTGGTGGCCCGGCGGCCGTCGAGGTATCCCGCGGCGGCCAGGACGTAGCCGCCCGTGCAGATCGAGACGAGCCGGGTGCCGGGCCGGACGCGGGCCAGTGCCGCGGCGAGCTCCTCGGTCAGCCGGCCCTCCTCGTACACGGGCCCGAGCTCGTACGACGCCGGCACCACGACGGTGTCGGCGGTGGCGAGCAGCTCGGGGCCGTGCTCCACCTGGACCGCGAAGTCCGCGTCCGTCCGAACCGGGCCGGGGGCCAGGCCGCAGGTCAGGATCTCGTACAGGGGCGCCCCGGCGGCGTCCCTGGCGCGGCCGAAGATCCGGTGCGGGATGCCGAGTTCGAAGGGCAGCAGCCCGGCGAGCGCGAGGACGGCGACACGGTGGAGGGCCATGGCCCAATCGTATCGAAGGGTGTCAGTCAGGCCACTGTCGCGGGAGGGCGTCCTGGCCGGATGCTGTCGGCGTGAATCAGTCAGCCCCCACCCCGGCGCCCAGTTCCCCGCCGCCGTCGCCCTTGTCCTCGCCCCCGCCTTCGCCCTCGCCGCAGCCGTCGGCCGCAGTCTCGTCCGCCTCCTCCCCGGCCGCGCCCGGACGCTTCCACCGCGCCTGGTTCGTCGCGGCCGTCACCTTCGTGACGATCGTCGGCGCGGCCGCCTTCGCCTCGCTGCCCGGTCTGCTCATCGAGCCGCTGCACCAGGAGTTCGACTGGTCGCGGGGCACGATCGGCTTCGCCGTCTCGGTCAACCTCGCCCTCTACGGGCTCACCGCGCCGTTCGCCGCCGCCCTGATGGACCGCTTCGGCATCCGCCGGGTGGTGGCGCTGGCCCTGCTGGTCATATCCGCCGGGTCGGTCGCCACGGTGTGGATGACCGCCGCCTGGCAGCTGGTGCTGTTCTGGGGCGTGCTGGTGGGCCTGGGCAGCGGCTCGATGGCGCTGGCGTTCGCGGCCACCGTGACCAACCGCTGGTTCACCGCCCGGCGCGGCCTCGTCACCGGCGTCCTGACGGCGGCCGGGGCCTCCGGCCAGCTGGTCTTCCTGCCGCTGCTGTCCTGGCTGGTGGAGCACCACGGCTGGCGGCCCGCGGCCGTGACGGTCTCGCTGGCGGCGCTGGCCGTCGTGCCGTTCGTCTGGCTGCTGCTGCGCGACCATCCGGCGGACGTGGGCCTCGCCCCGTACGGGGGCGCTTACACGGCCAAGCCCGCACCGGTGCCGGGCGCGGCCCGGCGGGCGGTGACGGTCCTGGTCCGGGCCGCCGGGACCGGCCCGTTCTGGCTGCTGGCGGGCACCTTCGCGATCTGCGGCGCCTCGACGAACGGCCTGGTCAAGACGCACTTCGTGCCGGCCGCCCATGATCACGGGATGCCGGTGACGGCGGCCGCCGGGCTGCTGGCGGTCATCGGGGTCTTCGACGTCGTCGGCACCGTGGCCTCGGGCTGGTTCACCGACCGCTTCGAGGCGCGGCGCCTGCTGGCGGTCTACTACGCCCTGCGCGGGGTGTCGCTGCTGTTCCTGCCGATGCTGTTGGCCCCGTCGGTGCACCCGCCGATGGTGTTCTTCATCGTCTTCTACGGGCTGGACTGGGTCGCGACCGTCCCGCCGACGATCGCCCTGTGCCGCGAGCACTACGGGGACGACAGTGCGATCGTCTTCGGCTGGGTGCTCGCCTCGCACCAGGTGGGCGCCGGGCTGGTGGCGTTCCTGGGCGGTGTGGCCCGGGACGTGTTCGGCTCGTACGACGTCGTCTGGTACGCGTCGGGGGCGCTGTGCGCGGCAGCCGCCATGATGGCGATGGTCATCCGCCGCCGGCCGGCCGCACCGGCCGTCGCCGCCGCCGTCTGACGTTCCGGCCGGACGCGCGCCGCCCCGAGGGCCGGCCGGTGCCGTCCGTACGGGGCCGCGGTCGGGCTGCGGTACCCGTACGGCGCCGGCAGGGGCTCACGGCGAGGGCGACGGCGCAGACGGCGTCCGGCGCGGGGCCGGCGGCCCGGTTCCGCGGGCGGGTCAGGCCCCGGCCGGGGCGGTCGAGCGGAGCGTGCCGTCCGGGGCGGCCAGCAGCACCGGGGTGTCCGGGCCGCCGAGGTCGCGGACCGCGGCCCGGTCGGCGTCGGCCACCGCGTCGGCCGTGCCGACCACGGCCGCGGCCTCCAGGGACTCGGCGCCGCTCGCCACGGCCATGGCGACCGCGGTCTGGAGCGCGCTCAGCTTGAGGGAGGGGAGCTCCACCGTCCCGGCGACGTACGTGCGGCCCGTCTCGTCCCGGACCGCCGCGCCCTCGGGCACGCCGTTGCGGGCCCGGGCGCTGCGCGCCAGCGTGATGATCTTGCTGTCCTCGGGGCTGATCCCGGTGCTGTCGGTCATGGCGAAAGCATATGGAGCGCCTCGGCGGGGCCGTACGACGGCCCCGCCGAGGCGCTCTCCCCTCCGTCCCCCGTCCGTCCCCCGCGTCACACCGGTCTCAGGGATTGGCCTGGACCAACATAAGGGCATGCCAAGCAATTTGCCCCCGGCCGGGGACCACGGAAAACAGTGACGTTCGTCCCACCCCGCGACGGCACCGGGCAGCCGGACCGCCGGTCAGCCGGTCCGCTCAGGGCCGGTCCAGGCGCAGCCGCTCCGCCTTCGGCAGGCCCGCGACCACCAGGTCGTAGCTGTCCTCGACGAGCTCCCGCACCATCGCGTCGGGCAGGGCGTCGGACCCGCCCACGGTCACGGTGTTCCAGTGCCGCTTGTTCATGTGCCAGCCCGGCACGATCGCCGCGTGCTCGGCGCGCAGCCGCACCGCCAGCTCGGGCTCGCACTTGAGGTTCACCTTCAGCGGCTCCGCGTCGAGCGCCGACAGGGCGAACACCTTCCCGAGCACCTTGAACACCGAGGTCTCGGGGTTGAAGGGGAACTCCTCCACCGCGGCGTTGAAGCCGAGGCACAGCTCCCGCAGCTCGGCCGGAGTCATTCGCGCTCCTCCCCGTCGCCCTCGGTCTCCGCCGGGGACACGGGCTCCACGAGCACCGTCACGATCTTGTTCCGGCGGCCGGCCGGAGCCTCGGCCGTCAGCCGCAGCGGCCTGCCGTCGGGCAGCTCGACCAGCACCGAGGCGCCCGCGATGGGTACCCGGCCGAGGGCCTTGGCCAGCAGTCCGCCGACCGTCTCGACGTCCTCGTCGTCGAAGGCCTCGACCTTGAACAGCTCGCCGAGGTCGGTGATGTCGAGGCGGGCCGTGACCCGGTAGCGGTCCTCGCCCAGGTCCTCGACGGGCGGCAGCTCCCGGTCGTACTCGTCGGTGATCTCGCCGACGATCTCCTCCAGGATGTCCTCGATGGTGACGATGCCGGCCGTGCCGCCGTACTCGTCGACCACGACGGCGACGTGGTTGCGCACCTGCTGCATCTCCCGCAGCAGGTCGCCCGCGTTCTTGGTGTCCGGCACGAAGGCCGCGGGCCGCATGGCCGTCGAGACCAGGTCGGACTCCGCGTCCCGGCTGATGTGGGTCTTGCGGACCAGGTCCTTCAGGTACACGATCCCGACGATGTCGTCCTCGTTCTCCCCGGTCACCGGGATGCGCGAGAAGCCCGAGCGCAGGGCGAGCGTGGTCGCCTGGCGGATCGTCTTGTACCGCTCGATGCAGACCAGGTCGGTGCGCGGCACCATCACCTCGCGCACCAGCGTGTCGCCCAGTTCGAAGACCTGGTGCACCATCCGGCGCTCCTCGTCCTCGATCAGCGACTCCTTCTCCGCCAGGTCGACCATCGCGCGCAGCTCGGCCTCCGAGGCGAACGGCCCCTTGCGGAAGCCCTTGCCGGGGGTCAGGGCGTTGCCGATGAGGATCAGCAGCTGCGGGATGGGCCCCATGACGCGGGCGAGCGGCACCAGGACGTACGCGGCGGCCGTCGCCGTGCCGAGCGGGTGCTGGCGGCCGATGGTGCGCGGCGAGACGCCGACGGCCACGAAGGAGACCAGGACCATCACGGCGATGGCGGTGAGCAGCGCCTTCCAGTTCTCGCCGAGCGCGTCGAGGCACACGTACGTGACGAGCACCCCCGCCGCCATCTCGCAGGTCACCCGGACCAGCAGGGCGACGTTGAGGTAGCGGGTGGTGTCCTGGGCGACCTGGAGCAGCTTCTCGCTGCCGCGCCGGCCCTCCCGTACGGCCTGTTCGGCGCGGAAGCTGGACACCCGGGCGAGGCCCGACTCGGCGCAGGCCGCGAACCACGCGACCACCACCAGCAGGACCGCCCCGGTGATGAGTTGCGGGGCGGTCACGAGACGGTCGGGGCCGGGGAGGGGCCCGTCAGGCCGCGCTCGCTGCGCCAGCCGTCCACGATGGCCGCCTGGAGGCCGAACATCTCGGCCTTCTCGTCCGGCTCCTCGTGGTCGTAGCCGAGCAGGTGCAGCACCCCGTGGACGGTCAGGAGCTGGAGCTCCTCGTCCATGGAGTGCCGGGTCGGGGCCTCGTCACCCTGCTTCTTCGCCACCTCGGGGCAGAGCACGATGTCGCCGAGGAGCCCCTGCGGGGGCTCCTCGTCGTCCTTGGCCGGCGGACGGAGCTCGTCCATCGGGAAGGACATGACGTCGGTGGGTCCGGGCAGGTCCATCCACTGGATGTGGAGCTGTTCCATGGCGTCCTCGTCGACGACGATGACGGACAGCTCGGACAGGGGGTGGATCCGCATGCGGGTCAGCGCGTAGCGGGCGATGTCGAGGATCGCCCGCTCGTCGACCTCGGTTCCGGACTCGTTGTTGACGTCGATCGACATGGTGCGCTGGGTTCTACTTCCGCTGGGAGCCGTTCCGGGCCGGCCGGGATTCCCGGTCCGCCTGGCTGTCGTCGTACTTCTCGTACGCATCGACGATACGGCCGACCAGCTTGTGCCGGACGACATCCTCGGACGTGAGCCGCGAGAAGTGGATGTCCCGGATCCCTTCGAGGATCGACTGGACCTGGCGCAGACCGGACGTGGTGCCGCCGGGGAGGTCGACCTGGGTGACGTCACCCGTGATGACGATCTTCGAATCGAAGCCGAGCCGGGTCAGGAACATCTTCATCTGTTCCGGGCTCGTGTTCTGCGCCTCGTCGAGGACCACGAAGGCGTCGTTGAGGGTGCGGCCGCGCATGTACGCGAGCGGGGCCACCTCGATCGTCCCGTTGGCCATGAGCCGCGGGATCGAGTCCGGGTCGAGCATGTCGTGCAGCGCGTCGTACAGCGGCCGCAGGTACGGGTCGATCTTGTCGAAGAGCGTGCCGGGCAGGAAGCCGAGCCGCTCTCCGGCCTCGACGGCCGGGCGGGTCAGGATGATCCGGCTGACCTGCTTGGACTGCAGGGCCTGGACCGCCTTGGCCATGGCGAGGTAGGTCTTGCCGGTACCGGCGGGGCCGATGCCGAAGACGATCGTGTGCTTGTCGATCGCGTCGACGTACCGCTTCTGGTTCAGGGTCTTCGGGCGGATGGTGCGGCCGCGGCTGGAGAGGATGTTCTGCGTGAGCACCTCGGCCGGGGTCTCCTGCGGACCGTTGCCGTCGTCACTGGCCCTGAGCATGGCGATCGAGCGTTCCACTGCGTCCTCCGTCATCGGCTGCCCGGTGCGGAGCACGAGCATCATCTCGTCGAACAGGCGCTGGATCAGGCGGACTTCCGCTGCTTCGCCGATCGCGCTGACCTGGTTGTCCCGAACATGGATGTCGGCCTTCGGGAAGGCCTTCTCGATCACACGAAGCAGGGCGTCACCGGGACCGAGCACCGCCACCATGGGGTGGCTGGCCGGAACGGTGAAATGGGCTCGCGCCTGTCCCTGCGCCGGGGTGTGAGCTGTCGATGTCTGAGTCATGGGCCGGCACTGTGGCCTGCACATACCTCCCGCTGAGGGGCCGCGCCGATCGACGACCTCCGGAGTACCAAGGGTACGTCGCCGCGGCGGCGGTACCGAGGGGTTTTCCAGCGCCCCTCCAGCCGGCCCCGAGCGGGCCGCGCACGGGCGTCCGGCCCCGGTGCGGGGCGCCGGGCCGCTACGCGGAGTGGCGGAAGCCGATCGTCGGGACCGCCCGGCGGCGCGGCCCCCGGGCCGCGTCCCGCGGAAGCAGCTCGTCGAGGAAGCCGTAGCGGCCGCGCAGCCCGTCCGGGGCCGTCTGCCACCAGTGGGCCACCTCGGCCCAGCCCGGGGCCGACAGGGAGCCGCCGAACTCCTGGACCGACAGGGCCGCCGTCAGGCCCGCGAAGGCGAGCCGGTCGACCAGCGGCCACCCGGCCAGCGTCCCGGTGACGAACCCGGCCACGTAGACGTCCCCGGCGCCGGTCGGGTCGAGCGCGTCCACCGCGATCCCCGGCACCTCCGCCGTCTCACCGGACCCCGAATCCACCGCGTACGAGCCCTCCGCGCCCAGCGTGACCACGGCGACCGGGACCCGCTCGGCCAGCGCCCGCGCCGCCGCCCTCGGGCACTCGGTCCGCGTGTACCGCATCGCCTCGCCCGCGTTCGGCAGGAACGCGTCGCAGTGCTCCAGGTCGGCCAGTGCGCCGAGGTCCCAGCGCCCCGTCTCGTCCCATCCCACGTCCGCGAAGATCCGCGAACCGCGGCGGGCCGCCTCCCCGATCCAACCGTCCGCCCGGTCCGGGGCGAGCGAGGCCACGGCCGCCCGGGTGCGCGGCGGGCACTGCAGGAAGGGGGCGGCGTCGGGCGGGGGCGGCGCTTCGTGGCCGTGCGAGATCATCGTCCGCTCGCCCTCGTACGCCATCGAGACGGTGACCGGGCTGTGCCAGCCGGGGATGGTCCGCGACATGGACAGGTCGATGCCCTCGCCCTGTTCCAGCGCGTCCCAGCAGTACTCGCCGTAGTGGTCGTCCCCGAAAGCCGCGGCCAGCGAGGTCCGCAGGCCCAGCCGGGCGAGCGCGGTGGCCATGTTGGCCACGCCGCCGGGGCTGGAGCCCATGCCCCGCGCCCAGGACTCCGTACCGCGCACCGGGGCGGAGTCGAGGCCGGTGAAGATGATGTCGAGGAAGACCGTGCCGGTCAGGAAGACGTCGTACCCCGGGTCCTGGGGGTCGCGCAGCGGACCGAGCGGGTCCACGTCGGCGCTGAGGCTGAGTCTGCTGTCCCGGTTGGTCACGGTGCACTCCCCGATCGGCGCGAAGGGTCGTCTCCGCCGGCGGTCGTTCCCGGCGGAGGGCCGGCAGCCCGCCCGTCCGGGCCGGACTCACAGCCAAGTGTGGCGTACGTCACCGCCGGGACGCTGCCCCACCGGCCGGGACGCGGGCGCCCGCCCGCGCCCGGTCAGTCCTGGCGCCGCTTGGGCACCGGCACCCGGGCGAGGTCGGCGGCGACGGTCAGTTCGCCCTCGAAGCCGGCCGCGCGGGCCTGCCGCTCGAACTCGAAGGGGTCGCCGTAGCGCTGCGAGAAGTGCGTCAGCACGAGGTGGCGCACTCCGCCGTCGCGGGCGACGCGGGCCGCCTGGCCGGCGGTCAGGTGCCCGTGGTCGGCGGCCAGCTGGGCGTCCTCGTCGAGGAAGGTGGACTCGATGACCAGCATGTCGCAGCCCTCCGCGAGGGCCTCCACGCCGGGGCAGAGCCTGGTGTCCATGACGAAGGCGAAGCTCTGGCCGGGCCGCAGCTCGCTGACGTCGTCGAGCATGACCCCGTCCAGTCGGCCCTCGCGCTGGATCCGGCCCACGTCGGGGCCCTTGATCCCGTGCCGGGCGAGGAGTTCTGGCAGCATGCGGCGCCCGTCGGGCTCGGTGAGCCGGTAGCCGAAGGACTCCACCGGGTGCGACAGGAGACGGGCTTCGAGGACGTACGAGGGCCCCTCGGCCAGCGTTCCGTCCTGCGCCACGGGCTCCTCGCGCAGCTGGACGGTCTCCCGGTAGGCGGTGGCGTACCGGAGCCGGTCGAAGAACTTCTGCCCGGAGGCCGGGTAGTGCGCGGTGACCGGGTGCGGGACCTGGTCGAGGTTGATGCGCTGGATGACTCCGGCGAGGCCGAGGCTGTGGTCGCCGTGGAAGTGCGTGACGCAGATCCGGTTGATGTCGTGCGCGGCCACCCCCGCGCGGAGCATCTGCCGCTGGGTCCCCTCACCCGGGTCGAAGAGGATCCCCTCGCCGTCCCAGCGCAGGAGGTAGCCGTTGTGGTTGCGGTGGCGGGTGGGCACCTGGCTGGCGGTGCCCAGCACCACGAACTCTCGTACGGACACGGCCTTATCCCGGCGGCCACTGCAGGCCGCGCCCGCCCAGGACGTGCGCGTGCGCGTGGAAGACCGTCTGGCCCGCGCCGGAGCCCGTGTTGAACACGATCCGGTAGCCGTGGTCGTCGACCTTCTCCTGGGCGGCGATGGCCCCGGCCTCGCGCAGCACGTCGGCGGCGAGCTCCGGCGCCCCGGCGGCCAGCGACGCCGCGTCGGGGTAGTGCGCCTTGGGGATGACGAGCACGTGCGTGGGCGCCTGCGGGTTGATGTCCCGGAAGGCGACGACCGTGTCGGTCTCCAGGACCACGGTCGCCGGGACCTGCCCCGCGACGATCTTGCAGAACAGGCAGTCCGCCTGCGGTTCGCCGGCCATCGATGCGCCTTCCGTGAGGTGGGGTGGTGACCCGGGCGGGCGGCCCGGACCGGTGTGGATCATTCTGGAGATCGTATCCGGCGCCGACCCGCCCCCACGGGGGATTTCAGGACCAGCGGCCGGTACGGGCCAGCAGGACCGCCGTCGCCGCGGTGCCCGCCGTGGACGTGCGCAGCACCGAGGGGCCCAGGCGGAAGGGGTGGGCGCCCGCCTCCGCGAAGAGGGCCAGCTCCTCGGGCGAGACGCCGCCCTCGGGGCCGACCACCAGGACGATGGAGCCCGCGGCCGGGAGCTCGGCCGTGGCCAGTGCGCCCGACGGGTGGTCGCGGTCCTCGTGGAGCACCACCGCCAGGTCGGCGTCGGCCAGCAGGGCCGCGACCTGCTTGGTGGTCATGGCCTCGGCCACCTCGGGGAAGCGGACGCGGCGGGACTGCTTGCCCGCCTCTCGGGCGGTGTTGCGCCACTTGGCCAGCGACTTGGCGCCGCGGTCGCCGCGCCACTGGGTGATGCAGCGAGAGGCCTGCCAGGGGACGATCGCGTCCACCCCGGTCTCGGTCATGGTCTCGACGGCCACCTCGCCGCGGTCGCCCTTGGGCAGGGCCTGGACCACGGTGATCCGGACCTCCGGCTCGGGCTCACGGCCCGTGGCGGACACCGCCACGGCCAGCCGGTCCTTGCCCTCCGCCGCCTTGACGACGGCCTCGGCCCAGCCGCCGCGGCCGTCGGTGAGGACCACCTCCTCGCCCGGGTTCAGCCGCTTCACGGACACCGCGTGCCGGCCCTCCGGGCCGTCCAGGACGAACTCCGGCCCCGCGGGGACCTCCTCGACCACGAACACGGGGGCGGTCATGACGTACTCCTCTGCTGCATGTCGTTCAACGCGCTCTGCGCCTCGGCCAGTTCCGCCGCCAGCACCTCCACCAGCTCCCCGGCCGGCATCGCCCGGGCCAGCCGGTGCCCCTGCCCGGCCCACAGGGCCATGCCCTGCGGGTCGCCGGCCGCGGCGGCCGCCTTGCGCAGCCCCGCGGTCATGTGGTGGACCTGCGGGTAGGCGGCGGGGGCGTAGGGGCCGTGCTCCCGCATGAAACGGTTGACCAGGCCGCGGGCCGGGCGCCCGGAGAACGCCCTGGTGAGCTCGGTGTGCGGGAACAGGGGGTCCGTCAGTGCCTTCTTGTGCAGCGGGTGCGCCCCGGACTCCGGGCAGGCGAGGAAGGCCGTGCCGAGCTGGGCCGCCTCCGCGCCGGCCGCCATCAGCGCCGCGATCTGCGAGCCGCGCATCAGTCCGCCCGCCGCGATGATCGGGAGGGCCACCGCCTCGCGGACCTGCGCCACGAGCGCGAGCAGGCCGACCCCGGCCGTGGCGTCGGCCTGCGGGTCGTCGCGGTGGGTGCCCTGGTGGCCGCCCGCCTCCACGCCCTGGACGCAGACGGCGTCGGCGCCCGCCGCCTGGGCGGCGCGGGCCTCGTCGATCGAGGTGACGGTGACGATGCTGTACGTGCCCGCCGTGTGCAGGGAGGCGATGACGGCGGCCGTGGGGCAGCCGAAGGTGAACGACACCACCGGGACCGGGTCCTCCAGGAGGATCGCCAGCTTGGCGTCGTAGCCGTCGTCGCTGGTGCCGAGGGTGTCCTCTTCGGCGATCGAGACGTCGTACCAGGTGGCCTCGCCGGCGAGTTGGCCGCGGTAGGCCTCGACGGCGGCCTGGTCGACGGGGCCGGTCTGCGGCATGAAGAGGTTCACGCCGAACGGGCGCCGGGTGAGCGCGCGCAGCCGTTTGACCTCCTGGTACATGCCGTCGGCGGTCTTGTAGCCGCCGGCGAGGAAGCCCAGGGCGCCCGCCTCGCACACGGCTGCGGCGAGCGGCGGACAGGAGGCCCCGCCCGCCATGGGAGCCTGCACGATCGGGTACCGGTGGAGACCGCTCAGTGCCAAGGACATGTCCAGCATCGTGCCACGTCCCGCCCCCGGCGCCGAATCTCCGTGACCGCCCCGCGACCACCCCGCCCGACCGGTGTCCCGGCAGGAGCGCCGAGCCCGGCCCGGGATGTCCCCGGACCGGGCTCGTACGTCGTGTGGGCGGTCTCCCGCGGGCCGCTCAGCGGCCGTTGAACGCGTCCTTCAGACGGCTGAAGAGGCCCTGCTGGCCCGGCGCGAACTGGCCCATCGGCCGCTCCTCGCCGCGCAGCTTGGCGAGCTGGCGCAGCAGCTCCTCCTGCTGGGCGTCCAGCTTGCCCGGGGTCTGCACCTCGACGTGGACGATCAGGTCGCCGCGGCCGCCGCCGCGCAGGTGCGTCACGCCCCGGCCGTGCAGCGGGATCGACTGGCCGGACTGGGTGCCGGGCCGGATGTCGACCTCCTCCATGCCGTCGAGCGTCTCCAGCGGGCACTTGGTGCCGAGGGCCGCCGCCGTCATGGGGATGGTCACCGTGCAGTGCAGGTCGTCGCCGCGCCGCTGGAACACCGGGTGCGGCAGCTCGTGGATCTCGACGTACAGGTCGCCGGCGGGGCCGCCGCCGGGGCCGACCTCGCCCTCGCCCGCGAGCTGGATCCGGGTGCCGTTCTCGACGCCGGCCGGGATCTTGACCGTGAGGCTGCGGCGGGAGCGGACCCGGCCGTCGCCCGCGCACTCGGGGCACGGGGTCGGGACGACGGTGCCGAAGCCCTGGCACTGGGGGCAGGGGCGCGAGGTCATGACCTGGCCCAGGAAGGACCGGGTGACCTGCGACACCTCACCGCGGCCACGGCACATGTCACACGTCTGCGCCGAGGTGCCGGGCGCCGCGCCCTCACCGGAGCAGGTGGTGCAGACGACGGCGGTGTCGACCTGGATGTCCTTGGTCGTACCGAACGCGGCCTCGTCCAGCTCCAGGTCGAGGCGGATCATGGCGTCCTGGCCGCGACGGGTCCGCGAGCGCGGTCCGCGCTGCGCCGCCTGGCCGAAGAAGGCGTCCATGATGTCGGAGAAGTTGCCGAAGCCGCCCGCGCCGAAGCCGCCCGCGCCACCGGCGCCGCCCGAGGAGGACAGCGGGTCCCCGCCGAGGTCGTAGACCTGCTTCTTCTGCGGGTCCGAGAGGACCTCGTACGCGGCGTTGATCTCCTTGAAGCGCTCCTGCGTCTTCGGGTCCGGATTCACGTCCGGGTGGAGTTCACGCGCCAGGCGGCGGAAGGCCTTCTTGATCTCGTCCTGCGATGCGTCGCGGCGTACGCCGAGTACGGCGTAGTAGTCCGTGGCCACTTACGACTCCGCCAGGATCTGTCCGACGTAACGTGCCACTGCGCGTACCGCTCCCATCGTTCCGGGGTAGTCCATGCGGGTCGGTCCGACCACGCCGAGTTTGGCGACACTCTCGCCGCCCGAACCGTAGCCGACCGACACGACGGACGTGGAGTTCAGTCCCTCGTAAGCGTTCTCATGCCCGATTCGTACAGCCATACCCGATTCACTGGCCTCGCCGAGCAGCTTGAGGAGCACGACCTGCTCCTCCAGCGCCTCCAGCACCGGCCTGATCGTCAGGGGGAAATCGTGTCCGGAGCGCGTCAGATTGGCGGTGCCGCCGATCATCAGCCGCTCCTCCGCCTCCTCCGCCAGCGTCTCCAGCAACGTCTGGAGCACGGTCGCGACCGTGCCCCGGTCGTCCGGCTCGAAGGCCTCCGGGAGGTCCTGCACGAGCCGCGGGACATCGGTGAACCTGCGGCCGACGACCCTGCTGTTGAGCCTCGCCCGCAGATCGGCGAGCGAGGTCTCGGCGAACGGCGCCGGGCAGTCGACCAGCCGCTGTTCGACCCGACCGGTGTCGGTGATCAGCACCAGCATCAGGCGGGCCGGCGCCAGCGCGAGCAGCTCGACGTGCCGGACCGTGGAGCGGGTCAGCGACGGGTACTGCACGATCGCGACCTGCCGGGTCAGCGTCGAGAGCAGCCGCACCGTCCGGCCGATGACGTCGTCGAGGTCGACGGCGCCGTCGAGGAAGTTCTGGATGGCCCGGCGCTCCGGCGTCGACAGCGGCTTGACGTCCGCCAGCTTGTCGACGAAGAGGCGGTAGCCCTTGTCCGTGGGGATCCGGCCGGCACTGGTGTGCGGCTGGGCGATGTAGCCCTCCTCCTCCAGGACGGCCATGTCGTTGCGCACGGTGGCCGGCGACACGCCGAGCTTGTGGCGCTCGGTCAGCGCCTTGGAGCCGACCGGCTCCTCCGTCCCGACGTAGTCCTGGACGATGGCGCGGAGCACCTCGAGTCTGCGTTCGCTGAGCATCGCGCACACCTCCAGCTGTGATGCGGGTCGTCGTGGTCCACTGCTTCTGGCACTCGCCTCGTCGGAGTGCCAGCGATCCCCCGGCCAGTGTACGGCCGGGTAGTGCACGGCTAGCAAGGGTGGCCCGCCAGGTAGCGTCGCGGTATGGACGTACGGTGGGAAGACACGAATTGGGAACGTTTGACACGGCGGACCGGCCGCAAGCGTCTTCCGGTGTGGGATTGCACGGTGGGACTGGTGGTCGGGGACGATTCCGTCCTGATGATCGACCCCGGTTCGAGCGTTCGTGAGGGGGCCTCGCTGAGGGCCGAGGCCGAGCGGCTGACGGGCCGGCACGTGACCCATATCGCATTCACCCACGGACATTTCGATCATGTCCTGGGCAGCGCGGCCTTCTCCGGGGCCGAGGTCTACGGGGCGGTCGGGCTGGACGGCGAGCTCCGCTCGCGGCGCGACGAGCTCCGGGAGGACGCGGTGCGCCAGGGCCTGGACGCGGCCGAGGCCGCCGAAGCCGCGGACCTGCTGGTGCCCCCGCGGCACCTGGTATCGGGCGAGTGGACGCTGGACCTGGGCGGCGTCCAGGTGCTGCTGGCCAACGTGGGGCCCGGCCACACCCCCTACGACCTGGCCGTCTTCGTGCCGGGCGAGCGCGAGACGGTGTTCTGCGGCGACCTCGTGGAGGAGTCCGGCGAGCCCCAGGCGGGCCGGGACGCGCTGCCCGAGCAGTGGCCGGCGGCCGTGGACCGACTGCTGGCGCTGGGCGGGGAGGACGCGCTGTACGTGCCGGGGCACGGCGCCGTGGTCGACGCGGCCTTCGTCCGCGCGCAACGCGACGCACTGGCCGTCCGGTTCGGCCTGTCGGACCCGGGCGCGCACCCGCTCTCCCAGGGGCGGCCGGATGCGTGAGTACTCCCCCGACCTGACCCCGCCGTGGAAGCGCGCCCCGGCCGTGCCCGAGGTGCCAGCCGATCCCGACCTGGTGGTCGAGGTGGCCGGTACGGACTTCTGCGGCGCCGTGGTGGCCTGCGAGGCGGGCACCGTGACCCTGGAGGACCGCTTCGGCAAGCGGCGGGTCTTCCCGCTGGAGCCCAGCGGCTTTCTGCTGGAGGGCGCCGTGGTCACCCTCGTCCGGCCCGTCGCCCGGGCCTCGGCGGGGCCGCGGCGCACGGCCTCGGGCTCGATCGCGGTCCCGGGGGCCAGGGCCCGGGTGGCGCGGGCGGGGCGGATCTACGTGGAGGGCCGGCACGACGCCGAGCTGGTCGAGCGGGTGTGGGGCGACGACCTGCGGATCGAGGGCGTCGTCGTGGAGTACCTGGAGGGCGTCGACCACCTGCCCGACGTCGTCGCGGAGTTCGCGCCCGGCCCGGACGCCCGCCTGGGCGTCCTGGTCGACCACCTGGTGCCCGGCTCGAAGGAGTCCCGGATCGCCGCCGCCGTCGCCAGTGACGACGTGCTGGTGCTGGGCCACCCGTACGTGGACGTCTGGCAGGCCGTGAAGCCCTCCGCGCTGGGCATCGCCGCCTGGCCCGAGGTCCCGCGCGGCCAGGACTGGAAGACGGGCGTCTGCCGGGCGCTGGGCTGGCCCGAGCACACCGGGGCCGCCTGGCAGCACGTCCTGTCCCGGGTGACGTCGTACAGGGACCTGGAGCCCGCCCTGCTGGGCGCGGTGGAGCACCTCATCGACCACGTCACGGCCTGACCCGGCCCACACCGCCGGCCCGCGGCCAGCCGGCCCCGACCCGCGCCGCGCCGCGCCGCGCCGCCGAGGTTCGGGCCGGGCGCCGGTGTCAGTCGACCAGGTCCCGGACCACCGCGTCGGCCAGCAGCCGGCCCCGCAGGGTGAGCACGGCGCGCCCGGCCGCGTACGGGCCCGACTCCAGCAGGCCGTCCTCCACGGCGCGGCGGGAGGCCGCCAGGCCGGCCGGGGCCAGCAGGGACAGCGGGCAGCCGTCCACGAGCCGCAGCTCCAGCAGGATCCGCTCGACGCGCCGGTCCTCCTCGGACAGCAGCTCGCGGCCGGCGCCGGGGGACCGGCCCGCGGCCAGCGCGGCCGCGTAGGCGCCGGGGTGCTTCACGTTCCACCAGCGCACCCCGCCGACGTGGCTGTGCGCGCCGGGGCCCGCGCCCCACCAGTCCGCGCCCCGCCAGTACAGCTCGTTGTGCAGGCAGCGGCCCGCCTCGGAGGCGGCCCAGTTGGAGACCTCGTACCAGGAGTAGCCGGCCGCCGCGAACACCTCGTCCGCGATCAGGTACCGGTCCGCGTGGACGTCGTCGTCGGTCATGGGGACCTCGCCGCGGCGGATCCGGCGGGCGAGCTGCGTGCCCTCCTCCACGATCAGGGCGTACGCGGAGACGTGGTCCGGGCCGGCGCCGAGGGCCGCGTCCAGCGACGCCCGCCAGTCGTCGTCCGACTCCCCCGGCGTGCCGTAGATCAGGTCCAGGTTGACGTGCTCGAAGCCGGCCCGGCGGGCCTCCGCGACGCAGGCCTCGGGGCGGCCCGGGGTGTGCGTGCGGTCGAGCACCTTCAGGACGTGCTGCCGCGCGCTCTGCATGCCGAAGGAGATCCGGTTGAAGCCGCCGGCGCGCAGCTCGGCCAGGTAGGCCGGGTCGACCGATTCCGGGTTGGCCTCGGTGGTGATCTCCGCGTCGTCGGCCAGGCCGAACTCGTCGCGGATCGACGCGAGCATGCGGACCAGGTGCGCGGCGGGCAGCAGGGTGGGTGTGCCGCCGCCGACGAACACCGTGCGGACGGGCCGCGGGTCGTCGCCGAGGACCTTGCGGGCGAGGCGGACCTCGTCGATCAGGGTGTCGGCGTAGTTCTCCCGGGAGGCGAGCACGCCGCCGGAGCCGCGCAGCTCGGTCGCGGTGTAGGTGTTGAAGTCGCAGTACCCGCAGCGGGTGGCGCAGTACGGGACGTGCAGGTAGAACCCCAGCGGACGGTCCCCGGCGCCCGCCAGGGCGTGCGGCGGCAGCGCGCCGTCTTCGGGCACGGGCTCGCCGTCGGGCAGTGCGGAAGGCATGCGCCCATTGTCCCGTACGCGGGCCGGGGGCCGGTCCGGGCGGGCGCCCGGCGGCCGCCTCGGCCGGCCCGGCAGCCGCTGCCGCGGGAGGGCCCGGCGGTCCGCCGGGCCCCGTACCGCAGGGCTCAGGCCTCGCGGGCGCCCTCGTACATCTCGTCGATCAGGTGCTTGAACTCACGCTCGACGACCGGCCGCTTCAGCTTGAGGCTGGGCGTGAGGTCGCCGTGCTCCACGTCGAGGTCGCGCGGCAGGATCCGGAACTTCTTGATCGTCTGCCAGCGCTGCAGCCCCTCGTTGAGGGTCTGTACGTAGGTCTCGACCAGCCGGTTCGTCTCGGCGGCGGCCAGCACCTCGGCGTACGTCCTGCCCTCCAGCCCGTTCTCGGCGGCCCAGCCCATGATGGAGGGCTCGTCGAGGGCGACCAGCGCGGAGCAGAAGTTCCGGTCGGCGCCGTGCACGACGATGCTCGACACGTACGGGCAGATCGCCTTGAACTGGCCCTCGATCTCGGCCGGGGCGACGTACTTGCCGCCGGAGGTCTTGATCAGGTCCTTCTTGCGGTCCGTGATGCGCAGGTAGCCGTCGGGCGAGAGCTCGCCGATGTCGCCGGTGTGCAGCCAGCCGTCCTCTTCGAGCACCTCGGCGGTCTTCTCGGGCTGGCCGTGGTAGCCCTGCATGACGCCGGGGCCGCGCAGCAGGATCTCGCCGTCGTCGGCGATGCGGACCTCGGTGCCGGGGAGCGGCTTGCCGACGGTGCCGGTGCGGTAGGCCTCGCCGGGGTTGACGAAGGAGGCGGCGCTGGACTCGGTCAGGCCGTAGCCCTCCAGGATGTGGATGCCGGCGCCGGAGAAGAAGTAGCCGATCTCGGGGGCCAGGGCGGAGGCGCCGGAGACGGCGGCGCGCAGCCGGCCGCCGAAGGCCTCGCGGAGCTTGGAGTAGACGAGCGCGTCGGCGATCTTGTGCTTGGTGGTGAGGCCGAAGGGGGCGGTGGCCCGGCCGGTGCGGCGGTAGTTGTCCTGGGTGACCTTGGCGTATTCGCGGGCGACGTCGACGGCCCACTGGAAGATCTTGTACTTGGCCCCGCCGCCGGCCCGGGCCTTGCCCGCGGCGCCGTTGTAGACCTTCTCGAAGATGCGCGGGACGGCCGCCATGTAGGTGGGCTGGACGACCGGTAGGTTTTCGACGATCTTGTCGATGCGGCCGTCGACGGCGGTGACGTGCCCGACCTCGATCTGTCCGGAGGTCAGGACCTTGCCGAAGACGTGCGCCAGCGGCAGCCACAGGTACTGGACGTCCTCGGCGGTGATCAGGCCGGTGGCCACGGTGGCCTTGGCCATGTACGACCAGTTGTCGTGCGGGAGCCGCACGCCCTTGGGGCGGCCGGTGGTGCCGGAGGTGTAGATGAGGGTGGCGAGCTGGTCGGCGGTGATGGCGCCGATGCGTTCCTCGACCGCCTCCGGGTACTCGGTGAGGTACTGCTTGCCGCGGGCCTCCAGATCGGCGAGGGAGACCACCCAGCCCTCCGGGTCGCCCTCGGCGGGGACCGCGTCGGCGGCCTCCAGGACCACGACGTGCCGGAGGTCGGGCAGGTCGGTGCGGCGCTCGCGGGCCTTGGCCAGCTGGGCGGCGTCCTCGGCGATCAGCACCCGGCTGGCGGAGTCCTTGAGGATGAACGCGGACTCGTCGGCGTTGGTGCTGGGGTAGATGGTCGTGACCGCGCCGCCCGCGCACATCACGCCGAGGTCGGCCAGGATCCACTCGACGCGGGTGTTGGAGGCCAGCGCGACCCGCTCCTCGGCCTTGAGGCCGAGGTCGATCAGGCCGGCTGCGATCGCGAAGACCCGCTCGGCCGCCTGGCCCCAGCTCAGCGACCTCCAGTCGTCGGGGCCGCTGCCGGAGGCCGGGGGCACCGGGTACCGGTAGGCCTCGGCGTTGGGCGTGGCGGCGACACGCTCAAGGAAGAGGGCCGCCACGGAGGGCGGGCGGTTCTCGATCAGGGTCTGTGTGTCGCTCACGGACGTCCTCCGGACCACGCGGCAGGGCCTGCCGACCGGGGGTGGGCGGCGGGCTTCCGACAGGGCTGGCAGCAATCTTGCGGCCAAGGTGTTGTAACTCGCGGGTAACCAACGGCAGTGATCAGGGTAGGGGCCCTCCGCCTGCCGCGTAAGGGCCCTTGAGCCGCCGATTCATAACGAAACAGGCCCCCGCATGTCTACGCGGGGACCTGTTCCGCCTGCAACGGCGGGTGGCTGCGGCGAGCTGCTACTTCTTCTTGCCGCCGGAATCGTCGCTCGACAGGACGGCGATGAAGGCCTCCTGGGGGACCTCCACGGAGCCGACCATCTTCATGCGCTTCTTGCCTTCCTTCTGCTTCTCCAGCAGCTTCCGCTTACGGGAGATGTCACCGCCGTAGCACTTGGCGAGGACGTCCTTGCGGATGGCGCGGATGGTCTCGCGGGCGATGACGCGCGAGCCGATCGCGGCCTGGATCGGCACCTCGAAGGCCTGCCGCGGGATGAGCTCGCGCAGCTTGGCGACGAGGCGCACGCCGTAGGCGTAGGCGGCGTCCTTGTGGGTGACGGCGGAGAAGGCGTCGACCTTGTCGCCGTGCAGCAGGATGTCGACCTTGACCAGGCTGGAGGCCTGCTCGCCGGTGGGCTCGTAGTCGAGGGAGGCGTAGCCGCGCGTCTTCGACTTCAGCTGGTCGAAGAAGTCGAAGACGATCTCCGCGAGCGGCAGCGTGTAGCGGATCTCGACGCGGTCCTCGGAGAGGTAGTCCATGCCGAGCAGCGTGCCGCGACGGGTCTGGCACAGCTCCATGATCGCGCCGATGAACTCGGTGGGCGCGAGCACGGTGGCCCGCACGACCGGCTCGAAGACGTCGCGGATCTTGCCCTCGGGGAACTCGCTCGGGTTGGTGACCGTGACCTCCGTGCCGTCCTCCAGCACGACGCGGTAGACCACGTTCGGGGCGGTGGCGATCAGGTCGAGGCCGAACTCGCGCTCCAGGCGCTCGCGGACCACGTCCAGGTGGAGCAGGCCGAGGAAGCCGACGCGGAAGCCGAAGCCGAGGGCCGCGGAGGTCTCCGGCTCGTAGACCAGGGCCGCGTCGTTGAGCTGGAGCTTGTCCAGGGCCTCGCGCAGCTCCGGGTAGTCCGAGCCGTCGAGCGGGTACAGGCCCGAGAAGACCATCGGCTTCGGGTCCTTGTAGCCGCCGAGGGCCTCGGTGGCACCGCCGGTCTGCTGGGTGATGGTGTCACCCACCTTGGACTGGCGGACGTCCTTCACGCCGGTGATCAGATAGCCCACCTCGCCGACGGAGAGGCCGTCGGCGGGCAGCATCTCGGGCGAGTTGGTGCCGATCTCCAGCAGCTCGTGCGTGGCGCCGGTGGACATCATCCGGATGCGCTCGCGCTTGTTGAGCGTGCCGTCGACCACGCGGACGTACGTCACGACACCGCGGTACGAGTCGTAGACCGAGTCGAAGATCATCGCGCGGGCGGGGGCGTCCTTGACGCCGACCGGCGCCGGGACGGTCTGCACGACGCGGTCGAGCAGGGCCTCCACGCCGACACCCGTCTTGGCGGAGACGCGGAGCACGTCGTCCGGGTCGCAGCCGACCAGGTTCGCCAGCTCCTCGGCGAACTTCTCCGGCTGGGCCGCCGGCAGGTCGATCTTGTTGAGGACCGGGACGATCGTGAGGTCGTTCTCCATCGCCAGGTACAGGTTGGCGAGGGTCTGCGCCTCGATGCCCTGGGCGGCGTCCACGAGGAGGATCGTGCCCTCGCACGCGGCGAGGGAACGCGAGACCTCGTAGGTGAAGTCGACGTGCCCGGGCGTGTCGATCATGTTGAGGATGTGCGTCCGGCCCACGCCGTCGCCCGAGGTGGGCGCCCAGGGCAGTCGGACCGCCTGGGACTTGATCGTGATGCCGCGCTCACGTTCGATGTCCATGCGGTCGAGGTACTGGGCGCGCATCTGCCGCTGGTCGACGACCCCGGTGAGCTGCAGCATCCGGTCGGCAAGCGTCGACTTGCCGTGGTCGATGTGCGCGATGATGCAGAAATTGCGGATCAGCGCCGGGTCGGTACGGCTCGGCTCGGGCACGTGGCTGGGGATGGCGGGCACGCAGTGTCCTGATTCTCGGGTCGCAGAAGCGTTGGGTCGGATCTGTACGCAGCTCCCATGGTCCCATGGACCGGGCAGTGCGCTCGGTTTGGGCCACCCCGAGGGCCCCTGGTAGCCTGGGCAGCTGTGTCTCTTCCGCCCTCTCACCCGTGGGCGGCGCTCCCCGGACGCAGTCCGGGGGGTAGGGGCACGACCGGAAGATCAAACTCTGAACCTGAAAAGGCTCTTTCGTGGCGAACATCAAGTCCCAGATCAAGCGGATCAAGACGAACGAGAAGGCGCGCCTGCGCAACAAGTCCGTCAAGTCCGAGCTCCGCACCTTCATCCGCAAGGCCAACGAGGCCGTCGTCGCCGGCGACGTCGAGAAGGCCACCGCTGCGGCGCGCGTCGCCTCGCGGAAGCTGGACAAGGCTGTGTCGAAGGGTGTCATCCACAAGAACGCCGCCGCCAACAAGAAGTCGGCGCTGGCCTCCAAGGTTGCCTCCCTTCAGGGCTGAGCACTCGATGTGATCGCCGGGAAGGACCCAGCGGGCCCTCTCATCCGCTCCTGACCGGCACCCCAGCGCCGCACGCGGCCTGCGTTCGCCACGCGGGTGCGGCGCACACACAGCAGTAACCGAAGGCCCCGGCCGCCCCCCTTTCCCCAGGGAGGCGTACGGGGCCTTCGGCGTGCCCGGGCCCTGGGGCCCGGTCAGTACGCGGGGCGGCGGGGGCGGGCCGCACGGGCGACGGCCACCACGGCCTTCTCCAGGGCGTACTCGGGATCGTCGCCGCCGCCCTTGACGCCCGCGTCGGCCTCGGCGACCGCGCGGAGGGCGTCGGCGACCCCGTCGGCGGACCAGCCCCGCATCTGCTGGCGCACCCGGTCGATCTTCCACGGGGGCATGCCGAGGTCACGGGCCAGGTCGGCGGGGCGGGCGCCGCGCGGCGCGGAGGCCAGCTTGCCGATCGCCCGGACGGCCTGTGCCAGGGCGCTGGTGATCAGCACCGGGGCCACCCCGGTCGCGAGCGACCACCGCAGGGCCTCCAGGGCGTCCGCCGCACGCCCCTCCACCGCCCGGTCGGCGACCGTGAAGCTCGACGCCTCGGCCCGGCCGGTGTAGTAGCGGCCGACCACGGCCTCGTCGATGGTGCCCTCGACGTCCGCGCAGAGCTGCGCCACCGCGCTCGCCAGCTCCCGCAGGTCGCTGCCGATCGCGTCGACGAGGGTCTGGCAGGCCTCCGGGGTCGCCGACCGGCCCAGGGTGCGGAACTCGCCCCGGACGAAGGCCAGCCGGTCCGCCGCCTTCGTCATCTTCGGGCAGGCGATCTCCCGGGCCCCCGCCTTGCGGGCCGCGTCCAGCAGGCCCTTGCCCTTCACGCCGCCGGCATGGAGGAGCACGAGGGCGATGTCCTCGACGGGCGCGGCGATGTACGCCTTGACCTCCTTGACCGTGTCCGCGGACAGGTCCTGCGCGTTGCGGACGACCAGCACCTTGCGCTCGGAGAACAGCGAGGGGCTGGTGAGCTCGGCCAGCGTGCCGGGCTGGAGCTGCTCGGACGTCAGGTCGCGCACGTCCGTGTCGGGGTCGGCGGCGCGGGCGGCCGCCATCACCTCCCGTACGGCGCGGTCGAGCAGCAGGTCCTCCTGCCCCACCGCGAGGGTGAGCGGGGCGAGCGGATCGTCGGTGGGGTTCTTCCTGGTGGCCATCGCCCCCAGCATCCCACGCCGCACTGACAGGCCTCCGCCCCGCGTACCCGAGAATGGTCGGGTGAACCTGCGACATGTACTGGTGCTGCCCGACCGCGACGCCGCGGAGGAGGTGGCCGAGGAGGCCGTCGACCGCTTCGGCCTCCAGGAGGAACCGCAGTTGGTCCGCGACGCCCTGGCCGGCGAGGACGACGCCGAGGACGCCCAGTGGCTGGTCGTCGTCGAGGACCCGCGGGAACGGCTCGACGCCGCTGCACTGGACGGCCTCGCCGCCGAGTACGAGGGCTGGCTGGAAGCCCCGTAGAAGGCCGTGCAGGGCCCGTCTCAGGCCTTGCGGACGATCTGCACGTCGAGCGTCACGTCCACGCTCGACCCGACGGCCGCGATCCCGTTGGCCAGTACCGACTGCCAGGTGAGGGCGAAGTCCTCGCGGTGGAGTTCGGCGGAGGCCCGGCAGGCGGCGCGCGGCTCGCCGTCCAGTCCCGTGCCCAGCCCGAGGTACTCGGTGTCCAGGGTCACCGACCGGCTGGTGCCGTGCAGGGTCAGCGCGCCCGCTACGGTCCACCGGCTGCCGCTGCGGTGGATGAACCGCTCGCTGTAGAACTCCAGGGTCGGGTAGTGGACCGCGTCGAGGAAGTCCGCCGACCGCAGGTGGTCGTCGCGCATCCTCAACCCGGTGTCGATGCTCGCCGCGTCGATGATCACGTGCATGGAGGACTCCTCCATGCGGTCGGCGATCCGCACCGCCCCGGCGAAGGTGTTGAACCGGCCCCGGATCCGGGCGAATCCGATGTGCCGGGCCGTGAACGCGATCGACGAGTGCGCCGGGTCGAGCTCCCAGTGTCCGGGCTGCGGCAGCAGCGGCGGTTCCACCGCATCGAGGATGATCTCCGCGGTGCCGGACTGCACCGAGTCCCCGACGATCGTCGCCCCGCGGAACGGGGCGTAGCCCTCGGCGGTGACGGTGAGCCGGTACTCCCCCTCCGGTACGGCCGCCGTGAACCCGCCGTACGGGTCGGTCTCTCCGCTGACGACGTGCCGGCCGATCGGATCGGTCACCTCGAACGCGGCCCGGCGGACCGGCTGGTGGACGGTGTCGAGGACCCGACAGCTGAGCAGGTGCGCCGCATGAGGCAGCGTCAGCGTCGCGGTGGTGTGCGAGGCGCTGCTTCCCGCTGCGTCTTTCCCTCTTCGGCGTACGAACATGGTTGGTGCACCCCCGTGCTGTGTGGACATGTCCCGCTGTGGCGAAGACGCATTCGATCATGCTGTCGGGTTGTGGGCAAACAGAACGCGGGCGCACGGTTCGGACGCGCCGGCGCCGCCCTCTCCTCGACGGGAACGCGCTCAGCCGGGGCCCACTGCCGGTGATCGCGACGGAGCCGTGGGTGTCGGTGCGCAGGACCGTCGCGCCCAGTGACCGGAGCCGCAGGAGGGTGCCCTGGGAGGGGTGTCCGTAGCGGTTGCCCGCGCCGACCGGGACGACGGCGAGCCGGGGCCGGACCCGCTCGTGCAGTGCGGCGTCCTGGTGCGCCGAGCCGTGGTGGGCGACCTTGAGGACGTCGACCGGCCCCAGTTCCGGGTGGTCGCCCAACAGGGCCTGCTGGGAGGGCGGTTCGAGGTCGCCGAGGAGCAGCAGGGTCAGCCCGGCGGTGCGCACCAGCAGGGCCACGCTGGCGTCGTTCGGCCCCTCGGTGGGCGGTCCGCCGGGCGGGGGCCACAGCACCTGCCATTCGAGCGGCCCGGCCCGGCGCCGCTCCCCCGCCACGGCCGCGGCGACGGGCACGCCGGCCGCCGCCGCGGTCCGCCGGACGAACGCCGCCTGCCCGGCCGGCTCGTCCAGCGTGGTGGTCTGGATGGCGCCGACCGCCCGGCCCCGCAGCACCCCGGGCAGCCCCCCGACGTGGTCGGCGTGGAAGTGGGTCAGCAGGAGCAGCGGCACCCTCCGCACCCCCAGCACGCGCAGGCACTCGTCCACCGGGCCGGGTTCGGGCCCCGCGTCCACCACCACGGCCGTACCGGGCCCGGCGGCGAGGACGCCGGCGTCGCCCTGCCCGACCGCGCACTGCACGTAGCTCCAGTCGGGCGGCGGCCAGCCGGTGAGCGTACGGGTGACCTGCGGGGGCCGCAGCACGGCCAGGAACAGCAGCAGGCACAGCGCCCAGCACACCCACGCCCGGCGCAGGAGCCGCGTTCCGAAGGCCAGGGCGGCCCCCGTCAGGGCGGCCAGCAGCAGCCCGCCGCCGAGCCCGCCCGGCCAGGCCAGCTCCGCCCCGGGCAGGCGCGCCCCGGCCCGGGCCACCGCGGCGATCCACCCGGCCGGCACCGCCGCGCACCGGGCGAGCAGCTCCGCGGCGGGCGGGCACAGCGGGGCCGCCGCGAGCACCGCGAAGCCGAGCACGGTCGCCGGCCCCGCCGCGAGCTCGGCCAGCAGGTTGCACGGCACCCCGACCAGGCTCACCCGCGCCGACAGCACCACGACGACGGGCGCGCAGACGGCCTGGGCCGCGGCGGCGGCCCCCAGCGCCTCGGCGAGCCGGGGCCGCATCCCGCGCCGCCGCAGGGCTGCGCTCCACCGGGGGGCGAGCGTCAGCAGGGACCCGGTGGCCAGGACGGACAGCAGGAAGCCGGGGCTGCGGGCCAGCCACGGATCGTGCAGCACGAGCAGCAGTGCGGCGGCGGCCAGGGCGGGGAGCAGGGACCTGCGCCGGCCGGTGGCGAGGGCCAGCAGGGTGACGGCCCCGCAGGCGGCGGCCCGCAGCACGCTCGGCTCGGGCCGGCAGACGACCACGAACGCCAGCGTCAGCGCCGTCCCGGCGAGCGCGGTGGCCCGCAGGGAGAGCCCGAGCCGCGGGGCGAGCCCGCGCCGCTCGGCGAGTTGTGCGCTGGCCGGGGGCCCGACGAGCAGGAACAGCACCACGGTCAGGTTCGCCCCGGAGACGGCCAGCAGGTGCAGCAGGTCGGTGGCCCGGAAGGCCTCGTCCAGCTCGGGCGGCACCCGGGAGGTGTCCCCGACCACGAGGGCCGGCAGCAGCGCCCTGGCATCCGGTGCGAGCCCGTCCGTGGCCTCGCGCAGCCCGGCCCGCAGCCGCCCGGCTAGCCGCTGGACGGCATCGGGGCCGCCGGTCACCCGGGGCCCGGCGTCCCCGGCCGGCCGCAGCAGCGCCACGGCCCGTTCCCCGTCCCGCCCCGGCGCGAGGCGGGCCTCCACCGCGACCCGGGTGGAGGGCAGCAGCCCGCCCCAGTCGGGATGCCCGGCGAGGACGCGGACCGGGGTCTCGACCCGCGTCGCCGCGCCCCCGGGCTCGGTCACCCGGGTCACCACCGCGTCCAGCACGACCACGGGCGGGCCGCCGCCGGTACGGGTGCTGCGCGGATCGGAGGCGATCGTGAGCTCGGTGAGGACCCGGGCGTGGTCCCGGGCCAGGCCGTCGACCGGTCCGGCCCGGGCCTCCGCCTTGGCGAGGGCCGCCACCCCGGCCCCGGCGGCCGCGCACAGCAGGGCGAGGGCCGCGGCGGTACCGGCACGCCAAAGCCGGTCCGGGCGGTGGCATCCGGCGAGGAGCAGCAGCCCGGCGGCCGCCACCGCGAACCCAGCCCCCCAGGCACCCCACCCGGCCGGCACGCGCAGGGCGACGGCGGCCGCCGCCCAGGCGGCCAGGGCCGGCACGACCAGCCGGAGGTCCAGGGGCTGCGCACCCTCGGTCCGCTTCACGGCCGCACCAGTTTGCGCAGGTCGGCGAAGCGGCGCTCGCCGATGCCGTTGACCTGGCGGAGCTCCTCCACCGACCGGAATCCGCCGCGGGCGGTGCGGAAGTCGACGATGTGCTGCGCCAGCACGGGCCCGACCCCGGGCAGCGCGTCCAGTTGCTCCACCGTGGCCGCGCCGAGGCTGATCGGGCCGGCGGACGGCCCGCCGGGCCCTGGTGCGGGCGGTGCCGGACCCCCGACGACGACGTGTTCGCCGTCGACCAGGACCCGCGCCCGGTTCAGACCGGTGGTGTCCGTGCCGGGGTCGACACCCCCGGCGGCGGTGAGCGCGTCCTCCACCCGCGAACCCGCGGGCAGCCGCCGCACCCCGGGCTCGCGGACCTTGCCGCTGACGTCCACGACGATGCGGGAGCCACCGGCTGCGGTGCCGGGTGGCCCGGGCACCGGGCCGGGCGTCGGGGCGGGTGCCGGGGCCGGGGCCAGGGCCGGGGGCGCGGTCACCGGCTGCGGCCGGGCTGACCAGTACTGCTGGACCCCGATCCCGACGGCAGCCGCCAGCACGACTGCGACGGCGCCCACGGCGCGCGGCCGGACCTCCAGCCGCGCCTGCACCCACAGCGGCAGCCGCTCCCGCACGGCAAGCCACCCCGAGCCCCCCGAGGCCCGCACCACCCCCGCCTCCGACGGCTCGTCGCCACCGGGCCCGCCCGACACCGGCGGGGGCGACAGGGTCGGAGCCGACGACGGAAGCGAAGTCGGCGGCGGGGCCGTACGCGGCGGCGGGGCCGGCCACGGCGGCAGAAAGGGCCGTGGCGGTGGTTGCGGCGGATCCGGTACCCCTGGCGGCGCGGCACCACCGCTGAGGAGGGCTTCCGCCCGGCGTCGCACCACCTCCGCTGCGGCGGCCGCGGAGGGCGCGACCGCCCGCCGGCGGAAACGGGTGGCGGCCGGCCCGCGGAAACCGGTGTCGGGGCGCCCGCGGCGGTGGCGTGGGCGGCTGTCGGAGGGACGGGAACGGCCCGGGCCGGCAGCGGCTCCGGAGCGGTGTGGCCTGCGCGTCTGAAGAGTCATGCCTCGAAGGTAGGGACGAATCCCGGCCACCGTTCGGAATGCTCAAATCCGGTGGACTTCCCACCCCTTGTGGAAAACCGCGCCACTCGTTCCGGTGGTCAGCGGGGCGAGACGACCGCCGCCAGCAGCCCCGGTCCCGTGTGCGCGCCGATCACCGCGCCGACCTCGCTGACGTGCATCTCCCCCAGGCCCGGGATGCGTTCGCGCAGCCGCTCCGCGAGCTTCTCCGCCCGCTCGGGCGCCGCGAGGTGGTGCACGGCCACGTCCACGTCGGCCGTGCCGGCCCGCTCGACGGCCAGCTCCTCCAGCCTGGCGATGGCCTTGGAGGCCGTCCGCACCTTCTCCAGCATCTCGATGCGCCCGCCGTCCAGCGTGAGCAGCGGCTTCACCGCGAGGGCCGAGCCGAGGAGGGCCTGGGCGGCCCCGATGCGCCCGCCCCGCCGGAGGTAGTCGAGGGTGTCGACGTAGAAGTACGCCGCCATGCCCGCAGCCCGCTTCTCCGCGGCGGCCACGGCCTCGTCGAGGGAGCCGCCGGTCTCGGCCGTCTCGGCGGCGGCCAGGGCGCAGAACCCGAGGGCCATCGCGACCATGCCCGTGTCGACCACCCGCACCGGCACCGGGGCGGTCCTCGCCGCGAGCACGGCGGCGTCGTAGGTGCCGGAGAAGTCCGCGGAGAGGTGCAGGCTGACGATGCCCGTCGCACCGGCCTCCGCGGCTGCCCGGTAGGCCCGTACGAACTCCTCCGGGCTCGGGCGGGAGGTGGTGACCGAGCGGCGCTTCTGCAGGGCCAGGGCCAGGCTGCGCGCCGAGATCTCGGTGCCCTCTACGAGGGCCTCGCCGCCGACGACCACGGTCAGCGGGACGGAGGTGATTCCGTGCCGCGCCATGGCCGGTGGGGGCAGGTAGGCCGTGGAATCGGTGACGATCGCGACATGGCGGGACATGAGGCGGAGGTTACCGCCCGCGCGGCTGCGGCGGCAGCCCGACCCCGCCCGCAGCGGAGCTCACGACGGGGCCACAGCCGCCGGCCGGGTGGCGCCGTCACGGCCCCGGTCGCCCGGGGTTCGCCTCAGGTCGTCGCCTCGGGCCGGGGGCTCTTCTGCCACGGGTACGTCGGCGGCGTCACGGAGGGGTTCAGCGCCGGAGCGGGGGACGGGCCCTGCCGGCCCCGGGCGTCCTGACCGGCGCCCGCGTCCGGTGCGGGGCCCGCAGCGGGGCCCGATCCGGCTGCGGGGGCCGCGCCCGCGTCCCACGCAGCCGCGGCCGCCGCCAGGTCGTCCAGCGAGTCCCGGCGGGAGGCCCAGTCCCGCAGCGCGTCCGACTCGACCTCGATCTGCGACGACAGCGACGACAGCTCGTCGTCCGCGAACCGGCGGGCCCGGTCGCGCGCGGCCCACCGCAGCGAGTCCGCAGCCTGCGTGATCTTCGCGGCCCGCTCCCGCAGGTCGGGCAGGGCCTGGGCGACCCGCGCCCGGTCCGGCTCCTGCTCCAGCCGCTTCAGCTCGTCGTCCAGCTCGTGGCCGTGCGCGCTCAGCCGCTCGAACAGGGCGAGCGACTCCTTCAGCGAGGCGTCCGTCCGGGCCCCCTCGGTCAGCGCGTCCTGTGTGGCCCGCATCGACGTCCGCAGGTCCAGGCGCAGCTGGGCCAGCGCCCCGCCGACGCCGACCTGGCCGAGGCTCTTGGCCTTCAGGGCCGTGTCCTCCACGGTCCGTCTGGCCTGCGTGATCGTACGGTCCACGCCGCGCTTCGCCGCGCCGACCGCCTTCACCGTGGCCCATGCGCCGAGCCCCAGGAAGGCGAACAGCATCACCAAGGCAAACATGATGATCAACATGCCCGCATCCATGAGGGCCCCTTCCCCTGCTGTTTTCCGTCCCCTCCACCGTAAACGCCACGGGCAGGCCAGGGGTTCCGAACGAACCCCCAACCTGCCCGTACGGGATTACCCCGACCTCAGACGACGATGTTCACCAGCTTCGGCGCGCGCACGATCACCTTGCGGATCTCGGCCCCGCCCAGCGCCGCCACGACGGCCTCGTTGCCCAGCGCCAGCTGCTCCAGGTCTCCCTCGGAGATCGTCGGAGGCACCTCCAGGCGGGCCTTGACCTTGCCCTTGATCTGCACGACGCAGGTCACGGCCTCGTCCACCACGTACGCCGGGTCGGCCACCGGGAAGTCCTGGTGCACCACGGACCCGCTGTGGCCCAGGCGGTGCCACAGCTCCTCCGCGATGTGCGGGGCCAGCGGTGCGACCAGCAGGACCAGTCGCTCGGCGACCGAGCGCTCCAGCGGACGACCCGCCTTGGTCAGGAAGTTGTTCAGCTCGGTGATCTTCGCGATGGCGGTGTTGAAGCGCAGGCCCGCCATGTCCGCCCCGGCCCCGTCGATCGCCTTGTGCAGCGCGCGCAGGGTGTCCTCGCCGGGCTCCGCGTCGACGACGGTGACCTGTCCGGTCTCCTCGTCCACGACGTTGCGCCACAGCCGCTGCAGCAGCCGGAACTGGCCGACGACGGCGCGGGTGTCCCACGGACGGGAGACGTCCAGCGGGCCCATCGCCATCTCGTACAGGCGCAGGGTGTCGGCGCCGTACTCCTCGCAGATCTCGTCCGGCGTGACGGCGTTCTTCAGGGACTTGCCCATCTTGCCGTGCTCGCGCTTGACCGGCTTGCCGTCGTGGAACCAGGCGCCGTCGCGCTCCTCGACCTCGGCGGCCGGGACGTACACGCCGCGCTCGTCGGTGTACGCGTACGCCTGGATCATGCCCTGGTTGAACAGCTTGTGGAACGGCTCCGCCGAGGAGACGTGGCCCAGGTCGAACAGCACCTTCGACCAGAAGCGTGCGTACAGCAGGTGCAGCACGGCGTGCTCGGCGCCGCCCACGTACAGGTCGACGCCGCCGTGCGGCGCGCTCTCGCGCGGGCCCATCCAGTACTGCTCGATCTGCGGGTCGACCAGGGCCGCGTCGTTGTGCGGGTCCAGGTAGCGCAGCTCGTACCAGCAGGAACCGGCCCAGTTGGGCATGGTGTTGGTCTCGCGGCGGTACGAGCGGACACCGCGCCCGTCGCCCAGGTCCAGCTCGACGTTGACCCAGGCCTCGTTGCGGGACAGCGGGGTCTCCGGCTTGGAGCCGGCGTCGTCGGGCTCGAAGGTGCGCGGCGAGTAGTCCTCGACCTCGGGCAGCTCCAGCGGCAGCATCGACTCGGGCAGGGCGTGCGCGACGCCGTCCTCGTCGTAGACGATCGGGAAGGGCTCGCCCCAGTAGCGCTGGCGGCTGAACAGCCAGTCCCGCAGGCGGAAGTTGACGGTGCCCTCTCCGATGCCCTGCTCGGCCAGCCAGGCGGTGATGGCGGCCTTGGCGTCGACGACGGTCAGGCCGTCCAGGGAGATGCCCTCGCCGGTCGAGTTGACGATGGTGCCGTCGTACGAGGTGAAGGCGTCGTCCCACTCGGCCGGGTCGGCGTCGCGGTCGTCCGAGGGCTCCACGACGCAGCGCACCGGCAGCTCGAAGGCCCGCGCGAAGGCGAAGTCGCGGGAGTCGTGCGCCGGGACGGCCATGATCGCGCCGGTGCCGTAGCCCATCAGCACGTAGTCGGCGATGAAGACCGGGACCCGGTCGCCGCTGACCGGGTTGGTGGCGTAGGCGCCGGTGAAGACACCGGTCTTGTCCTTCGCCTCGGCCTGGCGCTCGACGTCGGACTTGGAGGCGGCCTGCTTGCGGTACGCGTCCACGGCCTCGCCGGGGGTGGCGGAGCCGCCGGTCCACACCTGGTGCGTACCCTCGGGCCATTCGGCGGGGACGATCTTCTCGACCAGCGGGTGCTCGGGCGCCAGGACCATGTAGGTGGCGCCGAACAGGGTGTCGGGGCGGGTGGTGAAGACGGTGATGGCGTCGCCGCCCACGGCGAAGTCGACGCGGGCGCCCTCGCTGCGGCCGATCCAGTTCCGCTGCTGCAGCTTGATGGCCTCGGGCCAGTCCAGCGCGTCCAGGTCGTCCAGCAGCCGGTCGGCGTACGCGGTGATGCGCATGTTCCACTGGCTCAGCCGGGCCTTGAAGACCGGGAAGTTGCCGCGCTCGGAGCGGCCGTCCGCGGTGACCTCCTCGTTGGCCAGGACGGTGCCCAGGCCGGGGCACCAGTTCACGGGCGCGTCCGAGGGGTAGGCCAGGCGGTAGTCGTCCAGGACGCCGGCCCGCTCGACGGCGGTCAGGTCGGCCCAGGTGCGGCCGCCGGGGACCTCGCGGGAGCCGTCCTCGAAGGAGGCGACCAGCTCGGCGATCGGGCGCGCCTTCTTCGCCTCGGTGTCGTACCAGGAGTTGTAGATCTGCAGGAAGATCCACTGGGTCCACTTGTAGTAGTCCGGGTCGATCGTCGCGAACGACCGGCGCCTGTCGTGGCCCAGGCCCAGCCGGCGCAGCTGCGCCTTCATGTTCTCGATGTTCGCCTCGGTGGACACGCGCGGGTGCGTGCCGGTCTGCACGGCGTACTGCTCGGCGGGCAGGCCGAAGGCGTCGAATCCCAGGGTGTGCAGGACGTTGTGGCCGGTCATCCGCTGGTGACGGGCGAAGACGTCGGTGGCGATGTACCCGAGCGGGTGGCCGACGTGCAGACCCGCACCGGACGGGTACGGGAACATGTCCATGATGAACTTCTTGGGGCGCGCGACGACCGCCGGGTCACCGGCCAGGTCGCCGGTCGGGTTCGGGGCCTCGTAGGTGCCCTGCGCGTCCCAGACGTCCTGCCAGCGTGCCTCGATGTCGGCGGCCATGGCAGCCGTGTAACGGTGCGCCTCGGCCGCCTCGGGGGCCGGGGTGTTCGTCTCGCTCATGTTTTCGGAAGCTCCATCGATCGTCTCTGCCGGCTCTGCTCACTCGAACGAACCTGCTCGCTCAAACGAAAAAACCCCTCGCACAGGAGGGGGCGCCGCGCCGATGCCGACCGTCTCGAGGGGTCGGTACTGATCAGCGCGGCTCGGTAAGCAGAAGGCGTACGGCACGCATGGCGCCAGGGTACCGCAGCGGTCCCGGCGACCGCTCGGCCGTTCCGCAAGACGAGAAGAGGGCCACCCGATCCGGGTGACCCTCTTCCACACTGTGGAGCTAAGGAGAATTGAACTCCTGACCTCCTGCATGCCATGCAGGCGCTCTACCAACTGAGCTATAGCCCCTTGTTTCTCTCTGCCGCCGGGCCCCTTCTCGGTTTCCCTTGCCGGTTCCCCCTGGCGACATCGAGAACATTACACGGACCTGACCCAACTCCCAAAATCGGTTTCCTGGAGGTCGTTTTGTCCACTTCGTCCTGTCAAGCGCGCGCGAACTGGTAGAACCGCTTGAGCGTGCAGTGCTCGTCGAGAAGGCGGCCGTAGATCGGCTCGCCCTCCAGTTCCCGGTAGGTCTCGATCGGGTCGCCTTTTATGATCAGCGCCCGCGCGCATTCCTCGCACCAGTACTGGTAGTCGGGGTTGACCGGGTCCATGTCCCGCACGATCGGCGTGCCGTTGTTGCACCAGTCGCACCGCCGCCGGTGTGCACCCATCCGTCAGCGACTCCCTCCCGCGTCGGGCCGTCGACTCCCCCGCCGGCCGTCCGATTCTGCCACGCGGGTGCGTGGCAGGTCAGCAAGCGCACGGGTATCAAACGCAAAGGATCCCGCCCCCTGTTGGGGACGGGATCCTGATTGTGGAGCTAAGGAGAATTGAACTCCTGACCTCCTGCATGCCATGCAGGCGCTCTACCAACTGAGCTATAGCCCCGCTCTCCGCCTCGCTCCCCCGTTTCCGGTGTTCCGCGCTGCGAACAAGAAGAACTCTAGCCTGTGACCGGCCCGAAAGTGAAATCCGGGTGCGGGCGGCCTCCGGACGGGGCCCACCAGCAGCTCAGTCGTCGTCGCCGAGCACCGGTTCCGGCAGCGTGCCGGCGTTGTGTTCCAGCAGCCGCCAGCCGCGGGCGCCCTCGCCCAGGACGGACCAGCAGCAGTTGGAGAGCCCGCCCAGGCTCTCCCAGTCGTGCGCCGCCAGCCCCAGCAGCCGACCGATGGTCGTCCGGATCGTGCCGCCGTGGCTGACCACGACGAGCGTGCCGCTCTGCGACAGCCGACCGGCGTGCTCCAGCACCACCGGGGCGGCCCGGTCGGCGACCTCGGTCTCCAGCTCGCCGCCACCGCGGCGGACGGGCTCGCCGCGCTTCCACGCCGCGTACTGCTCGCCGTGCTTCTCCAGGATCTCGTCGTGCGTGAGGCCCTGCCACTCGCCGGCGTACGTCTCGCGCAGCGCGGACGTGTGCGCCACGGACAGGCCCGTGACGCCGGCCAGCTCCGCGGCGGTGGCGGAGGCGCGCTGGAGGTCGGAGGCCACGATGGCGTCCGGCTTCAGGGAGGCGAGCAGCCGGGCGGCACGACGCGCCTGCGCCACACCGGTCTCGGTCAGCGGGATGTCCGTGGAGCCCTGGAAGCGGCGCTCCAGGTTCCAGGAGGTCTGGCCGTGCCGCCACAGGACGATCTTCCGGCCGGAACGGGCGGCCGGAGCCGCCCCCTCGCCCCTGCGGGCGCTCGGGCTCGTGTCGGGGCGTGTGCTCAGAACAGATCACCGTCCAGGTCCTCGTCGCCCTGCGCCTCGCGCAGCTTGGCGTACTCCTCCGCCTTGCCCTTGGTGAGCTTGGCGTCCTCGGGCAGCTCGATCTCGGGGCAGTCCTTCCACAGGCGCTCCAGCGCGTAGAAGACCCGCTCCTCGCTGTGCTGGACGTGGACGACGATGTCGACGTAGTCCAGCAGGATCCAGCGGGCGTCGCGGTCCCCCTCGCGGCGCACCGGCTTGGCGCCGAGCTCCTTGAGCAGCCGCTCCTCGATCTCGTCGACGATCGACTTGACCTGGCGGTCGTTGGGCGCCGAGGCGAGCAGGAAGGCGTCGGTGATCGACAGCACGTCGCTGACGTCGTACGCGATGATGTCGTGCGCGAGCCGGTCGGCCGCCGCCTGGGCGGCGGTGGTGATGAGCTCGATGGAGCGGTCCGTGGCGGTCACTGGCCATGCTTTCCGGTTGGCGGGCAGATTCCTACAAGGGTCTCATGTACCGCCGACGCCGCCCGCGCTCGACGTCCGGCGCGGGCGGTGGCACGACTCGGGCCCGGTCAGGACGGCTTGTAGTCCTTGCCCAGGGTCACCACGACGTCTGCGTTCACGGCGTTCTCGCCCTTCTTGACCACCGTCTCGGGCAGCCCCAGCGTCTTGGCGACCTCGACGGCCTTCGCGCGCTGTGCGTCGTCCTGGTACGTGATCTGCGTGGCGGACTGGGTCCCGGCGGCCTTGCCGCCCTCGACGAAGGTGTAGCCGCCGTTGACCAGCGCGGCCTTCGCCGCCGTCTGCGCCTTCTCGTCGCCGGTGGCGTTCCGCAGGCCGACGCGCGGGGCGGTGCCCGCCTGGGCGGCGGTGAAGCTGCCGCCGAGCACCTCCTTGACCACGGTCTTGTTGGCGTCGTCGGTGAGGGTGCCGTCCGGCTTCACGCCGAGCACGTCGGTGCGGTACGCGGAGGGGCCCTGCTTGGCGTGTTCGCCGAGCTTGTACAGCAGGGTGCCGAGGGTCTGCGCGTTCAGGGACGGGTCGAGGATCTGTCCCATGCTCTCGACCGTGACCGTCGCCGCCTTCGGGTCGGCGGGGATCTTGCGCAGGGTGCCGTACAGCACCGTGCCGAGCCGCTCCAGCTGCTTGGTCTCCGGCTCGTTCTGGCCGCGGTGGGTGGCGTACGCGACGGCCATGGCGCCGCTGAGGTGCTGCTTCGCGCCCTGGGCCACGGCCGGGGCCTTGACGGCGTCATCGGCCGGGACCGCGGTGTCGGTGTCGACCTCGATGCCGCCGACCAGCTCGACCAGGTTCTCCAGGAACGGGGTGTCGAGGCGCCAGGTGCCGCCGATGCGGGTGCCGAGCACCGAGTCCAGGGACTCGCGCACGCCGAGGCCGCCGTCGCCCACGGCCTTGCCGAGCGGGGTGCCGGTGCCGTCGTCCTTGGTGACGCCGAGGGTGTTGGGCAGCAGGACGGTGGCGCCCTTCTGCGTCGTCACGTTGTCGACGAGCAGCGCGGTGGACGTGCCGCCCTTCTTCGTGTTGTGGACGTGTACGACGATCACGTCGCGCTTCTGCGGCCCGGCGGCGGCCGCGGCGGCCTTCTTGCGGTCGGGGCCGTCGAGGAAGGGCAGCTTGCCCGCGTACCAGAGGTAGCCGATGCCGCCGACCACGAACAGGGCGAGGACGACGATCAGGGCGATCCCCCGGTTGCGGCCGCGGCGGCGGGCCTCCTCGCGGCGCTCGGTGCGGCTCTCGGTGAACTTGAGCCAGTCGATGACGTCCTCGGAGTCCTCGTCCGGCTGGTCGAGGAAGGCGAACTGCTCGGTGCGGTAGTCGGGAGCGTCCCCGCCCTCGGAGTCGTCGGTGCCGGAGGAGGGGCCGACGGTATCGTCACCGCGCCGGGGCTCCGGGACCTGCGGGGTCCTGGGCCGCTGCGGGGCGACGGGCTCCCGGTCGGCCTGCTGGGGGATCCACTGCTGCGCGTGGGCCTGCTGCGCCTGCGGGGCCTGGTGGGACTCGTAGCCGGCGTACCCGTCGTGGCCGCCCTGGTCCCCTTGGCCGCCGTACCCGTGGCCTCCGCCCTGGCCGCCGTACGTGTCGTGGCCCGGCGTCCACGGCTGGCCCTGCGGGGCGGCCTGCGGCTGCTGCCCGCCGTACTGCTGCTGCCCGCCGTGGGACGGGCCGCCCTGGCCGTAGCCCTGCTCGTAGCCCGGGTCGTACGGCCGGCCGTACGCGTCGTACTGCGGGGCCTGCGGGGCGGCGGGCTGCACGGGCGCCCGCCCGTACACGGGCCGCCCGTACGCGTCGTAGCCGATGAGCTGCTGCTCCTGCGAGGCGTACGGGTCGTACGGCTGCTGTGGGTCGTTCACCGCGGGCCCCTTCTGTCCGGAAGCTCAGGCTCCCCGATACAGCTCACGCTTGTCGATGTAGCGCACCACACCGTCGGGCACCAAATACCAGACCGGGTCACCCTGGGCGACCCGGGTGCGACAGTCCGTGGAGGAGATGGCCAGCGCGGGCACCTCGACGAGGGAGACCCCGCCCTCGGGCAGTCCGTCGTCGGTGAGCACGTGGCCGGGCCGGGTGACCCCGATGAAGTGGGCGAGGGAGAAGAGCTCGTCGGCGTTCCGCCAGGTGAGGATCTGCGCCAGGGCGTCGGCACCCGTGATGAAGAACAGGTCCGCGTCCGGATTGAGGGCGCTGAGGTCCCGCAGGGTGTCGATCGTGTACGTCGGACCACCGCGGTCGATGTCGATGCGGCTCACCGAGAACTGCGGGTTCGAAGCCGTCGCGATGACCGTCATCAGATAGCGGTCCTCGGCGGGGGACACGGCCCGCTGCGACTTCTGCCACGGCTCGCCGGTCGGTACGAACACCACCTCGTCGAGGTGGAACAGGGCGGCCACCTCGCTGGCGGCCACCAGGTGTCCGTGGTGGATCGGGTCGAATGTCCCGCCCATCACGCCGAGCCGGCGCTTGACCGGACCGGTAGGCGTCTCCTGCTCTCCCATGAGCGCAGAGCCTACTGGCCCGGCGGAGCGGTGCGGGCTCGCATGCGCGCGCGTGCGCGGGCGCGGGTCAGCGGTCGCGGTTCAGGCGCGTGGTCACCCAGAGCATCAGCAGCAGGATGCCGAGGGCGGCACCACCGGTCACGTACGGGTTCAGGCTGTCGTGGTTGCCGCCGTGCTGCTCGGCCCCCTCCGAGGCGAGGAGAACCAGCGAGTGGGCGGTGGACGTGAGGCTCATCAGGCAGATACCTATCGGGTCGGGGAGCGGACGGAGACTTCGCTCACATCGTATGCGGGGCCTCGGGGCACGCTCACGCCGACTCAGGCGTTGGAGAGGATGGACGCAAGTGGAGAGCTGGTCGATCAAGGGGGAGGCGTCATGAGCGGGACGGTTTTCGAGAAGGCACCGGCGCGGGACCGCAGGAGGTTCCCCGGAATCTCCTCACGCGCGTACGAGCACCCGGCGGACCGGTCCGCACTGGTGGCGCTGCGCAGGCTCAGCGGGTTCGACACGGTGTTCAAGGCCCTCAGCGGCCTGCTGCCGGAGCGCAGCCTGCGGCTGCTGTTCCTGTCGGAGTCGGTGCGCGTGGGCGAGACGCAGTTCCCGCACCTGTACGAGATGCTCCGTGACGCCTGTTACATCCTGGACCTGGAGAAGGTCCCGCAGATGTACGTGCAGCAGGACCCGAAGCCGAACGCGATGTGCATCGGGCTGGACGAGCCGATCATCGTGGTGACCACGGCTCTGGTGGAGCTGCTGGACGAGGAGGAGATGCGGGCGGTCGTGGGCCACGAGGTGGGGCACGCGCTGTCCGGCCACGCCGTGTACCGCACGGTGCTGCTCTTCCTGACGGGCCTGGCGCTGAAGGTGGCGTGGATCCCGCTGGGCAACGTGGCGATCACCGCGATAGTGACCGCCCTGCGGGAGTGGTTCCGCAAGTCGGAGCTGTCGGCGGACCGGGCCGGCCTGCTGGTCGGCCAGGACCCGCAGGCCTCGATGCGCGGGCTGATGAAGATCGCGGGCGGCAACCACCTGCACGAGATGAACGTGGACTCCTTCCTGGCCCAGGCCGAGGAGTACGAGCAGAGCGGCGACCTGCGCGACTCCGTGCTGAAGATCCTCAACATGCTGCCGCGCACGCACCCCTTCAGCACCGTCCGGGCGGCCGAGCTGAAGAAGTGGTCGGAGAGCCGGGACTTCCAGCGGATCATGGACGGCCACTACCCGCGCCGGGAGGAGGACAAGGACGCCTCGGTCACGGACTCCTTCCGAGAGTCCGCCGCGCACTACGCGGACTCGGTGCGCACCAGCAAGGATCCGCTGATGAAGCTGGTGGGCGACATCGCCGGCGGGACGGCCGACCTGGGCGGACGGCTGCGCGACAAGTTCACCGGGGCGAACGGCTCGGGGGCCGGGGCGGCAGCCGGGGGCCAGGGCGCTACCCCCCAGGACTGACGGGGGGCGTCGCCGTCGCGGCATCCGTCGCCGCCGGGGCCAGCACGCCGCACAGGCCGGTGCTGCGCCTCGGGTGGCCGCTGGCGTACGGATCGCTCGCGGCCGGGCCGACCGTGGTCGGCCCGGCCCCGGCCAGCAGCGGGCGGAAGCCCTCGGCGGGTTCGGTGGAGCAGGACTGGGGCCCGGCCATGACGTAGGCCGAGACCAGTTCCGCCCGCCGGGTCCCGAGGTCCTCCCGGTCGAAGCGGAGCCGCAGTTCCCTGCGGACGGTGAACAACGAGGCCCCGTCCACTGCGGAGGGCACACCGGTGGCGGGCCGCACGGCGTACACGAAGGTGTGGTCGGTGGTCACCTCCAGCACGTCCGCGGAGACCTCCTCGAAGGCGAGGTTCCCGCTCACCCGGACGCGGGGGTCCGCGATGACGGCGGTGCCGGCGTCGAAGCGGACCAGCCAGCCGGTGGCCGCGTGCCGCCCGTCGCCGGAGGGCGAGGTCATGCTGCGGTCGAACTGGTCCAGCTGGTCCGGGTCGACCAGGACGCGCACCGGCCGGGTGGCGGTGCCGGCCAGGACGTCCGGGTCCAGGGAGGACTGCACCAGGTAGTCCTTGGCGATGGACAGGGCGGTGACGACCTGCCCGTCGGTGAAGTGCCGGGTGCGGCGTACGGCCGGCATGGCGATCCCGGCCGCCCCGACACGGAATTCCGCCGCCGGGCTGTTCGCGAACAGGTCGACGGGCCGTCCGCCGGGCACCGGGGCGGTCGGCGCCAGCGGGATGACCGTGCTGGTCAGCGGCTCGGTCCGGGAGTCGGGCTCGGGCACGGCGGGATTGCGCAGGCCCATGTAGACGGCCGAGGCGAAGGCCAGGGCGATGAGCAGCACGAGCAGCAGCCCCTGACGGGCGCTGCGGCTGGGGGTGCCGTTCCCGGGGCGGGCGGCGCCGCCGGACCAGAGGGAGCGGCTGCGCACGGCGCGGGCGTGCTCGCCCATCCGCTCCTGGGCGGAGAACTCCTGGAGGCGGGCCGCCCGGACGAAGTCCTCGTCGAACACCACCGAGCGGTATTCGTACTCGTAGTCGTCCCGCCGGGACTCCTCGTCGCCCCCGCCGACGCCGTCGGGGGTGCCGTCGGGTGGATCTGCTGGCACGGCCATTGCTTCTCCCGCTGGTCCCGCTTCAGAGAAGCCCCCGGCTCCGGTGAACGGGAGTGGGGTCGTACCTTCAGGGTTGGCGGCCGGCGGGGTCCATAAACGCCCCGACGCCGCTGACTTCCTTCAGCGGGGTGCTGGCGGGCGCGGGAGCGGGCTCGGCCTCGCCCGAGGCGGAGCGGTAGACGGCGCTGAAGGCGAGGGCGACCATGCCGAGGCCCATCACCACGGCGAGCACCCAGGCGACCGGCCGCAGCCACGGTGAGCGGCCGCGGTAGGGGCGGAGGCTGCCGCCGTAGACCCCGTAGGGCGCGTCGGGGTGGCCCGGCCCGTGGCCGTACTCCCAGCCGGGGTCGTCCAGACCGTAGCCGTCGGGGCGTCCGTAGCCGTAGCCGTCGGGGTCCTCGTCGGAGGTCCAGCCGCCGGGCAGGGCGCGGGCGGACTCGGCCTCGGCGCGGGCCCGGTGGTCGGCGGCGCGCTGGCGTTCCAGCGCGCTCGGTTCATGGATCTCGGCCTTCCGGACGAAGTCCTCGTCGAACACCACGGAGGCGAAGTCGAAATCCGCGCCTCCGCGGTCGTCGTCGGGCTCCCCGTTGTCCGGGTACTTGCCCCCCACGTCGTCCGGCACGGGACCAGCGTAGACCTGGGGGGCTGCTTTGGGCAGGGTCTCAGCCGAAATCCGGCCACGCGGAGTTCAGCTGTCCGCTACCGGACGTGACCGTCGCCGGTGACGATGTACTTGGTGGAGGTGAGCTCGGGAAGGCCCATCGGGCCGCGGGCGTGCAGCTTCTGGGTGGAGATCCCGATCTCGGCGCCGAAGCCGAACTGGCCACCGTCGGTGAACCGGGTGGATGCATTTACGGCGACGGTGGTCGAGTCGACCAGCTGGGTGAAGCGGCGGGCGGCGGCCTGCGAGGTGGTGACGATCGCCTCGGTGTGGCCGGAGGTCCAGCGGCGGATGTGGGCGACGGCGTCGTCGAGGGAGTCCACGACGGCGGCGGCGATGTCGTAGGAGAGGTACTCGGCCTCCCAGTCCTCGTCGGTGGCGCGCAGCGCGGTCACCTTGGAGTCGCGGGCGGCTTCGAGGACGCTGTCGTCGCCGTGGACGGTGACACCGGCGTCGGCGAGCGCGTCGAGGGCGAGAGGCAGGAAGGCGCCGGCGATGTCGCGGTGGACGAGGAGGGTCTCGGCGGCGTTGCAGACGGAGGGCCGCTGGGCCTTGGAGTTGATGAGGATCTCCACGGCCATGTCGAGGTCGGCCTGCGCGTCCACGTAGACGTGGCAGTTGCCGGTTCCGGTCTCGATGACCGGGACGGTGGATTCCTCCACCACGGTCTTGATGAGGGAGGCGCCGCCGCGGGGGATGAGCACGTCGACGAGGCCGCGGGCGCGCATCAGCTCGCGGACGGAGTCGCGGGACTCGCCGGGGACGAGCTGGATCGCGTCCGCGGGGATGCCGGTGCTCTCGACGGCGTCGCGGAGGATGCCGACGAGGGCGGTGTTCGAGGCGTATGCGGAGGAGCTGCCGCGCAGCAGGACCGCGTTGCCGGACTTCAGGCAGAGGGCGGCGGCGTCGACGGTGACGTTGGGGCGGGCCTCGTAGATGATGCCGACGACGCCGAGCGGGACCCGGACCTGGCGCAGGTCGATGCCGTTGGGGAGGGTCGAGCCGCGGACGACCTCGCCGACCGGGTCGGGCAGGGCGGCGACGTCGCGCACGTCGGAGGCGATGGCGCGGACCCGCTCCGGGGTGAGGGTGAGGCGGTCGACGACCGTCTCGCTGGTGCCGGCGGCCCGGGCCTTGTCGGTGTCGACGGCGTTGGCGGCGACGATCTCGTCGGTACGGGCCTCCAGCGCGTCGGCGATGGCCAGGAGCGCGGTGTCCTTGGCGGACCGCGGGAGGGGGGCGAGGGCCGCGGCTGCGGTGCGGGCGCGGTCCGCGGTGGCGAGGACGGGGGAGGTCGTGGCATCGAGCGAGGTCATGCCGCCAGAGTAATCCCCGCCGTTCGGGGCCCCGCGCCGGTTCCATCCCCCGAGACGCCCCGCGGCCCGGCCCCCGCGCCGGCCCGGGCCGCGCCCCGCCGGAGGCCACCGCGAGCCGGGCACGGCCTGGCCGGGCCAGGGCAGGCCAGGTCGAGCCGCGCCGGGCGGGGCGCGGGCGGGGCGTCAGTACGGGTGGACGCCCACCGGGTGGGCCGGGGGCGGGCCGTAGCCCTCCGCCACGCGGAGGTGGTACGTCGCGCGGTCGATGACCTCCAGCCCGACGATCTCCCACGGCGGGAGCTGCGCCGAGGACCGGTGCTCACCCCACAGGCGCAGCGCGACCGCCGCAGCGTCGTGGAGGTCGCGCGCCTCCTCCCAGTACCGGATCTCGGCGTGGTCGTCGGCGTATCTGCTGGTCAGTAGGAAGGGATGGTCGTGGGCCAGCTGCTCCAGCCCGCGCCGCACCTCCGACAGCGGCGCCGGCTTGCCGGAGACGCTCAGGGTGACGTGCCAGAGGCGGGAGGGCTCAGCACGCTCGTCCCCGCCGCCGTTGATGCTGGTCAGCGCTCGTCTCACCAGCCGCCTCCTGTCTGCACCACTTCCTGCCGCCGGCATGTCCGCCCCTCACAGTTGACCAGTCCCGGGCCCGCCGCGCGGCGGTTTTGCCGAACTCTCAGCCGTGGAGCAGGACGAGATCGTCCCGGTGGACGACCTCGCGTTCGTATTCGGGTCCGAGCTCGCGGGCCAGCTCGCGGGTGGAGCGGCCGAGGAGCCGCGGGAGTTCCCTCGCGTCGAAGTTGACCAGGCCCCGGGCCACCGGGCGGCCGTCGGGCGCCCGCAGTTCCACCGGGTCGCCGGCGACGAACTCGCCCTCGACGGCGGCGATCCCGGCGGGCAGCAGCGAGCTGCCGCGTTCGGTGACCGCGGCCACGGCGCCCTCGTCGAGGACGAGGTGCCCCTGCGGGGTCGACGCGTGCTGGAGCCACAGCAGCCGGTCCGCGGAGCGGCGGCCGGTGGCGTGGAAGTGCGTGCCGGTCATCCTCCCGGCGAGGGCGTCGGCGGCCTGGCTGGCCGAGGTGAGGACGACCGGGATGCCGGCCGCGGCGGCGATCCGGGCCGCCTCGACCTTGGTGACCATGCCGCCGGTGCCGACGCCGGCCTTGCCCGCGCTGCCGATCGAGACGTGCGCGATGTCGGCGGGTCCGCGGACCTCGTCGATGCGGGTGGTGCCGGGGAGCGACGGGTCGCCGTCGTACAGCCCGTCCACGTCGGACAGCAGGACGAGGAGGTCCGCCCGTACCAGGTGGGCGACGAGGGCGGCGAGCCGGTCGTTGTCGCCGAAGCGGATCTCGTCCGTGGCAACGGTGTCGTTCTCGTTGACGACCGGGAGGGCGCCCATCGCGAGGAGCTGGTCCAGGGTGCGGTAGGCGTTGCGGTAGTGGGCGCGCCGGCTGGTGTCGTCGCTGGTCAGCAGGACCTGGCCGACGCGTACCCCGTACCGGGCGAAGGAGGCGGTGTAGCGGGCGACGAGGAGGCCCTGGCCGACGCTGGCGGCGGCCTGCTGGCGGGCCAGGTCGGTGGGGCGGCGGCGCAGGCCGAGCGGGGAGAGGCCGGCGGCGATGGCGCCGCTGGAGACGAGGACGATCTCCTTCTCCCCGCCGCTGCGGGCCTTGGCCAGTACGTCGACCAGGGCGTCCACCCGGTCCGCGTCGAGCCCGCCGGCCGCGGTGGTCAGGGACGAGGAGCCGACCTTGACCACGATCCTGCGGGCGTCCACGACACCTTGCCTAGCCGCTGACACGTCTGTCCCCTTGCCCCTTGCCCTGCTCGTACGTCTGCCACCTCAATCTACGGGGTGTGCGCGGATGGCTGCGCGCCGGTTTCAGACCCTGGACGACCGCGGCTCGTCGGAGGCGGCGGGCCCGGCCCCGTGGGCGTCCCCGTCCCGCTTCCGGCCGCCCGGGACGAGGATCTTGCGGGAGAGCAGGAAGGTGAACGGGATGGCGACGACGGCGGCGACGAGCGGCGCGATCCGGGTGTCCATGCCGGCCCAGGTCACGAGGGCGTAGAGGCCGGCGGACTGGATGACGTAGTTGGTGACGTTCGTCAGCGGGAAGAGGAGGAACTTCTTCCAGGTCGGCCTGGTCCGGTAGGTGAAGTAGGTGTTCATGAAGAACGAGCCGACCATCGCCAACAGGAAGGCGAGGGTGTAGGCGAGGAAGTACGGCATCCACGGGTGCAGCAGCAGGTAGATGCCGAAGAACGTGCCGGTGTTGACGGCCCCGACGAGGCCGAAGCGGAAGATCTGGCCGAGCTGTTCCTTCATGGTTTCAGCAGGCCTCGTTCTTCGACGGGACGGTGGTGCGCGCCCCCGACAGGCCGCCGCGCTCGCGCTCGGCCGGCGCATCCTCTGCCGCCGGCGCCTCCGCCGGACCGGTGGCGGCCCCGCCCCGGACCGCGGCGGGCCGGGCCTGCGGGTCGGCGCCGTGCGCCTCCTTGACCAGGAAGTGCGGGCGGCGCTTGGTCTCGTAGTAGATGCGCCCGATGTACTCGCCGATCAGCCCCAGCATGATCATCTGGACGCCGCCGATACCGACGATGATCGCCACGAGGGTGACGTAGCCGGGGACGTCCACCCCCTTGGTCATGGCCATGACCGCGATCCACACCGCGTACAGGGCGGTCAGTGCGACCAACGACACACCCGCCCAGATGCCGATGCGCAGCGGTCGGTTGTTGAACGAGATCAGCCCGTCCATGGCGTAGTTCAGCAGCGAGCCGAACTTCCACTTGGTCTCGCCAGCCTCGCGCTGGGCGTTGCGGTAGTCGAAGTGGACCGTGTCGAAGCCGATCCAGGAGAACAGGCCCTTGGAGAAGCGGTTGTACTCGGGCAGTGACAGCAGCGCGTCCACCGCCGGCCGCGACAGCATCCGGAAGTCGCCCACGCCGTCGGTGAGCTCGACGTCGACCCAGCGGTTGACCCCGCGGTAGTACAGGCGGCTGAGCGCGGAGCGGACCTTCTTGTCGCCCTCGCGGGTGCGGCGCGCGATGATCTGGTCGTGGCCCTGCCGGTAGTAGTCGAGCATGGTCGCGATGAGCTCCGGCGGGTGCTGAAGGTCCGCGTCCATGATCACGACCGCGTCGCCGGTGGCCTCGCGCAGGCCGGCGAGCATGCCCGCCTCCTTGCCGAAGTTGCGGCTGAAGGAGACGTACCGGGTGCGGTCCCCGTGCTCGGCGGCGATCTTGCGGAGCTTTTCGAGGGTGCCGTCACGGCTGCCGTCGTCGACGTAACAGACCTCGTACGCGACGGGCAGGGAGTCCAGGACCCTGCGGATCTCCGCATCGAAGCTGTCGATCACGGCTTCTTCGTTGTAGCAGGGGACAACTACGGACAGCTTCGTCATGAACACTTCCTGGCGGAGTCCGAACGGGTGATTGTCGGCGACCGGACCCGCCACTCACCTCTTCCTCAGAAGTATGCACGCCGGGGTCGGCAGGCCGGATCCGAGCGCGGCACACGGTAGCTTTGACGGGTTAAGCGGAATGGAACGAAGGGATCGAGGTGCACGTGCCTGACGTCTCCGTGGTCGTCATCGTCTACAACGACGCAGAGCGCCTGCCGACAGCCGTCCGGTCGGTTCTGGACCAGACCCTGCACGGGGTCGAAGTCGTGATCGTGGACGACTGCAGCCAGGACCGGTCGTTCGCGGTCGCCCAGGAGCTCGAAGCGGCGCACCCGGGGCGGGTGCGGGCGTTCCAGCTGCCAGAGAACAGCGGCGGCTGCGGCGCCCCCCGCAACCACGGCATCCGACAGGCCACCGGCACGTACGTGATGTTCCTGGACAGCGACGACGTGCTGGAACGAAACGCCTGCCGGAACATGCTGGACGCCGCCGAGCGGACCGGCTCCGACCTGGTCTCCGGCATGTGCGTGCGCGTGCACCTCGACAACCGCTGGGGCAAGACCACCGAGTGGTACCCGTGGATCTACTCGCGGACCCGCACCCTGGAGTCGATCACCGAGGACCCCGACCTCCTGGTGTACGACACCCTCTCCACGAACAAGTGCTACCGGCGCGCGTTCCTGCTGGAGCAGGGCCTGGAGTTCCCGGTCGGCATCCACTACGAGGACCTGCTCTTCTCCGCGCAGGCGTACGTCGCCGCCCGCCGCATCACGCTGATCCCGAACCACGTCTACTACTGGAACGTGGTCGAGAAGGCCGCGACCAAGTCGATCAGCAACCGCCGCCACGAGATCGCGAACTTCGTCCACCGGATGGAGATCCACCGCCGCGTCGACGAGCTGCTGGCCGCCAAGGGCTTCACCGAGATCAAGACGGCCAAGGACGCCAAGTTCCTCAAGCACGACCTGGTGCTCCACCTGCGCGACCTGCCGCTCCTCGGCGACGCGTACCGCCAGGAGTTCGCCCGCCTGGCCAACGGCTACCTGGCCGGCATCGACCCGGCCGCGTACGACAACGTCACGCACCTCCAGGCCATCTGCGCCTACCTGCTGGGCAAGGAGGACTGGGACAACCTGCTCCCGGCCGCCGACGCCATGATCAACAAGGGTCGGCTGACCTCGCCGCTCGCCGAGCGCGACGGGCGGATCTACTGGTGTGGCGAACATCTCGACGACGCCGAGGCCCGCCGGATACTGGACGTCACCGAGCAGGGCTTCCACACCACCCCGCTCTCCTCCCTCATCCTGGGCAACCGCCTGACCTCGTACGACGACGACGGCCGCGGCAGCGTCACCCTGTCCGGCACGGTCGTGAACCCGCTCGGCCGGATCGCGCCCGAGGCGGAACTGAAGGCCAGCCTGGAGTTCCGGGCCCGCCGCCAGGTCGGCGTGCGGTCCTTCAGCTTCCCGGTGGAATCCGTCCGGCACGCCGGTGGCACGATCGAGTGGCGGGGCACCGCCGACATCGGCAGCACCGTGCGCCCCCTCGGCATCATCGACGCCGTCTGGGACGTCCGGCTGAAGCTGACCGCCGGCAGCGACCGCCTCACCACCCGCGTCTCCGTCGGCGGCGTCGACCTGGAGTCGGCGGCCCGGCTGCGCGTGCGCCCGCGGCTGACCAGGCTGGTCTCCGACCGCTTCGAGCCCGAGGTGACCAAGAAGGGCAACCTCTCCTACGTCCTGACCGCCGAGGGCCCCGCGGCCGTCCGCACCCAGGCCATGATCAGCGGCGCCATGCACGGCAGAACCGCCGGCGTGGTGAAGAAGACCCTGCGCCGGGCCCTGCGCGCCCGCCGGAACCTCGGCTCGGGCGAGCAGAAGGTGAAGGTCTACCACGAGGTCTTCTCGAAGCTGCCGATCAAGAAGGGCACGGTCGTCTTCGAGAGCCACATGGGCAAGCAGTACAGCGACAGCCCGAAGGCGATCTACGAGGAGATGGTCCGCCAGGGCGTCGCCTTCGACGCCGTCTGGTCGTACGCGGGCGCCAAGCCCCACGGCTTCCCCAAGGAGGCCACCCTGGTCAAGCGCTGGAGCTGGCAGTACCTGCGGGCCCTGGCCCAGGCCGAGTTCTGGATCGACAACCAGGGCTTCCCGCTGGCCCTGACCAAGCGCCCGGGGACCACCTACATCCAGACCTGGCACGGCTCCGCCCTCAAGCGGATGGGCTTCCACGAGCCCCGCACCAAGGCCCAGGGCCGCGCCGCCCAGGACCGCTTCCAGGCCGCCGTCAACCGCTTCGACCACTTCCTGGTCCGCTCAGAACACGACGTGCGCACCCTGGCCAGGGGCTTCCGGCTGCGCGACGAGGTGCTGCTGCGCACCGGCTACCCGCGCAACGACGCCCTGGTCGAGGCGCACCGCGCCGAGGCCCAGAGCGGGGAGCGGGTCCGCGGACCGCTCGCCGCGGACCTGGGCATCGACCCGGCGAAGAGGGTCCTGCTGTACGCCCCCACGTTCCGGGCGAACGCGGACGGCGCCGTGGAGGGCTTCGAGTTCCCCTTCGACGTGGAGGAGTTCGCCGACCGGCTCGGCGACCGCTTCACGCTGCTGGTGCGCACCCACTACCTCAACAGCGTCTCGCTGCCGCCCTCGGTCGCGGGCCGGGTCGTCGACGTCTCCGGGCACCACGACATCACCCCGCTGCTGGCCCTCGCCGACGGTCTGATCACCGACTACTCGTCCGTGATGTTCGACTACTCGGTCCTGGACCGGCCGATGCTGTTCTTCGCGTACGACTACGACAGCTACGCGGGCGACATCCGCGGCACGTACTTCGACCTCAAGGAGAAGGCCCCGGGCCCGGTCGTGGCCACGGCCGACGAACTCTTCCAGGCCATCGCCGCCTTCGACGAGGCGGACGCCAAGTACGCCGAGGCGCGCCAGCGCTTCCTCACCGAGTTCGGCGAGTACGACCGCGGGGACGCGGCCCGCCAGATCGTCGAGAAGTTCTTCACCAGGAGCGGCAAGTGAGCCAGCAGACCGCCGAGGCGGCCGGGACCGCCACGACCGGAGCGGGCGCAGCGGCGGCCGGCGGCCGTGACGTCTTCATCGTCTCCAACAGCGTCGACGAGCTCGGCGGCGTGACCACCTGGTCGCACCAGATGGCCCGGCTCCTCACCGACCGCGGCCACCGCGTGCACCTCGTCGGCATCGCCCCGGTCGCCGAGGAGATCCGGCAGAAGCTGCCGCAGGACCTGCCGTACACGATGACCACCCTGTACGACGCCCACCCGCCCAAGGCACGCCGCCTGCGCGGCATCAAGGGCCGGCTCAACGCCCCCGAGCGGCGCCGCCAGGCCGCCCGGCGGGCCCTGATGCAGGCCAAGGCGGACGAGTTCGGCGCCCTGCTGCGCACGGCCCGCCCCGGCGGCGTCGTGATCGTCACCCAGGTCTGGGCGATGGAGTGGGTGGCGCTGGCCGACACCAAGGGGTTCACCGTCATCGGCATGAGCCACGAGTCGTACGAGGCCAGCCAGAAGTCCACCCGCGGCGACCGGGTCCGCCGCCACTACCGCGAGGTCGACCGGCTGCTGGTGCTGACCCCGGAGGACGCGGACCTGTGGATCCGCTCCGGCATGGAGAACGTTTCCAGCATGCCGAACCCGCTGCCGTTCATGCCCGACTCCCCCGCCCCGCGCACGGAGAAGGTCGTCGCGAGCGTCGGCCGGCTCGCCTTCGAGAAGGGCGTGGACCTGCTGCTGGACGCCTGGGCCGAGGCCGCCCCGCAGCACCCCGACTGGGTCCTGCGGATCTACGGGGCGGGCGTGGAGGAGGCCGCGCTGCGGGCCCACTGCACCACGCTCGGGATCGACGACTCGGTGGAATGGATGGGCAGCACCGACGACGTGCTGGGCGCCCTGCGCGGGGCGTCGGTCTTCGCGCAGGCCTCCCGGGCCGAGGGCTTCCCGATCACCCTGCTGGAGGCGATGGCCGCGGGCGTGCCCGCGGCCGCGTTCGACTGCGCCCCGGGCGTCCGGGAGATCGTCTCGCACGGCGAGGACGGCCTGCTGGCCCGCCTGGGCAACACCATGGAACTGGCCGGGCACCTGCGCGTGCTGATGGCGGACCGGGAGCTGCGCGACCGGCTCGGCGACCGGGCGTTCCGGTCCGTGCAGCGGTTCTCCAGCACGGAGATCACCGACCGGTGGGAAGAGCTGTTCGCGTTCCTGGAGCGCTGAGCAGTCCCCTCGCCCCGGCCGCGGCCGGCGACGGCGCCCGCCCTCGCCGGCCCGGAACGGACCGAGCCGCCCGCCCCCTTCGCTACGGGGGGCGGGCGGCTCCGTCCTTACTGTGCAGACGTCGCTCTCCGGCTAGTGTCCTGCGCCAGTAGTTGATCGTTAGTTGTTGTGTGACTTCTGCTGCTGGTGCGTCTGTTCCTCGTCGGGGCCCGAAGCTGGAGCCGTTGCTGCTGTCTGTCGATGAGCAGGCGGTGTTGGAGCGGTGGACGCGGCGGGCGACGTCGGCCCAGGCTCTGGCCCTGCGCGCACGGATTGTGCTGGCGTGTGCGGGGCCGGAGGTGCCGGCGATCGTTGCGGTCGCCCGGGATCTGCGGGTGACCGCGGACACGGTCCGCAAGTGGCGCCGGCGGTTCCTCGCCGAGCGGCTGGACGGTCTGGTCGACGAGCCCCGGCCGGGCCGGCCGCCCACCATCAGTGTCGACCAGGTGGAGAACGTCGTGGTCACGACGTTGGAGGAACTCCCGAAGAACGCCACCCACTGGTCGCGTAGGTCGATGGCGGACCGCAGCGGCCTGTCAAAGTCGACCGTCGGCCGGATCTGGCGGAAGTTCCAGCTCAAGCCGCATCTGACGGACACGTTCAAGCTGTCGGCGGACCCGCTGTTCGTGGAGAAGGTCTACGACGTCGTGGGCCTGTACTTCAATCCGCCCGAGGGCGCGGTGGTGCTCTCGGTGGACGAGAAGTCCCAGATCCAGGCCCTGGACCGGTCCCAGCCGGTCCTGCCGATAATGCCCGGGATGCCCGAGCGCCGGACTCACGACTACGTCCGCAACGGCCTGACCACCCTGTTCGCCGCATTCGATGTCGCCACCGGTGAGGTCATCAGTGCCCTGCACCGACGGCACCGGGCTGCCGAGTTCAAGAAGTTCCTGATCAGGATCGACAAGGAGGTACCCGCGCATCTCCAGATCCACCTGATCGTGGACAACTACGGCACCCACAAGACCCCGGCGGTCAGGACGTGGCTGGCCAAACACCCCCGCTTCCAGCTGCATTTCACCCCGACCGGCTCCTCGTGGATCAACCAGGTGGAGCGGTGGTTCGGCTTCCTGGCCGACCAGATGATCCGCCGCGGCGCCCACAAGAACGTCCAGGCCCTCGAAGCCGACATCCGCAAGTGGGTCAAGAACTGGAACCAAGACCCCAAGCCGTTCATCTGGACCAAGACAGCCGAGGAGATCCTCGACTCCCTCGCCCGTTTCTGCCGACGGATCTCCGGCGCAGGACACTAGCGCTCCACGTGGTGGAGGGCACCCTTGCGGTTGGCCTCCCAGCCCGCCCAGGCCGAGGTGATCATCTCGCGGACGTCGTGCTTGGCCTTCCAGCCCAGCTCCGCGTGGATCTTGTCGGCCGAGGCCACGACCTTCGCCGGGTCGCCGGGACGGCGCGGCACGACCACCGGCTCGACGTCGTGTCCGGTGCCCTCGTTCAGCAGCCGGGCCATCTCCCGCACGGAGACGCCCTCACCGCGGCCGATGTTGACCGTGAGGTCCTGGTACTCCCCGGCGGCCGCCCACTCGGCGAGCTTGCGGGCCGCCGCCACGTGCGCCTCGGCCAGGTCCTCGACGTGGATGTAGTCGCGGATGCAGGTGCCGTCCGGCGTCGGGTAGTCGTCCCCGAAGATGCGGGCGCCCTCACCTGCGTCGAACCGCTGGAAGACCATCGGGACCAGGTTGAACACCCCGGTGTCGGCGAGTTCGGGGCTGGCGGCGCCCGCCACGTTGAAGTAGCGCAGGCAGGCCGTCGAGATGCCGTGCGCCCTGCCGGCCGCGCGGACCAGCCACTCGCCCGCGAGCTTGGTCTCGCCGTACGGGCTCAGCGGCGCGCACGGGGTCTCCTCGGTGACGAGGTCCACGTCCGGCATGCCGTACACGGAGGCGGAGGAGGAGAAGAGGAAGTTGCGGACGCCGGCCTCGGCCACCGCGCCCAGCAGGACCTGCAGGCCCTCCACGTTCTCGTGGTAGTAGTACAGCGGCTTCTCGACGGACTCGCCGACCTGCTTCTTGCCGGCCAGGTGCACCACACCCGTGATCTTGTGCTCGCGGATGGTCTTGTCGAGGACGAGGCGGTCCAGGACCGAGCCGATCACCAGCGGGACGCCCTCCGGGACACGGTCCTCGTTGCCCGTGGACAGGTCGTCGAGGACGACGACCCGCTCCCCCGCGAGCTGCATCGCGCGGACGACGTGCGAGCCGATGTAGCCGGCGCCACCGGTGATCAGAAAGGTCATGCGTTTCTCCCGAGTCCGTTTCCGTTGTCCTGGGCGGCGGTCCGGAGGCCGCCTGCCGTCCTCATCCCGCGGCGCGGCCTGCCCGGGCCCGGTGGAGACGGCTGCGTACGAGGCTCAGTGCACCCGCAGCGCCCGGCGCGAGCCGCAGTGCCAGGGAGCCCCCGGCCGTGCGGAACGGCTGCGCCAGCAGAACACCGTACCTGCTGCTGAGCAGCGCCCTGCGGCGGAGCAGGGCGTCGAGGGGGCGCGGGGAGGTGAGCAGGGAGCTCCCGTCGGCACAGTCCACGCCCACCTGCACGCTCCAGGCCTGCATGCCGCGCCGGCCCCGGCGGCGCCCGGCGGCGGCCACGGCCGTCAGGTGGAAGGGCACCTCGCAGGTCCAGCCGTCGCCGTCCGCGGCGGCCCGCAGCTCCACCGGCCGGTCGAGCACCGGCTCGCCGCCCGAGCGGGGCACGAAGCCCAGCCGGGCGGTGCGCGGCCCGGCCCCGGCGAGCCGCCCGTACAGGTCGTGCACCCGCAGCAGCAGGCCGCCGCCGGATCCGGTCGGCCCGGCGTCCACGGTGATCGGCAGGTCGGCGACCGGCAGCGCGTCCATCCCGTCCAGGGGGACAGGGAGTTCCGCGCTCCAGACGGGCCCGCCGTCGGGGCCGGTGGCGTACGGGGGCAGCAGCCGCGGCGGCTCGGCGGCGAACCGGGTGAGCCGGGCGACGTCGGCGGGCGGCTCGGGGGCGGCCCGCAGCACGCGCACGATCCAGCGGGCGTGCGCCCCCGCGGCCTCGACGGCGGCGTCGTCGAAGGTGTCCAGGTAGGCGCGGGTGAGGGCCCACCAGTCGGCCTGGTAGCCGGGGTCGGTGCCGAGTTCCCGCAGGTACATGCGCAGGTCGTACTCCAGGAACTTCACCTGGCAGGCCAGGCCCAGCTCCGGGGAGGAGTCCGCGAGGATCCGGTGGGCGGTGCGGTGCGCCTCGATCCGGGAGCGCCAGTTGGAGACGTCCTTGCGGTCCAGGGAGATCGACACCTGGGCGGCGCTGCGGCGCACGTGCCAGACGTAGACGAGGTCGTCGACGACCGCGATGCGGGGGGCGGCGGCCAGGACGCGCGCCGTGAAGACGAAGTCCTCGTAGACGAACCGGCCGTCGGGGAAGCGGATCGCGTGCTTCTCCAGGAAGGCCCGCTCGTACAGCTTGTTCACACAGAGGGTGTCCCGGACCAGCTCGGGCCGGCCGGCGGGCCGGTCGATGACGTCACCGGGGGTGTACAGCCCGGGCACCCAGGGCGTGTCGTGGTGCTGCGGCAGCTCGCGGCGCACGCAGGAGCCGACGGTCACGGGCGCGCGGTGCTCCTCGGCGGCCCTCAGGAGGGCCTCGGCCGCCCCGGGGGGCAGCACGTCGTCGCTGTCGAGGAACAGGACGTACGGGGAGGTCGCGACCGCGATGCCGTCGTTGCGCGGGGTTCCGCACCCGCCGCTGTTGTCCGTGCGGTGCACGACCTTGAGGCGGGGGTGGACGGCGGCCAGCTCGTCGAGCACCCGGCCGGTGCCGTCGGACGAGGCGTCGTTGACGGCGATGACCTCGGCGACGACCGGGCCCTGGGCGAGCGCCGAGGTGACGGCCTCGCCCACGAGCTCGGCGTCGTTGTACGCGATCACGACGACGGAGACGCTGGGAGGAAGGGTGCTGCTCACCCGTGGATCCTAGGCGACCGGGGTGAACATCACCTCAATACCGGCGCCTCCGCCGGCGGAACGGCGGAAACGCAGGTCAGAAGGGACGGAATTCGTCGTACTCCTGCTGCGCGGAGTCCTTGCGCTGGGCGTCCTTGTCCTTGCGGCGCTGCGCGGCCGGGCGGGGTGCCTCCATGCGGTGGTCCTCGCCGCGGCGGCCGAGCATCTCGGCACCGGCCATCATCGACGGCTCCCAGTCGAAGACGACCGCGTTCTCGTCGGAGCCGATGGCGACGCCGTCGCCGGCGCGGGCGCCGACCTTCAGCAGCGCGTCCTCGACGCCCAGGCGGTTGAGGCGGTCGGCCAGGTAGCCCACGGCCTCGTCGTTGTTGAAGTCGGTCTGGCGGACCCAGCGCTCCGGCTTCTCGCCGCGCACCCGGTACACCTCCTCGGCCTCGTCGAAGGTGACCGTGAAGCCGGTCTCGTCGACGGCCTTCGGACGGATGACGATCCGGGTCGCCTCCTGCTTCGGCTTGCGGGCGCGCGCCTTGGCGACGACCTCCGCGAGGAAGTAGGACAGCTCCTTCAGGCCGGTGCGGGCGACCGCGGAGACCTCGAAGACCTTGTAGCCGCGCGCCTCCAGATCGGGGCGGATCATGTCGGCGAGGTCCTGGCCGTCGGGGATGTCGACCTTGTTGAGGACGACCAGGCGCGGCCGGGTCTCCAGGCCGCCGCCGTACAGCTTGAGCTCCTCCTCGATGACGTCGAGGTCGGAGACGGGGTCGCGGTCGGACTCCAGGGTGGCGGTGTCCAGGACGTGCACGAGGACCGAGCAGCGCTCGACGTGCCGCAGGAACTCCAGGCCGAGGCCCTTGCCCTGGCTGGCGCCCGGGATCAGGCCGGGGACGTCGGCGATCGTGTACACGGTCGAGCCGGCGGTGACCACGCCCAGGTTCGGGACGAGCGTGGTGAAGGGGTAGTCCGCGATCTTCGGCTTGGCGGCGGAGAGCACCGAGATCAGCGAGGACTTGCCGGCGCTGGGGAAGCCGACGAGGGCCACGTCGGCGACGGTCTTGAGCTCCAGCACGATGTCGCCGGTGGCGCCGGGGACGCCGAGGAGCGCGAAGCCGGGGGCCTTGCGGCGGGCGGAGGCGAGCGCCGCGTTGCCGAGGCCGCCACGGCCGCCCTCGGCGGCGACGTAGGTGGTGCCCTGGCCGACGAGGTCCGCGAGGACGTTGCCCTGCTTGTCGAGGACGACGGTGCCGTCCGGGACCGGCAGGACCAGGTCCTGGCCGTCCTTGCCGGAGCGGTTGCCGCCCTCCCCGGGCTTGCCGTTGGTGGCCTTGCGGTGCGGGCTGTGGTGGTAGTCCAGCAGGGTGGTGACCGACTGGTCGACGACCAGGATCACGTCGCCGCCGCGGCCACCGTTGCCGCCGTCGGGGCCGCCGAGCGGCTTGAACTTCTCCCGGTGTACGGAGGCGCAGCCGTGGCCTCCGTTACCCGCGGCGACGTGCAGCTCGACGCGGTCCACGAAGGTGGTCATGGGTGTTCCTCCAGATACAGACGGGATGTCCCGGACAGACCTTGCTGTCCATTAAACGTGTCTACGTGCAAACGCGCCGAGGGCGGACCTCTCTTCCCGGCGCGACGCCGGGAAGAGCTGAGATCCGCCCTCGGGACTTACGAACGCTTGATCAGCAGGAAGCTGGATCAGGCGGCCGGAACGATGTTCACGACCTTGCGGCCACGGTGCGTGCCGAACTGCACGGCACCGGCCTGCAGCGCGAACAGCGTGTCGTCGCCGCCACGGCCGACACCGGCGCCCGGGTGGAAGTGCGTGCCGCGCTGGCGGACGAGGATCTCACCAGCGGAAACGACCTGACCGCCGAAGCGCTTCACGCCGAGCCGCTGGGCATTGGAATCGCGACCGTTCCGGGTGGACGATGCGCCCTTCTTGTGTGCCATTGCTCAGTCCCTCTTTACTTCGCGGCCGACGGGATGGACGTGACCTTGATCGCCGTGTACTGCTGACGGTGACCCTGGCGACGGCGGTAGCCGGTCTTGTTCTTGTAGCGCAGGATGTCGATCTTCGCGCCCTTGGTGTGGTCCACGACCTCGGCCTGGACCTTGATGCCCGCCAGGACCCACGGGTCGCTGGTCACGGCGTCGCCGTCGACGACGAGCAGGGTCGAGAGCTCGACCGTGTCGCCAGCCTTGGCAGTGGAAATCTTGTCAACCTCAACGATGTCGCCGACAGCAACCTTGTGCTGGCGACCACCGCTGCGCACGATGGCGTACACGCGGATCTCTCTCTCGCTCGCGATGGAACCCCTGAAGCCAGCCGCTCCCCGCCGGAATGCAGGACGGCCTCCCCCGCGCCGCGCGGCGGCCCGGGAGGTGAGGTGCTCAGTGGCTGGCGTGCACGTAGACACGCCGACGGTCAAGATTACGGGGCTGGGTTTAAGAGGTCAAACCGGCCGGTGCAGGCCCCGCGCCCACGTCACGGGCCGCCAGGCGGCCAGATCCAGGGCTGCGGTGGCGAACTCCCCGTCCACGGCCGCGACGACGTCGTCCGGCTCCTCGACCAGCGGGGCGAAAGCCACGGCGTCCACCTCGTCCAGCAGGAAGACGAAGTGCTCGACCACCACCGGATTCCCGGTGGGGTCCCCGTCGGGGTCGAACGGCGTGTTGGCCCGGTCGGCGGCCAGGCACAGGACGGAGACGAGCGTCTTCAGCTCGGGGCAGTCCAGCAGGACGTCGGCCCCGTGGACGAAGCAGAGGATGCCGACCCCGCCGGTCTGGTGGGGGTGCAGATCGTCCAGGCAGTCGACCAGCGCGTCCCAGTTGCGCCCGAAGTAGCCGGGGAACCCGATCTCCCGCGCGAACGCGTCGCAGGCGGACACCATCTCCCGCAGGTCCTCGGCCCGCAGGTGGTGCACCCGGCCGCCCCGGGCCCGGAAGGCCCCGCTCTGCTCGGCGAACGCGGGCGCGTCACGCGGCCCGAACACCACCCACGGGGAGACCGGCCCGCTCAGGTCGAACGGGGCCGGGCGCCCGTCCGGCCGGCCCACCGTCCACGTCCCGCTGTCGAAGCCCTCGACGAGGTACCGGCAGCCGGCGAAGTCGTCCTGCGCGAACCGCTGCGGGTCCGCGTCGGCGGCCGCGTCGACCGCCACCAGCAGCACGTAGACGACGTCCTGCTGCGCCGCGGCGAACTCCTGCACCTCGGGCCAGGTCATGGGGATCCCGGTCGGCGCGGCCGGGACCAGGTCGCGGAAGGCTTCGAGATCGAGGGCGCCGGGGGCCTCGCCGACCCCGTCCCAGTCGAGCAGGAGCCACGTCCAGGTGTTGTCCGGGACGCGGGCGAGCACCTCGGCCAGGCCGGTCTTCCGGCCCGTCCCGTCCCGCATGGGGAACCGCTCCATGGCTGCCGGCGTCCTTCCTCGTTCGCCGCGTGCGGGTACGGGACTGCCCCGACCCCGCGATGGGGGTCGGGGCAGTCCCGGTGGTGACGCGGATCAGGCGTCGACGTCGGTGGACGGAGCGGGCTCCGCCGCGGCGGCCTTCTTCGTCGCCTTCTTCGCCGTCGTCTTCTTCGCCGTCGTCTTCTTGGCGGCGGTCTTCTTGGCCGTCGCCGTCTTCTTCGCGGCGGCCTTCTTCGCCGGGGCCTTCTTGGCCGCCGTCTTACGGGCCGTCTTCTTGGCCGGAGCGGCCTCCTCGGCCGGGGCTTCCGCCTCGGCCTCGGGCGCCGCGGACGGCTCGGCCGCAGCCGCAGCCGCGGGCTCGGCCGGGGCCGCCTCGACCACCAGCACCGCTGCCTCCGCGCCCGCCGGGGAACCGGCCGGAGCGGTGGCCTTGCGGGTGGCGCGGCGCCGCGGACGGGCCGGTGCGGCCTCCGCCGCCGGAGCCTCGGCGACCGGGGCCTCGGCAACGACCGGGGCCTCGACCTCCACGGGCTCCGCCACGGGGGCCTCGACCGGTGCGGCCTCGGCGACCGCGGCGACCGGCTCGGGCTCGGCCACGACGGCCGGCTCCGGCTCGGCGACCGGCTGCAGCTCCACGGCCGGGGCGGTCGCCTTGCGGGTGGCACGGCGACGCGTACGGCCCTTCGGCGCGGCCTCCTCGGCCACCGGGGCGGGGGCGGCCTCGACCGTCTCCGCCGCGGCCACGGCCTCGGCGACGGCCTCGCCGGCCGGCTCCAGGACCGTGTCGGCGGGCTCGGTGACCGGCTCGGCCTCGACCTCGACCACCGGCACCGCGGCCGGGGCCTCGACCGGGACGGACTCCACCGCGGCAGCGGCACGCGGGGCGCCCGCCGCTGCGGTCGCCTTGCGGGTGGCGCGGCGGCGGTTGCGACGGGCGCTGATGCCGGACGCCGCGGCCTCCGCCTCGGCCGCGCTGCCGTAGAGCTCCTCGTCCGGGGCGAACGCCGGCTCGGGCAGCGCCACGGGCGCGGCCAGCTCGGCGGCCACCTCGGCCTCGGTCTCGACCTCGGGGGCGGCCTCGACGACCTCGACCTCGTGCTCGTGCTCGTGACCGCGGCCGCCACGGCGCTTGGCCCGCTTGCCGCCGTTGCCGGCCGTGGTGGCCGTGTCCATGTGAACGATCACACCGCGCCCGTTGCAGTGGACGCAGGTCTCGGAGAAGGACTCCAGCAGGCCCTGACCGACCCGCTTGCGGGTCATCTGGACCAGGCCCAGCGAGGTCACCTCGGCGACCTGGTGCTTCGTACGGTCACGGCCCAGGCACTCCAGCATCCGCCGCAGGACCAGGTCGCGGTTCGACTCCAGGACCATGTCGATGAAGTCGACGACGACGATGCCACCGAGGTCGCGCAGCCGCAGCTGGCGCACGATCTCCTCGGCCGCCTCCAGGTTGTTGCGGGTGACCGTCTCTTCGAGGTTGCCGCCCTGACCGGTGAACTTGCCGGTGTTGACGTCGATGACGACCATCGCCTCGGTCTTGTCGATCACGAGGGAGCCGCCGGAGGGCAGCCACACCTTGCGGTCGAGCGCCTTGGCGAGCTGCTCGTCGATCCGGTACGTCGCGAAGACGTCCACCTCGGAGGTCCAGCGCTGCAGCCGGTCGGCCAGGTCCGGGGCGACGTGCGAGACGTAGCCGTGGATGGTCTCCCAGGCGCTGTCACCGCTGACGATGACCTTGGAGAAGTCCTCGTTGAAGATGTCGCGGACGACGCGGACGGTCATGTCCGGCTCGCCGTACAGCAGGCTCGGCGACGAGGTCGTGATCTGCTTCGACTTCTTCTGGATGTCCTCCCACTGCGCCTGCAGGCGCTCGACGTCGCGGCGCAGCTCGTCCTCGCTCGCGCCCTCGGCGGCGGTGCGCACGATGACGCCCGCGTCCTCGGGGACGATCTTCTTGAGGATGCTCTTCAGGCGCGCGCGCTCGGTGTCGGGCAGCTTGCGGCTGATGCCGGTCATCGAGCCCTCGGGCACGTAGACCAGGTAGCGGCCGGGCAGCGAGACCTGGCTGGTCAGGCGGGCGCCCTTGTGGCCGATCGGGTCCTTGGTGACCTGGACGAGCACGGACTGGCCGGACTTCAGGGCGGACTCGATGCGGCGCGGGCCGTTGGCCAGGCCGAGCGCCTCGAAGTTGACCTCGCCGGCGTACAGGACCGCGTTGCGGCCCTTGCCGATGTCGATGAAGGCGGCCTCCATCGACGGCAGCACGTTCTGGACCTTGCCCAGGTAGACGTTGCCGACGTACGAGGTGGCCTCTTCCTTGTTGACGTAGTGCTCGACGAGCACGTTGTCCTCGAGGACGCCGATCTGGGTGCGCTCGCCGGACTGGCGGACGACCATCACCCGCTCGACGGCCTCGCGGCGGGCCAGGAACTCGGCCTCGGTGATGATCGGCACGCGGCGGCGGCCCTGCTCGCGACCCTCGCGGCGGCGCTGCTTCTTCGCCTCCAGGCGGGTCGAGCCCTTGATGGACTGGACCTCGTCGGAGGATTCGGCCTTCTCGCGGGCCGGGCGCGGCTCGCGGACCTTGACGACGGTGCGCACGCCGTCCTCTTCGGTGCCCTCGGCCTCGACGACCGCGTCACCGGTACGACGGCGACGGCGACGGCGACGGCGGCTGGAGCTGGTGCCGAGGGCACCGGCCTCGTCGGCCTCCGACTCGTCCTCGTCCTCTTCCTCCTCCGCCTCGGCGGTCTCGGCCTCTTCCTCGGCCGTCTCGTCGAGGTCGGCGGCCTCACCGCGGCGGCGGCGACGGCCACCACGGCGGCGGCGGCGCGAGGGGCGCTCGCCGGACTCGTCGGTCTCGTCCTCGTCGAACTCGGCGGCCTCGGCCTCCGGCTCCTCCTCGGCGAGCTCCGCGGCCGGCGCCTGCGGTGCGGCCTCGTCGAACTCGGCGGCCTCACCGCGGCGGCGGCGACGGCGACGGCCGGACGGACGCTCGGCGGGGGCCTGGGCGGCCTCGGCCTCGACCTCGGCGGCGAGCTCGTCCTCCTCCTCGGCCTCCGCTTCGGCGAGGGCCTCGGCGCGGGCGGCCGCAGCGGCGAGCGCGGCGGTCTCCGGGGTCTGGAACATCGGCTCGGTGAAGACCGGGGCCTGGAACACGGCCACGGCGGGGCGCGTGGCGCGGCGGGCACGGGCCGGGGCGGCGGGCGCCTCGGCCTCTGCCGGGGCCTCCGGCGCGGCGGCCGCGGCCGGGGCGGCGGCGCGGGTGGCACGGCGACGGCCGCGCCTCGGGGCGTCGATGGCGTCGGCGACGGTGAAGGTCGCGGCCTTGGGAGCCTCCGCCTTGGGAGCCTCCTCGGCGGCGGTCTCGGCAGCCGGAGCCTCGACGACCGGCGCCGACACGGCACGGGTGGCACGGCGGCGGGTACGCGGCGCCGGAGCAGCCGGCTCCTCCGCGACCGCAGCGGACTCTACGACGGGGGTCCCGGCAGCCTCGGCGGCCGGAGCCTCGACGACCGCGGCGGCCTCGACCGGCGCGGCCTCGGCGACCGGGGCGGACACGGCACGGGTGGCACGGCGGCGGGTACGCGGCGCCGGAGCAGCCGGCTCCTCCGCGACCGGAGCCTCGACGACGGCCGGGGCCTCGGCGGCCGGAGCCTCGGCGACCGGCGCGGCAGCGGCGCGGGTGGCACGGCGGCGGGCGCGCGGCGCCGGAGCAGCCGGCTCCTCCGCGGCCGGAGCCTCGACGGCGGCGGCCTCGACGACGGCCGGGGCCTCGGCGACCGCAGCGGACACGGCACGGGTGGCACGGCGGCGGGCGCGCGGCGCCGGAGCAGCCGGCTCCTCCGCGACCGGAGCCTCGACCGGGGCGGCCGCGGCCTCGGCCACGGGAGCGGAGGCGGCACGGGTCGCACGGCGACGGGTACGCGGCGCGGGAGCAGCGAACTCCTCGGCGACCGGTGCGGCCTCGGCGGCCGGGGCCTCCACGACGGCGGGGGCGGCGGTCTCGGCCGCCTCGGCGGTGGGGGCGGAGACGGCGCGCGTCGCGCGGCGGCGCGGTCGGGCGGGGGCGGCGCTCGGGGCGGCTTCTGCGGCGGGCGCGGCGGCCGGGGCGGTCTCGGCCGGAGCCTCGGTGGCGGCTTCGACGGCGGTCGCGCCGGGCGGGCCGGCCGGCCGCGACGCGGCGCGGCGGCGCCTGCGCGGAGGCAGGTTGTCGCTCGGGCTGCCGTTGTCGATGCCGTCGGCGGGGGTCTTGTTTTCGTTGTCGAGCATGCGGGCGGTTCTCCCGTCACGCTCCCGGGCGCCGCGGCTGACGTCCGGTCCGGCACGGCTCCGCACGATCAGCGCGGAGCCGGCCTCCGGGGCGCGTTCGCCTCACGGGAGCTGTAGTCCATGGCCGCCGGTTCCGTACGCCTTGTCCGTACGGCCTGGCGGAAGTCTTCAGGTGGGTGCGCTGCCCGACCCAGGTGGCTCCCGAGTGCCAGGGCGGCGCGGCGACGGCGTTCCCTACGCGGCGGGACCTTCCGGCGCCGTCGCGTCGGCGGTCACGGCGGCCGTGGGTGCAGCGGCCGTGTCAGCCTCGCGGTCGGGCGCGAGCGGGTCGGTCACCGTGCCGGACTCCTCGTCGAAGAGCCCCTGCGCCAGCCTGGTCACCGCTGCGGGGACCGGCGGCGCCAGGTCGGCCACAGCTCGGAGACCGGACAGGACGTCGTCGGGTCGTACGGCAGGTGTCAGATGCCGAACAACCAGCCGCAGTATCGCACAGGCATTGTCCGGCGTCCTATCAGCCGGGACCGGAAGGACCTCGAGGTGCGCGACGGCCCCCCGGGTGTCGAAGGTGCGCATGCCGTTCTTGGTGCGGCGCTGGACCTCGACCGTGTCGGCGGCGAGGTAGGTCTCGACCGCACGCGCGGCCTCGGCGCTGTCCACGCCGTCCAGCCGCAGCTCCCACACGGAGGCGGTGAGCCGGTCCGCCAGCCCGGAGGTGCGGGCCTCGACCGCATCGATGATGTCGAGGCCGACGGGCATCGACTCGTCGAGCAGCTCACGGAGCTTCGCCGGGTCGCGGTGAGCGGTGAGCGCGATCTCCAGGTACTCGGCCTCGCTGCCGGTGCCGGTCGGCGCGGCGTTCGCATACGAGACGCGGGGGTGCGGCGTGAAGCCGGCCGAGTACGCCATGGGCACCTCGGCGCGGCGCAGGGCGCGCTCGAACGCGCGCTGGAAGTCCCGGTGGCTGGTGAACCGGAGGCGGCCGCGCTTGGTGTAGCGCAGTCGGATGCGCTGTGCCACCGGTGCGGGGGGCGGGCCTTCGGGCTGTCGCTTGCCCAGTGGTTCTTCTCCTTGTGCGGGGCGGCGCGGCTCGCGCGCCGCCCTGAGGTTCGGGGGGCCTGTGGGCGGTGCCGCGCCCTCCGGCTCGTCCCTGCGGTGTGTGCAGGGAGCGCTCGGGGGCGGCATGCGGCCCAGGCTGTCGTACTACCCAGAGTACGCGCCCGTGACCTCCGCGGTTCCCCGGGCCGGTCACCCCAGGAGGACCCGCCGCACCTCGGCGCGGACCTGCCGTACGGTCGCCCGGACCGTACGCCAGGCGTCCCGCAGGACGTGCCCGACGGGGGTGAGGACGTGCCGGTAGGCCTGGGCGCAGGGCCACACGATCAGCACCCGCCACACCAGGGCGATCCCCCGCCCCAGGGCCTTCACGATCCGCCCGGCCACGTGCCAGGCCCAGAGCAACAGCCTCCCGACCGGCGCGATCAGGTACGCGTACACCCCGCGCGCCAGCCGGACGAAGGCGCCGCCGACGGGCACGAACACCCACCGCCACACGGCCGCGGCGGTCCACGCCAGGGCCCGCCCCACCGGCACGAACCCCCACCGCCACACCCCCACGACGACCCACACCACAGCCCGCCCCACCGGCACCAGCACCCACTGGTACGCGGCTCGGGCCACCCACGCAGCGCCCAGCCCGAGCGGTACGAGGCCGTACCGGTGCACGGCGGTGACCAGCCAGGCCACGGCCAGCCCGACCGGCCTGAGCAGGTACCGGTACGCGGCGGCGACCAGCCAGGCCGCACCCTCTCCCACGGGCCGCAGCAGCCACCGGTGGACCGTCGAGGCCAGCCACGCCAGTCCGCGCCCGACCGGCACGAGCAGGTACGCGTACGCTCCCCGGGCCAGCCACGCCACCCCCTGCCCGGCGGGCCGGAGCACGTAGCGCCACAACCCCACCCAGGGCCAGACGAAGACCAGCTTGAACAGGACGGCCAGCACCCACCCGATCCCGCGGAACAGCGGTTCGAGGACATGGCTCCACAACGGGCCGAGGACGTGCCGGTGCACGGCCCGACCGAACGCGGCGAGCAGGTCCCAGACGACCCGTGCGGGCAGCACGACCAGCACCGCCACGATCTTGACGGGTACCCGGAGCACCCCGGTGAGGCAGCCTTCGCCCTGGCCGGCGCGCTGTTCGTCGAGTTCCATGCCCTTCAGGACACACAAAGGCCCCCGAGCCGTTGCAGCGGGGGCCTAGCTGGTTCAGTCGATGGAGCCGGGCTCGGCGAGCCAGCGGGTGCGCAGGTCGATGTGCTTGGCGAGCGTCTCGAAGTCCCGGTCGTAGTGCAGCACCGTGAGCCGGTGCCGGGCGGCGGTCACGGCCACGACGAGGTCCACCACGCCCGCCGAACGTACGCACCCGGCTTCGGCCAGGACGCCCTGGGCCTCGAGGACCCTGGCCCACACGTCGTCGGGGATCTCGTGCCACACGTACAGGTCTGCGAACGCCTGCCGCATCGCGGAGTACTGCGCCGAGGAGCGCGCCGAATAGAGCGCCTCGGCCTCGGTCACCGCGCACATGCCGATGCGGCCGGCAGCGAGCGCCGGGCGCCACACCGCAAAGGGGCCCGGCAGCGTGATCCTGTGTGCGGCAGAGGTGTCGATCAAGAAGGTGCCCTCGTTCACCGGCGCACTTCTCCCTTGAAACCGGCCTCACGCCCCTTGTCAAAGGCTCCTTCTTCATCGAGGTTGACGAGGGCGGCAAGGGCACGTTCGCGGCGGACGCGGGCTCCTATTTCTTCCAGGGCGGCGTTGACCGTGTCCTTCTTCGTCGTGGTCCCGAGCGCTTCCGCGGCGAGCGCGAGCGCCTCTTCGTTGATGTCGATCACGGTCTTGGCCATGAGCCACCTCCTGGCACCACGGCAGGAGGATTCACCTGCCACTTCGATCAGGATATCCATCGACGCCGCATGCAGAAATATTTCCGCAGCACCAGAACGCACATTCGCCCACCTGCCTGATCGGTGGACGTATTCCGGAGCGCACGCCGGCAGGGTCGCCAGAACGCAGCAGGCCCCGGCGGATGCCGGGGCCTGCTCGTACGGGATCACATGCGGGCGATCCCGCTCACGTCAGCGTCAGCCGTGTGCGTGCGCAGCCTTCGGGGCGGGCGCACCGTTGACCACCGACAGCGGCAGCAGCTTCTTGCCGGTGGGGCCGATCTGGATGTGCGTGTCCATCTGGGGGCAGACGCCGCAGTCGAAGCACGGCGTCCAGCGGCAGTCGTCGACCTCGGTCTCGTCGAGGGCGTCCTGCCAGTCCTCCCAGAGCCAGTCCTTGTCCAGGCCGGAGTCCAGGTGGTCCCAGGGCAGGACCTCCTCGTACGTGCGCTCGCGCGTCGTGTACCAGTCGACGTCCACGCCGTACGGGGCGAGGGCCTTGTCGGCGGACTGCATCCAGCGGTCGTAGCTGAAGTGCTCGCGCCAGCCGTCGAAGCGGCCGCCGTCCTCGTACACGGCACGGATGACGTCACCGATGCGGCGGTCGCCGCGGGACAGGAGGCCCTCGACGATGCCCGGCTTGCCGTCGTGGTAGCGGAAGCCGATGGAGCGGCCGTACTTCTTGTCGCCGCGGATCTTGTCACGGAGCTTGGCCAGGCGGGCGTCGGTCTCCTCGGCCGAGAGCTGCGGCGCCCACTGGAAGGGGGTGTGCGGCTTGGGCACGAAGCCGCCGATCGACACCGTGCAGCGGATGTCGTTCTGGCCGGAGACCTCGCGGCCCTTGGCGATGACGTTGACGGCCATGTCGCCGATCTGGAGGACGTCCTCGTCGGTCTCGGTCGGCAGGCCGCACATGAAGTACAGCTTCACCTGGCGCCAGCCGTTGCCGTAGGCGGTGGCGACGGTGCGGATCAGGTCCTCTTCCGAGACCATCTTGTTGATGACCTTGCGCATGCGCTCGGAGCCGCCCTCGGGGGCGAAGGTCAGGCCGGAGCGGCGCCCGTTGCGGGTGAGCTCGTTGGCGAGGTCCACGTTGAAGGCGTCGACGCGGGTCGACGGGAGGGACAGGCCCACCTTGTCGTCCGTGTAGCGGTCCGCGAGGCCCTTGGCGATGTCGGCGATCTCCGTGTGGTCCGCGGAGGAGAGGGAGAGGAGGCCCACCTCCTCGAAGCCCGTCGCCTTCAGGCCGCGGTCGACCATCTCGCCGATGCCGGTGATGCTTCGCTCCCGCACGGGGCGCGTGATCATGCCGGCCTGGCAGAAACGGCAACCGCGGGTGCAGCCGCGGAAGATCTCGACGGACATCCGCTCGTGGACGGTCTCGGCGAGCGGGACGAGCGGCTGCTTGGGGTACGGCCACTCGTCGAGGTCCATGACGGTGTGCTTGGAGACCCGCCACGGCACGCCGGACCGGTTCGGCACGACGCGGCCGATGCGGCCGTCCGGCAGGTACTCGACGTCGTAGAAGCCCGGCACGTAGACGCCGCCGGTCTTGGCGAGGCGCAGCAGCAGCTCCTCGCGGCCGCCGGGGCGGCCCTCGGCCTTCCAGGCGCGGATGATGTCGGTGATGTCGAGGACGGCCTGCTCGCCGTCGCCGATGACGGCGCAGTCGATGAACTCCGCGATCGGCTCGGGGTTGAAGGCCGCGTGGCCGCCCGCGAGGACGATCGGGTGGTCCTCGGTGCGGTTGCGGGCCTCGAGCGGGATGCCCGCGAGGTCCAGCGCCGTGAGCATGTTGGTGTAGCCCAGCTCCGTGGAGAAGGACAGGCCGAACACGTCGAAGGCACCGACCGGGCGGTGGCTGTCGACGGTGAACTGCGGCACCTGGTGCTCGCGCATGAGCTCTTCGAGGTCGGGCCACACGCTGTACGTGCGCTCGGCCAGGACGCCCTCGCGCTCGTTCAGCACCTCGTAGAGGATCATGACGCCCTGGTTGGGCAGCCCGACCTCGTACGCGTCCGGGTACATGAGCGCCCAGCGGACGTCACAGGAGTCCCACGGCTTGACGGTGGAGTTCAGCTCACCGCCGACGTACTGGATGGGCTTCTGCACGTGCGGGAGCAGAGCTTCGAGCTGTGGGAAGACCGACTCGGACATCACGCGACTTTCGTGAAGCGGGCAGGGGGCGACTCTCAAGCGTAACCCGAGCCGCCCTCGACCCCGGACGTCGTGATCTCGGCCTAGGGTGCGAGGGCCTCCCGCAGGGCCGGGTCGGAGGCCTCGTCCCAGATTTCCGGAAGCTCCCGTTCCTGTGACGCGGCCAGGGCCTCCTCGCGGCCGTACAGCACGCCCCAGCTGAATGCGGACTCCCCGGCCGCGGTCGCCTGTTCGGCGAGGGCGCGCAGCGCCTCGCGGGCGACGACGCTGTCCTGGTGGTCGCCGAGCAGGGTCTGGACGGACTTCATGGCCTTGGCCTGGCGGTCGGCCGGCTTGCCGAGCGCGGGTGCGGCGGCCTCGGCGGCGTACCGGGCGCGCTTGGCGGCCTTGCGGGCGTCGTGCAGCGCGTGGTCGCGCGGTTCGCCGGGTTCCATGGCGAGGGCGCGCTCGATCCGGCCGGCGAGCCGCTCGTAGTCGCGCAGTACGGCCTTGGGCAGGGCCTTCTCGGCGGGCTTGGCCGCGCCGGGCAGCAGCGGGGGCTCGGCGAGCAGGGCGTCGACGGAGTCGAGCAGGGCCAGGTGGACCGGGGAGTCGAGGAAGGCGAGGGCGCGGCGGCGGGAGGCGGCGCGGCGGCCGTTGTTCCAGGTGCGCAGGCGGCCGCGGACGGGGCCGTGGCGCAGGGTGCGCGGGAGGGCTTCGATGCCGTCCTGGAAGCGCTCGTGCAGGACTTCCTGGTCGCGGTCGACGCCGAGTTCCTGGCCGAGGAGGCGCAGCTGTTCGCCGAGGGGGTCGGTGACCTCGCGGTCGAGGACCTTGCGGTAGGTCTTGAAGGCGCTGCGCATCCGGCGGGAGGCGACCCGCATCTGGTGGACGGAGTCGGGCAGGTTGCGGCGTACGGCCGGGTCCTGGGCGACGAGGGCGTCGCGCTGCTCGCGCAGGTACGCGAGGACGTACGCGCCCGCGGTGCCCTCGGCGGGGCCGGACTCCGGGCGGGGGGCGGGCTCGGTGCCGGTCTCGGCGAGGGCCCGGGCGAGCTTGGAGGGGGCGTCGCTGACGCGGATCCCGGCCTTGCGGAACTTCTTCTCGACGGCGTCGAGGAGGGCGGGGTCGACGCCGTCGGCGAGTTCCACCTCGACCTCGGTCCAGGTGGCGACGGCCCCGGCGGTGGCTTCCACCGCCTCGGTCGCCTCGCCGGCCTCCACCGCCTCACCCGTTTCGCCCGGCCCGGCGGGGCCGGCCTCGGCGCGGACGCTGTCGGTGGAGAGCTCGGCGAGCAGGGCGCCGTCGGCGTCGAGGAGGTGGCTGACCCGGCGGGAGGAGAGCAGCCGGACCTGCGGCCGCAGGCCGCCGTCGCGGACGCGGGAGCGGACGAGGGCGGCCAGCGAGCGCGGGACGGTGTCGCTGAGCGGGGCGGCGACCTCGTCGCGGACGCCGGGCGAGACGGGCAGTTTGAGGTGCCAGCCGGCGTCGGAGCCGCCGGTCCGGCGCCGCAGCGTGAGCCCGTCGGCGGCGAGCCGCTGGTCGGGGGTGTCGTAGTAGACGGCGTCGAGGTCGACCGTGCCCTGGTCGGCGACGGCGGCGATCCCGGCCGTGCCCGTCAGGTCGGGCACGCCGCGCCGGGCCGCCTTGCTCGTCTCGAACTCGAACTTGCGCTCGATCTCCCGCTTCGTATCCGCCATGCTTCGAACTTAATCCTGAACGGATCACGACGGGAGGGTGAACGACGCCGGGACGCCCGATCGGCTGCCGAATCGTCCGAAGAACGTCCCCGCTAGGCCGACATCGGCCGCTGCACCTTGATGGACTGCAACAGCCCGATGGCCACCCACACGGCGAACATCGACGACCCTCCGTAGGACACGAAGGGCAGCGGCAGGCCCGCCACCGGCATGATCCCGAGGTTCATCCCGATGTTCTCGAAGGCCTGGAAGGCGAACCACGCGATGATCCCGGCGCAGACGATCGTGCCGTACAGCTCGGTGGTCTCCCGGGCGATCACGCAGGCCCGCCACAGGATCACGCCGAGCAGGACGAGGAGCAGTCCGCCGCCGACGAAGCCCAGCTCCTCCCCGGCCACCGTGAAGACGAAGTCGGTCTGCTGCTCGGGCACGAACTGGCCGGTGGTCTGCGAGCCCTTGAACAGCCCCGACCCGGTCAGGCCCCCGGAGCCGATGGCGATGCGGGCCTGGTTGGTGTTGTAGCCGACGCCGGCGGGGTCGAGCTCGGGGTTGGCGAAGGCCGCGAAGCGGTTGATCTGGTACTCGTCGAGGATGCCGAGCTGCCAGATCAGGACGGCGCCGGCCACGCCCGAGCCGAGCAGTCCGAGCACCCAGCGGTTGGAGGCGCCGGAGGCGAGGAGCACGCCGAGCACGATGACGACCATGACCATGACGGAGCCCAGGTCGGGCATCAGCATGATGATGCCCATCGGGGCGGCGGCCAGACACAGGGCCTTGACCACGGTGCGGTGGTCGGGATGGGCGACGTCGCCCGCGTCGACCCGCGCGGCCAGCAGCATCGCCATCACCAGGATGATCGTGATCTTCACGAACTCGGAGGGCTGGAGCGAGAAGCCGCCGCCGATCACGATCCACGCGTGGGCGCCGTTGATGGTGGCGCCGAGCGGGGTGAGCACGGCGATGATCAGCACGAGCGAGATCCCGTACAGGATCGGCACGGCGCCGCGCAGGGTGCGGTGGCCGAGCCAGATCGTGCCGATCATCAGCACCAGCCCGATGCCGGTGTTCATGGCGTGGCGGACCAGGAAGTAGTACGGGTCGCCCTGGTTGAGCTGGGTGCGGTTCCGGGTCGCGGACCACACCAGGAGGCTGCCCAGGCAGGACAGGGCGAGGGCGGAGAGGATTATGGGCCAGTCGAGCCGGCGCAGCACGGAGTCGCGCGAGGTCAGCTTGGCCATCGCGCCGCGCTCGGGCGCGTAGCGGGGTACGGAGAACTTGTTGGCGGTCTGCATGGTCGCTCTTCGGCTCAGTCGTGCCACGACGGCGGCTGGGCGGGGGGACCGGCGAGCGCGGGCGTCTCGGGGTCCTCCGGGGACGGGGGCACGTACGGCTTGATCTCGGGTGCTGCGATGGAGCCGTCGGGCTGGATGCGGGGCAGTGCGGACTCCGGCCGGGGCAGCAGGGCCCTGGTGGCGTCGAAGTCGCCGGACATGTCGTATCCGTACATGGCGTTGTAGATGTTGCGCACGGCGGGACCGGAGGCACCGGAGCCGGTCCCGGCCTGGGAGATCGTCATCACGATCACGAAGTCGTCGGTGTACGTCGCCAGCCACGAGGTGGTCTGCTTGCCGTACACCTGGGCGGTGCCGGTCTTGGCGCGCATCGGGATCTTGTCCTGCGGCCAGCCGGTGAACCGCCAGGCGGCGGTGCCGCCGGGCTCGACGACCATGCGCAGGCCCTTGTCGAGGTCGTGGAGGGTCTTGGCGTCGACCGGCAGCCGGCCGTGCGGGGTGGGCTTGATGACGTCGACCCGCTTGCCGTCGGGGCTGATCACGGCCTTGCCGATGGTGGGGTCGAAGAGGGTGCCGCCGTTGCTGATGGCGGCGTAGGCGGTGGCCATCTGGATGGGGGTGACGAGTACGTCGCCCTGGCCGATGGCGAAGTTGATGCTGTCGAAGGCCTTCAGCTGGTTGCCTTCGAGGCAGCTCTCGTAGGCGATCTGCTCGACGTAGGTGCCGCCCTTCTTGCCCTGCTTGCACCAGGCGTCCTTGTTGGCCTTCCAGAAGTTCTTCTTCCACTGGCGGTCCGGGATGCGGCCGGTGACCTCGTTCGGCAGGTCGATGCCGGTCTCGGAGCCGAGTCCGAACTCGCGGGCGGTCCGGTAGAACCAGTCGTGGGCGTCCTTCTTGGGCTTGAGGCCGCCGTCGCGCTGCCATTCCTTGTGGCCGAGGGCGTAGAAGACGGTGTTGCAGGAGAACTTGAGGGCCTCGCCGAGGGTGATCGGGCCGTGCCCCTTGGACTCGAAGTTCGCGAAGCTCCGCCCGCCGAGGCTGTAGGAGCTGCTGCAGTTGTACTTGCTGTCGAAGGGGTAGCCGGCCCGGACGGCCGCGCTCGCCGAGACCACCTTGAAGATGGAGCCGGCCGGCGCCTGGCCCTGGATGGCCCGGTTCAGCAGCGGGTAGTTGGAGTCCTTGCTGGTGAGCCGGGCGTAGTCCTTGCCGGAGATGCCGCCGACCCAGGCGTTGGGGTCGTAGTCGGGCTGGGAGGCCATCGCGACGACGCGGCCGGTCCTGGCCTCCATGACGACGACGGCACCGGAGTCGGCCTCGTACTTGCGTCCGGTGATCTTGTCGGTCTCCTTGCGGACGGTCTTCATCGCCTGCTGGAGCTCGTACTCGGCGACGGCCTGGACCCGGGCGTCGATGCTGGTGACGAGGGTGGCCCCGGGGATGCCGGCGTCGGACTTGGTCTGGCCCATGACCCGGCCGAGGTTGTCGACCTCGTAGGAGGTGACGGTGGCCTTGCCGCGCAGCTGCTTGTCGTACGTGCGCTCGATCCCGGAGCGGCCGACCTGGTCGGAGCGCAGGTGGGGCGAGTCGGTGTCCTTCGCCTTCTGGATCTCCTCGTCGGTGACCGGCGAGAGGTAGCCGAGCGCCTGGGCGGTGCGGGCCCCGCCGGGCGCCGGGTAGCGGCGTACGGCGGTCGGCTCGGCGGTGATGCCGGGGAACTCCTCGGGGCGCTCGCGGATCTGCAGGGCCTGCTGGGTGGTGGCCTCGGAGGTGACCGGGATGGGCTGGTAGGGGGAGCCGTTCCAGCAGGGCTTGGGGGTCTTGGAGTCGCAGATGCGGACCTTCTCCACGACCTCCTGGGGGGACATGTCCAGGACGGCGGAGAGTCGGGTCAGGACGCCCTTGCCCTTGTCCTTCATCTTCATCAGCGCGGTGCGGCTGGCGGACACCACGAGCCGGGTCTCGTTGTCGGCGAGGGCCACGCCACGGGCGTCGAGGATGGTGCCGCGGACGGCGGGCTGGACCACCCGCTGCACGTGGTTGTTCTTCGCCTCGTCGTAGTACTCCCCGCCGTTGCGGATCTGGAGGTACCACAGGCGCCCGCCGAGCGTGCAGAGCATGGAGAAGACGAGGACCTGGATGATGACGAGCCGGATCTGCACCCGGGGGATGCGGCCGGTCTCGGGGGTGTTGGTCACGGGCCCTGCCCCTTCACAGCTTCTTGACGCTCTTCACGCTCTTGACGCCCTTCACCCCCCTTATCCGGCCGGCGCGGTTGGCCCGGTTGCGGGCCGTCATCAGGCGCAGGCCGCCGCGCTGGCTGCCGATGCGCAGGCCGGTTCCGCCGGCCAGCCAGCCGGAGGAGACGTCGGTGGCGGCGGCCTGGCCGCCGCCGGCATCCACGGCCATCGGGTCGTTCTCGGCGCGCCGGGCGAGGGCCATCACGAACGGCACGGCGAACGGCGCGAGCAGCAGGTCGTAGAGGGTGGCGGTGAACAGCAGTCCCGTCAGGCCCACATGGCGGGCGGCGGTGTCCCCGACGAGGGCGCCCACGCCGGCGTACAGCAGGGTCGAGCCGATCGCGGCGGCGACGACGGTGAGCAGCGGGCCCCAGGCGGAGCGGAACCGCCCGGAGTCGGGGCGGACGAGGCCGGCGGCGTACCCGATGACGCACAGGACGAGCGCGTACCGCCCGGCGGCGTGGTCGGCGGGCGGGGCCAGGTCGGCGAGGAGGCCCGCGGCGAAGCCGATGAGGGCGCCGCCGACGTGCCCGTAGACGAGGGCGAGTGCGACGACGGTCAGCAGCACCAGGTCGGGCACGGCGCCGGGCAGTTGGAGCCGGCCGAGCACGCTGACCTGGACGACGAGGGCGACCAGGATGAGCGTGGAGGCGAGCAGGATCCGGTTGAAGCGCATGGCGGTCTGCTCCTACTCGTCGGCCGAACCGGCGGCCCCGCCGGCGGAAGCGGACGGGGACGGGGTCACCGTGACGGTGACCGTGGGCGTGGGCGTGGCCTGGGGTTTGGGCGGCAGGACGGTGTCGCGCGGGTCCTCGCGCGGCGGTACGACGACGACGCCGACGATGTCGAGGCGGGAGAACCCGACGAACGGGCGGACCCAGACGGTGCGGGTCAGGTCGCCGCGCGCGGGGTCGACCTTGACGACCTCGCCCAGGGGAACGCCCGGCACGAAGGGCTTGTTGCCGCGGGAGCCGAAGGTGACGAGCCGGTCGCCGGGGCTGATCTTGGCCTTGCCGTTGAGCATCTGGACGGACAGGGCGCGGTCGCCCTGTCCGGTGGCGAAGCCGAGCTCTCCGGTCTTCTCCAGCCGGGTGCCGACGGTGAAGTCGGGGTCGTTGGCGAGCACGACGGTGGCGGTGTCGGGGCCGACGGTGGCGACCCGGCCGACGAGGCCGTCGCCGTTGATGACGGTCATGTCGCGCTCGATGCCGTCCTTGCTGCCGGCGTCGATGGTGACGGTCCAGGAGAAGCCCTGGGCCGCTCCTATGGCGATGACCTCGGCGCCCTTGATGCCGTACTGTCCGGCGCCGGCCCGCTTGAGCATCTCGTCGAGCTCGCGGATCCGGCTGTGGGTCTGGTCCTCGCTGCCGAGCTTGGCCTTCAGGGCGGCGTTCTCGCGCTCCAGCACCGCGATGCGGCTGTGCCGTTCGCCGGAGTCGCGTACCGCCCCTATGGCGTTGGCGACGGGATCGACGGCCGTTGCGACGCCCTTCTCGACCGGCCCGAAGACCGCCGCGGCGGCCTGGCGCGCGCCGTCGACCGGAGACTCCTCTCCTGCCCTGATGTCCACCGTGATCAGTGCGAATGCGATGGCGATCAGGAGCACCAGGAGCAGCCGGCTTTCTCGTGTGTCCCTCACGTGCGGCGGCCGTGCCTTCCTCTGTAGTGAGCCGTGCGGCTGAACGGCTCCGGTGGAGCCGGGGCTTGCACCGGACTGTTGCCTGTATATCAACGATCCGCCGCACGGGCGCGGCAGCACCCATACGGCGGATCCTTGTGTTCCGCTTGTCCCCCGGGCGGTCGGGGGAGCAGGTCAACGCCGGGGCTGGGCGTCCAGGACCTGCTGGAGCGCCTCGAACTCCTCCACACACTTGCCGGAGCCCAGGGCGACGGAGTCCAGCGGGTCCTCGGCGATGTGGATCGGCATGCCGGTCTCCCGGCGCAGCCGCTCGTCGAGGCCGCGCAGCAGGGCGCCGCCACCGGTCAGGACGATGCCGCGGTCCATGATGTCGCCGGAGAGCTCCGGCGGGCACTTGTCGAGGGTGGTCTTCACCGCGTCCACGATGGCGTTGACCGGCTCCTCGATGGCCTTGCGGACCTCGGCGGCGGAGATGACCACCGTCTTGGGCAGGCCGGAGACGAGGTCGCGGCCGCGGATCTCGGTGTGCTCGTCCTGGGCGAGGTCGTAGGCCGACCCGATGGTGATCTTGATCTGCTCGGCGGTCCGCTCACCGAGGAGGAGGCTGTACTCCTTCTTGATGTGCTGGATGATCGCGTTGTCGAGCTCGTCGCCGGCCACCCGGATGGACTGCGCCGTGACGATCCCGCCGAGGGAGATGACCGCCACCTCGGTGGTGCCGCCGCCGATGTCCACGACCATGTTGCCGGTGGCCTCGTGCACGGGGAGGCCCGAGCCGATGGCCGCGGCCATGGGCTCCTCGATGATGTGCACCTGACGGGCGCCGGCCTGGGTGGACGCCTCGATGACGGCGCGGCGCTCCACCCCGGTGATACCGGAGGGGACGCAGACCACGACGCGCGGACGGGCCAGGTAGCGGCGCTTGTGGATCTTGAGGATGAAGTACCGGAGCATGCGCTCGGTGATCTCGAAGTCGGCGATGACGCCGTCCTTGAGGGGCCTGACGGCGACGATGTTGCCGGGCGTGCGCCCGATCATCTTCTTCGCCTCGGAGCCGACCGCCAGAATGCCACCGGTGTTCGTGTTGATGGCGACCACGGACGGCTCGTTCAGGACGATCCCCCGGCCCCTCACGTACACCAGCGTGTTGGCGGTCCCGAGGTCGATCGCCATGTCACGGCCGATGAACGACATGTTGTTCCCCTTGTTCCCCATGAGGAGCGTCTGGCCTTCCAGTTGATAGCGGCTGCTGTCAGGTCGGCGAGGTGGGTGTGTGGGTGGAGGCCCCATCGTAGTGCCGAGGGTACGGGCATCGCGCGACGGGACTCCGGCGATCCCGCCGGAACGGATACCCGCCCCCTTAGTGGTGACGTCGTGTCCTGCACATGCGTTCCCGCACGGGCTCGGCAATACCGAAGGGCGACCGAAATTACTTCGGTCGCCCCAGGTCATGAGCGCTATTCGGCTGATGTTGCGTCAGGACGCGCCCGTCGGGGCGAGCCGTCGCAGAGACCCTCAGAGGGCGGGGAAGAACAGCTTCAGCTCGCGCTCCGCGGACTCCTCGGAGTCCGAGGCGTGGATCAGGTTCTCGCGGGTGATGGTGCCGAAGTCGCCCCGGATGGAGCCGGGCGCGGCGGCGATCGGGTCGGTCGGCCCGGCCAGCTGGCGGACGCCCTCGATGACGCGCTCGCCCTCGACGACGAGGACGACGACCGGGCCGCTCGCCATGAAGCCCATGAGCGGCTCGTAGAAGGGGCGCCCGACGTGCTCCGCGTAATGCGCCTCCAGCGTCTCACGCTCCAGGGTGCGCAGCTCCATGGCCGGGATGGTCCAGCCGGCCTTCCGCTCGATACGGCCGATGATCTCGCCGACCAGGCCGCGACGGACCGCGTCGGGCTTGAGAATGACGAGCGTGCGCTGGGACATGTTCCGGCTCCTTGCGGCAAACGGGTGCGGTGCTACGAGGCTACAGCCAGCCCGGGGGCGTCCCGTGCGGAGCCCCCGGCCCGCTGCCCGGGTGCCGGGGCACTGCTGCCGGCGGCTACGCCTGGGCCTCGCTCTGGGCGGCCCAGCGGGCCTTGGCGGCGTCGATCTTGCGGCCGTAGTGCACCGAGCACCACCACAGGCCCGCGAACACGGCCCCGAGGAAGAACATCATCGGCACCACGAACCCGCTCGCGATCAGGCCGATCTGCAGGGCCCAGCCGATCTGCACCGCGCCCGGCCGGGACAGCATCCCGCACAGCAGCACGGACAGCAGCATGGCGATCCCGCAGACCGTCCAGACCGTGGCCTGGGTCAGGTCCGGGTTCTTCATGGCCACCAGGCCCGCGAAACCGATGACGAAGACCTCGCCGATCAGCGTCGAGGCACACAGCGTGCGCATCCGTCAGCCCCTCTTCAGCAGCAGGCGGGCCTCGCCCACCGTGATCACGGAGCCGGTCACGAGGACCCCGGCCCCTCCGTACTCGGCCTCTTCCTCCGCCAGGGTGATCGCCGCCTCCAGGGCGTCGTCCAGCCGCGGCTCCACCTGCACCCGCTCCGCCCCGAAGACCTCGACCGCGATGGCGGCCAGCTCGTCCGCGGCCATGGCCCGGTGGCTGGTGTTCTGCGTGATCACGACCTCGGCGAAGATCGGCTCGAAGGCCTCCAGGACCCCCCGCACGTCCTTGTCGTCGCTCACGCCGACGACGCCGACCAGCCGGCTGAAGCCGAACGCCTCGGTCACCGCCTCCGCCGTGACGAGCGCGCCCGCCGGGTTGTGCGCCGCGTCCAGGATCACCGTGGGGCTGCGGCGCACGACCTCCATCCGGCCCGGCGAGGTCACCGAGGCGAAGGCCCGGCGGACCGTGTCCACGTCCAGCTCGCGCGCCTGCTGCGCGCCGACCCCGAAGAAGGCCTCCACCGCGGCCAGCGCCACGGCCGCGTTGTGGGCCATGTGGGCCCCGTACAGCGGGAGGAAGATCCCCTCGTACTCGCCGCCCACGCCGCGCAGCGTCAGCATCTGCCCGCCGACGGCCACCTCGCGCGAGACGACGCCGAACTCCATGCCCTCACGGGCCACGGTCGCGTCCACCTCGACGGCCTTCTTCAGCAGCACCTGCGCCGCGTCCACCGGCTGCTGCGCCAGGATCACGGTGGCGTCCTGCTTGATGACGCCGCCCTTCTCCTGGGCGATCTCGGCGGGAGTGGAGCCGAGCCGGTCGGTGTGGTCCAGGCTGATCGGGGTGACCACCGCGACCGCGGCGTCGATCACGTTGGTCGCGTCCCAGCTGCCGCCCATGCCGACCTCGACGACCGCCACGTCCACGGGCGCGTCCGCGAAGGCCGCGTACGCCATGCCGGTGAGGACCTCGAAGAAGGACAGCCGGTATTCCTGGGAGGCGTCGACCATCTCCACGTACGGCTTGATGTCCCGGTACGTGTCCACGAACCGCTCGGCGGTGATCGGCGCCCCGTCCAGGCTTATGCGCTCGGTGATCGACTGCACGTGCGGGCTGGTGTACCGGCCGGTGCGCAGCTCGAAGGCGTTCAGCAGGGCCTCGATCATACGGGCGGTGCTGGTCTTGCCGTTGGTGCCGGTGACGTGGATGGAGGGGTACGCGCGCTGCGGCTCGCCCAGGACGTCCATCAGGGCGGCGATGCGGCTGACGGAGGGCTCCAGCTTGGTCTCGCCCCAGCGGGTGGACAGCTCCTGCTCCACCTCCCGCAGCGCCTGCGCCACCTCGGGGTCGAGGGGCTCAGCGGGGAACGGGTCGCCCTGGGGCGGTCCGGCCTGGGCGCGCAGGGTTCGGCTCCCGGCCTCGATCACCGCCAGGTCGGGGTCGCGGTCGGACTCCTCCGCCACGATCCGGTCGAACATGTCGAGGGTGTCGTCGCGGTCGTCGGGGCCGTGGCTCTCGGGCTGCTGCTCACTCACAGGGCCAGTCTACGGACGGGGGCCGGAAGGGCCGCGCGGCCCTCGGCTCCGGCGGGTGCGCGCCCCGGCTGCGGCCGGTGCGCGCGGGGCCCGGACGGGCTACCCCCGGGGCAGGGTCGCGACCACCAGGTACGCGTCCCCGGTCCGGGTGGCGGTCAGGGTGCCGCCGAGGCTCTGCACGCGCTCGGCCATGCTCGCCGTCCCGGAACCCGCCGAGACCGGGGCGCGGGCCGGGCCGCGGGAGGGCAGCGCGTTGCCGACCGAGATCCTCAGCCGGTCGCCGTCCGCCTCGATCCGGACGTCCACGGTCTGGCCGCCGGCGTGCTTGGCCGCGTTGGTCAGGCATTCCTGCACCACCCGGTAGACGGCGGCCTGCCGCAGCGGCGACAGGCCGCGGACCTGCGGGTCCAGGCTGAGCCGTACGGGTGAGCCGGCGCGGGCGGACTGCTCCGCGAGGGCCGGCAGCCCGTCCACGCCCGGGGTGGCATCGGGTTCGCCGCGCTGGACGATGATCTCGTTGAGGACGAGGTGGGCCCGGCGGGCCGTGTCGGCGAGCTCCTCGAAGTCCTTCGCGTGCGCGGTCTCGCGCGCCCGCACCGACAGCACCTCGGAGCGCACCGTCAGCAGGGTCAGCTCCCGTCCGACGAAGTCGTGGACGTCGCGGGCGACGGAGGTGCGCTCCTGCTGGACCGCCTGCAGGACGGCGGATTCGGCCTCCCGCGCTTCGAGCTCGCGGACCAGGTCGTGGCGGTAGGCGGCGATGCCGACGGCCGAGGCGAGCACGCCGATGGGCACGACGAGGCTCAGGAAGGAGCTCAGGGTCCGGGCCTGCGGCTCGGGCCAGCCCGGCACGCTGAACACCGCCAGCGCGAAGGCCACGTAGCCGAGGGTGGCGAGCACGGCGGCCCGCCGCCCGCGGTACCGGCCGACGGAGTAGAGGGCGAACTGGATCAGCGTCAGCTCGTGCAGCCAGCCGATGAACAGCAGCGCGGTGAGGTACGGGATCCAGGGCGCCCGGCGGCGCACGACGAGGGTGGCGGCCCCTGCGGCGAGGACGGCGGCGGCCATGGGGCCGGTCAGCGAGTTGTCCGCGGCGGCGAGGCCCGGCAGGTCCAGGGCCATCAGGGCGAGGCAGCCGAGCGCGGTGAGGACGTCGGACGCCCGCTGCGTCCCGGACCAGCCCTCGACGAGCCGGCGGCAGGTGGCCACGGCCCACTGGTACGCCGAGACGACGGGCTGGACGCGCATGCCTTCCATCATCCGGGGTCACCGCCGGGGCTCTAACCGGTCAACCCGGACAAAAAAGTGAGAATCGGCACGTTGGCGGCGACGGGAGCGGACGGCGCAGGGCGCAGGCACAGGCGCAGGCCGCGCAAGGCGAAGGCCCCCGCACCGGTGCGGGGGCCTTCGTACGGCGGTGGCGCGGCCTGCCGCCTGCGGCTGCTAGGCGGCGGGCAGGGCCGCCAGCTGGGCCTGGATGCGGGCGATGTCGGCCTCGGCCTTGGCCAGACGGCCCTTGATCTTGTCGACCACGTTGTCCGGCGCCTTGGCCAGGAAGGCCTCGTTGCCGAGCTTGGCCTCCGCCTGCTGCTTCTCCTTCTCGGCGGCGCCGAGGTCCTTCGTCAGCCGCTTGCGCTCGGCTGCGACGTCGATGGTGCCCGACAGGTCGAGCGCGACCGTGGCCCCGGCGACCGGCAGGGTGGCGGTGGCGCTGAAGCCCTCGCCCTCCGGCTGGAGGCGCAGCAGCTGGCGGATGGCCGCCTCGTGCGCGGCCAGCTCCGTACCGGCCAGGTCGAGCCGGGCCGGAACCTTCTGGCCCGGCTGCAGGCCCTGGTCGGCGCGGAACCGGCGGACCTCGGTGACGACCTGCTGGAGGTTCTCGATCTCGGCCTCGGCGGCCTCGTCGCGGAAGCCACTGTCGGCCGGCCACTCGGCGACCACGATGGACTCGCGGCCGGTGAGGGTGGTCCACAGGGTCTCGGTGACGAACGGGACGACCGGGTGCAGCAGGCGCATCAGGACGTCCAGGACCTCGCCGAGGACCCGGCCGGAGGCCTTGGCGCCCTCGCCGCCCGCGAAGAACGTGGTCTTCGACAGCTCGACGTACCAGTCGAAGACCTCGTCCCACGCGAAGTGGTAGAGCGCCTCGCTGAGCTTGGCGAACTGGAAGTCCTCGTAGTACGCGTCGACCTGCGCGACCGTCTTGTTCAGGCGGGACAGGATCCACCGGTCGGTGGCGGACAGCTGCTCGACGGGCGGCAGCTCGCCCTCGACCGTGGCGCCGTTCATCAGCGCGAAGCGCGTGGCGTTCCAGATCTTGTTGGCGAAGTTGCGGGAGGCCTGGACCCAGTCCTCGCCGATCGGGACGTCGGTGCCGGGGTTGGCGCCCTTGGCCAGGGTGAAGCGGACGGCGTCGGAGCCGTACTTGTCCATCCAGTCCAGCGGGTCGACGACGTTGCCGAAGGACTTCGACATCTTCTTGCCGCGCTCGTCGCGGACCAGGCCGGTCAGGGCGATGGTCTTGAACGGGACCTCGCCGTCCATCGCGTACAGGCCGAACATCATCATCCGGGCGACCCAGAAGAAGATGATGTCGTGGCCGGTGAGCAGGACGTCGGTCGAGTAGAACTTCGCCAGGTCCGGGGTCTTCTCCGGCCAGCCGAGGGTGGAGAACGGCCACAGGCCGGAGGAGAACCAGGTGTCGAGGACGTCGGTGTCCTGGTGCCAGCCCTCGCCCGTCGGCGGCTGCTCGTCGGGGCCGACGCAGACGATCTCGCCGTTCGGGCCGTACCAGATCGGGATCCGGTGGCCCCACCACAGCTGGCGCGAGATGCACCAGTCGTTCATGTTGTCGACCCAGTCGAAGTAGCGCTTCGACATGTCGGCCGGGTGGATCGCGACGCGGCCGTCGCGGACGGCGTCGCCGGCGGCCTTGGCCAGCGGGCCGACCCTGACCCACCACTGCATGGACAGGCGCGGCTCGACGGTGGTCTTGCAGCGCGAGCAGTGGCCGACGGAGTGCATGTACGGGCGCTTCTCGGCGACGATCCGGCCCTGGGAGCGCAGGGCGCCGACGACCGCGGAGCGGGCCTCGAAGCGGTCCAGGCCGAGGAAGGGGCCGTGGACGGTGATCACACCGTGCTCGTCCATGATCGTCATGGAGGGCAGGTCGTGGCGCTGGCCGATGGCGAAGTCGTTCGGGTCGTGCGCCGGGGTCACCTTGACGGCGCCGGTGCCGAACTCCGGGTCGACGTGCGTGTCGGCGACGACCGGGATGGTGCGGTCGGTCAGCGGCAGCTTGATCTGCTTGCCGATGAGGTGCCGGTAGCGCTCGTCGTCCGGGTGGACGGCGACGGCGGTGTCGCCGAGCATCGTCTCGGCGCGGGTCGTGGCGACGACCAGGGTGTCCTCGCCCTCCCCGTACATGATCGAGACGAGCTCGCCGGCGTCCTCCTGGTACTCCACCTCGATGTCGGAGATGGCGGTCAGGCAGCGCGGGCACCAGTTGATGATGCGCTCGGCGCGGTAGATCAGCTCGTCGTCGTAGAGCTTCTTGAAGATGGTCTGGACGGCCTTGGACAGGCCCTCGTCCATGGTGAACCGCTCGCGCGACCAGTCGACGCCGTCACCGAGGCGCCGCATCTGGCCGAGGATCTTGCCGCCGTACTCCTCCTTCCACTGCCAGACGCGCTCGACGAACTCCTCGCGGCCCAGGTCGTGGCGGGACTTGCCCTCCTCGGCGAGCTGCTGCTCGACCTTGTTCTGGGTGGCGATGCCGGCGTGGTCCATGCCGGGCAGCCACAGGGACTCGTAGCCCTGCATGCGCTTGCGGCGGGTCAGGGCGTCCATCAGCGTGTGCTGGAAGGCGTGGCCCAGGTGGAGGGAGCCGGTGACGTTCGGCGGCGGGATGACGATGGTGTACGCGGGCTTCTCGCTCGCGGCGTCGGCGGTGAAGTACCCACGCTCTACCCAGCGCTCGTAGAGCTTCCCCTCTACCTCGGCCGGCGCGTACTGGGTCGGCAGTTCGGAGTTGGGGGTGCTGGGTGTCTGCGTGTTATCGGTCACGGGCACAGTTTAGAGGCGTAACGGTCCGGTACTGAAACCGGTAATCCGGGGGCCCGGGGGCCTGTGCCCCTCGGCCGTGGGACAGGATGTGTGGAACGCATAAGCATCCTGAAGGGGGACGCGGGTATGAGCTTCAACCAGCCGGGACCGTACGGAGGCCCGCCGCCGCAGCAGCCGGGACCGTACGGTGCCCCGCCGCCCCCGCCCCCCGCCCCGTACGGCCAGCCCGCGCCGCAGCCCGGCTACGGCTACCCGCAGCAGCCCCCGCAGCCCGGCCCGGGCTACCCCCCGCAGCCGCCGACGGCCCCGATGGGCATGCCGCAGCAGCCGCCGTACGGCTACCAGCAGCCGGGCATGCCGCCGCAGCCGTACGGCACCCAGCCCCCGAAGAAGTCGAAGGCGGGCGTGGTCATCGGCGTCATCGTCGCCGTGGCCGTCATCGCGGGCGGCGGCTGGTACCTGGCCGGCGGCGGCTCGGGCGGCTCGGTCGACTCCGCCACGAAGGGCTACAAGCTGGTCGCGCCGGACTCGGTGAACGAGTTCCAGAAGAGCCCGACCTACAAAGACAAGCCCATCAGCGACACGGACAAGCGGGAAGCCGAGGCCGCGGGGATCAAGAACCCGACCCAGGTGGGCATGAACTACCAGTCCGGCGACCCGAAGAACCCGCTGACCAGCAAGGCTCTCAGCTTCAGCGGTCTCTACGGCGAGCTCGCCGACCCGGAGAAGTCGGTGGACGCCTACTTCGCCTCCTTCAAGCTGAAGGCCTCCGCCAGCAACGACAAGACGAGCGTGGAGCTCATCGGAAGCCCCAAGGCGATCACCCCGGCAGGCTTCAAGGGCGCCGTGCTCAAGTGCCAGGAGCTCAAGTTCACCTCGAAGGACCCGGCGGCGGCCAAGGGGCCCAAGGACTACACGGTGCCCGTCTGCATCTGGGGCGACTACAGCACCCTGGGCGCGGTCAGCGCCAGCGACGCGGCATCCCTGCTGGCCGGCAGGCCGGGATACACACTGGAGCAGACCGCCGACCTCACGGCGAAGCTCTACAACACGGCCCGCGTCAAGGCCTGATCACGCGCGGCCGACTCTGCACGGATGGCGAAGTGCAGTGTCGGCCGCTTCCGCGCCGTCACGCCCTTGAGCACGCCTCGGAAGCATCTTCCGAGCTGACCCCTATGCCGGTCAGGCCCAAGTAGCAGCCCATCCAGGCTCCCGGGTTGGAATAGTCGGCGCCGAACTTGCAGGAAGCCTCTACCTTCGGACCGACGTTGTAACCCGCGTCGAACAGGTACAGCTGACAGGCACCCTGGTCGGCCGACGCCGGCGACGCGGCCAGGATCGGCAGTGCGGCGGCGGCGAAGGTCGCGGCCACGACGCCGAGTGCGCGCTTCTTCATCTTCATGTCTCGTCCCCCCCAAACATTCACGGTTCGGGACAAGTTGATCAAGAAGTCGCCCACCGGGCCAGGCAATGCAGAGCACTTGTCCGATAATCAGTCAAGTTAGCCCTAAATGCGAGGCGGGGCGCCCCGGACATCCGGGGCGCCCCTTCCTCGTTCGCTACGGTGCGGCGGCGGCAGCCGTTACGCCGACTTCTCCTGGGGGCCCTGGTCCTTCGGGACGATGCGGGGGACCAGGGTCGGGTTCACGTTCGAGCGGACCACGTCGGCGGTGATGACCACGCGGGCCACGTCCTTGCGGGACGGCACCTCGTACATCACCGACATCAGGACCTCCTCCATGATGGCGCGCAGGCCACGCGCACCCGTCTGGCGGAGGATCGCCTGGTCGGCGATGGCTTCGAGGGCCTCGCGCTCGAAGTCCAGCTCGACTCCGTCGAGTTCGAACAGCCGCTGGTACTGCTTCACCAGGGCGTTGCGCGGCTCCACCAGGATCTGGAGCAGCGCCTCGCGGTCCAGGTTGTGCACCGAGGTGATGACCGGCAGGCGGCCGATGAACTCCGGGATCATCCCGAACTTCACCAGGTCCTCCGGCATGACCTCCTGGAACTGGTCGCTCGCCTCGATCTCCCGCTTCGAGCGGATCGTCGCGCCGAAGCCGATGCCCTTGGCACCCGCGCGCGACTCGATGATCTTCTCCAGGCCGGCGAAGGCACCACCCACGATGAACAGCACGTTCGTCGTGTCGATCTGGATGAACTCCTGGTGCGGGTGCTTGCGACCACCCTGCGGCGGGACCGACGCCGTCGTCCCCTCCAGGATCTTCAGCAGGGCCTGCTGGACGCCCTCGCCGGAGACGTCGCGCGTGATCGACGGGTTCTCGCTCTTCCGCGCGACCTTGTCGATCTCGTCGATGTAGATGATGCCGGTCTCGGCCTTCTTGACGTCGTAGTCGGCGGCCTGGATCAGCTTCAGCAGGATGTTCTCGACGTCCTCACCCACGTAGCCGGCCTCCGTCAGCGCCGTCGCGTCGGCGATGGCGAACGGGACGTTCAGCATGCGGGCGAGCGTCTGGGCCAGCAGCGTCTTGCCCGAGCCCGTCGGGCCCAGCAGCAGGATGTTGGACTTCGCGAGCTCGATCGCGTCGTCCCGGCCCTGCGCGCCGCCGTTCTCCCCGGCCTGGACGCGCTTGTAGTGGTTGTAGACCGCGACGGAGAGCGCCTTCTTCGCCGGCTCCTGGCCGACGACGTAGCTCTCCAGGAACTCGTAGATCTCGCGAGGCTTGGGGAGTTCCTCCCACCGCACCTCGGAGGTCTCGGCGAGCTCCTCCTCGATGATCTCGTTGCAGAGGTCGATGCACTCGTCGCAGATGTACACACCGGGTCCTGCGATGAGCTTCTTCACCTGCTTCTGGCTCTTTCCGCAGAACGAGCACTTGAGCAGGTCGCCGCCGTCACCGATGCGTGCCACGAGGTGCTTCCCCTTCGCCTGGGAGACGCTTGGTTCAGCGGCTCCTGGTGCCTCATATCCGACGGTACCTTGCCGGGGGCCCCGTACGGGGCCCCCTTGACGCGGTTCACATCCCGGAATTCCGGGACGCGTCCGCGCCGGGTGGCGGCAAGGATCAGACCGCGTTCATCTTGCGGGTGGAGACGATCTGGTCGATCAGGCCGTACGCCAGGGCGTCCTCGGCCGTCAGGATCTTGTCGCGCTCGATGTCCTCGCGGATCTTCTCGATCGGCGTGGAGGAGTGCTTGGCCAGCATGGTCTCCAGCTGGTCGCGCATGCGCAGGATCTCGTTGGCCGCGATCTCCAGGTCGGAGAGCTGCTCGCGGCCGGTGCCGCCGGACGGCTGGTGGATCAGCACGCGCGCGTTCGGCAGGGCCATGCGCTTGCCGGGGGTGCCCGCGGCGAGCAGGACGGCGGCGGCGGAGGCCGCCTGGCCCATGCAGACCGTCTGGATGTCGGGCTTCACGAACTGCATCGTGTCGTAGATGGCCGTGAGCGCCGTGAAGGAGCCGCCCGGGCTGTTGATGTAGATCGAGATGTCGCGGTCCGGGTCCATCGACTCCAGGCACAGCAGCTGCGCCATGACGTCGTTGGCGGAGGCGTCGTCGATCTGCACGCCGAGGAAGATCACGCGCTCTTCGAAGAGCTTCGCGTACGGGTCGTACTCGCGCACGCCCTGCGAGGTGCGCTCGACGAAGCGCGGGACGACGTAGCGGTTGTCCACCTGCGGGCCGGTGTAGAGGCCACTCGCGGGAGAGAGGTTGTTCATGTGCATCTGGGTGTTCACCATCCTGGTGCCGTTCTGCGGGCTGGGGCTTGCCTGGTGGGGCGGGCGTACGGGGCCTCGTACGAGGTCCCGCGCGCCGGGTCCGGGATCAGGCCCCGGTGCCGCCGCCGCCCGGAACCAGCGACGCGGCGGAGATGATCTCGTCGATGAGGCCGTAGTCCTTGGCCTCCTCCGCGGTGAACCAGCGGTCGCGGTCGCCGTCGCGGATGATCGCCTCCACGGTCTGGCCGGAGTGGTGGGCGGTGATCTCGGCCATGCGCTGCTTGGTGCGCAGCAGGTACTGGGCCTGGATCTTGATGTCCGAGGCGGTGCCGCCGATGCCGGCGGAGCCCTGGTGCATCAGGATGTCGGTGTTCGGGAGCGCGAAGCGCTTGCCCGGCGCGCCGCCGGTGAGCAGGAACTGGCCCATGGAGGCCGCCATGCCCATGCCGATGGTGACGACGTCGTTCGGGATGTACTGCATGGTGTCGTAGACCGCCATGCCGGCCGTCACCGAGCCGCCGGGGCTGTTGATGTACAGGTAGATGTCCTTCTCCGGCTCGGCGGCCAGGAGGAGGAGCTGCGCGGTGATCTTGTTGGCGATGTCGTCGTCGACCTGCTGGCCGAGGAAGATGATGCGCTCACCGAGCAGCCGGTTGTAGACATGGTCGCCGAGGCCGCCACCGATGGACGGCTCACCCGCGGCGTAAGGCTTCAGATTCGTCACGTATCCACCTGCTCGTCTCCGACGGCCACATGCCGTCTCAGCGTCTCGTTCTGGGGCGCGGCCCGTTAGGCGCGGTGTGTCCGCCGTCGTCCGGGTACTCCCGTGCCCTCGTATTCATGGACCCTAACGCGCAGGTCGGACAACGCCATCCCGGTTCCCGAACTGTTCGCTCGGAGCGCAAGGTTCCCGGGGGCCCCGGGCATACGCGGAAGGGCCCGCACGCGGCTGCGTACGGGCCCTCCAGAGACACTGCGCGGTACTGCCGGGCCGGTGGGGGCCCGTCCGGCCTTACTTGGCCTCGTCGGCCTTGTCCTCGGCCTCGCCGTCGACGGCGGCCTCGACGGTCTCGGCGGCGGCCTCGACCTCGTCCTCGTCGTCGGACAGGTCGATGACCTCACCCTTGGTGTCGACGACCTTGGCGGCCTCGACGACCAGCGCGAGGGCCTTGCCGCGGGCGACCTCGCCGACCAGCATCGGGACCTGGCCGCCCTCGACGACCGCCTGGGCGAACTGGTCGGGGGACATGCCGGAGGAGGCGGCGCGACGCATGAGGTGCTCGGTGAGCTCCTCCTGGTTCACACCCAGCTTCTCCTTGTTGACCAGGGCGTCCAGGACGAACTGGGTCTTGATGCCCTTGACCGCCTGCTCCTTGGTCTCGGCCTCGAACTCCTCGACCGTCTTGCCCTGGAACTCCAGGTACTTCTCGAGGGTCAGGCCCATCTGGCCGAGCTGGTGGTGCTCCAGGTTGTGCTTGCGGGTGTTGACCTCGTCCTCGAGGAGCTTCTCGGGGATCGGGACCTCGGCGAGCTCCAGCAGCTTCTCCAGGACGCGCTCCTGGGCCTGCGTGGCCTGGTCGTACTGCTTCATGTTCTCGAGGCGCTTGCGGCTGTCGGCCTTCAGCTCCTCCAGGGTGTCGAACTCGCTCGCCATCTGGGCGAACTCGTCGTCCAGCTCCGGCAGCTCGCGGGCGGAGACCTTGGAGACCTTGACGGTGACCTCGGCGTCCTTGCCCTCGGCGGAGCCGCCCTTCAGCTGCGAGGTGAAGGTGGCCTCGCCACCGGCCTCCAGGCCCTTGACGGCCTCGTCGATGCCGTCGAGGAGCTCGCCCGAGCCGATGGTGTAGGAGACGTCGTTGGCGACGCCGTCCGGCAGGACCTCGCCGTCGACCTTGGCCTCGAGGTCGATGGTGACGACGTCACCCTCGGCGGCGGCGCGCTCGACGTCCTTGGTGGACGCGAAGCGGCTGCGCAGCTGCTCGACGGACTTCTCGATGTCCTCGTCGGTGACCTCGACCGCGTCGACCTCGACCTCGATGCCGGAGAAGTCCGGGATCTCGATCTCGGGGCGAACGTCGACCTCGGCGGTGAAGGCCAGCAGCTCGCCGTCCTTCAGCTCGGTGATGTCGACCTCGGGCTGACCCAGCGGGTTCAGGTCGGCCTCGTTGATCGCCTCGGTGTAGAACTTCGGGAGCGCGTCGTTGACGGCCTCCTCCAGCACGGCGCCGCGGCCGAAGCGCTGGTCGATGACGCGGGCCGGGATCTTGCCCTTGCGGAAGCCCTTCACCGTGACCTGCTGGTTGATCTTCTTGTACGCCGCGTCGAGGCTGTCCTTGAGCTCCTCGAAGGGCACCTCAACAGTGAGCCGAACCCGAGTCGGGTTCAGGGTCTCCACGGCGCTCTTCACGGTTCGGTCTCCTTGTGGCTGACTGCTGGGGGTTCTGCCGTCTCGCTGGAATTCAGCGGCCCGGCGGACTTCGGCCCGGTACATCAGACACACGGGCACGCAGCTTGCATAGTAACCGCAAGCGGCAATCTGCCCACAACGCGATCTTGGCGATGCGCAGGTGGTGGTCGGGGTGGCCGGATTCGAACCGACGACCTTCCGCTCCCAAAGCGGACGCGCTACCAAGCTGCGCCACACCCCGTCGGTGCGACACGTAGGGTACATGGCCGGAGACCCTCCGACACGCCGCGTTTCGACGAAGCTTTCCGGCCGCCCGGGGGTCCGCCGTGGCCGAGCCCGATATGCGGTGTGACTCCCCCGGCCCGACCCGCTAGGATGCTCTCCGTGCCGCGGCCTTCGGACCTGCGGCGCGCGCACTGCGGGTGTAGCTCAATGGTAGAGCCCTAGTCTTCCAAACTAGCTACGCGGGTTCGATTCCCGTCACCCGCTCTGAAGCACTGAAGGGCCAGGTCAGAGGACGTTTCCTCCGCCTGGCCCTCAGTCGTTTCCGGAGGCTTGGACCAGCCGGGCGTGTCCCCCGCGTGCCCCTCGGACTCCGGATCTTGCGCGGTGCCCCCGCGGCTCTTCTCCACCAACCCGCTGAGCGCACCTTCACGTAGGCGATGTGCCGGTCCTCGACCAGACGTCGAGGAAACCTCACGGTGGTCCCGAGTCACCGTGGGCGTCGGCGCCCTGGTCTTCCGCTGCAAGCCGACCGGACGAACCGAGAGCACATCTCGGACGAGACCACGGTCGTCCAGTGGCTCATGCCCGACAAAGCCCGAGCAGATGTCCGAGGTCTGCGCGATCCGGCTCCTGGACGCCCTGGACGGGCACGGTCGCCAGCTCTTCGCGGCGCGGTGAAAGGTCAGCGGGTTGGCTGGTCAGTGGGGGGTGGGTACGCGGTCTTCCGAACTAGCTACGCGGGTTCGATTCCCGTCATGTGTTCCACACGACTCAACGCCAGGTCAGAGGTGTTTCCCTCCGCCCGGCCCTGAGGTTTTCGGGGGCGGGTGCCGCGGGCGGGGTCAGATCTTGATGCCGGCGATGGTGTCGGCGAGGGAGTTGAGGAAGCGGTTGACGTCCGGGGCGATGGAGCTGGACGCCAGGAAGAAGCCGAAGAGGACCGCGACGATGGCGGGGCCGGCCTTGATGTGATTGCCTCGGATCATCACCACCAGGATGATCGCCAACAGAACCACCACTGACAGCGAAATCGCCACTTCTGATCACACCTTCGGTCGTTCCCGGTCGGCTTCGGGCACGCGGCCGTGCGTACCCCCACACGGACCATCCTCCCACCAACGGGCTTTGGCTATCCGTCGCGTGACGATTCGCCCGTGGTGCGGGACGGGCAACGGCGTTCCGGTCAGGGTGCGGTGAGGCCGAGGAGGGAGCGGACTCGGGCGTACTTCGCGGTCAGGCGCTGCCGGGTGGGCCCGTCGAGGACGGACAGGCGTGCGGGGTCCGCGTTGTGCGCGAGGTCGGCCTCCTTGACCAGGAGGGCGCCCGGAGTGGCGAGGATCCTGGCCGTGTACTCCTCCACCGGTTCCCCCGGGCGCTTGGTCACCGCCAGGACCATGTCCTTCACCGCCTGGGGCAGAGCGGCGGAATCCAGCCATTCCCGGCTGAGGGCGTCGTCCTCGACGGCATCGTGCAGCCAGGCCGCGGCCTGCTGTTCGGGGCTGCCGCCGCGGGTGCGGACGCCCTCGGCCACCGCGGCGAGGTGCTCCGCGTACGGCCGGCCGGCCTTGTCGGTCTGCCCCTCGTGCGCGGTGCGCGCCAGGGCCTCGACCTCCGCGAGGGTCAGTGGCTGCTGCGTCATGCGGATCCCTTCGCCGTCCTGAGCGCCGCGGCGCGGAGCACCCGTGCCGCTCGGTCCACGTCCGCCTCCGTGGTGCGCCAGTTGGAGAACGCGGCGCGCAGCGCGGGGGTTCCCGCGTAGACGGTCGGGGTGACGAACACCTCGGCCGCGGCGGCCTCCCGCAGGGCCGTGAGCCGGGCCGGCGAGGGGTCCTCGGCGAGGGTGAAGCAGACGACGTTGAGGCGGACGGGGGCGAGGAGGCGGAAGGCGGGGTCGCGGTCCAGTGCCGCGCCGAGGGCCCGGGCGCAGTCGACGTCGCGCTCGACGATCTCCCGGTGGCCCTCGCGGCCGTACGCGCGCAGCGTGAACCAGGCGGCGAGCGCGCGCAGCCGGTGCGAGTTCTCGGGGGTGAGGTGCACCAGGTCGGGCGTGTCGCCGAGGGGGCCGAGGTAGGCGGCGGCGTTCTGGAAGACGCGGGCCTGGAGGTCGGGGCGGCGGGTGAACTGGACGGCGCTGTCGTAGGGCACGTTCAGCCACTTGTGCAGGTCGACGCAGACGGAGTCGGAGGCGTCGAGCCCGTCGGTGAGGTGGGCGTGGCGCGGGGAGAGGGCGGCGAAGGCGCCGAACGCGGCGTCGGTGTGCAGCCAGAAGTCGTGCCGGTCCTTCAGGGCGGCGACGGCGCGGAGGTCGTCGAAGTCGACGGTGTTGACGGTGCCGGCGTTGGCGACGACGACGGCCGGGCCGGGCGTGTCGGCGAGGGCGCGGTCGAGGGCGGCGGGGTCGACGGCCTCGCGCCCGGGCAGGGTGGGCACGGGGACGAGGCGGGCGCGGCCGAGTCCGAGGACGGAGAGGGCCTTGGCGATGGACGAGTGCGGGGCGCCGGAGAGCACGCGGACCGGGCCGAGGGCGGCCGCCCCGTCCTCGGCCGGGGAGACGCCGAGCCGCTCGCCGAGCCATTCGCGGGCGATGGCGAGGCCGGTCGTGTTGGACATGGTGGCGCCGCTGACGAAGGTGCCGCTGTGGGCGGGGCCGAGGGCGAACAGCTCGCGGAGCCAGCCGACGGTCTCGCGTTCCAGGTCCTGGCCGGCACCGTCCAGGGCGGAGTTGGAGTTCTGGTCGTGGGCGGCGGTCAACCAGTCGCCGGCCAGGGCGGCGGGGGTGGCCCCGCCGGTGACGAAGCCGAGGTAGCGGGGGCCGGCCGAGCCCGACAGGCGGGGTGCCCAGCGGTCGGCGAAGGCGGCGAGGGCGGCCTCGGCGCCGGTGCCGCGCTCGGGGAGCGGCTCGGGTGCCGGCGGCCCGGCCGGCGGCGGTACGACGGGGCGCTCGCCGAGGGCGGCGAGGGTCTCGGCGGCGGTGCGGCGGGCGGCGTCGAGGAGGTCGGGCAGGCGGGCCAGGTCGGCGGCGAGGGTGCGGTCCATGCGCGGCACGGTAGGGGCCGGCGGGCGGTGGCGGACCGGCCAATCAGGGGAGAGTGGCCGACCGGTCGGCGGCCGGCCGTACGCGGCGGGCGGGCCCAGGGGACCGGGGAGGGGGCGGGTGGGGTGCCGTAGGGTCGAGGGATGGGGGCAACGCGCTGGACGGTACGGGTGGTTGGGGTAGCGGCGGCCATGGTGGCGCTGGCGGGGTGTGACACCCCGCCCGCTCCCAGGCCCGCGCCGGGACCCACGGGAGCGGCCCGGCCGGCCGCAACACCGCCACGGCCACCCGCGGCCGCGCCGACCGTGCCCGCGGCCCCTTCGCCACTCCCCTCGGTGGCCGCCGACGAGCCGTGCCCGGCGGGCGGGGTGCGGGTGCGCCAGGCGGGCGGGGACTCGGCCATGGGGGTGCGCATCATGTCCGTCGAGCTGGTCAACTGCTCCGACGAGCCGTACGCACTCGAAGGCCATCCGCAGATCAGGCTGCTGGACCGGAAGCGCGCGCCGCTGGAGGCGGAGGTCCGGCACGGCTCGGCAGACATCGCCGGCGGGGTGGCGAGCATGGACCGGCCCGCGGAGCCGGTGACGCTGCAACCGGGGCAGCGGGCGTCCTTCGCCATGCTGTGGCGCAACCTCGTGACCGACCCGAGCGTTCCGGCGGCGGAGGGGTGGGCGGTGGAGGTGACGCCGAAGCCCGGCGCGCCCGTGGTGACGGCCGAGCTCAGGGACTCGGTGGACCTCGGCAGCACCGGCAGGCTCGGCGTCAGCGCCTGGGGTGCCTCCAGCAGCTGACCGTCTGACCGCACGGGCCGCCACGCGCCGCCCCGAGCCGCCCCGAGCCCGGTACCCGGGCAGCGGCCCTGCCCGGGTACGGGGTCGGCGGCGGGTCAGCGCCGTTCGGCACGCAGGGCCCAGTGGGCCGGGAGGGTCGTGGCGGTCAGGCCGAGGCCGAGGGCGGCCGCGGCGAAGGCGGCGTACAGGCCGGGCGGGATGTGCGGGGGCGCCCCGGTGACGGCCCTGGTCAGCGGGATCAGGGTGGCCAGGGCGATCGCGGTGCCGAGGACGGTGCCCGCGCTGCCGATCAGCAGCCCCTCCCAGCGCACCATGCTCAGCACCTGGCGGCGGGTGGAGCCGACGAGGCGCAGCATCCGCAGCTCGCGGCGGCGGTCGAGGACGGTCATGACCAGGGTGTTGGCGGCGGCGACGGCCGCGAAGCCGCCGAGGACGGCCGCCATGACGGTGTTGGCCCAGGCGTTGACGGCGCGGTCCGTGGTCTGCTGCGCGGTCCACTGCGCGGCGGGGACCGCGGGGCCGGCGTCCGCCGGGGCCGGGCCGCGGACCAGGAGCTCGGTGGGCCGCCCGGCCGTGGTGCGGCCGGCCAGGTCGGCCGCGGGGAGGGTGACCTGGCCGAAGCCGAGGCCGCGGGTGTAGACGGCGACGACCTCGGGGTGGGCCGGGGTGCCGTCGGGCAGGCGCAGCGCGATGCGGCCGCCGACCGGGACCCGGGCCGATTCGGCGAGCGTGCGGTCCAGGGCGACGGTGCCCGGGGCGAGCCGGTCGAGGCTGCCCTCGCGCACGCCGAGGTCGAGGACGGCGGCCGGGTTGCCGGAGACGCCCAGCGCGGACGCGGTCTGCAGGTGGCGGTCCCCGCCGGAGCCGAGCTCCGCGATGACGGCGGTGCGGGTGACGCGGAGGCTGCCGGGGGCGCTGCCCGCGGTGTCGGCGGTGTCGCCGGACGGGTCGGTGACCACCTGGTCGGCGAGCAGGCCGGCCTCCTGCTGCTGACGGGTGGCCCGCTCCTCGCTGGTGTGGAGGAACACCAGCGTCGAGGAGAAGGCCATGGCGAGCACGATCGGGGTGATCGCGGAGGCGAGCCGGCGGGCGTGGGTGCGGGAGTTGGCCGCGGCGAGCGCGCCGGGGGCGCCTCCGGCGCGCAGGGGCAGGCCGAGCACGGCGGTGCAGGCGCGGGCGACGAACGGGCCGAGCAGGGCCACGGCGAGCATGAAGAGCATGACGACGCCGAGGGCCGCGTTGGCGGCGCCCTCCCCGCCCGCGGTGGCGGCGAGGCCGGCGCAGGCGATGCCGCCGGCGAGGGCGGCGAGGCCGAGCGGGGTGCGGATCCAGCCGGGCCGGAGGCGTTCGACGGCGGCCTCGGCGAGGGCCCGGGAGGGGCGGATCCGGGCGGGGCGCCGGGAGGCGGCCCAGCCGGCGAGCAGGGCGGTGCCGAGGCCGATGGCGACGGCGGAGGCGAGGGGGACCCAGGAGACGGCGAGGTCGACGCCGGCCGGGATCGCGCCCTTCTCCTTGAGCTGCCCGAACCACCAGGCGGCCAGGGCGCAGCCGGGTACGCACCCGAGCACTCCCGCGGCGGGTGCGACGAGCAGGGCTTCGGTGGCGACCGTGCGGCGGATCTGCCGCGGGGTGGCTCCGAGGGCGCGCAGCAGGGCGAACTCGCGGGAGCGCTGCCCGACGGAGAGCGCCACGGTCCCGGCGGCGGTGAAGACGGCGACGAGGGTGGCGACGCCGCCGAAGGAGCCGCCGAGGCCGGCCAGCAGTTCCCTGGCGCCGTCGAGCTGCGGGTCCGTGGCGCGGTCTGGGCCGGTGAGCACCCGGGCGCGGCCGTCGAGGGCGGCGCGGGCCCGGTCGGCGAGGGCCTCGGGGTCGCCGGGGGCGAGCAGGACGACGGCGTCGAGGGCGTCGGGGTGTCCGGACAGGGCGCGGGCCTCGGCGTCGGAGAACCAGACGCCGGTGCCTCCGGCGCGCCCGACGACGCGGAACTCCCGCTTCCCGACGGGCGTGTCGAGCACGAGCCGGTCCGCGGCGGCCGCGGGGCCCCCGGGGTCCGCGGAGCCGGCGGGCCCGCCCGTACCCGTGACGACCTCCCCCGGCGCCTGCGGGGCCCGGCCCGCGCTGAGCTGCGTACGGGTGAACGCGGCGGAGCCCCACCCGGACGCCTCGACCGCGGGCCCGCGGCCGCCGGCGCCGGCGCCGTCGCCGCTGCCGGGGGCCGTGGCCCGGACGGGGAACACCACGTCGGGCACGGCCCGGCCGAGCGGGGCGAGCCGCTCCAGCAGGGCGGCGTCGACCCGGGCCCGGTCCGGGATCCGGGTGGTGACCTCGTAGGCGCCCTCGCCACTGCCCACCCGCAGCCGGGCTTGCTGGTCGGCGGCGACCACGACGGGGGCCGCGGCGTACCGGGCGGGCGGCAGTGAGGCCCGTACGCCGGTTTCCAGCAGGATCCCGCAGGCGCTGACGACGGCGACGGTCAGGAGGAGGGCGAGGAAGGTGCCGGCGAAGGCCGCGGGGCGGAAGCGCACCGCCGCGCGGGCCAGGCCGTTGGGGCGGCGGAGCATCAGGCGGCCGCTCCCGTGTACGCCGGCGCGGTGAGCGCGGTCATGCGGGCGGCGATGGTCGTGGTGGAACTGCACGGCAGCCGGTCGGCGATCAGCCCGTCGGCGAGGAAGAGCACCTGGTCGGCGTGGGCGGCGGCGGCCGGGTCGTGGGTGACCATGACGACGGTGGCGCGCAGGGAGTCGACGGCGGCGCGGAGCAGTCCGAGGATCTCGGCGGCGGTGGTGGTGTCGAGGGCGCCGGTGGGCTCGTCCGCAAAGACCACGTCGGGGCGGGTGACCAGGGCCCGGGCGATGGCGACGCGCTGCTGCTGGCCGCCGGAGAGCTCGGCGGGGCGGCGGCGGCCCTTGCCTTCGAGGCCGACGCGGGCGAGCAGGTCGGCGGCCCGGGTGTGGTCCTGGCGGACGCCGGCGAGCCGCATCGGGAGCAGCACGTTCTGCTCGACGGTGAGGGAGGGCAGCAGGTTGAAGGCCTGGAAGACGAAGCCGAGGCGGCTGCGGCGGAGTTCGGTGAGCTGGTTCTCGTTCATGCCGGTGATCTCGGTGCCGCCGAGGCGGACGGATCCGGCGGTGGGCAGGTCGAGTCCGGCCGCGCACTGCAGGAAGGTGGACTTGCCGGAGCCGGACGGGCCCATCACGGCGGTGAAGCTGCCGCGCGGCAGGCTGAGGTCGATGCCGCGCAGGGCGTGGACGGTCGCGGCGCCGCGACCGTACTCGCGGCGTACGCCGCGCAGTTCTACGGCCGCCGCGCTGCCGTGCCCGCTGCTGCCGTGCCCGCTGCCGTGACCGCCCTGGCTGTCGTACGCGGTCTGCTCGTCCTCGCGCTGCCGCCTGCTGCGCCGGAACCCCATGGTGTCCCCCTCCGTGGCCGGTGCTGCGGCTCTGCCGTTGCCGTGCCGTGTCCGTGGTCGATGGTGTCCTCGACGCTACGGACGGGGCGGGGGCGACGGCCATGGCGCAGCCCGGCGGATCCCGGGTGGGGAAAACCCCACCGGCGGCGGGGTGCAGGGCGTAGGAGCGGGGCGTGGGCTGCTCAGGGCGAACGGCGGATGATCAGCAGCGCGCGGTCGTCGTTGACGTCCTTGGCGACCTTCTCGATCAGGTGCCAGGCGGCACCCTCCCAGCCGGCCGCGACGTAGCGGTCGGCCTCGCCGGTGAGCCGGTCGATGCCCTCGCTGATGTCGCGGTCGGCGGTCTCCACCAGGCCGTCCGTGAAGAGCATGAGGACGTCGCCGCGGCGGAGGTTGCCGCGGGCGGGCTCGAACTCGGCGCCGTCGTAGACGCCGAGCAGCGGGCCCTCGCCGGACTTCTCCTGCCAGCGGCCGGTGCCCGCGGAGAGCTGGAGGGCGGGCAGGTGGCCGGCGGAGAGGAGCTCGTAGTCGCCGGTCTGCAGGTCGAGGACGAGGTGGACGGAGGTGGCGAAGCCCTCGTCCCAGTCCTGCCGGAGCAGGTAGCCGTTGGCGGCGGGCAGGAAGCCGTGCGGGGGCAGCGCGCCGAGCAGGCCGCCGAAGGCGCCGGAGAGCAGCAGGGCGCGGGATCCGGCCTCCATGCCCTTGCCGGAGACGTCGGTGAGGACGATCTCCAGGATGCGGCCGCCGTGGGTCCGGGCGGCGACCACGAAGTCGCCGGAGAAGGACTGGCCGCCGGCGGGCCGCAGGGCCATCTCGCGGTGCCAGCCGCGCGGCAGTGCGGGCAACTGGCTCTGGACCCGGATGCGTTCGCGGAGGTCGAAGAGCATGGTGCCGCCCCGCCGCCAGGGCACGCCGACGCGGCTGCGGAACTGGGCGATGACCAGTCCGAAGAACCCGCAGGCGGCCACGACCAGGACGGTGCCGGGGGTGACCCGGGCCGGGCCCTGGGTGTAGGGGCCGAGGACGAGGGCCTCGACGATCAGTGCGGCCGCGGAGGCGGCGTACAGGGCGAGCAGGCTCGCCGGGCGCAGCAGCAGGCCGCCCGCGACGATCGGCAGGACGAGGGCGGCGGGCGAGAACCACACCGGCAGCATCAGCGTGCCGCAGGCGATGGCGGGGACGGTGGCGAGGAGTCCGGCGAAAGCCAGCCAATCGGAGGCGTCGCCGCGGAAGTAGTCGACGGCGGATTTGCGCAGGGAGGTGCGGGCCCGGTGCCACATCAGGCGTGCCCGGGCCATGAGCGTCTCCACACGTGCTCCGGCCATGTCCTTCGGGACCCTATCCATCCTGGCTGTGCGTGCGCAGGGGGACCCCCGGACCGGCGGGGTCCCGCCAGCTCCGAGGTCGTCCGAAATCCCGTCGCCCGGGGTGGATTGCCCTGGTAAGGATGACCTTATGGGTCTGGAGATGCGTGTATTGCAGTCTGATGAGTGGGATGCCCTGTACGACCACCTGGAGTTGGCGTTCGGCGGTGTGCCCGATTCCGCCGAGGCGCGCGAGCTCTACCGGTCGCTGACGGAGGTCGAGCGGTCGCTGGCCGTCTGGGACGGGCAGGCGTGCGTCGGCTCGGCCTCGGCGTTCAGCTTCCGGCTGTCGGTGCCCGGGGGTGCGCTGGTGCCGGCGGCGGGGGTGACGATGGTGGGCGTCGCGCCGACCCACCGCCGCCGGGGGATCCTCTCCTCCCTGATGCGCCGCCAGCTGGACGACGTCCGCGCCGGGGGTGAGCCGCTGGCCGTGCTGACGGCCTCGGAGCCGGCGATCTACGGGCGGTTCGGGTACGGCGTCGCGACGTACGCCCTGTCGCTGGAGATCGACACGGACCGGGCGGGCCTCGGCGGGCCGCCGGGCACGGAGGAGCTGCGGCTGCGCCTCGCCGACCCGGCCAAGGCGCTGGGCGACTGCGAGCGGGTGTACGCGGAGCTGGTCGCCCGGCGGCCCGGTATGCCGGCGCGGCAGCCCGGCTGGGAGCGGCTGCCGCTGCTGGACCCCGAAGCGGATCGCGACGGCGCGTCCCGGCTGATGTGCGTGGTCGCGGAGCGGCCGGACGGCGAGGTGGCCGGGTACGCGCGCTACCGGGTGAAGCCGGACTGGGACGCGGCGGGGGCGAGGGGCACGGTCGAGGTGCGCGACCTCGACGCACTGGATCCGGCGGCGGCGGCCGCGTTGTGGCGCTACCTGTTCGGGATCGACCTGACCTCGACGGTACGGACCGGCGGGCGGCCGGCGGACGATCCGGTGCTGCACCTGGTCGGCGACGTCCGGCGGTCGCGGCCGAGCCTGCGCGACGCCCTGCACCTGCGCGTGGTGGACCTGCCCGCGGCGCTGCGGGCCCGCGGGTACGGGGCCGCGCTGGACGTGGTGCTGGAGGTGGAGGACGCGTTCTGCCCGTGGAACGCGGGCCGGTGGCGGCTGGTCTGCGACGGTCCGGGCGGGGCCGTGTCCTGCATCCGTACCGCGGATCCGGCGGACCTGGCGCTGTCGGCCCGGGAGCTGGGCGCGGCCTACCTGGGCGGGGTCGCGCTGACCTCGCTGGCGGGGGCGGGGCTGGTGCGCGAGCTGCGCCCGGGCGTCCTGCCGGCGGTGTCGCGGGCGTTCGCCGGCGACGTGGCCCCCTGGCTGCCGCACGGCTTCTGAGCCGGCCCGCACCCGGGGCCGGCGGCGGCCCGCCGGGCGGGCCCGGCGGGACCGGTGGCCGGTGCGGCGGGACCGACCGCCGGTGCCGCGGGACCGGTGGCCGGTCCCGCGGGCTCAGCGGGTCTGGCAGGCCGGGCACCAGAAGAGGTTGCGGGAGGCGAGGTCGGCGGTGCGGATCTCGCCCCCGCAGACGTGGCAGGGCAGGTGGGCGCGCCGGTAGACGTAGACCTCGCCGCCGTGGTCGTCCACGCGGGGCGGGCGCCCCATGGCCTCGGGCAGGTGCTCGTCCCGGACGGTGTCGATCCGGTTCTTCCGCACGCCCTCGCGCATCAGCACGGCCAGGTCCGCCCACATCGCGTCCCACTCGGTGCGGGTGACGTCCTTGCCCAGCCGGTAGGGGTCGATGCCGTGCCGGAAGAGGACCTCGGCGCGGTAGACGTTGCCGATGCCCGCGACGACCTTCTGGTCCATGAGGAGCGCGGCGATGGTGGTGCGGGAGCGGGAGATCCGCTTCCATGCGCGGTCGGGGTCGTCGTCCGGCCGCAGCGGGTCGGGGCCGAGCCGGTCGTGTATCGCCTTCTTGCCGCCCCCGTCGATCAGGGCGCAGGCGGTCGGGCCGCGCAGGTCGGCGTAGTGCTCCTCGTTCAGCAGGCGCAGCCGGACGGTGTCCGCGGCCGGCGGGGCCGGGGCCGGGCCGAAGCCGAGCTTGCCGAAGAGGCCGAGGTGGATGTGGATCCAGGCGTCGCCGAGCTCCAGGAACAGGTGCTTGCCGTGGGCTTCGGCGCCCTCCAGCTCACGGCCGTCGAGCAGCGCGGCGCTCTCGGCGAACCGGCCCTGCGGGCTGCTCACCCGGACGGGGCGGGCGGCGAACCGCTCGGTGTGGTCCTGGGCGAGGCGGTGGATCGTATGCCCCTCGGGCACGCTGCTCTCCTCCTGGTGACGCCGGACGGCCGGACGGCGGGTCCAGCGGGCGCCCCCGGCCGGCGGACGGCCGGGGCCGCCGTCCGTCCGGGCGCGGGAACGGCAGTGCCGCCGGACCCGGCGGGTCCGGCGGCACGGGGCGTCCTACTGGTCCTGCGGGTGGTGGGCCGGGATCGGGGGCAGCTCGCCGGTCTGCTCGTACGCGGAGAGCATGTCGATGCGGCGGGTGTGGCGCTCCTCGCCGGAGTACGGGGTCGCCAGGAAGGCCTCGATGAAGGAGGTGGCCTCGTCCTGGGTGTGCATGCGGCCGCCGACGGAGATCACGTTGGCGTTGTTGTGCTCGCGGCCGAGCTTCGCGGTCTCGACGCTCCAGGCCAGGACGGCACGGACGCCCTTGACCTTGTTGGCGGCGATCTGCTCGCCGTTGCCGGAGCCGCCGATGACGATGCCCAGGCTGTCCGCGTCGGCGGCGGTCTTCTCCGCGGCGCGCAGGCAGAACGGCGGGTAGTCGTCGACGGCGTCGTAGATGTGCGGCCCGCAGTCGACGGGCTCGTGGCCGTTGTTCTTGAGCCAGTCCACAAGGTGGTTCTTCAGCTCAAAGCCGGCGTGGTCGGATCCGAGGTAGACGCGCATGGGACGAGTGTGTCACGAGCGGCCCCGACAACCTGCCCCGGGGTGTCGCGTAAGTCACGTCTAAAGCTCAAGTAAACCCAAAGAACGCAGATGAGACACGGTGGGACCAAGGTCCCGGACCTTCGTCCTTGGCAACGATCCGGATGCAGCCCTTCCGCCGGCGTTCATCTCGGGTTTGAATGCCGGAACTCGCAACCCGGGAACCTAAGGATTCGTCCATGAGCACCACGACGACCCTTCAGAAGGCAGGCGACCCCACCGGTAACCCCGGCGCCACGCCCAACGATGGTCTCAAGGCCGGTCTCAAGAACCGCCACCTGTCCATGATCGCCATCGGCGGTGTCATCGGCGCCGGACTCTTCGTCGGCTCCGGCGGCGGTATCGCCAAGGCGGGCCCCGCCATCCTCCTCTCCTACATGCTCGTCGGCGCCATGGTCGTCTTCGTCATGCGGATGCTCGGCGAGATGGCCGCCGCCAGCCCGAACTCGGGCTCCTTCTCCGCCTACGCCGACCGTGCGCTCGGCCGCTGGGCCGGCTTCTCCATCGGCTGGCTGTACTGGTTCTTCTGGGTCGTCGTGCTGGCCGTCGAGGCCACCGCCGGCGCCGTCATCCTGGAAGGCTGGGTCCCCGCCGTCCCGCAGTGGGCCTGGGCCCTGATCGTGATGGCCGTCCTGACCGCCACCAACCTCGGCTCGGTCGCCTCCTACGGCGAGTTCGAGTTCTGGTTCGCCGGCATCAAGGTCGTCGCCATCGGCGCCTTCGTCGTCATCGGCATGCTCGCCGTCTTCGGCGTCCTGCCGGGCTCCGACAACCCGGGCGCGGGCTTCGCGCACCTCACCGACACCGGCGGCTTCATGCCGAACGGCTGGGGCTCCGTCCTCACCGGTGTGCTGATGGTCGTCTTCTCCTTCATGGGCAGCGAGATCGTCACGCTGGCCGCCGGCGAGTCCGAGGACCCGCGCCGCGCCGTCACCAAGGCCACCAACTCGGTCATCTGGCGCATCGCCGTCTTCTACCTGGGCTCGATCTTCGTCGTCCTGACCCTGCTGCCGTGGAACGACGAGTCGATCGTGAAGAAGGGCTCGTACGTCGCCGCCCTCGACTCCATCGGCATCCCGGCCGCCGGCCAGATCATGAACGTGATCGTCCTGACCGCCGTGCTGTCCTGCCTCAACTCCGGCCTGTACACCGCCTCCCGCATGGCGTTCTCGCTGGGCGAGCGCGGTGACGCCCCCAAGGCCTTCGCCAAGGTCAACAAGCGTGGCGTGCCGATGGCCGCCATCCTGGGCTCCACGGTCTTCGGCTTCGTCGCCGTCGTCTTCAACTACACCAACCCGGAGACCGTCTTCAGCTTCCTGCTGAACTCCTCCGGTGCGATCGCGCTCTTCGTCTGGCTGGTCATCTGCCTGACCCAGCTGCGCATGCGCAAGATCCTGGTCGCCGAGGCGCCGGAGAAGCTGACGGTCAAGATGTGGCTCTTCCCGTATCTGACCTGGGCCACCGCCGCGATGATCGTCTTCGTCCTGGGCTACATGCTCTACGACGAGGGCAACCGCGAGACCGTGGTCCTGTCGGTGCTGGTCGCCGCGGTCGTGATCGCGATCGGCGTGGTGCGCGACGTCCGCCGCCGCAAGGCCTCCGTCGAGGCCTGACCCGCAAGGGCTCCTGACGGCAGCAGCCCCGGACCGCGCATCGCGGTCCGGGGCTGCTTCGCTTCCGGGGGCTGATCGCTCCGGGGCCGCCCGCTCCGGGGCTGCCCGCTCGGGAGTTGCCGACTGCTACGAGCGGCCGGCCAGCTTCCAGGCGGTCGGCAGCAGGCCCATGGCCAGCGCCGCCTTGAGCGCGTCGCCGATCAGGAACGGGGTCATGCCCGCCGCGACGGCCGCGCCGAAGGGCATCCCGGTGGACAGCGCCAGGTACGGCACGCCCACCGCGTAGATCACGGCGGAGCCGAGCACCATCACACCGGCCGTGCGCAGCACGGAGCGGTCAGCGCCGCGGCGGGCCAGGGCGCCCACGACGGTGGCGGCCAGCAGCATGCCGAGGACGTAGCCGAAGGACGCGCCGCCCGCACCGGAGGCGCCGTTCGCGAACCAGGGCAGGCCGGCCGCGCCGAGGAGCGCGTACAGGCCGAGCGAGAGGAACCCGCGGCGGGCGCCGAAGGCGGTGCCGACGAGCAGCGCCGCGAAGGTCTGGCCGGTGACCGGGACCGGGGAGCCGGGGACGGGCACGGCGATCTGCGCGGCCAGGCCGGTCAGGGCGGCTCCGCCGACGACGAGCGCGATGTCGCGGGCGCGGCTCGCGGGCAGCAGGTCGGCCAGGACGGCGCCGGGGCGGAAGGAGACGGAAGCAGAAGCGGTGCTCATCGGGACTCCGCGGGATGAGGGGTGACGGGACGATCACCGACGCTAGTGCGCGGGCCCGCGCCGCCCCACCGCTGCCCGGGACAAAGCGCTGCTCCCCCCTTTGGTCGGAAGTGCACAAAGCCCTCGGTTCACACCCGAGGCACCGTGATGCTCATCACGGGTCAGATCAGTCAACACATCCTTTTTGCGCGGAAGGGCGCCCTCCGGTGAGACTGTAGGGTCCCGCCAACTACTGCGGAGCCCACCGCCGCTGCCGAGCACGAGAGTACGAGCCTCCACTCATGCGCGACCCCCAGACCGAGACTCCTCCGGGCGGCCCCGAGCTGCCCTCCGAACCCCTGAGCCACAGCCTCAAGCAGCGCCACCTGACCATGCTGGGCCTCGGCGGCGTGATCGGCGCCGGCCTGTTCGTCGGCTCCGGCGCGGGCATCGGCATCGCCGGCCCCGCGATCATCTGCTCCTACCTGCTGGCCGGCGCCCTGGCCATGCTGGTGATGCGGGCGCTGGGCGAGATGTCCGCCGCGCTGCCCGCCTCCGGTTCGTTCTCCGTCTACGCGGAGCGGGCGCTGGGCCGCTGGGCGGGCTTCTCGGCGGGCTGGCTGTACTGGTTCCTGCTGGTCGTGGTGCTGGCCGTCGAGGCCACCGGCGCGGCGAAGATCGCGCACGGCTGGGTGCCGGCCGTCGACCAGTGGCTGTGGGTGCTGCTCTTCATGGTGGTCTTCACCGTCAGCAACCTGGCCGCGGTGAAGAACTTCGGCGAGTTCGAGTTCTGGTTCGCCGCCCTCAAGGTCGGCGCGATCGTGCTGTTCCTGGTCCTCGGCACCCTGGCGATCTTCGGTCTCCTCCCCGACACCGACCCGGTCGGCATGGACAACCTGACCGGGAACGGCGGCTTCTTCCCCGCGGGCGCGGCCGGCGTGATCGCCGGCATGCTGGCGGTCATCTTCGCCTTCGGCGGCCTGGAGGTCGTCACCATCGCGGCCGCGGAGTCGGACGACCCGGCCCGCTCGGTGGCCCGCGCCGTGCGCAGTGCGGTGTGGCGCATCCTCTTCTTCTACGTCGGCTCCATGCTGGTCATCGTCACGCTGCTGCCGTGGGACTCGCTGAAGCCGGGCCAGAGCCCCTACGTGGCCGTCCTCGACTCCATCGGCATCCCGGGGGCCGGGCAGATCATGAACATCGTGGTGTTCGTGGCCCTGCTGTCGGCGCTCAACGCCAATCTGTACGGGTCCTCCCGCATGGTCTTCTCGCTGGCCGAGCGCGGTGAGGCGCCGACGGCGCTGCTGAAGGTGTCGCGGGGCGGGGTGCCCCGCCGGGCCGTCGTCGCCTCGGTGGCCTTCGGGTTCGTCTCGGTGGTGCTGAACCTGCTGTGGCCGGACACGGTCTTCCTCTACATGCTCAACGCGGTCGGTGCGGTGCTGCTGTTCGTGTGGGCGCTGATCGCGGTGTCGCAGCTGCGGTTGCGCCGCGAGCTGGAGCGGGACATGCCGGAGCGGCTGACGCTGCGGATGTGGTGCTTCCCGTACCTGACGTGGGTGGCGCTGCTGGCGATGGCGGCGGTGCTGGTGCTGATGCTGTTCGACGACGGGGCGCGGCCGCAGCTGCTGTGGTCCTCCGGCGCGGCGGCCGTGGTGCTGGTGGTGGCGTGGATCCGGGAGGTGCGGGCGCGCCGCTCGGAGGAGGCCTCCGCCTGACGCACGAAGGTGTGGGGTGAGCGGGCCCGGGACGTCACGTCCCGGGCCCGCTCTCCTTTTCCGCTTTCCGCGGGCGCGTGGTCACGAGGAGTGAGACGGGTGTCCGGATGCCGGACGCCAACCGTCCGATAAACGGACGCTCGGCAGACTGGCCCGCATGAGTCAGAGCACCCTCACACCCCCCGCGCGGCAGCAGCCCGCGGACTCGGATCCCGGCGCGGGAGCGCCCCTCGGCAGCGGCCTCAAGCAGCGCCATCTCTCGATGATCGCCCTCGGTGGGGTCATCGGTGCCGGGCTCTTCGTCGGCTCCGGCGCCGGCGTCGCCGCCGCGGGTCCCTCGATCGTGATCGCGTACGCCGTGTCCGGGCTGCTCGTGATGTGCGTGATGCGGATGCTCGGCGAGATGTCGGCCGCGAACCCCGCCTCCGGCTCCTTCTCGGTGCACGCCGAGCGGGCGATCGGCCCCTGGGCCGGATTCACGGCCGGCTGGATGTTCTGGACCCTGCTGTGCGTGGGCGTGGCCATCGAGGCGATCGGCGCGGCGCACATCATGACCGGCTGGTTCCCGGGCACCCCGTCGTGGGTGTGGGTGCTGGCGTTCATGGCGCTGTTCTGCGGGTCGAACCTGGCCGCCGTCTCCCACTTCGGCGAGTTCGAGTTCTGGTTCGCCGCCATCAAGATCGGTGCGATCGCGCTCTTCCTCGGCCTCGGCGTGCTCGCGGTCGCGGGGGTGCTGCCCGGCACCTCCTCCCCCGGCACCGCGAACCTGCTGCCCGACGGCGGCTTCCTGCCGAACGGCCTGGACGGTCTGCTCGTCGGCGTGCTGGCCTCGGTCGTCGCGTACGGCGGCCTGGAGACGGTGACCATCGCCGCCGCCGAGTCCGCGGACCCGGCGCGGGGCGTGGCCCGGGCCGTGCGGACCACCATGTGGCGGATCGCGGTCGTGTACGTCGGCTCGATGCTGGTCGTCGTCACCCTGCTGCCGTGGAACGACCCGGCGGTGACCGAGCAGGGCCCGTACGCGGCCGCCCTGGACCGGCTGGGCATCCCGGCCGCGGGCCAGATCATGAACGTGGTCGTCCTGATCGCCCTGCTGTCGGCGATGAACGCCAACATCTACGGGTCCTCCCGCATGGCGTACTCGCTCGTCTCCCGCGGCCAGGGCCCGAAGGCCCTCGGCAGGGTCAGCGGCCGGGTGCCGCGGCGTGCGGTGCTCGCCTCCTGCGGCTTCGGCTTCGTCACCGTCCTGCTGTCGTACTGGTACCCGGACACCCTGTTCGCCTGGCTGCTGAACATGGTCGGCGGGGTCATCCTCGTCGTCTGGGGCTTCATCGCCGTCTCGCAGCTCGTGCTGCGCCGGCGGCTGGAGCGGGAGGCTCCCGGGAAGCTGGTCGTGCGGATGTGGGGCTTCCCGTACCTGACCTGGGCCGCGCTGGCCGGGGTGGCCGCAGTGCTGGCGCTGATGGCCGAGAACCCCGACACGCGGGTGCAGGTGGTCTTCACCGGCGGGCTGACCCTCTTCCTCGCCGCTACCGGGTTCCTGATGCAGCGTCGGGCCGCGGCCCGGGGCTGACGGCCGCAGCACACCGCCGGGGCGGGTTCCGCGCGAGCGCGGGGCCCGCCCTCGCGCGTACCAAGGTGAGCCTTACATGTAAGCCGGAATAGATACTGCTAGCGTGCAGTTGCGCATTGATTGCAATAGCAGTTGGCACGCTGAGGGGACCGGATTACACGCATGGCCATCTACACGCTTCCCGAGCTTCCGTACGAGTACTCGGCTCTGGAGCCGGTGATCAACCCGCAGATCATCGAGCTGCACCACGACAAGCACCACGCTGCCTACGTCAAGGGCGCCAACGACACCCTGGAACAGCTGGCAGAGGCACGGGACAAGGAGAACTGGGCCGCGCTGAACGGCCTGGAGAAGAACCTCGCCTTCCACCTCTCGGGCCACATCCTGCACAGCATCTACTGGCACAACATGGCCAGCCCGAAGACCGGCGAGGGCGGCGGCGAGCCGACCGCGGCCGACGGCCTGGGCGAGCTCGCCGACGCGATCACCGAGTCCTTCGGCTCCTTCGCGAAGTTCAAGAAGCAGCTGACCTTCGCCTCCTCCGCCACGCAGGGCTCCGGTTGGGGCGTGCTCGCGTACGAGCCGATCAGCGGCCGCCTGATCGTCGAGCAGGTCTACGACCACCAGGGCAACGTCGGCCAGGCGTCGGTGCCGGTCCTGGTCTTCGACGCCTGGGAGCACGCCTTCTACCTGCAGTACAAGAACCAGAAGGTGGACTTCATCGAGGCGATGTGGAACGTCGTCAACTGGCAGGACGTCGCCAGGCGCTACGCCGACGCCAAGGCCAACACCCCGCTGCTGATCCCCGCCAAGGGCTGATCGCGGCCCCGCGGCCGACCGCCGCGACCGGACCGCCCGCCTCGTGATCGTCTTCTCAACCTTCGCGTGCGGGCGTGTGGAACGGAAGACCCCCGTGAGGACGTGACTCACGGGGGTCTTCTGCGTCCGCCGGCCCTCGGCCTCCAGCGGCGTTAGCTCGCCGGGGGCCTGCACGTTACTGCAACGTGCTCCTCGCATCACGCGGAGGTGGCCCCGAGGGCGCGGCTGTCCGTGTGCGCTCGATGTCCTGCTCCCCGCAACCGCGGGGCTCCACTCAGTCGAAACGGGGTCCTTCGTTTCGCGTGCGCTTGATCTCGTAGAAGCCCGGGGTGGAGGCGACCAGCAGGGTGCCGTCCCACAGGCGGGCCGCGGCCTCGCCGCGCGGGGTCGGGGTGACGACCGGGCCGAAGAAGGCCACCTCGCCGCCCTCGGCGCCGGGCACGGAGATCACCGGCGTGCCCACCTCCTCGCCGACGCGCGAGATGCCGTTGTGGTGGGAGGCCCGCAGGACCTCGTCGTACTCGTCGGAGTCGGCGTAGTCGATCAGCTCGGCCGGCAGGCCGACCTCGTCCAGGGCCGCGGCGATGACCTCGCGGGTCGCACCGAGGTCCTCGTTGTGGATCCGGGTGCCGAGGGCGGTGTACAGCTTGCCGGTGACCTCGTCACCGTGCTTCTGCTGGGCGGCTATCACGACGCGCACCGGGGCGAAGCCCTTCGGGCCGACGATCTCGCGGTAGCGCTCGGGCAGTTCGTCGAGCTTGTTCTCGTTCAGCACGGCGAGGCTCATCACGTGCCAGCGGACCTCGACGTCGCGGACCTTCTCGACCTCCAGCATCCAGCGGGAGGTCATCCAGGCCCAGGGGCACAGCGGATCGAACCAGAAGTCGACCTGGGTCTTCTCGCGCACCTGGGTGTCGGTCATGTCTCTCCTTGTTCGGACGGTGCATCCGTGGTGGTGTCCTCCTGGCCAACCGGGCCGGGGCGGGCCGCATTCCCCGTGGGAGGATTCCGCCAGGTATCGCGATCTCGCACGAAGGAGTGCACGTGCCCGGAGAGAACCTGTCCCGTGACGAGGCCCGTGTCCGGGCGGAACTGCTGTCGGTCGACGGGTACGAGGTCTCCCTCGACCTGACGTCCGCCGTGGACGAGGCCGAGCCCGCCGACGGCCCGAGGACCTTCCGCTCACTGACGACCATCCGCTTCCGGGCCGCCGCGCCCGGCTCGTCCAGCTTCGCGGACCTGATCGCCCCCTCCGTGAACTCCGTCACCCTCAACGGGAAGGAGCTCGACCCGGCCGCCGTCTTCGACGGGGCGCGCATCACCCTGGACGGCCTGGCCTCCGAGAACGTCCTCGTGGTCGACGCGAACTGCGCGTACAGCCGGACGGGCGAGGGCATGCACCGCTTCGTCGACCCGGAGGACGGCGAGGTCTACCTCTACACCCAGTACGAGCCGGCCGACGCCCGCCGGGTCTACGCCAATTTCGAGCAGCCCGACCTGAAGGCCCCCTACCGCTTCGAGGTGACCGCGCCCGAGGGCTGGCAGGTGTGGAGCAACGGCGCCGAGGAGTCGCGCGAGGGCCTGACCCGGCGGTTCGCCGAGACCGCGCCGATCTCCACGTACATCACCTGCGTCGTGGCCGGCCCCTACCACTACGTGACGGACACCTACACGCGCGGGGACGTGACGATCCCGCTGGGCGCGATGTGCCGCAAGGGTCTGGCCAAGCACTTCGACGCGGACGACGTCTTCCTCGTCACCAAGCAGGGCTTCGACTTCTTCCACGAGCACTTCGACTACCCGTACCCCTTCGGGAAGTACGACCAGGCCTTCGTGCCCGAGTACAACCTCGGCGCGATGGAGAACCCGGGCATGGTGACCTTCCGGGAGGAGTACATCTTCCGCGGGAAGGTGACGCGGGCGGCGTACGAGCGGCGCTGCAACACGATCCTGCACGAGATGGCCCACATGTGGTTCGGCGACCTCGTCACCATGAAGTGGTGGGACGACCTGTGGCTGAAGGAGTCCTTCGCGGACTTCATGGGCTCCTTCTCGCAGGTGGAGGCGACCCGCTTCGACACGGCCTGGGTGACCTTCGCCAACAACCGCAAGGCCTGGGCCTACCGGGCCGACCAGCTGCCCTCCACCCACCCGATCACGGCCGACATCCCGGACCTGGAGGCCGCCAAGCTCAACTTCGACGGCATCACGTACTCCAAGGGCGCGGCGGTGCTCAAGCAGCTCGTCGCGTACGTGGGGCGGGACGCGTTCCTGGAGGGCGCACGGCGCTACTTCAAGGCCAACGCGTACGGGAACACCACCCTGGACAACCTGCTGTCCGTGCTCGGCGAGGTCTCCGGCCGGGACATGGCCGAATGGTCGCGGGCCTGGCTGCAGACGGCCGGCGTGAACGTGCTGACGCCGGTGGTGACGTACGACGCGGGCGGCCGGGTTACCGAGCTGGCCGTCCTCCAGAAGGGCGACGAGCTGCGCCCGCACCGGGTCGCGGTCGGCCTGTACCGGCTGGAGGAGGGGCGGCTCGTCCGCTTCGCGCAGGCCGAGGCCGACGTGGCGGGGACGCGGACGGTCGTGGCCGAGCTGGCCGGGCAGGAGCGGCCCGACCTGGTGCTCGTCAACGACGACGACCTCACCTACTGCAAGGTCCGCTTCGACGAGGGCTCGCTGGACACGCTGCGGGCCCGGCTCGGCGACATCACGGACCCGCTGGCGCGGGCGCTGTGCTGGTCGGCGCTGTGGAACCTGACCCGCGACGGGCTCATGCCGGCGCGGGACTTCATCACCCTGGTCCTGGCCCACGCGGGCCGCGAGAGCGACGTCGGCGTGCTGCAGATGGTGCACTCGCAGACGCTGGCCGCGCTCTCCCACTACGCCGCGCCCGACTGGCGTGAGCAGGGCGGGCGGGTACTGGCGGCGGGCGCCCTGCAGGAGCTGCGGCGCGCCGAGCCCGGCTCGGAGCACCAGCTGACCTGGGCCCGCTTCTTCGCGGCGGGCGCGGCGACGGAGGGCGACTTCCAGCTGCTGCTGGGCCTGCTGGACGGTTCGGCGCGGATCGACGGGCTGGAGGTGGACCAGGAGCTGCGCTGGGACTTCCTGCTGCCGCTGGCCGCCCACGGTGCGGTGGACGAGTCCGTGCTGGCCTCGGAGCTGGCCCGGGACGACACGGCGTCGGGCAAGCGGCACCAGGTGCGCTGCCTGGCGGCGCGGCCGTCGACGGCGGTCAAGGACCAGGCGTGGGCGGTCGTCGTCGAGTCGGACGCGCTGTCGAACGCGCTGGTGGAGGCGACGATCGCCGGCATGCAGCAGCCCTCGCAGCGGGCCCTGCTGGCCCCGTACACGGACCGCTACTTCGAGGTGATCGAGCGGATCTGGGCGGAGCGGTCGATCCAGATCGGCATGCACGTGGTGCGGGGCCTGTTCCCGGCGCTGCAGGACAGCCCGGCCACGCTCGACGCGACGGACGCGTGGCTGTCCGCGCACGAGGACGCCCCGCCGGCGCTGCGACGGCTGGTGCTGGAGGGCCGTGACGACCTCGCCCGGGCCCTGCGCGCCCAGGCCTGCGACGCCGCCGCCGCATAACACCGCGCCGGAACGCCGGCGGGGCTGGTCCTCAGCCCCGCCGGCTCCGAGGCCGGGCGGCACCGCGGGGGCTATCGGCATTCGAACGGCCGTACTTTAGTGCTGTCTTGTCCGGATTTGTCGACGGGACGGTAACAGCGGTTAGCTGACCTCCCCGGAGCGGGAATCTCCGCGGCATGAACCACAACGCACCCCTCCCCCTCGCCCACCTCACCGACAGCCGCCCCCGCGTCCTGACCCTCGCCCAGCTCCGCGAGCACGGCGTCACCGCATCCGACGCCGCCGACCGCTCCTGGCAGGAGATCCTCCCGGGGGTGTTCCTCCTGCACCCCGGGGCCGCCACGAACGAGGAGCGGCTGCACGCCGCCCTGCTGTACGCGGGCCGGCGCGGCGGCGAGGCCATGGTCACGGGCCTGGCGGCGCTCGCCCTCCACCGGTTCAACTCCGCCCCCGCGCTGCTCTCCCTCCCCCAGATCGACGTGCTCGTCCCGCACACCCGCCGGCTGCGCTCCGTCGGCACCGTCCGCATCGTCCGGACGCACACGCCGCCCCGCCCGCTGGAAGTGACCGGCCTGCCGGTGGCCCCGGTGGCCCGGGCGCTGGCCGACGCCGTCGCCGGGCTCTCCGACGCCGGGACGGTACGCCGCCTGCTGAGCGAGGCCGTGCGCGCCGGGCACTGCGAACCGGCGGCCGTGGTACGGGAGCTGACGGCGGCCCGGTTGCTGAACCGGCCGCACGTCATGGACGCCGTCGAGTCCCTCCTCGCCGAGGGCCGGGCCGTCGCCGAGGACCGTCTGTACCGGCTCGTACGCGGCTTCGGGCTCCCCGAGCCGGTGTGGAACGTGGACCTGCGCGTGCCCGGCGGCCCGCACCTGGGCGGGGTCGACGCGTACTGGCCCGAGGAGGCCGTGGCCGTGGAGATCGACACCCGTGCGCCCCGGCAGGGCGAGGACGAGGAGTGGTCGGAGACGGTGCGCAAGCGGGACGCCCTGGAGCGACTCGGGGTGACCGTCGTCCACGTCACCCCGCGCAAGCTGCGCGACTGGCCCGAGCAGCAGGCCGCGGTCGTCCGCACCGCCCTGACCGCCTCGGGCGAGCGGGAGCCCGCCGCCTACCTGGTCGTGCTGCCGCGGTGAGAGGGGGGCGCCGGGTTCGCCGGCGAGTACTCCGGAGCGCTCCAGCACAGCCGCCCGGGGTGCAGGGCCTCCACAGCGGACTCGATGCGGAAGCGGACGCTGCGGCTGCCGTCGGCGGCGAACTCCGTCCGGGCCCGGCCGCTGAGCTGGAGCACCGCGCCCGTCTCCCAGTGCGGGAACAGCAGTCCGGCCCGCGGGTCGGCTGCCAGGTTCCCCAGGGTGAGGAACATGGCGTTGCCCGGGTAGTCGGGCCAGGACAGCTCGGTCGGCGAGAGCACCTCCACGAATCCGGGCAGCCCGCCGCGGTGGCTGGCGTCCGCACCGTCCTCGGCGGTGGTCGTGACGAAGAAGGTGTCGGCGGCCCGGACGGCCCGCTGCTGGCCGGCGGTGAGCGCGTCCCCGCGCCGTACGACCCCGGGCCCCTCGGCGGCGGGTTCCAGCGGCTGCCGCTTCTGGAGGTATTTGGGGCAGTTGGCGAAGACCTGCTCGGCCGCCACCACAAACCCGCCCGGGGCCGGCTCCAGGATTCCGTTGAGCCGCATCCGGCGGCGGGTGCGCGGGTCGAGGGCGATGGTCCCGACGCGGGTGCCGGCGGTGGCGAGCGCCCCGGCGAGGGGGTCGCCGGCCGGGAGCCCGCCGGTCACCGCGATCCGGTCGGTGCCGGTGGCCCGGACGAAGCCGGGCGGGCCGGTGAGCAGCGAGGCCCACAGCCGCCCGGCCGCGTCGGCGGCGCCGACGACCAGGTGCGGCTGGCGGGCGAGGAAGTCGGCGGCGACGTCCTTGATGCCCGTGCCGATCGAGCGGCCGACGTGCTCGGCGAGCTCGCGTACGCCGACCCGCTCCTGCACGGCCAGCGAGCCCTGGTGGTAGCGGTCCACACGGTCCACGGTGACCTCCTGTCGGGGATGCGGCTTACGAGGGCTTAAAAGAAGCCGCAGGTGGGAGCCCCTGCGGTGGGGGCGGAGGCGCCTTCGGCGCCCTTGGGTACGGAGATCTCCAGGCGGGTGCCGTCGGGGTCGTGGAAGAAGATCCCGCCGGAGGCGGAGCCCTCCCTGTGGGCGACGACGCCGTCGTAGGCGAAGGCGACGCCGAGGTCGCGCAGCCGCGCCTCGTAGGCCTCGACCTCGTCGATCCCCCCGGCGGTGAACGCCAGGTGGTGCAGTCCCGCCGCGGTCGGGACGTACACGCCCTCGGCCTGCTGCCAGAGGGTGAGGACGAGCTCCCCGTCCTGCCCGAGGAAGGCGAAGCGGCGGCCCTCCTCCGTGCCCTCGCCGAGCAGCTCGAAGCCCAGGGCGTCGCGGTAGAAGGCGAGCGAGCGGGTGAGGTCGGTGACGTTGAGGCCGACGTGGCCGGTGCGCAGCGTGCTGATGACAGCCGTCACGGCTGTCCCCCCTTCGGGTCCGGATTGGGTTTCTAACCGTCTAAATTCACATTAAGGGTTAGAGGCGCACTCGTCAACCGGCCACGTACCCTTGAGGGGTTAGCGAGGCGGCCAGGCAGTCCGGACAGGGCACGAAGGAGCGGAGAGATGGCGACCGAGGCGACGGACCCTCGCCCCCTGACCGGCGAGCCGATCGCCCTGGACCTGCTGAACACCCGCTGGATGCGCGAGGGCCGGCTCACCGACCTCTTCGCCGGCGCCTTCGGGCTGACCCGGATGGAGGGCCTCGCCCTCTGGCTGCGCAGCGTCGGACTGGAGCACCGCTTCCGCGCCGACGCGCCGACCCTGATCCACCTGCTGACCGCCCGCGAGGCCCTGGCCCGGGCGGTCGCCGACCCGGCCGACGACGGTGCGCGCACCCTGGTGGACGCCGTGCTCGAGCACGGACGCATCCGCGCGACCCTGACCGCCGAAGGCCCGGGCGAGCGGGCCGAGTTCGAGGACCCGTCCTGGGGACCGGCGTGGACGGCCGCCCGCAACTACCTGGAGCTGCTCGGCGCTTCGCCCGACCGGATCCGCAAGTGCGCCTCGGAGACCTGCGTGCTGCACTTCCATGACACCTCGCGCAACGGCACGCGGCGCTGGTGCTCGATGGCCGTGTGCGGAAACCGGGCGAAGGCCTCGCGCCACTACGCGCGCACGCGCGAGCGCTGAGGCGCCGAAAGTTGTCACACCCCGCCCTGCACGTGGTCGACGGCTCACACGTGCCACAAGGCCGGTAAGTCGACAAATCGACTCATCAGCCCCTGCGTTTCGCGGCGGCATGCCCTGATACGTCCCCGATGGCGCACGCGGTGACCTGGCGGGTGTCCGCCATGTCAGGTCTCGGTCAATGACACGGCTCCCCAAACCCCTGTCACGTACGCAAGGCTGACCGGTCATCCGGCACCGAATTCCGGAGCGTTTCTTTCACTTAGCCAGGGATGCTGATGACCTTCGAATCCCCCAGTTCGATATCCGGGGCCCGGCGCGTCGCGCGCGTCGCGGCCGCGGCCGGCCTGGTGGCCGCGCTCGCCGCGACGGGCGCCGTGCCCGTGTTCGCGGCGACCGGCACCGGCACGGGCAACGGCACGCCGGGAACCGGCCCCGCCGTCAAGTCCGCCGACCAGAAGCTCGGTTCGGCCGACGCCGAACTGCTGCAGGAGGCCAAGGCCAAGGGTGACGCGACCGTCACCGTCATGGTGGCCACCGCCCCCGGTCAGACCAAGCAGGTCGCCGACCAGCTGACGTCCGTCCAGGGCGCGTCGGTCGGCCAGACCAACGACAAGCTCGGCTACGTGCGGGCCACCCTGCCGACCGGCAAGGCCGAGGCCGCGCTGAAGGCGGCCGCCAAGCTGTCCTCCGTGCACGCGATGGACCTCAAGCACGAGATCCAGTTGTCGGACCCGCGCCCCGACGGGGGCAAGGAGTCGGGCAAGGCGCAGAAGACCGCTTCCGAGAACTACGCGGCGCCGGACAAGAACACCCCGGCGAAGAACCCGTACAACCCGTCCTTCGAGACCGGTTCGGTGGACTTCGTCGCGAAGAACCCGCAGGCCGACGGCCGCGGTGTGACCATCGGCATCCTGGACTCCGGCGTCGACATCGCCCACCCGGCGCTCCAGAAGACCACCACCGGCGAGCGCAAGATCGTCGACTGGGTGACGGCGACCGACCCGATCGCGGACAACGACGCCACCTGGCGCCCGCAGATCACCCCGGTCGCTCCCGCCGGCGGCAGCTTCACCGCGGGCGGCCAGAGCTGGAAGGCCCCGGAGGGCTCGTACCAGTGGAGCCGCTTCAGCGAGTCGATCACCGCCACCGGTGACATGAAGGGCGACGTCAACCGCGACGGTGACACCACCGACCGGTTCGGCATGCTGTACGACCCGGCCGCCGGCACCGTCCGCGTCGACACCGACCAGGACAACGACTTCACGAACAACGAGCCGATGAAGCCGTACAAGGACGGCTTCCAGATCGGCTACTTCGGCACGGACAACCCCGCGACCGACGTCGCCGAGCGGATCCCGTTCGTGATCCAGATCCGCAAGGACGTCCCGATGGACCCGCTGGGCGGGGACTGGGTCGGCAAGAAGGCCGACTTCGTCAACATCGGCATCATCGAGTCCGAGCACGGCACGCACGTCGCCGGCATCACCGCCGCCAACAGCCTCTTCGGCGGCAAGATGAACGGCCAGGCGCCCGGTGCGAAGCTCGTGTCCTCCCGCGCCTGCTCCTGGTCCGGCGGCTGCACCAACATCGCGCTGACCGAGGGCATGATCGACCTCGTCGTCAACCGCGGCGTGGACATCGTCAACATGTCGATCGGCGGCCTGCCGGCGCTGAACGACGGCAACAACGCGCGCGCCGAGCTGTACAGGAACCTCATCGACACCTACGGCGTCCAGCTTGTCATCTCGGCGGGCAACGAGGGCCCGGGCGTCAACACCATCGGTGACCCCGGCCTCGCCGACAAGGTCATCTCCGTGGGTGCCGCGGTCTCCAAGGAGACCTGGGCCGCCAACTACGGCTCCGGTGTGGCCAAGAAGTACAACATGTTCCCCTTCTCCTCGCGCGGTCCGCGTGAGGACGGCGGCTTCACGCCCACCATCACCGCCCCCGGCGCGGCCATCAACACCATCCAGACCTGGCTGCCCGGCGCGCCGGTGAAGGAGGCGGGCTACGACCTGCCGGCCGGCTACGGCATGCTCCAGGGCACCTCGATGTCCTCGCCGCAGGCGGCGGGCGCCGGCGCCCTGCTGCTCTCGGCCGCGAAGCAGCACGGCATCAAGCTGACCCCGGCCGCGATGCGCGTGGCTCTCACCAGCACCGCGAAGAAGATCGACGACGTCCCGGCGCACGCCCAGGGTTCGGGCCTGCTCGACGTCAACGAGGCCTGGGAGTCCGTCCAGCGCGACGCCAAGGCCAACGAGTTCACCGTCAAGGCGCCGGTCGACACCGCGATCGACCAGTTCCTGAAGACCCCGGGCTTCGGCACCGGCCTCTACGACCGCGAGGGCGGCCTGAAGGTCGGCCAGAAGAAGGTCTACGACGTCGTCGTGACCCGCACCACCGGCGTCAAGTACGGCACCCGCCACAACCTGAGCTGGCGGAACAACGACGGCACCTTCAAGGTCGTCGGCGGCTACGACTACGTCACGCTGCCGCTGAACAAGCCCGTCACCATCAAGGTCGAGGCCAACGCCAAGACGGCCGGCGTGCACAGCGGCATCCTGCAGCTGGACGACGAGACCACCGAGGGCATCGACAAGCAGATCCTGACCACGGTCGTCGCCGCCACCCCGCTGGCGAAGCCGTCGTTCACGCTGTCGGACACCTCCTCCGTGCAGCGCAACAGCCACAAGTCGTACTTCGTCACCGTGCCGCAGGGCGCGAAGACCCTCGAGGTCGCCCTCGGCGGTCTCACGGCGGGCAGCCAGACGCGCTTCATCTCGATCCACCCGTACGGCGTGGGCGTCGAGGACAGCGCCACCACCCAGTGCTACCCGAACTACGACAACCCGGCCAACAAGTGCCGCCCCGACCTGCGCTCCTACGAGAACCCGGCCCCGGGCGTCTGGGAGATCGAGGTCGAGTCGCGCCGTACGTCGCCGCTGCTGGACAACCCCTTCAAGCTGGACGTCAGCGTCCTCGGCGCGGGCTTCGACCCGGCGGTCAAGGTCCTGCCCGAGGTGAAGCAGGGCACCCCGGCCCCGGTCCAGTGGACGGTCAGGAACGAGGGCGCGGCCATCTCCGGCGGCAAGCTCCAGGGCGGCCCGCTCGGCTCCGCGAAGGTCGCCAAGCCGACCATCGCCGCCGGCGAGCAGCAGACCACCGCGGTCACCATCGGTGAGGGCGTCTCCCGCCTGGACGTGGCGATCGGCAAGACCTCCGACACCGGCGCCGACCTGGACCTCGACGTCCTCAAGGACGGCGTCAAGGTCGGCTCCTCCGCCGACGGCGACTCCGAGGAGTCGGTGACCCTGGTCAACCCGGCCGCCGGCACCTACACCATCGTGGTCACCGGCTACGCGGTCCCGTCCGGCTCCACCACGTACGACTACCGCGACGTGTACTTCTCCTCCGGCCTGGGCTCCGTCCAGGTGGACGAGGGCACCGCGCTGAACCTCGCCAACGGTGCCTCGGCGGCCGTCACGGCGAACGTCGTCGCGAACGCCGCGGCCCCCGAGGGCCGGCAGTTCTTCGGCGAGGTCAAGCTGCTGAACTCGCGCGGCACCGCCGCCGGCACCGGCAGCGTGCAGATCGAGAAGGTCATCCCGTAACGACGGGGCCTTCCGGCCGCACCGCAGCGTGACCGCATGACCGCACGACCGCACGAAGAAGGGGCGGGCGCCCACGGCGCCCGCCCCTTCCGCATGCGAGGAGGCCGTCGGCACGGCCGCCCCGAGATCGTCACGGACGGTTCACGACCGGAACATCGTCCGCTCCTCGGACAATGGATTGGACAAGCCTCGTGGGGTCGAACGCATGATGGCTCCACGCGCCCGTGTCGTACGCACCAAAAGGAGTCACCGTGAGGGTTGGAATCGTCGGAGCCACCGGCCAGGTCGGCGCAGTCATGCGCAGCATCCTCGCCGAGCGCAAGTTCCCGGTGGAGGAGCTGCGGCTGTTCGCCTCGGCCCGCTCCGCGGGCTCCACCCTGGAGTGGGAGGATCGCGAGATCACCGTCGAGGACGCCGCCACGGCCGACTACAGCGGCCTCGACATCGTGCTGTTCTCCGCGGGCGGCGCCACCTCCAAGGCCCTCGCCGAGAAGGTCGCCGCGCAGGGCGCCGTCGTGATCGACAACTCCTCCGCCTGGCGCAAGGACCCCGAGGTCCCGCTCGTCGTGTCCGAGGTGAACCCGCACGCGATCAAGAACCGCCCCAAGGGCATCATCGCCAACCCGAACTGCACCACCATGGCCGCCATGCCCGTGCTGCGCCCGCTGCACGCGGAGGCCGGGCTGACCTCGCTGGTCGCCACCACCTACCAGGCCGTGTCCGGCTCGGGCGTGGCCGGTGTCGCCGAGCTCGACGGCCAGGTCAAGGCCGTCGCCGCGGAGGCCGCCGGGCTGGTCCACGACGGCGGCGCCGTCGCCTTCCCGGAGCCGGGCGTCTACAAGCGCCCGATCGCCTTCAACGTGCTGCCGCTGGCGGGCTCGATCGTGGAGGACGGCTCCTTCGAGACCGACGAGGAGCAGAAGCTCCGCAACGAGTCCCGCAAGATCCTGGAGATCCCGGACCTCAAGGTGTCCGGCACCTGTGTGCGCGTCCCGGTCTTCTCCGGCCACTCGCTCCAGGTCAACGCCCACTTCGCGCGCCCGATCAGCGTGGAGCGCGCCTACGAGCTGCTGAAGGACGCGCCCGGCGTCGAGCTGTCGGAGATCCCGACCCCGCTCCAGGCCGCGGGCAAGGACGCCTCGTACGTGGGCCGCATCCGCGTCGACGAGACGGCCGAGCACGGCCTGGCGCTGTTCGTCTCCAACGACAACCTCCGCAAGGGCGCGGCCCTGAACGCGGTCCAGATCGCCGAGCTCGTCGCCGAGGAACTCGGCCGGGCCTGACCGTCCTGCGCGGGGGTGGTGCCGGATCCCTTCCGGTGCCACCCCTTCTTGCTGCTCAGGGTCACAGCGCCAGGTGACGGCGGAGCGCCGCATCCACCTGCGCCATGCGGGGGCGGGGCACCCGCCCGATGCGCCGGCCCAGGCGCTCCGGCGCCACCGCCCGCACCTGCTCGCACTGCGCCTTGGAGTCCCGGACCAGCCCGCATTCCTCCGCGAGGAGCAGCACCTGGAAGGTGAGCACGCGTGCGGTGTTCGACGTGACGGGCACGACGGTGACGACGCCCCTGCCGTGCAGCTCGACCGACTGGTTGGCCCCGTCGTTGGACACGATGACCGCCGGCCGGACCTTGTTGGCCTCACTGCCCTGCGACGGATCCAGGTCCACCAGGTAGATGTCCCCCCTACGCATCGGTGACACCGTCACCGACCGTCCGGTCCCACAGCGCGGCGTCCTCGCCGTCGTCCCACTCGGCGAACGCTTCCGTGTACTCGGCTTCCAGCTGCGCGGCCCGCAGCAGGCCGATGGCGGCGTGTATCACCGCCGAGCGCGACTCCGCATCCGTCCTCGCGGCGTACTCGTCGACGAAGACGACGTCCTCCTGCGGCAGGCTCACACTGATCTTCATACACTTGATGCTACTGCGGTAGGAAGTCGTGTGCTACCCCACGATCGCAGTCGGCATGGAAGGATGACCGAGAACGTCACCATCGAAGGAGATGAACGCGTGCCAGGCACGAATCTGACCCGTGAAGAGGCTCGGCAGCGGGCGAAGCTGCTCAGCGTCGACTCGTACGAGATCGACCTCGACCTGAGCGGGGCGCAGGAGGGCGGTACCTACCCCTCCGTGACGACCGTGCGCTTCCGGTCCGCCGAAGCGGGCGCGGAGACCTTCATCGACCTGGTCGCGCCGGCCGTGCACGAGGTCGTCCTCAACGGCACCGCCCTGGACGTGTCCGCCGTCTTCCGGGACTCGCGCATCGCCCTCGCCGGGCTGCTCGCCGGGGACAACGAGCTGAAGGTCGTCGCGGACTGCGCGTACACGAACACGGGCGAGGGCCTGCACCGCTTCGTCGACCCGGTCGACCAGCAGGCCTACCTGTACACCCAGTTCGAGGTCCCGGACGCCCGGCGGGTGTTCGCCAGCTTCGAGCAGCCCGACCTCAAGGCGACGTTCCGGTTCACCGTGAAGGCCCCCGCGGGCTGGACGGTCATCTCGAACTCCCCGACGCCGGCCCCCGCCGAGGTCGAGGACGACGTCTGGCGCTTCGCGCCGACGCCGCGCATCTCCACGTACGTCACCGCGCTGATCGTGGGCCCGTACCACTCGGTGCACAGCACCTACGAGCGCAAGGACGGCCAGTCGGTGCCGCTCGGCATCTACTGCCGGCCCTCGCTGGCCGAGTTCCTGGACGCCGACGCGATCTTCGACGTCACGCGGCAGGGCTTCGACTGGTTCCAGGAGAAGTTCGCGTACGACTACCCGTTCGCCAAGTACGACCAGCTGTTCGTGCCCGAGTTCAACGCGGGCGCGATGGAGAACGCGGGCGCGGTCACCATCCGCGACCAGTACGTCTTCCGCTCGAAGGTGACGGACGCGGCGTACGAGGGCCGCGCCGAGACCATCCTCCACGAGCTGGCGCACATGTGGTTCGGCGACCTGGTCACCATGGAGTGGTGGGACGACCTGTGGCTGAACGAGTCGTTCGCCACGTACACCTCGATCGCCTGCCAGGCGTACGCCGAGGGCACCAAGTGGCCGCAGGCGTGGACCACGTTCGCCAACTCGATGAAGACCTGGGCGTACCGGCAGGACCAGCTGCCGTCGACGCACCCGATCATGGCGGACATCCGTGACCTGGACGACGTCCTGGTCAACTTCGACGGCATCACGTACGCCAAGGGCGCCTCGGTGCTCAAGCAGCTCGTCGCCTACGTCGGCACGGACGCCTTCTTCCAGGGCGTGCAGGCGTACTTCAAGGCGCACGCCTTCGGCAACACGCGCCTGTCGGACCTGCTGGGCGCCCTGGAGGAGACCTCCGGCCGCGACCTGGCCGCCTGGTCGAAGGCCTGGCTGGAGACCGCCGGCATCAACGTCCTGCGCCCGCGCATCGAGACGGACGCCGAGGGTGTCATCACCTCCTTCGCCGTCGCCCAGGAGGCCCCGGCGCTGCCCGCCGGCGCCAAGGGCGAGCCGACGCTGCGCCCGCACCGGATCGCGATCGGCCTGTACGACCTCGACGGCGGCAAGCTGGTGCGCACCGACCGGATCGAGCTGGACGTCGACGGCGAGCTCACCGAGGTGCCCGAGCTGGTCGGCCGCGCCCGCCCGGCGGTCGTGCTGCTCAACGACGACGACCTGAGCTACGCGAAGGTCCGCCTCGACGAGGAGTCGCTGGCCGTGGTCACCGCGCACCTGGGCGACTTCGCCGAGTCGCTGCCGCGGGCGCTGTGCTGGGCCTCGGCCTGGGACATGACCCGGGACGGCGAGCTGGCCACCCGCGACTACCTGTCCCTCGTCCTGTCGGGCATCGGCAAGGAGTCGGACATCGGCGTCGTGCAGTCGCTGCAGCGCCAGGTGAAGCTGGCGATCGACCTGTACGCCGACCCGGCGTGGCGGGAGCAGGGCCTGGCGGCCTGGACCGAGGCCGCGCTGGAGCACCTGCGCGGTGCCGAGCCGGGCAGCGACCACCAGCTGGCGTGGGCCCGCGCCTTCGCGGCGACCGCCCGCACCGAGGGCCAACTGACCTACCTGAAGGCGCTGCTGGACGGTGCGGCCGAGATCGAGGGCCTGGTCGTGGACACCGAGCTGCGCTGGGCGTTCCTGGAGCGGCTGGCCGCGACGGGCGTCCTGGACGAGCCGGAGATCGCCGCCGAGCTGGAGCGCGACCGCACGGCGGCGGGCGAGCGGCACGCGGCGACGGCGCGGGCGGCCCGCCCGACGGCCGACGCCAAGGCCGCGGCCTGGGCCTCGGTGGTGGACTCCGCGGACCTGCCGAACGCGGTGCAGGAGGCGGTCATCGGCGGCTTCGTCCAGGCCGACCAGCGCGAGCTGCTGGCCCCGTACACCGCGAAGTACTTCGAGATGGTCAAGGGCATCTGGGAGAGCCGCAGCCACGAGATCGCCCAGCAGCTGGCGATCGGCCTGTACCCGACCCTGCAGGTCTCCGCGGCGACGCTGGCCGCGACGGACGACTGGCTGGCCTCGGCCGAGCCGAACGCGGCCCTGCGCCGCCTGGTCTCGGAGTCCCGTGCGGGCGTCGAGCGGGCGCTGAAGGCCCAGGCGGCCGACGCGGCCGCGGGTGCGGCCGGAGCCTGATCCCGCCCGGCAGTGCGCACACCGGTGCCCCGGCCCGCTCCTGCGGTCCGGGGCACCGGCGTACGGTCACGCCCCCGGTCCCGCGTGCGGGGACGCGGTGCGCAGCGCGGCCACGTCCTGCAGCGCGCGCAGCACGCGGGCCAGGGCGGGGGCGGACTCCGCCCCGCGCCGGGTGGCCGCGATGACGTGCCGGGTGGGGCGGTCGTGGGGCAGGACGCGGACCGCTACGCCCGCGGCCCGGCTCGACACCATGCGGGGGACCAGGGCCACGCCCATCCCCGCCTCCACCATGGCGAGGATGGCGGTCCAGCCGGCCGCCGTGTGCGCCTGTTCGGGGACGAAGCCGGCCGCCTCGCAGGCGGTGCGGGCGATCTCCTGCCAGGGGCCGCTGCCCCCGTAGATCCACGGGTCGCCGGACAGGTCCGCGAGCCTCAGCCCGGGTGCCCGCGCCAGCGGGTGGTCGGGCGGCAGGGCCACGTCGAGCGGGTCCTCCAGCAGGGTGATCCGGGTGAAGCGGGTGTCGCGTGCGGTCGGGGCGTGCGGCGCCAGCGACAGGGCCAGGTCGACGAGGCCCGCGGAGAGCAGCTCGTACGACTCCGCGGCCTCGGTCTCCCGGACCCGTACCTCCACCCCGGGGTGGGTCGCGCGCAGGGCCGCGACCGCCGGGACGACGAGCACGGGCACGGCGGTGGAGAAGGCGCCGATGCGGACCTCCCCGGCGTCCCCGGCCAGGTAGCCGGACAGCTCCGCGTCCGCCCGCTCCAGCTGCGCGAACACCGCGTCCGCGTGCCGCAGGACGAGGTGGGCGGCGTCCGTGAGGCGGACCCGCCGGCCGTGGGCCTCCAGCAGCGGTACGCCCAGCTGCCGGGCGAGGTTCGTCAGCTGCTGCGAGACGGCCGAGGGCGTCATGTGCAGCGCCTCGGCCGTCGCGGTCACGGTGCCCCGTTCGGCGAGGGTCCGCAGGATCCGCAGCTTCTTGATGTCCCACTCGGTCACGGGACGAACCTACCGCCGGGCCCCCAGGCCGACGCCGCCCAGGATCAGCGCCATGCACAGCAGTTCGGTCGGGCCGGTGCGCTCGCCGAGCAGCAGCAGACCGAGTCCGGCGACGCACACCGGCTGGAGGTAGTAGACGACTCCGGCGCGGGCGGCGCCGATCAGGGAGACGGCCTTGTTCCAGGCGAGGAAGGCCACCGCGGAGGACATGACGCCGACGTAGAGCAGCATGCCGGCGGTGCCGGGGGTGACCGCGAAGCCGCCCTGGACGCTCAGCGAGACGGCGTAGGCGGGCGCCAGCATCAGTGCGCCGAGCACGAAGGTGGTCAGGAGGAAGGCGAGCCCGCCCAGTTCGGCGGGCTTGCGCCGCAGCAGTGCGCTGTACGTGGCGAACGACAGGGCGGCGGCGAGCATCCACAGGTCGCCGGCGCCGAAGTCGAAGCCGAGGGAGCCGTCGCCGACGAGGAGCAGGACGCCGAGGACGGCGAGGAGCAGGCCGGCGGTGCGCCGGAGTCCGAGCCGTTCGCCGCCGAGGCGGGCGTACAGCGCCATGACCACCGGCGAGGCCGCCATGATCATGCCCATGTTGGAGGCGGAGGTGGTCAGTCCGGCCTGGTGGACGAGGGTGTTGTACAGGGCGACGCCGAACAGCGAGGCGAGGGCGGTGAAGCCGAGGTGCCTGCGGATCAGCGCCCGCTGCCGCCAGGCCTGCCGGGCGGCGAAGGGGGCCACGGCGACGGCGGCGATGATCCAGCGCCAGAAGACCGCCTGGACGGGCGGGACGCTGTCGGCCATGCCGCGGGTGGCGACGAAGCTGCCGGACCAGACGACCGTGGCGGTGAGGGCGAGGAGCACACCGAGTCCGGCGGGCCCGGCGGTTCCGGAGGGTCCCGCGGGTCCGGCGCCCCCGCTCGTCGCCCGGCCTCGGCCTGCGGGCGTGGTGGGGCGGGTGGTGCGGACCCGGTCCATGACGGCCACGGTGTGTATCCCCCTCGGGGTCTGGTCTTCGGCTGCTGCGGGACTTACCGTCGCACCCCGCCACTGGTCAGGTCCATCGAAACGTTTCGATCGTTCTTTTCAGCAGAACTGAAAGATCGGGCGCGGGCCGCGACCGCCGGAGCCTGGGTCTCCGCCTTGGCCGCCCGCGCCGCGAAGAGCTGGCCTGCGACGGTGGCGCCGAAGGCGATCGCCATGCCCAGCAGCTGTACGGGCGTCAGTGCCTGCCCGAGGGCGGCCCAGCCGATGACGGCCGCGGTGAGCGGGGAGAGCGGTCCGAGCAGGGTGACCGAGGTGGCGCTGAGCTGCCCGATGCCGCGGAACCAGAGCCAGTACGCGATGCCGGTGTTGATCAGCATCATGTAGCCGTAGCCGAGGAGGGCGTTGCCGTCGAGCGCGGGCGGCGCCCCCTCGACGAGGGCCGCGACCGGGATGATGGCCAGCCCGCCGGCGGTGAGCTGCCAGCCGGTCATGGCCAGCGGGCCGACTCCCTCGGGCCGCCCCCAGCGCTTGGTCATGACCGTTCCGGTGGCCATGGAGGCGGAGGAGACCAGGCCGGCGAGGATGCCGACCGCGTCGAGCCGGGCCCCGGCGGTCAGGACGACCATGCTGACGCCGAACGCCGCCGCGACGGCGGCCAGTACGGTCCGCAGCCGGGCGCGCTCCCCGAGGAGGAGGGCGGCGAGCCCGACGACGAACAGCGGGCCGACGGAGCCGAGTACGGCGGCGACACCGCCGGGCAGCCGGTAGGCGGAGAGGAACAGCAGCGGGAAGAAGGCGCCGATGTTGAGCGTGCCGAGTACGGCGGCCCGGCCCCACCAGCGGCCGGTGGGCAGGGTCCGGGACAGCGCGGTGAGCAGCAGCCCGGCGGGCAGGGCCCGCATGACACCGGTGAACAGCGGCCGGTCGGGCGGCAGCAGTTCGGTGGCCACCGCGTAGGTGGAGCCCCAGGAGACGGGGGCGAGGGCGGTGAGGGCGACGGTGGCGAGGCGCTTCATGGTGGGTGACTCCTCGATGGGTGAGGAACGCGGGCGGAGAGGGATCGGTGGGGTGGGGGCGCGGCGGGGGCGCGGCGCGCGCCCGGTCGGGGCGGCGGGTCAGACGGCGGCCCGCGTGGCCGCGGCGGGGGCGCCGCCGCCCCGGCCCGGCCCCCGGGCCACGGGCCGCGCGGCCGGCGGCTCGGCGTACACGGCCTCGGTCGGGAGGTGCCGCTCCAGGCGGACCAGCGCGAGGGCGGCGCCGAGGGCTGCGACGGCGAGGACGGCCCACGGCAGCCGGCCGTCGACGGCCAGCAGGACGGTGAAGAGGGACGGGGCGAGGGCGGTGGCCAGCGAGTAGGACAGCTGGTAGGTGGCGAGGTAGCGGCCGCGCACGGCTTCCGGGGCGGCGGACACCGACAGGGCCCCGCCCGAGGGGCTGTGCACCAGCTCGCCCAGGGTGTAGACGACGACGATGGCCAGCAGGGCGACCAGGGTGGCGGTCCGCCCGGGCCGCAGCGTGCCGAGCACGATCTGCCCGACGAAGGCGGCGGCGAAGAGCAGGGCTCCGAAGGCGGCCGAGCGGGTGCGGCGGGCACCCGCTCGGCGGACCCGGCTCGCGACGAGGACGCCGGTCCCGGCGCAGAGCACGGTGTTGACGGTGAACGCGGCTCCGGTGAGGGAGTCGGGGCCGTGCAGCCAGGTGGCGATGTAGAGCGGGAAGAGCACGGACAGGGCGGCGTAGCCCAGCGCGGTCAGGAAGTTGGCGGCGGTGAGCCCGAGGAAGGGCCGGTCGCGGAGCACCGTCCGGTACCCGGTGGCCGCCCGCTCGGCGGCGCCGGCCGGGGCGACGGCGGGGGCGGGGGTGGCGGCGGCCGTGGGGCGGACGCGGGCGACGAGCAGCCCGGCGAGGGCGAAGGCGAGCGCGTTGCCCCAGGCGGTGTACGTGAAGGCGGAGGTCCCCCAGAGGGCCAGGACCCCGGAGACGAGCAGGGCCCCCGCGCCCATCCCGGCGTTCTGCAGGGCCCGGAGGGAGGCCTGGAGCCGGTCGCGGGCGGAGCCGAGCGCCACCTCCCCGATCAGGGACTGCTGGACGACGGGGAACGAGCGGTCGGCCAGGGCGGTGACGAGCGCGACGGCCGCGAAGGCGGGCAGCGAGTCGGCGAGGGGGTAGAGCGCGAAGCCGACCGCGCGGACCGCGTAGAGCACCAGGGTGGCCCGCTTGGCGCCGAACCGGTCGACGGCCGTGCCGGCCAGCGGCATGAACGCGAGCCCGGCCAGCCCGGTGGCGGTCAGGACGAGGCCGACGAGGGTTAGGGAGAGTCCGGTGACGTGGTGGAAGAAGACCAGCGAGAACGGCACGTACATGCCGATGCCGACGGCGCTGACGCCGACCCCGACGAGCAGCGGCCGCTCTCCCGCGACGCGCTCCGCCCGTGCTCCCGCTTCCGGCGTCCCCGCCGTTGCGCCTGCCCTTGCCATGGATCCCCCCAAGTAGGTCGACGGAAAGTAGCTTACCTCTAAGCTACTTTCCGTCAAGCAACTTTCTTGCGAACGATCGGGCAGAGGTCGGATACTGCCGCCATGACCACCGAGGCCAACGCCAACAAGGACGCCGTCGACGCGATCATCGACCAGTGGGCGGTGGTGCGGCCGGACCTGGAAACCGCCCCCATGGAACTCTTCGGGCGCATCTACCGGATCGCCCGGGAAATGGGGGACGCGACGGAGCGGGCGTACGCCCGGTACGGGATCTCGCGCGGCGAGTTCGACGTCGTGGGGACCCTGCGCCGCTCCGGCGAGCCCTACACCCTCTCGCCGCGCCAGCTCTCGGCCACGCTCATGCTCACGACGGGCGGCATGACGGGCCGCCTGGACAAACTGGAGAAGGCCGGGCTGCTCTGCCGCAAGCCCGACCCGCACGACCGGCGGGGCCTCCAGGTCGTACTCACCGACCGTGGGCTCGCCCTCGTCGACGAGGCCGTCAGCGCCGGCCTGGAAGTGCAGCTCGCGGCGGTGGCCGGCCTGACCGAGGAGGAGATCGCCGTCCTCAGCGGCCTGCTGCGCAAGCTGCTCGCCGGTCTCTAGTCACGGCACCGGCGGGGGAGGGCGCCGCGGCCCCGGCCGCCGGCGCCGGAGCACAACAGGGCGCCGGAGGTCCGCACGGGGACCGATGCGCACCGCATCGGCCGGCGGACCTCCGGCGCCCCGGAAGTCTGTGGTACCTGCCGGTCCCGGAGGGGACCGGCGGTGCTCAGGCCTGCTTCTTCTTCGGCCGGTCGGACTTGTCGAGGACCATCACCAGGCCGGTGATGGCCAGGAAGATCGCGATCGGCAGGAACACGTACAGGCCGAGGGTCGCGCCCACGCTCAGGCTCGTACCCGGGTCGTCGCCGTCGTCGCGGGTCAGCGCGAGCGCGGGAGACGTCATCAGCAGCAGCATCAGCGCCGATCCGGCCGAGACGGCACCGGCGCGCAGGGCGTTCTTCTTGTCCACGGTGCAAACGTAGCGAACACCTAAACGGGGCGCGCGCCCGGGGGTGCCGTACGGGCGCGTGCGCCCTCCCGCACCGCGCTCATCAGGGCGTTCGCGCGCGGCGAGGCGGCCAGTTCCTCCAGGGTCACGGGCCGTCCCGCCGCGTCCGCGAGCGGCAGCCGCCAATTGGGGTACTGGTCCCAGGTCCCCGGCAGGTTCTGCGGCCGCCGGTCGCCCACCGCGTCCGGCAGCCACACCCCGACCAGCCGCGCCGGCGTGCGCAGCAGGAACCCGTACAGGGCCGCGACGGCCGCCTCCTCGTCCTTGGTGTCGAAGCCGAGCTCCGCGAGCACGTCCAGCCACCGGGCGGTGTCGTCGGCGTCCTCGGCCCGCTCCTGCTCGACCGGTCGGGTCAGCAGGCCCAGCCGGTCGCGCAGTTCGACGTGGCTGCCCGCCAGTCTGGCCGCGGAGGGCGGCAGATCGTGGGTGGTGGCGGTGGCCAGGCAGTCGGCCCGCCAGGCCCCGGGCGGCAGCGGCTGCCCGTCGCCCGCCCAGTCCCGTTCGAACCACAGCACGGAGGTGCCCAGCACCCCGCGCCGGGCCAGCTCCCTGCGCACCCCAGGCTCCACCGTCCCCAGGTCCTCGCCGATGACCAGGGCGCCGGCCCGGTGCGCCTCCAGCACGAGGAGGGCGAGCATCGCCTCCCCGTGGTACGAGACGTACGTGCCCTCGGCGGGCGGGACGTCCCCCGGGATCCACCACAGCCGGAACAGGCCCATCACGTGGTCGATGCGCAGCGCCCCGGCGTGGCGGAACACCCCGCGCAGCAGCTGGCGGAACGGCTCGTACCGGGCCGTGGCCAGCCGGTCGGGCCGCCACGGCGGCAGGCCCCAGTCCTGGCCGCGCGCGTTGAAGGCGTCGGGTGGCGCGCCGACGCTGGCGGACCCGGCGTACAGGGGCTGCCCGAAGACGTCCGAGCCGTTCGGGTGCACCCCGACGGGCAGGTCGTGCACGATGCCGACGGCCATGCCGGCCTCGCGGGCGGCTTCCTGGGCGGCGGCGAGCTGGCCGTCCGTCAGCCAGACCAGCCAGCGGTGGAAATCGGCGCGCCCCTCGGGATCCTCGCCGGCGTGTCCGGCGCACCACCTCGCGTGCACGTCGAGGGCCGGCCCCTGCAGGGCGCGGAACGCGCGGTAGGCGTCCTCCCGTTCGGGGGTGCGCGGGACGGCGTACAGCAGTTCGAGGGCGGTCCGCTTGAGCTCCCAGACGGCGTCCCGGTCGATCAGGGCCCCCTTCTCCAGCACCTCCCGGCGCAGGGCGGCTCCGCGGGCGGCGAGCGCGGCGAGGGCCTCGCGGTCGGGGCAGTCGGCGTACTCGGGGACGTCCTCGATCCTCAGGTGCACGGGATCGGGGAAGCGGCGTGAGGCCGGCCGGTACGGGGAGGGGTCGGTCGGTGTCCCGGGCACGGCCGCGTGCAGCGGGTTGACCTGGATGAAGCCGACCCCGTGGGTGCGGCCGGCCCAGCGGGCCAGCTCCGCCAGGTCGCCGAGGTCGCCCATGCCCCAGGAGCGCTCCGAGAGCAGGGAGTACAGCTGGACGAGCAGTCCGTGGGCCCGCTCGGGGGCGGCCGGGGCCCGCTCGGGGGCCACGATCAGCGTGGCGGTGCCGGTGCGGCCGTCGGGGGTCTCGGCATGGAGCCGGTGGACGCCGAGCGGGGGGACGGCCCCGGAGCCGGGCCGCCAGTCGGCCGCGGCACCCGACGCGCCGTCCTCGCAGTCCTCGCCGTCGGCTGCCTCCCGCTCCAGCTCCAGCCGGAAGCGCGTGCCCGGCGGCAGCGCGGCCGGTTCTGCGGGCGGCGCGGATCCGGCCCACCACACCAGCACGCGGGGCAGCAGCCGCTGCGCCGCGGCCCGTTCCGCCTCGATGCGCTCGGCACGGAGGTCGTCCGGGGTGTCGGTGCAGACCCCCAGCAGGCCGAGCACGGCGCCGACCGTGGCCTCCGGCACCCGGACGGTGACGCCCTCGGCGGGCTGGTAGGTGGTGGCGACGCCGTGCAGCGCCGCGAGCCGGGCGAGGTCGTCCATGTGTGTCCCTGGGTCGGTGAGGAGGGGGCCGGCGCTCTGGTCACCGCACTTGGTCGCCGGCGGGTGGGGTCGGCTCGCTCGTCAGCGGTGCCCCGCCGGTGAGCGGGGGCTCGCTGGTCAGTGGTGCGTGCGCGGCGCCGGCGAGCGGGGGCTCACTGGTGAGGGGCCCCTCGGCCGGCCCGGCCTGCGCCGGGAGGTGGGCCAGAAGCGGAACGGTGGCGGTGGCGGGGGCGGCATCGTTCACGGGGCGGGACCTTCCTTTTTCCGTAAGGGCGGTGAGGGCGGGTCAGCAGCAGGGAACAACGCCGTTCGACACCGCAGCCATACCCAGTGCAGGGCCCGGCATTCCTGGCGGTTCCGGGTCAGAACGCCCGCCCGCATTGACACTCCGCCCGCGCGGGTGGTGGGCTCGGGCTCGTTCGTACGAGCGGGGGACGCAGGTGGGACGAGGAGGCTTCGTGCAGCTCAAGGGCAGGAAGCGGACCACAGCGGCAGCTATTGCCGTCATCGGCGCGCTGGTGGGCGGTGCGGTGGTCGCCGGGCCGCTGGGCTCGCTGGTGGCGTCCAGCGCGCCCGACGCGGCGGGCGGCCCCGGCCCGGGCGTGGGCACCGGCGGCGGCGCGGCGGCCGCCCCCGCAGGCGCGCCGTCCGGTGCAGCCGCCGGCCCGCTGCTCGACCCGGGCGCGACCGCACAGCGGACCGCCGCCGAGGGTCCCGCGGTGTGGCCGCGGCCGCAGTCGATGACCGCCGATCCGGCGCGGGAGGTCCCGCTGGACGGCCAGGCCGTCCTGGTCGCGGCGCCGGGCGCCGACCCGTACGCGGTCGACGCGGTCCGCTCCGCGCTGCGCGAGGCGGGTGTCCGCATCCTGCACGAGCCCGGTCCCGGGGCGCCGATGCCCGAACGGGGCACGGTCGTACGGCTGGACGGCCCCGGCGCCGAGGAAGCGCTGCGGGCGCTGGGCGCCGCCGAGGCCGGGGACCTGCCCCGCGGCGGCTACCGGCTGGCCGTCGGCAAGGCCGGCGGCCGGGACACGGTCGCGCTGGCCGGCGTGGGCGAGGACGGCCTGTTCCACGGAGCGCAGACGCTGCGCCAGCTGCTGGCGGCGGGCAAGGGGAAGGTGCCCGGCGTACGGGTGCGGGACTGGCCGGCCGCGCCGGTCCGCGGGATCACCGAGGGGTTCTACGGGCAGCCCTGGACGAAGGAGCAGCGGCTCGCGCAGCTGGAGTTCATGGGCCGCACCAAGCAGAACCGGCTGCTGCTGGCGCCCGGTGACGACCCGTACCGGACCACGGAGTGGCGCGCGGAGTACCCGCGGGCGCAGCAGGACGAGTTCCGGGAGCTGGCCGAGCGGGCCCGCGCCAACCGGGTCGTCCTGGCCTGGGCCGTGTCGCCCGGGCAGTCGATGTGCCTGGCCTCGGCAGCGGACCGGGCGGCGCTGGCGCACAAGCTGGACGCCATGTGGGAGCTCGGCTTCCGGGCGTTCCAGGTGCAGTTCCAGGACGTCAGCTATTCGGAGTGGGGCTGCCGGGCCGACCGGGTCCGGTACGGGACGGGCCCGGCGGCGGCCGCGAAGGCCCACGCGGAGGTCGCCGGGGAACTCGCCGCGCACCTGGCCGCCCGGCACCCGGGCGCCGCCCCGCTGTCCCTGCTGCCGACGGAATACCACCAGAACGGCGCGACGAAGTACCGCACCGCCCTGGCCGACCGGCTCGACGAGCGGGTGGAGGTCGCCTGGACGGGCGTGGGCGTGGTGCCGCGCACGATCACCGGCAAGGAACTGGCCGGGGCGCGCAGCGCCTTCGGCCAGCACCCGCTGATCACCATGGACAACTACCCGGTCAACGACTGGGACCCGGGCCGGATCTTCCTCGGTCCGTACACCGGGCGCGAGCCGGCGGTCGCGGGCGGCTCGGCCGGGCTGCTGGCCAACGCCATGCAGCAGGCCTCGCTGTCCCGGATCCCGCTGTTCACGGCCGCGGACTTCGCCTGGAACCCCGGCGGCTACCGGGCCGGCGACTCCTGGGCGGCGGCCGTCGCCCAGCTGGCGGGCCCCGACCCCCGGGCCCGTACGGCCATGGCCGCGCTGGCCGGCAACACGGCCTCGTCGGCCCTGGCCCTGCCCGAGTCGGCTTACCTGCGCCCGCTGATGGACGAGTTCTGGCAGGCCCGTGCCGCGGGCGACGCGGCGGCCGGGGAGCGGCTGCGGGCTGCGTTCACCGCCATGCGGGAGGCCCCCGACCGGCTGCCCGCCCTGGCCGGCGAGGCCGGGCCCTGGCTGGCGCGGCTGTCGGCGTACGGGACGGCGGGCGAACTGGCGGTGGACCTGCTGCGCGCCCAGGCCCGCGGGGACGGGGCGGTGGCCTGGCGGACCTCGCAGACGCTGGCGGAGGCCCGCCGGAAGCTGGCCGAGCCGGACGCCGCCGGGCGCGTCGACAAGTCCGTGCTCGACGCCTTCCTGGCCAAGGCGGTCGCGGAGGCGGACGCGTGGACGGGGGCGGCCCGGCAGACGGGCACGGTGTCGCAGGAGCCGGGCGCCTGGACGGTCCGGCTCGACGCGGCGCGGCCGGTGACGGCGGTCACGGTCATGACGAACCCGTTGTCGGAGGCCACGCGGGGCGCGGCCGTCGAGGTGCACGTGCCGGGCGAGGGCTGGCGCAAGGTGGCCCAGGCGGCCGCCTCGGGCTGGACCCAGGCGGACGCCGGCGGGGTCGCCGCGGACGCGGTCCGGCTCTCGTGGGCCGGCGAGGACCCGGTGGTGCACCGGGTGGTGCCGTGGCTGGCGGACGGACCGGAGGCGTCGTTCGAGCTTCCGGAGTCGGTGGACGTGGAGATCGGCGGGGCCGCGCAGACGGTCACCGCGGAGGTGTCGGCGCTGCGGCCCGGCGAGGTGCGGGGGCCGCTGACGGCCACGCCGCCGCCGGGGGTCGCCGTGAAGCTGCCGGCCGAGGTGAAGGCTCCGCGCGGTACCCGGGTGCAGGTGCCGGTGGCGGTCACCGTCCCGGCGGCCACGGCTGCGGGCAGCTACCGGGTGCCGGTGGTGTTCGCGGGGCAGAGCCGGGTGCTGACGGTGCGCGCCGTCCCGAAGACGGGCGGCCCGGACCTGTTCCGCGCGGCGAAGGCCTCGTCGTCGGGGGACGAGACGCCGGCGTTCCCGGCCTCGGCGGTGGTCGACGGCAACGCCGCGACGCGCTGGTCGTCCCCGGCGGCGGACGGCGCGTGGTGGCAGGCTGAGCTCGCGTCCCCGGCCCGGATCGGGCTGTTGGTGCTGCACTGGCAGGACGCGTACCCGTCGGCGTACCGCGTGGAGACCTCGGTGGACGGGTCGTCCTGGCACCGGGCGGCGACCGTGACGGGCTCCCGCGGCGGTCAGGAGTCCGTCCGGCTGGACCCGGCGGACGCCCGGTTCGTGCGAGTCACCTGCGAGAAGCGCGCCACGAAGTACGGCTGCAGCCTGTTCTCGGCGGAGGCCTACGCCGTCGTCCGCTGACCGGCTGCCACGACCGGATCCGGGCGCTTCGGCCGGATCCGGTCTGGTCGGGGCCCCGGCCGGGCGGCCAGACTGGGGATCATGGAGACCTTGGTGTCCGTCGGGAACGGCGAGCTCTGGGCGGAGGATTCGGGCGGGGGCGCTGGAGGCGGGGGCGGCGGGCTGCCGCTGGTGCTGCTCCATCCCGGTGTCGCCGACGCGAGGGTCTGGGACCCGGTCCTGCCGGTGCTCGACGGCCGGCTCCGGGTGATCCGCTACGACGCCCGCGGCTTCGGCCGCTCCCCCGCGCCGACCGCCCCGTACTCCCAGGTGGAGGACCTCGCCGCGGTCCTCGACCACTTCGGGCTGGACCGTGCCGTGCTGGTCGGCTCCAGCATGGGCGGCGCCACCTCGATCAGCCTGGCCCTGGCCGCCCCGGAGCGGGTGGCGGGCCTCGCCCTGTTCGTGCCCGGTGTCACCGGCTACGACGGGCTGACGGCCCCCGGGTTCGTCGAGCAGGTGGGCGGGCTGGCCGCCGCCGGTGACCTGGAGGGCATCGTCCGGCTCGGGCTCGGCCTGTGGGGAGCGGCCGGCGGCGGCACGCCCGAGGCCGACCCCGTCGCCGCGGACTGGCTCAGGGGGGTGCTGCCCGCCTGGTTCGCCGGGCTGCAGCGGGAGGACGCCCCCGCCTTCGAGCGGCTCGGGGAGATCACCGCACCCGCGCTGCTCGCACTGGGTGAGCAGGACCGGGCCGAGGTCGTGCGGTGCAACGAGGAGATGGCGGCCCGGATCCCCGGCTGCCGCCTGGTGCGCCTCGCCGGCTCCGACCACTATCCGACGCTGCGCGAGCCGCGGACCGTCGCCCGCCTGATCGAGGAGCTCCACGCCGCGGCGACCGGCTGACCGGCACGCGCTCCCGCCGCCCGGGCGGCCGGACGCACGGCCGCGGGTCGGGAGGCGGCTGCGGCTGCGGGTGGCGCTGCGACTGCGGACACGGGCACGGGCACGGGCACGACGCAGGGCCCCGGCGACCTGCCGGGACCCTCGCCTGCCGGAGCCGCCGCGCTAGGAGACGGCGGCGGCCGCTCCGATCCGGTCCAGGTCGTCGTCCGCGCCGTACGGCTGGAGGTACGGCATCCAGCGGGGATCCCGGTGCCCGGTCCCGATGATCCGCCATGCGAGCCCGGACGGCGGGGCCGGCTGGTGGCGCAGCCGCCAGCCCAGGTCGACCAGGTGCCGGTCGGCCTTGACGTGGTTGCACCGCCGGCATGCGGCGACCACGTTGTCCCACACGTGCTGCCCGCCCCGGCTGCGCGGGATGACGTGGTCGACGCTCGTGGCGACACCGCCGCAGTACATGCAGCGGCCGCCGTCACGGGCGAAGAGTGCGCGACGGGTGAGTGGAACGGGCCCCCGGTAGGGGACCCGCACGAAACGCTTGAGGCGTACCACGCTGGGAGCGGGGACGGCCCGGGTCGCGCTGTGCAGAAAGGCGCCGGATTCCTCCAGGGAGACTGCCTTGTTCTCCAGGACGAGGACAAGCGCGCGGCGGAGCGGTACGACGCCGAGCGGCTCGTACGACGCATTGAGGACCAGGACGTGCGGCACGGACTGCCTCCTTGTACGCCGGCGGCGCGTGGCTCGCGCCGGGACGATCTGCTCTCCAGTCTCTCCTTACGGCTGGTCGAAGCGCCACCACGCGCCCGTAACGGGTCGGAGGTGTTTTCAACCACACTTCCTTCATCCCCAGGTGAGTCTGGTCTCTCCCTCGAACAAGGCAACAGGGTCACCGGAACGGCCCCGTTAGTGTGGAAGGCCTGCCCGGCACACCCCTTTCACGGGCAGACCGCTACACCTGGAGGTTCCCGCCGTGCCCTGGCCCGCCGCCCTGTTGCCCCTGGCAGCCGACTCCCCGGACCCCGCCGCATCGGTGAAGGAGGCCCACGAGAGCGTCACGAACGCGGCCAGCTTCATCGAGGAGAACTGGGCCGGATGGCTGTACCTGGGCCTCAGGATCCTGCTGATCGTGGTGATCGCGGCTGCACTGCGCTCCGTGGTCCGCAAGTCGCTGACCAAGCTCATAACGCGCATGAACCGGGGCGCCGAGGCCGTCGAGGGCACCGCCCTGGGCGGACTCCTCGTCAATGCCGAGCGGCGCAGGCAGCGCTCCGAGGCGATCGGCTCGGTGCTGCGCTCGGTGGCCTCGTTCCTGATCCTCGGCACGGCGAGCCTGATGGTGCTGGGCGCCCTGGACATCAACCTGGGCCCGCTCCTGGCGAGCGCGGGTGTGGCCGGTGTGGCGATCGGTTTCGGTGCCCGGAACCTGGTGACGGACTTCCTGTCCGGCGTGTTCATGATCCTCGAAGACCAGTACGGCGTCGGCGACAAGATCGACGCGGGGGTGGCCTCCGGCGAGGTCGTCGAGGTCGGCCTGCGGGTCACCAAGCTGCGCGGCGACAACGGCGAGATCTGGTACGTCCGCAACGGTGAGATCAAGCGGATCGGCAACCTCAGCCAGGGCTGGGCGACCGCGGGCGTGGACATCCAGGTCAAGCCCACGGAGAGCCTGCCCCGGATCCGCGAGGTGATCGGGACCGTCGCCGACGGGATGGCCAAGGAGACGCCGTGGGACGAGCGGCTGTGGGGCCCGGTCGAGGTGCTGGGCCTGCAGGAGGTGCTGCTGGCCTCCATGACGGTGCGGGTGTCGGCGAAGACGATGCCGGGTCAGCAGTTCGCCGTCGAGCGCGAGCTCCGCTGGCGGATCAAGGAGGCCTTCGACGGGGCGGGCATCGGGATCGTCGGCGGGCTGCCGGCCGCGGAAGAAGAGGAGGCCCCGGCGGACCCGTCGGCCACCGTGGCCGCCCCGTCCGCCCTGGCCAACCCGGCGTCCCCGCAGGCCCAGGCCGCGGCCCCGATCCCGGCGCCGGCCGCGGCCGGCTCCCCGCGGATCACGAAGTAGCCGCCCCGCGCCGAGCGCACGGAACGAGGGAACTGCCCCCGCCAGGCCACCGCCTGCGGGGGCAGTTCCCTCGGGTCCCCGGGACGGGTCCCCGAGGGCCCCGGCGGGTCTCCGAAAGACCCCGCCGGCTCCCGTCGAGTCCCGTTGACAGGCCTCGAAAACCGATAGGAAACTTGCCTGACAGTCTTCGGACGAGAGCGAGCGCCCGTGACCGGCCCGACCTCCCGCACCCCTCCCGGCCGGCCCCCCGGCCCGGGTTCCGGTCCGGCCGCCCCCGGAACGCCCGGCCTGCTGCGCGCCATGAACGACCGCACCGCGCTCGACCTGCTGCTGGCCCACGGCCCCCTGTCCCGCACCCGGCTCGGCGAGCTCACGGGCCTCTCCAAGCCCACCGCCTCCCAGCTGCTGGCCCGCCTGGAGGCCGCCGGGCTGGTCGTGGCGGGCGGCACCACCGCCGGCCGCCCCGGCCCCGGAGCCCGGCTGTACTCGGTCAATCCGCGGGCCGCGCGCGTCGCCGGAGCGGACGTCACCCCGGACCGGATCGTCGCGGCCGTCTGCGACCTCACCGGCCAGGTGATCGGCAGCCACGAGCTCGCGTACCCCGCGGACGCCGGGGCCGACGGGGCACCAGGGGCCGGCGGGGACGCCCGGGCGGCGGACCGGCTCACCCTGGCCCTGGACGGGGCCGCCCGCGCCGCCGGACTGCGTCTCTCCGACCTCCACGGCGCGGTCGTCGCCACCCCGGGATCCTTCGACCCCCGCACCGGAGTGCTCCGCTACGCCGGCCACCTCCCGCGCGGCTGGCACTCCCCCGCCCTCCTGGACGAGCTGGCGGCGGCCCTGCCGCTGCCGGTCGCGTACGAGAACGACGTCAACCTCGCCGCGATCGCCGAGCAGCGGCTCGGCGCGGCCCGCGGCCACGAGGACTTCGTCCTGCTGTGGAACGAGGAGGGCCTCGGTGCGGCCCTGGTGCTCGGCGGCCGGCTGCACCGCGGCTGGACCGGCGGCGCGGGCGAGGTCGGCTTCCTGCCCGTGCCCGGCCGCCCGCTGGTCCGGCAGGTCACCCGGGTCAACTCCGGCGGCTACCAGGCGCTGGCCGGGGCACGGGCGGTGCCGGAGCTGGCGGCCGACCTGGGCATCGCGGTGCCGCCCGCGGGCCCGGCCGGGCCGGGCCCGTCCCTCCCCGGGCAGGGCCCCGGGGCGACGGTCGGCCCGGCGGTGGCGCTGCTCCGGCACGCCGCCGCGCACCCCGGGGGCGTGCAGCTGAGGCTGCTCCGGCGGTACGCCACCGCCCTGGCGACGGGACTCGCCTCGCTGGTGGCCGTGGTGGACCCGGAGGTCGTGGTCCTCTCCGGCGCGGTGAACGACGCCGGCGGGGACGTCCTGCGCGAGCTGGTCGCTGCCGAACTCGACGACCTCGCCCCCTCCCGGCCCCGCCTGGTGTCCGGGACCGTACGCGAACGGCCCGTGCTGCGCGGTGCGCTGGAGAGCGCCCTCGCCGCCGCCCGCGACGAGCTGTTCGACACCTCCCGCCGCTGACCCCTTCCCCCCGCGCCCGTGCCGGCGCGTCCTTCCGCAGGCGTCACCCGACCCCCGACCGAAAGGCTGGCGACCGTGACCATGAAACTCGCAGTGGTGGGCGGCGGTTCCACCTACACCCCCGAACTGATCGACGGGTTCGCCCGGCTGCGCGAGACCCTGCCGATCGGCGAGCTGGTGCTGATCGACCCCGCCGCCGAGCGCCTCGGACTCGTCGGGGCGCTGGCCCGGCGGATCTTCGCCCGGCAGGGCCACCCCGCCACGGTCACCACCACCGGCGACCTCGACGCGGGGGTCGAAGGAGCCGACGCCGTACTGCTCCAGCTGCGCGTCGGCGGGCAGACGGCCCGGCTGGGCGACGAGACCTGGCCGCTGGAGTGCGGCTGCATCGGGCAGGAGACCACCGGTGCCGGCGGGCTCGCCAAGGCGCTGCGCACGGTCCCGGTGGTCCTGGACATCGCCGAGCGGGTCCGGCGGACCAACCCCGCCGCCTGGATCATCGACTTCACCAACCCGGTCGGGATCGTCACCCGGGCCCTGCTGCGGGCCGGGCACAAGGCGGTCGGATTGTGCAACGTGGCCATCGGGCTGCAGCGGAAGTTCGCGGCCCTGCTGGGCCTGGCCCCGGGCGAGCTCCACCTGGACCACGTCGGCCTCAACCACCTCACGTGGGAGCTGGGCGTGCGCCGGGGCGGCCCGGTCGGCGAGGACCTGCTCCCGGAGCTGCTCGCCGCCCACGGGGAGACCGTGGCCGCCGAACTGCGGCTGCCGCACGCGGTGCTGGACCGGCTCGGCGCGGTGCCCTCGTACTACCTGCGCTACTTCTACGCGCACGACGAGGTGGTGCGGGAGCTGGGCGGGAAACCGTCGCGGGCCGCCGAGGTGGCCGCCATGGAGCGGGAGCTGCTCGCCCTGTACGCGGACCCGGCGCTGGACGCGAAGCCGGCCCTGCTGGCCCGGCGCGGCGGGGCCTTCTACTCGGAGGCGGCCGTGGACCTGGCGGCGGTGCTGCTCGGCGACGGAGCCGGCAGCGCCGCGGGGGCGGCCTCCGTGCAGGTGGTCAACACGCTCAACAACGGGACGCTGCCCTTCCTGCCGGACGACGCGGTCATCGAGGTCCAGGCCCGCGTCGACCGGTCCGGGCCGGTGCCGCTGGCCGTGCCCCGGCTGGACCCGCTGTACGCCGGGCTGATCGGGCACGTGACGGCGTACGAGGACCTGGCGCTGGACGCGGCCCTGCGCGGGGGCCGGGAGCGGGTGTTCCGGGCGCTGCTCGCACACCCGCTGGTCGGCCAGTTCGACCGGGCCGAGGGGCTGACGGACCGGCTCCTCGCGCACAACAAGGAGTACCTGCCGTGGGCGTGAGCCGACCGCCTGCGGCGGAGCGGCCCGCGGTCCTCGCCCTCGACGCGGGCAACAGCAAGACGGACGCGGCCCTGGTCGGCGCGGACGGCCGTGTGCTCGGCACCGGGCGGGCCGGCGGCTTCCAGCCGCAGCGCACCGGGATCGGCGCGGCCGTGGACGTACTGGAGCAGGCCGTCGCGCAGGCCGTCGCGCAGGCATCCGCGTGGATCGGCGCGCAGGCCTCCACGCGGGCCGGCGCGCCGGCTGCGGCGGTCGGGCTCCCGTACGCCGACCTCGTCTCGGCCTGCCTGGCCGGCGCCGACTTCCCGGTGGAGGAGCAGCAGCTCGCCGACGCGATCGCGGCCCGCGGCTGGGGTGCGGCCACCCTGGTCCGCAACGACACCTTCGCGCTCCTGCGGGCCGGTCTGCCGGGGGCGGAGCCGCCCCGTGGGGTGGCGGTGGTGTGCGGGGCGGGCATCAACTGCGCGGGCGTGCTGCCCGACGGGCGCACCGCCCGGTTCCCGTCGGTCGGCCCGATCTCCGGCGACTGGGGCGGCGGGGGCGGCCTGGCGCGGGAGGCCCTCTGGTGGGCGGCGCGGGCCGAGGACGGCCGGGGCGGTCCCACCGCCCTGGCGGCGGCGCTGCCGGGGCACTTCGGGCTCGGCTCCATGGCCGCGCTGATCGAGGCGCTGCACCTGGGGCACCTCGCGCAGCGGCGGATCCACGAGCTGGTGCCGGTGCTGTTCGCGGTGGCCGCGGCCGGCGACCGGGTGGCCGAGGCGCTCGTGGAGCGGCAGGCGGAGGAGGTGGTCACCCTGGCATCGGTCGCGCTGGCCCGGCTGGACCTGCTCGCGCAGGAGGCTCCGGTGCTGCTCGGCGGGGGCGTCCTCACCGCCGGACACCCGCAGCTCGACGGGCGGATCAGGGCGGGGCTGGCCGAGCGGGCGCCGCTGGCCCGGGTGTCGGTGGTCGCGGCCCCGCCGGTGCTGGGAGCCGCCCTGCTGGGGCTGGACGCGGTGGCGGCGCCGCCCGCGGCCCACGCGCAACTGCGTGCCCATTTCGGGTGAACCTCCCCGCGGCGGCCCCGCATCTGGAACCGTGACGGGCGGGCAGACGTATGGACGGCGAAGGGGTGGCGGGCGAGCCGGGGGCGCGCAGGGGGGCGCGCAGGGGGCGGAGGGCGCGGGACGGGGCACCGGGTGCTGTGATCCACCGCCCTTCCGGCCATACTGCTGCGAAGCATTTCAGGACAAGGGGCAGCACCGAGGGGGAGGTCAGGGTGGCCATCACAGCACGCGCTCATGCGCCCGGCGGCGACGCGGGACCACCCGCGGTACCGCCGGGGGGCCCTGCCCGGCCCGGTACGGCCTGGGCCGAGGGCGTGGAGCGGCTGCGCGCCGCCGCCACGACCGAGCCCGGCCGGCTGCGCACCATCGGGGCCGTACTGGCGGCGCTGGTGCTGCTGTTCGGCGTGGTGACGGTGTGGGAGGTCTCCGACCGGGTGGCCGCGGCGGAGGACGTGGTGGGCCGCAGCCAGCCGCTGAGCGCGGACGCGGCGAGCATCTACCGTTCGCTCGCGGACGCCGACACGGCGTCGTCCAGCGGCTTCCTGGCCGGGGCGGACGAGCCGCGCGAGGTCCGGGGGCGGTACGAGAAGGACATCGCCAACGCCTCCCGGCTGCTGGTGAGCGCGGCCGCGAACACCACGGCGGACGAGGACTCCCGCAAGCAGATCGCCCTGCTCGGCGAGCAGCTGCCCCGCTACACCGGGCTCATAGAGCAGGCGCGGGCCACCAACAAGCAGGGGCTGCCGCTCGGCGGCGCCTACCTGCGCCACGCCAACGAGCAGATGAGCACCCAGCTCCTGCCCGCCGCGCAGCGGCTGTACGAGGCGGAGACGGGCCGGCTCCACCGGGACCACGACGAGGCCCGGGCGCTGCCGCTGGCCTCGCTGGGCACCGGGCTGCTCGCGCTGGCCGCGCTGGTGTGGGCGCAGCACCGCACCTACCGGCGTACGAACCGGGTCTTCAACCACGGCCTCGTCGCGGCGACCGCCGCCTCGCTGGTGGTGCTGCTGTGGCTGGTGGTGGGGCACGGGCTGGCGCGTTCGGCGCTGACCGAGGCGCGCACGGACGGCCAGGAGTCCCTGAAGGTCCTCAACGACGCGCGGATCGCGGCGCTCCAGGCCCGCGCGAACGAGAACCTGACGCTGATCGCACGGGGCGCCGTCCTGGCCGAGGACAAGAAGTCCGACAAGTACGACGTGGACTTCGCGGCCGACATGAAGGACCTGGACGCCGGTCTGGCGAAGGCCCTGCGGCTCGCCGACGACGCCCCGGGCCGGGAGCCGGTCACGGCCGCGGCGGACGCCGTCCGGCAGTGGAAGCAGCGGCACGCGACCGCCCGGGAGACGGACCTGCGGGGCGACTACCAGGACGCGCTGCCCCAGGTCATCGGGGACAAGGGCCACAAGGACAGCAGCGGGGCATCGTTCGACCGGGTGGACGCCTCCCTGGAGCGGGCCCTCGCCCACGAACAGCAGGAGTTCACCCTGGCGGCCCGGGACGGCCTCGGCGCGCTGGGCGGTCTGATGGCGGGTTCGGCGGCCCTGGCCGTCGTCGGCGCCGGCGCGGCCCTGCTCGGCATAGGGCGCCGGCTTTCGGAGTACAGGTGACAGCGATGCGGATACGCGTGGGCGGGGACGGAAGCGGGGACGGGCGGGGCGCTGCCGGAGCCGGCGGCGGCCCGGCCGCCGGACGTGCCCGCACGTCCGGGCTGCGCCGTCTGGCGCGCCGGCTGCGGGGCTGGGGCGGCGTCAGCGCGATGGCCGGCGCCTGCGCGGTGACGGCGGCGACCGTACTGCCGCCCCTGGCCCAGGCCTCCCCCGACGGCGGCCGCCCGGCCGTGGTCCACCCGCTGCCCGACGCGGTGCCGGCCGCCCCGCAGACGCCCTGGACGCTCACCGACACCTGCCCGGACCCGGAGGCCAGCCTCCGCCCGTCCGGTGGGGACGGGCCCACGATCGAGCGCATCCGCAAGGCGGGCAAGCTCGTCGCGGGCGTCGACCAGAACAGCTTCAAGTGGGGGTACCGCAACCCGGTCGACGGCCGCCTCGACGGCTTCGACATCGCCCTGGTCAAGGCCATCGCCAAGGACATCCTGGGCGACGAGGACGCCGTCATCTACCGGGCCATCCCCACCAGCCAGCGCATCCCCGCGCTGCAGGACGGCCGCGTCGACGTCGTGGTCCGCACCATGACCATCAACTGCAAGCGGCTGGAGGACGTCGCCTTCTCTACCGCCTACTTCGAGGCCGGGCAGCAGGTGCTGGCCCCCAAGGGCTCGCCGATCACCGGCTACAACACCTCACTGAAGGGCCGCAGGATCTGCACGGCCGCGGGCTCCACCGCCGAGGCCGCCCTGAAGGGCCAGTCCTACGGTTCGGTGCCGGTCACCGTGCCCAACCAGCTGGACTGCCTGGTCCGGCTCCAGCTGGGCGAGGTGGACGGCATCATCACCGACAACGCGCTGGCGGCCGGCCAGGCCGCGCAGGACCCGTCCGTGCGGCTGGTCGGCTCCCCGTTCACCAAGGAGTTCTACGGGGTGGCCATGAACAAGGAGGCCCCCGACCTGGTGCGGCGGGTCAACAAGGTGCTGGAGGGCTACCGCGCCGGCGGTGACGGCAGCCCCTGGATGCAGGCCTACACCACCCACCTCAAGCCGGTGCTGCCCGGTGTGGCCGGGCCGCCCGCGCCCAGGTACCGGGACTGAGGCCGGTGGCACACGGGAAGCCCGACGGCTGGAACGCGGAGGCAGGTCAGGTGGAGACTGGTTCGGCCGTGATGAACCGGGACGACGTCGACCGCGCCCTGGCCCGGCTCGGCGCGGAGCACGAGGCCGTGGAGACCTCGCTGCTCGCCCTCCAGGACCACGCCGGGCGCCGGCTGCTGGAGGGCGCCGACCTGACGGGCGTCACCAAGGAGCGGTGGGCGGCCGCGGACGCCGCGATCACCCTGCTGTGGACGTACTTCGACGCCTACAGCGGGGCGCTGCACGCCGCCCGCGAGATCCGGGAGCGGCGCCGCTGGCCCGCCCGCGAGGAGCTGGTCGAGCTGACCGAGCGGCTGCGCGGGCCCGGCGTGCTGATCGCCGGGGCCGCGGCGGAGGGCGCGGCGATGGCGGAACGGCTCTCGCTCGCCGAGCTGGTGGCCCGGATGAACGAGCTGTACGCACGCTCGCTGGACGTGGTGGTGGCCGCCGACGCGGTGTGGTCGGCGCTGCCCGCCCGGATCGACCTGCTCTCCGCGGAGCTGCGCCGCACCCGCTCCCTCGCCCACTCGGTGGGGGTCCGCCCGGGCGAACACCCCTCGGGCGACGACCTGGAGGCCATCACCGCCGAGCTGACCGGGCTCCGCGCCCTGGTCATCGCCGACCCGCTGGCGTTCTGGCAGCCGGCGGCGGGCAGCTCCGCGCCCGGCGGCGGACGCCCGGACACCACCCGCTACGACCGGGCCGCGCTCGCGCTGGAGGACGTACGCCGGGAGATCGAGGCGGTGCTGTCCGTCCGGCAGGACGCCGAGCAGCGGCTGATCAGCCTGCGGGACGTGCTGTCGCGGGCCGACCGGACCCTCTCGGAGGCCCGCACGGCCCGGACCGAGGTCCTCGCGAAGATCGCGGCGTCGGAGGTCCCGGTGGTGAGCGGGCCGCCGACCGCGCTCCAGGAGCAGCTGGCGCTCGCTTCCGACCACCGGCGCAACGCCCGCTGGCACCGGCTCTCGCCGCTGCTGGACGCGCTGGAGGAGCGGGCCGAGGAGGAACTGCAGCGGGCCCGCGACTCGTTGACCGCGGTGACGGCGCCGCTGGCGGTACGGGCCGAGCTGCGCGGGCGGCTGGACGCGTACCGGGCGAAGGTGGCCCGGCTCGGTCTGGCCGAGGACCCGCTGCTGATCGAGCGGTACGACACGGCCCGGCGGATGCTGTGGAGCGCCCCGTGCGACCTGCGGGCCGCCGAACAGGCCGTGCTGCGCTACCAGCAGGCGGCCGCGGAATCACTGGCACCGCAGCAGGACCGGCCCGCCGGGCCGGATGAGGAGGACGCATGAGCCTGGCCGGAACCGCGTGCGGGCGCCCAGGATGCCCGGGGTCGTACGAGGACATGGGCGGCGGCGGGCTGTACTGCGACACCTGCGGGCTGGCGCCCGTCGGTGCCGTCGCGGGGGGCGCGGAGGACCTGGTGTCGCCGCCGACGGGGATGACGAGCCCGGCGCGCCACGCCGACCCGCGGGGCTCGCAGGGCTCGGGCCGGACGGGGTCCGCGCCGAACTCGTCCTCGGCGCGCTCCTCCCGCTCCTCGGGGTCCGGGCGCTCCTCCCGCTCGTCGCGGTCTTCGCGTTCCTCGTCCTCGCGGCGCTCGGTGTCGGGCCGGCTGCCGTGTGTCGCGTCGACCCGCTCGGTGTCGGTGCGCAGTTCGGGCTCTTCGGCCGGCTCCTCGGGCCGCAGCAGGCTCGGGGCCGGGCTGGTGAACGTACCGGAGGTGCCGCGCCCGGACCCGTCGACGGCGGTGCTGGAGAACCCGGAGGTGCCGGAGCGCAAGCGGTTCTGCTCGCGCTCGGACTGCGGGGCCCCCGTGGGGCGGGCCCGCGGGGACCGGCCCGGCCGGACCGAGGGGTTCTGCACCAAGTGCGGGCACCCGTACTCCTTCGTCCCGAAGCTCCGGCGGGGGGACGTGGTGCACGGCCAGTACGAGGTCGCGGGCTGTCTCGCGCACGGCGGCCTCGGCTGGGTGTACCTGGCGGTGGACCGGGCCGTCGCCGACCGCTGGGTCGTCCTGAAGGGCCTGCTGGACACCGGGGACCAGGACGCGATGGCCGCCGCCATATCGGAGCGGCGCTTCCTGGCCGAGATCGAGCACTCCAACATCGTGCGGATCTACAACTTCGTGGAGCACCTGGACCAGCGGACCGGTTCGCTGGACGGGTACATCGTCATGGAGTACGTCGGCGGCAAGTCCCTGAAGGAGATCGCGAACGAGCGGCGCCGGCCCGACGGCCGCCGCGACCCGCTGCCGGTCGAGCAGGCCTGCGCGTACGGCATCGAGGCGCTGGAGGCCCTCGGGCACCTGCACAGCCGCAACCTCCTGTACTGCGACTTCAAGGTCGACAACGCGATCCAGCAGCAGGACCAGCTGAAGCTGATCGACATGGGCGCGGTCCGCCGCATGGACGACGACCAGTCGGCCATCTACGGCACGGTCGGCTACCAGGCGCCGGAGGTGGCCGAGCTCGGCCCGTCCGTCGCCTCCGACCTGTACACGGTGGCGCGCACGCTGGCCGTCCTCACCTTCGACTTCCAGGGCTACACGACCGTCTTCGCGGACTCGCTGCCGGACCCCGAGCACATCGAGGTGTTCCAGCGGTACGAGTCCTTCTACCGGCTGCTGGTACGGGCCACCGACCCGGACCCGGACCGGCGGTTCTCCTCCGCGCAGGAGATGGCGGACCAGCTGACGGGCGTGCTCCGCGAGGTCGTCGCCCTCCAGACGGGCTCGCCGCGGCCGCAGCTGTCCACGCTGTTCGGGCCCGAGACCCGGGTCCCGGACACCCGGCTGTTCGCGGACCCGGCGGCGGAGGAGGTGTCCCGGCTGGGCGTCCGGGAGGTGGCGGGGCGGGGAGCCGCCGGAACCGGCTGGTCCGCGCTGCTCGGCAGAGCGGGCCGGGCGAGCCGGGCGGGCCGGGCCGGAGTGGCCGGCCGCGGCCCCGGGTCCGGCTCCGGCTCCGGGTCCGGCTCCACCCCGGCGGTGGGGCCGGCCGCCGCTGCCGCTGCCGTGGTGCCCCAGGGGGCTCCCGCCGGCCCCGGATCCGCCGGTGCTGCAGCGCCGCTGGGCTCCGCGGCCACCCGCAGGCACCGCCGGGGCGGAGCCGCCGCGTCCGTGCCCGCCCCTCGGCAGGCCCCGGCCCCCGCCCCCGTTCCGACCCCGGAGCCGCCGGTGCGTACGCGGCTGGCGCCGCTCGACGCCCGCGACACGGCGCTGGCCCTGCCCGTACCGCTGGTCGATCCGGGGGACCCCAACGCCGGCTTCCTGGCCGGGCTGCTCGCGTCCGCGCCGGCCGACCTGCTGACCGCCCTCGGCGCGGCACCCGCCGACTCCGCCGAACTTCGGCTGCGGGAGCTGCGGTCGCACCTGGAGCTGGGCGAACTGGACGCGGCCGGGGTCGTCCTGACGGACCTGGAGGCCCGCCACCCGGAGGACTGGCGGGTGGTGTGGGCCCGCGGCATCGCCTCGCTGGCCGCCGGCGACGACGCGATCGCCGCCCTGTCCTTCGACGCGATCTACGACGCCTTCCCCGGCGAACCCGCGCCGAAGCTGGCGCTCGGCCTGTGCGCCGAGGTCCTGGGGCAGCTGGACAACGCCGCCGAGTACTACCGGCTCGTGTGGATCACCGACCCCGGTTTCGTGAGCGCGGCCTTCGGCCTGGCCCGGGTCCAACTGGCCGCCGGCGACCGGAACGCGGCAGTGCGCACGCTGGAGTCCGTGCCGGAGTCATCCATCCACTACACGGCCGCACGGGTGGCAGCGGTACGGGCACGTCTGCGCGACCGGTCTCCCGAAGAGGCCCTGCTGCCTGACCTGACGGCAGCTGCCGTGCAGGTGGAGGCACTTGAGCGGCTCGGCCTCGACGCGGTCCGCCACCAAAGGCTGTCGACCGAGGTTCTGGGCTCGGCCCTGGACTGGGTACTGTCGGGTAGCCGGGGCAGTGACCCCGGCCGTACCACGCTGCTCGGCAGCCAACTGGACGAGCAGGGCCTGCGCTTCGGCCTGGAGCGCTCGTACCGCGTTCTCGCGCGGCTGGCGCAGCGGGGCGAGGACAGGATCGAACTGGTGGAGCGGGCCAACCGCCTCCGCCCCCGGACGTGGGTGTGAGTGATGTCGATGCATCGGCTGTCTGGCTGCCCCAGCTGCGCGGAGCCCCTGGAGGAGGGGGACCGTTTCTGCGGTTTCTGCGGCTCCCCCGTCAGCGCGTTCCCGCCCCCCCTCCCCCCGGACCAGCCGACGCTCGCCCTCCCGGCGCCGGCGCCGCCCGCCGGTTCTGCCGGAGCCGTCGCCGGCCAGTGGCACCCGGCCCAGGCCCCGGTCCCGCCCCCGACGGCCGGACCTGCCGCGGCGCCCGCCGCGACGCGGGCTCCCGCCCCGTCCGGAGCTTCCGGAACCTCCGGATCGGCCGCGGAGGTGCCGGCTCCTGCCCCGGCACCGGGCCTCCCGGCCGACGGGTATCCGCTTGCGAGCCCCGAGCCCGGGGGGAGCGGGGCCGCGGCCCCGGCCGCCTGGTCCGCTCCGGCGGGGCGGCCCGCGCAGGGCGCGGTGTTCGGCGTCGAGACCCGCCACGACCGGCCGGGCGGCGGTGCGCCGTCCTGGGATGCGGAGGAGTCCCCGTACGGCGGCCGGCCCGCCGGCCGGGACAGCCGTTACGCCGGATCCGCCGCGGCCGGCCACGAGCCGCGGCAGCCGGTCACCCCCGGCGGGCACGAAGACCCGTACGCGGCGGCCCCGACGGCGCCGGAGCCCGGGTACGCCGGTCCCGCGCCCAGCCAGGAGAACCCGTACGGCGCCCCCGCTGCGGCGGCCGCGCCCCCCCATGGAAACGGCCCCGTCGTGTACGACGCCCCGTACGGCCCGAGCTCCCGCCGTGAGGCCGACGTCCCCCCCGCGAGCGGCGAGCCTCCGCACGGCACCGGCCCCGCCGCGTACGAGTCCCCGTACGGCGCGGGCGCCCCGCAGGGGGCCGGTGGGAAGACGTGTGTGGCCTGCCGGGCCGGGCGGGTCGACACCGACGGGTACTGCGAGCACTGCGGGCACGCCCAGCCCCGGGAGCGCGACCACGTCGAGGAGGCCCTCGGCAGTGTGGCCGCCGTCAGCGACCGCGGGCTGCGCCACCACCGCAACGAGGACTCGTTCGCGGTGGCGGCCACCGCCCTGGCCGACGGCTCCACCGCCACCGTGGCCATCGTCTGCGACGGCGTCTCCTCGGCCAGCCGCCCCGACGAGGCGTCGGCCGCCGCGGCCGCCGCGGCCAACGAGACCCTGCTGGACGCGCTCCCCCGCGGCACCCACCCCCAGGAGGCCATGCACGACGCCATCCTGGCCGCGGCGGCCGCGGTGACCGCCCTGGCCCCGGAGGTCCCGGGCGCCCAGAACGCCCCCGCCTGCACCCTGGTCGGCGCCGTCGTCTGCGGCGGCCTGCTGACCGTCGGTTGGGTCGGCGACAGCCGTGCCTACTGGGTGCCGGACGACCGCAACGCCCTCCCGCGTCGGCTGACCGAGGACGACTCCTGGGCCGCCCAGATGGTCGCGGCGGGCCTGATGGGCGAGGCCGAGGCGTACGCCGACGTCCGCGCGCACGCCATCACCGGCTGGCTCGGGGCCGACGCCTACGACCTGGAGCCGCACACGGCCTCCTTCAAGCCGGACCACCCCGGCGTCGCGGTCGTCTGCACGGACGGCCTGTGGAACTACGCCGAGTCGGCGCTGGAGATGGCCCGGGTCCTGCCCGGCGACGCCGCGTCCCGGCCGCTGCACAGCGCGCAGGTCCTGGTGGGCCACGCCCTCGACGGCGGCGGCCACGACAACGTGACCGTGGCCGTGGTGCCGTTCGCGCCGCCGCCCGGCGGCGAGCCGGAGGCCGCCCCGGACGGCACCGCCCGCACGGCCCCGAGCGCAACCCCCGGCGCGGACACCGACGCACGCACCGACGCGGAACCCGAAGCGGAAGCGGAGGCGGCCCGCCCGCAGGCCTGACCGGCCCTGCCGGACCTGACCGGACCCGCTGGATCTGACCGGACCCGACCGGGCCGGAGCCGCCCCGTTCCCCGACACCCCTGCTCTAGGAGTCCCCCGATGGCGAACTTCGCCAAGCCGAGCGCCCCGCGCTTCAGCGTGGAGGTGTACCAGAACGAGTTCCTCCCCGAGGGCGGGCGCGAGGTCCACGCCATCGTCACGGTGACGTCCACCGGCGGCGCCACGGCCACCCGTGCGGCGGTCGCCCGCGGCCCGGCAGCCGTCGTGATCATGGTCGACTGCTCGGGGTCCATGGAGTACCCGCCGGAGAAGATGCGCGGGGCCCGCGAGGCCACCGCCGCCGCGATCGACACCCTGCGCGACGGCACCTCGTTCGCCGTCATCGCCGGCACGCACGTGGCCAAAGAGGTCTACCCCGGCCGGGGCCGCCTCGCCGTCGCGGACCCGGCCACCCGCGCGGAGGCCAAGGAGGCCCTGCACGGCCTCGAAGCGGGCGGCGGCACCGCCATCGGGACCTGGCTGCGCCTCGCCGACGGCCTGCTGCGCGGCTCCACCGCCCCGATACGGCACGGCATCCTGCTGACCGACGGACGCAACGAGCACGAGGACCCGGCCGTGCTGCGCGCCACGCTCGACGCCTGCGCGGGCCGCTTCACCTGCGACGCCCGCGGTGTGGGCACGGACTGGAAGGTCGGGGAGGTCACGGGCATCGCGGGCGCGCTGCTCGGGACCGCCGACATCGTGGCCGATCCGGCGCACCTCACCGAGGACTTCACGCACATGATGGAGAAGGTCATGGGCAAGGAGGTCGCGGACGTCGCGCTGCGACTGTGGACGCCGGTCGGCGCGGAGATCCAGTACGTCAAGCAGGTCGCCCCGGCGGTCCAGGACCTCACCGGCCGCCGCACCGCGGCCGGCCCGCGCGCCGGGGACTACCCGACCGGCTCCTGGGGCGACGAGAGCCGCGAGTACCACGTGTGCGTGCACGTGCCCCCGGCGGCGGTGGGGCAGGAGATGCTGGCGGCCCGTGCCTCGATGGTGCTGCCCGGACCGCCCGGCGGGCAGCCGACCGTGCTCGGCCAGGGCCTGGTCCGGGCGGTGTGGACCTCCGATGCGGCCGCCTCCACCGCCATCAACCCGCAGGTCGCCCACTACACGGGACAGGCGGAGCTGGCGCAGGCTATCCAACAGGGCCTCCAAGCACGCAAACTGGGCGATGTCGGCGGTGCCACGGCCAAGCTGGGGCGAGCGGTACAGCTGGCGAGCGTCTCCGGGAACGCGGACACGGCCAAACTGCTGGCGAAGGTGGTGGATGTGGTCGACGCCTCGGCGGGTACTGTGCGGCTGAAGGCGAAGGTCGCGGATGCCGACGAGATGACTCTCGAAACGCGTTCGATCCAGACCGTCCGAGTGAAGAAGACCTGAAGAAGCAGAAGATCTCAGAAGGCCTGACGCAGTGGCGCAGGCCGAAGGGGGAAGAGCCGCCATGCCGACCTGCCCGAACGGGCACCAGTCCGCCTCCGACGACTGGTGCGAGGTCTGCGGCCACCGCATGTCTGCCGCCCAGGGGGCACCCGCCGCCCCCGCCGCGCCCTCCTACGGCTACGGCTACCCTCCCACCACCGGCGAGCCGACCGCCCAGGCCGAGCTCTGCCCCCGGTGTCGGACGCCGCGCGAGGCCATGGCGCCCTTCTGCGAGGAGTGCCGGTACAACTTCCTGACCCGCTCGGCGACCTCGTACTCCCCGCTCGGACAGGAGGACGGGGCCGCCGCCGTGCCGCCGCCCCCGCCGCCGGCCCCCGCGCCGTCGCCCTTCCCGCAGGACCCGTTCGACTACCAGGGCTCGCGGCCGTCCCGGGTCAACCGGCCCGCCGAGCCGCTGCAGCGGGAGGACGACTGGCTGCTCCAGCCGCCCGCGCACGAGTCGCAGCAGGCCCCGCAACTGCAGCAGTACCGGCAGCCGGAGTACCAGCAGCAGCACGCGTCGCAGGCACAGGCGCAGGCGCAGGTGCACCAGTCGCAGGCGACCCACCAGTCGCACGCATCGCAGCCCTTCCCGGCGCAGAACAACGGCTCCTGGACCGCGACGATCGGCCCCGACCGCTCCTACTTCCTCGCGATGATGCAGCGCAGCGGCCCCGAAGCGGCGAGCCTCAGCCTGCCCGCCTACTCCCCGGAGCAGCACCTTCCGCTGACCGGCGGCCAGATCACCATCGGCCGCCGCCGCGCCTCCACGGGCGAGTCCCCCGACATCGACCTGTCCGTCCCGCCGGAGGACCCGGGCGTCTCGCACCAGCACGCGGTGCTCGTCCAGCAGCCCGATCTGAGCTGGGCCGTGGTGGACCAGAACTCCACCAACGGCACCACCATCAACGGCGGCGAGGACCCGATCCAGCCCTACGTGCCGGTGCCGCTCTCCGACGGCGACCGCGTCCACGTCGGCGCCTGGACCACGATCACCATCCGCCGGGGCTGACCCCCGCGGCCGCACCGGGCCCGCCCGTCTCCCCCAGGGGCCACACGTACGGGCCCCGGGGGTCGTCGAGCCACGACCACTGCCCCTCGGCGCTGACCGTCACCCCGAACCGCTCCCGGGCCGGCCGGCCCTCGCCGCGCCACAGGTCCAGGGCCTCGCGGGGGTGCAGGGCGCCGGCGGTCAGCATCAGCATGAACTGGAACCGCTCGTTGTCCACCAGTTCGTACGGGAGCCCGTGCGCGGTCCACGCCCCCGCGCCCCCATCTGCCCCGTCCCTCCCCCTCGCCCCCCTCCCGGGCTCCGCCGCGGCAGCCTTGGCCGCCGTGGCCCCGCGCAGCGGCACGAAGTAGGCCGCGGTGTGCAGGAACCGGCCCTCCGCGAAGTCGGCGTCGCGGACGCGCAGCGCGATCAGGCCGGTCGACAGCGGGGCCAGGATCCGCGCCCCCGGCCGGCACTGGCCGAGCCAGGCGTGCGGGATCGTCGGCAGCGTGCAGGTCACCAGGATCCGGTCGAACGGCGCCCGGGCCGGGCAGCCGCGCGCCCCGTCGCCGGTGACCACGGTCGGCCGGTAGCCGAGCCGGGCCAGATGGGACCGGGCGGACTCGGTGATCTCCTCGTCGAGGTCCACGGTGGTGACGTGGTCGTCGCCGAGGCGGTGGCAGAGCAGGGCCGCGTTGTAGCCGGTGCCCGTGCCGATCTCCAGTACGTCGTCGCCGTCGCGCACGTCCAGCGCGTCGAGCATCTTCGCCATCAGGGACGGCTGGCTGCTGGAGGAGACCAGCTCGCCGTCGCGCAGCCGGGTCGCGAGCGGTGTGTCCGTGTAGACCCCGCGCAGCCAGCGGGCCCGGCGGGCCGGGTCCGGGTCCTCGCCCCACAGCCGCTCGTGCCCGGCCCCCCGGCCGGTGAAGAACCAGGGGACGAAGACGTGCCTGGGCACCGCCGCGAACGCCGCCCGCCAGGCGGGGTCCTCCAGCACCCCGGCCGCGGTCAGCTCGCGCACCTGGGCGGCGTGCGCGGTGGCCCGCAGGTCCCGCGCCCCGGTGTGCGCGGCCTGCGCGGACCGCGCGGACCGCGGGGAATGTGCGCCCATGGCTCCACTGTCCTGCGGCCGCCCGCCGGAGGCGAACCGTGGTCCGCCGCATGGCCGCCGCCCGGTCCCCCGGGCCCCGGGGGTCCTAAGACCTCCGTCCTCCGTCCGGGTGTCTGAGACGATGGTCGGGTGAATGAGATTCCACGGGAAACGCTTCAGGAGCAGACCTTCTACGAGCAGGTGGGTGGCGAGGAGACGTTCCGCCGTCTGGTCCGGCGCTTCTACGAGGGGGTGGCGCAGGACCCGGTGCTGCGCCCGATGTACCCGGAGGAGGACCTCGGGCCGGCCGAGGAGCGGTTCGCGCAGTTCCTGATGCAGTACTGGGGCGGCCCCACCACGTACAGCGAGAACCGGGGCCACCCCCGGCTGCGGATGCGGCACGCCCCCTTCCAGGTGGACCGGGCCGCGCACGACGCCTGGCTGCGCCACATGCGCGAGGCCGTCGACGAGCTGAGCCTGGCGCCCGAGCTGGAGGCTCAGCTGTGGCGCTACCTGACGTACGCCGCCGCGTCGATGATCAACACCGGCGACTAGCCGGAGCTCTCGTCCCTTCCGCTCCCCCGCGCCGGTGCCACCGGGCCGGCGCACCGCTGTGCACGCGCCCGTACATGCGGCCGTACAACAGCCCCCGTACGAGCGCCCGCACCGGGCCGTACGGGGCACAGGACCGCGGCTCCCGATACGCGGCGCCCGCTCCCGGGAACCTCTCCGCCGGACCCGACCGACGGAGATGGGAGGTCCCATGACCCAGGAGACGGACGAAGCCGTGACTCCGAAGACCGACGCGGACGAAGCAGCGCTGGAGAGTGCTCTCACAGCAGGCCGGTCCGGCGCTCCCCCCGGCCGGACGGACAACGGCAGTCCGGCAGGCGAACTGACCCGGTCCGACGGAAGCCCGGCTGCCCGCAGGCAGCCCGGCGGGGAGTAGGAGGCCGACCATGGCGCTGAGGTTCAAGAACAACTACGAGCGCGAAGTCTGGGCGATGGTCGAGCGCTACCAGCCCAACTGCTCCGCCAGCAGCAACTGGTTCAAGGAGGGCTGGTGGAAGATCGCGCCCCAGCAGACCGTCGTCGTCTACAGCGGTGACGCCCGCGCCGTGAACCCGATCTGGTACTGCTACGCGTACTCCCAGGACGGGGTCGAGTGGCGGGACAAGTACCAGGAGTCGGTCCCGTCCCGGGTCTTCGAGTGGTGCTCGAACGTCTCGGACTCGACCTGCCGGACGATCCACATGCTGGAGTTCACGGCGACCGCCCCGAACTTCACGTTCAACTTCAACCCGCCGTCCTGACCGGACGGACGCACCGCCAGGGCCCGACCCGTCCGCCCGCCCCGCACCCGTCGGGGCGGGCGGCCGGCCGTCTCAGACCGGACGGACCTGGAACGCGCCCAGCCCGCCGAGGCCGCCGGGGCGGCGCAGGGCGACCGAGCCGTACGGGGTGCGCAGGCGCAGCCAGCCGCCGGACGCGAGCAGCGCCACCGGGTCGGTGGCTGCCGGGGGCGCCGGGCAGGCCGCCGCGGCGGGCCCGGCCGCTACGGCGGAACGGACGGGCCGCAGGAAGCCGAGGGACTGCGCGGCGTGCACGGCGCGCAGCGGGAGCTCGGTGTCGCCGAGCGTCCGGGACCAGATGTCACGGCCGATCCGGTCCCGCTCGGACCGGGTGCGGTGCTGCGGGGGCAGGGCCTCGTCACGGGCCCGGAATTCGGAGACGGCGCCGGCCACGGCGGCCCGCATCGCCTCCGCGCCGGGCAGGCCGGCCACCTGCCGCCAGCCGCCGCGGGGCGGGAGGACCCCGGCCCAGGGCGGTCCGGTCACGGCCGCGGGCACGACCGCGCCCGCGGTGTCCTCGTCCACGGATTCCAGCAGCTCACCGGCGGAGACGGTGATGTCCAGCGGGGTCGCGACGGGGACGGCGAGCCGCACCGTGCGGATGGCCAGGACGTCGAACGACGGCGGCCGTCCGAAGACGGCCAGCGCGCCGCCGCCCGCCTGGAGGCGGACCGCGGCGGCGCGGTCGTAGTGCACCAGCCGGCCCAGGAAGGCGGCCAGGTCGGCCGCCTCCCCGGGGTCGGCGAAGCGCAGCTGCCCGGTCATGCCGCCAGGCGCCCTTCGGAACGCTTGGCGGACGACGCCTTGGGCGCGGGCTCGTCGAGGTACTCCTCGAGGAAGCGGCGCTCCTCCTCGCTGATGCGGCGGGGCCGCCCCTCGGCGAGGTTGTACGGCACGACGACGGTCTCGGCGCGCACGTACACCGTCTCGGGACGGTCCTCGGTCGCCTCGTCCTTGACCTCGTAGCGGATGGTCAGGGACGCGGCGCCGATCCGGGTCACCCAGGACTCGATGAGCACCGGCTCGTGGCGGTGGACGAGGGGCAGCTTGTAGTCGATCTCGTGGCGGGCGACGACGGAGCCGCCCGTGAACGAGTCACTGCCCTCGCCCGGCGCGAGGCGGAACATGAAGTCGATCCGCGCCTCTTCCAGGTAGCGGAGGAAGACGACGTTGTTGACGTGCCCGAAGGCATCCATGTCCGCCCAGCGCAGGGGGCACCGGTAGTGGTGTCTGGCCATTGCCTGCTCAGCCCCGGGTGAGCTTCTTGTAGGTCGCGCGGTGCGGACGGGTCGCGTCCGGGCCGAGCCGCTCGATCTTGTTCTTCTCGTAGGACTCGAAGTTGCCCTCGAACCAGAACCACTTCGAGTCGCCCTCGTACGCCAGGATGTGCGTGGCGACCCGGTCCAGGAACCAGCGGTCGTGGGAGACGACCACGGCGCAGCCCGGGAAGTCGAGCAGCGCGTTCTCCAGGGAGGAGAGGGTCTCGACGTCGAGGTCGTTGGTCGGCTCGTCGAGGAGCAGCAGGTTGCCGCCCTGCTTGAGGGTGAGCGCCAGGTTCAGGCGGTTGCGCTCACCGCCGGAGAGCACACCGGCCGGCTTCTGCTGGTCCGGGCCCTTGAAGCCGAACGCGGAGACGTAGGCGCGGGACGGCATCTCGACCTGGCCGACGTTGATGTAGTCCAGCTCGTCCGAGACGACGGCCCACAGGGTCTTCTTCGGGTCGATGTTGGCACGACCCTGGTCGACGTAGGAGATCTTGACGGTCTCGCCGACCTTGATGTCGCCGGCGTCCGGCTTCTCCAGGCCCTGGATCATCTTGAACAGCGTGGTCTTGCCGGCGCCGTTCGGGCCGATGATGCCGACGATGCCGTTGCGCGGCAGGGTGAAGGACAGGTCGTCGATGAGGACCTTCTCACCGAACGCCTTGGAGAGGTTGTTGACCTCGACGACGATGGAGCCCAGGCGGGGGCCCGGCGGGATCTGGATCTCCTCGAAGTCCAGCTTCCGCATCTTCTCGGCCTCGGCGGCCATCTCCTCGTAGCGGGCCAGACGCGCCTTCGACTTGGCCTGGCGGCCCTTGGCGTTGGAGCGGACCCACTCCAGCTCTTCCTTGAGGCGCTTCTGGCGCTTCTCGTCCTTCTTGCCCTCGACCTTGAGGCGCTCGGCCTTCTTCTCCAGGTAGGTGGAGTAGTTGCCCTCGTACGGGTGGGCGCGGCCGCGGTCGAGCTCCAGGATCCACTCGGCGACGTTGTCGAGGAAGTAGCGGTCGTGGGTGACGGCCACGACGGCGCCCTTGTACTGGGCCAGGTGCTGCTCCAGCCAGTTCACGGACTCGGCGTCGAGGTGGTTGGTGGGCTCGTCGAGGAGCAGCAGGTCGGGGGCCTCCAGCAGCAGCTTGCAGAGGGCGACGCGGCGCTTCTCACCACCGGAGAGGTTGACGACCGGCCAGTCGCCGGGGGGGCAGCCCAGGGCGTCCATGGCCTGCTCCAGCTGGGCGTCGAGGTCCCACGCGTTGGCGTGGTCCAGGTCGTCCTGGAGCTTGCCCATCTCCTCCATCAGCTCGTCGGTGTAGTTCGTCGCCATTTCCTCGGCGATCGCGTTGAACCGGTTGAGCTTGCCCTTGATCTCGGCGACGCCGTCCTCGACGTTCTCAAGGACGGTCTTGGACTCGTCGAGCTTGGGCTCCTGCATGAGGATGCCGACGGAGTAGCCGGGCGCCAGGAAGGCGTCACCGTTGGACGGCTGCTCCAGACCCGCCATGATCTTCAGAACGGTGGACTTGCCGGCGCCGTTCGGGCCGACGACACCGATCTTGGCTCCCGGCAGGAAGTTCAGGAAGACGTCGTCGAGGATCACCTTGTCACCGTGCGCCTTGCGCGCCTTGCGCATGGTGTAGATGTACTCAGCCAAGAGAAACCGTCCGGCAGATCGATGGGTGGGCAGATACACCCCATAGTGCCAGCCGTCCACCCCGGGGCGGAAACCCGTATGGTCAGCCCCCCCCTGATCAGCCCCGGAGCCACGCCCCCGGTCACAGCACCGGGTCAGCGGCGGTGGGGGCGGCGAGGGCGGTCACCCGTGGGCGGGCGGGACCGGGGGCGGGGGGGCGTCGCGGTACACGGTCAACGCGCCCGGGAGCGTGTCGAGGACGAGCGAGTCGGGGGCCGGGGCGTACTCGCCGTCGTACGCGAGCGGGGTGCCGGCCGGGATCCCGCCGAGGTGCAGGCTGCGCAGGCGGGTCGCGCTGTGCACGGGCGAGCGCGACAGGGGCCCGGCGAAGGCCGCGGCCAGGAGGCGGAGGCCGGGACGGCCTCCGCCGTGGACGATGCGGACGTCGAGCAGGGTCTCGCCGAGGCCGTTGCGGCGGCGGGGGGTCGCACCGGTGCCGTGGTAGGTGCCGTTGCCCGCGAACAGCAGCCAGACGCTCCGGGGCCGCCCGGCCAGCCGGAGCCGCACGGGGCGCTGGGTCCGCAGCACCCGCCAGGCGGCCAGCACCGCGGCGGGCAGGTACCCGATCCGCGGCTGCCAGCGCATCCGGTAGCGCAGCAGCTCGGGATAGGCCCCGATGCTGAAGGTGTTCAGGAAGTACCCGGGCTCCCCCGGCCCCTCGCTCCCCCCACCGCCTTCCCCTGCCGGGGCCGGCGGTCCGGGCTGGGCCAGCGGCCCGGACCCGGACGGCGCCGCCGCCGCACGGGGCAGGGGCCCCGGATCGAGCGGAGGCAGCGGACTCGCCGGTACCGGACCCAGCGGGGACGCCGGATCGGGCAGGGAGACGGGACCGGTCGCGGGCCCGGGGCCGAGCGGCCCCGGACCGGGCGGCGGGTACACGGGCCCGGACGACGGCTGCGCACCGGGCCAGGGCTGCGGATCGGGCGGGGGCGCCGAGAACGGCGACGGGGCGGCCGGGGGTACCGCACCGGGCCGGGGCGTCGGGCGTTCCGGGTCGGATGCGGCGGGCGGAGGGACGGGCTCGGGCCGGGCGGGCTCTGGCCGGGCGGGCTCTGGTGGGCAGGGCTCGGACGGGGCCGGGGTGAAGCGGCCGACGGCGACGCGGACCGCCCGCCCGGCGGCGACGGCGCGGCAGGTGTCCTCGGCTCCGGCCAGTCCGAGGTCCTGCGCGAAGTGGTTGAGCGTGCCGCCGGGGAACACGGCGAGCGGCACCCCGGCCCGCAGCGCGGCGGTTGCGGCCGCGTTGATCGTGCCGTCGCCGCCGCACACCCCCAGCACCGCCGCCCGGGAGGCCGCGTCCGCGAGCACCCCGGCCAGCTGTTCGCCGTCGCACTCGATCACCTCGGCCTCGGGGAGCCTGGCCCGCAGGACGTCGAGTCCGGTGTCCTCCGCATCGCTGCCCGCCCCGGCGTTGGCCACGACCACGAGCCCGGCCCCGTCCGGCAGGGCGGGGGCGTCGGCGGCCACGGGCTCGTCACCGGGCCGGGAGCGGGCGGCCTCCACCCGCGCCGCGAGACGGCGTACGACGAATCCGGCCGCCACGCCCAGCACCGCCCCCGCAGCCACGTCGGACGGGTAGTGCACGCCCGTGTACACGCGGGAGAACGCCACGGACGCGGCCACCGGCGCCAGCGCGATCCCCCACCCGGGCGAATGGAGCGCCAGCCCGGTGGTGAACGCGAACGCGGACGCCGAGTGCCCGGACGGGAACGAGGTGGTCGCCGGCTGCGTGGCGAGCTGCCGCACCGCGGGCACCCCCTCCAGCACGGGCCGGGCCCGGCGCACGGACCACTTGCCGACGGTGTTGATCGTCGCGGAGGCCAGGGCGAGCGAGCCGAGCGCCCGCACCGCCGCCCCGCGGCCCTGGGAGGAGCCGCATGCCGCGATCACGGCCGCGGCCCCGCCCCACAGCACCCCGTGGTTCGCGGCCCGCCCCAGCCGTGGCAGCACGCGCTCGCCTCCCGGCCAGTGCCGCTGCGCCACCGCATCGAACAGCGCACGGTCCCACCGCGCGGCCACACCCCGCCAGGTCATGTCATGAGCGCTCATTTCCGGCGCTTACCCCCGACGCGCCTGCGGGAATCAGGACGCGGTCCCGGAGCCGGGACGTGGAGCGCTCCGGGCCCGCCCTCGACCTCGTCAGACCCGGTCCTGGTCCTCCTCGTCCTGGGGGCGCTTGCGGACCATGAGGACGACCAGGCCGCCCAGGACCACCAGGCCCACCGCCAGCGCTGCGATCACCGGGGTGGCCGCGGAGCTGCCGCTCGTGGCGAGGCGCTCCTCCTCCGGGCTGGACGGGTTGGCCGCGTCGGCCGCCTGGGTGACCGGGGTGGCGTCGCCGGACGGTCCCGCCTCGGCCACCAGCGGCTGCGGCCAGACCGCAGACGCCCGGGCCGCGGCCGCGGACTCGCTGGAGCCGGCCACGATCTGCGCCTGGGCCGGGAGGCCGCTGGTGAAGACCCGGCCGACCGGCACCTTCGTGGAGCCCTGGACCGCCACCGAGGCGGTTCCGTCCGGGGTGCCCGCCGGCACCTCGAAGTACAGCCGGCTTCCGTTGCCCGCCGCCGTGACCGGCTTCCCTTCGGCGTCGACGACCCGCACCCCCATGGCGACGGCCGCCGCGTCCGGGGTGACCGCGACGCTCTGTGCACCGGTGCGCACGGTGACCGGGCCGATCCGGCCGCCCACGGGCCCGGACACGCTGCCCGGTTCCAGCCGTAGCGAGGCCGGCGGCTCCGGCAGCCGGCCCGCAGACCGCTGGAGGTAGTCGGCCAGCTTCTCCGCGTCCGGGTCGGCGGCCTCCACTTGGGCGCCGTCCGCCAGCCGCCAGATCGCCACCTGCGTCCCCGCCGCAGCGCTCTCCGCGGTGAGCGCCCCGGCACCGGCCGCCTTGGCGAGCCCGGCGAGGTCGTTCAGCTGGGGGTAGGAGTGCTCCAGGACCCACCGGATCCGGCCGGCCTCGGCGTTGCCGCCGAGCGGGCTGCCGCTCCAGCCGCTCTCGGTGTAGCGGGCCTGTGGCTGGGCGTTGCCGGCGACCCCGACCCCGTAGGTCTGGAGCATGCCGCCGCCGTCGACCCGCATCTCGTAGAGGCCGGCGGGAATCTGCCGGACCGACCCGTCGGCGGCGTGGAGGACGGCCTGCCCGTAGGTCTTGAGCCCGTCCAGTACGGCGCTCGCGCCCTCCGCCGGCCGGGGGACCGGGGCCCCGGTATCGGCGGCGGCCCGGACGCCGGGCGCGGCGGTGAGGGCCGCGGCCAGCAGCGCCACCGCCAGCGGCCGCCGTGCGGAGCCCCGCCGGACAGCGCCCGACCCGGCGGCAGCGGAACCGAAGGCGGCCGGGCCGAAGGCGGCCGGCCCGGCAGCCGGAGGCGTCGCAGGATGCAGCGCAGCAGTGAGCGAAGCAGGAGAGGAATCAGAAGCGGAGGATGCGGGAACGCCAATCGACACAGTCTTCCCCTTCGGGCCAATGACCCAGGTGCCCGTGAGTACCGGGGAATCCTAGCCGCCTCGAACACTCAGACCACCGCCGCCTTCTGAGTGGCCATCAGTGCGGGCTCCGCCTTGACGACCCTCCGGAACGCGGCCGTCCCCCGGTTGAGGTCGTGGCCGATGGCGGTCGCGTCGATCTCCGCCGAGAACCAGCGGTTCCCCTCGGCGTCCGGCGGGTCGTCCCGCACCCGTAGCCGCCCGTGCACCACCAGCGGTTCACCGACCGAAACGGAGCCGGTCAGATTCACCGCGAGCGTGCGCCGGGCCCACACGGTGTAGAAACTGGTCGCCCCGTCCGCCCACGCGTCCTTCCGGCGATCAAAATACCGTGGTGTCACCGCGAAACGGAACCTGGCCGACGGCCCGTTGACCGTCTCCTTGTAGTCGATCTGCGTGGCCACGTGGCCGATCAGCGTCACCAGGGTGTCGTTCATCCCGGTCCCCTCCCCGCGTCCGCACGCAGCACCGCGCGGACCCTCATGTGCTGCGCGGACCCGTGCGCTCCGCGCGGACCCGTGCACACCGGGCGGACCTTCCGCACCGGCCACCGCCATGCTGGACCGCCCCGCCCGAACCCGCTCGCCCCTGTGGACTACTGACGGGTTGTGGACAACTCCGCCACCGCCCCGTACTGCTCCCGCACCTCCCGGTAGCGCAGCAGCTCCGCCGCCACCGGCTCCAGCACCCGGGCCCGCCCGCAGCCTGCGGCCGCCTGCCGCAGCCGCCGCTCCGCTTCCTGCCCGTACCGCCGCGCCGGCCCCCGGGCCGCGATCGAGCAGGCCCACTCCACCAGCGGCCCGCCGACGATGCCCGACGCCATCAGCAGCACCGGCGTCATCAGGTTCGGCCCCAGGACCCCGACGATCTGCCCGACGAGCCACAGCCCCCCGTAGACCTGGACCAGCGTCATGGCCGCCTGCGCCAGCACCGCCACCGGCCACCACGCGGGCCGCGGCGGTTTGCCGCCCGGTGCCACGGAGACGGGCCCCAGCGTCACCGCGATCTCGTCCAGTGCCTCCGGCAGCTGTTCGCCGCCGCGCACGGCGGTCTCCCGCACGGCCTGCGCCCAGGGGTCGGGCAGCCCGGAGGCCGCCGCGTCGGCGACGGCCCGTACGGCCTGCTCGACGCGCTGGCGCGCGGTCACCTCCACCTCGGCCGGCGGCTGCGCGCCCGCGCCACCCCGCCCGCCGGCCGTGCCGCCGATCGCGGCCAGGACGGCCAGCCCCGACAGGCTGCGCGGGGCCCGCCAGTTCTCGTACCAACGCCACAGCCGCAGCCACGGGGTCCCGCACGCCTTCCCGGCGTTGCGCCGCCAGGCCCGCTCGGCGGCGAGCCCGGCCGCGTACGCCCCGACCGCCTCGGCCAGGCGGTCCTCGAACTCGGCGCGGGCCCCCTCCCCGATCTCGGGTCCCGGGTGCCCTTCGGCCACGTACAGCGGGCGCAGGCGCGCGGCGGCCCGGTCCACGTCGGCGGCGATCCTTCGGGCGGCCGCGCCCCGCTCCTGGGTGAACTGTGCGAGCAGCTCCCTGAGTTCCCCGACGCCCTCGCCGGTGAGCGCGGACAGCCCGAGGACGGTCGCGCCGGGCTCGTCGTGCTCGCCGAGCGCGATGCCGTCCTCGTCCAGCAGCCGCCGCAGGTCGTCCATGACGAGGTCGGCCGCCTCGCCGGGCAGCCGGTCCACCTGGTTGAGCACGACGAACGTCACCTCGGCGTGCCCGGCCAGCGGGCGCAGGTACCGCTCGTGGAGCACCGCGTCCGCGTACTTCTCCGGGTCCACGACCCACACCACCGCGTCGACCAGCGCCAGCACCCGGTCCACGTGCTCGCGGTGCGCGCCGACCGCGGAGTCCAGGTCGGGCAGGTCCACCAGGACCAGCCCGCGCAGCGCCCCGGTCTCGGAGGTCTCGCGGGGACGGCGGCGCAGCCGTCCCGGGATCTCCAGCCGGTCGAGCAGTCCGGCGGCCCCGTCGGACCAACTGCAGGCGATGGGGGCGGCGGTCATCGGCCGGCGCAACCCGGTCTCGGAAATCTGCACTCCGGCCAGTGAGTTGAAGAGCGTGGACTTGCCGCTCCCGGTGGCTCCGGCGATGGCGACGACGGTGTGCTGCGACGACAGCCCGCGCCGCGCCGAGGCCTCGTCCAGCACCCGCCCGGCCTCGGCGAGGGTCTTGCCGTCGAGCCGGGTCCGGGAGAGCGCGACGAGCTGGCGCAGCGACTCCAGCCGGGTGCGCAGCGCCTGCGCGTCGGGCCCGGACGGGGGCGGGGGCGTGCGGCCCCCGTCGCCGCCGGCCCCGGACAGGGCCCGGACCAGCGCGTCGTCGCCCTCGTAGCCGTCCTCCTCCCCGTCGGTCCGGTCGGGCCGATCAAGCCGGTCGATCCGGTCGATGCGGCCGATCCGGTCGATCCGGTCGCGCCGGTCGCGCCCGGCCAACCTGTCGAGCCCGTTCATGCCGTCGATGTCGTCCATGCCGTCGATGCCGTGCATTCCGTCGATGCCGTCCATCCCGTCGTCGAAGCTGCCGTCGCCGATGGCCCGCGGGCGGCGCGAGCGTGCGATGAGGCCGTCGTCCCAGCGGTCTTCGGCGCGGTCTGCCAAGGCGCTCACCGCGTCACCTCTCCTTCTGCAGTACGGACAGCGCGGCGATCAGCTCCGCCTGCGGCTCGGGGCTCACCTCGAGCGCCTCCAGCGGGGCCAGCCGCCGGTCCCGTTCGGCGCGCAGCACCTCTTCCAGGTGGTCCGCGACGAGCTCGCCGCCCCGGTCGCGCAGCCGTACGGCGGCCTGCGCGCCGACCCGCTCGACGAGCTTCTCGCCGGCGGGCCGGGCCCGCTTGCCGCCGAGGAGGGAGGCCACCAGCAGGGCGGCGACGGCCTCGGGGTCGGGCGGGGGCTGCCGGTCGAGCCGGCCGACCTCCTCCTCGGCGAGTTCCTCCACTACCCGCCGCCAGCGCCGGACCGCCACGCCGATGCGTTCCGCCGCTTCCCGGTCGGGCCCCGGCAGCGGTACGGCCCCGGCGGCCGGTTCGCGCCGCCAGACCTCGGCGATCCGCTCGTCGGCGGCGGCGACCGCGCACTGCAGCAGTGCGGACAGGGACTCGGCCAGCGAGTCGAGCAGTTCGTCGGCCGTGGTGTCGAGCGGGTAGCCGCGCCACCGGGTCAGCGCGTCCCCGGCGAGTACGGCGCCCTGGTCGAGCCGGGCCCGGACCCGCTTGCCCTCCTGCCGGTACGCGTCCTCCACCGCCGTGGTGAGCCGTACGGCGGCGGCGTACTGGGCGGCGACGGCGGAGGCCAGCTCCGGCATCCGGCGCCGCAGCGAGTCCAGCGCGCCGAACGCGGTGCGGCTGACGGCGTACTGGCGGGCGGCCGGGTCCTGGACGTGGTGGGCGAGCCAGGCGCCGAGCGGTGCGACGGCACTGGCCGGCAGCAGCCCGCCCCCGCCGGCCGACTCGGGGAGCTCGGGCACGGTGAAGCGGGGCACGTCGCCGAGCCCGGCCCGGGTGAGCAGGGCCGCGTACTGCCGCGAGACCTCGGCGAGCACCTGGTGCGGGACCCGGTCGAGGACGGTGACGAGGGTGGCCCTGTACTGCTTGGCGGTGCGCAGCAGGTGCCAGGGCACGGCATCGGCGTACCGCGAGGCGGTGGTGACCATCACCCAGACGTCGGCGGCGCAGATCAGCTGGGCCGCGAGGACCCGGTTCTCGACGACGAGGGAGTCGACGTCGGGGGCGTCGAGGAGGGCGAGGCCGCGCGGCAGCCCGGTGACGGTCTCGATCCGCAGCTCCCGCGCCCCGGGGGCGGAGGCGGTGGCGGTGGCGCGGGCCCCGGGGCGCCCGGTGGCGGGCCTCCCGGCGGTGCGGGCGGGCTCGTCGTCCCCGGGCGGCGCCCAGACCCTCAGCAGGTCGGGCAGCACCCGCATGCCGGCGAACCAGTGGTGGTCGTCCGGGTGGCAGACGAGGACGGGGACGCGGGTGGTCGGCCGCAGCACGCCGGCTTCGCTCACCTGGCGGCCGACGAGGGAGTTGACGAGGGTGGACTTACCGGCTCCGGTGGAGCCGCCGACGACGGCGAGCAGCGGCGCCTCGGGCGACTTCAGCCGCGGTACGAGGTAGTCGTCGAGCTGCGCGAGCAGCTCGGCTCTGGTCTGCCGGGCGCGCTCGGCGCCGGGCAGGGGCAGCGGCAGACGCACGGACGCGACCCGGTCGCGCAGGGCGGACAGGGCAACGAGCAGCTGGGGCCGAACATCCAAGGTCACCACATGCGAAGAATGCCCGCTTTGGGACCATTTTTGAAGCTTATAAACCCTCTGCGCGCCGACCGCGACTCCAGAGGGACCTTCCGGTCAGAGCAGAAGGAGTGGGGCACAGGCATAACGAGTGCACAACACCCAGGGCGCCGCGGCGCAAAAGCGGTGCGAGAATCGCACCTGCCTGCGATTATCGGGACCGCTTCACCGAACCTCCACATCGTGGCACGCGGGTGAAGCAACCGGGACAAGGCGACCGGAGCCCTATCCTTGACCCGGCACGGACGACAGTCCCACCCCCACCCCGGGGCTCCAGGCCACCACGGCCACCTTCCGGCCCCCGTAGCTCAGTGGATAGAGCAGGTGCCTTCTAAGCACTTGGCCGCAGGTTCGAGTCCTGCCGGGGGCGCTCTTCGGTTCATCATTTCGGGGCCCTCCCTTCGGGGAGGGCCTTCGTGCGTGTGGGTGGCGGCGCCGGCCCCCGCCGTCCCCCGGGCACGCCCGGCGCCCTCGTCCGCACGGATCGTGCGGTGGGGTGGGAATGGCCGGAAACGGACGCCCTCAGGGGGTCGCCGCCTGGGCGCGCAGGAGGCGTTTATCCGGTTTGCCCTGCGGGGTCAGGGGGATCTCCTCGCGCCAGAACACCGTTGTGGGGCGGTAGGCCGGTGCGAGGGTCCGCTCCACCAGGTCGCAGGCCTCGGCCGCCGCCGCGGCGTCGGGGATGCGGCCGGGCGCCGGGACCAGGAAGGCGCACACCTCCTCGCCCGTACGGGGGCTGGGGCGGCCCACAACGGCCGCCCGGGCGACCGCGGGATGCCGGGCCAGGGCTGCCTCCACCGGCAGGGTGTGGACGTTGTCCCCGTCGACCATCACCGCGTCGGCGATCCGGTCGTCGAGGTGCAGGTAGCCGTCCGGGTCGAGGTGCCCCAGGTCGCCGGTGCGCAGCCAGCCGTCCCGGATCGCGGCGGCCGTGAGATCGGGCCGCCCCCAGTAGCCGGTCATCATCGCCGCGGACCGCGTCCACACCTCGCCCGTCCGCCCCGCGGGCAGCGGCCGCCCGGCCGGGTCGCGCACCTCGACCTGCGCGCCTGCCGCCGGGCGCCCCACCGAGGAGAGCAGGCCGGGCCGGTCGGTGACGGCGGCTTCGTGGTCGGCGGCGGTGAGGCGGCAGATCACCGCGGACTCGTTCATCCCGTAGCCCTGCTGCCAGCGGCCGCCCCAGCGGGTGACCGCCTCCCGCAGCCGCTCGGGCAGGATCGGGGCGGCGCCGTACGAGATGACGCTCAGCCCGGGGATGCCGTCGGCGGTCGCCGGATCGTCCAGCAGCCGGTACACCATGCCGGGCATCAGGTACGTGGCCACGGGCCCCAGCCGCCGGCAGACGGCCGCGAAGGCGCCGGGCTCGAACGGCGTCAGGATCTCGGTCCGACCGCCGGAGCGGAGCTGCTCCAGGCAGCGTCCGCCGGCGCGGTGGGCGAGCGAGGTGACGGATACGTACGCCGGAGGGGCCTCGGTTTCGGCGGCGGGGCCGCTGCCCCCACCGGGTCGGCCACCGCCCGGGCCGGGCCGGTCGGCCTCGCGGCCCGCGCGGCCGTCGGAGCGGGCGGCGAGGGCCCGGAAGGTGGACGCCACGCCCTTCGGCACCCCGGTCGTACCGCCCGTGTACGTCACCCGGGCGATGTCGTCCTCCCGCGCGGCCACCGGCAGCGGCGCCGCCTCCCGCCCGGCCGCGGCCCGCAGCAGCCCGTCCAGGCCCAGCCGGGGCACGCCCGTGTCCGGGACGGGCACGTCGTGCACGACGAGGCCGGGGCGGCAGTCGCGCAGGACGAAGTCCACGCCGACCGTGTACGCGTCCGCGACCACCTGGGTCAGCCGCGCGCCCAGCAGGTGCGCCGCCAGCCGGACCTGCACCACCTCCGGCCGGTTGCCGCCGAAGACGCAGGCCAGCCCGGTGCCGCGGCCGACCCCGCGGTCCGCCAGCTCGCCCGCCAGCCGGTACACGAGGTCCAGCAGCCCGGAGAAGTCCAGCACCGCGCCGCCCGCCCCGAGCGCGGGCCGGGGCCCGTACCGCTCCAACGCCCCGACCAGGTCCGCGACGTACCGTGCCACCACGCCCGATCCCCTCCGTCCTCGCCGCCTTCGCCGCGTCGTCCGCCCTCGCCTCGGTGTCCGCCCGCGTGGAGGCGACCGTACAAGCTCCGCACCCGGTCCGGACCCGCCCGGTGGGGCAGCGGAGTCCGGTGCGGCAGCGCGGTGTTGACGCCGCGGGCGTCCGACGGCCGACGATGGGTGCCATGACGGACGCATCGGACGCATCCCGCGCACGCTCGTTCAGTTCCGCGGCCACGCGCTACGGCGACCACCGGCCCGCCTATCCGCCCGCGCTCCTCGACGCGGTGGAGGACCTCGCCGGGTTCCGGCTGGCCGGTGCCCGCGTCGCCGACGTCGGCGCCGGGACCGGCATCGCGACCGCCCTCCTCCGGGCCCGGGGCGCCCGGGTGGTGGCGGTCGAGCCCGGCGCGGGCATGGCCGCCGAGCTGCACCGCCGCCACCCGGAGGTGCAGCTCGTCCGCGGGGACGGCAACCGGCTGCCGTTCGCGTCGGGTTCCCTCGATCTGCTGACGTACGCGCAGTCCTGGCACTGGACCGACCCTTCCCGCTCGGGGCCCGAGGCGCTGCGCGTCCTGCGGCCCGGCGGGGCGCTGACCGTGTTCTCGAACGACCCGGACGTCGAGGTCGCGTGGATCGCCGGCCAGCAGGAGCGGATCGAGGCGGCCTTCGGGCCGGGCTGGTACCTCAACGAACGCGCCCGCCCGCAGGGCGGCCTGGAGTTCACCACGCGCCTGCTGCGCTGGTCGCGGCGCATCCCGGTCGACGCACACCTCGCCAAGCTGTCCACCCACTCCCTGTTCCTGATCGGCGCACCCGGCACGGACGCCTTCCTCGCCGCCGAACGGGAGCTGCTGCTGGAGCAGTTCCCGGCAGGCTGGGTCGAGGAGCACTACGTGGTGGACCTGAGCCTGGCGGTCCGGCCGGAGGCCGGGTGACGCCACCGGTCCCGCCCGCCGGGGGGACGGGCGGGACCGGTGGTCACGGGGAGGGACGTGGTCGGGGGGAGACACCGAAGGCCTTGACGGCCTGGTAGTAGGTCCAGGCGGTGCCGTCGCAGGAGGTCCTCCTGGCGCCCGCGTACGCGGCGCAGACCCGCATCAGGTCGGCGTGGAGGGCCTCGTCGAGACGGGACTTGTTGGCCGGGAAGGCGCCCGCCGCCTTGTAGTTGCGGTAGCCGAAGTCGTGGCGGGCGCACGCAGCCTGGAAGGGGAAGCCGAAGGGGTTGTCGGGCGAGGAGGAGCAGTAGTCCGTCGACCAGTCGAAGCCGTACGCCGCCCAGCGGCTCTGGTCGGCGCGCCCCGCGGTCCAGGCGTGGTAGCTGGTGGCGCTGGTCTGGGTCCAGCTGCTCACAGCACCTGCGGCTTGTCGGCCGGCGCGGCCGACGCGGGCGCCGCGAAGACGAGGACACCGGCCATGGCCGCGGTCGCGGAGGCGAGGACGGGAGCGGGACGGCGGCGCATGGGTTCCTCCAGGACGGAACTCGGGGAGACCGCCCCGGGCAACTCCGGCGGCGGGGACGGGCCCCAGGTGCGGAGGGGGCCGTTTCGCCGATCCCCACGACGCCTATAACGGAGCTCGCGGCCGCGGGTGTCGGACGGGCTGAGCGGGGGAGGGAGGGTGGGGTCGGGGGCGCGTGGGACGGCACGCGCCGGGTCGGAGGGGCCGGGCGCCGTAGTCGGACCAGTCCTCAGGTACCACTCGGCATCAGACCTCAGGCAGAGCCGACGTTCGTCCTGCGGAGGGACGCGCCCCTCGCACATCCTCCCGACACTGGGTCATATGAAGCGCCGTCCCCTCGTCATCGCCGCCGCCACCGTGGGAGTCCTCGCCACGGCAGCCTTCGCGCTGCCGCACCTCCCGCCCAACCCCGTGACCGACTCGATCAACGACCAGGTGTTCGAGGAGAAGAGCAGGCGGTACGCGACCGCCGCGGAGGCTCCCGTCACCGCCACCCCCGCGCCCGCGCCCGGCGGGCACTCGCGGGGCACGCCGGCCGCGTCTGCGTCTGCGCTGGCACTGCCGTCGTGGGTGCCGAAGGACGCCACGGACATACGCATACGGGCGCGCCGCACCGGCGAGGCCCGGCTGATCCGCTTCACGCTGGGGGCGACCCCCCTGAACGGGCCGCAGTGCACCACCGGCGTGCCGAAGCGGCTGCACGGGCGGGTGCTGGACGCCCGGTGGTGGCCGCGCGGTACCCGGGTCGAGGAGCAGCCCGAGTGCCGGGACGTCCACCAGTACCAGGTGAGCGTGCGCGGCAAGCGTGTCTACGCCTGGACCGACGGGACCCTCTCCCCCGGGGCGAAGGCGCCCGGGGCGAAGGCGCCCGTCCCGGCTGCGGTCGGCACTGCGGCCCGCTAGCGCACGGGCGCTCCAGGGCGTCAGGGCGTGAGCGCGGCCGCGGTGGCCCGGGCGAAGCCCTCCGGGTTGTCGAGCATGATGTTGTGCCCGCAGTCCGGGACGGGAACCACGGTGACGCCGGCGGCCTCCAGCTCCTCGGTCCCGGCGAGGGGGCCGTCCGCCTCGGGCAGCAGGTAGGTGCGCGGCACCTTCAGTTCGAGCAGGAGTTCCCGCATGGTCGGGGTCGTGCCCGCCGCGAGGTGGACGGCGGAGCGGTACAGGGCGGTGCGTCCGGCGAGCCGCATCGTGGACCACCAGTGCGCGCCCACCCGGTCGCGCACCTCGGCCCAGCCGCCGGCCAGGAACTCCTCCTCGGTGTAGGAGGCGATACCGCTGCTGCCGTTGGTCCGGGGAACGACCGGGACGGGGTCCAGGTTGGCGTCGACGAGAACAAGCCGGGAGACCAGCCGGGGGTGCCGGTGGGCGAGGACGATGGCGACGGCTCCGCCCATGCTGTGGGCTATCAGCTCGGCGCCGGCGACACCGGCCGCGTCGAGGGCGGCGGCGAGGGCGTCGGCGTGCGCTTCGAGGGTGTACGGGAACTGCTCGGGGCGGTCGCTGTGCCCGTGTCCGAGAAGGTCGACCAGCAGCGAGCGCCGCCCGGCCAGCAGCGGGTGGAAGGCGCTCGCCGTGAAGTAGGCGGGCGAGGTCGCCCCGAGCCCGTGCACGTAGACCCGGGCAGGCTCCGCGCCGGGCAGTTCGACCCAGCGGATCCGGTCGTCTTCCGGTGTGACGGCGGCACTTCGCACTCTGGCGCTCCCTTGATCGTCGGATGGCCGACCCTAACCGGGATGGTGCGCACCTCGTCTACTCTCATCGGGTGAGTACGTACGTGAACCGGCTCGGCGGGGATGCGCCACGCACCGGCGAGCCGCCCGCGGGGGAGGGCGTGGCGGTGTGGTCCCTCGACACCACCCTCGACGTGGTCGGCGGGCACCCCGTCGAGGAGGGCCTGTCGCTCCTCGACCAGGGTGAACGGGACCGGTGCGGCCGGTTCCTGCGGCCCCGCGACCGCCACCGGTACCTCGTCTCGCACGTCGCGTTGCGCGTGCTGCTGGGCGGCTACCTGGGTCTGGCCCCGCAGGAGGTCGCCCTGGTCCGGGAGGAGTGCCCGTGCTGCGGCGCGCCGCACGGCCGGCCCGCGGTGGCGGGCGGCGGCGTGCAGTTCTCGCTCTCGCACAGCGACGACCTGGCGTACCTGGCCTTCGCGGCGGTGCCCGTCGGTGTCGACGTGGAGGGGTACCCGAGCCCCGCGGCGGTGGCGGACATCCTGGGGACGCTGCACCCGGCGGAGACGGCGGAGCTGACGGGCGTGCCCGAGGCGGAGCGGCAGGCGCTGCTGGCCCGGCTGTGGGCCCGCAAGGAGGCCTGTCTCAAGGGCATCGGCACCGGGCTGGCCCGCGGGGTGGCCGAGCCCTACGTGGGCAGCGGCCCCGCCCCGGCGGAGGTCCCGGGCTGGCGACTGAAGGACCTCCCCGCCCCGGACGCGTACGCGGCGGCCCTCGCCGTCCGCACGCCCGCCTGACGGGAGACCGACCCCGGTCCGGTCCTGCCCCGGCCCGCCACACCGAACCGGCCGGCGCCGAAGCCCGTCCCGGCGGGCCGCCACGCCGCGGCTGCGGCAACGGCCCGTTCCCCGCACGGGCCGTTATCGTGACGGCCATGGACATCCGCCCCGCGCGCACCGTCGCCGAACTCCAGGCCGCGGAGGGCCTCTTCGACGGCCCCGTCCGCCTCGACCGGTCCGAGCGCTTCCTCTCAGCGCCGGGACACCTGATGCTCATCGCGTACGTCGACGACGTGCCCGCCGGCATGGTCACCGGGGTCGAGATGAACCACCCGGACAAGGGCTCCGAGATGTGCCTGTACGAGCTCTCCGTCGACGAGGGCTACCGTCGGCGCGGGATCGGCCGGGCCCTGACCGAGGCGCTCGCCGACGAGGCCAAGGCACGCGGCTGCTACGGCATGTGGGTGGGCGTCGACACCGACAACGAGGCCGCCCTGGCCACCTACTCCGCCGCCGGCGGCCGTGACGAGGGCGTCTTCGCCATGCGCGGCTGGCCCCTGTCGGACTGACTCCCCCGGCGGCGTGTCGTGCCGCCAGTCGGCGCACACTCCGCGCGCCGCGCCCCCGTCTGGCCGAGCATCGGCGCATGACCGCATTCACCGCCCTGCTCCCGGCCGCCGCCCTGCTGGCGGCGGTCACCGCCCTGCCCCCGCACCCCGCAGCCGCGTCCGCGCCCGCGCATGCCGGCGCCGGTAGCGGTGCCCGCGCCGCCTTCGTCGTGGTCCTGAAGGACGGCACCTCCCGCGCCGCGGCCGCCCGCGCCCTGGCCGCCGAGGCCGCGGACGCCGGCGACGAGGTCAGGGCCGTGTACGACACCGCGCTCAGCGGCTTCGCCGTGCGCACCACCGCCGCGCGGGCCGCTGCCCTGGCGGCCGATCCGCGGGTGGCCTCGGTGGAGCAGGACGCCGAGTTCCGGATCAGCGGGACGCAGAGCCCGGCGCCCTGGCCGCTGGACCGGATCGACCAGCCGGACCTGCCGGCGGACGGCTCGTACACGTACCGCGGCACGGGTCGGGGCGTCACCGCGTACGTCGTGGACAGCGGGATCAACACGCTCCACGAGGAGTTCGGGGGCCGGGCCCGGACCGGCTACAACGGGGTCTTCCTGGAGGGCTCGGCCGACTGCAACGGCCACGGCACGCATGTCGCGGGGACGCTGGGCGGCAAGGTGTACGGGGTCGCGAAGGAGGTCGCACTGGTCGCGGTGAAGGTGGCCAACTGCCGTGGGGACGCGACCCTCTCGGCCATCCTCGGCGGTCTGGAGTGGCTGGTGAGGGACGCGGCGAAGGCCCCGAGGACCCCGGCCGTCGCCAACATGAGCATGGGCGGCTCCCGCAGCTACGCCCTCGACGCGGCCGTCGCCCGGGCGGTGGCCGCCGGGATCACGTTCACCGCGGCCGCCGGGAACTCCGCCTCGAACGCCTGCGCCGGATCCCCCTCGGGGGCGTCCGCCGCCCTGACCGTGGGGGCGACGGACTCCGCCGACCGGTGGGCCCCGTTCTCCGACTACGGCTCCTGCGTGGACCTGTCCGCACCCGGCGTGTCCGTGGTGTCCGCCTGGAAGGACTCCCCCACCTCGCTCGCCCGCGCCTCCGGCACCTCCATGGCCGCCCCGCACGTGGCCGGCGTCGCCGCGCTGCTCCTCGCCGAAGGGCTCGCGGGCGGCACGGTGAGGACCCCGGCCGCGGTGGCCGACGCGCTGCTGCGCGGGGCCGTGCGCGGCCGGATCACCGGAGTCCCGGCCGGCACCTCCGACCTGCTGCTGAACGTTCCGGCAGCCGGCTGAGCCGCCCCGCGCACCACACGGGCCACCGGCACCGCATGGGCAGCACGCCGGCACCGCATGGGCAGCACGCCGGCATCGCGCCGAAACTGATGAGACATCAATTTCTGTGTGTTTCGGGCGAAAGGAAGTCATTGACTTCTCATGACCGCGACGCGTCAATGTCGGCCACCGCACCGGCTCGGCCTCCTCCCCACAGCGGGTGGGGGGAGGGGTTCGTCTGACGAAGGAGTCGCGACCCAGTGAGTACAACGTTCCGACGAAGAGTGCTGGCCGGGGTGGGCGCGCTGTCCCTGGCTCTGGCGGGCGGCGCGGTCGGCCTGGCCGGCACGGCACAGGCGGCGACCAGGACCACCCCCGTCTTCGAGAACTGCGACGCTCCGGCGCCGCAGCCGGACGGTTCGGGCACCCAGAACTACACGGTCACCCTGCCGGACACCGCCAAGGCCGGCGATGTCGTGCCCGTCACCATCGACCCGGGTGCGAGCCCGCTGATCCCCGGCTTCTCCGTGACCACGGTGAACACCACCAAGATCACCCTGAAGGTCGGGGCCACCACGCAGGTGGTCACCAGTCCGCCGGAGACCGTCAGCGTCGTGGCCGGCACCCCGCTCGACCCCAAGCCGTTCTCCGGGACCGTCAAGATCCCCGACGGCACCGAGGGGACCACGGTCGACGTCAAGCTCGACCTGGCCGTCACCGACGCCGACCTGAGCGGCTCGGTCTTCACCACGACGTGCACCCCGGCGCCCCGGCCGAGCGCCGCCGTCGGCTCGGTCGCCGTCGAGGCCCTGCCCAAGGACCCGGTCACCACCAGGCTGACGCCGAACAGCGGCAAGGCCGGTACCGCGGTCGTCGTGAACGGCGCCAACTTCCCGGCGGGCCCGGTCACCTGCTCCGCGCTGCTGGCGGGCGCGCCGACCGGCGACACCGGCACCGGTACGGCGGACGCGTCGGGCGCCGCGACCTGCAACGTCACCGTCACCAGGAAGGCCGACGCCCTCCGGATCGACGGCTCGGTCACGCCGTACAAGTCCTTCGTGTTCCTGGAGGAGCAGGCGGGCGTCAAGAACCCGATCGACATCGAGGTCCTCCCCGGCGCGCTCGCACTCGGCCCCAAGGACGGCCAGCCGGCCGTCTCCTTCCCCTCCGTCACCATCAACGGCAGGTCACAGTCGGTGGTCGGCGTCTTCAACGCCGCGACCGTCCAGGACTTCCGCGGCGGCACGCTCGGCTGGGACGTGACGGCGACCCGTACGCCGTTCCTGAACCAGACGACCGGCCACTCGATGGCGAGGGCGCAGCTCGGCATCCAGCCGTCCTGCACCGTGACGAACCCGGACAGCCCGAGCACCTGCACCGCGGGCGCGCCGGGCTCGATCACCGACACGCCGATGAAGGTGGCCTCGCAGGCGGCCGGCGGGGAGGAACTGACCGGCGGTGAGTTCGCCGTCGGCGGCGCCGGGATGATCCAGCTCCCGCCGTTCATGTTCGCCGACACCTACCAGACGGTCGTCACGTTCTCGATCGCCTGACCCGGCAAGGGCCCGCAGGACCCGGCCGGCCCGGGGTGGTGCGGCGCCGCGAGCGCCGCACCACCCCCCGTTTCCCGCACGTCCCGTGCACCCCCGTCCGACATCCCCCTCCGACGCCGACGCCGCCGCCGACGGGAGAGCCCATGCGCCGCCCCACCCGTACGACTCCGCCCGGCCCGCGCCGCCTCCCGCTCCTCGGCCTGCTGGCCCTGCTGGCGGCGCTGCTGCTGCCCACCGCCGGCGCCCACCCGGCCGCGGCCGCGGACAACGGCACCTGGGGGGTGTTCCCGACACCGCCGGCCGGCGCCGCGATGACCGACCGCGCCTACTTCTTCCACCAGGGGGCGGCGGGCACCACCGTCAGCGACAGCGTGACGGTCGTGAACTCCTCCGACCGGGAGCGGACGTTCCGGCTCTTCGCCACCGACGCCGTGAACACCCCGCTCGGCGGGGCCTTCGCCCTGCTGCCGGTGGACCGCGCACCGCAGGACGTCGGCGCGTGGGTCGCGCTGGCCCCGCAGGCCGCGACCACCGTGACCGTGCCGGCCCGGGGCCGCCTGGACGTCCCGTTCACCGTGCGGGTCCCGCAGGACGCCGCTCCCGGCGACCACGTCGGCGGCATCGTGGCGCTCGGCACCGAGGTGGAGGGCGTCCAGCAGGACGGCAGGGTGCAGGTGGGGGTCAAGCGGCAGGTCGGCGCCCGGCTGTACTTCCGCGTGCCGGGGCCGCTGGCGCCCGGGCTGAGCGTGGAGGACGTACGGGTGCGGCGGTCCGCACCACTGCTGCCGTGGGTCGGCGAGGCCCGCGCCACCGTCTCGTACACCCTGGTCAACCGCGGCAACGTGGTGGTCGAGCCGCGGGTGGCGGTCAGGGCCGAGGGCCTGTTCGGCCGCACCCTGCTGGACCGGCCGGCCCGCGAGCAGCGGCTGGTGCTGCTGCCGGGGCAACGCATCGAGCTGGCCGAGCCGTGGCCGGACGCACCGCAGTCGGACCGGGTCACCGTACGGGTCTCCGCGGGGGCGGCTGCCTACCCGGACCTGGCCGCGGAGTCCGTCGTACGGTTCACCGCCGTGCCGTGGCCGGCGCTCGCCCTGCTCCTGCTGCTCGCGGCCGGGGCCGTCACCGCCCGCGCCCTGCACCGCCGCCGCGGCGCATCCGCTCCGGACAGCGACACCGGCACCGACGCCGATCCCGCCCCGGACCTGGCCCCGACCCCCTGAACCGCGGGAACCCCGGCCGTGAGGGCGGCCGGGGCTCCCGCGGGGGTCCTGCGGGTCAGCGGGCGGGTCGGGGGCCCGCCCGCCGGCCGGTCAGTGGTTGCGGGGGAAGCCGAGGTCCACGCCGACCGGGGCCTCGGACGGGTCGGGCCAGCGGGTCGTGACGACCTTGCCCCGGGTGTAGAAGTGGATGCCGTCGTTGCCGTAGATGTGGTGGTCGCCGAAGAGGGAGTCCTTCCACCCGCCGAAGGAGTGGTAGCCCACCGGCACCGGGATCGGCACGTTGACGCCGACCATGCCCGCCTGGATCTCCAGCTGGAAGCGGCGGGCGGCGCCGCCGTCCCGGGTGAAGATCGCGGTGCCGTTGCCGAACGGCGAGGCGTTGATGAGGGCCACGCCCTCCTCGTAGGTCTCGGTGCGCAGCACGCACAGGACCGGGCCGAAGATCTCGTCGCGGTAGGCGTCGGAGTCGGTGCGGACGTGGTCGAGCAGGGACAGGCCGATCCAGTGGCCGTTCTCGTAGCCGTCGACCGTGTGGCCGGTGCCGTCGAGGACGACCTCGGCGCCCTGGTCGGCGGCGCCCTTGACGTACGAGGCGACCTTGTCGCGGTGGGCGGCCGTGATCAGCGGGCCCATCTCGGACGTGGGGTCGTTGCCCGGGCCGATCTTGATCTTCTCGGCGCGCTCGCGGATCTTCTCGACGAGGGCGTCGCCGATGGCGCCGACGGCCACGACCGCGGAGATCGCCATGCAGCGCTCGCCGGCCGAGCCGTAGGCGGCCGAGACCGCGGCGTCGGCGGCCGCGTCCAGGTCGGCGTCGGGCAGCACCAGCATGTGGTTCTTGGCACCGCCCAGGGCCTGGACGCGCTTGCCGTTGGCGGACGCGGTGGTGTGGATGTAGCGGGCGATGGGGGTGGAGCCGACGAAGGACACGGCCGCCACGTCCGGGTGCTCCAGCAGGGCGTCGACGGCGACCTTGTCGCCGTGCACCACGTTCAGCACGCCGTCCGGCAGGCCGGCCTCCCTGGCCAGCTCGGCCAGCTTGTTCGCGGCCGACGGGTCCTTCTCGCTCGGCTTGAGGACGAAGGTGTTGCCGCAGGCGACGGCCAGCGGGAACATCCACATCGGCACCATCGCCGGGAAGTTGAAGGGGGTGATGCCGGCGACCACGCCGATCGGCTGGCGGATGGCGGCGACGTCGACCCGGTTCGACACGGACGTCGACAGCTCGCCCTTGAGCTGGGTGGTGATCCCGCAGGCCAGTTCGACGATCTCCAGGCCGCGCGCGACCTCCCCGAGGGCGTCCGAGTGGACCTTGCCGTGCTCGGCGGTGATCAGCTCGGCGATCTCGTCGCGGTGCGCGTCGAGCAGCGCCCGGTAGGCGAAGAGCACCTTGGTGCGGGCGGCCAGCGAGGACTGGCCCCACGTCTCGAAGGCCTCCTTGGCGACCCGTACGGCCGCGTCGACCTCGGCCGTGGAGGCGAGGGCGACCTGCGTGGTGACCTCGCCGGTGGCGGGGTCGGTGACCGGGCCGTAGTTGCCCGACGCGCCCTCGACGGTCTTGCCACCGATCCAGTGGTTGACGGTCTTCATTGCCTTTGCTCCTTCACAGATGGCGACGTCGCTGAGCGGCTTGCCGGTCGTACTCCTCGCGGGCCCGGACCGCTGCCGCACGGGTCGCGGTCTCGGCCACAGGAACATCCCACCACGCCTGTGCCGGGGGCGGGCCCGACACAGTGTCGGGTGTTCGGGTCTGTGCGTAGACACATGTGGGACGGTCGGCCTCCCGCGCCTCGGCGAGGGCTTTGCGCAGGTCACCGATGGTGTGGGCGCGGATCACGGCCATTCCGAGGGAGGCGGCGTTGGCCGCCAGGTCCACCGGCAGGGGTGGTCCCGTGTACGAGCCGTCGTCCGCCCGGAAGCGGTACGCGGTCCCGAACCCCTCCCCGCCCACGGCGTCGGAGAGGCCGCCGATGGAGGCGTAGCCGTGGTTGTCGAGGACGACCACCTTGATCGGGACCCTCTCCTGCACCGCGGTGACGATCTCGGTGGGGTTCATCAGGTACGAGCCGTCGCCGACGAGCGCCCACACGGGCCGGTCGGGGTCGGCGAGGGCGACGCCGAGGGCGGCCGGGATCTCGTAGCCCATGCAGGAGTAGCCGTACTCGACGTGGTACTGGTGCGGGGAGCGGGCCCGCCAGAGCTTGTGCAGGTCGCCGGGGAGCGACCCGGCCGCGTTGATGACCACGTCGGTGTCGTCGACCAGGGCGTCGAGGGCGCCGAGTACCTGTGCCTGGGTGGGGCGGGCCGTGTCGTCGGGGGCGTGGAAGGCCTGGTCGACGAGGGCCTCCCAGGAGGTCTTGGCCTTGCGGTAGGTCTGCTCGTAGGCGGGGTCCACCCGGTGGCCGGCGAGCTCGGCGCGCAGCGCGTCCAGGGTTTCGCGGGCGTCGCCGACGAGGGGCAGCGCGGCCTGTTTGTGGGCGTCGTACGGGTCGAGGTTGAGGCCGAGGAAGCGGACCCCGGGGTCCTGGAAGAGGGTGGAGGAGGCGGTGGTGAAGTCGGTGAGCCGGGTGCCGGCGGCGATGACCAGGTCGGCGGCGCGCGCGAGGTCGTCGGCGGTGGCGGTGCCGGTGTGGCCGACGGCTCCGACCTCGGCCGGGTGGTCGTGGCGCAGCGCGCCCTTGCCTGCCTGGGTGGCGGCGACGGGGATGCCGGTGGCCTCGGCGAATGCGCGCAGGGCGTCCTCGGCGGCGCTGTGGTGGATGCCGCCGCCGGCGATCAGCAGGGGGCGGCGGGCGGCGCGGACGGCCTCGGCGGCGGCCCGCAGCTCGGCGGTTCCGGGCCGGGGCCGGCGTACGGTCCACACCCGCTCGGCGAAGAACTCCTCGGGCCAGTCGTAGGCCTCGGTCTGGACGTCCTGCGGCAGGGCCAGGGTCACGGCGCCGGTCTGCACGGGGTCGGCGAGGACCCGCATGGCCTGGAGGGCGGCCGGGACGAGGGCCTCGGGGCGGGTGACCCGGTCGAAGTGGCGGGAGACCGGCCGCAGGGCGTCGTTGACGGAGACGTCGCCCGCGTGGGGCACTTCGAGCTGCTGGAGCACGGGGTCGGCGGGCCGGGTGGCGAAGGTGTCGCCGGGCAGCAGGAGGACGGGGATCCGGTTGATGGTGGCGAGGGCGGCGCCGGTGACCAGGTTGGTGGCGCCCGGGCCGATGGAGGTGGTGACGGCGTGCGCGGAGAGCCGGCCGCTGTGGCGGGCGTAGCCGACGGCGGCGTGCACCATGGCCTGCTCGTTGCGGCCCTGGATGAAGGGCATGTCCGACCGGCCGGTCTCCAGGAGGGCCTGGCCGATGCCGGCGACGTTGCCGTGTCCGAAGATCCCCCAGGTGGCCGCGACCAGCCGCCGGCGGCGGCCGTCCCGCTCGGTGTACTGGCGGGTGAGGAAGCGGACGAGGGCCTGGGCGACGGTGAGCCTCATCGGGTCGGGTCCTCCGCTCGGTGGAAGGGCAGCCGGGGGTCCACGTCCTGGCCGGGCCAGGTGTCGCGGATCCAGGCGTGGTCGGGGTGGTCCCGGATCAGCCACTCCCGGGCCCGGTCCGGTCCGGCCATCACGTTGAGGTAGTACATGTCGTGTCCGGGGGCGGCGATGGACGGCCCGTGCCAGCCGTCCGGGATGAGGACCGCGTCACCGGTCCGCACCTCGGCGAGGACGTCGGTCTTCCCCGCCGGGGAGGGGCTGACACGCTGGTACCCGAAGCCGGGCGTGTCCCCGTGCGGGGCGATCTCGTAGTAGTAGACCTCCTCCAGGCGGGACTCCCGGCCGGGGTCGTGCTCGTCGTGCTTGTGCGGCGGGTACGAGGACCAGTTGCCGCCGGGGGTGAGCACCTCGACCGCGATGAGCCGGTCGCAGGCGAAGGCGTCGGCGGCGGCGAAGTTGTTGACCTGGCGGGAGCAGCGGCCGGCGCCGCGCAGTTCGACGGGGACGCCGCCGGCGGGACCGTAGCGGGCGGGCAGCACCCGCTCGCACACGGCGCCGGCCAGCGCGAACCGGCCTCCCCGCGGGGCGGTGATGCTGCTGCGGCTGTCGCGCGGCAGGTAGGCGAAGTCGCTGACCTCGTCGAAGACGCTGGCGCGGCCGCGCAGCTGGAACGTGCTGGTGCCGCCGCCCCCGCCGTCGCGCGGGCCCGACCCCGACTCCGGGTCCGGCTCCGCGCCCGCCCCGCCGCCCGACTCCGCGTCCGGCTCCGGCGAGGTGCAGCGGACCGCCGCCGGGCCGGCCAGCGGCAGGACGATCCACTCGCACTCCCCCGCCTCGTGCTCGTACGTCCCGCCGGGTTCGAGGGACAGGATGCGCAGCCGTGCGTGCGGCAGCGCGTGCTCGACCAGGGTCATCCGAGCAGCTCCTCGATCTCGGCGGGGAACGGCATGGCCGAGGAGCACGCCAGCCGGGAGGCGACGATCGCCCCGGCCGCGTTCGCGTACCGGAGCACCCGGGGCAGCTCCCAGCCCTCCAGCAGGCCGTGGCACAGCGCGCCGCCGAAGGCGTCGCCCGCGCCCAGCCCGTTGACCACCTCCACCTCCAGGGGTGGGGCCTCGGCCACGGTCCCGTCGCGGTGCACGGCCAGGACGCCGTCCGGACCCCGCTTGACGACGGCGAGTTCGACCCCGGCCGCCAGCAGCGCCCGGGCCGCCGCGTACGGGTCGGACTCCCCGGTCGCGACCTCGCACTCCTGCGTGTTGCCGACGGCCACCGTGGCCAGGCCCAGGGCCTGCGCGTAGGGCTTCGCCGGGTCCTCCTCCCACAGCATGGGCCGCCAGTCCAGGTCGAAGACGGTGATCCCGGCCTTGGCCCGGGCTTCGAGGGCGGCCAGCGTCGCGGCCCGGCTCGGCTGCGCGCTCAGGCCCGTGCCCGTCATCCAGAACACGCGGGCCGCCCGCAGTGCGGCGGGGTCGAGTTCGTCGGCCGCGATCTCCAGGTCCGGCGCCTTGGGCAGGCGGTAGAAGTACAGCGGGAAGTGATCGGGCGGGAACACCTCGCAGAACGTCAGCGGGGTCGGGTACGCGGCCACTTCGCTCAGCCAGCGGTCGTCGACCCCGAACCGCCGCAGCTCGGCCCGCAGGTACGCCCCGAAGGGGTCCGCGCCGGTCCGGCTGATCAGCGCGGCGCGCCGGCCGAGCCGTGCGGCGGCGACGGCCACGTTGGCGGGCGAGCCGCCCAGGAACTTCCCGAAGGTGTCCGCCTCCGCCAGCGGTACGCCCGTTCTGAGCGGGTAGAGATCCACCCCGATCCGCCCCATCGTGATGAGGTCGAAAACGACATCCCCGGCTGTGGTCACAGTCAAGTCCTCCCACTCGTCTCGCACCCTAAGGTGGCCGTCATGACGTCCTCCCCGCCCGCGTTGACCCGTATCCGCATCGGTTCGGCTCCGGACTCGTGGGGTGTCTGGTTTCCCGAAGATCCGCAGCAGACCCCGTGGAACCGCTTCCTCGACGAGGTCGCCGGGGCCGGGTACGAGTGGATCGAGCTCGGCCCGTACGGCTACCTCCCCACCGATCCCGCCCGGCTCGCCGACGAGACCGCGAGGCGGGGCCTGCGCGTCAGCGCGGGCACCGTCTTCACCGGACTCCATCACGGGCCCGCCGTGTGGGAGGAGACCTGGGAGCACGTGTCGCGGATCGCCGCACTGACCGGGGCCATGGGCGCGGAGCACCTGGTCGTCATCCCGTCCTTCTGGCGGGACGACAAGACCGGCAAGGTGCTGGAGGACCGGGAACTCACTGCCGGGCAATGGCGCGAACTGACCGCGCAGACCGAACGGCTGGGCCGGGAGGTGCGGGAGCGGTACGGATTGCGGATCGTGGTCCACCCGCACGCCGACACGCACGTCGACACCGCCGCGAACGTGGCCCGCTTCCTGGACGCCACCGACCCCGACCTGGTCTCCCTCTGCCTGGACACCGGGCACTACGCATACTGCGGCGGCGACAGCGTCCGGGCGATCGAGACGTTCGGCGAGCGGATCGGCTACCTGCACCTGAAGCAGGTCGACCCGCGGATCCTGGCCGAAGTCGTCGCGCAGGAGCTGCCGTTCGGCCCGGCCGTCGCCCGGGGCGTGATGTGCGAACCGCCGGCGGGCGTGCCCGCGCTGGAGCCCGTGCTCGCGGCCGCCCAGCGGCTCGGTGTGGACCTCTTCGCCATCGTGGAGCAGGACATGTACCCCTGCCCGCCCGACCGCCCGCTGCCGATCGCCCGCCGCACCCGCGCCTACCTGCGCTCCTGCGGCGCCCGTTGACCGCAGGGCCCCGGCAGTCCGACAGCCGACCACTGACCGCTGACCGCCCGCCTGGAGGGAAACGACATGAGCACGCTCGGCATCGCCGTCATCGGGACCGGGAAGATGGGCTCCGACCACGTCCGCCGGATCGGGCGGACGGTCGGCGGGGCCCGGGTGGTCGCCGTGGCCGACCCGGACGGGGACCGGGCCAAGGAGGTCGCGGCCGGCCTGGACGGGGTGAGCGCCCACACGGACGCCGCCGCCGCGGTCGCCGCGCCCGGGGTGCAGGCCGTCCTGATCGCCTCGCCCGGGGCCGCGCACGAGGAGGCCATCGGGCTGGCCCTGGAGCGGAGGCTGCCGGTGCTCTGTGAGAAGCCGATGACGCCGGACACCGCGGGGGCGCTGCGCGTGATGGAGGCCGAGCAGCGGCTGGGCCGGCGCCTGGTGCAGGTGGGGTTCATGAGGCGGCACGACACGGAGTACGAGGAGCTCAAGGAGCTGCTGGACGCGGGCGGGATCGGTCGGCCCCTGTTCCTGCACTGCCGGCACCGCAACGCCACCTCCCTGCCCTTCTTCACCAGCGACAGCCTGATCAACGACTCCCTGGTACACGAGGTCGACGCGACCCGCTGGCTGCTGGGGCAGGAGATCACCGCGGTGTCGGTGTTCTCCCCGCCGCCGACGTCGGCGGCCCCGGCGGAGCTGCACGATCCCCGGTTCGTCCTGATGGAGACCTCCGGCGGGACCCTCGTCGACGTGGAGGTCTTCGTCAACTGCGGCTTCGGCTACGAGGTCCGGTGCGAGGCGGTGGGCGAGTCGGGCAGCGCCTCCATCGGCGAGGTGCGGGCGATGACCCTCCGGCGGGCGGGCGCCCGGTCCGGCGCGATCCCGCAGGACTTCACCGTCCGCTTCGCCGACGCGTACGACCGCCAGTTGCGGCGGTGGGTGGCCGCGGCCGCCCGGGGCGGGGTCGACGGGCCCGATGCGTGGGACGGCTACGCGGCGGCGGCCGTCTGCGAGGCCGGGGTGGCCGCGTCGCGCAGTGGGGCCCGTACCCCGGTGGAGCTGGTGGAGCGGCCGGCCCTGTACCGCTGAGCCGCGGGGTGGGGCGCCCCCGGGTGCCCCACTCGTCACAGGAATCCCCCGCGGCTCAGGTATGTCCGCATGAGGCCATCTTTTCGTCACAGGCATTCGACAAGCCCTCCCCCGCCCCCGCACCGCGTCGTTGTCCGGGCACCAACCGAGTGATCGTCTGTGTCCACGCGCCGGCTCCCCCCGACGGCCTTCCGGCCGGCCCGCCACGTGGACGAGGAGGTGTCGTCGATGAGCGACGGACAGCTGTGGTCGTACAAGGAGATCGCCGCCCACATCCGGGTCAAGCCGGACTCGGTCCGCTCGTACCGCAAGCACGGACTGCTTCCCGCACCCGACCACGTGGAGGGCGGCAAGCCCTACTGGCTCGCCGACACGATCCGGGCGTGGGCGGCCCGCCGCCCCGGCAACCGGCGCCGCGGCGACTGACCCGGCCGCCCGCGCCCCTCCCCCACCGCCCCGTCCGGGATCACCCGGGCGGGGTCCGTCGTACCGGACCGCCGCACCGGGAAATCGCCGGCACCTCTCGCATTCATACCCCCTAGGGGTATAGTCTCGGAGTGTCGGGAGGACGGTGGAGTGACAGCCCCGCTGCCACACCCCTTCCGGCAGCACCGGACGCACCTTCGAAGAGGAGAACGACATGACCGCCGAGACGGACACCCGGACCACCACCGTCTACCGGGTGACGGGCATGACCTGCGGCCACTGCGAGGGCGCGGTGACCACCGAGCTCTCCGCCCTGCCGGGCGTCACCTCGGTCAAGGCCGTCGCCGCGACCGGCGAGGTCACCGTGGTCTCCGCGGCGCCGCTCGCGGACGAGGACGTCCGCGCCGCCGTCGACGAGGCCGGTTACGAGTTGACCGGCCGCGCCTGAGGCCCAAGGCCTCCGCGGCAGGGCTCCCGAGTACTTCGAGCACCCCTGACGCACTTCCCGCACCTGCACAGCAGCACCCGACCGGGCCGTACCTCCAGCTCATACTGGATCCGTACGGCCCGGACCCCCCTTGGAGCCGGATCATGAGCATGAGCACGAGTACGAGCAGCAGTACGGTGCACGACGGACCCATAGCGGCGGCGCCCGCCGGCACCACCGAGGTCGAGCTGACGGTCGGTGGGATGACCTGCGCCTCCTGCGCGGCCCGCATCGAGAAGAAGCTCAACCGGATGGACGGCGTCAGCGCCACGGTGAACTACGCCACCGAGAAGGCGCGGGTCTCCTACGGCCCCGGCACCTCGGTGGCCGATCTGATCGCCACCGTCGTCAAGACCGGGTACACCGCCGAGGAGCCCCCTGCGCCGACCCCGCTGCCCGAGGCCGAAGCGGAAGCGGAAGCAGAGGCCCCGAAGCGGGCTACGGACCCCGAGACGGCCGCCCTGCGCCAGCGGCTGCTGGTCTCCGCCGCGCTCTCCCTGCCCGTCGTCCTGCTCGCCATGGTCCCGGCCCTCCAGTTCGACAACTGGCAGTGGCTCTCGCTCACCCTCGCCGCCCCCGTGGTCGTCTGGGGCGCGCTGCCCTTCCACCGGGCCGCCTGGACCAACGCCCGGCACGGCGCCGCCACCATGGACACCCTGGTCTCCGTCGGCACGCTCGCCGCCTTCACCTGGTCCTTGTGGGCCCTGTTCTTCGGCCACGCCGGCATGCCCGGCATGCGCCACGGCTTCGACCTCACGGTCTCCCGCGCCGACGGCGCCTCCACCGTCTACCTGGAGGTCGCCGCCGGCGTCGTCAGCTTCATCCTGCTCGGCCGATACCTGGAGGCCCGCTCGAAGCGGAAGGCGGGCGCCGCGCTGAGGGCCCTGATGGAGCTCGGCGCCAAGGACGTCGCCGTGCTGCGCGGCGGCCGGGAGGTGCGGATCCCCGTGAGCGCCCTCGCGGTCGGCGACCGGTTCGTCGTCCGCCCCGGCGAGAAGATCGCCACCGACGGCACGGTCGTCGAGGGCAGCTCCGCCGTGGACGCCTCCATGCTGACCGGCGAGTCGGTCCCGGTGGACACGGGCGTCGGCGACGCCGTCACCGGCGCCACCGTCAACACCTCCGGCCGCCTCGTCGTCGAGGCCACCCGGATCGGCGCCGACACCCAGCTGGCCCGCATGGCCAAGCTCGTCGAGGACGCGCAGAACGGCAAGGCCGAGGTGCAGCGGCTCGCCGACCGGATCTCCGGGATCTTCGTCCCCGTCGTCCTGCTCCTGGCCCTCGGCACCTGGGTCACCTGGCTGCTGCTGACCGACGACGCCACCGCCGCCTTCACCGCCGCCGTGGCCGTCCTGATCATCGCCTGCCCCTGCGCCCTGGGCCTCGCCACCCCGACCGCGCTGATGGTCGGTACCGGGCGCGGCGCCCAGCTGGGCATCCTGATCAAGGGACCCGAGGTGCTGGAGTCCACCCGCCGCGTCGACACGGTCGTCCTCGACAAGACCGGGACGGTCACCACGGGCCGGATGGCCCTGGTCGGCGTCCACCCCGCCGATGGCACGGACGAGGCGGAGCTGCTGCGCCTGGCCGGCTCCCTGGAGCACGCCTCCGAGCACCCGATCGCCCGGGCCATCGCCTCCGGGGCGGCCGAGCGGGCCGGCGCGCTGCCGGTCCCGGAGTCCTTCGAGAACCTCGCCGGGCTCGGCGTCCAGGGCGTCGTGGAGGGCCACGCCGTCCTGGTGGGTCGCCCCCGGCTGCTCGAGGACTGGTCGATGCCCCTGCCGGAGGGGCTCGCCGAGGCCAAGGCGGCCTCGGAGGCCGAGGGCAGCACCGCCGTCCTGGTGGCCTGGGACGGTGCGGCGCGCGGGGTCCTGACGGTGGCCGACGCGGTGAAGGACACCAGCGCGGAGGCGGTCTCCCGGCTGCGGGCGCTGGGCCTCACGCCGGTCCTGCTGACCGGTGACAACCGGGCCGTGGCCGAGACGGTGGCCCGTGAGGTGGGCATCGACGAGGTGATCGCCGAGGTGCTCCCCCAGGACAAGGCCGACGTCGTACGCCGCCTGCAGGCCGAGGGGCGTACGGTCGCCATGGTCGGCGACGGCGTCAACGACGCGGCCGCGCTCGCCCAAGCCGACCTGGGCCTGGCCATGGGCACCGGTACGGACGCCGCCATCGAGGCGAGCGACCTGACCCTGGTGCGCGGGGACCTGCGGGTCGCGGCGGACGCGATCCGGCTCTCGCGCCGCACCCTCGGCACCATCAAGGGCAACCTGTTCTGGGCCTTCGGCTACAACGTGGCGGCGCTGCCGCTCGCCGCGGCCGGCCTGCTCAACCCGATGATCGCGGGGGCAGCGATGGCTTTCTCCTCGGTTTTCGTGGTGACGAACAGCCTGCGACTGCGATCCTTCCGCTGAGGCCATTCTCCTCACTCTGCACACACTTCCTTCACAGGAGACGCAGATCACACTGTTGACAACGTAACCATCGGGCCCCTCAGTGGGTCTAATGGGGCGATGCCGGAACGTCTTGGGGGACGTTCGACGGGGGTCTTGGGGGACATCCGTGGCATCGGCCGGCCGGGACGCGTGCTCAACGGGGTGCTTTGAGCGGCCCTCCCGACCCGTGCGGGTCCCGGCAGACACCCGACCGGAGCGCAACCGGCCTGCGCTCCTCGCCGACACCCGGCTCGGATCCCGTGGGGGGAATCCGGTGCCGGGGACAGGAAAAGCGCCCCGACCGTCGACCCGTGGGGGGATCGACGGCGGGGCGCTTTTCGCTGCTCCGGGACCGGGCCGGCCGCGTACGGCCGGCCCGACGGCTCGGGACCGCTGGGGTCAGCGGGCCTCGACCGGCACGAAGTCGCGCTCGACGACACCGGTGTAGATCTGGCGCGGGCGGCCGATGCGGGAACCCGGCTCCTTGATCATCTCGTGCCACTGGGCGATCCAGCCGGGCAGCCGGCCGAGCGCGAAGAGCACGGTGAACATCTCGGTCGGGAAGCCCATGGCGCGGTAGATCAGACCCGTGTAGAAGTCCACGTTCGGGTACAGGTTGCGCTGGACGAAGTAGTCGTCGGAGAGCGCGTGCTCTTCGAGCTTCAGGGCGATGTCGAGCAGCTCGTCGGACTTGCCGAGGGCCGAGAGGACATCGTGGGCCGCAGCCTTGATGATCTTCGCGCGGGGGTCGAAGCTCTTGTAGACGCGGTGGCCGAAGCCCATCAGGCGGACGCCGTCCTCCTTGTTCTTCACCTTGTTGATGAAGGAGTCGACGTCGCCACCGTTGGCCTGGATGCCCTCGAGCATCTCCAGCACGGACTGGTTGGCGCCACCGTGCAGCGGGCCCCACAGGGCCGAGATGCCGGCGGAGATCGAGGCGAACATGTTCGCCTGCGAGGAGCCCACCAGGCGGACCGTGGAGGTGGAGCAGTTCTGCTCGTGGTCCGCGTGCAGGATCAGCAGCTTGTCGAGCGCGGAGACCACGACCGGGTCCAGCTCGTACTCCTGGGCCGGCACGGAGAAGGTCATGCGCAGGAAGTTCTCGACGTAGCCGAGGTCGTTGCGCGGGTACACGACCGGGTGGCCGACCGACTTCTTGAACGCGTAGGCCGCGATCGTCGGCAGCTTGGCCAGCAGGCGGATCGTCGAGAGGTGGCGCTGCTTCTCGTCGAACGGGTTGTGGCTGTCCTGGTAGAACGTCGACAGCGCGCTGACCACGGAGGACAGCATGGCCATCGGGTGCGCGTCGCGCGGGAAGCCGTCGTAGAACCGCTTGACGTCCTCGTGCAGCAGGGTGTGCTGGGTGATCTCGTTGCGGAACGTCGCGAGCTGGTCGACGGTCGGCAGCTCACCATTGATCAGCAGGTACGCGACCTCAAGGAAGGTCGAGCGCTCGGCCAGCTGCTCGATCGGGTAGCCGCGGTAGCGCAGGATGCCCTGCTCACCGTCGAGGTAGGTGATCGCGGACTTGTAGGCGGCGGTGTTGCCGTAACCGCTGTCCAAGGTGACGAGCCCGGTCTGGGCCCTCAGCTTCGAGATGTCGAAGCCCTGGTCACCGACGGTGCTCTCGACCACCGGGTAGGTGTATTCACCGTCCGCGTACCGGAGTACTACAGAGTTGTCGCTCACGTCATCCCTCACCGACGTAGTGCCTCTTCTTCGAGGTGCCCTGACTTCCTCTACCTTCCCCCATTTGGCGCAGGAGAGTGCACTCGGGGTCGGCCTTAGGCATTTTGGCGGCACTGAGTGCCGCCAACCTGCTTATCCTGCCCCCTCCGCGCCAAATGCGGAAACCCTAGGCGCCGTTTCCCACCGGGATGCGGCCGGACAGCCTAGGGGCGACCGCCGTGAACCTCCTGCCTGCGGAAACCGTACGCACTGCCTGCGCCAGGGCCTTGCGGGACCCGACCAGGACGACCAGCTTCTTCGCCCTCGTCACCGCCGTGTAGAGCAGGTTGCGCTGGAGCATCATCCAGGCCCCGGTGGTGACAGGGATCACGACCGCCGGGTATTCGCTCCCCTGGGACCGGTGGATGGTGACGGCGTACGCGTGCGCCAGCTCGTCCAGCTCGGAGAAGTCGTACCCGACCTCCTCATCTTCCTCCGTCCGCACCGTCAGGCGCTGTTCGACCAGGTCAAGGGCGGTGACCACGCCGACGGTGCCGTTGAAGACGCCGTTCGCGCCCTTCTCGTAGTTGTTCCGGATCTGGGTGACCTTGTCGCCGACCCGGAAGACCCGGCCGCCGAACCTCTTCTCGGCGAGGTCCGGGCGGGCCGGGGTGACGGCCTGCTGGAGCAGGCTGTTGAGGTTCCCCGCGCCGGCCGGGCCGCGGTGCATGGGGGCGAGTACCTGCACGTCACGGCGGGGGTCGAGGCCGAATCTGGCCGGAACCCGCCGCGCGGCCACGTCCACGGTGAGCCGGCCGGCCTCCTCGGTGTCCTCCTCGGCGAAGAGGAAGAAGTCCGGGAGACCGTCGGTCAGGGGCGTCAGGCCGGTGTTGATCCGGTGGGCGTTGGTGACCACGCCCGACTGCTGGGCCTGGCGGAAGATCCTGGTCAGGCGGACCGCGGGCACGGGGCTGCCGTCCGCCAGCAGGTCGCGCAGCACCTCCCCGGCGCCGACCGAGGGGAGCTGGTCCACGTCCCCGACGAGGAGCAGGTGCGCACCCGGCGCCACGGCCTTGACCAGCTTGTTCGCCAGCAGGAGGTCCAGCATCGAGGCCTCGTCGACGACGACCAGGTCGGCGTCGAGCGGTCGGTCCCGGTCGTAGGCGGCGTCCCCGCCCGGCTTGAGCTCCAACAGCCGGTGCACGGTGGACGCCTCGGCCCCGGTCAGCTCCGACAGGCGCTTCGCGGCCCGGCCGGTGGGCGCGGCCAGCACGACCTTGGCCTTCTTGGCCCGGGCCAGCTCGACGATCGACCGCACGGTGAAGGACTTGCCGCAGCCGGGCCCGCCGGTCAGGACGGCGACCTTGCGGGTCAGTGCCAGCTTGACGGCCTCGCGCTGCTCGGGCGCCAGATCGGCCCCGGTGCGGCCGGCCAGCCAGCGCAGGGCCTTGTCCCAGTCCACCTCCCGGAAGGACCCCATCCGGTCGTCCTCGGCGTTCAGCAGCCGGCGCAGCTGGCCCACCAGCGACAGCTCGGCCCGGTGGAAGGGCACCAGGTAGACGGCCGTCAGGTCGGGTCCGCCCTCCGGGTCGGGCACGGCTTCCCGTACGACGCCCTCCGGGTCGGCGGCGAGCTCGGCGAGGCACTCGATGACCAGCCCGGTGTCGACCTGGAGCATCTTGACCCCGTCGGCGATCAGCCGCTCTTCGGGGAGGAAGCAGTGGCCCTGGTCGGTCGACTGGGACAGGGCGTACTGGAGGCCGGCCTTGACCCGGTCCGGGCTGTCGTGCGGGATGCCGACGGCCTGCGCGATGCGGTCCGCGGTCAGGAAGCCGATGCCCCACACGTCGGCGGCGAGCCGGTAGGGCTGGTTCTTCACCACCGAGATGGAGGCGTCGGCGTACTTCTTGTAGATGCGGACCGCGATGGAGGTGGAGACGCCGACGCCCTGGAGGAAGACCATGACCTCCTTGATGGCCTTCTGCTCCTCCCAGGCGGCGCCGATCAGCTTCGTCCGCTTGGGGCCGAGGCCGGGCACCTCGACGAGCCGCTTGGGCTCGCTCTCGATGACGTCGAGGGTGTCGGTGCCGAAGTGCTCGACGATCCGGTCGGCGATCCTCGGGCCGATGCCCTTGATCAGGCCGGATCCGAGGTAGCGGCGTATGCCCTGGATGGTGGCGGGCAGCACGGTGCGGTAGTTCTCCACGGTGAACTGCTTGCCGTACTGGGGGTGGGAGCCCCAGCGGCCCTCCATGCGCAGCGATTCGCCGGGCTGGGCCCCGAGCAGTGCGCCCACGACGGTCAGCAGGTCGCCGCTGCCCCGGCCTGTGTCGACGCGGGCGACCGTGTAGCCGTTCTCCTCGTTGGCGTAGGTGATGCGTTCGAGCACCCCCTCGACCACCGCCAGTTGCACCGCCCCGTTGGTTGTCATGGCACGAAGTTACCGTCCGGCTCGGACAGCCCGGCAGCCCTGTGGAAAACCCCCCGCCGCGACGCGAGAAGGGGGCCCGGCCTCCCCGGCCGGACCCCCTCACGGTTACCCCTCCCTCGTCGGACTTCCCGATCCCCCCAGATCCCTCCCCGGAAGCACCGACGCACCCTACGACCCGCCTGTGCGCCCGGGGGTTGCACCCGGAATCGGAACTTTACGTTTCCATTACCTCGGATCGGTTCCGGGTGCCTGCGCAATGCCTGCAAGCCACCGCGAACCAGGCGTTTCGGCCGGGCTCCCGGGCGCTATCCTCGGTCGTCATGGACACCTCCGGCGGACAGGTGAGGCTGCGGGATCCGGAACCCGGCGAGCTGGGCTGGATCGTGCAGCGGCACGGCGCGCTCTATGCCGCCGAGTTCGGATGGAACACGGACTTCGAGGCCCTGGTGGCCCGTATCGTCGCGGACTTCGCCGAGGACCACGATCCACATCTGGAACGGGTCTGGATCGCCGAGCTGGACGGCAGGCCGGTCGGCTCGGTGATGTGCGTCCGCGAGGACGGATCTCCCGGCACGGCCCGGCTGCGCCTGCTGCTGGTGGAACCGGAGGGCCGCGGGCGCGGCGTCGGGACCCTCCTGGTCGACACGGTCGTCGCGTTCGCCCGCTCGGCCGGCTACCGCGAGCTCGTGCTGTGGACCAACGACGTGCTGGCCGCGGCCCGGGCCCTCTACCGGCGCGCCGGGTTCACCCTGGTCGCCGAGCGGCCGCACCGCTCGTACGGCGCCACCCTCACGGGGCAGGACTGGCGGCTGCCCCTGCAGGAGGACTCCCCGCGCTGACGGCGGAACTGACGGCGGACGACGATGCCGCCGGCGCCCGCACCCCGCCGGACGCGGACGGGTCCGCACCCGCCGCACCCGTCCGCGGCTGCCGCGCCGGGGCCAGCGAGGTCAGCGCGACGCCGCCGACCAGCAGCACCGCCGCCACCCAGCGCAGCCCGGACACGCTCTCGCCCAGCACCAGGGCCGCCGAGGACATCCCGAACACGGGCACGAGCAGCGAGAACGGGGCGACGGCCGAGGCCGGGTAGCGCCGCAGCAGGTACCCCCAGGCGCCGAAGCCGAACACGGTCGAGATCCAGGCGACGTACGCGATGACGCCCACCCCGGACCAGTCCAGGGCACGCAGCGCGGCCAGGTCCCGCTCGGCTCCCTCCAGCAGCAGCGACAGCCCGAGCAGCGGCAGCACGGGCACCGTGCACACCCAGACCATGAAGTTCAGCGCGTCGGGCGGGGCCGCCTTGCGGGTGAGCACGTTGGACACGCCCCAGCAGGCGGCGGCCGCGACGACCAGGGTGAAGCCGAGCACCGGCCCGGAGGTGCCCCCGTCGACGGCGGCCACGGCGATCCCGGCGAGCGCGACGCCCATGCCGGCCAGCCGGACGGGCCCGGGCCGCTCCCGCAGCACCGCGGCCGCGAGGACGGCGGTGAACACGGCCTGGACCTGGAGGACGAGGGAGGACAGCCCGGCCGGCATCCCTGCGGCCATCCCCGTGAAGAGCAGGCCGAACTTGGCGATGCCGAGGGCGGCCCCGACGCCGAGGATCCACTTCCACGCGACCTTGGGCGGCCCGACGAAGAACACCGCGGGCAGCGCGGCGGCGAGGAAGCGCAGGGCGGACAGCAGCAGGGGCGGGAAGTGGCCGAGCCCGATCTGGATGACGACGAAGTTGACGCCCCAGACGGCGGCGACGAGGACGGCGAGAGCCGTGTGAACTGGACGCATGCTCCGAGCATCGGCGGCGCGACCATGTAGCACCAGCGCGGATCCCTTCCGGGATGGATGAAGCATTGCTTACGGTTGGACCATGCTCGACCTCTCCCGGCTGCGCGCCCTGCACGCCGTCTCCGTCCACGGCTCGGTCGCGGGCGCGGCGGCCGCCCTCGGATACACCCCCTCGGCCGTCTCCCAGCAGATCGCCAAGCTGGAACGCGAGACCCGCACCACGCTGCTGGAGCGGCGCGGGCGCGGGGTCGCCCTGACCGAGGAGGCCTGGCACCTGGCCCGTACCGCCCGCGAGTTGCTGATGATCGTGGAGCAGGCCGAGACCACCCTGGAGGAGCGCCGCGGCCGGCCGAGCGGACTGCTGACCGTGGCCGCGTTCGCCTCGGCGGCGCGCGGCCTGCTGCCCAGTGTGCTGGCCGACCTGGCGCGCCGTCATCCCGCCCTGGACGTACGCCTCACGGAGGTGGACCCCCACCTGTCGGTGGACCTCGTGGCCCGGGGGGTGAGCGACCTGGCGGTGGCCCACGACTGGGACATCGCCCCGCTGCCGGCCCCCGAGGGCGTCGACCAGGCCGTGATCGGCGACGACCCGTGCGATCTGGTGGTACCCGAGGGGCACCCGTTCACCACCCGTGGAGTGATCCGCAGGTCGGACCTCGGCGGCCAGCGGTGGGTGTGCCAGCCGCCCGGCCGGGTCTGCCACGACTGGCTGGTACGCACGCTGCGCACGGCCGGCTTCGAACCCGACGTCGCCCATGTGGCCGAGGAGAACCACACGATCGTCGCCCTGGTCGCGGCCGGGCTCGGCGTGGCCGTCGTACCCCGGCTCGGCACCGGTGCGCTGCCGCCGGGGGCGGTGGCGGTGCCGCTCGAACCGGGCCCCGTACGCAGGCTGTACGCCCTGTGGCGGACGGGGGCGGCCCGCCGGCCGGCGATCACCGAGGTCGTACGCACCCTGCAGCAGCACTGGGCCCGGGCAGAAGCCCGTCCGGGGGACCCCGGCCGTGTCCTCGACGGCGGGAGCACGCCCCCGCAGTAGGGTCCGGCGCGTGCCGAACCACGCCTCCCGCCGGTCCCTGCTCACCGCGGCCGCCGTGGCCGCAGCCGCAGCCGCCGGGGCCGTCTCGTACGCCCTGGGCAGCTCCGCAGACCCCACCGCCGCCTCCGGTCCCCCCGCCCCCTCGGGCTCCCCGGGCCGATCCGGGGGCACCCGCCGCGGGGACGGCCGCCCCGGCGACCGGTCCCCCGGTCCGGCCCCCGACCGGGCCGAACTGCGCCGCGTGGTGGCCGGGATGAGCCTGACCGAGCAGGTCGGGCAGCTCTTCGTGTCCCGGGTCTTCGGGCATTCCGCGACCGAACCCGAGCCGGCCGACGCCGAGAAGAACCAGAAGAACTTCGGGGTGCGCACCGCCGCCGAACTGATCTCCCGCTACCACCTCGGCGGGATCGTCCTGTTCTCCTGGGCGGGCAACACGCGGGGGCCGCAGCAGATCGCCGACCTCTCGGCCGGGCTCCAGCAGGCGGCCTCGGCCACGGGGGCCGGGATCCCGCTGATGCTCTCCATCGACCAGGAGCACGGCGCGGTGGCCCGGATCGGCAAGCCCGCGACCCTGCTGCCCGGGGCGATGGCCCTGGGCGCGCGCGGCGGCAGGGCGTCGGCCACCGCCGAGGCCCGCCGTGCGGCGCGCATCGCGGGGGCCGAGCTGGCCGCGATGGGCATCCGGCAGGACTACGCGCCGGTGGCCGACGTGAACGTGAACCCGGCCAACCCGGTGATCGGCGTCCGGTCCTTCGGCTCCGACCCGAAGGCGGTGGCCGCGCTGGTCGCCGCCCAGGTGCGCGGCTACCAGGGCGCGGGGGTGTCCGCGACGGCCAAGCACTTCCCCGGCCACGGCGACACCGAGACCGACAGCCACATCGGGCTGCCGGTGATGACGCACAGCCGGGCCCGCTGGGAGGAGCTGGACGAGCCGCCGTTCCGGGCGGCGGTGGAGGCGGGCGTGGACGCCGTGATGACGGCGCACATCGTCTTCCCCGCGCTCGACCCCTCGGGGGACCCGGCGACCCTCTCGCGGCCGATCGTCACGGGCATCCTGCGCGAACGCCTCGGCTTCCGCGGGGTGGTGGTCACCGACGCCCTCGACATGGCCGGCGTCCGCCAGAAGTACGGGGACGACCGGGTGCCGGTGCTGGCCCTGAAGGCGGGCTGCGACCAGCTGCTGAACCCGCCGGACCTGGGCCTGGCGTTCCGCAGCGTGGTCGCCGCGGTGGAGTCCGGCGAGCTGACGCAGACCCGGATCGCCGAGTCGGTGCTGCGGATCCTGGAACTCAAGGCGCGCCGGGGCCTGTTCGACCGGCCGCAGACCACGGCGGGGCGGATGGACGGGGTTGTGGGCACCACGACGCACCTGGCCGCCGCCGACGAGATCGCGGCGGGTACGACGACCCTGCTGGCCAATCCCGTGAAGCTGCTGCCGCTGGACCCGTCGGCCGCGCCCGCGCTGCTGGTCACCGGGACCGACCCGGCCTCCGCCAGCGGTACGACGGGTCCCCCGACGGTGGTACTGGCCCGGGAGCTGACCGCCCTGGGCTGCCGGGCGACGGCGGTGCCGCCCGAGCGGGCGGTGGCCGCGGCCGAGGGCAACGCGGCGGTGCTGGTGTGCACGTACAACGTGCCGGAGGGGGACAGTCCGCAGCGCACGCTGGTGGCGGACCTGGTGGCGACCGGGGTGCCGGTGGTCACGGTGGCGATCCGCAACCCCTACGACCCGGCCCGGCTGCCGGAGTGCGCGGCCGAGCTGGCGACGTACACCTGGTCCGACGTGGAGATGCGGGCGGCGGCCCGGGTGGTGACCGGTAGGGCGCGGCCGGTGGGCCGGCTGCCGGTCCCGGTGCCGGACCGCTACCCGCTGGGCCACGGGCTGGCGTACGGCTGATCCCGTACGCCAGCCCGCGGCGCGGGGGACCGGGGTTACGGCCGCAGCTGCGGCTCGCGCTCCAGGTCCCTCTGGTCGAGCTGGGCGTCCGGCTTCGCCAGCGGCGCCGCCCGGCCCGCGTCGAGGGCCGCGGCGGACGTGGCGACCCCGGCCCACTGCAGGATCCGCTGCGTGGCCAGCGCCTTCTCGCCCTCCTGGAGCTTGGCGACGTTGGCCCCGTGGTTGGCGCCGGGCGCGATCATCACGTAGCTGTCGTGGGTCCCGTAGCCGAGATGGAACGGTTCTGCGCCCCACGGGTCGTTCTGCCCGTAGACGAAGAGCATCTGGTGGGCGTTGTTCTTCACCCAGTTGTCCACGTCCGCCATGACCCCCGGCTGGAAGGTCATGGGGATGTCGCGCGGCACGAAGTTGCGCGGCGGCTGGTAGCCGTACCGGGTCAGGCCCTTGAGGTGCGGCTGCTTGATGTCCGGCGAGCCGAGCTGCGTGCCGGCCTGGTAGTAGTACGGCGTGTACGTCTCCAGGCCCTGGTCGGCGTAGGCCGAGAAGCCGGAGATCGCGTCGATCGAGTCCCAGATCTCCTGGTCGCTGGCGGCCTTGGCGTCCGCGGGGATGGTGCCGCAGTCGGACAGCAGGCTGTACTGCCAGAACGCCCACACGTAGTCGAGGACGACGGCCTCGTAGGCCTTGTCGAGGCTGCCGACGGTGTTGAAGGTCCAACCGTTCCCGGTGGCGGCGGCCGCGTACTTGGCCTCCAGCGGCTCGCGGCGCACGAGCGCCTCGCGCTGGACGGCGTTCAGCTTGTCGCGGCACTCCTTGGTGCCGACCTTGGCGAAGAACCGGTCGTAGGCCGAGTCCTCCTTGTTGACGACGTCGTTGGGCGCGACGTACGCGACGACGCCGTCCATGTCGCGCGGGTAGAAGCGCTCGTAGTACGTCGCGGTCATGCCGCCCTTGCTGCCGCCGGTGGCGAGCCAGTTCTTCGGGTAGAGCTTCTTCAGCGCGGTGAAGATGCGGTGCTGGTCGCTGGCGGCCTGCCAGATGTCCAGCTTCGACCAGTCCGCCGGGTCGGGGCGGGACGGGTTGAAGAACCGGTACTCCATCGACACCTGGTTGCCGTCGACGATCGTCGTCGGCTCGGCCCGGCGCGGGTTGGTGTTGACGTTGTAGCCCGAGGTGTAGAACACCGTGGGCCGGGAGACGTCCTTGTGCAGCAGGGTGATGCGCTGCTTGAAGGTGCCCTTCCACGGCTGCCGGTGGTCGATCGGCTGCTCGTAGTTCAGCACGAAGAAGCGGTAACCGGGGTACGGCTTCTCCTCGATCAGGCTCATGCCCGGAATCGCGAGGATCTGGTCCTTGATGTCCGTGGTGGCGGCCTGTGCGGCGATGGCCGGCACTGCGGCGGTCGGCTCTGCGGCGGTGGCCGCCTGAGCCGTGAAGCCGGCCGTGCCCATGGTGCCGATCAGCACGGCGAGCGGCAGCAGCCGGCCAAGCGTCTTGCGCATTCACCCTCCCCTTGAGTTCACTGCGGTCGCACGTGAACCTAGCGGGGTCAACACGCAGCTGACCAGACCCAGTTGGGACGCACGTTCAGCACAGGATCCAGCCGGACTCGACGGACCCGACCGCGACGCTCCCCCTTACATACACACAGCGGTTGATCGCACCCACGGTGACAGGTCCGGCATATCGGGTGAACTGCCCGAGATCGCGGACCGGAACCCCACCGCGCGGCTGGATGCTCACCGCCATCGGCCGGCGCCTGCCCGGATCCCGGGTGAGGGCGACGGCGCAGGCCTGGGTGCGGCTCTTGAAGATCCGCACCTCCCCCGCGGGGAACGGCAGCGTCTTCACGAGCTGCCCCTCACAGCCGCCCCCGGCGGCCCGGGCCGGCGGCGCCCCCAACAGTCCCCCCAGGCAGAGCGCGAGCACCGCCGTCGACACCCCCGCGCGGACGGCCCCCCGGCCGCCCCGCCTTCCTCCGCGTACCACAGTGCCCCCCGGTCAATTGGGCGTACTTATGTGCGTCATACGTACGTCCGTACGACGCGCAGACCCCCCGGAAGGTTGCACCCTGCAAGATCCGGGGGGCTGGGGCAGGAGGCCGGAACGCCTCAGGCCGCGGCGTGCTCGTCCTCGCCGACGAACGTCCGCCACAGCACGGCGTACCGGCCGTCGCGGGCCAGGAGCTCGGCGTGGGTGCCGTCCTCCACCACCCGGCCGCGGTCCATGACCACGACCCGGTCCGCGCGCGCGGCCGTGGTCAGCCGGTGCGCCACCACCAGGGTGGTGCGCCTGCCGGCGAGCCGGTCCGTGGCCTGGTTGACCTGCGCCTCGGTGGCCAGGTCGAGGGCGGCCGTGGCCTCGTCGAGCAGCAGCACGTCCGGGTCGACGAGTTCCGCACGGGCCAGGGCGATCAGCTGGCGCTGCCCGGCCGAGAGGTTGCGGCCGCGTTCGGCGACGGTGTGCAGGTAGCCGCCGTCGAGCGTGGCGATCATGTCGTGGGCGCCGACCGCGCGGGCGGCCGCCTCGACCTCCGCGTCGCTCGCGTCGGGCCGCCCGTACGCGATCGCGTCGCGCACCGTCCCGGCGAAGAGGTACGGCTCCTGCGGGACCACCCCGAGCCGGCGGCGGAACGCCGTCAGGTCGAACTCCCGCAGGTCGGTGCCGTCGGCGGTGACCCGGCCGCCGGTCGGGTCGTAGAACCGGGCGACCAGCTTCACCAGCGTGGACTTGCCCGCCCCGGTCTCGCCGACGAACGCGACGGTCTGGCCCGCCGGTATGCGCAGGCTGATTCCGGCCAGGGCCTCGCTGCCCTTCTCGCCGTGCTCCTCGGCGGTCCCGTACGCGAAGTGCACGTCCTCGAACGCGATCTCGCCGCGCAGCTCCCGCACCCCGCGCGGGTCGGCGGGCAGCGGGGTGGTGGTCGGCTCCCGCAGCAGCTGCTGGATCCGGCCGAGGGAGACGGTCGCCTGCTGGTACCCGTCGAAGACCTGCGAGAGCTGCTGGACCGGGGCGAAGAACAGGTCGATGTACAGCAGGTACGCCACCAGCGCGCCCGTGGTGAGCGTGCCCGCCTCGACCCGGCCCGCACCGACGACCAGGACGGCCGCCGCCGCGGCCGAGGACAGCAGCTGCACGAACGGGAAGTAGACGGATATCAGCCACTGGCCGCGCACCCGCGCCTCGCGGTACGCGTCGCTGCGCTCCGCGAAGCGGACTGCGCCGGAGCCCTGGCGGCGGAAGGCCTGGACGATGCGGAGCCCGGAGACGGACTCCTGGAGGTCGGCGTTGACCAGGCTGACCCGGTCGCGGGCGAGCTCGTACGCGGCGACCGACTTGCGGCGGAACACGATGGTGCCGACGACCAGCACCGGCAGCGTGGCGAAGACGATCAGCGCGAGCTCGACGTCGAGGACGAGCAGGGCGACGAGGATGCCGAGGAAGGTGAAGACGGAGACGACGGCGGTGACGAGGCCGGTCTGCAGGAACGACGACAGCGAGTCCACGTCGGTGGTCATCCGGGTCATGATCTTGCCGGTCAGCTCGCGCTCGTAGTAGTCGAGGCCGAGGCGCTGGAGCTGGGCGAAGATCTTGACGCGGAGGGCGTACAGCACGCGCTCGCCGGTGCGGCCCGTCATGCGGGTCTCGGCGAACTGGGCCGCCCACTGGCCGAGGACCACCGCGAGGGCGAGCAGGGACGCCGCCCAGACGGCCCCGAGCGCGGCCTGCTCGACGCCCTTGTCGATGCCGTGCCGGATCAGGACGGGCAGCAGCAGCCCGGCGCCCGCGTCGACGGCGACCAGGCCGAGGCTGACGGCGAGCGGCGCCCAGAAGCCGCGCAGCAGGCGGCGCAGGTTGTAGCTGTCCTCGGCGGCCGCGGCGCGCGTCTCGTCGACCTCCGGCTCGTCGTCGGCGGGCGGCAGGGCCGCCACCTTGGCGAGGAGCTCGGGGGTCGCCGGCGTGCCGGCGACGGCCCCGGCCATGGAGTGCGGGGGGCCCGCGGCGGGGGTGGGGGGCGCGGAGGGCGCTCCGGGGGCGGAAGCTGCCCCGGAGGAGGCGGTTCCTGACGAGGATGCCGTCCTGGTGTCGTTGTCCTCGCGGCGGCGCCACAGCTCGGGGGTCACCCCGTCGACGACCCGCCGCTTGGCGTTGACCGGCTCGGCGTCTATCTCGGCCTCGACCTCGATGTCCTGCTCGAAGTCCCGCTCGAACTCGTCCATGGTGGCCGCCGGCGCCTCGGGCGTGCGCGGCGAGGCGGCGCCGAGCGCGTCCGCGTCGGTCAGCAGCCGCCGGTACAGCGCGGAGCGGTGCTCCAGCTCCTCGTGCGTACCGATGTCGGCGAGCCGGCCGCGGTCGAGTACGGCGATCCGGTCGGCCAGCGCGAGCGTGGAGCGGCGGTGGGCGATGAGGAGGGTGGTGCGGCCCGCCATGACGGCGCGCAGCGCCTCGTGGATCTCGTGCTCGACGCGGGCGTCGACGGCCGAGGTGGCGTCGTCGAGGAGCAGCAGGCGGGGGTCGGTGAGGATGGCGCGGGCGAGCGCGACGCGCTGGCGCTGGCCGCCCGACAGGGTCAGGCCCTGCTCGCCGACCTTGGTGTCGTAGCCGGCGGGCAGCCGTTCGATGAAGGCCTCGGCCTGGGCGGCGCGGGCGGCGGCCCGGACCTGCTCCTCGGTGGCCTCCGGGTGGCCGAAGGCGATGTTGGCGCGGATGGTGTCGGAGAAGAGGAACGAATCTTCCGGCACGAGGCCGATCGCGGCGCGCAGCGAGTCGTACGTGAGCTCGCGGACGTCGTGGCCGCCGACGCGGACGGTGCCGGCGTCGGCGTCGTAGAAGCGGGGCAGGAGGAGCGAGACGGTGGACTTGCCGGAGCCGGAGGCGCCGACGACGGCGACGGTCTCGCCGGCGGCGACGGTGAGGGAGAAGCCGTCGAGGACGGGCCGCTCGGGGTCGTAGCCGAAGACGACGTCGTCGAACTCGACGGTGGCGGGGGCGTCGGCGGGCAGCTCCCGGGTGCCGTCCTGGATGGTGGGCTCGGTGTCGATCAGCTCGAACACCCGCTCCACGCCGGCACGGGCCTGCTGGCCGACGGTGAGGACCATGGCGAGCATGCGGACGGGGCCGACGAGCTGGGCGAGGTAGGTGGAGAAGGCGACGAAGGTGCCGAGGGTGACCTGCCCGTTCGTGGCCAGCCAGCCGCCGAGGGCCAGCATGGCGACCTGGGCGAGGGCGGGCACCGCCTGGAGGGCGGGGGTGTAGCGGGAGTTCAGGCGTATGCTCCGCAGCCGCCCGGCGAACAGCCCGCGGCCGGCGTCGCGGAGCTTGGCGGTCTCCTGGTCCTCCTGGCCGAAGCCCTTGACGACGCGGACGCCGGTCACGGCCCCGTCGACGACGGAGGCGACGGCCGCGGCCTGGCCCTGGGCCCACCAGGTGGCGGGGAACAGCTTCTTGCGGCTGCGGTCCGCGATGAACCAGAGGGCAGGCGCCATCAGCAGTGCGACGAGCGTCAGCAGCGGCGAGAGCCACAGCATCACGGCCAGGGATATACCGAAGAGCAGGAAGTTGCCGATGGTCATCGGCAACATGAAGAGCAGGCCCTGGATCAGCTGGAGGTCGCTCGTGGCCCGGCCGACGACCTGGCCGGTGGACAGCTCGTCCTGGCGGCGGCCGTCGAGGCGGCCGATGGTCGCGTACATGTCGGTGCGCAGGTCGTGCTGCACGTCGAGGGCGAGGCGCCCGCCGTAGTAGCGGCGTACGTACGTGAACGCGTACACGAGGACCGCGGCGCCGACGAGCAGCCCGGCCCAGGGGGCCATCGGCTTGGTCTGCTCCCCGATGACGTCGTCGATGATGACCTTCGTGACGAGCGGGACGAAGGCCATGACGGCCATGCCGCCGAGCGACGAGCCGAGTGCGAGCAGCACGTTGGCCTTGTAGCGCCAGGTATAGGCGGCGAGCCGCCTGGCCCAGCCCTGCTGCACCGGGCCGCCGTGCTCTCCCGGCCCCTCGCCGGCCGTCTGCGCCGTCCTTGCCGCTGTCTGCGCCGCCGCCACGTTCTGCCTCCCCGTCCGTCCGTCGCTGCCGCCTCCCCCAACGCCCCGACCGGCGGATTTCATCCCGCCGCAACATCTCGAGGGTGCGGATATGTCACCTCGGCCGCACGCGGGGCGGGGCCGGTGGGGGGAACGGGGGTGAGGGGGAAACGGGGACGAGGTGCACACGGTTCGGTTCAGCCGGGTGGCGCGGCCCGCGTGCAGGCCGGGCCGCCCCCGCGGAGACTGGGCGCATGCCCGAGCCGCAGGAGCAGCCGCCGGGACCGGAGCCGGGACCGGGGCCGGCCCGGGGGTCGCCGGTGCCGCCGTCGGAGGCGGAACCAGGGGCGCAGGCGGCGGGGCCGGGGACCGGGTCGGGGTCGCTCCTGGAAAAGGCCGCGTACGTCACGGCCCCGGCGACCGTGGTCCTCGGCCTCCTCTACTACTTCGGCAGCACCTACACCGACGCGTACTACGCCTACTTCGGCATCCCCGCGAGTGATCTTCAGCTCTCCCTCCAGACGTACGTGGTCAAAAGCCCGGACGCGGTCTTCTTCCCCCTCTGGCTGCTGTTGATCTGCGGACTGGTGGTGCTGCTGGTGCTGGGCTCGGTGGGCCGGGCCCTGGCCGTACCGGGGCGGGAGGCGCTGCGCCGCCGGGTGACGGGCTGCCTGCTCGCCCTCGGCCTGCTGCTGGTGCTGGCCGGGTTCCCGGCCTACTTCATGGAGAGACGGCTACCGCAGCTCCCCAGTGGCTGGATGCGCGATTTCCTGCCCTGCCTGGTCGTGGCGCTGGGCGCCACGCTGGCGTTCTTCGCCGTACAGATGCACCTCGGCCGGAGCCGGGACGGCGAGCTCCACAAAGGGGCCCGGATGGGCGACCGGTTGTGGCTCGTGGGCGGCACCTTACTCATCGGGCTGCTAGCGATGAGCCTGTTCTTCGCCATGGCGCGGTACGCGGCCCAAGCAGGTTGGGCCGATGCCAAGAGTCTCGCGTCCAGCGACTACCTGGACAGCCCGAGGGTGGTGGTCCATTCGAAGGTCCGCATCCCTCACCACCTCAAAGCCATCGTCGTCGACGACCAGGGCGCTGGCGCCGCGCCGTACCGTTACCAGTACCGCGGCTTCCGGCTCCTCACGAAGTCGCCGTCCCGCTTCTACGTCGTCTCCTATGCCGTGTCCGACGGGGCGCCGGTCGTGCTTGCACTGCCTGACGACGACACCGTGCGGGTGGAGATCAGTCCGTGACCTCAGGGGACGCGTCGTCGGTGGGCGTGTCCCCGGTGGGCGTGCTGTCGGCCGACAGGTTCGGACTCGGGGATTCCGCTGAGCCGTCGGAGTTCGCCGCGGCGCCGACCGCCTCCCCCGTGATCCCGACGGTGATGACCTCGCCGTCGGTGGTCTCGGCGGTGAGCTGCCCGCTGTAGCTGCCCGGCGCGGTGGCGACGTGCTGGAGCGTGATCGTGCAGGTTCCTGCGGGCGGCAGCTCGACGCCGGAGCAGTTGTCCTGCGTGATCGTGGTCTCCCCGCTGTCGGTGGTCGCCGACAGGTTCTGGACGGTCTTGGGTTCGCCTTCGGGGTTGGAGATCGCGAAGTCCCGGGTCGCGGGCTCGCCCACGGACGCCGCCGGCACGCTGATCGGCCTGGAATTGGCGGCGCTCTCCCCCAGGAACACGGTGTCCTCCGGTTCGGGGGCGACGGTCTGCTCCGTGCCCGAGGGCGGCGTCGGCGAAGGCCGCTGCTCGCGGTCGCCGCCGCTCTGACAGGCGACGAGGACCACCGCCAGGGCGGCCGCGACCGCTGCCGCGGCAGGGCTTCGGGAAAGTGCGGGCATCACGGCGTCGGCGCCTCCGCTCCCGGACCGACACGGACCGGCTCACCGACCAAGCTCCCACAGGGGAGGTCCCCGGCCCGCGACCTCGGGCCCATGACACAGCGTCATCATCCGAAGGGACGCGGCGCGTGGCCGGCCGCGCCGTCAGCCGGCGCCGAACTCGTACTCCAGGACGTAGGCGGCGGAGTCGAGCACCATCTCGTTCACCTCGACGACCTGTCCGTCGGCGGCGAAGGCGGTACGGCAGACCAGGACCACCGGCGTCCCGGGCACGAGGGCGAGGGCCTCGACCTCCTCGGGCCCCGGCATCCGCGACCGGATCTCCTCCCGGAACCGGACCGGCTCGCGGCCGAGCTCGGCGAGGCGGGCGTAGATGCCGCCCGGGCCGGTGTCCGGCTCGGCGATGGGCGTGCCGGCCGTGAAGACGGCGTCCAGGTAGGACGTCGAGACGAGCACCGGCTTACCGTCGAGAAGGAACCGTCAGCGGCGGACGCACACCTGGCCGCCTTCGCCGAGCCCGAGCAGCGCCCCAATGCCCGGCGGCGCAGACTCCTCACCCACGGACAGCAGTTCGACGGACGGGTCCCGGTTCTCGGTGTCGGCCTCCCAGATGGACTGGCCTTCACCCCAGACGTGGCCTCCGAGGCGCTGAATGCCGCGTCGGCGGATCAGTCTGAACTCACGGACGAAAACCCCGGCACCCTTGCGGGCCTCCACGATGCCCTGCGTCTGGAGGACGCCGAGAGCCTGGCGGGCTGTCATGCGTGCAACGCCGTAGGTGGCCATCAGGTCGTTCTCGCCGGGAAGGCGGTCGCCCGGCCCGTACGTGCCGGCCTGGATGGCCTCCTTCAGCTCGGCAGCAATCCGCTGGTACTTGGGCTGCCGCCCGGAGCCGTTACTCGGCATGCGTCCTCCCGATCATCTCTCGCCATCGTAGGCACGGAAGCGTCGGCGCCTGCTCACCCCCATGCACACGCTGCGTACATCTCTAGAGATAGCTTGACCGATAGACGGCCGGCGCGCTTCACTCGACTTCATCGAATCTCTAGAGAGGCGAGTTCCGGTGGCGCTGACTGCATCCCTGCCGACCGAAGTCTTCTGGCTCTTCCCTCGCAGCCCTCGTAGCCCTGGCTGGGCCCGGGTCTTTTTCCGTGAGCAGGCCCGAGCCTGGGGTGTCGCACGCCTGACCGTGGAGGCCGCCGAGCTGGCCCTGTCGGAGCTCGTCACCAACGCCGTACGGCATGCTCATGCGCCCCGCGGCCGGGAGATCGGGGTGCGGGCGGTGTGGGACGGCGCGTGCCTGCGCGTCGAGGTCGCCGACGCCGGCGACTGGGTGGACCTGGACCCCCGACCGCACCGGCCCGACGGTGAGGACGGCCGCGGCCTCGCGGTGGTGGCGGCCGTGGCCAGCCGGTGGGGGCAGGAGCCCCGCGCTCACGGCATCGGCAAGACGGTCTGGGCCGAGTTCCCGGTCAGGGGGTAGGCAGCGGCTTCACGACCGGGGACTTCTCCAGGGGCTTGTTCCCGCAACCGAGGGCCTCGTTGACGCGGCGGGTCATGAGAGCAGTGAGGGCCATCTTCCTGTCCGTTGCCGCTTGGCTCTCGTCAGGCTCGAAGTCCATGAACGTGTACGAAACGTCCGCGGACAGGTACGCCTTCTGCGACTGCGCCGCGAGATCACCGGGCATGTCGCACTGGACGAGCAACCGCGCCTTCGTGTTGTCCGCCACACCACGCGCGCCGTTCACGTCGTACGACACATTGCCGGCGAACCACGGCTGCTGAGGAGCGCTTCGAGGCGCCCATGCGAACGAGAAGCTCGCCCGGGCGAGACGTGTATCGGTGTCCGCCTGGAACGCGCACGTGAGGTGGTAGTACGTCTGCCTTTCGGGAGGCATCGACCGCAGGTCGCGCTCCAGCTTCTTCACCAGTTCGTCCGTGGGCTTGTAGGCCTTCGTCGTGAAGCCCTCGGTCTGGAGGACCTGCCGCAGAAGCACGGTCTCTTCCGAAGAAGACGGGGTCCCGCACAGGTTCGCCGCCTTCTCATCGGCATCGCCCGAGTCGCACGACGCCAGGGTCAGCGCACAGAGGAGAGCAGCCGTCGACCGCCTGAGAGTCTTGAACACGTCAGGACCGGAGGTGCGCGCGAGCGGCATCCCGCCCACTGGTGTAGCTGTCGTGCGCCATGTTCTTGGCATGCTTGAAAGCAGGATCGCCTTCCATGTGACGGTCCTTGCTCCACGCCTCGAACAGGTCGTTGGTCGCCTGCCTGCCCTTCCCATAGTTGCCGCTGGAATCCTTCTTCCCCTGGTCCTCGGCCTCGTCCTTGACGCCCTCGACCCACTCGTACTTGAGCGAGTCGATCAGCGAGCCTCCGACCGTGCCCGCGATCGGGATCTCGCCGATGAGTCCGTTCGCAACGGCAGCCGTGTGCTCAGATGTGCCTTCCGCCCACTTGCCCTGGTCGTCTTCCTTGTCCTTGTAGACGTCGGCCCCGATGCCGTTGAGGGCGCCGGCCGCCGCGCCGATGTCGTGGGCCCGGTTGTCCCAGTCCGCGCTCACACCGTGCATGTCGCCCTTGTACGGGGCGGCGGCGGTGAGCTGCTCCGCCGAGTACATCCGCTCCGCCTCGACCAGCAGGGCGAACGCCGGGCCGTCGTCGGCCACGCCGCGCATCACGCGGACCAGGCTGCCCTGGCCGACCGCGATCCGGGCCCCGTCGCCCGAACCGTGGATCGAGTCGCTGCCGTTGATGCCGCCCAGGTCGGACTCCTGGCCGCCGAGGATGACGTGGGTGTCCGCCACGTAGTCGACCAGTGCCTTCGCCATCGGCTGGCGCAGGCCTTCCAGGTGCTTCGGGAACGTGTCGCCGCCCATCTCGGCGTCGAGGAGGCGGACGGCGTTGTGCATCACGCGGGCCTGGCCCTCGGTGTGCGGTCCGGGCGGGCCGAGCTTCTCGCCGTCCGTGTGACCGGTCGCCGCAGCCTGGAGGGCCGCTCCCAGGCCCGCCGTCTTGTCGCCGTGCATCCCGATCGGCTGGCCGACGCCGGCCGCGGACCAGGGGTCCGGCATCTCGCGCTCGGTGAGCAGGTACTTCAGGTGCTCGTTCTTGTTGCCGGGCGCCTCGGGGTCGAGGAAGTACGTCGCCGAGTCCGGGTCCTCGGCCATGATGCCGAGCAGGCCGTCCAGCGGGTCGGAGACGAGGTTCGGGCGCTGGGAGTCGTAGGGGTGGTCGTACATGTGCGGGTTCGACTTCTCGGCCGCGATCATGCCGTCGCCGACGTCGTTGAGGAACTGCCTGCCGTAGCCGTCGCCGTGCGCCATGAGGGTGACCAGCGCCTGGTAGCCGTACGTCGGTCGCAGGCCCTTGGCGACCAGCTCGGCGCCCTGTTCCTTGAGCCCGTTCACGAAGGGCTCGTACGCGTAGCTGTCCGGGTCCTTGGTGCCCGAGGCGATCGTCCAGGCGAGGCCCGAGTTGATCGATTCGTAGAGCTTCCTGTCGGCCGTCGACGTGCCGCGGTCGTGCGACGCCAGGTTCATCTGGTCGGCGAGCAGCAGGGTGCCCTTCGCCCCCAGCCCGTTCAGGTACGCCTCGCTGAAGTGCTTGTCCCCGGAGTTCTGCTTCAGGACCTCGTCGTAGTGCCGCAGTTCCTCCGGAGAGGCCTTGCCGTCACGGATCTTCTGGGTGAGGGCCAGCGCCTCCACCGCCTCGACGTCGTTGACGGGCTTCGGGTTGAAGCCGAACATCGCCGTGCCGTCCGCGCCCGACGCGTTCAGCAGGGCGGTCCTGACGTCCGCGTCGAACTCCGTGATCGCTTTGACGGTGTCCGAGATCCGGCGGGTCCAGGCCCGCTCGATCTCCGGGAGGTCGGGATCGTGCCGCGCCGCCTTCGCGGTGCCGGCGTCGACCTTGGAGAAGTCGAAGCTCGCGTTGCCGTCGTCGGAGACCTTCATGCCGGCGGCCTTGGCGTCCGAAACGGCGGACACCAAGCGGCCCTTGAGGTCCGTCAACCGGGCGTGCGCGTCACGGAGCAGCGACTCCATGGCCAGCGCCTCCTTCTGCGCCGACGCGTACTCCTGGCGGGTGATGGAGGAGTTGGTGGCGGCGGTCGTGGCGCTGGTGCCCAGCCAGCCGTTGCCGGTGGAGACCTTCTGGACCTCGTCCTTGTAGACGTCCTCCATGGTCTTGAACTGTGCCGCCACGGCCTTCCAGCCGTCGGCGGCCGTCGTGAGCGCGGAGAGGTCGGTCTGCATGATCTCGGCGTAGTTCGGCACGTCCGTCTCCCCCTAGAGCCCCGTGACCTTGGACTGCACCGGCTGGAAGCTCCGGCCCGTCAGCTGGTCGTTCCCGGTGAACAGGTTGGACGCCCCGCGCAGGGCCTTCTTCTCCGAGTCCAGCCGTGCCATCAGGCGCTTGACCTGGTCGTCCCAGTGCGTGTGCGCCTTCGTCAGACCGGCTGCCGTGTCCCAGCCCGTGAAGGCCTTGACCGCGTTGTCGGTCGGCTCGTCGGCCGCGTCCGCGGCCTTCGTCGTGCCGGGCTGCAGGACGTTCTCGATGGTGTTGGCCGCCTTCTTCTTCTCGGGAGGGGTGGTGGCCAGCACCCCGGGCCCGCCGGGTGTCCCGGGCCCGCTCGGCGCCCCGGTCGCGGCGGTCGCCCGCCTGTGCCGGTCCCACTCCTGGTCGAACGACACTGCTCCCCCTCAGACTTCGTCCCCGTGAGCCGCCAACCTGGCGAGCCCCTGGGCAAGCCTTAGATGTGTGTGGGGGCGAACATGCGGGGTTTGGCCGGAAGTACCACCATCGAGGGGCCCGGGGTGGCCAGGGCCCGCCTCAGGTCGGCCGTGAGGGATTCCGGGGTGGTCCGGGTGGCGGGGACGCCGAAGGACGCGGCCAGGGCCGCGAAGTCCGGGCGGGTCAGTTCGGTGCCGGTCGTGCGGCCGTCGAAGGCGTCCGTCATGTACTCGCGCAGGATGCCGTAGCCGCCGTCGTCCACGATCAGCCAGGTGACGTCCAGGTCGTGCTGGCGGGCGGTGGCCAGCTCGGCGAGGGAGTACATCGCGCCGCCGTCGCCGGACACGGCGAGGACAGGGGTGCCGGGCTCGGCCAGGCAGGCCCCGAGGGCAGCGGGGAAGGCGTAGCCGAGGCCGCCGGCGCCCTGGGCCGAGTGCATGGTGTTCGGGTGCTTCGGGTCGAAGGCCGACCACGCCCAGTAGGCCAGGATCGTCATGTCCCAGAAGGACGGGGACCGGGGCGGGAGGGCCGAACGGATCGAGGTGAGGAGGCCCTGCTCCAGCGTGAGGTCCTGGGAGGCCAGGCGGGCCGCGACGGCGGAGAGGACGGCGCGGACGCGGTCGGGGGCGGTGGGGTCGTGGCGTTCGGCCACGGTTTCGAGGAGGGCCTGGAGCGCGAGGCGGGCGTCCGCGTGGATGCCGAGGGCGGGGTGGTTGGACTCCAGCTTGCCGAGGTCCGCCTCGATCTGGACCACCCGACCGCGGGGCGCGAACGTGTGGTAGTTCGAGGACAGCTCGCCGAGGCCGGAGCCGACGACGAGGAGGACGTCCGCGTCCTCCAGGAAGTCGGTCGTGTGGCGGTCCTCCAGCCAGGACTGGAGGGAGAGCGGGTGGGTCCAGGGGAAGGCGCCCTTGCCGCCGAAGGTGGTGACCACGGGGGCGGAGAGGCGTTCGGCGAGCTGCTTCAGCTTTCCGGCCGCGTCCGCGCGGACGACGCCGCCGCCCGCGATGATCACGGGGCGTTCGGCGTTCTCCAGCCAGTGCGCCGCGAGGGCCGTGAGCTCGGGGCGCGGGGGCAGGTCGTGCGGGGTGGCGTCCATGCCGGTGACCTGCGGGACGATCGTCGCGGTGCGGAGCACGTCCTCCGGGATCTCCACCCACACCGGCCCGTGCGGGGCCGTCAGCGCCGACTCCCACGCCTCGGCGATGGTGGAGGGGATCTGGGAGGGGGTCCGGGCGAGGTGCACGGACTTGACCACGTCCCGGAAGGAGGCGGCCTGGTCGCGCAGCTCGTGCAGGTGGCCGCGCCGGCCGCCGCCGAGGCCGGCCGTCGGGACCTGGGAGGAGATCGCGAGGACGGGTGACGATGCCGCGGCCGCCTCGGCGAGAGCGGGCAGCGCGGTCAGGGCGCCCGGGCCGGTGGACAGGAGGAGGGGCACCGCCTCGCCGGTCATCCGGCCGTACGCGTCGGCGGCGAAGCCGGCGTTGTTCTCCACGCGGAGGGTGACCAGCCGCAGGTCGGAGCGGCCCACCGCGTCGAACAGCCCGAGGGCGTGCTGCCCCGGCAGCCCGAACACGGTGGTCGCGCCCAGCCCGCGCAGCGTCTCCACGACCAGGTCCCCGCCCGTGCGGCCCGGCGGCGGCGCGAGGGCCGCCGCCCGCTGGGCGTCGGTGGGGCGGAGTACCAGGTCGTGGTCGTGCGTCACGCTGTTCCGTGCCTTCCGTGGGAGTACGGGGGCGCCGGGCAGCCCGTGGGCGGGCTGCCCGTTCGCCCTTCGCGCCGCGGGGGCCGGGCCCGGGGGTCCTACTTGCCCTTCGCCGCGGCGATCTGGCGGCTCATGATCGTGGTCAGCTCGTACGCGGTGTGGGACGCCGCGACCGAGGTGATCTCGGCGTGATCGTACGCCGGGGCGACCTCGACCACGTCGGCGGAGACCAGGTTGCAGGACGACAGGCCGCGGATGATCTCCAGCAGCTCGCGGGAGGTCATGCCGCCCGCCTCCGGGGTGCCGGTGCCGGGCGCGTGGGCCGGGTCCAGCACGTCGATGTCGATGGAGATGTACAGCGGGCGGTCGCCGATGCGCTGGCGCAGCTGGTCGGCGACCTCGTCGGCGCCGCGGCGGTACACGTCGGCCGAGGTCACGATGCCGAAGCCCATCTTGGCGTCGTCGTCGAGGTCCTGCTTGCCGTACAGCGGGCCGCGGGTACCGACGTGCGAGAGGGCCTCGGTGTCGAGGATGCCCTCCTCGACGGCGCGGCGGAACGGCGTGCCGTGGGTGTACTCGGCGCCGAAGTACGTGTCCCAGGTGTCCAGGTGGGCGTCGAAGTGCAGCAGGGCGACCGGGCCGTGCTTCTTCGCGACCGAGCGGAGGAGGGGGAGGGCGATGGTGTGGTCGCCGCCGAGGGTCATCAGACGGGAACCGGCGGACAGCAGCTCGTCGGCGGCGGCCTCGACCGTCTCTACGGCCTCGTTGATGTTGAAGGGGTTGACGGCGATGTCACCGGCGTCGGCGACCTGCGCGAGCGCGAACGGGGAGGCGTCCTGCGCCGGGTTGTACGGGCGCAGGAGGCGCGAGGCCTCACGGATGGCGTTGCCGCCGAAGCGGGCGCCGGGGCGGTAGGACACGCCGGAGTCGAAGGGTACGCCGACGACGGCGACGTCCGCCGAACCGACCTCGTCCAGGCGGGGCAGCCGGGCGAAGGTCGCGGGACCCGCGTACCGCGGGATGCGGGAGGAGTCGACCGGTCCGCGGGGCGTCTGCTCGTTGCGCTCGATGCTCATGGGGGGGTGCCCTTCTGGAGGTCCTACAGGCCTTGCGGGTCGTGCAGGTCTTGCAGGTGCTGCTGGTGCTTCGAGCGTAAGTCGCCCGGGTCGGGGCGCGCGGTGTACGTTCCATCCATACTGTCCGACTGGTATGTGCGGAGGATCCATGGGCGGGATGGGTTCCTTGAACGGGGGCGCTGATCGGCCTGATTCGGCTCCGGTGAGCGACGGAGCCGCCGTCGGGACGTCGACGGGGCCGGCCGTTTCGCCCGTGCCGCCCGTCGCACTGGGGGCGCTGCTCGGGGACCGGGAGCTCGGGCTTCGGCATCTGGCCGGGCCGGCCGGGGCCTGGGTGTACGGCGTGCACGCCTCCGAGATGGCCGATCCCTCGCCGTACCTGCTGGGCGGGGAGCTGCTGCTCACTGCGGGGGCGGGGCCTGCCGAGGGTCCCGCCGCCGGTTCCTACGACCAGTACGTCGCCCGGCTCGTCGCCGCCGGGGCCGCGGCCCTCGGGTTCGGTGTGGCTCCCGTGCACGAGGAGGTGCCGACCGCGCTCGCCGACGCCTGTGCGCGGCACGGACTGCCGCTGCTGGAGGTTCCGCCGCGCACCCCGTTCACCGCGGTCGCCCGCGCGGTGTGGCGGCTGATGGCCGAGGCGCGGACCCGTGAGCTGCGCCGCGTGACCGAAGCCCAGCAGGCACTGGCTGCGGCCGCTGCCCGGCCGGATCCGGTGCCGGCGGTGTTGTCCAGGCTCGCGGCGAGCCTCGGGGGGTACGTGGTGCTGTGGCCCGACGGGCGCGCCGCGGGCACACCGCCGGGCACTTCCGGCGACGGCGGTGCCGACGCCGAAGTCGGCGCCTCGCTGGAGGCCCTCATGGCCCGCGTCGGGCGGGCCGCGGGGCCCGCGACCGCCACCGACCAGGCCGGGGGGCGGCACCTCGCCGCTTACGCCCTCGGCCGGCACGCCGGCCGACCTGCGGCGCTGGGTACGGCCACCCCGGCCCGTACCCCCGGCGACCACACCGTCGCATCGGTCGCCGCCGTCCTGCTGACCCTGCTCACCGCCGAACGGCCCGCGGGCGACGACACCGCCGCCCTGGCCCGGCTGCTGCTCGGCGGCTCCCCGGCGGAGGTGCTGGGACCCGGCCCCTGGTACGCCGTCCACGCCCGCGGCGGCGGCACCGATCCCGACCCGCGGGCCCTCGCCGCGGCGCTGGGGACCGTACTGCTGGACCCGCGGCCCGGTCCCGTCGTACGGCTCCTCACCGACCGGGATCCCGGCCCGCAGCCCGGATGGCGGCTGGGGGTCAGCGCCCCGGCCGCACCCGAAGCCCTGGCCACCGCCGACGCGCAGGCCCGGCGCGCCCTCGACCGTGCCGAGGCGGCCCGCGCCCCGCTGGCCCGCCACACCGACCCCGGCTTCGCGGGCCTGGTCGGCGAAGCCGAGGCCCGGGCGCATGCGGAGGCGTTGCTCGCGCCCCTGCCCCCGGTGCTGCGCGAGACGCTGCGGGGCTGGCTGGCCCACCACGGCGGCTGGGACCGCAGCGCCGCGGCGCTGGGGGTCCACCGGAACACGGTCCGGCAGCGTGTCGCCCGCTGTGCGGAGCTGCTCGGGCGGGATCTGGACGACCCGGACGTGCGGGCGGAGCTGTGGTTCGCGTTGCGGTGGGCACCCGTGCGCCGCAACGCTGCACCGCCGCAACCCGGCCCGCAGCCGCCATCCACCAGAACCACGTAGCGATCCGCTGCGCACGGCGGGCGGGCCGGCGGAGCGGTTTGTTGCGTTGCGGACCCTGCAAGGCGGGAGGCGCCGCGCGTTGCAAGCCGTCCCTCGGCGGGGGCGGCCTCAGCGGTTGAAGGCGGGGAAGGCGAAGCGCTGGGCGATCTTGAGGCCGTCGCCCTTGGCGTCGGTGCTGTTGACCGAGTAGACGACGGTGCGGGAGAGGTCTCGGGTGGCTGCGATCACCGTGTGGTAGCCGGGGCGGGCGCCGGTCTTGCCCCAGATTTCCTTGCCGTTGACCTCGTAGCGCTGGAGGGCGGCGGCGTAGGTGGCGCCGGGGACGTCCGGGACCGTGAACATTTCGGTGAGCTGGGGCTCCGGGACGACCTGTCCGCGGAAGAGGGCGACGAGGAAGCGTTCCAGGTCGCGGGTGGTGGAGATCATGTCGCCGGCGGCGAAGCGGTCGGACATGTTCCATTCGGTGACGTCGACCGGCTTGCCGTCCATGAGGTCGTAGCCGCGGTTGTGGGGGCCGTGGATGCGGGGGTCGGTGCCCTGGGGGAAGGAGGTGCCGGTCATGCCGAGGGGGCGGAAGATCCGGGCCTCGGCCTGGTGGGCGTAGGTGTCGCCGGTGGTCTTCTCGATCAGCATGCCGAGGATCGTGTAGCCGATGTTCCCGTAGTCCTGCCGCGTGCCCGGGGTGAAGGCCGGGCCCTTCGCGACGGCGGAGGCCACCACCTGTTGCGGGGGGATCGTCTCGTAGCGGTGCGGGTAGCCCTCCTCCACGGTGTCGCCGAAGTCGACGCCCGGCTGGATGCCACTGGTGAAGTTGAGCAGGTTGCGGACGGTGACCTGGTCGAAGGCGGCCGGGAGGACGTCCGGCAGGTAGCGGCGGGCCGGGGCGTTCAGGTCGACCTGGCCTTCGGCGGCGAGCTGCAGGACAAGGGCCGCGGTGACGACCTTGGTGGTGGAGCCGGCCCGGAAGCGGGCGTCGGCGAGGGCGGGGGCCCCGGTGCGCAGGTCGCGCACGCCGGCCGTGCCGGTCCAGCGGCCGTTCCCGCCGACCCGGATCAGGGCGGCGGTGGCGTCCTGGTCCGGGAGGCCGGCGAGGGCCTTGCGCAGGGCGGCGGTGTCGGGGCCCTGGGTGGTGGCGGCGGTGTCGGGGCCCTGGGTGGTGACGGCGGCGGGGGCGGCGTGGGCGGTGACGCCCAGGGGCCCGGCGGTGAGGCCGAGGAGGAGGGCGGCGGCGAGGACGGTGCGCGTGCGGCGGTTCATGCGGGCTCCTGGCTCGTTCTGGTCGGTCGGCTTCCATCCTGGTGATCGTTCGGGGCCCCTCGGATCCTTCGTGGAGAGGACTGCCCCCCTGGGGGTAACGGGTGGGCGGCTCAGGGGAGTTGGCAGGGGCGACCCCGAGGGTGGGGCCGGGCTCCCCACCTGGGGAGGTGGCGCTCGTCATACCGTCTGCACAGCTCTGGACAGAGTCGACAACTCGCCGGTAACTTTGTATGAGCAAGCGCTTAGACATAAGCGGCGGACCGCCGCGACGAAGGGAGCCGGCCGTGCGCCGTACGGTGTTCAACGAGGACCACGAGGCCTTCCGGGAGACCATCCGCGCCTTCATCGAGGCCGAGGTCGTACCCGTCTACGACGAGTGGTTCGCCGCCGGCCAGGCGCCCCGCGACTTCTACTACAAGCTCGGTGAGCTGGGCGTCTTCGGCATCAACGTCCCCGAGGAGTTCGGCGGCGCCGGCCTGGACACCCACAAGTTCGAGGCCGTCCTGTACGAGGAGACCTCCCGTGCGGGCGTGAACTTCGGCGGCTCCGGCGTGCACGTCCTGCTCGCCCTGCCCTACATCAAGATGCTCGCCACCGACGAGCAGAAGAAGCGCTTCCTGCCGAAGTTCGTCTCCGGTGAGGAGATGTGGGCGCTGGCGATGACCGAGCCCGGCACCGGCTCCGACGTCGCGGGCATGAAGACCACCGCCAAGCTCTCCGAGGACGGCACGCACTACGTCCTCAACGGCGCCAAGACGTTCATCACCGGCGGTGTGCACGCCGACCGCGTCATCGTCTGCGCCCGCACCTCCGCCCCGTCGGCCGAGGACCGCCGCTTCGGCATCTCGCTGTTCGCCGTGGACACCAAGTCCGAGGGCTACTCCATCGGCCGCAAGCTCGACAAGCTGGGCCTGAAGACCTCCGACACCGCCGAGCTGGCGTTCGTCGACGTCAAGGTCCCGGTCGAGGACCTGCTCGGCGAGGAGGGCAAGGGCTTCTACTACCTCGGCCACAACCTGGCCTCCGAGCGCTGGGGCATCGCCTTCGGCGCGTACGCCCAGGCCGCCGCGGCCGTCCGGTTCGCCCAGCAGTACGTGACCGAGCGCACCGTCTTCGGCAAGCCGGTCGCCCACTTCCAGAACACCAAGTTCGAGCTGGCCGCCTGCCAGGCCGAGGTGGACGCCGCCCAGGCCGTCGCCGACCGCGCCCTGGAGGCCCTGGACGCGGGCGAGCTGACCCCGGCCGAGGCCGCCTCCGCGAAGCTGTTCTGCACCGAGGTCGCGCACCGCGTCATCGACCGCTGCCTCCAGCTGCACGGCGGCTACGGCTACATGAACGAGTACCCGATCGCCCGCCTGTACGCGGACAACCGCGTCAACCGCATCTACGGCGGCACCAGCGAGATCATGAAGTCGATCATCGCCAAGTCGATGGGGCTGTAAGACCCCTTGAGCGAGGCACTCACCGATCTCCTCGATCTGCTCGACCTGGAGCAGATCGAGGAGAACATCTTCCGCGGCACGAGCCGCACCTCCCTGGTGCCGCGCGTGTTCGGCGGACAGGTCGCGGCCCAGGCGCTGGTCGCGGCCGGCCGGACCGTGCCCGCGGACCGCACCGCGCACTCGCTCCACTCGTACTTCCTGCGCACGGGCGACCCGGGCGCGCCCATCGTCTACTCCGTGGACCGGATCCGCGACGGGCGCTCCTTCACCACGCGGCGGGTCGTCGCCGTCCAGCACGGCCAGCCGATCTTCCACCTCTCGGCCTCCTTCCAGGTGTACGAGGAAGGCCTCGACCACCAGGTCGGGATGCCGCAGGCGCCGGATCCGGAGAGCCTGCCGACCGCGGCCGAGGCGCTGCCCGCCTACCGGGACCTGTTCCGGGACCCGGGCACGGTGGAACGGCTGCTGGAGGCGCGCGGCGCGGTGGACCTGCGGTACGCGACCACCCCGCCGTGGGGCACCATCGGCGAGCCGGTGGAGCCCCGCTCGCAGGTGTGGTTCCGGACCGCCGGGAAGCTGGCGGGCGACGACCCGTTGCTGCACACCTGCCTGGCCACGTACGTGTCGGACATGACCCTGCTCGACTCGGTGCTGCTCGCGCACGGCCGGGGCGGCTGGGCGGTCGGCGACGTGGTGGGGGCCTCGCTGGACCACGCGATGTGGTTCCACCGGCCGTTCCGGGCCGACGAGTGGCTGCTGTACGACCAGGACTCCCCCACCTCGCACGGCGGCCGCGGCCTGGGCCAGGCCCGCATCTGGACGCAGGACGGCCGGCTGGCCGTGACGGTGATCCAGGAGGGCGTCGTCCGCGTCCCGCACACCTGACCGGCCCTGACCGGCCCTGGCCGGGGCGGTCCCGGCGGCCGTCCGGCCCCGGCCCCCGGACACCCCCTGGGTAGGGTGGGCGCGACAGCCCACCGCGGCCGGAACGGCCGGAACAAGGAGCAGACGTGAGCGAGCCGGCGTCCATCGCCCTGCAGCAGGAGATCGCCCGGGAACTGGAGGTCGCCGAGACCTTCGACGCCGAGCGGGAGATCGAGCGCCGGGTGGCCTTCCTCACCGAGCGGCTGACCTCCACCGGTCTGCGCTCCCTCGTGCTCGGCATCAGCGGCGGCGTGGACTCCACCACCACCGGCCGGCTGTGCCAGCTCGCGGTCGAGCGGGCCCGCGCCGCCGGGCACGAGGCGGCGTTCTACGCGATGCGGCTGCCCTACGGGGTCCAGGCCGACGAGCACGACGCCCAGCTCGCGCTGTCCTTCATCCGGGCCGACCACGTGCTGACCGTGGACGTCAAGCCCGCGAGCGACGCCGCCCTCGACGCCTCGGCGGCCGCCGGCGTGGTCTTCCGCGACGCCCACCACCAGGACTTCGTGCACGGCAACATCAAGGCCCGCCAGCGCATGATCGCCCAGTACGCGGTGGCCGGCGCGCACGACGGCCTGGTCGTCGGCACCGACCACGCTGCCGAGGCGGTCTCCGGCTTCTTCACCAAGTTCGGCGACGGCGCCGCGGACGTGGTCCCGCTGACCGGTCTGACCAAGCGGCGGGTGCGCGCCGTGGCCGACGCGCTGGGCGCGCCCGCCGAGCTCGTGTGGAAGACGCCGACGGCCGACCTGGAGACCCTCGACCCCGGCAAGGCCGACGAGGACGCGCTCGGGGTCACGTACGACCAGATCGACGACTTCCTGGAGGGCAAGCCGGTCGACGAGCGGGCCTTCGGGACGATCGTCCGCCGCTACCGCCTGACCGACCACAAGCGCCGGCTGCCCGTCGCCCCCTGAGGTTGGGGCGACCCCGGCGGACGGTGCGCCGCGCGCCCGTCCGCCGGAGGGGTGTCCCTGGGGTTCAGCCCTCCAGGAGGCCCGCCGCGTTCAGCAGGTACGCGACCATCGGGTCGTAGAAGCGCGGGTCGCGGACGTGGTCGTCCAGCGGGACCACCACCTGGAGGGTGCCCTCCGCCTCGCCGAGGAACAGGGCGGGGTCGTTGCAGTCCGCGTACCCGACCGCGTCGAGTCCGCGCTGCGCGGCGCAGCCCGCCCAGCCGTGGTCGGCGACGACCAGGTCGGGCAGGGGGCGGCCGGCCGCGGCGAGGCCGTCGAGGATCGCGGCCATCGGGGCCGGGGAGTGGGTGTGCCACAGGGTGGCGCCCCGCTCCAGTACGGCGATGTCGGCGAACTGCCACACCGAGGCCTCGTCGGCGGTCAGCCCGGACGGGATCACGACGATCTCGCAGCCCGCCGCCCGCAGGGCCTCGGCGGTGGCCCGGTGGACGTCGAGCAGGCCGCCCGGGTGGCCGGTGGCCAGCAGGACGCGCTGGCGGTCCAGGGCCGCCTTGCGCAGCCGGGCCGCCATCCGGTCGAGGGCGGCCACGGTCAGTTCCGGGTCGATGGTGTCCTGGCCCTGCCGGTGCTCGGGGTCGTCGACGACGCCGCAGCGCTCGGCCATCACCGCGAGCACGTCCTGCTCGTCGGTCCAGCGATCGCCCAGTTCCAGGCCGAGCCAGTAGTGCCGGTCGCCGTTGGCGAGCTTGCGGTAGTGGTCGAGGTTGTTCTCGCGCGGGGTGGCGACCTGTCCGGCGATCCGCGTGCGAACCAGGTGTTCGACGAGCTCGGCGCGGGTGGGTACGGACGTATCTATCGGCTTCGGCATGCGGCCCATTCTGCCGCCGCGCCCCCGGATGCGTCGGTTCCATCCCAGCCGTCGGACGCGTCGTGTCACGCGGTCAACGCCCCGAAGGCGCCGTGGGCGAGCCGACGCAGCAGCGACTCCGTCGCCTCCCGGCCGAGCGCCGCCAGGTGCGGGGTGGAGTTCAGCAGGCCGAAGACGGCGTGCACGGCGACCCGCACCTCGGCCTCGCCGACCTGCGGGTGCAGGGCCCGTACGACGTCCACCCACAGCTCGACGTACTTGCGCTGGAGCTGGCGCACGAGCTTGCGGTCGGCCTCGCGGAGCCGGTCGAGCTCCCGGTCGTGCAGGGTGATCAGAGCGCGGTCGTCGAGCGCGAAGTCGATGTGGCCGTCGATCAGCGAGGCCAGGACCGCGGCGGGGTCGCCGGCGGCCTCCTCCACCCGGCGGCGCCCGCCGGTCAGCAGCCGCTCGCTGATGCCGACGAGCAGCTCGGCGAGCATGGCGTCCTTGCCCGCGAAGTGCCGGTACAGGCCGGGGCCGCTGATACCCACGGCGGCGCCTATCTCGTCGACGCCGACGCCGTGGAACCCGCGTTCGGCGAAGAGGCGGGCGGCCTCACTGAGGATCTGCTCGCGACGGGTCGGGGCGGCCGCTGAAGTGCTCATGGGAATCCATTCTAGACAGGGGCCGTTAGCGGTCGTTAACCTTGGCTCCACAGAAGTTAACGGTCATTAACCGCGTGGACCGAGCAAGGGAGCTCGACCGATGCAGCAGGCACCCGTCCTCACGAGCGCCGCGGACCCGGCGTCCGAGGCCTGGCGCACCAACGAGGCCGCCCACCGCGAACTCGCCGAGGGCCTGCGCGCCCGCCTGGACGCGGCCCGGCTCGGCGGTGGGGAGAAGGCCCGCGCCCGGCACACCGCGCGCGGCAAGCTGCTGCCCCGCGACCGGGTGGACACCCTCCTGGACCCGGGCTCCCCCTTCCTCGAACTGGCCCCGCTGGCCGCCGAGGGCATGTACGGGGGCGCGGCGCCGGCCGCAGGGGTGATCGCCGGCATCGGCCGGGTCAGCGGCCGCGAGTGCGTGATCGTCGCGAACGACGCCACGGTCAAGGGCGGCACCTACTACCCGATGACCGTCAAGAAGCACCTGCGGGCCCAGGAGGTGGCGCTGGAGAACCGTCTCCCCTGCCTGTACCTCGTGGACTCCGGCGGCGCCTTCCTGCCCATGCAGGACGAGGTCTTCCCCGACCGCGAGCACTTCGGCCGCATCTTCTACAACCAGGCCCGGATGTCCGGCGCCGGCATCCCGCAGATCGCGGCCGTCCTCGGCTCCTGCACCGCGGGCGGCGCGTACGTGCCGGCGATGAGCGACGAGGCGGTCATCGTCCGCAACCAGGGCACGATCTTCCTGGGCGGCCCGCCGCTGGTGAAGGCCGCCACCGGCGAGGTGGTCACGGCCGAGGAGCTCGGCGGCGGCGAGGTGCACAGCCGTGTCTCCGGTGTGACCGACCACCTGGCGGAGGACGACGCGCACGCGCTGCGGATCGTGCGGAACATCGTGGCGACCCTGCCCGAGCGCGGGGCACTGCCCTGGTCGGTGGAGCCGGCCGAGGAGCCGAAGGTGGACCCGTACGGCCTGTACGGCGCGGTCCCCGTCGACTCCCGCACCCCCTACGACGCCCGCGAGATCATCGCCCGGATCGTCGACGCCTCCCGCTTCCAGGAGTTCAAGGCGGAGTTCGGCACCACGCTGGTCACCGGCTTCGCCCGGATCCACGGCCACCCGGTCGGCATCATCGCCAACAACGGCATCCTCTTCGCCGAATCCGCCCAGAAGGGCGCCCACTTCATCGAGCTGTGCGACCAGCGCGGGATCCCGCTGCTGTTCCTCCAGAACATCTCCGGCTTCATGGTCGGTCGCGACTACGAGGCCGGCGGCATCGCCAAGCACGGCGCGAAGATGGTCACCGCCGTGGCCTGCACGCGCGTGCCGAAGCTGACGGTGGTCGTCGGCGGCTCGTACGGCGCGGGCAACTACTCGATGTGCGGCCGGGCGTACAGCCCCCGCTTCCTGTGGATGTGGCCCAACGCCAAGATCTCGGTGATGGGCGGCGAGCAGGCCGCCTCCGTCCTGGCCACGGTCAAGCGCGACCAGTTGGAGGCCGCCGGCCAGGAATGGCCGCTGGAGGACGAGGAGACCTTCAAGGCCCCGGTCCGCGCCCAGTACGAGGAGCAGGGCAACGCCTACTACGCCACCGCCCGGCTGTGGGACGACGGCGTCATCGACCCCCTGGAGACCCGGCAGGTGCTGGGCCTGGCGCTGACCGCGTGCGCGAACGCGCCGCTGCCGCAGAGGGACCCGGCGCAGCCGGCCTTCGGCATCTTCCGTATGTGACCCGAGACCTGTGACGTGAGGACCCCAATGTTCAGCACTGTCCTTGTGGCCAACCGGGGCGAGATCGCGGTCCGGGTCATCCGCACCCTGCGGGAGCTCGGGATCCGGTCCGTGGCCGTCTTCAGCGACGCCGACGCGGACGCCCGCCACGTCCGGGAGGCCGACACGGCCGTCCGGATCGGGCCGGCCGCGGCCGCCGAGAGCTACCTGTCCGTGGAGCGGCTGCTCGACGCGGCCCGGCGCACCGGCGCCGAGGCCGTCCACCCCGGGTACGGCTTCCTCGCCGAGAACGCGGCCTTCGCCGAGGCCTGCGCCGCGGCGGGCCTGGCCTTCATCGGCCCGCCCGCGTCCGCGATCTCCCTGATGGGCGACAAGATCCGGGCGAAGGAGACCGTACGGGCCGCGGGCGTGCCCGTGGTCCCCGGCTCCTCCGGCAGCGGCCTGTCCGACGCCGAACTCGTCGCGGCCGCCGAGGAGATCGGCATGCCGGTGCTGCTCAAGCCCTCCGCGGGCGGCGGCGGCAAGGGCATGCGCCTGGTCCGTGACGGGGCGGTGCTCGCGGACGAGATCGCCGCGGCCCGCCGCGAGGCCCGCTCCTCCTTCGGTGACGACACGCTGCTGGTGGAGCGCTGGGTGGACCGGCCGCGGCACATCGAGATCCAGGTGATGGCCGACGCCCACGGCAACGTGGTGCACCTGGGCGAGCGCGAGTGCTCCCTCCAGCGGCGCCACCAGAAGGTCATCGAGGAGGCCCCCTCTGTCCTGCTGACCCCGGCGATCCGCGCCGCGATGGGTGCGGCGGCGGTGGAGGCGGCACGGGCGTGCGGGTACGTCGGCGCGGGCACGGTGGAGTTCATCGTCCCCGGCGGGGACCCCTCCTCGTACTACTTCATGGAGATGAACACCCGGCTCCAGGTGGAGCACCCGGTGACGGAGCTGATCACCGGCCTGGACCTGGTGGAGCTCCAGCTGCGGGTGGCGGCCGGCGGCGAGCTCGGCCTGGCACAGGACGACGTCACGTTGACCGGGCACGCCATCGAGGCCCGCATCTGCGCGGAGGACCCGGCCCGCGGCTTCCTGCCGTCGGGCGGCACGGTGCTGGCGCTGGCGGAGCCGTCGGGGCGGACGGTGCGGACGGACTCCGGGCTGACGGCCGGGGTGGACGTGGGTTCCACGTACGACCCGATGCTGTCGAAGGTGATCGCGTACGGGCCGGACCGGGCCGCCGCGCTGCGGGTGCTGCGCGGGGCGCTGGCCGACACCGTGATCCTGGGCGTGCAGACGAACGCCGGGTTCCTGCGGAGGCTGCTGGCCCACCCGGACGTGGTGTCCGGGAACATGGACACCGGGCTGGTGGAGCGGGACCTGGCCTCGATGCTGCCGGAGGGCGTCCCGGCGGAGGTGTACGCGGCGGCCGCGCTGCTGGCGCAGGGCTCCCTCCCCCACCCGGCGGGCCCGGACTGGGCCGATCCGTTCTCGGCGGGCAATGGCTGGCGCATGGGCGGCACCCCGGCCTGGACGGTCCACCACTTCCGCCTCCCGGGCCAGGACCCGGTCACCGTCCGTACCCGCCGTCGGGGCGCGGAACTGGAGCTCGCACTCGACGGCGAGGGGTGGCCCCGTCAAGCCCCGCCGGCGATCGGGGCGCGGGGCCGGGGGCAGGGCCCCGGCGGGCCGGCCGCGGGCCGGATCGTCAGCCGCACCGCCGACCGCCTCGCCATCGAACTCGACGGCGTCACGCACACCTTCAGCCACGCCCCCTCCCCGGAGGGGACCTGGCTCGGCCGCGACGGCGACAGCTGGCACGTCCAGCACCACGACCCGGTGGCGGCAGCCCTCGGCGGCCGCGGCCACGCGGGGGCCGACACCCTCGCGGCGCCGATGCCGGGCACGGTCACCGTCGTCAAGGTCGCGGTCGGCGACCGGGTCGAGGCCGGTCAGAGCCTGCTCGTCGTCGAGGCGATGAAGATGGAGCACGTCATCTCCGCCCCGCACGCCGGCACCGTCACCGAGCTGGACGTCTCCCCCGGCACCACGGTCGCCATGGACCAGGTCCTGGCCGTGGTCACCCCCGAGGACGTGGAGGAGGAGGGCGCGTGAACGGGCTGCCCATGGCCGTCCCGGCCGCCGGACTCCCCGCCCGGGTGCGGATCCACGAGGTCGGCGCCCGCGACGGGCTGCAGAACGAGAAGTCGGCCGTGCCGACCGCGGTCAAGGCCGAGTTCATCCACCGGCTGGCCGCGGCCGGGCTGACGACGGTCGAGGCCACCAGCTTCGTCCACCCCAGGTGGGTGCCCCAACTGGCCGACGCGGAGGAGCTGTTCCCACAGCTCGACGACCTGGCCCGGGCCGGGGTGCAGCTGCCGGTGCTGGTGCCCAACGAGCGCGGGCTCGACCGGGCGCTGGCCCTCGGCGCGGACCGGATCGCCGTGTTCGGCTCGGCGACGGAGACCTTCGCCTCCCGCAACCTCAACCGGACGGTCGCCGAGTCCCTGGCCATGTTCGAGCCCGTCGTGGCACGGGCCAAGCAGGGGAAGGCGCATGTGCGCGGCTACCTGTCCATGTGCTTCGGCGACCCGTGGGAGGGGGCGGTCCCCGTCCACCAGGTGGTCCGGGTCGCCAAGGCCCTGCTCGACCTCGGCTGCGACGAGCTGAGCCTCGGCGACACCATCGGCGTCGCCACTCCCGGGCACGTGCAGGCGCTCCTGTCCGAGCTCAACGAGGAGGGCGTGCCGACCGACCGGATCGGCGTGCACTTCCACGACACCTACGGCCAGGCACTCTCCAACACCCTCGCCGCGCTCCAGCACGGCGTGACCACGGTCGACGCCTCCGCCGGCGGCCTCGGCGGCTGTCCGTACGCGAAGAGCGCCACCGGGAACCTCGCCACCGAGGACCTGGTGTGGATGCTCGACGGCCTCGGCATCGAGACCGGGGTCGACCTGGCCGCCCTCACCGCCACGAGCGCGTGGATGGCCGAGCAGTTGGGGCGTCCGAGCCCCTCCCGAACCGTCCGCGCCCTCTCCCACAAGGAGTAACGAAGACATGTCCCTCGACCACCGGCTCTCCCCCGAGCACGAGGAACTCCGCCGCACCGTCGAGGCGTTCGCGCACGACGTCGTCGCACCCAAGATCGGCGACTTCTACGAGCGGCACGAGTTCCCCTACGAGATCGTCCGCGAGATGGGCAGCATGGGCCTGTTCGGGCTGCCCTTCCCCGAGGAGTACGGCGGCATGGGCGGCGACTACCTCGCCCTCGGCATCGCCCTGGAGGAGCTGGCCCGCGTCGACTCCTCGGTCGCGATCACCCTGGAGGCGGGCGTCTCGCTGGGCGCCATGCCGATCTACCTCTTCGGTACGCAGGAGCAGAAGGAGCAGTGGCTGCCGAAGCTGTGCGCGGGTGAGATGCTCGGCGCCTTCGGCCTGACCGAGCCGGGTGCGGGCAGTGACGCCGGCGGCACCCGCACCACCGCCGTCCGCGACGGCGACGAATGGGTCATCAACGGCTCGAAGTGCTTCATCACCAACTCGGGTACGGACATCACCGGCCTGGTCACGGTCACCGCGGTGACCGGGCGCAAGGCGGACGGCCGCCCGGAGATCTCCTCCATCATCGTCCCGTCCGGCACCCCGGGCTTCACGGTGGCGGCCCCGTACTCGAAGGTCGGCTGGAACGCCTCCGACACCCGTGAGCTGTCCTTCGACGGCGTCCGGGTGCCGCTGGCGAACCTGGTGGGCCAGGAGGGCCGCGGGTACGCCCAGTTCCTGCGGATCCTCGACGAGGGCCGGATCGCCATCGCGGCGCTGGCGACGGGCCTGGCGCAGGGCTGTGTGGACGAGTCGGTCAAGTACGCGAAGGAGCGGCAGGCGTTCGGCCGGCCCATCGGCGACAACCAGGCCGTCCAGTTCAAGCTGGCGGACATGGAGATGCGCGCGCACATGGCTCGAATCGGCTGGCGCGACGCCGCTTCCCGCCTCGTGGCGGGCGAGCCGTTCAAGAAGGAGGCGGCGATCGCGAAGCTGTACTCCTCGACCGTCGCGGTCGACAACGCGCGTGAGGCCACGCAGATCCACGGCGGCTACGGGTTCATGAACGAGTACCCGGTGGCCCGGATGTGGCGCGACTCGAAGATCCTGGAGATCGGCGAGGGCACCAGCGAGGTGCAGCGCATGCTCATCGCCCGGGAGCTGGGCTTCTCCGCCTGAACCCGGACATAGCAGAAGGGGGCCCCGAGAAAACTTAGGGCCCCCTTACCGTTTTCAGCCAAGGTTAGGCTAACCTTCCCACCGAACGGCCCAGTGGCCGCCCGGCACGTACTGAAAGCGGACATCACAATGCCCAAGTCCCGTACCTCTCCTCTCTCCCGTCGCGGCCTCATCGCCGCCGGCGGTGCCCTCGGCCTCGTCGCCGCACTGACCGCGTGCGGTGGCTCCGACTCGGCGAAGAGCGAGGGCGACAAGGACAAGGGCTCCGCGGCCTCGGGCGCCTGGACGTTCAAGGACGACCTCGGCAAGGACATCAGCCTCAAGGCCCGGCCGAAGAACGTCGTGGCCTACACCGGCACCGCCGCCGCGCTCTACGACTACGGCGTCCAGGTCAAGGGCGTGTTCGGCCCGACCAAGACCGCCGACGGCAAGCCGGACGTGACGGCCGGTTCGATGGACATCTCCAAGGTCGAGATCCTCGGCAACGTCTACGACGAGTTCAACGTCGAGAAGTACGCCTCCCTCCAGCCCGAACTGCTCGTCACCAACACCTGGGACGGCACCTACTGGTACGTCCCCGAGGCCTCCAAGGACAAGATCCTGAAGCTGGCCCCGGCCGCCGCGGTCGGCGTGGGCGGCGAGGCCTCCATGGACAAGGCCCTGCAGCGCACGGCCGACCTGGCCAAGGCCCTGGGCGCCGACCTGAACACCAAGAAGACCGCCGACGCCAAGGCCGCCTTCGAGGCCGCCGCCGGCAAGGTCCGCGAGGCCACGAAGGCCAACCCGGGCATCAAGGTGCTCGTCGGCTCCGGCACCGCCGAGCTGTTCTACGTCTCCACCCCGAAGACCTCGGCCGACCTGAAGTACTTCGAGACCCTGGGCGTCGAGTTCGTCGTACCGGAGAAGGACAAGCTCGACCAGGGCGGCTTCTTCGAGAGCCTCAGCTGGGAGAACGCCGGCAAGTACAAGGCCGACCTGGTCCTGCTCGACAACCGCACCGGCACCGCGCAGCCGGAGGACCTGAAGGCCAAGCCGACCTGGAACGAGCTGCCCGCCGTCAAGGCCGGCCAGGTCGCCCCGCGCGTGACCGAGCCGATCTACTCCTACGAGAAGTGCACCAAGATCCTGGAGGACCTGGCCAAGGCCATCCAGAGCGCCAAGAAGGTCAGCTGACCACCGGCCTGACGGCACCACCGGCCACCGGCGCCGGGCCCGCGGCGCCCGCCGCGGACCCGGCGCCCGCCCGACTTCCCAGGGGGATTCCGTATGACCGCCACCGCGCCCGAGACCGCTGACGCCACCGCGGCCGTGGCCCACTTCCGCTTCTTCACGCTGGAAGTGGTCCGCACCCGCCGCCTCGGCCACTCGTTCCTGCGGGTCACCTTCGGCGGCGAGGCCCTCGCGGGCTTCCGCTCGGGCGGCCGGGACCAGAGCCTGTCGCTCTTCCTGCCGCCCGCCCACCGGGAGCACACCGAACTCCCGTCCACGGACGAGGACAGCTGGTTCGCGGGCTGGCGCGGGATGCCGGACGAGGAGCGCCCGGTGATGCGCTCCTACACCGTGCGCGAGCAGCGCACGACGGCCGAGGGGGCGGTCGAGGTCGACATCGACTTCGTGCTGCACGGGGACTCCTCCCCGGCCTCCGCCTGGGCCGGGCGGGCGGTGACCGGCCGCCGGATCCTGGCGATCGGGCCGGCCGTCGCGGAGAACAAGTCCGTGCGCTTCCAGCCGCCCGCCGGCACGGACGCGCTGGTGATGTACGCGGACGAGACCGCCCTGCCGGCGGCCGCGGCCATCCTGGAGGGGATCGACCCCGGCCTGCACGTCACGGCCTTCTTCGAGGTCCCGCACACCGACGACCGGCTCGACCTGGACGCCCCGGCCGGCGCGGACGTCACCTGGATCGTGCGGGAGGGCGGCCCGGGCCGCACCGAGCGCGTCGTCGACACGGTGCGCGCGGCCGAACTGCCCGCCTGTGAAGCCCCGTACGCCTGGCTGGCGGGCGAGGCCGGCACGATCCGCGCCGTGCGCCGCCACCTGGTGCAGGAACGTTCCATCGACCGGCGCGCGGTGCGTTTCACCGGCTACTGGCGCCTGGGCGCGTGCGAGGAGGAGCTCCTCGCCGAGGCCTACGCGGGCCAGGCGCCCAGCGAGGACCCCGGCGCCGCGCTGTAGCCGGCTCCGGGGCAGCTCCCCCAGCGCTTCGACGGGCCCTGGCTTTCGGCCAGGGCCCACCTCTGTTTGGCCTGCAATTTAGGTTAGGCTAACCTAAGCAACATCTTCCCCACCCTTCTCCCCCTGCCCGGAGGAAAGTTGATGCGCTCGCATCTCCTGAACGAGACGACCTCGGAGCACTACCGCCGCTCCGTCACCGAGGGCGTCGAGCGCGTCGCGGCCAAACTCGCGACCGTCCAGGGCCCCCACACCGGGATATCGGTCGACGAACTCGCCCCGGTCGTGAACGGGATCGACCTCGACCGCCCGCTGGAGGACCCGGCCGCCGTCCTCGACGAGCTGGAGGAGGTCTACCTGCGCGACGCGGTCTACTTCCACCACCCGCGCTACCTGGGCCACCTCAACTGCCCGGTCGTCATCCCCGCCGTCCTCGGCGAGGCGATCCTCTCGGCCGTCAACTCCTCCCTGGACACCTGGGACCAGTCCATCGGCGGCACCCTCATCGAGCGCCGCCTGATCGACTGGACCGCCCGGCGCATCGGCCTCGGCCCGGCCGCGGACGGCGTCTTCACCTCCGGCGGCAGCCAGTCCAACTTCCACGCGCTGCTGCTGGCCCGCGACGAGGCCTGCCGGAAGGTCATGCAGGGCAGCGACCGCCCCCTCGCCAAGTCCGAGGTCCTGCCCCGGCTGCGCATCTTCACCTCCGAGGCCAGCCACTTCAGCGTCAAGAAGTCGGCCGCCATGCTCGGCCTCGGGTACGAGGCCGTCATCGCCGTCCCGGTCGACCGCAACCGCCGCATGGACACCTCCGTCCTCGCCCTGGAGCTGGAGGAGTGCGTCCGCGAGGGCCTGTACCCGATGGCCGTCGTGGCCACCGCCGGCACCACCGACTTCGGGTCCATCGACCCGCTCCCCGAGATCGCCCGCCTGACCGCCGAGCACTCCGCGTGGATGCACGTGGACGCCGCCTACGGCTGCGGACTGCTGGTCTCCCCCACCCGCCGGCACCTCCTCGACGGCATCGAGCGCGCCGACTCGGTCACGGTCGACTACCACAAGTCGTTCTTCCAGCCCGTCAGCTCCAGCGCGGTACTGGTCCGCGACCGCGACACCCTCCAGCACGCCACGTACCACGCGGACTACCTCAACCCGCGCCGCATGGCCGAGGAGCGGATCCCGAACCAGGTCGACAAGTCCATCCAGACCACCCGCCGCTTCGACGCGCTCAAGCTCTGGATGACCCTGCGCACGATGGGCGCCGACGGCATCGGGCAGCTCTTCGACGAGGTCATCGACCTGGCCGCGGCCGGCTGGGACATCATCGACGCCGACTGCCGCTACGAGGTCGTCGTCCGCCCGCAGATCTCCACCCTGGTCTTCCGCTACGTCCCCGAGGGCGACGTGCGCCCCGACCTCGTCGACGAGGCCAACCTGCACGCCCGCAAGGCCCTGTTCGCCTCCGGTGAGGCCGTCGTCGCCGGCACCAAGGTCGACGGCAAGCAGTACCTGAAGTTCACCCTCCTCAACCCGCAGACCACCACGGCCGACATCGAGGCCGTGCTCGACCTTCTCGCGTCCCACGCCGAGCAGTACCTGGGAGAATCCCTTGCAGTCGTCTCGTGAGCCCCGTGACCCCCGCCAGCCGCTCGATTTCATCGGTATCGGCCTCGGTCCCTTCAACCTGGGACTCGCCTGCCTGACCGCCCCGATCGACGAGCTCGACGGCCTCTTCATCGAGACGAAGCCGCACTTCGAGTGGCACGCCGGGATGTTCCTGGACGGCGCGCACCTGCAGACGCCGTTCATGTCGGACCTGGTCACCCTGGCCGACCCCACCTCGCCCTTCTCCTTCCTGAACTACCTGAAGGACAAGGACCGGCTGTACTCCTTCTACATCCGGGAGAACTTCTACCCGCTGCGGACCGAGTACAACGACTACTGCCGCTGGGCCGCCGACCGGCTCGACAACGTGCAGTACTCCACGTCCGTCACCGAGGTCACGTACGACGAGCAGGCCGGCCTGTACGCGGTCAGCACCGACCGCGGCGAGACCCACCTGACCCGCCGCCTGGTCGTGGGCACCGGCACCCCGCCGTACGTCCCGGCCGCCTGCGGGCAGCTGGGCGGCGACTTCATCCACAACTCCACCTACATGCAGCACAAGGCGGAGCTCCAGAAGAAGAAGTCCATCACCCTGGTCGGCTCGGGCCAGAGCGCCGCGGAGATCTACTACGACCTGCTGGCGGAGATCGACCTCCACGGCTACCAGCTCAACTGGGTCACCCGCTCCCCGCGGTTCTTCCCGCTGGAGTACACCAAGCTGACGCTGGAGATGACCTCCCCGGAGTACGTGGACTACTTCCACGCCCTCCCCGAGGAGACCCGCTACCGCCTGGAGACGCAGCAGAAGAACCTCTTCAAGGGCATCGACGGCGAGCTCATCAACGCCATCTTCGACCTGCTCTACCAGAAGAAGGTCGGCATGCCGGGCCCGGTGCCCACCACCCTGCTGACCAACACCTCGCTGAACTCGGCGGCGTACGACACCACCACCGGCACCTACGCCCTGGGCCTGCGCCAGGAGGAGCAGGAGCGCGACTTCTCCCTCGCCACCGAGGGCCTGGTCCTCGCGACGGGCTACAAGTTCGTGCTGCCGGAGTTCCTCGCACCGGTCCGCGACCGCCTCAACTTCGACGGCCACGGCCGCCCCGACGCGGCCCGCAACTACAGCATCGACGTGACCGGCCGCGAGGTCTACCTCCAGAACGGCACCGTCCACAACCACTCGATCACCGCGCCCGACCTGGGCATGGCCGCGTACCGCAACGCCTACCTCGTCAAGGAGATGCTGGGTCGCGAGTACTACAAGGTCGAGAAGTCCATCGCGTTCCAGCAGTTCGCGGCCCCGGAAGGCACGCACGCATGAGCACCACCGAGCCCCTGTACTCCCGTACCGACGCCGCCCTCGGCACCTTCGCCGTCCGGCCGTTGGACCCGTTCTCCGACGCGGAGCTGCTCCACGGCTGGGTGACCCACCCCAAGGCCGCGTTCTGGATGATGCAGGACGCCTCGCTGCCCGACGTCGAACGCGAGTACATGAAGATCGCGGCCGCCGAGCACCACGACGCGTACATCGGCCTCCACGAGGGCCGCCCCGCCTTCCTGATGGAGCGCTACGACCCGAGCCGGCTGGAGCTCGTCGGCCTGTACGACGCCCAGCCCGGCGACGTCGGCATGCACTTCCTCGTCGCGCCCACCGACACGCCGCTGCACGGCTTCACCCGCGCCGTGATCACCACCGTGATGGCCGCCCTGTTCGCCGACCCGGGGACCCGCCGCGTCGTGGTCGAGCCGGACGTGGGCAACAAGGCCGTGCACGCCCTGAACGAGGCCGTCGGCTTCGTCGTGGACGGCCCCGTGCAGAAGCCGGAGAAGGAAGCCCTGCTGAGCTTCTGCACCCGCGAACAGTTCGAGACGGCCACCGGCCTGACGGGAGCGGCGATATGAGCCTCGCCGACGCGATATCCCACCTCTCCCCCGAGCTGTGGGAGCGGGCGAACCGCGCACTGGTCCGCAAGGCCCTGGCCGAGTTCGCCCACGAGCGCCTGCTGGTCCCGGAGCCGCTCGGCGAGGGGTCGTACGCCGTCCGCAGCGACGACGGCACCGTGGAGTACCGCTTCACGGCCACCCGCCACGCCCTCGACCACTGGGCCGTGGACGAGTCCTCGGTCACCCGCGTCCAGGGCGGCGCCGAGCTCCCGCTGGACGCCCTCGACTTCCACATCGAGATGCGCGAGGCGCTGGGCCTGAGCGCCGAGGTCCTGCCGGTCTACCTGGAGGAGATCTCCTCCACGCTGGCCGGATCGGGCTTCAAGTACACCAAGGAGCAGGTGCCGTCCGCGGTCCTGGCGAAGTCCTCGTTCCAGGACATCGAGACGGGCATGACCGAGGGCCACCCCTGCTTCGTGGCCAACAACGGCCGCCTCGGCTTCGGCGTCCACGAGTACCGCGCCTACGCCCCGGAGGCCGCGACCCCCGTCCACCTGGTGTGGGTGGCCGCCCACAGGGACGTCTCCACCTTCACGGCGGGCGCCGGCCTGGAACACGACGCGTTCATGCGGGACGAGCTGGGCGAGGAGACCCTCACGGTCTTCGCCGAGCGGATGGCCGCCCAGGGCCTGGACCTGGCGGACTACCACCTGCTGCCCGTCCACCCCTGGCAGTGGTGGAACAAGACCACGGTGACCTTCGCGGCGGAGATCGCGAACCGCCGTCTGGTGCTGCTGGGCGAGGGCGCGGACAGCTACCTGGCGCAGCAGTCCATCCGGACCTTCTTCAACACCAGCGCCCCCGAGAAGCACTACGTCAAAACGGCGATCTCGGTCCTCAACATGGGCTTCATGCGCGGCCTGTCCGCGGCCTACATGGAGGCCACCCCGGCGATCAACGACTGGCTGCACCGCCTGATCGAGTCCGACGAGGTGCTGCGGTCGGTGGACTTCTCGATCATCCGCGAGCGGGCCGCCATCGGCTACCACCACCGGCAGTACGAGCGCGCCACCGACCGCTACTCGCCGTACCGCAAGATGCTGGCCGCGCTCTGGCGCGAGTCGCCCGTCGCCTCCCTGAAGGAGGGCGAGCGCCTCGCGACGATGGCCTCGCTGCTCCACGTGGACTCCGAGGGCCGGTCCTTCGTCGGCGCACTGATCGCCGAGTCGGGGCTGACGCCGGAGGAGTGGCTGCGCCACTACCTGCGGGCCTACCTGGTCCCGCTGCTGCACTGCTTCTACCAGTACGACCTGGCGTACATGCCGCACGGCGAGAACACCATCCTCGTCATCGAGAACGGCGTGGTGAAGCGGGCGGTCTTCAAGGACATCGCCGAGGAGATCGTGGTCATGGACCCGGACGCGGTCCTGCCGCCGGCGGTGGAGCGGATCCGGGCGGACATCCCGGAGGACATGAAGCTGCTGTCGGTCTTCACCGACGTCTTCGACTGCTTCTTCCGCTTCCTGGGCCCCATCCTCGCCACGGAGGGGGTCTGCGACGAGGACGTGTTCTGGCGGGCGGTCGCGGACTGCGCGCACGCCTACCAGGACTCGATGCCGCAGCTCGCGGAGCGCTTCGAGCGCTACGACCTGTTCGCGCCGGAGTTCCAGCTGTCCTGCCTCAACCGGCTCCAGCTGCGCAACAACAAGCAGATGGTCGACCTCGCCGACCCGTCGGCGGCCCTCCAGCTGATCGGCCACCTCAAGAACCCCGTCGCGCCCTTCGCGCGCCGGTAGGCACGGGGCGGGCGGTGCTTGACGATACGGTCCCTCGCAAGCACCGCCCGCCTCCAGCCTGCTAGCGTCCGCACGCATGGTCGAATTCACCAACAGGCGGGACATCACCTCGCCCGCTCAGCTCGCTCCCGTGCAACTCGAACAGCTCGTGCTGTGCGGGGCCGCCTACGACGACGAGGACCTCCCGGCCGAACGGCGCCTGGACCAGGACGCGCCCGACGACGAGGCGGTGCTGTACTCCTGTGAACTCTGGGACGTGGTGGCCGCCGACGGGTCGCCCGTCTACGAGGCGTGGTTCTACCAGTCGGACAGCGGATCGGTCTTCCTGGCGGGTACCACCGAGATGGTCGCCCAGATCATCCAGTGCGGCCTGGAGTGCGAGGACGCGGAGCGCGAAGGGGAGTTGGGTGCCGCGCTGGTCCGCGCCGGCCTCCTCCCGCCCGGCGACTCGGAGTACCGGCGTTTCAGCGGAGCTGCCGCCCCGGAGGCGTAGCCCGTAGGACCGGTCCGCGGCAGACGCCCGAGGACCGCGCCTACAGCCAGGGCACGTCCGGGGCGCGGTGGAAGGTGATCCCCTGCGCGTCCAGGCGGGCCCCGTGGGCGGCGAGGCGCCCGCTGTACGCGCCCCAGTCGCGCGCGGCGGCCGGACTCCAGCCCAGTTCCGCCAGGCTCAGCACCCGGGGGAAGGCCATGTACTCCAGGTCGGCGCGGGTCGCGATGGTCTCCGTCCACAGCGGCGCCTCCACGCCGAGGACGGCCGATTCCGGGACGTCGGGCAGGTACGCTCCCGGGTCCCAGTCGTAGGAGCGGCGCACCGGCACGTAGCCGGCCCAGGCCAGGCCCTGCTTCGTCGCCGGGTCGTACTTCATGTCCAGGTACAGCCGGTCCGCCGGCGACAGGACCAGCGGGTGGCCGGCCTTCGCCGCCGCGGCCACCGCCGCCTTCTCCGCCGCCGCCGTCCGGTCGTGGCCCCAGTACTGCAGGACCGCACCCGGGGCCGGCCTGGCCGAGGCGAGCTGGTGCCAGGCCACCACCGTCTTGCCGTGCCGCGCGGCGGCCTGCTGCGCCCGGTCCATGAACGCCGCGTAGTCCGCGGCCGGGGTCCGGTGGGCCTCGTCGCCGCCGATGTGCAGGTAGCGGCCGGGGGTGAGGGCGGCCAGCTCCCCGAGCACGTCCTCGACGAACTCGTACGTCCGCTCCTCGGCCACGCACAGCGAGCTGAAGCCGACCTTGGTCCCGGTGTAGCGCTCGGGTGCCTTGCCGTCGCAGTTCAGCTCCGGGTAGGAGGCGAGGGCGGCGTTGACGTGGCCCGGCATGTCGATCTCGGGGACCACGTCCACGTACCGCTCGGCCGCGTACGCCACCAGGTCCCGGTACTGGTCCTTCGTCCAGTGGCCGCCGGGGCCGCCGCCGACCTCGCTGCCGCCGCCGTACTCGGCGAGCCGGGGCCAGGAGTCGATGGCGATCCGCCAGCCCTGGTCGTCGGTCAGGTGCAGGTGGAGGACGTTGACCTTGTACTGGGCGAGCTGGTCGACGTACCGCTTGACCTGCTCCACCGTGAAGAAGTGGCGGGCGACGTCCAGCATCGCCCCCCGGTACGCGAACCGGGGCGCGTCGGTGATCCGGCCGCCCGGGACGGTGCCCGGCCCGGACACGGGCAGCAGCTGGCGCAGGGTCTGCCCGGCGTGGAACAGGCCGGCCGGGGTGCGGGCGGTCAGGGTGACCCCGCCCGGGCCGGAGTCCAGCCGGTAGCCCTCCTCCCCGACCCCCCGGGCCCGCGGGTCGATCCGCAGCCGGATCCCGTCGCCGGCCGAGCCGTGGACCACGGGGAGCGGCAGCCCGGTGGGGCCGCGCAGCTGCTCGGCGAGGAGCTCGCCGACCCGCCGGACCTCGGCGTCGCCGGCCGGGGCGGTGCGGACGACCGTGCCCGCCGCGACGGGGTAGCCGGCTCCTGCGGCCTGCGCGGAGGCCGGGGCGGGCAGGAGCCGCTCGTAGGGGGTGGGGGCGGCGGCGGGTCCGGGCCCGCCGGAGCGGGCGTTGCCAAGTCGGACGTCGGCGCCGCGGGCGGAGGCGCAGGAGACGAGCGTGCCGAGGACGAGGAGGGCGCCGAGCGTGCGTCGCAGGACTCTCATGGCCCAGGTATAGGCCAACTCCCGTGCTGGGGACGGTGCGAGAATCGCTGGATGGCGGAAATCATCCAGAAGGACGGTACGTGGACCTTCGACGGGGACGCGGTGCGCATCGTGCCCGGTCGGGACAAGGGAGTGGGCCTGCTGCGCCAGACCCTCGGCGAGGTGGTCGTACCGCTGCGGGCCCTGGCGGGGATCAGCCACGAGCCGGGGCGCAGGACGGGCCGGCTCCGGCTGCGGCTGCGTGACGGGGCGTGCCCGCTGCTCCAGGTGACCGGGGGGCGGCTGCCGGAGGCCTCGGACCCGTACCGGCTGACGGTGGAGTCGGACCGCAGCGGGGTGGCCGAGTACTTCGTGGACGAGGTGCGCAACGCGCTGCTGCTGGAGCAGGTGCCGGCGGGCCCGCTGGACGCGTACGTGCTGCCGGGGCCGGCGGTGCCGATCTCGGTGGGGGCGGGGGACGGGACGGTGGCCTTCGACGGGGACCGGATCGGCCTGGACTGGAACTGGACGACGGAGGAGGCCAAGAGCTCGGGCGGGCCGCGCGAGTTCCGGGTCGCGGACCTGCGGTCGGTGGAGTGGTCGCCGTCGAAGGGTCTGGACAACGGCTGGATCCGGTTCGGCCTGACGGGGGCGGCGCCGGCTCCGGCGCCCAAGTACGACCCGTACACGGTGGAGCTGTTCGGCTTCAAGAAGGACCCGCTGATGGCGCTGGTCGCGGCGGCCGTGGCGGTGCGGATGCCGCACCCGGCGGCTCCGGCCGAGCCGGTTCCGGTGCCGGCGCAGTCGCCGTCGCTGGCTCCGGCACCCGCGGAACGGGCGGCGGCCGCACCGGCGGGGGCGGCCGGCGGGGAGGACCACGATGCGCTGCTGCGGCGGCTGCGGGAGCTGGGCGAGCTGCACCAGTCGGGGATCCTCACGGCGGACGAGTTCGCAGCCGCCAAACAGGCCGTTTTGCGGCGTTTCTAGCCAGTTCATTAGCGGATCGACGCATTCCGCAGGTACGTACCAGCGTGATCCTGCCCGCATTCGGGCAGGATCTTTGCTTTTCCAGGGCCTCGGACGTCAATATCTACGAGTGCTCGACCGCCGCCCGTCGTACGACGATCTTGTCGAACACCTGGTGCGCAGCACCGCGCTCCAGCGCGGGGAGGCCGCCCGGGTGGTGCTCGACGTGCTCGCGTACTTCGACGAGACGACCGAGGAATTCGTCCGGCGCCGCCACCGGGAGCTCCAGTCCGGCGGGGCCCTCAACGCCGCGATCTTCGAACGGATCGCGGCCGAGCTGCCGCACCGGGCCGTGGCTCCACCGGAGCTGTCCCTGCGGCAGCTGCGCCGCATCGTCTACGGCTGACCGGCCCGCACGGCACCGGTCACGGCACACGAGCCGCCTCGGCGGCGGCAAGAGCGACACCCGAACCTCAGGAGGGGCAACACTTCATGTGCGGAATCGTGGGATACATCGGCAAGCGCGACGTGGCACCGCTGCTGCTCGAAGGCCTGCAGCGGCTGGAGTACCGCGGGTACGACTCCGCGGGCATCGTCGTCAACAGCCCGAAGTCCCCGGCGCTGAAGGTCGTCAAGGCCAAGGGCCGGGTGCGTGAGCTGGAGACCCGCGTCCCCAAGCGCTTCGCCGGCACCAGCGGTATCGCCCACACCCGCTGGGCCACCCACGGCGCCCCGAGCGACATCAACTCCCACCCGCACCTGGACGCGGAGGAGAAGGTCGCCGTCGTCCACAACGGAATCGTCGACAACGCCGCCGAGCTCCGCGCCAAGCTGGAGGCCGAGGGCGTGGTCTTCGTCTCGGAGACCGACACCGAGGTGATCGTCCACCTCGTCTCCCGCTCCCAGGCCGACACCCTGGAGGAGAAGGTCCGCGAGGCCGTCAAGGTCATCGAGGGCACCTACGGCATCGCCGTCATGCACGCCGACTTCGCGGACCGCATCGTCGTCGCCCGCAACGGCTCCCCCGTGATCCTCGGCATCGGCGAGAAGGAGATGCTCGTCGCCTCCGACGTGGCCGCCCTGATCGCCCACACCCGCCAGGTCGTGACCCTGAACGACGGCGAGATGGCCACCCTCAAGGCCGACGACTTCCGCACGTACACCACCAGCGGCACCTCCACCACCGCCACCCCGGAGACCGTGGAGTGGGAGGCCGCCTCGTACGACATGGGCGGCCACGACACCTACATGCACAAGGAGATCTCCGAGCAGCCCGACGCGGTCGACCGCGTGCTGCGCGGCCGCATCGACGACCGCTTCTCCACCGTGCACCTGGGCGGCCTGAACCTGGACCCGCGCGAGGCCCGCGGCATCCGCCGGGTCAAGATCCTCGGCTGCGGCACCTCGTACCACGCCGGCATGATCGGCGCGAGCCTCATCGAGGGCATGGCCCGCATCCCCGCGGACGCCGAGCCGGCCTCCGAGTTCCGCTACCGCAACCCGGTCGTGGACCCCGACACCCTCTACATCGCCGTCTCCCAGTCCGGTGAGACCTACGACGTGCTCGCCGCCGTCCAGGAGCTCAAGCGCAAGGGCGCCCGCGTCCTCGGCGTCGTCAACGTGGTCGGCTCCGCGATCGCCCGCGAGGCCGACGGCGGCGTGTACGTGCACGCCGGCCCCGAGGTCTGCGTGGTCTCCACCAAGTGCTTCACCAACACGGTCGTGGCCTTCGCGCTGCTCGCCGTGCACCTGGGCCGGATACGCGACCTGTCCGTCACCGACGGCAAGCGGATCATCGAGGGTCTGCGCCGCCTGCCCGCCCAGATCGAGGAGATCCTCAAGGGCGAGGAGGACATCAAGAAGCTCGCCGCCGAGTACGCGGACGCCAAGTCGATGATGTTCATCGGCCGCGTGCGGGGCTACCCGGTGGCCCTGGAGGCCTCCCTGAAGCTCAAGGAGATCTCCTACATCCACGCCGAGGCCTACCCGGCCTCCGAGCTCAAGCACGGTCCGCTCGCCCTGATCGAGCCGGCGATGCCGACGGTCGCGATCGTCCCGGACGACGACCTGCTGGAGAAGAACCGCGCCGCTCTGGAGGAGATCAAGGCCCGCAGCGGCCGGATCCTGGCCGTCGCGCACCGCGAGCAGGAGAAGGCGGACCACACCATCGTCGTCCCGAAGAACGAGGACGAGCTGGACCCGATCCTGATGGGCATCCCGCTGCAGCTGCTGGCGTACCACACGGCGCTGGCCCTGGGCCGGGACATCGACAAGCCGCGCAACCTGGCGAAGTCCGTCACGGTCGAGTAGTCGCCCCCGCCGCGACACCCACGAGAGCGGCCCCCGGGACTCCCCGGGGGCCGCTCTCGTCGTCCCGCCGTACGGGCTCCCGCCGTGCGGTCAGCTCGCGGCGACGGCGCTCCCGCCGGAGGCCTTGCCGAGGGCCGTCGGCCAGTGGGCCAGCGCGGCCGTCGCGCCGTACCAGGTCAGCAGCCCGGAGACGGCTGCCACCCAGCCGGCGGCCTTGGCCAGCCCGCCGCTGTCGGCGAGGGTGCCGATCGCGAGGAGCAGCAGCGAGAGGGTGAGCAGGGCGTACGTGCCCTGGCCGAACAGTCCGCTCGCGGCGCCCGTGGTGAGGGTCAGCGCGAGGAGCGCGAAGAGGATCAGGAACAGGCCCGCTGCGTGCGCGGAAACCTTTCCGTCCGCCCCCGCGGCCCAGGTGAACCAGAAGGCGCCGAGGCCCGCGAACGCCGTGCCGTTGAAGCCGTTCCCGCCGCGGAACTCCAGGAGTCCGAGGACGAAGAGGGCGAAGCCGCCGACGTAGGTGGCGAGCGACACGGCGTCCGCCGCGGACACTCCGCTGACGATGCCGGTGTGGCCGATACCGAATGCGAGAAGGGTGAGACCCAGGGCGATGTTGCCGAGGGTCGAGGTCGAGGCCGAGCTTCCCGCAGAGACAGCGTTGTCCACGGCGGGCTCCCTTCGATCTGCAGTTGTGTGCTGCGTCCCAGCAGCATTTATCTACCCTTTACAGGGGTGCACAACCGCACAATCGACAGGGCGGCGGTTACGGAATGACAACAACCGGTCGCTGTGCGCGTTTGGCGAGCCGACCCGCCACGGACCCGAAGATCCGGCCGACGATTCCGTGCGTGGAACCGACCACGATGGCGTCCGCCGAGTACTCCCGGCCCACCTCCTCCAACTCGTGGCAGATGTCCCCGCCCCGCTCGACCAGGATCCACGGCACCTCGGCCAGGTAGTCCGCACAGGCCAGTTCCAGCCCGAGGACCTCGGTGCGGTGGTCGGGCACGTCCACGAAGACCGGCGGCTCGCACCCGGCCCACACGGTGGTGGGCAGCCGGTTGGCCACGTGCACGATGATCAGGCCGGATCCGGACCGCCGGGCCATCCCGATGGCGTACGCGAGCGCGCGTTCGCTGGAGGTGGAGCCGTCGAACCCCACCACCACTCCGTGCCGGAAGGCCGGGTCGCAGGACGGACGCGCCTGTTCCGCCGCGCGCAGATCGCTCGGCACGTGATCGGCGAGCGGCTTGCGCTTGCGATCCGCGGGTTCGGGGAATTCGTGACCGGCCATGGATGTCTCGGCGAAGGGGTCCTCGGGGGAAGGGACAAGACGACGGGGAGGCAGTGGGCGAAAACGACGACTCAGGGTGACGGAGCTCCGTCCGGGCAGCATCTTGCCAAGCCCTTACCCCCAGGGTACGGCGACACTCCTGTCCTGGACAGGGCTTGCCGCACTTGGAGAGCGTCCCAGGGAGCATGCCGGAGCGCGGCCGCCTTGGCAATGCCCGCTGTCCCCTACAGGCAGTGACGAGCGCCCCCGACGCGCCACCCGCGTGCGCAGTGACCGAGCCCCGCCGCACACCGTTGGACAGGCGTCCGACCGCCCAGGAGAGCCCGCAGGGAGCACGCCGTGCCCGGCCATCCGGTTCACCCCCTCCAGCCCGCCCAGCCGACGCAGCCCACCCCGGTCGCCGACACGGCCCCCCGTGTCGCCCCCGCCCCCGTTCACCCGTCCGTGCAGTCCGGCAGGCACTCCCCTGACGACCCCACGGGTGACGTCGTGCGCTGGGCCGCCTTCAGCTGCCTGCTGGTCCCGGTGGTCCTCGTCGTGTACGGGGGCACCTTCGGCGGGGCCGCCGTGGCCACCCTGGGCCTGGTGGCCGTCACGGCGGTGTGCCGGGTGATGCTGCGCTGGTCGGAGCAGGGGAGCCGGGGCGCGGTGGCGGCGCTGGCGAAGGGCCGGACGCCGGCGTCGGACCGGCGCCGGCGGCATTCGCGCGGCGGGGGCGGGGCCCACGGCGGTGGCCGGGGCGGGGCGCGGCGCGGCTGCAACTCCTCCCGCGGGGCCCGCCGGGGGGACTGACCGATTCACACACCCACACCCGCATGATTTCAGCCAACTTCGCGGCACGGTGCCGGTCTTGCCGGAATGCCGCCCCGCACCTCCCACCACCGGCGACGATGGTGGGAGGCAGGCCGGAAGACCCGATGGGTACTGGCCACGGCCGGAGCGCGAGCTTCCTACTCCGGTAGCGGAGTGGAACGCTTCCTGATCGAATGCTTTTCGCCAAGTTGCCAAGTCGACATAGCGCTGCGTGCTGAACTTGTCACGCCGACACCACGGGACGCAGTAGATTCGATCATGTTTTACGGCGGGGGATCCACGTGCAAGGCCGAGGGGAAACGTGCAGGTGCGACCAGACCAGGGAGTCGCGACACCCAAGGGGGGCTTAGCCATGAGCCAGGATTCCACCGCCGTCGTCATGGACGCCGGCAGGAAGCTCGCGGGGCGTCGCCGCAGGGAGATCGTTGCGGTGCTGCTGTTCAGCGGCGGGCCGATCTTCGAGAGCTCCATTCCACTCTCCGTGTTCGGCATTGACCGGCAGGACGCGGGAGTTCCACGCTATCGACTGCTCGTGTGCGCCGGTGAGGACGGTCCGCTGCGGACCACCGGCGGACTCGAACTGACCGCGCCCTACGGCCTGGAGGCGATCGCCCGCGCGGGCACCGTCGTCGTCCCGGCCTGGCGCTCCATCACATCGCCGCCGCCTCCGGAGGCGCTCGACGCACTGCGTCTGGCGCACGAGGAGGGGGCCCGGATCGTCGGACTGTGCACCGGAGCGTTCGTGCTCGCCGCCGCCGGGCTGCTCGACGGCCGGCCCGCGACGACGCACTGGATGTACGCGCCGACGCTGGCCAAGCGGTACCCGTCCGTCCACGTCGACCCGCGCGAGCTGTTCGTCGACGACGGCGACGTGCTGACGTCCGCGGGCACCGCGGCCGGAATCGACCTGTGCCTGCACATCGTGCGCACCGACCACGGCAGCGAGGCGGCCGGGGCTCTGGCCCGCCGGCTCGTCGTCCCGCCGCGGCGCACGGGCGGCCAGGAGCGCTACCTCGACCGGTCGCTGCCGGAGGAGATCGGCGCCGACCCGCTGGCCGAGGTCGTCGCCTGGGCGCTGGAGCACCTCCACGAGCAGTTCGACGTGGAGACGCTCGCCGCCCGCGCCTACATGAGCCGGCGCACCTTCGACCGGCGGTTCCGCTCGCTGACCGGCAGCGCGCCGCTGCAGTGGCTGATCACCCAGCGGGTGCTCCAGGCGCAGCGCCTGCTGGAGACCTCCGACTACTCGGTCGACGAGGTCGCCGGGCGCTGCGGGTTCCGCTCTCCGGTGGCGCTGCGCGGGCACTTCCGCCGGCAGCTGGGGTCCTCCCCGGCGGCCTACCGCTCGGCCTACCGGGCCCGCCGCCCCCAGGGCGACGGGGCGCAGGTGTCGGACATCTCCGCGGGTCCCGTGCCGCACCAGCGCACTCCGCAGCCCCAGCGGGCGGCGGCGGCGCTGGCCGCCTCCGGCTCGTCGGTTGCGGAGCTGTACGCCCCGTCGCGGGTGCTGCGCGAGCACGCGTAGCCCCGGCGCCGGGCGCTGCCCGACTCCCGAAGGCCCCCGTGCCGGTCACGACCGGTGCGGGGGCCTTCCGCCATGCGGGCCCGGTCGGATCCGCCGGGCGAGCGCATAAGGTGGACGCATGAACGATCGCATGGTGTGGATCGACTGCGAGATGACGGGCCTCTCGCTGGCGGACGACGCACTTATCGAGGTGGCCGCGCTGGTCACCGACTCGGAGCTCAATGTGCTCGGCGAGGGCGTGGACATCGTGATCCGCCCGCCGGACGCGGCGCTGGAGACCATGCCCGACGTGGTGCGCGCGATGCACACCGCCTCCGGCCTGCTCGACGAGCTGGCCGGCGGAACCACCCTCGCGGACGCCGAGGCGCAGGTCCTGGCGTACGTCCGCGAGCACGTGAAGGAGCCCCGCAAGGCGCCGCTGTGCGGCAACTCGGTCTCCACCGACCGCGGCTTCCTGCTGCGGGACATGCCCGCACTGGAGGGCCACCTGCACTACCGGATCGTGGACGTCTCCTCGGTCAAGGAGCTGGCGCGCCGCTGGTACCCGCGGGCCTACTTCAACAGCCCGCCGAAGAACGGCAACCACCGGGCGCTCGCGGACATCAAGGAGTCCATCGCCGAGCTGCGCTACTACCGGGAGGCGGTCTTCGTCCCGCAGCCCGGCCCCGACTCGGACACGGCGCGGTCCATCGCCGCGAAGCACGTCCTGCCCGCCGAGTAGCAGCCGCCGGGACCCTCCCGGAACCCTCCCGGAGGAGGGGTCGGTGGAATCGGGGGAGCGAGCACCCTTCCGGACCCTGTACCCTTTTCTTCGGCCGGTCGGTTTCCGACCGGACATGGTGGGTGTAGCTCAGTTGGTAGAGCACCTGGTTGTGGTCCAGGTGGCCGCGGGTTCGAGTCCCGTCACTCACCCTTACCGGAGGCCCCGGTCCGCGCGAGCGGGCCGGGGTCCTCTGCGTTCCGGAAGCCGTCGGCCGAGAAATCGCCGACATGCTCCTCGGCCCAGGTCCCGAAGGACCGCGCGGGCCGACCGGTGAGGCGGGTCACATGGTCGGTGAGGGTGGCGGGGACGCCGTCGCCCGCGGCCCAGTACTCCAGGAGCGCGTCGGCGTAGGGCCCGGGCATGAAGGCGCCGGCCTCGGCCTTCCACTGCTCGGCGGTGACCTCCTCGTACGGCACGGGCCGCCCGAGGGCGCGGCCGAGTATGGACAGTTGGTCCGCGAAGGTGAGCGACTGCGGGCCGGTCAGGGTGTAGGCCCGCCCGGCGAGGGCGGGGTCGGTCAGCACGGCGTACGCGGCCTCCGCGAGGTCGGCCTCGTGCACCGGGTCCGTGTGCGCCCCCGGATACGGCAGCCGGACGGGCGTGCCGGCCCGCAGCGGTCCGGCCCAGCCGAGGGCGTTGGTCGCGAAGGACCCCGGGCGCAGCAGGGTGGCCCGCAGCGGCGAGGCGAGCAGCGCGTCCTCCACGGCTCGGTGGGCGGCTGCCAGCGGATTGTCGGCGGCGGCCGGTGCGAGCACTGCGGAGGAGGACAGGAGCACGACGTGCTCGACGCCTGCCGCGACGGCCTCCTCGACGAAGGCCTCGATGCCGGAGGCCTCCGCGTAGAGGAAGACGGACCGGGCTCCGGCCAGGGCCTCGGGGAAGGTGCCCGGATCGGACAGGTCGCAGCGGACCGTGCCGGGACCGGCCGGCTCCCGGGATCCGAGGCGGTGCGCGAGGCCGCGGGCGCTCAGGAGGGCGGCGAGATTGCGGGCGACGGCGCCTCGGGCTCCGGTGACGAGGATCGACATGGCGGGACCTGCTTCCTGTTCTGGGTCGGGCTGCGCACGGTAGAATCACTACGTGATGCAGATTATGCACCGAACACTCTCTGTGTCACGCAATTAAATTTCAGGCAGGGAGAAACCGATGTCAACCGATTCCCCCCGTTCGGGTGAGCAGTGGAGCCGCGCCGAGCTGCTCGCGCACGTCGTGACGGAGAGCCAGCGCCACTACGCCAACTACTCGCTCTTCACCCAAGCCCTCGCCGACCACGTCAGCCTGCACCCCACCGACATGCAGTGCATCGCGCTGCTCGACCTGGAGCCCGGCCCCGTCAGCACCGGCGACGTCGCCCGCCTCACCGGCCTGACCTCGGGCTCGGCCACCCGCCTCGTCGACCGCCTGGTCAAGGCCGGAATCGTGGAGCGGCTCGCCGACCCGAACGACCGCCGCCGCTCCCTCGTCGCCCTCGCCCCCGACGCCCGCAACCGGATCGGCGAGGCCTGGGACATCCCCGGGCGCGCCTTCGGCGCCGTCCTCGACCGCTACTCCGACGCCGAACTCGCCCTCATCGCCGACTACCTGCACCGCGCCGCCGAGGTCGGCCGGTCCCAGGCCGAGCGGCTCCAGTCCGGCGGCTGAACCGCAGCTGCTCGCTCTCCTGGACCGCGAACACGATCCAGCGGGGCCGCACGCCCTCGTGGAGGCCGGGGTCAGGCGTCGGCGCCGGCGACCAGGCCGCCCGCGCCGCCCCTGCGGGCGCCCTGGACGTGGAAGTTGAAGTCCGTGTGCCCGAGGGCCCCCATCAGCCGCAGCCAGACCGGGAGCAGCATCTCCGTCCCTCGGGCGGTCTCGATGCCGCCGAGGTCCAGCACGCTCGCCTCCGGCCAGCCGAACGCGTGCAGCAGCGCTTGCACCTCCGCCTTGGCCTCGGGGTCCTCGCCCGACAGGAACACCGTGTGCTCCCCCGGAACCCGCGCCGGCTCCACCATGATCCGGCAGTTCATGGTGTTCAGCGTCTTGACCACCCGCAGCCCCGGGAAGGTCCGCTGGATCCGCTCCCCCAGGCTGTCGTCGTTCACCGGGTCCAGGGTCGGCGGGAACCCGTGGGAGAAGTCCAGCGGGTTCGCGATGTCGATCAGGATCCTGCCGTCCAGGTGCGCGGCGCCGGCCTCCGCCAGGATCGCGACGCTGGCCTTCCCGGCCGTGGCGTTGACCAGGGTCTGGCCGTGCCGGGCGGCCTCCGCGAAGCCGGCCAGGCCGACGTCCGCCGCGCCCCGGTCGCCCTCCCGCCACGCCGCGAACTCGTCGCGGCCGGCGGTGGCGTCGGGGTCGCGGGTGCCGATGACGACCTCGTGGCCGAGGGAGTTCAGGCGGGCGGCGACCGTGCGGCCGACCATCCCGGTGCCGAGGACTGCGTAGCGCATGAGCGTTTCCGATCCTTCCGATACGTCCTGATCTGCCGAGCCCGAGCGTGCGCTGCCGCGCCGTGCGCCGCCGCGCCCCGCCGTGTTCCGGTGGGGGCGGCCGCGCCCGCCGTGCCCGTACGCCGGACCGTACGCCCGCTACCCGCCCAGGATCCGCAGATCGCGGAAGAACTCGTAGCGCTGCGGGTCGTCCGGCAGGAACCAGTGGGCCCCCTCCTGCAGGAGCACGGCCAGCCCGCTCACGGCGACGACCAGCCCGAGGAGCCACAGTGCGAGTTGCCCCGCCGCCCGGTACGGCCCCGGCCCGGACGTCGGAACGGCGCGGTCCGCGGTCGCGTGGGCGGAGGCCAGGACGATGCCGACTACGACGGCCGAGGCCTGGAAGAGGATCCACGCCCGGACGTCGAGGTGCAGGCCGAGGACGTGGCTGCCCTGGCCGCCCCGGCCCCCGGCGGCGGGTACGGCGTGCAGCGCCGCCTGCCGCCAGGAGGCGAACGAGCCGGCGGCGACCGCGGCCAGCGCCAGCCCCCAGCCCGTCATGTAGTCGCGGCCGGTCAGCGCCCCGTGCGTGAGCGCCGTACGCACGATGTACGCCGCCCCGGTCGCGGCCAGCAGCATGAACATCCGCTGCACCACGCAGAACGGGCAGGGCGGCTGCTCCCCCAGCACCAGCTGGGTGAAGAGGCCGGCGCCGACGACGCCCGTCCAGCCGAGCGCGAAGAGGCACGCGAACCAGTACTGCGCCCGTCCCAGCAGACCGCCCTCCAGCGGGGTCTCCGGGAGGATGCTCTCCATCGTGGCCATGGCGGCGGTCAGTGGAGCGGGCCGGGGCCGGGGCCGCCGGCCAGGTGGTGCGCCGCCAGCAGGACCACCGCGGCCAGCGTGACCCACCAGGCGCCGAGGACGGCCGTCCGCGACGCGTCCCGGCACAGGGCGACCAGCGTGGCGAGGAGCGCGCCGAAGATGAGGGTGTCCATGCCGCGGACCGTACCGACGAACGGCGGGTGCACCCCGAGAGGCGCGCCCCGGCCGCCGGCCCGTTCCGCCGGTTGACCGTCAGCCGCCGCGCCGCTTGCGCCGGCCGCGGCGCTCGCGCCCGCCGCGCGCCCCGCCGCTGCGGGCCCGGTCGTCCAGGGCGATCCACAGCCGGACCTCGGTGCCGCCGAGCACCGAGCGGCCGATCCGCACGTCGCCCCCGGTCGCCTCGGCGACCCGCCGCACGATGTCCAGCCCGAGGCCCGTCGAGCCGTCCCGGGCGCCGTCGTTGCCCCGGCGCAGGGCGGCGTCGGGGTCGTCGATGCCCGGCCCGCCGTCGGACACGAGCACGATGACGGCGTCCCCCGCGTCGTGCACGTCGACCGCGAAGGCCGTGCCCTCCGGGGTGTGCCGGAAGACGTTGCCGAGCAGGGCGTCCAGGGCGGCGGCCAGCTCCGGCCGGGCGACCGGGATCCGTACGGTCCGGTCCACGCCGGCGAGCCGGACCTCGCGCCCCTCGTCCTCCGCGAGCGCCGACCAGAACGCCATCCGGTCCCGGATCACCTCGGAGGCGTCACAGCCCGCCCCGGCGCCGGCCCCGGCCGCCCCGGGCGCGCGCTGCTCGCGGGCGGTCCGGATGATCGTGTCGACCTCCCGCTCGAGTTGCTCGACCGCGGCCCGGGTCTGCTCGGCGGCCGGGCCGTCGCCGAGCGAGGCCGTGTTGAGCCGGAGCACCGTCAGCGGCGTCCGCAGCCGGTGCGACAGGTCGGCGGCCAGCTCCCGCTCGTTGGCGAGGAGTTCCACGACCTGGTCCGCCATGGAGTTGAACGCGACGGCCGCCGACCGGAGTTCCTTCGGCCCGGCCTCCGGTACGCGGGCCCCCAGCCGGCCCTCGCCCAGCTGGTGCGCGGCGTCCGCGAGCCGTTCGGCGGGCCGCACCAGCCGGGCGCCGAGCCGGTCGGCGACCGCCACCGAGCCGACGACGAGGGCGAGACCGACGCCCGCGAGGACCAGCCAGGCGGTGGCGACACCGTTGCTGACCTCCCGCTCGGGCACGAGGATCTCCACGACGGCGATGTCCCCCGACCCCAGCGCGGTGGGCTGGAGCAGCGCCGATCCGCCGCGCGCCAGCGGCACCGTCATCGCCCGCCCGAGCCGCCGGGTCTCCGCCACGGCGTGGGCGCCGGCCCAGCCGGTGCCGATCTCCACGGCCGCGCCGCCGCCGATCGCCGGCACGTGGACGGCCATCCGCTGGGCGGCGCCCATCTCCGTGGACTCCACGGCCCTGCGCAGCTGGCCCGGGTCGGTGGTGATGGACAGGGTCGGGCCGATGGTGGCGGCCTGCCGCTCGGCGTTGGAGAACGCCCGGTCGCTGGCCATCTCCTGGACGACCATCCCGAGCGGCACGGCGAAGGCGACGACCACCATGGTCGTGACCGCCAGGCACACCTTGACCAGCGCCCACCTCACCGGGGCGGCTCCAGCTTGACCCCGACCCCGCGCAGGGTGTGCAGGTAGCGGGGGTTGGCGGCGGTCTCGCCGAGCTTGCGGCGCAGCCAGGACAGGTGCACGTCGATGGTCTGGTCGTCGCCGTACGACTGCTGCCACACCTCGGCGAGCAGCTCGCGCCGGGACACGACCACCCCGGGCCGGCCGGCCAGGAAGGCCAGCAGGTCGAACTCGCGCCGGGTGAGGTCCAGGACGGCACCGTCCAGTTCGGCCTGCCGCCGCAGCGGGTCGATGGCGAGGCCGCCCACCCGCAGGACCCGCGAGGGCGCCTCCGCCCCGGAGGCGGACCGGGCGCGGCGCAGCACGGCGGCCATCCGGGCGGAGAGGTGCTCCACGGAGAACGGTTTCGTCAGGTAGTCGTCGGCGCCGTCGTTGAGCAGCCGGACGATCTCGGCCTCGTCGTCGCGCGCTGTGGCGATGATCACCGGTACGTCGGTGATGCCGCGCAGCATCTTGAGCGCCTCCGACCCGTCCAGGTCGGGCAGGCCCAGGTCGAGGATGACCACGTCGAAGCGGTGGTGGGCGACTTCGCGCAGGGCCTCCAGGGCCGTTCCGACGCTGCGCACGGTGTGCGCGGCGTCGGTGAGGTGCCGGATGAGGGCGGAACGTACGAACTGGTCGTCCTCGACCACGAGCACACTTGCCATGGGCCGCACCGTAGTCCATTCGGGGGACCCGGCGGGGTGTCGGGCGGTGTTCGGGGCCGGTGGTGCAGTATGTGGGCTGATGCACCGAGGACTTGTACACGCTTTCGCCTGGACGCTGGCGACCGGGGCAGCGGTGACGCTGTCGTGGTGGGGCGTGCACACGGTGATGTCCGGGACGGCCTACGATCCGCCGCTGGCCGTGCCGTTGGCCACGAAGCCGCGGTCCTCGTCGACGCACGGGGCGGCGGCCGCCGGTCCGCCGTCCCCGTCCGCGTCCGCGTCCGCGACGGCCTCCTCGTCGGTGTCGGCGTCCCCGTCGCCCTCGGCGTCGCCGTCCGCGGAGCCCTCCCCTGCGAAGCCGTCGCCGAAGGCGTCCGCCGGCGGGCCCCCGCCCGGCGAGCAGGGGTACGGCGGTGGCGGCGGCACGGTGAAGGCGTACACGGTCAACGGCGGCCGGGTGGTCTTCGACCTCGGGGCGTCCTCGGCGGACCTGGTCTCGGCGACCCCCGACGCCGGCTGGCAGATGCAGGTGTGGAAGCAGCCGTTCTGGATCCGGGTGACCTTCACCAAGGGCGACCGCGAGATGTCGGTCTTCTGCACCTGGAACGGCCACCCGCCCCTGGTGGAGACGTACGAGGGGTAGTCCGTCCGGGCCGTCGGGGCCCGCTCACTGGAAGGCCGACGGCGGCGGCTGCGGGGACGGCGTGGCCGAGGTGTCGCGGACCGGGGCCGCGCCGCCGGCGAAGTCGGTCAGGGCGCGGCCGTGTTCGACCCGGCCCGGGTGCGGGTCGCCGGCGACGCGGCGGGTGAACTCGGCGACGGGCAGTTCCCGGTCGGCGGCCGCCAGGACCGCGTTGCCGAACCGTTTCCCCCGCCACACCACCGGGTCCGCGGCCATGGCCAGGTGCGTGAAGCGGGCCGCGGCCGTGGCGATCTGGCCGCGCAGGTGCCCGAGCGGCGGCCCGTCCGCGAGGTTGGCCACGTACCAGCCGCCGGGCGCCAGGGCCCTGCGTACGTCGTCCAGGAACTCGGTGCTGGTCAGATGGGCCGGGGTGCGGGCACCGCTGAAGACGTCCGCGATCACCAGGTCCGCCCAGCCGTCCGGCACCTTCGCGAGCCCGGCCCGCGCGTCCAGCGCCCGCACCCGGATCCGGGCCTGCGGGTCCAGCGGCAGGTGCTCGCGCACGAAGGCCACCAGGGCGGCGTCGATCTCGACGACCTGCTGCGTGGAGCGGGGGCGGGCGGCGGCCGTGTAGCGGGCGAGGGTGAAGGCGCCGCCGCCGAGGTGCAGCACGTTCAGCGGCTGCCGGGCGGGGGCCGCGAGGTCGATGAGGTGGCCGATGCGGCGCTGGTAGGCGAAGGACAGGTGCCCCGGGTCGTCGAGGTCGACGTGGGACTGCGGGGCCCCGTCGAGCAGCAGGGTCCAGGCCCCGGCCCGCTCCCGGTCGGGCTCCAGCTCCGCCCGCCCGCCGCCCACCTGCCCGACGACCGCCTCGGAGGTACCGCGCCCGCGCTGTCTGCTGCCTCTGCCCTTGCCTGCCACCACCCCATTGTCCCCGGCCGGACGCCGGCCCCGCCCGGCTTCCGCCCGGGGCCGGGGCGCCCCGGGCCGGGGCGCGCGGACCCGGAGGCCGTTGCTCAGCGGCAGTTGTCGGCGGCCTCGATCAGCCGGGCCGCCTCGCCGAGCGCGGCCCGCAGCACCTCCGGGTCGGTGACCGCGTCGACGGCCTCCGGCGGGAGCAGCCAGCCGCGGTCCCCGGCGGCGGGCAGCACGTCGCCGAACCGCGTCCCGCGCCCGTCGGTCTGCGTGCAGGCGCTGCCCGGGAGGTCCCAGGCGTCGGCGGTACCGGGCGGCACGAGGAAGCCGAGGGTGGCGCCGGCGTCGTCGTGCAGCACGGGGCCGACGCCGCCGGCCCGGCTCACCGCGGCCCGGCGGATGATGTCCACGGCCTCCAGGCCCTGCCGCGCGGGCACGGTCACCATGTCCGGTGCGTCACACCCGAGGGGCGGGGTGTTCGTTCCTGCGCTCTCCATGCCGGCCTCCACCAGGGGAACCACCCCTCATCGATCGCCTACGGGCCGGGCGGGAGTCGCCTCCCACCCCGCAAGGGGTCCAACGCGCCCAGGCGTCAACAGGTTCGGCGGCAAGACGCTGCAAAGGATGGCACTTCATGGCAGATCGTGGGTGAGATATCCCGTTTGTAGGCAAACGCCGCATCAACAGGCGGCCCTTGGCGGTACTTTCATGCGCGCCGGTACCGGCTCCACCCCGCAGCACCCGCAGCACCCGCAGCACCCGCAGTGCGTTCCTTGCCAGAGAGGCCACGTCCATGGCGGCGTTCCCGCACTCACCCAACCACACGTTCCGGCGGCTGCGCGGACCGCTCTCCCCGGCCGAGTTCGCGGCCGCGGTGCGCCGCTCCGCACGGGAGATCGGAGAAACGGTTTCCTGCGACGCCCGCTACGTCGGCCGCGTCGAGTCCGGGGAGATCCGCTGCCCCAACTACGCCTACGAACGGGTCTTCCTGCACATGTTCCCCGGCCGGACGCTGACCGACCTGGGATTCTCCCCGCGCGAGGCGGTCCGCGGCCGCTGGGCGCAGCGCACCCCCGACACCCACAAGGAGAGCGACGTGCAGCGTCGCGCGTTCATGGCGGGCGGTTCCGCCACCGTGGCGGCCGCGACGTTCGGCCTCACCCTCCTCGGCGACACCCGCCGCCCGCCCTCCCGCGCCGGTGAGGCCGAGGCCGCCGCGGTCGAGGACGCCGTACGCCAGATCCGGCTGCTGGACGACCGGCACGGCGCGGACGCGCTCTACCGCAGGGCGGCCGCACCGCTGCGCGCCGCCTACGCGCTGCTGGACGCGGGGGCGACCCGGCAGTCCACCGAGGACCGGCTGCACGCGGGCGCCGGGGAGCTGGCGGTCTCGGTCGGCTGGCTGGCCCACGACTCCGGGCGCTTCGGCGACGCCCGCTCGCACTACTCGGAGGCCCTGGCGACGGCCCGGGTCGCGGGGGACGCCGGGCTGGAGGCGCACGCCTTCAGCAACATGTCCTTCCTGGCCCGGGACTGCGGCCGGCCGCGCGAGTCGGTACGGGCCGCGCAGGCGGGCCGCCGCGCCGCCCGCCCCCTCGGCTCCCCGCGGCTGCTGTCGCTGCTCGCGCTGCGCGAGGCGGGCGGCTGGGCGGGTCTGGCGGACCGCCGGGCCTGCGAGGAGGCGCTGGTCCGGGCGCACACGGAGTTCTCCCGCGGCCCCTCGGACGCGGACCCTGAGTGGATGTCCTTCTTCGGCGAGGCCGAACTGGAGTCGCTGGAGTCGCGCTGCTGGGCGGCGCTCGGGGAGCACGCCCGGGCGGCCCGCCACGCCCGGCGCGCCGCGGACCTCCAGGACCCGCACTTCGCGCGGAACGTGGCCCTGTACACCGCGGAGCTGGCCGAGGACCTGGCCCGCGCTGGGGCCCCGGACGAGGCCGCCCGGGCGGGCGACCGGGTCCTGGACCTGCTGGAGGACGTCCAGTCGACGCGTATCCGGTCGATGCTGTCGGCGACCGCCCGCACCCTGGTCCCGCACCAGCGCAGCCCCCGGGTGGGCGGCTTCCTGGCCCGTCACGCCGAGGCCTGAGCCCGGGGGCGCCCCGCGGCCTGCGGGGGCTGACCTGCGAGGGGCTACGCCTCCAGGTGGCCGGTGTCGTTCCAGCGCTCCAGCGCGGGGGCCCCGTACGCCCAGCCGAGGACCGACAGGGAGGTCGGCTCCAGGCGGATGCGGGCCCCGAAGGAGGCGTCGAAGCCGAGCCAACGCGCGGCGAGGGTGCGCAGGACGTGGCCGTGGGCGAAGACGAGCACGTCCCGCTCGGCCGAGCGGGCCCAGGCGACGACCTCGTCCGCGCGGGCGGCGATGTCGGCGACGGACTCGCCGCCGGGGACGCCGTCCCGCCAGATCAGCCAGCCCGGGCGGACGGCCTGGATCTCGGCCGGGGTCATGCCCTCGTAGTCGCCGTAGTCCCACTCCATCAGCAGGTCCCAGGGCTCCGCGCGCGCGCCGAAGCCGGCCAGGTCGCAACTCTCGCTCGCGCGGACCAGCGGGCTGGTGCGGACCTCCACTCCGGGCAGGCCGCCCCACGGGTCCTGCGCGAGCCGCTCACCGAGCAGCTTCGCGCCCCGCCGGCCCTCCTCCAGCAGGGGGACGTCGGTGCGTCCGGTGTGCTTGCCGAGCTTGGACCACGCCGTCTGGCCGTGCCGGGCGAGGAGGATGCGGGGGGCCATGCGGTTTCTCCCGTTTTTGGTGGTCCGTCACGATTCGGACGATTGGATCGTCCGACCATCATCCATCACATGAACCCCAGGCAACCCACGCGCCCGAACAGGCGTCCTAGACCGTATGAACAACCGGCAGAAGCCCACCCGCTGGTGGGCCGAACTGCTGCTCCTGGGGCTGCTCTACGGCGCGTACTCCGGCGGCAGACTCCTCGCCCGCGGTGACGTGCACCTGGCCGTCGACCACGGGCTCGCCATCCTCCGGACCGAAGAACTGCTGGGGATCGCGTTCGAACGGCCGCTGAACCGGCTCTTCTCCCAGCACGCCCCGCTCGGCGTACCCGCCGACTTCGTGTACGCCTCCCTGCACTACCTGGTCACCCCGGCCGTGCTGGTCTGGCTCTACCGCCGCCGCCCCGCGCACTACCGCACCGCCCGCACCTGGCTGGCGGCCTCCACCCTCCTCGGGCTCGTCGGCTTCGCCCTGATGCCCACCTGCCCGCCCCGGCTGCTCGACGCGGCGCACGGGTTCACCGACACCATGGCCCAGTACAGCGGGTACGGCTGGTGGGGCGCCGAGGCCAGCGCCCCGCGCGGGCTCGGCGGGCTCACCAACCAGTACGCGGCCATGCCGAGCCTGCACGTCGGCTGGGCCCTGTGGTGCGGCGTCCTGTTGTGGCGGCACGGGCGGCACCCGCTCCTGCGGGCCTTCGGCGTCGCCTACCCGGCCGTCACCGTGCTCGTGGTCATGGGCACCGCCAACCACTACTTCCTCGACGCGGTCGCCGGGGCCGCGGTCATGGGCCTCGGCCACGCCGCGGCCCGCGCCCTGTCGGGCCGCACGCGGGCACGCACGAAGACCCCCGCGACAATCCGCGAGGCAGTCCGCGAGGCGCCTCCGGCGGGGGCCGGGGAGGCCGCCCCACCGGCCGGTTTCCGCGGCACGACCCCGATTGTCGGTGGCGGATGGGACACTTCCGCCCGTGAGCTCCCACCCGCACAGCGGCCCGCCCCAGCAGACGACCCTGCGGCAGCGGCTCGCTGACCTGCGCGGCCCCGCCGTGCCTCCCCGCCCGCTCGACGCCCGCGCGCTGGCGGCCCTCGCCGCCAACCCGGGCTGCGGCAGACGCGCGCTGCTCGACGGGGCCGGGGTGGACAAGACCGCCCTCGCCGCGGCCCTGGGCACCCCGGCCGCCTTCGGCCAGTCGCAGTTCGCGATCATCCGGGGCCACTCCTTCGAAGCCCGGGTCAAGGCCGACGGCGGGGCCGAGCTGCTGCGGCTGGTCCACCGACACCTGGCCGGCGGGGCCGAGGCCCCCGGCAGCGGCGCCCGCGTCCCCGACCTCACCGCCGCCGGCCCCGAGGGCCGCGCCGCGCGCACCGCGCTCGCCCTGCGCGAGGCCACCGCCGCCGGCGAGTGGACCCTGCTGGACCACCCGATGCTGGCCCTGGAGGTGGCCGGCACCCCCGCCTTCCTGGAGCCGGACGCCGTCGTGGTGCATCCCGACGGCCGCTGGACCGTGGTGGAGATCAAGTCGTTCCCGCTGCTGGACGGCGCCGCCGACCCGGCGAAGGTGGGCGCCGCCGCCCGGCAGGCCGCCGTCTACGTCCTCGCGCTGGAGAAGACCGCCGAGAAGCTGCCCACCGCCTCCGTCGGGCACCGCGTGCTGCTCGTCTGCCCCGAGGACTTCTCCAACCTGCCCGCCGCCGCGCCCGTCGACATCCGCCGCGAGCGCTCCGTGACCCTGCGCCAGCTGGACCGGCTGACCCGCGTCGAGGAACTGGCCGCGGCGCTGCCCGAGGGGCTCACCTTCGACCCCGCCCGGCCCGCCGAGGAGCTGACCGAGGCCGTCGCCGCCGTCGCCGCCGCCTACGCCCCCGAGTGCCTGGCCGCCTGCGAGCTGGCCTTCCACTGCCGGGAGCGGGCCCGGGCCGCCGGAGAGGCCACCACGCTCGGCCGCGGCGTCCGCGCGGAGCTCGGGGCGTACACCACCGTCGAGGAGGCCCTGGCGGCCGCCGCCGGCACGCGCTCCCCCGACGATCCGGCCGACCCGGCCGACCCGACCGCGGCCGCGCTGCAGCACGCCGCCCGGCTGCGCTCCGAGGCCCTCGGGGAGGCCGCATGCCGCTGATGGACACCCTCGCCCGACTGGAGGCCGTGCGCTCGGGCCGGGCCCAGGCGCTCGCGACCGTACGCCACCGGCACCTGCACGAGCGCCCGCTGGTCCTCGTCCCGCTGACCACCGCGGGCGAGACGGGCGCCCCGCTCGGCGCGCTCGTCGGCACCGACCCGGACGAGCCGCGACTGCTGGTGGTGGCCCAGCCCCGCGACCGCGACCTGCGCTGGGCGTTCCTCGCCCGGCTGGCCGACGAGGTGCTGCCGTACGTGGAGGCGTACGCGGACGAGGTCGAGCTGGTGGAGCGCACCGAGACCGACCCGGAGACCGGCGCCCGCGCCAAGGTGTCGGCGGAGCTGTGCCTGGACGCCCCGCAGCTCGTGGTGCCGAGCCGGGCCGGCGTCGACTTCGTCCGGCTGCTGGGCCGGTCGATGCGGTTCAGGCGGACCGCCGAGGAGGACCCGGAGAACCCCTACCCGGCCCCCTCCCGGGTCCCGCTGCTGGGCCGCTGGCTCACCCATCTGGGCGAGCGGGCCCGCGTCCCCGGCTCGTCGATGCTGCTGGCGGCGACGGAGCTGCTCGGCCGACACTGGGCGACCGGCCAGAGCAACCTGGAGGACCAGCACCTGGGCGCGCTGCTGGCCTGGATAGCCCCGCCGGAGGGCGTGTCCGGCGCCGCCGCGGCCCTGCGTGCCGAGCAGGGCCGCGGCCCCGACGGGCAGCTGCTGGTCCCGCCCGCCGGACCGGCCACCGACCCGGCCTTCGACAACAAGCTGCTGGCCCCGGCGATGGCCCGGTACGACGCCGCCCGCGCCGCCGGCCGGCCGACCGAGGTGGCCCGCGCCGAGGAGGCCGTGCGCGAGCTCGTCGCCACGCAGCTGCGACCGACGTGGCGGGCGGTGTGGCAGGCCCTGGAGCTGGTGCGCGCCCTGCCCGGGGCGGAGCGGGCGGAGGAGCGCTGGGTCCGCGACCGCTGGTCGTACACCGGGCACCGCGACCGGGTCCGGGCGGGCGAGCCGCCGCAGCCGCGCCGCGACGACGCGGTGACGGCGGCCCAGAAGCTGGCCACCCGGGAGACCGAGCAGGTGCGGCTCGACGCCCAGGAGGCGTTGGACGACCCGCTGGTGATGGCGGGGCGGCGGCTCGCGGGCGAGGCCTTCGCGGGCGAGGTCACCGATGTCGTCATGGAGTGGACGGAGTCGAAGCGGCCCAGCCCGCGCCCGCTGGTGACGGTGGCCACCGAGGACCGGCCGCAGCTCGCCGACGGCCCCGGCAGCGGCGGGCAGAAGGTGTTCCGGTCCCTGGAGGGGCGCCCGCAGAGCGCGCAGTTCGTCCGCCTGGAGTCCGACGGCAGCGTGGTGCTGCGGCTGCTGGACAAGATGGGCCGCGGCCGGGAGCCGGAACCGGGCTCGGTGCCGGAGAAGGGCGAGCGGGTGTGCTGGACGCTGTTCGAGCACGACGCGCGCGGCGGCCCGAAGCTGCCCGAGCCGGAGAAGACGCCCTGGACGCACGGCGGCCCGCCCGGATCCGCGACCGCCGTAGCCTGGCTGCCCGACGCCGTGACCGACGAGGACCTCCTGTGACCGCGATCGAGAGCTGTTCCGTGGCCGGCTTCGACCCGGGTGCGGCGGCCGCCGCGGCCACCGCCGCGATCCTGCACGACACGCTGCACGGGCCGGAGCGGGGCGTCGTCGTCGACTCCCCGCCGGGGGCCGGCAAGTCCACCCTCGTGGTGCGCGCCGCCCGCGAGCTGGCTGCGGCCGGCCGCCGGCTGATGGTGGTGGCGCAGACGAACGCCCAGGTCGACGACCTGGTGCTGCGGCTCGCCGAGAAGGACCCGGAGCTGAAGGTCGGCCGGCTGCACAGCAGCGACGCCGACGCCTACGACCCCGCGCTGCGCGAGCTTCCCTCGGTGACGCTGTCGGCGAAGCTCGCCGACCTCGCCGAGCTGCCGGTCACCATCTCCACGGCCGCGAAGTGGGCGTACGTCAAGGACGCCGAGCCGTGGGAGCACGCGATCGTCGACGAGGCGTACCAGATGCGCTCGGACGCGCTGCTGGCCGTGGGCGGGCTGTTCGAGCGGGCGCTGTTCGTGGGCGACCCGGGGCAGCTGGACCCGTTCAGCGTGGTCGGTGCCGAGCAGTGGGCGGGCCTGTCCTACGACCCCTCGGCCTCGGCGGTCACCACGCTGCTGGCGCACAACCCGCAGCTGCCGCAGCACCGGCTGCCCGTGTCCTGGCGGCTCCCGGCGACGGCCGCGCCGCTCGTGTCGCGCGCCTTCTACCCGTACTCGCAGTTCCGCAGCGGGACCGGCCCCGGCGAGCGCCGCCTCGCGTACGGGGTCCCCTCGGACGGCTCCGGCCCGGACCGGGTGCTGGACGAGGCCGCCGAGGCCGGCTGGGGCCTGCTGGAGCTGCCCGCCCGGCACACGCCGCGCACGGACCCGGAGGCGGTCCGGGCCGTGGCCCTGGTGGTCCGGCGGGCCCTGGACCGCAGGGCGGCGACCTCGGACGAGCAGTCGCCCGCCCCGGTCCCGCTCACGGCGGACCGGATCGCCGTGGGGACCGCGCACCGCGACCAGGCGGCCGCGGTGCGCACGGCACTGGCCTCGCTCGGGGTGTCCGGGGTGACCGTGGACACCGCGAACCGGCTCCAGGGCCGCGAGTACGACCTGACGGTGGTGCTGCACCCGCTGTCGGGGCGGCCGGACGCCACGGCCTTCCACCTGGAGACGGGCCGGCTGTGCGTGCTGGCCTCGCGGCACCGGCACGCCTGCGTGGTGGTGGCCCGGGCGGGGATAGCGGAGCTGCTGGACGACCATCCGTCCGCGGAGCCGGTGCAGCTGGGGGTGACGGTGAAGTTCCCCGACGGCTGGGAGGCCAACCACGCGGTGCTGGCGCACCTGGCGGAGCACCGGGTGTCCTGGCGGCCCTGAGCCCGTCGGACGGTCTCAGCGGGGGGTACGGGGCTTGCGGGTGACCATCCGCTCCCGGAGCAGCTCGCCGACCTCGGCGAAGGTGCGCAGCTGCTCCGGGGTGAGGACGTCGACGAGGTGGCGGCGCACGGACTCGACGTGCAGCGGGGCCGCCGTCGTGATCGTGTCCACGCCGAACGGGGTGAGGACGACCTCGGCGCCGCGCCCGTCGGTGGCGACGTCCTCGCGGCGGACGATGCCGCGCTGCTCCATGCGGGTGAGCTGGTGGGACAGGCGGCTGCGGGACCACTGCATGAGCTCGGCGAGGGCGCTGATGCGCAGGCGGTGGCCGTCGGTGGAGCCGAGGACGGACAGGACGTCGTAGTCGGCCTCGGACAGTCCGCTGTCCTGGGTCAGGTCGCGGGCGATCTCGGCGTTGACCAGCGGGAACATCCGCCGCCACGCGTACCAGGCATCCTGCTCGGAGTCGGTGAGCCAGCGCGGCCCCGATGCGCTCATACGGCCACTCTACCCAGATCGATGACATGTCATCTACATGGTTGACGCGTCACCCATCCATCCGCTTCGATAGGTGACACGTCAACCACTCACACTCCGCGCGCCACCGGGGAGCCCCACCATGACCCGTCTGCACGTCATCTCCGCCCCCGTCCGCCCGACCTCCTCGGCCCGCCCGGTGGCCCGCTGGGTCGCCGAGCAGGCCCGCGCCCACGGCGGCTTCGAGGTGACACCCGTGGACCTCGGCGAGATCGCCCTGCCCTTCCTCGACGAGCCGGAGTACGCCTCCACCGGCATCTACACCCACCGGCACACCCGCGACTGGAGCGCCCTGGTGGACTCCGCCGAGGCCTTCCTGTTCGTCATGCCGATGCACAACGGCGGCTTCACCGCCCCCTTCAAGAACGCGATCGACCACCTCTTCCACGAGTGGCAGGGCAAGCCGGTCGGCCTGGTCAGCTACAGCGCCGGACCCACCGGCGGTGCACCGGCAGCCGAGATGCTGCGCCCCGTGCTCACCCGCGTAGGCATGCTGCCGGCGCAGCGGACCCTGGCGCTTCCCGGGATCCACGAGCTCCTCGACGGAGCCGGCGGCTTCCGGGCGCCGGAGGGGGCGGCAGGGGCGCTGGCCGGCGTCCTCGACGAAATGACGTCGTCGCGGCGGCGGCGGGTCGCGGCCTGAGGACGGCGCCCTTGCGCGGCGTTGGACAATGGAGGGTGGCCCGGAAGGACCGGTCCCGTACGTCCAGCAGGTCAGCAGGAGGACACGCATGGCAGAGCCCGAGCGGACCGAGCGGAAGCTGCGACCCGCACCCCTGCTCTTCGAGCCCTCGGAGGCGACCGCGGACCCGGAGCACTTCTTCGACCTGGAGTCGATCGAGGACCCGCGGGAGCTGCTGGCCCGGGCCACCGAGCTGACGCTCGCCTTCCGGGCGGCGACGGAGCGGGCCATGGAGTTCCAGGCGGTGGCGGCGGCCCAGCTCGCGGACCCGCGGCGGTTCGACCGGCTGGACCCGGCGGTGATCGCCGCCGAGGCCGAGTGGACCGAGGACTACGCCCGCAAGATGATCGAGTTCGGGGAGACCCTCCAGCGCAGCGGCGGCCCGGGCACCGCCTGACCGGGACGGGACGGGCGGGCTCGGCGGGGCCCGGCGGGCGGGTCGGGCGCGGCGGAACGGGCGGAACGGAACGGGCCGGTGGAACGGGCCGGGCGGATCGGCCCGCGGCATATGCGGAGCGCAACATAGCGCATGCGCACCGCCCCGGTCCGGGTTTCCGGTAACTGCTGGAAACCGTATCGCTACGCGCGGTAGACCGGACGGCATGACGACGCTGACGACGGCCTCCGCTTCCGCCTGTCCCACCCAGGACGCCCGCACCGCCACCCACGTCACCCCGCTGGGCGCCGCCTGGCTCGCGTCGGCCTCGGCCCGTCCGCACGGCACCCTCGCCGCCTGGCAGGCCCGTCCCGCCGCCCCGGCCGTGCTGCCCTGCGGGACCGCCTTCGACGTCGTCAACGTCCCCCTCGTCCTCGGCCGCCGCATGCTGGACCTGCTGTGGTCCGAGGGGCCGGGCTGCGGGCCGGTCGCCGTGCACCGCGGCCGGATGCTGCTCTTCGCCACCACCGGGACCGCCCACCGGCTCCCGTCCCTGCTGACCTGGGAGGAGTGGGGCGGGCCGCTCCCAGCGCCGCTGTGCCACGGCCACGGGGACGCCGTCACCGTCCCGCCACTGGCCGCCGCCCCGGGCCCGTCGCGCTGGCTCGTGGCCCCGGACACCCGCTCGCCGTGGCTGCCCGGGCCGGAGACGCTGCTGTGGGCGTACGTGCGGGCGGCCCGAGCTGCGGATATCGATTTTTCCTTCCGGCCGTCCTCCTGCTAATGTCTTCCTCGTCAGCAAGCGCCGCTAGCTCAGTTGGTTAGAGCAGCTGACTCTTAATCAGCGGGTCCGGGGTTCGAGTCCCTGGCGGCGCACAGACGGAAGAAGGCCTCCCACGCGAGTGGGAGGCCTTCTTCGTCATGCCGGCGCCCTCCGGTCAAGTGGTGATCTTGACGGTGTACGCGCCCGTCGCGGTCCGGTCCGCCACCTCGACCCTGATCCGCTCCCCCGGCACGGTGAACGACTGCCCCACCTCCAGCGGTGCGTCCGCCAGCGGCGGGTACACCGAGCGGTCCCAGCACGCCTCCGTGTCCGGGTGCCCGTCCAGCACCTCGATCGGGCCGCCGCCCGAGGGCGCCTCGTTGCGCACCCGGTAGACCAGGACGCCCTCCGTGCAGGTGCCCCCGTCGTTCCCGGAGGAGCCGCGCGCCTCGACGGCGATGGCGCTGCCGGGCCCCGTACGGATCACCGCGAGCCGGGTCCCGCCCGTGACGCCCGGCAGCGGGGAGCGCCCCACGGGCTGCAGGGTGTGCAGGGAGGAGCCCGACTGCACGCAGTCCACCTGGGAGGCGTCCAGCCAGCCCAGCTTCCACTTGTGCCAGCCGAAGAGGTCGGGGGACATGCCGAACTGGCTCCCCATGACGTCCCAGTCGCCGACGTACGTGTCCCAGTCGCCCTTGCCGTCCGTCGGCCGGTGGTAGAGGTCGGGCAGGTCGAAGACGTGGCCGGTCTCGTGCGCCAGGACGTTGCGGTCCGGCGGGTGCCGCTCGAAGACGGTGACGATGCGGTGCAGATCCGTCCCGTCGGCCCGGATCGGCCGCTCGAAGTTGACCACCTTGGTGGCGTCCGAGTCCACGCCCGGCGCGTCCGGGTCCGCGACGAAGTACACGATGTCGTACCGCGAGAAGTCGACCTCCCGGTCGGCGGCGACGACCGCGTCGCGCAGGTAGGCGGCCCGGTCCCGGGCGGCCCAGTCGCGCTGTATCCCGTACGCGGTGGACGGCTTGGGCATGGTGATCCACTGCGCCTGCGGGTGCGGGACGAGGCGGAACCGGCCGTACGAGGCCCGCTCGAAGAAGTCGCTGGTGGCGGGGAAGTAGTCGGCGGCCAGCTCCCCGGTGGTCAGGGTGGCCCGGTGATCGGGGAAGGACAGGAAGACCATGACCGCGTTCAGACTGCGCTGCGGCTGCGGGTAGGCGCCGTTCCAGGTGTCCAGCCCCAGGGAGTGGTGGGCCGAGGTGCGGGTCAGCGCACAGGGCCCGGCGCCGGGATCGGCGGCGGACGCGGGGCCCGTGACGAGCGACATGGCCGCGAGCGCCGTCAGGGAGGTGAGGGCAGCCGCCGTGCTGCGCATGCGGGAGCGATCCACTCCCCCGGGTGTCTCCTGTCGCGGCACATCGACCTCCCGTGGTGGATTCGTACCAACTCCTCCCACCCTGAGGTGATTGTCGTACTAGCGCCCTGTTCCAGTGCCCCACACGAGTGAGCAATACGGCAACCCGGTGACTTCAGAGGTTCACCCTCTTGCTACAGAACGTCACGACCGATCACGGGAGATCAGTAGGGGCCGGAGGCCGCTCAGGGCTGCGCAGAAACGATCGCGCGAGACGTGCCGACAGCCCGTCAGCACACCGACGCAGCGCCCCCCATCCGGCGACGCCGCTGGATGGGGCCGTACGGCTACCTCTATGATCGGCACACTTTCCTGCACGGACACGACGAGCACTGCGGGAGCCAACGGTGAGCGGAACCTCTGACGAAACCGGTTCGGCGGCCGACAGCATCCGATCGGCCATTACGGAGCGTCACCCCACCGTGCCAGTCATGCCCACCCCGGCCCCCCGCACCGACTCCGAATCGCGCGACTTCCGGGCCGCGTTCAACGCCGCCCACCTCGCCATGGCCGTCGTCGACCGCAGCGGCCACGTCGTCGCCGCGAACACCGCCCTGGCCGGCCTCCTCGGCACCGAACCGCACGCGCTCGTCGCACAGCGCGCCGCCGACCTCGTGGACCTCGGCGCCGAGGCCCGCACCTGGCAGGCGTACCAGGAGGTGCTGCGCGGCCGGCAGGCCCGACTGCGCTGCACGCGCCGCCTCAAGCACCCCGACGGGCATTCCCTGTGGACCGAGGTCACCCTCGGCCCCGTCCCCGGCACCCGGGACGTGCTGCTGTCCGTCGCCGACATCAGCGACCGCCGCGACCTCCAGGCACGGCTGCGGCACCTCCAGATGCACGACCCGGTGACCCGCCTGCCCAACCGGACCCTGTTCTTCGAACGGCTCTCCGCCGCCCTGGAGGCCTCCTCGTACGAGCACGGCGGCACGGGCCGGATCGGCCTGTGCTACCTCGATCTGGACGGCTTCAAGGCGGTCAACGACACCCTCGGCCACCGGGTCGGCGACCGGCTGCTGACCGCCGTCGCGGCCCGCCTCACCCAGTGCGCCGACCAGTCCGGGTACGGGCGCACCGGCGGGCACCTCGTCGCCCGGCTCGGCGGCGACGAGTTCGCCCTGCTGGTGGAGGACTCCACCGGCACCGAGCAGCTCGTGGACCTGGCGCGCAGCGCCCTGGCCGCCGTCCAGGAGCCCTTCGACCTGGCCGGGCAGCGGCTGTCGGTGTCGGCGTCGATCGGCGTGGTGGAGCGGGCCGCGGCCGGCACCTCGGCGACCGGCCTGATGCAGGCCGCGGACACGACCCTGTACTGGGCGAAGGCCGACGGCAAGGCCCGCTGGACCCTCTTCGACCCGGAGCGCAACGCCCACCGGATGACCCGTCAGGCCCTCGCCTCCACGCTCCGCCCGGCCGTGGACCGCGGCGAGTTCGAGGTCGAGTACCAGCCGCTGGTGGACCTGGAGAGCGGGGCGGTGCGCGGGGTGGAGGCCCTGGTCCGGTGGAACCACCCGCAGTTCGGCAGCCTGATGCCGAATCGGTTCATCGGCATCGCCGAGGAGGACGGCTCCATCGTCCAGTTGGGCCGCTGGGTGCTGCGGACCGCCTGCCGGCAGGCCCGGCGCTGGCAGATCGAGCACCCCAGCGACTCCCCCGTCTTCGTCTCCGTCAACGTCGCGGTCCGCCAGGTGTGGGACTCCGACCTGGTCGGCGACGTCGCGGGGATCCTCGCCGAGACCGGGCTCGCCCCGCAGCTGCTCCAGCTGGAACTCACCGAGTCCGCGGTGATGGGCTCCGCGGGCCGCCCGCTCCAGGCCCTCCAGGCCCTCAGCGACATGGGCGTGCGGATCGCCATCGACGACTTCGGCACCGGCTACTCGAACCTCGCCTACCTGAGCCGCCTCCCCGTGTCGGTGCTCAAGCTGGACGGCTCCTTCGTCCGCGGCTTCCGCTACGACGAGGGCACCCACCCGAACCCGGCCGACGAGACCATCGTCGAGGCCCTCGTACAGCTCGCGCACCGGCTGGGCCTCACCGTCACCGCGGAGTGCGTGGAGACCGCCGGCCAGGCGGCCCGCCTGCGGCGCGTCGGCTGCGACACCGGCCAGGGCTGGCTGTACTCGCGCGCGGTCGCCCCGGAGCGCATCGCCGAAATGATCGGCACCCGCCCGGGCGCCGACCCCGACGGCTGGTAGGCCACGCCCGTGGCCTGGTCGCACCGTCCCGCAACTCCCTCCGCGACGCAGCATGGTGGCCGCGGCCAGGCCACGTCCGACACCACCGCACGGATCCCCCGGCCGGCGTAAGGGGCCGCGGGAGCCGCCCGGGTTGCGGTTCGTCGGCGAGGGGGGACACCTCCGCCCCGCACCCGGGCTGGTGGGTGCGGGGCGGGGTGTCGCTCGGCGCGGGGTGGGGGGAGATCAGCAGGCGCCGAGGTCCTTCCAGACACCCCATTCACCGGTGGTGCCGGGCTCCTCGTTCTGCGTCCACCACTGGGCCTTCCACTTGCGGCCCTTGTGCGAGACCTCCGCACCGCCGGTGTAGACCGTGCCCGCGGCGTAGGCCGGGGCGGTGCAGCCCGTGGTGGGCGGCGGGGTGGTCGGGGGCTGCGTGGTCGGCGGGGTGGTGGGGGGCGGGGTCGTGGGGGGCTGGGTGCTGGGCGGCGGCGTGGTCGGGGGCTGCGGGGAGCCGCCGAGGGCGTCGGAGATCTGGTTCAGCAGGGTGGCGTTGTCGTCCAGGCCGAGCAGGGAGTACATCATCGCGCCGGCGAGGCCGCGGCTCTTGCCGTAGTCGACGCGGGCCCGGACGGACTTCTGGTCCAGGCCGGTGAAGAACTCGCCGTCCTTGTGGAAGTACGAGGCCTTGGCCCGGTCGTCCCAGAAGGTGGTCGCCGGGTTGTCGACGATGCCGCCGAGCTCCTTGTAGTGGGCGATGCCGGCCTGCTGGCTGTAGGGGCGCGGGCCGGAGCCGCCGGTCGCGGTCTGGGCGAGGCCGTGGGTCGTGCCCTCCGGGACGCCCTTCCAGCCGCGGTAGTAGAACTCGTAGCCCAGGGTCAGCTTGTCGGCGGGGAAGCCGCCGGCGATGCCGTAGACCGGGTCGCCGTCGATCCAGGCGTCGATGGCGTTCTTGATGCCGTACTTCTCGGTGCCCGGGGCGATCGGGTCGGTCGGGTCGGCCGGGGAGTCCAGCAGCGGGGACTGGTGGTAGGTGGGCCCGTCGCCGTCCCAGGCGCCGTGCATGTCGTACGTCATGATGTTGGCGTAGTCCAGGTACCGGCCGATCTTGTCGGTCTCGATGTACCTGATCTTGTCCTGGCCGGCCGGGAGGGCCGCGGTCAGCATGTACTTCCTGCCGCCGCCCGCGGCGCCGTACTCGTCGAGCTGCTTGCGGAACTCGGCGAGGAGGAGGGTGAAGTTCTGCTTGTCCTCGGGGCCGTAGTGGTTGCCGAGGTGACCGCCGGAGGAGCCCGGGTACTCCCAGTCGATGTCGATGCCGTCGAAGATGCCGGCCGCGGTGCCGGGGCCGCCGAAGCCGCCCTCGACCGGGAGGTTGCCCTTGAGGTACTGGTCGATGCAGGAGGAGACGAACTTCTTGCGGGAGGCGTCCGTCTTGGCCGCGTCGTGGAAGTACTTGGAGTAGGTCCAGCCGCCCAGCGAGATGTTGACCTTCAGGTGGGGGTACTTGGCCTTCAGCTCCTTGAACTGGTTGAAGACGCCCACGATCGGCTGGTCCCACTTGTCGGCGACGCCGTCGACGGAGTCGGCCGCGCCGAAGGACTTCTGGTAGTCGGCGTAGGAGTCGCCCGCACCGTCGCCCGCGTTGGGGTTGTTGTCGTCACCCGCGGCTTTGTTGGCCATGAAGCAGGTGAGGTTGGTGGGGTGGATATTGCCGAACGAGTAGTTGATGACGTCCAACTTGCCCGCTATGCCACGGGTGTCGAGGTGCTTGGGGTAGAAGGCGTTCCCGTACACGCTCCACTGGTCGTAGTACGCGATCCGGACGTTGCCGCCGCCGGCCGTCGCGGAGGCGTCCGCGGCCCGGGCGGTGCCGAGCCCCGCGAAGCCGGCCATCGCTCCGGCTGCCAGCGCGGCCGTGGCGGCGGCCGCGACGAGGGGTTTACGGATGTGCATGAACTGCCTCCGGGAAGTGGGAGGGGAGGGCAAGAGGTTCGGGTGGGAGAAGTGATAGCGATCACCAACTGACCCCGTCAATGGTTTGGACCAAATAAGGACTAGACCACTTGGCGCACAAAACCCCTCGTCAGAGGCGTGCGAGGGCAACAGAAACCGCTCGCCACCCCGGGTGACGAGCGGTTTAAGGGTCCCTTAGGACAAGCTCCCGCAAGGTTTCGGCAACAAACCAGCCGAACTGCGTTCGCCTGGGATCAATCAGCTGCCGGCTCCCCGGCGGGCATCCTGTACGCATCTGCGACGAGCTCGTACGAGCGCAGCCGGGCCGCGCCGCCGTGCGCGTTGGCGGTCAGCATCAGCTCGTCGGCGCCCGTGCGGGCGACCAGGGCGTCGAGCCCGGCGCGGACCTCGTCCGGGGTGCCGTGCACGACGTTGGACATCCAGTTGTCGACGAACTCCCGCTCCAGCGGGGAGTATCCGTACGCCGCCGCCTCCTCGGGGGTGGGTATCAGCCCGGGCCGGCCGGTGCGCAGCCGCAGCATCGACAGGGCGCCGGTGAGGACCTGGGCGCGGGCGTCCGCGGTGGTCTCCGCGGCCAGCGTGGACACGCCGATCAGGGCGTACGGGGCGTCCAGGACGGCCGAGGGGCGGAAGGTCTGCCGGTAGAGCTCCAGGGCGGGCAGGGTGCCGGCGGCGGAGAAGTGGTGGGCGTACGCGAACGGCAGGCCGAGCTCGCCGGCGAGGCGGGCGCTGAAACCGGAGGAGCCGAGGAGCCACAGCGGCGGACGGCCGGTCGGCCCCTGCACCGGGCCGGGCACGGCGTGCACCCGGGCGTACGGGTGGCCGGCGGGGAAGTCGTCGTCGAGGAAGCGGGTGAGCTCGGCGAGGAGGCGGGGGAACTCGTCCGCGGCCTCGTCGAGCCGGCCCGGCCCGCGCAGCGCGGCGGCCGTGCGCCCGTCGGTGCCTGGGGCGCGGCCGAGGCCGAGGTCGATCCGGCCGGGTGCGAGGGCCTCCAGGGTGCCGAACTGCTCGGCGACGGCGAGCGGGGCGTGGTTGGGCAGCATGACCCCGCCGGAGCCGAGGCGGATCCGGGAGGTGTGGGCGGCGAGGTGGGCCAGGATCACCGCCGGGGAGGAGCTGGCCACTCCGGGCATGGAGTGGTGCTCCGCGACCCAGTGGCGCTGGTAGCCACGGGACTCGGCGAGCCGGGAGAGGGCGACGCTGGTGCGCAGGGAGTGGTGGGCGGTGCTGCCGCTGCCGACGGTGACGAGGTCGAGGACGGAGAGCGGGACGGGCGCGCGGCCGTGGCGGGTGCCGCGCACCGGGTCGGGCACGGGGTCCGTCGCCGCGGCCGCGTCCGCTCCGGGGTGTCGTCCGGCGTCCTGTCCCGTGTCGCGTCGGGCGTTCTCGGGGTCCCCGATGTCACTCACTGTCGCTCCCGTCTCGGTTCGGCATCCGTACGAGGAACTCGAACCGTGAGGGCCCGGCGGGCATTCCCGCCCCTTCTGGGGTGGGCCCTTGACCTTGGCATATGCCAATGGAGTAGATCGAGGCAGAGGCACATGATTGAGCCATCAATCTCCCCAACAGGCGCTCCACGCGGGCCCCTTGGTGGCTATCGTGGTAACGCAAGCGGTAACAACCTGGTAGGGGGAGACCGTGGCGCTGAAGCCCGAGCCGACCGCGCCGTTCCATTCGGTGCAGTACGCCCTGCGCGTGCTCGAAGCCATCGCCCGCCATGCCGGCGGGGTGACCGACGTACAGATCGCGCGCGAGACCGGACTGCCCGCCGTCCACCTCGCGCCCATGCTCCTCATGCTGCGCAGGGAGGGGTACGTGCTGGAGGTGTCGGACGGCGCCTACGCCATAGGCGACTCCCTCGTGCTCCTCGGCTCGGGGACGGACAGGCAGCAGGCCCTGCAGAACAAGCTCCAGGACACCCTGGACCGACTGCGGGACTCGGTCGGCGCGGCGGTCTACATCAGCCGGTACGAGGACGGCGAAGTGAAGATCACGCAGGTCGCGGACAGTCCGCGCACCCCGAAGGTGCACGAGTGGGTCGACTTCCGGTCCGCGGCGCACGCCAGCGCGGTCGGGAAGTGCCTGCTCACCCAGCTCGACCAGAACGGGCGGCGCGACCACCTGTCCCGGCACAAGATCGCCCGGCTCACGTCGAAGACCATCGTGAACGAGCGGGTCCTGATGTCGAAGCTCGACGCCCAGCCGGCCACGGTCCCGATGCTGGACCTCCAGGAGTACGCGCTCGGCACGGTGTGCGCCGCGGTCCCGATCACCGCGGGAGCCTCGGTGGGCTGCCTGGCCCTGTCGATGCCGGTCGAGCACGCGCACCGGCTGCGGGCCGCCGCGGAGGTCCTGAACCGGAAGGCCGCGCCCCTGCTGCTGTCGCTCGCCCTCTGAACCGCCCTGTGACGCGCCTCACGGGAGAGGGCGCGGACGGGCAGGGCGGGGCGGGACAGCGCGTGGCGGAGGCGGCGGCCGGGGGAACGGCCCGGGGCCCGGAGGCGCGGGAAAACACTTCGGGCGGTTACCGGTGAACCGGTAACCGCCCGAAGGACAGGTGCGCCGCCAGGGACTCGAACCCCGGACCCGCTGATTAAGAGTCAGCTGCTCTAACCAACTGAGCTAGCGGCGCCTGCTGACAGAGAAAATACTACCTGGTCCCGAGGGGTGCTCCAAACCAGGTTCTCCGGTCAGCGCTCCAGGAGCTCCGCCCGGCCGTGAGCGGCGTACGCGGCGAGCAGGGCCGCCCGGGATTCCGGGTCGAGCGGGCGGTAGCCCTGCGTGCCCGGGGGTGACCACCAGACCGGGTCCGGGCAGCGGAAGCCCGCACGGCGCAGCGCGACCCGGTGGATCTTGTTGGTGGCGGTGGTCGGCATGGCGTCCAGGACGCGGACGTAGCGCGGGGCCATCTTGGTGCCGAGGTCGGGCTGGGCTGCCAGGAACGCGGAGAAGGCCTCCGGTGCGAACCGCTCCCCCGGCTCCAGGACGAGTGCGGCCATGACCTGGTCGCCGGCCGCCTCGTCCGGCACCGCGTACACGGCGACCGCGGCCGCCGGGGACCAGCGGGCCAGGATGTTCTCGATCGCCGCGGCGGCCAGGTTCTCGCTGTCGACGCGCAGCCGGTCGTCCGTGCGCCCCGCGAAGTAGAGGAACCCGGCGGCGTCCCGGTAGAAGAGGTCGCCGGTCCAGTACCAGCCGTTGCGGGTGCGGGCCGCCTCGGCGTCCGGGTTGCGCCAGTACCCCTCGAACCGGGCGCGGCCGCGGTTGACCAGCTCGCCGATGGCCGCGGAACCGTTGCGCAGGCGGCCGTGGCCGTCCAGCTCGGCCGGCGGGCACTCGGCTCCGGTCTCCGGGTCGACCACGGCGAGGTCGTCCCCCGGCGCCGCCCGGCCGAGGGCGCCGGGCGGGGTGTCGGGGGTGCGCTGCACGGAGGCGCCGCCCTCGGTGGCCCCGTAGCCCTCCACCAACCGGACCCCGAAGCGGTCGGTGAAGCGGGCCGCGTCCACGGCCCCGGCCTCGGTGCCGAAGCCGAGGCGCAGGGGGTGTTCGCGGTCGTCGGGGCGGGGCGCGGTGGCCAGCAGGTACTGGACGGCCCGGCCGACGTAGGTGAAGTACGTCGCGCCGAAGGCCCGTACGTCGTCCAGGAACGCGGAGGCGGAGAAGCGGCGGCGCAGCGCCACCGGGGCGCCGGCGGCGAGGGCGGGCAGCCAGTCGGCTATGACGGCGTTGCCGTGGAAGAGCGGCATGCAGACGTAGTGGACGTCGTCCGGGGTGACCGAGAAGGCGCGGGCCAGGGAGTCGCCGGCGGCGGCGAGCCGGCCCTGGCTGCAGACGGCGGCCTTGGGGGTGCCGGTGGAGCCGGACGTGAAGTAGAGGAGGAAGCGGGAGTGGGACCCGGGGGCGGTGTCGATGCCGGCGTCGCCGGGCGCGGCGGCCGCGTACGGGGCGAGCAGGGCGGCGTACTCCTCGGTGCCGGTCACCAGGATGCGCACGCCCGGCAGGTCGAGGCCGCGCAGCAGCGGCTGGTGGGCGGGCTCGGTGACCAGGATCCGGCAGTCGGTGTGCAGGACGTCCCGCGCCAGCTCGGGGCCGCGCCGGGTGGGGTTGATCCCGGCGACGGCGGCCCCGGCGAGGGCCGCCGCCCCGAGCCAGAACGGGAACTCGGGGGTGTTGTCGAGCAACACCCCCACGTGCGGTTCGGCCCGGGCCGGCAGGAGGTCGGCGAGCAGCGCGGCGCGCGCGGCGCTCTCCTGGGCGGTCCGGTGGCGGCTGAGCACGGTGACGGCGCCTCCGTCCGGGCCGTGGTACTTCAGCCCCGGGCGGTGGTCGCCCCATTGGCGGGCGACGAGCTCGGCCACGGTGCGGGGGGCGGGGGTGCCGGGTGTCGTCCGCATGCGGCCGGAGGGTAGCTGACGCAGCGTCAGAACTGAATGCCGCCGCGGTGCCCGGCCCCGGCCCTACGGCCCCGGCCCCCGACCCTCGGCCCCGCTGCGACCCCCGGCCCCGCTGCGGCCCTCGCCCGCCGCCGCTCAGAACTGGACGTCGGAGCAGGCGTAGAAGGCGTTCGGGGTGTCGTGGACCGTCCAGACGGCCAGGATCATGTGCCGGCCGGTCTTGCCCGCGGGCATGGCGCCCTGGTGGACGGTGGTCATGGCGGGGCGTGCGCCGTTGTAGGCGACCGTGAGGAAGGGCTGGGATTCGAGGGCGGCGCGGGTGAGGGGTTTGGTGGGGTCCCAGCCGTTCCTGGTGACGTAGTACCTGATGTCGGTGGTGGCGTGGTTGGCGGTGAACTGCCACCGGAAGGCGTAGCCCTGCCCGGCGGTGACCCGGGTGGCGGGCCAGGCGCCGCCGCGCGGGTCGTCGAGCTGGGCGAACTCGCCGTGCCCGCCGGCGCATATGCGGCCGTCGGCCGGGCCGGCGGCGGGGAAGCCCTTGAGGCCCTCGACGCTCTGCGGCTCCCACTGGATCGGGCCGCAGTCGGGGACGGTCCTGTTGGCGCAGAGCTTCTGGCGGCTGATGGGGGTGTCGGTGTAGCCGTGGCTGCTGGCTCCGGGTGCGACGGCGAGCGCGAGACCGGCGGCCACGCCGATCCCGAGGGCGGCGGCGCCGGCGCGCCGGGGCAGGCGGGCGGGCGTACGGAACGGCGTGCGGACGCGAACGGGCATGCGGATGGGGCGCATGGGTCAGCTGCTCCTCGAACGTGGGGGGAGTTCCGGCGAGAGCGTGCGCGCGTGCGGGGATGGCCGCGGGGGCGGTTCCCGCGGCCGCACCGGGCACGTTTCCAGGTCTAGACCAAGTTCCAATCTATTGACGGGAGTTGGCCATGTCCAGACCAATGCGGGAACGTTCGGTCCGGATCGGACCGCCGGGAGGAGGGCTGCCCGCACGGGCCTCCGCCCCTCTTCCCGGCCCCGGGCAGCCGATGGCGGGCGGCCGGCGGCCGTGGCCGAAAGGAGCGGCGAGGCGGGCACGACCGCGGCCCCGGCCCCCGCCCTGGTCGGGGCCGGGGCCGGGGCCGGGAGCCGGGAGCCGGGGGCTGGGGGCTGGGGGCTGGGGCTACTCCGAGCGGCCCGTGTAGAAGGCGACGGTGAGGTCCTTCACCAGGGCCTTCCGCTCGTAGTCGTCCAGCTCGACCAGCCCGCGCGAGGTCAGCCGGTGGACGGTGTCGTCCACCGCGTCGACGACCGAGGTCAGCACGGTGTCCCGGTGCTTGGCGTCGATCGCCGCGACCCGGCGCCGCCGCATGGCCTCGGCGACCTCGGGCGCGTACTCGATGCGGGTCGGCTGGGCCGAGTACACCTCGATCCCGACGGCCTCGGTCTCGGCCGCCAGCATCCGGGTCAGCGCGTCCCCCACCGCCTCGGCGTCGCGCAGGGTCGGCGCGTCCTCGTGGAAGGCGTCGGCCGGCAGCTGGGACAGCACCCGGGCCATCGCCGACTCCACCTGCTCGGCGAGGTACTCGGTGTGGTCCTCGACGGCCAGCACCGCCCGGGCCGTGTCCTTGACCTGCCAGACGACCTGGACCACGACCTGGAGGGCGAGACCGCCCGAGTCCACGGCGGGCATGGGGTCGCTGCGCCAGTGCCGCAGGCGTACGTCGACGCGGCGGCGCAGGAGCAGCGGGCTGACCCAGATGAGGCCGGTCCGGCGGACCGTGCCGCGGTAGCGGCCGAACAGGGTCAGCACGCAGGCGTGCCCGGTCTTGCCGCGGCCGAGACCGCCGAGGGCGAGCAGGGCCACGATCCCGAGGAAGGCGAGCGGGGGCCAGTGGGTGGGGCGCAGCCCGTGGTACGGGCGCGGGGTCGCCCCGGCTGCGGCCTCGAACGCGCCGGGCAGGGCGCCGGCCCGCCAGAACACCGCCAGGCAGCCGGCGAGGGCGAGCCCGCCGACGGCCACCCCGACCCAGCCGGGCAGGACGGGCCCGCGTTGCTCCCGCAGCCGGTCGTCCCCGCGGGGGACCCGCCGGCCGGGGGCGGGGCGGGTGGCGCTGCGCCGGGCCGCGGCCGCGGGCGATCCGGCCGGGGCGCCGCCGGGGCGCGGCGCGCGGGCGGCAACGGGCGGGAAGGGCAGGTGCACCGGCACGTCGGTGACCGCGAGCCCGCGTCCGGGCGCGCCCTCCGGGTCGTCGCCGTCGTCGCCCTCCGGGCCGGCGCCGTCCGGCATGCCGCGGGCCACGGCCTGCGCCACGATGTCGGCGACAGCGGGCGCGCCCTCACGGTCCCCCTGCCGGAGCTCCGGCCCGCGGGTCCCGGGTTCGCCCCGGTCGTCCGCGGCGTCCGCGAGCTGCGGTGCAGGTACGCGGACCAGGGTGTCGGGGTCGTGCACGTCCGAACCCCGGCCCGGCCCGCTGCGGTCGGGGGCTCCGGCCGGCATGGACGGTGGTTCGGCCGCGGCCGCGGGCCCCGGCACGCGCGGTGGTTCGGCCGCGACTCCGGCAGACGGGTTCGGGGGTTCGGGCGCGACCCCGACCGACGCGTGCGATCGCCGGCCGGCGGCTCCGGCCAGTGGGTGCGGTTGTTCGGCCGCCCCGGCGGGAGCATGCGAGGGTTCGGCCGCAGTACCGGCTGACGCCTGCGACGGCTCGGTGGCGGCCCCGGCGGGGGCATACGGCGGCCGGACCGAGGCTCCGGGCTGCGCGTGCGGCAGGTCGGCCGCCACTCCTGCGGGAGCATGCGGTGGTTCGGCCCCCGCTCCGGCGGGCGCGGGCGGCCGTTCGGGCGCCGCCCCGGCGGGCAGGTGGGGGAGCAGGGACGCGATCCCGGCCGACGAGCGAGGCAGTTCAGCCACCCCGCCGGGAACGTGCGACGGCTCGGCCGCAGCTCCGGCTGACCGGTCCGGCCGTCCGGCCTCGAAGCCCACCGACGGGTGCGGCAGTTCGGTGGTAACTCCGGCCACCGCGCGCGGCATGTCGGCCGCCACCCCCGTGGGGGCCTGCGGCGGTCGGGCCGCAGCTCCGGTCGGCGCGTGCGGCAGGTCGGCCGCCGCCCCGCCGGGCAGGTGCGGCGGCATCGCCGTGATCCCGACCGACGGGTCGGGCGGTCCGGCCACCCCGCCGGGAACATGCGACGGCTCGGCCGCAGCTCCGGCTGACCGGTCCGGCTGTCCGGCCTCGATCCCGACCGACGCGTGCGACGACTCGGTGGCGGCTCCGGTCGGCGTGTACGGCGGCTCCGTGACGGCTCCGGTCGGCGTGTACGGCGGGTCGGCCACGGCCCGGGCGGGCGCGTGCGGCGGTTCGGGCGCCGTGGCAACGGGCGCGGTGGGCGGCTGAGCCGTGGTTCCGACCGGCGGGGGCGGCGGGGCGGGGCGGGTTCCGGCCGGCGGGGGCGGTGGTTCGGCTGCTGCCTCGGCGCGGGCCGGCGGCACCTCGCCGCGGGCCGGCGCCGGGCGCCGGTACGAGACCGCCAGCAGCGGCGCCGGAACCCCCACGGCCCAGCCGTGGCGCCCGGGGCCGACCGGAGCCTCGGCCCGGGCCGGGGCCGACTCGGTGGCCTGGTCCGCGGTCTGCGGTGCAGCCCGATGCGCGGACGGCGCAGGGCCGGGCGCGGCAGTGGCGGTGTCCTGGCCCGTCTGACCGCCCGCAGCAGCCACGGTGACGGCGCCCCCGGCGGGGCGGGCCCCACCGGAGCCTTGCCCGTCCGGCCAGAACCCGTATCCGGCCGGGTCTGCCTGCCCCGCGGCCGACGACACGGTCAGCGCCACCCGCCCGATCCGCCCGGCCGGTACGGGCTCCGCGCCGCCGGCGTCGGCGCGCTGCCCGGACGCCGCCGGGCCGGGAACACCGCCGTGCGGCCGGGCCGGGCCCGCGGCGGCCTGCGCCGACACCGCGGCGGCCGGACTGTCGTGGCGGGACCGGTCGGCGTGCCGGGCGACGCCGGCGTACGCACCGTCCGGCGCGGCCACCGCATCCGGCACGGCCGGGGGCCACCCGGTCGGGGTCGCCTGCCCGGCCGCGGTCCGCGCGGCCGTGCCCGCCGAGGCGGAGACGTCGCCCTGCGGCGGAACCTGACCGGCGGTCACGGGCCCGCCCGGCGCGGCGGCGGTCGACCGCACGGCCGAAGCCATCGCGTCGGCGAACCCGTCCGGCGACTCCGCGTTCTCCGGCGCGGCGGCCGCGGCGGGAAGCCCGCCCTGCGGCCGGATCCGAGCGGCGGAGACGGCGGGCCCGCCCACGGCGTCCGCGGCGGCGGCGTGTCGCCCGGACTGACCCGCCGCGGACGGGACGCCGTCCTCCGGCGCATCGGCGGCGCGTACCGCGACGCCGGGCGGATCGGCCGGGCGCAGGACCGCGACCTGCGGCCGGCACTGGGCGGCGGCGGGCGGTGCCTCGGGGTCGCCGGCCGCAGCAGTGGGTTGCTCCGGGAGGTCGGGCACGGCAGCGGTGTCCGGCAGGACGTGGTCCGTGGCGCGGGCCTGGCCGACGCCAGCGACCGGTGCCGGGGCCGACGCCGGTGCCGGGGCCGCCGGGCACGGCGGGGACGCAACGGCCGGGGCCGTGGCCGGCCGCATGAGGAGGAGGGTGCCCGAGGTGTGGGAGGTCGGGGCATGCGGGGAGGCCGGGGGCACGCGGAGGGTGCCCGTGGTGGAGGTGGTGCGGGTGGGGTACATCGTTGCCTCCGTCATGCGAACAGCCGGCGCCAGGTTTCCGGGCCCGGATAACCGTTGGCCGCGGCGCCGCGCCAGCCCTGGGCGCGCTGGAACGCCTCGACGCTGCGGCGGTCGGCCTCGCTCCAGCGGGGTCCCGGACCGGCGGTGTAGTGCTTGCCGAAGCCCTTCTGCACCAGCCGGTGGCCGAGGGCGGCGATCGAGGGGTGGGTGGACCCGGGCCGGAACACCGCCGCACCCGGATAGGCGGGCACACCGGCCGCCACACCGGCCGACACGCCCACGGGCACACCGGCGGGCATGCCGGCGGGCAACGCGGCGGGCACGACCGTCGGCGCCCCGGCCGGCCCCGGGCGGGCCACGGAGCCGGCCGCCCCGGGGCGGGTCGCCGCACCGGGAGCCACCGGACCGGCCGCAGACCCGGGAGCCACCGGACCGGCCGCAGACCCGGCTGCCACCGGACCGGCCGCAGACCCGGGAGCCACCGGACCGGCCGCAGACCCGGGAGCCACCGGACCGGCCGCAGACCCGGGAGCCACCGGACCGGCCGCGACACCGGGCGCGCCGGGGCGGGCCGGGGAGCCGAGCGGGCCGGGGGCGGCTTCCAGCGTCGGGAGGATGTCGTTGCCCTGCCCGTCGACCAGGAGCTGCCAGGTGTGCGGGCCGGGGATGCCGTCCACGTCGGTGCCCGTCCAGCCCTGGGCGATCTGGAAGGCCTGGGTGGCCAGCAGGTCGGAGTCGGACCACTTCGTGCTGGGCCCCTTGGGGTAGAACCGGCGGCCGCCCCGGTCGATCAGCATCCTGCCGAGCTCGGCGACGTACTGGTTGTCGGCGCCCGGGCCGAACATCGCCGCCCCGGGGTAGTCCTTGGACGGGAGCGCCGGCTTGGGATCGGCCCCGGTGTCGGGCCCGGTGGTCCCGCCCGTCACCCCGTTGAACCGGTACGGGACGTACTTCGCCGCGTTGTTCCAGTACCCGTACGGGGTGGCCAGCTTCCGCGTGTGCGGGCGGGTCTGCTCGTAGGCGACGTAGTGGGTGTGGGTGTCGTCGACCCAGCCGCCGAAGAGGGTGACGTGCGAGCCGTTGTTGGGGTCCGCCGGGTTGTGGAAGAGGAGCATGTCGCCCGGCAGCAGCTCCTCTTTCGTGATCTTGGTGGCGAACTTGTCGAGGCTGCCGGTCCACTCGTTCGTACCGAGGTTCCACGCCATGGACACGTAGCCGGAGCAGTCCTGCCGGTAGCCGTCGGCCCAGTAGCTGTACATGCTGTACGGGACCTTCGCCTCCAGCCACAGCTGCGCCCGGTTGATGATCGACGTGCGGTCGATCCGCTTGATCGAGGACGGCGCTCCCGGCGTGCCGCCGGGCTTGACCGGCCCCGGGCGCCCGTGCAGCGGGGACCGGCCGCCCTGCGGCGAGGAGGGACCGTCCCCCTCGCCGCCGTCGGCGCGCGCGGGCTTGCCTCCCTTCGCGGGCTTGCCTCCCTTCGCGGGCTTGCCTCCCTTCACCGGCTCGGTGGGCTTCGCAGGATTGCCCGGCTTGACGGGCTTGCCCGGCTTGGCGCCCTGACCGCTCTCCCCGATCCGTCCGGCCCCCTGGGTCGGCCCGCCGGGCCCGGTGTCCGCGGGGCCCGGGACGGGGTCGGCGGCCGGTGCGTGCGCCACCGCTGCCGGTACCGTCGCGCCGCCGGTCAGGACCACGCCCGCCGCGGTGGCCAGCACCAGCGCACGGCGCGCGCCGTGCGCGGCCGGGTGGCCGCCGTCACGAAACGCTATGGCCCGCGTACGGGAGAGGGAGCGGCGCCGGTGTACACATCCCGGGCAGCCGCAGTCACCTGCGGGCTCGTACTCCTCGAAAACGGGCGTCGGCATCGGCACCTGCGTCGGGGGCTGCTTCGTCATGCGGGTCCGTCCACTCCCCTGCTCGTCCACTTTTCAGGCAGCCGGACATCTGTCGGGGCGTCAGATTCGGCTGCACCCAGACATATCGTGCACGATAAACCCCTCAAACATGGGCTAATCGGACAAGGCGGGCGCGGCTGGTCATGAGTACCCCTGGATGTGGGGTAGAGTTTTCTCTGTCAGCAGGCGCCGCTAGCTCAGTTGGTTAGAGCAGCTGACTCTTAATCAGCGGGTCCGGGGTTCGAGTCCCTGGCGGCGCACCGACAAGAGGAAGCCCCTCGCAGTGAGAACTGCGAGGGGCTTCCTCGTCGTGCGCGTCAGATCGGCCCGGTCCCCCGTCCGGCCCTGCCCGAGGTGCGCCCGGGCGCGCCGACCGGTGTCACACCTTCTCCGGCGTACCCGCGCCGGTACTCGTACCCGCGCCCGTGAGGTAGGCCGAGACGACCACGTTCGCCGTGTACTCCTTGGCCGCCTTGTCGTACGTGCCCCCGCAGGTCACCAGCCGCAGTTCGGGCCGCCCCGCGATCCGTCGGCCGTACGCCTTGTCCGGGTCGAAGCTGCTGCGCTCGTACACCTGGACGTCCTCGATGGTGAACTCGGCGACCGAGCCGTCGGCCCGCACCACCCGTACCCTGCCGCCCGGTAGCGCCGAGCTCAGGCCGTAGAAGACCGCCGGTCTGGACGCGGTGTCCACGTGCCCGACCAGCAGCGCGGCCCCCGCCTCGCCCGGCGTCGTGCCCCCCTGCCACCACCCCACCGTGCCGGGGCTGCCGTACGGGGGCGGGTCGATCGCGCCCCGGGCGTCCAGGCCGCGCGGGACCACCGGGGCCCGGATGCCCAGCGACGGCACCTCGACCCGCACCGGCGGGGCGGCGGCCAGCGGGGCGTGGGCGGCGGGCAGGCCGGGCACCGGGAGCGCGGGCCCGCCCGCCCGGGCGGGCTCCGGCAGCGGCGGCATGCCGGTGATCTCCCGGCCCCACAGCCACAGGCCGAGCACCAGCACCGTCCAGGCGGCGAAGGTCAGCAGTCGCCCGGTCGGGGAGGCTCCCGACTCGTCGGGGCCGGTCACCGGCGGACCCTCACTCGCCGCTGCGACGGCGGCGCAGGGTGAGGGCGCGGCCCGCGACGGCCAGGGTGGCCGCGGCAGCGAGGACGGCGCCGACCACGGTGTGCGGCAGGCCGGGGCCGTCGGCCCCGTGGTTCTTCTTCGCGGCGACGGCGGCAGTCCGCGCCGCGTCCGCCCCGGCCCCGTCGGTCCCGCCGGCCGCGTCGGCCGTCCCGGCCCCGCCCGCCTGCTTCGCCCGTTCCGCGATCCGGGCCGTCTCCGCGAGCTCGGCGGCCATGCCCCCGCCCCCGGCGTGGACCGGCCGGATCGGCGACTCGTGGGGGTCCGGGCGCTCCCGGCCCTCGTCCGGGTCGCCCTGGCCGTGTTCCTTCGACGAGTCCCCGTCGCGTTCCTTCGCGGAGTCCTCGTCGCGCTCCCGCGCCGACTCCTTGTCGTGCTCCTTGCCGGAGTCCTCGCCGCGCCCGCCGGTCGAGTCCTCGCCGCGCCCCCTCGCGGAGTCCTCGCCGCGCTCCCTCGAAGAATCCCTGTCGGGGTCCCGGCCCAGGCCCTTCCCCGGATCCTTCCCGGAGTCCTTCCCGGAGTCCTTCGCCGACTCCTTCCCCTGTGCCTGGCCCCCGCGCCGGCCGACCTCCAGGGAGCCGCGCAGTTCGGAGCCGTCGCACCGCACGCGGACGTCGTACCGGCCCGGCTCGGCCCGCGAGCTGATCATCGTGTCGCCCCGCAGCGTCCCGTCACCGTCCGGGCCGGAGGACAGGTGTGCCTCGGCCACGAAGACGGAGGACCTGGCGGTCGCCCAGCGGGCGTCACAGCCGTGGACCCGCAGCTTGACCTGGGCTCCCGGCTCGGCCCGGTGTGGATCGACCGAGACGCCCCCGCGGTCCTCCTCACCCGCGAAGTAGGCGGTGGGTGCGGATGCGGCGGGGCCGGCGACGGCGGTGAACGCCGCCAGGGCTGTGGCCAGCCCGCCGGCGCGGAGAGCGATCAGAGCACTGCGCATGGTGAACCTCCTCATCAAGGAGGTTCACGCGCGGCGCGGCACTCCGCATCCGGAGCGACACGCCGTTGCGCCGATCGGATCAGACAAAATCGACCAGGTCGGCGATGGAGTCCACCGTCCGGGTCGGGCGGTAGGGGAACTTCTCGGTGTCCTCGGCCGTGGTCAGGCCGGTCAGCACGAGGAAGGTCTGCATGCCCGCCTCCAGCCCGGCCAGGACGTCGGTGTCCATGCGGTCGCCGATCATCGCGCTGCTCTCGGAGTGGGCGCCGATGGCGTTCAGACCCGTCCGCATCATCAGCGGGTTGGGCTTGCCGGCGAAGTACGGCTGCTTGCCGGTCGCCTTGGTGATCAGGGCGGCGACGGCGCCGGTGGCGGGCAGCGGGCCCTCGGTGGAGGGGCCGGTCTCGTCGGGGTTGGTGCAGATGAAGCGGGCACCGGCGTTGATCAGCCGGACCGCCTTCGTCATCGCCTCGAAGCTGTACGTCCGGGTCTCGCCCAGGACGACGTAGTCGGGGTCGTGGTCGGTCAGGATGTAGCCGATGTCGTGCAGGGCGGTGGTCAGGCCCGCCTCGCCGATGACGTACGCCGTGCCGCCCGGGCGCTGGTCGTCGAGGAACTTCGCGGTGGCCAGCGCAGAGGTCCAGATGTTGTCGACGGGGACGTCGAGGCCCATGCGGCTCAGCCGGGCCTGGAGGTCGCGCGGGGTGTAGATCGAGTTGTTGGTCAGCACGAGGAAGGGCTTGCCGGACTCGCGCAGCCGCTTGATGAAGGCATCGGCGCCGGGGATCGGGGTGCCCTCGTGGATGAGGACGCCGTCCATGTCGGTGAGCCAGGATTCGATCGGCTTGCGCTCTGCCACGGGACTGTTCTCCGCTCTCGGTGACCCGTCACCGGTGACGGTGTCCGGTGACCTGAAAGTGTGGTCTCCGCCACCCTATCGGTGCCGGGCCGTGGGCACGGAGGGCGTCCACAGCCCGGGCACCGGGCCCCCGTGGGGTCAGCCGAGCTTGACGTTGTCCACGGGCCGGTACCAGTTGTTGCTGCCGCTGTACCGGAAGCGGACCTGTACGTTGGTGGCGCCGGCCGGGACCTGGAGGGCCAGGTACTCGGCCTCGGCGACCGCGTCGGCGGTGTGGTTCCTGACGAGGGTCGGGGTGCCGCCGTCGTAGGAGAACAGGACCTGCGCGGTCTGGCCGGCCTCGTGGCGGTAGTGGGTCTGGTAGGTGAGGGTGCGCCTGGTGCCGCCGGTCACCGGCCAGGCAGGGGTGACCAGGGTGGAGGCAAAGCTTCCGGTGTGGGTCCCGTCGTCCCACTCGTCGGAGTCGGCGACCGCGAAGACGTCACGGGAGCGCACGTTCAGCTCGCGCCACTGGTCGCGCTGGGACCGGGTCCAGAACTCGTCGGTGGCGAAGGCCCATCCGGCCCACTCGGTGACACCGCCCGCGCCCGTCCGGGAGTTGCCGACGGACCAGCCGGCCGGCGGGGTGTGCGTGAAGCCCTTCACGGCCGCCGGGATGCCCGTCTCGTCCACGCGGGCCTGGAGGTTGGGGCGCAGGGTGTCGAACGGGTCGTCGTCCGGGGCGGAGAGCGGGACCCCGTCGACGGCGGTGCCGGCGCCGACGTGGGCGAGCGCGGTCGCCGCGACGTCGACGGGCTTGACGTCGTCGCGCACCGAACCGGCGGGGATGCCCGCGCCCTTGGCGATGACGAAGGTGCCGCGCTCGGCTGCGGTGGAGCCGCCGTGGCCGCCGGTGCCGGTGTGGCCGTGGTCGGTGGTGACCAGGATCTTCCAGTTCTCCCGGGCGTGGGCGGGGCGGGCGGCGACCGCGTTCAGCAGCTGGCCGACGAGGACGTCGACGCGGGCGACGGCGTCGAGCTACTGCTGGCTGGCGGCGCCGTAGGAGTGCCCGGCGGAGTCGACCTGGCCGAGGTAGCCGAAGGCGGCGTCCGGGTTCTGGTCGCGGAGTTCGGCCGCGGCCGCGGCGGCGATCCTCGGGTCCTCGTTGGTGTAGCCGTCGCGGTCGCCCTTGAGGCTGAGGCGCTTGTCGACCTTGGCGGAGAAGACCGGGCCGTTCTGGTCGGTGGAGGTGATGGGCTCCCAGTCGGCGGCCGCGTAGGTGTTGAGCGAGGGCTTGGTGTTCTCGATGCGGGTGAGGGGGTCGGGGTGAGCCGCGTAGTTCTTGCCGGTGAAGGAGTTGTCCTTCACGCCGTGCTCGTCGGGCCAGACGCCGGTGGCGATGGTGGACCAGCCGGGGCTGGAGGAGGTGGCGGCCATCGGGCCGGCGTACAGGGTGCTGCGGGCGGTCAGAGCCTGGGCCGTCAGGCCGTTCAGGTGCGGTGCGTCGGCGGCCTTGACGCGGTCGAGGACCCCGCCGTCCAGGCCGATGACGAGGACCTTGCCGGTGGTCGCGGCGGTCACGGCCGACGCGGTGTGCCCGCCGGGGGCGGTGGCGAGCAGGACGGTGGCCGTAGCGGTCGCAGCCGTGGCGAAGGCGCGTCCGGGCAGGACAGTGGGCACGTCGAACTCGTTGAGGCACATGACCAGGACCAGGCTGCCGCCGGCGGCGAGCGCCGGCAGGGCCTCGGGCAGGATCACCCGGCGGACGATCCGGGCGGGCATGGACCTCCGGGGTCCCCTTACCAACGAAACCGTGAACACCCCCGGCCATGTGGACCAGACCCGTTACTTTCCCGTGACCGAAGGCGGGCACCTGCCTCCCCTCAAGCGCGCAGACGCGTCGTGAAACTGAACCGGTCACCGCGGTAGAGCGAACGCACCCGCTCCAACGGCCGCCCGTCCTGGTCCCTGGAGAACCGGTGGATCAGCAGCATCGGCAGCGCGGGCGGCGTACCGATCAACAGCGCCTCGCGCGGCGTGGCGAGCACCGTCTCCACCTTCTCCTCGGCGTCCCCGAAGGCGATCCCGCCGACGAGTCCGGTCGGAAATCACTGTCCAGCCGCGGCGCCGATACCGGGAGCCAGATCGGGAGGACAGGCGAACTGTTCGAGCCCGATCAGGTTTCGGCCGGGCCTCCGGCCCTGACGCCGTACGCCCTTGGTGTAACTCGCCAACGACAGCGGCTGTTCGAGCTTGGGCCCGGCCACGACGGTCCCGCGGCCGGAGCGCCGGATCCGCCCCTTGGGGATGCGGCCGTGCTCCGGAATACCGGAACGCACGGGCGAGCCAGGACGGTGTTCTTCCACCCTCGGACTGTACGCAACCGGAGTGTCCGCACCCGCCCACCCCTCACGCGGCCCCCCTCACCCTCCTCAACCGACGCCCGGCGAACACCAACCCCCCGCCCAACACCACCGCCGCAACAGCCACCGCACCCCCGTACACCCGCTCCCCGCTGTCCGCGAGGGCCCCGGCCTCCACCGCCTCACCGTGCGGCCGCTCGACGGAGAACCGGTACCCGCCGGCCTCACCGACCCAGTCGCCGTCATCGGCCCGACGCTGCACGAGGGCCGCGTCGACCACCACCTCCCCGGCAGGGGCGTCCGGCGCGAACTCCAGGTACACCCGCACGGTCAGCGACCCGCCGCCCCCCACGGCGAACCCGGGAAACGCGGACCCGCCGTCGAAAACGGCAATGATCTCGTCCCGGTCGCTCCGCTCCAGACTCACCGGGAACGTCCCGCCGGGAGCCTCGAACTCCATCCGCAGGTGCTCCGGACGCAGCACCCGCGCCTCGTCCGTGAACACCACCACGGGATGGATGGCGGTGCACTCACCACCAGTGGTGTTCGTCAGATCGAGGAACCAACTCTGCGCCCCGCCGCCGGTCCGGTACACGGCCGGACCACCACGGATCCGGGCCCCGATCGGAAAGGCGCTGCTCTTCCCGTCCCCACACGTCGCATGAGCCCGCGACGGCAGCGCGGGCGCGGGCCGGGCACCACCACCGGTACCGACGTCGGCACCCGCGGTCGGTGCGGCGACGGCAACCAGGGCGGCGGAGAGAGCAAGGACTTTGCGCAGTCGCATGGCAGACCTCTTCCGCATGGCAGACCTTCGCTTCGCTGCTCGCCGGACGGACTGACGGTCGGACGAGGCGACAATCACCACGGCCTGCCCGCACCCTGCCACGCGCGCGCGACACCCCCGCCCCAGCCGCGCCCGAGTCCGACCCGATTACGCCTGATCGGCCCAGACACCCACGACAGCCGCGCCGGCCCCGCCTCCCCCTCCCCCGGCGAAGCCCCGGGAGCGGGTCCCCCACCAGCGGCAACCCGCCCGTCGCGCCTCCGACGGGGCCGCATCCGACTCGTGTGCTCCGGCCCGTTCCTCCGGTGTTTCCCGGCAGCTCTTCGGCATTCCGGGGTGGGCCGGTCGGTCAAGGGGGGCCGAAGGCCCTCGCGCAGCGACGCGACGCAGGAGCGCCCTTGAGGGACCGGCCCACCCCGGAAGGACGATGGGCGGCCGGGAAACACCCCGCGGCTTCGGCACCCCGACCAAGGGGACCCCGGCCACCGCGCCCCCTTATGCAGCCACCCTCCCACCCGCGGTCCCCCACCCCTCAGCCCTCACCCCCACGCCCCCACACGCACCCCACCCCCGAAGAACGGCGCCAACGCCAGCTCCGCCGCGCCCTCGGCCACACCGCCCGCGGCTACGCCGACCTCCGGTGCGGTGCCGCCGAGGCTGCGCACCTGGAGGACCCGGCGGACTCCCGCCGTGAACACCTCCGGGGCGGAATCCACCACGCGTCCCCCGAGCCACACCCGGTCCGCGTCGAGCAGCGCCACCACGTTGGCGGCACCCTCGCCCAGGATCCGGGCCGCCCCCGGCAGGTCCCCGCGGGCCACCGCGGCCAGGCACAGCACCTCGGCGCAGCCCCTCCCCCCGCACCGGCAGGGCGGCCCGTCCAGGCTCAGCACCTGGTGCCCGAACTCCCCCGCCGCCGAGCGCGCCCCGCGGTACACCTCGCCGTCGAGCCGCAGCCCCGCGCCGAGGCCGCTGCCCAGATGCAGGTACAGGGAGGCCCCGGAGCCGGCGTTGCCCAGCCCCGGACCCGCCCCCGCAGCTCCCGCGTTGGTGTCCTTGTCCACCACCACCGGCGGCGCGTCGGGCCCCAGCCCGTCCACCACCGCCCGGCGCAGCGGGAACCCCTCCCACTCCGGATGTCCGGTCACCCGTCCCATGACCCCGGCCCGCCAGTCCAGCGGCCCCGGCGCGGCGACCCCCACCCCGAGCAGCTCCGGCAGCCGGCCGCGCACCAGCCCGACCGCCCGCACGACCGCCTCCACCACCGCATCCGGACCGGCCCCGAAGTCCAGGGGGCCACTGCACCGGTCCACGACCCGGCCCGCCAGGTCGACCCGTACCGCCCGCAGCTCATCGCGGTCCGCGTGCACGCCCACCGCGTACCGGGCCCCTGCCGCCAGCCGCAGCAGGGTCCGCGGTTTGCCGCCGGTGGACGCGCCCCGGCCGGCCTCGGCGACGAGTCCCTCGGCCCGCAGCCGCGCCGTGATCTTGCTGACGGCCTGCGGGGTGAGTCCCGTACGGGCGGCGAGGTCGGCGCGCCCGAGGCCCGCGGCCCCGGCTCCGCGCAACAGGGCGAGCACGAGGGCATCGTTGTGCCCGCGCAGGGCGGGCAGGTTCACGCCGCCGGCGCCGACCCGAGCCGTACCCCCGCCACCCGACTCCCACTCAGATTCCACCCACCCATTCTCCCCCGTCCTTGCACTTAAGCAACACTGTTGCCAAAGTTATCCCCATGAACCCCACACCCCCCACACCCCCCACACCCCCCAAGCCCACCCCCACCCACGCCCACACCCCCGCCCACCCCCTCCGCGTAGCCGTGATCGGCTACGGCCTCGCCGGATCGGTCTTCCACGCCCCCCTGGTCGCCGCCGCCGACGGCCTCGTCCTCGACACCGTCGTCACCTCCGACCCCGGCCGCCAGGCCCAGGCCCGCGAGGCCTACCCGGACGTCCGCATCACCGCGTCACCGGAAGACGTGTGGGTCCGGGACCCGGAGGTCGCCCTGGACCTGGTCGTCATCGCCTCCCCGAACAAGACGCACGTCCCCCTGGCCACGGCCGCCCTGAAGGCCGGCATCCCGGTCGTCGTGGACAAGCCCCTCGCCGCGACCGCCGCCGAGGCCCGCGAGCTCGCGGAGCTCGCCGACCGGACCGGAACGTTCCTCTCGGTCTTCCAGAACCGCCGCTGGGACAACGACTTCCTCACCCTCCGCCGCCTCCTCTCCGCCGGCGAACTCGGCGACGTCCAGCGCTTCGAGTCCCGCTTCGAGCGGTGGCGCCCGCAGCTCAAGGGCGGCTGGCGCGAGTCCGGCGCCCCTGAGGAGATCGGCGGCCTGCTGTACGACCTCGGCAGCCACGTCGTGGACCAGGCGCTCGTGCTCTTCGGCCCTGCCGTACGCGTGTACGCGGAGACCGACGTGCGCCGCCCGGGCGCCGAGACGGACGACGACACCTTCATCGCCATCACGCACGCGAACGGCGTCCGCTCCCACCTCTACGTCAGCGCCACCACCGCCCAGCTCGGCCCCCGCTTCCGCGTCCTCGGCTCCCGCGCCGGCTACGTGAAGTACGGCCTCGACCCGCAGGAGGCCGCGCTGCGCGAGGGGCACCGGCCGGGCGGCGACGGCACGCCGTGGGGCGAGGAGCCGGAGCACATGTGGGGCCGCCTGGGCTCCGGCGAGTCCCCGCTGACGGGCGGCGGGACCCCCGTACCCACCCAGCCGGGCGACTACCCGGCTTACTACGCGGCCGTGGCGGCCGCACTGCGCGGCGGCGGGCAGGCTCCGGTCACCGCGCACGAGGCGGCGCAGTGCCTGGCAGTGCTGGAGGCCGCACGCGTCTCGTCCCGCGACGGCGTCACCGTCGACCTCTGAGAAAAACCCAGCCGGCCGGCCCATCGTCGTCTCCGAGCCACAGGACGGTAATAGAAACGGCTCACAGCCACGACACCCGGAACAAACGATCTATCCTTCACAATCTGACGATCAGCACACTCGTTCGCTCGTGAAGGATGGACCCGCCTCGTGAAGCTGCTCCGGATCGCCTCGGCCGTCGTCACGGCCGCGATCGCCCCGGCCGTCCTGCTGGCCTCGCCGGCCTTCGCCGCCGAAGCCTTCACCGCCGTGGCGGTCGGCAAGCCGGCAGCCGCTCAGGCCGTCCTCGACAAGGACCCCGTCGGCGGGAGCGGGCAGCAGCAGGACAAGCCGGGTGAGGACCCGCAGGCCGCCAAGGACCGGGCCGCCATCCAGGCGATCCTGGCCGACCCGGCGACCGGGCCGGGTGTCCGCGAGGCAGCCGAGAAGGCACTCAAGGGGACGGCCGAGGACATGCGGAAGTTCCTCGACGTCGAGTGGGCCAAGCAGCAGCTGTCGGACGACCGCGTACTGGTCGCCCGTATCACCGAGGCCGGCGGTCCGGCCGTACGGAAGGCCGGCGACGCCGCCATGGCCATCGGCACGCGCGAGGCGCTCACCGAGTTCCTGCGCAACGGTCAGCACGTCGCCCGCTTCGAGGACGACAAGGCGGAGCTGGCGCGCATGCTCCCCGGCGCCGGCAAGGCGGTCACGGAGGCGGTGAACAAGCTGCTGAGCAGCGGCACGCGCGACGAGGTGCGCGAGTTCGTCCAGAACGGGCAGCACAAGGCCCGCGCCGAGGACGACCGGGTCGCACTGCTCGGCATGTTGAAGGACGCCGGGCCGGGCCTCAAGGAAGGGATCACCAAGCTCCTGGAGAAGAACCCGACCCCCGCCGAGCTGCGTACGTTCGTGACGACGACGCAGCACGAGCTGCGCGACAACGACAACTCCGCCCTCATCTCGGCCATGCTGAAGGGCGCCGGACCGGAGCTGAAGAAGGCCGCTCTCGCCGCCCTCAAGGGAACGCCCGCCGACCGCGTCGAGTTCCTCAAGAACGGTCAGCACGCCGCGCGCGCCAAGGACAAGGCGGGCGACCAGGGCGGCAAGGACGAGGGCGAGGGCGGCGACAAGAGCGGCAGCAAGGACTCCGCCGCCAAGTCCGCCTCGGACAACGGCTCCGCTTCCGGCACCGGCACCGGCGCCGGAAGCAGCACCAAGGCGACCCCGCCCGGCAGCTCCGGCCCACTGGCCAGCACGGGCGCCAACGCGCAGCTCGCCGTGGCGGCGGGCGCGGGCGCAGCCGCCCTGGGTGCGGGCGCGGGCCTGCTCTACGCGGGCCACCGCCGGCGCATGGCGACCAAGCGCTGACCAACGACACGGCCGCAGCGGGGTGGACGGCACAAGCCCACCCACCCCCTGCGGCCGAACCCAAAGCAACCGGGCCAGCACCAGCACCAGCACCAGCACCAGCACCAGCACCAGCACCAGCACCAGCACCAGCACCAAACGCTAGGCGCTCTTGAACACCTGCCGCTGCCGCCCCAGCAGCCCGATCTCCAGCTCCACGACATCACCGGCCCGCAGGTACGGCTTCGGCTCCGGCTGACCCATGGCGACACCGGCCGGCGTACCGGTGACGATGACGTCGCCGGGGTAGAGGGTCATGAGCTGGCTCAGGTAGCGCACGACCTCGCCGACGGGGAAGATCTGGTCGGCCGTGTTGCCGTCCTGCTTGAGCTCCCCGTTGACCCACAGCCTGACGTCCAGCGCCTGCGGGTCCTGGATCTCGTCGGCGGTCACCAGCCACGGGCCGAGCGGGGTGAAGGTCTCGCAGTTCTTGCCCTTGTCCCAGGTGCCGCCGCGCTCGATCTGGAACTCCCGCTCCGAGACGTCGTTCACCAGCACGTACCCGCCCACGTGGGCGAGTGCCTCCTCGGCGGAGGCCAGGTAGCGGGCCGTGCTGCCGATGACGACGCCGAGCTCGGCCTCCCAGTCGGTCTTCACGCTGCCGCGCGGGATCAGGACGGTGTCATCCGGCCCGACCACCGTGTCCGCGGCCTTGAGGAACAGGATCGGCTCGGCGGGCGGCTCGGCACCGATCTCGGCGGCGTGCTCGAAGTAGTTCAGCCCGATGCCCACGACCTTGCCGATGCGGCCGACCGGCGCACCGATCCGCAGCCCCTCCGCCTCCAGGACCGGGAGCGCCCCGGACGCCGCAGCCTCCCGGACCCGGGACAGCACGGGGTCGTCGGCGAGCAGGGCGCCGTCCACCTCCGTGACCAGGCCGGACAGATCGCGCAGCGACCCGGCCTCGTCGAGCAGTGCGGGGCGCTCCGCCCCGACCGGTCCGACTCGCAGCAGCTTCATGGGCATTCTCCCGTGGTCGAGGGTGGTCGGCCCACGGGCGTGCCCCGGGCCGGACGATGGGTGCGGCCATCGGAGGATTGGCTGATCCTCCAAGACCCTCGAACAATCCGCAAGACCCTGTTCACAGGCTGGAACACCCGGCCGGAACCATCCCCCCGGGGCCACGCGCCCCGGGGACCACACTCCGCGGCGCCCTACGCCCCGCCCACCACCTCGCGCCGCTCCTTGCGGTACCGGAGCCACGCCTGCTCGGCCACCGACCAGGCGGTGGTGGTCGCGAGGTACAGCCCGGCGGCCAGCGGCACCACGGCGGCGGTGATCAGCGTCCCGAACGACAGCAGCGGCAGTACGCCGCCCACCCGACGCAACATCTCCCGTTGCTGCGCACTCAGCTCAACCCCCGCCGCCGAACCGGCACGGGCACCAGCACCCGGACCGGAAGCAGCAGAGGCGGAGGCGGAAGCAGAAGTAGAGGCAGCGGCAGAAGCACCCCCCACCAACGCAGCCGTCCGCCGCGCCCGCACCGCACTCAACGCGGCCACCACGGCTATGACCGCGAACAGCGCCAGGAACACCAGTCCCTGCGCCCCGAGCACGCCCCCGGCTCCGAGCGCGTCACCCCACCGCGCGCTCAGCGGGGCCGCGAACAGCCGGTGGTCCAGCAGCTCACCGGGCGTGGTGAAGGCCCGGTACATGAGGATGAACACCGGCGCCTGCAACAGCATCGGCAAGCATCCGGCCACGGGCGTGGCGCCCTTGAAGGCGGCACGGTTCAGCGGGTGCAGGGCGAGCCGTACGAGCACGGTGAACAGCACGATCGCCGCAGCGGTCGCGGACCCGGACAGTGCCGGCTCCAGGAGCCGGCCCAGCTCGACAACAAGATCAGCGAAAACGGACACGCGGGCCCTCCGAGGGGTCTCGTCGAACGTCGAAAAACAGGCATGCATTTCGGCGCGACGACCCGCGAGGGACGCACGGCAAAGCCCGACCCGCGCCCGACACGGCAGGCAGCACGGGCAACGTGGGCGGAGTAGAAAGCAGAAAGGGTAGGCAGCGGCGCTGCGCGTCCCTACGCGGCCGTCAGGACGAGACGGCCGGGCGCCCTGGGCCGTGACCGGCCCGAGGCGTCGGGATCACGCTGTGGCAGGAACGCCGTACGACGCTCGCGATCACGGATCGCGGTACGTATGCGGTGCGGCGGCACGGGCCGCACGAGACGCGCCACCAGGGCCGCAACCCCTACGGTGACGGCGGCGGCGGTGGCGGCGAGGGCGACCATGACGGCGCCCGGCCCGTTCTCCCCGGCGAACAGCCACAGGGCTCCCGCGAGCAGCAGCAGCGGCGCCAGCCGCGAAGCGGCGGCCCCGACGAGAGAGCCGGACCATCGAGCCCCGAGAGACGGGAAAGACCGGGAAGACCAGGGAGACCGGGAAGACCGCAGATGCCTGGAAACCCGGAAAGACCGCAAGGACACCCGGCGCTCGCCACCTTGCTCGTCCACGACCCGACCCACCCCCTCTCGCCTTCCCGCGGTCGCTCACCTCCACGACCCGCGCACACGCGCACGCACGCACGCACCCCGATACTAACCGCCCCCACCGACAACACCCCCGCCGGCCAGGCCACTTAACGGACCAGCGTCCCCCACACCACGAGCCGGTACTTGGAGGAGAACTCGGGCGTGCAGGTGGTGAGCGTGATGTAGGCCCCGGGTTCGCCGAACCCGAACTCCGGCCTGACCGTGCTCCGCGGTACTGGTGCGATCACCCCGACGTCGCGCTCGCTCGTCTCGGCCAGCGTCCTGCGCACGGTGTACGTGAACGTGCGCCCCCGCACCTCGACGACCAACTCGTCCCCGACCCGCAGCCGGTTGATGTACCGGAACGGTTCCCCGTGGGTGTTGCGGTGCCCGGCCAGCGCGAAGTTGCCCTCCGCGCCCGGCTGGGCGGTCCCGGGGTAGTGACCGGCGTACCCCTTGTCGAGCACGGACCGCTTGTCGACCCCCTGCGCAATCGGCGCGACGACACCGAGCCGGGGAATCCGCAGCACACCGTACGCAGAGACCGGCCCCGACCCCCCACCACCCGCCGACGAACCCGATGCAGCCGGCACAGGCAAAGGCACAGGTTCCGGCGCAGGCGCAGGCGTAGCCGCAGGCGCGGGCGAGGAACCTCCGAGCTCCCCAGGGGCGGGACCGGGCCCACCCCCGATCCCGCCCCACCCCCTCTCCAGCGCCGCGACCTGCCGCTGGGCCGAGGCGGCGACCAGCCGGTTGGTCCACCACACCTGGTGCACGACGAACAGCAGCACCACCACACCCACCGTGACGGTCAGTTCGGCGGCCACCCACAACAAGCCACGCACCCCGCGCAACCCCCGCAAACCGGCCCGGGAGGACCCCGCTCCGCGGCCGTGCACCACCACACGCATGTGATCCCGCACGGGGCGCACCTTAAGACCTCCCCCGCCAACAGACCAGCGGCAGTACGGTGTGAACCATGCGCCCCGACACGCCTGCCGAGCACATCGCCGAAGCCGAGCGCCTGATCCGCACGGCGACCCGCTACCCCGAGGACCAGGAGCCGCTGCTGCTCCAGGCCGCGGCCCATCTCGAACTGGCCGACGCACGAGAGCGGGCGAGCGCGCTCTACGACCAACTCCTCGCCGGCAAACCGGCCAACGTCCACCTGATCAAGGCGTTGCAGGCCGCGAACCTGTGGGAGTACGGGCACGAGCCCGAGGCCCGCGCCCTCATCCAGGGCATCCGGGCCGCAGCCCCCTCGGACCCCGCCCCATGGGAGGTCATCGCGGAGGCCCTGGAGGCCCACGACGAGCTCGCCGACTCGCAGGAGTGCTTCACCCAGGCGGCCACCCTCCTCATCTCGGACGCCGCACCGCTGACCCCGGCCACCACCGCGCTCCTCACGGGCCGCCACCGGGTACGCCGCCTGCTGGGGCTCCCGCACGACGACTGGGACATGGTCGCCGACACCCGTCACACCGGCCCGATCCCGCTGGACGAGCTGCACGACCCGAAGCGCATCTGGGCCCTGGGCTCCGACGACCCGGCCGAGCTCCGGGCCGAGATCGCCCGGCTCCGCGCGGAGCTGGGCGACCGACGCGCCGCCCTGTCCCGCCCCTTCCCGGTGGCGATCCTGCACTGGCCGCAGCGGGAGCTGGCCGAGCTCCTGACGAGCTACCCGACCCTGGCGGCGGAGTACCCCTCGCACGAGGCACACCTCGCCCAGATCGAGACGTCGCTGCGCGCCCTGGCCGCCTCGGGCACGACCAACCTCGGCATCGTCACCGCCAGCGTCCCCTCGTACGAGGCGTTCGCCGCGTCGGAGAAGACCTCCCCGGCGTCCCCGTCCCTCCTCCCGGAGTACGCGACGACCCTGGCCGCCCGCGGCAAGGCCACACCGTGGCCCCCGTCCCCGAACGCCCCCTGCTGGTGCACCTCGACCAAGCCCTACGCGGAGTGCCACGGCCGACCGGCCGCGGCGTGACCCCGGCCGCGGTGGCCCCTACCTGCTCAGCCCGCTCAGCTTGCTCAGCAGCGGAGCGGCAGTTCGAGTTGTTGGTGGCCGCGGGCCACCGCCCTCGGCGGGGTGGGGCGGGTGGAAGTGAGGGTCAGGAGGGCGCGGAGGGCCCTGGTGACCTCGTCGGGGGTGTCGCGGATCATCGACGGGGTCGCGCTGACCACCAGGATGCCGTGGGCCTCCAGGCGGAGCCGGCGGCGGAGGGTGGCCTGCCAGGCGTCGCGGGTGTAGTGGTACTCGGCCGAGTCGATCTCCAGGGCGACGCCCTCGTCGGGCCAGTACGCGTCGGGGCTGGCCAGGAAGGCGCCGTCCGGGGTGTAGAGGCGGGCGTTCCACAGGGGGGTCGGGAGGTCCGTCGCGGTGAGGGCGTCGCGGGCACGGGCCTCGGCCGGGGAGCGGACCCCGGCCACGAGTTCCGCGGCCGCGGCGCGGATGGCCGGGCGGCGCAGGAGGCGGGCGGTGCGGAGTTCGGCGTACAGGTCGTGCGGGTGGCACCAGCCGGACTGGACGACGTGGGCCAGGATCGCGCGGACCCGGTCGGGGTCGGTGGCGCGCGAGGCGAAGTCGGCCGCCGCGCGGACGGGGCGGGTGGAGGGGATGCCCGCCACCGTGATCGTCCGGGGCCAACGGGTCGTCGGTACGGGCCGCACCTCGGCGGTGGCGGCCGGCTTGCGCGGGGCGCGGACCAGGACGTCGGCCGGGGTCCAGGGGGCGTCGCGGATGCCGAGCAGGGCCAGGGCGGCGCCGCCGGTGAGGGCGGCCGTCGCGCCGGAGAGCGGGTCCGCGGCGGGCTCGGCGGCGTACAGGACGGCGGCGAGGGCGCGCTGGCGGTGGTCAGGGGGGCCGGTCTGGAGGAGGTACACGCGCGGCAGTAACCGCTGCCAGGGGCCTCCGGGGCGGGTGCGGGAGGTGACGGTGCCGTCCGGGACGCCGGAGGCGGTGAGCTGGTGGCGGGTGGCGAGGTTGAGCTGCCTGCGGAACCGGGGCGGGGGCTTCGGTGTGATCATGCCGGCGGTATGCCCGCCCCACAGCCCCGGGACCCCTGACCGACCCCTCTGCCCCTCCCCGGCTCGCCCGGCCCCGCCCCAACCGGCCCGACGCAGTTCAGCCCGGCCCGGCGTGCCGAAGGCCGACCGGCCCCGCCAGGCCCGTCCCCGCCGGGCCGCCGCAACCCGGCGAGCTGCGCCCCGGGCCACTGCGACCCCGGGCGCAGCTCGCCGCGGCCACGCCCGACCCGACGAGCCCCACCCTGCCCAGACCGGCCTACCCTGGCCCGACGCGGCCAGCCCCACGCGGCCGGCCCCGGTCAGCCGGCCCCGGTCAGCGTCCCGGCCGGTCAGCGGCCCGGGTGGTCCGGGGAGAGGAAGACGATCACAGCGGTGGTGTGGGCGGTCGGCAGGGCGGGGACCTCGTGCCAGCCCAGGCGGCGGTAGGTGGCCACCGTGTCCGCCGCCAGGCGGGAGGTCAGCAGCCACGCCCGCCGGTCCGGCGCGTCGGCGGTGACCTCGGCGAGCAGGGCCCGGCCGGTGCCGCGGCCGCGCGCGTACGGGCGTACGGCGAGCTCGTCGATCTCCAACGCACCCGCGAGGAGGTCCCGCACCCGGTCCGGGCCGAGCTGTGCGGCGACCTGGGCGTATCCGCGGTCGGAGGGGAAGTCGGCCGGGGTGAGCCGGGCCGTGGCGAAGCCGTCGACGCCCACGGCGGACTGGGCGATCGCCGTGCGGAAGCCGGGGCGCCGGCTGTCGGACTGCAGCCGGGCCGCGAACTGGCGAATGGTTTCCGCACCCTCGTTCCACGGCGGTGCCGAGAACACCTCGGCGTAGGCGTCGACGAGTTCGTCCGCGAGGTCGAGGACGGCAGCTCCGTAGCAGATCACGATGTCCGCACCTCTCTCTTCGTCCCGATTGGGGTGGGACGGCGACTGTATGCCCGTCCGGGACCGCAGGGCGCGTACCGCACGGATCCGGCGAGTGTGCGACAAATCCCTCCCCCGCGCGCGTGTCGCGGACCGTGCAGCCGCGTTGAGCAGCCCGTGGACAGACTGCTTCGGGCGGCCGGCCGGTGCGCCCTCGCCTTCCTCCTCGTTCTGGGTGTGGTCGCACTGCTGCCGCGTGCCGTGCAGGAGGCCGTACCGGATGCGGTGATCGGCGGGGCCGTGCTCGTGCTCGGGGCGCTGGCTGCCGCCCGCCGGGTACCGAAGCGGCCGCGTTAGCCTCGTAGACGGGCTCGCCGCGCGTACGTACGCGTGCGTACGGGGGCCCTGCGGTGCGGTGTGGTGTGCTGTGGTGCAGTGCGGATCGGACCGGGCGCAGGCCCGCGGCCCGAGCCGCGGGCCATACGGCATGCGCACGCACAAGCGAAGGCACACGCACGCGCACACACACGCACGCACCGATACACGGATTCGACGAACTGACGAGGGAGTTGGGAATGGCGCGGGTACCGAGTTCCGCAGTGGCGGCCGTCGGACTGGTCGGCGGTTACGCCGTCGCCCGGTGGACCAAGAAGCGTCCGCTGGGCGGTGTCGTCCTGGGCGCGGCCGGGATCGCGGCCGGGCGCGAGTGGCACCGGCGCGGCGGCGTCCCCGCAGCGGCCGGGCTCGGGGCGCTGTACCTGGCCGGCTTCGCGGGCGCGCACCCGCTGGCGAAGAAGGTCGGGGCGTGGCCGGCCGTTCTCGGCGCGACCGCGGTCGTGGCCACCACCGCCTGGGCCGTGGCCGACCGCGGCTGACCGACCGGGGCCGCCCCGCCCACCCCACGGCCGGCCAGGGCCACGGCCGGCCGAGGCCACGCCCCGGCGCGGCCGAGGCCACGGGTGCCGGGGCGGGACCACGCCCGCGCCGCTCCCCAGGACCCGTTGCGGCACGGGAGCCACGCCACCACCGCGTCCGTTCCCCTCGGCGACCGCCCGGCACGCTCGGAGCTCGCACGCCCGACACCTCGGCGGTGCGGTAGCGGCAGACCCGGAGGGCGGCGGAGAAGCCCGCGTACTCAGCTACCGGGGGGCCAGGGCCGTCCTCGGTACCGGTACCCAGCGCGGCGGGCACGGCGCGGCACGGCACACCACCGTCGGCGCGGCGCGGCGCCGGCGGCCAAGCGTCGCCGGGGGCGCCGGCGCCCGCGCCCCCGGGTCACGCGCCGAAGGCTCGGGACACGGTGTGGATCATGAGGCCGGCCAGGGCGCCGACCACCGTGCCGTTGATGCGGATGAACTGGAGGTCGCGGCCGATGTGGGCCTCGATCTTGCGGGTCGTCTGCTCCGCGTCCCACCCGGCCACCGTCTCGGTGATCAGCGAGGTGATCTCGGCCCGGTAGGTGGTCACCACGTACACCACCGCGCCCTCCATCCACCCCTCCACCTTGTCCTGCACCCGCTGGTCCGTGGCCAGCCTCGTCCCCAGCGACAGCAGCGAGGCCCGTACCCGCAACCGCAGCTCGCTCCGTTCGTCCTCCGCGGCCGCCAGGATCAGCGACCTGATCGCCGTCCACGCGGAGGCGATCACGTCCTGGATCTCCTCCCGCTCCAGGATCTCGGTCTTGAGCCGTTCCACCCTGGCCCGGGTGTCCGTGTCCGCCTGGAGGTCGGCCGCGAAGTCCGTCAGGAAGCGGTCCACCGCCCCGCGCGCCGGGTGCTGCGGCATGTCCCGCATCTCCGTGAGGAAGCGCAGCAGCTCCTTGTACACGCGCTCGCCGACCTTGCGGTCCACGAAGCGCGGGGTCCAGCCCGGTGCACCGCCCTGGACGGCGCCCATCACCGAGTCCCCGTGCGTCACCAGCCAGTCGCGCGCCTTGGCGCACACCAGGTCGACGACCCTGTGGTGCCCGCCGTCCGCGACGACCCGCTCCAGGGTCTTGCCGATGCCCGGCGCGATCTCGGCGGACTCCGCGCGACGCGTGATGGCCTCCCCGACGACGGCCTGGACGTCGGAGTCGCGCAGTACGGTCAGGGCCCCGCGCAACGCCGTGGCGAGCTCGGCGGTGACCCGGTCCGCGTGCGCGGGCTCGGCCAGCCAGACCCCGAGCCGGCGGCCGATGCCGAGGGCGTGCAGGCGGGTGCGGACCACGTCCGGGGCGAGGAAGTTCTCGCCGACGAAGTCGCCGAGCGTGGCACCGAGCTGGTTCTTCTTGGTCGGGATGATCGCGGTGTGCGGGATGGGCAGGCCGAGCGGGTGGCGGAAGAGCGCCGTCACCGCGAACCAGTCCGCGAGCGCGCCGACCATGCCCGCCTCCGCGGCGGCCCGGACGTAGCCGACCCACGCGCCGGCGCCGGTGTGCTCCACCCAGGTGGTGAGGACGTACACCAGCGCCACCAGGAGCAGCAGGCCGGTGGCGGTGACCTTCATCCGGCGCACGCCGCGGCGGCGCTCCTCGTCCGCCTCGCTGAACACGAAGCCGCTGCGGGTGGGGGTGCGGTCCGACCGGCCCCCGCTCCGCGGGCCGGTGCCCGGGCCCGCGCCCGTGCCCGTGCCCGTGCCGCCGCCGGCCACGGCCAGCGCCGCGCCGGCCCCGGGTCCCGCCCCGGCCCCGGGTCCCGGTCCCGCCCCGGCCCCGGCTCCGGTCCCGGCCCGTGCTCCGGGGCCTGATTCCGACCCCCGCCCGTGGCCCGGGTCCGGGCCCTCGGGGGTGTCGCCTTCGGGTGCGGTGTGGTCGTTCACGTGCTTCTACCTTCCCCCGGGCGCCGGTTTTGTCTGCATAGCATCCGACTCCCCGCGATCCCCAGGAGTTCCCGGCGCGCCCGGCGCGCCGTCCTTGAAGCCCTCGGACCCGCGGACTCGCGGACCCTCCGCCCCTCAGGCACTCGGACCCTCAGGCTTCCAGGCCCTCAAGCCCCCGGCCCCCTCGACCCACCGGCCCCGGGCCACGTACCCCGGCCCCGGACCCAGGCCACTGACCCGGGCCCCGAACCCCGTACCCGGGCCCTCACAGCTCCTTGCGGAGGCTCGGGCCGCCCAGGCCCTGCTGGCCCTGCTGGCCGTTCGGCAGCTTGGGCGTCTTCGGCGGCTTGACCTTGACCTCCACCCCGCCCCAGAAGGCGAGGCCCGTCACGACCACCCGCGGGGCGCCCGGCGCCGGCGGGCCCGCGGCGCCCTTCTGGTCGAAGCCGCCCATGATGCCGACGCCCCGTACGTCGAGCTCCACGTCCGGCGGGACGATGATCTCGACACCTCCCATGATCGCGACGCAGTTGATCACGACCTCGCGCTCCGCGAAGTACGCCTCGCGCAGGTCGAGCTGGCCGCCGCCCCAGAACGCCACGGCGTCGAAGCGCGGGGGCACGGTCCAGTTGCCCTTGCGGTCGAACCCGGACATCACGGCCACGGCCGTGCCGGACGTCCCCGCGGGCCTCCCGACGCCGACCCGCGCCGCCCAGGAACCGTCGGCCCCCGTCCCCGCCGCCGGGAACGGCACTCCCGCCGGGGCACCGCCGGGCGCCGGCAGGTCCCGGGTCAGCGGCTCCAGCTCGGCGTAGGTACGCGAGGTGTACGCCGCCTCCAGCCGCTCCTCGAATTCGTCCATGTCGAGCCGTCCCTCGGCGACGGCGTCGCGCAGCCGCTCCACCACCCGCTCCCGGTCGGCATCCGACGCCCTCAGTTCCGGCAACGCCTTCTGCGGCCCCTCGTCAGTCATGGGGTCCAGCCTATGCAGCGGGGCCCGGGAGTTGTACGGCCCGGACCCCCGTCTTGTCCCCTGATCCGCCCCTGACTCGTCCCTGGCCCGCACCCCCTAGAGGTCCCGGACGAGCCACCCCCCGCGCACCCGCCCGCATCCGCCCGCCCCCGTTCCGCCCCTGCCCACACCCCCGCAGGCCGCTCCCCTCAGCCCCGTCCCGCGTACATCCGCGCGATCACGTCCTCGATGTCCGGCTCCCGGACCGACAGGTCCGACAGCGGGTACCTGGCCGCCACCTCCGCCACCAGCGGCGCCGCCGAGGCCCCGGCCGGGAAGGCCAGCCACTGCCGCGGCCCCTCCACCTTCACCACCCGCGCCCCCGACACGCTGATCGCCGGAAGCTCCCGCTCCAGGTCCAGCACGAGCATCCGCTCGCTCTCCCCCACCGACCCCGCCGCGTACAGCCCGGCCAGCGCCCCGTCGTACATCAGCCGCCCCTGGTCGATGACCATCACCCGCTCGCACAACTGCTCGATGTCCTGGAGGTCGTGGGTGGTGAGCAGCACCGTCGTGCCGAGCTCCCGGTTCAGCTGCCGCAGGAAGCCCCGTACCTTCGCCTTGCTCACCACGTCGAGCCCGATGGTCGGCTCGTCCAGGTACAGCACGTCGGGATCGTGCAGCAGCGCCGCCGCGATGTCCCCGCGCATCCGTTGCCCCAGCGACAGCTGCCGCACCGGTACGTCCAGCAGCGCGCCCAGGTCCAGCCGGTCCACGCAGCGCTCCAGGTTCTCCTCGAAGCGGGCCCGCGGAATCCGGTACAGCCGCCGCACCAGCCCGTACGAGTCCTTCAGCGGCAGGTCCCACCACAGGGTGGTGCGCTGCCCGAACACCACCCCGATGCGGTGCGCCAGCCGCATCCGCTCCCGCGCCGGGTCGATGCCGGCGACCCTCAGGCGGCCCCCGCTCGGGTTCAGGATGCCGGTCAGCATCTTGATCGTGGTCGACTTCCCGGCGCCGTTGGGTCCGATGTAGCCGACCACCTCGCCCCGCGCCACCTGGAAGCTGATCCCGTCCACGGCCCTGACCTGGCGTTTCTCCCGCCGCACCAGGCCGGCCCGACGCCGGACGTCGAAGACCTTCTCGACCCCGTCCAGCTCGATCAGCACCTCCCCGCGCACGACGTCCCCACCCACATCCACACCCGCACCCGCACCCGCACCCATGCCCCTGCCCTCACTACCCACCACGCCTCAACTCCCCGTGCTCCGATACATGCGAAGGCCCGCGCGCCAGGCCAGCGACGCGGGCACGAACACCACGAACGCCACCACCGGGCTCATGAACGCCAGCCACCCGGGCAGCCCCAGCGGATCCGGCCGCCCCAGCACGTACAGCGCGGGCAGCCAGTTGACGAAGGCGAGCGGTACGAGGAACGTGACCCCGCGCAGCAGGTCCTTCGCGAAGACGGTCGGCGGGTACTGGAGCATCGTGTTGCCGCCGTACGTGAACGAGTTCTGCACCTCCGCCGCGTCCCCGGCGACGAACTGGAACGCGGCCCCGGCCACCATCACCGCCCCGAAGATCGCCGCCCCGGCCACGACCATCACGGGCAGCAGCAGGGCCTTGGCGAGCGTCCACTGCACGTCCAGCACCGCCACCCCCCAGGCCATCACCCCCAGCCCCTGCACGACCCGCCCCAGCCGGCGCAGCGCGAACCGGTCCGCCGCCACCTGGGCGAGCACCGGCACCGGCCGCACCAGCATCGTGTCGAGCGAACCGTCGCGGATCCGCAGCCCGATCCGTTCGGTGGTGCCGAGCAGCAGGTCGGCGAGCCCGAGCGAGGCCGAGGAGGCCCCGTACAGCAGCGCGATCTCGGGCAGGGTGAATCCGCCCAGGGCGTCGACGTGCGAGAACATCAGGAAGATCGCGACGAAATCGAGCAGCGTGATCGCCGCGTTCCCGACCGTAGAGAGCACGAACGACGCCCGGTACGCCATCGTCGACCGGATCCACATCGCGGCGATCAGCCCGTAGCCGCGCAGCCCCTCCAGCGCACGCCCGCCCCACGCCCCCGGGAACCCCGCAGCGCCCCGGAACCCGGCAGTGCCCGGGAACCCGCCGGCGCCCTCGAACCCCCGTACCGCGCGGACCTCCTCAGCCACCCTGCACCACCACCTTCCGTGTCGCGGCCGACTGCACCAGCCGCCCCAGCCCCAGCAGCACCACGACCCACCCCGCCTGGAAGGCCAGCGCCCGCGCCACCCCCGCGGCCCCCGCATCCCGGCCCAGCAGTACGTCCATCGGCACCTGGAGCATCGCCGACCACGGCAGCACCCGCACCAACTCCCCGAAGCCGCCCGGGAACACCGTCAGCGGCAGCAGCATCCCCGAGAAGAAGACCGAGGCGACCGTCGCCATCAGGTTGACCCCGGAGCCGTCCATCAGCCAGAACGCCGCGAGCCCCAGCAGGTACCGCAGCGCGAAGCTCACCACCAGCCCGAGCAACACCGACACCAGGAACAGCAGCCAGCGCAGCGGATCCGCGGGCAGCGCCAACTCGAAGGCCAGCGCCCCGGCCACCAGCGGCACCGCCCCGCGCGCCACCAACTGGAACGCGGCCCGCCCCAGGTCGGCGGCGAGCCACCACAACTGCAGGTCCGCCGGCCGGTACAGGTCGACCGCGATGTCCCCGGTCCGGATCCGCTCCTGGAGCTCCTCCTGGAAACCGCCGCCGATCAACGCCGCCGCGGCCAACATCGCCTGGCTCACCCATACGAAGGTCAGGGCCTGCGCCTGGTCGTAACCGCCGAGGCCCGGACGCTCGTCCCACAGCGCGAGGTACGTGTACGCGAGGATGAACCCGAAGACGGTGTTGGTGAAGACCCCCGCCGCCGTCGCCGTTCCGTAGGTGGCGTACCGCCTCAACCCCCCGGCCGCAACGGCCAGATAGAGCCGCACCCGCCCAGCCGCCCGACCGCCGGCCCGACCCACCGCCCGCTGGCGCACCGTATCCCTCCGATTTCCCGCGTCGTTCCCACGTCGTCCGTGCCTGCCCAGGCCAAAGACGCGCGAGCTTAGTGCGGAGGAGCGATCCGTGCGACCGATTTGCACCCGCGTTACGCCCGTTCGACGCGGAACGAGCAGCCATCGGGTAGACAGCATGGAGTACAGATCCGGATATTTCGAACACCTTCGAGGAGCCCCGGCCATGAGCGACCAGTCACCACCCCCTGGCTGGACCCCTCACGACCCGGACGCCTCCCGCAGACAGCCCGCCGGACAGCACCCCGCCCCCGAACCGAAGCGCCCGCGCACCGGATGGCGCCGCCTGGTCCCCACCTGGCGCGTGGTCCTGGGCTGCGTCCTGCTGCTGCTCCTGCTCCTCGGCGGCGCCCTCATCGCCGGCTACCTGCTCGTCGACATCCCACCCGCCAACGCCGCGGCCACCGCCCAGTCCAACGTCTACCTCTACTCCGACGGCTCCCAACTCGCCCACGACGGCGAGGTCAACCGCGTCAACGTCCCGCTCTCCCAGATCCCCCGAACGGTGCAGGAAGCCGTACTCGCCGCCGAGGACCGCGACTTCTACTCCGAGCGGGCCGTCGACCCCAAGGCGATGGTCCGCGCCGCCTGGAACACCCTCACCGGCAAGGGCAAACAGTCCGGCTCCACCATCACCCAGCAGTACGTCAAGAACTACTACCTCGGCCAGGAACAGACCATCAAGCGCAAGGTCAAGGAGTTCTTCATCGCGATCAAACTGGGCCGCGAGAAGTCGAAGGACTACATCCTGGAGGGCTACCTCAACACCAGCTACTTCGGCCGCAACGCCTACGGCATCCAAGCGGCCGCCCAGGCCTACTACGGCAAGGACGTCGGCCGGCTCACCACCGCCGAGGGCGCCTACCTCGCCACCCTCCTCAACTCCCCCAGCACCTTCGACGTCGTCACCCACCCCGGCAGCCGCGACCGAGCCCTCGCCCGCTGGAACTACGTCCTCGACGGCATGCTCAAGAAGGACTGGCTCACCGACACCGAACGCGCCACCATCCGCTTCCCCGAACCCGGCAAGGTCCGCGCGGCCCCCGGCCTCTCCGGCCAACGCGGCTACCTCGTCGAAGCCGTCAAGGACTACATCACCGAACACAAGATCCTCGACGAGAACACCCTCGCCGAGGGCGGCTACCGCATCACCACCACCATCGACCGCCGCCGCCAGACCGACCTCGTCGACGCCGTAGACGACCAGATGGTCAGCAAACTCGACCCCGAACAGCGCCCCGTGGACCGCTTCGTCCGCGCCGGCGGCACCTCCATCGACCCGGCCACCGGCAAGGTCGTCGCCATGTACGGCGGCATCGACTACACCAAGCAGTACGTCAACAACGCGACCCGACACGACTACCAGGTCGCCTCCACCTTCAAGCCGTTCGTCTTCGCCTCCGCCGTCGAGAACGACTCCCGCACCCAGGACGGCCGCCTGATCACCCCCGCCACCCTCTACAACGGCGACAACAGGCGCCGCGTCGTCGGCACCCGCATCTCCTACGCACCCGAGAACGAGGGCCAGATCAGCTACGGCCTCATCCCCGTCACCACCGCCACCGACCTCTCCGTCAACACCGTCTTCGCGCAGATGGTCGTCGACGTCGGCACCGCCAAGGTCAAACGGACCGCGATCGCCCTCGGCATCCCCGCGAACACCCCCAACTTCACCGCCACCCCGGCCATGGCCCTCGGCACCATGCAGGCCAGCGTCCTCGACATGACCCAGGCGTACGCCACCCTCGCCGACCACGGGCAGTACACCCCGTACACCTTCGTCGAGAAGATCACCAAGGGGGACGACACCGTCCCGCTCCCCGACCGCACCCCGCGCCAGGCCGTCAGCCGCGAGTCCGCCGACACCACCACCTCCGTCCTGATCGGCGTCGTCGACAACGGCACCGGCACCGCCGCCCTCGCCGCCGGCCACCCGTCCGCCGGCAAGACCGGCACCGCCGAACTCGACCGCGCCGCCTGGTTCGCCGCGTACACCCCCAACCTCGTCACGGTCGTGGCGATGATGGGCCAGGACCCCGACACCGGCACCCCCGAATCCCTGTACGGGGCACTCGGCCAGGCCCGCATCGGAGGCGGCGGCTACCCCGCCCGGATCTGGGCCCAGTACACGAAGACGGCCCTGGAGGCGACCGACCCCGTCGACTTCGACCTCGAACTCCAGCCCGGCGCGGCCGCCACCCCGCCGCCCTTCGCCCCGCAGACCCCGCAAGAACCCGGCGAGACCACCCCGGGCACGCCGCTTCCGCCGGAACGCCCCGGCCGGCCGACCGGACCCCGGGACGGGCAGGACCAGGGCCAGAACGAAGGCCAGGACCAGGGCGACCAAGACCGAGGAGGCCAGAACCAGGACCAGAACCAGAACCAGGACCAGGACCGGACCGAGGGACAGCAGCAGGGCGGCCAGGAAACCGGCGGCCGGACCACCGGCGGCGGCACGGGCGGCGGCACCAGCAGCGGTACCACCGGCGCCCTCGGCGGCACGGGCGGCGGCCCGCCCCTGCGCACCCGTACCCGCCCGCCCTCCGAATACCTGGAGTGACGAAACCCGGAACGACGAACGACACCCGGTCAGTGCCCGGACGTCGCCTTCAGCCCCACCACGGCCACCAGCAGCAGCACGATGAAGAACACCCGGGACGCGGTGACCGGCTCACCCAGCACGACCATCCCGAGCACCGCGGCCCCGGCCGCACCGATGCCCACCCACACCCCGTACGCCGTCCCGATCGGCAGCGTCCTCGCCGCGTACGACAACAGCACCATGCTCGCGACGATCCCCGCACCCGTGAACACGCTCGGCCACAGCCGCGTGAACCCGTCGCTGAACTTCATGCCGACCGACCAGCCGACCTCGAGCAGACCGGCGACGAGAAGAAGAACCCAGGCCATGACGGCACCTCCGAAAACGAGAACGGAAACGGGGGTGCGTCGTCTTGTCGTCAACCCGGTACGGCGCGTCTCGTCGGGGCGGTCCACCCCACCGTAGCAAAGCGCCAGCACGACAAAAGGGCCGGTGACCGAGGTCACCGGCCCAGCGGCCGACCGCGGCACGACCGCGAACGAAAACGAGAACAAGCCAGACGAAAGAAACCGATCAGAGGTAGAGGCCCGTGGAGTCCTTCGACCCCTCCAGGCGCTCCGACGCCACCGCGTGCAGGTCCCGCTCGCGCATCAGCACGTACGTCGCACCCCGCACCTCGACCTCCGCCCGGTCCTCCGGGTCGTACAGCACCCGGTCACCCGGCTCCACGCTGCGCACGCTCTGCCCGACCGCCACCACCTCGGCCCAGGCCAGCCGCTTGCCCATGGCAGCGGTCGCCGGGATGAGGATCCCGCCGCCCGAGCGCCGCTCGCCCTCGGGCGAGTCGGACTTCACGAGCACGCGGTCGTGCAGCATGCGGATGGGCAGCTTGTCGTGGGTGGTGTTGGTGTTGTCGCTCACGCCACGAAACTACCCGCCCGCGCCCCGCCTGTCCGCCGCAGGGTCCTCAGCGCTTGCGGCGCGCCGACACCACGATCAGCCCGACCACGCCCGCGGCCAGCAGCACGACCGGCACGATCCGGTCCATGCGCGGGGCGCCGTCGTCGTCCCGCAGGCCGTCCCGCACGTCCGTGACGAAACGGTTCACGGTGACGACCGCCCGCCCCGCCGTGTGGTCGACCGTCGACACGACCTTGGCCTTCGCGTCCCCGACGATCGTCCTGGGGTGCAGGCGCACACCGATCTCGTCGAGCGTCTCGGCGAGCTGCCCGCGGCGGCGGACGATGTCCGCCTCGATCTGTGCGGGGGTCCTGGCTTCCGGCACCGCGCTGCCTCCGTCGTCGTGGTCGTGCCCATGGTCTGGTCGCATGGGGGCGTGATCCGCCATGGACAGTCTGTCAGCTTAGTCTCGTGGCGTAGCGATCCACCTCCCGAGGAGACTGTCGAGATGAGTGAGCGACTCCAGCCGGGCGACACCGCCCCTGCCTTCACCCTGCCCGATGCGGACGGCAACGAGGTCTCGCTCGCCGACCACAAGGGCCGCAAGGTGATCGTGTACTTCTACCCCGCCGCGCTGACGCCGGGCTGCACCAAGCAGGCCTGCGACTTCACCGACAACCTGGACGTGCTGGCCGGGGCCGGCTACGAGGTCATCGGCGTGTCGCCGGACAAGCCGGAGAAGCTGGCGAAGTTCCGCGAGAAGGAGCACCTGAAGGTCACCCTCGTCGGCGACCCGGAGAAGCAGGTCCTGGAGGCGTACGGCGCGTACGGCGAGAAGAAGCTGTACGGCAAGACGGTGACCGGGGTCATCCGCTCCACGGTGATCGTGGACGAGGAGGGCAAGGTCGAGCGCGCCCTGTACAACGTCAAGGCCACCGGCCACGTAGCCAAGATCATCAAGGACCTGGGCATCTGACGCCCGCTCCACCCCGGAACGGCCCGCACCAAACCGGTGCGGGCCGTCCCGTCTATCGGCGGTGATCGAGAACGGAAGCGAAGGGGTGGGGTGACCGATGCCGGTGACCCGGTACGCCCGTGAACGACTCACGGAGGCGGCGCGAGCGTCGCGGACGCTGAGCGAGGCGGTGTGGCCGGGCCACTCCCCCTGGAGGTCGACCGCATCGACGGCGACCGGAGTCACGACCGGCAGGAGAATCTCCGGCTGCTCTGTCCCAAGTGGTATGCCGTCACCAGCACCTGGTGTCGAGGGGGCCGCCGCCGCAAGGGCCAACTGGCCGCAAATGAGCACGCTCACCGCCCGCTATCATGACAGGCGTTCGGCGGCGGTGGCGCAATGGCGACGCAGCAGACTTAGGATCTGTGGCCCGTGAAACGGCTTGAGGGTTCGAATCCCTTCCGCCGCACCAGAAGAGCCTGCGAGTCAGATGTGATTCGCAGGCTCTTGGCTTTAGCCCAGCAGGTCACGGATGAGCGGGACCAGGGCGCGGAAGGCCTGGCCGCGGTGGGAGATGGCGTTCTTCTCGGCCGGGGTCAGTTCCGCGCAGGTGCGGGTCTCGCCCTCGGGCTGGAGGATCGGGTCGTAGCCGAAGCCGCCCGTGCCGGCCGGGCTGTGGCGCAGGGTGCCCAGGAGGCGGCCCTCCACGACGTGCTCGGTGCCGTCCGGGAGGGCGAGGGCCGCGGCGCAGGCGAAGTGGGCGCCGCGGTGTTCGTCGGCGATGTCGGAGAGCTGGGCGAGGAGCAGGTCGAGGTTGGCCTTGTCGTCGCCGTGGGTGCCGGCCCAGCGGGCCGAGAAGATGCCGGGGGCGCCGTTCAGGACGTCGACGCAGAGGCCGGAGTCGTCGGCGATGGCGGGCAGGCCGGTGGCCTGCGCCAGGGCGTGGGCCTTGAGGAGGGCGTTCTCGGCGAAGGTGACGCCGGTCTCCTTGACGTCCGGGACCTGCGGGTACGCGTCGGCGCCGACGAGCTCGTGGGGCAGGCCGGCGTCGGACAGGATGTGGTGCAGCTCGGTGACCTTGCCGGCGTTGCGGGTGGCGAGGACGAGGCGGGGGGCGGAGGGCGTCGAGGTCATGGCGCCCATTATCGCGGCGCCGTGACGTCACCCTCCTGCCCGCCGGCCCGGGGGCAGTTCGGCCTCAGCTCGGGGTGCAGACCTTGGAGATTTCCTTGGCGGCGTCGGCGACGGGGGTGACGTCGGGGGTCTTGTTGCCGCTCTGGATGGAGTCGCGGACGTTCTTGACCGCGGTGTTCATCGAGTTGATGGCCTTGCCGAGGTCGGCGTTGTCCGTCTGGTCGCCGATCTTCTTCAGGTTCTGCTCGATCTTGTTCAGGGCGTTCTGTGCGTCCTGCGGGCTGTTGCCGGCGTTGGAGACCGACTGCTGGAGCTCGCCGACGCCGTCGGTGATGGCGACGGCGGTGTTGGCGCAGTCCATGGCCGTCGAGATGGCGTCGCAGGCCGTCAGGGCCGGGAGCGTCAGTGCGGCGGCCACGGCCACGGCGGCTATGCGGAGCTTCATGCGGGTCCCCTCACGAGCATGGGTGAATGCGGTGTTCGGATGTGTGTGCGGACGCGCGTACGTCCACGGGCGCACGGTTGTGTCTCCGTGCGCCCGTGATCACAAGGACGCAGGAGTGCGGCTCGTGGTTCTCGGCGTCCGTGGGCCCGTCGGTCAGAGTTCGTGGGCGAGGGCGCTGCGCTGGATGGCTTCGAGGTCGGCGCAGCCGCCGGCGGCGAGGTCGAGGAGGGCGTTGAGTTCCTTGCGGTCGAAGGGTTCGCCTTCGGCGGTGCCCTGGACCTCGACGAAGCGGCCGTCGCCGGTGCAGACGACGTTCATGTCGGTTTCGGCGCGCACGTCCTCTTCGTAGCAGAGGTCGAGGAGGGGGACGCCGTCGACGATGCCGACGCTGACGGCGGCGACGGTGCCCGTGAGCGGCTTGCGGCCGGCCTTGATCAGTTTCTTCCGCTGGCCCCAGGCGACGGCGTCGGCGAGGGCGACGTAGGCGCCGGTGATGGCGGCGGTGCGGGTGCCGCCGTCGGCCTGGAGGACGTCGCAGTCGAGGACGATGGTGTTCTCGCCGAGGGCCTTGTAGTCGATGACGGCGCGGAGCGAGCGGCCGATGAGGCGGGAGATCTCGTGGGTGCGGCCGCCGATCTTGCCGCGTACGGATTCGCGGTCGCCGCGGGTGTTGGTGGAGCGGGGCAGCATCGAGTATTCGGAGGTGACCCAGCCTTCGCCGCTGCCCTTGCGCCAGCGCGGGACGCCTTCGGTGAAGGAGGCGGTGCAGAAGACCTTGGTGTCACCGAAGGAGATGAGGACGGAGCCCTCGGCGTGCTTGCTCCATCCGCGTTCGATGGTGACCGGGCGGAGCTGTTCGGGCGTGCGGCCGTCGATGCGTGACATGCGTCCGAGCCTAGTGGGTGCGGGGGTGCGCGAAGACCCCGTCGGCCGGGCGGGCGGGCGCGGGGACGGGGTCTGCGGCGGTGGCGCGGCGGCGCGCGGCGTGGTGGCGCGCGGCGTGGTGGCGTGGTGGTCAGTGCGCTCGGCGGGGCCGGGCGGTGGGGACCGGTGTCACATCATGTCTTCGATTTCGGCGGCGATGGGGTCGGCGTCGGTGCCGATGACGACCTGGACGGCGGTGCCCATCTTGACGACGCCGTGGGCGCCGGCGGCCTTGAGTGCGGCTTCGTCGACGAGGGCGGGGTCGGCGACTTCGGTGCGCAGGCGGGTGATGCAGCCTTCGACTTCTTCGATGTTGTCGATGCCGCCGAGCCCGGCGACGATCTTCTCAGCCTTGGTGGCCATGTGTCTCTCCCTGAGTTCTGCGAAGAACGAGTCTCGGCGGCCCTGGTCCGGCCAGTGCGCTCCGGTTTGTCACGGTAGCCCACTGTTGGCCCAGCTACGCGGGCGCGGGTGTTGCCCGTGCCGAATGATGGCGGTCAGTGGCAACCCGCCTTGTGGTGCGGGCGTGTGGGACCGCACCGGAAGTGGTCTACACCAGTGTGCCGTACGGACGCAGCTGCCCCAAACAGGCCCGCCAGGGAGGTAGCCGATGAGCGCGAGCAGTGCGGCGGCAGCGCCGCGGCGCAGCGGGTGGAACAGCCTGTTCCAGGGCCTGCAGAAGATGGGGCGGAGTCTGCAGCTGCCGATCGCGGTCCTGCCGGCGGCGGGGATCCTCAACCGGTTGGGGCAGCCGGACGTGTTCGGCGTGGAGGGTCTGGACTGGCAGGCGGTGGCGAGGGTGATGGCGGGCGCGGGGGGCGCGCTGCTGAACCCGGACCTGGGCCTGCCGCTCCTCTTCTGCGTCGGCGTGGCGATCGGCATGGCGAGGAAGGCGGACGGTTCGACGGCGCTGGCGGCGGTGGCGGGCTTCCTGGTGTACCGGGGGGTGCTGCACGCGTTCCCCAACGTGTGTCCGCCGGGGACGCGGAACATCGGTCCGGGCTGCATCGGGCCGAACGAGACGTTCGTGGAGTTCACGTACCAGAATCCCGGGGTGTTCGGGGGCATCGTCATGGGCCTGCTGTCGGCGTGGTTCTGGCAGCGGTTCCACCGGGTGCGGCTGGTGGACTGGTTGGGGTTCTTCAACGGGCGGCGGCTGGTGCCGATCGTCATGTCGTTCGTGGCGATCGGGTTCGCGGTGTTGTGCCTGTGGATCTGGCCGCCGGTGGGCGGTGGGCTGGAGGGTTTCTCGGACTGGCTGGTGGGGCTGGGTTCGTGGGGTGCGGGGATCTTCGGGGTGGCGAACCGTGCGCTGCTGGTGATCGGGTTGCACCAGTTCCTGAACGTGCCGGTGTGGTTCCAGTTCGGCAGTTACACGAAGCCGGACGGGACGACGGTGCACGGTGACATCAACATGTTCCTGGCCGGTGATCCGGAGGCGGGGCAGTTCCTGACGGGTTTCTTCCCGATCATGATGTTCGCGCTGCCGGCGGCGGCGTTGGCGATCACGCACTGTGCGAAGCCGCGGCGGCGCAAGGAGGTGGGCGGCCTGATGCTGTCGGTGGCGTTGACGTCGTTCGTCACGGGGATCACGGAGCCGCTGGAGTACTCGTTCCTGTTCGTGGCGCCGGCGTTGTACGTGGTGCACGCGCTGCTGACGGGGGTGTCGATGGCGGTGACGTGGGCGCTGGGGGCGAAGGACGGGTTCACGTTCTCGGCGGGGCTGATCGACTACGTCATCAACTGGGGGTTGGCGACGAAGCCGTGGCTGATCGTCCCGGTGGGTCTGGTCTTCGCGGTGGTGTACTACGGGATCTTCCGGTTCGCGATCACGAAGTTCGACCTGCCCACCATGGGTCGGGAGCCGGACGAGGAGATCGACCGGATGGAGCGGGAGAACACGCAGGCGTAGCCGGGCCGGGAGCAGGGTTCCGCCCGTTGCCCCGGAGGGCGTCGAACCGGGCCGTTCCGGGGGCTTCCGCTTGTTCCGGTTGGGGCTTCGGCGGGTCGGATCCGGGTCGGGCGGGGAGTTGTGGGGAATGTGGTGCACGCCACAAAAAATCGAAGGTTCCTTATCTAACCCTCACCGTGCTACAACTGGTCTACACCACGTCATTGGTGTAGACCACGCGGGCCAATTCCGGGCCCGCGTCACCCCCGAACGAAGACGTCGCCGTCCCCCGTGCTCCTCCGGCGGCGCCTTGCCCTCTGGAGGAAGTTGTGACCACGGTTGCCGCCCCCGCGGCCGAGAAGAAGAAGGGCGCCGGCGCGATGGCTGTCATGCAGCGCATCGGCCGCAGCCTCATGCTGCCCGTTGCGGTGATGCCCGCCGCCGCGCTCCTGGTCCGCTTCGGCCAGGATGACATGCTGGCCGACGACTCGCTGCCCGCGCTCGTCCAGAAGCTCGGCGGCTACATGGCCGCAGGCGGCGACGCCATCCTCGGCAACATGGCCCTGCTGTTCTGCGTCGGCATCGCGATCGGCTTCGCCAAGAAGTCGGACGGTTCGACCGCACTGGCCGCGGTCACCGGCTACCTGGTCTTCAAGAACGTCCTCGCCACCTTCACCGACTCGAACCTGCCGACGGTCGCCAAGGTCGTCGACGGCAAGATCGTCAACGTCGAGGCCCCGGTCAACGCGGGCGTCCTCGGCGGCGTCGTCATGGGCATCATCGTCGCCCTGCTGTACCAGAAGTTCTACCGGACCAAGCTGCCGGACTGGGCGGGCTTCTTCGGCGGCCGCCGCCTGGTCCCGATCCTCTCCGCCTTCGCGGGCCTGGTCGTCGGCATCGTCTTCGGCCTCGTCTGGCCCGTCCTCGGCACCGGTCTGCACAGCTTCAGCGAGTGGCTCGTGGGCTCCGGCGCCGTCGGCGCGGGCATCTTCGGTGTCGCCAACCGCGCGCTGATCCCGATCGGCATGCACCACCTGCTGAACTCCTTCCCGTGGTTCCAGGCGGGCGAGTACAACGGCAAGAGCGGCGACATCGCCCGCTTCCTCGCCGGCGACCCGAGCGCCGGCCAGTTCATGACCGGCTTCTTCCCGATCATGATGTTCGCCCTGCCCGCCGCCTGCCTCGCGATCGTCCACTGCGCCCGGCCCGAGCGCCGCAAGGCCGTCGGCGGCATGATGTTCTCCCTCGCGCTGACCTCCTTCGTCACCGGCGTGACCGAGCCCATCGAGTTCACGTTCATGTTCATCGCGCCGGTCCTGTACGCGGTCCACGCGCTGCTCACCGGTGTCTCGATGGCGCTGACCTGGGCCCTCGGCATGAAGGACGGCTTCGGCTTCTCCGCCGGCCTGGTCGACTTCGGCCTGAACCTCGGCATCGCGACCAACCCGTGGGGTCTGGCGTTCGTCGGCCTGTGCTTCGCGGTCGTCTACTACGTGATCTTCCGGTTCGCGATCACCAAGTTCAACCTGCCGACGCCGGGCCGGGAGTCCGACGAGGAGCTGGCCGAGCTGCAGAAGGCCGAGGCCAAGTAGGCCGAGCCGGCCTACCGGCCCCGGCGCTTCCGCCGTGCGCCGCGGACGAGGCCCCCGCTCTCCCTTCCGGGAGGGCGGGGGCTTCGCCGTACGCCGGGGCGGCCGTGGGGCCGAGCAGGCGGTGCCGGGGCGTCAGACCTCGTAGACGGCGCCGGCGTGCGCGAGGTCGACCGGGCCGTCGTAGACCGCGCGGGCGTCGGAGAGGTTCTGCCGGGGGTCCGTCCACGGCGGGATGTGGGTCAGGACGAGCCGGCCGACGCGGCCGCCGTGGGCGAACTCCCCGGCCTCGCGGCCGTTGAGGTGGAGGTCCGGGATGTCCTCCTTGCCGTGCGTGAAGGACGCCTCGCACAGGAACAGGTCCGCGCCGTCGGCGAGCTGTGCGAGCTCGGGGCAGACACCGGTGTCGCCGGAGTAGGTCAGCGTGCGGCCGCCGTGCTCGATGCGGATGCCGTAGGCCTCGACGGGGTGGCTGACCCGCTCGGTGCGTACCTGGAAGGGGCCGATCTCGAAGGCGCCGGACTTGAGCGTGCGGAAGTCGAAGACCTCGCTCATCGAGCGCTCGTCGGGGACGTCCTCGTAGGCGGTGGTGAGGCGCTTCTCGGTACCCTCGGGCCCGTACACGGGGATGGTGCCGCAGCGGCCGCCCTCGTGCCGGTAGTAGCGGGCCACGAAGTACGCGCACATGTCGATGCAGTGGTCGGCGTGCAGGTGGCTGAGGAAGATCGCGTCGAGGTCGTAGAGGCCGCAGTGGCGCTGCAGGTCGCCGAGGGCGCCGTTGCCCATGTCGAGGAGCAGCCGGAAGCCGTCGGCCTCGACGAGGTAGCTCGAACAGGCCGATTCCGCGGACGGGAACGACCCCGAGCAGCCGACGACGGTGAGCTTCATGGAGCGACAACCTCCGGGACGGTCCGTGGACGGAATGCGGGCCGTGCGTGGGTCGAGCGTAAGGCGCGAAACGTCGGGTCGCTCCTCCGCGGCAGGCCGTTGTGGGGGGAATCACCTGTGGTGTCACCCGGGGGAGCGACGGTGTGCACGGGCGTGCCGGGGCCGTGCGGGGTTGGTTGCGTGCCGTGGGCGACGGGCGCGGCTACCGTCGGACTATGGATACGTCCTGGTGGCCCGCGGCCCTCGCGGTGGTCGCCGTGATGTTGTTGGTCCTGGTCGTGGGGCGTCGGCCGGGGATCGGCCGGCGGGCGCCGCCGCCGCACGGTCCGGGTCCGGCGCCTCGGCCGCGGGCGGGCGAGCTGTGGACGCTGGCGGACGGGCGGTCCTGTCTGGTGCTGGCGGCGGCGTCCGTGCGCGGGCACCGGGCGCGGGTCGCCTGGATCAGCGGGAAGTACGACGACCGGCGGGCCGGGGTGATCCCGCTGCCGCCGGGGACGGTCGGGGTGACGCCGGGCCGGGTGGGCTACCTGGAGGCGGACCGGCCGTCGGAGGTGTGGGTGTGGGAGTTCCGGAGCCGGCTGGGGGTGCTGGACCCCGCGGTGTGGGACGAGGTCAAGGGACTCGGAGGTGGCGGCTGATGGCAGCGGCGCGGGGCAGGGTGCGGGTGCGGCGCGTCTACGATCCGCCCGAGCCGGGGGCGGACGGGGTGCGGGTCCTGGTGGACCGGCTGTGGCCGCGGGGCCTGGCGAAGGCGGCGGCCGCGGTGGACGAGTGGCCGAAGGCGGTGACCCCGTCGGGGGAGCTGCGCACCTGGTACCACGGAGGCGGGGGGACTCCGGAGGAGTTCCGGGCGCGGTACGAGGCGGAGCTGGCGGCCCCGGAGGCGGCGGCGGAGTTGGAGCGGTTGCGGAGGCTGGCGGAGCGTGGGCCGGTGACGTTGCTGACCGCGGTCCGCGAACCGGGGTCGAGCCACGCGGCGGTCCTGGCGGATCTGCTGTCCCCGTAGCCCGCGCCCCGGGGCCCGTGCCCGCCCCGGGGCCCGCGGGGCGCCGCGGGGCCGGGAGCGGGGCGGGAGTCAGGCCCAGAGCTGGTTCTGGACGGCTTCGATGGCCGCTTCCGTCGTCGGGGCGGTGTAGACGCCCGTCGACAGGTACTTCCAGCCGCCGTCGGCGACGACGAACACGATGTCGGCCGGTTCGCCGGCGGCCACCGCCTTGCGGCCGACGCCGATCGCCGCGTGCAGTGCGGCGCCGGTGGAGACGCCGGCGAAGATGCCCTCCTGCTGGAGGAGCTCGCGGGTGCGGGTGACGGCGTCCGCGGAGCCCACCGAGTAGCGGGTGGTGAGGACGGAGGCGTCGTACAGCTCGGGGACGAAGCCCTCGTCGAGGTTGCGCAGGCCGTAGACGAGGTCGTCGTAGCGCGGCTCCGCGGCGACGATCTTCACGTCGGGCTTGTGCTCGCGCAGGTAGCGGCCGACGCCCATGAGGGTGCCGGTGGTGCCCAGGCCCGCCACGAAGTGGGTGACGGAGGGCAGGTCGCGCAGGATCTCCGGGCCGGTGCCGGCGTAGTGGGCGCCGGCGTTGTCCGGGTTGCCGTACTGGTAGAGCATCACCCAGTCGGGGTGCTCCGCGGCCAGCTCCTTGGCGACCCGGACCGCGGTGTTCGACCCGCCCGCCGCGGGCGACGAGATGATCTCGGCTCCCCACATGGCGAGGAGGTCGCGGCGCTCCTGGCTGGTGTTCTCCGGCATGACGCAGACGATCCGGTAGCCCTTGAGCTTCGCCGCCATCGCCAGGGAGATGCCGGTGTTGCCGGAGGTGGGCTCCAGGATCGTGCAGCCGGGGTACAGCCTGCCGTCCTTCTCGGCCTGCTCGACCATGTGGAGCGCGGGGCGGTCCTTGATCGAGCCGGTCGGGTTCCGGTCCTCCAGCTTGGCCCAGATGCGGACGTCCTCGGAGGGCGACAGCCGGGGCAGCCGGACGAGCGGCGTGTTGCCGACCGCGGCGAGCGGGGAGTCGTAACGCATCAGGCGGCGCCGCCGGCCACCGCGGGGAGGATGGTGACGCTGTCGCCGTCCTTGAGCTCGGTCGCGATGCCGTCGAGGAAGCGGACGTCCTCGTCGTTGAGGTAGACGTTCACGAAACGGCGCAGCTTGCCGCCCGCCGCCCGGTCGATGAGTCGCTCCTCGATGCCCTTGTGGCGCGTCTCCAGGTCCGCGAAGAGCTCGGAAAGGGTGCTGCCCTCACCGCTCACGGCCTTCTCGCCGTCGGTGTAGGTGCGGAGGATGGTGGGGATGCGGACCTCGATGGCCATGGCAGGCTCCAGTGTGAAGTGGTGCGGGGAGGGGTTGAGGGCGCGCGGCTCAGGGCCCCCGCGCGAGGGGCTGCGGTGCTCAGGCGGCAGGACAGATGCTGCTGGCGAGACGGCACAGGTCGACGTGCAGCCGCGCCACGAGCAGCAGTCTGCCGGGCGTCTCGATGCTCACGTCGGGAGGAACCATGCGGTCATGTTAACGATTCCCGGTCCGGCGTTTGGAGTGTGATCCCGCATCATGGACTCCTCCGTCCCGCATCCTGGTCAGTAGGCCTCGACGACCTCGACCGCCTCCTCGGTGATGACGCCGTCGACGATGCGGTAGGAGCGGAACTGGAACTCCCCGAGGCCGTCGGTGTCGGCGGTGGAGACGAGGACGTAGTGCGCGGCGGGCTCGTTGGCGTAGGTGACGTCGGTGCGCGACGGGTAGGCCTCGGTCGCGGTGTGCGAGTGGTAGACGATGACGGGTTCCTCGTCGCGGTCGTCCATCTCGCGGTACAGCTTCAGCAGGTCCTTGGAGTCGAACTCGTAGAACGTGGGCGAACGGGCCGCGTTCAGCATGGGGATGAACCGCTCCGGGCGGCCGGTGCCCGCCGGGCCGGCCACGACGCCGCACGCCTCGTCGGGGTGGTCCTTGCGGGCGTGCGCGACGATCTGGTCGTAGAGGGCCTGGGTGAGGGTCAGCATGAGCGACAGGATAAGCATGCGGGCCCCCGCGTACCGAGGTGTGGTACGTGAGGGCCCGCATGCTGGACACGTGGCTGGTGGGCCACGGTCGGGGTGCCGGTCAGGAGGTGGTGCTGCCGGCCTTGGTGAAGGCGGCTCCGGCCGGGTTGCGGCGCTTGAGCACGAGGTAGGAGACGCCGAGGATCAGCGCCCACAGCGGGGCGCAGTACAGCGAGACGCGGGCGTCGGCGTCGGCGCCCATCATCACGATGACCACGCCGATGAAGGCGAGGGACAGGGCGCTGGTCCACGGCGCGCCCGGCGTCCGGAACGGGGAGGCGGGCAGTTCGCCGCGCTGGACCCTGGCCCGGTAGCGGATCTGGCAGACGAGGATGACGATCCAGGCCCACATGCCGGAGATGGTGGCGAAGGAGACGACGTAGTCGAAGGCCTTGCCGGGGGCGACGTAGTTGATCCAGACGCCGAGGAGCATGAGCGCGGCGGAGAAGGTGGTGCCGACCAGCGGGGTGCCGTTCTTCGTCAGCTTGGTGAAGAACTTCGGGCCCTGGCCGTTGAGCGCGAGGTCGCGCAGCATGCGGCCGGTGGAGTACATGCCGGAGTTGCAGGAGGACAGGGCTGCGGTCAGGACGACGAAGTTGACGATCGCGGCGCCGATCCCCAGGCCCATCTTCTCGAAGGCCAGCACGAAGGGGCTCTCCCCCGCCTTGAACTGGGACCACGGGATGACCGACATGATCATGATGAGGGCGCCGACGTAGAAGACGGCGATGCGCCACGGCACGGTGTTGATGGCCTTGGGCAGGGTCTTCTCGGGGTCCTTGGACTCGCCGGCGGTGACGCCGACCAGCTCGACGGCCAGGAAGGCGAAGACGACGATCTGGAGCGTCATCAGCGTCTCGCCGATGCCGTTGGGGAAGAATCCCCGGTCGTTCCACAGGTTGGAGAACGAGGCGCCTGCGGCGGCGTCGGAGAAGCCGATGGTGAGGATGCCGGCACAGATCAGGATCATGCCGACGATGGCGGTGACCTTGACCATGGAGAACCAGAACTCCAGCTCGCCGAAGAGCTTCACGGAGATCAGGTTGGCGGTGTAGAGGACGACGGTGAAGATCAGGGCGTAGGCCCACTGGGGGAAGCTGTCGTGGGTCCAGTACGACATGTACTTGGCTGCCGCTGTGACCTCGGTGATGCCCGTGACCACCCAGAACAGCCAGTAGGTCCAGCCGGTGGCGTATCCCCAGAACGGGCCGAGGAACTCGCGTGCGTAGTCCGAGAAGGAGCCCGAGACCGGGCGGTACATCAGCAGCTCGCCCAGGGCGCGCATGATGAAGAAGATGGCCAGGCCCGCGATGGCGTAGGCCAGGATGAGACTCGGTCCGGCCTTCGAGATGGCCTTGCCGGCGCCCAGGAAGAGGCCGGTGCCGATGGCTCCGCCGATCGCGATCATCTGGATCTGGCGGGCGCCGAGCGTGCGGTGGTACCCCTCCCCGCCGTCGGCCCCGGTTCCCTCACCGGGTGCCGCGTGGTGCTGCTCGACCTGCGCTGAGGTCATGATCTGGTGCGCCTTTCTCCACGCCGACCCGCGCCTGACTGGCTGCGGATCGGGTCCTCGATCCCCCCGGATACGGATGGAGTTGCACGCCGGCGGTCAGCCGGTTCAAGCAGGCCGGCGGGAACATGGGTGGCGCCCCTTCGGCAGTCGTGAAGATCTATCACGGTTCGGGGACGACCGAAGGGAGTAAAAGTGGCACTGTGCCCGATAAAAACGGGACAAGAGACAAGAAAACGATCAGATCACCGTATGGCGGTGATCTGATCGTTATCCCGATCTGAGCATCAGCTGAGGATCCGCACCGGGCTTTCCGGGGGGATCCAGCGAGTTCCCGTGGGGCCTCAGAGGGTTTCGATCAGGGTTTCCTGGAGGCCGCCGAGCCAGAGGTACGCCATCACCATCGGCTTGCGCGGGTCGTCGTCCGGCAGCCGGTAGAGGGCGGCGCTCTCGTCGTCCTCGGTGATGTCCAACCGGGCCGCGATCGTCAGCCGCAGGTCGTTGAGGGCGCCGAGCCAGCGCAGCGGCAGCTCACCGGTGAGCTCCAGGACCGCCGCCCCGTCACCCCCGGGGGTGAGCGCGTCCAGGCTGCGGACGACGGCCAGCGCGTCCTGGCGCTTGCGGGTGCGCAGGTCGTTCTCGGTGAACCGGCGGAACTCCGCCGACCGGGCGACCAGCTCGTCCGCGTCGACACCCTCCTCCGCGCTGCCGGGACCGGGGCCGTAGGCGTCCGGGAACAGTCGCGCGAGCGCCGGATCGGAAGGGGGCTCGGTGGGGCCCTCGGCGAAGAGGGCGGCCAGCGGGTCGGCCCCCGCGTCCGGCTCGGGCCCGCCGGGGCCGATGAGCTCCAACAGCTGTACGGCCAGGGAGCGCAGGATGGAGATCTCGATCTCGTCGAGCGCGATGGCGGCGCCGCCGCCGTTGCGTGCTTCGAACATTCCGGTGGAGCGCCCCATCACATCCGGTCCTGGGAGAGGGTCGCCCACAGGCCGTAGCCGTGCATGGCCTGCACGTCGCGCTCCATTTCCTCGCGGGTGCCGCTGGACACCACGGCCCGCCCCTTGTGGTGGACGTCGAGCATCAGTCTGTGCGCCTTGTCCTTCGAGTAGCCGAAGTACGCCTGGAACACGTACGTCACGTAGCTCATGAGATTCACCGGGTCGTTGTGCACCAGCGTCACCCAGGGGACGTCGGGTTCGGGGACCGCGGATGCCTCTTCGGCCGATTCGGTGCGTTCGATCTCAATGGGAGCAACACTCACCCGTCCCATGCTGCCACTGTGACAGGCCCGTCGCACAAACGGGACCTACATTTCGTCACTCTGACGAAATGTGCGCTAGCATCCCTGACATGAACCCTGCGGACCTGGGCCTGCCGGTGGACGTGCCGTCGACAGCGCTCTTCACGGACCATTACGAGCTCACGATGCTGCAGGCCGCCCTGGCGAACGGCACCGCCGACCGCCGCTCGGTCTTCGAGGTGTTCACCCGCCGGCTGCCCGAGGGGCGGCGCTACGGAGTGGTGGGCGGCACCGGCCGCGTCCTGGACGCGGTGGAGAACTTCCGCTTCGACACCGCCGTGCTGGAGTTCCTGCGCGAGCGGGCCGTCGTCGACATGCGGACCCTGGACTGGCTCTCCTCGTACCGCTTCTCGGGTGACATCTGGGGCTATCCGGAGGGCGAGGTGTACTTCCCCGGCTCGCCGATCCTGCGGGTCGAGGGCAGCTTCGCCGAGTGCGTGCTGCTGGAGACCGTCGTCCTGTCGATCCTCAACCACGACTCGGCGATCGCGGCCGCCGCCTCCCGGATGGCCTCGGCCGCCGGCGACCGGCCGCTGATCGAGATGGGCGCGCGGCGCACCCACGAACTGGCCGCCGTGGCCGCCTCGCGGGCCGCGTACGTCGGCGGCTTCACCTCCACCTCGGACCTGGCGGCCGGATTCCGCTACGGCATCCCCACCGTCGGCACCAGCGCGCACGCCTTCACCCTGCTGCACGACAGCGAGCGGGACGCGTTCACCGCCCAGGTGGCCTCGCTCGGCCGGGGAACCACCCTGCTGGTTGACACGTACGACGTGGCCGAGGCGGTCAGGGCCGCCGTCGACATCGCCGGCCCGGAACTCGGGGCCGTCCGGATCGACTCCGGCGACCTGCTGCTGGTCGCGCACCGGGTGCGGCAGCAGCTCGACGAACTGGGCGCCACCGGGACACGGATCGTCGTCACCTCCGACCTCGACGAGTACGCGATCGCCTCGCTGGCGGCCGCCCCGGTCGACGCGTACGGCGTCGGCACCCAGCTGGTCACCGGCAGCGGGAACCCGACCTGCTCCATGGTCTACAAGCTGGTCGCCCGGGCCGACTCCGCCGACCCCAAGGCACCGCTGGTGCCGGTGGCGAAGAAGGCCTCGAGCGGCAAGACCTCCATCGGGGGCCGCAAGTGGGCCGCCCGCCGGCCGGACGCCGACGGCGTCGCCGAGGCCGAGGTGGTCGGGACCGGGCCGGTCCCGGCGGCCCTGGCCAACCGGCAGCTGCTGGTGCAGCTGGTCAAGGGGGGCGAGGTGATCGGCCGCGAGCCGCTGGAGGTCGCCCGGGACCGGCACCGCGCCGCCCGCGGGCGGCTTCCGCTCTCCGCGACGCAGCTGTCGCGGGGCGAGGCCGTGATCCCGACCGAGTACGCCTGACCGCTGGCCGCGGCCCCGCCGCCCCCTCTCCCGCCCACCACCCTGACCGCCCACCACCCTGACCGCCGCCCGGCCTGACCGCCGCCCGGCCTGACCGCCGCCCGGCCTGACCGCCGCCCGGCCTGACCGCCGCCCGGCCGGGTCGCCGCCCGGGCCTGACCGCCGACCGGGCCTGACCGCCGACCCGGCCTGGTCGCCGACCGGGAGGGCCCGGCGCCGCCCGGCGGCTGCCGCCGGGGGGCTGCCGCCGGGGGGCGCCGGGGGGCGCCGGGGGGCTGGCGTTGCCGCTGCGCGGAGCCTTCCCCTACCCCGCCCCTTACCGAAACCGGGGACTCCGCCCCGACCCCCGGCGCCTCAAACGCCGGCGGGGCTGAAAGTCGGGGCTCCGCCGGACCCCGCGCCTCAAACGCCGGCGAGGCTGGAACTACCCCGCGCGGCGGGGGCGCTTGGCACCGCGGGGGCACCTGGCGCTTGGGGCGCAGCAGACCTCGGCGCGGCTGGGGCGGCCGGCGCTGGGCGTGGCCTCTCTCGCCAGCAGGCCGGGGGGCCCGGCGGGGCTGGGGGCCCGGCGGGGCTGGGGGCCCGGGGGGCTGGGGCGCCTGGTGGGGCGGGAGCCTTGAACGCGGGGGCTGGGGTCCGGGTGCTGCGCGGCCGGTGCGGTCAAGCGCCGCGCGGGCCGGATCATGGCGGTGGTCGGCATTCCGGCGCCGCCGGGGAAATCCAGCCTCGCCGGCGTTTGAGGCGCGGGGGTCCGGGGGCGGAGCCCCCGGAGTTCAGCCCCGCCGGTGTCGAGCCGCCGGGGGTCCGGGGGCGGAGTCCACGGTTTCGGGAAGGGGCGGGGTGGGGGAAGAGGCCCCACGCAGGGCCCGCCGCCGGACACCGCACCGCGCCACACCGCACCACACCACACCACACGCACACCACAAGACAAGCCGAAGGGCACGCGACATGCACCGCGCACTGATCGTCGTCGACGTACAGAACGACTTCTGCGAAGGCGGCAGCCTCGCGGTCGCCGGCGGGGCCGACGTCGCCGCCGCCATCACCGAACTGATCGGGCAGTCCACCGCCGGCGGCTACCGGCACGTGGTCGCCACCCGCGACCACCACGTCGACCCGGGCCCCCACTTCGCGCGGCCTCCGGCCGACCCCGACTACGAGACCACCTGGCCGGCCCACTGCGTGGCCGGCACCGAGGGCGTCGGGTTCCACCCGAACTTCGCGCCCGCCGTGGCCTCCGGTGCCGTGGCCGCCGTGTTCGACAAGGGCGCGTACGAGGCCGCGTACAGCGGCTTCGAGGGCGCCGACGAGAACGGCACCCCGCTCGCCGACTGGCTGCGCGAGCGGCAGGTCACCGAGGTCGACGTCGTCGGCATCGCCACCGACCACTGCGTGCGGGCCACGGCCCTGGACGCCGCCCGCGCGGGCCTGCGCACCCGCGTCCTGCTCGACCTCACCGCGGGAGTGGCCCCGTACACCACGGAGCGGGCCCTGGACGAGCTCCGGGCCGCCGGGGTGGACCTCGTCGGCACCCCGGTCGTCCGGGCCGCCTGAGGACCCGCACCGGCGCTCCCGCCCGCCGGCATTCCGCGCCGGCGCGCGGCCGAGCCGCTCAGGCGCCGCGCAGCAGGGCCCGTATCGGGTGCCAGAGCTCGCCCGCCTCGTCCGGGACGGCCCGCCACAGCAGGCCGTCCGGATGGTGCAGGACTGCCGTGACCTCGTCCGGGGTCGGTGGCTCGGTGTTGCCGCGCAGGTACACCGCGCGCAGCCCGAGGTTCCGCAGCCTGGTCAGGGCGCGGGCCCGGTTCGCCGCGAGCACCAGGACCCGTACGGGCCCGGAGTCGCTGCTCCCCGCCGGTCTGGGCAGGGTCAGCGCAACGACGACGCTCCCGTTCGGGAGCCTGGTGAAACCTCCTGCAGGCATGCTGTACGTCTCCCCCGTCAGCTGGATGTCTAATAACACCGGTCGCATGCGCATCTAAACGCGATCGGCCGCCGCCCGCTAGGGGGCGACGGCCGATCATGCTGTGACCTGCGGTTTTATCCGATCACTTGGTGGCGGGGCCGACCTCGATCGTCATCTGGAGGCCGTCGTAGGTCTCCTTCGCGATCTTGATCTTGGTGTTGGTGTCAGCCACCTTCACCGAGCCGGTCGGGTTCTCGTCGTAGTAGTACTTGCCCTTGTGGTCGTCGAAGACCAGGTTCGCGGGCTTCGGCTTCAGGAAGAGCGACTCACCCTTGTTGTGCAGGGTGAAGGCGTCCGTGGAGTACGCGCTGAAGGTGGCGTCGTACGGCTGGATCTTGTTGCGCAGCAGGGTGCCGTCCGACCACTTCATCGGCTTGGCGTTGGCGTCGATCGGCAGGATCAGACCCTGGCCCGGGTGCTGGCTGGTGTTGTTGTCCTTCTGGGACTTGTCCCACAGCCAGATCAGCAGGCCGTCCTGGTACGGGTAGTGCTCGACCCAGTTCGGGCGGGTGTTGGCCCAGCCGAAGTTGTACGGGCCCACCTTGAGGGTGGAGTCGTACGAGACGTAGCGACGGTTCTCCGCGATGTAGTACTGCGGGTACTCCTTGGTGAACCCGGAACCGACGCGGGAGAAGCCCTTGCCGGTCCAGCCGTTGTCGCCGTTCTCGGCGCCGTCGGTGAACAGGGTCTGGCCGTCCGCGGTGATCGCGAGGGCGTCGGCGGTGAAGCCCTTGCCGCCCGCGCCGCCGTCCGTCTGGTAGCGGAAGCGGAGGTCGATCTTCTTGCCGGCGTAGGCGTCGAGCGGGAACTTCAGGTCCTGCCAGCCGCCGGAGACGTCGGTGAGACCGGCGTTGCCCGCGGCGTCGGCCGGGATGGCCTTGCCGTTGGCGGTGCCGTTCAGGACGGTCCAGGTGGCGCCGCCGTCGGTGGACACCTCGGTGTAGAGGTAGTCGTAGTCCTTCTCGATGTCCCACCAGCCCTTGAGGGAAAGGGCCGCGGAGGACTTGCCGGTCAGGTCGACCGAGCGGGTCAGGGTGTTCTTGAGGTCGTCACCCATGTTGCTCCACCACTGCGAGGAGCCCTCGGCGGGAGCGACGATGTCGGTCTTGACCTGCTTCTTCGGCAGCTCGACGACCAGCGCCTGCTTGTCCTTGGTGTTGTACTCCGAGACACCGAGCTTGTGGGTGGACTTCGTCGCGGCCTTGGCCGTGTCGTAGTTCAGCCAGCCCAGCTGGAGCTTGTCCCAGGCGGTCATGTCGCCCGGCATGTCGCCTATGGAGTCCTTGCCCTCGCCGAGCCAGGAGCCGGCCGACATCAGGGACCAGAAGCCGACCGAGTTCTCGCCGCCACCGGAGGTGTCGTAGAGGTCCGGCAGACCGAGGTCGTGGCCGTACTCGTGCGCGAAGACGCCGAGGCCGCCGTTCTCCGGCTGCATCGTGTAGTCGCCGACCCAGATGCCGGTGTTGCCGATCTGGGTACCGCCGGCCTTGTTGTTGGCCGGGCCGGTCTTGCCGGCGTCGGTGCCGTAGGCGTACCAACGGTGCGCCCACAGCGCGTCCTTGCCCTGGACGCCGCCGCCGGCCGACTCGTCCTCGCCCGCGTGGACGATCTGGAAGTGGTCGATGTAGCCGTCGGGCTCGTTGAAGTTGCCGTCGCCGTCGAAGTCGTTGCGGTCCCACTGGTCGTACTGCGCCAGCGTGGCCTTGATGTCGGCGTCGGACTTGCCGGCCTTCTTCTGGGCGTCGACCCACGCGTTGACGCCGTCGCGGACGGTGTCCCACACGTTGGCGCAGTTGCTCTGGCCGCAGTAGTTCGAGCCGTAACGGGCCTCGTTGTACGGGATCTTGACCCAGTCGGCGACCTCGCCGTCGACCGAGTAGCGGCCCGAGGAGGTCTTCTCGTAGTAGGTCTTCAGCGACTCCTTGCCGTTGCCGGTACCGAAGTACAGGTCCTGGAAGTACTGCCGGCTGAAGTCCTTGCGCCACGCCGTGCTGTTGTTGTTGGCACGGTCGGGCTGGGCGATCGTGTTGTGCAGCGGGCCGGGGGTGCCGCCGTACTTCGGGACCGCGGGCTTGGGGCCGTCGGGGCCGTCCGGGTCGAACATGGTCGTGTTGTCGACCTGGTCGCCGAACTCGACGAGGATCGTGAAGATCTTGTCGGTCTTCTCGCGGCCGAGCTCGACGTACTTCTTGTCGTCGAGCTTGACGACCTTGGAGGCGCCCCGCTGCTCGACGGTCTTCTTGCCGCTCAGCACCTGGTCGAGGGCAGCTTCACGGGCCTGGGCCTGCTGGTCGCTGAACGGGCCCTTCAGGTTGTGCTGGACCTGCTCCTTCGCGGGAGCGGTCGGGTCCTGGCGGTTCGCGGCGGGCGCGGTCGCCGGCGCGTCGACGGCCTGGGCGGTGGTGAGGAAGGCGCCGGAGGCCGTGGTCGCGGCCAGGGTCACGCCGATGGCCGCCGCACGCAGGGCACGCCGACGGTAGGAATTGCTGGTCACTTGATGTCGTTCCCCTCCCGCGGCCGCGACACAGGTCGGAACGTCTCCGTAGGAGTGGGGGGTTCCGCGCGGCGCGCGTCTCAAGTGACGACATTTGACCGGAGAGTCTAAAGAAAAGACAGACCTTGACTTCTTCCTTACAACTGCACTATGCGGTCGGGGAGTTCCGCTATCCGGACGTTACGCAGTCATACGGGACGAAGGACGCGTCCTGCCCACGATGTGGGACGGGCGTACCCCCGTGCGCCCCCCGTGCACCGGGCACCGTGGGTCAGGTCACGCTTACGGCCCGTTCCGTCCGGGCATGCCCGGGACGTAGAGTCGCTTGACGCGCGACCCAGTTGAGCAGACTCCCCCGCAGCCGCCTTGAGGACGGAAACCGCCATGCCGCGCCCGACTGCCGCCCAGTTCCTCTACGGGTCCGCCGCCGTCGTCGCCTCGACGATCGCCATGCTGCTGCTCTCGCAGAGCAGCTCCGGAGCGGGTGTCGCGGTCATCACCACCGCCGGCCTCGCCCTCGGCCTGCTCGTCGCGCTCACCGCCGCCGCGCCCCGCGGCCGGGGCCGGCACGCCTCCGGGGCCGGATCCGCCGCCGGAGGCCGGCCGGGAGCCGTCACTGTTACCGAAGTCACTCCCCTTCAGGCGCCCGAGGGCGCCGACGAGGACACGGCGGCGGCCGCCCGGGTGCCGGAACCCCGGGCGGCCGCCGCCGAACAACCCCGACGACCCGTACAAGCGGCACGGCCCGCACACCCCGCACAGGCCGTGCACCACTGAGCTAGGTGTTCTGTCCGGGGAGGTTGTGTACAGGTGATGCAGGTCTCGGTTGGAGCATCTTGAACGGGTGAGGGCCTTCCGGGTTCGGTGTGGATTGCGACATCTCCACCGAACGACAGAAGGCCCTCATGCCCCACCGTAATGCACCCCTGACCGAGACCGGTCGTCTGCGCCTGGCCCGCTGCGTCGTCGAGGACGGCTGGCCCTTGCGGAGGGCAGCCGAGCGTTTCAGGGTCTCGCCGACCACGGCCCAGCGGTGGGCGGTCCGCTACCGGGCCCTGGGTGAGGCCGGCATGGCAGACCGGTCCTCCCGCCCCTTGCACAGCCCCCGCCGCACGCCGACCCGCACCGAGCGCCGGATCATCAAGGTCCGTCTCGCCCGCCGGTGGGGCCCGGCCCGCATCGCGTATCTGCTGGGGCTGGTGCCCTCGACCGTCCACCGGGTCCTGGCCCGGTTCGGCCTGGCCCGCCTGGCGCACCTGGACCGGGCCACCGGCCGGCCCATACGCCGCTACGAACGCGAGCGGCCCGGGGAACTGGTCCATGTGGACATCAAGAAGCTCGGCAACATCCCCGACGGCGGCGGCCACAGAACCCTCGGCCGTGCCCGCGGCGGGCGCAACAGCTCGGCACACCGGGACCCCGCCCGGCCCCGCACCGCCCACGGCCGCCCCAACCTCGGCTACAGCTACCTCCACACCGCCGTCGACGACCACTCCCGCCTGGCCTACAGCGAGATCCTGGCCGACGAGACCAAGGAGACCGCCACCGCGTTCTGGACCCGCGCACAGGCATTCTTCGCCGACGCCGGGATCACCGTCGAACGGGTCCTGACCGACAACGGCTCCTGCTACCGCTCCCACACCTGGCGGGACACCCTGGCCGCGGCCGGGATCGCCCACAAGCGAACCCGGCCCTACCGGCCCCAGACCAACGGCAAGGTCGAACGCTTCAACCGCACCCTCCTCGACGAGTGGGCCTACGCCCGCCCTTACCGGTCAGAGACCGAACGGCGCGAGGCATTCCCGCAGTGGCTGCACTCCTACAATCACCACCGCGGACACACCGCACTCGAAGGCAAGCCACCCTCCAGCCGCGTCCCCAACCTCACAGGGCAATACAGCTAGGCGGTCACCACCACCGTCTTGCCGACCTTGTCGTGCAGGGCCTGCCGGTACGGCTTGTCCACGAGCATCGACACGATCAGCGCCAGCGGCCACAGGCAGAAGCAGCAGATGAGCGTGGGCAGCCACAGCACCGCGGCACGGGCCAGGGCCGGGCCGGACTGCGGGACGCTGCCGTCGTTGAGCATCGCCACGCGCAGCCCCAGCGCCCTCTTGCCGACGGTCCTGCCGTCCTTCCTGGTGAACCACCAGTCGTAGCCGACGAACGCCACGATCGAGAGCAGGGTCATGGCCAGACCGGAACCGCTGTACGACTTGGCGAAGACCTCGCTGACGTCCTCGCCCTTGTCGGTCTGGACCGCGTACCGGTTCGTGCCGAAGGCCAGTTGGATGAGGAACAGGGGGATGAACACGATGACGACGTCGATGGCCCGGGCCGCGAGGCGCTTGCCGAAGTCGGCGAGCGGGGGCATGCCGGCGAGCGGGTCGGGCATGCCGTAGCCGCCGCCGGCTCCCGAACCGAAGGGGTCGCCGCCGTACGGGGGCGGCGGGGGCGGGTAACCGCCGCCCGGGCCGCCGCCGCGCGGGCCGCCGTCGTACGGGCCCCCGGGGGGCGGCGGGCCTCCCGGAGGGCCGGCCGGGGGGCCGGCCGGGGGCGGCGTCCCGCCCGGGGGCGTTCCGTTCGCCGGGGTCGGGCCCCCGGGCTTCTTGCGGAAGGGGTCGTCCTCGGGCGGCTGCTCCGGCGGCGGCTGGTCGGTGCTCATGCCCCGAGTCGAACCCGGCCCCGGGGGCCCCGCAACGCGGCGGAGTCCGATCGGGGGAGGCCGCTCCCGGCCCGCCTTCTGAGGGGTGGTCAGCGGGCCACGTAGGTCCCGGCGGCCCTGTCGTGCGCGGCCCGGCGGCGGGGTCGGTCCGCGAGGCACCACAGCCCGCCCACGGGCCCGAGGAACGCCCCGACCAGCCAGCGGGACAGGGCCGCGCCGAAGCCGGGCGGGCGGTACGTGGCGGCGGACAGGACGCGGACGCCGAGCAGCTTCTTGCCGGGGGTCCGGCCCCAACGGGCGGTCGGCAGCACCTCGTAGAGCAGTCCGAACACCACGAGGGCGCCGAGGACCAGGCCCGCGTACCCGGCGATGGTCGCGTCGAACAGCCAGACGGTGGTGGCCCTGCCGGTGCCCCGGGCCGCGTCCACCTTGGACTGGAGGTGCGCCTCGGCCGCCGGTACGAGGGGCAGGGCGACGGCCGCGGCGACGGCGCCCAGCACCAGGCTGTCCAGGGCGCGGGCCAGGAACCGGCGCGGCAACCCGGAGGGGCGCACGGCCCGCTCCGCCATCTGCTCGAAGACGGCCCGGTCGGTGGTCCGCGCCGGAGCCGGGACCGTCGGGGAGGCGGCGGGGGCCGCGGTGGCGGAGGCCTCGCGCACGGTGCGGGGCGGCTGCGCGGGCCCGGCTGCCGGCGGGGTCCGGTCGGCGAAGCCGCGGTCGGCCGGGGACACGGGGGGCTCGGCGGACGTACGGGGCGTGGGCGACGCGGGAGGCACGGCCGCGGCGGGGGCTTCGGCGGCCGCGGGGAACGCGGCGGCTCCGCGCGCCGGGGCCGACGCACGGGACGGCCGTGCGTCGGGCTGCGGCTCCGGGCGCGGGGCGGCGGGCGCGGCCGGGGCGCGGCGCTCCGTCGCCTGGGGCCACGAGGAGGTCATCCCGGAGTCCGCTCCGCTTCCGGGGACGGTGGGCCACGCCGTGACCGGGGCCGACTGCACGGCCGCGGCGGCGGCTGCGGCGGCCGGGGAGCGGGCCGACAGGATGCCCACGCCTTGGGCGGGGTACCGCTCGGCGGCCGCGGCCGCCGCCGCGGATGCGGCCGGGGTACGGGCGAAGGAGACGCCGGGCCCGCGCTCCGGCGCCCCGTCCGGGCGGCGGTCCGCGTACCCCTCCGGGCCCCTGCTCGGACCTTCGCCGGGACCGCTGTCGCTGCCGCCTGCCGTGCCCTGCGCCCCGCCCGTGGCTCTGCGGACGGTCGGCTCCGGCTCCGGGTGGGGGCCGCGGCCCGGAGCCGCGCCCGCGGGCCGGGCGGGTGCGTGCCCCGCGGCCGGTTCCGGCTCGGGCCGCCCGGCGGGGTCGCCGCCCCAGGACACCCGGCGGTCGTACGGCCCGCCGAAGCCGGACTGGCGCAGCGGGTCGGCCTGCCAGGCGTCGGCGCGGGCCGCCGGAAGCGGCGTCGACGGCGCCGGAAGCGGCGCCCGTTCGGGTTCGGGATCGAGATCGGGTTCGGGATCGAGATCGGGGTCGAGATCGAGATCGGGTTCGGGATCGAGATCGGGGTCGAGATCGGGGTCGGGTTCGAGATCGGGGTCGGGCAGGGCCTCGGTCACGGAGGTCTCGTCCGGCAGTGCCGGGCGGAGCCGGTCGGCCGGCGTGGCGGGCCGGCTCGTGCCCGGCACCCAGGACAGGCCGTTCCAGTACCGGACGTAGCCGGGGATGGACGGATCGGGGTAGTAGCCCTCGCGGGCCGCGTGCTCTCCGTCACCAGGGGAGGCCGTCATGTCCCCAACTCCGATCGTGGGCTTGAGGCTTGTGCAAGGGAAGGACCATAGCCAAGAACCGCCCCCCGGGAGGTCCGGTAACGGGAGAATCCAAGCCTTCGGGCGAACATCCCTCCGTAGGGTTGTTTTCAGCCACCAAAAGATTCACGCCATAGTGCGATCCGGTGCGCGAAGTCGCGTCATAGCCGGGCGCACGGGCGCTCTCTGCGGGTGTGGGGCGACAACCCGGCCCCGCGCACCGAACCGAAGCGAGGCCGCCATGCACCACCACCCCGTCGTCGAGCGCGAGCTGGAAGTCAGGCTGGTCCTGTCCCCCGAGCACAGCGTCCCGGTCCCCGCGCGACTGGTGTACCTCGTGGACGACCCGTACGCCGTCCACGTCACCTTCCACACCGGCTCCTGCACCCCGGTCAACTGGACCTTCGCCCGCGAGTTGCTGGTCGAGGGGGTGTTCCGCCCCTGCGGGCACGGGGACGTCCGGATCTGGCCCGCCAGGCTGGAGGACCGGTCGGTGCTGTGCCTGGCGCTCACCTCCCCCGACGGAGACGCCCTGCTGGAGGTCCCGGCGGCCTCGGTGTCGGCGTGGCTGGAGCGCACGCTGCGGGTGGTCCCGCCGGGCACCGAGGCCGACCTGCTGGGTCTGGACGCGGCGCTGGCCGAGCTGCTCGCCCCGACCCCGGCCGACGACCTGTGGATGCGCGATGCGTGGCCGTCGGACGAGGCCGCGGACGGTGACCTGTGATGCGGGGCGTACGCGGCCGCGTACGGGGCCGTCGGGGGCCGGGCCTGGGACCGGGTACCGGTCCGGGTCCCGGGCCCCGTGAGCGGGAGCGGCAGCGGTCAGAAGAGCTTGCCGGGGTTGAGCAGACCCAGGGGGTCGAAGGCCTGCTTGACCGCGCGTTGCATCTCCAGCCCCACGGGTCCCAGTTCGCGGGCGAGCCACTCCTTCTTCAGGACGCCGACCCCGTGCTCCCCGGTGATGGTCCCGCCCAGCCCCAGACCGAGGTCCATGATCTCGTCGAAGGAGGCGCGGGCCCGGCGCGTCTCTTCCTCGTCCGCGGGGTCGAAGCAGACCACGGGGTGGGTGTTGCCGTCGCCGGCGTGCGCGCAGACCCCGATGACGAGGTCGTGGGCGCGGGCGATGCGGGCGGTCCCGTCGAGCATCTCGGCCAGCCGCGAGCGGGGTACGCAGACGTCGTCGATCATCGTGGCCGGGCGCAGCGCGTCCAGCGCGGTGAGCGCCATCCGGCGGGCCTTGAGCAGCAGTTCCGACTCCGCCTCGTCCTCGGCGGGTACGACGGCCGTGGCGCCGGCGGCCGTGCACAGGCGGGCGACGGCCGCGAGGTCGTCGGCGGCGTGCGGGGTGTCGAACGCGGCGAGCAGCAGGGCCTCGGTGGTCTCGGGCAGGCCCATCCGTCCCAGGGCGTTGACGGCCCGTACGGTCGTACGGTCCATCAGCTCCAGCAGCGAGGGCGTCAGCCCGGCCTCCATGACGGCGCAGACGGCGGCGCAGGCGGCCGCGGCGGAGGGGAACTCGGCGGCCAGCGCGAGCTGTCGGGGCGGGGCCGGGCGCAGGGCGAGGACGGCCTGGACGACGACGCCGAGGCTGCCTTCGGAGCCGACGAAGAGCCGGGTGAGGTCATAGCCGGCGACGCCCTTGGCGGTGCGCCGGCCGGTGCGCAGCAGCCGGCCGTCGGCGAGGACGACGTCGAGGCCGAGCACGTATTCGGCGGTGACCCCGTACTTGACGCAGCACAGGCCGCCGGAGCCGGTGCCGATGTTGCCGCCGATGGTGCACTGCTCCCAGCTGGACGGGTCGGGCGGGTAGTACAGGCCCTGTTCGGCGACGGCCCGCGAGAGCACGGCGTTGACGACGCCCGGTTCGACGACGGCGGTGCGGTCGACGGTGTTGATTTCGAGGATGCGGTCCATGCGGACCAGGGAGAGCAGGATGCAGCCGTCGGTGGCGTTGGCGGCGCCGGACAGGCCGGTGCGGGCGCCCTGGGGGACGACCGGGACGCGTAGGGCGGTGGCGGTGCGCAGGACGTGCTGCACCTGCTCCGCGGTGCGGGGCAGGACCACGGCCGCAGGGGTGCCGGCGGGGCAGAAGTTCGCCATGTCGGTGGCGTAGGCGGCGGTCACGTCCGGGTCGGTGAGGAGGGCCTCGGCGGGGAGGCCTTCGAGGAGGCGCGTGCGCAGCCGTGCGGTGAGCTCGTCGTCCTTGAGTTCCATGGGCCCAGCGTGGCACCGGGGGCCATCGGTGTGAACACGGCCGCGGCGGGGTTCGGACACTGCGGCGGCCCATTCATATTGACGCACAGTGATCGCATGGACCGTATCGACAGGGAAGCCCAGGAGGCTGCGCCGCCGCCCGTGACGTTCACCGGCCGCAAGACGCTCGTGGCGGCCGCGGTCGCGGTGGTCCTGATCGCCGGGGCGCTGGTCATCCGGCCGGCCCGCGCGGGCGACGACGCCCGCCCCCCGGGGCCGATGGAGCGGGCCGCGTCGGCGGTCGGGACGGGGGCGCCGGCGGCGGTCGTGGACCTGTCGGCGCTGATCGCGGACCGGGAGAAATGGGTCGCGGAGCACCCGCGGGACGGGGCGGCGTGGGCGGTGCTGGGCTCGGCGTACCTGGAGCAGGCGCGGCGCACCGCGGACCCGGTCTGGTACCCGAAGGCGGAGCGGGCGTTGAAGCGGTCGCTGGAGCTCCGCCCGGCGGAGAAGGGCAACTTCGACGCGATGACGGGCATGGGAGCGCTGGCCAACGCCCGCGGGGACTACGGGACCGGGCGCAAGTGGGGCGAGCTCGTACGGGCGCAGGCACCGAAGCAGTGGACGGCGTACCCGGTGCTCGTGGACGCGTACTCGGGGCTGGGCGACTACCCGGCGGCCGAGAAGGCGATGGAGCGGCTGGTCGAGGTCCGGCCGGGGCTTACGGCGCACCTGAAGGCCTCGCAGGTGTACCGGGACCGGGGCTGGCGCGAGGACGCGGCGGTGGCGCTGGAGCGTGCGGCGGGGGCGGCGAAGTCCCCGGTGGAGAAGGCGTACGTGCTGTACCGGCGCGGGGAGCTGTTGTGGGAGCGGGGCGAGCCGGCCGAGGCGATGCGCCAGTACGAGGGGGCGCTGCGGGCGGATCCGGCTCAGGCGGACGCGCTGGGCGGCCGGGCGCGGGCGCTGGCGGGGCTGGGGCGCGGTGGGGAGGCGGTACGGGACTACCGGCTGGCGCTGGGGCGGGCGCAGTCGCCGCGGCTGGCGCTGGAGCTGGGCGAGCTGCTGGAGTCGCTGGGGCGCGGGGACGAGGCGAAGGCGCCGTTCGACCTGCTGCGGGCGGCGGCGGCCGCGGGTGGGGGGAACGCAGGCGGGCCGGCCGGGGTGCGCGCGGCAGCCGGGCGGGGCGGGGTGAACGACTCCGTGGTGCTGGGCCTGTTCGAGGCGGATCACGGGGATCCGGGTGCGGCGGTGCGGCGGCTGACGGCGGAGTGGGCGCGGCACAAGAACATGCAGGTGGCCGATGCGCTGGGGTGGGCGCTGCACCGGCTGGGCGATGACGCGGCGGCGTTGGAGTACGCACGGAAGGCGGCGGACCGGGGGCTGCGGAGCGCGGACTTCGCCTACCACCGGGCGGTGATCGAGCAGGGGCTGGGCGACGACGCGTCGGCGCGCCGGCACTTCCAGGAGGCGGTGCGGACGAACCCGCGGTTCTCGCCGGTACGGGGACCGCTGGCGGCGGGGGCGCTGGCGGCGCTCGGGGAGCCGCCGCCGGGCGGGCCGGAGAACGTGCAGCCGACCGCGCCGTGGGTGATGCCGGAGCTGCCGAAGCCGTCGGCTTCGGCGTCGGCGTCGGCGTCGGCGTCGCCGAAGCCGAGCGGCCCGGCGGAGAAGCGGGGACCGGCGGGACCGAAGCCGGCCAGGACCGGGGAGCCGGCCCGGCCCGCGGAGCCCGCCGAGCCCGCGAGGACCGCGGAGCCCGCCGAGCCCGGGCCGGCGAAACGCGGGCCGGCGCAGCCGGACCCCGACCCCGGTCCCGAGCGCGAGCCCGAGCACGAGGCTGATCACGACCCTGAGCACGAGCCCGAGCCGCAGCCAGGGCACGGTCAAGGGGCCGAGCCCGATCGCGGGCACGGGCACGAGGACGGGCCCGTGCCCGGGCCCGGGCACGCCCGGCCGAAGCCGAACGGCCCGGCGGCGCGCTGATCCGGTCCCGGGCACGGGGCAGGCCCCCTGCCGTCGGGCGAGGGGCCTGCTGCCGTCGGGTCCGAGGCGGGGCCGGGGCCGGGGCCGGGCCGGGGCCGGGCTCGTGGCTCCTGGCGGTCCTAGAGGTTGCCGCGCTTCTCCTGCTCGCGCTCGATCGCCTCGAACAGGGCCTTGAAGTTGCCCTTGCCGAAGCCCATCGAGCCGTGGCGCTCGATGATCTCGAAGAAGACGGTCGGGCGGTCCTGCACCGGCTTGGTGAAGATCTGGAGCAGGTAGCCGTCCTCGTCGCGGTCAGCGAGGATCTTCAGCTCGCGCAGGGTGTCGATCGGCACGCGGGTCTCGCCGACCCACTCGCCGAGGGTGTCGTAGTACGAGTCCGGGGTGTCGAGGAACTGCACGCCCGCCGCCCGCATCGACCGGACGGTCGCGACGATGTCGTTCGAGGCGAGCGCGATGTGCTGGACGCCGGCGCCGCCGTAGAACTCCAGGTACTCGTCGATCTGCGACTTCTTCTTCGCGATCGCCGGCTCGTTGATCGGGAACTTCACCTTCAGGGTGCCGTCCGCGACGACCTTCGACATCAGCGCCGAGTACTCGGTCGCGATGTCGTCGCCCACGAACTCCTTCATGTTCGTGAAGCCCATGACCTTGTTGTAGAACCCGACCCACTCGTCCATGCGGCCGAGCTCGACGTTGCCGACGCAGTGGTCGATGGCCTGGAAGGTGCGCTTCGCCGGCGGCTCGACGATCGGGGCGGCGGCGACGTAGCCCGGCAGGTAGGGGCCGGTGTAGCCCTTGCGCTCGACCAGGGTGTGGCGGGTCTGGCCGTAGGTCGCGATCGCGGCGAGGACGACCGTGCCGTGCTCGTCGGAGATCTCGTACGGCTCGTCGAGGCCGCGCGCGCCCTGCTCGACGGCGTACGCGTACGCGGCGCGGACGTCCGGGACCTCGATGGCGAGGTCGACGACGCCGTCGCCGTGCTCGGCGACGTGCTCGGCGAGGAAGCGGCCGCGGTCCGTGCTCGCCTTGATGACCGAGGTCATGACGAAGCGGGCGGAGCCGTTGGTGAGGACGTAGCTCGCCGTCTCGCGGACGCCGTTCTCCGGGCCGGAGTAGGCCACCAGCTTCATTCCGAACGCGGTCGCGTAGTAGTGCGCGGCCTGCTTGGCGTTGCCGACGGCGAAGACGACCGCGTCCATGCCCTTCACCGGGAAGGGGTCGGCCTCACGCGCGGTGTGCGGGGTGGTTTCGAAGTTCACCAGAGACTCAGTCATGAGCGCAGAGTCCCGCCGATCCACAAGCTGCGCAATAGTTTCCTGTTCTGCTGTACAAAGTGCCCAGCATGGCCGCAACATTGTTGAAACATCTGTGCAGGATGACTACCAGTGAGCCGCCTGGAGGCACCGCTATGGGAATCGATGAACTCGACGGTCGCCTCATCGTCCTGCTCGACCGTGAACCGCGGATCGGCGTCCTGGAGGCCTCGCGCCGGCTCGGGGTGGCGCGCGGCACCGCGCAGGCCCGGCTGGACCGGCTCCAGTCGAACGGGGTGATCCGCGGTTTCGGGCCGCAGGTGGACCCGGCCGCCCTCGGGTACCCGGTGACCGCGTTCGCCACGCTGGAGATCAAGCAGGGCCAGGGCGCCGACGTGCGGTCGCATCTGAGCGGCGTGCCGGAGGTGCTGGAGCTGCACACGACGACGGGGCACGGGGACATGCTGTGCCGGCTGGTGGCGCGCTCCAACGCCGATCTGCAGCGGGTGATCGACCGGGTCGTCGGGTTCGAAGGGATCGTGCGGGCGTCGACGGCGATCGTGATGGAGAACCCGGTGCCGCTGCGGGTGATCCCGCTCGTGGAGCAGGCGGCGCAGGAGGGCTGACCGGAGCCCGGATCCGGGGGCCGAAGCTCCAAAGGAAGCGTTGCAAAGAAACCCTTGCATAGATTTCTTTGCAGGCTTAGGGTTGCGGCATGCCCGAGAAGCCGGAAGCCCCGGAAACCCCGGAACTGCAGACCCGCACCCTCGACGCCCGCTCCCTGCGGGGCCTCGCCCATCCCATGCGCATCCGCCTGCTGGGCGCCCTGCGCCAGGACGGCCCGGCCACCGCGTCGCAGCTCGCGGAGCGGCTCGGCGAGTCCAGCGGCGCCACCAGCTACCACCTGCGCCAGCTCGCCGCCCACGGCTTCGTCGAGGACGCCCCCGGGCACGGCAAGGGCCGCGAGCGCTGGTGGAAGGCCGTCCACGACGGCACGGTCTTCGACGAGCAGCTCGTCTACGCCGAGGACCCGGCCACCCGCGGCGCCGCCGACCTCTTCCTGCACGAGATCGCGACGATCCACACGCAGGAGATGAGCACCTGGCTCGGCAACGCCCACGCCTGGTCCCAGGAGTGGCGGCGGGCCTCGGACATCAGCGACTTCAGCCTGCGCCTGACCCCCGGCCAGAGCCACGAACTCATCCACCGGGTCCACGACCTGATCAACAGCTACCGGGACGCGCCCCAGGACGAGACGTCCGAGACGGTGCGCTTCCACACCCACGCCTTCCCGCGCCACACCGGCGCCGGCGAGTAACCACCGGGCCCGGCCCGCACGCCAGCGCGACCCACGGCACGCAGCACGCAGCACGCAGCACTCAGCCCACGCAGTCAGCACGCAGCACTCCCGGCACGGCGCCCGAGACCCGCGCACCCTCCACGACGGGTGGCGCGCCGGTCAGCCATGCCCTCCACCGCCTTTCCCCACGCAGAAGGAGTCCTGCCATGCACGCCTTCACCCCTGCCGACGTCCAGGCCGGCACCGCGCTCCCGGCCCACGCCGCCCGTACCGCCGAGTTGGCCGCCGAGGCCGCCGCCGGGCAGCTGGCCGCCGAGGCCGCCGACCCCCGGCACCGCACGGCCGGCGCGCTGCGCAACCGGCTCGGCGAGACCCTGGTCCGCGCCGGGAACCGGCTGCTCCAGCCCGGCCACGGCCACGGTCACGGCCAGGTCCGGGCCGCCGGATGAGCCGCCGCCCCTTCGCCGCCGTCCTCGCCGCCAACACCATCTCCACGGCGGGGAGTTCCCTCACCCTCATCGGTGTCCCGTGGTTCGTGCTGCAGACCACCGGCAGCGCCGGCCGGGCCGGGGTCGTCGCCTTCTGCGCCACCCTGCCCGTCGTCGTCGCCGCCCTCGTCGGAGGCCCGGTCATCGACCGGGTCGGCCGGCGCCGGGTGTCCGCGGCGTCCGACGCGGTCTGCGCACTGGCGGTCGGCGCGATCCCGCTGCTGCACTACGCGGGCCTGCTGGAGTTCTGGATGCTGTGCGCGCTGATGGCGGTCGGCGGCCTCGTGCACACCCCCGGCCTGACCGCCCGCCACGTCCTGCTGCCCGACCTCGCCGAGCACGCCGGCACCACGGTGGCCCGTGCCGCGAGCCTGTACGACGCGGTCTTCCGCGGGGCCAGGATGATCGGAGCGGCGGTGGCCGGCGTCCTCATCGCGGTGGTCGGCGCCGAGGCCGCCCTGCTGGTGGACGCGGCCAGCTTCGCGGTCTCCGCCCTGCTGGTCGCCGTGTTCCTCCGGGGCGTCCCGGCGGCAGAGCCGCAACCGCGCCCGGAGAAGGCCTCGTTCGCCCGCTACCGGGCCGAACTGGCCGAGGGTTGGGCCTTCCTGGCCGGCTCGCGGCTGCTGCTGGGCGTCACCGTGATGGTGATGACGACCAACGGCCTGGACCAGGGCTGGTCCTCGGTGCTGCTGCCCGTCCACGGCCGCGAGGCCCTCGGCGGGGCGGCCGCGCTCGGCCTGCTCGTCGCCCTCTTCGGCGGCTTCGCACTGCTCGGCGCCCTGCTGTACGGGGCGTGGGGCGAGCGGTTCCCGCGCCGGGCGGTGTTCGCGGCCGCCTTCCTGCTCTGCGGGGCGCCCCGCTACGTCGTCGCCGCCCTCACCGACACCACCCTGCCGCTCGCGATGACGATGGCCCTGTCCGGGCTGGGCGCGGGCGTGCTCAACCCGATCCTGACCACCGTGGTCTACGAGAAGGTCCCCGACGCGCTGCGCAGCCGGGTCGCCGGTGTGACCACCGCCGGCTGCGAGCTGACCATGCCGCTGGGCGGCCTCGCGGCGGGCCTGCTCGTCGACGGGTTCGGGCCGGTCCTGGCGCTGCTCGCGTTCGGCGGGGTCTACCTGCTGACGACGCTCGCGCCGCTGGTCTTCCCGTCCTGGCGGTCGATGGAGCGGGAGCCGGTCAGCAGGACGGGGCCGGCTCTCCCCGGTTCAGCGCGCGCAGCGCGTTCACCGCGTCCGACAAGGAGCTGACGGGGATCAGCTGGAGGCCCTCGGGCAGCTCGGAGGCCGCGTCCGAGCACTCCGCCGCCGGGACGAGGAACACGCTCGCCCCGTCGCGGTGGGCGGCCTGCGTCTTCAGGGCGACGCCGCCGACGGCGCCGACCCTGCCCTCGGCGGTGATGGTGCCGGTGCCGGCGACGGTGCGGCCGCCGGTGAGGTCGCCGCCGCTGCCGTCGCCGTCGAGCTTGTCGACGATGCCGAGGGAGAACAGCAGGCCGGCGCTGGGGCCGCCGACGTCGGCGAGGTTGAGGTCGACCTTGACGTCCTTGGGGTCCTTCTTCAGGAAACCGAGGGCGGCCCTGGTCGCATCCTCCTGCGATTCGGTCATCTGCTCCAGGTTGTGCTTCTCGATCTCCTCGTCACTGCCGCCGGAGGGGTAGACGGCCTCCTTCGGCATGACCGAACGGCTGCTGTCGAACCAGTCGTCGAGGAGCTCGGGCAGGCGCACGGTCGTCGACGGCCCGGTGGCCTCGATCGTGGTCATGCGCAGCTGGCCCTTGGTCTCCCGGGCCGGGGCGCCGGTGATGACGATGACCGGCTTGCCCTCGTGCGCCCCGAGCACGTCCGCCGTGAGCCCGGGCTGGGCGATCACGAAGGGCAGCGGTGCGAGGGCCGCCACGGCGAACAGGCCGAGCACGGGCACGGCGCAGACGGCCAGGGCGGCGGGACGCGACAGACGTGAGAGGCGAGAGAGCACGCGGCCAATCTATCGGGCGGCCCGGGCACGGCCGCGCCCCGGCAGCCGGGACGCGGCCGCACGGGGCGCCGTAAGCGGTCGGCGCCGGGCGCCGTACGCGGTCGGCCCCAGGCCTCGTACGCGGTCGGCGCCGGGCGCCGTACGCGGTCGGCCCCAGGCCTCGTACGCGGTCGGCGCCGGGCGCCGTACGGCCGGTGGGTGGCGTCGTACGGGGCCTGCGGTGCGGGTCAGCGCAGGGCGTCGGCGACCTCGCGGGCCGCGTCCACCACCCGGGGCCCGATCCGCTCGGGCACGGCGTCGGACAGCATGACCACGCCGACGCTGCCCTCCAGCCCGCTGATCCCGACGAGCGGGGCGGCGGCGCCGCTGGCACCGGCTTCGAGCTCGCCGTGGGTCAGCGTGTACCCCGGCTCGATGAGGGTGCCCTGGCGGGCGGCCAGGATGGCCCGCCCGGCGGCCCCGCGGTCCAAGGGGTGGCGGAACCCGGCCCGGTAGGCCACGTGGTAGTCGGTCCAGGTGGGCTCGACGACGGCCACGGCCAGCGCCTCCGTACCGTCGACGAGGGTCAGGTGCGCGGTGGCCCCTATGTCCTCGGCGAGGGAACGCAGCGCCGGCAGGGCCGCCTCGCGCACCAGCGGGTGCACCTGCCGGCCCAGGCGCAGTACGCCGAGCCCGACACGGGCCCGGCCGCCGAGGTCGCGGCGGACCAGGGCGTGCTGCTCCAGGGTGGCCAACAGGCGGTAGACCACGGTGCGGTTGACGCCGAGACGGTTGGAGAGCTCGGTGACGGTCAGACCGTGGTCGGTGTCGGCGAGCAGCTTGAGGACTCTGAGACCTCGGTCGAGAGTCTGTGAGGTTTCCGCGGTCACGAAGCCTCTCCCTCGTGGTGAGCGGCGGTGACTCTCGGGGTGGAGCGGCGCCGGTCCCACGGCGACACGCACGGAGAGGCCGCCGGTTGCGGCCATGGCACCGGCTGCGCTCCCGCGGCGGCGCTGCCACGGGGCGTTCGATGCGGGGACAGTAGCGAGCAGGTCCGCTGAGCGGAAGTCCTCGTCCAGAATCCGGGCGCGGACGGGCCATTTATGCCGTTTCGGCAGCGCGGAACGCGCCGATCCGCGCTGCCGTGCGCCCCAGTACGCCTGTGCCAATCACACGAGCACCGGCGGAGGCGGCGGCTGACGCCCCCACCCACCGGAACCGCCAATTCCGCAGCAGGGCGGGCCCGTACGATGCTCCACACCGCGGGCCCGCCCGAAACGTTTCCTACGCCGGAGCCGTCACCGCATGCGGGTGGCCCACTCCTGGACCTTCTTGATCCGCTCGCGCAGCTGCCCGGCGGTGGCCTCCGCGCTCGGCGGCCCGCCGCACACCCGCCGCAGCTCGGTGTGGATCACCCCGTGCGGCTTGCCGCTCTGGTGGACGTACGCCCCCACCATCGTGTTGAGCGACCGGCGCAGCTCCAGCAGCTCCTTGTGGGAGACCACCGGCCGGCGCTCGGCCGGCAGCTCCAGCAGATCCGCCTCGGTGTCCGGCCTGCGGCGGCTGTGCGCGATCTGCCGCGACTGCCGCTTCTGCAGCAGCAGCTGCACCTGGTCCGGCTCCAGCAGGCCCGGGATGCCGAGGTAGTCCTGCTCCTCCTCGCTGCCCGGGTGCGCCTGCATGCCGAACTCGGCGCCGTCGTACAGCACCCGGTCGAAGACGGCGTCGGACTCCAGCGCCTCGAAGGACATCTGCTCGTCCTCGCCGGTGTCCTCGTCCTCCTGCCGGTTGGCCTCCTCCATCTCCTTCTCGGACTGGGCGTACGGGTCGTCGTCCTCGCCCGCCTTCTTCGGCCGGTCGAGGACGTGGTCGCGTTCGACCTCCATCTCGTTGGCGAAGCCGAGCAGGTACGGGATGGTCGGAAGGAACACGGACGCGGTCTCGCCGCGCCTGCGCGAACGCACGAAACGGCCGACGGCCTGCGCGAAGAACAGCGGGGTCGAGATGGTCGTCGCGTACACGCCCACCGCGAGGCGGGGGACGTCGACGCCCTCGGACACCATGCGGACCGCGACCATCCAGCGGTCGTCGTTCCCGCTGAAGGTGTCGATGTGCTTCGAGGCGCCGGCGTCGTCGGACAGCACGAGGGTCGCCTTCGTGCCCGTGATCTCCCGGATCAGCTTGGCGTACGCGCGCGCCGAGTCCTGGTCGGAGGCGATGACGAGCCCGCCCGCGTCCGGGATGCCCTTGCGGACCTCGGTCAGCCGCTGGTCGGCGGCGCGCAGCACGTTCGGCATCCAGTCGCCGCGCGGGTCGAGCGCGGTCCGCCACGCCTGGCTGATCGCGTCCTTGGTCATCGGCTCGCCGAGCTTGGCGGCGATCTCGTCGCCCGCCTTGGTGCGCCAGCGCATGTTGCCGCTGTAGGACAGGAAGATCACCGGCCGGACGACGCCGTCGCCGAGCGCGTTGCCGTAGCCGTAGGTGTAGTCCGCGGACGAGCGGCGGATCCCGTCGTTGCCCTCCTCGTAGGTGACGAAGGGGATCGGGTTGGTGTCGGAGCGGAACGGCGTACCGGTCAGGGCCAGGCGCCGCGTCGCCGGGTCGAAGGCCTCCAGGCAGGCGTCGCCCCAGGACCGGGAGTCGCCGGCGTGGTGGATCTCGTCGAGGATGACGAGGGTCTTGCGCTGCTCGCAGCGGTTGCGGTGCAGCATCGGGCGGACGCCGACACCGGCGTAGGTGACGGCGACCCCGTGGTACTCGCGGCTCAGCGGGCCCGCCGAGTACTCGGGGTCGAGCCGGATGCCTATCCGGGCGGCGGCCTCCGCCCACTGCTTCTTCAGGTGCTCGGTCGGCGCGACCACGGTCACCTGCTGCACCACGTGGTGGTGCAGCAGCCAGGAGGCGAGGGTCAGCGCGAAGGTGGTCTTGCCGGCGCCGGGGGTGGCGACGGCGAGGAAGTCACGCGGCTGGGTCTGGATGTACTTGTCCAGCGCGCCCTGCTGCCAGGCACGCAGCTTGCTGGCGGTACCCCACGGCGCACGGCCGGGGAAGGCGGGTGAGAGGTGGTGGGAGGCGGTAGTAGTCACGGTCTCCGGTTCGGGCTCTCGGCGGCGGTCGATCGAAGGACAACCGGGCCACCCTACCGGGGTCGGCCCGCCCCTCGCGGAGGGACAGGCCCCTGACCTCGGGCGGTGCGGCGAGCGTCACACCGGCCGCAACTCCCGCAGCCGGGAAGCGATCACCGGCACCTCGGCCTCGGCTCCGGACGCCACGTCGACGACCAGGTCGTACGCGGCGTCCTGGTCGGCGTCGGCGAGGTCGACGCCGTTGACGGCGAGGAAGGTCGCGGCCGCGAGCCAGGCGGTGCGCTTGTTCCCGTCGACCAGGGGGTGGTTCGTCGCGATGCCGTGGAGCAGCGCGGCGGCCTGCTCGTACGGGTCCGTGTACGCGGGCGTGCCGAACATGCGCGCTCGCGGCCGGTGCACGGCGGACTCCAGCAGGCCGGCGGCGCGCAGCTCCACGGGCTGGTCCTGGGCCAGGCAGGCGTGCCGGGCCAGGTCGAGCACCTCGGCGAGGGTGAGGTGCCGCACGACGGGGGCGCGGAGGGCGTCTCCACGGAGGGGGTCGCTCATGCGCCGAGCCGCTTCAGGAGCGGGGCGTGCCGCAGGGCCAGTCGGGCCGCCGTTTCGCCGACCCCGTCCCGTTCCCGGCGCAGGCGGTCCCGTACGGCCGCGGCGGCGTGCTCCTCGGGCGTGGAGCCGGTGGCGTCGGCGAGGTCGGAGAGCTCCGCGTACTCGGCGGCGGAGAGCCGGATGATCAGCTCGGTCATGCACGCAGCGTAGCGGCTGGGCGCCAGCGGCTCAGCTGCTTTCGGCGGCGGCCGGCCGCTCGTGCAGGCGGGTGGCGACCCAGGCGCCGACCAGGGCGACCGCGGCCATCGGCAGGAAGACGACCACGAAGGCGGCCGGGTGCGAGACGGCGGCGGCGTCCGGCCCGCCGGCGGTGTGGGCGGCGGCCCCGACCGTGCCTCCGCCGAGCGCGGCGAAGGCCGCCCCGCCGGCCGCGAGCAGCACCACGTTCGCGAGCGCGTCGGAGATCTGCAGCGCGGCCGAGTTGGCTCCCGCCTCCTCGGGTGCCGACAGCTTCAGCAGCAGCACGCTCGTCGAGCCGATCACCAGCCCCATGCCGAGGCAGCCGACGCCCCAGGCCAGGGCCAGCGTCCACACCGGCACCCACGGCACCAGCACCGCCGGCGCGGCCGCGATCGCGAACGCCACCAGCACCATCCCGCACACCATCAGCCGCTCCCGGTACGGCGCCACCCGGCCCGTGGACTGGATCCACGACCCGCCTGCCCACGTCAGCCCGCCCAGCGCCAGCGAGAACCCGGCCAGGGTGGGGCTCAGCCCCCGCTGCGTGACCAGCATCAGCGGCACGAAGCTCTCGGCCGCGATGAACGAGCCCGCCGCGACCCCGCGCAGCAGGACCACCGACGGCAGCCCGCGCCGCGCCCGGTACGTCCCGCGCGGCAGCAGCCCCAGCACGGCCGGCACCAGCAGGCCCGCCCCCACCGCCCCGGGAACCAGCGACCACCACCGCAGGTCCTGGGCGGCGTACTGGAGCAGCCCGGCCCCGAGGGAGATCCCGAGCGCCAGGCGGATCCGGCGCCGGTCGAACGCGACGGGCGGCGCATCCGGACCCACGGGCCCGGACGCGGTCCGCCGTATCGCGGGCAGCGCCACCGCGAGCGGGACGACGACCAGCACCGGGATCCCGAGGAACACCCAGCGCCAGCCGAGGTGCTCGGTCACCGTCCCGGCGGCCAGCGGCCCGACGATCGACGGGACCACCCAGCTCGCGGCGAAGGCCGCCATGATCGCGGGCCGCAGCTGCTCCTCGTAGGCCCGGCTCACGACCACGTACAGGGCGACGATGACGAGCCCGCCGCCGAAGCCCTGCACGGCCCGGCCCAGCACGAACACCCACATGGCCGTCGCGGTCCCGGCCAGGACCAGCCCGGCGGCGAACGCCCCGATCCCCACGGTCAGCGCCCGCAGCGGCCCCTGCCGGTCGCACCACTGCCCGGACAGCACCATCCCGAGGAGGCTGGTGGTGAAGTAGGCGGAGAACGCGAAGGCGTAGACCCCGATCCCGTCGAGCTCGCGCGCGGCGACGGGCATGGCGGTGCCGACGGCGGTGGCCTCGAAGGCGATCAGGAAGATGCAGGAGACCATCCCGATGCTGAGCGTCCGGTACGCGGACCCGAGGATCCCGCCCTGGGGGCGGGGTGGGGCGGGGGTACTGGTCTGCGTGACACGGGGTTCAAGGGCACTCATCGCTTCAGCGTAAGCGGCACCCCCCGCTTTCGCTCCTGTCCGTAAGGCGGATTCCTCCCTCATCCCCAAGCCCTAGGCCGGGGGTCTGCTGGGGCCGCCGGGGGGCCGGCGGGGGGGCGGACTGTGAACACGACATGGCGATCCCGTTGCACACCCCGGCAATCCCTTCCCGGGGTGTGCACGGCGCCCGTACGGTCTTACCAGAAGCCGAACAAGGCCGTGTGCCCGAGTGGTTGAGGGACTCGACTGCAAATCGAGTAACGCCGGTTCGATTCCGGTCACGGCTTCTCCCGAAGACCGTCCAGGCCAGGCGCACCCGGACGGCCTTCGGCACGCCTTGGTGCGTCAGCTACGCCGACGCCGCATGAGGACCGCCGTCACGGCACCGCCGACGAGCACGCAGGCCCCCAGCCCGAGCGCGATCCAGGTGACGCTACTGCCGCCGCCCTCCTCGGCCACGACCTGGGGCTCAGGCGCCCCCGACTGCGGCTTCTTGTCGCTGCTACCAGCGGACGGGGCGGGCGAGTTCTTCGCATCCGCGGCGGCAAGGTCCGGGAGCGGATACACGTCCGCGGGCCCGGGGTCGCCGGGCGTAGGCAGAGCGATCTTCGGGCGGACAATGCCGTAGCCCAGGTAGTCGTTGCGCTCCTTGCCGTCATCGCCCTTGCCAGCGGTGTTCAGCAGGACACGGAGCACCTGATTGTTGGTCCACTCGGGATGAGCGGACCAGAGCAGGGCCGCCGAGGCGGAGGTCAGAGCAGTGGCGTCACTGGTGCCGTGATTCTTGCAAAGTCCGGTCTTGCCGGCGCACGCCGTCAGGATGTCTATGCCGGGGGCCGACATGTCGACCTGCGGACCGTGCTGCGACTCCTTGGTCGCGACGCCGTCCGGCCCCACAGCGCCGACACCCACCACACCAGGGGTCGCCGCGGGATACAGGACCTTGTTCGTCGTATTACCGTCGTTGCCCGCGCCGGCAAAAATCAACTTCCCCTTGGACAGGGCGTACTTCACTGCCTCAAGTCGCCTAGGATCATCCTGTTCTGCAACCATGGAGATATTGATGATCTTGGCTTCAGAGTCGGCCGCGAACCGGATCGCCTCAGTCCAGATCGGGCTCGTTTTATTGAACTCGTGCGGCACACGAATCGGCAGAATCTTGGCACCCGGAGCAAGACCGAATGCCCCATCGCCGCTCGGATGCTTCCCAGAGGCAGCGATCAGCGCAGCCATGGTGGTGCCGTGCTTATCGTAGTCTGAGCGCTCGTCCCCTGAGTATTCCGTCGCAAAATCCTTACCTGGAAGGACTTGGCCCTCAAGCTCAGGGATGCGGTCGACGCCACTGTCGATGACGGCAACGGTGACACCCTTGCCCGTGCTGATTTTCCAAATGTCGTCGGCCTTCATGGCGTCGAGATGCCATTGCCTGGACCGGATGGTCTCCGCATGAGCCGGGGTCGCGGCGACCCCGGCCAGCAGGAGGCCCACCAGGGCCGCAGTCGCCTTGCGCATGTGCATCCCGTACAACATCCGTTCTGCTCAGTCGATCACCGGCGGGACAACACGGCCGTTAGTCCGCCAGGTCTCCTCGTCCTCGGACAGGTAGTCCGGGCGCTCGCTGGCCTGCTGGTCACGCCGGTTACCCGGAGCGTGCGCACCCGCACCAGGGTGACCCACCGCGCCGCGAGCCGAACCAGCCCCGGCCTCGTTGCGGACAAGACCCGCACCGCCCTGCGTGAACGGCTGTCCTCCGGTCTGGGTTCGGCCGATCATGCCAGGCTGGCGCCCACCGACAACACCGCCCGGCTCCATGGCCAGTCGGCGCCCCATCAGGGAACCGCCCGGTGTACCGACGTGAGGGCCGCCCACGCCGGGGGGCACGCCGCCGGCGCGGCCACCGCCCATCGGGCCTTCCGTACCGATGACCGTTCCGCGCGGGATACCCGGGGTGGGGCCACCCGCGGATACCTGACGGCCGCCGATGATGCCGGTGTCACGCGGCAGCAGCGGAGGAAGTCCCCCGAGCTTGCCACCAGAAGTCGGCGGAGAGGGGATGGACGGAACCTTGCCGATGGGGCCGCCGCCACCAGGCAGATTCGGCCCCCCGCCATGGGGCGGGAGTCCGACCGGCGGCATGGGCACGACCGGGTTAGGCCCGTTGGGACCGGGAGCTGGGAGATTGGGCAGGCTGGTGACCGGCGGGACAGTCTTGTCCGGCAGGACTGCGACATGGTCGAGGTCCACGTCCACATCCTTGTCCGGCAGAGGCACCGGCGCGGGCCCGTTCGTCGGCGGCAGGCTGACATCCGGTCGACTCGAGCCTCCGCCGAAGTCGCCGGACGGGCCGCTGCCACGCGGCGACGACGGCGTGAACGCAGCGCCAGCCGAACCTGAGGCAGCCCCGTATCCACCTCCAGAGCGGTCGGCATCCTGACCTCCGTCCACGCCCTTGGGCTGGAAATTAGGCGGCGGCGGCGGGAACGTCGGGATCTCGGTGTTGCCGATTTGTGTCGACGACTGCTCGTACGCCCCGGCCAGCTTCGTCAGCTGGTCGACGGCCTTCTTGTGGTCGCTGTTCAGCTTGAAGCTGGCCAGTTGGCCGATCTTTGCCGCATCCGGGTCGTTGTGGAAGTCCTTCGAGGCCTGGAGGTCATCCGCCGCCGACTTGTCGTAGGCCGGCATGTTGACCTTGACCTCGTGCATGATCTGGGCGGCCTCGCCCATCCACTTGCCGCCCGCGGCGCTGAGGTCGCCCAGGCGCAGCGTGGCGCTGCCCGCCTGGCTCGCCCAGTCCTCGAAGGCAGTGGCGGCCTCGCCCTCCCAGCCCTTGACCTTGGTGTTCTTGAGGGCGAGGCCGATCTCCTTGATCGTGCTGGCTGCCGCGGTCAGCAGCGTGGCACGGGCCTCCACCGTCTTCGGGTCGATGGAGGCGACCATTGCGAGCAGCTGCTGGTGGGTGAAACCCTCGAAGTTCGTCGCCATCAGATGTTGCCCTTCGGCTTCTTCGCCTCGCCCGCCGCGGCGTGCTCAGCGTCCTCGCGCTGCTTCACCAGAGGATCTCGCTCCGGAACGTACTCGTCCTTCGCCTGGACGACGATGGAGTGCATACGGCGCTTCGTCTCCTCGTCGACGCCCGCGAAGCCCTTGCCGGACGTGAGGATTGCGATGCCCAGGCCCTCGATCTGGGCGGCCAGGCCCTTGGAGAGGTTCTCCAGCTGCGTCTGGACCGTGCCGTACGTCTTGAAGAGGGCCTCCGCCTCGGCGAAGCCCTGGCCGAGGCTGCCCTCGGGGAGGGTGCCGTCAGCCAGCTTCTTGTCGTACGCCTCCGAGCCCTTCAGCTTCGTCAGAAGCTCGTCGACCTTCTTCTTGTAGCCGGTCAGCGTCTCGAAGTCGACTTCAAAGGCCTTGGCCTGGGCTCGGATCGCGGCCGCCGCTTCGTTGGCCGCACCGCCCCCGAGCAGCCATTCCAGGTTGTTCTCCGCCACGGCGGCCTCCCCGACTCCCCGTTTTCCCCGTTGCGGGGAGCGGCGTTGCCGCCGCGCCCCGTTTCCCCGTTTCCCGTTCGCTTGCGTTCACACGCATGCAAGAACAGTCCTACTCGATCACTCTAGCGAGCGGCAACGACAGTCCCAACCTCCGGGTTGCACGTGCAATGCGAGTCACACGGCTACGAGTTGGGTGCCGCCACCGCCGCCGAAGGCCTGATCGGGAGGCGGTTCACGGGGCGGCCCGTGGCGGCCCTGACCGCCGATGCCACGGCTGCCGGGGCCGTCACCACGGGGATCGCGCTCGCCGCCTTCGCGCCGAACGGGGCCACCACGTCGCGCTCCTCGACCAGCTTGACGATCCGGACCGCCGGGGCGTCCAGCGACGTCGGCAGGGCGTACCCCGTCAGGTCGGGGTGGCGGACCAGGCCCGCCGCCGTGCGGAGGTTCTCCGTCAGGGCCGCGCCCACGCCCTGCGTGACGCCCGCCTCGATACGGGCCGCGAGCTGGGCCGGGTTGAGGATGCGGCCGACGTCCTGGGCCACCGCGAGCTCGACCACGCGCACCGTGCCGAGCTCGATGTCGACGTCCACCACCGCGCGGATCGCGCAGAACGCCAGGCCGACGAACGCGTCGCCCTGGCCGTCGGCGTTCAGGGGCTCGGTCGGGTGGGGGCGGCACTGGGCGGTGGCCCACAGCTCCTTGCCCATCATCGCCTCGACGACCGGCATCGAGAACGCGCCGTCGTAGGACGTGATGCGGCCGTCCTGGATCTGGAGGAGTTCCGTGGACATGCCCAACTTGTGGGCCATCGGCTGGAGGAGCTGCGTGCGGACCATCTTCGCGGCGCGCTCCACCGCACCGCCCGACACCCACGTGTGCCGGCCGTGCGCCGACGGACCCGCCGGCGGCTGGTCCGTGTCGACGGGGGCGGTGACGACCTCGTCGACGCCCAGGACCTCCTGGACGATCTGGCGGGCGAGGGTGGCGAAGCCCTGGCCGGTGTCGACAGCAGCGCAGATCACCGTCGCCACGCCGTTGACGACCTTGACCGTGGCCGTGGAGACCTCGTCGGTGCCCTCCGCGCCGAGCATGTGAACCATGCCGACGCCGTACCCGACGCCGCGCCGCACCGCGCCCGGCTCGCCCGCGCCGTCCGGGCCGCCCGGCAGCAGCCACTCGTCCTCCGGGGCGTCCTTCGGGAGGGAGGGCAGCTCGAAGTCGCGGACCGCGCGCAGGAGTTCCGCGACCGGGGCCGGGCAGGTCACCGTCTGGCCGGTGGGCAGCAGGTCGCCGGTGGCGAGGACGTTGCGCATGCGCAGTTCCGCGCCGTCGATGCCGAGGGCCGCGGCCAGCTTGTCCATCTGGCCCTCGTACGCGGCGCAGACCTGCATGGCGCCCTCGCCGCGCACGTGCCCCGACGGGGGGTTGTTCGTCCGGACCGCCCAGCCCTCCACGAAGGCGTGCGGGACCACGTACGGGCCGCAGGCGAACGCGACCGCCGCCGCCAGCGACTCGGAGGAGGCGTCCGCGTACGCGCCCGCGTCCATCAGGATCTGCGCCTCGACCTTGACGAGGCGGCCCTCCGCGTCGGCGTGGTGCCGGTAGCGCAGCAGCGTGGGGTGGCGGTGGGTGTGGCCGAGGAAGGACTCCTCGCGGGTGGCGGCCAGCTTGACCGGGCATCCCGTGCGCAGGGCGAGCAGGCCGAGGGGGAGCTGGAAGGCCGCGTCCTCCCGGTCGGCCGTCGCGCCGGGCACGCCGGTGACGACGACGCGGACGCGGTCCGGTTCGAGGCCGAAGCAGGCGGCGGCCAGGTCGCGGTCGAGGTGCGGGTCGGTGGAGGCGGTGTAGATCTCGACGCCGCCGTCGGGCCGGGGGACGGCGAGTCCGGCCTCGGCGCCGATGGGCGCCGGGTCCTGCCGGCCGATCCGGTAGAGGCCCTCGACGACGACCTCGCCGGTGGCCTCCGGGTCGCCGTAGCGGAGCGGGATGTGCCGGATCAGGTTGCCGTCGGGGTGCAGGGGCGGGGCGCCGAAGGACTGCTCGGGGTCGGTGACCGCGTCGAGGAGCTCGTACTCGACGGTGATGGCGGCGGCCGCGAGGCGCGCCGTGTCGGGGTGGTCGGCGGCGACGGCGGCGATGGGCTCGCCGTGGTGCCGGACGACCTCGTGCGCGAACACGGGCCGGTCGGCGATCCGCCGGCCGTGCGTGGTCGCGCCGGGCACGTCGGCGTGGGTGACGACGGCGCGGACGCCGGGCATCTCGCGGGCGGCGGAGGTGTCGACGGACAGGATCCGGGCGTGCGCGTGCGGGGACCGCAGCACGGCGGCCCACAGCAGCCCCTCGGCCCACAGGTCGGCGGCGTACGGGAAGGTGCCCTCGGCCTTGGCGTGCGCGTCGGCGGCGGGCACGGAGACCCCGACCCCGCGCAGGACCGTCTGTTCCGCCGACTCGTCGGGGCCGCCGGCCGAGCCCGCGGCGCCGGCCGCAACGCTCGTGGTGACCGTGACGGTCGTCGTCGCCGTCGCCGTGGCCGCGTCCTGCCCGCTCACGCCATGCCTCCGTTGTGGTGGATCCCGCCCTCGCCCGGCTGTGCCTGGTGCGGGATGCGCGGGGGCTCGCCCGCGCCGCCCGCCGCCTCGGCCGTCGCAGCCGCCGCGGTGGCTGCCGCTTCGGCGTCCGCGCGCTCGGCGACGACCTCGCGGACCGCCTCCATGACGCCCTTGTAGCCGGAGCAGCGGCACAGGTTCCCGCACAGTGCCTGGCGGGTCTCCAGCTCGCTGGGGGCGTGGTTGCCCTCCAACAGGTCGTGGATGGTCATGGCCATGCCCGGCACGCAGAACCCGCACTGCACCGCACCCGACCTGCACAACGCCTGCTGCACGTCGGAGAGTTCCCCGTCGCTCGCCAGCCCCTCGACGGTACGGACCTCACTGCCCGCGGCCGTCGCGGCCGGGACCAGGCAGGACGCCACGAGCCGCCCGTCGACCTGCACCGCGCAGGCCCCGCACTCGCCCTGGGAGCAGCCGTCCTTGGCGCCGGCCAGGCCGAGGCGCTCGCGCAGCACGTACAGCAGCGACTCGCCGATCCACGCACCGGTGACCGGCCGGTCGGCGCCGTTGACCCGCAGCACGTACGAAGCCAGCGGGTGCTCGTGGTGGGCGACGGCCGCGGCGGTCGCCTGCTCTTCCCCGTACGAGGGCCCCGCCAGCGGGATCCCTTCCCCGATGCTCGCGTCCGGCGGTGGCACGGCACCGTCCGCGGAGTCCGCCCCCGGCGCCACCCCGCCCGCGGCTCCGCCCGGCGTCGCGACGGCGGCTTCGGCGAAGCCGTGCCCGTCCGGCCCGGCCGGCTCCGCCGCGGCGGCGTGGCCCGCTCCGGTGAAGCCGTGCTCGACGGCCGGCCCGGCCGTCGCCCGACCGGTCTCCCAGCCGGACTCCCGGCCCGGCTCGTGCCCGGGCTCGTGGCCGGTCTCCGCCGCAACCCCGTGGTCCGGCAGCCGACCCGGCTCCGGGCGGGGCTGCGGCTCCGACTGCGGCTCGGGCTGCGACTGCACCTGCGGTTCCGGACCGGCGCCGTGGCCGGATGCCGGGAAGCCGTGCCCGCCGGGCTCCGCCCCCTCGGCCGGCCCCGCGGGACCGCCGGCGAGGGCGTACTCCACCGGCGCGCCGGCCGGCTGCGCCTCGAACGGCTGCGCTTCGGCGAGGGGCCCGGCGACGGCCCCGGCCGGAGCCTCGGCAGCCGCCTCGTGGTGGACCGCGTGCTCACGCTCGGCACCCGCATGCGGCCCGGCGGCCTCGGCGGGCGCGCCGCCGCCCGACACGTCGGCGTGCTGCGGCTGCTCGTGCTGCCCGGGGCCGTGCGCGTCCCCGAGGACGAGGCCGCGCCCGAGCGTGTGCGGGTGCCCCTGCTCGGACTCGTACGGGCCGTGGCCGTACTGGCCCTGCTCGTACTGCCCGTGCCCGTGCTCCTGCTGCCCGTGCCCTTGCTCGTGCTGGCCGTGCTCCTGCTGCCCGTGCCCGCGCTGGCCGTGTTCGTGATCCTGCTGGCCGTGTTGCTGGCCGTGCCCATGCTGCTCGTGCACGCGCGCGTAGGCGTCCGCGGGCCCGTGCAGGTCCGCCGACCCGTGCGGGCCGGCTGCCGCGGCGTGCGCGGCCTCGACGTCGTACGCGGCGGGGTGCGCCGGCTCGCCCTCGGGGAGGGGGGTGCCCACGCCCGGGCCGCCCAGCACCCGGGGGGCGCGGCCGGGGGCGCCGACGCCGGGGCCGCCGAGGAGCCGCTGGCCGGTGCCGGAGGTGCCCGCCCCGCCCGCCTGCGCGTCGGGCAGTACGCCCGAGCTGAGCGGGGCGTCCGCGGGCGCGCTCTCGAAGCCGGGGTGCGTCGCCCACGGGGCGGCGGCGCCGCCCGGCAGGGTCGCCGGGGCCTGGCTCCAGTCGGCGTCGAGGGCGCCGGACCGGAACTCGCCGGTCTGCTCGTTGAGGTCCGGCAGGGTCCACTGGCCGGTGGTCACCGGCTCTTCCGCCCGCAGCGCGTCGGGGAAGTGCCACTCCGCGGTCTCGCCGGAGTCCTCGCCGTCCGCGGGACCGGCCGGCTCCTGCCCCGGCACGGCGTCGGCGAACTCCGCCGCGACTGCCGCGGGGATCGGGATCGACGCCGGGATCGGCCCACCGACCGGAGCCGCAGAAGCCCCGCCGGCCACCGCAGCCCCTGCACCCGCACCCGCCGCGCCCGCGTGGCCACCCGCGTCGCCCGCGTGGCCGCCCGCGTCCGGCCACTGAGCCGGGAGCGTCCAGGTCCCGGTGGCCGAGGGGTCCGTACCGGGGGAGCCCAGCGGAACGATCATCGGCGGCGGGACGTACCCGTGCCCGGGCGCCGCCAGCGGCTCACCCGTGCCGAGCGCGTTCAGCATGTCCGGCGGCAGGCTCACGAAGGCCGTCGCGTCCGCGGCGTCGGTGAACTCGCCGCCCTGCGGCACCGGCTCCCAACCCCAGGCCGGAGCGGCCCGGCCGCCCGTGTCCCCCGTCGTTCCGCTCACGTTCTCGTTCCCACTCATGAGGTCAGCGCCCTCCCCAGGGCCCTGCGCGCCAGCACGGCCACCGTCCGCCGCAGATGCAGTACACCGGGAGCAACCGGTTCCCCCTGGTCGGGGACGCAGGCGGCCGCGACGTAGTCGCCGAAGGCCTCCAGCGCCTCGGGGGCCAGGCTCCGCTCCCCGTCCCAGTCGATCAGCGAGGCCACCCACTGCTCGGCCTCCAGCGGCCGCAGCGGCATCGGGGCGACCGCGCCGATCGCACACCGCACACCACGGCGCGCGGGGTCCAGTACGAGCCCCACGGACGCCACGGCCCGGCCCGGGCCGGTCCGCCCGGTGGCCTTGAGGAACACCTGCGGGGCGTGCAGCAGCGGCACCCGTACGAAGCCGATCAGCTCGCCGGGCCGCAGCATCTCGCGGCCGGCCAGCAGGTACGAGACCGGGATCTCGCGCTGCCCGATCGGGCCGACGATGACGAGGGTGGCTTCGAGCGCGGCCAGCACGGGCAGTGTGTCGCCCGTCGGCGCGGCGCTGGCGATGTTGCCGCCGAGGGTGCCGGCGTTGCGGATCTGCGGCGGCCCGGCGGCGCGCGCGGCGGCGGCCAGCGCCGGCATCAGCGCGGCGAAGTCGGGGCGGCCCATGCGGGCGTGGGTGAGACCCGCGCCGAGCAGGGCGTGGCCGTCCTCCTCGTACTGCCAGCCGCGGATCTCGTTGATCCGGCCCAGGCTGACCAGGCCGGCCGGCCGCAGCAGCCCGGCGTTCACGGCCGCCATGAGGTCGGTGCCGCCGGCCACGGGCACGGCGGCGGGCATGGCGGCGAGTGCCGCCACGGCCTCGTCGAGCGAGGCCGGCAGCATCACGGACTGCGCCGCCTGCGGTGTGTGCGGTGCGTGCGTGGTCAACCCAGCTGCCCCTTCCCGATGTCCCGGTAACAGCGCTCACGCCTGTCCGCCGTACGGTACGTGCTCACCGCCGGGACGTGGCAACTCTGGCACATCTTCCCGACGGCCCGGCGCGAGGGTCCGCCGGGCGCCCCTTCGAGCTTCCGACCGTCCGGTTTCCCCCGTATCGGACGAATCATCCGCATCAGGCGAATCGACCGGAATCCAGCACTGCCCGGCGATTCGCCGCGGTGCGCAACGCTTCACACCGGTGTGCAGCGAATGCGCCTGATCGGGCAAGAGTTGCCGACGGCCCTCAAGCACGTAGGACGCCCCGGATTCCCCAGGAGTTCCGATCAGCACCGGAGAATTCCGAACGGCTCCGCGGGCACCCCGGGGCCGCCCGGGGGAATCCGCCCCGTACGGCCCCGTACGGCCCCGCGCACGCCCCGCGGCCGCGGGGGGCGCGCGGTGGGCGGCGGACCGCCCGTGCGCCCCGCCCGGCGCCCCGCCCGGCGCCCCGGGTCACACGTTCGGCGGCGCCCCTTCGAGCGGACGTCCGAGCACCCCGGGCCGCCGCTGCCAGGGCAACGGCCCGCCGGGCGGCCGGTACTCGACGCCGAGCACGTCAAGGCGGCGCCGGTGCGCGGCCATCCGGGCCTCGAAGCCGGCGTGGTCCCGTTCGGCCGGTGCGGGCAGCGTCGACCACACCACCTCGGCGAAGGCCGCGAGCCGCGGGAACACCTGGTAGTCGATGCGGCCCTGGTCCTCCGTCACCTCGGTCCACACGTTGGCCTGCGCACCGAGGACCCGTCGCGCGGCCGCCCCGGACAGCTCCGGCGGCACCGGCTCGAACCGGTACACGTCCTGCGAGGTGCGCACGTATCCGATCGGCACCGGCTCCTCGGGGCCCGCCGCCTGACGGTGGTCCAGGTACACGTGCTGCTCGGGGCACATCACGACGTCGTGTCCGGCCTCGGCGGCGGCGATCCCGCCGGCGTAGCCGCGCCAGGAGGAGACCGCCGCTCCGGGGGCGAGCCCGCCCTCCAGGATCTCGTCCCAGCCGATCAGCCGCCGCCCGCGCCGCGCCAGCCAGCCGTCGAAGTGCCGGACGAACCAGGACTGCAGCCCGTCCTCGCCGTCCACGCCCAGCTCGCGGATCCGCTGCCGGGCCGCGGGCGAGGCCCGCCACTGCGCCTTCGGGCACTCGTCGCCGCCCACGTGCACGAACGGCGAGACCTCCGGCGGGAACAGCTCCAGCACCTCCTCGAACACGCCCTCGTAGAAGCGCAGCACGGCCTCGGTCGGTGCGAGGACGTTCTCGCTGATCCCCCAGTCGTCCCACACGCCCAGCGCGGCGGTGTCGACGACGTCGGTGTTCCCCAGTTCGGGGTAGGCGGCGATGGCGGCCTGCGAGTGCCCCGGCACGTCGATCTCCGGGACCACCCGCACATGCCGTTCGGCGGCGTACGCGACGATCTCGCGGATGTCGTCCTGGGTGTAGAAGCCGCCGTGCGGGGTGTCGTTCCACAGCGGTGAGGCGCGGTGGCCGCGGCGGCTGCGCGGGCGCCAGGCGCCGACCTCGGTGAGGCGGGGGTGGCGTTTGATCTCGACGCGCCAGCCCTGGTCGTCCGTCAGGTGCAGGTGCAGCACGTTGAGCTTGTGGGCGGCCAGCAGGTCGAGCCAGCGCAGGACGCCGCCCTTCGGCGTGAAGTGCCGGGCCACGTCGAGCAGCATGCCGCGCCATCCGAAGCGGGGGCCGTCCTCGACGGTCCCGCGGGGCAGGCTCCACACCCGCGGGACGGCGCCGCCGAGCGGCGCGGCCCGCCGGTACGCGTCGGGGCCCAGCAGCTGGCGCAGGGTCTGGGCGGCCCAGAACACACCCGCCGGGGAGGCCCCGGCGAGGTCCGCGCCGACGTCGCCGACGGTGAGCACGTACCCCTCGGGCCCGAGGCGGTCGGCGAGCCCCTCGTCGAGGCGCAGCCGGATCCCGCCCGCGGCCCCGCCGCCGCAGCCACCGCTGCCGCCGGAGTCCTCCGCCCCGCCGCCGTCCGCTCCGGCGGGCGGCAGGTCCCAGCCGGTGGCGGCGCCCAGTTCGCGGCGCAGCCAGCGGGCGGTGCCCTCGGTGCCGGGTCCGGCGTCCAGCGCGGGCCGGGGCCCGAACACGTAGGGGGGCGCGTCCCCGGGCAGGTCGGCGGTGCGGGGTGCGGGGATCAGGTCCATGCGTCGGCCCTTCGCGGCAGCGCGGCGTGGCACCCTGCGCGGCACACGGGGCGCGGGGCGCTCGTGACGCCGCCGACCCTAAGCGGTCCCGGGGAAGTGCGGTGCGCTTCCGCGCATTCCGGTGAGGCGCGTTTCCGCCGGCGTCCGGTGCTCCGCGTTTCCGCCGCGTCCGGCGCTCTGCGTTTCCGCCGCGTCCGGCGCGGCGAGGTGCCGGGCCGGGCCGGGCGGCGCGGGAGCGCGCCCCGCTTCCCCGGGACCGGCCGGGACGCGCGAGGGCCCCCGGGGTACGCGTTCGTACGCACCCCGGGGGCCCCGGGTTCCGCGGAGCCGGCCCGGGCTGTCCGCCCCGCCCCCGGGGCGGTGGGCAGCCGCCGGTCGTCGGCGAAGGCCTGCGGCTACTTGTCCTTGCCGCCCTTGTCCTTGTCCCCGCCGGAGCCCATGGAGTCGTAGATCTCCTTGCACATGGGGCAGACCGGGTACTTCTTCGGGTCCCGGCCCGGCACCCAGACCTTGCCGCAGAGCGCCACGACGGGGGTCCCGTCGAGGGCGCTCGCCATGATCTTGTCCTTCTGGACGTAGTGGGCGAAGCGCTCGTGGTCGCCGTCACCGTGGGACACCTGCGGCGTCGGCTCGACGAGGGTCCCCGTACCAGTCCCGCGCTCGGGCTCAAGAGTGCTCATGCAAGCCAGGGTACCGATCCGCGGGCGGGTCAGTTCAGCGACGGGTCGTCGGGATACGTGGCGACCATGGCGAGCTCGCTGCGCTGCCGGCGCAGCACCGCCCGCCACAGCCGGGCCGGGTCGGGGAAGGAGATGTCACCCGGCTCGGACTCCACGACGTACCAGGCGCCCTCGCCGAGCTCGTCCTCCAGCTGGCCGGGGCCCCACCCGGAGTAGCCGGCGAAGATCCGCAGGGATCCGAGGGCGGAGGCCAGCAGCTCCGGCGGCGCCTCCAGGTCGACCAGGCCGATCGCCCCGTGCACCCGGCGCCACCCGAGCGGGCCCTCGTCGCCCGGGATGACGGCCACCCCGAGGGCCGAGTCCAGGCCGACCGGGCCGCCCTGGAAGACGACGCCGGGGTCACCGGCCAGGGCCGCCCAGGGCAGCAGGATGTCGCCGACCACCACGGGGGTGGGCCGGTTCAGGACCACGCCGAGCGAGCCCTGCTCGTCGTGGTCGAGCAGGAGGACCACCGCGCGGTCGAAGTTCGGATCCGCGAGGGCGGGGGTGGCCACGAGCAGCCGCCCTGTGAGGGAGGACACCTCGGTCATGCCGACATGATCTCGCACATTCGCCCTTGAGGGGGAGCCGGAGCCGCAATCCGGCGCCCGGCAGCCCCGGGCGCACGGCAGCAGGCGGGAGCGCGCGCAGGGCTCCGGTCCCGGTCGGACCGCGCGCCGGGGCCCGAGCGGGTCCGGCGAGGGCCCGCGGCGGGCTCGGGAGCCGGCGGAATGCAACGCTCCGCCCACGGGTGGGCACGGAGGGTGTTGTGGCCGCTTCATGACGCTTTTCCGGTCGCGTCGGCCTTACGAACAGGGGGTCACTGCCCCTTACCCTTTTCCCTGGTCCCTGCCCACCTCCCCCGGCCCCGCCGGGCGGACCCGTTCGGAACGCGAGATTCATGACCGGCACAGACTGTGACGACGTACTGCTTGTCCATGGCGGTACCCCGCTCGAGGGTGAGATCCGTGTCCGCGGTGCGAAGAACCTCGTGCCCAAGGCCATGGTCGCCGCTCTGCTCGGCAGCGAACCCAGCCGGCTCCGCAACGTGCCCGACATCCGCGACGTCCGGGTCGTCCGCGGCCTGCTGCAGCTCCACGGGGTGACCGTTCGCCCCGGCGAGGAGCCGGGCGAGCTGGTGCTCGACCCGACGCACGTCGAGAGCGCGAACGTCGCCGACATCGACGCCCACGCGGGTTCGTCCCGCATCCCGATCCTCTTCTGCGGCCCGCTGCTGCACCGCCTCGGCCACGCCTTCATCCCGGGCCTGGGCGGCTGCGACATCGGCGGCCGGCCGATCGACTTCCACTTCGACGTGCTGCGCCAGTTCGGCGCCACCATCGAGAAGCGCGAGGACGGTCAGTACCTGGAGGCCCCGCAGCGGCTGCGCGGCTGCAAGATCCGCCTGCCGTACCCCTCGGTCGGCTCGACCGAACAGGTGCTGCTGACGGCCGTCCTGGCCGAGGGCGTCACCGAGCTGACGAACGCGGCGGTCGAGCCCGAGATCGAGGACCTCATCTGCGTCCTGCAGAAGATGGGCGCGATCATCTCCGTGGACACCGACCGGACCATCCGGATCACCGGTGTCGACCGCCTCGGCGGCTACAACCACAAGGCGCTCCCGGACCGTCTGGAGGCCGCCTCGTGGGCCTCCGCGGCCCTGGCGACCGGCGGCAACATCTACGTGCGCGGCGCCCAGCAGCGCTCGATGATGACCTTCCTGAACACGTACCGGAAGGTCGGCGGCGCCTTCGAGATCGACGACGAGGGCATCCGCTTCTGGCACCCGGGCGGCCCGCTCAACGCGATCGCCCTGGAGACGGACGTGCACCCCGGCTTCCAGACCGACTGGCAGCAGCCGCTGGTGGTGGCCCTGACCCAGGCCACCGGCCTGTCGATCGTCCACGAGACGGTCTACGAGTCCCGCCTCGGGTTCACCTCCGCCCTCAACCAGATGGGCGCGCACATCCAGCTGTACCGCGAGTGCCTGGGCGGCTCCGCCTGCCGCTTCGGCCAGCGCAACTTCCTGCACTCGGCGGTCGTCTCCGGCCCCACCAAGCTGCAGGGCGCCGACCTGGTCATCCCCGACCTGCGCGGCGGCTTCTCGTACCTGATCGCGGCGCTGGCGGCCGAGGGCACCTCGCGGGTCCACGGCATCGACCTGATCAACCGCGGCTACGAGAACTTCATGGAGAAGCTCGTGGAGCTGGGGGCCAAGGTCGAGCTCCCCGGCGGCGACCTCGTCTGAGCCGGACTCTCCCACCGGGCCCGTGCGGCCCCTGGGGCCCCTGAGGGGCCCTCAGGGGCCCCGTACGGGCCGCGGACAGACCGAAGGGCGGCCACCCACCGGGTGGCCGCCCTTCGGCGTCCTGCCTACCACTGCCGTCCCGGGGGCCTGTGCGGCCCCGGCACAAGGGCGGGACTTACTTGCCCTTGGCGGCTTCCTTGAGCTTGGAGCCCGCGGAGACCTTCACGCTGTAGCCGGCCGGGATCTGGATCGGGTCGCCGGTCTGCGGGTTGCGCGCGGTGCGAGCGGCACGGTGGGTGCGCTCGAAGGTCAGGAAGCCGGGGATGGTGACCTTCTCGTCGCCCTTGGCGACGACCTCGCCGATGGTCTCGGCGAGCGCGGCCAGAACGGCGTCGGCGTCCTTGCGGGTCACCTCGGCGCGCTCGGACAGAGCGGCCACCAGCTCACTGCGGTTCATGTTGTACTCCCGTGTTCAACTTGCCTTGGGGGCGTGAGATCGAAGCCGATGCTGCCAGGGCCCTCGGACAGTGCCCGGACCCGGGTCTGAAGCGTCAGACCCTCGCGCCCGGTTACGCATCCTGCCCCCACCAGCGGCGGGAAAGCCAATCCGGCACCCGCCAGGGTCACACGAAAAGCGCCACAGTCACGCCACGGTGACGCTCCGTCCGCACCGGCGGGAAGGGCATCCCGGTCCTCGTGGGCATTCCCCGCAACACTAGAGGCGGCCCGGCCGCCCCGCATCCCGCGACGCGCCGGGATCCGGCTCAGACGGACGTGGGCGTCGTCACAGCGGCCGCCGCGGCGGTGGCGGCCTTGCGGACGGCGCCGGCGACCGCGCCCGCGACCTTGTCGTTGAAGACGGACGGGATGATGTAGTTCGCGTTGAGCTCGTCCTGACCGACGACGTCGGCCAGCGCGGTCGCGGCGGCCAGCATCATGTCGGTGTTCACCGTGCGGGACTGGGCGTCCAGCAGGCCGCGGAAGACGCCCGGGAAGACCAGCACGTTGTTGATCTGGTTCGGGAAGTCGGAGCGGCCGGTGGCCACGACGGCCGCGGTCTGGCGGGCGATCGCCGGGTCCACCTCGGGGTCCGGGTTCGCGAGCGCGAACACGATCGCACCCTCCGCCATGGCGGCGACGTCCTCGCCGGACAGCACGTTCGGGGCCGAGACGCCGATGAACACGTCGGCGCCGACGACGGCCTCCTTCAACGTGCCCGTGTAGCCCTCGGGGTTGGTGTTGTCGGCGATCCAGCGCAGCGGCGAGTCCTCGGCGGCGTCCACCAGGTCGGGCCGGCCGGCGTGCACGACGCCGTGGATGTCGGCGCTCACGACGTTCTTCACGCCGGCCGCCAGGAGCAGCTTGAGGATGGCCGTGCCGGCCGCACCGGCGCCCGACATGACGACCTTGACGTCGCCAACTGCCTTGCCCACGACGCGAAGTGCGTTGGTGAGGGCGGCGAGCACGACGATCGCGGTGCCGTGCTGGTCGTCGTGGAAGACGGGGATGTCCAGGGCCTCGCGCAGCCGGGCCTCGATCTCGAAGCAGCGCGGCGCGGAGATGTCCTCCAGGTTGATGCCGGCGAAGCCGGGGGCGATCGCCTTGACGATCTCGACGATGGCGTCGGTGTCCTGGGTGTCCAGGCAGATGGGCCACGCGTCGATGCCGGCGAACCGCTTGAAGAGGGCGGCCTTGCCCTCCATGACGGGCAGGGCGGCCTTCGGGCCGATGTTGCCCAGGCCCAGGACGGCGGAGCCGTCCGTCACGACTGCGACGGAGTTGCGCTTGATGGTGAGGCGGCGCGCGTCCTCGGGGTTCTCGGCGATCGCCATGCACACGCGGGCCACGCCCGGGGTGTAGATCATCGAGAGGTCGTCGCGGTTGCGGATGGGGTGCTTGGACGCCATCTCGATCTTGCCGCCGAGGTGCATCAGGAACGTACGGTCGGAGACCTTGCCGAGGCTGACGCCCTCGATGCCGCGGAGCTTGTCGACGATCTCGTCCGCGTGTGCGGTGGAGGTCGCGGCGATGGTGACGTCGATACGGAGCTTCTCGTGGCCGGAGGCGGTCACATCGAGGCCGGTGACCGAGCCACCGGAGGACTCCACGGCGGTGGTGAGCTGGGAGACCGCGGTTCCGCTCGCGGGCACTTCCAGGCGGACCGTCATCGAGTACGAGACGCTGGGCGCCGTTGCCATGGCCGTGTTTCCTCTTCTGTCCCTGTTTTTCGTGTACGCACAGGGCCCCGCAGCACGCCGGGTGTTGCAGGACCGTGTTGTCCGATCGTCCCACCTACTGGTCAGTAGCAGGTAACCAGCCGCGAATTTCGGAAAGACTCTTCCACCATACGAGATATAACGGGGTCGAGGAAGCGTATGCGGGCACGAAAAAGGTCCGCGCCCCTCGGCTTCGAGGGGCGCGGACCTGTGCAAGAGCATGACACCGACCCGCCATGCTCGCCTCGCGGCAAGTGGTCGCTCTAGGCGACGAAGGTTGGGCCCGGGGGCTTGGATCGAGCCGGTGTCGTACCCAGGCTAACAAAGGATCCGTCCGACCGGTCCCCCGCACGGGAGTGCGCTCCGTCCCACCACGCTTCCGGCCGCGGGCCATCCGTGACGGCGGCGCCCGCCGGGGCCGCCGTCACCCTGCCGCCGTGTGGCGGCGCGTCACGGCCGGAGCAGGGACGGCAGACCGTCCGCGTCCGGTTCGTCCCGCCCGGTGGAGATCACCGTCAGCTGCTGCGTCGCACGCGTCAGCGCCACGTAGAGCACGCGCAGGCCCGCCGGGAAGTCGCCGGCCTCGACCTCCTCGCGAGTGGTGCCGCCGGCGATCTCCGCCGGGGAGACGACCACCGTGGCGTCGTACTCCAGGCCCTTGGCCTCCAGGCTGCCCAGCGCCACCGCCCGCTCGCCGAGGTCGGCCAGCCAGCCGGCGGCCTCCTCGCGCCGCTCCATGGAGACGACCACGCCGACGGTCCCGTCGACCTGCTCCAGCAGCTGCCGCGTCTCCTCCCGCACCACGGCCCCCAGATCGCCGTCGGCGGTCGTGAACCGCGGCTCCAGACCGGTGGAGCGGACCGCGGTCGGCGGCTCCATGCCGGGCATCGCCAGCTTCAGCACCCGGGCGGCGATCTCCGCGACCTCCGCCGGGTTGCGGTAGTTCACCGTCAGGGTGAAGCGCCGGCGCGGCCGGGTGCCCAGGGCCTCGTCACGGGCGGCGGCCGCCTCCTCCAGGTCGATCCACGAGGACTGCGCCGGGTCGCCGACCACCGTCCAGGTGCCGTGCCGGCCGCGGCGGCCGACCATCCGCCACTGCATGGGCGTCAGGTCCTGCGCCTCGTCCACGATCACGTGCGCGTACTCGGTGCGCTCCGCCGCGATCCGCTCCGCCCGCTCCCACTGGCTCTCCTCGCGGACCGGCATCAGCTCCTGCAGCCCGGTCAGCTGGTCCAGCGGGTCCGCCTCCCGCTTCCGCTTCGGCCGGGCCGGGGCGCCCAGCAGCTGCTGGAGCTCGTCCAGCAGCGCGACGTCGTGGACCGACAGCGGGCCCTTGCCGTCGGGTCCGACGCGGCGCAGCGAGCGGGCCAGCCGGCGGACCTCGCGCGGGTTCAGCACCCGGCGCGACCAGCGGCCGAGGCGACGCTCGTCGCCGAGGGCACCGAGGACGCCGCGCGGGGTCAGTTCGGGCCACCAGGCGTTGAGGAAGCCGATGAAGGAGTCCTCGGTGGAGACGTCCTCGTCGAAGGCCGAGCGCAGCTCCGCCGCGAGCTCCGGGTCGCTGTGCCGGCCGGACGCGCCGGTCTTGGCGTACAGGGCGTCGAGGAGCAGCTTGCGGGCGCGCGGACGCAGCAGGTTGATCGGAGCGGTGCCGCCGAGGACGTTCTGCCGGATCCGGTTCAGCTCGTCGGCCTCCAGCTCCACGCGGCGGGAGAAGGCCACCACGCGCAGCCGCTCCGGCGCGTCGCCGAGTTCGAGCGCACCGCGGACGGCCTTGCGCAGGACCTTCAGCATCCGGGAGGAGCCCTTGATCCGGGCGACGGCCGCCTCGTCGTACGCGGTCGCCTCGGCGCCGTCGACCAGGGAGCCCAGTGCCCGGATGGCGACCTGGCCCTCCTCGCCGAGCGAGGGCAGCACGCCCTCGGTGTACGCGACGAGCAGCGGGGTCGGCGAGACGATCAGGATGCCGCCGGAGTAGCGGCGCCGGTCCTGGTAGAGCAGGTAGGCGGCGCGGTGCAGGGCGACGGCGGTCTTGCCGGTGCCGGGCCCGCCCGCGACCTCGGCGACGGACGCGGCGGGGGCGCGGATCACCAGGTCCTGCTCGGCCTGGATGGACGAGACGATGTCGCGCATGGAGTGCGTACGGGCCCGCCCGAGGGCGGCCATCAGGGCGCCGTCGCCGATCGCGGGCAGTTCGCGGCCGTCGAGGAAGGCGGTGACCTCCGGGCGCATCAGGTCGTCCTCGACGCCGAGGACCTTGCGGCCCTTGGAGCGGATGACGCGGCGCCGCACGACCCGGCCGGGCTCCTTGGGCGTGGACCGGTAGAACGGGGCGGCGGCCGGCGCGCGCCAGTCGATGACCAGCGGCGTGTAGTCGGCGTCGAGGACGCCGATGCGGCCGATGTGCAGGGTCTCGGCGATGTCGGCGACCGGGCCGGCCCCGCCCTCGCGGATCGCGTCGTCGGCGGGCTCGACGGAGGTGTACGCGCCGTCCGGGCCGCGCTCGCCGTCCTTGCCGAGCACCAGGTCGATGCGGCCGAAGAGGAAGTCCTCGAACTCGTTGTTCAGCCGGTTGAGGTGGATGCCCGCCCGGAAGACCTGCGCGTCGCGCTCGGCCAGCGCGCCGGGCGTGCCGACCTGGCCGCGCTTGGCCGCGTCGTTCATCAGGAACTCGGCCTCGTCGATCTTCTCCTCGAGGCGGCGGTACACCTGGTCCAGATGAGTCTGCTCGATCGCGATCTCCCGATCGCGGACGGAATCCGCCGTGCTGTCGACAGCGGCATCCTGCGCGGCCACCAATGGCCCCCTTCTGACGTGCATGGGCGACCGTCAACCGTACGCGAAGCCGCGGCCTGTCCGCACGCCCGTTCCGTCGACGGCGCGCGGATCACCTGGCCGGGCGGGCGGCGAGGACCCGGCGCCGGTACCGGGCGACGCGCTCGCGGTTGCCGCACACCTCGCTGGAGCACCAGCGGCGCCGGTGGCCGCGGGAAGTGTCCAGGTAGACGCGGGTGCAGCCGTCGGCCGCGCAGGAGCGCAGCAGGGCGCGGTCGCCGGGGTCGGTGAGGAGTTCCACGGCGTCCCGGGCGACGGCGGCGAGCAGTGCGCCGCACTCCACCCCGCCGCACAGCTCCCGTACGAGGTGCCCCTCCTGGTCCCGGACGGCGCACAGGCCGGGGGGTGGTCCGGCGGCCAGCGCGTTGACCCGGGCGAGTGCCCCCTCGTCGGGCCCGGACCCGGCGAGCTCGCCGCGGACCAGGCTGCCGACGTCGGCGCGCAGGGTGCGGAAGGCCGCGACCCAGTCGGGGCCCACCCGCGTGAGCGGGGTCCGGTCGGGGACGAGCCCGGCGCCGGCGAGCCAGAGCCGCAGCCCGTCGCCGTCGCGCAGTTCCTCGGCGCGCCCGACGTCCGCCGGGTCGCCGGGGGCACCGGGGGCGCCGGGGGCGCCGGCGGATCCCACGCCGGCGGGTCCTGCGGCGGCGGGCCCCGTGAAGGTGGCCAGTAGGTCCAGGCACACCCGCCCGGAGTCGAACCACATGCCCGTCACCGCCTCTTGTCCAGGGACGCGCTTTCAGAGTGCCCCTCGGCGCGTGGATGCGGAACCCCCCGTACGGGCGGCCGGTCCGGCTCCGGCGGGCGTCCTACGGCGGCGGGTCGTCGTGCAGCAGCCGCTGGAAGAGGAGGTGGTCGCGCCAGGCGCCGTTGATGTGCAGGTAGCCCGGGGCGAGGCCGATCCGGGCGAAGCCCGCCTTGGCGAGGACCCGTTGGGAGGCGGTGTTGTCGACGAGGGTCGACGCCTCCACCCGGTGGAGCCGGAGTTCGTCGCGGGCGATCCGGCACACCTCCCGGAGGGCTGCGGTGGCGACGCCCCGGCCGGCCCATTCCCGGTCGACCCAGTAGCCGACGCCGCCGCTGCGGAAGGGGCCGAGGCTGACGGAGCCGAGGTTCATCATGCCGATGGGCGCGTCCGTGGCCGCCTCGACGAGCACGTACGGGAAGAGGCGCCCCTCGTCGCGTTCGGCGAGCAGGCCCGCGATCCGGACCCGCTGGCCCTCCTCGGTGTAGAACACCTCGGACCGCCACGGCTCGAACGGCGCCATGTACGCCCGGCTGCGCACCAGCGCCTCGGCCAGCCCGGCGGCGTCGCCGGGCTCGACGCACCGCATCCCCACCCCGTCGATGATCATCCGGGCACGGTAGCCCAACCCGCTGCCCGCAGCCAGGGGTTGGCGCCGTACGGGACCGCCGGGCGCTCCGGCCGGCCCCGCCGTACGGGCGCCCGGGATCAGTGCCCCGGCGTGCACTCCCCCGCGTCCAGCGCCAGCCGGTAGCCCCGCTTGACCACCGTCTGGACGAGGTTCGGCACGCCCAGGGCGCCGCGCAGCCGGGCCATGGCCGTCTCCACGGCGTGCTCGTCCCGGCCCGCCCCGGGCAGCGCCCGCAGCAGGTCCGCCCGGGACACCACCCAACCGGGCCGCCGGGCCAGCGCCCGCAGCAGGGCCATCCCGGCCGGCGGTACGGGCCGCAGCCCGTCGTCCACGAGCGCGGCCTGGCCCCGGATCTCCAGCCGGTGCCCGGCGACCGGCAGCACCTTCGCCCGGCCGGGCAGCTCCCGGCAGAGCAGCTGCACGAGCGGGCCCAGCCGGAACCGCTCCGGCTGTACGGTGTCCACCCCGCGCGCCTGCAGCGGCACCGCCGTGACCGGTCCCACGCAGGCGGCGAGGACGCCGTCGTGCAGCCCGGCCAGCACCGGCTCCGCGAGCCCCCGCTCCTCGGCCCGGGACAGCAGCGAGGCCGCCGCCGGGGCGGAGGTGAAGCTCACCGCGTCGACCGCGCCGCCCGCCACCGCGTCCAGCAGCCGGTCCAGCGGCCCGAGGTCCTCCGGGGCCATCCACCGGTACACCGGCACCCCGACGACGTCGGCCCCGCCGGCCCGCAGCGCCTCGACGAACCCGGGCAGCGGTTCGCCGTGCAGCTGGATCGCGATGCGCCGACCGGCCACCCCGCCGGCCAGCAGCCGGTCGAGGACCTCGGCGAGGGACTCCGACTCCGGGGACCAGTCCTCCACCAGTCCGGCGGCCCGGATGGCGCCCTTCACCTTCGGCCCGCGCGCGAGGAGTTCGGCGGCGCGCAGCCGTCCGAGGAGTTCCTCGCCGATGCCCCAGCCGTCGGCGGCCTCGATCCAGCCGCGGAACCCGATGGCGGTGGTGGCGACGACGGCGTCCGGGGGGTCGGCGAGCAGTTCCCGGGTGGCGGAGAGGAGTTCGCCGTCGTCGGCCAGCGGGACGATCCGCAGCGCGGGGGCGTGCAGGACGGTGGCGCCGCGCCGGCGCAGCAGGGCGATCAGCTCGTCCGCCCGCCGGGCGGCGGTGACCCCCACGGTGAAGCCGGCCAGCGGGGCGACCGTTGCCTCCGCGGTGCCGGCGTCTGGAGCGGCGGCGGCCGTGGCGGTCGCCTTGCCGGTCGCCGTGGCGGCCGCCCTGCCGGTGGCGGTGCGCGTCGGGGTGGGGTCGTCCATGGTGACCTGCCTTGCCCAGTGGGTCGATATCACGTTCGCGACCGCGTGTCGCGCGACGGGAACCGAGCCTGTCAAGTCTGCGTGTCAGGGCCGGTTCCGCCGTATTTCGTGGCCGTAAACCGCTGTTACACCGACGTGAGCTGCGGCTTCGCTTCGACTCCGGCGTCCGGGCGGGGCGCGGCGGTGGGCCGGCGAAGGTATACCGCCCAGGTGACCGTGCCGCAGACGGCGTAGCAGCCGAGGAAGGTGACGAAGGCCGCGGTCCCGGATCCGGAGGCCCGGAAGGCCTCCCGGAAGGCCAGGTTGATGCCGAGCCCGCCGAGGGCGCCCACCGCGCCGATGAGGCCCATGGAGGCGCCGGAGAGCCGCCGTCCGTACGCCGCCGCGGCCTCGCCTCCCATGCCGCGGGCCAGGGCCTGGGCCTGGAAGATGCCGGGGATCATCTTGTAGGTGGAGCCGTTGCCGATCCCGCTGAGCACGAACAGTCCCGTGAAGCCGACGAGGAAGAGCGGCAGCGACTCCCTCAGCGAGGCGTACACGACCACCCCGGTCGCGGCGGCCATCGCCGCGAACGCGCCGAGAGTGATGCGCGCCCCGCCGAACCGGTCGGCGAGAGCACCGCCCACGGGCCGGATCAGTGATCCGAGCAGCGGTCCGACGAAGGTGAACGAGGCCGCCTGCAGCGGGGTCCGGCCGAACTGCGTCTGCAGCACCAGCCCGAAGGCGAAGCTGTAGCCGATGAAGGAGCCGAAGCTGCCGACGTACAGCAGCGCCACGATCCAGGTGTGCCGTTCGCGGACGGCCTCGCGGACGGCGCCCCCGTCGTTGCGTACGGGCGCCAGGTTGTCCATCCGCAGCAGCGCCATCACGGCCGCGACCACGATCAGCGGCAGGTAGACGGCCAGGAGCAGCCTCGGATGCCCGGCCCCGGCGGTCGCGATGACGAGCAGCGCGGCCAACTGCACCACCGGGACGCCGATGTTGCCGCCGCCGGCGTTCAGGCCGAGCGCCCAGCCCTTCTTGCGCAGCGGGAAGAAGGCGTTGATGTTCGTCATCGAGGAGGCGAAGTTGCCGCCGCCGACGCCGGTGAGGGCCGCCACGGCCAGGAAGGTGCCGTACGCGGTCCCGGGCTCCATGACGAACAGTGCGGCCACGGTCGGCGCGAGCAGCAGCAGGGCGCTGACGACGGTCCAGTTCCGGCCGCCGAACCGGGCGACGGCGAAGGTGTAGGGGATGCGGACGAGGGCGCCGACGGTGGTGGCCGTCGCGATGAGGAAGAACTTGCCGGCCGGGTCGATCCCGTACTCGGGGCCCATGAAGAGCACCATCACCGACCACAGGGACCAGACGGAGAAGCCGATGTGCTCGCTGACCACCGACCAGAGCAGGTTGCGGCGGGCGATCCGCTCCCCGGACTCCTTCCAGAAGGCCTCGTCCTCCGGGTCCCACCGCTCGATCCAGCGGCCTCCCCTGCGCGGTGCGGTCGTACCGGTCATCACACGCCTCCACAGTCCTCGGTCCGTGGTCCGACCGTAGGAACGATGCGTTTCGGCCCCGGTCCCCGCCGGATGACCGGCGGGAAACCTTGCTCTCACCCGCCGCCCGGCAGGGGTGTGAGCGCGGCGGCGGGGAGCCAGCTCCCGGCGGGGACGTCCAGCCAGCGGCGGTCGGCGGCGAGGAGCGCCGCGGCCCGGCGCAGCGCTTCCAGGCCGGGGTGCCGGAAGCCCTTGCGCCACACCATGGACAGCGGCGACAGCGGCACGGGGTCGGTCAGCGGGCACTTCACGCACCCGGGCATGTCGAGGAAGTCCACGGTGGCGAGGACCGGGTTCCGGGTCTTCGCCATCACCCGGCGGAACTCGTCCTTCCCCACGGCCACGGGCGCGGGCGGCGCCAGCGCGATCCCCCGCCCCTCGAACAGCTCGCGCGCCAGCCGCGTCCACTCCAGGGTCCGCGGGTTCCCGGCCCCGGCGTACACCCGCTCCCCGGCGAGGGCGCCGACGGCCAGCGGTCCGCCGTGCCGCTGCTCCGCGGCCAGCGGGTGCCCGTCGGGCAGCAGCACGGCGAGCGGCTCGTAGCGTACGGGCGCGTGGTCGAGGCGGGCCCGCAGCGCCGGCTCCAGGCCGCCGACGTAGCCGAACGCCACGTCGAGGCGCCCGGCGGCGACCTCGGCCGCGGCGTGCGTCAGCCCGCTCTCGAAGCGGGCCATCAGCTCGCAGTCCGGGGCGAGTTCGCGGGCCCGCTCCAGGACGGTGCGGGCGGTGCTCGGCCCGTCGGTGTTCAGGTCGACAAGCAGCGGGCGGGGGCCGGCGAAGGCGCCGGCCAGCTCCTCGTACGCGGCGAGCACCCGGCGGGCCGGCGCCAGCAGCCGCTCCCCGTCGGAGGTGAGCTCGACGGTGCGGGTGGTGCGGACGAACAGGGGCGCCCCCAGGGCCTGTTCGAGACGCCGTACGTCCCTGCTGAGGGCCTGCTGGGCGATGTACAGGCGGGCGGCGGCACGGGTGAAGTGCAGTTCCTCGGCCACGGCGAGGAACGCGCGCAGCAGTCGGGGTTCCACGTCACGGGCATTCACCCGCCGAGACTAACAACGAAACCCGGTGAATGGGCCGTGATCAGGTGTTGGACGTCCCGGCCCCCCACCCCGGATCTTGGATGACATGCCGCACACCGCCCCGCCCCCGACCCTCCCCCGCATGGCCACGACCGGCACCACGCTGGTGATCGCATCGATGCCGGACCGCCGACCGGCCAGGGCCGGCCGCACCCCCGGCCCCTACGGCCGCCTGTTCGCCCTCCCCGGCACCCGCGCCTTCACCGCCGGGAACCTGCTGGCCCGGCTCCCCATGGGCATGTTCGGCATCAGCGCCGTCATGATGATCGCCGGGCAGCGCGGCTCGTACGCCCTCGCCGGCGCGGTCACGGCCACCGGCCTCGCGGCCACCGCCGCGGTCGCCCCCTGGACCGCCCGCCTGGTGGACCGGTACGGCCAGGCCCGGATCGCCGTCCCCGCCACCCTGATCGCGGTCCTCGGCTCGCTCTCCCTCGTCCTGTGCGTCCGCTCCGGCGCCCCCGCCTGGACCCTCTTCGCCAGCTACGCGGCCACCGCCACCACGCCCAACATCGGCGGCATGTCCCGGGCCCGCTGGACCCACCTGCTGCGCGACTCCCGCTCCGCGCACCACACCGCCATGGCCTTCGAGCAGGCCGCCGACGAGCTGTGCTTCATGCTCGGCCCGGTGGTCGCGGCCGCCCTGTGCTCGGCCGTCCTCCCCGAGGCGGGCACCCTCACCGCCGCCGCCCTCCTCCTCACCGGCATGCTGGTCTTCACCGCGCAACGCTCCACGGAGCCGCCGCCGACCCGGACCGCCCGCGCCGGCACCCCCCTCGCCGAGCTCCGCCCCCTGCTCGCCCTGTTCCTCTCCCTCGGCGTGATGTTCGGAGCGATGGAGGTCGCCTCGATCGCGTACCTCGGCTCGCACGGCCTCGGCGCCGCCTCCGGCCCCGTCCTCGCCCTCCAGGCGGCCGGCTCCTGCGCGGCGGGCCTCCTCTACGGCACGCTCCGCCCGCGCACCCTCCCCACCTGCCTCGCCGCCCTCGCCGCGGCCATGGCCCTGCCCTGGGCCGCCGCCGCGACCGACTCCGTGGTCCTGCTGGGCTGCGCCCTCCTCCTGGCGGGCGTGGCCACCGCCCCGACCATGGTCACGGCGATGTCCCGCGTCCACGCCGCGACCCCGCCGACCCGACTCAACGAGGGCATGACCCTGGCGGTCACCGCCATCCTGGCCGGCATAGCCGCCGGCTCGGCCTCCGCGGGCTGGCTGATCGACCACTCGGGCACCACCGCCCCGTACGCCCTCCCGGCCGCAGCGGCCCTCACCGCCCTGGCAATCGCGGCGACCCGCATACCCCATCGCAATCCGGTACCGTAATCCGGTACGAGACCGGTACCGTTTTCCGGTACCGCTCCCGTGGTACCGGCAGGATTGGGGTGCGGAAGATGCCCATAAGCGCCAGCGAAGCCCGCAAGACACTGTTCCCGCTCATCGAGCGCGTCAACAACGACCACACCCCGGTGCGCATCAGCTCCAAGAACGGGGATGCGGTCCTCATGTCCGCCGAGGACTACGACTCCTGGCAGGAGACCGTCTACCTCCTGCGCTCGCCGGCGAACGCCCGCCGGCTCATGGAAGCCGTCGCCCGCGACCGCGAGGGATCGGCGGCGGTGACCAAGACGATGGAGGAACTCCAGGCACTGGCCGGTGACGAGTGAGGAGCGTCCACTTCGACCCGGCCGCCTGGGAGGACTTCCTGTTCTGGCTCGGAGCAGACAGGAAGATGGCGAGGAAGATCACACGGCTGATCGGCGAGCTCCAGCGGTCCCCCTTTGCGGGCATCGGCAAGCCTGAACCGCTCAAAGGCGACCTGACGGGTTACTGGTCGCGCCGGATCGACGACGAGCACCGCCTCGTCTATCGGGCCGACGACAAGGAGGTGAAAATCGTCAAGGCCCGCTACCACTACTCCGACTGACCGGACGGCCGCAGCACGACGAGGGCCCTGCAGCCTCACGCGGCCTTGCGCTTGGCGACGTCGGCGGCGCGAGCGAGGAGCTCCGCGACACCGGGAACGCGACGGTAGCCGGCCATCCCCTTCTGCAAGGCCTTCAGGTGCTCGTCCCCCCGCGTGGACGACAGGGTGGTGTGGAGGTCCAGGAACTCCGTCCACGTCTGCGCGGCGGCCTCGATGTGCCGCATCTGCATCTGCCGGTCCGCGATCACCCCCAGGGCGTGCAGTCGCCCCTGACGCTCCTGCGGGGAGCGGGCGTGGTTGGAGCGGCGCAGGGCGTCGACCGAGCCCTCCCGGTCCCCGAGCCACCACATGACGTGCGCCTCGTGGAAGTGGAAGGCCGCCTGGTCGTAGCCTCCGACCGCGTCACGGCGGTCGTCCGCCTGTGACAGCGCCGTCTCGGTCTCCCGAAGCCGGGCCAGGGCAGTGCGCCGGTCGCCGGTCATGGACGCCGCCGCGGCCTGCTGCCCGCGCAGGAACGCCACCAGGCGGGGCCCGCCGGCCGGCGCCGCCTCCGCCGCCGCGTCCGCCAGTTCCAGCGCCTTCGGCCCGTACCCGAGGTGGGACGCCTGGAGGCTCATACCGCGCAGGGTCCGGCAGTAGGTGACGTGGTCCTGGGCGGATCCGGCGAGCGCCAGCGCCTGGTGGTAGTAGCGCTGGCCAAGGCCCTGCCGTTCCTCGAACATCGCCATCCAGCCCGTGAGGTAGACCAGGTCCGAAGCGGCGGCCAGCATGCTGTTCCGCACCTGCTCCGACCCGTCCGCCCGCAGGTACGGGGTGACCGTGTTGGTGAGGAACGCGGCGGCCATCGGGCGGGCGTGCCCGGCCCCGATCTCGTCGAGGATGTCGGCGATCTTGTCGGTCATCAGGCGGACGGTCGCCACGTCGGACGCGCCGATCCGCACCGTCCGCCCGGCGGCAACGGCTTCGGCCCGGTCGGCGAAGTCCTCGAACCTGGGCACGCCGAGCGCAGCCGCGTACATCCCGGCCCCGAGGACGCTCCGCCGGGAGGGGTCCATGTCGGCCCTGCTCAGGTCCGCGACCTCGCCCACCGCGTCCCCGCCGCCTCCGCCTCCCTCTCCGGCACCGGCACCGGCCGGACCTTGAGCCGGCCAGGCCAGCTCGGTCGCCGTCACGGGCCGCCCGAGGAGCCGGGAGAGCGCCTCCACCACTGCCGGACGCGCCTCCGGCTTCGGCACGCTGCCCGCGAGCCAGTGCGAGACCGTCGTCTTGTCGTAGTACGTGGTGACACCCAGCTCCGCGCCCACGGCGTTCACGCGGCGGGCCAGCTGGGCGTTACCCGCCCCGGCCTCTGCCATGAGGCGGGCGAGGGCTTCGTTCGGTGTGCGTGTCCGTGCTGCCATCGGTGAACCCCCGAGCCGTTCAACGCGTTCAACCTTGCCGCCAGTGTGCTCCCTACTCCCCCCGCCCGTACCCGCGTTGGATGGATGCCAGCCGCAAGGAGCCGTCCGACGCGCCTCCTGTTCCGGCCATTCGGCACATCCGACCGCCGCCCGGCTGCCCGTCACTCCCGACGCGCACGTGCGGCACCACCGACACGAGGCAGGTACGCAGCCATGACCGCCAGGACCGACCAGCCCGACCCCCGCCTGCGCGTCCCCGGTGACACCCTCTCCGCCGCCACCCTCGCCCGGGCCGAGAAGGGCCTGAACCGGTTCCTCCGACAGTGGCGGACCCGCGGGCCGGCGCCGGCGGTCCGGCACGACCGTACCGGCGACCCGCAGGAAGGGCGGTGACCCGCATGGCGTCGCCCTCGCCCCGCAGCCCCTACGCCGTCGGCGATCTCGTCACCGCCGTGACCCACGTGCCGCCCGGGCAGCGGGGGCGCCAGTTGCCGATGCAGGTCAGCGGGCGGATCGTGCAGGTCGGCTCCGGCTGGGCCGGCGTGGACGCCGATCAGGCGTACGTCTGGATCCGGCTCGCCTCCGGCCGCGAGGCACTCGCGCTCATGAAGGACGTCCGGAAGCTGCAGGAATAGGCGGCGGCCGCGCATGACGAAGGCCCCGCGACCGAACCGGTCGCGGGGCCTTCGCCCACATGGGATGAGTGGAGATGGCGGGAATCGAACCCGCGTCCAACGGTGCAGAAGGAGGGCTTCTCCGAGCGCAGTCCGCTGCGCTTTTCTCGGCCCCGGAGATCACACGGACAAGTCTCCGACGGGCTCAGTCACTGTTTGGTTTCCCTCCAACCCCCGTGACCGGGGCTAGAGGTTTAGATCCCTAGTCGACGCCAGGATCCGGACCGGGACCACTTCCGGGCTGACGCTCCTCACAGAGGCTTCAGCTCACTGCTATTAGGCAGCGAGGGCGAAGCGGGAGTTATCGCTCTTGGAGTTGGCGATTATTTTTTTGCGACATGTGGTTAGCGAGATCATTGCCGCTTCCTCGGCTCGCTTCCCCTACATCGACATCCGCTGTCGAAACCGATCATCCCCATGTTGATTTTTCAAACTGCTCCACCCCCTGGGAGGTGGTGCTGAGCCCATGGTACGCGAAGTGGACCACCGGGTGCCAGGAGATTAACGCTCGCCGCGCTGCCGCCGGCGGGCGGCGGCGATCGCGCGGTTCGTCTCGCGGGTGTCCTGCTTCTCGCGGAGCGTCTGCCGCTTGTCGTACTCCTTCTTGCCCTTGGCCAGCGCGATCTCGACCTTGGCGCGGCCGTCCTTGAAGTACAGGGCCAGCGGCACGACCGTGTGGCCGGTCTCCTGCGCCTTGGACTCCAGCTTGTCGATCTCCTCCCGGTGCATCAGGAGCTTCCGCTTGCGACGGGCGCTGTGGTTCGTCCAGGTGCCCTGGCTGTACTCCGGCACGTGCACGTTGTACATCCAGGCCTCGTGGCCCTCCACCGACACGAAGCCGTCGACCAGCGAGGCCCGGCCCTGGCGCAGCGACTTCACCTCGGTGCCCATGAGCACGATGCCGCACTCGTAGGTGTCGAGGATGTGGTAGTCGTGCCGCGCCTTCTTGTTCTGGGCGATCAGCTTGCGCCCTTTTTCCTTAGCCATAGTGCGGTCATTTTCGCACTACGACCCCGCCCCGAGGCCACCCAATACCGCGCGCGCCCGCTCCTCGACGGCCGTGCCCGCCGCCACGTCCGGGGTGATGCCCTTGCCGTCGAGGCTGCGCCCGGCCGGGGTGCGGTACGTGCCGACCGTCAGCTCGGCGACCGAGCCGTCCGGGAGCTCCGTCGGCATCTGCACCGAGCCCTTGCCGAAGGTCCGCGTACCGACGGCGACGGCCCGGCCGCGGTCCTGGAGGGCTCCCGTGACGAGTTCCGCGGCGCTCATGGTGCCGCCGTCGACCAGGGTGACGAGGGGGCGGGCGGTGTCCCCGCCGGGGGCGGCGTACAGGGCGCGCTCGTCGCCGCGGACGTCGTACGTGGCGACGAGGCCGCCGTCGAGGAAGGCGGAGGCGGCGGTCACGGCCTCGGTGACCAGGCCGCCCGGGTTGCCGCGCAGGTCGAGCATGACGCCGGCGCCGGCCGGGGCGGCCTCGACGGCGGCCTTGACGCGCTCGCCGGAGCCGCGGCTGAAGGAGGCGATCTTGATGACGGTGACCCCGCCGGGCAGCTCCCGTACGGTCACGGGCTCGGTGCGCAGCCGTTCGCGGCGGAGGGTCTCGGCGCGGTCCGCGGCGCCGTCGCGGCCGAACCGCACGACCACGGGGGTACCGACCTCGCCGCGCAGGAGGGCGACGACCTCGGCGACGCGCAGCCCGGTGACGGTGCGGCCGTCGACGTCGAGCAGGCGGTCGCCGGCGCTCAGGCCGGCGCGGGCGGCGGGGCTGCCGGGCTGGACCTTGGTGATCTCTATGTGGCCGTCGGCGCGGCGCTCGGGCCACAGTCCGACGCCGGTCCAGCGGCCGTCGAGGTCGTCGGCGAGGGCGGCGTACTCGCCCTGGTCGTAGACGACGCCCCAGCGGTCGCCGCTGCGGCTGACCACCTCCTGGGCGGCCTTCTTGCCGGACTTGCCCTCGGCGACGGCCTCGGCGGCGGCGCGGGCGACTGCCTCCCGGTCGGCCGTTCCGGCGGCCGGGCCGGACGGTCCGGGGCCGGGGGCGGCGGTGTCGGCGGCCGTTAACCCGGCGCCGGCGTCGGCGCGGCTCGCGGCGCCGGCGCCGGCGCGGTCCCAACAGCCCAGGCCCGCCGCGGTGGTGACCGCCGCGACGAAGGCCAGCGTCAAAGCGGCCCCGCGACGGAGGTCGCGGGGCCGAAGACAGGAGGCGGGCAGACCCAGCATGGCGCCGAGTCTAGGACAAGCTCCGTACGGGAACGGAGGGTTGGACGGAGCTCACACGGGGCGCTTGTCACACCTTCAGGTACTTGCGCAAAGCCAGGAAGGCCGCCATGGAGGGCATCAGCACGCCGATCGCGAGCACCAGCGGCAGCTTCGTCACCACCGAGTCCCAGCCGATGAAGTTGATCAGCTCCATCTTGCTGCGCAGCGAAGCGCCGTGGTCGATGACGAAGTACTGGCCGGCGCCGAGCATCAGGCAGGCGAACACGGCCCCGATCAGGCCGGCGAACGCGGCCTCCATGATGAACGGCACCTGGATGTAGAAACTGGAGGCGCCGACCAGCCGCATGATCCCGGTCTCCCTCCGTCGGCTGAACGCCGAGACGCGGACCGTGTTGACGATCAGCAGCAGGGCGACGACCAGCATGATCAGCATGATGCCGAGGGCGGCCCAGTTGAGGTAGTTGAGCATCTGGAAGAGGTTGTCCAGCTCGCGGTGCTGGTCCTCGACCGACTGCACGCCGTCGCGGCCGGCGAACGCCGTCGTGATGACCTGGTACTTCTCCGGCTGCTTGAGCTTCACGCGGAAGGACTCGGGCATCTGGTCCGGGGTGACCACCGAGGCGAGCGCGGTGTGCCCGAACCGTTCCTTGTAGTGCTTGTAGGCCTCGTCGGCGGACTCGTAGTGGACCGTCTGGACGAGGTCCATCTTCTTCAGGTCGGTCTCGATCTGCTGCTTCTGCTCGGGCGTGACCGCGCCCTTGGCGCAGGCCTTGCCCCCGGTCTCGCTGTTCTCCGCGTCACTCTTGTTGCACAGGTAGATCGAGACGTTGACCTTGTCGTACCAGTAGCCCTTCATCTGGCTCACCTGGTCGCGCATGAGCAGGGAGCCGCCGAACAGGGCCAGCGACAGGGCCACGGAGATGATGACCGCGAAGGTCATGGTGAGATTGCGGCGGAGACCGACGCCGATCTCCGACATGACGAACTGGGCGCGCATGACGTCTGGGTGGGCCTTTCAGTGCTGGTAGCCGTAGACGCCGCGCGACTGGTCGCGTACGAGACGGCCCTGTTCGAGTTCGATGACGCGCTTGCGCATCTGGTCCACGATCTGCTGGTCGTGCGTGGCCATGATGACGGTGGTGCCGGTGCGGTTGATCCGGTCGAGCAGCTTCATGATCCCGACGGAGGTCTGCGGGTCGAGGTTGCCGGTGGGCTCGTCCGCGATCAGCAGGGAGGGGCGGTTGACGAAGGCGCGGGCGATGGCCACGCGCTGCTGCTCACCGCCGGAGAGCTCGCCCGGCATGCGGTCCTCCTTGCCGCCGAGGCCCACCAGCTCCAGGACCTGCGGGACGGCCTTGCGGATCTCGCCGCGGGGCCTGCCGATGACCTCCTGGGCGAAGGCGACGTTCTCCGCCACCGTCTTGTTGGGCAGCAGGCGGAAGTCCTGGAAGACGGTCCCCAGCTGCCGCCTCATCTGCGGGACCTTCCAGTTGGAGAGCTTGCCGAGGTCCTTGCCGAGGACGTGGACCTGGCCGTGGCTGGCCCGCTCCTCGCGCAGGATCAGCCGCAGGAAGGTGGACTTGCCGGAGCCGGAGGAGCCGACCAGGAAGACGAACTCGCCCTTCGCGATCTCCAGGGAGACATCTCTCAGTGCGGGGCGGTTCTGCTTCGGGTAGGACTTGGAGACGTTGTCGAATCGGATCACGGGTGCACCACGGTCGCCGGGAGTAGGTGTGCGTGACCATACGCGAACGGGCGCTGGGTGGGGACCCGCCGTCCGGAGTTGCCCGATATATCCCCTGGTCGGGGAGGGCCGCGTTCGCGATTGCCCGGACGGGCCGCGCCGAATGTCGCCGGAGCTGGCACAGTGGTAGGGGGAACGGCAGCGTTCCCCCAAGCGTTGTTCAAGGGGACGAGAGGAGGAGAGCGCATGACATATGACCGGCTCGTGTGCGCGAACTGCGCCGCGCCCGTCAGTCAGGGCCGCTGCCCGGTGTGCCGGGCGAACCGGGAGCGCCTCCGGCAGGAGGGCCCCTTCGCAGGCCTGAACCCCATGGCGCTCATCGCGCTCCTGGTGGTCCTTGTGGCGGCAGCCCTGGCCCTGGTGGCCCAGCAGACGGCCTAGAAGACGGGCGAACGGGCCCGCAGGGGGCGCGGGGCTCCTCGCGGCACGTCCCGGAAGCAGATGCCGAAACATGCCGAAACGGGGGCGGGCCCGGACACCATCTGGTGTCCGGGCCCGCCCCCGTTTCGCAGGACCTTCGCAGGACTACGGGACTAGGCGTCCTGCCCCTGCTCCGTCTTCTTGCGCCAGCGGATGCCGGCCTCCAGGAACCCGTCGATCTCGCCGTCCAGCACGGACTGCGGGTTGCCGACCTCGAACTCCGTCCGCAGGTCCTTGACCATCTGGTACGGGTGCAGGACGTACGAGCGCATCTGGTTGCCCCAGGAGCTGCCGCCGTCACCCTTGAGGGCGTCCATCTTGGCGCGCTCCTCCTGGCGCTGGCGCTCCAGCAGCTTGGCCTGGAGGACGTTCATCGCGCTCGCCTTGTTCTGGATCTGCGAGCGCTCGTTCTGGCAGGACACCACGATGCCGGTCGGGAGGTGCGTGATGCGCACCGCCGAGTCGGTCGTGTTGACGCCCTGGCCGCCGGGACCGGAAGCGCGGTAGACGTCGATGCGGAGCTCCGACTCGTCGATCTCGACGTGGTCGGACTGCTCGACGACCGGCAGCACCTCGACGCCGGCGAAGGAGGTCTGGCGGCGGCCCTGGTTGTCGAAGGGCGAGATGCGCACCAGGCGGTGCGTGCCCTGCTCGACCGAGAGGGTGCCGTACGCGTACGGGGCCTTGACGACGAAGGTGGTCGACTTGATGCCGGCCTCCTCCGCGTACGAGGTCTCGTAGACCTCCGTGGAGTAGCCGTGGCGCTCGGCCCAGCGCAGGTACATGCGCTGCAGCCGCTCGGCGAAGTCGGAGGCGTCCACGCCGCCGGCCTCGGCCCGGATGTTGACCAGGGCCTCGCGCTCGTCGTACTCGCCGGACAGGAGGGTGCGCACCTCCATCTCCTCCAGCGCCTTGCGGACCGCTGTGAGCTCGGTCTCCGCCTCGGCGCGGGTGTCCGGGTCGTCCATCTCCTCGGCCAGCTCGAAGAGGACGGCGAGGTCGTCGATGCGGCCCCGGAGCGTCTCGGCCTTGCGGACCTCGGCCTGGAGGTGGGAGAGCCGGCTCGTGATCTTCTGGGCAGCATCCGGGTCGTCCCACAGGGACGGGGCCGCTGCCTGCTCCTCGAGCACGGCGATGTCTGCCCTCAGCTTGTCGAGGTCCAGGACGGCCTCGATCGACCCCATGGTCGAGGAGAGGGACTTCAGCTCTTCGGAAACATCGACGACTGCCACGGGTCCAGCGTAGCCGGTCCGCGGGCAGCCCTGTCCGGGCAGTCCGGTTCACCCGTTCTGATGATGGGCAATACGGGCGTACGCTCACGGTATGACTCTCCTCCTCGTCAAGCGCCGCCATGTGGACCACATGCGTGTCACGACGACGAGCTGTCAGCCGCCGGACCGTACCCAAGCCTGATCAACCCCGATCCGACTTCGGTCCTGTACGCGGCTCACGCGGCCCCGGCGCCATCCCTGCCGGAGGCCCTCCCCCTCCGCTGCCCCGACACCTTTGGGGAACAGGACCCCGTGACATCCGAAATGGAGCCGTCATGCCGTCCGCGCACTCCCTCCCCGTCATCGATCTCTCCCAGGCCGACGACCCGGCCCAGCGGGCCGACTTCCTGAAGGCACTGCACGCCGCAGCCCGGGACACCGGCTTCCTGCACCTCACCGGGCACGGCATCACCGAAGCGGAGAGCGCTCGAATACTCGACGTGACCAGGGCTTTCTTCGCCCTCCCGGAGGCCGACAGGCTCGCCGTCAGCAACCTGAACTCGCCGCACTTCCGCGGCTACACCCGGATCGGCCACGAGCTGACCGGCGGAACCTCCGACTGGCGGGACCAGCTGGACGTCGGCGCGGAACGCCCCGCACCGGCCCTGGAACCGGGCGACCCGGCGTACCTGTGGCTGGAGGGCCCCAACCAGTGGCCGGTCGCCCTGCCGGAACTGCGCACCGTGGTCCTCGACTGGCAGTCCCGACTCGCCGCGGTCGCCCACCGGCTGCTGCAGGAACTGCTGACCTCGATCGGCGCCCCGCACGACTTCTTCGACGAGGCCTTCGCCGACCGGCCCCACCTGCACACCAAGCTGATCCGCTACCCCGGGTCCGCGCCGTCCGGCGCCGACCAGGGCGTCGGCGCCCACAAGGACTACGGGTTCCTGACCCTGCTGCTCCAGGACTCCGTGGGCGGCCTGCAGGTGGTCAAGGACGGCGGGTACGTGGACGTGCCGCCGATGCCGGGCGCGTTCGTGGTCAACCTGGGTGAGCTGCTGGAGATCGCCACCGAGGGGTACCTGACCGCCACCGACCACCGGGTGGTCAGCCCGCCGGGGGCGGTGGAACGGTACTCGGTGCCGTTCTTCTACAACCCGCGGCTGGACGCGGTCATCGACACGGTGCCGGGCGAGTACCTGCGGCACGCGCCGGGCGTGCTGCACGACGCGTCGAACCCGCTGCACGCGGAGTACGGACGCAACGAGCTGAAGGGGTGGGTGCGGGCGCACCCCGCCGTGGCGCGGCGCTGGCACCCGGAACTCGTCGCGGCGTGACTCCGCCGCCCTGAACCGCCGCCCTGCCGGGTACCGGCTCGCGTTGCCGCTGCGCGGGGCCGTTTCCCCGGCCCCGCCCCTTCCCGAAAACGGGCTTCGCCCCGGCCCGCGTTCCGGGCGCTTCGCGGCCCGGTGCGCTCAAACGCCGCGCGGGCTGGATCTCCAGCCCCGTCGGCGTGTGAGGCGCGGGGGTCCGGGGGGCGGAGCCAAGGGACGGGGGGGCGCTCCGCGCAGCGGCGGCGGCAGCGGCTAGCTGTTCTGTCCGGGGAGGTTGTGTACAGGTGATGCAGGTCTCGGTTGGAGCATCTTGAACGGGTGAGGGCCTTCCGGGTTCGGTGTGGATTGCGACATCTCCACCGAACGACAGAAGGCCCTCATGCCCCACCGTAATGCACCCCTGACCGAGACCGGTCGTCTGCGCCTGGCCCGCTGCGTCGTCGAGGACGGCTGGCCCTTGCGGAGGGCAGCCGAGCGTTTCAGGGTCTCGCCGACCACGGCCCAGCGGTGGGCGGTCCGCTACCGGGCCCTGGGTGAGGCCGGCATGGCAGACCGGTCCTCCCGCCCCTTGCACAGCCCTCGCCGCACGCCGACCCGCACCGAGCGCCGGATCATCAAGGTCCGTCTCGCCCGCCGGTGGGGCCCGGCCCGCATCGCGTATCTGCTGGGGCTGGTGCCCTCGACCGTCCACCGGGTCCTGGCCCGGTTCGGCCTGGCCCGCCTGGCGCACCTGGACCGGGCCACCGGCCGGCCCATACGCCGCTACGAACGCGAGCGGCCCGGGGAACTGGTCCATGTGGACATCAAGAAGCTCGGCAACATCCCCGACGGCGGCGGCCACAGAACCCTCGGCCGTGCCCGCGGCGGCCGCAACAGCTCGGCACACCGGGACCCCGCCCGGCCCCGCACCGCCCACGGCCGCCCCAACCTCGGCTACAGCTACCTCCACACCGCCGTCGACGACCACTCCCGCCTGGCCTACAGCGAGATCCTGGCCGACGAGACCAAGGAGACCGCCACCGCGTTCTGGACCCGCGCACAGGCATTCTTCGCCGACGCCGGGATCACCGTCGAACGGGTCCTGACCGACAACGGCTCCTGCTACCGCTCCCACACCTGGCGGGACACCCTGGCCGCGGCCGGGATCGCCCACAAGCGAACCCGGCCCTACCGGCCCCAGACCAACGGCAAGGTCGAACGCTTCAACCGCACCCTCCTCGACGAGTGGGCCTACGCCCGCCCTTACCGGTCAGAGACCGAACGGCGCGAGGCATTCCCGCAGTGGCTGCACTCCTACAATCACCACCGCGGACACACCGCACTCGAAGGCAAGCCACCCTCCAGCCGCGTCCCCAACCTCACAGGGCAATACAGCTAGCGCTTCGGTGGGGCCGAGTGCTTCGTCGGGGGGCGGGGCGGCTCGTCGCCGGACGAGGCGAGCCAGCCGCCGACACCCAGCGCGGCGACCAACCCCACCGCGGCGGCGGACAGCGCCAGCCGCCGCCGACGGACCGCCCCCGCCCGGTGCCGGGCGGCCCCCGGCCGGTGGCCGCCGGCCGGCCGCGGCACCCGGGCGGTGCCCAGCGCACCCCCGGCCAGCTCGTCCGGCGCCGGCACCCGCATCGAGGTGTGGGTGTCCCGGTTGGAGTCGGTCGCGGTGCCCGGCACCAGCGGGACGACCCCGCGGCGCCGGACCGGGTCGGCCTGCCCGGGGGCCTCCCGCGCTTCGGGCTGCTCCGGCTCCGCGTCGTCGGGCTCGTCCACGTCCAGCGGCGGCATGCCCGCCAGCATCGGCAGCAGGTCCCGCAGCCGCGCCGACAGCTCGGAGGCGCGCAGCCGGGAGGCGGGGGCCTTGGCCAGGCACTGCACGACCAGCTGCCACAGCTCGTCGGGGATCCCCGGCAGGGGGACCACCGTCTCCGTCACGTGCCGGCGCAGCACCGCGCCCGGGTGCCCGCCGCCGAACGGCGTGAACCCGGCCAGCAGCTCGTACAGCACGGTGGCGAGGGCGTATATGTCGACGGCGGCCCGCGGGGGCAGGCCTTCCACGATCTCCGGGGCCAGGTAGTCCGGCGTGCCGATGATCCGGGTCGCCGGGGCGGACGTGCGCCCGGTCCCGGCCCCGGCCCCGGCGCCCGCCCCGGCCCGCTTCGGCGAGTCGATCAGCTTGGCCACGCCGAAGTCGGTGAGCAGCGCGGGGTGCGAGCCGCCCGGCCCGAGCGGGCCCTGCATGTCGAGCAGCACGTTCTCGGGTTTGACGTCCCGGTGGACGACGCCGGCCGCGTGGGCCGCGGCGAGCGCGTCCGCCACGTCGGCGACGATCGCGACGGCCGCCTCGGGGGCGAGCCGCCGCTCGCGGTCCAGGCGCGTGCGCAGGTCCGTGCCGCGCACCAGGTCCATGACCAGGGCCAGGTCGTTGCCGTCGACGACGAGGTCGCGGACGGAGACGATGTGCGGGTGGTCCAGGCCGAGCAGTGCGCTGCGCTCCTGGACGAAGCGTCCGACGAGTTCCTGGTCGGACGCGAGGTCCTCGCGCAGGAGTTTGACGGCGACGGGCCCGTCCGGCCCTTCGCCGAGCCACACCGTGCCCGCGCTGCCGCGCCCCAGGATCTGGTGCGCGGTGTACCGGCTGCCGATTTTCCGTGCCACGACTGCTCCCTCAGCGGCTGGCGTACGTGCCCAAAGCTACGCGGCCGGAAGGGTGAAGGTCGCCGCGGATCGCGACGACCTTCACTTCTAGGGGCAAAATCAGGTCCCGGATGTCGACAAATCTACGAAGTCGGCTCCGTGCGGGGGCGGTTCAGGGTGCGGCGGGGCCGCCGCCCGAGCCGGTGGCCTCGCCGATCGACGACACCCAGTCGACGATTCCGGAGCCCCAGCTCCACACCTGGTCCCACCAGCCCTTGCCGGTGCCGATCCATTCCTGGAGCGGGGTGAGCTCCCAGATCAGCCAGCCCGCGACGAAGAACACCAGGATCATGACCAGGCAGCCCTTGAGGCAGCCGAGGCCGGGGATCTTGATGGGGTTGGCGCTGCGCCGGCGCGGCTCGCGCGGCTCCCGCGGGGCGCGCGGCTGCGGCGGGGCCTGCGGGGGCTGCTGCCGGACCGGGGGCGGCGGGGCCTGCGGGGGCTGGTACGCGGGCTGCTGCGGCTGCCGGTACGGCTGGGGCTGCTGCGGCGGGGGCGCCTGCTGAGGCTGCGGGTAGTACGGCTGCTGCGGTGCCTGCCGGTACTGGGGCGGCTGCGGCGGCTGATGGTGCTGCGGCTGCGGCTGCGGCTGCGGCGGGTACTGCTGCGGCGAACCCTGGCGGTACTGCGCGGGCTGCTGGGGCTGCCGGGGCTGCTGCTGCGGCGGCGGGGGCGCCTGCCGCTGCGGCCGACGGCGCAGCGGGTCCTCGCTCGGGTCGAGGTAGTGCATCTGCGTCTGCTCGTTGCGCTCGCGCGCCGCCCGCATCTGCGTCTGCCACGGGTGCGGCTGGTCCGGGCGCTCCACGGGCGGCATGACCGAGGTGGCGGCCGCGTCCGGGATCCCGGGGGCGCCGGTGGCCGGTAGGACGGAGGTGGCGTCGGCGGCGCCGACCGGCGGCAGCACGCTGGTCATGGCGTTCGGGTCGTAGGCGCCGGCCGGTCCGACGCTCGGCGCGGCGGTGGGGCGGGCGGGCAGCACCTGCGTGGGGTCGGCGTCGCCTGCACCGCCGCCCGCGGCCTCGGGGACGGGCGCGGGCGAGGGGTCCGGCGCGAGCAGGGCGCCGACGCCGAGCGCGGCCTCGACCTCGCCCGGCGCGCTGTGCACGCCGATGCCGGCGGCGACCACGCGCAGGCCGCGGGCCAGGTTCTCGGCGCTGGGGCGCTCGGTCGGCTCCTTGCGCAGGCAGCGCTCGATGACGATCCACAGTGGCTCGGGCAGGGTCGGCGGGCGCTGCGGGTCCTCGTTGAGGTGCCGCTGGAGCACTTCGAGGGCGGTGGAGCCGGCGAACGGCGGTCGGCCGGTGACGAGTTCGTAGAGCAGGATGCCGGCGCCGTAGATGTCGACGGCGGAGGTCTGCGGGCGGCCCTCGGCGGACTCGGGGGCCACGTAGGCGGGGGTGCCGACGAACTCGTGGGTGCGGGTCAGGCCCGGGGAGTCGGCGAGGCGGGCGATGCCGAAGTCGGTGAGCATCGGCCGCATCCGGCCGTCGCTCTCGTCGAGGAGCACGTTGGCCGGCTTCAGGTCGCGGTGGACGATGCCGTCGGCGTGGCTGGCGGCGAGCGCGTCCGCGATCTGCGCGGTGAGCAGGGCGGCGGCGACGGGGGTGAAGGGGCCGTTCTCGCGGAGGTACTTGTGCAGGTCCGGGCCGTTGATCAGGTCCATGACCAGGGCGAGGAGGTCGCCCTCGACGACGAGGTCGCGGGTGCGGACGATGTTGGGGTGGGTCAGGCGCAGCAGGACCGAGCGCTCCCGCAGGAAGCGCATGACGATGTCCGGGTCCTGGGCCAGCTCCTCCTTGAGGACCTTGATGGCCACGGTCTCGCCGGGCTGGCCGGCGACGGCCGCCTCCGCACCGGCGGCCTCTCGCTGGCGGGCACGCCAGACGGTGCCCGTGGCGCCGCGCCCGAGCGGCTCCTCGAGCAGGTACTTGCTGCCGACTGGCCGCACGTCTCGCGCTCCCTGTGTCGTCCTGCGGTGGGTCCCGCCGGTGGTTCGTCGTCCGGTTTCGTTTCCGGGTTCGTTTTCCGGCCCACTCTAGGGGGTGTCCTCCGGGAAGACGCGACGTACCGGAGGTTGGTTGCCGCACATATGTGCGAAGGGTGACATCCGCGGGGTATGACGGGGGCGTTTTTGCTCGGCTTTCCCCACAGGTTCCCTGCGGGTTCCCCGCGGGTGCGATCATTCAAGATCATTTCTTGGGGAGAACCGGGCGTGTCGTCCGCGACAGGTGCGAGGATGCACCCGTACGGAACGGCGGGGACGGGAGCCCCGCCGGGTGGGGGTTTTCGGGGCAGCCGTGCGGCTGCCGTCGTTCCCCTGCCGGGCGCACGAACCGCGCACCGCGCAGAAGGGATCGCTGACGGCGATGCAGATCCGGCTGACCGTCCTCGGGTCGCGCAGCGGCCACCAGACCGTACCCGCCGGGTGTGACGTGCTCGTCACCGCGCCCGCCGGGACCGCGCTGGCCTCGGTGGCCTCCGGGCTGGCGGCGACCGTCGGCGGGCCCGACACCGGGGGCACGGTCGTGCTGTACGCCGGTACGCAGCGCCTGGACCCGCAGCGGCAGGTGCTCGGGGAGCCCCCGCTGGTCGACGGGGCGGTGCTGGGGCTGCACGGCCCGGTGGCGGACGCGGCGCCGGACGCCGCCGAGGGGGCCCAGCTGCACGTGGTGGCCGGACCCGACGCGGGCGGGGTGCACCTGCTGCACCCCGGCGCGATCCGGATCGGCCGCTCGGCCGACGCGGACGTCCCGCTGGACGACCCGGACGTGTCCCGGCTGCACTGCGCGGTGACCGTGACGGCGGACGGCCGGGTGGCCGTCGCCGACCTGGACTCGACGAACGGCACGACGGTGGACGGCGCGAAGGTGGGAGCGAAGCCCGTGCCGCTGGCGCCGGGCGCGCTGCTCCGGATCGGTGAATCGGCCCTCCGCCTGGCCGTCTCCTCCCCGGCCGCGCTCCCGGTCGTCCCGGACCGCGAGGGCCACCTCTGCCTCCCGCCCCCGCCCGCCGGCACCGCCCCGGCACCCCCCGCGTGGCCCGCCCCGCCCGCCTCCGCCCCGGCGGGCCCGGGCGCCGGCGCGGGCCACCCGGCCGACCCCGGCAGGGCACCGGCCGCCGGGGCGCCGTACGCCACGGCCCCCGTGGGTCACGGGGGTGAACGGGACGGGGCGGCGGCCGTCGGCCACCACGGCACCGGTTCCGCCGCGGGCCGGCCCGTGGCGGACACGCCCACACCCGCGCCCGGATCCCGCGCGGCCCGACCCGGAGCTGCCGCACCCGCGTCCGCGGCCGGCCCGGCGGTGGCCGGCGGCGGGTGGCGGGGCGGGTTCGGGGCCTGGGCGCGGCGGTGGATGCGGGCCGGGGAAGAGCCCGTGGAGTCGGCACCGGGCGCGCCGGCGGCCTCGGCTGCCCTGCCGGACGCCGACGATCCGGCGGCCCTGCTGCTGGCGGCCCTCGCGCCGACCCGGCGGCTGTGGTCCCGGCCGCGCGGCCGCCTCGACGTCGGCCTCGGGGCCGGCAGCCGGGTCGCGCTGCAGGACGCCGGGGCCCTCGGCATCGCCGGCCCGCGCGCCCGCCTGGCCGGGGTGGCCCGGTCGGTTGTGGCCCAGCTCGCCGCGCTGCACGCGCCCGCCCAGCTGGAGATCGTGCTCGTCAGCAGCGACCGGGCCCGCCCGGTGGCCCAGCGGCGCGAGGAGTGGGGATGGCTCGGCTGGCTGCCCCACGTACGGCCCGCGCACGGCCAGGACTGCCGGCTGCTCCTCGCGTACGACCGCGACCAGGCCGCGGCCCGCACCGCCGAGCTGGCCCGCCGGCTCGACGAGGGCCCGCTCGGCGTGAACTGGGCGGCCGCGGACCCGCGCGCCGCGCGCGAGGCGGCGGCCGCCCACCGGGGGCCGTACACCCTCCTCGTCGTGGACGGCGACCCCGGCACCGCCGCGCTGCGCGACCTCACCGGCCGGCTCGCCTCGCACGGGCCGGCCGCCGGGATCCACGTCCTGGTGCTGGCCGAGACGCCGGCGGCGACGCCCGCCTCCCCGCTCACCGAAACGTACGAGGCCGCCTGCGCGGCCGTCCCCGCCTTCCGGGACTGCGGCGCCGCCGCCGTGCTCAGCGGCGACGTGGCCACCACCGTACGGACCTTCGCCGTCGCCGGCGGCACGCCCTGCCCGCCCGGCGCCACCGCGACCGCCGACGCCGTCTCCGCGGCCTGGGCGGAGCGGTTCGCCCGGGCGCTGGCCCCACTGCGCGCCGGGACCGCCGGCGCCGTCCCGCAGCAGTCGGCGGCCGCCGCCCTCCCGGCGACCGCGCGGCTGCTGGACGAGCTGGGCCTGGCCCGGGCCACCCCGGCCTCACTGATGGCCCGTTGGGCCGAGGCGACCGAGCGGGGCCAGGGCGTCGGCGGGCTCGCCGCGTTCGTCCTCGGCGGCGGCCGCGGCGGCCCCGTCGGCGCCGAGCTCGTCCAGGACGGGCCGCACCTGCTCGTCGAGGGACCGGCCGGGAGCGGCCGTACCGAACTGCTCCGCTCGATCGCGGCGTCGCTGGCCGCCGGGGCGCGGCCCGACCGGCTGGCGCTCGTCCTGCTCGACGGGGCCGGCGGGGAGCGCGGCGACGGACTGCTGCCGGCCGCCGACCTGCCGCACGTCTCGGCGCACCTGGTCGCCGCCGACCCGGTGCGGATGCGGGAGTTCGCGCAGGCCCTGGGCGCGGAGCTGAAGCGGCGCGCCGAGCTGCTGGACGGGATGCCGTTCGCGCAGTGGCACTCCCACCGGGAGGTGTCCGACCGGATGGTCTCGCCGCGTCGGCCCGCCCCGGCCGAGCAGGTCGGCGGCGGCACCGAGCAGCAGGCCAGCGGCGGTGACGTGGATCAGCCGCGTACGGGCACCCTGCGGCTGCGCGCCGCCGCCCTGCGCCTCGACCCGCCCGCCGGGCCGAGCCCGCTGCCGCGCCTGGTGGTGCTGGTGGACGACCTCGACGCGCTGGTCGCACCGGGTCTCGGCAGTGCGGGCCGGCCCGCCGCCGGGTCGGTGGTCCGTGTCCTGGAGGCGGTGGCCCGGGACGGGGAGCGGCTCGGCGTGCACCTGGTGGCGGCCACCGCCCGCCCGGACCGTACGGCGGACACCGAGCTCGTCCGGAGCAATCCGCTGCGGGTGGAGCTGGAGGCGCCGGACCGGCCGGGCCCGGGCCGCGGCGTGCTCCGTTTCGCCGACGGGCGGACGGTCGCGTTCCAGGGCGGGCGCGTGACCGGCCGGATACCGCGGACGGCGACCCAGCGGCCGACCGTGGTGCCGGTGGAGTGGGAGCGGATGGGTGACCCTCCGGCCCGCCGCCCGGTGCGCGAGCTCGGCAACGGCCCGACCGACCTGGCCCTGCTGGCCAGTGCGCTGGACCGGGCGTCGCACCTGGTCTCGGCGGTCCCCGTGCTGTTCCCGGCCGCACCCTGACCCCGCGCCCGCGCAGCCCCCGCCAGCCCCCGCGCAGCCCCCGACCAGCCCCCGCTGAGACCGCGCAGCGCCCCCGCGGCGTCTGCGGGACGTCCCCGCGGGCCCCGGCGGGCCCGGCGTGCCGCCCCTGCCGGGGCCTGACGCGGTATTGCGGGGGTGCCCGGCTCGGCGTAGACCTGTGGAGCAGGTCACACCACGGGAGTCGGGGGGCGAACCATGCTCAGGCAGGGAACGAGCCGTACGAAGAACCGTAGAAGCAGCAGCCGTGCCTGGGCGGTCCTGGCCGCCGCGGGCGCCCTCGTCCTGAGCGGGTGCGGGGGCGGCGGGGGGTCGAAGGCCGATCCTCCGCCGGGGGCGACGGCCTCGGCCGCGCCGCGGGTGCAGTTACCACGACTGGACGGGGAGAAGCTCCAGGTCGCGGCGGTGTGGACGGGGCCGGAGCAGGCGAACTTCGAGAAGGTGCTGAAGGAGTTCGAGAAGCGGACGGGCGCCACGGTCGCCTTCGTGCCGGCGCAGGACCCGATCGTCACCTTCCTCGGCACGAAGATCGCGGGCGGGCAGCCGCCGGACGTGGCGCTGCTGCCGCAGGTCGGGGCGCTGACCGCGGCGGTGAAGAACAAGTGGGTGCAGCCGCTCGGCCCGGAGGCGAAGGCCCAGCTCGACGCGAACTACTCCGACGGCTGGAAGGAGCTGGGCTCCGTCGCCGGCACCCCGTACGGGGTGTACTACAAGGCCGCCAACAAGTCGCTGATCTGGTACAACGCGAAGGCCTTCGAGGCTGCGGGGGTGAAGCCCCCGAAGACGTGGAAGGAGCTGCTGTCCGTCGCGGACACGCTGTCGGCGTCCGGGATCCCGGCGGTGTCGGTGGCCGGTGCGGACGGCTGGACGCTGACGGACTGGTTCGAGAACGTCTACCTCTCGCAGGCGGGCCCGCAGAAGTACGACCAGCTCGCCAAGCACGAGATCAAGTGGACGGACGAGAGCGTCCGGCAGGCGCTGACCACGCTCGCCGAACTGTTCGGCCGCAAGGACTTCCTGGCGGGCGGGCCGAGCGGGGCGCTGGCCACCGAGTTCCCGAAGTCGGTGACGCAGGTGTTCACCGGCGGCGACCGGTCGGCGGCCGCGATGGTCTTCGAGGGTGACTTCGTCGGGGTGAACATCGCCCAGACCGAGGCGAAGGTCGGCGAGGACGCGCTGGTGTTCCCGTTCCCGACGGTCGGCGCGAAGCCGCCGGTGGTGTCGGGCGGCGACGTGGCGGTCGCGCTGAAGCCGTCGAAGGGCGCGCAGGCACTGCTGACGTTCCTGGCCTCCCCGGACGCGGCGGAGATCCAGGCCCGGCAGGGCGGCTTCCTGTCGCCGAACAAGGCGGTCAGCCTGGCCGCGTACCCGAACGACATCCAGCGGGGCATCGCCAAGGCGCTGATCGCGGCGGGCGACGACTTCCGCTTCGACATGTCGGACCAGGCCCCGGCGGCCTTCGGCGGGACGCCGGGCGCGGGCCAGTGGAAGGCCCTGCAGGACTTCCTGGCGAACCCGTCGGACGTGGCGGGCATCCAGAGCAGACTGGAGGCGGAGGCGGCCAAGGCGTACGGGAACTGATCCCCGTGACGCCCTCGACCGGTACGGGGGCGGCCGCGCGCGAGGACGCGCGCCGGGCCGCCCCGTCCTCGCGGTCCGGGCAGGCCCGGCGCCGTCGCCTCGTCGCGGCGGCGTTCCTCCTCCCGGCGCTGGTGCTGCTCGGGGCGCTCGTCGTGCACCCGATCGGCTATTCCGTCTACCGCAGCCTCTTCGACCGTTCCGGCGACCGCTTCGTCGGCGGGGCCAACTACGCGGAGATCCTGCGCGACGACGCCATCCGCACGGCCGTGGAGAACACGGCGGTGTGGGTCGTGGTCGCGCCGGCCGCCGCCACGGCCCTCGGCCTGGTCTTCGCCGTGCTCACCGAACGGGTGCGCTGGGGCACCGCGTTCAAACTGCTGGTCTTCATGCCGATGGCGATCTCCATGTTGGCGGCCGGGATCATCTTCCGGCTGGTCTACGACCACGACCCCGACCGGGGCGTCGCCAACGCGGTGCTGGTGGCGGTGCACGACACCTTCGCCCCCTCCTCGGCGTTCCCGGGGGCCCGGCCGGGCCGCGACTCGCCGCTCGTCCCCGGCCGGGGCGCCGATGCGGGCGGCTACCTCACCCGCGAGCCGGTCCGGGCGGGCACGCCGGCGCTGCTCCCGCTGGTCGGCGTCGCCCCCGCGGCGCTGCCCGAGGGGACCCGGACGGCCCGGCCCGCCGCGGCCGAACCGGGCCGGGTCACGGGGACGGCCTGGCAGGACTTCACCCGGGGCGGCGGCGGCCGGACCAACGCGGTGGACCCGGCGGAGTCCGCGTTCGCCGGGATGCGGATCGAGGCGGTGAAGGAAGGCCGGGTGGTGGAGTCGGCGACGACCGGCGCGGACGGCACGTTCAGCATGTCGGGGAAGGCCGACGGGGCGCTGCTGCGGCTGCCCGCGTCGAACTTCCGGGAGGCGTACGCGGGGGTGGACTGGCTGGGCCCGGCGCTGGTCACCCCGGCGATCATCGGGGCGTACGTGTGGATGTGGGCCGGGTTCGCGATGGTGCTGATCGCGGCGGGGCTCGCGTCCGTGCCGCGGGAGCTGCTGGAGGCGGCGCGGGTGGACGGGGCGAACGAGTGGCAGGTGTTCCGCCGGATCACCGTGCCGCTGCTGGCACCGGTGCTGGCGGTGGTCCTCGTCACCCTCGTGATCAACGTGATGAAGATCTTCGACCTGGTGTTCGTGATCGCGCCGGGCTCGGTGCAGGACGACGCCAACGTCCTGGCGCTCCAGCTGTACCGGACCTCCTTCGGCACGGACGCCGACGCGGGGCTCGGCAGCGCCATCGCGGTACTGCTGCTGGTGCTGGTCGTGCCGGTCATGCTCTACAACATCCGCCGGATGCGCCGGGAGGCCCGCCGATGAGCTTCGTGCACACCGCAGCCTCCCGCGCGGCCGGCGGGGCGGTACGCGTCTTCCTGGTCCTCGCCGGCCTGTTCTGGCTGCTGCCCACGCTGGGGCTGCTGGTCTCCTCCTTCCTCGACCCGAGCGACCTGAACGACGGCGGCTGGTGGCAGGCGCTGACCGCGCCGGCCAAGCTGACCACGGGGAACTACGAGCGGCTGCTCGCCGACGACGCGATCACCGGTTCGTTGCTGAGCACGGTCGCCATCACCGTGCCGGCGACCCTGCTGGTGCTGGCGCTCGGCTCGTTCGCCGGTTACGCCTTCGCCTGGCTGGAGTTCCCCGGCCGGGACTGGCTGTTCCTGGTCGTCGTCGCCCTGCTGGTCGTCCCGGTGCAGGTGGCGCTGATCCCGGTGTCCGAACTCTTCGGCGCCATCGGCCTGTTCGAGACCACCGCCGGGGTGGTGCTGTTCCACACCGCGTTCGGGCTGCCGTTCGCGGTGTTCCTGCTGCGCAACTTCTTCGCGCAGATCCCTCGGGAGCTGCTGGAGGCGGCCCGGCTGGACGGGGCCGGCGAACTGCGCCTGTTCGCCCAGGTGGTGCTGCCGCTGGGCGGGCCGGCGATCGCCTCGCTGGGCATCTTCCAGTTCCTGTGGGTGTGGAACGACATGCTGGTCGCGCTGGTCTTCGCGGACTCCTCGCACCCGCCGGTCACGGTCGCCCTCCAGCAGCAGGTGCGGCAGTTCGGCAACAACATCGACGTCCTCGCGCCGGGCGCCTTCCTGTCGATGGTGGTGCCGCTGGTGGTGTTCTTCGCGTTCCAGCGGCAGTTCACGACGGGGGTGACGGCGGGCGCGCTCAAGTAGCCGGGGGCGGTGAGCTGCCGCTCCGTCGCCGTGCAACCCGTTTGCTGATGTTCGACTACGCGGCGCCGGACCGGCCGATCGTCGTCCGCGCCGACGACTGGGAGGCGTACGAGGCGGCCCGCGGCACCTATGTCGACCTGCGGACACCTGCCCGCCGGGCGCGGTCGCCCGGACCGAGGACGAGCTGGTGGCCGTCTTCGCCACGGGCCACTGGCGGGGCTCCCGCTCGGCGCAGCTGCGGGCCCGCGTTCCGGGCCCGCCGGCTGCTGCCGCCGCGGGCGGTTGATCGCCGGCGGTAGCCGGCGGCGGGGCGGAGCCGTCAGGGCTGGGCGGGGGACGGGGTCTTGAGGCCGGCCACCACGGAGGCGGCCAGGTCGTCGAGGTAGTCGGCCGGGATCTCGTCGCGGACCACCACCTGCCGCCAGTACAGCGGTCCGATCGCGAGGTCCAGCGCCCGGCCGGGGTCCGTGCCGGGGGCCAGCTCCCCGCGCGCGGCGGCGGCGGACACGATGCCCTGCGCCATGTGCCGCTCCCCGTCGAGCAGGGCGCCGCGCACGGCGTCCGCGATCTCCGGGTTGCGGGCGGCCTCGACGAGCAGGTCGGGGATGACCGCGGAGGCCACGGGGTGGCGCAGCACGTGGGACATGACCTCCAGAAGGGCGCGTACGTCGCCGTACAGCGAGCCGGTCGCGGGGACGGGCAGGCCGTCCACGGCGAAGGCCTGCACCAGGTCCAGGACCAGGTGGAGCTTGGACTTCCAGCGCCGGTAGACGGCCGTCTTGCCGACTCCGGCGCGCCGGGCGATCCCCTCGATCGACATCCGCGAGAAGCCGACCGCGGCCAGCTCCTCCAGCACCGCGGCGCGGATCGCCTCGGTGACGTCCTCGCGCAGTACGGCGGCCCCGGCGGGGGCTCGGCGGGCGGCGGCGGGGGTGGTCGGGGAGGAGGTGGCGGCGGGGTCCGTGGTCATGGACCGAGCATAGCCGGGCACGGCGGCACCAGCCCGTCACGACGATACGGTTGCGTTCCGTCGGGGTCGAGGCCTAGTCTCGCCGTAGCGACGATACGGACCCGTCCCGTCGTCCCTCACGTCCTGGCCCCGTCGAAAGCGACCACTGCCGTGACCCCACCCGCTTCGGCCACCCCGGCCGCCCCGGCCGCCGCGAGCCCCGCGGAGCTGGCCGCCGCCCACGGCCTGACGGTCAGCGGCGCCCGCCCCCCGCTGCCCGAGTACGTGCGCCAGCTCTGGGGCCGCCGCCACTTCGTCACCGCGTACGCCACCGCCCGGATGCAGGCCACGTACAGCACCGCGAAGCTCGGCCAGGTCTGGCACCTGGTGACGCCGGTGCTCAACGCGGCCGTCTACTACTTCGTCTTCGGCCTGATCATGAAGGCCAGCCACGGCGTCCCCGACTACCTGCCGTTCCTGCTGACCGGCGTCTTCGTCTGGGACTTCATCGGCAGCTCGATCAACGCCGGCACCCGCGCCGTCCACGCCAACCTGGGCCTGGTCCGCGCCCTGCACTTCCCCCGCGCCAGCCTGCCGCTGGCCTCGGTCCTCCAGCTCTTCCAGCAGCTGCTGGTGACCATGGGCGCGCTCGTCGTCCTGCTGCTCGCGTTCGGTCAGACGCCCGGCCCGGCCTGGCTGCTCGCCGTCCCCGTCCTGGCGCTGATGGCCGTCTTCTGCGCCGGCTGCGCGATGGTCATGGCCCGGATCGGCAGCAAGGCCCCGGACGTCAGCCAGCTGATGCCGTTCGTGCTGCGCACGTGGATGTACTCCTCGGGCGTCATGTGGTCCATCGAGCAGATGCTCCGCCAGGGCAACCTGCCGCACTGGGTCGCCCTCGCCCTGAAGCTCAACCCGGCGGCCGTCTACATCGACCTGATGCGCTACGCCCTCATCGACAGCTTCGGCGCGCACTCACTGCCGCCCCACGCGTGGGCGATCGCCGTCGGCTGGTCCCTGCTCGCCGGCGTCGGCGGGTTCGTCTGGTTCTGGAAGGCAGAAGAGGAGTACGGCCGTGGCTGACCGCATCCCCACCGTCATCGCCGACGACGTCCACGTCGTCTACAAGGTGAACGCCGGCGCCCGCAAGGGCGGCGCCACCGCCGCCCTCAGCCGGATCGTCTCCCGCCGCTCCGACCCGGGCGTCCGCGAGGTGCACGCCGTCAAGGGCGTCAGCTTCACCGCGTACCGCGGCGAGGCCATCGGCCTGATCGGCTCCAACGGCTCGGGCAAGTCCACCCTGCTCAAGGCGATCGCCGGGCTCCAGCCCGTCGCCCGCGGCACCGTCTACTCACACGGCCAGCCCTCCCTGCTCGGCGTCAACGCCGCCCTGATGAACGACCTCACCGGCGAGCGCAACGTCATCCTCGGCGGCCTGGCCATGGGCATGTCCCGGGAACAGGTCCGCGAGCGCTACCAGGACATCGTCGACTTCTCCGGCATCAACGAGAAGGGCGACTTCATCTCGCTGCCCATGCGGACGTACTCCTCCGGCATGGGCGCCCGGCTGCGCTTCTCCATCGCCGCGGCCAAGGACCACGAGGTGCTGATGATCGACGAGGCCCTGGCCACCGGCGACGCCGCCTTCCAGCGGCGCAGCCACAAGCGCATCGAGGAACTGCGCGCCCAGGCCGGCACCGTCTTCCTCGTCAGCCACGGCATCGGCACGGTCCGCGAGACCTGCGACCGCGCGATCTGGCTGGAGGCGGGCGTCCTGCGGATGGACGGGCCCGCCGACGAGGTGTGCGCCGCGTACGAGGCCCACACCGGCGGCTGACCCGTCCCACCCGGACCCGCCCCCGCCCGGATCCGTCCCGCCCACGGCGCGGTACGGCCTACAGCGGGGCAGCCTCCCGCAGGAGGCGCGCCGGCAGGTACGGAGAGGCCACCCGGACGTTCCAGCCGCGCCGGCGCGCGTGGCAGGCCAGGGCCAGCGCGCCGAGGTCGAGGGCCGCGTCGCAGTCCTCGGCCCGGTCGGCCACCGAGTAGTGGTCGCGGTGGGCCTCCAGGGCGTCGAGGAGGGCCAGGTTGAAGCTCTCCTCGTCGCCGTCGACCAGCTGCGACAGCAGCACGACCGGGGGCGGCAGGAAACCGCCCGCCGCGCTCTCCTCCCCGGCCCGCACGGCCTCCTCGGCGGCCTCCTCGGCAGCCTCCCCGCGCAGGTAGGCGTGCAGGGCCCGGCAGTACGCCGAGTAGACGGGAGCGCCCTCCTGGAGCCGGGCCGGCCCGGCCAGCACGAGCGGGGCGAGGTCCTCGCGCACCCCCGTGATCAGGGCGAGGTGCGTCGCCGTGAGCCACTGGGCGAGCCCGGCCCGGTGACCGCTGTAGGCGGGGTAGACGAGGGTGCGCCCCTCGATGGCGACCTCGGTTTGGGTGCCCTCCTCCACCAGCGTGGTGCGGAACAGCGCGGCGCCCAGCGCCGAGGCCAGGTGCAGCCCCCGCAGCTGGGTGTCGGTGACGTCGGGGCCGTGCGTGGCGCGGGTCTTGAAGAGGACCTCCTGGTACTGCAGGGAGCTGGCCAGGCGCCAGGACGACAGCCCCTCGCCGTCCTGCGGGGTGAAGGCCCTCCGGGTGCCCTCCTCGAAGCCCGCCTCGCCCTCCGGGGTCAGCGGCTGCGGTGCCAGGGGCCGCTCGAACTCCACGGTCCGCCCGCCCGCCAGCTCCGCGACCGCGTCGGGGCGCCGGTCGCGGCCGAAGGCGCCGACCCGCGGCCCGGGCTTGGCGAAGCCGGTGAGCAGCGCGTACGGCAGGTAGTCGGTGTCGGTCGGCGGCCACCAGCCGTGGTCGCGGTGGCCGAGCGCGGCCACCGCTATCGGGACGAGCGGCAGCAGGGTGCGCGGCTGGTTCCGCGCCCAGGAACCGGTCTGGTCGGCGTGGTGGCGCAGCAGCCGGACGAGTTCGGCGTCGTACGCCTCCCGGTCGCCGGCGGTCAGGGCGCGCAGGGCCCGCAGGGCGGTGCTGTCCGGGTGGTCAGCCAGGGCCTGGCCGGTCTCCCGGGCGAGGGCGGCGATCCGGGCGAGCCCGGCGTCGACCGCGGCGAGCTTCTGCTCCTGCGACGGCGGGAAGTCCTGGTCGTCGTCGTTCAGGTCGCCGCAGACGTACGCCATGAAGCCGCCGACCAGTTCGGCCGCGGGCCGGCCCGCGTGCTCCGCCTGGTCCTTCTGGCGGGCGAAGTGGAAGGCCTCGCCGTGCCGCGCGGTGTCCCCGTCGATGACGGCCAGGCAGAAGGCGTCGAGCCATTCGTGGAGGGTGACGGACTCCCGGTCGGCCGGGTCGCCGTCCCGGTCGTAGCTCATTCCGAAGTTCACGTAGTCCAGGAAGACGTGGAAGGAGTCGTACGCGTAGTACGCGGCGAACGACACCGCGCCCGCGGCGGCCTCAGCGGCGTCCTTGAGGACGGCCCGGGCCTCGGGGGTGTCGAGGCCGGGCCGCTCGACGGAGAGGGCGCCGAGGTAGTCGAGGAGCTCCTCGGAGATCGTCTGCCATTCGTACGTGGCCATGCGGCCTCCGCGGGACATGGAGCGGACCATGGAGCCGATGCGGTTCACGAAGTCCTCGCGCGCCGCGGCGACCGCGGCCTCCCCCACCTGGTGTCGTTCGATGCGCACTGCTTGTCCTGCTCCCCGTGTCGTCGTGATCGCGGCCCCACCGTGCGGCCGGTACCGGGACATACGACGAGCGGCCCGGAACTCATGGTTCCGGGCCGCTCGTCCACTCACGTCCCCGAAGGGCCGTCAGCAGGGGGCCATCAGCCGTGCACGCGCAGCAGCGACCGCATCGTCCGCATCGCGACCGACAGGTTCGCGAGGTCGAAGTCGTCCGAACCGCGGATCTCGTCCAGGGTGGTCCGGGCACGGGAGATGATCGCCGCGTTCTTGTCCTCCCAGGCCTTGAAGCGCTCCTCGGGCGTCGCACCGCTCTCGCCGGCCGCCAGCACGTCGGCGGTCAGCGCCGCGTGCGCGGCGAACAGGTCCTCGCGGATGGAGGCGCGGGCCATGGACTGCCAGCGGTCGGCCCGCGGCAGCTCGATGATCCGGTCCATCAGCTGGGTGATGTCCAGGCGGTCGGCCAGGTCGTAGTACACCTCGGCGACGCCCAGCGGGTCCACGCCGGTGCGGTCCGAGATCGCGACGATGTCCAGCGTCGGGAAGGCCGAGGAGAACCCTGCGACCTTCGCCGCCAGCTCCTCCGGCACGCCCTCGCCGGTCAGCTCGTCCAGGACCAGCTGGTACCACTCCAGGTCCGCACCGCGCACCAGCTTCGGCAGCTCCGCCCAGACCTGGGCCACCCGCTCGGCGAACAGCTCGATGGTTTCGGTGATCTGCAGCGGCTGCGGCCGGTTGTTCAGCAGCCAGCGCGTACCGCGCTCGACCAGGCGCCGGGAGTGCAGGCGCACCCGGGTCTGGACGTCGGCCGAAACCCTGTTGTCCAGGGCCTCGACGGCGTCCCACACCTCGGCCAGGCCGAAGATCTCGCGGGCCGAGAGCTGCGCCCGCACGATCTCCTCGGTGGAGGCGCCGGTCTCCTCGCGCAGCCGGTGCAGGAAGGTCGAACCACCGGTGTTGACGGTGTCGTTGACCAGCAGCGTGGTGATGATCTCGCGGCGCAGCGCGTGGGAGGCGATCTGCTCCGGGAACTTCGCGCGCAGCGCGGCCGGGAAGTACGCGTCCAGCAGGCGGCGCAGGTACGGGTCGTCCGGCAGCTCGGTGGTGATGAGCTCGTCCGCCACCGTGATCTTGGTGTAGGCCAGCAGGACGGCCAGCTCCGGCTGGGTCAGGCCGGTGCCGCCACCGAGCAGCTCGCGGATCTGCCGGTCGCTGGGCAGGAACTCCAGGTCGCGGTTGAGCTGGCCGGACTGCTCCAGGCGGCGCACGAAGCGCTGCTGGGCGTGGAGCAGGCTGTGGGCCTGGGCGACGCCGTTGGCCAGGGCGGTGTTCTGCGCGTAGTTGTTGCGCAGGACCAGGTGGCCGACCTCGTCGGTCATCTCCGCCAGCAGGGCGTTGCGCTGCTTGACGGTCATGTCGCCGTTGGCGACCACCGCGTTCAGCAGGATCTTGATGTTCACCTCGTGGTCGGAGGTGTCCACACCCGCGCTGTTGTCGATGGCGTCGGTGTTGACCTTGCCGCCCTCGCCGCCGGCTCCGATCCGGGCGAACTCGATGCGGCCGAGCTGGGTCAGGCCCAGGTTGCCGCCCTCGCCGATGACCTTGGCCCGGACGTCCGCGCCGTTGACGCGGATGGCGTCGTTGGCCTTGTCGCCGACCTCGGTGTGCGTCTCGGCCGTGGCCTTGACGTAGGTGCCGATGCCGCCGTTCCACAGCAGGTCCACGGGGGCGTGCAGGACGGCCTGCATCAGCTCGGCCGGGGTCATCTTGGTGACGCCGGCCTCGATGCCGAGGGCCTCGCGGATGTGGGCGTTGACCGGGATGGACTTCGCGCTGCGCGGGTGGACGCCGCCGCCCGCGGACAGCAGCTCGGGGTTGTAGTCGGCCCACGAGGAGCGCGGCAGCTCGAACAGGCGCCGGCGCTCGGCGTACGAGACGGCCGCGTCCGGGTTCGGGTCGATGAAGATGTGCCGGTGGTCGAAGGCGGCGACGAGGCGGATGTGCTCGGAGAGCAGCATGCCGTTGCCGAAGACGTCACCGGACATGTCGCCGACGCCGACGACGGTGAAGTCCTGGGTCTGGGTGTCGTGGCCGAGCTCGCGGAAGTGCCGCTTGACGGACTCCCAGGCGCCGCGGGCGGTGATGCCCATGCCCTTGTGGTCGTAGCCGGCCGAGCCGCCCGAGGCGAAGGCGTCGCCCAGCCAGAAGCCGTACGACTCCGCGACGCCGTTGGCGATGTCGGAGAAGGTCGCGGTGCCCTTGTCGGCGGCGACGACGAGGTAGGTGTCGTCCTCGTCGTGGCGGACCACGCCCTTGGGCGGCACGACCTCGCCGCCGACCATGTTGTCGGTGATGTCGAGCAGCGCCGAGATGAAGATCTTGTACGCGGCGACGCCCTCGGCGAGCCAGGCGTCGCGGTCCACCGACGGGTCCGGCAGGTTCTTGGCGACGAAGCCGCCCTTGGCGCCGACCGGCACGATGACGGTGTTCTTGACCATCTGCGCCTTGACCAGGCCGAGGATCTCCGTACGGAAGTCCTCGCGGCGGTCGGACCAGCGCAGGCCGCCGCGGGCGACCTTGCCGAAGCGCAGGTGGACGCCCTCGACGCGCGGCGAGTACACCCAGATCTCGAAGGCAGGGCGCGGGGCCGGCAGCTCCGGGATGGCCTGCGGGTCGAACTTCATCGACACGTAGGGGTGCTGCTCGCCCTGCGCGTTCAGCTGGAAGAAGTTGGTCCGCAGGGTGGCCTTGATCAGGGTGAGGAAGGACCGCAGGATCCGGTCCTCGTCCAGCGAGGCGACCTGGTCCAGGGCCCCGTCCAGCTCCTCCAGCATGGCGTCGATCAGCTCGGTGCCGGCGGACTGGCGGCCGGGCGACATCCGCGCCTCGAAGAGCGAGATCAGCAGCCGGGTGATGTGGACGTTGTTGCGGAGGGTGTCCTCCATGTAGTCCTGGCTGAAGGTGGAGCCGGCCTGGCGCAGGTACTTGGCGTACGCGCGCAGGACGACGGCCTGCCGCCAGGTGAGCTTGGCGCTCAGCACCAGGCTGTTGAAGTTGTCGTTCTCGGCGTCGCCCCGCCACACGGCGGCGAAGGCGTCCTGGAAGCGCTCGCGGGCGCCGTCGCCGAGGTAGTTGTCGCCGTTGCCGGCGACGGGCATGCGCAGACCGAAGTCGTAGATCCAGGCGCTGGTGCGGTCGCTGCGGCGCAGCTCGTACGGGCGCTCGTCGGTGACCTCGACGCCCAGGCGCTGCAGCACCGGCAGGACCGCGGACAGCGAGACCTGCTCACCGGTGCGGTAGATCTTGAAGCGGCGCTCGCCGGGGCCCGCGCCGACCGGCTCGTACAGGGACAGCGCGAACTCGATGTCGCTGGCGGAGAGCCGCTCCAGGTGGCACAGGTCGGAGACGGCCATGCGCGGCGTGTGGTCGGCCTTGTAGCCCTCGGGGAAGGAGCCGCTGTACTTGCGCAGCAGCTCGGCGGCGCGCTCCTCGCCGAGCTCGGCGGTCAGGGCCTCGCCGAAGCCGTCGGACCAGGAACGGGCGGCCTCCACGAGGCGGCCCTCGACCCGCTCGACGTCGGCGTCGGTCAGCGCGGGCAGCTCGGTGCCCTGCGGGACGCGGACGACGAAGTGGATGCGGGAGAGGATCGACTCGGTGTTCCAGGCGGTGAAGTCGACGCTGGTGCCGCCGAGCTCCTCCTTCAGGATGTCCATCAGCCGCAGCCGGACGCCGGTGGTGAACCGGTCGCGCGGCAGGTAGACGAGGGCCGAGTAGTAGCGGCCGTACTCGTCCTGGCGCAGGTACAGCCGCAGCCGGCGGCGTTCCTGCAGGTAAAGGACGGAGGTGACGATCTCGCGGAGCTTGTCGACCGGGGTCTGGAACAGCTCGTCGCGCGGGTAGGTCTCCAGGATCTGCAGCAGGTCGCGGCCGTCGTGGCTGCTCGGCGCGAAGCCGGCGCCCTCCAGCACCTCGGCGACCTTGCGGCGGATGACCGGGACGCGGCGCACGGACTCGGTGTACGCGGCGGAGGAGAACAGGCCGAGGAAGCGGCGCTCGCCGACGACGTTGCCGTCGGCGTCGAACTTCTTCACGCCGATGTAGTCGAGGTACGAGGGCCGGTGGACGGTGGCGCGGCTGTTGGCCTTGGTCAGCACCAGCAGGCGGTGCTCGCGGGCCTTGGCGCGGGCGTCGGCCGGCAGCCGGTTGAAGGACGGGGAGACCGCGTGGGCGTCCTCCTTGCCGCTGTGGTGCGGGTCGGAGCGCAGGATGCCGAGGCCGGTGCCGGGCACGGCGGCGAGGGCGTCGCCGTCCACGAGGTTGTACTCGCGGTAGCCGAGGAAGGTGAAGTGGTCGTCGGAGAGCCAGCGCAGCAGCTCCCGGGCCTCTTCGAGCTCGTACTCGTGGAGGTCGGCGGCGGTCGGCTCGTCCGGGAGGCCGTCGGCGATGCGCAGCGCGGCGTCGCGCATCTTCTCCCAGTCCTCGACGGCCTCGCGGACGTCGGACAGGACGCGCAGCAGGTCGGCGGTGATCTGCTTGAGGTCGTCGCGGTCGGTCTCGCGGTCGATCTCGACGTGGATCCAGGACTCGACGAGGGAGTCGTGGGGGCGCGCGGTCTTCGGGCCGTGCGCGTCGCAGTCGGGGCCGAGGATCTCGATCAGCTTGCCGGTGACGTCACGGCGCACGACGACCTGGGGGTGGATCACGACGTGGATGCCGCGGCCCTGGCGGGACAGCTCGTTGGTCACGGAGTCCACGAGGAAGGGCATGTCGTCGGTGACCACCTCGACGACGGAGTGGCTGGAGGTCCAGCCGTTCTCCTCGACGGTCGGCGTGTGCACGCGGACGTTCGCGGTGCCCTGCGGCCGGTTCTCGGCGAGCCGGTAGTGCGACAGCGCCGCCCCGAACACGTCGACGGGGTCGCGGTCGACGAGGTCCTCGGGGGCGGTGTGCAGGTAGTAGCGCTGGAGATAGGCGAGCGTCGTGTCCCGGTCGGGCCGCTCCTTCTGCTCGGCACCGGTCGGAAGGAGTCCCCCGGCCGGGCTGTGCTCAGCTACCCGGGCCGCCCGCGCGAGCAGCTCGGCCTTTGCTTCGTCCAGCTTGGTCTGCATGTCCTCTGGCTCCTGTCGCGCGCCATTGCGTGACGTAGGTGAAGGAAGGAATGACGTAGCGCCGCGCAGCGGGTAGTCCGTCCGGAAGCGACGCTATGTCGTCGTGAGCGCCGACCGGGAGGGATACGGCCGGAATCGGCCAGGCGTCCCGGCAGCGGGGATCAGCGAAGGCCCGGGCACGTTCGTGCGCCGGGCGCAGGCCGGGGGCGTCAGTGCCCCCGCGGACTATCGCGCTGATCACGGGTACCAGGCTATCTCGCCCTCCCCCCACCGCGTCACGGTCCGGATCTGTACAAAAGCAAGTCCGGAAGTTTGACGATGTGCGCAGTGACGTGGACCACCGCGCGTGCCAGTGCTTATTCGGCCAGCTCGCGAGCAGTGCGCACGGCCTCTGCCAGGCTGTCCACGACCGGCACACCGGCCGATTCCAGACTGCGGCGGCTGTGCGAACCACCCGTGTAGAGGACGGCTCGCGCGCCCACGTGCGCGGCGGCCGCGGCGTCGTCCACGGCGTCCCCGATGAGGACGGTGCGGGCGGCGGTCACCCCGCTGGCCCGCAGGGCCGCCATGTGCCGGACCAGGTGGCCCGCCTTGGAGGTGTGCGAGGGGCCGGTACGGCCGTCGACGCGCAGGAAGTGCCGGTCGATGCCGTGTGCGTGCACCAGCGGTACGAGCCTGTCGTGGGGCGCCAGGGACAGCAGGGACTGGGTGAGCCCGTCGGCCTGCCAGCCCCGCAGCAGCTCCCGGGCACCTGCGGCGAGGCCGACGTTCTCGGCCGCGGCCCAGTAGTAGCGGTGGAACGTGTCGTCCATGACGGCCCACTCGGCTTCGGTGGGCAGCCGGCCCATCAGCCGCTCGTAGAACTTCGGCACGGGTACGACGTAGAGCTCACGGTAGCGCTCCAGGGTGATCGGCGCGAACCCGAACTCGGCGAAGGAGGCGTTCGTCGCCGTGATCACGGCGTCGATGTCATGGAGCAGGGTGCCGTTCCAGTCCCAGACGATGTGGGAAGCCGGGCCGCCGCTCATGCCAGCAGCCCGGGGATCTCCTGGACTCCGAACCACAGCAGCTCGTGGTCGTCGGCGCCGTCCACGGTGAACTGGGCGTCGTCGTCCCCGGCGTCGGCGGCGGCGACGGCCGCGGCGGCCGCCTCGACGTCCTTGACGGCGTCGTCGGCGTCCACGTGCACGGCGGCGGCCGCGGTCAGCCGGACCGGGCCGGCCACGGCGACCTGTCCGAGGGAGGCCTCGTCGATGCCGGGCACGGCGGTGGCGGCCTTGTCGGCCACGTCGAGGGCGACGACGACGCGCTTGCGCGGGGCGGCGGGGTCCTCGGCGAGCATCCGCAGGGAGGCGGTGGCGGCCCGGCCGAGGGCGGCGTACTCCAGCTCCTCGATGTCGTCCGACACGTACCACTCGCGCAGGCCCGGCGTGACCGCGTACGCGCGCAGCGGGGCGCCGGCCAGCTCACCCGCCCGGTGGACCTCGGCGAGCCCGGGGAGGGTCAGGGGGACGTACACGCGCATGGCCGGCTGCTTTCGGTAGTCGGGAACGCCCTCAGGATACGACGGTGGCGCAGCGGCGGCGGAAGACTGCGCCCGGTGACGGCGGAGGTCCCCCTTCGGGCTGCGCGGGGCGCGCCGGGGCGCGTCCACGGCGGGGCGCTCCACGGCCCCCGTCCGGCCGCCGTACGGGCCGGGGGCCACCCGGATAGGTGAAGCGGGGCGGGGGTGCCGGGGTGCGGGAGGGCCGTTGCGGAGCGTGTCGGGCGGCCGTAGAAGATCCCCGAAGAAGTTACCGCCCGGTACCGCCGGGGCCGACGCGTGGGGGACGACCGCATGACGACCAGGACGACCAGGACGAGCAGGACCGCCGGCGCGGCGGGGCCGAAGGGGCCGAAGGGGCCGACGGGCCCGACGCGGACCACCGGACCGGCGAGGACGGCCGGGCCCTCGGGACCCGCCGGGAACACCGGAAACGCCGCCCGGCCCCCGGGCCGCCGCGACCAGCGCCGCCCCGGCCCGCGGGAGGCCCGCCCGCCGGCCTCCCGCGGGCCCCACGACTGGTTCGCCGAACGCCTGCTGGCGGTGATCAGCGGCCAGCGCCCCGTCCACTCCCTGCTCGGCCTCACCGTCGGCCCCGCCTACGACCAGCTGGTGGGCCTGGCCCCGGCCGGCCCGTTACGCAGCCGCCTGCGCCCGGTGCTGCGCCGCTGCGGGCGCTTCCACCCGGGACCGGGCGTGATCGAGGCCTTCGCCCGCATCGCCACCGGCGACCGCGTCTCGGCCATGGCCTTCCGCCTGGAGCAGGGCGCCGACCTGCGCTGGCGCTGCGCGGCCGTCGAGATCCGCGGGCCGCTGCCCTGACGGGGCCTAACGGCTGGTCCACCAGGCCGCCCCGCTGCCGGCGGCCGTGGCCACCAGCGTCACGAGCCAGGCGGGGACGCGCTCCACCACGATGTGCAGCCCGCCCCAGCGCAGCTCGAACTGCGGACGCGGCCGGGCGCGCTCAAGTCGCTTTTCCATGGGGGCAGTTAAGCACCCGAACCCCCGTCACCCTCAGGGTCCGCATGTGTACAAGAGCGAGGGGTGGATTTCGACGATCCGTACAGCGACGCCGGCCCGCACGGCCCCGCAACGCCGCCGGGGCCGGACACCGACTGCGGTGTCCGGCCCCGGCGGGGGTGCTCCTCGCGGAGGCTACTTCTTGCGGCGGCGGCCGCCGGCGGCCTTCTGCGCCTTGCGGCGCTCGGCGCGGGTCATCCCGTCGCCCTCCTCCGACTCGAAGTCGCCCTCGACCACGCCGCCCTCGCCGTCCACGGTCGGCGCGGAGAAGTGCAGCCGGTCCGGGCGCTGCGGGGCGTCGAGGCCCTTGGCGCGGATCTCCGGGCGCGGGCCGGGCGCGACCGCCGGGGCGGCCTCCTGCACCGGGACCTCCTCGACCTGCTGCTCGACCTGGACCTCCAGGTTGAACAGGTAGCCGACGGACTCCTCCTTGATGCCCTCCATCATGGCGTTGAACATGTCGAAGCCCTCGCGCTGGTACTCGACCAGCGGGTCCTTCTGGGCCATCGCGCGCAGGCCGATGCCCTCCTGGAGGTAGTCCATCTCGTAGAGGTGCTCGCGCCACTTGCGGTCCAGCACCGACAGCACCACGCGCCGCTCCAGCTCGCGCATGATGTCGGAGCCGAGGGCCTTCTCGCGGGCCTCGTACTGCTCGTGGATGTCGTCCTTGACCGACTCCGCGATGAACTCGGAGGTGATGCCGGCGCGGTCGCCCGCCGCGTCCTCCAGCTCCTCGACCGTGACCTTGATCGGGTAGAGCTGCTTGAACGCGCCCCACAGCCGGTCCAGGTCCCACTCCTCGGCGAAGCCCTCGACGGTCTCGGCCGCGATGTACGCGTCGATGGTGTCGTCCATGAAGTAGCGCACCTGCTCGTGCAGGTCCTCGCCCTCCAGGACGCGGCGGCGCTCGCCGTAGATGACCTCGCGCTGGCTGTTGAGGACCTCGTCGTACTTCAGGACGTTCTTGCGCGTCTCGAAGTTCTGGGTCTCGACCTGCGACTGGGCCGACGCGATCGCGCGGGTCACCATCTTGTTCTCGATCGGGACGTCGTCCGGCACGTTCGCCATCGACATCACGCGCTCGACCATCTGCGCCTTGAACAGGCGCATCAGGTCGTCACCCAGCGACAGGTAGAAGCGGGACTCGCCCGGGTCGCCCTGACGGCCGGAGCGGCCGCGCAGCTGGTTGTCGATGCGGCGCGACTCGTGCCGCTCGGTACCCAGCACGTACAGCCCGCCGAGCGCCTTGACCTCTTCGAACTCGGCCTTCACGGCGGCCTCGGCACGCTGGAGCGCGGCGGGCAGGGCGTGCGCCCACTCCTCGATGTGCTCCTCCGGGTCCAGGCCCTGCTGGCGCAGCTCGGCCTCGGCGAGGTCGTCGGGGTTGCCGCCGAGCTTGATGTCGGTACCGCGGCCCGCCATGTTCGTGGCGACCGTCACGGCACCGCGACGGCCCGCCTGGGCGACGATGACGGCCTCGCGCTCGTGGTGCTTGGCGTTGAGGACCTCGTGCGGGATGCCGCGCTTGGACAGCTGGCGCGAGAGGTACTCGGACTTCTCGACCGAGGTGGTGCCGACGAGGATCGGCTGGCCCTTCTCGTGCTTCTCCGCGATGTCGTCGACGACGGCGGCGAACTTGGCGACCTCGGTGCGGTAGATCAGGTCGGCCTGGTCCTTGCGCTGCATGGGCCGGTTCGTCGGGATCGGGACGACGCCCAGCTTGTAGATCTGGTGGAACTCGGCGGCCTCGGTCATGGCCGTACCGGTCATGCCGGAGAGCTTGGTGTACAGGCGGAAGAAGTTCTGCAGGGTGATCGTGGCGAGGGTCTGGTTCTCGTCCTTGATGTCCACCCCTTCCTTCGCCTCGATCGCCTGGTGCATGCCCTCGTTGTAGCGGCGGCCGGCGAGGATACGGCCGGTGTGCTCGTCGACGATCATGACCTCGCCGTCGATGACGACGTAGTCCTTGTCCTTCTTGAACAGTTCCTTCGCCTTGATGGCGTTGTTCAGGTAGCCGACGAGGGGCGTGTTGACCGACTCGTAGAGGTTGTCGATGCCGAGCCAGTCCTCGACCTTGGAGACGCCGGCCTCGTGGATGGCGACGGTGCGCTTCTTCTCGTCGACCTCGTAGTCGCCGGTCTCCTCGATGCCCTTGAGCGGGTTGCCCGGCTCGCCCTTGGTCAGGCGGGTGACCAGCTTGGCGAAGTCCCCGTACCACTTGGTGGCCTGGTCGGCCGGACCGGAGATGATCAGCGGGGTGCGGGCCTCGTCGATCAGGATGGAGTCGACCTCGTCGACCACGGCGAAGTTGTGGCCGCGCTGCACCAGCTCGTCCTGCGACCACGCCATGTTGTCGCGCAGGTAGTCGAAGCCGAACTCGTTGTTCGTGCCGTACGTGATGTCGCAGCCGTACTGCTCGCGGCGCTGCGCCGGCGTCATGTTCGCCAGGATGCAGCCGACGGACAGGCCCAGGAACTTGTGGACGCGGCCCATCATCTCGGAGTCGCGCTCGGCCAGGTAGTCGTTGACCGTGATCAGGTGCACGCCGTCGCCGGACAGCGCGTTCAGGTACGCGGGCAGCGTGCCGACGAGGGTCTTGCCCTCACCGGTCTTCATCTCCGCCACGTAGCCCAGGTGCAGGGCGGCGCCGCCCATCAGCTGGACGTCGTAGTGCCGCTGGCCCAGGACGCGCTTGGCCGCTTCGCGGACGGTGGCGAAGGCCTCCGGCAGCAGGTCGTCGAGGCTCTCGCCGTCCTGGTACCGCTGCTTGTACTCGTCCGTGAGCGCCCGCAACTCGGCGTCGGAGAGGTTGACGAAGTCCTCTTCGATGGAGTTGACCTGGTCCGCGATGCGGTGCAGTTTGCGCAGGATCTTGCCTTCGCCTGCACGCATGAGCTTGTTGAAGACGGACACCGAGGTTTGTCTCCTTGCCGGTCGGGCCTGGCACTGGTTCGTACGCGGGCACGGAGGGTGGGCCCCACCGCACCGGCCATCGTAAGCGAGGACACGGTCGCGTCGGGAGGTCCGCCATGGCCGCGGGGCGGCATGCGCCCGGAATGAGAACGTACGGGGGGCGGCGAAGGTGCCGCCCTGCGCGAAAACTGGTCGTCCGGCCCGGGCCCGGCCAGCAGAATTCGGTCATGGAACCCACCGCCCTGGTCACCGAACGGCTGATACTCCGCCCCCACCGCCCCGAGGACGTGGACGAGGTGCTGGCCGCGTGCCAGGACCCGGAGATCCAGCGCTGGATCCCGGTGCCCGTGCCCTACCGGCGCACCGACGCGGAGACCTACGTCCTGCGGACCGTGCCCGGCGGCTGGCGGGACGACACCGAGTACAACTTCGCGGTACGGCTCGCCGGGCCGGACGGAGCCGAGGGCGCCCTGGTCGCCAGCACGGCCGTGGTCCCCCGCGGCAGCCACGCGCACGAGATCGGCTTCTGGGCCGCCCCCGGCCTGCGCGGCCGCGGCCACACCACCGAGGCGGTGCGGGCGGTGGCCCGCTGGGCCTTCACCGAGGCGGGCTGCGTCCGGCTGATCTGGCGGGCCGGGGTCGGCAACACCGCCTCCAGGGCCGTCGCCGAGAAGGCCGGCTTCACCTTCGAGGGCGTGCAGCGCGCCGGCATGGAGCACCGCGGCACCCTGCGCGACTGCTGGGTGGGCGCCCTGCTCCCCTCCGACGTGGGCCTGGAGTCGCGACTGCCGTACCTCCCGGCACCGGACCGCGGACCCGGTGTCAGTGCCGGGGCCTAGGCTGCGGCGCATGACCACCGCCACCGCCGCCGTGTCCCTGTCCGCCGACGAAGCGCGCCGGATCGCCCTGCGCGCCCAGGGGTTCCTCGGGGCTCCCGACCGGAAGAAGGGGGCGGCGCGCAGCGCCTCGGACAAGGGCGGTGGCGGGCGACGGGTGGGCGGCGTGCGCGGGGTGCTGCGCCACCTGGGCGCCGTACAGCTGGACACGATCTCCGTCCTGGCCCGGTCGCACGAGCTGATCCCGTACGCGCGCCTGGGCGCGGTGGGCCGCGAGGCGGTCGAGCGGGCGTACTGGTCCGACGGTCACGCCTTCGAGTACTGGTCGCACGCGGCGTGCATCCTGCCGATCGAGGAGTGGCCGCACTTCGCCTTCCGGCGCCGGGCCCGGCGGGAGCACGGCTACCGGTGGCACCGGATGAAGGACCGCGAGGGATCCTGCGCGCTGGTCCTGGACCGGCTGCGGGCCGAGGGCCCGCTCACCTCCACCGAGCTGGGCGGCGCCAAGAACGGCGGCCCGTGGTGGGACTGGTCCGAGACCAAGATCGCGGTGGAGTGGCTGCTCGACACCGGGGACGTGGTCTGCACCGAGCGGCGCGGCTGGAAGCGGGTCTACGACCTGGCCGAGCGGGCGGTCCCGCAGGAACTGCTGCACGACGAGCTGGACGACACCGAGTGCCTGCGCCGTCTGGTCGGGCTGGCCGGGAGGTCGCTGGGGGTGGGCACCCGCGCCGACCTCGCCGACTACCACCGGATCAAGGGCGAGCAGTTCGACGCGGTGATCGCCGACTCCGGCCTGGTGCCGGTGGAGGTCGAGGGCTGGGCCAAGCCCGCCTGGGCCGATCCGGAGGCGCTGGCCGCTCCCCCGCGCGGCCGGCACCGCACGACCCTGCTCTCCCCCTTCGACTCCCTGGTATGGGACCGACCCCGGACCGAGCGGATCTTCGGCTTCAGCCACAAGCTGGAGGCGTACGTGCCCAAGCCCCAGCGCGTGCACGGCTACTTCGCGATGCCGCTGCTGACGGGCGGCCGGCTCCGCGGGCGGGTGGACCCGGCCCGCGAGGGCCGCACCCTGGTCGCCCGGCAGCTGTCGCTGACCTCGCCGCAGGCGGCCCCCGCGATGGCCGCGGCCCTGCGCGAGGCCGCGGAGTGGGTCGGCTGCGACGACGTGCGAGTGGAGCGCGCGCAGACCCCGCAGGAAGCGGCGGCGGTCACCGCGGAGCTCTCCGCCCTCTGAGCGGACCCGCACGGAATTCCGGCCGGGGCCGGAGCGCGGCGGAACTCCGTTCCGCGGCCCTAACGGATCTCGAGGATCTTCTCGCGCATCGCGTAGACGACGGCCTCCATCCTGGAGTGCAGTTGGAGCTTCTCCAGGATGTTGCGGACGTGGTTCTTCACCGTGTTCTCGGAAATGAACAGTTCCTTGGCGATGTCCCGGTTGTTCATCCCGGTCGCGACGAGCTTGAGCACTTCCACCTCGCGGTCGGTGAGCCGGGGCGCGGGCACCAGCCGGCGCTCGTCCGTCCGCTGGATCATGGATTTGAACTCGGTGAGGAGTTTCGACGCCATCGAGGGGCTGATCTGCGACTGCCCGTCGGCCACCGCCCGGATCGCGGTGGCCACCTCGTCGGTGGAGATCTCTTTCAACAGGTATCCGGTGGCACCCGCCTTGATCGCGTCGTAGAGGTCCGCCTCCTCATCGCTGATCGTCAGCATGATGATCTTCGCGGAGGGGGCCACCTCCTTGATCGACGTACACGCCTCGATCCCGCCGCGCCGGGGCATCCGCACGTCCATCAGCACGATGTCCGGCAGCAGGTCCGCCGCCTTGTCCACCGCCTCCGCGCCGTCCCCGGCCTCGCCCACGACCTGGATGTCCTCCTCCTGCGCGAGGACGATCTCCAGCCCGCGCCGGAACAGGGCGTGGTCGTCGACGACGAGCACCCGGATCGGCTCCCCGCCGTCCTCGCCCCCGTCCTCGCCCCCGTGCACCGGCCCGAAACCGTCCGCCATCGTTCCTCCCCCTGCACGCGCCGAGCTGCCGGCCAACCCGGCGGACGCACCCGCCGGTTGACTGCCCGCCATGATTCCATGCCCGCGCCGTCCGCCGGGGGTCTCCGCGCAGGCGCCTGGCGCATATCCGGTCACAGGGATGCCCCTGCCGGACCCGTCGCGTCCGGCAGGGGCACCGCACGGAAACCCGACGCGGCGTCAGCCGCCCAGCGCTCCGCCAGCGCCTCCGGGACCGGGCTCGTCCGTGCTGGAGGCCTGGTCGGAGTTGAGGTGGATCACGCCGTAGTCGTAGCCGTGACGCCGGTAGACGACGCTCGGCATCTTCGTCTCGGAATCGACGAACAGATAGAAGTCGTGGCCGACCAGCTCCATCTCGTACAGGGCCTGGTCGAGCGACATGGGGGACGCCGAGTGCGTCTTCTCGCGGACGATGAGCGGGCCTTCGCCCTGTACCTCCAGCGACCCGATCCGGGTCGTGGGAATCGCGTCCGCGTCCTCGTCGGACACCGGCATGCCGTGCCCGTTCAGCGTCGCGGCGTCCGGCACCGCGTCGGCGACCTCGGCCGCCGAAAGCCTGCCGCTGCCGCGGCGGCTGGCGCGCTTGTCGTGCTGCCTGCGCAGCCGGGCCTCGAGCTTCTCGTGCGCCAGATCCAGCGCCGCGTACGGGTCCGCCGCTGCGGCCTCGGCTCGGATCACCGGCCCGCGCGAACGCAGCGTGATCTCGACTCGGTCGGAACGGTCGGCCTGCCGCGGGTTGTGCTCCTTGGACACCTCGACATCCATGCTGATGACCTTGCCGTCATACTTCTGGATCTTGTCCACGTTGAGCTTCTCCGCAACGTGCTTGCGGAACCGCTCGGGCACCTCGGTCTTGCGGCCCTTGACGACGATGTCCACGCAGAACTCCGTTCCCGGATAGCCCCGCCTCCAGCGAGGCGAAGCGTCTCCCTTTCGCACCAGGCTCCGGTGTTCACCGGAGCCTCGGACTTGGCGACTTTCACCTCCTCCTCCCCCATCGGCAAGATCTACACCCCACCGACTTCGGAGTCGAGAGACAGTCTCTGACACGAAGATTCAGCTACTGCGAAACGTGCGATCCGATGCGAGCCCCAGGGTCGCCAGTTCCTTACAACCGAACATATCTCTCCATGCCGGTTGTCGGCACCCGCTACCGGAACGTACCTCCGATCAGGTGTTCAGTCCCTCTCGTTACCTGCAACGATGCGCCTTCCCCATCGGTTCCAAATCTATTCACAGGAATGTTGCTCTGTCCGGGTAGACGACTGGATTCGTACGAAAGAACCGGAGGGCGCGGCCACCACCGCCGCTCCCGCCACCGGCCCCGCCGCGGCCGCCGCCAGGGCCCGCGCCGCCTCCGCCAGCGTGGCCCCGGTCGTGATCACATCGTCCACCAGCACGATCCGGGCCCCGGCCACCGTCCGCACCCCACCCGGGCCCACCCCGAGCGCCCCCGAGAGGTTCTCCCGCCGCTCCCGCGCCCCCAGACCCGCCTGGTCGGCCACCGGACGCACCTGACGCACCACGGACGCCACCCGTGCGGCGACACCGGCCCGCCGCAGCCGGGCCGCGGCCGCCAGCGCGATCCTGCGCACCGGATCGTGCCCGCGCGCCCGCACCTGCCGCCGCGCCGAAGGCACGGGCACCAGGACGACCTCGGGCCCCGCCGCGCCGCCCCCGACCCCGGCCGGGACCGGGCCCCCGGCCGCGACCGCGGGGACCGCGGCGACCGCCGCCGCCAGGGCCGCCCCGAGCGGTCCGGCCAGCGCCAGCGCCCCGCGTTCCTTGTGCGCGAGCAGGACCGCCCGTACCGCGCCCTCGTACACCGCGGCCCCGTACACCGGCGGCAGACCCCGCAGCCGCCCCGAGGGCCGCACCGGGCCCGCCGCGACCCCGTCCAGCGCCCGCCGGCAGCCCGCGCACAGCACCGTACGGGCCGCCCCGCAGCCGGCGCAGGCCCCCGGCAGCACCAGCCCGACGAGCTCCTGCCACCACCCCCGCATCCCCTTACCGTGCCCGGCCGGACCGGAATCCCGCCACGGCTGTGGACGAGGCCTGTGGACAGCGGGAAACCCCGGATCGGCCGAAGCCCGGCCGGGGTCGCGCCCGTCGTCGGTCCGCCGTCGCCGGCGTACGGGCCGTGGCCGGGCCCGGGGTCGGTCAGCCCGGGTACACCGGGGTCCGGCCGCCCGCCGCCACCGTGCGCCACTGCGCCCCCGGCGGCAGCCACACGATGCCGTCCTCGTCCGAGGCGGCCACGACCGGCTTGCGCTCGTCCTCCGTCGCCGCGACCGCGACCAGCCCGGCCGCCCCGGGCAGGCTCGCCGCGACCATCGACCCGTCCGCCAGCATGTACCGGGCCTGCACGACCCCGCCGCTCTCCCGGCCCACCACCAGCAGCCGGCCCCGCGGCGCCCAGCTGAGCGCCGTCACGTCCGCCATCTGCGGCGCGGCCGGGCGCAGCTCGCGCACCGACACCGCCCCCGGCTGGTCGGCCCGGCCGCCCCCGGGCCGCTCGATCCGCCCGACGTAGAGGCGCTTGCGGTTGTCCTTCTGCACCAGCAGCGCGATCCGCACCCCGTCCGGGGACGCCTTCAGCGCGGTGATCCGGCCGCCGTCGAGCCCCGCCACGTCGATCTTCTGCGCTGCGGTGGCGCCCGCGGGCACCCGGTACAGCGCCGCGTTCTGCGGGTCCTGGTCCGCGACCCACAGGTCGCCCGCCGCGTCCCAGCTCGGCGTGGACAGCCCGTTCGGCTTGGCGCCCTTGCCGCTCAGCACCGGCTGCGGCATCGGACCGGCCGTCGTCAGGCTCACCAGGTACAGCCCGTGCCCGTCCTCCGAGACCACCGCCGCACGCTTCTCGTCGTAGCTCACGGCCGCCGAACCGACCTTGAAGGCGGGGGCGCCGGGCGGGTTCAGCGGACCCGGCACCGGCTCCGCCCGGTACTGCTGGTCCTCGCTGTTCACGTCGAGCTTCATCCGCACGAGCCGCGAGTCGGCGTCGACGTAGTACTGGTGGTCGGGGCTCGGCACCCGGTGCGCGATGCCCGCCGCGCCCGCCTCGGTCACCGAGCACAGCGAGGAGCGGTCCGGGCGGAGCAGCTCGACCCGGTCCAGCCGGGACGCCGTCAGGTCCTTGACCGTGAACAGCAGTTGAGTGGCCATCTTCTGGCACTGCGGCTGCGCGACGTCGTTGACCTTGTCGTTGAGCGGCACGCGCAGCGTGTTCTGGCCGTCGTACGTCAGGGACTTGGTGCCCTCCCGCAGCTCCGTACCGGTCGGGAAGCTCGAAGTGGCCACCGGTCCCAGCCACTTGGACGGGCCGGCCAGCAGCGACTGCACGGTCTGCGTCGTGGGGTCCATCCGCGAGTCGGGGTCGTTGCGCTGGCGCACGTACACCGGGTCGGCGACGAGCGCGCCGCCCGCGAAGTAGTACTTGTTGACCGGCATGTAGATGCGCTGGAAGTCGGACTCGCTGAGCACCAGGCTCTTCGGCGGCGTCGCGATCCGCCACTGCTTGTTCTCCTGCACCAGCTGCAGGAACTCCTCGTAGCGGCCACCGGTCGTGTCCGGCTGGTACGCGCTGTGCTCGTCCACCGTCGCGAGCATCTTGCCGGTCGTCTTGAAGCGGGGCCCCGCCGGGTCCTTCTCGCCCTGGACGGAGAACCGGTCGATGCCCCCGGAGAGGACGGTGACGGCAGCGCCGGGCTTCCAGTTCTTCGCCGCCTCCTCGGTGAGGTACTTGCGGGCGGTCTGCAACTGCGGATCGTCGCTGGTCATGGCCTCCAGGAAGCCGTCGACGATGTCCGTCGGGCTGGCCTTGTCGGCCGGCGGCACGCCGAACACCCGCACCTGCGAGTCCACGCCCTGCGAGGCCCGCACCTCCCGGATCTCGCCGCTGTCGGGCATCGAGGCGCAGCCGGCCAGCAGCAGCGCACCCGCGCCGGCGGCGCAGCCCGCGGCGGCCCGGGCCCGCGCCCGGGCACCCGCGCGTGCCGCCGCCCCGCGGCCGTCCCTGGCTGCGCGTACGGGCTCAGCGTCCACCTGCTCCATCCTCCTGTGCTGCCTGGTCGGCCGGCCGGGCCACCACACGGGACCCGTTCCCCGGCAGGGCGGTCGGGTCCGCTGGCACCGGTACCGCGCCGGCGACCGCGGAGCGCGGCGGGATCGCCGCGAGGTCGGGCCGGACCGGGGCCTGCGCCCGGTTGCCGCCGGGGCCCTGCGGCCCGGAGCCCCCCGGGCCCGCGCCGGAGCCGGGCTGCGACCCGCCGCCGGCGGTGCCGGAGGCGGCGGCCGCGGCGTCGGCTGCGGCCTTGGCCCGGTTGGCCCGCGAGTCCTCGGGCTCCAGCGGGATCGGGGAGCCCCGCAGCGGCTCGTCGGCGGTCCGCGGCAGGGTCAGCCGGAACTGGGAGCCGCCGCCGGGCTCGCCCCAGGCCTGGAGCCAGCCGCCGTGCAGTCGGGCGTCCTCGACGGCGATGGACAGGCCCAGGCCGGTGCCGCCGGTGGTGCGGGCCCGCGCGGGGTCCGCCCGCCAGAAGCGGTTGAAGACCCGGGTGGCCTCGCCGGGCTTGAGGCCGACGCCGTAGTCGCGCACGGCGATGGCGACGGCCCCGCCCGCGGACGCGAGCCGGACCACCACGTCGCGGCCCTCGCCGTGCTCCACGGCGTTGACGACGAGGTTGCGCAGCACCCGCTCCACGCGCCGGGCGTCGGCCTCGGCGATCACCGGCTGGGTGTCGCCGAGGACCCGGATCCGGGTGCCCTTGTGCTCGGCGAGCGGCTCGGCGCCCTCCACGACCCGGCGGACCACGTCTCGCAGGTCGATGGGCTCGGCCTCCAGCGCCGCCGCGCCCGCGTCGAACCGGCTGATCTCCAGCAGGTCCGCCAGCAGCGACTCGAAGCGGTCCAGCTGGCCGGCGAGCAGCTCCGCGGAGCGGGCGGTCACCGGGTCGAAGTCGACCCGGGCGTCGTGGATGACGTCGGCGGCCATGCGGACGGTCGTCAGCGGCGTGCGCAGCTCGTGCGACACGTCGGAGACGAACCGGCGCTGCATCCGCGACAGGTCCTCCAGCTGCTGGATCTTGACCTGGAGGCTCTGCGCCATCTTGTTGAAGGCCTCGCCGAGGCGTGCGATGTCGTCCTCGCCGGTGACCTTCATCCGTTCCTGGAGCCGCCCGGCCGACAGCCGCTCGGCGATGCCCGCGGCCATCCGCACCGGGGTCACGATCTGCCGTACGACCAGCCAGGCGATGGCGCTGAGCAGCACCACGACGAACAGGCCGGCGGTGGCGATCGTCGACTTGACCAGGTTGAGGGACTCCTCCTCCTGCGTCAGCGGGAAGAGGTAGTACAGGTCGTACGGGTCGCCGTTGATGTCGGTGAGCCGCTTGCCGACGACCAGAGCCGGCTCGGGCGACTTGCCGCCCGCCCCGTCCGTGTACTTGATCTGCGAGAACGTCTTGAACGTGCCGGTGGCGTGGTTGACGGCCTTGCGCAGCTGCGGCGGGATGCTCGCGGTCGGGTCGACGTTGCCGGAGGCACGGGCCCCCTTGACGCCCGACGCGCCCGACCCGCCCGGCTGCGTGCCGGTGCCCGCGGCCGCACCGGTCGTCCCGGCGCCGGTCCCCGAGCCACTGCCCGTGCCGGCCCCGAGGGCGACCACCTCGAACGCGGTCTGGCCACCGCTGGCGAGCTGTTTGACCAGCGAGTTCATCCAGGTACTGGCGTCCCGGCCCACCTTGTTGTCGGTGGCGTCGGGCCCGTCCACGGTCGCGGGCGTGTTGGCCTTCTCCTGCGCGACGGCGAACCCGCCGGCGGCCTGGCTCTGCGCGGCCTCCTCCTTGGCGTCGAGGAGGCCCTTGCTGACCTGCGCGATCACGACGAAGCCAAGCGCCAGCACCACGGCCAGCGACATCAGCATCGTCGCGGCGACGACCCTCAGCTGGATGTTGCGCCGCCACAGCCGGACAGCCGGCAGCAGCGGCCGCCGCACCAGTCGTACGAACAACCGCAGCACAGGCCCGCCGGGCGCCCCGTCCTGGAGCAGCCGGCCGGCCCGCAGGGCCCCCCAGCGGGAGCCGCCCCGCGGCCTGCCGGGCTTCACGTCAGCTCGGTCCTGCCTTGTAGCCGACACCGCGCACCGTCACGACGATCTCAGGGCGCTCCGGGTCCTTCTCGACCTTGGAGCGCAGCCGCTGCACGTGCACGTTGACCAGGCGGGTGTCCGCGGCGTGCCGGTAGCCCCACACCTGCTCCAGCAGCACCTCACGGGTGAAGACCTGCCAGGGCTTGCGGGCGAGCGCGACCAGCAGGTCGAACTCCAGCGGGGTCAGCGCGATGGAGGAGCCGTCCCGCTTGACCGAGTGCCCCGCCACGTCGATGACCAGGTCACCGATGGTGAGCTGCTCGGGGGCGGGCTCCTCCGACCGGCGCAGGCGCGCCCGGATGCGGGCGACCAGCTCCTTCGGCTTGAACGGCTTGACGATGTAGTCGTCGGCGCCGGACTCCAGGCCCACGACGACGTCCACGGTGTCGCTCTTCGCGGTGAGCATCACGATCGGCACGCCGGACTCGGCCCGGATCAGCCGGCACACCTCTATGCCGTCCCGTCCGGGCAGCATGAGGTCCAGCAGCACCAAGTCCGGCTTCGCCTCACGGAAGGCAGCCAGTGCCTTGTCACCGTCCGCTACGAACGACGGCTCGAAACCTTCTCCACGCAACACGATGCCGAGCATCTCGGCCAGTGCGGTGTCGTCGTCGACGACAAGGACGCGTCCCTTCATGCTTGACATCATCCCATTAGCCAATCGTTACCCGGCGGTGAGCTGTCCCACAGCCAAAAGGGCTGGAAATCGACCCTCGAACCTGCGTGGGGAGGGCACCGACCAGTCTGCCCCGGAGCAGGGCGACAATTGAAGGCGGACCGGCGCGGACCGGGGGGACGGCCGGTCCGCACACCGTTCCCACGTGGCACGATGGCAGCCGACCAGCGCCCCCGCCCCACCAGGTGCACGTGAAGGAGCGACGATGAACGACTTTCCGGGCCGGGCCGTGCCCGGACCCTCTCCGTCCGACGGCGAGCGGCCTGGTGCACCCGACGGTCAGCAGCAGGGCGAGGGCCCGCAGGACGGCGACACCGCCGCCAGGCCGCCCGCCGGCGGCCAGAAGTGGTCCGCCGAGCAGCCGCCGCCCGGCGAGTGGCAGAGCCCCGGCGCACCCCAGCCGGCCCGACCCGCCGACCCGACCCCGGCCCAGGCCCCGCAGCAGCCCGCCCCGGGCCCGCGCAGCTGGGCCTCCTCCGCAGGCCCCGCCGGCGGCCCGCAGGCCCCGCACGGCGGCGCGCAGGCCCCGTACGGCACCCAGTACGGCCGGCCCGGCGGTCCCGGCTACTGGGGCAAGCCCCCGGCCGCCAAGCCGGGCACCATCCCGCTGCGCCCCCTCGACATGGGCGAGATCCTCGACGGCGCCGTCGCCACCATGCGCGGCCAGTGGCGCTCGGTCCTGTCGATCTCCCTCGTCGTGGCGACGATCGTGCAGGTCGTCGACCTCGTCCTGAAGAAGTACGCACTGGCCGACCTGCCCACCCCGGACCCCGACGCCGGGCCGGCCGCCCTCCTCGACGCCATGGGCGCCAGCCTGCTGTCCAGCAGCGCCAGCCTGTTCGTCCAGTTCATCGGCGGCATCCTCGCCACCGCCCTGCTCACGATGGTCTTCAGCCGGGCCGTCCTCGGCCGCAGCTCCACCGTCGCCGAGGCCTGGCGCGACGCCCGCCCCCGGCTGCCGCACCTGGTCGGACTGACCCTGCTGCTGGGCGTGGCCGCGGCCGTCCTCGTCACCGTGCTGCTCCTGCCCGCCCTCCTCGCCCGCAGCTTCGGCCTCGCCCTGCTCGGCGTCACGGCCGCGATCCCGCTGCTGCTCTGGCTGGGGATCAAGTTCAGCCTGGCCTCGCCCGCACTGATGCTGGAGAAGAGCAGCATCCCCACCGCCCTGCGCCGCTCCTCCAAGCTCGTCCACGGCTCCTGGTGGCGCATCTTCGGCATCACCGCCCTCACCGCGCTGATCACCGGCTTCGTCTCCGCCGTGATCATCTACCCCCTGGCCTTCGTGGGCGCCGCCCTCTCCGGCAGCGGGTTCAGCGGCTTCGAGGACGGCACCCTCCTCGACGACTGGACCTTCCTCGTCGTCCTCGGCATCGCCTCGGTGATCGCCCAGACGATCACCCTGCCCATGCAGTCCGGCGTCACCGTCCTGCTCTACGTCGACCAGCGCATCCGCCGCGAGGCCCTCGACCTGGAGCTCGCCCGGGCCGCCGGCCTGGAGAACTACGGCACGGACGCCACGGCCACGGTCCCGCCCACCGGGGGCTGACCCGGCGATGACGGGGAGGGGGGACCTCATCACACGCACCGCGGCGCTCGTACGGGGAGAACCGACGCCGCCGGTGACGACACCGCGCGAACCCGCCCGCGAGGCGGCCGAACGCGAGCTGTCCAAGCAGCTCTACCACCAGGACGACCCCGGGCTGCTCCGGCGCGCCCTGGACCGCTTCTGGGAGTGGCTCGGCGGCCTCTTCGACCAGGCCGGGAGCGCCACCCCGGGCGGCACCCTCGGCCTGGTCGCCATCGCCGTCCTCGCCGCCCTCGTCCTCGCCGCCCTGTGGTGGCGGCTCGGCGCCCCGCGCCGCACCGCCGCCCAGGGGACCGCCCTCTTCGACGACGGGCCGGCCACCGCGGACGACCACCGCACCGCCGCCGACGCCCACGCCGCCGCAGGCCGCTGGAACGACGCCGTCCGCGAACGCATGCGCGCCGTCGTCCGCTCCCTGGAGGAGCGCACCCTCCTCGACCCGCGCCCCGGCCGCACCGCCGACGAGGCCGCCGCCGAGGCCGCCCGGACCCTCCCCGGCCACGCCGCGGACCTGCGCGCCGCCGCCCGCACCTTCGACGACGTCACCTACGGCGGCCGCACCGCCGACGCCGACACCTACGCCCGCCTGCGCGCCCTCGACCTCACCCTGGCCCGCACGAAGCCGCTCCTGACGGGACCCCCGGCATGACCGCCCCCACCCCGACCCCGGCGGCGGGCGGCCCGGCCCCCGAACCCGCCACGGGCACCCCCGGAACCCCCGGCACGGCCGGCACCCCGGGCGCCGCCCCCGGCGCTCACGCGCCCCGGCCCACCACCGCCGCCGCCGGCAGCACTCCCGCCGAAGTGTGGCGCCGCGCCCGCGGATTCCTCATCGCCCTGGCCGTCCTCCTCACCGCCGCCGTCACCCTCGCCGCGCTCTCCTCCGGCACCCACCACGGCCGCCTCGACCCCCGCTCCCCCGCCCCCGAAGGCGCCCGCGCCGTCGCCGAACTCCTGCGCGCCCGCGGCGTCACCACCCGCGTCGTCACCACCGCCGACGAGGCCGTCGAAGCCGCCGGCCCCGGCACCACCCTCCTGGTCACCGACCCCGACCTGCTCGGGGACCGGCAACTGCGCAGCATCCGCTCCGCCATCGACCTCTCCGGCGGCCGCACCGTCCTCCTCGCCCCCGGCGACCCCGCCCTGGCCGACCTGGCCCCCGCCGTCCACACCGCCGGCAAGGCCCACGAGCGCACCCTCGCCCCCGGCTGCGCCCTGCCCGCCGCCACCGGCGCCGGCCCGGCCGACACCGGCGACGGCCGCCGCTACGACACCACCGCGCCCGGCGCCACGGGCTGCTACCCCAGCGGCGGCCACCCCACCGTCCTCCTCCTCCCCACCAGCGCCACCGGCAGCGACACCGTCGTCCTCGGCTCCGCGCACGTCCTGCTCAACGAGGACCTGGCCCGCGAGGGCAACGCCTCCCTCGCCCTCCAACTCCTCGGCACCCGCGCCGACCTGGTCTGGTACCTGCCCTCCCTGGCCGAGCTCGGGGAGGGCGACACCGAGGAGAAGTCCTTCCTCTCGCTGGTCCCGGCCGGCTGGCACTGGGCCCTGCTCCAGCTCTTCCTCGCCGCCGCCCTCGCCGCCCTCTGGCGCGCCCGCCGCCTCGGCCCGCTCGTCACCGAGCGGCTGCCCGTCGCCGTCCGCGCTTCCGAGGCCACCGAGGGCCGCGCCCGCCTCTACCGCAAGACCGACGCCCGCGACCGCGCCGCCTCCGTGCTGCGCGCCGCCACCCGCGAACGCCTCGCCGCGCTGGTCGGCGTACCGTCCGCCCACACCCACGACCCCGCGGTCCTCGTCCCCGCCGTCGCCGCCCGCCTCACGGACCCCGGCCGGGACCTGACCGTCCTCCTCTTCGGCACCGCACCCGCCGACGACGCGGCCCTCGTCGCGCTCGCCGACCACCTCGACGCCCTCGAAAGAGAGGTCCGCACCTCATGACGGCCACCACGGACAGCGCCCGCTCCTCGCTGGAAGCGATCCGCACGGAGATCGGGAAGGCCGTCGTCGGCCAGGACTCGGCCGTCACCGGTCTCGTCGTGGCCCTGCTGTGCCGCGGCCACGTCCTCCTCGAAGGCGTTCCCGGCGTCGCCAAGACCCTCCTGGTGCGGGCCCTGGCCGCCTCCCTCGACCTCGACACCAGGCGCGTCCAGTTCACCCCGGACCTGATGCCCAGCGACGTCACCGGCTCGCTCGTCTACGACGCCCGCACCGCCGAGTTCTCGTTCCAGAACGGCCCGGTCTTCACGAACCTCCTGCTCGCCGACGAGATCAACCGCACCCCGCCGAAGACCCAGTCCGCGCTCCTGGAGGCCATGGAGGAGCGCCAGGTCACCGTCGACGGCACCCCGCGCCGCCTGCCCGAACCCTTCCTGGTCGCGGCCACCATGAACCCGGTCGAGTACGAGGGCACGTACCCCCTCCCGGAAGCCCAGCTGGACCGCTTCCTGCTCAAGCTGAACGTCCCCCTGCCCTCCCGCGAGGACGAGATCGGGGTCCTGACCCGGCACGCCGCCGGCTTCGACCCGCGCGACCTGGCCGCCGCCGGCCTCCGCGCGGTCGCCGGCGCCGCCGAGCTGGAAGCGGCCCGCGACGCGGTCGCCGCCGTCGCCGTCTCCCCCGAGATCGCCGGGTACGTCGTCGACCTCTGCCGTGCCACCCGCGAGTCGCCCTCCCTCACCCTCGGTGTCTCCCCGCGCGGCGCGACCGCCCTGCTGGCCGCCTCCCGCGCCTGGGCCTGGCTCACCGGCCGCGACTACGTCACCCCCGACGACGTCAAGGCCCTGGCACTGCCGACGCTGCGCCACCGCGTCCAGTTGCGCCCGGAGGCCGAGATGGAGGGTGTGACCGCCGACGCGGTCCTGACCGCGATCCTGTCCCACGTCCCCGTTCCCCGCTGATGGCCGCCCTCACCGGCCGCGCCGCCCTGCTGGCGGCCCTCGGCAGCATCCCGGTCGGCGTCCTCGAACCGAGCTGGACGGGCATCCTCGCGGTCAACGCCCCCCTCGCCGTGGCCTGCGCGGTCGACTACGCCCTCGCGGCCCCGGTCCGCCGCCTGGTCCTGGCCCGCTCCGGCGACACCTCGGTCCGCCTCGGCGACCCGGCGGAGGTCCACCTCACCGTCACCAACCCCGGTACGCGCCCCCTGCGCGCCCGCATCCGCGACGCCTGGCCGCCCAGCAGCTGGCTCCCGGGCACGGAACAGCAGGCGTCCCGGCACACCGTGCGGATCCCGCCCGGCGAACGCCGCCGGCTGACCACCCGCCTGCTGCCGACCCGCCGCGGCGACCGGCGGGCGGACCGCGTCACGGTCCGCTCGTACGGCCCGCTCGGCCTACTGGCCCGGCAGGGCACCCACACCGTCCCCTGGACGGTCCGGGTCCTGCCGCCCTTCACCAGCCGCAAGCACCTTCCGTCCCGGCTGGCCCGGCTGCGCGAGATGGACGGCCGTACGAGCCTGCTGACCCGCGGCGAGGGCACCGAGTTCGACAGCCTCCGCGACTACGTCCCGGGGGACGACACCCGCTCCATCGACTGGCGGGCCACCGCCCGCCAGGACAAGGTCGCCGTCCGCACCTGGCGCCCGGAGCGGGACCGGCACATCCTGATCTGCCTCGACACCGGCCGTACCTCGGCCGGCCGCGTCGGCGACGCCCCCCGCCTGGACTCCGCCATGGACGCGGCCCTGCTGCTCGCCGCCCTCGCTTCCAAGGCCGGGGACCGCGTGGACCTGCTGGCCCACGACCGCCGTCCGCGCGCCCGGGTCCAGGGCCGCTCGGCCGGCGAGATCCTCCCGGCCTTCGTCAACGCCATGGCCCCCCTGGAGCCGGAGCTCGTCGAGACCGACGCCCGCACCCTCGTCTCCACCGTCCTGCGCAACGCCCCGCGCCGCTCCCTGGTGGTCCTCCTGACGAGCCTGGACGCCGCCCCGGTGGAAGAGGGCCTGCTGCCGCTCCTCCCCCGCCTCACGCAGCGCCACACGGTCCTGCTGGCCTCGGTCGCCGATCCGCAGATCGCGGAGATGGCCCGGTCCCGCGGCACCCTGGACGCGGTCTACGACGCCGCGGCCGCCGCCCAGACCCGGGCCCAGCGCCGCCGCACCGCCGACCAGCTGTCCCGCCACGGCGTCCACGTCGTCGACGCCACCCCGGACACCCTGGCCCCGGCCCTGGCCGACGCCTACCTGTCCCTGAAGGCCGCCGGCCGCCTGTGACCGGCCTGCGGGTCGGCTTCAGCGGTTGAGGTCGAACACGACCACACCGCGGTCTTCGTATGCCTTCGGCTCGAAGGTGGCAACGAGTGAGTCCGCACCCCATTCCGGCAGGTTCCGCGCCGCATGGATCGCAGCCGCGATCCCGGCCGATACCCCTTCCTGCCCGAGCCGCGCCACGGTCAGCCCGGCGGGATAGTCGAAGTCGACGGTGTGGAGCACGTCAAGCTGGCCGACATGCTCGGTGAGCCCCGGCATCTCCTTCTCCGCCTCCCAAAGGGACAGGACAGGCACCCATAAACGAGCCGCCGGCTCAAAGCGTGCCCGGTGGATCAGTACCGATACCTGGCGATTGCCAGCCAGGGCGAGCAACGCCCCAGTGTCCAGGACAAGATGGTGGTCGATCACGCGGCATCGGCCCGCAGCTGCGCAAACGCCTCCCGCAGCTTGCGCCCCATGGCTGCGCTCTCCTCGTCGGTCACCTCGACACCGAAATGCTTCGCGAGGTAGGCACGAGTCTGTTCCGCCCGTTCCCGCCTCTCCTCGTCGGTCAGCATGCTTTCGGCGAACTCCTGAACCAGGGCTCGAATGGACGTACCGCGGGACTCGGCGATGACCGCTAGGCGATCGCGCACCTCAGCCGGCACTCGGATCATGGCGTCGGACATGGCCCGAGTCTACAGCGGCGTCTACACGCACGTCCCGTGAACGCAGAAAAGCCCCGCACCGAGCCCTTGACGGGCTGGTGCGGGGCTTCCCGCAATGATTGTTCGGCGGCGTCCTACTCTCCCACAGGGTCCCCCCTGCAGTACCATCGGCGCTGAAAGGCTTAGCTTCCGGGTTCGGAATGTAACCGGGCGTTTCCCTAACGCTATGACCACCGAAACACTATGAAGTTGAACTCAAGCCGGCATGGCGAGTTCGTTGCTTCAGAACTAACACAGTGGACGCGAGCAACTGAGGACAAGCCCTCGGCCTATTAGTACCAGTCAGCTCCACCCGTTACCGGGCTTCCACATCTGGCCTATCAACCCAGTCGTCTACTGGGAGCCTTACCCTCTCAAGGAGGTGGGAATACTCATCTTGAAGCAGGCTTCCCGCTTAGATGCTTTCAGCGGTTATCCCTCCCGAACGTAGCCAACCAGCCATGCCCTTGGCAGGACAACTGGCACACCAGAGGTTCGTCCGTCCCGGTCCTCTCGTACTAGGGACAGCCCTTCTCAATATTCCTACGCGCACAGCGGATAGGGACCGAACTGTCTCACGACGTTCTAAACCCAGCTCGCGTACCGCTTTAATGGGCGAACAGCCCAACCCTTGGGACCGACTCCAGCCCCAGGATGCGACGAGCCGACATCGAGGTGCCAAACCATCCCGTCGATATGGACTCTTGGGGAAGATCAGCCTGTTATCCCCGGGGTACCTTTTATCCGTTGAGCGACGGCGCTTCCACAAGCCACCGCCGGATCACTAGTCCCGACTTTCGTCCCTGCTCGACCCGTCGGTCTCACAGTCAAGCTCCCTTGTGCACTTACACTCAACACCTGATTGCCAACCAGGCTGAGGGAACCTTTGGGCGCCTCCGTTACCCTTTGGGAGGCAACCGCCCCAGTTAAACTACCCATCAGACACTGTCCCTGATCCGGATCACGGACCGAGGTTAGACATCCAGCACGACCAGAGTGGTATTTCAACGGCGACTCCACAACCACTGGCGTGGCTGCTTCAAAGTCTCCCACCTATCCTACACAAGCCGAACCGAACACCAATATCAAACTGTAGTAAAGGTCCCGGGGTCTTTCCGTCCTGCTGCGCGAAACGAGCATCTTTACTCGTAGTGCAATTTCACCGGGCCTATGGTTGAGACAGTCGAGAAGTCGTTACGCCATTCGTGCAGGTCGGAACTTACCCGACAAGGAATTTCGCTACCTTAGGATGGTTATAGTTACCACCGCCGTTTACTGGCGCTTAAGTTCTCAGCTTCGCAACCCCGAAAGGTCACTAACCGGTCCCCTTAACGTTCCAGCACCGGGCAGGCGTCAGTCCGTATACATCGCCTTACGGCTTCGCACGGACC
>NZ_CP196181.1:4212500-4735000 GCF_051550185.1 Streptomyces pallidus (ex Mingjun et al. 2026) | reverse complement strand
GCCGACTGGACTTCGGGATGCGTCGCGATCCACCAGCCGATCAGCACGCCCAGCAGGGTGGAGAGCAGTGCCGTCGGTATCCACCAGCGGCGGCTGCGGTAGACGGCGGCCGGGAAGCCCACGGTGAAGAAGCGGGCCGCATCGCGCCAGCTCGCACGGCGGGTGCCGGTCACGGTCGCCCGGGCCCGGGCCACGAGCTGCGTGAGCCGGCCGGTGAGCACCGGGTCGGGGCTGCCGGACTGGACCAGGGAGAGGTGCGTGGCGGTCCGCTGGTACAGCGAGACGAGCTCATCGGCCTCGGCGCCGGTCAGCCGGCGGCCGCGGCCCAGCAGTTGTTCGAGACGGTCCCATTCCGCCCGGTGGGCCGTGACGAAGACGTCGAGATCCATGCGGTTGCCGCTCCCCCTGCCCCTGGCCCTGCTGCCGGCCGTTCTTCGGCGCTACTTCTTCCCGGGTCAGCTTGGCAGACTGGGTGATCGAGGGGTGGGTCCGGTCACGGGAAGGGTGTGCAGCGGTGAGCGATCTGGTGACGGGGGACGCGGTCGTCCTGGGGCTGAGGCCCGCACGGCTACCGAGCCGGGCGCTGGCCTTCGTCCTCGATCTGTTCGTGTACGTCACCGGCTATCTGCTGGTCTCCGTCGCGCTGACCTACGCGACCGCCTCCCTGGACGACGCCGCGCAGGCCGCGGTCGCCGTCGCGAGCTTCCTTCTGGTGCTCGTCGGCATACCGATCGCGGTGGAGACGCTCAGCCACGGGCGGTCGCTCGGCAAGCTGGCCTGCGGGCTGCGGGTGGTCCGGGACGACGGCGGCCCGGTCCGGTTCCGGCACGCGCTGGTCCGCGGGGCCATGGGGGTCGTGGAGCTGCTGCTCACCTTCGGCTCGGTGGCGTGCATCGCCTCACTGGTGTCGGCGCGGGGGCGACGGCTCGGGGACGTCTTCGGGGGGACGCTGGTCATACGGGAGCGGGTGCCGGTGACGCACGCGATGCCGGTCCCGGCGCCGCCGCCGTGGCTGGCCGGGCGGTTCACGGCGCTGGACCTGTCGGCCGTGCCGGAAGGGCTGTGGCTGGCGGTACGGCAGTACCTGACCCGGATGCACCAGCTGGACCCGCAGGTGGGGGCCGCGATGGCGGCGAAGCTGGCGGACGACCTGGTGGCGCGTACGGGGGCGCCGGCACCGGCCGGGGTGCCCGCGGCCGCGTTCCTGACGGCGGTGGTGCACGAGCGGCAGTCGCGTGACGCGGCCCGGGCGTTCGCCGCGGGGCCCGGCGCGCCGGGGGTCCCGCCCGGCGGGGCGGCGGCGGGGGCGCCCGGTGCGTTCGGTGCGTTCGGGCCGCCCGTGGTGGCGTCCGCGGGTCACGCGCCTGCACCTGCGCCTGCCGCAGCCCCCGCCCCGGCGCCCGCGCCGGCAGCCGGGCCGATGCCCACCCCCGCGCCCGCGCCCGTGGCGCCGTCCGGTGGCGAACCGGTGCGGAAGACGGGCTTCGCCCCGCCCGCATAGGGCTGTCGGCGGGGCCGCCTACGCTGCCGCCATGTCAGTCAACATCGATCTCGCATTCGACGTCACCGGTGTCGCCGACGAGCCGCAGGCCTGGGCGGTCGTCCGGGCCCTGACGCAGCTGATGTACGAGGAATGCATGGAGAACCAGGTCACCCTGGGCGTGGCCGTGGACGACGACGGCGCGTACTTCGTCTCCGGGGAGTCGGACTTCCCGCTGTGCGTCTCACGTTCCTACCTCTGGCGGCCGGCGTTCGAGAAGTCCTTCGCGGCCACTGTCGCCGCGGTCGCGCCGGACGCGCAGCCCGTGGTGCGGTGGGGGTTCCCGGACGAGGAGCAGTGACCGGGGCAGGGGAGCGGCGCCGGCTCGGTCAGGCCTCCGGTGGGAACACCGACGGCGGGGTCTCCAGGTGTTCGAGCTCGATGCCGGGGGCCGACAGGACCACGTCCCCGGCCAGGTGGACGGTGTGCACCTCGCCGGTGTCCAGGGCCGTGACCCGGTACTCGTCCACGACGAGCGGCCCGCTGTCCGTCGCGTGTTCCGTACGCCCCACGAGGGCCCACGCCTGGTCGACCGTACGGGGCGCCAGCACCGGGTCGGTGAGGGCGACGAGCCGGACCCTGGTGGCGGGCGCGCCGAGCGCGGGGCGCAGCAGGCGGGCGGTGGCGACGAGGAAAGCGGGCGAGGTGCCGGTGAAGGCAGCCGCGCGGACGTTGCCCTCGGTGGCCGCGGTGCCGGCGGGGTCGGAGCGGACCCAGGTGACGCCGTCGATGGCGGCGCCCCGGACCTGCCAGCTCGCGGCGTTGACTTCGAGGCGGATGGGTCGGCCGAGTTCGTCGACGGCGAGGTCGACCGAGCCGCGGTGATCGCCGTCGGGACCGGTCAGTTGGGAGACGTAGCGCCAACCGGAGGGGCCCGGGGCACAGTTGAAGTGCTCCTCGCCGAGCGGGGTGCCGTCGTGGGGGTCGTGGAGCGAGTAGCGGCCGCGGGGCATGGGCGGGGTCCTTGCTGGCTGGCGTGCGTGCGTGCGCACACATCCGTGGGGTGGTACGGGGCAGGCCCCCGGCACGGGTGCCGGGGGCCTGCCTCGGTGCTGCGGATCCGCGGGGACCTGCGGCGGTGGATCAGTAGCGGTAGTGGTCCGGCTTGTACGGGCCGTCGACGTCGACGCCGATGTACGCGGCCTGCTCCGGGCGCAGGGTGGTCAGCTTGACGCCGAGGGCGGCGAGGTGGAGGCGGGCCACCTTCTCGTCCAGGTGCTTGGGCAGCGTGTACACGCCGATCGGGTACTCCTCGGGCTTGGTGAAGAGCTCGATCTGGGCCAGCGTCTGGTCCGCGAAGGAGTTCGACATCACGAACGAGGGGTGACCGGTGGCGTTGCCCAGGTTCAGCAGACGGCCCTCGGACAGCACGATCAAGACCTTGCCGTCGGGGAAGGTCCAGGTGTGGACCTGCGGCTTGACCTCGTCCTTGACGATGCCCTCGACCTTGGCCAGACCGGCCATGTCGATCTCGTTGTCGAAGTGGCCGATGTTGCCCACGATCGCCTGGTGCTTCATCTTGGCCATGTCCGAGGCCATGATGATGTCCTTGTTGCCGGTCGTGGTGATGAAGATGTCGGCGGTCTCCACGACCTCGTCCAGGGTGGTCACCTGGTAGCCGTCCATCGCCGCCTGCAGCGCGCAGATCGGGTCGATCTCGGTGATGATCACCCGGGCGCCCTGGCCGCGCAGCGACTCCGCGCAGCCCTTGCCGACGTCGCCGTAACCGAACACCACGGCGGTCTTGCCGCCGATGAGGACGTCGGTCGCCCGGTTGATGCCGTCGATCAGCGAGTGGCGGCAGCCGTACTTGTTGTCGAACTTCGACTTCGTCACCGCGTCGTTGACGTTGATCGCCGGGAAGAGCAGGTTGCCTTCCTGCATCATCTCGTACAGGCGGTGGACGCCGGTGGTGGTCTCCTCGGTGACGCCGCGGATGTCGGATGCCAGCTGGGTCCACTTCTGCGGGCTCTCCGCCAGGGTGCGGTTGAGGAGCGTCAGGATGTGGCCGTACTCCTCGGAGTCCGCCGTCGACGGGTCCGGGGCTTCGCCGGCCTTCTCGAACTCGACGCCCTTGTGGACGAGGAGGGTGGCGTCACCACCGTCGTCGAGGATCATGTTCGGGCCGCCGGTGGGGGTGTTCGGCCAGGTCAGCGCCTGCTCCGTGCACCACCAGTACTCCTCCAGCGTCTCGCCCTTCCAGGCGAAGACGGGAACGCCCCGCGGGTCCTCCGGGGTGCCGTTCGGGCCGACGGCGATGGCGGCGGCCGCGTGGTCCTGGGTGGAGAAGATGTTGCAGGAGGCCCAGCGGACCTCGGCGCCGAGGGCGACCAGGGTCTCGATCAGGACGGCCGTCTGCACGGTCATGTGCAGGGAGCCGGTGATGCGGGCGCCGGCCAGCGGCTGCGCCTCGGCGTACTCCCGGCGGATCGACATCAGACCCGGCATCTCGTGCTCGGCCAGGGTGATCTCCTTGCGGCCGAAGGCGGCAAGGGAAAGGTCTGCGACCTTGAAGTCCATGGGTGCTGCTCCTCATGGTTTCGAGAGGTGGGTACGGCTGAGCCGCGCATCGCCTGGGGCGGTGCACCGAGCACTCAGTCCGTCGGGGGCCCTCTCTCCCCTCGGCCGGTCGTGAGGACCGCCCGACCGCCATCAGCAGCGACGCCTGACACTGATGTCGAATCTACACCGATCAACGGTGCGTGCCCCAGTGGGTCGGTTAAAGAGCCCGGTGCCGTCCGGCCCTGGGGGGCGGGACGGAGATGCACGGATCCGGGCCCGGGTTCCGTACGCTTCCGGCCACCACACTTATGCGGAAGGGCGGATTCATGGGGCGCGGGCCGGGGCGGGGACTGGGGATCTGGGCGAGGGTGCTGCTGACGCTGGGGACGGTGATGGTCGCGGCGCCGGCGGTGTGGGTGCTCGCCCTGAACCCGCAGACGGTCCGGGGGTATTCGGTGCCCTCGGAGAGCATGTACCCGACGTACCGGCCCGGGGACACCGCCTACTTCGCGCTGGGCGACGCCGGGGAGCTGGGGGTCCGGCGCGGGGACGTGGTGCTCTTCGACGCTCCCGGGTGGCGGCTCGGCGGTCCGGGGATCAAGCGCGTGGTGGCGCTCGGGGGCGACCGGGTCTCGTACCGCACGGGTGACGCGGCGCTGCAGCTCAACGGCAAGCCGTTGGAGGAGCCGTACCTCAAGGACCGGCGGCTGCCGGCGGCGGTCGCCTTCGAGGTCACGGTGCCGCAGGGGCGGGTGTTCCTGATGGGGGACAACCGCGGGAACTCCCTGGACTCCGCGTTCCGCACCGCCGACCCGGGGCACGGCTCCCTGCCGCTGTCGGCGGTGACCGGCAGGGCGGTGGAGCGGCCGACGGCGCTGATCGTGGCCGGCGGCGTCATGTTCGCCGGGTTCGCGGTGCTCCTCGTCGGCGGCGGTCTCGGGGCCGGCGCGTGGGCGGTCCGGCGGCGGGCCCGGCGGCGCGGGGCGGGTGCGGTCCCGGAGCCGCGGGTGCCGACGGCTCCGACGGCTCCGACGGCCTGAACCGCGTACTCGCCCCGGGTACGGCGGAGCCCCCGCAGCGCAGGCTGCGGGGGCTCCGCCGTACCGGTCGGTCAGCGGGGGCCGGGGCCGCCCGGGGTGGCGGCCGGGTCGTCGCCCGCGGCCGCGGCCTCCGCGCTGTAGACGTCCGGCTCCAGGTAGATCACGCGGGCGATCGGGACGGCCTCGCGGATCCGGGCCTCGGCCGCGTCGATCGCGGCGGCGACCGTCACCGCCGAGTCCTCGTGCCGGACGGCGATCTTGGCGGCGACGAGGAGCTCCTCGGGGCCCAGGTGCAGGGTCCGCATGTGGATGAGGCCGGTGACGGTCTCTCCGTCGACGACGGCGGACTTGATCTTCTCGATCTCCTCCAGGCCCGCGGCCTCGCCGAGCAGCAGGGACTTGGTCTCCACGGCGAGGACGACCGCGATCAGGATGAGCAGGGTGCCGATGGCGAGGGTGCCGATGCCGTCCCAGACGCCGTCGCCGGTCAGCAGGGCGATGCCGACGCCGAACAGGGCGAGCACGAGGCCGACCAGCGCGCCGAGGTCCTCCAGGAGGACGACCGGCAGCTCGGGGGCCTTGGCCCGCCTGACGAACTGGCGCCAGGTCAGGCTCCCGCGGATCTCGTTCGACTCCTTGATCGCCGTGCGGAAGGAGAAGCCCTCCGCGACGATCGCGAAGAACAGGACGCCGATCGGCCAGTACCAGTCCTCGACCGGGTGCGGGTGCATGATCTTCTCGTAGCCCTCGTAGAGGGCGAACATGCCGCCGACCGAGAACAGGATGATGGAGACCAGGAAGGCGTAGATGTAACGCTCGCGCCCGTACCCGAAGGGGTGTTGCGGCGTCGCCTCGCGCTGGGCCTTCTTCCCGCCGAGCAGCAGCAGGCCCTGGTTTCCGGAGTCCGCCAGCGAGTGGACGCTCTCCGCGAGCATCGACGACGAGCCGCTGAAGACGAAGGCCACGAACTTGGCTGCCGCGATGGCGAGGTTGGCGGCGAGTGCCGCCACGATCGCCCTGGTACCGCCCGACGCACTCATGGGTGCCTGATGTCCCTTCCTCGGTACGGCGGCCCCGGCCGGGGCGCCGCGCTACGGCCGCACATTCTTGCAGCCGCCGCCACCGGCTCCGGTCCGGCGACCGGCCTCAGAGGACGACGGTGGCGCGGTAGACGGTGCCCGTCCCGGCCAGCTCGGTCCGCTCGGCCGCCGGCACGAACACCGACTCGCCGGGGGCGAGGTCGAGTTCACCGGCCCTCGGGCGGCCCGCCGTGCACAGCAGGATCTGCGGGGCCCCCGCCGGCAGGGGGCGGGGGGCGGCACCGGGGGCGAGGACGAAGCGGGAGAGCCGGAACTCGTCGATGGGGGTCTCGTAGACCTCCTCGCCGTTGCCCTCGGGGCGCAGCACGGCCGGGTCGCCGGGTTCGAAGCGGACGATCCGCAGGAGTTCGGGGACGTCGACGTGCTTGGGGGTGAGTCCGGCGCGCAGCACGTTGTCGGAGTTGGCGAGCAGTTCGACGCCGAGGCCGGCGAGGTAGGCGTGCGGGACGCCCGCGCCGAGGAACATGGCCTCGCCGGGCTGGAGTCGGACGTGGTTGAGCAGCATGGCGGCGATCACGCCCGGGTCGCCGGGGTGGTGGTGGACGAGGGTCGCGTACGGGGTGTACGGGCCCCCGAGGCGTTCGGCGGCGGCCGCGGCCTCGGCGACGGAGTGGGCCATCTCGGCGCGGTCGGCGGTGAGTACGGCGGTGAGCATCTCGCGCAGGGCCGCTTCCTCGGGGTGGGCCCGGAGCAGGTCCACGTACGGCTTGAGGGAGTCGACCTCCAGGCCGGCGAGGAGCCGGGCGGCCTCCAGCGGCGGGCGGAACCCGCACAGCCCCTCGAAAGGGGTGAGCGCGCAGAGCATCTCGGGCTTGTGGTTCGGGTCCTTGTAGTTGCGGTGGGCGGCGTCCACGGGGATGCCGCGGCGTTCCTCCTCTGCGTAGCCGGCGCGGGCCTGCTCCTGGTCGGGGTGGACCTGGAGGGAGAGCGGGGCGCCGGCGGCGAGGACCTTGAAGAGGAAGGGCAGGCGGGGGCCGAACTTGGCGACGGCGGCGGCGCCGAGTTCGCGCTCGGGGTCGGCTGCGATGACGTCCGCGAGGGTGGTCTCGCCGGCGCCGCGGTCGAGGCGGGAGGGCGCGCCGGGGTGGGCGCCCATCCAGAGCTCGGCCTGCGGCTCTCCGGTGGGCTCGGTGCCGAGGAGTCCGGGAATCGCGGTGGTCGATCCCCAGGCGTAGGGGCGGATCGTGTTCGTCAGGCGGTCCATCTTCGTCCGTCTTCCTGGCTGATGGGCCGGCACGGGACCGTGCTCAGCCGTGTCCCCGGGTGGCCGCCAGTGCGAGGTAGGCCGTGGCGAAGTCCGTGACGGCGAGGAGTTCCGCGAGCTGTTCGAGCTCGGCGCCCTCCTCGGGTTCGAGCTCGCTGATGGCCGTGTCGTGGCTGAGGGCGAGTTCGCGGGCGGCCGGGGCGGCGGAGAGTCCGCCGGTGGGCCGGTCGCGCAGCAGGACGATGCGGGCGCGGAGGGCTTGTGGCTCCTCGACCCGGTCACGGAAGAAGTCCTCGGGGTCGGCGCCGGCCGCGAAGGATCCGGCGAGCAGCACCCCGTGGGCGGGCAGGGCCTCGGGCAGGTCGGCGGCGAGGGCGGGGCGGCCGGCGAGCTCGGCGAGGGTGGCGGCGAAGCGGCGGCCGGCGGGGCCGGCTCCGGCGCCCTCGCTCCAGATGAGCGGTAGGGAGTCGGCGAGCTCGGCGGCGAGGGTCTTGGCGGGGTTGGAGTAGGTGGCGATGGCCGGGCCGCAGCGTTCGGCGATGTGGTCGAGGCGGTCGGCGACGCGCTGGAGGGTCTCGGGGGCGGCGGTGATGAGGCCGACCTTGTCGAGGAGCAGCAGGAGCGGGGTGAGCAGGGCCCACAGGGCGCCGGGGCCGGCGGCGGCGGACTCGTCGAACTCCTGGTAGGGGGCCTTGGCCATGGGGACGAGCAGGCCGTGGGCGGCGTCGACGGACTCGCTGAGCGGGGACCGCTCGGGGGCGACGGCGACGACGGTGCAGCCGCGCCGGTACGCCTGCTCGGCGAGGAGGGCGAGGCCCGGCTCGGTGCCGTCGGTGGTGGTGATGAGCAGCAGGTCGACGGAGCCGGCCCAGCCGGGCAGGGTCCAGCGCAGGGCGCCGGGGGCGTGGGCGACGCCGGTGGGGTGCAGCCGGGTGACGGGGGCGGAGGCCCCGGCGAGGGCGCCGAGGAGGTCGGCCACACCGGTGGCGGCGGTGCCGGGGCCCGCGATGAGCACGGCGCGGGGCCGGCCGTCGGGGCGCAGGTCGGCCAGCCCGGCCTCGGTGGCGTGCCGGGCTGCGGTGCGGACTCTGGCCCCGGCCTCGGCGGCTCCGCGGAGCAGGCCGCGGCGGTCGGCGCGGGCGAGCTCTTCCGGTGCGTCGAGGAGCGACTCGTCGAGCATGGCGGCCTCCGGCTGGTTCAGAAGGGCGGGCGACTCGGTTGCTCGGGCGCCCGGCGCTGCGACGGGCGCCCTGTGCGTCGTACGGCTGGTGCGTACTCAGGCGGGGCGGCGGGCCTCGTCCACGAGGAGGACCGGGATGCCGTCGCGGACCGGGTAGGCGAGGCCGCAGTCCCGGCCGGTGCAGATCAGCTCGGGAGCCGTCTCGTCGGCCGACTTGTCCTCCAGGGGAGAGTGGCAGGCGGGGCAGGCGAGGATCTCCAGAAGGCCGGCTTCGAGCGGCATGGGGCGCTTCCCTTCGAACATGCGGATTGGGCGAGGTCAGCGTACCGCCGGGCCGCGTCTCGCGCGGCCCGGCGGTGGCGTGGTGCTCAGGCGCGGACCAGGGCGAGGACCTCGTCGCGGATCCGGATGAGGGTCTCGGGGTCGCGGGCCTCGACGTTGAGGCGCAGCAGCGGCTCGGTGTTGGAGGGGCGCAGGTTGAACCACCAGTCGGCGGAGGTGGCGGTGAGACCGTCCAGCTCGTCGACGGTGGTGCCGTCGGCGCTGCCGTACGCGGCCTTGACGGCGGCGATGCGGCCGGCCTGGTCGGCGACGGTGGAGTTGATCTCTCCGGAGCCGGTGTACCGGTCGTAGGAGGCGACGAGGGCGGAGAGGGGGCCCTCCTGGCCGCCGAGGGCGGCGAGGACGTGGAGGGCGGCGAGCATGCCGGTGTCGGCGTTCCAGAAGTCCCTGAAGTAGTAGTGCGCCGAGTGCTCGCCGCCGAAGATGGCGCCGGTGCGGGCCATCTCCTCCTTGATGAAGGAGTGGCCGACGCGGGTGCGTACGGGGGTGCCGCCGTGTTCGCGGACGACCTCGGGGACGGACCAGGAGGTGATCAGGTTGTGGATCACCGTGCCGGTGCCGCCGTTGCGGGCGAGCTCTCGGGCCGCGACGAGCGCGGTGATCGCGGAGGGCGGGACTCCCTCGCCGCGCTCGTCGACGACGAAGCAGCGGTCGGCGTCGCCGTCGAAGGCGAGGCCGAGGTCGGCGCCCTCGGCGCGCACGCGGGCCTGGAGGTCGACGATGTTCTTCGGGTCGAGCGGGTTGGCCTCGTGGTTCGGGAAGGTGCCGTCGAGCTCGAAGTACAGGGGTACGAGCTCCAGCGGCAGGCCGTCGAAGACGGTGGGGACGGTGTGGCCGCCCATGCCGTTGCCCGCGTCCACGACGACCTTCAGGGGGCGGATCCCGCCGAGGTCGACGAGCGACTTGAGGTGTTCGGCGTAGCCGAGGAGGGTGTCCTGCTCGGTGACGGTGCCGGGGACGGCGTCCCCGGGGGCCGCGGGGAGGCCTTCGTCGGACCACTTCTCGACGAGTTCCCGGATGGTCGCCAGGCCGGTGTCCTGGCCGACGGGGGCGGCGCCGGCGCGGCAGAGCTTGATGCCGTTGTAGCGGGCCGGGTTGTGGGAGGCGGTGAACATCGCGCCGGGCAGGTCGAGCTTGCCGGAGGCGTAGTACAGCTGGTCGGTGGAGCACAGCCCGATCAGGGTGACGTCGGTGCCGCGGGCGGCGGCGCCGCGCGCGAAGGCGGCGGACAGGCCGGGCGAGGAGGGCCGCATGTCGTGGCCGACGACGATCGCGGTGGCGCCGGTGACCTCGACGAAGGCGGCACCGAACAGCTCGGCCAGCGATTCGTCCCACTCGTCGGGCACGACGCCGCGTACGTCGTACGCCTTGACGATGTTCGAGAAATCTGCGGCCACTGACTGCCTGCCCTCCTGGAAGGTACCCGTGCGGTGGGCCCAACCTACCGTGCAGGGGACCGGCCGATCGGGCCGCGGTGGCCAGGTGGCACCGGGGGTCCGGGGGCGCGGCGGCCAGGGGCGTACGCGGTCAGGGGCGTCGCGAGGGGGCGGCGCCCGTCAGGAGTCGGGGGAGCGCAGCACCCGCAGGTGCCCGCGGCGGGTCTCCCCGCCGGACCCCGGGCCGCCCTGGGCGCCGCCACGGCCGGCCTCGGCGGCTCGGTCGTGCGGGCGGGCCGCCTCGCGGACGGCGTTGGCCAGCGCTTCGAGGTCGTCACCGCTCGGGCGGGACGGGCCCGACCCGTCGGTCAGGCGCACGACGTCCCAGCCGCGGGGTGCGGTCAGGCGCTCGGAGTGCTCGGCGCACAGGTCGTAGCAGTGGGGTTCGGCGTAGGTGGCGAGCGGGCCGAGAACTGCGGTCGAGTCGGCGTAGACGTACGTCAGGGTCGCGACGGCAGGGCGGCCGCACGCGGTGCGCGAACAGCGACGTACAAGGCTCACGACGTTGGACGGTACCGCACTCTTGACCGGGCCGCGACGACTCTCCCGCCCGTCACTCCCCCGTGTCGCCTCCCCGAAGGGGCCCGGCGGCCCTCGAAACGCCCCGGTCGGAGCCCGTTTCGGGGCTACGCTGCGGGGGTGACCGACAGCCCCGTGCCGCCCCGCGCACCGCACCCCGCCGAACCCCCCGCCGAGCCGCGCGTCCGCCGCCGCGACCGGCACGGGCGGGGGATGCGGGGTCCGGTGGCGCCGCCCCAGGTGCCGCTGGCCGCCAGCCGGGCCGAGCTCTTCGGTGACCTCGTACAGGAGTCGGTGGAGCGGCTGGAGCGGCGCTGGCCGCAGCTTGCGGACGTGGAGTTCCTGGTCGCGGACGTGCCGGGGCCGCCCGGCGGGCCGGACGGCGGCTGGAACGACGAGGCGGTGCCGCTGGGTGCGCTGTCGGAGCCGTCGGGCCCGGGCCGGCCGGCGCGGATCGTGGTGTTCCGGCGGCCGGTGGAGATCCGGTCGAAGACGCGGGACGACCGGGCGCTGCTGGTCCACGAGGTCGTGGTCGAGCAGGTGGCGGAGCTGCTGGGGCTGTCCCCGGAGACGGTGGACCCGCGGTACGGCCAGGACTGACGCCGGACCGTACCGCGCCCGCCCGGCTAGCGGGTGAGGACCGTGAGGTCCTGCACGGCCTTCGGTACCGGGACCATTCCGCGGTCGTCGGACAGGGTCTGGACGGTGAACATCACGATGCCCTCGTGGGGCAGCGTCAGGGTGCGGGCCGCGTGGACCGGGCCGCCGGAGAGGGTCTCGACGGTCAGCGCGTAGGCGCCCTTCGCCCCGCCGGGCGCCAGGGAGACGGTCTGCGTGCTGCCCGCCTTGACGCTGACCTCCTTGGTGGCCGGCTCGCCCGCCTCGGTTCCCGGCGAGGCCGTGACTTTCACCTTCGCGTCGGCCCCGACCGCGGTCAGCGACAGCACGCTCGCGTTCTCGTCGGCCCGGTTGTCGGCCACGGTCGCCCGCGCCCCCACCGGTGCGGCGGCCGGGACGAAGGCCATCTCCTGCTTGGCGCCGCTGCCGCGGACCACGCGCAGCGCCGCGACCACCGGTACGGCCTTCTTCGGGTCGGCCGGGGCCAGCAGCAGCGAGCCGGCCTCGCCGCGGGTGACGTCCTTGAGGTCCACGCCCGCCGTCATGCCGGCCTTGAGGTGCAGCCGCTCGTTGCCGGCCGGGCTGATCGGGCCGTTCGGGCCGGCCAGCTTCACGGTGAGGTCGGCGTCCTCCTCGCCGGGCGCGAACGCGACCAGTTTCACGGAGGTGGCGTCCGCCGGGATGCCCGGCAGCACGTGGGCGGCGGCCGGGTCGGCGGAGGCCGCCAGCCAGTCCGCCCCGACGTTCTCCTCGCCTGCCTGCAGGGAGGCGCCGACGCGGCCGGCGCGGGTGGTGACGTGCGCGGTGAGGTCGGCGAGCTCCTTGCCGGGGGCGAGGGAGGCCAGCGACACCGCCTTGGTGGAGCGGGGGTCGACGCGGATGTTCTCGCTGACGCCGGTCTCGTCCTTGACCGCCCCGTCGGGCCCGAACATCTTGATGTCGATCACGGCCGCGGTGTCGTCCGGGTTGGTGAGGTGCAGGTAGTCCTCGCGCCCCTTGGCGGTGCTTGCGCCCGGGAACCAGAAGTCGGTGCCGGGGGTGGTGCAGCCGACGCCGAGCAGGCCGCGGGACCGTCCCACCGACACCTTGGTGGTCTGCTGCGCCGTCCAGCCGGGGGCGAGGACGCCGTCGGCGATGCCGGCCAGGCCGGGGGCCTCGGCGCCGGAGGCGGTCGCCCCGGCCGGCTTGCCGCGCTCCTTCAGCTCCAGGACGGGCTTGGCCTCCTTGGTGGCGCCGAGCAGCCGGGCCGAGCCCTTGCCGCCGCCGGCCGCGCCGGGGGTGATCGCCGTGTACGTCGTCTCGGCGATGTCGGAGCTGCTGGGCGCCGGGCAGACCAGCGCGGACCGCTCGACGGGCATCCGGGCCGCGGCCGTGGTGCGGTCGTCGGCGGCCGGGGCGGCGGGCGCGGTGAGGTGGGCGAGGCCGGCGAAGGCGGCGAGGGCCGCGGCGGCGGCCGCCAGCGTCAGGGGGGCGCGCTGCTTCACTGCTGGTGGCTCCCGTCGGGACGCTGGTCGTGCTGTCCGTACGCGTCGTACTGCTGCTGCTCGTACGGGTGCGGGTACGGCTGGGCGTGGGGCTGGTGGGGCTGCTGGGTGTGCTGGGGCTGTGGGGGGTAGGCCTGGTGGAGGTCGTGGGCCTGGGGGTCGTAGCCCTGCTGGTACGGGTACTGCTCGTAGCCGGTGGCCTGGGCGGGGACGTACGGCTGCTGCGGCCGGTCCGGCTGCCCGTAGGCGTGGCCCTGGTCGCCTTGGCCCTGATCGCCGTACGGCTGGTCCCCGTACGGCTGGTCGCCGTACGACTGGTCCGCGTACGACTGGTCGCCGTACGACTGGTAGGCGTAGGCGTCCTCGCCGTACGCCGGCTGCGCAGGGATCGCCGCGTACGGGTCGGCCACGGCGCCGGCGGGCTCGGCCGCGGTGCCGGCGGCGGCCGGGGCGGCCGCCCCGTCGGTCTCGGCGCGCAGACGGCGGGCCCGACGGCCCTCCCCGGCCTCGCCGGGGGCGGGCCGGTCGGCGGCGGCCTCCTCGTCGGGCAGGTCGTCGTCGAGGCTGGCCCGGCGGCCGGGCAGGGCCATCACGAGCAGCAGCAGGGCGAGCCCGCCCTGGGCCCAGTGCCAGGCGGTCCGGGGGAAGGAGTCCTCGTGGACGAGGTCGAGGCGGCCGCCGGCGGCCGGCAGTTCGAAGCCCTGGGCCCAGCCGTCGAGGGTCTTGGCCCCCAGCGGCTTGCCGTCGAGGGTGGCCCGCCAGCCGGGCGCGGCACGGTCGGCGATGCGCAGGACGCGGCCCGCCTCGCCCGCCGGGATCCTGGTGTGGGCCTCGACGGGGCCGGAGGCCACCGGGATGGGGGCCTCGCCCGGCTTGCCGGAGACGATGACGGCGCGGGCGACCTGCCGGTCCACCCGCCACAGGGCGCTGCCGTCGAGCTGGCTGAGCCGGCTCAGGCCGGGGGTGGTGTCGAGGACCTTCCGCATCTGCTGCGGGGCTCCGTCGCGGACCAGGACGTAGCGGATGCCGTACCCGCTGAGCTGGTCGCTCTGGTCGGCTCCGGAGCCGGCGACGAGGCTGGAGACGACCTTGTCGAGGGCGGGGGTGCTGCCGGCCCCGGCGGCGAGTTCGGCGTCGCCGAGGCTGCCGCCCGAGCCGCGGACGAGGGCGTAGGACACGGTGGCGGGCGAGCTGCCGCCGAGGACGAGGGTGCGGGCCTGGTCGCGGGTGCTGCCCTCTTCGGCGACGAAGGCGGGGACCTGGACCGGGTCGCGCCGCTCCAGCGGGCCGGCGGCCCCGGAGACCATCCAGCCGGCCGCGCCCAGCAGCGGGCCGGCGGCTGCCGCGAGGGCGATCAGCGCGGCTGCGGGCTGGCGCCAGCCGAAGCTGCTGGCGGCGACGCGCTCCTTGGCCCCGTCCGCGCCGACGGCGGCGGCGGCGAGCAGGGCGAGCCCGTACACGAGGACGGCGGGTCCCGCCCAGCCCGTGCGGTTGAGGACGACGGCCAGGGCCAGCGCGGCCAGGGCGGCGGCCCAGGCGGCGCGGACGGCGAGCCGCCGCTCGGTGCGCAGCAGGGCGGCCAGGGCGGCGAGGACGACGCCGAGGAGCAGCAGACCGCCGGCGGTGCGGGGGCCGCCGGGGCTGAGGCCGACGAGGTCGAGGGCGGTGGCCCGGCCGGCGGCGCCGGGGAGGCCGGCCTCGTCCAGGAGCCGGGCCGGGTGCAGGAGCAGGCCCAGGGACCAGGGGGCGAGGACGAGGAGCGGGACGGTGAGGGAGGCGAGCAGCCGCAGCCCGTACGCCTTCCACTCGGCGCGCCGGCGGACCGCCGCGGCGGCGGCGAGGACGGCGGCCAGCAGCCAGACGACCGGGGTGAAGGCGGTGGCCAGGGTCAGCAGGAGGGTGTACGTCCACACCGCGCGCCGGCCGCCGCGCTGCGCGGGGGCGGTGGTGCCGGAGTCGGGGGCACCGGCGGGCGCGGGGTCGGCGAGGCCGAAGGCGGTGACGGCGGAGCGGGCGATGAGCGGGAGCAGGATCGCGAGGACGGCGGTGCCGAGGCGGCCGCCGGCGAGGGCTCCGGTGACGGCGGGCAGGAAGGCGTAGGCGACGGCGGCCCAGGCGCGCAGCAGCCGGGAGTCGACGAGCGGCCGGGCGGCGAAGTAGGCGGTGAGTCCGGCGAGCGGGACCGAGCAGACCAGCAGCAGGGTCAGGGCGGCGTCGGTGGAGCCGAGGAGCAGGGTGGAGAGGGCTCCGAGGACGGCGAGGTACGGGGGTGCGCCGGCGGTGGAGCCGACGCCGACGGGCTGCCAGTCGCGGGTGTAGCGGTGCCAGAGGTCCAGGCCGCTGTCGGGGGCGGGCAGCAGGGCGCCGCCCATGAGGGAGCCGCCGCCGAGGAGGCCGCGGCAGGCGATGACGGAGACGAGCAGGAGGAGGGCGAAGAGGGCGGGCGCGGGGTTGCGGGCGATCCGCTTCAGGCGCGCGAACTGTTCGACGTGGAGGTAGTCGGCGTCCTCGCCGCCGGGTCCGGATTCGACGGCTCCGCCGTGCCGGCCGGCGGCGGCGCCGTCGGTGTCGCGGCCGGAGCCGAGGTATCCGGCGAGCTGTTCGGCGCCGGCGCGCACGGTGGCGCCGGGCGGCGGGAACAGGGGGCGCAGTTCCTTGGCGGGGACGGCGGGGCGGCCGCGCCGGCGGCGGGCGCCGAGGAGGCGGCCGGGGCGCAGCAGCGTGGCGAGGAGGCCGGTGAACTCGTCGACGGCCTGGCCGGGGGCCTTGCCGACGAGGTAGCCGAGGGTGCGCAGTACGGTACCGGCGACCAGGCGCAGCAGCACGTACGGCAGGGCCCGGCCGGAGCTGTTGGCGAGCAGCGTGTAGACGGCGCCGGCCTTGTCGACGCGGTGCGGTCCGACGGCGCTGCGGCCGGCGCAGTCGACGGTGCGGCGCTCGCGGGCGGCGGCCTCGGCGTGCCGCAGGACGGCGTCGGGGGCGACGAGGACGGTGTGGCCGGCGCTCTGGGCGCGCCAGCACAGGTCGACGTCGTCGCGCATGAGGGGCAGGCGGCGGTCGAAGCCGCCGAGGTCGTCGTAGACGTCGCGGCGCACGAGCATGCCGGCGGTGGACACGGACAGGACGTGGCGGACCTGGTCGTGCTGGCCCTGGTCCTGTTCGCGGCGGTCGAGGCCGGTCCAGCGGCGGCCGCTGCGGGCGATGGTGACGCCGGCTTCGAGGAGCTGCTTGTTGTCGTACCAGCCGCGCAGCTTGGGGCCGATGACGGCGGCGTCGGGGTTCTCCTCGGCGACGCGCAGCAGTTCGGTGAGGGCGTCGGGCTCGGGGGCGCTGTCGTCGTGGAGCAGCCAGAGCCACTGGACGGGTTCGCCGTGGGGGAGGTCGGGGAGGTCGTAGGTGTCGTCCCGCCAGGTGCGGCTGACGGGGTCCCAGCCGCTGGGGCGCTTGAGGTAGGGGAGGTCCTCGGGGGTGAGGGTGCCGGCGGAGCGGGCGGCCTCGTCGACGGCGGTGCCGAATCCGGTGCGGCGGGCGAGGTGCAGGACGCGGTCGTCGCCGAGGGCCTCGGCGAGCAGGCGGGCGGATTCGTCGGCACTGCCGGTGTCGGCGGCGACGTGGTTCTGCGCGGGGCGCTCCTGGCCGAGGAGCCCGGCGAGGGTCTTGGGGAGCCAGCGCGCTCCGTCGTGGGCGACCAGGACCGCGGTGACGACGTGCCGGGGGAACTGGGGGGTGGCGTCAGCCTGGTAGGAGGCCGTCGACTGGCTGTGCAGGGACATCGCTCTACTGGCCCTCCGGCCTGGGGGTCCCCCCGGGCGCGGGAGGAGGGTCCGGGGGTGGTGTGCCCTCGGAGGCTGCTGGACAGCGCCCCACACTAACGGCTGGGAACACGCCGGTCCGCCTCCTGCGGGGAAGGTGCAGGAGGCGGACCGTGTGGTGTGCTCTTGGTGTTGTTTTCCGTGCGGCGGGAGCGGTCAGACGGCGGCTTTCTTCAGGCGGCGGCGCTCGCGTTCGGACAGGCCGCCCCAGATGCCGAATCGCTCGTCGTTGGCGAGGGCGTACTCGAGGCATTCGGAGCGGACTTCGCAGGCGAGGCAGACCTTCTTCGCCTCGCGGGTGGAGCCGCCCTTCTCGGGGAAGAAGGACTCGGGGTCGGTCTGAGCGCACAGGGCGCGCTCCTGCCATCCGAGCTCTTCGTCCGCTTCCTCGACCAGCAGTTCCTGAAACAGCTCGGTCATGTGCGCCCCTCGCTCTGTCTGTGCATCCCCGTGGTGGCGTCGTTACTCATCGCTACGTAACGACACGAGTGAAATTACAAGTGGGGGGCTCCAGCCCAGTCAAGCTGGGATCTGCTATTGGGGCCCTTATTCACTCTGCGGAACCAAGGCTATGCAGAAAGTGATCAAATCGCCAAAAATCGTGACACATGCCACTGGTGTCCGACTACGCCCACTTCACCCGCAACCGACGCGACGCCTCATGGACCGGTTGCAATCCGGCCACAGAAGCGGCGCAGATCACATTCCGGTCACGAGTTGGCATCGCACGTTTGAACAGGGCCACAGCGGGACTTGCAGCGCCATCTCCCCGGTCACGGGGTGCACAAACCTTTCTCCGACCGTGTTAACCGGATCAGATGAACCTTTTCCGCCAAACCGGTCATTGGGTTGACAGTCCGGCCCCCCAGCCGGTCTCCTTGTCCCCATGTCAGAGACCGCAGCCGCCAACCGGACCCCCGTTCGTGGGTTCCTGCGCGCTGCCCAGGTCCGCTGTTGCTGTTGCAGCTGTTGATGCCCTGGGAGCCCCCGGCTCCCCTGAGCTCCGGCCACCTCCGCAGCAACCGCCAGCACTCCTGACATCTCCCGAGGACCCCGCAATGCGCATCCCCGCACCCGCCGCTTCCGCTTCCGCTTCCGTTCCGGCCACTGCCGCCGCGGCCCCCGCTGCCGCGACGGCCGACGACCGCCCCCCGGTCACGGAGAGCGACCTCCAGATCGCCGGCGACATCCTCGCCGTCCAGCACCTGCTCCAGCCCGCCCGCGAACACCCCTCCACCCTCTCCGAGTTCGTCGGCCTCGCCCGCTCCATCGCCGAGGACCGCGCGAGCTGGCAGCACCTGGTCCGCTACGACGCCACCACCCGCTGGTACCACCGGCTGCGCACCGGCCCCGGCTACGAGGTGTGGCTCCTCAGCTGGGTCCCCGGACAGGGCAGCGGCCGGCACGACCACGGCGCCTCCTCCGGCGTCCTGACCGTCCTCGACGGCACGCTCACCGAGCACAGCCCCCGCGGCGCCCTCACCCTCCGGGCCGGCGCCCAGCGCGTCTTCGCCCCCGGTTACGACCACGAGGTCGTCAACGACGGCCTCGACGGCGCCGTCAGCCTGCACGTCTACTTCCCCGGTCTGACCGAGATGCCCATGCACCACTGCTCCCCCGCCCGGCCCGAGGCCCTCCCCGTCTGACGGAGCACGCCCGGCGGACCGCGGCTGACAGACTGTCCGCATGCGCATTGTTGTTCTGGCCGGCGGCATCGGCGGCGCCCGTTTCCTCCGCGGACTGAAGTCGGCGGTCCCCGACGCGGAGATCACCGTCATCGGCAACACCGGTGACGACATCCACCTGTTCGGGCTCAAGGTGTGCCCCGACCTCGACACCGTCATGTACACCCTCGGCGGCGGCATCAACGAGGAGCAGGGCTGGGGCCGCGCCGACGAGTCCTTCACCGTCAAGGAAGAACTCGCCGCCTACGGGGTCGGACCGTCCTGGTTCGGCCTCGGAGACCGCGACTTCGCCACCCACATCGTCCGTACCCAGATGATCGACGCCGGCTACCCGCTGAGCGCCGTCACCGAAGCCCTCTGCGACCGCTGGCAGCCCGGCGTCCGGCTGCTGCCCATGTCCGACGACCGGGTCGAGACCCACGTCGCCGTCACCGACGCCGGCACCGGGGAGCGCCGCGTCATCCACTTCCAGGAGTACTGGGTCCGGCTGCGCGCCTCCCTCGACGCCGAGGCCGTCGTACCCGTCGGGGCCGAACAGGCCAAGCCCGCACCGGGCGTCCTGGAGGCCCTCGCCGAGGCCGACGTCATCCTCTTCCCGCCGTCCAACCCGGTCGTCTCCGTCGGCACCATCCTCGCCGTACCCGGCGTCCGCGAGGCCGTCGCCGCCGCCGCGGCGCCCGTCGTCGGCCTCTCCCCCATCGTCGGCGGCGCCCCCGTGCGCGGCATGGCCGACAAGGTGCTGGCCGCGGTCGGCGTCGAAGCCACCGCCGCCGCCGTCGCCCGGCACTACGGCTCCGACCTCCTCGACGGCTGGCTCGTCGACACCGCCGACGCGGACGCCGTCGCCGAGGTGGAGGCCGCCGGGATCGCCTGCCGGGCGGTACCGCTGATGATGACCGACCTCGACGCGACCGCCGAGATGGCCCGCACCGCCCTGGCCCTCGCGGAGGCGGCCAGGTGACCGCGCCCTCGCCGTCGCCCGTGCCCGAGCCGTCGAACGCGCCCTCGCAATCGCCCTCGTACGAGGTGTGGGCCGTGGCCGGAATGCCGGAGGTCCGGCCCGGCGACGACCTCGCCCGACTCGTCGCGGACGCGGCGCCCGGACTGCGGGACGGCGACGTCCTGCTCGTCACCTCGAAGATCGTCTCCAAGGCGGAGGGCCGGATCGTCCGGGCCGACTCGCGTGAAGAGGCCATCGACGCCGAGACCGTACGGGTCGTCGCGCGCCGTGGCCCGCTGCGGATAGTCGAGAACCGGCAGGGCCTGGTCATGGCCGCCGCCGGCGTCGACGCCTCCAACACCGAACCCGGCACCGTACTGCTGCTGCCCGAGGACCCCGACGCCTCCGCCGCCGCGATCCGCGCCGGGCTGCGGGAGCTGCTCTGCGTCGACGTCGGCGTCATCGTCACCGACACGTTCGGGCGGCCCTGGCGGGCCGGCCTGACCGACGTGGCCATCGGCGCCGCCGGCGTACGCGTCCTCGACGACCTGCGCGGCGGCACCGACGCGCACGGCAACCCGCTCAGCGCGACCGTCGTCGCCACCGCCGACGAACTGGCCGCCGCCGGCGACCTCGTCAAGGGCAAGGCCGAGGGGCTGCCGGTGGCCGTCGTACGCGGGCTCGGGCACGTCCTCGGCGAAGGCGCCAGCGCCGCGCAGCTGGTGCGGCCCGCCGCCGAGGACATGTTCCGCCTCGGCACCTCGGAGGCGGTACGGGAGGCGGTCACGCAGCGCCGCACCGTGCGGGCCTTCACCGCCGAACCGGTGGACCCGGCCGCGGTCCGGCGGGCCGTCGCCGCGGCCGTGACCGCCCCGGCGCCGCACCACACGACGCCGTGGCGGTTCGTCCTGGTGGAATCCGAGGGCGCGCGGCGCGAACTGCTCGACGCGATGCGGGACGCCTGGATCGAGGACCTGCGGCGCGACGGCAAGAGCGAGGAGTCGATCGCGAAGCGGGTGCGGCGCGGCGACGTGCTGCGGAACGCGCCGTACCTGGTGGTGCCGTGCATGGTGATGGACGGCGCGCACACGTACGGGCACGCGCGGCGGGACGCGGCCGAGCGGGAGATGTTCGTGGTCGCGACCGGCGCCGGCGTGCAGAACTTCCTGGTCGCGGTGGCCGGGGAGGGGCTGGGGTCGGCGTGGGTGTCGTCGACGATGTTCTGCCGGGACGTGGTGCGCAAGGCGCTGGGGCTCCCGGAGGACTGGGACCCCATGGGGGCCGTGGCCGTCGGGCGTGCGGCGGAGGCGCCGCGCGAGCGGGCCCCTCGCCCCGCGGACCCCTTCATCACGATCCGCTGACCCGCCGCGGCCCCCGCACGGCGCGGGGAAGCGGGCCCGGTTCGCACCCCGCGGGCCGCGGGCCCGACCGCGGGCCCGGGCCCGACCGCGGGCCGCGGGGGGCAGGGCGCGCAGTTCCCCGCGCCCCTGGAGCACCGCCACCGACTCGTAGGCGCGGGGCGGCGCTCGTCAGAGGTGGGCGATGTCGTTGCGGTACATCCTGGGGGCGCGGCGGGGTGGCGTGCGGCCGGCCAGGAGGATCAGACGGGCCGCGCGGTGGCGCTGGCCGGCGTACGGCGCGAGCAGTTCGAGCATGGTGGCGTCGTCGGCGTCCCGGTCGCCGGCCAGGGCGTAGCCGATGATGCCGGGCAGGTGCAGGTCACCGGTGGTGACGGCGTCCGGGTCGCCGTTGCTGCGCTGGAGGGTCTCCGCGGAGGTCCACGGGCCGATACCGGGCACCGCCTCCAGCCGGGCGGCGGCCCGCCCCGGCGGCATGGCGGCGGCCTCCTCCATCCGGGCCGCCACCCGCGCGGCCCGGACGATGGTCCCCGAGCGCTTGGCGTCGACCCCGGCCCGGTGCCAGTCCCAGGACGGGATCAGCGCCCAGGTCCGGGCGTCCGGCATGACGTACAGGTCAGCGGCGGTCCGCGGGCCGGGGGCGGGTTCCCCGTGCCGGCGCACCAGACGGCGCCAGGAACGGTAGGCCTCGTCGCTGGTGACCTTCTGCTCCAGGACGGTCGGGATCAGCGACTCCAGCACCAGCCCGGTACGGGTCAGGCGGAGGCCGGGGCGGCTGCGGTGGCTGGCGTGCACCAGGCGGTGGCGGGGGACGAAGGCCGACGGGTCGTCGTCGGCCCCGAGGAGGCCGGGCAGGCCGTCGAGCATCCACTCGGCGCCGGGGCCCCAGGCCTCCGCACGGACCGTGCCGGTGGTGCGGTCCACGGCGACGCGCAGTGTGGCGGGGCCGAGGGGGGTGCGGCTGGCGCGCCAGACGGAGCCGTCGGCGGTGACGCGGAAGGTGGGGTCGTGGGGGCCGCGGCGCAGCGGGCCGAGGGTGAGGCCGAGGTCCACGGGGCCTTCGGGGGCCCATGCCCGGTGGAGGGCCGCGGCCGTTGCCGGGGGGCCGCCGGGCGCGGGGACGGGGGCGCTGGTCGCGGGGACGTCCGTGCGGCCGCCGCGTACGGCGGCGCGGGTGAGGGGATCGAAGCGGCCGGCCATGCCAAGAGCGTATCGCCGCCGCCGGGTGTCCCCGCGAGCCGCGGGTGGCCGAGCGCGCAGTTCCCCGCGCCCCTGAGGCATCCGACGCCGAGGCACGAGGGGTAGCGCCCAGGGGCGCGGGGAACTGCGCGGGCACCCACCCACGACCCACACACACAGGCGCGGGGAACTACGCGACAGGCCCGCGGCCCGTGTCTCCAACGCCGCGGCACAGGGGGGTGCCGACAGGGGCGCGGGGAACTGCGCGAGCAGCCGCGCACGACCCGCAGACGCGCACCGCACCTGCGGCCCGTCCGGGGCCGGCGCAGCCAAGGGTGCCCGCGGCCCGGGGAGGCGTGCCCCGGGTTCCGGGGCGGCGGGCCGCGGGGCGGGGCGGCTCAGCGGCCCTGGAGTCGGGCCGCGGTGGTGCGGGTCGGCGGGAGCTGGCCGTACAGGAGCTTGCCGGGGCATTCCGTGGCGAAGCCGTCCCGGTGCCCGGAGATCACGTTCATCTTCACGCTGCTGCCCTTGGCGTACAGGTTCCCGCCGCCCGACTTCAGGGTGGTCGTGGCCCGCGGGTCCCGGTTGAACAGCCCCAGCTTCCAGGCCGTGAGCGCGGCCACCGACTGCACCGCGGCCGCCGGCGGGGCGGTGGTCGTGAAGGTGCCGAGCACCGCGATGCCCATGCTGTCGGTGTTGAACCCCATGGTGTGCGCGCCGAGCACCGGCCTGGCGACTCCGCCGGCACGGCCCTCGTACACGGTGCCGCACTTGTCGATGGCGAAGTTGTAGCCGAAGTCCCGCCAGCCGGCGCTGACCACGTGGTAGCGGTACAGGCTGCGCAGCACCGCCGGGGCGTCCTTGCAGTCGTAGTTGTTGCCGGAGGCGGTGTGGTGGACGAAGGCCGCCTTGACGGTGCTCGTGTACACGAACTCCTTCTCGCGCAGCGATTCGTCCGCGCCCCAGCCCAACCGGGTGACGATGCCCGGGCGCGGGCCGATGTACGGCGGGCTGCTGAGGGCGCCGTCGACGGCGATGACCGCGTCGGCGATGGTGTCCTGCCGGTTGAGGGGGGCGATCTCCTTGGCACCGAGCGGGGCCAGCGGCACGTTGGCGGAGGAGGCCTCCGCCGTGGCCAGCGACATGCCGGGCTGTGCCACGGGGTCACCCTTGTCGTCCTCGACCGGGGTTCCCGCGGTCCCTGTTGTCCCTGTTGTCCCTGCGGTGTCCGTGGTGCCTGCGGTGTCCGTGGTGCCTGCGGTGTCCGTGGTGCCTGTAGTGCCCGCCGTGCCCGTGCCGCTCGTGGTGTTCTTGCCGTCGCCGGGGAGCGACGGGGTCCCCGCGCCCGGGTCGACGAGTTCGATGCGCAGGCCCGACGGGAGGCGGGCGGCGTTCCCGGAGCGCGTGGCGGCGGGCGGGGCACCTGGTTCCGCTTGGACGCGCACCTCGATCCCGTCGGAATCGCCGACCCACAGCGGGGCGGTGCTGCCGCGGAGCCGGCCGCTTCCGCGTTCGACCGCGCCGAGGTCGGGGGCGTGCTCGCTGTTGTGGGTCTCGATGTCCTGCCAGTCGGACCAGGCACCGGTGCGTGCGGAGCGGGTGCGGACCTGGACGCGGCCGTAGAGCTGGCTGCCGGCGTCGTCCCAGACGACACCGACCAGCGAGAACCTCTCGACCTCGCGGGCGGCCAGCCCCCTGGCTTCGGGCAGGCGCGGCGAGGTGCTCATGCCGGGAATGCCGGGCGAGCGGTCGGCCGCGGGCCCGAGGGGGGCGAGCGGCAGGGACTGGGTGGAGCCGGCGGGGGCCGCGGAGGACGCGGAGGACGACTCCGCCAGGGCCGGGGTGGGCAGGGCGAGCGGCAGGGCGAGGGCGGCGGCGGTCGCGACGCCGACCGCGGAAGCAAGGAATCCACGCATGCAAGCGATGTTGGGCACGCGCACCACGAACCGCCATCGGAGAACTGACGGACCGTCTGCTCGCCGCCGGGTGCGGCTCCCCCGGACGGGTGAGCCGCGGACCGCCGTACGGGCGAGGGGCCCCGCGTACGCTGTGGCGGGTGAACGCATCTGACCGCACCCCTGCCGACCTGCTGCGATCCGCGCTCGCCGCCGATCCGGGCCGCCCCCTCGTCACCTTCTACGACGACGCCACGGGCGAACGCGTGGAATTGTCCGTCGCCACCTTCGCCAATTGGGTGGCCAAGACCGCCAACCTGCTCCAGGGCGACCTCGGCGCCGAGCCCGGTGACCGGCTCGCGCTGCTGCTGCCCGCGCACTGGCAGAGCGCCGTGTGGCTGCTGGCGTGCGCCTCGGTCGGGGTGGTCGCCGAGGTGGGCGGGGATCCGGCGGACGCCGACCTGGTGGTGAGCGGCCCCGACACCCTGGAGGAAGCGGCCGCCTGTTCAGGCGAGCGGGTCGCGCTCGCGCTGCGGCCGCTGGGCGGGCGGTTCCCGCAGCCGCCGGCCGGGTTCGCGGACTACGCGGTGGAGGTGCCGGGGCAGGGCGACCGGTTCGCCCCGTTCGTCCCCGTCGACCCGGAGGGGCCGGGGCTGGCGGTCGGCGGCGAGGAGCTGTCGTACGCGGGACTGGTCGGCCGGGCCCGCGAGGACGCGGCGAAGCTCGGGCTGGAGCCGGGGTCGCGGGTGCTGTCCGGGCTGGGCTATGACACCTGGGACGGACTGTCGGCGGGACTGTTCGCGGCTCTGGCCGCGGGCGGGTCCGTGGTGCTGTGCCGCCACCTGGACCAGTTGCCGGCGGAGGGCCTGGCCCAGCGCACCGAGGCGGAGCGGGTCACCCACACCGTGCGGTGAGCATCCGCGCCGACCGCCCCAGCACTGCCGCGAGGGGGCCGATCTTTCACCCGTTCGGGTCTGGACAAGGGGCCGCCCCCGGGCCGCCTCCCGGCCCCGGGGGCAGGATCGGCTCAGGCCGTACGCACGCCTGTACGGCCTCCTGCCCACGCGGTGAGGACGGTACGCGAGTGAAGGACAGCGCAGGCATACCCGACGCCACCGGGGCGGCAGGAGGCTCCCCGGAGCCTCCGCGCGACCGCCGGCGCCGGCTGCTGCGCTGGACCGCGGCCGGGGTCTCGCTGCTGGTGCTGGCCGGCGCCGGGGCGGGCTGGTGGCTGTACCGCAAGCTCGACGCGAACATCACCGAGGACACCTCGGCCGCGTCCGAGCTGGAGCGCTTCGAGCGGGAGCGTCCGACGGCAATCGCGGGCGGATCCCAGAACATCCTGCTGATCGGCTCGGACTCGCGCGCGGGCGCGGACAACTCCCGCTACGGGCGTGACGGGGGCGGGCAGCGCTCGGACACCGTGATCCTGCTGCACCTGCCCGCGGACCGGCGCAGCGCGACGGCGGTCTCGATCCCGCGGGACCTGATGACGGACGTCCCGAGCTGTCTGACGGCGGACGGGTCCCGCACCGCGGCGCAGTTCGTGCAGTTCAACTGGGCCTTCCAGTGGGGCGGGGCCGCCTGCACGATCCGCACGGTGGAGAAGCTGACCGGGATCCGGATCGATCACCACATGGTGATGGACTTCGGCGGGTTCAAGAAGATGGTGAACGCGGTCGGCGGGGTGGAGGTCTGCCTCAAACAGCCCATGAACGACACGGAGGCGCGGCTGCACCTCCCCGCGGGCCGGCAGACCCTGCGGGGCGAGCAGGCGCTCGGCTTCGTGCGCGCCCGCTACGGGCAGGGCGACGGCAGCGACACCGAACGGATGGACCGCCAGCAGCAGTTCCTCGGCTCGCTGGTGAAGAAGGTGCAGAGCAACGGGGTGTTGCTGAACCCCGGCAGGCTGTACCCGCTGTTGGACGCGGCGACGTCCTCGGTGACCACGGACGCCGGGCTGGCCTCGCTGCGCGGGCTGTACGAACTCGTCCGGGGCATGCGGGACATACCGACCGAGCAGGTGAAGTTCCTGACGGTACCGCGCCGTCCGTACGCGGCCAACCGGAACCGGGACGAGCTCGTGCAGCCCGATGCGGCCCGGCTGTTCCAGCGGCTGCGCGCGGACGCGCCCCTGACGGTGGCACCGCCGACGGAGGCGGACGGCCGAAAGGCGGACGGCCGGAAAGCCGACGGCCGGGAGCCCGACGGCGTACGGGCCGGGGCCGGCAGTGCCGAGCCGTCGCCGACCAGAACCGGAACGGCCCCCACACCCGTCCCCACCTTCACCGGCACCACCGCGGGGATGGCCGGCTGCCGGTAAAGCAATGCCAAAAGCCGGTGCACGAAGCGCGGGAGCTTAGGCGGTTTGCCCCGATATAAGGGGAGTGGAATTTGTCACCACCATGGTTTGACGTTGACCGGGGCGGATAAGGTGAGCGATCCGGTGCCCTGGCCAGCAAAGAGGCCGTGCACCAGCAGCCGGATCGTTGACCGGGCGTCTTGGGGGAGGCGCGTCGCGAGGCACCGACGGAGGATTCGAGCAACCGTGGATGCGCAGAGCCGTGGGCGGGCGGAGGAGATCGACCCCGCAGACCAGTGGGTGCTCAACCCCAGCACCGGCAATTACGAACTGCAACTGGATCAAAGCGCTCCGCAAGGGAAGCGCTCGATGACCTCCCCCCGCAGGTCCGCCGGCGCCCGTTCCGGCAAACCGGCCTCCCCCAAGAAGCCGGAGGCCCCGGAGTCCCCGGCCTCGCCGTCCCCGGCGGTCCCCGGGCCGCGCCGCGGCGAGACCCCGCCCGGCCGGCGCACCGGTCGGCCCCGCAAGGGCGGCACGGGCAGCGCCCGCCGCAAGCGGCTGATGGTGGTCACCGGTGGCACGCTCGCCTTCCTGCTGGTCGGCGGCTCGCTGGGCGCGTACCTGTACTACAACCACCTGAACGGCAACCTGAAGGTCACCGACATCGGCGACGCGGGCACGGGCGGCTTCAAGAAGGACCAGCCGATCAACATCCTCGTCATCGGCACCGACAAGCGCTCCGGCTCGGGTAACGAGGGCTACGGCGACGCGGACAGCCCCGGCCACGCCGACACGACGATCCTGTTCCACGTCTCCAAGGACCGCTCCAACGCCACCGCGCTGTCCATCCCCCGCGACCTGATCACGAACATCCCGGCCTGCCCCACCAAGCAGCCCGACGGGTCGATGAAGACGATCCCGGGCCAGCGGGGGACCCGCTTCAACACCAGCCTCGGCCAGGAGGGCCGCGACCCGGGCTGCACCATGCGCACGGTCAAGGAGCTCACCGGGATCACCGTCGACCACTTCATGATGGTCGACTTCAACGCGGTGAAGGTGCTGAGCACGGCCGTCGGCGGCGTCCCCGTCTGCCTGGACAAGGGCGTCGACGACAAGGACTCCAAGCTGAAGCTGGGCCCGGGCGAGCACCGGCTGCAGGGCGAGCAGGCCCTCGCCTTCGTACGGACCCGGCACGCCTTCGGCAACGAGAGCGACCTCGACCGCATCAAGACGCAGCAGCAGTTCCTGAGTTCGATGCTGCGCGAGATGAAGTCGAAGGAGACCCTGACCAGCCCGAAGAAGTTCTTCTCCCTCGCCGAGGCGGCCACCAAGTCGCTGAGCGTGGACTCGGGCATAGGGTCCATCGAGAAACTCACCAACCTCGCCGGTGAGTTGAAGGACATGAACCTCAAGAACGTCACCTTCACCACCCTGCCCGTGCTCGACAACCCGGCCGAGAAGGTGAAGGCCACCGTCGTCCTCAACAACGCGCTGGCCGACCCCCTGCTCCAGATGATCCGGGGGGACGTCTCGCTCACCGAGGTCGAGAAGAAGGAGCAGGCCGCCAACGCCGAGGCCAGGGCCAAGCAGGACGCGCTCCTGCAGGGCCCGCGCGCCGCGGCGAAGGACGTACGGGTGGACGTCTACAACGGCGGCGGGCCCTCGGGCTCGGCCTCCACCACCCTGACCTGGCTGCAGAACAGCAAGGGCGTCACCAAGGCGAGCAACCTCGGCAACGCGCCCGCCAAGCTGGATGCCACGCAGCTGGAGTTCGCCCCGAACCAGGCGGACCAGGCGCGGGCGCTGGCGGACATGATGGGCCTGCCGTCCACGGCGCTGAAGATGGGCACGGCCGACGCCGGGCCCCGGACCGCGATGAAGCTGACGCTCGGCGCGGACTTCAAGGGGGCGGGGATCTCCATGACGGCGCCGCAGAAGGCGCCCGAGGACATCCAGCGCGTCGAGGCGGACAAGGCGGTCTGCGCCAAGTAGCCGACCGGCCGGCCCCGGGCCGGCCATCAGCCCTGCGCCGGCGCGGCCGGCGCCACCACAGTCATGAAGTGATTTCGAGGGGGGACCTGTGAGGAACGACAGCACGCGGGGGGAGGGGGCGTCCGCCCGGCCGGCCGACGACATATCCGGCGGCCCCTCCGACGGGCCAGCCGTGCCCGCCGGCGGCGCGCCCGGCAAGGGGACGCCCGGCACCGGGACGCCCGGCACGGCGGGCACCGGCGTGCCTGCGCCCCGGCGCGGCAAGCGGCGCATCCTGCGCTGGACGGCCTCCGTCCTGGCGTTCCTCATACTCGCGACGGCGGCGGCGGGCTACCTCTACTACCGGCACCTCAACGGCAGCATCCAGACCGACGCGCTCAACCTCGGCGACAGCAAGCTGGGCGGCTCCAAGCCCAACGCCTTCGGCCAGACCCCGCTGAACATCCTCATCATCGGCTCCGACGCCCGCGACGGCGCGGAGAACCAGGCCCTCGGCGGCGCGAAGGAGACCTTCGACGGGCCGCCCCTCGCGGACGTGCAGATGCTGCTGCACCTGTCGGCGGACCGCTCCAACATGTCCGTGGTGTCCATGCCGCGCGACACGCTGCTGAAGATGCCCAAGTGCACCGAGCCGAACGGCAAGGTCCACCAGGCCAGCAGGGGCCTCGTGCAGACCAACGAGTCCCTCAGCCGCGGCGGCCCCGGCTGCACGGTCGCCACCTGGCAGGAGCTGACCAAGATCCCGGTCGATCACTTCATGATGATCGACTTCAAGGGCGTGGTGACCATGGCGGACGCCATCGGCGGCGTCCCGGTCTGCGTCCAGGAGAACGTGCACTCCCGCACCAGGGACGGCAAGGGCTCCGGCCTGAAGCTGCCCAAGGGCGAGAACGTCATCCAGGGCGAGGTGGCCCTGCAGTGGCTGCGCACCCGCTACGGCTTCGAGGACGGCACCGACATCGGCCGCGCCCACGCCCAGCACATGTACATGAACTCGATGGCCCGCGAGTTCCGCAAGAACGCCAAGCTGAGCAACCCGATGAAGCTCAACAGCCTGGCGCAGGCGGCCATCAAGGCCATGGTGGTCGACCCCGGCCTGAACAAGATCGACAAGCTGTACGACCTGAGCATGGAGCTCAAGAAGGTCGCCCCGGGCCGGATCACGATGACCACCATGCCGTGGATCTACAGCCCCTCGGACTCCGCCCGGGTCGAGCCCAAGCCGGGCGAGGCCGAGGACCTGTTCCGGATGATCCGTGAGGACATCCCGCTCGACGGCAAGGGCCCCGAGCACCCCGGCGGGGCGGCCTCCCCGGCCCCGTCCTCGTCGGCCCCGTCCTCGTCGGCCGCGGCGCCCGGCACCCCGGGCGGCGCCCCGGCGACGCCCTCACAGCCCGCCGTCGACCAGGCCGCCCCGCCCGCGAAGATCGCGATCACGGTGCGCAACGCCACCGGCGGCAGGGACGGTGCCCAGCCGAGGGTGAGGGACCGGGCCCTGCAGGTCGTCTCGGTGCTGGCCGGCAAGGGCTTCACCAAGGCCGTCTCCGACAACGTGACCGCGGCCGAGGACACCACCGTGGTCCGCTTCTCCAGCCCGGACCTGGCGGGTGACGCGGCGGCCGTGGCCACCGCGCTGGGCCTGCCGGCCTCGGCGGTGCAGAAGGTGGACGACGTCTCCGGGATCGTCCTGCTCGTGGGCAAGGACTGGCGGACCGGCAATGCGCCGACCCCGCCGCCTCCCGCTCCGACCAAGGCCCCCGACTCGGCGCGCCCGCTCAACGGCGACAACGACAAGGAGTGCATGGCGATCCAGCCGGGCTTCACCTGGTAGCCGGTGGCGTACGGTGCGCCGGCCGGCGCACCGTACGCAGGAACGGGGAAGGGGCCCGGTGCCGCGGCTGCACGACCACGGCACCGGGCCCCTTCCCGTGTGCGCCCGCCGCCGGGCCGCGGACGACGGGCGACGAGCGGCGCCTCAGGCCGCCGAGGGGTCCGGGCTCGGCGACGGTCGCCGGCTCGCGATGACCTTGTCCGCGAGCGAGCGCGGGCTGGTGAGGAAGCCGAAGCCCCACGACATGTGCATCGTGGCGATGGCCACCGGGATCTGCGCCCGCGCCCTGAGCGGGAGGCCCTTGCCCGCCGGGATCGAACCGAGCGCGATCCCCGCGAGGTAGCCGACCGGGACCGCGAAGGCCCAGGGGGTCACGGCCGCGCCCGCCACCACACCGGCCGCGACCGCGCAGACGGCGGTCGGCGGGGCCAGGTAGCGCATGTTGATCGAGCCCGCGTGGTAGCGGGCCACCACGTGCCGCCAGCGGCCGTAGTCCTTGTACTGCTTGGCCAGCGCCCGCACCGTGGGCCGCGGGCGGTACTGGACCTTCAGCTCGGGCGAGAACCAGATCAGCCCGCCGGCCTCGCGGATGCGGAAGTTCAGCTCCCAGTCCTGGGCCCGGATGAACTCCTCGTTGTAGCCGCCCGCCCGCTCCAGTGCCTCGCGCCGGAACACGCCCAGGTAGACCGTGTCCGCCGGGCCGGCCTCGCCACCGGTGTGGAAGGCCGCGTTGCCGACGCCGAGCTTCGAGGTCATCGCCGCGGCGACGGCCTCCTCCCAGGCGTTCTCGCCCTCGGCGTGCATGATGCCGCCGACGTTCTGCGCACCGGTCTCCTCCAGGAGGCGGACCGCGGTGGCGATGTAGTTCGGCGAGAGCATGCCGTGGCCGTCGACGCGCACCACGATCGGGTGGCGCGACGCCTTGATGGCGGCGTTGAGGGCGGCCGGGGTGCGGCCGGACGGGTTCGGAACGGTGACGACGCGGGGGTCCTCGCGTACGAGCTCGGCGGCGATCTCGTCGGTGCGGTCCGTGGACGGCCCCAGCGCGATCACCACCTCCATCTCACCGGCGTACTCCTGTCCGAGGATGTGGTGGACGGAGTTGCGCAGGTGGCGCTCCTCGTTGAGCACCGGCATGATCACCGAGACTGCGGGCTGCTGGGCGGGCATGTGGTCCTTCAAGGTCGGGTATCGGTGTCACGTTACCGCGTACGGGGGAAACGGGTGCGCGCCGCCTGATCGGTCAGGACCGAGGCTGATCGTATGGGCCTATTGTTCTGACGATCTGACCATTATGTCTGGTTCGCCTTATCTGGTCCGTCCCTGTCGGCCCGGCTCCCCCGCGGAGGTGTCCCCGTGCCCCAGCCACCCCGTCCGCCCCGACCCGCCCGGCCCGCGCACCTGCCCCCGCACCCGCGCCCGCGCCCGCGCCCGCAGCGCACCCGGCGCGGCCCGGCCCCGCACCGCCGCCGCGGCAACCGGGCCCGCGGCGGGCGGCCGCGGTGGGGGGTACGGCTGGCGGGCGGCCTGGCGGCGGTCGTCCTGGGCTCCGGGGCCGTCGGGCACGCGGTCATGACGGGCCTGGACACCGGGATCGAACGGGTGGACCCGTTCAAGGACATGAAGAACCGCCCCCAGGCCGGGCACGGCCTGAACTTCCTCCTCGTCGGCACCGACGGCCGCGACAGGATCAGCCGGGAGGACCGGCGCGAGTACCGCCTCGGCGGCGCCCCCTGCCACTGCACCGACACCGTGATGCTGGTGCACCTCTCGGCGGACCGGGCGCGCGCCAGCGTCGTCAGCCTGCCCCGCGACAGCTACGCCGAGCTGCCCGCGCACCGCGACGGCTCCACGGGGAAGCAGCACGGCCCGCACCCGGTGAAGCTGAACGCGGCCTACGCCGAGGGCGGCCCCCAGCTGACCGTGCGCACCGTCGAGCACATGACCCGCGTCAAGATCGACCACTACCTGGAGGTCGACTTCACCAGCTTCATGCGGACGGTCGACGCGATGGGCGGCGTGGAGATCTGCACCGCCAAGGTCCTCGACGACCGGAACACCGGCCTGCACCTGCTGCCCGGCACCCACCGGCTCAGCGGCGGCCAGGCCCTGCAGTACGTGCGTTCCCGCCACGTGGACGGCGCCGCCGACCTCGGCCGGATGCAGCGCCAGCAGCGGTTCGTGGCCGCCCTCATCAAACAGGCCACCACCGGCGGGGTACTGCTGAACCCGGTGAAGTTCAAGCAGGTCAGCTCCACCCTGCTCGGCTCGGTACGGGCCGACCCCGGCTTCGGCGCCGAGCAGATGCTGGCCCTCGGCCAGGCCATGCGCGACTTCTCCCCGTCCTCTTCGGAGTTCGCCTCCGTGCCGGTCGGGAACCCGTCCTTCCCGGTCAAGGGCATCGGCTCCACCGTGAAGTGGGACGAGCCGAGGTCCGCCGAGCTCTTCGAGGCGCTGCGCCAGGACCGCCCGCTGACCCCCGGCCCGGCCCCCGGGCCCGGGCGGTCCGCCCGCCCGCAGCAGCCGCCCGCGGTGCCCGTGGACGTACCTCCGGAGCGGATCCGGGTCCGGGTCGAGAACGGGACCCGGATCGACGGGCTGGGCGGCCGGGTGGACGCGGCCCTGCGCGCCACCGGCTTCGACACCACCGGCACCCCGGGCAACGGGGCCGGCCGCGGCGTCAGGCGCACGGTGATCGCGTACGACCCGCGCTGGGACCGCTCCGCCCGTACGGTGTCCGCCGCGCTGCCGGGCAGCGAGCTGCGGGCCGTGCCGGGGCAGGGCCGCACCGTGCTGGTGATCGCCGGCACGGACTACGAGAAGGTCGTGCCGGTCCGGCCGGAGGACCCGCACGAGGGAGGGTTCGGGGTGGTCACCGGCGACCAGGTGGTCTGTGCCAAGTAGGACGAGCGGCAGGGGGCGGGCGGCAGGAGGCGGGCGGCCCGGCGCCGCCGGGTCAGTCGTCGAAGCCCTGGGCGGCCCGCTCCTCGCGCAGCGCCATGATCGCCCTGCGCCGGGCGAGCCGGTGCGTGCGGCGGATCATCGCCTCCTGGTAGCGCCGCTTGTCCTGGTCGGTCTCGGGGACCACGGGCGGGACGGTGCGCGGCTTGCCCTCGCCGTCCACGGCCGTGAAGACGAGGTAGGCGCTGCCGACCTGGGTGGCGGGGGTGGACTCGTTCCACCGCTCGGCCAGGACCCGGACACCGATCTCCATCGAGGACCGGCCGGTCCAGTTGACCTGCGCCTTGACGTGAACCAGGTCACCCACGCGGACCGGGGCGAGGAAGGCCATCTCGTCCATGGAGGCGGTCACGGCCGCGCCGCCCGAGTGGCGGCCGGCGACGGCGCCCGCCGCGTCGTCAACGAGTTTCATGATCACGCCACCGTGCACCGTGCCCAGGAGATTGGTGTCGTTGGCGGTCATGATGTGGCTGAGAGTGGTCCGCGAGGCCGCGGTGGGCTTCCCCTGCAGGGCACCCGTCGTCGCGCCCGGTATCTGTGTCATACCGCTACCTTAAAGGCGGCCCGGATGCATCAGCTGTGCAACAGCACCGGCACGAAGCTCCGCCCGGACTGTCGTGCACCTCCTGCGACCGGGCATCCTATGCGGCATGAACGAGTGGCCGGATGGGCGCGGTGGCAGCCGCGAGGACGGGTACGGGCGCGGCAGCGCGCAGGCACAGCCGGAGGGCGCCCGGCGGATGCCGCACGTCCAGCGCCGCGGGCCGGCACTGCCCCCGCAGCCGCAGCAGCCCCAGCGGCCCCCGCAGCCCCCGCAGCCCCCGGCGGGGCGGCCGGGCCGGCCGCCGGCGCCCGCGTACGGGGTGCCGCAGCAGCAGTCCCACGGCCAGGACACGTACGGCGGCTACGACAGCGGCTACAACACCGGCCAGGTCTACGGCTCGCCGCAGCGCAGCCCGCAGCACCCGGGCGGCCCCGGGGGTCACGGGGGTCCCGGCGGGCCGGGGCAGCCGCCGTCGGCCCGGCCCGGCGGACCCGGTCCCGCCGCCGCCCCGGACTGGCGCCGACGCATCAAGATCGGCTCGATCGTCCTGGCCACGGCCCTGGTGGTGACCACCGTCGGCACCTACTTCTGGGCCGACTCCAAGGTGCGCCGCGAGGTCGACCTCTCCAAGGTCATCGAGCGCCCGAAGGACGACGACTGCACGACGTACCTGATCGTCGGCTCCGACAGCCGCGAGGGCATGTCCGACGAGGAGAAGAAGAAGCTCCACACGGGCTCCGCCGAGGGCAAGCGCACCGACTCGATGATGATCCTGGCGGCCTGCTCCGGCGGGAACACCATGATCTCGCTGCCGCGCGACTCGGACGTGGAGATCCCCTCCTTCGTCGGCTCGCAGTCCGGCAAGAAGTACCCGGCGACGGGCAAGCACACCAAGCTCAACGCCGCGTACGCGGACGACGGCCCGGAGCTGCTGGTCCGCACCGTCGAGCACAACACGGGCCTGCGCATCGACCACTACGCCGAGATCGGCTTCGCGGGCTTCGCGAACATCGTCGACGCGCTCGGCGGCGTCGACATGAACATCGAGAAGGGCTTCAAGGACGAGAAGTCCGGCGCCGACTTCAAGGCCGGCGAGCAGACCCTCAACGGCGAGCAGGCCCTGGCCTTCGTCCGCACCCGGTACGCCTTCGCCGAGTCCGACCTGGCCCGGACGAAGAACCAGCAGAAGTTCCTGGCGGCCCTGGCCAGCCAGGCGGCCACCCCCGGCACCGTCCTCAACCCGTTCAAGCTGTACCCGGTGCTGGGCGCCGGGCTGGACACGCTGATCGTGGACAAGGACATGGGCCTGTGGGACATGGGCGAGATGTTCTTCGCGATGAAGGGCATCAGCGGCGGCAGCGGCACCTCGATGAACATGCCGATCGCGGGCGAGCGCGGCGGGAACCTGCTCTGGGACAAGCCGAAGGTCAAGCAGATCGTCCAGCAGATCCAGAACGGCGAGAAGGTCACCGTCACCGGCAACTGACCCTGCGGGCCGTACGCCGACGGCCCCTGCCCCGGCATCGCGGAGCAGGGGCCGTCGGCGTCTTCCGGTACCGGGCGGGGCGGGCGGCTCAGCCGTCCGCGGAGAAGCGGAGCGCCTTGGGGGGCAGCTCGGCGCGGCACCAGACGCGGGCGCCGGCCCGCAGCTCGTTGTCCGCGCCGATGACGGCGCCGTCGCCGACGACCGAGGCGTCGAGCACGGTGCGCGGGCCGACGGTGGCGCCGACGCCGATCAGGCTGGCGCTGACCTGCGTGTCCGGCCCGATGACGGCGTCGTCGAGGACGATGGACCCGGTCACGACCGCGCCCGCCCCGACGGTGGCCCCCGCGCCGACGACGGTGCCGCCGGAGAGCCGGGCACCGGGCTCGACCCGGGCGCCCGGCAGGACGAGGGACTCGCCGCGCGGCCCGGGGACGGCCGGCGAGGCCACGACGCCGCGGACCAGGTCGGCGGAGGCCTGGACGAAGGACTCGGGCCTGCCGAGGTCCAGCCAGTACGTGTTCTCGGTGACGCCGTGCAGCAGGGCGCCGTCGGCGAGGAGGCCGGGGAAGGTCTCGCGCTCGACGGAGACGGGCCGGTCGGCCGGGATGGAGTCGATCACGCTGCGCCGGAAGACGTAGCAGCCGGCGTTGACCTGGTCGGTGATGATCTCCTCGGGGGCCTGCGGCTTCTCGGTGAAGGCCAGCACCCGCCCGTCGGGGTCGGTGGGGACCAGGCCGAACGCGCGCGGGTCCTCGACCTGCACCAGGTGCAGGGTGACGTCGGCGGAGGCGGCCCGGTGGGCGTCGACGAGGCCGGCGATGTCGAGGCCGGTGAGGATGTCGCCGTTGAAGACGAGGACCGGGTCGTCGGGCCCGCCCCGGAGGCGGCGGGCGGCGTTGCGGATGGCTCCGCCGGTGCCGAGGGGCTCGTCCTCGACGACGTACTCCAGCTGTACGCCGAAGGCGGAGCCGTCGCCGAAGTACGGCTCGAAGACCTCGGCCAGGTAGCAGGTGGCCATCACGATGTGCGTGACGCCGGCGGCCCGCGCCCGGGCTATCTGGTGTGCCAGGAACGGCACACCGGCCGCCCGCACCATGGGCTTCGGGGTGTTCACCGTCACGGGGCGCAGCCGCGTCCCCTGCCCGCCGACCAGCAGGATCGCTTCCAAATTCCTTCTCCCCACCCGGTCCGGGCCTATGAAGCTCCAAAGCTAACCCATCCCCGCCCGCCGCCCGCCGCGCGGCGCACGAATCGTGACCGGGCCCCGTGCGGGCCCGCCACCTGGGCTTCTACCGCCCGCGCGCCGGGCGCGGGCAGCGCAGCGCCCCCGCCGCGTCGCGGCGGGGGCGCTGTCGCGAGGAGGGGGCCCTACGGCAGGTTGCGGGCCATGACGATCCGCTGGACCTGGTTCGTGCCTTCGTAGATCTGCGTGATCTTGGCGTCGCGCATCATGCGCTCGACCGGGTAGTCACGGGTGTAGCCGTAGCCGCCGAGGAGCTGGACGGCGTCCGTGGTGACCTCCATGGCCACGTCGGAGGCGAAGCACTTGGCCGCGGCGCCGAGGTAGGTCAGGTCGGCGTCGCCGCGCTCGGAGGCGGCGGCGGCCTGGTAGGTCAGGGCGCGGGCGGCCGAGATCTTCATGGCCATGTCCGCGAGCATGAACTGGATGCCCTGGAAGTCGGCGATCGGCTTGCCGAACTGCTTGCGCTCCTGGACGTAGCCCTTGGCGTAGTCGAGGGCGCCCTGCGCGATGCCGAGGGCCTGGGCCGCGATGGTGATGCGGGTGTGGTCCAGGGTCTTCATGGCGGTGGCGAAGCCGGTGCCCTCGGCGCCGATCATGCGGTCGGCCGGGATCCGGACGTTGTCGAGGTAGACCTCGCGGGTCGGGGAGCCCTTGATGCCGAGCTTCTTCTCCGGGGCGCCGAAGGAGACGCCCTCGTCGCTCTTCTCGACCACGAAGGCGGAGATCCCCTTGGAGCGCTTCTCCGGGTCGGTGACGGCCATGACCGTGTAGAAGTCGGAGACGCCCGCGTTGGTGATCCAGCGCTTGACGCCGTTGAGGACCCAGAAGTCGCCGTCGCGGACCGCGCGGGTCTTCATGCCGGCCGCGTCCGAACCGGCGTCCGGCTCGGAGAGGCAGTACGAGAACATCGCGTCGCCCTTGGCGAGCGGCGTGAGGTACTTGGCCTTGAGCTCCTCGGAGCCGGAGAGGATCACCGGGAGGGAGCCGAGCTTGTTGACGGCCGGGATCAGGGAGGAGGACGCGCAGACGCGGGCCACTTCCTCGATCACGATGACGGTGGCGAGGGCGTCGGCGCCCGCACCGCCGTAGCTCTCCGGGACGTGCACGGCGTGCAGGTCGTTGGCGACCAGCGCGTCCAGCGCCTCCTGGGGGAAGCGGGCTTCCTCGTCGACCGCCGCGGCGAACGGGAGGATCTTGGCCTCGCAGAGCGAGCGGACGGACTCGCGGAGCATGTCGTGCTCCTCGGCCGGGCGGTACAGGTCGAAGTCGGCAGAACCCGCCAAGATCTCTCACTCCCCAAGCTGAAGCGTGCGCTCAGTCATTGCTAACTACCGTTAAGTAACCCAAATCTTAGTGGTCGGCGTCCGCACAGCGATATGTACGCGGCACGTGAGCTGCACGACAGCCACCGGCACCGGTGAGGCCTCCCGGTGCTCCTGGGAAACGTCCCCCCTGACCGGCCCGACTATGCTCAGTTGCCGCAAACGGCCCCGCACCTCTGGAGCACCCATGGCCCCCCTCAGGATCACAGTGATCGGCACCGGCTACCTCGGCGCCACGCACGCCGCGGCGATGGCCGAGCTGGGCTTCGAGGTGCTCGGGCTCGACGTGGTCCCGGAGAAGATCGAGATGCTGGCGGCCGGGCGCGTGCCGATGTACGAGCCCGGGCTGGAGGAGCTGCTCTCCGCGCACGTCGCCGGACTGCCCGGCTCCACCGGTCGGCTGCGCTTCACGCAGTCCTGGGAGGAGGTCGGCGCCTTCGGCGACGTCCACTTCATCTGCGTCAACACCCCGCAGAAGCACGGCGAGTACGCGTGTGACATGTCCTACGTGGACTCCGCCGTGGAATCCCTCGCCCCGCACCTGACCCGGGCCGCGCTCGTCGTCGGCAAGTCCACCGTGCCCGTGGGCTCGGCGGAGCGGCTCGCCACCAAGCTGGCCGAGCTGGCCCCCGCCGGCGACGAGGTCGAACTCGCCTGGAACCCGGAGTTCCTGCGCGAGGGCTTCGCCGTCCAGGACACCCTTCACCCGGACCGGATCGTCGTCGGCGTCCAGGGCGACCGCGGCGAGAAGCTGCTGCGCGAGGTGTACGCGACACCGATGGCGGAGGGGTCACCGCTCGTGGTGACCGACTTCCCGACGGCCGAGCTCGTGAAGACCGCCGCCAACTCCTTCCTCGCGACGAAGATCTCCTTCATCAACGCGATGGCCGAGGTGTGCGAGGCCGCCGGCGGCGACGTCGTGAAGCTCGCCGAGGCCATCGGCCACGACGAGCGCATCGGCGCCAAGTTCCTGCGCGCCGGCATCGGCTTCGGCGGCGGCTGCCTGCCCAAGGACATCCGCGCGTTCATGGCGCGCGCCGGCGAGCTCGGCGCCGACCAGGCGCTGACGTTCCTGCGCGAGGTCGACTCCATCAACATGCGGCGCCGCGGCCACATGGTGGAGCTGGCCCGGGAGGCGGTCGGCGGCGCGTTCCTCGGCAAGCGGGTCGCCGTGCTCGGCGCCACCTTCAAGCCGGACTCCGACGACGTGCGCGACTCGCCCGCCCTGAACGTGGCCGGGCAGATCCACCTCCAGGGCGGCCAGGTCACCGTCTACGACCCCAAGGGCATGGACAACGCCCGCCGCGTCTTCCCCACCCTCGCCTACGCGGACTCGGCCGTGGAGGCGGCCCGCGGGGCGGACGTGGTCCTGCACCTCACCGAGTGGCGCGAGTTCCGCGACCTCGACCCGGCGGAGCTCGGCGCGGTCGTCTCCGACCGGCTGCTCCTCGACGGGCGCAACGCCCTGGACGCGGCGCACTGGCGCGCGGCCGGGTGGACCTACCGGGCCATGGGCCGACCGCGCGCCTGACCCGGTCGCCCGCCCGCCGGGCCCGGGGCGCCTGCACTGCGGGCCACAGCACTAGGTGGGTCTGCGGTGTTGGGCGGCGCGGGCCGTGAACTCCGCGTCGCGCAGCACCCGCTGGGCGTTGCCCCAGGTCAGCAGGGACAGGTCGGACTCCGGCCAGCCCCGGTCCACGAGTTCCGCGACCAGCCTCGGGTAGCCGGAGGGGTCGGTCAGGCCGGTCGGGCGGGGCGTGCCGTGCTCGGTGCCGAAGGAGGCGCCGAGCCCCACGCAGTGGGGGCCGGCGACGGCCCGGAGGTGCTCCAGGTGGTCGGCGACCGCGTGCAGGGAGTCCCCGGTCTGCGCGGTGTCGAACGTGACCATCGCGAGGCCGCCGGCGGCGCGGAGCGCGAGCAGCACCTCGTCGGTGACGTTGCCCGGATGGTCGTTCAGCGCGGCCGCCGCGGTGTGGGAGACGATCACGGGGGCCTTGGAGGCGCCGGCGATCTGGCAGGCCACCACCGGCGGGCACCCGGTCAGGTCCAGCAGCATCGCGAGCCGGTTCGTCTCCCTGACCACCTCGTGGCCGAAGGCGGTCAGGCCCTCCTGCGCCCAGGGCGCCCCCGCCGGTGCGAGGATCCGTACGCCCAGCGCGTGGAAGGCGTGCAACGCGCCGAGGGAGCCGATGAGCGCCCGGCCGGTCACGGGGCCCAGGAACGAGGCGATCCGGCCGCGGTTGCGGGCGTCGGCCATGTCGTCGGCGGTCAGCGCCAGGCAGAGGCTGTCGGGGTAGCGGGCCACGAAGGCGCGGGCGTGGTCGATCTGCTCGAGGGTGTCGGACACCACCTGGTCGGGGACGGCGGCGTCGTGCGGCATCATCAGCGACCAGAACTGCGCGCCGACCCCGCCGGCGCGCAGCCGGGGGATGTCGGTGTCGACGCCCGGGTCGGTGGTGTCGATGTCGTGGTACGGGCTCTGGCGCAGGGTCCAGACGAGGGTGTTGTGGCCGTCTGCCACGGGATGCACGGACAGCAGCGCGGCGGCCCGTTCGAGCGAGCCGGCCGGTACCACGGCGGGAAGGTCCTCGGCTCCGACGGAGCCGGGGCCCGGCAGGGCCGTGTCGAGCGTGTACGCGGGATTCCCGGCGTGCGGTTCGTCCTGCAGGTCGGCCATGGATGCGCTCCGGTCTCGGCGGCAGCAGGGGGAGGTGCTGCCACGGTGACACGCGGGGCGCCCCGGTCGCCCGGCGGATGTGGCGTTCGGGTGTAGGCCGCGGGCCGACCCGCAGGTAGCGCGGCGGGCCACCGGGCGGGCGGCGTAACGGGCCCGCCGGTGCGGACGGGCCGCACGGGCGGCCCGCCCGTGCGGCCGCGCGGTTACGGCTGCGGGTGCAGCACCGCGTTGGAGGGGCCCCGGGACGCCGACAGCTCCCGCGCCACCGCCTCCGCGTCGCGCAGCGCCCGTACCGCGTTGGACCAGGTCAGCTTGGCCAGGTCGGTCTGCGACCAGCCGCGGTGCAGGAGTTCCGCGATGAGGTTCGGGTAGCCGGCGACGTCGTCCAGCCCGGCGGGGGTGAAGGCCGTGCCGTCGAAGTCGCCGCCGATGCCGATGTGGTCGACGCCGGCGACCTCGCGCATGTGGTCGAGGTGGTCGGCCACCGTGGCCGCGGTGGCCACCGGGCGGGGGTGACCGGCCTCGAAGGCCCGGTGCAGGGCCATCGCCTCGGGGGTGGTGTCGAGGTGGTGGAAGCCGTGCGCGCGGAGGTTCTCGTCGGCGGCTAGGGTCCACTCGACCGCCGCCGGGAGGATGAACTTCGGCACGAACGTGGCCATGGCCACCCCGCCGTTGGCGGGCAGCCGCTCCAGCACGTCGTCCGGGACGTTGCGCGGGTGGTCGCAGACGGCCCGCGCCGACGAGTGCGAGAAGATCACCGGCGCGGTCGAGGTCTCGATGGCGTCCCGCATCGTCGTCGCCGCGACGTGCGAGAGGTCGACGAGCATGCCGGTCCGGTTCATCTCGCGGACGACCTCTCGGCCGAAGTCCGTCAGGCCGCCGTGCCGGGCCTCGTCGGTCGCCGAGTCGGCCCAGTCGATGGTGTCGTTGTGGGTGAGGGTCATGTACCGCACGCCCAGCTGGTGCAGGGCGCGCAGGGTGGCCAGCGAGTTGTTGATGGAGTGGCCGCCCTCGGCGCCCATCAGCGAGGCGATCCGGCCGTCGGCGCGGGCCGCCTCCATGTCGTCCGCCGTCAGCGCCCGCACCAGGTCCGCCGGATAACGGTCGATCAGCTGCGCGACCGCGTCGATCTGCTCCAGGGTGGCGCTGACCGCCTGGTCACCCGTGTAGTCGGAGCGGACGTACACCGACCAGAACTGCGCCCCGACCCCGCCGGCGCGCAGCCGCGGGATGTCGGTGTGCAGGTGGTCCGACTGGTCGCCGGCGAGGTCGCGGCGCCCCAGGTCGTAGCGCACCTGCTGGCGCAGCGCCCAGGGCAGGTCGTTGTGTCCGTCGACGACGGGGTGTTCGGCGAGCAGGGCGCGGGCCCTGGCGAGCCGGTCCGCGGCCGCGGCGCTCACTTGCCGAACCCGAAGGACTCCGCGCCGGCGACCTTGGCCCGCAGCCGCTTGCCCTTCTCGGTGGCCTGGTCGTTCAGCTCCTGCTGGAAGTCGCGCATCCGGCCGAGCAGCTCGGGGTCGTGGGCGGCGAGCATCCGCACGGCGAGGAGGCCGGCGTTGCGGGCCCCGGCGACGGAGACGGTGGCGACGGGCACCCCGGCGGGCATCTGCACGATCGACAGCAGGGAGTCCATGCCGTCGAGGTACTTCAGCGGCACGGGCACGCCGATGACGGGCAGCGGAGTCACGGAGGCGAGCATGCCGGGCAGGTGGGCGGCCCCGCCCGCACCGGCGATGATCGCCTTCAGGCCGCGGCCGGCGGCCTGCTCCCCGTACGCGACCATCTCGCGGGGCATGCGGTGTGCGGAGACGACGTCGACCTCGTAGGGGATCTCGAACTCGTCGAGGGCCTGGGCGGCGGCCTCCATGACGGGCCAGTCGGAGTCCGAGCCCATGACGATGCCGATGACGGGGGCGGTGCCCTCGGTGCTGGGGGTGCTCATTCGGTGATGGTTCCTCTGAGGTAGCCGGCAGCGTGACGTGCGCGCTCCAGCACATCGTCCAGGTCGTCGCCGTAGGTGTTGACGTGGCCGACCTTGCGGCCGTGCTTCACGTCCTTGCCGTACATGTGGATCTTGACCTGTGGGTCGTGGGCCATGCAGTGCAGGTACCCCGCGTACATGTCGGGGTAGTCGCCGCCGAGGACGTTCGCCATGACCGTCCAGCGGGCGCGGGGGCGCGGGTCGCCCAGGGGGAGGTCCAGGACCGCGCGGACGTGGTTGGCGAACTGGGAGGTGACGGCGCCGTCCTGGGTCCAGTGGCCGCTGTTGTGCGGGCGCATGGCCAGCTCGTTGACGAGGATCCGGCCGTCGGTGGTCTCGAAGAGCTCCACCGCCAGGTGGCCGGTCACGCCGAGCTCCTTGGCGATGCGCAGGGCTAGCGCCTGGGCCTCGCCCGCGAGCTCCTCGGAGAGGTTCGGGGCGGGGGCGATCACGGTGTCGCAGACGCCGTCGACCTGGATGGACTCCACGACGGGGTAGGCGACGGCCTGGCCGTGCGGGGAGCGGACGATGTTCGCCGCGAGCTCGCGGACGTAGTCGACCTTCTCCTCGGCGAGGACGGGGACGCCCGCCTTGAAGGGGGCCTCGGCGTCCTCGGGGGTGCGGACGAACCACACGCCCTTGCCGTCGTAGCCGCCGCGCACGGTCTTGAGGATGACGGGGAAGCCGCCGACCTCCTCGGCGAAGGCCGCCACGTCCGCCGGGTCCTCGACGATGCGGTGGCGGGGGCTGGGAGCGCCGATCGCGTCGAGCCGGGCGCGCATCACCCCCTTGTCCTGGGCGTGCACCAAGGCGTCGGGCCCCGGCCGGACGGGGACGCCGTCCGCTTCCAGGGCCCGCAGGTGCTCGGTGGGCACGTGCTCGTGGTCGAAGGTGATCACGTCGCAGCCGCGGGCGAAGGCGCGCAGCGTCTCCAGGTCGCGGTAGTCGCCGATGACGACGTCGCTCACGACCTGGGCCGCCGAGTCCTGCGGGGTGTCACTGAGGATCTTGAACTTGATGCCGAGGGGGATGCCCGCCTCGTGGGTCATACGGGCGAGCTGACCGCCACCGACCATGCCGACTACCGGGAACGTCACCCCTCCAGAGTATCGGCCGGTTTTTCGCCATACGGACGCGGGCCCGCCCGGTACTCGTAGCAATCTCCCGTGCGCCCTGCGTCGCGCCGCTGGAGGAACACACAGGGCCGGAAGGCACAGACGACCCGATGGGGTGACACTTAGCATGGGTGGGCCGACCGAGAAGCGAGTGACGCTCCCGCGCGCGGGGGCGGCGACGGACAGGACCGACCATTAGATGAGCACGCCGGAGCAGGGATCCGCTCTCGAACGCGTACGCGGGCTCGCGCGCGAGATCGCCAAGTTCGGGGCCGTCGGGGGCCTGGGCGTACTGGTCAACCTGGGTGTCTTCAACCTCATCCGGCACACCACGGACCTCCAGGTGGTGCGGGCGAGCGTCCTGGCCACCGTCGTCGCGATCCTCACCAACTACATGGGCTTCCGGTATTTCGCCTACCGGGACCGCGCTCATTCGGGGAGCTCCCGCGAACTGCCGCTGTTCCTGGCGTTCAGCCTGATCGGGCTCGTTATCGAGAACGGCGTGCTGTACACGGCGACGTACGGGTTCGGCTGGGACGGCCGGCTCGCGACGAACCTGTTCAAGTTCATCGGCATCGGCACCGCCACCGTCTTCCGCTTCTGGTCCTACCGGACCTGGGTGTTCAAGGCCCTCCCGGCGGCACACGCGCCCGAATCCGCCCGCGGCCGCACCGCGACCGCGGCTGCCGCCTCCGAGCCGGCGCCGGAGCCCGCGGGCAAGTGACGGCGGGCACGTGACGGCAGGCAGGCGCACGTGCCGACAGGGGCCCGGCCGGGAATCCGGCCGGGCATCCGGGCGGGCGTCCCCGCGGGCGTCCCCCGCCGCGGTCAGCGGACCGTCTGCTCCGGCTCCCTGCGCGTCGGCTCCGTCCGACTGAGGAACAGCGCGAACACCGGCGGCTGCGCCTGCAGCAGCTCCAGCCGGCCCCCGTCGGCCTCCGCGAGGTCCCGCGCCACCGCCAGGCCGATCCCGGTGGAGTTGCGGCCGCTGATGGCCCGCTCGAAGATCCGGTTGCCGAGGTCGGGCGGGACGCCGGGTCCCTCGTCCGTGACTTCCAGCACCGCCTGGTTCCCGATGACGCGGGTACGCAGGGCGACCGTGCCGCCGCCGTGCATGAGGGCGTTCTCCACCAGCGTCGCCAGGACCTGCGAGACCGCGCCGGGTGTGCCGAAGGCCCGTACGCCCGTCTTCCCGGAGCGCACGATGGCCCGGCCGGCGCTGCGGTAGGCCGGCCGCCACTCCTCCACCTGCTGCTTGACGACCTCGTCCAGGTCGAAGGGGACCGCCGAGCCGGTCCGCGGGTCGCGCGAGTTGGTCAGCAGCCGCTGCACCACGTCCGTCAGCCGCTCCACCTGCGTGAGGGCGATGGTCGCCTCCTCGCGGACGGTCTCCAGGTCGTCGGTGACCGTGATCTCCTCCAGCCGCATCGACAGTGCGGTGAGGGGGGTGCGCAGCTGGTGCGAGGCGTCCGCGGCGAGCCGCCGCTCGGCGGTCAGCATCCGGGCGATCCGCTCGGCGCTGGAGTCCAGCACGTCCGCGACGCGGTCCAGTTCGGGGACCCCGTACCGGCGGTGCCGGGGCCGCGGGTCGCCCGACCCGAGCCGTTCGGCGGTCTCGGCGAGGTCGGTGAGCGGGGAGGCCAGCCGGTTGGCCTGGCGTACGGCGAGCAGCACGGCCGCCACCACGGCCAGCAGGGCGACGGCGCCGACCACCGCCAGCGTCCGCACGACCTCCCGGGTGACCGTGGCCCGGGACTCCTCGACGACCACGACCTCGCCCTGTTCGCCCTTGGCGGTGCCGCGGATGACGTCGTCCGGGATGCGTTCGCCGACCTCGGCGGGCGGCTGGCCGGGGACGGTGATCCGGGCGTACCGGCCGGGGTCGAGCTGCTCGGCGAGGGCCTCGGAGTCGACGGGTCTGCGCTCCAGGACGTTCGCCTCGACGATGCCGACGAGGCGCAGCGCCTCGGACTCGATGCGGTCCTGGGCGCTGCTGGTGATCGTCCGGGTCTCCACGATGACGAGGGAGACCCCGAACACGGCGATCACGACGAGCACCACGGCGAGCGTGGAGTTGATCAGGCGGCGGCGCATGGCTGGGGCGGTTCGCTCAGCTCTTCTCGAAGCGGAAGCCGACGCCGCGGACGGTGGCGATGTAGCGCGGGTTCGCGGCGTCGTCGCCCAGCTTCTTGCGCAGCCAGGAGATGTGCATGTCGAGGGTCTTGGTGGAGGACCACCAGGTGGTGTCCCAGACCTCGCGCATCAGCTGGTCGCGGGTGACGACCCGGCCGGCGTCGCGTACCAGGACCCGCAGCAGGTCGAACTCCTTGGCGGTGAGCTGGAGCTCCTCCTCCCCCATCCAGGCGCGGTGCGACTCGACGTCGATGCGCACGCCGTGGGTGGCGGGGGGCTGGGCCGCCTCGTTGGAGCCGCGCCGGAGCAGGGCCCGGACCCGGGCGAGCAGCTCGGCGAGGCGGAAGGGCTTGGTCACGTAGTCGTCCGCCCCGGCGTCCAGGCCGACGACGGTGTCGACCTCGTCGGCGCGGGCGGTGAGCACGAGGATGGGGAAGCTGTGGCCCTCGGCGCGCAGCCGGCGGGCGACCTCCAGGCCGTCCATCCCCGGCAGGCCCAGATCCAGGACGACGAGGTCCACGCCGCCCTGCAGTCCCGCGTCCAGGGCCGTGGGGCCGTCTTCCCGGACCTCGACCTCGTACCCCTCCCGGCGCAGGGCGCGGGCCAGTGGTTCCGAAATGGATGCGTCGTCCTCGGCGAGCAGTACACGCGTCATGTGGGTGATGGTAGTCCGCGGCGGCGATCCGCAGGGGCGGCCCCGCACACCCCTTTCCAACTGGCCTTATGTGTGAAGGCCGCCTTCGAAATGCTGAAACGGTTCCCGATCCCCCCTGTGATCCATCTCTCAAGTCCTTTCATATGCCGCACGGTCGTGTCGTATGGTGGCGAGACGCCTGATGCACTACCTCCGGGACCTTTGCGCCGAAATCCGAGCCAAAGGTCTCAATTCTGTCCGGATTGATCAGAGGGTCTTGACGACTTTCCAGATCGACTCGGGTGACAGTGAATGACCTGTGGGCCGGGCCCCGCGCGCGAAACGATGCGCGCGAGGGCGTGGATCCCGGTTGCGGATGTTCCCTCGCCCCCCGCCCTCGGCGGCGGGTGCGAGACCCCGGGGCGTGGGGCCGGAACGCCGCCGCCGGTTCCGGCCACCCCCCACCGGGCGCCGACCGGCTCACGAAGCCAGCGTCCCGAGCAAGCAAGGATCGACATGGCTTCCAGCCTGACGACGGGCACGGCGGACCCGTCCGCCGAGAAGACCTTCTTCGGCCACCCCCGTGGCCTGGCCACGCTCTTCATGACCGAGATGTGGGAGCGCTTCTCCTACTACGGCATGCGGGCACTGCTCGTGTACTACCTGGTCTCGGGCGGCGCCGACGCCGCCACGGGCACCCAGGGCGGCGGCCTGGCCATGACGGCGGCCACGACGACGGCCATCTACTCCGTCTACGTCTCCATGGTCTACCTGATGGCCATGCCGGGCGGATGGTTCGGCGACCGCGTCTGGGGCGCCCGCAAGACGGTCACCATCGCCGGTTTCGTGATCATGGCAGGCCACCTGTCGCTGGCGCTGCCCGGCCAGGCGATGTTCTTCGTCGGTCTGCTCCTCGTAGCGGTGGGTTCCGGTCTGCTGAAGGCCAACATCTCCACGATGGTCGGCCACCTGTACGACGGCCCCGAGGACCCGCGCCGTGACGGCGGCTTCACGCTGTTCTACATCGGCATCAACCTCGGTGCCTTCGTCGCCCCGTTCGTCGTCGGCACGGTCGGCAAGGAATACAACTGGCACCTGGGCTTCGCCCTCGCCGCCGTCGGCATGGCGCTGGGCCTGGCCCAGTTCCTGATCGGCACCAAGCACCTGAGCCCGAAGAGCAGCCTGGTCCCGAACCCTCTCTCCGCCGACGAGCGCAAGGCCGTCCTCACCAAGGCCGTCATCGGCGCTGCCGCCATCGCCGTGTTCTACGGCGCCGTGGTCGCCCTGGGCGTCTACACGCTGAACTGGGTCCTGGTCCCGCTGACCCTCGCCGGTCTGATCATTCCGGTCGCCGTCCTGGTCCGCATCAAGCGCGACAAGGACCTGAACTCGGCCGAGCAGTCGAAGATGACGGCCTACATCTGGTTCTTCATCGCCGCCGCCGTCTTCTGGATGATCTACGACCAGGGTGGCTCCACGCTGTCGCTGTTCGCCGACTCCAAGACCGCCGACACCGTGTTCGGCTTCGAGTTCTCGGCCACCTGGTACCAGTCGCTGAACCCGCTGTTCGTCATGGCGCTGGCCCCGGTGTTCGCCTGGCTGTGGCTGTGGCTGGCCCGCAAGAACCAGGAGCCGAACACCATCGTGAAGTTCGCGATGGGCCTGGTCCTGATCGGCGCCTCGTTCTTCGTCTTCATCGTGCCGATGGGCATGGCAACGGGCGACACCAAGGTCTCCCCGATGTGGCTCGTCTCGATCTACATGATCCAGACCATCGGTGAGCTGTGCGTCTCCCCGGTCGGCCTCTCCGTCACCACGAAGATGGCACCGCAGAAGTACGCCTCCCAGATGATGGGCGTCTGGTTCCTCGCGGTCACCGCCGGTGACTGCACCACGGGTCTGCTGTCGCTGGCCGGTGTGGACCTGAACGGCACCGTGATCATCGGCATCCAGGCGGCGGCCGCCGTCCTGGCCGGTGTGGCGGTGTACGCCTACCGCAAGAAGGTCCAGGCGCTGATGGGCGACGTCCACTGACGTAGCACGGCACGCGCCGAAATGCCCGGCACACCGAAAGGTGTGCCGGGCATTTCCGTCTCTCGACCCCCACGAAGGGGTCGCGCGCCGGACAGGATCCAGAAGTGAAGGCACGAGATCGCCGACCCGAGCGACTGCGCCGAATTCCACCCCGACGTCTGGCTGGAATTCCGATTCACCCGCCGCTCAGCCCCCGCGCGTCTCGGACGAGAAACTGACCAACATGACCTTGGTGCCACAGCTGACCTCAGGTGATCACGGGGCAGTGGGCGGCACCCGAGGGGAACCGGCCGGTGCAGCGGGAGGTGCCCCTCGGATTCCCCGTCCTGCCCAGGTCGGCAGTGGTCTTGCACCTGCCGTTGATGCCGCCTGCCGATGCGGCCCACTCGGCCGGCGCGCTCGGAATGCCCAGGGCCGTGGCAGCGGCCACGGCGACGACGAAGACCTTGAGCTTCGTTTTCTGCCCCTCGGTGACACCGGCCCGAAAATGCGGCCGGGCGAATAACGTGCCGGCCTTCGGGGGAGCGAAGGCATCCACCCCCCCCTGATCGCCGCACGAGCCGCTGTCACCCAACGGGGTGGCGCAGGCAACGCCATGTTCCACCGGGGATCCGGCCACCTCCGGGCAGAAGCCGCCGTCGGGCCAGACGGAAAAGGAGGGGCTGCGCCCGCCCGGGCGGGCGGGCGCAGCCCCTGCCGTGGGGCCGGCGTCAGCGGGTGCCGCGGAGGCGGCGCCAGGGGGTGAACGTGAAGACCGCGGCGCCGAGGAGGATCACCGTGCCCGCGATCAGGGCCAGGGCCCGGATGCCGCCCTCGGCACCGGCTCCCGTGTCGGCGAGGCCGCCGGAGGTGCCGGCGGTGGTGGCGCCGCCGGTGGTCGGGGAGCCCGAGCCGCCGGGCTGGGCGGTGGTGTCCAGCTCCAGGGAGACGGCGCTGCTGACCGCCTTGCACGGCACGTTGATCGGCGTGGAGCCGGGGCTCATCGTGACGTCGATGGTCAGCTGGTCGGGGCTCAGCGTCACCTTGCCGGTCTTGCCCGGTGTGTAGGTGCCGGTCATGTCGCTCAGGCTGACCGGGGCCTTGTCCGGGATCGGCTCCGCGTTGGCCGGGCCGGTGACCTTGACCGTGCCGCTGTCGGCGCCGCCGAGCTTGATGTTCATCGAGGGCTTGAGGGCGCCGGCCGGGAGGGCCATGGGGCTGGCCATGGCGCCCTTGGCGGTCCTGACCGTGAGGTCGAAGGCTCCGCCGTTCTTCCTGGCGTTGATGGTGACCGGGGTCTTGATGCCGCCGGGGACGACCGCGCCGCAGTCGAAGGAGACCTCCACCGGCTTGCCCGGGAAGTCGGTCTGGCCTCCGCCGCCGCCGGTCGCGCCGCCGGTGGTGCCTCCCCCACTCGTGGCGCCTCCGCCGCTCGTACTGCCGCCGCCGTCCGTGACCTTGATGGTGGCGGCGACGCCGGCCGCCTCCTTGGGCGAGCAGTGCGTGACGAAGCCGCTGAAGTCGACGTCGTACCTACCGGGGGTGATCGTCACGTCCCCCGCCTTGGTCAGCTTGACCTTCCCCTTCATGTCGGACATGACCATGGGGGCGTTCTTCGGGATGGGCGGGTTCTTCCGCTCGCCCTCCAGCTTCACCTCCGCGCCGAGCGCGCCGCCGAGCTTCACCCAGCCGGTCGGCTTGACGGTGTCCTTGCCCAGGTCCATCAGGTCGGTGTTGTTGGAGGCGGGCTTGACGGTCTTCCACACCACCTCGACCTCGTCGCCGACCTTCGCGGTGGCCGGCGCCGTGACCGACACCGTCGTGGTGCCCTGGACCGGGCCGCCGCCACCCGCCGGCGGGATGCACTCCACCTTGTACGAGACCTCGGCCGCCTGGGCGGGGCCGGCCGCCAGCAGGACGCCCGCGCCGCCGAACAGCAGCGCTACCGCGGCCGCACTCACCCTCCGTTGGGTCTTCACGCCTGTCCCTTCGTCGTCGGACTGTTCTCAGACGGTGCGGACGCCTGTGGTGCGGTGAACCACGGCAGGACCGCCGTGGTGGTCGTGGGGGTCGTGGCGGCTGCGGGAGCCGCGGGGGCGGCGGCAGCCGTCGCCGTCGGTGCCGCGTGCGGCCGGACCCGGTCCACGACGGCCATCCCGGCACGGAACAGCCCGGCCGGGACCACCACCAGGAGCAGGGCCCAGAACAGCAGCACCCCGTACGGCCGGGACACCCGCCACGGCTGCGCGGCCATGACCGTGTCGCCGTACTTGAGGGAGACCGTGTAGTCGCCGTGCGCGCCGGCGGACAGGCCGACCGCGAGCCGGACTTCGGCCTTGCCGCCCGGCGGGATGGTTCCCTTCCACCGGACCTCCTCCCACAGCGGAGCGAGCACGCCGTGCGCGGTGCCCAGCTGGAAGACGGGGTCCTTGACGGGGGCGGGCCCGAGGTTTCCGACGGTGACGGTGAACGTCCGCCCGGGCGGGGCGCCGAACCAGGTCAGGATCCCGTCCCCGCCGGCCAGCCGGACCCCGCTCAGCATCGCCAGGCGTGGGCTGCCCGGTTCCGCGGGCAGCTCGGCCACCGGATGGTCGGTGATCTTCAGGGCGGTGGCGACGGTGGCCCGGTCCTCGCCGACCGAGGTGACGTTCACGACGCACGGGCAGGGCTTGGGCGGGGCGACGACGGCCAGCCGGGCCGTGAACCGGCCGTCGTCGCCGGTCGAGACGGCGGCGCCGTCGGCGTTGGCGCAGCTGTTGGTGCCGCCGATCATGTTCTGGCCGCAGAGCAGCAGCATCACGAGGGTCCCGGGGCGCCAGCCGGTGCCGGTGACGGTGATCCCGGCGCCCTTCGCGGCCTCCTGGAGCGAGAGCGCCACGGCGGGCTCGGCCGCGGCCGCCGTGGCCGCGGGAGCGGAGGCCGCGGAGGCCGTCAGGGGCAGTGCGAGGAGGCACAGCAGCAGTGCCGCCCCTGCCGCGAGCCGGGCCCTGAGCTTGCCGATCACGTGGTTGCTCCCGTCAGCCCGTGGTCCGGAGTGCGGCCCGCCGCCCGTACGGGTTCTCCGGGCGCGGGCGGCCCTCGCCGGGCCCGCCGCCCGCGTACGAGGGGCAGGGCGACCAGGGCCGCCCCGCCGAGGGCGAGCGACACCGCGCCCGCCCACCCGGCGGTGCCCCCCGGCACGAGCCGGACGGACGCGCGGGCGCTCGCCGGGGCGGCCCCGGGGGCGGTGACGGTCAGCGTGAGGTCGACGTCGTCGAGGAGCGGCGCGCCGGGCCACGGCTCGGACAGCCGGACCCGCTGGCCGGGCAGCAGTTCCACCGGCAGGGCGCGGTGCGTGCGGCCGGGAACGGCGCCGAGGAGCCCCTCGGCCCGCAGGGACAACCCGGGCGCGAGGGTCACGTTGCCGCGGTTGACCAGGGTGTAGCCGACCTCGGCCCGGGCGCCCCGGCCGCGTACGGCGACGTCCTCGACGGTCAGCGCGGCCAGGGCCGGGCCGCCGACGCGCAGGTGGACCCGTACCCCGGCCTCGCGGCCGCCGGCCTCGGCTGCGACCAGGGCCGCCGGGTGGTCGCCGGGCAGGGCGGCGGGCGGCAGGGTGACGGTGAAGGGGACGACGGCGCGGGTGCGGGCGGGGACCTTCACGGTGGCGGCGGTGCCGAAGCTGATCCAGGAGGCGGCGCCGGCGCCCGCGGTGGCGCCGGCGGGGCGCACGGCGAGGCCCCCGTCCGCCGTGTTGTGGGCGTCGGCCCCGCGCAGGGTGAGGGTGCGCTCCCGGTCGGAGGGGTTGTCCAGGGCGAGGCGGTCCTCCAGGACGGTGCCGGGCGCGCCCGCGAGGTAGAAGGCCGGGCGGAGGCTGCCGGTGGCGCCCCCGGCGGGAGCGGCGGTCCAGTCGGGCTCGGCGGCGACCGCCGCTCCCGCCGGGGCTGCGGCGACGAGCGGGGTCGCGGCGACGAGCGGGGCTGCCGCGACCACCGGAGCTGCGGCGACCACCGGGGCTGCCGGGGTCGCGGCCGCCGCCGGGGTCGCGGCGGCGTACAGCGCTGCGGCGGCGACGAGCAGCGGCGCGGGCAGGCCGCGGCGGCGGGCGGGGAGCACGGGCATGGCCGGGGTGCTCCGTTCAGGTGCGGGCCTGCCGGCGCCGCGTCAGCCAGAGCAGGCCGGCGGTGCCGGACAGCAGCACGGTGCCGCCAAGGGTGCCGAGTGCGGTGACGGAGTCCGCGGGGCCGGTCTGCGGCAGGGAGTCGACCCCGCTGCCGCCAGCACCCGCCGATCCGGGCCCCGATCCCCCGCCGGCGGCCGTGACGTCCAGTTCGAGGGAGGGCTTCGGGTTGTTGCCGGGGGTGCAGGTGGTGGTGGTCCCCATGGCCTTGATGGTGAGCACGCCGGCGGTGAAGGTGGCCTTGCCGCTCTTCTTCGGGGTGTAGGTGCCCGACAGATCAGTGATCTTGATGGGGGTGTTGGGCGGGATCGCCTCGGAGTTGGCCGCCCCCGAGACCGGTACGGAGCCCTGCTCGGCGCCGCCGAGCGCGATGACCGCGCTCGGGTTCATCGCCCCCTTGCCGAGCTCGATGGGGCTGGACGAGACGCCCTTCTGGAAGGACATCGTCAGTTTGTAGCCGTCGCCCTGCTTGACGGCCTTGATGTCGATGGGCGAGACCGCGGACTTGTCCCCGATGGGGGTCTTGCAGTCGTACGCGACGTCGACGACATCGGCGTGGGCGACGGGGGCCGCGGCGAGCACGGCCGCCGATCCGGCCAGCGCGGCGCCCAGCGCGAGCGCGGTGGAGCGTATCCGGTTGGGCACCTTCGTCTTCCCCTCGAGCCGCAAGTTACTGACGACACATCAGATTCGGGGCCACAAGGTACGCCCGGGACCCTGCAAGGGGAAGACGAAGGACGCGCGGATCAGGCGCGACGGATCAGACCCGACGGATCAGGCGTGATCGACCGGGCCTGATCGACCAGGCGTGACGGGTCAGGCCGCGCGGACTCCGCGCTGCCAGACCGCCGACACCAGCGGGACGCCGGGCCGGTACGCCAGGTGCACATGGCTCGGGGCGTCCAGCAGGGCCAGGTCGGCGCGGGCGCCCGGGGTGAGCGCGCCGATGTCGGTGCGGCGCAGCGCGCGGGCGCCGCCGGCGGTGGCGGCCCAGACGGCCTCGTCGGGGGTCATGCGCATGTCCCGCACGGCGAGCGCGACGCAGAACGGCATCGAGCTCGTGTACGAGGACCCCGGGTTGCAGTCCGTGGACAGCGCGACCGTCGCACCCGCGTCGATCAGTCGGCGGGCGTCGGGCCACTGGGCGCGGGTGGAGAACTCGGCGCCCGGCAGCAGGGTGGCGACGGTGGTGTCCGCGGCCTGGGCCAGGGCGTCGACGTCGGCGTCGGTGAGGTGGGTGCAGTGGTCGGCGGAGGCCGCGCCGAGCTCGACGGCCAGCTGTACGCCGGGGCCGTAGGAGAGCTGGTTGGCGTGGACGCGCGGGATCAGCCCGGCGGCGGCGCCCGCGGTCAGGATCGCCCGGGCCTGGTCGCCGTCGAAGGCGCCCTTCTCGCAGAACACGTCGACCCAGCGGGCGTAGGGGGCGCAGGCCGCCAGCATCTCGCCGGTGACCAGGTCCACGTACGCGGCCGGGTCCTCGGCGTAGTCCGGGGAGACGATGTGCGCGCCGAGGTAGGTGACCTCCTCGGTGTGCGCGGCGGCGATCCGCAGGGCGCGGGCCTCGTCGGCCACGGTCAGGCCGTAGCCGGACTTGGTCTCGAAGGTGGTCGTGCCCTGGCGGCGGGCCTCGTCGAGGTGGCGCACCAGGTTGGCCTCCAGCTCCGCGTCGGAGGCGGCGCGGGTGGCGGCGACGGTGGTGCGGATGCCGCCGGCGGAGTAGCTGCGGCCGGACATGCGGGCGTTGAACTCGGCGGTGCGGTCGCCGGCGAAGACGAGGTGGGAGTGGGAGTCGACGAAGCCGGGGATGACGGCCCGGCCCTGCGCGTCGAAGGCGGTGTCCGCGGACGGGGCCGCGGCGGCTTCGCCGACCCAGGCGATGGTGTCGTCGTCGATGACGACGGCGGCGTTCTCGATGAGGCCGAGGGGGGTGCCGTCGCCTTGGGCGGGGTCGTTGGTGACCAGGCTGCCGATGTTCGTGATGACGGTGGTGGTCATGGGTTCCTCTCGAGTTGTCTCCCCCCGCCCCGCCCTTCCCGGAAACCGGGGCTCCGCCCCGGACCCCGTTCCGGGCGGTCGGCGGCGATTCCGAGGGGCGGGGTGGGGGGACGTCAGCCGCGGACGGCCGCGATCGCTTCGACCAGGGCGGACGGGACGTCGGGGACCAGGGTGTGGGCGCCGTCGCGGACGATGTGGCGGCCGCCGACCACCGTGTGCCGGACGTCCGCGGCCGAGGCGGCGAAGACCGCCGTCTCGGCCCCGAGCCGCGGCAGCGGCCCGGCGGTGCGGACGGTGTCCAGCGCGACGGTGGTGAAGTCGGCGAGCGCGCCGACCTCCAGCCGGCCGGCGTCCGCCAGACCGAGCGCGGCATGGCCGTCCGCCGTAGCAGCGGTCAGCAGCGCGTTCGCCGTCCAGTGCCCCCGCGTCCGGCTGCGCAGCCGCTCGTTCAGCTCCATCGCGCGCGCCTCCTCCAGCAGGTCGATCACGGCGTGGCTGTCGCTGCCCAGCGACAGCGGGCTGCCCGCCTGCTGGAGCCGCCCGGCCGGGCCGATGCCGTCGGCGAGGTCGCGCTCGGTGGTGGGGCACATGCAGGTGCCGGTGGCGGTCCCGCCGAGGAGGGCGATGTCCTCGTCGGTGAGGTGCGTGTTGTGGACGCCGGTGGTGCGCGGGCCGAGCACCCCGTGGTCGGCGAGGAGCCGGGTGGGGGTGCAGCCGTGGGCGGCCAGGCAGGCGTCGTTCTCGGCGGTCTGCTCGGACAGGTGGACGTGCAGCGGGGCCTGCCGCTCCTGCGCCCAGTGGGCGACGGTGGCGAGCTGTCCGGCGGGTACGGCCCGCACGGAGTGGACGGCCGCGCCGACCAGGGCGTGCCCGCGCGGCTTGAGGGCCGAGACGCGTTCGGCCCAGGCCTCGGCGGTGCCGTCGGAGAACCGCCGCTGGTGCTCGCTCGGGGCCTCGCCGAAGCCCGCGGAGAGGTAGGCGGTGTCGAGGAGGGTGATGCGGATGCCGGCGGCCGCGGCGGCCTCGATCAGGGCCTCACCCATGGCGTTCGGGTCGGCGTACGGGGTGCCGCCGGGCGCGTGGTGGACGTAGTGGAACTCGCCGACGTTGGTGATGCCGGCCAGCGCCATCTCCGCGTACACCGCGCGGGCGAGGTCGAAGTAGCTGTCGGGGGTGAGGTTCTGGGCGACCTTGTACATGACGTCGCGCCAGGTCCAGAACGTGCCGGAGCCGACCTGGACCACGCCGCGCAGGGCCCGGTGGAAGGCGTGCGAATGGGCGTTGGCCAGGCCCGGGAGGGTCAGACCGCGCAGCACCTCGGCGCCGGGCGGCGGCGCGTCCGCCCCGGTGCGCAGGGCGGTGATCCGCCCGTCGTCGGACACGTCCAGGGCGACGCCCGGCTCGACGGCGGTGCCGAGCCAGGCGTGCTCCAGCCAGTACGTCTTCAACGACATGCCAGGCCTTCCAGTACGTCGGCGAGGGCGAGGACGCCGGCCACGCAGTCGTCCTCGGGGGCGAACTCCCGCGGGGAGTGGGAGACGCCGGTGGGGTTGCGCACGAACAGCATGGCGGTCGGGACGGCCGCGGAGAGGATGCCCGCGTCGTGTCCGGCGCCGGTGCCGAGGACGGGGACGGACCCGCCCAGGATCCGGTTGATCTCGTCGCGCAGGGCGTGCTCGAACTCGACGACCGGGGTGAAGGACTCCCGGACGACCGCGAGGTCGATGCCGTCCTTGTCGGCGCGCTCGCGGGCGGCCTTCTCGATGGCGGTGACCACGGTGTCGAGCGTGGCCTGGTCGGCGGCGCGGGAGTCGAGCCAGCCCCGCACCAGGGAGGGGATGGCGTTGACGCCGTTCGGCTCGACGGAGATCTTGCCGAAGGTGGCGACGGCGCCGGCGAGTGCGGCCTCCGTACGGGCGGCCAGCACGGTCTCGGCGTAGGTGAGCATCGGGTCGTGCCGGTCGACCAGGCGGGTGGTGCCCGCGTGGTTGGCCTCGCCGCGGAAGTCGAACCGCCAGCGGCCGTGCGGCCAGATGGCGGAGGCGATGCCGACGGCGTCCCCGGACAGGTCCAGGGCGCGGCCCTGTTCGACGTGGAGTTCGACGAACGCGCCGATGCGGGCGAGGCGCTCGGGGTCGGGCCCGATGGACTCGGGGTCGTACCCGGCGGCCTCCATCGCCTGCGGGAGGGTGATCCCGTCGGCGTCGCGCAGCTCGTACGCCTTCTCCTTGGTCAGCTGGCCGGAGGTGAGGCGGGAGCCGACGCAGGCCAGCCCGAAGCGGGCGCCCTCCTCGTCGCCGAAGTTGACGATGGCGAGGGGGCGCCTGAACTGGACCCCGCGGGCGCGGAGTTCGTCGAGCGCGGCGAAGGCGGACACGACGCCGAGGGGGCCGTCGAAGGCGCCGCCGTCCGGGACGGAGTCCAGGTGGGAGCCGGTGACGACGGCGTCACCGGCGGTCGGGTCGCCGAGCCACGCCCACTGGTTGCCGTTGCGGTCGGTCTCGACGTCGAGGCGGCGGGCCTCCGCCTGCATCCGGAACCAGAGCCGGCAGTCGGCGTCGGCGCCGGTCCAGGCGTAGCGGCGGTACCCGCCCGAGGCGTCGCTGCGGCCGATCGGCCGCAGCGACGCCCACATGGCGTGGAAGCTCTGGCTCACGCGGAGGCCCCGGCGTCGCCCTCGCGCATCGGGACGCGCACGCCCTTGGCGTCGGCCACCGACTCGGCGATGTCGTAGCCGGCGTCGACGTGCCGGATGACGCCCATGCCGGGGTCGTTGGTGAGGACGCGGCGGACCTTCTCGCCCGCGAGCGCGGTGCCGTCGGCGACGGTGACCTGGCCGGCGTGGATGGAGCGGCCCATGCCGACGCCGCCGCCGTGGTGGATGGAGACCCAGGAGGCACCCGAGGCCACGTTGACCATGGCGTTGAGCAGCGGCCAGTCGGCGATGGCGTCCGAGCCGTCGAGCATGGCCTCGGTCTCGCGGTACGGGGAGGCGACGGAGCCGCAGTCGAGGTGGTCGCGGCCGATGGCCAGCGGGGCGGCCAGCTCGCCGGAGGCGACCATGTCGTTGAAGCGCTCACCGGCCTTGTCGCGCTCGCCGTAGCCGAGCCAGCAGATGCGGGCGGGCAGGCCCTGGAAGTGGACGCGCTCGCCGGCCATCTTGATCCAGCGGTGCAGGGACTCGTTCTCCGGGAAGAGCTCCAGGATCGCCTTGTCGGTCTTGGCGATGTCCGAGGCCTCGCCGGACAGGGCGGCCCAGCGGAACGGGCCCTTGCCCTCGCAGAACAGCGGGCGGATGTAGGCCGGGACAAAGCCGGGGAAGGCGAACGCGCGGTCGTAGCCGGCCAGCTGGGCCTCGCCGCGGATGGAGTTGCCGTAGTCGAAGACCTCGGCGCCGGCGTCCATGAAGCCGACCATGGCCTCGACGTGCTTGGCCATGGACTCGCGGGAGCGGGTGGTGAAGCCGGCCGGGTCCTTGGCGGCGGCGTCGGCCATGTCCTCGAAGGCGACACCGACCGGCAGGTACGACAGCGGGTCGTGGGCCGAGGTCTGGTCCGTGACGATGTCGATCGGGGCGCCCTCGGCGAGCATCTGCGGGAGCAGCTCGGCGGCGTTGCCGAGGAGGCCGATGGACAGCGGCTTGCGCTGGTCGCGGGCCTCGGTGGCGAGCTGGAGGGCGTGGGCCAGGTTGTCGGCCTTGACGTCGAGGTAGCGGTGCTCGATGCGGCGCTCGATGGCGCGCGGGTCGCAGTCGATGCAGATCGCCACGCCGTCGTTCATGGTGACGGCGAGCGGCTGGGCGCCGCCCATGCCGCCGAGGCCGGCGGTGAGGGTGATGGTGCCGGCGAGGGTGCCGCCGAACTTCTTCGCGGCGACGGCGGCGAAGGTCTCGTACGTGCCCTGGAGGATGCCCTGGGTGCCGATGTAGATCCACGAACCGGCGGTCATCTGGCCGTACATGGTCAGGCCGAGGTGCTCCAGGCGGCGGAACTCCTCCCAGTTGGCCCAGTCGCCGACCAGGTTGGAGTTGGCGAGCAGGACGCGGGGGGCCCACTCGTGGGTCTGCATGACGCCGACCGGGCGGCCGGACTGGACGAGCATGGTCTCGTCCTGCTTGAGGGTGCGCAGGGTGCGGACCATGGCGTCGAAGGAGCGCCAGTCGCGGGCGGCCTTGCCGGTGCCGCCGTAGACGACGAGCTTGTCGGGGTGCTCGGCGACCTCGGGGTCGAGGTTGTTCTGCAGCATCCGGAGGGCGGCTTCCTGCTGCCATCCCAGGGCGGTGAGCTCGGTGCCGCGCGCGGCTCGTACCGGTCGGGGTCCTGACATGGCGTTGCCTCCTGACGAAGTGGCGTTCTGTAGGTAATTCCATTCACATCCTCCCCGTCTGAATAGATCCAGTCAACAGCTGCGGTCCGGCGCGCCGGATGATGGGATGGCTGACATGGCTGCCGACATGCACGAGCAGGGCGCCGCAGAGCGCCGTGACCTGGCCGTACGGGCCGCCGTCGAGCAAGGGCTCGTCGGCGGGTCGGACACCGCCCCGCCGCTGGTCTGCCTGCTGGACACCGCCGGGATCCGGGCGTCCGCCGCCGCCCTCACGGACGCCTTCGCCACCGCGCTGCCGCCCGGCACCCCCGTCCTGCACGCCTTCGCCGTCAAGGCCGCGCCGCTGGTGCCGGTGCTGCGGCTGCTCGCCGACGCGGGCCTCGGCTGCGAGGTGGCGAGCCCCGGCGAGCTGGCCCTGGCCAGGGCCGCGGGCGTGCCGGCGGAGCGGACGGTGCTGGACTCCCCCGCCAAGACCACGGCCGAGCTGCGCGCGGCCCTCGACCTCGGGATCACCGTCAACGCCGACAACCGGCAGGAGCTGGAGCGGCTCGACGCGCTGGTCGCGGCACGGCCGGACGGCGCCGTGCCCCCGATCGGCGTACGGGTCAACACCCAGACGGGGGCGGGCGCCATCGACGCGCTGTCCACGGCCACCGCCACCTCGAAGTTCGGGATCGCACTGCGCGACCCGGGCGCCCGGCAACGGCTCGTCCGGGCCTTCCTGGACCGCCCGTGGCTGACCCGGCTGCACGCGCACTCGGGCTCGCAGGGGGTGCCGCTGCCCCTGATCGCGCAGGGGGTGCGGGAGCTGCACGCACTGGCCGAGGAGATCAACGCGGCGGCCGGGCGCCGCCAGGTCGACACCCTCGACATCGGCGGCGGCCTACCGGTGAACTTCACCTCGGACGAGCACACCCCGACGTACGCGCAGTACGTGGCCGCCCTGCGCGCGGCGGCCCCGGGACTCTTCGACGGCTCGTACGGCCTGGTCACGGAGTTCGGCCGGTCCCTGCTGGCCAAGCACGGGCTGGTCGTCACCCGGGTGGAGTACACGAAGGCGACCGGCGGCCGGACGATCGCCCTCACGCACGCGGGCGTGCAGTTGGCCACCCGTACCGTGTACGCGCCGCAGGCGTGGCCGGTGCGGATCCTGCCGTACGACGCGAAGGGCGCCCCGAAGACGGGCCCGCCCGTCGCCCAGGACGTCGCCGGGCCGGCCTGCTTCGCCGGCGACCTGCTGGCCACGGCCCGGGAGTTGCCCGAACTGGCCCCGGGGGACCTGGTCGCGGTGCCGGACACCGGCGCGTACTTCTTCACGGCCCACTACGGGTACAACAGCCTGCCGCGGCCGGCGGTGCACGGCTTCACGGTGCGGCCGTCGGGGGAGGTCCGCTTCGCCGCGGCCCGCCCGGCGCAGAGCCCGGCGGACATCGTCGCCGAGGCCGGCGGCTCCCACCCCGACGCCCTCCTCTGACCCCGCCCCGGCCGCCGGGCCGCAACCGGGTGCAGTGCCCAGGCGCACGGGGAACCGCGCGCTCAGCCGCGGTCGACCGGCACCCGCGAACCGGCCGAGACCCCCCAGGGGCGCGGGGAACCGCGCGAGCGGCCGCCACCGGCCCGCACCCCTGGACCGGGCCGGGGCGGGGCCTACTCGACGAACAGGCCCCGGGCGGCGGCCTTGGCGTCGAACTCCTCCAGCCGGGCCTGCGCGTCGGGCAGGGCATCGGCCATCGCCTCCAGCAGCACCCGCCCCAACAGCATGGGCGCGCACGCCGTGTCGAAGGCCAGCCCGGTGCCGACCGGCGCCGGGATCAGCAGGTCCGAGTACCGCGCGACCGGCGCGAAGGCCGAGTCGGCGACCGTCACCACCGTCAGCCCCGCCCCCCGGGCGTGCTCCAGCGCCTCGGCCACCTCCCGCGGGTGCCGGGGCAGCGCGAAGCACAGCAGGGCCGATGCGCCGGCCCCGGCGGCCGCGTCGATCCGGTCGGCCAGCATCGTGCCGCCCTCGTCGAGGAGCCGTACGTCCGGGTGCACCTTGGCCGCGAAGTACGCGAACCCGCGCGCCTGCGAGGACGCCGCCCGCAGTCCCAGCACGGGCAGCGGGGACGACCCGGCGAGCAACCGGCCCGCCTCCTCCACCGGCGAGGGGTCGGCGAGCATGGCCGACAGCTGCCGGAGGTTCTCGATCTCGCCCTGGACGGCCTGCTGGTACTCGTTGTAGGCGTCCTGGGGCGGCTCCTCGGCCCGCTCCACCGGCGGGGCCACCTCCCGCAGGTGTCGGCGCAGCGCCGGGTACCCGTCGAAGCCCAGCGCCACCGCGAACCGGGTCACCGACGGCTGGCTCACCCCGGCCAGGTCGGCGAGCTCCACGCTCGACAGGAAGGGCACCTCGGTCGCCCCCCGGACCATGCAGTGCGCGATGCGCCGCTGGGTCGGCGTCAGCCGGTGCCCCTCGAACAGCTTCTGCAGCCGCGCCGCCGGGCTGTCGCTCATCCCGACCCCTCCGTCCCCGTACTTATTCAGCCACCGAGCACTCTGCATGCGCTTATGCAGAACGGCAAGCGGCCGCCCGCTTCCCGAGACGCGGCGACCGGCATGCGGCGACGGGCGCACGGCGAAGGGCTCCCCCGTACGGTACGCACGCGGGAGCCCTTTCGGTGGCGGGTTCCGGAAGGGGCCGGCTCTAGGCGAGGAGCTTCTGCTTCGCCTGCTGGAACTCGGCCTCGGTGATCGCGCCCCGCTCCTTCAGGTCGGCCAGTGCGGCCAGCTCGGACGCGCTTCCGCCCGCGCCGGACGTCGCGGCGGCGTCGCGGACGTACTCCTTGAAGGCCGCGTCCGCCTGCCTGGCGCTCTCCACGTCGCGCTCGGCCATCCCCTTTCCACGGGCGATGAGGTACACGAGGATGCCGATGAACGGCAGGATCACCACGAAGATCGTCCAGCCGGCCTTGCCCCAGCCTCCCATGTCCTGGCTCCGGAAGATGTCGGTGATGATCTTGAAGAGCAGGAAGAACCACAGCACCCACAGGAAGATCAGGAGCATGGTCCAGAAGAGGTTGAGGAGCGGGTAATCGTCCATCTGAGCCTCCCGGAGGCTTGGTCGCCCCCCGATCATTCACCGTTCAGGTATAGCCCGAACTCCCGGGCGCCGCACCCGCAGCGCGGCCTTGCGGGGGACGGGGCCCGATTGCGGGTCCGAGACGGCTGTGCCAGCTTGAGTGGGCGGGGGACTCGGGGAACTCGGGGGCCGAAACGGGGGGACGTTCCCAAAGATCCCGAAGAGGGGCGACCCATGAAGCGACGCTTTCTGAGGACGGCTGCCGTCACCACGGCGGCACTGGTCATGACCGGCGGCGGCACCACCGCCGCGCTCGCCGCCGACCCGACCCCCGACCCGAGCAAGGCGGCGGCAGAACTGTGCACCAACCTCAACCAACTCAGCTCCGACACTGCGGCGTTGCAGGCCATGAAGCCGGCCACCACGACCAAGGACCAGCTCAAGGCCGCGACCCAGAAGGTCCAGGACGACTGGAAGAAGGTCGCGCAGTCCACGGCCACCTGGACCCAGGCGAAGAAGGACGCGGTGAAGACGGCCGCCGAAAACCTCAAGAAGGCGTACGACAACATGCCCGGCAGCACCACCGCCAGCCAGGCCGCCACCAACCTCGCGCCGCAGGTACAGGCGTTGAACACGGCCGTCCGGGACGCCAGGAGCGAACTCAAGTGCCCCTGACCTGACCGCGCTCGGCCGGAGGGACCGGCCGGAGGGTCTGAGCGCGGGGACCGCCACACCCTCGCAGGCGCGAGGGGCGGGACGACGGCGGTCCCCGCGGGGGACACGGGCCGGGTCAGGGCCGTCCGCGTCCATGGCGTTCACGTGGTCCGGGAGCCGCTCCGGAGGTCCGCCAACGCCGTTCCGTGGCGCCGGCCGGGGCCCTCGCCCCTGCCGACGACCACCACTGTGCCCGAGGCGTGTTAAGCCGGTGCTGCCGCCACGTGACGTGCCCGTACCGTTTGCCCGACGCGCCGGCACCGGCCCGGCGGCACCGCCCCGCCACCACGGCAGCACGGCGGACGCCCGCGGCCTACGGAAAACGAAACGCCGGTCCGGCCGGGAGATCGCCCTCCGGGCCGGACCGGCGCTCCGCCGCGGACGGACGGGCCGGGCCTACTTGGCGTTCTTGGCGAGGAAGGCCAGCAGGTCCTGGCGGCTCACCACACCGGTCGGCTTGCCCTCGACCAGCACGATCGCCGCGTCGGCCTCGCCCAGCGCGGCCATCAGGTCGGAGACCGGCTCGCCGGAGCCGACCTGCGGCAGCGGCGCGCTCATGTGCTTCTCCAGCGGGTCGGACAGCGCCGCCTGCTGCGCGAACAGCGCCGCCAGCAGCTCCTTCTCCACGACCGAGCCGACGACCTCGGCGGCCATCACGTCGGGGTGACCGGCGCCGGGCTTGACGACCGGCATCTGCGAGACGCCGTACTCGCGCAGCACCTCGATGGCCTCGCCGACGGTCTCCTCCGGGTGCATGTGCACCAGCGAGGGCATGTCGCCCTCCTTGTCGGCGAGGACGTCGCCGATGCGGGCGGCGGGGCCCGCCTCCTCCAGGAAGCCGTGGCCGGCCATCCACTCGTCCGAGAAGATCTTGCTCATGTAGCCGCGGCCGCTGTCCGGGAGGAGGACGACGACCACGTCGTCCGGGCCGAGGCCCTCGGCGGCGCGCAGCGCGGCGACGACCGCCATGCCGCAGGAGCCGCCGACGAGGAGGCCCTCCTCCTTCGCCAGCCGGCGGGTCATCTGGAAGGAGTCCTTGTCGGACACCGCGATGATCTCGTCGGCCACGTTCTGGTCGTAGGCGGTCGGCCAGAAGTCCTCGCCGACGCCCTCGACGAGGTACGGGCGACCCGAGCCGCCCGAGTAGACGGAGCCCTCGGGGTCGGCGCCGATGACCTTGACCTTGCCGCCGGACACCTCCTTCAGGTAGTTGCCGGTACCCGAAATCGTGCCGCCCGTGCCCACGCCGGCCACGAAGTGCGTGATCTTCCCCTCAGTCTGTTCCCACAGTTCGGGACCGGTGGTCTCGTAATGCGAACGGGGGTTGTTCGGGTTGCTGTACTGGTCCGGCTTCCAGGCGCCCGGCGTCTCACGGACGAGGCGGTCGGACACGTTGTAGTACGAGTCGGGGTGCTCCGGGTCGACCGCGGTCGGGCAGACCACGACCTCGGCGCCGTACGCCCGCAGCACGTTGATCTTGTCCAGGGAAACCTTGTCGGGGCACACGAAAATGCACTTGTAGCCCTTCTGCTGGGCCACGATGGCGAGTCCTACACCCGTGTTGCCGCTGGTCGGCTCCACGATGGTGCCACCGGGCTTGAGGGCACCGCTCTCCTCGGCGGCCTCGATCATCCGGAGGGCGATCCGGTCCTTCACGGAGCCGCCGGGGTTGAAGTACTCGACCTTGGCAAGGACGGTGGCCTGCAGGCCTTCGGTCACACGGTTGAGCTTCACCAGCGGGGTGTTGCCGACGAGGCTGATCATCGAGTCGTGGAATTGCACCATGTTCTCCAGTGACGACACTCCACGGGTTCTCCGGGAGACATGGCCAGAGTATGCGGAAAGGGATTGGCCGACAGGGAGTACGGGGCAGGAAGGTCAACAAGACCAGGAGGTGGCTTGCAGGGTGTCCAGGGCAAGGACGGCCCGCCGGATCGCGGCGGGAGCGGCGTACGGCGGAGGCGGGCTCGGACTGGTCGGGGTCGCCGCCGTCGGACTGGTGCTGGCGGAGGTCCAGTTCGCCAAGCGCACGGTCGGGACCGGGCTGGGCGACCCCCCGCGCGCCGACGGGCTGTACGGGAGCGAGTTCGGCGGGCCCGCCGACGGCCCGGGGTGCCCGGGGCCGGGTCCGCTGCGGCTGGCCATGCTGGGCGACTCCACGGCCGCCGGGCTCGGGGTGCACCGGGCCCGGCAGACACCGGCCGCGTTGCTGGCCTCGGGTCTGGCGGCGGTGGCCGAGCGTCCCGTCGAACTGCGGAACGTGGCCCTGTCCGGGGCCATGTCGGACGACCTCGACCGGCAGGTCGGACTGCTGCTGGGCGGAGACGGCCCCGGGGACGCGCCCGCCCCGGACGTCTGCGTGATCATGATCGGCGCGAACGACGTGACCCGGCGGATGCCGCCGACGCAGTCCGTCCGACACCTCACCTCGGCGGTACGGAGGCTGCGGCTGGCCGGCTGCGAGGTGGTGGTCGGCACCTGCCCCGACCTCGGCACGATCGAGCCGGTGTACCAGCCGCTGCGGTGGCTGGCCCGGCGGGTCTCGCGGCAGCTGGCCGCCGCCCAGACCATAGGGGTGGTCGCGCTGGGCGCCCGTACGCTCTCGATGGGCGACCTGCTGGGCCCGGAGTTCGCCGCGAACCCGCGCGAGATGTTCGGCCCGGACTCCTACCACCCCTCGGCGGAGGGGTACGCCACGGCGGCCATGGCCATCCTGCCGACAGTGTGCGCGGCGCTGTCGCTGTGGCCGGAGTCCGACCGGCTGGACATCACCCGGAACGAGGACATGCTGCCGGTGGCCAAGGCCGCGTCGGCCGCCGCCGGGCAGGCGGGTACCGAGGTGACCGCCGCCCGTGGTCCGTGGGCCCTGCTGAAGCACCGCCGCCGCCGGCGGGTCCCGGCCGAGTCCCCCACCCCGACCCAGGCCTGACCCCGGCCCCCGCACCGCCCCGGCCCGTGGCTGCGCCGGCGCCGCCGACCGTACGGGCACGGCCCGGGCCGCGGGCACCGCGCCCGGGTGCGGGCCGGCGGTGCCCGCTCGCGCAGTTCCCCGCGCCCCTTACCCCACAGCCCCGGCCTTGCAGGCACAGCCACCGTCCAGTGGCTCGCGGAACCGCGCCGGCAACCCCCACGGCCCGCCCCCAGGGGCGCGGGGAACTGCGCGAGCAACCACCCACGGCCCGCACGCGAGAAGCGCGCCCCAGCCCCACCAGGGGCGCGGGGAACTGCGCGGACGGCCCGTCTGGGGGCTTCCAGGGGCACGCGGGCACCGCGGCCGGTCAGAGGCGGGGCGTCGGCCCGCCGGGGCAGGGGCATGCTGGGGGCGGGGCCCGCCCCCGGCCCCCGCCCCGCAGGGCCCCACCCCACCCGCGGAGCGACCGGCATCACACCTGCCACCCGATGACCTCGACCGTACGGGCCGGTAACTTCGCATCCGGTCCGCAATGAGCCGCAACTCACCCTTGGAGCCCCGATGCCCGAAGCAGTCATCGTTTCCGCCACCCGGTCCCCGATCGGGCGCGCCTTCAAGGGGTCCCTCAAGGACGTCCGCCCGGACGACCTGACCGCGACCGTCATCCAGGCCGCCCTTGCCAAGATCCCCGAGCTGGACCCGCGGGAGATCGACGACCTGATGCTCGGCTGCGGCCTCCCCGGCGGCGAGCAGGGCCACAACCTGGCCCGCATCGTGGCCGTGCAGATGGGCATGGACTACCTGCCGGGCACGACCATCACCCGCTACTGCTCCTCCTCGCTGCAGACCTCCCGCATGGCCCTGCACGCCATCAAGGCGGGCGAGGGCGACGTGTTCGTCTCCGCGGGTGTGGAGACCGTCTCCCGCTCGGTCAAGGGCACCTCGGACGGCCTGCCCGAGACGCACAACCCGCTGTTCGCCGACGCCGAGGCCCGCACGGCCGAGGTCGCCCAGTCCGAGGGCTCCACCTGGCACGACCCGCGCGAGGACGGCCTGGTCCCGGACGCGTACATCGCGATGGGTCAGACCGCGGAGAACCTGGCCCGCCTCAAGGGCGTGACCCGCCGGGACATGGACGAGTTCGCCGTGCGCTCGCAGAACCTGGCCGAGGAAGCGATCAAGAAGGGCTTCTGGGAGCGGGAGATCACCCCGATCACCACCCCGGACGGCACCGTGGTCAGCAAGGACGACGGTCCGCGCGCCGGGGTCACCCTGGAGGGCGTGGAGGGCCTGAAGCCGGTCTTCCGCCCGGACGGTCTGGTGACGGCCGGCAACTGCTGCCCGCTGAACGACGGCGCCGCGGCCCTGGTCATCATGAGCGACACCAAGGCGCGGGAGCTGGGTCTGACCCCGCTGGCCCGGATCGTCTCCACCGGTGTGACCGCGCTCTCCCCCGAGATCATGGGCCTGGGCCCGGTCGAGGCGTCGAAGCAGGCCCTGGAGCGGGCCGGCCTGACGGTGGGCGACATCGACCTGTTCGAGATCAACGAGGCCTTCGCGGCCCAGGTCATCCCGTCGTACCGGGACCTGGAGATCCCGCTGGAGAAGCTGAACGTCAACGGTGGCGCCATCGCCGTCGGCCACCCCTTCGGCATGACCGGTGCCCGCATCACCGGCACTCTGATCAACAGCCTCCAGTTCCACGACAAGCAGTTCGGCCTCGAGACGATGTGCGTGGGCGGCGGCCAGGGCATGGCCATGGTCATCGAGCGGCTGAGCTGAGCCGTAGCGGAGGGTAGGGGTCGCCCGAGGAACGAGGGCGGCACCTGCCCGCAGCGCAGGCGAAGCTCAGCGCGACCGAGAAGACGAGCGGCTGAGCTGAGCCGTAGCGGAGGGTAGGGGTCGCCCGAGGAACGAGGGCGGCACCTGCCCGCAGCGCAGGCGAAGCTCAAGTGCCGCAAGGGATCCGCTTGATCTCTTGCGGCCTGCTGACGCCGGTTCCAATCCCCTCGCGGCCGACCCGTGACCGAAATTCCCCCAGGATGTGACCTTCGTCCTGGGGGTTTGGCATTTCCCCAGGTCAGGGTAGTGAGCTGTACGTCTGGTGTGACGAAAGCCCTGTCCATTTCGTGACGTAATGCACTGCACGCCATTCCCATGTCAGGACACTCTGATGTAGGAAGTCGGGGGATCGAGTCACATCAGGAGTTAGTCAGTGAGCGCCATGTCTCTTGCCCTGCTGCTGACCACGGCCGTCGCTGCGGCCGTGGGCGCTGCTGCGCTGCACGCTGTCCACGGCCTGCGCAAGCAGGTCACGGCCCTGCGCGGTGAGCTGGCCGTTCCGGCCCAGTCGCGCGGTGCGAGCGTCCCGCACGCCCGCAGCGCCGTGCAGTCCCCCGCCGCCGAGATACGGGCCGCCGTGGCCGAGGCCCTGGCCGAGGAGCGTGAGCGCGAGCTCGCCGAGGCGCGGGCCTTCTGGGCCGCGCAGGAGGCCCGTGACGCCGCCGACGCGCCCTCGCTGCTGGGCGGGCTGCCTGGGCTCGGGGACGACGCCCCGGCCGTGTTCCTGCCCCGCCAGGCGGACCTGGTGGGGCTGGAGCCCGTACTCGGCGAGGAGGTGGCGGACGAGTACCCCGAGGACTCCCCCGAGCTGGCCGCCGCCCGCCGGCGCCACCCCTCGCACCCGGACTTCGTCCCGGCGCAGCCGCCGGCCGCCGGTGTCGACCACGAGCGGACGGTGAGCCGCCTGGAGGAGCTCGCGGAGGCCCGTACGGCCCTCGCGGACGTCCGTCCGGGCCCGCTCGGCACGCTCGACGTGTACGTGTTCACCGACGGGACCACGCTGTGCATGACCCCGGGCCACCGGGAGACGGCGGAGCGCCTCGCCGAGGCGCTCCGCTCCGGCACGGCGCCGGTCCTGCTGGGCGGCTCGGGCATCTCGGGTGCCTACGCGCTGACCTTCTCCTGCGGCGGTGACGCGCAGGATCCGGACAACAACGTCTACATCCTCGCGGACCGCGTCATCGCGTCGCTCTGACGTCCGCCTGCTCCACCAGCCGCACGGCCTCGTCCAGGATCTCGGACGGGGCCGTCGCCGTTCCCCGTGCCTCCGCGGCGTCAGCGGCGGCGGCACGCAGTGCCTCCGCGAGGTCGAGTCCGGCGACCGCGACCTGGTCCCCGACGACGAAGATCCCCGCGTCCGGGATCTCCCGCGCCGCAGCCGCCCGGTGGGGCTCCTCCAGCCGCTGGGCCCGTACGGAGAGCTCCCGGGCCAGTTGGAGGGCCTCGGCGGCGGCTCCTTGCTGGAGGCGGCTCTGGGGCATGGCGCGCAGCCGGTCGGCGAAGCGTTCCACGGCGGCGGTCAGGGGCGAGGTATCGAGCACCCGGCCGACCTTACGCGCCGCCCCGGCGCCATTGCCAACGGGCGAACTCTCCGGCACGGTGACGTGAAGAGAACAGCACGGCACACCTTCCGGAGGCGCCCATGTCCGTAGAGTTCTCCGAGCAGACCCACCGCAACATGATCGACAGAATTCCCCGGAGCACCGGCCGCGACCTCGCCGAATGGCTGCGGACCGTCGAAGACGGCCCCTCCCTCATCCGGTTCGAGGAGAAGGTCAGCTGGCTGCGCGGCGCGCACGAGCTGTCGTACGGCCAGGCGAAGGCGATCATCCACGAGTACGACCTGCGCAGGGCGGCCCGCAGGTTCGGCTGAGCCCGTTCCGCTACCGGCCCCTGATCCCCCGTCGGGTCTTCGCCCCCCGCCGTTCCCCCTCCCTCCACGACGCGGGAAGGCCCCGCGAGCGGTGCTCGCGGGGCCTTCCCCTCGTCGTGCCACGGCGTGCGCGCCGTGCCGTGCGGGCCCGCGGGGCCCCGGTCCGGTCAGTCGTCGCCGGAGAGGATCTGGAACAGGCGCAGCAGCTCCAGGTAGATCCAGACCAGCGTCATGGTGAGGCCGAAGGCGGCCATCCAGGCCTCGTCACGCGGGGCGCCGTAGGTCACGCCGTCCTCGACCTGCTTGAAGTCCAGGGCGAGGAAGCAGGCGCCGAGGACGACGCCGAGGAGACCGAAGGCGATGCCGAGGCCGCCGCTGCGGAAGCCGAGGCCGTCGCCGCCCGCGAAGAGCGAGAACAGCAGGTTGGTGACCATGAGCAGCATGAAGCCCATGGCGGCGGCCATCACGAAGCCGTAGAAGCGGCGGGTGACGCGGATCCAGCGCATCTTGTACGCGAACAGCACGGCGGCGAAGACGCACATCGTGCCGAGCACGGCCTGGATGACCACGCCGGCGCCGATGTAGGTGCTGGTGGCCGCGCTGATGACGCCGAGGAAGACGCCCTCGAAGGCCGCGTAGCCGATGATGATCGCCGGGGAGGCCTTGGCCTTGAAGGTCTGGACGAGCGCCAGGACCATCGCGACGAGCGCGGCGCCGACGGCGATGCCGTAGGACTTGCCGAGGTTCATCGGGTCGACGGGCAGGGCGAGCCAGGCCAGGGTCGCGGTGAGGACGACCGTGCCGAGCGTCATGGCCGTACGGCTCACGACGTCGTCCATGGTCATCGCGTTGGCGCGCGCCGGGGCCGGGGGCATCCCGGTGGTCGGGTCGGTGGCGTAAGGATTCGTCGCGTACGGGTTGGCCCCGGCCTGCTGGTGCTGCGCCTCGAAGCCGGCGTAGGCACCGTTGTCGCGGCTGAACCCCCGTCGCGAGAAGACCGGGTTACTGCTCCTCATCTCACTCCTCCATGGCCACCGTGCGCGGCCTTGCGTCAAGAGTAATGCGTTAGCAAAAGAATGGCCCTACTGCTGGAGGAGGATCTTAGGAGAAGGCGCGGACAACCGCAGGGGGTAATTGCGGGGGCGCACCGGTGGCGCCGGACCCGCCCGCCGGAGGCGCGGACGGACCGCTGGAGCGCCTTGAGGATGATGGGCGGCGCGCCGACGAGGCCGTTCGGCAGGGGCGGGCGGGGGCGTGCAGCGGGGCGGTGGGGCGCGGGCCGACCCGGCGGGGGCGCCGGGGTGCGCGCCGGCCGCGCGGGCGCGCGCCCGGCGGGACCGGGGCACGGAGCCGGAGCCCGGAGCCGGGCACGAAAAAGGCCGAACTCCCGGTGTACACCGGCAGATCGGCCGTGATGCGTGGTGCCCGGAGCCGGACTTGAACCGGCACGACCTCAAGGCCAGCGAGGTTTAAGCTCGCCGTGTCTGCATTCCACCATCCGGGCAGGGTGATGCGGGTCCGCGCGAAGAACTGGACGCTGTACCGAGCCTATCGGGAACGCCCTGGTCGGGAACGGGCTCTTGAGTCGATGTTGTCTGATTTTATTGGCGCTTGATAGCGCGTCAGGAGCGAGAAGGCGCGGTCGGCCCGTTTCCGGGGGCGATCACCTCCAAAACGGGAATGACGGGATTTCGATGGCCCGTCCGGGCCCTTGCGCCACCCCGGGCCACCCCACCCCCGAAAGCCCCCGTCCGGCCCGGTGCGCGACGCTGCGGGCGGCCTGCCCGCGGTCCCGTGCACCGGCCGGCGTCGGGGTCGCCGTCATACCAGAGGAGGACGTGGGCCGCCCCCCGATCAGACTCCAGTGGGCCGTCGAACGGGCACCTCGGCTGATCCCCCGCCAGGTTCCCGCGGTGACGATGGAAGAGTCCCGCCGTCCCCTGCGGACCGCAGCCCGGTCCGCCGCCCGAGGAGTCTCTTGCCGTGACCGCCATGAACTACGCCGCCCCGCACACCGCCCTCGCCGTGGCGGCCCGGGCCACCGGCCTCTCCAAGGTGTACGGCCAGGGAGAAACCCAGGTGGTCGCCCTCAACAACGTGTCCGTGGACTTCGGCCAGGGCCAGTTCACCGCGATCATGGGCCCCTCGGGCTCCGGCAAGTCGACCCTGATGCACTGCGTCGCCGGACTCGACACCTTCTCCTCCGGCTCCGTGCGCATCGGCGACACCGAGCTCGGCAGCCTCAAGGACAAGCAGCTGACGCAGCTGCGCCGGGACAAGATCGGCTTCATCTTCCAGGCCTTCAACCTGCTGCCGACCCTGACCGCGCTGGAGAACATCACCCTCCCGATGGACATCGCCGGCCGCAAGCCCGACCAGCAGTGGCTCGACAACGTCATCGACATGGTCGGCCTGTCCGGCCGCCTCGGCCACCGACCCACCCAGCTCTCCGGCGGCCAGCAGCAGCGCGTCGCCGTCGCCCGCGCCCTGGCCTCCCGTCCCGAGATCATCTTCGGTGACGAACCCACCGGTAACCTCGACTCCCGCTCCGGCGCCGAGGTCCTCGGCTTCCTGCGCAACTCCGTGCGCGAGCTGGGCCAGACCGTCGTCATGGTCACCCACGACCCCGTCGCCGCCTCCTACGCGGACCGCGTCATCTTCCTCGCGGACGGCTCCATCGTCGACGAGATGATCAGCCCCACCGCCGACGGGGTCCTCGACCGCATGAAGGCCTTCGACGCCAAGGGCCGCACCAGCTGACGTCCCGGCCCTCCGGGCCCTCCCGGCCTCCCGCACGCGCACGCCCGCGCCGCGCCGCGCCGCCCGGCCGCGTCTCCTGCCCGCCCTCCCGGCGGACCACCTCGACTTCTGGATTCCCCATGTTCCGTACCGCCCTGCGCAACGTGCTCGCGCACAAGGCCCGCCTGCTGATGACGGTGCTCGCCGTCATGCTCGGCGCCGCCTTCGTCTCCGGCACGTTCGTGTTCACCGACACCGTCAGCAAGGCGATGTCCGACCAGTCCCGCAAGAGCTACGACGGGGTCGCCGTCTCCGTCACCCACTACGGCCCCGGCCGCGCCGAGGACGGCACCCGCGAGGAGGGCGAGCCCGGCATCAGCCAGCAGACCCTCGACAAGGTCGCCAAGCTGGGCGGCGTCGACTCCGTCTCCGGCCGGGTCTCCGGCTTCGCCGGCGTCGCCGACCCGAGCGGCAAGCTGATCGGCACCGGCTGGGCGAACCAGGGCGCCAACTTCGCCCCCGTCAAGGACGGCAAGGACCCCCGCTACGCCTTCACCGACGGCCACGGCCCGGCCAAGGCCGACGAGATCGCCCTGGACAGCGCCTCCGCGAAGGCCGGCCGCTACTCCGTCGGCGACAAGGTCCGCGTGGCCACCAACGGCCCGGTCAAGGAGTACACCCTGGCCGGCGTCTTCACCACCGAGGACGGCGCGGTCAACGCCGGCGGCTCGCTCGTGCTCTTCGAGGCCAAGGTCGCCCAGGAGCTCTACCTGGCCCCCGGCTACTACTCCGAGCTCGCCGTCGCGGCCAAGCCCGGCGCCGACGCCGGCAAGCTGCTCGCCGAGGTCACCCCGGTCGTCGGCAAGGACGCCAAGGCCCAGACCGGCGCCGCCCTGGCCGAGCGCAACGCCAAGGACATCGAGAAGGGCATGAGCGGCGTCAAGACGGGCCTGCTCGCCTTCGGCTTCATCGCCCTCTTCGTCAGCATCTTCCTCATCTACAACACCTTCACCATGCTGGTCGCCCAGCGCACCAAGGAACTGGCCCTGCTGCGCGCCGTCGGCGCCACCCGCGGCCAGGTCCGCCGGTCCGTGCTGAGCGAGTCCCTGCTGGTCGGCGTCGTCGCCTCCGCCCTCGGCCTCGCCCTCGGCGTGGGCCTGGCCGTCGCCCTGCGCAGCGCCATGGGCAGCTTCGGCGCCAAGATCCCGGCCGGCCCGCTGGTCGTCTCCCCGACCGCCGTGATCACCGCGATCCTCGTCGGCGTGGTCGTCACCGTGCTCGCCGCCTGGCTGCCCGCCCGCCGCACCTCCAAGATCCCGCCCGTCGCGGCCATGGGCAGCGCGCACCTGCCGCAGAGCGCCAAGGGCCTGGTGGTCCTCAACAGCATCGGCGGCGTCCTGACCGGCATCGGCTTCGCGCTGATCCTGTGGGGCTCCTCGAAGGGCGGCGAGACGGGCCGCTGGATCATCGGCGGCGGCGCGTTCTTCACCCTCCTGGGCGTCGCGGTGCTGATCCCCATGCTGTCGCGGCCGCTGATCGCCGTCGTCCGCCCGCTGCTCAACCGGGTCTTCGGCGTCGCCGGCAACCTGGCCGCCCGCAACGCGGTCCGCAACCCGCGCCGCACCGGCGTCACCGCCGGCATGCTGACCATCGGCCTGACCCTGGTCACCGGCCTGACCGTGCTCGGCGTGACCGTCGGCAAGGCCGTCGACCGCTCCACCACGGACCAGATCCGCGCCGACTACATGCTCACCATGGCCAGCGGCGGCGACCTGGACCCGTCGGTGCTGACCGCGCTGGAGAAGACGCAGGGCGTCACGGCCGTCTCCGGTCAGCAGGCCGGGTTCTTCAAGGGCTCCGACGGCCGCTTCCACGCCGCCTCCGGCGTCAACCCGGCCACCATCGACAAGCTGGTCAACTTCAAGGTGGTCAACGGCTCGGTGGCCGGTCTGGCCCAGGGTCAGGTCGCCGTCGCCGACAAGACAGCCGACAAGGCCGGGCTCAAGGTCGGCAGCACCGTCGAGGCCGTCTTCGACGGCGCCGCGGCCAAGAAGACCCTGAAGGTCGCCGCGATCTTCGAGGAGAGCGAGCTCGTCTCCCCGTTCGTCCTGGACGCCAAGCTGCTGCCCGTCCCGGAGGGCGAGAAGGCGCAGGTCCGCGAGGTCTTCGTGAAGATGGCCGGCGGCGAGTCCAAGGCCAACGAGCAGAAGGTCATCGACGCCCTCGGCAACAACCCCGCCATCAAGATCGCGGACAAGCAGGACATCCGCAACGAGATGGGCGGCATGATCAACACGATGCTGAACCTGATGTACGGCCTGCTGGGCATGGCCCTGGTCATCTCGGTCCTCGGCGTCGTCAACACCCTGGCGATGTCGGTCTTCGAGCGGACCCAGGAGATCGGCATGCTGCGGGCGGTGGGCCTCGACCAGGGCCGGGTCAAGAACATGATCCGCCTGGAGGCCGTGGTCATCTCGCTCTTCGGCGCGGTGCTCGGCATCGGCCTCGGCACCTTCCTCGCCTGGGCGCTGGGCCGCACCTTCAAGTCCACGATCCCGCACTACGAGCTGGTGATCCCGTTCGACCGGATCGGCGTCTTCCTGCTGCTGGCCGCCGTGGTCGGCATCCTGGCCGCCATGTGGCCGGCGCGCAGCGCGGCGAAGCTGAACATGCTGACGGCGATCAAGACCGAGTAGCCGCCGCCCGACCGTCGCCGGAACGGCGAGGGACCAGCACGGGCCCCGGGGCACCCCGCCCCGGGGCCCGTCCGCGTATCCGGCGCCGGGCGTACGGCGTACGGGCCTCACGCGCTCCAGGTGCGCAGCCGCAGCGGCAGTCCCGACGCCCCGCCCCGCTCCGGGCGCACGGCCAGCACCTGGTTGACGCCCAGACGGCCCCGCTCGAAGCCCAGTGCGCAGGCAGCCATGTACAGCAGCCACACCCGGGCCCGGCCGGGCGAGGTCAGCCGGACGACATCCGCCCAGTGCTCCTGCAGGCGGGTCACCCAGGCCCGCAGGGTGAGGCCGTAGTGCTCGCGCAGGGCCTCCACGTCCCGGACCTCGAAGCCGGCCCGCTCCAGTTCGCCGACGGTCGTGCCGAGCGGCGAGAGTTCCCCGTCGGGGAAGACGTACGCGTCGATGAACTCGTCGACGCGGTAGGCGGCCTCGTCCGGCTCGGGCCGGCGCGCGATCTGGTGGTTCAGCAGCCGGCCGCCGGGGGCGAGCAGGGCGTGCAGGGCGAGGGCGTAATCGCGGTAGCGGTCGGCTCCCACGTGCTCGGCCATCCCGATGGACGAAATCGCGTCGTACGGGTCGTCCTTGACGTCCCGGTAGTCCTGCACCCGGATCTCGACCCGGTCCGCCAGCCCCTCCTGCGCGACCCGCTTGCGGGCGTACAGGGCCTGTTCGCGGGAGAGCGTGATGCCGGTGACGCGGACGTCGTACGAGCGGGCCGCGTGCAGCGCCATGGAGCCCCAGCCGCAGCCGACGTCGAGGAGCCGTTCGCCGGGCCGCAGGCCCAGCTTGCGGCAGACGAGGTCCAGCTTGTCCCGCTGGGCCTGCTCAAGGGTGGAGCCGGGGCTCCAGTAGGCGCAGGAGTACACCATGGAGGGACCGAGGACCCGCTCGTAGAACTCGTTGCCCACGTCGTAGTGGTGACTGACCGCCCGTCGGTCGCGGTCCTTGCTGTGCACCGCCCCGCCGCGGCGGACGGCCTCCTCGGGCGGCGGCGCGGGCGCCGGCCAGGGCCGGGCCAGGGCCACCAGGTCGCGTACGGCGGCCCGGGCGGCCGGGTCGCGCAGCATCGAGGCGGTGCCGGCGGGCCCGTCGGCGAAGCCGTTCGAGTGAGGCTTCAGTGCGCTCGGGCGCAGGGCGGTGAGCTTGGCCAGACCGGAGCGGCGGGCCGGCGGCCGCATCCCGTTGACCGCGCCGGCCACCGGGACCACCGCGGCCGGGGTGGCGGCGGGGGCGGCCGGGAGTGCGGCGTGTCCCCGCTCCCAGAGCAGGCCGGACACCTTGTCCAGCAGCTCGTACAGGTCCCCGTCGACGGTGATGTCCCCGGCCACCCAGGCGCGGGCCAGGCCCAGTTCGCCGGGCCGCCACAGGATCCGGCGCAGGCCTCGGCGGCGGGCCAGGACCAGGACCGGCCCGGACGGCGGTCCGGCCTCGCTCCCGTCCCAGGCCCGGATCCGGACGGGCAGCGGGGCACCCAGCAGGGTCTCGGTGACAGCGGCCAGCCGCGGCGCGGCGTCGGTCATCGGCGGCACCTCCAAACCATCCGACGAAACGGCTTACCCATCTGGCGTCGGCGCCATGCGGGGCGGTTCGCCAGGGCCCCCGGAAGCCGTAACGCCGCTACCGCGAATGCCCACCGGCGGCGCCCGGGAGGCGGAGGACCGGATGCCGGGTACGCCGAAGGGGCCGCCCGCACCACGGATGGCGGGCGGCCCCTTCGGGGACGTGCTGCACGTACGGGACGTGCGGCCGGTCGGTCAGGACCGGGTCAGGAGGCCTTGGCCTTCTCGGCCGGCGCGGCGGCCGGGGCCGGAGCGGGCTTGGCGGCCTCGTAGAACTCCTCGCGCGGGGTCTCCAGAGCACCGAGGGAGACGACCTCGCGCTTGAGGAACATGCCGAGGGTCCAGTCCGCGAAGACGCGGATCTTGCGGTTCCAGGTCGGCATGGCCATGCCGTGGTAGCCGCGGTGCATGTACCAGGCGAGACGGCCCTTGAGCTTGATCTTCATCCCGCCCATGACGATCATCGCAACGCCCTTGTGGACGCCGAGACCGGCCACCGCACCCTTGTTGGAGTGCGAGTACTCCTTCTGCGGGAAGCCGCGCATGCCGGCCACCACGTTGTCGCCGAGGACCTTCGCCTGGCGCAGCGCGTGCTGGGCGTTCGGCGGGCACCAGGCGTTCTCGACCCCGGCCTTGCGGGCGGCGACGTCCGGGACCTGGGCGTTGTCGCCCGCGGCCCAGATGTAGTCGGTGCCCTGGACCTGGAGGGTCGGGGCGGTGTCGACGTGGCCGCGCGGGCCGAGCGGCAGGCCGAAGCGGGCCAGCGCCGGGTTGGGCTTGACGCCCGCGGTCCACACGATCGTGTTGGAGTCGACCTCGAGGCCGTTCTTCAGCACGACGTGGCCGTCGACGCAGGAGTCCATCGAGGTGCCGAGGTAGATCTCGATGCCGCGGGACTCGAGGTGCTCCTTGCCCCAGGTGCCGAGCTTGGGCCCGACCTCGGGGAGGATCTTGTCGGCCGCGTCGACCAGGATGAAGCGCATGTCCTCGCGCTTGATCGTGGAGTAGTACTTGGCGGCGTCGCGGGCCATGTCCTCGACCTCGCCGATCGTCTCGGCGCCGGCGAAGCCGCCGCCGATGAAGACGAAGGTGAGGGCCTTGCGGCGGACGTTCTCGTCCGTCGTGGACTCGGCCTTGTCGAGCTGCTCGAGGACGTGGTTGCGCAGGCCGATGCCCTCCTCGACGCCCTTCATGCCGATGCCCTGCTCGGCGAGGCCGGGGATCGGGAAGGTGCGGGAGATGGCGCCGAGCGCGATCACCAGGTAGTCGAAGGGCAGCTCGTACGCCTCGCCGACCAGCGGCGTGACGACGGCGACCTTGCGGTCCTGGTCGATGGTGGTGACCCGGCCGGTGAGAACCTCAGCCTTGGGCAGCACGCGTCGCAGCGGGACGACGACGTGCCGAGGCGAGATGCTGCCTGCGGCCACTTCGGGGAGGAAGGGCTGGTAGGTCATGTACGACCGGGGGTCGACGACCGTGACGGTCGCCTCGCCGTAGCGCATCTTCTTCATGATGCGCTTGGCCGCGTACAGGCCTACGTACCCACCTCCTACAACGAGGATCCTGGGACGCTCCGTGGTGCTCATGGAACGAGTATCCAGCACCCCAAGGGGTGATGCTCGTGAGCCCCTTCACAAGAACCGACAGGGCCTCTGCTACACTGCGCCGCCCACGTGACCCAGGTCATGGTGCGAAACGGGAACCAGGGTGTAACGGGATTCGTTGTTCACCCGCCCTGAACTGGCCTCCAGGGCCTCGGGCGGAGTAGACCACCGGGTTCGTGGCTCCATACCGGCCATGCGTGGCGCGTTCGCCGGTTCGCACGAACGCGCACACAAAAGGGACCCCCGGCCCCCGCAAACCCCCCGAACGGCCCTCCACTTGACCCGGTCGGGCCTTTTTCCTTGTGAAGAACTTCACGAAGTTTCTTCGGGGTGAGGGACGTAAGACCTCCGTAAAGGCCCCTCAACCCCCTTGAGCCCCTTACATTCCTCTGCCCCGCCGCCAGCCCTCGGGTTCACCCCTCTCCGGGCGCCCGAAGTGGTGAACCGGCAGCTGCCCCGCACCGAGACCGGCCCGTGTACACACCCACGCGTACACTGCTGTCATGAGTGAGAACGCTGTGACCGTGCGCGAGGCCCGCGCCCATCTCGCGGACCACATCAACCGGGCCGAACAGGGCGCGCCGACCATAATCACCCGTAACGGCGCTCCGGTGGCCGCCCTGGTCCCCATCGCGGACTTCAACGCGCTCGAAGAGGCGGCCGACGAACTGCTCGCCCGCGAGGCGGAGGCCGTGCTGGCCGAAGGCGGTCCGACCGTGACCATGGCCGAGCTGCTGGCCGACCTGTTCAGTGAGCGGGGTGACGGCGCGGCGTGAAGTACGCGTTCCGGTTCACGACCGCGGCGCAACGGCAACTCCGGGCGATCGACAAGCCGGCCGCGATGCGCATCCTCACCGCGCTGACCATGCTCGGTGACGATCCCTTCCGTGAGGATGCCGAGATCAAGAAGCTCAGCGGGCCCTCTGGTCTCTATCGACTCCGGGTCGGCAGCTACCGGATCGCCTATCAGGTACTGGACGGCGAACTCGTCATCCTCGTCGTCAAGGTCGGCGACCGGCGCGACGTCTACCGCTCCGCCTGAGCAGCGCGGAAGCGGAAGAGCGCCCCCGGTGGGGGCGCTCCTACGGGTCAGGCGACGGACCAGGCGATGCCGTCCAGGATGTCGTGTTCCGAGACGACGACCTCCTCGGCTCCGATGCGTTCCATGATCGCCAGGAGGACCAGGGCGCCGGCGCCGATCACGTCGACCCGGCCCGGGTGCAGGACCGGGATGGCGGCCCGCTCGGCGTGGGTGGTGGTCAGCATCCGCTCGGTGATCTCCCGGACGGTGGCGTACGGGACGCGGGCGTGGTGGATCTCCGAGGAGATGTACTCCGGCAGGCCGAGGGCGATCCCGGCGACCGTGGTCACCGAGCCCGCCAGGCCGACCAGGGTGCGGGCCTCGCGCAGCGGGACCGTCTGCTCGGCCAGGTCCAGGGCCGCCTCGATGTCGGCCCGTACGGCGGCGATCTGCTGCGCGGTCGGCGGGTCGGTGACCTCGCCGTCGACGACCAGGTGGCGCTCGGTCATCCGTACGCAGCCCACGTCGACGGAGCGGGCCGCCCGGACGTGCTCCTCGCCGACGACGAACTCGGTCGAGCCGCCGCCGATGTCCACGACCAGGAACGGCTTGTCCATGTGGTCCGTGCCCGCCAGCTCCTTGGTGGCGCCGACGAAGGAGAACTCCGCCTCCTCGTCACCGGAGATCACCTCGGGCTCGACGCCCAGGATCTCCACGACCCCGCGGACGAAGTCCTCGCGGTTCTCGGCGTCGCGGGAGGCCGAGGTCGCCACGAAGCGCAGCCGCTCGGCCCCGAGCTCCTTGATCACCTGGGCGTACTCGCGGCAGGCCGCGAAGGTGCGCTCCAGGGCTTCCGGGGCCAGCCGGCCGGTCCTGTCGACGCCCTGGCCGAGCCGGACGATCGTCATCCGACGGTCCAGCTCCACCAGCTCGCCGGTGGCCGGGTCGCAGTCCGCCACCAGCAGGCGGATGGAGTTCGTACCGCAGTCGATGGCGGCGACCCGGGTCACGCCTCCGGCTCCTTCTGCTCCGCGGCCGCGCCACCGCCGCCGCACGGGGTGACGCAGGGGCCCTTCGCCCACCACTCCGGCAGCATGGCGAGGGCCTCGTCGCCGAACGGGTTGACGCCGGGGCCGGCGGCCAGCGAGTGACCGACGAGCACGTGCAGGCACTTCACCCGGTCCGGCATGCCGCCGGCGCTGGGAAAGCCCTGGAGCACCTCGATGGCGTCGCGGCGCTGGATGTAGTCCTCGTGCGCGGCCCGGTAGGCGGCGGCGAGTTCGGGGTCCTCCGCGAGGCGGGCCTGCATCTCCTTCATCACGCCGTTGGCCTCCAGCGTGCCGATCGCGGAGGCCGCGCGCGGGCAGGTGAGGTAGTACAGCGTGGGGAAGGGCGTCCCGTCGGGCAGTCGGGGCGCGGTCTCCACCACGTCGGGCTGGCCGCAGGGGCAGCGGTGGGCGATGGCCCGCAGCCCGCGCGGCGGGCGTCCGAGCTGCTGCTCGAACGCCTCGATGTCCGCGTCGGTCGGCTCGGTCCGGTCGGTCTGGGGCGGGGGCGTCTGCATGCCTGGAGGAAGTCTTTTCGTTCTCGTCGTTCGGGTGGGGTGGTGCTCTGGTGCTGCTGCCGGTCGGCGGTGCGTCAGTCGCCGGGGCGGTCGGCCTTGTCGACGCCGTCCCAGACGTTCGAGTACCAGGGGCGGTCGGCCCCGGCCTGTCCGGTGCGCCGCTGCTCGGCCACCTCGGCCCCGGGGTCGTTCATGATGTAGCTGATCTCGCCCGGGCGCACGAAGTGCAGGTGTTTGCGGGCCTGCTGCTCCGCGTACGCGTCGTCCTGCCAGCGGGCCTTCTCGTCGCGCAGTCGTTCGAGGCGTTTGCCGGCCGCCGCGGCCGCCCGCTGCTGCTCGGCGATCTCCGAGCGCTGGGAGACGTACTGGCGCATCGGGTACGCCAGGGCGACGACCAGCGTACAGAGGACCAGCGCGAGCAGGGCCGCCCGCCCGGTCAGTCGGCTGCGGCGGACCTGGCGGCGGCTCTGCGAGCGGTAGACGTGGGCCGCGGTCCGCTCGCCGAGCTGCTTGAGCCTGGTCGCGGTGGAGAAGGTGGAGAACCGATCCCGGTTCCCGGCCATTGGTCCGCCTCCCCTGGTGTCCGCGCGCCGACGCGCGCCCTCGTACTCCTACGCACTACGCACTACGTCCCCGCACACGGTACGGGACCGAGTGCGGGGACGTACGGAGGCTCAGGGCCGTCGGCCCTCGAAGCTCTCGGGGCCGTCAGCCCTTGAAGCGGGGGAACGCGCTGCGGCCGGCGTACACCGCGGCGTCGTCGAGGATCTCCTCGATGCGCAGCAGCTGGTTGTACTTGGCGACGCGGTCCGAGCGGGCCGGGGCGCCGGTCTTGATCTGACCGCAGTTCACGGCGACGGCGAGGTCGGCGATGGTGACGTCCTCGGTCTCGCCGGAGCGGTGCGACATCATGCACTTGAAGCCGTTGCGCTGGGCCATCTCGACGGCGTCGAGGGTCTCGGTCAGCGAACCGATCTGGTTCACCTTGACGAGCAGGGCGTTCGCGGAGCCCTCCTCGATGCCGCGGGCCAGACGCTCGGGGTTGGTGACGAAGAGGTCGTCGCCGACGATCTGGACCTTGGAGCCCAGCTTGTCGGTGATGGTCTTCCAGCCGGCCCAGTCGTCCTCGAACAGCGGGTCCTCGATGGAGACCAGCGGGTACGCCTCGACGAGCTCCGCGTAGTACTCGGTCATCTCGGCGGCCGAGCGGGACTGGCCCTCGAACTCGTACTTGCCGTCCTTGTAGAACTCGGACGCGGCGACGTCGAGCGCGAGCGCGATGTCCTTGCCCGGGGTGTAGCCGGCCTGCTTGATGGCCTCGACGATGAGGTCGAGCGCGGCGCGGTTGGACTCCAGGTTCGGGGCGAAGCCGCCCTCGTCGCCCAGGCCGGTGGACAGGCCCTTGGTGTGCAGGACCTTCTTGAGGGTGTGGTAGACCTCGGCGCCCCAGCGCAGGGCCTCGGAGAAGGACTCGGCGCCGATCGGCGCGATCATGAACTCCTGGATGTCCACGTTGGAGTCGGCGTGCGAGCCGCCGTTCAGGATGTTCATCATCGGAACGGGCAGCAGGTGCGCGTTCGGGCCGCCGAGGTAGCGGAAGAGCGGGAGGTCGGAGGCCTCGGACGCGGCGTGCGCGACGGCGAGGGAGACGCCCAGGATGGCGTTGGCGCCGAGCGAGCCCTTGTTGTCGGTGGCGTCCAGGTCGAACATGGCCTGGTCGATCAGGCGCTGCTCGGTGGCGTCGTAGCCGACGAGCTCCGGGCCGATCTGCTCGATGACCGCGAGGACGGCCTTCTCCACGCCCTTGCCCATGTAGCGGTTCGGGTCGCCGTCGCGGAGCTCAATGGCCTCGAAGGCACCGGTGGAGGCGCCGGACGGAACGGCAGCACGGCCGGTGCTGCCGTCGTCGAGGCCCACCTCGACCTCGACCGTGGGGTTGCCTCGGGAGTCCAGGATTTCCCGGGCTACGACGACGTCGATGGACGGCACGAGCATCTCCTTCTGGGATGTGACGCTGGGTGTGCGGTGGCGGGTCAGGCCGTGGCCGGCCTTGCCGCCTAGAGCCTAACCGGCTCCGGGCGGTCGGCTGGCCGACCGCCCGGACCCTGGGACGAAAAAGGGCCCGAATACCCCGCTTCCGGGACATACGGACCCTCATTCGGGCTGCCTCCGACCGCTGTCGGGGGCGCACGCACCACCGCCCGGCGCGTGGGGGGATACGCGCCGGGCGGTGTGCTTCACACGTGCGGTGACCGTCCGCGGAAGTCCGCGCGGGTCACGCACGCGGGGCTTCGCGGGATGTTCAGCCGAGCTTCAGCTTCTGGCCCGGGAAGATCAGGTCGGCGTCGGAGACGATGTCCTTGTTGAGCTCGAAGAGCTTCTCCCAGCCGCCCTTGACGTTGTGGGCCTCGGCGATGGTGCCGAGGGTGTCGCCGGCCTTGACCTCGTAGGAGCCGTTGCCGGTCTTCGGGGCGGGGGCCTCGGAGCGCTCGGACCGGGTCGTGGGGACCTCGGTGCGGGAGGTCTCCTTCTTGGTCTCGGTCTTCTTCGGCTGGGTCTTCTTGGTCGTCTCGGTCTTCGGAGTCGACTTGGTGGTGGTGCTGTTGGTGGTGGTCGAACCGCCACCGGTGTAGGCCGAGTTGGACAGGCCCTTGCCGCAGACCGGCCAGGCGCCCTTGCCCTGGCCCTTGAGGACCTTCTCCGCGATGGCTATCTGCTGCGCCTTGGAGGCCTGGTTGGCCTGCGGGGCGTACGCCTTGCCGCCGTAGCCGGCCCAGGTGGAGGCCGAGAACTGCAGGCCGCCGTAGTAGCCGTTGCCGGTGTTGATGGACCAGTTGCCGCCGGACTCGCACTGCGCGACGCGGTCCCACTCCGAGGACGTGGCGGCGGAGGCGGTGCCCGCGGCCATGAGCGGCGCGGCGACGGCGACACCGGCGACACCGGCGAGGGTCACGATGCGGGTGGTCCGCTCGATGGCGGTGGCGCGACGGTGCTTGCCCTTGCCCGAAAGCAGCATGGAGTTCTCCTCACCGACGCCTGCGAGGTGAGCTGTCGGGTTCGGGCGGATGAGTGCCCGGCCGCGCTGTGACGCGCTGCTTCACCCCAAGCCGGTTCGCGCCGTCTTTCAACGGCTCTTCCCGGCACCTACGTTGGTTCCCCCGCTCCTGCCTTCGGCGCTTGACGCGACGTGTGTTCCCTCCGCCCGCCGGCAGGATTCGGCGATGCGGTCGAAGGGGCCCGCGGTGGCGAGCGGTTCAGACCGTAGACATGACTCTCCCCGATGTTCAACGAGGAACATCGGGGAGAGAAGGCCCCTACTTGCGCTGCTTTTCGGGGTGTTTGCGCAGGTGGGGGCGGGGTTTGCCCAAGCCTTCAGGCGGGACACGCCAGTTGACCGGAAGAGATGCATGTCTCATTTGAACGAACCGGACATTCGACGCTTTCCAGGTGACCCAACTGCACCTATTGCCCGTTTAGATCCAGATTCTGCCCCGGCTTGATCAGGTTGGCGTCACCACCGATGACCTGCTCGTTGGCCTTGTACAGGGCCCCCCAGCCGCCCTTCACGCCCTTGGTGTTCGCGATGGTCGCCAGGCTGTCACCCTCCTTGACCGTGTACGAGGCCGGCGAGGCCTCGACGGCCGCCGCACCACGGTGCTTGCCGGTGCCGAGGGTGCTCGGGACGGCTCCCGGGTCGGTCGAGGCGCCCGGTGCGCCCGGCGTGCCCGGCGCCGACGGGGCGGAGGGGTTCGCCGGATCGGCCGGGCTGCCGCCCGGGGAGCCGCCCGGGTTCGGGGACCCCGGCGTACCGGGCGCGGAGGCGTCCGGGGTGCCGGGGGTGCCCGGCGCGGTCGGGGTGGGCGTGACCGGGTTGGCGGTCGGGTCGCCGGGGAAGACCGGCGGGACCGTCGGGGCCGTGGTGGTCCCGTCCGGGTCGGGCATGACGGGCAGCCCGGTGGACGGTCCCGTGGGCGCGGGCGGGAGCGTGTAGTCCGGCGCGGGGGTCGGGGCGCCGTAGTCCGTGGCCCGGTTGCCGGAGCCGTTCTTGGGCACCTCGGAGTCCGGGCGGCTCTGGGACTGGCCGACGGCCCGGTACTGGCCCTTGGCGCCGGGGTCCACGTCCGCGGCGGGGGCCTCCTTGGACAGCCCGGCCTGGGCGGCGCAGTTCTGCCAGGCCTCGGGGCCCTGGCCGCCGAGCACCCGCTCGGCGACGGCTATCTGCTGGGACCGGCTCGCGAGGTCGGCGCGCTCGGCGAACTCCTCGCCGCCCGCGCTCTTCCACTCCTCCTGGGTGAACTGGAGCCCGCCGTAGGCGCCGCTCCCGGTGTTCGCGCTCCAGGTGCCCCCGCTCTCGCACTCGGCGACCTTGTCCCAGGTGGCGGCTTCTGCCGCGCTCGCACCGGTGGCGGCCAGCAGGGGCATGGCCAGTGCGGAGCCTGTGACTCCGGCGGTGACGACAATCGCGGGTACCTGGCGGGGGCGTCTGTGGCGGCCGTTCCCGGAACGCATGTGCAGCACCTTTCGCATAACGGCTGGGTAACGGCAGAACCTAGCGGCCTTCGAACGATTGTCACAAGTTGAGCAAGAACCTGACTTTCCTTCAGGAAGTGTTCAGATGTTTCGGGGTGTGAATCGGACGGGAAGCGTGCGCAGGCCACGCATGATCAGACCACCGCGCCATCGAAGGTCAGTTGACGGAACCGCAAGTTCCAGATCGGGCAGACGCGTCAGCAAAGTCGCAAGCGCCGTCTGTCCTTCGAGTCGGGCGAGCGGAGCGCCCAGGCAGTAGTGGATCCCGTGCCCGTACCCCAGGTGCTGGTTGTCGGCGCGGGAGAGGTCCAGGGTGTCCGGGTCCGCGAACCGCTCCGGGTCCCGGTCCGCGGCGGCGAGCACCACGAGGACCGGGTCGCCGACGGCGATGTCCCGGCCCCCGAGGGTCAGCGGTCGGGTGGCGAACCGCCAGGTGGCCAGCTCCACGGGGCCGTCGTAGCGCAGCAGCTCCTCGACCCCGGTCTGCAGGAGGTCGCGCTCCCCGGCGGCGAGGGATTCCTGCAGGCGGGCGCGCTGGCCGGGGTTCATGAAGAGGGAGTGGACGCCGTTGCCGATGAGGTTCACGGTGGTCTCGAAGCCGGCGAACAGCAGGATGAAGGCCATGGCGGTGGCCTCCGCCTCCGTCAGGTGGTCCCCGTGGTCGCTCGCCCGGATCAGGTCGGAGATGAGGTCATCGCCCAGATCGTCCCGCTTGCGGTGGATGAGTTCCCCGAGATAGGTCCGCATCTGCTTCACCGAACGGGCCACCCCGCCCCGCGGGCCGCCGCCGTGCCGGATCATCATCCCGGCCCAGTCGCGGAAGTCGTCCTGGTCCTCGCGCGGTACGCCGAGCATCTCGCAGATGGCGTAGATGGGCAGCGGGAAGGCGAACTCGTGGATGAGATCCGCCTCACCCCGCCCGGCGAACGCGTCGATCAGCTGGTCCGTCAGCTCCTGCACCCGCGGTGTGAACTCCGCCACCCTGCGCGGGGTGAACGCCTTCGACACCAGCCGCCGCAGCCGGGTGTGGTCCGGCGGGTCGATGTTCAGCAGGTGCGTCATCAGCTCCGCCTTGCGCTCCCCCGGGATCCCGGTCTTGCCCTTGGCGTGCGCCGGCTCCGCGTGGTGCGCCGGGTTCTTGCTGAGCCGCTGGTCGGCGAGGGCCTGACGGGCGTCGGCGTACCGGGTGACCAGCCAGGCCTCGACCCCGCTGGGCAGTTTCGTGCGGTGCACCGGGGAGTGCTCGCGCAGCCAGGCGTACGCGGGGTAGGGGTCGGTCGCGAACTCCCAGTCGAACAGGGTCGGGCCCTGGGAGGGAGCGGGGTCTTCGGGGGCTGCGGGGGTCGGCTCGTGCACCCGTCGACGGTATCCCGGCCGCCGGACGCCGTCCCCTATGGGCCTTTCGTCGCGACTATCCGCAGATCTGCTGATGCTTGACGCCGCCCCGTCCGCCGTTCCTACTTCCCTCCTGTGGATGTGAGGATCTTGAAAAGCAGCTTCGCGGTGGTGGAGAGGCGGGCCGAGCACGCAGTCAAGTACTTCTACTCCCACCTCTTCTGGCACAACCCCGCCCTCCGCGCGCTCTTCCCGTCCTCCGCCCACGACATGCAGCGCCAGCGCGACCGGCTCTTCGCCGCCCTCACCCATGTCATCGCCCACCTGGAACACGAGAGCCTGCTCCCCTACCTCCACGACCTCGGCCGGGACCACCGCAAGTTCCTCGCCCGCCCCGAGCACTACGCGGCCGTCGGCGCCAGCCTGCTCGCCTCGCTCGCCGAGGCCTCCGGCGCGGCCTGGACCCCGGACGTGGAGAAGGCCTGGTCCGAGGCCTACCAGGTGATCGCCGACGCGATGACCGCGGGCGCCGCCGCCGGCGAGGACCCGCCCTGGTGGGACGCGGAGATCGTGCGCCACCTCACCTACGGCGAGGACATCGGCGTCCTGACCCTGCGCCCCGCGGCCCCCTTCCGCTACCGGCCCGGCCAGTACACGAGCGTGAGCAGCGCGCGCGTCCCGCGGACCTGGCGCACGTACTCCATCGGCAACGCCCCGCGCCCCGACGGCACCCTCGACCTGCACGTCAGCCGCATCGAGCACGGCCGGCTCAGCACCGCCCTGGTCCGCGAGGCCCGTCCCGGCGAGATGCTCCGGCTCGGCGCGGCCGGCGGGGCGCTGACCCTCCGCCGCGGCGACCGGCCCGTCAGCCTGATCGCCGCCGGAACCGGCTGGGCCCCCGTCCGGGCCCTCCTGGAGGAGCTCGCCGACCATCCCCCCGACCGGGCCGTACGGCTCTTCGTCGTGGCCCGGGACGCCGCACACCTCTACGACCGCCCGCTGATCGACGCCTACGCCGCCGCCTTCCGCTGGCTCGCCGTCACCTACATCACGCCCGCCCCCGGGCGGCACCGCGACGAGGCCACCGCCCGGCTGGCGACGGCGCTCGGCCACCGCGGGCGCTGGCCCGACCAGGACGTCTACCTCAGCGGCCCGCCCGTGTTCGTCGACGAGACCGTGCACCTGCTCCAGGAGCTCGGCGCCCGGCCCGGCCGGATCTTCCACGACACCCTGCCCGCCGCCGGCTCCGGCCGCGGGCCGCAGGGGCGGCCGTCGGGCTTCGGCGAGTGGTTCCTGCACCGCCCCGACCCGCACTGGCTGGACCCGTCACGGCGTGCCCCGTGCCACGGCTGAGCGCCCGTACCGCGGGCCGGGCCCGCGCCGCCACCGGTTCCGCGCCGCCGCCGGCCCCCGCCCGTTCCGGGCGCTACGCCTCGACGCCCTCCGCCGCGCGGATCGCGTCCCGGTAGGCGCGGGCCGCGGCGCGCAGCGCCGTCTCGGGGTCGACGCCCGCCGCCTCGGCGCGCGCCGCCATCCGCAGCAGCTCGTACCCGATGCCCTCGCCGTCGGGCAGTTCCACGGCCACGCCGCCCGCCCGGACCCGCCCGGCCAGCTTGGCCGCGAGGGCCAGGCCCGGCTGGCCCAGCGGGACCCCGTCGGTGACCGACTCCCGCTGCTTCTCCACCGCCTTGGTGCGCTGCCAGTGCTCGGCCACGTCCTGCGCGGTCCGCGCCTCGGCGTCCCCGAAGACGTGCGGGTGGCGGTGGATCAGCTTCTCCACGAGGCTGCCGGCCACGTCGTCCACGGAGAACGGCTCGTCCGGGTGCTCCTCGGCGATCCGCGCGTGGAAGACCACCTGGAGCAGGACGTCGCCGAGCTCCTCGCGCAGCTCCTCCCGGTCCCCGTCCTCGATGGCCTCGACCAGCTCGTACGCCTCCTCCATCGCGTACTTCACCAGCCCCTCGTGCGTCTGGCGCGAGGTCCAAGGGCATTCGCGGCGCACCCGGTCCATCACCTGGACCAGGTCGAGCAGCCGCGCGCCGGGCAGGTCGTACGAGCCGGGCAGCAGTTCCAGGTCGGGCATCGCGACCCGGCCGGAGCCGGCCATCCGGGCCAGGCCGTCGGTGAGCCGCTTCTCGCCCTCGCCGGCCGGTATCAGCACGACGGTGCGCCCGCCGGCGCAGGCCTCGACCAGGCCCTGCGCGTCGGGGCTGTCGATGGCGACCTCGACTCCCGCCTCGCGCAGGTACGGCAGCTGCGGGTGGTCCGGATCGGTGCACAGCACCCGGTCCGCGGCGTGCAGGGTCTGCCAGGCCGGCCAGGACAGCAGGCCGGGGGCGACCCGGTGGCTGGCGGTGAGCAGGACGATCCGGCCGGCGGCGGTCTCGTCGGCCGGCTCGGGGGCGGGGGCGGGGGCGGCGGCGTGGGAGTTCACCCTCCGAACCTACCTCCCTCCCCGCCGCCCGCGGCCGGGCCCCGGGCGCTCAGGCCCCGGCGGGGGCCAGCCCGGGCCGGGTCCGCTGGGTGACCCAGGGGGTGACCTGGTCGCCGAGGATGATCTGCTGCGCGTCCCACACCCCGTAGCGCGGGTTCACCTCGATGTGCAGGTCCTTCGCGGCCGAGGCGAGCTGCTCCACGGCCTTGGTCTCGCTGCCGTAGTGGGCGAAGAGCCTGTCGCGCAGCAGCTTGAAGCGGAGGTCCGCCTCCACCTGGCCGGGGGCCAGGTAGGCCTGTTCGAGGGCGGAGGCCTCCAGCCGCTCGGCGCCGCCCGCCCTCTGCAGTTGCTCGTCGCGGAACTCCTCGAGCTCCCGCCGGCTGACGGTGATGCCCGCGTCCTTCGCGGCCCGCTCCAGGACGGCCGCCTGCAGCATCTTGTTGAGCTTGACCCGCTCCAGGCCCGGCGAGGACTGGATCAGCTGGGCCGCGGCCCCACCGGTCCGGTTCTGCGCGGCGCGGACGTCGTTCACCTGGGCCTGGAGCGCGGAGGTGGTGATCCGTTCGCCGCCGACGACGGCCGCGGTACCGGGGTGCGCCCCGCCCGAGCAGGCGGAGAGCAGGGGGGCCGCCGCGAGCAGGGCGGCGGAGACGGAGAGCGCAGTGCGACGGTGCAAAGGAGCCTCCAGGGCCGGGAGATTGTGCGTCGGTGCACAAAGGCCGTGCGGTGATCGATGGTATGCAGTCCGGGTGGTCCGAGCCACCGGTTCGACCAACGATTCCCGGGGTGTCGCGGTACGCCCGCGGCGGCGTCCGGCGCGCGTGTCGGCGTCCAGGGTTGGTGTCCGGGCCACCCTGCGGCCACCCCCGGGTCCCCCGCGGGTGGCAGGGTCGGCCCACCATGCCGACACCGCTCCGCTCCCCGCACCGCCCGCCGCTCCGGCCGCCGGTCCGGTCCCGGCCGGAATCCGCGCGCCGCTCCCCGCGCCGCCCCAGCCTGGCGGGCTCGGCGCTCGCCGCCCTGCTCACCACGGTGGCCGTCTGCGCCGGGGACGCGGCCGCCCGCGTCTTCCCGTACGGGCACCGCCACCGCAGCGTCAACGACCTCGGCAACCAGTTCGTCCCCTTCCACGCCCACCTGTGGGACCTGCTGCACGGGCGGGCCCGCGGCGGGCTGCTGCTCAACTGGCAGTCCGGCTACGGCACGAGCTTCCTGCCGGACTTCGGCACCTACCTGGCGAGCCCGTTCGCCCCGCTCGTCGCCCTCTTCCCGCGGCAGGACATCGACCTCGCGGTGTACGTCGTCACCGTCTCGAAGACGGCGGCCGCGGCGGCGGCCATGGCCTGGCTGCTGCGCACGCAGGCCCGCGGCCCGTGGTGGGCGGCGGGGCTGCTGGGGGCCTCGTACGCGCTGTGCGGCTGGTCGGTGATCGAGGCCGCGTACAACCCGATGTGGCTGGACGGGCTGATCGCGTTTCCGATGCTGTGCCTGACCGGCGAATGGGCGCTGCGCCGGCGCCGGTTCACGGTCGCCGTGCTCGTCGCCGCGGTCTGCTGGACCGCGAACTTCTACACCGCCTACATGGCCACCCTGGGCGCCGCCCTGGTGCTCCTGGTACGGGTGGTGCTCACACGTCCGGAGGTACGGGAGCGGCTGTCGGTGGTGGTCCGGGCGGCGGCCGCCACCCTGCTGGGCATCGCCGTGTCCGCCCCGGTGCTGGCGCCGCTGTTCCTGAGCTCCCGGCAGGCCTACCCCGGGTGGAGCCGGGAGTTCCGGCCGGTGCCGTGGGCGGACGTGTTCGCCCGCCTGCTGCCCGGCACCTACTCCTTCTCCTCCCCCGCGGTCTTCGTCGGGACGGGCACGCTGCTGCTGGTGACCGCCCTCCCCTTCCACCGCGGAGTGCCGCTGCGCTCCCGGCTGTGGTGGACGGGCCTGGTCGCGGCGGTGCTGGTCTCCTTCCAGTGGACGCCGACCCACCTGGCCTGGCACGTGTTCTCCACCCCCAACGGCAGCCCGTACCGGCAGACCTTCGTGCTCGCCGGGATCGCCGTCATCGCGGCCTGGACCGCGCTGGCCGGCGGGCCGCCGGGGCCGCGGGCGCTCGCGGCCGGGGCCGCGGTGCTGGGTGCGGCGGCCCTCGCGGCGAGCGGCAGCCCGCTGGCCACGGGCTGGGGGCTCGCCCTGTTCTGCGGCGGCCTCGCGCTGGCCGCGGCGGCCTGGTGGCTGCTGCGGCCCGCGCCCGCCGCTCCCGAACCGCCCGGCCGGGCATCCTCCCCCGGCCGGGCGCCCTCGCCCGCGCGGCGCCGGCTCACGGCGCCTGCCGTGGCCGTCCTGGCCGCCGTCCTGGCCGGACAGGCCGCGGCCACCACCGCGTTCGGCCACCGGGGCAAGCTGGGCGGGCTGGACGACTACCCCTCCTGGGGCCGTGCCCACACCGCCCGGGCCGCCGCCCTGGCCGGGGCCGACGGCTGGCCCGCGTACCGCACCGACCCCAGCCGCCCGGCGCTGTCGGGCAACGACCCGCTGCTGCTGGGCGGGGAGGGCGGCGCCTACTACAGCAGCCACACCCCGGACGTGTTCACCCGCACCATGGCCGCCCTCGGCGCCGGCTGGACCTCGCGCGGGCGCAACGTGCAGAGCATCGACAACCCGGTGACCGACGCCCTCTTCGGGGTCGGCGCCCGGCTCCGGCCGGACGGCACGGTCGCCCGCCCCGACACGCTCCCGCTGGTCACGCTCCGCCCGCCCGGCCCCGCCCCCGCCTACGGGGAGTCGCCCTTCGCCAACCAGGAACTCCTGTTGGGCGCCCGGGTGTACGAGGACCCGGTCGGGCCCGCGGTGTGCCGCGCGGGCACCGAGGCCTTCCTGTGGGCCCCCGAGTACAACGCGAAGGCCCGCCTCGCCGACGGGCCCGCCTTCCGCCTGAACGGCAACGCGCCCCGCAACCGGGCGGCCCTGCAGCCCCTCGGCCCCTCGCACGGCGTGTCCTCCGCGCTGGTCTTCGAGGCCCCGGCCCCGCCCCGCTGGACGCTGTCCTGCCTGGACCGCGGACGACTGGACGCGGCCGTGGCCGGGCTGCGGGCACGGGCCGCCGAGTCGGTGCGGATCGGCCCGGCGGGCGTCCGCGCCACCCTGCCCCCGGCGTCCGAGGGCACGGCGGTGCTGGCCGCGCCCGCCATCGCCGGCTGGACCTGCAACGGCCGCCCGGCGGCGGCCCACCTGGGCCTGGTCGCCGTGCCCGTGGCCCCCGGCACCACCGAGGTGGTCTGCACGTTCCGGCCGCCGGGCCTGCTACCGGGTACGGCGGCCGCCGCGGCCGCCCTGCTGGCGGTGGCCGGCCTGGCGGTGGGGCGGCGGCGGCGTCAGCGGACCCGGCCCAGCCACTGAAGGGTGCGGCGGACCTCGGCGGAGAACGGGTGTCCGGGGCCGTGCACCCGCTCGGCGTCGAACAGCAGCCGGGCCAGGGTGTCGTGGGCGGCCGCCCGGTCGCCCAGCGACAGCAGCAGGTGCGCTATCCGGCGGCGGACCTCCAGCGGCAGCCCCGGGTCCGGGTTCGCGTAGTGGTTCTCGAACAGCGGCAGCAGCGAGCGGTACTCCGCCAGCGCCGCGGCCGGTTCCCCGAGCTGCTCCAGGCACTGGGCCGCGTCGTAGCGGAACCGCAGCGCCTGCGCGTCACCGGCCGGGAACTCGTCGGCCAGGCGGCGCAGTTCGGGCAGGGCCCGGCGGTACTGGCCGTCGTCCATGAGCGTGGCCGCGTACTGCTTGCGCAGGCTGCGGACCACCGGCGAGTGCTCCCCGTGCTCCGCGGCGGCCGCCGGCAGGATCCCGCCGAGGATGTCCACGGCCTGGGTGAGCCGGCCCTGGTCGAGCAGGCTGCGGGCCTCGTCGACGGCGGCCGGGATGTCCGGCCGGGACGGCGGCGCGGTCGGCTGCGGCGGGATCGCCGCGGCCCGGTCCGGCCAGGGGGCGTGCGGGCGCAGGAAGGGACGGGTGGGGTCGAGGGTCGCGGCCGGGGCGCCCTGCTTGGGCAGCAGCGGCGCGAGGGCCTCGTACACCTGCTGCGCGGACGCGGGCCGGTCCTGCGGGTCCTTGGCCAGCAGGTGCAGCAGGACCGCCTCCAGCTGGTGCGGGATCTCCGGGCGGGTGCGGCGCACCGGGACCGGCGGCTCGTACAGGTGCCGGTGCAGCACGCCGAGCGCGGTGGACCCTGCGAACGGGACGTTCCCGCTGAGGAGTTCGTACAGCAGCACGCCCAGGGCGTACAGGTCGGTGTACGGGCCGACCGCGCCGCCCATCGCCTGCTCGGGCGCCATGTATGCCGGGCTGCCGATCGGCGTGCCGGTGCTGGTGAGGCGGGTGGTGTCGGTGTCCATCACCGAGGCGACACCGAGGTCGAGGACCAGGACGGTGCCGTCGGGGCGGATCATCACGTTCCGCGGCTTGAGGTCGCGGTGCACGATCGGCACCGCGTGCACGGCGGACAGCACCCCGCACAGCTGCGCGACCACCGCCACGGCCCACTGCCACGGGTAGGTGTCGCGGGCGGCGAGGTGGTCGGCCAGGTTCTCGCCCTCGACGTACCCCATGACGAGGAACAGCTCGTCGCCGTCACTGCCCGCGTCGTGGACCGTTACCAGGCCCGGGTGGTCCACCTGCGCGGTGACCCGGCACTCGCGCACGAAGCGGCGGCGCAGCTCGTCGGCGACCGAGCCGGGCCCGGCCACCTTGTCCGGGCGCAGCAGCTTGACAGCCACGCGCCGGTCCAGGCGCTGGTCGTACGCCGTCCACACCTGGCCCATGCCGCCCTGGCCGAGCAGCGAGGCCAGCTGGTAGCGCTCGCCGATGATCCGGTCGTCGTCCGTCACCGGGCCTGGCCCTCACCCTCGGGGCGGGGCGGCGTGGGCGGCGGGGTCTGCTTGCGCAGCAGCTCGCTCAGCTCGTCGAGTTCGGCGCGGACCTGTCCGATGCGCGGCGGGTTGACGGGGCCGGGGCCCGGGGCCGGCGTCTGCGGCTGGGACTGCGGCTGCGGCGGCATGGGCCGGGTCTGGAGGCGGGGCTGCATCGGCTGGGTCTGCGCCTGCGGGTAGCCGTACCCGGGCTGCGAGGGCTGGGTCTGCTGCGGCGGCACGTACGGGGCGGACTGCGACGGGTACCAGGCGGCGCGGGCCGCCCTGTTCTCGTAGTGGCGGATGTCCGCCACCAGGAAGTAGATGCACGTCACCACGCCGGTGCAGATCACGCCGAGGGCACCGGTGTTGCCCTGCCAGCCGTCGGTGTCGGGCGTCGGGTCCGCACCGATCAGCGCGATCCAGCCGACGGTCAGCAGGAAGTTGACGACCAGCAGGACCCAGTCCGCGGTCCGGCGGGTGAGGATCGCCAGCCGAAGCAATGCGGCCCACCCGAGGAAGCCGCAGCTCAGGACGGGAATCAGGGCGAACAGCACGCGCAGTGCCACCACACCCCCGGAGGTGGGCTGGGGGCCATGCTGCGGCGGGAGGCCGGGGCCGTGCATCGCTGCTCCTGACGGACCGTGTCGACAAGTTCAGGTCTGAGGGTATACAGCGTTTCCGGCCGCCATCGAGGGGATGCGCGCAACCGTTGCAGGCTTGCCGCACTGGCGCCCGCGGCGGCGCGTCGCACCCCCGGGCGCGCTCCGGGCCGGCGCATTCTCCGCGCTCGGGCACCGGGCTGCGGCCCGCGACCCGGACATCCGGTCGACGGGGGAACGTACCCGCGGGTTGATCTCGGCGCCTTCGACCATTCGCCCGGGGGGAACTCGCTTTGCCCACCAGGAAATCCGGAGCCGCCGCGCTCGTCGGCGCAGCGCTGCCCGCCTGCGCCGCCTGCGGGCCGCAGCCGGGGAAGGCCGCGTCGGCCTCCGCTTCCGCTTCCGCCTCGTCGTCGCCGTCGCCGTCGCCGGCCGCGACGGCCGACGTCCTGGCGGGCCGCGATCCCGCCGCCGTCCTGCGCGACGCGTACGAGGCCACGGGGCAGGCCCCGGTCAGGACGGCGCAGGTGCGGCGTCCTCCTCCTCAACGGCGACCTCGGCTTCCTGCACGACCACTACGCGCACCGGCCGGGCGGCGACGCGGAACGGGCGGCGGCCCGGGCCGGGCCGCCGCCCGGGCCTCAGGAGCCCAGGACCGTGGTGAGGAACTCGCCCGTCCAGGCCAGCAGCTCGCGGCCGACCAGCGGCTTGCCGCCCACCCGGGCGGTCTTCGGCCGCGGGACCAGCACCTGGGAGGCCGCGGCCTTGACGACCGTCCCCGGGTAGAGGCGCTTGAGGCGCAGCTCCTGCGATTCGCGCAGCTCCACCGGCGAGAAGCGGATGTTGTTGCCCTGGAGGGTGATGTCCCCGACCCCGCAGGCCCGGGCGAGCATCCGCAGGCCGGCGACCAGCAGCAGGTTCTCCACCGGCTCCGGCAGCTTGCCGTAGCGGTCGGTGAGTTCCTCGCGGACCGCCTTGATGTCGTCCTCCGAGTTGGCCGACGCGATCGACCGGTACGCCTGCAGGCGCAGCCGCTCGCCCGGCGCGTAGTCGTGCGGGACGTGCGCGTCGACCGGCAGCTCGATCTTGACCTCCAGCGGCGGCTCCTCCTCCACCCCGCCCTCCAGGGACGCCCGGTAGTCCGCCACCGCCTCGCCGACCATCCGCACGTACAGGTCGAAGCCGACGCCCGCGATGTGGCCGGACTGCTCGCCGCCGAGCAGGTTTCCGGCTCCGCGGATCTCCAGGTCCTTCATCGCCACGTACATGCCCGCGCCCATCTCCGTGTGCTGGGCGATGGTGGCCAGGCGCTCGTGCGCGGTCTCGGTGAGCGGCTTCTCCGGCGGGTAGAGGAAGTAGGCGTACCCGCGCTCGCGGCCGCGGCCGACGCGGCCGCGCAGCTGGTGCAGCTGGGAGAGGCCGAAGTTGTCGCCGCGCTCGACGATGAGGGTGTTCGCGTTGGAGATGTCGATGCCCGACTCGACGATCGTCGTCGAGACGAGCACGTCGAACTTCTTCTCCCAGAAGTCCACCACGACCTGCTCCAGGGCCTGTTCGGACATCTGGCCGTGGGCGGTCGCGATCCGCGCCTCGGGCACGATCTCGCGCAGCCGGGCCGCGGCCCGGTCGATGGACTCGACCCGGTTGTGGATGTAGAAGCACTGGCCCTCGCGCAGCAGCTCGCGCCGGATCGCCGCGCCGATCTGCTTCTCCTCGTACGGGCCGACGAAGGTGAGCACCGGGTGCCGCTCCTCCGGCGGGGTGGTGATCGTCGACATCTCGCGGATGCCGGTCACCGCCATCTCCAGGGTGCGCGGGATCGGCGTCGCGGACATCGTCAGCACGTCGACGTTGGCCCGCAGTTTCTTCAGCTGCTCCTTGTGCTCGACGCCGAAGCGCTGCTCCTCGTCGACGATGACCAGGCCCAGGTCCTTGAACCTGGTCTCCTGGGAGAAGAGCCGGTGGGTACCGATGACGACGTCCACCGCGCCGTCCTTCAGGCCCTCCAGGGTGGCCTTGGACTCGGTGTCGCTCTGGAACCGGGACAGCGCCTTCACGTTGACGGGGAACTGGCTGTAGCGCTCGGAGAAGGTCCCGTAGTGCTGCTGCACGAGGAGCGTCGTCGGGACGAGGACGGCGACCTGCTTGCCGTCCTGGACGGCCTTGAACGCGGCCCGCACCGCGATCTCGGTCTTGCCGTAGCCGACGTCGCCGCAGATCAGGCGGTCCATGGGGACGGACTTCTCCATGTCCTCCTTGACCTCGGCGATGGTGGTCAGCTGGTCGGGCGTCTCCGCGTAGGGGAAGGCGTCCTCCAGCTCCCGCTGCCAGGGCGTGTCCGGGCCGAAGGTGTGGCCGGGGGCCGCCATCCGCGCGCTGTACAGCTTGATCAGGTCGGCGGCGATCTCCTTGACCGCCTTCTTGGCGCGCGCCTTGGTCTTGGTCCAGTCGGCGCCGCCGAGGCGGTGCAGGGTGGGCGCCTCGCCGCCGACGTACTTGGTGACCTGCTCCAGCTGGTCGGTCGGGATGTACAGGCGGTCGCCGGGCTGGCCGCGCTTGGCGGGGGCGTACTCGACGAGGAGGTACTCGCGGGTGGCGCCCTGCACGGTCCGCTGGACCATCTCCAGGTAGCGGCCCACGCCGTGCTGCTCGTGGACGATGTAGTCGCCGACCTCCAGGGTGAGGGGGTCGACGGACTTGCGGCGCCGGGTCGGCATCCGGCCCAGGTCCTTGGTGGCGGTGCGCTGCCCGGTGAGGTCGGTCTCGGTGAGGACGGCCAGGCGCAGCGCCGGGTCGACGAAGCCGGTGGCCAGGGAGCCGCAGGTCACGTGGACCAGGTGCGGCTCCAGGGTGCCGAGGTCGGCTTCCAGGCGGGCCGCGATGCCCTCCCCGCCGAGGACCTCGACGGTGCGGGCGGCCGGGCCGTGGCCCTCGGTGAGGTAGACGGTGCGCCAGCCGTCGGCGAGCCAGGCCTTGGTGTCGGCGAGGGCCCGGGCGGTGTCCCCGCGGTAGGTCTCGGGGGCGTGCATGCCCAGCTTGAGCGTGTCGGCGGCGAGGTCCTCGGCTTCGGCGGCGGCGAACGGGGAGACCGACCACCACATCATGCCGAGCTCGCGGGCCCGGTCGCGGACGTCGGCGATCCCGCGCAGGGAGGCCGCGCCGACGTCGATGGGGGCGTCGCCGCCACCGGCGGTGGCCGCCCAGGAAGCCATGAGGAACTCCTGGCTGGTGGCCACCAGGTCGGCGGCCCGGGTGCGCACCCGCTCCGGGTCGCAGACCACGGCCATGGCTCCGGCCGGGAGGACGTCGACGAGCAGTTCCATGTCGTCGACGAGGACGGGGGCGAGGGACTCCATGCCCTCCACCGCGATCCCCTCGGCGATCTTGTTCAGGAGTTCGCCGAGCTCGGGGTGGTCCTCGGCGAGGGCGGCGGCGCGCTCGCGGACCTGCGGGGTGAGCAGCAGCTCACGGCAGGGCGGGGCCCACAGGCCGTGCTCGGCGACCTCCAGGGACCGCTGGTCGGCGACCTTGAAGTAGCGGATCTCCTCGACCTCGTCGCCCCAGAACTCGATGCGGAGCGGGTGTTCCTCGGTGGGCGGGAACACGTCGAGGATGCCGCCGCGGACGGCGAACTCGCCGCGCTTCTCCACCAGCTCGACGCGGGCGTACGCGGCTGCGGCGAGGGCCTCGGTGACCTCGCCGAGGTCGGCGCTCCCGCCCTGCCGCAGGCTCACGGGAACCAGGTCGGCGAGCCCCTTGACCTGCGGCTGGAGCACGGAGCGGATCGGTGCAACCACCACGGAGACGGGTCCCGCCGCCGGGTCGTCCTTGCTCGGGTGGACCAGCCGGCGCAGCACGGCCAGGCGTCGGCCGACGGTGTCACTGCGCGGCGAGAGCCGCTCGTGGGGCAGCGTCTCCCAGGAGGGGTACTCCGCCACCTCCTCGGGCGGCAGGAACGACCTCAGTGCGGCGGCCAGGTCCTCGGCCTCCCGGCCGGTGGCGGTGACCGCGAGCACGGTCCGGCCGGTCCGTGCGGCCAGCGCGGCGATCGCGAAGGGCCGGGCGGCGGGCGGGCCGACGAGGTCCACGTGCATGCGGTTGCCGTCCCCGGCCGCGGTGACCGCCTCGGCGACGGCGGGGTCCCGGGTGACGGCGTCGAGCAGTCCGTGCAGGCTCATGAAGGAGGCTTTCCGTCCGGTGGAGGGGCAACGCGAAGGGCCCGACACGCATGCGGGCCGGGGTTTCCCACCCTACGCCCGCGGCCCCGACCGGACCTCCCGCAAACGGCAACGGACGGCGTCGGCGGGCGGCGCGGGGCGGGCGTACGGCGCAGGCCCCGGCCACCCTTTCGGGTCGCCGGGGCCTGCGCGCCCCCGTGACGACCGGTGTCCGAGGCGCTCGCCCGGCCGGAGCTGCTCGCGGACGCCGCCGCCGGCCGCGCGGGGCCGTGGCCGCACTGCTCGTCCTGACCCGCCCGCGCTTGTCATGGACGCTGCCGCGGGAGTACACCTCTGGGGTTGGAGATCCGCGTCGTCACCCGGGGGAAGAGATGGCTTCGACACTGCTCGCGCTCGTCTTACTGGCCGCCGTCACGGGACCGGTCGGCTGGCGGCTGCGCCGCCGCCCCGCGCTCGTCACCGGCCGCGACGGCCGCCTGTCCACCTCGACCGCCCTCGCGCTCGCCTGGACGGTCATCCTCGTCTGGCTGCTGCTGACGATCCTCGCCTACGGGCTCACCGCGGGCGGCGGCACCCGCTACTTCACCGGCGAGCCCGGCCCGCTGTCCTCCCTGACCTCGGTCTACCTGCCGCTGCTCGGCGGCCCGTACGTGGCCCTGATCGCCGCCAAGGCGGTCGTCGGGATCCGGCTGGAGAACGGCTCCCTCGCCAAACCCGCGGCGCAGCCGACCGCATCGGGACGACGGCCGCTGCGGGAGCTCATCGCGAACGACAGCGGGCGCACCGACCTCGTCGACCTGCAGTACGTGGCCCTCAGCGTGGTCACCATGCTGTACGTGGTGCTGTTCTTCCTCTCGGACGTGGGCCGCGGGCTGCCGGAACTGCCCGCGCAGATCTGGGCGCTCACGGGGGCGCCGGCCGGCGCGTACCTGGTGAACAAGATGGCGACGCGGCCGAACCCGGTGATCACCGGGGTGACGGTGGCGGACGGGGCCGCCGTCGTCCGGGGCGGGGGCTTCACCCCCGACGCCCGCGTGGAGGTCGACGGGCAGGCCCTGCCGACGCGGTACGACGCGGACACGGGAGTGCTGTCCGCACCGCTGCCCGAGGGGACCGCCGCTCCGGGCGGCGGCACCCTCGCGGTGGTCGTGGTGGCCCGGGGGCTGCGGAGCGACCCGTACGCGTACGCCGGCGCGGCGGCCTGACGCGGCACGCGGCGGAGCGGCGGCCGGTCAGGGGAGCTTCGCGAGGAAGTCGGCGATCAGGGGCGTGATGGCCGGGAGGTGGGTTTCGAGGGCGAAGTGGCCGGCTCCCTCGAAGACGTGGACCTCGGCGTCGGGGGCGTCGCGCAGGTAGGCCTTGGCCCCGGCGGGGGTGAAGAAGGGGTCCCCCGCCCCCCAGACGACCAGTACCGGGACGCGGGAGCTCCGGAGCCAGGCCTGCCAGACGGGGTAGTGGGCCAGGTTGGAGGCGTAGTCGAAGGCCAGGTCGGCCTGCGCGTCGTTGCGGCCCGGCAGGTTGATGTAGTGCAGGTCGAGGGTCTGGTTGTCGGGGTTGAGCAGGGCGGGTTCGGCGACCCCGGTCTCGTACTGGAAGCGGATGCCCTCGGCGGTGAACAGCCCGCGGACCTGCTCCTCCGCGCCGGGGTCGGCCCGCCGGAGGGCGATGAACGCGCGGGCGGCGTCCGAGAGGCCCTCCTCGTAGGCGTTGCCGTTCTGGACGATCAGGCCCGACACCCGCTCGGGGCGCCGCGCGGCCAGGCGCAGGCCGACCGGCGCGCCGAAGTCGAAGACGTACAGGGCGTACCGGTCGAGGCCGAGGGCGTCGGTGAAGCCCTCCAGGACGTCGGCGAGCCGGTCGAAGGTGTAGGTGAAGCCGTCCGGGGCCTCGGTGCGGCCGAAGCCGGGGTGGTCGGGGGCGATCAGCCGGTACGGGATGTCGCCGAGCGCGTCCATGAGCCGGGCGAACTGGTGCGAGGAGGTGGGGAAGCCGTGCAGGAGGAGCAGGACCGGCCCGTCGGCGGGGCCGCTCTCGCGGTAGGCGACGCGGACTCCGTCCACATCGGCGGTGCGGTGGCTCACGTGCTGCTGCATCACATGCCTCCCAAGATGACTTTCCCATTAGTTTTACCGAGGGCGTGTAATGGGTCAAGGGCATCAACTACCGTTAGCCTCATGAACGTCTTCCCGCTCCTCGGTGAACCGCTGGCCCTGGACCTGCTGAACACCCGGCCGGCCGGGCGCGGAGACCTGATCGCCGATCCGGCGGGGCTCGCGGCCTGGCTGGACGAGCAGGCGGGGCGCCTCACGGCCGTCGACCCGGTGGGAGCGGCGGAGGTGGCCGCCGTGCACGCCGTACGGGAGGCGGCGGGGCTCGCCCTCGCGGCCGTACGGGCCGGCGAACGCCCGCCCGTGGCCGCCCTGCGGGCACTGAACGAGGCCTCGGCCGCGGCCCCCGCCCACCGCGAACTGCTCTGGACCCCGGAGTCCGGCCTGACCGCCGCCCCCCGCCGTGACGCGGCGACCGCCGACCGGCTCGCGGCGGAACTCGCCGAGGCCGTCGCCGCCCTGCTCACCGACCCCCGGGTCCGGGAGATCCGGCAGTGCGAAGGCGCGAACTGCGTCCTGCTCTTCCTGCCGGCACACCCCCGCCGACGCTGGTGCGTCGCCTCGGCCTGCGGCAACCGGGCCCGCGTGGCCCGCTACTACGCCCGCCACAAGCCCTGACGGACGTTCCTTCGTTCGAGGGACGGGCCCCGCGGCCGTCAGCCCCCGGCTCCGTCGGCGCTCGGGGCGGCCCGGGGCCGCACCCCGCAGCCGCGCCCCGGTCAGCCCTCCGCCGCGGCCCGCCCCGTCAGCGCGGCGAGGCTGGCCCGCACATGGCTCATGTGCGCCCGCATCTCGTCCTCCGCCTCCGCGTGCTCGCGCAGCACCCGCTCCGTCTCGCGCCCGATCCGCTCCTCCTGCACCCGCGCCTGCGCGATCAGGTCGGCGGCCTGCGCCTCCGCGTCCTCCTGCCCGTGCCGCGCCGCCTCCTCGGCCTCGGCGTACCCGCGGCGCGCCTCCGCGAGGCGGGCCTCGGCCTGCCGTTCGAGCTCGGCGAGCCGTTCGGCCACGTCGGCCTCGCGCCGGGCGATCTCCCGCTGGGCGGCCTCCCACCGGTCGGCCTGGTCCTGCTCCCGCTCCGCGAGCAGTTCGTGGGCCCGCCGCCGCGTCTCCACGAGCCCGGCCTGCGCCTGGGCCCGCCAGGCGGCGCCGTCCTCACGGGCCTCCGCGAGGAGTTCCTCGGCCTCCCGTTCGGCGGCCTGCAGCCCCTGCCGCGCGCGGACCTCGGTCTGTTCGCGGACGGCCTCGGCGTCCTGCCGGGCCAGTTCGGCCGACCGCTCGGCGTAGGCCTCGGCCGCGCTGATCGCGTCGGCCGCGTCGGCCCGCGCCTCGGCGTGCAGCGCCTCCGCTTCTTCGACGACCAGCGCGAAGATCCGGCGGGCGCGCTCGGTGAGGTCCTCGTACTGGTGGGGGACGAGGGAGGCCACGGCTTCCCGTAGCCGCTCGGCCTCCTCCTCCATCTGCTTGGCGAGGACGGTCAGCCGCGCCACCCGCTCCCATGCCTCGTCACGGCCGGCGAACAGCCGTGCGACGTACCGGTCGACCTGGTCGGTCCGGTAGCCGCGACCTCGTACGATCGCGAAACCCTGTCCGTGAGGGGACCATTGTGCAGCCATGCTGGGAGCGCCTCTCTCGCGGGGATTCCTGTCAAGGATGCGTCATTTGCGGCCAGAAGCCGGAATGGCCGGGCCGGGACCCCGTTCCAGGGTCCCGGCCCGGCCACTGAACCGATCATCCGATCAGAGCAGTCCGTCCCACATCTGCTCCAGCAGCACGGACCACCAGCTCTCGGGCGAGGTCAGGGCCGCGGTGTCCAGACCGGCGAGGTTCGCCTGGAAATCGACGGTCCAGCGGCCCGCCTGTTCGGGTGTCAGATGCTGGCGCAGCCGCCACATGTGACCCAGCATCGCCAGCGACCGCACGAACTGCGGCAGGCTCGAATTGACGAACTGCGGCGGCACCGGGGCTCCGCCGGGACCGCCCTCCACCGGAACCGCGACGATGTGCGCGGTCCCGTACTGCACGCACAGCGCCTTGCCGAAGTCACTGCCGATGACGAGGTACGAGCCCGCGTCCGACGCGGGCTGCACCTGCCGCTGCGCGGCGAGCTCGGCCAGCGTCGGCACCGGCTGCCCCGGCACCGCCTGCGCCCAGAAGAACGGCCCGAAATCGACGGGCAGGCCCGCCCACACCAGGGTCTGCGCCACGATCTCCGGCACGCCCTGGCGGGACACGGCCCGCTGGTCGAAGCGGAACACGCCCTGCGGGCCGAACGCCCCGACCAGTTCCGAGCCGATCGCGTCGAGCGGGATCGCGGGCTGCAGTTGGACCTGCGGCAGCGGGGCCCGTACCGGCGCGGGGCGCGCCGGGCCGTCGGCAACCTGGTGCAGCTCGCCCTGATGGGTGAGCAGGTGCCGCATGCCGGCCTGGCGTCCGGCGTGGTCCTTGCCGTACGGGGCCACGCTGGTGATCCGGACCTGCGGCCAGGTCTCCCGGATCATCCGGGCGCAGTAGCCGCCGGGCAGTTCGCACGACTCCAGCTCGGTGTGCAGTTCGAGCACCTGCTGCGGCGGCACGTTCATGGCGCGCAGCTCGTGCAGGATCTGCCACTCCGGGTGCGGGGTGCCGGGCGCCGAGCGGCGGATGATCTGCTGCTCGGAGCCGTCGGGCGCGCGGTAGCGGAGCACGGCCTGGTAGCCCGGGCCGACGGTGGGTGCGCCGGTGGGTGCCGCGGGCCCCGGCACGGGGCCGGGAGACGGGGGCGGTCCGCCGACGACGGCGGGACCGGCCAGCATGGTCGCGGCGTGGTCGATGCCGTGCGGGGGTGTACCGGGCGCACCGGGCCCGCCCGGGGCTCCGGGCGGGCCGGGAGGCGCGGGCGGCTGACCGGCCCCGGGGGCTCCGGGCGGGCCGGGAGGGGCCGGGGGGCCGCCGGCGACCACGGCCGGACCCGCCAGCATGGTCGCGGCATGGTCCAGCCCACGACCGAGCGAAGCCGGAGCACCCGGCGGCCCGGGCGGAGCCGGCGGCTGACCCACACCCGCACCGTTCGACCCACCCGGAACACCAGGCGGACCAGGAGGCGCCGGAGGCCCACCCGCGACCACGGCCGGACCCGCCAGCATGGTCGCGGCATGGTCCAGCCCACGACCGAGCGAAGCCGGAGCACCCGGCGGCCCGGGCGGAGCCGGCGGCTGACCCACACCCGCACCGTTCGACCCACCCGGAACACCAGGCGGACCAGGAGGCGCCGGAGGCCCACCCGCGACCACGGCCGGACCCGCCAGCATGGTCGCGGCATGGTCCAGCCCACGACCGAGCGAAGCCGGAGCACCCGGCGGCCCGGGCGGGACCGGCGGCTGACCCGGCGCGGGAACGGCGGGAGCAGCCGGAGGCGCGGGCGGCGCGGACGGCGCGACGGGGGCCCGGTCGGTGGGCTCCTGGGCCAGCGCCTCGGCGGAGGCGGGCAGGGGCCCGGGCGCGGGCGCACCGGGAGGTGCGGGCGGCACCGGCGGCATCGCCGACGGCGTGGCGGGGGCCCCGCCGGTGGGCTCCTGGGCCAGCGCCTCGGGGGTCCCGGGGCCGGGCAGCGGCGGTGCGCCCGCCCCGAGGTCGACCGCGGGGGCGATCGCCGTCTTCGGGAGCTGGCTGCCGCCGGCCATCAGCGTGGTCTTGGCCTCCGGGGAGACGCCGGCGGGCGGCGCGAGCTCCTCCAGGTCCGATCCGGACAGCGGCGGGGCGAACACGGTCGCCGGCAGCGGCACCGAGCCCTCGTCCGCCCCGGGGTTCACATCCGTTCCGGCCCACGGGGTCGCTCCGGCGGGCACGCCGTCATTGGCCGTCGGCTCGTACGGCACCTCGCGCCGCAGCGGCACCGGCTCCGGCCCGGCCGCGGAGGCGGCGGCCGGCACCGGACCCGCCGGAGTCGCGGACTCCGCGGCCGACCCCACGCCCGAGCCCGGGCCCGAGCCCGAAGAGGCCGGTCCGCCCGGGATCCCCGCCCGGTCCGCGGCCTCCTGCAGCCACTCCGGCGGGCTCAGCATGAACGACGTCTGCTCCGAGTCGATCCGCGGCGACGGCACGGAGGCCTCCGCCGCCGGAGCGGCCGCAGCCCCGTACTCCTCCTCGTACCGGCGGATGACCTCGCCCACCGGCAGCCCCGGCCACAGCGTCACCTCACCGCTGTCCCGGGCGATGACCAGCCGCTGCCGGCCACCCGCGGACACGGGGCCGCCGGGACGGTCCTCCGCCCACACCACGAAGCCGAGCCCGAACTCCCGCACCCGCACCTCGCGGTGCTGGTAGGGGGGCACGTCCCCGTTGATCCACTCCTCGGCACGCTCCTGCGCCTGCGCAAACGTCACCATCGCGCTGTCATCCCTCCACCGGTGCCGCACCCGGCACCGGAACCGGCCCCTCCACGGGAACCGAGCGTGCGAATCCGCCGTCCACCATCAGACCGGCGACGGTCTCCAACTCCGGTGGATTTCCGGCCAGTCGTTCGAGAAAGGCATCGAAATCTGCACCGCACGGCAGCAACAGCCGCTCCACGCGCTCCTGGACGGACCAGCCGTCCCGGTCGCGCCCGTCGTCGTACGGGGAGAACCAGACCGAACCGAGGCCCTCGCCCTTCACCTTCAGTGCGAGCAGGCCGCCCTGCGCGAACGCGACGCACAGGTAGTCCTTCGTCAGGTGGTCGCGCAGACACTTGTTGACGTACACCAGGTCGTTGATCGCCGCCTCCTCACGCACGGTGAAGAACGGCTGGTCCACCAGCACGCCAAGCTCCACGTCCAGGCCGACGCCGACCGGCGCGCAGCCGCCCGCCGCCTTCAGGAACGAGCGGTACGCCTCCGGCAGCCGGTAGCCGAGGTCCTCCTCGATCCCCTGGACCTGCTGCTCCGACACCGAGACCACCGACTTCGGCAGCCCCATGTGCACCGGGCGCAGCTCCTGCAGCGGCCGCGTCCCCCGCTTCTCGTGGTCGACGGGCGCCGTCGCCAGCCCGGCGTGGTGCCGCAGCAGCGCCTTCACCTCGACGGGGACCAGCTCCATCCGCCGTGTCCCGGCCACGTGGTGCCAGGTCCAGCCGTGCGGGGTCGCCACCGGCCCGACGGTGTCCCACAGCGGGTGGCCCGCCGCGCGCATCGCCGCGTTCGCGGACACGTAGTCCGTCAGCCGCAGCTCGTCCACGCCGAAACCCTCGGGCGGCTCGGCGATCTCCACCGCCGCGCGCGCGTACGCGGAGAAGTCGGGATGTCCCTGCGCGCCCATCCGCACGCCGTGGGGATGCCGAGCGGCCCGGACCGGGTCCGGGAAATGCACGACCTGCCCCGAGTACGCGGCGTTGGGTGGCGCGGCGTGCTGGCCGAGCCGACCTGTCGTCATGGCAGTAGCCCCCTGCTGGATCTGGCTGGTTCACCACAGCCTATGTGCTCCGGCAAGGGGGGCAGCCGCCCCCGAGCCACGCACCCACCCGACGGCCGGGAACATCCGAATTGATACGAATATTCGACCCCCGTTCCACACCACCGAGGACATTTGACAGGCTGTCCCCACGGCACGGGGGCGTGCGCGACAGCAGCCATCACCGCAGCCACGGGAGGGAAGACGCGACATGCAGAACACGGCAACACGCACAACGGCAGCCGACACCGGCCCGGAAGCCGCCGGACCCGCCTCGGACCCGCGCCTGCGCTGGAGCGCCGCCGGCGGCCGTTCCGCCGTGCCCGTACCCCGCTTCCGCCGCGACGGCATCCTCCCCACCGTCGCCGCCGCCCTCTCCGTACGCGGCGAGACCCTCACCGGCACCGCGGGCAAGGCCGACCAGCCGCCCGCCCTGCATCCGCTCGTCCAGGACTTCCTCGACACCCTCACCAGCAGCCAGCGCGAACGCTTCACCGGCCGCTGCCCCGAGGCGATACTCCTCTCCCGGCACCTGACCGCCACCGAGCAGGCCCGCAGCAAGCGGGCCTCCCGCAAGCCGCTCACCGCCGGCGAGGCCCGCCGCTCGCTGAAGAACGCCAAGATCACCGCCCGCCGGATCCGCGAGGACGGCGACCCGCTGCACGGCAGCTACGCGCCCCCCTGCCGGTCCTGCGAGGCCCTCCTCGCCCACTTCGGCGTACGACCCGTCGACCTCACACCCGCCTCCGAGAGGGCCTGACCCCCGCCACCATGACCACCTCCTCCGCCTCCTACGACCGTTCCTCGGCCACCCGCTTCCCGGCCGTCGTGGACACCGCCCTGCGCACCGCCGGCTGGGAGCCGGGCCGCTGGGACATCAAGCAGGCCGAGTACTGGGCCGACGCGCTCCGGGACCACGCCACGCCCGCCGGGCACCGGCACACCGTCTTCCCCGCCGCGGTCGAGGCCTGGGCCGAGTTCGGCGGCCTCTCGGTCACCGCGCCCGGGCCCGGCCGCCAGATAGCGCCCGTCCCGGTGCGCCTGGACCCGCTCACCGGGCTGCACCTCGCCCGTACCTTCGCCGACCTCGGCCGCGCCCTGTCCACCCAGCTCTGCCCACTGGGCGTCGACTCCGACGGCGCCTCCCACCTGGCCATCGACCGGGAGGGCCGGGTCTACGCCGTCGACCACACCGGCGACTGGTACCTCGGCTCCGGCATGGACGAGGCCCTCACCCTCCTGCTGACCGGCCTCCAGCCGGCCCGCCTCACCGCCGCCTCCTGACCCGCCCGCCCCGGCGCACCGCACCCCGTGCGCCGGGGTGCGGTGCGCCGGGGCACGGCTCCGGCGGGCGGCCCCGACGCGGCCCTGCGCGGTCATCCCTGTGCGGTCGTCCCTGTGCGGCCGTCCCGTGCGGTCACCCGTGCCCGGCGGCGCCCGGCAGTACCGCCGACACCCGGAAGCCGCCGGCGTCCGTCGGGCCGGACACGAACACCCCGCCCAGCCCGAGCACCCGCTCCCGCATCCCGACCAGTCCGTTGCCGCCGCTGGGCAGCTCGGGCCGGGCCACGTCCGCCGCACCGGGCCCGTTCTCCACCTGCATCGCCACCTCACCGTCCCGGTGGGCGAGGCGCACCACGACCTTCGCGCCCGGCGCGTGCTTGTGGCAGTTGGTGAGCGCCTCCTGCACCACCCGGTACGCCGTCTGCTCCACCTCGGCCGGATACGCACCGCCCGCACCGCGGACGTCGAGGTCCACCGCCATCCCGGCCGCCCGGGACTGCCCTACCAGCGCCTCCAGCTCCGCGAGCGTCGGCCCGTCCTCCGGGCCCTGCGCCGCCGCGACCGCGACCGCCGCCGCCACCGCCGCCGGGGCCGCCCCGGCCGCCCCGGCCGCCCCGGCCGCGGGCGGCTTCGCCGCCGGCGCCGGTGCGCGCAGCACTCCGAGCATCTCCCGCAGTTCGGTGAGCGCCTGCCGGCCCATGTCCCCCACCAGCGCCGCGTTCCGCGCCGCCTTCACCGGGTCCTTGGCCGCCACGGCCTGGAGCGCCGCCGCGTGCACCACCATCAGCGACACCCGGTGCGCGACCACGTCGTGCATCTCGCGGGCGATGCGGGTGCGCTCCTCGCGGCGGGCCCACTCGGCCCGCTCCTCCGCCCGCTCCGCCAGCAGCAGCAGTTCCCGTTCGAGGGAGTCGGCCCGCTCGTGCAGGGATTCCATCAGCCGCCGCCTGGCCCCCATGTAGAGGCCGAGGAGGACCGGCACCACGTTGAGCGCCACCGCCAGGACCCCGGACAGCACGAGCACGACCCCGTGCGTGGCCCCGACGTCCCCGCTGGTGCGCACGTACAGGACGACGAAGGTCGCCACCAGCGCCAGCACGGTCAGCGTGGCGGTGATGCGGCGCGGCACCTCGCTGACGGCGAGCGTGTACAGCCCGACGACGCCGAGCACCATGCCCATCGCCGCCGGTGCCACGGCGATCCCCACCAGCACCACGGCGACCGGCCAGCGCCGCCGCAGCAGCACCACCGACCCGGCGAGGACGCCGAACAGCGCCCCCGCGGCCGCCGGGATCCCGGTTTCATGTGCGAAGGCCACCCCCTGGGCCGCACATTCCGCGGCCGACACCACCGCGATCCCCCCGTCGAGCACCGCGGACCGCGGGCGCTCCCACCACAGGGGCCCGGCACGCCCGGCCCCGCCCTGCAACTCCCCCGTACTGGTCATGCCGTCCAGCGTACGCAGCGGCCCCGTTGCGCCCTTGACCGGAATTCGCCCACCGGTTTCGACTGGGGAACTGCTTGATCGTCCGCTTGTGCGCCGGCTGCGACTAGTACCGTCGCGTCGAAGGCACTTGGTGCGGCATAGTGGGGTCCGTCGGTTCAACCGACGGGCCAAATGTCCAATTTGGTCAGTTTTACCATCCCCTGTGGTGTAATGGCAGCACTGAGGTTTTTGGTACCTTATGTCCGGGTTCGAATCCTGGCGGGGGAGCACGTACGGGTTCGGGCCCTGACCGGAAGGTCAGGGCCCGCCCTCGTTCACGGCCCCTGACCCCCCGGTATCCTTCGGGAGTCCACCACCCGAAGCCGAAGGGCACACCCGTGAGCGCCAACCGCCCGGCAGCCGTCGTCGTACTCGCAGCGGGTGAGGGCACCCGCATGAAGTCGGCCACTCCCAAGGTCCTGCACGAGATCTGCGGGCGGTCGCTCGTGGGGCACGTCGTCGCCGCCTCGCGCGAGCTCGACCCCGAGCACCTCGTGGTCGTCGTCGGCCACGCCCGTGAGCAGGTCACCGCGCACCTCTCCGCCATCGACGCCGGCGTCCGCACGGCCGTCCAGCACGAGCAGAACGGCACCGGGCACGCCGTCCGCATGGCGCTCCAGGAGCTCGGCGGTCCGATCGACGGCACCGTGGTCGTCGTCTGCGGCGACACCCCCCTGCTGACCGGCGAGACCCTGTCGGCCCTGGTCGCGACCCACGGCGCCGACGGCAACGCCGTCACCGTCCTGACCGCCGAGGTCCCGGACTCCACCGGCTACGGCCGCATCGTCCGCGACGCGGAGAGCGGCGCGGTCACCGCGATCGTCGAGCACAAGGACGCCACCGAGGAGCAGCGCGCGATCCGGGAGATCAACTCCGGTGTGTTCGCGTTCGACGGCGCCCTGCTGGCCGACGCCCTGGGCAAGGTGCGGACGGACAACAGCCAGGGCGAGGAGTACCTCACCGACGTGCTCGCCATCCTGCGGGAGGCCGGCCACCGCGTGGGCGCGTCCGTGGGCGGCGACCACCGCCAGATCCTCGGCATCAACAACCGGGTGCAGCTGGCCGAGGCGCGGGCGCTGCTGAACGCGCGGCTGCTGGAGCGGGCGATGCTCTCGGGCGTGACGGTCGTGGACCCGGCGAGCACGTTCGTGGACGTCACGGTGACCTTCGGGCAGGACGCGCTCGTGCACCCGGGCACGCAGCTGCTCGGCTCGACGCACGTCGCCGAGGGCGCCGAGGTCGGCCCGAACACCCGGCTGAAGGACACGCAGGTGGGCCCGAGGGCCCGGGTGGACAACACGGTGGCGGACTCCGCGGTGATCGGCGAGTCCGCGTCGGTGGGCCCGTACGCGTACCTGCGCCCGGGCACGAACCTCGGCCTGAAGGCGAAGGCCGGTACGTACGTCGAGATGAAGAACGCGACGATCGGCGAGGGCACGAAGGTCCCGCACCTGTCGTACGTGGGTGACGCGACGATCGGCGAGTACACGAACATCGGCGCGGCGAGCGTGTTCGTGAACTACGACGGCGAGCACAAGCACCACACCACGGTCGGCTCGCACTGCAAGACGGGCTCGGACAACATGTTTGTGGCGCCCGTCACGATCGGGGACGGCGCCTACACGGCGGCCGGATCCGTGATCACCAAGGATGTGCCGCCCGGCGCACTGGCCGTCGCACGTGGCCAGCAGCGGAATATCGAGGGCTGGGTGGCCCGCAAGCGTCCGGGGAGTGCTGCTGCGTCGGCGGCACAGTCGGCGGCCCAGGACGGGTCCGCGGAGGGCTGAGAAAGCCCTTCCGGGTGAACTGTCCGGAAACAAGTACGCCCGAGACGGCGTACCGTGATAGGTGCACGCAATTCGGCTGGCTCACCGTGTGCGGGACGGACGCACGCGGGGGCGAGCAGCTTTCAACACGTCTGAGGAGACTGTGCTGTGACCGGGATCAAGACGACCGGCGAGAAGAAGCTGATGCTCTTCTCCGGCCGCGCCCACCCCGAGCTGGCCGAGGAGGTTGCGCACCAGCTGGGCGTCCAGCTCGTGCCGACCAAGGCTTTCGACTTCGCCAACGGTGAGATCTACGTCCGCTTCCAGGAGTCGGCGCGCGGTGCGGACTGCTTCCTGATCCAGAGCCACACGGCTCCGATCAACAAGTGGATCATGGAGCAGCTGATCATGCTGGACGCGCTGAAGCGCGCGTCGGCCCGCTCCATCACGGTGATCATCCCGTCGTACGGGTACGCCCGCCAGGACAAGAAGCACAAGGGCCGCGAGCCGATCTCGGCCCGCCTGGTCGCCGACCTGCTGAAGACCGCGGGCGCGGACCGCATCCTGACGGTCGACCTGCACACGGACCAGATCCAGGGCTTCTTCGACGGCCCGGTGGACCACCTGTCGGCCCTCCCGGTCCTCGCGGACTACGTGGGCGCCAAGGTGGACCGCACCAAGCTGACGATCGTCTCCCCGGACGCCGGCCGCGTGCGCGTCGCCGACCGCTGGTGCGACCGCCTGGACGCGCCGCTGGCCATCGTGCACAAGCGCCGTGACAAGGACGTCGCCAACCAGGTGACCGTCCACGAGGTGGTCGGCGAGGTCCGCGGCCGCGTCTGCGTCCTGGTCGACGACATGATCGACACCGGTGGCACGATCTGCGCCGCCGCCGAGGCGCTCTTCGCGCACGGCGCGGAGGACGTCATCGTGACGGCCACGCACGGCATCCTGTCCGGCCCGGCTGCGGACCGCCTGAAGAACTCCAAGGTCAGCGAGTTCGTGTTCACGAACACACTGCCGGACCCGTCCGACCTGGAGCTCGACAAGATCACGGTGCTGTCGATCGCCCCGACGATCGCGCGCGCCGTGCGCGAGGTGTTCGAGGACGGCTCGGTGACGAGCCTCTTCGAGGAGCAGCAGTAAGGACCGGACGGCGGGCCCCGCTCCGGGGCCCGCGGTAGATCCTTTTGGGCGCGGCCTCCCCGCCGGGTAGACTCGACGAGTTGCTCGGCGAGGGAGGCCGCGCCTTTTTCGTGAAGGTGCCGGTGCTCCGTTATCGACGCGCTCTTCGTAGCAGGCCGTTTCGTGGCCGGGTGACCGTTGTCCGTTTTCCGTCACCCACGAGGAGTGATCATGTCCGAGGTCAAGCTCTCCGCTGAGATCCGCACCGAGTTCGGCAAGGGTGCCGCCCGTGCGACCCGCCGCAACAAGCAGATCCCCGCGGTCATCTACGGCCACGGCGAGGCCCCGAAGCACGTCGCCGTCGAGGGCCACGCCCTCACCATGGCGCTGAAGACCCCGAACGTCCTGATCTCCCTGGACATCGCGGGCGACGGCACCGAGCTGGTCATCCCCAAGGCCGTCCAGAAGGACCCGCTGAAGCGCACCGTCGACCACGTCGACTTCCTCGCCGTCAAGAAGGGCGAGAAGGTCACCGTCGAGGTTCCGGTCCAGGCCGAGGGTGAGCTGGCCGCCGGCGGCAACCTGCTGGAGCACGTCCTCGCCACCGTTTCGGTCGAGGCCGAGGCCACCCACCTGCCCGAGGCCCTGACGGTCTCCGTCGCGGGCCTGGAGGCCGGTGCCTCCGTCCACGCCCAGGACATCGCGCTGCCGTCGGGCGTCGCCCTGGTGACCGAGGCCGACGCCGTCGTCCTGCAGGTCGTCGCCGCCCAGGTCGAGGCGCCGGCCGAGGTCGAGGCCGAGGGCGCCGAGGCCTGAGCCTCGCCCTTCCCTTTCAGCTGATGCTGAACGACCGCCGTTCTGTTCCACTGGAGCAGGGCGGCGGTCGTCCACGTTAAGGAGCTTTGTGATGTCGGACGACGCGGCACCCTGGCTGATCGTCGGCCTGGGGAATCCCGGGGCGGAGTACGCGGGCAACCGCCACAACATCGGGTTCATGGTGGTCGACCTGCTGGCCGACCGGATCCGGGGGAAGTTCAAGGCGCACAAGGCGCGGGCGCAGGTGGTCGAGGGCCGGATCGGGCCGCCGGGACCGGCGAACCGCCGCGTGGTGCTGGCCAAGCCGATGTCCTTCATGAACCTGTCGGGCGGTCCGGTGACGGCTCTGCGGGACTTCTACAAGGTGCCGGTGGACCGGATCGTGGCCGTCCACGACGAGTTGGACATCGACTACGCGACGCTGCGCCTGAAGCTGGGCGGCGGGGACAACGGGCACAACGGCCTGAAGTCGATGACGAAGTCGATGGGGCCGGACTACCACCGGGTGCGGTGCGGCATCGGTCGCCCGCCGGGCCGGATGCAGGTGGCCGACTTCGTGCTGAAGGACTTCTCCTCCACGGAGCGCAAGGAGCTGGACTGGTTCGTGGACCGGTCGGCGGACGCCGTGGAGTGCCTGATCACGGAGGGTCTGGAGCGGGCGCAGTCCGCGTACAACTCCTGACGGCTACAGGTCGTTGAGCCCTTCGAAGTCGATGTCGACGGCGAAGGGCCGGTCGACGCTGAACGGCTTGGTGTGGATCCCCTGGCAGACGTAGGCGCGGGTGTGGGGGTCCAGCTCATAGACGTACACGACCGGTTCGATGATCTCGTCGCCCTCGATCTTGACGATCCAGTAGTTCGGAATCCCGGCGGCAGCGTACTTGTGCAGCTTGGTCTGCGTGTCCCGGGCTTCGGACTCGGGCGAGACCACCTCGACGGCAAGCAGGACGTCGGCGGCGTGGAAGTGGGTCTGCATGGGGCTCGTACAGGCGTCTCGCCGTACGACCGAGACGTCCGGCTCGGGCCCGTTGCGTTTGTCGATCACCACGGTCATCTCACGCGCGACCGTCATGTACCGAGGGGTGGTCATACGCAGTCGGGCGACGAGGAAGTCGGTCAGCGCGGAATGGATGAACCGCTGCGGACTCACGAAGACCAGGCTCCCGTCGATCAGCTCGGTGTGGCGCGGGAGGTCCGGCAGCGTCAGCAAATCGTCCACGGTGTACCCGTCCAGCGGGGGCCGCGACCAGTCGTGGACGGACTCAGCGGTCATGGTTGCTCCCATGGACGGAAGTGTGGCCCTGGAGCACAACGGTAGCGGCCGGTATCCGCCTGCGTCATCACGTCGTGTGACGGACGCGGATACCGGCCGTTCGTTCGACCGTACGGGTCAGCCGGTGTTGCGCAGGCCCGCCGCCACGCCGTTGACGCTGAGGAGCAGCGCGCGGGAGAGGACCGGGTCGGCTTCCTCGCCGCGGGCGGCCGCCGCGCGCTGGCGGGCCAGCAGGGAGACCTGGAGGTAGGAGATCGGGTCCAGGTAGGCGTCGCGGACGGCGAAGGTCTGCTGGAGGACGGGCTGCGAGTCGAGGAGGCGCTCGCCCCCGGTGATGCGCAGGACCTCACGGACCGTGAGCTCGTGCTCGGCGCGGATGCGGTCGAATACGTGCTTCAGCTCGTCGGGGACGAGGGTGTCCACGTAGTGGCGGGCGATCCGCAGGTCCGTCTTGGCGAGGGTCATCTCGACGTTGGACAGGAAGTTGCGGAAGAAGTGCCAGCGCTCGCCCATCTCGGCGAGGACGCCTTCCTGGCCGGCCTCGCGGATCGCCCTGAGGCCGGAGCCGACGCCGTACCAGCCGGGGACGATCTGGCGGGACTGGGTCCAGCCGAACACCCACGGGATGGCGCGCAGGCCGTCGAGGCCGGCGCCGGAGTCCGGGCGGCGGGAGGGCCGGGAGCCGAGGTGGAGGTCGGCGAGCTGGTCGACCGGGGTGGACGCGAAGAAGTAGGCGGGCAGGTCGGGGTCCTCGACGAGGGCCCGGTACGCGGAGTGGGCGGCGTCGGAGGCGATGTCCATGGCCGCGTCCCAGCGGGCGAGGTCGTCGTCGGACTGGCGGGGCGCCGTGTGCAGGGCGGAGGCCTGCAGGGTGGCGGCGACGGTCAGTTCGAGGTTCTCGCGGGCGAGGGACGGCACGAGGTACTTGTCGGAGATGACCTCGCCCTGCTCGGTCACCTTGATCTCGCCCTCCAGGGTGCCCCACGGCTGGGCGAGGATCGCGTCGTGCGAGGGGCCCCCGCCGCGGCCGACGGTGCCGCCGCGGCCGTGGAAGAGGCGCAGCCGCACGCCGTAGCGGTGGGCGACGTCGCGCAGCCGGCGCTGGGCGCGGTGGATCTCCCACTGGCTGGTGGTGATGCCGCCGAACTTGGAGGAGTCGGAGTAGCCGAGCATGACCTCCTGGACGTCGCCGCGGAGGGAGACCAGGCGCCGGTAGGAGGGGTCGGCGAGCATCTCGTCGAGGATGACGTCGGCGGCGCGCAGCTCGTCGGTGGTCTCCAGCAGCGGCACGATGCCGATCTTGGCCCAGCCGGCGTGCAGGTCGACGAGCCCGGCCTCGCGGGCGAGGACGGCGGCGGCGAACACGTCGTCGGCGCCCTGGCACATGGAGATGATGTACGACTCGATGACCTCGGGGCCGAACTTCTCGAACGCCTCCTTGATCGCGAGGAAGACGCCGAGGGTCTTGTGGCCGGCCGCGTCGAGCGGGGCCGGGCTCGGGGCGAGGGGGCGGCGGGAGCGGAGCTCCTTGGCGAGGAGCCGCTGCCGGTACTCGCGGGGCATGTCGGCGTAGCGCCAGGACTCCTCGCCGAGGCGGTCGAAGAGCTGGCCGAGGGCGTGGTGGTGGGCGTCGGCGTGCTCGCGGACGTCCATGGTGGCGAGCTGGAGTCCGAACGCGGCGAGGGTGCGGATGGTGCGGTCCATCCGGCCGTCGGCGAAGAGGCCGCCGCGGTGCTCGCGCAGGGAGGTCTGGATGAGGGTGAGGTCGGTGAGCAGCTCGGCGGTGCCGAGGTAGTCGCGGCCCTCCTCGTGCGGGGTGCCCTTGGCGAGGCGTTCGCGGGTGTTCAGCAGCTTCTGCCGGATGCAGGTGACCTTGAGGCGGTACGGCTCCTCGGCGTTCAGCCGCTTGTAGCGCGGGCTGATCTCGGGGAGGCGTTCGAGGTCGGCCTGGAGGGAGGAGAGGAGCTCCTCGGTCGCTCCGGTGTAGCGGATGGAGTTGGACAGCAGGCTGCGCAGGAAGTCGACGAGTTCGAGGGCGTCGGTGATGCCGTGCTCGTGCTGGAGGATCAGCACTTCGCGGGTGACGTTCGGGGTGACGTTGGGGTTGCCGTCGCGGTCGCCGCCGATCCAGGTGCCGAAGGTGAGGGGGCGGGTGCCCGGCGGGAGTTCGACGCCGACGCGCTGGAGTTCGGCGGCGAGGTCCTCCAGGACGTCGCCGACGGCTCCGGCGTGCAGCTCGTCGAGGTAGTAGATGGCGTTGCGGGCCTCGTCGGCGGGCTCGGGGCGGACGACGCGCAGTTCGTCGGTCTGCCAGACGAGGTCGATGTTCTCGGCGAGGCGGAGGTCCTGGCGGCGGCGGTCGCCCGCGCCCGCGGCGGTCTCCTCCAGGAGGGCGGCGATGCGGCGCAGCTTGTTCAGGACGCTGCGGCGGGCGGCCTCGGTGGGGTGCGCGGTGAAGACCGGGCGCACGTTGAGGTTCCGTACGGTCTCGCGCAGGTGCTCGGGGTCGGCGTCCTTGAGCATGTCCGCGGTGCGGGCCAGCAGGCCGCCCTCGGCGGCGCGGTGGGCGCGCAGCTCGCGGCCGCGGTGCACCTGCTCGGTGACGTTGGCGAGGTGGAAGTAGGTGGAGAAGGCGCGCACCAGCTTGGCGGCGGTCTCCAGGTCGGTGTCGCCGAGGAGGGCGGCGGCGGCCTCGCCGTCGGTGCGGGTGAGGGCGCGGACGCGCTCGACGAGGTCGAGGAGGTCGCGGCCCTCCTGGCGGACGATGGTCTCGCCGAGGAGGTCGCCGAGGCGGCGGATGTCCGCGCGCAGCTCTGCGTCGACGGCGGCGACGGCGGCGGACGGGGCCCGGCCCGGGGTGTGGGCGGTGGAGGCCTGGTCGGCACTGCTCACAGGTGCGGCTCCTTGCAGTGGTCGAGCGCTACGGGGAGGTGGGCTCCGGCGTGCGCGCGTGGTGGTACCGCCGCCCGGACGGGTAGGGGTCCCGTTGCGGGGGTGCCTTCTGCGGCGCAGCTCGGCTGCCCGTGCGGACCGCGCTGTCCGACGACACCAGGATAGGTGTCCGGGCCTCGTGCCTCGGTAAACGTCTCGACAGGCGGGCGCCGGCACCGTGCGGCGGGGCGCGCGGGGGTGAGTGTGCCCGCGGGCGCGCCGTGCCGTGTCGTCGCGCTCCCCTTGCCGGGGGGCCGCACTTTGCCATACTTACGTTGCCGTAGGTTACGCATCCGTAGCCGGGGTGCCTGCCTCCTCCCTCCTCCTTCAGGGGACGCCCATGACCACCGGTCCCGACCTGATCGAGGGCGTCTCCGTGCCCTCGGACCCGCCCTCCGAACCGTCCTCCGCATCCTCTTCCGCCTCCCCGCTGCAGTCCGCGACCCGCGGTGGTGAGCACAAGCGGTCGGTGGAGCAGATCGCACTGCTGCTGTTCATCACCGTGCCGTTCCTGGCGCTGCTCGCGGCGGTGCCGCTGGCCTGGGGGTGGGGGGTGAGTTGGCTGGACCTCGGCCTGATGGCCGCCATGTACTTCCTGACCTGCCACGGCATCACGGTCGGCTTCCACCGCCACTTCACGCACGGCTCGTTCAAGGCGAAGCGGCCGCTGCGGCTCGTGCTGGCGGTCATGGGGTCGATGGCGGTGGAGGGGCCGCTGGTGCGCTGGGTGGCCGATCACCGCAAGCACCACCGGTTCTCCGACCAGGAGGGCGACCCGCATTCGCCGTGGCGGTTCGGGGAGAGCCTGCCGGCGCTGGTGAAGGGCCTGTGGTGGGCGCACGTCGGCTGGCTGTTCGACACCGAGCAGACCGACCAGCACAAGTACGCCCCCGACCTGATCAAGGACCCGGCACTGCGGCGGATCTCGCGCGACTTCGTGTTCTGGACGGTGGTGTCGCTGGCGGTCCCGCCGCTGGTGGGCGGCCTGGTGACGCTGTCGTGGTGGGGCGCGTTCACGGCGTTCTTCTGGGGTTCCCTGGTCCGGGTGGCGCTGCTGCACCACGTGACGTGGTCGATCAACTCGATCTGCCACGCGGTGGGCAGGCGTCCGTTCCGGTCCCGGGACCGGTCGGGGAACGTGTGGTGGCTGGCGGTGCTGTCGTGCGGCGAGTCCTGGCACAACCTGCACCACGCGGACCCGACGTCGGCCCGGCACGGGGTGCTGCGCGGCCAGGTGGATTCCAGTGCGCGGCTGATCCGCTGGTTCGAGCGGGCGGGCTGGGCGTCGGACGTACGTTGGCCGTCCGGGGCCCGGATCGACGCCCGACGCAGGGAAAACGCGTCGCACGCGGCATGATGGGGGGCGTGGCGATCGACGGCAGCACTTCCAGCAGCGACAAGCCCAGGCGCGGCCGCCGGGTTCGGATGACGGGCGCGGAGCGGCGCCAGCAACTGCTGGACATCGGCCGGGCCCTGTTCGCCGAGAAGGGTTTCGAGGGCACTTCGGTGGAGGAGATCGCGGCGAAGGCCGGGGTCTCCAAGCCCGTGGTGTACGAGCACTTCGGCGGCAAGGAGGGCCTGTACGCGGTCGTGGTGGACCGGGAGATGCGCCAGCTGCTGGACATGGTGACGGGCGCGCTGACGGCCGGGCACCCGCGGGAGCTGCTGGAGCAGGCGGCGTTCGCCCTCCTGGACTACATCGAGTCCTACACGGACGGGTTCCGGATCCTGGTGCGGGACTCGCCGGTGGCCCAGTCGACGGGTACGTTCGCGTCGCTGATCAGCGACATCGCCACGCAGGTCGAGGACATCCTGGGTCTGGAGTTCAAGACGCGCGGGTTCGATCCGAAGCTGGCCCCGCTGTACGCGCAGGCGCTGGTCGGGATGGTGGCGCTGACCGGCCAGTGGTGGCTGGACGTGCGGCGGCCGAAGAAGGCGGAGGTCGCGGCGCACCTGGTGAACCTGGCCTGGCACGGGCTGGACGGGCTGGAGGCGAAGCCCCGGCTGGTCGGCCACCGCAAGAGCTGAGTACGCATGCGCGGGCTCCGACGGGAGCCCGCGCGGACGGCTCCGACGGCGCCCCGTCACCGCGGCCGCGGTGACGGGGCGCCGTCCCGTTTCCGGGGCGCCTCACCCCGCCGGGTGGGACGGTTCGGGGGTTCGAGCCGGTTGCCGGTGGTCAGCGCTCCTTGACGGCGACGGCGAAGACGCGGCGGAAGGGGAAGACGGTGCCGCGCGGGCCGGGCGGGTAGGCGGTGCGCAGCAGGTCGCGGTATTCGGCGAGGAAGGCGTCGACGGCCCGGGGGTCGTCTTCGAGGGCGGTCAGGACCGGGCGCAGGGCGGTGCCCTTGACCCAGTCGAGGACGGGGTCGGTGCCGGGCAGCAGCTGGAAGTAGGTGGTCTCCCAGGTGTCGGCGGCGCAGCCGAGCTCGGTGAGCCGGTCGAGGTATTCGGCGGCGTCGAGGACGTGGGTGTAGCGGGAGCCGTGGCCGGCGAGCCGGTCGCGCCAGCGCGGGCTGTCGCAGAGCCCGGCGAGGAGGGCGTGGCTGGGGGCGGCGTGGTTGCCGGGGACCTGGAAGGCGAAGGTGCCGCCGGGGCGCAGGCCGTTGATCCAGGAGGCGAAGGAGCCGGGGTGGTTGGGCACCCACTGGAGGGCGGCGTTGGAGACGATCAGGTCGTAGGTCTCGTCGGGGAGCCAGTCGGCGAGGTCGGCGCGGCGGAAGTCGAGGGTGCCGCCGCCGGGGGTGGGTCCGGCGTGTTCGGCGTCGGCGCGCCGGAGCATCTCCGCGGAGAGGTCGAAGCCGGTGGTGTGGGCCCGGGGCCAGCGGTCGACGAGGAGGGCCGTGACGTTGCCGGGACCGCAGCCGAGGTCGGCGATGCGGGCGGGGTCGGCGGGGAGTTCCGGTACGCGGTGCAGGAGGTCGAGGAAGGGGCGCGTGCGGTGTCCTGCGTGCCGGAGGTACTGCTGCGGGTCCCAGGTGGGTACCGCGCGGGTGGCGGCGGAGGGGACGCGTGTCGTGCCACGGATGTCGGAATGCATGGTCGAGCCTCCCTGCTGGCGGGGCGGTCGGAAACGGAAGCCGTTACGGCCCTCTCCATGCCCGCGGCCGCCCCGAATATATCTTGACGCCAAGATTCACGCTCTCAAGATATACCCCTCCGAGACTCTTGCATTCAAGAGACTTCACATCGACAGACCCCTTACACTGATCGGCATGGAGGACGAGGTCGACCGGTTGGTCGCGGCATGGCGGCGGGAACGCCCTGACCTCGACGTGGAACCGCTGGAAGTGTTGAGCCGCGTGAGCAGGCTCGCCCGCCATCTCGACCGCGCCCGCAGGCTGGCCTTCTCCGAGCACGGCCTGGAGCCGTGGGAGTTCGACGTCCTGACCTCGCTGCGCCGCGCCGGCGCGCCCTACCAGCTGTCCCCCGGCCAGTTGCTGACGCAGACTCTGGTCACCTCCGGCACGATGACCAACCGCATCGACCGGCTCGCCAAGAAGGGGCTCGTCGAGCGGCTGCCCGACCCCAACGACCGGCGCGGGGTCCTGGTCCGGCTGACCCCCGAGGGCCGCGACCGCGCCGACGAGGCCCTGGCCGGGCTGCTGGCCCAGGAGCGGGCGATCCTGGCCCAGCTCTCCCAGGCCCAGCGTGCCGACCTCGCCGCCCTGCTACGCCGGTTGACCGCTCCGTTCGACAACATCCCCGGGTAGGTCCGCCGGCCGGACGCCCGCCCGCCGGGCCAGCGCCACGGCCGCGAGCGTGGAGTGCACCCCGAGCTTGCCCAGCACGTTCTGCATGTGCGTGCGGACGGTGTGCGGGGACAGGAAGAGTCGGGCCGCCACGTCCTTGCGGCCAAGCCCCGCCACCATGCAGCGCAGCACCTCGTGCTCGCGCGGCGTCAGGGACTCCACGAGCCGCTCGCTGTCGCTGCGGTGCTTGCGCGCGGCGGTCAACTCCCGCAGGACGCCGGTGAGCAGAGCGGGCGGCAGGTGCGTCTCCTCGCGCAGCACCCCCCGGATGACGGCCAGCAGCCGCGAGAGCGAACAGTCCTTCGCGACCCAGCCCGACGCGCCCGCCTGGAGGGCGTACGCGGCCCGGCGCGGGTCGTCGCGCTCGGCGAGGACGACGGTGCGGACCGCGGGATGGGCCGCCCGTACGCCGGCGACGAGCGCGATGCCGTCCGAGCCGGGCGGAGGGGCCCCGGACCCGTCCCGCTGTGCGGGCACCGTCCCGGCGGCGGCGCCGAGGTCGGCGTCCACCAGCAGCACGTCGAAGCGGCGCCCCTCCGCCACCGCGCGTTCCAGGCAGCGCAGGGCGGCCGGGCCGCTGCCGGCCGCGGACACGTCGACGTCGGGCTCGGCCGCCAGAGCGGCGGCCAGCGACTCGGCGAAGATGCGGTGGTCATCGACCACGAGAACACGGATGCGAACCACAAAACCCCCAAGGGTCGGGGACGGACGACTGCGGGTACGGCGCCCGGACCGGGTGACGGAAGCTGCCGCGGCCGCCGCCGAGACATCTCTGCACTACCCCGGTCCGGACGCCGTACCCGGCGTGTCTCGACCCCTGAATCAACACCGGCCCCCACCGGCGTCACGCATCAGCGTAGAGCGGGGTGCGGCTCGCGGTTGGCCGAATAGCAGAACTTTTCCGAGCGGTTTTCTGGTGGGACCCTCCCGAAGGGCCGTCGACATGGCCTGAATTGAGCGGTTCGAAGGCCCTCTAAGACCCTTTCCGGCCCGGTAGGCGCTCCGGGCAGATGCACGGGGGGCATTTCACCCGGCGTGTGCACGCTGAGCGCCCGCGCGCTGCGCCCGCCCGCGGCGCTCCCGGCCCGGCGCGCTCCCCCGGTGGCCGCCCGGCAACGCACCGCGCCCCCCGCACGGCGGCGTGCGGGGGGCGCGGTGGACCGGCGCGTCCGGTGCGGCCGCTGCGGGCCGCTGCGGGTCGGGGCTTCAGCCGCGCAGGTCGCGGGTGAAGTTCCACGCGTCGGCGATGATGCCCTCGAGGTCGGGGCGGGACGGGGTCCAGCCGAGCTTCTCGTGGGCGGCCTTCGCGGAGGCGACGAGCACGGCCGGGTCGCCGGCCCGGCGCGGCGCGACGACCTCGGGGATGTCCTTGCCGGTGACCTTGCGGACGGCCTCGACGACCTCACGGACCGAGAAGCCGTTGCCGTTGCCCAGGTTGCAGATCAGGTGCTCGCCCTCGGTGGCGGCGTCCAGGGCGGCCAGGTGGGCCTCCGCCAGGTCGGCGACGTGGATGTAGTCGCGCACGCAGGTGCCGTCCGGGGTGGGGTAGTCCTCGCCGAACACCGAGATCGACTCCCGCTCGCCGAGGGCGACCTGGAGGACCAGGGGGATCAGGTGGGTCTCGGGGTCGTGGCGCTCGCCGTACCGGCCGTAGGCGCCGGCCACGTTGAAGTAGCGCAGCGACACCGCCGCGACGCCGTGGGCCGCGCACTCGCCCGTGATCATGTGGTCGACGGCCAGCTTGGAGGCGCCGTACGGGTTGGTGGGCCGGGTGGCGGACGCCTCCGTCAGCAGGCTCTCGGTGGGCTCGCCGTAGGTGGCGGCCGTGGAGGAGAACACCAGCTTGCGCACGCCGGCCGAGCGCATGGCGCCCAGCAGGGCGAGGGTGCCGCCGACGTTGTTGTCCCAGTACTTGGCCGGGTTCACGACGGACTCGCCGACCTGCGAGAACGCCGCGAAGTGCAGGACCGCGTCGTAGGAGGGGTCGAGGTACCGCTCGGCGTCCTGGATGCGGCCCTCGATGAACTCGGCCCCGGCCGGGACGCCCTCGCGGAAGCCCGTGGAGAGGTCGTCGAGGACGGTGACCTCGTGTCCGGCCTCCAGCAGGTGCGCCGCGACGACGCTGCCCACGTATCCGGCGCCGCCGGTGACCATGTACTTAGAAGACGGCGTCTTGCTCACTGGTCTGCTACCTCTCGCAGGGGAACGCACGCGCGACGGTGCGCATGCCGGTCACTGGCTTACCGGATTACGGGCCTCCGGGGAAATCGGCGTCGGTCCGCGGGAGTGCCGCCCGGTCCAGCAGGCCGGTCCGGGCGGCCAGCGCGGCCGCCTCCAGCCGGGAGCCCACGCCCAGTTTCATCAGCACCCGCTGCACGTGCGTGCGCGCCGTGCTCGGTGCGATCTCCATGCCCGCGGCGATGAGCCGGGTGTCCTCGCCCTCGGCGACCCGGACCAGCACCTCCACCTCGCGCGGGGTGAGCAGCCGCAGCAGCCGGCTGCCCTCGTCGTCGGGCGCGGCCGCGGGGTTGAGGAGCTCCGCGAACGCCGCCTGGAGCAGTTGCGGGGAGACCGCGGCCTCCCCCGCCCGGGCCTTGGCCAGCGCCCGCTCGACGCCCTCGATCCGCTCGTCCTGGCGTACGTACCCGCAGGCGCCGGCGGCGAAGGCGGCGGCGATGCCGCGCGGGCTCGGCACGGGGCCGAGGACCACGACCGCGGTCTGCGGCCGCTCCCGTCTGATGCGGACCACGGGCTCGAAGACCCCCGGCTCCGCGGGTGTGGCCGTGCCCAGCAGACAGACCTCCGGAGCGCGGCTGATGACCAGGTCGGCGGCGCCCGCGGCCGGTGCGGCCGCGGCGAGCACCCGGTGTCCGCGCAGTTTCAGGGCCGAGGCGAGCGCCTCGGCCAGCAGCCTGTGTTCGTCGACCACCATGACCCGTACGCCCATTGGGCCCCCACCCTCTCCCCTTCTGCCCCGGCAAGCTACACGCTTGTTCGACGGCGCGCGGCGGATACGGCACGAAAGCCCCCGGAAGGCGGACCTTCCGGGGGCTTCGGCGGGCCGGGACGCGGCCGGGGATCAGCTGGCGCTGAAGGACACGAACAGGTACTCGGGATCCGACTTGTCGGAGAACGGCTTCTTCACGTTGGTGCGGGAGATGAAGAGCTTGCCGTTGTGGTAGCGGAACTCGGAGAACTCGGGCGAGAAACCGGTCTCGGCGGTGCGGCTCGCCTTCTCCGCCGGGTTCTCCATCAGGAGGGTCTCCTTCATCGTCGTCCCGTTGATGGAGACGATCTGGCCGCCCTTGTCGTAGGGCGGCACCTTGTAGGCGATGATGTTCGACCCGTCCATGCGGAGCGGGAACATGGTGTACCGCTCGCCGGCGTCGGCGCGGTCACTGGTCTGCTTGCCGGTCTCCAGGTCGAAGGAGAGCAGCTCGTTGGTGCGGGCCAGCGAGGAGTCCTTGCCCTGGTGCTCGATGGAGGGCAGGTAGACCTTGCCGTTGCCGACCACGATGTTCGTGCACTTCTCGATCTCCGTCGCCCGGCACTTGCCGCCGAAGTTGCCGGAGGCGAGCGAGATGCGCGCCTTCAGCTCGCCCTTGGGGTCGACGACGAACAGGTCGCTGATGCCCGTGGCGTTCTTGGCGGTGCCGCCGACGTCGGCGGCGACGACCAGCGGCTTGGTGGAGATGATCGACGCCCACTCGATGCCCTCGGAGAGCTTGTACGAGGCGGTGGGTGCGCCGGTGGTCGGGTTCAGGCTCTGCGCGTACAGGGTCTGGCTGGGGTAGCGACCGCACTTGCGGATGACGGCGAGGCCCTCACCGCCCGCGTAGCCGGCGTCGTAGCAGCCGTCGGGGTCGACCTTGGGCGTCCACAGCGACTTGCCGTCGGCGAGGTTCCAGGCGGCGCCGCCGCTGGTGCCGGCCGCGGCGACGGTCTGGCCGCTGATGGTGACCTCGTTCAGCGAGGCCGGCTGGTCACCGGTGGCGCTGCCCTTGGCGTTGCCGGACCACAGGAGCTTGCCGGTGTTCAGGTCGATGACGCCGACCTCGGTGCACGGCGGGTACTTGTTCTGCGGCGTGGCCGCGGCCGCCTTGTACAGCACGGCCGTCTTGTCGTCGCTGACGTGCTTGGTCGCGCCGCAGACCTCGCCCGGGAACGGCAGTTCCCACTTCTTGCCGCCGTCGACCACGTTGTACCCGACGACCTTGGACACGTCGGTCTTCACGTAGGTGGAGTCGGTGAGCCAGGAGCCGGGGACGGAGGTGATCTCCTCCGGCGCCGGGCTCGGCTGGTTGTACAGCGGCCGCGACTTGGTGTTGGCGGGCACCTTCTCCGAGCCGGACGCGCCGGCCGGGGCGCTGCTCCCCCCGGACGTGGGGCTCGCCGCGGGCTCGTCGCCGCCGCCGCTGCCGGAGGCGTACCAGAGGCCGCCGGCGACGATCAGGACGACGGCGAGCGCCGCCGCACCGATGATCATCGTCTGGGTGCGCTTGTCACCGCCGCCGCCCGCGCCGGAGGGGACCGGCTGCGGCGGGGCCGCCTGCATGGGCGCCGTGGGGGCGCTGTACGGGTTCGGGGCGGCGGGGCCTTGCTGCGGGTAGCCGTAGCCCTGCTGGGGGTAGCCGTACGCCGGCTGCCCGGGCGGCGCGGCCTGCGGCGGCACGGCCGGCCCGCCCGCGGGCATGGTCGGCGGCACGGCGGGCGGCGGGGCCTGCGGCGGCGCGCCGGCCGGCTGGCGCGGGTCCACCGGCGGCTGCGGCGGGGCGCCGGCCGGGGGCTGCTGCGGCGGGACGGGCGGCGCCGTGGGCGGCGGTGCGCCGAAGCCTCCGGGCGGGGGGCCCTGCGGCGCGCCGAAGCCGCCGGCGGGCGGCTGCTGAGGGGGCGGCGGGGTACTCATCGGTTGCTGTTGCCTCTCGGTGGCGGCTCGGTGGACTCGTTCACTTGCCGAAGACCATCAGGAGCTTCTCGTCCTTGTTCTGCGCGCGCAGGTGGGTGACGGAGATGTACAGGCGGCCACCCACGTAGTCGATCTGCGGGGAGTAGAAGGAGGCCTCGATCGGAGCGGCGGTACCGGACGGGTTGCGCAGCAGGGCGGTGGGCGCGCCGCCGGCGGCCGGGATCGCGACGACCTCGCCGCCCTTGTCCTGCTCGGCGGACCGGTAGGCGATCAGCTGCCCGTTCTCCATCCTGATCGGGGTCAAGATGCGGCTGTCGCCGGCCGGGGTGCGCCACTTGGCCTTGCCGGTGCTCAGGTCGAAGGCGACGATCTCGTTGGCCTTTTTGACGTCCGCGAAGGTCGGCATGTAGAGGGTGCCGCCGTCGACGACGGTCTTGTTGCAGATCTCAAGGGATCCCCCCGCCGCGGGGATGCACTCGTTGGCCCACTTGCCCTCGGCGCTCAGGGTGGCGCTGTGCTTCCCGTCGGGCCCGAGGACCACGATGGCGCGCTGGTTCTTCTCCTGGTTGGCGATGTCGAGGACGACCGGGTCGAGGGAGTAGACGTTGACGGCCTTGTAGCCGTCGGGCAGCTGGTAGGTCCAGGTCTTCTTGCCGGTGACCGGGTCTGCGCCCGAGACCTCGCCCTTGCCGTCCTTCTCCTTGCAGCCGGAGATCGCGATCATCTTGTTGTTGTGGAGGGTGTACGCGCCGGGCTTGCAGCCCTCGGCGGACCCGCTGCCGAACAGCTTGTCACCCGTGCTGATCTTGAAGGCGCTGGCGGAGCCGCCGCGGCTGACGGCCACGGTGTCGCCCGTCATCCCCAGGGTGGGGCTGGTCATGATGTCGAGGAAACCCTCCGAGGGGATCTCCTTGGACCAGCCCTCCTTGCCCGTCTTCAGGTCGACCATCCGCATCCGGCTGCAGAGGGCACCCTCGGTCGTGCTCTCCCTGTACAGGACGACGGTCTTGGCGTCGGCGGTGGTCTGCGGGGTGACGGAGCAGATCGGCGCGGGGAAGGCGAGGGTCCACTGCTCCTTGCCGTCGCCGGCCCCGTAGGCGGTGAGGTTGTTCCACAACCGCTTGACGACGGTGTCGCCGACGACCCACTGGCCCTCGGCGTCGACGCCCATGCCGGGGCCGTCGACCTTGGGGGCCTTGAGCCAGAGGACCCTGTCCTCGCCCTGCTTGCGCCCGGCGTTGAGGTCCTCGTTGACCTGGGAGCCGTTGCCGTTGCCGTCGCCCTTGTCGGGGGTGGCGGACGCCTGGGCGTCGGCGGGCGGGGAGCTCTGGGCGACCGGCGTGGCCGGATCCTTCTCCCCGCCGCCCGCGAGGAGGGCGTACCCGCCGGCACCCAGGACGAGGACGCCGGCGACCGCGACCGCGGCGACGGCGGCGGTCCGTCGGCGGCCGGGCGGGGTGCCGGGGCCCGGGGTCGCGCCCGGCTGCGGGAAGGAGTACGCGGGCTGCCCCGTCGGCGCGGTGGGGGGCTGCGGCTGGGCGTACGGGTTGGGGCCCTGCGGGGGCGCGCCGTACGAGGACTGCGGGGGGCCGGGGAGGTGCCCGTAACCGTCCGGCGCCGGCGGCTGGTTCGGCGGCTGGGGCTGCTCGGTCATCAGCGCGTACCTTCGGCGTCGGGTGTCAGGGTGGGGGAGATGACCTTTCTACCACTGCCGCCGGGACGGCACCGGGCCGGTCGCACCCCTGTTCCCAAGGGCGGACCGGCCTGTGACAGCGTCGTTATCAGGCCAGTTCGGCCACCGCACCCGCGGACCGTCAGGCCTCCTCGGCCAGCTCCAGCCAGCGCATCTCCAACTCGTCCCGCTCCGCGATGAGTTCGCGCAGCTCGGCGTCGAGCTTGGCCACCTTCGCGAAGTCCGTGGCGTTCTCGGCGATCTGGGCGTGCAGGTTGGTCTCGCGGTCCGCCATCTTGTTGAGCTGCCGCTCGATCCGCTGCAGTTCCTTCTTCGCGGCGCGGGAGTCGCCGGCGGACGTCGACTTCGGTGCGGCCGGGGCGGGCGCGGGCGCGGCCGCCTCGATCATCTTCTGGCGGCGCTCCAGGTACTCGTCGAGGCCGCGCGGCAGCATCCGCAGGGTCGCATCGCCCAGCAGCGCCATCACCGTGTCGGTGGTGCGCTCGATGAAGAACCGGTCGTGCGAGATCACGATCATCGAGCCGGGCCAGCCGTCGAGGAGGTCCTCCAGCTGCGTGAGGGTCTCGATGTCGAGGTCGTTCGTGGGCTCGTCGAGGAAGAGCACGTTCGGCTCGTCCATCAGCAGCCGCAGGATCTGCAGTCGGCGGCGCTCACCGCCGGAGAGGTCGCCGACCGGCGTCCACTGCTTCTCCTTGGTGAAGCCGAACTGCTCACACAGCTGACCGGCCGTCATCTCGCGGCCCTTGCCGAGGTCGACGCGGTCGCGGACGCGCTGGACGGCCTCCAGGACCCGCAGGGACGGGTCGAGTTCGCCGACCTCCTGGGAGAGGTAGGCCAGCCTGACGGTCTTGCCGACGGTGACCCTGCCGGCCGCCGGCTGCACGTCGCCCTGGGTACGGGCCGCCTCGGCCAGGGCCCGCAGCAGCGAGGTCTTGCCGGCGCCGTTCACGCCGACCAGGCCGATGCGGTCGCCGGGGCCGAGGTGCCAGGTGAGGTGCTTGAGCAGGGTCTTCGGCCCGGCCTGGACGGTGACGTCCTCCAGGTCGAACACGGTCTTGCCGAGGCGGGCGTTGGCGAAGCGCATCAGCTCGGAGGTGTCGCGCGGCGGCGGCACGTCCGCGATGAGGGCGTTGGCGGCCTCGATGCGGAACCGCGGCTTGGAGGTGCGGGCGGGAGCGCCGCGGCGCAGCCAGGCCAGCTCCTTGCGCATCAGGTTCTGCCGCTTGACCTCCTCGGTCGCGGCGATCCGCTCCCGCTCGGCGCGGGCGAAGACGTAGTCGCTGTAGCCGCCCTCGTACTCGTAGACGCTGCCGCGCTGGACGTCCCACATGCGGGTGCAGACCTGGTCGAGGAACCAGCGGTCGTGGGTGACGCAGACGAGCGAGGAGCGGCGCGTCTGGAGGTGCCGGGCCAGCCAGGAGATGCCCTCGACGTCGAGGTGGTTGGTGGGCTCGTCGAGGACGATGAGGTCCTGGTCCTCGATGAGCAGCCTGGCGAGGGCGATGCGGCGGCGCTCGCCACCGGAGAGCGGGCCGATGACGGTGTCCAGGCCCTGGGCGAACCCGGGCAGGTCCAAGCCGCCGAACAGGCCGGTCAGCACGTCGCGGATCTTCGCGTTGCCGGCCCACTCGTGGTCGGCCATGTCCCCGATGATCTCGTGCCGGATCGTCGCCGTGGGGTCGAGCGAGTCGTGCTGGGTGAGGACGCCCATGCGCAGGCCGCCGCTCTGGGTGACCCGGCCGGTGTCGGGCTCCTCCAGCCGGGCGAGGATCCGGATCAGGGTGGTCTTGCCGTCGCCGTTGCGGCCCACGACACCGATCCGGTCCCCCTCGGAGACGCCGAGGGAGATGCCGTCGAGCAGGGCACGGGTGCCGTACACCTTGCTCACTGCCTCGACATTGACCAGATTGACGGCCATCAGACGCGCTCCAGGTGGGGTACCCCCGGAGGGGTCCGGGGGAGGGTGTGGATCAGCCCCTCAGCCTAACGCTCCGGGACGGGGCGGAGCGTTCCACCAGGTACCAGCCGCCGAGCGCCATGGCGATGGCGGCGGGAGCGGTGACGGGGAGCGCGACGAGGGTGGCGGTGCGGCCCTCGAACAGCCCGCCCAGGCCGGTCATGGACAGGCCGAGGATGCCGAGCAGGCACAGGGTGGTGCCGGCGGCGGCGCGCGGCGACGAGCCGGTCGCGGCGGGGGCGGACACCGGGACGGGGGCGGGGGCGGGTGCAGGTGCGGAGGCGGGGGCTTCGAAGCGGCGGAAGGCGGCGACGAGCAGCCCGGTCAGCGCGGCGGCGAGCAGCAGCCGTGCGGGCACCTGGGCCCACCAGTCGGCCGAGGCGGGCTCGGGCAGCCGCAGCCCGAGGGCGAGCTGGGCGGCGTACACGGCGAGCATGGCGGTGAGGTGCCACAGGAAGGCGGTCATGGCGATCCCGTTGGCGGCGACCACGCCCCGCCACACCCGGGGCCGGGCCAGCAGCCGAGCGGCGGGCGCCCCGAGCAGTTCGACGGCCCCGACGAGCCACAACCCGTGGCAGAGCAGGGCGAGGGTGGGCGGCGCCATGTTGGACAGCTTCTCTCCGGGCATCCCGACCATGGACAGCGGGTACGGCCCGTACGCGACGAGCAGCGCGGCCCCGCAGAGTCCGGCGGCGGCGAGGGCGGCGGGACGCAGGAGCCGGGACCGGCGGTGCGGCGCCCGGCCGGCGGGGGTGAGGCGGCCGTCGGCGCGCAGGAAGCCGAGCTGGTGCACGGCGAGCCAGACGAAGGCGAAGTTCAGGAACTCGACGTAGGGCACTCCGGCCCCGAACCGCAGCAGGTCGACGGCGGCCGCGGCCCCGGCGAGCGCGGTGAAGGCGCCCCAGCCCCACCGCCGGTGCAGCCGGAGCAGGGGCGGGGTGAGGGCGACCATGGCGAGGTAGACGCCGATGAACCACAGCGGCTGGGTGACCATCCGCAGGGCGGCCCCGGAGAGCCGCCCGTCCCCGCGGCCCGCGGCCTGGACGGCGAGCGCGGCGGCCGTCCAGACGAGGACGAAGACGAGGGTGGGCCGCAGCAGCCGCCGCAGCCGGGCCTGCAGGAACACGGCGTAGACGCCGTCCCGCCCGTCGGCCTTCCGTTCGAGCGAGCGGTACGACAGGGCGTGGGAGAAGCCGCCGACGAAGAAGAACACCGGCATGACCTGCAGCACCCAGGTCAGGGCCTGGAGTCCGGGGACGAGGGCGAGCAGGTTCCCTATTCCGTCCCCGGTCACCGCGGCCATCAGCCAGTGCCCGAGGACGACGGTGGCGAGCGAGGCGACGCGCAGCAGATCGACGTACCGGTCCCGCGTCGCGGGGGTCGCCTCGGCCAGGTCCCGTGCACTGATGTCCATGCCGGTACGCTCCCGCGCGCCCGGGGCCCCGGACCAGGGTGCTGCTACTCATTTCCGCTCTGGGTAGCGCGGCTCCCGGGCCCGGACCCGGGCGGCCGGGTCAGGAGTTGAGGACGGCCGCGACGACGGGTCCGGCCGCGTCGCCGCCGTGGCCGCCGGCCTCGACCATGGCGGCCGCGGCGACGTCGCCGCTGAAGCCCGTGAACCAGCTGTCGGGGCTGCCCGCGCCGTCGACCTCGGCGGAGCCGGTCTTCGCGCCCTTGTCGGAGCCGCGTACGGTGCCCATCACCTCGGCGGCGGTGCCGCTGGAGGCGGTCAGCTTCATCATGCGCACCAGTTGCTGGGCCACGGCGGGCTTCATGCGGCGCTCGGCGCGGGCGATCGGGCGGCCGTCGAGGTCGGGCGCGACGATCACCGGCTGGTGGAACTGGCCGCTGCGGGCGGTGGCCGTGAGCGAGGCGACGTTGAGGGGGTTCATGGTGATCTGCCCCTGCCCGATGTAGGCCGCGGCGGCGGACGCGCCGGTGGCTTCGGGGACCTTGCCGTCGGCCGAGCGGACGCCGGTCTTCCAGTCGAGTCCGATGCCGAAGACCTCCCGCGCCTCCTTCGACAGGGCCGCGTCGTCGTGGACGTCGTCGATCCGCTTGATGAAGGTGGTGTTGCAGGAGCGGGCGAAGCCGGTGGCGAAGGTGGCGTCGGCGGGCAGGTCGAAGTTCTTCAGGTTGTGGAAGGAGCGGCCGCCCCAGGAGGCCTCCTTGGTGCACTCCGCCGGCTGGTCCGCCCCCGCCTTGCCGCGGTCGATCAGCATCGCCGCCGTGACGATCTTCATGGTGGAGCCGGGGGCGCGGGCGCCTTCCATGGCCGCGTTGAAGCCGTCCCTGCGGTGGTTGGCGACGGCCAGGATGTCGCCGTTGCTCGGCTTGACGGCGGCCACCGAGGCCTCGGGGTACCGGGCGACGGCCTTCTCGGCCGCGGCCTGCACCGCGGCGTCGAGGGTGGTCCGCAGCGTGCCCGGCTCGCCCTCGGCCAGGGTCAGCAGGGTGCGCTTCGGCGCGTCCTGGGCGGCCGGCTCGATCCACAGCTCGGCCCCGGCCCGGCCGCCGGCCTTGCCGCCGTACGTCTGCCGCAGCTGGTCGAGGACCGGGCGCAGCGAGGGGTACTTCTCGGCGGTGAGCTCCTCGCCGTTGCGGTCGACCGCCTTGACCGGCGGGGTGGCGGGGGCCCCGGCGCGCAGCTTCTCGTCCTTGCCGAGCTGCGGGTGGATGACCGAGGGCTGCCAGTCGACGAGGGGCTTGCCGCTGGTGACGCCGCGGACGACGGTCAGCGTGGACGCGTAGGCGAGCGGCTTGGTCGCGCCCTCGTAGGTGACCTCCGCGGCGACGGTGAAGGGGACGCTGGCGCCGGTCGCGGCGCCCGGCGTGATGACGGCCTTGGAGACGTGGGCCCGGTCCCGGTAGTCGGCGACCGCGGTCTGGGCGGCCTGCTGGTTGTTGGTCAGCCGGGCCGCCGCGGCCGCGTCCCCGGCGGCCCAGGCGTCGAGGAAGGCCTTGGCGGTGCCCGCGGCCTCCCGTTCGGTGATCGGGCCGCTGCCCTGCGCGGCCCGGCTCTCGGCGCCCTTGCCGTCGCCGCCGTGGCTGCCGGCCCCGTCGACCATCGCGTAGACCCCGTACCCGGCTCCGCCCATCATCGCGAGGAACACCCCGCCGATGACCGCCCCCTTCGCCGCCCCGTTCACGTCACGTCCTCCCCTTCGGTCCCCCGGAACCCTGAACGCGTTCAAAGCCCCCTTGGCACGGACCTTACGCGGCGTACGCGTGTCGTGCACATCTTGTTACGGGAGGGAGATATTCCGGAGGGCCGGCACCGACCCGGCACCGGCCCTCGATCCTGCCTCGCGAGCCCGCTAGACCCAGGTGTCCAGCCACATGCGGCTGCGCCAGGAGTCCATCGGGATCGTCTCGCCCGTGTAGACCGGCCAGAAGTAGATGAAGTTCCAGACGATCAGCAGCACCAGCACGCCCGCCGCGATCGCGCCCAGCGCCCGCCTGCGCTCCGACGAGCCCGCCGGGCCCAGCAGCGCCCCGATCGTCATCGTCACCGCCAGGCACAGGTACGGGACGAAGACCACCGCGTAGAAGAAGAAGATGGTCCGCTCCTGGTAGTTGAACCAGGGCAGCAGGCCCGCGCCCAGCGCGCAGGCGATCGCGCCCGCCCGCCAGTCGCGGCGGAAGAACCACCGCCACAGCACGTACAGCAGCGCGAAGCAGCCCGCCCACCACAGCAGCGGCGTGCCCAGGGCCAGCACCTCGCGGGCGCACTTGCCGGCCTCGGTCGCCGGGCAGCCGTCCGTGCCGGGGTCGGGGGACTCGTAGAAGTAGGAGACCGGGCGGCCCAGGACCAGCCAGCTCCACGGGTTCGACTCGTAGGTGTGCCCCGAGGTCAGGCCGACGTGGAACTGGTAGACCTCGGTCTCGTAGTGCCACAGGCTGCGCAGCCACTCCGGCAGGAACGACAGGGCGCTGCCCTGGTCCTGCTTGGCGGCCCAGTCGCGGAAGTAGCCGCCCTTGCCGTCGTCCGGGCTGAGGATCCAGCCCGTCCAGGAGGCCAGGTACACCGCGATCGCGACCGGGACCGTGGAGACGAACGCCGGCAGCGCGTCCCGGCGCAGCATCGCCGCGTACGGGGCCCCGGCCCCGGCGGTGCGGCGCGCGGCCGCGTCCCACAGCACCGTGAGCACGCCGAAGAAGGCGAGCACGATCAGGCCGTTCCACTTGGTGCCGAAGGCCAGGCCCAGGCAGACGCCCGCCAGGATCCGGTACGGGCGCCAGCCCAGCCGCAGCGTCTCGGCGACGGCCGCGTCCGGTCTGGTCCGGCCCTCGTCGTCCACCGGCAGCGCGGCCGCCAGCGCGGCCCGCGCCCGGTCCCGGTCGATGAGCAGCGCCCCGAAGGCGGCCAGCACGAAGAACATCAGCACCAGGTCGAGCAGGGCGGCGCGGCTCATCACCAGGTGCAGGCCGTCCACGGCGAGGAGCGTGCCCGCCAGGCAGCCGAGGAAGGTGGAGCGGAACAGCCGGCGCCCGATCCGGCACAGCATCAGCACCGACAGGGTGCCGAGCAGGGCGGTCATGAACCGCCAGCCGAAGGGGTCGAAGCCGAACATCCACTCGCCGAGCCCGATGACCCACTTGCCGACCGGCGGGTGCACCACGTAGCCGGGGTCCGCGGGCAGGGCGACCCCGTCGGGGTTGGCGAGGATCGACTTGTCGATGTCCTTGGGCCAGCTCGCCTCGTAGCCCTGCCGGATGGTGGCCCAGGCGTCCTTGGCGTAGTACGTCTCGTCGAATATCACCGCCTTCGGGCTGCCCAGGTTCACGAACCGCAGCACCCCGGCGACCAGCGCCACCAGCACCGGCCCGAGCCACGCCATGACGCGCTGCCAGGTCCCCGCCGCCGTGGCGGGGATCCCGAGCGCCGCCCACAGCTGCGCGGAGGGCCGGGTGTACGGGGGCACCAGGCGGGCGCGGACATCCGGCCGCGGCGCGCCGGCGGGCGGCGCGTAGCCGAAGCCGCGCAGGCGGCGCAGCCAGGAGGACGGCTCTTCTTCGCGCTCCCCGACCGGGGCGGGCGGGGCCCCCGCGGGGCTGGGCGGCGGCGTCGCGGTACTGGTCACCGGGTCATGGTAGGGAACGCGGCTGTGCGAACCCCAGTGCCGCAGACCGCCGGTGCCCGCGCCGGGCGGTGGGGCGGGGGCGGCCGGCCCGGCTGAGAGGATGGACGGGTGACGACTGACCAGCCCCTCGGCTCCGAAACCCCCGCTCACCCCGCCGCCTCCCGGGCCTCGGGCGGCGCCCGCGATTCCGGGGCGGGCGTGCTCGTCCTCGCCGGCACCCCGATCGGCGACCTGGCCGACGCCCCGCCCCGGCTGGCGGCCGAGCTGGAGCGGGCCGACGTCGTCGCCGCCGAGGACACCCGGCGGCTGCGCCGGCTGACCCAGGGCCTCGGCGTGCACACCACGGGGCGCGTCGTGTCGTACTTCGAGGGCAACGAGTCGGCGCGCACCCCCGAGCTGGTGGAGGCGCTGCGGGACGGCAAGCGGGTGCTGCTGGTCACCGACGCGGGCATGCCGTCCGTCTCCGACCCCGGGTACCGGCTGGTCGCCGCCGCCGTGGAGCAGGACGTCCGGGTCACCGCCGTGCCGGGGCCGTCGGCCGTCCTCACCGCGCTCGCCCTGTCCGGGCTGCCCGTCGACCGGTTCTGCTTCGAGGGCTTCCTGCCCCGCAAGGCCGGCGAGCGCCTCGGCCGGCTGCGCGAGGTCGAGGGCGAGCGGCGCACCCTCGTCTACTTCGAGGCCCCGCACCGGCTCGACGACACCCTCGCCGCCATGGCCGAGGTGTTCGGCCCCGACCGGCGGGCAGCGGTCTGCCGCGAGCTGACCAAGACGTACGAGGAGGTGAAGCGGGGCGGTCTCGGCGAGCTCGCCGCCTGGGCCGCCGAAGGCGTGCGCGGGGAGATCACCATCGTGGTGGAGGGCGCCCCCGCCGCCGGACCCGGCGACGTGGACGCCGAGGAGCTGGTGCGCCGGGTGCGGGTGCGCGAGGAGGCGGGAGAGCGGCGAAAAGAAGCCATCGCGGCGGTCGCGGCCGAGGCCGGAGTACCCAAGCGAGAGGTCTTCGACGCAGTGGTCGCGGCAAAGAATGCGGCCGGAAACAGGCCGCAGGATGGTAAAGAGCTAATCTGAAAAGCAAAGCTCAGGCCCCGTGCCGGGCACTTTGGGCATGAGTCGCCCAAGGACCGTCCAACACTGGACATGGCCTGATGCGCTCCCGCCCGAAGAGGCGTCCACTGGCAATGGCACAGTGGAAGCAAGAGGAGCTGGCATGAGTGAGATCGCAGACACCTCGATACCCGCCCCCGCACCCGTACCGACCCCGGCACACCCGCCCGTGGCCCCCGATGTGCGGATCGTGCACGAGGCCTACTCCTTCGCGTGCATGAAGTGCGGTTTCGGCTGGGAGCAGGGCTACGAGATCGAGCACCACACCGACGGCCAGGGCCGGCCCTTCATCCTGTACACGGTGGAGGGCGAGCGGGTGCCCTCCCCGCTGTCGAACCCGACCTGCCAGAACTGCGGCGGCCACGTCGTCCGGATCATGCGCGCGGGGCAGGTATCGACCGTCCTGGGCACGATCGACAAGCTGTGGCACCACCGCATCGCCCCCGGGATCGCCGGCCCCGTGCCGGCCGGGGCGAACGAGCCGCGATCCCCGAAGCAGCACCGCAGGCCGGCGCACGACAGCCCCGGCCCGGTGCCCGTGGACGCGGAGCTGAACGGCGAGCAGAAGCGCCGCGGACCGCTCGCCCGCCTGCTGCGGAAGCTGCGCCGGTCATAAGATCGGCCGTATGAGCCCTGCCAGCCCCTCCGCCTCCGCCAAGGGCACCCGGAACGACCGGGACGCCCGCGACACCCCGCCGCCGCTGCCGGAACCGCTCCGCGTGGCGGTGGCGGATTCGCACACCCACCTGGACATGCAGTCCGGCACCGTCGAGGAGGGTCTCGCCAAGGCCGCCTCGGTCGGGGTGACCACCGTCGTGCAGGTGGGCTGCGACGTGAAGGGGTCCCGCTGGGCCGCCGAGACCGCCGCCGCGTACGAGAACGTCCACGCGGCGGTGGCCCTGCACCCGAACGAAGCCCCGCGGATCGTCCTGGGCGACCCTGGGGGCACCTCCCAGCCCCCTGGGGCTGGGGGAGGCTGGTCGCGTCAGGGCGCCCGGGCGGGCGGCGGCGAGGCCGCGCTCGACGAGGCGCTGGCCGAGATCGAGGCGCTCGCGAAGCTCGACCACGTGAAGGCCGTCGGCGAGACGGGGCTGGACTACTTCCGCACCGGCCCGGAGGGCATGGCGGCGCAGGAGCGTTCGTTCCGCGCCCACATCGAGATCGCCAAGCGGCAGGGCAAGGCCCTGGTCATCCACGACCGCGACGCCCACGCGGACGTCCTGCGCGTGCTGCGCGAGGAGGGCGCGCCGGAGCGGACGGTCTTCCACTGCTACTCGGGCGACGCCGACATGGCCCGGGAGTGCGCGGCCGCCGGCTACTACATGTCCTTCGCCGGGACCGTCACCTTCAAGAACGCCCAGCCGCTGCGGGACGCCCTCGCGGTGGCCCCGCTGGAGCTGGTCCTGGTCGAGACGGACGCCCCGTACCTCACTCCGGCGCCGTACCGCGGACGGCCGAACGCGCCGTACCTCGTTCCGCTGACGGTCCGGGCGATGGCCGCCGTCCGCGGGATCGACGAGGACGCGATGGCCACCGCCCTGGCGGCGAACACGGCCCGCGCCTTCGCCTACTGAAGCCCCGACACGCTGTGTAGCTGCACGACTTGGGAGAGTCACGACGGCTCCGCTAGGGTGCCGTGCCCGAAACCGAAGGCGGGCCGGACCAGTGGAGCGAGCGTCGTGAGCGAGAGTCCTTACACCGGGGCCTACGGGCCCGCCGCCGACCCCCGCCTCCCCTGGCCTCCCTACGCGGCCCCGCCCGGGAACGCGGCGCCGCCCCCCGGCCCGGCCACCACCGCCCTCCAGGCGGCCGGCCCCATCCTGGACGAGGGCCCGTCCTGGCTCGCCGACCCCTGGCCCCGCCGCCGCGTGCCGGCCGGCACCGCGCCCGCCGGCACCGTACGCCCCCCGGCGACCGCACCGGATCCGGCCCGGGACAAGGGCGCGGCCACGGCACCCGGATGGCATCCCACGGCCGGAACCGGAGCGGGACCCGGCCCGGGCCGCCGCCCGGCCAGTGCGGGACCGGGCGGCGGTGCGGGAGTGCCGGCCGGGCCGCCCGGCGAGGCCCTGGCGGTGGCGCTGGACCTGGCGCTGGATCCCGGGCCCGGGGCCGACCCGGGCGGCGGGCCCGGGCGGGGTCCCGGGCCGGCACCGGATCCGGGCAGCGGTAACGGTTCGGCGGGAGCGGCCGAGGGCGGCCTCCCCGGGCCGCGACGGGCCGCCCGCCGGCGCAAGCCGCCGGAGCCGGCCCTGCCGGGGCGGCGGGCCCGCGGGCGGACCGGGCCGGCGGAGGCCGTCGCCCCGGTGGCCCTGGCCGTGACCGCACCCGGGACGGGCCGCCGCCGCGCGGGAGCACCACCCGAGACCCCGCACGGGCCCGGCGCCCCCGGCACCGCAGCCCCCGGCACCGGCCGCCGACGGCGCGCCCCCGCACCGGACGAGCGGGACGAGCCCGCCACCGCCGGCCACGCCACCGGGCCCGGCTTCGGCCCCCCGCCCGGCCCCGCATCCGCACCCGCCCACGGCCCCGCACCCGCCCTCGGCCCCGCACCCACCCACCGCGCCGTCCCCGGCCCGGTCCCCGGCTCCGTCGCGGTCCCCGCCGCCTGGCGGCGGATCGTTCCGCAGGCGCTCGTCGTCGCCTTCCTCGCCGGCGGCACCACCGCCTTCGTCGCCGCCGACAAGTCCGTCCGCCTCACCGTCGACGGCCAGTCCCGGACCCTCCACACCTTCGCCGACGACGTCGGGGAACTCCTCGCCTCCGAGGGCCTCGGCGTCGGGGCCCACGACCTCGTCGCCCCGGCCCGCGGGGCCGCCCTCGACGACGGCGACGAGGTCGTCGTCCGCTACGGCCGCCCCCTCCAGCTCACCCTCGACGGACAGAGCCGCCAGGTCTGGACCACCGCCGACACCGTCGAGGGGGCGCTGCGCCAGTTCGGGATCCGCGTCGAGGGCGCCTACCTCTCCGCCCCGCGCACCGCGCCCGTCCCCCGCGCCGGCCTGACCCTCGCCGTCCGTACCGAGCGCAGCGTCACGTTCATGGCCGACGGCGACGAGACCACCGTCCGCACCAACGCCGCCACCGTCCAGGAGGCCCTCAGCCAGGCCGGGATCACCCTGAACGGCCAGGACACCACCTCCGTCCCGCCCGACTCGTTCCCCCGCGACGGCCAGACCGTCACCGTGCTGCGCATCACCGGCACCCGCGAGGTCCGCGAGGAGCGCATCCCGTTCGAGACCGAACGCGTCGAGGACGACACCCTGTTCGCCGGCACCGAGGTCGTCGAGCAGCCCGGCCGCGCCGGCACCCGGCGCGTCACCTACGTCCTGCGCACCGTCAACGGCGTCCGCCAGACCCCCCGCCAGGTCGCGGAGGAGACCGTGCGCGAGCCCGTCACCCAGCTCGTCAAGGTCGGCACGAAGCCGCTGCCGCCGTCCGTCGCGGGCGCGGACCACCTCGACTGGGACGCGCTGGCCCAGTGCGAGTCGGGCGGTCGGCCCGACGCGACGGACCCGTCGGGCACGTACGGCGGCCTGTACCAGTTCGACGTCCGCACCTGGCAGGCGCTCGGCGGCAGCGGCCGCCCGCAGGACGCCTCGGGCGCGGAACAGACGTACCGGGCGAAGAAGCTGTACGTGCAGCGGGGGGCGACTCCGTGGCCGCACTGCGGCCGTAGGCTTTACCGGTGAGCACCGCAGAGCAGCAGCCCGACAGAACCCCTGACGCCCCTGACGCCCTCCTCGGCGCGGCCGACATCCGCGAGCTGGCCGACGCCCTCGGCGTGCGTCCGACCAAGCAGAAGGGCCAGAACTTCGTCATCGACGCCAACACGGTGCGGCGCATCGTGCGCACCGCCGACGTCCGGCCCGACGACGTGGTCGTCGAGGTCGGGCCGGGCCTGGGCTCGCTGACGCTCGCGCTGCTGGAGGCCGCCGACCGGGTCACCGCCGTCGAGATCGACGACGTCCTCGCCGCCGCGCTGCCGGCGACGATCGCGGCGCGCATGCCGCAGCGCAAGGACCGCTTCGCGCTGGTCCACTCCGACGCGCTCCTCGTCGAGGAGCTGCCGGGCCCGCCGCCCACCGCGCTGGTCGCGAACCTGCCGTACAACGTGGCCGTGCCGGTGCTGCTGACGATGCTGGACCGGTTCCCGAGCATCGAGCGGACCCTGGTCATGGTGCAGTCCGAGGTCGCCGACCGGCTGGCCGCCCGGCCGGGCAACAAGGTGTACGGGGTGCCGTCGGTCAAGGCGAACTGGTACGCGGACGTGAAGCGGGCCGGAGCGATCGGCCGCAACGTGTTCTGGCCCGCGCCGAACGTGGACTCGGGCCTGGTGTCGCTCGTCCGCCGCGCCGAGCCGATCGGGACGACCGCCTCGAAGGCGGAGGTGTTCGCCGTCGTGGACGCGGCGTTCGCGCAGCGCCGCAAGACGCTGCGGGCCGCACTGTCCGGCTGGGCCGGGTCCGCCGCCGGAGCCGAGGCCGCCCTGGTCGCCGCCGGGATCTCCCCGCAGGCGCGCGGGGAGTCGCTGACGGTGGAGGAGTTCGCCGCCATCGCCGAGCACAAGCCGGCCCACGCGGAACGGCCGGCCCTGTGAGCGCCGCGGCCGGTACGGCGGCGGGCGTGACGGTACGGGTCCCCGCGAAGGTGAACGTCCAGCTGGCGGTGGGCGCGGCCCGGCCGGACGGGTTCCACGACCTGGCGAACGTCTTCCTCGCGGTGTCGCTGTTCGACGAGGTGACGGTCACCCCGGCCGACGAGCTGACGGTGACCTGCTCGGGCCCGGACGCGGACCAGGTCCCCCTGGACCGGACGAACCTGGCGGCGCGGGCCGCACAGCTCCTCGCGGCCCGCGCCGGCCGCCCGGACGACGCCGTCCACATCCACATCGCGAAGAACATCCCGGTGGCGGGCGGCATGGCCGGCGGCAGCGCGGACGGCGCGGGCGCGCTGCTGGCCTGCGACATCCTCTGGGGGCTGAACACGCCGACCGAGGACCTCCTCGACATCTGCGCGGAGCTGGGCAGTGACGTGCCGTTCAGCCTGATCGGCGGGGCGGCGCTCGGCACCGGGCGCGGTGAAGTGCTGACCCCGGTCGAGGCGGGTTCCTTCCACTGGGTCTTCGCGGTCGCCGAGGGCGGCCTGTCGACCCCGGCGGTGTTCCGCGAGTTCGACCGGCTGGCCGAGGGGCGGGACGTCGCCGCGCCGCAGGCCTCCCCCGCCCTGCTGGCGGCCCTCGCCTCCGGTGACGCGGACGCCCTGGCCGCGACCCTGGCCAACGACCTCCAGCCGGCGGCGCTGTCGCTCCGCCCGGACCTGGAGCGCACGTTGTCGACGGGCGTCGAAGCGGGCGCCCTGGCGAGCCTGGTCTCGGGCTCCGGCCCGACGACGGCGTTCCTGGTACGGGACGAGGAGGCTGCGGCCAAGGTGGCCGCGGCCCTGGAGGCCTCGGGCACCTGCCGGGCCACCCGCACCACCACCAGCCCGGCCCCCGGCGCCGCCCTCCTCCCCTGACGCGGGTCCGCCTCAGACGCCGGCGGGGCCGCCTCGGCCCGCACCCGCCTCCGGGCGCGGTTCACCGCTCCGGCGGCACCGGGCACGCCACCGCCGGCTGGCTGAATCTACCCGCCCCCGGCAACGGCCGGACCGGGTCCGGGCGGAGCCCGGGGAACGGGGGAAGGGCGGGGAGGGGAACAGCCCCGCAGGGCCGCACTCCCCGGGTGGTGTGTCGGGCCCCCGCCTCGACCGGGCTCCGCCCGGCTGGCCGCGGGTCCGGCAGGGTGGGTCGGCCCGACGGGGCTGCCCCGGACCGGGCCCGGCACCGGAGGCGGCGGGGTCCCGAGGCGGCGGGCTAGAGGCAGGTACGGAGGGCGCGGAGCAGCGCCTGGGCCCGGGGGTCGGCGGTGACCGACGTGGCCAGGGCGTTGGTGACGTAGCCGAAGCCGATGCCGGCTTCGGGGTCGGCGAAGCCCAGGGAACCACCACGGCCCGGGTGGCCGAAGGAGGCCGGGGTCAGCATCGGCGAGGCGGGGCTGTGGAGCATGTGGCCCGGCCCGAAGCGGGTGTTGACCACCAGGACGCGGTCGGGGCCGGACGAGAGTTCCCGCCCGGCCAGGGCCGCCGTCTGCGGGGTGAAGAGGCGCGGGCCGTCCTCCGTGTCGCCCAGCAGCGCCGCGTACAGCCCGGCCAGGGCACGGGCGGTGCCGATGCCCGCGGAGGCGGGGAGTTCGGCGGCCCGGTACTCGGGGGCGTTCTCGTCGGCGAGCGGCGTGATCGCGGCGAAGGCGCGCCGGGTCAGCGATTCGGGGTCGGCGTACGCCTCGGAAACGTTTCGCCGCGGCCGCGTGCGCAGCGCCCCGGCCGATTCCGGCGCCGCGACGGCCCCGACCCGGCCGACCCGCCCGGACGCCGCTTCCGCTTCCGGCAGCCCGATCCAGAAGTCGAGGCCGAGCGGTCCGGTGACCTCCTGGGCGAGCCATTTGCCGAGCGAGGCGCCGGTGACCCGCAGCACCAGTTCGGAGAGCAGCCAGCTGTAGGTCTGCGCGTGGTAGCCGTGGTCCGCGCCCGGCTCCCAGAACGGCCGCTGTTCGGCGACGGCCCGCGCCCCGGTCAGCCCGTCCGCGGCCTGCTGCGGCGTCAGCGGCACGTCGAGAGCGGGTACGCCCGCCCGGTGCGCGAGGAGGTCCCGGACGAGGGCGCGCTCCTTGCCGCCCGCCTTGAACTCCGGCCAGTACGCGCCCACGGGCGCATCGAGGTCCAGCAGGCCGCGCTGGTGCAGCAGCAGCGGAACGACGGCGGCCACGCCCTTGGTGGCCGAGCGGACGATCTGGGCCGTGCCCCCGCTCCACGGCACGGCCCCGGCACCCTCGGCACCGGCGCCGTCCGCGTCCACGTCCCGGACGCCAGCCCACAGGTCGACGACCCGTCGGCCGTCCCGGTAGACGGCGACCGCCGCGCCCCGGTCGCCGAGCACCTCGAAATTGCGTATGAAGGCGTCCCGGACGGCCTCGAAGCCCTCCGCCACCTGACCTTGGATGTCCACGAGCGGTCCAACCACGACGGGCCTGCGGTTATGCCGCGGGCACCGAGCGCGGGTCGAAGCCGAAGGGAAGCTCCAGGCGGTGCTTGCGCATGAGCTGCTCGTCGCACAGCAGGTCCTGGGTGCGTCCGTCGGCGGCGATGACGCCCTCGCTGAGGACGACGGAGCGGGGGCACAGTTCCAGCGCGTACGGGAGGTCGTGGGTGACCATCAGCACGGTCACGTCGAGCGAGCGCAGGATGTCGGCGAGTTCGCGCCGCGACGCCGGGTCGAGGTTGGAGGAGGGCTCGTCGAGGACGAGGATCTCGGGCCGCATGGCGAGGACGGTCGCCACGGCGACGCGCCGCCGCTGCCCGAAGGACAGGTGGTGCGGGGGCCGGTCGGCGAAGCCGGCCATGCCGACCTGTTCCAGGGCCTCCCGGACCCGCTGCTCCAGCTCCGGTCCGCGCATTCCGGCGGCGGCCGGGCCGAAGGCCACGTCCTCTCGGACGGTCGGCATGAACAGCTGGTCGTCGGGGTCCTGGAAGACGATGCCGACCCGGCGCCGGATCTCGGCGAGGTTCCGCTTCTCGACGGGCAGGCCGGCGACGGCCACGCTGCCGACGCCGCCGTCGAGGATGCCGTTGAGGTGGAGGACGAGGGTGGTCTTGCCGGCGCCGTTGGGCCCGAGCAGGGCGACCCGCTCGCCGCGGCCGACGGTCAGGTCCACGCCGAAGAGGGCCTGGTGGCCGTCGGGGTAGGCGTAGGCGAGGCCGGAGACCTGGAGGGAGGGGGCGGCTGCCGTCGGGGCGGAGGAGGCGGGAGAGGCGGGAGGCGTCACAGGGTCCATCCGATCACACAGACGGCGAGGGCCGCCGCCGGGAGTACGGCCGCCCGCGCCCACTGGGTGCGGGTGGCGACGACTTCGTCGATCACCGGCATGGAGCCGGTGTAGCCGCGGCTGACCATCGCGAGGTGGACCCGTTCGCCGCGTTCGTAGGAGCGGATGAACAGGGCACCGGCCGTCTTGGCGAGCACCCCCCAGTGCCGGACGCCGCGGGCTTCGAAGCCGCGGGAGCGCCGGGCGACGGACATCCGCCGCAGCTCGTCGGTGACCACGTCGCCGTAGCGGATCATGAAGGAGGCGATCTGGACGAGGAGGGTCGGCAGCTTCAGCCGCTGGAGGCCGAGCAGCAGCTCCCTCAGTTCGGTGGTCGAGGCGAGGATGACGGAGGCGGCGACGCCGAGGGTGCCCTTGGCCAGGACGTTCCAGGCGCCCCACAGACCGGAGACGCTCAGCGACAGCCCGAGCACCTCGGTCCGCTCTCCCTGTGCCACGAAGGGCATGAGGACGGCGAAGAGGACGAACGGGACCTCGATCAGCATCCGGCGCAGCAGGAGCCCGGCCGGGATGCGGGCGGTGGCGGCGACGGCCGCGACTAGGACCGCGTACAGGCCGAAGGCCCACACCGCCTCGCGCGGTGTGGACACGACGACCAGGACGAACGCGAAGACCGCGACGATCTTGCAGTGCGGCGGCAGCGCGTGGACGGGCGAGTCCGCGTGCCGGTAGAGCCGGTGGGCGTGGCCCGCTCCCACGTCAGCCGGCCGAGGGGGTGGCAGCGGTGGGGGCGGCGGTCTGCGCGGGGGCGGCGGTGCGGCGCCGGCGCACGGCCCAGAAGACGCCGGTGCCGACGGCGACGGTGGCGCCGACGCCGATCACGCCGGCGAGGCCGCCGGAGAGGCGGGCGTCGTCGACGTCCTTGACGCCGTAGTCGGCGAGCGGGGAGCCGGCCGCGGCGTGCTCGCGGACGTTCTGGTCGATGCCCTGGTCGGCGGCGACCTTCTCCAGGCCGTCGGGGGCGGCGGAGGCGTAGAACGAGACGAAGCCAGCCAGGACGAGGGCGGTGGCCAGGCCGGCGCCCCACACCTTCCTCGCCGAGCGGCCGGCGGGCGCGGGCGCGCCCGGGGCGGGCGTCGCGCCCGGGGCGGGCGTCGCGCCCGGGGCGGCGGTCTGCGCCGGGGCGTCGACGAGCTCGCCGCCGACGCGCAGCTTCAGCGGGGCGGTCAGCCCGCGCGCCCCGTGGACCAGGTCGGGCCGGACGGCGAGGACGGCGCCCACGGTCGCGGCGGTGATGGCGGCCTCGCCGATGCCGATGAGGACGTGCACGCCGACCATGGCGGTGAGCACCTTGCCGAGGGGCACGTCGGTGGTGCCGCCGAGGGCGTACTGGAGGGTGAAGACGGCCGCGGAGGCGGGGACCGAGACGAGCGCCCCCGCGAAGGCGGCGACGGTGACGGAGCGCCGGGTGCGGGGCAGGAGCCGGGCCAGGCCGCGGAAGACGGCGTAGGCGACGACGACGGTCACGACGGCCATGTTGACGACGTTCACGCCGAGGGCGGTGAGCCCGCCGTCGGCGAACAGGACGCTCTGCATGAGCAGGACGACGGACACGCAGAGCACGCCGGTCCAGGGGCCGACGAGTATCGCGGCGAGCGCCCCGCCGAGGAGGTGTCCGCTAGTGCCGGCGGCTACGGGGAAGTTCAGCATCTGGACGGCGAAGATGAAGGCGGCGACGAGGCCGGCGAGCGGGGCGGTCCGCTCGTCGAGCTCCCTGCGGGCGCCACGGAGGCTGACGGCGACCGCGCCGGCGGCGGCGACGCCGGCGGCGAGGGAGACGGGGGCGTCGATGAATCCGTCGGGCACGTGCATGAGGCTGGCTCCGCTTCCTGCGGTCCTTGAGCTGACAAAATCTTTAACCGTTCAAGAATAGTCCCTACTTGCAAACTGCTGGCAAGAGCGGCGGCACGACAAATGCCTGTTCGCAGCTTCGTGGGAATGTGCGAGGCTGAAGGGAATACGGACTGCTTTGTTCCGATTCGAGGAGTCTTGTCGATGTCTGCCACCGCCGAGAATCCCCCCGGGCCCGCCACCGCCACGGCCGCGACCGCCACCGCGACCGCCGCCGCCACGACCGCCGTCGAGGAGCGCGTCACCGCCCGCGTGATCACCGACGACCCGCTCTACCGGAAGATCCCGGTCGCCCTGCGCTTCGCCCCCGCCGAGCCGCTCGCCGTACGGATCGTCTTCCCCGCGGGCCTCTCGCCCGAGGGCACCGACAACGAGTGGGTCTTCCCGCGGGCCCTGCTGGAGGCCGGCCTCCAGGCCCCGTCCGGGACGGGCGACGTGCGCATCTGGCCCTGCGGCCGCGTCCAGGCGGTCGTGGAGTTCCACTCGCCGGAAGGGGTGGCGGTCATCCAGTTCGACAGTGCCGCGCTGCGCCGCTTCCTGCGTCGCACGTACGCCCCCGCCACCCGGTCGGCGTAACGGGCCCGCCCGGGCCGGAACACGCCGAAGGGCCCGGCCCCGCACCCGGCGATCCCCTCGGATCGTCCGGGTACGGAGCCGGGCCCCGTGCGGTACGCACCCCGGCACCGGCACCGGCACCGGCACCGGCACCGGCACCGGCACCGGTCAGGCGTTGACCAGCTCGCGGTCCCCGTCCCGGCCCCCGGCGTCCCGACCGTCGGCGGAGCCGGTGGCCTCCAGGTGCTTGCGCAGACTCTCGCCCTCGACGTCCACGTTCGGCAGCAGCCGGTCCAGCCAGCGAGGCAGCCACCAGGCCTTGTGGCCGAGCAGGGCGAGCACCGCCGGGACGACGGCCATGCGGACGATGAAGGCGTCGAAGAAGACGGCGACGGCCAGACCGAAGCCGATCATCTTCACCATCTGCTCACTGGCGCCGATGAACCCGGCGAACACCGCGATCATGATCACGGCGGCGGCCACGACCACCCGGGCGCTGTACTGGAAGCCGGTCACGACGGCCTGGCCCGGACGCTCGCCGTGGACGTACGCCTCGCGCATCCGGGTGACGAGGAAGACCTCGTAGTCCATGGCCAGGCCGAAGACGACGCCCACCATGAAGATCGGCATCATGCTCATGATCGGGCCGGTCTGCTCCACCCCGAAGACCGAGCCGAGCCAGCCCCACTGGAAGACCGCGACGACCGCGCCGAGGGCGGCGACGACGGACAGCAGGAAGCCGAGGGCCGCCTTGAGCGGGACCAGGATCGACCGGAAGACGACCATCAGCAGCAGGAAGGCGAGGCCGACGACGAGCGCCAGGTAGGGCAGCAGGGCGTCGTCCATCTTCTGCGAGAAGTCGATGTTCATCGCGGTGGCGCCGGTGACGAGGACGTCGTCCCCGCTGCCCTCGCGGATCTCGTGGACGAGGGCCTCGGTCTGCACGGAGGACGGGCGGTCCTTCGGGATCACGGTGATCACGGCGGCGTCGCCGGCCTGGTTGGGCGTCGGCGGCACGACCACGGCCACGCCGTCCAGACCCTTGATGCGCGCCTCGGTCTCGTCGGCGAGCCTCTTGTCGCCGTCGACGACGACCAGCAGCGGGCCGTTGAAGCCCGGGCCGAAGCCCTCCGAGAGCAGGTCGTACGCCCGGCGCTGGGTGGTGGAGACCGGCTGGGCGCCGTCGTCGGGCAGGCCCATCTCCAGCTTGCCCGCCGGGACGGCGATGGCGCCGAGGCCGATCACGCCGACGAGCAGGACGATCACCGGGCGGCGCAGCACGAAGCGGGCCCACCGGGTGCCGGCGTTGGCCCTGGACTCGGCGCCGGCCGGGCGGCCCTTGCCGAACAGCTTGCTCTTCGTACCGGCCGGCAGCACCTTCTTGCCGGCGAAGCCCAGGATGGCCGGGACCAGGGTGAGGGCGACGAGGACGGCGATGACCACGGTGCCCGCCGCGGCGAGGCCCATCTTGGTCAGCATCGGGATGTTGGCGACGGCCAGGCCCACCAGGGCGATGACCACGGTCAGGCCGGCGAAGACGACGGCGGAGCCGGCGGTGCCGACGGCCCGGCCGGCGGCCTCGTCCCGCTCGCGGCCCTCGGCGAGCTCCACGCGGTAGCGGGAGACGATGAAGAGGGCGTAGTCGATGCCGACCGCGAGGCCGATCATCATCGCGAGGGTGGAGGTGGTGGTGCCGAGGTCGAGGACGTTGGCCAGGGCGGTGATGGTGGAGACGCCGATGCCGACGCCGATCAGCGCGGTCAGCAGCGGCAGCCCGGCGGCGACCAGCGAGCCGAAGGTGACGACCAGCACGATCGCCGCGATGGCGATGCCGATGACCTCGCCGGAGCCCGTCTCGGGGGCCGTCATCAGGGCGTCGCCGCCGATCTCGACGGTCAGTCCGGCTGCCTTGGCGGCGTCACCGGACCCGGTGAGCGCCTCGCGCGTGTCGTCCTTCAGCTCCATGCCGCTGACGGTGTACTTCACGCTGACGTAGGCGGTGGAGCCGTCCTGGCTGACGGCCTGCACCTGGAAGGGGTCGGCGACCGTGGCGACCTGGGCCTTGCCCGGTCCCTGCTGGAGGCCGGAGACGATCTTCTCGACCTGGGCCTTGTTCGCCGCGTCGGTGATCTTGGCGCCCTGCGGCGCCTTGACGACGATGCGGGCCGAGGCGCCGTCGGCGGACATGCCGGGGAACTTCTCGTCGAGCACGTCGAAGGCCTTCTGGGCCTCCGTGCCGGGCATCGAGAACGAGCCGGAGGTGGGCGCGCCGGCCGACGCCGCGCCGAAGCCGGCGGCGAACAGCAGCGCCACCCATATGAGGGCGACGAGGCCGCGGCGCCGGAAGGCGCCCCGGCCGAGGCGGTAGAGGAAGGTGGCCACGGAGGCGGTCTCCCGTTCTGGTCGTGGGATGTATCCGGGTACGGATCAGGGCATGGGGAGCCGGCCCGACGACGAGAGCGGCGTGTCAGGAGCAGCAGGAACGGTGTTGCGGGTGGCTCAGACGCCGAGGGCGGGGAAGACCACGGCGTCGAGGAACTCGGCGAGGAAGACCCGGTCGACGGACCGGTCCTCGATCAGCGGGAGCGCGATGAAGGACCCGATGAGCAGGTGCGGTACGAAATCGAGGGCCGGACAGTCCGGGGCGATCTCACCCCGGTCGACGGCCCGTCGGAGCATGACCTGGAGTCCGGTGATCTCCGGGTCGATCAGCAGCTCCCGCAGGGCCTGGTGGAGTTCCGGGCTCGTGTGGACGGCATGGGCCAGGCCCCGGATCAGGGCGGTGTCCTTGGCCATCTGCGCGTCGTCGGAGTGCTGGACCATGAGGCCGAAGTCCCCGCGCAGGCTGCCGGTGTCGATCTCCCCGAGGGAGACCGGCTGCGTGCAGCGCAGGGCCCGCGCGACCAGCTCCGGCTTGCTCCCCCACTGGCGGTAGAGGGTGGCCTTGCTGGACTTGGTGCGGGCGGCGACGGCGTCCATGGTCAGTGCGTCGTAGCCGACCTCGCGCAGCAGGTCGAGGACCGCTCCGTGGAGTTCGGCCTCCCGTTCGGGGGTGATGCGGCTGCGCCGCGACGAGACCTCGTCGGACACCACGGCAGCTCCCTTCGAACGAAACCGTTTCATACTTCACGTCGTACAGGTACGACGATACCTCCACCCCGAACGAAACGAAACCGTTCCGTTTCGCTTCCGGTGGTGGCGTGGATCACCTGTACGAGTTGCCGGGGCCCTCCCGCGCGGAAAGCATTGTGGGGTGAGTCATGACCTCGCATACCTCCGCTTCCCGCACCTCCACGACGACCGGCTGTGCTTCGCCGCCGAGGACGACCTGTGGATCGCACCGCTCGTCCCCGAGGGCGAGAGCCCCGGCCGGGCCTGGCGGATCACGGTCGACCGCACCCGCGTCGGCCACCCCCGCTTCTCCCCCGACGGCCGCCACATCGCGTACACGACCTGGCGCAGCCTCGATCCGGAGATCCACCTCGCGCCCGTCGAGGGCGGCCCGGCCCGCCGGCTCACCTACTGGGGCGCCACCGACACCCGGGTCTGCGGCTGGACCCCTCCCGACAGCGACGGCCGCAGCGACATCCTGGCCGTGTCCTCGCACGGGCAGCCGTTCTCCTACTTCGCCTGGGCCTACCGCGTGCCCACCGACGGCTCCCCCGGCGGCAAGCTCCCCTGGGGCCCGGTCTCGGACATCGCGGTGCACGAGGAGGAGCACAACGGCGAGGGCCCCGGCGGGCGGCGCACCCTGCTGCTGACCGGCAAGCCCCCGCACGAGCCGGCCTCCTGGAAGCGCTACCGCGGCGGCGCCACCGGACGGCTGTGGCTGCACGGCAAGCGGCTGCTGGAGGACCTCGGCGGCCACCTCGACGCGCCCATGTTCGTCGCCGGCCGGATCGCCTTCCTCTCCGACCACGAGGGCATCGGCAACCTGTACTCCTGCCTGCCCGACGGCACCGACCTGCGCCGGCACACCGACCACGAGGAGTTCTACGCCCGCCACGCCTCCAGCGACGGCTCCCGCGTCGTCTACCAGTGCGCCGGCGAGCTCTGGCTCGTCGACTCGCTCGCCCCCGGCTCCGCCCCGCGCCGACTCGACGTCCGCCTCGGCGGCCCGCGGGCGGGCCGGCGCACCTACCAGGTGCCGGCCGGCAGCCACGTCGACTCGCTGTCCGTCGACACCACCGGCCGGGCCAGCGCCGTCGTCGTCCGCGGCAGCCTGTACTGGCTCACCCACCGCGACGGCCCCGCCCGGACGCTCGCCGACACCCCGGGTGTACGGGTGCGGCAGCCCGAGATGCTCGGCACGGGCGGGCAGGTCGCGTACGTCACGGACGCCGAGGGCGAGGACGCCGTCGAGATCGCCTACCTGCCGCGGGCGTCCGGCGACCGGGAGCCGCGCCGGCTGGCCTCCGGGCAGCTGGGCCGCGTACTGGAGATGGTGGCCGACCCGGCCGGGGAGCGGCTCGCGATCGCCTCCCACGACGGGCGGCTGCTGCTCATCGACGCGACGGAGGAGTCGACCGGCGAGGTCACCGAGCTCATCCGCTCCGTCAACGGGCCCGTCACCGACCTGGCGTTCTCCCCCGACGGCTCGTTCCTGACCTGGTCGCACCCGGGCGTCGGGCACGCGCTGCGGCAGATCAAGATGGCCCGGATCTTCGGCCCCGGCGCGCGGAACATCGTGGACGTCACCAGCGGCCGCTTCGTGGACGAGAACCCGGTCTTCACCCGCGACGGCCGCTACCTGGCCTTCCTGTCGTGGCGCGGCTTCGACCCGGTCTACGACGTGCACACCGGCGACCTGTCGTTCCCGCTGGGCTGCCGCCCGTACCTGGTGCCGCTGTCCTCGGCGACGCCCTCGCCCTTCGCGTTCACCCCCGACGGCCGCCCCGCGGCGGGCGGACTCGACCCGGCGGAGGGGGTGTCCGGCGAGGAGGGCGACGGCTCGGTGACCGTGGAGGTGGAGGGCCTGGAGAGCCGCGTCACCCCGTTCCCGGTGACGGCGTCCAAGTACTCGGCCCTGTACCCGGTGCACGGCGGCGGGCTGGTGTGGCTGCGCTGGCCGATCTCCGGCGCGCTCGGCGAGACCTTCGCCAACCCGGCCGACACCAGCGGCAAGCCCACCCTGGAGCACTTCGACATCACCAAGGCCCGCAAGACCGAACTGGCCTCCGGACTGGACTGGTTCGCGGTCAGCGGCGACGGCACCCGGCTCGTCCTCAACGACGACGGCGACCTGCGGGCCGTCCCCGCCACCGAGGCCGGCGACGGCGACTCCACCGTCTACCTGGACCTGCGGCGCATCCACCACGAGGCGGACCCGGCGGCCGAATGGCGGCAGGCCTACGAGGAGGCGGGCCGGCTGATCCGCGCCTACTTCTGGGAACCGGACATGTGCGGCATCGACTGGGACGGCGTGCTGCGCCAGTACCGGCCGCTCGTCGAACGGGTCGCCTCCCCCGACGAGTTCGCCGACCTGCTGCGCGAGGTCCTCGGCGAGCTCGGCACCTCGCACGCGTACGTCTCGCCCGCCCGCCGCAACGAGGGCCCGCCGCACTACCAGCGGCCCATCGGGCTGCTCGGCGCCGACCTCGTGCCCCGCGACGGGGGTTGGGTCGTCCGCCGGATCCTGCCCGGCGAGGCCTCCGACTCCAAGGCCCGCTCCCCGCTGGCCGGCACCGGCATCCGGGAGGGCGCCGTCCTCACCCACGTCGACGGGCGGCCCGTCGACCCGGTCACCGGGCCCTACCCGCTGCTGGCGGCGGCCGGCGGCACCACCGTCGAGCTGACCTTCGCCCCGGCGGAGGGCGAGGGCGCGGCCCGCCGCGTGGCGGTGGTCCCGCTGATCGACGACCGGCCGCTGCGCTACCAGCACTGGGTGTCCAAGCGCCGCGCCGTGGTCCGCGAGGTCAGCGGCGGCAAGTGCGGCTACCTGCACATCCCCGACATGGGCGGCTCGGGCTGGGCGCAGTTCAACCGGGACCTCAGGATGGAGATGACCCGGCCCGCGCTGATCGTGGACGTCCGCGGCAACGCGGGCGGGCACATCAGCGAGCTGGTGGTGGAGAAGCTCACCCGCTCGATCCTGGGCTGGGACCTCACCCGCAACGCCCAGCCGGTGAGCTACGCCTCCAACGCGCCCCGCGGCCCGATCGTGGCCCTGGCCGACGAGGCCACCTCCTCCGACGGCGACATGATCACCGCGGCCTTCAAACTGCTGGGCCTGGGCCCCGTCGTCGGCCAGCGCACCTGGGGCGGCGTCGTCGGCATGACCGGCCGCCACACGCTGGGCGACGGCACGATCATCACGGTGCCCATGAACGCCGCCTGGTTCCCGGAGTACGGCTGGTCGGTGGAGAACCACGGCGTGGAGCCGGACTTCGCGATCCTGCGGACCCCGCTGGACTGGGCGGAGGGACGCCACGCGCAGCTCGACGACGCCGTGCACCTGGCCCTGGAGCTCCTCGAACAGGAGCCGGCCGCGGTCCCGCCGGGCTACGAGGACGTCCCCGACCTGCGGCGGCCGAAGCTGCCGCCGCGCTAGTGCGGTGAGCGGGGCGGGGCGGGGCGGCGGTACGGGCCTCAGGCCTGCGTACTGCCGCTGCGCTCCCGCTCGTCGGCGGCTCCGCCGGCCCCGACGAGCCCCTTGGAGACGCCGGCCAGCCTCGGCTCGAACCGCTCCACGTCCCGCCGGCCGCCGACCGCGACGAGCCCCGGCAGCCAGCCCCGTACGCCCTGCATCGCGCGCAGCCACCCCTGGGCGTACACGTGCGCCGAGCGCCGCTCGATGCCGGCGACGATGCGGTCGACGGCCGGGCCCAGCGGGTAGGTGCGGTTCGCCGGCCACGGCAGTCGCTGCCGCAGCTCCCGCATCACGTCGTTCTCGTCGGCGCCGCGCACCATGTCGGTGTCGGTCCAGGACAGGTAGCCGACGCCCACCTTGACGCCCTTGTGGGCGACCTCGGCCCGCAGGCAGTGGGCGAAGGCCTCGACCCCGGACTTGGAGGCGCAGTACGCGGTCATCATCGGCGCCGGGGTGATCGCGGCGAGCGAGGCGATCTGCAGGAAGTAGCCGCGGCTCTCGGTGAGCACGGGGAGGAAGGCCCGGCCCGTGACGGCGCTGCCGATCAGGTTGACCTCGATCACCCGGCGCCAGGCCTCGGGGTCGGAGTCGGCGAACGGCCCGCCCGCGGCCACCCCCGCGTTGGCGACGACGATGTCGACCTTGCCGAAGCGCTGCTTGACCTCCTGCGCGACCCGGGCCATGGCCTCGTGGTCGGTGACGTCGGCGTGCCAGTGGTCGCTGTCGGTGTGCAGGCGCTCGGAGACCTCCTTCAGGCCCTGCGGCTCCAGCCCGACCAACGCGATCCGCGCGCCGCGCGCGGACAGCTTGCGGGCGAGCAGCTCGCCGACGCCGCGGGCGGCGCCGGTGACGACGGCGACCTGGCCTTCCAGACTCCTGTGCGGGCTCACGTCGTCTTCTCCTTCGCGGGTGTGCCGGTGTCGGTGCCGGTGCTGGTGCCGGTGCTGGTGCCGGTGCCGGTCCCGGTCCGTGTCCGGGTGGCGGGGCCGAGGTACGCGGCGGTCAGCTCGCGCACCGCGTTGACGACGGCCTCGGGGGCTTCGATCGGGGTCATGTGCCCCATCCCGGTCAGCTCGGTCAACCCGACGCAGTGCGGCAGCGCGGCCGCGATGCGCCGGGCGTGCACGATCGGGGACAGCCGGTCGGCCGTGCCGCCGAGGACCGCGGTGGGGGCGGTGAGGGCGGGCAGGTTCTCGTCCACGTCCAGCTCGGCCAGCACCTGTGACCAGGCGTGCCGGACCGGGGTCGGGCAGGCGTGCACGATCCGGGCGCAGGCCTCGACCCGGTCGGGCGCCGAACCGGGGCCCATGGTGGCGTACTTCAGCACGCGTTTGGCGGGCGGGGTGACCGGGCCGAGCGGTGCGCGGGAGCCGAGGAGCACGCGGGTCAGTCTGGTCCGCAGGGGCCCGGGGCGCAGCGGCACCACGAGGGCCTCGGCGGCCAGCCGGGAGCTGCCGGTGCTGCACAGCAGGACGGCGGCGGCGTGCTCGGTGAGTTCGGGGCGCCCGGCGGCGGCCATGATCGTCATGCCGCCCATGGAGTGCCCGGCCAGGACGGCCCGCTCGCCGGGGGCGAGGGCGGCCCGCAGCACCGCGGCCAGGTCGTCGGCGAGGGCGGTGGTGGAGTATCCGGAGGCGGCGGGGCTGCGGCCGTGGCCGCGCTGGTCGTAGGCGATGACCCGGTGGTCGGCCGCGAGGTCGCGGATCTGGGCGGCCCAGAAGGCGGTGGAGCAGGTCCAGCCGTGAGCGAGCACGACGGGCGGCGCGTCCGGTTCACCGTGCTCCTCCACGTGCAGCCGCGCCCCGTCGGCGGACACGGCGACCAGCTCGCGGCGGGCCGCGGGCGGCGCGTACCGCCCGCTGGTGACGTGCGTCAGACGGCTCACGCGGAACCCTCCTCGGCGGAGGCGGAGGCGGAGGCGGAGGCCGAAGGGGCCGGGGCGGAGGCGGAGGAGCCGGCCGTCCTCGGGGCGCCGGCCCGGGCGGGAACCCGCTCGCCGCCGGGCTCCCGGAGGCGGACGACCTCGTACTCGCTCATGTCCACGGTCCGCGTCAGCCTGCGGAACTCCCCCGTGGTGCCCGGCCAGACGGTGGTGTTGCGGCCCTGCGCGTCCAGGTACCAGCTGGTGCAGCCGCCGGTGTTCCACACCGTCCGCTCCATCCGGGCCTGGACCTGCCGGTTCCACCGGTGCACGGCCGAGGGGCGGGCCGCGAGGGCGACCCGCCCGCCGAGGACGTCCAGCTGGCGCAGGTAGTCGGCCATGTAGTTCAGCTGGGACTCGATCATCAGGATCATCGAGCTGTTCCCGAGCCCGGTGTTCGGCCCGATGATCGTCATCCAGTTCGGGAAGCCGGCGGCGGTCGCCCCGCGCAGGGCCTGCATGCCGTCCTTCCAGTGGTCCGCGAGGGTGCGGCCCTCCGCGCCCACGACCCGGTCGGCGATCGGCATGTCCGTGACGTGGAAACCGGTGCCGAAGACGATCGCGTCGGCCTCGGTCTCGGTGCCGTCGGCGGCGACGAGGACGTTGCCCCGGATCTCCTTCAGCCCGGAGGCGACCAGGTCCACGTCGGGGCGGGCGAGCGCCGGGTAGTAGTCGCTGGAGAGCAGGATCCGCTTGCAGCCGATCCGGTACGAGGGCGTCAGCTTGGCCCGCAGCGCCGGGTCCTTGATCGAGCGCGCCATGTTGGCCTTGGCCAGGGACTCGATCAGCCCGAGCTGGTTCGGCCGCTTGGTGAAGGCGCTGACCTGTAGTTCCCTGATCCCCCACAGCAGCCCGCGGCGGGCGGCCCGGGTGAACGGCAGCTGCCGGTGCAGCCAGCGCTCGACGGTGCTGACGGCACGGTCGGTGCGGGGCATCACCCACGGCGCGGTGCGCTGGAAGAGGGTGAGCCGCTCCACCTCGGGGGCGATGGCCGGGACGATCTGGATGGCGGAGGCGCCGGTACCGACCACGGCGACCCGCTTGCCGCGCAGGTCGTAGCCGTGGTCCCAGCGCGCGGAGTGGAAGACGGTGCCGGGGAACTCGGCGAGCCCGGGGATCTCGGGCAGCTTCGGGTCGGACAGCGGCCCGGTCGCGGAGACGACGACGTCGGCGGTGAGCGTGCCGGCGGAGGTCTCCAGCTCCCAGCGCAGTTCGGCGGCGTCCCAGCGGGCCGTCAGCAGCTCGGAGTCCAGCCGGATGTGCGGGCGGAGCCCGAAGGTGTCGGCGACGTGCTCCAGGTACGCCCGGATGTGCGGCTGGCCGGAGAAGGTCCGCGGCCAGTCGGGGTTGGGCGCGAAGGAGAACGAGTACAGGTGGGACGGGACGTCGCAGGCGCAGCCCGGGTAGCTGTTGTCCCGCCAGGTCCCGCCGACGGAGTCGGCCCGTTCGAGGACGACGAAGTCCGTGATCCCCTCGCGGCGCAGCCGGACGGCCGCGCCGAGCCCGCCGAAGCCGGACCCGATCACCGCCACCCGGACGTGCTCGCGTCCGCGCTCGCGCACGTCGCCGCTTCCGTGCCCGCCCTCGCGCCTGCCTGTGCCGCCCATGCCGCCTCCCAGCCCACACAACACACCATCGCGCCACGCTGCCAGCAATCACTGGCACAATCGGGAGGGTAGAGCAGCTCCGTACCGCTGGGTAGGGGTCGCACCCGGAAAGTTACTGCCGGTACGCCATAGGCTTCGGCCGTGGCAGACACGGAAGCGGGGACGACAGTGCGCGAATACCGTACGGAGGAGCTGGCCGAGGCCGCCGGCATCTCCGTCCGCACCCTGCGCTTCTACCGCGAGCGCAGGCTCCTGCCGCCGCCGCGCCGCGAGGGCCGGATCGCCTGGTACGACGACCACCACCTGGCCCGGCTGCGCACCATCACCGCCCTCCTCGAACGCGGCCACACCCTCGGCGGCATCGCCGAGCTGACGGCCGCCTTCGAGAACGGCCGCGACGTGAGCCAGCTCGGCGAACTGCTCGGCATCGGCTGGTCCGAGGAGACCCCCGTACGCCTGACCCCGGAGGCGCTGGCCGACTACTTCGAGGGCGAGGTCACCCCGGAGAACCTGGCGGCCTCCCTCGACCTCGGCTACCTGGCCACCGACGGCGACGAGATCGTCCACGTCAGCCGCCGCCTCCTGGACGTCTCCTCGGCGCTGGTGCGCGAGGGGGTCCCGCTCGCGGCCGTCCTGGAGACCGGGCGCCGGGTCCGCGAGCACGCGGACGCGCTCGCAGCCCTGTTGGCCAGCCTCGTCACGGAGCACCTGGACGAGGACGCGGTCGGCCGTCTGCGCCCGCTGGCCAAGAGCGTGGTCGAGGCCGAACTGTCCATGGCCATGGACCGCCTACTGGCCGCGGCGTCCGCCCCGCCCCAGCCCGAGACGACCGCATCGTCCGAGACGACCGGGACCCCGGAGGGCCCCCGCTCCCCTCAGACCCCGGCCCCGTAGACGACGGTCACCGGCGCGTGGTCCGACCACCGCTCCGGGTGCGTCTCGGCCCGCTCCACGAAGGCCTTCACGGCCCGCTCCGCCAGCCCCGGCGTCGCGACCTGGAGGTCGATGCGCCAGCCGGCGTCGTTGTCGAAGGCCCGCCCCCGGTAGGACCACCAGGAGTACGGCCCCTCCGCGTCGGGGTGCAGCTCGCGGACGACGTCCACGTAGCCGGCCTCGGAGTAGACCTTGCCGAGCCACTCCCGTTCCTCGGGCAGGAAGCCGGCGCTCTTGCGGTTGGTCCGCCAGTTCTTCAGGTCCGCTTCCCGGTGGCAGATGTTCCAGTCGCCGCACACGACGACCTCGCGCCCGTCGGCCGCCGCCTTCTCCTTCAGGGCGGCCAGGTAGGGCAGGAACTCCGCCATGAACCGGTACTTCTCGTCCTGCTTCTCGGTCCCGGCCTCCCCGGAGGGCAGGTAGAGGCTGGCGACGACCACGCCGGGCAGGTCGACCTCCAGGTACCGCCCGGAGGCGTCGAACTCGTCGCTGCCGAAGCCCACCTGCACCCGCTCGGGCTCCCGCCGCGCGTACACCGCGACCCCGGCCCGCCCCTTGGCGGCGGACGGCGCGAAGACGGTGTGCCAGCCCTCGGGTTCCCGCACCTCGTCCGGGATCTGCTCCTCCTGCGCCCGCACCTCCTGCAGGCACACGACGTCGGCCTCCGAGCCGGCCAGCCACGGGGAGAACCCCTTCTTGGCGGCGGCGCGGATCCCATTCACATTCACGGAGGTCACGGTGAGCATCCCAGCACCATAGCCGGACCCTTCCGTACGATGGCCGGATGTCTCACGGGATAGACCTGCGCGCGGTGCCGTACGACCACCCGGACGCGATCAGGCTCAACGACCAGGTTCAGCTCGAATACCAGGAGCGGTACGACGGCGAGGGCGACGCGACCCACCTCGACCCGGCGATGTTCCTGCCGCCGTATGGCCTGTACCTCGTCGCGTACGACACGTCGGGGAGCCCGTTGGCCACCGGCGGCTGGCGTGCCCAGGACGAGAACGACGAGGGCTACTCGGACGGCGACGCCGAGCTGAAGCGCATGTACGTCATCCCCCGGGCCCGCGGCCTCGGCCTGGCCCGCCGCATCCTGGCGGAACTGGAGGCCGACGCCCGCGCGGCCGGCCGCACCCGCATGGTCCTGGAGACCGGCGACAAGCAGCCGGAGGCGATCGCCCTCTACCTCTCCGAGGGCTACACCCCGACGGAGAAGTTCGGCTACTACCGCGACTACGCATCCAGCCGCTGCATGGCCAAGTCCCTCACCTGACGCCCGGCCGAGGAATCGGGATCCCGCCCGGACGCCGACCGGGCAGGATCCTTTCGCTGCCCCGGCCCCGGCCCTGCCCCGGCCCCGGCCCCGGCGGACGGAAAGAAGCCCGGCCGTGACCGAAACCGGTCCGGCTGCGGTCCTCGCGCCCCAAGGACGTCATTCGGCTCACCGGGTACGTCGGCAGCACCGTGTTCTTCACCCCCAGCCGGGCCCGACCGTACGGGTGAGCCCGACCGGCCCGGACGGGCTTGCGTCCGGGACCTGGAACGGGCGGCCGTCGGCGTCCAGGCTAGTGAAAATGCCCCGCCACGTACGGACGCGGACGCACCGTCGCCGACGCCCTGGGAGGCTGGGCCGAGGACCTTCCGGCGCCGATCACGGGTTCGGCCGGAGGGCGGCCGCCAGTGGTGCCGGATGCGCATCTACGCCTCCGGTCCGGGCCGCACGGGCCGGCCGTGACAGGGCGGGCGGGAAGCGGCCCGGTTGCGGTCGGCCGACGAGCGGTCGGCCCTGGCCGACCTACGGAGGGCGCTACTGTGTCGACTGCGGATACGCGATCCATCGTCTCGTTTCTTCCGACCATCACGGGACTCTCCCTCGCTTTCGCGGTCACGGCCATCGACCCGCTGGTGCTCAGCCTGAACATGCCGCAGATCAGCCGGGCCCTCCACGTGCCGCCCGAAGTCGTCGGGTTCCTGGGGGGCGCGGCGACACTGGTCGTGGCCGCCGCCGTGCTCGCCGTGGGCACTCTCGGGGACGCCTTCGGGCTCAAGCGGCTGTTGATGCTGGGGCTGGTCGGCGACATCGTCGTCAACCTGCTCTCCGCGTTCTCCCCCGGCTACACGTTCCTGCTGGTGATGCGCCTCCTCGACGGCCTGGCGCTGGCCGCGATGCTGGGAGTGTCGCTGGCCCTGCTCAAGGTGTCGGTGCCGGCGGAAAAGCGGCCGGCGGCCATCGGCATCTTCATGGCCATCGAGATGGTGCTGTGCGGGGTGACCCCCGCGGCCGGGGGCTGGCTGACGGAGACACTCGGCTGGCGGTGGCTGTTCCTGCTCGCCCCACTGCTGTCGCTGATCGCGCTCGGGCTGACGGCCCGGTACGTCACCGAGCCCCCTGTCCTGCAGCGCCGCAGAGTCGACGTCGTCGGCATCAGCCTGGTCGGCCTCGCCCTGCTGACCCTCGTCCACGGCATCGCCGAGGCGGAGAACGGAATCACCCGGATCGAGGCCTGGCTGCCGTTGGTGGTCAGTGCGGTCGCCGGCGTGCTGTTCGTGTTCCATGAGCGCCGGACACCGGAACCGGTTCTGGAGCTGTCGCTGTTCCGCAGCGGCCCGTTCACCGTGGCCGCGCTGGCCAGCCTGACGCTGAACTTCGTCATCGCGGGGTTCAGTTTCGTCCTGGCGCAGTTCGGCAGTGTGATCCTGGCGCTGCCCCCGCGCACGATCGGCCTGCTGTACCTGCCCGGCACCCTGCTGATCGCAACGGCCGTCGTCCTCGCCGGGCGCCTGATCGCCAAGTACACCCCCCGGCCCGTCCTCATCACCGGCCTGTCGCTGATGGCCGCGAGCGGGCTGCTGATGGCGGTCACCGCCAGGCCCACGATGGCCGTGTGGATCCTCGTCCTGGCCACCTGGCTCGCCAACCTCGGCTCGCTGGTGTCCTCCGCCTCGGTGGCCGAGACCATCCTCTCGCACGCTCCCCCCGGGAAGTCCGGCGCCGTGGCCTCCGTCCAGCCTGCTTTCGGCATGACCGGCTACGCGCTCGGCCCCGCGCTCTACCTGCTGCTGCTCAACCTCTTCTTCCAGCGACAGTGGCTCAACGAAGCCGATGAGCGCGGTATGGCGGCGGCGCAGGCCGAGCAGGCCGTGGACGCGACACGAAGCGCGATGGCGCACAGTCCGGGCACCGCCGGATACGACCCGAACCTGCTCCGGCAGTCCGGCCTGGACCTCGGGCTGGACTTCACCAACGGCCTGAGGCTCACCATGGCGGTCACGAGCCTCGCGCCGCTCGCCGTGGCCGTGGCGGCGTACCTGCTCATGCCCCGCCGGAGCCGGACCGCACCGCAGGACCGACCGGAGTGACGGATCGAGCGGCTGTTTTCCCGGCAGGGTCCTGAACCGGGGACCGACAGGTGCCCGCCAGGTCCGGCACGGGCTGCGGAGGCGCATGCGGTGGGTCAGCATGGCAGAGGGGGATGTTCCCGAGTGGAGGTTCCCATGGCTGACAACGAGACTCTCGTCCGCGATCTCTTCCGGGCATGGAACGACCGGGACTACGACGCCATCGCCGGGGCAGTCGCTCCGGACTGCACGCTCACCGACAAGGGCAGCGGGAGGAAGCTGGAGGGCCCAGAGGGGTTCACCTGGCTCGCCAAAACCATGTTCGACGCGATGCCCGACGGCACGTTCACCCTCGACCGCCTCACGTCCCAGGGAGACACGGTCGTCGTCGAGTACACGGGCAGCGGGACCCAGACCGGGGACCTGGTCCTGCATGCGGGCACCGTGCCCGCCACGGGACGTCACGTCACGCTGCACGCGTGCGATATCTACGAGGTCAGGGACGGCAGGATCCAGGAGGGTCGGGCCTATCTGGACACCGGCGCGATCATGAGCCAGCTCGGTCTGACCGAGCAGCTGCGAGCCTGACCGCGATAAGCGCCCCGCCCGCCGGGCGAAAACCGGCACGGACACCCGACACCCGACACCCCAGTACCACACAGCACAACGGGCTCACGCGCGTCCGACAGCAGCACCGACGCCCCTACGCGGCCGAACCTCCCCACGCCCCGGCCGATCCCGGACAACCACCCGAGGCCGCACCCGCGTGGGGACACCGCCTCGAACAGGCCCCGGAAACGCATCTCGCGACGATTCCCGGCAGCTATCCGAGAACTGCCGTCTGCGGACTGTTCACGAGTGCAGGTGACGTGCGGCGACCACAGGACCCTGAAGATCGTTTCCCGTACCATCGAAATCGTTCCGCAGCGACGAGGGGCGCCGAACCGGTGGCCGGCGATCCGCCCCTCCGCCCTCTTCTGGGTGATGGCGCCAGGGCCAGTTTCGAAGTAATTTCAAAGTTATGGGTATCGAGAACTCGGCCGTGAACTTCTCCGAGCTGGTGAACAAGAACAAGCAGACGCTTGCCCGGCTGCAGGAATCGCCGAGACTGCTCTTGCACCGCAGAGACGGCGAGGATCTGGTCCTCACCACCGCGGCCCGGGCCGAACAGGACCAGACCGTGGTGTCGGCAGCCACCCGAATGCTGGCCGCGATGGCACGCCGGGAGCCAGGCAGCATGGAGCTGCTCCTGGACATACTGCCGGACGCCTTCCCGTGGGTCCGTTTCCTGCCTGAGCCCGATCTCCACGCTTTCGCCGTCGAACTGGTCGACACCATGCGTGCCGCCGACTCGCTCGGCAACAGCGCGTCCGTCGCCCAGTTGCTGATCGCCTGGCAGCACACCGCCGAGGTCTACTCCGACCCCGAACTGCTGGCCGCACTGACCAGGGAGCACGGCGAAGACTACGGCCTGGTGCCGGACCCGCAGGGCGCCGTATGAGCGCGGGTCGCGGCGAGCGCGCCGCACCACCGGCGCCATCAGGCCACTGGGAAGTCCGCTTCGCCGACGCGGCCTCGGCCAAGGGCTGGGAGAGCCTCGCCCAACAGGCCCGGGAGAACACCTACCGCGCCTGGGTCACCATGCGCACGAACCCCAGACCAGCCACCGAGACGCCCCGGCACCACCGGCTCAAGGGCGCTCTGGGGCATGGCACCCACCGCGGACAGACCTGCGAGCAGTGGCAGATCGAGGTGACCGGCGGCGGTCGCATCTGGTACCTCCTGGACACCGCCCGCGAAACCTGCTGGATCAGCTTCGCAGGTACAGGGCACCCTCGCGCCACAGACCACCACTGAGCCCGTACGGCGACGCGAGACCACGAAACGAGGGCGGCGGGCACCGCGTTGTCCTCGCTGCCGCGGCCTGCTGATCACCTCACCAGGGCCGCGTGCCTCAGAGGCCATATGGGGTGCCGACACCGGTCGGTCCGTCGTAGCCGGGCACGGCGGTGCACGGGCGGGAGCCGCCACGGGTGGTGCGGACGCAGGTCGGGCGGGTGTGGCCGGTTGGCGCCCTGCACTCCCCCCCCCTGCGATCTTGCTGCGGCTCGCCCCACGTTCGGCTGGGGCTTCGAGGGACGTGTGGTTGCGCAACGAGGTCACGGAACTCCCGGGAAGCGCTTCGTCCGCCATCACTGCGAACGGGCTTTCCCCGCCCCACCACCAGCGGCGGTCCGCCCGAGCGCCCGACAACCCAGCACCGCACAACGGGCTCAGGCACGTCCGACAGCAGCACCGACGCCCCTACGCGGCCGAACCTCCCCACGCCCCGGCCGATCCCGGACAACCACCCGAAGCCGCACCCGCATGGGGACACCGCCTCGAACAGGCCCCGCAAACGCCGAGATCCCCGCCCCGCCTTTCGGCGGAACGGGATCTCGTGACGATCCTTGAGAGCTACTCAAGAACTGTCGTCTGTGGACCTGTGGGGATTTGAACCCCAGACCCCCTCGATGCGAACGAGGTGCGCTACCAGACTGCGCCACAGGCCCTTGCGACGTGTGAAACATTAGCATCCTCGCGTCGCTGCACCAAAATCCGTTCCCCGGAACGGTCGCGAGGCCGTCATTCGTTGGCCGCGCGGGGGCGCTCGTCGCTCTCGTACTGGTCGAACAGCGGGGTGCGTCCGCGGTCCCGGCCGCGCGGGCGGGCGCCCTGCTGGGGCGCTACGGCGTCCGGCTTCGCCGGGGCTCCGGGCTGGGCGCGCAGGCGGGGGTCGGTCGGCTCGGCCGTGCTGGAGCGGGCGGCGCTCCAGCCGTCCGGCGCCGCCGGGCCGGTGGCGCGGGGGGCGACCGGGGCCGTCACGTACGTGGGGAGCGGGACCGGGACCGGCTCCCAGCTCTCGCCGCGGCCGGGGCCGCGTTCGCGCTGCTGGTCCACCCATTCGGCGTGGTCGGTCTGCTCGACCAGGGCGCGCCGCCCGGCCTCCTGCGGGGAGACCGCCGCCGCGGCCTCCGGTTCGGCGCCCGCCGCCTCCTCGGCCTCGCGGCGGCCCGAGCGGTTCTCGCGCAGCTGGCGGGCGGCCGCCTCGGCGCGCCGGCGGTCCATGGTGAACTCGTAGCGCCGCCGCTCCTGGGCGCGCAGGTACGCGATGTACGCGCTCAGCATCACGGCCGGCAGGCCCGGCGCCCACAGGTAGGCGACACCGCCGACCGCGGCGACGACGGCGCCCAGCGTGAAGACGAGGAAGAGGAGCGCGGTGGTGCGCCGGCGGCGGGCGAGCACCTGCAGGCGCTGTTGGCGCCGCTGCCGCTCGGCCACGGCCTGCCGCTCCACGACGGCCGACCTCGGCTCCGTCCTGGTCGCGGGCATGCCGACGGGCCGGACGTCGGCGTCCACGGAATTCACCGTTTCCGTCGCGGCGTCCGGATCAGCAAGGTACTGGGGCTCCGCCTCCTGGTCGGCCCGCTCACGCAGCCCCTTGGCGTAACGGCGCTCCATTCCCGCCCGACCGGAAAGCAGCCGGATGGCAGTGGAGAAGCGTTCCGTCGGACGGGCCTCGTTCAGCTCGTCCTGCCTCCGGAGCCACATGGGCACCAAGTAGGCGGCCCAGGCCCCCACAATGACTGCGTAGATGAGGCCGCTGCTGCTCACACCTCACACCGTAGAGGGATACGGCCGGGAGGATCCGCCAATTGGACCGGTGTGTCGCACGAACCGGCTGATATCAACGACTTTTTTTGTGATTCTTCGGATCAGGATATGGGCGAATCGGATCCCGACCACAGGAATTCGAACATATATTCGGTTCGGGTTTGGCGGCGGTCCGCCCGCCGTTTATGGCGCCCCCGGCTCCGGCCCCCGGTCCCGCGTGCGGTGCCAGCGGTTCACCAGCCCGTCCTGGACCTCCTCCGCCGTCAGCGCGTACACCAGGTGGTCCCGCCAGGCGCCGTCGATGTGCAGGTAGCGCGGCCGCAGCCCCTCCTCGCGGAAGCCCAGCTTCTCCACCACGCGCCGGCTCGGCCCGTTCTCCGGCCGGATGCACACCTCGATCCGGTGCAGTCCCACCCGCGCGAAGCAGTGGTCCACCGCGAGCGCCACGGCGGTGGGCATCACGCCCCGCCCCGCCACCTCCCGGTCCACCCAGTAGCCGACGTGGCCCGCGCACATGGAGCCCCAGGTGATCCCGGCGACCGTCAGCTGGCCGACCAGCCGCCCCTGGTACTCGATGACGAAGGGCAGCATCCGCCCCGCGTTGGCCTCCGCCCGCAGGTGGCGGACCATCTGCCGGTACGTCGGGCGCTGGATTACCGGCCCCCAGGGCGCGGGCGGCGGAATCGTTGCTTCCCACGGTCGGAGCCATTCGCGGTTGCGGCGGTTCACCTCGCGCCAGGCGCTCTGGTCCCGCATTTTTATCGGCCGGAGGGTGACGTCGCCGTCGGTGAGCGCCACCGGCCAGGTGGGTCCGTTCAGCTCGGGCTCCCCGACGGTGCCGGGTGGTCTCCGCCCCGGATCTGGTCCACCGCGTGCGGGAGGATCCGCGCCAGCACCGCGAGCCCGTCGCGGACGCCCCCGGTGGAGCCGGGCAGGTTCACGATCAGGGTGCGCCCTGCCACGCCCGCACGGCCCCGGGACAGCGCCGCGGTCGGCACCTTCGCCAGACCCTCGGCCCGGATGGCCTCCGGGATGCCCGGGACCTCGTAGTCCAGCACCCGCGCGGTGACGTCCGCGGTGCGGTCGGTCGGCGAGATGCCGGTGCCGCCGGTGGTGAGGATGACGTCGTACCCCGCGGCCACGCCCTCGCGCAGCGCCTGCTCGACGGGGTCGCCGTCCGGGACGACGCGCGGGCCGTCCACGGTGAAGCCGAGCGCGAGCAGCCCCTCGGCCAGCAGCGGGCCGCCCTTGTCGGCGTAGACGCCGGCCGAGGCCCGGTTGGAGGCGGTGACCACGAGCCCGCGCACCTGGCGGGAGCCGGACTCGCCGGCCGGCGCCGGCGCCCCGGCGGGACCCTCGGCCGCGTCCCCGCCATGGGCGTGGCTGTGGCTGAAGGCGTCGCCGCCGCGCGGGGCGTTCACGCGCGGGTCCAGTCGCCGGACTTGCCGCCGGTCTTCTCCTCCACCCGGACGTCCGTGATGACGGCGCCCTTGTCGACGGCCTTGACCATGTCGATCACGGTGAGCCCGGCGACCGCGACCGCGGTCAGCGCCTCCATCTCCACGCCCGTGCGGTCGGTGGTCCTGACGGTGGCGAGGATCTCGACGGCGTCGTCGGCGACCGACAGGTCCACCTTCACCCCGGAGACGGCCAGCGGGTGGCAGAGCGGGATCAGGTCGGGGGTCTTCTTCGCGCCCATGATCCCGGCGATCCGCGCGGTGGCGAGGGCGTCGCCCTTGGGTACGCCCTCGCCGCGCAGCAGCCCGACCACCCGGGGGGAGACGAGCACGCGCCCGCTGGCGCGCGCCGTCCGCGTCGTGACGTCCTTCTCCGAGACGTCCACCATCCGGGCCGCTCCGGCCTCGTCGATGTGCGTCAGCCTGCTCTGCGTGTTCATGGGTCCGTGCCGCTCCCGCTCCCGGGCCCCGAGGGGGCCTGTGTCGTGCAACACGCTACCCGCACCTGCCGGGACGGGGGCGCCGGGGGAACGGGTCCGGCGCCCCGCCGGACCTGCGGCTCAGCCGAGCGGGATCACGTCCAGCTCGGTGCCGGGCTCCACGGAGGTGGTGTCCTCCGGTACGACCATCAGCGCGTCGGCATGGGCCAGTGCGGCGATCAGGTGGGAGCCGGTTCCGCCGACCGGGCTGACGGTGCCGCTGTCCGCGTCGTACGCGCCGCGCAGGAACTGGCGGCGGCCGGCCGGGGAGCCGAGCGCCTCGTCCGCCTTCAGGACGGCCCGTACGCTCGGGCGGCTGACGTCCTGCAGGCCCATGAGCGCGCGGATCGCGGGCCGTACGAACAGTTCGAAGGAGACGTACGAGGACACCGGGTTGCCGGGGAGGGCGAGCAGCGGGGTGTGGTCGGGGCCGACGGTGCCGAAACCCTGCGGCTTGCCCGGCTGCATCGCGAGCTTGCGGAAGTCCACCCGGCCGGTGTCCGGTTCGTCGGGGCCGGTGCCGATCGAGGACAGGGCCTCCTTGACCACGTCGTACGCGCCGACGCTGACGCCGCCGGTGGTGACCAGCAGGTCGGCGCGGACCAGTTGGTCCTCGATGGCGGCCTTCAGGGTCTCGGCGTCGTCGGCGACGGCCCCGACCCGGTAGGCGATGGCTCCGGCGTCCCGGGCGGCGGCGGCCAGCGCGAAGCTGTTCGAGTCGTAGATGGCGCCCGCGGTCAGCGCCTCGCCCGGCTGGACCAGCTCGCTGCCGGTGGACAGGACGACCACCCGCGGGCGCGGCCGGACCCGTACGGTGGCGCGCCCGATGGCTGCCAGCAGCGCGATCTGGGACGGGCCGAGCAGGGTGCCCGCGGCGAGCGCGAGGTCGCCGGCCTGGACGTCGCTGCCGCGGGCGCGGACGTGCGCCCGCGCCCCGGCCGGCCGGTGCACGCGGACCTCTCCGCCCGCGCCCTCGGGGGCCGCGCTGGCCGGGGCCATGCCGGCGGCGGCGCCGCCGCCCGTGCCGCCGTCGGTCCACTCGACCGGGACGACGGCCTCCGCGCCGGGGGGCAGCGGCGCCCCGGTCATGATCCGGGCGGCCTGGCCGGGGCCGACGGTGGGCAGCTCGCCGCTGCCCGCAGCGACGTCCCCGATGACCGTGAGCACCGCGGGGAACTCCTTGCTGGCGCCCTGGACGTCGGCCGTGCGGACCGCGTACCCGTCCATCGAGCTGTTGTCGAAGGGCGGGAGGGCGACGGGGACGGTGACGTCCTCGACCAGGACACAGCCCTGGGCATCGAGCAGCTGGAGTTCGATCGGCTCCAGCGGGCGGACGGCGGCGAGTACGTCCGCGAGGTGCTCGTCCACCGACCACAGGCGCTGCTGGCCGGAGGAGGCGCCGGTGTCCCGGGGTGCCTCTGCCGCCGCGTCCGTCGCCTGCGATGCCTCAGGGCTGCTGCTCAAGGTGCTACATCTCCTCCGTGACGTAACGGCGAAGCCAGGTGCGGAACTCCGGGCCCAGGTCCTCACGCTCGCACGCGAGGCGGACGATGGCCCGCAGGTAGTCGCCGCGGTCCCCGGTGTCGTAGCGACGGCCCCGGAAGACCACGCCGTGCACCGGGCCGCCCACGGTCTCGTCGGCGGCCAGCTTCTGCAGGCCGTCGGTGAGCTGGATCTCCCCGCCGCGGCCCGGCTCGGTCTCCCGCAGTATGTCGAAGATCGCGGGGTTGAGGACGTAGCGTCCGATGACCGCGTAGTTGCTCGGCGCGTCCTGGGGCTCCGGCTTCTCGACGAGGCCGGTGATGCGGACGACGTCCGCGTCGTCGGTGGGCTCGACGGCGGCGCAGCCGTACAGGTGGACGTTGGCCGGGTCGACCTCCATCAGGGCGATGACGCTGCCGCCGGTGCGCGCGTGCACCTCGGCCATCTGGCGCAGCAGCGGGTCGCGCGGGTCGATGAGGTCGTCGCCGAGGAGGACGGCGAAGGGCTCGTCGCCGACGTGCGGCTCGGCGCACAGGACGGCGTGGCCGAGACCGCGCGGGTCGCCCTGGCGGACGTAGTGCATGGTGGCCAGGTCGCTGGACTCCTGGACCTTCTTCAGGCGGTCGTCGTCGCCCTTCGCGGCGAGCGCCGACTCCAGCTCGTAGTTGCGGTCGAAGTGGTCTTCCAGGGCCCGCTTGTTACGCCCTGTGATCATGAGGACGTCGTCCAGACCGGCCGAGACGGCCTCCTCGACGACGTACTGGATGGCCGGCTTGTCCACGACGGGGAGCATTTCCTTGGGCGTCGCCTTCGTCGCCGGAAGGAAGCGGGTGCCGAGGCCGGCGGCAGGGATGACTGCCTTTTTGATCACGGGGTGCAACTGAGTCATGGGCAGAACCATAGTGGGTGATGCCCTGGCCTCCGTTTGGAAACCGGTAAGTAGATCAACGTTTGATCGTCTTTGAGAGGATATTCGAGCCGCCCGTGGTCACCACCCCGCCGAACCCCGCCCGCCCGCCGCAGCCGTCCCCCAAGACGCTGCTGCGCCGCGAACTGCTGGCCGCCCGCCGCGCCCTGTCCCCCGAATCCCTGCGGGCCTCGGCCCGCGCGCTCTCCCGCTCCGCCCTGGCCCTGCCCGAGCTGGCCGGCGCCGGGACCGTGGCCGCGTACGTCTCGGTCGGCAGCGAACCGGGCACCCGCGACCTGCTGGACGCGCTGCGCGCCGCCGGGAAGCGGGTGCTGCTGCCCGTCCTGCTGCCGGACAACGACCTCGACTGGGCCGCGTACGAGGGCCCGGGGTCCCTGGCCGAGACCGCCCACGCGGGGAAGATGCCGCTGCTGGAGCCCTCCGGGCCGCGCCTCGGGCCGGGGGCGGTCACCGGCGCCGACACGGTCCTGCTGCCCGGGCTGGCGGTCGACGGGCGCGGGATGCGCCTCGGGCGCGGCGGGGGCTCGTACGACCGGGTCCTCGCGCGCCTGGAGCGTGCCGGGGCGCATCCGGCGCTGGTCGTGCTCCTCTACGACGAAGAGGTGGTCGCGCGGGTCCCGGAGGAACCGCACGACCACCCCGTTCAGGCGGTGGCCACCCCCTCGGGGGTGGTGCGTTTCACGGATTCAGCGTGAGCCGGTACACCGTCGCCTTGTCCACGGCCTCCTTGCCGAACGGCCAGTCGAGCATGTCGCCCTTGGCCCACAGCGTGGTCTGGTCCGTGTAGTTGTCGTGGTACGCGTGCCCGGAGGCGCCGGTGAGGTTGATCCAGCGGGACTTGTCCAGGTCGGCCAGGTTCACGACCATCCGCATGGACGGGACCCAGGTGACCCCGTAGCCGCCGGCCGCGTTCCAGCCGGTCGCGTTCACGGTGGCCTCGCCGCCGCCCAGGTTCCACGGGCCGCGGTTGAGCACGAACCGCAGGAAGTCCGGGCCCTGCGTGCCGATGGTCTGGTTCTTCAGCGTCAGCTGGTGCATGCGGCCCCAGCTCCAGGTGGACTGGTCCTTGCCGAGCTTGGCGGTCAGCTCCCAGCGGGCGTCGACCATGGCGCGCGCGAACAGCTCGTCGCGGGTGGTGGTCGCCGGCTTGTTGCGGACGGCGGGCGACTGCCACCAGGCCGACTTCTCGTCCTTGACCAGGCGGCGGACCACCTCGAACCAGCGGTCGCCGCCGTCGGGCTGCGCCGAGTCGGCGTCGCGCGCACCACATTCGCGGACGGTCTTGGCCAGGTCGTCGGCCGGGCCGCTCGTCGCCTCGCGGACGTTCATGCAGCTGCCCTGGATGCGCAGCTCCTTCGGCAGCTTGTCGCCGAAGGCCAGGCGGAGGATGTTGCTCCAGACCGCGTTGAAGTAGGCGGCCGCGGCCGAGTCCGGCTCCTGGGTGTAGTTCCAGCCGTCCAGCAGCTTCTGGGCGTCGCGGACGTCCGGGTCGGCCATCTCGATCTTGGCCAGGATCGGCGTCAGCAGCGCGGCGATCTCGCTGCTGTTGTCCATCTGCATGGCGCGCATGTCGTCGCTGGAGACCTTGCCGCTGTCCTTGATCTTCGCCTCGATGAGGTCGTTGATCCGCTGGCTGCGGGCGCCGTAGCCCCAGTCGCCGGTCAGCAGGTGCGGGTACTTGCCGGCGCCGGTGCCGTTCTCGACGACGGCCTGGTTCGCGGTGACGATGAAGCCGCGCGCCGGGTTGTAGTCGTACGGCATCTCGTCCTGCGGGATGTAGCCGGCGGCGCCGTCCTTGCCGCCCTTCCAGGCGTACTTCGGGTCCCAGCCCGGGGCGGGCATGCGGCCGTCGCCGGCGCCGCGGACCGGGATGCGGCCCGGGGCCTGGTAGCCGATGTTGCCGTTGGGGCCCTTGTTGTCGGCGTAGATCAGGTTCTGCGAGGGGACCTCGAAGTCGCGGGCGGCGGCCCGGAAGGTCGCGAAGTCCTTGGCCCGGTCGAGCTTGAAGACGGCGTCCATCGACTTGCCCGGGTCCAGGGCGGTCCAGCGCAGGGCCACCGCGTAGCCGTCGCCGCGGTCCGGGGCCGAGCTGGGCACCGGGGCGCGGCCGCCGACCGTGCCGAGCTCGTCGCTGCGGTCGGAGACCAGCGGGCCGTTGTTGGTGGAGCGGATGGTGATCTTCTTGGAGGCGCCGCCGGCGACCTTGATCTCCTCCACGCGGGTCGTGAAGGGGACCACCTTGTTGTCGTAGACGTAGCCCTCGGGCCGCACCTGCTCCAGGTAGAGGTCGGTGACGTCGGCGCCGAGGTTGGTCATGCCCCACGCGATGTCCGCGTTGTGGCCGATGACCACGCCGGGCATGCCGGAGAAGGTGTAGCCGGCGACGTCGTACTGGCACTGGGGCGAGACGGTGCGGCAGTGCAGGCCCATCTGGTACCAGACCGAGGGCAGCTGCGGGGACAGGTGGGGGTCGTTCGCCAGCAGCGGCTTGCCGGTGGTCGTGTACTTGCCCGAGATGACCCAGGAGTTCGAGCCGATGCCGCTGCCGTTGGGGCCGAGGATGGCCGGGACCTGGTCGAGGGTGTTGGCCAGGGCGCTCAGCGAGGTGCGCAGGCCCGCGGTCGCGCCCTGGGCGCTGGCGTCCCCCGCGAGGCCGGACTTCGGGGCGGTGGAGGCCTGGTTGGCGTTGGAGGCGCCCGCGGCGCCGGCGCCGGCGCCCGCGGAGCCGGCGCCCGACGTCGAGCCGGAGCCCGCGCCCTTGGCGCTGTCGGAGCCGGCGGCGGCGGTGCCCTGCGGCGTGAACTTGCCGCCTTCGATCTTGCCGCCGTCGACGATCGGCTTGTTCCGGTCGAAGGGGTACGGCGGGTAGAGCTCGTCGATCTGCTGCTGCGAGAGCTTGTTGGTCATCAGCGCGCGGTCGATCTCGTCCTGCATGTTGCCGCGCAGGTCCCAGGCCATGGCCTTGAGCCAGGCCACCGAGTCGACCGGCGTCCACTTCTCGGGCTGGTAGTCGTCGCTGAGCTTGAGGGCCGCGTGCTCGACGGAGAGGTCCTTGCCGGACTTCCCCTTCAGGTACGCGTTGACCCCGTCGGCGTAGGCCTGGAGGTACTTCTTCGTCTCGGCGGAGAGCTTCGAGTCGAACTCGGCCTGGGCGACCTGGCGCCAGCCGAGGGTGCGCAGGAACGCGTCGGTCTCGACCTGGCCGTCTCCGAACATCTCCGAGAGCCGCCCGGAGGTCATGTGGCGGCGCACGTCCATCTCCCAGAAGCGGTCCTGGGCGTGGACGAAGCCCTGGGCGCGGAAGAGGTCGTCGTCGTTGTCGGCGTACAGCTGGGGAATGCCGTTGGCGTCGCGCTTCACCTCGACGGTCCCGGTCAGGCCGGGGACCTTCAGGGAGCCGGTGGTCTGCGGGAAGGAGGCCCGGACGGTGTCCAGGCCCCAGTACGTCCCGTATCCGAAGCCCGACAGGAGCGCCAGGACCAGAACGAGCACGAGCAGGCGGGCGCGTCGCCCCTTCTTCTTGACGGAAGGGGCGGTTTCTTTCTCGGGCATCGCTGTCCTTAGAGGGGCAGGGTGGTCCTGGCAGTACTGGAAGCAACCATAGGCGCAGGACCGCTCCCGTTGATCCGCCAGGGGTCGAGGTCCTCAGGACAGGGGCGGACCGGCGTTTCACAATGTGACTATCGCGTAAAGGAACCGTCAAATATTAGGTAAGGTAACGAACTAATCGTCGATCCGATCGCCAGGGGGACCGATCCGCCAGGCGTGTTGAGGAGGGCCGCCCACTGACCGTCCACACGCTCAACGAACTTCTGCTGGTCTGCTCGCTCGTCCTGCTCGTCGCGGTCGCGGCGGTGCGCCTCTCCTCGCGCAGCGGCCTGCCCAGCCTGCTCATCTACCTCGGCATAGGCATCGCGATAGGCCGGGACGGCATAGGCCACGTCGTGTTCAGCAACGCCGCGCTGACGCAGGTCATCGGGTACGCGGCCCTGGTGGTGATCCTCGCCGAGGGCGGCCTGGGCACGAAGTGGAAACAGATCAGGCCGGCGCTGCCGGCCGCGGCGGCCCTGTCGCTCGTCGGCGTGGCGATCAGCGTCGGCGTGACGGCGGCGAGCGCGTACTACCTGGTGGGGCTGGACTGGCGGCAGTCCCTGCTGATCGGCGCGGTCGTCTCGTCGACCGACGCTGCGGCCGTCTTCTCCGTCCTGCGCAAGATCCCGCTGCCCGCCCGGGTCACGGGCGTGCTGGAGGCCGAGTCCGGCTTCAACGACGCCCCCGTCGTCATCCTCGTCGTCGCGTTCTCGACCATCGGCCCGATCGAGCCCTGGTACCTCCTGATCGGCAAGATCGCGCTGGAGCTGGCGATCGGCGCCGCGACCGGCCTCGCCGTGGGCTTCCTGGGGGCGTACGGCCTGCGGCACGTGGCCCTGCCCGCCTCGGGCCTCTACCCCATCGCCGTCATGGCCATCGCCGTGGCCGCGTACGCGGCCGGCGCGCTGGCGCACGGCTCCGGCTTCCTCGCGGTGTACCTCGCCTCCGTGGTGCTCGGGAACGCGAAGCTCCCGCACTGGCCGGCGACCCGCGGGTTCGCGGACGGGCTCGGCTGGATCGCCCAGATCGGCATGTTCGTCCTGCTCGGCCTGCTGGTCACCCCGCACGACCTGGCCGAGGACTTCTGGCCGGCGGTGGTCATCGGGCTGGTGCTGACCATGGTGGCGCGGCCGCTGTCGGTGTTCGTCAGCCTCGTGCCGTTCCGGATCTCCGCGGCGGAGAAGACGCTGATGGCGTGGGCGGGCCTGCGCGGCGCCGTACCCATCATCCTCGCGACCATCCCGATGGTGACCGGGATCGAGGGCAGCGACCACATCTTCAACATCGTCTTCGTGCTGGTCGTCGTCTACACGCTGGTGCAGGGGCCGACGCTGCCCTGGCTGGCGCGCAAGCTCAACCTCGGCCGGGCGGACGAGACGGCCGCCGACCTGGGGATCGAGTCGGCCCCGCTGGAGAAGCTGCGCGGACACCTGCTGTCCTTCGCCGTCCCCGAGGCCTCGCGGATGCACGGCGTCGAGGTGAGCGAGCTGCGGCTGCCGCCCGGGGCCTCGGTGACGCTGGTGGTCCGGGACGGCAAGAGCTTCGTACCGCTGCCGGCGACCGTGCTGCGGCGCGGGGACGAGCTGCTGGTGGTGGCCACCGACCCGGTGCGTGACGCGGCGGAGGCCCGGCTGCGGGCGGTGGCCCGGGGCGGGAAGCTGGCCGGATGGCTGGGAACGGGGAACGGGACGCCACCCCGCTGACCGGATTCCCTTGCCTCAGGCCGGCGCGACCCGTCAATCCCATGGGTCTCACCGGCCCCAGACATTAGAGCGTCGCTCTAGTTCGCGGGCTTTCCATGGAAACTGCGGGCCTTCACCCCGGTTCGAGGGATTCTGGAGGGGCGAACTTCACGTCAAACGCAGGCGAAGTCACAGCTTGTCGGCGGAATCACAGGGCGTAATAGCACACCTGCCTGTACGATAAAGGCACACCACATCGAACCAACTCTGCCTGATGCAGAGCTGGCGCGACCGCAAAGCGGCCGTGGCTCCCTCACGCAGTGGGCGCCCAGGTATCACTCGGTTCTGCGCAAGAGGACAGCTCTCGGGGTTCCCGCGTACGGGTGCGGCCGCTCACCAGCGAAACACCTCCGCAAGCCGGGATCCCTACCAGGCAGCGGAAAGGCCAGGCCGTGACATCCGCGGTCACGACCGACACGTCCGCCCGGCCCGGATACGGAGCGCTCCTGCGCACCCCCGGCGCCCTGGGCTTCGTCCTCCCGGGATTCGCCGCCCGCCTCCCCTTCGGCATGCTGACCATCAGCATCCTGCTCCTGGTCCAGCACACCACCGGCTCCTACGCCTCCGCCGGCATCGTCTCCGCCGTCACCGGCGTCTCGATGGCGCTGTCCGCACCGGTCATGGGCAAGTTCACCGACCGCCGCGGCCAGAGCGCCGTCCTCGTCCCGGTCGTCCTCGCGCACGCCGCCGCCGTCGCGGCCCTCGTGACGCTGGCCCTGATGGACGCCCCGCTGTGGGCGCTCGCCCTCTCCGCCGTCCCGACCGGCGCCTCGGTCCCGCAGGTCGGCCCGATGGTCCGGGCCCGCTGGACCGCCCGCCTGGAGGGCTCCCCGCTGCTGCCGACCGCGGCCGCCTTCGAGTCCGTCACCGACGAGTTCACCTTCGTCGTCGGCCCCGTGCTCGCCACCGCGCTGTGCACCGGCGTCCACCCCGCCGCCGGCCTGACCACCGAGGCCGCACTGACGCTGGTCGGCGGCCTGGTGTTCGCCGCCCGCCGCTCCACCCAGCCCAAGGTCCTCGCGTCCGCGGCGACCGGCGAGAAGCACGCCTCCGCCCTGTCCTACGCCGGCCTGCGCGTCCTGATCGCGGCCTTCCTCGGGATCGGCGCCGTCTTCGGCGGCATGCAGGTCTCGCTGGCCGCCTTCTCGAACGAGATCGGCAACCCCGGCGCGAACGGCCTGCTGTACGGCGTCTTCGCGGCCGGCAACATGACCGCGGGCATCGCCTGCGGCGCCATCGCCTGGAAGATCGGCCCGCGCCGCCGGCTGCTGCTCGGCTACGCCGGCCTGACCGTCACCGCCTCCGTCCTGTGGACCGCCCACTCGGCCGTCCTGCTGGGCGGCCTCGGCCTGCTCGTCGGCCTGTGCATCGCCCCGGCCCTGATCACCGGCTACACGATGGTGGAGTCGCTGGTCCCGGCCCACACCCGGACCGAGGCCTTCACCTGGCTGACCGGCGCCGTCGCCTTCGGGCAGGCCGTGGCCGTGATCGCGGCCGGCCGCCTGACCGACGCGCACGGGTCCTCGTACGGCTTCCTGGTGCCGATGGCGGGCACCGTCCTGGCACTGGCCACGCTGCTCGCGCTGCGGTCGAGGCTGGCGCCCAGGGCGCCGAGCCGGGTCATCAACTCGTCCGCCCCCGCCGACGAGCGTGGGATGGGTCACCGAGTGCCGGTGACGGTGGACTGATCCGCCGGAATACGTCACCATGGAGCATCGTTAGCACTCATCGAGTCAGAGTGCCAGGAGGAAATTCGTGCCGACCTACCAGTACCAGTGCACCGAGTGCGGTGAGGGCCTCGAGGCCGTGCAGAAGTTCACGGATGACGCTCTGACCGAGTGCCCGAACTGCCACGGACGCCTGAAGAAGGTGTTCTCCGCGGTCGGCATCGTCTTCAAGGGTTCCGGCTTCTACCGGAACGACAGCCGCGGCGCCTCGTCGAGCAGCACCCCTGCCTCGAAGCCGGCTTCGTCGTCGAGCACCACCTCGACGGCCTCCGCTGCGCCGGCCGCGTCGTCCGCCCCCTCCGCGGGCGGCTCCACCTCGGCCGCCTGACCGAGCCGCATCGTCGCCAGGCCCCGCCGCCCCTTCGGGCAGCGGGGCCTCGCGCATGCCCCGGTTAGGGTGACGGCATGGCTAACGCAGAGATCGGTGTCATCGGCGGCTCGGGCTTCTACTCCTTCCTGGAGGACGTCTCCGAGGTCCGGGTGGACACCCCGTACGGGCCCGCCAGCGACTCCCTCTTCCTCGGCGAACTGGCCGGGCGGCAGGTCGCCTTCCTGCCTCGCCACGGCCGGGGCCACAAGGTCCCGCCCAACAAGATCAACTACCGGGCCAACCTGTGGGCGCTGCGCTCGATGGGCGTGCGCCAGGTGCTCGGGCCCTGCGCGGTCGGCGGGCTGCGCGCCGAGTACGGTCCGGGGACGCTGCTCGTCCCCGACCAGCTCGTCGATCGAACGAAGTCCCGCACCCAGACCTTCTTCGACGGGGAGCCGCTGCCCGACGGGACCGTCCCGAACGTGGTGCACACCGCCTTCGCCGACCCGTACTGCCCGGTGGGCCGCTCGGTGGCGCTGGCCGCGGCCCGCGGCCGCGGCTGGGAGCCGGTCGACGGCGGCACCATGGTCGTGATCGAGGGCCCCCGCTTCTCCACCCGGGCCGAATCGCAGTGGCACGCGGCCATGGGCTGGTCGGTCGTCGGCATGACGGGACACCCCGAGGCCGTCCTCGCCCGGGAGCTGGGCCTCTGCTACACCTCGATGGCCCTGGTCACCGACCTGGACGCGGGTGCGGAGACCGGCGAGGGCGTCTCCCACACCGAGGTGCTGAGGGTGTTCGGGGAGAACGCCGGCCGACTGCGCGAGGTCCTCTTCGACGCGGTGGCGGCGCTGCCGGCCACGGACTCCCGGGACTGCCTGTGCACGCATGCCCACGACGGCTGGGACCTGGGCATCGAGCTGCCGTAGGAAGGCCCGCCCCGGGCGGGCGGCCGTGGGGCGGTCCGCCGCGGCGGCGCCACCCGCGGTACGACGCGGCCCCGCTCGCCCGTTGCGAGGGGGGCCGCGCCACGTCCGGGTGACGCGGTTGTCCACAGGCTGGGGACGGTCCACAGGCGGGAGCGGGAGCGGACGGGGCGGCGGATCGTGGGGGTGTCCGGACGCCCGTCCGGGCACCGGAACCCACGCGAACCGGCGGTGCCGCCATGTCCAGGACCTCGCAGCCCTCGTCCTTCCCCTCCTCCTCCTTCCCCTCCTCCTCTTCGACTCCCTCCCCCTCCTCGACGCCCGTCCCCGTCCCCGTTCCCGTTTCCGTTCCCGCTTCCGTCCCCTCTGCTCCTCCGTGCCCGCCGGCGCATGCGGTCCCGTCCTTTCCGCCGCTGCGGGTCGGGCGCGGCGGGGACCGGCTGCGGCGGGCGCTGCGGAGGCGCCGGCGGGCGGCCTCGGCCGCGCTGGCCGTCGCGGCGGCCGCGCTCGCGGTGGCGGGCGGCCCCCAGGCCCAGGCGTCCCGGGGCGCCGGGCCGCCCGCGAAGGAACCACCACCGCCGCCGCCCGTACGGATGGTCTCGGCGCCGGTGCGGATCGCGGACGCGGCGACGGTGCGGCTGCTGCGGCCCGGTGACCGGGTGGACGTGGTCGCGGCGGAGCGGGCGGGGCCGCCGCGGGTGGTGGCCGAGGGGGCCCGAGTGGTGGGAGTGCCCGATCCGGAGAAGGACGGCGCGGACGCCGGGGCCGGAGGGGCGCTGGTGGTGCTGTCCGTGCCCCGGGACACCGCGCGGGCGCTGGTCGGGGCGGGTGCGGCGGCGCGGCTGGCGGTGACGCTGTGTTGATCCGGAATCGGACGCGCGTACCTGCTGGTCACCGTGGTCCGGACCCGGACTGGACACGCCGGGCCCCGACTGCCGTAGTTTTCGGAACCGTTGGCTCCATTCCAGACGGATTCGAAGAGAGGCTCAGCAGTGAGCGAGAAGAAGGAGAGCGTCCTGGCGGGCTTCAAGGCCTTCCTGATGCGCGGCAACGTGGTCGACCTGGCGGTCGCGGTGGTCATCGGCGCCGCGTTCACGAACATCGTGAACTCGGTCGTGAAGGGGATCATCAGCCCGATCGTCGGCGCCGTCGGCACCAAGAGCCTGGACGGCTACAGCTCCTGTCTGAAGGGCCCCTGCGGCGTGGACGCGAAGGGGGAGGCCATCGGCGTCAACATCCTGTGGGGCTCGGTGCTGAACGCCGCGCTGACCTTCCTGATCACGGCCGCGGTCGTGTACTTCCTGATGGTGCTGCCGATGGCGAAGTACCTGGCCAAGGTCGAGGAGCGGCGCAAGGCCCGGGAGGGCGCCAAGGAGACCATCGAGGTCACGGAGCTGGTGGTCCTCAAGGAGATCCGGGACGAGCTCGTCGCGCAGCGCGGCCGGACGCCCGGCTACGGCAACGGGTACGGCAACGGCGGCCCGGCGGCGCCGGGCTCCCAGCACCACCAGTACTAGCAGTACCGGCCGGACCGCCGGCGGTCGGTCAGAGGTGGTGGGGCGGCTTCTCGTCGAGGAAACGGGCCAGGTCGGCGCTGCTCCCGGCGGCGGGGGCCCGATCGCCCCACCCGTGGTCGGTGTCGTCCCGGGACTGCTGGTCCAGCGGGTCGTCGAAGTCGAGCCGCGGCCGGGGCTTCCGCGGGCCCGCGGATCCGGTCGGGGACTCCGTCGGGGATTCGGCCCCGGCCGGGGCCGCCGGTGCGGCGTGCGCGGACTGCGGGTCGGAAGCGGGGACGGTGCTCATGCCCCCCAGGGTACGGCCGCCCGCGCCGCCGCCCCCGCCCGGCCGGGGCGGCCCCGGCGCCGGGATACGGGGTCAGCGGTCCCCGGGGTCCAGCCGCCGCAGGCCGAGGACGGCGAGGAAGGACAGGGCGAGGAAGCCCACCCCCGACCAGGCGGTGGCGGTGTTGCCCCGCATCCACGCGTCGACGGTCACCGTCAGCCCCCAGAGCTGTCCGGTGACGACCGTCAGGGCCAGGACCAGGCGGGCGGACAGTTTCCAGGAGCTCTCCGGCTCCTGTTCGGTGCCGGCCGCCGGGCCGGGGCCGGTGTGCCGGATCCGCGGGTCGCCGTAGCCGCTGGTGGGGCGGCTGCGGGTACCGTTCCCGCACCGGCCGGTTCAGCCGGGGTTCGGCGCTGCCGGGTGGTACTCCGGGCCGGGCGGCGGGGCGTCGCTCATGTCCGCCGCCGCCCGGTGGTGCCGGCCGCGCCGGGGCAGCCCGGCCTGCGGGCCAGCGGGTCCCGCGGCTCGCCGATCTGCCGGCACAGGGCGCCTTTGCCGGGTTCCCCCGACCGGGCGGTCGCCAGGGCCCAGATGCTGCCGTCGGGGTCCTCGGCCGGGAAGACCCTGGGCAGCGGGCGGGGTGGCGGCCCGGCGGCCACCCCGCCGGTGCGGGAGTCGAAGACGCCCTCGTGGCAGGGGCGGTACGACTGCCCGTCGGCGCCGCGGTCGGCACGCCACAGCACGGCGCAGGCCAGGTGCGTACGGACGGCGGAGTAGCCGACGGGGGACCCGTCGGGCGGGCGTACGGCGAGCGTGGGGTCCTCGTCCCCGGGGAGACGGAAGGCCGCGGACCGGCCCGGGGCCAGCCGGTCGGCGACGTTCTCGACCAGCCCCGGGTCAGCGGGAAGGTGATCAGCGCGGCCAGCACGCAGCCCCGGAAGACCAGCTGGTGGGCGATCCACCGGGCGCGGGAGCGGGCGCCGAGGAACTTCTGCAGGCCGGGGTAGGTGGCGGCCGTCCTCGGCACCGCGGTGTACCGGTAGGCGACGCCGAAGGCGAGGAAGACGGTGGCGACGGCGTACGGGAGCAGGGCCGAGCCGAGGTCGCGCAGGAGCCGGCTGCCCGGCACGGTCGCGGCGACGAGCAGCAGCGAGACGGCCGTACCGGCGGGGGTGGCCCGCGCGGCGACGGACGGCCCCGTCGGCGGGAGGGCCGCGTCCGCCCCGGGGGGAGGCACGGGCCGGGCGGCCCCGCCCGCGGGCGGGGGCGGCGCGGGGCCGCGTACGTCTGCGGGCTCGGGCTCGGGCACAGCACCACGCTAGGCGTTTCATCCCGTTCAAGCCCGCCTCGATGGGGTCGTAGCGGGGCCGTACAGGTGAAGGCGTACCCCTCCGGCCGCCGCCAAGGTCCTACCGGCCGGCCCCGGGCTGCTGTGCTGGGCGGTATGACGTACGTACCGATGACGGCCCGCGACCGGGACGAGGGCCATCGGTCCGCCACCGCGCTGGAGCTCTTCTTCGACCTGTGCTTCGTCGTGGCGGTGGCGCAGGCCGGCCGCCAGCTGGTGCACGCGCTGGCCGAGGGCCACGTCGGCGCCGGGGTGAGCGGCTACTTCTACGTGTTCTTCGGGGTGTGGTGGGCGTGGATGAACTTCACCTGGTTCGCCTCCGCCTACGACGTCGACGACGTCCCGTACCGGATCGCGACGCTCGTGCAGATCGCCGGCGTGCTGGTCTACTCGGCCGGGATCCCGGAGGCCTTCGACGCCAGCGACTGGACCGTCGCCGTCATCGGGTACGTGGTGATGCGCCTGGCGCTGACCGCGCAGTGGCTGCGGGCCGCGGCCGGGGAGAGCGGCCCGGCCCGTGGCTGCGCGCTCGGGTACGCGACCGGCCTGGTGGTCTGCCAGGCCGGCTGGGTGGCGCTGCTCTGGGCGCCGGCGGCGAGCAGGAGGTGGCTGTTCCTCGTCCTCGTCATGGCGGAGCTGCTGGTGCCGGTCGTCGCGGAGAGCCACCACCAGACGCCGTGGCATCCGCACCACATCGCCGAGCGCTACGGCCTGTTCACCATCATCGTGCTCGGCGAGACCATCGCCGCCAGCACGGTCGCGGTGCAGTCGGCGATCGCCGAGCACGAGGCGCTGGACGTGCTCCTGCCGATCGCGGGCGGCGGCCTGCTGCTGGTGTTCTCGGCGTGGTGGATCTACTTCGCCGCCCCCGTCCACGACCGGCTGCGCAGCAACCGGGAGGCCATTCCGTGGGGCTACGGGCACTACGTGATCTTCTCTTCGGCCGCCGCGATCGGTGCGGGCATCGAGGTGGCGATCGAGTACACCGTCGGCAAGGCGCACGTCTCCCAGTTGACGGCCAACCTGGCGGTGGCGGTGCCGATGGCGGTGTACCTCGCCTTCGTCTGGCTGCTGCACTCCCGCCACTTCAAGCACGGCACGGTCCAGCAGCTGCTGCTGCCGGTGTCGGCGGCGGCGGTCCTCGCCTGCGCCTGGACGGGTCCGTACGCGGTGCTGTGGGCGGGGCTGGTGGCCGCGGCCACGGTGGCGGCGGGCGTGACCTTGGCGGAGCGGGAGCGTTCTGGTGCGTGAGGAGCGCGGGCGGCAGCGGCCGCGGCCAACGCGCCGGCAGAAAGAAGAAGAAACGATGAAGGTCCCGGTACAGCGGTACGGGCAGGCCGACCCGGCGGTGGCGGAGTGCGGAGAGCTCGCCGACCCGGCGTTCTGGCAGCAGCCCCCGGCCGCCCGGCTCGCGGCGTTCGCCCGGCTCCGGGCGCTGGACGCCCCGGTGTTCGTGCCCGAGGGCAGGGGGCGGGGCCACTGGGCCCTGGTCCGGCACGCGGACGTGCAGGAGGCGAGCCGGCTGCCGAAGGTGTTCGCGAGCGCGCCCGGGGTGACCACGCCCGAGCCCGCGCGGTGGGTGCGGGCCCTGTTCGGGGACTCGATGGTCAACCTGGACGGCGCCGACCACGCCCAGCTCCGCAAGATCGTGCAGCGGGCGTTCACGCCGCGGCTGCTGGCGGCGGCGGAGGCGGACATCCACGCGGTGGCCGCCCGGATCGTGGACGACGTGCTGACCGACCGGCCCGACGAGTTCGTCTCGGCCGTGGCCTCCCGGCTGCCCCTGGAGGTCATCTGCAACATGATGGGCATCCCGGAGCGCCACCGGGCGGAGATCGCCGACCGCGTCAACCACGCCTCGGAGAACATCGGCGTCGAGCGGGGCCTGACGGCACGGCTGCGGATGCCCGGGCGGGGCCTGCGCGCCCTGGCCCGGATGCAGCGGATGGTCGCGGGGATCGGGCGGGAGCGCCGCAAGAACCCCTCCGACGACCTGATCTCGGCGCTGGTCCGCGCGGACGTGGACGGTCAGGCGCTCGGGGCGCGCCAACTGGGCGCGTTCTTCTCGCTGCTGATGGTCGCGGGCGTGGAGACCACCCGCAACGCGATCACCCACGGCCTGTCCCTGCTGACCGACCACCCGGAGCAGCGGGACCTGCTGCTGGAGGACTTCGAGGAGCACGCGGACGGGGCGGTGGACGAGATGATCCGGCACTCGACGCCGATCATCCAGTTCCGCCGGACGGTGGTGGCCGAACACGCCCTGCGCGGTCACCTCTTCGTGCCGGGCGACAAGGTCGTGCTCTACTACGCCTCCGCCAACCGCGACGAGGCGGTCTTCCCCGACCCCGACGCCTTCGACATCACCCGCTCCCCCAACCCGCACCTGGGCTTCGGCGGCGGCGGGCCGCACTTCTGCCTGGGTGCGCACCTGGCCCGGGTGGAGATGAAGGCCTTGTTCCGCGAGTTGCTGACCCGGCCGGTCGGGCTGCGCGCGGTGGGCCTGCCGGACCTGGCGGGGTCGAACTTCGACAACCGCGTCCGCTCGCTCCGGTTCGCCTTCGAGCCGCCGCGGCAGTAGCCCACGGCGTCCGCGGCCGCCCGGTCGGCGCCGCCGACACCCGTCGGCGCGGCGCGGACGCTCGGAACCGGCCGCCGGGCGGGCTGGGGCCCGGCGGCCGGAGCGGGCGCGGGCCGCCGCCGGCATCGTGCGGTGCTGGCGCGGTTGCTACTGCAGGCGCCGCACGGCGAGGAGGCAGTGGGCGCAGGTCGCGAGCACTTCCTCGTCGCTGGCGAACGCCTGGAGCGTCTCGGCGTCGACCGGGCGGCCCGGGACGGCCTCGGGCCAGGGGCGCGTGGCGAACAGGAAGTACGCGTGGCCGCTCTCGTTCGCCGCCTCGACCCACTCGTCCGGGACGGTGCAGGTGGCGTTCAGTCCGGGCAGGGTCAGCGCGACCTGGTTGTCGGCCAGGACGATCTGCACGGGGAATCCCGCCGGGTCCTTCCGGCCGTCCTCGACCTTGTCCCCGACGGACAGCTTGTTCTCCGCCAGCAGCGCCCGCGCGGCCTCCTCGGCGGCCTCCGGGCCGTGCGGTCCGTCGCCCAGCGAGTAGGCGAGGAGGTACGGCATGTCGTGGCCCTCGGCGGGGTCGCCGATCCAGGCGAGCACCGAGAGGGTACCGAGCCGGACCCGGTCGATTTCGGCTTGAGTTGAAGTCATGCGCCGCACCCTAATGGCCTTCGCACCGGGCCCTTCACGGCCCGTCACCCGCGCGGGCTACACCGCCCAGAATCCTTCTCGGGAATTCGACCGGATGTTCGCATCCTCGTACTGGAGCCGAACAATGCGCGTATTTTCCGGAATTTCGAACACGACCCACCCGTCCACCTGTTCCCCGACGGCCAGCGAATCGAATACGAGGGGCTTTCCGGTGGTCAGTTCGCCCGTCCGCACCATTGGGTGGCGCTTCCCGGCGCTGTCGTACGCCCACATGCGCCCGAGAGCCCCGTAGGGGGCCCCGCCGACGTTGACGAACGACATCGAGGCGGCCACCCAGCGCTTCCCCGCGGGCGGGGCGAAATTCTTCTCCACGCTGACCGCGGGGTCGACGTACGCGGTGAGCACCGCTTGGAGGTGCCGGCCGACCTGACGGCCGTGCACCCGGACGGAGTCGCCCACGTGGGCGTCCTTCGCGGCAGGGGCGCCCTCGGCGCCCGGCGCGGCGTCGTCCACCGGGACGGCGGGCGCCGCGGCAGGGGCGAGGGCGCCCCCGTCGGACGGTGCGGAACAGGCCGTGGCCCCGAACAGCAGGAACGGCAGGAGGACGGCGGCGAGGGTGGAAGCGGCGGCGGGAGCGGACTGGCGCATGCGCGATCCCTTCGGGGACCTTCGAGGGGTTTTTCCGGCCAGTCTCACGCGCCCGAGCGGGGAATTGCACACACCGACACGGGTGTACGGAGCGAGATGCCGCCCATCTGCCAGCACAATGCGTTCCGACGGAATTCCGACATCGGCATCCACCTGGAGGAAGAATGCGCACGTCCGGCAGCCGCATCACCCTGGCGGCCTTCTCCGCCCTGGCAGCGACCACGGCATTCACCGCCCCGGCCGCGGCCACCGTATTCAATCAGACTGTTTCCGTACGGTCCGAAGCACACATCGACGCGGACGGCACGATCACCCTTTCCGGCACCTACCGCTGCGAGCAGCCGTCACCCGACGGGACGATCCAGATCAAGGCCGCACTCGTCCAGGGCGACGTCCACCTCGGCATCGGCGCCGGCAGGGCCGTCTGCGACGGCAAGGACCACGACTGGCACGCGCACGCCACGCTCGCCTACACCCCGCAGGTGCACGCCGGCCCCGCCAGGGTCACGGCGGAACTCCAGGAGATCCGCCTCTCCGGCCTCATGCCCTCGTCGCTCGACACGGTGGCGGCGGACGAGAAGGCCGTCGAGGTCGTCGACCACCGCTGAGCCGCGGCGGCAGGGCGCCGGCCGCGCTACCGGCAGGACGGCGCCACCCCCGTCATCGACATGAACGCCACGGTCCGGCACCCCGGATCCGCGTGCCGGTGCCCCGTGGCGAGGTCGACGGCCAGGTCCACGGCCGCCGGCACCGCGGCCCCCAGCAGGAGCAGCGCCAGCAGGCCGCCGGCCGTGCGCCCGCTCAGGCGGCGCCGCACGGGGCGATCCGTTCCACACGCGTCCGTTTCATGGACCGCATCATCACGCCGCACTCCCTCTACCACAACTCGAAGCGCACGGGCGCTCACACGGTGCCACGGGGGCTGCCCGAGGCGTCGAACTCGCACCACACCGCCTTGCCGTCGCCCCGGGACTCCACCCCCCAGTGCGTGGCCAGCGCGTCCACCAGCAGGAGCCCGCGCCCGGTGGTGGCGGCCTCCCCCGGAGTGCGCCGGCGCGGCCACACGCTGGAGCGGTCCTTGACCCACAGTCTGATCCGCCGCACCGGCTCCGGCAGCACCTCCATGGTCAGCACCGCCCCGCCGTCGGTGTGCAGCAGGGCGTTGACCAGCAGCTCCCCGGCGGCCACCTCCACGTCGTCGGCGAGCTCCGGCATGCCCCAGTCCCGCAGCGCCTGCCGCAGGGCGAAGCGGGCCTCGGACAGCCCCTCCGGGTCGGCCTGGTGGATGTACTGGTGGATGCGCGGAGCCCGGTGGGTGCCCGGGTCGGGGGCTCGGCGCAGCACCAGCAGGGCCACGTCGTCGCCGGAGCCCCAGCGCTCCCAGAGCCGGTCCGAGAGGTGGTCGGCGAGCGCCCCCGCCTCCTGCGGGCCGCTGCGGACCACCTGGGCGAGGGCCTCCATGCCCTGGGTGATGGCGGTGCCGGGCTCCTCCACCAGGCCGTCCGTGCACAGCACGAGGGTCTCTCCGGGGACGAGGTCGAGCCGGGTCTCGGGGAAGTCCTCCTGCTCGAAGACGGAGGCCAGGCCGAGCGGCAGCCCGCCGCGCACGTTGGGCCAGCCCGTCCGCCCGTCGGTGTGCCGGATCAGCGGGCCGAGGTGGCCGGCGCGGACGGCCCGTACGCCGCCCGTCTCCAGGTCCACCTGCGCGTACATGCAGGTCGCGAAGCGCTCGGTGTCGAGCTCGGCGAGGAAGCGGGAGGCCCTCGCCAGCACGGTCGACGGCGGGTGCCCCTCGCCCGCGTAGGCGCGCAGCGCGATCCGCAGCTGGCCCATGATCGCCGCGGCGTGGGTGTCGTGCCCCTGGACGTCGCCCACCACGATGCCGACCCGGTCGCGGGGCAGCGCGATCACGTCGTACCAGTCCCCGCCGACCTCGCGCCCGCTCCACGCCGAGTGGTAGCGCACGGCGATCTCCCCGCCGCTGATCTCCGGGATCCGCCGCGGCAGCATCGAGGCCTGCAGGCCCGTCGCGAACTCCCGCTCCTGGTCGAAGAGGAGCGCCCGCTGGAGGGACTGCGCGACGATGCCGGCCAGGCCCAGGCAGAGGTTGCGCTCCTCGGGGCTGAACTCGGTGCGCTTGCGGTAGAAGAGCACCAGCCCGCCGATGGCCCGGGCCTGGGCGATCAGCGGGAGGTAGGCGGCCGCGTCGAACCGGATCCGGTTCAGGTAGTCGGCGAGCAGGGGGAACTCGTCGGCCAGGTCGCTCAGCGAGGTGGCGAACCGGGCCTTGCGGGTGAGCACCGCCTGGGACAGCGGCAGGGTGCCGTCCAGCCGGGTGAACCTCCGCTCGCTGAGGATCTCCAGGGACTCCCCGCTCAACGCGATGATCTTGATGGCGCCGTTCTCCACCAGTCCCAGGGCCAGCCCGTCCGCGCCCAGCCGCTCCAGCGCCCCCGCACCGGTCAGCGTCGCGGTCACGTCGTCGACGGTCACCGCCCGCGAGAGGGCCTCGGTGGTCCGCTGCACGATCGTCGCCTGCTTGGCCCGCGCCGACTCCAACTTCCGCAGCACGGTGGCCTGGGCCAGCTCGGCCGTCGCGTCCCGGACGATCCCGACGATCCGGTCGGGCTGCCCCGCGGCGTCCCGCAGGATCCTGCCCTGGGTGTGGGTCCACTGGTCGACGCCGTCGCGCCGGCGGACCGTGAAGTACGAGCCGTGCGTCTCGGCGCCCTCGTCCACCGCGGTGCGCACGGAGTCCGCCAGGCGCGCGCTGTCGATCTGCGGGATCCGCAGGCCGAGGCCCTCCGGGGTCCGGTCGAACTCCTCCGGGTCCAGGTCGAGGACCGCGTACCCGGCTTCGTCCAGCTCGAACGTACCCGCGCGCAGGTCCCACTCGAAGCTGCCCATGCCGTTCAGGGCCAGCCGCTCGCCGGGACCGGTCGCCGGGCCGGATCTGTCACGCTCCGCCGCTGCCACCAGACAACACCACCTAACGTCCGGGCCAGCACGGCTGGGAGATCAGGCGCTCCCACTCCTCGTCCGGATGCCCCGGGAGGGTGCGCCCGGCCTCCCGCCAGCGCTTGACCAGGGAGAGGTAGATCGTCGAAGGGTCCGCCGGGGCGGGCGCGGGAGGACCGTACGGGGCGGTCCGGGGCGCAGTGGTGTGCTGTTCCGCGCGACTGGCCGGGATGCGCACCCAGCCGCGGCCCTGTGCTCGCTGCTCCGCAGTCATCGCGGACCCCTCTCACCTCACCGCAGAGACGTCTTCGGATGCCCCGCGTCGGCCCGGGCGGGCCGCGGGGTTCCGAGGGAGCCCGTCGGCCGGCGCCGGGCGCCGAGGCGCCTGTGGACTCCTTTCACCAGTCTCCCCGCCGTGAACCCCGCACCGTGCACGAATCGCATGGAAGGGCCGAATGAGGGAGCCGTCAGCAGCCCGGCGAAGAACAGTCCCGGCCACGACGACTCGAATCCGGGGCTCAGCTCCGGCGTGCCGCCGCTGCCGACCGTGTCGAGGGCGGCGCGCAGCCGGGCGTCCAGCAGGCCCAGCCGGGCCAGCTCCGGGTGGAACCCGGTGGCGGCGATGACGTGCGCGACGTCCAGCACGACGGACTTCCCGCCCGCGCCGGTCAGCCCCAGCCTGGTGTGGTCCCCCACCGCGACGGCCCGGTGCACCCGGTGCCCGAGCAGCGTCGGGACGCTCCGCTCGAAGCGGTCCCGCAGCCACCAGGCCCCGGCGGGCCCGAGCGCGGTGGCCGCGATCCGCTCCCGCCGGGCCGCGGGCAGTCGGTGCACCGCCCACGGCAGTTCGGACCACGCCCAGGTGCGCCAGCCGCTGCCCAGGCCGCTGTGCGGGCGGCGCAGCGCCTCCAGGGCCGGGCGCTCCAGCGGCGGGGGGACGGTGTTCCAGTCGATCCGGGGCCGCCGGGCGACCAGGCAGGGCCGGGCGCCGTTCTCGGCGAGGAGGACGGCGGTCTCCAGGGCGGCCTGCCCGGCTCCCATCACGGCGACCTCCCGGCCCGCGAACCGGCTGAGGTCGCGGTGGGCGCTGCTGTGCGAGTAGTGCCCGGGCGGCAGCTCGCGCAGCGCCTCGGGGTGGCGGGCGAAGGGCATGACCCCGACGGCGACGGCCACCGTCCGGGCGAGCAGCGGGGGCCCCTCGGCGGTGCGGATGCGGAAGCCGTCGCCCTGGGGGGTGACCTCGGTGACGGTCACCTCCTCCACCTCCGGCACCGCCCGGCGGGCGAACCACATGCCGTACGCGCTGAACGCGCCGATCGGCAGCGGCCGGCCGTGCTCGGCCGACAGCCCCCGGCCGGCGCAGTACTCGGCGAGGGTGTGGCGGCCACCGGGCGCCGAGAGGTTCGAGGACCAGGGCTCGGACTTCAGGTACATGCCGTCGGGCATGTGGTCCCGCCACGAGGCCATGGGGCGACCGAGCACCCGTACGCCGATACCCGCCGCCACCGCGTGCGCGGCGATCGACAGCCCGTACGGGCCTGCGCCGACCACGACGAGGTCGTCCATCCGAGTCACCGCTGTCCCTCCGCTCTCATGGGTCCCCCATCGTTCGCCGGGGCGGTACGGGGCTGGCCGGAGTCGTGCGCGCCGCCGTCTCCGGCTTCCCGGAGCCCGGCGGCTCAAACGCCGACACGGCCCGTGTCGCCCGCAGGGGGCACGGCCCCGCCTCCCGGCCGGTCACCGCGTCACCAGCTCGTCCTCGGCGGCGGCCGCCGGCGGGCCGGGCGGGTGCGGCACGACCGGCGTCGCCGACCCGGGCGCGGCCGGTGGGGCAGCCGCGCCGGGCGCGGGTACGGGCGCCGGGGGCCCGCCCGGCGCCCCTGGCGCACCCGGTACGCAAGGCGTCGGCGGCGGGGCCGGTACGGCGGGCTGCCCGGGCACCGCCCGGTCGCCGTCGCGCTGGCGCGGGGCACGCTGGCGCGGGGCACGCACCACCGCGCGCGCCGTGCGCCGCCCGTGCGCCGGGATCCCGCGCAGGACGCGCGCCCCCTTGTCCGCGCCCCGCCCGAGGAACGCGGTGAGCATCGCCAGGAACGGCAGCAGGTCGTCCGCCGCGAACCAGGCAGCCTCCGTACGCCCCTTCGCGCTCCCCCGCCCCGGCCCGCGCCCGGCGCCCGGCTCCTCGGCCGGACCGCGCCGCCGTCCGCGCCGCAGCAGCGGCAGCTGCCGCCCGCGCAGCGACGCCAGCAGCGCGTAGTTCTCCGCGACGAACACCCGGCCCGGCCCCCCGGACTGCCCGGGCACCTGCTGGCCCGTCAGATCGAGGTACATGGCCTGGACGACGTCCAGCCCGGCCTCGTCCGTGAACAGCCGGAACTGGGCCCCGGGCCGCGGGTTGAAGTCCACCAGCCGGAAGCAGCCGCTCTCGTCCTGCCGGAAGTCCAGGTCCAGGATGCCCTGGTAGCCGAGGCGTTCGGCGATCCGCAGCCCCGCCTCCTCCACCGCCGGGTCGGGCAGCCAGCGCCCCACCGCCGTCAGCCCCGTCCGCACCGGCCAGGACAGCTCCTTGCGGCCCGAACCCGCGAGCAGCGGCCGCCCGCCCCGGCCGAACGCGCCGTGGAAGAACCAGTCCGTGTCGGCGCCGGCGGGCAGGAACCGCTGCAGCAGCAGCCGGCTCCCGGCCTCGGCGGAGCGGTCGTACAGCCGGCGCGCCTCCGCGGCGGTGTGCACGAGGGTGGTGCTGCGCAGGCCGGAGCCCGTCGGCAGCAGCCAGGGCCGGCTCCACTTGGCGACCGCGGGCAGCCCGAGCCGCCAGGCCGCCTCGGCCGCCTCCGCCCCGCTCCCGGGGACCACGGTCTCCGGGTGCGGGATGCCCCAGCGCGCGCAGAGCAGCGACAGCTCGGCCTTGTCGGCGACCCTGGCCGGCAGGCCGTCGGGTTGGTGGGGGATCCGGAACCGCCCCTCCAGCATCGGCGCGATCCGCGCGACGGCGATGGCGCTCAGGTCGTCCATCGCGATGAGCACGGCGGGCTGCCCGATCCGCTCCGACACCCTCGCCAGGCACTCCCCGAGCGCCTCCGGCGCCTCCGGGTCGAGCCCGCCCGGCGGACCCTCGTGCAGGGCGCGCACGTACCGCGAGCGCCCCATGGGACCTCCCCCGGACTCGACGACGGCATGGACCTCCACACCCTTGCGCCCCAGGGACCTGACGGCGCCGAGGGTTCCGTGGTGGAACGGATTCCGGTCGAGTCTGAGCACGACAGCGGGCACGTGGCCGGAGAACTCGTACATGGGAAGGGTGTCTTTCACCTAGTCGGACCAAGCAGGGATGGTGCGCAACTGCGAATGGCCTACGGAGGCCGTCACCGGACAGGCCGTTCGTCGGATGTGATGCCTAACGTCTTGGGCAAGCACACCGATTCAGGAAAGCCCTGGAGATGCCATGCCCAGAACACATCGCCGCCTGGCGAGCACCTGCATCGGTACGGTCACGGCCGGGCTGCTCGCCACCGGGGCCGCGCTCGCGGCCCCCGACGACGAGCAGCCGAAGGTCCCGGACACCGCGATGGGGGCCTACCTGGACTTCGGCCCGAACGGGGTCGCGCGGATCCCGTTGCTGTCGAACTGGCTCGGCGGCAAGGAGATCCGCGTCGGCCACACCTATCTGCCGGGCGACCGCTGGGCCGGCATCGAGGGGAACGTCGCCTTCCTGGACGACTGGGCCGACTGGCGCCGGGCCAAGTCGGACCGGCTCTTCGTGCTCAACGTGCCCATGCAGGAACGCAACGAGGGCCGGGTGCCGGACCAGCAGGTGGCCCGGCTGATCCGGGAGGGCGCCGCGGGCCGGTTCGACGGGCACTTCAGGAAGCTCGCCGAACGACTGGTGGACCTGGGCGTGCAGGACACGGTGATCGTGCTCGGCTGGGAGATGAACGGCGTCACCTACACCCACCGGTGCGCGCCGGACCCGGACAACTGGAAGGCGTACTGGCGGCGCATCGTCACCACGATGCGCTCCGTCCCCGGTCAGGAGTTCACCTTCGACTTCGCCCCCAACCGCGGGTCGGACGCGATCGGCTGGACCCTCTGCTACCCGGGTGACGACGTCGTCGACGTCATCGGCATGGACTCCTACGACCAGGGTCCGGGCCGCACCTTCGACGAGTACGTCACCCAGCCGTACGGGCTCCAGCACCAGGTCGACTTCGCGAAGGCACACGGCAAGCGGATCTCGTACCCGGAGTGGGGGCTGTTCCGCCGCGGGGACAACCCGGAGTACGTGCGGCGCATGCTCCGGTGGGTCGAGCAGCAGAAGCCGCTCTACCACACCATCACGGACTACTGCCCGCACGGCGTGTGGCAGTGCAAGCAGAACCCGCTGTCGGCGAAGGCGTTCCGCAAGGCGCTCACGCCCGAGGTCCCGGACCCGGTGGTCCCGACGCCCGTGGTCCCGACGCCCGTGGTCCCGACGCCGGTCATCCCCACGCCGGTCGTGCCGACCCCCGTGGTCCCGACGCCGGTGGTCCCGACGCCGCTCGTCCCGACGCCGCTCGTCCCGACGCCCGCCGTGCCCACACCGCACGTACCGACCCCGGCCGTGCCCACACCGGTCGTGCCCACACCCCAGGTCCCGGTCCCGCTCCCGACACCCGTCCTGCCGGTGCCGAAGCCCACGCCGCTGGTGCCCTCGCCCGAGGCACCCGCCGTGACCCCGGCCCCGGTCGAGACCACCCCCGGGTCCCCCGAGCCGAAGCCCGAGCCCGAGCCGGAGCCCTCGTCCGAGGAACCCGAGAGCCCGGCACCCGAGAGCCCGGCGGCGTCGCCCGTCGCGCCGAGCCCCGCCACGCCGAGCCCCGCGGCACCGAGCCCGGCCGTGCCCGACCCGGTCGGCCCGGTGCCGCCCCGGCCGACGCCCGTGAACAGCACGCAGTGGTGCGTGCCGCTCACCTTCGGCGACTGGCTCTCGAAGCTGGTCGGCAAGCAGTCGGTCTGCATCACCCTCGACTGGGACCGGGACTCCGGTTTCTGGCCCTGGTAGACCCGTCATCGCACCCGCAGTTCGTTGAGCCGTGCCCGCCAGTCCCGGGCGGCCGGCAGCGCCTCGCGCAAGGCATCCACCGCCCGCTCGCGCCCCGTCACCTGCGACTCGTGCAGTCGCAGCAGGGGCGCGAGCGCCGTCCGGGCCATCAGGAACCGCTGGTTGACGACGGTGTCGGGCCGCCAGTGGTTCTTGTACGGTTCGCTGCCGCGCAGGAAGCTCACCACCGGGCGGCCCTCCGCCAGGGCCCGGCGGGCCTCGTAGCGCAGCAGCAGCGTCGCCACGTCCACCTTCCGCGCCCGCAGGTCCGGGTCGGCCCCGTACAGGTACCCGCCGCTGAGCGTCCCCGACAGCAGCGTGACGTTGGCCGCCACCACCTTCCCTTCGAGCCGGAACTCGGTCAGCCGGCCCTCCCCCGCGCGCACCATCCGCCGGGTGGCCCGGGTCAGGTGCTCGGCGAAGCGGGGCTTGAGGTGCTCGGGCGTCACCCCGCGGCCGCGCCACTGCTTCTCGTGGAGCCGCAGCAGGGTCCGCACGGCCCCGGGCACCTCGTGCTCGCTGACCTCGTGCTCCTCGATACCGGCCGCATCCGTCTTGCGGAGCTTGGCCCGCACCCGCTGGGCCCCGGAGGCCGGCATCCGCCTGACCAACTCGTCGAAGGGCAGAGCGGGCAGCTCCATGCAGGTGGAGTCGGCGAGCTTGCTGCGCGCGCCCGGCCACTGCTCGTACACCGCCTCCGCGGACGCCCCGGGCCGCACCTCGCGCAGGTCGACGACGGCGCCGCGGGCCGCCCGGTGCAGCCCCCGGGCCAGCGCGGGCACGACCTGGTCGGCGTGCTCGTCGGCCACGAGCACGTCGGAGTGGTCGGTGATGCCGCCGCCGAGCGGCACCAGCAGCGGCAGCGGCCGGTGGACGAGCATCAGCGGGGCGGCGCCGACCAGTTCCCCGTCGCGCCGCACGAGCACGATCCGCAGCCGCCCGTCCCGGCCGTACGACAGCCACCACGAATGCAGCCAGGCGTGGCTCTGGAAGGGGGTGGCGGTACGACAGGAGCGGAACAGTCGGTTCCAGGGCTCGGCCAGTGCGGCGAACTGCCGGGGGTCACGGCACAGCGTCACCGACAGGACCCCGCCGCGGCACGGCCCCGAGCCCTGCGTCATCGCACGGACTCCTTCTCCTTGGCTTCCGTGTGCTCGCCCTGGGCCGGCAGGGTGGGCGTGGCGGTGACCTCGACGGCGGCCTCCTCCTGCCGCAGCGGCTCCTCCTGCCGCCGCTCCTCCTGCCGCGGCTGCTCCTCGTCCTCCTGCCTGCGCCCGCGGCCGGGTCGGGCGAGCAGCCACAGCCCGCCGAGCAGGCCGCCCGCGCACAGTCCGACGGCACCGGCGACCGGGGCCGACGGCGAGGCCGGGTCGGCCGGGGCGACGGCCTGGCTGAACAGCAGCAGCTGCACACCGGTGTTCTTGGCGGCCTGGTTGCTGCTCAGCGACAGCGCGTCGGCCACCGAGTTGGCGATGTCGGCGGCCTCGGCGGCGCTCGTGGAGGTGCCGGTGATGGCGATCATCGGGGACTCGGGGGAGGTTTCGGCGCGGACCTGGGTGCGCAGCCGGCGGGCGTCCAGGCCCGCGCGGGGCTGGGCGTACGCGAGGGTGGAGCTGCTGGTGGCGATGCGGCCGTAGGCCTGGGCGAAGCCGAGGGCGGTGGCCGGCTCGGTGGTGTCGTCCGGCACGGCGACGACATAGCTCGTGGCGGCGTACTCGGGCGCCTTGAGGACCCCGTACGCGCCGCCCGCGGCCAGCCCCAGCAAGGCGGCGGCGGGCAGCGGCCACCAGGAGGGCAACGGCAGCAGCCGTACCCGGCGACGTCGGTGGTCGGACTTCTTCTGCTCGGCGGTGTCGGCCATGTGCGTGCTCACTTCCTGGGTGAAGAGGTGTTCCGCCCGGGCCCGTTCGGGACCCGGGGCATGCGGTTCAGTCCCGGTCGCCGGGTGCCGGCCGCGGCTCGTGCGCGGGGCCCGGCGTCCCCGCCGACGCGGACGCCCGGTCGGCGGCCCGGTCGGTGGCCGCCGCGGCAGAGGCGGCAGCGGCAGATGCAGTGGAGGCGGCGACCGTGGCCTCCGCACCGGACGCCGGGTCCGGGTCCGGGTCCGGCGCCGCCGACGCCACCGCCGCGGGGCGGGGGACGCGGGGGGCCGGCACCCGGTCCGCGAGGGCCAGCCGGTAGACGTCGAGCAACTGCTCCGCGCTGCGCGCGATGTCGTAGCGCCGGACCACGGGCGGCGGCGGCAGCCGCGTGGCCCCCGCCTCCATGTGCCCGCGCAGGGCGGCGACCAGTTCCTCCGCCCCGGTGCCGATCCGCCGCGCGCCCGGCGCCTGCGCCGCCGGCAGGTCGTCGATCGCCGGGCAGGTGACGTGCAGCACCGGCAGCCCGGCCGCCAGCGCCTCCACCACAGCCAGCCCGAACGCCTCCTCCCGCGAGGGGGACACGAACACGTCCATCGCGGACAGCAGCGCCGGGATCCCGGGCGTGCGCCCGTCCGGGCACTCGCCCAGCGGGTCCCGCTCCCCCAACAGGTGGATCCGGTTCTGCGCGCCGAGCTCGGCGGCCAGCCGGCGCAGCGCGGCCCGCTCGGGCCCCTCCCCGGCCAGCAGCAGGTGCGCGCCCGGCAGCGCCGCCACCGCCCGGACCAGCGCGTCGAACCGCTTGCCGGGCACCAGCCGGCCGACGCCGCCGACGACGAACGCCCGCTCCGGCAGCCCGGTCCGGGCCCGCGCGGCCCGGCGCGCGCCCGCGTCGAAGCGGAACCGGGCGGCCTCGATCCCGTTCGGCACGACGCGCACCCGGGCCTCGGGCACGCCCCAGCCGGCCAGCCGGGCCGCGACCGTGTCGGACACGGCCACCGTCGCGGCGCCCAGCCGCTCGCTCGCCAGGTACAGGGCCCGGACCCCGCCCGTGAGCGGCCGGCCCTCGATCTCGGCGTCGCCGAGGGAGTGCTCGGTGGCGACGATCGCCCCGGCGCCCGCGAGCCGGGCCGCGAGCCGCCCGTACACGCAGGCCCGGTACAGGTGCGTGTGGACGAGGTCGTAGCCGCCCCGCCGGATGAACCGGGCCAGCCGGGGCAGCGCCCCCAGGTCCCGGTTGCCCTGCATGCCGAGGTGCACCACGCGCACCCCGTCGGCCCGCAGCCCGTCGGCCACCGGCCCCGGGTTGGTCAGGGTCAGCACGTCGCAGCGCATCGGCAGGTGCCGCAGCAGCAGCCGGAGCTGCTGCTCGGCCCCGCCGACGCCGAGCCCGGTGATGACGTGCAGCACCCGCAGGTCCTCGATCGGCGGCAGCGGCTTCACCGGTGCACCGCCCGGCCCAGCTCCCGCACCCGGTGCCGCAGCTGCTTGATCCGCAGCCGCCCGCCGCCGTCGGCCTGGCTGACGTGCGTGCGCGGCAGGGCGTGCGGGCCGGCCAGCCGGCCGGGGTCGATGGCGCAGGCGTACGCGTACCCGGCGGCCCGCGTCGCGTCGACGACCCGCGCGTCGAGGTGGCCGTACGGGTAGCAGAAGCCCTCGGGCAGCGTCCCGGTCAGCTCCCGCAGCAGCTCCCGGCTGCCCCGCAGCTCCTGCTGGAGCACGTCGTCGGAGACGGTGGTGAGGTCCTGGTGGAGCAGCCCGTGGGAGCCGATCTCCTGACCGGAGGCGGCGACCTCCCGGATGCCCTCCGCGGTGAGCAGTGATTTGCGCGGCCCCAGCGGATCCCACACGTTGTCCACGCCGAGCCGCCCGGGCAGCACGAACAGGGTGGAGGTGCACTCGTGGTCGCGCAGCAGCGGCAGTGCCCCGGTCAGGTAGTCGGTGTAGCCGTCGTCGAAGGTCAGCCCCACCAGCCCGGTGCCGCGGCCGGCGGCGCGGGCCCGCAGCAGTTCGCCGACGGAGACCCCGCGCAGGCCGCGCGAGCGCAGCCACTGCAGCTGGGCCTCCAGGGTGCGGGGGGTGACGGTGATGCCGTACGGGTCCTCGGCGGGATCGGTGAACTCGGTGACCGAGTGGTACATCAGGACCCACGGCGAGGCGGCGGTCCGGCGGCCGGGAGCCATCGCGGCGGCCGGTGCCGTGTCGGTGTCAGCGGACATTGCGGAACCTCTGGGTCGTGTAGGCGATCTGGGCGGACAAGGTGGTGATTTCGAGCGCCCGTATGGCCGTGGCTGCGGCCGCGAACATGGCGGGGACCAGCAGGCAGCCGAGCGCGGCGCTGAGCAGCGGGTCGGGGATCATCGGGCCGGCGATCCAGCCGGTGCCGCCGGCGGCGAGGGAGGCGACGGTGAGCCGGACGATGCTGAGGGCGACCCTGCGGACCTGGATCGCGATGATCCGCCGGCCGATGCCGAGGAGCAGCAGCACGGCGGTGGTGGAGATCCCGGCCGCGTTGGCGCCGGCGAGGCCGTAGACGCCCCACCAGCGGACCGCGGCGGCCCCGCCCGCGATGTTGACGAGGAGTCCGGCGCCCATCGCGAGCGCCGGGAACCAGGTGGGCCGGGCGGTCGCGAAGAAGGGCCGGCTGAGCGCGCCGACGAGGCAGTGGCCGAGCAGCCCGAGGCCGTAGACCCGCATGACGGCGGCGGTGGCCCGGGTGTCCTCGGGGGTGAAGGCGCCCCGTTGGAAGAGGACCTCGATGATCTGCGGGGCGTAGCCGATGACCAGGGCGGTGCCCATGAGGACGGCGAGGCAGGCCAACGCCAGGTCCTGTTCGACGCGCCGGCGGGCCTTCTCGCGTTCGCCGCCGGCCATGGCCTGCGCGACGACGGGGAAGGTGACGGTGCAGATCATCAGGGACAGCACCATCGGCATCTGCGCGACCTTCTGCGCGTAGTTCAGGTGCGAGATGGCGCCGGGCGGCAGGGACGCGGCGAGGAACCGCTCGACGAGCACCTGCGACTGCCGGAACACGGCGAAGCAGATGACGGGGGCGATCACGCCGAGGGCGATCAGGGTGGGCCGGTCCCGGTCGCGCTGGCTGCGCGGAGCGGCGGCCTTGGCCCGCGGCGCACCGAAGCCCACGTTCCGGACGAAGGAGGGCAGTTGGACGGAGACCATCAGCAGCCCGCCGACGGCGACCCCGGCGGCCGCGGCCCGCACGCCCCACGCGGCGTGCAGGGCGATCATCGTCCCGATGATCCCGACGTTGTACGAGAGGTAGATCGCGGCCGGTGGCACGAAGGAGCGGTGGGCCCGCAGGGCGGCGCTGAAGTAGCCGGCCAGCCCGAAGGACAGCACGGTCAGCGCGGAGAACCGGGTGCATTCGACGGCGAGGCCCGGGTCCGGCAGCCCGGGCGCGATGACGGAGACGACCAGCGGGGCGGCGACGACCAGGACGGACGCGACGACGGCCAGGAGCACCGCCAGCCGCGGCAGGGTGGCCCGCACCAGCAGCCGGACCGGGTCCTGGGCCCGGGCCTCCGCCCGGCTGAGCCCGGCCCGACCGGCCGCCCGCCGGGCCAGGGCATGACTGAACGCGGGCACCATCAGCAGCGCCATGGCGTCCTCGATCAGCAGGGTCGAGGCCATCTCCGGGACGGTCCAGGAGACGAGGAAGGCGTCGCTGTCGTGTCCGGCACCGAAGAGGTGGGCGATGGTCTGGTCCCGGACCAACCCGAGCACCGAGCCCGCGGCGGTCAGCCCGGCGGTGACGGCGGCGGCCTTCGCCAGGAACCGGCCGAGCGGAGCGGACGCGCCGCGGTCGGGCCCGGAGCCGCAGCCCGGGCCGGGGGGCGCCTGGGCGGGCTGCGGGCCCCCGGGCGGGCACGGCGGACGGCCCGCAGCCGCGGCAACGTCGGTCGCCGCGGCTGCGGGCCGCCTCCAGGGCGTCGTATCGGTCACCGGCCGGCCGCACCGGAAGCGGCGCGCGGGCCCGCCGGGGACGGCAGGGCCCACCAGGCCGCCAGCCCGATGATCACTCCGGTGAGGACGGTGGACGGCCCGCCGATGTCCGCGTAGAGGAAGTCGGTGAGCTGCCACACAAGGAGCCCGATCGCGATCAGCCCGCAGTCGCGCATCGCGCGGCCCGAGCGGTCCGAGGCACCCGTACCGCCCGTGTCGCCCGTGCCGGGTGCGCGCACCGCGGCGTACCGGCGGAGCCCGGCGACCAGCAGCGCCGCCCAGCCGCCCGCCAGCGCGAGCAGCCCGATCAGCCCCTGCTCGCCGAGGACGAGCAGGTACATGTTGTGCGGGGAGAGCAGCGGCTGGCGCACGTACCCCTGCCCCGCGCCGGCGGTGTCACTTCCGGAGGACAGCCCCAGCGAGGCGTGTCCGTCCCGGTGCGCCGGGAACCCCTTGAGGCCCACGCCCGCCGCGGGCCGCTCCTGCCACATCGCCTCGGCGGCGGCCCACATCGTGTAGCGGTCGGTCACCGACTGGTCGGGGGCGCTGGAGACCTGCGTGATCGAGGTCAGCCGCTCCGCCACCATGGCGGACCCGACCCCGAGCCCGCCCACCAGCACCACGCCGAGCGCGGTGAGCGCCAGCAGCACCCGCACCGCCCGCCGGATCCCGGCCAGCAGCATCACCAGCACCGCGGTTCCGGCCGTGGCGATCCACGAACCCCGGCTGAACGACAGCACCAGCGGCACCACCAGCAGCAGCGCCGTGCCCCCCGCCACCCGGCGCACCGGTCCCGGCAGGCCCGGGGCCAGCGCCGCGGCCGTCGCCACGACCAGCCCGTACGCCACCACGGTGGCCATGCCCATCACGTCGCCGGGGCCGAAGGTGCCGACGGCCCGGACGTCCGCGCCCTGGTAGGAGGCGCCGGTGTGGGTCAGGTACTGCACGACACCGACCGCGCCCTGCACCAGGGCCAGCACCGTGAAGCACCCGGCGGCGACCCGGAACTCCCCGGCGTCGCGCACCAGCAGCACGACCGCCACCGGCACCAGCACGAACACCTGGAGGTAGCGCACGAACCCCGGCAGGGCCGCGTACGGGTCCCCCGCGGTCGCGGTCGCCACGGCCAGCCCCACGGCGGGCACCCCCAGCACCGCCACCGCGAGCGGGCTCAGCACCCGCACCCGGCCGCGCAGCGCCTGCAGCGCGCACACCAGCACCAGCACCAGCGAGGCCGCGTCGGCCGGGCCGACCTTGCCGGAGGCGCTCGCATCGCCGGCGGGGACCGGGACCAGCAGCATCAGGACGGTCGCGGCGAGCGGCAGCAGCGGCCAGTGCCGGCGCACCAGCCGCGGCAGGTCCGGCCGGGCTCCGGCGCCGCCGATCGTCGTCACGGCGAGGCTCATGGTCAGCTGCCCCCCAACCGGAAGCGGAAGAAGGAGGCCGCGGTGCGGGCGAGGATCCACAGGTCCTGCCACAGCGACCAGGTGTCGATGTAGTGGTTGTCGAAGCGGGCCCGGTCCTCGATGGAGGTGTCCCCGCGCAGCCCGTTGATCTGCGCGAGCCCGGTGATCCCGACGGGCATCCGGTGCCGCGCCTCGTAACCGGGGTGGACGCTGCTGAACTTCGCGACGAAGAAGGGCCGCTCCGGCCGGGGGCCGACCAGGCTCATGTCGCCGCGCACCACGTTCCACAGCTGCGGCAGCTCGTCCAGCGAGGACTTGCGCAGGAAGGACCCGACCGGGCTCATGCGGTTGTCGCCGGCGACGGTCCACCGGGTGGCGGACTCGTGCTCGTCGGCGCGCAGGGTGCGGAACTTCAGCAGGGTGAAGGGGCGCCCGTACAGGCCGACCCGCTCCTGACGGAAGAGCACCCCGGGCCCGTCGGCGATCCGTACGGCCAGCGCGCACACCCCCATCAGCGGTGCGACGGCGATCAGCGCGCACAGGGCGAGGGCGCTGTCGAGGCCCCGCTTCGCCCAGCGCTCCAGCTGCCGGGCGGGGCGCGGCAGCAGCGGCTGGACGGCGTACCCCCACAGCTGGTCGGCGGGCTCGGCGACCCGCATCCCGGTGACCTTGGCGGTTCCGGCGGGGTCGGCGAGCCAGAGCCGGCAGCCGTGGTCGTGGAAGAGGCGGACGAGGGAGGCGGTGTGCTCGTCCGCCTCCGGCGGCCGGGTGAAGACCGCGTCCCGGACCGAGTTCTGGATGACCGCGCGCCGGACGTCCTCGTGGGTGGCGAGGACGGGCATCGCTCCGTCGCCGTCGGCACCGGCACCGGTGGCGGCGAGCCCGACGGGCCGCAGCCCGTACTCGGGGTGCCCGTGCAGGGCGGCGGCGACCGCGGCCGCCCCTGCACCCGGGCCGACGACGAGGGTCGAGGCGGGCCGGCGGCGGCCGGAGCGGCGCCGGAGCTGGTTGACGAGCCCGCGGCCCGCGCACGCCAGGGCGGTCTGCAGGCAGACGGCGGCCAGGAGCGCCCACCAGCCCAGCGCCTGTCGGGGGTCGGCGGCGGCGACCGCGGCGGCGGCCACGCACCACAGGGCGGCCGCCCGCGCTGCCAGCGCGGGCAGTTCGAGCAGGGCGGACGGCGCCAGGCGCGGCCGGTACAGCCCGGCCTGCGCGTGCAGCAGGGCGACCAGGACGGCGAGCGGTCCGGCCGCCTCGCCCGGGAGTTCCAGCCCGGGCGAGGCGGCCGTGGTCAGTGCGGCGGCCAGCGCGTCGGCGGCCAGCAGCGGGATCGCCCCGTGGCGGCACCGGTCCCGCCGCTGCCGCACGAGCGGCCCGGCCTGGTCGGCCCGGGGGCGGCGCGGGGGGTGGATTGCGGTGACGGTCCGTCGGACGGCGGCCGTGCCGGCGGCACCGGCCGCGTGCCCCGTGCCGCCCTGTCCGGTGTGCCGGGGGGGTGCGCTGTCCATCGTCATCGGCTGATGCGCTCCTGGTTCGAGAGCCGGGGCCTGCCCAGCAGTTCGTGGTACAGACCGGTGACCGCGTCCGTGGTCCGCCGCACGTCGAATTCGGTCCGGGCGTGCTGCTGGGCCTGCTCGCCGAGTTCGGCGAGCAGCCGCGGTTCGGCGAGCAGCCGTCCCAGGGCCTTGGCCAGGGCCGTCGGGTCCTCCGGCGGCACCAGGCAGAGCCGTCCCTGGCCGGGCGGCAGGCTCTCCCGGGCACCGCTGACGTCGGAGACCAGGACCGGGCGGCCGCAGGCCATGGCTTCCAGCGGGGCGAGCGCCATGCCTTCCCACCGCGACGGCAGTACAACGAGATCGGCGGCCCGAAGCCACGGTCGGATGTCGGCGGCCCCGCCGGCGAAGAGCACTCCGGGCGGGGCCGTACGGCGCAGTCTCTCGGTGTCGGGCCCGTCCCCCACGAGGGCGAGTCGGGCCTCGGGAAGGTTGCCGCGCACCTCCCGCCAGGCGCGCAGCAGCACGTCCTGGCCCTTCTGCCGGCAGAGCCGGCCCACGCAGACGACGAGCGGCCCGTCACCCAGGAACGCGGCGGGCAGCGGGAGCTCGGCGCGGGCCGCGCAGCGGTCCTCCGCCCGGTCCGGGGCCCCCGGTCGGTAGTGGTCCAGGTCCACTCCGTTGCGGATCACCGACCAGCGGGCGGCGATCCCCTCGGCCTCGCCGACCCGGCGCTCGGCCTCGCTGACGCAGAGCACCCGGTCGGCCCAGCGGACGCCGTAGCGCTCCCAGCGCCGGGCGAGGGCGCCGGTGGCGCCGCCGACCGCGTCGAACGACCAGGCGTGCGGCTGGAACACGGTGGGGACGCGCCCGCGGGCGGCGAGCCGGCCGGCCAGCCCGGCCTTGGCGCTGTGCGCGTGCAGGACGTCGGGGCGGGCACGGCGGATGACCCGGCGGGCGCCGACGACCTCGGCGGCCAGGTCGGGTCCGGGGGCGCGGCCGGCCCGCCAGGCGAGTACCTCGGCGCCGGCGGCGCGGGCTTCCTCGGCGAGCCGGCCCTCGCGCGGGCAGCCGACGACGGCGCGCAGGCCGGCGGCCGTCTGGGCGCGTACGAGGTCGACGACGACGCGGGCGACCCCGCCGTCGACGGGCTGGACGAGGTGCAGGACGGTCAGGGCGGGTGCGGTCGGGGGCTGCGCGGGGCAGGGTTGTTCGGGGGCAGGCTGTGTCGGCACGCGGAGCGGTCTCCTACGTTCAGCGGCGCGCGTCGGTCTGAACGAAGAGCACGCCGAGGAATTGGCCCTGGCTTTCGCCCGTGAACCTGAAGTTCAGGCTGTGGGCGCCACCGGAGAGGGCGGGACTCAGGTCGAACACGTCCGCGTCATATCCGAGGTTGTTCAGGTGTTCGGGCTGTCGCACGGACGAGGGGCGTCCGAATTCAGTGATCGTGGAATTCATGACGTCGTTGAAGGGGTTTTCTTCGTCACTGACATCGGTCCGGCGCCCGGAGTCGGCGGTCACGGTGAGTGAGTCCCCGAGGGTGCCCCGGTCGCCGTCGTACGCCACGACGCCGGCCTTGCCCGAGGCCCCCGCCGGCGCGTCCACCCCGGCGACCTCGATGGCCTCGCCCGCCGCCTCCCCGGCTCCGGCGCCGAGGCCCTTGAAGCCGTCCCACAGCGAGATCCGGCGCAGCGGCTCCTGCGGGTGCTCGTAGGCGACGACCAACGTCCAGCCGCCCCAGGCACCCACCTCGGAGTGGCCCATCGCGATGTTGAGCTGGGCCACCGTCCACATCCCGGCACCGCCCTTGCGGACCAGCGGGGTGACGTCGGCCGAGGCCTGGTACGCGTCGCTCCCCTCGTCCGTGCGGTGCCCGATCACGGTGTCGGCCAGCACTTCCTTGTACGCGCCGCCCGGCTCGGCGACCAGCACCCGCCCGTTGTCCTCCGGCGGCTTCTGCTCACCGACGCGCAGGTTCCCGCCCCAGTACAGGCGGGCGTACGAGACCTTCGCGCCCTGCGGGACCTTCAGTTCGGCCCGGGTGGAGTTGTAGGTGTCGGGGTCCTTGTCGACCTCGCTGTAGAACATCTCGAAGTCGCTGTTGACCGCGGTCGCGCCCTTCTTGACCTCGGCGCACGGCGCGGCGTCGGGGGCCGCCTCCTTGCGGCAGCTGATCGAGGAGTTGGAGGCCCGGACCAGCCCGCCGTGCTGCACGGCCTGATAACGCTGGGTGAACGGGACCTGGGGTGCCTCCCTGGGACCCGGCGGGGCCTCGGCGCCCGCGGCGGGGACGGTGGCCGAAAGTGCGAGGCAGGACAGGAGGCCGAGCGTGCCGAGGATTCTGCGGGAGGAACCCATGATCCTGTCTCCATTTTCGATCAAGGGGGACAAAACAGGAATGAACTTTGTCAGAAACCCGACCCGGAATCACGCTGGACTCGCACGTACGGCCTTTTGGGCGATAGCACGCACCCTTACAGGGGGCGAGTCGTTATGCAGATGCGCCGCTGTTCGAACCGAAACGGAAACCGGACACAGTGCTCGACGACACCTGCACCACTCCCACCCCGCCCCGGGCGCACACCGACCGTCAACCGCGCCCACCGAAACGGCGACATCCGGGTGAAGCCACGCAACCCGGACCGACGGCACCGCGTTGACCCGGGTGCTCAAGTACCGGGCAATCCTGCAAAAAAGGGACCATAATGATCAAGAAGATGATGGCCACGGCGGCGGCTGCGGCCTCGGTCGTGGGCATCGGTGCCGCCATGGCGCCGCAGGCGATGGCCATCGGGAACGACAACGGCATCAACACCGTCAACGGCAACGGCGCGTCGCAGATCTACGGCAACCAGGCCACCTACGGGAACATGAGCCCGCAGATGGCGCTGATCCAGGGCTCCTTCAACAAGCCCTGCATTGCCCTGCCCGCCAAGGTCAACGCCCAGTCGCTCCTCGCCGGGGGCCTCGGCCTCCAGGACGTCCCGATCCTGTCCAACCCGATGAACCAGCAGTGCACCGAGAACTCCACCCAGGCCAAGGGCGACGAGGCTCTCTCGCACATCCTGGACAACATCCCGATCCTCTCCGGGAACGCCGCCGTCGGCAGCTGACCCGCCCCCGCACCGTCGAGGCCGTCGCACCCCCGGGTCGCGGCGGCCTCGCCGCGTACGGAACCGCCCCGCCCTCCCCGTTCGGAAATAGCCGCAGAAATCGCGCCACATTTCCACCCGCGGCCCCGACATCCGGGGAAAATCAGGAGGCACCCGGAAAACCGGGGGTTTCCTTTCCCCCACCCACTCGTTGTTGTTTCTGCAGTGGACGAGCCGCTGCGGGAAAGGATCGAAATCTCATGATGCACAAGAAGGCAGTGGTGCTGGCCGCCGGCGTTCTGATGGCCGCCGGTGCCGCCTCCCCCGCCATGGCCGACTCCACGGCCGAGGCCGCGGCCGTGGGTTCCCCCGGCGTCGCCTCCGGCAACCTGTTCCAGGTTCCGGTCCACATCCCGATCAACGTCTGCGGCAACACCTTCAACGCCGGCGGCCTGCTGAGCCCCTCGTTCGGCAACACCTGCGTCAACGCCTGACGAAGCATCTCCGCCCGCAGGGGCGAACCTCCTCGGGGTGGCCTCGGAGTGCACGGCGGTGCACTCCGAGGTCACCTTCGATTCAGCACCGGCCCCCGCGCCGGTAGACAGGGAAGGACCCATGCGACAGGTACTGAGCCGACAGGTACTGAGCAAGGGGGCGCTCACGGCCGCGGCCGCCTCAAGCCTGCTGTCGATCGCCACCGGCGCGGCCGTCGCGCACCCCGGGGCGGTGGCCGAGGCCTCGCACTCGCCGGGCGTGCTGTCCGGCAACAGCATCTCGGTACCGCTCACCCTCTCGCCGAACGTGTGCGGCAACAGTGTGGGCGGCGGCGCGGCGCTCAACCCCTCGTTCGGCAACACCTGCGCCACCACGAGCGGTTCGGACGGGCACCACCACGGCGACCGCGGCGGACACGCCTACGACCGCCACCTGAGCCCCGAACACGCCGAGGCCTTCGAGCGCTACCTCCAGGAGCGCGAGGGACGGCACGACCTTCCGGGGCAGCGCGGCGAGGAGGCCAGGCACGGCGGCCCCCGCGCGGAGGAGTCCCGCCCCGCCGCGCCGCGCCACGCGGCCCCGCGCCACGAGGAGCCCCGCCACGGCAAGCCGGTGGAGGAGGAATGCGACGACCACCCCCAGGGCCGGCCGGTTCCGGAACCCGCCCCGGTCGAGCATCCCGCACCCTCGGCACCGCAGCCCACCCCCGCGGAGGAGGCGCCGCGGCCGCTTCCGGCTCCCGCCCCGGTCGTGGAGGGCCCCACCCCCGCGCCGCCGCAGGGCGGCATGCCCGTCACGCTCCCGGCTCCGGCCCCCGCCCCGGAGTCGGCACCTCCCGCCGACCAGCCGCCGGCCGTCCCCGCCGGTGACACCCCGGTCCACGCGGTCCCCCTGCCGGCCCCGGCGCCCCTCCCCGTACCGCCGCCCGCGCGGGCGGCGTCCCCCGTACCCGTTCTCGCCGAGACCGGCGCGGGCCAGGCCGGCACCGCGGCGCTCCTGGCCTCCGCCCTCGTCCTGGGCGGCGCGGTCCTGTACCGCAGGTCCCGTACCGCCTGAGCGCCGGAGGCAATCGGAAGAAAAACCGGCCGGAGAATCTCCTGACGGATTCTCCGGCCGTTCACGTGCCCTCGCACGCGTTTCCGCCGTGGCACGGAATCGTTAGGCAGGGCAAAAGTGGTGCGACGGTCACCGCTGGAAAAGGAATTCGTCAATGAAGCTCACGAAGGTCGCCGCTGTCGTAGCCGGTTCCGTTGCCGCCCTCGGGGCCTCCGCTCCGGCGTTCGCCGCCGGGGGCTCGGCCGCAATGCCCCCCATGAGCCTGACGAGCGGGGCGACACAGGCCGTCGACTCGCTCGGCCCGGTCACCGAGAACCTGCCCCAGACGCTCGGCAACGGCCTGGCCGAGCAGGGCCAGACCGTCGACAAGGTCGTGGGCACCGCCCAGCGGGTCAACGAGATGCGCAACGACGCCCCGGGTGAGGTGCTGGGCCTGGCGAACGGGGCCACGAAGACCTCCCCGCTCCTGGGCGGGGTGCAACTCAACGGCGACGGCAAGCACTCCTGACCCCCCTGCTCCCGCCGCGAAAAAACCTTGGGCGCCACCGGCGAGGCCGGTGGCGCCCAAGGTCCGATGCCGTCGCCACGAACGCGGCGCCAGGCTCAGGCGTTGACGCAGGTGTTCCCGAACACCGGGTTCAGCAGGCCGGCGCCGCCGAAGGCGTTGCCGCAGACGTTGATCGGGAAGTGGAGCGGGATCTGCACGACGTTGCCGGAGGCGACGCCGGGGGAACCCACGGCCGCGGCCTCGGCCGTGGAGTCGGCGAGGGCGGTGCCCGCGACGCCGGCTGCGATGAAACCGGCGGAGGCAAGGACCAGGGCGGCCTTCTTGGCAGAGTTCATGGAAGCTGCACCTTCTGTTCGACGTTACGCCCCGACCGGGGCTCACACGGAGAGAAACGGCCCGGGCTCCCCAACGGATACGGCCTCGGGCAGGATCAGACCTGTTCAGCCCAATCCCTCGCGCCACAGGCGGGTTTCGACCGCTCACCCGTGCCCGCACGCTCCCCTACGGGAGTGGGGGAGCGTCCGGGATCTCCGGGATCTCCGGGATCTCCGGGATCTCCGGGATCTCCGGGATCTCCGGGATCTCCGGGATCTCGGGGATCCCGGGGATCCCGGGGACCGTCGGCAGGCCGCCCGTCGGCGGCGGAGTGACGGGCAGACCGGGGATCGTGATCGGCAACTCCGGCACAGGCGGCAGATCGGGGAGGGGCGGCAGCGTCACCCCGGGCAGCAGTCCCGCGAGGCTCTTGAGCAGCCCGTCCAAGGTGGTGGAAATGCCCGTGAGCAGGTCGCCGAGAGGGCCTGCCGGGGCCGCGGCCTGGCGCTCGTCCACTTCCTGCCGGACCGCCGCCACTCGTTTGCGCAGGGACACGGCGGTCTCACGGTCCGCGGCGCCCGCGGGGGCGGCCGCGCCGGTGAGTATGACGGCGACGAGGGCCGACGGGGCGAGGACGCGGGCGCGGAAGCGGAACGACACGGAGCAGTGCATGGGGTTCCTTCGCTGGTCACAGAAAAACGGACCCGAGCGATCCGCTTCATTGCCCACCGTGGTGACGGTGTGCACGGACTGCAACCGGAGCCGGGCCGAACGCAGGAACCGCCGCGCAGGACCTTGCCCCCGGCTGCGTACGGGCTTCGCGCACGCGTCCGGGCCGGACTCACCCGAGCCGGGGAAAAGGCCTCCGGGCGCGGGCCGTTCGAGTGAAGCCCCGGAACCAACCCGGTGGAGGGGCAGTTGACCAGGGCGCTCCACTAGCGGGCACTCATGCGAAAAAAGGACCAATCATGCTCAAGAAGATCATGACTGCTGCCGCGGTCACCGCCGCCGCCCTCGGTGCGGGCGCCGCCCTTGCCGCCCCGGCCATGGCCATCGGCGACGACAACGGGGTCAACACCCTCAACGGCAACGGCTCCCAGCAGATCTACGGCAACCAGAAGACCGCCGGCGACATGAGCCCGCAGCTCGGCCTGGTCCAGGGCTCCCTCAACAAGCCCTGCATCGGCCTGCCGGCGAAGATCAACACCCAGACCCTCGCCAGCTCGCTGGTCGGCGTCCAGGACGTCCCGATCCTGTCCAACCCGATGAACCAGCAGTGCACCGAGAACTCCACCCAGGCCAAGGGCGACGAGGCTCTCTCGCACATCCTGGACAACATCCCGATCCTCTCCGGCAACGCCGCCGTCGGCAGCTGATTCCCCGCTCCCTTCCCAACCCCCACGGTTCGGGCCTGCGCCCGTGGAGCGATGCGACGAGGGCCCCGACAGCCTCCGGCTGCCGGGGCCCTCGCACGCGCGTCCGTCCGCCGTCAGCTCGTCCAGAACTCCCACCACCGCGTCAGTACCAGCATCCCGATCACCCCGGTGTGCAGGACGGGCGGCACCCAGCCGAACTCGGCGAGGAAACCCCGCACCGGCCCGGGAGCGGGCAGGTACCCGCTGCGGACGCTGTGCGCGGTGACCGCCCAGAACATCACGAGCGTCGCCACCCACGTCAGGCAGCACCACAGGCACAGTGCGTTGATCTCGTACAGGGACTGGACCATCAGCCAGGTGCAGAAGCCGACGCCGAAGGCCGTGCCCGCGTTCAGTCCCAGCCAGAACCAGCCGCGGTACCGGGCCCCCGCCAGCAGGCCCGCGCCGGCGCACACCACGGCGCCGAACGCGACCAGCCCGAGCATGGGGTTGGGGAAGCCGAAGGCCGCCGCCTGCTCGCTCTGCATGACGCTGCCGCAGGAGACCACCGGGTTGAGGCTGCAGGCCGGCTTGAAGTCCGGGTCCTCCAGCAGCAGGAACTTGTCGAGGGTGATCACCCACGAGGCCAGCACCCCGGCGGCCCCGGTGAGGATCAGCAGCCTCGCCAACGCCCTTGGTGCGGCGGCCGGTTCGCCCTCGTGTCGAGTGCTGGGCCGCCCCTGCTGGCGGGGGACGCCCACTGTGTTCGTAGCCATAGCGCCCATCGTCCCGCGCTCCGGGACAGACCCGGGCGAACCATGAGTATTCCGCCGCAAGTTGACCTGAAGGGGTGGCGGGAACCCCTGTTGCTTCCCGGACGTTTTACCGAACCCCGGACGTGATGTCAGAGCCAGGGGCTACGTTGAGCTTCCGCGAAGTCACTAGCTGCGACGGCCTGGAGACCCACCTTGAGCGATCCGTACGAGACAACCGAGGCGCACCTCGAGCGACTCCTGGGCCGCGCCCTCAACTCCTACGACCTGCCCGACCGGTTGGTCGAGCGCCTCGGGACGGCGCTCGCCCACAGTTCTTCGCTGTACACCACGAGCCACAGCCCGGCGGCGGGGCGGTGGCGGGAGACCCATCGGCACACCTACCTGCTCGCGGACGGCGGATCGGCGTCCCTGTGGGAGCTCGTGTACCGGCACGAGGGCGACCGGGCCATACGGCACGAGGTCTTCGCGAGCCGGCCGGAGGCCCGCCTGGCCGTGGCGCGGCTGTTCGGCGAGACCCCGGAGGAGGACCTCTTCGACCCGGCGGCCTTCGAGCCGGAGGAGGAGACGGAGCTGGCCGAGCGGGACGCGGTCGCGCTGAGCGCCCTGCTCACCACCCCGACCGCGGCGCAGCGGTACCGGGAGTACGCGGTGGAGCAGTCGGCCGACCACGCCCGGCGGGTGCTGCGGCGAGCGGAGAACCCCGACCGGCCCGGGGAGCGGACGGCGCTGCTGCTGAAGTCGGCGTACGCGCACCGGATCACGCAGGCGTTCGGCACCCTGCAGGTCCTGGCAGGCGGACGGGACGCCGGGTTCCGGCTGTACGAGCACGCGTTCGTCCTGCTGGACGGGGGCGAGATCAGCCTGTGGGAGGTCGAGCACACGGCGACGCCGGACGGGCGCCACATGTGCGAGGTGTACGAGACGGAGGCCGCGGCCCGCGGGGCGATGGAGGTCCGGGCGCACGGCTGAGCCGTCCGCCGCGTCAGACGGCGGTCGGCTCGACCTGCCCCGTCGGGTCCGTCGGCTCTGTCGGGTCCGCGGGCGGGCCCGCCGACTCCACCTGCACCGCGGACCGGCTGCCCGGCACTCCTGGGACGGCCGGCTCGCTCAGGTACCGGTCCAGCGGCGGCCGCAGCGTGATGCGGACGGCCTCGGGGCGCAGGTCCGCCGGGGCCGGCATGGCGCTGCCCGGGAGGCGGACCGCTGCCGCGCCGTGGGCCAGGGCGGAAGCGAGGGCCTGTGGGCCGCAGCCGCCCGCGACGAGGAAGCCGGCCAGTGCGGCGTCTCCGGCGCCGGCGGTGCTGCGGACCGCCGCCACGGGTGCGGTGCCGTGGAGGATCCCCTCGGCCGAGACCAGCAGCTGCCCGTCCGCGCCGAGCGAGGCCAGGACGGCGCCCGCTCCCCGGGAGCGCAGCTGCTGCGCGGCGGCGGCGACGTCGCCGAGGGTGTACAGCGGGCGGCCTGCCGCTTCCGCGAGCTCGGCCGCGTTCGGCGCGACCAGGTCCGGGCGGGCCGGGAGTGCCTGCGCGAGGGCCGGACCGGAGATGTCCAGGGCGATCCGGGCGCCCGCCGTGCGGGCCCGGGCGACCAGATCGGCGTACCAGTGGGGCGGCAGGCCGGGCGGGAGGCTGCCGCAGCCCGCGATCCAGGCGGGGCGCTCCGCGTCGGTGGGGACGGTGGCGAGCAGGAGCGCGGATTCGGCCGCGGTGAGGGCCGGGCCGGGGGTGTTGACCTTGGTGAGGGTGGCGTCCGGTTCGACGATCGAGACGTTCGAGCGGGTGTGTCCTGAGATCGAGACGGCGGTGACGTCCACGCCCTGCGCGGCCAGGAGTTCGGCGAGCAGGGTGCCGTCGGGGCCGCCGAGCGGGAGGACCGCCGTCGTCCGTACGCCGGCCGCGGCTACGGCGCGCGAGACGTTGACCCCCTTGCCGCCGGGGTCGAGCCGGTCGGCGGCTGCGCGCAGCACGGCGCCCCGCTCCAGCACGGGGACCTCGTACGTGCGGTCGAGGGAGGGGTTCGGGGTGACGGTGAGGATCATACGAGCACGTCTTCCTTGGATTCTTCCTCACCGTACGCCCGATATGCCCGGAATAAAAAGCGGCGGGCACGCCTGCTCGGAGGAGCGGACGTGCCCGGGTGCGAGGCGACCACGGTCCGACTAGCCGGCCGGAACCTTCTCCGCGGCCTGCTCGACGGCGCCCTCGCGCTGCTCCGCCGGCACCGACTTGGGCGGCAGCATGAACATCACCGCGAAGATCAGGACCAGGACGGCCGCGATCCACCACAGCGCCCCGTGGAAGGCCTCCACGTACGGCGGACCGAAGACGGAGTCGTCCTCCAGCTGCCCGAAGAAGACCACCGAGGTCAGGGCGAGGCCCAGGGCGTTGCCCATCTGGCCCGTGGTGTTGATCAGTCCGGAGGCCGAGCCGGCGTGCTCGCGCGGCACCTGGGACAGCACGGTGTCGGTGAGCGGGGCGACGATCAGGCCCATGCCGAGACCCATGACGACCAGGGGGGCGGCCATCTGCCAGGAGGCGATCTCCATGCCGAAGTGCCGCGCCTCCCAGATGTAGAGCAGGATGCCCGCGGCCATGGTCAGCGCGCCCGCCTGGAGCACCTTGCGGCCGAAGCGGGGGACGAGCTTCTGCACCGACAGGCCGGCGGCGACCGAGACGGCGATGGAGAACGGGACGCCGGTGAGACCGGCCCGCAGGGCGCTCCAGCCGAGGCCGACCTGCATGTACAGGGTCCAGACCAGGAAGAAGATGCCGGTCACGAGCCCGAAGGTCAGCTGGACGGCGATGCCGCCCGCAAAGCTCTTGATCTTGAAGAGGGAGAGCTCGACCAGCGGGGAGCCGTCCTTGCGGATCTTGTGCTTCTCGTACGCGATGAAGGCGGCGAAGACGAAGGGCACCAGGGCCATGGAGACGAAGCCCCACAGCGGCCAGTCGTTCTCCCGGCCGTGGGTCAGCGGGAAGATCAGCATGACCAGGCCGAGGGTGACGAGGACGACGCCGCCCAGGTCGAGGCGGAGCGCCTTGGGGGCCTTGGACTCGGTGATGAAGGCGCGGCCGAGCAGCACGCCGGCGATGCCGACGGGCAGGTTGATCAGGAAGATCGGGCGCCATTCGAGACCGAAGAGGTTCCACTGGGTCAGCAGGGCGCCCAGCAGCGGGCCGGAGACGGCGCCGAGGCCGACGATCGCGCCGAACATGCCGAAGACCTTGCCGCGCTCGTGGGGCGGGAAGGTGACGTGGATGATCGCCAGCACCTGCGGCACCATCATGGCCGCCATGCCGCCCTGGAGGATGCGGGCGCCGACGAGCACGTCTGGGTCGGGGGCGATGCCGCAGAGCAGCGAGGCGACGGTGAAGCCCGCGATGCCGATGAGGAAGACCTTTTTGCGGCCGTAGATGTCGCCGAGGCGGCCACCGGTGATCAGGCCGGCGGCGAAGGCCAGCGCGTAGCCGGCGGTGATCCACTGGACGGCGCTGGTCGAAGCACCGAAGTCGCCGCGCATGCTCGGTATCGCGATGTTGACGATCGTGACGTCGACCAGGTCCATGAAGGCCGCGGTCATCACGATGGCGAGCGCCAGCCAGCGGCGCCGGTCGGCGCCGGAGGTCTCCCGATCGGGTGAGACGGGTGCGGGTGCCGGTGTCCCGGCGGGGGCGGAGCTCCGCTCTTCGGATGCGGGCCCGGTCTTTCCTCCGGGCGCTGTCATGGTCGTCTCGCTGCTCATGGGGAGAACGCTAGACCTCGTCTAGGTCAGATGGTGTCCTATTCCGCTGGCAGCCTGGATGCCATGACCGACACCCCGGCACGGCTCCTCACCCTGCTCTCCCTGTTGCAGACCCCGCGCGAATGGCCCGGCAGCGAACTGGCGGAGCGACTGCGGGTGAGCACGCGCACGATCCGCCGCGACATCGACCGGCTGCGGGAACTCGGGTACCCGGTGGAGGCCACTTTGGGCCCGGACGGCGGGTACCGGCTGGTGGCGGGGGCGGCGATGCCGCCGCTGCTGCTGGACGACGAGGAGGCCGTCGCGATCGCGGTGGGGCTGCGGGCGGGGGCCGGGCACGCCGTGGAGGGCGTCGAGGAGGCTTCCGTACGGGCGCTCGCCAAGCTGGAGCAGGTGCTGCCGGGGCGGCTGCGGCACCGGGTGGGCGCGCTGCAGTCGGCCACGATCGCGCTGACCCGGGGCGACGGGGCCACGGTGGACCCGCACGCGCTGACGACGATGGCCTCGGCGGTGGCCGGGCGGGAGCGCCTGCGGTTCGCGTACCGGGCGCGGGACGGGGCGGGTACGCGGCGGCTGGTGGAGCCGTACCGGCTGGTGAGCACGGGCAGCCGGTGGTACCTGGTGGCCTTCGACATGGACCGGGAGGACTGGCGGACCTTCCGCGTGGACCGGGTGGCGGAGCCCTTCGCGACGGGCGCCCGCTTCGCCCCGCGCGAGCTGCCGATGGACGCCGTGGACTTCGTCCGCCGCGGGCTGCACGGGCGACAGAGGTACGCGGTGGAGGTCGGCTTCGGGGTGGGGGCGCAGGAGCTGCCCGGCTGGCTGCGGGGTGACGCCGTACCCGCGGACGGGGACGGGGCTGCGGGCGGGGACGGGGCTGGGGGCGCGGGCTGCCGCGTGCGGTTCGAGACCGGCGACTCACCGGAGTGGCTCGCGGCCCGGCTGGCGCTGACGGGGTTGCCGTTCACCGTGCACGCGCCGGAACTGCTGGCCGAGGCGGCCCGGTCGCTGGCCGCCCGGCTGGCGGCGGGGGCCGGAGGCGGGACCGGGGCGGGAACCGGCGCCGGGACCGCGGCGGCCGGGTAGCGGCGGGCGCACGCGGGCAGCGGGAGCCCCCGACACCTGAGGGGGTGGTGCCGGGGGCCGCTGCCGCAACCCGGGCCGCGCCGGGGCCGGGGCCGGTCAGGCCACGGCGTCGAAGCCCGTGTCGTGCGCCATGCGCTTCAGTTCCAGCAGGGCGTGCTTCTCGATCTGGCGGATCCGCTCACGGGTCAGGCCGTGCTGCTTGCCGACCTCGGTCAGGGTCCGCTCCCGGCCGTCGTCGATGCCGTACCGCATCTTGATGATCGACGCCGTGCGCTGGTCGAGCTTGCCCAGCAGGTCCTCCAGCTCCTCACTGCGCAGCAGGGAGAGGACGGACTGCTCCGGGGAGATCGCGGAGGTGTCCTCCAGGAGGTCGCCGAACTGGGTCTCGCCCTCGTCGTCCACGGACATGTTCAGGCTGACCGGGTCGCGGGCCCAGTCCAGTACGTCACCCACGCGCTGCTCCGTCGAGTCCAGCTCGGCGGCTATCTCCGCGTGCTCGGGGTCACGGCCGTTCTCCCGGTTGAACTCGCGCTGGACGCGGCGGATCCGACCGAGCTCCTCGACGAGGTGGACGGGGAGGCGGATGGTGCGGGACTGGTCGGCGATGGACCGGGTGATCGCCTGGCGGATCCACCAGGTCGCGTACGTGGAGAACTTGAAGCCCTTGGTGTAGTCGAACTTCTCGACCGCGCGGACCAGGCCCGCGTTGCCCTCCTGGATCAGGTCGAGCAGGGGCAGGCCGCTGCGCGGGTAGCGGCGGGCGACGGCCACCACGAGGCGCAGGTTGGAGCGGATGAACGTCTCCTTGGCCCGCTCCCCCTCGGCGGCCAGCACCTCCAGCTCCTCGCGGCTGGGGGCCACCCCGTCACGATCCACCTCGCCGTCGAGGATCTGCCGGGCGTACACGCCCGCCTCGATGATCTGTGACAGTTCCACTTCCTTGGCCGCGTCGAGCAGCGGGGTGCGCGCGATCTCGTCCAGGTACATGCCGACCAGGTCGCGGTCGGCGATCTCCCCGCCCACAGCGCGGGCGCTGCCCTCGGACTGGTGGCGGGCGACGGCGCGGGTTGCCATGCGTGCTCCCTTGCAATGTGTGAGGTCGCGGTGCGGCTGCTGGAACGCGGCTCTGCGTCCCTGGACACTCTCCCGAGTGCCCGCTTCCTAGGGAGACAACGGCTGGAATCAGGACAGAATTCCCACGCCGGTCTCTCTTTTTCGCGATCTTGCAGTATCCTGCCCCGCCACGCCCCGATAGAGCGCGGCGCCGGGCCTGCCGGAACGCGAGGAGTCGCAGGTCAGGCGGGGGGCGAGGGTGACCGGAAAGCCCTCGCCGGCCGCACGCGGACCGGGCCGGCGCAGCGCCTGTGAGACCACCGTCACACGGACGGCGGAAGCACTCCTGCCCCAGAAGACGACTCCGGACGGCTCCTGGTTGCTACTGCCGCGAACGCACTAGCCGAACTGGACGGAACGCTTCGACAGCCCCATCCAGAAACCGTCCACCGCGTCCGTCCGGCGGCCCAGGTCGCCGGCGGCGTCGGCCGCGCCGAGGGTGACGAAGAGCGGGGCGAAGTGCTCGGTCCGCGGGTGGGCGAGGCGGCCCGCGGGGGACTTGGCCTCGAAGTCCAGCAGGGCGTCGACGTCGGAGGCCTCCAGCGCTTCGCGGCCCCAGGCGTCGAACTCCGCGGACCAGCCCGGCACCCCGGGCCCGGTGTGGCGCAGCGCCGCCAGGTTGTGGGTGAAGAAGCCGCTGCCGACGATCAGGACGCCCTCGTCGCGCAGGGGCGCCAGCCTGCGGCCGATGTCCATCAGGCGCTTCGGGTCGAGCGTGGGCAGGGAGATCTGGAGGACCGGGACATCGGCGTCAGGGTACATCTCCACGAGCGGGACGTACGCCCCGTGGTCGAGGCCGCGGTCGGGGACGTCCTGGACGGGGGTGCCGGGGGCGCGCAGCAGGGCCCGTACGGAGGCGGCGACGTCGGGGGCGCCGGGGGCGTCGTAGCGGACCCGGTAGTAGTGCTCGGGGAAGCCCCAGAAGTCGTACACGAGCGGTGCACGCTCGGTGGCGCCGAGGGCGAGCGGGGCCTCCTCCCAGTGCGCGGAGACCATCAGGACCGCCCGGGGTCGGGGCAGGGCGGCGGACCAGGCGGCGAGTTCGCCGGGCCAGACCGGGTCGTCGGCGAGCGGGGGCGCGCCGTGGCTCAGGTAGAGCGCGGGCATGCGGACCGGGCCGGGGGACGTGGCGTCCGCGGCGACGGCCGCGGCCCCTTCCGGGTGCGGGGGCAGGGGCGGGTGCGGGGGCGGGGTGGGGGTCATGGTGTCGCTCCTCGGTCGTCCTCGCGGAGCCCTGGACATGACTGACCCCGCGTCGTTCAAATTTGAACGATGCGGGGTCGATCGTCATTCCCGGGGACCCCCGCGGCCCGTCAGTGGGCGATCACCGGGACCTTCACCTCGGCCTCGGCACCGGCACCGGAGCCGGAGGCGACCGGGCCGCCGGCGCCGGGACGGCCCGTGTTGACCAGGACCGCGACCGCGGCCGCGCTGGCGAGGAGGATGCCGACGGCCCACCAGATGGCCGCGGAGTAGCCCTCCACCATCGCCTGGGCCTGGAGCAGCTCCACCGCGGCGCCGCCCGCCGCGCCCTCGGCCGCGTGGTCGGTCAGGTACGCGGTGGTCGCCGAGGCGGCGATGGTGTTCAGCAGGGCGGTGCCGATCGCACCGCCGACCTGCTGCGAGGTGTTGACCATGGCGGAGGCGACACCGGCGTCGGCCGCGGCCACCCCGTACGTGGCCAGCGACATCGCCGGCATGAAGGCCGTGCCCATGCCGAGGCCCAGCAGCAGCTGCGCCGGCAGGATCAGCGCCGGGTAGGAGGAGTCGACCTCCAGCCGGGTCAGCATCAGCATGCCGGTGGCGGCGACGAGGAAGCCCGGCCCCATCAGCAGCCGGGGCGGGACCCGGGTCATCAGGCGGGCGCCGATCTGCGTGGAACCCGTGATCATGCCCGCGATCATCGGCAGGAAGGCGAAGCCGGTCTTGACCGGCGAGAAGCCCTTCACGACCTGGAGGTAGTAGGTGAGGAAGAGGAACAGGCCGAACATCGCGATGACGGCCAGGCCGAGGGAGAGGTAGACACCGCCGCGGTTGCGCTCCAGCAGGACGCGCAGCGGCAGCAGCGGGGACTTCACCCGGGACTCGGTGAAGACGAAGGCCGCCAGCAGCGCCGCCGACCCGATGAACATGGCCGCGGTCACCCCGTCCGTCCAGCCGGCCGATTCGGCGCGGGTGAACCCGTACACCAGCGCGACGAGGCCGAGCGTGGACAGCACGACGCCGGGGATGTCGAGCGGAGCACGGTTGCGACTCCCGGCGGGCTCACGGATGACCAGCCAGGCACCCGCGGCCGCGACGACGGCGAACGGGATGTTGACGAAGAAGGTCCAGCGCCAGTTGAGGTACTCGGTGAGGAAGCCGCCGAGGATCAGACCGACGGCGCCGCCGCCGCCCGCGATGGCACCGTAGATACCGAAGGCCTTGGCCCGCTCGGTGGCGTCGGTGAACATGACGGCCAGCAGGGACAGGGCCGCCGGGGCGAGCAGCGCGCCGAAGGCGCCCTGGAGCGCGCGGGCGCCGAGCATCATCGCCTCACCGGTGGCGGCACCGCCGAGCGCGGAGGCGAGGGCGAAGCCGACGAGTCCGACCACGAACGCGTTCTTGCGGCCCCACTTGTCGGCGATGCGGCCGCCGAACAGGAGCAGGCCGCCGAACGCGAGCGCGTAGGCGGTGATGACCCACTGTCGGTTGCCGTCGGAGATGCCGAGGTCGGTCTGGGCGGACGGCAGCGCGATGTTCACGATCGTCACGTCGAGGACGACCATCAGCTGCGCCAGGGCTATGAAGACGAGCGCTTTCCAACGGTTGGAATCGGCAGCCGGCGCCGGGGAGGGCGCGGCCGACGCGCTCGTCGCGGCCGTTTTTGGCATGGGGGTACCCACTTCACTGGTTCAACGTGCGGAATGACGGATATGGCGTGCTTGACGCAATCAGCAAGGATTCAAGGCGCTTTGCCGCGATTTACGACGCTAGCGGGCCCGGCCCGGAAGGTCACACGGTTTTCTGTCTGAGGTCTTCGAGGGTGGCCGCCTCACCGGGCAGCACGGAGCGGGCCGGAGCCCGCAGCCCGTCGAGGAGGAGCTGGAGGTGACGGTGGACGAACGTGTCCACGTCGACGCACGGGACGCCCGGGAGGGGGCGGCTGAGCTGGGACAGGGCGACCATCAGATCGCCGACGGCGATGTCGGTCCGGATCAGGCCCGCGTTCTGCCCGGCGGCCAGCAGTCCTTCGACCGCTTGCGCCAACTCATCACGGGCGGAGAGGAGTTCGGGGTGCTCACGGTCGAAGTCGCCGCTGAGCATGGCGCACAGGGCGCCGATCCGCTCGTCCGCCGCGGTGTGCGTGAAGCGGCACAGCGCGGCGAACGCGTCGGGTTCGTCGGTGAGCGACCGCCGCGCCTCGGCCGTGACCCGCTCCATCACGAACAGCACGACGTGGTGGACCAGGGCGGCGCGGTCGGGGAAGTGGCGGTACAGGGTGGCGTTGCCGACGCCGGCCCGGCGGGCGACCTCGTCGAAGGGCGCACCGGAGCCGTGCTCGACGAACACCTCCCGCGCCGCGGTCAGGATCCGCTCGCGGTTGCGCACGGCGTCGGCGCGGGGGCGCGGGGCCGCCGCGGTGGCGGTGGTGCTCTTCATCCGCGGCCTCCTCGACCTGGACTTCGTACGGACCGGTACCGGCTCACCCCGCCGAAACGGGGAGCTGGTCCCCGGTTCGGGGACACCTGTGCAAACGGGGAGCACGTCCCCGGTTATTTCATCCCCCAGTGTGACCTGGGACACGCTCGTGTTCCCGTTCGGCGCACCCGGCGCGCGGGCGTGCCGCCCCCGACGGAGGGTGATCGCACGGAGCGCAGTCCGGGTCGGGCCGGCTGCCGCGGACCCGAAGGCGATCTCCATGCCGCAGACCCGCCACCGGATACGCAGACCACACCGCGCCGGCGCCTACATCGGCCTCACCGCGCTGGCCCTCGGGGTCGCCGCCACCGCCAGCACGGGGATGGCGGGCCGCGGACCGTCCACGTCGGGGCCCGCCGCCACGGCCGTCGAGTCGGCACTCGCGCCCTGCCGGATCACCGGCGCGACGGGCGTGCAGATGTCCGAGGGCCTGCCGACACCGCCCGGCTACTCCCGCTCGACGGGCGAGGTCCGCGCACTGAACCTGATGGTCGACTTCCCGGACGCCAAGGGCGAGGGAACCGCCCTGGACCGGCTGGCCGAGTTCTTCCCGCAGACCGCGGACTGGTTCCGCACCAGCTCCTACGGCCGCCTCAGCTACCGCGCCGAGGCCCCGATCAAGACCTGGCTGCGGATGCCGATGCCGTTCGCCGCGTACGGGATCGAGCGCGGGTCCCCGTACGAACCGGGCTACCGGCAGCTGGTCGAGCACATCGTGCAGGCCGCCGACCCCGACGTGGACTTCCGGGCGTACGACCTGGTCAACATCCTGGTCACCCCGAACGCCGGGCCCTCGGCCCTGGACACCGTGCTGTCGGTGACCTTCTCCGGCAACGCCGAGGCCCCGGTCGCGGACGGCGTGCCGCTCGCCAACACGTCCTTCGTCTACAGCCGGCAGGACGACGGCTCCGGCTCCTACCGGGAGACCGGCTTCCGGGTGCTGCCGCACGAGAACGGGCACGTCTTCGGCCTGCCCGACCTCTACACCGCCGACGGCGGGGGCGCCGTCGGGCACTGGGACATCATGAGCGAGGACTGGGGCGCCAACAACGACCTGCTGGGCTGGCACAAGTGGAAACTGGGCTGGCTCGACGGCACGCAGATCAGCTGCGCCTCGAAGTCCGGCGTCAGCGACCACGTCCTGTCCCCACTGGCGGTCGAGGGCGGCACCAAGCTGGCCTTCGTCCCGCTGTCGGACAGCTCCGGGTTCGCGGTCGAGGTGCGGACCCGCGGCGGGAACGACGAAGCCGTCTGCAAACCGGGCGTCCTCATCTACAAGGTGGACTCGCTGGTCGACACCGGACAGGGCCCGGTCACGGTCCTGGACAGCGCGGCCGGCAGCGGCGGCTGCACCCGGCGGCCCAACGTGCACGGGGAGCTCTCGGACGCGCCGTTCCAGCCGGGCGAGACCTTCACCGACGAGAAGTCGGGCGTCAGCGTCTCGGTGGTGGGCGAACTGCGCGACGGCAGCTTCCAGGTGCGCATCACCCGCCCGTGATCCGATCACGAGGCGGGTGAGCCGCTCCCCGACCGGTGAGCCGTTCGCCGTCGGGTGAGCCACCGTCCGCGGCGGTTACGCGCCGCCCCCGCCCGCGTACTCCTCCCACGTCCACAGCAGCTGCCGGCGGGCCAGGACGCCGACGGCGTGGCGCCGGTACTTCGCGGTGCCGCGGACGTCGTCGATCGGGTTGCAGGACGCGGCGGCGAGATCCCCGAACTGCCGCACGAGGGAAGGCGGGAGCGGCTGCCCGGACTCCCAGAGACCGCCCTCCTCCAGCGCCGCGCACAGGAACTCCTCGGCGACCCGGGCCCGCACCGGGGTGGGCGCGGCGGACCCGATGCCGGTCCGGACGGTCCGGCTGCGCGGGTGCAGGGCCATCCCGAACGCGCACACCGCGATGACCATGGCGTTGCGCGTGCCGACCTTGGAGAACTGCTGGGGCCCGGTGGCGTTCGCGATCCGGATCGTCCTGATCAGCTCGTCGGGGGCGAGCGCGTTGCGCTTGACGCCGGTGAAGAAGGCGTCGATCGGGATCAGCCGGGTTCCCCGTACGGACTCCGCCTCGACCTCGGCTCCGGCGGCGAGCAGCGCCGGGTGGGCGTCCCCGGCGGGGGAGGCGGTGCCGAGGTTGCCGCCGACGCTGCCGCGGTTGCGGATCTGGGGGGAGGCGACGGTGTGCGAGGCGAGGGCGAGCCCGGGCAGCGGGCCGCGCAGCCGCTCGACGATGTCGGTGTACGGGACGGCCGCGCCGAGGACGGTGGTGTCCTCCCCGACCTCCCACTCGCGCAGCAGCCCGATGCGGTTGAGGTCCATGAGGTACTCGGGCCGGCGGTGGTCGAAGTTGATCTCGACCATGACGTCCGTCCCGCCCGCGATCGGCAGGGCCGCGGGGTACGCGGCCTTGGCGGCGAGGGCCTCTTCCCAGGTGGCGGGGCGCAGGAACTCCATGTCCGGCTCGCATTCGTCGCGGGGCGGGGAGGCGTCGCGGGGGCGGAGGAGGCCCCGCCCCCTACCGGACCCTTGAACCGCGCACCCGGCCCGCAAACCGGATCCCGGGGATTTTCCCCCGACACGCCGGTCGGATCGCGGCGGAGAGGGTACCGGCGAGTAATCTGATCATGACTGTTCTGAACAAGTTCAACAAACACTGGGGGGCCGGTGCACCGTCACCGCATCATGATCTCCGCTGCCGTCGTCGCAGCAGCCGTGGGCTTCGTACCGGGCGTGGCGCAGGCGGCGGGCCCGTCCGCCGACCGCACCCCGGCCGCGACGGCCACGCCCGGCCCGGCGCAGGGGGGCGCCGGCAAGGCGGGGGCCGCGAAGTCCGGCACCGCGAACGACCCGTCGAAGGCCGCGGCGGCGAAGGCCGAGATGGAGAAGTCCACCTTCTTCAGCCCCGCAGAGCGCGCGGTCCGCACCACCCCGTCCGGCGCGCCCGCACCGAAGGGCGGGCCGGCGTCGGCCCAGCGCACGGACGGCGCCGCCGCCCCGTCGGGCGACCCGTACCTCGGCGTCACGATGGGCGCCAGCAACACGAGCGCGCGCGGCATCACGCTGACCGCCTACGTCATGAACATCAGCGACACGCCGACCATGGCCGATGTGACCGTCGACTGGGGCGACGGCTTCACCCAGACGGAATACATCGTCAAGGGCGAGTACCCCTTCCTGCACCTCGACCACGTATACGCCGAGGTCGGGGCGCACAAGGTCACCGTCACGGCGAAGGACGTCATCAACAAGCTGACGACGACCAACACCCTGGACGTCGTCGTGGCCGGCTCCGAGTTCACCCCGCACGCGCCGACCCGCCTCCTGGACACCCGCAACGGGACCGGCGCGCCGGGTGCAGGGGCCGTCGCCCCGTACGGCACCACCCGCGTGAAGGTCGCCGGCACCGGCGGCATCCCGGCGGGGGTGTCCGCCGTGGCCCTCAACCTCACCGCCACCAACACCACCGCCGCCGGGCACGTCAGCGCGTACGCCGCCGGCACCGAGCGGCCGGTCACCTCGAACGTCAACTTCACCGCGGGGCAGTCCGTCCCCAACCTGGCGATCGTCCCGGTCAGCGAGGACGGCCACGTCGAGCTGGCCAACCGCAGCGACGGCAGCACGGACCTGGTCGCGGACGTCACGGGCTACTTCACGCGCTCCGCGGCCGGCGGCTACACCTCGCTGACCCCGACCCGCCTCGTCGACACCCGGGCGGGGCTGGGCACCGCCCGGGGCCAGGTCGCCGGACAGCAGACGTTCGGCACGCAGATCGCCGGCCAGGGCGGCGTGCCGGCCGCGGGCGTCACCGCCGTGGCCCTCAACGTCACGGTCACCGGCCCCAAGGACGCCGGCCACCTGACCCTCTTCCCGAGCGGGCAGCAGACGCCGACCACGTCGAACCTGAACTTCACCGCCGGGCAGACGGTCGCCAACTCGGTGATCGTGCCGGTGGGCCCCGACGGAAAGATCAACGTCCGCAACGGCTCCTGGAGTCCGGCCGACGTGATCGTGGACGTCGTCGGCTACTACAGCGCCGACGGCAAGGCCGCCTACCTGCCGCTCACGCCGACGCGCCTGTCGGACTCCCGCGAGTGGAAGTGGCCGCTCGCCGGGCAGGACTACCGCAAGCAGGACCTGCCCGCGGGCAAGTCCGTGCTCGAAGGCGCGGTCCTGAACGCCACGGTCACCAACACCGAGGGCAGCGGCCACCTCACGGTCGCCCCGGACCCGAACAGCTGGGACCAGTACACCAACGGCACCGCCGTCCGGCCGACCCCGCCCAACTCCTCCAACCTCAACTGGACGAAGGGCGCGACCGTCTCGAACCTGGTCCAGACGAGCACCGGCAACCACGCCCTCCTGGACTTCTGGAACCGGGGCTGGGAGCCGACCGACCTGATCATCGACATGTTCGGCGTCTACGACCGCCGCTGACCCCCCGCCAGGAGCGGGCCCGGCCCGCTCCTGGCGCATGATCCGCACGCCGGGGAATCTCCGCGTACGGATCATGCACCACCCGCTACACTGAGCGCGGTGGCCAAGCCCTCACGGGCTGCTGCCGCGCCCACGCCTTCGTAGCTCAGGGGATAGAGCACCGCTCTCCTAAAGCGGGTGTCGCAGGTTCGAATCCTGCCGGGGGCACCGCAGCACGAGCCGCTGACCCGGATTTCCCTCCGGGACTCGGCGCTCGGGCCGCAGATCGCGCACCACGGCCCCGGACTCCCGTCCGGGGCCGTTCGCGCGCCCGCCCGCCTACCGGCCGGCCGCGGTCATGGCCGCCGCGATCAGGTCGGCCGCCTCCACCTCGTCCAGCCGCACCAGGCCGTACTCCGCCGCCTTCTCCCGGGGCCCCGGCAGCGGGCCGGCCGGCTCCCAGCGCAGGCTCTCCCGGCCGAACGCCTCGTCGTGCGTCCCGGTGCGCAGCACACGCCGCCGCAGCACCGGACCCCGCCGCTCGTCTGCGGTGTAGTAGGTGATGCGCCCCGGCGCGTCCACGGCGTCGAGAACGGCACCGTCGACGGAGCGCAGCGCGGGGGTGCCCAGGTGTCCCCGCAGGCTTCCGGGGCGCAACTGCACCCCGGCCAGGTCGACGAACCCCGCGTGGTCCTGGAGGAACTCGCCGCCCCGCTCGTAGAAGAGGATCAGCGGCTCGTAGGGGTCGGGCAGCGCGGGCTGGGCGGGCGGATGCCGCGCACGGTACGCCGCCAGCTTCACCGCACCGGCACAGGTGCGCTTGACCGCGGCGTCGACCGCCGCCCCGGCCAGATACGCGCGGAGCTCCTCGGCGGTGTCCGGGGAAAGCGCGAACCCGGGGTCCACGTGTTCCATGACGTCGAAGAAGGGCCACGCCCCCTCGGCCGCACAGGACCGCGCCCACAGCCCCGCCCGCCGCAGGTACTCGCGCATGAGCAGCCGGCGGGACATGACCCGGGATGACGCGGCCTCCCAGTCCCCCGCCCATTCCACTGCCCGCAGGCGCTCCAGCACCGCGGAAGGGCTCATCGGGAGCTGCTGCGCTGCTCCGAGACGGCTTCGATGAGGGCGGCGGCCTCGATGTCGCTGATCCGGACGTGGCCGGCGCCCTCGGGGTCGGGGCCGGAGAGCTCCAGTTGCCGGGTGGGCTCCCAGCGCAGGTCGGCGGTGAAGACCTCGTCGTACGTACGGTCCTCGTCGGTGCGGCGCCGCAGGATGCCGCCCGGCGCCTGCCGCGGGTGCCCACCGTCGACCTCGGCGTAGTAGGCGATCTCGCCCTCGGCGTCGAGCGCGTCGAGCGTGGTGGGAGCGAGCGTGAGGAACGGCGTCGCGGAGGCGTTGCCCTCCACGTCTCCCAGCCGGATCATCGTGCCGTTGAGGTCGAGGTACTCCTCCAGGTAGTACCCGCCGCCGCGCTCGTACATGAGCAGCAGCGGCTCGTACGGCTCCGGCAGGCCGGCCGGCAGCTCCTGACCGGCGCTCCGTACGGCCGCCCAGCGCACGGCGGCGCGGCAGGTGGTCCGCAGCGAGGCCGGGGCGAGCCCGTCCAGGAGCTCCTCCAGCTCGGCCGCCACCTCGGGCGGGGTGCCCGGGGCCTGCGCGCCGAGGTGCTCCGCGACGTCGAAGAACGGCCACGCCTCCTCGGCGCCGCACACCCTGGCCCACAGCGCGGAACGGCGCAGGTACTCGCGCATGAGCAGGGCACGCGAGGGGGCGTGCTCCCAGGCCGCCGCCTCGTCCTCCCAGTCGATGGCGCGCAGCCGTTCCAGCACGGTGCGTGACGTCGTCTCGGTCACTTCAGGTCCAGCCCCTTAGCTCGCAGCTCTCGGAAAACATCCTTGACGAAATCGTCGATGTTGGACAAGTCGTGGGCGAGGACGGTCTTCGGGTGCTTCAGACCGAGCTTCTGCCAGGCATAACCGAAGCCGCCCCGGACGGGATTCGGCGACAGGTCGTGCGCGCCGGCGGCGCTCAGGCTCTTCGGCGAGTACCGGCCGCCGCCCTGGTAGGTGCCGTCCGGCTCCTTGCGCCACAGGCCCGCCTCGTCGCGTAGGTAGGGCAGTCCGGACTTCATCAGCTTGCTCTCCACGTACTCATGGGTCATGAGGTTGCGGAACTCCTTGAGCTGGGCCTCGGTGAGGGTGCCCTTGCGGGCGCCGTCCCACAGGTCGGCGATGTCGTCGCGCGGCGTGAACCGTCCGCGCCGCCAATCGCCCGGCCCGATGACGACGTCGTGCTGCGACCTGATCATGTGGGACTTCACGTCCCTGATCACGGACTCGGAGAGGCCGGTGTTCCTGGCCATCACCGGAACGTCGATGTGGTTCGGGGTGGACCGCAGCGAGTCGTAGATCGCCGCACCGTACTCCGACGGCTTCTCCACCCAACCGGCGCCGCTCCAGCCGCCGTCGGGGCCGTGCGTGTACGGGCCGCCGGCCGCGTCGTCGCCCGCCCGGGCCGCGTCGTCCGCGCCGTCGCCGAGGTCGTCCGCGCCACCCGCGCCCGGGCTCTCCGAGTGGCCCCCGCCCGTGGACGGTCCGTCCGGGTGGCCCGCGCCGCCCGGGGTTCCGGGGTGGCCGTCTCCGGTGGACGGGCCGTCGGTACGGGGGCCCGGGACGTCCGCGGGCCCACCGGTGGACGGGGTGTCCGCGTGGCCCCCCGGGGACGGGGCGTCCGGGCGGGGTCCGGGGGCGGTGGGGCCGTCCACGCTGTTGCGGGGCATGTTGTCCGGGGCGTGGCCGCCGGGGGTGGTGTCCGGGCGGGGGCCCCCGGGGGTGTGGTCGCCGGGGACGTGGACCGGCTCGGACGTGTCGGAGCCGAGGCGGATGCCGTCGTCGCCGCGGCCGCCCACGCCCGTCAGGACGCGGTCGGGCGCCTTGACCGGAGCCGGGGTGTCCGCCTTCGGTACGTCGGCCTTCGGCGTGCCCGGGTCCGCGCCCGGTTTGCCGACCGGGGCGTCGTCCGCGCGCTGGATGGCGTTGCCGGCGGCGTCGTACAGGTTGCCCTTGGGGTCCATGAACTGCGGCGGGCCGTCCACGGGCAGCTTCACCGTGCCCTCGGGGAGGGTGACGGTGCCTTCGGGCAGCTTGACGGTGCCGTCGGCCAGCTTGATCGCGCCTTCGGGGACGGAGCTGCCCGAGGGGAGGTGGATGGATCCGTCGGGCAGCATCTTCGCGCCGTCGGGCAGGGCCACCGCGCCGTCGATGTTGATGCTCGGCGTCTCGATCTTGCCCATGCCCCGCAGACCGGCCATCACATCACCGATCTTCGAGAACCCGGCACCCGCGCCCTTGAAGACGTACGTCATCGGGTCGACCACCCGACCCGCCTTGCCCGCGAAGGACAGGGCCTTGGCGACCGCACCCGCCTTGCCCGCCCCCGACACCGCCCCACCACTACCGCCCGTGAACACCGTCGTCAACACGTTGAAGGTGACCGCACCGGCGGCACGGGACGGGTTCGAACCCCACTGGTCCCACGCCAGCAGCGCCTTGCCCGTCTCCTTCATCGCCGTACGCGAATCCCGCAGCCAGGACGGCAGCTTGTCCGACGGAGCCGCCAGGAACAACGGCCCCACACCAGGTATCGAGGAGATCGCCAGACCCGTCCCGAGCTTCGCCAGACCCGTCCACGACTGCTTGAACGTGTCCCACCCCTGCAGGCCCACCAACCCGCCCAGACCCTTGATCGTCCCCCACACACCGTCGACGACGAAGCCCTTGCCGAAGTCCCAGGCGTGCTCCCACACCTGCCACGCCGGCACCGACTCCTCCACCGCATCACCCCACGGCAGGGACTTCGCCTGCTTCAGCGCCTCCCCGTCGTAGCCGTACATGTCCGCGGCGTTGGAGCCGTCGTTCACCTTCAGCGGCTTTCCGCCCACCAGCGCGACGATCTTCGCGTACGCGGTCCGCTCCACCGCCTGGAACTGCGCCCACACCTCGGCGATCTCGTTGCGGCGATCGAGGTTCTCGTCGATCAGGTCGCCGTCCTCGCGCCACTTCTCGTCGTCCGCCACCTTCGAACGAAACGTTTCCGCCTCGCGCTTCAGGTCCTCCAGCTTCTTCTTCAGCGGAGCGACGTCACGCGCGTACGCACCCAACGCACCCGCGATCGTGCACATGTCACCACTCAGCTTCAGACCCAGGTCCGAGACCGGCTTCGTCGTCGCGAACAGCTGATCCGCCTCCGGCGCCCGGTAGAACGCCTGAAGACCGCCGAAGCTGGAGTGGACGTCCCCCGCCTTCGTCGACACCGCGGCCCCGCCCGACGAGATCGCCTTGATCTGCGCGTCCAGCTCCACCAGATCCCCGGTGAAGACCGGCACCTCCGCCGGATCGACCGGCGCGTTGTCGCTCATCGCCGGCCCCCCTGCCGCCGCTCGGCCCCCGACCACCCCGTCATCAGCGTCCCACTCCCCCGTCGAACCCGATTTCCCTGCTCCAGCAGCCCGTTCAACCGATGTCGGCGACCGCTGTCCCCACACTCCGCACTCGAACGGTTCAGACCGTCAGTTCACTCGAAAGTATGTCTACTTCTATCAACCGACGTCGCAGATGCAACACCCAACACGCAAGCCGCAACCGGCACATGACGAGCGGACGGGCACTCCCCGGACACACGAAAGCCCTCCCGGTCGGGGCCGGGAGGGCTGGTCGCGACGGATCGCGACGGGTCAGCTCAGGCCTTTGCTGCGTTCGCCGATGCGGTCGCCCTGCGGAGTGCCGGCCCGCTTGAGGCTGGCCTTCGTGTGCAGACCGCCCTTCACCTTGCTGGGCACCGGCCCGTCGAACCCGTGCCCCATGGACCGCGGCGCCCGGCCCGGCTCCGTCGTCTCGAGAATCCGCTTCTGGCGCTCGTTGCTCATCCCGGCGTCAACTCCCTCGGGAAGCATCCAATCGGTCTATTTACAGATTATGGGGATCGTACGCACATATGCCACGGGTCGCACCCGGGCGGACCGCCCTACCAGGCGGTAGCGCCGGCTCGGCCCCGGTCAGCGGCCCGCGGGGGCCGGCCCCTGCGCCGTCCCGAGCACCATCTGCAGCAGTTCCTCCGGGCAGGGCGTGCCCCGGGGCAGCTGGTACTTCGCCGCCACCCGGTACTCCCCCGGCGCCGGGGCCAGCAGCTCGGTCCACACGTCCCCGAACCCGTCCGGATCCGCCTTGAACAGGCAGCCGGCGGTGTTCGCGTACTCCTTCGGCAGCGCTCCCGCGCCACCGCTCCCGCCGACACCCCGGGCCCGCGACGCGAACGTCTCCTGCGGCGGCGGCACGGCCTCGCCCGCGGAATCCACCAGCCCGAGCCACGGCGAGTGCGGGATCCGCACCAGGACCCGCCCGGGGGCCTTCACGTCGACGACCAGCTGGTCGGCACCGGCCCGGACCACCGTGGCCGGCCCCGCCACCAGGTCCGTCGGCCGGTCGACCTTGAACAGCTGCCAGTTCGGGTCGCCCCACACCAACTGCAGGTACGGCAGCCCCTCGCGCAGCAGCTTCGCCTCCGCCTCGCCGCCCGAGTCGGGTTTGTCGGCGGGCAGCACCACGTAGTGCACGGCCCAGCGCTCCAGCCAGGCCCGGTAGCTCTCGGCGGTGAGGGTGTCGTCGTAGAAGAGCGGGTTCCGCTCCAGGTCGGCCTGCCGGTTCCAGCCGCGCGCCAGGTTCACGTACGCCGGGAAGGCCGAGGACTCGCGGTGGCTGCTGGCCGGGACCACCTCGACCCGGCCGCGGTCGGCGCCGGCCTTGCGGAGCTGGTCGACCAGCGGGGCGAGCTCCCGGTTCCAGGCGGCCACCGGGGTGGTGCGGACGATGTCGGTGATGCTGTTCGAGGTGATCCACAGGGTGACCCCGGTGAACGCGGCCGCCACCGCGTACCAGTGCCGCGAGCGCCGCGCCGAGTACGGCAGCGCCGCCAGCAGCACGGCCCCGCCGAACAGCATGACCATCCGCGTGACGTTCGACCCGACCTGCGAGTCGATCACCCAGGTCAGGAACACGCCGAGGAGGTAGACCGCCGAGGCGAGCCGGACCGTCTTCCACCGCTTCGGTACGAGGAGCAGGATCGCCAGCGCGCTGAGGAACGGCGGCACGGCCGAGCCGAGCTTCATCGGCTGCGTTCCGGAGAACGGGAACAGCCACGCCGACAGCCCGACGACCGCCACCGGGGCCAGCCCCAGGGCGTACGCCCCCGGCCGCCGCCGGCTCAGGAACAGCGCGGCCGCGACCACCCCGAGGAACAGTCCCGCGACGGGGCTGGCGGCGGTCGCGAGCCCGGCCAGCGGGGCCGCCACCGCGGCCTTGGCCCAGCGGCGCCGGGCCCAGCTGCGGGGCCAGCAGAACACCGCGGCCACGGCGCCCAGCGCGAACATCGCACCGAGCCCGAAGGTGACCCGGCCGGAGAGGGCGTTGCAGAACAGCCCGTACACCCCGGCCAGGGCCGGCCACAGCGGCTGGCGCACGGCCCCGCGGCAGCGGGTCAGGATCAGCGCGAGCAGCCCGGCCGAGACCGTGCCGGCGATCATCATCGTGGTCCGGACACCGAGCATGTACATCACGTACGGCGAGACCACGCTGTACGAGACGGGGTGCATGCCCCCGTACCAGGCCAGGTTGTACGCCGAGTCCGGATGGCGGCCCACGAACTCGGCCCACGCGTCCTGGGCCGCGAGGTCGCCGCCGCTGTTGGCGAAGACGTAGAACCACACGACGTGCAGGACGGCGGCGGCGACCGTGGCGACGGCCACCGGATGCCGCCGGGCCCACTCCAGCGGCCCGCCGGGGGCAACGGAAGCGACGGCAGGGGCGGGAGCAGCGGCAGGGGCCGCAGGGGCTTCAGCAGGGCCGCCGACGGCCTCCGATCCGCTGCGGCCGCCCTGCTGTTCAGCGGTGGTCACTGCTCTGCCATTCGTTCGTTCCGTCCCGTCGCGGTGCCGGTTCCGGGTCCTAGACGCGCACCGGCGCCCCGGGGTTGCCCGGGGCGCCGGTCACAGATCACCGGTGTCGGCGGTGATCAGCCGATACGGGTCAGTTTGCTGCCGGTGCTCGGCGCGGCCAGGTCGCTCTTCAGCGCCACCGGCACCTTCACCTGGCTGGCCCCCTCGCCGACGGTCAGCATGCCGACCTCGGTGCCCGCCGTGGCGGTCTGCGGGAGCTTGCCGTCACCGCCGCTCAGCTTGAGCTTGACGGTGAGCGACGGCCAGCCGACCGCCTGCACGTCCGCGGTGGCCACGACCGGGGTCCGGCCGCCGAGCCCGTCGTCCACGTACCCGACGACGTCGCCCTTCTTCACCACGGTGGCATTGGTCAGCGACTTCTGCGTGGTCACCATGAGGTTCTTGCTGTGGTTGATCGCGGTGCCGAGGATCGGCGTGCCGTACTGGGCGAGGACCGCGCCGACGATCAGCTGGTTGGTGTTGCCGACCTTCTTCTCCGCGGCGAAGAGCAGGTTGCCGCCCGCCTTGGTGGTGGAGCCGGTCTTGATGCCGAGCGCGCCGTTGCCCGGTGCGATGAGGTCGTTCCAGTTGCGCCACCACTTGCCGTACTGGTCCGTGAAGCCGTTCAGCCGGGTGATGGCGATGAGCTCCGGCATCTCGACGACCTTCAGGCCGAGCTTGACCTGGTCCTCGGCGGTGCTGACCGTGGTCGCCTCCAGACCCGAGGGGTCCGTGTACGTCGTCTTGGTCATGCCGAGTTCCTTGGCGGCGTCGTTCATCTTCCTGACGAACGCCTCCTGGTCGCCGCTGTCCCAGCGGGCGAGCAGCCGCGCGACGTTGTTCGCCGACGGGAGCATGAGCCCGGCGAGGGCGTCGTACTGGGGGATCTTGTCGCCCTCCTTCAGGTTGTTGATCGTCGACTCGTTCTCGACGTCCTTCTTGCCTTCCTCCACCGCGGTCTTGTCGATGTCGATCATCTGACCCTTTTCACCCTTCTTCATCGGGTGGTTCTTCAGGATCACGTAGGCCGTCATCGTCTTGGCGACACTGCCGATGGGAACGGGCTTCTGCTCGCCGAAGCTGCCGACGGTGCCGAGGCCCGACGCCGCCATGAACGCCTGGCCCTCCTTGGGCCAGGGCATGGCGGGGGCGGCACCGTCGAAGGTGAACGTCTCCTTCGCGGTCATCTTGAGCTGCGGCTCGGGCAGCGGGCGCACCAGCTGCACGACGGCCAGGACGACCAGGAGCAGGGCGGCGATCGGCGTGTAGATCTTCAGCCGCCGGACGAACGTCCGCAGCGGGCTCGGCGGCGGGGGCGGGTTGTTCGTGAGCTCCGCGAGCAGGTCGAGCGGCGGCCGCGGCGGCAGCGGCTGCTGCGTGGTCCGCTCGGTCCGCTCGGGAACCGCGGTCGGGGCGCCGGCCGCGGCCGACCCCGGCGTCGAGGCCGGGGTCCGGGGCGGGGTGGCGGTCCGGGCCTGAGCCGGCTCGGCGGGCGCGGCAGCGGCCCCGGCGGGCTTCGGCGTCGCCGACCCGGAACCGGAGGCACCCCGCGCGGGCGCGTCGTCCGTGCGCAGCGGCACGAACGTGCTGGGCTTCCCCCCGGCGGCGGCCTTCGGCGGTACGGGCCGGGAGGCGCCGGGCGCACCGGCGGCGGGGCCGGCGGCGGGGCCGGCGGCCGGCGGCTTGACGGCACGGAAGACGGTGGTGCGCTCACCGTCGGAGTCCTCCGTCGACGGCTTGGCGGGAGCGGCCGGGCCCGAAGCCCCGGCGGGCTTGGGCGCGCGGAACACGGCGGTGCGTTCGCCGTCGGAGTCACCCGCGGCGGCGGACGGCTCGGCCGGCCCACCCTCGCCGGGCTTGGCGGAGCCGGAACCCGAACCCGGCCGCACGGCACGGAAGACGGTGGTGCGCTCATCGCCGTCCGACGACGCACCCGCCCCGTCCTTCTCGCCCTTCTCGCCCTTCTCGTCCTTCTCGTCCGCCGCCGGCTTGCCGGAAGCGGCGGCACCGGTCTTGGCCCACGACGGAGCGCGGTCCGCGGACCCGTCAGCCGACGGCCGGTCACCCTGCCGGGCAGGCTCCTTGCCGGCAGCCGGCTTCACGGCACGGATGACGGCGGTGCGCTCGACGGTGAGCTCGCTGTCGAACTTCTCCTCGACCGGCTCGGCGGACGCCTCGTCGGCACCGACCGGCTCCGAATCGGAACCCGAACCGGAACGCGATCCCGAATCCCGTTCGGCGTCTACGTCAACGTCGGAGTCGGCATCTGCTTCGTCATCCGCAGCCGCGGCCGCAGCCTTGGCCGAGTCCTGGCCCCTACCCGCGGGCTTGGCCTCCCCGGCGTCCCCGCCGGACTTGCCGGCATCCTCGACGCCGGAAGACGCGTCGTCACCCTGCACGTCGCCGTCAGCGTCGGCGGTGGCGTCGTCGGCAGCGGCACCCCTGCCCGCGCCCTCACCCTCGCCCCCGCCCCGCACAGGAGCAGAAGCGGAGGAGGAGGAAGCAGAAGCGGAACCCGGAACCGAGTCCACCTTGGGCGCGCGGAACACCGCCGTGCGCTCACTGTCGGCGGCCGTACCCGCACCGGAGTCCGTGTCCGCACCGGAGTCCGCATCCACATCCGTCTCCGCATCCGCGTCGGACTCCACCCGTCCGGAGGACCCGGACTCCGCCGCCTCACGAGCGGTGGAACCGTCGCCCACAGCGTCGGCGTCTCCCTTGCCGGATTCGGGTCCCCGCGGACGGAACACCGACAGCCTCGGGTCACGTTCCGCGGAGGACCTCGCCACCCCCGGCGTTCCTTCATCAACCGACTTGTCGGGGGACTCGCCCGCCACCAGTTCCTCCTCGATCGCGCCGCGTCCGGCTGTCCGAATGTCTAACAGTGTCCCGCGTCGGGAGCATCGCTCACGTGCTAGACGAGAACGACATAGCGCTGGTTCCCCCACAAAGCGACCAGGCGCTCTCGACAGATGAATGTGAGAGGCGTCACCCTGTCACTCATCCACGCGGGGAGGCATGGATGGGCAGGAGCCGCAGAACAATTCCGGAGGAGCTTCTGCTGCTCGCCTTGGACCCGGCCACGGGTACCACGGCGCAGCCGCAGTCGCTCGACCTCGGCCTGGCCGGGGCACAGCTAGTGGAGCTGGCTCTGGCAGGACGGATAGCCCCTGACGGGGATCGTATCGCCGTGGTGATGCCACGGCCGACAGGAGATCCGACTCTGGACTCCGCACTGGAACTGCTGCGCAGGCGCGGCAGCCCGGTTCGGGCCGTCCACTGGATCGGCGGACCCCGGCTGGGGCTCCGCCAGGTGTACCTCGCTCACCTGGAGCGCTGCGGCATGGTCCATGCCGTCGCGGGCCAGATGTGCGGTGTGCTGCCGACGACTCGCTACCAGGCGACGGACACGGCCATCAGCCGGGAGATCCGCGCCCGGCTCGACAGCGCGATCCGCACCGGCGTTCCGCCGGACCCGCGGACCGCGGCGCTCGCCGCCCTGGCCCATGCGGTCGGACTCGGCAAGCACCTGTACCCCGGCAACGAGGGCCGGTCGTCGAGGTCCCGGCTGCGGGACCTGATCCGGCACGACCCGATGGGCGGTCTCGTGGCGCACGCCGTCATGGACGTCCAGAACGGCGTGGCCGCACAGCCGCGCCGGGACCGCGCCTCGGCGCCGCCCGCCGCCCGGGCCACGGCGAACGGCGTTCCGATGCAGGCACGCCGCGCGGGAACGATGGCCCGCGCCGCCGCACACTGACAGCAGTCCCACGCACGAACGACGGCAGCCCACGCACAAAAGATCCGCAGATCGACCACAGGTCCCACAGCTCCACCGCATCGCCGTCCGCAACGCGGGGTGGCGGGGCCGGTTCCGCCGGCCCCGCCACCCCGCGCACCTGTATTTTCCTGGCCGTTTACCGGCGCCGCCCCGCCTTTCGGTGGCAGTCTGCTCACCAGTAGACACGCAGAGAGACGCAATCAGAGAAGGCGGAGGTGCCGTTCACGTGGCGTCCAATGTCAATCCCACCGTCCGACGCCGCCGACTGGGCATGGAGTTGCGCAAGCTCCGCGAGGACAAGGGCATGACGGCCGAGCAGGTCGCCGAGCGCCTGCTCGTCTCCCAGTCGAAGATCAGCCGGCTGGAGAACGGCCGCCGGTCCATCAGTCAGCGCGATGTCCGTGACTTGTGCGACGTGTACGAGGTCGAGGACCGCAGACTCGTCGAATCCCTCATGCAGATGGCCAAGGACTCCCGCCAGCAGGGCTGGTGGCACGCCTTCGGTGACATCCCGTACAGCGTCTACATCGGCCTGGAGACCGACGCCTCCAGCCTGCGCACGTACGAGCCCCAGATGGTGCCCGGCCTGCTGCAGACCCCGGAGTACGCGCACGCCCTCATCCGGGGTGCCGCGCCCGAAACCGGCCCGGCGGACGTGGAGAAGCGCGTCCAGGTACGGATGCACCGGCAGAAACGGTTGTCGGAAACGGACAACAACAACCCCGAGGTGGGACCGCTGCGACTGTGGGCGGTCATCGACGAGGCGGCGCTGCGCCGGCACGTCGGCGACGCCCAGTTGATGATCGACCAGCTCGAGTACCTGATAGAGCAGTCGGAGCAGCCGTACATCACGGTGCAGGTGATGCCGTTCTCGATGGGCGCCCACCCGGGCATGAACGGCCAGTACGCGATCCTCGAATTCCCGGACGCCACCGACTCGACGGTCGTCTACATCGAGGGCGTCACGAGCGATTTGTACCTGGAGAAGGCCAATGACGTTCAGAAGTACAGCGTGATGTACGAGCACCTGCGTGCGCAGGCCCTCAATGTGGACCAGACGCGGCAGTTCATCTCGGACATCATCGCCGATTATGCGGGCAAGGCGAAGTAAAAGGGGAGCAAACCGGGCAGGTGGCGAGGGGGGCGGTTACGGTACACCGTCGCTCCCCAGCCACAGAAGTCCTGAATGGAATATGCCACCCGGTCGGGTGAATCACCTCATCGCCCGTCGGAAGGTGCCGGTAGCGTCGATCACGTCGGCCCGGGGAGGAACCGGACGGCCGACAACCACCCCCACCCACCGGCACTTCCTGCTGCATCGGAGAGAAACATGGCTATTCGTCAGGGCGCCACGGACAACTGGACCAAGTCGTCCTACTCCGGCGGAAACGGCGCTTGCGTCGAGGTCAAGTCCCCCGTCATGGAGACCATCGCGGTCCGCGACTCCAAGGTGCAGGACGGCCCTTCCCTCGCCTTCACCCCCGACTCCTGGGCCTCGTTCGTCACGGGCGTCACCGAAGGCCCGCTCGCCTGACTGCTGACTGCAGACCGCCACAACACCCCATATCGCCCGCACACCCGTACTCCCGTGTGCGGGGCCGCCTGAAGCCCTCTCGACTGGCCCGCCGTCCCGGCCGAGGGGGCTCGGTCGCGTCCGGGGGCGGGGACGCGGCTACCTCAACTGGTCGACGTACCGATCGGTCCCCGGCACCGTCGGGACGAACGGCGCCACCAACTCCACCCGCCCCATCCCGGCCTCCGCGACCTCGGCATCGAGCCCCCGGAACGCCTCCCAGCACACACGCGGATCGGCCTCCAGGAACCACAGCAGCGTCAGCCGGCTGTCGACCCCCTCGACCTGCTTCACGTACGTCATCCGGTCGACGGGCAGCGGCGTCGGCCGGAACACCGTCACCATCGCCGCCGGCGAACCCGCCAGCCGCCCCGGCAGGGCCCGCGACCGCAGCCACTCCAGCAACACCGCACGACCGTCCGGCCCGTCGGCGTCGACGACCTCCAGGACCAGCCCGGCATACGGGTGGTCGAGGGCGTGGAAGTCCCGCGGACCGGCGGCGCCGTCGCGGTAGACGGTCGCCTCGTGGTCCTGGAACGCCGTGAAGACGTGCGTCCGGTCCCGGTAGACCCGCCCGTCCCGGTTCAACCGCTTGTTGATCCCGACGGTCCACTTCATGTGCTCGTCGTAGCGCCCCTCGGTCACCCAGTACGTCGACAGGTAACACCCGGCGGTCACGGGCTGCGCCACGGCCGACTTCTCCGGGTAGCGCAGCTCCTGGAGGTCCCGCGTGGCCACCCAGCGGCGCCCGGCGTACATCCAGGGCATGGCCATGGCACCCGCATAGTAATGATCGTCCTCGTACCAGCGGTTGTACGCGTACTCGTGGCCCGGGTGCGGCTCGACCATGGTGATCAGCGCATGACCGGGCCGCACCCCGTACGGCCCCACGCCGGCGAGCGCGGCGTACGCCTCGGCTCCCGACTGCTGCTCTGCGTTCGACATGCCCTGGGAATACCTGACAACCCGTCAATTGGCGAGCCCTGCGCACGCCCGACCCACCACCGACCCCGGAAAATCAGAAAGCCGGACACCGCCCCCGTCAGGGGGCCGCCCCGTCGCGTTCGGCGTGGAGGACCTCGCGGGCCTGCTCGGCGGCGCGGAGGATGCTCTCACCGATGAAGTCGAGGAAGCGCGCGATGTTCTCCAGCCGGGCGGCGGCAGCGGAGTCACGGCCGAGGACGGCGACACCCTGGCGCGCGGTCTGCACGAGCTGCTCGTTGGCCCGGGCGGCGGCGAGCGTCGACTGGTAGAAGAGTTCGTCGTCGACGATGTAGCGGTCACGGCGGCGTTCGTCGCGCTCCCGGCGGACGAGGCTCTGGCTCTCCAGGAAGGCAATCGCCTTGGAGATGGACGCCGGACTGACCTGGAGCCGCTGGGCCAGCTCGGACGCGGTGACGCTGCCGGCATCCGTGGTGAACAGACAGGTCAGCACCCGGGCCGTCATCTTGGGCAGGCCCTGTCCCATGAGGACGGTGGTGAACGTCTCCTCGTACTCGGCCACCGCCTCGGCGTCCCGCCCGTGCTGCTGCGGGGTCGCCCCCACCCCCCGGGAGGCGGCGGGCTTGCGCCGATGGGCACGCCGCTCCGTAGCGCGCTGGGCGAGGTCGGCACGATAAGCGGTGGGCCCCCCGTTGCGCATCACCTCACGCGTGACCGTCGAGGTCGGACGTTCGATGCGGCGGGCGATCTCGGCGTAGGGGAGGCTGTCGGCCAGCCCCAGCGCGATCTGCTGGCGTTCCTGCTGAGTGAGCCTGCCTCCCGGCATCGCAATCTCCTCGCTGATCCTTACGTGGTGCGCCCACTATAGCGTTCACCCTCCATCCATTGCAACGAACCACTCGCTGACGTTGCATTACACCTCCATCAGTTGCAACGATTAATGCCACTTGGCCTGCACAAACGCCACTCCGCCGCAACGAACATGTTGCCGCCTCCAGAAAAGCAACGTAGCTTTTCCGTCATCAGAAACAACGACCGAGCACCGGAGCCCCTGATGCAGAAGTTCGACACCCCCGCCACGATCTCCGCCGTCCTGGAGATCCCCGCGGGACGCGTCCAGTTCATCGCCGCCAACCGCACCGACACCACCGTCGAGGTCCTGCCCGCCGACCCCTCCAAGAGCCGCGACGTCCAGGCCGCCGAGCAGACCACCGTCACCTACACCGACGGCGTCCTGCGCATCCACGCCCCCGAGCCCAAGAACCGGCTCACCGGTTCCGGCTCCCTGGAGGTCACCGTCCAGCTGCCCGCCGGCTCGCACGTCGAGGCCAAGGCCGCCGCCTCCGAACTCCGCTCGGTCGGCCGCCTGGGCGACGTCACCTTCGAGGGCGCGTACCGCCAGATCAAGATCGACGAAGCGGCGAGCATCCGCCTCACCGCGACCGACGGCGACGTCGAGGTCGGCCGCCTCAACGGCCCGGCGGAGATCGGCACCCAGCGGGGCGACATCCGGATCACCGAGGCCGTACGCGGCACGGTCGCACTCCAGACCCAGTCCGGCAGCATCTCCATCGCCGCCGCCCCCGGCACCTCGGCCACCCTGGACGCCGGCACCGGCTACGGCCGCATCGACAACAGCCTCAGGAACGACGGCAGCGCCGAACTCGCCATCCGCGCCACCACCACCCACGGCGACATCACCGCCCGCAGCCTCTGACCAGCCGCCGCCCACAAGCTGCCGCCCCTCACCCGGGGGACGCCGAAGAGAAGGCCAACGGACCGACGCCGGCACCCCACGTCGGTCCCCACGCCCCTCCACAGCGCAAATGCGCCACCGCTCGCCATCACCCGACGCCAAGTGATCGTCGGCCGCCAACTGACCCTCACCCACGCCGGTCTGAGGCGCTGCTCGGCCCACGACGGCGGACGGCCGCCGAGACGCGAGGAGCGCGTAGCGATCTGGGGCGCTGGCGGGGGTCGGGCTGGGGGCGGGCTGGGGGTGGTGGTCCTGAGGCCGGGGGCGTGGCAGGTCAGGGCCTTGCCCGATGCTTCTCTGGCGGGGCCGTCGTTGAAGGGTCCCCCATGCCGTTCCTCCGGGGGCTTCCCGGCAGTCTTTCGGCATTCCGGTTCGGGTCGCCCTGTCAGGGGTGGCCGCAGGCCATCGCGCAGCGGCGCGACGACGAAGGAGGAGCGCCCTTGACGGGGCGGCCCGAACCGGGAGGACGATGGGACTGACGGGAAGCCCCCGGCCACTCCTCCGACCCCGACCGAGGAGATCCCGCTCCACCCGCCCGACCGAAGCCGGGCCCGCCCGACCGAAGCCCGGCCCGCCCGACCGAAGCTCCTCCTGCTTCAGTCTCCCGAGCGGCCGTCGGCGTAGCGGGGCAGGTCGTTGGTGGAGATGGTCCACTCGGCGATGGTCACGTCCTCGCCGTAGACGAAGTCCTTGCGGGTGGCGTACCGGGGGCCGTCCGGGGTCGAGTGGATATCGGACATCACGGCGCCGGTGCCGTGGCGCGGATCGAAGATCACGTAGATGGGGACGCCCATGAGCGGGTAGTCCCGCATCTTGCCGACCCAGTCGTTGTCAGGGTTGGAACGGGAGACGATCTCGACGGCGGCGATGAGTGTGCGCGGGTCGAAGGAGCCCTCGCCTTCCATGTCGGCAAACGCGATCACCATGACATCGGGGTGCCGCATGACGCCTTCGGGCTCGTCCTCGACGTCCGGCTCGCCGGTGTACGCCCAGATCCCCTCGGGCATCACCCTCTCCAGGCGGCGGCTGACGAGCCCGGCGGTGACTTCGTGCGGGCGCCCCGGCGACGTCGTGTCGTGGACGATCCCTTCTTTGGTGATCTCGAACTTGCCGGGAATGGTGTCGTCCAGCGACTGCAGGAGCCCACGCATCGTCGTATAAGGGGTTGAGCCCTGCCTCGAACCGTCCGGTGCGATGGTCATCGTGCTGGCTCCTCGTCTGCGCCCCGGGGCCCGAGTCATCACCAACATGCTAGGCAGGCAGCATCCTTCTCCTCGCGCTTGCACGGATTGCACAGGCCCGGCTCCGCGGCGCGGAAGGAAATGCTGTCGCAGCGCACGCACACCTGGAGGGGGTGGGGGCGGGGGCGGTCCCCGGGAAGGTTGGGGGGTGAGGGCGGGCCTGAAGGCGAAGCCGGGGCGGGGGTGGGGGCCGGCAGTAGCTCGCGGAGGCGGTACGCGACCAGGCCGGCGGGGTGGCGGAGGTCCGGCGGGAGGTCGTCCGAGAGGGCGAAGGTGATCGCGAACGGGAGGACCCCGCGCTCCAGCCAGAGGGATACGGCCGGGGTCAGCCGGACCACGTCCCGCTCGGACAGCATCAGGCGCGCATCGACGGCGCGGAGGGTGGAGAGGATGTGGCGGGCGGCGGGGGTGAGGTCGGACGGAACGAGCTCGGCCGGAGCCAGCCCCGACGGAACGAGCTCGGCCGGAGCCAGCCCCGACGGAACGAGCTCGGCCGGAGCCAGCCCCGACGGAACGAGCTCGGCCGGAGCCAGCCCCGACGGGGAGGCCACCGCGGCGGCGTCCGGATCGGGCTCGGGATCCGGCGGGTTCGCGGGGTCCCGCTCGGCCCGCGGCGGTGAGGTGTCCGGGGGCGTCCCGTCAGCCCATTGTCCTCCCGGTGCGGGCCGGTCCCTCAAGGGCGCTCCCTCCGGTCGCGTCGCTGCGCGAGGGCCTTCGGCCCCCCTTGACCGACCGTCCCGCCCCGGAATGCCAAAGAGCTGCCGGGAAGCCCCCGAAGGATGGCCAGGGGGGACATGTTCAGGGACGGGCCCGTCAGAGAAGCAGGGGGCGGGAGGGGCTGCGGTGGTCCCCTGTGCCGGTGGCGGCTTCCCTTCCCCCTTTGGCTTCGGGCCCGGCTCCAGGTCGGTGGTCGCGTCCCCTGCGTCTTCCGGTGCGGCGCGACGCTGTCGTGGTTCGCCGTCGCCGTCCTCTGCTGGTGCCGGGCTCGGGTTCGTGTCCGGTTGCGGTGCTGTGTCTGGTTTCGCGGTCGTGCCTGGTGCTGGGGTCGTCCCTGGCGACGGCTGCGGCCGTCGCTCCGTCTTCGCCGCCTTGGGTGTCGTCGATGTGTGGCGCGGGGTCGTCTGCGGGCGGTTGTACGAGATCGTGCGCGTCACGATCTGCCCCGACGGCAGGCGCTCCCGTACGCGGGCGAGGTAGCCGTGTTCCTCCAGCTCGCGCAGGGCCTTCGCGATGCGGTACTCGCCCTCCTCCAGCTGCCAGGCGAGGGCCTTGATGTTGATCGGCGCACCTTGGGGAAGGGACTGGATGTAGAGGGCCAGTCCGCGTGCGGCCAGCGACAGTTCACGGTGCTGGGCGAGGTGGTTGCCGACCACGACGAAGTGAGTGTCGTGGGGGACGTTGACGTGCATGACACCGGATCGGGGGGTCCCGGCCGGAATGCGCGACTGCGCGCGCCTGCCCGCGCTAGGGTGCTGCAAAGCCATCGGGAAGATCGCTTCTCTTCCTTGTGGTCAGGCCCTCGTCGGGATTGCCGTCCCGGCGGGGGCTGACATGCGTGTGGGGTTGTCGTCGCGGCGAGCATATGCCCGCAACCGGTGCGTATTTCCAGCTGAGTTGGCACAGTTCACCCGTGTGAGCGACGGGCGCCCGCGGTGGTGACGTGGTGGGTTGGTTGGTTGGTTGGTTGGTTGGTTGTTTTCCCCGTTTCTTGAGAAGGGGTAGGCGTCCCCACGCACCGCGGCGCGTGTCACCCGCGTCGCGGTCACCGCGACGCGGTACGCCGAGCAAATCCGTTGCGGCGACGCAGAATCGACTGGCAGGGTGCGGGCCGGGATGACGATCTACTTCTACGGCGCCGACGAGGTGCCCTACGGCTGCTTCTCCAACTTCTCCGCGCACGGTCTGGAGCTCGACGGCCACTGGTGGCCGACCGTCGAGCATTACTTCCAAGCGCAGAAGTTCCTCGGCACGCGCCATGCACACGTGATCCGCCAGGCCTCCACTCCGCTGCGGGCGGCGGAACGGGGTCGTGACCGGTCCAAGCCGCTGCGCCGGGACTGGGAGCGGGTGAAGGACGACGTGATGTTCCGCGCCGTGGACGCCAAGTTCCGTACGCACGAGGACATCCGCGAGATCCTCCTGTCGACCGGGGACGAGGAGATCATCGAGGACACTACTTCCGACCACTACTGGGGTCGCGGTAGGACCGGCACGGGCAAGAACATGCTCGGTCGCATCCTGATGCGCACCCGCACCCGGCTCCGCGCGTAGGACCTGTCCACGGCACCGACCGGACGGGGGCGAATCTTCGAGCCATCGCCTCAGGGAACGTGACGGCTTTCGCAGAGCCGGAAGACTTCGACCTGGGTCTCGCACGCCGCAACCGGATGTACCGGCTAAGCCCGGCGGGCTGGCTCGCCGTCACCGGCTGCCGGTATCGAGCTCCGCCCAGACCGTCTTCCACGGCGCGGGGCCGAGGTCGACTCCCCACCGATCCGCCAGCTCCGCGACGACCTGTAGCCCCTTCCCACCCGCCTGCGGGTCGGGCAGCCGGTCGGCCCGGGTGTCGGTCAGTTCGATACGGAGCGTGCCGACCCCGTCGACGGACAGGGTCAGCCGAAAGTCGCGGCCGGGCACGCGGCCGTGGGTGACGGCGTTGGCGATCAGCTCGGCGATCACCGGCTCCGCCTTGTCGAACCGGACGCCCCAGGAACGGAGTTGCTCGACGGCGAGCAGCTGGCCGAGGCGGGCCCCGCGGGGGGTGGCGGACAGCTGGAAGACGCAGGAAGGAAGTTGTGGAATCACGTCACCCAGCGTGGCCGTACGTGCCTACGCTGAACAGCGACGACGCCTGTGCGTACCGCGACTGTCCGGCCGTTGTCCGGTCTTGTCCTGCCTGTCCGCAAGTACTGCGGGGGTACCGGGCGTTGAGTAGGTCAGGTACGTCGGAAGTGGGTGCGCATGAGCGTGGACAGCGACGGAACGGAAGAGCCGGGCTGGGAGGTCGACCCGGAAGACGAACAGGGCGCGGCAGTCGTCGCCGCCGTCGGCCGCCAGCTGAAGGTCTGGCGGGAGACGGCCGGCTTGCGGGTCTCCGACTTCGCCGCCCGGATGGGGTACGGGGAGGACCTGGTCCGCAAAGTCGAGTCGGGCAAGCGGATTCCCCGCCCGGAGTACCTGGACAAGGCGGACGAGGTCCTACGGGCCGAGGGCCGCATCGCGTCCATGAAGAAGGATGCAGAACAGGCTTGCTACCCCAAGCAGGTGCGGGACCTAGCCAAGCTGGAGGCTCGCGCGGTAGAGCTGCTGGCCTACGGCAACCACAATTTGCACGGGCTGCTTCAGACAGAGGAGTACACCCGTTCTCTGTTCAGGACATGGCGGCCTTCGTACGAGCCCGACGAGATGGAGCGCATGCTTGCCGCGCGCATGGCCCGGCGGACCATCTACGACCGTACTCCCCCGCCCGCGCTGAGCTTCGTCCAAGAAGAGGCCACGCTTCGGCGGCCCATCGGAGGCACAATGGTTCTGCGCCGGCAGCTCGAACACCTACTGGAGGTAATCGAATTGCCGAATATCGAGTTTCAGGTGATGCCGACCCACACCGAAGACCACGCCGGCATGGGCGGTCTCATCCAGGTACTCAAGTTCGCAGACGGAACGGCAGTGGGCCGCTCGGACGGCGCCTTCTACGGGCGCCCTGTCTCCGACCCGAAGCAGCTCCATGTCCTCGAACTGCGATATGGCATCATCCGGGCCCAGGCTCTCACGCCACGGGAGTCGCGGGCCTTCGTCGAGCAAGTTCTGGGAGAAACATGATCCACGACCCCGAGCTGAAGTGGTTCAAGAGCAGCTACAGCGACAGCAGTGATGGAAACGACTGCGTCGAAGTAGCCTGGCGGAAGAGCAGCTACAGCGACAGCAGCAACATCAACGACTGCGTCGAAGTAAGGCGCACCCCCGCTGCCGTCCTCGTCCGGGACTCCAAGGACACCGCCATCCCGCACCTCACCTTCTCCCCCTCCGCCTGGGCCGGTCTGCTCACCCTGGCTCGGCGGTAGCAGCTCGCCGGAGCGGGGGCGGTAGGGGCGGGACCCGGCCGGATGTGAAGTGGTCCCTCCAGGCCGTCCCTCCCCCGGGGGCCGCCCGACAGTCCTTGTCGTTCCGGGGCGGGCGTCGGGGTCAAGGGTGGCCGGAGGCCATCGCGCAGCGACGCGACCGGAGGGAGCGCCCTTGACGCCGGCGCCCGCCCCGGGATGACGATGGGACTGACGGGCAGCCCCCGGGCACCTCACCACCCCGGTCCCGGCGAAACCCCGACCCCGACGCGACCGGGCCCGCTGCGCAACGCCACGGGCCCGGCCCTCACACCCAGCCAGCAACGTCAGACGCGGTCCGCCGCGATCAGCACGTACTGGAACGAGCCGTCCTCGTACGACTTGATGAAGGCCTCCTCGATGCCCGTCACCAGCGACGACGTGGCACGCAGCTTCCAGTACGGCAGGGTCTCCGGTGTCAGGTCGATGATCGCCTGGGGGACGAGGCGGTTGTCGGCCATGGCGCGGAGGTACTCCCGCCGGGAGTGGATGTTGCACTCGAAGTGGGCGTTGATCTGCGAGACCCACTTCGACGGCTGGCCGTAGCGGGGGTTCCAGCAGCCGGTGATGGTGACGTAGCGGCCGCCGACGGCGAGGACGCGGGAGTGCTCGGCCATGAGGTCGTGCAGGTCGACGTACATGCTGGACTCGTTGTTCCACGAGGCCGCGGCCTGGCCGGTCTCGAAGGGCGTGTCGAGCATGTTGCAGACGCGGGAGCGTACGGAGTCCGCGATGCCCAGTTCCCGCGCACGGTTGTTGCCGAAGTCGGCCTGCTTGGCGGACAGCGTCACGCCCTCGACCTTGCAGCCGAAGCGCTGGTGGGCCATGACCATGGTGCCGCCGCGGCCGCAGCCGGCGTCGACGAGGAGGTCGTCGCGGCCGATGGCGCCGAGGTTGTCGAGGAGGACGTCCGTCTGGGCCGACTCCAGGCGGTGGAGTTCGGCGATCAGCTTCTTCTCGTAGGCGCTGTCGGCCGGGTCGCCGAGGGCCTCGTGGTCGATCGCGCCGATGCCGTAGTGGTGGTGGTAAAGGCCGTCGACGTCGCCGAGGCGCAGGTTCACGGGCCTGGCCTCTTCGTTCCAGTAGCGGGCGATGTCGCCCTGGTAGGGGGTCGCCGGGGCCGGGATGAAGGCGGCGGTGGGGGCGGAAGCGGGAAGGTCGACGCTCGTCATGGGTAAATCCATTCTGCTTACCAAAAGTCGGGCAGGCTGTAGCGATAGGTGTTGGTCATGTGCCAGTAGTGGTTGCCGTCGACCCATACGGCCACGCCCCGCAGGAAGCGCGCGACGCGCGGGTCGGGGCAGGTGGCGGCGAGTTCGGCGGCGGCGGCCTCGAACTCGTGCATGAGCTCGTTGTGGACCTCGACGGCCTTCAGGTAGGCCTCCTTGCCGGAGAGGCCCTCCCGTTCGGCGATCACCACGGGCAGGTTCAGGTGCTTGCCGCGGGCGTCGAGTTCCTTGGTGTACGAGTACAGGTCGTTGGAGATGGTGGTGGCGTTCCCCGCGAGCGCGATCACCCGCTGCATGGCGGGCAGGGCGTGCAGTTCCGCGGGGAGTTCGTAGCCGCCGACCGTGTCGGTGATGGTGGGACACGGGCGGAAGTTGTTGAACTGCCGCATCGCCAGGTACTCGGACACCTCGGGGAGGTAGTCCGTCTCGGCCCAGGCGGCCTCCGCCAGGTAGCCCATGTGGAGGCGGGCCATGTCGTGCCGGAACCGGTCGGCCTGCGACGGCGAGGCCGCCCGTACGAAGTACTCCATGGCGGAGCGGTAGGAGCGTCGGGCGGCGTCCGAGAACAGTGACTCCGCCCAGGCCGGCTGGTACTCGCCGGTGGTGTGCACCGGGTCGAGGGCGGTGTGCGCCAGTAGCAGCCTCCCGCCCAGGCCGACGGGTGAGCCGCCGTGGTCCTCGCAGTAGACGTCGTCGACGACGTTCTCGGCGACCATCAGCCGCGTGGCCAGCATCAGGTGGTCGACGGTCGGGGCGTCCGGGTGGCAGGCGACCATGTAGCGGCCCACGGAGAAGCCGTCGAACTGGTCCTCCCACTCCGGCGGATAGGCCTCGACCTCGTCCACCGCCCACCGCTTGATCCGGTGGCTGACCTCCGCCACGCGGACGGGGTCGGGCTCGGGGACCGGGTGGTAGTAGAGGCCCGGGATCGGGCGGCCCTCCGCCGGGGCCGCCGTCGGCTCGGGCACCGCGGACGGGCCCGACGGGGCGGGCGGCCGGTCCGACAGCACGGCCAGCGCCAACGGGTGGGACCGTGCCACGGCGAGTGCCAGCGCCGGCACCGACGCCGACGCCGACGCAATGGCCGGCTCCGGCAGCCCGGGCAGTGCCGGCGCCTCCGGCGGAGCGACCGGGTTGGCCCGGCGCCCGACGTGGAGGCTGTCAGTGCCCAGGCCGCTGGGGCCGGACAGGATCCGCGCCAGCGCCGAGCCCGGCTCTGGCACTGGCACTGGGCCGGGCGTCGTCACCGCGTCCGGCACTGCCGACGCCGCCGACGCCGCCGGCGCGCGGGTGAACGGCGGCGAGGGCGGCCCGGAAGGCAGTCCGGTCCGGCCCGCGGCCGCGCTGCGGCCGAGGCCGTGAGCCGCGGCAGCGGTGGGCGGGCTCGACGGCAGAGGGGAAGGCCCAGGGTCGGGCATCCGTGTCTCCTTGGTGGGGTAGGGGGACCGTCCCGGATCCCCGGCGGACCCGGCCGGCCCGGAAGGGTCCGGCCGACCGGTGCCTCCGGGCGCGGGCCCAGGCGCAGGCCCGCGCCCGAGCCCAGGCGAGACGGCCCGAGCCCAAGTCCGAGCCCGGGCGAAGGGCCCGAGCCCAAGCCCGAGCACAGGGCCCGGGCGTCAGCGGGCCGGGGCGGGCCCGGGCTGCCGGAGGGGCTAGTCCTGCCTGCGGGCGATCTGTACGTTCTCCAGCACGCCGAGGGCGTCGGGTACGAGGACGGCCGCGGAGTAGTAGGCCGTGACCAGGTACGAGATGATCGACTTCTCGTCGATGCCCATGAACCGCACGGACAGCCCCGGCTGGTACTCCTCCGGCAGACCGGTCTGGTGCAGGCCGATCACGCCCTGGTTGTCCTCGCCGGTACGCATGGCGATGATCGAGCTGGTGTTCTCCTTGCTGATCGGGATCTTGTTGCAAGGGAGGATCGGGACGCCGCGCCAGGCCGGGACGGACTGGCCGCCCATGTCGACGTGGTCCGGGTAGAGCCCGCGGGCGTTGAACTCGCGGCCGATCGCCGCGATCGCCTTGGGGTGGGCCAGGATGAGCTTGGTGCCGCGGCGGCGGCAGAGCAGCTCGTCCAGGTCGTCGGGGGTGGGCGGGCCGGAGTGGGTCTGGATCCGCTGCTTGAAGTCGGCGTTGTGGAGCAGGCCGAACTCGCGGTTGTTGATCAGCTCGTGTTCCTGGCGCTCGCGCAGCGCCTCGATGGTGAGCCTGAGCTGCTCCTCCGTCTGGTTCATCGGCCCGTTGTAGAGGTCGGCGACCCTCGTGTGGACCCGCAGCACGGTCTGCGCGATGGAGAGCTCGTACTCGCGCGGGTGGAGCTCGTAGTCGACGAAGGTGGCGGGCAGCTCGGGCTCGCCGGTGTGGCCGGACGACATGGCGATCTCGGCTTCGCCGTGGCGGTTCTGCCGCTGGTGCGGGAGCGCGGTGAACCGTTCGATGTGGCCGCGCAGGGCCGGCGCCGAGGCCATGACGGCCTCGAAGTCGGCGCGGGAGAGGGTGAGCAGGGTGCCGGAGGTCTCGGCGGTGGCCGTGTAGTCCCAAGTGCCCTGGCCGTCCAGCAGGGCGTGCTCGCCGAACCGGTCGCCGTCGGCGAGGACGGAGACGGAGACCTCGTCGCCGTACTTGCCCTCGCCGGTCTGGCTGACCCGGCCGTGGGCGATCAGGTGGATGTGCTCCGCGCGGCCGCCGCGCTCCACCAGCACCTCTCCGGCGCGGAAGTCGCGCTGGACGCACCGGCCGGCGATCGCGGTCAGCACCTCCGTGTCGTCGAAGCCGCGCAGCATGGCCAGTTCGTTGAGCTCGCGGGGGATCACCCGGACCGTTGCGCCGTCCTGGACGAACTCGATCCGTCCGTCTCCGACCGTGTAGCTGAGCCTGCGGTTCACCCGGTAGGCGCCGCCCTTGGTTTCGACCCAGGGGAGCGTCTTCAACAGCCAGCGGGAGGTGATCTCCTGCATCTGCGGGGCGGACTTGGTGGTGGTGGCGAGGTTGCGGGCAGCTGCCGTGCCCAGGCTGGTCTGCTGCGGGGGTTCCAGCTGAGTCTCGGGGCTGCTGTCAACGGTCATCGACGAGCTCTCCTTCGCAAGGGGCGGCGACCGGCGCGTACCCGCACGTCACCGGTGAAAGAGGAGGAAAGGGGGCGTATATCCGGGAATCCGGCCAGATCACGGGGAACAGTAACGGCCTGCCGCATCGGCCGGGCCTTGTGAAGCCGCCGGAGTCGCCCGATGCGGTGATCTTGACCCGGTCGACGTTTAGCGGCTGATGGCGATTCGGTCGCCGGGCGGCCTGATCATGCTCCCGCACGCCCCGCGCACCCGCGCGCCCACGGGGCGTACGCGGGCACCGCTCCGCCCCTTCCCTCCGCGGCGACCGCACCCTAATCTGACGCACCGTCAGTCACGGGCTCGTGCCGGGAGGCGATCGCGCATGCTGCTGCAGGGAAAGACCGTCATCGTCTCCGGCGTCGGGGCCGGACTCGGCCACCAGGTCGCCGCGGCCGTCGTACGGGAGGGCGGGCGGGCCGTGCTCGGTGCACGGACCGAGGCGAATCTCGCCAAATCCGCCGCCGAGATCGACCCCGAGGGCGCCCACACCGCCCACCGCGCCACCGACATCACCGACGAGGACCAGTGCGCGGCCCTCGCCGCCCTCGCCGTCGAGCGGTTCGGCGGCATCGACGCCGTCGTCCACGTCGCCGCCTGGGACTCCTACTTCGGCGGCATCGAGGACGCCGACTTCGCTACCTGGGCCCAGGTCCTCGACGTCAACCTGCTCGGCACCCTCCGCATGACCCGCGCCTGCCTGCCCGCGCTCAAGCAGCGCGGCGGCTCCGTCGTCATCATCGGCACCCAGTCCGCCGTCGCCGCACCCAACGAGGTGCAGCAGGCCGCGTACGCCGCCTCCAAGGGCGCCCTCACCTCCGCCATGTACTCCATGGCCCGCGAACTCGGCCCGCACCGCGTCCGCGTCAACACCGTCCTGCCCGGCTGGATGTGGGGGCCGCCCGTCCAGGCCTTCGTCACCTTCACCGCCCACTCCGAGGGCGTCCCCGAAGCCGAGGTCCGCGACCGGCTCGCGGCCCGCATGGCCCTGCCCGACCTCGCCACCGACGGGGACGTCGCCGACGCCGCCGTGTTCCTCGCCTCCGACCGGGCGCGCGCGATAACCGGCCAATCCCTGCTGGTCAACGCCGGGGAGCTGATGAGATGACCGCCGGTCGACGCCCCGCCGGCGGGCCGCCGGATCGTATGCTCACCGCATGACCACTCCGAGTGACGCCCCGACCCAGAACGCGATGCGCCGCGCGCTCCGGCGCGCCCGCGACGGCGTCGCGCTCGACGCGACCGAGGCGGCCGTACTGCTCCAGGCGCGCGGCGAGGACCTGCAGGACCTCGCCGCGTCCGCCGCGCGCGTCCGCGACGCCGGGCTCGCGGCGGCCGGCCGCCCCGGTGTGATCACGTACTCGAAGAGCGTCTTCATACCCCTCACGCGCCTCTGCCGCGACAAGTGCCACTACTGCACCTTCGTCACCGTCCCCGGGAAGCTCCGCCGCGCCGGCCACGGGATGTACATGTCGCCGGACGAGGTCCTCGACATCGCCCGCCGCGGCGCCGCCCTCGGCTGCAAGGAAGCCCTCATCACCCTCGGGGACAAGCCCGAGGACCGCTGGCCCGAGGCCCGCGAATGGCTCGAGGCGCACGGCTACGACGACACCATCTCCTACGTCCGGGCCGTCTCCATCCGCATCCTGGAGGAGACCGGGCTGCTGCCCCACCTCAACCCGGGCGTGCTGAGCTGGGCCGACTTCCAGCGGCTCAAGCCGGTCGCCCCGTCCATGGGCATGATGCTGGAGACCACCGCGACCCGTCTGTGGTCCGAGCCCGGCGGCCCCCACCACGGCTCCCCCGACAAGGAGCCCGCCGTCCGGCTGCGCGTCCTGGAGGACGCCGGACGCTCCTCCGTCCCCTTCACCTCCGGCCTGCTGATCGGCATCGGGGAGACCTACGAGGAGCGCGCCGAGTCGCTGTTCGCGCTCCGGCGCACGGCCCGCGCGTACCACGGCATCCAGGAGCTGATCATCCAGAACTTCCGCGCCAAGCCGGACACGGCGATGCGCGGCATGCCGGACGCCGACCTCGACGAGCTCGTCGCCACCGTGGCCGTCGCCCGGCACATCATGGGCCCGTCTGCCTGCCTCCAGGCCCCGCCCAACCTCGTCGACGGGGAGTACGCCCGCCTCATCGGAGCCGGCATCGACGACTGGGGCGGCGTCTCCCCGCTGACCATCGACCACGTCAACCCCGAGCGGCCCTGGCCCCAGATCGAGAGGCTCGCCGAGCAGTCCGCGGCCGTCGGCTTCGAGCTGCGCGAACGGCTCTGCGTCTACCCGGAGTTCGTCCGCCGCGGCGAGCCCTGGCTCGACCCGCGCCTGCTGCCGCACGTACGGGCCCTCGCCGACCCGGAGACCGGCCTCGCCCGACCCGACGCCGAGGTCGTCGGCCGGCCCTGGCAGGAACCGGAGGAGGCGTTCACCGCCACCGGGCGCACCGACCTGCACACCGCCATCGACACCGAAGGACGCACCGGCGACCGCCGCGAGGACTTCGACCACGTCTACGGCGATTGGGAGGCCCTGCGCGAGGCCGCCGCGCCCGGCATGGTCCCCGAGCGCATCGACACCGACGTACGGGCCGCCCTCGCGCAGGCCGCCGACGACCCGGAGCGGCTCACCGACGCACAGGCACTGGCCCTGCTGCACGCGGACGGGCCCGCGCTGGACGCGCTGTGCCGCATCGCGGACGAGCTGCGCAGGTCGGTGGTGGGCGAGGACGTCACGTACGTCGTCACGCGGAACATCAACTTCACCAACGTCTGCTACACCGGCTGCCGTTTCTGCGCCTTCGCGCAGCGCCGCACCGACGCCGACGCGTACACGCTGTCGCTGGACCAGGTCGCCGACCGGGCCGCGCAGGCGTGGGACGTGGGCGCGGTCGAGGTGTGCATGCAGGGCGGCATCCACCCGGACCTGCCGGGGACGGCGTACTTCGACATCGCGCGGGCGGTGAAGGCGCGGGTGCCCGGCATGCACGTGCACGCCTTCTCCCCGATGGAGGTCGTCAACGGCGCCACCCGCACCGGCATGTCCGTACGGGACTGGCTGACCGCGGCCAAGGAGGCCGGCCTGGACTCCATCCCGGGCACGGCCGCGGAGATCCTCGACGACGAGGTCCGCTGGGTCCTCACCAAGGGCAAGCTGCCGACGGCCGACTGGATCGACGTCGTCACCACCGCCCACGACCTCGGCATCCGGTCCTCCTCGACCATGATGTACGGGCACGTCGACCAGCCGCGGCACTGGCTCGGGCACCTGCGCACCCTGGCCCGCATCCAGCAGGAGACGGGCGGGTTCACCGAGTTCGTGACGCTGCCGTTCATCCACACCAACGCTCCCGTCTACCTGGCGGGCATCGCCCGGCCCGGCCCGACCGTCCGCGACAACCGGGCGGTGACGGCGATGGCCCGGCTGCTGCTCCACCCGCACATCACCAACATCCAGACGAGCTGGGTGAAGCTGGGTGCGGAGGGCGCGGCGGAGATGCTCCGCTCGGGCGCCAACGACCTGGGCGGCACGCTGATGGAGGAGACCATCTCCCGCATGGCGGGGTCGGGCTACGGCTCGTACAAGTCCGTCCAGGACCTGGTCGCGGTCGCCGCGGCCGCGGGCCGCCCGGCCCGGCCCCGCACCACGCTGTACGGGGAGGTGCCGCAGGAGCGGCAGCGCGCGGCGGCCGCCTCGGACGGGCACCTGCCGGAGCTGCTGCCCGTCCTGGACTGAGGACGCGCCGCACCGGGGCGGGCCGCCGCGGCCGGCGGGGTGGACCGCGGCGGTACCGCGGTGTACGGCGGTCAGCCGACGAGGAGGTCCTTCTTCAGCTGCCTCACCTCGCGGGCTCGCGGCGGTCGTTGCCGGCCGGGTAGTCGGCCCGCACGCTCTCGCGCGGCACGCCGAGGGCGGTCAGCAAACGGGGCGTGGCCGAAAACGACCACCCCGAAGGCAAGCGACAAAACACGCCACTAGCGCATCACCGCACATCGGGCACCCCCTGCCCCCGGCGTCCCGCCCCCGCCCACACCCACCCCAGGACGCGATCCGGCCTTTCTCTGCTCACTTACGGGTCTCTTGATCGCCTTCTTCCGGTTCTGATCAGGCGTGTCCACTACAGTGCGCGCCAGAACACGCGGGGCAGTCGGGGGGCACCACGATGGACACGGCAACGAACGCGGCAACGAACACCACCACAACACCGCCCACAGCAACGCCCACACCAGGAACAACAGCACGACCCACCACCCAGGGCGGCACCCTCGGCGGCCGCTCCCCCCTCGCCACCGGCCTGTGGGGCCGCACCGAACAACAGGACTTCCGCAGCCGCGTCCGCGGCACCCTCCTCGGCTCCGCCATCGGCGACGCCCTCGGCGCCCCCGTCACCGGACTCTCCCTCGACGACATCCGCAGCGCCCACGGCCCCGCCGGCCTGACCGAGCCCGCGCCCGCGTACGGCCGCCCCGGCACCGTCACCTCCCGCACCCAGCTCACCCTCTTCACCGTCGACGGCCTGATCCGCGCCCACGTACGCCGCGACGCCGGCGCCTGGCACCCGCCCACCGACGTCCACCGCGCCTACCTGCGCTGGGCCGCCACCCAGCACGACTGGGGCCCTGACGAACGCCGCGAGGACGACGGCTGGCTCGCCCGCCAGGAATGGCTCTACGCCCGCCGCGACCCCGACCGCACCTGCATGACCGGCTTCGCCGACACCACCCGTGGCACCCTCGACCGCCCCAAGAACCCCACCGCCCGCGACACCGCCGCCACCACCCGCTCGGCCCCCTTCGGACTCCTCGTCGGCTGGGAGCCCGCCCTCGTCCTCCAACTCGCCGTCGAATGCGCCGTCCAGAGCCACGGCCACCCCACCGCCTACCTCTCCGCCGCCGCCCTCGCCGTCATCGTCCACGGCCTCACCCGCGGCGACACCCTCGACACCGCCACCCAGCGCACCCTCGGCCTCCTCGGCAGCCGCTCCGGACACCAGCCCGTCACCGACGCCCTCCAACGCGCCCTCACCACCGCCGCCTCCCGGGCCACCCCCTCCCCCGAAACCGTCGCCTCCCTCTCCCCCGGCGAGGGCGGCGACGCCGAGGACGCCCTCGCCGTCGCCGTCTACTGCGCCCTCGTCGCCGAAGACGTCCCGCACGGGCTGCGCCTGGCCGTCAACCACGGCGGCGACTCCTCCGCCACCGGCACCCTCTGCGGGGCCCTCCTCGGCGCCCTCCACGGTGAAACGGCCCTCCCGGCCGCCTGGCTCGCCGAACTCGAAGGCCGGGCCACCGTGCTGGAACTCGCCGACGACTTCGCCCTCGAAATGACCCAGGGCCCCGCCCTCCACGGCCCCGCCGTCTCCGCCCCCGCCTGGCTGGCCCGCTACCCCCGCGCCTGACCGGCCCGCCCCCTGCCGCCGACCGGCCGATCCCCGTAGCGTGTGTCCCACCCGTCACGGAGGTGCCCACGCCCATGCGGATCGCCACGACCGTCTTCCTGACCGACCGGACCGTCACCCCCGTCCGTCTCGCCCGCAGCCTGGAGGAACGCGGCTTCGCCGGCCTCTACCTGCCCGAGCACACCCACATCCCGGTCTCCCGGGACACCGCGGCCCCCATGGGCGGCGAACTCCCCGAGATGTACGGGCGCACCCTCGACCCCCTCGTGGCCCTCGCCCAGGCCGCCGCCGTCACCGAACGGCTCCGCCTCGGCACCGGCATCACCCTGGTCGCCCAGCACGACCCGATCGTCCTCGCCAAGCAGATCGCCACCCTCGACCACGTCTCCGGCGGCCGCCTCACCTTCGGCGTCGGCTACGGCTGGAACGTCGAGGAGGCCGCCGACCACGGCGTCGACTGGCCCACCCGCCGCGAACTGGTCCGCGACCGCATGGCGTTGATGCGCTCCCTGTGGGCCCCCGAGCCCACCGCGTACGTCGGCCAGTTCTCCTCCGTCCAGGCCAGCCAGGCCCACCCCAAGCCGGCCCAGCCCCCGCGCGAACTCGGCCCCGGCCAGCCCCTCCACGGCCCGCGCACCCTCCTCGGGGGCGCCGCCGGGCCCAAACTGTTCGCAGCCATCGCCGACCACGCCGACGGCTGGCTCCCGATCGGCGGCGGAGGCCTGACCGAATCACTGCCGGCCCTGCGCCAGGTCTGGGAGGCCGCGGGCCGCGACCCGAAGACCCTCCAGGTCGTCCCGTACGCGGTCCACCCCAACCCGGGCAAGCTCGCGCACTACCGGGACCTGGGCATCGAGGAGGTGGTCCTCCAACTCCCCTCGGCCGACGAACCGGAGATCCTCCGCACCCTGGACACATACGCCCAGTACCTCTGACCACCCCAGGAGGCCGCCGGGAGGAGGCCGCGGGCGGGGACGGAGGGCGGGAGAACCCGGGGAGGGCGCGGGGGCGCGGGGAGGGCGGGGAGGGCGGAAGCCGACGGCCCGGCAGCGCGCCCTCCTCTCGCCCCGTCACCCCGCCTCACCCCACCCCGCCCCACCCCGACCCCGGTCCTCACCCCCGCCCAGCCCTCACCCGTACCCTCACTCCGTGATCACTTCTCGTACCCACGTTCGTGTCGCGCGCCCCAGCCTCGACCTCGGGGCGGCCGAGCGGTTCTACGTCGGCGGGCTCGGGCTCGCCGTGCTGTGGCGGAACAGCGAGCCGGGGCCCGGGGAGCACGAGCTGCTCATGGTGGGTCCGGCCGACGGCGGCTGGCACTTCGAGCTCACCCGGGACCCCCGCAGCCCGCTCGCGCCCTCACCCACCGTGGACGACCTGTTCGTCGTCTACCTCGGCGAGCCGCCCGACGAGGCACTCGTCGAGCGGCTCCTCGCCCACGGCGGCACCCGGGTCACCGCCCACAACCCGTACTGGGACGAGTACGGCGTCACCATCGCCGACCCGGACGGCTACCGCCTCGTCCTCTGTTCCCGCGCCTGGGGCTGACGACCGACGACCGAGCCCCGCCACCGCCACCGCCACCGCCACCGCCCCTACGGGAGCGCGCTCCGGCCCGGCCAGAACTGGGACAGGGCCGCCTCCTTGTACGGGGCCGGGCTCACGCTCAGTTCCCCCGCGAACGGCCGGTCCAGGACCATCACCAGCAGCAGGCTGAAGCCGATCAGACCGGCCACCGCCGAGACGAACAGCAGCTGCATCTTCAGGCTGCGCAATCCGAAGAGGAAGGTGAGCGGGAGGATCACCAGCGCGCCCCCGTACACCAGCAGCTGGAGCAGCATCGGCAGGGAGGTCCCGGCCATGTCGAGGCGGGCCCGGCGCTGGGCGGCGACGTCGTTGAGGCGGTCGGCGGCCTGCTCGTAGAAGGTGGTCGTCCGGGTGCCGGTGGGCTCGTACGCCTGCAGCGCCTGGTAGAGGCCGTGGGTCTGTTGCGCGGTGGCGTCGTAGCTGGGGCGGCCCTCGCGCATCAGCGGCCACTGCACTTCGACGACGGAGTGGACGTACGCGCCGACCGCCTGCTCGACCCGGGTACGTTCCTCCGGCGGGAAGGCCTCGGCGCTGCGGACGATCAGGGCCAGGTCGGTGGCCTCGCTGGAGACGACGCCCTGGGCGTTCTCGAGCTGGGCCCACAGGGTCACGACCACGAACGCGAGGATGATGCCGTAGATCGCGCCGAACATGCCGAGCGCGACGCCGACCATCTCGTTGTGCTCGCCGCCCGCGAGGTGCGGGAAGCGGCGGCGGGCGGCGAGGCTGCCGGCCACGGCCAGGCTCGTGAAGCCGCCCACCACGAGGAGGCCGAGGGTGAGGGTGGAGCAGGAGTTGAGCAACCACAGGAGCATGCGCTGATCAACGAGCCGGCGCCCGCGAGGTCAGTGCTCGGGCCGGCTGTTCCGGCCCGCCGCCGCCCCGGTGCCGCCCCCGCCCGCCGAGCTACTTGACCGACGGCGCCTGCGGCATCGTCTGGAGGGCGCTGCCCGCGCCCGCGAGGGAGGTGTTGGTGGACCGGGCGGCGGAGCCGGTCACGGCGCCGGTGACGGCCAGGGCGGTCTTGGTGTCCTCCACGGCCTGGCCCGGGTGGTCGACGATGCCGCCGACGCGCTTGGCGAGCGGGGCGGCCGCCTGGAGGCTGGCGTTGTCGGCGTGGGCGGCGCCCGCGGCGAGGCCGAGGACTCCGGAGGTGAGGGCGAGGGCGGCGAGGCCGCGCCGCACGGCGCCTGCGGTGCCCGCTGCGGTCTTGGCGTGCTTCGCGTGCTTGGGGTTCTTGGCGTCCATGCCCGGTCCAACGACCTGCCGGGCCCGGGGGTCACCCCCGGGCCCGGCAGATCGGGCGGCTCACGCCCCTGCGTCAGTCCTCGGTCCGCAGCCCTCGATCCTCATGCTCAGTGCTCAGTGCTCAGTGCTCAGTCCTCCACGACCAGCGACGGCGTCGACTTCGTCAGGACCTCGCCCCGGAAGAAGGCCGGGCTGCGGCGTTCGGTGACCGCCATGACGACCAGGCCGAGGCCCAGCAGGCCGACGCCGATGACGAAGACGCTGCCGACGCCGAGGACGGTGGAGCCGGAGCCGTAGGCCGGGTCCCACATGTCGATCAGGGTCTTGAAGAAGACGGCGGCGAGCAGCAGTCCGCCCAGGACCGGGAAGACGCCCTTGAGGAAGAGGTCGCGGGTGCTGCGGCGCAGCTCGCCGCGGAAGTACCAGGCGCAGGCGAAGGCGGTCAGGGAGTAGTAGAAGCAGATCATCAGGCCGAGCGCGAAGATCGTGTCGGTGAGGACGTTCTCGCTGACCAGGGTCATCACGGTGTAGAAGGCGCCGGTGGCGACGCCCGCCATGACGGTGGCGCGGCCGGGGGTCTTGAACCGGGGGTGGACCTTGGCGTAGGAGGGCGGCAGGGCCTCGTACGTGGACATGGCGAGGACCGTGCGGGCGACCGGGATGAAGGTGGTCTGGAGGGAGGCGGCGGCCGAGGCGAGGACGGCGACGAAGAGCAGGATGCCGAGGACGGGGCCCATGACGGGTCCGGCGAGGGCGGCGAAGACGTTGCCGGAGGTGTCGGCGTTGGCGAGGCCGAGGCCGGTGGTGCCTGAGCCGACGGCCATCTGGGCGGCGATGCCGGTGGCCAGGTACGAGCCGACGAGGACGACCATGGCGATGAGCGAGGCGCGGCCGGGGGTCTTGGCGGAGCCGGTGGTCTCCTCGTTGGTGGCCAGGCAGGCGTCCCAGCCCCAGTACATGAAGATCGAGAGGGAGAGTCCGGCGGTGAAGGCGCCCATGGACTCGACCGCGAAGGGGTTCATCCACTGCCAGGAGAAGTCCAGCCCGGTGTCGAAGGCCGCGGCGCCGGATCCGCCGGCGCCGCCGGTGGTGGCCTTCTGGAAGGCCATGACGACGAACACGGCGAGGACGGCGAGTTGGAGGCCGACCAGGGCGTACTGGACGCCCTTGGTGGCGGTCATGCCGCGGTAGCTGATGGCGGTGGCGACGGCGACGAGGGTGAGGCAGGTCGCGATGTGGACGAGCTTGTCGTCGTCGAGGGCGGCCACCGAGTCGCTGCCGGTGATCTCGCCCGCGAGGAGCCAGAAGTAGGAGGTGGCGACGCCGGCGAGGTTGGAGAGGACGATGATCGTGGCGATCACCAGGCCCCAGCCGCACATCCAGCCGATCCGCGGACCGAAGGCCTTCACGGTCCAGGTGAAGGAGGTGCCGCAGTCGGGCATGGCCTTGTTGAGCTCGCGGTAGGCGAAGGCCACCAGGAGCATCGGGAGGAAGCCGGCCAGGAACACGGCGGGCATCTGGACGCCGACCTCGCCGGCGGTGGAGCCGAGGGTCGAGGTCAGGCAGTAGACGGGGGCGACGGTGGAGATGCCGATGACGGCGCTGCCCACCAGTCCCACGGACCCCTTGCCGAGGCCCTTGCCGCGTACGTCGGCGACGTCGCGTGCCGTGTCTTCGGCTCGGGGCCGAACGTCCAGCTGAGTCATGCCACAGGACGGTAGATCCTGCGATTTCCATATCCGGAGGTCTTAGATCCGGATCTCGGAACGGTAAATCCCCTTGGAATCCTGCGGCGCGACGCGTTCACCAGTCGGCAATGAAAGGTTCACATGCGGGTGTTACCCCCGGTTCAGAGGGGCCCGGAACGCCTTTCCGATATACGGAAACCGCAGCCCTGCCCGTTTTGCCCCTTCCAAAACTTTCCCGTGCCGGTTTTCGGCCGCGAAGTTTGGCGCGGACATGCCGGTCGACCTAGGCTCCGACGATCAAGGTCATCGACACGGGGGACACATCGTCATGCATTCCAGGACGGCCGCCAGAACGGCCACCGCCGCGGCCACGGCTCTCGCCGCCCTCCTCACCCTCACCGCCTGCGGAGGCGACGACGACGCGGCCGTCGGGTCCGGCATCGCCGCGATCGGCGGCCTCGAGGGCGGGAGCGGAAGCAACGGCGGGGCCGCGAAGAAGGGCAACGGCCTGGGCTTCAAGGGGCTCGTCAAGGCCGGCTCGATGGCGGAGGCCGCCCGCATCATCAACGGCTACACCAAGTGCGACCGGATCAGCTCCACCAAGAGCGACTCGTCGAGCTCCGACAGCGAGGACGCCAAGTACGACAGCAAGACGTACTCCGTCAGCGAGCGCGGCTACTGCGGACGCCGCAACGCCACCACCATCTTCATGATCAGGGACCCCAAGGTCTTCCAGGCCGCCTTCAAGGCCGAGGTCGACAAGGACCACGCGGACGGCAAGACCGGCAACATCAACAGCGGCCCCATCGTCGGCCAGGACTTCGCCACCGGATCCGAAAGCTCGGACGCCATGAGCGCCCTGCTCGCCCCCGGGAGCGGCATGCTGGTGCTCAACTGCCACCCCGGCTTCAACCCGCCGAGCGGATTCCGCAAGGAGCCGGCCCTGGTGAAGGGCTGCGTCCTCACCGACTACTACAAGGACTGAGGCGGGGCGAGGCGGGCGGGCCCGGGCGGAGAGCCCCCGCCGGGCCCCACCCCGGCCCCCGGCCCTCAGCCCTCAGCCCGCCCAGACGATCGACTGGACCTCGCTGTACGCGTGCAGTGCGTACGAGCCGACGTCGCGGCCGACCCCGGAGCGCTTGAAGCCGCCGAACGGCGCCTCCATGTTCCGGCCGATCGTGTTGACCCCGACCCCGCCCGCCCGCAGCCGGCGCGCCACCCGGAACGCGCGTGCCGCGTCCCCGGACCACACGTAGCTCAGCAGCCCGTAGTCGCTGTCGTTGGCCAGGGCGACGGCCTCGTCCTCCCCGCCCTCGAACGGCACGACGACGACCACCGGCCCGAAGATCTCCTCCCGGACCACCCGCATGTCGCTCGTGCAGTCCACCAGCAGCGTCGGCGCGACGTAGAACCCGCGCCCGCGGCCCGCGGCGCCCTCCACCACCGGGCGCGCCCCGCCGTACGCCAGGCGCGCGCCCTCCTTGCGGCCCAGCTCGACGTACGCCTCGATCCGGTCCCGGTGCGCGGCCGAGATCACCGGGCCGACGACCGTGCCCGGCGCCGCCGGGTCGCCGACCTTCATGCGGCCCAGGTAGGCGGTCAGCTTCTCGACCAGCTGCGCGTACACCGCCCGGTGCACGATCACCCGGGTCGGGGCGGTGCAGATCTGGCCGCTGTAGAAGGAGAAGGTGGTGCCGATCCCGGACACCGCCGCGTCCAGGTCCGCGTCCTCGAACACGACCGCGGCGCCCTTGCCGCCCAGCTCCATCAGCTGCCGCTTCATGGAACGGCCGCAGACCTCCGCGATGCGCTGCCCGACCGCCGTGGAGCCGGTGAAGGACACCATGTCCACGTGCGGGGAGGCGACCGCGGCCTCGCCGACCTCCACCGCCTGCCCGCCGACGACGTTGACCACGCCCCGCGGCACGCCGGCCTCGGCCAGCGCCTCGGCCATCCGGAACACCGACAGCGGGTCCTGCGGGGCCGGCTTGACCACCACCGTGTTGCCCATGGCCAGGGCCGGGGCCACCTTGCCCGCCGGATTCGCCCAGGGGTTGTTGTACGAGGTGATGCAGGTGACCACGCCGACCGGCTGGCGCACCTCCAGCGCCCCCAGCACGGCCGCCCTCCCCATCGGCCCCGCCTCGGTGACCTGCGGCGGGAGGCCCCGCTCGACCGGCTCCAGGGCGCCCTTCGCGTACCGCCGGAAGCGGGCCACCCCGACCCCGACCTGCATGCCGCGTGCGATGCCCGTCGGGGCGCCGGTCTCCGCCCGGGCCAGCTCCGCCCAGGGCTCGAACTCCCGCTGGACGATGTCCGCGGCCCGGTCGAGGATCGCCGCCCGCTGCTCCGGCCGGGTACGCGACCAGCCCTCGAAGGCCTCGGCGGCCGCCTCGGCCGCCTCCAGGACCTGCGCGGGCGAGGCCTCCGGCGCGAGGCCGACGACCGACTCGTCCGCCGGGTTGACCACCTCGTAGTGGCCGCCCGCCGGCTCCACCCAATCGCCGCCGATGAACAGGCGCTGCCCGTCCCGGTCCTGCCCGCCGCGGCCCTGCCCTGCGCCGGTCCCCGTCACCGGGTGCTCACCGTCCTCGTGTCCCGGCCCGACCGCAGCACGGTCCCCGGGACCGCGCCCGTCACCCGGTCGTCGCGTACCGTCTCGACCCCGTTGACCCGCACCGACACGATCCCGACCGCCCGCGCGTCCAGCCGCGGGCTGTCGCCCGGCAGGTCGTGGACCAGGGTCGCCGGCCCGGCCTCGATCCGCTCCGGGTCGAACAGCACCAGGTCCGCGTGCCACCCCTCGGCGATACGGCCGCGCTCGCGCAGCCCGAACAGCCGGGCCGGGTCGTCGGTGAGCATGCGTACCGCCTGCTCCAGCGGCAGCAGCTTGCGGCCGCGCAGGCAGTCCCCGAGGAACCGGGTCGTGTACGGGGCCCCGCACATCCGGTCCAGGTGCGCGCCCGCGTCCGAGCCGCCCAGCATGACGTCCTCGTGCTGCCAGGTCTCGGCGCGCAGCGCCCAGCTCGCCGGGTCGTTGTCGGTCGGCATCGGCCACAGCACCGTGCGCAGGCCGTCGTTGGCGCAGATGTCCACCAGGCAGTGGAAGGGGTCCTGGCCGCGCTCGGCCGCTATGTCGCGGACGACCCGGCCGGTGAGCCCCTCGTTCTCCTTGCTGTACGTGTCCCCGATGACGTACCGCCCGAAGTCGGCCAGGCGGCGGAACACGCCGGCCTCCTTGCTGTCGGCGCGGCGCAGCATCTCCGCCCGTACGTCGGGGTCGCGCAGCCGGGCGATCCGCTCGGGCACGGGCAGGCCGAGGACCTCGCCCCAGCCCGGGATCAGGTTGAGGGCGCAGAAGGTGCCGAGGGACATGTTCATGGGGGTGAGGATCGGCATCGTCAGTGCGACGATGCGGCCGCCGGCCTTGCGGGCGCGTTCGCTGGGGACCAGTTGGCGCGGGACGCGCTCGGGGACGGCGGCGTCGATGGTGAGCACGTTCCAGTTGAGGGGGCGGCCGGCGGCGGCGCTCATCTCGACGAGCAGGTCGATCTCGGCGTCGGCGAACTGGTCGAGGCAGCCGGCGACGATGGCCTCCAGCTGGGTGCCCTCGTGTTCGCCGACCGCCCGGGACAGGGCGATGAGTTCGGCGGGCTCGGCGTGCCGGGAGGCGACCGGGGCGCCGTCCCCGTCGGAGTGGGTGGCGGACTGGGTGGTGGACAGACCCCAGGCGCCCGCGTCCATGGCCTCGTGCAGGAGGGCGGTCATCTGCTCCAGCTGGGCGGGGGTGGGCCGGCCGCCGGTCGCCTCCGCGCCCATGACGTGGCGGCGCAGTGCGCAGTGGCCGACCATGAAGCCCGCGTTGACGGCGATCCGCCCTTCCAGGGCGTCGAGGTACTCGCCGAAGGAGGACCAGGTCCAGTCGACGCCCTCCTCCAGGGCGGCCAGGGCCATGCCCTCGACCTTGCTCATCATCCGGCGCGTGTAGTCGGCGTCCTCGGGGCGGGCCGGGTTGAGGGGGGCGAGGGTGAAGCCGCAGTTGCCGCCGGCGACGGTGGTCACGCCGTGGTTCATGGAGGGCGTGGCGTACGGGTCCCAGAACAGCTGGGCGTCGTAGTGGGTGTGCGGGTCGACGAAGCCGGGGCAGAGGACGAGGCCGGCGGCGTCCTCGCTGGTGCGGGCCTCCTCGGTGACGGAGCCGGGGGCGCCGATGACGGCGATGCGGCCGTCGCGGATGCCGACGTCGGCGGTGAACCGGGGGGATCCGGTGCCGTCGACGACGGTGGCTCCCCTGATCAGGTGGTCGAGCATGACGGGTGACGTCCCTTCTCCTCGGTTCCGTTCCCGGCCGGGGCGGGGGCAGGCCGCTGCCCGCGCGCCCCGGCCGGTTCCGCGGGGCCGGGGGCCCCGGGACGGCGGTCCGGGAAACCGCCGTCCCCGCTGCACCGCCGGTCAGGCGCCCGCGTCGGCGCCCTGGCGGAAGCGGGTGGTGCGGTGCACCGGGTCGGTGTCGATCTCCGGGATGACATGCTCGCCGATCAGCTTGATCGTCGTCATCGTGTCCTCGTACGAGACCCCGGTCGGCAGGCCGAACGACAGCTGGTCGGCCCCGGCCTGCTCCCAGCGCTTGCACTGGGCGAGGACCTCGGAGGGGTCACCGCAGATCAGCAGTTCCTCGGCGATGAGGAGCTCGATGATCTCCGCGTTGTACTCGGGCAGGATCTCGGGCCACTGCGGGATCGCCTCGGGCCGCGGGAAGGTGTCGTGGTAGCGGAAGACCAGCGACTGGAAGCGGTTCATGTTCGCGTTGACCGCGATCTCGACCGCCTTGTCGTGGGTCTCGGCGCAGATCGCCGTCGAGGTGACCATCACGTTGTCGTTGACGAAGGCGCCGATGGCCTTCGCCTCCTGGATCGCGGTCTTGTACTGCTCCAGCACCCACTCCATGTCGGAGACCTTCTGGACGCTGAAGCCGAGGACGCCGAGGCCCTTCTTCGCCGCCATCGCGTACGAGGAGGGGGACCCGGCGGCGTACCACATGGCCGGGTGGGCCTTGCCGTACGGCTTGGGGAAGACCTTCCGCGGGGGCAGCGACCAGTGCTTGCCCTGGAACCCCTCGTATTCCTCCTGGAGGAACATCTTGGGGAACTCGGCGATGGTCTCCTCCCATATCTCCTTGGTGTGGTTCATGTCCGTGACGCCGGGCAGGAAGCCGAGGATCTCGTGGCTGCCGGCGCCGCGGCCGGTGCCGAACTCGAAGCGGCCCTTGGAGAGGTGGTCGAGCATGGCGACCTTCTCGGCCACCTTGACCGGGTGGTTGACGGGCGCCAGGGGGTTGAAGATGCCGGAGCCGAGGTGGATGCGCTCGGTGGCGTGGGCGAGGTAGGCGAGGAAGACCTCGTTCGCCGACAGGTGCGAGTACTCCTCCAGGAAGTGGTGCTCGGAGGCCCAGGCGTACTTGAAGCCGGACTTGTCGGCCTGGATGACGTACTCGGTCTCCTCGATCAGCGCCTTGTGCTCTGCCTCGGGGTCGACCCTGGACCGCGCCTCAGGCACGTATCCCTGCACGAAGAGCCCGAATTCCAAGGGGGTTCACCGTCCTCGCTCATTTCTGACGCTCCGTCAGATCGGATGGGTCGACTGTTCCACCGCGGGGCGGGAGCGTCAATACCTGATGAACCGTCAGAGCACGCTGACGCCGGCCGTCCAGCCGCCGTCGATGACGAACGGCTGCCCGGTGATGTACGAGGAGTCCTCGCCCGTCAGGAACAGCGCCAGCCGGGCGACCTCCTCCGGCCGCCCCACCCGCCCCAGCGGCACCACCCGCCGGTACAGCTCCCCCATCGCCTCGCGCGCCTCCTCGCTCACGCCCGCCGGGTCCAGCAGCCCCGGATTGGCCATCGGGGTGTCCACCGCGCCCGGGCACATCGCGTTGACCCGGATGTTCTTCGCCGCCAGCTCCAGCGCGGCCACCCGGGTCAGCCCGATGACCGCCGCCTTGGTCGCCGCGTACGCACCCACGTACGCCATGCCCGTCAGACCGGTGTACGAGGAGGTGTTCACGATGGTCCCGCCGCCGGCCGCCTCGATCTCCGGGGCCAGCGCCCTGATCCCGAGGAAGGTGCCGACCTGGTTGACCTGCACCAGCTCCTGGAACTCCGCCAGCGGGGTCGAGGCCAGCTCGTTGAAGCGCAGGATGCCCGCGTTGTTGACCAGGCCGTCGACCCGGCCGAAGGCCTCCCTGGCGGCCGCCACCGCAGCCGCCCACTCCTCCTCCCGGCTCACGTCCAGCCGGACGTACCGGACCCGGTCCTCCCCGACCTCCTCGGCGATCTGCTTCGCCACGGCCGCGCCCCGCTCGTCCAGCACGTCCCCGAGGAGCAGCCGCGCCCCCTCGGCGGCGAACAGCCGGGCCTCCTGCTCGCCCTGGCCGCGGGCGGCACCGGTGATGAGGACGACGCGGCCGTGGAGCCTGCCGGTGGATATGCCCATGTCCGTACTCCCGCTAGTCGTGGAGGAGGGGCGCCACCTCGGCGCCGAACGCGGTGATCTGGTCGGTCAGCTCGGCGCGGTCGCGGCTGCGGAAGCGGACCTGGATCTGGTCGACGCCCAGCGCCCGGTACGCGCGCAGCGACTCGGCGAGCACCTCCGGCTTGCCGGACAGGGTGCGGCGGCCGGTGTCCCAGGCGGGCTCGCCGACGTACAGCGCCTCGGTGATCGCCCCGAACTCGAACGGCTCCGTGACGCCGGCCTGCTCCCGGAGTTCTCTGATCCGGGCGATCTGCGCGGGCAGCCGGTCCCGTGGATCGCCCTGCGGGAGCCAGCCGTCGCCGCGGACGGCCGCCCGCCGCACGGCGGCGGGCGAGGAGCCGCCGACCCAGACGGGGATCCGGGGCTGCGCGGGCCGGGGCCGCTGGCCGAGGTCGCGGAAGGAGAACCGCTCCCCCTCGAAGGCCGGGAACTCCTCGGGCCCGAGGGCGGCGCGCAGCGCGTCGAGCGTCTCGTCGAGGAGGGCGCCGCGCCCGGCGAAGTCGACGCCGAGGGCCTCGAACTCCTCCCGGACGTGGCCCGCGCCGACGCCGAGGATCAGCCGGCCGCCCGAGAGGTGGTCGACCGTCGCGTACTGCTTGGCGCCGAGCAGCGGGTGCCGCAGGCCCAGGATCGCGACATGGCTCAGCAGCCGCACGCGCTCGGTCACCCCGGCGAGGAAGGCCAGGGTCGCCACCGGGTCGTACCAGATGGTGCTCATGGGGCCGGCGAGGCGGCGCGGTATGGCCACGTGGTCACAGGTGGCCACGTAGCCGAACCCGGCCCGGTCGGCGGCCCGGGCGACCTCGGCGAGGTCGGCGGGGCCGGCCGAGGCCTCCCAGGCCTCGGCGTACAGGGTGCTCTGCGACTGGATCGGGAGCTGCATCCCGTACACCAGCCGGCCTTCCGGAAACACGCGCGCCATGGGGTCCCCGCCTCGAAGCTCTGTCCGGCTCGTCCGGGGGCCATCGTCTTATCTGACGATCCGTCAGGCAATAGGGCCGTCAGAAGCCGTGCGGGCCCATCACGATGACCGGCTTGGCCGCCGGGTCGAGCGTCCTCAGCACCCTGTGCATGGCCTGCTTCGAGATGCCCACGCAGCCCTGCGAGGGCCCGTCGTGGTCCACGTGCAGCCAGATGTTGCCGCCCTTGCGCTCCCCCTCCGGCTTCGTCGGGTCCAGCGGCGACACGCCCCGCTTGCGGTTGAAGTCGATCGCCACGACGTAGTCGAAGGAACCGGCCAGGGACTCCCCCTCGACGCCGTGACCGGAGGCGGTGAACGCCCTACTGCGGTCGTACGGCAACCTCGTCCCCGGCGGCTTCGGCAGCAGACCGCCGGCGTCACTCAGCGAGAACACCCCTACGGGGGACGTGAGATCTCCGTAACTACGCTCCGTGGACCACCCCCTGGCCCCGTTGCGCGCGGGCCAGCGCTCCGCCAGGACCCAGTCGGCTCCGGCGGCGGGCCGCGTGTAGAGGGCGGCGGTCGCGTACGAGGAATCCCTCGCCTTGCCCGTGACCAGGATGAGCTGGAGGGAATCCGCCGGGATCCGCGCCAGGGTCTGCTCACTGATGCCGGAGAGCCCCTGCATGTCGTACCGCCAGGCCTCACGCGCGGCACGGCCGTCGGCGGTAAGGGCGGGGCGGTCGTCGGTGACGGTGTGGGCACGCGCCTCGGCGTTGCCGGGGGCGTCCTGGACGGCATGGAACCAGGCCGCCGTGCAGGCCAGCAGACCGGCGGCGGCAGCAGCGCCGACCCCGGCCCCGGCACGCGCGGCCACACGGGGCCGAGGAAAGCCGACTCGGGCGAACTTGCTCATTCCACCGACCGTACACAGCCCGGACCCCCCACGCCGTGGACGTCAACCTCCCGGGGGGTGTCGAGGCGCGAGGGTGACGCGGGGCGGCGGGCGGGAAGGCAGACGGAACGGAACCGACCCTCAGGGCCGAGCCACCGCCGCCACCAGCACCCCCACGACGACGGCGCACGCCGCGACCATCACGGAAGGAGCAGGACACCACCCGACCCGAGTCGCACCCGGGGCCGGGCCGTCGACCCCCGACAACGGTCGGTCGCCGAGACGAGAGGAGCGCGTAGCGATCCGGCGCGCTCGCGGGGACAGGACGGGGTCCTCGCCCACACTTCCGGCAGGCCGGGCGACCGCGCGCCCGCCGCCACCCGGGAACTGGTGGCCCTGGCGGCACGGAGGCGCCGCGAGGCGGAGCCGGGGGCCTGCGTCGCTGACGGTACCCGACCCTCGAACCGTCCCCCTGGCCATCCTTCGGGGGCTTCCCGGCAGCTCTTTGGCATTCCGGGGCGGGACGGTCGGTCAAGGGGGGCCGAAGGCCCTCGCGCAGCGACGCGACCGGAGGGAGCGCCCTTGAGGGACCGGCCCGCACCGGAAGGACGATGGGCGGCCGGGAAGCCCCCGAACACACTCCCGACTCCGAGTGCGGGCGTCCGGCCCCACCCCCTTCTCCCCTCCGCGGCGTACGCTCGGGGGATGAGAACTCCCAGGCACGCAGCGCGCATTGTGGTTCTGGATCCCGGTGGGGCGGTGTTCCTGTTCCGGGAGAACAACATCGAGGTCGGCATCCACTGGCTGCCGCCGGGCGGGGGGATCGATCCGGGTGAGACGCCCGAGGAGTGTGTGCGGCGGGAGCTGCGGGAGGAGACCGGCTGGACCGACCTCCTGCCGCAGCGGCTGCTGTGCACCTGGGAGCACGACTTCACGCACGAGGGCGTACCCGTGCGCCAGCACGAGCACATCTACGTGACGACCGGCCCCCGCCGCGACCCCGTCCCCGAGGACCCCGGGGCGCACTGGCGGTGGTTGTCACCGGCGGCGCTGGCCGGGCTCGGGGAGCCGTCGTGGCCGCCGCGGTTGGCGGAACTACTGGCAGCCGAGCGAAGCGGGGAGCCCGTTCACCTGGGCCTCGTGGTCTGATTCACACCCGCACCCACCCCAGCACCCGCACCCGCACCAGCACCCGCACCAGCACCCGCGCCAGCACCAGCACCAGCACCAGCACCAGCACCCACCCCAGCACCAGCACCCGCCCCACCAGTAGCCCGGGCGTACAGCGCGGCCGCGTAGTCGCCGAGGACGGTGCTGGTCGAGACGTCGTCGGTGTCGCCGCCGGTCAGGATGCCCACGATCTTGCCGTCGCGGGCGAGCCAGGCGCTGCCGCTCGTGCCGCCCGGGAAGTCCGCGCAGTCGAAGCGCTGCTGGGTCGCCGACTCGCGGACCGCCTTGGCCGTGCAGGTCCGCGGGACCTTGCGGTCGGCGGGGTAGCCGGTGACGGTGACCTCCTCGCCTGCGCGGCCCGTGGTGTCGAGGGGGGCGGCGCCGACGACGTCCTCGATGTTGCGGCCCGTGGCGTCGGGGGCGAGGCGGGCGAAGGCGAGGTCGTAGTCGTCGTCGGAGTCGTCGGACCAGCGGCCGTCCTCGAAGACCTCTTCGATCTTCCAGGCACCGTACGGGGCGGCCCCGTTCCCGTACGCGGGTGCGAAGAGGGCGCCGCCGCCCGCCACCTTGCCGGCGAGCAGACAGTGCCCGGCGGTGACGATGAGGTTCTTGCCGGGGCTGCGGACCACGGTGGCGGTGCAGAAGTGATCACCCTGCACATCGCCCTCGAACAGGGCTCCGGTGAAGGCGGCCGACGTGCCCGGCTTCGGTATGCCGGCAGTGGTCAACTGAGGCTGCTTGGGCGATTGCGTTCGCGAAGTCGGACTCGGTGAGGGCTGCGTCGGGGCCGCCGCCTCGGTCCGGGTCGCCGGTCGACTCCCCGGGTCCGGCACCACCTTGGTCATGGCGGCGGATGCGCCGATCGCCGCTATCGCGCACAACACGCCGGTCACCACGGTCCGCTTGTCCATCACTGCCGCCCCTTCAGCTTTGCTCTGGCGAAGCATGCCTTGGCGGTCCGGTCACCCGCAAGGGGACGGCCGTTCACCGTCCGCTACGCCCGGGCCCGAGCGGCCGTTCGCCGTCCGCCACACCCGAGGCCGAGCGGCCGTTCACCGTCCGCTACGCCCCGGGCCAGAGCCCCTCCGGCGTCAGCCCCAGCAGCTCGATCGCGTTGCCGCGGACGATGCGTTCGACCACGTCCGAGTCAAGGTGGCCCATCTGGGCCTCGCCGACCTCGCGGGACTTGGGCCAGGTGGAGTCGGAGTGCGGGTAGTCGGTCTCGTACAGGACGTTGCCGGCGCCGATGGCGTCGAGGTTGCGCAGGCCGAAGGCGTCGTCGAAGAAGCAGCCGTAGACGTGTTCGGCGAAGAGCTCGGACGGCGGGCGCAGCACCTTGTCGGCGACTCCGCCCCAGCCGCGGTTCTCCTCCCAGACCACGTCGGCGCGTTCCAGGATGTACGGGATCCAGCCGATCTGGCCCTCGGCGTACATGATGCGGAGGTTCGGGAAGCGTTCGAACTTGCCGCTCATCAGCCAGTCGACCATCGAGAAGCAGCAGTTGGCGAAGGTGATCGTGGAGCCGACGGCGGGCGGGGCGTCGGCGGACGTCGAGGGCATGCGGCTGGAGGAGCCGATGTGCATGGCGATGACGGTGCCGGTGTCGTGGCAGGCCTGGAGGAAGGGGTCCCAGGCGTCGGTGTGGATCGACGGCAGTCCGAGGTGCGGGGGTATCTCGGAGAAGGCGACGGCGCGTACGCCGCGCGCCGCGTTGCGTCGGACCTCGGCGGCGGCGAGTTCGGCGTCCCAGAGCGGGATGAGGGTGAGGGGGATGAGGCGGCCGCGGGCCTCGGGACCGCACCACTCCTCGACCATCCAGTCGTTGTAGGCGCGCACGGCGAGGAGCCCCAGCTCACGGTCCTTGGCCTCGGTGAAGGTCTGGCCGCAGAAGCGGGGGAAGGTGGGGAAGCAGAGCGCGGACTGGACGTGGTTGACCTCCATGTCGGCCAACCGGTCGGGAACCGAGTAGGAGCCGGGGCGCATCTGCTCGTACGTGATGACCTCCAGCCGGATCTCGTCGCGGTCGTAGCCGACGGCGGTGTCGAGGCGGGTGAGGGGGCGGTGCAGGTCCTCGTACACCCACCAGTCGCCGATCGGTCCGGGGTCGCCCTCGGCGCCCATGACGGGGGCGAACTTGCCGCCGAGGAAGGTCATTTCCTTGAGGGGGGCGCGGACGATCCGGGGTCCGGTGTGGCGGTAGCGGGACGGGAGCCGGTCCCGCCAGACGTGAGGAGGTTCCACGGTGTGGTCGTCCACCGAGATGATCTTCGGGAAGGTCTCCATGGCCCTCACGGTAGCGTCAATCTGACGAACCGTCAGCCAGTCGAGGAGTGATCGGTTCGACACGGGCTGACGGGTACGAGCAAGACAGGGCAGACTGACCCTTACACCGACGGAAGGCAGGGGGGACGACAGATGGAGGGCATACCGGCCATCCCGCACCAGCGGAACCACCCCGACGCAGCCCGGCGCGCACCCGGAACGGCCCAAGCCGCCCCCGGCAGCCCGCAGGCCGCCCCCGGGCCCGAGGCCGTGCCCGCGACCCCCGCGACCCCCGCAACCCCCGCGACCTCAGCGCCCTCCGCGACCTCCGCGACCTCCGCGACACCCGCGACCTCAGCGTCCTCCGCGACCCCCACGACACCCGCGCCCCCCGGAGCCGCCGGCCCCGCCCCCGCCTCCCGCTTCGCCGTCCTCGGCCCGATCCGCGCCTGGCGCGGCGGCGAGGCCCTGCCCTCCGGCACCCCCCAGCAGCGCGCCCTGCTCGCCGTGCTGCTGCTGCGCGGCGGCCGCACCGCCACCGCCCCCGAGCTGATCGACGCCATCTGGGGCGACGACCCGCCGCAACAGGCCCTCGCCACCATCCGCACCTACGCCTCCCGGCTGCGCAAGGTCCTCGACCCCGGCACCCTGGTCACCGACGCCGGCGGCTACGCGATCCGCACCCCCACCGGCACCCTCGACCTCGGCGTCGCCCGCAGCCTCGCCTCCGACGCCGACCAGGCCCGCACCGCCGGCGACCGGGGCCTCGCCCGTACCCTCCTGGCCCGCGCCCTCGACCTGTGGGACGGCGAACCCCTCGCCGGGGTCCCCGGCCCGCACGCCGAGACCGAGCGCGCCCGGCTCGTGGAGTGGCGCCTGCAGCTGCTGGAGACCCGCCTCGACCTCGACCTGGAGGTCGGCCACCACGCCGAGGCCGTCTCCGAGCTCACCGCGCTGACCGCCGCCCACCCCCTGCGCGAGCGGCTCCGCGAACTGCTCATGCTCGCCCTGTACCGCAGCGGCCGGCAGGCCGAGGCCCTCGCCGTGTACGCCGACACCCGCCGCCTCCTCGCCGACGAGCTCGGCGTCGACCCGCGTCCCGAACTGGCCGCGCTCCAGCAGCGCATCCTGCGCGCCGACGCCGAACTCGCCTGCGCCGAGGCCCCGGCCCCGGCCACCGCGCCCGTCCACGTCCGGCCCGCCCAGCTGCCCGCCACCGTGCCCGACTTCACCGGCCGCACCACCTTCGTGGGCGAGCTCGGCGCCATCCTGTCCGCCGCCGACGGCCAGGTCATGGCCGTCTCCGCGCTCGCCGGCATCGGCGGCGTCGGCAAGACCACCCTCGCCGTGCACGTCGCCCACGCCGCCCGCCCGCACTTCCCCGACGGCCAGCTGTACGTCGACCTCCAGGGCACCGAACCGCGCCCCGCCGAGCCCGTCGCCGTCCTCGGCTCGTTCCTGCGCGCCCTCGGCACCCCCGACACCGCCATCCCGGACACCGCCGACGAGCGGGCCGCGCTCTACCGCTCCACCCTCGACGGCCGCCGCGTCCTGGTCCTCCTCGACAACGCCCGCGACGCCGCCCAGGTCCGGCCGCTGCTGCCGGGCACCGCCGGCTGCGCCGCCCTCGTCACCAGCCGGGTCCGCATGGCGGGCCTCGCCGGGGCCCATCTCGTCGACCTCGACGTGATGAGCCCCGAGGAGGCCCTGCAGCTGTTCACCCGGATCGTCGGCGCCGAACGCGTCGCGGCCGAACGCCAGGCCGCCCTCGACGTCGTCGGCGCCTGCGGCTTCCTCCCGCTCGCCATCCGCATCGCCGCCTCCCGGCTGGCCGCCCGCCGCACCTGGACCGTCTCCGTCCTCGCCGCCAAGCTCGCCGACGAGCGCCGCCGCCTCGACGAACTCCAGGCCGGCGACCTCGCCGTCAAGGCCACCTTCGAGTTGGGCTACGGCCAGCTCGAACCCGCCCAGCAGCGCGCGTTCCGCCTGCTCGGCCTCGCCGACGGCCCCGACGTCTCGCTGGCCGCCGCGGCCGCCGTCCTCGACCGGCCCGAGCACGACACCGAGGACCTCCTGGAGGCTTTAGTCGACTGCTCCCTGCTGGAATCCGCCGCACCCGGCCGCTACCGCTTCCACGACCTCGTACGCCTCTACGCGCGTGCCTGCGCCGAGCGCGACGAGCAGCCCGCGAGCGAGCGGGACGCCGCCCTCGACCGGCTGCTCGACTTCTACCTCGCCACCGCCTCCGCCGTGTACGCCGTCGAACGCCCCGGCGACCGGCTGCCCGCCCACCTCGCGGCCACCCACCACCCCGGCCTGCGCTTCACCGAGCCCCGCGCCGCCCTGGACTGGCTGTATGCCGAGGCCGACCCGCTGCTCGCCTGCGTCCGGCAGTCCTCCGTACGCACCACCGGGCGCGCCGACGTGCTCCGCCGGGCCGTGGACCTGCTGTGGGCGGCCAAGGACCTCGCCGAGTCCGGCGCCAACTCCAAGCAGTACGAGTCCGCCGCCGCGGCCCTGCGCGACGCGGCCCGCACCGCCGCGGACCCGCACGCCGAGGGCCGCGCCCGCACGGCACTGACCAGCGTCCACCTCGTCGCCGGCCGGTTCGCCGAGGCCGACGACGAGGCCCGGCAGGCCACCGTCCTGGCCCGCGCGGCCGGCGACCCGCTGCCCAGCTGCTGGGCGCCCAACGACCGCGGGATCATCGCCCTCTACCAGGCCCGCTACGCTGACGGCGAGCGCTACCTGCTGGAGGCCATCGAGAACTTCCGCGCCGACGGCAACCACATCGGCGAGGCCAGCGCCCTGTGCAACCTCTCCCGCATCCACGTGGAGCTGGGCCGGCTGACCAGCGCGATCGAGCTGGCCGAACAGGGCATCGCCATATACGACCGGATGGGCCTGACCCTGCGCCTGGCCAACGGCCGGTACGCGCTCGGCATCGCCCTCACCCAGGCCGGGCGGCTCGCCGAGGCGCAGGCGCAGCTCACCGAGGCGCTGTCCCTCTTCCACGACAACCGCCAGCCCCTGTGGGAGGGCGTGACGCACTTCCGGCTCGCCGAGGCTCACCTGGCCGCGCACCGGCCGACGCTGGCCGCCGCCCACGCCGAGCAGGCCATCGCACTGCGCGGCATCGGCGGCGAGTGGCGGCGGGCGACCGTGCTGACGGTGCTGGGCAAGGCCCTGCAGCGGCTGGGGCAGCGGGACCGGGCGCGGGTGTGCTGGCGGGACGCGGAGGCCGTCTTCGCGGGGCTCGGATCGCCGGAACTGGCCGAGGTGCGGGCACTGCTGGCATCGGAGATCGCGGCCTGATCCCGCGGCCGGCGGGAGTTGAACGAGGCATTCATCGTTCGTTTATCGCCTTCGGCCACGATGGACACATCGACTCACCGCGTCGGGGGGCGCGGGAGTCCGCTGGAGGACCGCCCGTTCGGCGGTCCGCGGGGGAATCGCCGAACGGGCCCTACCCATCCATCAGGAGATCCGATGACGACGAACGAGAACATCCTGCCGAACGAGAGCGACATCATCCCGCTCGACAACCACGCCTCGGGGATCGGGATCAAGCCGGTCGACGGCCCCGCCGCGGGCGACGTCGACATCACTCCGATGGACAACCACGCTTCCGGCATCGCGATCAAGCCGGTCGACAAGCCGGCTGCGGACGAGGAGATCGTCTCGCTGGACAACCACGCGTCCGGCCCGCGTCCGTAACCGATCGGTCCCCGCACGGCCGTCCCACGGGGGATACGGGGGATACGGGGGACGGCCGTGCACGGGGGACACGGGGGAAACAGGGGGGTGCGCCGGGGTCACGGGGGGACCACGGCGCCACAACGGGGGAAGCACCACCACGGGGGAGCACTACCACGGGGGAAGCAGGACAACGGGGGAGCACAACGCAGGAACGGCGGCCGCGGTGGCCCGGAGGGGGAGCCACCGCGGCCGCCGCGTGCGTGCGCACGCAGATGCGGAGGCAGATGCGGACGCGGATGGGGCCGGCCGCACGGGGCGGGCGCCGGTCCGTGGCTAGGCTGGGAGCGTGTTCACCTCACAGGGGCCGAGCCTGCGCGAGCTCGCCGTCCAGGCCTTCTCGTCGGTCGAGCGGGGCTACGACCTGCTCGCGCCGAAGTTCGACCACACGCCTTTCCGCACCCCGGACCGCATGCTCGACGCCGTCGAGGAGGCCCTCGCCGGGCACGAGGGGTCCTTCGGCTCCGGCCTGGACGTCTGCTGCGGCACGGGCGCGGCCCTCGGGATGCTCCGCCGGCTGTGCCGGGACCGGGTGACCGGAGTGGACCTCAGCGCGGGCATGCTGGCCGAGGCCGAGCGGCTGTACGGCGGCGGCGCCGGGGCCGGCGGCGTCGACCTGGTGCGGGCCGACGCGCGGGCCCTGCCGCCCGGGCTGGCGGACACGTACGACCTGGCGGTCAGCTTCGGGGCGTTCGGGCACTTCCTGCCGGCCGAGCGGCCCGCCCTCTTCGGCGGTGTCCACCGGGCACTGCGCGCGGGCGGGGTGTTCGCCTTCCCGATCGGGGCGCCGATACCGCCGACCTCCCCGCTGTGGTGGGCGGCGGCCGGCTTCGACGCGGTGATGCGCGTGCGCAACGCGGTGTGGCGGCCGCCGTTCGTCATGTACTACCGGACGTTCCCGTGGGGCGGGGTCCGCGCGGACCTGCGGGCGGCCGGCTTCACGGTGGAGACCGTGCCGCTGGAGCCGTTCGGGAAGCGCCCGGACGGCACCCCGCGCTGGCGGCTCGTCCTCGCCCGCAAGCCCGCCCGGTAGCACTCGGGCGGGCGTCAGACGGCGGGCGACGGGCGGCAGGCGACTGGTGGGCGGCGGGCGTCAGCGGGCGCGGAGCTCCCGTTTGAGGACCTTGCCGCTCGCGTTGCGCGGGAGCTCGGGGACGAACTCCACGGCGCGCGGGACCTTGTAGTTGGCCATCTCCCGCCGGGACCAGGCGATCAGGTCGTCGGCGGTGAGGGTGGAGCCGGGGCGGCGCACCGCGTACGCCTTGCCGACCTCGCCGAGGCGGGGGTCGGGGATGCCGACGACCGCGACGTCGGCGATGTCCGGGTGCAGGCCGAGGAGTTGCTCTATCTCGGCGGGGTAGGCGTTGAAGCCGCCGACGATGAACATGTCCTTGATCCGGTCGGTGATGCGCAGGTTGCCGCGCTCGTCGAGGACGCCGACGTCGCCGGTGCGCAGCCAGCCGTCCGGGGTGATGGCGAGGGCGGTCTCGTCCGGTTCCTCGAAGTAGCCCTGCATGACGTGGTGGCCGCGCACCCACACCTCGCCCGCCCCGCCGGCGGGCAGGGCCCGGCCGTCGCCGTCCGCGATGCGGATCTCGGTGCCGGGGACGGCCCGTCCGGAGGTGGCGGCGATGACCTCGGCGGGGTCGCCGCGGCGGCACATGGAGACGATGCCGCCGGCCTCGGAGAGCCCGTACGCGGTGAGGACGGTGTCCACGCGCAGTTCGGAGCGGAGCCGCTCGACGAGCCGGAGCGGGACGACGGCGGCGCCGGTGACGACCAGGCGGAGGGTGGACAGGTCGTGGTGGCCGCGCTGGGGGTGGTCGAGGAGGGACTGGTGGAGGGTGGGCGGGCCGGGGAGGACGGAGATCTGCTCGGCGGCGATGTTGGCGAGGGCGGTGTCCACGTTGAAGACGGGCTGGGGGACCATCGTGGCGCCGCGCATGAGGCAGGCGAGGATGCCGGCCTTGTAGCCGAAGGTGTGGAAGAAGGGGTTCACGATCAGGTAGCGGTCGCCCTCGCGGAGTCCGGCGAGCTCGCTCCACACCTCGTAGCAGCGCAGGGACTGGGCGTGGGTGATGACGGCGCCCTTGGGTCTGCCGGTGGTGCCCGAGGTGAAGATGATGTCGGAGGGGGCTTCGGGGCGGATGGATGCGGCCCGTCGGCGGACGGCCTCGGCGGGGACGGTGTCGCCGCCGGCCAGGAAGTCCTTCCAGGTGCGGAAGTCCTCGGGGGCGTCGTCGGCGAGGACGACGACCTGTTCGAGGTGCGGCAGGCTTGGCAGCGGGCCGCGTCCGGCGGCGCCTCCCTGCGCGGCCGGGGCCGGCGCGGTGCCTCCCTGCGCGGCGCCTCCCTGCGCGGTGGCCCGGCGCAGGGAGGCGACGTAGGAGGTGCCGAGGAAGGTGCCGGTGACGAACAGCAGGCGGGCCCGGCTGCGGTCGAGGACGTACGCGGCTTCCGTTCCCTTGAAACGCGTGTTGAGCGGGACGAGGACGGCGCCCGCGCAGACCGCGCCGAGGGCGCAGACGATCCAGTCGAGGGTGTTGGGGGCCCAGACGGCGACCCGGTCGCCGGGCTCGATGCCGGCTGCGAGGGTGGCTGCGGCGGCGCGCTCGACGCGCTCGCCGAGCTGCGCGTAGCTCAGCCGGGTGCGGCCGTCGACCACGGCCTCGCGGTCGGCGTGGCGGGCTGCGGCCGCGCGCACCAGGCCCGCGATGCTGCCCCAGCGCAGGTCGCCCCGCACGCCCTCGTCCGTGGCGCCGGGACCCGCCGCGGGACCTGTCCCGGTGCCCGCCACGGGTTCCGCAACGGCTCGTGCGGCTCCGGAGCCTGCCTCCGCTCCCGTGCCGGGCCTTGTGCCGGGTTCTGTGTCCGGCCCTGCGTCCGGCCCGGCTGCGCTTCCCGCCCCGTGTCCCGCCCCGGTTCCGGTTCCGGGACCCGGTCCGTGCCCGGACATGCGTACGCCCTCGCCCATCGTCCGCCTCCCCACGACACCAGTAGCTGACTATCCGTCAGATTAGCTGTAGCCTTCGCGGCTGTCAGCACTGGCGCGGCCCCGGAGGTGGCGGATGGCGGCAACACTCAAGGACGCTACGGCGATCGTCGGAATCGGCCAGACGCCTTTCGCCAGACGGCTGCCCGGGTCCGAGAAGGAACTCGCCTGCCGGGCGGTCCTCGCCGCCCTCGACGACGCCGGGATCGCCCCCGCCGAGGTCGACGCCTTCGCCTCCTACACCATGGAGGAGACCGACGAGGTCGAGGTCGCCAAGGCGATCGGCGCCGGCGACGTCACCTTCTTCTCCAAGGTCGGCTACGGCGGCGGCGGCTCCTGCGCCACCGTCGGCCACCTCGCCGCCGCCGTCGCCACCGGCCAGGCCACCGTCGGGGTCGCCTGGCGCTCCCGCAAGCGCGGCTCCGGGCCCCGCCCCTGGACCGACACCGCCGTACAGCTGCCCACCCCCGGGCAGTGGACCCGCCCCTTCGGCCTGCTGCGACCCGCCGACGAGATCGCCATGCTGGCCCGCCGCTACATGCACGAGTACGGGGCCAGCCGCGACCACCTCTTCAACGTCGCCATGGCCTGCCGCAACCGGGCCAACGAGAACCCCGCAGCGATCATGTACGACCGGCCGCTGACCCGCGAGATGTACATGACCTCCCGCATGATCAGTGAACCGCTGTGCCTGTTCGACAACTGCCTGGAGACCGACGGGGCGCTGGCCTGCGTCATCGTCTCCGCCGAGCGCGCCCGGGACTGCCGGCAGCGCCCCGTGTACGTGCACTCCGTGGCCCAGGGCCTGCCCGCCCAGCACCACGGCATGGTCAACTACTGGAACGACGACCCGCTCACCGGCCCCGCCTGGACCGCCGCCCGGCACCTGTGGAAGCACGCCGACTTCGGCCCGCAGGACGTCGACGTCGCCCAGATATACGACGCCTTCACCCCGCTGATCCTGCTCTCGCTGGAGGGCTACGGCTTCTGCGGGCGCGGCGAGGGCGCCGCGTACACCGAGGGCGGTGCCCTGGAGACCGGCGGTCGGCTCCCGATCAACACCGGCGGCGGCGGCCTGTCCGAGGCCTACGTCCACGGCTTCAACCTGATCAACGAGGGCGTCAAGCAGCTGCGCGGCATCTCGACCGCCCAGGTGCCCGACGCCACCACCTGCCTGGTGACGGCCGGCGAGGGCGTCCCGACGTCCGCGCTCCTGCTGCGCGCCTGAACCGCCCCCGCGACGACCGAGGAGACGAGGTACCACCGTGACCGCGGCCCCCGAAGAACTGCTCCTGCCCGTCCCGGACGCCGACGGCGCCCCCTTCTGGGAGTACGCCGCCCGCGGCGAGCTCCGCGTCCAGGCCTGCGCCGCCTGCGGCCGGCTCCGCTTCCCGCCCCGCCCGTGCTGCCCGCACTGCCGGTCCTTCGACTCCGAGTGGCGGCCCACCAGCGGCCGGGGGCGCATCTGGTCGTACGTCCGGCCGCATCCGCCGCTGCTGCCCGCCTACGCGGCGCAGGCCCCGTACAACGTCGTCCTCGTGGAGCTCGCGGACGCGCCGCGCATCCGGCTCGCCGGGAACCTCGTCGCCTCGGCCGACGCCCGGCTGGACTCGGTGGACCCCGCCCGGCTGCGCATCGGCGCGCGCGTCCAGGCGGTGTTCGCCGATGCGGGCGGGATCACCGTGCCGCGCTGGGTCCTGGAGAAGCCGTGACGCTGCGGGTGGAGCGGGACGGGGCGAGCGGGGTCGCGGTCGTCACCCTGGACCGGGAGCACCGGCACAACGCGATCGACCTGGCGACCGCCGCCGAACTGACCTCGGTGTGGCGGGGGTTCCGGTACGACGACGCGGTGCGCGCGGTGGTGCTGACCGGGGCGGGCCGGGCCGCGTTCTGCACCGGCATCGACCGGGACGCGGCCGTCCCGCAGCCGGGCTCCCCGTACTCGGTCGACGACCCGCTGGCCGCGATCGGCCCGAAGGCGGCCGACCTGTGGAAGCCGGTGGTCGCCGCCGTCAACGGCATGGCCTGCGGCGGGGCGTTCTACCTGCTGGGCGAGGCGGAGTTCCTCATCGCCTCCGACACGGCGACCTTCTTCGACCCGCACACCTCGTACGGGATGGTCAGCGCCTACGAGGCCGTGTACATGGCCCAGCGGATGCCGTTCGGCGAGGCCGCCCGGATGTCCCTGATGGGAACCGAGGAACGGCTGTCGGCGCGACGGGCGTACGAGATCGGGCTGGTCTCGGAACTGGCCGCGCCCGCCGAGCTGGCCGGGGCGGCCCTGCGGGCGGCGCGGACCCTGGCCGGTTTCCCGACCGAGGCGGTGCAGGGCACCGTACGGGCGCTGTGGTCGGCGAAGCAGGCGGCACTCCAGCAGGCGCTGGCCCAGGCCCCCGCGCTGATCGCGCTGGGCAACCTGCCGCCGGACCGGCAGGCGGCTCTGTTCTCGGGCCGCCGGACGACGCCGGAGCCGCGCGTGCGCTGACGGGTATCGGCCAGTCGGCGGTTGGCGAAAACCCGCAGCTCGGACGGCATCTGGCGGGCCGTCCGTCTTCCCCTCGCCCCAGTGCGCCCGGCCCCGGGAGCCCCACCGTCCCCTTCCCGGGGTGCGGGACTGCTTGGCCGGTTCACAGTTGCCATGCATATGATCAGCGCCAGCCGACGGGGAGCGCAGACATGGCAGATGAACTCGGTCCGGACCAGCAGGTGAGCATGCGGCTGAACAGCGAGGGGCCGCTGGCCCCCGGCGCGACCGCACCACCCCCACCGCTGCTGCAGTCACCCGGCACGGCCCACCCGCCGCTGCTGGCGACGGGCACGAACCCGCCGCCGCCCCTGCTGCAAGCCCCCGGCGGGCAGGACTTCGCCTCCACCCCGGCCGAGAAGAAGGCCGCCGCGAACACGATCGAGACCGAGCTCCAGCCGAACACGAAGACGGCCGCGGACCACGCGGACGACTCGACCGGCGCCGCCCAGAAGGGCTTCGACGGCTGGGAGACCGCCGCCGGCCTGAAGAAGGTCGCGGAGACCTGGGACCAGCAGGTGAAGAACCTGATCGCCCGGCTCGAAGCGGAGAAGGGCGCCCTACGCGGCGCTTCGGGCCTTTTCGCCCGCAACGACGTCGGACTGGGCAACGACTTCCTCACCACCAAGTCGAAGCTGAACGGCCTGTAGGGGGAGCTGAGCTGTGGCACTGAACTACCACGAGGTCATGGGCACGAACTTCGGGCTGCTCGGCACGGCCGCCGGCAAGTGGGAGTCGATGGCGGGCGAGCTGGGGAAGGTCGAGACCCGCTACGGCGAAACCGTCCAGAAGATCACCATGACGAACGGCTGGGCCGGCCACAGCGCCGTGAGCGCCGAGAAGGGCTTCGCGGCGACCCGCTACGAGTACGCGGCGGCGCAGGTGCAGGCGAAGGCGATCGCGGGCCTGCTGCGGGACGCCCAGGAGAAGTTCACCGACCTGAAGAAGAAGCTCGAAAGCGCCCGCGACGACGCGATAGCCGCCGGCATGACCGTCTCCGAGCAGGGGTACGTCGCCTTCGACTGGTCGAAGCTCACCCCGGGCGAGCGCAGCGCCTACCACCACGACCCCGACGGCCAGAAGACCATCGGCGAGGCCGTCGGCAAGTGGCAGAAGCACATCGACGACCGGGTGAAGGCCGTCGCCGAGCTCGACCAGAACATCAAGGCCGTCCTCGAAACGGCCGTCACCGACAGCAACAAGGACGCCCTCGGCAAGGGCGCCGACATGTCCCTCGCCGGCTTCAACGCCGGCGCCACGGGCGACCTGGACCAGGCCCTGAAGGACGAGAAGGCCGCACGGGAGCGGGCCGCCAAGGAGGCGGAGGCCGCCAAGAACGGTCCGAAGTCCGAGGGCGGCCTCACGATCACCGGTCCGAACGCGGGCGTCTCGACCAGCGGCCAGAAGTACGGCAAGGAGGGTTCGGCCAAGGCGTACGCCGACCTCTTCAAGATGACCGCGCAGGGCACGTACCAGAACGGGGACCTCACGCTCTCCGGCATCGACGACATCACCCTGGGGGCCAGGGCCAGCGCGAACTACGGCATGACCCAGGACGGACTCGTGGGCAAGGCCGAGACCTCGGCGGGCGTCAGGACCCTGCTCGAGGGACGCGCCGACTACAGCCACTGGGTCGGCGGCTACGCACGCTCCGAGGGGTTCGGCGGCGGGGAGGCCGCGCTCAGCGGCTCGGCACGCTGGGACGGCGTCAGCGCCGGAGCCAAGGCCTTCGCCGGAGGCAAGCTCAGCGTCGCCGGAGGCGGCGAGGTCGCCGGCCTCGGCGCCGGCGCCACGGCCGAGGGCTGGGCCGGGGCGGGCGCGGAGGCCAAGGCGACCTTCGGCAAGGGCGACGACGGCAAGTGGCACGTCGGCGGCAAGGTGGGTGTCGCCCTGGGCATCGGCGGCTCGGTGGGCGCCGAGTTCACCATCGACACGGACAAGTTGAGCAAGTCCGCCGGCGACGCCGCCGACTGGGTGGGCGACACGGCCGGCGACATCAAGGACGGCGTCGTCGGGCTGTTCGACTGATGCACTGTCCCGCAGAAGGAAGGAGGGCCTGAGACAACATGCCCACGACACTGCCGATTCCGATCGAGTTCGCCCTGCCGGAGGGCTGGCGGCCCGCCCCGCCGGACGAGGTCGGCGCCCCGGGCGTGGCGTTCGTCGCCCTGCACCCGGAACCGGACGCCGGATTCACCGCCAACATCACCATCGACGGCGACTTCTGGACCGACGAGGAAGAGACCCTCGCCGACATGGCCGAGGGGTCGGTGGAACGGCTCCGCCAAGCCGCCGCCGGAGCCGTGGAGGTCGCCGCCCGCCGCGAGCTCGGCTCCCCGGACGCGCCCGGCCTCGCGCAACGGCTGACGTTCACCGCCGTCGTGGGCGGCGTGCCGCGCGAGCTCGTCCAGTCCCAGGTCTACCTGTCCATGCAGGACGTGACCGACCCGCACAAGCGCGTGGTGATCCGGCTCATCCTGACCGTCACCGCGGCCCAGGAGGACGCCGTGCGGGGGGACTTCCAGGAGTTCCTGCGCTCGGTCGCACCGGACACCGGGACCGCCCGCACGGACACCGGCACGGACGCCGGCACGGACGCCGGCACGGACGCCGGGCCGGACGCCGGGCCGGACGCCGGGTCCGGGGCGTGACCATGGGCTTCAAGGACAGGCTGACCGGTACGCGGCGCCCCGACGGCGGCGTCCCGCCCGAGCCGGCCGCGGAGGTCCGGGCCGCACTGCTCGCGCTGGGTGGGCCGGACGTGCCCTACACCGTGCGCAACGCCCTTCCCGCGGAGGACGCCGACCTGGTGGCGGAGTGGCGGATGCGGGAGCCCGCCTGGCACGAGTTCTTCCTCCGCCACCAGCTGGAGCGGCAGGTACAGATCCGGATGCGGATCGACCCGGACGGGCACGAGGTGCGGACCGCCGACCGGCAGTGGGAGGTCTCGTGGGTCGGCGGTACGCCGCGGCTGGCGACGTCGGGCGAGTACTCCCGGGGCCAGGTGACGACGGTGTCGAAGCAGTGGACCATCGGGCGCGGCAAGGACGGCCGCACCGAGGCCACGGAGACGTTCCGCTTCGCCACGTCGGACCTGAAGGCGCCGCTGCAGAAGGTGGTCCTCGGTGCGGGCTGGACCTGGCGCGGCGTGCTGTTCGGCCGGCTCTGACCGGCCGGCGATGACGGGCACGACGCGGCGGAGGCCCCGCCCTTAGAAGGGGCAGGGCCTCCGGCCGTACCGGGCGCGCCCGGGAAACGGAAGGGATCAGGCCTCGACGACGCCCGAAGCCGCGACCTCGATCTTGGCGCGGGTGGCGCCGGACGGCGAGCCCAGCTTCTCGATCGCGTCGACGACCTCGGTGCCCTCGACGACCTCGCCGAAGACGACGTGCTTGCCGTCCAGCCACGGGGTGACGACCGTGGTGATGAAGAACTGCGAACCGTTGGTGTTGCGGCCGGCGTTCGCCATCGACAGCAGGTACGGGCGGTCGTGCTTCAGGTCGAAGTTCTCGTCGGCGAACTTCTCGCCGTAGATGCTCTTGCCGCCGGTGCCGTTCTGGTTGGTGAAGTCACCGCCCTGCAGCATGAACTGCGGGATGACGCGGTGGAACGGCGAGCCGGCGTAGCCGAAGCCGTGCTGGCCGGTGGCCAGCTCGCGGAAGTTCTTGGTGGTCTTCGGGACGACCTCGTCGAAGAGGCGGAAGACGATCCGGCCGGCGGCCTCGCCGTTGATGTTGATGTCGAAGTAAACGTTGCTCATGGGGTCCATCCTGTCACTCCCGGTGCCGTACGCGACCCGGCGGGGCCGCGGAACGGCCCCGCACCCCGTCCGAGCCGGTCACCCGCCGGTCGCGCCGCAGGTCAACCGCCCCGGTCGGCGCCCGCCGCTCATCCGCCCGTGCGCGTCCCCGTTCCCTTGGCCGCGTCGAGCGCGTACACGCAGCGGTCCTTGCTGCACGCGTACACCACGCCACCCTCCGCGACCGGCGCCCCGGTGATCTCGCCGCCCGTGGCCAGCTTCCAGCGGAGCTGCCCGCCGGCCGCGTCGAGGGTGTACAGGCAGTGGTCGGCCGAGCCGAAGTGGACCCGGCCGTCGGCGACCGCCGGCGAGCCGGTGATCTCGCCGCCGGCCGCGAACCGCCACTTCGGGGTGCCGGTGACCGCGTCCAGCGTGTACAGGGCGCTGCCCGCGCCGAGGTGGATGCTGCCAGCCGCGATCAGCACCGGGTCCGCGGACGAACGGGCCTCGGTGGCGATGCGCCAGCGGTCCTTGCCGGTGATCGCGTCCAGCGCGTACACGGTGCCCAGGTAGTCCACGAGGTAGACGCCGCCGCCGGTGACGGCCGCGCCCGGCGCGAACGCGGGCGGGGCCAGGAACACGGCAGGGGCCTCGAAGTGCCAGCGGACCCGGCCCGACGCCCGGTCCACGGACAGCACGCGGGTGCCGGCGGTGACGTAGGTGTTGCCGTCCGGGGCCGGGGTGACGCGTACGGGCACGTTGCCGCAGGAGGCCGCGTCGCCGACCGGGTACGACCAGGTCTCCAGGCCGCTGCGGGCGTCCAGGGCGCGCAGCCGCGCGTCCTGCCACACGTACACCGTGCCCTCGTGCAGGACGGGGGCCGCCTCGGGGGTCTCGAAGTCGCTCTGCGCCCCGGCCAGCTCCCACAGCTTCTGGCCGCTGGACGCCTCCCAGGCCTGTACGCCGCCGCCCCGGGTGGCGGTGACGACGGTGCCGCGGTCGGCGCGCAGGCCGTACACCCAGGCGTCGGTGGACAGCCGCCACCGCTCGGAGCCGTCGGAGGCGTCGAGGGCGTACAGGGAGGGTCCGTCGGAGGCGTGGATGCGGCCGTCGGAGACGGCCATGGACCAGGCGACGTCGCGGGTCTTGAACTGGCGGCGGCCGGTGGCCACGTCCAGGGCGTGCACCTCGAAGGAGGTGACGTAGAGCAGGTCGCCGGCGACGGTCGGGGTGCCCCAGACCTCGTTGGACATGCGGAACCGCCAGGGGCGCCAGCGGCCGCTGTCGGGGGCCGGGCCGGGGTTCGACGCGCCCGCGGCCGAGGTGACCGCGGAGGCGGGGCCCGCGCCGGCCGGGGCCGGGGTGCCGCCGGGCGGGCGGACCCAGCCGGTGACGGAATCGGCGGCTCCGGCGTGGGCGGCGGGCGCCGACGCGGTGGCGCGCGGGCCGGGGCCGATCGGTACGGGGGAGCCGCCGAGGCGCACCGGCTCGCCGGAGGGCGCGGGTACGGCGCCGGGCGCCGAGGAGGGCGCCGACGTGGGCCGGGGCGGGTGCTGGGGGCGCTGCGGGATGGCGTGGCCGGTCCGCGGGTCGACGCCGGGCTCGGCGAGGCCGCGGGGCGCGTGGCGGTTCGTGGGCACGTCGGCGGGTCGTCCCTGGGCGCCGGGGCCGGGGCCGCGGCCGGGCGCCGGGACCGGTGCGGCCACCGTGCGCTGGCCGGCCCGCCGGGTCTCGATCATGGCGACGGCCCGACCGGGCAGCCAGGCGGACGCGGTGCCGCTGTCGTCGCCGCCGTCGAAGAGGTGGGGGGCGAGCTGGGCCTGGAGGTCGGCCGGGGTGGGCCGCTGAGCGGCCTCCATCTGCATGCAGGACTCGATGAGGGGGCGCAGCTCCTCGGGCAGCCCGTCGAGGTTGGGCTCCTCGCGCAGCAGCATGAACACCGTCTCCACCGGGTTCGCGCCGTGGTAGGGCGGGTGCCCGGTCGCGGCGAACACGAGGGTGGATCCGAGCGAGAAGACGTCGCTGGCGCCCTTGACGCTCCGCGAGTCCTTCGCCTGCTCGGGCGACATGTAGGCGGGGGTGCCGACGGCGACGTTCGTCATGGTCAGGCGGGTGTTGGAGACGCCGCTCGCGATACCGAAGTCGATCACGCGCGGGCCGTCCTCGACGACGAGCACGTTCGACGGCTTCAGGTCGCGGTGGACCAGGCCGGCCCCGTGGATGGACTGGAGCGCCTCGGCGATGCCGGCCGCGAGCCACCGTACGGCCTGGACGGGCATCGGCCCGCACTCGTTGACGATCTCCTCCAGGGAGGGCGCCGGGACGTACGCGGTCGCCAGCCACGGCACGGCGGCCCGCGGGTCGGCGTCGACCACGGCCGCGGTGTAGAAGCCGGACACCGCGCGGGCCGCCTCCACCTCGCGGGTGAAGCGCACCCGGAACAGCTGGTCCTCGGCGAGCTCGGTCCGCACTGTCTTGATCGCCACCCGGCGTCCGGACGCCGACCGTGCGAGATAGACCAGCCCCATGCCGCCGGCGCCGAGCCGTCCCAGCACCTCGAAGGGGCCGATCCGTCTCGGGTCGTGCTGCGTCAGCTGCTCCACCACTCGCCTCACACCTCCCCGTACGGGCCTTGGCCTGGCCCGTTTCCACCTACACGCGCGCCGGCACGGCGGTCGGCCTCCGTGCAGCGTTGCATTCCGGGCGCCGCCCGGAGTCGCGCAACCCCGATTCTGTCAGGCCCGCGCCCAGGCCGTGTCGTCACAGTCGGGGCCGTGCCCGGACGCGCCGCTTCCAGCGGCCCGGGGAGGGCGTTCCGGGCGGGCCGCGGGGGGCGTCCCGGGCGGTCCGCGGGGGGCGTCCCGGGCCGGTCCGGGCGGTCCGCGGGGGTGCTTGCTCAGGCCGGTCCGTGCGGTCCGGCCTGCTGCCCGGGGGACTCCGAGAGGAGGGCGAAGACCGCGCCCTGGTTGTCCGCGACGACCGCGATCCGCCCGTAGGCCGTGTCGAAGGGGTCGGCGGTGACACGGCCGCCGAGCCGCTCGACCGTCTCGACGGACCGGTCGCAGTCGGGGACGGCGAAGTACGCGAGGAAGTGCGCCGGCATGACCTCCGGGAAGGCGTCGGTGATCAGGCTGCGCCCCAGGACGGCCGTCTCGGCCCCGGGGGTGCTGCCGGGCGGGGACCACAGCCGGTACTCGACGCCGGAGCCGTCGTCGTCCTGGTCCTCGGGGACGAAGCCGAAGACGTTGGCGTAGAAGACGTCGACCGCGTCGCGGGCCCGCGTGTAGAGCTCCGCCCAGCAGTAGGTGTACGGCTCCTGGTGGGCCTCGAAGCCGTGGTGGGTGCCGGGCTGCCACAGGCCGAAGACGGCCCCGCCGGGGTCGGCGGCCAGGGCCGCGGTGCCGTACGGGCCGACGGGCTGCGGGTCCATCACCATCTGGCCGCCGGATGCGCGGATGCGGGCGGCGCAGGCGTAGGCGTCCTTGGTGGCGAGGTAGATCCCCCAGACGGTGGGCATGCGGCCGTCGGGCTTCGGGGCGAGGGCGGCGACGTTGCGGCCGCGGCTGTAGGCCTGGGTGTAGCCGCCGTACGCGGCGCCGGCGCTCTCGCTGAAGGTCCATCCGAAGAGCTCGCCGTAGAAGCGCTTGCCCGCCTCGACGTCGGGGAGCGAGGCGTCCACCCAGCAGGGTGTGCCTTCCGCGAATACGGCCATGGCCCGTTTCCTTCCGTTGTGCGGGGGTGTGTACCCTCCGTACGCGCCTGCGCAGCTCCCGGCGATGCCCGTTTCGGCCATGATCTGCCCGAAGACTTGTCCACAGCCTGTTGATAAGACTAATCGGGGGATACTGGAAGAAAGCGACCACCCCCCTCGGGCGGCCGGACAGGACCGTGCCCGCAGCCGGAACCAGGCCGGAAACCGCCCGCCGGAACCACCGGGAGCGGCCATTGCCCAGGCCGGGGACCACGTAACCCCATTTGCAGGCGGCCGAATCGCGCCCAGATCACCCCTCGGTAAGCTGACGGCATGACAGGACAAGTACGCACCGTCGACGGCCGCGTTGCCGGCCGACGCGGTCAGGCGACGCGGCAGAAGCTGCTCGACTGCCTCGGCGAGATGCTCAGCTCCTCGCCGTACCGCGACGTCAAGGTCATCGACGTCGCCCGCAAGGCCGGAACCTCCCCCGCGACCTTCTACCAGTACTTCCCGGACGTCGAGGGGGCCGTCCTGGAGATCGCCGAGCAAATGGCCACCGAGGGTGCGCAGTTGACCTCGCTCGTCGAGGGGCGCAGCTGGGTCGGCAAGGCCGGCTGGCAGGCGGCCGAGGAGCTCGTCGAGGGCTTCCTGGACTTCTGGCGGCGCAACGACGCGATCCTGCGCGTCGTCGACCTCGGCGCGGCCGAGGGCGACAAGCGCTTCTACAAGATCCGCATGAAGATCCTGAACTCCGTCACCAACTCCCTCACGGAGTCGATCAAGGAGCTTCAGGCGAAGGGCAAGGTCGACAAGGAACTCAGCCCGGCGGCGATGGCGGGCTCGCTGGTCGCGATGCTGGCCGCGGTCGCCTCGCACCAGAAGGGCTTCCAGACCTGGGGCGTCAAGCAGGCCGAGCTCAAGCCGAACCTGGCGCTCCTCGTACACCTGGGCATGACCGGCAAGAAGCCGACCAGGTAACGGCGGACCTCCGGACCACCTGCCACCACCGGGGTCCGCCTCGATCAACGACGTTCCAGGCGGAACAGCCGGATCTCGCGCTCGATGCGTGCCTGGTACGTCGCGTACGGCGGCCAGAACCCCAGCACGGCCTGCCACGCCGCGGCGCGCTCCGCGCCCTGCAGCAGCCGTGCCCGAACGGCGATGTCCTGGCCCTTCCAACTCACCTCGGCGTCGGGGTGCTTGAGCAGGTTCGCGGTCCACGCCGGATGTCCGGGGCGGCCGAAGTTGGAGCCGATCAGGATCCACCCGGCGCCGGACTCCTCCGGCATGCACGCGAGGGGCGTGCTGCGGGGCTGCCCGGTCCTGGCTCCCCTGGCGGTGAGGATCACTCCGGGGAGCATGCGGGCGCTGGGGATGACCCTGCCGCGGGTGAGCCGGTGCACGGTCCTGTCCAGGGCGGGGATGACGTGCGGTGCGATCCTCGCGAACAGCCTCGTCGAAGAGACCTTCTGGATGAGCTTGACGCCGAGAGCCATCAGACGGCCGCCTTCTCGCTCGGGTGGAGGGGGGTGGCGGGGGCGGGTGCCGCGGGTGGTGCGAGTGGTGCTGGTGGTGCGGGTGCGGGCGCCCCGGGGGAGAACAGTCCTGCCCGGTGGGCCGCGTGCGCGCGCAGCCGGTGGGCCGGCCCGAAGAGCAGCTCGTCGGCCGCGGCCCGCTTGAAGTACAGGTGGGCGTCGTGCTCCCAGGTGAAGCCGATGCCGCCGTGCAGCTGGATCGCCTCGCCGGCCGTGAGCCGCAGGGCCTCCAGGGCCTGGGCGAGGGCGAGGCCGCCCTGCTCCGGGTCCCAGGCGGCGTAGTACGCGGCCGAGCGGGCCGCCTGGACCTGTACGTACAGGTCGGCGAGCCGGTGCTTGACCGCCTGGAAGGAACCGACGGCCCGGCCGAACTGCTCCCGGGTGCGCACGTACTCCACCGTCCGGTCGAGCGCCCGGCCGGCGGCCCCGGCCGCCTCGGCGGCGAGCACGGCGGCGGCGGTGCGGCCGGTCGCGGCGAGGGCGCGAAGCACGCGACCGCCGTCGGCGGCGGCGCCGTGGGTGTCGGCGGCGGCATGGGCGTCGGTGGCGGCATGGGTGTCGGTGGCGGCTTCACCGGTTCCCCCGCCCAGCAAGTCGGCCTCTACGTGACGCAGTTGGACGCACGCCTGCGGCCGGGTCTCGTCCAGGGCGGTCTGCCGCAGCCGGACGAGCCCGGCCGCGTCCCCCCGTACGAGGAACAGCAGGGTCCGGCTCCGGGCGAAGCCGCCCGTGTGCGCGGGGACCACCAGCAGGCCGGCGCTGTGCCCGTCGAGCACCTGGACGGCCTCCCCGTACAGCCGCCAGCCGCCCTCCTCGGCCCGGCGCGCCTGCACCCCGCCGGCGCGGCCCCCGCCGGCCCAGTCGGCGGGGGCGTTGTCCGCGGTCAGCCCGAGGGCCGTGGACAGGGCCGGGCCGGGTACCGCGAGCGCGGCGGTGAGCCCGCCGGAGGCGAGCCGGGGCAGCAGCGCGGAGCGCTGGGCGGCGCTGCCGAGGGCGGTGATCAGCGGTACGGCCAGTGCGGCGGTGGCGAACAGCGGCGAGGGCAGCAGGGCCCGCCCGGTCTCCTCGCAGGCCAGCGCCAGGTCGCCGGGGGTGCAGCCCACGCCCCCGTACTCCTCGGGCACCGCGATGCCGGGCAGGCCGAGCTGCCGCGCCAGCTGCCCCCACAGCTCGCGGTCGTACCCGTCGGGGGTGCGGACGGCGGTCTTGACCTCGTCGGGGCCGCAGCGTTTGGCCAGGATCTCGCGCAGGGTGCGGCGCATGCCGTCCTGCTCCGCGGTGAAGGCGGCATCCATCATCGGGCTCCTCCCCGTATCTGACGGCGCGTCATATTAGGGCGGGCGGCCACAGATGCCCAGGGGTGCAACGACGCGGGAAGCGGGCGGCAGGCCCGCGGGCACACCCTGGAACTGACGGCCAGTCAGATGTACGGTCCTCCCATGCCTGGACCCCTCTCCGGACCTCCGCCCGGGCCCCTGAGCGGCCCCGCTCCCACCCCCGACGCCCCGCGCCGCAAGGTCGCGGTCGTCGGCGTCGCCCTTTCGGACTGCGGCCGCGTCGACGGCCCCACCCCGTACGCCCTCCACGCACAGGCCGCCCGGCGCGCCCTGGCCGACTCCGGCCTCGACCGCTCCGTCATCGACGGCTTCGCCTCGGCCGGCCTCGGCACCCTCGCCCCGGTCGAGGTGGCCGAGTACCTCGGACTGCGCCCCTCCTGGGTCGACTCCACCACGGTCGGCGGCTCGACCTGGGAGGTCATGGCGGCGCACGCGGCCGACGCCATCGCCGCCGGCCACGCGCGGGCCGTCCTGCTGGTCTACGGATCCACCGCCCGGGCGGACATCAAGGCCCGGCGCCGCACCTCGAACCTCTCCTTCGGCGCGCGCGGGCCGCTGCAGTTCGAGGTCCCGTACGGGCACACGCTCGTCGCCAAGTACGCGATGGCCGCCCGCCGCCACATGCACCAGTACGGGACCACCCTCGAACAGCTCGCCTCGGTCGCCGTACAGGCCCGCGCGAACGCCGCCGCCAACCCGGACGCGATGTTCCGCGACCCGATCACCGTCGAGGAGGTCCTGTCCGGCGAGATGATCGCCGACCCCTTCACGAAGCTGCACTGCTGCATCCGCTCCGACGGCGGCTGCGCCGTCCTGCTGGCGGCCGAGGAGTACGTACCGGACACCGCCAAACGGCCCGTCTGGATCCTGGGAACGGGCACCGCCGTCTCCCACACCACCATGTCGGAATGGGACGACTTCACGGTGTCCCCGGCCGCCGTCTCGGGCCGCCTGGCCTTCCGGCGGGCGGGCCTCACCCCGGCGGACGTGGACGTCGCCGAGCTGTACGACGCCTTCACGTACATGACCCTGGTGACCCTGGAGGACCTCGGATTCTGCGCGAAGGGGGAAGGCGGAGCCTTCGTCGAGAAGGGCCGCCTGCTGAGGGAGGGCGAGCTGCCCGTCAACACCGACGGCGGCGGCCTCTCGGCCTGCCACCCCGGCATGCGCGGCCTGTTCCTGCTGGTCGAGGCGGTCCGCCAACTCCGCGGCGAGGCCGGCCCGGGCCAGGCGACCCGCCGCGACGGCACCCTCCCGGAGGTGGCCCTGGCATCCGGCACGGGAGGCTGGTTCTGCTCCTCGGGGACGGTGGTGTTGGGCCGGGGGTGAGAAAACCGGGGCGAAGGGAGGGGGCGGCCGGCCGGGGGCGAGGGGACGGGCGGGAACGGAACCGCGCGGCCCACCACCCCCGGGGGGCCTCGCGCCCCCCTACCCTGGCCCCATGCCCCCTGAGACGGACGAGTTCCACCGCACCCTGCACTCCCTGCGCGTCTGGGACACCGAGCTCCCCGGCTTCGATCCCGAAGCCGTGCCCGACGCGCCGGTGCCGCTGTTCCGGGAGTGGTTCGTGCACGCAGCCCGGGCGGGGCAGGTCGAGCCGCACACGATGAGCCTGGCCACCGTGGACGCCGAGGGGCGGCCCGACGTGCGGATCCTGATGCTGCACGACGCCGACTCCCGCGGCTGGCACTTCGCCTCGCACGCCACCAGCGCCAAGGGCCACCAGCTGGCCGGGCAGCCCGGAGCGGCGCTGGCGTTCTACTGGCCCGCGGTGGGCCGCCAGGTCCGCGTCCGGGGCCCGGTCACCGCGTGCGGCCCGCAGGAGAGCCGCGCGGACCTGGCGGTCCGCTCTCGGGGCGCGCTCGCCGCGGCGCTGACCGGCCGGCAGAGCGAGGTGCTCGGCTCCGTACGGGAGCTGGCGGAAGCCTCGGCCGCCGCCTGGGAGCGGGCCGGTGCGGAACCGGACGCTCCCGCCCCGACCTGGACGCGGTACGTCCTCGCCCCGGCCGAGGTCGAGTTCTTCCAGGGCGACGCCGCCCGCCGGCACGTCCGCCTGCGCTACCGCCGCACCCCGGACGCCTCCGCATGGGTCCGCGAGCTGCTCTGGCCCTGACCCCGGTTCACCGCGGCCGGAACACGGCCACCCACACGCCCTCCGCCGCCTCGCGGAACGCCACCTCCAGCGGCATCCCGATGCGGAGGTCCGCCGCGCCGCAGTCCACGACCTCCGTCATCATCCGCGGCCCTTCGGCCAGGTCGACGACCGCGGCCGTGTACGGGACGCGCTGCCCGAAGGGCGGCAGGTCGTTGCGGTGGACGACGGACCACGTGTAGAGGGTGGCGCTTCCGCCGGCCCGCTCCCAGACGACCTGCTCCTCCCCCGCCCAGCAGAACGGGCAGAACTCCCGCGGGTAGTGGTGCGCCCGCCCGCACCGCGTGCAGCGGCGCAGCAGGAGCCGTCCTTCCGCGGCCGCCTCCCAGTAGGGGCGGGTGAAGTCGTCCGCGTCCGGCAGGTCGAACCGCACCCCACCCCCACCCGAGCCCGCGCCCGCGCCCGCGCTCACAGGAACAGTCCCAGCGCCGAGTCGAGGGACCAGACCTGCCAGCCCATGGTGAGGAGCGCGACGAGGGAGATGAGCATCATCATCGCGTTCTGCCCCTGCTCGGCCCAGTCGTGGATCATCAGCAGCAGGTAGAGCAGGTTCAGCAGCAGCCCGCCGACCAGCGCTATCGGCGTGAGGAACCCGAGCACCAGACCCAGGCCGAGTGCGAGTTCCGCGTAGACGACGACGTACGCCATCAGCCGGGGCCTGGGCCGGACCACCTTCTCGAAGCCGCCCTTCACGAACGGCCAGCGGTGCTTGCCCGCGACGTCGGCGGCCCAGGCGATGCCGGTGCCGCGTTCGAACCAGCCCTTCTTGTCCTTGTGCCGCCAGCTCTCCAGCCACCACAGGCCGAGGCCTATCCGGAGCACGGCGAGCCACTCGGCGCCACTGAGCCAGACGGTCCGCATCGGCAGTCCCCGCCTTCCCTCTCACCCGATCTGACGGTACGTCAGTTGAGCGGATCCAGGTCGATCCCGCAAGGCCCCGCGTCCGCACGGCGCCCGCGGCGGGACCGCGCCCCGCATCCTCCGTGACCGATCCGCAATCGATTTCCCTCCTTCTCCGAGACCCAACAACGCTGTGTGTCGATACGCTCACTCCTCATGCCCGGAGACGCCACCGCCCCTGACATGACCACCCAGCCCCGACCCGTGTACGTGATCGGTGCCGGGCCCGGTGGCCTCGCCGCGGCCGCCGCGCTGCGCGCCCGCGGGATCCGCGCGGTGGTCGTCGAGAAGACCGACACGGTCGGCTCCTCCTGGCGCGGCCACTACGACCGCCTCCACCTGCACACCACCCGCCGGCTCTCGGCGCTCCCGGGCCTGGCCATGCCCCGCCGGTTCGGCCGGTGGGTGTCCCGCGACGACGTGGTGCGCTACCTGGAGAAGTACGCCGAGTTCCACGAGCTGGAGCTCGTCACCGGCGTGGAGGTGACTCGCATCGAACGCGCCCCGCACCCCGCCGACAGCGGACCGGAAGCCGGCACCGGCACCGGCCGCAAGGGGAAGGGCAGGCGCAAGGCCGGCGCCAGGTCCAAGGCCGAGCACGACCCCGAGGCCAACGCGTGGCTCCTGCACGCCAGCGGCGGGCGCGTGCTGACCGGCCGGGCCGTGGTCGTCGCCACCGGGTTCAACCACACGCCCGCGCTGCCCGACTGGCCGGGCCGGGACTCGTACGGCGGCCGGCTGCTGCACGCCCGCGACTACCGGAACGCGGAGCCGTACACCGGCCTGGACGTCCTCGTGGTCGGCGTCGGCAACACCGGCGCCGAGATAGCCGTCGACCTCGCCGAGGGCGGCGCCGCGCGGGTGCGGCTCGCCGTGCGGACCGCCCCGCACATCGTGCGCCGCTCCACCGCCGGCTGGCCCGCCCAGCGCAGCGGGATCCTGGTGCGGCGACTGCCCGCGCCCATTGTGGACCGGGTCGGCGCACTCATCGCCAGGGCGTCCGTCCCGGACCTGTCGGCGCACGGGCTCCCCCGCCCCACCACCGGCCTGTACAGCAGGGTCAAGCAGGGGGCGATCCCGGTACAGGACGTCGGCCTGATCGACGCCGTCCGCACCGGCCGGGTCGAGCCGGTCGCCGCGGTGGACTCGTTCGACGGCGGGGAGGTGGTGCTCGCCGACGGCTCGCGGATCACCCCGGACGCGGTGATCGCCGCCACCGGCTACCGGCGCGCCCTGGAGGGCCTGGTCGGGCACCTGGACGTGCTCGACGAGCGCGGCCGGCCCCGTACGCACGGCGCGCGCACCCTGCGGCACGCTCCGGGCCTGTACTTCACCGGCTTCGGCAACCCCATCAGCGGGATGCTCCGCGAGATGGCGCTGGACGCCGAGAAGATCGCCAAGGTGCTGGCCCGCCGCCTCGGCGTCCGCTCCGAAGCCCGGGCCAAGGTCCGGGAGGAGGCCCTTCAGGACACCGGCCTCCGCCCGGTCGACCCCCTCGCCTGACGGGGCGGCAGGCGCGACGCGCAGGTGCCGGCGGAAGCGAGGAGCCGCCCCGGCAGCCCTCCCGCGACGCCCCTCCCGCGCCCCTCTCCCGGCTGCTCCCACGCCCCTGCCCCAACCTCGACCGAATCCACCCCTGGACCCGCGCCTCCCGCATCTGCCACCGTTCCCTTCCACACATCTCCTCCACCACCTTTCCTGCGCAGCAGTGTTCCTGACGGCATGTCAGTTCAGTAGTCTGGGTCACGGCGGCGATCTGACGACGCGTCAGTAACCGCCTTCGAGGCTGATCGTCCATCGAGCAGGGAGCGGGCGAAGCGATGCTTGGATCTACTCACGGCACCCTGACCACCGACTTCCGCGCGCGTGTGGAGGCCTGCGGGGAAACACCCCGGGAGGCCGTCCATTCCACCGCGCCGGCCTCCGCCGAGGACGCGGTCGCCCTGGACGTGAGCGGCCGGCCCCTGGACGCCGAGGTGCCGGACCTGGACCGGTTCTTCCGACCCGAGTCCGTCGCCGTCGTCGGCGCGTCCGATGCCGAGGGCAGGCCCAACACCGGCATCACCCGGCAGCTGATCGCCTGGGCGGAGCGCGTCGGCGCCCGTATCCACCCCGTGCACCCCACCCGCACCAGCGTCTTCGGGCTGCCCTGCCACCCCTCGGTGACCGCGCTGCCCGAGCCGGTGGACCTCGCGGTGCTGCTCGTCGGCGACCCGGTCGCGGTGATCGAGGAGCTGGCCGAGTCCAAGGTGAAGTTCGCCGTCGCCTTCGCCTCCGGTTTCGCCGAGACCGGCGAGACCGGGGCCGCCGCCCAGGCGCGGCTGGCGGCCGCGGTCCGGCGATCGGGCCTTCGCCTCCTCGGCCCCAACACCAACCTCAACGCCTTCCAGGAGTTCCGCGACGACCTCCGGGGCCCGGCCATCGCGCTGATCACCCAGTCCGGCCACCAGGGGCGGCCCGTGTACACCCTCCAGGAGCTGGGCATCCGGCTCTCCCACTGGGCTCCCACGGGCAACGAGGCGGACCTCGAAACCGCCGACTTCATCTCCTACTTCGCCGAGCAGCCCGACGTCGGCGCGATCGCCTGCTACGTGGAGGGTCTGAAGGACGGCCGGTCGTTCCTCCTGGCCGCCGACCGGGCCGCCCGCAACGGGGTCCCCGTCGTCGCGGTCAAGGTGGGCCGCACCGAGACCGGCGCCCGGACCGCCGCCTCCCACACCGGCAAGCTGACCGGCGCCGATGCCGTCGTCGACGCCGCGATGCGCCAGTTCGGCGTCATCCGCGTCGACGCCCTGGACGAGCTCCAGGACACGGCCGCGCTGCTCGCCCGGGCCCGCCCGCCCCGGGCCGACGGGGTCGTCGTCTACTCCATCTCGGGCGGCACCGGCGCCCACTTCTCCGACCTCGCCACCGAGGCCGGCCTGCACCTGCCCGCACTCTCCCGGGCCAAGCAGGACGAGCTCCACCAGTGGATCCCGGACTACCTGAACGTCGCCAACCCGATCGACAACGGCGGCCACCCGGTCGGCGACTGGCGCGGCCGGAAGATCATCGACGCGATCCTCGCCGATCCCTCCGTGGGCGTGCTGATCTGCCCGATCACCGGCCCCTTCCCGCCGATGAGCGACCGGCTCGCCCAGGACCTGGTGGACGCCGCCGAGCAGACCGACAAGCTGATCTGCGTGGTCTGGGGCTCGCCCGTCGGCACCGAGGAGGCCTACCGCACCACCCTGCTCGGCTCCTCCCGCGTGGCCACCTTCCGCACTTTCGGCAACTGCATCACCGCCGTGCGCGCGTACCTCGACCACCACCGCTTCACCACCGGCTACCGGTCTCCCTTCACCGACGCCCCGCGGACCCCGTCCCCCTCGTACCGCAAGGCGCAGGCACTGATGCGCCCGGGCCAGCAGCTCAGCGAGCACGCGGCGAAACAGCTGCTGCGGGCCTACGGGATCCGGGTCCCGCGCGAGCAGCTCGTCACCAGCGCGGCCGCCGCGGTCCGCGCGGCGGGCCTGGTCGGCTACCCGGTGGTGATGAAGGCCTCGGGCCCGCAACTCGCGCACAAGACGGAGCTGGGACTGGTCAAGGTGGGGCTGACCTCGGCGAGCCAGATCCGGGACGCCTACCGGGAGCTCACGGACATCGCGCGGTACGAGAACATCCCGCTGGACGGGATCCTGGTCTGCCAGATGGTGCAGCGCGGCGTCGAGATGTTCGTCGGCGTCACCCAGGACGCGCTCTTCGGCCCGACCGTGACGGTGGGGCTGGGCGGGGTGCTGGTCGAGGTGTTGCACGACGCGGCCGTACGCGTACCGCCGTTCGGCGAGGACCAGGCCCGGGCGATGCTGGCCGAGCTGCGCGGCCGGGCCCTGCTCGACGGGGTCCGGGGAGCGCCCCCGGCCGATGCCGACGCGCTGGTCGAGGTCGTGCTGCGGGTGCAGCGGATGGCGCTGGAGCTGGGCGGCGTGCTGTCGGAGCTGGACATCAACCCGCTGATGGTGCTCCCGCGCGGGCAGGGAGCGGTGGCCCTGGACGCCCTGGCCGTCTGCCGCTGACACGACCGCCTTCGCCATCGCCCCCGCCGCTACTGCCCCCGCCGGCGGCGGCACCCCTGCGGTCGTCGTCGGGGCGCGGAGCCCGCCCGGGCCCCGTAGGCGCTGCACGTCCCGTGAGCCTCGCAAGCCCGGCAAGCCGCGCAAGTCCCTTAAGCCGCGCGAGTCCCGTAAGCCGTACAGGTCCCGTAAGCCGTGCGAGTTCCGTGGTACGACGCGCAGGTCGGGCACCGTGCGCGTGAGCCGCACGACCGCCCGTACGGCCCCTGCGGCCCGTCCCGTCCACACAGCGAACCGGAGCTGCTCCCCCATGACCGACTCCCCCCAAGCCGAACCCGAAGCCGAACCCGAAGCCGAACCCGAAGTGGCGACGCGCCCCCTCGATACATGGGTACAGCACCGCACTGACAACGGGGTCTCGTGGATCACCCTCAACCGCCCCGAAGCCATGAACGCCCTGACCTGGGACCAGCGCGAACGCATCATCGCACTGCTCGCCGGGGCCTCCGCCGACCCGGCCGTCCGGGCCGTCGTCCTCACCGCCACCGGCAGGGGCTTCTGCGCGGGCGCCGACCTGCGCGGCGCGCCCGCCACCGGCGGCGAGCGCGTCGCCGGCGACGTGGCCCGGATGATCCGGCTCGGCGCGCAGCGCCTGATCACCGCCGTGCTCGACTGCGAGAAGCCGGTCATCGCCGCCGTCAACGGCACCGCGGCCGGCATCGGCGCGCACCTCGCGCTCGCCTGCGACCTGGTCGTGGCGGCCGAGTCGGCCCGCTTCGTCGAGGTGTTCGTCCGTCGCGGCCTGGTCCCCGACGGCGGCGGCGCCTACCTGCTCCCCCGGCTGGTCGGCCCGCAGCGGGCCAAGGAACTGATCTTCTTCGGGGACGCCGTCGCGGCGGCCGAGGCCCAGCGGCTCGGCCTCGTCAACCGGGTCGTCCCCGACGGGGAGCTGGAGGCCCGCGCGCGGGAGTGGGCCGAGCGCCTGGCGCAGGGCCCGACGCGTGCGCTCGCGCTGGCCAAGCAGCTGGTCAACGCCTCCCTGGACGGCGACCGGGCGGCGGCCCTGGCCGCGGAGGCCGCCGCCCAGGAGATCAACATGACCACGGTCGACGCCGTGGAGGGCGTGGCGAGCTTCGTGGAGCGCCGCACGCCCAAGTACCTGGGCCGCTGACCGGACGGGGCGACGGGCGCCGCCGGCTACATCTGCGGGTTGGGCTTCAGCAGGGCGAACACCGCGCCGAAGGGGTCCGCCAGCCAGGCGATCCGGCCGACGTCCGGCACGTCCGTCGACGGCATCAGCACGGTCCCGCCCGCCTTCACCGCCGCCGCTTCGGTCGCGTCGGCGTCCGCGACATTGAAGTACGGCACCCAGCGCGGCCGCTCCCCGCCGCTCTCGCCGCCCGCCCCGTCGCCCATCGGGGCGATCCCGCCGAACGAGGCCGCCTTCTGGTCGCCCTCCTCGGTGCTCAGCACCCGGTACGTCATCCCGGGCGTCTGCATGTCCTCGCCGCGCCAGCCGAAGAGCCCGCCGTAGAAGGCGAAGGCCGCGGCGGGGTCCGGGACGTGGAGCTCCGCCCACAGCAGCGAGTTCTCGGCGGACGCCACCTCGAACCCGGCGGTCTTCCCCGGCTGCCACAGTGCGAACTCCGCGCCCTGCGGGTCGGTGGCCTGCGCGAGCCAGCCCTCCGCCATGGCGTCCTCCGGCTCCGTGCGGATCGTCCCGCCGCCCGCCTTGACCGCGTCGACGGTGGCCCGGATGTCCGGGGTCATGAAGTAGACCATCCAGGCCGACCTCGCGCCCTCCTGGGTCAGCTGCCCGAGCCCGGCGACGGTCTTGCCGTCGCGCTGGAGGAGCCCGTACCCACCGGCGTCGGGCCCGGCGGACTGGTGGGTCCAGCCGAAGACCGCGCCGTAGAAGGCGGCGGCCGCTCCGGTGTCGGGGCTGCCGAGGTCGAGCCAGTTGGGCGAGCCCTTGCGGAAGTCGGTTCCGAGCACGGTTCCTCCTGCGAGTGGTCCAGGGTTACGGGTGCGGGTGCGGGTGCGGGTGCGGGTGCGGGTACAGGTACGCGTACGGGTGCGAGTGCGCGACGGGCCGGACGGTGTACGGGCCCGGGGATGCGGTCCGGGGCCACCTTGCCCAGCCCGCCCGGCGGGGTCGCTCCGCCTGCGCGCACCGCCCCGGCCGATTCACCCGTTCGGCGGAACCCCGGCGCCGCACGCCCCCAGGGGCCGCGAGGCCCACCCGCACCGGCCTGCGCACACGCCTTCCCATCTGACGAGCCGTCAGTTTCAATCGGGAGGGTGATGGGACACGCAGGGATGGCGGCCACCGTCGTCCGATACCTCAGGTCAGTCGGCGCACCGGGTTCCGGCCCCGGCTCCGCCGCACACGCGCCGGAGCCCTCCGTTCTGCCCCGTCCCGACCTGCGGGCCGTCGGCGAGGACGAGCGCGCCCCCGTCGGCCCCGCCGAGTTCCGGGCCGTGCTCGGGCACTTCGCCAGCGGTGTCACCGTCGTCACCGCCCCGCCCGGCGACGGGGAGGACGGCCCGGCGGGCTTCGCCTGCCAGTCCTTCGCCTCGCTGTCGCTGGACCCGCCGCTGGTCGTCTTCATGGTGGGCCGTACGTCGACCAGCTGGCCGCGGATCGCCCGCGCGGGCGTGTTCTGCGTCAACATCCTGGGCGCCGGGCAGGGCGAGCTGTGCCGCCGGTTCGCGGTCAGCGGTGCCGACAAGTTCGCCGGGGTCGCCCACTCCCCCTCCCCCGCGACCGGATCCCCGCTGCTCGACGGGGTGTCCGCCTGGGTCGACTGCCGGATCCACGCCGTGCACACCGGCGGGGACCACCTGATCGTGGTCGGCCGGGTGGAGGCACTGAGCGCGGCCGGCGACGAGGGGCCGCTGCTGTTCCACCGGGGCCGCTTCGGCCGGATCGCGGACACGGACGACGCCTGAGCCCCCGGCCCCGCCCAGCGCCTCCCTGTCCCGCCCCCACCCCGCCACCGGGCGCGTCCCGGCAGCCGTACGCCCCTCCGGCCCGCCGGAGGGGCGTACGCGGACGGCGCCGCGCGGGCGGGCACCCGGGAGCGCGGGAGCGGCCCCGCACCAGCCCGTGCACCAGCCCGCCCCGCCGCGCGCCGGTGCGCCGCCTCAGAAGGTGAGCACCCCCCGCGCCACCCGCCCGTGCTTCGCGTCGTCCGCCGCCTTCGCGAAGTCCTCGACCGGGTAGACCTCGGTCACCAGCTCGTCGAGCAGCAGCTGCCCCTTGCGGTACAGCTCCGCGTACAGGGCGATGTCCCGCTGCGGCCGCGACGACCCGTACCGGCAGCCCATCACGGTCTTGTCGAGGTACATCGACGACACCCGGAAGGACGCCTCCTCCTCGAAACCGGGCACGCCCAGCAGCACGGCCTGCCCGTGCCGGTCCAGCAGGTCGATCGCCTGGCGGATCAGCCGGACGTTGCCGACGCACTCGAAGGCGTGGTCCGTGCCGGTCGGGAGGATCTCCTTCACCGCCGCCGGCGCGTTCGCGACCGCCGAGGCGTCGACGAAGTGCGTGGCCCCGAACTGCCGGGCCACGGCCTCTTTGGCCGGGTTCGCGTCGACCGCCACGATGGTCGTCGCACCCGCGATCCGCGCGCCCTGGAGCACGTTGAGCCCGATGCCGCCCGCGCCGATGACGACCACCGACTCGCCCCGGTCGACGCGCGCCCGGTTCAGCACCGCGCCGACACCGGTCAGCACGCCGCAGCCGATCAGGGCCGCCGATGCCATCGGGATGTCGTCGGGGATCTTCACCGCCTGCACGGCCTTGACGACCGTGCGCTCGGCGAACGCGGAGTTCGAGGCGAACTGGAACAGCGGCTTCCCGCCGCGCGAGAAGGGCTGCCCCGGCCTTCCGATCGCCTTGCGGCACATGGTCGGCCGGCCCCGGTCGCAGTCGGCGCAAGCACCGCAGTTGGCGAGCGTCGACAGCGACACGTGGTCCCCGGGCGCCACGTGCGTTACCCCCGCCCCGACCGCTTCGACGACCCCGGCCCCCTCGTGCCCCAGCACCACCGGCGGGGGGAACGGGATCGTGCCGTCGATCACCGACAGGTCGCTGTGGCACAACCCGGCCGCCGCTATGGCCACCAGGACCTCCCCCGGCCCCGGACCGCGGACCTCCAGATCGTCCACCACCCGGGCCTGCTCGCCGTCGAACACGACGCCCCTCATACCTTCACCGCGCCTCTCTGGGCAGGCCGAGCACCCGCTCGGCGATGATGTTGCGCTGGATCTCGTCCGAGCCGCCGTAGATCGTGTCGGCGCGGGTGAACAGGAACAGGCGCTGGTCCTCGTCGAGCCCGGGTCCGTACGGCAGGTCCGGCGCCCAGGCCGCGGGCCCGGCCGTGGCGGCCGCGCCCCTGACCGCCACCGCCAGCTCGCCGAGCCGCCGGTGCCAGCCGCCCCACAGCAGCTTGGCGACACTGGGCGCACCCGGATCGCCGCCACCGCCGTCGCCGCTGATTCCGCCTTCTCCGCCGTCCGGGGCGGCGGTGCCGAGCGTGCGCAGGGCGTTCCAGCGCATCGTGCGCAGCTCGGCCCACTGCCGGACGAGCCGGTCGCGCAGTACGGGGTCCCCGGCGCCGGGTGCGCCGAAGGCACGGGGCGCACCGGGCGCACCGGGCGCATCGTGTGCGCCGTGTGCGCTGGCGTACGCGGCCAGGACGCGCTCCAGTTCCGCGGCGAAGCCGATCTGCTGGACGAGGGTGGAGACCCCGCGTTCCCGTGCCAGCAGGCCCATGGCCACGGTCCAGCCGTCGCCCTCTCCGCCGACGACCTCGGCGGCGACCGCCCCGTCGAAGAAGACCTCGTTGAACTCGGAGGTCCCGGTCATCTGCCGGATCGGCCGCACCTCGATCCGGCCCGGCTGGTCCATCGGCACCAGGAGGAACGACAGCCCCCGGTGCCGCCGGGAGCCGGGCTCGGTGCGGGCGAGGACGAAGCACCAGTCGGCGTCCCGGGCCATCGAGGTCCAGGTCTTCTGGCCGGTGACGCGGAACGACCCGTCGGCGGTGTCGCGGACCGCTGCCGTCCGTACGCCCGCGAGGTCGGAGCCGGCGCCGGGCTCGCTGTAGCCCTGGCACCACAGCTCCTCGCCGCGGGCGATGCCGGGCAGGAAGCGGTCCTGCTGCTCGCGGCTGCCGTACGCGACGAGGGTGGGGGCGAGGAGGTTCTCGCCGATGTGGCCGACGCGGGCGGGGGCGCGCGAGGCGGCGTACTCCTCGGCCCACACCACCTGCCCGGTCAGCGAGAGCCGCTGCTGCCCGTACGTCCCGGGCGGCGCGTCCCAGCCCTGGCCGATCCAGCCGCCGCGGCCGAGTTCGCGTTCCCAAGCGCGGCGCACCCCCACTCCCTCGTGCTCGCTGCCGGGCCCGCCGAGTCCGGCGGCCTGCGCGTACGGGCCCGTGAGGTGCTCGGTGAGCCAGGCCCGGGCACGGCCGCGCAGCTCCTCGTCCTCGGCGCCGAAGCTGAAGTCCACGGTGTGCCGCCCCTTCTAGGCGTTGGGGCGGTCCTTGGCGGCCGCCGCCCTGGCCATGGCCTCCAGCTGCGCGAGCATCGGCATCGGGTCGGTACCGACGGTGCCGGGCAGGAAGTCGGCGATCTTCTGGGGGGTCCAGGGGCCTTCGGCGTATCCGGCGCGCAGTTCGCGCGGCTGGGCCCAGACGGCGATCTTCGGGCCGGCGACCGTGTAGACCTGCCCGGTGATGCGCTCGCCGCCGGGGGCGACGGCCTTGTCACTGAGCAGGTAGGTGACGAGGGCGGCGACGTCCTCGGGCTCGCCGATCTCCTTGAGTTCCATGGGGACGTTCGCCGACATGCGGGTGCGGGCGACGGGGGCGACGGCGTTGGCGGTGACGCCGTACTTGTGCAGCCCGAGGGCGGCGGAGCGGACGAGGGAGATGATGCCGCCCTTGGCCGCGCTGTAGTTGGCCTGGGAGACGGAGCCCTGGTGGTTGCCGCTGGTGAAGCCGATGAGGGTGCCGCAGCCCTGGCGGCGCATCACGGCGGAGGCGGCGCGGAAGACGGTGAAGGTGCCCTTGAGGTGGGTGGCGAGGACCGGGTCCCACTCCTCCTCGGACATGTTGAACAGCATCCGTTCGCGCAGGATGCCGGCGACGCAGACGACGCCGTCGATGCGTCCGTACCGGGTCAGCGCGGTGTCGACGACGCGCTGGCCGCCGTCCATGGTGGAGATGTCGTCGGCGACGGCGACGGCCTCGCCGCCCGCGGCGAGGATCTCCTTCACGACGGCCTCGGCTATCTCGCTGGTCGGTGCGCCGCCGTCGATGCCGACGCCGTAGTCGTTGACGACGACACTGGCGCCCTCGGCCGCGGCGGCGAGTGCGACGGCGCGGCCGATGCCGCGCCCGGCGCCGGTGACCGCCACGACCTTGCCTGCCAAGAAGTTCCCCACGCCGACCCCTTCCCGCGGTTTCTGACGGACCGTTAGATTTTATGGGCAGTCGGACGCCGCCGCACAAGCCCGCCGCAGCCGCAATCACGGCCGAGGAGTTGATGGACCGTGGCCCTGCCCGCCGAGTTCCACGAGATCGCCAAGCGCGTCAACAACTGGGGGCGCTGGGGCGCCGACGACGAGATCGGCACCCTGAACCTGATCACCGACGGGGTGGTCCGGGCCGCGGCCGCCGAGGTGCGGACGGGGCGCCGGATCCCGCTGGCGGTCCCGCTCAAGGAGGACGGCGTCCAGGCCGGACTGATCCCCGGGCGGATCAACCCCCTGCACACGATGGTGCAGATCAACCAGGAGCTGTTCGGCCCCGGCACGGTGGCCTGCAGCGACGACGCCGTGACCATGGGGCTCCAGGCGGGCACCCACTGGGACGCCCTCACCCACGTCTCCCACTCCGGCCGCATCTACAACGGCCGCCCCGCCGGCACCATCACGGCGCACGGGCGGGCCGCGTTCAGCGGGATCGACAAGGCCGCCCCGATCGTCTCGCGCGGGGTCCTGCTCGACGTGGCCCGAGCCAAGGGGCTGGACCGGCTGCCGGGCGGCCACGCGGTGACCCCGGAGGACCTGGCGGAGGCGGAGGAGTTCGGCGGGACGACCGTCCGGGCGGGCGACGTCGTCCTGGTCCGCACCGGTCAGATCCAGGTCTTCCTGGCCGGGGACAGACACGGCTACGGCTTCCCGTCCCCCGGCCTGTCCGTCCGCACCCCGGAGTGGTTCCACGCCCGTGACGTGGCGGCCGTCGCCAACGACACCCTGACCTTCGAGGTCTTCCCGCCGGAGATCGAGGACCTCTGGCTGCCGGTCCACGCCCTGCACCTGGTCGAGATGGGCATGCACCAGGGCCAGAACTGGAATCTGGAGACGTTGTCCACAGCCTGTGCAGAAACGCGCCGCTACGCCTTCCTGCTCTCCGCCATGCCGGAACCCTTCGTCGGCGCGGTCGGCACCCCGGTCGCCCCGGTGGCCGTCCTCTGACCGGGCGGGCAGGCCCCCGACCGGGCGGGCAGGCCCCACCTCCCGCGCCGCGCGCGCCACGCCCGGCCCGAGTTCACGGGCCGGGTCGAACAGCCCGGGACGCTTCCGCCAGACATCTGGCGCTAGTCACACAGCTCGCTCCGACACCGCCCGGGCGGCCTCGTCCTCCACAGCCCGGAGCTCGTCCACGGCCGGTCTGAAAGCGGGGTCATCGCGGCTGGCGGTTCCCTGGACGGCCGCCAGGGCGCGGCTGCGGCGTGCGGCCAGCTCCGGCCGGCGCTCGATCTCCACCTCGGCAGCCCAATGAGTGAGCCAGTGCTGGAGGTGGCCGATCTTGTCACTGCTGACGGCTGCGGCGAGGGCGCGGTTCTCGCACCTCTCCATCTCGTCCAGGCGGTGCGGGGCGATACGGGCCAAGGCGACGCGAACGGCGTCAGGCGTGCGCTCGGGACGTGGAACGAGTTCGCCCCGGTGGTCGGGCTGCGTCGTCATGCTGTCCTCCAGGTAGGACACCAGCCAGCGCAGCCAGCCGCGGGTTGCGGCGGCGGGCTTGGCGGCGAGCCCTGTACGGGCCACCTCCACCTCACGGGGAAGGAATCCGCGCCCGGCAGCTCACGCCAGCCGGAACCACACCGCCTTGCGGTCCGGCCGGGCGCTGACGTCCCAGCCGTCGGCGTACGCCGCGACGAGCGCGAGACCGCGGCCGTGCGTGTCGAGCAGACCCGGGCGGCCGCCGCCGTCCCCGTCCGGCGGCCGGTGCCCAGCCGCGGAGTCGTACACGGACACCGTGACGCGGCCTCCTGACAACACCACCTCCACGGCGATCTCCCGCGTGTCCGTGTGCCGGTGGGCGTTGGTCACCACCTCCGAGGTGCACAGCCGCGCCCGGTCGGCGAGCTCCGGATGTCCGGTACCGCGCAGGACCGACACCACCCAGTCGCGGGCGATGCGGGGGGTGTCCGGGCGGCTCGGAGCCACCATCCGGTAGGTGAGTGCGTCCTCCGCCGCAGGCTCGGCGGGGACCAAGACACTCGTCTTCATACTGCTTCTCCCAACGCGGTACGAGTTCACGCGCCCCGCCGTGCGCTGAATGCCGTGGCTTTGGCCGCCCCCGGGCGAAACGCCCCGCGTCAAGGCGCGTTTCAGCGACTGCACTTCGACCTCCTGACGCACGAAGCGGTGCACCACCGACTGTAGCGGGTTGCGTACAACGCGTTGTACGGCTTTCCGTAACTTGCGGTGTAAGTGGACCTCGTGTCGACCTGAGGCCAGACTGATCCCCCGACAGAAGGGGAAGGCGATGCCGCCAAGGAAGGCCCCGACCGCGCGGCAGTGTCGGTTGGGTTCCGAGCTTCGGAAGATCCGTGAGAAGGCAGGGATTTCACTCACCGAAGCCGCAGCGCAGCTAAGCACCGACCGCACGACGATGAGCAATGTCGAAGCGGGCAGATTCGGCGTCAGCAGCGAGCGCGTGCGGACGTGGGCGAACCACTACGGCTGCCCGGACGCGATGTACGTCGACGCTCTGGCCGCGATGGCCGCGGAACGCGTACGCGGCTGGTGGGACGACTACCGTGACGACCTGCCGGCCGGGCTACTCGACATCGCGGAACTTGAGCACCACGCCGTTGCGTTCCGCCAGTCGCAGATCCTGCACATCCCAGGACTCCTCCAGACCGAGGACTACGCACGCGCCGTCTTCGCGGAGGCTGTCCCCGCTTTGCCGCCGACGAACCTCCGCCGGCTGGTCTCCTTTCGGATGCGACGCCGCGATGTACTGGACCGGAAGGATCTACCAGAGTGCACTTTCCTGATCCACGAGGCCGCCCTGCGCATCCAGTTCGGCGGCCGGAAGGTTGCCGTCCATCAGCTCGGCTACCTACTGGAACAGACCGAGCGCGAGAACGTGACGGTCAGGGTGATCCCCTTCGAGGCCGGGGGATTTCCGAACGCCGGAGTCTCGACCGTCTACGCGTACGGACGGGTCCCCCAGCTCGACACGGTGCAGACCGACACCGCCAGATCCTCGGAGCTTCTTGATGCCGAGCTGCCAATGGCCAACTGCCGTGCAGCGCTGGACCGGATCGAGGAACGGTCGTACGACCCCGAACAGTCCCGCGAGTTCATTCGCAGGATGACACAACGAGCGTGAGGCGTGAGAGCTGTGGACATCAAGTGGCGCAAGTCCTCCAAGTCGGACGACGTTGCCAACTGCCTCGAAGTGGCAGTACAGAACGGCGAGGTCCTGATCCGCGAGAGCGATGACCCCAGTGTCATCATCCGGACCACCCGGGCGAAGCTCCGGGCGTTCATCGACGGGGCCGCGGCCGGCGAGTTCGACGACCTGGCCTGAGCCCGAACAGCGCGACCACCCCGACCCCCTCGCCCACCCGGGCCAGGGGGTCGGGCCTTCATCCCTCGCGTCACCGCGGCATGTGCCAGTCTCACCCGTTAGACGTCAAACGCTTGATACTCATCCGTCGCCAGCGTTAGCGTCTGCCGTGCGCGGCCCGGGCCGCCCCGGAGCCGCGCAACCCTCCTCGACCCTGCGCCAGTCGGGGAGGGCGCACCGTTGCCCCCTCCCTGCTGCTCGCACCGGCCCGGAGGGGGTAACCCTCCGCACGGGCAGGAGTACCGCGCATGTGCCGCATCCACTACGACCACTCGTCCCGGACGCCGCAGGACTACATGGCGGGGATCCACACCGGGTACTGGTTCGAGGCCGTCTGCTACCGGGACGGCCAGGACCGGCTGCCCGAACTGCTGTACCGGACCATGCTGGAGACACCCGAGAGGGCGGTCCGGCTGGTCCGGACGCAGATCCGGACCACGCACCCCTTCGCCCTGTCCCCCGCCGAGGTCGACCGCGCGCTCGCCTGGGCCGATGGCGGCGGTCGGGTCCAGGCGCTGGCCGCCCTGCACCGCGGCGAGCCCGCCGGCTTCGGCATCGCGCTCCGCGACGGGCGCCGGCCCGAGTGGCGCGTCCTACCCGTCGCCCACCTCACCCTGACTCCCACCCACCGCTGACCGGCAGTCACTCCGCCCTCGGGATGCAGCCCGCAGGCCGATGTCCCCGTCATGGAGCGGTGATTAAGTACAAGGCATGGAAACCTCACGGGGGAAGGCAGAAGGCGGTGCGCGGCAGGTCGGGGCCGGGGCCGGGCACCGGTGGCAGACGGCTGCGCTCTGGGTCGGGGCCGGGCTGGTCACGCTCGTGCTGTCGAACATAGTGCTGCGCGTACCGCTCGGGGTCGGCGACCAGATCTTCGGACCGGGCCCGCTGCTCATCGTGATCGGGCTCGCGGTCGCTGCGGTCCTGGTGCGGCGCGCACCGGTCGCCACCCTTTCGCTGATGCTGGTCACCGCGTGCGCGCTGATATTCGTCACGAACACGCCGCAGATGACGTTCGTCCCGGTGGTGGCCGGCGCGGTCGCGCTCGGACGTGTCGCCTCCTCCCGGCCCCGGCGGGTCGCACTGACCGCCGTCGCCGTCACGGTGCTGGCCGTGCTGCTCGGGCAGCTCGCCCGGCCCGTCCTCGGCGGACCCGGCCTCGTGCTCGCGCAGAGCCAGCTGCCGATCGTCGTACTGGCCTGGCTGATAGGCGACTCCATGCGGCGCAGCCGCGAGTCCGCCGCGCAGGAGCAGGCCCGCGCCACCGAACAGGCCCTCGCCGAGGAGCGGCTGCGCATCGCCCGCGAACTGCACGACCTGGTCGCCCACAGCATCGGCATCATCGCCATCCAGGCGGGCGTCGGCAGCCGCGTCATCGACAAACAGCCCGCACAGGCCCGCGAGGCACTACAGGCCATCGAATCCACCAGCCGGGAGACCCTGGCGAGCCTGCGCCGCACACTGGTGGCACTGCGCCGCAGCGAACCCGCACCGCTGGCCCCCACACCCGGCCTCGACGGGCTGGAGCAGCTCGCCGCCGCGACCGGGAGCGACACCGGGGTCCGGATCGAGGTGGTCCGGTCGGGAGAGCGGCGGCCCCTGCCGCCGGACATCGAGCTGGCAGCGTTCCGGATCGTCCAGGAGTCCCTGACGAACGTCGTCCGACACGCCGGCGCGGCCACCTGCCGGGTGGCCGTCGGGTACGGGGACGGGGAGCTGGCCCTGGAGATCACCGACGACGGACGGGCGACCGCGGTGGCGCACTCCGGCAGCGGATTCGGCATCACCGGCATGCGGGAGCGCACCGCCCTGCTCGGCGGCCGGTTCGAGGCCGGGCCCCTACCCGGGGGCGGCTTCCGGGTGGTGGCCGGCCTGCCCGTCGACCCGGCCGGGCAGCCCGAGTCCGCCGAACCGCAGCATCGTGGGGGCGACCGTGCGGACGAGCGCAGGGACGAGTACGTGAAGGAAGGGGAGCGATGAGCGGCAGCATCCGCGTTCTGCTTGCCGACGACCAGCCGCTCGTGCGGTCGGGGCTGCGGGTCCTGATGGCCGACACCCCGGACATGGAGGTCGTCGGCGAGGCGGCGAACGGCGCCGAGGCGGTCCGGCTCACCGCAGAGCTCGACCCGGACGTGGTGGTGATGGACATCCGGATGCCGGAGATGGACGGCATCGAAGCCACCCGCCGGATCACCGCCGGCCGCCCCGGCGGGCGCCCCGGCCGCGGCGGGACGGAGAGCGGCCCCTCGGGCGGGACGTCGGGCGGGGCCCGGGTGCTCATCCTGACCACCTTCGACGAGGACGACCACGTCTACGGGGCGCTGCGCGCCGGCGCGAGCGGCTTCGCCGTCAAGGACATGGCGCTGGACGACATCCTGGCGGCCGTCCGCGTCGTCGCCGCCGGTGACTCCCTGCTCGCACCGGGCGTCACCCGGCGGCTGATAGCGGACTTCGCCGCGGCCCCGGCGCCCGCCCCGGAACGGGTGCCGGTCGTCACGGAGCGGGAGCAAGAAGTCCTGACACTCGTCGGACGAGGACTGTCGAACAGTGAGATCGCGGAGACCCTCTTCATCTCCATCGCCACCGCCAAATCACATGTGGCGCGGCTGCTGACGAAGCTGGACGCCCGCGACCGGGTCCAACTGGTGATCAAGGCCTATGAGATGGGGCTCGTCAGCCCGCCCGGGTGACGGCCGGCCGGCAGTCGGCGGAGGCCGGGCGCGCCCGGATGCGGTACAGCGGGTGGCGGCGTACAGTCGCGCACGCCCCGAGCGCGGCACGGCAGCCGCCACCCCCGCGACCCGCACTCGTCAAGGCCTGCCCTTGGCGTCCCCTCGCGACGAATCGCTCCACACCAGGGTGATCAACAGTTGACGAACCGTCAACACCTCGTTAGAGGTACACGCGCGGTTCCCGGATCGACCCGACATTCTCGCGCGGCCCGTCCGTGCGCGTGGAAGCGCGCCCCTTGGCGCCGTCCGCACGGTCGACCTCGCACCAGATCCGTTTGCCGCCGCCCTCGCGCTGCCAGCCCCACCGGTCGGCGAGCCCGTCGACCAGCTCCAGCCCACGCCCGCCGGTGTCCTCCCCGCAGGCCTGCCGCCGGGACGGGGCACGGTCACTGGCGTCGGCGACCTCCACCCGCACGCCCGGCCCACCGAACAGCATCCGCAGCACCGCCGGGCACCCGGTGTGCACCACGGCATTGGTGACCAACTCGGAGATCAACAGGATCAGCGTCTCGGCGAGCGGCTCGTCGTCCTTTATCCCGCACCCCGCCAGCCGGGAACGCGCCCACCGGCGGGCCCGGCCGACCTCCGCCGGGTCCGGTCCTACCTCCAGCTGCACCTGAAGCACCTGCACCGCTCACACCATCCGAACCGGCGGACACGTCGCCTTGTGACAGGACGGGATCACCGAACGTGACCCCTCTGCGCAGCAGCATGGTTGACATACAGTCACCGCGACAAGCGCTTCAGGCATATTCCAGCGCGAAGATGAAGGCGTGGTGCATACTGTGCGGCGCTCACGCCGCGCTACCGCTCGCATTCCCGGGAGCGTACCGGAGCAGTCCCCCGCATTCGGGCCGCTTCGGGCCCCGCCAAGGACACAAACCGATATCAACTCTCCGTAATCGGACATGCGTGCCGCGTCAGACCCCGCCAGTGGCGAGCAAATCGGCCGCCAGCACCTCCTCCGCCTCGCCCGCCGTCCGCCACTGTGCGGCCCCCAGCCACGCCCGCTTCAGGTGCAGGTGGACGTCAGCCTCCCAGGTGAAGCCCATGCCGCCGTACACCTGGAGACAGTCGCGCGCGTTGCCGCCGGCGGCCTCGTCCGCGAGCAGCTTCGCCCCGGCGATCTCCCCCGGGTCCGCCGTGACCGCCGCCGCGTACACCGCCGTACGGGCGAGCTCCGCGCGCACCAGCATCCCCGCGCACAGGTGCTTCACCGCCTGGAACCCCCCGATCGGCTGCCCGAACTGCTCGCGTTCCTTCGCATGGCGCACCGCCAGCTCCAGGGTGCGCAGGGCGCTGCCGAGCTGGAGGGCCGCCGTCAGGAGCGCCCCCTCGTCACGGTACGGAGCCACCTCCGCCCCGTCCGCGGGGGCGGGCACGCGGTGCAGCGGGGTCAGGGGGTCCGCCGAGCGGACCGGCTCACCCGTGCGGAGCAGCACCGCCGGGTCCACGCCCGACCCGAGGACGGCGTCCGCCTCCCCCAGGTGCGCCACGAGAGCACCGCCCGGTGCTCCCGGTGCTCCCGGCCCGCCCCCGCCGCCCAGGTCGAAGGCCGTGACCACCGCGGTGCCCTCCGCCGCGCCCGGGACCGCCCCGGCCGCCAGGTGCGTCGCCACCAGCGGCCCCGGCAGCAGCGCCCGCCCGGCCTCCTCGAAGACGAGCACGGCCTCCGCGAGCCCGAGCCCGACCCCGCCGGCCGCCTCCGGCAGCCGCAGCGCGAAGAACCCGGCCGCGCCCAGCTCCCGCCACAGCCCCCGGTCGAGCACCGCCGCCGGGGCGTCCACGGCGTCCACTGCGGCCCGCAGCACCTCGCGCCCGTACCACCGCGCCAGCAGCGCCCGTACGCCCGACCGCAGGTCCCGCTGTTCCTGCGTCGGCTGGAAGTCCATGTCCCTCACCGGCCCTTCGGGAGGCCGAGGATCCGCTCGGCGACGATGTTGCGCTGGATCTGCGAGGTGCCCGCGGCGATCGTGTACGAAAGGGAGGACAGCCGCTCGCGCACCCACTCCTCCTCCAGGACGAGCGAGCCCGCGCCCAGCACCTCGGCGGCCGTGTCGTACAGCTCCTGCCGCGCGTGCGAGTAGGCCAGCTTGAACACCGATCCGCCCGTCCCCGGGACCCCGCCCGTACGCTGGGCCGCGCTCACGTTCCACTGGGTGAGCCGCCACAGCGCGCCGAACTCCGCGTGCAGCCGCCCGAGCCGGCGCCGCAGCACCGGGTCGTCCCAGCGGCCGTTCGCCCTGGCCGCGCGGGCGAGCTCGCCCAGGGTGCGCCGGCAGGCCACCACCTCGCCGACGAAGGCCGTGCCCCGCTCGAAGGAGAGGGTGACCATGGTGACCCGCCAGCCGTCGTTCTCCTCCCCGACCCGGTTGGCCACCGGGACCCGCACCCCGTCGAGGAACACCTCGGCGAACTCGGTGCTCCCGACCAGGGTGCGCAGCGGCCGGACCGTCACCCCGGGCGCGTCCATGGGCATGGCCAGCCAGGAGATGCCCCGGTGCCGCGGGGCGCCGGGGTCGGTGCGGACGAGGAGTTCGCACCAGTCGGCGATCTCCGCGTGCGAGGTCCACACCTTCGAGCCGGTGATGACGTACACGTCGCCGTCGCGGACCGCGCGCGTCCGCAGGGAGGCCAGGTCGGAGCCGGCGCCGGGCTCGCTGAAGCCCTGGCACCACAGCTCTTCGCCGCGCAGCACGGGCGGCAGCCAGCGGGCCCGCTGCTCGGCGGTGCCCTCGGCGGCGATGGTCGGGCCGGCGTGCAGCAGGCCGACGAAGTTCGCGCCGACGTAGGGGGCCCCGGCGCGCTCGGTCTCCTCCAGGAAGATCAGGTGCTGGGTGGGGGTGGCGCCGCGCCCGCCGGCGTCGACGGGCCAGTGCAGGCCCGCGTACCCGGCGTCGTACAGCCTGCGCTGCCAACCGAGGTCGTGGGCGCGGCGGCCCGGCCAGTCGTCGGGGGACGGCTTCGGCGGCAGCTCGGGCAGCACCTTGGCGAGCCACTCGCGCAGCCGCGCCCGGAACTCCTGCTCCTCCTGCGTGTACGCGAGGTCCACTACCGTTACCGTGCCGTCCCGGCGCCGGCCGCGGCCCGGTCGCGGTCCAGGTCCAGGTCCAGGCCGAGCATGCGGATGGCGTTGCCGCGCATCAGCTTGTAGACGGTCTCCTCGTCGAGGCCCTTCACGTGGTCGAGGGCGACCTCCTTGGTGTGCGGGAAGGTCGAGTCGACGTGCGGGTAGTCGGTCTCGAAGGTGGCGTTGTCGCGTCCGACGACGTCGAGCGAGGCGATGCCGTGCTTGTCCCGGAAGAAGCAGCAGAACATCTGCCGGTAGTAGTACGTGGACGGCGGCTCCGGGATCAGGTCGCGGACCCCGCCCCAGGCGCGGTGCTCCTGCCAGACGTCGTCGGCGCGTTCCAGGGCGTACGGGATCCAGCCCATCTGGCCCTCGCTGTAGGCCAGCTTGAGCTGCGGGAACTTCACCAGCACCCCGCTGAAGAGGAAGTCCATCATCGAGGCCATGGCGTTGTTGAAGCTCAGCGACGCCTGGACGGCGGGCGGGGCGTCGGGGGAGGCGGCCGGCATCTGGGACGAGGACCCGATGTGCATGTTGACGACGGTGCCGGTCTCCTGGCAGACGGCGAAGAACGGGTCCCAGTAGCCGGAGTGGATGGAGGGGAGCCCGAGGTAGGTGGGGATCTCGGAGAAGGTGGCGGCGCGGACCCCGCGGGCGGCGTTGCGGCGGATCTCGGCGACGGCCAGGTCGATGTCCCACAGCGGGACGATGCACAGCGGGATCAGCCGGCCGCCGCTGTCGCCGCACCACTCCTCGACCATCCAGTCGTTGTAGGCGCGCACGCAGGCGAGGGCGACCTCCTTGTCGTGGGCCTCGGCGAAGGTCTGCCCGCAGAAGCGCGGGAAGGTGGGGAAGCAGAGTGAGGCCTCGACGTGGTTGAGGTCCATGTCGGCGAGCCTGGCCCGGGGGTCCCAGCAGCCACGGCGCATCTCGGCGCGGGTGATGCCCTCCAGGGTCATGTCGTCGCGGTCGAAGCCGACTGCGGCGATGTTCCGCTTGTACGGGAACTTCAGGTCCTCGTAGATCCACCAGTCGGTCGGCGGGCCGTCGGGGTCCATGGAGATCACGTACTTGCCGCCGCGGTACTCCAGCTCGCCGATGCCGGCGGTGAGCGGCCTGGGTCCGCGGTCGCGGTACTTGGCGGGCAGCCAGACGTCGAAGAGGTGGGCGGGTTCGATGACGTGGTCGTCGACGCTGATGATCCGAGGCAGTTCCATGGTGTCCCCTCACCGCGAGCCGGATCGAGCCTGATCCGGTGAGCCGAATCCGTCGGAGCCGATCTGATGGACCGGAGCTGATCTGATGGACCGTCAGGAAAAGCGGTCGCCCCACGCTAGCCCCGCCACCCCTGGACCGACAAGCGCCCCGGCCCTACGCTCTGCCCATCATCTGACTACCCGTCAGCAATGACCGGTCGAACGGAGGGCTGCCATGCCGGGAACGACGCGGACGCCGGCCGACACCGCGCACGAACTCGACGGCTCCCCCACCCTCTGGGCACTCGTCGCCCGGCGGGCGGAGCTGACCCCCGACGCCCCCGTCCTCATCCAGGCGGCCCCGGACCCCGCCGACGACCGGACGATCACCTTCGGCGAGCTGCGCGACCGCGCCGAGCGGGTGGCCGCGGGCTTGTACGGGATGGGGGTGCGCCCGGGCACGGTCGTCGCCTGGCAGCTGCCCACCCGGATCGAGACGGTCCTGCTCTCGCTGGCCCTGGCCCGGCTCGGAGCCGTCCAGTCCCCCGTGATCCCCTTCTACCGGGACCGCGAGGTGGGCTTCGCGCTGCGCGAGTCCAAGGCCGAGTTCTTCGCCGTCCCCGGCCTCTGGCGGGGCTTCGACCACACCGCGATGGCCGGGCGGCTCGGCGCCCGCGGCGTCTTCACGGTGTACGAGGCCGCCGACCTCCCGGACGGGGACCCGGCCGGGCTCCCCGCACCGCCCACCGAAGGGACCTCCGTACGCTGGATCTACTGGACCTCCGGCACCACCTCGGACCCCAAGGGCGTCCTGCACACCGACCGCTCACTGATCGCGGGCGGCTCCTGCCTCGCGCACGCCCTGCGGCTCGGCCCGCAGGACGTCGGCTCGATGGCGTTCCCCTTCGCCCACATCGCCGGCCCCGACTACACGGTGATGCTGCTGCTGTACGGGTTCCCCGCGGTGCTCTTCGAGAAGTTCGCGATGCCGGACGCACTGGACGGCTACCGGCGCCACGGGGTCACGGTCGCGGGCGGCTCGACCGCCTTCTACTCGATGTTCCTCGCCGAGCAGCGCAGGAACCCGTCCGAACCGCTCATCCCGACCCTCCGCCTGCTCGCCGGCGGCGGCGCCCCGAAGCCGCCCGAGCTGTACCACGCGGTGGTCCGGGAACTGGGCTGCCAGCTCACCCACGGCTACGGCATGACCGAGGTACCGATGATCACCATGGGCGCCCCGGACGACACCGCGGACCACCTCGCCACCACCGAGGGCCGCCCCCCGGCCCGCATGTCCATCCGCATCACGGCCCCCGACGGCACCCCGCTGCCCGCCGGCACGGACGGCGAGGTCCGACTGCGCGGCGAGGCGGTCTGCCGCGGCTACCTCGACCAGGCCGGACCGGCGGACGACGGCCCCTTCGACGCGGACGGCTACCTCATCACCGGCGACCTCGGCCGCCTGACCCCCGACGGCTACCTCGTCCTCACCGGCCGCAGCAAGGACGTCATCATCCGCAAGGGCGAGAACATCTCGGCGAAGGAGATCGAGGACCTCCTCCACCTGCTCCCGGAGGTCGGCGACGTCGCCGTCATAGGCCTGCCGGACCCGGACCGCGGCGAACGCGTCTGCGCCGTCGTGGAACAACCCCCGGGCACCGCCCCCCTGACCCTGCACCGGCTGACGGACCACCTCCGCGCCCAGGGCCTGGCCCCGCACAAGCTCCCGGAACAACTGGAGCTCCTCGACGCACTCCCCCGCAACGAGGCCCTCCGCAAGGTACTCAAATACCAACTCCGCGAACGCTTCGCCGGGGCCTGACGGAACCGGCCCGCCCCCGCCGGCCCCCGTGGCGGGCGTCTCATTCCGCTCGGGCCCGCCCGGCCCGGCACGCGCCGCGTGTCACAATCGTCAGTCTCCCCCATCCGTCAGAGCGCCCCTTCGGGTCCCGTTCTCGAGAGGCGTCATCCGCATGCGCGATTCCCGCCAGAACCGTTTCCGCTGGTCCCACGGAAGCGTGGCGGAGCTGTTCTCGGGCCGCGAGAACAGCCTGGGCCTGCTCCGGCTGCTGCTGGCCTCCGCCGTGGTCCTGTCGCACGCACGCATCCTCGGCTTCGGGAAGCGCGAGTTCGGCTACGCCTTCGCCGCCGGGCAGACCGACCTGGGCAAGCTCTCCGTGTTCGGGTTCTTCATCCTCTCCGGCATCCTCGTCACCCGCAGCGGCAACCGGCTCCCCGTCGGCCGCTTCCTGTGGCACCGGGCCCTGCGCCTGCTGCCGGGGCTGTGGGTGTGCCTGGTGGTGACGGCCTTCGCCGTCGCGCCGTTCCTGTACTGGCGCCAGCACCACGGCCTCGCCGGCTTCCTCGGGCACGGCGAGGGCCCGCTGGACTACCTCCGGGCCAACTTCGCCATCCGGGTGCACCAGTGGGGCATCTCGGGCGTCCTCGACACCGCCCAGCACAAGGGACTCACGTTCAACCGCAGCTTCGACGGCGCCCTGTGGTCCCTGGAGTACGAGGTCCTCTGCTACCTCGGCGTCGGCCTCCTCGTCCTCGCCGGAGCGCGGGCCGGCGGCGTGGTCCGAGCACGGCGCGCCATCCTGGCGGTCGCCGCGGTCCTGGGCTGCTACGTGCTCGGCGAGGCACTCACCGACCCCCGGGTGAACGCCACGGAGATCCCGATGCGCGACGGCATGCCGGACGTGCCGATCGTCGGCGGCTACGTCGTGCCCTGGGTCTTCTACCTCGGCTTCGCCTTCGCCCTCGGCGCCCTCATCGAGGTCTACAAGGAGCGGGTCCCGGTCAGCGACCCGCTGGCCCTGCTGAGCGGCCTGACCCTGCTCGCCGCCCTGCACTACGGCTGGTTCTACGTCCTCGGCGTTCCGGCCCTCGCCTACCTCCTGCTGTGGCTGGCCATCCGACTGCCCGCGCCATTCCGCAAGGTGGGCCGCAAGCACGACTACTCGTACGGCATCTACATCTACGGCTTCGTCGTCGAACAGGCCGTGGCCGCGCTCGGCGGGGCGCGCTGGGGCTTCGCCGCCTACCTCGCGCTCAGCGTCGCCGGCACCCTGGTCGCGGCGGTGCTGTCCTGGCACCTCGTCGAGCGCCCCGCCATGCGGCTGAAGGACATCGGCCTCCCCCGTCCCGGCCTGCCGCGGCAGGCCGACGACGGCGCCGACCGGCGCACGACCACGGACCAGGAACGGGAGCCGGTCCGGGCCGGCACTCAGGCGCCGTAGCGCACGGGCCGGGGCGGGTCAGGCGTCCGGGGCTTCCACGCCGCAGTACGACGCGAAGGCGGTGAGGAGGCCGTCCTCCGAGAGGCGGCCGTCGCCGTCCGTGTCCAGGGCCGCCGCCACCGGGCCGGCCACCTCCGCCGGGGTGCCCAGGACCCGCAGGACACGGGCCGCCTCGGCCGGGGTCACGCCGCCGCCGTCCACGTCGGCCACCGCGATCACCGCGTGCAGGAACGGCCGCGCGATCTCCGCGAACCGCTGCGGGCTGTCCCGCAGCCGCTTCGCCGCCCCGGTGATGAACTCCTGCCGGGTCACCCGCTGGTCGCCGTCGACGTCCGCGATGCCCGCCATCCCCTGCCAGAACGCCTCCGCGCCCGCGAACACGGCCTGGCCCTTCTCCGACCGCGGGGCCGTGCCGAATTCGGCCAGCACCGCCTTGGCGGCCGCGCTGAAGTCCTGGCGGTCGATATATCCGTTGCCGTCCTGGTCGAAGGTGGCGAATCGGGCGGCGATCTTGCGCTCGTATTCTGCGCTGTCCATATCGGGGGTTCCGCCTTCACGTGTGCGGTGGGGTGCAGTTCAAGACAAGCGGGAGCGTAAGCCCTTTGCGGCCCGCACGTTAAGCGAAGGCGTCAAGGAGGCGGCCGCATCGAACCCGCGCACGGGAAGCGCGACGGGGCGCGCACATCCGTGCCCATGTGCCGGCCCCATGTGCCGCGCCGCGCCCCTGCGTTCACACCCCGTCACAGCCCGTCCGCGGCCCGCCACTCTTCCAGGCGAGGTTGCCGCAAAACAGGCGAGCACCGGCCCTTGCCCATTACATTCGATGCGTCGACACACGGCTGGGGGCACGATGCCGAAGGACGCACCACCGCGCTGGGACCGCCGCATGCAGCAGCGGCTCGCCCGCGGCGAGGCCGCCGCACTCGGCGAACTGTACGACCGCTTCGCCTCGCTCGTGCACAGCCTGGCCCACCGGGTGCTCGGCGACGAGAGGGCCGCCGACCGGATCACCCGCGAAGTGTTCGGCTACATCTGGGAGAACCCGGACGCCTACGACCCCAAGCAGGGCTCCCTGCGCTCCTGGGTCGCCCGGGTCACCCAGTGCCAGGCCGTCGCCCGGCTGCGCCAGACCGAGGTCGGCCGCGGCTCCCGCGAGGAGATCGAGCAGAAGGTCCGCAGCGCCAGCGCCGCCGCCCGCGCCGACTACATCGTCACCTCGATGCCCGCGCCGCTGCGCGCCGCCCTGGAACTCGCCTACTTCAAGCGGCGCGACTACCGGCAGGCCGCCGCCGACCTGCAGATCAGCGAGGACGAGGCGCGGCGCCGGCTGCGCCTGGGACTGCAGCTGCTGTCCACCGCCAACGTCCTCACCCCAGGGGACGCCAGCCCGCCCGGCTTCGGCCCGCCCGGATATGGAACGCCCCGATGAACGGTCCCGACGACGGACGCGACGGACCCGACGGCCACGACGGATCCGACGGCCGCGAGGAGCGGCAGATCGGCAGGCCGCCGCGGATACCGGGCCCGCGCGGTCCCGCCGATAACCTCGACCCGCGGTACGCGCCCCGGCCACTGCCGGAGCCACCGCGGCCGCCGGCGCCCGTACGGCCCGAGCGGGCCCCCGAGCCCCGCTCGCACGCCGTGCTGAAGTCGCTGCTCGGCGCGTGGGCGCTGGCCGCCTGCTCCCCCGAGGAGATCCAGGCGGTGGAGGCGCACCTCACCGAGTGCGCGCCGTGCGCGGAGGAGGCGCTGCGGCTGCGCGACGCGGTGGGGCTGCTGCACCCGGCGGAGAGCCTGGACCTCAAGCCGCTGCTGCGCTCGCGGGTGCTGGAGGACTGCCTGGGCAAGCGTCCGGCCCGGATCCCGCTCCCGGCGTGGGCGAGCCCGTACGACACGGAGACCGCGCGGCTGGACGCGCTGCTGCGCGACTTCGGGGACTCCGAGTGGGAGACCCCGGTCCGGCTGAAGTGGTTCGAGGAGGAGCGCCGACAGACCCGCCGCACCACGGTCGCCGGGGTGATCGGCCACCTGCTCACGGTGGACGGGATGATCGCGGGCGCCCTGGGCCTGGACGACCCGCTGGGCCCGGCCGCGGCGCGGGAGCGGGGACCGGCGGCCCGTACGGAGCTCTACTGGAACTCCGTCGAGCAGCCGATCACCCGCCAGGTCCGCGAGCCGTGGCGGGAGCAGGGCCACACGCTGGTGCGGACGGTGTCGTTCGCGGGCCGGGGCGTGGCCGAGCTGTCCGTGGACTACGGGCACTTCGCGCTGCCGCTCGGGGACGCGTTCCTGGAGCGGGCCTTCGAGTGCTGGGTGCACGCCTGGGACATCGCGGAGGCGGTGGACTACCCGTACGACCCCCCGTCGGGACCACACCTGCACCGGATGATCGACCTGGCGGCCCGGCTGCTGCCGAGCGCGCTGGCGCACCGCCGCCGGGCCGGGCTGGCGGCTCCGGCGCGCGGGCTGGTCGCGGCCGGGGCGCCCGGCCGGACCCTGCACCTGGAGATCGAGGGCTCGGGCGGCGGGAGCTGGGACATCGCCCTGGACTCGCCGGCCGCGAAGCCGTCGGCGGAGCAGACGGTGGCGCGGATCGCGCTGGACGGGGCCGAGTTCTGCCAGCTGGCCGCCGGGCACATCTCGCCGGAGGAGGCAGCCGTCGGGCAGCACGGTGACCGGGAGGCGATCCGGGACGTGCTGTTCGCGGCCGCCTCCCTCAGCCACCTCTAGCCTCCGGCCCCCGCGGCCCGCCGGGCCCCGCCCGGCCGGGGGCATCGGCCCCCGGACCCGTGGGCCGGAGCCCGGTGCGGCCCCGTCGTGCCGTGTGCCGGGGCGCTGCCCGGACCCCGCGCCTCAAACGCCGGCGGGGCCGAACAGGTCAGGCGAAGACGACCGTGCGGGTGCCGTTCAGCAGGACGCGGTGCTCGCTGTGCCACTTCACGGCCCGCGCCAGCGCCTGGCACTCCACGTCCCGGCCGATCGCGACGAGCTGGTCCGGGGTGACCTCGTGGCCGACCCGCTCGACCTCCTGCTCGATGATCGGCCCCTCGTCGAGGTCGGCCGTCACGTAGTGCGCGGTGGCACCGATCAGCTTCACACCGCGCGCGTGTGCCTGGTGGTACGGCTTGGCGCCCTTGAAGCTCGGCAGGAAGGAGTGGTGGATGTTGATGATGCGGCCGCTGAGCTCCTTGCACAGGGTGTCCGACAGCACCTGCATGTAGCGGGCCAGGACGACGAGCTCCACGTTCTCGTCGCGGACCAGCTCCAGCAGCTGCGCCTCCGCCTCGGCCTTGGTGTCCTTCGTCACCGGGATGTGGTGGAAGGGGATGTCGTACGAGCGGACCAGCTCTTCGAAGTCGGTGTGGTTCGAGACGACGGCGGCGATCTCCACCGGCAGGGCCCCGATCCGGGTGCGGAACAACAGGTCGTTGAGGCAGTGCCCGAACTTCGACACCATCAGCACGACCCGCATGCGCTCGTCGGAGCGGTGGATCTCCCAGTCCATCCGGAACGAGTCGCCGATCGCGGCGAAGCTGGCCCGCAGCTTCTCCACGGAGACGGGGGGCTCGGCCGAGAAGTGCACCCGCATGAAGAAGAGGCCGGTGTCGCGGTCGCCGAACTGCCGGCTGTCCTCGATGTTGCATCCGGTCATGAACAGGTAACTGGACACGGCGTGCACGATGCCCTGCTTGTCGGGGCAGGACAGGGTCAGTACGTACTGCTGGGGTGCCTGGGGCTGCGGGTCGTCGCTCATGGCACCACAGCCTTTCACACCGGGCGGGTGAGCATCCTCAGCAGTTCCAGCGAACGCGGCGCGGCATCCGGGTCCTCGCCGTCCGCCTGCGCCAGCCGTACGTGCGCCTCTCGCGCGGCGCGCACCGCCTCGGGCCAGCCGTGGTGTTCCAGATAGGCGGACACGGGGGCGTCGGGTCCGACCTGGTGGAGGATGCGCAGCACGCGGAGGACGGCGACGTCGACGAGGGTGGCCTCCTGCACGTCGCGGAAGATCGTGCCGACGTACTTCTCCGCGGACCAGCTGTCCAGCCAGGTGTCCTCGACCAGCCGGTAGACGGCGTCGGTGACGTCCCCGTATCCCTCGGCGCCCGCGAGCCAGACCTCTTCCTGGAAGGCGGGATCGGAGAGCATGTGCAGCGCCGAGCGCACGTTGCTGCGCCAGCGCCACCACGGCATGTCGTTCAGGGGCATGCCGCCCATGGTGGAGGAGCGGCCGCCGCGTCGGGAAGAGTTCTTCGAAGCTTGGGCGAATGTCACGCTTTCGATCGTACGTTCCGGTCTGGAGCGATCTTCAAGCACCTGTGGAGGACCACGCCCCCGCCATTTCACCTGAATGTCACGCCCTGTTACGCCGATCTCACTGCCGATTTCCCCGTGAGGCGGAAGGGTGCTGGGACATGACCGATCGGAGACGCACAACTCCCCGCTTCCGTACCGCCACTGCCGCCGCGACGGGCGTCTGCCTCCTCGCCGGCTGCGGCGTGCTCCCCGGAAGCTCGGGCGGCCCCACGGACACCATCACGGTCATGACCTTCGCCCCGCAGGACACCAGCGCCACCAACATGCCGGGAATGACCGGTATGGCCAAGGCGTACGAGGACTGGGTCAACACGTCGGGCGGGATCAACGGCCACAAACTGCGCGTGCTCACCTGCAACGAGAAGAACACCCCGTCGGGGGCGGCCGACTGCGCCCGCAAGGCCATCGCCGAGAAGGCCGTCGCCGTCGTCGGCTCCTACAGCCAGCACGGGCGTGCCTTCATGGCCCCGCTGGAGGTCGAGGGCATCCCCTTCATCGGCGGGTACGGGGTCTCCGCGGAGGAGTTCCAGAGCAACCTCTCCTTCCCCGTCAACGGCGGCCAGCCCGTACTCCTCGCCGGCGCCGGACGCCAGCTGGGCCGCGCCTGCAGCCATGTGGCGCTGGTCCGGCCCGACACACTCGCCGGCGACTCGATGCCGATCCTGCTCAACGCCGGCCTGCGGTCCGACGGCGCCGGCAAGGCGGGCGAGGCCGCCGACATCCGCGCCGCCGAGGACTCCGCCGACTACACGCCGCAGGCCCGCGAGGCCCTGACGAACTCCTCCGGCGGCAAGGACCGCGGCTGCGTGACGGCCGTGCTCGGCCAGCGCACGGAGACGTTCTTCGACGCCTTCCGCCGGGCCGACGACAAGCGCCGGAACCCGCAGATCGCCTCCGTGCTGGGCAGTGTCAGCCAGGCCCTCATCGACCGCACCGGCGGCCGGGAGAGCCCCTTCGAGGGCGCGCTCGTCACCAGCTGGTACCCGGTGTCGAGCGACCCGGTCTGGAAGCCGATGCGGAAGGTGATATCCGAGCACGCCTTCGGCAACGACGCCGTCGACCCGGACGACAGCGGGACGCAGACCGCCTGGATCGCCTACACCGTACTCAGCGAGGCCGTCAAGCGTCTGAAGTCCGGCGAGGACGTCACCCCGCACAGGGTGACGCGCGCCCTGAACCAGTCCGACCCCGTCAAGACCGGCGGCCTGACCCCCGACCTGAACTGGCGCTACGAGAACATGCGCGCCCTGGCCGGCTTTCCGCGCATCGTCAACGGGCAGGTCACCTTCCAGGTCGTCCAGTCCGGCCGGCTCGTCGCCCAGCAGGGCGAGCAGCCGATGGACATGACGCAGACGCTGGAGCAGGCCCCGCGCGCCACGTGACGTAGGCCGGTGACGTACCCGGCCCGCAGGCCCGCGCCTGCGGGCCGGGGCCTGCGGGGGGCCGGGGCTACAGCTGGGACTTGTCCCGCTTGGTGAGGTTGTACTTGGCCGCGATCGTGTTCCACAGGGGCGCGGCCGTCTCCTTCGCCCGGGTCGCCTCCCCGCTCGACTTGTTGCCGTCGCTCGCGTCGTCGGTGTTCCGGGCCCGACCGTCCTTGCAGCCCTTCTTGTCGCCCTTCTCCCCGGCGAGGTCGTCCGCCCAGGCCGCGTAGCTGTTGTCGGCGTCCGCCGAGGCCTTCCAGGCCTTGTTGAGCGCCGCGGACAGCCTCGCGTTGTTCGGGAGCTGGTCGATCTTCACGTCCTGGAGCCGGGTGACCAGCTCCTCGCGCTGGCGGGCCGCGTCGCGCAGGTCGCTCGCGGCCGTGTCCAGGTTGCGGCAGCTCTTGATGTCGTCGACGGCCTTGATCACGCTGGACCGGCTGTCGTTGCTGTCCGCGAGGAGCTTGTCCAGCTGGATGGCCTGGGACCGGGCCGGGTCGACCGGCGCCTCGGCGGCCGCGGCCGAGCTGCCCGCGGACGGGGTGGGGGCGTCCGCCGCCGCGGCCGGGTCGTTGTTCTGCTTCTTGCCGTCGCTGAGCAGCGCGCCGACCCCGAGCCCGACCACCGCCAGGCCGACCACCACGGCCCCGATGACCGCCGGCGGCACGCGCCGGGCCGGCTCGGGCGGGGGCGGCGGGGCGAACTGCTGCTGCCCCGGCCCGCCCGGCTGGAACGACTGCTGCGGGTGCTGCCCGCGCGGCGGGTACGGGCGCGGCGGCGGCTGCCGCAGCACCGGCTCCTGGATCGGCGGGAGCTGCTGGGTGTGCCCGTCGCTGCCGACGACACCCCCGTCGCCGTCGCGGAACAGCCCGTCGAAGCCGTCGGTCACCGGCGGGATGTACTGGGTGGCCGCCTCGTCGAACGAGGGGGCCGGTGCCGCCTGGCCCGCCGGCACCGGCGGGATGTACTGCGTCGCCGCCTCGTCGTGCGCGGGCCCGGCCGGGACGGGCGGGATGTACTGCGTCGCCGCCTCGTCGTGCGCGGGGGGCGCGGGCCCGGCCGGGACGGGCGGGATGTACTGCGTGGCCGCCTCGTGGTGCCCGGGGGCCGCCGGCCCGGCCGGGACGGGCGGGATGTACTGCGTCGCCGCCTCGTCGTACGCGGCGGCCGCCTGCGGGCCCGGGACGCCCGGGACCGGCGGGGCGTACGGCGCCCCGGGCGGGGTGTACGCCGTGCCGGGCGGGGCGGAGTCCGGGCCGGCCGGGACGGGCGGGATGTACTGGGTCGCGGCCTCCGGCAGCGGCGGGTAGCCGTAACCGTGCGGCTGGCCGGGGCCCTCCCAGCCGGGCCCGAGCACGTGCCCGGACTGCACCGGGCCGGGCTCCGCCTGCCCGGGCTGGGGCGGCAACTGGCCGGGGGCCGGCGGCCGCGCGTACGCCGGATCGGGGCCCCACGGCGCTCCGGGCTGCGGGGCCGCCTGCGGGGCGTTCCCCTGTCCGTTCTCCGTCACCGGGACTCCTTCGCCGACTACTCCGAACACACCGAACCTACGGAACGCCGACTCACGCTACCCGGACCCCGCCCTCCCCGTCAGGCCCACGTTGCCGGATGATTCACATCACACCCGGGCATATCCTCCGTCAGGCGACCGCCTCCAGCCGCGCCGAGAACTCGCGGACCGCCGCCTCCTCCCGGTACGGCTGGAGCCGCGCCCGGAAGTCGTCCAGGTATTCCGCACCCCGGCTGGAGCGGATCCCCGACAGCAGCTCCGCCGCCCGCGCCGCGGTCTGGCAGGCCTGCTCCACCTCCCGCTGCTGCACCTGGGCCGCCGCCAGCAGCAGCATCCCGATCGCCCGGCGCCGCTCCTTCCCGGCGGGCAGTCCGGCCAGCGCCTCCCGGGCCTGCTGGGCCGCCTGCTCCGCCTGCCCCAGGTCCCGGTGGCAGTGAGCAAGCTCATCCGCGAGGTACGCCTGGTCGAAATGTCGGATCCACGCCGGATCGTCCCCGGATTCCGGTTCTGCCCGCACCAGTGCCGTGACCGCCCGCGAGGACAGCACCGCCGCCGCCCGGGCATCGCCCAGCAGCGCGTGCCCGCGCGCCTCGGCCGCGTAGAACATGGCCTCCACCCGCGGGGTCACCTGCCCGCGGGTGCCTTCCTGGGCAGCCCGCGCCAGCTGGGCGATCTCCCGCGGATTGCCGAGTTCCGCGGCGAGGTGGCTCATGGACGCCGCCAACACGTACCCGCCGTACGCCCGGTCCCCGGCCGCCTGCGCCAGCCGCAGCGCCTGGATGTAGTAGCGCTGCGCCAGGCCCGGCTGCCCGGTGTCCACCGCCATGTACCCGGCGAGCTCCGTCAGCCGGGCCACCGCCGCGAACAGGGCGCGCCCGACCGGCTCCCGGTACGAACCCCCGATCAGTCCGGACACCACGGAGTTGAGGTAGTGCACGACGACGGGCCGGACGTGCCCGCTGCCGAAACGGTGGTCGAGCTCCTTGAGGGCCTCGGTGGTGGCCCGTACCGCCTCCACGTCCGACATGCCGACGCGCGAGCCGCCGTTGCGGGCCACCTGCGCGTCGGCCCCGGTGATCAGCCAGTCCCGGCTGGGCTCGACCAGCGCGGACGCGGCCACGCTCGACCCGGACAGGAAGTCCCGCCGCCCGACGTCGCTCCGCCACAACTCGCTGACCTGCTCGATGGCACCGCCGACGGTCGGGGAGAACTGCAGGCCGATCCCGGAGGCGAGGTTCTTGCCGTTGGCCATGCCGATCTCGTCGATGGTGACGGTCCGGCCGAGTTTGCGGCCGAGCGCCTCGGCGATGATTCCCGGGGCCCTGCCCCGCGGTTGCTGGCCGCGTAGCCAACGGGCCACGGACGTCTTGTCGTAGCGGAGATCGAGGCCGTGCTCGGCCCCGCACATGTTGACGCGCCGAGCGAGCCCGGCGTTCGAGCACCCGGCTTCCTGAATCAGTGCCTGCAGCCGTTCGTTCGGCTGGCGGGCGAGGAGAGGCCTGGCTGCCATGAAAACCCCCAGAGGCCGCGGGTGATCGTTGGAATGATCACTTCCCGCCTGATGTGCGGAGAATCATCCGCTCTGCGTCGTGTCGCTACCCAACTCCGGCGCCCCGGCCTCCCACGCGCCCCCATCCGTGCACCAGTGCGCCCCGCATGCAGGATCGATGCAGCGCCCACCGGCCGGTTTACCCCCGTAACCCCGCCTGACCGCGGGAGTTGTGATGGTCGTGGAAGAGACCATCGGAGTCACGGAGACCGCACCCATCCCCAAGCAGCGCTCCGAGCTGCTGCTGGACCATGCCGTGCGGTACACGGAAGAACGGCACTGGGACGTCTTCGCCGGCACCTGGCTGGAGCACGCGGAGGGGCGGGAGCTGTGCTCCTGCGGGGCCGCGGACTGCCCCGCTCCGGGCGCGCACCCCGCGGTGCAGGAGTGGGCGACGCTCGCCACGGGCAGTGCGGTGCGGGTCCGACAGCTGTGGGGAAAGCGGCCCGAGGCCTCGATCCTGCTGCCGACGGGCCGCACGTTCGACGCGCTCGACGTCCCGGACTCCGCGGGCTTCCTGGCGCTCGCCCGGCTGGAACGCATGGAGCGCACCCTCGGACCGGTCACCCTGACGCCCGACCACCGGATGCTGTTCTTCGTGCTGCCCGGCGCCTCCGCCAAGGTGCCGGAGATGGTCCGCCGGTACGGCTGGTCGCCGTCCGCGATCGACCTTCGGGTGCGCGGCGAGGGCGAGTACGTGGCCGCCCCGCCGACCCGGTTCGGTGGCCGGGGCTCGGTCCAGTGGGCCCGCCGCCCCACCCCCGCGAACCGCTGGCTGCCGGACGCCGAGGAGCTGATCGACGCCCTCGCGTACGCGTGCGGGCGCGAGGCCGCGGCGGACCGGACCGCCCGCCGCACGCCCTGACGGCCTCTCACACCCGTGGACACCGGCCCGGACCAGGTGCGTTTCGCGGCCCGAAGTCATGACATACGTAACTGCCCCGCCTCTCGGGGCCGCCCTATGGTGAAACGGTAGGACCACGGGGACGAGAACGAGAGGCAGACGCATGCCGAACCAGGGTGATGCGACGGGCGGGACGTCCGGGACGGGTGGCGCAGCGGCGCCGTCCGACGGGCGGGCGGCGGTACGGGTGGAAGGCCTGTGGAAGCGCTTCGGCGACCAGGTCGCGGTCGCGGGGATCGACCTGGAGCTGCCGGCGGGGAAGTTCATCGGCCTGGTCGGCCCGAACGGCGCGGGGAAGACGACGACGCTGTCGATGGTGACCGGGCTGCTGCGCCCGGACATGGGGCGGGTCGTCGTGGCCGGCCACGACGTGTGGACGGACCCGGTCGAGGTGAAGTCCCGGATCGGCGTGCTGCCCGAGGGCCTGCGCATGTTCGAGCGGCTGTCGGGCCGTGAACTGCTCGGCTACATGGGCCGGCTGCGCGGCCTGCCGGGCGAGGAGACCGACAAGCGGGCGACGCAGCTGCTGGAGGTCCTCGACCTCGCGGGCTCGCAGCACAAGCTGGTCGTCGACTACTCGACGGGCATGCGCAAGAAGATCGGGCTGGCCGCCGCCCTGCTGCACAACCCGGAAGTGCTCTTCCTGGACGAGCCGTTCGAGGGCGTGGACCCGGTGTCGGCGCAGACCATCCGCGGGGTGCTGGAGCGGTACACCTCCTCGGGCGCCACGGTCGTCTTCTCCTCCCACGTGATGGAGCTGGTCGAGTCGCTGTGCGACTGGGTCGCCGTCATGGCCGGCGGCCGGATCCGCGCCGCGGGCCCGCTGGCCGCCGTACGGGGCGACGCGCCCTCGCTGCAGGCCGCGTTCCTGGAGCTGGTCGGCGCCGGCGGGCGCTCCGCGGGCGAATCGCTGGACTGGCTGGGCGGGCAGGCCGCCCGATGAGCAGCACCGCATCCGCCTCCGCCTCCGCTTCCGGGCCCCTGCCGGGGTCGGCGCCCGCCTCCGAGGCGGCCGGGCCGGCCGCCGCCGCGGTGGACCCCACCGCCGTGTTCGTCCGGCTGAAGCTCTCGCTGATTCGCAACGGCCTCAAGGGGTCCTCGAAGCGCAAGGCCGCCTACTTCACCTCGCTGGCGTTCGCGCTGGTGGTGGCCTTCTTCCTGACCTTCGGCCTGGCCATGCTGCACGGGCACGCGCACGCCGACACCGTCGTCGTCCTGCTGGCCGCGATCCTCGCGCTCGGCTGGACGTTCATGCCGCTGTTCTTCCCCACCGGGGATGAGACGCTCGACCCGAGCCGGCTGGTCATGCTGCCGCTGCGGCCGCGCCCGCTGGTCCGGGCCCTGCTGGCCTCCTCTCTCATCGGCATCGGGCCGCTGTTCACGCTGTGCGTGGCGGTCGGCTCGGTGGTGGCCGTCGCACGGGGGTCGGCGGGCATCGTGGCCGGTGTGGTGGCCGCACCACTGCTGCTGCTCGGCTGTGTCGCCCTGGCCCGCACCGTCGCCACGGCCAACGTCGGGCTGCTGAGCAGCCGCAAGGGCCGCGACCTCGCCGTGCTCAGCGGCCTGGTGATCGCAGTGGGGGCGCAGCTCGCCAACTTCGCGAGCCAGCGCCTGATGGAGGCCGGCGGCCTGGCCCAGCTGGAGCCGGCCGCCGCGGTGGTGCAGTGGCTGCCGCCCGCCACGGCCGTCGGCATGGTGGACTCGGCGAGCAGGGGCGCGTACGGGACGGCGGCCGCCCAGCTGGCGCTGACCGTCCTCGCGGTGGTGCTGCTGATGTGGCTGTGGGAGCGCAGCCTGACCCGGCTCATGGTCACCCCGGACGGCTCGACGATCGCCGCGGCCGGGGGCAGGGAGAAGCGGGAGTCGGCGGGCGCGGGCATCTGGTCGTGGCTGCCGGCGGGGCGCACGGGCGCGACCCTCCAGCGCACCCTGCGCTACGCGGTGCGGGAACCGAAGACCAAGATGTCGTGGGTGTCGGCCCTGGCCGTCGGCCTGATCATCCCGGTGTTCAACGCCCTGCAGGGCACCGGCTCGGTGTACCTGGCCTGCTTCGGCGCGGGCATGCTGGGCGTGCAGATGTACAACCAGTTCGGACAGGACACCTCGGCGTTCTGGATGGTCGCGCAGACCATCGGGGGCACCCGGGACGCCTACGTGGAGCTGCGGGCCCGTGCCTACGCCCTGGCCCTGGTCACCGTGCCGTACACGGTCGTGGTCACGGCGGTCACGGCCGCGCTGGTCGGCGACTGGCAGGGCTTCCCGGCCGGTCTGGGCATGGCGCTGGCCCTGCTGGGCTCGATGCTGTGCACGGGCGCGCTGGCTTCGGCCCGCTTCCCGTACTCCATCCCGACGGACGGCGCCTTCAAGAACGTCGCCCCGGGGCAGGGCGGTCTGGCGTGGTCGGGCATCTTCGCCGGCCTGCTGGCGTCGGCGGTGATCTGCTCGCCGGTGATCGCGCTGACGATCTGGTTCAAGGCTGCGGACGGGATGGAGTCACTGTCCTGGACGGTGCTCCCGCTGGGCGTGGTCTGGGGCGCGGCGGCGGCCTGGGCGGGTGTCCGGCTGGCGGCTCCGGTCGTGGCCCGGAAGCTGCCGGAGATCCTGCAGGCGGTCAGCAAGGGCTGAGCGCCGGCTGTACGGTGAGGGGGTGACCGGCCGGGGAGGCCGGTCACCCCCTCACCCCTTTTTCCCGTCTTCCCGTCGCAGGACCTGGGCCGGGGCCCGGTACGGGGCTGGGGCGGATCAGTGGGACACCTGCGGGCGGAGGCTGTCGAGGAAGGGTTCCAGGACGGCCCGCCAGGCGGTCGGCTGGTCGAAGTGGAGGTAGTGGCCGGCGTCGGGGATCTCGGCGTACCGGCCCTCGGGCAGGACGCGGACCATCTCCTGGGCTTCGGCGCGGCCGAGTTCGCCGTCGAGGCCCCGGACGACCAGGGTGGGGCAGCAGACCTGGGCGAGCTCCTCCCAGTGGGCGTCGTGGACCCAGGTCTCACGGGCCGTCAGCATGTCGCTGCGGGAGAACAGGGGCCGCCAGCCGTCGGGGGCACGGTGCATCACCTCGGCGAAGAAGGCGCCGCGGCCGGGGTCGGGTTCCTCCACGCGGGGGTCGTCCTCGCCGAACCAGCGGCGGGCGGCGTCCTGGGTGGGGAACGGCAGGGGCCAGCGGTGGAACCACTCCGCCCATTCGCGCTGGGAGGCCTCGCCGAGGGCGGAGGCGCGCATGTCGCAGATGACCAGGGCCTCGACGAGGTCCGGGCGGCGGGCCGCCAGCTGCCAGCCGGTGAGGGCGCCCATGGAGTGGCCGACGAGGGTGACGGGGGCGAGGCCGAGCTGTTCGACGGCCGCCTCGGCGTCGGCGACGAAGGCCTCACGGCCCAGCGGGGCCTGGACGTCCGGGCCGGCGGCGGGGCGGTCGCTCTCGCCGTGGCCGCGCTGGTCCAGGGCCACGACCCGGCGGCCGGGGGCGAGCCAGCGGGCGGTGCCGGCCCAGTGGAAGGCGCGGCCCATCAGGCCGTGCAGTAACAGCACCCGGGGCGCCGGCAGATCGGGCGGCGGGGAGGCGTCCGGTTCCCCGAACTCCCAGGCGGCCAGGCGAACACCGTCGGCCGCTGTCACATCGATGCGCCGTACCACCGAGGAGGCACCCCCTTCGCTTCGCCGCCACACTATCGAACCCACATTCGAAAATCGGCTTCCCGCGGTCAACACCGCTCTTTCGAGTGACCTTGCTCAAGGATTGACGGCCCCTGCCGACGGAGATCCTTTGAACAGGGAGGCGGGCCGCTCGGGGAAGACGGTCCGAAGGGGATGACCTTGAGAGCTCGGGGCTCCAGGTCAGCACAGGGGAGGACGGTCCCGGCGCCGCAAGGCGCCGGGACCAACTTCTTCCCCGGTCAGGCCTTCGCGACGAACACGTGCGAGGCGATCTCCGCCTCCAGCTCGGCCGCCTCGCCACCGCTGCCGACCAGCACACCGCCGGGCGACTCGGTCACGCTCACCACCGAACCGGGCTGCACGCCCGCACGGCGCAGCGTGTACATCAGCTGGGCGTCCGTCTGGATGGGCTCGCCGATCCGGCGCACGACCACCGTCTTGCCCTCGGTGCCCGGCTCCAACTCAGAGAGGCTGACCATGCCGTCCTCGATGAACGGGTCGACCTCGGCCTTCTCGCCCAGCTCCTCCAGACCCGGGATCGGGTTGCCGTACGGCGACTCGGTCGGGTGGCGCAGCAGCTCCAGCACCCGCCGCTCCACCGCCTCGCTCATCACGTGCTCCCAGCGGCAGGCCTCCGCGTGCACCTGCTCCCATTCCAGGCCGATGACATCGACCAGCAGGCACTCCGCGAGACGGTGCTTGCGCATCACACGCGTGGCCAGGCGGCGGCCCTCATCCGTCAACTCCAGGTGCCTGTCGCTCGCCACGGCCACCAGGCCGTCGCGCTCCATCCGCGCCACCGTCTGGCTCACCGTCGGCCCGCTCTGGTCGAGCCGTTCGGCGATCCGGGCGCGCATGGGGACCACGCCTTCCTCTTCCAGCTCGAGGATGGTGCGGAGATACATCTCCGTGGTGTCGATCAGTCCGGACATTCGTGCCCCTCGGATATCGTGCGCTGGCCCTGCCCCCAATTCTGACGCATCGCACCGACAACCGTCCCGCGCCTTCGCCAAGCCTCCCGGCCGCAGTGTGGGCCGCGGGCCCGTATTGACGGCCGTATTGACACGCCCTTGGTCCAGACCGCACGGTGAGCGGCGGACCCGGACGCCCCCCGTCCCACCGTCTCCCTGGAAGGGCCTCGGCAATGAGCGAGAGCAAGCTGGCCGGTCAGTTCTTCGATGCCGCGATCGGCCTGCTCCAGCGGGTGCGGGACGAGGAGGGCGGACGCATCGCCGAGGCCGGGACCGCCGTCGCCGACGCCGTCGCCGCCGGGAACCGGCTCTTCGCCTTCGGCGCCGGCCACTCCTCGCTCCCCGCCCAGGACGTGGTCTACCGGGCCGGCGGGCTCGCCCTGATGAACTTCCTCGCCGTCCCCGGCACCGCCGGCGTCGACGTCATGCCCGCCACCCTCGGCAGCGCCCTGGAACGGGTCGACGGGCTGGCCGGGGCCGTCCTGGACAGCAGCCCCGCCACCTCCGGCGACGTCCTGGTGGTCATCTCCCTGTCCGGGCGGAACGCCCTGCCGGTGGAGATGGCCCTGAACGCCCGCGCCCTCGGCCTCACCGTGATCGGGGTGACCTCCGTGGCGTACGCGCGGGAGACCCGGTCGCGGCACGTCTCCGGCACCTTCCTCAAGGACCACTGCGACATCGTCCTCGACAGCAAGATCGCGGTCGGGGACGCGGAGCTGAGCATCGACGGGATCGCCGCCCCCTTCGCGCCCGCCTCGACGGTGGTGACCGCCGCCATCATGCAGGCGGTGATGGCGGCGGCCGCCGGCGAGCTCGCCGCGCGCGGCATCGAGCCGCCGCTGCTGCGGTCCGGCAACGTCGACGGCGGCCACGAGTGGAACGGCCGCGTCATGCAGGAGTACGGCGACCGGATCTTCTTCCGCCACTGAGGCCCGCACCGTCCCGCTACGGCTTGTCCGGCGCGGAGCGGGCCAGGTCCAGGTCGGCGGCGACCCGGGCGGCGACCTCCTCCGCGTACTCCGCGTCCGCCCGCTCGAAGACGGCCCGCGAGGACGCCCGTACGAACGTCAGCACGCCCAGGGTCCGCCCCCGGCTCCGCAGCACCGTGCACAGCACGTGCGCGGCGTTCTCGGGCCACTGCCGGTCCCGCGCCCACACCTCGGCCGCCTCCCCGCGCGGGGCGGTGGCCCGCACCGAGCCGATCCGGTCCAGGGCCTGGAACGCGGGGTGTCCCGGCTCGTACCGCACCGGGATCCCGCCCTGCCCCGACAGCGGCGGCGGCGACGCGGCGTGCCGGACCAGCCGCGAGGGGCGGTCCGGGTCGGCCGACGGCTCCAGCACGTCGAGCAGGGCGTGGTCGGCGAAGCCGGCGAGGGCGAAGTCCAGCCGCACGGCGGCCGCCTCGCCCGGGTCCTCGCACTCGGCGGCGGACCGCCCCGCCCGGTACAGCTGGCCGGCGCGGAACCGCAGCTGCGCCGTGTCCAGCGCCGTCCGACGGGCCTCGGTGACGTCCTGGAACAGCCAGCCCACCCCGAGCGGGACCGGCTCCTCGGCGAGCGGGGAGCCCAGCCTCAGGAACCCGCACCGCCAGCAGCGCCGCCGCACCCCCTCCGGGGTGCGCACGGACACCCACAGCTCCAGCGGCGCCTGCGGGGAGCCCTCGGCCAGCACGTGCTGGAGGGCGCCCTCCAGCTCCTCGGCGCCCTGGGCCAGCAGGTCGCCCAGCGGCCGGCCGAGCAGGTCGGTGCGCCCGGCGCCGAAGGCGCGGGCGGCGTGCGCGTTGACCACGGCCGGGCGCAGGTCCACGTCGACGAGGACCACGCCCCAGGAGGCGTCGTCCATCAGCGCCTCGCTCAGCGCGATGGACCGCTCCAGGTCGATCTGGGCGTGGACCTCGGTGAAGGCGCAGTACACACCGGCGGGCCTGCCGTCCGTGCCCGGCACCCCGGCGGACTGGGTGCGCACCAGGACACGTCCGCCGTCCTTGGTGAGCAGGGCGAACTCGTGCACCTGCCGGCCGGAGACGTCCTGGACGCCCATGAGCCGGTCCTCGACGTCCTGGGCGTCGGCGGCCCGGGCCGCCCACCCGGCGAACCCCTTGCGGCCCACGGCCTCGGCGGCCGTCCAGCCCAGGATCCGCTCGGCCTCGCGGTTCCAGTGGGTGATCACCCCGTCGGAGTCGAAGGCGCACAGGGCCGCGTCCATCCCGTCCAGCAGCGCTGCGAGCAGATCGTCGGTGGGTTGTCCACGTCCGGAAGCATTCACCTGGCACCCCCTGCAGGTGTTCGCGTGTGCGCACGTCAGATCATTGAACTGGAACGTGACGCAGCCCACACCGCATTCCCCGAATCGTCCCGAAATAAATAACTTGAGACCGCCGCGGAAGGGTCCTAATGTCTGCGGTACACGAGAAGGGAGGTGGTTCCGGAAATGTACAAGTACCGGACGCGTGAGGTGACTGCGGGCTAAGGGCCCGTCGTCGCAACGCACCCAGTGCGGTGCCCGGCGGAACGCCCGGCGCCAATCCCAAGCAGTCACCCGACCCGCGGGCTCGCCGGCACGTCCGGCCGGCTTCTCTTACCTGCAGGAGAGAACCCGAGCCCGCGGGTCGTCTGCTGTCCGGGCGCGGCTACGGGCACAGGCGCTCGATGCGCCACTCCCCCCCGTCGCGGACGTAGTGCAGCCGGTCGTGGAGCCGGTTCTCGTGGCCCTGCCAGAACTCCACCTCCTGCGGGACGACGCGGATGCCGCCCCACTCCGGCGGCACCGGGACCTGCTCGCCCTCCGGATGCCGGGCCGCTAGCTCCGCGTACCGCCGGTCGAGCTCGGCCCGCGAGGCGATCACCCGGGACTGTTCGCTGGCCCAGGCGCCCAGCTGGGAGCCGTGCGGCCGGGAGCGGAAGTAGGCGGCGGTCTCGTCCCGGGCGGTCCGCTCGGCCGTACCGGTGACGATGACCTGGCGGGCGATGGGGTGCCAGGGGAACAGCAGGGCGATCTGCGGGTTGGCGTCGAGCTCGCGGCCCTTGCGCGAACCGTAATTGGTGTAGAAGACGAAGCCCCGCTCGTCGAAGGCCTTCAACAGCACCGTGCGGGAGCTCGGCCGGCCGTCGGGCGTCGCGGTGGAGACGACCATCGCGTTGGGCTCGAAGAGGTGGGAGTCGGCGGCCTGCCCGAACCACACGGCGAACTGCCGCATGGGGTCCCCGTCGAGGTCGTCCTCGAGGACGACCTCCGAGCGGTACTGCTTGCGCATGGTGGAGGGATCAAGATCCATGTCGGTCACGCGTGCCATCCTGCCGCAGGAGTGCTCCTGCGAGTGTGCCGTATGTCACGCTTCCGCCTGGCATCCCCAGCCGCCAAAATCTTGGGGCCGGTCAGGAGGCACCCGCGCGGGTGGCCCCCGGCCGTACCGGGCATCAACGGGGATGACCGCGCCGGACCGCAGCGAGTCACGCCGGGAGCCGCGCGTGTTCGCACTATCTGAGGGAGCCGCCTGATGTCCGACTTCGTACCCGGGCTCGAAGGAGTCGTCGCGTTCGAGACGGAGATCGCCGAACCCGACAAGGAAGGCGGAGCGCTCCGCTACCGCGGAGTCGACATCGAGGACCTGGTCGGCCACGTCTCCTTCGGGAACGTCTGGGGCCTGCTGGTCGACGGGGCGTTCAACCCCGGCCTGCCCGCCGCCGAACCCTTCCCGATCCCCGTCCACTCCGGGGACATCCGGGTCGACGTCCAGTCCGCGCTCGCCATGCTCGCCCCCGTGTGGGGCCTGAAACCGCTCCTGGACATCGACGAGCGGACCGCCCGCGACGACCTGGCGCGCGCAGCCGTGATGGCGCTGTCGTACGTCGCCCAGTCCGCGCGCGGGCAGGGCCTGCCGATGGTCCCGCAGCGGGAGATCGACAAGGCGGAGTCCGTCGTCGAGCGGTTCATGATCCGCTGGCGGGGAGAGCCGGACCCCAAGCACGTCAAGGCCGTCGACGCGTACTGGACCTCCGCCGCCGAGCACGGCATGAACGCCTCCACGTTCACCGCCCGCGTGATCGCCTCCACCGGCGCCGACGTCGCGGCCGCCCTGTCGGGCGCGGTGGGCGCCATGTCCGGACCGCTGCACGGCGGGGCGCCGTCCCGCGTCCTCGGCATGATCGAGGAGATCGAGCGCACCGGCGACGCGGTGGCGTACGTGAAGAAGGCCCTCGACCAGGGCGAGCGGCTGATGGGCTTCGGGCACCGGGTCTACCGGGCCGAGGACCCGCGCGCCCGCGTGCTGCGCCGCACCGCCAAGGAGCTGGACGCGCCGCGCTACGAGGTGGCCGCCGCGCTGGAGAAGGCCGCGCTGGAGGAACTGCACGCCCGTCGCCCCGACCGGGTGCTCGCCACGAACGTGGAGTTCTGGGCAGCGATCATGCTGGACTTCGCCGAGGTCCCGGCGCACATGTTCACCTCCATGTTCACCTGCGCCCGTACCGCCGGCTGGTCGGCGCACATCCTGGAGCAGAAGCGCACGGGCCGCCTGGTGCGCCCGTCGGCCCGCTACATCGGGCCGGGCAAGCGCGACCCGCGGGAGATCGAGGGCTACGCGGACATCGCCACGACGGCCTGACGGCTGACGGCCGACGGCCGGCGCTCGCCGGGGCTGACCGCCGAGGGCGCCGTATCCGGACGACGGATGCGGCGCCCTCGGCGCGCGTACGGCCCCCAGGGCCGGCGGCGGCCCGGGTCAGCCCAGGGTGGCGTCGAGGATGCGGGTCCACTGGGCGACCACACGGGCCCGCCGGGCCGCGTCGTCGGTCAGGACGTTGGCCAGGCCCAGGCCGCGGGCCATGTCGAGGAACCCCTGCACGGTCTCCCGCACACCGGGCACCGACTCGTCCGCACCCAGCAGTTGCACGGCCATCCGGTGGGTCTCGCGGCCCAGGCGGGCCTCCAGCTCGGCCACGCGAGGCCGCAGCTGCTCCTCGTGGGAGGCGGCGACCCAGAGCTGGAGGGCGGCCCGGAACATCGGCCCGGTGTACAGGTCGACCAGGGCCTCGACGACGGCGGCGCGGCCGCTGCCGGGCGCCCCGCCCGGGCCGGTGCTCTCGCGCAGGAGTGCGGGCAGGGCGGCGGAACGCTCCTCGGCCATGAACTCCACGGCCGCGGTGAACAGGTCCTCGCGGGTGCGGAAGTGGTGCTGGGCGGCGCCCCGGGAGACTCCGGCGCGTTCCGCGACGACGGCGACGGTGGAGCCGGCCCAGCCGTGCTCGGCGAGGCAGGTGATGGCGGCGTCCAGCAGGTGGCGGCGGGTGACCCGGCTGCGGGCCTGCTTGGGCAGGATCACTGCGCCCCCAGGGCCCACGCGGGGGGCCGGCGCTCGAAGCGGGCGCTGATGCCCTCGCGGGCCTCGGCGGAGCCGAAGTGGTGGGCCGAGAGCCGGGTCAGGGCCTCGCCGTCCTGCTCCAGGGCGGCCCGTACGGAGGCGGTGACCAGGCGTTTGGTGGCGGCGAGGGCCTCCGGGCCGGCCTTGCGCAGCCCGGCCAGGACGGGGGCCAGGGCCTGGTCCACGTCCTCGCCGTGCAGGGTGAGCAGGCCGATCCGGGCGGCCTCGGCGGCGTCGAAGGCCTCCGCGGTCAGCAGGTAGCGGGATGCGGCGCGCGGGTCCAGGCGGGGCAGCAGCGGCGCGGAGATCACGGCGGGGACCACGCCGAGGTGGGTCTCGGTGAAGGAGTACGAGGACTGCGGCCCGGCGGCGGCGACGTCGCAGACGCCGAGCAGGCCCAGGCCGCCCGCCCGGACGTGGCCGGTGACCCGGGCCACGACGGGGCGGGGCAGTTCCGCGATCTCCTGCAGCAGGGCGAGGAAGTCGGCCGGGTCGCAGGGGGACTTCAGGTCGGCCCCGGCGCAGAACGTGCCGCCGGTGTGGGTGAGCACGACGGCCCGGACGGCGGCCTCGGCGCCCGCTGCGGCGAGGGCCGCGCGGAGCTCGCCGACGAGGGCCGCGGAGAGCGCGTTGCGGTTGGCCGGGGAGTCGAGCGTGAGGGTGGTGATGCCGTGCGCGTGCGTGGCCTTGACGAGGGGCTCCATGCCGCTCCTTCTCAGCGGGTCGGGTCGGGCCGGGCCCGGCGCCGGGCTGGGTTTCGGGTCCGGTTCCGGTTCCGGCGGGCCGGTACGGCGGCCGCACCGGGCGGTCGGCGTACCGGCCCGGCCGGCTGGTGCGGGCTAGTACGACCTGGGCAGGCCCAGGGTCTGGTGCGAGACGAAGTTGAGGATCATCTCGCGGCTGACGGGGGCGATGCGGGACACCCGGGAGGCGGTGATGAGGGAGGCCAGTCCGTACTCGCGGGTGAGGCCGTTGCCGCCCAGCGTGTGGACCGCCTGGTCCACCGCCTTCACGCAGGCCTCGCCGGCAGCGTACTTGGCCATGTTGGCGGCTTCGCCTGCGGCCAGGTCGTCGCCCAGGTCGTAGAGGCGGGCGGCCTTCTGCATCATCAGGCGGGCCAGTTCCAGGTCGATGTGGGCCGCGGCGAGGGGATGGGCGATGGCCTGGTGGGCGCCGATCGGCTCCTTCCAGACCTGCCGGGTCCGGGCGTAGTCGACGGCGCGGGCGAGTGCGTAGCGGCCCATGCCGATGGCGAAGGCGGCGGTCATGATGCGCTCGGGGTTGAGGCCGGCGAAGAGCTGGAGCAGGCCCGCGTCCTCGTCGCCGACCAGCGCGTCGGCGGGCAGCCGCACCTCGTCCAGGACGAGCTCGAACTGCTTCTCGGCCGCCTGGAGTTCCATGTCGAGGTGTGACCGGCCGAAGCCGGGGGCGTCGCGGGGGACGATGAACAGGCAGGGCTTGAGCTTGCCGGTGCGGGCGTCCTCGGTGCGGCCGACGATCAGGGTCGCGTCGGCGATGTCGACGCCGGAGATGAAGACCTTGCGGCCCGTCAGGACCCAGGTGTCGCCGTCTCGGCGGGCGGTGGTGGTGATGCGGTGCGAGTTGGATCCGGCGTCGGGCTCGGTGATGCCGAAGGCCATGGTGCGGCTGCCGTCGGCGAGGCCGGGGAGCCAGGCGCGCTTCTGGCCGTCGGTGCCGAAGCGTGCGATGACGGTGCCGCAGATGGCGGGTGACACGACCATCATCAGCAGCGGGCAGCCGGCCGCGCCGAGTTCCTCCAGGACGATGGAGAGTTCGGCGATGCCGCCGCCTCCGCCGCCGTACTCCTCGGGGAGGTTGACCCCGAGGTAGCCGAGCTTGGCGGCGTCGGCCCACAGTTCGTCGGGGTGGCCGCCCTCACGGGTGACGCGGGCGTAGTAGTCGCGGCCGTAGCGCTGCCCGAGGGCGGCGACGGCGGCGCGCAGGGCCTGGTGCTCCTCGGTTTCGAGGGGGGCTGCGGTGGCGGGGCTCATGGCTGCGGTTCCTCCTGTACTACGGCGAGCAGGGCGCCGAACTCGACCTGGTGGCCGAGGCCGGCGTGGAGCGCGGTGAGCGTGCCGGAGGCGGGCGAGACGATGCGGTGCTCCATCTTCATGGCCTCCAGCCAGAGCAGGGGCTGCCCGGCGGTGACGGTGTCGCCGGGGGCGAGGCCCTCGGCGACACGGACGACGGTGCCGGGCATGGGGGCGAGCAGGGAGCCGGGCAGGGTGCGGTCCTGGGGGTCGGTGAACCGCGGGACCGGGACGAGGGTGTGGGCGTTCGGGGCGGGGTGGGCGGGGGTGGGCGCGGTGTCGACGTAGACCTCCTCGGCTTCCGCCGCACCCGAGTTGTTCGATTTTTGTTTCACGTGGAACAGGCGCCGGACGCCGTCCACTTCGAGGGCGACGCGGTGCGGCTCGACGGCCAGGACGCGGACGCCGGGCTGGTCCACGAGCTGCGGGGGGCCGCTGCGGGAGGGCAGGTAGCGGACCTCGTACGGGGTGTCGGTGCCGTCGGGGCCCCCGCCGCTCACGCGGTAGCTGCGGGACTGCGGGGCGGAGCGGACGTTGCGCCAGCCGCCGAGGCGGGCGGCGAGCGGGGCGTCCGCGGCGGGTGCGGCGGCGGCCAGCGCGGCGGCGGCCGCGGCCAGCGCGGCCGCCCGGCCGGCGTCCGGGGCGGGCTCGGTGAGGGCGCCGAGGTGGCGCTCGTAGAAGCCGGTGTCGAGGCGGGCCGCGGTGAACTCCGGGTGGGTGAGGGAGCGTACGAGGAGTTCGCGGTTGGTGGCGACCCCGTGGATACGGGCCGCGGACAGGGCCCGGACCAGGGCGCGGACGGCCTCGGCGCGGGTCGGGGCGTATGCGATGACCTTGGCGAGCATGGCGTCGTAGTGGACGCCGACGGGGTCGCCGTCGGCGTACCCGGTGTCGACGCGGACCGCGGCGGGCGCGGGCGGGAGGACCGGGGGCGCCGGGACGTGGAAGGTGGCCAGGGTGCCGGTCTGCGGGCGCCAGTCCTGCGCGGGGTCCTCGGCGTAGAGGCGGGCCTCGACGGCGTGCCCGGCCGGCTCGGGGGGCGCGGGGGGCAGGGCCGCGCCCTCGGCGACCCGGAACTGGAGGGCGACGAGGTCGAGGCCGAAGACGGCTTCGGTGACGGGGTGTTCCACCTGGAGGCGGGTGTTCATCTCCAGGAAGTACGGCCGGCCGTCGGCGGTGACGAGGAACTCGACGGTGCCCGCACCCCGGTAGGCGACGGCCCGGGCGGCGGCGACCGCGGCCTCGTGGAGGGCGGTGCGCAGGGCGTCGGGCAGGCCGGGCGCCGGGGCCTCCTCGATGACCTTCTGGTGGCGGCGCTGGAGGGAGCAGTCGCGGGTGCCGAGCGCCCACACGGTGCCGTGGCCGTCGGCGAGTACCTGCACCTCGACGTGGCGGCCGCCTTCGACGTAGGGCTCGGCGAACACCTCGCCGTCGCCGAACGCGGACCGGGCCTCGGCGGCCGCGGCGTCGAGTTCGGACTTCAGCTCGTGCAGGTCGCGGACCACGCGCATGCCGCGCCCGCCGCCCCCCGCCGCGGCCTTCAGCAGCAACGGCAGGTCGTCGCGGGTGGCACCGGTCGGGTCGACGGGTTCGAGGAGCGGCACCCCGGCGGCCCGCATCAACTCCTTGGCGCGGGTCTTGGAGGCCATGGCCTCGATGGCCGCGGGCGGCGGCCCGATCCACACCAGGCCGGCTGCGAGGACGTCCCGGGCGAAGTCGGCGTTCTCGGAGAGGAAGCCGTAGCCGGGGTGGACCGCGTCCGCGCCGGCGGCCAGTGCGGCCTCGATGACGAGGTCGCCGCGCAGGTACGTGTCCGCGGGGGCCGCACCGGGCAGGCGTACGGCCGCGTCGGCCTCGCGGACGTGCAGCGCGTCGGCGTCGGGGTCGGAGTGGACGGCGACGGTGGCCAGGCCCAGGGCACGGGCCGTGCGGAAGACGCGGACGGCGATCTCCCCCCGGTTGGCCACCAGGACCGAGGTGATCGAGGGGGGCGGGGAGCCGGCCGGGGTGGGGGCGGTGGACGGGGTGGAAGCGGTCGTGGTCATGACGGGCTCACATCCGGAAGACGCCGAAGCCGCCGCGGGCGCCCTCGACGGGGGCGTTGTGGACGGCCGAGAGGCACAGGCCGAGGACGGTGCGGGTGTCGCGGGGGTCGATGACCCCGTCGTCGTACAGCCGCCCGGACAGGAACATCGGCAGGGATTCGGACTCGATCTGCGCCTCGACGAAGGCGCGCATCCCGGCGTCCGCCTCCTCGTCGTACGGCCGGCCCTTCGCGGCGGCGGACTGGCGGGCCACGATCGACAGCACGCCGGCCAGCTGCTGGGGGCCCATGACCGCGGACTTGGCGCTGGGCCAGGCGAACAGGAACCGGGGCTCGTAGGCGCGGCCGCACATGCCGTAGTGGCCGGCCCCGTAACTGGCGCCGATGAGCACCGACAGGTGCGGGACGCGGGAGTTGGATACCGCGTTGATCATCATCGAGCCGTGTTTGACGATGCCGCCCTGCTCGTACTCCTTGCCGACCATGTAGCCGGTGGTGTTGTGGAGGAACAGCAGCGGGATGTCGCGCTGGTTGGCGAGCTGGACGAACTGGGCGGCCTTCTGCGACTCCTCGCTGAACAGCACGCCCTGGGCGTTGGCGAGGATGCCGACCGGATGGCCGTGCAGGGCCGCCCAGCCGGTGACCAGGCTGGGCCCGTAGAGGGGCTTGAACTCGTCGAAGTCGGAGCCGTCGACGATCCGGGCGATGACCTCGCGCGGGTCGAAGGGGGTCCTGAGGTCCTCGGGGACGATGCCGAGGAGCTCCTCCGGGTCGTACAGGGGCTCCGGCGCGCGGGGCGGGGCGGGGACGGCGCGCCGGTGACCGAGTCGGGCCACGATCCGGCGGGCCTGGCGGACGGCGTCGTGCTCGTCGACGGCGTGGTGGTCGGCGAGGCCGGAGGTGCGGGCGTGCATGTCGGCGCCGCCGAGGGACTCGTCGTCGCTCTCCTCGCCGGTGGCCATCCTGACCAGCGGCGGGCCGCCGAGGAACACCTTCGACCGGTCCTTGATCATGACGGTGTGGTCGGACATCCCGGGGATGTACGCGCCTCCGGCGGTGGAGTTGCCGAAGACGACGGCGACGGTCGGGATGCCGGCGGCCGAGAGCCGGGTGAGGTCGCGGAAGACCGCACCTCCCGGGATGAAGATCTCCTTCTGCGAGGGCAGGTCGGCGCCTCCGGACTCGACGAGGCTGACGAGGGGCAGGCGGTTCTGCCGGGCGATCTCGTTGGCCCGCAGGGCCTTCTTCAGGGTCCAGGGATTGGAGGCGCCGCCGCGGACCGTCGGGTCGTTGGCGGTGATCACGCATTCGACGCCCTCGACGGTGCCGATGCCGGTGACGATCGACGCGCCGACGGGGTAGTCGCTGCCCCAGGCGGCGAGCGGGGACAGCTCCAGGAACGGGGTGTCCGGGTCGAGGAGCAGCTCGACCCGTTCCCGGGCGAGGAGTTTGCCGCGGGCGCGGTGGCGGGCCGTGTACTTCTCGCCGCCGCCGAGGAGGGCCTTGGCGTGCTCCGCGTCGACGGCGGCGAGGCGTTCGAGGGCGGCCGTGCGGGCGGCCCCGTATTCGGGGGAGCGGGGGTCGAGGGCGGTGCCGAGACGGGTCATGGGCCGGTCTCCTCCGGGGCGGGCAGGAGCTGGACGGGGATGTCGAGGTGCCGGGCGCGCAGCCATTCACCGAGGGCCTTGGCCTGCGGGTCGAAGCGGTGGGCCGAGGCGGCGCCGGCGCCGAGGATGCCGGTGACGGTGAAGTTGAGGGCGCGGAGGTTCGGCAGCACGTGCCGGGCGACGGGCAGGCCGCGGGTCTCGGGGAGCAGCTCCCGGAACCGCCCCACGGTGAGGGTGGCGTGCAGCCAGTCCCAGGCCGCGTCGGACTCCGCCCAGACGCCCACGTTGGCGTCGCCGCCCTTGTCGCCGCTGCGGGCCCCTGCGACCAGGCCGAGCGGGGCCCGGCGGGTGGGCCCGGCCGGGCTGCCGATCGCCGTTCCGCTTCCCGGGTCCGGGGGTCCAGGGTCGGGGGCGCCCGGGTCCGGGGCCCCTCCCCCGGCTGCCTGGACCGGGGCGGGGGCCGGGGGCCCGCCCGGCGGGACCGGGGTGCGGGTGCCGTCCGGGAGGACCGCGACCGCGGCCACCGCGTCCGCCGGTACGGAGGCCGACTCGAAGACCCCGTACGGCTGGGCGGGGCCCGGCGGGGCGGTCACGTGGAAACCGGGGTAGCTGGCGAGGGCGAGTTCCACGGCCCGTGCGGTCAGGGCGCGGCCGACCCGGTCGGCAGACGGGTCGCGCACCACCAGCCGCAGCAGGGCGCTGGCGGTCTCCTGGGTGTCGGCGTCCGCGCGGTCGGTGCGGGCCAGGGTCCACTCGGCGGCGGCCACACCAGCGAGGGCGTCGGCCATCTGCGCCCGCACCAGGGCGGCCTTGGCCTCGACGTCCAGGCCGGTCAGGACGAACACCACCTCGTTGCGCCAGCCGCCGATCCGGGTGACGCCCGCCTTGAGCGTGTCCGGCGGCGGCTCGCCCACGACCCCGGTGACGGCGACGCGGTCGGGCCCGGCACCGGCCAGGCGGACGGTGTCCAGGCGGGCGGTCACGTCGGGGCCCAGGTAGCGCGCGCCCTGGGTCTCGTACAGCAGTTGGGCCGTGACCGTGCCGACGGTGACGGCGCCGCCCGTCCCCGGATGCTTCGTGATCACCGACGAGCCGTCCTCCGCAACCTCCGCCAGGGGGAAGCCGGGGCGGCGGACGTCGTGCGCGGTGAAGAAGGCGTAGTTGCCGCCGGTGGCCTGGGTCCCGCACTCCAGGACGTGGCCCGCGACGACGGCCCCCGCCAGCCGGTCGAGGTCGTCGGGCGCCCAGTCGAACCACCAGGCGGCCGGCCCGCTGACCAGGGCCGCGTCCGTCACCCGACCGGTGACCACCACGTCCGCGCCCGCCCGCAGGCAGGCGGTGATGCCGGCGCCGCCCAGGTAGGCGTTGGCCGTGAGGGCCCCGCCGGCCCCGTCGCCGTAGGGCATCAGGTCGTCGCCCTCGACGTGGGCGACCGAGACCGGGAGTCCCGCCTTCGCGGCCAGTTCGCGGATCGCGCCCGCGAGGCCCGCCGGGTTCAGGCCGCCGGCGTTCGCGACGATCCGCACGCCCTTCTCGTGGGCGAGGCCGAGGCAGTCCTCCAACTGGCGCAGGAACGTCCGCGCATACCCGGCGGCCGGGTCCTTCAGGCGGTCCCGGCCGAGGATCAGCATGGTCAGCTCGGCCAGGTAGTCACCGGTCAGCACGTCCAGGGGGCCGCCGACCAGCATCTCTCGTACCGCGTCGAAGCGGTCCCCGTAGAACCCGGACGCGTTGCCGATGCGCAGCGGCCGGCGCGGCGCCGGTATGCCCGCCCTGCTCGTTGCACCCACCCCGCCCACCCCGCCCGGCCCGATCGCCCCGTCGGCGCTCATCGGGCGGTCCCGGGGGCGCGGCCGGGGCCCGCCGGGCCCGCGAAGGCCTGCGCGATGTCCAGCCAGCGGTCGGCGTCCGGGCCGACCGCCGTCAGGGCCAGGTCGGTGCGGTGGGCGCGCTGGGTGACCAGCAGGCAGAAGTCGAGGGCCGGGCCGGTGACCCGCTGGGCCGCGTCCGGCGGCCCGTACGCCCAGGGCTCCCCGCCGCCCGGGGGCTCCAGCTCGACCCTGAACCCGTCGGCGGGCGCGGGCAGTCCCCGTACCCCGAACGCGTAGTCGCGGGCCAGCACGCCGATCCGCGCCACGTGCCGCAGCCGGGCCGTCGGGGTGCGGCGTACGCCCAGCGCGTCGGCGACGTCCTGACCGTGGGCCCAGGTCTCCATCAGCCGGGCGCTCGCCATGGAGGCGGCCTTCATCGGCGGCCCGTACCAGGGGAACCTGGCCTCGGGTGCGGCGGCGGCGAGCGCGGTGTCGAGTGCGGCGCGGCCGGCCCGCCAGCGGGCCAGCAGGTCCGCGGGCGGCAGGGCCGCGCCCTCCTCGGCGCCCTCGTCGACGAAGGAGTCGGGGGCCTGCACGGCCTCCTCCACCATGCGGGCGAAGCCGGCGGCATCGGTGAGGGAGAGCAGTGCGGCCCGGTCGGTCCAGTGCAGGTGGGCGATCTGGTGGGCGATGGTCCAGCGGGGCGCGGGCGTGGGCTTCGCCCAGGCGGGGGCGGGCAGTTCGGACACCAGGGATTCGAGGTCCCGCCCCTCCTCCCGCAGGTCGAGGAAGACGGCGGACACGGCGGACGGATCGAGCACGGTGGGGCTCCCCTCTCGGCGTGGGGGGAAGACTGGCAGCCCCGTCCAAAACAATCAAGCATGCTTGCATCATTTGGCCGAGGAGCGCCGCCTTCCCGCCAGGCACGCCAACCTGCCTGCCAGGCAGGGCATTTGAGGCGAAGGGGCGACCGGGCTGGTACGGACCTGCGCGGCCCGGCCGCCGGGCAGGGGGTGGTTCAGGCCGTACGCGGCGAACCCGCGAACGCCGCCGCGGGCCACGCCGATACTGAACGCTTCGGCCCCCCGCTCCGGGTCCCGGCCGGGTCCCGGCACCGCACTGCACCGACGTTCAGATCACTCGACGCAATCGAAGTAATCGACGTACTCGACGCAGAGGATGAACCGCCGTGGACTCAGCAGCCTTCTCCCTCTACCCCGAACTCGACGCACCCGCCCTCACCGCCTTCGTCGCCGCCCTGGAGAGCGGCGACACCGGCCGCCTCGCCCCCGCCCGCGCCGCCCAGGTCGCCGAGGCCCGCTCGGTCGCCGTCTTCTCCCGCACCAAGGTCGCCGGCGCCGAGGGCGACCTGATCGACGCCGCGCTGTGGCGGCACACCCGCCCCGACCCGCGGCCGGTGATCGTGATGCCCTCGCCGTGGACGGACTTCGGCTGGCTCCCGTACGCCGTCCAGGGCAGCGTCTTCGCGGCTCGCGGCTACAACGTCCTCGCCTACAGCGCCCGCGGGTTCGGCGGCTCCGAGGGCGAGGTCGACGTGGCGGGCCCGCTCGACGTCGCCGACGGCAGCCGGGCCCTGGACCACCTCATCGAGCGGACCGCCGGCCCGGTGACCAGGATCGGCTTCCTCGGCGACAGCTACGGGTCCGGCATCAGCCAGCTCGTCGCCGCGCACGACGCCCGCGTAGACGCAGTGGTCGCGCTCAGCACCTGGGGCGACCTCGGGGAGGCCTTCCTGGAGAACCGCACCCGGCACGTCGGCGCCGTCGAAGCGCTGCTCAGGGCGGCCGGCCGGGCGCGGCTGAGCCCGCAGACGCAGAGCGTCTTCGAGAACGTCCTGGCGAACCGCGACATCGAGGCCGCCCTGCGGTGGGCCGGGCCGCGGTCGCCGTTCACCCACGTCAAGGAGCTCAGCCGGCGCCAGGTACCGGTGTACTTCTCCCACGCCTGGCACGAGACGCTGTTCCCGACCAACCAGACGCTGAAGATGTTCAACGAGCTCGCCGGGCCCAAACGGCTCGACCTGTCCGTCGGCGACCACTCCGGCCCCGAGACGTCCGGCATGACCGGCCTGCCCAACCGGATCTGGACCACCGCCCACCGCTGGTTCGACCACCACCTCAAGGGCGTCGACAACGGCATCGCCGACGAGGGCCAGGTCCTCGGCGAGATCATGTGGAGCCGCACCCTGGAACCCCGCCCCACCTGGCAGTCGGTCACCGAACACGTCCGCCGGCTCTACCTGGTCGCCGGCGGGGAACTGGCCGACACGCCCGAGGCCGGTTGGAGCACGCGCGTGCTGTGCGGGGTGGACACGCCGACGACCGTCGCCGACGCGGTCGTGCGGTCCGGGTACGACGAGATGGCCGGCCGGCCGCAGGCCTACCGGACCGGCGACATCGACCGCACCGTGGCCGCGGTGTGGGTCGCGGACCCGGAGCCGGAGACGGCGCGGCTGCGGGGTGTCCCGCGGCTGCGGGTCACCTACCGGGCGGCCAACTCGAAGTCCACGTTCGTCGCGTACCTGCTGGACGTGGCGCCCGACGGGACGGGCCGGATCATCACGCACGCCCCGTACACCGACCTCGCCTCGCCGCCGGACAGCCTGGTCCGCGCGGACATCGAGCTCCAGGCGACCGGCTACGACGTGCCGCGCGGGCACCGGCTGATGCTGGTGGTGGACGGCCGTGACCCGTTCTACGGCGACGCGAACCTGCCGCGCGCCACGCTGGGGTTCACCTCGCCGGAGGCCACGCCGTCCTGCCTGGACCTCCCGCTGGGCTGACGCCCGTCCGCCGGCCCCGCCCGGCCGCCGCCCCGCCCGGCCGCCGCCCCGCCCGGTCGCCGGCCGACCCCGGCCGGGCGGGGTTCCGGCGCCGCGGGTGGTGGGCAGTCTGCGGCCCGGGGGCTGGGGATCCCGGCTCCGCCGGGCACCGGGCTCTGCCCGGACCCGCGCCTCAAACGCCGGCGGGGCTGGACGGGGACGGCCGGTCCAGCTCCGACAACCCAGTGGATCCGGAAACCGCAAGGCTGGATCAGGCCCGCCACCGGCTGCGGCGGCCCCACGGATCCTGAAACCGCACAGCCCCACGGGCCCCGCGGGGACGAACGGCCCGCGGGGCGGGTCGGGCAGGCCTCGCCGCCTGGGTCGGCGGGGCGGGATTCGGCCGGACCCGGCTTCGGCGGCCCCGCGGGACCGGAAAGGGCAGGGCTGGATTCGGCACCGGCTCCGGCAGCGCCGCGGGGCGGGTGGGTGCCGCGGGGCAGGTGGACGGGGTGGTCAGGGGTGGGGTTGGGAGCGGACCGCGCCCATGCTGGCTGCGATGACCAGGGCGATGGCCAGGGCGTCCTGTGCCGACAGGGCCTGGCCGAGGACGAGGAAGCCCGCCGTGGCCGCGATCGCCGGCTCCAGGCTCATCAGGATCGCGAAGGTCGGCGCGGGGAGCCTGCGCAGCGCCAGCAGTTCCAGGGTGTACGGCAGGACGGAGGACAGGACCGCCACCGCCACGCCGAGCGCCAGCGTCCCGGGCACCAGCAGCGCGGAGCCGGCCTCGGCCACGCCCAGCGGCAGCGAGATCACCGCCGCGACCGCCATGGCCAGGGCCAGCCCGTCCGCCTGCGGGAAGCGGCGGCCGGTCCGGGCGCTGAAGACGATGTACGCCGCCCACATCACGCCCGCTCCGAGCGCGAAGGCCGCGCCCAGCGGGTCGAGGCCGCCGAAGCCGCCCCCGCCGTGCCCGGCCAGCAGGGCGACCCCGGCCAGGGCGAGGACGGCCCACAGCAGGTTCACCAGCCGGCGCGAGACGACGACCGACAGGACGAGCGGGCCGAGCACCTCCAGGGTGACGGCCGGGCCGAGCGGGATCCGGTCGACGGCCTGGTAGAACAGCCCGTTCATGCCGGCCATCGCCACGCCGAAGGCCGCGACGGTGCCCCAGTCGCCCCGCGAGTAGCCGCGGATCCTGGGGCGGCACAGGAGCAGCAGCACGAGCGCGGCGGCCGCCAGCCGGAGCGTGACCACGCCGGCCGCGCCCGCCCTCGGCATGATCATGACCGCGAGGGCGGCGCCGAACTGCACCGAGATCCCGGCCGTGATCACCAGGGCGACCGGGCCGAGGCGCGCTCGCCGGCCTGCCGCTGCGGTGGTGGGGGCCGTCTGCGAGGGCTTGGGCGCGGCCGACGCGGCCGACGCGGCCGAGAGGGCAGTGGGGGTATTGGCGGGTGGTGCGGGCATTTATCCAGACTAAGCCGTGCGTAAGGAGCGTCGCAGCGGGTGCTGCCTTACCTCTGCTCACGACGCCTTACCCCCGCTGCTCCCGCAGGGGCTCCGCCAGGACCTCCGCCAGGTGCCGGGCCCGGACCCCGGCCAACTCCGCGATCTGCGTCCGGCACGAGAACCCGTCCGCCAGGACCACCGCCCCCTCCGGGGCCCGGCGCAGCGACGGCAGCAGCTGCTCCTCTGCGCAGGCCACCGACACCTCGTGGTGGCCCGGCTCGAAGCCGAAGTTGCCGGCGAGACCGCAGCAGCCGCCGCTGAGCCCGCCGGTCAGCCCGGCCCGCTCGCGCAGCCGCCGGTCGGCCGCGTCCCCGAGGACCGCGTGCTGGTGGCAGTGGGTCTGCCCGGCCGCCGGCCGGTCCAGCCGGGGCGGCCGCCAGTGGGGGGCGTACTCCTCCAGGGCCTCCGCGAAGGTGCGCACGGCCGCGGCGAGCCGGGCCGCGCGGGGGTCGTCGGGCAGCAGCGCGGGCAGGTCGGTGCGCAGGGCCGCGGCGCAGCTCGGTTCGAGGACGACGACCGGCTCCGGGGCGTCGCCGACGGCGTCCAGGGTGCGGCGCAGCACACCGCGGGCCCGGTCGAGGCGGCCGGTGGACAGGTACGTCAGCCCGCAGCACACCCGCCTCGCCCGCCCCACCCGCCCTGGCAGCCCCGCCCGCCCGGCACCGGCCAGGTCCACCCGCAGGCCCGCCGCCTCCAGCACCTCCACCGCCGCCCGCCCGGCCCCCGGGGCCAGGTACTCGGTGAACGTGTCGGGCCACAGCAGCACCCCGTCCCCGGCCGCCCGCCCTGCCGGGGTGCGCCGCGCCCGCCACCAGTGGGTGAACGGCTGCGCGACCGGGGCCGGCAGGCTGCGGCGCGGCTCCAGGCCGGCCAGGCGGGCCGCGCCGGGGAGCCGGGCCAGGGCGCCGGCGGCCCGGGTCAGGCGCAGCCGGTCGAGCAGCCGGAGCCAGTCCGGCAGGCCGCCCAGCGTGTAGTGGGCCAGGGGCCGGATGCGGCCCGTCCAGTGGCGGTGCAGGAACTCCGCCTTGTACGCGGCCATGTCCACGCCCACGGGGCAGTCGCTGCGGCAGCCCTTGCAGCCCAGGCACAGGTCCAGCGCCCCGGCGACCTCCGCGGAGCGCCAGCCGTCGGTCAGCAGCTCCCCGGCCAGCATCTCGTGCAGCAGCCGGGCCCGGCCGCGGGTGGAGTGCTGCTCCTCGCCCGTGACCCGGTACGAGGGGCACATCACCGCGGGGCCGCCGGGCTGCACCGTCCGGCACTTGGCGACGCCGACGCAGCGGGCGACCTCCGCGGCGAACTCCCCCGCGGGGCCGGTCCGGGGCAGCACCTCGAAGCGCAGGTTCTCGTCCAGCCGGGCCGGACGGACCAGGATCCCCGGGTTCATCCCGCCGCGCGGGTCCCACACGTCCTTGTACGCGCCGAACAGGTCGATCACCCGCGGCCCGTACATCCGCGGCAGCAGCTCCGCCCGCGCCTGCCCGTCCCCGTGCTCCCCGGACAGCGAGCCGCCGTGCGCGACGACCAGGTCGGCGAGCTCCCCCGAGAAGGCCCGGAAGCGCCCCACCCCCGTCGGCGTGACCAGGTCGAAGTCGATCCGCACGTGCACGCAGCCCTCGCCGAAGTGCCCGTACGGGGTACCGCGCAGCCCGTGCGCGGCGAGCAGGGTGCGGAAGTCCCTCAGGTAGGCGCCCAGCCGGGCCGGCGGCACCGCGCAGTCCTCCCAGCCCGGCCACGCCATCGCGCCCCCGGGCGTCCGGGTCGCGGTGCCGGCCGCGTCCTCGCGGATCCGCCACAACGCGCGCTGCGCCGCCGGGTCGGTGACGACCACCGCGTCCAGCGCGTCCGCGGCCCGTACGAGCTCCCGGGCCGCCCCCTCGTCCCAGGCCTCCGCGAACAGCCAGGCCCGGCCCCGCGGCAGGCCCGCCGCGGCCGCACCGGGCACCAGGTCCTCGGCCATCCCCTCGACCGTCAGCGGCCGGTGCGGCAGCAGTCCGGCCGCGGCGTCGGCGGCCGCCCCCTCGTCCGCGTACCCGAGGACCGCGAGCGCGGGTGCGGGCGGCAGCTCCACCAGGCGGACCACCGCTTCGGTGACCACGCCGAGGGTGCCCTCGCTGCCGCAGAAGGCGCGGGCGAGCTGCACGCCGCGCTCGGGCAGCAGCGCGTCGAGGCCCCCGTAGCCGGAGATCCGCCGTGCGAACCCGGGCCCGGTCGCCATCCCCGTGCGCAGCACCTCCAGGTTCCCCGCGACCATGTCGCGCAGCCCCGCCGGGGCTCCCGCCCAGCCGGTGCCGATCCGGTGCACGGCTCCCCCGTACGCGACCACCTCCAGCTCGGCCACGTTGTCCGCGGTGGTGCCCCAGGCCACCGAGTGGGCCCCGCACGCGTTGTTGCCGATCATGCCGCCGAGGGTGCAGCGGGAGTGCGTGGACGGGTCGGGTCCGAAGGTCAGCCCGTACGGGCGCACCGCCTCCCGCAGCCGCCCGAGCACCAGGCCCGGCCGGACGACCGCCGTACGGGCCGTGGGGTCCACCGACACCAGGGCGTCCATGTGCCGGGTCAGGTCCAGCACCACCCCCGTCCCCGTGGCCTGGCCGGCGATCGAGGTGCCCCCGCCGCGCGGTACGACCGGAACGCCGGCCGCGGAGCAGATCCGCAGCGCGGCCGCCACGTCGGCGGCGTCCCGCGGGGTGACCACACCGAGCGGTACGCGCCGGTAGTTGGAGGCGTCCATGGTCACCAGGGCCCGTGCGGCGGCCCCGAAGTCGACCTCCCCGCTCAGTCCGTCCCGCAATGTCCGTTCGAGTTCCGCGGAGTCACTCATCCGCACACCTTCCCACCAGGCCCGTCCGTCTCATCGGGTGGACGCGCCTCCGGCGCACGGTCCCCGACCCGATACGCTCCGCTCGTGGCTGAGATCCAGATTCCTGCTGACATCAAGCCCGCCGACGGACGCTTCGGCGCGGGCCCCTCCAAGGTGCGGATCGAGGCGCTGGACGCCCTCGCCGCCACCGGTACCTCCCTGCTCGGCACCTCCCACCGCCAGGCGCCGGTCAAGAACCTGGTCGGCTCCGTCCGCCAGGGCATCCGCGACCTGTTCTCGCTGCCCGAGGGCTACGAGGTGGTCCTGGGCAACGGCGGCTCCACCGCCTTCTGGGACGTCGCGACCGCCGGCCTCATCGAGCGGAAGTCGCAGCACCTCACGTTCGGCGAGTTCTCGTCCAAGTTCGCCAAGGCCGCCAAGCTCGCGCCGTGGCTGGACGAGCCGTCCGTGATCTCCTCCGAGCCCGGCACGCACCCCGACCCGGTCGCCGAGGCGGGCGTGGACGTGTACGCGTACACCCACAACGAGACCTCGACCGGTGTCGCGGCGCCGATCAAGCGTGTCGCGGGCGCCGACGCCGGCTCGCTGGTGCTGGTGGACGCGACCTCGGGCGCCGGCGGCCTGCCCGTCGACATCACCGAGACCGACGTCTACTACTTCGCCCCGCAGAAGTCCTTCGCCTCCGAAGGCGGCCTGTGGCTGGCGGCGTTCTCCCCGGCGGCCCTGGAGCGGGCGGCGCGCGTCCACGCCTCCGGCCGGCACATCCCGGAGTTCTTCTCGCTGCCGACCGCGATCGACAACTCGCTGAAGAACCAGACGTACAACACCCCGTCGCTGTCGACGCTCTTCCTGCTGAACCAGCAGCTGGAGTGGATCAACGGCCAGGGCGGCCTGGAGTGGGCGACCGCCCGTACCGCGGCCAGCGCCCGCACCCTGTACGGCTGGGCGGAGGCGTCGAAGTACGCGACCCCGTTCGTCGCGGACGCCGACAAGCGGTCCGCGGTCATCGGCACGATCGACTTCTCGGACGACATCGACGCGGCCGCCGTCGCCAAGGTGCTGCGCGCCAACGGCATCGTGGACACCGAGCCGTACCGCAAGCTCGGCCGCAACCAGCTGCGCGTCGCGATGTTCCCGGCGGTCGACCCGGCGGACGTGCAGGCCCTGACCGCCTGCATCGACCACGTCATCGAGAACCTCTGACCGTCACGGCGCCCGCCGTCCCCCGACAACACCGGGAGAGGGCGGGCGCCGCACGCGATACCGTCAAGACCTCGGCAATTCTTGGAGGAAGCGGCGTGAGCGTGCGAGTGACGGCGGCGCAGGACGGCACGGACCCCTTCGGCACGGCCCGGCTCCGGCGCGGGGTCATCGATTCCTGGGCGGCGGGCCCGTCCCGCTTCCGCGAGGACGCCAACGCCGAGGAGGACCTGGCCCTCGGCGGCTACCGCGACCGCCTCGTCGTCGAACTCGCCCAGAACGCCGCCGACGCGGCCGCCCGCGCGGGCGTACCCGGCCGGCTGCGGCTGACCCTGCACGCCGGGAACGACGAACCGCCCGTCCTCGCCGCCGCCAACACCGGCGCCCCGCTCGACGCGACCGGCGTCGAATCGCTGAGCACCCTGCGCGCCTCCGCCAAGCGGGAGTCCACCGCCTCCGGCGACACCGTCGGCCGCTTCGGCGTCGGCTTCGCCGCCGTCCTCGCCGTGTCCGACGAGCCCGCCGTCCTCGGCCGGCACGGCGGTGTCCGCTGGTCCCTGGCCGAGGCCCGTGAGCTGGCCCGGGAGGCCGCCGCCTTCAGCCCCGGCCTCGGCGACGAACTGCGCCGCCGCGACGGGCACGTGCCCCTGCTGCGTCTGCCGCTGCCCGCCGAGGGCACCGCGCCCGAGGGCTACGACACCGTCGTCGTCCTCCCGCTGCGCGACGCCGCCGCCGAGGACCTGGTGCAGCGGCTGCTGGCCGGCATCGACGACGCCCTGCTCCTCACCCTGCCCGGCCTGCACGAGATCACCGTCGACACCCCGGCCGGGGGCACCCGAACGCTGCGCCGCACCGCCGAGGGCCCGTACACCGTCATCGAGGACTCCCGCGACGCCGCCGGCACCCCCGCCGCCTCCGGCACCACCGGGCAGACCCGCCGCTGGCGCACCGTCCGCCACACCGGCCCCATCGAGCCCGCCCTGCTCGCCGACCGGCCGGTCGAGGAGCGGCTGCGGCCCTCGTGGACCGTGTCCTGGGCCGTGCCCGTCGACCCCGCCGGCGCACCCGTACGCCCCGCCACCGCGCCCGTCGTCCACGCCCCGACCCCGACCGACGAACCCCTCGGCATCCCCGCCCTGCTCATCGCGACCCTGCCGCTGGACACCGCCCGCCGCCACCCCGCGCCCGGCCCGCTGACCGACTTCCTCGTGGAGCGCGCCGCCGACGCGTACGCCGAACTGCTGGGCGGCTGGGAGCCGGTGGCCCCCGAACTGGTGGACCTCGTCCCCGGGCCGCTCGGCAAGGGCCTGCTGGACGGGGCACTGCGCTCCGCCGTCCTCCAGCGGCTCCCCCGCACCGCCTTCCTCGCCCCGGCCGCACCCGCCGAGGACGCCGCCGAGGCCGGGGAGCGGATCGCGCTGCGCCCCTTCGAGGCCGAGGTCGTCGAGGGCGCGGGCGCCGACACCGTACGGGTCCTCGCCGAGGTGCTCCCGACCCTGCTGCCCGCCGGGCTGGAGCGGCGCCCCGAACTGCGCACCCTCGGCGTGGGCCGGCTGCCGCTGGGCGACGCCATCGAGCGGATCGCCGGCATCGAACGCACCCCCGCGTGGTGGCACCGGCTGTACGACAGCCTCGCCGGCGTCGACCCGGACCGGCTCTCCGGCCTGCCCGTGCCGCTCGCCGACGGCCGCACCACCATCGGCCCCCGCCACGTGCTGCTCCCCGAGGCGGACACCCCGAAGGACCTGGCCCGGCTGGGCCTGAAGGTGGCCCACCCCGATGCGGCGCACCCGCTGCTGGAGAAGCTGGGCGCCCTCCCGGCCACGCCCCGCGCGATCCTGACGACCCCGCAGGTGAGGGCCGCGGTGGCCGCCTCCCTCGACGCCGGCGAGGTCTGGGACGAGGACGAGGCCGCGCTGGACGCCGACGAACTGGCCGAGGTGGTCCTCGGCCTGGTCCGCGACGCCGACCTGGCCCCCGGCGACGAACCGTGGCTGGGCGCGCTCGCCCTGCCCGACGAGGACGGGGAACTCGCCCCGGCCGGCGAGCTGCTGCTGCCCGGCTCGCCGCTGGCCGCGGTCATCCGCGAGGACGAGGTGCCGTACGTCGACGCCGACCTCGCCGCCCGCTGGGGCGAACAGCCGCTCACCGCCTGCGGGGTGCTCGCCGGCTTCCAGCTGGTCCGCGCCACCGACGTGGTCCTCGACCCGGACGAGCTGGAACCGCGCGAAGGCGACTTCGCCGAGCCCGACGACGTGGGCCTGCTCGACGCCGTCGACGTGTGGTGCGAGGACGTCCTCGACCAGCTTCCCGACACCCCGCTGCCGCCGGTCGCCACCGAGATCGTCGCCGTGCGCGACCTCGACCTCGTCGACGACGACTGCTGGCCGCAGGCCCTCGCCATGCTGGCGCAGCCGCCGCTGCGGGACGCCCTGACCCAGCCGATGCGGATCCTGCTGCCCGACGGCACCACCCGGTCGGTGCGCCCGTACACCGCCTGGTGGCTGCGCGGCCACCCGGTCCTCGACGGGCGCCGCCCGGCCGGACTGCGCGCGGCGGGCACCGACCCGCTGCTCGCCGGCCTGTACACCTCGGCGGACGCCACCGGCTTCCAGGACGAGCAGGTCCTGCGGGCCCTCGGCGTCCGGACCTCCGTGGCCGCCCTGCTCGACGAGCCCGGCGGCGCCGCCGAGCTGCTGGGCCGGCTCGCCGACCCCGAGCGGCCGGTCACCGACCGGCAGCTGCACGCCCTGTACGGGGCCCTGGCCGACCTGGATCCCGAGCAGGTCACCCTGCCCGACGAGCTGCGCGCCGTTGCCGACGGGGAGCCGGTGGTCGTCGACGCCTCCGACGCGGTCATCGCCGACGCCCCGGACCTGCTGCCGCTGACGGCGGGCCTGCCGCTGCTGCCGGTGGCCCCCGCCCGGGCGGCCGACCTGGCGGACCTGCTCCAGGTGCGCCGGCTGTCGGAGACGGTCCCGGCGGAGGTGAGCACGCCGGGTGAGGAGCACGAGGTGCCGGAGTCGGTACGGGTCCTGCTGGGCCCGGCGACACCGCGCACGTACCTGGAGCACGAGGAGCTGGTGGCGGGCGGCGTCGAGCTCGACTGGCGGCTCACCCGGGACGGGGTGCTGCACGCCTCCACCCTGGAGGGCGTGGCGGCGGGCCTGGCGTGGTCGGCGGGCCAGTGGCCGCGCCGCTTCGAGGTCGCGGCCCTGCTGGAGGACCCGTCGCGCACGGCGGAACTCGCCCGGGACCGGTGGTTCGACTAGAGCCCCGCGATCGGGCCGTGCCGGGGCCGGTACGGGGCTGGCCGGGGGGCGGGCCCCGGCCCCCGGTCACGCCGGGAAGCGGCGGTCCACCCAGCGGAAGGTGACCTCGATCAGGGCGGCCGCCGCCACGGCGATGCCGACCGCGGTCCACGGCAGCTGCGTGCCCACCAGCTTCAGCTGGAAGAAGTCCTGCAGCCAGGGGACGGCCAGGACCAGCAGGAAGGCCCCGCCCATCGACCCGACCAGGGCGATCCGCCACCACGAGTACGGGCGGGCGACGATCGCCAGGACCCACATGGAGGTCAGGAACAGGGTCAGCGTCGCCGCGCTCGTCTCGGCGTCCAGGGCCTCCGGGCCCGTGTAGTGGTGGCGGGCCACCAGGTACGTGACGAAGGTGGCCACCGCCGCGATCACCCCGCCCGGGATCGCGTACCGCATCACGCGTCGCACGAAGTGCGGTTTGGCGCGCTCCTTGTTCGGGGCGAGGGCCAGGAAGAACGCGGGGACGCCGATGGTGAGCGTCGACAGCAGGGTCAGGTGCCGCGGCAGGAAGGGGTACTCCACCTGCCAGCAGACCACCAGGATCGCCAGCAGCACCGAGTAGACGGTCTTGGTCAGGAAGAGGGTGGCGACGCGGGTGATGTTGCCGATGACCCGGCGGCCCTCGGCGACGACCGACGGCAGGGTGGCGAAGCTGTTGTTGAGCAGGACGATCTGGGCGACGGCCCGGGTGGCCTCGGAGCCCGAGCCCATGCTGACGCCGATGTCGGCGTCCTTCAGGGCGAGCACGTCGTTGACGCCGTCGCCGGTCATGGCGACCGTGTGGCCGCGGGACTGCAGCGCACCGACCATGTCCCGCTTCTGCTGCGGGGTGACCCGCCCGAAGACCGTGCTCCGGTCCAGCTCCTCGGCCATCGCGGTCGGCTCGGCGGGCAGCCGGCGCGCGTCGACGGTGTCCTCCGCGCCGGACAGGCCCAGCTTGCCGGCGACCGCGCCGACCGACACCGCGTTGTCGCCGGAGATCACCTTCGCGCGGACGCTCTGCTCCTCGAAGTAGCGCAGGGTCTCCGCGGCGTCGGCGCGCAGCCGCTGCTCCAGGACGACCAGGGCGGTCGGTCTGGCGCCGACGGCGACGGCGTCGTCGTCGAGCTCGCGGGCGGCCCGGGCGAGCAGCAGGACGCGCAGGCCCTGCTCGTTCAACGCGTCGACCTCGTCGAGGGCGGGGTCGCCGGTGGGCAGCAGTACGTCGGGGGCGCCGAGCAGCCAGGTGGAGCTCTCGCCGTCGCCCTCGCTGAAGCTCGCCCCGCTGTACTTGCGGGCCGAGGAGAACGGCAGCGACTCCGTGCACCGCCAGTCCACGCTGTCCGGGTAGGCGTCGATGATCGCCTGGAGGCTGGCGTTGGGGCGCGGGTCGGACTCGCCGAGGGCGCCGAGGACGCTCCTGACGTACGTGGTCTCCGCGCCGCCGAGCGGGCGGAGCTCCGTGACGTCCATGCCGCCCTCGGTGAGGGTGCCGGTCTTGTCGAGGCACACCACGTCGACCCGGGCGAGGCCCTCGATGGCGGGCAGCTCCTGCACCAGGCACTGCTGGCGGCCGAGCCGGATGACGCCGATCGCGAAGGCCACGGAGGTCAGCAGGACCAGGCCCTCGGGGATCATGGGGACGATGCCGCCGACGGTCCGGGCGATGGAGTCCTTCAGGTTGGTGTCCTTGACGACCAGCTGGCTGACGATGAGGCCGATGGAGGTCGGGATCATCATCCAGGTGACGTACTTGAGGATGGTGGAGATGCCGGAGCGCAGCTCGGAGTGGACCAGCGTGAAGCGGGTGGCCTCCTCCGCGAGCTGCGCGGCGTAGGCCTCGCGGCCGACCCTGGTGGCGGTGAAGGCGCCGCCGCCGGCGACGACGAAGGACCCGGACATGACCGGGTCGCCCGGCTTCTTGAGGACCGGGTCGGCCTCGCCGGTGAGCAGCGACTCGTCGATCTCCAGGCCGTCGGCCTCGCCGACGACCCCGTCGACGACGACCTTGTCGCCGGGTCCGAGCTCGATGACGTCGTCCAGGACGATCTCGGAGGTGGAGACCTCGGCGGTGCGTCCGTCGCGGCGGACGCTGGGTTTGGCCTCGCCGATCACCGCGAGGCCGTCGAGGGTCTTCTTGGCGCGGAGCTCCTGGATGATGCCGATGCCGGTGTTCGCCAGGATGACGTAGCCGAAGAGGCTGTCCTGGAACGGGGCGACGATCAGCATGACCACCCACAGGACGCCGATGATCGCGTTGAAGCGGGTGAAGACGTTCGCCCGGATGATGTCGACGGTGGAGCGGGACGAGCGGACGGGGACGTCGTTGACGGCTCCGCGCGCGACGCGCTCGGCAACCCCGGCGGTGGTGAGGCCGCCCGGTTCGAACGGGGGTGCGGGCGGGCCGGCCGGGGGTACGGGGGCCGTCCCGGCGCCCGGCTCCGGACCGTTGGGATCGATCTTCGCCCGCTGCGTCATGTTTTCGACGGTAAAGGCGGACCCCGTGGTTCACCCGCCGAGAAGGGTGAGGTTCCGACTTCGGGATGAGGGAAATCGTCCTCCGGTCGGGCCGCCCCCATCCGGCGAGCGGCCGCCCTATCCGACGTGCGGCGCGGCCTCGGCCCGCTCGGCGGCCTCCGCGGCGTGCCGCTTGAGCGCGGCGTCGCGGCCGCGGACGTACCAGATGCCGATCAGGCCGAGGCCGCCGCCCGCGGCGCAGCACCAGACCCACCACAGCAGGTCGCGGTCGGCGAACCACCCGTAGAAGGGCAGCTGGACGAGGAAGAGGACGAACCACACGATCGTGCCACCGGTGATGGTCGCGACGACCGGGCCCTCAAGGGGCTCGGGAGCCTCGTGCTTCGCAGTCCATTTCGCCATGCCCACAAGTCTAGGCGGCGGAATTCACGGTCTACGCGCGGAGATGGACGGGCTTTCGTTCATGTGTTCATACTGAAACGGTTCCGGGCCAGGCCCTTTTTGATCATTTGATCATACGAACACCACCCCCCGCCACCGATGCCCCGACATTCCGAGGACCGCATGAGCACGTCGGCCCCCGCCCCGGCCTCCACGCCGGACGCGCAGCCCCAGGCCCCCGGCCCCCAGTCGGGCCTGGACCGCTTCTTCAAGATCACCGAGCGCGGCTCGACCGTCGCCCGCGAGGTCCGCGGCGGTTTCGCCACCTTCTTCGCGATGGCCTACATCATCGTGCTGAACCCGATCATCCTGGGCAGCGCGAAGGACATGTACGGCCACCAGCTCGACGGCGGGCAGCTGGTCACCGCCACCGTCCTGACGGCCGCCTTCACCACCCTCCTCATGGGCGTCATCGGCAACGTCCCGATCGCCCTCGCGGCCGGCCTCGGCGTCAACACCGTCGTCGCCCTGCAGCTGGCCCCGCGTATGAGCTGGCCCGACGCCATGGGCATGGTGGTCCTGGCCGGCTTCGTGGTGATGCTGCTGGTCGCGACCGGCCTGCGCGAGCGGGTCATGAACGCCGTCCCGCTCGGCCTGCGCAAGGGCATCGCGATCGGCATCGGCCTGTTCATCATGCTGATCGGCCTGGTCGACTCGGGCTTCGTCACCCGCATCCCGGACGCGGCGCACACCACCGTGCCGCTCCAGCTCGGCACCGGTGGCCAGCTGCACGGCTGGCCCGTGCTGGTCTTCGCCGTCGGCGTGCTGCTGACCCTCGCCCTGCTGATCCGCAAGACGCCCGGCGCGATCCTGATCTCCATCGTGGCGATGACCATGGTCGCCGCCGTGGTCCAGGCCGTGCTGCAGCTGCCGGCCACCGGCTGGGGCCTGACCGTCCCGGAGTGGCCCGGCAACCCCGTGGCCGCCCCCGACTTCGGGCTCGTCGGCCAGGTCAGCCCGTTCGGCGGCTTCGGCAAGGTCGGCCTGCTGACCGGCTGCCTGTTCGTCTTCACCGTGCTGCTGTCCTGCTTCTTCGACGCGATGGGCACGATCCTCGGCGTCGGCGACGAGGCCAAGCTGATCGACGAGGACGGCACCTTCCCCGGCATCAACAAGGTCCTGCTCGTGGACGGCCTGGCCGTCGCCTCCGGCGGCGCGACCTCCTCCTCGGCCACCACCTGCTTCGTGGAGTCCACGGCCGGTGTCGGCGAGGGAGCCCGTACGGGCCTGGCCAACGTGGTGACGGGCGGCCTCTTCGCCGTGGCCCTGTTCCTCACCCCGATCGCCACGATGGTCCCGTCCCAGGCGGCCACGCCCGCCCTGGTGGCGGTCGGCTTCCTGATCCTCGCGGGCTCGGTGAAGGACATCGACTGGAGCGACTTCACCATCGCCGTCCCGGCCTTCCTGGCCATGGTGACGATGCCGTTCACCTACTCGATCACCAACGGCATCGGCATCGGCTTCATCAGCTTCAGCGTGCTGCGGCTGGCGACCGGCCGGGGCCGCGACGTCCCGGTGGCCATGTACGTGGTCTCGGCGGTGTTCGTCTTCTACTACGCGATGCCCGCCCTCGGCCTCACGTGACCCCGTAGAACTTCTCCGTCTCGTCGACCGCCGCCTTGAAGCGCTCGTCGAAGTCATCGCGAATGAGCGTCCGGACGACATAGTCCTGGACGCTCATTCCGCGTTTGGCGGCGTGGATGCGGAGGCGGTCGAGCAGCTCCCCGTCTATGCGCATGCTGAGCACCTGTGTCCCCATGCGGACAGAGTCCTGGCACGGGGCGTGGACGCGCGCCGCTTTTCCCGGCCCGCTCACCCGTATGAGTGATGGGCGGGTGTCGCACACGCGTGACGGCGCGCGACGCGGGCGCGACGCGGGTGCGACGGCAAACCCGATGTTACTTAGCCAGAGTAATGAGTTACTCTAAAGACATGCTTGACCTCAACCATGGCGACGACGCCGCCGCCGTGAACGACCTGCGCTCCGCCGTCATGCGGCTGGGCCGACGCCTGAAGCACCAGCGCGTCGACGAATCGCTGAGCCCGACCGAGATGTCGGTCCTCGGCACCCTCGCCCGGTGCGGCCGGGCCACCCCGGGCGAACTCGCCCGCCGTGAGCACGTCCAACCGCCGTCGATGACCCGCATCGTCGCGCTGCTGGAGGCCAAGGGCCTGGTCAAGCTGGAACCGCACCCCGAGGACCGCCGCCAGAAGGTGGTCAGCCAGACGGCAGAGGCCGAGGCGATGCTCGAACAGAGCCGCCGCAAGCGCAACGCCTTCCTGGCCGGGCTCGCGGCAGAGCTGACCGAGGACGAATGGGCCAAGCTGCGCGCGGCCGCGCCCGTCCTGGAGAAGCTCGCCCACCTGTAGGAACCACACCAGGAGGCGAACGCCCTTGAGTACGGGAAACGGAGCATCCTCCGCACCCGGCCATACACCCACCCCTACCACTCGCACCGCGAGTGACACGCGCACCGCGAGCCGGACACCGAGAACCTCACGGCACTCGATGTTCAGCTCGCTGAGGATCCGGAACTACCGGCTCTTCGCCACGGGACAGGCCGTCTCGAACACCGGCACCTGGATGCAGCGCATCGCCCAGGACTGGCTGGTCCTGTCCCTGACCGGCTCGGCCTCCGCCGTCGGTATCACCATCGCGCTGCAGTTCCTGCCGATGCTGGTCCTCGGCCTCTACGGGGGCGTCCTCGCGGACCGGCTGCCGAAGCGGCCGCTGCTCGTCGCCACCCAGAGTCTGATGGGGCTGACCGGCGTCGCGCTGGCCGTACTCACCCTCGCCGGACACGTCCAGGTCTGGCACGTGTACCTGGCCGCGCTCCTGCTCGGCCTGATCACGGTCGTGGACAACCCCGCCCGGCAGACCTTCGTCTCCGAGATGGTCGGCCCCGTGCAGCTCGCCAACGCCGTCAGCCTGAACTCGGCGAACTTCCAGTCCGCGCGGCTGGTCGGCCCGGCGCTCGCCGGTGTGCTGATCACCGCCGTCGGCTCCGGCTGGGCCTTCCTGCTGAACGGGCTGTCCTTCGCCGCACCCGTCGCCGGGCTGCTGCTGATGCGGACGGCCGAACTGCACCCGGTCCGGCCGCAGCCGCGCGCCAAGGGCCAGCTGCGGGAGGGCCTGCGCTACGTCGCCGGGCGGCCCGAGCTGGTCTGGCCGATCGTGCTGGTCGGGTTCATCGGGACCTTCGGCTTCAACTTCCCGATCTGGCTGTCGGCCTTCGTCGGGGACGTCTTCCACGAGGGCGCGGGCACGTACGGGTTCCTCAACACCCTGCTCGCCGCCGGCTCCCTGGCCGGCGCCCTGCTGGCGGCACGGCGCGGGACCTCGCGGCTTCGGCTGCTGGTCGCGGCGGCGGTGCTGTTCTCCGCGCTGGAGGTCGTGGCCGCGTTCGCGCCCGGCTTCTGGCTGTTCGCGGCGCTGCTCGTACCGATCGGGATGTTCGGACTGACGGTCAACGTCACCGCCAACGCGAGCGTCCAGACCGCCACCGATCCCGAGATGCGGGGCCGGGTGATGGCCCTGTACATGATGGTGTTCACCGGCGGCACCCCGCTGGGCGCGCCGGTGGTCGGCTGGGTCACCGACACGTACGGGCCGCGGGTCGGCATGGCCGCCGGTGGCGCCGTGTCGCTGGCCGCGGCCGCCGGTATCGCGGTGGTCCTGTCCCGGATCGGCAACCTCCGGCTGAGCGTCAGCCGCCACGGGGTGACCTTCGTCCCGTCGCGGCCCGGCACGGTCCTGGTCAAGGCGGCGTAACCGCCGCCCGAGCAAGGCGCAGCCCCGCCGAGCCGAGGGCCGGCGCAGCCCCGCCGAGCCGCCGAGGGCCGGGTCCCGCCGCCCACCAGGGCCGCGGACCCGGCCCGCCGGCCGTGACGCGGGGGGCGCCCCGCCGGGCCCGTCCGCCGCCGCACGGCCGCGGACCGTGCGTGGCCGCTCGCGCAGTTCCCCGCGCCCCCTGCCCCCGGGCGGCCGGCGGCCCTGCCCGCCAGCAGGCGCCGAGGCCGCCGCAAAGGGCCGTTCCCGCCGCTGTCCCCCTCCACCCGGTGGACGCCTGAGCGCGCAGTTCCCCGCGCCCCTGAGCCGGATCCCCGGGGCGCCAGAGCACTGCAAGCCCGGGGCCCCGGCCGCCGGAGCCCCCAGGGGCGCGGGGAACTGCGCGACCCACCACACGCGACCCGCACCCGCCCACCGGCGGGCGGAACCCCGGGGCGCGGGGAACTGCGCGAGCAGGCGGGCGCGGCCCGCAGCCGCCCAACGGTGGGCAGAACCCAGGGGCGCGGGGAACTGCGCGAGCAGCCACACGCGGCCCGCAGCCGCCCAACGGTAGGCGGAACCCAGGGGCGCGGGGAACTGCGCGAGCAGGCGGGCGCGGCCCGCAGCCGCCCGGCGGTGGGCGGGAGCACAGGGGCGCGGGGAACTGCGCGAGCGAGCCAGTGGGTCAGGAGGGCGGGCGGCGGCGGAGCAGGCGCTTGGCGGCCAGGACCCCGAGCCCGCCCAGCAACAGGACGGCCGCGCCCTTGGTCAGGCCACCACCCCCCTGCGGCTGCGGGGCCGCCGCGGCACCCGGCGGGGTCCCCGGGGCGGTCGGCCCCGGGGACCCGGCCGGACCACCCGCCGCCGGCTTCACCGGCACCGCCACCACCCGGCTCCCCTCCCCCTCCGCCCCGAACAGCAGCGTCGACCCGTCCGGCGAGTACGTCACCGACTCCGCCTGGCCCTGCCACGGCGCGTCCACCCGCTCCCCCTCGCCCTCCGGCCGCCCGTCCTTCCACGGGTAGGTCCGTGCGAAGAAGTACCCCCGCAGCGTGAGCCGGTTCCCGTCCGGCGAGAACGCCCCGTCCGTCACCCACGGCACGTCCGCCACCCGCCGGAACACGTTCGTCCCCGACCCGGTCAGCCGCTCCGGGCCCTCGTACAGCCCGCCCTTGTCCTCGCTCTTGCTCGCGATGTACACCCGGCCCGTCACCGGATGCACCATCAGCGCCTCCGCGTTGCGCGGCCCGTCGGCGTACTGCACCGTGAACTGCTCCGCCTCCACCGTGGCGTCCGCCAGCTGCTTCGGCTCCGGGAAGCGGTAGATCCACACGTGGTCCCAGGTGCCGTTGCGGTTGTCGCCGATGTCGCCGACGTACACCTTCCCGTCCGGCCCCACCGAGATCGCCTCGACGTCGCGCGGCCTGCCGATGCCGGTCAGCGTCAGCCGCGCCACGGTCCTGCCCGTCGCCGAGTCCACCGCGTACACGTACGGGCCGTCGTCGCTGTCGTTGTGCGTCCAGTACACGCCCGGATGGCTCCGGCTCGCCGCCAGCCCGCTCGACTCCTTGATCCGCGGATCGGCGAGGGTGAACCCGGTCGGCGCGGCCGCGGGCGTCGGGGTGGGCGCGGCGGCCGCGCCGGACGGTGCCAGGGCGAGGACGACGGCGGCCGCTACACCGGCGGCAGGGAGGGCGAACGGCGACGGCAGCGGCGACGGCAACGGGAGGCGCATGACCCCAGCCTGCCAAAGCGGGCCGCGTGTCCGGCATCACAGGGGCGCGCGGCGCGTGATCCGCGATGATGACCGGATGCGTTTCATGTTCGTCGGCGACTCCATGACCATCGGACGCGCCGGCGACTACACCTGGCGCTACCGCATGTGGCAGCACCTCAACGCCACCTTCGGCGGCCCCTACCGGATCGTCGGCCCCCGCTGCGAGCTGTACGACACCGCCGCCGACGCGCCGACCAGCCACGCGTACGCCGACCCCGGCTTCCCCGAGCGCGCCCGCCGCCACCTCGCCGGATGGGGCGAGGGCTGGCAGCACATGGCCCCCGCCATCGGCCCCGCCGTCGCCGCCGGCCGGGCAGACGTCCTGCTCGTCTCCCTCGGCCTCATCGACCTCGGCTTCTACACCGGCGCCGAGGAAACCGCCGCCAACATGCGCCGGTTCGTCGCCGAGGCGCGCGCCGCCCGACCCGGCATACGGATGGTCCTGCTGCCGGTCATACCGAACAGCCGGGCCGACGAGGACGAGCTCTTCGCCGCCGAGGTCGCCCGGTTCAACGAGCTCCTCGCCAAGGCCGTCGCCGACCTGTCCACCGACGCCTCGCCGATCCTGCTGGGCGCGCGCCCTGACGCGTACGACATCCACCGCGACACCTACGACGGCACCCACCCCAACGCCTCCGGCGAACACCGCCTGGCCGGCGAGTTCGCGGCCGTCCTGCACCAGGCCTGGGGCATCGGCGGCCCCTACCGGCACGCCGACGCGGCCTGACGGCCCGTAACACGCCCTATGTCCGGGACCTTGCCTGGAGTGCACTCCACCCAGTTGGCTGGTGCCCATGAAGTACACACAGCTCGGGCGCACCGGCCTCAAGGTCAGCCGACTTTTAACGCCAGCTTGAGTAGGAGGTGGTCGCCGCCCAGAGTGAGGGGACGACGACCACCGTACGTATGGCTACCTGATCACCAGGCGAAGGCCTCTGGGGACGGTCCCGGTCCGGGGAAGATCTCGTTCAGTCCGGCCAGCACCTCCTCGCTCAGCTCCAGTTCCAGGGCGCGCAGGGCGCTCTCCAACTGTTCGGCGGTGCGCGGGCCGACGATGGGGCCCGTAACACCCGGCCGGGTGAGAAGCCAGGCCAGGGCCGCCTCGCCGGGCTCCAGGCCGTGCTTCTCCAGCAGGTCCTCGTACGCCTGGATCTGCGCTCGTGTCGAGCTGTTGGCCAGCGCGTCCGCGGAGCGTCCGGAGGCGCGGCGGCCGCCCTCGACCTCCTTCTTGATGACCCCGCCGAGCACGCCGCCGTGCAGCGGTGACCACGGGATGACCCCGAGGCCGTACTCCTGGGCCGCCGGGATGACCTCCATCTCGGCGCGCCGCTCGGCGAGGTTGTAGAGGCACTGCTCGCTGACGAGGCCGACCATCCCGCGCCGGGCGGCCGTCTCGTTCGCCTGGGCGATCTTGTAGCCGGGGAAGTTGGAGGAGCCCGCATAGAGGATCTTGCCCTGCTGGATGAGCACGTCCACGGCCTGCCAGATCTCCTCGAAGGGAGTCCGGCGGTCAATGTGGTGGAACTGGTACAGGTCGATGTGGTCGGTCTGAAGCCGCTTGAGGCTGGCCTCGACGGCCCGGCGGATGTTCAGCGCCGACAACCGGTCCTCGTTCGGCCAGGTCTTGCCCTCACGGGACATGGAGCCGTAGACCTTGGTGGCCAGGACCGTTTTCTCGCGCCGGCCACCGCCCTGGGCGAACCAGGTGCCGATGATCTCCTCGGTGCGGCCCTTGTTCTCGCCCCACCCATACACATTGGCGGTGTCCACGAAATTCAGACCTGCGTCGAGGGCGGCGTCCAGGATGCCGTGGCTGGTCGGTTCGTCTGTCTGCGGACCGAAGTTCATCGTGCCGAGTACGAGTCGGCTGACCTTGAGTCCGGTGCGTCCGAGCTGCGTGTACTTCATGGGACCCAAGCCAACTGCTTCGAGTCCACTCCAGGCAAGAGCGGCCCGCACAGCCCTCGATTTATGCATCAACGCGCATGGTCGCGTTGATGCACAGACGGCTGACCACCGCCCTTCGTACGGTCTTGGCGGTCGGCCCCTCATGCGGCATCGACCAGCCGGTAGAAGCCCTTGGTGTCGACCGGGGAGACGGGCAGGAGCCTGATGTCGTCGACGGTGATCAGGTCGATGGACATCAGCAGAAGCATCGCTGAGCAGTTCGGCGGCGTTGAGCCGGCGGCCTCGGAGGAAGAGGTCGCCGAGGCATGCTCAAGAAGTCGGCAGAGTTCGCGGCCTCGGGCAACCGCGTCTACCTCCCGCTGGGTGACTGACCTGGAACCACCGAACGGGCCCGCGACCTCATGGGGGAGTCGCGGGCCGGTCCGTTTGTGGCTGTCCGGCAAGCCGGCCCGGCCATCCGCTACTTGAGGAATGAGCGGATGAGGTCCTGTGTAAATGGCTGGCGCTTAAGGCGGTCTGGAGTTGGGAGTTGACCTCCACCAGCCGCAGCCACCATCTCTGCAACGGTGCGGAATACGGGTACCTGCTCGGGCTTCTTGAGCGCGGCGATAATTTCCAAGCTCTGCTCTTCGCACTTCTTGTCATCAAGAAGTGCAGAGTTCTTGCCAAGTACGTGGTACTTGTATGCCATAAGAATGTGGTAACGCGCGGGCTTGAAGATCGAGTCCAAGCCCGTTCGGAATGCGTTCTCAAGCTTGTACGCCGCAAAAGCGCTCGCCACGTAGGGGAGGAGTCTGTGGTCATCCCGAAAGATGGAATCCCCTACGTCACCGTAGAGTCGGTGTGCATATCGTGCTGCTGCGTGAGGCGAGTCAAGGAACATTGCGGTGATCGCTCGCATCTGATCCGCAATGGTGACGATCCTTGTTTTGGTTACTTCCTTCTTGTAGAACTGCCCTGAGCGTCGTTCGTAGGTGAGCTTCACGTCGGCCGTGTCTAGAAGGTAGAAGTCTTCAAGCTTCTTCTGGATCTTCGTCAGAGCCACTAGGTCGTTTTCTTGGACTGCGGTCTGAGAATTTGTTGCGCGGATGATCTGTGTTGCTACTTCCTCATCGCCCGTTACAACCAAGCGGATGGGGACGTACACAGTGGAAATTGCCTCGCCGAGAGACTCTTTCGAGAGATGAAGGCAATGGCTGGTTTGGCAGCCATTCACGATTTGGTAGCCGGATACGGCAACGGCGTCACCAGGCTTGGGTGAGTACTCCGAGGCCACGACGGTGACGCCGTTGTTGAGGACGGGGAGTAGGTTTCGCTCTGCTGACGTCAATGTGGTCATGATCTGCTTGTTGACGGGGTTGTCTTCTCCCTTGAACCCGCGCACGTTGTCGTAGAAGACTCGCTCATCCAGGGATCCGTCGTCGCTGTTCTCGATCAACTTCAAGAGTTCTGATACCGAGACAACTCCGAGAATTGCCTGGTCTACGCCGGGCATCTTGGGGAGGTTAACCTGCTTCTCAAGCTGAATCTCCACCTCGTTGGCGTGATTCCTCTTGACCCATGCGTCGTGGATGTCGTCTGCGCCTAGGACGGACATCGTTACCTTGCCGACAAATCCGAGGTTGGAGATTTGTTCGGCTACAGTGGCGATCTTACCTTTAGTACTCTCGGCTGCTGTCGATGGCTTGGGGGCGGTCGTCACAAAGGACAGCAAGACTGCTGGGGAGGTCTTGAGTCGGCTCGCGTAGTTCTCAAAAATAGAACCGAGCGCTTCGGACAAAGATTCAATTCGAGGATATCCGGGGAACCCTTCATTCTTGAGGAATTTTCGAACAGTGTCCCCGAAGTTCAGGATCTCAGACCCTGAAACCGACCCGGACTGCTTCGCCTGAATGAAGTGGAGTGAAACCTCCAGTTTTGCTGTAGCGTCGCAGATCTCCTTGACGTCGTCGACGTCCCATGCGAGTTGGCCGTTGATTTCGAGTGCGATGACGTCGACTCCGGCCGTGCCCTTGTCGAGCAGTAGATCGCTCTTCTGTGTTTGTGAAATAAGATCGCTTGGGAGGATCAAGCTTGCAGCGAACAGCTCGAAGGCGTCCGAGTCCTTAAGTTTCAGGAGTTCTTCTTCCTCGCGAAACTTCTTGAAAAGCCCCTGGATGAGAGGGTTCATGAACTGTCCACCCCAAACTCGTCGCTCGCATGCCACTCGTGCAGTTGCGTCACATTATGGTCGCAAGATCGGATTGCGGGGAGTGGTTCGAGGATCTAGCGCTCGGTGAGGGTGTGGCCAGTGTTACGGTCCGCTGGCGGCCCGAGGTGGGGTTTGGGTTTCCCGTTGCGGAAACCAGGAGCCCTTGTCTTCCCCTCGCGGGAGCCGGAACGATGAGCCCTGACCAGACGGCAACCGCAGCAAGGGGGCACGGCGTGGAGGTCAGGAAGCTCGTAACGACCTGTGAGAACGGGGACTGTCCCACGCTGTACGCGACTGACCGGGACACCCTTCTCGTGCAGGGTGGGGTGCCGGCCGACCACGGGCTGGCGATCCCGGCGCACGAGACCCTGGTGGAGATCCCCATCGAACTCATCCGGAAGGCCATCCGTGATCAGCTCATCTAGCAACCTGACTGAGCGGTTCAAGACCTTCGAGCGAGAAGCGTTCCGGCTGGAGATCCTGGACGACTACAACGTGCCGTCGAGCGCAGAGAACCTGCGCGCGTTCCTCGCGGGTGAGCCGCAGCCGGAGGACTACAACGAGGGGTGGGTCGAGACCGTCCGAGCCGCCACGCAGGCCGGCAGACGGATGTACCGGGTGCACATCGTCTCCCGACCGTTGACGGCCTACCTACGCTACGAGCTCGGCTGGGGGTACATGAAGAACATGACGGGCGGTGAGGAGTTCTTCATCTTGGACATCACCGAGAAGCCGAACCCTGTGGAAGGGGCGCCGGACTTCTGGCTGTTCGACGAGACCTCCCCGGTCGTCATGAACTACGACGACACGGGTGCGTTCCTCGGGCCGGACTTCCTTGAGGCCGGGCGTGCGGCGGACTTCGTCCGCTACCGAGACACGGCTCTCGCTCACGCCGAGCCGTTCCCCGAATGGTGGGCGAAGTACGGCGGGTGAACAGAACCGAACTGGGATCGGCGCTGCGGGCGCTCCGGCAGGCATCCGGCAAGGAAGCCAAAGCCGTCGCACGCAGCGCCGTCATGTCCACCGCCAAGCTGTCGAAGATCGAGAACGGCCACATGGCGCCCAGCGTGGTGGACGTGGAGCGCATCCTTACGTCCTTGGATGTGTCCGAGCAGGTCAAGGCCGAGTACATGGCCGCGGCACGCGCTCAGGCCACCGAGGCGACGGCCTGGCGGCTGTTCCGACGCATGGGCTTCCATCGGAAGCAGGAGGAGATCCGGGCCCTGGAAGCCTCGATGAAGCTTCTGCGGCTGTTCCAGCCGTCCCTGGTCCCCGGTCTGTTGCAGACACCCGAATATGTACGCGCCGTGCTGCAAGGCAAGGGACTGAGCGAGGACCAGCTCGCCCGAACCATCGGGGCTCGGATCGAGCGTCAACGAGTGCTGTACGACACCGGAAAACAGCTCCGCTTCGTCATCACGGAACCCGTGCTGCGCTGGCGTCTTCTTCCGCCCGCGATGATGGCCGGACAGCTGGACCGCATCGCCTCCGTCTCCCGCCTGCCGAACGTGGACGTCCGAGTCGTTCCCCTGGACCGTCCGCAGACCGACGTGCCGGGGCACTCCTTCGTCATTCGGGACGACCGCATGGTGACGGTCGAGACCACGCACGCCGAGGTGATCGTGACCGATCCCAGGGATGTCGCCTTGTACGTCGACAAGTACGAGCGCTTCGCCTCAGTGGCCACCGTCGGCGACGCCATGCGAGCGATGCTCGATGACATCCGGGACGGATTCTTGCGTGAACGGGAAACGGGCTAGATCCCGCTGATCAACGGCTGGACCATCGTCTCTACCGATTGAACGAGCGGGGAGGCGCACGGCGTGAGCAGAGCGAAGACGACGATGTCGGGGCCGATGTACCTGTCGTTGCCGAACGTGCCGCCGAAACCGGCGGACGGGTGTGGGGTGTGCAGAGCGCTGGTCGCGCAGCGCCAGGAGGCTCGGGATCTGGGTGACCTGTCGGCGGCGACGGACGCCGACGTGGAGATCCGCAACCATCCGCACCGGACTCGGAGGTCGTGATGACGCGCTCGGTCCTGCGGTACGTGGAACACCGCATCACTCGGCACCTGGGGTCGGACATGACTTTCGAGGCCGAGTGTTTGCGCTGCGCCTGGCAGGCGCCGGCCTCGGACGACGGAGCAGCGGTGGACATCGAGTGCATGAGCCACACAGGTCGAACGGAGCACCAAGGTTTCCGCCGCTGGTGCACGTCCTTCGCGTGGGTCGAGCGCACGGGATAGCCCACGGCCGCATCGTGGGAAGCGGTGCCTCAGACGTCCTCGGACGGACGGCGGCGAAGGGGTGGGGTATGACCCCCTGAGCCTGGCAAGGCAGACCGCCACGTCTTGGCCGCTGAAATCCTGCCACAGTTCCCAAGGCCCTCAGACAGCGGCGAAGGAGGCGACTGGGAAGAATACGCAGGTCAAGCCGCCTCACCCCATCCGGCCGGTGGTCAGGAGGCTGCACAAGAGTGCAGCCCCTTGAGGCTTGTCCTTCGTGGCTTCGCTCCATTGGGGGCGCGCAGCGCCCCACCTGGTTAGCTTTCCCGACCTTCGTTTGGGCCCCTGCGGGGCCGCTCTCTCGAAGCAGGCTCGGGCTACGACGGCCTGACGGCCGCCCCTTGCCTTTGCCGCTGAGGGCGCTGCCGCGCCTCGCTTCCCTTCGCCGTTGCTGAGCATGCCGCTTTGCACTGTCGGCCCCGGCAGGGGCCGCACTGTGAGGGCAAATAGATAAGAGAGGAAGCGTCTGTTTCCGCAGCTCAGAGGCATTGTGGGTACACGTGAGGCGTGTGTCGACTACACGCGGGAGCGGTGCCTATCGGTCTTGGTGGATGCGGCAGGGGACCGGTGCGCCCTTCCTCTTCTGGAAGAGGTGTGGAGGGACGACGAGGCAAGCGGCCCCGGATCGCGGTGACACGAGGTCCAGCCGCTTCGCTCGGATGACGGCATTGGTCGCGCTCTGGTCCGACAGAGGCTGGTCCTCCTTGCCCAGTAGAGCGGCCAACTTCCCCGGACCGAAGCTCGCGTGGCCCTGGCAGTCGGCCCACCCGAGGGCGGCGAAGTGGACGCGGTACGCGAGCTGGTGCCGGGAGTCCTGGGCCATGCGCCGGTACTCATGCTGGGAGATTCCGCCCCAAGAGCGGCCAGTACCGAAGTGGATAGCCACTGAGCGCGGCTCCTTCCTGTGCGGCGCACGGGTACGCCAGTTACCCCCGCCTGGTGGCGGGACATGTGCCTCCCTTTCTTCGCGGGGGTGGACCAGCCACGGCCGGCATGGTCCTCACAGGGTGCCCAGGCTTCGGGCCCGGACTCGGTCTCGTGCAGTCGGGAGCGACGGCGGCGACCTGGCAGGAATGCTACAGAGCAGAGGAGGGCCCGCAGCCGGGCCCTCTTGTCATCCAAGAGGAGACAATCAGCTCTCGCTGTGCACCGCCGCCAAATCCCGGACCCGGCGCTTGAAGTCCATCGGGATCAAGACCTGCACGCGGCCCTTCCCTTCCTGCCACATGCCGTCATGTCCTTCTGGGGACATAGATTGCACGGCAGTCATGGGTGGCAGCTTCTCGGCGTGGATGACCGCCCTGACTCCGGCTGCCCGGAGTTCCTTGCCCTTCTCGTGCTGGGTCGACAACTTCGCCCAGCGCTCCCGGTAGGTCTCATTCGTCGGGATCTCCTCCCAGCCGTCTGGCCGGGTGGGCTGGGCCATGAGTTGCTCGCGGCGTGCGTCCAGCCGCTTGTACGTCTCCCGGTACTCCTGCTTGCCCAGCTCGCTGGAGTAGAGACCGGCTTCGCGGTCCTCTCGCAGCTCGGCCAGCGCGCGGTTCACCTCCTCGATGTCCCGCGTGAAGTCGATGCCCGGGCGGAAGACCTTCCGCACGATCTCGACATCGCCGGCCGCGCGTAGGAAGACCTCCTCGACGGCTCCCTCCAGCACATGAGCCGCAATGCCCTTGCTGCCCGTAGGGCAGGGCTTGTGCGTGGTCCGGGACGCACAGCGGTAGTAGGGCCAGTTCCGCCCCGGGCCGAGGTAGGCGGGTTCACCGCAGGTACAGAAGGCGATCCTGAGCATCGGGGAGCCGCCCTTCCGGTTGCCGTTGCGCTTGCTGGTGTTCTCGTCCAGCTTCTTGTTCGCCAGCTCCCACTCCTCTTGAGTGATCAGCGGCTCCGCCCGCTGGAGAGGGCGCCCTTCCGTGTCACGGACAACGCGGGTTCGCTTCGTCTTCTGGCCGTCGATGACAACTTCCTCCGTCACCTCCATCTGACCGAGAACGTTCAGGGAGCGCACCACCTTGGCTGTGTTTGCGGCGGTCCACCGGCCGCCCTTCGGGGGCTTGCCGTTCCTGATGAGCTGAGCGTCGAGCGATACCGGAGTCTTGGTCGGGTCCTCATTGAGCCACTGGGCGATGCTGTTCGCCGACTCGCCCTCGATAAGCCGGCGGACGATCTCGCGCAGCGTCCCGGCGGTGTCTGTTCCGTAGTCGTCCGGGACCAGCCGCCAGCCGTCACCGGTGTCCTGCTTCTCCGCCCGGTAGCCGTACGGGATTCGGCCACCGCGCCAGCGCCCCTCCTTCACCAGGTGGTTGTACGAGGACTTTGCCCGGGCCTTGATGGCTTCGAGCTCCCCTTCCGCGAAGGAAGCGATCAGGCTGAACAGCAGCTTGCCCATCTGCGTGTTCAGGTTGATCCCGTCCTCGACGGTGGCGACCTCCTTGCCGTGCTTTTCGCACCACTCCACGAGCGTGTGCACGTGGAGCACACGCCGTGAGAGGCGGTCGAGCTTCACCGCGCAGATGATGTCGTACTCGTCGGCCCGGGACTCCTCCAGCGCGATCCGGTGCTCGATCGAGCTGGCCTCCTTGCCGATGGTGGACGGCAGCCACTTGCTGAAGTCAGGGCGCTTCCACGGCTCGACACCGCCGGATACATCGATGTCCTCGACCCACCCGACAACGACGTGCCCTTCCTGGTCGGCCCATCGTTGAATCGATCGGCGCTGGCGCTCCGGCGATGTGGTCTCGTCCGACACCTTCGACAGACGGACTACTCCCAGGAGTCTTGCCACTTGCTCTCCCCATCCCCTGTGGTCCTTGGGGATCGACGCTAGGGTCCCGGCGGGCACGGCGTCAAAATAGATTGTTTGGTACCGCCAACGTGTACGGCTGGGGCGAGAACAAGGGCCGCACCGAGGAGATCCTCGGCACCTGGTTCGCGCAGGGCGACCGCCGCCGCGAGAAGACCGTCCTCGCGACCAAGGTCTACGCCAGCATGGCCCCCGAGGGCGCGCCGTGGCCCAACTACGACCGCCTGTCGGCGCTGAACATCCGGCGGGCCGTCGACGCCAGCCTCAAGCGGCTGAACACCGACTACATCGACCTGTACCAGTTCCACCACGTGGACCGGCAGACCCCCTTCGAGGAGATCTGGCAGGCCGTCGAGGTCCTCGTCCAGCAGGGCAAGATCCTCTACGCCGGCTCCTCGAACTTCCCCGGCTGGAAGATCGCCCAGGCCAACGAGACCGCCGCCCGGCACGGCCGGCTCGGCCTCGTCAGCGAGCAGTGCCTGTACAACCTGGCCGAGCGGCGCGCCGAGATGGAGGTCATCCCGGCGGCGCAGGAGTACGGCCTCGGGGTCATCCCCTGGTCCCCGCTGCACGGCGGGCTGCTCGGCGGAGCCATCCGCAAGGCGGCCTCCTTCGGGCGGAGCGCCTCCGGGCGGTCGGCGGACGCGCTGGCCAACACGGCCGTACGGGCGCAGGTGCAGGCGTACGAGGACCTGCTCGACAAGCACGGGCTGGAGCCGGGCGAGACGGCCCTGGCATGGCTGCTCACCCGGCCCGGCGTCACGGGGCCGATCGTCGGCCCGAGGACGCCGGAGCAGCTCGCGTCCGCGGTGCGGGCGGTGGAGCTGGAGCTGTCGCAGGAGGTCCTGGACGGGCTCGACGAGGTGTTCCCGGGCCCGGGAACCTCCCCGGAGGCCTTCGCCTGGTAGCGCGGCAGGGCGCGGCCGCCGTAGGGCCCTGCAGGGCCCGCGTGGCCTGTCGGGTCGCTGTCGGGGCCGGCCGGCTGCAGCTACTGCCCGACGGCGGCCGCCACGGCCACGACGACGAACATCAGCACGAGCACGCCGGCCATCACACGGTTACGGGTCTTGGGATCCACCCGTCGAGCCTAACGCGACCGCCGCCGCTCCCCGTACGGAGGGGCGCGGTGGCGGGCGGTGGGTGGGGTGCGTCGGCGGGGTCAGTCGGCGGGGGCGGCCGGCGGGGCGCCGCCCAGGGCCCACGCGCCCACGACCTCGTAGCGGGGGCGCTCCCCGGGCACGCCGCCCGCGGGCAGGTTGCTGCGGACCAGGCTCAGCTCGGTGACCTGCCAGGGGCTGCCCTCGAAGTCGGCGAGGGCGTCCAGGTACGGGCGCATCGGGGTGCCGCCCTGGCCGCGGGCCAGGGTGAGGTGGGCGGTGTACCGGCGGTGCTCGTCCATCGGCACCCCCGCCCGGCGGGCCGCGGCGTCGGCCCGCTCGGCCAGCAGCCGCATCGTGTCCAGCCCGCCGGCGGCGCCGGTCCACAGGGCGCGGTCGCCGAAGTGGCCGATGCCGTGGAGGCGGAGCGGGAAGGGGTCCGTGCGGTGGGCTGCGCGGGCCAGGCGGGCGTGGAGGTCCGGGAGCAGCTCGTCCCGGACCTCGCCCATGAAGGCGAGGGTGAAGTGCCAGCCCGGCTCCGAGGTCCAGCGGAGCCGGCGGTCCCGGACGGGGTCCACGGCCCGGCGGAGCTCTTCGAGGGCCGCGGGGGGAGGCAGGACGGCGGCGAATAGCCTCATGCCGCCGAGCCTAAGCGCTCCGCCGGCCCGCGACCCCTCCGGCGCGGTTCCCCGCGCCCCTGCCCGGCTGATGGCCCCGGGGGCCACCGCCCGGCCCACCGGCCCCGGCCCGGGCACGACCCGCCCGCCCACCCGCCGAGGGGCGAGTGCGGGCCGTGCGTGGTTGTTCGCGCAGTTCCCCGCGCCCCTGGGTGCTCGGGCCTGGGCACGAGGGCTCGGCCCTGCCGTGCGGCTGCCGGCCCGGGGACTGCTGCCCGGGGGCGCGGGGAACTGCGCACGCACGGTCTGCGGCCGACCGCCCCGGGGGCCCCGGCCCCGCCGTGCGGCTGCCCGGCCCAGGGGCTGCCGCTCAGGGGCGCGGGGAACTGCGCGCTCGGCCACGGTGGCCCGCAGGCAGCGCGCCGCGGGTCAGGGTTCCGTGATGGGGATCGGGGTCGGGGCCGGCTGCGGCTGCGGCTCCGGCGACGGCTGCGGCTCCGGCGACGGCTGCGGCTGCGGCTGCGGCTGCGGCTGCGGCTGCGGCTGCGGCGGGGACATCGTGGACAGGAGTTGGCGGGCCAGGCCCAGGCCGGCGCCACCCATGGTCAGGGCCTTAGTGAACATCTCCGACATGCCCTCGGCCCCGTTCAGCAGGACCATGTGGTCCACGTTCTCGAACGCTCCGGCCCCCGCCCGGACGATCGCCGGCCAGTTCTCGGCCAGCTGCTGCGCGACGACCGCCTCCTGGTTCTCCGCCAGCGCGGCGGCCCGCGCCTTGATCCCCTCGGCCTCCGCGAGGCCCCTCGCCCGGGCCGACGCCGCCTCCGCGAGGCCCTTCGCCTCCGTGGCGGCGGCCTCCGCCTCACCGGTGACGCGGGTCGCCGTCGCCGCGGCCGTACCCCGCGCCTCGGTCGCCGCCGCGTCCGCCTTCGCCGCGGTCGTGACCCGTGTCGCCTCCGCGGCCGCCGCCAGCTCGGTCTCCCGCGCCAGCGCCTCGGCGGCGGAGATCCGGGCGTCGCGATCCGCCTCGGCACGGGTCCGGATCTCGTACGCCGCCGCGTCCGCCGGCTTGCGGACGTCGGCCTGGAGCTGCTGCTCGCGCCGGTACGCCTCCAGTTCCGCGACCCGCGTCTCCTGGACGACGACCTCCTGCCGGGCGGCCGCCTCGGACAGCGGTCCGGCCTGCCGGGCGGTGGCCGCGGCCTTGTCCCGTTCGGCCTGGTAACCGGCCTGGAGGATCTCGCTGTCGCGGGTGGCTTCGGCCATCCGCGCGGACGCGGTCTGCTCGGCCTCGGTCGCGAGCCGGTTGGCCTCGGCCTGGGCGATGCGCGCGTCCCGCTGCACGGCGGCGGCGTGCGGCATGGCCAGGTTCTTGATGTAGCCGGTCGGGTCCTCGATCTCGTGGATCTGCAGCGAGTCGACGATCAGGCCGAGCTTCTCCATCTCCGTACCGCAGGCGGCCCGGGTCTGCCCGGTCAGCTTCTCCCGGTCGCGGATCATGTCCTCGACCGTCAACCCGCCGACGATGGCCCGCAGATGGCCGGCGAAGACGATGTGCACCCGCTCCGGCATGATCTTCTGCTGGTCCAGGAAGCGGCGCGCGGCGTTGGCGATCGACACGAGGTCGTCGCCGATCTTGAAGATGACCACGCCCTTCACCCGCAGCGGGATGCCCTGGTGGGTGACGCAGTCCACCGACAGCTGGGTCTCGTTCAGGTCGAGCGACAGCTTCCGCACCGCCTGGACGCCCGGGACGACCAGCGTTCCGCGCCCGGTGACGATCCGGAACCCCATGCCGTCGCCCAGGCCCTCGGTCTTGTGCGCCGAACCGGAGATGACCAGCGCCTCGTTGGGTTCGGCCACCCGCCACATGAGTTTGAACAGGCCGATCAGGGCAAGGACCGCAGCGAGAACGATTCCCGCGATGACGCCGACGTCCATCGGCAACTCCCCCCTCCGCGCAGTGCCGTTCGGCACTGACGAGGGTGCGAGTGTGCGCCCGCCCCGGCGCCGCGCAGAAGACGTCTGCACGGTGTTGTCGCCGTCTTGGTACGGAGTCACAAACGGGCGCTGCCGGGTTTACCGGCGTCACCCCGTCGTGGCTCAGTGCCCGTACGCGGCCATCACGTACACGGTGCGCGGCGGCTGGTACTCGACGACCGTGACCACGGTCCCGACCGGCAGCCGGCGGGTCCCGGGCGCCGGGTACGCGAGGAAGTGCTCGGCGCCGCCCCGGATCCGCACGATGACCTCGCCCACCAGGCCCGGTCCGACGGTGCCGGTGACCCGGCCCTCGCGCCCGACCATGCCGCGCTCCCCGTCCCCCGCCGCGTTCCCCGCGATGCCCCCCATGCGCCGAGGGTACGCCGTGCGGGCCGGTGGGCCGAGGGGCTGCGGTGCGCGTCCCGGGCGGGGGTTACGAGTGCCCGAGGTCCGCGGCGGGCAGGTCCGCCGACGGCACCGATCCGGTGTCGGGGGCGGGCCGCAGCGGGAACTCGTCCGCGGCCATCGAGTCCAGGACGGGCGGTGCGGGCCGCAGCGGCTTCGGCATGACCGCGGCCTCGGAGTGGCCGCCGCAGCCGTACGAGAGGGAGACCAGGTGCCCGTCGGCGGGGCCGAACTCGTTGGCGCAGATGCCGAAGGCCTGGCCGAGGGAGCCGCCGATCGCGACGAGGAAGCCGCAGGAGACGCAGGATGCGGGCGCGGCCTGCGCCATCGGGGTCTTGGCGCCGTAGCCCTCGTCCCAGCGGTCGGCGGCGGTGTGCAGGCCGTAGCGGGACAGGACGCGGGCGCGCCGCATGCCGAGTTCCTCGGCGACGGCGGTGATCGAGCCGCGGGCGGGGACGACGGTGCGGTCGGTGACGTCGGCGTCCTCGGCCTCGACCAGTTCGGCCATCTCGTGGGAGACGGCGGAGTTCGGCGGCGGGGCGTCCTCGCCGGAGTAGCCGGGCTCCAGCCGCAGGTCGTCGGCGTCGGTGGGCAGCAGGTCGCCGGGGCCGAGGTCGCCGGGGCGCAGCCGCTCGCTCCACGGCACCCACTCGGGGGCGAGGAGGGCGTCGGAGCCGGGCAGGAGCACCGTTTCGTCGAGGGTGACGTTCTTCGCGCGGGAGGCGCGGGTGACGGTGACGGCCCACCGCCAGCCCCGGTAGCCGGGGTCCTTGCACTCGAAGAAGTGCGTGACGACGCGGTCGCCCTCCGCGATCACGGCCACGTGCTCGCCCACGACTCCGGGCGCGGCAAGTTCCTCGGCCGCCCCGCGGGCGAGGTCCACCGCCTCGGCGCACAGGCGGTCGGGGGTACGGCTTCGCGTCGTCGCAGCACTCACAGGTCTCGTTCTCTCCTACGCCGTCTCACGAGTGCGCCGTCCGTACTGTCGTCCACAACGACCCGTCGGTCCTGTCCGTACGTGGCGCGAGCGGAGCGGACCTGAGGGCCGCGTCGACGTCCGCGCCCGATCGGCCTCGGGCACACCCACCTGCAATCCATTCTGCGGGATCGCGAAGAGGCGCGCGGCCAAGAGCAACCGCCGGTGGCGCGCTACGCACGCTACCTCCTTCGACGCCCGTGGCCCACATGCAAGGTCCGATTCGCGGACAACCCTGCGACGCGACCGTAACCGGAACGCGGTTCCGGGCTCTCTGCGAGGCCGGCCGGGCCGCGGCCGCGGAACGCGCCGGGAAGGGACCGCGGCAGGCGTGTGGGGCACTATGTCGAGTGTGGCACCCGCACGGTCGTCGCGTGACGGCTCGGGACCGGCCAGACGGGCCGGCCGGGCGGTGGGGCGTGCCCTGCACCTCCCCGTCACCGGTACGGCGCGCGGGATCCGACGGGCGACGCACGCGCACGGGGCGGGCGAGTCGGGGCTCGGCAAGCTGATCGAACTGCACGCCGTGAACGGCGCCGGCGATGTGATGATCACGGTGGCGCTGGCGTCCACGGTGTTCTTCTCGGTACCCACGGACGAGGCACGCGGCCGGGTCGCCCTCTACCTGGCCATCACCATGGCCCCGTTCGCCGTGCTGGCCCCGGTGATCGGGCCGCTGCTGGACCGGCTGCCGCACGGGCGGCGCGCGGCGATGGCCGCGGCGATGCTGGCACGGGCGGTGCTCGCGCTGCTGATGTCGGGCGCGGTGGCCACGGGCAGCCTGGAGCTGTACCCGGAGGCGCTGGGCGTACTGGTGGCCTCGAAGGCGTACGGGGTGGTGCGCAGCGCGGTGGTGCCACGGCTGCTGCCGCCGTCCTTCTCCCTGGTGAAGGCCAACTCGCGGGTGACGCTGGCGGGACTGCTCGCGACGGGCGCGGCGGCGCCGGTCGCGGCCGGGCTGAACACGGTGGGACCGCAGTGGCCGCTGTACGGGGCCTGCCTGATCTTCCTGGGAGGTACGTTCGCGGCGTTCACGCTGCCGCACGGGGTGGACGACGCCAAGGGCGAGCGGCGGGCCCGGCTGTCCACGCACGAGCCGCACTCGAAGAAGCCGGGGCTGCGCACGGTCAGCCGGTCGGTGCTGTGCGGCCTGCTGGCCAACGCGGCGATGCGCGGCCTGTCCGGGTTCCTGATCTTCTTCCTGGCGTTCCTGCTGCGGGAGCACCCGCTGTCCGGGCAGAGCGCGGCGGTGTCGCTGGGCATCGTCGGTGTCTGCGCGGGGCTCGGGAACGCAAGCGGAACGGCGGTGGGCGCCTGGTTGAAGGCACGGGCCCCCGAGGGCATCGTCGCGGCCGTGCTCGCGCTGGCCCTCGGGGTCGCGGTCCTCTCGGCGGTGTTCTACAGCGGGCTGATGGTGGCGGTGCTGGGGACGACGGCCGGGTTCTGCCAGGCGCTGGCGAAGCTGTCGCTGGACGCGATGATCCAGCGGGACGTGCCGGAGGCGGTGCGGAACTCGGCGTTCGCCCGGTCCGAGACGCTGCTGCAGGTGGCGTGGGTGCTGGGCGGGGCGATCGGCATCGTGCTGCCGCTGAACGGGGTGCTGGGGATGGCGGTGGCCGCCGCGATCGTCGCCGCGGGCACGGCCATGGCCGTACGCGGCCTGCTGTCGGCCCCCCGCCACCACTCGGACTCCCCGCGGCCCCGCGTGGCCTGACCGGGGCGCTGGAGGGGCCCCGGGACGGGCTCCGGGGGTGTCGGGCGGGCCTGGCCGGGTGGGCCCTCGGCGGCGCGCCGCAGGTCGGCGGGACCCCGTGCGGCGGGGGAGCGCACGGGCCCGATAGCCTTCGGCTCATGACCGCACCGCTTATCTCGGGTAAGGGCCGCCGCAGCGTCGCGGCCCTCGCTGCCGTGTCCGCCGGCCTCCTCGTCCTCTCCGCCTGCGACAAGCCGACCCCGCTGGCGACCGTGACGGTCGGCACCTCGTCGGTGTCCTCCGAAGCCGTCTGCCAGGACGGCGGGGAGCTGTCCATCGAAAAGGTCCAGGAGTGCCTGACCGACGCGAAGGACGCCAAGTCCGTCGAGTACGGCCGCGGTGACACCCTGCGCCTGGGCGTCGAGCCCGAGATCGTCGAGGACGGCAACCGCTGGCAGGCCGTCCTGGACGGGCAGCCCATCACCGAGCCGTCGTCCAACACGTACCGCAGCTTCCCGGGCGCCGACATCTTCGCCACCGGCGGCCAGGGCGAGGCCCCGTCCTCCAAGAAGCTGAACATCGTCCAGGTCAGCGGGGAAGGCAAGCCGCTCGCCGTCTGGGCCTTCAACATCAAGCTCAAGTAGCACCGCGCAGGCGACCGTGCGCGCGCTGATCGTGACCGCGGTGGCGGCGGAGGCCGACTCCGTCGCCGCCGGACTCACGCCCCACCCGGACCCCGCCACGCCGGAGCCGCGCGCGCTCCCGGGCGGCTGGCTCCTCGCCCGCCGCGACCTGCCCGGCCTCGCCGCCGACGTGCTCGTCGCCGGTGTCGGTCCGGCCGCGGGCGCCGCCGCCACGGCCACCGCCCTCGCGCTGGCCGACTACGGCCTCGTCGTCTCCGCCGGCATCGGCGGGGGCTTCCAGCCCGCCGCACCGCCCGGCTCCCTCGTCGTCGCCGACGCGATCGTCGCCGCCGACCTCGGAGCCGAGACCCCGGACGGCTTCCAGGACGTGCAGGAGCTCGGCTTCGGCCGCAGCGCACACCTGCCGCCGGCCGAGCTCGCCGCCCGCGCCGCCGAGGCCACCGGGGCGCTGCTCGCGCCCGTGCTGACCGTCTCCACCGTCACCGGCAGCGCAGCACGCGCCGCCGAACTCGCCGCCCGGCACCCGCTGGCCGGGGCCGAGGCCATGGAGGGCTTCGGGGTCGCCGAGGCGGCCGCGGCGCACGGCCTGCCCGTCCTGGAGATCCGCGCCGTGTCCAATGCCGTCGGGCCGCGGGACCGGGCCGCCTGGCGCATCGGCGACGCGCTGGCCGCCCTCACCGCGGGATTCCGCGCGCTGGGGCCCGTACTCGTCCACTGGGGAGAACGCCATGAGCACCGACCTGAGCACGGCCGCGCATCCTGACGGGGCGCACCCGCTCACGATCGCCTACTCGCCCTGCCCGAACGACACCTTCGTCTTCGACGCCTGGGCGCACGGACGGGTGCCCGGGGCTCCCGCCCTCGACGTCACCTTCGCCGACATCGACCTCACCAACGGCATGGCCGAGCGCGGCGAGCTGGACGTGCTGAAGGTGTCGTACGCCGTCCTGCCGTGGGTGCTCGGCGAGTACGCGCTGCTGCCGTGCGGCGGGGCGCTGGGGCGGGGCTGCGGGCCGCTGGTCCTGGCCCGGGAACCGGGGCTGGACCTGGCCGGGCGGACGGTCGCGGTGCCCGGCGAGCGGTCCACCGCCTACCTGCTGTTCCGGCTGTGGGCGGCCGACGTGCTGCCGGACGGCGTCGGCAAGGTCGTCGTGCTGCCGTTCCACGAGATCATGCCGGCGGTGCGGGACGGCCGGGTGGACGCCGGGCTCGTCATCCACGAGGCACGGTTCACCTATCAGGACTACGGGCTGCACTGCCTCGCCGACATGGGAGAGCACTGGGAGCACACCACCGGCCTGCCCATCCCGCTCGGCGCGATCATCGCCAAGCGGTCCCTGGGCGCCGAGACCCTGCGGGCGCTGGCCGAATCCGCCCGCGCCTCGGTCCGGATGGCCTGGGACGACCCGGAGGCCTCCCGCCCGTACGTGCGCGCCCACGCGCAGGAGCTGGACCCGGCCGTCGCCGACCAGCACATCGGGCTGTACGTGAACGAGTTCACCGCCGACCTCGGTGACGACGGCTACGCGGCCGTGCGCGGGCTCCTCACGCGGGCGGCGGCGGAGGGGCTGGTCCCGGCCATCGCGCCGGACGCACTGTCCTTCCCGTAACGGGGCCGCGAACGGCGGCGCCCCGCCACTCGGGAGAGCGACGGGGCACCGTGGGACACGGGGGAACCTCAGACGTCGAGCTGGTCCGCGACCGCGCGCAGCAGGCCGGCGATCTTCGTGCCGTGGCCCTTGTCGGGGTAGCGGCCGCGCTCCAGCATCGGGGTGATGTTCTCCAGCAGCGTGGTCAGGTCCTGCACGATCGAGGCCAGCTCGTCGGGCTTGCGGCGCTGCGCGGCAGCCACGGAAGGAGCGGGGTCCAGCACCGTCACCGAAAGAGCCTGGTCCCCGCGCTGGCCTGCGACGACACCGAATTCGACACGCTGGCCGGGCTTGAGCGCGTCGACCCCGGCCGGGAGTACCGACGAGTGGACGAAGACGTCCCCGCCGTCGTCCCGGGAGAGAAAGCCGAAGCCCTTCTCACTGTTGAACCACTTGACCTTGCCGGTGGGCACGTCTGTCCTCTGTCCTTGCTCGTCGGGTCCGGTCGGCCGCCTCTGCGGCTCCGGATAACAGCGCAGCGGGCCATGGGTGACCCGCCGACTCCAGGCTAGTGGGCGATGGGCAGGTGACAAGACGATCCCCGGTCCTTCGCCGGCTCTTCGCTGTCGGCTGCTCAGGCCAGGGAACTACCCTGGTCGGGTGACTGTTACTCCTCACACCGACGAACCGCGGCCCGGCGACGGCCTCGTGCGGGCCGGTGGCATCGTCTTCATCCTCGGCGCCGTGGCCACCCTCGCGACGATGGCCCCGCTGTTCCTCCACACCGAGCCGCTGCCGTCGTACGCATGGGCCATGTGCATGCTGATGGGCGTCGGCTTCGCGATCTCCGCGGCCGGTGTGCTCCGCTCCGCGGCGGCCCAGCGCCGGGCCGCCCGCGCGGCGACGGCACCGTCGCAGACGGCCCCGACGGAGCGCTGAGCGTCGGAGCGTTGGGCGTCGGAGCACCGGGCCCCGTTCAGCCCACCTGCGCGGCCACGGCGGCCCGCCCGTTCCCGACGTACTCCGCCAGCCAGTCCGGCAGCGTGGTGAGGTCCGGCAGCACCACGTCCGCGCCCGCCTCCCGCAGCTGCGGCTCCGGGCACGGGCCGGTGGGGACCGCGACCGACAGCGCGCCCGCGGTCCGGGCGCCGCGCACGTCGCCGACGTGGTCGCCGACGTACACCTGCGCCCCGTAGGCGCGCAGCGCCTCCGCCTTGGCCTCGGCCCACAGCCAGCCGATCACCGCGTCCGCGCGGATGCCGAGGTGGTCGAGGTGGAGGCGGGCGTTCGGCTCGTGCTTGGCCGTGACGACGATCGCCCGGCCGCCGAGCGCCTGCACGGCCGCGACGGCCTCGCGGGCACCTGGCATCGCCAGCGTCGGCTCGATCGCGTACGCCGGGTACAGCTCCCGGTACCGGTCGGCCATGGCCCCGATCCGCGACTCCGGGAACCAGTGGGCGAGCTCCTGTTCGAGCGGCGGCCCGAGCCGGGTGACCGCCTCGTCGGCGTCGATGAACGTCCCCGTCTCGGCCGAAAGCGCCTGGTAGGCGGCCCGGATGCCGGGCCGCGAGTCGATGAGCGTCATATCGAGGTCGAAGCCGACGGTCAGCGGGGCGGGCACGGAGGTCTCGGAGGTCATGCGCCCCATTCTGCCGAGCCGGCCCCGCCCGGAACCGAACCCCCCGCAACCCCGCCGCGAACCCCGGGCGAACACCCCGCACCGGCCGGGGACACGGGCCCCGCACGGCAACCGCCGGCCCCGCCGGCGGGGAGGGCGGGCGGGGCCCGGGGGGGGTCAGCGGCGGCGGGCGCGCCAGATCAGGTACGCCGCGGAGGCCAGGGCCGCGCCGCGGGCCAGCCAGGGCCACATGCCCTGGAAGACGCCGCCCAGCCCCTCGTCCGTCAGCGGCTCGCCCCAGCGCCCCTCCAGTCGGCCCCACAGCCACACCACCGCCCCGGCGAACACCGCACCCGGAAGCCCGAACACGACCGCCTTCCGCTCGGTCGGCCCGAGCACCCGGGACGCGTACGCCAGCACCCAGCCGCCGATCAACAGCAGCCAGAAGCCGGTCACCACCCCGGCCACCAGGACGGCCGCGGCCAGGAGGAGGAGAGCGTGGGGCCGCAAAGGCGCCGCCGCCGCCGGGGCCTTGGCCGGGGCCGCCTCCGGGGCCGCGGCGGCCTCCTTCTTCGCGCGCCGGCGCTCCCGCACGTAGCGGGCCAGGGTCTGCTTCGGCGCGGCCTCCCCGACGGCCTTGGCGTCCTTGGCGTTCTCGGTGTTCTCGGTGGCCCCGCCGGGCCGTTTCCCGGCCTCCGCCTCCGCTTCCTCGCGGTCCTCCGGGCGCACCAACAGCTCCGGGATCTCGATCCCGCCCGTGAAGCCCTCCACCTGCGGCCCCCGCCCCTGCACCGCACCGCCGTACGGGCTCGGGGTGACGCGCCACCAGTCGGGCTCGGCCCGGTCCGCCGCGGGCGCCACCCGGCGCGGGGCCCGCTGGGCCGGGACCGCCCCCGCCTCCGCCCGGGGCGCCGCGTCCTCGCCCGACGGCGTGCCGACACCGTCCAGGACGTCCTCCGGCGTGCCGATCCGCCGCAGGATGTGCCGGACCGCGTCCGGCGTCTCCGGCTCGTACTTGGCGCGCCGACGGTCGATCTCGTCCCGCAGCCCCGCCACCAGGCGCATCCGGTCACCGGACGGCATCTGCCGCTGCTGCGCCAAGTCCCCGACACGGCTCAGGTATTCGTAGACGAGGTGGTCGCTCTCGATCTCCATGCCCGGCTCCTCCCGTACCGCCCCGTACCGCCCTTCCGAAAGGTAGCGCGTGCGGCCCGTGGAGCCGTCGAGGGCGCAGCGGATACCGTTGGCCGGATGGGGACCGGCCGACGCGACCAGGAGGCGACCGTGCCTGAGCCGAGCAGCGCCACAGCAAGCAGCAGCGCCCCGCGCTCCCTCGCCGAGGCGCTGCGCGCCCGCGACGACGCGGCGCTCGCCGCCCTGCTGCACGCCCGCCCGGACCTCCTCACCCCCGTGCCGGGCGACGTGACGCAGCTGGCGACGCGGGCCGGGACCCGCGCGTCGGTGGTGCGCGCCCTGGACCGGCTCGACCGGTTCGCGCTGCAGACCGCGGAGGCCCTGGCGGTGGCCCCGGACCCGTGCCCGTACGAGGTCCTGGAGTCGCTGCTGGCCGGCACCCACACCCCGGGCGACACCGGAGCCCCCGCGCCCGCGGACAACGGCACCCGCGCCGAGCTGCCCCGCGCCGTCGCCACCCTGCGCGACCAAGCCCTGGTGTGGGGCGACGACGACCGGCTGCGTCTGGTCCGCACCGCCCGCGAGCTCCTCGCGCCCTCCGCCTCCCGCCCCTCGCCGACCGGCCTCGGGCCGACCGTCGCCGAGGCCACCGCCGGCATGTCCCCGACCCGGGTGCAGGAGATCGTCGCGGCGGTCGGGCTGCCCGCCACCCATGACCCGGTGTCGGCGGTGGCGGCCCTGACCGGCCTGTTCACCGACCCGGCGCGGATGGCGGCCCTGCTGGCGGCGGCCCCGCCGGAGGCCCGGCAGGTGCTGGACCGGCTGGTGTGGGGGCCGCCGTACGGGGAGGTCACCCCGGACCCGGCGCCGCCGGTGCGCTGGCTGCGCGACCACGGGCTGCTGCTGCCGGCGTCGGCGCGGACGGTGGTGCTGCCGCGCGAGGTCGCCCTGTACCTGCGCGGCGGTCTGGCGCACCGCACCCCGGAACCGCTCGCACCGCAGGTGACGGCGCAGCGCGAGCACCGTCCACAGCTTGTGGACGCCAACGCGGCCGGGCAGGCCCTGGCGGCCCTCGCCACCGTCGAGGACCTGGTGAAGTCCTGGGAGCACGCCGGCCCCCCGGTACTGCGCGCGGGCGGACTGTCCGTACGCGACCTCAAGCGGACCGCGGCCACCCTGGACACCGACGAGCCGACCGCCGCGTTCTGGGTCGAACTCGCCTACGCCGCCGGACTGCTGGCCAGCGACGGCGAGGCCGACGAGCGGTACGCCCCCACCCCCGCCTTCGACGACTGGCTCGAGCTCCCGCCCGCCGAGCGCTGGTCGGCCCTCGCCACGGCCTGGCTGTCGGCCACCCGCACCGCCGGCACGGTCGGCGAGCAGGACCCCAAGGGCCGCTCCCTCGCCGTCCTCGGACCCGGACTCGACCGCTCCGGCGCCCCCGAGGTGCGCCGCCGGGTCCTCGACCTCCTCGCCGCCCTGCCCGAGGGCGGCGCCCCCGATCCGGAGGTCCTCCTCGACCGGCTCGCCTGGGAGCGGCCGGTCCGCGGCACCAGCGAACTGCGGGCCCGCCTCGCCCGCTTCACGCTCACCGAGGCCGAGGTGCTCGGCGTCACCGGCCGCGGCGCGCTCTCCGCTCCCGGCCGCGCCCTGCTGGAACACCGGGACCCGGCGCCACTGCTGGCCCCGCTGCTGCCCGAACCGGTCGACCACGTGCTGCTCCAGGCCGACCTGACGGCGGTGGCGCCCGGGCCGCTGCGCCGGCCGCTCGGCGAGGTCCTGGCCGTGCTGGCCGAAGTGGAGTCCAAGGGCGGGGCGACGGTCTACCGGTTCACTCCCGGCTCGGTCCGGCGGGCCCTGGACGCCGGGCGGACCGCCTCCGACCTGCACGCCTTCCTCTCCCAGCACAGCATCACCCCGGTCCCGCAGCCGCTGACCTACCTGATCGACGACGTGGCCCGGCGCCACGGCCACCTGCGGGTGGGGGCCGCCTCCTCGTACGTGCGCTGCGACGACGACGGCATGCTGAACGAGATCCTGGCCGACAAGCGGTCCGCCGGGCTCGGGCTGCGGCGCCTCGCCCCGACCGTGCTGGCCGCGCAGGCCGACCCCACCGCCCTGCTCGACGGGCTGCGGGCGATGGGCTACGCCCCGGCCGCCGAGTCCCACACCGGCGACGTGCTCGTGGCCCGGGCCGATGCCCGCCGCACCCCGGCGCGCGCGAAGCCCGTACCCGTGCCGGAGGGGCCGCCGGTGCCGGACGAGACCCTGCTGGGGGCGGCCGTACGGGCCATCCGCGCGGGCGACCACGCGGCGACGGCGGTCCGCAAGGAGCCGGCGGGCGCGGGCGCCGCCGCGAACGGGTCGACAGCCGCGCCGGCAGCGGGCGAACTCCCGCGCACCAGCGCCGCGGAGACCTTGGCGACGGTGCAGGCGGCCGCGCTGACCGGATCGTCGGTGTGGATCGGCTACGTCAACGCTGAGGGCGCGGCGAGTCAGCGGGTCATCGCCCCGGTGCGGGTGGAGGGCGGCTTCGTCACCGGCTACGACCACACGGCCGACGAGGTGCGGACGTACGCCCTGCACCGGATCACCGGGGTCGCGGAACTGGAGGAGGAACACCTGTAGCCGGGGCCGGGGCCGGGGCCGGGGTCGCGGACGCGGCGGCCGGGGAAAACCGCTGGCCAACGCCCGTGCGTACGGCGCAGGCTGATGCCATGTCCGACAGCACGCCCTCGCGGGCCCCGGAGGCACGGAAGGCGCAGCCGGCGCCCCACCGGCAGGTCCGCGCCGCCCACACCGACACCACGGTCACCGTCTACCAGGCGTACGCGCCCCGCATCGGCCTCCCGGCGGCCCGCGACGGCCGGTTCCCGCCCGCCTGGAAGCGGGAGCGGATGACCTGGATCAAGCCGTCGTTCCTGTGGATGATGTACCGCTGCGGCTGGGCCACGAAGACCGACCAGGAGACCGTCCTGGCCGTCGAGATCACCCGCGCGGGCTTCGACGAGGCGCTGCGCCGCGCCTGCCTGTCGCACTACGAGCCCGGCACGCACGCCGACCGCGAGGCCTGGCAGCGGTCCCTGCGCGACTCCCCCGCCCGCGTCCAGTGGGACCCCGAGCGGAACCTGCACCTGAACCCGCTGCCGTACCGCTCGCTCCAACTGGGCCTGTCCGGGCCGGCGTCGCGGGCGTACGCGGACGAATGGACGGTCTCCATCCGCGATGTGACGCCGCTGGCCCGGGAGATCCACGCCTTGGTGCAGACGGGCGACGACGCTGCGGCGCGGGCGCTCCTGCCTGCGGAAACGCCCTATCCGACGGGTCCGCTGACGCACCTCGGGGCGTAGCCGGGCGACCGGTCGGACCGGACCGAAAGCGGAGCCATTCATACCTGTTAGCGCAGGTCAGGGCGGTTGGGAATGGCCCCCGGGGTACTGTTGCACGGCAGTGACACACGGGGGATGCATTGCCCATGCACATTATGTGAAGATCGGTTGATCTCAGCAGCGGCCGAGGGGAAGCGGCACAGCAGACAGCAGCACCGCCCCGCGCCCGTCACTCGCACTTCCCGTCGCCTTCCCGCCGACGCCCGTTCCACGCGGAGCGCCGGCCCGTCCGTTCCTTGGGGGGAATCCGCAATGCCCGCTCGCACCGCCGTCCGTCGCCCCGTCCGCGCCGCTGCCGCTGCCGCAGTGGTCGCAGCGGTCGCCGGCACCGCCCTCGCGCCGCTGTCGGCGTTCGCCGCTCCGGCCGAGGACGGCGGCGTCCTGCAGATCACGATGGGTGCGCCGGACCACGACGGCAAGCTGAAGCCCGGCGGGACGCCGGGGACCTTCGAGCTGACGGTGACCAACCCCTCGGACAAGGTCCGCGCCTTCCACCCGTCGATCAGCGGCATCCCCACGGGGCCGAGCCCCCTCCAGCAGAACGACGTGACCTTCCAGGTCGAAGCGGTCGGCGACACCCCGGCGTCGGAGTCCGCCGTCCTCCAGCAGGACAGCGTCTGGCGGCGCGTGCTCCGCCCGACCGGCAAGACCGGCGGCTTCGAGGTACCGGCGGGCGGCAAGCTGACCTGGAAGGTCACCGTCGGCCTCGGCGCGAGCTACCCGACCAACCTCGGCGACTTCGAGCTGCGCGCGTCGACGACGCCCGAATCCGAGCTGGCGAAGGACGGCGGGGCCTCCCTCACCTTCAAGAGGGACCCGGCCGTCAAGGTGGGCGAGTTCAACACCTGGATCGACGGCATCGGCGCATGCGAGGGCAGCACCGCGCCCGACTGCCGCGAGCTGAACATGAAGTACGTCGCCACCGGCGAAGGCAGGTTCAACACCGCGCTGGGCTCCCGACTGGTGCTGAAATCCCCGGAGCTCGACTCGGCCGACCTCCAGGTGCGGGCGCAGGTCGACGGCAAGTGGCAGGACGCCAAGGCCGACTCCGGCAAGTTCACCCTGCCGGTCGCCTTGAAGGACTTCGGCGCGGCCTCCGGCGAGCGCTCCACCCGCGTCCAGATCAAGCTGGGCCCGAAGTCGAAGCTGACGAAGGTCACCGCGTTCGAGATGGCGACCGACGTCTTCCTCAACGAGGGCAACACCTACCCGTTCACCGGGATCAAGGGCGGGAAGATCGACCTCGCCCCGGCGCAGGGCGCCTCCTCCCCGTCGCCGTCGCCGAGCACCTCCGCCTCCCCGTCGCCTGACGAAGGTCACCGCGTTCGAGATGGCGACCGTCTTCCTCAACGCCTCCGCAAGGGCGGGAAGATCGACCTCGCCCCGGCGCAGGGCGCCTCGGCCTCGCCGTCGGCGTCCGCCTCGACGACCGCCGCGGCGGGCACCACCACCGGCACCACGGGCTCCTCCGGCTCCCTCGCCAGCACCGGCGCCGACTCCAACACCGGCCTGTACTCCGCGCTGGCCGCGGCCCTGGTCGCCGCCGGCGGCGCCGCGGTCTGGCTCGGCGCCCGCCGTCGCAGGGCCGCGTCCCAGGCCTGATCCGCACGACACCCCGAAGGGGCCCGGCGCACGCCCGTGCGCCGGGCCCCTTCGGCCGTACCGGGCACCGCCCGGACGTCTCCCGCGCCCGCTCAGCGGGCCGCGTACACCACCCGCCCCGGCTCGAAGGGCCAGACCTCCGCGAGACAGCGGGAGACGGCCTCGTACAGCGGCCCGTCCAGCGCCGCCCGGTCGGCCCGCACCCAGGAGCCGACGTGCACCGGCCGCGGGCTGCCGCCCTCCTTCGCGATGCTGCCGCCCCAGGCGACCGGGTCCCGCTCGTCGTGCTGCTCCCCCAGCGGCTCCAGCCGGACCCCCTCCCCGACCAGCTCCAGGGGCACGGCGAAATCCCCGGGCACGAACGCTTCTTGATCACTCATGTCCCGACCCCGGGCACCTGCCCGCCGCCCCCCGCCATCACATCGCCGCCGGGCCCGGCAGCCGACGGCCCGCGGAACCGCCCCGGCCGCGCGGCGATGCGGCAGACTGGAGGTTTGGCCGTCCGCGCCCGGGCGGCCACCCGACGCCGGAAAGGGACGTGTGTGAACGGGCCCCTCATCGTCCAGAGCGACAAAACCCTCCTGCTGGAGGTCGACCACGAGCTCGCCGCGGCGGCGCGCCGTGCCATCGCGCCCTTCGCCGAACTGGAGCGGGCGCCCGAGCACATCCACACCTACCGGATCACCCCGCTCGGCCTGTGGAACGCCCGGGCCGCCGGGCACGACGCCGAGCAGGTCGTCGACGCGCTCGTCGAGTACTCCCGCTACCCCGTCCCGCACGCCCTGCTCGTCGACGTCGCCGAGACCATGGCGCGCTACGGCCGCCTCACCCTCTCCAAGCACCCCGTGCACGGCCTGGTGCTGACGAGCACCGACCGGCCGGTCCTGGAGGAGGTCCTGAAGTCCAAGCGGATCGCCCCGCTGGTCGGGGCCCGCATCGACGCCGACACCGTGGCCGTGCACCCCTCCGAGCGCGGCCAGATCAAGCAGACCCTCCTCAAGCTGGGGTGGCCCGCCGAGGACCTCGCCGGGTACGTGGACGGCGAGGCCCACCCCATCGAGCTGGAGGAGAACGGCTGGGCCCTGCGCCCCTACCAGCAGCAGGCGGTGGAGGGCTTCTGGCACGGCGGTTCGGGCGTGGTCGTGCTGCCCTGCGGCGCCGGCAAGACGCTGGTCGGCGCGGGCGCCATGGCCAAGGCCAAGGCGACCACGCTGATCCTGGTCACCAACACCGTCTCGGCCCGGCAGTGGAAGCACGAGCTGGTCCGGCGGACCTCGCTGACCGAGGACGAGATCGGCGAGTACTCCGGCACCCGCAAGGAGATCCGGCCCGTCACCATCGCCACCTACCAGGTCCTCACCACCAAGCGGAAGGGCGTCTACCCGCACCTGGAGCTGTTCGACTCCCGCGACTGGGGCCTGATCCTCTACGACGAGGTGCACCTGCTCCCGGCGCCGGTCTTCAAGTTCACCGCCGACCTGCAGGCCCGGCGGCGGCTCGGCCTGACGGCCACCCTGGTCCGCGAGGACGGCCGGGAGTCCGACGTGTTCTCGCTGATCGGGCCGAAGCGCTTCGACGCGCCGTGGAAGGAGATCGAGGCGCAGGGCTACATCGCCCCGGCGGACTGCGTCGAGGTCCGGGTGAACCTCACCGAGTCGGAGCGGCTCGCGTACGCGACCGCCGAGACGGAGGAGAAATACCGCTTCTGTGCGACGACGGCCACCAAGCGGAAGGTGACCGAGGCCCTGGTCCGCAAGCACCGCGGCGAGCAGACCCTCGTCATCGGGCAGTACATCGACCAGCTCGACGAGCTCGGTGCGCACCTGGACGCGCCCGTCATCAAGGGCGAGACCTCCAACGCGCAGCGGGAGAAGCTCTTCGACGCCTTCCGCGAGGGCGAGATCAGCGTGCTGGTCGTGTCGAAGGTCGCGAACTTCTCCATCGACCTGCCGGAGGCGACCGTCGCCATCCAGGTGTCCGGCACCTTCGGCTCCCGCCAGGAGGAGGCCCAGCGCCTGGGCCGCGTGCTGCGCCCGAAGGCGGACGGCCACGAGGCCCGGTTCTACTCGGTCGTCGCGCGCGACACCATCGACCAGGACTTCGCCGCGCACCGGCAGCGGTTCCTGGCCGAACAGGGCTACGCCTACAGGATCATGGACGCCGACGAGCTGCTGGCCGGCGACTGACCCGTCGCCCGCCCGCCCGGCCGGCGCACCGCCGGCCGGGCGGCCTGCCGCACACCGCTGCGCGCGGGCCCGGCCGTCCGGACGGGCCCGGCCGCCGGTCGTCGGGATACGGGCGCCGGAACCGGTACGGGCGCGGGCGCGCGGGTCGCCCTGAGCAGGAAGGCGAGCAGGGGGACGGCCCAGACCCACAGGTGCGGCCAGTACAGCAGCAGCGCCGGACCTGCGCTGCCGAGCAGGCGGTCCCAGAACTCGGCGGATTCCTGCGGCAGCACCAGCAGCCCGAGCAGCCCGGTGCCGGTGAACGCGGCCAGCGCCGTCACCCCCGCCCGGGCCCGCCCGGTCAGAAGCAGGTACGGAACGAGCACCACCGGAGCCAGGGTGATCCCGGCGGCCGTACCGAGCGCGAAGCCCTTGCCGAGGGCGGCCTCGCGGCGGCCCAGGTCCCACAGGACCAGGCAGGCGAGCCCCAGGTTGACCTGCCCGGGCAGCAGCCCCTGGAACAGCGGCTCCGCCCACAGCCCGACGATGGTGGCGGCCAGGACCGGGCCCGGCCGGGCCCGCAGCCCCGCGAGCCGGCAGGACAGCAGGACCAGCAGGGCGAGCAGGCCTGCGTTTCCGAGCACGAAGACGGCCTTGAGCACACCGGGCGGCAGCCACGCGGCCGGCGTGAACAGGATCGCGGCGAAGGGCGGGTAGACGGCGGGCGGGCGCCATTCCGTCCCCGGGATCCCGGCGACGGCGTCGCCGAGGGCATCGGCAACCGGAATGCGCAGGGCGATGCAGAGGACACCCAGCGCGAGCAGCGAGCCCGTGGCCAGCACGCCGGCCAGGGGCGACGGCGGGCGCAGGGGAGGCAGGGGGTGCAGACGCCGAATCACGGGCGTGACCCTAATGGATCATCGGGCGGGGTCCACCGGTATCCGGCCAGCGGGGCGGCCTCGCGGGCCTGCCGGGCCGGGATGCCGGCCTGCGCCGAAGCGGAACCGGCTCGGACGGCGGGCGCGGCAGCGGGGCCGGCCACCGCCGTCCGGTCAGCGGCGTATGACGCCCGTGTCCTCGCCGTACTCGCCGTACTCGCCGAAGACGATGACGCTCACGGCCGCCGCGGCGAAGACCTTCACGGCACGCAGGACGTCGCCGACGATGTGGCGGTGGTGGTGTTCGGAAGTGGCGGTGGCGCCGCTCGGGCGGCCACCGTGGACCGGAGTGAAGGTTGCGGTGCTCATGTCTCCATGGTGCGTGCAGGACCCCGTCCGGCGCATCGCTCCCGGGGCGGAATCCCCGGGGCCCCCGGCTCCTCCTCACGTCCCATGCCGTCCCCTACGGGCCCACTCCGAGGTCTGACGCCCCCGGGGACGACACCCGGTCGGTGCACGGCCCGCCCGGAACCTCCGGCCCGGGAAAACCGTTCGCGCCGCGCAGGGCCGCTGACTACAATCTCCGCTCTTGCCGCCTCCCGCCGCCGTATCGGGGAGAGCGCCCACCGGACGGAACCGGCGGGCACGCGTGGCCCGCCGGCCGCGCGACCGATCACGCAACCGACCCGCAGACCAGCCGCTGGAGGCCGTCCCGTGCCCGCGCACGCCCCCGAGCCCGCCGCCCCCGCCCCCGCCCCGGCCCCCGCGCCGGCCGCCGCGCACGCGCAGGACCCCGCAGCGGCCGCCGAGGCGAACCCCCTCGCCCGCGAGCAGGCCCACCTCGCCGCCTCCCGCGCCGCACTGCGCGCCATGCGCGCGGACGTCGAGGCCCTCGACATCCGCGACGTCACCGCGAACTGGGTCAACGCGATCGTCCTCCAGGCCCAGATCGACGACCGCATCAAGGCCCTCGCCGACCTCGCCCACACCCCCCTGTTCTTCGGCCGCCTCGACTACCAGCACGCCCCCGGCGCGGAACTCGCCGAGGGCGCCGAGGGCGAGCAGTTCTACATCGGCCGCCGCCACGTCCACGACGCCGACGGCGACCCCATGGTCATCGACTGGCGCGCGCCCGTCTCCCAGCCCTTCTACCGGGCCTCCAAGAAGGACCCGCAGGACGTCGCCCTGCGCCGCCGCTTCGGCTACACCGGCGGCGAGCTCACCGCGTACGAGGACGAGCACCTCTCCGACCCCGCCGAGGCGGCCGCCGTCAGCAAGCTGCTCCAGCAGGAGATCGAACGGCCGCGCGTCGGCCCGATGCGCGACATCGTCGCCACGATCCAGCCCGAGCAGGACGAGATCGTCCGCTCCGGCCTGTCCGGCTCCGTCTGCGTCCAGGGCGGCCCCGGCACCGGGAAGACCGCCGTCGGCCTGCACCGCGTCGCCTACCTGCTGTACGCGCACCGCGAGCGGCTCGCCCGCACCGGCACCCTCGTCATCGGCCCGAACCGGTCCTTCCTCCAGTACATCGAGCAGGTCCTGCCCGCGCTGGGCGAGCTGGAGGTCAAGCAGGCCACCGTGGAGGACCTGGTCACCCGCGACGGCCTGGAGGTCCGCGGCGCCGACGCCGCCGCCACCGCCGTCGTCAAGGGCGACGCCCGCATGGCGCGGGTGCTGCGCCGCGCGGTCCGCTCGCACGTCACCGAGCCCGCCGAAGCCCTGATGGTGGTCCGCGGCTCGCGCCGGTGGCGGGTCCCCGCGTACGAACTCCAGGAGATCGTGGCCGAGCTGCAGGCCCGGGACATGCGCTACGGCGCCGCCCGCGACGCACTGCCGCAGCGCGTCGCGCACGCCGTGCTCGTCCGGATGGAGCAGGCCGGCGAGGCCCCCGACGACCGGGTACAGGACGCGGTCGCACGCAACCCCGCCGTGAAGGCCCTGGTCAAGGCGGTCTGGCCGGCCGTGGAACCCGCGAAGCTGGTGCTGCGGCTGCTGTCCGACGCGGAGTTCCTCGCCGCCCACGCGGACGGGATCCTGTCGGAGGAGGAGCAGCGGCTGCTGCTGTGGGCCAAGCCGGCGCGGAGCGTGAAGTCCGCGAAGTGGTCGCCCGCCGACCTGGTCCTGATCGACGAAGCCGCCGACCTGGTGGAGCGCACGCCCTCGCTGGGCCACGTCGTCCTCGACGAGGCCCAGGACCTGTCCCCCATGCAGTACCGGGCGGTCGGCCGCCGCTGCACCACCGGCTCCGCGACCGTCCTGGGCGACCTCGCGCAGGGCACCACGCCGTGGGCCACCCGCGACTGGGCCGAGGCCCTCGGGCACCTGGGCAAGCCTGAGGCGGCCCTGGAGGAACTGACGGCGGGCTTCCGCGTGCCGCGCGAGGTGATCGCGTACGCCTCCCGGCTGCTGCCGTCGATCTCCCCCGGGCTGGCGGCCGTGTCGTCCGTCCGCGAGACACCGGGCTCGCTGGCCGTGACCCCGGTCCCGGAGGCCGCGGAACTGGCCGCCGCGGTGGTGGAGGCCTGCCGCCGCTCGCTGGAACGGGAGGGCTCCATCGGCCTGATCGCCGCCGACGCGCGGATCCCGGAACTGGCCGGAGCCCTGGAGGCGGCCGGGCTGGCCTGGCTGTCACCGGGTGAGGAGACCACCGCCCGGACCCGCCTCACCCTGGTACCGGCGTCGCTCGCGAAGGGCCTGGAGTACGACTACGTCGTGCTGGACGAACCCGCCGCGATCGTCGCGGGCGAACCGGACGAGCGGACCGGCCTGCGCCGCCTGTACGTGTGCCTCACCCGCGCGGTCTCCGGCCTGACCGCCCTCCACAGCACCCCGCTTCCCCCGGCCCTGACCCCGACCGCCTGACGCCCGCGTGCGAGGGGCGGGTCCGGGCCGTGCCCGTCGCCCGGCGGAGCCGGGATCCCCGGGGCCGGTCGGTCAGGACAAGGCGGCACGCCACTCTGCGACGGCGGCCGCCGAGACCGGGCGGGCCCACCCCTCCGGCCGGGCCGCGCCCCCGATGTGGAAGCCGTCCACCCCGGCCCCGCGCAGCACTGGCAGGTGTTCCAGCGTCAGCCCCCCGCCGACCAGCAGCCGCGCCCCGTACCCCGGCTCGCCGCGCCGCGCCGCCTCGGCCAGCAGCACCGGCAGGCCCTCCTCGACGCCCGCCGCCGACCCGGCCGTCAGGTACGTGTCCAGCCCGGGCAGGTCCGCGAGCGCCTTGCGCAACTGGTCGCGGTCGGCGGCCCGGTCGATGGCCCGGTGGAACGTCCACCGGCAGCCGGCCAGCTCGGCCGTGACCGCCTCGACGGCGGCCAGGTCCGGACCGCCGTCCGGGGCCAGGAACCCGAGGACGAACTCCTCGGCCCCCTCCGCCCGCAGCGCCCGCGTCTGCGCGGCGAGCCGGTCCAGGTCCTCGGCCGAGCCCGCCGAGAAGCCGTCCGACGCCCGGAGCATCACGCGCAGGGGGATGTCGACCGCCGCCCTGATAGCGGCGAAGGTCTCCCGCGAGGGGGTGAGCCCGTCGGCGGCCATGTCGCTGACCAGTTCCAGTCGGTCCGCCCCACCGGCCCGGGCCGCGACCGCGTCCTCCACGTCGAGGGCGATCACCTCCAGGACTGCACGGTTGCTCATTGGGCCCACTCCTCGGGAAGACTGCTGATAGGAAAAATAGGTCTAGTCCAATATCCAGGGTACGGGCCGTTCCCACCCTTCACCAGCACCTTCACGCCACCCCACAATGTCCGCATGGACATGCACAGGGACACGCACCCGGGCAGGGACACGACCGCCGGCACCACCGCCGATCCCGCCACGGCGCCCGCCACGGCCACCACCCCCGCCACCGCCCGGCTGCGCGACCGCTGGCACGCGACCGCCGCCTCGGCCGGCGCCCCCGCCGACCGGGACCCCGCCCCCTACGCCGACCGCCTCCTCGCCGCCTGGGCGGAGCCGCAGCGCCGGTACCACACCACCGCGCACCTGGCCGACGTACTCGAACGGATCGACGTCCTCGCCCCGCACGCCGCCGACCCCGCCGCCGTCGAGCTCGCCGCCTGGTTCCACGACGCCGTCTACCGTCCCGACCGCTCCGAGAACGAGGAGCGCAGCGCCGCCCTCGCCGAGCGCGCCCTGCACGAACTCGGCGTGCCCGGGCCCCGCACCGCAGAGGTGGCCCGACTCGTCCGGCTCACCGTCACCCACGACCCCGCGCCCGGCGACACCAACGGCGAGGTGCTCTGCGACGCCGACCTCGCCGTCCTCGCCGGGGACCCCGCCGCCTACGCGGCCTACGTCGCCGCCGTCCGCGAGGAGTACGGCTTCGTCCCCGAGGACAGCTTCCGCGCCGGCCGGGCCGCCGTCCTGCGCCGGCTCCTGGACCTGCCCCGGCTCTTCCGCACGCCGTACGGCACCGCGCACTGGGAGGCCCGGGCCCGCCGCAACCTGGCCGCGGAACTCGCCGACCTGGCGGACCCGGTGCCCCCGCACGGGGAATGAGATCCACTTCGGGCCGGTTCGTGAAGGACATGCCCGAAGCCCCCACCCCCGCCCCCACGCACGCACCCACCGACTCACCGATACCTACGCCCACACCCACCCGCATGCCGGTCGCCGTGTACGTCCTCGGCCTGTCCGTCTTCGCCCTCGGCACCAGCGAGTTCATGCTCTCGGGGCTCCTGCCGCCCATCGCCGAGGACATGGGCGTGACCATCCCGCAGGCCGGCCTGCTCATCTCCGCCTTCGCGATCGGCATGGTCGTCGGCGCGCCGCTGCTGGCCGTCGCCACCCTGCGGCTCCCCCGCCGCACCACCCTGATCTCGCTCATCGGCCTCTTCGGGCTCGGGCAGGTCGCGGGCGCGCTCGCCCCCTCGTACGAGCTGCTCTTCGCCTCCCGCGTCGTCTCCGCCCTCGCCTGCGCCGGCTTCTGGGCGGTCGGCGCGGCCGTCGCCATCGCGATGGTCCGGCAGGACCAGCGGGCCCGCGCCATGGCCGTGATGATCGGCGGCCTGTCCATCGCCAACGTCCTCGGCGTCCCGCTGGGCGCCTTCCTCGGCGAGCACCTGGGCTGGCGCTCCGCGTTCTGGGCGGTCGGCGCGGCCTCCGCGGTCGCCCTCGCCGGCATCCTCGCCCTGGTCCCGAGGATCCCGCTGCCCGCCGAACGGCCCGGCCTCCGGCGGGAGCTGCGCATCTACCGCGACCGCCAGGTGTGGCTGTCCATCGGCATCACGGCCCTGGCCGCCGGCGGTGTCTTCTGCGCCTTCAGCTACCTGTCCCCGCTGCTCACCGACGTCGCCGGCCTGGACTCCGGTTGGGTGCCGTGGGTGCTCGTCCTGTTCGGGCTGGGCGCCCTGGCCGGGACCACGGCCGGCGGACGCCACGCCGACGCGCACCTCTTCGGGGTGATGCTGTGGGGCGTCACCGCCTCGACGGCGTTCCTCGTCGCGCTGGCGCTGCTGGCCCCGGTGGCCGCGGCCGCCGTGGCCCTGTCCTTCCTGATCGGCTTCTCGACCTTCTTCACCGCCCCCGCCCTCAACGCCCGCATGTTCAACGTCGCCGGCGCCGCCCCGACGCTGGCCGGGGCGACCACCACCGCCGCCTTCAACCTCGGCAACACGGGCGGCCCCTGGCTCGGCGGCACCGTCATCGACAGCGGCCACGGCTTCGCCGCCACCGCCTGGGCGGGCGCCGCCATGACGGTCACCGCGATGGCCCTCACCCTGATCGCCCTCCGCCTGGACCGCCGCACCCCGCCCCGCCCCACCCGCGTGGTCACTTCGTCGACAGCCGTCGGCCGGCCGGAGCGGGCGTCGGCCGACCGCTCGCCGGCCGCCGGCTAGGCCGCGGCGCCACTGCAGGACGTCACTGCAGGACGAACCACTGGGAGTACCCCGTGACCGTGGCGTTGTCCGCGGCCTTCGGCGGGGAGGCGCCCTTCGCGGTGACGGACACGTGGACGTCGTACCTGCCGGGTTTGAGCTGCATGTTGCCGACCGGTGTCGACACCCGCTGGGAGGCCCGGCCGGCCGTCACGGTCTGCGCGTACGGCGCTGCCGGCGGATAGAGGTACGTGTTGCCGGGCGAGGTGCTCAGCCACAGGTAGACGGTCACGTCGGTGGGCTTGTCGGCGGTGACGTCCGCCGCCAGGGTGACCTTCCCGCCGTCAACGACGTAGCAGGGGCTCACCTTGACGGCCGGCATCTCGCGCACGGCCGCCTCGCTCCTGCACCCCCACAGGGCGCCGGAAGCCGGCGCCGCGGCAGGCTGGGTCGCCGGGACCGGGGTGCCCGACGGCGAGGGCGCACCCGCCCCGGGCGCCGTGCTGCCGAGCGCGGACGGGCTCGGCGAGGGCGAAGGAGTAGGCGAGGGGGCGGAGGGGGCTGCCGCGGACGCGGCGGCGGACGCTCCTGCACCTGCCGCCCCCGCCTTCCCGTCCGCCCCATCTCCCCGCCCCGGCATCCCGTTCAGGGCCACGGCAGCCGCGGCCGCCACCACCACCGCGGCGCCCGCCCCGGCCCACACCACGGCTCGCCTGCGGCCTGCCGGCCGGCTCGGGGCGGCGGCCGCGGGCGTGCGCAGGTCGGCAGCCGGGGCGGCAACCGGGGCCGGGGCTTGCCCACCCTCCTCGGCCGGGCCGGGGGCGATCTCCTCCGTGTCGCCGCCGAAGGACCGGATCACCCAGCTCACCGGCGTCTGAACGGGCCGTCGGCCGAGTCGGCGCCCGGCGAAGTGCTCCTTGACGTGCGCCACCAGCGCGTCGAGATCGGGGTCCAGGCCCGGCGAATGCCGCTCCAGCCACTCCAGGACCGCGGTCGAGAACACGCCCGTCTTGTCCGCCCCGGCCTGCACGGCCGCCTGCCCGGCCGCGGCGGCCAGCAGCACGAACTGCTCCACCGTCGCGCGCTGCCCCGCCGGGAAGGGGGCGACGGCCGGCGTGGCCACCTGCTTGCGGTTCTCGATGAACGTCGCGCACGCGTCCACCAGGAACATCTGCCGCCGGTACCCCGCGACGTCGGGCCGGCCGAGGTGCTCGCGCAGGTCGGTCAGGTCGATGCAGCGCGGATCCTGGTTGGTGACGTCCGGGCAGAGCAGCAGCCTGCGCTCCCCCCGCCCCAGCAGGCCGTGCCCGCCCCAGTAGACGTAGAGGACGTCGCCCTCGGGCGCGTCTTCGCGGCTCCTCGGCGCCAGGGCATTCATGATCACGTCACGGGATCCGGCGAACGTGATGGTGAGGTCCAGCTGCTGCGCCTGCTCGTTGAGCGCCTGCCACGACTCCTTCAGCGGCGTCAGCAGCAGCGTGACGTTGTCCTTCGGCACGCCGCGCATGCGCAGCCAGCGGGCGAACCGCATCGCGTCGGCGGCCGCGCCCGGCAGATCGAGGCCCTCGATGTGTTTGAAGTGCTCGATTCCGACCACGACGGCGTGCACGCGCGCCGGATCGGGAGCGGTCGTCTCCACCATGTCTCAGCTCAGCCACGTCTCGACGGCGTCCCAGACCTCGGGGTTCGACCAGTAGGTCGTGTGCGCCCACGGGAAGGGCTGGCGGTTGTCCACCCGATGGTCGCTCGCCCGGTCCGGGAAGACCTTCCCCGCCTGGTACGAGAGGAAGTCGCGCTCGTCGTAGATGTTCAGCCACTTCGCCGGGAAGTGCGCGGGCAGGGTCCCGGGGTGCTCCAGCGAGACGAGCGCGCCGATCTCGTAGAAGTACGGCGCCTGCGAGCCCACCGTGATCAGCTGGTCCACCCGCTCCAGCGGCTCCTGCACCAGCAGGTCGACACAGGCGATCCCGCCGAGGCTGTGCGCGATCAGGGTGATCCGGTCTCCCGGGGTGTTCTCCACCGTCCGTCGGATCTGGTCCCGTACCCCTTGGCCACGGGCCTGGTACCGCAGGATGTCCCCCAGTGCCGGGAGGGCGGCGTCGCCCCACGCCCCGCGCCGGCGGCGGCCCCGCCAGCCGACGGGCGCGAGCAGCGCCTTCCCCAGCAGCCCCTTGAGGGAGCGGCCTTCCGTGTACAGGTCGTCGCCGAGCGAGGCGAGCAGCGCATCGCGCACGATGCCGGAGACCTCCAGTCCCCGGTCGGACGCGAGCGTATGGGTCATGGCCATGACGGCACGGGCCACGGCACGCCGGTGTTCGAACCCGTCCTCGTCCACGGTCGCGGCCGCGTCCTGCAGTTCGGGCGCCCGCACCACCGCCCGTAACGCCTCCGCGAAGTCCTTCTCCAGGCCGCGCGCCGCGAAGGCGTCCAGGACCTCCGGCGAGGGCTCGTACTCGGTGATGTCGGCGAGGAACAGCTCGGAGGGCGCGAGCCCGACCCCGAGGCCCGCCTCACCGGCGGACTGCAGGCCCAGCAGCCGCAGCTCGTACCAGGGGTCCCCGTACAGGACGTCCCATACGGCGATCTCGTCGTCGTCCTCGCGCGTCCCGCCGCGCGACTGCCGGTAGCGGGGTACGGAGTCCCCGTCGAGCGCCATCGAGGCGCCCTGCTCCCGTCCCCAGAAGCAGCCGCGGACCTCCAACCCCAGCCGCATCCGGTCGAGGTTGTCCCGGACGGCGGCGAAGCCCTCCTTTGTACGAGGCCTCCCGGACTCCCGTCCCGTGTACGAACAGCACTGACCGACGCACGATCCCCCTCAGGCCGCAGCGAGTCGACGGACAGACGAAACGGCGGTCATCCTAATGCAGCAAATCCGCCTGGCCTCCTGGCATATGACAGATCGTCACACCGGCCGTCAGGCGGCGAGCACGGGAGACGCACGGCCGCCCGCCGCGGCACCCGGCAGAGCCGTGGGACCATGGCGGCCCGAGGGCCGTGCCGGGTCGCGCGGCTACGCCGGGCGGTGTTTCGGGCGGCGGAGGCCGGCCTTCACCAGGAGGCGGACGATCTCCTTGCTGCCGACCTCCACCGCGCCCGCCGCGACCGCGTCCGCGTAGCGGGACTCGGGCAGGTCGTAGTGGTCGCCGTCGAAGGCCCTCGGCGGACAGCCGATCGAGGCCGCGAAGGCGTGCAGTTCCTCGTACGAGACGTCGCTGACCAGGTGCGACCACATGCGGCCGTGACCCGGCCACGTCGGCGGGTCGATGTAGAGCGTCACCGGCGGCCGCTCACAGGCTTCCGCCGAAGCCGCCCGGGCCGATGACCGGGCCCAGGCCGCCCACCGCGGCGACCTTCACGCCCGCCTTGGCGCACACCCAGTGCGGGTCGGGCCCCAACTCCGGCTCCACGTCCAGCGCGTGCGGGTCGCCGTGCGAGCAGACCGGGCACAGCGGCCAGCGGCCGTACTTCTCCAGCAGCGCGTCCTGCACGTCCTGGGCCACGAGCCCGGCCAGGTAGTCGACGCCCTCGGGCCACTGCTCCACCCACCACCGGCGGTGCGTGACCGAGTCCTCGACGAGGGAGACGACATCGGCCTCGGCGACCTGGCCGGCGACGAGATCGGCGAGGACGAGGGCACGCGCGGCGTGCAACGCCTGCTCCAGGGGTGTTGCATGGTCCATGCGCCCATTGTGAACCCCGACGGGCCCGCTGGCGAAGACCCCCATTTGCTCTGGATTTTTTGGTTTTCCACTGGTTCAGGAGCCTTATGGCGTATTGACCCTGTTCCAGAGTCGAAAATACATTTCGGGGATGAGCGAGGCCGCGAAGTAGACCTTCAGCCCGGCCGCCGTGGCCGGCCGCACCGGGCAGCACCTCGTCGCCCACCGCCCGCCCGTCAGGAGAACGGCCTGTGACCGCCGACGCCGCCACCGACTCCGACCGCCCCCGTACCGGGCTCCGTGCCCAGCTCGACGGCCTGACCACCGAGGCCTTCCGACCCGACCTCGCCGAGATCGACCGCCGGACCACCCTCGAGATCGCCCGCACCATGAACGCCGAGGACGCCGCCGTCCCGACCGCCGTCGCCGCCCAGCTACCCCGGATCGCCGCCGCGATCGACGCCATCGCCGCCCGCATGGCCCGCGGCGGCCGCCTGGTCTACGCCGGCGCCGGAACCGCCGGCCGGATCGGCGTCCTCGACGCCAGCGAGTGCCCGCCCACCTTCAACACCGCCCCCGGCCAGGTCGTCGGCCTGATCGCGGGCGGCCCCGCCGCCGTGCTCCGGTCCGTCGAGGGCGCCGAGGACTCCGCCGAGCTCGCCGCCGCCGACCTCACCGCCCTGGAGCTGACCCGGGACGACACCGTCATCGGCGTCTCCGCCTCCGGCCGCACCCCCTACGCGGTCGGCGCCGTCGACTTCGCCCGCGCCCGCGGCGCCCTCACCGTCGGCCTGTCCTGCAACGCCGGCTCCGCGCTCGCCGCGGCCGCCGAGCACGGCATCGAGGTCGTCGTCGGGCCGGAGCTGCTGACCGGCTCCACCCGGCTGAAGGCCGGCACCGCGCAGAAGCTCGTCCTGAACCTCATCTCGACCATCACGATGATCCGGCTCGGGAAGACGTACGGGAACCTCATGGTCGACCTGCGCGCCTCCAACGAGAAGCTGCGGGCCCGCTCCCGCCGCATCGTGGCCCTGGCCACCGGAGCCGGCGACGAGGAGATCGAGGCCGCGCTCACCGCCACCGGCGGCGAGGTGAAGGCCGCCATCCTCGTCATCCTCGGCGGCGTCGACGGCCCGGCCGCCGCCGGACTGCTGTCCGCCGCGCGCGGACACCTCCGCGCGGCCCTCGCGGAGGCCGCCACCACCCGCCGCTGACCGCCTGCCGCCGGCCGCTCGCCTGCCGCTGAGCGTCTGCCGCCGACCGCCCGTCCCCGCCGTACCGCCGCCGTACCGCCCGCACTGACGAAGGCGACCGCCCATGCCCGAAGACAAGCACCGCGCCACAGCCGCCGCGATCCTGCCCCTGGTCGGCGGCCCGGACAACATCACCTCGATCGCGCACTGCATGACCCGCCTGCGCATCGGCCTGCGCGACCGCTCCCGCGTCGACGACGACGCCCTGAAGGCACTGCCCGCCGTCCTCGGCGTCGTCGAGGACGACACGTACCAGATCGTGCTCGGGCCGGGGGCCGTCGCCCGCATCACCCCGGAGTTCGAGGCACTCGTGGCACAGGCCCGCCGGGCCGGCCCGGCGGCGGCCACCGGGGCGGCGGCAGGCAGCAGCGCCGTTGCCCCCGGGACCCCGGTGACCGCCGCGGAGCTCGCCGACCGGGGCGCCACCCTCAAGCGGGCCCGGACGGCCAGGAACAGCACCCCCGTCAAACTGGCCCTGCGCCGCATCGCGAACGTCTTCGTCCCACTCATCCCCGCCCTCATCGGCTGCGGCATCATCGCCGGCCTGAACGGCCTGCTCACCAACACCGGCTGGCTGCCCGGCGCCGTCCCGGCGCTCGCCGCGATCTCGTCCGGCTTCATGTCCCTGATCGCCGTGTTCGTCGGCCACAACACGGCCAAGGAGTTCGGCGGCACGCCCGTCCTGGGCGGCGCCGTCGCCGCGATCATCGTCTTCCCCGGCGTCGCGAAGATCGACGCCTTCGGCCACCACCTCTCCCCCGGCCAGGGCGGCGTCCTCGGCGCCCTCGCCGCCGCCCTCCTCGCCGTCCAGATCGAGAAGTGGTGCCGCACCTGGGTCCCCGAAGCCCTCGACAACCTGGTCACGCCGACGCTGACCGTCCTCGTCGCCGGCCTGGTCGCCCTCTTCGGCCTGATGCTCGCCGCCGGGGAGGTCTCCGCCGCCATCGGCGCCTTCGCCACCTGGCTGCTGCGCACCGGCGGCTCCTTCGCCGGCCTCGTCCTGGGCGGCCTCTTCCTCCCGCTGGTCATGCTGGGCCTGCACCAGGCCCTGATCCCCATCCACACCACCCTCATCGAGCAGACCGGCTACACCGTCCTCCTCCCCATCCTCGCCATGGCCGGCGCGGGCCAGGTCGGCGCCGCCGTCGCCGTCTACTGCCGCCTCCCGCACAACCGCAGCCTGCGCACCACGATCAAGTCCGCGCTCCCGGCCGGCTTCCTCGGGGTCGGCGAACCGCTGATCTACGGGGTCTCGCTGCCGCTCGGCCGGCCCTTCGTCACCGCCTGCGTCGGCGGAGCGGCCGGCGGGGCGTTCATCGGCCTGTTCAACCAGCTCGGCGTCGCCTTCGGCTCCACCGCCATCGGACCGTCCGGGTGGGCCCTGTTCCCGCTGCTCGACGGCCGTTCCGGGATGGGCCTCACCATCGCCATCTACGCGGGCGGTCTGGCGGTCGGCTACCTGGTCGGATTCCTGGCCACGTACTTCTTCGGCTTCACCCGGCAGATGCTGGCGGACCTGAACGCCGACCCGGGTGCAATTCCGGCCACGGCCCCGCAGGCCACGCAGCCGGCTATGGCGTAAATACGGATCCGGCGGTGAAACTGCCCCCATGCAGCTCCCCGCCGAAGCCGTCGCCGCCACCGCCGTCGTAGAAGTCGTGCGCCTCACCACCCGTCCCGAGCACTACGGCGAACCCATGAGCGGCCCCGTCGTCACCCGCTGGACCGGCCGACAGGCCGCCGACTCCCTTGAGCTGATCTCGTCCATGCCCCCCGGCGACCCCCGCCTGTGCTTCGCGCCGGGCTGGGGCCTGCGGGCGTACGGCGCCACCCACGAGCCCCTGTTCGAGCTGATCTTCTGCTTCAGCTGCCACCACGGCTGGCTGTGGGGCCCCGCCGTCCCCGAAGAGCTGGCCTTCGACACCATCTCCGGCAACACCGCCGAGGCGGAGGCCCTGCTGGCCCACTTCCGCGACGCCGCCTGACCCCCACCAGCCCCTCCTCTCCCCACCCTCCCCCACGTCCCCCACATCCCCCTCGTCCCCCCACCCGCCGGGCCCGTCCGAACGACCAGTTCCGGGCCCGCACCCCTTCCCTACGGCCCCGCCACGGCGCCCGGCAGCTGCCGCCCGCACGCCCGTGGGAGCCGCTGTCGACCCCCTGACCGGGCGTCCGGCGAGCACTGCCGAGCCATCGATTTTCAGCCAGCCGCGGACCGGCTTGTTAACGAGCGTGAACCTGTGGCGCGCGGGCGCCCGGAGTCGTCGACCAGCCGGGCCGCCGGCCCGGCGGCGCTAGGCGCGGGCCGCGGCCACGAAGGCGCGGATCAGGTCCGGGGACTTCACGCCGCGCTCCCGCTCCACCCCGCTGGACACGTCCACGCCCCACGCACCCGTGGTCTCCACGGCCTTGCGGACGTTGTCCGGGCTCAGGCCGCCGGCCAGCAGCCAGTGCCCGCGGGGGGCGGTGAACTCCGCGGCGGCCCAGTTCCACGGCTTGCCGGAGCCGGGGTCGGGGGCGTCGATCAGCAGGAGGTCCTCCCCGTACTCCCCGCACCGCTCCACCCGCCGCGCGGTGGCCCGCAGCAGGGTGCGGCCCTCGGCGCGCAGGGCCTCGTAGAACTCCGGGCCCTCGTCGCCGTGCAGCTGCACGCCCCGGACCCCGCTCTCCTGCGTGAGCCGCCGGACCTCCTCCACCGACTGGCCGCGGAACACGCCGACCGTGAGCACCCCGGCCGGGACCCGCGCGGCCAGCTCGCGGGCCTCGGCGGCGCCGATCGTACGGGGGCTGCCCGCGGCGAAGACGAAGCCGACGGCATCGGCGCCGGCGGCCACGGCCACGTCGACGTCGTGCGCGGTCTTCAGACCGCAGATCTTCACGAAGAGGTCGCTCATGCCCCCAGTGAAACAAATCGCGAGGCCCCGACCCGGGCGGTCCCGAATACGGGGCACCACGACCGACACCGCGTGCTGCGGAGCGCCAGCCCCGCAGGGGTGGCGCTCCGCCCGTATCCGGGCACGGGGGCCGCTCCGCCCCTAGCCTGGAATGTGTACGCCCCAGCGCACGACGACCCCGATCCCGGGAGGACGACGGTGACGATCATGACCGAGCGGGACACCCCCATAGAGGCCCTGCGGGCGCCGACATTCGAGGACCTCCTGCGCACCGTCGAGGAGATGAACACGCCAGACGGCTTCAAGGCCGAGCTCATCCGGGGGAAGATCGTCGTGTCACCGTGGTCCAAGCTGCGTTACTACCGCCCCATGCGGGTACTGCGTGAGCAGCTCGGGGCCCACGCCCCCGAAGGGCACGTGGCAGACATTGCACCCTTCCTGTTCCGGTTCCCGGCAGCCGCACGAGCGTACGGCCCCGACCTCTTCGTGGCCGACGAGTCCGCCTTCGAAGAGGACGGCCGCCACGCTGACGCCGCTGCGCTGTCCCTGGTCGCGGAGTTCACCTCCGTGTCGACCCGGGACGCGGACTGGCAGGAGAAGCTGACGGTCTACGGCCGCCTGGTTCCGGTCTACCTGGTCGTGGACATGCAGGAAGCGGAGATCACCTGCTTCTCCGACCCCTCGCCGCACGGCTACCGCTCCCGGCAGACGGTGTCCTTCGGCAAGCCCCTGGACCTCCCCGAGCCGTTCGGGTTCACACTCGAAACCGCCGGGTTCGCCACCGGGGCGTGAAACGCCCGAGGGCGGTGCCCCCTCCGGATGGAGGGGGCACCGCCCTCGGTCGAGAACAGCCGATCAGCGCGGGGCCGATCAGAAGTCCATGTCACCGCCCGGCATGCCGCCCGGAGCGGCGGCGGCCTTCTCCGGCTTGTCGGCGATGACGGCCTCGGTGGTCAGGAACAGCGCGGCGATCGACGCGGCGTTCTGCAGGGCGGAGCGGGTGACCTTCGCCGGGTCGATGATGCCCTCGGCGATCATGTCGACGTACTCGCCGGTCGCGGCGTTCAGGCCGTGGCCCGGGGTCAGGTTGCGCACCTTCTCCACCACGACGCCGCCCTCGAGGCCGGCGTTGACGGAGATCTGCTTCAGCGGGGCCTCGAGGGCCAGCTTGACGGCGGCGGCACCGGTGGCCTCGTCGCCCTCCAGCTCCAGCTTCTCGAAGACCGAGGAGGCCTGCAGCAGGGCCACGCCACCACCGGCGACGATGCCCTCCTCGACGGCGGCCTTCGCGTTGCGGACGGCGTCCTCGATGCGGTGCTTGCGCTCCTTGAGCTCGACCTCGGTCGCGGCACCGGCCTTGATGACGGCCACGCCGCCGGCCAGCTTCGCGAGGCGCTCCTGGAGCTTCTCGCGGTCGTAGTCCGAGTCGGAGTTCTCGATCTCGGCGCGGATCTGGTTCACGCGACCGGCGACCTGGTCGCTGTCACCGGCACCGTCGACGATGGTGGTCTCGTCCTTGGTGATGACGACCTTGCGGGCGCGGCCCAGCAGGTCCAGACCGGCGTTCTCCAGCTTGAGGCCGACCTCCTCGGAGATGACCGTGCCGCCCGTGAGGATGGCGATGTCACCGAGCATGGCCTTGCGGCGGTCACCGAAGCCCGGGGCCTTGACCGCGACGGAGCGGAAGGTGCCGCGGATCTTGTTGACGACGAGGGTCGAGAGGGCCTCGCCCTCGACGTCCTCGGCGATGATCAGCAGCGGCTTGCCGGACTGCATGACCTTCTCCAGCAGCGGAAGGAGGTCCTTCACGTTGCTGACCTTGGAGTTGACGATCAGGATGTACGGGTCGTCGAGGGACGCCTCCATACGCTCCATGTCGGTGGCGAAGTACGCCGAGATGTAGCCCTTGTCGAAGCGCATGCCCTCGGTGAGCTCCAGCTCCAGACCGAAGGTCTGGGACTCCTCGACGGTGATGACGCCTTCCTTGCCGACCTTGTCCATGGCCTCGGCGATGAGCTCGCCGATCTGGGTGTCGGCGGCGGAGATGGAGGCCGTGGAAGCGATCTGCTCCTTGGTCTCGACATCCTTCGCCTGCTCCAGCAGGGCGCCGGAGACGGCCTCGACGGCCTTCTCGATGCCGCGCTTGAGGGCCATCGGGTTGGCACCGGCGGCCACGTTGCGCAGACCCTCGCGGACGAGCGCCTGGGCCAGGACGGTGGCGGTGGTCGTACCGTCGCCGGCGACGTCGTCCGTCTTCTTGGCGACTTCCTTGACCAGCTCGGCGCCGATCTTCTCGTACGGGTCCTCGAGCTCGATCTCCTTGGCGATGGAGACACCATCGTTGGTGATCGTCGGGGCGCCCCACTTCTTCTCAAGGACGACGTTGCGACCCTTGGGGCCAAGGGTGACCTTGACGGCGTCGGCGAGCTGGTTCATGCCGCGCTCGAGACCGCGCCGGGCCTCCTCGTCGAACGCAATGATCTTGGCCATCTGAAGTGGTCCTCCAGGACTGGGGTTCCCCCTGCGCCGCGAGGCGCGCGGGGAGGGTGGATTGCTCCGGACCGCGCCTGCGCCCGCGACGGACGGCCTGCGTGCCCGGCGGTTCCTTCCCGCCGGACGCTGCGGGCCTCACCGACCCGGTCCCGTGTAGTAGCACTCTCCTCGGGAGAGTGCTAACCAATGATTAGCACTCGACCCCCGCGAGTGCAAGCGGCTTCGGCCATCCCCGGCCATGCCGCCGGCCGGCTCCCGGCGCACCGGCGGCCGCCGACCCCGGACGCACGAAGGGTCCGCACCCCTCCTCAGGGTGCGGACCCTCGTGTACGCGTCGGTGCGGTCGATCGCGCCGGTCTCAGACGGCGAGCTTGACCATGTCCGCCTGCGGGCCCTTCTGGCCCTGCGAAATCTCGAACTCGACCCGCTGACCCTCTTCAAGGGTGCGGTACCCGTCCATCTGGATGGCGCTGTAGTGGACGAACACATCCGCACCACCGTCGACCGCGATGAAGCCGTAGCCCTTCTCCGCGTTGAACCACTTGACGGTGCCCTGAGCCATGCCTAACTCCCCTATTACTGGCCCTTGCGCGGGACCGCACTTCGCGGTCCCGGGTCAGAACTTGCGCCGGAACGCCTCGACCGCGGCTGAATGTATCTGCACCGGTGCTGTCTGCAACAGGTCAATCCGACGAGAATTCCGGTCACACCGAAGTTGCCAAATAGGCCGAAAATTCAACGTATTCCCGGGCAACTCGGACCCGGCATATCACGCCAAAGCCCCATACCGCACGCCCACATTGACTCAATGTCACCCCTCACGGGGCCCGCTCATATGCGGCGGGCAAGAACAGCGGAGGGGGCTTCCCCAACTCTACCGCGCCCAACCAAGCAGAATTACCCCCTCCGCTTAACGGCGGAGGGGGTAATCCCGGTACGACGAATCAGCAGCCGCCGGCTACGGCGGGAATGATGGAGACACCCGCACCGTCCGGGGTCGCCGCCTGCAGGCCGCCCTCGAAGCGCACGTCGTCGTCGTTCACGTAGACGTTCACGAAGCGGCGCAGCCTGCCCTGGTCGTCGAGGACGCGCGCGGCGATGCCGGGGTGGTCCTGCTCCAGCGAGGCGATGACCTCGGCGAGGGTCGCGCCCTCGGCCGGGACCTCGGCCCGGCCGCCCGTGTAGGTGCGCAGGATGGTGGGGATGCGGACGTTGACGCTCATGGCACTACTGCCCTTCCGGTAGAGCGGGGGGGGATGGTCGGGTCAGGCCAGGCCGGCGGCGCGGAACGCGTCCAGGCTGGGGCGGATGGTGGCGGTCTGCCCGCTGTCCGCGGCCACCGCCTCCAGGGTCTTCAGGCCGTCACCGGTGTTGAGGACGACGGTGGTCAGCGCGGGGTCGAGCCGCCCGTTCTCGATGAGCTTCTTCGTCACGCCGACGGTCACGCCGCCCGCGGTCTCGGCGAAGATGCCCTCGGTCCGGGCCAGGATCCTGATGGCCTCGACGACCTGCTCGTCCGTCACGTCCTCGACGTAGCCGCCGGTGCGGCGCGCGATGTCCAGGACGTAGGGGCCGTCAGCCGGGTTGCCGATGGCGAGCGACTTGGCGATCGTGTTCGGCTTCTGCGGGCGGACCACGTCGTGCCCGGCCTTGAAGGCGGTCGACACCGGGGAGCAGCCCTCGGCCTGCGCACCGAAGATCTTGTACGGCTTGTCCTCGACGAGGCCCAGCCTGATCAGCTCCTGCAGGCCCTTGTCGATCTTCGTGAGCTGGGAGCCGGAGGCGATCGGGACGACGATCTGGTCGGGCAGCTGCCAGCCCAGCTGCTCGCAGATCTCGTAGGCGAGGGTCTTCGACCCCTCGCCGTAGTACGGGCGCAGGTTCACGTTGACGAAGCCCCAGCCCTCGCCCAGCGGGTCGCCGATCAGCTCGGAGCAGAAGCGGTTCACGTCGTCGTAGTTGCCCTCGATGCCGACCAGGTCGCCGCCGTACACGCCGGCCATGACGACCTTGCCCTGCTCCAGGTCGTGCGGGATGAACACGCAGGAGCGGAAGCCGGCCCGGGCGGCCGCGGCGCCGACGGCGCCGGCCAGGTTGCCGGTGGAGGAGCAGGAGAGCGTGGTGAAGCCGAACGCGCGGGCGGCCTCGACGGCGATCGCGACGACGCGGTCCTTGAAGGAGTGCGTCGGGTTGCCGGAGTCGTCCTTGACGTAGAGCTTGCCGGTGATGCCGAGCTCCTTGGCCAGGTTCTCGGCGTCGACGAGCTGGGTGAAGCCCGGGTTCAGGCTGGGCTTTCCGGCCACGTCGGCGGGGACGGGCAGCAGCGGGGCGTAGCGCCAGATGTTGCTCGGGCCGGCCTCGATCGCGGCGCGCAGGGCCTCGGGGTCGCCGACCGGGAGCTCGTACGCGACCTCCAGCGGGCCGAAGCACTCGACGCAGGCGAAAACGGGGCCGAGCTCGAAGCGGGTACCGCACTCCCGACAGGACAGACCCGAGGCGGGGCCGAGGTCGACGGCGGAGGAGCCGGCAGAGGGTGCGGCGGAAGGGGTGGCAACGGTCTGTGCAGCCATGATGGCGAGGCCCTTTCTCCTCATCTTCCTCATGGCGCACTTCGCCATGAGACGGAATTGGCACCTTCCCTAGCCGGGGACCTCGCTGCTGCTGCACGCAGTCGCGGGAAACCGACTGGAGGGTTGCCGGGGCTTCAACGGGCCGTGTCCCTCTGCCCCTCTGGATGAGCGGTATGGCGCCGTTCCGCGCGCTCGTGGCGCGCCGACGCGTTTGTCCGAAGGACCCCCGGCATGCGGCGGTCCTTCGCGTTGTTCAAGACTGTAACCGAAGGCTCGGGCGGTTGAGACGGCTGTCCGATGCGCGAGATGGATCGCTTTTCGGCCGGAACGGCCCGGTGAACAGCCGACGAAACAGGGAGTGCCGAACGTGCTGGAAGAGGTGGAGCGCTGGCTCGCGGACCGTTCCTGGTCCGTTGCCGACCGACCGCTCGACCAGCTCCTCGCCGCGAAACGGGCGTCGGGCACCAGGGTCAGCGTCGTCCTGCCCGCGCTCGACGAGGAGGCGACGGTCGGCGCGATCGTGGAGGTGATCCGGCGCGATCTCGTCGAACGGCCCGCCTTCCCGCTCGTCGACGAACTGGTCGTGGTCGACTCCGGTTCCACCGACCGCACCGCCGAGGTCGCCGCGAAGGCCGGCGCCCGCGTCGTCCACCGTGACGACATCCTGCCCCGCATCCCGGCCGTGCGCGGCAAGGGCGAGGTGCTGTGGCGCTCGCTGCTGGCCACGACCGGCGACGTCGTCTGCTTCGTCGACGCGGACCTGCGGGACTTCTCGGCCGCCTTCGTCACCGGGATCGTCGGCCCGCTGCTGACCGAGCCGGACGTGCAGTTCGTCAAGGCGATGTACGACCGCCCGCTCGGCGACACCCCCGGACAGGGCGGCCGGGTCACCGAGCTCGTCGCCCGGCCCCTGCTCAACCTGCACTGGCCGCAGCTGGCCGGCTTCGTCCAGCCGCTGGGCGGCGAGTACGCCGTACGCCGCTCGCTGCTGGAGCGGCTGCCCTTCCCCGTCGGCTACGGCGTCGAGCTGGGCCTGCTGGTGGACGCGCTGCACACGGTCGGGCTGGACGCCCTCGCCCAGGTGGACGTCGGGGTACGGCTGCACCGCCACCAGGACGGGCAGGCGCTCGGCCGGATGGCCGCGGCGATCTACCGGACGGCGCAGCTGCGGCTCTCGCGCGGGCACTCCCCCAGCTACCGCTGGGGGTACCCCCAGGTGCGGCCGGTGCTGACGCAGTTCGAGCGCGGGCCGGCCGGGTTCGAACCGCGCACCCACGCCGTGGACACCGAGGAACGGCCGCCGATGCTGGAGATCGAGGAGTACGCGGTGCGGCGCGTCGCCTGACGCCCGGTACCACCCGTTCCGACGGTGTCAGGGGCGCGTCAGGGACCCGCCGGGGGCGGGAACGGACGTTTGAGGCGGGGCGGGCCGGGCTAGGTTCGCCGCATGGCTTCCCACGTTCTCGTCGCAGCCAACCGCGGTCCGCTCTCCTACGCCCTCGACGCCGACGGCACCCTCGGCGCCCGGCGCGGCGGGGGCGGCCTCGTCTCCGGCCTGTCGGCCGCGCTCGCCGAGCAGCCGGACGCCCTGTGGATCTGCGCCGCCCTGTCGGACGCGGACCGCGAGGCCGTCCGCCGGGGCGTCGCCGAGCCGGGCGTGCGCATGCTCGACATCGACCCGGCCGTGTACGACGCCGCCTACAACGACATCGCGAACTCGGTGCTCTGGTTCACCCACCACCATCTGTACGACATCCCGCGCACCCCCGTCTTCGACGCGGCCTTCCGGCGCCAGTGGGAGGCGTACACCGCCTACAACCTGGCCTTCGCCGAGGCCCTGGCCGAGGAGGCGGCCGACGGCGCCTGCGTACTGGTCCAGGACTACCACCTGGCGCTGGTGCCGGGGCTGCTCCGCGAGCTGCGGCCCGACCTGCGGATCGCCCACTTCACGCACACCCCGTGGGCGTCGTGGGAGTTCCTCGCCATGCTGCCCGACGGCGTCCGGCGGGAACTGCTCTGGGGCATGCTCGGCGCCGACCTGCTCGGCTTCCACACCTGGGCCTGGGCGCACTCCTTCCTCGACTGCGCCCGCCTGGACGACGAGCGGGGCACGGCCGAACCGCTCGTGCCCTCGGGAACGGGCGGGGAGCGGTACGTCCGCAAGGCCATGCTCGGCCCGGTGCAGCACCGGCGCACCGACGTCGTCGCCTACCCGCTCGGCGTCGACGGCGACGAACTGCGGCGGCTCGCGCACCGGCCGGAGGTCGACGACCGGCTGGCCGGACTGCGTGCCGAGATCGGGGACCGCAAGGCGATCGTCCGGGTGGACCGGACGGAGCTGTCGAAGAACATCGTGCGCGGCCTCCTCGCCTACCGGGAGCTGCTGATCGGCCACCCCGAATGGCGCGGGCGGGTGGTCCACCTGGCGTCCGCGTACCCGTCGCGGCAGGACCTGGAGGTCTACCGGTCGTACACGACGGCCGTCCGGGACCTGGCCGCCGAGATCAACGCGGAGTTCGGCACGGAGGACTGGCAGCCGGTGCTGCTGTCGGTACAGGACGACTTCGCCCGGTCCCTGGCCGCGTACCGGCTGGCGGACGTGGCGCTGGTCAACCCGGTGCGGGACGGGATGAACCTCGTCGCGAAGGAGATCCCGGTGGTGTCGGAGCAGGGCTGCGCGCTGGTGCTGTCCACCGGGGCGGGGGCGTACGGGGAGCTGCGGGGCGATGCGGTGACGGTGAACCCGTACGACGTGACCCAGACGGCGGAGGCGTTGCACGAGGCGCTGTCCATGCCGGGTGGGGAGCGGCTGGACCGGACGAAGCGGTTGGCCGCGGCCGCCACGGCCATGCCGCCGGCGCGCTGGTTCACGGCCCAGCTGACCGCCCTCCGCACCACCTCGGCCTGACCCCGCCGCCCCGGCCCGGCGGCGCCGGGCGCCGCTGCGCGGGCTGGAAAATCCAGCCCCGCCTGCGTTTGAGGCGCGGGGGTGTGGGGGCGGAGCCCCCGCAGGGGTCCGGGCGGAGCCCGGTTTCTGGAAAATCCAGCCCCGCCGGCGTTTGAGGCGCGGGGGTGTGGGGGCGGAGCCCCCGCAGGGGTCCGGGCGGAGCCCGGTTTCGGGAAGGGGCGGGGTGGGGAACCGGCTCCGCGCAGCGGCAACCGGCAGCCCGGCAGCGGGGCGGGGTGTCAGGCGTGGAGGGAGGCGGCGAGGGCCGACAGGAAGGACGTGATGGCGGCGGGCCCCGGCAGGACCAGGTCGGCCCGGGAGGCCAGCTCCGGAACCTCTTCCGAACCACTGCACACCAAAAGCCCCGGCAGCCCCTCGGCCCTCCGCTTCTCGACGGCCGCGTACGCCGCGAGATCGCCCAGGTCGTCCCCGGCGTAGACCACCGCCTCGGCCCCGGTCGCCTCCAGGTACTCGGTCAGGGCGACGCCCTTGTCCATACCCGGGGGCCGCAGCTCCAGCACGGCCCGCCCCGGTTCCACGATCAGCCCGTGCCGGGCGGCCAGGTCGGACAGCGGCTCCCGCAGCGCGGCGAAGGCGGCGGCCGGGTCCTCGGCGCGGCGGGTGTGGACGGCGAGGGCGCGGCCCTTCTCCTCGATCCAGGTGCCCTGCCAGGCACCGATGGAGTCCAGGAACCCGGGCAGCTCGGCCCGTACCGCGGCCACCCCCGGGTGTTCGGCGGGGGCGTGGACGATGCCGGTGACGGCGTCCCAGCGCTCGGCCCCGTAGTGGCCGAGGACGACGAGGTGCTCCAGGCCCGGCACCCCGGCGAAGCCCCCCAGCCGGACGGCGACGCCCGCCGGCCGGCCGGTGATCACGGCCACCGAGGCCACCTCGGGGGCCAGGGCGCTGAGGGCGGGGACGGCGGCGGGGTGGGCGCGCGCCTGGTCGGGGTCGGGGACGATCTCGGCGAGGGTGCCGTCGAAGTCCAGGGCGACCACGCCGCGGCGTGGTGCGCGGAGCAGGGCCGCGAGCCCTTCGCGGCCGGCGGCGGTGACGGGCATCGGCAGGTCGTGCGGATGGCTCCCCATGGGCACGACCCTAACGGCCCGGCCGGGCCACGGCTACGGCACGCGAGGACTCGTACGGCACTCGTACGCCTCGCTCAGCGGCGGGCGCGCTGGCGACTCGTACGGCACTCGTACGCCTCGCTCAGCGGCGGGCGCGCTGGGCCTCGCGGATGCGGCGCAGGCGGTTGACGGTGCCCGGGGCGTGGGCGAGGGCCCGCGGGTCGTCCATCAGGGCGTTGAGCAGCTGGTAGTAGCGGACGGGGGTCATCCCCAGTCCTTCGCGTATCGCCCGCTCCTTGGCCCCGGGCCCGGGCCAGGTGCGTCCCTCGTACGCGAGCACCGCGGCCTCGGCGGCCGTGAGCTGCCCGTCGTCCGTCATACGGCCAGATTAACGCCGCCCACCGACACCCACGGGGCCGCCAAGCTCGGGTGGGTGTCGGGGGGCGGGGGTCAGGGGCGCCGGCCCGGGCCGGCAGCAGCAGGCAACGGCCGGCAAGGGCCCGCCGCCGTCAGCCGCCGTCAGCGGTTGTCGGCGGTGCGGGCCTGGGCGGCGATCTCCTCCAGGACCTTCTGCGGCTGCGCGTTGGGCTGCACGGCGCGGCCGATGTTCTGCTTGATGTTCTCGCTCACCGCGGACCAGGACTTCTTGCCGACCGGGTACAGCCGCGAGTTCGGCAGAGCCGTGAGGAAGGTCTTCATCTGGGTCGAGGACCCGCCGCTGCCGGCCTCCACGGCCCGGTAACCGCTGGTGGTGACCGGCAGCAGGTCGTACTTCTTGGTGAAGGACGTCTGGTTCTTCGACTCGTAGAGGTAGTCGAGGAACTTGCCGGTCGGCGCGCGGTGCCCGTTCTTGAAGGCCATGACCCAGTCCGCGACGCCCATCGCCGGCTGGTCGGTGCCGTCGACGGTCGGCAGCGGCACCATGCCGAACTTCACGCCCTTCGCCGCGGCCTGCTTCATCAGGGTCGGGTGGCCGTTGAGCATGCCGACCTCGCCGCGGGTGAAGGCGTCGAAGGCGGCCTGCCGGTCGGTCTTGCCGGGCTCGGTCGGCCCGGTCAGGCCCTGGCCGACCAGCTTGTCGCGGAGGAACTCGAAGGTCTTGACGTTGGGCTGGGCGTCGATCGCGTAGCCCTCCTCGTTGTCGGTGTAGCCGCCCCCGCCCGCGAGGAGCCACTGCATCGTCTCGGCCTGCGCCTCCTCGCGGCCCAGCGGCAGGGCGAAGGGGGTGCTGACGCCCGCGCCCTTGAGCTTCTTCGCAGCGGCCTCCAGGTCGGCCCAGCTCTTGGGCTGCCAGCCGCCCTTGGCGTCCTTGGGGATGATCCCGGCGTCCGCGAACAGCTTCTCGTTGTAGAAGAGCAGGCGGGTGCTGGCCACGAACGGCATGCCGTACTGGGTGCGGCGGATCTTGCCGGCGTCCGCGAGCGGCGCGAGGAAGTCCGCTTCGGTCTTCACCGACAGGAGCTCCTCGGCCGTGTACAGCTTGCCGGCGGCCGCGTAGTCGGCGTAGGCGCCGATCTGGGCGATGTCGGGGGCCTTTCCGGCCTTGACCATCTCGGCGACCTTGGCGTCGACCTCGGACCAGTTGTAGACGCTGACCTCGACCTTGATCTCGGGGTGGTCCTTCTGGAAGCCGGCCGCGAGCTCCTTCCACCAGGTCGTCGAGGAGTTCTGTGGATTGTCCCCGTAGTCGGCCGCCACGACCCGGAGGGTCACCTCGTTGTCCCCGGTGACGCTTCCGCATCCGGTCAGTGCCGCCGCGGCCAGGCTCAGTGCGGTTCCGGTTGCGGCCAGGCGCAGGTAACGGCCCTTCACAGTTCTCGATCCACCCAAGGTTGTACGTACGATCCACGTAAGGTCTACACCACTTTGGCCTCTCTTCCACATTCGGAGCCGATTCGGGGCCGGAATTTGTATGGCAGCTCAACAATCCCCTCCAATGGACTAGACCTTTCCCGACCGAGCGAGCGAGACTGTCGACTGTGAAACCCGTGAAACACGTCATCGCCCTCGATGTGGGCGGCACCGGGATCAAGGCCGCCCTCATCGCCGAGGACGGCACCCTGCTCCACGAGGCGCGCCGCGCCACCGGCCGCGACCGGGGCCCCGAAGCCGTCGTCGAGACGATCCTGGAGTTCGCCGCCGAGCTGCACGTACTCGGCCGCGAGCGCTTCGCAGCGCCCGCCTCCGCGGCCGGCGTGGCCGTACCCGGCATCGTCGACGCCGCGGCCGGGACCGCCGTCTACGCGGCCAACCTCGGCTGGCGCGACGTGCCGATGCGCGAGCTGCTCAGCGCCCGCCTCGACTCCCTCCCCGTGGCCCTGGGCCACGACGTGCGCACGGGCGGGCTCGCCGAGGGCCGGATCGGGGCCGGTCGGGGCGCCGACCGCTTCCTGTTCGTCCCGCTCGGCACCGGCATCGCGGGTGCCATCGGCATCGCCGGCCGCATCGAGGCCGGCGCCCACGGCTACGCCGGCGAGATCGGCCACATCGTGGTCCGCCCGGGCGGCCTCCCCTGCGGCTGCGGGCAGCGCGGCTGCCTGGAGACCCTGGCCTCCGCTTCCGCCGTGAGCCGCGCCTGGGCGGCCGCCTGCGGCGCCCCGGACGCCGACGCGGCGGACTGCGCCAAGGCCGTGGCGTCCGGCGACGCGGCGGCCCGGGAGGTGTGGCTCACGGCCGTCGACGCGCTCGCCGACGGCCTGGTCACGGCGATCACCCTGCTGGACCCGGGCACGCTGATCATCGGCGGAGGACTCGCCGAGGCGGGGGAAATTTTGTTCGCACCGCTCAGGGCGGCCGTCGAGGAGCGCGTGACGTTCCAGCGGCTCCCCGACATCGTCCCGGCGGCCCTCGGGGACACCGCCGGATGCCTGGGCGCAGGGTTGCTCGCCTGGGACCTACTCGCCACGGAGGTACCTGCCTGATGGCCGGAAGCGCACACAGCACCGTTCTCTCCGGCGCCCGGGTGGTGCTGCCCACCGGGATCGTGGCGGGCGGGCGCGTCATCGTGGAGGGCGGCCGGATCGCCGGCAGTGCCCCCGAGGACGCGGCCGTCGTCGACCTGTCCGGCCACTGGGTCGTGCCCGGTTTCGTCGACATGCACAACCACGGGGGCGGCGGCGCCTCGTTCACCTCCGGCACCGCCGAGGAGGTGCTCAAGGGCGTACGGACGCACCGTGAGCACGGCACCACCACCCTGGTCGCGTCCACGGTCACCGGAGACCTGGACGAACTGGCCCGCCGGGCCGGGCTGCTCGCCGAGCTGACCCAGCAGGGCGAGATCGCGGGCATCCACTTCGAGGGCCCGTTCATCAACCCCTGCCGCAAGGGCGCGCACAAGGCGGAGCTGCTGCGCGACCCCGACCCGGCCGAGGTCCGCAAGCTGGTCGACGCCTCCCACGGTGCCGCCCGCATGGTCACCCTCGCCACCGAGCTGCCCGGCGGGCTGGACTCCGTACGGCTGCTGGCGGAGCACGGGGTGATCGCCGCGATCGGGCACACCGACTCCACGTACGACCAGACCCGCCAGGCCATCGACGCGGGCGCCACGGTGGCCACGCACCTGTACAACGCGATGCCCGGCATGGAACACCGCGCCCCGGGCCCGATCGCCGCGCTACTGGAGGACGAGCGGGTCACCGTCGAGCTGATCAACGACGGCACCCACCTGCACCCGGCGATGCTGGAGCTGGCCTTCCACCACGCCGGCGCCCACCGCGTCGCCCTGATCACCGACGCGATGGACGCGGCCGGCTTCGGCGACGGGACCTACCACCTCGGCCCGCTGGAGGTGGAGGTGAAGCAGGGCGTGGCACGGCTCGTCGAGGGCGGCTCGATCGCGGGGTCCACGCTGACCCTGGACACCGCGTTCAAGCGCTCGGTGACCCTGGACCGGCTGCCCGTCGAGTCGGTGGTCCAGGCGATCTCCGCCAACCCGGCCAGACTGCTCGGCCTGTACGACCAGGTGGGCTCCCTGGAGCCGGGCAAGCACGCCGACCTGGTGGTCCTCGACGCCACGTTCGACCTGAAGGGCGTCATGCGGCGCGGCGAATGGATCGTCAACCCGCTGGAGGCGCACCCGTAGCGCCCGCACCACCCCTAGCAGCAGTGCGGCGCGGCGGTGACCGCCGATCGGGGGTTTCGGACGACGGGGGCGGGGGCGGAGGGCCCGCAGGACTGGGCGGCCCGCCCCGTCTTTGACATGATCCCGGCACACACCGAGACCGGGACCTGAAGAACCATGATCCTGACCGTGACGCTCAACACCGCACTCGACGTCACCCACCGCGTACCGAGGCTGACTCCGCACGCCACGCACCGGGTCACCGCCGTGACCGAGCGGCCCGGCGGCAAGGGCCTCAACGTGGCCCGCGTACTGGCCGCGCTGGGCCGGCCGGTGACCGCGACCGGCTTCGCGGGCGGCCGCACCGGCGCCGCCGTCCGCGAACTGCTCGCCGACTGCCCCGGCGTGACGGACGCCCTGGTCCCCTGCGCGGGCCCCACGCGCCGCACCCTGGCCGTGGTCGACGAATCGTCGGGCGACACCACGCAGTTCAACGAGCCGGGCCCGCTGATCGGTTCCGGGGAGTGGGCGGAGTTCGTGGAGCGGTACGGGGCCCTGCTCGCCGGCGCCGAGGCGGTGGCCCTGTGCGGCAGCCTGCCGCCGGGCGTGCCGGTCGGCGCGTACGCCGTCCTCGTACGGGCGGCGCGCGCGGCCGGGGTGCCGGTGCTCCTGGACACCAGCGGCGAGGCCCTGCGCCGCGGGATCGCCGCCCGGCCCGAGATGGTCAAGCCGAACGCCGCCGAGGTAGCCGAACTCACCGGCTCCCGCGAGCCGGTGCAGGCCAGTCGCGACGCCCGCCGCCGCGGCGCGCACGCCGTGGTCACCTCGCTCGGCCCGGAGGGCCTGCTGGCCGCCACCCCCGAGGGCACCTGGCAGGCGGCGCCGCCCCGGCCCCTGTCCGGGAATCCGACCGGGGCCGGCGACTCGGCGGTGGCTGGCCTGCTGTCGGGCCTGGTCGAGGGGCTGGACTGGCCGGACCGGCTGAGTCGCGCGGTCGCCCTGTCCGCCGCCACGGTCCTCGCTCCGGCGGCGGGGGAGTTCGACCCGTGCACGTACGAGGAGCTGCGCAGGAAGGTCTGCGTCACCGGCTGTTGAAGGTCCGTCAACCCGCGCACGCGAAACCGGCCCCGCCGCGGTTGCGACGGGGCCGGCCGGGTTCACGAGCGGGTCAGCGCTTGACCCAGCCCTGGCCCAGCGAGAGCTGGTCGAAGATGGCCTCGCACTGGTTGCCGGCCTCGCACGAGATCTTCATCGTGTTGGTGCCCTTGTTGAGCTTGATGAACGCGTAGGTGCGCGTCCACCCCTTGTCCCAGGCACCGGCGTCGGCCTTGGCGAAGTTCGCCAGGTTCAGGGACTGCGTCGGGTTCTGACCGTTGACCGTCAGGGTGACCTTCGCGTCCTTGCCGGGCACCGCGTAGTTCACGAAGAGCGTGTAGTCCCCGCCGTTCGGGATGTCCGCGGTCCAGGTCAGCGCCGCACCGGTCTGGTTGAAGTTGCCGACGTACTGGCCGCCGGCCCCCTTCCCGCCGGGCACCGTGTTCTGGAGCAGGGCGCCGCCGGTCAGGGCCATGCCCGCGCCCGCGGCGTCCCCCTTCGGCAGCTGCACGTCGGGGGAGGCCGAGGGGCTCGGGGCCTCCGACGCGCCGGAGTTCTGCGGCTGCGGCTGCTGCTGCTGGCTCTGCGTGCCGCCCTTGTCGGCGGTGTTCTTGTCGCCCTTGTCGCCGAAGGCCACGGCGGCGCCGATGCCGATCGCGACCGCCGCGACCACGGCGACCGCCGCGATGAGCATGCCGCGCTGGCTGGAGCTGCTGCTGCCGCGGCCGCCGCGGGCGGAGCGGGCGCCCGAACCGCCGCCCTGCGCCTGCATCGACGCCGTCGGGGGCTGCTGCTGCGGCACGCCGTAGCCGCCCGCCTGCAGCGCCTCCGGGGCCTGGTACTGGGCCTGGTAGCCGGGCTGCTGCTGGGGCGGAACCTGGCCGCGCTGGCCGCCGTACGTACGCTCGCCGACCGTGCGCACCTGGTTGTACGACGTGCGGGGAACACCGCGCGCCGCTCCGGCCCCGGTTTCCGCAGCCTGACCGTCCGCGTAGAGGTAGCCGAACGGATCGTCGTCCTCGGGCTTGTTCGCCCCGCTGTTCGGGCCGTTGTTCGCGGGCGTCGTCATCGCAGGTCACTCCTTTCAATCCTGGGGAGCCTACCCCGAACACGTGCGCCCACGGGCGGCCGACGGCCTCAGCCCGCCCTGCGATGTGCTTTGGAACGAGACCGTTTCTCGATGTACATACGCTGGTCGGCCGAGCGCAGCACCTCGTCCGCCGACATGCCGCAGCTGGCCCATCCGATGCCGAAACTGGCGCCGACACGCACCGCACGGCCGTCCACCCGGATCGGCGGGATGATCGCGTTGCGCAGCCGGACGGCGAGGTCGGCGGCGTCGGCGGCGCCCAGTCCGTCGGCGAGGACGACGAACTCGTCACCACCCAGCCGAGCGACGGTGTCACCGTCGCGGACGCCCGTCGTCAGTCGGCGGGCCACTTCGATCAGCACCGCGTCGCCGGTGTGGTGCCCGAACCGGTCGTTGATCGACTTGAACCCGTCGAGGTCGCAGAAGAGCACTGCGAGCCCCTTGGTCCCGTCGTCGACCTCGGAGGCGGGCGCCACCGCGTGTACGTGGTGGTCGTACGGGTCCACACCGCCGGAGAGGTCGAAGGGCTCGGGGAAGCCGTCGTACCGGAAGCCGGGGTCGCCGGGGTCGCCGGCGCCCGGGGGGCCGCCCGCCAGGACGGCGGCGTCGACGCCCCGGCCCTCGTACGCGGCGTCGAGCGCCTCCACGGCGGCGGAGCGCATCGTCTGCTGTGGCATGCGGCACAGCCGGGCCGAGAGCCGGGCGCGCAGCTCGGCGCTGTTGGGCAGGCCGGTGAGGGAGTCGTGGCTGGCCCGGTGGGCGAGCTGGAGCTCGTGGCGCTTGCGCTCCTCGATGTCCTCGACGTGCGTGAGGAGGAACCGGGGGCCGTCGGCGGCGTCGGCGACCACGGAGTTGCGCAGCGAGACCCACACGTAGGTGCCGTCGCGGCGGCCGAGGCGCAGTTCGGCGCGGCCGCCCTCGGCGGAGGTGCGCAGCAGGGTGCCGATGTCCTCGGGGTGGACCAGGTCGGAGAAGGAGTACCGGCGCAGGACGGAGGCGGGCCGGCCGAGCAGCCGGCACAGGGCGTCGTTGGTGCGCAGCAGCCGGCCGTGCTGGTCCCCGCCCATCTCGGCGATGGCCATGCCGCTGGGCGCGTACTCGAAGGCCTGCCGGAAGGACTCCTCGCTGGCGCGCAGGGCCTGCTGCTCGCGTTCGAGGCGGACCAGGGCGCGCTGCATGTTCGCGCGGAGCCGGGCGTTGCTGATCGCTATGGCGGCCTGGAAGGCGTACATCTGGAGCGCCTCGCGCCCCCAGGCGCCGGGGTGGCGCCCGTTGCGCGGCCGGTCCACGGAGATCACGCCGAGGAGTTCCCCACCGGTCGCGTACATGGGGGCGTAGAGCCGGTCCTCGGGGTGCCACTCGTCCTCGAACCGCGGGTCGGGGCCGTCGGTGTGCCACTGGGGCACGTCGTCCTCCAGCAGGACCCAGCCCTCGGTGTGCGGGATGAAGCGCAGGCCGTCCCAGTCCTCGCCCATGGCCAGGCGGCGCTCCCAGGAGGCGCGGGAGCCGACGCGGCCGGTGATCAGGGCTTCCGCGGCGGGGTCGCCGGCGAAGGCGGCGACGACGAGGTCGCCGTCAGGGCGTACGAGGTTGACGCAGGCGAGTTCGTAGCCGAGGCCGGTGACGATGCCGTCCACGACGGTCTGCAGGGTGTCGGCCAGACTCCTGGCCGTGTTGAGATCGGCCACCACCCGGTGCAGCTGCCGCAGGGTCGCAAGACGGACGTACGGCTCTGACTCGGTCTCCATCGCTCGCTCTCCCCGAGACCTCGACAGCAACTCCAGTTTTGTCATCGGCGTTTCGTTGCGGTGTCCCGTCCACTGAATCACAGTGAGCTGTGCGGCAGGTACACAGGGTCAACAAATCTTGCCCTCTGTGACTTAAGTCACATCAGATGAATAAAGGCGCCAGCTGACGGCTTCTGCGCCCGCGAGCGCTCCCCCGCCATTCCGGCGGCACACGATACGCGTGAGGCCTAGGCCAAGGGTCCGGGACACGACTCGGCCCCGGGTCCGATGTGCTCCTGGGGAGGGCGAGACTAGCGTTCCAGGCGTGCCGAAGACGACCCCCGTACCCGTACCGACCACCGCGAGCCTTCATCCTGAAGGTGTGAGCCACGACGAGTTCCGCGCCGCGCTGTCCCGACTCGCGGCGGGCGTCTGCCTGGTCACCGCCCACGAGCCCCCGCTGACCGAGGACGGTCCGCGCGGCGAGGACGTCGGGATGACGGCCACCGCCTTCCTGTCGGTGTCCCTCGACCCGCCGCTGGTCCTCGTCAGCCTGCGGGAGGGGTCGCGGATGGACGACCTGCTGGCGGAGCAGCCGCTGTGGGCGGTCTCGCTGCTCGCCGACCACCAGGTGCAGATCGCGAGCCGCTTCTCGATGAAGGGCCGGATCAGCGACCGGCTGCTCTTCGCCGACCTGCCGTACGTGCGCGGCGAGGTCTCCGGGGCGCCGCTGCCCGCGGGGGCACTGGCCACGCTGGAGTGCCGCACCGAGGACCGGGTCCCCGCCGGCGACCACACCCTGGTCATCGGCCGCGTGCTCACCTCGTCGCTGCCGGCGCCCGACGCCGCGCCGCTCGCGTACTTCCGCGGCCGCTACCGCAGGCTGGCGCCGTAGCGACCGGGCCGCCCGGCGACCGCCGGCCGCTGCCGTCCGACCGCCGACCCCGGCCGCCCGGCCGCTACCAGTCTCGGCCCGAGCGGCCGCGCTTCGTCTCGCCACGCGCCTTCTTCTCCCGCAGCCGCCGCTCGTTGATCCCGCGCGGGATCTTCGTCGCGCGGCGCTGCCTGGGCGGCGGGGCCGTCGCCTCCGCGAGCAGGGAGGCCATCCTGACCAGCGCCATCTCCCGGTTGCGCAGCTGCGAGCGGTGCTCGGAGGCCCGTACCGCCAGCACCCCGCCCACCAGGCGCGCGGCGAGGCGCTCCAGCGCCCGCCCCTTCCACACCTCGGGCAGCGCCTTCGTCGCGGCCAGGTCGAACAGCAGCTCCACCCGGGAGTCCGAGGTGTTCACGTGCTGGCCGCCCGGCCCGGAGGAACGCGAGAACCGCCACGAGAGTTCGGCCTCGGGGAGCACGACGGAGCCGCGGATGACATAGGGACCAGGCATGGCCCCATGATCCCGCCCCGTTCACGCCCCCGTCACCCGTATTTGCGTACCGTCGGACCGCGCACCGTCCGAAGGAGAGCCGCAGGAGAAGGCCCGACGGAATCCCGCGGAGGAAATCCGGGCGGAACGCGGCGGGCTGGAACCTGCGGGGCCCCTCCCCGCGTTATGAAGGTCAGCGGTACCTTGACCGCACATCTCGCGGTCAGCGACGAGGAAGGGACACCAGTCACAATGGCAGTAAGCCTGTCCAAGGGCGGCAACGTCTCGCTCACGAAGGAGGCCCCCGGCCTCAGCGCCGTCACGGTCGGCCTCGGCTGGGACACGCGGACGACGACCGGTGTCGACTTCGACCTGGACGCCTCCGCCATTGCGGTCAACGCGATGGGCAAGGTCGTCTCGGACAGCCACTTCGTCTTCTTCAACAACAAGTCCACCCCGGACCAGAGCATCGTGCACACCGGTGACAACCGCACCGGCGAGGGCGCGGGCGACGACGAGGCCATCAAGGTCAACCTGGCCGCCCTCCCGGCCGACGTCGACAAGATCGTCTTCCCGGTCTCGATCTACGACGCCGAGACCCGCCAGCAGAACTTCGGCCAGGTCCGCAACGCCTACATCCGCGTCGTCAACCAGACCGGCGGCGCCGAGATCGCCCGCTACGACCTCTCCGAGGACGCGGCCACCGAGACCGCCATGGTCTTCGGCGAGCTCTACCGCAACGGCGCCGAGTGGAAGTTCCGCGCGGTCGGCCAGGGCTACGCCTCGGGCCTGGCCGGCATCGCCCAGGACTTCGGCGTCAACGTCTGAGCCGGCGCCCGAGCCACCCCGGCCCGAAGCCCCCTCCCGGCCGCCGGCCGGGGAGGGGGCTTCGCCGCACCCCGCCGGCCCGCGCAAACCGGTGCGCGCACCACGACGGCCTCCGCTAGCGTGCCGGAGATGATCATCGAACCGCTGGTGCCGGCGGACCACGCCCTGCCGGGGCCCGTCCTCACCGAGATCACCGACCTCTACGCCACGAACCACGCCTTCTTCGAACTCAGCGGCGACTTCCCCGACCCGCACCGCATCACGGTCGGACAGGTCGCCCGCGCCCTGGCCGACGAACTCGCCCACGACGGCGCCGAGGTCCTCCTCGCCCGCTCCGCCGGCCGGCTCGTCGCCCTGGCCGCCGTCCTCGCCCACCACCCGGACCCCGCCTCCGGCGACCCGGACCCGTGGATCGGCCTGCTGATCGTCGACGCCGGCGCGCACCGGTCGGGTCACGGCAGCGCCCTCGCGGACCACGTCGAGGACCGCTTCCGGGCCGCGGGCCGCGAGGCCGTACGCATCGCCGTACTGGACGGCAACGCGGGCGCCCTCGCGTTCTGGACGGCCCGCGGCTACGCCTTCCTGCGACACGCGAAGGACCGGGAACTGGGCCGGGACTGCACGGTGCTGCGCAAGGAGCTCCGCCACCGCCGCCCGCCGGCCCCCTGACACCCGCCGGCGGCGCGGGTCAGGGCCTGGGCAGGGCCTTCCTGCCGTACAGCCAGGCGTCCCAGACCCGCGACAGGTCCGTGCCGGTCTTCCGCTCCGCGTAGGCGGTGAAGTCGGCCGTGCTCGCGTTGCCGTGCCGGTGGTCGGCTACCCAGCCGCGCAGCAGCGCGAAGAACCTCTCGTCACCGACCTCCTGCCGGATCCGGTGCAGCACCATCGCGCCCCGGTAGTACACCGGGCCCGAGGAGATGTCCCCCGGGCCGGGCGGTGCAGCCGGCGGGAACTCGTCCCAGTCGGAGTCGGCGGCGGGGTCGACGGAGTCGTCGCCGGCCACGAAGGCGTCGAAGCGGCGCTGGACGGACGGGCCGCCGTGGTCCTCGGACCACAGCCACTCCGCGTACGTGGCGAAGCCCTCGTTGAGCCACATGTCCTTCCAGGACTTCGGCGACACCGAGTTCCCGAACCACTGGTGCGCCAGCTCGTGCAGGACCAGCTCCTCGTCGGGGGCGCCGGAGAAGACCGGCCGGGTCTGCGTCTCCAACGCGTACGACAGGGTCTCGGACGGTGCCACGATCGCACCCGCGGCCGCGAACGGGTACGGGCCGAACCGTCCCGCGGCCCACTCCACCATCTCCGGCAGCCGCGCGAGGGCGGGCCCGCCGCCCTCCGGCTCCCCGGGGGACACGGCCGTGTACAGCGGCAGACCGGACGGGGTCCGACCGGTCGTCACCCTGAACTTCCCGACGGCCGCCGTGACCAGGTAGCTCGCGACCGGGTCGGCGCTGTGCCAGGCGAACGCGGTCCGGCCGTCGCCGGTGTCGGTGCGCGAGCCAAGCAGCCCGTTGGACACCGCCTCGTAGCCCTTCGGGACGGTGAGGGTGATGTCGTAGGCGGCCTTGTCGCTGGGGTGGTGGTTACCGGGGAACCAGGTCATGGACCCGACCGGCTCGCCGACCGCGAACGCCCCGTCCGCGACGGGGATCCAGCCCTCCGCCGAGCCGTCCGGATCGGAGAGGGCCTTGGGCCTGCCGCCGTACCGGACCTCCGTGCGGAAGACCTCCCCGTTCCGCAGGTCCTTGGCCGGGCGCACGGTCAGCTCGTTGCCGGTGCGGTTGAACCGGGCACCGGCGCCCTGCACCGTGACGGCCTCGACCTTCAGGCCGCTGAAGTCGAGGTTGAACGAGCTGAGCCCCTGCTCGGCCCGGGCCGTGATCACGGCCTTGCCCTGCAGCAGCCCCTTCTCGGGGTCGTACGACAGGTCCAGGCCGTAGTGGTCGACCTCGTAGCCGCCGTTGCCCGCCTTCGGGAAGTACGGGTCGCGCAGGCCCGACGCGCCCGGCCGCCCCTGCACCGTGCTGCCCGTGCACGCCGTGGTGAGCGCGAGCAGGGCGGCTACGGCAGGGGCGCCGAGGCGGACGGCACGGGCGAGGCGGGGAAGGCGGGGGAGCCTCGCCCGACCGGAAGGGTGCGGGGCCGCGCCGGTTTCCACGCGGCCGATGCTATGGGGCATCTCGTCACACTACAGCCCGATTGGAACTGTGGTGCGGCCCCGCCCGCCCCGGTCCGTCCGGACTACTTCTCCAGGGCCTCGACGCCGGCCTTGGCGAACTTCTCGTCGAGGTCACCGCTCGGGGCGCCGGCGACGCCGATGCCGGCCACCGGGGCACCGCCCGCCTGGACCGGGACACCGCCGCCGAGGAACAGGGTGCCGGGGATGTCCTTCAGGTTCGGGGCCTGGGCGAGGCGGCCCACGAGCACCGAGGTCGGCGCGTTCCAGGACACGGCGGTGAAGGCCTTGCGCTGTGCCGACTCGTACGACTGCGGGCCGGCGCCGTCGCCGCGGAGGGTGACGATGGTGTTGCCGTTGCGGTCCACGACCGCGACCGTCACCTTCTGGTTCTCCTTGCGGGCGGCCTCCAGCGCACCCTGGGCGGCGCGGGTGGCTGCGTCGACGGTCAAGTGGGTCGAGGTGGTGAAGTTCTTCTCGCCCACCTCGTTCTTAGCGGTCGCGGCGGCCGGCGCGGCCTGCACCTCGGCCTGCGCGGCGTTCGCGCTGACCGCGCCGAAGGTGCCGGCGCCGAGCGCGACGGCGAGGGCGGTACCGGTGAGAACGCGGGTGCGGGTCTTCATGCTGCTGCTCCTTGGACGTCGGGCCGGGCGCCGGTGGCCGTCGGCCGTCCGCCGTCCGCCGTGCACCGGATCGTTCGCCGGCCCGTTATCCAGCGGCCCGGCGTGGTGCTTCCAGCCTGCGGCCGCAACCCCCGCGCACCCGTCCCCGTACCGGCTCGCGACGGCTGCCGCTCCGGTCGACCCCGGGGTCGTCCGATCGGTTGATGCGCACCGGCCGCGGATGCGGCTTGGCTGGTCGGCGCCATCCCCCGCGACCGGGCACGATGGAGCCGACCGAACGATCCGCACCGGGAGCCCGCCGTGAGCCACCTCAGCCGAGCGCCGTCGCGCAAGGGGGACGCGGACACCCGGATGCTGGCGGCGGTCATGCACACGGCGTTCTTCCTGCTCCTGGCCGCCTCCGTGGCCCGCTATCTGCTCCGCCACCCCGGCTCGCCCGACACCCCGTGGATCATCGCCCTCGGCACCGCGCTCGCCCTGCTGTACGTGCTCGGCCCCGCCCTCGGCGCCGCGCCCACCGCCCGCCGACTGGCCTGGCTCGGGCTGGTCGTCGGCGTGTGGGTGGTGCTGGTCGTCCTCGCCCCCAGCTTCGCCTGGTGCGCCGTTCCGCTCTTCTACACGGCCCTGCGCACCCTGCCGCCGCGCGCGGCGATCGTCCTGGTCGCCCTGCTGACCGTGTTCGTCGTCGCAGCCCAGCTCAAGCTGTCCCGCGAGTTCGACCCGAACCTGCTGCTCGCCCCGCCGGCCATCGCCGCCCTGTCCACCGCCGTCTTCGTCCACATGGAACGCCAGGCCCAGGCGCAGCGGGAGCTGATCGACGACCTGATCCGCACCCGGCGGGAGCTGGCCGCCACCGAACGCCGCGAGGGCACCCTCGCCGAACGGCAGCGGCTCTCCATGGAGATCCACGACACCCTCGCCCAGCACCTGTCCAGCCAGCAGATGCTGCTCCAGGCCGCCGACCGGGTGTGGGACGACAGCCCGGCCACGGCGCGCGCGCACGTCCGTACCGCCACCGGCATCGCCGCACGCGGCCTGGCCGAGGCCCGCCGGCTCGTCCACGACCTCGCCCCGCCCGAGCTCGCGGGCGGGGCCGGCCTCGCGGACGCGCTGCGCGCCCTCGACGCCGGCCCGGACGTCGAGGTCCGCTTCCACCTGGAGGGCACGCCCGTGCCGCTGCCCGACCGGGTCCAGTCGGCGCTGCTGCGGGTCGCCCAGGGGGCCCTGGCGAACGTACGGGAACACGCGGGCGCGCGGACCGCGGCCCTGACCCTCAGCTTCCTCGGCGACCAGGTCGTCCTGGACGTCGCGGACGACGGCGCGGGCTTCGACGGGACCCGGCCGCCCCGCGCGAGCGGCGAGGAACGCGGCCACGGCCTCCCCGCGATGCGCGCCCGGGTCGGCCAGCTCGGCGGCACGCTCACGATCGAATCCGCCGAGGGCGAGGGCACCGTCCTGTCCGCGGCCATCCCCCTGGAGCACCAGCCATGACCACCACGCCGACGACGCTCCTGCTGTGCGACGACCACGCGGTGGTCCGGGCCGGGCTGCTGGCCCTGCTCGGCAGCGCCCCCGACATCGAGGTGATCGGCGAGGCGGGCAGCGGGGAGGAGGCCGTCGCGCTGGCCGCCCGGCTCCGGCCCGACGTGGTCCTGATGGACCTCCAGCTGGGCGAGGGCATCGACGGCGTCGAGGCCACCCGCCGGATCACCTCCGCCTCGGCCCGACCGCCGCACGTCCTCGTCCTCACCACGTACGACACCGACGCCGACATCACCCGTGCCATCGGAGCGGGCGCCACCGGCTACCTCCTCAAGGCGGAGCGGCCGGAGGAGCTCTTCGCCGCGATCCACGCGGCCGCGGCCGGGCGCACCACGCTGTCGCCGCCGGTGGCCAGCCGGGTGATGGCCCGCATGCGGGGCTCCCGGCCCACCCTGACCGACCGGGAGCTGGACATCCTGGGCCAGTTGGCCCGCGGCCTCGGCAACCGGGAGATCGCCCGCGCCCTGTTCATCAGCGAGGCCACGGTCAAGACCCACCTGGGCCGCATCTACGACAAGCTGGGCGTCGACACCCGCGCGGGCGCCGTCTCGGTCGCCAAGGAACAACGCCTCCTGCCGTAGACCGCGGAGCAGGGGCGGACGGAGGCGGGGCGGGGAGCGGGCCGGGGGGGGCGGGGCGGGGCGGAGTCGAACTGCCTGGTCAGGGCATTACATTGCAGCTCTTCGCGTCGGGACCGCCCGGCACCCGTCGAAAGGCCGATGACCGCATGCCCACAGCCCTGCGTGCCGCGCTCGCCTGCGTCCTCACGGTCGGTGCGCTGACCGCCTGCTCGGCGGAGGAAGACGCCGTGGAACTGAAGTACGTCCAGGACTACAGCGGCCATCCGCCGCTCGCCGTCGTCGGGTTCCCGTCCACCGGATCGCTGGGGATCACGCAGGAGGTGGTGTGGCGGATAGCCGACGGGGACGCCGGAGGGCTGGCGTCCCTCGTGCGCGACGGTCAGGACAACGGCGTTGCGCGGAGGACCGCCGAGAACTGGATCGCCGCGTTCCGCAAGGGCGCCGGCGGGAAGGTCACCGCAGAGTTCTACGACGACGGTTCGTACCGGCAGACGGTCGTGCTCTACCTGCACGACACCGACCAGATCAAACAGCTCCACGTCCTGCCGGCATGGGCGGAGGGCAAGGACGTCTGGCGGGTCAGCATGGGCGAGCCGGATCCCGCCGAAGCCACCGCCGTCTCCTCCTGGATCCCGAAGACCCCCGGCGCGCTCGGGTCGAAGTCACTGCCGTGACCCGGTCCGGGTCACGCCCCATGCCTCCGGTCACAACCGAGCCGGTCCCGCCCGGGGCGGGGCCGGCAGGGCGGGCCGGGCGTGGGACCATCAAGGGGTGCTCGACATCGGCTACTCCCTCTCCCGGCGCTTCCCCGACCCCCCGCAGACCGACTACCGGACGGCGGACGTCCACTCCCTGCGCCACGACCTGTTCTGCGGGGACGTCTACCTCGCCGACACCGATGCGGACCGGGAAGTGTCCACAGCCTGGGGATGGGTACCCGTCCTGGACTTCGCCTGGGCGCTCTGCGACATCGCCGAGCAGCTCGACCGGGACCCGCGCGGCAGCCGCTCCGCCGACCGGCAGTACGCCGAACTCGACTTCACCGAGTCCACCGACCGCATGCTCTTCGAGCGCCGCTTCGGCTGGGTCGACATCGAAGCCGACTGGATGCCCGCCGAGGAAGCCCCGCTGACCTTCAGCCACGCGGTGCTGCGCCGCGAGGCCCGCGACTTCCTCCACGACCTGATCGCGGACCTCGTCGACATGCACGAGGACCTCGGCGACAACCCGGCCGTCTGGAGCCTCCAGGCCCGCTTCCCCCGCGTCCCCGCGTAGCCGCAGCCGCCCCGCCGGGCCTCGCGCGGTCAGGGGACCACGCGCAGGCCCAGGTGCGCCGCCAGGGCCGGGGCCAGCGACAGCAGCTGGGCCGGTGTGACCGCCGCGCCGGCCAGGGCCTCCACCCCTCGCGCGAAGTCCAGCTCGGCCGCGCCCCGCAGGTCCACATCCGTCATACGGGCCCCGGAGACGTCCGCGCCCCGCAACACGCACCCGCGGAACTCCACCCGTTCCAGCACCGCCCCCGCGAAGTCCGGCTCCACCAGCACGCATTCCTCGAAGACCACGTCCCGCAGCCGTGCCTGCCGCAGGTTCAGGTAGTCGATCTTGCCGCCGCGGAACTCGACCCGCTCCAGCACCGCCCCGTGCAGGGCCGTGCCGCCCAGCCGGGCGTCGACCAGCTCCACGTCCCGCAGCGAGGCCCCGGCCAGGTCCGTGCCGACGCCCCGCACCCCCTCCAGCAGCGAGTCCAGGATCCGTGCGTTGGCCAGCCCCGCCTCGTCCAGCGTGCAGCGTCGTACCGCGCAGTCCATGAACCGCGCCCCGACGCCCTCCTGCCCCGACAGGTCCAGGTCCGCGAGCTCCAGCCCGTCGTAGTCCCCGTCGGGTTCCAACCCCCCGCCCGGCCAGGGGTGCAGGTCCGGCGGCAGCCCCACCAGCGGCCGCCGCGCCGCCTTGACCTGCTGCGCCCTGCCCGGGGCCTGCCGTCCGTTCCGCGCCACGCCCCCATCCTGCCCTACGGGACCGACACGGCCCGCCCCCGGCACCCGCACCGCCCCGCCCCCTTGAGGTGGAGGCCCCCGGCGCCCTCCACCTCATCTTCGGCCGGTCCGGCGGTCCCCTCGCACTCGGCGAAGCCGACCGCGCCGACCTCGCCGCCCGCGGCATCAGCCCCCACCACGTCCTCGGCCCCGCCGTGCTCCGGCGCGCCGGGGCGACGATCCGATCCGGGTCCTGGAAACCCGGGCCCTCGCCGAAGCCGCGGCCGCCCACCGCGCCCTGGAGACCCGCGGCACCACCGGCAAGGTCGTCCTCGAACCCTGAGAGGGAGCGGGCGCAGGCCACCGGCCGGGCCGGCCGTCAGGGCCTCAGGGCCTCAGGCCGTGCCCAGCCCGCGCAGGGCGTCGTCCGTCAGCCGGTACACCGTCCACCCGTCCTGCGGCCGCGCGCCCAGGGCCTCGTAGAAACCGATCGCCGGCTCGTTCCAGTCCAGCACCGACCACTCCAACCGCTCGTACCCCCGCTCCACGCAGATCCGGGCCAGCGCGGCCAGCAGCTCCCTGCCGTAACCGCCGCCGCGGGCGCCGGGGCGCACGTACAGGTCCTCCAGGTAGATGCCGTGCACGCCGCGCCACGTCGAAAAGTTCAGGAACCAGATCGCGAACCCCACCGGCTCGCCGTCAGGAGCCTGGGCGACGTGCGCGAAGGCCGCCGGCCGCTCCCCGAACAGCGCCTCCCGCAGCTGCTCCTCGGTGGCCCGCGCCTCGTGCGGCACCCTCTCGTACTCCGCCAGCTCGCGGATCATGGCATGGATGGCCGGGACGTCCCCGGCGACAGCGCTACGGATCATGCCCGCAGCCTAAGCCCGCCCCAACAGCACCTCCGCAACGAGCAGTTGCTCCCCGTCCAGCTCCGGCACACCGCCCCGCGCGTCCTCCACGTCCCACAGGCAGTTCTGCAGCACCCGCCCCAGCGTCCACGCCCGCGCCCGGTCCCGCTGCCCCGCCAGCCCGAGCACCTCCGTCAGCAGGTCGAACCGCCACCGCACCTGGTCCGCACGGAAGCTGTTCCGGATCGCCGGCAGCAGCTCGAACCCCGGATCGCCCGCGAGCGGCTTCGGATCGATCGCCAGCCACGGCTCCCGCCCGCCCGCCAGCACGTTGTCGTAGTGCAGGTCCCAGTGCAGCAGCCGGTCCCCGGGCTCCCCCGCCACCTCCGCCAACACCGCTGCACAGTCGGCCACCAGCCCCCGCTCCCGCGCGTCCGGGATCCCCGCCAGCGCCTCCGGCGCCCGCTCCAGCATCCCGGCCGCCAACGGCCCCAGCCCCCGCACCCCGGCCGGCGCCCGCACCGCCGTCAGCCGCGCCAGCAACTCCCCCACCACACGCACCGCCTGCCGTGGATCCCGCTCCGCCAGCCCCGACAGCGGCCGCCTCTCGTCGAGCCGCTCCAGCAGCAGGGTGCCCGTCCCCTGATCGTGCTCCAACAGCCGTACGCAGCCGCGCCCCGCCCACGCACGCAGCGCGACCGGCTCCCCCGCGCTCTCCTCGTCCGGCAGCAGCAGCTTCAGCACCGCCTCCGCCCCGTCCGACCGCCGCACCGGCACCACCAGCGCCGTCATCCCGTGCATCGCCGGCCCCGCCGGCCGCAGCGCCCACTCCTGGAGGAACCGCTCCGTCCGCGCCGGCAGCCCCGCCAGGAACTCCCGCCCCGCCTCCCCGTTGAACAGGACCTGCGCCTCGACCAGCCCCTCCGGAATCTCCACCACACCCCGACCGTAGACCGCACCGCCCCGCCACCACCTCCCCCGCACGGGGGAGCCCGCCCCCGCATCCGGCAAAAGGCCTGGTCCCCAGCGCCGGAACACGACATCCGGCCCTCTGGACACCCCTCCGGCCCCGGTGTACCAACTCCCCCATGACGATCAACGGCGGCATCTCCTTCTGGTACGCGACCGACGCCACCGGCGGCGCCGCACCGCCCCGCGCGCCCCTCACCGGCGACGCCACCGCCGACGTCGTCATCGTCGGCGGCGGCTACACCGGCCTGTGGACCGCGTACTACCTCAAGACCTCCGCACCCGACCTGCGCGTCACCGTCCTGGAGCAGAAGTTCTGCGGCTACGGCGCCTCCGGCCGCAACGGCGGCTGGCTCTACAACGGCATCGCCGGCCGCGACCGGTACGCCCGCCTGCACGGCCGGCCCGCCGCCCAACGGCTCCAGCAGGCGATGAACGCCACCGTCACCGAGGTCATCGACGTGGCCGCGAAGGAGGCCATCGACGCCGACGTCCACCGCGGCGGTGTCCTGGAGGTCGCCCGCACCCCCGCCCAACTCCGCCGCCTCAAGGCCTTCCACGAGGCGGAACTCGCCTTCGGCGAGACCGACCGCGAGCTCCTCGACGCCACCGCCACCCGCGCCCGCATCGACATCGCCGACGCCGTCGGCGCCACCTGGACCCCGCACGGCGCCCGCATCCACCCCCTCAAGCTCGCCACAGGACTCGCGCAAGCCTGCGAACGCCTCGGCGTCACCATCCACGAGTCGACACCGGTCACCGAGATCACCCCGCGCCGCGCCACCACCCCGTACGGCACCGTCCGCGCCCCGTACGTACTGCGCTGCACCGAGGGCTTCACCGCCTCCCTCAAGGGCCAGAAGCGCTCCTGGCTGCCCATGAACTCGTCGATGATCGCGACGGCCCCGCTGCCCGAGTCGGTCTGGGACCGGCTGGGCTGGACCGGGGCGGAGACCCTCGGCGACATGGCCCACGCCTACATGTACGCGCAGCGCACCGCTGACGGCCGCATCGCGATCGGCGGCCGCGGCGTCCCGTACCGCTTCGGCTCCCGCACGGACACCGACGGCACCACCCAGCCGGCGACCATCGCCTCGCTGACCCGGCTGCTGGAGTCCTTCTTCCCCGCCCTCACCGGGGTCGAGATCACCCACGCCTGGTCCGGCGTGCTCGGCGTGCCCCGGGACTGGTGCGCCACCGTCACCCTCGACCGCGCCACGGGCCTCGGCTGGGCGGGCGGTTACGTCGGATCCGGCGTCGCCACCTCCAACCTCGCCGGCCGCACCCTGCGCGACCTGGTCCTGGGCGACGCCACCGAGCTGACCGCCCTGCCCTGGGTGAACCACCGCGTGCGCCGCTGGGAGCCGGAGCCCTTCCGCTGGCTCGGCGTCCAGGCCCTGTACGCCGCGTACCGCGAGGCGGACCGCCACGAGGCCGCCACCCACACCCCGGCCACGGCCCCACTGGCCCGCCTGGCCGACCGGATCTCGGGCCGCCACTGAGCCCGGCGCCGCACCCGCACAGACGCGGAAGGCCCCGGAGTATCACTCCGGGGCCTTCCGCTTCTGCGCGAATTCCCGGGCCGGAAATACCTCCGACCTGGAACGGAGCCCCCTGTCGGATTCGAACCGACGACCTACGCTTTACAAGAGCGGTGCTCTGGCCAGCTGAGCTAAGGAGGCCTGTGACGCTGCGCGCACGCCAATCGCCTTCACTTTACACAGCCGACGGGCCCGCTCGCGAAGGGCATTTCCGGCCCGCATCCGCGCACCGCCCGCCCCGGGAAAGGGCTCCCGCCGCCCGTGGGCGCGTCGTACGTCACCCCCGGCCGGGTGCTGACAGAACGCGCCCCGCCGGGTACCGTCGGGCGGAAGTCCAGACCCTGGACCAGACCAACACTTCCTTCCACTCGGATCGTCCGGCACGTTCCTGCCGGTAGAAGGGATGCACCCCCATGGCTTCTGTCACCTTCGACGCGGCTACCCGCCTCTACCCCGGCGCCGACAAGCCCGCCGTCGACGCACTCGACCTGCAGATCGAGGACGGCGAGTTCCTCGTCCTCGTCGGCCCCTCCGGTTGCGGCAAGTCCACCTCCCTGCGCATGCTCGCCGGCCTGGAGGACGTCAACGGCGGCGCCATCCGCATCGGCGACCGCGACGTCACGCACCTGCCGCCGAAGGACCGGGACATCGCGATGGTGTTCCAGAACTACGCGCTCTACCCGCACATGACCGTCGCCGACAACATGGGCTTCGCCCTGAAGATCGCAGGCGAGGACAAGGCGACCATCCGCCGCAAGGTCGAGGACGCGGCGAAGATGCTGGACCTCACCCAGTACCTGGACCGCAAGCCCAAGGCCCTCTCCGGAGGCCAGCGGCAGCGCGTCGCCATGGGCCGCGCCATCGTCCGCAAGCCGCAGGTCTTCCTGATGGACGAGCCGCTGTCGAACCTCGACGCCAAGCTCCGCGTCTCCACGCGTACGCAGATCGCGGCGCTCCAGCGCGACCTCGGCATCACCACCGTCTACGTCACCCACGACCAGGTCGAGGCCATGACGATGGGCGACCGGGTGGCGGTCCTGAAGGACGGCCTCCTCCAGCAGGTCGACACCCCGCGCAACATGTACGACCGCCCGGCGAACCTGTTCGTCGCCGGCTTCATCGGCTCCCCCGCCATGAACCTGGTGGAGGTCCCGATCGCCGACGGCGGCGTGAAGTTCGGCGACAGCGTCGTGCCCGTCTCGCGCGAGGCGATCGCCGCCGCCGCGGACGCGGGCGACCGCACCGTCACCGTCGGCGTGCGCCCCGAGCACTTCGACGTCGGCACCGAGGGCGGCCTGACCATCACGGTCAACGTCGTCGAGGAGCTCGGCGCCGACGGGTACGTGTACGGCCGCACCGCCCAGGCCGACGGCGGCCAGGACATCGTCGTCCGTGTCGGCGGCCGCCAGGTGCCCGAGAAGGGCGCCACCCTGCACGTGGTGCCGCGCCCCGACGAGATCCACGTCTTCTCGACGTCCTCCGGCGAGCGCCTCTCCGGCTGACACCGGCCGCGGGGGCGCTCCCACGGGAGCGCCCCCGCGGGCGTGCGGGCCCGTTCGCCGCCCCCGTCAACCGACTATTCGAAAAACCACGTCGAACCATCCCCCAACCGGGTGACTAACTGTCGTCCGATCTTCACCGAGCGCTACTCTCGCCCTCGTGACCCACACTGCCCGCCGTATCGGCCGATCCCTCGCCCTGGTCCTGCCCGTCGTCCTGGTCCTGTCCGGGACCCTCGCGGTCACGATGGTCCCGTGGGCGGACAACTCGTCGTCCCGGATCCTGACCGCCTCCGCCGAGGACGTCTCCGTCCCCGCGAAGCCGCGCGCACCGCAGGACCTGCTGCGCGACAAGCTCCTCTCCGAGCTCCAGCAGGGCGAGATGCCGGGTGACGTCCTGACGCACCTCCAGCAGGAGGTGGACCGGCGGCCGTCGCTCGCCGACCACTGCGTGGGCATCGCGCGGGCCCTCGGGCGGGCCGCCGTCGAGGCGTACGGGCCGACGAAGGCCCAGTCCTTCTCCCGTCCGGTCTGCGACACCTCGTACGCGTCCGGCGTCGCCTCCATGGGCTGACACCCGGGCCGGCGGCGGGGCGGGCCCTACGCTGGCGCCCATGACCGACGCACCCCCCGCACCCCCTTCCCCGTACAGCACCGACTTCGCGGCCGCGGTCCCGGCCGCCCTTGCCCAGGCGCCCACCCAGGCGGTGGTCCTGGCGGGCGGCCAGGGGTCGCGGCTGCGGCCGTACACGGACGACCGGCCGAAGCCGATGGTCGAGATCCCGGGGACGGGGGTCCCGATCATCGGGCACCAGCTGAACTGGCTCGCCGCCGAGGGGGTCACCGACGCCGTCGTCTCCTGCGGGCACCTCGCCGAGGTGCTCCAGGAGTGGCTGGCCGGGGCGGACCTACCGCTGCGCGTGACCACGGTGGTGGAGGAGGAGCCGCTCGGACGCGGCGGCGGGTTGAAGTACGCCGCGCGGCACCTGCCGCACGCGGACCGGCCGTGGTACGCGACGAACGGCGACATCTGGACCCGGTTCTCGCTGCGGGAGATGGCCGCGTTCCACACCGAGCGGGCGGCGACCGCGACGCTGGCGCTGGCACGGCCGCGCATCCCGTGGGGCGCGGTGGAGACCAACGAGTTCGGGCAGGTGCTGGACTTCATCGAGGCGCCGCCGTCGCCGTACCTCATCAATGCCGGCGTGTACGTCTTCTCGCCCGAATTCACCTCTCTGCTCCCGGATTTGGGCGACCACGAGCGGACCACCTTCCCCCGGCTGGCCCGGGAGCGGCGGCTGGCCGGTTTCCCGATCCCGCAGGGCGCGTACTGGCGGGCGATCGACACGGCGAAGGACCTGACCGAGGCGGCGCGCGAACTGGCGGCGCAGAGGGCCTCCTGACGGCTCCACGGACTTCCGCACGGAAAGAGGAACGGAAAGGGAAGGGCCCGGGGCCCGGTACGCGTTTCGCGTGCCGGGCCCCGGGCCGTTCGGGCCGTTCGGGTCGGACCGTCAGCCGAGGAGGCCTCCGACGAGGCCGGGCTTCGTCGACGGGGCGTCCCCGCCGCTGCCCGCGCCGCTGCTGCGGTTGGTCGTGGACGACGGGGCCTTCGGGCTGGACTGCTTCGGTGCGGTACCGGAGCTGGTGCCGGTGCCGCTCTGGCTGCTGCCGGTGCTGCGGGTGGTGGGCGGCTGCGAGCCGGTGCCCGTGGTCTCGCGGGCCGTGGAGCCGGCGCGGCTGGGCTTGGTCGACGGGGTGGCGCTGGCGGCGGGCTCCGCCGGCTTCGAGGGCTGCTGGGAGGCGGGCTGCTGCGGTTGCTGCTGCTGGTGCTGCTGCTTGGACGGCGGCACCGGCAGCGGGGAGCCGGGCAGGTAGTTGCTCGGGGCCTGGCCCGGGCCGGGCACGGTGACGACGGTGCTGGAGCGGACGGCCCCGCCGAGCAGCGAGCCGATGAGCAGGGTGAGTCCGCAGACGAGGGTGGCCATGACGGCCCCGCGGCGCAGCACCCGCCGCCGCAGTGCCCACAGGTCGGAGCGCGGGCCGAGGGTGCGCCAGGCCTCGCCGGCGAGGCGTCCGTCCAGGGAGTAGACGGGCGCGCCGGCGATGATCAGGGGGCTCCAGGCGGCGAGGTAGATGATGTCGGGGGCGTCGTAGGCGGGGACGGTCTTCCAGCTGACGGTCATGAGCAGGGCGGCCGACAGCAGTGCGCCGAAGCAGGCGGCGAACCGCTGCCAGAGCCCGAGGACGGTCAGGACACCGACGACGACCTGGAGGAAGGCCACGCTGAGCCCGGCCCCGACGGGGTGGGCGAGGGCGAAGTCGCGCAGCGGCTCGGCCAGGGCCCAGGGTTGGAGGGTGCGCAGCCAGGTGACCATGGAGCCGCGCTCGCCGCCGTCGAAGTAGACGGGGTCGCAGAGCTTGCCCATGCCGGCGTAGATGGAGATGAAGCCGAGGAAGACCCGCAGGGGGAGCAGGACAACCCCGAGGTTCATGCGGCGGCCGGGGTAGTACGAGGCGTGGCCGCGGCTGTCGGAGGGGGCGCGGCGGCCGGCGTCCTGGCTGCCGGGTCCGCCGTCGTAGGGGAACGGGCCGGCGTGGCCGCCGTGGCCGCCGTGGCCGCCGGGGGGCAGGTCCCGCACGGGGGCGAAGGCGCGGGTCTCGTCCCGGGCGCCGTACTGGCGCTGGCCGATGACGGTGGGGGTGGGGACGGTGTCGTCGGCTCGGTCGTGGGCGAGGTCCACGCGGGGGATGACCTGCGTGGCGCCGGAGTCGCCGGTGTCGTAGTCGTCGTGGCCGAGGCCGCCGCCGTGTCGGCGTACGGCCTGGAGCAGTCCGCCCATGGCGGCGGTGTCGCCTGGTGCGGATTTGCCGCTCCAGACGACGGGGGCCCTGCGACGGCGGGCGGCGGCTCCGGCGGCGGTGACGGCGCCGCCGAGGACGGGCATCCGGCCGGGGGTGCTCGCGGCCTTGGAACGCGCGCTCGGGCTCGGTGCGAGCCGCACGCGGAAGCTGGCGTGGTTGACGATGACCTGTGCGGGGTCGCACGGCACCTTGACCATGCTCAGCGCGGGCTGGTCGTCGAACCCTGACGTTCTGGTGTCCACACTCATCTAACCGAGTGATCAGTGTTTAGGACACTGCCTTGACAGCAGGGATGTGTCCGAGACCCGTCAAGATCAAGCCACCCCGCCCGAAACGGGCGGGGTGGCACGCTCACGGGTCACGCTCCGTGAGCCGAGTGGATCACGCAGGGTGCTCCGGACGGGTGGCCGGGCGGGCGGCCCGGGCACCGCCGCCGGTGCGGTCAGGCGCGGCGGCGGGCCGCCTCGTACAGGACGACGCCCGCGGCGACACCGGCGTTGAGCGACTCGGCGCCGCCCGGCATCGGGATGCGCACGAGGTAGTCGCAGGTCTCGCCGACGAGCCGGCCGAGGCCCTTGCCCTCGGAGCCGACGACGATCACGACCGGGCCGGCCAGGGCATCGAGGTCGGCGACGCTGTGCTCGCCCTCGGCGGCGAGGCCGACGACGGTCAGCCCGGCCTTCTTGTAGTCCTGGAGGGCGCGGGTCAGGTTGGTGACCCGGGAGACCGGGGTGCGCGCGGCGGTGCCGGCGGAGGTCTTCCAGGCACCGGCGGTCATGCCGGCCGCACGGCGCTCGGGGATGACCACGCCGTGGCCGCCGAAGGCGGAGACGGAGCGGACGATCGCGCCGAGGTTGCGCGGGTCGGTGACGCCGTCGAGGGCGACGATCAGCGGCTGCTCGCCGTTGTCGTAGGCCGCCTCGGTGAGGTCCTCGGGGTGCGCGTACTCGTAGGGCGGGACCTGCAGGACGAGGCCCTGGTGGTTGAGGCCGCCGGTCATCCGGTCGAGCTCGGGGCGCGGGGCCTCCATCAGGTTGATGTTGCCGCGGGCACCGGCGAGCTGGAGGGCCTCGCGGACGCGCTCGTCGTTGTCGATGAACTGCTGGACGTACAAGGTGGTGGCGGGCACGCCGTCGCGCAGCGCCTCGAAGACCGGGTTGCGGCCGACGACCATCTCGCTCGCGCCCTTGGGGCCGCCGCGGCGCGGGGCGGGACGGCGGCGCGCGGCCGCCTTGGCGGCGGCGTTGGCCATGCGGAACGCCTTGTGGCCCTTGCGTTCCTCGGCCTTGGGCGTGGGGCCCTTGCCTTCCAGGCCCTTGCGCCGCTGACCACCGCTGCCGACCGTCGGACCTTTCTTGTTGGACGTGCGGCGTCCCCTGCGCTGGCTGTTCCCGGCCATGACCTCTACCTGTTTTCGTCGGTGCTGCGATATGTACGTATGAAGAGTGTGCCGCCCGGGGCACCGGGCGGCACAACGTGGCCGGTCAGGCCGGGTCCGGTCAGCGCGGGCCGAGTGTCCAGCGCGGCCCGGACGGGCTGTCCTCGATGACCAGCCCCGACTGCTGGAGCTGGTCGCGGATGGCGTCGGCGGTGGCCCAGTCCTTGCGGGCGCGCGCCGACTCGCGCTGGTCGAGGACCAGCCGGACGAGCGTGTCGACGGCCCCGTGGAGCTCGGCGCCCCGGTCGGTCTCCTCCGACCAGCGCTCGTCCAGGGGGTCCAGGCCGAGCACGCCCAGCATGGCCCGCACCTCCGACAGGCGCGCCACGGCCGCGTCCTTGTCGTCGGCGGCGAGCGCGCTGTTGCCCTGGCGGACGGTGGTGTGGACGATGGCGAGCGCCTGGGGGACGCCCAGGTCGTCGTCCATGGCCTCGGCGAAGGCCGGCGGGACCTCGGCGGCCGGGTCGACGGCCTTGCCGGCCTTCTCCACGACGCGCTGGCAGAAGCCCTCGATGCGGGCGAACGCCGACTCGGCCTCGCGCAGGGCCTCCTCGCTGTACTCGATCATCGAGCGGTAGTGCGGGGTGCCGAGGTAGTAGCGCAGGACGATGGGACGCCAGTTCTTGACCATCTCGGAGACGAGCACCGAGTTGCCCAGGGACTTGGACATCTTCTCGCCGGACATGGTGACCCAGGCGTTGTGCAGCCAGTACGAGGCGAAGTCGTCACCGAAGGCCTTGGCCTGGGCGATCTCGTTCTCGTGGTGCGGGAAGATCAGGTCCAGGCCGCCGCCGTGGATGTCGAAGGCGCTGCCGAGGTACTTGTGCGCCATGGCCGAGCACTCCAGGTGCCAGCCGGGCCGGCCGCGGCCCCACGGGGTCTCCCAGTCGGGCTCCCCGGGCTTCGACGCCTTCCACATGGCGAAGTCGCGGGGGTCGCGCTTGCCGCTGATGCCCTCTTCGGCGGGCTGGATGAGATTGTCCAGTTCCTGGTTGGAGAGCTTCAGGTAGCCGGGGTACGAGCGCACGTCGAAGTAGACGCTGCCGTCGGCCTCGTAGGCGTGGCCGCGCTCGATCAGGCCGCGCATCATCTCGATCATCTCGGTGACGTGGCCGGTGGCGCGCGGCTCGTAGGTGGGCGGCAGGCAACCGAGGGCGTCGTAGCCGTCGTTGAACGCGCGCTCGTTCTCGTAGCCGATGGACCACCAGGGGCGGCCCTGCTCCGCGGACTTGGCGATGATCTTGTCGTCGATGTCCGTGACGTTCCGTACGAAGGTCACGTCGTAGCCGCGGTACGCGAACCAGCGGCGCATGATGTCGAAGTTCAGCCCGGAGCGGATGTGCCCGATGTGCGGCGCCGCCTGCACGGTGGCACCACAGAGGTAGATCGAGACACAACCCGGCTTGAGGGGGGTGAAGTCGCGGATCTGCCGGGCGCTGGTGTCGTACAGGCGAATAGTCACGGCATCCAGGGTAGTGGGCCCGGGGCAGTGCCCCGCGACCCTTTCCGGGGCGCGGGGCCTCCTGCCGGTCCGGGGGCGCGCCGTGGCGGACGCCCCCGACGGGGGATCAGGCCGGGTCCGTCCGGTAGACCAGGGCGGTCGCGATCGCGGCGAGTCCCTCGGCGCGGCCGGTCAGGCCCAGGCCGTCGGTGGTGGTGCCGGACACGGACACCGGCGCGCCGGCGGCCTCGGAGAGCGCCTTCTGCGCCTCGCCGCGCCGCTTGCCGATCTTCGGGCGGACGCCGATCACCTGGATGGCGATGTTGCCGATCTCGTAGCCCTCGGCGCGGACGATCCGGGCGGCCTCCGCCAGAAGGGTGACGCCGGCGGCGCCGGACCACTCGGGGCGGGAGGTACCGAAGTGCGCGCCGAGGTCGCCGACGCCTGCGGCGGAGAAGAGGGCGTCGCAGGCGGCGTGCGCGGCGACGTCGCCGTCGGAGTGCCCGGCGAGGCCGTCCTCCCCTTCCCACAGCAGGCCGGCGCACCACAGTTCGCGGCCGGCCTCGAAGGCGTGCACGTCGGTGCCGATGCCGACCTGGGGGATCAGCGGCGCGGCGGGGGTGGGGCTAGTAGGCATCGGTGGCCCTCCTGCGGGCGAGTACGGCCTCGGCGAGGACCAGGTCGAGCGGGCGGGTGACCTTGAAGGCCTCCTCGTGGCCGGGGACCACCATGACGGTGGTGCCGAGCCGTTCCACCATCCCGGCGTCGTCGGTGGCGCCCTCGCCGACCGCGGCGACGGTCTCGTGGGCGTGCCGGAGGGTGGCGAGGTCGAAGCCCTGCGGGGTCTGCACGGCGCGCAGTCGGGCGCGCTCGGGCGTGGCGACGACCGGCTCGGGCTCGCCGGGCCTGCCGGGCTCGACCTCCTTGACGGTGTCGGCCAGCGGCAGTGCGGGGACGACGGCCGGGGCGCCGGCGCGGACGGCCTCGATCACGGCGTCGACGGTGTCGACGGGGACGAGCGGGCGGGCCGCGTCGTGGACGAGGACGGAGGTGACGTCCGCGGGGAGGGCGGCGAGGCCGGCGGCCACGGACTCCTGGCGGGTGTCGCCACCGGGGACGACGAGGAGTTCGGTGCGGTCGGGCAGCGGGTGCTCGTCCAGCAGGCGGCGCACCTCTGCGGTGCCGTCGGCCGGGGCGACCACGACCACGAGGGAGACGGCCCGGGAGCGGGCCATCGCGCGGACGGCGTGGATGAGCATCGGCGTGCCGCCCAGGGCCCGCAGGGCCTTGGGGGCGCCCGGGCCGAGGCGTACCCCGCGGCCGGCGGCCGGGATCACCGCGGCGGTGCGGTGGGGGCGCGATTGGTCAGACATGTGTGGTAGCTCCGAGCCAGGTTTGTGACTTCGGCCGACATGGGTATGGCCCTGGGGAGTGCCGGGTGCGACGCCCTCGCCCCCTTCCGTGACGACCGGTCGAGCCGGCTGCCCGGGCCCGGTACGGCGTGCGGTGCGGGACGTGTTCACGGCCGGTGGGGCGTGGACAGCGGGGACGACGTGAGTCGTGGGTGGCGTGGGTACAGACATGCCGCAGCGCCCGGCAACGGCCCCCTCGTGGAGGCTGTCATCGGGCACCGCGGCACAACTGTGTACGGGGTTGTCGCGTCAGGACGCGAGAACCTCGTCGAGGAGGGCCTCTGCCTTGTCCTCGTTGGTGTTCTCAGCGAGGGCGAGCTCGCTGACCAGGATCTGACGCGCCTTGGCGAGCATGCGCTTCTCACCTGCGGACAGTCCGCGCTCGCGCTCACGCCGCCACAGGTCGCGCACCACTTCGGCGACCTTGATGACGTCGCCAGAAGCGAGCTTCTCCAGATTTGCCTTGTAGCGACGGGACCAGTTCGTCGGCTCCTCGACCTGCGGCGAGCGCAGGACCTCGAAGACCCGGTCCAGCCCGTCCTGGCCGACTACGTCGCGGACGCCGACGAACTCTGCATTGTCGGCAGGCACACGAACCGTCAGGTCGCCCTGGGCGACCTTGAGCACCAAGTAGGTCTTGTCCACGCCTTTGATCTGGCGAGTTTCGATGGCCTCGATCAGCGCGGCCCCGTGATGGGGATAGACCACGGTGTCGCCAACCTTGAACGTCATGTGACAGGTACCCCTTCCGTGGCTATCCAGGGTAACACGAGAACTGACTGTTATGAATGGCGTTTTCGCAGGTCAGAGCGCATCTCGGGGCTTGACAACCACGACAGGAACGTGCTGCGGAGGGCTTGCGGAAGGGGGTATTCGCAGGTCGGAGCCACTGTGCGGACCGGGCGAAACGGCCACGTTACACCCGGGCGAGAGGCGGGCCAGTGTGACGTACGTCCCGTTTTGCCGGTTTCGGAGACGGGGAACCGAAGCACTCCACTCGACTGGAGGCCACCCGTACGGAGTGGTTCAGGCCCAATCCTGGAATTGATCACGGAGAGCCGTTCGAAGGAATCCCGGAATTGATCACGGGAGCCCCTCCGGGCGATATAGCGGACGGCACGTGAACGGCATGCGAAGGGCGTGCGGAATGCAAGATCGCGGAGCGGCCAGGGGGCCGCCCGCGCGCTGCGGAGGGTCGGGTGCGGGGCCGGGGCGGCGGCTCGGTAACCTAAGCGCGCTGACACACCCTTAGGACGGCTTTACCTCGGCCGTCCGACAGACCGCCGTCCTTCCGTTCCGTACGTCCAAGGAGTTGCCGCCGCCGTGAGCCGCAGCCTTCGACGCGGCGCCCTCGCCGCCACCGCCGTCGTGTTCTCGATCGCCTCGCTGGCCGCCTGCGGTGCGGGCAGCGACGCGCAGACGCTTCAGATCAAGCCGGACAACGCCTCCGCCAGCAAGGGCGAGATCGAGATCCAGAACGCGCTGGTGATCACCCAGGGCACCAAGGAGCGCACGGGCGGGGCCGTGGTCTCGGCGACGCTCTTCAACAACAGCATGAAGCCCGAGGTCCTGGAGTCGATCGCCCTCCCGGGCCGCGGCAAGGTCACGCTGAAGCCCGCCGAGGGCTCCGGCAAGGTCGTCGTGCCCTCCGGCGGCTCCATCGTCATCGGCGGCAAGGGGAACGCCTCCGCCGTGATCGAGGGCCCGAGCGAGGCCGTCCGGGACGGCGCCGCACAGGAGCTCGTCTTCAAGATGAGCAGCACCGGCGAGATCCCGCTCCAGGCGTTCGTCGTCCCGAACACCGGCGCGTTCGCCTCCTTCGGCCCGTCCCAGGCGCCCGCCGCGGGCCCGAGCGCCCCGGCCAGCCCCGCCGCCCCGTCGGGCTCGCCGTCCGGTTCGCCGGCAGCCTCCCCCTCGCCCGCCGCCTCGGGCTCCCCGGCCGCGGGTGCCTCCCCGGCCGCGTCCGCGTCCGGCACGCCTGCGGCCTCCGCCTCGCACGCCGCCGGCCACTGACGCGCCGCGCGCCCCGTACGAACGGGAAAGGGCCCCGTCCGCTGCTGCGGACGGGGCCCTTTCCCGTCGTCCTCCCGTGGGCCGTCGTCCTCCCGTGGGCCGCCGTGCGGCCGGAGCCCGGCGGGACCGGGTCTACGGCTCGAACTTGTAGCCGAGGCCGCGGACGGTGACCAGGTAGCGCGGGGCGCCCGGGTCGGGCTCGATCTTGGCCCGCAGCCGCTTGACGTGCACGTCGAGGGTCTTGGTGTCGCCGACGTAGTCCGCGCCCCACACACGGTCGATCAGCTGCATGCGGGTCAGGACGCGGCCCGCGTTGCGCAGCAGCATCTCCAGCAGGTCGAACTCCTTCAGCGGGAGGTCCACCTTGGCGCCGCCAACGGTGACCACGTGCCGGTCGACGTCCATCCGTACCGGGCCGGCCTCCAGCGCGGCCGGGGCGACCTCCTCCGGCTCACCGCGGCGGCGCAGGACCGCGCGGATGCGGGCGACCAGCTCCCGCGAGGAGAAGGGCTTCGTGACGTAGTCGTCGGCTCCTATTTCCAGCCCGACGACCTTGTCGATCTCGCTGTCCTTGGCGGTGACCATGATCACGGGGACGTTGGAGCGGCCCCGCAGCTGCCGGCAGACCTCCGTGCCCGGCAGGCCCGGGAGCATCAGGTCGAGGAGGACGAGGTCGGCGCCGTTGCGCTCGAACTCGTCGAGCCCGTCGGGCCCGGTCGCGGCGATGGCGACCTCGAAGCCCTCCTTGCGGAGCATGTAGGACAGGGCGTCGCTGAAGGATTCCTCATCCTCGACGACGAGCACTCGGGTCACGGAAGGACCTCCGGGGCAGGAATGGCTGGTTCTCTGGTTCAGGCTGGGGTCGGGTGGCCGGGGGTGGCGGCGGCCGGGGTGACGGGCGGGGCGGGCGGGGTGCTGTTCGACGGTGCGGCCGCCTCGGGCAGCCGCAGGGTGAACGTGGAGCCCTGTCCCTCCGAGCTCCACACGGACACCTCGCCGCCGTGGGACGCGGCGACGTGCTTGACGATCGCGAGACCGAGACCGGTCCCGCCCGTGGCACGGGAGCGGGCGGGGTCCACGCGGTAGAAGCGCTCGAAGATCCGCTCGCGGTCCTTCTCCGGAATGCCGATGCCCTGGTCGGTCACGGCTATCTCGATCATGTCCCCGCCGGGGGCGGCCACCTTGCGGGCGGCGATGCCGACGCGGGTGCGGGCCGGGCTGTAGTTGACCGCGTTCTCCACCAGGTTGCCCAGGGCCGCCGCGAGCTGGCCGCGGTGACCCCAGACGAACAGTTCGGAGGTGCCGCCCGCGGCCATGGTGATCTGCTTGGCGGACGCCGTGTGGCGGCAGCGGTCCATCGCCTCCGCCACGAGCGTGTCCACGCGGACGGGCTCGGCGTCCTCCAGCAGCTCGTCGTTCTGCACCCGCGAGAGGTCGATGAGCTCCTGGACGAGGTTGATCAGCCGGGTGGCCTCGATCTGCATGCGGCCCGCGAAGCGGCTGACCGCCTCGGGGTCGTCCGCGGCGTCCATGACGGCCTCGGACAGCAGTGAGATCGCCCCCACCGGTGTTTTCAGCTCGTGCGACACGTTCGCGACGAAGTCGCGCCGGACGGCCTCGATGCGGCGGGCCTCGGTGAGGTCCTCGACCAGCAGCAGCACGAGCCGCGAGCCGAGCGGGGCGACGCGCGCCGATACCGCCAGGGCCTCGCCGCGGCCGGTGCCTCGCCGCGGCAGATCGAGCTCGACCTGCCGTATCTCCCCGTCCCGGCGGGTGTCGCGGGCCATGTGGAGCATGGGCTCCACGGCCAGCTTGCCGCCGCGGACCAGCCCGAGGGCGTACGCCGCCGAGCTGGCCTTGACCACCGCGTCCCCCTCGTCGAGCACGACGGCGGAGGAGCGCAGGACGGACAGGACGGTGTCGACCCCGGGGGGGAGCACCGCGTTGATGTCCGGGCGCATGGAACTCCGGGTGGGGCGGGCCTGGTCACGCTCACTCCAGCGGAACGCCAGCGTCGCGACCGCACCGGTGCACGCACCGGCGATCGCTGCAGCTGCGGCGACCGCCGCGTTCACGTCCATGCATCCAGGTTAAGCAGCCGCAACGGCACTTCCACAGCCGTTCGGGTGGCGCCTCGAACAGTCGTCGCCCAGAGTTCACCGTGGCGACGGTACTGATTCACTTGAGGTGCCGGAGTCGGACGCGTTTGCGGCCGACGGTGTCGACGTGGGGCAGGAGGCCGCCCCCACCCGCCCGTGCCAGGGGCAGAAGCGCAGCAGGCCAAGAGAGGGACACCCATGCGTGACGCGTACCACGAGGAACTGGATTCGATCGGGGAAAGCCTGGTCGAGATGGCCCGGCTGGTCGGTTCCGCGATCGGGCGGGCCACGACGTCCATGCTCGACGCCGACCTGAAGCTCGCCGAGAGCGTCATCGCGGCCGACCAGAAGATCGACGACCTCCAGCACGACCTGGAGGCCCGCGCCATCGCCCTGCTGGCCCGCCAGCAGCCGGTCGCGACGGACCTGCGGATCGTGGTGACCTCGCTGCGCATGAGCGCCGACCTGGAGCGCTCGGGCGACCTGGCGCAGCACGTCGCGAAGCTGGCGCGGCTGCGCTTCCCGGCCTCGGCGGTGCCGCGGGACCTGCACGCGACCATCCTGGAGATGGGGCAGCTCGCCCAGCGGCTGATGGCCAAGGCGGCCGAGGTCATCATCACCAAGGACGTCGACCTGGCGATGCAGCTGGAGACGGACGACGACGAGATGGACCAGCTGCACCGCACCCTCTTCCAGCACCTGATGGACGACCGCTGGAAGCACGGCATCGAGACCGCGGTGGACGTGACCCTGCTGGGCCGGTACTACGAGCGCTTCGCCGACCACGCCGTGTCGGTGGCCAAGCGCGTGGTGTACCTGGTGACCGGCGAGCACGCGGACGATCTGCAGCCGCCGATCGAGGCGGTCTGAGCCGGAGCCGGTGAGCGGGCCGGCCCGCTCACCGGCTCCGACGGGACGGCGAGCCCCAATGCGCCGTTGACGCGCCGGTACCGCTGGGCATGAATGAGGGCGAAGGCACGTACGACCCGCCAGCCCGTACCCCGCCTCCGAGGAGGATCCATGCCAGATTCCCCCGTCCCCGTCACACCGGAGCAGGAGCTGTCTGCGAAGCCGGAGCCGCTGCGCCTGCCCCTGCTCGGGGCCTGCGGCTGCGGCTCGGGCTGCGGCTGCGGCTGCCAGTCCGGCGCCCCCTGCCAGTGCGGCGGCTGACCCGCCACCACCCGGCCCACACGCCGAGAAGGGCCTCGTCCCCGCCGGGACGGGGCCCTTTCGATCACCTTCCCGCGCAGACCCACCCGGTCGCGCTCGGCCGGAGTGGCGCACACCCCGAGGCACGGCACGCGACGAAATGACGTGCCGTGACGGGAGGGACCCGGCCGGAGCGGCCCGGGCCTGCACACGCGAGAGCCCCCTTCCGATGGGCGGGACCACGGGAAGGGGGCTGTCGCGCGAGCAGTACTACTTCTTCTTGCCCTGGTTCTTGACGGCCTCGATGGCGGCCGCGGCGGCCTCCGGGTCGAGGTAGGTGCCGCCCGGGTTCAGGGGCTTGAAGTCAGCGTCCAGCTCGTAGGAGAGCGGGATGCCGGTCGGGATGTTCAGGCCCGCGATGTCGGCGTCGGAGATGCCGTCGAGGTGCTTGACCAGGGCGCGCAGGGAGTTGCCGTGCGCGGCGACCAGGACGGTGCGGCCGGCCAGCAGGTCCGGGACGATGCCGTCGTACCAGTACGGCAGCATGCGCTGGACGACGTCCTTCAGGCACTCCGTCTTCGGGCGCAGCTCCGGCGGGATGGAGGCGTAGCGCGCGTCGCCCGACTGGGAGAACTCGGTGCCGTCCTCGAGGGCCGGCGGCGGGGTGTCGTACGAGCGGCGCCACAGCATGAACTGCTCCTCGCCGAACTCGGCGAGGGTCTGGGCCTTGTCCTTGCCCTGGAGCGCACCGTAGTGGCGCTCGTTCAGCCGCCAGGAGCGGTGGACGGGGATCCAGTGGCGGTCGGCGGCCTCCAGCGCGAGCTGCGCGGTGCGGATGGCGCGCTTCTGGAGGGACGTGTGGACCACGTCGGGGAGCAGGCCGGCGTCCTTGAGCAGCTCACCGCCGCGGACCGCCTCCTTCTCGCCCTTCTCGTTGAGGTTGACGTCCACCCAGCCGGTGAACAGGTTCTTCGCGTTCCACTCGCTCTCGCCGTGGCGGAGCAGGATCAGCTTGTACGGTGCGTCGGCCATGCGTACGAGCCTAATGGACGCGCCGGGGCGGCCGCGCGGGGCCGTCCCGGCCGCCGGACCGGCCGCCATCCGGGGCCGCGGATTGACGGTACGCGTCAATCGAGTGGCTTGGAAACGACGGCCCTCGTAGGGTGCCAGCAGCCAGAGGGGTACTTACATCGCCGGGGGGATTCCGTATGTCCGTGGGAAGTCTGAGACGTGCCGTGCACGAGAGCGTGTCGGGTCTGCCGCGGGCCTTCTGGTGGCTGTGGACGAGCACCCTGGTCAACCGGCTCGGGGCCTTCGTCGCCACCTTCATGACCCTGTACCTCACCCAGAAGTGGGGCTACTCGGCCTCCTTCGCCGCCCTGGTGGTCGCCCTGCACGGGCTCGGCGGCGTGGTCTCCTCGCTGGTCGCCGGGGTGATGACGGACCGGCTCGGGCGCCGGCCCACCCTGTTCGCCGCCCAGGCCTCCACCGCCTTCGCGGTGGCACTGCTCGGCTTCCTGGAGCACCCGGCGGCCATCGCCGCCGGGGCCGCGCTGGTCGGCTTCACCTCCAACGCCTCCCGCCCGGCGGTGCAGGCGATGATGGCGGACATCGTCCGCCCGGAGGACCGGGTGCGGGCCTTCGCCCTGAACTACTGGGCCATCAACCTCGGCTTCGCGGTCAGCTCGGTCGCCGCCGGCCTGATCGCCGAGCACAGCTACCTGGCGGGCTTCCTGGTCGAGGCCTCGCTGACGCTGGTCTGCGCGGTGCTCGTGTGGTTCAAGCTGCCGGAGTCCCGGCCCGAGCGGGCCGCCGACGGTTCCGGCGGGGCCGTCGAGGAGGAGATCGGCCTCGGGACGGTGCTCCGCGACGGCCGGTTCATGGGCGTGGTGGCGCTGTCCTTCCTCATCTCCATGCTGTTCATGCAGGCCTCGGTGGGCCTGCCGGTGGCCATGGCCCTGGCCGGCTTCTCGGCCGGTGACTACGGGCTCGCGATCGCCGCGAACGGCGTGCTGATCGTGGCGCTGCAGATCCCGGTCACGCGGTTCATCGAGCACCGCGACCCGCAGAAGCTGCTGGTGGCCTCGGCCCTGCTGGCCGGGTACGGGTTCGCGATGACGGCCTTCGCCGGGTCGCTCGCGGTGTACGCGCTGACGGTGTGCGTGTGGACCCTGGCCGAGATCATCAACTCGCCGACCCAGATGAGCCTGGTGGTCCGGCTCTCCCCGCTGCACGGCCGGGGCCGCTACCAGGGCGTGTACACCCTGTCGTGGTCGGTGGCCGCGGTGCTGGCCCCGCTGCTGGCCGGCCATGTGATCGACACGTACGGGGCGGACTGGCTGTGGGCCTCGACGGCGGTGCTGGGCACGGCGGCCGCCGCCGGGTACTGGGTGCTGATGCGGGGGCTGCCGCGGACGGCGTCCGAGGGGGAGGAGCAGCCGAGCCCGGCCGCGCCGGCCCCCGGCGCGCCGGCTCCGGGCACCCCGGGTTCCGTCCCGGACCCGGCCCCGGCGGCCTGAGGCGGGCGTCCCAGGCTCAGCGGAGACCGGCGAAGGTCGCGGCGAGCACGACGCCGCCCGCGAGGAAGAGGACCGCCAGCGTCGCCGTGCCGGTCTTCCGCGCCCCGGTCACCTCCGGCTCCGGCATGGCGGCCATGCCGCCCGGGTGCTCGGGGCGACAGGACGGCCAGGACGGCCAGGCGTACACGAGGGCGCCGGCTGCGGTTCCGCTCGTCCCGCCACGGTGCCGCGCGCGGCCGCCGGCGGCCGGGGCGACAGACCTCCCGGGTCGCCGCCGCGTCCCGTTCGGCGCGGTGCGTCAGCCGGTCGGGCCGCCGGGCTCGCCCTCGGGCCGGGTCAGGTGGCGGAACGCGTCCAGGTTGAAGGTCGGTTCGCCGCGCGAGACCCGCCACTCGTACTCCCGCTTGATGGCGCCGGCGAAGCCCAGCTCCAGCAGGGTGTTGAAGGCTCCGTCGGCCGCTTCGAGGACGGTGCCGAGCAGCCGGTCCAGCTCGTCCGGGGTCACCACGGACAGCGGGAGCCGGCCCACCAGGTAGATGTCGCCGAGGGCGTCCACCGCGTAGCCCAGCCCGTACAGCTTGAGGTTGCGCTCCAGCAGCCAGCGGTGGACGCCGGCCTCGTTCTCGTCCGGGTGGCGGATGACGAAGGCGTTGACCGACAGCGAGTGCCGGCCCACCTTGAAGGAGCAGGTCGTGGACAGCTTGCGGGTGCCGGGGAGCTGGACGACGTAGGTGCCCGGGCGGGGGCTCTCCCAGCTCAGTTCCGCGCCGTTCAGCGCGCTCTCGATGATCGCGGCGGTGTCAGCCATGGTGGGAGCGTACGCGACGGCGGTGATCATGCATGGCGGCCGTGTACACGTCGGCCGTGCCGCTCGCGGCGGTGTCCCAGCCGAAGAACTGCGCGTGCCGGGCGGCCTCGGCGCCCATGCGCGCGGTGAGCTGCGGGTCGTCCATGAACCGCCGCAGCTCGCGGGCGTAGTCCACGGGGTCGTGACCGGGTACGAGGATGCCGGTGGCGCCGTCGTTGACGGCGACCGGCAGGCCGCCGACCTCGGCGGCCAGCACCGGCGTGCCGGTGGCCTGCGCCTCGATCGCGACGAGCCCGAAGGACTCGTTGTACGAGGGCATGACGAGCACGGAGGCCGCCCGGAACCAGTCGGCGAGCCGGTCCTGGGCCACGGGCGGGTGGAAGTGGACCAGGTCGGCGATGCCCAGCTTCGCGGCGAGCTTCTGCAGGCCCTCCGGTTTGGCGAGCCCGCTGCCGCTGGGACCACCGACGACGGGTACGAAGAGCCGTCGGCGCAGCGCCGGGTCCTGCTCGACGAGCACGGCGACCGCGCGGAGCAGCACGTCGGGGGCCTTGAGCGGCTGGATCCGGCCGGCGAACAGCGGTATGACGGCGTCCTGCGGCAGGCCGAGGCGGGCGCGGGCGGCGGCCCGGCCGTCGCCGACGGTGAAGCGCTCCAGGTTCACGCCGGGGTGGACGACGGCCACCTTGGCGGGGTCGGCGTCGTAGTGCCGTACGAGCTCCTCCGCCTCCTCGGCGGTGTTGGCGATGAGCCGGTCGGCGGCGGACACGATCTGGGTCTCGCCGATGACGCGGGCGGCGGGCTCGGGGGTGTCGCCCGCGGCCAGGGCGGCGTTCTTGACCTTGGCCATGGTGTGCATGGCGTGGACGAGCGGGACGCCCCAGCGTTCGGCGGCGAGCCAGCCGACGTGCCCGGAGAGCCAGTAGTGGGAGTGGACGAGGTCGTAGTAGCCGGGGCGGTGGCCGGCCCAGGCCTGCATCACGCCGTGGGTGAAGGCGCACAGCTGGGCGGGGAGCTCCTCCTTGGCGAGGCCTTCGTACGGGCCCGCGTCCACGTGCCGGACGAGCACGCCGGGAGCGAGCTCGACCACGGGCGGCAGGCCGCCTTCGGTGGCCCGGGTGAAGACCTCGACCTCTATGTTGATCGCGGCGAGGCGCTTGGCCAGCTCGACGATGTACACGTTCATGCCGCCGGCGTCGCCGGTGCCGGGCTGGTGCAGCGGCGAGGTGTGCACGCTGAGCATGGCCACGCGCCGCGGCTTGCGGTGGTGGCCCACGGAGGGCAGGCGCAGCCGGGGCGGATCGTGGCGGGTGCCGCGGACGGCGGCGATCCGGCCGCCGATGCTGCCGCCGAGGCGGGACACGTACTGGCTCAAGGGAGCAGTTCCTCTCGCTCGGACCGAAGTCGCTCGACGACTCTGGCGCCGCCGTGCGGGCACGGCGGTGCAGCGGCGGCTGCTCGACGGCGTCGGCGGGCATGCCGGATGGAGCGCACCGGGCGCCCTCAAGGAGTGCAACCCGGTCGGCTGCCCCGCGCATTCCACGACCCGGCGATTTTCCTCCGCCCTCGGGCGGCTTTTCCTCCGGCGGCCGCCCTCCGCTTACCCTCGGCCCATGTCCCAGCGCCCTCCCGTGCCCTCCGTCCGTGCCGCCGGATCTGGTGGAGCCGGCCGTTCCGGCACCGGTTCCGGCGGTGCTTCGGGCACTCGGTCGCGCCCCGTGGGCACGGTGACGCGCGGGACGACGAACCCGAACCGGCTGCGCCGCATGGACCGCTGGATCGCCGCCGTGCACGGGCCGGCGCTGCGCCGCGCGGAGTCTCCGGTCGCGGTGGACCTCGGGTACGGGGCCGCGCCGTGGACGGCGGTCGAGCTGCTGGCGCGGCTGCGGGAGGCGGCGCCGCGGGTGCGGGTGGTCGGCATCGAGATCGAGCCGGCGCGGGTCGCGGCGGCGAAGCCGTACGAGCGGGACGGTCTGGGCTTCCGGCACGGCGGGTTCGAGGTGCCGCTGGACGGCGGCGAGCGCCCGGCGCTGATCCGGGCGGCGAACGTGCTGCGCCAGTACGACGAGGAGCAGGTGGCCGCGGTCTGGGAGCGGCTGTGCGCCCGCCTGGCCCCGGACGGCCTGCTGGTCGAGGGGACGTGCGACGAGATCGGGCGGCGGCACGTATGGGTCGCGTTGGGGCCCGAGGGGGCGCGGACGGTGACGTTCGCGACCCGGCTGGGCTCCCTGGAGCGCCCGTCCGATCTGGCGGAGCGGCTGCCGAAGGCGCTGATCCACCGCAATGTGCCGGGGGAGCCGGTGTACGCGTTCCTGCGCGACTTCGACCGGGCCTGGGCTGCGGCGGCCCCGTACGCCTCGTACGGGGCGCGGCAGCGCTGGATCCGGACGGCGCGGGCACTGGCGGGCGACTGGCCCCTGACGGACGGTCCGGTGCGGTGGCGGCAGGGGGAACTGACGGTGCGCTGGGAGGCACTGCGCCCGGAGGGGTGAATCCGCGCGGCGGGGGAACCGGTTGCCGGGGCGGCCCGTTGAGCCGTCGGGACTGTCCCTGGGACCGGTGGGGGTCGTTGTCGCGGCAGCCAAGATCGGCAGTACGCCCGGAAGGGTGTTGGAATCCGCCGAGTCGTGGCACCATCCCGAGGGCAGCCAATGTTACTGATGGATAGTCAGATCCGGTGGGGTGTCTGGCATCGGATCGGACTCGGGGTACCTGGGGGGACCATGGGAACCGTGGAGCCGAAGCGGCGGCGCGGTCGCGCGCACGCCCTGACGCTGCTGTGCGCGACGGCCCTGCTCGCGGTGACGGCACTGGGCGGCGTGGCCCAGGCGGCACCGGCGCCGGAGCCGGGCGCCAAGTCCCTGGAACAGGTGCGCAAGGAGATAGAGGACCTCTACCGCCAGGCGGGCACGGCGACGGACGCCTACAACCTCGCCGAGAGCGAGGCCAAGGCGCAGTCCGACCGGATCGTCGAGATCGCCAAGCAGGTCGCCGCCGGCCAGGAGCGGATCTCCGCGCTGAAGAACCGCGCCGGCGCCGCCGCCCGCGCCCAGTACCGCTCGGGCGGTCTGCCTGCCGGGGCCCGGCTGGCGCTGAGCAGCAGCCCGGTCCAGTTCCTCGACGGCACGGACCGGATCCGCCGCGGCGAGAAGGCCGCCACGGACCTGCTCTCCGACATGAACCGCACCCAGACCGACCTGCAGCAGCACGCGAAGGACGCGAAGGCGGAGTGGGAGAAGCTCGAAGCCAACCGGATCAAGAAGGAGGCTTCCAAGAAGGAGGTCGAGGAGAAGATCAAGGCGGCCGAGGAGCTGGAGAGCAAGCTGGAGGCCGAGGAGAAGGCCCGGCTGCTCCAGCTGGAACACGACGCGCAGTACAGGGCTCAGACGGCCTGGCTGTCGACGGGCGTGCTGAAGGAGATCAACGGCTCGGCCACCGAGGCCGGCAAGAAGGCCGTGCAGTTCGCCACGCAGCAGATCGGCAAGCCGTACCGGTGGGGCGCCGAGGGCCCCGACTCCTTCGACTGCTCCGGGCTGACCTCGCAGGCCTGGCGGGCGGCCGGCCGGGGCATCCCGCGCACCTCCCAGGAACAGCTGCGGCTGCTGCCCAAGGTCGCGATCAAGGACATGCGGCCCGGCGACCTGATCATCTACTTCGACGACGCGAGCCACGTCGGCATGTACGTGGGTGACGGCGCGATGGTCCACGCCCCGCGCCCCGGCCGGCAGATCACGCTCGCCGGCGCCGGCTCCATGCCGATCAGGGCAGTGGTCCGCCCCGACGCCTGACCGGTGGCGCGGGAGGGGGAACCTCCCGCGCCCCACCGACGTCTCGTGGACCGGGACGAGGACGTCCTCCGCCGTGACGTTCATCATTCGGCGAGGCGGAATTTCCCCCGCGATATGGCATATGCCTCTGTCCCTGGCGCGGAACGGCATTCCGTTCGCCCGCCACGGACCGCTAGGGTCGGCCCGGACGAGCGCACCCTCGGGGGGAGGGAAGGAACCGGAGACGATGCCCGTACCCGTACCGCGGCAGAGGGAGACCCCCGCCACGGAGAACGGTCAGGCCGTACTGCCCCAGGCGTCCCTGACCCTGCTGGTGATCGAGGACGACCCCGCGGGCGGGCTCACCGTTCCCGAGATCCTCGACGCCGACCGGCACCGCATCCGGCTGCGCACGGCCCGCAACCTCACCGAGGCCAGCCGCCTGCTCACCCCGGACGTGCACTGCATCCTGCTGGACCTGGCCCTGCCGTCCGGCGGCGCGGCCTCCCGCACGGCTGCCGGCGGCGGCACGGACACGGTGGACCAGCTCGACACCCTCCGCCAGGTGCTGCGGATCGCGCCCCGCCACGCCGTCCTCGTCCTCACCGCCGAGGCCGACGCCGAGCGCGCCGCCGAGGCGGTCCGGGTGGGCGCGCAGGACTTCCTCTTCCGCGACGAGCTGGACGGCCGGCTGCTGAGCCGCGCCATCCGCTACGCGGTGGAGCGCAAGCGGGCGGACATCGCCCAGTACAAGCTCGCAGAATCGAAACTGCGGGCCCAGGAGAACGCCCGGCTGGAGCGCGGCCTGCTCCCCACCCCGCTGCTGGAGGGCTCCGACCTCCGCTTCGCCGCCCGCTACCGGCCCGGCCGCAGCCGCGCCCTGCTCGGCGGGGACTTCTACGACACCGTCCGCACCCCCGACGGCACCGTCCACGCGATGATCGGCGACGTCTGCGGCCACGGTCCGGACGAGGCCGCCCTCGGCGTCGAGCTGCGCATCGCCTGGCGCGCGCTGACCCTGGCCGGCCTGTGCGGGGACGAACTGCTGGCTACCCTCCAGGAGGTACTGGAGGTGGAACGGCCCTGCGAGGAGATCTTCGCGACGCTGTGCACCGTGGACATCTCCCCGGACGGCCGCCGGGCCGGCCTGTGCCTGGCCGGGCATCCGGCCCCGCTGATATCCCGGCCGGGGCGCCCGGCGCGGCTGCTGCCGTACGAGAACAGCGGGCCGGCGCTCGGCCTGCTGCCCAAGGCCCGCTGGCCCCGCCGCCAGGTGGAGCTGGGCGGGGCCTGGAGCCTGATGCTCTACACCGACGGGCTGATCGAGGGCCGCGTCGGCGACGGCCGGGAGCGGCTGGGGCAGGACGGCATGGTCGAGATGATCAACCGGCACCTGGACCGCGGGCTGAGCGGCGAGGCCCTGCTGGAGGCCTCCGTCACCGAGGCCCGGCGCCTGAACGGCGGCGAGCTCACCGACGACGTGGCCGTGGTCCTGCTGTCCCGCGGCACGTCCTGAGGGCTGCTTGCTAGTGCTGTGACCGCACTAACGGCCGCCGTTGTACGGACCGTACGGGCCGTCGCTGCTGCTGCCGCCGCGGCGCCGGCCACCGCCCGAGACCTGCTTGAGGGCGGGTCGGACGTCGACCAGGAAGACGATCGTCGCCACGAGGCCGGCGATCTGCAGGAACAGCATCCCCAGGAAGAAGTCGACGACCACGGTCACGCCCAGGATGACCAGCCAGAACGTCTTGGTCTGCTTGTCGGCCGCACGGTAGGCGTCCTCGCGGGCGAGCAGCGCGAGGACGAAGGCCACGACGGCGAGCGCCAGCATGGCGAACCCGAGCAACGGGAGCACCCCGTTATCGAACCCGTTCATCAACATCGACTCTCGACCGCCTTCTCACACGTGGCACGCCTGATGTCCTCTGCCTCCACGCTACCGGCAGAGCGGCCTTCACCCACCCCAACGGGCCGGACACCCCGCCGGTGCCCGGCCCACCGTCATCCGCCGTGCGGATCCGGCTCGCGCCGGCTCACACGTCGGCCGGCTCGCCCTGCTCGGCGGCGGCCTTCTTCGCGGGGGTCTTGCGCGTGGTGGTCTTGCGGGCGGCGGCCTTGTCCTCGCCCTCGCGGGCCGGCTCGACGGCCACGGCGATGTCGACGATCTCCTCGGAGACCTCGCCCCGCCACGCCCTTACCGCCTGCTCGCCGTGCTCGGCGACCCGGTCGTAGGTCTCCTTGGCGCGCACCGCGTACTCGGCGGCCACGCCGACCCCGCGCAGCGCAAGGTCCTGCGCCTGCTCGCCGATCTTCTTGGGGTCGATCTTCGCGTCGAGGGCGCCGAGCATTTCGGCGACCTTGGCCGTGACGACCTCCTGCGCCTCGCGCGCCTTCTGCTGCACGACCTTCGGGTCGGTGTTCTTCACGGCCTCGAACCGCGCCGGGGCCTCGGTGCGCAGCTGCTCGATGAGGGCGGGCACCTTCTTGGCCTGCTGCATCGCCAGGTCGGCGGTGCCGGCGGCGAAGTAGAGCGGGGTCGGGTCGGCGAGGGTCTTCTTCAGGTCATCGGCGATGGCCATGTGGCTGGTCCTCCCGGATCACAGTTCAGTTCGTGGAGTACTTGTCGTCGTCCGCGCCGGACGGCCCGCCCGGCCGGGCGGTGGCCGGGGGCGCCTCCGCGGCCCCCGTCTCGGCCTCGGCCGCGTTCTCCTTGCGGAACGACTCGTAGATCTGGAGCAGCACCTGCTTCTGCTGCTGGTTGATGGACGGATCGGCGAGTATGGCGGCCCGCGTCTCCACCTCGTCCCGGTCCCGCTCGTCGAGGATCCCGGCCTGCACGTAGAGCGTCTCCGCGGAGATCTGCAGGGCCTTGGCGAGCTGTTGCAGGATGTCCGCGCTCGGCTTGCGCAGCCCTCGCTCGATCTGGCTCAGGTACGGATTCGACACCCCCGCCGCATCGGCCAGCTGCCGCAGCGAGAGCTGGGCCTGCCGCCGCTGCTCGCGGAGGAACTCGCCGAGGTTCCCGACGTTGAGCGATGCCATGCTCCGATCCTGCCGCACCGCGCTAACTATTGCAAGCAGTCGCTTGCAGCAGCTCCCACCCCGGCCGGTCGCCCCTCCGGCCGGAAGCCCTTGACGGTCAGCCAGGCCGCCAGGACCAGCTCCCAGGCGAAGACCGGGAGGGCTGCCAGCGAACCCCAGACGGAGAGCTGCCCGTACGCCCCGAACAACACGGCGGTCGCCGAGGCGAAGATCAGCGGACCGCCGACCAGCCCCAGGGCGGCGATGGGCCGCGGCACCAGCCGCGAGCGGTACAGCAGGGAGGCCACCAGCACCGTGTTGGCGCCCAGGACGAAGTTCGGGCCGAGCAGGAACGTCCAGTCGTGGACCGCGACCAGCGCCTGTGCCGCGGCGAGCAGCGCGGACGGGTCCGCCCCCGGCGCCGGCTCCCGGCGCAGCGTGACCACCGCGAGCAGGCTGACGATGCCCACGCAGATGACGGCGGCCTCCAGGGTGCGCAGCCCCAGGTAGCCGGCGGCGGCGCCCGCACCGTACCGCTTGACCACTGGGTGGAGCGCGAGGGCGGTGCCGACGACCGAGAGCGCGAGCAGCACCTCGAAGAAGGCGCCCAGCAGCACGCGGGCGTCGGACCCCGGGCCGGCGACGTAACCGGGGTCGCCCAGGACCGGGCCGTACAGGACGAGCCCGCCGATCGAGGCGACGTGGGTGACGAAGAAGCAGACGCCCGCCGCGGCGGCGAGCTTTCTCGACGGTGACACCGGGAACCCCCTTGGATCCAGAGCCGAGGTGTACGGCGTACACCTATGGCCGCCACGGTAGGGTGTACGCCGTACACTCGTCAAACAGCGGGAGGCGGACGACAGATGACCCGGCCCACCGGCGGCACGAGCCGCCGGACCCCCCTCAGCACGGACCGCGTGCTGCGCGCCGCCGTCGCGTACGCGGACCGCAGCGGCATCGAGGCGCTGAGCATGCGCGGCCTCGCCCAGGAGCTGGGCGTCGTGCCGATGGCGCTCTACAAGCACGTCGCCAACAAGGACGAGCTCCTCGACGGCATGCTCGACGCCGTCGTCGCCGAGATCGACCCGCCGGCTGGCGCCGGGGGCGGCGCCTGGAAGGGCGAGGTGCGGCAGCGGGTCCTGTCGGCCCGGCAGGTGCTGCTGCGCCACCCGTGGGCCGCGCGCGTCATCGAGACGCGCACCGGTCCCACGCCCGGCGTCCTCGCCTACCTGGACTCGGTCATCGGGATGTTCCGCGCGGGCGGCCTCTCCGCCGACCTCACCCACCACGCGATGCACGCGCTGGGCGGCCGCGTGTGGGGGTTCACCCAGGAGCTGCTGCCGACCGGGCCGCAGGACCAGGACCAGAACCAGGACCAGGCGGCCGAGGCCGCGGCGGCGGTGGCCGCCCTGGCCGCCCGCTACCCGCACATCGCGGAGATCGCCGCCTCCCGACCCCACGACGGTTCGGCGGTGGTGGGCCACGGCTGCGACGACACCTTCGAGTTCGAGTTCGCCCTCGACCTCCTCCTGGACGGCTTCGAGCGCCTGCACGCCCAGGGCTGGAGCTCCGCCGCACGGCCCACCGCAGCAGCCGGCGGACCGGCCGGCCTCAGCCCCGAACCCGGCCGCCCCGCCCGCGGATCCGGCGGTGGTACGCCAGGGTGAGCGCGCCGAGCAGCGGCCCCCAGGCGATCAGCGGCAGGTACAGGAACCCGACGACGGTGTGGCCCAGCGGGGTCATGTCCGGGTGCGGGAACGTCCACCACAGCGCGAACGGCGTCCACACGAAGGTCAGCAGCACGGCGGCCGACGCCGCCACCACCGTGACCGCCCGGACCGGCACCCGCCGGCCGCCCCACCACGGTATTCGGCGCGGCACCACCTCTCCCCAGGGCCGGACCAGCCCCAGCGCGAGCAGCGCCAGCACCTCGCTCCCCACGCTGACACCGGCCGTGTACACCCGGCCCCACCCCGGGATGCCGGCCGCCACGTACCCCGCCTGCGTGTAGCCCGCCAGCAGGCCCGCCGCGAGCAGCAGCCGCCAGATGCCGGACGGCACGGCGAGCAGCGTGACGACACGGGCAGCGCGGACCGCCCAACGGGGCACCTCCGCGGCAGGAGCGGAAGCCGGAACCGAACCAGAGGCCGGGGCCGGGGCGGGAACCTGCTGTCGATGCGTCATGCACACCATCGTGTCGGCCGGTTCGGACCCCGGCATCGGCCCACGGAACCCTCGCCCGCGCAGCCCCCGGGCGGAGTCCGCACCAGCCTTCTCCCCCGCGCGGGGGAGAAGGCGTACACCCACTAGGCAGGGCGCGTGCCGACCACCACGGTCGCCCAGTACTCCTCCGACACCGCCGTCCGCACCGTGAGACCGCCCTCCTCCAGCGCCCGCGCCGTCCGGGGGGCCTGACGCTCGCTCGTCTCGATCAGCAGCCGCCCGCCCGGCGCCAGCCAGGGCAGCGCACCCGCCGCGACCCGGCGGTGGACGTCCAGCCCGTCCGGGCCGCCGTCCAGGGAGACCGCCGGCTCGTGCTCCCGCGCCTCGGCCGGCAGCAGCGGCAGCTCCCCCGTCGGCACGTAGGGGGCGTTGACCACCAGCACGTCCACCCGGCCCCGCAGCCCGTCCGGGAGCGCGCCGTACAGGTCGCCCTCGTACACCCGGCCGCCGTAAGGGGCCACGTTCAGCCGCGCGTACGCCAGCGCGGCCGGATCGATGTCCGCCGCGTGCAACTCCACCCCGCCGCCCAGCCGGGCCGCGACCGCCGCGCCGAGCGCACCCACCCCGCAGCACAGGTCGAGCACCACCCGGTCCGGCCGGCCCGGCGCGCCCGCCACCGCCTCGGACACCAGGAACTCGCTGCGCCGGCGCGGCACGAAGGCCCCCGCGCCCACGCGCACGCGCAGCCCGCAGAACTCCGCCCGTCCGACGACGTGTTCCAGCGGTTCGCCGCCGGCCCGGCGGGCCACCAGGGCGGCCAGGTGCGCGGCGTCGTCGGCGGCAGCCGTGAGCAGCTCCGCCTCCTCCTCCGCGAAGACACAGCCCGCCGCACGCAGGGCCTCCACCACGTTCACGTCCACATTCACGTCCACGGCGACGTCCTGGTGCAAATCCGCGCGCTCATCCACATCCGTGCTCTCGTCCACGTCCGCGCTCTCGTCCACGTCCGCCCCGCTCAGAACACGTCCGGGCACCACGGGCGCCGCGCCGTCCGGAACACGGCGTCGGCCAGCTCCAGCGCGCCCGGCCGCTCCTGCGCCACCTGCCCGAGCGCACCGAGCCGCACCGCGGACGCGTCACCGAGGTACAGGGAACCCAGCGCCGCCACGCCCAGGCGCAGGTCCGCGGGCTCGTCGGTGGGCGTGCACTCCCCCGCGCCCGCGTCGAGCCGGTAGCGCCCCGCGGCCGGACCGTCCGGGTCGGCGACCTCCAGGACGAGGACCCCGGGCACCGGGTACGTCCGTGCCCGCAGGGCCCGTACGACGTCCAGCAGCCGCACCCACATGAAGTCCGAGGAGGTCACGAGCCGGGCCGCGCGCGGGTCGGGGAGCAGGTGCGGGACCAGGTCGTCGGGGGCGCGGTAGCCGGTGCGGACCGTCTGCACCCAGTCGATGGAGCACAGGAAGTGCCACAGGGCGCGCTCGGCGTCCGGGGTGGCGGCGAGCAGTTCCTTGACCTGGAGGGTGTTCTGCGGGGTCTTCGCGTCCGTCCAGCGGTCGTCGGCGGTGTACGACACCAGGCCGGCCACCTCGCCCTCCGCCGTCCGGTACACCGCGTGGAACCGGTCCCGGTACGGCCGGAAGGACATCTCCTCCTCGCCGGTCGCAAGGCTCCACCAGCGCGCGTCGCGGCTCACCGCGCCGTGCCGGGACAGCCGTATGCGGTCGTGCAGGGCCGGGCCCACCCGGCGTGCCTCGGCCACGTCCACGATGTCGATCCGGCCGCCGTCCCCGGGCTTCGACCAGCGCGGGTCCAGCCCGGTGCGCCTGACGTCGATCTCCCATTCCGCGACGGTCACCGCGGGCCCGTACCCGTACCGCCCGTAGATCGGGTACTCGGCGGCGATCAGCGTCGACAGCACGTCGCCGCGCTCGACGGCGGCCGCCAGCTCCCCGGCCATCATGCGGCTCAGCAGGCCCTGGCGGCGGTGCGTGGGCATGACCGCGACGTTGGTGATCGCGGCGGACGTGACCACCGCCCCGCCGGGCACGGTGAGCTCCTGCCGGAAGGAGCGCAGGGTTCCCACGCACGCGCCGGTGGCGGCGTCGAAGGAACCCCACACCCGGGCGGGGTCGCTGTGCTCGGCGCGCTGGGCGACGTCGGAGTCCGTCACCCGGGTCGCGGTCAGGAAGCCGGTGTTCACGGCCCGCATCCAGGCGGGGAATTCGGATGCGGCGATCAGCCGCACGTCAGCTTCAGCAGTCATAACCCGCCACGCTAATCCGCCCGTCCGCACCGCGTCGCGGCAATTTCCGCCGCTGCGCCGCGCTCACACCAGGAGGTCGTCCACCTGTGCCTCGCCCTCCCGGTAGCGCCGCGTGATCTCCGCGCTGCAGTCGTCCACCGTGCGCTGCAACTGCTGCCGGCGGCGCGAGACCTGCTGCTCGTACCGCACCAACCGACCCATCGCGTCGTGCAGTTCGCCGTCCGTGCGGGCCTGGAGGTCCGACAGCTCCACGTCGGCCAGCATCTCCGCCGCCAGCAGCCGGTACTCCTCTCCGTGCGGGGTCCCGAGCGTGACGTGCCGGGCGGACGCGCTGCGGCTGGAGGGTGCGTCGGCGAGGATCTCCGAGAGCCGGTCCACCACCGGCGGCTCGGGCGCCACGGGCGCCTCCGGGTCGCTGCGCCGGGCCAGTTCGGCCCGCAGGATGTCGATCCGGCCCTGCAGGAGTCTGCGGATGTAGCTGAGGTCGGCCTCGTCGCGCTGCGCCTCGCGCCGCAGGGTGCGCAGTTCCGGCAGTCCGAGCGCGGTGGCGGGCGTGGTCGGCGCCTGCTCCTCCGCGGTGCGCTGCGCGGGTGGTCGGACCGCGCCGGCCACCGGAGCGGCCGCGACTGATGGGACTGGAGTGGCCGGAGCGGGCGCAGCGGCTGATGTGGCCGACGCAGATACGGAGGTACCAGAAGTATTCATGTGAACGTGTCCGTCCCCTCGACCGGTGCATGGGGTCTCGCCCGGCCCGTGGGGCCGGGGGAAGCACCGCCTGCGTGCATGGTGCCACTGTCCGTGGTGCCGGCGCAGTCCCGGTCCACCCGATCGGCCCCGGACGGGTGCACGCCTGGTACACAGGTGGTATGCGAGCAGTGGTGCAGAGGGTGGACGGCGCGAGCGTCGTCGTGGCCGGCGAGACCGTGGGCGAGATCGTCGGCGAGGGATTGTGCGTGCTGGTGGGCGTCACCCACGACGACACGCCGGAGAAGGCGGCGCAGCTGGCGCGCAAGCTGTGGTCCGTACGGATCCTGGAAGGGGAGAAGTCCTGCAGCGACGTGGCCGCGCCGCTGCTGGTGATCTCGCAGTTCACGCTGTACGGGGACGCCCGCAAGGGCCGCCGCCCCACCTGGAACGCGGCAGCGCCGGGCGAGGTCGCCGAGCCGCTGGTGGACGAGGTCGTGGCCCAGCTGCGCTCGCTGGGGGCGACGGTGGAGACGGGCCGGTTCGGGGCGGACATGCGGGTCTCGCTCACCAACCACGGCCCGTTCACCATCGTCATCGACGTCTGACGGCACCGGCAGGGGCGCAGGCCAGGGCACGTCGGGGAAGGCCCGGGGAAGGTCAGGGCGCGACGACGACCTCCTGCGAAGCGGCCGTCTTCCCGACCAGCAGCGGCGCGTCCACCGGCACGTTCCGCTTGACCAGCGCGAGGGCGATCGGGCCCAGCTCGTGGTGGCGGACCGCGGTGGTCACGAAGCCGAGCTGGCGGCCCTCCTCCCCGTCCGCGGCGAGCCGGACGGGCGCGCCGTGCGACGGGAGGTGCACCTCGGAGCCGTCCAGGTGCAGGAAGACCAGGCGGCGCGGCGGCTTGCCCAGGTTGTGGACGCGGGCCACCGTCTCCTGGCCGCGGTAGCAGCCCTTCTGGAGGTGCACGGCGGTGCCGATCAGGCCGATCTCGTGCGGGATCGTGCGGTGGTCGGTCTCCAGGCCGAGCCGCGGCCGGTGCGCCTCGACGCGCAGGGCCTCGTACGCGAGGAGGCCGGCGGCCGGGCCGTGCGCGGCGGCGAAGGCCTCCAGCTCCGCGCGGGGCAGGAAGACGTCCCGGCCGTGCGGGGTCTCCCGGACCACGTACTCCTTCGGGACCTCGGCGATGGAGCCGGCCGGCAGGTGGACGACGGCGAACTCGGCGGTGCGGTCGGCGACTTCGACGCGGTAGAAGAACTTCATCGACTCCAGGTAGGCGATCAGCGCCTCCTGGGTGCCGGGCTCCACGTGCGCCCACACGGTCTCGCCGTCGTCGACGAGGTGCAGCTGGTGCTCGATGTGGCCGTTGGCGGAGAGGATCAGGGCCTCGGTGGCCTGCCCGGGCGGGAGTTCGGTCACGTGCTGGGTGATCAGCAGGTGCAGCCAGCTCAGCCGCTCCGGTCCGGTGACGGTGACGACCCCGCGGTGCGAGAGGTCGACGAAGCCGCGGCCTTCGGCGAGGGCGCGCTGTTCGCCGTAGAGCTCTCCGTAGTGGGCGGCGACGCCCTCGTCACGGCCTTCGGCCTGAACGGCGCCGGGGAGGTTCAGCAAAGGGCTGGTCATGGGACCAAGCCTACGACCCTGCTATGCGGGTTCGGCACGGTGTTCGGCGGCGCACCCGCGGCACAGACCGAAGATCGCGAAGTGCTTCATGTCGGTCTCGAACCCGAAGGCGGAGCGGAGCTTCTCGGTGAACTCGGAGGCGACGCCGAGGTCCGCCTCGATCACGTCCCCGCAGTCGCGGCACACCAGGTGGATGTGGTGGTGCCGGTCGGCGAGGTGGTAGGTGGGAGCCCCGTGCCCGAGGTGGGCGTGGGAGACCAGCTTCAGCTCCTCCAGGAGCTCCAGCGTGCGGTAGACGGTGGAGATGTTCACCCCGGAGGCCGTCTTGCGCACGTGGGCGAGGATCTCGTCCGGCGTCGCGTGCTCCAGGGTGTCGACCGCTTCGAGCACGAGCTGGCGCTGCGGGGTCAGCCGGTATCCGCGCTGCCGCAGGTCGCTCTTCCAGTCGGTGCCCGAGGCACGGTCGGGGCTTTCGGCGCTCACCACCCGGCCAGTGTAAGCGCGGGAAGGGGACCGCGGGCGGGCCTGCGGTCCCCTTGTCCGATGTGCGCGGTCGGGACGGCTCAGCGGAAGAACGCGATGCCGTCGTCCGGCATGTCCGGGAGGTTGCGCGCCATCTCGGCGACCTCCTCGGGCGTGACGACCTTCTTGAGCTGGGCCGACATGTAGGGGCGCAGCTCGACGTCCGGGGTGGCCTTCTCGCCGACCCACATCAGGTCGCTCTTGACGTAGCCGTAGAGCCGCTTGCCGCCGCTGTACGGGCTGGCGCCGGCGGTGCGGGCGACCGCGTCCGTGGCCAGGTCGATCTGGGGCTTCTTGTCGGCGAGCTCGCCGTACCAGACCTCGATGACGCCCTGGTCGCGGACCATGACGACCTCGACCTTGCGGTGCTGGTCGATGCGCCAGTAGCCGGACTCCGACTCCAGCGGCCGCACCTTCTTGCCCCCGGCGTCGAGGGCCCAGGTGCGGGAGGTGTACTCCAGGAAGTCCCGGCCGTCGTGGGTGAAGACGACTTCCTGGCCGAAGTTGCACTTCTCCTCGCCGGGGAAGTCGAAGACGCCCGCGCCCTCCCAGGTGCCGAGGAGGAAGGCGAGGGGGACGAGGCCGGGGTTCAGGTCGGACGGGATCTGGATCATGGGTGGCTGCTCAGGCGATCTCTGGGAGGGGGATTCCGGTGGTCCGTGGGGCGGCCGATCGAAGGATCAGCGCTGGCCCTGGTACAGCTTCTTCACGGCCAGGCCGGTGAAGGCCATGACGCCGACGCAGACCAGGACCAGCAGAGAGGTGAAGAATGCCTCAAGCACGGGGTGCTCCTCGGAGGTTTCGGGTGGCGGGTACGGGGCCGGTCCCCAAGCCTACTGGCCTGGGGGCCGGCGCACTCCGTGAGGTAGGCCGCAGCCGTCGTCTCCGGCGCGGCGCGGCGTCCGGCGGCGGGCCGGGCGGAGCCGCGGGGCGGGCCGCGGGCCCCTCAGCCCAGCAGCTGGCTCTGCAGGATCACCGTCTGGTGGAACGGGACGGCCGCCACTGCCCCCTTGCGGCTCTGGAACACCGCGGCCTGCACGTCACCCGCCTGGACGCACCCGATCCGCACCTCCTCGTCGCCGACCGGCGCCGCCTCGGCGAACAGTTCCAGCGAGCCGCGCTCCGGCCGCGGCTGCACGAGCGCGACCTTGGTCCAGTCCTCGTCCTCGTCGATCCGGTTGACGCCCTTCACGTTCATGTTGATGCCGCACCGCTCGCGGCTCTCCGCGAACCCGGAGGAGGCGAAACGCAGCAGGTAGACGCGGGTCCGGGTGCCGTCGGGCATGGTCCAGCCGCGGCCGACGATCTGGCGCAGGCCCTCGTCGGTGAACTCCTGCTTCATCTTCGGTCGGACGGTGGGCTCGAACTCCTCCAGGAAGGTGTCCTCGGACACCTTCTGGTCCTGCTCCACCTTGAGCTCCCGGTCCGGGGCGGACCCGGCCGGCGTCGGCAGGAGCAGTTGGAACAGCGCGGCGTAGTGGATGCCGTCCTCGTCGTCGGAGGCGAAGGGCTGCGGTGCGCCGGGAGCCAGGGTGGGCTTGGCGAGGGTCGGGTAGTCCCAGCGGCCGTCTCCAGCGGTGGCGAGACCGGGCAGGTCGGTGCGCTCGGCCCGGCTGATCCCGTACGCGGTCCCTGTCCCGAAGGCGGCGAAGGCGACGATCGCGGCGAGCCACCGCAGTGCCGTGCCCGTCCTGCGCCGGCCCGGGCTCGCGGACGGCTCGGCGGCGGGCGGCTCGGCGGCGGGCGGCTCGGCGGCGGGCGGCTCGGCGGCGGGCTGGGGCCCCTGCGTGGCCGTGTCGGTGGTGTGGTGCTCGGTCACACGGACTCCCCGGGGGACTTCAGGTGGCTCAGCTGGTTCTTGAAGAAGGAGACGGCGTCCGTGGGCGAGAAGGGCTTGGGCCCGAACGCGCGGAAGTTGACCAGGACGTCCCCCTGGACGGCCACGCAGTCCATCGAGTCGATCTTCTCCTGCTTCTCCTCGCCGATGGCCAGCAGCACGCACTTGGCCTCCGGGTGGCCCTCCACCGCAGGGGCGCCCCGACCGTCGCCCGTCAGCTCCAGCAGCTTCTTCGTGACCTCGGAGAACTTGCCGACGGCCTGGGGGTCGGCCTGCATGATGCGGACCGAGTAGACGGCCGTGCCGCCGCTCCTGGTGTAGCTCCGGCCCGCGAGGCCCCTGAGCTTCAGACCCTCCAGCACCTCGTCGCGCTGCTTGCGGGCGCCACTGGACAGCCCGCCGCGGGCGTCCTTGAAACCCTGCACGGCCTTGTCGCCGGCGACGGAGAAGTCGTTGCCGTCCTGCCCCAGGTCGGGGCCGAGCGAGAAGCCGGACGGGACCGGCAGCAGCTTCCCGGACAGCTCGCCCGCCGGGACGGGGGCGGGCTCCTCCGGGGCCGCGGGGTGCTCGCCCTCGGCGACCCAGTAGCGGGTCGGCACGGTCCGGTCGGCCTTCTCCAGCGCGGCGGACGCCGCGATCCCGCCGCCCGCGAGGACGGCGATGCCGACGGCTCCCGCGACCAGGGCCGCGGCCCTGCGCCCGCTCCGGCGCCCGGCGCCGGCCGCGGCACCGGGCGCGGCCCCTTCGCCGGCCTTCGGGACGTCCGTGTTCAGCGGCTCGGTCACAGTCGCTCCAACTGTCGCTTGGCCAGGTCGACGACATCGCTCTCCGCGACCTTGCCGCGGTTGTCGAAGTAGTCGATCTCCATGACGATGTCGCCCCGGCGGGCGATGGCGCGGGCTCCGCGCACGGGGTGGTACCCCGGCTTCTGGTCGGCCTCGGAGTCCACCCACACGTGCCCGAGGTCGGCGGGGGTGCCCGGGATGGCCACGCCGGGGTTGCCCGCGTACTCCTTGCGCGGCATGAGCTCGGCCTGCGCGTGCTGGTAGACGTCCGCGCCCGTCCGGTCGCGGAACTGGATCAGCCGCACGTCGACGAAGACGCGGTCGTCCTGGGACCAGGCCGTGGCGGCGATCCGCCGGACCCCATCCTCCGCGAAGCTACTCAGGGCCTTGTCCGGCTGCTCGAAGCCGACCGCGAAGACGTCCAGACTCTGGTAGCCCGCGCCGAGGGCCTTGGCGCCGCCCGGCGTCTCGACCAGCAGCTTGCTGATGTCGCCGTCCGTCTTGTGGCGGCGGTTGGCGTTGACGGTCTCGCGCGTGGTGCCGGCGTCGGGCGCGAGCGCCTTCGGGGTCTTCAGCTTCTGCTGGGCCAGCGGCGGCAGCGGCGTCGGCGGGCGGCCGTACTGGACGGCGTACCCGGTGACCGTGCCGGCGAGGATTCCGAGCGCGGCCCCGCCGGCGATCAGCAGGGCGGTACGGCGGCCTCGGCGGCGGGTGCCCGCTCCGTGCGCGGTGGTCTGTTCGCGCAGCTCGGAAGCGGTCTGTTCATGTTGCAAGAGTGTCCCCCACGGACTGTCCACGCGGGTGATCACCCGCGCAGTCTTGACATGTACCGGAGGGGAACGGTTGTACGGAAGTGCATTGTGTTCCGCGCTGGCGGAAAGTCATTCGTCCCGGCGCCGCTTTCCGTCGAGTTCGTCCCACCACTCGTCGGACTTCGGATCGCCCGAGGGGTCGTCCCACCAGCGGTCGTCCGGGCCGCGCCGGTTCGCGACCATGGCGGCGACCGGCGGGATGACCATGGCGACCACGCACAGGGCCACGGCCGCCTCGACCGAGAACAGGCGCACGAAGGACCAGGCGGAGACGAAGAGGAAGAGGCATCCGCCCATGAGGAGGAAGTAGACGCGGCGCCGCCGGGCGTACATGCCTCCAGCGTAGGACCGGGGACGGCCCGCACGACAGCGGGACGGCACGAAGGGCCGCACCCCGCTCCAGTGGCGTCCAACCCCCTGGGGTGCGGCCCTTCGGCCGGTTCGCGGGCCACCGGCGGCTGCCCGTGGCAGCGCCGGTGGCAGGAGCGGTGGCGGTCAGACCGCGATCGCCACGTCCGTCACGCCGCCGGCCTCGGAAACGACCACGGCGCGGTCCGCCTGGGCACCCGGGACGAGCGCCCGCAGCGTCCAGGTACCGGTCGCCGCGTAGAAGCGGAACTGGCCGGTCGCCGAGGTCGGGACCTCCGCGGTGAACTCGCCGGTCGAGTCGAGCAGCCGCACGTAGCCGCTGACGGGCTCGCCGTCCTTGGTCACCTGTCCCTGGATGGCCGTCTCACCGGGCTTGAGCGTGGAAAGGTCCGGTCCGCCGATCTGTGCTCCGCACATGTTCCTCTGTCCTGTCCTCGAGAAGTGGTTCTGCTGGGCGTCGCGTGCCCGGGATTACTTGTTGGCGCCCAGCTCGATCGGCACGCCGACCAGGGAGCCGTACTCGGTCCACGAACCGTCGTAGTTCTTGACGTTCTCCTGGCCCAGGAGCTCGTGGAGCACGAACCACGTCAGCGCGGAGCGCTCGCCGATGCGGCAGTAGGCGATGGTGTCCTTCGCCAGGTCGACCTGCTCGGTCTCGTAGAGGGCCTTGAGCTCCTCGTCGGACTTGAAGGTGCCGTCGTCGTTGGCGTTCTTCGACCACGGGATGTTGCGGGCCGACGGCACGTGGCCGGGACGCTGCGACTGCTCCTGCGGAAGGTGCGCCGGGGCGAGCAGCTTGCCGGAGAACTCGTCGGGCGAGCGGACGTCGACCAGGTTCAGGGAGCCGATCGCGGCCACGACGTCGTCGCGGAAGGCGCGGATCGAGGTGTCCTGGGGCTTCGCCTTGTACTCGGTGGCCGGGCGGTTGGGGACCTCGGAGCCGTCGACCAGGTCGCGGGAGTCCAGCTCCCACTTCTTGCGGCCGCCGTCGAGGAGGCGGACGTCCCGGTGGCCGTACAGCTTGAAGTACCAGTATGCGTAGGACGCGAACCAGTTGTTGTTGCCGCCGTAGAGGACGACGGTGTCGTCGTTGGAGATGCCCTTGGCGGACAGCAGCTTCTCGAAGCCCTCCTGGTCCACGAAGTCACGGCGGACCGGGTCCTGGAGGTCCTTCTTCCAGTCGATCCGGACGGCGCCGGTGATGTGGTTCTTGTCGTAGGCGGACGTGTCCTCGTCCACCTCGACGATGACGACGTCGGCGTCGTTCAGGTGGGCCTCGACCCAGTCGGCGTCAACGAGGACGTCGCTGCGGCTCATGGTGTTCTCCTCCGGGGCAGTGTGCGGCGGGGCGGTGCGGGTGCTGCTGCGGGCGGCGCGGAGCGCTCCCGTGGACACTGCGCGGGGAGGCGTCAGTGGACAGGGAGGAAGGGCTGCACGCGGTCACGCGGGAAGGGACGGTCGTCCGAACTGGTGGAGCGGATGCGCTCTCAGGTCACATGGATCGACAGAGCATGGCGGCGACGCGACACAGGTCTACTGCCCGTCGCTTCGTGAGGTCCGCCTGCTGATGCTTCATGCCTGGATCGTAGGGACGAACGGGCCGCCCTGTCACCGGTGTGTCATATATCGAGACAGGAACGTCCGGATCGCGGGATGGCAAACCCCCCGGACGACCTCCCCGCACCCCGCCGGGGCCTGCGCGCGGCCCGTCCTTCTACGGATCGGACCTTCCCGTCTCACGATCCGGCCAGCGACACGTCCGAGCCGCTCAGCTCCAGGTGCACCCCGGCCTCGTCCGCGGTCAGCCCGGTCAGCCGCAGCCCGGCCGGCAGCCCGTCGTCGAGGCGCCGCTCGAAGTCGGTCTTCTTGCGGATCGCGGCCTCGATACCGGGGATGCCCTCCCCGGGCACCTCGTCGGCCCGTACCCGGACCGTCTTGGCGCCGCCCTTGCCGTTCCCGCCGCCCTTCGCGTCGACGAGCTCGACGGTCGACACCACGCTGCGGGTGAACGTCCTGCCCAGGACCTCCGCGGACGCGGTCACCTTCACCTTGCCCGGCGCCCCTCCGTAGGTGAGCTTCGCCCCGGTCTGCGAGGCGGCGGTCAGGTCCGGGTACGTGATCAGCGCCGAGCCCGTCGCGTTCCGGGCGGTGCCCCCGCTGTAGTCCCCGTTCAGCCGCACTCCGCGAAAGCTCGCCCGGAGCTGCGAGAGCCGCGTCTTGCGGCCGTCCGCGACGGCGTCGACGCCGTCCAGCCGGACGTCGACCCGGTCGAGCTCGCGGCTCAGCGCCTGGGTCAGGAACGGGAAGCCGTGGATCTCCACCTCGGCGGACCCGGCGAGCCCCGACTGCGCCCGTATTCGCTCGGCGAGCCTGTTCTCGGCGTAGCCGACCGCCCAGCGGTCCGCCCCGGCGGCCAGCGCGCCCAGCACCACGACGACGATCACGACGAAACGCAGGAATCGCACGCGTCTCTCCCCCCTGTAGACCGGTACGTCCGCCTCTAGTTGACCATGTACAGACGTACGGAGGCCGTCAGCGATGCCGACGGCCTCCGTGACGCGTGTCCCACGGTTCCTGCCCGGGCCTCAGCCCACCACCCGTCCCATCAGGTAGACGGCGGGAGCGGCGGCGGCCAGCGGCAGCGCCACACCGGCCGTCATGTGCACGAACTTCGACGGGTAGTCGTACGCGGCCACGCGCAGGCCGATCAGCGCACCCACCCCGGCGGCCAGGCCGAGCAGCGCCCCGCCCGCCCCGACGGAGGTCAGCCCGCCGACCGCGACGCCCGCACCGGCGGCCGCGGCCACCGACACACCGGCGGACGGCAGCGGCGGCAGGGGCAGCGCCCGGACGAACACGGCGACCGCGACGGCCGCCGCGCCGACCGTCACGGCGGCGGAGTCGGCGGCCAGGTAGCCGGTGCAGACGATGGCGAGGGCGGCGGAGGCCACCGAGGCCATCAGGCCGTACATCCGCTCGTCGGGGTCGGCCTGGCTGCGCAACTGGAGGACCAGCGTGAGCAGCACCCACACGCCGAGGGTGCCGATGATCGCGCCGGCGCCGTACGTGTCGTCCACCGCGAGCACGGCGGCGTCCGCGACGAGGGCTCCGGCGAAGGCGAGGGCGATGCCCTGGCGGGCGGGCCACATGCCGTTGAGCCGGAACCAGCCGGCCGCGGTGAGGCCCTGGAGGGCGATCAGCGGCAGGAGCAGGGCGTAGTCGCCGGCTATGGCGGCGACGGCGAGCAGCAGCCCGAGCGCGGCGGTCAGCACCGCCGACTGCGGACCGGGGTCGATGATCGGCGAGCGGCCCTCGGCGCGGGCCTGGGCCGGGTCGACCGCGCGCATGGTGTTGCCGCCGAGGGTGGGCGGGGACCACTCGGGCTCCCCGGCCGGGTCGGCGGGCCCGCCGGGGGCGGGAGCGGCGTGCCGACCGGGCGCGGCGGCGGGCGCCGCTTCGGAGCCGGCCGCGGCCGGCCGCACGGGCTGCGGGGCGGCCTGCGGAGGCAGGTAGGCGGTGGTCTCCGCCCAGGCCTCGGCGGGAGCGGTCGGGGCGGCGGGGGCGTGGGTCGCGGGAGCGGGTGCCGCGTCCCGGAACCAGCCCTCCGGGACGCCGCTCTCCGTGACCGGCGGGAGGTACGCCGTCTCGGCGGCGGCGTTCTCCGTGACCGGCGGGAGGTACGCCGTCTCGGCGGCGCTGTCCGTCACCGGCGGGAGGTACGCCGTCTCGGCAGCGGCCGCCGCGCTCTGCTGCGGCTGCACCGGCTGCTGCGCGGCCGGCACGGGCGGCAGGTACGCCGTCTCGGCAGCGGCGTTCTGCGGCACCGGCGGGAGGTAGGCGGTCTCGGCGGCCCAGTCGTGCTCGGGCGCGGCGGCCGGGGCGGCCGCGGCCGGAGCCTGCGCGGCCGGGGCCTCGTCGCGGAACCATCCCTCGGGCGCCACGGAAGCCTGGTGCGCCTGCGCCTGGTACGCCCGCGCCTGGGGCGGCATCGGCTGCTGGTACTGCTGAGGCTGGGGCTGCGGCTGGAACTGGTGCTGCGGCTGGTGCAGCGGGTCGGCCTGGCCGGGGTACGGCGTCGGGTAGCCGGCCTCCGCCCAGTCACCGCCCGGCGCCGGGGCCGGGGCCTGCCCGGGCGCGGCCGCCGGAGCGGCGGTGGCCTGGTCCCGGAACCACCCCTCGGGCGCCGCGGACTGCTGCGGCTGCACCGGCTCGGCGGGCCGGTGCACCGGCTGGTAGCTGGTGTCCCAGGTGTCCGACTGCCAGGTCTGCGTCGCGTACGGGTCCTGCGGCTGCTGGCCGGCCTGCCCGGCCTGCTGCTGCTGTTCCTCGGGAGTGCTCATCGGTTTCCGCTCACCCGCCCGCGAACGGCGGGAGCACCTCGACGGTGCCCCCCTCGGTCAGCAGGACGGCATCGTGCGGGCGCTTGCCCACGGGTTCGTCGTTCACGAGGAAGGAGCAGCGCAGCAGGACCCGGGTCAGCTCCCCGGGGTGGCGTTCCCGCACCGCGTCGAGTGCCTCGGCCAGTGTCCGCGCCGAGTACGGCTCCTCCGCCGTGTGGGCCGCGGCTTTGGCCGCCGCCCAGTAGCGGATGGTTCCGGTTGCCACTGCAGCTCCTATCGTCGGCTACCTACCGTCGGCCTCCATGATGGCCCCTCCCGGCCCCTGCTCCCGCGTCCCTCCGCGCGCTCCGGACGCCCCCGGGGTGCGCCCGGAGTGCACCCGGACGGCCCACGACCGGCTTCCGGAAGCCCGCCGATCCTCCGAAACCGGGGCATACGCTGGTTCCGGGGGTGGCGCGAACCACAGAAGGTGCGATCCCGAAGCCTCGGCCGGGCGTCGGCAGGTGGGCTATTCTGCTGGCGAAGGATCCGGGCAACGTTGCCCCCGGGTCCTTTTGTGCTTTCAGTACGTTGAACGGAACGAGAACAAAGGCGCCGGACCGGCTCCCGGGGCGCGGGGACCGGCCGACGCCCGCAGCGACCGGGCACGGGGCACAGCGCCGCGCCCGGCACGCACCCCGTACGAAGCAGTACCGCGAAAGTCCTCGACGGGACCGAGGAGGAACCGACGTGACGGACCAGCGAACCGTGCACCACCGACCGACCCGGGCAGGGGGTCGGGCATGAGCTCCCTCCTGCTGCTGACCAACGCCCTCCAGCCGTCCACCGAGGTGCTGCCGGCCCTCGGCCTGCTGCTGCACAACGTGCGGGTGGCCCCCGCCGAGGGCCCGGCCCTCGTCGACACCCCCGGGGCGGACGTCATCCTCGTCGACGGCCGCCGGGACCTGCCGCAGGTGCGGTCGCTGTGCCAGCTGCTGCGCTCGACGGGGCCGGGCTGCCCGCTGATCCTCGTCGTCACCGAGGGCGGCCTGGCGGCCGTCACCGCCGACTGGGGCATCGACGACGTCCTCCTCGACACCGCGGGCCCCGCCGAGGTCGAGGCGCGGCTGCGGCTGGCCACCGGCCGCCAGCAGCTGGGCGCCGACGACTCCCCCATGGAGATCCGCAACGGGGACCTCTCGGTGGACGAGGCGACGTACTCGGCGAAGCTGAAGGGCCGGATCCTGGACCTCACCTTCAAGGAGTTCGAGCTCCTCAAGTACCTCGCCCAGCACCCGGGCCGGGTCTTCACCCGGGCCCAGCTGCTCCAGGAGGTCTGGGGCTACGACTACTTCGGCGGCACCCGGACGGTGGACGTCCACGTCCGGCGGCTGCGCGCGAAGCTCGGTCCGGAGCACGAATCGCTCATCGGCACCGTACGGAACGTGGGCTACCGTTTCGTCACACCGGAGAAGGCCGAACGGGGCGCGGGGGAGGCCGCGGACCGGGCGGCCGCGCAGGTAGCGGCCGACGCCTAGGGGGCCGTCCCCCGTACGGCGGAAGCCAGTGTGACCGTGCACTCCGCAGGATGCCCTGCCCAGAGCACGGTCACCCCGCGTAGACTCCCTGCGTGGCCAAGGTGACGCGGGATGATGTGGCGCGACTTGCGGGTACTTCAACCGCCGTCGTGAGCTACGTCATCAACAACGGACCCCGGCCGGTCGCCCCGGCCACGCGCGAGCGTGTCCTCGCCGCGATCAAGGAGCTGGGCTATCGCCCGGACCGGGTCGCCCAGGCGATGGCGTCCCGGCGCACGGACCTCATAGGCATGATCGTTCCGGACGCGCGCCAGCCCTTCTTCGCGGAGATGGCGCACGCGGTCGAACAGGCGGCCGCCGAGCGCGGGAAGATGGTGCTGGTCGGGAACTCCGACTACCGGGACGAGCGCGAGGTCCACTACCTGCGCGCCTTCCTCGGCATGCGGGTGTCCGGTCTGATCCTGGTCAGCCAGGGCATGAGCGAGCGGGCCGCCTCCGAGATCGAGGCCTGGGACGCCCGGGTCGTGCTGCTGCACGAGCGTCCCGAGGCCATCGACGACGTCGCGGTGGTCACCGACGACATCGGCGGCGCCCAGCTCGCCACCCGCCACCTCCTCGAACACGGGCACGAGTACGTCGCCTGCATCGGCGGCATCGAGAACACCCCGTCGGTCGGCGACCCCGTCGCCGACCACGTCGAGGGCTGGCGCCGGGCCATGCTGGAGTCGGGCCGGTCGGTGGAGGGCCGCCTGATCGAGGCCCCGTACAACCGCTACGACGCCTACCGGGTGGCGCTGGAGGTCCTGTCGGGCCCCGACCGCCCGCCGGCCATCTTCTGCGCCACCGACGACCAGGCCATCGGCGTGCTGCGGGCCGCCCGGGAGCTGCGGATCGACGTGCCCGGGGAGCTGGCGGTCGCCGGGTTCGACGACGTGAAGGAGGCGGCGCTGACGGACCCGCCGCTGACCACCGTCGCCTCGGACCGCCCGGCGATGGCGCGCGCCGCCGTGGACCTGGTCCTCGACGACGGGCTGCGGGTGTCGGGCTCTCGCCGGGAGCGGCTCAAGCAGTTCCCGTCGGCGCTGGTGATCCGCCGCTCCTGCGGCTGCCTCTGACGGCTTCGTCCGGCCCCGCCCCGCCGCCTGCGGCAGGGCGGGGCCGTCCTTATATCGGGCATACAAGGTTCTGTCGGGCTTCTCAGCGGGCACTCAGAAAGCTCTCATGATCCGCGGACAGAGTCATAGGCATGACCGAGAGCTTCCGCCGCGAGGGCGGGTACCCGCAGGAGTACAGCACGTCCCCGAGCGCGCCCCTCGACGGGTCCGGCGGGTCCTACCCGCCGCCGCCGGCGTACCCGCCCGTTGCCGACGGCCCGGCGCCCGGGTGGTTCGAGGCTCACCGACCGGCGGTGATCGGCGGCGAGAGCGCTCCCCCGGCCGACCCTGCGGCCCCCGCGCCCGAGGGGCCGGCGCACGCCGCCCGGGCCAAGCGCCCGGTGGCGCTGCTCGCCGCCGTCGCGATCGCGGCGGCGGTCATCGGCGGCGGCACCGCCGCGCTGGTGCAGCAGCTGCTCGGCGACCGGGCGGGGGCCCCGGGCGGCTTCAACGGCACGGTGGTCTCGCAGTCCAACAGCGGTACGGTCGCCGGGGTCGCCGAGCAGGTCAGCCCCTCCGTCGTGCGGATCGACACCCGTACCGGGTCGGGCCAGGGCACCGGCTCCGGCTTCGTCCTCACCGCCGACGGCGAGATCGCCACCAACAACCACGTGGTCAGCGGCGCGTCCGAGATCCAGGTCACGCTGCACGACGGCCGGAAGTTCCCGGCGAAGATCGTCGGCACGGACCCGGACAAGGACCTCGCGCTGATCAAGCTCCAGGGCGCGTCCGGCCTCAAGCCCGTCCGGCTCGGCAACTCCGACGGCGTCCGGGTCGGCGAGCAGGTCGTCGCGATCGGCTCCCCGGACCGCCTCACCGGCACGGTCACCAGCGGCATCGTCTCGGCGCTGAACCGCGAGGTCAACGTGCCCAAGTCGGAGCAGGCGCCGCAGCGGCAGCGCGGCGGCGAGGGCGGCTGGCCGTTCTCGTTCGACGGCCGCCAGTTCAACGGGAACACCGGCTCGAACACCACCTCCTACAAGGCCATCCAGACGGACGCCTCCCTCAATCCCGGCAACTCCGGCGGCGCCCTCGTCAACATGAACGGCGAGATCATCGGGATGCCGTCCGCGATCTACTCGCCCGCCACCGACACCTCCGCCGCCGGCAGCGTGGGCCTCGGCTTCGCCATCCCGGTGAACACGATCAAGGCCGATCTGGACGCCCTCCGCAAGGGCGGCAGCGGCGGGAGCGGTGGAAGTGATTCCGCCGACGGCTTCGGCACGGTCTTCTAGCCGGCGGGCCGTGCGACGCTGGAAGGCACCGCCGGCCGCCCGCCGCCGGCCGCCGACCGCCGCACACCACCCCTGGGGGACCGTATGAAGCCCGTCGAAGGCGACCAGCAGCGCATCCTCGTCGTCGACGACGAGCCCGCCGTACGGGAGGCCCTGCGCCGCAGCCTCGCCTTCGAGGGGTACGCGGCGCAGACCGCCGTCGACGGACTCGACGCCCTCGACAAGGCGGGCGCGTACGCCCCCGACCTGATCGTCCTCGACGTCCAGATGCCCCGCATGGACGGCCTGACCGCGGCCCGCCGGCTGCGCGCCGGCGGGAGCACCACCCCGATCCTGATGCTCACCGCCCGCGACACCGTCGGCGACCGGGTCACCGGCCTCGACGCGGGCGCCGACGACTACCTGGTCAAGCCCTTCGAGCTGGACGAGCTCTTCGCCCGCGTCCGGGCCCTGCTGCGGCGCAGCGCGTACGCCGCTCCCGTGCCCGGACCGGCCCAGGAGCCCGGGAACCACCTCGTCTTCGGGGACCTGCGGATGGACCTCGCGACCCGCGAGGTGACCCGGGCCGCGCGCCCGGTGGAGCTGACCCGGACCGAGTTCACGCTGCTGGAGATGTTCCTGGCGCACCCGCGGCAGGTGCTCACGCGCGAGCAGATCCTCAAGACCGTGTGGGGCTTCGACTTCGAGCCCAGTTCCAACTCCCTGGACGTGTACGTGATGTACCTGCGCCGCAAGACCGAGGCCGCCGGCGAGCCCCGCCTCGTCCACACCGTACGCGGCGTCGGGTACGTCCTGCGCACGTCCGGAGCCGGTGATTCCGGAGGTTCGGAATGAGCCCGGCGGCCCGGTTCCGCGGACTGCCGCTGCGCTCCCGGCTCGCCCTGCTGGTGACGTTGGCGGTGGCGGTGGCCGTCGCGGCCGTGGCCGCGGTGTCGTGGGTGATGGTGCGCACGCAGCTGAGCGAGCAACTGGACCGCGCGCTGGTCGCGACGAACCCGTCCGCGGAGGTCGTGCAGACCCTGCGCAACGGGATCTGCGTCAGCGCACCCGCCCGGCCGGCCCCCGAGATCGCCGGGAACCTCAACGCGACCGTGCAGATCGTCCTGCCGAACGGCGCGCACTGCTGGGTGGGCGGCCGGACCGACCTGCCCGTGGTGCCGGCCGACCGGGACGTCGCCACCGGGCAGCGGCCGAACGCGCTGCACGACGTGCGGACCGCCTCCGGGGCCCGGATGCGGGTCTACACCTTCCAGGCGCAGGCCCAGCCGGACTCGCAGGTCTTCGGGATCTCCGTGGCCAAGCCGCTGGCCGACATAGACAAACCGCTGTCCACGCTGACCTGGGTGCTGCTGCTGGTCTGCGGGGTCGGTGCGGTCGGTGCGGGCGCGGCCGGCCTGTGGGTGGCCCGGACCGGGCTGCGGCCGGTGGACGAGCTGACCGGGGCGGTCGAGCACATCGCCCGGACCGAGGACCTGACCGTGCGGATCCCCGACGAGGGCGACGACGAGATCGCCCGCCTGTCCCGGTCGTTCAACTCCATGACGGCGGCCCTCGCCTCCTCCCGGGAACGGCAGGCCCGGCTCATCGCCGACGCCGGCCACGAGCTGCGCACGCCGCTGACCTCGCTGCGGACCAACATCGAGCTGCTGGCGCGCAGCGAGGAGACCGGCCGGGCCATCCCGGCCGAGGACCGGCGGGAGCTGCTGGCCTCGGTCAAGGCGCAGATGACGGAGCTGGCCTCGCTGATCGGCGACCTCCAGGAGCTGTCGCGGCCGGACGCGGGCCCGCGCGCCCGGTTGGAGGTCGTGGCCCTGCACGAGGTCACCGACAGCGCCCTGTCACGGGCTCGGCTGCGCGGCCCGGAGCTGGTCTTCGAGTCCGCGCTGGAGCCCTGGTACGTGCGGGGCGAGGCGTCGGCGCTGGAGCGGGCCGTGGTCAACGTGTTGGACAACGCGGTGAAGTTCAGCCCGCCGGGCGGGGTCGTCTCCGTCGCCCTGCGGGCGGGCGGGCTGACCGTACGGGACCGCGGGCCCGGTGTGCCCGCCGAGGACCTGCCGCACGTGTTCGAGCGGTTCTGGCGGTCCTCGTCGGCCCGGGCGCTGCCCGGCAGCGGGCTCGGCCTGTCCATCGTGGCCCGTACGGTGCAGCGCGCGGGCGGCACCGCCGAGCTGCGGGCCCCGCGCGACGGCGGCCCGGGCACGGAGGCGGTGCTGCGGATCCCCGGCGCGCCGACACCACCCCCCGCGGCGGCGGCCGAGGCGGCCGGGGCGGCCGCGATGGCGTCAGTTGTGGCGGATCAGTGAGGCGACCAGGCCGGAGCGGGTGTTAGGGAAGTCCATGGGGACGATGCCGAGCCCGGTCCGGCCGGCCAGCTCGGCGCCGTCGACGAAGGCGTGCACCTGCGGGTTGAGGCGGTCGGAGTTCCAGCGCGGCGGCAGGTAGGCCGAGGTGCTGGTGTGGTTCACGAAGAGCCTGCCGGGCTGCTGGACGGCCTTGCGGAAGTGGTTCTCGATCAGGCCGCGCTTGGCGAAGGGCTCCGCGTTCCAGTCGTCCTGGACGTCGAAGACGCTGCCGTCGCCGTACCGCAGGCCGGGCAGGCCGCCGTTGTCGGCGAGGAGCACGACCGCGCCGCGGGCCCGGCCGAGGGTGGGCAGGGTGTCGGCGATCCGGAACAACGGCCGCCAGCCGCGCCGGTCGAGGTAGTCGTCGAAGACGGCGCGGAAAACGGCGTCGCCCTCCGTGGAGTACTCCTGTCTCACCCGCATCAGGACCGTCTCTCGGGGGTGGGCGGCGAGGAAGTCACGGCAGGCGACGAGCACGTCTCCGAACATCAGGCCCTGGTAGAAGGAGCCGTGGTGGATGGCGAACGAGCCGCCCGTCACCCGGCAGCGCACGTCGAGGAAGCGGATGCCGGAGTCGAGCTGTTCGGCGATCGAGGTGTTCTGGCAGGCGACGTAGAGCCCGCCCTGGCGGGCGCCGGAGTCGTGGGTGCCCGGGATCGTCATCCGCTGCAGGGCCGTGGAGTCGGCGAGTGCGGCCATCCAGTCCTGGGTGCCGAGTTCGCGTGCGGAGGCGGGTACGCCGCCCGCGTGTGCGGAGGCGGGTGCCCCGCCCAGCGCGAGGGCCGCGCCCGCGCCCACCGCCACCGCCCCGACCAGAAACGTCCGACGATCCGCAGCCATCCCAGCCCCTTTGCCGGTCCCGTTGGTGGGACCGGATTATGGCGTGCGGGACCGGGGGTTACTACCCATCGGTAGCCGCCGGTTCGCCGAGCAGCTCCACCATGGCGCGCAGCCCACGGGCGAGCCCCTGCCCGGTCGGCGCCCCCTCCGGGTCGGTGAGGGCCTGCACCATCACCCCGCTGAGCAGCGCGATGTGCAGCGCGCCCAGACTGGCCACGTCCTCCTCGGAGACTTCCTGCACCGGCACCCCGCGCAGCACCGCGGCCACCATCCGCCGGTTCTTGCGCTGGCTCTCGGCGAGTAGGGCGAGCAGCTCGGGCGAGGACTGCGCGTGGACGAAGGCCTCCACCGAGGCGAGCCACAGCCAGCGCATCTCGCCGAAGTCCCGGATCTTGCGGTCCCAGGTGTCCGCGTACCGCTCCTCGGCGGTGTCGCCCTGCCCGGTGAGCCGGCCGGAGCCGGCGGACCATTCGTCCATGGCGGCGAACAGTGCCTGGTTGAGCAACGCCTCGCGGGAGCCGAAGTGGTAGCCGATCGCGGCCATGCTCACCTTCGACGCCGCGGCGATGTCCCGCACCGTGGTGCGCAGATAGCCCTTCTCCTCCAGGCAGCGGCGCGCTCCGGCCAGCAGGTCCTCGCGATTTCCCATGGCGGGATCGTATCCGCGCCCCGTTTTGCGCAAGTGCGCAAAACAAACGTATTGCGCAAGCGCCCAAACGGTGGCAGGCTCATGCCGTCACCGCAGTACGAGCAGCACCCGCACACGCCGCACCCGAACGTGCGGCACCCAGTACGTGCACGACGACACGGGGAGAACCGAAAGCATGCGCAACACGCTGACCATCGACGGCCGCGCTCTGTCGTACCTGGACTCCGGAGGCACCGGGCGCCCCCTGCTCGCGCTCCACGGCGGCCTCTCCGAAGGCGCCGCCTTCGACGGCCTGGCCGCCGCACTCGCCGGCCGGTGGCGGGTCATCGCCCCGGACCAGCGGGGCCACGGCGACTCCGACCGCGCCCCGCACTACCGCACGGAAGGGTTCGTCGCCGACGCCGTCGCCCTCCTCGACCACCTCGGCCTCGACGCCCCGCTGCCCGTCCTCGGCTACTCGCTGGGCGGGATCAACGCCGCCCACCTCGCCGCAGCCCACCCCGGCCGGATCTCCGCGCTGATCAACGCCGAGTCCACCGTCGAGGTCCCGCTCGCAGGAGCCCCCGGAGCCGGGCAGGCCCCCGCCGGGTTCGAGTTCCTGCACACCATGCGCTACACCGCCGCCACCCGGGAGGAACTCCTCGAAGCCGCCGGGCCGGTCGGCTCGCAGTTCGTCGCCCCGGCCCTGCGCCCGCTGCCCGACGGGACCGGCTGGCGGCTGCCCTTCCACCCGCAGGACGTGCTCGACGCCATCGCCGGGGTCCGCGGAGACCACTGGGACGCCTGGCTCGGCAGCCACTGCCCCGCCCTGCTGATCCACGCCACCCACAGCGCGAGCCTCCCGCAGGCCACGGCCGACGCCATGGTCGCGCGCCGCCCGGACACCGCGTACGAGGCCGTCGAAGGGGACCACTTCGTCCCCTTCACCCGGCCGGACGCCTTCCACGCCGCCGTGGAGAAGTTCCTCTCCGGCCTGTGAGCCCGCCACCCGCGCCACGGGGGTGCGCGGGTACGGCGGAGGGGGCGGCGGGCGCTCTCGCCCACCGCCCCCTCCGGGGAGTCACGTCCGGCCCGGCGGCCCGCCACGGGGACTGCCGCCTACTGCCCTACTGCCGGATGTCCGCTGCCCGCTGCCCGCTGCCCGCTGCCCGCTGCCCGCTGCCTACTTGACGACCGTGATGCGGTCCGCCGCCGGCGGGGCGATCGGCGCCGCCGCGGTCGACTTCGCCAGCAGGGCGTTGAAGGCCTCCAGGTCGGGCACGCCGACCAGCTTGTTCTTGTGCTCCTTCAGGACGGTGAAGCCGTCACCGCCGCCCGCGAGGAACTCGTTCATCACGACCCGGTAGGTCTTGGCGGGGTCGATCGCCGCACCGTTCAGCTTCACCGAGTCCACGACGATGCGGTCCGCGCCCGACCTGGTCATGTCCAGGGTGTAGGTGAAGCCCTTCGAGACCTGCAGGATCTTCGGGTTCGCACCGTTGACCGGTCCGCTGACCTGCTGCTGCAGGGCCGTGATCAGCTGCGCGCCGGTCAGGTCCACGACGTTCAGCAGGTTGTTGAACGGCTGGACCGTGTAGGACTCGCCGTACGTCACGACGCCGTCGCCCTCGTCACCGGCCGCCTTGTACGCCAGGTCGGCGCGGATGCCGCCCGGGTTCATGATGGCCAGCTGCGCGCCGCCCTTGGCCGCCGGGGCCGTGGCCTCCAGCTGCGCGTCCGCGATCAGGTCGCCGAGCGGCTTCTCCGGGGCCTCCGAGCCGCGGCCGGCGATGTCCCCCGAGATGTAGCCCATCGGACGGTTCGCGACCGGCGCGGCCAGCGCCTTCCAGCGGTCGATCAGCGCGGTCATGTCCGGGGCCTTGGGCACCTCGCGGCTGACGACCTTGTTGACCGGCTTCGGCGCGAGGGCGGCCGTGCGGACGATGTCCTTGGTCTGCCGGTCGTACGTCAGCGTGGTGTCCGTGAACAGCCGGCCGTACGAGGCGGCCGAGGTGACCATGCGCGGGTTGCCGGCCGGGTCCGGGATGTTGCAGGCGTAGGCCTGGTGGGTGTGGCCGGTGACCAGCGCGTCGACCTTGGGGTCCACGTTCTTCGCGATGTCCACGATCGCACCGGAGATGCCGGCGCCGGCACCCGGGACGTTGCAGTCGTAGTTGTACGCGCCGTTCGCCGGCAGGCCGCCCTCGTGGATCAGGGCCACGATCGAGTTCACGCCCTGCTTGCTCAGCTCGGCGGCGTACTTGTTGATCGTCTCGACCTCGTCGCCGAACTTCAGGCCCTTGACGCCGTCGGCCGTCACGACGTCCGGGGTGCCCTCCAGGGTGACGCCGATGAAGCCGATCTTGACGTCCCCCTTCTTCCAGATCCAGGTGGGCGACATCAGCGGACGCTTGGTCTTCTCGTCCACGACGTTCGCGGCGAGGTACTTGAACTCGGAGCCGGTGAACTCCTTGCCCATCTCGAAGCAGCCCTCGACCGGGTGGCAGCCGCCGTACGCCATGCGGCGCAGCTCGGTCTTGCCCTCGTCGAACTCGTGGTTGCCGACGCTGGAGACGTCCAGCTTCAGGTTGTTCAGCGCCTCGACGGTCGGCTCGTCGTGGAAGAGACCGGACAGCATCGGGCTGCCGCCGATCATGTCGCCCGCCGCAGCGGTGATGGAGTACTCGTGGCCCTTGCGGGCCTCGCGCAGGCTGGTGGCCAGGTACTCGACACCACCGGCCGGTATGGCCTTGGTGGAGCCGTCCGCCTGACGCTCGGTCACGGTGCCGGAGGAGCCCTGCGGGGGCTCCAGCGTGCCGTGGAAGTCGTTGAACGACAGCAGCTGCACGTCGACGGTGCGGCTCTTGCCCGCACCGCCGCCACTCGTGGCACCGGCCGGCAGTGCGGCGGCGACCATCGCACCGGAAGCAACCGTCGCGGCTGCTGCGATGAGGGCCAACCGGCGGGTTCTGCGGTGCCGTTGCGGCGTCGCTGACATTTTGTCCCCTTATGAAACAGCGGTAAAGCATGGAGGTCTGGCGCAGCCTACGGTCAACGCGCGTAGCACCAACAGGGGGGTGGGGTATCGAGCTGGTTAACACCCCGACACCACCGCCCGCGCCCCGGGCCGCCGTACGCTCGGAGCATGACTGACGACGCAGCAGCGGCCCTGGAGCCGGGACGCCAGATCCAGACCCTCGAAGAACTGACGGAGGAACAGGCCGACGCCGTCCTCACCCTGATCGAGGACGCGGCCCGCACCGACGGCACCACCGCCGTCTCCGAGCAGGGCCGGCTCCAGCTGCGCGGCGGCCGCCGCGAGGGCATCCGGCACTTCCTGCTCACCGAGAAGGGACGACTCGCCGGCTACGGCCAACTGGAGGAGACCGATCCGGTGGAGGCGCCCGCCGCCGAACTCGTCGTGCACCCCGCACTGCGCGGCCGCGGCCACGGCCGGGCCCTCGGCTCGGCCCTCCTCGCCGCCTCCGGCAAGCGGATCCGGGTCTGGGCGCACGGCGGCAAGTCCGCCGCACGCCACCTCGCCCAGGTCCTCGGCCTCACCCTGTTCCGCGAGCTGCGCCAGCTGCGCCGCCCGCTCGGCCCCGACTCGCCCGCACTGCCCGAACCGGTACTGCCCGCCGAGGTCACCGTGCGCACCTTCGTGCCCGGCCAGGACGACGCGGCCTGGCTCGCCACCAACGCGGCCGCCTTCGCCCACCACCCCGAGCAGGGCTCGCTCACCCAGCGCGACCTCGACGACCGGATGGCGCAGCCCTGGTTCGACCCGAAGGGCTTCTTCCTCGCCGAGCGGGAGGGGGAACTCGTCGGCTTCCACTGGACGAAGGTCCATGCCGCCGAGCAGCTCGGCGAGGTCTACGTGCTCGGCGTCCTGCCCGGCGCCCAGGGCGGCGGCCTCGGCAAGGCCCTCACCGCGGTCGGCCTCCAGCACCTGGCCGCCGCCGGCCTGCCCACCGCGATGCTCTACGTCGACGCCGACAACACGGCGGCCCTCGCCGTCTACGAGGGCCTCGGCTTCAGCACGCACGAGGTCGACCTGATGTACCGAACGGAGAGCTGAGCGTCACCACCCGTACGGGCCCACCGGGCGCACCGGGGCCCGTACGGGTGCATTCCGGAGCGAAGCTGACGCACTCGTGCGCGATCCGGAGCCTGGAAGCCACACGCCATTCACCAGCCCTTAAGACGCGCTTGCGACTCTCCGGGCATGCGACCCCGACTCCGGCTGACCGCGGCCCCGTCCGACGCGCCCGTCCTGCCGCGCGCGCGGAACAATGGAGTCATGAGCCACCAGCCCAGCGCAGGGCCCACCGAGGTCCCCGCCCAGCACCCGTCGTCCACGTCCGCCGCGGCCCCTGCCGGCTCGTCCGCCGCGCCGGCCCGACTCGGCTCCATCGCCGCGCACCGGCCGCACGCCAGCGGCCTCGAAGCCGGCCTCGCGCCCGAGATCGACACCGACATGGACTCCTACGACGACAAGGACGACGCGGAGCTCCCGCCCGAGCGCTTCCTGGACCGCGAGCGCAGCTGGCTGGCCTTCAACGAACGGGTCCTGGAGCTGGCCGAGGACCCCACCACCCCGCTCCTCGAACGCGCCAACTTCCTGGCGATCTTCGCGAGCAACCTCGACGAGTTCTTCATGGTCCGCGTCGCCGGCCTCAAGCGCCGCATCGCGACCGGCGTCGCCACCCGTTCGGCCTCCGGCCTCCAGCCCCGCGAGGTCCTCGACCTCATCTGGACCCGCTCGCGCGAACTCATGGCCCGGCACGCCGCCTGCTACCAGCACGACATCGCCCCCGCGCTCGCCGAGGAGGGCATCCACCTCATCCGCTGGCCCGACCTCACCGAGAAGGAGCAGGCCCGCCTCTTCACCCTGTTCCGCAACCAGATCTTCCCGGTGCTGACGCCGCTGGCCGTGGACCCCGCGCACCCGTTCCCGTACATCTCCGGCCTGTCCCTGAACCTGGCCGTCGTCGTGCGCAACCCCGTCAGCGGGCACCGCCACTTCGCCCGCGTCAAGGTGCCACCGCTGCTGTCGCGGTTCCTGGAGGCCTCCCCGCAGCGCTACGTCCCGCTGGAGGACGTGATCGCCGCACACCTGGAGGAGCTCTTCCCCGGCATGGAGGTCCTCGCGCACCACATGTTCCGGGTGACGCGCAACGAGGACCTGGAGGTCGAGGAGGACGACGCCGAGAACCTCCTCCAGGCCCTGGAGAAGGAGCTCATGCGGCGCCGCTTCGGCCCGCCGGTCCGCCTGGAGGTGGAGGAGTCCATCGACCCCGGCGTCCTCGACCTGCTGGTCCAGGAGCTGAAGATCTCCGCCGCCGAGGTCTACCCGCTGCCCGGCCCGCTGGACCTGACCGGCCTCTTCGGCATCGCCTCCCTGGACCGGCCCGAGCTGAAGTACCCCAAGTTCGTCGCCGGCACCCACCGCGACCTCGCCGAGGTCGAATCGGCCTCCGCGCCCGACATCTTCGCCGCGCTGCGCGAGCGCGACGTCCTGCTGCACCACCCGTACGACTCCTTCTCCACCTCCGTACAGGCGTTCCTGGAGCAGGCGGCCGCCGACCCGCACGTTCTCGCGATCAAGCAGACGCTGTACCGCACCTCCGGCGACTCCCCCATCGTCGACGCCCTCATCGACGCCGCCGAATCCGGCAAGCAGGTCCTCGTCCTCGTCGAGATCAAGGCCCGCTTCGACGAGCAGGCCAACATCAAGTGGGCCCGCAAGCTGGAGGAAGCCGGCTGCCACGTCGTCTACGGCCTCGTGGGGCTCAAGACGCACTGCAAGCTCTCCCTCGTCGTCCGCCAGGAGGGCGACACGCTGCGGCGCTACTCCCACGTCGGCACCGGCAACTACCACCCCAAGACCGCCCGCCTGTACGAGGACCTCGGCCTGCTCACCGCCGACCCGCAGGTCGGCGCGGACCTCTCCGACCTCTTCAACCGGCTGTCGGGCTACTCGCGCCGCGAGACCTACCGCCGCCTCCTCGTCGCGCCCCGCTCGCTGCGCGACGGCCTCGTCGCCCGCATCGACAAGGAGACCGCCCACCACCGGGCCGGCCGCCCCGCGTACGTGCGGCTGAAGATGAACTCCGTCGTCGACGAGGCCCTCATCGACGCCCTCTACCGGGCCTCCCGGGCCGGGGTCCCCGTCGACATCTGGGTCCGCGGCATCTGCGCCGTGCGCCCCGGGGTCCCCGGGCTCTCGGAGAACATCCGGGTCCGTTCCGTCCTCGGCCGCTTCCTGGAGCACTCCCGGGTCTTCGCCTTCGGCAACGGCGGCGAACCCGAGGTGTGGATCGGCAGCGCCGACATGATGCACCGCAACCTCGACCGCCGCATCGAGGCTCTGGTCCGGGTCACCGACCCGGCACACCGCGCGGCGCTGGACCGACTGCTGGAGACCGGCATGTCCGACTCCACCTCCTCCTGGCACCTGGGCCCGGACGGCGAATGGACCCGGCACAGCACCGACCACGAAGGCCAGCCGCTGCGGCACGTTCAGGAGATGCTCATAGACGCCCGGAGGCGCCGGCGTGGCTCTGCCAAACCATGACCTGACAGCGACCGCGAGCGGCGGGGGATCCGCGGGGGACGTGCTCGGCGCGTACCTGCGGGCCCAGGCCACCGCATTCCTGCGCGGCCTGAGGCTGCACGAGGAATGCGGGGCCGACGCCGCGGACGGCGCCGACGCGGCGCGCAGCCTGCGGGGGGCTGCGCGCCGGATCAGCGGATCCCTGGCGACCTTCCGCACGGTCACCGACTCGTCCTGGGCCGACGGACTGCGCGGCGAACTGGCCTGGCTGGCCTCGACGCTGGCCGACGAGCACGCGTACGCCGCCCGGCTGACCCGGCTGCTGGACGCGCTGCACCGGCTGTCCGGCTCGCCGGAGGTCCCCGCCCCGCGCGGCACCCCGGGCGCGCTGACCGTGGGCTCGGCGCGGGCCGCCGCCCTGCTGGAGCGGCGGCTCACCCTGGCCCGGACCCGGGCCCACTCCGCGACACTGCACGCGCTCGGGTCGTCCCGGTTCCACGCGGTGGCCGACGCGGTGGCCGTCCTGGCCTCCGAGGTTCCGCTGGACGTGATCGCCGCCCGGGGACGGGTCGAGCACGTCCTGGTCCCGCTGGCGGAGGTGACGCGGACCCGGCTCACCGCGGCCGTCGACGCACTGCCGTCCAGCGCGGAGGTCCACCCGTACCTGCCCGACCACGACGGCCTCTGGCACGAGGTGGGCCGCCTCCTGCGGATCCACCGCTACGCCCGGGAGGTCCTCGGCGAGGACGTGGCCCGGCTGGCCACGGCCGGCGAGGCCCTGGACCGGCACCTCGACGCCGCCGAGGCGGCCGCCGCGTCGGCCGCCGCCGCCCGCACCCCGCGCATCGCCCCGGCCACCGCGTACGCCCTCGGGGTGCTCCACGCCGCCCAGCGGCACGAGGTCGGGTCGGCCCGCCTCGCCTTCCACACCCACTGGCACCCGGTCGCCACGGCCGCGGCCTCCTGACCCAGGACCGGTCCGGGCCGGTCCCGCCGGCCCGGACCGGCCGCCGCCGACGACGACGCACCGCACCCCGCGACGAGGAATTCGCCGCGGGGTGCGGTGCCACTCATTTTCGGCCAAGCTGGTCTCGGTGCCCTGTCCGGACTCCGGTCACCCGCAGTGATCGCGACGCTGGACGTCGCCGCAGGGCCAAAGACCGTGCACGTGCTCCAATGACTTCGATGTCGCCGTGAGTCCCCTGGACACGAACCGGAGCCCGCCGTCGGCGCCGCTATCCCGCACGGCAGTCGGGAGCGGCCAGAACTGTGCGCCCGCAGGACGTATGGTTCCCGCCGGTCGCGGAGCAGCGGTAAAGGTCGCGTTGCAGATAGCGTCCGTCGGAATCCCGCCGAAAGACGGGCAGGTGTCGATCTCGCCGCAGGGTGGCGCGGCCGTTGGTTTTCCGGCCACGCCGAGGAGGGCGATCCGCGTGCAGGAACCCTTAGCCACACGCCCCGCGGAAACTCAGGTCACCGTATCCACCGCTTGCCGTATGCGTGATCGCCTTCACGTTGATGCATTTGCCAGGCGCCCTGACCGAGACCGGTCCGGCCATCTGAGAAAAATTGCCGGCATCCGTGAACACCGACCCTCCGTCGGCCCAGACGCTCACCTCAAGCCACGCCTTTTTACCGAACTCGCCCAACGCCGTCCGCCTGTTAACAACACAGTTCACGCCGGTCGCGGGATCGTAGTAAACGATCACATTACTAAGCTTGGTACCCGAGTTCCTCTCGAAGATGGAGTGTGCAATGACACTGTAACCCTCGCAACCGTACTGCGAAGCACTCGCAGCCGGCGCCAGCATGATTCCTCCTGCAATAATTGCAGAAAGTGCTGACATGACCGAAACAACGCGCTTAAGCAACAAGCAAACTCACCCCCTATTTGAACCAATCACAAGGACGGCCAGCCTCGTCGGAAGATTCCACGCCGTCAAGGCAATTAACGGCCATCACCAAACAGGCCACGCCCATGAGTTCCACTTGTTCACGCAAAGGGCGCCCACAGGGAGTCGGAAATTTGAACAGGCGCAGCCTGCATCAGCCGACAGCGGCCCGCCGGAGCGACCGGGTAGCACCCACGGCGCCCCAGGGATCAGATTCCGCATGCCGATCACCGGTTGGCCGCGGCGGCAGAGCGCCACGCCGTCTCGCACCCGGCCGTCCGTCGAGGTTCACCTTCCGTTCACCTTGCCCCGTCGATCGCTTCACCTGATCTGCCTAATTTCAGTGATGCGACGAGCGTGCCGCTGGCCAGATCCGGCGGTAGCCCGCGCATCCGACGTAGTCCTCTTCGCACGCCGCCCCGATTACCGAAAGCGGCCGGCGGCTTCTGGAAGGAACACCCGAAAAGTGAAGCTTCAGCGCAAGAACATGCTTCGTGCCTCCGCCCTCGGCGCGCTTGTCGTGTCCGGCGCCCTGGTCCTCACGGCGTGCGGCTCGGACGACAACACCAACACCGGCGGCAACGCCAGCGGCAAGCCGTCCGTCGCGGCGGGCGACATCAAGTGCGGCGACGCGAAGGGCAAGCTGCTCGCGTCCGGCTCCTCCGCGCAGAAGAACGCCGTGGACCTGTGGGTCAAGAACTACATGGCCGCCTGCCAGGGCGTCGAGGTCAACTACAAGTCCTCCTCCTCCGGTGAGGGCATCGTCGCCTTCAACCAGGGCACCGTCGGCTTCGCCGGCTCGGACTCCGCGCTGAAGCCCGAGCAGGCCGAGGAGTCGAAGAAGATCTGCACCGGCGGCCAGGGCATCAACCTGCCGATGGTCGGCGGCCCGATCGCCATCGGCTTCAACGTCGCCGGCGTCGACAAGCTCACGCTCGACGCCCCCACCCTCGCGAACATCTTCAACGACAAGATCAAGAAGTGGGACGACGAGGCGATCAAGAAGCTGAACCCGGGCGTCAACCTGCCGTCCACGGCGATCCAGGCCTTCCACCGCTCCGAGGACTCCGGCACCACCGAGAACCTCGGTAAGTACCTGAAGGCCGCCGCCCCCGACGCCTGGACCTACGAGGCCTCCAAGAAGTGGCCGGCCCCCGGCGGTCAGGGCGCGTCCAACTCTTCCGGTGTCGCCTCCCAGGTGAAGACCGTCGACGGCGCGATCGGCTACTTCGAGCTGTCCTACGCCAGCTCCCAGAACATCAAGACCGTCGACATCAACACCGGCGCCTCCGCCCCGGTCAAGGCCTCCGCCGACGCCGCCTCCAAGGCCATCGCGGCCGCCAAGGTCGCCGGCACCGGCTCCGACCTGGCCCTGAAGCTCGACTACGCGACCAAGGCCGAGGGCGCCTACCCGATCGTCCTGGTCACCTACGAGGTCGTCTGCGACAAGGGCAACAAGGCCGAGACCCTCCCGACCGTGAAGTCCTTCCTCGGCTACGCCGCCTCGGACGCCGGCCAGAAGGTCCTCTCCGAGAACGGCTACGCCCCGATCCCGGCCGAGATCAACACCAAGGTCCGCGAGGTCATCAACTCGCTCTCCTGAACCCCTGAGCCCCGGACCGCCGGGCAGGTCACCGACCTGCCCGGCGCCGGGGCCCCTCCCCCGCCCGGGGGAATCCGGTGCACCGCCGCCAGGGGGCTGGTCCCCCACCCAGACCGGAAAGATCATGGCTACCACCACACCCACCCAGATAGACACGCCTCCGCCTGTCTCCGCGAGCGGGAAGACCACCGGCCGCGCCGGTGACAAGATCTTCGCGGGGCTCTCCAAGGGCTCCGGCATTCTGCTCCTGGTGATTATGGCGTCCATCGCCGCCTTCCTCACCTACCGCGCCTCGATCGCGCTGTCGAAGAACGAGGGCAACTTCCTCACCACCTTCGACTGGAACGCGTCGGCGAACCCGCCCGTCTTCGGCATCGCGGTCCTGCTCTTCGGCACCGTCGTCAGCTCGATCATCGCGATGGCCATCGCGGTTCCGATCGCCGTCGGCATCGCCCTGTTCATCTCGCACTACGCGCCGCGCAAGCTGGCCGCCCCCCTCGCCTACGTGGTCGACCTGCTGGCCGCCGTGCCGTCGATCATCTACGGCATCTGGGGCGCCCTCTTCCTCGTCCCGCAGCTGGCCGGACTGAACCTCTGGCTGGACGAGTACATGGGCTGGACCTACGTCTTCGACAAGACCCAGGTCGGCGTCGCCCGCTCCCTCTTCACCGTCGGCATCCTGCTCGCAATCATGATCCTGCCGATCGTGACCAGCGTCAGCCGCGAGGTCTTCCTCCAGGTCCCGCGCATGAACGAGGAGGCCGCCCTGGCCCTCGGCGCGACCCGCTGGGAGGTCATCCGCATGGCGGTCCTGCCCTTCGGCCGCTCCGGAGTCATCTCCGCCTCCATGCTCGGCCTCGGCCGCGCCCTCGGCGAGACCATGGCCGTCGCCACCGTCCTCTCCCCGAGCTTCCTGATCTCCGGTCACATCCTGAACCCGGGCGGCGGCACGTTCGCCCAGAACATCGCCGCGAAGTTCGACGAGGCCAACGAGTTCGGCCGCGACGCGCTGATCGCCTCCGGCCTCGTCCTCTTCCTCCTCACCCTGCTGGTCAACGGCGCCGCTCGCATGATCATCGCGCGCCGCAAGGAGTACTCGGGGGCGAACGCCTGATGAGCCACGCAATACAGGACCGTCCCACCCGGGCCGACCGGTCCCCCGCCCGCGGCAGCCTCACCCGGGGCGGCCTGCCCCGCTGGTCCCCCGCCGGCATCGCAGTGCTCTCCGCCGTCCTCGGCTCCGGCATCGGCCTCGCCTTCGACCTCCACAGCAAGGTCCAGTGGGGTCTGATCGCCGCCCTGCTGTTCGTCGCCATCACGTACGGCGCCAGCGCCGTGGTCGAGAACCGTCGCCAGGCCAAGGACCGCGTTGCGACGTCCATGATCTGGGTCTGCTTCCTGCTCGCGGTCGTCCCGCTGCTGTCGCTGATCTGGACCACGATCAGCCGCGGCGTCAAGGCCCTCGACGGCAACTTCCTCAGCCACTCGATGAACGGCGTGACCAGCTTCGAGGCCGGCGGCGGCGTCTACCACGCCCTGCTCGGCACGATCGAGCAGATCGCCCTGGCCACCCTGATCGCCGCGCCGATCGGCCTGCTGACCGCCGTCTACCTGGTCGAGTACGGCAAGGGCCGGCTCGCCAAGGCCGTCACCTTCTTCGTCGACGTCATGACCGGCATCCCGTCCATCGTCGCGGGCCTGTTCATCCTGACGACCTGGAACCTGATGCTCGGCTTCGGCCCCTCCGGCTTCGCCGGCGCCATGGCCCTGTCGATCCTGATGATGCCCGTCGTGGTCCGCTCCACCGAGGAGATGCTCAAGCTCGTCCCGAACGAGCTGCGCGAGGCCGCCCTCGCCCTCGGTGTGCCGAAGTGGCGCGTGATCCTCAAGGTGGTCCTCCCCACCGCCATCGGCGGCATCGCCACCGGCCTGATGCTGGCCGTCGCCCGCATCGCCGGCGAGACCGCGCCGATCATGCTGCTGGTCTTCGGCTCCCAGCTGATCAACGGCAACCCCTTCGAAGGCGCCCAGTCCTCGCTCCCCCTCTACATCTGGGAGCAGTACAAGGTCGGCAGTGACGCCTCCTACGACCGGGCATGGGCCGCAGCGCTCGTCCTGATCGCCTTCGTCATGATCCTCAATCTGGTGGCCCGCGGCATCGCCCGCTGGAAGGCCCCGAAGACCGGTCGCTGACGCGACTGCATGAAAGCGAAGTGACCCTCATGGCCAAGCGAATCGACGTCAGCGGTCTGTCCGCCTTCTACGGCGCCCACAAGGCCATCGACGACATCTCGATGACCGTCGAGCCCCGCTCCGTGACCGCCTTCATCGGCCCGTCCGGCTGCGGCAAGTCCACCTTCCTGCGCACCCTCAACCGCATGCACGAGGTCACCCCCGGCGGCCGCGTCGAGGGCAAGGTGCTCCTGGACGACGAGAACCTGTACGGCCCCGGCGTGGACCCGGTCGCGGTCCGCCGCACGGTCGGCATGGTCTTCCAGCGCCCGAACCCCTTCCCCACCATGTCGATCTTCGACAACGTGGCGGCGGGCCTGCGCCTGAACGGCAAGCACAAGAAGTCGGAGCTCGGGAACATCGTCGAGCGCTCCCTCAAGGGCGCCAACCTGTGGAACGAGGTCAAGGACCGCCTGAACAAGCCGGGCTCCGGCCTCTCCGGCGGCCAGCAGCAGCGCCTGTGCATCGCCCGCGCCATCGCGGTCGAGCCCGAGGTCCTGCTGATGGACGAGCCCTGCTCGGCCCTCGACCCGATCTCCACCCTCGCGATCGAGGACCTGATCGGCGAGCTGAAGGAGCGCTTCACGATCGTCATCGTGACGCACAACATGCAGCAGGCCGCCCGCGTCTCGGACCGCACCGCGTTCTTCAACCTCGCGGCGGTCGGCCAGCCCGGCAAGCTCATCGAGATCGACGACACGGACCGCATCTTCTCCAACCCGTCCGTCCAGGCGACCGAGGACTACATCTCGGGCCGCTTCGGCTGATCCACAGACCGCGGCTCTGCCGCACTGACGTCCTGCGGTGCTGCATGGCGGTGCCACCGCAAGGCGAAGGGCCGGCTCCCCCTGGGTGGGGGGAGCCGGCCCGATCTCTTTCCCGCCGCGGCCGCGGGCCGGGGCCCGAAGGCCCCCGCACCGCTAACCGACGGCCAGGTTCACGACCCAGAAGCACGCCGCGGCGACACCCGCCGCGGCCGGCATGGTGATGAACCAGCCCATGATGATGTTCTTGGCGACGCCCCAGCGGACCGCGTTGACCCGCTTGGTCGCACCCACACCCATGATCGCCGAGGTGATCACGTGGGTGGTGGAGATCGGCGCGTGGTAGAGGTACGACGCCGTGTACATGATCGAAGCGCCCGTGGTCTCCGCGGCGAAGCCCTGCGGCGGGTCCAGCTCGATGATCTTGCGGCCGAGGGTGCGCATGATGCGCCAGCCGCCCGCGTACGTACCGAGCGACAGCATCACCGCACAGGCCACCTTCACCCACACCGGGATCGGGTCGCCGGGCTTCTCGATGTCGGCGATGACCAGCGCCATCACCACGACGCCCATGGTCTTCTGGGCGTCCTGCAGACCGTGGCCGAGGGCCATGCCGGCCGCCGAGACGGTCTGTGCGACGCGGAAGCCGCGCTTGGCCTTGTGCGGGTTGGACCGGCGGAACAGCCACATGATCACGACCATGACCAGGTAGCCGACGATCAGACCGACGATCGGGGACAGGAACATCGGGATGACGACCTTGTCCACGACGCCCGACCAGATGACCCCGATCCCGCCGGCCAGCGCCGCGCCCACCATGCCGCCGAACAGGGCGTGCGAGGAGGAGGACGGCAGGCCGAAGTACCAGGTGATCAGGTTCCAGACGATGGCCCCGACCAGCGCGGAGAACAGGATCCACATCCCGGTCTTGCCCGTGGGGGTCTCGATGAGCCCCTCGCTGACGGTCTTCGCCACGCCGCTGCCGAGGAAGGCACCGGCGAGGTTCATCACCGCGGCCATCGCGAGGGCGGCGCGCGGGGTCAGGGCCCGGGTCGAGACCGAGGTCGCGATCGCGTTCGCCGAGTCGTGGAAACCGTTGGTGTACGTGAAACCGAGCGCGACACCGATGGTCACGATCAGAGCGAAGGTGTCCACGGGGTTCAGGACTCCTTGACGGCGATGGTCTCCACCGTGTTCGCCACGTGCTCGAACGCGTCGGCGGCCTCTTCGAGGACGTCGACGATCTGCTTGAGCTTCAGCACCTCGATCGCGTCGTAGTTGCCGTTGAAGAGCTGGGCGAGCAGCTTGCGGTGGATCTGGTCGGCCTGGTTCTCGAGGCGGTTGACCTCGATCCAGTACTCGGTCAGGTTGTCCATCGTGCGCAGGTGCGGCATGGCCTCGGCCGTCAGGTCGGCCGCCCGCGCCAGGACCTCGATCTGCTGCTCGACGCCCTTGGGGAGCTCTTCGATGTTGTAGAGGACCACCAGGTCGACGGCCTCCTCCATGAAGTCCATGATGTCGTCGAGCGACGAGGCGAGGGCGTAGATGTCCTCACGGTCGAACGGCGTGATGAAGGAGGAGTTCAGCTGGTGGAAGATCGCGTGGGTGGCGTCGTCCCCCGCGTGCTCGGCCGCACGCATCCGCTCCGCGATCTCGGCCCGGGCGGAGGGGTCCGCTCCGAGCAGTTCCATCAGGAGCTTCGAGCCCGTGACGATGTTGTCCGCGGATGCGGCGAACATGTCGTAGAAGCTCGTCTCCCTGGGGGTCAGACGAAATCGCACGTGGGGTCCTCGGGGTGCATCGGATTCGGTCAGGCTGATGCTAGGCGTATACCCCGGCCACGGCTAACCGGCCATTCCACGGTGTCCTCCATCAGGCACAGTGGGCACCGGGGACCGCTGCCAGCTCGGGCGCGGCCCGCTACCCTATACCCAACGGGGGTATATCCCCCTCGTTCCGGACCACGGGAGGACCCATGACGGCCATCGAGGCGGAAGGCTCCGGAGCCGGCGTCGCCACCGGTACGGCCCCTGGCGCTGCGGTGCACGGGTATCACCACCGGAAGGACGAGCACCTCAAGCGGCTACGCCGGATCGAGGGGCAGATCCGGGGCCTGCAGCGGCTCGTCGACGAGGACGTGTACTGCATCGACATACTCACCCAGGTCTCGGCCAGCACGAAGGCCCTGCAGTCGTTCGCGCTCCAGCTCTTGGAGGAGCACCTGCGGCACTGCGTGGCCGACGCGGCCGTCAAGGGCGGGGCGGAGATCGACGCCAAGGTCGAGGAGGCGACGAAGGCGATCGCGCGGCTCCTGCGGACCTGACCGCGCGCGGCGCACCCGCGGGCACACACCGGCGTACGGGCCCCCGCAGGCGTACGGCGCGGGAGGAGGGGCGGCGGCTACCGGGCGAAGCCCATCAGGACCTCGTCGATCCGGTCCTGGCTGAGCCGCTCCTCGTCCGCCGCGGAGGCCGCGATGATCAGCTCGCCGCACAGTTCGATCTCGGCGAGCGCCACGTGGTCCTGCACCGTCGTACCGCCAGCCGGAGTCACGCGTGTCACCTCAATCTGCCGCCATCGGACGGGGGACGTGGATCTGCGGTCTCCCAGCGTAGGGAGGGCGGGGCGGTGTGCGCATGACACGGATGGACCATTTCCGGATACCCCGCCATGACCCGATCGCGCCGGGCCGGGACCGTCCTACCGGCTAGTCGGCGATCTTCCCGGCGTAAATGTCCCTGCTTGCGGGCAATACGACGGTCACCGGCGTCCCGAACGCGTAGAGCAGCGTGGTCGAGGAGACATCGATCACGCCATTGTTGACGTAGGTGAACCGGTGCCGGACCTTCCGCAGCCGCCCCTCCTCGTCGAGGCCATGACCCGATCGCGCCGGGCCGGGACCGTCCTACCGGCTAGTCGGCGATCTTCCCGGCGTAAATGTCCCTGCTTGCGGGCAATACGACGGTCACCGGCGTCCCGAACGCGTAGAGCAGCGTGGTCGAGGAGACATCGATCACGCCATTGTTGACGTAGGTGAACCGGTGCCGGACCTTCCGCAGCCGCCCCTCCTCGTCGAGGTAGGCGTCGAACGGCACGGTGTCCTTGCTGAACCCTTTCGCCGCGGCCTCCAGGGCTCCCCTGACCGCCGGGGAGGCGCTTTGCGCGGCCCGCCCGATGTCGGTGGTCCCCTGGTAGTGCCGCACCTTCTCCCCGGCCAGCTCGGTCTCGCCCACGTACCGGACGTCCTGCGCACCGCGCAGCAGCTCGGCCGCGGCCTGCGGGTCCGTCGCACCGCCGGTGACCAGGTTCCCGTCGGCGAGGGCGGTCGTGTCCACCCGGACCCACTTGTCGGCGGGCACGCCCGCGCCCCGGTTCTTCATGTACAGGGCGCCGGGCACGAGCAGCTCGGTGATGGGCCGGTGCTCCTCCTTGCCGGCGGCGTCGGCCGGGAGCATGACCAGGAGCTGGCCCATCCGGTTCCTGAAGTCGACGCCGCCCTCGCCTCGGATGGTGACCCGGGTGCCGCCGGTGGCCATCTCCATCGCCGTTCGGGCCCGCGCACTGCCCGCCCTGGCCAGGGCGTCCGCGGCCGCGCGGACCGCGGCCGCCGGGTCGCCGGGGGGCCGGTCGTCGCCCGCGGAGGCCGGGCCGCCGCAGCCGCTCACCGCGGCGAGGGTCGCGGCCATGCCGGCGGCGAGCGCCACCCCGCCCGCCCGCCCGCGCCGCCAACCGTGCTGATGCACCACCATCGCCTGCCAACCCCCAACGCATGACCGCTGTTCGACCGAGGCCCCCACCCGTTCCGGATAACGAGGTCCGCGGTTTCCCGTCACGGCCCGGGAAGGGCTCCGGTCCCCGGTACCGTTGTGGCGTGGACCTGCATTCCGAGGCGTCACCCCTGGCCCTGCCCGACGGCGTCGAGCTGCCCCGCCCGGCGGAGGTGCTCCCCGCCGGGCATTCCACCGACACCGTCGAGCGCGGCTCGTTCTGCCTGGCCGTGTGCAGCTGCGGCTGGACGGGACCCGCCCGCCGCTCCCGGGACCTGGCCCGCAAGGACGCCGCTCGGCACTCCGCGGGGTAGTCCGGCGGGACCGGGGCCGCCGGCCGGCACCCGGGCCCCGGGTCGCCCGTTCGGACGCTCCCGGCTGGCCGGCCCGCCTGCGTGCGGATCCGCTGGAGGCATGCCAGGACCCGCACCCCGCCTCGCAGCCCTCCTCTGGGCCCTGCTCCTCGCGCTCACTCCCGCCGCCGCGGCCTACGCCCGGCCGGCGGCCTCGGCCCGGCCGCTGGGCAACGACCGGCCGACGGGCACCGCGGACGGGCCCGCCGACGTGGCCCTGGCCGTCGGGCTGACCGGCGCCGCCGCCTTCGCCACCGGCCTGTGGCTGCGCTCCCGCCACCGCCGTGACGGGGTGTCCGACGCCGGCGGGCGGTCCGACGGGGGCGACCCGTGACGCCGCGGTCCCGGCCGACGGCGGTGCTGGTGTGCTTCGGGGTGGCGGCCCTGTGCCTGCTGGCGGCGGTCCTGATCGCCGTACGGGACGCGTACGGGCAGTCCTAGGCTTCCGGGAGCGGCGGTCCCGCGCGGGGCACGCCCCTTGGCCGGTCCCCTCGCCGGTCCCTTCGCCCGCCTCCGCCCGTGCCGCCGCCCGTGCCGCCCGTGTCGTCAGGCGGCGAGGTCCTTGTCCCGCGTGCCGGCGCCCGCCGCCTCCGCGAGGTCCACCGGGCAGGGCCGGGCGCGGTGTCCGGCCCGGACCAGCCGGCCCAGCCGCGGGGAGCGGGCCACCGCCCGTACCACCGGGGTCAGCAGTGCCATCGCGAGCGGGGCGAGGACGAGGACGACGGCGGTGCCGAGGGCGTAGCCGCCGATGACGTCGGTCGGGTAGTGGACGCCCATGTACACGCGGCAGAGACCGTCGGCGAGGGCCAGGCCGATCCCGACGAGGCCGAACTTGCGGCGGGCGAGGAACAGGCCGATGCCCAGCGCCATGGTGAGGGTGGCGTGGTCGCTGACGAAGGAGTAGCCGTGCAGGCCCAGCCCGGGGTCGATCACCTGGAGACCGCTGTGCTCGTCGAAGGGGCGGGGACGGGCGACCAGCCGGCGCAGCGGGACGTTCGCCATCAGGGCGAGGGCGGCCGCGAGGGGAGCCCACACCAGAGCGGCGAACGACTCCGCGGCCGAGGTCTCGTCCTGCCGGCGCGCGCCGCGCCAGCACCACAGCACGAGGAGCACCAGGGTCAGGGGGATGCCGTAGTCGCCGACGAGTGCGACCGCCCGGTCGACGCCCGCCGGGGCATGCCGGGCCAGCGCATTGACGTCGTACAGCAGGCCGACGTCCACGTTCGACCCACCGGTTGCGAGTGCAGCCATGACGATGCGGCACCTTGCCCTTGCTCGGTTCCCTTCGGGCGCACCCGTGTGTGCGCCCCGCGAACCCCCCCTTGTGACCCTTCCCCGTGTCCATGGAACGCACGTTCTGTCAGCGCGGTTCCACTCTCCACCGAATGATCACGTCAACGTTATCCAAGAGTGATTCGTCGCCGCAGCCCAGGGCCATGACCTGACTGGAAGTCATCATGGCGCCGTGGCCTCGACGGTGCGGTCCGGCAGGGCCTCGGCGCCGTCCTTGGTGACGCGGGTCGCACCGAAGTAGTCGGGCGTGTCGATCTTGTCGAAGCGGATCACCGCGCCGGTGTACGGGGCGTTGATCATGTAACCGCCGCCCACGTACAGCCCGACGTGCCGGATCTCCCGCGAGTTCGTCAGATCGTCGGAGAAGAACACCAGATCGCCCGGGAGCAACTCGTTGCGCGCGGGATGCGATCCGGCGTTGTACTGGTCGTTCGCGACGCGCGGCAGCGTGATCCCCACCGACTCGTACGCCGCCTTGGTCAGCCCCGAGCAGTCGAACCGCCCGTCCTGGTCGGGAGTTCCGTTGCCGCCCCACAGGTACGGCGTGCCCAACTGCTTCTGCGCGAAGTAGATGGCCGCGGCCGCCTGCTGGGAGGGGGCCACCCTGCCGACCGGCTTCTCGAAGCTCTTCGCGAGGGTGGTGATGGCCTTCACGTACCCCTGCGTCTCGCGGTACGGGGGCACGCCCTGGTGCTGGAGCACCGCGCCCGGACCCGCGTTGTAGGCCGCGAGCATGTTGGCGACGGGGTCGCCGGGGACGCCCTTCACGTCCTTGGCGAGCGTGCAGTCGTACGAAGCCGCCGACGGGATGGCGTCGTTGGGGTCCCAGATGTCCCGGTCGCCGTCACCGTCCCCGTCGATGCCGTGCGTCGCCCACGTGCCCGGGATGAACTGGGCGATGCCGCGGGCGTCGGCCGGACTCACGATCGTGGGGTTCCAGCCGCTCTCCGAGTACAACTGCGCCGCCAGGACGGCCGGAGAAAGGGTGGGACACAGCACCCCCCACTTCTGCACCAGCGCCTGGTACTTCGCCGGCACCGCCCCCTTGGTCAGGCCCAGCGCACGGCCGCCGCCGCCCGCGATGCCCGCGGCCGCCGAGTACGTGCCGACCACGAGGAGGGCGAGAAAGCACAGGCACACCCCGAAGCCGATCCCGCCGATCACCCAGAATCTGCGCACCCGTCAACCCTCCCCCATCGAGCAGACTTTCACAGGGATTCACCAGTACGTGTCGGAATCATCCCTTTTGCGGACCGGAATCGAAGCCGTCGCACACCACGCTCTTGTGTTGGTTATCCGAGACCGCGTGGCGGAACACCACCGTCCACCCACCCGGATCCTGTGCCAGCGGCGGCGCCGGCACCCGCTTGCCGTCCCCCTCCATCGAGAAGTCGTCCGGGTAGAGCGCGTACTTCCACTGCGTCTCGTCCCCCTCGTACAGGTCCCGCGCCTTCGCCACGAAGCCCAGCTGGCGGTTGTCGGTCACCGCGGTCGACCGGCCGCCCGGGTCGACCTCGTGCTGCGGCTTCACCACGACCGCCACGTAGTACGGCGGCGCGTCCGCGAGGGGGAACTTCAGCCGGAAGCCGATCCGGACCTGCCCCGGCTTCAGTTCCTTCAGGTAGTCGCTCTCGGCCGTCGTCACCGAGGTCTGGAAGTTCCCCAGCCCGGGCTCCTCCCCGACCGGGTTGTGGCACTGCTTCAGGATCGGGTTGTAGTCGTCCAGGTTCGGGGCCGTCTGCTTGATGAACGTGGGCGGCCCGGCCGGCGACTGCGCCGCCGCCGACGGGGCGGCGGATCCCTGGCCGGCCGGAGCCTGACCAGCGGGCGCCTGCCCGGAGGGGCCCTGCGCCGACGGGCCTGCGGCCTTGCCGTCCCGGCCGTCGCCACCACCACCGCCACCGCCCAGCGGCGTCAGCTGCCACAGCGCCGCACCGCCCACCACCGCCAGCGCGGCCCCCGCCGCCACCCAGCCGGCCGCCCGCCGCCCGCCGCGGCCCGGGGGCGGCTCGGGTACGGCGGTCCCCGCCGGAGCGGTCGGCACGTACCCGTACGGCACCGCCCCGGGCCCCTGCGTCCGCATCTCGTGCAGCGGCACCGCCTCGCCCAGCGCCCCCAGCCCCACGTACACCGGATCGTCGACCAGCGCGTCGCGCACCGCGCACCGCTCCACGACCTCCGACAGCTCCGGCCGGGCCGCCGGGTCCTTCGCCACGCAGGCCTCGATCAGGGCCGCCAGCCCCGGCTCCACCCCGGCCACGTCCACCGGCTCGTGCACCGCCCGGTAGCTCACGGTCGTCGCCACGCCCGTACCGAACGGCGGCCGCCCCGTCGCCGCGAACGCCAGCGACGCCCCCAGCGCGAACACGTCGGCCGCCGGCCCCGCCTCCGCGCCCAGCAGCACCTCCGGCGCCGTGTACCCCGGCGTGCCCGGAGCCTGGCCCTCCTGGGTCAGCGCCGTCTCCCCGACGCCCCGCGCGATCCCGAAGTCGATCAGCTGCGGCCCCTGCGCGCCCAGGATCACGTTCTGCGGCTTGAAGTCCCGGTGCGTCACCCCGTACGCGTGGACGCTCGCCAGCCCCTCCGCCAGCGCCGCGAACAGCCGGCGGCAGGTGTCCGCGGGCAGCGCGCCCCGCTGCGCCACCGCACGGGCCAGCGTCGGCCCGGCCACGTACTCCGTCGCCAGCCAGAAGGGGGCCGCCGCCAGCGAGGCGTCGATCAGGTTCGCCGTGTACGCCGACCGCACCGCCCGCACCGTCTCGGCCTCGCGCCGGAACCGCGCCAGCGCCTCCGGATGCCCGACGATCTCGTCCCGGATCACCTTCACGGCCACCAGACGACCACCGGGCGAACGCGCCAGGTACACCTGTCCCATACCGCCCGCGCCGAGCCGGGCCAGCAGCGCGTGTGCCCCGATACAGGCGGGGTCGACGTCTCTCAGGGGCTCCATTGGCACGAGACTGCCACACCGACTTCCCCGCCGCGCACGGGGGTTGACTAGGGCCGCGGCGCGACGAACAGGCTCTGCGCGCCCCGCCCCACGGGCCCCTTCTCGTCGTGCAGAACGGCGTCCGCGAGCCCGATCCCGGCCGGGTCCACACTGGTGCGGGCCTGGACCGCCACCCACTCGCCGACCGCGTGGCGGTGCAGGTGCACCGTCAGGTCGCTGTTGACGAACAGGTACCGCTCGAAGTCCACGGCGGCGCTGATCCCGTTGCCGGAGTCCGCGGCGACGAGGATACGGTCCAGCGGCCGCGTCCCCTCTCCGGCGATCAGCGGCACCCGCATCCGCATCCAACAGGTGCCCGGCCCGAGCTCGGTGAACGCGCCGTCGGTGAACCGCATCTCCATCGCCGTGTGGTAGCCGCGCTCCCACGACACCGCGAAGAACGGCGTCCGCGCCACCTCCCCGGGCGGCGGCAGTTGCGGCCCCGGCAGCACCGCCGGCACCACCCCGTCGGCCACCCGCACCCGCAGCGCCCGCGCCAGCACCACCGGCGCCGTCGACCCCACCGGGTACAGCGCGGCCTCGACCACCTCGGTGCTGCGGCCGCTCCGCAGCTCCTTCAGGACGACCTGCACCGGCCCGATCGGCACCGGCCGCAGGATCTCGTACGTGATCCTCGCGATCCGCATGTCCGCCCGGGCGCCGGCCCGCTCCTCGATCACGCGGGCCATCAGGGCGGCCGGCGGACCGGCGTGCTGGGCGCCCGGGTCCCAGGGGCCGCGGGTGTCCTCGGTGGCCAGGAACCGCTGCTCGTCGATCCGCTCGTAGAACGCCATACCCCCGGACGCTACCCGCGGGTAACCGCGGCCGCCAGGCCCCGGCGCCCGGAACCAGGCCGACGCGGGTCCCGGACCGCGCCGCGACCGCCCGACCCGGGACGGGGGACAATGGGACCGTGTCCGACCGCGCCACCACCCCCGCCAGCCCTGCCGGCCCCGCCGCCACCCCCGACCTGCACGCCGACTGCGCCAACTGCTTCGCGCTGTGCTGCGTCGCCCTGCCCTTCGCCAAGTCCAGCGACTTCGCCGTGAACAAGGCCGCCGGGACGCCCTGCAAGAACCTCCGGCAGGACTTCCGCTGCGGCATCCACACGCAGCTGCGCAGCAAGGGCTTCCAGGGCTGCACCACCTTCGACTGCTTCGGCGCGGGACAGCAGGTCTCCCAGGTCACCTTCGGCGGCCGCGACTGGCGCACCCACCCCGGCACCGCGGGCCGCATGTTCGACGTCTTCCCCGTCATGCGGCAGCTCCACGAGCTGCTCTTCTACGTCACCGAGGCACTCGCCCGCCCCGCCGCCCGCCCCGTCCACCGCGCACTCCGCCAGGTCCTCGACGAAACCTCCGGGTGGGCCGCCGCCGACGCCGAGGCCCTGACCGGCCTGGACGTCGGCGCCCTGCGCCAGCGGATCAACACCCTGCTGCTGGAGACCAGCGAACTCGTCCGCGCCAAGGCCCCCGCCCGCAAGAAGAACCACCGCGGCGCCGACCTGATGGGAGCCCGCCTGGCCGGAGCCGACCTGCGCGGCGCCAACCTGCGCGGGGCCTACCTGATCGCCGCCGACCTCAGCCGGGCCGACCTCCGGCTCGCCGACCTGATCGGCGCCGACTTCCGCGACACCGACCTGCGCGGCGCCGACCTGCGCGACGCCCTCTTCCTCACCCAGGCCCAGCTGAACGCAGCCCGCGGCGACGCCCACACCCAGATCCCGGACGGCCTCACCCGCCCCGCCCACTGGTCCTGACCCGGCAGCCCCAAAGGCCCACAGCCCCCACGCCCCGGCCGCCGGCCCGCTCACCCCGCGGCCGGCGGCTCCAGCGGCCCGAGCCGGTCCTCGACCCGCTTCCGCAGCAGCAGGTACTCCTCCCAGCGCCTCGGCAGCCGCCCCTGCGGCCGCGGCCCCATCAGCCGCCCCTCGGTCACCACCTGCCCCCGCCGGAACTGCTCCCTCGTCAGGTCCACGGGTATCCCACCGGGCAGCAGGTTCCAGGTGTGGTAGCCGTGCTGCTCGCCGTCAAGCCACACCTCCCCGACCAGCAGCCCGCCGCCCATCAGGTCCTGGATCACCAGCGAGGTGATGTCGCAGTGGCCCCATGCCGGGTTGTCGGCGCTCCAGGGCTCCCGCTCGACGTCGTCGGGGGAACAGGTCTCCGCGGACCAGCCGGCCCGGACGGCCGCCTCGATGTCCGCCAGCGCCCAAGGGGCGACACGGTCGATGCCGCTCTGAGTAGTCGTCACCGTTCCAGCCTGCCCGCCACCACTGACAACCGTCCGGCCCGAGCCGTCCCGACCCGATGGAACGACTGACGGAACGTCGGACAAACATCGACAGTTCGGACCAACCGCCGTACGTCGCCGCGCATATGACGACGGCGTTCATTGCCCGGGGTCACCCTCCGTGATACACAGAGTGACCCCACGACCTTCCGGGAACCCGCCGCCCCCGCCCAGGTCAGAGCGCCCGAGCGGTCCGACTTCCGGGACATCGGGCAAAGAGAGGCGTCAAGTCGACATACGACGGCGGTTTCATCAGGGAAGATAGTGCGTGACCCCTGCCGTCGGGCACGGGCTACCGGAACTACCCGTACAGGGGCGGTGAGTTACATGATCCTGGCAGCTGAAAAGGGCGACATCACCACCATCATCGGCGGAATCGCCCCGAACTGGGGACCGTTCGGCAGCCTCGGCAATGAAGCGAAGGTCATGATCGAAGTGATCATGGCCGTCGCGATCCTGCTCTGCCTGGGCATCGCCATCTGGGGCGCGGCCAAGCAGCGGATCGGCGCCACCGCCCTCCGCGACACGTTCAGCGCCGAACAGGGCAAGGGACTGATCGTCGCCGGACTCACCGGAGTCTTCATCATCGGCTCCCTCGGCACGCTGTTCACGATCGTCTACGGAATGGCCGTATAACCGGGTCCGCCCGCCGGAACCCGTACCCGAGGACGATCCACCACACCGCGGAGGGGGCGGACAGGCAATGAGCAACGAGGACCAGTACGGCGGCGGCGGATACGGCGACGTCGGCGGCACGGGCCAGACCCGTACCCGCCTCCCGGAAACCCCCGCCGACCCGTACGGCACCCCCCGCCGCACCCCGCGCGCCTCGCGCAGCCTGGTCACGGTGGTCGGCGTGGTGGTCCTGCTGATCGCGGCCATCGCCTTCGCGAACCAGTCGGGCAGCGGCCCCGAAACCCCGTCCGCGGAAGCCCGGCCGTCCACCGCGCCCACCCAGCCCACGGGCACCCGCCCGGTCGACGGCAAGAACGCCGGCATCCCCACCGGCTTCGCCCACGACGAACAGGGCGCCCAGTCCGCCGCATCGAACTATGCGGTGGCGCTGGGTTCTGACGGCATGTTCAGCCCGGCGCGCAGACACGCGATCGTGGACGCCGTCGCGGACGAGGGCGCGCGCACCAAGCTCCAGGCCGGCTTCGACGCCGACTACTCGGCCGCCCTGCTCTCCCAGATCGGCCTGACCAAGGACGGTCTGGCCCCGGCCGGCGCCACCTTCGTCAGCCGGACCGTTCCCGTCGGCACCAAGGTCAAGAGCTTCGCCAGCGGCACCGCCTCGGTCGACGTGTGGTGCATTGGCATGTTCGGCCTGACCGGCGAGAAGTCCACCCGTCCCGTGACCAGTGGCTGGTTCACCATCTCCATGACCCTGAAATGGAACGGCTCCGACTGGAAGGTCGTCGAAACGACCCAGAAGGACGGTCCCACCCCGGTGACCGGAGACAACCCCGTGTCCACCTCCGACGACATCGGCAAGGCCGTCACCGAATTCGGAGGGTTCACCTATGCCCGCTAGCCGCACGCTCTCGCTCCGCAGCATCGGCGCCACCACGGCGGCCCTCCAAGCCGCAGCCGTCCTCCTGGCCACCCGCGCAATGGCAGCACCGACCCCGCTGCCCTCGACGACGACGTCGCCCAGCCCCTCCCCTAGCGCCAGCAACGACCCCTGCGCCCTGATCGCAGGACCGGCACGGGACTACTGCGAGCGCGGCCAAGGCGCAGCCACCGGCGGAGCCCCCCGCACCGGCCTCGCCCCCTCCGACCCCGCCGACGCCCTCAACCCCCTCGCCTCCCTGGCCCGCGGCTGCGCCGACGCGGCCGCGTGGATCGTCACCGAGCTCAGCAAGGCCGTCAAGGGCTCCGCCAACGTCGACTTCACCAACGGCGCCTTCCTCAAGCAGTACGCCATCGTCTTCGCCGCGTCGACCGTCCTCACGCTCGTCCTGTGGCTCCTGGCCGTCGCCAAGCGCGCCGTCCGCGGCGTCCCCCTGGCCACCGCCCTCGGCGAAGCCATCGGCTTCCTCTGGCTCACCGTCCTCGCCTCCGCCTTCACCCCGCTGATCCTCTACACCGTCGTCTCCGCAACCGACGGCGTCACCGAGGTCATCGCCTCCGCGAGCGGCGGCCAGACCGACGTGTTCTTCGGCTCCTTCATCGAGGCCCTCAAGAAGGGCGACTCCATCGGCGGCGGCCCGATCATGCTGATCGTCGTCTCGCTCGTGACGGTCCTCGCCGCCGGCATCCTCTTCCTGGAGCTGTTCATCCGGGCCGCCCTCCTCTACGTGGGCGCCCTCCTCGGCGTCGTCGTCTACGCCGGCCTCGTCGACCGCAACCTGTGGGGCCACGTCCGCCGCTGGGCCGGCATCATGATCGCCGTCATCCTCGTCAAGCCGGTCATCGTCATCGTCCTCGGCCTCGCCGGGGCCCTCGCCGGCGACAAGGGCCCCAACGCCTTCTCCGCCGTCGTCTCCGGCCTCGCCATCATCCTCCTCGCGATCTTCGCCTCCGCGATGATCTACCGCTTCGTCCCCGGCTTCGGCGACGACATCGCCGCCGCCCGCGCAGGCCGCAGCAAGGCCACCGACGGCGCCCAGGCCGCCGCCGTCATCAGCTCCCCGGCCTCCCTCGTGTCCCAGGGCATCAAGGCCCACAGCAGCCGCGGCGCCCACCGCTCCGGCGGCGGCGACAGCGCCCCCCGCCCGGCCAACCCCCTCTCCGGCGGAGTGGCCGCCCACAGCAGCCGCCCCACCGGCGGCGGACCTGCCACACCCGCGCCCCGTACGGGCTCCAGCACGAGGAACACAGGAGGTGACGGGCGTTGACGGCCCAGTCCCACCAGCTGCACCCGGTCGCGCCCCGCCGCACGTACCTCATCGGCCGCGCCCGGCCGAACGCGATCGTCGGCAAGAACCGCGAGAACGGCGAGATCGCCCTGATCATCGCCGGCGCGTTCCTCGGCATGATGAGCGGACTCCTCGTCCCCGACCTCACCCTGCGTATCGTCACCCTGGCCGGCTTCCCCGTGCTCGCGCTCGCCGCCGTGTACGTCCCCTACCGCGGCCGCACCTTCTACCGCTGGTTCGAGATCAACCGCAGCTACAAGCGGATCCTGCGCCGCGGCACCGCCTACCGCTCCGGCGCCATGGAAGCCGGCACCCGCGCCGCCGACGGCCGCGAGGTCGAGATCGGCCCGCCCCCCGGCATCGGCCGCATCAGCTGGCTCTCCGCCCCCTTCGGCCCCGACGAGATCGCCGTGCTCCTGCACGCCGACCGCAGGACGGTCACCGCCGCCATCGAGATCGAGGGCCCCGGCGTCGGCCTGCGCGACAGCGAGGACCAGGAAGCCCTCGTCGACCGCTTCGGCACCCTCCTCAAGCACGTCGCCAACGGCGACGGCTTCGTCACCCGCCTGCAGATGCTGGCCCGCACCCTCCCCGCCGACCCCGACGCCCACGCCAAGGACGTCGCCCAGCGCGGGGACCCGACCTCCCCCGTCTGGCTGCGCGACTCCTACGACCAGCTCCAGTCGATGGTCTCCACCTCCTCCGAGCAGCACCGCGCCTACCTCGTCGCCTGCATGCACTACACGCGCGAACTCGCCGCCGAGGCCAACACCATCGCCCGCGCCGGCTCCCGCAAGGGCCGCAAGCTGGACCGCGACACCGGCCTCGCCATCGTCATGGCCCGCGAGCTCACCGACATCTGCGCCCGCCTCGCCGAGGCCGACATCCGCGTGCGCCAGCCCCTCGGCCAGGGCCGCCTGGCCTCCCTCGTGCACTCCATGTACGACCCCGACCACCCCATCGACCACATCCAGGCCATGACCAAGCGCAACGCCTGGCCGGCCGAGCTCGACGCCGTCGAACCCACCTACCTCCAGGCCAAGACCCGCGAGTCCTCCACCCGCGCCCCCTGGTGCCACGCCACCGCCTGGATCAAGGAATGGCCGATGACCCCGGTCGGCGTGAACTTCCTCGCCCCCCTCCTCGTCCACACCCCCGACGTCATCCGCACCGTCGCCGTCACCATGGACCTGGAGCCCACCGAGATCGCCATCGAGCGCATGCTCACCGAGAAGACCAACGACGAGGCCGACGCCTCCCGCGCCGCCAAGATGAACCGCACCGTCGACCCCCGCGACATCGCCGCCCACGGCCGCCTCGACCAAAGAGGTGAAGATCTCGCCAGCGGTGCGGCGGGAGTCAACCTGGTCGGGTACATCACCGTGTCCTCCCGTTCACCGGAAGCCCTCGCCCGCGACAAGAGGACGATCCGCGCCTCGGCCGGCAAGTCCTACCTGAAGCTGGAGTGGTGCGACCGCGAGCACCACCGCGCATTCGTCAACACCCTGCCGTTTGCCACCGGCATCCGAAGCTAGCTGGAGGGAAAGGCCGCCCATGCGAGATCCGCTGTCCGCTCTGACGGACGCCTTCACCAGCTTCCTGTTCGGCAGGGTCGAGACCACCCGCCTGCCCGTCCGCACCTCCACCGGGCAGGCCCAGGCCGTCTACCTGCCCACCGCCGCCCCCGGACTCGGTGACTCGGGTGTGATCATCGGCCGCGAGGTGTACAGCGGCAAGGGCTACATCTACGACCCCTTCCAGCTCTACGGCCAGCAGCTCCCCGCCCCCCACTGGCTGGTCCTCGGCGAGTCCGGCAACGGCAAGTCCGCCCTGGAGAAGACGTACGTCCTGCGCCAGCTCCGGTTCCGCGACCGCCAGGTCGTCGTCCTCGACGCCCAGGGCGAGGACGGCGTCGGCGAATGGAACCTGATCGCGCAGGAGCTGGGGATAACTCCCATCCGCCTCGACCCCATCGCCGCCAACGACGACGGGATCCGCCTCAACCCCCTCGACCCGGCGATCACCACCACCGGGCAGCTCGCCCTGCTGCGCACCATCATCGAGGTGGCGTTGGGCCACGGCCTCGACGAGCGCGCCGGCTTCGCCCTCAAGGTCGCCCACGCGTACGTCGTCGACACCATCCGCGACCGCCAGCCCGTCCTCACCGACATCGTCGAGCAGCTCCGCCACCCCGAGGCCGAGTCCGCCGAGGCCATGAACGTCGACATAGACGACGTACGGGCCTGGGGCCTCGACGTGGCACTCGTCCTCGACCGCCTCGTCGACGGCGACCTGCGCGGCATGTTCGACGGCCCCACCACCGTCGGCATCGACCTCGACGCCCCGCTCATCGTCTTCGACCTGTCCCACATCGACCGCAACTCGATCGCCATGCCGATCCTGATGGCGATCGTCGGCGTGTGGCTGGAGCACACCTGGATCCGCCCCGACCGCAAGAAGCGCATCTTCCTCGTCGAAGAGGCCTGGCACATCATCAACAGCCCGTTCGTGGCCCAGCTGTTCCAGCGCCTGCTGAAGTTCGGCCGCCGCCTCGGCCTGTCCTTCGTCGCCGTCGTCCACCACCTCTCCGACGTCGTCGACGGCGCCGCCGCCCGTGAGGCGGCGGCCATCCTCAAGATGGCCTCGACCCGCACCATCTACGCCCAGAAGGCCGACGAGGCCCGCGCCACCGGCCGGGTCCTCGGCCTGCCCCGCTGGGCCGTGGAGATCATCCCGACGCTCACGCCCGGCATCGCCGTCTGGGACGTCAACGGCAACGTCCAGGTCGTCAAACACCTCGTCACCGAAGCCGAACGCCCCCTGGTCTACACGGACCGCGCCATGACGGAGTCCTCCGCCCCGCCCCCGCTACCCGACGACCTGCTCGCGGCCGAATGGGAGGCGGAACAGCGGGCCCTCCTCGCCGAACGCCGCCAGGGCGGCGGACCGGGATCCGCGACCACGGTGGCCTGACCGTGCACGACAGCGGCACGAGACGCCCGGCGCCCGCCGCCCCCTCCCGGGGCGGGATCCCGGACGGCGTCCTGGTCGGCTTCCTCGCCTTCCTCCTCGGCCTGGCCGCGCTCGTGTGGACCTCCACCGGCCTGGCCGCCCTGCTCGCCCACGGGTCCTGGCCGGGCACCGTCACGTTCATGCGCACCCCGAGGGCCGTCCGCGCCCTGATAACGCAGCCGCACGACGTGGCCGCCGCCTGGCCCGACACCGACCCCGCGGCCCTCTCCGGCTGGGGGCTGTACTGGGGCCTGTTCGTGGGGCAGCTGCTCGTCCTGTTCGTCCTGACCGTCTTCGTCATCGGCGTCGTCGCCCGTACGAAGTCCCGCCGCGCCCTGGCCGCCCAGCCGACCGCGGACGCCACGGCAGCCCCGGTGCCCCGGCCTGCCTTCGAACCGCAGCCGAAGACCCCTGAGCCGGTCCCGGCGACGTCGGCACCGGCATCGGCGGGCACACGGCCCGCCGGCGCCCCACCCCCACCGGTGGACGACGCCCACCGCTACCGCTTCGGCTACGCCCCGCCCCGCACCCCGCCCGCCGCCGGGCCGGCGCCCGCACCGTCGGCGGAACCTCTGGTCTACGGCAGCACCGCCGAGCGCCACCGCCTGGCTGCGGGGCGCCTGGCCACCGCGGAGGGCGCGGCCCTCGTCGTCACGTCCTCCCCCGCTCTCTGGGCGGAGACCAAGGACGCCCGCGCCAAGCTCGGCCCGGTCCTCCTCTACGACCCCACGCACCTGTGCGACACCCCGGCCCGCCTACACTGGAACCCGGCCGACGCCTGCGCCGACCGCGACACCGCGGCCGCCCGCGCCGCCGCCCTCCTCGCCCCCGTACGTCCGCGGGCCCCCCGGGACGCGGCCGTGGCCGGCACCGCCGAAACCCTGCTGCGGAGTTGGCTCCAGGCGGCCGCCCTGGACGAGCGCCCCTTCAAGCAGCTCCACCGCTGGGTGCTCGGGACGGCCGTCCAGGACCCGGTCCGCATCCTGCGCACCCACCCCCAGGCGGCTCCCGGCGCGGCCGGCGAACTGGAGTCCGCCCTCACCGCGCACCCCGAACGCCGCGAAGAGGCGCTCCGGCTGACGGCCAGGGCCCTGTCCTGCCTCACGTCGGTCCACATCCGCGAGGCGTGCACCCCGAACCGAACGGATGCGCTCGCACTCGCATCGTTCCTGCAGGAGGGGGGCACCCTTTATGTGGTGGGTGAACCCTTGGAAGACCCCCGCACCCACCCGAGTGCGATGCCCCTGCTCACCGCACTCGCGTCGAGCGTGGTCGAGCACGGCCGCCGCATGGCCGCACGGTCATCCCACGGCCGGCTCGACCCACCACTCACGCTGGTCCTGGAGGACGTCGCGGCCGTCGCCCCGGTCCCCCAACTGCCCGAGCTCCTGCGGGAGGACCGGCTCCCCCTGCTCGCCCTGTGCCGCAGCCGGGAACAGGCCCGCGCCCGCTGGCCCGAGCTCTAGCCGACCGGTCGTGAGCCGACCGGTCGTGCGAAGACGTACTCCAGTTCCTTGGAGGCCGGATCCCCCGGCTTCGGGATGACGACACCGCTCGGCTCGAACCCGAACCGCCGGTAGAAGGCGCCGGCCCGCGCGTTGCCCTCGTGCACGAAGAGCCGTACGCGCTCCAGCTCCGGCTCGTCCAGCGACCACGCCCACTCCAGGGCGGCCGTGAACAGGGCGTCGACGATCCCGGTCCCCCGCTGCTCGGCGCGCACGAACACGCCCACGACGTGCCCCTGGTTCTGCTCGACCTCCTGCTCCAGAAAATCGGTGGTTCCGACCCCCTCGATGAACAAGGTCACCGAGCCGTCCCACCGCCCGTCGGGGGCCTCCGCCACGAACTGCCGCACGCCCCGCCCTTCCGCGGCCCCACGGGCTCGGTCCTGCCAGAACGCGTCCGGCCTCTCCGCGGCGTCGGCCGCGGTCTCCAGGAAGGCCACGGGTGCCAGGGGATCGCTCAACGCGACCAGCCGCAGCTCCTTGACCTTCTCCCATTCGTCGGCACGCACGGGCCGGATCACATGATCAGTCATGGCCCGGATCCAACCACGCACGGCCTCCTCACCGCACCCGGATAAGGAACCCACCACGCATATGCGGCCAAACGCAGAAAAGCCCCGCACCGAGCCCTTGACGGGTTGGTGCGGGGCTTCCCGCAATGATTGTTCGGCGGCGTCCTACTCTCCCACAGGGTCCCCCCTGCAGTACCATCGGCGCTGAAAGGCTTAGCTTCCGGGTTCGGAATGTAACCGGGCGTTTCCCTAACGCTATGACCACCGAAACACTATGAAGTTGAACTCAAGCCGGCATGGCGAGTTCGTTGCTTCAGAACTAACACAGTGGACGCGAGCAACTGAGGACAAGCCCTCGGCCTATTAGTACCAGTCAGCTCCACCCGTTACCGGGCTTCCACATCTGGCCTATCAACCCAGTCGTCTACTGGGAGCCTTACCCTCTCAAGGAGGTGGGAATACTCATCTTGAAGCAGGCTTCCCGCTTAGATGCTTTCAGCGGTTATCCCTCCCGAACGTAGCCAACCAGCCATGCCCTTGGCAGGACAACTGGCACACCAGAGGTTCGTCCGTCCCGGTCCTCTCGTACTAGGGACAGCCCTTCTCAATATTCCTACGCGCACAGCGGATAGGGACCGAACTGTCTCACGACGTTCTAAACCCAGCTCGCGTACCGCTTTAATGGGCGAACAGCCCAACCCTTGGGACCGACTCCAGCCCCAGGATGCGACGAGCCGACATCGAGGTGCCAAACCATCCCGTCGATATGGACTCTTGGGGAAGATCAGCCTGTTATCCCCGGGGTACCTTTTATCCGTTGAGCGACGGCGCTTCCACAAGCCACCGCCGGATCACTAGTCCCGACTTTCGTCCCTGCTCGACCCGTCGGTCTCACAGTCAAGCTCCCTTGTGCACTTACACTCAACACCTGATTGCCAACCAGGCTGAGGGAACCTTTGGGCGCCTCCGTTACCCTTTGGGAGGCAACCGCCCCAGTTAAACTACCCATCAGACACTGTCCCTGATCCGGATCACGGACCGAGGTTAGACATCCAGCACGACCAGAGTGGTATTTCAACGGCGACTCCACAACCACTGGCGTGGCTGCTTCAAAGTCTCCCACCTATCCTACACAAGCCGAACCGAACACCAATATCAAACTGTAGTAAAGGTCCCGGGGTCTTTCCGTCCTGCTGCGCGAAACGAGCATCTTTACTCGTAGTGCAATTTCACCGGGCCTATGGTTGAGACAGTCGAGAAGTCGTTACGCCATTCGTGCAGGTCGGAACTTACCCGACAAGGAATTTCGCTACCTTAGGATGGTTATAGTTACCACCGCCGTTTACTGGCGCTTAAGTTCTCAGCTTCGCAACCCCGAAAGGTCACTAACCGGTCCCCTTAACGTTCCAGCACCGGGCAGGCGTCAGTCCGTATACATCGCCTTACGGCTTCGCACGGACCTGTGTTTTTAGTAAACAGTCGCTTCTCGCTGGTCTCTGCGGCCACCCCCAGCTCAGAGTGCAAGACTCATCACCAAGCGTGGCCCCCCTTCTCCCGAAGTTACGGGGGCATTTTGCCGAGTTCCTTAACCATAGTTCACCCGAACGCCTCGGTATTCTCTACCTGACCACCTGAGTCGGTTTAGGGTACGGGCCGCCATGAAACTCGCTAGAGGCTTTTCTCGACAGCATAGGATCATCCACTTCGCCACAATCGGCTCGGCATCAGGTCTCAACCTTCATGAGGGACGGATTTGCCTACCCCTCGGCCTACACCCTTACCCCGGGACAACCACCGCCCGGGCTGGACTACCTTCCTGCGTCACCCCATCGCTTACCTACTACAAGTCTGGTCCGTCGGCTCCACCACTCCCCTCAACTCCGAAGAGATCAGGGCGGCTTCACGGACTTAGCATCGCTCGCCTCGATATTGGGCGTTTCAAAGCGGGTACCGGAATATCAACCGGTTGTCCATCGACTACGCCTGTCGGCCTCGCCTTAGGTCCCGACTTACCCTGGGCAGATCAGCTTGACCCAGGAACCCTTAGTCAATCGGCGCAAGAGTTTCTCACTCTTGTATCGCTACTCATGCCTGCATTCTCACTCGTGAACCGTCCACAACTACCTTCCGGTGCTGCTTCACCCGGCACACGACGCTCCCCTACCCATCACAGCAGGCGTTGGCCCTATTGCTGCAATGACACGACTTCGGCGGTACGCTTGAGCCCCGCTACATTGTCGGCGCGGAATCACTTGACCAGTGAGCTATTACGCACTCTTTCAAGGGTGGCTGCTTCTAAGCCAACCTCCTGGTTGTCTCTGCGACTCCACATCCTTTCCCACTTAGCGTACGCTTAGGGGCCTTAGTCGATGCTCTGGGCTGTTTCCCTCTCGACCATGGAGCTTATCCCCCACAGTCTCACTGCCGTGCTCTCACTTACCGGCATTCGGAGTTTGGCTAAGGTCAGTAACCCGGTAGGGCCCATCGCCTATCCAGTGCTCTACCTCCGGCAAGAAACACACGACGCTGCACCTAAATGCATTTCGGGGAGAACCAGCTATCACGGAGTTTGATTGGCCTTTCACCCCTAACCACAGGTCATCCCCCAGGTTTTCAACCCTGGTGGGTTCGGTCCTCCACGAAGTCTTACCTCCGCTTCAACCTGCCCATGGCTAGATCACTCCGCTTCGGGTCTAGAGCGTGCAACTCAATCGCCCTATTCGGACTCGCTTTCGCTACGGCTTCCCCACACGGGTTAACCTCGCTACACACCGCTAACTCGCAGGCTCATTCTTCAAAAGGCACGCAGTCACGAAGATCCGAAGATCTCGACGCTCCCACGGCTTGTAGGCACACGGTTTCAGGTACTATTTCACTCCGCTCCCGCGGTACTTTTCACCATTCCCTCACGGTACTATCCGCTATCGGTCACCAGGGAATATTTAGGCTTAGCGGGTGGTCCCGCCAGATTCACACGGGATTTCTCGGGCCCCGTGCTACTTGGGAGATGAGCAAGCAAGCCGTACAGATTTCAGCTACGGGGGTCTTACCCTCTACGCCGGACCTTTCGCATGTCCTTCGCCTATCCATACGGTTTCTGACTCGCCTCACAGCCGGCAGACTGTGAAAGCTCATTCCCACAACCCCACATGCGCAACCCCTGCCGGGTATCACACGCATACGGTTTGGCCTCATCCGGTTTCGCTCGCCACTACTCCCGGAATCACGGTTGTTTTCTCTTCCTGAGGGTACTGAGATGTTTCACTTCCCCTCGTTCCCTCCACACTGCCTATGTGTTCAGCAGTGGGTGACAGCCCATGACGACTGCCGGGTTTCCCCATTCGGACACCCCCGGATCAAAGCTCAGTTGGCAGCTCCCCGGGGCCTATCGCGGCCTCTCACGTCCTTCATCGGTTCCTGGTGCCAAGGCATCCACCGTGCGCCCTTAAAAACTTGGCCACAGATGCTCGCGTCCACTGTGTAGTTCTCAAACAACGACCAGCCACCCATCACCCCACCCGACAAGCAGGTGAGTTCACTGGGGCCGGCACTGAAGACTGACCAACGGCCGTGCCTTCAGGACCCAACAACGTGCCAAGCACGGTCGACCATCCGTGTTCTCGTTCCACGCCCGAGGGCAGTACTAGAGGAACCATCCGGTTCAACCGCGCCAACTAATCAACGTTCCACCCATGAGCTGACCGTGCAGAACGTTTGCCTGCAATCGGTACTGTGCTCCTTAGAAAGGAGGTGATCCAGCCGCACCTTCCGGTACGGCTACCTTGTTACGACTTCGTCCCAATCGCCAGTCCCACCTTCGACAGCTCCCTCCACAAGGGTTGGGCCACCGGCTTCGGGTGTTACCGACTTTCGTGACGTGACGGGCGGTGTGTACAAGGCCCGGGAACGTATTCACCGCAGCAATGCTGATCTGCGATTACTAGCGACTCCGACTTCATGGGGTCGAGTTGCAGACCCCAATCCGAACTGAGACCGGCTTTTTGAGATTCGCTCCACCTCACGGTATCGCAGCTCATTGTACCGGCCATTGTAGCACGTGTGCAGCCCAAGACATAAGGGGCATGATGACTTGACGTCGTCCCCACCTTCCTCCGAGTTGACCCCGGCGGTCTCCTGTGAGTCCCCATCACCCCGAAGGGCATGCTGGCAACACAGGACAAGGGTTGCGCTCGTTGCGGGACTTAACCCAACATCTCACGACACGAGCTGACGACAGCCATGCACCACCTGTATACCGACCACAAGGGGGGCACTATCTCTAATGCTTTCCGGTATATGTCAAGCCTTGGTAAGGTTCTTCGCGTTGCGTCGAATTAAGCCACATGCTCCGCCGCTTGTGCGGGCCCCCGTCAATTCCTTTGAGTTTTAGCCTTGCGGCCGTACTCCCCAGGCGGGGAACTTAATGCGTTAGCTGCGGCACCGACGACGTGGAATGTCGCCAACACCTAGTTCCCAACGTTTACGGCGTGGACTACCAGGGTATCTAATCCTGTTCGCTCCCCACGCTTTCGCTCCTCAGCGTCAGTAATGGCCCAGAGATCCGCCTTCGCCACCGGTGTTCCTCCTGATATCTGCGCATTTCACCGCTACACCAGGAATTCCGATCTCCCCTACCACACTCTAGCCAGCCCGTATCGAATGCAGACCCGAGGTTAAGCCTCGGGCTTTCACATCCGACGTGACAAGCCGCCTACGAGCTCTTTACGCCCAATAATTCCGGACAACGCTTGCGCCCTACGTATTACCGCGGCTGCTGGCACGTAGTTAGCCGGCGCTTCTTCTGCAGGTACCGTCACTCTCGCTTCTTCCCTGCTGAAAGAGGTTTACAACCCGAAGGCCGTCATCCCTCACGCGGCGTCGCTGCATCAGGCTTTCGCCCATTGTGCAATATTCCCCACTGCTGCCTCCCGTAGGAGTCTGGGCCGTGTCTCAGTCCCAGTGTGGCCGGTCGCCCTCTCAGGCCGGCTACCCGTCGTCGCCTTGGTAGGCCATTACCCCACCAACAAGCTGATAGGCCGCGGGCTCATCCTTCACCGCCGGAGCTTTCCACCACAGGAGATGCCTCCCGCAGTCGTATCCGGTATTAGACCCCGTTTCCAGGGCTTGTCCCAGAGTGAAGGGCAGATTGCCCACGTGTTACTCACCCGTTCGCCACTAATCCACCCCGAAGGGCTTCATCGTTCGACTTGCATGTGTTAAGCACGCCGCCAGCGTTCGTCCTGAGCCAGGATCAAACTCTCCATGAATGATTACCCGTAATCGGGTGCACACATCACGGTGAGCGGGTCAGCCACGGTCGGAATATGACCGACTGACCACTGCGTCCTCGCTGTGTTTATCGCCTACAAGCGCCCCACCAGGGGGCCCTGCAGGTCTTTTCAAAGGAACCTCATCCACCGGAGTGGACGGGGTATCAACTTCTGGCGTTGATTTTTGGCACGCTGTTGAGTTCTCAAGGAACGGACGCTTCCTTCGTACTCACCCTCTCGGGCTTTCCTCCGGGCTTTCGTTCTTCGTTTCCGACTCTATCAGACTCTTTCGTGTCCGATTCCCGGTCGAAGCGGGTTTCGCTTTCCAAGGACCCGCTTTCGCGTTTCCCTTTCCGGCGAGACCGACTCTATCAGAGATTTTCCACCGGATTTCCCGGCTTCGCATTTCTGAACGAAGAGTCGACTCCACGCCCGAGGAATCAGATTCACCGGGTGTGAGGATCTTGCTGTGGGTTGTCGCCGAACTCTTCCGTTCCAGGCAACCGCTACATCCTACAACCTGCCCCAGTGGGTGTCAACGGCCGCCACACCACCCCCACCAGCCCCAGGCTGCACCCGACTCCCGGGGTCTGGCCAGCCGGCCATGGGCGCCTTCGGGCGACCGGACCGCGGCCGTCGTCCGCCGTCACGGCGCACCCGGCGAGCGGTCGGCTTCGCCGGCCGCTACGACCTCGACATCGCCACCCTGGCCGCCAACCGGCCCAGCGGTGAGGGCAGGGGCGAGCACCTGGTGCTGATCGCCCACGACCGCGTTCCCTCCGGCCGCCCCTTCCCGTCCGTCGAGGCGATGGACGCCGCCTTCGCGGCTCGGGTGCCACGACGTCGTCGGCGAACGGGCGGCCGAGGATCACCGGGCTCTCAAGCTCCTGCCGCCGCAGCAGCTGCATCAGGTGGGCACTTCGAGCCGCTGGAAGACCGTGGAGAACTCGTCGGTCTCGATCAGTCCGGCTGTCACCTGACTCGTGCTGTCGATACCGGGATCCTTAACGATCAAGCCGTCCGAGACCCGGAAGTAGCGGCCGCCAAGAGCCTCGCCGCCTCCTGCACAGACCTCCATCAGGCGTTCGACTTCTGCGACCGTGAAGACAGTCGCGGTCCACCGGGAGCCGTCCTGGAGGTCCACGAGGACATCGACGTTGCACACCGAGTCCAGGTCCTCGTCCGGACTGGGCAGGAACGACGCCTCGAATGCCACCGCGCGGACGCGGTACCAGGGCCCGTGCCACCCTCGCTGCACTGCTTCGGTGCCAGACATGCTCTGGATCACCGTGCGAGCGTCCCGGGGCGGCGTGTCTGGCTCAACCATCTTCTGCGAGCCAGACCGGCGACGAGCGTCTCCGCGGAACGCAACGGCGTCCTCGCCGATCCCGACTGCCTCCAGGGGGCTGGCGTTGCCGGTGCACCCCGCCTGTTATCGGCCTTGAAGGCGAGAAGAGCTGACCAAGAGCCCTGGCCGCGCATGGCCGGCCAGACCGCAACACATAGCGCCGACTCCGACACGGCCTCCGCCAGGCGCCTGGGCCAGCATCCGGTTGATGGCTCGGTTGCGGTCTGCGGCGAGGTCGGGCCGGCGACCGGTGAGGACCTCCAGGTCCACCGCGACGTCGTCCCATTCATGCAGCGGCTGCAGGTGTCAGCGCATCCGTGCCTGATCGGCAATGACGTGGGCGCCGTTTCACGACGGCCTTGCCGTCTCCGCGGTAGCCACGGCCGGGGCGGTGGACGGCTCGGCCAGGAATGTAGAGCAGCGACTGACCATGGCTGGTCAGCAGGGCGCCCGCCGGCGTTCAGGTCGACGGCCCAGGTCACCGGGCTGTCCTCGGCCAGCGCAAGGCCGCCGCCTATCAGCTCCAGGAGCTCGGGCTCGTTGGTGGGAACCGGCGCGACAGCGCGCCGGCATCCGTCTCCGTCCGGGGCTCGGGCACCCGAGCCTCCCTCGTCGATCGGCTGACTGGTCCGTGCAGACGACCACGGCGACGCGTCCAGCGGACCACGGGCCTCGCGGATCAGCGGGCCCGTAGACCAGGGCGAGGTGTCCCCTTCCCAGACGGCGGACTGGTCGCGCGAGCCGCGGCGGCCACCCGGGCTCGGCCTCGGTCGGTCAGAGGTTGACGCGCTTGAGGTAGACGCGGCTGCGGTGCGGGATGGTCTGGTACCAGAGCATCAGGTGCTCGTCCTCGTACGTACGCAGCCGCATCGGGTTCGGGTCCTCGTACAGGCTGCCGTCCTTGGGGTCGATGCCCATGGACGCCAGGTCCACCAGACCGTCCATGACGGCGCCCACGAGTCCCTGCTGCGCCGACGGCATGTCCCCCAGGACCCACACCCGGCTGGGGTCGCACTCCCACGCCCACCCGTTGTCGCTCTCGACGCCTTCGCCCCGCGGGCTCACAGACCGATTTCCTGCTGCGCCTCGGCGAGGATGCGGCTGCTGGCCGCCATCGCGGCCTGGAACTCCTGCTCCGTGGAGGCCGGGTCGCCCGCGATGCGCTCTGCTTCACGGAGGGCCGCTGCACGCGCCGGCCAACGGTGGATCGCGACGTGGGTGGCCCACTTGATGAGGAAGAACCGCAGGGGGTTGATCGCTCCCGTTTCGGCCGCCCGGTCGAAGGCCTCGTTGCACTCCCGGTCGAGCACGACGAGGCTCGCCATGTCGATCCGCCGTACGGCGTCCCGCAACGCTTCCCGCGTCATGGCCGGCTGGGGGATGAGCGGACCGCCGTCTTCCACGTGCTGTGCTGTCATCGACTCCTCCGGGGAACGCCGCCAGGATACCGACCGGGCCCCTGGTCTGCCGGTAAACGCAGAAAAGCCCCGCACCGAGCCCTTGACGGGCTGGTGCGGGGCTTCCCGCAATGATTGTTCGGCGGCGTCCTACTCTCCCACAGGGTCCCCCCTGCAGTACCATCGGCGCTGAAAGGCTTAGCTTCCGGGTTCGGAATGTAACCGGGCGTTTCCCTAACGCTATGACCACCGAAACACTATGAAGTTGAACTCAAGCCGGCATGGCGAGTTCGTTGCTTCAGAACTAACACAGTGGACGCGAGCAACTGAGGACAAGCCCTCGGCCTATTAGTACCAGTCAGCTCCACCCGTTACCGGGCTTCCACATCTGGCCTATCAACCCAGTCGTCTACTGGGAGCCTTACCCTCTCAAGGAGGTGGGAATACTCATCTTGAAGCAGGCTTCCCGCTTAGATGCTTTCAGCGGTTATCCCTCCCGAACGTAGCCAACCAGCCATGCCCTTGGCAGGACAACTGGCACACCAGAGGTTCGTCCGTCCCGGTCCTCTCGTACTAGGGACAGCCCTTCTCAATATTCCTACGCGCACAGCGGATAGGGACCGAACTGTCTCACGACGTTCTAAACCCAGCTCGCGTACCGCTTTAATGGGCGAACAGCCCAACCCTTGGGACCGACTCCAGCCCCAGGATGCGACGAGCCGACATCGAGGTGCCAAACCATCCCGTCGATATGGACTCTTGGGGAAGATCAGCCTGTTATCCCCGGGGTACCTTTTATCCGTTGAGCGACGGCGCTTCCACAAGCCACCGCCGGATCACTAGTCCCGACTTTCGTCCCTGCTCGACCCGTCGGTCTCACAGTCAAGCTCCCTTGTGCACTTACACTCAACACCTGATTGCCAACCAGGCTGAGGGAACCTTTGGGCGCCTCCGTTACCCTTTGGGAGGCAACCGCCCCAGTTAAACTACCCATCAGACACTGTCCCTGATCCGGATCACGGACCGAGGTTAGACATCCAGCACGACCAGAGTGGTATTTCAACGGCGACTCCACAACCACTGGCGTGGCTGCTTCAAAGTCTCCCACCTATCCTACACAAGCCGAACCGAACACCAATATCAAACTGTAGTAAAGGTCCCGGGGTCTTTCCGTCCTGCTGCGCGAAACGAGCATCTTTACTCGTAGTGCAATTTCACCGGGCCTATGGTTGAGACAGTCGAGAAGTCGTTACGCCATTCGTGCAGGTCGGAACTTACCCGACAAGGAATTTCGCTACCTTAGGATGGTTATAGTTACCACCGCCGTTTACTGGCGCTTAAGTTCTCAGCTTCGCAACCCCGAAAGGTCACTAACCGGTCCCCTTAACGTTCCAGCACCGGGCAGGCGTCAGTCCGTATACATCGCCTTACGGCTTCGCACGGACCTGTGTTTTTAGTAAACAGTCGCTTCTCGCTGGTCTCTGCGGCCACCCCCAGCTCAGAGTGCAAGACTCATCACCAAGCGTGGCCCCCCTTCTCCCGAAGTTACGGGGGCATTTTGCCGAGTTCCTTAACCATAGTTCACCCGAACGCCTCGGTATTCTCTACCTGACCACCTGAGTCGGTTTAGGGTACGGGCCGCCATGAAACTCGCTAGAGGCTTTTCTCGACAGCATAGGATCATCCACTTCGCCACAATCGGCTCGGCATCAGGTCTCAACCTTCATGAGGGACGGATTTGCCTACCCCTCGGCCTACACCCTTACCCCGGGACAACCACCGCCCGGGCTGGACTACCTTCCTGCGTCACCCCATCGCTTACCTACTACAAGTCTGGTCCGTCGGCTCCACCACTCCCCTCAACTCCGAAGAGATCAGGGCGGCTTCACGGACTTAGCATCGCTCGCCTCGATATTGGGCGTTTCAAAGCGGG